>NZ_CP147717.1:1712500-6512500 GCF_011516625.5 Bradyrhizobium sp. 2S1 | reverse complement strand
GCGCCGAGGTGCACGGCGTGTTCACCTTCTACCACGACTTCCGCAAGCAACCGGCCGGACGCCACGTCCTGAAGCTCTGCCGGGCCGAGGCCTGCCAGGCTGCCGGCGGCGATGCGCTGGCGGCGCGCGCGGAGGCCAAGCTCGGCGTTTCGCTGGGACATACCACGGCGGACGAGCGCGTGACGCTGGAGCCGATCTACTGCCTCGGGCTGTGCGCCACCGCGCCGTCGGCGATGCTGGATGGCCGCGTGGTCGGCCGGCTCGATGAGGCGCGAATCGACGCGCTGGCCGCGGAGGCACAGCGATGACGATGCGAATCTACATCCCTCGCGATGCCGCGGCGGTCGCCGTCGGCGCCGACGATGTCGCCCTCGCCTTCGAGCAGGCTGCCACCGCGCGTGGCGCAACGGTCGAGATCGTCAGGACCGGCTCGCGCGGGCTGTGCTGGCTGGAGCCGATGGTCGAGCTTGCGACCGCCCAGGGCCGCGTCGCGTTCGGCCCGGTGACCACGTCTGACGTCCCTGCCCTGCTCGATGCGATGGCCGGCAACGGCCAGCATGTGCTGCGGCTTGGTGTCGCGGACGAGATTCCCTGGCTGAAGCGCCAGACCCGCCTGACCTTCGTGCGCTGCGGCGTGGTCGATCCGCGCTCGGTCGACGACTACCGCGCCCATGGCGGCTACAAGGGCCTGGAGCGGGCGCTGACGCTGACCTCCGACCAGATCCTGGCCGACGTCACCACCTCGGGCCTGCGCGGCCGCGGCGGCGCCGGCTTCCCCACCGGCATCAAGTGGAAGACGGTGGCGCAGGCCAACGCCGACCGCAAATACATCGTCTGCAACGCCGACGAAGGCGACAGCGGCACCTTCGCCGACCGCATGATCATGGAGGGCGACCCCTTCGTCGTGATCGAGGGCATGACGATCGCGGGCATCACGGTCGGCGCCACCAAAGGCTACATCTACATCCGCTCGGAATATCCGCATGCGGTCGCGGCGATGAACGCGGCGATCGCAGCCGCCCGGCGCGCCGGCTTGCTCGGCAAGCGCATCGGCGGCTCGGTGCATGAGTTCGATCTCGAGGTGCGGGTCGGCGCCGGCGCCTATGTCTGCGGCGAAGAGACTTCGCTGTTGGAAAGCCTCGAGGGCCGCCGCGGCATCGTGCGGGCGAAGCCGCCGCTGCCCGCGCATAAGGGCCTGTTCGGCCGCCCGAGCGTGATCAACAACGTGCTGTCGTTCGCGGCGATCCCCTTCATCCTCGACAACGGCGCCAAGGCCTACGCCGATTTCGGCATGGGCCGCTCGCGCGGCACGATGCCGATCCAGCTCGCCGGCAACATCAGATATGGCGGGCTGTTCGAGACCGCGTTCGGCGTCACGCTCGGCGAGCTCGTCGACGAGATCGGCGGCGGCACATTCACCGGACGCGAGGTGCGCGCGGTGCAGGTCGGCGGTCCGCTCGGCGCCTACTTCCCCCGCGCGCTGTTCGACACGCCGTTCGACTATGAGGCATTTGCGGCGCGCGACGGCCTGATCGGCCATGGCGGCATCGTGGTGTTCGACGACAGCGTCGACATGGCCAAGCAGGCGCGCTTCGCGATGGAGTTCTGCGCGGTCGAATCCTGCGGCAAGTGCACGCCGTGCCGGATCGGCTCGACCCGCGGCGTCGAGACCATCAACAAGATCATCAACGGCGAGCGCGTCACCGAGAACCTCGCGGTGGTCGAAGACCTCTGCAACACCATGAAATTCGGCTCGCTCTGCGCACTCGGCGGCTTCACGCCCTACCCCGTGCTGAGCGCATTGAAACATTTCCGGGAAGATTTTGGCCCGGCACCGGCCCGGCTGCAGGCCGCGGAATAGCAAGGAGATCACGATGTCGCTGATCCAGGAAACCGATTTCGGTACGCCAAAATCCAAATCCGAGACGATGGTCACGCTGACCATCGACGGCAATCAGGTCACGGTGCCCGAGGGCACCTCGATCATGCGCGCGGCGATGGAAGCCGGCACCCAGATTCCAAAGCTCTGCGCGACCGACATGGTCGACGCGTTCGGCTCCTGCCGGCTCTGCCTGATCGAGATCGAAGGGCGCGCCGGCACGCCGGCCTCCTGCACCACGCCGGCGATGAACGGCCTCGTCGTGCACACCCAGAGCGAGCGGCTGAAGAAGCTGCGCAAGGGCGTGATGGAGCTCTACATCTCCGACCATCCGCTGGACTGCCTGACCTGCGCAGCGAACGGCGACTGCGAATTGCAGGACATGGCGGGCGCCGTCGGCCTGCGCGACGTGCGCTACGGCTATGAGGGCGAGAACCACGTGTTCGCCAAATCGCACGGCTGCGAAAACGACAACTGGATGCCGAAGGACGAATCCAATCCGTACTTCACCTACGATCCGTCGAAGTGCATCGTCTGCTCGCGCTGCGTCCGCGCCTGCGAGGAGGTGCAAGGCACCTTCGCGCTGACGATCTCCGGCCGCGGCTTCGACAGCCGCGTCTCGCCCGGCATGGGCGAGAGCTTCCTCGGCTCCGAATGCGTGTCCTGCGGCGCCTGCGTGCAGGCGTGCCCGACCGCGACGCTGACCGAGAGATCCGTGATCGAGATCGGCCAGCCCGAACGCTCGGTCGTCACCACCTGCGCCTATTGCGGCGTCGGCTGCGCCTTCAAGGCCGAGATGCGCGGCGAGGAAGTGGTGCGCATGGTGCCGTGGAAGGACGGCAAGGCCAACCGCGGCCATTCCTGCGTCAAGGGCCGCTTCGCCTGGGGCTACACCACCCACAAGGAGCGCATCCTGAAGCCGATGATCCGCGAACGGATCGAGGATCCCTGGCAGGAAGTGTCGTGGGACGAGGCGTTCAACTTCGCCGCCGCGAAGTTCAAGGGCATCCAGCAGAAATACGGCCGCGACTCGGTCGGCGGCATCACCTCGTCACGCTGCACCAATGAAGAGACCTACCTGGTGCAGAAGCTGATCCGTGGCGGCTTCGGCAACAACAATGTCGACACCTGCGCCCGCGTCTGCCATTCGCCGACCGGCTACGGCCTGTCGCAAACCTTCGGCACCTCGGCCGGCACGCAGGATTTCGACTCGGTGGAGGACACCGACGTCGTGATGATCATCGGCGCCAACCCGGCCTCCGCACACCCGGTGTTCGCCTCGCGGCTGAAGAAGCGGCTGCGCCAGGGCGCCAAGCTGATCGTGCTCGATCCGCGCCGCACCGAGATGGTGGAATCGCCGCATGTGAAGGCACTGCATCTGCCGCTGATGCCCGGCACCAACGTCGCGGTGGTCACGGCGCTCGCCCATGTCATCGTCACCGAAGGGCTCGTCAACGAGAGCTTCGTGCGCGAGCGCTGCGACTGGAGCGAGTTCGAGGAATGGGCGGCCTTCGTCGCCCAGGAGAAATACAGCCCCGAAGCGACCGCGATCATGACCGGCGTCGACCCGAAGGATCTGCGTGAGGCGGCGCGGATCTACGCCACCGGCGGCAACGGCGCGATCTATTACGGGCTCGGCGTCACCGAGCACAGCCAAGGCTCGACCACCGTGATCGCGATCGCCAACCTTGCGATGGTGACCGGCAATATCGGCCGGCCCGGCGTCGGCGTGAACCCGCTGCGCGGTCAGAACAACGTGCAGGGCTCCTGCGACATGGGCTCGTTCCCGCACGAGCTGCCGGGCTATCGCCATATCTCGGGCGACGCCGTGCGCGAGCAATTCGAGGCGATGTGGAACGTCAAGCTCAACAAGGAGCCGGGCCTGCGCATCCCCAACATGTTCGACGCTGCGATCGAAGGCAGCTTCATGGGCCTCTATGTGCAGGGCGAGGACATCCTGCAATCCGATCCGAACACCAAGCATGTGGTGGCGGCGCTGTCGGCGATGGAATGTGTGATCGTCCATGATCTGTTCCTGAACGAGACCGCGAACTACGCCCACGTCTTCCTGCCCGGCTCAACCTTCCTGGAAAAGGACGGTACCTTCACCAATGCCGAGCGCCGCATCCAACGGGTCCGCAAGGTGATGACGCCGCGCAACGGCTATGCCGACTGGGAAGTGACGATCCTGCTCGCCAAGGCGATGGGATTCGAGATGCACTACAACCATCCGTCGGAGATCATGGACGAGATCGCGGCGCTGACGCCGACCTTTACCGGCGTCTCCTACGCCAAGCTGGACGAGCTCGGCTCGGTGCAGTGGCCCTGCAACGAGAAGGCGCCGGAGGGCACGCCGATCATGCATATCGGCGGCTTCGTCCGCGGCAAGGGCAAGTTCATCGTCACCGAGTATGTCGCGACCGACGAACGCACCGGCCCGCGCTACCCGCTGCTGCTCACCACCGGCCGCATCCTCAGCCAGTACAATGTCGGCGCGCAGACCCGGCGCACCGAGAACGTGGTCTGGCACGCCGAGGATCGCCTCGAGATCCATCCGCACGATGCCGAGCTGCGCGGCGTGCGCGACGGCGACTGGGTCCGGCTGGCGAGCCGCGCCGGCGAGACGACGCTGCGCGCCGAGATCACCGACCGCGTGGCGCCGGGCGTGGTCTACACCACGTTCCACCACCCGGACACCCAAGCCAACGTCATCACGACCGACTTCTCCGACTGGGCGACCAACTGTCCGGAGTACAAGGTCACTGCCGTGCAGATCTCGCCGTCGAATGGTCCGTCCGACTGGCAGAAGGCCTATGACGAACAGGCACGCCACTCCCGCCGCATCGCGCCGGTGGTGGAAGCCGCGGAGTAGCGATGCGCGAGCCCGTCTACCAGGCGAACCGGAAGGTCTGGCGCAACGGCGTCTTCAGCGACGGCGCGCGCCTGATCCCGGAGGAGACGCCGCTCGCGCTGACCTATAATGGCGGCACCTACGCCGTGATGATGGGCTCGCCCGAGGACCTCGGCGACTTCGCTGTCGGCTTCAGCCTCAGCGAAGGCATCGTGCAATCGGCCGACGAGATCGAGACGCTCGACATCATCGAGCTCGATGACGGCATCGAGCTTCGGATGTGGCTCAAGCCTGACAAGGCCGCGCAGATCGCCCAGCGCCGCAGAAACATCGCCGGCCCGACCGGCTGCGGCCTCTGCGGCATCGATTCCATCGCCGAGGCCGTCCGGCCGGCGGCAGTCGTCCCCGCAGGCCGCGTCTTCTCGCCGCGCGAGATCATGACCGCGTTGGCGGCGGTCGCGCCGCTGCAGGAGATCAACCACCAGACCCGCGCCGTGCACGCCGCCGCGTTCTGGACCGCGACGCGCGGCATCGTCGCGCTGCGCGAGGATGCCGGCCGCCACAATGCGCTCGACAAGCTCGCCGGCGCGCTGGCCCGCGACAGGGTCGTCGCCAGCGATGGCATGGTGCTGCTGACCAGCCGCGTCTCGGTCGAAATGGTGCAGAAGACCGCTGCAATTGGTGCGCCGCTGATCGCAGCGGTATCGGCCCCGACCGCCTTTGCGGTGCGGATGGCGGGCGCCGCCGGCATCACGCTCGCCGCGATCGCGCGTGCGGATGGATTTGAAATCTTTACGCATCCGGAACGCGTCACCGGCGCGGTGGCCGGCAAGGAGTCCGCTTATGTCGTCGTCGCCTGAAAAACTGATCTACATGGCGAACCAGATCGGGAAGTTCTTCCACAGCCAGGGCCACGACCGCGCCGTACAGGGCATCTCCGAGCACATCTGGAAGTTCTGGGACCCGCGGATGCGCAAGCAGATCTTCGCCCATCTCGACGCCGGCGGCGCCGGCCTCGACCCTGACGTGCTCGACGCGCTGCAAAAGCTGAAACAGCAGGCGTAGCAGGCCGACGACGCTCGTACTCTTAGACCGTCACCCTGAGGAGCGCGCTCTTGCGCGCGTCTCGAAGGGTCGACGGCCCGAGTGTGGCCGTGCATCCTTCGAGACGCCGCTACGCGGCTCCTCAGGATGACGGGTCGAGAGTTAGCCGCCGCCGACGATCGCGTTGAAGACGCGGCGTACCTCGCTTTGGGTCTCGCGCAGGCGCGCTTCGAGTGCTGAGAAATCCGGCGCGTCGCCGGCCCGTGCCATCACGCGCCGCAGGTCCTCGCCCGCGGTCTCCGGATTGAACTTGCCGGTGACGCAAAGCCGCAGGATCTGCGTCAGATCGTGATAGAGCCGCGCCGCCGAGCGCAAGATCTCGGCCTCGGATTGGCCGAGCAGCCCGAGCCTCGCCCCATGCTCGAGCACCTGCAGCGTCGAGACGCTGAGGATTTCCGGCTTCACCGAGGCATGCGCGAGCTGGAGATATTGCGCGATGAAATCGATGTCGACGAGCCCGCCGGCGGCGAGCTTGAGGTCCCAGACATCGTCCTCGCCCTTCTCCAGCGCGATCGCCCGCCGCATGTCGGCAACGTCGGCCGCGGTCGACGCCGCATCGCGCGGACGGGTCAGGACGCGGCGGATGATCGCCTCGATCTGCTCGCGGAATGCAGGCGACGACGAGATCACGCGTGCGCGCGTCAGCGCCATGTGCTCCCAGGTCCAGGCCTCGCGCTCCTGGTAGTCGGCGAAGGCATCGATCCGCGAAGCGACCGGACCGGCGCGGCCGGACGGGCGCAGCCGCATGTCGACCTCGTAGAGCACGCCGTAATTGGTGCGGGTGGTGAAGGCGCTGATCAAGCGCTGGGTGAAGCGGGCAAAATACTGCGCGCCGTGCAGCGAGCGTTCGCCGTCGGAATCCGGCGCCTCGCTGTCGAAATCGTAGAGCAGGATCAAATCGAGGTCGGAAGACGCCGTCATCTCGCGGCTGCCGAGCCGGCCCATCGCGATGATCGCGGTCTCCTGCCGCTTGATCCGGCCATATTGCGCGGCGAACTGGTCGGTGACGAGGCCGTGCACGGTGTGCACGATGCCCTCGGCGACGTCGGCAAAGGCTGTGCTGGCGTGCTGCGCCGACACCGTGCCTGACAGGATCCGCGTGCCGATCAGGAACAGGCTCTCCTGGCCGAACAGGCGGAGGCGGTCGAGGAAATCCTCGTAGGACGACGCATCCTGCAGCGTGGCGGCAAGCCGTTCCGACAGCTCCTTCTTGTCCGGCATCGCACCGAAAAAGCGCGGGTCGACCAGGCCGTCCATGATCTGCGGCTGCCGCGCCAGCATGTCGCCGAGCCGCGGCGCAGCACCAAGGATCAGCGCCACCAGCGCAACGAAGTCGCGGTTCTGGCTGAGCAGCGAGATCAGCCGCCCGCCCCGCTGCAGCGCGCCGAGGAAGCGGTCGAGCGCCGCCACGGCATCGTCCGGCTCCTCGGCATCGGCGAGACCGTCGATCAGGCCCGGAATGAACTCGAGGAACGCGGCACGCGTCGCCTCCACGCGCAGCGCGCGATAATCGCCCGCGATCCACTGCTGCAGTGTTGCGGCGACGGCAATTGGCTTCTTGAACCCAAGATGGGCAAGATGTTCGATCAGGCGGGCGTCTTCGGGGCCAGCACCGTAGTCGATATCCGGCAGCTTCGCGGTGCCGGTCGGATCGTCACCCTCGAACAGTTTGCCGTAGTGGTTCTGCACGATCTTGAGCTGGCCGAGCAGGTCCTTGGCAAAAGCCTCGCGATTCTCGTAACCGAAGAAATTCGCGAAGCGCTCGACGGCTTCCGGCTCCTCGGGCAGCGAGTGGGTCTGGTCGTCGGCGATCATCTGCAGCCGGTGCTCGACCCGGCGCAGGAATTCGTAGGCCGCCGTCAGCTCGTCGCGCGCCTCGAAGGTGATCCAGTTGCTGTCGGCGAGCACGTTGAGCGCCTCCAGCGTCGGCCGCACCCGCAACTCCGGATGGCGGCCGCCGGCGATCAGCTGCTGGGTCTGGGCAAAGAACTCGATCTCGCGGATGCCGCCGCGGCCGACCTTGACGTTGTGGCCCTCGACCGAGATCTCGCTCTGGCCGCGATAGGTCTGCATCTGCCGCTTCATGTCGTGGACGTCGGTCAGCGCGGCAAAGTCCAGATGCTTGCGCCAGACGAAGGGCGCGAGCTCGGCGATCAGCGCGTCACCGGCCTTGGGGTCGCCGGCGCAGGGCCGCGCCTTGATCATCGCGGCGCGCTCCCAGGAGCGTCCCTCGCGCTCGTAATAATGCAGGGCCGCGTCGGTGGAGATCGCGACCTGGGTCGAGGCCGGGTCCGGGCGCAGCCGGAGATCGACCCGGAAGACGTAGCCCTCGCCCGAGCGCTGCTGCAGCATCCGCGCCATCGCCTGGGTGACGCGCACATAGAACGGCTGCGGCTCGATATCCTCGGCAAGCGAGGTGGCGGCCGCGCGGTCGAAGAACACGATCAGGTCGATGTCGCTGGAATAGTTCAGTTCGCCCGCGCCCATCTTGCCCATCGCGAGCACGATCAGACCTGAACCCGCTTCAGGATGCTCAGGATCGACGGCGGTCATCCGGCCGCGGGCGATTTCCTGCCGGAACAAATATCGCAACGCCGATTGCACCGAAGTCACCGCGATGTCGGTCAGCGCCGCGGTCACCCGCATCACCGGCCAGGCGCCGCCGATGTCGCACAGCGCGATCATCAACGCGGCCTCCGCCTTCATGCGGCGAAGCAGATGCATCACGTCGGCCTCGCTGCCGGCGGCGAGCACCTCGCGCGACGTGGTCTCGATCAGGTCGGCAAGATGCGACTCGGGGTCGCATGACAGGATCCTGATCAGCCGCGCGGCGTCCGAGCGCGCGAGCTCGAACAGGTATGGCGAAAATTCGGCGATACCGCGCAGGATGTCCCGCGCGAACGGCTGCTCCAGCAGCGCCGCAAGCGCAGCCGATTGCGCTGGTTCGAGCTCGGCGAACCAGTCGGTCAGGCGCTGATCGGCGGATACGGAAACGGCGACATGCGGTCCGTCCGCGAACCGCGCGGCCAGACGATGTCGATCCGCGTTTCCCGGCGCGGCGGCATTCATGCCGCCTTCTGTGGCACATCCTGCGTTTGAGCCGCAAGCCTGTCACTGCCGCCCGCCCGCGCCGGCAGCACCAGGGTCGCCACCAGCCCAGGATGGGCGTCGCTCAGCCGCAGCTCGCCACCATGGAGCGTGGCAACCGCCGAGGCCAGGCTGAGGCCGAGGCCGGAACCGGGCAAGGTACGGCTCGCCTCGAGCCGGACGAAGCGCTCCACCGCGTGCTTGCGGTCGCCCTCAGGGATGCCCGGACCATGGTCGGTGACGCTGAGCAGGACCTGGTCGCCCTCGCGCCGCGCCTCGATCAGGATCTCGCGCGCATCCGCCTTCAGCGGCTCCACGCCCGCGTCCGGCTTGCCGTACTTGATGGCATTCTCGACCAAATTGGCGACCGCCTGGCTGATCAATTCGCGGTTGCCGTGAATCGGGGCCGGCATGGTCTTGACCTGCAGCGTCATGCCGTCGTCCTCGGCGAGCGGCTCGTACAATTCGTGGATGCCGTTGGCGACATCGGCGCCGTCGAAATCGTCCATGTTGCCCCGCGCCTGGCCGGACTCGGCACGCGCGATCATCAACAGGGCGTTGAAGGTGCGGATCAGCCCGTCGGACTCCTCGATCGTCCGCTCCAGCGCCGCGCGATAATCGGCCTCGCTCCCCGATCGCGCCAAGGCCTCCTCGGCGCGGTTGCGCAGCCGCGTCAGCGGCGTCTTGAGGTCGTGGGCGATGTTGTCGGAGACCTCCTTCAGCCCCGTCATCAGCGCCTCGATACGCTCCAACATGGCGTTGAGATTTTCCGCAAGGCGGTCGAGCTCGTCGCCGCTGCGGCCGACCGGCAGCCGGCCGGACAGATCGCCCGCCATGATGCGCTTGGTGGTGCCGGTCATGGCGTCGATCCGGCGCAGCACGCGGCGCGCGACGAAGATGCCGCCGCCGATACCGAGCACGACAACGACGAGGATCGACCATTGCGCGGCCTTGGCGACGATGCCGAACATCCGCCGCCGCTCCTCGAGGTCGCGCCCGACCAGGAGACGGAAGCCGTTGTCCATCTCGGTGACCCGCACCAGCGCGCGGTGATCGGTATTGTCCTGGTCGTCGAACCGGCGATAGGCGGTCTCGCTCCAGCCCTGGACGCTCATCACGCCCGGCGCCAGCGAGCCGACATTGCCGGCCAGCGCCTGCCCGTTCGGCGCCGTCAGGAGATAGAGATTGGCGCCCGGCCGCAGCGCACGATTGCCCATGGTGGTCAGCAGGCCGTGCAGGCCGCGACGGTTATAGATGGCGGTGATCTCGCCGATCTCGACGTTGACGGTCGTGGTGATCTGCTCGGTGATCAGCCGCCGCGTGTTCCAGGCGAAATACGCCAGCAACGAGGCGGCGAACAGCGCAAACAGGAACAGATAGACCAGCGTCAGCCGAAACGCCGTGGTCCGGATCAGTTTGCCGAAGGCCGTCACGATCTACCTGATGCCATCTCTGATCATATACCCAGCGCCGCGGATGGTATGCAGCAGCGGCCGCTCAAAACCCTTGTCGATCTTGGAGCGCAGCCGCGAAATGTGCACGTCGATGACGTTGGTCTGCGGATCGAAATGATAATCCCAGACGTTCTCGAGCAGCATCGTGCGCGTCACCACCTGCCCCGCGTGCTTCATCAGATATTCGAGCAAGCGGAATTCGCGCGGCTGCAAGGTCAGCTCATCCTTGCCGCGGGCGACGCGATGCGACAGCCGATCGAGCTCGAGGTCGCCGACCCGGTAGGTGGTCTCTTCGGCCGGCCCGACATTGCGCCGCGACAGCACCTCGACGCGCGCAAGCAGCTCGGCGAAGGAATAGGGTTTTGGCAGATAGTCGTCGCCGCCGGCGCGCAGGCCCTTGATGCGGTCGTCGACCTGGCCGAGCGCCGAGAGGATCAGGACCGGCGTCCGGTTGCCCTTGTCGCGCAGAATGCCGATCAGCGACAGGCCGTCCCGCTTCGGCAGCATGCGGTCCACAACCAGCACGTCGTAATCACCGGTTTCGGCCATCGACAGCCCTTCCTCGCCGTCGGCGGCGAGATCGGCGATATAGCCGACTTCGCGGAATGCCTTGACCAGATAGTCGGCTGACTCGCGGTCGTCTTCGATGATCAGGATGCGCATTTGCGGAGCGGTTGCAGTCACCGGAATTGGCCCTCTGTCAGCATGGCGCGGCCGGCCTGCACATGCAAGACGACCGCGCATAATCTCGAATTGTTAGAGAAAAGTGGGCGGTGAAGCTGGGGGACCTCACCGCCCTGAGACCTTCCGACAGAGGGGGGCATATTCCATCGAAAGGCAACATAGGGAGCGAGCAAGGGGCCCGCCCCCCGGAAAGCGCCGTCGGCGGGGGCGACTGATGCCGGCGACACTTTCCAACTCATAGATAGTTATCCCTTGGCCAATGGCACTGCCACAAAGCGCGACGAACCGCCGCTCTTCACGCGCATGAGAACGCTGTTCTTGTTGTCGCTGCGCGCCGCGGTGATCGCATCACGCACCTCCCCGGCAGTGCCGACCGACTTGCCGGCGACCTCGAGGATCACGTCGCCTTCCTTGAAGCCCCGCTCGGCGGCAGCACTCTTGGGATCGACTTCGGTCACGACCACGCCTTCCTTGCCGGCACCGGCCACGCTGTTGGCAGGCGCCACGGTGAGGCCCAGCTTCGGCACGTCGGTGCCGCGGGACGAGTTGCCCTTGTCGCTGTTGTCGGTGTCAGCCTTGGCTTCCAGGGTGTTCGGCAACTGGCCGAGCGTGAGGTTGATGGTCTTGTCCTGACCCTTGTGCAGTACGTTCAGCTTCACGGCATTGCCGGGCGCGAGGCCGCCGATGGTGCGGGCGAGCTCGCGCGCATCCTTCACCGGCTCGCCATTGACGGCGGTGATGACGTCACCGGATTCGATGCCGGCCTTGGCCGCCGGACCGTTGGCCTGCGGTTCGGCAACCAGCGCGCCTTCGGCCTTCTTCATGCCGAGGCTGTCGGCGATGTCGGAGGTCACCGGCTGGATCTGGACGCCGATCCAGCCGCGGCTGACCGAGCCCTTGTCCTTCAGCTGGGCAACGACGCTCTTCACGGTCGCGGCCGGGATCGAGAACGCGATGCCGACGCTGCCGCCGGACGGCGAATAGATCGCCGTGTTGACGCCCATCACCTCACCGGACACGTCGAACGCCGGGCCACCCGAATTGCCCTTGTTCACGGGCGCATCGATCTGGATGAAATCGTCATACGGGCCGTTGCCGATGTCGCGGCCGGAGGCGGAGACGATGCCCGCGGTCACGGTGCCGCCGAGACCGAAGGGATTGCCGACCGCCAGCACCCAATCGCCGATGCGCGGCTTGCTATCGGAGAGCTTGGCAAACTGGAAGTTCGAGCCGCCCTCGACCTTGATCAGCGCGAGGTCGGTGCGCGGATCGGTGCCGATCACTTTGGCGGAATAGGTCTTGCCGTCGTCGGTGGTGACTTCGACCTTGTCGGCGCCGTCGACGACGTGATTGTTGGTCACGGCAAAGCCGTCAGCCGAGATGAAGAAGCCGGAGCCCTGGCCGGTCACGGCCCGGCCGCCGCCGCGCGGTCCACCGCGCAGGCCCGGGGGCAGGCCATCCGGACCGCCGAAGCGGCGGAAGAAGCGCTCCATCGGCGAACCCGGCTGGAACGGCGAGTCGTCATTGTTGCTGCTGTCGTCCTTGGCGACCTTCTCGTTGATGTTGACCTTGACCGAGATCACCGACGGCTTGACGCGCTCGACGATGTCGGCAAACCCGACCGGCTGCTGGACCTTGCGGACCTCGTTGTTGACCTGGGCGTGCGCAGGCGTCGTGAACAGGTCGGCAGGATTATGCGAGGGGCTGAGGCCATAGGTGGCGGCACCGAGGCCGGCCACGACCGACGCCATCAGCGCGAGTTTGCGAGCAGAAAACAGCGAGCGCTTCGGCGCCTTGTAGGACGGGAGGGTCGAGAGGTCGGGACGTTCGGTCATTGGCTGAAATCTCCAGGGCCAGAATCATTGGTGCGGGGGCAAGCACCTGATGCGTCTGAACATGGGGTCATCAGCCTTACAGCGCGCTGGCTGCGGAATTAAACTTTTGTAATTGAGCGGGCCGATGCTGCGGCAGAATAGCGCAGGCAAATAAAGGGCTTAAAAGGGGGAACTAAACCGGTCTGTCCGGCCCGGATTCAGCCGCCAAGAGCCGTTCCAGGCGGGCCTGCTCGTCGGAGGTCAACCCGGGGGCGGAATCGCCCTCGCCCGCGGCCGAATTTGCCTTGCGCCGGCCGAGCCGCCAGAGCGCAAAACCACCCAGCAGAAGCGCCAGCGGCGGGGTCAGCCACAGCAGCAGCGTATGCTCATTGAGGCGCGGCTTCAGCAGCACGAATTCGCCGTAACGGGCGACCAGGAAATCGATCACCTGGCGGTCGCTGTCGCCGGCCGCGATGCGTTCGCGGACCAGGAGGCGGAGGTCGCGCGCCAGCGGCGCCTCCGAATCGTCGATCGACTGGTTCTGGCAAACCATGCAGCGCAGTTCCCTGGAGAGCTCGCGCGCCCGCGCCTCCTTGGCCGGATCCGCCATGATCTCGTCGGGCAGCACCGCCCGGGCGGGCATCGCACCGAGCATCAGGGTCGCCGCAAGCACGGCGGCTGCAAGACCGCGCGGCCGCATCACTCGGCCGCCTGCAATGCGCGCGCCGCCGCCTTGGCCGGTTTCGGCGCACCGACCCGCAAGCGGCGGTCGGACAGCGACAGCATGCCGCCGAACGCCATCAGCACCGGCCCCCACCAGATCATCAGCACCAGCGGCTTGTGATAGATGCGCACCGCGATCGCGCCGTCGGCCGAGGTATCGCCGAGCGAGATGTAGAGCTGGCTGGCGCCGCGGGTCAGCAGCGCGGCCTCCGTGGTCGAGGCGCCGCGGGTCGTGAAGTTGCGCTTTGACGGGGTCATCACGCTGACCTTGTCGCCGTCATGGGTCACGGTGAATTGCGCGACCATCTCGCGGAAGTTCGGCCCCTGCCGTGCGTTCACGCCGTCGAGCCGCAACTCGTAGCCGGCGACCCGGGCGACGTCGTCCGGCTTCATCGCGCCGATATATTCGCTGTTCCAGGTGGTCTCGCAGACGATCCCGATCAGCGCGACGCCGAGGCCGGCATGGGCGAAGGCGGTGCCCCAGGTCGCACGCGGCAGGCCGCGCGCACGGCGCAGCGAGAGCGACAGCGGAATCCGGAACAGCGCGACGCGTTCGGCGAGATCACACAGCGCGCCTGATATCACGAACACCGCAAGCCCGATCGCGAGCGGCGCCAGCGTCGCACCGCCATAGGTCCAGGCCCAGACCAAGGCGATCGCAACCAGCGCTGCGATGCCGGCGACCATCAGCCGCTGCGCCGCGCCGAGCAGGTCGCCGCGCTTCCAGGCCAGCAGCGGCCCGAACGGCACCGCGAGCAGCAGCGGCACGAACAGCGGCGCAAAGGTGAAATTGAAGAACGGCGCGCCGACCGAGATCTTCTCGCCGGTCAAAACCTCGAGCGCCAGCGGATACAGCGTACCGATGAACACGGTGGCGCAGGCCGTGGTGAGCAGCAGATTGTTGAGCACCAGCGCGCCTTCGCGCGAGATCGGCGCGAACAGCCCGCCCTGCTTCAGCGTCGGCGCGCGCCAGGCATAGAGCGAGAGGCTGCCGCCGATGAAGACGAATAGGATCAGCAGGATGAAGACGCCGCGCGTCGGATCGGTGGCGAAGGCGTGAACCGACGTCAGCACGCCGGAACGCACCAGGAAGGTGCCGAGCAGCGACAGCGAGAAGGTCAGGATCGAGAGCAGCACGGTCCAGACCTTCAGCGCGTTGCGCTTCTCCATCACCAGCGCCGAATGCAATAGCGCGGTGCCGGCAAGCCACGGCATCAGCGAGGCGTTCTCGACCGGATCCCAGAACCACCACCCGCCCCAGCCGAGCTCGTAATAGGCCCAGTAGGAGCCCATCGCGATGCCGAGCGTCAGGAAGATCCAGGCCATCAGCGTCCACGGCCGCACCCAGCGCGCCCAGGCCGCGTCGATCCTTCCCTCCAGCAGCGCTGCCACCGCGAACGAGAACGAGATCGAGAAACCGACATAGCCGAGATAGAGCATCGGCGGATGCACCGCGAGGCCGATGTCCTGCAGCACCGGATTGAGGTCGCGCCCCTCGAGCGGCGGATTGGCGATGCGCAGGAACGGGTTCGAGGTGATCAGGATGAACAGATAGAACGCGCTGGCGACCCAGGCCTGCACTGCCAGCACATGCGCACGCAGCGACAGCGGCAGATTGTTACCGAAGGCTGCGACGAGGCCGCCGAACAGCGCCAGGATCGACACCCACAGCAGCATCGATCCTTCATGGTTTCCCCACACGCCGGTGATCTTGTAGAGCAGCGGCTTCAGCGAATGCGAATTCTCGTAGACATTGGCGACCGAGAAATCCGAGCTGACGTGCAACGTCACCAGCGCGGCGAACGACGCCGCGACGAACAGCAATTGGGCGAGCGCGGTCGAGCGCGCCACGTTCATCAGCGCCGCATCGCGCCAGCGCGCGCCGACGATCGGCACGATCGACTGGATCAGCGCCAGCCCGAGCGCGAGCACCAGGGCGTAATGTCCGCTTTCGGCGATCACCGCATCGCTCCCTGGGTCGGCGCCGCGGAGGCGCTCGGCATGCTGTTTGGTTTGGCGCCGTAATCGTCCTTCCAGTGGCCCTGCTTCTTCAGCGCGTCGGCGACGTCCTTCGGCATGTAGGTCTCGTCATGCTTGGCGAGCACGGTGTCGGCGCGGAACACGCCGTTGTCATCGAGCGCGCCTTCGGCAATCACGCCCTGCCCTTCGCGGAACAGATCCGGCAGGATGCCCTTGTAGGCGACCGGCAGCGTCGCGCCGCCGTCGGCGACGGTGAAGGTCACGGCGAGATTGTCGCCGCGCTTGAGCGAGCCCTGCTCGACCAGGCCGCCAAGGCGGAAACGCTTGCCCGGCCCGAGGTGCTTCTCAGCGACCATCGACGGCGTCGAGAAGAACACGATGGAATCGCGCAGCGCGTTCAGCACCAGGCCTGCGGCGATCGCCAGCACGACGAGCGCGCAGCCGATCAATGTCAAACGCCGTTGCTTCCTGGTCATGGTTTTTCCTTGCGCATGACGTTCTCCGAAAACCGCTGTGCACTTTTCGGCGTCATGATTTATCCATCCAGCCCGAGATTCTTCAGCCCCTCATTGAGCTGACGCAACCGATCGGCATCGTTGGCCACCGCCTGACGGGCATCCGCGAGCGCGCTCATCGCCTTGTCGCGCTCGCCCATCACGAGATAGGCGCGGACCAGCCGCAGCCAGCCCTCGACATCGTCGCCATTGGTCTTCAGCCGCGTTGCCAGCCGATCGACCATACCCTGGATCATGGTGCCGCGATCGGCCTCGCTCATGTCCTTGGCCGCGGCCACCGCGCTGTCCGGTAACGCGGGTGCGCTGACGCCGCCGGGTGCGCTGACGACGCCGACGCGGACCAGCGCGGCCTGCACCAGCGGCCGCCACGGCGCATCCTGTGGCGCCTTCGCCAGCATCTTCTGCCATAGCGCCGCGGCGTCAGCCTTGCGGCCGTCCTGCTCGGCGGCAAGGCCGAGGAAATAATTCGCCTTGGCGTCATCGACATTCAGCGCGACCGCGCGCTCGAACTCCGTTTTGGCTTCCGCGGTGACGACGCCGCCGGCGGTCCCGATCATCGCCTCGCCGAGATCGGCGCGGCGATCGGCGCTGTCGCCGGCGTAGGTAATGGCATTGCGATAGGCGCGGACGGCGTCATCGTAGCGGCCGAGGCGCGACAGCACCGGCGCCAGCACGGTCCAGCCGCGGCCGTCGGTCGGGTTCTTCTCCAGATGGGCCTCGACCTGCGCGACCAGATTGGCGAGCGGCTGGTTGGCGTCGGCGACCCGGCTGCGCTCGGAAAGCGGGAAGTCGCCAAGCCGCGGCGAGCCGAGCGCGAGATAGAAGCCGGAGGCAATGACCGGCAATCCGACCAGGGCCACGATCGCAGCCGCGCGCCGCAGCGTGAGACTGCCTTGCACCGGGGTTTCGCGTCCGCTCTGGTCGGCGGCGGCCAGCAGCCGGCGGCTGATCTCGACCCGCGCGGCATCGGCCTCGGCGGCGCCGATGATGCCGGAGGCCATGTCGCGGTCGATTTCGGCGAGCTGGTCGCGGTAGACCACGACCTCGCTGCCGCCGGTATCCGCCCGCCCGCGTCGGCTGAGCGGCCAAAGCACGGCAAAGATCGCCGCGACCGTCATCAGCGCGAACACAAACCACAGCGTCATCAAACGGTTCCCGGATGGAACGGCGGCTTCCGGCAAGCCGCCTTAGAATCGCTTTACACTACCGGCGCCAAGCCCGGCAATTGACAATTGCTGGATCGGAGGACAGTGGGAACAGGCGGCTTCCGGTGGCCGGTCCGGCGGTACTGCAAGAGCGTTTTCGGGCGAAGCGAGCACCAGTTCGGACCCGATGCGCCAATATACCCGTCGCGAAGGCGCGCGCCGGCAAAATATCGAAAACAACCCCATGCAAAGTAGCCGGCCGCCGCCGGTACCCGAAGATTTGACATGTCGGGCAAATCAGCTGCACACTTCCATTATTCCGAAATTTCGCAAGCGTTTGTCGCCCGCCCTGGCGGCGAACAAAGTGAGGGATGCGCTCATGTTCACCCCTGAGCAATTATTCATTTATAACTTTGAGAAGCTTATTCGGTGTCACGACAATCCGACCCAAGAAAACCTCTTCGAGTCGGTCGGACCTCTACGTAGACTTTTGCTGGATCATCCGTCGATCACGAGCCTTGCGAACCGCAGGGCGCAACTGAAATTCCGCTTTACTATCTATTCCGACCCTACAATGAGGATCAATTACGATCCGAAGATACACCCCTCAACTCGAGAGATTATCAAGACGATGACTCTGGATGAGTTTCTGCGACATCCACTTATGCAGTTCAGGGGCACGGACATCACTGTCAAAACCGCAATAAATTATGTCCGAGACTATGCATGGCTCGAACACAAGAACGAACCAGAGAGCTGGCTCCGCAAATTCGGACAGTAGCTTGAGTGGATTTTCTGCCTGACAGCGGCGAGGATTCTTGCTGCGAATCAGGAGCGAAGATGACGAAGAAGAGCCGCCGGATGCATTCTCCGGCATTCAAGGCGAAGGTTGCTTTGGCTGCGGTCAAAGGCGACAAGACGCTGGCGGAGCTGGCGCAACTGTTTGATGTTCATCCGAACCAGATCACGATCTGGAAAAACCAGCTCCTGGAAGGCGCCGCCGGCGTGTTTGGGCATGACAAGGCGTCGGCCGAGACGCCGGTCGATTTGAAGGCGTTACATGCCAAGATCGGCGAGCTGGCGTTGGAAAACGATTTTTTGTCCGGCGCGCTCACCAAGGCGGGCCTGCTGAGCGCAAAGCGATGATCGACCGCGGTCATGATCTTTCTATCGTGCGCCAGGCGAAGGTCCTGAAGCTGGCTCGCAGCACGGTCTACTATGAACCTCGGCCAGTTTCGGCCGAGGACCTTGCCTTGATGCGTCGGCTCGATGAGCTGCATCTCGATTATCCCTTCGCGGGAGCGCGTATGCAGCGATCGTTGCTGCGGCGGGAGGGCGTATACGCCGGTCGCCGCCACATCGCGACGCTGATGAAGCGCATGGGGATCGAGGCGGTCTATCGTCGCCCGAACACGAGTAAGCCGGCACCGGGTCACAAGATCTACCCGTACCTGTTGCGCGGATTGAAGATCGAGCGGCCCGACCAGGCGTGGGCAATGGACATCACCTACATTCCGATGCGGCGTGGCTTCGTCTATCTCGCGGCGGTCGTCGATGTGTTCAGCCGACGGGTCCTGGCCCATCGCGTCTCGATCACAATGGAGGCGGCCTTCTGCGTCGAAGCGGTCCAGGAGGCGTTGGCGAAGCACGGCAGGCCCGAGATTTTCAACACGGACCAGGGCAGCCAGTTCACCAGCCTCGAGTTCACCGATGTGCTGCTGGACGCGAAGATCGCCATCAGCATGGACGGCAAGGGCGCCTGGCGCGACAACGTGTTTGTCGAGCGGCTCTGGCGCACGGTCAAATACGAAGAAGTTTATCTCCGCGCCTACGACAGCGTGTCCGAGGCGCGAGCGTCAATTGCCAAGTATCTGGCCTTCTACAATCAGGGACGCCCTCACTCGAGCCTTGACGGGCGCACGCCCGACGAGGCTTACTTCGGCACGCAAGCTATGGTGATGGCCGCATGACCGTCGCCGACGATTTTGTCGTCGCTCTGGTCGGGCTACGCCCTCCCGACGCAACGACAAAATCGTAAGGCCCCGCGTTCAGCATAACCCGGCAGGAATCCACTTAAATCCCGCGGGGCGCTGTCCAAACAACCGGCGCCAGCTCTCCAGACAGCGACACGTTGAGGGCAGCCCAGAATGTAAATTGGATCGGATTGGGTGGGATGCCAGCAATCCTGTACTGCCTGAAAGGAGCTGTCTCCCTAACACTTCAGGGATACGAACCGTTGTATCGAAAGCTTAAAGGACACTGAGAGCTCTACCCCGCGCGGGAGGATTTCCGCTCGCCGGTCACGGCGTTTTCGGCCGCCCGGTTCATCAGCGAGGCGTAGTCGTGGCCGAACAGCACCTCGCAGAAGCGGATCGCGGCCTTGACCTGCTGTTGACGGAACGCCCGGACCCGGGCGTCGCCGCCGCGCAGCGACTGCACCAGCCCCTCGGTCGATTGCTCGACATAATGCTGCAGGTCGGAGAAGGTCCGCAGCGTCACCTCGTTGATGGCGAGCTCGCTGGCATAGGTGCGGCAGACCGCGACGAAATCGATCAGGGCGGCGGCGTCCTCGACCTCGGACATGTCGATCTTGGCGCCGGCGGCAATATCCTTGTCGGCGCGCTGGCGCAGGATGCGGCGGACCCGGCCCGGCACGCTGTCGATCTCCGATTGCAGCGCGTTGGAGGTATCGGCGCGCACCGAGGTGAGCTGGCGGCCCCAGGTGGAATCGTTGCGCAGATCGAACTCGGTGCGCAGGCCGCGGACGCCGTCATGCAGGGTCTTGAGCTGCTCACCGACATAATCGAAATGCCCGCGCCTGATGTCGGTGCGCAGACAGGCCGCGACAAATGACAGGTCGTGCAGCGCGATGGTGACGGCGACGCCGTAGGGCGTTGCCGCAACCCGCAATTCGTCGTCGGAGGCCGCCATCTTGATGGCGAGGCGGATGATCTGCCATGGCGCAGCGAGCCGCTGCGCAATCAATGACAACGCGAAGGGCAACAGCTGCGGCGTCTGCAGCGACGGCAGCTTGAGCGCCTCGGTGGCGGAGGCGATCTGGGAATCGGCGAACACCCGGATCTGGCTCGGCAGCCGGCTTCCCAGGGTCTCCAGCGCTTCGCGGGCCTGCAGGACCAGGCCGATCGGCAGCAAATCCTCGACCACGCTGGTCGGACCGACGCGCAACAACGCACGCTGGCGATCGTCGCCCTGAGCCGGCGCCGCAATCTTGAGAATGGCTTCCGCGGCAGCCAGCTGGAACTTGCGCGCGGCGATCTCCATCGGACCGCTCTCGGTGGCCGCGGCGAGCGCCGCTTCGAATTCGCGGGCCGCCTCCGGCGCGCCCTCACGGGCCAGCCACTGCCAGATCGGCAGCAGTGAGGCGCGCCGCAGCTGGCCCGCTCGCGTCGGGAAATTGGTCTCGGCAAGGAACGGTTCGAGCGGCCGGAACAGCAGCCGCGCCGGATCGTCGCTGCGCGGCTCGATCTGCTCGTCCTCCTCGGCTCCGCGCACGATCTTGCGCAGCTGCTCCAGGACCAGATTGGCAACAGTGACGTCGTCACCGCGTTCGACGGCGCGCTCCAGCTCGCGCATCAGCAACGCCTGCGATTGCGGCGGAAGCTGTGCGAGATAATCCCTCAGCCGCTCGGTCGATTTCTGGCTCATCCGCCCGGTCGTGAAAGCTTGGTGCCCGGCGAAACCGCCGCAACCCGTCCGCCCCGCGATGATAGAGGTGGGCGCGTTAAGAAGCCGTTTAGGAATACTGACGGCGCCGAAGCGAGAGCTATACCGCCGGCAGCACGAGCTCGGCCCGCAAGCCGCCGACCGGCGCGTTATTCAGGGTGAGATTGCCGCCATAGAGGCCGGCGAGGTCGGTCACGATCGACAGGCCAAGCCCCGAGCCGGGCTTTGATTCATCGAGCCGCTGGCCGCGCCGCGCCACCTGGGCGCGCTCGTCCTCGGACAGGCCGCGTCCGTCGTCATCGACCACGATGCGCAGCTTCGGCCCGGCGCCCTGCGCCTCCGGCGGCACGACTGTGACCTCGATGAACACCTGCGAGGCCGCCCATTTGCAGGCGTTGTCGACGAGATTGCCGACCATCTCCTCGAGGTCCTGCCGCTCGCCGCGAAACCGTGCCGCCGGATCGGCCTTCGCCTCGATGGCGAGGTCGCGGTCGCGATGAATCTTCTCCATGGTCCGGCGCAGCGCCTCGATCGCGGGTGCGACGTCGGTGATGGTGCTGACGATGGAGGCCCGGGCGGCGATCCGCGCACGCTCGAGGTGGTGCGCGACCTGGTCCCGCATCACGTCGGCCTGCTCCAGCACCTTGCTGGCGAAGGGATCGGCGGCATGCCCAGCGGCCTCGTTCACGATCACCGACAACGGCGTCTTGATCGCATGGGCGAGGTTGCCGACATGGGTTCGCGAGCGCTCGACGATCTCCCGGTTGGCATCGATCAGCGCATTGGTCTCGCGTGCCAGCGGCGCGATCTCGACCGGAAACCGGCCTTCCAGCCGCTCGGCGCGGCCGGAGCGGATATCGGCGATCGAATCCGAAATGCGCTTGAGCGGCGCGAGGCCGTAGCGCACCTGGAAGATCGTGGTCAGCAGCAGCACGATGCCGAGGGCGGCAAAGGTGCCGAACAGATAATAGTCGAAGCTGCGCGTCTCATCGAAGATCTCGGTGGCGTCACCGGCGACGCTGACCAGGAACTTGCCGTCGGCACCGAGATCGACGGGACGCTCCACCACGCGCAGGCTCTGGCCTTCGGGTCCGTCGACATAGCCGAGGCGGACGCCCGCTGCGGTCAGCTCGGCGCCGTGCTCCTCGAGCTTCGGCAGCTTCTTGTCCCACAGCGAGCGCGAGGCGCGGGTCTCGCCCTTTTCGGTGTCGGTGCGGGTGATCTGCCAGTACCAGCCCGACAGCGGCAGGTCGAACAGCGGCTCGCCGAGCGACTGAAACTGGCGGTCCGCCGGCTCGTCCGGCGTCGCCACCTCGGCGATCAGGGTGCGCAGATAGAGATTGAGCCGCCGGTCGAAGGCGCGCTCGGTGGCGTCGCGATAGACCGACGACAGGATGACGCCGGTGATCGCCAGGATCACCACCACCCAGGCAGTCGCCGAGACGAACAGGCGGGTGGCAAGCGAGCTGCCGCCCATCAGGGCACGGGCCCGAACATCGTGTCAGCGGCAACAGATTCAGCGGCAAAAGACATTGGCGAATCCAGTCCTCCCGAATCGGATCATGCCGATGCCCGCATGGCGATCAAGCGCCTTAAGAGCATGATCCGTTTGAATAGGATGTGCTCTTATCCTTTTGTTTGGTCGCGTTTTCTTCACGCGAGTGAACCGGTATCCATCCCGCATCAAGTGCGGGACAGGCTTCGCTCGAAAACGCGCTAGAGCGCGATCAGATCAGATCGTGATCGCGCCTTAGCTTCTTGTTTAAGCATGATAAACCGCTTCACACTTTTCCGGATCATGCTCTAGGTCGGCGGCGACAGCATGTAACCGAGGCCCCGAACGGTCTGGATGATATCGACTTCCAGCTTCTTGCGGATGCGGCCGACGAACACCTCGATGGTGTTGGAGTCGCGGTCGAAGTCCTGGTCGTAGAGATGCTCGACCAGCTCGGTGCGCGAGACCACTCGCCCGGTGTGGTGCATCAGATAGTCGAGCAGATTGTACTCGTGCGAGGTCAGCTTGATCGGGTTGCCGTTGACGGTGACGCGCTTGGTGCGGGTATTGAGCGCCACCGGCCCGCAGACCAGCTCGACCTGGGCATGCCCGGTCGCCCGGCGCAGCAGGGCGCGGATCCGCGCCAGCACCTCCTCGAGATGGAAAGGCTTGGCGACGTAATCGTCGGCGCCGGCATCGAAGCCCTGAACCTTGTCGCTCCAGCGGTCGCGTGCGGTCAGAATCAGCACCGGCATCACCCGCTTGTTCCGCCGCCAGGCCTCAAGCACCGAGATACCGTCCATCTTCGGCAGGCCGATATCCAGCACGACCGCGTCATAAGGCTCGCTGTCACCGAGGAAATGCCCCTCCTCGCCGTCGAATGCGCGATCGACCACATAGCCGGCATCCGTCAGCGCGGTGGTGAGCTGGCGGTTCAGATCCGGGTCATCCTCAACGACGAGCAGACGCACATTGGCCTCCGAGAGTGAGCATTGCGATATCCGGTATCAAATGAGGCTTCCCGCCGTGAACGGCCTATGAATGGAACAGCCAGACGAACCTAAATATTTCGTCAGGTGCACCATCCCCAGGACGCGCGCAAGCCTTACGGGTTCCATCAATAAGATGCGGACGAAGCGCGTTCGGGTTTCAATTGTATGTATTATAATACCCATGACTTGAACGTGTGGCCGGCCGTCCCTTCGTCGCCGAACCACTGCCGTCAGCGCTGTGACCATTTGCACAGACAGCGGGCAGTTAACCTTCGGCGGCCATTTCCATGTCGCCGACCCCTGCGATGGGCTAATCCAGCGACGGTGCGGCGGGGGCACAGGGATCGGAAAAGATCATTGCTTGTTTCAAAGATCAGGACGTTCGCAGTGGTTGTCGGCTGGCTCGCGCTGGCCTTCATCGCATTCGTCACACTGTCCTCAATCCAGGACCGGCCCTCGTTTGCCAATCCGCAGGCCGAGCGTTTCGCGGCGTTTGCGGTGATGGCAATGGCCTTCGTGCTGGGTTATCCGCGGCGCACCGCGCTGATCGTGCTCTTTGTCGTCTTCAGCGCCTTCACGCTCGAGGCGATGCAATTGCTGACGCCGGACCGCCACGGCCGGCTGCTTGATGCGGTCGTCAAGGTGGCGGGAGGTCTCGCCGGCATCGGCGCCGGTCGTCTGGTGCTGCTTGTGCTGCGCAGCCAGTTCGGCCGGTTGAGATCGCGCGCGGAACATCCCGCGAGCTGAGCCGCCGGCGCGCTGCGCCCTAAGCCACACTTGCGGCTGCGCAGGGCATCATTCCGGCTCAATCGGTTTTGGGGACTTCCGCGGACGTGCTGCCGCCCTGCGCCATGCATTGCTGAAAGAAGTGCAGCCGGTCGCCATTCATCGGCGCGGCGCCCGGCCGCTTGTACGGGTAGACCATGTAGGCTGCGCGCAAGCACCGTTTCGCCGTCTCGGCATCGGGTGCTGCGACGGCGGCACTCGACGCCATCAGCAGCGCCAGCACGGCACTGAACCGGAGCCAAGCGCCGCTCACGGTTTCTCACATTCCGAATAGACACGCCATTTGCGGCCGCCAGCCGCTGCAGGCAATGCCGCTTGTCGGTCACCGCGCCCTCGACGGTGAAATCGTAGGCCTGCGCCTTCAGGATCAGCGCGTAGCGTCCCGGCGACAGCGGCGCGTCGTCGCGCGGCTGGACCTCGAACATCTGCGGATCCTCGCTCAACGGCGCGGCGCGGAACGGGATCGAGATGTTGCGGATCACCCAGGTGTCGTCACCCGGCGAGACCACCGGCTTGCCGGTCGCGTCGAACGTGGTCTGCTGGTTCACGCGCGCGATCAGGCGCACATCGATCGGGTCAGAGGCGCCGCTACTGCCTTCGCGCCGGAACACGATGAAGCGGAGATGGCCGTCGGGCAATGCGGTCTCGCTTGGCCTGGTGATCGCAGCCGAAATCGCCACGCGCGGATCCGGCGCCCGCCCCTGGATCAATTGCAGTTCGTACAGCCTGCCACCGCTCTCGGCGTAGACGCCGTAAGCGGTCGGCAACGGCCGTTTCGGCGCCGGCGGCGCAGCGGCAACGGCCGGTGCAGGCACCGCCGCGATGACGGCCGGCTTTTGGGTTTCAACCGGCGCCGGCGTGGGCTCGCCCGCAATCATCGCGCGCGCAGCTCCCAGGACACACCGCGTTGCTGCAGCAGGACAACGGCCGCGATCAGTCCAAAGAAGCCCAGCATGGCCACATAACGCAGCGGCGCCGACGACGACCATTTCGGACGGCGCAACAGCTCGACCGGCTCGGCGCGATCGAGCGTTGTGATGAATGCGTCCTCGGCATCAATCGAGGGAGGCCCCTCGATCCTCCGCGCGGCGCCCGCCGCCTCCAGAAATGCCGGAAGCGCCCGCGCCGGCGGCACCGGGAATTTCTCGACCGGATGGTTCCGGGTGTGCGCTTCGACGCCTTCGATCGCCGCTTCCAGCGCCTGCAGCAGGCGGTGCTTTTCGTTCGGATCCTCATGGGCGAGCTGCTGCAGCTTCTGCCGCGCGAGCTCGAAGACCGCGCTGCGCAGCTGCTGCGGATCTGAACTCACGAAGTCGATGGTTCGCGCCAGAACCAGCGCGAACTCCACCTCGGGGTGCGCAGGGCTGATGTCCCTGACCGTCCTCTGGGCCGGCGTCGACGTCATAAATGTTAGTCTGGTTTGATCATAACGTTAATGTATTCTAGGTGGCTTTTATCGTTAACACAAATGACGCAGCTCGCGGATGACGCCGTGCTCCAACCCTATCGTACCGAACCGCAGCGTGGTTCATTGATCCGTCCCTGGCAGATCCTGGACGACTGGTTGTTCGCGCCGAAGCGGGACCGCCGATCCTGGCGCGACATCCTGCTGCTTGCGGGATGGATGGCGTTGGTGGGCTTCCAGATCGCCCGTCACGTGATGTGGCGCGACGAAGTCCGCGCGCTCACCATTGCGCTGAACGGCGACGATCTGATCGCCATGCTGAGAGGGCTGCACGGCGAAGGCCACCCCGCCCTTTGGTACCTGCTGCTGCGCGGTGCGCATGCCGTGTTCGGCCGCGTCGAGGTGCTGTCAGGCGTCGCCTTCGTGGCCGGGCTCGTCACGGTCGCGCTGCTGATCTTCCGGTCGCCGTTCCCGCGGCCGCTGGTCCTGCTCCTGATCACCGGCCATGCGCTGCTGTTCGAATATGTCGTGATGGCGAGGAATTACGGCATCTCGGCCCTGTTCCTGTTTGCGATCGCGGCCTGCTATCCGGCCCACCGCGACCGTGGCGTCCTGCTCGGCGCACTCTTGTTGCTGCTCGCCAACACCAATGTCGTCGGCGCGATCATGGCCGGCGCGTTCCTGCTGTTCTGGCTGCTCGACCTGCTCGAGGCCCATGGTCGGCGCTGGTCGCCGCAACTGACCAATTTCGCGATCAACGCCATCATCGCGACGATCGGCGTCGTCATCTGCGCGGTGACGATGCTGCCGACCTATAATGACGCGGCGGCCCGCGACTGGTCGCACTCGTCACCGCTGACGGCCGCCATGCTGTCCCTGGTGAACCCCGGCGCGACGTCACTGGGGGCGCTGTTTGCCAATCTGCTGCCGGGGATCGTGGGATCGGTCCTGCTGTTTGCCGCAACGCTCGCCCTCCTGCCGCGACGTCCGGCTTTTCTTGCCGCCATCGCCGCGCTCCTGCTGACGTCGCTGTTCTTCGCCGTCGCTGCCAACGGCGCCTACCGCCACGCCGCGGTCTGGCTGTGCTTCCTGATCGCGCTCTACTGGATCAGCTGGCGCCAGGTCACCGCAGCGTCGACCTCTCGAACTTGGCTCGACGGGCTCTTGCCCGCGATCGGACGCATCTCGCTGCTGCTGGCGCTCGCGATCCAGACCGCCGCCGGCATCAACGACCTGCGCAACGCGGCGACCGACGTCGTCGCAAGCCGCAGCGCCGATCTCGGCCGCCTGATCGCCTCACGCGCCGATCTCGCCAACGCGGTCATCCTCAGCGAGCCGGAGTACCTGGTCGAGGCGCTGCCTTATTACGTCAAGAACCGGGTCTATCTCGCACGCGACCACAAGTTCGGAAGCGTCGTGATCTTCTCGCGCAAGGGCAGGATGGACAGCGATCTCGGCGAGACCCTGCGCCTGGCGCGCGAGCTCCGCGACACAACCGGCGCGCCCGTCATCATCCTGCTGGCCTATCGGCTCGACGAGATCACGCCAGACCGGACCTACGACGAGGGCAAGGACTGGCGCACATTCCGCGCCTCGCCCGCGCAGATCCGCGATTTCCGCGATTTCCGCGAAGCGACCACGATGATCCGCCGCTTCCGCCCCGCCAGGACCGACGAAAGCTTCGATGTCTACCTCCTCAACTAGGCGATCGCCGAGATCGAGGACAACTGGAAAGGATCACGCGATGGCGCTGATGGACAGCAAGCTCGAAACCGGCAAGCCGCCTGCCGCGGGCATCCGGCAGTACCTCACCATCCTGCGGCTCGATCACAGCACCAAGCACATCTTCATCGTTCCCGGGATCATCCTCGCCTGCCTACTGCGCGGCGTACGAGGCGATCATGTTGCCGCCTCAATCGTCCTTGGCCTTGTGGCCGCGGTCTGCATCGCGTCGGCCAACTACGTCATCAACGAATGGTTCGACCGCGACTTCGACCGGCATCACCCGACCAAGTCGCAGCGCTCCGCGGTCCAGAGTGCAATGGACGGCAAGATCATCGGCATCGAATGGCTGCTGCTGGTCGCGCTTGGCCTGGTCTGCGCGTCCGCGAGCAGCCGGCTGATGCTGTTCGCCACCGGCATCTTTGCCCTGCAGGGCATCGTCTACAATGTCCCGCCGCTGCGCAGCAAGGACAAGGCCTATTTCGACGTCATCTCGGAATCCGTCAACAATCCGCTGCGGCTGTTGATCGGCTGGGCCATGATCGACCCGACGTCGCTGCCGCCGGGCTCGGTGATCCTGTGCTACTGGTTCGGCGGCGCGTTCCTGATGGCCGCCAAGCGGTTGTCCGAATATCGCGAGATCGCCGCGTCCCACGGCAGGGAGCTATTGGCGCGTTACCGCGCGAGCTTTTCAGACTATAGCGAGGTGTCGCTGACCGCCTCCTGCCTCAGCTACTCGCTGTTCTCGGTGTTCTTCCTCTCGGTGTTCCTGGTGAAGTACCGCATCGAATACATCCTGGCGATGCCGCTGGTGGTGATGCTGTTCACCACCTATTTTTCGATGTCGACATCACCGGGATCATCAGCGCAAAAACCCGAGAAGCTCTATGGCGAGCGCGGCCTGATGCTGATCGTGCTGGCGCTGGTCGCCGTCTTCCTGGTGGCAAGCTTCGTCGATATGCCGTTCCTCGCCCGGCTGGCGGAGCAGCACTACATCACCCTGGATTGAAGTCTCGCGGCCGCGGGTTTATCGCCGGCGCGGATGCGCCTTCTGGTGCCACGCCCAGGCCGAGCGAATGATGTAGCCGAGATCGGACCGCTTCGCCTTGAAGCCGAGGCCGCTTTCAGACTTGGAGGGATCTGCCACCAGGATCGGCGGATCGCCGGCCCGACGCTCGCGCACCACGCTCGGCACCGCTTCACCGGTCACGGCGCGGATCGCGTCGAGTACTTCGCGCACCGAATAGCCGGTGCCGGTGCCGAGATTGAACACGCCGCCGGCGCCGCCGTTCAACAGCAGTTCGAGCGCTGCGATATGGGCGGCAGCGAGATCGTCGACATGGATGTAGTCGCGCACCGCGGTGCCGTCAGGCGTTTCATAGTCCTCGCCGAAGATCGCGAAATCAGGCACGTGCCCGAGCAGCGCCATCAGCGCCCGCGGAATCAAATGCGTCTCGGGATCGCGAAGCTCGCCGATGGTGGCGGAGGCATCGGCGCCGCAAGCGTTGAAATAGCGCAGGCAGACCGATTTGAACTGATAGGCCGCGCGATAATCAGCCAGCATCTGCTCGATCATGAATTTGGACCGGCCATAGGGATTGACGGTCGGACCTGCGGCGCTCTCGGGAATCGGATCGCGTCCGGCGTTGCCGTAGACGGCACCGGTGCTGGAGAACACCAGGCGGTCGCAGCCCGCCTCCCGCATGCCGCGCAGCAGGCCGAGCGTGCCGGTCACATTGGTGTAGTACTTCTGCGGATCCGCGACGGACTCGCCGACGGCGCTGAACGCGGCGAAATGCATCACGGCAAGCGCATCGTGCTCGCGGATGGTGGCGGCGATCCTGCCGTGATCGGCGACGTCGCCGATCACCAGCGGTCCCCATTGCACGAAGTTGCGGTGGCCGGTGGACAGGTTGTCGTAGACCACGGGGACAAATCCCGCCTCGGCAACAGCCTTGGCGCAGTGGGACCCAATGTATCCCGCGCCGCCCGTGATGAGTATCGAACCCCTGCTTGCCATTGAAAATGTCGTCCCTGCGCGGACCAATCCTGCATCTCAACAGACGCAGCGACTGAATGGGTACGACATTCCGTCTGACGCGGCAAAATGACGATGGGATTAGCGTTAAGACCGAACGGATTTGCCGCTGACGTGACGGTTAACGCGACCCGAGCGGGACGTTGGTCCGTTGCCCGGCCGGCGGCGCGTGTCGCGACGGCCTCCCATAAGGGTAAACCGGCGTTGCCGGCGGCACCGGCTGGGTCGCCTGCGGCCGCGATGTCGGAACGCCGCCGCCCGGTCCATCGATCGAATAGCGGGTTGCCGCGCCTTGCGTGGTCTGCCCGGTGCCCTGCGCAAGCACCGGAGCGCCGGAGGCTGCGACCAGCGCCGCAGTTGTGACAAGACAGGCCAGCTTCATGTCGATGCCTCGATGGGTTGGATCGACATCAACCGGTCACGCCGCCAATCGTTCCGGCAACGTGGTGGCAGCCGTCCAGCAATCGCGGGTCCCTCATATGAAAAGTGGCGCGGCGAAATGTCTCGCCGCGCCACTTTCGATCGATGGAGCTAACTGAAAAATTCAGGCGCCGAGCTGCGCGACCGCGGCCCAGTGATCGGGGTTCGCCGGGGTCTGCATCCTGACCCAGCGGTAATGCGCCTGCGACCAGTTGCGGATCTGCGCGTTCAAATTGTCGAGCACGATGTCGCCGCCCTTGGCGCGGACCACCAGCACCAGATGATGCTCGCCCCAGGAGGTCACCACCTCGCTCAGCAGCAGATTGCGCATCGGCCAGGCGCGCGCCAGCAACTCATGGCGCTTGCTGACGGCGTAGTCGTTGCAATCGCCGCGCGCCGGATTGATTAGCCATTCCTCGCCGGCAAGGCCGCGTTCATTGCGCTGCGGAGTGATGTGGCGATTGACCGAAGCATTGACCTCGATCAGGTCGGCAATGCGCTGCTTGGTCAAGCGCATCGCACCACCGCGGAACACCATTCGGGCGCGCGGCTTCTGCTTGCATTCGTCGGAATAGCGCATGCAGAACATCGTGTAGGCCATCGGCGCCAGCGTCGGCTCGCTGAAGCGGATCTTCTCGATCACGCCCCGCAGCGGCAGCGGAAAGCCGATCATTCCGGCCTGCGTGTCCCGTGCGCTTGTCCCGAGCGCAACGATCGCCAGAACCAGGGCCACCACTCTCTTGACGTTGTACATTCTTCACTCCCCACCGTGACGGGAAGCATGTACGGGAAATGTCTTGAGCCTAGCCTCAAGCGCGCGGCGGCATTTGCCTCAAATGCTCAGCTCTGCGCGAGCAATGCATTAACCAAGCAAGGGTTCCTCCCGATGGCGGGCATTTCGGCTTACCGCGATGGCGCGCGCGCCGATCTGCGACCATCGACAAACCCTAACGTTAGGGCTTTCGCGGCCCTATTCCGCGATTTCTGCCAAGACGGCCGCCGGATGAAGGCGCCGATGGCGCCGCAGAATTTTTTGTTCCCACGCCGGCATGGTTAGCCACGCGTGAGCGGCCGGCGCGCTTTGTTAAATCGTCACGCGCTGTCGCGGCGCGATCCCGCTCCAGCTCATGACGAGATCGGCAAGCGTCTTGATCTCGATATCCGCGGGCGTACCGCCGGCGAAATCGGCAACCGATTGCCCCAACGCGAAGGCGCGAACATAGGCCGAGCGGCTTCCGATCGTCGGCCCGATCGCTTCCTCGAATGTATCGAGCTCCTCGATGAATTGCTGGCCTTCGAGGGTGCGGTGGTCGACGCGGTTCGGCACGATCATGGCGCGGAGCGCCGTTCGCCGCGAGGCGCGCACCTCCCGCACGATGTCGAGCGTCCTTGCGGTCGCCTCGATGTCGAGGCCGGAGGGCGTACATGGCATCAGCACGATATTGGCGACTGCGAGCACGGCACCCAGCGCCCGATCGTTCGGTGCGGAGTCCACGACGATGATCTGATGCGGAACCTGGCGCATCAGCGTGGCCCATTCGGCGACCGGCCTGGTTTCAGGATCGAGCTGGTAGACCGGAAACGACAGATTGCCGGGCTCGGCCCAGTGACACGCCGACGCCTGGGAGTCGGCGTCAACCAGTCCCACCGCGCGCGTACGCCGATCCAGTTCTGCGGCCAGCAAGACCGCAAGGGTCGTCTTTCCGACCCCGCCCTTACGCTGGGCAACTGAGATCACAAGCGGCATCGCAAACTCCTGGCATTCTTCCCATGGGTGCGCGGGAGGACGCCGTCATCCAACGAGCGTCAGCATCCGGGGCAAGCAGACCCGCTTTGCGTCGTAATTGTCTCTCACAAAGCTCCTCGCCTTCATCCGCATCTTCTTGAAGGCCCTGGGCCGTGACAGCACCGAGATTACCTGATCCGACAGCGCATCAATATCAAAAAACGGCGCGAGGAGACCGTTGCCATCCGAGATGATGTCGCGCAGCGGGGCGGTGTCGGACGCCACCACCGCGCACCCCGCGCTCATGGCCTCCAGCAGCGACCATGACAGCACGAAGGGATAGGTCAGATAGACGTGCACCGAGGAAATCTGCAGCAGCTCGAGATACTGTTCCCGGGGAACTCGGCCGAGGAAATGCACGCGGCGCAGGTCGATGTCCGACCTGATCTCGTCCAGGAACGTCGACTTCCAGCTCGCGCCCTTGGGCGGATGCGCGCCATAGGATGTGCCGCTGCCGCCGACGATCACGACCTGCGCATTCGGCCGCGCGGCCATGATCCTGGGCAGCGATCGCATGAAGACGTGGAAGCCGCGCACCGGCTCCAGGTTGCGCGAGACGTAGGTGATCACTTCGTCGTCTGCCGAGAGTGTCGCACCGTTCGGAAGCTGATGCCTCGCGACGGGATTGGGCTTCACCTCGTCGGTGTCCACGCCCTCGTGGATGACCTCTATCTTGCTGCGAAACTCGGCGGGAAAGGTCGACCGCTGCCATGGCGTCGGTGAAACGCCCACGTCGCATTCGGTGAGCGCCAGCAGCGTGGTCGCGTTTTTCAGGTGGAGCGCGACATTGCCATCAAGGCCGGTCATGGGAAATTCCGGATCGAAGCCGACGTCCCTGCCTTCGGCCCCATAGTAGAATTCGCAATACAGGATGATCCTCGCCCTCGGAAACATCGTGCGCAGCGGCAACGTCTCGCCCCATCCGGGATGGGCGAAGATCAGATCCGGGACAAAGCCCTGCCCCGACAGCGATGACAGCGCATACAGAACCTCTTCCGCGCGCCGCGCTTCGGTATCGAAACGGCGGGCAAAGGGATGCACCGCGGCGGCGTCCGCCTTTGTGGTCGAGTATTTGATCAGCCGGATGTCAGGCGAAGTGACTGCAGTCGACGAACCGACCGCAACGATCCTGTTTCCGGGCTGATCCGCAAGCGCACGCGCGATGTGGCGATACTGGGCTGGAAAGTTATTGTGGACGAAGAGGACGTTCATCGGCGGGCGAGCGCGCCCCCCGGCCGCGCGATCTTCCATGGAGGTCAGGGTCGGCACCATGACCGGGCGTGTGTCATCGATCTGCACGGGTGAAACAATCTTACCAGATTAACATTAAGACCCCTTCTATCACATCAATTTTTGGGGCACACTGTGTGAGAGATATATCGACACATTCGGTTAGGTTCACAGGCGGGCGATGAACGAACAGATCCAGCAGAAAACCGTTGACCTGGCACGAGGTCTCTTCCTGGTCCGGTACAATGGCGCAGATGATAAGACGTCACCCCCGGTGGTGCGCGTATATGCAGATCGCGCCAGTCTTAACAATTGTAATATCATTACCGGGCCGGACGTGGTCAATGGAACCCTGTTCGCGCCCGAGAGCGCGCTGGTCGTATCGGTCGCCCGGCCAAGCCGCTTGATCGTCGAGGTCACGGCAGGACGTGCCGGCGGGTCGACCGCCGCCAATATCAAGATCGAGCCGCTGACCCAGGGACAGCAGGTTGGGCAGCCGGCCGGACAGCCGGTCGCGCAGCCGGTCGACACCTACGAGCCCGAGCCCAATGCCGGCGCCGGCGAGCTGGACGACCTCAAGCTGCTCGCACATGTTGCGGGTTTGGGCGACGTGACGGTCGGTGCCAACGCCTGGATTGCCGGACCGTCGGCTCCGGCCCGGATCGAGGGAATTTGCCTCGAATGGCCGAACATGCCGCACGATCTCAACCTGCAATATGCCGTCAAATTCGCCAGGCCGCAGCGGGGCGACAATCAGTTCGTTTCCATTGGAACCTTTGCCGGAACCCGGGGACGCGCGTTGGCCATCACCGGATTCTCGCTCGAAGCCACCGGCCCCGGCGTCGATCGCTACGCCATTTCGGCCGAGACCATCTTCTTGGGAGCTCCGGCGCTGCGGGTGTCCGGGAACCGGATCGTGGTGTCGGGCCCTTCAGGCCGGGAACCGCTGGTCGGCCTCAAGCTCAACCTCCAAGAGCGCCGCGTGCAGGCAGCACCGCTTGCGCCCCAGCAGCCGAGGCGCGTTGAGCCCGTCAATCAAATACCGCGCCTGGAGGGACGGGTGCGCGTGTTCCGGAGCCTGCAGAGCGCCGCAAAGACGGCCGGCTGACCATGCGGGCGCATGAGGGCGAGATTTGACCGCCGACGCGCGCAGGATCGCCTTCACGTCCAGAACGCTCCACCACATCGATCTCGAGCGCGCCGCCGTCAGGGCGCTCGAAGCACGCGACTTCCGCCTGGCGTTCGCGCTCGCCGATCGCCGCTGCCGGATTCTGCCGCATGCGGACGCCCGCGCCCATTTGCTGCGTGCGCAAGCGCTGTTTCATCTCGATCTCCTGGATGCGGCTGTCGCCAGCGTGGCAAGGGCGCTCGAGCTCGAGCCGGACGATCTGGTCGCCGCGCGGCGCATGATGGCATGGGGCGACGGCGCCGAGCAGATCGACGCCGCACGAAGCATCGCGCGGCGCGACGACGATCCGGATTCGGTCAGGGGCGCCCTCCTGCTCCTCGAACAGGCCGGTCAGGACAGCTGCGCCCGCGTCGACTTCCTCGATGAGGAGGTGAAGGGATGGGTGACATGGCGCGGAGCGGACGCCCCGCATCTTTCACTGGCGCAGGCGGGCCAATCGAGCACCGTCACGCTTCCCTCCGATCCCCGCCACAGATTCGCGCTCCACGGGCGACGCGCCGCGAGCTTCCGCCTGATGCGGCCGGCGTCCACGACCTCGCAGCTGCTCGAGATCACGCAGGCGGACCGGGTCATCGCAAGTCTCCAACTCCCGGCCAACCGCGCCCCGGATCGCCGGATCGCGCCGCATAGGCCCGCTCGCACCGGGCACGGCGAAACACCGCCGCTCACCATCATCATCCCGGTGTATCGGGATCTGACCGCAACGCGCGTCTGCATCGAGAGCGCATTGACCGCGATAGCCTGCACGCCGGATTCGACCATCGTCGTCGTCGACGACGCATCGCCTGAACCCGACATCAAGCATTTGCTCGGCGAGCTGGCTGCGGACTCCCGCATACGGCTCCTGACCAATGCGCACAATCTTGGATTCGTCGGAGCCGTCAACCGGGCCCTTGCCGAGACGACGGCGGGCGATGTCGTGCTGCTGAATTCGGATGCGATCGTGCCGCAACACGCGCTGCAGCGCCTGCGAAGCGCCGTGCGATCGATGCCGGGGATAGGTACCGCGACGCCGCTATCGAACAATGGCGAATACACCAGCTTCCCGGTCGCAAACAGATCGAACCCCCTGCCCCCGCCCGCCGAACTGGAATTGCTGGATGAATTTGCCGGCGCAGCGAATTCCGGCATCGCGATCGACATCCCCAACGGCATCGGGTTCTGCCTCTACATCACCCGCGAATGCCTCGAGGCCGTGCGTGAGTTGTCCGACGACTTCTATCGCGGCTATCTCGAAGACGTCGACTTCTGCCTGCGTGCTGCAGAGGCCGGATTCCGAAACGTATGCATCCCCTCGGTGTTCGTCGGACATGAGGGGTCACGCTCATTTCTTGGCGAGAAGCGCTCGCTGGTGATGCGCAACCTTCGCGTTCTCGAGCACCGCTACCGGCGCTACGCGACCGAGTGCGCGGCGTTCCTGCTTGCCGATCCGCTGCGCGATTGCCGCGCGGCGCTTGAGCTCAAGCTGCTTGCGAACGAAGCGCGCGCCACGGGCCCGCACGTCGTCCTCTGCGGCTCCTCGGTTGGCCGCGCGATCGCCATCAGGCGATGCCGGCAGCTCGCGGCGGAGGGCGAGCGCAGCCTGATCGTGCATTTCCGCTCCGAGGGACAACGCCAGCTGGCTGCAGCGTTCGACCCCGACGGTGGAACACCGCAGTCGATCGCATTCGACGTCGCGACGCATCAGGGCGGCGAGGCCTTTCTGAAGTTTCTCACCGGTCTCGACATCCGCTCGCTTACGATCGCAGAGCCGAACCGCATCCCCAACGCATGCCTGGCACAGCTCACCCAGCGCTTCGTCTACGACCTCCTGATCACCGACACCGCGCTTGCAACGCGCCCCGCGATTGGGGCTGGTGTTGATCCCGACTGGTCAAGCCTGATCGCTGTGGCGCGACGCGTGACTGCGATCAGCCAGAGCGGCGCCGACTTTTCGGACGCGGTGCTCGACCTGCGAGTGGTCAGGTTCGGCGAACCGTCTGCATCGCCAGCGCCTCCTCACGCCGCGAGCGGCCCGGCGCGTCTCGGCCTGCTTGCCCTCCACGCCAGCGCTGCGGAATTTCGCTTCATCCGCGCGTTGAGCGACCAAATGGCCGACGCCGACGACGAGATCGAGATCATCGTGCTGGGCACCACCCTCGACGATCTCAAGCTGATGCAGCGGACCAATGTCATGGTCACCGGCGAGATCGCCACGGCCGACGTTGCCACACTGATCGCGGGTCACGGCATCACGAAACTGGTTCTCGACATCGGCGCGCCGGCGTTTGGACATCCACTGGTCGACGCGCTCCTGGCAACCGGGCTGCCGGCCGCCGCAACAGCGTGGATTCCGGCACCAGGGCGCGGCCGAACAACCGACCTGAAGCTGCGGCCTGGCTTTGATGCCGACGCGACGATCGCTGCCGTATGCGACTGGTTGGTCGAGGATGTCGAGCTACATTCCGATCGGGGGAACGGTCGGAACGGGCGGCAAATTGGCACGCGCCTTCCATGACCGGGGCGGCCATGCAAGTGCAGAGAACGGCGCCGAATCCAGCCCCAGCAGCGGGCTGTAATAGGGATCGTCGAGCAGCACCGCTCCCCATTTCGCGCGCAGCATCGCCAGTTCGCGATTGAAGCGGGCCTTGCGATCCGGCGCGGAATCACGGCCCCGGCTCGCCGACTCCAGGTGAACGAGTTTCGCGTCGGGCGTGAATACGATCCGCTTTCCGAGCTGGCGCAGCTTCAGGCACAGATCGATATCGTTGAAATTGATCGGAAAGCGGATCGCGTCCATGCCGCCGACGGCGACGAAATCGCGCTTGCGCATCAGCAGGCACGCCGCGGTCACCGCCGAGCATTCGTGCGCCACCTGGAGCAGATCGCCGTAGCCGGGATCGCCATCCATCCGGTCATTGAAGGCGTGCGCGGCGAAGAAGTTGGTGCCCAGCACCACTCCGCCATGCTGCACGACGCTGTTCGGCCAGAGCAGCTTCGCACCGACAGCTCCGACATCGGGAGCAGCCAGCCGCCACAACAGTTCCGCCAGCCAGCCGTCGTCGAGCGCCTGAACGTCGTTGTTGAGAAAGCAGATATTCTCCGTGTCGACGCAATCGACGGCGGCGTTGTTGATCGCTGCGAAGTTGAACGGCCCCTCGGCCGAAATGACGTCGATCTCCTCCGCAGACAGGCTCTCCAGATAGTCCAGCGTTTCAGGTTCGGTCGAGCCGTTATCGACGACAAGAATCCGGGCATTGGTCTCATGTACTGCCGGCGTCACCGTCTCGATGCACCGCTTGAGAAGCTCGGCGCGATTCCTGTTCAGAATAATGATGGTGGTGCGCGCGTTCCAATCGACCGCGCGCCTGACCCGAACGGCCGGCAGGAGGCCAGCCTTTCGCGGCTCGACATTCGCGTCCATGCCGGCTCTGGCGAAATGCGCTTCGCTTGCGGCGATCAGTTCGGCGGTCGCAGCCAACGCATCGATCCGCGGCAATGCCGCAACCGATCCCGGCAGATGAAACGTGCGATCAGGCTCCACGCAGGACAGGAAGATATCGTAGAGCGACGTCGCGGATCGCAGCGCTTCCAACGCACGTTCCCGGCGCACCGCGAAACAATACGCGCCATAGGCCTGCTCGAGCGCACGTTCGAGGTCGAAGGCCGAAAACGCCAGCGGCCAGACGGCGCCGCCCTGGACCTCGACATCGCCGTAGACAAGATCGCAGTCGATTTCTGAAGCGAACACTTCGGCGAAGCGCTGCAGGGCGTCTTCCGCGAGGATGGTCCCGCTCAGGCAGAACACGAAAAACTCGCTGTTGGCCGCATCGCCGTCGACAAATTCGCGCGCAGCTCTCGGATCGAACTGGCTGAATCCCTGTGCTGGCAGGCTCGCCGCCGTCCAGGCCGCGTGCCGCTGGGCTTCGAGGCTCTCGATGCTTTCGTCCACCCTGACGTCGCCGATCAGCACGACCGCGGCCTCGGACGACACGTCGGACTGAATGGCCGGCCAGAAGCGCGCTTTCCAGCCCTGATAGGTGTGGAACGGCACCGAGGCCGGCAGCAGCTGGTCGAACAGCTGTCCGCGCAACCGCTCGCTGTCCCAGCGTCCGAGATCGGCGAGGGTTTGCTCCAATCCGCGATCGAACGCGACAAATGCAATCGGCTCGGAGACCAGACTCCGCCCCGACATTGTCCGCGCCGACAGTCCACGCACGCGACCATCCGCGAAATGCTCGGGCAGATGAAAATCAATCCGGCGGCCGACCCCGAACTCGCTTCCTCGCGCGATGTTGGTCCACCCGATCGGCCTCACGGTCATCACCGGCCGTTGCGCTATCAGGATTTCGATGTCTTCGTCGACGTCTTGAGCAAGCCAGCCTTCGAAGCGCAAACCTCCGGCCCATTTGATGTCGCCGATCCGGTGCCACTGCGCCTCTGGTGCGGCGACATCGCAACGAATCGGAGTACCGACGGGACTTCCGATATTTGCCAGCCTGGCTTCAACGATCCCCGCGTTCGAGCCGACCTGATCGTGCACGTGGAAGGTAAAGCCAAATCGGCCATCGCCGATCCCGGCGTCGGCCAGCTCTGTTACAAACTCGTCACACAATGATGACATGTATGGCTCGCCGTCGACGAGCAGTTCGACGGTGTAGCGTCGGCCGAGATCGGTGCGGTCATAAACAAACCCAGAAAACGTGGTGCGATCGTATCTGGAGAACTGCGTTTGCAACGACGCGTATTCAGTTCCTGAGGGCTTGTGCTTGCTGATCGTCTTCATCCTCATGTCACCCCTCAAACGGCGGCTCGGTTGTCAATCGATTGCAAACTGAGAATGACGTCCATGGCGCGCCCTGGGTGACTAGCGAGCACTCAACTGCACTCAGGCAATCACCGTTTGCACAAAAAGCCGCCGACCTTCAACATAAACTATACGTTATAAAACTTGGCGTTATCGGTGCCAATTGTGCTAGTGCTAACTCCTCCTCTCCACACACTGATCGACGAGCGGATTCATGAAGATTGCAATGGTTGGAACGGGATATGTAGGTCTCGTGTCAGGAGCGTGTTTTGCCGACTTCGGCCATCAGGTCGTTTGTGTCGACAAGGACGCCGACAAGATCGAAACCCTGAAGCGCGGCAAGATCCCGATCTACGAAACTGACCTCGATCAGCTCGTCAAGACCAACACCGGCGCCGGGCGGCTGACCTTCACGACCGAGCTCGCGGGAGCCGTCGGGGAAGCCGATGCCGTGTTCATCGCGGTCGGAACTCCGTCGCGGCGTGGCGATGGCCATGCGGATTTGAGCTACGTCTATGCGGCCGCCCGCGAGATCGGCGCGGCGCTCAAGAAATTCACCGTGGTGGTGACGAAGTCGACCGTGCCCGTGGGCACCGGCGACGAGGTCGAACGCCTGATCCGCGAAACCAATCCCAGCGCTGATTTCGCCGTGGCGTCGAACCCCGAATTCCTGCGCGAAGGCGCCGCGATCCAGGATTTCCGCCATCCGGATCGGATCGTCGTCGGCACCGAGGACGAGCGCGCCAAGAAGGTGATGGGTGACGTCTATCGCCCGCTCTATCTGAACCAGGCGCCGATCCTCTATACCGCTCGGCGCACGGCGGAATTGATCAAATATGCCGCAAATGCCTTCCTTGCCACCAAGATCACCTTCATCAACGAGATCGCCGACCTCTCCGAAAGGGTTGGGGCGAACGTGCAGGAGGTCGCGCGCGGCATCGGGCTCGACAACCGGATCGGAACCAAGTTCCTGCATGCCGGCGCGGGCTATGGCGGCTCCTGCTTCCCGAAGGACACCCGCGCGCTGTTCAAGACGGCGCTCGACCACGACGTGCAGCTGAAAATCGTCGAAGCCACGCTGACTGCGAACGACAACCGCAAGCGCGCGATGGCGCGCAAGGTCGCCAACGTGCTCGGCGGCGAGCTGCGCGGCAAGACGATCGGCGTGCTTGGCCTGACCTTCAAGCCCGATACCGACGACATGCGCGAGGCGCCCTCGATCCCGCTCATCAACGGCCTGATCGACTTCGGCGCCAAGGTTCGCGCCTACGATCCGGTCGGCATGGAGCAGGCGCGCAAGGAATTGCCTGAAATCGAGTACTGCAAGGACGCCTATGAATGCGCGCGCCAGGCCGATGCGCTGGTGATCGTGACCGAGTGGCGCCAGTTCCGCGCCCTCGATCTCAACCGCATCAAGCAGGAGATGAAGCATCCGGTCGTCGTCGACCTGCGCAACATCTACCGTCCGGACGAGATGGCCGCGCACGGCTTCACTTACGACAGCATCGGCCGGCCGCGCTGAGCGGCCGGGCCTGACGGACGGCGATCACCGCGGGCCGGCTCAATCACGCAGCCTCGGTTCTGATGGACTCAGAACCGAGGCTTTTTGTTTGACGCGCTTTGTTCGCGCGAACCGGCGTCCACGTCGCGCGAAGACGCGCTAGGCGTGAGCCGGCGCGCCGAGCTGGACAAATGCATCGAGTTCGGGTGCGAGCGCTTCCTGCCAGGTCGGCATCGTCACGCCAAACTGCGCCTTCAACCGCGACAGATCCAGCCGCGAATTGCCCGGGCGCACCGCCTTGGTCGGGAAATCGGCCGTGGCAATCGGAACGACGTTCTCGACAGCCAGCGCGACGCCACGCGACCTCAGGCCGTCGACGATGGCACGCGCAAAACCATGCCAGCTGGTTTCGCCGGCACAAACGAGATTGACGACACCACCGCGGCGCACGAGCTGATCGTGCAGCGTGGTGAGGTTCGGCACCACGATGCCGGCAACCGCTCCGGCGATCGCCCGTGCCGTCGTCGGCGCACCGATCTGGTCGGCCACGATCCGCAACTCCTTACGCTCGCCGGCGAGCCGCGCGATGGTGCGCAGGAAATTGGTGCCCGTTGCGGCATAGACCCATGAGGTGCGCGCGATCAGATGCGCGCCGCCCGCCGCCTGGATCGCAACATCGCCGGCAAGCTTGCTCGCGCCGTAGACCGACAGCGGCTCGGTCGGACTATCCTCGCGCCACGGCCTGTCGCCCGAACCATTGAAGACGTAGTCCGTGGAGAAATGCACCAGCGGAACGCGGTTCGCCGCAGCCCATTTGGCGATCGCTTCGGGTCCCTTCGCGTTGACCAGGAACGCCAGCTCGCGCTCGTCCTCGGCGCGGTCGACCGCGGTATAGGCCGCCGGATTGATGATGAGATCGGGCTTCAAGCTTTCAAGCTGGCCCGCCAGCTTTTCCGGCTTCGACAGATCGAACTCCGCGGTCGGCGGCGCGATGATCGTGCCGTGGCCTTCCAGCAGCGGCTTGAGCGCACTGCCAACCTGGCCACGTGTTCCCGTCAACAAGATCCGCATCAGATTTGTCCGTAGGTCGGAAGATTGCTGGCGTCGGCCAACAGCGGCGCGTCGGCATCCTTGGCCGACAGCTGCGGCTTGTCGACGCCCCATTTGATCCCGATCGCGGGATCGTTCCACCGGATCGAGAGCTCGTCCTTGGGGCTGTAGAAATCGTCGCACTTGTAGAAGAAGTCGGCGGTTTCCGAGAGCACCACGAAGCCATGGGCAAAACCGCGCGGCACCCACAATTGCCGGCGGTTCTCCTCGCTCAATTCGACCGCGACATGCTTGCCGAAATTCGGGCTGCCGACGCGCACGTCGACGGCAACGTCCAGCACCTTGCCGCGCAGCACGGAGACGAGCTTGCCCTGGGTGACGGGGTTTTGCAGATGCAGCCCGCGCAGCACGCCATAGGCCGAGCGGGACATGTTGTCCTGCACGAAGGGCCGCGTGATGCCGTGCTCGACATAGCGGGGGAACTGGTAGGTCTCCAGGAAGAAGCCGCGCTGGTCGCCGAACAGCTTCGGCTCGACGATCAGGACTTCAGGAAGCTCGGTCTTGATGACGTTCATTTAACAAAGGTTCCGATCTGCGCAGGCCCGAAATGTTAATTCGCTCTCATAACAAACTTGTGCGGCGCACGCTATATGTTATGTTTTGATAATCAAACTGTGAGGGACCATGAAGGGCATTATCCTCGCCGGTGGAACCGGCTCGCGCCTCTACCCCGTGACTACCGTCGTTTCCAAACAGCTGCTGCCGGTGTTCGACAAGCCGATGATCTACTATCCGCTGTCGACGCTGATGCTGGGCGGAATTCGCGACATTTTGATCATTTCGACGCCGCAAGACAAGCCGTTGTTCCAGCGCCTGCTCGGCGATGGCCACGAGATCGGCATCAGGTTCTCCTACGCCACGCAGGAGACCCCGCGGGGTCTCGCCGACGCCTTCATCGTCGGGCGCGACTTCATCGGCGATGACTCCGTCGCTCTTGTGTTAGGAGATAACATTTTCTACGGCCACGGCCTGCCGAGCATGCTGTCGGCCGCCTCGGTCCGCAAGAAGGGCGCCACCGTGTTCGGCTACGTCGTGAACGCGCCGGAGCAGTATGGCGTGGTGGAACTGGACAGCACCAACCGGGCGCTGTCGATCGAGGAGAAGCCGAAGCGGCCGAAGTCCAACGTCGCCGTCACCGGCCTCTACTTCTACGACAATGACGTGGTCGACATCGCGGCCGGCATCAAGCCGTCGCCGCGCGGCGAGATCGAGATCACCGACGTCAACAAGGCCTATCTCGAGCGCGGCGACCTCTATGTCGAGGTGCTCGGCCGCGGTTTTGCCTGGCTCGACACCGGCACCCATTCCTCGCTAGTCGAGGCGAGCCACTTCGTCCAGATCCTGGAGCAGCGCCAGGGCTTGCGCATCGCCTGCCCCGAGGAAATCGCGCTGCGCCAGGGCTACATTTCGCTCGAAGCCTTCGCCAAGGTGGCACAGAAGACCGCCAAGAGCAGCTACGGCGAGTATCTGCTGTCGGTCTATCGCTCCTTCCAGGGCCAACCCCGCACTGCCGAGGTATTGAAACATGCGGTTTAAGGGATCGACGATTTTCGTCACCGGCGGAGCGGGTTTCATCGGCTCCGCCGTGGTCCGTCACTTGCTGCGAGACACCCACGCCCGCGTCGTCAACATCGACAAGCTGACCTATGCGGCAAACCTGGCTTCGCTGCCCCGCGCCACCGAAAGCCTGAACTACAGCTTCGAAAAGGCCTGCATCTGCGAGGCGCAGAACCTGCGCCGGCTGTTTGAGAAATATCAGCCCGACGCGGTGATGAACCTTGCCGCGGAAAGCCATGTCGACCGCTCGATCGACGGCCCCGGGGAATTCATCCAGACCAACATCGTCGGCACTTTCACGATCCTGCAGGAGACGCTGCGCCACTGGCGCACGCTCTCGCCGGAGAAGCGCGACCAGTTCCGCTTCCTGCATATCTCGACCGACGAGGTATTCGGTTCGCTCGGCGACGAAGGCCTGTTCACCGAAACCACGGCCTATGCGCCGAACTCGCCCTATTCCGCCAGCAAGGCATCATCAGATCATCTGGTGCGCGCCTGGCGCGAGACCTACGACCTGCCGACCCTGGTGACCAACTGCTCCAACAATTACGGCCCCTATCACTTCCCGGAGAAGCTGATCCCGCACATGATCATCAAGGGGCTCGCCGGCGAACCGCTGCCGGTCTATGGCGACGGCCAGAACATCCGCGACTGGCTGTTCGTCGAGGACCACGCCAAGGCGCTGACGCTGGTGCTGGAGCGCGGCGAGGTCGGCGAGACCTACAATGTCGGCGGCCGCAACGAGCGCACCAATCTGCACGTGGTCGAGAGCATCTGCGACCTGCTCGACGAGGTCGCGCCGGCTGCGGCAGGCCCGCGGCGTCAACTGATAAATTTCGTCAAAGACCGGCCCGGCCATGACCGCCGCTACGCCATCGACGCCACCAAGCTCGAAACCGAGCTCGGTTGGCGCGCCGAGGAAAATTTCGAGACCGGCATCGCCAAGACCGTGCGCTGGTATGTCGACGAGCAGCCATGGTGGCGCGCGATCCTGGAGCGCGGCTACAAGGTCGAGCGCGTCGGGCTGAACCAGTAGTCGCCGATCTCTCGCGAGCGCCCGGGTTCAAGGATGCGAACATCGGGCGCTTGCTCGAAATGCCAGAGGCGGTCTTGCGGAGGGACGTTGTCCAAGCAGGAAGCCGGGAAGCGCGATGGTGATTCAATCTCATCGCCGTTTGACGAGCCACATCCGCCTTCCGCCAATGGTGGGCGCCACCCACCAGAGCAATCAAGAAACGACAGGATTCGCCATGAATGTCGCAATGGACGGTCAGGAACTGACACTGTTCAAGAGTTTCGTGGATCTCTCGACGCGCTATCTGGAATTTGGTTCGGGAGGAAGCACCTGGCTAGCCTGCCAAACCAGGAAGGAGTGGGTCATCTCCATTGATTCCTCCGAGGAATGGCTCTCCAACGTCGGCGACGCTACAAAAGGCGCAAGCACCAAACCGCTGCTGCTGCACGTCGATATCGGCAAGCTGCGCGAATGGGGTCATCCGGCGGACCGGGAGCGAGAGAGCTCGTGGCCCGACTATCACGAACTCGTCTGGGAGCGTCCGGAAAGCAAGACTGCCGACCTGTATTTCATTGATGGCCGGTTTCGCGTGGCCTGCTTCGTGCAGTGCGTGCTTCACGCCGCACCGGGCGCTTTCATCGCAATTCATGACTTCGAGAACCGCCCCCACTACCATCCGGTGCGAACGGTCGCCCGGGAAATCGCGCGTGCCAACAACATGTCGATCTTCCAGAGGCCGCCGAGGATCGACGTCGACGCCGCGCAAGCGCTGCTGCAGAAATACCGGCTGGAGCCCCTGTAGCCGACCGCTGCGATCAGGGATCGCTTCAAGCACCCACGATTTATCGGGGCCTCGCCAGCCGCCCCCTACCAGGCGAGCGGGGCTAACGTATTTGGCAAATCCGGTGCGCCGCGTCTTTGCGGCCATCCTTCGCGACGCCGCCCATGGCAGGCACCTCCAGCGACAAAGGCAAACCTTTGCGCGGAGATGAGGTGTTGTTTTTGTGGCAGAGCTGTAGACCCTCATGGCGAGGAGCGCCGCTTGCGGCGCGTCTCGAGCCACGACGCCAGGCGCTTGCACGGTCGCCGAAGGGAAGCCTGGGCGATCGCCCTCCCCCAGCGAGGAACATCGCTGTTCCCCAGACTCAGCCCGGGATCAGTTTCTTCAGCTCAGGAAGAAATCGTTGAATCGTTGCGTCTTCAACGTCATTGCGATCCCGCAAGGTGAAGAACTCCATCGCGCGGATCTTTTCAGGATCGCCATCGGCCAACGGCCTGCCGCGCTCGCGCTTCTTCAGCAATTGCTGCCGTGACTTCGTGTAGTAGTGGTTGATCACGAGCTTGTTCCGCTTGGGAGCGGTAATGCGCCCGCCGATCGGAAACACAGGCGTGCCGTCTTCCTGGACGTAGCAACCCAAAATCAGGGATTGGTGGGGATGCAGGTAGGCCACGATGGTGTCGGGCCTCAGGATTGACTTCATGATGAAATGATCCGGGAAGTCGTCCGGAGCGCGACGCGTGAAGGACTCGATGCACAAGCCGGCCGGCCTCGCGTCGTGACCGTTCGATCCGAAATTCAACCACTGCACCGCCACGGCCGGCGCCGGCCCGACCTCCGCCAGGACGTCCTTGATGTTGCCGGCCTCGGTCGGAAACAGGTACTCATCGGCATCAATGAAGGCGCACCATTCCGAACAATTGCGATAGCTGTCGATCGCATGCGAGAATGCGCGCATCTGACCGAATTCCCCCGCCACGAAATGATACGTGATCATTTCGGGCCACGGGAAGGACTCGATGACGGCACGGGTATTATCGGTGCTGCCGTTGTCGTAGAGATAGAAGTGATCGACCCCTACCAGCTTGTGGAAGTGCAACCATTCCAGTAGATCGTCGCCCTCATTCTTGATGGCGCACACCACTGCCAGGCCGTGCTTCTTCCGATCGATCCCGGCATAGAGCTTCCTCGCCTCCATCACGCGCAGGAGGCCGGCAAACTCTCGCCGCAGATTTTCACTTTTCGGGGCCGCAGCGAGCGCGGAAAGATAGACGTCCTGCGCTTCGGAGGCGGCTCCCATGTTGAGATCCGCGATCGCGAGGCGATGCAACACCCGCGAGTCGGACGGCAGCTGCTTGACGAGGTCGAGAAGGATGCCGCGCGCTCCAGCGAAATCACATGCCTGCACAAGCGCCGCCGCCTTTGCAAACTGGAATTCCCTGTAATCACCGAACTGCTGCTCCAACTGCTTGACCGATTGGATCAGTTCGTCGGGATTCGGATTTGCGATCCGCCCGGAAAAGAATTCTCTAAGCCTTGTCTCGATCTCACTTGCTGGAAGCGTATCGAGATTCACGCCTGAGCTGAAACTAGACAATGCTGGAATTTCCATGTCCAACCTGCGCCGCTCCCCACGAGATCAACAAGCAATTAACATTGGCTCGCACCACGAATTCCCTACTAGCGCACTTATTTTGCGAGATTAAGGCTATAACACGAAGTGCTCACACTTAACTGTTGTAAGGTTATTTCGAGGGAAATCAATACAATAGAGCAGAGAGGCTTGGTGTCGTTTGCACGAAAATCGTGTCACGGGACGGGAACGATCGGAGATCGGCAATGGACAATAGGAACGAAGCAGCTCGGAAGCCGTTCGCGCTCACGCGCAGGATGTTTTTGGCATCACTATCCGCAAGCTTCCTGCCTGGCGCGCTCAGCGTCTTGGGTTCCGGCCAGTCTGCCGCGGCCCCGGTCCCTCACAGGCCGCTCGTGGGCGCAATTCGATGGGACGCCTGGTATTCACCGGGCTCGCAGCCAACCGAGGCCGTCAAGCAATCACTCGCCCCTGAAAGATATCGTTGGCGGACTCCCTTCTTCGGGACGCAGGTGAACCGCGCGCCCAACACGCTTGATTTCCCGACCTCGATCGAGACCGAGATGGATAAGGAGATCGACCAGGCGATCTTTGCCGGACTGGATTATTGGGCATTCGCCGCCTACGGGGCCAACCATCCGATGTCAAAAGCCCTTTACGAGTTCAGGGCCCGTCCCAAGGCCGCCAATCTCCGATACTGCATGTTCACCGAGCTCGGCCGGTGGGGATCGCTGGCCAAGCAGTCCTCGCTCCCCCACGAGCACATCGGCCTGATGGCGGACAAGAACTATCTGAGGGTGGAGAACGATCGGCCGCTCTACTTCCTGGGCTTCATCAAGGGTGCGGATGTTCAGCGAAGCTGGGGAGGTGTGGAAGGCCTCCGGAGCGCGTTGAGCAAGTTCAAATCCGACGCGAACGGAGCTGGTCTCGCGGATCCCTACATCGTGCTGGCAGGAGACATGAAATTCCTGAGCCAGGAGGCCGCCAATGTGGGTGCCGACGCAGTGGGGTCGTATGCGCTGACAACGGGTAACGGCCGGGGAAGCTTTGTCGATCTCGCGAAATATGCCGAAAAAGGCTGGAATGATCTGGCCGCCAGCCAGCTCCCAGTTGTGCCCACGGTGATGACGGGATGGGACAGGCGCCCTCGCATCGAACACCCCGTGCCCTGGGAGACAAAGCAGCGTCCCGGCGACGGGATCACCAATTTCTATGCAGCTCCGACCAAGAAGGAATTGGCGGGCCATCTGGCGCAATCGATCAGCTGGGTGAACAGCCGCGCCCCCGATCGTCGGGCGCCCGCAGTGCTGATCTATGCCTGGAACGAAAATGACGAGGGCGGCTGGCTGGTCCCGACCATGCCTTGCCAAACCGATCGCCTCGAAGCGCTACGCGAAGTGCTGAAAGCGACCGCGCAGTCGCCGTCCAAGAACCTGTGTTAGATCGCCTCCGCACGAACCGCGCGCCGGCATCCGTGAAGCAGGTGCGCCGAACCTGAAGCCCGGCTCCGTTCCGATTCGATCGGAACGGACAGAGCCGGCCTTACGCGCCTCGATCAGCGCCAGCGAAGCGGCCTGGTCCGATCGTTCGACTCCACGGTCCGATGCTCGAGATGATAGGGCGCGTAGATCTGCTTGACCCAATAATTGAAATTAGGATGCAGCTTCACGAAGTCATAGAATGAATCGCCGAAATTCGACGGACTGAGGCAGGTCTTGTTTTGAGGCCTCGACGCGATCGCATTCAGACAATACGACTGCATGCAGGCCTTGGTCTCGCTCTCCGCCACCTTGGTCAGACTTCGGAAACTGTTGGCTGAATGAAGCCGATACAGATAGCGGTCCGTTTCAAGGTAGGTCGGCTCGACTTTCGTTACGGCGCGCAGGGCGAAATCCCAGTCATGGCAGTATTTGAGATCGGCGAGCCAGCCGACCTGCCGCAGCAGCTCACGGCTGAAGACAAAGTTTCCGGTTGAGGCCGCGATCTGGGAATCCAGGAACGTCCATGACAATGGCGTGCTGGCGATCTGAGCGCGGTCGATTGCATAACGCAGGCGCGTCGGAAACTGATAGTTGGCGATCGACTTGCCATGTTCGTCGATCGGCTCGACGGCCGAGAAGCCGAAAAACAGCCGCTCCTTGCCACACTTGTCTGCGAACTGCCGAACCCGATCCTTGGAAAAGGCGTCGTCCGAGTTCAAAAGGAAAATCAGGTCGCCGCCGGTCAGCGACAATGCTCTGTTCCAGGTGTAGTGGGCGCCCAGATTTTGCGGGTTCTTGAGCAGCTTGCAGGAAACAAAGCGCTTCCCAAACGACTTCTTCTTGATGACCTTCTGCGCGACCTCAAAACTCTTGTCCGGCGAATTGTCGTCCACGATGACGAGTTCGAGGTCGGCAAAGGTCTGTTGATAGACAGTCTCGAGGCATTCCTCGAGGTACTGTTCGTGCTTGTAGCAGGCGATGACGACACTTGCGAGCATAGCCGGCCTCAACGTCTCACGATGATCGAGTGACGCGACCTCACGAGGAGGCTGGCTCCGTCGCCGACCTCCAGGACGGCGAGTTGATACTCACCATCCGCCAGATCCCGAATCGAGAAGGACACCTGAAAACCGAAATAAGAGTCCTTGCTTTCGGCCTTCATGTATTCCTTCACGTCGACGCGCTCGTGCCAGTCGACGATCAGACAGTACCCGCTGTTCGCTGCATTCTCCGCGGCAAGCGACGATAGGACCAGGAATCCTGTTCTTTGCCTGCTTGCTTCGAACGCAGTGCCTGCGCAGATCCATCCGCGCACCACTATCTCGTATCGCGGATCGGCGATCACCCGCTCGCTCGTTTGGGAATTGATGTTTTCAATGACCAGCAACGAGCCCACCGGACCATCGGACGCGCCTTCTGCCTCGACCGGGACGCCGCTTCTGACGCGCTGCACCCCCGACTGACCGAGACCCGATCGATGCAGGTTTGCCAGCACCTCGACATGCGCAGATGATTCCTTCACCGCCCATTCGAGCTCCTGCCTGCTCAGGCAATCCAGAAGGTCCGGAGTATTTCGAATCTGGACCGAAATAGGCTCCGCCGAAGCGACCCGCCTCACGACCTCCAGAAACGCGCGTCCATAGCGCGAGTCCGGCTCGAGATGAGCACCCTCCGCCCACTCGTTCCAGGAATTGATGAAGACCAGTGACTCGGTAAAGCTGTTGCCCTTGGCCCGCAGGGTCGCGTCGCGAAGCCAGACCTCGAACGCTTCCGGGCTCGACCTGGTAAAGACGTGACCGCGCGCGCCCTTGCGCGGCGTATTGTCCCAGCGCGGCATCACGGCAGGAAAAAACGGGAAATCGTAGCTCTTGCCGAGAGACGACCGCATGGCGTCGACATAGTCGTACACCTTGCCGGCGAAGGTCGCCGGTGCGTCGACGTCGGTCGGCGGCACCTCTCTCGTCGAGACCGTATGCGGCGGAAATTCGATGGCGGCATCGCAATTGACATCTCGCGGGTCGAACTCTCCGAACGTCATCGCATTGCAGATCAGAAGCTCGCCGATTCCGAGCTCTCTCGCTCGCTTGCGCCAGATATCGAACATGTGCTGCTTGTCCGGCAACAATGACGGCCGGTAGATGACGATGATCTTTCGACCATCGACGGTTATGTAGCGCTCATCGAGCAGCAGATCGGCCATGTCGTCGATAAAGCGAACATCATCGTCCAGCGAGTGATTCTGCCCCAGCAGAAGCTCGGCATCCGAACCGTCCCACCGGCGGGACCAGTTCTCGTTTGCCCAGCAGATGCAGAACGGCAGGTTCGGCTCTCCGTCCTCAAGCATGAGCTGGAGCGGCTTCTCCAATAGCCTCCGCCCCTGAAACCAGTAGACATAGTAGCAGAACCCGTCGATGCCGTACTTGCGCGCCAAGTCGCCCTGCTGACGGCGCGTTTCCGGCAACCGGACGTCATAGAAGCCGAGATCAGCCGGCAGCCATGGCGATTCGTGCGTGGGGAATTGCGCGCGCATGCGCGCGACGTTGGTCCACTCGGTGAACCCCGGTCCCCACCACCTGTCATTTTCTTCAAATGAATGGAATTGCGGCAGGTAGAAACAGATGTAGCGCACCTCCTTGCTGGTGCCCTCCGCAAGTCCGGTAACGATCCTGCCGTCGTTGTTCGGAAACAGAAGATCGTCGTAGTCTTCGGTCGAGAAGCCGAGCGCAACAACCACCTCGCTTGGGGCGAAGTTTTCGAACAGGGGTATCTCGTAGTACTCGCCGTCGTTCAGGCTGACGCGGAGATAGATTTGCGCATGCTTGGGTTCGATTAGCGCGTTTCTCAGCGCGCGGGCCAGGCGGCGGCGCACGCCGCGCGTCGATAGATTGATCCGAAATCCGGGACGCCCGATCGCGCTCTGCTTGCCAATGCTGGCCGGCGCCGGTCGGCCTGTCCGTCCCTCTTCGACACAGTGCGAAGCGATAAAGAGCGCGATCGAGACGGTCGAAGCAGGCGATTGAGCGTCCACAATCCAACCGGAAACCGCCCGCCCCGAATACTCGAGGATCGCGCCGCGCAATCTTGGTCCGGATTGAAGATCGCTTACATCCGGATCCAGGAACACGCTCTGCGAATGATCGTCCTGCTGAACCGGACTGGCAACGGGCTGCATGTCCCTTGTGTCCCTGACGCTCCGTTCAACAATCTTGTTCATTGCCACTCAATCTCCTGCCAACGTTTAACGTTGGTCCCAGTTCTTTCCCGGTGAAGCAAAAGTTCGATTCCGAGATCACGTTGTTGTTCAAGCGCATCCAGGATCGATGACCTCCCGGTGCTATCGGTCATCTTCACACAACCAATGATACATGGAAGGTTTACTCCGCGACCGCAACATTAACGCAATCTCTCTGTCGTCGATATGAAAGTCATCGTTCGCCTTGCCCAGATTGTCATCCAGACGTGCCCGCTTCCGTGCCTTCGCGCCAACAACAAAGCCGCCGATCGTCTCTGCTTTAGCTGCGCACGACGAGAGGCACGCATCCAGCAACATCAGCCGACGCTCTCGCCCATCGCCTGCAGGCGGCGCAGCGCCCCTTCGTTGTTCTGCTGTGCCGCTTGTCGATACCAGCGCAGCGCAGAATCGCGGTCCTGCTCGACGCCGCTGCCGGCGCGCAGCGCATCGCCAAGCGCGAGTTGGGCTTCCACCATGCCCTGCTCCGCAGCTGCCTTGAACCATTCGGCCGCCTTCGCCGGATCGGCCTCGCAGCCCTGTCCGCGCCCCAGCATCGCGGCAAGGTTGTATTGCGCCGTCGTGTGGCCCTGGCGCGCCGCCGCCTCGTACCACGTGACGCCCTGGGCAAGGTCCTGCTCGACGCCCTGCCCGGTGCAATACATCACCGCCAGCTTGAACTGCGCTGCGGCGTTGCCGCCTTCTGCAGCCTTGACGATCCAGTTCGTGGCGGCCTGCGCATCCTTGATGCTGCTCTTGGGATCGGAATACAGCAGCGCCAGGCTGTGCTGGGCCTCGACATGGCCGGCACTTGCCGCACGCTTGAACCATTGGGCGGCCGCCGGTAGATCGACGGGACCACCTGATCTCCCCATGTGAAGCCCGCCCAGCTGGAATGCCGCGGCGGAATGTCCGACCTCAGCGGCGTCGGTCAACAGCGTGCGTGCCTGCGCAAGACGCGCTTCGGATGGGTCATCCTGGATCAGAAACACGGCATAGGCCGTCTTCGCATCGGCGTCGCCGCCGTCGGCCGCCTTGCTAAGCCATTCGGCTGCCCGCGCCTGGTCGCGCGGCACGCCGTTGCCCGCCGAGTAGAGCCGGCCGAGCTGCACGCCCGCAGCGCTGATGCCGCCCTCGGACGCGCGCTCGAACCACTTGATCGCGGTCGCGACGTCGCGCGTCACGCCGTTGCCGTTGAGATAGAACACCGCGATGTTGTGGGCAGCCGTGGCGTGGCCGTTCTCGGCCGCGCGTTCGAACCACTTCGCGGCCTGGCGGATGCTGGGCGCAACGCCGGTGCCGGTGGCATAGAAGCGCCCCGTAAAGAACTGCGCCTGCGCGTCGCCGCGCTCGGCCGCCTTCTCGTACCAATACGCCGCCTCGCGCAGATCCGGCTCCGCAGCAGTGCCGAGTGCATAGAATTCGGCCAACGCCTGGATCGCCGGCAGGTAATCCTTCCGCGCCGCCTTGCGCAACGCGGTCTCGGCCTTGTCGACGTCCTTGACGGCCCCTTTGCCGCTCAGCCGCAGCAGCGCGATGTTGTACAGCGCGATCGTATCGTCATGGGCAGCCGCACTCTGGAACAGCCGCGCGGCTTCTTCGGCGTTCACCGGGAGGCCGGTGCCCTTGAGGCTCATGAAGGCGAGCGCAACCTGTGCGCGGACATGCCCCTGCTCCGCAGCTTTCTGATACCAGGCCGCGGCCTGCGCGAAATCAACGCCAACGCCGCGCCCTTGATAATGCACGTCACCGAGTGCGAATTGACCTGACGCCGCGTTCTGCTCGGCCGCGGCCTGGTACCAACGCAGGGCAGTCGCGTGATCCCGCGCGCAGCCTTGCCCGTTGGCGTACATGTCACCAAGGATCGCTTGCGCCTCCGCCTTGCCGGCTTCCGCCGCCACCGACATCCAGAGGAAGGCGATGTCGAGATCCCTGGGCACGCCGGTCCCGTTCGGGAACACCAGATCGTGGACGCTGGCGGCCTTGTCACCCAGACGCGCCGCAGTGGATTGCCGCCACATCTCGGGCCTGTTCGGCCCGACGGCAGCCTGGACGCCGTGGAAGTAGATCAAGCCAAGCTGGAATTGCGCATCAGTGTGTCCGCTCAGGGCGGCGCGGTCATACCACGCGACCGCGTCCGGAAGGCTGCCGATAACACCCTCGTTCTTCGCATAGAGCAGTCCGATCCGGTAATCCGCCTCCGGATTGCCCGCTTCCGACGCAAGCCTCCAAAGGCGGAACGCCTCGAGATATTGCCGGTTCTCGTAAGCCGCCAATCCCCGTTCAAACGGGTGTGACTCTGAACGGGACGAACCGGATCGGAACAAGTCAAGCAGGGATCGCGCCGATACCGTCATGGCTCACGCATAGCTTCTTTGGCACTGCGCAGCATGCCGCCGAGCAGATACATCGCCACCGAGCGGGTGCCGACATTAACATCGCCCTGCAGCGTCATGCCGGGGATGAGGCGGAAGTGCTTCGGGACATCCTTGAAGTTGGTCTCGTCGACCGAGCACCGCGCCTTGTAGAAGGCATCGACAACCTTTCCGTCATCATCGGTCGTGAAGGCGCCTTCGCTGATCCAGCGAATCTTGCCTTGTGCCGTACCGTGCTCGGCCGCGTTGAAGGCATCGACCTTCATCGTGCAGGGGTCGTTCGGCCGAACGAAGCCGACGTCGCGCGACAGGATCTGGATCTCGGCCTCGAGCCGCGTCTTCAGCGGCATCAGCGTGATGAAGGGATCGCCCGGCTTCAGCACGGATCCAACCGAGAGCTTGGCGAGGGTCAGCACGACCGAGGGCTCTGCAGCCGTCCACCGCACGAGGTCCTGATGCTTGGTAGCCTTGTCAAAGGATGCGCGGGCCGTATCCAGGCTGTTGCGCGTCGTGACCAGATCCTGGCTCAGCTGCGCGTTCCACTGCTCGATGAAGGCCTTGCGGTCCGCCTTGAGCGATTCCAGCTGGTGTTGCGCTTCCAGCAAGGTGTTGTGGGTGTTGTCGATCTGACGCAACAGCTCCAGCCGACTGTCCTGCGAGAGATACAGGTTCAGCTTGGAGCCGCTGCCGCTTTCGGCAAGCGTCGAGCGCATGTCCTCGATCTTGCCGGCGATCTCGGCGCGTTGACCATACCGCTCGTCGTCCTTTTTCGCCTTCTGGATCGTCGCTTCGGTCTGACTGATCTTGGAATCGTAGCTCGTCACCTGCGCGTTGTACTGGGCAACGCGCTGGTCGTAGAGCGCCTTTTGCAAGGCGTTGTACTTGGTGGCCTCCGAATCCTTGGTCCCACCAAATGACAACGGTTTTCCGGACAGTTCGGCCTCATCGCGGGCGACCTGCGCGTCAAGGCTCGCAACCTGCGACTTGTACTGCGTGACGTCGGCCGCGGTGAAGGTCGAGTCGAGGGTCGCAAGCAGCTGTCCCTTCTCAACCTGCTGACCGTCCCGAACATCGATCGTCTTGATGATCGACGCGTCGAGCGCCTGCAGCACGTTGATCGAATCGACGGGAACGATCCTGCCGCCCACGCTCGTGATCACCCGATCGAGGCGCGTGAGGCACATGATCGCCACAAGCGATACCAGGAACGCCGACAGCACGAACAGCGTCGCGCGGGCCAGTAGCGGCTCGGCGGCCTCGCGGATCGCGTCGGTCTCGGACTGGAACTGGCGAACGGTCGCGAGCGAAGCTTGGTTAGGAGACAAGGGTCGGGCTCCTGAAGTTCTTGTCGCTGCGGCCCGTCGGAACAAGGTGTGTATTCTGCTGGTACCAGAGCGAGCTATAGATGTCGTTTCGTTCCAGAAGTTCATCATGACGTCCGATATCGTTGACCACGCCGCGATTGAGCACGAGGATCGCATCGGCCTTGGTGAGCGACGACAGGCGGTGCGAGATGATGATCAGCGTGCGGCCATGCGCAATCCGCGAAATGTTCGCGTTTACGATGGTCTCGCTCTCCGCATCGAGCGCGCTGGTCGCTTCGTCCAGGATCAGGATCGGGGGATTGACGATCAGGGCACGCGCGATCGCGAGGCGCTGACGCTGGCCGCCGGAGAGATTGGTGGAACCCTCGTAGATATAGGTCTCGTAGCCTCGCGGCAGCTTATCGATGAATTCCTCGGCGCCGGCCATTCGCGCCGCCCTGACAACGTCGTCGAAGGTCGCATCCGGCTTTGCGGCGGAAATATTCTCGCGGATGGTGCCGCTGAACAGGAAGTTCTCCTGCAGCACAACGCCCACATTGCGCCGGAGATGGTCGACATCGTATTCGCGGACATCGATACCGTCGACTTTGATCAAGCCACCATAATCGGAGTGCAGCCGCTGCAACAGCCGCGTGATCGTGGTCTTGCCCGAGCCGCTCTTGCCCATCACGCCGAGCGTGGTGCCGAGCGGAATCTCGAAGGAGACATTGTTCAACGCCGGCGACACCGCGCCCTTGTACTTGAAGGTAACGCCGGAGAACTCGATCAAACCCTTCAGCGGGTCCCTCACGCCATGGCCGGAACGTCCCTCTTCCGCCGGCTGATTCACCAGCCTGCCGACGATCGTGACTGCGGTGCGCGCCTCGTCATACTGGTTGATGAGCTGGGCCATCTGCATCAGCGGGCCGGCAACACGTTGCGACAGCATCAAAAAGGCAAACAGCGCCCCGACATAGACCGGATCGCCGCTGCTCACCGCCAGGTAGACACCGAGCGCATAGGGAGCGCTCACCGCCAGCCGTTCCAAGGGACGCACCAGCGTCTGGATCGCAGTTCCGGTCAGGCCTTCCGCAAGACGCGCCTTGGCGACGCGCGCCACCAGCACATCCCACATGTGCCGTTGCCGCGTATCGAGCGCCAGCGACTTGATGGTCCTCATGCCGTTCAGGCTCTGGATCAGAAACGCCCCCTGCGCGCCTTCAGCCGCCAGAGTTGCCGAGGACTTCTTTCGGTAGGCCGGCAGCATCAAGACGAGCCAGGTCACGATCGCTCCAGCAAAGGCCAGAACCATCAGCGTCATGGTCGGACTGAAGAAGAACATGACGGGCAGGAAGAAGAAGAGCGTTGTCGAGTCGAGAACGGTACCGAACAATTGCCCGGTCAGAAAGCCGCGAATCCGGAACACTTCGCGGATGTCCCGGGAAATCAGGCCGACAGGGTTCTGTTCGAAGTAATCAATCGGCAGATTGAGCACCTTCTCGAACACGTAGGTCGACAGCTTGACGTCGAGGCGTGCCGTCAGGCGCTGCACCAGATACTGCCGCAGGAACGTGAATGCCGCCTCGAACAGGATGACGACGAACATCGCAACACACAGCACGTAGAACGTGTTGTAGGCCTTGTAGAAAATGACCTTGTCCGAGAGCAGCCGCCAGAACATGATCGGCGCCAGGCCCATGAAGCCCAGGATCAGCGCCGCGATCGCGACGTCGCGCAGGATGCGCCGTTCACGGAACAGCAAGGCGACGACAAAGCCGAAGCTGAACGGCTGGGTCTCGTCGGAAATCTCGTAATCGCGCTTGGCCATGACGACATCGCCCGACCAGATGTCCTCGAAGCGCGGCTGGTCGATCACGAGCAGGGCATCCTCGCTCGCGTTCGGATCCCGCAACACCACCCGGGTGTTGTTCTCATCGCCCTCGAGGCGCAGCAACACCATGTGGCTGCCGTCGCGCAGGCGAACGATTGCCGGCAGCGCCCGCTTGAGATGGCTCAAGCCCTTCCAGTCCAGCTTGACGGCCTTTGCCGTCATGCCCGACGAATTCGCACACTTCAGGAGCTCGGGGAGCGTGACTTCCTGATCGCGCAGGAGATTGTCATGGATGAGCTGGGACGTGGTGAGGTGCAAACCATGCTGTCTTGCCACGATGACGAGACAGGCGAGGCCCGTGGGAGGCAGGTCGTCCACCGAAGCAGCGCCGACGAGCGAGAGGTGTGTGGTCATGGATGCCTCGAAGTTTCGACTGCGCAGATCCGGTTCTCAGCGAATTATAACTTATCATTGTTAGTTCGCTAACGCAGCATTTTCAGCAAGCCAGCCAAAAATATATGTATCGAGAAGGTTTGAGAAGCCTGTCTCGACACTGCTGCGGACCGGGTTTAATCGGAACCTTATAACATTATTTAACATCGACAACCGTCAAGCGGCGCTGACGGTCTCCCGGAAGTCGAACCCGCAGGCCTCCAGGAGCGGCCGGATCCGCCCATCATCGGCCTCCGGCATCAGCGCCAACGCGCAGATCTCGAAATTCCCGCTGCGCACGGAGACGGTCGGAAACCCGGCGCCGAGCAGCAGGTTCCCCATCCGGTCGCTCGAAAAGCCGGTCTTGTGCGCCATATGATGGCGCCCCTGCTCGATTGCGCCGGAATGTCCGTAGATCATGTCCAATGGCCGGATCGGACCGGCCGCCGAGACATAGGCGATCGCACCGAGACCTTGAGTCAACATGTGCTGGGCCACCGCCTCGAGATCGGGCGACATGATCAGCGCGAATCCGTCCGGCTTGAGGACCTCGCGGAACTGGACAAAGGTCGGGTGAATCTCATGGGCATAGAGGTGCTCCATCAGGTGGGAACACCAGATCGCGTCGAACGAGGCCGGCGGGAACAGTTCGGAGAGATCGGTGATCGATCCGACGATGTCCGGATCGACGTCTGCGTCGACATCCAATCGAATCTCTTCCCACTCAGGCGATGTCAGGAGCGGCTGGATCCGCTTGGCAACCGTCAATCCAGCACCGGCATTCAGCATCTTCTTCTTGGCCAATTCGAGAGCTCCACGCGTTGGTCCGTTAAGCGGCTGATTTCTACAGCAATCGCTTATCTTGACTGATGTTACCAAGGCCGCGGAAAGCTATTGGCCATAGTTCCATCGGGTCAAGCAAGCTTCCCGGCTTTACAAAAGCTACGTGGTCCGAATGTGACAAAGTAACTTCTAACATCCGTCGACGGGAAATGCCTGGCGCGGGACTTGTAATGCAGATCGGCCATTCGAGCGGGTCGATCGACAAAGCTCAGCATGTTCGGATGCAAAAGAAAGGCGCCGCCTCGGCCAGGGTTGAGGCGCCGTCGTCGTTTGGTGCAGACCCAGGATCTTACAGCTTGGTCCAGTGACCATCGTTGAAGATCAGGTATTCGATGTTGCTGATCTGGGTCACCTGGCCATTGCTGAAGGTGACGTCCAGAGAACCGTCCTTTCCGGCGGTGATGTCGGTCACGTCGGTCGAGGCGTGACCGAGGAAGGTCAGCGAGTCCTTGCTGCCCCCACCGCCGTCGATGCTGTCGCGGCTGGTGGCGTTCTTCAGGTAGAAGTAGTCCTGACCACTGCCGCCAACCATCGAAGCCGTACCGGTGGCGGAGCCGACGAACGAGTCGTTGCCGTTGCCGCCGATCAGCGTCTGCGTGCCCGAACCGGCGACCAGCGTGTCGCTGCCGGAGCCGCCGTAGAGCGAATCGTTGCCATCGCCGGCATAGAGCGAGGTCGCATGCGACGCGTCGCTGCCGGAGTAAAGCACATCCTTGCCGTCGCCACCGTACTCCGCGACAGTCCTGGCGCCGCCGACCAGGAGGTCGTTGCCGGCACCGCCGTAGAGCGTGTCGGCACCCGCACCGCCATACACCGAGTCGCTGCCGGCACCACCGTCGAGAAGCGAACCGTGCGATGCATCCGAGTGCGAGTAGAGCGCGTCGTTACCGCGGCCACCATACTCCGCAACAGTCCCGGCAGCGCCGATCAGCAGGTCGTTGCCGGCACCACCGTCCAGCGTGTCGGAACCGATACTAGCGGGGTTATACCCCGCACCGGCAACCAGCGTGTCGTCGCCCGCACCGCCATCGAGCAACGTGCCGAGCCCATAACCGGCGCCTGACTTGAGAACGTCGTTGCCGCTGCCACCGTACTCCGCAACAGTGGCTGTGCCGCCCTGCAGAGCTGGCGCCGGTTGTTTGGACAGCGCCCCGCGGGATTTAAGTGGATTCCTGCCGGGTTATGCTGAACGCGGGGCCTTACGATTTTGTCGTTGCGTCGGGAGGGCGTAGCCCGACCAGAGCGACGACAAAATCGTCGGCGACGGTCATGCGGCCATCACCATAGCTTGCGTGCCGAAGTAAGCCTCGTCGGGCGTGCGCCCGTCAAGGCTCGAGTGAGGGCGTCCCTGATTGTAGAAGGCCAGATACTTGGCAATTGACGCTCGCGCCTCGGACACGCTGTCGTAGGCGCGGAGATAAACTTCTTCGTATTTGACCGTGCGCCAGAGCCGCTCGACAAACACGTTGTCGCGCCAGGCGCCCTTGCCGTCCATGCTGATGGCGATCTTCGCGTCCAGCAGCACATCGGTGAACTCGAGGCTGGTGAACTGGCTGCCCTGGTCCGTGTTGAAAATCTCGGGCCTGCCGTGCTTCGCCAACGCCTCCTGGACCGCTTCGACGCAGAAGGCCGCCTCCATTGTGATCGAGACGCGATGGGCCAGGACCCGTCGGCTGAACACATCGACGACCGCCGCGAGATAGACGAAGCCACGCCGCATCGGAATGTAGGTGATGTCCATTGCCCACGCCTGGTCGGGCCGCTCGATCTTCAATCCGCGCAACAGGTACGGGTAGATCTTGTGACCCGGTGCCGGCTTACTCGTGTTCGGGCGACGATAGACCGCCTCGATCCCCATGCGCTTCATCAGCGTCGCGATGTGGCGGCGACCGGCGTATACGCCCTCCCGCCGCAGCAACGATCGCTGCATACGCGCTCCCGCGAAGGGATAATCGAGATGCAGCTCATCGAGCCGACGCATCAAGGCAAGGTCCTCGGCCGAAACTGGCCGAGGTTCATAGTAGACCGTGCTGCGAGCCAGCTTCAGGACCTTCGCCTGGCGCACGATAGAAAGATCATGACCGCGGTCGATCATCGCTTTGCGCTCAGCAGGCCCGCCTTGGTGAGCGCGCCGGACAAAAAATCGTTTTCCAACGCCAGCTCGCCGATCTTGGCATGTAACGCCTTCAAATCGACCGGCGTCTCGGCCGACGCCTTGTCATGCCCAAACACGCCGGCGGCGCCTTCCAGGAGCTGGTTTTTCCAGATCGTGATCTGGTTCGGATGAACATCAAACAGTTGCGCCAGCTCCGCCAGCGTCTTGTCGCCTTTGACCGCAGCCAAAGCAACCTTCGCCTTGAATGCCGGAGAATGCATCCGGCGGCTCTTCTTCGTCATCTTCGCTCCTGATTCGCGGCAAGAATCCTCGCCGCTGTCAGGCAGAAAATCCACTCAAGCTACTGTCCGAATTTGCGGAGCCAGCTCTCTGCAGCAGGTCGTCACCGGCGCCGCCATCCAGCGTATCGGCAACGCCACTGGCACCACCCTCCAGCGTGTCGTTGCCGTCACCGCCCGACAGCATCGAGCCCTGCGACGCAAACAGGTCCGCGTAGAGTATGTCGTTGCCGGCGCCACCGTAGAGCTGACAGCTCTCCATGCCTGCGACCAGCGTGTCATTGCCCGCGCCGCCGTCGAGAATCTCGTTGCTGAAACCTGCGCTCAACCAGTCGTCGCCGGCGCCTCCAAACAGTTGATCGTTGCCCCAGCCACCGAACAGCACATCGTTGCCGGTACCGCCGTAAAGCGTACTGGAAATGCTCGTATCGAACACTGGGCCGCTGGACAGCAGCGTGTCGTCGCCGCTACCGCCAAACAGTTGCGCTGAGCTACCGCCCCAAAGCCAGTCGTTGCCGGCGCCACCGTCCATCGTTTCGTGACCCACGCCGCCACCGTACACCGTGTCGTTGCCCGCGCCGGCAAGAACCGTCGTCCCGCGGTTGTTGTTAAAGGTGACAACGTCGTTGCCGTCGCTAGTCGCGACCAGCACCGGGGCGGCGCCGTTCACCGTCAGCGTCACGTCGCTCTTGGTGGCTTCGATGATCGCCTTCAGCTTGGCGTCAAGCTTGATCGTATTGTTCGCGTTGGTTTCGATCAGAACATTGGCGTCCGGATCCGGGCTGCTGATCCCAGCGCCTTCCTGGACCGGGATCGTGCTGCCGTCATCCGGCGAGGTGTACCCGATCCCCGCCGTGATCAGATAGTCGAGGATCTGTTGCCGGGTTGCGTGATCGATCGTGGAGCCGATCGCTGCATTGAGCCCCGTCTGGTTCAGGTTTTGCGTCACCATCGATGGAGCTCCTGCTTCGACGCGCTACATCATCGCTAAGCAAACGCTTAAATTATCTCGATGACTCACAATTGGAGCAGGCTGCAACACTCCGAGATTATCAGACAGCATTTCAGAACACCACCTGCAATCGCAAAAAAGCACCGCCTCAACCAGGGTTGAGGCGGCGCCTTCGTTTAGTGAAGACCTAGTTTGTGAAGACCTGGGATCTTACAGCTTGGTCGAGTGACCATCGTTGAAGATCAGGTATTCGATGTTGCTGATCTGGGTCACCTGGCCGCTGCTGAAGGTGATGTCCAGAGAGCCGTTCGATCCGGCGCTGATGTCGGTCACGTCGGTCGAGGCGTGATCGAGGAAGGTCAGGGAGTCCTTGTTGCTGGCGCCGCCGTCGATGGTGTCGCTGCTGGTGGCGTTGGACAGGTAGAAGTAGTCCTGACCATTGCCGCCGACCATCGAGGCCGTGCCGGTGGCGGAGCCGACGAACGAGTCGCTGCCGTTGCCGCCGATCAGCGTTTGCGTGCCCGAACCGGCGACCAGCGTGTCGCTGCCATTGCCGCCATACAGCGTGTCGTTGCCAGCACCGCCGTAGAGCGAGTCGTTGCCGTTGCCGCCGTAGAGCGAGGTCGCGTGCGAAGCATCGCTACCGGAGTAGAGGATGTCTTTACCGTTGCCGCCATACTCCGCGACGGTCCCGGTGCCGCCAACGAACAGGTCGTTGCCGTTGCCGCCATACAGCGTATCAGCGCCGGCGCCACCGTAGAGCGAGTCGGCACCGTCACCACCCCTCAGGACCGAGCCGTGCGACGCATCCGAGTTCGAGTAGAGCGCGTCGTTGCCGGCGCCGCCGGAGAGCAGATTGTTGCCCGTGCCGCCGACCAGCACGTCGTTGCCGCGACCGCCGACCAGATCAGACGAGGTACCGCCGTAGAGCGTGTCGTTGCCGGAGCCGCCGAGCAGCGCATCGGAACCAGAGCCGAACAGCAGATCGTTGCCGGCGCCGCCGTCCAGCGTGCTGTGACCGGAGGCATTATCGACGAGCACGTCATTGCCGGCGCCACCGCTGATTGAATCGTGCCCCGACCCGCCGAAGACGGTGTCATTGCCGGCGCCGGTGAGAACCGTCGTATCGCCGGTGTTGTTGATGAAGACCTGATCGTTGCCGTCGTCGGTCGCGACCAGCACCGGGGTGCTGCCGTTGACCGTCAGCGTGACATACTGGCTGGTGGCCTCGATGATCGCCTTCAGGTTGGCGTCAGTGTTAACAACGTTATTGGCGTTGGTCTCGATGAGAACATTGGCAGCCGGATCCGGGTTGGAGATTCCGGCGCCGACCTGGACCGGGATCTCCGTTCCGTCATCGGGGCTGGTGTAGCCGACCCCTGCATTGATCAAATAGTCAATGATCTGTTGCTGGGTCGCGTGATCGATCGTCGAGTTGATCGCGTGTTTGAGGTCGGTTTGGTCGAGATTGTAAGTCGCCATCGAGGTAGCCCCTGCTGGGATACGAGGATTCAAGCCGCTCGCCCACACGTAAGCTGTTGAATCACAACCCGTTTGTTGCGACGCAGCTCAAATGTGGACACATGTTACGAACTTGTTAAGTCCATTGTTAAGTCCGCGGTATCCGAGAGTCAATCAGCAATGTGCTATTAACGTCTGGTTCCATGAGGCTTTTGCGAGACTTAACGCAATTTCAGGCGTGCACTAACATTCAGCGCAGGCAAGCCGCCAATGTTAGCCGCGGCGCAAAAAAGGGTAGCGATTATACGGGGTTTCACGGGGGCTCGGGTTGGCGCGAGCGGACCGAATTTCGCAGATGTTGTGCGCGCTTCGACGCGATTTTCTGTTCTGAAAAAATATTTCTGTACCGCGTGAGAGCTTTTCCAAAAAAACGTCAAACTTCACAACCGGCGGGCCTCCGGCCAAGTGTTATGACGCTGCCTGGTTGCAGATTGTGAGCTTCAATCGGGCGAAATTCGCGGAATCAGCCGCAGAATCAGGGCCACTCGACCACCAGGCCAAACCTGGCGCGTCGCCCGCCGGACGCCGTGATATAACAAATTAACACCAGATTTGCCGCAATGTGTTAGCGACGTGGAAACGGAGCGACGATGCCCGATCACGGGCGGAGCACCGACCCGCGGCGGTCATCCGCCGACGGTACGCGCGTAGATCGCCTCGAGCAGCCGGCGGTTCTCGTCCGGCGCATAGAGTTCGAGATAGGCGGCCCGTGCGGCCCGTCCCCATGCAGCCGCCAGATCGGGGGCGCTGACAACGTCAGCGATCCGCTGCCGGAGCGCGGCCGCGTCGCCCGGCGGGACCAGCGCGCCCGTTCCGCCGTCGCTCACCACCTCGGCAAGCCCGCCGATCTCGGACGCAATTACCGGCGTCCCGCGCGCGAAGGCCTCGAGCACGACCATGGGAAATCCCTCGTACCAGAGCGACGGCACGACCAGCGCCCGCGCTTTAGCCATTTCCGCAAACACCTCCTCGCGCGAGATGGCGCCGAGGAACGTGACGTTGCCGCTCGCCCGGGCCTTCAGCGCAGTCGCCTCCGGCCCCTCCCCCGCAATCCGCAACGGCACAGCCGTGCCCGCAACGGCTTCGAGCAGCACGCCGACGCCCTTCTCGCGGCTCAGCCGCCCGACATAGAGCAGCCCGTCGCGCGGCGTCGCCGGATCAGGTGCCCCCGGATCGGCCATGAAGTTCGGCTTCACGTCGATCCGGCCAGCGTCGAAGCCGGCCTGCGTGAACAGATTTCGGGCAAACTGCGTCAGCGCGATCAGGCGCAGGCCGGGACGCGTCCAGGTGCCGCGGCGCTGGTGCTGCGCGATCATGTAGGCTGAAGCGAGCGAACCCGGCAGCGATCCGCGGTAGCAGCGATGCACAACGCCCCACAGATGGCCGCCGTCCAGGCACTTGTGGCAGATGCGGCCGTCGCGCAGCAGCATGCCGCCGGTGCAGATGGTGCGATAATTGTGCAGTGTGACCACGGCCGGCACGCGCTTTTGCCGGCACAGATCGAACACCGCCGGCGAGAGCAGCGGGAAGAAATTGTGGACGTGGACGATGTCGGGGCGGAAGCGATCGATCGCCTCCGCCACGACCCGCTTTCCCTGCGCATTGTCGGCGATCGACAGCGTCGTCGCGATGCGCGCGGCCAGCGAATTGATCGCCTCGTTGCTCACCGTGAGCGTTTCGACGCTGTGTCCTGCATTGCGCAGCAGGTCGACTTCCGCTTCGAAGACGACGTCCTCGCCGCCGCGTCCCTGATACCTGTTGTGCGCGACGAGAATCTTCATGGTCGGCGTGCCGGGTCTGAGAACCAGCGCAACTCCGTCACCAGATTTTGGCCGGCGGCGAGCGTACCGGCGCCGATCAAGGTCGTCGCCGGCACCTTGAGATCGAACGACGGCGAATACCAGCCGGCAGGCAGGGTCTCGTCGCCGCGATACGACATCCAGCTGAGTTCTGCCGGCAGATCGAGCTCGCCGCGCCCGCCAGGCCACGACAGCAGCGCCGTGCGCCCGTCGAGCGTGCATTCCACCTCGGGACCGAGATGCCAGCTGAGGCTCGCCGGAGCGGTAAGCCCTTCATTGCCAAGCACAATATCCGTGACCACGAGCCGCGCCGCCTGACGCTGCAACTGCACCGAACGGCGATGCACGAGGCCTGCGCCGCCCTGATATCCCGCGTGCTCGGCGACCCAGTCTGCGTCTGCATCACGCTCGTCGAGGCCGCTTGATGCGACAAGCCGGCTCTGCGCATGCCGTGTCCAGAGGAAAGGCCCGCCCGACACCGACTGATCGCGCGCGAACAGGCAGAGCGTGTTGTGGGCCAGCGTGGAGCGGAAGTAGGCCCGCCATCGCGGATCGCCGTGATAGCAATAGGTGCCGGGGTCGGCGAAGATCTCGACGCCGCCGATCCGGCATTCGATCGACAGCGCATCCGCATGGGCATGCGCCGCAATCCGGCCGAAGCCATGCGGGCCATGGTCGCAGCGGCACCACACTGCTCGCTCAGTATCGACGAGAAAAGTCTGCCCCGCCCTGTCAAGCAAATGCGGGCGGCGGGCGGGCCGCGCGGCGATCGCACGCGGCTTGATGCCGTCGGCCAGAACAAACGTGCGCAGATCAGGCTCCGGCAAACCGGGCCACCATGGCAGATCGCCGAACAGGCGCGCGCCCGTGCTGAGCAGGCCAAGCCAGCGATTGCCGCCGTGATCGTCGAGCAAGAGGCCAATGCCGTCATCGCCATCGCCCTGACGCGGCGGACGAGCGCGATCGTCGAGCATCGCGGCAATGACATCGCTCATGCGGCACATTGTGGTCCAGACCGCATCGTCGAGCGGGTGCCCCGACGCTTCGCCTTGTACCGCCGCCGCCAGCAGGAGTTCGAGGACAAAGCCGTGATAATCGGTCGCGAGCTCGCCGTTGCTGCCGCAGGCGAGGGTTTGCGCGATGGCTTCGTGTGCCAGCGTGCTGGCTGCATCCTGGCGCCATCGCGCGCTGTCGCGGAAGAAAGGAAACGCACAGGCCGCGACGAACTGCCCGGTGGCCTCAGCGATGACGTGGTTGTTGGCGGACGAGCCGCGGCTCGGAAACCGCGACAGCCAGTATTGATGGGCATGGAGCTGTGTCACGAACAGCTCATTATCCTCGAACAATGCGGGCGCGCCGGGCCAGTTCTGCAGCAGCTGGCGCACCCAGGTCCATGAGATCAGTCGCACGCCAAGCTCGATGCCGCTGATCCAGTGCGGGCCGCACGGGAATGGATTTTCGCGCCACCAGCTCGTGAGATGCTCGGCCACGCGCCGGGCGTAACGTTCGTCCGAGGTCAGGTAATAGGCCGATGCGAGCACCGTGAGATGGTGGTGACGCGACGGCTCCCAGATGTATTTGATGTTTCCGACCGCCGCTTCGTCGCGATAGGGAACCGCAAATGCGTATGTGTCGCCCGGCGCCCGCTTGCCACTGCGGACATCGACGAACCAGTCGGGCTGTTCGCCCAGCGCCTCATGATCTCTGGCGAAAACCCGCCAGCGTCCGGAGAGAATCTGATCGGCGCTATGGATCAGCCGCTCGGCAGCGTGCTGCGGGGCATTGGCGGCCAAGGGCAGCGGCTTCAGGCGCGGCTGCCGCGCGCCCGCCATCAGCCTGGCGCCCGCGCGCCGCGCGATGTCGGGCGGAGCGATCCGCCAGAGCAGGCGCAGCGCCTGGTCGTTCACCCGTCCGGCAAGCTCGGACGGCTCCATGCGCTGCAGTCTGCGCAGATACCAGGCCGGATTCATTTCGCGCCGGTCGCGGCGCGCAGAGCGCCCTGCCCCGCGGCGCCAATCGTCAGATCGACCGGCGTCCCGGAGGCCGCGCTTTCCTGCACGGCAAGCGTTGCGCGGGTGGTTGCAAGCAGCGAGTCGAGCGCGATCGGCATTGCGGCCCCCGATGCAACCGCCGCAATGAAGGCATCCAGCATCGGCCGCTGGCCCTTGTCGAGCCGCGCTTTCTGCGCTGTCCGCTGTCCGGCGTGCCAGATCTCGAAGCGCGAGAAATTGTCAAAGGCGGCAAATCCTGTGCTTGCCGATACTTCAAGCGCCTCCTTCGGCACGCGCGGATCGCCGCCGGTAAGATAGCTGAGGCTCGCGACCGAGCCGTCGGCAAAGTCGAAGGTCGCGACCAGATTGTCGACGTCCCTGCCCGCGGTACTGGCGGAGACACGCACGGGCTCCGCGCCCAGCCACCAGGACAACACGTCGATGAAATGCCCGCCCTCGCCGACGAAGCGGCTGCCTTCGGTCTCCGCCTGCAGATACCAGGATGATTTGTCCAGCGGGCCGGCGATGACCCGATATTGCAGGGTCTGCGGCCCGGCCGGCGCGAACGCCGTGCGCATGCCTCGCAGCAGCGGCGAGAAGCGGCGGTTGAAACCGACCATCAGCCTGTTGTTGCCGGTCTCGCGGATCGTCTGTTCCAGTTGATCGAGCGCATCAGTGTCGATCGCCAGGGGCTTTTCGACGAACACCGCCTTGCCGGCGCGCAGCGCGCGCGCCGCAAGGTCGGCGTGAGAAGCATGGCGTGTCGCGATCAGCACGGCATCGATATCGTCGGCCTCGAGCACCGAGGCAGCTTCCGTCGAGGCGCGCGCGAAGCCGAACTTGCGCACGGCGGTCGCGCCGCTCAGGCCGGTATTGGTGGCGACCTCGACGAGATCGACGCGCTGGTTATTCGCAAGCTGCGGCAAAAGCATGCTGGAGGCATAATTGCCGGCGCCGATGACGCCGAGCCGCACCCGGCCGCTGCGCAGGGCCGCGACCGGGCGATACGTCATCTGCAGCGCGCGGGGAGCGGCATCCGGATAGGCGAACACCATGCCGAGGCCGACTTCGCCGCGGCTCATGCGCTCGAAGGCCGACGTCGCCTGTTCCAGCGGCACCACTTCGGAGATCAGCGACGAAAAATCGAGCCGTCCGTCGGCAAGCAGCGCGACGATGGCCTCCATGTTGCGCTTCTCGGTCCAGCGCACATGACCGATCGGATAATCGATACCGCCCTCCTCGTAGAGCGGATCGTAGCGGCCGGGGCCGTAGGAGCGCGAGAAGCGAACGTCGAGCTCCTTGTCGTAGAATTCGTTCCACGGCAGGTTCAGCGTGCATTTGCCGATGTCGACGATGCGGCCGCGGTCGCGCAGCAGCGCGGCCGAACGCGATGCGAGATCGGGATCGTCGCTGCCCGCCGTGATGAACACGCAATCGACGCCGCTGCCTGCGGTCAACTGGTCGATCCGGGCGCGAAATTCGGCCGCGGCATCGTCCGATACGACCGCGCAGACTGCGGCGCCCGCGGCCTCCGCCTGGCGGCAGCGTGCTTCAAGCCGATCAAGCCCTACCACCACGACGCCGGCGCTGCGCAGCAGGCGCACCATGATCTGCCCGATCAGGCCGAGGCCGATCACGCAGGCGGTCTCACCGAAACGGATCTCCGACTGACGCATCGCCTGCAACGCGATCGAGGCGATCGTGGTGAAGGCGGCCTGGTCGAGTGCCGCACTGTCCGGCACCGGCACGCAGAGATTCACCGGCACCCAATTATATTCGGCGTGGGTCGCATATTGATTGCCGCCGCAGCAGACGCGCTGCCCGACCGAGAAGCCGCCGACGCCCTCACCCACTTCCACGACGGTGCCCGACAGCGAGTAACCGAGCGGCGTGTAGGAATCGAGGCGGTTCATCACCTTCTGATAGGTCGCGAGCAATCCCTGCTGACGGACCGAGCGCACCACCTTGGCGACCTGGTCGGGTCGCGCGCGCGCCTTGCCAAGCAGCGACAGGCGCCCTTCCGTGAACTTCATCATCTCGGTGCCGGTCGACACCGCCGAGAACGCCGTGCGCACCAAAACCCCGCCGGGGCGGCAGCGTGGCGACGGCACATCGATCAGCTTGAGCTCGCCGCTCTTATAGTTCTGCGCGATCTGCTTCACAGTCGGTCAATCGCCTCACGTTAACAGCGCTCCTTGTATCGCGCCTGTTATCCTGTTGTTCGTGAATTAACATCGTATCATTCGAGCAACAGGATCGGTTTTGGCGAGATCTCGACCTCGCCGTTGGCGACAGGTCCCTCGCCGCCATCCAGGCCCTGATAGCGGCTAAAGCGCGGGTCGACCCGGTAAACCGACCGCCCCTTGGTGGTCCACAGGATCAAGCCGTCACGGCCATCCTGCATATGAAGCGCAACGCGCCAGGTCGACGGCGAGGTCCGGATGGCGGTCACGATGCGTGCGCCGACCAGCCATGACTGGACCGTGCGGTAGGCCACGCCACCCGGAAGCAGCTCGCGCGCCGGATCCCATAATTTTCCAAAATCGCTGCCCCCGCCGGCAAACTCATACCAATAGAAGCGGTCGACACCATTGATCCATTTCAGGATATAGGCCCGCGCCAGACACCCATCCGGATTGTCCTCGTAGGACGACCAGCCGGCCTCGGTGTCCCAGATCGGCTTTGCGGAAAGATCGTGCGCAGCCAGGATCTGCCTGAAGCGCGCAATGATGCCGATCACGGCTTCCGGTTCGCTCGTGTAGCCGTGGAAGGCGAAGATATCGGCATATTGTCCGCCGCCCTGCGCCATGAAGGCCTGTTGCCAGCGATAGCCGTCCGGCGTGCCGTTGGACGGCGGCGTCAGCACCATCAGGCCGGGATCGCTGGCCTTGATGATCTGATAGGCCCGCTTCTGCATCTGGACCATGGTGGCGATATCACCCGAGTAATATTTGGGATCCTCGGGCTCGTTCCAGATTTCCCAATATTTGATGCGCCCCGCAGCGCGCGTGACGGCTGCGCGCACCCAGTCATCCCATGACGCGAGATCGCCGGGCGGCGAGCTTGCGCCCGGCGTGAACGCCGGCGGCGCATCCTTCACCGAAGCGGCCCAGCGCGGCGTGTAGGCGAGATTGAGAACGATATCGACATGCTCGCGCTCGGCCGCCGCGAGGATGGCGTCGAAGCGCGCCCAATTGTAGATGCCGGGCGCCGGATTGACCTGCGCCCAATAGATCGCGCCCCACAGCCGAACGCCGTCGAATTTGAGCTCGGGCCAAGGTGGCGACTGCGGCTGCGACTGCCCGATCGCGTTGATCGTCATGCCGAACAGCGTCGGCGGGATCACTACATTCTCACGGCTCGCATTCAGCGCATCGTTTGCCGATGCACCGCCCCACTGCAGCGGCCATTTGTGGGCCAGCGGCACCACTGCGCTCAAAATCAGGGCAATCAATGCCCTGTGGCCCCAATCCCTCGCTCTACCTGCCATGTCCGCATCTCGTCGCCGTCACATCGGTGCCGGGATTGCATAGTGCAAGCCGCGCATGTTAATGCCGATGTTAGTCAGATTGTGATGTTGTTAGGTCAATGGTATAGATCATCGCAGATGTCGAGAGCTGAACCATCCCCGCGGCGGATCCTGATCATCGTCGAGAACCTTCCGGTTCCTTTCGATCGCAGGGTGTGGTGCGAAGCAACGTCGCTGCGCAAGGCAGGCTACGCGGTCTCGGTGATCTGCCCGAAGGGCCGCGGCCATGACGCGTCTTACGAATGCCTCGAGGGCATTCACATCTACCGCCATCCGATGCCGGTGGAAGCACGCGGGATCGCCGCCTACCTCATCGAATATCCGGTCGCGCTGTTCTGGGAGATGTGGCTTTCGATCAAGGTGGCGTGGAAGCACGGCTTCGACGTGATCCAGGGCTGCAATCCACCCGATCTGATCTTCCTGATCGGCCTCTTGTTCAAGCTCGGCGGCAAGCGCTTCGTGTTCGATCATCACGACGTCAATCCCGAGCTCTACGAGGCGAAGTTCGGCCGCCGCGACATGTTCTGGCAGCTGCTGCGGCTGGTCGAATATCTCACCTTCAAGACCGCAAGCATCTCGATCGCGACCAACGAATCCTATCGTGAGATCGCGATCACGCGCGGCCGCATGCCGGCCAACCGTGTCTTCGTGGTGCGCTCCGGCCCCAATCTCGACCGGGTGCGCTCCCGCCCTGCCGATCCGGCCTGGCGCCGTGGCCGGCGCTACAGCGTCGGCTACGTCGGCGTGATCGGCCAGTCGGAAGGCATCGATCTCCTGCTGCAGTCGATCCGCCACATCGTGCACGATCTCGGACGCACCGACATCCAGTTCAACATCGCCGGCACCGGGCCGGAATGGAACGCGGTGGTCAAGCTTTGCGAGGAGATGCGGCTCTCCGACTACGTCAACTTCACCGGCGCTATCGCCGATGAGCCGCTGTTCACGATGCTCTCGACCGCGGACGTCTGCGTCAATCCGGACCGCGTCACGCCGATGAACGACATCTCCACCATGAACAAGATCATGGAGTACATGGCGCTGGGACGGGCGATCGTTCAGTTCGACGTCCGCGAAGGCCGCCGCTCGGCGCTCGACGCCTCGCTCTATGCGGCGAAGAACGATCCGAAGGATTTTGCCAGCAAAATCATTACCTTGATCGACGATCCGTCGCAGCGTGAGACGATGGGGGCATTCGGCCGCAGCCGCGTCGAGCGCGCGCTGTCCTGGACGCATGAGGAGCCGAAGCTGCTTGCGGCCTATGAGGCGCTGTTCGCCGCGAAAGCCCCCTCGCAAAGCCTTGCGCCGCGCGCAAATGCGACCGCCGAGCGGTCAACCTCGCATTCCAGCGCTAACGCTGCCGCCGGGCGGGCATCGTCTTGAACGGCCTGCCGCTCCATTCACGTCAACCGCGACACCGCCGCGGTCACGCGCAGGTCCCAGGGTTATTGAAGGTCGAAGCATGAATGTGAGCATTTTCGGCCTCGGCTATGTCGGAACGGTCTGCGCCGCCTGCTTCACCGAACTCGGCCACCAGATCATCGGCGTCGACAAGAGCGTCGCCAAGGTCGACCTGATCCGCGAAGGCAGATCGCCCGTGATCGAACCGGGCATCTCGGACAAGGTGGCGCGCGCGGTTGCCACGGGTCAGCTGACCGCGACCACCGACGCCACCGAGGCGATCGTCAATAGCGACATATCGATGGTCTGCGTCGGCACGCCCTCGTCCGGCAACGGCAACCTCGACCTGACCGCGATCCGACAGGTCGCGATCGAGATCGGCCGCGGACTGCGCGCGAAGAATGCGCCGCATACCGTGACGATCCGCTCCACCGTGCTGCCCGGCACCACCCGCGGCACCGTCGGACCGCTGATCGAGGAAGCATCCGGCAACCGGATCGGCCGCGATTTCGACCTCGCCTTCAATCCGGAATTCCTGCGCGAAGGCAGCGCCATTGCGGATTTCAACGCCCCCTCCAAGACCGTGGTCGGCGCCTTCAACCAGGAGACCGCCGACCGCGTCATGGCGCTCTACAAGGATCTGCCGGGCGCCAAGATCACGCCGCCGGTCGAGACCGCCGAACTGGTCAAATATGTCGACAACAGCTGGCATGCGCTGAAGGTGAGCTTTGCCAACGAGATCGGAACGATCGCAAAGACGCTCGGCATCGACGGCCGCGACGTCATGAACATCTTCCTGCAGGACACAAGGCTCAATATCTCGTCGGCTTATCTGCGGCCGGGTTTTGCCTTCGGCGGCTCCTGCCTCCCCAAGGACGTCAAGGCGCTGAAACATCTGGCGCACAGCCGCGGGCTGTCGACGCCGGTGCTCGAAAGCATCCTGCCCAGCAACGATATGATCATGTCGCGCGGCGCCGACTGGATCCTGTCGCATGACGGTCGCCGTATTGCCTTCCTCGGCATCAGCTTCAAGGCCGGCACCGACGATGTCCGCGACAGCCCGTTCGTGGAGCTGGTCAAAAGCCTGCGCGGCGAGCAGCGTGACATCCGGATCTACGACCCAAATGTGCGGCTGTCGCAGCTGATCGGCGCCAACCGGGACTTCCTGATGCGCAACCCGGAGCTGGTCGGCCTGCTGCATGACGATGTCACCGCGACCATCGAATGGGCCGATATCATTGTGCTGACGACGCCTGATCCGCGCTTCGTCGCGGCGCTGAAGGCAACCCGCTCCGACCAGGTCGTGCTCGAACTGTCTGACATCGGATTGCCGGACGAGGTGCGGGCCAGAGTGAGCGGCTTCCACTGGTAGGGAACAGCATGGCCACCATGGCCCAGATCGACCGCCCTGAAATCCGCTTTCACGACGAGATTTCGTCCGGGTGGGAGGCGCTGCATCAGAGCCGCACCTTCAAGGCGCGCACCGCTGCGATGTTCGATCTGCTCGGCAAGGCGGACCTCGCCGGGCAGCACTGGCTGGATGCCGGCTGCGGCACCGGGACGCTGTCCCGCCTGCTCGCCGCGCGCGGCTGCGACGTCACCGGGGTCGACGCGTCGTCGGAGATGGTCGCGGCGGCACGCGGCCGCTCCGCCGATGATACGCCGGCCGGACGGCTCTCCTTCAAGCAGATCCCGACGATCGCAAGCCTGCCGTTTGCCGATCGATCCTTCGACGGCGTGCTCTGCGCGAGCGTGCTGGAATATGTCCCCGACGTGGCGCAGTGCCTCGCCCAAATCCATCGCGTGCTCAGGCCCGGCGGGCTGTTGCTGGTCTCGATCCCCAACCGCGGATCGCTGCTGCGCCAGAGCTACAAGCTCGCGCACGCGACCTCCTCGCGCCTGTCGGCGCGGCCGCTGTTCCGCTACCTCGCCTTCTCCAAATTCGACGCCTCGCCGGCCGCCATGCAGGACCTGTTGCGGCAACATGGCCTCACCATGCTCCGCACGAGCTTTGCCGGCTCCCCGCTGCCGCCGGCGCTCGATCGCCGGCCCGCACTGGGCACGCTGATCAATATCCTAGCGCGGCGCGACGATTGATGCGGCCGGCGGACACCCGCCTCATGTCTTGACCGCCATCAGCGACTTGGTCATGCCGAGATATCGTTCGCGATAGATTGTCGCGTCCGGAAACGTCTCCGTCATCTCGCGCCAGTCGAACAGGTGCCAGTCGGGCGCGGTCCGCTTGAACCAGAAGCGGTTGAACACCCCGATCAGCGCGATCTGCAGCCGCCTCGGCAGCAACACGATGATGCCGGGCAGCCAGGTATGGCTCTCGATCGGAAAGTAACGGTACGGCGTCTGCACGTAAAACGACTTCGCGACCCGCGAGATTTCGCCGGCAAAGCAGTTCTGGTGCTGACGCGCGATACTCAGGAATGCCGCCCCGTCCTCGATCGTCACGACCTCCTGCTTCGGCCCGGTGACGTGCTCGATCACCGACGAGCAGAAGCAGAAGTCGAACGCCTGATCGTCGAACGGCAGGCGCTCGGTTTCCTGCAACAGCACGGTCTTGAAGTCAAAACGCTCGCGCGCGGCCTTGAGGTCGTCGGCCGAGATGTCGCACACCGTGATGTCGCGATGTCGGGGCAGGATCGCGCGAATATGCCGGCCGGTCCCGCCGCCGAGATCGAGGATTTTCGCATCCAGCGGCAGATTCACGGTGCGAACGAGGAACTCGCCGCGCCGCTTGCGCGCTGCACTGGAAAATCGGGCTTGAATTGCGCCCAGCAATGTCAGTCTCCTGCCTTACTTGATCGCCTCGAAGAAGATCGACTCGTCCGGCCGGTTGTCGAGCCGGTCGATATCGGGACAGACGCCCTCCCGGTAAGCCCGGGTGTGGGTCTCAGAACAGCCGGCGTCGCGGAACAGCGTTGCGAGCGACGCGCGGGTATAACCCCAGTGATGCGCGAACGCGACCTCCTTGCGCCGCTCGATCTCGAATACGCCCTTGAGGAAGGCCTGCGGCGCGGCCGGATCGTAGAGCGCGACGATCCTTTCCATGTCGGGGACGACAATGCGGCACACTCCACCCGGCGCCAGCACCCGCGCGATCTCGCGCGCCAGTCGCTCGACCTCATCGGGAAACAGATGCTCGAAGACGTGTGCGCTGAACACCGCCGAGAGACTGCCGTCCGCGAATGGCAGCGGTTTTGTCAGATCCATGTAGCGCAGCCCGGCAAACTTGCCCTGGCGGTGCTCGGCATAGCGGGCATCGCTGAGCAGGCCGGCAAGATGCAGCGTCCTCGCCGCAAACGGCACGCGCGCGATCCACAGATGCGTGGTGATGTCGGTGTTGATCCAGCCCTTGATGCCGCAATTGAAGGCACCGATATGCAACTTGGATAGCGCGCGGCCGGCTGTGTCGTCGGTCATGTCCGCTCCCGCACCGAATTGGTCAGCACCACTGTGACCACCGACGCTGCGCTGGAGGCGACCATCGCCGCAACCGCGCCCATCATTTGCCAGGCATGGGCCGCGAACGGCAGGACGCAGCACAGCGCGGCGAGGCCCGCGATCCGGCTCAGCATGAACCGCTGCGGCTTGCCGGTCGCAAACAGCGGCAGCGCGAGGCCGAGCCACACCGCATCGAGCGCCATCGCAGCCGCCATCAGGCCGAGGCTGCCGGTGCCGATCTCGTAACTCTGTCCGTGGATGACAAGCGCGAGAATGCGCTGGCCGAACAGTATGACCGCTGCGCCATAGGCAGCTGCGATCGACCCGAGCAGCAGCGCGTTTTCGCGCGCGGCAGCGGCGACCGCGCTGCGCCTCCCCGCGCGCAGCTCGGCCGCGATCTCCGGCAGGCGGACCGAGAACATCGTCGCGCAGAACTGGCTGAGCGGCGCGAACACCAGGAGCAGGATGCGTAGCGACGCGCTCGCCTCCAGCCCGATCAGCAGGCCGCACACCGGGATCAGCCCGATGCTGCCGATCCAGTAGGTGAGCGAAGTCGCGACGAACCAGCGGCCGTTCCTGAACAGCCGCCGCAACGAACCGCGGAAGATTCTGGCTTGCGGCCAGACCAGTTCGCCGGTGTGGGCGAGCAGCCAGCTCGCGGCAAACGCAGCCGAGATCGCGATGCACGCCATCGCCGCCGCAGCGCCGGCGAGCTTGAAGGCGATCATCAGCCCGGCCGAGGCGACCAGAGCCACGCAATAGGTCAGCGACAACGCTACCGCGCGCGGCAGCCGGCCGTCGAGATAGCAAATGCGGCGGAACATGCTTTGCAAACGCACCGCCGGGATCGCGAGCCCGGTTGCGATCACGAGCCCGCCGGCGCCACCGCCGAACGCAACGATCAAAAGGCCCGCCATCACGAGCAGCAGGCCGAGCGCACCCGAGACCAGCAACGAGGACAGATAGAGGCCGAGCCGCAGCTGCGGCCACAAAGATTTGGGAATCCGATGCGCGGCCGCCGGCAGCCCGTCGTCGAACAGGCCGCGCAAAAACACCGCCTCGATCAGGATCGAGATCGACCAGGCGACGCTGAAGCTGCCGAACGAACTGACATCGAGCACATTGGCGAGCACGATCGTCAGCACGAAGGCCGAACCGCTGAGCAGCGCCTGATCGACCAGGCCGAGCGCGACATTGCCTCCGGCGCGCCGCAGCCGGCGGAGCGATCCGCGCACGGCACCCGCGACCCGCCTTGGGGCCGCCACGCGGTCCAGCCTGTCGGTCAATGCACTCACGCCTCACTCGCACGCAGTCTGGTGAACGCCCGCCGCGGCGCCACTTGCAGCCTGGCCTCCGGGCCGAAATAGCACCAGAACACCAGCACGCAGCCGAAATAATTGTGCAGCAGCTGGCTGGAGTCGTTGGCCGACGCGATCACAACGAACAGCAGCATCGCGAACGGCGCCAGCCAGTACATCCCGCGCCGCTCGAATGTGAAGACAATGCTGTTCCACAACGCCCGTGCCAGCAGCAGCACGTAGAGCGCGCCGCCGAGCAGACCGAACTGGAGGAAGGCGTCGAGATAGGAATTCTCGAACGAGCCGAACTCCGTGTTCCATGGCGCCATGCTGGTCAGCTCGTTGGCGGGCGAACTCGGCAGCTCGTTGAAGAATCCGGAGAACCCGTAGCCGAGCCAGGGATGCTGCCAGAAGAAGTGCGGCCATACCGACCAGAGGAACGAGCGTCCGGTCAGGTTTCCGCTGCGGCCGACCAGCGCATACAGATAGTCGCTGGGCACGACGAGCACGACCAGTGCAAAGGACGCGAGCCCAAGCCAGTAGATCGACGCGGCCCCGCGGCGCCCGAGCACCACCAGTAACAGCCCGAAGCTCACCGCGACCGTCGTCAACATGCTGATCAGGGGCCCTGCGGAACCGGCCGCGGCGAGCGCGACAAAATGGCATCCCATCAGCAGCAGCGACCAGCCGAATTGCCGCCGTGGTCCGGCCAGCATGCGCACGAAGCAGATCAGCACCATGAGCCCGAAGAAGGCGCCCGCAAGATTCTTGTGGCCGAACACGCCGGCATAGGCCTGGGTCCCGAGCACCGTCGGCCGATTCAGCGCATCGTAGTTCCATTCCGAGCCGATCACCGGAAACAGCAGGACGTGGACGATCAGCACCACGATCCCGATCCGGAACAGCGTGTCGACGAGGCGATCGACCGGGCAGCTGATCACGACCCACGCCGAGAACATCGTGGTCAGCACATACATCGCGAACTTGATCGACGAGCCCGCGGGGTCGGCGCTCAAAGCGAGCGAGACGGCGGCGAAGGCCACGAATGCCAGATAGAGATGCGAATGCAGCAGCAGCAGGCCGAAGCGCTTCCGATCGACCGCGATATGCAGCATCAGGAGGATGTAGAGCAACAGCCACGCGCCGCGGAACAGGGTGGATTCGCCGGCCCGTTCCGCAAACGAGATCCCCTCGACAAAATTGAACAGGAAGTAGATGCAGCCGAGCACCATCACCAGATAGGCGTGCAGGAAGACGTCAGTTCGCGACCACCATCTGCCGATCATTGCACGGCTTCCTGTCGGGCTGGCGCGTCCACAAGATGATCGACCGCGGCCATGAAACGCAAGGCCGCGTCCTGAAGCGCATCGCTTCGCACGCCTTGCCGGGCCTGCTGCGACATCGCCTGCCAGCGCGCGGGATGGTCCAGCAAGGCGCGCGTCGCATCGACCCACACCTGTTCATCGAGCGCGCAAACAAGGCCATTGTCGTGGTCACGCACCAGCTCGCCGCCGGCCCCGACATGGGGCGATACCAGGCAGGGAACCCCGCACTGCAAGGCCTCGTTGCACACCAGCCCCCAAGGTTCCAGCAGCGAGGGCAGCAGCAGCAGGCGTGATTGCAGATAGACCTCCGAGATCGACGGCCACGGCACATAGGCGTCGTGACGGACCTCGATCGCGGCGGCGGCAAGCCGCGCCAGCATGCGCTGTTCGGCGACGCCGGACCCGACCACGCGGACCTTCAGCCCCGGCAGGATGCGGCCGAGCGCGATCGCGACGTTCTCGAAGAAGATCGCATTCTTGGCGTCATCGTTGATGCGGGCGCACCACAGCAGATGAAACGGACGTTCCTGAAAATCAGGCACAGTTTTCGGCGGATCCCATGCCGGCACCAGCGGCACCACGAACAGATCCGCGTCGCGGACGCCCTCGCCGCGGAAATAATCCCTGCCCTTGTCGCTGCAGCATACCACCGCGTCGCACTGGCGCAGCAGCCAGGGCCGCGCCAGACGATGATAGGCGGTATTGGGCATCGTCTCACGCCAGCCGTCGATCGTCAGCGCAAGCGGCTTGCCGTTGGCGCGTGCCCACGCGGCGCCGGCCAGCATGGACGGATAGAGGCCGTTGACGAACAGCAGGTCGGGCGCGAGCTGCTTCAAGGCGCGCGCGATCCCGACATTGACATGGGTGCGCCGCGACCGCGACAGCGGGATCGATATGCCGGGCACCGTCCGCGTCGTGTAACGCGGCGTGAAGGAGCCGGCCCAGGAGCGGTCGGCCTCCTGCGCGGTGCAGGACAGCACGGCGAGATCCAATCCACGACTGACCAGCTCGTTGTAGAGACGGTCGGTGTAGGGTGTGATCATGTTGTTGAAGACGACCACGCGCGGGGCCATGGCTCAGCGGTCCTGCGGCAGCGGCGGCGCCTCGTCGCGCCGGCAGAGCGCCCCGCAATGATAGGTCGCAAGCCTCGTCGCGAATGCCGGGCTGGCCGACAACAACGACTTTCGCACGATGCTCTTCGCAAGCCCCTTCACCCGCGACGCATGAAACGCGTGCACCGGCAGGCTATGGTCATAGGTGCCGAAGCCCATGACCTTGAGTCCCGCGGTCTCCAGCACCAGGCGAAACGTGTCGGGTGTGTAGAAATTGATATGGCCGATATCGAGCGTCGATTGCAGCGCCCGGCGGCTGGTGCGCGCGTGCAGCTCGCAGGGGACCTCGACATAGATGAACCCCTGCGCGACGCGGGCAAGCTCGTGCAGGAATGCGCGCGGCTCAGGCACATGCTCCAGGACATGGCTGGCGTAGACCAGATCGAACGATCCGTCCGCAAACGGGATCGTCACACCGTCATAGCTCAACCAGTGGAACGGGACCGCCGCCGCGCCGTCGGTTTCCAGATTGGTCGCGGGATCGATGACGTCGATCCCGGTGAAATCGCGGCCGATGCCGATCGCCGACAGCCGCGCCAGCACGGCGCCGGTGCCACAGCCGACGTCGAGCACGTTGCCGATCGCGGCGGCGGAGCTGCCCAGCGAGCCCGCGATATGATCGGCCTTGTCGACCGCACAGACCCGTCGCCAGTCGCGCTCGCGTGCCGAATAGACACCCTCATAATGCGCGTTGTGCTGTCCGACGCTGAATTCCATCGTCATGGTCTAGCCACAGCTCCTGATGGCATTCGGGCAGGCTCGTCACGGCGGGAATCCGGTTCGCGCTCCAGGCTGCGCCGTTCCGCCGGCGAGCGGCGATCGAGATCGTATCCGATGTCAGCCATGGTGCGGGTCAGGACGTCGACGTTCCGTTTGGGGACAGCTGCAAGGCCGGCCAGCAACTTCTCCCGGTGCGCCCATCCAGGTCCCTTCAATAGGTCGATGGCCTCGGTATACAGCTCCGTCTTCACGAGCCGCGCGAACTCGGCAACCACCGCACCCGAGAGGTCGGGCGGCAGGGCATCGAACATCGCGAGCGCCATGGCGCTGCGCTTGACCACGATCCAGCCCTCATTGGGGCCGAGCCGGTATGACATGCGCAGCAGGTCGAAATTGGCGTCGGTCAGGCCCTGCCTGATATTACGCAGCCAGAACAGCACGAGCCAGAGGTAAGGGTCAGCTGGCGCGCAGCCGAGCGACTTGTGAATGGCCGCGTCGAGCTCGCCCATCCGGGCGTCCACCCGATCGCCGGATGCGAGCGCATTCTCGGCAAGCCGCAGCCGGATCACCGCCGTGCTGCGATCGATCGCCGGCATGCAGTCCGCTCGCGCTACGACACGCGCGAGGGCCGGACCCAGCGCATCGAGCTCGGCATCGCTAATCGGCACGTTGCGCAGGATCACGTCCCTGGCGCCATCAAGCCGGGTCTGGTCGACAAAGTCAGGCAAGGTGGTCGCGCCCCAGGCGACCGACGAGCATGCGGCCGCGGCCAGCAAGCCGCGCGCCAGCCAGACGGCGGCACGCTTGATCGCCTCACCACGCGGCTCACTCGGTGTAGCCATAGCGTCCATAGTGAGAGTTGTAATAGTAGTTCTTGCCGCCATAGCCGCTGTAGCGGCTCATCGCGGCGATATCGGCCTTGTTCAGCACGACGCCGAGCAGGTTCTCGTTGACGGCACGGGCGCTGCGCAGCGCCCGTTCGACCACCTGCACCTGGGTCTTGCCCCACTCCACGATGAACACGAAGGAGTCAACGAAGTGCGCGGTGATGCGGACGTCGACCACCGGCGTCAGCGGCGGGAAATCGACGATCACGTAGTCATACTGGCTGCGGGCTGCGTCGATAAAGTCCTTCATCTGGTCGGAGGCCAGCACCTCGTGCGAATGCGCGATGCGCGATCGTGTGGCGCCCGGCAGGAAGGCAAGCCCGGTCTCGGGATCGCGCCATATCGTGTCCTGCAATGTCGCATTGTTCGACAGCACGTCGAGGATGCCGCGCTCGGCATTGGCCGCGACCTTGCGGCTGAGCGAGGGATTGCGCAGGTCGCAATCGATCAGCAGCACGCGCGCACCGCTCTGCGCCACCAGCTGCGCGAACACGAAGGCCAGCGTCGACTTGCCCTCGTTAGGCAGCGCCGAGGTCAGGCCAAGGATCTTTGACGGCTTGGTGACGTTGAGGTCGGCATTGACCTTGATCGAGCGGATCGCTTCCGAGAACCGCGAGAATGGCGAGTCGATCGCCGCCCACAGCACCGGTTCGTCGCCGCGTCGGATCGTCCGCGGACCGGCCGGCAGATTGGGACGAACGGCCACCGCGGTCTTGATCTGGCCCGCCGGCACGCGGGGAACGATGGCGACGCAATCCGTGTCGAGGATCGTCTCGACCATCTCGGCGGTGCGGAACACCCGGTCATAGAGGTCGCGCAACACGCCGAGCCCGAGCCCGGCAATCAGGCCGCCGAGCATCGAGAGCGCCAGCACGACGAAGGTCTGCGGGTGGCTCTTGCTGAGCGGACGCGAGGCACGGGTAATCACCCGCGCCTCGCTGACCGGGAACGACTGCTGCTGCACATTCTCCATGTAGCGCTGCAGGAAATTGTCGTACAGCGAGCGATAGGTCTGCGCGGAGCTCTCGAGCTCGCGCAGCGTCACCTGCGCCTGGTTGGTGGACTGCGACTGCGACACCGAATCGTTCACGGCGCGCTCGATCTCGCTCTGGCGCTGCAGGGCGATCGCATAGTCGCTCTTGTAGCTTTCGGCGAGCCGCTTCAGCTCATCCATGATCGACGACTGGATCTCGCGCATCTGGTTGCGCAGATTGACGGCGGCCAGATGATTGTAGCCATAGCGCGACGACCAGTCGGCCTCCCGGTTGGCAAGCTCGAGATATTGCGAGCGCAGCTTGGTGATGACCTGGTTGTTCAGGGTATCGGCGACCGTCGCATCGGGGACGCCGCTCTTCACCACCGCCTCGATGCGGTCGAGCTTGGCCTTGGCGTCGGTGACCTGCGACTTCACGTGAAGCAGCTGCGTGTTGAGCTCGCCGAGCTGCTGCTCGTTCATCAACTTGCCGCTGGAAGTGACGATGTTGTTGGTCTTCTTGTAGTCGAGCACCGCACGCTCGGCACTGGATGCCTGCGAGCGCAGCTCCTGGATGCGGTCCTGCAGCCAGACGCTGGCGCGGCGCGTCGCCTGGAACTTGGAATCGAGCTGATCGACGATGTAGGCGTCGGCGACGGCGTTGGCGATCTGCGCGGCGCGCTCGGGATCGAGCGAGCGGAAGGAGACCTCGATCACATAGGTCAGGCCGCGGCGGCGGACCTCGAGCTGCTTCTGCAAGGTACGGACCGCGCGCCGGGTCCGGTCGAACTCGTTGGGCGGCCCGCTGCCGGCGAACAGGCCGGTCACGAAATCCAGCACCGCTCCCGCCGCGCCGGCCTTGGAGCCGACGAATTCCGGATCGTCGGTGAGCTTGAGGTCCCGGATCACCGCGAGCGCCACGTTCTCCGACTTCAGGATCTCGACCTGGCTCTCGACCGCGGAGGAATCCACCGGGACGTCACTGACCGGCGATTGCTGCTGGAAGACTTGGAATTTGCGCGTGTCGATGATCATCGTGGCAAGCTCGTTATAGCTCGGCGCCGCCGTCGCCAGGTAGCAGATGCCGCCGAACAGGCAGAGCGCGGCGGTGCCGAGGATGACCCAATACTGCCGCAGCAGATAGGTGACGAACGCGTCGAACGTTTCCGCCAGCGACGGCAGTTCGGCCGGACGATTTCTCAGATCGACGCACGGCGAAATCTGGTTGCGCTGAAGCATCTCGTCCTATCGCCGCGCCGGCAGGCCGGAGTCTGCCCTCGCGCCCTCCAATGAAACTGGGAAGCGTCCCGCCGCCGACACCGAAGCGCATTGCTGCAGAGAGTTCGCCATTGACGATCGGAAGCCGGCTCAGGGAGTAACTGTTGTCAGAAGCGTGGTGCCGGTGGTCGTACCTGTCGTTCCGTTGCCCGATCCGGTAACCGATGACGTGAAGCTGAAAATGCCGGTGTTGACGCTGTTGCCGTTGATGGCCTCGAGCGTGCCGCCGCCTCCCGCACCGCCGGCACCGAGCGCGCCGGTCTGGCCGCCGGATGCGCCGGCGCTGCCCGCGCCGCCGCCACCCGTCGCAGCAGTGCCGCTATCACCCGACGCCGCGGCGAACGCCATCACGGTGTCGAGGTCCTTGGTGTCGGCAATCGCCTGCTGGATGCGCGTCGCGTAGGGCTGGTTGCTGCGCACCACGATGCGCGCGGCCTGGGCGAGACCGGCGGCGATCGCCGTCTTCTGGTCCTTGCTCGCCTTGGCGAGCAGCCCGATGATCGTATCCAGCGTGGTCGGATCGTTGATGGCGAAATCGCGCGCCCGTGAGGTCAATTCCACCCCCGCGTTCGGATACTGGGTCAGCAGCTGCTCCGGAGAGCCCTTGAAATTCGTGATCGCCTGGGAGAGCTGGCTCTGCCCGCCGGCGGCTTGCGCCAGTGCGTCACCGCCGGACGCCGTGAGCGCCAAGATCATCAACACCGCCACGCGCGAGGCGGAAAAGCCGCCCGATCGCTCAAATGTGAACACCGCTATCTCCCTAACGAATACTAACAGTTCGTTAGCATAATCGGAGTTATCGCGCCAATTAAATAGCCTCGCCGGCCGCGGCCCCGGCACGCCCGGCGAAATCAACGCTAACCGGCGGCCCCGCCATAACATTGGCACCGCCGCGGCCATTGCCCGGTCTGGAGCGGAAGGATTGTGACAGTCCCGCCCCGAGCAAGGCCGCGATGACGACCGCGTAGCCGGTGATCTGGAGCGAGAAATCGATCATCGAATGGATGGCGCCGGCGGCCGACGCGCACAGCGCCGCAAGCGGCACGATGACGTCGCGGCGGCGGCTCCGCACGCCATGCGTGAGCACAGCGAACGCTGCGAGCAGCGCGACAATCACGGCGCCGGCCATTAACATTCCGCCGTCGGACGCAAGTTCGAGCCAGCTGTTGTGCGCCCGGTTCCAGGTCCCGCGCAGCGAGATGTCACCGGTCCGATAGGCCGGATAGACCCATTCGAAGCTCCCGAAACCATCGCCGAGCCAGGGATGGTCAAAGATCATCCGCAGCGTCGCGCGATAGGTCGAGAACCGACCCTCATCCGACAGCCCCATGGTGCTGAAGCGCGCGCCGACGCCGCCGCCGAGAAGCTGCAGCAGGGCGAGCGCGACCAGGCTGCCGACGCAAAGTGCCATGATCAGGCCGTAGCGCGGCGGCATCCGCTTGCGGAAGAAGATCGCGACCGCGACGACCGCGGCGAGCAGCGAAATCCCGACGCCGCCGCGCGATCCGGTCAGAAACATGGCCAGCAGGCAGACCAGCCAGCCCAGCGCATGGCCGGCGAGCCGGCGCCGTGCCGGCCGATCGAGGCGCGCCAGCAGGCGCGACGGGCTGAAACGCCGTGGCGGCCAGTTGCGCTCGATCAGCTCGCAGCCAAAAAGCAGCCAGATCAGGGCGCAGCAGCCGTAGTAGATGCCCGCGGTGTTGCGGTTGACGAAGGGCGACGTCAGCCACGTCAGATGCGCCTCCTTCTCATGGAGCAGGAAAATCCGCGTGGGATCGATCGCGAACGTGACGATACCGGCGATCGCATAGACGAGGCCGGCCGCGGCCACGGTCCGCAACAGCCCGCGAGCTATGGCGCGATCGGCGCCGAGCACGACACCGACGGAAAAGAAGAGCAGGCAGACGATCCCAAGGCCGGCGGAATAAAACGGCTGATGGCGTGCGATCGACGCGATCGGCGGCAGCTCGGCGGGCAACAATTTTCCGGCCTCCGCCCACAGCGCGTTCGGCGCCACACCGAGCCAGGGGTGGACCGCCGACTGCTCGTGCAGCACCAGCAGGGCGAGCGCCGTCAGCAGCGCCGCGAGGATGGCGAGCTGGCCGTCGCGCAGGCGCATCGGCAACGCCCCGAGCAGCGCGACGGCGAGCAGGATCGACCAGATCGCGGGCGCGACAGCACCGACCGAGCCGAGCGGCAATGGCGCCAAGGCGACAACGGCGCAGAACAGCCACGACGACCATCGGACCGGCCAAGGCAATGCCGTCGCCTCGCGCGAGCCGGAAGGTAATCGTGAATTTGTCATGAAGCCGGCCGGGCCGGCTCACGCCCCGAAATCAGGGCGCAAGCTTGATCGAATTGCGAAGTAAGGTTGCGTTGTAGGCGGCCACGATCGGATCGTTCACCGTTGCGGTCACGAGGCGGATCTGCTGCATGACCTTGGCATCTTCGACCGACGCCGCATTCGACGCATACAGTACGTCCTTGTTGCGCAACTGGAAACGCGTGGCCAGGAAATAGCCGGCCGGATCGCGGAAATTGATGTTGTAGACGACCGGGATGATCGGCCCTGAATATTTGCTGACGTCGACGCCGAGCTTGGCGGCGACTTCCGGCAGCTCGCCGCGATAGACGAACACCGAGGCCGGATCGGCCGATGAATCGTTCAGGCCGCCGGCCTTGGCGACCGCTTCGGCGAGCGAGATGCGCCAGGCCTCGAAGTTGAACTGGCCCTGTGCGCCCGAGGCGCCGAAGGCAACGAAGGTCTGCGGTTCGCGGTAGACATAGATGGTGTCGCCCGGATGCGCGTAGATATTGCTCTTGGGCTCGTAGACCAGCTGACCGAACGGCACCGTGGTGCGCTTGCCGTCGCGCTCGAGCATCACCCAGGTATCGAAGCCCTGCCCTTTCGGGCCGCCGGCGCGCGTGATCGAGTCGAGCACGCGCTCGCCCGCGGCGTTGGCGGGGAAACGGTTCGGCGTATTGACCTCGCCGAGCACAGAGATCAGCGAGGTGCGTTGCTCGATCAGGGCGACCACGGCCTGCGGCTCGATCGCGCGGTTCTTCAGCGCATCGACGATCAGCGCTGCACTTCGGTCGGGGTGCGGTTCTTGGCGCGGATCGCGCCGGCATAGGGCACCGAAATATTGCCGTCGGTATCGACGTTCTGGTTCGGCAGCGTGATGTAATTGCCGGGGCGCACGCCGGCCTCGACCGGAATGAACAGACCGCCGGCGGCGGCCTCGAAGATCGTGACGCTGACGACGTCGCCGATGCCGAAGTGGATGTCCTTGGGCGGCGGGCCCTGAATGCCTCCGGCGAGCTGCGGCGCGAACGACGCCAGCACGTTCTCGACCTGCGGCGTGATCTTGACCATCGCATAGGGCAGGCTTTCCGGATCCTTCTGCCCGGCCACGACATCAGAACTCGTCGGACCGTTGGTCGGCATGTAATGGCAACCGCTGACCGATCCGGCGGCCGCAAGCAATAACAATGCTCGAATGAAATTCGCACGCGACATCTAAATACTCCGACCGTGCCGTAACATGTCGACTATCAAAATCACAAGGTTCCGTGATATATTGCGATGCAATTGATAGAGAATGTTAGCAAGGTGAGGCAATTCGGCGACACCGGCAACATCATCGCGGGACAAAGCTCCGCATGACGCCACTCCGGCTTTGCTTTCGTGTGATGTCCCCGTTACCTCTGAATGAGATGGTTTGAGTTAACCGATTGAGGGTGTGATGACCCGCCTGAAGCCACTGGCGATCGCGCTGGCAACCTCTGTGGTTTTGCTTGGCGGATCGGGCGCAAATGCCGCTGAATTGAGCATTACCAAAGCCCCGCGCGTCGTCGGCCACTGCCAGCGGCTGCAATATTGCCACGGCGACGTCTGCCAGTGGAAACGGGTTTGCTGGCACGGCTGTCCCGACCGCTACTCCTGCGCCCCGCTCTACGGCGCCTACGGACCCTATGGCGGCCGCGACTATTGGGCCGCCTACAGTTACGGCGACTTGCGGCCGTTCTGAATGTTAATTGACTAACATAACAGCCCGTCATGCGAGCGCCGGCCGTCATGCCGGCGGTTTGCGGCGATCGGGTTAACCCCGACTTAGGACCCGGCCCGATATGATGCGGGCACAGGGTTTGGTTATGTTATTTGTCTTCCTCGGCAATTTGATCGGCGGCGGCGTTCTCGGGCTGCGCCAGCACTGTCTGGTGCTGGTGCCGGTGGCGCTCGCGGAACTCGCGTTGCTGGCCGCCATCGGAGGCACGTGGCCGGAAACCGTGCTGCTCATGGTCATCGCCATCGTATCGCTGCAGGGCGGATATCTTGCAAGCACGTTCGCCCCGCTGCTCTGGTCCCGCCCGCGTATCCCTGTCCTCGCCCTGCGCCGCCCGCACTAACGCAGCGCAACGCTGCCTCACCCGGTGAGCCGATTTCCGTTGACCTCGCGACGAGCCCGGGGCATCCCGCTGCCTTGCGTTGTCATCTTCCGCAGGATCTGCCCCTCTCGTGTGGAACGTCACGGCTTTCATCTGCATCTTGATCGGGGCGTCGATTCCGGCGGGTCTGCTCGACGCATCGCTCGCCACCGGTCTCGTCGGCGCCGCAACGTCGCTTGGCCTGCTGGCAGGCCTGACCGCGATCCGTCCGGGTGAACTGTCCTTCCTGAAACAAATTGTCGGCCCTGCGGTTGCGGCGGCGCTGGTGCCGGCGGTCTGGATCATCCTGCAGATGCTTCCGCTATCGTTCTGGGCGCACCCGGTGTGGAAGTTCGCCGGCGAAACACTGGGCGCGCCGTTCAGCGGCAGCATCACGGTCGATATCGGCGCAAGCCTTGGCGCGCTGCTGCTCTGGCTGTCGCTGCTGTCGGTGATGATCGCCGCCGCCGCGATCGCGATCGACGCCCGCCGCGCCGATGTGATGAGCCGCAGCATTGCAGCGACGACCGTGGTCGCCGCGCTGATCTTGCTGCTGCACAGCGATCCGCTCAAGGCCTGGTTTGGCGCAGCCGGCGCTGCGCGCGATGAGACAGCAAACGGATTTCTGATGCTCGTTCTCGTGGGCGTTCCGCTCGGCCTCGCGCGCGCGCTCGACATCGGCGGTCACGCTGATGGCCGCAGCGCGGCCCGGCTCGCGCAGCTGCGCGCGCTGTTCGCCGCGAGCGCGCTGTTCTGCGCCACCAGCGCCTGCTGGTACGGGCATCGCGGCGCCGCGATCGCACTCTCTGCGGGCATCGCGCTCGTCCTGATGACCTTCGCCGCGCGAAAGCTTCATCTGCATCGCTGGAGCAGCGCCAGCGCGGCCACGGCGGTTGCGCTGATCGCGCTGGCGACGGCGGTCGCCAACCGTCATCCCGACGTGGCCTTAGCCGTCGCCTTCGCCGATGCCCCGGCCGACCTTGTGCAATCGACCCACACTCTGCTCGCCGACCTGCCCGCGCTCGGCAGCGGCGCCGGCACCACCGCAACGCTGGCGTCAACCTATATGGACTGGCAAGGCGCAGCCACGCGCCCCGTGGTGGCGACCAGCGCGGCCGCCTTGATCGCACAGGTCGGTTCCGCCATGTTCTGGACTTTACTCGCGGTTACCGTCGCTTGCATCGCTGCCTTCACGGCCGGTGCGCGCAATCGCGGCCGTGACTGGTCGTATCCCGCATCCGCTGCAGCCGTCCTGCTGACGCTGCTGCTCGCCGCCTTCACCTTGCCGGAATTACCGGCGCTGCCCGGAGTGATCGTGTTGGGAGCCGTGATCGGAACAGGACTGGCACAGCGGATCAGCCGTCCACGGTTGCAGGCGGGCTAGACCAAAGATGCGCAGCCTCCTCCGGCGCCTTGTCGGCCAGCCCGGCGACCTCGAACATGAGGGCGACGAGACCTGCATCTACGCCATCGGCGATATCCATGGACACGCCGAGCTGCTGCACGAGATCTGCGCGCGCATCGATGCCGATATCCGCAAGTTTCGGCCGGCACGGCCGATCCAGGTGTTCCTCGGCGACTACATCGATCGCGGACCGGATTCGCGCGATGTGATCGCGATGCTCGATCAACGCCGCCGAACCCACAGCGTGGTCTGCCTGCTCGGCAATCACGAGGCCTGCCTGCTGGAGTTTCTGGTCAATCCCGACATGCTCGCGCAATGGCGGCAGTTCGGCGGTCTGCAAACGCTGATGTCCTACGGCCTGTCGCCCTCGCCCAATCCCGACGCCGCCGAACGCAGGGCGCTGGCGCAGCAATTGATCCGTCAGATGCCGCCGGCGCATCTCGCTTTCCTGCGCGCGCTGCCGATCACCTTTTCCTACGGCCGTTACTTCTTCGTGCATGCCGGCGTCCGGCCCGGCATCGCGCTCAAGCAACAGCGCAAGGAGGACCTGCTGTGGATCCGCGACGATTTCCTGGTGTCGGAAGATGATTTCGGCAAGGTCGTCGTCCACGGCCATACGCCGGTGCGCGAGGCCGAGTTGCTGCGCAACCGCATCAATGTCGACACCGGCGCCTACGCCACCGGCCGCCTGACCTGCGTCAAGCTGGAGGGACCGCGCCGAACCCTGCTGACGACCGGCAACCGGGCACCGCGCCATGGCTATAACGATGGCCAACACAATGGCTGACGCGGTCGGCCGGCACGCGCGGCGTCTGTCGCCGGCTTTCCTGCCGGCCGCAGTGGCAATCGGTGCCGCGACGCTGGCGATGGCGGCCTGGTGGCTCGCCGCCGATGCGTTGCGCGGCAAGCCTGGGCTCGCTGCCGAGATCGGTGTGGTCAGGAGCGAGCTGTGGCTCGCCGACGGCTGGAGCGAATTGCCGGCATCGCCGGAGGCGGCCGAAGCCGCCTTCACCCGCGCGCCGGAGCTCAAGGGCGCGATCGGCCAGGCCTATCGCGTGGCTGACGACGCCAACCGGCGCATCATCGAGCAGGAATTCAGGGACGCCAATCAAAGCATTCCGCAGTAGCGCGCAAGCGCAAGCACCCGGCAGACGCCCGACCTTCAAACACCCAACCTTCAAACGCCCTTGTGCCGCAGCACTGCGCCGATCGTGCGCAACAAGATGCGCAGGTCCAGCATGAAGCTCCAGCTCTTGATGTAGACGAGGTCGTGGGCGACGCGCAGCTGCATGTCCTCGATCGCGGGCGTCGCGCCGCGCAGGCCCTGCACCTGCGCGAGACCGGTGATGCCCGGCTTGACGTGCTGGCGTTGCGCATAGCTCGCGATCAGCTTGGAATATTTGTCGTCATGCGCCAGCGCGTGCGGCCGCGGCCCGACCAGCGACATGTCGCCGCGCAGCACGTTCACCAGCTGCGGCAGCTCGTCGATGCTGCGGCGGCGCAGCGTCGCGCCGATCCCGGTCAGCCGCGGATCGTTCGGACGGGCCTGCGTGATGACATCGCCATCCTCGAGCACATGCATGGAGCGGAATTTGAGGATGTGGAATTGCTTGCCGTCAAACCCGTTGCGGCGCTGCCGAAACAGCACCGGCCCTCGGGAGTCGAGCTTGATCGCAATCGCCGTCCCGATCAGCAGCGGCGCGAACAGCAGCAGCAGGCCGCTGGACGCCACGATGTCGAACAGCCGCTTGCCGGCGCGCTCGAACGAGGTGAGCGGCGAGCGCTGCATTTCCAGCGTCGGGATCGGGCCAGACGCCACCATCCGCAGCGCCAGGAACCGCTCAGCCGTACGGTCGGGCAACAGCCGCACCGGCAGCGGCGACGCCCGCAGCAGGTCGCACACGAACTGGATGCGCGGCTCCTGCTGCCATGGCATCGCCAGGACGATTTCGTCGGCGCCGCACTCCCGCGCTGCGCGAATGGCTGACGCGACCGCCGCCCGGTCGCCGTCGTCGTCCGACGTGCCGGAAAGCTGCGCCCGTCGCACCTCGCTGAGACCGAAATCGCGTAGCAGGCTCGATTGCCGCACCCGGGACAATTCGTCCGCCATCCCGACCACGACGGCGCGGCGCGTCGCCAGCATGCCGCGGTCGATCGCCCGTTGCAGCGGCGCCTGCAGCAGCATCCGTCCGGTCACCAGCCCGAGGCCGCCGATCAGCCCGAACGACATCACCGAGCCGCGCGAGACGCCGGAACCCACCTTCAGGAGGAAGATGATCAGGGTCATCAGCAGGACGACCAGCAGCCACCCGCCGAGCAGGCTGCTCCAGCGCCGGTCGAGGCCGGCCAGCACCTGCGCATTGTAGAGGCCCTGCGACTTGGCGACGAACATGTGAAGGATCGCGGCGAGGACGCCGATCCCTAGAAAACCCTCGAAGCTGTTGCTATAAACCGTGTGGTAGTAAAACAGATGATAGGCCGCGCCGCCGATGATGCTGGACAGCACGACGATGATCATCTCGAAGGTGACGGCGAACGCCTCGAGAGAGGCAAAAGCGAATGAAAAGGCGCCGAAGCTAACCGGTGCCTTCGCTAATCGAGCGTCCGAAAGGTCGGTCATCGGGAATTAACATTCGTGTTAACAATTCATATCTCTCTTATCAGGCAGGTGATAAGCTCGCAAGACCTGCCGCACATATCGGGCAGAGAACGACCATGAGTTCGTCAGCTGGCGAAACCGAGGCCGCGCTGGTGGTCCTCCTCCATTTGATCCGCCTGATGGGCGCCGAGCTGGTCGCAGGCCAGCATCGCGACGATGTCGAGGTGCTGGTCAAGGCGATCGAAACAAAGCTGAGAGCGGCCCGATTCCCCGCAGAAATGCCGAATCAGGACATTGTCGGAGGTCTGGACCTGGCGCAGGCCAGACTACGTCCGATCTTCGAGGAGCTGCGCGCACGATCTGAGAAAGCGCATCTGAGCGACCGGCTGCTGCTGGCGCCCAGGCCCTCACGTATCCATTAACGGATCAGCTTACGTTAGCTCTGGACTTCACCACGGCGGGGCAAACCGCTGCCGCCGCTGGACCTGAGCGCAAGCTTCTCCTCAATCTTCATTTTCTCGAGGAGCAGGTCGGTTACGATCCGACGCAGCCGTTCATTTTCCAGCCGCAATTCGTCAATACGGTTGCGGACAGGGGGGATTCCATCTCGATCATCGGTACGAGCGACGAGCTCGGTAACAGTACCATTCCCATGGTGACCGCGCGCGGCCTCCTGCTTGCGCCAGCGGTGAAACGTCATCACGCTCACGCCCAGCACCTTGCACGCTTGGGCCTGTGATTGCCCCCGCGCCATGAGTTCCTCGGCCTGTTTGACCTTGGAAGTGATCTCCTCAGTAGAATGACGCCTCATTGGTCATCTCGTTGCCCCCTAGATTAGCAATAATCGCATGGCCTATAAGCTATGTAAATGCAACAGGAAATTCAAATTGAGGATATCCCGGGGGGCCTTCGGGAGCCTCGAACTTGCCGTCGGCAGCGACGCATTGTGCGAAGAAACGCCGAAGCTGCAAGGTATTTACCCGGAATATGTACGCAATATTCCCCCGCAGAAGGCATCAGGGAGAAAAAGTTATACGACTTTCTACGTATGAGAATTTGAGCTGGATAACTGGCGCACCGTTTGCATCCCCGAGTGAGAAGCAAATGAGAAATACCCAATCAGTCCGTTGACAGATTGTGAGTACCCCATGTCTCACTGTGTTACCCGCCCAGCCAGTCAAGCAAGACTTTCACAAAATCCTAACAAATTAATCTCTCGACCTTCGCGTCCGGCGGCTTGCGGGCACGCACGCGCAGCGGTACGTACGAAGACATTGGGTGTCATGAGGGTTTCAACATATTTGAGGATTATTTTCACGAAACCTAACGTTGATCGCTCGACCCACAAATTAACGATTAAGCGCTTTCCCACCCTTGGCGATCAGGCGGAACCACGACCGCCTGAGAGTCTGCGAACTATTCTGTGCTGACGCTCGTCAGAGCCCTTCTCTGATCAACATTTTTGCGAGGATCGACACTATGGCGCGTCTCAAGGTCTTCGAGGGGAACCAGTCCGCTTCCAGCGATGCGACCGACGCCCTGGAACGGCTCGTCGCGGAGAATTTCGAACTCCGACATACCGCCGTCGAGCTGGTCTTGCAGACTTGGATCCTGCGCGAGCGTCTGTCCGATGTCGGGGCGCACAAGTCCGTGCCGCAAGAGCACTGACCGCTCCAGCTGCCCTCCCTCATACGCGGACTTGCCGGGAAAAGCCGTCAGGCGGCCCGGCCGCATTGCGGAGAGGGCCGAACACTCTTCAACTCTAGATTGAACCACCCGCAACCATATGCAAGCCGGCGACCTTCGCTAGCGCCGGCGCAGACCAGACACAACTGCTCGGAGAGGAATTCGCGGACGAATGTCAGCGATGAACCCGGCGCAACGCGACGCGCGGGCGGCTCTGCTCACAGGATGCACCGAACGAACGAGACGCAACCGGGCCTTCGTGCAGCTCACGCAACTCAGCGATATCCAGCATCAGCGCAACGACCTCGTCGCGCAGCGATCGATTGGTCGCGAGCAACGCCTCTTCGATCGGCTGATGCAAATGTTGAATCTTGTGCTGCTTCATGGCGCGCCCTCGCTCTGCGGTTACGGGTATGAGCGATGTGATTGAAGTTTGAATGACAGAGACCGACCGCGCACATGGAAGGAAATTAATGGGGCAGGTTTGCGACCAACTTGGCTCTGACAGAAATTTTCCCACTCGGGTTCCACAACCAGATCGCGAAAGATTTAATCGATGGCCGTATTGTGTCGTCGCGATGGGAAATAGCCGCAAGTGATGAGACGCGCGGCGAAACGGCGCAGGTGGCGCCGAGCGTTGAACGCAACCAAGCGCATGAAATCATTCGGCGATCGTTGATTGCAGCGATCGCTGTTGAAACCGGAGGCGCGCGTTCGAGCGATCAAAATGTCGCCGCGTCAAAGGCTCGCGCGTTGAAGAGGAGTTCCGATGCCGAACCAGATATTCCACCAAAAGCAGCGCGCACACACTAAATCTGCTGCTGCCGATTGATGGGACTCGCTCTGCGCATAACAGGTTGAACCGAGCAGCATGGATGTGGGCAGCGAACGCCGCGGTCTGCACGGATCGCAGAATGTTTCGATCCATTACGGATAGTGAGACATCGTCTGATTTGATCCGTTCTGATCGGCTCTGACGATGCACCGGAAGCTTTCAACGCGCGACGTCCGGCCACGCACAATATTCGCCTCGAACCGGAGCCGAACGCGACAATGCTATTCCAATTCGAGAGATGGCATCGATGCGTTTTCGGCCTGGACGGATGGAGCGAACGCCTTCGCGCTTCGTCCCCGCATTGGCCCATGGCGCGATCATCGCGACGAGCGGCAATTCGTGCACCAACTGCCATAAGCATCGCTAATTCGCAACGCGTCGCGATCGCACGCTATTTCGATTTGGCAGCGGCGTCGTCGTCCATCTTGCCGCCATTGGCGACGCACTTGTTGAAGTAGTCGCGCTGGACCTTCGCATTGCCGTTTGCGCTGCTGGATGCCGGATTGCCCGGCTGCCGGGGCGGAAATGCCTTCGCCACCAGCGCATCGCAGGCGCGTGCCACCTTGACGTCGATCGCGCGCGCCGGAACGATTACGCTGGAGACGATGGTCGCGGCCGAAACGACGGCAAAACCGATGATAACTCTCATTGTGAAACTCCGTTCCACGCCGAACCAGCTTTTCTCGCGCCCGGATTCGCAAGCAGCGCACTACGTCCGATCGACGTTGTGATAGGCCCGATACCAATCGACAAATTGGGCGATGCCGTCCTCGATCCGCGTCTGCGGCCGAAAGCCGATTTCGCGCTCGAGATCGGAGACATCGGCTGCCGTCTCCAGAACATCCCCAGGTTGCATCGGCAGCAACTGCTTTTCCGCCTGCCGGCCGAAGCCCTGCTCCAGCAGCCCCACCACATGCATCAGTTCTTCCGGCCTGGAGTTGCCGATATTATAGACCCGCCAGGGCGCCCTGCTCGACCCTGGATCGGGATGCCCGCCCGACCAGTTGGCATCGCCCTCAGGCGCGCGGCCGATCAGCCGCACCATCGCCTCGACCACGTCATCGACATAGGTGAAGTCGCGCCGCATCTGGCCGTTGTTGAACAATTGGATCGGCTTCCCCTTGGTGATCGCGTCCGCGAAGGCATAGAGCGCCATGTCCGGCCGATACCACGTCCCATACACGGTGAAGAAGCGCAGCCCGGTCGTCGGGATGCGATAGAGGTGGCTATAGGAATGGGCGAGCAGCTCGTTGGCCTTCTTGGTCGCGGCGTACAGGCTGACCGGATGATCGACATTGTCGTGGATCGAAAACGGCAGCTTGGTATTGGCGCCGTAGACCGACGATGAGGAGGCAAACAGCAGGTGCCGGCACGCGGTATGCCGGCAGCCCTCCAGCACATTGATGAACCCTTCCAGATTGGAATCCGCGTAGGCATGGGGGTTCTGCAGCGAGTAGCGCACGCCGGCCTGGGCGGCGAGATGCACCACGACCTCGAAGCGATAACGCTCGAACAGTGCCTTCATCCCGGCGCGGTCGGCGAGGTCGAGTTGCTGGAAGGTGAAGCCACGGTGCTGCTTGAGCAGGTCGAGCCGCGCACGCTTCAGCGCCGGGTCATAATAATCGTTCAGATTGTCGATGCCGATGACCGGCTGCCCTGCCCTCAGCAGGTGCTCTGCCAGATGGAAGCCGATAAAGCCGGCGCAGCCCGTGACGAGTAGATTGCCTGCGATCACCACGTCCTGCCTGTGCCTTTCGCCTTGCGCCGGAGCCGGCCGGATGCGCCGTCAAACGCGGCCGCAACGGCTGGCTGTGCATTCCGGCCGCAAGGCGCCTCGGATGGCGCGTCAGTTGCTGGCGGCCGGAGCCTTGTAGTCCGGAAAGCGGCTCAGGACTGCGGCCTTCACGAACTTGAAGTGCGCAATCTCGGTCGCCAATTCCTTCAGCCGGCGCTGGCCGTTCAAGATCTCGGCGTCAAACAGGTCTTGATGATGGTTGTCAAGCGCCTCGCGTTCCAGATATTCGTCGGTGCCGTTGCCAAGCGTCACTGCGGCACGGGCCAGCACATCATCGACACGGCGGCCAAGGCCGGATTGCTCGCTTTCGGCGGCCTGCAGCGCGGCCTCGATTGCGGCCATGATCGATCCGATCCGGGCGCGATCGGTCTCGGCATCCCGCTCGGCCGAGCGTGCCTTGAAGCCTTCCTCGCCACGCCGCGACCGGGTCAGGTCGTGCGCGCGAGCCCGCAGAAACAGCTGAAACATCTGTCAGTATCCGGTTCGGGCCCATTCAGGCGGCATAGATCAAAATCGCCCGGTCTTAGTTAAAAAAGGGTGAATTGACCTGCTGCCCGGCCCTCAGGTCGGCCTTCCACTTGATCCAGGCCTTGTCGTGCTTGTCGTAGAGCTCGAGCCACCGTCCCTCGACGTCCGATGCACCCGGCTCCGCATCTCGCTCTCCGAGGTCCGGCAGCTGCGGCAGGGAGGTGTCCAACCCCTCGAATTCCGACGTCTCTTCGAGCGTAAGACCAACCAGCACGCGCCGGCCACTGACATCAACGACATACCGCCTCGGCGAATGACCCCTGAGATCACTCATGCTGTGCAAGTTCCCTCACGATGCGCAGGGCCAACGGCGACAAGAGGCCGGCACGCGAACCCAGCCCGGCTGCCGCAACGAAGACAGGATGACCGATTGCATGTCGCCCGCCAACCCCAACTCACCACAACGTCGCGCTACCTCGATCGAACTAGCCCGTTCTTAGGCATATCTCTTCGGAAAACCGCTCCGCACTTTTCCGGATCATGTCTTAGAACGCGCGACGCATGTGCCCGAACGCCGTGACCGGCTGTTTCGGTCTCGACGATCTGGCGACTGACGGCGCCACATACGGCGCATAGATCCGGTACCGCGCGCGGCGCTTGTGCGATCGCCACGAACGCGCGGCGAAACCGGCGAAAAAAAGCCTGCGACGAACACCGCCGCGAGAATAACAACAGAAGAAAGCATCACAGTCGTCCACATCAGCCTCGATGTTATTAACATTCCGAGTTGTGACGACATCATGATTGAGCGCGCCGAAAGATTGTTCAGCGGCCGAAATTTTTGTGCAACGGAACGGCGCGACAATAATCAGGCGCCGACGCCAGGTGTTCTCGCGCGACAAGTGTTGGCGAGAGACAAGTGTTCTCGAGAGAGAAGCGTTCTCGGCAGCGACGTCTCAGGAAAACCACCAGAGCATGAATTTCAGGAACATCGAGCTGAGAAGATAAATCCACCCTGCCATCGCCAGAACCGTCAATCCGACGAACGCGCCTGAAACGCTTTTCTCCTTGAAGCGCGCCAGCAGCGAGGTTTTTTCTTCTTGTTGATAGAACATCTCAAGCTCGAGGCAGATCTGATTCAAATCAGCTAGCAGTCAATTTCGATGATCTCGTGACGCGGCGCGAGGCAGCTATTCGCCCCGCGCATCACTGATCGTCATTGTGGAATTTTGTGAGACTGCGAGCCGCGAGCGATCGCTCAAGAAAAAATGTGCTTGGCTCAAGAAAATTCTACTCGACATGATCCGCGGTCGGACTGCAGCGGCGGCGACGGCCCGCACGCCGGAACTTTTCGCGTGCATCATCGTAACATCGGCGTCGACCGCAACCTGTCTTGAGTCAAGGCGATCGAACACGAGAACGCCGTTGCGGATCGGGGCGGCTGCACACCTCACGTCTCCTCGCGGCGACTTTTGCGCATGGACGATTCGTGAGGGGTCCGCGAGTTGTCGGTGGAGTGTTCCGCCACATCTCGATGAGCAATGAGCCTCACATGCGCAGTTAACGATAGGGGCTTCAGACGCGGAAGGAGACGAACCAGACAATGCCGAGGATCAGGACCGCGAGCCCTGTCGAGGCCGTGAGAAGCGCGAGAACCGAAGGTCCGGGCTCGGCCTGGCGCACCGCGGTCGGGGTTTCGATGATCTGACCGTGTCGTTCCGTTGCCATGCCGACCTCTGTGCTTAAGTGCTTGTAATTCCGGCGGTTGCCGCTCCCCTTCGAAAAGCCAACGCCAGATCGGGGGCGATGTTCCGGGCCTTCTGTGCGCGGCCGGCCGGCGATACCGCCGCGGACCGCGTCAAACCGGCGCAAGCTCGAGGCCACGGTTAACGCCGTTGCGAGATTCACCGGCCCGTGTTGTTTCAAACTGGGGTTCCCGGTGTTATCCTTGACCGTTCCGTCGGTTGCGTTATCGGAGTTTTGCCTATGGCCCCCCGCGCCAACTGGAAGGGCTTTTTGCGCCTTTCGCTCGTGACCTGCCCGGTTGCCCTGTACCCGGCGACGTCGGATATCGAAAAGGTCTCCTTCAACCAGATCAACCGCAAGACCGGCCACCGGATCAAATACGCCAAGGTCGACGCGGAGACCGGCGAGGAAGTGTCCACCGACGACATCATGAAGGGCTACAAGGTCGACACCGACACCTATATCGAGGTCACCAAGGAAGAGCTCGACGACATCGCGCTGGATTCGACCCGCACCATCGAGATCGACGAATTCGTGCCGCGCACCGAGATCGACAGCCGCTATCTGATCCGCCCCTATTACCTCGTTCCCGACGGCAAGGTCGGCCACGACGCCTTTGCGGTGATCCGCGAGACCATCCGCAGCCTGAACAAGGTCGCGATCGGCCGCGTGGTGCTGACCAACCGCGAGCACATCATCGCGCTCGAGCCGCTCGACAACGGGCTGATGGGCACGCTGCTGCGCTACCCCTATGAGGTGCGCAGCGAGAAGGAGTATTTTGACGACATCCAGGATGTGAAGATCACCAAGGACATGCTCGATCTTGCCAAGCACATCGTCGAGCAGAAGTCCGCCGAGTTCGATCCGGAGGATTTCGAGGACCGCTACGAGCAGGCGCTGATCGATCTGATCAACCAGAAGCGCAACGGCATCAAGATCGCCAAGCCCGCGGCGAAGACCAGCGGCAACGTCATCAACCTGATGGACGCGCTGAAGAAGAGCCTCGCCAACGAGAAGCAGGCGGCTCCTGCCAAGGCTGAGGCCAAGGCGGCGAAGGGCAAGAAGCCGAAGAAGCGCATCGAGGGCCAGCGCGAGATGCTGCTGCCGATCTCGGGCAGCGGCAAGCGCGAGCCGAAGGAGGCGGTCAAGCCCGAGCCGAAGAAGGCCGAGAAACCGGCGCGCGCGCAAGGCACCACGGCGCGCAAGAAGGCGGGCTGAGCGGGCGTCACCCGGCGATAGCAACAGGCCGCCGGCTACATCATAAGATTATTTGAAGACGCCCAGCAGGAGGCACGCTGGTCGATCGCGGTCGAGCATCTGATCAACCCTGCGCAACGAGGGGCTGGCTGATGTTTGTGCACATCGCGATGTTGCGCGCGTTGAACGGGGACGATTGAATCCGGAAGAATGCGAAGCGTTTCCGACCGCGCTTACTTGAAGGCCGAACTGACGGCGTTGAACTGACCGCTCACACTGGTGCCGATGCCCCTGACGCCGGCGACGATCACGATGCTGATGCCGCCAGCAATGATGGCGTATTCGATCGCCGTCGCGCCGACCTCATCACCCAGAAATCTTGCAAGCAACGCGCGCATGAAAAGCTCCTGTCCGACGCTCGCGGCTTTTTCTCCCGCGCCGTAGCAATATGCCAGCAAAACTAGGTCACATTGGTTGACGGCCCGTTGAGGGACAGGATGAACGGTCGCTTAAAGGTTGCACAGAAACTGGATGCTAGCCCGTCCTATTCGTGAGAGTGCTTTTTTTAGTCCGATTGATGTGGCCGCACATCTGCTCTGACGAGGCGCGCGGGATTGCCTTCGGCTTTTCACCGCCTGACCGACCCGTACTTTGCAACGCGCTTGAGGTGTAGGTTGGGCGAACGGGGGGCGGACGCCCCGCCGGTCAAGGACCGAGAGGCAGCAGCGCGCCTGGCAAGCCGCGGATCAGGTCGGCTTCGGGACATGCCGCGGCAAACGCAAGGCGAATGCGGCTCGTGGTCTCGACGACACGGGCAGCGAGTTTCAAGAGACGAAGACGCAGCGTCGCGAACTCGGCTGTGGCCAATTCCCGGGCTTTGGGAATCGCGTCGCGCACGGTCAGCATCAGCCAATAAGCGGCGGTGTGGAGAACGAGGCGGACTTGATTGGCGAGCGCCGAACGGCAGCTGGTGCGATCGGAGGCGAGCTGTGTCTTATGCAGCTTGATCAGATTCTCGGCTTGGCCGCGCGCGCAATACAGGCTGTCGTAGATCCACTCGGCCGAGCCGACATCGAGGCTGGTGACGACGAAACGGATGTCGAGGCCGAGCATCGTCGCCTCAATACGGGCGACGGTACGCCGTTCGCGATCCCAGGACTTGGCCTTGTGGCGCGTCTCGGTATAGCCACGCAGAACCGGCAGGTTCTCGATGGCGCGTCGCGTGCGGATGTCGTCGGCGGCCTCGTCGAGTTTTCTGGCGAGCGGCTTGGTGCCGGACAGACCGAAGATGTAGTCGATGCCGTTGGTCTCGCACCACGCCATTGCCTCCGGCCGGGCATAGTGCCCGTCGCCACGGAACGTAATTCGCGTGTTGTGCCACCGCGTCCGGATATGCCGTATCAGGCGGCGCAGATGGGCACGCACCTCGACGCCGCCCGGCGTCTTGCCGGGCCGCAACACGACCGCCACGGGCCGGCTCTTCTCCGTGTCGTAGACGTGGATCGGCAGGAAGCAGCGTTCGTCATAATGAGCGTTGAACAGCGAGAGCTGCTGATGGCCGTGGACGACATCGCAGGTATCATCGATGTCGAGCGTGACGGATGCCGGCTCGCGCGGGTAGCTATCCATCCATGCGTCGACCAAAGTGTAGGTCAGTCGGATCACGTCGCGCAGGCGCGGAGCATTCTCCAGCCGCGACAGCGTCGGTTGGGAACACAGATCGCGACCCGTGTCCGGCAGCCGTCCGCAGGCCAGCTTGAATGCGGGATCGGACCGCAGATGATCGAGGTCGTCGGCGTCCTCGTAGCCGCAGCAGATCGCGAACATGCGCGCGCGGAACATATCGACAAGGCTGTGCACGACCCGCGTCGGATCGCGCCGATCCGGGAACACCCGGGCCAAATTGTCGGCCAAGCCGAGACGCCGCTCGGCCATCGCCAGAAGCATCACGCCCCCGTTCGAGGTCAGCCGACCGCCATCGAAGGCAGCTGTGACTTTCTTGGCGTGAACGGCTGGAAACGAGAAGGGCAGAATCGTATCATCGGTCATGGCGGGCCTGGCGTTCGCGGTTGAGGTGATGGGGTTGGCTTTGCAACCGAATCCTACGCCGCATCAGCGCTTTACACCACGCTCGCCAGCCTCTCAGGCGCACTCTGACGAATAAGACGGGATAGTTCTGCCTGCAGCTTCCCGCCAGCCGGCAAGGCGCCAAGCCGCGATTGGGCGTAAACGCATATCAGGACTACCTGATCCGGCCCCGGCCGCGCTTTACCGGTCGACGGAATCCTGTTCCTTTATCGGACAGGACGACAACGAGGCCGGACCAAACCGGCCGCATCCAGAGGGAGTGACCGTCATGAAGCTCGGCACCGCGATCGCGGAAATCATGAAGCGCGAGGGCATCGAGATCCTCACGGGCTACCCGGTCAACCACCTGATCGAATACGCCGCCAGTGCCGACATCCGCCCGGTGATGGTGCGCCAGGAGCGCATCGGCGTGCACATGGCAGACGCGATCTCCCGCGTCACCTCGGGTGAGAAGATCGGCGCCTTCTGCATGCAGCACGGCCCGGGCGCTGAGAACGCGATGGGCGGCGTCGCGCAGTGCTATGGCGAATCCGTGCCGGTGCTGGTGCTGCCGATGGGCTATGCGCGCAGGCTTGCCAACATCGATCCGAACTTTAATTCCAGCCAGGCGATGAAGGCGTTCTCGAAGTCGTCCGAGCCGATCAACATCGCCGCGGAGGTCTGCAACATCTTCCGCCGCGCCTTCACCAAATTGAAGAACGGCCGTGGCGGGCCGGTGATCGTCGAAATCCCGGCCGACATGTGGAACGAGGAGGTGCCGGAGCCCTTGAACTACACACCGGTGCTGCGCACCCGCTACGGCGCCGACCCCGTGCATGTGAAAGAGGCCGCGGCGCTGCTCGTGAACGCAAAACGTCCGGTGATCTATGCCGGCCAGGGCGTGCATTATGCAAAGGCCTGGCCGCAGCTGAAGCGCCTCGCCGAACGGCTCGCGATCCCCGTCACCACGAGCCTCGGCGGCAAGTCGTCCTTCCCGGAGACGCATCCGCTGTCGCTCGGCTCCGGCGGCCTTGCGGTGCCGCGCGCGGTGCCGAAATTCCTCGCCGAAGCCGACGTGATCTTCGGCATCGGCTGCTCCTTCACCGAGACGTCGTTCGGCATCGCGATGCCGAAGGGCAAGACCATCATCCATTCGACGCTCGATCCGAACCACATCAACAAGGATGTCGAGGCCAGGATTGGCCTCGTCGGCGATGCCGGGCTCGTGCTCGATGCGCTGCTGGAGGAGATCGGCAAGACCGTGACCGCGGACCGCAACGCGAACGCCGTCGCCGAGGAGATCGCCGCGTCCCACAAGGAGTGGCTCGCCAAATGGATGCCGAAGCTGACGCACAACGACGCGCCGCTCAATCCCTACCGCGTGCTGTGGGACCTGCAACACACCGTCGACATTCACAACACCATCATCACCCACGACGCCGGCAGCCCGCGCGACCAGCTCTCGCCGTTCTGGAAGTCGGTCGAGCCGCTGTCCTATATCGGCTGGGGCAAGACCACGCAGCTCGGCTACGGCCTCGGCCTCGCGATGGGCGCCAAACTGGCAAAACCGGACAAGCTCTGCATCAATGTCTGGGGCGATGCCGCGATCGGATTCACGGGGATGGATTTCGAGACCGCGGTGCGCGAGCGGATTCCGATCATGTCGATCCTGCTCAACAATTTCTCGATGGCGATCGAACTGAAGGTGATGCCGATCTCGACCGAGAAATACCGCTCGACCGATATCTCCGGCGATTACGCCGCGATGGCCCGCGCCTTCGGCGGCTACGGCGAGCGGGTGACCAAGCCCGAGGACATCATCCCCGCGATCAAGCGCGGCATCCAGAAGACCAAGGAAGGCGTGCCGGTGCTGCTGGAGTTCATCACCAGCAAGGAAACCGAGGTGTCGCGGCCGGGGACGTGAGGCGCTGCACTCGGCCTCTTCCGCACTTCGCCCACTTGATTTGACCTTGCTTAGGCAGGCAAGCTCTCTCCGACAGAAGATCGGAGGGAGAGATGGCGCGCATCCTGGTGCTGGGGGCCGGCTTTGCCGGGCTGTGGGCTGCGCTCGGCGCGGCCCGCAAACGCGACGAGATCGGCGCGCGGGCGGCGGACACCGAGATTCTCGTCGTCGATCGCAACGCCTATCACAACATCCGGGTGCGCAATTACGAGGTCGATCTCGGCGATGTCGCGCTGCCGCTCAAGGAATTGCTCGATCCGGTCGGCGTCAAGCACATCGTGGCCGATGTCGCGGCGATCGATCCGGCGAAGCGTGAGGTCACGGTCAGAACGAGCGCAGGCACCGAGCACCTCGGCTATGACCGGCTGGTGCTGACCACCGGCAGCGAGCTGGTGCGCCCCGCGATATCAGGCCTTGCCGCCCATGGCTTCGACGTCGACACCTATGAAGCCGCCATCAAGCTCGACGCGCATCTTTCGGCGCTCGGCAAGCAGACGCCGTCGCAGGCCCGCACGACGGTCGTGGTCGTCGGCGCCGGCTTCACCGGGATCGAGGTCGCGGCCGAGATGCCGGCCAAGCTCGCCCACGCCGGCATCTCCAGCGACCGCCGCATCATCCTGATCGATCCCAACCCCGTGGTCGGCGCGACCTTCGGCGCTCATGGCCGCCCGGTCATCAACGAAGCGCTGTCCGCGCTCGGCGTCGAGACGCGACTGAATGTCAGGGTCAACGCCGTCGATGCCACGAGCATCACGCTAAGCTCGGGCGAGATCATTCCGACGGAGACCGTGGTGTGGTGCGGCGGCATGCGCGCCAGCCACCTCGCCGCAACGCTGCCGGTCAAGCGCGACGCGCTCGGCCGCCTCGCCGTAGACCACTTCATGCGCGCCGAGGGCATGGCGGACGTGTTCGCCGCCGGCGATGTCGCGGCCTGCCTGATCGACGGCGAGCATCCGACCGTGATGTCCTGCCAGTTCGCGCGGCCGATGGGCCGCTTTGCCGGCCACAATTTGATGGCGGATCTGTTCGGTGAAAAGCTATTGCCGCTCACCATCGACTGGTATGTGACGGTGCTCGATCTCGGCGCCTGGGGCGCGCTCTACACCCACCGGCTGGGACCGCGAGGTGCACACCACGGGCGCCGCCGCAAAACTCACCAAGCAGACCATCAACCAGCGGCGCATCTATCCGCCGCGCAACGGCGATCGCGCCGCACTGCTTGCGGCCGCGGCGCCGACGATCCAGGCGGCCCCGCCGACGCGCAAGTAAGAAGGGCGGCCACCGTGTGACCGCCCTTCGTTTCTCTTGATGCTCGCGCGATTACTGCGACAGCTTCACAAAGTTCGGAAACTTCAGCTTGCCCTCGGCGATAGCCTTCGGCCACACCGTGATCTGCTTGCCGCTTTGCCACTGGAACACGAGGCCAGTGACGGCGCCCGGGCCGGACTTGATGCCGTGGGTGAACTCGTCGTTCTTGCCGTAGAACTGGATCTTGCCGATGGTGCCGTCGAAGTCGGTCTTCTCGAGCTCGGCGACCATCTTGTCCGGATCGGTCGAGCCGGCGCGCTGGATCGCCTCGGCGATGATGTAGACCTCGTCATAGGCGGTGTAGCCGGTATAGGCCGGCGGCGTGCCGAACTTGGCCTTGAACGCCGCCGCGAACGGCTTCGTCTTGGGCGTCACCGCGACGTCGGGCGTCGCCACCGCGAGCGAGGGCACGCCTTCGGCGGCGCCGTTGGTGTCGCCCCAGAACGACGGGCTCAGCGCCTGCGCGCTGATGCCGAACATCGGGATCGGCACCTGCTGGTTCTTCCATTGCACGGTCGGCTGCACGCCGACATGGGAGATGCCGGTCACGATCACGTCGGGTTTTGCGCTCTCCATCTTGTTGAAGATCGGCGTGAAGTCGGTGGTATCGGGCGAGAAGCGGATGTGCTCGACCACCTTCAACCCGGCCTTCGGCAGGCAGGCCTCGTAGCCGACATCGAGCGGCTTGGTCCAGGCCGCGTCCTCACTCATGATCGCAACGGTCTTCATCTTGAGCTGGTCGACCAGCAGCTCCTTGGCGGCGTCGCAAACGAGCTGCGCCTGCGCGGCCGAGGTCAGATAGCCGTGGAAGGTGTACTTGTTCTTCTCATAGTCGTTATGGATTGCCTTGGTGATCTCGTTGGAGGCGGCGCCGGGCGTGATCAGCGGCATCTTCAGCCGCGACGCCCACGGCTCCAGCGCCAGCACGACCTCGCTGATGTAGCTTGCGATCACGGCGGAAACCTTGTCCTCGCTCACCGCGCGCTGGAAGGCCCGCACCGAGTCGGCCGACGAGCTCTTGTTGTCGTAGGTGACGATCTCGATCTTGCGGCCCATCACGCCGCCCTTGGCGTTGATCTCGTCGGCCGCGATCTGCGCGCCGCCCGGCGTTGCCGCACCCGCGATCGACTGCACCTCGGCGATGACACCGATCTTGATCGGATCGTTGGACTGCGCATAGGCCGGCGCCGCGAGGCAGAGCGCGAGCGCGGAAGCCAAAAAGCTCACGCGGGTGGCGGTTGAATATCCTGTCATCATGATCTCCCTTGCTTTGCTTTCTTGCTTGAAATTTTCGAACGTCAGAGAAAGTCTTTGCCGGCCTCCGCGGCGAACCGGCCGGGGTCGCCCTCCCAGACGATCCGCGCGTGCTCCAGCACATAGACGCGGTCGGCATGCGGAAGCGCAAACGTCACGTTCTGCTCGCCGAGCAGCACCGTGATCTTGGTGGTTTGGCGCAGCTTCTCCAGCGCCTTCGACAGCAGTTCGAGGATGACGGGCGCAAGCCCAAGCGTCGGCTCGTCCAGGATCAGGATCTGCGGCTGCATCATCAGCGCGCGGCCGATCGCCAGCATCTGCTGCTCGCCGCCGGACAGCGTCTGCGCCATCTGGCCCTGACGCTCCTTCAGGATCGGAAACAGTTCGAACAGCCAGGCGAGCTGTTTCGCCCGCGCCGCGTCGTCGAGATGCTGGCCGCCGAGATCGAGATTTTCCCGCACCGTCATCTCGCCGAACAGCTCGCGCGATTCCGGGCACTGCACGAGGCCCGAGCGGGCGATCTTGGCCGGCCCCGTGCCGCGCAACTTCTCGCCGCCGCGCAGGATCTCGCCGGTATAGGGCAGGAAGCCCGAGATGGTGTTGAACAGCGTGGTCTTGCCGGCGCCGTTCAACCCTACGATGGAGACGAACTCGCCCTCATGGACGTGGATCGAGACGTTCTCCAGCGCCTGCGCCTTGCCGTAATGCACGCTGACATTCTCGACCTGCAGCAGCGGCACCTTGTCCTTGAACGAGGTCTCGGGCCGCGCATGGGTTTCGATCGCGCCGCCGAGATAGACCCGCCGCACGGTCTCGTTCTTCATCACCTCATCGGCGCGGCCGGTCGTGATCTCCTCGCCGAGATACATCGCAAGCACGCGGTCGACCAGCGCCGCGACGCTCTTGACGTTGTGATCGACCAGCATCACCGCGCGGCCCTCGTCGCGGAAGCTGCGGATCAATTGCGAGAACGTTCCGACCTCGGTGCTGGTGAGGCCGGCGAAGGGCTCGTCGACCAGCACGACTTTTGGATCGCGCGCGATTGCCTTGGCCAATTCGAGCCGGCGCAGATCCGCGAATGGCAGCGTCGGTGGACGACGGTTCATCACCGCGCCAAGGCCGACGCGGTCGGCGATCCATTTGGCGCGCTCGGTCAGCGCCTTGTCGGGAAACAGCATGAACAGGCTGTCGGGCAATAGCGCGACCATGATGTTCTCCAGCACAGTCTGCCGGTTCAACGGCCGCGAGTGCTGGAACACCATGCCAAAGCCCTTGCGCGCGATCTTGTGCGCAGGCAGCCCGGCCACGTTCTCGCCTTCGAACAGCACCTCGCCCGCGGTCGGGCGCTCGATGCCCATCACGCTCTTCATCGCGGTCGACTTGCCCGAGCCGTTCGGCCCGATCAGGCCGAGGATCTCGCCGGGGCGCAGCTCGAAACTCAGATTCTTCACCGCGGTCAGGCCGCCGAACCGCTTGGTCAGGCCGCGCACCGCGAGCGTCGGGGTGGTGATCACAGTCTGGTCCATCAGGAGCGCGCCTCGCGTGACAGGGCCGCTCCGAGGAAACCGCCGGGGAAGAACAGCACGACGAGCAGCGCCACCGCCGAGACGATGAAGGTCGCAAGCTCGCCGGTCGGGCGCAGGAATTCGCCGGCCACGATCAGGAAGATCGCACCTAACGCAGCCCCCAGCACGGTGCGCCGGCCGCCAAGCACGGCGGAGACGATCACGTTCACGCCGACCGCGACGTCGACCACGGTGCCGACCGAGGCGGTGCCGAAGTAGAACACCAAAAGCGCCCCCGACAGGCCTGAGAAGAACGCGCTGACGATGAACGCCGCGAGCTTGTGCTTGACGATGTTGAAGCCGAGCGCGCCGGCCTGCACCGGGTCCTGCCCGCTCGCCTGCAGCACGAGGCCGACGGGCGATTGCGACAGGCCATAGAGGATGGCCGCGCTGATGGTCATGAAGCCGAGCGCGATCCAGTAATTGGCGCCGGCATTGATGGTGATGACATCGGGGATGGTGAGCCCGATCTCGCCGCCGGTCAGGTCAGCGAACACCACGATGAAGTTCTGCAGCATCAGCACCGCAACCAGCGTGGTCAGGCCGAAATACGGCCCCCGCACCCGCAGCGCCGGCAGCGCCAGCACGAAGCCCGCGACGACCGAGGCAAGCGCGCCGAGCAGGATGCAGAGATAGACCGACCAACCGAACTGGTTGTTGAGGATGCCCGCGGTGTAGGCGCCGGTGCCGATCAGGAAGGTCGGGCCGAAATTGACCTCGCCGGCAAAGCCGAACAACAGGTCCCAGGCCATCGCGAACACGCCGAAATAGAACGCGACGGTGAGGAGGCCAAGGATGTAGCCCGAGACGTAGAACGGCAGCGTCGCGGCCAGCACCACGCAGACCAGCGATATGAAGAACAGGCGCGACGTGAAGAAATTGGCCATGTCAGCGCCTCCCGAGCAGGCCCTGGGGCCGGATATACATCACGAACACCAAGAGCAGCAGCGCTGGAATGGTGCGGTAGGCCGGCGAGATCATGTAGGCCGTGATGGTCTCGAGATAGCCGACGACGAAGGCCGCGATCAGCGAGCCGGAGACGCTGCCGAGGCCGCCAAGCACCACGATCGAGAACGCGCTCGCGGTGAGCGGCCCGACGCTGTAGGAGCTGACGCCAAGGAACATGCCGAGCAGCACGCCGGCGATGCCGGCGAGAATGCCGTAGATGCCCCACACCACGATATAGATCTGCGTGAGTTCGAGCCCGAGCAAGGTGACGCCGCGCGGGTTCATCGAGGCCGCCAGCACCGCTTTGCCGGTCCGGGTGCGGTTCACCAGAAGCCAGAGCAGACCGATCACGAGGCAGCACACCAGCGCGGTGAAGATATTGTTGCGTGGCGTGCGGTTGCCGAAGATATCGACGACGCCCTCGACGATCGGCAGCACCGTCTTGGCGTTGTTGGTGAAGAAATAGGCGATCAGCTCCTGGATCATGATGCCCCACAGCAAGGTGCCGGTGAGGACGAAGATTTCCTTCTCCTCGTTGGGGATCCGCCTGGAGTTCTGGATCGGTTTCACGACCGCGAAATAGGTCGCGAACGACACGATCAGCGCGACGCCGACACCGAACAACGCGCCGGTCTAGATGTCGAGGTGCAGCACGCTGGCCGCGGCCCAGGCCGCGACCGCTGCGGCCACCATGATGGCGCCGTGGGAGAGGTTGAGAACGCCGGAGACACCGAAGATCAGGGTGAAGCCGGTCGCGCCGAGCGCATAGAGCGCACTGATGGCAAAGCCATCGATCAGGATTTGTAAGGCGAGCATCTCAGATTGGCCGCGGCAGCAAGGCTGCCTGTTGTGGAGGACGCGAAACCGAAGACGAATGCTCCCGGGAGGGACCCGGGAGCACGATGACCGGTCAGTTCGTGGGGACCTTGACGAAGCTCGGGAACTTGAGATCGCTCTTGGCGACCTCCTTCGGCCAGACCGCGACCTGCTTGCCGCCCTGCCACTGCAGCATCAGTCCGGTGATCAGGCCCTTGCCGTACTTGATCGAATGGGTGAACGGGTCGTCCTTGCCGTAGAACTGGACGCGTCCGATGGTGCCTTCCCAGTTGGTCTTCTCCAGCGCATCGACCATCTTGTCGGCCTCGACCGAGCCGGCGCGCTTCACCGCATCGGCGATGTAGTAGACCTCGTCATAGGCGGTGTAGCCGGCGTAGGACGGATAGTTGCCGTAGCGCTTCTTGAAGTCCTCCGCGAACGGCACCGACTTCGGCGTCACGGCGACGTTCGGGCCCGACACGCCCTGATACAGCACGCCTTCCGCCGCATCGTTGGTGTCCTTGCCGAAGGTCTCGTTGGTCGCCTGCGAGGAAATGCCGAACATCGGGATCGGCACCTGCTGGTTCTTCCACTGCACCGTCGGCTGGACGCCGACATGGGAGATGCCGGTGATGATCACGTCGGGCTTCGCGGCTTCGACCTTGTTGAAGATCGGCGTGAAGTCGGTGGTATCGGGCGAGAAGCGGATATGGTCGACGACCTTGAGCCCGATCTTCGGCAGGCACTCTTCATAGCCGACATCGAGCGGCTTGGTCCACGCCGCGTCCTCGCTCATGATGACCGCGGTCTTCATGTGCTTCTGATCGACCAGCAGGTCCTTGGCGGCATCGCACACCGACAGCGCCAGCGCCGCCGAGGTCAGGTAGCCGTGGAAGGTGTACTTGTTCTTCTCGTAATCGGCGTGAACGCTCTTGCTGATCTCGTTGGAGGCGGCGCCCGGCGTGACGAACGGCGTCTTCAGGCGCGAGGCCCACGGCTCCAACGCCAGCACGACTTCGCTGATATAGCTCGAGATGACGACGTTGACCTTGTCCTCGTTGACCGCGCGCTGGAATGCGCGCACCGAATCCGCCGATGATGAGTGATTGTCGTAAGAGACGATTTCGATCTTGCGGCCGTCGATGCCGCCCTTGGCGTTGATCTCGTCGGCAGCGAGCTGCGCTGCCTGCGGGATCGACGCCCCGGCGATCGCCTGCGCCTCGGCGATCACGCCGATCTTGAGGGTATCGGCGGCCTGCGCTCCGCTCGGCGCCGCGGCCAGCAGGCCCAACACGGCCACTCCGGCAAGTTGCTGCATCGCATGAAAAGGCAGTCGCGATGTTGTTTTCACCCTGTTTCACTCCTCTTGTTCTTCTTCGGCCGCTTCCAGCTCTTGGGGCGGGACTATAGCTGCGACAAAATGCGCAGCAAGTGAAACTGCGCGCAGATCGCCATGCATCGACGGCAACTAAAGTAGTGGGTCGGCGCTTTCAGGCTGAACAAAGATGAGGCAGTGGAGGAATATGAGCGCGGGACGCCGATCACTGAGTTGCCCGACGGCGCAAGCCCCTCGCGCAAAAATATTTCTGTTTATCGGCGCACCCAACTCAGTGTATGAATTTCCCGTCTCACCCGATCGAGGGGCGCTGCGCATCGTCACGGGTGTTGCGGTGAGATGCGGTGGACGCTGATGTCACAACTGACGAACGTGACTGACGCGGACGGTGAAGTCGTGTGGTCCTGACGCCCTAGCGGCCGGTGTCCCCAAGCAAAGCGCGAATGTGTTTTGCGAAGGCGGTGACAAAAAAGCCCAGTCTCGCCGGGGAGAGCACGAAATAAGCCGTAACCCATCGCGCAGGGAAAGCCGGCGTTTCCGGTGACACCTGTGGTCCTACCCCCGTGCTTTCTACCAATTGCACGGGGCCCATGGGTGCGATCGGCACCCGGCTTTCCCTGCGCCCTCTGCGAGATGAGGGAGGAACGAAGAGCAAAGCTCGGACAAATCACGTCGCGAGAACGCGAAACGGTATCCCCACTCACACTGTCATCGCCCGGCTCGACCGGGCGATCCAGTACGCCGCGGCCCCTCGGCTCAAGCACTAGCGTCTCTGGAATACTGGATCGCCCGGTCAAGCCGGGCGATGACACCGAACAAGCGGTTTGAGAGGTTGAATCGAGAACCATCCTCATCGTCGTCCTGGCCTAGTGCGCAATTGCGCACGGGAGCCAGGACCCATTACCCCAAATGCCAATTGTTGCGCGATGCTGGGGCCGCGATCCCTACGGCAACCAACACGCTGGTTATGGGTCACCTCCCGGCCTTCGCCGGGACGACAGCGGTGGACTTGGCGTGGTCACAGGATCATCCCTGCGTTCGTTCAGCGGGACGACAGCGGTAAGCTTGGCTCCCGCCCTACTCCGCCATCTCCGCCGGCGGCCGCGCGGCGGGGCCGGCGAGCGGGCGCTCTTCCATCGTGATCATGCAGATCGAAGCCGTGGTCAGCAGCACGGCGGCGGCGCCGAATACGTAGCGGAACGCCGTGATCATGTCGGCCATCGGGATCGCGCTCACGGCGCCTGCGGCCGCAGCATGATGCTCGCCGTTGAGCGAAATATCGGGGCCCAGCGTCATCAGCAAAATCGTGGTGAAGGCGGCGACCGTGAACGAAGCCATCATCGCGCGGAAGAAGTTCATCGCGCCGGTCACGGTGCCGACCTGCGGGCGCGCCACCGCGTTCTGCAGCGACACCACGCTGATCGGGAACGTAGTGCCGAGCCCGAGCGCGAACACGCTCATCAACAGCAGCAATCCCCACAGCGGCAGCGTCGTCACCGCCATGCCGACGGCGCAGATCGCGGCGACCGAGGTACCGACGATCGCGACGCGCTTGTAGTGCCTAGCCTTCGCCATCGTCCGTCCGGCGATCGCCGCACCGAAGGTCGAGATCGCCGCGAGCGGGATCAGCGCAAGGCCGGCCTCGCTGGCGGTGAGGTGATAGACCACCTCGTAATACAGCGGCAGGTGCACGGTCAGCCCGACCATTGCGCCGAGCGCACAGCCGCCGGCCCCCATCGCGAACGGCACCACCGAGCCGCCGAGCAGCGACAGCGGCAGGAACGGCTCGTCGGCGCGGCGCGCATGCCAGACGAAGGCGCCGGCGAGCGCGATCGAGGCGCCGATCATGGCCGTGATGGTCGGCGACAGCCAGGACAGACGGGTGCCGCCCCAGGTCAGCACCAGCATCAGCACGACGGCCGAAGCCATCAGCAGCACGCCGCCGAGCCAGTCGACCTTGCGCTTGCGGTGGAACACCGGGATCTTGCTCATCTTCGGCAGCAGCAGCGCCAGCGCCGCCGCCGCGAGCGGCAAGTTGATCCAGAAGATCATCGACCAGTGCAGATGCTCGGCGAACACGCCGCCGACGACGGGGCCGAGAATGCCGCCGGCCATCCAGACGCTGGAGAAATAGGCCTGATAGCGGCCACGCTCGCGCGGGGTCACCACGTCGGAGATCACGGTCTGCACAACAGGCATGATGCCGCCGCCGCCAAGCCCCTGCAGGCCGCGGGCAACGATCAGCATGGTCATGCTGGGGGCGATCGCGCACAGCACCGAGCCGACCACGAACAGGCTGAGCGAGGTGATGATCATGACGCGGCGGCCGTAGATGTCGCTCAGCGTCCCGAACACCGGCGCCACCGCGGTGGAGGCGAGCAGATAGGCCGTGATCACCCAGGACAGATTGGTGACGTCGTGAAACTGGCGTCCGATCGTCGGCAGCGCGGTCGCGACGATGGTCTGGTCGAGCGCGGCCAGGAACATCGTCAGCATCAGGCTGATCACGATGGTGCGGACTTCATCCGGATTGAGCGGTGCCGGCGGCGCCAGCGGCGGCGCGTCGCTGAGTTCGATCACCTTGCTCGGGAGGCGGGACAGCTCTTCGGCAATGTCGTCGGGCAATGTTGCTTGGTCGGCAGGAATCCGGCTCTGCCGTTCATACTTGTTCATTTGAGGCGTAATGCTGCTGCGCGGGCTGATCCCGCGATGGAATCATTCTCTGCTTCGCAATTTAAGCAGCAAATCGATGCTGAGGCAGGCCCCCCAACGCATGGGTGCATCCCGCCGCGACCTTCTCGCGATGACGTGATCGCAGCGCTCGTTGCGACGTCACGCCTTGGTCGTCTTGCCCAGCGCTTTCGGCCGCTTCTTGAGCCGTGCTTGCTTCGGCAACAATCCCGGCCAGCGCACGATGTGATCCTCGAGATCGGCGTCGTTGACGTCGATCTCGGTGCCATGCACCCGCCCGCGCACCGAGACGCCGGCTTCATGAACGGTGTTGGGATCGCCCGAGATCAAAGGATGCCACCAATAGAGGTCCCGCCCCTCGGCCACGAGCCGGTAGCCGCAGCTCGGCGGCAGCCAGTTCAGGGTCCGGACGTTTTCGGGCGTCAGGCGGACGCAATCCGGAACCTGGTCCGAGCGGTTCGAATAGTCCTTGCAGCTGCACAGGCCGGCATCGAGCAGCTTGCAGGAGATATGGGTGAAATAGATCTTGCCGGTGTCCTCGTCCTCGAGCTTCTCTAGGCAGCAACGTGCGCAGCCGTCACACAGGCTCTCCCATTCGTCGCCAGACATCTCTTCCAACGTCTTGGTTTTCCAGAAGAATCCATCCTGGTCCGACGGGCGCTTGGGCGGTGCGGTCATGATATCCCTGACATGGCGGTACAGCTCTTCTTGGGATGCCGGCGCCGGCTCCGCAAGGGGGAGCACCTGCGGGGTCGCAAAAGCCGGTGGGCAGCGTTAGGGCTTTCATTAAATTCACCAGCCGCGCCATTGGTTTATGGCGGCCGCTCGGATAGAACAACGAACGAGTCCCCAACGACGCAAAAGCGCCTTGGGATTGCCGCAACATCGAAGCAAGACGCTGGCCTGTGCCCGTTTTGGGCAGGCGCAGCGCTGTCGAACTGATCAAGGGTCCGGTCCGCCAGATCATGCCGTCGCATTGGAAACAGAAGGTCCGGAACTTCTTCCTGGACCTCGATGCGCGTATCGACTCGACGCTGTTCTCGTCGGGCAAGGGCCTGCGCGAGCTCTACGAGCGCTATTCCACCTTCATGGACCGCTTCTATGTCGGCCGCTGGAAGCGCTGGGTGTTCATCGAGCCGCTGTCGGAAGCCGCGACCATCGGGCTCGGCGGCATGATCCTGATGCTGACGCTCGCGATCCCCGCCTTCCGCGAGACCGCGGACGAGGACTGGCTGAAGAAGTCCGATCTCGCGGTGACCTTCCTCGACCGCTACGGCAATCCGATCGGCAGCCGCGGCATCAAGCACAACGACTCGATCCCGCTGGAAGACTTTCCGGACAATCTGATCAAGGCGACGCTGGCGACCGAAGACCGCCGCTTCTATGACCATTTCGGCATCGACTTTCCGGGCCTCGCCCGCGCGCTCGTCACCAACGCGCAGGCCGGCGGCGTCCGCCAGGGCGGCTCGTCGATCACCCAGCAGCTCGCCAAGAACCTGTTCCTGAACAACGAGCGCACCATCGAGCGCAAGGTGAAGGAAGCCTTCCTCGCGATCTGGCTGGAAACGCGCCTCACCAAGAACGAGATCCTGAAACTCTATCTCGACCGCGCCTATATGGGCGGCGGCACCTTCGGCGTCGACGGCGCGGCGCATTTCTACTTCAACAAGTCCGTGCGCGACGTGAACCTCGCGGAAGCCGCGATGCTCGCCGGCCTGTTCAAGGCGCCGACCAAGTACGCCCCGCACATCAACCTGCCCGCGGCGCGCGCCCGCGCCAACGTCGTGCTCGACAATCTCGTCGATGCCGGCTTCATGACCGAGGGCCAGGTGTTCGGCGCCCGCCGCAACCCGGCGGTCGCGGTCGACCGGCGCGACGAGAACTCGCCGAACTACTATCTCGACTACGCCTTCGACGAGATGCGCAAGCTGGTCGACACCTTTCCGAAATCCTACACCGAGCGTGTCTTCGTGGTCCGCACCGCGATCGACATGAACGTGCAGAAGGCGGCCGAGGAAGCGATCGAGAACCAGCTCCGGCAGTTCGGGCGTGATTATCACGCGACGCAGGCGGCGACCGTGGTGTCCGATCTCGACGGCGGCATCCGCGCCATGGTCGGCGGACGCGACTACGGCGCGAGCCAGTTCAACCGCGCCGTCGACGCCTATCGCCAGCCCGGTTCGTCGTTCAAGCCTTACGTCTACACCACGGCGCTATTGAACGGCTACACGCCGAACTCGAAGATCGTCGACCGCCCGGTCTGCATCGGCAACTGGTGCCCGCAGAACTATGGCCACTCCTATTCCGGCTCGGTGACGCTGACGCAGGCGATCACCCGGTCGATCAACGTGGTGCCGGTCAAGCTTTCGATCGAGCTCGGCAAGAACATTGGCGGCCCGAAGGCCGGCCGCGCCAAGATCATCGAGGTCGCGCGCCGCTTCGGCCTCAAGGCGCCGCTGCCCGATACGCCGTCGCTGCCGATCGGCTCCGACGAAGTCACGGTGATCGAGCACGCGGTGGCGTATGCGACCTTCCCGAACCGCGGCAAGGCGGTGACGCCGCATTCGGTGCTCGAGGTGCGCACCGGCGCCGGCGACCTGGTCTGGCGCTGGGACCGCGACGGGCCGAAGCCGCGGCAGGCCATTCCGCCGAATATCGCCGCCGACATGGCCGGCATGATGAGCCACGTGGTCAGCGAAGGCACCGCTCGACGCGCCGCGCTCGACGGCATTCCGACCGCGGGCAAGACCGGCACGACCAACGCCTATCGCGACGCCTGGTTCGTCGGCTACACCGGCAACTTCACCTGCGCGGTCTGGTACGGCAATGACGACTACTCGCCGACCAACCGCATGACCGGCGGCTCGCTGCCGGCGCAGACCTGGCACGACATCATGGTCGCCGCGCATCAGGGTGTTGAGGTGAAAGAACTCAACGGCGTCGGCATGGGCCAGAAACTGCCGCCGCAGCCGGCGCAGGCCAATGCCCAGGCCAACGCAGCGCCGCGCATATTGGAGACCAAGCCGGGTCCGCCGCCGGTGCTGACCAAGCGCGGTGCCGATATCCTGGTGCGGGTCGAGAAGCTGCTCGATGACGCCGCCAAGACCGCCAACAAGACCACGCTGAACGAGCCCTCGAAGGCCGGCAAGCCGGAATCCTCGAGCGCGCTGGCGTTCCCCGAAAATTACATTGCCGCGGCCGGGCCGGACGGCGCGACAACAACTCCTGCGCCACGCAAGAACTGACGTGCGGCTCCTCCTCACCACCCTGCTGGCACTCGTCATCGCCACCGCCGTCGGCCTCGGCCTGACCTACGCGACGGCGACGCGCGGCACCGATCTCGGCACCTTGAAGATCGGCGCCTGGACCGCGCGGCCGAAAAACGGCACCTCCGACGTCGATCCCTATTCGCGCGCCACCATTGCGCGCAGCGGCGAGCTGCCGATCGGCACCGGCGACGGCATCGCGTTCTCGGCGACATCAGACGACAAGAACAAGCCGCTCGACGGCCGCTGCGACATCGTGGTCAGCGGCGTGACGCCGGCGGCGCGGTTCTGGACGCTGACGCTGTTCGACCGCAAGGGTCACCTCGTCGCCAACTCGCTGCAGCGCTACGGCTTCACCAGCCAGGAGATCATGCGCGCCTCCGACGGCACGTTCGAGATCCACATCGCCTCGCGCTCACGCGCCGGGAACTGGCTGCCGACCGGCGGCATCGAGCGCTACGCGCTGATGCTGCGCCTCTACGACACGCCGGTCGGGGTCGCGACCCGCACCCAGCGCGACGCGCCGATGCCCTCGATCGCAACGACGGGCTGCCCATGATCCGGCTGCTGTTCACCATCCTCGCAGGCGTGCTGCTCGGCGGCGTGGTGCATCTCGTCAGCGTGCTGGCGCTGCCGCGCATCGCCTCGCAGGACGCCTATTCGCGGCTGACGCCGATGACCAAGCTCAACGAAGTGACGCAGCTGCCGCTGGCCGACCCGACCCACTCGCCGATGCCGCTGATGGATCCGGCGTTCGCGATGGCGATCTGCCGCTACGATCTCTCGAGCGCGCCGCTCAAGCTCACCGTGCCGGTCAGCCAGGCCTACACGTCGGTGTCGTTCTACACCCGCAACGAGGTCGCCTATTACGCGATCAACGACCGCTCCGCCGGCAAGAAGGTGATCGAGCTCTATTTGATGACCGAAGCGCAGCACAATGAGCTGCCGGAGGACGAGGAAGTCACCGCCGCCGACCGGCTGATCATCGACTCGCCGACATCAACCGGGCTGATCCTGCTGAAAGCGCTGGCGCCGGAGCCCGGCCTGATGCCGCAGGCGCAGGCCTCGCTCGCGGCCTCCTCCTGCAAGCCGCAGACCGAGCCGGTGGCAGCCAAGCAGGAGGCGCCGCCGCCGCTGCCCGCGCCGGCACCGCCGCCCGCGGCGCGCAAGCGCTAGCTCGCTGCCAGCGCGTGCCGGCCGCAGCGGCAGGTCTCGTAGTCGACGGGATCGTGGCTGTTGACGATCGTGACGCTAGCGCCATGCGCCGCCTTCAATTGGCGCAGCCGCTCCTGGTTCTGGATGCGCCTCGCGCGATCCATATCCGCGCGGCGCTGGAACATGCCGAGCACCAGCGGGATCCGCGGCCTGGCGTGGAGCTGCGCGTGATGGAAATAGGCATCACCGGCGTGCAGCAGCCATCTGTCTTTGTCGCGCACTGCGATCCCGCAATGGCCAAGCGTGTGCCCCGGCAGCGGGATCATCAGGATATCCGGCTCGCGGTCGCCGAGCGGGCGCACGCCCTTGAAGCCGAACCAGTCTTCACCATCGGCGCCGTAGAACGCCCAGTCCGGCCCGTGCTGCCACTGCGCCGTGATGTAGCGTCCCACCGGCGGCGCGACCTGGTGCGTCACCGCCATCTCGTATTCGTTGCGATGGACGTGCACCTTGGCCTTCGGAAAGTCCGGCACGCCGCCGGCATGGTCGCGATCGAGATGCGTCAGCAGCAGATGGCGCACGTCATCAGGCGAGAAGCCGAGCGCGTTCACCTGCCGGACGGCGGTCTCGGCCGGATCGAGCCGCGGCGTGGTCTGCCGCACCCATTTGCGTCCGAGCCGCGGCGGGTCAGCGATATCGCCGAGCCCGATCCCGGTATCGACCAGCACGAGGCCGTCGTTGCTCTCGACCAGCAGGCAGTGACAGACCATCCGCGCCCGCTGGAAGATGCTGCCGCTGCCGTTCACGAGCCGCTTGCCGATCGGGCACATGGTGCCGGTGTTGAGATGGTGGATGCGCATGACCAGTCCTCCGCTGAAGTCAGCGCAGGCTTGCCACCCGCCTTTCCATAGGTAAAATATTGTCTATCTATCTATACGATAGGATGTACCTATGGATATCCGCGAACTCCGCTACTTCGCCGCGGTCTACCGCGAGCGCAATCTGACCGCCGCGGCGAAGCTCTGCTTCATTTCGCAGCCGTCGATCTCGGCGGCGATCACCAATCTCGAGGCCGAGCTCGGCACCACGCTGTTCATCCGGCACAAGAAGGGCATGGCCCCGACGGAGTCAGCCGCGCAGTTTCACGGCATCGCCCGCAAGATCATCGACGAGGCGGACGCGGCGCGAAACCTGTTTCGCAAGCCCGCGACCAGGCAGGCGCTGACGCTCGGCCTGTTGCGGACGCTCGATCAGGCCCGGACCATCGCGCTGCTGAAGCCGCTGACGGGCCATGCCGACCTCGCGCTCCGGCTGGTCGGCGCCAATGAGAAGGCCGACGCGCGGATCGTCGCCAAGACCATGATCACCGCCGGCGAGCACTTCATCCCGCTCTGGAGCGAGCGCTATGTAGCGGCATTGCCGCCGTCGCATCCCCTGACCCTGAAGGAGACGCTCCGGACCACCGACTTCGCTGGCGTTCCGATGATCGATCGCTGCCATTGCGAGCAGCAGGAATTCTTCAAGCGCACGTCACCGCCGCGCAGACCGGTGGCGATCGCGGAATCCGAGGAATGGGCGATGGCGCTGGTGGCGGCCGGGGTCGGGGTTGCGATCGTCCCCGAAGGCGTCGCGCGCGGCAATCCTGATGTCGCGGTGCGGGCGATCGATATCGACGTGACGCGCCAGGTCGGCCTCGCCTATCCCGCGGCTAACCCGCCATCCGATGCGCTGAGGGCGTTCATCGCGAGCCTGCCGCGGCAACCGAACAGTCGCCGCGTCAGATCGACCGCGACGAAAGCGAGGCGGGCCTAGCCCTTCGTCACCACGGCCTGGCCGGCAACCGGCGCGGAGACCAGCGGCGCATTGGCGGTGAGCCGGGCGAGCTCGTTGATCTGGCGTTCGGCGTCCGCGGCCATGCCGTCGGGCGCCTGGATCACCAGCCGCTCCAGCGCCCAGCGATAGGACGCGATCCGCCGCTCCAGGCTCTGCCCGACCCACTGCACGATCAACGCATTCTCTTCCATCCGCGCGACCGCATCGGCCTTCTCGCGCGGCGACAGGTCCGCGATCATCTTGAGGCTGGCATTGCGCTTGCGGTCGAGCTCGATCACCTGGATCGCGACGGCGAAGAACGGCTCGAACCGGGTGATGTCGTCGCGGACCTCGTCGATCAAGAGCGAATAGCGCGAGGCGAACGAGCGATGCGGCTCGTCGATCAGATTGCGGCCATACGCTGTGCGGTCGAACACGACCCTCTGCCGCCAGGGCGCAGGCAGCGGCTGGTAGTCGCCGAACACGCTCTTCCACGCCGGACGCGACAGCGGCGGCTCGATGAACTGATAGGCGAGATCGCGTAGCTGACGTTCGTGTTCGGTGAGCTGGAATTGCGAGGCGTTCCTGCCGACGCTGCCGGTCGCCTCCGCGCCCATCCAGCGATGCATGTCGTCGTTGCGGAAATCGGCGCGGGTGCGGCCGAAATCGCCGCCGCTGCAACCCGCGAGCGCCGAGCCCGCCAGCAGCAGGATCAGCGCCGGGAATGGCCGCCACGCGGCGATCCGCTGCACAAGCTCCGGCATTGCGCGATGTCCGCGATCAGGAGCGGCGTCGGCGACGGCGGCCCTGCGCAGTGCCCTGCTCCGGTCCGCGATCGCCACCGGTCTCCTCCGTCGTTCGCTCGATCCGGACGACGGGAAGGATCAGCACGGTCCCCATGCCTTCGCCGGCAGCACCGGCCATGCTCGGCCGCCGCGCAGCCGCATCCGCCGGAAACTCAACGATGGTGCCCATGTTCCGTTCTCTCTGGCCCCGCACGGACATGATTTGCCCCGCGCCTGCCGAGTTAAGAACGCGCATGGTTAATGACATCTTAAGCCGCCGGTACGGACGGTTACGGATATGGCGCTGTGCCTTAATGGACACGCGCAAATGCGAGCATTCGCCTTCACGGCTTGTTTTCCTTAACCGGCTCTTAAAGCAGCCTGCGTAGGCTCGCTGCCACAAGGTTTTCAAACCGATTCCTTACTGGCAAGTGCGTACGCCCGAGATGAGCGCAGCTCCGTTATTTCCTGGTTTCGATGGGCTGATGACGCTCTCCCGCCGCGAGGGCGTCGACATCCGCCCCACTTTGCTGCGCGTCCTGACGGACCTCTATGTGCAGGCCAGCGCACACTCGGCGGACGAAGAGCGCCAGTTCGTCGAGCTGACCTCGCGCCTGATCGACGAGGTCGACGACGCGACACGCGCCGCCGTCCGCGCACGGCTTGCGATCTACCCGGCAACGCCCGCTGGGATCATGGACAAGCTCGGGCTGCGGCGCGGCGGTCCAGACCAGCCGATGCCGGCTGCCGGTCCAATTCCCGCGCCGTCACCGTCCGCGCTGCCCGCCAAGATTCCGACCGAAGCCGAGCTGCGGATGGCGGCGAGCCTCGCGATGCGGCCGAACGATGCCGCCGAGATTTCCGACATGTTCTTTGCCGCCAACGCGAAGGAACGCGCGCAGATCCTGCACAATCTGCAGGAGACGCCGCTGAAGGCGGCGGCGCGGATTCCGGCCGCCCGCGCCGCGCGGGCGATCCATATCCTGGAGATGGCGGCGTTTGCCGAAGACATCGATAACTTCACGCTCGAGCTCGGCGAGGCGCTGATCCTGCCGTCGCGGATCGCCGCCGACGTGGTGAATGATCCCGGCGGCGAGCCGCTCGCCTGCGCGATGCGGGCGCTTGATGTGTCGAGCGCCGCGTTCCAGCGCATCCTGATGTTCCTCAATCCGGAAGCCGGCTCGTCGGTCAACTATGTCTACCGCCTGTCGCGGCTGTACGATCATCTGAGCGAGCGCTCGGCGCTGGTGATGCTGGCGGCGTGGCGCGGCTCGACCATGGCGGTGGCGCGCGCCAAGTATCGCTCGTCGCTCTATGACGATGAGCGTCACCGCGTGCGTGCAGCAGCCTCGCAGACGCGATCCGTGGTGCAGCCCGGCAGCGCACCGGCCATCCGCAACCAGAAATCCGGAAGCTAGTTTTTCGCTAGATCGAGAAAATGCCGCCCGGCGCGGTCCTCGGTCTCGACGATCCAGGCGTCGGGATCGAAGCGAAGTTCCTTGGTCAAGCGCTCCTCGACCGAAGGCTCGGGCACCGGCTGCAACGCCGACGGCACGAACAACCGCTCGGCCGGACGGCTGTCGTCATAGACCGTCTGCGGCGCCGGCGCGTACAGCATCGCGTTGCCGTCCATCAGCGTCACCTTGACGAAGACGGCACCGGCCTCCTCCGCGCCCTTCTTGCGGATCGCGCCGAACACGCCCTCGGTCTGGCAGCGGCGCAGATAGGCCGCGACCCAAATACTTGTTTTCAATCGCATGCGCAGACCTATAGGCCAGCGGCGTGACGCCGTCCAATCGCCGCACGCCAAACGGCGGGTTGACCGGCGCGCCGGCCGCTCATATCCTCAGCTTGCGTGCAAGCCGCGCCCGGGTCCACGGGAAGGGTTGAACCCACTTGCAACATTGAAGCGGCAAATCAAGCCTTTGTGCAGCCGGTTTTGTGGACCATCGGCGATTGATGCACGGAGGTTTCCATGGACCGATCGCGCGCGCGATTGAATCTCGAACATCTGAAGAAGCAGGCCAAGGAGCTGATCCGCCTTTACCGGCGGCAGGCGCCGGAAGCTTACGCCCGTTTCCGCCACGCGCTTCCGGCCGCGGCCGGCCGCAGCGACGCCGACATCGCCGCGCTCGATCTGCGGCTCCACGACGCGCAGTCCTGCGTGGCACGCGATCTTGGCTTTGCCTCATGGCCGGATTTGCGGCGTTACGTCGAGGCGCAATTGCCGCCCGGCAAAAGCAAGGACGATCGCGTGCGGCGGTGGCTGCAGCTGGTCTATGCCGCCGACGTCGACGGCACCACCGATCGCGCCAATCCGCGCGTTGCGGTACGGATGCTCAAAGAGGATCCCGGCCTTGTGGCCGATGATCCCTATCTTGCCTGCGCCATTGGCGACGAGGAAACGATACGGCGCACCGCAACCAACGATCCCGCATGGGTCAACCGTCCCGGTGGTCCGCTCAAGCTGCCGCCGCTGGTCGCGGTCACGCATTCCAGCCTGCTGCAGATTCCGGAATTTCAGCCGCGGCTGCATCGCTGTGCGCGCCTGCTGCTGCAGGCCGGTGCCAGTCCCGACCAGCATATCGGTAGCCGCTGGCCGCCGGGATCGCTCGATGCGCCCGACGACGGCAATCCGCTGTCGGCCCTGTATGGCGCCGCGGGGCGCAATCACGATCTCGAGCTGACCAGGCTTTTGCTCGAAGCGGGCGCCAATCCCAACGACAATGAATCGCTGTACCACTCGCTGGAAGGCTTCGTGACGACCGGCGTGTTGCTCGCGCATGGCGCGCGGATCGCCGGCACCAACGCGATGTACAAGGTGCTCGACGACGAGAACGTGGCGGCACTCGAATTGCTGCTGCGGCATGGTGGAAATCCGAACGAGCCCGCCCGCAATGCGCCGTTGACCGATTGCGGCTCGCCGCTGATGTGGGCGATCCGGCGGCGGCGGTCGCGGACGTGCATCGCGGCCTTGCTCGACGCCGGCGCCGACACGCACATCACGACACCGGACGGTCTCAGCGCCTACCGTTACGCGCTGCAATTCGGACTGACCGAGGTCGCCGAGCTGCTGCGGGAGCGCACCGGTGCCGAGACGCTGGCCGATGACGAACGCTTCGTCGCAGCGTGCAGCAGCGGCGACGCGCGCGAGGCACGGCGGATCCAGGCCAGCCGGCCCGACCTTCCCGGCGCGCTTTCACCACAGCAATTGCGCCTGCTTCCGGAGCTCGCCGCGGCGGGTGGCGATGACGCGGTGCGGCTAATGGTCGAGCTGGGCTGGCCCATCGCGGTACGCGGCGGCGACTGGGATGGCTCGGCGCTCAATCACGCCGTATTCCGCGGCAACGCCGCCCTGACGCGCTTCCTGCTCGAGCACGGTGCAGAGTGGACCGAGCAGCACGGCTTTGGCGACAATGCCTCCGGCAGCTTGTCGTGGGCCTCCTGCAATGAGCCGGTCAGTGGCGGCGATTGGGTGGGCTGCGCGCACGCCCTGCTCGATCACGGCATGCCGCGCGCCGTTCCGGATCGCGACGATCCGGAATGGGTGCTGCTGGCCGGCCGCAAGAAGCTGTTCTCCGACGAGGTCAGGGACGTTCTGCTGGGCGAAAAACCCTAGCTCGTCATGGCCGGGCTTGACCCGGCCATCCACGTCTTCGCTTCAACAACTCTCAAAGACGTGGATGCCCGGGACAAGCCCGGGCATGACGAACACACTTTTTCAATGCCGTCGCGGAGAACTACTCGATCGAATGCCCGATCATCACGCTGAGTTCGTGCACCAGGCGATCGGACATCTGCCCGGTCACCGGCAGCTTGCGGGCGCGCTCGAACTTCGCGATTGCAGTCTGCGTGTCCGCACCGATCGTGCCGGTCGGCTTGAGCTGGCCGTAGCCATATTCGGTCAGCGTACGCTGGACCGCGGCGATGCGTTTTCCGGCCGGGCTCAGATGCGCCGTCGGGATGGGTGCCGGCGGACGAATGACGCTCGACGGTGCGGCGGCCGGCGGCGCGGCGGTCGACTTCATCACCAGGCTCGCCATCGGATCGACCGGCTTCGCATCAACCGGCTTGGGTTCGGCGGATCTTGCTTCAACGGGTTTGGATTCGACAGGCCTTGCTTCGACCGCTTTGGTCTCCACGGGCTTCACCTCGACCGGCCTGGGTGGCTCCATGGCAGCGGCGGCCTCGGCCGGGCGCGGACGCGGCAACGGACTGGCGGCCGCTACAGGCGGTGCCGGCGGCGGCAGCGTCACGACCGAACCGCCGAACATCGGCGACGGATGACGGCCGGCCTGCAGGAACAGCGCATTGATCAGGATCGCAACGATGGCGGAAACGGCCAGCACGCCCGCGACGAGATCCTTCGGACTGTGCAGCAGCAGACGCAGCACGAGGCCACGTTCTTCCTCGGCCGCGATGGCCACTGCCTTGGCGCCGCGGCGACGGCGCGGCGTTTCATCGTCATCCAAAGTCTGTCTAGGCACTCTTCTTCACCTGATGGGTTTGCTCTTGTAATCCGGACCGCAGCGCGGGCTTCAGGGTCGAGACATTGCTGGACGGCTCGACCGCGGCCGGCGGGGTGAACGCCAGCGGCAGCGCGACCGACACGATGGTGCCCTCGCCGACCTTGCTCTCCACGTTCATTTCGCCGTTATGCAGGCCGACCAGTCCCTTGACGATGGACAGGCCAAGGCCGGTGCCTTCGTGGCGGCGCTGATAGGTCTTGCCGGCCTGGAAGAACGGATCGCCGATCCGCTTGAGATCGTCGGCGGCGATGCCGACGCCGGTGTCCGAGACGCGCAGCAGCAGGCGCGCCCCCTCGACGCTGGCCGATACGGTCACCTTGCCGCCGCGCTCGGTGAACTTGATGGCGTTGGAAACCAGATTGAGGACGATCTGCTTGAACGCGCGCGGATCGCCATTCACGATCGGCAGATCGTCGGGCACGCGGGTGACGAGGTCCACACCGCTCTCGCGCGCCTTCAGCGCCACCAGATTGCAGCAATTGATTAGCGCCGGCCGCGGCGCAAACGGCTCCGGCGAAATCTCGAAATTGCCGGACTCCATCTTCGACATGTCGAGGATGCCGTTGACGACGGACAACAGATGCTGGCCGGAGTCGTTGATCAGCTGCGCATATTCCTTCCGGCGCGCCGCGTCGAGCCCGAGCACGTCTTCCTGCGCGATCATCTCGGAGAAGCCGATGATGGCATTGAGCGGGGTCCGCAGCTCGTGGCTCATGGTGGCGAGGAAGCGCGTCTTCGAGGCATCGGCCTGCTCGGCCGCGTTGCGCGCCTGTTCCAGCGCCTGCTCCTGCACCTTGCGATCGGTGACATCGCGGATCACCGCGACGACCTCGGCATCGGCGGCGGTCTGCTCCAGCGGACGGCAGCGCATCTCGGCCCAGATGAATTCGGCGGTCTCGCCGCGCGCGGCGTCGCGGCGCACCCGGAACTCGACGCTGCGGGACTCGCCGCGTGCCGCGTCCGACAGCGCGGTGAGATAGGCCGGGCGATCGGCGACATGAACGCGGTCGAACAGGCCGTGGCCCAACAGCCGCGATGCCGGCACGCCGAGCATGATCTCGACCCCAGGCGAAATGAAGCGTACCGCGCCGTTGCGGCTGTGCCGCGACAGCACGTCGCTCATGTTGTGCGCGAGCAGGCGGTAACGCTCCTCCTCGACATAGAGCAGCGCCACGCTGGTGCGCGCCAGCGATTCCGCGCCGAAGGCGAGCCCGGCCGCATAGAAGATCGCCGACACGACGCCGAACCCGATCAGCGTGCTGTTGGTCGCGACCGCGGGATCGGCGAACGGCAGCAGGTGATAATGGCCGAGCACGCTGAGCAACGCCGCGCAGATCATCGCCAACGCGAACGCAAAGGCGACCACGCGCCGCGAGGCCGACAATGCGGCCTCGATCGGAATCACGACGAGCCAAACCGTGGCGAACGACGCGATGCCGCCGGTGGACGCCGCGATCATCATCACGAGACCCGCGAGCGCCAGCGACGACAGCACATGCGCGCCTTCATAGCGGCCGGTGCGCGACAGGAACCATGACAGCAGGATCGGCGCGATCAGCCAGGCAAATGCCGCGACCTCGATCGCTGTGGGCGCACCGCGCATCGCCAGGAAGGCCGGAAAGGAAGCGAGCGCCGCCAGGCTGCCGAGCAGCCGCGGCGCCATGAAGGCACGATGGCGCGCACGCGTCAGCGCATCATATTGCGCCGACGGATGCAGCAGCGCATCCAGGCAATCGCGGATCAGACTCAAACTACTCACAGCACTCGCGCTTCGGCTTAGTCGTCAGACAGACGCGCCGGAACGCCTCCTTGGTGATTGCAGGTCAACGTGTCAGAGCGAACTTAAGCGAACGCTAAGGCAATGCGGCCTGCTGCCAAACACCGTGCATTGGCGAGGCTTTGACGCAGCCATTCACCGCCCATTTGTCGGGGATGGTGAACGACTGGTTTCCGGATGCGACAATCTATGGTTTCGAAAGGGTGGACGCGGCGCAATCTGCGCACTCGGCGCGCACATGCAGCCATCAATCGAAAATTTACGGCGAATCAATTCAGGCGGATTTTCCGCGATTTTTGGGCGGATTTACTTCAATGCGGATACTTCCGGTTTATCGACCGCTGCTAAGCCTGAGGGCAATAGCGGCATCGACCGCGCAAGAAGCAAAAGACAAGATAGACGACCGGGATCGCGCCATGTTCTTCCTGCTGCGTTTGGCATTCTGGCTCGGGCTTGTGCTCGTGCTGCTGCCGAGAGACAAAACACCCGAAGCGGACAAGGTGCCGCAGATCAACGCGTCGGACGCGGTGTCGGCCGCGACGGCGACGATCAACGACATGGGTCAGTTCTGCAAGCGCCAGCCTTCCGCCTGCGAAGTCGGCGGCCAGGCCGCGACCGCGATCGGTCAGCGCGCAACCGACGGCGCGCGCAAGCTCTACCAGATCATCACCGACAAGAAGCCGCCGGACCACACCGGCTCGATCGGCGGCGACGATACCGCGTCAGCCCTTGCCGCATCCCGCGACACGCTGACCGCGGACGATCAGACGATCGAATTCCGCCTGCCGCCGACGCCATGAGCTGAAAATAGCAGCGTTTTCGAGCGAAGTGGGTACCGGTTCGCGTCAAGAAGACAGGTCGAAACAATAATAGCCGCGGAACCGGTTCCATTTTCGTCGCTTTCGCGGCCCGCCTTCCCTATATAAGCCGTTAAGGATAGGACGCGGGCCACGATGACGACGATCGACGAAATCAGGGACAATTTTGCGCTGCTGGACGAGTGGGACGACCGCTACCGCTACGTCATCGAGCTCGGCCGCACGCTCGAGCCGTTGTCGGAAGCGGAGCACTCGGCCGAGAACAAGGTGCAGGGCTGCGTCAGCCAGGTCTGGCTGTCGAAACGGGTCGAGCGCGATGCCAATGGCAAACCCCGCCTGATCTATGTCGGCGACAGCGATGCCCACATCGTGCGCGGCCTGGTCGCGATCGTGCTGACGCTGTTTTCCGGGCATACGCCGAAGGACATCCTCGCCACCGATGCGCTCGCGCTGTTCGACGAATTCGGCTTCCGCGACCATCTGACGCCGCAGCGTTCCAACGGTCTCCGCTCGATGGTCGATCGCATCCGCAACGATGCGCGCGAGGCGCTGGCGTCCGCCGCGTAAACCCCTACTTCCGCTTCCGGGTCTGCTGGCCCAGTCCCATCTTCTTGGCGAGTTGCGATCGCGCCACCGCGTAGTTCGGCGCCACCATCGGATAATCGGCCGGCAGCCCCCATTTGTCGCGATATTGCTCCGGCGTCATGTTGTACTGGGTGCGCAGATGGCGCTTGAGCGACTTGAAGCGCTTGCCGTCTTCGAGACACACCAGATATTCCGGCGTGATCGACTTCTTCATCGACACCGCAGGCCTGGCCGGCTCGCTCGGCGTGTCGCTGCGCCCGCTCGACACCCGCAGCAAGGCGGCGTGGACCTGGCTGATCAGGTTCGGAATATCCGAGGCCGGCGTCGGATTGTTGCTGAGATAGGCCGAAACGATGTTTGCGGTCAGCTCGACCGGCGTTTTGCCTGAGATATCGGACATGGCTCAATCTTCCCCGTGCTAGCCCGTCCTATTCGTGAGAGTGCTTTTTTTAGTCCGATTGATGTGGCCGCACATCTGCTCTGACGAGGCGCGCGGGATTGCCTTCGGCTTTTCACCGCCTGACGACCCGTACTTTGCAACGCGCTTGAGGGATGGGTTGGGCGAACGGGGGGCGGACGCCCCGCCGGTCAAGGACCGAGCGGCAGCAGCGCGCCTGGCAAGCCGCGGATCAGGTCGGCTTCGGGACATGCCGCGGCAAACGCAAGGCGAATGCGGCTCGTGGTCTCGACGACACGGGCAGCGAGTTTCAAGAGACGAAGACGCAGCGTCGCGAACTCGGCTGTGGCCAATTCCCGGGCTTTGGGAATCGCGTCGCGCACGGTCAGCATCAGCCAATAAGCGGCGGTGTGGAGAACGAGGCGGACTTGATTGGCGAGCGCCGAACGGCAGCTGGTGCGATCGGAGGCGAGCTGTGTCTTATGCAGCTTGATCAGATTCTCGGCTTGGCCGCGCGCGCAATACAGGCTGTCGTAGATCCACTCGGCCGAGCCGACATCGAGGCTGGTGACGACGAAACGGATGTCGAGGCCGAGCATCGTCGCCTCAATACGGGCGACGGTACGCCGTTCGCGATCCCAGGACTTGGCCTTGTGGCGCGTCTCGGTATAGCCACGCAGAACCGGCAGGTTCTCGATGGCGCGTCGCGTGCGGATGTCGTCGGCGGCCTCGTCGAGTTTTCTGGCGAGCGGCTTGGTGCCGGACAGACCGAAGATGTAGTCGATGCCGTTGGTCTCGCACCACGCCATTGCCTCCGGCCGGGCATAGTGCCCGTCGCCACGGAACGTAATTCGCGTGTTGTGCCACCGCGTCCGGATATGCCGTATCAGGCGGCGCAGATGGGCACGCACCTCGACGCCGCCCGGCGTCTTGCCGGGCCGCAACACGACCGCCACGGGCCGGCTCTTCTCCGTGTCGTAGACGTGGATCGGCAGGAAGCAGCGTTCGTCATAATGAGCGTTGAACAGCGAGAGCTGCTGATGGCCGTGGACGACATCGCAGGTATCATCGATGTCGAGCGTGACGGATGCCGGCTCGCGCGGGTAGCTATCCATCCATGCGTCGACCAAAGTGTAGGTCAGTCGGATCACGTCGCGCAGGCGCGGAGCATTCTCCAGCCGCGACAGCGTCGGTTGGGAACACAGATCGCGACCCGTGTCCGGCAGCCGTCCGCAGGCCAGCTTGAATGCGGGATCGGACCGCAGATGATCGAGGTCGTCGGCGTCCTCGTAGCCGCAGCAGATCGCGAACATGCGCGCGCGGAACATATCGACAAGGCTGTGCACGACCCGCGTCGGATCGCGCCGATCCGGGAACACCCGGGCCAAATTGTCGGCCAAGCCGAGACGCCGCTCGGCCATCGCCAGAAGCATCACGCCCCCGTTCGAGGTCAGCCGACCGCCATCGAAGGCAGCTGTGACTTTCTTGGCGTGAACGGCTGGAAACGAGAAGGGCAGAATCGTATCATCGGTCATGGCGGGCCTGGCGTTCGCGGTTGAGGTGATGGGGTTGGCTTTGCAACCGAATCCTACGCCGCATCAGCGCTTTACACCACGCTCGCCAGCCTCTCAGGCGCACTCTGACGAATAAGACGGGCTAGCGACGGCCCGGCGCCCACCGGACAGTATCCATGTGCAGCAATACATAAATGGAATCGCGTACTACTTGGCGAATATGAGCGGATTGCAGCAAGCCTGACAAGAACGGCCGAATTTTAGGCTTCGCGCCGGCGGCTCGCAAGTATTGGCGCGGATCTACGGCCGCTGCTCGAGATGCGACCTGAGCTCGTCGATCGAGGCGAACCGCATCATGCCCTCGGGCATCTGCGCTTCGATCGATCCGTCCGAATAGAGCGAATAGGCCATGCCGTCGACGACGCCCGATTTGAGCACGGTGACCGGGGGCTGCTCCTGCGGCGCCGGCGGATGGCCTGATGACGGCGACGGCGACGGCGCGGCGGCGGCCGACTGGGTCTCGCCGAAGGTTGACGGCCGGGGCGTACGCCGCGGGGCGACATCGACCGATCTCGGTCGCTCGGCCTTCGGCCAGGCATCGTCGAAGGTTGCCGGCGCAGCCTCGGCCGCAGCGGAAGGATTTGGACGCAGTTCCGGCGACAACAGATCCGGCGTGAGCGGCTCGGCAGCAGCGCGCCCCTGGGTCCTGTCGCGCTCCTTCCGCGAGGACGAGAACAGCAGGTTGCGCCGCTTGGGCGGCCCTTCGCCGTCGGTGGGCGTTGCGCCCGGCGGCGGCAGCTCGCCAGACGCGCCACGCTGGGGGATTTCGTCGTGCCAGGGCGGTGGCGCCGCGGGCGCGGATGGCTGGACCGATGGAGCGAGCGGCGGAGGCGCCGCGACCTTTGGCTCACGCGGCGGCGGGAACACCGGATCGTCGGGAGCGTTGCGCGGGGAAGTTGCAGACGGCGACGGGCCCCCGGACCGGATACCCGTGGCAACAACCGCGTCGAGCCGTCCGCCCATGGCCTGGAGCTCGCGTACGACCGCGGCGAGGCCCAGGACGATCGCGCCCGAGCATACACCGGTCACGCCGACCAGGATCATGGTGCTGCCGAAGCTGAACTCCTTGTCCTGGATTCCCAAGCCGACCGCCGCCAAGCCTGCCAAAACCAGGCCCGCACCGACGACCAACAGACCAACCTTCATCGAACTAACCCCCGGGAGACCCGACCGAAAATCGGCGCGAGCCACCGACGCCACGATACCGTCATAGTGCCCACACCGCCAACCGCCAATTGTAGGTAGAGTTCCCTAACATCCCGCTTAACCAGCGCTCCGCGCGGCAGATCGCGCTCCCAACGACTGCGCCGCAGCACAGCTCCCGTAAATTTACTGACGACGAATTGCTGCCAATATATTGCAATGCATCTGGGAAATTACGCCACAATTACCAATTACTTGGAAACGGAACTGCGCTATGGATGCCGGGGAATGAGGCCCTAAAGCGCCAAACAGGGCCACAGGCACGCCGGTACCACTAGCTATGTCATCGATTACGACGTCTGCATTCGAGGCGCCTGCGCGGCGCTCGATGGAGAAGACCTGCGACGATCTCGCATTCCTCGTCCTCGGCGTGGTCGCCGTGGTCGCCGGTCTCACATTCCGCGATTACGGCCTGGGCTGGGACGATTACACCCACGCTGAATACGCCGACCTGCTGCTGCGCATGTACGGGTCCGGGTTCAAGGACACCGGCGCGCTGTCGTTTGCCAACCTCTATATGTACGGCGGCGGCTTCGATATGGCAGCTGCCCTGCTGCACAAGATCATCCCGCTCGAACTGTTCGAGACACGCCGCCTGCTCGGCGCGATCGTCGGCGTGATCGGCCTTGCGGTCACCTGGCGCCTGGCGCGCCGCGTCGGTGGTCCGCTGGCGGGACTGGCGGCGCTCTTGCTGCTGGCGCTGTGCCCGACCTTCTACGGCCACATGTTCATGAATCCGAAGGATGCGCCGTTCGCCGTGGCGATGGTGATCCTGATCATGGGCCTCGTCCGCCTGATGGAAGAATATCCAGCGCCCTCGCCGCGCACGATCCTGATCGTGGGCTTAGGGGCCGGCCTGTCGATCGGCTGCCGCGTCCTCGGCGGGCTCGCATTGATCTACGCCGTCGTCGGCTTCGCTCCGCTGTGGATCGAGGAACTCCGCAAGCAGGGCGCGCGCGAGGCCACCCATCGCTTTGCCCATGTCATCTATGTGCTGCTGCCGGGGCTTGTGTTCGGCTATCTCGTGATGGGCCTGATCTGGCCGTGGTCGATCATGGAGCCCGGGCATCCGTTCGAAGCGGTGACCTATTTCTCGCACTTCTTCGAGAAGCCGTGGAAGGAGATGTTCGACGGCGCGCTGGTGTCGGTGCCGGACATGCCGTGGTCCTATCTGCCCACCCTGTTCGCGCTGCAACTGCCCGAAGTGCTGCTGGTGCTGCTGACCGCAGCCATCGTCATCACCTTCATGTCACTGTCGCGCACCGAGGTGCCGGCGAAGCGCAAGTCGATCATGCTGATGCTGACGCTGGCGGCGACGCTGCCGCTGGTGATCGCGATGGTGAAGCGGCCGGCGCTCTACAACGGCATCCGCCATTTCATCTTCGTGATCCCGCCGATGGCGGTGCTCGCCGGCGTCGCATTCGCCCGCGGCATGGATTGGCTCGGCGAGAACCGCCGCGCCTGGCAGCCTGCGGCGCTCGCCGTGTTCGCGTTCGGCCTGCTGCTGCCGTTCAGCGAAATGATCCGCCTGCATCCCTATCAGTACACGCACTTCAACCACATCGCCGGCACGGTGCGGACCGCGGACAACTTCTTCATGCTGGACTATTGGGGCCTGGCGCTGAAGCAGGCGTCGGACGGGCTGCGTGAGCAGTTGGCGGAGCGGCAGGAAGTGCCGCCGCAGCATCGCAAGTGGAAGGTCGCTGTGTGCGGACCGCAGCGCCCCGCGCAGGTCGCGCTCGGGCCCGACTTCACGATAGGCTGGGACAGCAATGCCGCCGACTTCGCCATGACGCTCGGCGAATTCTACTGCAAGGGCCTCACCGCCCCTGTGATGGTCGAGATCAAGCGCGACGACGTCGTGTTCGCCCGCGTCTACGACATCCGCGGCCGCAGCATCTCGAGCCTGCTGGCGATCCCGGCGCCGTAGCGCGCGATACCAGGACCGCCTGGAGCGTCTTCGAGCGAAGTGGACGCCGGTTCGTGTGAAGAGAACGCGTCAAGACAAAAAGCTAGAGCTTCGGTTCTGATTCAATCGCAACCAAAAATGCTCTAGCCTCGCGTGGCACGTTTTGTCGTGCCGGCCTTCGAAGCCGTCGCCTTCCGCGCCTGCTCGATCAGCAGCTGCGCAGCCGGATGAAGCAGCCGGTGCTTCAACGTAACGATGGCGACCGGCAAGGGCTTTCCGAGCGACACCGGCAAGCCCGTTAGAGCATTTTCCGATCACGTTGCGTCGTAACCAGCCGCGACGAGATAATTTTGGCATTCCTCGGGTGAGAAGCGCTTGAGAGCGTTGGCGATTGCTTGCCAGAGATCGGGCATGGTGCGCGCTGCGGCGGCCCGCAACAGGGCTTTCAGTTTAGAGAAGGCCATTTCGATCGGGTTGAAGTCTGGACTGTAGGGCGGAAGATAGAGCAGGCTTGCTCCGACCGCCCGGATGGCCTCTCGAACGCCATGGACCTTGTGAGCGGGCAAGTTGTCCATGATAACGGTATCGCCCGGCCGCAGCGATGGGGCGAGCAATTGCTCGACGTAGGCCAGGAAAGCGTCGCCATCCATTGGACCGTCCAGAACAAGCGGCGCGATCAGACCGTCGGAGCGCAATCCAGCGGTGAATGTCGTCGTCTTCCAATGTCCGTGTGGGATAGCTGCACGACATCGCTCGCCGCGTGGCGAGCGGCCGTAAAGCCGCGCCATTTTGGTGTTGGCGCTGGTTTCGTCGATGAAGACGAGACGCTCAGGGTCAAGATCGATTTGCCCTTCGAACCACTCCTCACGCGCGGCATTTATATCGCCGCGCCGTTGCTCGGCGGCGTGCGCTGTCTTTTTTTAAGTGTGATCTTTCTGCGCTGGAAAAAACGCCAGAGCGACGCGATGCCAGTCGATATTCCACGACGTTTCAACAGTTCTCGCAACTCGGCGAGCGTGATATCCGGCTTCGCTGTCACTGCCTCCAGAATCAATTGCGAATGCGCTTCGATGCGCTGCGATTTGCGGTCACCGCCCTGGCGTTTAGGAACGATGTCGCCAACTTCCTTGAGGCGACCGCGCCAGCGGATCGCACTGGCCGCGCTGACACCAAAGCGCTCAGCAGCCTGTCGACAGGACATGCCACCGTCAATCGCGGCTATCACCCTTTGACGAAGATCAACCGAAAGCGCCCTGGCCATACATGCTGGCCTCCCTCGCCAGCATGCAGCTTGAATCTGACTCGCGCCGTTTTGGGAATCCCCACCCGATTCATTCCGGTCGGAAAATGCTCTAGCGACCAGCGTTCGGCATTGAACTGCAGCAATGAAGCCGGCACCGGTGTAAGATACTGACCGGTCGCCATCAGTTGCATGCGCAACTGCATCGAATAGGTCGTGACGCCCAATCGCGGCACCGGAAGTCCCTGCGCGCTGAACGCACCGCTCACGAGGTCGCGCACCGCCGTACCCGGCGGCGCAAGAATCCAGGATTCATCGGTCAGATCCCCGAGGGTGAGCTGCCTGCGCCGGGCGAGACGATGATTCGTGCCGGCGGCAACCACGATTGGCTCGTCATAGAGAACGTCGACCTTCAGATCGTCGTCGCGCACCGGGCCGGAAATACGACCAAGCATCATGTCGACCTTGCGCTCGCGCAACTCGCGAAATTCCATCGCAGCCGTATTCGCCTCGAGGACGTGAACGACAATGCGTGGATATTGCGCGGCGAGTCCGGCAATGACGGCCGAAAGAAGCCCGCCGGAGATATAGGATTCCGACGTTCCGACCCATACCTCGCCCTTGCCGGGATCGGACAGAAACTCGATGTCCTTGATTCCCTGCGCCAGCGCGTCGAACGCCTCGGTGCCGCGCCGGAGCAGCGCCTCGCCATAGGCGGTCGGCGACACACCGCGCGGCGAACGCTCGAGCAAGCGGACACCGAGCGCGGCTTCGAGATCCGCGATGGCCTGCGAGATCGCCGGCTGGGTGAGCCGAAGCTCCGCAGCCGCCTTCGCCATGCTGCCAAGCTTGGTGACCGACGCCAGCACATGCAGGTCGCGCAGCCGAAGCCGGCGGCCGATGCGCTGTTCCCAATCCGTGAGTTTCCCAACCATCAGATGTTATTATACCCCTATGCGATATTTCGCCATTCTGATTATAGCCCTGTCGTACCAAGGTGACGGCCGTTGAGCACCAACATGCTCGCCCCTCTCGACGGAGACCGCCATGACACCGACTTCGAAATTCGCGTGCGTCACTTCCGCGGCCGTTAGCCTCGGCTTCCTCGCGTTGTCCGGCCTGCACGCACAAGGCACGGCTTCTGCGCCCGCCTATGTCGTCAACGAGGTCGACGTGACCGATCAGGCAGGCTTTGCCACTTACGCCAAGCGGCAGGGCGAACTGATCGACAAATTCGGCGGCCGCTTCCTGGCGCGCGGCGGGAAGGCCGAAGCCGTCGCCGGAACTCCGCTGCCGCATCGTATTACGATCTATATCTTCGACAGCCTGGCAAAGGCGCAGGCTTGGCACGATGCGCCCGAGCAAGCGGAGCTCGCGGCGATCCGCGACAAAGCCGCGAACTTCCGGTCCTTCATTGTCGAGGGCTGCTCGGCCTGCAAGCCGCCGGCCAGCTGACGATGACCCGGGGCCGTCGACCAGACGGCCCCGTTGCGCGGGAGCAGCACAATGTCTGATCTGAAGCCCCTCGCTATCGAGAGACTGACGGGCGACAGCGCAATATCCATTGCGGCGATCGAGCGGGAGTTGGGTTTCGTGCCTGACCTGATGCGCGTGCTCTCGCATTCGCGGGCGGCCCTGCACGGCTACCTCGCACTGCGCGCCGCCTTGAAGGACGGAGCGCTGCCGGCAGCCTTGCGCGAACGGATCGCCATTGCGGTCGCCAACACAAACGGTTGCAACTCCTGCCTTGCCAACCACCGCCACCTTGCGCGTTGCGCCGACGTTAGCGATCAGGAGCTCGATGCGGCAACAGCATTCGGCTCGCGGGACCGGGCTGCGGCCGCGGTCTTGCGGTTCACCAAGGCTGTGATTGCTGCGCGCGGCGGTGTCGATGCCGTGGAGTTCGCGGCCGTCCGCGACGCGGGATTCGGCGACGCCGAGATCGTCGAGATCGCTACGGTGATCGGCGCGAACATGCTGGCGAACTTCGTCAACAATCTCGCACATTCCGCGCGAAACGCCGCCGACGCATGACTGCCACCCCGCCCGTGCCTTGCTGGGGGAAGCACACGGGGCTATCCTTCCCAGACAACCAATATTCACGGGAGATCCCACCCATGTCGCCGGCCGAAGCACGCTTGAAGGAAATTCCGTCCGGCATGACGGACGCGGAGTGGCAACAGCGGGTCAATCTCGCCGCCTGCTACCGGCTGGTCGCGCTCTACGGCTGGGATGATCTGGTCGATCCCCACATCTCGGCCCGCGTGCCCGGACCGGAGCATCACTTCCTGATCAACCCCTACGGGCTGATGTTCGACGAGATCACCGCCTCCAGCCCGGTCAAGGTCGACCTCGATGGCAACCAGCTCTCGCAGAGCGACTACAGCATCAACCCGGCCGGCTTCACCATCCATTCGGCGATCCACGAGGTGCGCGAGGACGCCGGCTGCGTGCTCCATCTGCACACCGTCGACGGCACCGCGGTATCGTCGAGCCCGGAGGGACTGCTGCCGCTGAACCAGACCGCGCAGCTCGTCACCCACGACCTCGCCTATCACGACTATGAAGGCATCGCGCTCGATCACGACGAGCGCCCGCGCCTGCAGCGCGATCTCGGCGGCAAGAACCACATGCTGCTGCGCAATCACGGCACGCTGACGGTCGGCCGCTCGGTCGCATCCGCCTTCGAGCGGATGTACCATCTGGAGCGCGCCTGCTCGATGCAGGTGGCGACCCGCGCACTCGGCCCGATCGCCTATCCGGTCGAGGCGGAGGCGATCGACAAGAACACCGAGCTCTTGTCCAACCCGGACCGTGCCGAGCTGCGCTCGACCCAGCTGGTCTGGCCGCGGCTGCTGCGCAAGCTCGACCGGGTGAACCCCGGCTATCGCGATTGAAATTTCACAATCTTCGGGTAAACTGTTCGCCAACACCCTCTGCACGTTCAGAATCAAAACGCCGCCCAATTCCGGGCGGCGTTTTTACGTTCAGGGTGCCTCGCGCTATTTGGCGTCGGCGAACGCCGCCAGAATCCGCGCCCAGGAGCGGATGCCCTTGTGGTAGCTCTTGAGGTCGTACTTCTCGTTCGGCGAATGGATGTTGTCGTCGTCGAGCCCGAAGCCGACCAGCACGCTGTCGAGGCCGAGCGTGCGCTTGAAGTCGGCGACGATCGGGATCGAGGCGCCGGAGCCGACCAGCAGCGCATCCTTGCCCCATTCATCGGTCAGCGCGCGGCGGGCGGCCGCGAGCGGCTTCATGTTCCAGTCGAGCGCGATCGCCGGCGCGGAGGAATGATCGGTGAACTCGGCCTTGCAGTCCGCCGGCACGCGCGCCTTCACGTAGTCGCGGAACGCCTGGCGGATCTTCTCGGGATTCTGTCCCTCGACCAGGCGGAACGAGACCTTCGCTGACGCCTCGGCCGGGATCACCGTCTTCGAGCCCTCGCCGGTGTAACCGCCGACGATGCCGTTGATGTCGCAGGTCGGGCGCGAGGACACCTGCTCGATCAGGAGCCGGTCCTTTTCGCCGGCCGGCAGCGAGAGACCGATCGGCTTGAGGAAGCTGTCCGGCGTCAGATTGAGCTGCTTCCACTGCGCCAGAATGTCCGGCGGCAGATCCTTCACGCCGTCATAGAAGCCGGGGATGGTGATGTGGCCGTTCTCGTCATGCAGGCCGCCGAGGATCCGCGTCAGCACGCGGATCGGGTTCTGCGCGCCGCCGCCGAACACGCCGGAATGCAGGTCGCGGTTGGCGGCCTTGATCTTGACCTCGTCATAGACCAGGCCGCGCAGTGAGGTGGTGATCGCCGGCGTGTTGGGGTCCCACATGCCGGTGTCGCAGACCAGTGCGAAGTCGGCCTTCAGGTCATCCTTGTTGGCCTCCAGGAACGGCACGAAATTCTTCGAGCCGATCTCCTCCTCGCCCTCGATGACGATGGTGATGTCGACCGGCAGCGATCCCGTCACGTTCTTCCAGGCGCGACACGCCTCGACAAAGGTCATCAGCTGTCCCTTGTCGTCCTCGGCACCGCGCGCGACGATGATCTTGCGCCCGTCGGCATGGTCGGTCACCACGGGCTCGAACGGCGGACGGTGCCAGAGATTCAGGGGATCGACCGGCTGCACGTCGTAATGGCCGTAGAACAGCACATGCGGACGGCCGTCGGTCGAGCCGTTCAGCTTGCCGACCACGGCCGGATGGCCCGCCGTCGGCCGCACCTCGGTCTTGAAGCCGAGGGTTGCGATATCCTTGGCGAGATGATCGGCGGCCGCCTTGCAGTCATTGGCGAAGGCCGGATCGGCCGAGATCGATTTGATCCGCAGGAGCGTGAACAGCCGCTCCAGACTGTTGTCGAAATCGGCGTCGATGCGGTCGAGGACGGGCTGCAGCTTGGCATTGGACATCGCGGATATCCTATTGGTTGGACGTTGCGCCAACTTGTAGCGCGCCGGCCGGCGGAGGCAAAGCCGCTCGCCCGCGCCGGCCGGAGCGGCGCGATGCTATCGGCGCAGAATTCCGCCGAGCGCGCCGCGCACCAGTGCACGGCCGATCGAGCCGCCGACCGAACCGCCGACCGACTTGCCGAGATCGGCAACCACGCCGCCGATCACCTTGTCGGTGACCGAGCGCGTGACGTTGCGCGCGATCACCTGCCCGGTCGAGAGCCGGCCGCGCTTGACATTGGTGCCGAAGATCGTGGCCGCGATCGAGCCGATCTGGCCGAGGATGCCGCCCCCTCCGCTGCCATCGCCACCATCCGCCGGCGCAGCCGCCGCCCCGGACAGCCGCTTCTGGATGATCTCGTAGGCGGATTCGGCGTCAACAGCGGTGTCGTATTTGCCCTTCACCGGGCTCGCATCCATGATCGCCTTGCGCTCCTCGGGCGTGATCGGCCCGATCCGTGCCGACGGCGGCCGCACCATAATGCGCTCGACCATCGACGGCGTGCCGCCGCCCTCGAGGAACGACACCAGCGCCTCGCCCTTGGCGAGCTCCATGATCACCCGCGCGGTGTCGAGCTTCGGATTAGGGCGGAAGGTCTGTGCGGCCGCGGCGACCGCCTTCTGGTCGCGCGGCGTGAAGGCGCGCAGCGCGTGCTGCACACGGTTGCCGAGCTGCGCCAGCACCTTGTCCGGCACGTCGATCGGATTCTGCGTGACGAAATAGACGCCGACGCCCTTGGAGCGGATCAGCCGCACCACCTGCTCGATCTTGTCCATCAGCGCCTTCGGCGCGTCGGTGAACAACAGATGCGCCTCGTCGAAGAAGAACACCAGCTTCGGCTTCGGCAGGTCGCCCGCCTCCGGCAATTCCTCGAACAATTCCGAGAGCATCCAGAGCAGGAACGTGGCGTAAAGCCGCGGGCTCTGCATCAGCTTGTCGGCGACGAGGACGTTAACCATGCCGCGGCCTTCGCGGTCGGTCCGCATGAAATCCTTCAGCGTCAGCGCCGGCTCGCCGAAGAACTTCGCGCCGCCCTGGTTCTCGAGCACCAGGAGCTGACGCTGGATCGTTCCGACCGTCGCCTTGGAGACGTTGCCGTAGCCCTGGGCCGCCTTGCGGATCGGCGCCAGCGGATCTTCCTCGTCGTCGGCCGCTTTCTTGCTGCCGTTGGGCGCGATCGCATCCAGAAGCGCACGCAGATCCTTCATGTCTATCAACGTGAGGCCGTTCTCATCGGCGACACGGAAGGCGACATTGAGCACGCCCTCCTGCACGTCGTTCAGGTCGAGCATCCGCGACAGCAACAGCGGCCCCATTTCGGTGACGGTGGCGCGCACCGGATGGCCCTGCTCGCCGAACACGTCCCAGAACACGGTCGAGAACTGATCCGGCTGGAACGTCAGCCCCATGTCCTTGGCGCGTTTGACGATGAAGTCCTTGGCCTCGCCGATTTCGGAGATACCGGAGAGATCGCCCTTGATGTCGGCTGCGAAAACCGGAACGCCGGCGCGTGCAAATCCTTCGGCCATGACTTGCAGCGAGACGGTCTTGCCGGTTCCGGTTGCGCCGGTGACAAGGCCATGCCGGTTGGCCAGCGCCAGCGTCAGCCATGCCGTCTCCTCGCCCTTGCCGATAAAAATCTTCTCGTCCGTATCGGCCAGTGTGTTGTCGGAGGTCGCCATCGCTTCGCCTCTTCGCGCAGATTAGATTGGTTCGATGTCGAACCCGGTTCGGTGTCGAACCCGGTTCGATGTGTCGAACCTATGCCATCATATTGCATCTTGCAGGTCGATTGAAACCATCGACGCGTGCCGACGTAGATTGTCGCTTCACCAGTTCCTCATACTTTATTCCCGGCCAAGTGACGAAAGGCATTGCGCATTGCGACAAGATAGTGTGAATCCGCCGCTCACTCTTGCAGCGAGGCAACAGTCACGGCGCGATCGAAAAAGAAAACGAACTGAAATGCGCGGATCGCTTGAATTTCGTGACACAGGCGCTCAAGATAAATCCTCAAGAACGATCCGGCTAAAGCCGGTTGAGGCGGGGCAATATGGACGAATTGGTTGGACGGCTGGCCGCGAAGGCCGGCATCGATGGTGCTGTCGCTGAAAAAACCATCGGCATCGTTCTGGGTTTCCTCCGTAACGAGGGACCTTCCGACAAGGTCCAGGCTCTGATCGACCAAATCCCCGGCGCCGAAGCGGCGATTGCCACCGCCAACAACAGCGGTGGTCTATCGCGGTTGATGGGTGGCGGGCTGATGGCCGTCGGCACCCGGCTGATGGCGCTCGGATTGAGCATGAGTGAGATACAGAACGTCGCGCGTGAACTTTTTAGGTTTGGCCGCGACAAAATCGGAGCGGATCAAATGGGCGAGATCATCTCGGGGACGCCGGGCCTCAGCCAGTTCGCCTGAAGCATTTTCCCAACGCCTTTTGCGCGTGCGCTCCCTTCTACCTGCATACGAGTATCATGACATACCCCCTCTCCGAGATCGAAGGCCTGTCCGCCTATTGCGCCAACAAACTGAAATCGCAGGGTATCCGCACGACCGAAGCGCTGCTTGAAGCCGCCCGCACCGTCAAGGGACGCAAGGAGCTGTCCGCCAAGACCGGGATCAGCGAACAGCAACTGCTCGAATGGGCCAACATCTCCGACTACATGCGGATTCCCGGCATGGGCAAGGCGAAGGTAGGGCTGGTCCGCGCTGCCGGCGTCACCACGGTGCGCGAGCTCGCCCACCGCAACCCGTCGCGGCTGGCGCAGAGCATGAAGGACGCCAATGTGAGGCGGAAGCTCGTCCGCGTGATGCCGTCGGAGAAATCGGTCGAGCTGCTGATCGAACAGGCACGCAAGCTGCCTCCGAAAATCACCTATTAGGGTGACCTATTAGCCTTCCTTAAAGGCACTCAGCGGCCGCCGGCGCCCACGCATCCCTGCGACATCTTGACTTGCCGCTGTCGTCAGCGCAAAGCCACCGCATGATGGCGACCAAGCCCATAGCATCGGCGGGGGCCGGCACGGCCGTATCAGCGGTGCTGCCGGCGCTATTGTCGATGCCCTATCCGGCCGTGATGGGCATCCTGAACGTGACGCCGGATTCATTCTCCGATGGCGGACAGTTCGTCGCACCCGAGCAGGCGCTGGCGCAGGCCCGCAGGCTGGTCACCGAGGGCGCCGACATCATCGACATCGGCGCGGAATCCACCCGTCCCTACGGCTCGCAGCCGGTCTCCGCCGATGCCGAGATGGCGCGGCTGAAGCCGGTGCTGGCCGAGGTGATCGCGCTCGGCGTGCCGGTCTCGATCGACAGCATGAAATCGGAGGTCGTGGCCTGGGCGCTCGATCAGGGCGCTGCGATCGCCAACGACGTCTGGGGCCTGCAGCGCGATGCCGGCATGGCGTCAATGGTCGCCGCGCGCGGCGTGCCCGTGATCATCATGCACAATCGCGAGCAGGCCGATCCGGCGATCGACATCATGCGCGATATCACCGCCTTCTTCGAGCGCTCGCTCGAGATTGCCGCGCGCACCGGCATTGCCGACGACCGGATCGTGCTCGATCCCGGGATCGGCTTCGGCAAGACGCCGGAGCAGAGCATGATGGCGCTGGCGCGGCTCGCCGAGCTCGACTGCTTCGGCCTGCCGGTGCTGGTCGGCGCCTCGCGCAAGCGCTTCATCAGCACGGTCGTGCCTGCGGAGCCGCAACAGCGGATCGGCGGCTCGATCGCCGCGCACCTGATCGCCGTGCAGAATGGCGCCCGCATCATCCGCGCGCATGACGTCGCGGAAACCGTTCAGGCGCTGCGGGTGGCCGCAGCAATCAAGGGACAGCAATGACCGACACGATCTTCATTACCGGGATCGTCATCCATGCCCGCCATGGCGTGATGGAACATGAGACCGAGGTCGGGCAGCGCTTCGTGATCGATCTCGAGCTCTACACCGACCTCTCGGAATCCTCGCGTACCGACCGCCTCTCCGACACGGTCTCCTATTCCAACGTGGTGGCGACCGCGACGTCGGCATTCAAGAACACCAACTACAAGCTGCTCGAGCGCGCCGCCGGCGCGGTGGCCGACGACATCCTGGTCACCTTCCCGCGCGTCAGGGCGGTCAAGGTCACCGTGCACAAGCCGCATGCGCCGATCGCCGCGATCTTCGACGATGTCGGCGTGGTGCTGACCCGCTCGCGCCATCCAGCGCCGCATTCACCGCCCCATGGGTGACCCCCGATGGCTGATGTCCTGATCGCACTCGGCGGCAATGTCGGCGACGTCCGCACCACGTTTCGCAAGGCGATCGCAAATATCTGCGGCATGACGCAGGCGGCGCTGTTGGCGCGCTCGTCGGATTATTCGACGCCGCCCTGGGGCGAGCAGCAGCAGGACAGCTTCATCAATGCCTGCATCGAGATCGAGACCAGCCTCGATCCGCATGCGCTGCTGTTCACGCTGCACAAGATCGAAACCAAGTTCGGCCGCGACCGCAAGAACGAGCAGCGCTGGGGCCCGCGCACCCTCGACCTCGACCTGATCGCCTATGACGACGTCACACTGAACAAGCCGGAACTGACGCTGCCGCACCCGCGCCTGTTCGAGCGCGCCTTCGTGCTGGTGCCGCTGGCCGAGATCGTTCCGGACCGCATCATCGCCGGCCGCCGCGTCGCCGACGCGCTGGCCGAGGTCTCCGCCGACGGTATTTTCCGTCTAGCGGACCTCGATTAAAGCCAAACCACCTCAAACAACCGTTTGGCTTGGCCGCCCGCCCGTGGCAATTTCCGGCCAAATCAAGGGACCCCTCGCGGGGCCGGTGAAGGATATTCTGGGCGGATGACGACCTCGACTGACGACTTGCCTCTGGCTTCGGATTTTGCATCGGCGACCTACGACGACTGGCGCAAGCTGGTCGACGGCGTGCTGAAGGGCGCCCCGTTCGAGAAGCTGGTCGGCAAGACCTATGATGGGCTCAAGATCGATCCGATCTACCGCCGCGCCACCAACACGGGCCCGCTTCCGGGCCGCGCCGCTGCGGCCCCCTGGCAGATCCTGCAGCGGGTCGACCATCCCGACGCCGCGCAGGCCAATGCGCAGGCGCTGGAGGATCTCGAGAATGGGGCGACCGGCCTCGAGTTCGAGTTTGCCGGCGGTCCCGGCGCGCGCGGCTTCGGTCTTGCCGATGCCAGCAAGAAGACCCTGGCGCGGGCCTGCGGCGGCATCCATCTCGATGCCGGCATCATGATCGCGCTCAACCCGGTGCTCGGACGCGAGAACGCCGGCGAGACCTTTGCCGACATGGTCGAGGCCCGCAAGCTCGATCCGGCCAAGCTCGACCTTCATTTCAATTACCAGGCGCTCAGCACGGTTGCGGTGCGCGGTGCCGCGCCCGGCGCCTGGGCCGACTACGAAAAGCCGTTCGGCCAGGTCGTCAACGGGCTGATCAAGCGCGGCTTCAAGGGACCGTTCGTGGTGGCCGACGGCCGGCCGGTGCATGATGCCGGCGGCTCGGAGGTGCAGGAACTGGCCTTCACGCTCGCGCTGGGCCTCGCCTATCTGCGCATGCTGGAGGCCGCCGGGATCGATCTCGATGCGGCGCGCGCGGGCGTCTCGTTCCGCCTCAGCGCCGACGCCGACCAGTTCCTGACCATGGCGAAATTCCGCGCGCTGCGACGCCTTTGGGCAAGGATCGAAGAGGCCTGCGGCCTTAAGCCGAAGCCGATCTTCGTCAACGCGCAGACGGCCTGGCGGATGCTGACCCAGCGCGACCCCAATGTGAACCTGCTGCGCGCCACCATGGCGACCTTTGCCGCTGGCCTCGGCGGCGCCAACGCGATCACCGTGCTGCCGCATACGCTGGCGCTCGGCCTGCCGGATGATTTCGCCCGGCGCGTGGCGCGCAACACGCAGCTCGTGCTGCTCGAGGAATCCAACCTTGCAAAAGTCTCCGACCCCGCGGCGGGTTCGGGCAGCATCGAGACGCTGACCGCGCAGCTTTGCGAGGCGGCGTGGACGCTGTTCCAGGAGATCGAAAAGGCCGGCGGCATCTTCCCGGCACTCCAGCAGGGGCTGCTGCAGAACAAGGTCGCCGCGACGCGGGCCCAGCGCGAAGCCAATGTGGCGAAGCGCCGCGACGTGCTGACCGGCGCCAGCGAATTCCCCAACCTGCACGAGGCCGACATCGCGGTGCTGGATGTGAAACCGGCAGCGCTGGCTGCCAAGGTCGATGCCAAGATCAAGTTCGATTCGCTCGCGCCGATGCGGCTTGCCGAACCGTTCGAGGCGCTGCGCGACAAGTCGGACGCCGCACTGAAGGGGCGCGGCGCCCGGCCGAAGGTCTTTCTCGGCAATCTCGGCACAGCAGCTGATTTCACCGCGCGCGCGACGTTCGCAAAAAGCTTCTTCGAGACCGGCGGGATCGAGGCCGTCGACAGCGAGGGCTTTGCCGATGCGGCGGCGCTTGCCGCGGCCTTCAAGGCCTCGGGCGCCGCGATGGCGTGCATTTGTTCCTCGGACAAGGTCTATGCCACGAGCGCCGCTGACGCCGCCAAGGCCCTTCAAGGCGCCGGAGCAAGGCATATCTATCTGGCAGGGCGGCCCGGCGACCAGGAGGCGGCGCTGCGGGCCGCCGGCATCGGCGAGTTCGTGTTCGCCGGCGGTGATGCGCTGGCGACGTTGCGCGAGGCCTATCGGCGGATGGAGCAGGCATGACGGCAGAAGCACCATCGACACACGTCCTGACCGGCGGTTGCCAGTGCGGCGCCGTCCGCTTTGCGGTCACGGGCGTCCCGGCCAAGATCAGCATCTGTCACTGCCGGATGTGCCAGAAGGCCTCCGGCGCGCCGTTCGCTTCCTTCGCCGATATCGAGCGTGAGAACTTCACCTGGACCCGCGGCAAGCCGGCCGCGTTCAAATCCTCCTCGATCGCCGAGCGCGACTTCTGCGCCGCCTGCGGCACGCCGCTCAGCTTCCGCCGGATCGACGGTCCCCGCATCGAGATCATGACCGGCACCTTCGACCGGCCCGACCGGGTGATCCCGACGCAGCAATTCGGAACCGAGTCCCGGCACGGCTGGGTGGTCGGCATCGCCAATCTGCCCAGCCAGACCACGATGCAGAACTATGGACCGGAGAAGATGGCGACCATCACCAGCCACCAGCATCCGGACCATGATTGAGAGGCAGGTTGCGCGTGAGCAAACGATGATAGACTCTGCCTTAGAACTTGTCGGGTTGATATTGGGGTCTTTCTTGCGGTTCGATAGCAAGATCAGACCTCCGACGAAATTGAGCGAAGATGTGACCGACGAAGAGAGGTTCAAGGACGAAGAGAGGTTCAAGGACAGGGTTGAACGGAATCCAGGATTCCGCGATCCCGTCTACAAGCAGAACCTGCAAAGGTTGATCGAGCGAAGCCGAGAGTTTGAGGACTGCAAGGAATGACCCGGATTCCCAATTTCGCTGATGTCGCGTTCCAGCCCGTCGCCGCAGGTGCACCGGCCGGAAACGCCGAGCCGTGGCTGACGCCGGAGGGCATTCCGGTGAAATCCGCCTACAGCGAGGCCGACCTCGAAGGCATCGATTTCCTCGAGACCTGGCCCGGCATCGCGCCCTATCTGCGCGGCCCCTACCCGACCATGTATGTCAACCAGCCTTGGACCATCAGGCAATATGCCGGCTTCTCCACGGCGGAGGCTTCCAACGCCTTCTATCGCCGCAACCTTGCCGCGGGACAGAAGGGCCTGTCGGTCGCGTTCGACCTCGCCACCCACCGTGGCTATGACTCGGATCATCCGCGCGTCTCCGGCGACGTCGGCATGGCCGGTGTCGCGATCGATTCCATATACGACATGCGCACGCTGTTCGCCGGCATCCCGCTCGACCAGATGAGCGTGTCGATGACCATGAACGGCGCGGTGCTGCCGATCCTCGCGTTGTTCGTTGCCGCGGCCGAGGAACAGGGCGTGCCGCCGGAAAAACTGTCGGGCACCATTCAGAACGACATTCTGAAAGAGTTCATGGTGCGCAACACCTACATCTATCCGCCGGCGCCATCGATGCGGATCATCTCCGACATCTTCGCCTACACCTCGCAGCGGATGCCGAAATACAATTCGATCTCGATCTCCGGCTACCACATGCAGGAAGCCGGCGCGACGCAAGACCTCGAGCTCGCCTATACGCTGGCCGACGGCGTCGAATATCTGCGCGCCGGGCTTGCCGCGGGTCTCGACGTCGACCGCTTCGCGCCGCGGCTGTCGTTCTTCTGGGCGATCGGCATGAACTTCTTCATGGAAGTCGCCAAGATGCGCGCGGCGCGGCTGTTGTGGGCCAAGCTGCTCAAGCAGTTCAACCCGAAGGACCCGCGCTCGCTCAGCTTGCGCACGCACTGCCAGACCTCGGGCTGGTCGCTGACCGCGCAGGACGTCTTCAACAATGTGATGCGCACCACGATCGAGGCGATGGCGGCAACGCAAGGCCACACCCAGTCGCTGCACACCAATGCGCTCGACGAGGCCTTAGCGCTGCCGACCGATTTCTCGGCGCGCATCGCCCGCAACACCCAGCTGTTCCTGCAGCAGGAAAGCGGCACCAACCGCATCATCGATCCCTGGGGCGGCTCCTACTATGTCGAGCGGCTGACCCGCGATCTCGCGCAGAAGGCCTGGGGCCACATCCAGGAGGTCGAGGAACTCGGCGGCATGGCCAAGGCGATCGAGGCCGGCGTGCCGAAACTGCGGATCGAGGAAGCCTCCGCCAAGAGCCAGGCCCGGATCGATGCCGGCCGCCAAGCTGTTATCGGCGTCAACAAGTTCAAGCCGGAGAACGAGAAGCCGATCGACGTGCTCAAGGTGGAGAACTCCACCGTGCGCCGTTTGCAGATCGACAAGCTCGGCCGGCTCAAGAAGGAGCGCAACCAGAAGGACGTCGATGCGGCGCTCGCCGCGCTCACCCGCTCGGCCGGCGAAGGCAACGGCAATCTGCTGGCGCTGGCGATCGACGCCGCGCGCGCCAAGGCCACCGTCGGCGAGATTTCGGACGCAATGGAAAAGGTGTTCGGCCGCCACCGCGCCGAGATCAAGTCCATCACCGGCGTCTACAAGCGAGAGGCAGCGGCGATGTCCAACAAGGTCGAAAAAGTGCAGGCCCTGATCGACGCTTTCGAGGAGGCCGAAGGGCGGCGTCCCCGCATCCTGGTGGCAAAAATCGGCCAGGACGGTCATGACCGCGGCCAGAAGGTGATCGCATCCGCCTTTGCCGATGTCGGCTTCGACGTCGATATCGGGCCGCTGTTCGCAACCGCCGACGAAGCCGCCCGCCAGGCGGTCGAGAACGACGTCCACATCCTCGGCGTCTCCTCGCTCGCCGCGGCGCATCTCACCGCAGTACCCGAACTGAAGGCCGCGCTGAAGAAGCACGGCCGCGAGGACATCATGATCATCATCGGCGGCGTGGTGCCGCCGCAGGATTACGACGCGCTCTACGCCGCCGGGGCTGAAGCAATCTTCCCGCCGGGCACCGTGATCTCCGATGCCGCAGAGGAGCTGATCCGCAAGCTCAACGCGCGGCTCGGCCACAGCGAGGCGGCGGAGTAGCGCTGCCGCGTCCCCGTCCACAAGACTCGTCATGCCCGGGCTTGTCCCGGGCATCCACGTCTTTGGTTCTAACGGAAGAAAGACGTGGATGGCCGGGCCAAGCCCGGCCATGACGACGCGGAATTGGTGGCTCCAGAACCCCACCAGCGTTATACGCGATTGCCTGCCCTCCGAAGGGAGTTCTCCATGCGCGCCGCGCGGCTCGTGACGCCGGTTCACTTGCTTTGCCTTGCCAGCCTGCTGGCCTGCCTCTGGCTTCCCGCGCGCGCCGCCGATCCCACGCCGGACGCCACGATCAAGACCGCGAGCATCGAGGCCAACGTCTATCTCGACGACAAGATCAAGGCCGATCCAGCACTGGCGGCCGATTGTCTCGCCGAGGGCAAAAAGTGGATCGACAAGAACGCCGCCGAGGCGGCTTCCGCGCGGAAGGATGAGCCTGACCTCTTCAAGGACCGCGGCGGCTATTCGTTCGAACGCAAATATTCCGTGCGCTCCGTCGTCGACGGCCGCTATGTGAGCGTGCTGCGCGACGACTACATGGACACGCTCGGCGCGCACCCGAACACCGACGTCAACACCATCCTGTGGGATACGACGGCGAAGAAGCGCATCAGCATCCGTCCCTTTTTCACCGAGACGGCAGACAACGGCCCGACCCTGACGGCGATGCGCAAGGCCATCGTCTCGGCGCTGAACGCCGAGAAGAAGCGGCGCGGTGCCGGCGAGACGGCCACCGCCGAGTGGTACAAGGAGCTGAAGCCGACCCTGCTCAAGATCGGCGCCGTGACGCTGGCGCCGTCGACCGAAGCCGGAAAGAGCTCCGGCCTGACCTTCCACTACCCGCCCTATGCGGTCGGCCCCTACGCCGAAGGCCAGTATGTCGTCTTCGTGCCGTGGGAGACGCTGAAGCCGTATTTGACGCCGGAAGGCGCCAGCATCTTTGCCGGCGCGCGGCCGAAGGGCGATGCGGACGATCAGCAATAGGCGTCATCAACAAGCCTCGCTGGCGCCACTCCGCGTTCCCCTCGCCTGCAATGGCCAGCCGTTGTAAACCAGTGCCATGACCGCGTCGAAGCCTGCCTCCCCCGACATCCGCGCCCTCGCCAAAGACCTTCGCGCCGGCCACCGCGCCGCGCTGGCGCGGGCGATCACGCAGGTCGAGAGCCGGCGCGGTGATCACCAGGCGGCGGCGCGCGAGTTGGTGCAGGCGCTGCTGCCCGACACCGGCAAGGCGGTGCGGGTCGGCATCACCGGCTCGCCGGGCGTCGGCAAGTCAACCACGATCGATGCGCTCGGCATGTTCCTGATCGAACGCGGCCACAAGGTCGCGGTGCTGGCGGTCGATCCCTCCTCGGCGCGCACCGGCGGCTCGATCCTCGGCGACAAGACCCGGATGGCGCGGCTCGCCGTCTCCGACCAGGCCTTCATCCGCCCCTCGCCCTCGTCGGGCACGCTCGGCGGCGTCGCGGCAAAAACCCGCGAGGCGATGCTGTTGTGCGAAGCAGCCGGCTTCGACGTGGTGCTGGTCGAGACCGTCGGCATCGGCCAGTCCGAGACCGCGGTCTGCGACATGACCGATTTCTTCCTGGCGCTGATGCTGCCGGGTGCCGGCGACGAGCTGCAGGGCATCAAGAAGGGCCTGGTCGAGCTCGCCGACATGATCGCGATCAACAAGGCCGATGGCGACAACCTCAAGCGCGCCAATCTCGCCGCCGCCGACTATCGCAGCGCGCTGCACATCCTGGCGCCGCGCTCCGAGCACTGGCATCCGCCGGTCGAGACCTACTCCGCGCTGACCGGCGCCGGGCTCGACCGGCTCTGGCAGAAGATCCTCGATCACCGCACCGCGATGAACGCCTCCGGCGAATTCGAGGCCCGCCGCCGCGAGCAGCAGGTGAAGTGGATGTGGTCGATGCTGGAGGGCCGCATGATGGCGCGGCTGCGCGCGGACGCTGCGATCCGCGCCAGGGTGAAGAAGATGGAAGCCGAGGTCGCCGCCGGCCGCATCTCGCCCGCGGTCGCCGCCGAACAGATCGCGGAGATGCTGCATTGAGCGAGAAGCTGCGCATCCTCCTCACCGGCTTCGGGCCGTTCCCGGGTGCGCCGTTCAACCCGACCATGCCGCTGGTCAAGCGGCTCACCACGCTGCGCCGCCCGGCGTTCGACGATGTCGCGCTGACCAGCCACATCTTCCACGTCACTTATGCTGCCGTCGATCGCGAATTGCCGGAGCTGATCGCAACGCATCGCCCGCAGGCGCTGTTGATGTTCGGCCTCGCCGGCCGCACCTGGCATCTGCGGATCGAAAGCCGCGCCCGCAACGCGGTGACGACCAGATTTCCCGATGCTGGCCGCCAGCATGCCCGCAAGGGATCGATCGAGGGCGGCGCCGATGCGCAAATGTTCGGGCCGCACAGCGAAAAGCTGCTGCGTGCCGCGCTGGCCACCGGCATCGATGCACGGCTGTCGCGCGACGCCGGCAGCTATCTCTGCAACTATCTGAGCTGGCGCGCGATCGAGGCCGTGAACGGCAACAATGGCCTGTACCTCGCGCAATTCATCCATGTTCCGCCGCTTGCGCATGACGGAACGGCTGCATCAGGCAGATCACAGATCACGCTGGAACAGCTCGTCGATGCCGGCGAAGCCATGCTGCTGGAGCTGGTGAAACTGACCCGGCAGGCCGCGCGCGCGTGAGCGCGGACAGGTCTCGAACCGAGTGCGGGCGCGGGGTCCGCATCCTCTCCGTTTTGGCTCGATCGTGCCGCACTTCTTGCAGGTGTAAAGGTCTCGCAGGTGGGCGTGCAGTCGTGACCCGCGCTAATGCGCCAGCTTGCACCGAGCTTTTCGTGGCGGAGCTCGCAAAGGAACGGCTAACCACGTTGCGACGGCTGCATATGTGAGGCATGGGAAGGTCAATCAACCAATGGTAGCATAGCGTTTCTTTGGATCAATCAAAGAGAGACGACCGTGACTGGAATGACCAAGCCTCGCTTTCGATTTCTGTTAGGTGCTCTGTGGATCATTCTCGTCGGTGCTCTCGTCGTATGGTTCACGCTCGTCAATGCACCGGGCGGTGGTTCGCCGTCCTGGGTGGTTAGTCTGATTGTGTCCTGGTTACCGTTCTTGGTGCTGATCGGCGTCTGGTTGTGGCTCTCGCGCAGGAATTGGCGCGGGTCATCCGGGACGAGTTGGGTTGATCTCTGTGAGCAACAGGTCGCCGAATCCCGGCGCACGAATGCTTTGTTGGAGAGGATCGCAGCGGCTCTGGAAAAACTGTCTCCGTCTCCGGGTTAGCTCAAACACTGGCGCATCGGGGGAGGAAGGGTATGCGCTCGAGGATTTCCGCGCATGTCTGGATAGTTGCCTTGGCATTGGCAACAGCCGCAGCCGTCAGCCGGGCAGCGGCCGACGATCAACAAGAGTGCTTGAAAGGATCGAAGGAAACCGCTGCCGCGACTATCGCCGCCTGTACACGCGCGATCCAGAGCGGAGACTACAATGACCGCGACTTGTCCAGCTTGTATCATCAGCGCGGTTACTCTTGGTCGTGGACAAGCTTCGCAGATCGTGTCGACCGGGCCTTCAAAGACTACACTGAGGCGATCCGGCTTGATCCGAAAGCTGCTGGCACACTGCTCAACCGGTCGCATATCTACAACCAATGGCACGACTACGACCGCGCGATAACGGACGCCAACCAGGCGTTCGAAAGCGGTCTGTCGGACTATGGAAAGCGGGTCGGATACGGCGAGCGCGGCTACGCCTATCAAGCCAAGGGTGACAACGACCGTGCCATCGCGGACTATACTAGCAGTATCCAACTGGATTCGAACAACAATGCCGCCCTCACGGCACGAGGCAACGCCTACTGGGCCAAAGGCGACTTTGATCGCGCCATCGCCGACTACGACCAGGTGATCCAACTCGATCCGACATATGTGCTCGCCTACTACAACCGCTCCCTTGCGTACAGGGCGAAGGGTGACCTCGATCGCGTCATCGCCGACTGTAGTCAGGCGATCGCGCTCTATCCAAAATATAGGGATGCTTACTTCGACCGCGGCTACGCTTACCAAACCAAGGGCGACTTCGACCGCGCCATCGCCGACTACGACCAGATGATCGCGCTCGATCCGACGGATAAGGACGCCTACAGCAATCGCGCCAGTGCGTACCTATCCAAGGGCGACTTCCGTCGGGCTATCGCGGACTCCGGTCTGGGTCGGGCACTGTCATGGCTCGCTGCTGTTGTCTTTCTGGCGGTAGGGGTATGGCTTTGTTGCCGAACAGGCACGCGTGCGCGCGGACGGTTGTCCGGGCGGACAGTCATTGAGATTTGCGAAGAACAGGTCGCCGAAATGCAGCGCAGGAACGCGGTCCTGGAGAAGATTGCTGTGGCCCTGGAGAAGCATTCGTTGCGTTAGCTCGGATTCCCAACAGGACGGTCAGGCGCGACGTGTTGCGGATATTAGTAACCGGCGGTCCATCCTGTGTGCTCGCCCCGCGAGTGACCGCCGCCCAACTTCCAATTTCCGATTATCATAAATCTTCTTGACACGCACCCCAACTCACGGCTATGAATCCCCGTCCCGCCCGGCATGAGGGGCGTATCGCGATCGTCACGAACGTGCGGCGGGATGCGGTGGACGCTGTGCGTGATACTGACGAGAGCACGTGAAGCGGACGGTGAAGTCGTGTGGGCCTGTTGTCCAGCCCTATTCCGGAATAAAAAATAATGGCTTTTCAGCACCTTAGAAAAGCGGGAGGGCCTGAGCGGATGGCTCAGGCCCCGAATAGGCCCCGGATCAGTATATCAAGGCAGCTGAGCCTATATGGCCCCAGCTGGGCCGATCCTAAAGCAAGGTTCAGTCGGGGGGTGGCCATGTCTGACTTACCTGTTTGAATGCGGGGTGCCCGAGCCGCGAGTATACATCGCGTCATGTCTGGATCGGATCACATAGACAAGTGGAGTATGGCTTCCTCGGCTTTGCCGGGGCGTCGTTCCTCGCGCTTGTCGTCAGCATCGGCTGGTTGCTGACCGAGTGACGATCCTACGTCATGGATGAACGTAACTCGGCCACAGCGTGTACCCCTCGTTGGGGCCGCTTCTTGCCGAAGGAGTTAAGCCCAACGGTCTAAGGCGGCCCTACTTTGGCCGCCGAAGGCAACTCTTTAGCCAGCCGATAAACTTTCCAGCTTTCATCGGATCATCGGGCTTGAATATCGCAATCCTGCGGTGGGATTCCCACAGCTCGATGGTGCGCCAGTCTACTAGCCCGTCTTATTCGTCAGAGTGCGCCTGAGAGGCTGGCGAGCGTGGTGTAAAGCGCTGATGCGGCGTAGGATTCGGTTGCAAAGCCAACCCCATCACCTCAACCGCGAACGCCAGGCCCGCCATGACCGATGATACGATTCTGCCCTTCTCGTTTCCAGCCGTTCACGCCAAGAAAGTCACAGCTGCCTTCGATGGCGGTCGGCTGACCTCGAACGGGGGCGTGATGCTTCTGGCGATGGCCGAGCGGCGTCTCGGCTTGGCCGACAATTTGGCCCGGGTGTTCCCGGATCGGCGCGATCCGACGCGGGTCGTGCACAGCCTTGTCGATATGTTCCGCGCGCGCATGTTCGCGATCTGCTGCGGCTACGAGGACGCCGACGACCTCGATCATCTGCGGTCCGATCCCGCATTCAAGCTGGCCTGCGGACGGCTGCCGGACACGGGTCGCGATCTGTGTTCCCAACCGACGCTGTCGCGGCTGGAGAATGCTCCGCGCCTGCGCGACGTGATCCGACTTACCTACACTTTGGTCGACGCATGGATGGATAGCTACCCGCGCGAGCCGGCATCCGTCACGCTCGACATCGATGATACCTGCGATGTCGTCCACGGCCATCAGCAGCTCTCGCTGTTCAACGCTCATTATGACGAACGCTGCTTCCTGCCGATCCACGTCTACGACACGGAGAAGAGCCGGCCCGTGGCGGTCGTGTTGCGGCCCGGCAAGACGCCGGGCGGCGTCGAGGTGCGTGCCCATCTGCGCCGCCTGATACGGCATATCCGGACGCGGTGGCACAACACGCGAATTACGTTCCGTGGCGACGGGCACTATGCCCGGCCGGAGGCAATGGCGTGGTGCGAGACCAACGGCATCGACTACATCTTCGGTCTGTCCGGCACCAAGCCGCTCGCCAGAAAACTCGACGAGGCCGCCGACGACATCCGCACGCGACGCGCCATCGAGAACCTGCCGGTTCTGCGTGGCTATACCGAGACGCGCCACAAGGCCAAGTCCTGGGATCGCGAACGGCGTACCGTCGCCCGTATTGAGGCGACGATGCTCGGCCTCGACATCCGTTTCGTCGTCACCAGCCTCGATGTCGGCTCGGCCGAGTGGATCTACGACAGCCTGTATTGCGCGCGCGGCCAAGCCGAGAATCTGATCAAGCTGCATAAGACACAGCTCGCCTCCGATCGCACCAGCTGCCGTTCGGCGCTCGCCAATCAAGTCCGCCTCGTTCTCCACACCGCCGCTTATTGGCTGATGCTGACCGTGCGCGACGCGATTCCCAAAGCCCGGGAATTGGCCACAGCCGAGTTCGCGACGCTGCGTCTTCGTCTCTTGAAACTCGCTGCCCGTGTCGTCGAGACCACGAGCCGCATTCGCCTTGCGTTTGCCGCGGCCTGTCCCGAAGCCGACCTGATCCGCGGCTTGCCAGGCGCGCTGCTGCCTCTCGGTCCTTGACCGGCGGGGCGTCCGCCCCCCGTTCGCCCAACCTACACCTCAAGCGCGTTGCAAAGTACGGGTCGGTCAGGCGGTGAAAAGCCGAAGGCAATCCCGCGCGCCTCGTCAGAGCAGATGTGCGGCCACATCAATCGGACTAAAAAAAGCACTCTCACGAATAGGACGGGCTAGAGGCGGCGCGAAGGCCGTCGACTACGTGGCTGGCTGGCTATGGAAGGCGTCCGACTTCATCCGACGAGGCGGCGCGTTTGCATTTGTCTCGACTAATTCCATCTGCCAAGGTGTACAGGTTCCGCTGATTTGGCCATCCATCTTTCAAAGTGGCCAGGAGATTATTTTCGCGCATAAGGATTTCTACTGGGCGAACAACGCAAGCAACAACGCCAACGTTATTTGCGTCATTGTTGGGGTCTCAAGCGAACCACATGGCGAGAAGTTCATCTATTTTGACAATCAGAGGAAGCTCGCCAAGTCTATTAACGCATACCTCACCGACGGGCCGAACATTATTGTCGAAAAGCACGCCACGCCGATCTCCGGTCTGCCCGAGATGGTTGCTGGCAATATCCCGAGAGACAAGGGACACTTCATGCTGAGCCTTGAGGATCGGGATGCTATCGTCGCCAAATATCCCGAAGCGGCTCAATTATTTCGGAAGATTGTGGGGTCATTTGAACTAATTAACGGCGTGGAGCGCACCTGTCTCTGGATCGATGACGGCCAAGCCGCCCTCGCATCGTCCATTCCCATGATCGCCCAACGGCTGGAGGCCATTCGCAAGTATCGCGAAACCGGCAGTGAGCGGGGCAAGCTGGGCATCGAAACGCCGTACAAATTCGAGCGCACAATCACCGGCAAGGCGTCTCAGATCGTCATACCGCGCGTATTCTCGGAACGCCGGCTATACGTAACAGCCGACTACATGAAGAGCGAGATCATCGTGTCAGATGCCGCCCAGGCTCTGTACGATGCACCGATACACGTACTTTCGATCATCAGCTCGCGTATGCACTTGGCGTGGATCAACGTGACTGCCGGCCGAATGAAGTCGGATTATAGGTACTCGTCCGGCGTTTGTTACAACAGCTTAGGAAGCGTCCAGCCTTTGCCTACGGCCCATTTTGCGACCTTGTGCATGTCAAGTTCGCGTTCGTGCGTTTCGTCCTTATACGCCCTAATCAAACGCTGCATTTCTCGTTTCTTCGACATTCTTGTCTCCGTTAATGTCCGAGAGGCGCAACGTCGCCCCATCCATCGGTGATCGCGTTCGGCGTCACGATGGATCTGATCTTTGAGAGGTGATTAACAAACCGGTCGTAACGATTCGTTCGGTGTCGCAACTGACCAGCAATCAAACCGGGATGTACATTGATCATCCTGGAGAACGCGAGAATATCTTTCTCACTAAAGATGGGAGCCTTACGCGCGACAAAAGCATCCATCATTTTCTTTGGTACACAGAACTCAGCCGCAGCGGCGTTTGCTATTCGCTCTTCTTCATCAATCTGAGCGCCGGTTCCGGCGTTTTCTCCCTCAAGTTCAGTATCGAGCATTATTTTCGTTAGGCCGTGACGTTTATCGACGTGCTCTAATTCATGACGAAGCACGAACCAAAAATTGTCGATGCGATCAAATCGCATGGTCAGAGCAACGACAGGCGATGCGTCGTTGAGCCAAAAACATACGCCATCAATCTTGGCGGAGGGGAGCGATTCGACGATTAGAAATCGGATGCCGTGTTCTGCCAGAATGCGGGGGACTTTTCGCGCCTCTTCTGGAGCGGCTAGCAAACTTTTCAGTTTGCCGATTGCCTGTGTGGCAGAGTAAGTCGAATATTTCGCAACCATCATGTTTTTGGCGATTTGCCTTACACGATACAGCCAAGCCAATTGCGCCGGTGTTGCCTGAGTATTTACCTCAGTCTTCTTTGCGGAATGTGGGATGACTTCGATATCCTCAATGCGGTTCACGCCGAAAAAACGCATGAGTTCAGAGCTAACGGCTGGATCGCGAACATCTTGGGCGTTAATCCAGCCGCGTTTAATCATGTCGGAAATTGGCAGCTTACCGTAGAGATGTGCCCGCATGGCCCGCAAGGGGTCTGGTCGGCGCGCAACGCGCGCTAACGCCAAATCGTATCGCTGCTGAACATCCAGAAAGCGCTCGGCAGGCACCTCGAAAAGCTCTTCCAGCGTAAGTGCCAACTCCGCATCGACGGGGCGCTTATCAGATACCAACCGGGCGATGCTGGATTTGTCTAAACCGAGAACCACGGCAAGCGTGACCCCGGTCCAGCCGCGCTGTTCCATCAAGGCCGAAATGAACTGTCCGGGAGTACGAAAGTCTTCAGAATCAAGTCTCATATGGCCATAATAGCCGAGTTGCGCAATTGCGCAACCACGAAACCGGACTGAACTTTGATGGGCTGCACTCGCGCAGGCACGATCAGGAGTCCAGTTGTATGCCGACATGCTGGAGGGCGGCGGCGATGATCGCCGCAAGCTGCCCCTATCGCTGCGAAAGCAGAACCTTGCCGCGCTGCGCGCGCGCCGCACCGTTCGAGCAGGGCGAGATCGGCCCCGATCTGTTTCGCCACGCCTGCCTGATGGGATTGGAAGGGCTGGTGTCGAAGCATCGCGAGTGAGCCTATAGCGTTGGCCGCTGCTCGCACTGGCTGAAGGTCAAGAACCCGAAGCCCGGCTTATCGGCGCGTGCAGGATCAGTTCTGACCCGCGAATCGGGCGCCGGTTCGCTATCAGATAGCCCAATAGTTAAGGTTGTGTCCGCGGGCCGAGTGCTTAGTATGCGCGAACATCGTTTTCGCCTTACAGGATTCGACATTTATTATGGCCCGCCGCAAACCGGATGAGCTGCCTCACATCATTCTCAATATCCAGACCAAGCGGCCGATTGAGCTAGCCCGTCCTATTCGTGAGAGTGCTTTTTTTAGTCCGATTGATGTGGCCGCACATCTGCTCTGACGAGGCGCGCGGGATTGCCTTCGGCTTTTCACCGCCTGACGACCCGTACTTTGCAACGCGCTTGAGGGATGGGTTGGGCGAACGGGGGGCGGACGCCCCGCCGGTCAAGGACCGAGCGGCAGCAGCGCGCCTGGCAAGCCGCGGATCAGGTCGGCTTCGGGACATGCCGCGGCAAACGCAAGGCGAATGCGGCTCGTGGTCTCGACGACACGGGCAGCGAGTTTCAAGAGACGAAGACGCAGCGTCGCGAACTCGGCTGTGGCCAATTCCCGGGCTTTGGGAATCGCGTCGCGCACGGTCAGCATCAGCCAATAAGCGGCGGTGTGGAGAACGAGGCGGACTTGATTGGCGAGCGCCGAACGGCAGCTGGTGCGATCGGAGGCGAGCTGTGTCTTATGCAGCTTGATCAGATTCTCGGCTTGGCCGCGCGCGCAATACAGGCTGTCGTAGATCCACTCGGCCGAGCCGACATCGAGGCTGGTGACGACGAAACGGATGTCGAGGCCGAGCATCGTCGCCTCAATACGGGCGACGGTACGCCGTTCGCGATCCCAGGACTTGGCCTTGTGGCGCGTCTCGGTATAGCCACGCAGAACCGGCAGGTTCTCGATGGCGCGTCGCGTGCGGATGTCGTCGGCGGCCTCGTCGAGTTTTCTGGCGAGCGGCTTGGTGCCGGACAGACCGAAGATGTAGTCGATGCCGTTGGTCTCGCACCACGCCATTGCCTCCGGCCGGGCATAGTGCCCGTCGCCACGGAACGTAATTCGCGTGTTGTGCCACCGCGTCCGGATATGCCGTATCAGGCGGCGCAGATGGGCACGCACCTCGACGCCGCCCGGCGTCTTGCCGGGCCGCAACACGACCGCCACGGGCCGGCTCTTCTCCGTGTCGTAGACGTGGATCGGCAGGAAGCAGCGTTCGTCATAATGAGCGTTGAACAGCGAGAGCTGCTGATGGCCGTGGACGACATCGCAGGTATCATCGATGTCGAGCGTGACGGATGCCGGCTCGCGCGGGTAGCTATCCATCCATGCGTCGACCAAAGTGTAGGTCAGTCGGATCACGTCGCGCAGGCGCGGAGCATTCTCCAGCCGCGACAGCGTCGGTTGGGAACACAGATCGCGACCCGTGTCCGGCAGCCGTCCGCAGGCCAGCTTGAATGCGGGATCGGACCGCAGATGATCGAGGTCGTCGGCGTCCTCGTAGCCGCAGCAGATCGCGAACATGCGCGCGCGGAACATATCGACAAGGCTGTGCACGACCCGCGTCGGATCGCGCCGATCCGGGAACACCCGGGCCAAATTGTCGGCCAAGCCGAGACGCCGCTCGGCCATCGCCAGAAGCATCACGCCCCCGTTCGAGGTCAGCCGACCGCCATCGAAGGCAGCTGTGACTTTCTTGGCGTGAACGGCTGGAAACGAGAAGGGCAGAATCGTATCATCGGTCATGGCGGGCCTGGCGTTCGCGGTTGAGGTGATGGGGTTGGCTTTGCAACCGAATCCTACGCCGCATCAGCGCTTTACACCACGCTCGCCAGCCTCTCAGGCGCACTCTGACGAATAAGACGGGCTAGACGATTTCGTTTCAGCATTTTCGTCGATAGCAAGCCAATACGACAGGTTCGTGCGGGCGCAGTACCCTGAGCTGTCGGGCGACGCCAAAATTTTCGTGCGCGAGGTTCGTGCAGGCTCCATCGAGGCCGATCTGATCCCTTGGGCGTTGCAAGGGTTGAGCGCAGTAGTAAACGTCATCGAGCAAATTCAGATCGTTGAAAAATTCGTCCGAACCTACGGGACGGTTCTCGGGAAATACCTGCACGGCTCGAAAGAAGCCGATGCAACACGCACCGACCTAAAGGACTTCATGGGTGCCGTGTCAGCGATAGCGAACGACCCTGACGGGCGCTCGACGCTGCAGGCGGTCGCGTTTGAGGACGGCAAAAAAAAGATCAGGGCTGCGCTGGTGTTCGACACTGCTCAAGCGCGGGAGGCCCAGAAACAGATCGAAGATCAAAAGCTGCTGCTGGAGTCTTCCACCACTGCGGATCACCAGCGAGTGTTGATGACGTTCAAGCAGTCCAACGTCAAAGACGGCGTGATAGGCAAGAGAACGGGCGAGCGCGTTGCAATCGAAGACATATCGCCCCGCGACTTGCCATTGATCTACGCTTCGGAATTGGCCGAGCAGAGGATCAAGCACGAGGTCCGTGAAGCGGACGAAAATGTTTACAAGAAGGGCTTCATCGTGGACGTGAATGTTCAGCTTGTCGGCGGTCGGCCTGCGGGTTACCGCGTCACCAATTTGCATCAGGTGATCGACCTGCCAGAATAGCAGTCACGCCGAGCCCTTGGTCGTGGTGGCCCGCATCGCCATCTCGCGGCCGAAGGCGCACAGCTCCTTGTCGATCAGGTCCATCTTGTGCAGATCGGCCTCGGTCTCCTCTTCGCCCGGATCGAGGATGTTGATGATGCTGGAGAATAGGTGCTGCGATCCGGCCATGAACGCCATCTTGCATTCATCGATCTGAATCTGCGGCGCGTCGGGCGGCAGCACCAGCATGCGGTAACCGGCCCAACCCGCCTCGATCAGCTTGCCCTCATCGGCCAGCTTCTTTGACAGCTCGGTGGCGATGCGGTCGATCTCTGCTCGGTCAGGCATTTAGTGCTCCTTGCTCCAATTCCTTGATGCGCTGATGCAGCTGCGCGTTGAGCTGCATCGAGCGGGCCAGCTGCCGCGCCAGCGCGTGATCGACGCGCTCGATGCGCGCAGCTTGCGCGAGCGCCGCGCGGGCGATCTCGCCAGCGCCTCGCACGACATCGCGCATGCAGGCGGCGCTGATACTGTCTAGAGCGGTTTCCACTTGATATGGGTCACTACGCGTATCCAGCATGTCGAAAGTAGTTGGCGCACTGCTCGGGTGCAAATGTCTTGATGAGCTTGCCGATCAACTTCATCAGCGTTTTCACGGTGCGAGCGGCCCGCTTGCGCAGCGCCGTCTTCAGCTTTGAGAATGCCATTTCGATCGGATTGAGGTCCGGCGAGTAGGCCGGCAAATAGCGCACTTTGGCGTCGACCGCTTCGATCGCCTGGCGAACGCCGTCGATCTTGTGGGTGCGCAGGTTATCCTTGAAGACGATATCGCGTCTGCGCAGACGTCGGCGCGAGATGGCGGCAAGGTGAAGTAGCGGTACAAACCCCTTTTTGATTTCATGACGTGGGCCGCCCGGATGTGCAGACATCTGCGCATCCGCGTGGCCTACCCTTTTCGGTAGGCGGCAACCGTCGGTGAGGCATGTAAACTTATCGGGATCGATCTGTCTTTCTGCCCGCGCGGAGGCCCTCGCCATGAAGCGGATGTCGCCCCCTGAAGCGATCGCGGCCGTCGCCTTGTTAGCGATCTTCGCGTTTGCGATTTGGTTTCGCGCCATTGGCGTGAACATCGAGCACTCGTCGTCGAACCGTGCGCGATCGATGGTCACACTTCGATGACCATAGAAAATAGCAGAGGTCGGGATGCGTAAGATGCTGGTCTATGGCTCAGCTCGATAGAGTCTTGCCTCGGCTGTCACGGAATCGGGTACGAAGCCGTACAGGCCCATAGAACGCGAACTGAGAGGAGTTGGCCGCCATTTGTCATTCGGCCCTTTAATTGCAGTTTATTGTCAAGCCCCCCTTTTGAACTCGCCAACGGCACGACGGTAGCGCTTGTGCCGTCGGATGTGAATCGGCGTGGGGTCCGGACGCCGATCGGCGTCCCAAGTGCTTGATTGACTTCGCGCGTGCGGGGTCAATGTTCAGCGTCGATTCACAATCGAGGTCTCCGGCCTCGACCGCCCCGGCCTGCTCTACCAGCTCACCACCGCGATCTCGAAGCTCAACCTCAACATCGCCCTCGGCGCATGTCGCGACCTTCGGCGAGCGCGCCCGCGACGTGTTCTATGTCACCGACCTGCTCGGCGCCCAGATCACCGCGCCGACCCGCAGGCCGCGATCAAGAGCGCGCTGCTGCATCTGTTGTCGACCGAGGACCAGGCGGCGAAGCCGGCGGCTTGACGCGTCGCCTCTCTCCGTCGTCATTCCCCGATGCGCAATTGCGCATCGGGGAATGACGACGGATGGGACTGCTGCAGGCCCACCTCATTCATGCCGCTCTAGCCGAACAGCCGCATCAGCAGGGCCTTGCCGACCGGCGCTGCGCGGACACTGCGGAAGGCGCGGACATATTCGCCGGCATAGAATGCGCGCACGACATTGATCCGCGTCGCAACCGCGTCCTCGAAGCGGACGCCGAAGCCATCGCGGGTGCGGCGGACCACGAGCGCGGCCACGTTCTGTCCGTAGACATTGCACTTGATCGAGGCGCCGATTGCGGGAGGGGCGGGATCGATGAAGCGCGCGCCCGAGATCGAAATGTCGACCATCCGGACCAGCCGCGGCTCCGTACCTTCGTGAATCAGGATCGGCTCGTCACGCTCGAAGCGCTCGGCCTTGCGACGCCGCGGCTGCTCGATGCAAATGAAGCACACGATCGCGAGCACGACGCAATTATAGAGGCTCCAGGCCAGCGCCAGCCCGCCATAGGCGATGCTGTCGCCGCGCACATGCAGGATGAATGCGTAGGCGATCGCCAGCAGCGTGATGAGCAAGGCGCTGCCATAGAGCCGCAGCAGCGGCCACTCGATGAAGCGGCGATTGCGGTCACCGCCCTTGGCCGTCACCTTGAACTTGTGGCCTTGCGGCTTGGCGAGGCCGGTCACGACCGCCTTCAGGACCGCGGGGGCTGCGATGTATTGCGACACGTCGGTCATGATCGCGAGCGAGCGACCGCGCGAGATCCAAGCCATGGTGAAGGCGTGCCAGACATAGAACGGCATGAAGTACTTCAGAAGCTCGAACAGATCGGCGTGAACCGCCTTGATGCCGAACAGCAGATAGAGCCACGGCACGACGAGGCCGAAAACCTTGGTGCCATAGAGCGCCGTCCAGCTCATGAAGGCGTCGACCAGCGACAGCCGGTCCATGAAGGCGAGCTTCGATTGCCGCGAGAACGGCCCGCTGCGGCCCCTGAAGATCTGCATGAAGCCGAGACACCAGCGCCCGCGCTGGGTGATGTACTCCTTCAATCCTTCCGGCGCGAGACCGATGGTCAGGCGCTCGTTGAGATAGACCGTGCGCAATCCCCATTCCTTCAGGCGCAGCGTGACGAGATAATCCTCCGTCACCGAATCGGTCGGAAAGCCGCCGATCTGCATCAGGCCGGAAAAGCGGATCAGCGATGAGGTGCCGCAGCAAAATGCCGTGCCCCAGGCGTCCTTGGCCGGCATCAGGATGTCGAAGAAGAAACGCTGTTCGTCGGGCCAGACGTCGGTTGCGGCGAGATTGGTCTGGATCGGATCCGGATTGATGAAGTGCTGCGGCGTCTGCACGACGCCGACGGTGCCGTCCTGCATCAGGCTCATCGCCCGCGTTAGGAAGTCCGGCATCGGGACAAAATCCGCATCGAGGATCGAGACGAACTCCGGCCGGTCCGGCAGCCCGGAAACGTGCTGGAGCGCATGATTGATGTTGCCGGCCTTGGCATGGCGGTTGTCCGGACGGGTCAGATAGTTGCAGCCGAGCTCCTGGGCGAGCCGGCGCAGCCAGAGCCGCCGTCCGTCGTCGAGCACCCAGACGCGATAATCGGGATAGTTCAGCCCGGTGGCGCCGATGATGGTGCGCTCGAGGATCGCCTTCTCTTCATTGTAGGTGCAGATGAAGACGTCGACGCGCGGCGCATCCGTCAACGCCTTGGATTGACGCAGGATGGCATTGACGGCGGGCGAGCGGTCGATGGTGCGGCTGAGGAACAGCAGCGACAGGCACACCGCGATCATCGAGGCCGCCTCGGCCGCCACGAAGGGATAGCCGACCACCGCGTCGGCGGTGAGCCCCAACGGCGGCAGGCTCTGGGTCACCCGCCAGACGAAGTAGTGCAACAGCAGCAGGAACGATATGCCGGTCATCATGACGCGCCCCAGCGTCTGCTCGCGCCGGAGCAGCGGCAGGATCGCAAGGCAGGCGCCTAAGGCGACCAGCCCGGGCGCGAATGCCGCCATCATGACTTTGCCGCGTCCGTGTTGAACACCACCCGCCCGGTTCGGCCGACCACGCAATCCTTGCCCGTGGTGTCGAGCTCCGGCATCGAAACCGTCACCCGGTACGGTTCCTTATTCAGCGCATCCGGATTGATCGCAAGGTTCGCGGGCGCCCCCGATGCACCGGTGAGGTTGGCGATCTCACCCTTGATCGAAGCGCTGCCGTCGTTCGGCTCAAAGCTCGCCCGCTCACCAAGCCTGAGGCGGTTATAGACGCCTTCGGTGACATTGGCGGTGACCACTGCGCCGGTGCAATCGAGCAGCTTGAGCAGGGGCTGCCCGGCCCTGACGTCCTCGCCCGGCGACGTCATCATCTCCCAGATGCGTCCGGCGACCGGCGCCTTGATGTCGGCTTCCGCCCGGTTGATGTAGTGCAATTGCTCCGAGGCAATCTCGTGGGTGAGCCAGTCGATCTCCGCATCGGAATGCACCAGATCGGCGCGCAGATCGCTGACGCGCTGGCGCATCTCCTCTTCGCGTTGCACGGAACTCGGCCGGTCATTGTAGCTGTCGCCAAGATAGGTGCCGTTCCTTGCCGCGGTGAGTTCGACCTTGGCGGCGTCGAGCCGGCGCTGCGCGCCTATCTCGGTCTGATGGGCGATCGCCTGCTCGCGCGTCAGCCGGGCCATTTCGACCGTCGAGACGCTGCCCGATTTGATCAGCGACGAGGCGCGTTCGACCGCCGCCGTCGCTTCTTCCCGTCGCGCGGCCGCGGCCTCGATCGCGGTCTGGATTTCGGCGATCCGCGCCTCGAGCTGGAGGATGCGGCCGTCGCGGAACTGGGCCGCCTGGCGCGCGAGGTCCTGTTGCGACGTCTCGGCGGCCGCAAGCTTTGCGGCGAGACTCGGGCGCTCATTCTCCATCCGGGACATCTGCCGCCGGAGATCGTCGAGCCGCACCCGATCGCCGCGCGCGTTGACGACATGAAGGATCGTATCGCCTTCGTGGACCACACTGAGCTGCGTGGAGCTCTGCGGCTTCGCACTCACGGTGCCGTCGATCGGCGAGCGCAGGGTTACGATCCTGGCATTGACCACGGCCTCGACGCTCGAGGTCTGCAGCACGGCTTTCAGCGGCAGCCATCCGAAGATCGCGACGAGGGCGAGGCCAATGCCGACCTTGAGCAGGCGGCGAACCCACCGGCCCGAGCCTGCAGGCGCTTCGGGATGGGGGGCGCTATCATTGACAGGCTCGCTGACCGGCTCGTCGTCCGCCGGCTGCAAGCGGTCCTGCCGGTCCTGCAAATCGCGCTGCAACCCCCGTGCGCCCGATTCCTCGTCCTTGCTGACGGACGTATGATCTTCGGGAACGGGCTTCTGCTGTTCCTGATTCATGATGACCGGACCTGAACTGTCAGTGCGCGCGGGGTTCAGAAACCGTAATCCTGAACGGCCAATGTGCTTTTGGGGTGCCCCTTCGACATAGGCGCACCGTCCCACCGAACGGGGCCGTTATACGCTGGCCCATTGATGGCCACTGATGCTATCTTGGGTTTCTGGGGCCCAAGCCGAGGGTTGCAAACAACCTAGACGTTTGCAACAGTCAGCTTCTACTTAGGGTGCGACGAAACCGCGCGCTCTCGTAAAGCGGTTGCAAGGCTCGACGCTGACGGAAGACACTGTGAATCGGCGTGGGGTCCGGACGCCGATCGGCGTCCCAAGTGCTTGATTGACTTCGCGCGTGCGGGGTCAATGTTCAGCGTCGATTCACACCCGTCTCCGGCAGCCGTCCGCAGGCCAGCTTGAATGCGGGATCGGACCGCAATGATCGAGGTCGTCGGCGTCCTCGTAGCCGCAGCAGATCGCGAACATGCGCGCGCGGAACATATCGACAAGGCTGTGCACGACCCGCGTCGGATCGCGCCGATCCGGGAACCCCCGGGCCAAATTGTCGGCCAAGCCGAGACGCCGCTCGGCCATCGCCAGAAGCATCACGCCCCCGTTCGAGGTCAGCCGACCGCCATCGAAGGCAGCTGTGACTTTCTTGGCGTGAACGGCTGGAAACGAGAAGGGCAGAATCGTATCGTCGAGTCGCGGTCGTGCCGCGTCCAAAGAAACCGGCGCGAGCGCCCTATTAGATGCGGTAGGTGATCGGCCTCCGAAACGAGAATATCAAACTGGCTGCGGATTCAGGGTCAAGGGGAGCGTTCCTCCTACAACTACGACATGCCATGGCACCATTTGTCTGGGCCAACAGGAGGAATTTGGCGATGAACTGCATCAAGAAAATGTCTGTCGCGGGTATCGCTGCGTTCGGGACGCTCGCTGGCCCGGGCGCAGGTTTATTGGCTACGGCCCTTCTTGTCTTTCTCGGCTCAGTCTCGATCGCCGAAGCCCGGAACACGCCTTGTTCAGGCAAGAAAGGTGGTATTTCTCATTGTGAGAATGGTAAGTTTGTTTGCAAGAACGGAACTATTAGCCAATCTAAACAGACATGTTCTCGCTAATTCGGCACCTTCGGCAGAAGCATGAAGATATCGAGCGCGAGGCAGAGGCATTATTTGTGTTGAATTCTTGATTTGTGTTGAATTCTTGCTTCTCGATATTGGCCTGAAATTGTGGAGCTGGGGGTTGGCCTTTCTTCGCTCATTCCAGTTTAAAACGCAAAAAGGGCTGGGAGCAGAAATTGAGCAACGAAGAGCTATTGAAACAGATACTCGCACAACAAGACGAGGTAGACGCTCAAAAGGAGCTCGAACTCATAAAAAGGCAGGCTGACCAAAAGCTTGCGGAAGAACAGGAGCAAGAGGCGCGGAGCGTTTGGCCGAATGTTGAGGCCATGATCGTTCGCATTTCCAAGAAACTAAATGACGCCATGAAGGGCGGACGGAAGCTCTACGCCAAAACCGAAAAGGCGACTTTCGGCTATGTAGGCACTCGTTGCTTGTATACAAGTGATCCTCAAAAAACAGCCAACGCATCTCGGTGCATCTTCAAGGCAACCGTAAATGGGGTGTTAAAAGTGCATTACGAAGATCAACGGAACCTCGAATCGCACGCAAAGCAATTCGAATTGCGATCGGTTGACGACGACCAGATCGAGAACGCCATTTTGCTTTTCGTGAAGGATTATTTGCATTGATGAAGGTCCGCCCCTTTCGCTCCTCGAACTGGAGGCCATGAGCACCTTCAGGACTCCGACGAGCTGTTGCATGCGCTTGACTAAACAACCTCTGTTGCTGACGAGGTTGGCGCATTTGATGCCCTGGACCTCGGCCGACGCCTCATAGAGGCGCTGTCGATCGATCGCCTTGCGCATCTGCCGATTAAGCCCGGGGGGCGGAGGCTGTCGGTCAGGGCGACAACCTTCACCGACACCTGCTGCCCGAAACGTAGCACCAGGTCGTGACCTGCCACTGCGTAGTTCCTCCAGATGGAGTTAGAGTCCGGCCTGACGAAGGACGGACAGAAGAAGCGAGCAAGGTTTACGGAAGAGCAGATTATCGCGGTGCTGAAGGAGCATGAGGCTGGTGCAAAGACGGCCGACCTGGCTCGCAAGCATGGAATCTCCGAGGCGACGATCTACAATTGGAAGGCCAAATTCGGCGGCATGGAGGTCTCTGAGGCCAAGCCTGCCGGGCCGCCCGCCGCCGCGCTCGGACTGCCAAGCCGATCACTGTCCACACTCTCCGGCACTCGTTTGCGACCCATCTTCTGGAAAGCGGGATCGACATCCGCATCATTCAGGTGTTGCTCGGACATACCGACCTCGGATCGACCGCGCGCTACGCACAAGTTGCGACCAATCTGCTCGCCCGCACAACCAGCCCGTTCGATGGGCTCCCCTGAGTTCACAAACGAAGTGCAACACTTCCTTGAGGAGGTGTTGCGATGGGGCGGAGTTACGAGCAGCTATCCCTGGACGAGCGATGCGAGATTGCCCGGCTTTCGGCCAATGGCAGCTCGGTCCGGCAAATCGCGGCAGCTCTGGATCGCTCGCCATCAACGGTCTCTCGGGAGCTGACCCGCAATCGAGGCGTCCAGGTCGGCTACAAACCCAGCTATGCCCAGCAACAGATGCGAGCACGGCGCTGGACGGGCGTACGCCTCGAACGGGAGCCCGGCCTGCGCCGTGCGGTGTTGGAACGCCTGGGTCGGGGCTGGTCGCCCGAGCAGGTCGCCGGCCGGCTGGCCCGCGAACACGGCCGCAAGGTGATCTCCCACGAGACCATCTACCGCTTCATCGTACGCATACGACGGAGGCCGCCTGATTGACGCATGCGCGCGGGCACGGCGAGGTCTATGATGGCATTGGGTGAAGGGTGAAGGTCAGGCGGCCTGCTGATTGGCTGGCTTGTCGGCCTGGCGCAGGAGCTTCCATTCCCAGGGCAAGAGCTCGTGCAGACGCGATGCGGGATGATCGGCGATACGGGCCAGGACGTCGGCGAGCCAGGCCTTGGGATCGACGTCGTTGAGGCGACAGGTCGTGATCATCGTCAGCATGATGGCGGCACGGTCGGCGCCGCGTTGGCTGCCGGCGAAGGTCCAGTTGCGCCTTCCCAAGGCGATGCCTCTCAATGCGCGCTCAGCGCAATTGTTGGTCAAGCAGATCCTGCCGTCGTCGAGGAAGCGGGCGAAGCCGTCCCAGCGCCTGAGCATGTAGTTAATCGGCTTCAGGACCTCGGAGGAACGCGAGAGGGTTTCGCGCTCGCGGAGCAGCCAGGCATGCATGTCCTCGAGAAGTGACTTACTCTGTTCCTGGCGAGCGGCACGCCGCTCGCCGGCACCGCGGCCGTTGATGGCGCGCTCGATCTCGAACAACGTATCGAGGCGTCTGACAGCCTCCAGCGCGATCGGGGAGACCGGTTTGCCTTTCTTGCCTTCCCGAGCATTTTTCTCGATATCAGCCAGCTCGAAGAAGCCCCGCCGCGCATGGGCCACGCAAAACGCCGGCGTAATCGGCAGCGCCTTCTTCTGCGGGTCGAACAGCGGCTCGAAGCCGCTGTAGCAATCCGCCTGCAAGATGCCGGCGAAGGCGGCCAGATGTCTCTGTGGATGCTCGCCTCGTCGGTCGCTCGAGGCGTAATAGACCGCTGCCGGCGGCGCAGGCCCGGCGAACGGCCGGTCATCCCGCACATAAGTCCAGATCCGCCCGGTCGTGCACTTGCCCTTCGCCAGAATACGGATGGTGGTGTCGTCGCCATGAAGGCGCTCGGCAGCGAGCACGTGGCGTTCGATCAAGTGGAAGAGCGGCATGACGGCGAAGGTCCCGTGGCCGACCTGGTCGGCCAGCGTCGACAACGGCAGGTCGATCCCCTCGGCCTTAAAGCGCGCACTCTGGCGGTTGAGCGGGATATGCATGCCGAACTTGTCGAACAGGATCGTCGCCAGCAATTGTGGGCCGATGAAGCCGCGCGGCGTGGCATGGAACGGCGCGGGCGGCTGGCTGATCTTCTCGCAATCGCGGCAGGTGAACTTCTCGCGTACCGTCTCGATCAGCTTGAAGCGGCGCGGGATCTCCTCCAGCGTCTTGGTCACATCCTCACCGATCTTCGCCAGCCGCGATCCACCGCAGCAGGCGCAGGTCGTTGGAGTCTCAATGACGACGCGCTCGCGTTCGATATCGTCAGGCCATGGCTTGCGCACCGGCCGCTTGCGCATGAAGGGGCGGACGTTCTGCGTCTTCGCCGCTGCGGCCTGTGCGGCAAGCTCATCCTCGCTCGCCGTGGTGACGAGTTCTTCGAGCTCCAACTCCAACTGCTCGAGCAGCCGTGCCGAGCGCTCGGATCGCTGCCCGTGCAGTTCGCGTTTCAGCTTCTCGATGCGCAACTCGAGATGAGCGATCAGCGCCTCGGTATCCGACAGTTTCGCCTGCGCATTCGCGGCTTGCGCCTGCCAGTTGGCGGCCTTCGCCTCGGCTTTCTGTCGCGCCTCACGCTCGGCCTGCAGCGCCGCCAGGGCACTGACAAGGTCCGATGGAAGATCATCCGGCTTCGATATCATGGAGCCATTGAATCAGATCAAGCCGCAGATTCAAACCGTAAAACGACTATCCGACCCGCGTCGGACGCTGGGTTTCTTGAGGGTTGCGCCAATCGATCCCGGACAACAGATAGCTCAACTGCGCCGGAGAGATCGTTACCGATTCACCAGCAACCGATGGCCAGATGAACCTGCCTCTCTCGAGTCTTTTGGTGAACAAGCAGGCGCCCTGGCCATGGTGAGTCGGCCCCGGGGGTTGCACCCGGAGCCGCTCTCCGAACCGTACGTGACGCTCTCACGTCATACGGCTCTCAACAAGTAACGAGGCAGAACTCAACATCGCCCAATGAGCGAACAGCTTCGGCCTGCGGCAGCGGATCAATCTGAGCCAGGTGGAGGCTCTGACTTTTCCATTCTTCAGCCCTTTGTATTTGCGTCGCGCCCAGCGGTTAAGAGATTCGTCGACATATCGATACAGGTTGTGCATTTCTGACCGCCCATATCTGCCGTAGTACTGCCTCCATCCACGAAGGACGGGGTTCAGTTCCAAGGCAATTGCGTCGACTTCCGTCTGCGAGCGAAGCCTGAGGCGGAGCTGCCGGATCGTCATACGCATAGACGTCATCGCCGCCCTGCTGACCGCTGGCGAGAACGTACAGAAGTTTTCTTTCTTCTGATGGTTTCTTGCCCTGCGCGGTCGAAAGGTAAATCCCAGAAAGTCAAATGACTGACTGGCATGGCTACCCGGGCGATTGCTGTCTTTGCAGTAGACGATCTTGGTCTTGTCGGGATGCATTTCGAGTTCGCATTCCTTAAACCTTGCTTGCAGCGCCGCCTTGATGGCTTCCGCTTCAGCCTTGGTTCGGCAATGAACGAGCCCGTCGTCCGCGTATCGACACCACGGCGACTGCGGGAAGTTCCGCGCCATCCATGTATCGAACGCATAATGCAAGAACAAATTGGCAAGGACGGGACTGATCACGCCGCCTTGGGGTGTGCCCCGGTCGCGAGCGGTGATCGCTCCGTCTCTGTCTTGCATCGGCGCTGTTAGCCAGCGTTCGATGTAGAGCAGAGCCCATTCGTCTTGCACATGCTTCCTGACGGCCTTCATAAGCAACTTGTGGCTGATATTGTCGAACAGGCCTTTGATGTCGAACTCCAGCACCCAGTCCATCCTCCAGCACCGTTGCCGGGTGACGCCGACGGCGTCCAGCGCGGATTTTCCGGGCCGGTAGCCGTAGGAATCGGGAAGGAAGATTTCCTCGAGTGCTTGTTCAATCTGCAGCTTGACGACCGTTTGCGCCACGCGATCTGCTACTGTCGGCACACCTAGAATGCGTTGCCCGCCGTTCTTCTTGGGAATGGAGACAGCCCGAACGGCAGGTGGAAAGTAGCTGCCAGAAGACATTCGATTCCAGACCTTGTAAAGGTTGCCCTTCAAGTCCTTCTCAAAAGCTTCGAGCGACACCTTATCCACGCCGGCCGAGCCCGCATTGGCTTTGACCAATCGGTAGGCCTTCATCACTGTCTGCTTGTCGATATCGTACTGCTTACGTCCGGTTACACTCACATGTCCTCCTGCTCATCACAGTTGCATATGGGAGCAACCCACTTGTTTCGGCCCCTTCGCTCCAGTCCCATTACAGCACCTTCATCACTACTACGAGCCGATCCGCCCCAGTGTTGTGCTTCGGTACTCTCGTCTCGCGGTGTGCGCCGCTTGAACTTCTCCCTTGGCATCACAACGACTGGTTCCTGCAGTTCTCTACAAGAGCCTGTATCCAGATCGCGTCCCCTAAACGCCGGTCGCCATCCGCGCAGTAATCCAGGCGCCTCACGGATTGATCTCAGGGATGGCACGCGCCCCTGATTTTGGCGACGCCTTAGTAATTTTCGACGCGTCATCGGAAGATTCGCTTTCGCTCGCCTTCTGGATACTTACCTGCCCCGTACACCCGGGACTTTTGCAACACTTGCTCATGACCGCGCCTTTTAAGCGAAGCCACAGTGTCGTGGTTTTGCATCTGCGCCTGAAACGCCGATGCAGGAGGGCCATCCTCCATCTCTCATAAAGCTGTACGCATTAAATTCGGTTATTCACCTCCTTCATGCTCTGCAGCACACCGTGCCAAATGACCTTCAATAGATCACCGCGTTTGCCCCGGAAGCAGAAAAGACCGCCGCCCATGGCGTCGCGCTTGAGCACTTCCTGCACGCGCAGAGCCAGGCTCGGAAAGCCGCACCGCATGTCGGTATGGCCCGTCGCCAGCCACACCCGCACGCCCATCGGGATCGGGATCATCGGCGCGCCAGGCCCCGAGCAATTCGAACGACCGCCTCGATATCCGCACCGGGGCCGAAGACCACGCGCAGCCCCTGAGGGCTCACGATTTCGATCTGACCTGTCTCGACAGCTTCCGTCGTTGGCGGCGTACTTGCCGCAACTATCGCAGGGACGAATGTCGGGCCGATCGAATCCTCTTCGGCCGGATCATGACAGGTCCAAGCCTTGCGCCAGCTCAGCAGAAGCTGACGTGATATCCCATACCGGCGAGCCGTCGCCGACACCAGTCGTGGCCCCGAGAAGCTCTCCTCTACGATTCTGAGCTTCTCCGCACGCGTCCAGCGTCGCCGCCGACCGGTCTCCACCAAATCCATGCGGCTCAGCACCGCACTGTCCTTATGTACGTCCATAAGGACAGTCAGCTACAGATCGGAAAAACTCGCAAGACGGCCGCCCTCGGACGGATACGCTTCATCTACGCCCAGATCCGACGCACCTCGGACTTCAGCTGGCGGCGTTATCTGCCGCGCGGCAAGAGCAAGCGCGGTTACCGCGGCAAGAAGGGCGGCAGCCCCGCAAGCTTCATCGAAGGCCGTGTTTCCTTGGATCAACGGCCTATCGAGGCCGCCGATCGCAGCACTCCCGGTCATTGGGAAGCCGACCTGATGATGTTCTCCAAATACGGTCAGGCCGTCCTGACTGTGCATGAGCGCACCTCGCGCCTGCTGCTCGGCATCCGCCTCGCCAGCAAGGTTGCGCGCGGGGGCGCCCATCATCTCGTTCGCTTGTTCGCATCCCTGCCACAGGACCTGTGCCAGACCGTCACCTTCGACAATGGCACCGAGTTCGCCTGCCACACGGCGCTGCACCGCCTCGCGATCGAGACCTTCTTCTGCGATCCGCACGCGCCCTGGCAGAAGGGCGGCATCGAGAATGCGATCGGTCGAATGCGGCGCTTCATCCCGCGCAAAACCGACCTCGCAACCCTCCCGACCCGCCGCTTCCATCAGTCCTTCAACGCCTACAACAACACCCCGCGCAAATCTCTTGACTTCCAAACTCCCGCCGAGGCCTTCTCCCAAGTGTTGCACTTCGAGTGTGAATCCACCTCCTGGCCTTCGCCAGGACGACGCGGGGAAGGAGCCGTGGGCTCTCATTCTCCCCGGTGTCAGGCCAGAGAAAGCGGACGATCCAGTACGCCGCGGCCTCGAGGCTCAACGACAGGCGTCTCTGGAATACTGGATCACCCGCCTGCGCGGGTGATGACGCCGTGAAATCGCTGTTTGACAATGTGAATCGGCTGCACCGGGGGTTAACCCTACCGGCAACAATCGCCCCGCTGCGTCGGCGTGTTCACCATGCGGCGCCGCATTTCGCGTTACCTAACAGGCGCGAACGCCACTGCTCGCGTCTTCTTGCGAGGGCATGCACCATGGACGTCAACCGCCGCCATCTGATCGGAGCAACTGCTGCCGGCGCAGCCGGTGCGCTTGCGATGTCGCCGGACGCTGCGCGCGCCGCTGCATCTACCGGCTCGCTCGGCCGCGACGTCACGCAATATGGCGTCCGCCCCGGCAGCCCCGACGACCAGACCCGCAATTTGCAACGCGCGATCGATGATGCGGCGCGCGCGCAGGTGCCGCTGGCTTTCCCGCCCGGCGTCTACCGCACCGGGCTGTTGCGGCTTGCGCCCGGCAGCCAGCTGATCGGCGTGCGCGGCGCCAGCCGCCTGGTGTTCAACGGCGGCGCCTCGCTGCTGGAAGGCGAAGGCGCCGGCGGCATCGTCCTGATGGGCCTCAGCTTCGACGGCGGCAACGTCCCGCTGCCGACACGGCGCGGCCTCGTGCATTGCCTGTCCGGCCGCGACATCCGCATCACCGATTGCCAGTTCATCGGCAGCGGCGGCAACGGCATCTGGTTCGAGCAGATGTCGGGCGACGTCAGCAACAACATCTTCACCGACATCGCGACCACCGCGCTGGTGTCGTTCGACGCGCTCGGCCTGATGGTCTCGCGCAACACCATCAAGGGCACCAACGACAACGGCATCGAGATCCTGCGCACCGCGATCGGCGATGACGGCTCGATCGTCGCCGACAACCGGATCGAGGACATCAAGGCCGGCCCCGGCGGCTCCGGACAGTACGGCAACGCCATCAACGCGTTCCGCGCCGGCAATGTGATCGTGCGCGGCAACCGCATCAAAAACTGCGACTTCTCGGCGGTGCGCGGCAACTCCGCCTCCAACATCCACATCACGGACAACAGCGTCAGCAATGTCCGCGAGGTCGCACTCTACTCGGAGTTCGCGTTCGAGGCCGCTGTCATCGCCAACAACACGGTCGACGGCGCCGCGATCGGTGTCTCCGTGTGCAATTTCAACGAGGGCGGCCGCATCGCGGTGGTCCAGGGCAACATCATCCGCAATCTGTTGCCGAAGCGCCCTGTCGGCACCGACCCGAACGACGGCGCCGGCATCGGCATCTATGTCGAGGCGGACAGCGCCGTCACCGGCAACGTGATCGAGAACGCGCCGACCTTCGGCATCGTCGCCGGCTGGGGCAAATATCTGCGCGACGTCGCGATTTCAGGCAATGTCGTCCGCAACGCCTTTGTCGGCATCGGCGTCTCGGTGGTGCCGGGCGCCGGCACCGCGCTGATCAACAACAACATGATCTCGGAAACCCCGCGCGGCGCGGTGGTCGGGCTCGACCACGCCCGCCCGGTTACCACCGACCTGTCAGTAGGTGGCGCCCAGCAATTTGCGCAGCTCGTGGTCGGCGCGAACGCGGTGCGGCGCTAGAGCGTTTCGAGCGAATTGGCCGACCGTTCGGCTACAGCGCGTTGCGCAGCAAGGGATAGCGCCGCTGGATGGTGTCGAGGTCGAGCACCGGCGGCCGCAGCACCGGCTGCGGCATCTCCAGCGGCGGTGCCGTCAGCCATGGTGGGCGGCTCCTCCAGGACTTCCGTCGCCGTCTCCAGGGCGGCCGCCACCGCATTCATCGCGGCCTCCACCAATGTCGCAGCCTCCGACCGGCGCTCCAGCGCCGGCGAGACGTAGGGCGCCGACGAGATGTAAGGTGGCGGCAATATCGACTTGCCGCGGCCGAGCCAGGACAGATCGATCGGCGAATTTTCGAGCGAGGCCTCGCGCGACAGCAATTCCCGCCAGATCTCGACCGCGGCCCGTGCTTCCCTGATGTTCTCGAGGAAGGCCTGCTCGCTGTGATAGCGGCGCCAGCGTCCGGTTTCGAATAGTTCGGTAAGGTGTTCCAGCCTTTGCTCGGCCAGGTTGCACCAGCGTGCAACGATCTCTTGGCCCCTGGCCACGTCGGTCCGATGTGTCATTCAACTTGCCCGTAGGGAAAGAAACGGACGCAGACGCAACCGAACCGAATCAACTGGACGCGACGCTGATATTCTGTGGAAAAGGTAAATAAAGTCTAACTAAATTCTTAATCGCGAACGGGCGATGAGAGAAGTCCGCTCGACTACGGAGTTTCTCGCGCGAACCCCCGTCAAGTCATCGACTTGCATCGTGGTGATGCGAAGCGCGTCCGGACGAATGATCCACAGCAATCCGTCGCATGCGGTCACCCGCGGCAGCCATCGCGTCGCGACCGCGCTGCGCGCCGTTGCAATTGTTGGCCGCGTAAGGCGAGCCCGTCATGCAGGGGTGCCCCCAAAAGCAAAGACCCGTCCGGGGGGACAACCGGACGGGTCAAAGCCATATGGGCGCTTGGGGTGGATGGGCGCTCGCGCCTGATATAGCCGGGGAGGGATAAACCGCTCCCACACACATAAGTCGTGACAGGATGGCGGACGTTCAAATCCTCGGCGATTTTTTTAACTTTTGGCGACGTGGTTCCATCGCACCATTGCCGGCCTTCGACGCCGAAAATCACTGTGATTTACAGCGGAATCATCGCTGCGATCGACGGCGCGGGTTCATGCAGCGCGCGGCTCACGGAAGTGTTATTGTCTGCGAGGGCTGCGGCGGTTTGTCCACGGGTGCTGCAACGAAGCGCCCTGGTCCAGTCGTCGGCGGTGATGGCAACGTCCCGCCGTCGGCGGTCGTGGCGAGGTCAACCAGGCGCAGAGCGGCCCGACGCCGGCTACGGCGTTTCGACCGCGAGGTTGACGATCTTCTCTTTCTGCAAACGGGCAATCAGCGCGGCGACGCCGCTCTTGTCCATTGCACGGAATTGCAGGCGGAACATGCCGCCCTTACCGTCGACGATCGAGGCCTGGTAATTATCGAGCAGCGTCGAGATGTCGGCGATCCTGGCATCGGGCGCAAAGCGCACCAGGAGCCGCGTCGGCGCCGCCGCGACGCCGGCGCCGAGGTCACGGGTGATCGGTGCCGCCGCACTGGGCGCACTCGGTGCCGGCGCGCTGCGTTCGGCGACATCCAGCGACGCGGTCTGGATCGAAGCCGGCTGGTCGCGCATCAGCACCGCGCCGATCACGCCCGCCTGCAGCAACACCACGACCGCACCAAGGCTGGACGACCAGGCCAGTGTCCGCGGCGACAATTTTGCGAAGAACTCGGAGACCCCGGACGACATCCGCGCCCCCACCGACGACTTGCGCTCCGGCTCGGCATCGATCGCGGCAAACAGCTTCTGCATGGCGCGCGCCGAGGGCGCACCGAGGCTCTCGTTGAGGCCGATGGTCTCGGCATATTCCTCGCGGATGACGGCATACTGCCGTGCCAGCTCCGGATCGGACGCCAACGCGTCCTCGACGCGGCGCGCATCGCGCGCGTTCAGCGTGCCGGCCGCGTGCCAGGGCAGCAGCATCTCGACATCATCAGGTTCTTGACCCAGCATCTTCTTGCTCGCAGCCATCATGGCCAACCTCGCTCGACACCGGCTGCCTTCAGCAACTCGGCAAGTTTCTTGCGCGCATAGAACAAGCGCGTCTTCACGGTATTCTCCGGAATCCCCACGATCTCAGCGACATCTTCCACGGATTTCTCGTGATAGTAGACAAGATCGACGATCTCCCGGTGTTCCGCCGATAGCCCCCTCAGGCATTTGCGCAGCGTATCGCCGGTGTCCTTCTTCTGCACTACCGTTTCCGGATCGTCGGACGTGTCCTCGATCGCGTTCGCGGCCTCATCGTCCAGTTCGGCGTCTTTCCTCCGCCGTAGCGAAGACAAAGCCTTGAACCGGGTAATCGCCAACAGCCAGGTCGAAACGGCGGATCGTCCCTCGAATTTGCCCGCCTGACGCCACACGTCCAGAAAGACCTCGCTGATGAGGTCCTCCGCCACCTGTTCGTCCCGCACGAGCCGAAGCCCGAAGCGGTACACCCTGACATGATGCCGTCCGTACAGCACCTGCATGGCGAGCCGGTCGCCTTGAGCAATCCGAGCGATCAGAACCTCGTCTGAAGCCGCCTGTGTCGCGCTCAATGGCCGTCTCGCAAAGTTGGTCTGAGGGGGATGGTGCGTGGTTCGACGCGAGAGGCAAGATTCTTCACAATACGGCAATGTCCAGACCGCATGTGTGATCTATGACACAGTCGACGATCACAATAAGGAAAAATCGCCCGAGACTCAGGAAGCGGTATCATAATACTTAGCACTCTCGCGGACGCCCACCGTCCGGCGCGACCATATCGAGGCTTTGCCCGCAAGCCAGCGCCCTCGCGACGTCAGCACCGGCACCGGCCCTTCGCAGGATCGCTCGCAGCCAGCCTCGGGACACGGATTCCCCTTACGAAACAAGGGTGATGCCCGCATTTCACCGGAGCAGATTCGGTTCCCAAAGATACCAAACCTAAAGGCTTTCCCACTTAGATTTTTGCCGGATTTCACCAACGGCGAGACCATGGGCAGCGCTGCGTCGTCACTTCCCGGCCCGATCACGGGCGCATCGGAAAGCGGCCGTCCCAGGCTGACGGTCGACCGCCTCGCGCGCCGCGCCCGGCAGCGCCGCCAGATCCAATCGATGATCGCCGCCTGCTTCGTGCTCGATGCCGTGGTGCTGCTGATCTACGCGCATGCCGGCACCACATCGGTTTTGGTCGCGACCAGTTACGCCTTGACCGGCCTCTCGCTGGTCGCCGTCTATGTGCTGCTGTCGGAGCGCGGCTTCCACGAGCGCTTCAGCGACCACTATCTGGTCGCGCCGCAATCGGCGATCAACATGGTGAACCTGCTGGTATTCACCTACATCGCGCCGGAAGTCGGCGTGCTGTTCCTCTGCAACCTGTTCGTGGTGTTCGGCTTCGGCGCGCTGCGCACCTCGGCACGGCAGACCGCGATCGTCTGGACCATCATGGTGCTGGGCCTCGCTGCACTCTTTCTCGGAACCGACAAGGCGATCGGGATGCCGACCGGCACGCGGATCGACCGCCTCGCCACCATGCTGGTGTTCGCGCTGACGATCGGGCGCTGCATGTATCTCGGCATCTTCTCCAGCTCGATGCAGCAATCGCTGTATCAGAGCGGACTGAAGCTAAAGGAGGCCTACCGGCGCATCGAGGAGCTCGCCGAGCTTGACGAACTGACCGGCACCTCCAATCGCCGCAGCATCATGCGTACGCTCGAAGAGGAGATCGCGCGCTGCGCCCGCAACGGCAGCTCCTGCGCGGTCGCGCTGATCGACCTCGACCATTTCAAGCGGATCAACGACGTCTACGGCCATCCGATCGGCGACGAGGCGCTGCGCACCTTCGCCATCGGCATGTTCGCCAATCTCCGCAGCATCGATCGCTTCGGCCGTTACGGCGGCGAGGAATTCCTGCTCGTGCTGCCCGACCTGTCGCAGGATCAGGCGATGCGCGCGCTCGAACGGCTGCGCAAGATCATCGCCGATCTCGACTGGAGCGCGTTCTCGCCGGGCATGCAGGTGACGATCTCCGCCGGCGTCACGACGCTGAAGCCGCGCGAAAACTCCGACACATTACTCGCCCGCGCCGATGGCGCGCTTTACGCAGCCAAGGCCCGGGGACGCAACCGCATCGGCAGCGCCTGAACCCTTTCATTTCCCTATTCGGCGCCGGAGAAGCCGTCGCCACCGCTCCAGGACAGAGTCATGAGTTCGAAGCCCGCGACCGCCCCCGAAAGTCTGCTCGATGAGCTGCAGACAACCCTCGCCCACGGCACCGTCGCCCGCCGTGTCGAGACGCTGCGTCGCGTCACCGACCTCTTCATCAACGGCTCCGTGAACTATTCGGACGAGCAGATCGTGCTGTTCGACGACGTCTTCCAATGCCTGCTCGAGCACATCGAGAACTCGGCCAAGGCGCTGCTCGCCAACCGCCTCGCCCCGATCGACACCGCACCGCCGCAGACCATCCGCACCCTGGCGTTCGACGACCTGATCGAGGTCGCCGGCCCGGTGCTGACGCTGTCGCCGCGGCTTGACGACGACACCCTGATCGAGACCGCGCGCAGCAAGAGCCAGGCGCATCTGCTCGCGATCTCGAACCGCAAGTCGCTGAGCGGCGCCGTCACCGATGTGCTGGTGCTGCGTGGCAATGACGAGGTGATCCAGAGCGCGGTCAACAATCCGGGCGCCGAATTCACCGAGCGCGGCTTCACCCGCCTGGTCAGCCGCGCCGAGGGCGACGACAATCTGTCGACCTGCGTCGGCCTGCGGCCGAACATCCCGCGGCATCTCTATCTCAAGCTGGTCGCCAAGGCCTCGGACGCGGTCAGGCAGCGGCTCGAAGCTGCCATCCCGCAGCAGGCCAAGGAGATTCCGATCGCGGTGAAGGAAGCCACGCGACGCGCGCGCTCGGCGTCGGCAGCCGTGACGCCCGACACCGCGATCGCGCATGCGCTGGTCAAGTCGCTTTACCAGGACGGACGGCTCGACGAATTCCAGCTCGCAGCCTTCGCCGAGGCCGGCAAGTTCGACGAAACCAACGCCTCGCTTGCCGCGCTCGCCAATGTCTCGGTCAGCGTCGCCGAGAACATGATGATCGAAACCCGCGCCGAGGGCGTGATGATCCTGGCCAAGGTCTCGAGCCTGTCATGGTCGACGGTGCGGGCGATCATCAATCTGCGCGACGAAATCTCGGGCGGCGAGCCGACCGACCTGCAGGCCTGCAAGGACACCTATGAGCGGCTGCGGCCATCCACCGCGCAGCAGGTGCTCCGCTTCCATCGCATGCAGCAGTCCGCGCCCGCGGCCTAGGTGGTGTGGACTCTAAGGATTCCCTTTTAGGAGCAAATCAGATTCAAGGCTGCTTTTGGGGAGGCCGCCTTGGGTGTGATGGACCGTTTGGTATTGAGCGACGCGGCGTGGGAGCGGATAGCGCCGCTGATCATAGGGCGCCCCGATCAGAAGGGCTCCACCGGGCGCGACAACCGGATGTTCGTGGAAGGTGTGCTGTGGATCGTGCGTACGGGGTCTCCCTGGCGCGATCTTCCGGAGGTGTTTGGGGACTGGAACAGCGTGTTCCGGCGCTTCAGTCGATGGAGCATCAAGGGTGTTTGGTGGCGGATCTTCGAGGCGATGTCCGATGATCCGGACTTCGAATATCTGATCGTCGATTCCACCATCGTTCGGGCGCATCAGCACGCCGCCGGCGCCAAAAAGGGGGGTCTGAAGATCAAGCGGAAGATCAAGCGATCGGCCGCTCGCGCGGCGGCCTGAGCACCAAGATACATATGGCCGTTCGAGGCTTGGGATGTCCGGTGCGGTTCACGCTCACCGCAGGTCAGAAGGGCGATGCACCGCAAGCCGCCGCATTGATCGAAGGCTTATCCGCCGAGGTCGTCATGGCCGATACGGCCTATGACGCCGATCACTTGCGCCAAGCCATCGCCGCCAAAGGCGCGCTCGCCGTGATCCCCAACAACCCGTCACGCGCGCTCAAATATCCACTCGACAAGCATTTCTATGCCCAGCGTCATCTCGTCGAATGCTGCTTCTCAAAGCTCAAGCAGTTCCGCCGCGTCGCAACCCGCTTCGAAAAAACGGCCCGGAACTACCGGGCCGTCGTCACTCTCGCAGCCATCGTTCTATGGATGCGCTAGTGTCCACACCACCTAGAGCCCTTGCCGTTCCGATTGAATCGGAACGGGAGCTCTAGACTCTAGCCCGTCCTATTCGTGAGAGTGCGTTTTTTTAGTCCGATTGATGTGGCCGCACATCTGCTCTGACGAGGCGCGCGGGATTGCCTTCGGCTTTTCACCGCCTGACGACCGGTACTTTGCAACGCGCTTGAGGTGTAGGTTGGGCGAACGGGGGGCGGACGCCCCGCCGGTCAAGGACCGAGCGGCAGCAGCGCGCCTGGCAAGCCGCGGATCAGGTCGGCTTCGGGACAGGCCGCGGCAAACGCAAGGCGAATGCGGCTCGTGGTCTCGACGACACGGGCAGCGAGTTTCAAGAGACGAAGACGCAGCGTCGCGAACTCGGCTGTGGCCAATTCCCGGGCTTTGGGAATCGCGTCGCGCACGGTCAGCATCAGCCAATAAGCGGCGGTGTGGAGAACGAGGCGGACTTGATTGGCGAGCGCCGAACGGCAGCTGGTGCGATCGGAGGCGAGCTGTGTCTTATGCAGCTTGATCAGATTCTCGGCTTGGCCGCGCGCGCAATACAGGCTGTCGTAGATCCACTCGGCCGAGCCGACATCGAGGCTGGTGACGACGAAACGGATGTCGAGGCCGAGCATCGTCGCCTCAATACGGGCGACGGTACGCCGTTCGCGATCCCAGGACTTGGCCTTGTGGCGCGTCTCGGTATAGCCACGCAGAACCGGCAGGTTCTCGATGGCGCGTCGCGTGCGGATGTCGTCGGCGGCCTCGTCGACTTTTCTGGCGAGCGGCTTGGTGCCGGACAGACCGAAGATGTAGTCGATGCCGTTGGTCTCGCACCACGTCATGGCCTCCGGCCGAGCATAGTGCCCGTCGCCACGGAACGTAATTCGCGTGTTGTGCCACCGCGTCCGGATATGCCGTATCAGGCGGCGCAGATGGGCACGCACCTCGACGCCGCCCGGCGTCTTGCCGGGCCGCAGCACGACCGCCACGGGCCGGCTCTTCTCCGTGTCGTAGACGTGGATCGGCAGGAAGCAGCGTTCGTCATAATGAGCGTTGAACAGCGAGAGCTGCTGATGGCCTGGACGACATCGCAGGTATCATCGATGTCAAGCGTGACGGATGCCGGCTCGCGCGGGTAGCTATCCATCCATGCGTCGACCAAAGTGTAGGTCAGTCGGATCACGTCGCGCAGGCGCGGAGCATTCTCCAGCCGCGACAGCGTCGGTTGGGAACACAGATCGCGACCCGTGTCCGGCAGCCGTCCGCAGGCCAGCTTGAATGCGGGATCGGACCGCAGATGATCGAGGTCGTCGGCGTCCTCGTAGCCGCAGCAGATCGCGAACATGCGCGCGCGGAACATATCGACAAGGCTGTGCACGACCCGCGTCGGATCGCGCCGATCCGGGAACACCCGGGCCAAATTGTCGGCCAAGCCGAGACGCCGCTCGGCCATCGCCAGAAGCATCACGCCCCCGTTCGAGGTCAGCCGACCGCCATCGAAGGCAGCTGTGACTTTCTTGGCGTGAACGGCTGGAAACGAGAAGGGCAGAATCGTATCGTCGGTCATGGCGGGCGTGGCGTTCGCGGTTGAGGTGATGGGGTTGGCTTCGCAATCGAATCCTACGCCGCATCAGCGCTTTACACCACGCTCGCCAGCCTCTCAGGCGCACTCTGACGAATAAGACGGGCTAGTTTTGACGCGTTTTCTTCACGCGAACCGGTACCCGCTTCGCTCGAAAACGCTCTAGTATCGCAGCGCCCGCTGTCCCATCAGGGCGCCGACGCTCGCGACGATCGCGGTCGCCAGCGTGTACCAGGTGGCGACGAACAGCGGCGAGTCATCGGTGCAATGCGACGCATAGATCGTCGCCGCCAGTCCGGCCGAGAGCAGGCCTGCGATTGCGCCGGCGACCGCGGGCCGCGCCGGGGCGCCCTGCCGGAGCCCGTACAGCGCGCCGACCAACAGCGGCAGCGACATCGCCGGGATCGCAGTCATACACGCCATCGAGTTCCTGCCGATCAGCCGCGTCATCATCGGCGTACGCTGCGGCATCATCATCTCGCCGCTGATCGCAGCAACGAGGATGCCGGCCGGAATCAGCAGCCACCAGCCGAAGCCGCGCAGCGAGGCTTCCGGCCGTGACAGATGCAGGCTGACCGCGATCGCCGAGGCGGCGAGCGCCAGCGTGACCGCGAACTTCAGGTCGAAGAACGGATTGCGCATTGCGGTCATCACGTCGGGCCGCACGCCGAGCTCGGCGAAGAAGATCAGGAGCGAGACCGGCGCCGCCGCCAGCAGCGCCAGCATCAGCGCAAGACCGACCGGCCGCGCACGATAGGCATTGTCGGCGGCAAGGGTTCGAATGAGTTGATCCGTATCCATGCTCATCGGTCCCGTAATTTCGCGGTCAGGCTCGCAAGCCCGCGGTGCAGCGCGACCCGCACCGCGCCCTCGCTCATCGAGAACTTCGCCGCGGTATCCTTGATCGAGGCACTGTCGACCGCAATCGACTGCAGCACGTCGCGCTGCCGTGCCGGCAACGCCTGCAGCTGGGCGATCACCTCGCTCGGCGACGCCGTCGGCTCCGGCGTTTCCCCCGGCAGCGTCTCGGCGAAATCGTCGATGTTGACGAAGATGCGCCTGCCGCGGCGGCGTAGTGCGTCGATCAGCTTGTTGCGCGCGATCGCGAACAGCCACGGCGCGAACGGCGCGTTGGTGTCCCAAGTCTGCCGCTTCAAATGTACCGCCAGCAAGATGTCCTGCACGATGTCCTCGGACTGATCGACCGGTTGTCCCGCGCGCGCCAAGCCACGGCGCGTCGCGGCACGGAGTACCGGCGTGATGGCCTTGAGCAGGCGATGATACGCCGCGTCATCGCCTGAAATGGCCGACCGCATCAGGTCGGTCCATTCATCCTCACGTTCGCGCACGCAGGCTCCTGAATTGCAATTCGGCCGATCTTTCAGTTCGTTACGCGGCAAGCCAAGAGATCACGAGTTCGTGATCACCATCCTCCGACAAGACCGCGCCGAGGATCAGCTCCAAAGAATCGCTCCGGCGGGTTTCCAGACGTCACGGCTCATAACATTGATCGCTTCGACAAGCATCGGTGCTGCTGCCGTCGATCACGCACTGGGACGAAATTGCCCAGCTTTTGCCCCCGGAAGCCCGAAGATTCCCTTTTTCTGCCCCGGTGTGGACACGCAGCGGGGTCTTTTTTCGCCCTCGGGCGGGCGAAATGGGGAGATCATCAAAATGAAGATCAAAGCCAGCGGGCGCTTGGCCTTGATGGTCGCGACAGGGCTTACCGGGCTTTTCATGGGTCTTGCCGGTCCGTTGCCGGCGCATGCGGCCGGTTCGGACGCATCGGCGGCGAAATCCGACACCGCGACCACCGACAAGTCCGCGCCGCAGAGTTCGCGGCATGGCCGGCGCCATGCGCGTCACCAGTCTTCCGACAAATCCGAGAGCAAGAAGACCGCCGGTAACGACGCCGGCAGCGTCACCTCGACAGGCATGCCTGCCACGGTCGCCAATGCCAATGCGGAGCTGACCTCGGGCGACGACAACGCGGCCGCGACGACGGTGAAGGCCAACGCGTTGATTGCCGCGGCCGACAAGCCCGCCGACGCGCAGCCTGACAGCAACGTGGTCGCATCCGACCAGCTCAACGATGTCGACCGGGCCCTGCAGCAGGAGCAGCCGGCGCAGCCGCCGGCGGTCGCCGTAGCTGCACCCAAGCCGGCGCCGGTTCTGGCGAGCAGCGACAGCTCGAGCCTGGACCAGACGTCGCTGATCGGGAAGATCTTCATCGGCTTCGGCGCCCTGCTCACGGTGGCCTCCGCCGCGCGCATGTTCATGGCCTAGCCAGGGTGCTTGCGGCTGCGGCGCGGGGTGCGCCGCACCGCGGCCCGGTGCCTCGTTTCAGCCACTTGAAGCGCATCCCGCCAGCGGGCACATTGCCCGCCAAATCAGCATGGGGTTTGCGTCTATGGCTACGCTCGAATTCATCATCGTCGAAAGCAAGGGACCGGTCGGCGTCATCACACTGAACCGGCCGAAAATGTTGAATGCGCTGTCGTTCGGCGTGTTCCGCGAGATCGCCGCGGCGATCGACGATCTCGAGGCCGACGACAAGATCGGCTGCATCCTGATCACCGGCAGCGAGAAGGCCTTCGCGGCCGGCGCCGACATCAAGGAGATGCAGCCGAAGGGCTTCATCGACATGTTCAACAGCGACTTCACCGCGATCGGCGGCGACCGCGTGGCCCGTTGCCGCAAGCCGACCATCGCGGCGGTCGCGGGCTATGCGCTGGGCGGCGGCTGCGAGCTGGCGATGATGTGCGACATCATCATCGCCGCCGACACCGCCAAGTTCGGCCAGCCGGAAATCACCCTCGGCACCATTCCCGGCATCGGCGGCACGCAGCGCCTGACCCGCGCGATCGGCAAGTCGAAGGCGATGGACCTCTGCCTCACCGGGCGGATGATGGATGCCGCGGAAGCCGAGCGCTCGGGCCTCGTGTCGCGGATCGTTCCGGCCGACAAGCTGATGGAAGAGGCGCTCGCCGCAGCGGAGAAGATCGCCTCGATGTCGCGTCCGGCCGTCGCGATGGCCAAGGAAGCCATCAACCGCGCGTTCGAGACGCCGCTCGCGGAAGGTATGAATGTCGAGCGCAACCTGTTCCACTCGACCTTCGCGCTCGAGGATCGCGCCGAGGGCATGGCGGCCTTCATCGAGAAGCGCAAGCCGGTCAACAAGAACCGCTAACCCGTTCGGCTTCGCTGCAATGCTGCGGTGACGAGCGCGCGATAGGCGCGCTCGGCAAAATGCGTCGGCTTGTCGAGACCAAGCCGCGCCAGGCATTCGCGGTCGGCAGAATTGGGCGGGTGCCGCATGCCCTGCCACAGCAGGCCGGCGAGTTGCAGCGGCGTGCGCTGCGCCTGCTGCAATATCTGCAAAGCCGGAATCAGCCGCTGCTCGACGTCGGTGAAATCGCTGCCGAACGGGAATGACGGCAGAAGCCCAGCGTCGCGCGCGGGCTTCAGCGCGTCGCTGATCCGCTCTGGATAGTTTTCGCGATGCGCGGCCGGGATCTCGTGATTGCGCGGCAGCTTGCCGGCATCCTTGGCCTGCCGCATCAGCTCGCTTTGGAAGCGGGAATCCGTCACCTGCAGCATCGCTGCAATGACATCGGCGTCGGACTTCCCTCTGACATCGGCGACGCCGTATTCGGTGACGAAGATATCGCGCTGGTGCCGCGGAATGGTTTCGTGGCCATAGGACCAGCGGATGTTCGACTGCGCTTGTTTACCGGACTGCCGGGTCGCCTCCAGCGCCAGCATCGAGCGCGCGCCTTCGAGCGCGAATGCCTGCGCGACGAAGTTGTACTGGCCGCCGACGCCGCTGACGACCTGGCCGTGCTCGAGACCATCCGAGATCGCAGCGCCGAGAAGCGTCGCCATCATCGCGTTGTTGACGAAGCGCGCATCGACGCGGGCGCGGCGCTTGCCGTCCTCGTCGCCGAAGATCTCGTTGGTGAAGGACACCGGCATCATCTGGATGCGCGCCAATTGCTCCGGTGGCATCTCGCGCAGTGCCCGGTAGAACGATTGCGGGCCCAGGAAGAATGCGCCGTGCAGGATCACGCCGCCAATGTCGCGCTTGAGGATGCCGGCGTCGATCAGCCCGAGGAACGCCTCGAACAGCATCTCGCTGACACCATAGAGGCCCTTCTCGAACGGCGCGGTCTCGGCCGCCCCGAGCTGTGCGCGACCGGGCGCAAGGCGCTGCATGATGCCGTGGAATTGTGCATTGTCGCGGTGGCGGACCACGAGCCCCTGCGCCAGCGCATCACCGACTTGCCCGATCCCGATCTGCAGCGTACCGCCGTCGCGGACCAGACCCGCGGCATGCAACCCGATCGCATATTTGGTGTCGCTGATCGGCTCCGACGGCGGCGCGAACAGCGGGAAGTCTGTGTCGGGACTGTCGAGCACCGCCGCAAACTCATCCGCCGGCAAATCGCCGGGCCCGGGCATGAACGGCAGCTCGGAATTGACCTGGCCGATCAGCTTGAACGACGCCCGCCCCTGCGCGCGCGCCCGCAGCACGTCGAGCGTTGTGTCGGTGTTGCAACTCAAACTGTAGCGCGGCACGCCGTCGACCACGCGCTTGGCGACCAGCTGGGGCACGACATTCAGTCCGCGCGACAGCAGATATGACGCCGCATGGGTGTAGTTGGCGGAAATGTAGTGCTGCTGGGCGAACGGCTGATGCAGCCACTGGCCTGCGAGGAAGAAGAACTCGATCACCTTGATGTTGGGCGGCAGCGCGCCGCGATGCAGCACCTCCGCATAGGCGAGATCCGGATAACCGCCGAACAGGCGATCGATCACCGGACCGATGAAGCGCTGTTCGAGCAGGCTCTTCGGCTTCGGCTTTTCCAGCGTCAGCGCGGAGAACAGCGTCAGATTGATCGAGCGGTCGGCCACCGCGCGCGCGTACAGCGCGTTGACGATGTGGTTGGCCTTGCCGAGGCCGAGCGGCAGCCCGACCACCAGCTCGGTTCCGACGTCACGAACGATGTGCTCCGCGATCGCCTCGGGGTCGGAGAAAAATATGGGCATCAGCAATGAACCCGGAGCAGGCAGCGGATAACCGGCGCCACAGAATCGGCGGCGGACGGTTCGAGCTTATACTTCATATGACCGTTGCGTTCGCCTGTGACGAACCGGCAACAGACAAGAACTGAAATGATGTGCAGATGTCGCGTGGCGGTTTGCCTGTGGCGGCACGGCCCCCTAAACAGGTAGATGTGTCGGCGGCGTCGGCGGAGGCGGACTGCCGCGGTTTTGGTTTGCGGGATCACATGGTTGAGCGTGCCGCGAGGGTTGGCGATGTAGCGAGGCGCGTGCTTTTGTCGGGCATCGGCCTCGGCGCCCTGGCATGTGCGCTGCTGGCTGATACCGCTGCCCGTGCCGAGAGCCTGCCCGAAGCCCTGGTCAAGGCGTATCAGACCAATCCGCAGCTCAATGCCGAGCGGGCGCGGCAGCGTGCCACCGACGAGAACGTGCCGCAGGCGCTGGCCGCCTACCGCCCGCAGATCATCGCCGGCCTCTCGGTCGGCCTTCAGGCGGTGCGCGACCAGCTGCCCGGCAACGTCATCCAGACCGCGACGCTGAAGCCGTGGCAGATCGGGGTCACGGTGACCCAGACCCTGTTCAACGGCTTCAAGACCGCCAACAGCGTCCGCGTCGCCGAACTGCAGGTGCAGTCCGGCCGCGAGGCCCTGCGCAATGTCGGCCAGGGCGTGCTGCTCGACGCCGTCACCGCCTATACCAACGTGCTGGCCAACCAGACGCTGGTCGAGGCGCAGCGCGCCAACGTGAACTTCCTGAAGGAGACCCAGGCAATCACGCAGCGCCGCCTCAATGCCGGCGACGTCACACCGACCGATACGGCCCAGGCCGAGGCCCGCCTCAACCGCGGCCTCGCCGATCTCAACGCCGCCGAAGTCAACTTCGCGATCAGTCAGGCCACCTATGCCCAGGTGGTCGGCAACCCGCCCTCCCAATTGCGTCCCGCCGAGACCATTGACCGGCTGCTGCCGCGCAACCGTGAAGATGCGATAGTGCTCTCGTTGCGCGAACACCCCGCCGTGACCGCGGCCGGCTTTGACGTCGACGTCGCCTCCACCTCGATCCGCGTCGCCGAGAGCAGCCTGATGCCGAATGTCTCGGTGCAGGGCAGCGTCAGCCGCAGCCGCGACAGCGACCCCACGCTCGGCACCTTCGGCACCGATCAAGCCTCGGTGATCGGCCAGCTCACGCAGCCGATCTACGACGGCGGCACCGCGGCGTCGCAGACCCGGCAGGCCAAGGAAGTGGCGGCGCAGAGCCGGCTCGTGCTGGATCAGGTCCGCAATCAGGCCAAGACCGCCGTGGTCAGCGCGTGGGTCGCCAATGAAGGGGCCAAGATCGCGGTGTCGGCCTCCGAGTCCGAGGTGAAAGCTGCGGAGGTTGCGCTGGCCGGCGTGCAGAAGGAAGCCGCCGGCGGCCAGCGCACCACCGTCGACGTGCTCAACGCCCAGCAGGATTTGATCACGGCCCGGGCACGCCTGATCGGCGCGCAGCGCGACCGCGTGATCGCTTCCTACACATTGCTCAGCGCGACCGGACGGCTCGACGTCAAGACGCTCAATCTCAAGACGCCAGACTATCTGCCCGAGGTGCACTACCACCAGGTCCGCGACGCTTGGCACGGCCTGCGCACGCCGTCGGGACAATAGGCGTTGCGGAACCGTTCGCACATCGAACCGGCCCTTCCCGCCCGCACTCTCCGCCGATAACCTCCGCCCCCGCCGGCAACCGATAATGCCGGCGCGCGGATCACGCGCATAACAGCCGAGCACGCAGGGAGACGTCTAATGCTGACGCGACGCGATATGATGCTGGCTTCCATCGCAGCCGGAGTGACCATGACCAGCAGCAACGCTTTTTCCAAGCCATCGCAACCATCCACCCCGGTCAACTTCGACGTGCCTGCCGGTGCGTGCGACTGCCACACCCACATCCATGGCGATCCCGACAGGTTCCCGTTCTTCGCCGGCCGCGTCTATACGCCGGAGCCGGCCTCGCCGGAGGAGATGAGCGCGCTGCACAAGGCGCTGCATGTCGAGCGCGTGGTGATCGTGACGCCGAGCGTCTACGGCCCCGACAATTCGTCGTCGCTGTTCGGCATGACGGCCCGCGGGCCGACGGCGCGCGGCGTCGCGGTGATCGACGACAAGACCAGCGAGGGCGATCTCGATGCTTTGAACAAGGCCGGCTTCCGCGGCATCCGCCTCAACCTCGCGACCGGCGGCGTCAACGATCCCAATGTCGGCCGGCAGCGCTTCACGGCCGCGATCGAGCGGATGAAGGCGCGCGGCTGGCACGTGCAGCTGTTCACCAGCCTTGCCATGATCTCCGCGATCAAGGATCTGGTCGCGACAGCTCCGGTGCCGGTCGTGTTCGACCATTTCGGCGGCGCCGAGGCCGCGCTCGGCACCGGCCAGCCGGGATTTGCCGACCTGCTTGCGCTCGTCAAGTCCGGCAAGGCCTACGTCAAGATTTCCGGCGCCTACCGCGCCTCCAAGCTCGCGCCGGACTATGCCGACGCCACGCCGCTGGCGCAGGCGCTGATCGCAGCCAACGCCGAGCGCATCGTCTGGGGCACCGACTGGCCGCACCCGGATTCGGTGACGCCGCAAGGCAAGAAGGTCACCGAGGTGACGCCGCTGTACCAGATCGACGACGGCCGCCTCCTCAACCAGCTGCCGGTCTGGGCGCCGGACGCCGCGGTCCGCAAGACCATCCTGGTCGACAATCCGGCACGGCTCTACGGCTTCACCTGACGTTGTCCTTCGGCCGGCGCGAGAAATAGGAGATCAGGACCGGCAGCGTGATCAGGATAACGAGCGGCGCCAGCATCATGCCGGTGACGACGACGATGGCGAGCGGCTTCTGCACCTGGGAGCCGATGCCCTCCGAGATCGCCGCCGGCAGCAGGCCGACGCCGGCCACGACGCAGGTCATCAGCACCGGACGCAGCTGCAACTCGCCGGTGCGGATCACCGCGCGCATCCGGTCATAGCCTTCGTCGATCAGCTGGTTGAACTGCGACAGGATGATGATGCCGTCCATCACGGCGATGCCGAACAGCGCGATGAAGCCGATCGCCGCCGACACGCTGAAGGGAATCCCCGAGATCAGAAGCCCGAGCACGCCGCCGAAGATCGCCATAGGGATTACGCTCATCGCCAGCAGAGTGTCGACCATCGAGCCGAAGTTGAAGAACAGCAGCACTGCGATCAGCGCCAGGCTGATCGGCACCACGATCGACAGCCGCTTGATCGCATCCTGCAGATTGCCGAACTCGCCGACCCACTCGACACGCGAACCCGGCGGCAGCTGCACCTGCTCCTCGATCTTCTGCTGCGCCTCCCGGATCGCGCTGCCGAGGTCGCGCTCGCGCACCGAGAACTTGATCGGCAGATAGCGCTCCTGCTGCTCGCGGTAGATATAGGCCGCGCCGGAGATCAGCTTGATCGAGGCAACTTCGCTGAGCGGGATCTGGGTGATGCCGCCATTGGCGTTCGCCACCCCGATCCTTAAGTTCTGGATCGCCTCCGCGCTCTTGCGATATTCCGGCGCAAGCCGGACGATGATCGGGAAGTGCCGGTCGCTGCCGGGCTCATAGAGGTCGCCGGCGCTGTCGCCGCCGACCGCGACCCTGATCGTGGCGTTGATGTCGCCCGGCGACAGGCCATAGCGCGCGGCACGCGCCCGATCGACGTCGATCTGGATCGTCGGCTGCCCGAGCGAGGTGAACACCGCAAGGTCGGTGACTCCCTGCACCGTCGACAGCACCGACTTGATCTTGTTGGCGGTGTCGGTCAGCGCTTGCAGATCGTTGCCGTAGAGCTTGATCGAGTTCTCGCCCTTTACGCCGGATACCGCTTCCGAGACGTTGTCCTGCAGATATTGCGAGAAGTTGACTTCGACGCCCGGGAACTTCTCCTGCAGTTGCGTCAGCAACTGCGCGGTAAGCACGTCCTTGTCGTGGGTATCGGGCCATTCGCCGGCGGGCTTCAGCGGCGCGAAGAATTCGGCGTTGAACAGGCCGGCAGCGTCGGTGCCGTCGTCGGGTCGGCCGTGCTGCGACACCACCGAGACCACCTCGGGGCGGCTGCGGATCAGCTTCCGCATCTCGTTGACATAGGCGTTGCCTTCCTGCAGCGAGATCGTCGGCGGCAGCGTGGCGCGGATCCACAGATTGCCCTCTTCCAGCTTGGGCAGGAATTCGAGGCCGAGGAAGCGCGCGAAGATGATGGTCATGACCACGAGGCCGGCGGCGCCGGCCATCACGATCTTGCGGTTGGCGATCGCCCAGTTCAGGACCGGCACGTAGATCGCATCGAGCTTCTTGACGATCCAGGTCTCGGTCTCGTGGATATGCGCCGGCAGGATGATCGCGCTCAGCGCCGGCGTCACCGTGAAGGTCGCAAGCAGGCCGCCGGCCAGCGCGTACGCATAGGTGCGCGCCATCGGGCCGAAGATGTTGCCCTCGACGCCGCTCAGCGTGAACAGCGGCAGGAACGCCGCGATGATGATCGCGGCTGCAAAGAAGATCGAGCGCGACACGTCGGCGGCCGCCGACAGGATCGCGTGGCTCTTCATCCCCATCATCGTGTCGTCGGAGATATGCGCCTGCTCGGCGTCCGACAGCGCCGTGGTCTGCGACAACCGGCGGAAGATCGCCTCCACCATGATCACGGTGGCGTCGACGATCAGGCCGAAATCGATCGCGCCGACCGACAGCAGATTGGCGGACTCGCCGCGCAGCACCAGGATGATCACGGCAAAGAACAGCGCGAACGGGATCGTCGCGCCGACGATCAGCGCGCTGCGCAGATCGCCGAGGAAGATCCACTGCAGCAGCACGATCAGGAGGATGCCGACCACCATGTTGTGCAGCACCGTGTGGGTGGTGAGTTCGATCAGGTCCTTGCGGTCGTAGATGCGCTCGATCTTCACGCCCGGCGGCAGGATCGAGGAATGGTTGATCTCGTGGACGAGTTGCTCGACGCGGGTGATGGTCGGCGAGCTCTGCTCGCCGCGCCGCATCAGCACGATGCCCTGCACGATGTCGTCGTCATTATCGAGGCCGGCGATACCGAGCCGCGGCTTCTCGCCGATCGTGACATGGGCGATGTCGCGGACCAGCACCGGATTGCCGCCGGACTGCGAGACCATGGTGTTGGCGAGGTCGTCGATCGAGCGGATCAGCCCGACGCCGCGCACCACGGCCGATTGCGAGCCGATGTTCACGGTGTTGCCGCCGACATTGATGTTGGCGTTGGAAACCGCCTGCAAGACCTGCGGCAGCGTCAGGCCGTTGGCGACCAGCTTGTTGAAGTCGACCTGGATCTCGTAGGTCTTGGTCTTGCCGCCCCAGCCGGTGACGTCGATCACGCCGGGCACCGCGCGGAAGCGGCGCTGCAGCACCCAGTCCTGCAGCGTCTTGAGGTCGAGCACGCTGTAGTTCGGCGGCCCCTTCAGCCGGTAGCGGAAGATTTCGCCGATCGGGCTGAGCGGCGAGATGCCCGGCAGCACGTTGCCCGGCAGCGGCGCGAGCTGCGAGAGGCGGTTGAGCACTTGCTGCAGCGCTTCGTCATAGGTGTAGTCGAAGGAGAACTGCAGCTTGACGTCGGAGAGACCGTACAGCGAGATGGTGCGGATGGTCTTGAGGTTCTTGATGCCGGCGACCTGGGTCTCGATCGGGATCGTGATGTAGCGCTCGATCTCCTCGGCCGAGAGACCCGGGCTCTGCGTCACGATGTCGACCATCGGCGGGGTCGGATCGGGATAGGCCTCGATGTTGAGCTGCTTGAACGCAAGCAGGCCGCCGATGAAGACGGCGACGAACATGGCCACCATCAAATAGCGGCGATTGACGGCAAGGGCGACGAGGCGATCCATTCAGATCGGCGCTTTCAACTGGAAGGGACTTTTCTTGTTGAGCATGATCTATTCGGAAAACCGGTTCCCACTTTTCCGGATCATGCTCTTACGTGCCTGACGCGGTGCGGTCGATGAAGAGGCTTCCCTTCGTCACGATCTGCTCGCCCGGCTTGAGATTGCCGGCCACCTCGACGAGGTCGCCATTGATGAGCCCGGGCTTGATCTGGCGCAGCTCGATCGTCTTGTCGTCGGCTCTCGCGACCCAGACCCGCACCTGGTCGCCCTCGTAGATCAGCGCCTGCTTCGGCACGCCGACCGCCGGATGGTCGCCCTTCGAATACAGCGTCACATTGGCAAACATCTCGGGCTTCAGCCGATTGTCGGCGTTGTCGATGGTGGCGCGGACCAGGAGCCGGCGCGAGGTCGCGTCGATCGCGGCGGCGACATAGTTGACGCGGGCGGTCAGCACCTTGCCCGGCAGCGCCATCACGCTGAAGGAGAGGTCCTGCCCGACCGCAACGCTGTCGGCGTCGGATTCGCGGACAAAGGCGATCAGCCAGACCGTCGAGAGATCGCCGATCACGTAGACCGGATCGCTGGCGCCGGTCGAGACATACTGGCCGGGGCCGGCCTTGCGCTGGACCACGGTGCCGCCGATCGGCGCGAACACCGTCGTCTCCGGATTGAGGCGGCCCTTCTGCTGCAGCGTCACGATCGCATCGTCGCCGAAGCCGAGGATGTGCAGCTTGTTCTGCGCCGCTTCCAACAGCGTCTGCGCCGAGCGCGCATCGTTCTGCGCCTGCACCAGCGCCGTCTGCGCCTGCTGATAGTCCTTCAGCGGGATCGCCTTGCCCTCGGACAGGTCCTTGGCGCGCTTCTCCTGGATCTGCGCGAGGTCGAGCGCCGACTGTGCCTTGTTGAGGCCGGTCATCGCCGCGACGTAATCGTTCTGCGCCTGCACGGTGTCGGCCGCCTCGATCACAAACAGCGGCTGCCCCTTCACCACAGAATCGCCCGGCCGCACCAGCAGGCGGGTGACGCGCCCGGTGTAGGGCGAGTAGACCGGGGTGGAACGGTCCTCATCGATCCCGATCTTGCCCTCGGTCACCAGTTCGGAGCGGAAGGTGTGCTCGGTCACGTTCTGGAAGGTCAGGCTGGCCCACTCGGCCGGCGATGGCGAATAACGCGTCCCCCCCTTGCGGGACTGGCTGGAGACTTCCGACGACGACTGCTTGTCCGAGCCGAAACGCGTATAGCCGTAGGCGCCCGCGCAGGCAGCCGCCAGCACCGCCGCGGCCACGAGCAGGCGCGGACGGCTAAAGCTCTGCATTCTCTTGGTAAACTCTTTCAGCATGCGGTCCGCGGGGTCGATCGTTGCAGCTTCCGGCGGGACAGCCCCAGCGGTGCGCTAATAGTGCCGAATTGGCGTTTCAAACAACCTAAAAATCGCACTTCGGCAGTGCCTGTCGTTAAAGTTTGGATACCCTGAATGGCTGCTGAATGTCTCATCCGGGAAACTCCGGGGCAGGAAACTCCGGAGGATGGCTGCCGAGCGGCATGGCCGGACGGGACCAATGGGCCGGGGTCCTCGACAGGACGGCCGCGTGCCGGACCGAGCTCAGCGTGCCAAAGCCTGATGGCAGCTGCTCGATGAAGGGCTGCACCGCATCCGCGGTCAGATCCGCGGTCGCAAGGCCTGCTTCGAGGCGGCCGAGATTCCACAGCCAGCGCCCGGTCTGCGCCAGCGACACCCGAACGTGCCAGCTGCCGCCCTCGCGCGCCTGGCGTGCCCTGGCCATCATGGCGCCGAACGCCATGAAATATCCGGTGGCATGGTCGAGCATCTGGGCCGGCAATTCCTTCGGACCCTCGACGCCGGCCGCCTGTCCTTCGGCATGATTGAAGCCGGTCGTGGTCTGCACCAGCGAATCGAAGCCGCGGCGCTCCGCCCATGGGCCAGCATGGCCATAAGCCGAGAGTGTCACATAGACGATCCCGGGGTTGATGCGCGCGGCGTCCTCCGGCGAGAAGCCGAGGCGCGCGATCGCCTGCGGACGATAGCCCTGGGAGAGAATATCGGCCTGCGCCACCAGACCGCGCATCACCCGCCGTCCCTCCTCGCTCTTCAGCTCGACGAAGCTCGCGAGCTTGCCGCGGCCGGTGTCGATGGTCAGCCAGGGGATATCAGGCAGATCGGGGCCCGAAATCAGCAGCACGTCGGCGCCATGCGCGGCGAGCGTGCGGCCGGCAACGGGACCTGCGATCACGCGCGACAGATCGAGCACGCGGATCCCGGCCAGCGGGCGGTCGCCGGCAGGCCACGGCTTTGGCGCGGCCTCGCCGATCTTCTCGATCGAGATCAGCGGCAGTTTTGCAAGCTCCTTGGCGTGCGGCGTCGCCGACCATTCGTCGTGCGAGCGCATCAGGGCGACGACGCCGCCGGCGGCATAGGCCGCGGTCTCGAACGCCTCGCCGTCCCGGCGCGTCAGCGCGGCCTGGACGTCGTCACGCTCGGCGTTGCAGCCCAGCACCTTGCAGACGGCGTCGCGGTGATGCGGGAAATTGGTGTGGAGGCGGACGAAGCGCCCGTCTTTGACACGGTAGACGCCGGCGATCTTGTCCCAGGCCGGCGGCGGCTTGTCGTCGACGCGCAGATAACGTTCGCTGCGGCATTCGACGACAGCGTGGCGCATGTCGACCGCGACGTCCTGCGGCTCGCCGCTGCGCGCTTTCCAGATCTCAGCCGCGGCAAGCCCGGCTGCGGCGATCGGCGCCTGCGCCGCGGCTGCGACCCGGAACGAGGACGGCAGCTGCGGCTCGCTGCCGGTCAGCCGGACAGCATCGAGCGCGGACGGCGCGCCGCCGGCGCCGATCCAGATATCGGCGAGGATTTCACGGATGCCCTGCATGCGCATTCCTCTTTGCGATTATTCTATGCCTGCGCATGATGACAATAAGGCGGTGCCCGATCCCGACCGTCATACTTAGCTCTGCAGGAGTTGCAATGGCTGCCATCGATCCCCTCACCGCCGGCGCGGTCTTCATCGCGACCGCGGCCACCGACGCGGTCTATGTCATGTTCACCTCGGCAGTCGTGGCGCGCAAGCGCGTTCCAGCGGCGACCTGGAGCAGCATCTGGTATCTGCTCTCCTCCTATGCGGTGATCAGTTACACCGAAAACTGGGTCTATGTCGCCTTCGCCGCACTTGGCTCGTGGGTCGGCGCCTATGCATCGATCACCTTCCTGCATCGGCCGCCGGGCGGACCGCCGGTCGGTGCGGCGGTCGAGTAGCTGCGGCTGCAAGACCGCATTCAACCGTCGTCCCTGCCTGGTGCGCAATTGCGCACGGGAGCAGGGACCCATAACCACAGGTGATCATCGTTATACGACGCTGTGGCCCCAGCGTCTCGAGACAATCAACATTTGTGGTTATGGGACGACACCGAATTTGAGCCACTTGTAAGCCCCACGTCAGCATTCTCGTGTAAGGCACACTTCAGCACTCTCGCGACATGATCTGTCCGAGCGTTGCGTTTTGTCGTGCCCTCTTGCGATCAGAGGGCGCAGGGAAAGCCGGGTGCCGATTGCACCCATGGGTCCCGTGCAACAAAAAGCACGGGAGGTAGGACCACAGGTGTAACCGGAGCAATCCGGCTTTCCCTGCGCGATGGCTTTACGGCTTATTTCGTGCTCTCCCCGGCGAGACTGGGCTTGTTTGTCACCGCCTTCGCAAAACGCTGTCACGCCTTGCTTGGGGACACCTGCCACTAGGGCGTCAGGACCACACGACTTCGCCGTCCGCCTCATGCGCACTCGTCAGTTGCGCATTCCGCGTCCACCGCATCTCGACCCACGTTCGTGACGACCGCGAAGCGCCCCTCATCGGGTGAGACGGACGCATTGAACATCTGAGTTGGGTCAGGCGTCAAGTTAAATTCTGAAAAGCCGAACAAAATAATTGACGGCCTTGTAGGATGGATGGAGCGAAGCGATACCCATTTGCGCCGCGAGCATAAGTCGATGGATTTCGCTTCGCTCTACCCATCCTTCATTCCCGCTCAATTCATGCGCCGGAGGACTTCTGCCGGACCCGAAGCCCGGCAGAAGCATCACGTCGTTGCCCCTACTCCAGCGCGGCCTGGCCGGCGATCGAGATCACATTGTCCTGCGAGCCCGAACCGCCGCTGACGCCGATGGCGCCGACGACCTTGCCGCCGACGATCAAAAGATTGCCGCCGCGCGAGGCGACCACGTCGTCGAGCGTCGCGAGATAGGAGAAGTATGCTCCCTTGCCCATCAGGTTTTCGAACGCCAGCGTGGGCCGGCGATAGCGCGTCGTGGTGCGCGCCTTATGCTGCGAAACACCAATCGAGGCATATTGGCAGTTGTCCTGCTTCTCAAAATAGACCAGCTCGCCGGCCGGATTGACGATCGCGATGCAGAACGCATTCCAGTGTCGCTTCTGGGTCTCGGCGACCGCCGCGGCGGCGACCTTCTTGGCGGTCTCCAGATTGATCGGCTCGCCATAGGGCGGCGGCGCGAGCGCATCGGCGACGACGTCGTTCGGATTGTCGGGATTGGGCGCCACCTGGGCAAACGCGCCGGTGGCGGTAGCGAACGCGACGCAGGCCGCGCCGATGAGCGCAGTGAAATAACGCATGGAGTGCTCCCGAATGGTTGTTATTCAGATCCCGGATCGATCGTCCGGGCGGCGGGACGATAGCAATTGAGTTGTGGCGTACAAGGCGGGATTGGATTGGGTGCACCGCGATATTCGCCTGGCTACAATGAAAATCGCGTGACGCGAGGGAATATCGAGGTCGCGCAGTGCTGCGATGGACGCTACAGTCCGCGCGCATCAGCAAAGGACATCCGAATGGATCTGGGTTTGAAGGGAAGAAACGCCGTCGTGCTCGGCGGCACGCGCGGCATCGGGCGGGCGATCGCGGCGACGCTAGCCGGCGAAGGCGCGGGCGTAGCGGTGTGCGCCCGCAATGCCGAGCAGGTTGCGGCCAGCGTTGCCGAATTGAAGGCAGCGGGCGTGCGCGCCACCGGCAAGGCCGTCGACATCACCGACGGCGCGGCGCTGAAATCGTGGATTGCGGATGCCGCGGCCGAACTGGGCAGCATCGACATGCTGTTCTCCAACGCCGGCGCCATGGCGCAAGGCGGCGATCCGGCATCGTGGGAGCAGAATTTCCGGCTCGACGTGCTCGGCGCGGTGAACGCCTTCGAGGCAGCGCGTCCGTTCCTCGAAGCAAGCGGCGAAAAGACCGGCGATGCGGCCTTCGTCCTCATCTCGTCGATCTCGGCAGCGCAAGCCGATCGCGCCGGCTCCTACGGCCCGATCAAGGCGGCGCTGGTGCACATGGCAAAGGGACTGGCGCGGCAATACGCGGCGAAGAAAGTCCGCGTCAACGTGGTGTCGCCGGGCACCGTGTATTTCAAGGGCGGCGTCTGGAACATGGTCGAGCAGAACGCGCCCAAGATGTACCAGGACGCACTGGCGCGCAATCCGACCGGCCGCATGGCGACGCCGCAGGAGATCGCGAGCGCAGCGGTGTTCCTGGCGAGCCCGATCTCCTCGTTCACAACAGGTTCGAACCTCGTCGTCGACGGCGCGATCTCGAACCGTGTGAATTTTTAGAGGAACACGACATTCATGGTCGCCCCGTCATCCTGAGGTGCGCGCACTTGCGCGCCTCGAAGGATGCACGGCCCCGCTGGCAGCCGCACGGAGAAAGCCGGGCCGTTCGCCCTTCGAGACGGCCGCTCCGCGGCCTCCTCAGGGTGACGGTGAGAGAGCGTCGCCGTAGCACGACCCTCAATGAAAATCCCGTGACGGCGGCAGGATGCGGACGTTGCGGGGGTGGCGGATCTTTTGCGGCGTGTTGTCGCCGTGATTGCGGCGGTCGTCGTTCAGCGGCTCGATCAATGCGGAGCCTGCCGGCACCGGATGCGTGCGACTGAGGGATTCATTGGCGAGGCCGATCAGATCGTGGGAGCGGTCGGTCATGCGCTGCGCCACCAGATGCGTGACGCCCTCGGGGCTGCTCTGGATATAGCCCTCGACCAGGATCAGGCGCGCGCCCATCACTTCCTTGCGATACTGCTCCATCACCTTCGGCCACACCACGATGTTGGCGATGCCAGTCTCGTCCTCCAGCGTCATGAACACGACGCCCTTGGCGCTGCCCGGCCGCTGCCGCACCAGGACGACGCCGGCACAGCTGACGCGGCGGCGGTCGTTGCTTTGGTTGATGGTGTGGCAGGCGACCACGCGCTCCCTGGTGAACATCTCGCGCAAGAATTCCATCGGATGGCCCTTCAGCGACAGGCGGATGGTCTGATAGTCGGCGACCACCTGCTCCGGGCGCGGCATCTCCGGCAGCGGTCTTGCGCCCTCATCCGGCTGCTCGCGCGCGGTGGCGGCCTCGAACAGCGGCAGCGGCACGTCGTCGGGCAGCCGCCGCACCGCCCACAGCGCCTCGCGGCGGTCGAGCCCGAGCGAACGGAACGCATCGGCGTCGGCGAGCAGGATCAGCGCGCGCTTGGGCAGAGCCGTGTCGCGGGCGAAGTCTTCCAGCGAGGTGAAGGGCCGGCGGTTGCGCGCGGCGACGATGCGGTCGGCCCAGTCTTTCTCTTGCTTCGCCTCTCCCGCTTGCGGGGGAGGCCGGATCGCATCGACAGATGCGATCCGGGTGGGGGCTCTCTCCTCACAAAGAGTGTCGCTTGCGGAGACACCCCCACCCCAGCCCTCCCCCGCAAGCGGGAGAGGGAGCACAGGCGCGCCCCGGAATGACAGTTGTAGTTGCTTCAACCTCTCCTCATCCTCATCGAGCCAATGAAACCCGTCGATCTGGCGGAAGCCGAGCCGCACCGCGCAATAGTCTCCGTCGCGCTCCTCCAGCGTGTTCTGCGCAAAGCTGAAGGAGACGTCGACCTCGCGCACCGTGACGCCGTTGTTGCGGGCGTCGCCGACGATCTGCGCCGGGGCGTAGAAGCCCATCGGCTGCGAGTTGAGCAGGCCGCAGCAGAACGCATCGGGATGATGGTGTTTTAGCCATGAGGAGATGTAGACCAGTTGCGCAAAGCTCGCGGCATGGCTTTCCGGGAAGCCGTAGGAGCCAAAACCCTTGATCTGGTCGAAGCAGCTGCGGGCGAAGTCCGGATCGTAGCCGCGCGCCACCATGTTGCCGACCAGCTTCTCCTCATAGCTGCCGATGGTGCCGAGGTTGCGGAAGGTCGCCATCGAGCGGCGCAGGCCGTTGGCTTCCTCCGACGTGAAATGCGCCGCCTCGATCGCGATCCGCATCGCCTGCTCCTGGAACAGCGGCACGCCGAGTGTTTTATGCAGGACATTGTAGAGTTCGTCCTTGTCGCCCTTGTCCGGCGACGGCGATGGATAGGTCACCTGCTCCTGCTTGTTTCTCCGCCGCAAATAAGGATGCACCATGTCGCCCTGGATCGGACCGGGGCGCACGATCGCGACCTCGATGACGAGGTCGTAGAAGGTACGCGGCCTCAAGCGCGGCAGCATGTTCATCTGGGCCCGGCTCTCGACCTGGAACACGCCGAGCGACTCGCCGCGACACAGCATGTCGTAGACTCTCTTGTCGTCCTGCGGGACGGAGGCGAGCTCCCAGCGCTTGCCCTTGTGGTCATCGATCAGGTCGAAACATTTGCGGATGCAGGTCAGCATGCCCAGCGCCAGCACGTCGACCTTCATCATGTGAAGCGCGTCGACGTCGTCCTTGTCCCATTCGATGAAGGTGCGGTCGTCCATCGCGGCGTTGCCGATCGGCACATAGGTGTCGAGCCGGTCCTGGGTCAGCACGTAGCCGCCGACATGCTGCGAGAGATGGCGCGGAAACTCGATCAGCTCGGTGGCGAGCTCGACCGCGAGGTTGATCATCGCATTTTTCGGGTCGAGCCCGGCCTGCCGCACCTGCATGTCGTTGAGGCCCTTGCCCCAGCTGCCCCACACGGTGTCGGCGAGCGCCGCGGTGACGTCCTCGGTCAGCCCGAGCGCCTTGCCGACGTCACGGATCGCGCTGCGCGGACGATAATGGATGATGGTGGCGATGATGGCGGCGCGGTGCCGGCCGTAGCGGCGATAGACATATTGCATCACCTCCTCGCGCCGCGAATGCTCGAAATCGACGTCGATGTCGGGCGGTTCCAGCCGCTCCTTGGAGATGAAGCGCTCGAACAGCAGATCGACCTTGGTCGGATCGACCGAGGTGACGCCGAGCACATAACAGACCGCCGAATTCGCCGCCGAGCCCCGCCCCTGGCACAGGATGTTCTGGCTGCGCGCATAGCGCACGATGTCATGCACGGTGAGGAAGTAATGCGCGTATTTCAGCTCGGCGATCAGCGCGAGCTCCTTGTTCAGGGTGGTGCGAAGCTTTTCGTCAATCTCGCCGCCGAAATATTTGTCGACGCCAGCCCAGGTCAGGTCCTCCAGATGCTGCTGCGCGGTCTTGCCCGGCGGCACCGGCTCGTCGGGATACTGGTATTTGAGCTGGTCGAGCGCGAAGGAGATACGCGCAGCGAAGCGTATGGTTTCCGCGATCGCATCAGGGAGATCGCGAAACAGCCTGATCATTTCATGCGCCGGCTTGAGATGCCGCTCGGCATTGGCCTCGAGCCTGCGGCCAACAGCCTCGATCGTGGTCTTTTCGCGGATGCAGGTCAGCACGTCCTGCAGCGGGCGGCGCGCGGGATGATGATAGAGCACCTCGTTGGTGGCGAGCAGCGGCACGCCGGCATCAGTGGCGAGACCATGCAGCCGCGCGAGGCGGCGCCTGTCGTCGCCGCGATAGAGCAGGCTTGCGGCAAGCCAGACGCCATCGGCGGCGCTTGCCTTTAGTTGCGCGAGCAGATCGAGCGCGTCAGCCGCTTCGAAACGATGCGGCAGCACCAGCACCAGAAGCTGGCCCTCTGCAAAGTCGAGCAGATCGGACAGGGTGAGTCGGCAGTCGCCCTTCTCGATACGCTCGATGCCGCCGCCGCGCTTGCCGCGGGTCAGCAGCTGGCACAGCCGGCCATAGGCGGCGCGGTCGCGCGGATAGACCAGGATGTCGGGCGTGCCGTCGATGAAGACGATGCGGGCGCCGATCAAAAGTTTTGGCGGATGAGCGACCTTCTCGCTGTCGAGCTCCTTCCAGGCGCGCACCACGCCGGCCAGCGTGTTGTGATCGGCGAGCCCGATCACGGGGATCCCGAGTTCGCTCGCCTGATGCACATAGGCGCGCGGATCGGAACCGCCGCGCAGGAAGGAGAAATTGCTGGTGATGCCGATCTCGGCATAATCAGGCGTTGGCGTATTCATGCGAACAGCCCATGCACATACCAGTTAGCGGGGACCGGCTTGCCCTGCTCGTCGCGCAGCTCGCTCTCATAGAGACCGTCGCGGAAGATCCAGAAGCGCTGGCCCTCGGCGTCCTCGACGCGGAAGTAATCGCGGGTCAGCGATGCGCCGTCCTGCTTCCACCATTCCATCGCGATGCGCTCGGGGCCCTCGACCCGCACCACGTCGTGCTGCGCGCGCCGCCAGGTGAATTGATGCGGCGGACCGTCGGGCACGCTCGCGAACGGCACCTTGATCGGCTCGGGCCGATCGAACAGCCGCAAGGGACGCAGCGGCGGCTCGCCGGCGACGCGTTCCGGCCAGGCGGCGGCGCTGGCAGCAGTCAGATGATGCTGCGCCGGCAGCGCGAGCGCTGATCGTTCGGGGATGTGGCTCTCCAGCGGCAGATGCACGACGACGCGTTTTCCCCCGATGCGGGCCGCGATGCGGTCGATCAGCGCCGAGATCTCGTCATTGTCGTGCACTGACGTGTCGAGATCGCGCTGCTGCTGCACCACGATCTCGGTACGCCCTGCGGCGAGGCGGATGAGATCGAAGCCGAAGCCGGGATCGAGGGGATCATTAAGCGCATCGAGCCGCTCGCGGAACAGGCGGTCGATCATCTCGGGTCGCGTCACCGGACGCCCGGTCTCGACCATGATCGCGCGCACCGCGCCGTCGGTGCGGAAGAAGCTCGCCTCCAGCTGCCGGGCGCCCTTGCCTTGCTTGTCCATCGCCGCGACAAGCATCTTGGCGAGGCTTTGTAACGTCAGCGCGATCACGGTGTCGGTGGAGACCGGTTCGGGGAAACGCTTCTCGACGATGTAATCGGGCAGCGGCTTGCGCGGGCTGATCGGGGCATCGCCCTGCCCGAGCGCGTGGCTGAGCAGGGTGGTGAAGGCGGCGCCGAACCGTGCCGAGATTTCATGCGGGGCGCGTGAGGCGACGTCGCCGATGGTCTTCAAGCCCGCGCGGCGCAGGCCGGTGGTCACGGCAGGATCGGCACCGAGCGCCGACACCGGCAGCGGGCCGACCGCCTCTGCTTCCGCGCCGCTGGCGACGATCTGCCCGGAAGTGTAACGCGTCAGCGTGCGGGCCGCGATCGAGGTGCCTGATATCGCAGCGCTGACCGCAAAGCCGCGCCGGCTCAGCGCATTGGTCACGATCTGCAGCAGCGCGCGCTCGCCGCCGAACAGATGTGCGCAGCCGGTGATGTCGAGGAACAGCCCGTAAGGCGGATCAAGCGCGACCAGCGGCGTGAAGCGGTCGCACCAGTCGGCGATGTCGTTCAGCGTCTTCAGATCGGCGGCCGGATCGGCGTCGTAGACCGTGAGCTCCGGACAGATCGCCCGCGCATTGGCGAGCGGCAGCCCGATCGACAGCCCGGCGCGCACCGCCGCCTCGTCGATCGCGTGCAGCAGGATCGCGTTGTGGTCCTTTGCGACGACGACGCTGGGGGCCTCAGTCGATTGCTGCGGAAAGCGAGATTCTTTCTTCGCCTCTCCCGCTTGCGGGGGAGGCCGGATCGCATCGTTAGATGCGATCCGGGTGGGGGCTCTCTCCTCAGCGGGACTCGTGGCGAGACCCCCACTCCAACCCTCCCCCGCAAGCGGGAGAGGGAGCCCTACCACCTGCCGAATGTCCCGCGCATCAGCTTGCGAGGCGATGTCCTGCGCGAGCTTGCGCTTGATGCGGTCGATGGGCAGGCGTGGCAGCCACAGGCTGAGGATACGCCGACGGTTCACTGAATTGGCACTCATCACATTTCCATTCCATGATCCATCGCCCGACCGGGCCATGACGATTGCGCACGAGTTCGGCGTCGAAGCGCGGCGCGCCCCAGGCGCTTGCGGCATTGCCGGGCGGCGAATGCGCCGCGCGCACGATCCAGCGCGTCTCCGCGGTCGAGGGGATCGCCGTTGCCGCGATCCGCAGCACCAGCGCGGTGACGCCGGAGGCTTGCGCGGCCAGGGTCAATTTGCGGCTGGCGACGAGGTCGAGCTGGCGCGCATGGCCCCAGACCTCGAGCACCACGGCGCCGAGCGCATCGCAGGCGAGCGCGTCGGCCGCGGTGCGGAGGCCATTGTCGACATCGGCGGCGCGCACCGTGACCAGCAGGCGCGGATCGAGGCCGAGTTCGGCGAGCCCGCGCATCGACAGCGCGCCGTTTTCGCGATCGGAAAAATCCTGCCGCACCCAGACCAGCGGCTTGCGCGCTGAGAGCCGTCCGGCAAGCCCCGCGATGAAGCCGGTCGCCGCCCCGCCTTGATGGCCGGCGGCGAACACCTCGTGCAACGTTGCCGCCGCAAGCCCGCCGCGCAGCATGGCGTCCGCGCTGGCGTGACCGAGCGCGATGCGGTTCGGCATCGCCGCCTCCGATGGCGCCTCGATGCGCGCGATGCTGCCGCGCAGAGACGCAAGCGTACCCGTGCGTGCGCCGTTCATATGCGCCGCTCCTTCAACTTGAAAATTTGAGGCCGTCACTGCCTGAACAGCGAACCAGGGACTGGCTCAATTGTTCATGGTATGTTCTAATATAAAGCTAACAGGGCCGGCGGAGTCAATCGGATTGGTGAGTTCCGTGATTCATGAGCGGAATCAATGGGATTCAGGAGCGGCCGAACTGTACGCCGCCGGTTCGCCCGCGGCGTCCGGCGCGACGGCCCGGAAAATGGCGGCGTGACGGAAACGGAGCAATCGCATGCGTATCATCGTGCTCGACAACGACACCGATTTCGAAGGCTGGCGCAAGGCCGCGCGGCGATTGGTGCTGAATGACGTGAAGCCGTCGGACGTCACGTGGACGGTGCGCAGCGACGACGAACTGTTTTCGGCATCCTGCGTGAATGAATTGCCTGATACGCCGCAGGCGCAGTTCAACGTCACAGCGAAATTCGTCGAGCTGGCAAGGACCGCGATCCTGCATCGCAATGACACGCGCTTCGTCCTGCTCTATCGCCTGCTGTGGCGGCTGCGCAGCCATCATGATCTGCTCAGCGCGACTGATGATCCCGACGTCGCCGAGGTCCACGCGATGGCGCGCGCGGTCTATCGCGATATCGACAGGATGCACGCGCATCTGCGCTTCCGCGAGATCGGCCGCGAGCAGAAGGCGCATTACGTCGCCTGGTTCGAGCCGGAGCATCGCATCGTCGAGCACGCCGCACCGTTCTTCGCCGGCCGCTTCGCCGACATGCCGTGGTCGATCCTGACCCCCGACGCCTGCGCACATTGGGACGGGCACGCGATCTCGATCACGCCGGGCGTCGCCAAATCCGAGGTGCCGAGCGAGGACCGGCTCAGGAGGTCTGGCGGCGGAATGACAACGGCCGCTTCAATCCCGCGCGGCTGAAAGTGATGGAGATGCCGCAGGCCTATTGGAGGAACCTGCCCGAGGACTCGATCATTAAACCTCTGATCGAAGACGCCATGCGCATGACCAGCGGCCCCTTCATCGCACGCAAGGCCGCCGAGCCGCAGCAGCGGCAGGATACGCCGATGCCCCGCAAGCAAACTCACGACGCGCATACCCAGGACAAGCAAACTCGTGACGCGATCGCAGCCTTGCGCGACGAGGCCGCCGCTTGCCGCGCCTGCCCGCTGTGGAAGGACGCAACACAAACCGTGTTCGGCGAAGGGCCGCAAGGCGCGACGCTGATGCTGGTCGGGGAGCAGCCCGGCGACAAGGAAGATCTCGCCGGCCATCCCTTCGTCGGTCCCGCCGGGCAGATGCTCGATCGCGCGCTTGAGGAAGCCGGCATCGCGCGCGCCAAGGTCTACATCACCAATGCGGTGAAACACTTCAAGTTCGTGCCGCGCGGCAAGATCCGGCTGCACCAGAAGCCGGGCACACCGGAGATCCGCGCCTGCCGGCAGTGGTATGAGCGCGAGCTCGCCGCCATCAAGCCGGAGCTCGTGGTGGCGCTCGGCGCCACGGCCGCGCAGAGCGTGCTCGGCAAGATCACACCTATCCACAGGAACCGCGGCCAGCTGATCGAGCATGACGGAACCAGGGTGCTGGTCACCGTACACCCGTCCTATCTGTTGCGGCTGCCCGACGAGAAAGCCAAGGCGCTGGAATATCAACGCTTTATCGACGATCTGAAAATCGCCGCAAATCAGCTGCGCAATTCAGCCCACGCGGCTTGAGTTCCGGGGGAACTGCAGGATCACACTTCAACGTGAAATTGTTCAAAACGCTGATAAATCCCTACAACCTTGAATTGATCCGTGATACCCTCACGTGTCTACGGGCATCGGGCGTCATGTTCACGCCATGACGTACCCTGAGGCGGGCGCGCTGCGCGGTTTGCTAGCCCCGATCGTGCGGCGCGCCACCTCATCCTCACTCCCGAAACAGCCGTCCTGGACCGACGATGCGCACGAATGATCGTACGATATCCACCGCGCGCGCCAGTCCCGTCGTGTCCGTATTCGCGGGACTGTTCAAACGATTTCAAGGAGAAGCAGCAAGATTCAGCGCATGACGCATGGCGCGGATTCAAGCACCTGCTTGCGCTGCGCAAAACAACGTTGAGCTTGTCATCTAACCTTCAACTCCATCAGTCAAAAATGCCCCTCCAACTACGAGGGGCGTCAGAATGACCGACATTACACTCAATTCATCGCTGGCCGATGGAGCGCCGATACAGCCGGCGTCGCGGCCCAATCTCGACAAGGGTTTTAACCCGCTCACGATGATCATCTTCTTCGGCATCCTTGCCGCGGGACTTTTGTACGTTGCCTACAGCATCTATTCGGACGTCGACGCCACCGGCACCAGGGTCACCTCCTACCTGCCCTACTTGCTGCTGCTGGTCGCGTTGTTGATCGCGCTCGGCTTCGAGTTCGTGAATGGCTTCCACGACACCGCCAACGCGGTGGCCACCGTGATCTACACTCACTCGCTGCCGGCGGAAGCTGCGGTGATGTGGTCCGGCCTGTTCAACTTCCTCGGCGTCTTGACCTCGACCGGCGCGGTGGCGTTCGGCATCGTCTCGCTGCTGCCGGTGGAATTGATCCTGCAGGTTGGCTCCAGCGCCGGCTTTGCCATGGTGTTCGCGCTGTTGATCGCCGCGATCCTGTGGAATCTCGGCACCTGGTATTTCGGTCTGCCCGCCTCCTCCTCGCACACGCTGATCGGCTCGATCATCGGCGTCGGCGTCGCCAACGCGCTGTTGCGCGGCCGTGACGGCACCTCGGGCGTGGATTGGGGCAAGGCCACCGAGATCGGCTACGCGCTTCTGCTGTCTCCGCTGGTCGGCTTTATCTGCGCCGCCCTGCTGCTGCTGCTGCTGAAGGTGATCGTCAGGAACCCGGCGCTCTACGCCGCGCCGGAAGGCAACAAGGCGCCCCCGCTCTGGATCCGCGGCCTGCTGATCCTGACCTGCACCGGCGTCAGCTTCGCCCACGGCTCGAACGACGGCCAGAAGGGCATGGGCCTGATCATGCTGATCCTGATCGGTACCGTGCCGACCGCCTACGCTCTGAACCGCGCGCTGCCGGAGAGCCAGGTGGCCCAGTTCCAGAAGACCTCGGAGGCCGCCTCCGAGGTGGTCGCGGCCAAGGGCGCCGGCCACAGCATCATCGGCGATCCCCGCCCGGCGGTGACCCAATACGTCTCGTCGCACCACATCAGCGACTGTCGGTGCTGGTGAAGGACGTCGGCGACCAGGTGCAGAAGTACGGTTCGCTGAACAAGGTGCCGGCGGAAGTCGTCGGCAACACCCGTAACGACATGTACCTGACCTCGGAGGCGATCCGCTTCCTGATGAAGGACAAGGAAAACGACCTCAGCAAGGAAGAGGTCGCGACCCTGAACGCCTACAAGGCCTCGCTCGACAGCGCCACCAAATTCATCCCAACCTGGGTGAAGGTTGCGGTCGCGATCGCGCTCGGCCTCGGCACCATGATCGGCTGGAAGCGCATCGTCGTCACGGTCGGTGAGAAGATCGGCAAGACCCATCTCACCTACGCACAGGGTGCATCGGCCGAACTCGTTACCGCCGCCACCATCGGCGCCGCCGACATGTTCGGCCTGCCGGTCTCGACCACACACGTGCTGTCGTCAGGCGTCGCCGGCGCGATGGCGGCCAACGGCTCCGGCCTCCAGGTCGCCACCATCAGAAACATGGTGATGGCCTGGGTGCTGACGCTCCCCGCCGCGATCCTGCTGTCGGGCTGCCTCTACGTGATCTTCTCGCGGGTGTTCTGACCCGCGAGAGCCGCGGCGGCTCTCGCAAGACACGCAAGAAACACGCAAGGCCCGCGCCGCCAGCGCGGGCCTTGCTGCGTGATGGAGGACGTTTCGCGACGGCCGTCTTCAAAGACTGCGGCTCAGGCAGCATAAGCCCGGGCTTCCTCGGCGAGCAGGCCGCGCGCCCATTTGTGCAGGCCGGATTTGGCCGTCCTTGCGCTCCAGTACATGTCGATCGAGACCGGCACGCGGAACGGCAGCGCACCGACATGCAGGCCGCCGCGCATCGCCCGCGCCAGATGATGCGGGATGGTCGCGACCAGCCTTGTGCCGGCGATGATGCGCTCCAGACTGTCATGGTTCGGAAGGCTGACCACCGGCTCGATCTCGATCTGCTTCGCCCTCAGCGCCTCGAGATAAAGCGGCTGCCACTCGCCGCTGTGAGTGATGAAGACATGCTCGGCCTTCGCATAGGCCGATAGCGCGATCCGGCCGCGCGCCAGCGGATGGGCCGGATCCATCACGCAGACATAGTGATCGGTGAGGATGTGGCGCCTAAAGAAGCTGTCGCCGACGATCCTGACCGGGCCGAGCACGATGTCGCATTGGTTCTGCTTGAGATGGACGTCGCCGTGGCCGGCGGCGTCGAGCAGGACAAGACGAACGAGCGGCGCGCCGGCCAGCAGCCGCGCAGTGAATTGCGGGATCAAGGTTTGGCGTTCGTGGTAGTTGCAGGAGATCGTCACGCTGCTCTCGGCGTCGCCGGATCGAATTCCGCCGGTGCGGCGAGCCCGTCGATCTCGCCGATCATGTCCCGCGCCCAGCCGACCAGTGCCGCACAGCGCTCCGTGGCGGTCACGCCGTTGCCGTTGCGGACGAACAGCGGGTCATGGAGCGCGCAGCGCAGCCGCTCGATCGCGTAGCTGATCGTGGACTGGTTGACGTCGAGCCGCTTGGCTGCCGCCGAGAACGACTGCAGGTCATACACCAGCACCAGTGTCCGCAAGGTCCCGATGTCGATCGGATCGATTGAGGAATTGACCGCCACGCTGCACCTCCCGCATTGCTGGCGGCCCAGCCTAGCACGAGGTCATGCAGGATTTCGATTGGCCTGATCGATCCCATCGAATTGAGCGATTGCGCCCCCGGCGCTAGCTTTGGCGAAAAGACGCTCCCGGGAGGATCCATGACCAGCACGGTGCCAGTCGTCACCGACATCGCGTATCAGGACCTGCTCGACGACCCCTACCCGGTCTTCCGCCGCCTGCGCGAGATGGCGCCGGCGGTTTTCGTCGAATCCGCCCGCCTGACGCTGGTGACGCGCTTCGACGACATCACGCGAATCGAGCGCGATCCCGCGACCTACTCGGCCGACAATCCAACCTCGCTGGTCAACAGAGTGATGGGGCCGACGTTCATGCGCAAGGACGGCACCGAGCACGCGATCGGCCGCAAGGCGATCGAGCCCTCGTTCCGCCCGGCCACGATCAAGGAGTATTGGGCGCCGAAATTCACCGCGATCGCGGAGACGCTGATCGATGAACTGACCGTGACCGATGAGGCCGATCTGTTCGCCGCGCTGGCGGCGCCGGTGGCCTCACTCAGCCTGATGGCGATGATCGGCTTTCGCGAGATGCCATGACAGATCCTGGCCGAGTGTTCGCAGGCCTTGATCGACGGCGCGGGCAATTATGCCGCCGATGCCGAGATCGAGCGCAAGGCGATGCAGGCGAGCGCCGATGTCGATACCGCGATCGGCGCGGTGCTCGAACTTCACCGCAGCAATCCAAATCCGTCGATCCTGTCCTCGATGGTCAATGCCGATCCGCCGATGCCGATCGAGGCCATCCGCGCCAACATCAAGGTGATCATCGGCGGCGGACTGAACGAGCCGCGCGACGCGATCCTGACCCTCGTGCTCGGCCTGCTGGAAAATCCCGTGCAGAAGGACAGCGTGCTGGCGAAGCCGGAGCTATGGCCGGCCGCGCTCGAGGAGGCGGTGCGCTGGATCTCGCCGATCGGCATGTATCCGCGCCGGGTGACCCGCAGCGTCGATCTCTCCGGCATCACGCTGCCCGAAGGCCTTCAGATCGGCCTCTGCGTCGGCGCCGCGAACCGCGACGGCAGCCGCTTCGCCGATCCCGACCGTTTCGACATGATGCGGCCAAAGCAATCGCATCTGGCGTTCGGTGCCGGACCGCATTTCTGCGCCGGCACCCGGTGTCGCGGCTTACCGTCGGCAAGATCGTGGCGCCAATGCTGTTCGACCGCCTGCGCAACCTGCGCCTCCGCGAGGAGGCACCGCCTGTTATCCGCGGCTGGGTGTTCCGCGGTCCGGTGTCGTTGCCGGTGCAGTGGGATTCGTGACGAACGCGTCTGCGCCAGCGTAGCGCTGCGACCGCGCTCTTGCGGTCGCCTCAACTCCCGATGATGCCGACCAGACGAGGGCGGCGGTGGTTTGCGAGCGCCTTCTCGGCCGCCACGGTGCGCAGCCATTGGCGGAAGCTGATGACCTCGGGACAGTCCGCTGTGCCTTCGGGCGCAATCAGCCAATCACCCAAACCGGATCCCTCATTGACCCGGTCGCAGCGATAGCCCGGATGGTGACCAAGACCGGGGGCTATCAGCAGGTCGACCTTGCCCTCGACCAACTCGTGCAAGCCGGCGGGCTGCAGCACCCGCAAACCGATGTCCGCATGCGCGCTGCGAAACTCCGCCAACGCGAGGCGACGCAGGTCGAAGCTGCCATGGACCCCCAACTGCAGCAGCACCGCACCTGCCGGTTTCAATTGCGAGGTCGCTTCCGCGATGCGACGGAAACCATCGGATATCCCGGGCAGGTAAGCCTGGCCGGCCGCCGTCAGGATGAGCTGCTTATGCAGCCGCTCGAACAGGCGCACGCCGAGGCGCGCCTCCAGCGCTTTCACCTGCTGCCCCACGGCGGCAGGCGTCACGTGCAGCTCGTGCGCGGCCAGCTTGAAGCTGAGATGCCGCGCGGCAGCTTCGAATGCGCGGAGCGCGTTGAGCGGAGGAAGGGCGTAGGTCATCGCGCTGCAGTTTGACACTGATGCGCCGTGGCCTTGCAATAGATTTTCTTGTGTTGGACCGAAGGAAACATGGTTTGCGCCGGCTTGGTGGCCGCAGCTACGGTTGGGTCGCAGCATTTGCGGAGATCCCATGCCTCACCGCCTCGATCATCTGGTTATCTGTGTCCGCGATTTGGCGCAGGCCGCGCTGGACTGGCTTTCCCGCATAGCTCCTGCTTCCCTTCCCAGCTTCTTTTGGCTGCCATCGGTTCAGCCCGTAGTGTGCTGAACAACAGCACTGGTCGAGGGCCATGTTGCCTTGGAATTAATCGCCTTCAGCGCGAGCGCGACTTCTATGCTTACAGCGCTTGGTGTTTCGAGACACGGCCGAAGCTCCACGCCCATTTCCTGTTCGTCGGCGACACTGCGGTGGTCGAGCGCTTGAGGCGCGGCGCATTCGCCGAGATCATTCAGATCAAGCCGGGACGGTCCGGACGCCATTGCCCTCGATCCGGTCCAGCAAGGCGGCGAAGCCGGGGCGGGTCTCAATCGGGTCCGCGCCTCGGCTTCAGCCTGACGCCAACCGGTGTCCATCCCTTCGGAACCAGCAACCGCCTGGCGATGTTCGGCAACAATTTTCTGGAATTGCTGGCCGTCACCAATGTCGCAGCGATACCGCCGGCCGAGGGCGGCCACTTCAACTTTGCCGCACATCAGCAGGATTTTCTCAAGACTGCTGAAGGGATGTCGATGCTGGCCTTGCACAGCACCGACGCACACGCCGACGCAGCACGCTTCCGCGCGATGCGCATCGGCGCTTATGCACCATTCGATTTCGGCCGTGATGCGGTGCTGCCGGGCGGCGGCACTGCCCGTGTCGCATTCTCACTGGCGTTTGCCACCGATGCCGCGATGCCCGGGATAGCCTTCTTCACCTGCCAGCAACGCCATCCGCCCGAACTGTTCTGGAAGGCGGAATACCAGCACCACCCCAACGGCGCCTTGCGCGTGATCGAGGTCGTCATGTCGGCGCCGGAGCCTGAGCAACATCGCGCGTTCCTCGAACGCCTGACGGAGAGTGCGGCCGAGCACGCGCCCGGACAACTGACGGTCGGCGAGAGGGGCGATCGGATCGCCGTGCTCGGTCCGTCCGAGCTCGCGCGCCGGCTACCAGGTGTCGCCGCCGATGGCTCGCCACGATTTTGCGCGGCGCGCCTGGCGGTCACCGATCTGGATGCGACCAGGCGGCTCTTGAAGAATAACGGCGTCGCGTTCCAGCTGATCGACAATGCGTTACTGATTGCACCCGCCGCGTCGCATGGCCTGGCTCTGGAATTCGTCGAACATGAGGAAATCTGACATGGCTCATCTCGTCCGTCACAATCCCGCTGCCGTCCACGCTCCCTCCAGCGGTTACAGCATGGGGCTGGAAGTTGGCCAGCACCGCCGGCTGCTGTTCATCAGCGGCCAGGTGCCGGAGAATTCCGACGGCAGCGTGCCCGAAGGGTTCGAGGCGCAATGCGAGCAGTCCTGGCGCAATGTCATCGAAGTGCTCACCTCCGCCGGCCTCGGCGTCGAGCATTTGGTCAAGATCAACACGTTCCTGACTGACAAGAGCCAGCTGGTCCCCAACCGCGCCATTCGCCGCAAGATGCTCGAAGGAAACGAACCTGCATCGACGGTCATGATTGCCGAAACCGTCGACAGCAAATGGTTGCTGGAGATCGAGGCGATCGCTGCCGAGTGAAGCGTGGATGCCGCGCCGGGGTTTGATGAGAGAGGATGTCCAATGGCTGAGATTATCCATCCCTTTTACGAGTCGCATCGCGGTGCCATGGAGGCCGCAATGTGCCATCGCCTCGACCTTGCGGAAGCGATGTTGCGCGAGTGCGCGCATCTGTCCGATATTGCCGGGATCAGGCAGGAGGTGATGGACGAATTCGAAATCGTGCTCACCCAAATGCCCTATGTCGGAGGCGCGGCTAGTCGCATGAGCGATTTCTTCATGCGTCTGATCGGATTTATGGCTATCAGCCGCGTACTCCGGCGGCACGGCGTGTCGCTCTCGGTGATCGGCGAAATCGAGCGAGAAACCTACAAGGCGCAACTGCTCACGGTGCCTGAAGCGGAACGTCTCGCCTCGGGGCGTCAGTTCATGTCATCGGAGAATCAGGCTTTGCTGCGTGAGCAGGCGACACGAAGCGCGACAAAAAGCCATCAGAAAGAATTTCCGGAAGATTTCGTCTACGATTTCGTCGAGCCGGGTCCCGATGACAGCTTTGAATTCGGCATCGACTACAAGGCTTGTGGCTTTTGCAAATTCGCGGCTCGCCATGGCGATAAAGATATCTTGCCGAACATTTGCGGGCTCGATTTCGACGCCTATGCAACCCGAGGCATCCACCTGCAAAGGACCCAAACGCTGGCTGGCGGCGCGAGCCACTGCAATTTCCGATTCTCGCGGCTCCCGACGGACTAGGACCGCACACGTGTGCGCTTCGCATCCACCTCTTCGGTTCGAGTAAGGAAACCCGTGGATGGCCGGGACATCCGGCGCGAAGACGCGCTTCGCGCTTTCGCCCGGCCATGAGGCGTTCGTTGAACCAAGGTGACGCGGACGGCGACATCACGCCGCCAGCGCGTTCTCCACGATCTTCACGAAATACGAGGTGCCGTAGACGATCGCCTCGTCGTTGAAATTGTAGGCGGGGTGATGCAGGCCGGCGCTGTCGCCGTTGCCGCAGAAGATGAAGGCGCCAGGCCGCGCTTCCAGCATATAGGAAAAATCCTCGGCGCCCATCAACGGCGGCATCTCGTGCACATTGGCCTCGCCCGCGACCTCGCGCGCAACGCGGGTCGCAAATTCGGTCTGCGGCCCATGATTGACGGTGACGGGATAGCCGTGCTCATAGTTGAGCTCAATCCTGGCGCCGGTCATCTTGGCGACGCCATCCACGACTTCGCGCACGCGCTTCTCGACGAGCTGGCGAACCTCATTGGTCAGCGTGCGCACGATGCCGCGCAATTCCGCAGTCTGCGGGATCACATTGTGGGCGTTGCCGGCGTGGAATTCGCAGATCGAGATCACAGCGGAGTCCAGCGGATCGACGGTGCGCGAGACGATCTGCTGCAGCGCCGTGATCAGCTGCGCACCGACCAGCACAGTATCGATGCATTTGTGCGGCCGGGCGGCATGCCCGCCAAGGCCCTCGATCTTGATGTCGATCGCGTTGGTTGCGGCCATGATCGGGCCGGAGCGGATCGCGAACGAGCCGATCGGAATCCCCGGGCCATTGTGCATGCCGTAGACCTGCTCGACCCCGAAGCGATCCATCAGGCCGTCCTTGATCATCGCGGCGGCGCCGGCCCCGCCCTCCTCGGCCGGCTGGAAGATCACGACCGCATCGCCGGCGAAATTGCGCGTCTCGGCCAGATAGCGCGCCGCTCCGAGCAGCATCGCGGTGTGACCGTCATGGCCGCAGGCGTGCATCTTGCCAGGCGTCTTCGAGGCGTAAGGCAGGTTGGTCTGTTCATGGATCGGCAGCGCGTCCATGTCGGCACGCAAGCCTATCACCTTGACGTCGCCCTTGGCCGGCCCCTTCTTGCCCTTGATGACCCCGACCACGCCGGTCTTGCCGAGGCCGGTGGCGACCTCGTCGCAGCCGAACTCCCTGAGACGATCGGCCACGAATGATGCGGTGCGATGCACATCATAGAGCAGCTCGGGGTTTTCATGGATGTTGCGGCGCCAAGCCTGGATATCGGGTTGCAGATCGGCGACGCGGTTGACGATGGGCATGAGAATTCTGGCCTCAGAGGGTTGGACGACTTGTGCCTGTTTAGCATGCAAGAGCCGGTCCACCCAACAGATGTGGCATGCCTGCGGCTGGGGCCTGCATTCGCAAACGGGAGGCAGAATGCTTCTCGCGGCACTTTGCACCGACGTCAGGCCTGATACGATCGCATCCGTCCAAAGCCTAATAGTGCCGGAGATATCCCGCGCGGATACTACCTCAGGTTTCCGCACCGAGAATCCTCAGGCCTTCAAAAAAGGGGCGGCTGCATGACGCCGGATCAGGCGGTCTTGTTCTCCACCATCATCCTGCTGGTGCCGATGGGCTATTTCCTGCTGGCGGCGCCGGCGTTCCTGCTTGTGAAGCTCGACGTCCCACCGGTGACCCGCCTGCTGCGCGGCATGTTCAATGCCTACTTCCTCGTGCTCACGGTCTCCGGTGTGATCGGAACACTGGCCTTTGCCGCGGCTGGCCGGCCAGCCGTCGCGCTTGGCATCGCCTTGATCGCGGGATTTGCGGTGCTGGCGCGCCGCTGGTTTCTGCAGCGGCTCGATGCCGAGGCGAACGCGCGAGACTCAGGTGATCCCACCGCGGTGCGGCGGCTGCGCCGGTTGCATTGGGGCGGCATGCTGTGCAACGCGGTTCAGGTGTTCGCGCTGGTCGCCAGCATTCCCTACATGGCGCCGCTGCCCTGATCGCAGGTTGCTTCCCTATTCACGTTTCCGGTGCGGATCGTATTTCGAAAGGACCTCTTTGAGGTAATCCCGGCTTTTCCATTCCGGTGCGGGCGGCTCGTAGCCTGGCCGAGGAACGAACAGATTCGCCGGCACATCAGCTGAAGCACCCATCAGGTCCGGAACGTAGCGCGGGCAATTTGGAAAGATTTCGCATGTGACGCGCACGACAACCTTCGCGCCATGATGCCCGGCAAGCGCTTCAGCGCTGTCGTGGATCGTTGCCTTGCCTCGGATGCGCGTACGAAACGTCTTGCCGTCGAGGCGTACAAACAGCAAGCCGATGTTCGGGTTGCGGTGGATATTGCCGAGCGTGCGGTACATGTTGTTGCCGTCGTACTCAGGGAATTCAAGCGTGTCGGGCCCAGTGATCTTCACGAAGCCGGGATCGCCGGAACGCATCGAACAATCGACGTTGTCCTGATAGCTCGTCGCAATGAAAAAGAACCGCGACTCTTCGATGAGCTTGCGGTCCTGTTCCCAGAATTCGAAGTGGAGGCGATGCTTCTCGAGGCCGTCGGCGACACGACGACCGTCGAAGCGGTCCTGCAACTCACGCATTCCGTCGTGGTAGAAAGGGGCGCGGACCGGGTCTGCCACGGGAATCCTCCAGCAAGTTGAGCAACGTTTGACGCGGCCGGAATTTTTCCTGGCAATTCAGCCGGCCAACAAAGAGAAAGCCTATTCATTCGGCACGGGCGTGAAAAGCCATCCAGGTCCGAAACGGCTGAAAAGGCGTCGATGACGGCCGCGCCCTAGCCCGAGGTCAGCATCTGGCTGCGGATCTCCTGCGCGGTGCGCCGCAGCGGCAGCAGGAATTTCTTGCGCGCGCCGGCTTCGCTCACGGTCCCCGAGATCGTGTTGACGCTGAGAGCCGCGACCACGGAGCCTGCCGGATCGCGCAGCGGCACCGCGATGCCGCAGATCGCGGGATCAAGCTCGCCATCGACCCAGGCATAACCCTCGCTCTCGACCCGCGCGAGCAACTCGCCGAGACGCTCCGGATCGGTGACCGTGCGCGGCGTCACCTGCTTGAAGGCGCTGCCTGAGAGATAGGCCCCGCGGGTAACAGGCGGCAGCGCCGCGAGCATGACGCGGCCGAGCGACACCAGATGCGCGGGCAGCCGGCTGCCGACGCCGAGATTGGCCGACAGGATCCGCCGCGCCGGCAGGCGCAGCGCATAGACGATCTCGTCCTCGTCGAGCACCGCCATCGCGCAGGATTCTCCGATCTCGTTGCGCAGATTTTCCAGCGCGCGCTGAGCATGCGCCCAGTATGGCAGCGTGTTGAGATAGGACAGGCCGAGCCCGAGCGCGCGCGGCCGCAAGCTGAAATAGCGTCCGTCGGAGGCGCAGTATTTCAGCGCCACCAGTGTCGCGAGGATGCGGCGCGCGGTGGCGCGGTTGAGGCCGGCGGTGTCGGCGGCTTCCGCCAGCGTGTGCCGGCCCGGCGGCTTGCCGAGCGCCTCGATGATCGAGAAGCCGCGCGCGATCGCGCGCACGAAGCCGTCACTCTCTTTGCTCATCCCGTCGCTCTGGCTTTTCGATTGAGCATGATCCTTTTCGGAAAACCGCTTCGCACTTTTCCGGGTCATGCTCGGGCGTTGGTATTGCTCATGACATCGCAGCCCGCATGGCTGCCTGCACATGACGCGGCGCTGCGCGCTTGTCAGGCGCTCCCGACCGCGCTAGCGTCAGTTCATGCAGCGAATAAATTGTTCGCCTGGCGAACTGAATAGCAGGAGGATGCCCGATGGCGCAAGCGGAAAGTTCTGCGACCACCCCGTTCGAAACCGATTTCTGGAAGGACGCGAAGCTGCGTAAGGTCTGGGACGAGATCGTCCCCGGCGAACCGCGCAAGACGCTACCCTACACGCTGACGCTAGAAGCAATCGCGCTGTACTGCCGCGCGGTCGGCGAGACCAATCCGCTGTATCTGGACGAAGCCGCCGCCAAGGCCGGCCCTTATGGCGGGCTGATCGCGCCGCCCGCGATCCACATCCTCTTGATGTTCGCCTGCACACCGGCCGACGACTGGATGCGCTCGCCGGGCACCGTCAATGCCGGGCAGTCCTGGAGCTACAACGTCCCTGCCCGCCCCGGCGACACCATCACCTTGCAGGCCCGCGCGCTCGACAAATTCATCAAGCGCGAGCGGCTGTTCGTGGTGCACGACAACGTCTTCTTCAACCAGCATGGCGACGTGATCTGCTCGGGTCGCGGCCAGACCATCCGTCCGATCTGAGGGGGATCACGATGACCACAGCGAATTTCGATACTCTCAAGGCCGGCGACAGCATCGACGGCCCCGCATTCGCGGTCTCGCGCGAATCGATCCGCCTGTTCTGCGATGCATCGCTCGACCACAACCCGCTGCATTTCGACGACAACTACATGAAGGGCGATTTCGGCAAGACCAATTTCGGCGGCATCATCATGCATGGCATGAACAATTTCGGCCTGATCTCGCGCATGCTGACCGACTGGGCTCTTCCCGCGGGCGCGATCCATCGCAGGCTCGAGACGCGCTGGCTGAAGCCGGTGAAGCCCGGCGACACCATCCGCCCCGCAGGCACCATCAAGGCCAAGCAGATATCAGCCAGATCGCGCTGGGTGCTGGTCGACGTCGTCGTGCAGAACCAGCGCGGCGAGACGGTCGCGGCCGGCGAAGCGATGGTGGAGTTTCCGGCGAACTAGCGAACTGCGCTCAGGTCGAGCAGCGCGCTCCGCCTCGCCCCGCCTGCGGGGAGAGGCCGGAACGCATCGCCAGATGCATTCCGGGTGAGGGGGAGCCTCCGCGGGCGTTCTCCGAGTATGCGGAGACAGCCCCTCACCCCAACCCTCTGCCCGTAAGACCGGGGCGAGGGAGCGCACCGCCGTCGCCGCGCCAACAAACAATCAAAATAATCACTGAGGAGATTTCGATGCAGGATGCGGCCCAATCGCGGCTCTATCGACGGATCGCCTGGCGCCTGATCCCGTTCCTGCTGGCATGCTACACGGTGGCGATCATCGATCGCTTCAACATCGGCTTCGCCAAGCTGCAATTCCTGCACGACCTGAACATCGACGACGCGGTGTTCGGGCTTGCCGCCGGCATCTTCTCGGTCGGCTATGTCGCGCTCGAAGTGCCGAGCAATCTGCTGCTGGTCAAGATCGACGTCCGCAAGACGCTGCTGCGGATCATGGTGCTGTGGGGCGCCGTCACCGTGCTGCTCGCGCTGGTGCAGAACCAGTATCATCTCTATTTGCTGCGCTTCCTGCTCGGCGCCGCCGAAGGCGGATTCTTTCCCGGTATCCTGTATTATCTGACGCTGTGGTTTCCGGACCGCGTGCGCGGCCGCATGACCAGCCTGTTCGTGATGGCGGTGCCGCTCGGCGGCGTGATCGCCGGACCGCTGTCGGGCCGAATCATGGATCGCATGCAGGGCGTCCATGGCCTGCATGGCTGGCAGTGGCTGTTCATCCTCGAAGGTGTTCCCGCCGTGCTGCTCGGTATCGCCGCCTATCTTTATCTCGCCGACGGGCCGCAGGCCGCGAGCTGGCTCAGCACTGACGAGCGGCGGCAGGTCGCAAGCGATCTCGCCCGCGACCGCGCCGCCACGCCCGGCACCACGCGGAGCTTCGCGGCGGCGCTGCGCGAGCCGCGCGTCTATTTGCTGTCCTTCATCTATTTCGCGTTCTTCTGCTCGCTCAACACCATCCTGTTGTGGACGCCGACGCTGCTGAAACGCGTCGGCGTCGCGACCACCACCGAGATCGGCTGGCTGAGCGGAGTGATCTCGGTGGCGTCGGCGATCGGCATGGTCGCGATCGGCACCAGTTCCGATCGCACCAGGGAGCGGCGCTGGCATGTGGTGTGCTGCGGTCTTGTCGCAGCGGCGTGCTTCATCGCCTTGCAGGCGGCGCAGGGCAGCATCCTCCTGACCGTGACGCTGCTCGCGATCGCATCGATCGGCATCTTCGCGATCCTCTCGCTGTTCTGGACCATCCCGAACGCGATGCTGGAAGGCAGCGCCGCGGCCGGCGGTATCGCGCTGATCAGCGCGATAGGCTCGTTCGGCGGCGCGGTGTGCCCTGCCCTGATCGGATGGATGAATGTCGCAACCGGGAGCATCTACGCACCGCTAGCCGTCGTCGGTGCGCTGCTCGCGATCGGCATGCTGACCCTGATTCTCTGTGTCCCGCGGCCGAAACCCGAGGTCACACTCGCCGAACCCAGCCGTCCCTGATCACCCAGCGCACGCCCGGCGTCCTCCGCCGGGCTTGTCTCGACCGGCTACGTCTGACTAATAGGGGCTCAACAAAAGACGCTTGCCGGGAACGAGGACATGCCGCGAAGGCTCGAGGGTGATTACGACTACATTATCGTCGGCGCAGGCACGGCGGGCTGCATCATGGCCAACCGCCTGTCGGCCGATCCGAAGAAGCGCGTGCTGCTGCTGGAAGCCGGCGGCAAGGACAACTGGATCTGGTTTCACATCCCGGTCGGCTATCTCTTTGCGATCGGCAATCCGCGCTCGGACTGGATGTTCAAGACCGAGGCAGAGCCCGGCCTCAACGGGCGCGCACTCGCCTATCCGCGCGGCAAGGTGATCGGCGGGTCCTCGGCGATCAACGCCATGATCTCGATGCGCGGCCAGGCCGCGGATTACGATCACTGGCGGCAGCTAGGCCTCACCGGCTGGAGCTACAGCGACGTGCTGCCGGCGTTCAAGCGGCTCGAGGATCATTTTCTCGGTGAGAGCGAGCATCACGGTGTCGGCGGCGGCTGGCGCATCGAGGCGCCGCGCCTGTCATGGCAGATCCTCGACGCGGTCGGCGATGCCGCGGAAGAGATGGGGATCAAGCGCATTCCCGATTTCAACACCGGCGACAATGAGGGCACCAGCTATTTCCACGTCAACCAGAAGCGCGGCCGGCGCTGGTCGTCGGCGCGCGGCTTCCTCAAGCCGGTGCTGAACCGCAGCAATCTGCGGCTCGAGACCAACGTGCTGGTCGACCGCCTGATCATCGAGAGCGGCCGCGCCGCCGGCGTGCTGTTCCGCCAAGGCAACGAGCAAGGCAGTGAGGTCGTGGAAGCGCGCGCCAAGGGCGAAGTGATTCTCTGCGCCGGCTCGATCGGCACCACGCAGGTGCTGCAGCGCTCCGGCATCGGCCCGGCCGAATGGCTGTCGCCGCTCGGCGTCGACATCGTCGCCGATGTGCAGGGCATCGGCCGCAATCTGCAGGACCATCTGCAGCAGCGCGCGATCTACAAGGTATCGGGCGTGCGGACGCTGAACGAGACCTATTACAACCTGGTCCGCCGCGGCCTGATGGGCCTCGACTACGCATTCCGCCGCCGCGGTCCCTTGACCATGGCGCCGTCGCAGCTCGGCATCTTCACCCGCTCGGACGCGACGCGCTCGCGCGCCAACATCCAGTTCCACGTGCAGCCGCTGTCGCTCGACAAGTTCGGCGATCCCTTGCACCGCTTCCCGGCGATCACGGTGAGCGCCTGCAATCTGCAGCCGACCTCGCGCGGCACCGTGCGGATCAAATCGACCGCGCCCGACGACAAGCCGTCGATCGCGCCGAACTATCTGTCGACCGAAGACGACCGCCAGGTCGCAGCCGATGCGATCCGCACCACGCGCAAATTGATGAAGCAGGCGGCGCTTGCGAAATATCACCCCGAGGAATTCCTGCCCGGCCCCGCGGTCGGCGACGACGATGCCTCGCTCGCCAAGGCCGCCGGCGACATCGGCACCACGATCTTCCACCCCGTCGGCACCGCGAAGATGGGAATGGCCAACGATCCGATGGCTGTCGTCGACGAGCGGCTGCGCTTCTACGGGCTGCACGGCCTGCGCATCGCGGATGCTTCCGTGATGCCGACCATCACCTCGGGCAACACCAACACGCCGACCGCGATGATCGCCGAGAAGGCCGCGGCGATGATTTTGCAGGACACGCGATAGAGCGACGATGACGCAGCCGCAGCGAATTCTCGTTGGCGATGCCGGCACCGCGATCGCGGTGGCGCGATGGGGCGAGCCCGCTTCCGGCAAGCCGCCCGCGCTGCTGCTGCACGGCACCGGCTTTGTCGCCGAGGTCTGGAGCGAGGTCGCCGAGGCGCTGGCCGCCGACCATACCGTCTATGCGCTCGACCGCCGCGGCCATGGCCTGAGCCACAAACCGGCGGCCGATTGCTACCACTTCCAGGATTTCGCCGAAGACATCTGCATGGTGGTCGAACGCCTCGGCCTGCATAACATCTACGGCATCGGCCACAGCGCCGGCGCGACCGACCTGCTGCTCGCAACGAAGCTGATGCCGGACCGCTTCGCGCGGCTGTTCGTGACGGAGCCGACCGTGATGGACCCGCACGCGCCACGGACCGGTGGCTTGAGCGAGATGTCGAGCGCGTCCGTGCAGGGCGCGCTGCGCCGCCGGGCCGAGTTCGACAGCGCGGATGCGCTGTTCCAGCGGCTGCGCACCGCGCCCGCGTTCGCGCCATGGACCGAGCGATCGCTTTGGGCCTATGTCCATCACGGGTTTGCAAAACTCGACGACGGCCGCGTGCGGCTGCGCTGCACGCCCGAGATCGAGTCCGCGCTGCTGCTGCCGATCGTCCAGGCGATGGAACAGATCTACACCGGCGATGCCCGCGGCAATCCATTCCCGTGGCTCTCCGAGATCACCTGCCCGGTCTGCATCGCCACCACCGAGCAGTCAGGATCGGTCTACAAGCTGATGGCCGACCGAGCCGCGGCGCTGCTCCCGCACGCGAGCCGCTGGACGTTCGACGGCGTCGGGCATTGCGTCGCGCAGGAAGCGCCGGCGCTGAAGGTTGCGGCGGTCAGAACGTTTGCAAGACGCGCGGAGTAGGTCAAAAAGAAAAACGCCGTCCCCTGGCGGGGACGGCGGAAGCCACGCACGCAGTACTGGAACGGTTATTAGTGCTTGCCGTGGTGCTCGGCGTGATGCCGGCTCGCCTCGGTGTGGTGATGCTGGGCATGGCTGGCGTGACCATGGGCGCTGTGGGCGTGATGTGCCGCCTTGTGATGGTCGCCGGCTTCGTGGTGCTTGGCGGCTTCGCGGTGATGACGCGCCGCGTGCTCGTGATGCTCAGCTGCCTTGTGGTGATGCTCAACGCCTGCGTGGTCGCTCATGATGCTCTCCCGATGTGGCGAATGAAGTCCGGCATCATTACGCAGCAGCGCTGACATTATGCTGACGGCTGCAAGACAGCTTTGTTGCGGCCGTTCATCTATGTTGCGCAACATGTCCATGCTGCGGCGCGCATCATCGCCGGTCGCCGGTCATGTCGGCGGCGGAAAGCGGTCGAAGGTCGGCAGCTCATGCGCATCTTCCATCCAGCGCAGCCGCTCGGCGACCTGGATATGCACCACGGCCGGCACCGCGCCGGGGTCATCATAGGTGCCGCTTTGGAATGTCGATGAACCCGGGCAACATGTTGCCATCGGTGTAGAAAAGCCCGGTACCGCAATCCGCGCAGAAGTGCCGCCGGCCATGCTCCGAGGACTGGTAGATCCTGGGCTGGCCCTTGGTCAGCTTGACCATGTCCTCGGCGACCATCACCCAGCCGACCATCGGTGCGCCGGCATGACGCCGGCAATCGCTGCAATGACACAGCGCATGGACGATCGGTTCCCCGGTCACCTCATAACGAATCGCGCCGCAGTGACAGCCGCCGGTCACGTCGCCCATGGTTTCCTCCGGCCGATCAGTGGTTTGATGGGTCGATAGAGCCGCAAGCCGTTGGACGGCAATGACGCATCTTGCCCTTGCGTCCACCTGTCGCGCGGGCCCTCACGAAATCGTCAACCCGGCCCTCCGGCCGCTCCGGAGCCCCGGGAATAAAGCCCCGGCACCACTGATCACCTACCCGGAAACCCAATCCCTGGGGACCACGGGAGACTTGCCATGAGCGGACACGATCACGACCATCACGATGAGGAAAAAGGCGTCAGCCGACGCAAGGTGCTGGAATGCATGACCTGGGCCGGCACCGGCGTGCTGTGGACCGTCACCGGCGGCGTGCCGCATTCGCTCGGCATCATCGGCTCGGCGCAGGCTGCAGAGCCCACCGGCATGACCTTCATGCAGATCAGCGACAGCCATGTCGGCTTCGACAAGCCGGCCAACCCGAACGCGATCGGCACCTTGGAAGAGGCCATCAACAAGGTCCGGGCGATGCAGGTCAAGCCGTCCTTCATGATCCACACCGGCGACATCACGCATCTGTCGAAGGCGTCCGAATTCGATGACGCCGATCGCATCATCTCGCAGGCCAAGCTCGACGTGCATTACGTGCCGGGCGAGCACGACTTCATCGACGAGGAGGTCAAGCTCTACAAGGAGCGCTACGGCCGCGGCACCAAGGGTCCGGGCTACTATTCGTTCGATGCCGGCGGCGTGCATTTCATCGGCCTTGTCAACGTCGTCGATCTCAAGGGCGGCGGCCTCGGCAATCTCGGCAACGAGCAGCTGGAATGGCTGGAGAACGACCTCAAGGGCCGTTCGAAGTCGACGCCAATCGTGCTGTTCGCCCACATCCCGCTGTGGACGGTCTATCCGCAATGGGGCTGGGGCACCGAGGATGGCGCCCGCGCGCTCGAATACGTCAAGGGCTTCGGCTCGGTCACCGTGCTCAACGGCCACATCCACCAGGTGATGCAGAAGGTCGAGGGCAACGTCACCTTCCACACCGCGCGCTCGACCGCCTTCCCGCAGCCGGCGCCCGGTTCCGCGCCCTCGCCCGGCCCGATGAAGGTCGAGGATGCCAAGCTGCGCAGCATGCTCGGCGTCGCCAGCATCAACTTCAAGCAGAACAGCCAGCCGCTGGCCATCATCGACACGCCGCTGCAGGGTTGAGGGAAGAGAGCGATGAGTTCGATCAATCGACGCGACTTCGGTATAGCCGTGGTCGCGACCATGCTGCTGCCGGTCACGGCGGCCCGCGCCGAAGACACCGCGGTCCACATCGACAACTTTTCGTTCACGCCGAACCCGCTCGACGTGAAGGTCGGCACCACCGTGACCTGGACCAACCGCGACGACATCCCGCACACCGTGGTGTGTGCGGGCAAATTCCGCTCCAAGACCATGGATACCGACGGCACCTTCTCGTTCACCTTCACGGAAGCCGGTGAGTACAAGTATTTCTGCTCGCTGCATCCGCACATGACAGGCAGTATCAAGGTTGGGTAACGTGACCAGCCATACAATCACAGCCATGCCCGGCCGGTGGCCCTCCGCCCCCGGCCGGGTACAAGCCGTCTCTCGATATGCCGGGCAGGACACGATGGTTGTCAAAGCGTCGCAAGACGATCCCGAGAAGGCACGGCGCTGCCGTATCTCGACGACGCCTATACGCTGGCGCGCTACCTGCTGCGCGATGCCGCCGACGCCGAAGATGCGGTGCAGGAATGCTATCTGCGCGCCTACAAGCATTTCGACAGCTACCGGGGACCTGCCATGAAGCCGTGGCTGTTCGCGATCCTGCGCAATGTCTGCCGCGCCGAATATGCAAGGCGCAAGACCGCCCCCACCGCGGTCGAGGAGCTGCCCGAAGGCGGCGAGCAGACCCCGCTGTGGAGCGAAGCTCCGGAGACACCGGAAAAGCAGCTGCTGCGCCGTTTCGACGGCGATACCGTGCGCAAGCTGGTCGCGGCGCTCGCCGAGCCGTTTCGCGAGACCTTTGTGCTCAGGGAAATCCAGAATCTTTCATACCGCGAGATCGCCGATGTCGCCGCGGTGCCGGTCGGCACCGTGATGTCGCGCCTCGCGCGCGCCCGCGCCATGCTGCGATCGGCCTGGCTTGCGGAACAGGAGCAAGTGAAATGACCTGCGAGGAAGCCGAAGTGCTGGTCCACGCGCTGATCGACGGCGAACTCGACGCCGGCCATGCACGCGACGTGGAAGCCCATATCGAGGGTTGCGCGCATTGCGCCGTCCTGATGAAGGAGTATCAGGAGATCCGCCAGGCGATCGCCGAGAGCGACGTGCGCTACAAGGCGCCGCTCGAGCTGCGCCGCAAGATCGAGAAGGCATTGCCGCAGCCGCAGGTGCAGGCGGCGCCGAGCCGGCGCTCGGTGCTGCGCGGCTTCGCTCTCGGCTCCGCGGTATCGGCGATGGCCGCGACCGGCCTTGTCGCGGTCGTGCTGCGCAATGACGACGAGCAGCGCATCGAGAGCGAGGTGGTGTCGGCGCATCTGCGCTCGCTGCAGGCCGGCCACCTCACCGACGTGATCTCGACCGATCAGCACACGGTCAAGCCCTGGTTCAATGGCAAGCTCGACGTCTCGCCACCGGTGATCGACCTCACCGCGCAGGGCTTCACCCTGATCGGCGGCCGGCTCGACTACGTCAACACCCGCGAGATCGGCGCCGTGGTCTACAAGCGGCGCCAGCACGTCATCAACCTGTTCGTGGCGCAGACCGCGAACACCGAACGGCACCCGGCGAAGATCTCGACGTTGCAAGGCTTCAACATCCGCCGCTGGAGCGACCGCGGCCTGAACTACTGGGCGGTCAGCGACCTCGGCGCCGACGAGCTGACCGAATTCGGCGACAAGTTCGAGAGCGCGATGCGCGCCAACAAGGAGGGATGATTTGTAGGGTGGACTAGGGCCTGTTTGGATTCCGGATTCTCATCCTGGCTTGGTTGTGATTCAAGCTTGGGATGGACCGATTCGTTTTGACTGATGCCCAATGGGCGAAGATGGAGCCGCTTTGTCTTGGCAAGCCGGGTGATCCCGGCCGGAGCGGCAATAACAACCGGCTGTTTGTCGAAGCCGTGCTGTGGATTGCGCGCACGGGCAGTCCGTGGCGCGATCTGCCGCGCGCCTTCGGCAACTGGATAACCGTGTACACGCGCTTCCGCGACTGGGCCAAGGCGGGCGTCTGGAAGCGCATGTTTGATGCGGTCTCGGACGAGCCGGACATGGAGTACGTCATGGTTGATGCCACCATCGTCAAAGTCCACCGCCACGGACAGGGCGCAAAAGGGGGACGCAAAACCAGGCGATCGGCCGCTCGAAAGGCGGAATGACCACCAAAATCCTGGCACTGACCGACGCGCTCGGCAATCTCCTGCGTTTCGTGCTGCTGCCAGGACAGCGCTTCGACACGGTCGGCGTCCCGCCGTTGATCGAAGGGCTGACCTTCGATGCGATGATCGCCGACAAGGCGTTCGACAGCAACGCCATCATTGCCGACCTCGACGCACGCGGCGCCAAGGTCGTCATCTCCCAGCACCCGCGGCGCGCAAAACCTCTCGCCATCGACGCGGAAATCTACAAATGGCGACATCTGATCGAAAATTTCTTCTGCAAGCTCAAGGAATTCAAGCGGATCGCCATGCGAGCCGACAAAACAGATATCAGCTTCGAAGCCATGATCAATCTCACCGCCGCTGTGATAAATTCAAGATGAATCCAAACAGGCCCTAGCCGGAGGCGTAATCCACCAAATTTCTCGCGCGCGATGGCGGGTTACGGCTTCGCCTAACCCGCCCTACGCAGCTCGCAATGACCGATGAGTCAGCTTCAGGCTTACGCCGACTTGCGCACCGCGTTGTCGACCAGCGTCTTGCCGAGCGACCAGATCGCGCCGGGCACCTTGTGGCTGCCGGCGATCACCTCGTCGAACGACTTCTCGATCCAGGCGCAATCCTGTTCGGTGATGACGAGCGGCGGCAACAGCTTGATGGTGTGGAGGCCGTGGCCCGCGACCTGGGTCAGGATCTTGTGATCCTTGAACAGCGGCACCGTGATGAGCTGGCAGAACAGACCCTTGTTGGCGGTCTCCAGCAGGTTCCACGACGCCTTCAGGCGCAGCGATTTCGGCGGCCCGAACTCGACGCCGATCATCAGGCCCTTGCCGCGGACTTCCTTCATCAATTCGTATCCCGGCACCATGCGGGTCAGCGCCAGGCGGAGCTCGGCGCCGCGCTTGGCGGCGTTCTCGACGAGCTTCTCGGCCTTGATGACGTCGAGCGTGGCAATGCCGGCGGCCATCGCCAGATCGTTCTTGGCGAAGGTCGAACCGTGCACGACCGCGCGGTCCATCTGGTTGAAAATCTTGTCGAAGATGTTCTTGCGCGTCAGCAGCGCGCCGATCGGCACGTGACCACCGGAGAGCGCCTTCGCCAGCAACACCATGTCGGGCTCGATGCCCCAGTGCTCGACCGCGAGGAACTTTCCGGTGCGGCCGATGCCGGTCTGGATTTCGTCGGCGATGAACAGCGTGCCGTATTTGCGGCACAGCGCCAGCGCGCCGGGCAGGAACTCGTCAGTGGGCATGTTGACGCCCTTGCCCTGGATCGGCTCGACGATGAATGCGCCGACCTGGCGCGATGACAGCGCTTTCTCCAGCGCCTCGAGATCGTTGTAGGGTATCGGGGTGCAGCCCGGCAGCAGCGGCTCGAAGCCGCTGCGGAAATTCGAATCATCGGTCAGCGACAGCGCGCCGTAGGACAGGCCATGGAACGAATGCCCGCAATAGACGATGCCGGGACGGCCGGTGGCGCCGCGCGCGAACTTGATCGCGGCTTCGACGGTTTCGGCGCCGGAATTAGCAAAAAACACCTTGTCCAGATATGGAACATATTCCAGAAGCCGTTCCGCGAGCACGCCGGCGAGCGTGGAGACGTCGAGCTGCACCAGATTCGGCAGATCGGCGTCGAGCACGCTCTTCAGCGCCTTGCGCAGGTCCGGATGATTACGACCGACCGCAAAAACGCCAAATCCGCTCAATAAATCTAGGTAACGAGCCCCCTGACGATCGAAGAGGTATTGGCCTTGCCCCTTCTGGAAGCCGACGTCGTAGCCGATGGTCTTGAGGACGCGAACGAGCTGCTCGTTGAGGTGACGCGTGTGCATGGCACCGCGCTGCCCCTCCCGCTCCACAAAAATCTCGGAAACGTCTAAATTGGAACTTACCATTCGTTACATACGTCGGTTGATGGCCATCTCGTCAACTTAAAACGCTCGCTCGCGGCGTTTTGACCCCCGCTCGGATCGTCCAGTTAAGCACAGGTTTGGACCATGTTGCACTGCCCAAGAACTTTCGCGCGTACAATAGCCTTTTCAGGTTTATTTTTGGCCACCGTATTATCACCGGCACTTGCTGCGGACCCCACCGGCGACTGGAAGGTCGCAGACGGTGTCGCAACCATCCGCGTCGCCCAGTGTAATGGCAACATGTGGGGTGCGGTGTCCTGGGAAAAAACCCCCGGCGGCAAGGATAAGAACAATCCTGATCCCGCGAAGCAGAGCCGGCCGACACTCGGCATGCCGATCCTGATCGACATGAAGAAGAAGGCCGGCGTCGATGCGTGGGAAGGTCAGGTCTACAACGCCAAGGATGGCCAGCTCTACAGCTCGACCATCAAGCCCGTCGGCACCGATCAGCTCGAGATCCAGGGCTGCGTGCTCGGCTTCCTGTGCGGCGGCGAGACCTGGACCCGCGTCAGTCCGCCGATCCCGGTCAGCGTCGCCGGCAACCCTGCTGCGAAGGGCGCCCTGCCCAAAACGGCAGCACCGCAGACTCCGAAAACCACCGGCGTCGTGGCGCCTGCCACCAAGCCGGCTCAAAAGCAGGCGGTCAACCCGCCAGCCAACGCCAATGCGTCGGCCGACCTCGTGGGCGATATCTGCCTGCTCCCGGACATCGCAAAGCCGACGCGTTAACGAAGGCGCGCTGACCACACCGTGAAGCGGTGTAGTCGAGCGCGAGAGCACAGGTCGCTTCTCGCGCGCGCCGGGACGACCGGCTCGCTGCGTCCTGAATTCAGGCCTCGGCGGCGCTTGCCACCGAAGCCTGATCGAAAGCGGACCGCCAGGGCGTCAGATGACGAAGACGTCAGGTGACGTCGTTGGCGATATCCTCCTCCTTGCCGACCTCGCGCGGCTTGCCCATCAGCGCCGGCTGGAACAGCAACACCGCCGCGAGCGTGGTGACCAGCGACAGCGCAAGCAGCTTGCCCATGCTCGCGGTGCCGGGATGGCTGGACAGCCACAGGCTGCCGAACGCGGTCGCCGTGGTCAGCGCGCTGAAAAAGATCGCGCGCGTCAGGCTCGACTGCAGCAGATTCGTTCTGCCCTGGCGCCACGCCGTGACATAGTAGATCTTGAACGCCACGCCGACGCCGAGCAGCAGCGGCAGCGCGACGATGTTGGCGAAGTTGAGCGGCAGCCCGATCAGCACGCAGATCTCCAGCGTGACGATGCCGGCGACCAGGAGCGGCACCAGCGTCAGCAGCACGTCGACGACACGGCGCAATGCCAGCCACAGCAGCACGCTGATCGCCACAAGCGCCAGAATGCCGGCGTGAATGAAGGCGTCCACGACGACATCGCCAGATTTCAGAATTGAAATCGGTCCACCGATCGCGGTCGGCTCGGCAACGAGCACAGCGTCGGCAAAGCGGCGCAGATTGTCGTTGTCGTTCGGATCGCCCTTCGGCTCCGCCTCGACGCGCATCAGGCCATCCTTGGTCTTCCAGCTCGCGACCAGTTCCGGCGGCAGGTTCTGCAGCGTGACGGTCTGGGCCTGCAGCGTGTTCTTGAGCTGGTCGAACACGATCCTCATCGGCGCGACGAACACCTCCTGCGCCTTGTCGCGGGTCGCCTGGTTCGAATCGGCAAGCTTCTGCAGCGCGTCGGCCAGCCGGCGCGCCGCAACCGCACCCGGCCCCTTGTTGTCGCCGGCGGTCCTGCGCAGGCTGTCGACCGAGCTCTTTAGCGACTCGACATTCTCCTGATCTGACGGCGCCGGATCGACCGAGTCGGGGTTGAGCGCGGGGCCGAGCGTCTTGGCCGCCTGCGCGATCAGCTTCAGCTTGGCTGGCTGGTCGTCCGGCACGAAACTGTCGAGCGACATCACGCGCGACACTTCCGGCAGCTTCTCGAGCTTGGCCTCGATCTTCTTGGCGTCGGCTTCCGAGCGCGTCATCACATTGATGGCGTTGGCGCCGGTGTTCGGATCCTTGCGCAGGTCGAGGAAGGTCGCGATCGATTCCACCTTCGCACTGCGCAGGTTGATCGGATTGAAGTCGAACTTCATCCAGTGGAGCAGCGGCAGACCGGCGACGGAGATCAAGATCGTGCCGACGATGATCGGGATGCGGTGCTTCTCCAGGAAGTGGTCGAGGGGCGCCAGGAAGGCATAGCCAACCGGCTCCTTCTCGCCGGGCGGGTTGAGCAGATCGAGCAGCGCCGGCAGCACCGTGATGCTGGTGAGGAATGCGATCAACATGCCGGCGCCGGCGATCTTGCCGAGCTCGGAGATGCCCCTGTAGTCGGTCGGCAGGAAACAGAGGAAGCCGGCGGCGGTGGCCATCGCCGCAAGCGACAGCGGCACCGCCGAGCGGCGCGCCGCGTTCTCAAGTGCCAGCGTGAGATTATCGTTCTTGAAGCGCTCGGAGCGGTAGCGAACGCTGAACTGGATGCCGAAGTCGACGCCGAGACCGATGAACAGGACCGCGAAGGCAATCGAGAGCAGGTTCAGCGATCCGACCATCATCAAGCCGACCGCCGTGGTGAGCGCAAGGCCGATGAACAGGTTCACGAACACGGCGAAGATGATCTTGCCGGAATGCAGCGCCAGCCAGAGGATGACCAGCACGATCACCACGGTGCCGATGCCGTTGGTGATCGCGCCGTCCTGCACGGTGGCGTACTCCTCGTTGGCGATCGGCACGGGTCCGGTCAGGCGGACGCGCGCGTGATATTCGGTCGGGAATTTCAGATCGGCGGCCGCCTGCCGGATCGCATCGGTTGCGGCCTTGCCCGGCTCCAGCGCCGAATAGTCGATGATCGGCTTGACCTCGATGAAGGCGCGCTTGTCCGAATCGGTCAGCGGCGTGTCGCTGGTGAGCTCGCGCCAGGAGAAGGTCGCGTTGCCCTTGGCGAGGACGGTCTCGATGGTCTGGGAGATCAGGTTGAAGGGAGGAGCGGCATTGTCGAGCTTGACCTGCCCGCGCTTGACGCCGGCAAGGCCGGTCTCGAGCGCGCCGGTCAGCCCGCGAATCGAAGGATCGCCCGCCATGATCTCGATCAGCGGCGCGGCCGATCCGAGCTGTCCGGTGACCTTGCCGACCTCTTCGGTGGGCAGGAACAGCAAGCCGTTCTTCTCGAAGAACTCGCCGGAGCCGAGCGCGGTGATCGCCTCGAAGTTCTTCTTGTCGGCCTGCAGCTTCGCGGTGAGCGCCTTCGCGGCCGAGCTGGTCAGCTCCGGCGTCGCGGCCTCGACCACGGCCAGGATCAGGCGCTCGCGATCAAACGCCTCCTCGAACTGGTTGTCGCGCTTGCGCCAATCCAGATCGGGCGAGATCAGCTTGTTGATGTCGGTGTTGATCGAGAAGTTGCGGGCCGTATAGAAGCCGGCGCCGATCGACAGCAGCACAGCAAGAATCACAACCGGAAGGGCAAAACGCGTACAGGTTCGAACAACGGAGACGACAATATTTGTCAGCACTTCGTTTCTTTCTAATCTCGGGGAAGCATGGCCGAAAACGCTCGCTCTGTAGCGGAGTTCCCGGGACCGATCTAATGTTGTTTTGGTTACCTTCCTCGACGCGATGGCGAGGAGGTTCCAAACGACAGGGAACGGCCACGAGTGGCCGGTATAAACCGCATCAGAGGGCGATAAAGTGACGAACAAGTGAGGGGGACGGAGGGTCGCAGGGGCCGGAATCCACACCATATTACCTCATACACCCTCCTGGTTGACCGCCCACCCGCGCGAGGCGCTACCTTTTTGCCACAAAAGCCTGTATTTCCATGCGCTTGGGGCACGGATCCCGTGCAGGACCTGTGATGGTGCGGACATTGCAACTGACGTTGCGGCGTCCGACGTGTGGAGTGCGTTGCCGAAACGGCCGCAGGGCATTGAATGAGATTGGTGCAATTTGCGTAGCGAAAGTCCGATGGAAGTTTTTCTTGCTCAGCCGCGCGGCTTCTGTGCGGGCGTGGTGCGCGCGATCGAGATCGTCGAACGCGCGCTGCAGAAGTATGGCCCGCCGGTCTATGTCCGCCACGAGATCGTTCACAACAAATACGTGGTCGAAAGCCTGAAGAAGAAGGGCGCGATCTTCGTCGAGGACCTGTCGGAAGTGCCGGCCAAAGCCGTGACCGTCTTCAGCGCCCATGGCGTGGCGAGGAGCGTCGAGCAGGAGGCCGCCGAGCGCGACCTGCCCGTGCTCAATGCCACCTGCCCGCTTGTGACGAAGGTCCACAACCAGGGCAAACGCTATATCTCGAAGGGCCGCGCCCTGATCCTGATCGGGCATGCCGGCCACCCCGAGGTCGAGGGCACCATGGGGCAGGTTCCAGGGCCGGTCCTGCTGGTCCAGAGCGTGCAGGATGTGGCAGAACTGAGGCTACCGACCGACGCCCCGGTCGCCTACATCACCCAGACCACGTTGTCCGTGGACGACACCAGGGACATAATCGCGGCCCTTCAGGCAAAATTTACAGATATTCAAGGCCCGGACATCAGGGATATCTGCTATGCGACACAGAACCGCCAATCTGCGGTAAGGGACCTAAGCAAGCTGCTGGACGTCATTTTGGTGGTGGGGGCCGCCAATAGTTCCAACTCGAACAGGCTTCGCGAAATCGGCACCGAGGTCGGCGTCGCGAGTTATCTGATTGCCGATGGGAGCGAGCTCAACCCGGATTGGCTGAAGGATGCGAAGGCCGTCGGCATCACCGCGGGCGCTTCAGCGCCCGAAGTTTTGGTCGACGATGTGATCGAGGCCCTGCGGCGCATCGGACCGGTGTCGGTCTCGGTCGTTCCGGGCCGCGAAGAGAATATCGAATTCCGGCTGCCGGCCGAACTGACTGCGGGCTGATCTGAACCCACTTCCCTTTGATAAGTGCAGAAAGAAAATCGTCTAATGGCTATACCGTTCTTCAAGGAAATGCGTATCGGCGGTTATCTGATCAAGCAGAAGCTGCTTGGCCGCAAACGCTATCCGCTCGTGCTGATGCTGGAACCCCTGTTCCGTTGCAACCTCGCCTGCGTCGGCTGTGGCAAGATCGACTATCCGGATGCGATCCTCAATCGCCGCATGACTGCGCAAGAATGCTGGGACGCAGCCGATGAATGCGGCGCGCCGATGGTGGCAATTCCCGGCGGCGAGCCGCTGATCCACAAGGAGATCGGCGAGATCGTGCGCGGCCTCGTCGCGCGCAAGAAGTTCGTCTCGCTGTGCACCAACGCGCTGCTGCTCGAGAAGAAGCTCGATCTGTTCGAGCCGTCGCCCTACCTGTTCTTCTCGGTGCATCTCGACGGCCTGAAGGATCATCACGACAAGGCGGTGTCGCAGAAGGGCGTGTTCGATCGCGCCGTCTCCGCGATCAAGGCGGCGAAGGCGCGCGGCTTTACGGTCAACGTCAACGCCACCATCTTCGACGGCCATCCGGCCGAGGAGATCGCAAAGTTCCTCGACTTCACCACCGAGCTCGGCGTCGGCGTCTCGATGTCGCCGGGTTACGCCTATGAGCGTGCGCCCGACCAGGAGCACTTCCTGAACCGCACCAAGACCAAGAAGCTGTTCCGCGACGTCTTTGCGCTCGGCAAGGGCAAGAAGTGGAACTTCATGCATTCCGGCCTGTTCCTCGACTTCCTCGCCGGCAACCAGGAATACGAGTGCACGCCTTGGGGTATGCCGGCGCGCAACATCTTCGGCTGGCAGAAGCCCTGCTATCTGCTTGGTGAAGGCTACGCCAAGACCTTCAAGGAGCTGATGGACACCACCGATTGGGAGACCTACGGCACCGGCAAGTATGAGAAGTGCGCCGACTGCATGGCGCATTGCGGCTACGAGCCGACCGCGGCGACCGCTGCGATCAACAATCCGCTGAAGGCGATGTGGGTGGCACTGCGCGGCATCAGGACGACCGGCCCGATGGCGCCCGAGATCGACATGTCGAAGCAGCGTCCGGCGCAGTACATCTTCGCCGAGCAGGTCCAGAAGAAGCTCTCGGATATCCGCCGCGACGAGGCCGCGGCTGCCGCCGCCAAGCAGCAGCAGAAGGCTTCCACCGCCGCCTAAGGCTTTGTGTGAGCAGAATGATGAAAGGCCTCGGTTCAGCGAACCGGGGCCTTTTTTCGATCAGGAGACCGCCTGCTCTTCCCGGCTACTCCGTCGAAGCACCTTCTCGATCTCTGCCGCGCGCGGTGCGCTGAGTGTGCCGCGCTCGATCCCGAGCGGGACATTGCGCAGGGCCAGTTCGCGATACAGCGCGCCCGAGGGAGGAAAGCGCTCGTCCAGGGCTCGGAGGTGCTTGAGGATCGTTCCAACGTCGCCGCGCGCCACGCAGCCGCCCATGCCGTTGGCGAGGCCACCGTCGAGAACGGCCGCGACCGTCCCGCGCAACAGCGGCATCATCGCACGCAGCGCGTCGGCCTCGCTGGCGCCAAAGCTCTTCCAGAGCTCGACGCCCTCCTTGAGCAGCGCGATCAGGAACGGACCGACATAATAGGCCGAAGCATGATAGAGCGCCCGCACGCCGGCCGGCAGCGCCAACGGTTCGCAGCCGATGCTGACAGCGAGATGTTCGAGGTCGCGCCTGAAGTCGGGTTCTGCCTCGATGCCGACGGTGCATCCGCGCAATCCCTCGAGCGCGACGTCGGGATTTGCAAACATCTGCATTGGATGAAATCCGCCGGTTGATGCGCCCGCGGCTTTCGCATGATCGAGCGCCGCCAGCTCGGTCGCGCCGCTGCAATGGACCACGCGGTGACGCGGCTCCCAGCGCAAATCGCGGCAGACCGGCAGGATCGCGTCATCGCTCACCGTCAGGAAAACCATATCGCAGCTGTCCACGACCTGCTGCGCGTGCGTCATCGACCGCGCCGACGGCACGCGGGATCCGAGCTGCTGCGCGGCATCACGGCCGCGGTTGTAGAAGGCCGCAACGTTCAGATCCGCGCCGGCGAACGCCGGCGCGAGCGTTTGCGCGACGCGGCCGGCGCCGATGAAGCCGATCCGCAGCGCTGCCAGCGACGTGCTCATTGCGCATAGCTCCCGTCGATGCGGTCGAGCCGGCGCCGCAACGCCGGCCATTCCAGCAGGCCGTAACCGGCCTGCAGGTTTTGCGCTGTTTCATTCAACACCGGATTGGTGTCGCGCTCGTTGTCGAGCGTGATCTCGGTGCCGGCGAAGCAGGTCACCGTGTTGTCGATCGCGAGTTCGGTCGGCGCGTGCAGCGGCCGGCCGCAGCCAAGCGCATCGACCTGGATCCGGCACGCCTGCTCCAGCCAGTAGATCGCGTTGAACGCCTGCTGAATCGTGTTGCCGCAGACCAAGAGGCCATGATTGCGCAACACCAGTACATTGTTGCGGCCGAGATCGGCGACGACCCGATCGCATTCGTCGCGATCGATCGCCGGCCCCTCAAAATCGTGATAGCCGATCCGCCCGTGAAACCGCATCGCCGTCTGCGACAGTGGAAGCAGCCCCTCGGCCAACGCGCTGACCGCCGTGCCCGCCCTGGTGTGGGTATGCAGGACGCACTTCACGTCAGGCCGCGCGCGATGGATCGGGGCATGCAGATAGAAACCGGCGACGTTGACGTTGTAGCCGTGGTCGGGCTGCAGCAGGGTGCGGCCCTCGATGTCGATCTTGACGAGGCTCGACGCCGTGATTTCCTCGTACAGCATGCCGTAGGGATTGATCAGGTACTGATCGTCATGCCCCGGGATTTGCGCGCTGATGTGGTTGTAGATCAGGTCGGTCATTCCATAGAGCGCGACCAGACGGTAGCACGCCGCGAGATCGACCCGTGTCGCCCATTCCTCTTCGCCCACAACGGCCCTGATGTCGTTGACGGCACAAACTTCGCTCTGACGCATGTGACTGGGCTTCCCTAGTGACGGATGACGGAGGCGCGCGCGACGATACGGCTGAGGCCGTCCGACGATGGCAGCGTGCCGAACACGTGCATGCCGTCCGCGCCAAGCCTGGATTGCACGAACAGATCGGCGGCAGCCGCGTCGCCATGCCGCAACATCTCGGCAGCCTGCAACGCATGCGCCATGCGGGTGACCAGCGCCCGCGCATGCCCGTCGTCCGGATAGCGCGCACACAGTCGATCGGCGAGATCGTCCGTGCTCCTGTCATAGGTCGGGTTGAGGCCCCTGCTCGCGCGCAGTTCGTCGACGAATGCATCGCGGCAGTTTGCATCGCGTTGCATGGCCCGCAGCACGTCCATGCACATCATGTTCGAGGTGCCTTCCCAGATCGAGTTCAGCGGCGCCTCGCGATAGAGCCGCGCCATCGGGTTCTCCATGATGAAGCCGTTGCCGCCATGCACCTGCAAGCACTCGTAGGTGAACGAAGGGGCGCGCTGGCAATTCCAGAACTTCATCACTGGAGTGGCGACCCGCGCCAGCAGCCGTTCGTGCTCGCTGGTTTGCAGGCCATCGGTCGCACGCGCGACCCGGAATGCGCCAAGCATCGCCGCCTCGCTCTCGAGCGCGAGGTCGGCGAGCACGTTGCGCTGCATCGGAAGCTCGGCCATCGGCTTGCCGAACGCCGTTCGCGTTTGCGCGTGGTTCAAGGCCAGGCTCAACGCCTGCCGCATCAGGCCGGCGGAGCCGACCGCGAAGTCAAGCCTGGTCAGATGCGCATGCGAAAGGATTTCCTTAATCCCGCGTCCTTCTTCACCGACCAGGATCGACCACGTGTCGTGATATTCGATCTCGCTCGAGGCGTTGGAACGGTTGCCGCACTTGTCCTTCAGGCGCTGTATGTGGACGCGGTTGGCGCTGCCGTCCGGCAGCAGGCGCGGTACGAACAGGCAGCTGACACCGGATTGGGTCTGCGCCAGCGTGTAGAACCCATCGGCGACCGGCACCGAGAAGAACCATTTGTGGCCGGTGATCGCATAGATCTCGCCATGCGCGCCGCGCTCGACGAAGCGTGCGGTGGTCTGGGTCTCGCGCAGGTCGGAGCCGCCCTGCTTCTCGGTCATCGCGTAGCCGATGACCGCCGCACGCTTGTCCTCGATCGGGAGCCGCCGCGGATCGTAGTCCGAAGCGAGCGTTCGCTCCCGCCACAGACTGAATTGCGGCTTGCCGGAAAATCCGGCGATCGCGGCGTAAGCCATTCCCGTGGGGCAACCGACGCCGTTCTCGATCTGATTCCAGAGATAGCTCAGCGCCGCGCGGGCCAAATGTCCATGCGGTTCGCGCGTCGACCAGGCGAGGCTATGAACCTCGCTCTGGAACGCCAGCGCCATCAACTGATGCCAGGCCGGATGAAATTCGACCCAGTCATTCCGGTTACCATACCGATCATGGGTCTGGAGCTTCGGTTCGTGCTCGTTGGCAAGCCGTGCCGCGTCCTGCACGGCTTCGCTGCCGGCATGGGCCCCGAGCATAGAGAGCTTATCCTTTGCCCACGGCGCGAGCCTTGCGATCAGGCCGCTCAACGCGCGGTCATCGTCGAACGCGTTGAAGCCTGTCGCCGGCCGCGCCTGATTGCGGACTTCGTGGGTCGCAAACGAACTGGCTTTCGTTGCCGCGACGGCAACCGGCTGGACACGCGCATTCATGCGGAGACTCGCGATACAGGGGTCAATTCAGGCGTGGCGTGGCGAAACAGCATGCGCGCGGAAAGCCCGGCGATCGATTGTGCGATCGCCTTGGCCGCGTCGGAATCCGGGGCCGCTTCGGGCGCCAGAGGACCAACCAGCGCCTCCATGAAAGCGCCGGTTACGCAGGAAGCCGCGACGTTGGCGTCGATCTCGACGAACTCACCGCTGGCGATGCCGCGCCGGACCAGCCGTGCGATCTGGTCGGCCAGCGCCGCGCGGTATTTCAGGCGCGCCGCGTCGATCTCGGGTTCGCAGGGTTCGGCGATCAGCGCGTAGGCCAGACGGCGGCCGCGCATCGCGCGGACCGAGAAGGTGTAGATCGCGTCCACCAGACACTGCGACGCAGATCCTTCGGCCTCGACGATCGCGGCGACCACGGCCACCTCGCGCTCCGAAACGAGCCCCAGCACCTGCGCGTAGAGGTCCGCCTTGGAGTCGAAGTAGCGGTACACGCTGCCGGTGGCCACGCCGGCCCGTGAGGCGATCAGGGCGATCTGGGCATCCTTCCAGCCACTCAACGCCACCGCCTCCTTGGCGGCATCCAGGATGCGCGCCTTGGTTTCGACGAGTTGATTGAGGCGAACCGCAGCGATTGCCATAATGAACCTTAATTCATGAATATAGGATCATAATTCATAGTCGATCGAATGCCAGTGCTTGTCAAGCATTCGGCGGAGCCTTGAGGTCGCAGCACAGCACCAGGCGCCCCGGAGGCCGCCGGGCGTGGCCAGTGGAGACCAGCGCCACACCCTGAGGCGGCGGGAACGGGAACAGCGGGATCCCTACCCGGCTGGACAAGTCCGCGCCGAGCAACGCGCGGAGCCGGACGGCGCGGCATCAAGCCGGCTCATGAGCGACCAAAACAAAAGGCCCGATCGCGATGCGACCGGGCCTTTTTTTGAGGGTGTATCTCGGCGTCAGCGCCTCGCCGGTGGCCTGTCAGGCCTCCACCGGCACCAGCACGTCGTTGCCGAGCAGGAAGCCGCGGCAGCTGCGCAGCGAGCGCAGCGCGCGGTTGAAGTCGATACCGGTCGACACCAACGCCCGCAGCGTGCGCGGATTGCGCGCGATGCCGCTCAGCACCTTGCGCAGGTCGATGTCGCCGTTCGGCTTCACCGCGGATTTCGCAAGCTCGGGCAGCGCCCGGTGCGCGGGATCGCTGATCACACGCAGCGCGGCGAACGGAATGCCTGCCTTTGCGGCATAGGCTGCCGCGATATGGCTCTCCATATCGACCGCAGCCGCGCCCGTGATCGAGCGCAGGGCCGCCTTGCAGGCCTTCGCCGCAATCACCTCTTCTACGCCGGCAAGTCCACCACGGACGATCCTGCGGCGCTTCAGCGCGGCGCTGGCGATCATCTCCTCGTTCAGCGCGGATGCCGCCAGGAAACGGGTATCGCCGGCCATCACTTCGGTCGCGACCACGACATCGCCGGATTTCAGCGACGGGTCGAGCCCGCCGGCCACGCCGAACGAGATCACGCCGCGGAACGTCATGGGATCCAGCGTCGCCAGCAATGCACGCAGCTGCTGCGGATCGCTTGAACTGCAGATCACGATCATGCCGGGCCCTGCCGCGATGCGGGCCTCCTGCACCAATCCAGTCACAATCAATACCGGCCGAGGATCAATTCTATTGCCCACGGTCTCGGCGGCCCCCGCCTCAACAATCACATCCCGACCCCTACCACCCTGCTATTGGTGCTTCTCAAATTCCGATACCGCGCCAGCGCCCAGAGCGGAAAGAACTTCGAGTAGCCATGATATCGCAAGTAAAATACCCGCGGAAACCCCGTAGCGGTGTATCGCTGCTCGTCCCACAGCCCTTTTTCCGTCTGTGTTGCCTTTAGGTACTCCACCCCCCGCGCAACTGCGGGATTTTCGACCTCTCCGGCCGCCATCAATCCAAGCAAAGCCCATGCCGTTTGCGAGGAAGTCGATGGCGCAGCTTCATAACCCTTGTAATCCAGCCGGTAACTGACGGCGTCCTCGCCCCAGCCGCCGTCCTGATTCTGGACCGACGCCAGCCAGTCGACCGCGTTGCGAATCATCGGGTCGTTGCGATCGATCCCTGCGACATTTAGCGCCGAGAGCACCGACCAGGTGCCGTAGACGTAATTCAGGCCCCAGCGGCCGTACCAGGAGCCCTCAGGCAGCTGGGTGCGGCGCAGATAGGCGATGCCGTCGGCCATCGCCTTGCTGCTCCCGGCGGTCTCGCCGAGCTGGCCCAGCATCGAGATGCAGCGCGCGGTGACATCTTCGGTCGGCGGATCGAGCAACGCGCCGTGATCGGAGAACGGGATGTTGTTGAGGTAATATTCGAGGTTGTTGGCATCGAACGCGGCCCAGCCGCCGTCGCGGCTCTGCAGCCCTTCGATCCACTCGCGGCCGCGCGCGATCGCCTCGTCATATTCCCTGGTCCCGCTGTGCCGCCGCACGCGATCCATCGCCATCACGACCACGGCGGTATCGTCGAGATCGGGATAGTGGTCGTTGTTGTACTGGAACGCCCAGCCGCCGGGACGGACGTCCGGCGCCTTGACCGCCCAATCGCCCTTCAGCTCCAGCACCTGGCGCGGCTTCAGCCAGTCGAGGCCCTGCTTGGCCTTGGCAAGGGTGTCCTCGCCGCCGGCCTCCTGCAGCGCGTGGCAGGCCAGCGCGGTGTCCCACACCGGCGAGACGCAGGGCTGGCAATAGGCCTCGTCGTCGCCGATCACGAGCAGCTTGTCGATGCCACGGCGGGTGATGGCGCGCGGCGGGAAATTCTCGTCCTCGCCGAGCGCCTCATACATCATGACGATGTTGGCCATCGGCGGATAGATCGCGCCCATGCCGTCTTCGCCGTTCAACCGCTCTTCGGTGAAGGCGAGCGCGGCGTCGATGGCGCGCTGGCGCAGGCGCTTCGGAAACATCGGCTCGATCGCGCGCAGCACGGCGTCGAGCGAGCGGAACAGATAGAACCAGCCCGCGCTCTGATGCGGCGCCTTTGGCGCCATCCGGACCGACTTCGGATCTTCCAGGAACAGTTCGTCGATGCCGACGCCCTTCGGATTCTTCGCACGCGGCTTCAACGCAGCGAGCACCATCAGCGGCACCATGGTGGTGCGCGCCCAGTAGGAGATCTTGTTGATGTGGAACGGCGACCACATCGGCAGCAGCATGATCTCGATCGGCAGCACCGGCGTTGCGCGCCAGGTCACGACGCCAAAGAGCGCGAGCAGGAAGCGCGTGAACACGTTGCTGCCCGAAGCCCCGCCGCGCGAACGGATCGCCTCGCGCGCCCGCACCATGTGCGGCGCGTCAATGGAATCGCCGATCATCTTCAGCGCGAAGTACGACTTCACGCTGGCGCTCATGTCGAACGGGCCGTCGTGCACCAGCGGCCAGCCGCCATGCGCACCCTGGGTGCGGCGCAGATAGTTGGCGATCTTGGCCTCGAGCCCGGCGTCGACCGGCTCGGCAAGGTAGTGACGCAGCAGAACGTACTCGGCCGGAATGGTGCTGTCGGCCTCGAGCTCGAATACCCAGTGTCCGTCGGACTGGCGATAGCCGAGCAGCGCTTCGGTTGCCTTGGAGATGCTCTTCTCCAGCGCGACCGGATCGACTGCGACGCTGTGATCTCTCGAAAGCATTTCGCTCGATATCCTCTTCATCGCGGGCCGGCCCACGCTGGCCGGCGTCGCTCCAATAGGTCGAATCTAGCCCGTCTTATTCGTCAGAGTGCGCCTGAGAGGCTGGCGAGCGTGGTGTAAAGCGCTGATGCGGCGTAGGATTCGGTTGCAAAGCCAACCCCATCACCTCAACCGCGAACGCCAGGCCCGCCATGACCGATGATACGATTCTGCCCTTCTCGTTTCCAGCCGTTCACGCCAAGAAAGTCACAGCTGCCTTCGATGGCGGTCGGCTGACCTCGAACGGGGGCGTGATGCTTCTGGCGATGGCCGAGCGGCGTCTCGGCTTGGCCGACAATTTGGCCCGGGTGTTCCCGGATCGGCGCGATCCGACGCGGGTCGTGCACAGCCTTGTCGATATGTTCCGCGCGCGCATGTTCGCGATCTGCTGCGGCTACGAGGACGCCGACGACCTCGATCATCTGCGGTCCGATCCCGCATTCAAGCTGGCCTGCGGACGGCTGCCGGACACGGGTCGCGATCTGTGTTCCCAACCGACGCTGTCGCGGCTGGAGAATGCTCCGCGCCTGCGCGACGTGATCCGACTGACCTACACTTTGGTCGACGCATGGATGGATAGCTACCCGCGCGAGCCGGCATCCGTCACGCTCGACATCGATGATACCTGCGATGTCGTCCACGGCCATCAGCAGCTCTCGCTGTTCAACGCTCATTATGACGAACGCTGCTTCCTGCCGATCCACGTCTACGACACGGAGAAGAGCCGGCCCGTGGCGGTCGTGTTGCGGCCCGGCAAGACGCCGGGCGGCGTCGAGGTGCGTGCCCATCTGCGCCGCCTGATACGGCATATCCGGACGCGGTGGCACAACACGCGAATCACGTTCCGTGGCGACGGGCACTATGCCCGGCCGGAGGCAATGGCGTGGTGCGAGACCAACGGCATCGACTACATCTTCGGTCTGTCCGGCACCAAGCCGCTCGCCAGAAAACTCGACGAGGCCGCCGACGACATCCGCACGCGACGCGCCATCGAGAACCTGCCGGTTCTGCGTGGCTATACCGAGACGCGCCACAAGGCCAAGTCCTGGGATCGCGAACGGCGTACCGTCGCCCGTATTGAGGCGACGATGCTCGGCCTCGACATCCGTTTCGTCGTCACCAGCCTCGATGTCGGCTCGGCCGAGTGGATCTACGACAGCCTGTATTGCGCGCGCGGCCAAGCCGAGAATCTGATCAAGCTGCATAAGACACAGCTCGCCTCCGATCGCACCAGCTGCCGTTCGGCGCTCGCCAATCAAGTCCGCCTCGTTCTCCACACCGCCGCTTATTGGCTGATGCTGACCGTGCGCGACGCGATTCCCAAAGCCCGGGAATTGGCCACAGCCGAGTTCGCGACGCTGCGTCTTCGTCTCTTGAAACTCGCTGCCCGTGTGGTCGAGACCACGAGCCGCATTCGCCTTGCGTTTGCCGCGGCATGTCCCGAAGCCGACCTGATCCGCGGCTTGCCAGGCGCGCTGCTGCCGCTCGGTCCTTGACCGGCGGGGCGTCCGCCCCCCGTTCGCCCAACCTACACCTCAAGCGCGTTGCAAAGTACGGGTCGGTCAGGCGGTGAAAAGCCGAAGGCAATCCCGCGCGCCTCGTCAGAGCAGATGTGCGGCCACATCAATCGGACTAAAAAAAGCACTCTCACGAATAGGACGGGCTAACAGAACGTAGCAGGGCCCGCTTTGCAGAAGGCCTGCTTAAAAACCTGATCGAAAAAGGTATTAACTGGCCAATATTCTAACTCCGGGCGGGGCCTCCTGCAATCAGTAGGACCTCGGGTAACGCCCGGTTCCCGACCGCAGGCCTCAGAAGAAGCGATCGAGAAAGGACGCAGCCTCGTCCGTGATGCCGACGATCTTGTTGGTGGCCTGGCGATAGAATTTAAAGTTGAGCTCGCGGCCGACCTCATTCTCGCTGGCAAACAGGACCACGATGTCGTCTGTGGCGACGTGCCCGCCGCTTATGCATGGTTTTCTGGGCGGTGAAGCTGAACGCCTTCGCCCGTGGATCGGGGATCTCGGTCTTGATCGCAAACGCCATCGCAGGCCCTCCACCGGTTCACTGCGCCTTCAGGCATCGGAGGCTTGACATGCTGGCAGCAGCGATATTGAATTGAATTCAATTCAGCGGATGACCAAGCGATGAGCAACCAATGAGCGCGGCGAGTAGCACGACGAGTCCTAGGACACGGGAACGGCTGCTCGCGGCGGCGCAAGAGGAGCTCATCGAGGGCCATGGGCACCTGGAGATGCAGGCCGTCGCCAGGCGGGCGCAGGTGTCGGTGGGGCTCTCCTATCATCACTTCGGCTCCAAGGCCGGCCTGATCGCCGCCGTGGTCGAGGAGTTCTACGACCGGCTGGATCAGGCGGCATTCGCCGGTGCCAGGCTGTCAGCCGAGAGCTGGGCGGACCGGGAAAGGCAGCGGATCGGGGCCTACGTCGCCTTCCACTTCGATCATCCGTTTGCGCCGCTGGTCATTGGACCGCTGAGCCGCGCGTCCGAGGTCCTCGATGTCGAGACCGCCTTCACCCGCCGCCAGCTCGCAGCCGGTGCCCGGATGCTTGAAGCCGCCCGGCGCGACGGGATCGTATCCGGCGACATCGACGCTCACCTCACCATCGCGCTGATGATCGGCGGCATCCGCCAGGCGCTGATTGGCGCACTCACCGGCGAACGGCGGCCCGATCCGGCTCAGCTGACCGACGACATCTGGGCCTTCATGGCGGCCGCGCTGCGGCTGCCTGCGGAGGCTCAATCCGGGCCGTCAAACACCATGCGGCGAAGCCGCCCTAACGTTCAACAATAACCGCAATTTCAATGGCCAGCTTGTTCAACCCGCACGATTTTCACACACCGCAATCGTCCTACACAAGGCCGGATCTGCTGCGATCGAGCGAGGGCGGCTATTTCGGCCCCGGCAACGCCCAGCTGCCGGCGCCACCGATGCTGATGATGGACCGCATCACCGAAATCAGCCTCGACGGCGGCGCCTTCGGCAAGGGCCATGTCGCCGCCGAGCTCGACATTGCACCCGGCCACTGGTTCTTCGCCTGTCACTTTGCCGGCGATCCCGTGATGCCGGGATGTCTCGGTCTCGATGCGATGTGGCAGATCATCGGCTTCTGGCTCGGATGGTCGGGCTCGCCGGGCAAAGGCCGGGCGCTTGGGGTCGGCGAGGTCAAGTTCAGGGGCCACATCACGCCGGACGTCCGGCTGGTCCGCTATGAGGTCGACATCCGCCAGGTCAGGCGCGGCATCGCCGATGGCCGCGTGCTTGCCGACGGCGGCTGCGTCTATGTCGCGAAGGACATGCGGGTTGGCCTCGTCGCGCCCGCGACCTGACCTGCGGCGGCAGGCCCGTCGGCCGGTCGGAAGCCGTCCCGTTTTGGGGCAGCGCGTGCAGTTGTCGGCAAATTTCGCTGTCGCCGCATGGGTCTAGCGGACCCCGGGTTTTGCCCGCGCCGCGGTTGTGCTAATCAAAATCTTTCAATTGATGTCCGGTTCTGGTCGCATGGTCGAACTTGCCCCCCGGAATTCACCAGTCGGCAGCCTGATTGGCGTGCAGCCGATCGCGATCGGCGCCGTGGCGCTTGTGCTCGTGCTGTTCGGAATTGGCTCGATCGCGCTGTGGCGCGGCTTCACCGGCAACGTGCCCGAGACCGACCGCATGGTCGCCGCCCGTCTGTTGCAGGCTAGGACCGCACAGGTCTCCGAGGCCCTGGTGGAGAAGACCAAGGGAATCGAGGAGACCCAGCAGGAAGCGATCGACCAATTGCAGCTGGTCCAGGACGAGCTGCAGACCATGCGCAAGCAGTTCGCGGCGCAGCAGGCCGACGCCAAGAAGCTGTCCGATCAGGTCGCCCAATTGACCGAACAGGTCGAGGGCCTGCAACAGTCACTGGCGAGCGCACAGGCCAACGAGCCGGCCGCCGAGCCCTCCCCGCGCAAGCGCTCGAAGGCCAGCCGCAGCGCCAGCCGGAAGCGCCACCGATCGCGCGGTTGATCCCTCGCGAGGTCTCCACGGCGCTCCCCAATCGGCCCGCCCGTAAAATTCCGCGAAACCGATCAAGTGCCCGTTAGCGGGAATTAATCCTGACTTTGTGAACTGGTTCACATATCGGACTTCGAATCCGAGTCATCTTCAAATAACCGGATGGCGTGAGCCGATTTCAATATCCGGGGCTGGCAAGGTCGTTGACGGTATACTACGTCGACGGCCTTGTTCTTTTGAGGGCCTTGGAATGCGGCCCACCCTTCCCGACTATCATTGGCGCGCTCTAGACAGGTGCACCCGCGCAGCGATGCGCAAGCGGCCGCGGACGGCTGGAATCAGATGCAGGCGTGGCTGAAGAAATACGGCGTGCTCGGCTGACGCGCGAAACAGCGCCGCGGCGGGCTCGACCTGATCGAAACCCCCGCGTGCAGCATTGCGGACTACCTGATGCGTTCGCGGCGGGCGCGATCAACTCGCAGCCTCAGCCGGGCAAGCTTCGGCTCGAGCTGATGGAGCATGTAGATCAACGCAACGGCGAGACTCGACACAACGACCATGAACAGCAATGTCAGATCAGGAATGGTCAGCATCTTTATTGTCCTCTGAGGCCCGGCTCAAATCGCAGCCGGGCCTTTTGTTTTCGCGACGCGTTCACGCATCAACTGCCGCAATGCGAAGCAAGCCGCATACCAGTGTACGACAGCCAACGTCGCCCCAGCATCGCAACACCGAGGCCGCGCCAACCATTCCAAAACCATCACCATGGCAATCGAATGGACTGGCCATGCGTCAGTGGATAGCTCAGTTGCAAACCTGCACGGGGCGGATCTGCCAGCCGTACGGCGTCAGCATGCGACGACGAACGACGTAGCAGCCGCCATCACTGTAGCCATAGCCGTAGCCGTCGTCGTAGCCATAGCCCGCGTAATACGGATTGCCATAGTAGCCGTCATAGTAATCGTAAGCGCCGTAGCCGAGTCCGAACCCAACCGCTGCAGCAGCGAACGGATAGCCCCAGCCGCGCCGGAATCCGCCACCGTGCCAGCCTCCGCCGTGCCAACCGCGGCCAGCCCAACCGCGGCCGGCCCAACCGCCGCCGCCGATCGCAGCCGAGCGGAAGCCGCCGCCTCCGCCCATGGCGCGGAAAGCGCCACCATGGAAGCCGCCGAAACCGCCGCCGCCGCGGAAGCCGCCACCACCACCACCACCGTGGAAACCGCCGCCGCCAAAACCGCCGCGCGCCGACGCGGCGTCGGCCGTGAACAGGCCGACCGATGCCGCAGCCAACAAGGCAATCATCGTTTTACGCAACATCACCCGTTACTCCTTCTTTCCAAGGCTTTTCTTTTCAAGCCTCCTCCGCCGCGTCCTGCGCATGCTAACTCAATGTAGGACCGCAGCTTCCGCCGCGCGCCTTTGTCGCACTCACTTCTACGCGACCGTCGTTCATCGAAGACGCAGCCGGCGAAAAGCTAACAGCCGCGGCAGATGCCGTTCATCCGGCGATCGACGATCCTGTTCTCGTCGGCGATTGCCTTGTCGATGCTTTCGGTCGACGCCGATCCGGTGGTGACGCCTTCACCGCTGTTCAGCCGGCCGGAGGATTGCGCCGTGCCGGCGCTGGTGGTGCCGGGCGGCGGCGACGTGACCTGCGGTGGCGTCGGGGTGGCCAACGAGGGGCTGCCGCTCCCGGTGCTTTGGGCGACGGTAACCGCTGGCGCCAGCAGAATGGCGATTGTCGCTAACGCGGCGGTGGCGGATAATTTGCGCACGGAATTCTCCCTTGCGGACATCAACGAGTCCGCAAAACCCCGGTTCCGACAGGCGTTGGAGCAATACAGTTTGGGAGCAATGCAATTTGCGCAAGCTGATCGAGTTTGACGACGACACGTTCGACAAGCTGAAGCAGCTTGGCCGCGACCGGATGGCGACCCTGCAGGAGCTCGCCGACGAGGCCTTCGCCGACCTCTTCAAGAAGCACGGTATTCCGATGGACCTGAAGGATGCGCTGCGCAAGAGCGCAAGACTGCAGGAGGCAGCAAAGCCAGGCGGCGCAGCACCGAAGCGCACACGCAAGCAGGGCCGGAAGCGCTGAGGGCTAAAGCGCGATGAGATTGGGTTGAATCATCATCGCGCTTCTGGTTCTTGTTTAAGCATGGTCTCCGCGCAAACGCTTCGCGTTTGTCGCAGGGAAAACCGCTTCGCACTTTTCGGGATCATGCCTTAGCCGATCTTCTTCAGCCCGGCTTTGTACTGCGGGCCCCTGATCGCGTAGGACTTCGCCGGCCGCGACAACGCCTCGATCTGGGCGGCGTCGAGCGTGCGCACCACGCGCGCGGGCGCACCGATGATCAGGGAATATTCCGGAAATTCCTTGCCCTCGGTGATGACGGAGCCGGCGCCGACGACACTGCCGCGCCGGATGCGCGCGCCGTTCATCACGATCGATCCCATCCCGATCAGCACGCCGTCTTCCAGCGTGCAGCCGTGCACGATCGCGTTGTGGCCGATGGTGACGTGGTTGCCGATGGTCAGGGGAAAGCCGGGATCGACATGCAGGGTCGAATTGTCCTGGACGTTGGAGCCCTCGCCGATCTCGATCCACTCGTTGTCGCCGCGCAGCACGGCGCCGAACCAGACGCTCGCCGCGGACTTGAGGCGCACCTTGCCGATCACAACGGCATTGTCGGCGATGAAATAGCTGCCGTCAGCGGGAAGATCGGGCCCCTGCCCGTCGAGTTCGTAGATCGCCATGAAGGTCTCCCTGGAGCGTTTTCGAGCGAAGTGGACACCGGTTCGCGTGAAGAAAACGCGTCAAAACGACAATCCCGCGCTTTCGGTTCTGATTAATCAGAACCGAAGCTCTGGTCAGGACGACCTTGGCACAGCGGCGGACGTGGTTTCAAGCGACCGTAATCGGCCGCGGATCGCGACCGGATCAGGCGAGCACGCCGGCGGCGCGCAGCGTCATCATGAAGAAGGTGCCCGACATAAGGCTCCAGAAGCCGGAGATCACGGTTGCCATCATCACGAATTCGAAACGGCGGCGCTCGATGCGGGCGCCGCGCAGCGTGTTGCGCATGATGATGAACGGTGCGGCGAAGACGAGGAACGGGACCGCGGCAAAGGTCTTCGGCGCCACGCCCTCCTGCAGCAGGCCGAAGCCGGCCGGCCGCTCGGCCATCGCCTGATAACCGCTGGCCAATGCGCCGGCGAGCGCGAAGCCAATGAAGAGCGAGAACAGGGAATTCAGGGTATCGGGCGACATCGGCACTTCCGCTACGCAACAGGCCACTCACCCTGCTTCGCAGAATTGGCGGACGGCCGCCACATCATCCTTAAGGAAAGGTTAACCGGACCACTCCGGCGCGGCGTTTGCGCATGGCCAATCAATTTGGGATTCCATTGGAATCGTACGGAAATTCCTCGCCTCGTGGCATATTCGGCAGGTGATTCGGCCACTCCCGGCCTGCTCTCAGCTTCGCCCATGACGCTTCTTTCGACGGCCCAGCATCTCGCCCGCGACACCCGCCGCAACCCGCGCGCGCATCTCGTTCCGGTCATCGCCTCGGCAGTGATCGCAGCCGGTGCGATCACGCTGGTCGCCTATCTGTTGTGGCCTACCTACACCACCGCCCCGCCGAGCGATCCGTCGCGGCTGCCGGTGAGCGTCGGCGGCACGCTGTTCAACGTGCCGACCTTGGCCGTGCGCATGAAGGTCCAGCGCCATTCCGGGCCGCAGGAGCGCGTCGATCTGAGCTTCCTCTATCCGTCGCTGGAGGCGCCTGCCGCGCCGAAGCACTACAGTGCCGACACCGTCGAGGACAAGGTGCAGCCGATCGACCGGATCTTCGTGTCGATCGCGGCGCACCACGATTCACTCGCACCCGAGATGCGGCTGCGCACGATCTATCCGCGCTATCTGGACGAGCGCGCGACGACCGATGACGGCTTGACGACGCGCGCATTCCGCGACGGCACGCCCTATGGCGGCGAGGACCTGTTCACCGCGAGCGAGCCGCAGCTGACCGCGCGCTGCACGCGCGATAGCTCGACGCCCGGCATGTGCCTGAGTGAGCAGCGCATCGAGGGCGCCGATCTGACCTTCCGCTTTCCGCGCGGCTGGCTCGCGCAATGGCGCGACATCGCCACCGCGATGAACCGCCTCTCCGCACAGATGCACAGCGCGAAGGGCTAGCCTCCTCGTCATTGCGGGCAGAGAGAAGCCTGATATCGGGCGCGCATTCGCGCGCCCCGTCGTGACAGCGCGACAGGCAGCGAGGCCGTTCGGCCTTTACTCGCTCAGATCTTCTTCCAGGATCGCCATCTGGAACTGGAACGAGCGATCATCGTCCTCGTCGTCGACGAACAGCACGCCGATGAACTCCTCGCCGATATAGACCTCGGCCGAGTCGTCCTTCTTGGGCCGCGGCACCACGCGGATCTTGGGATTGCTGAACACGCGTTTGAGATACGCGTCGAGCTTCCTGACTTCCTGAACGTCCACGGCCGTCTCCAATCGGGTCGATGATTTTCGGGGGAGTTTTAGGACGAGACGGCAAAGATCGCCAGAGCCTTTTCGGGCTTTGGCGACGTGATGTTGCGCACGCAATTCATGTTTTGACGCGTTTTCCTGACGCGAACCGGCGTCCACTTTGCTGAAAAACGCGCCGCGGTCAGAAAACGAGTGAAATCAAAGACCGATCGCGTTGAGCATCTGGTCCATGGTGCGTGACGGCTCCGCACATCCGGCTTCGCCGACGATTTTTGCCGGCACGCCCGCAACCGTGACGTTGTGCGGCACAGGCTTGACCACGACGGAGCCTGCCGCGATGCGCGCGCAATGACCGATCTCGATATTGCCGAGGATCTTGGCGCCGGCACCGATCAGCACGCCGTGGCGGATCTTCGGATGGCGGTCCTCGTTCTCCTTGCCGGTGCCGCCGAGCGTGACGCCATGCAGGATCGAGACATCGTCCTCGATGACGGCCGTCTCACCGCAGACGAAACCGGTGGCGTGATCGAGGAAGATGCCGCGGCCGATCCTGGCGGCCGGGTTGATGTCGGTCTGGAACACCGCCGACGAGCGGCTCTGCAGGTAGAACGCAAAATCCTTGCGGCCCTTCTGATGCAGCCAGTGCGCGAGACGATGGGTCTGCAGCGCGTGAAAGCCCTTGAAGTAGAGCAAGGGATCGATGAAGCGCGAGGTCGCGGGATCGCGATCATAAACGGCGACGAGGTCGGCGCGGAAGGCGTTGCCGATATCGGGCGCATCGCGCAACGCCTCGTCATAGGTCTGGCGGATCAGGTCGCCCGACAGCGCCGCGTGATCGAGCCGCTCGGCGATGCGATGGACCACCGAATCTTCCAGGCGCTCATGATGCAGCACGGTCGCATAGATGAAGGATGCGAGTTCCGGCTCGCGCCGCAGGATGTCTTCCGCCTCGCCGCGGATTCGATCCCAGATCGGATCGAGCGCCGCCAGCTTTCCCCCCTGCGGATTGACCTGATGAACTGCCATGGCTGCTCTCGCAATTCGGTTGTTCTGATGTGCGTTATAGCACGATGGACCCAGCGCGTCCCGGGATGGCTCGGTACGGTAAACCTCAACCGAACCCCCCCGGGGCCGGCGTCTACGGGAGTTGGTCGGGATTTTGCCGAAATCAAGCCGTGCTTCTGCAACTATTGGCGGATTTCGTCGCGAGTGTGGTTTTGGGCATGGTCAGCCCCAATAAAAAGGGGGAAACAACATCAGTACCAGGAGTTTACGCGCCCGCCTGACCGACGCGCGGTCGGTCTGGATCGCCACCATTGCCATCCCCCTGCTCCTGCTCGCCCCTGCCTTCTGGAACGGCTATCCGCTGCTCCAATGGGATACCGGCGGCTATCTGGCACGCTGGTACGAGGGCTATCTGGTGCCGAGCCGGTCCACGGTGTTCGGCGTCTACCTCCATGTCGGCGAGGCGTCTGGCTTCTGGCTCAACCTCGGTATCCAGACCCTGGCGACGCTGTGGATCCTGCAGCTGACGCTGCGCGTGCTCGACCTCGCCCGGCCGGTCAGGCTGATCGCGATCAGCCTCGCGCTGGTCGCAACCACCGCCCTGCCCTGGCTCGCCAGCATGCTGCTGACCGACATCTTTGCCGGCCTCGCGGTGCTCGCGCTCTTCATCCTCATCCTGCGCGGCGAACGGATTGCGGCGCTGGAGAAGGCGGTGCTGTTTGGCTTCATCGCATTTTCGGCCTCAACGCACAGCGCGACGCTCGCCGTGCTGCTCGGCCTGTGCTGCGTCGGCTGGATGCTGCGTCCGTGGCTCGGCCGGCGCATCCCGATCGCGGGCCTCGTGCAGGGCAGCCTGACCGCCGTCGCCGGCGCGGCGACGCTGCTGGCGGCGAATTTCGCGCTGTCAGGGCAGCTTGCCTGGACGCCCGGCGGCGTAGGCGTCGCCTTCGGCCGCATGCTGCAGGATGGCATCGTGACGCAATATCTGCGCGACCATTGCGCGAAAGAGAACCTGAAGCTCTGCCCCTATCGCAACGAGCTGCCGCCGACCGCCGACGACTTCCTGTGGGGCCACAGCATGTTCAACACGCTCGGCCGCTTCCAGGGACTGAATGACGAGATGGGCTACATCGTGGAGCGTTCGCTGGCCGAATATCCGGGATGGCAGGCCAAGGCGGCGCTGGAGGCCACAGTCGACCAGCTGATGCATGTCGCAACCGGCGAAGGCTCTTCGGGCTGGATCCCGCACACCTACGGCATCATCGAGCGCTACATTCCCAAACAGGTCGCGCCGATGCGCGCAGCGCGGCAACAGCGCTGGCGCCTCGACTTCACCGCCATCAACCGCATCCATGTGCCGGTCGCACTGGCCTCGATGCTTGTGGTCGTGATCCTGTTCGGCCGCGGGCTGTGGCAGCGGCGGCTCGACGACCTCACGCTGCTGGCGGGCACCGTCACGCTCGCGCTGCTCGGCAATGCCGTGATCTGTGGCGTGATCTCGGGTCCGCACGACCGCTACGGCGCGCGCATGGTGTGGGTTGCGACCTTCGTCGTGCTGATCGCGGCGGCGCGCTCCTTCGCCAAAGACGATGCGGAGAACGAAGCCGACGAGCTATTTTCGCCGCGACAGGAAGTCGATGACGCCGCTCTTGTAGACCTTGTCGCCGACCGCCCGCATATGATCGCGGTTCGGGATGTCGAGCACCTCCGAACCCGGAATGATCCTGCCGAGCGCCGCCGCTGAGCCGGCGATCTCGTCCTTGCTGCCGACGGCGATCAGAACCGGCACGCGGATGCCGGCCGCCTCCTCGCGCGTCATCAGCCGGCGCGAGCCGCGCAGGCAGGCGGCGAGTGCGCGGCGGTCGGAGCGGGTCTGATCGGCAAAGGCGCGGAAGGTGCGGCCGACCGGATCGGTGACATCGTCGAGCGACGGTGCCTCCAGCGCGAGGGCTACGGTCTCGCCGGGACCGCCGCCCTCGATCAGCCCGATGCCGATGCCTCCCAGGATCGCCGAGCGCACCCGATCGGAATTTTCGAGCGCAAGGATCGCTGTCATCCGCGAGCCCAGCGAATAGCCCATGATGTCGGCGCGCGCGATCCCAAGATGATCCATCAGCGCGATCACGTCGCTCGCCATGATCGCGATCTCGTACTGCGCGGCATCGTAGAGCTTGGCGGATTCGCCGTGGCCGCGATTGTCGAGCGCGATGACGCGCCGGCCAGCCTTGACGAGATCCGACACCCAGGTCGGATAGATCCAGTTGACGTTCTTGCTCGAGGCGAAGCCGTGCACGAGCACGATCGGCTCGCCCTCGCCTTCGTCGATATAGGCAATTTCAACGTCGCCGTGATGGAAACTCGGCATCATCCATTCCGTTGTTTTTTGGGATTGAGTTTGGCGATCGAAAAGCCGACCGCGAGCTTAGCCCTGGGCGGCAGAACCCGCCAGCGCAACCTGAGCGGACATCTGCCGCTGCAGGCGACGCGCCTTACTCCGCCTGAGCCACCACGCGGTAGCCCGTTCGGTGGTCGCCTTGATCGAGGACAGGAAGCCGAACAGCGCAAGCAGCGCACCGAACAGCCACATGGTGAGATTGAACGTGCCGGCCGCGAGCAGCAGCGCGCCGCGGCCGAGCAGCTTGAGGATCGCGCGGGTCTGGCCGCCCTTCGCCTCCGCGAGCCGGGCCGCGCGCGCGATCTCCTGCGGGTTCTCCGCGACCTTCAGCGTGTCCCGTGCGGCACGAATCCCGGCGGCCTCGCCGACGCGTCCGACGTCCTTGGCGACGCGCACCAGCGCCCCGGCCTTCTCGGCGCGGAACGCCGCGCGGATCGCGGTTGCGGTCTCTGCCGGGCGAAGCACCGAGCCGGAGGCGACCGCCTCGCGCAGCGCCGGCTGGTCGACGACCTCGCGGGTCGAACGCCCGGCCCATTCGATCAGCCCTTCGCTCAGCCGTCCCGCCTTGCGCGTATCCTTGACCAGTGTCAGCCCGGCGCGCAGCGGCCCGGCGCCGCCGACCGACACATAGGTCGCCGCCGTCACGGCGAGCCCGGCGGCCGCAAGCCCAAGCACCAGCTGGTCGGTGTCCTCACCCATCACGAGATGCTTGCCCTCGCGCACGACGTCCCTGACATCGCCGAACACGAACAGGTCGCCCGCGACCGTGCCGGACAGGCTTGCGACATCGTCGGCGTTGCCGGTCACGAGGCCGGTGGCGAACCCCTTGGCGAAATGCGTGGTGGACGATTGCTCGGCGCGCGCCTCGTCGACCCGCCTTGTGAGCTCATCGCCGAGCGCGATGTCCTTCTCGGCGGCGAGCGCGACAAAGCTCGTCGCAAGGTCGGCATCCCCCGCGGCCAGTGCCGCCTCGATATTGTCCGAAATCAACGCCGGGTTGTTGCGCACCACGGAATTGATCCCGAGGTCGGCGAGCTCGGCGGGATCGTCCCGCGCGGCGAGGATCGTGCCGGCATCATGGGCATGCGGCCAAATGACCGCGCCGATGGCAGCGCTCGTTGCCAGGCCGGCCACCGCAAGACTGAGGCGAACCCCGTTCATTCCGCTTGAAACCTCAAGTTTAATTCGCCTCGTTCAGTTCGCCTTGGAAATAGTGTGCCGTTTTTGCGACACAACGGCTCCGACCAAAGAAGGGCTTCTCTGGGACGACAAGATTGTGTCGAATTTGCATGAGCAAATGAGCCGTCGGGGCTCTAGGAATCAACTGTTCCCGCCAGTATGGTGCGCGGCATTTCGCGATGCCGCATGCTGTCGATTGCGTCTGCCCATCGTTGCCACCAAGGTGAGAATATGTCCGACCACGTCGTCCCGCACTTCCATAACGATGCCGGTGTCTCGGTGATCGAAATCGGATCGCAGGAGTTCATGTGCGTGGGCGCCAACCCGCCGTTCGACCATCCGCACGTGTTCCTCGACCTCGGCAACGACAGCGAGATCATCTGCCCGTACTGCTCGACGCTTTATCGCTTCGCGTCCGACCTCGCTGCCGGCGAAGCGCGGCCGCCGGAATGCGTGCTGAAAGACAAGGTCGCCTGACCGCTCCGTGGCGCTGACGCGAACCGTCATCGTTGCAGGCGCCGGGATCGGAGGACTGACGGCGTCGCTGACACTGGCGGCACAAGGCTTTCGCGTCGTCGTGCTGGAGAAGGCCGAGCGGCTCGAGGAAGCCGGCGCCGGCATCCAGCTCTCTCCCAATGCCAGCCGCATCCTGGTCGGGCTCGGGCTCAAGGAACCGCTTGCGCGGCGCGCGGTCACGCCTGAATCCGTCAACATCCTGAGCGCGCGGGCCGGCGGCGAGATCGCGCGGATGCCGCTCGGCCAGGCGGCCGAGTTCCGCGCCGGCGCCCCCTATTGGGTGATCCACCGCGCCGACCTGCAGGCCGCACTGCAGGCCGCGGTCAGCGACCACCCCGATATCGACCTGCGGCTCGGCTGCCAGTTCGAGGATGTGACAAAGCACGCCAAGGGGCTGACGGTGGTGCAGCGCCGCGGCAACGCACGGCAGAAGGAATTGGCGGTTGCGCTGATCGGCGCCGACGGCATCTGGTCCGCCGTGCGCGGGCATTTGTTTCCGGATGTACAGCCGCAATTCTCCGGCCTGATTGCCTGGCGCGGCACGCTGGAGGCAACTGCCCTGCCGCGTGAATACACCGCGCCGCGCGTCCAGCTCTGGATGGGGCCGGACGCCCATCTCGTGGCCTATCCGATCTCGGGTGGGCGCCAGATCAACGTGGTCGCGATCGTCGCAGGCACCTGGAACCGGCCGGGCTGGAGCGCGCCCGGCGACATCAACGAGATCAAGGGCGCGTTCGCCACGGCGCGCTGGCCAGCGACCGTGCGGATGCTGATCGGCGCCGTCGACGGCTGGCGCAAATGGGCGCTGTTCACCCTGCCCGACATCGGCCGCTGGAGCGAAGGCGCGGTGACGCTGCTCGGCGATGCCGCGCATGCGATGTTGCCGTTCGCCGCACAGGGCGCCGGCATGGCAATCGAGGATGCCGCCGTGCTCGCCAAGGCGCTCGGCGACTGCACCGGGGAAAACACCTCAGGCATTCCCGCCGCGCTGAAGCGCTACGCCGAGATGCGGCGCAGGCGCGTACTGAAGGTCCAGCGCCTGGCCCGGCAGCAGGGCCGCATCTATCACCTGCGCGGGCCGCTCGCGATCGCGCGCGATCTCGCGATCCGCGCCATCGGTCCAGAGCGCATGCTGGCGCGACAGGACTGGATCTACGACTGGCGCGTTTGAGCCATCAGCTGAACGCGCGCGAACAGCGATCGGCTTCGCTCGAACGCGCTGAGTTTAGTGGACGACGCCCCGCGGGGCGCGTGCCCCCTTCGCGGCTGCCGCCGGCGCGGCGGGGGCTGCGGCCGCAGCGGTCTCGTCCGGCGGGCTTTCATGGCACTTGTTGCTGCGCCAGGCCTGATCGGCAAGCTTCTGCTGGGCGTGGATCGAGATCAGCTCGTTACGATAGACCATCTCGGAGACCACGGTACCGCCGACGCCGGTCTCCGCCTTGGCCATCAGCTTCTCCTGATCGGTCGCGCGGGTCGCGAGGTTCTTGCGCTCGGTCTCAAGCTGCTTGCAATCATAAAGGTCGTATTTGGCGGGATCGGCGAACGCTGGCGACATGGTGTCGCCGATCTGTGCGCAGCCGGAAACGCCCGCGGCCGAGGCAAGCAGCACAATGACGGCCGCCGCGCGCGACAGCTTTGAGCGGCGTGGGAAACGAACAGACATTCGGCTTTCTTAATCAGACAGTGTTGAGATTGCCTAAAGCAGCCGCCGGTGTCCGGATTGAGGCTCAATCGCGGCGGCGCGCTGCTTATCCCAATGCGGGGCGGCCGAAGCAAATGGAATTGCTGGCCACTGTTTAAGTCTTTGAAACCGCACCTGTTAGCACCGGATAATGACAATTCCACTTCGCGCTCAAACGCGCTAGAAATCGGCGCGCCTGGCGCAATGCGGACGTGGCGGAACTGGTAGACGCAAGGGACTTAAAATTCCTTGCGATTCCTCTAACGCATTGAAATCACGACATAGGGTTTCCAACGCGAATCTCGCGAGCCCCACCGAGAAACCAAGAACAAATCGCGTTTTGGAAAACCACCCTAAGGTTGCAATCACCGCATTCGTCGCCTGTGAAGCTGAAGGCCGACCGGCCGATGCCTGCCCGGGACCTCTACATCTAGCCATGGTTCAAGCTGGCCCGACGCTGCGCCCTACGAACGAACGCTGAGCCGCATGACGGTCATGGACCGCGGCACATGGGCCAACGTCGTGACCCGGCAGCTGGCGGAGCGAGGCGTCGGCGGCGGGACGGCCGTCGTCCTGGCCGGGACCGTCTATCGGGCTCCCCTGCTGGACACCCTGCCTCCCGGTTCCTGTTCGTCGAGGTCCCCGTGAGGGGCCTTAGGTTGGGCCAGCAGCTGAGTTAGCTTCTGGCGATCAAATCCCTTGGCTGACGCGCGACTGTCGCTCTTCGTAACGTCTTGGCAGACGACCCCGATCTAGCCCGTCTTATTCGTCAGAGTGCGCCTGAGAGGCTGGCGAGCGTGGTGTAAAGCGCTGATGCGGCGTAGGATTCGGTTGCGAAGCCAACCCCATCACTCAACCGCGAACGCCAGGCCCGCCATGACCGACGATACGATTCTGCCCTTCTCGTTTCCAGCCGTTCACGCCAAGAAAGTCACAGCTGCCTTCGATGGCGGTCGGCTGACCTCGAACGGGGGCGTGATGCTTCTGGCGATGGCCGAGCGGCGTCTCGGCTTGGCCGACAATTTGGCCCGGGTGTTCCCGGATCGGCGCGATCCGACGCGGGTCGTGCACAGCCTTGTCGATATGTTCCGCGCGCGCATGTTCGCGATCTGCTGCGGCTACGAGGACGCCGACGACCTCGATCATCTGCGGTCCGATCCCGCATTCAAGCTGGCCTGCGGACGGCTGCCGGACACGGGTCGCGATCTGTGTTCCCAACCGACGCTGTCGCGGCTGGAGAATGCTCCGCGCCTGCGCGACGTGATCCGACTGACCTACACTTGGTCGACGCATGGATGGATAGCTACCCGCGCGAGCCGGCATCCGTCACGCTCGACATCGATGATACCTGCGATGTCGTCCACGGCCATCAGCAGCTCTCGCTGTTCAACGCTCATTATGACGAACGCTGCTTCCTGCCGATCCACGTCTACGACACGGAGAAGAGCCGGCCCGTGGCGGTCGTGCTGCGGCCCGGCAAGACGCCGGGCGGCGTCGAGGTGCGTGCCCACCTGCGCCGCCTGATACGGCATATCCGGACGCGGTGGCACAACACGCGAATTACGTTCCGTGGCGACGGGCACTATGCCCGGCCGGAGGCAATGGCGTGGTGCGAGACCAACGGCATCGACTACATCTTCGGTCTGTCCGGCACCAAGCCGCTCGCCAGAAAACTCGACGAGGCCGCCGACGACATCCGCACGCGACGCGCCATCGAGAACCTGCCGGTTCTGCGTGGCTATACCGAGACGCGCCACAAGGCCAAGTCCTGGGATCGCGAACGGCGTACCGTCGCCCGTATTGAGGCGACGATGCTCGGCCTCGACATCCGTTTCGTCGTCACCAGCCTCGATGTCGGCTCGGCCGAGTGGATCTACGACAGCCTGTATTGCGCGCGCGGCCAAGCCGAGAATCTGATCAAGCTGCATAAGACACGAGACTCTAATTGCCGCTGGATGAAACTTCAGTGGCAGGTCACCTGTGCCCTATGATTTATTGGAATCCGTTTGGCGCCGCTCGCTGACTGGCCAAGGGCCCTTGATAGGCATCGAGCCAGAACTAGGCGGTTCGCCGGGACATTCATCATCGTTATGTGGTCACCTGGAATTGGCACAGCATGAATGGCTTCCGTACTCAAAATTCGGTCCCACCCCCGCAAAGGCGAACGCGCTTCTGGACCTATTGAATTCTTGCGAGATCGTGTCCGATGGCGAAGAGGTTCATTGGCATAGAACTGGTATACCTCGACGGGGAGGGATGGAGCTTGATACGAGTCCAGCGCCAATTGGAACTGCATGGCCCTTTCATACGTCAGAATGTCACTGTGGAGATTGCGATCCTGAGGGATCGCCCCAATTTTCTGTGCCTTTTCCAGGAATTGAGAAATTGAACTTCGTCCAGCGTAGCGTTCAAGTATTTGGAACCTTTCGTCGTCTAACTCGAGAGATTCCAGGATCACTTCTTGTATCCTTTGGGTGGGCGACACGCTTGATGGATTTGAAAATAGTACAACGTCAATTAGAGCGATGAGTGAAAGAGCTTCGTCGTGGTCCAGTAATTGCTGCGCAATTGCGTAAGCCAAGATTCCTCCGGATGAGTATCCAGCGATCCGATATGGACCTCGTGGCTGGATCTCTCTAATTGCCAAATTTAGTTGCGAGGCTATCTCTTCAAGAGTTGGAAATTGAACTTCACGAAATGGCGGCCATGGCAAAGTGTAGACAGGGCATCCTGCGCCCATCTCCTGCACCAAACTAAGGACATAGGAGCAATCGCCTAAACCTGTGGGAACAAAGAACAGCGGCGGCTGCGATCCGGTTTCTCGAACACAAATCACTCCCGCGCTGCTGGGCTCTGGTTCGAAATGAATCTTGGATGCAAGTTCCTTTAGAACGGGGGCTTGGAAGAGGTCGGCGGCGCTGAACTTGAGCCCGAGATCGACTGCGCGACTGAGCAACTGCACCGCCAAGAGCGAGTGGCCGCCCAGTTCGAAGAAGTGGTCGTGGCGTCCGACCCGCTCCACACCGAGAAGCTCGGCCCAGATCTGCGCCAGCGCCGTCTCGATCTCGCCCTGCGGCGGCGCGTAAGCGCGATGCGCATACGCCTCATCCGCAGGTGCCGGCAGCGCCTGGCGGTCGAGCTTGCCGTTCACCGTCAGCGGCAGCGCCGCCAGCCGCACGAACGCCGCCGGCACCATGTAGTCCGGCAGGTGCGCGCCCACATGCGCCCGCAACGTCGCGGCCAGCTCAGCGCCAGCGCCATCCGGCTCATCCGATCGAGCTTCAGGCGCGCACACCACATAGGCCACCAGCCGCTTCTCGCCGGCGCCATCCTGCTGCGCCACCACCACCGCATCGCGCACCCAGGCATGCTCGATGAGCCGCGCCGCAATCTCCCCCGGCTCGATCCGGAAGCCGCGGATCTTCACCTGGTCGTCGTTGCGGCCCAAAAACTCAAGATTGCCGTCCGGCAGGTAGCGCGCCAGATCGCCAGTGCGGTACAGCCGGTCGCCGTCCACAAACGGGCTGGCGATGAACCGCTCCGCCGTCAGCTCCGGCCGGTTCAGATAGCCGCGCGCCACCCCCGCCCCGCCAATGTAAAGCTCCCCGACCGCGCCAAACGGAACCGGCGCACCATGACCGTCCAGCAGGTACACCCGCGTGTTCGCGATCGGACGGCCGATATGCGGCACAGCGTTGTCGCTGAAGAGCCGTCCTGAGGTCGCCACGACCGTAGCTTCAGTAGGCCCATAGTTGTTGATTAGCTTCAGAGGCGACAGAGGCCCAGGCACACGCTGGAGACGTTCCCCGCCAACAAGCAAGTACTCCAATCTGGAGTTGATGAGCTTATCTTCCAGCGCGAGTGTAGCCAGTGGCGTGATCAAAAAGGCAACGTCCAGCGATTGATCTCGCCACCATTGCAGCAGACGCAAGGAATCTGCAGCTGTCGCTTTGGGCGGCAGCTGCAATGTGCTGCGGTTGCATAACGCAGACCATAGCTCCCAGGTGCTGGCATCGAATGCCACTCCAGCCACGAGTGCGCAGCAGGCTTCTGGTTGCGGACAAAACGTTTGCACATGCCATGCGACAAGATTGACCAGGCTCCGATGCTCGACCATGACGCCCTTGGGGGTGCCTGACGAGCCCGAGGTGTAGATCACATAGGCCAGATGGCGCGAGGTCAGGCCGAGCGCGCACGGGTCGGGATCGGTGGCCGGCAGCGCCGCCCAGGCCGGGCTCGCCGCCGCCAGATCCACTACCGTCAGATCGCGTAGCGCATCGGCGCCCAGCGCCGATCGTCCCGCCGCATCGGCCAGCAGCAGCGACGGCGCCGCATCCGCAAGCACCTGGCGCAGCCGCGCGCTCGGATAGGCCGGGTCCAGCGGCAGATAGGCCCCACCCGCCTTCAGGATCGCCAACAGCCCCACCACCATCATCGGACTGCGCTGTAGGCAGATCGCCACCGGCTGGTCCGGCGTCACCCCAATTGCGATCAGATGATGCGCCAGCTGGTTGGCCCGCGCATTGAGCTCGCCATAGCTGACGCGCTCCTCCGCGCACACCACCGCCACCGCATCCGGCGCACGGCGCACCTGGGCCTCGAACAGCTCATGGATGCACTGCTGCTCAGGATACGTCACCGCCGTCCGGTTCAGCGCCTCCAACAGGTACGCCCGCTCGTCAGGGGGCAGGATGTCCAGCTCCCGCACCGGCGTGGTCGGCGCCCGCTCCAGCGCCTCCGCCAGTTGCGCGAGCGTGTGCTGCATGTAGCCGCAGACCCGATCCGCTGAGACGCCCTCCGCCACCTGCGCCGTCAGCCCGAGTGCCTCGCCAAAATCCTCCACCGACAAGATCAGCGGATAGTTGGTGCGCTCCTCCCCGCCCAGCCATTCCACGCCGGACAGCGCATCATCGGCTGCGGAGGCGGAGATCGCCGCCGGCGTGTTGTGGCGGTAGTTCAACAGCGCGCTGAACAGCGGCGCCGGCGCCGCAACGCCGCTGCAGCGTTGCGCCAGCGCCAGCGAGGCATGCTCATGTGCGAGCAGCTCGGCCAGCCGCGCGTGGGTGGTCCGCACGCTCGCCTCGACCCCGGTCCCGTCCAGGTCAAGCCGCAGCGGCAGCGTGTTGATGAACAGACCCATCGCGCGGTCGCCACCCGCCCCGCCATGCATGCGGCCGAACAGCACCGTGCCGAACACCACCTGCTCGCGGTCGCTGCTGCGCGCCACCACCTGCCCCCAGGCCAGATGGCACAGGCTCGCCAGGCTCACCCCCAGCCGCCGCGCCTGGCTGCGCAATCGCGCGTTGAGCGCCTGCGGCAGCATGCGCCGCGCCTCATGAGCCCCGCGGCCCTCGCCGTGGACCTCGCTCAGCCCAAACGGCGTGGTCGGCTCAGCGATGTCCCCCAGCATCGTCCGGAAGAACTCTTCATGCGCCTCTGCACCCACGCCAAGCCGTGCCGCCGCCACCAGGTTGCGGAACGGCTGCGGGGCTGCCAGCTCATGCTCGCGTCCCTCCAGCACGGCCCGGACCTCGGCATGCATCACCTCCAGCGTGGTGTGATCCCCGATCAGATGATGCTGCAGCTCCAGCAGCAGCCAGCGCGCACTGCCGGGCTCGCGCGCAATCACAAACCGCAACAAGGGCGCCCGGCCAAGCTCGATGCGCTGCCGGCGCGGATCAAACCGATCCTTAAGCTGCGCGGCGCCAGGACCACCAGACCCGTCCAGCTCGACCTCGCTCACCTCCAGCGGCGCGTTCCGCCACACCACCTGGGCCGGGCGCGACAGCCCTTCCCAGACAAACGACGTCCTCAGGATATCGTGCCGACCCACCACCCGCTGAACCGCGGCAAGATAGCGCTCGAGCAGGTCACGATCGGCAAACGCCATCTGCGAGACCAGCAGGTACGGATCGCCCTTTGTCGCCAACAGATGATGGAACAGGATGCCGTCCTGCAGCGGCGACAAGCCATAAATGTCCTGGATGTTGCCGACGCCGCCCGGCACCGTGACGACGATCCGCGCGATCTCGTCCTGCGTCAGCTCGATCAGCGGCAGCATCTCTGGCCTGATCGCCGCACTCTGTTCGCTGATCAGGTTGGCCGGGACCGCCACCTCGTGATGACTGCCGAGGCTCGCGGCCAGATCCGCCAGCACGGGCTTTGCAAACAAGGTCCGCACCTCGACCCCCAGCGACCGCCGCCGCAGCCGCTCCATCAGCTGCACCGCCAAGAGCGAGTGGCCGCCCAGTTCGAAGAAGTGGTCGTGGCGTCCGACCCGCTCCACACCGAGAAGCTCGGCCCAGATCTGCGCCAGCGCCGTCTCGATCTCGCCCTGCGGCGGCGCGTAAGCGCGATGCGCATACGCCTCATCCGCAGGTGCCGGCAGCGCCTGGCGGTCGAGCTTGCCGTTCACCGTCAGCGGCAGCGCCGCCAGCCGCACGAACGCCGCCGGCACCATGTAGTCCGGCAGGTGCGCGCCCACATGCGCCCGCAACGTCGCGGCCAGCTCAGCGCCAGCGCCATCCGGCTCATCCGATCGAGCTTCAGGCGCGCACACCACATAGGCCACCAGCCGCTTCTCGCCGGCGCCATCCTGCTGCGCCACCACCACCGCATCGCGCACCCAGGCATGCTCGATGAGCCGCGCCGCAATCTCCCCCGGCTCGATCCGGAAGCCGCGGATCTTCACCTGGTCGTCGTTGCGGCCCAAAAACTCAAGATTGCCGTCCGGCAGGTAGCGCGCCAGATCGCCAGTGCGGTACAGCCGGTCGCCGTCCACAAACGGGCTGGCGATGAACCGCTCCGCCGTCAGCTCCGGCCGGTTCAGATAGCCGCGCGCCACCCCCGCCCCGCCAATGTAAAGCTCCCCGACCGCGCCAAACGGAACCGGCGCACCATGACCGTCCAGCAGGTACACCCGCGTGTTCGCGATCGGACGGCCGATATGCGGCACAGCGTTGTCGCTGAAGAGCCGTCCTGAGGTCGCCACGACCGTAGCTTCAGTAGGCCCATAGTTGTTGATTAGCTTCAGAGGCGACAGAGGCCCAGGCACACGCTGGAGACGTTCCCCGCCAACAAGCAAGTACTCCAATCTGGAGTTGATGAGCTTATCTTCCAGCGCGAGTGTAGCCAGTGGCGTGATCAAAAAGGCAACGTCCAGCGATTGATCTCGCCACCATTGCAGCAGACGCAAGGAATCTGCAGCTGTCGCTTTGGGCGGCAGCTGCAATGTGCTGCGGTTGCATAACGCAGACCATAGCTCCCAGGTGCTGGCATCGAATGCCACTCCAGCCACGAGTGCGCAGCAGGCTTCTGGTTGCGGACAAAACGTTTGCACATGCCATGCGACAAGATTGACCAGGCTCCGATGCTCGACCATGACGCCCTTGGGGGTGCCTGACGAGCCCGAGGTGTAGATCACATAGGCCAGATGGCGCGAGGTCAGGCCGAGCGCGCACGGGTCGGGATCGGTGGCCGGCAGCGCCGCCCAGGCCGGGCTCGCCGCCGCCAGATCCACTACCGTCAGATCGCGTAGCGCATCGGCGCCCAGCGCCGATCGTCCCGCCGCATCGGCCAGCAGCAGCGACGGCGCCGCATCCGCAAGCACCTGGCGCAGCCGCGCGCTCGGATAGGCCGGGTCCAGCGGCAGATAGGCCCCACCCGCCTTCAGGATCGCCAACAGCCCCACCACCATCATCGGACTGCGCTGCAGGCAGATCGCCACCGGCTGGTCCGGCGTCACCCCAATTGCGATCAGATGATGCGCCAGCTGGTTGGCCCGCGCATTGAGCTCGCCATAGCTGACGCGCTCCTCCGCGCACACCACCGCCACCGCATCCGGCGCACGGCGCACCTGGGCCTCGAACAGCTCATGGATGCACTGCTGCTCAGGATACGTCACCGCCGTCCGGTTCAGCGCCTCCAACAGGTACGCCCGCTCGTCAGGGGGCAGCAGCTCAATCCGCCCGACCTCTTGCTGCGCATCGGCAACCATCGCCCGCAGCAGCGCCAGCAGATACCCCCGCTGTCGCTCGATCGTCGCCTGATCAAACAGCGCCGTGGCATAACCCAGCGTCCCGGCGATCACCTCGCCATGTTCGCAAAGGTTCAGCTCCAGATCGAACTTGACCTGATCGAACCCCTGCCCCGCAGCCTCCACCAGCAGCCCGGGAAGGTCGAAGGACGGGATGGCGTTGTTCTGCCAGGCCAGCATCACCTGGAACAGCGGGGTGTGATCAAGATGCCGTGGCGGCTGCACGATCTCCACCACCTGCTCAAACGGCAGGTCCTGATGCTCCTGTGCTCCCAAGGCCGTGCGCCGCGTCCGCTCCAACAGCTCCGCCACGCTCGGCGCGCCCGACAGGTCGAGGCGAAGCGCCAGGGCGTTGACGAAGAACCCGATCAACCCTTCGAGCTCGCACCGACCTCGATTGGCGCTCGGCACCCCGATCACAATGTCGTCCTGCCCCGACAGACGCAACAGCACCGCCGCCCACGCCGCCAACACCGTCATGAACAAGGTCGTGCCATGCTGCCGGCTCAGCCGCTTCAGATCCCGCGTCAGATCCGCATCGATCACGACAGGCAGGTTGGCCCCGGCAAACGACTGCTCTGCCGGCCGAGGCCGATCTGTCGGCAGCGCCAGACGGGCCGGCGCGCCAGATAGATTGTTGCGCCAATACTGCGCCTGGCGCTGCAGCCGTTCCCCCGACAGCCACTGCCGCTGCCAGGCGGCATAGTCCGGATACTGGATCGCAAGCGGCGGCAGCGGATCGTCCTGCCCAGCTACGAACGCCCGGTACAGCTGACTGAGTTCGCGCACCAAGACGCCCAGCGACCAGCCATCGGAGACAATGTGATGCTGGGTCAGCAGGAACACGTGCTCCCCATCCGAGGTGCGGATCAGGCGGCCCCGGATCAGCGGCCCGCGCGCCAGATCAAACGGCGTGCGCGCCTCTTCCCGGCACAGATCCAAAAGCGCCGCGTCCGCATCCGGCCTGTCCCGCAGATCGTGCTCGAGCACCGGCAGCCCCGCATCCGGCGGCAGCACCTCAACCCAGGGCTTGCCCTCCGGCGCGACAAAGACGCTACGCAGCGCCTCATGACGCGCCAACACACGGTCAAGGCTGCGCCGCCAGGCGCGGCGGTCGAGCACGCCGCGCAGCCGCAAGGCCAGCGGCACGTGATAGCTCGTGCTATCCTGATCCAGCTGCGCCAAAAACCACAGCCGCTGCTGCGCAAACGACAGCACAAGCGGTTCATCACGCGACACGCCGACAATCGCCGGCAGGTCTTGCGGACCGCAGCGGCTCAACATCTCGACAATGTTCGTCGCCAGATCGGCCAGCACCGGTTTGGCAAACAGCGCCGCCAGCGGCAGCGCTACACCCAGCGCCTGCGACAGCCGGCTCAAGAACTGCACCGCCAAGAGCGAGTGGCCGCCCAGTTCGAAGAAGTGGTCGTGGCGTCCGACCCGCTCCACACCGAGAAGCTCGGCCCAGATCTGCGCCAGCGCCGTCTCGATCTCGCCCTGCGGCGGCGCGTAAGCGCGATGCGCATACGCCTCATCCGCAGGTGCCGGCAGCGCCTGGCGGTCGAGCTTGCCGTTCACCGTCAGCGGCAGCGCCGCCAGCCGCACGAACGCCGCCGGCACCATGTAGTCCGGCAGGTGCGCGCCCACATGCGCCCGCAACGTCGCGGCCAGCTCAGCGCCAGCGCCATCCGGCTCATCCGATCGAGCTTCAGGCGCGCACACCACATAGGCCACCAGCCGCTTCTCGCCGGCGCCATCCTGCTGCGCCACCACCACCGCATCGCGCACCCAGGCATGCTCGATGAGCCGCGCCGCAATCTCCCCCGGCTCGATCCGGAAGCCGCGGATCTTCACCTGGTCGTCGTTGCGGCCCAAAAACTCAAGATTGCCGTCCGGCAGGTAGCGCGCCAGATCGCCAGTGCGGTACAGCCGGTCGCCGTCCACAAACGGGCTGGCGATGAACCGCTCCGCCGTCAGCTCCGGCCGGTTCAGATAGCCGCGCGCCACCCCCGCCCCGCCAATGTAAAGCTCACCCGCCGCGCCAAACGGAACCGGCGCACCATGACCGTCCAGCAGGTACACCCGCGTGTTCGCAATCGGACGGCCGATCGGGACAATGGCTCCATCAAAGCCATCCGGGCAGCTCCACGCTGTGACGTCGATCGCAGCTTCCGTCGGACCATAGAGATTGTGCAGGGCCGTCCAGGGCAATACGCGCCGAACCCTATGCACACTCGCGGCAGCAAGCGACTCCCCGCTGCACAAAAGCCGCCGCAACGACGTGCAGTGCTGAACCCCCGTCGTCTCCATAAAGCTGACCAGCATGGACGGGACGAAGTGGGCCGTCGTGATGCGCTCGCTGATGATCAAGCCGACCAATGCATCGGGATCTTTGTGCGCACCCGGAGGCGCCAGCACCAGCCTTGCCCCTGTAAGCAGCGTCCAGAAGAACTCCCAGGCCGAGACATCGAAGCCAAATGGCGTCTTCTGCAACACGACATCAGTTGCCTTGAGGCCATAGGCGTTTTGCATCCAAATCAAGCGATTGACGACAGCCCGATGCTCATTCTGTGCCCCCTTGGGCGCTCCGGTGGATCCGGAGGTGTAGATCACATAGGCCAGATGGCGCGAGGTCAGGCCGAGCGCGCACGGGTCGGGATCGGTGGCCGGCAGCGCCGCCCAGGCCGGGCTCGCCGCCGCCAGATCCACTACCGTCAGATCGCGTAGCGCATCGGCGCCCAGCGCCGATCGTCCCGCCGCATCGGCCAGCAGCAGCGACGGCGCCGCATCCGCAAGCACCTGGCGCAGCCGCGCGCTCGGATAGGCCGGGTCCAGCGGCAGATAGGCCCCACCCGCCTTCAGGATCGCCAACAGCCCCACCACCATCATCGGACTGCGCTGTAGGCAGATCGCCACCGGCTGGTCCGGCGTCACCCCAATTGCGATCAGATGATGCGCCAGCTGGTTGGCCCGCGCATTGAGCTCGCCATAGCTGACGCGCTCCTCCGCGCGCACCACCGCCACCGCATCCGGCGCACGGCGCACCTGGGCCTCGAACAGCTCATGGATGCACTGCTGCTCAGGATACGTCACCGCCGTCCGGTTCAGCGCCTCCAACAGGTACGCCCGCTCGTCAGGGGGCAGGATGTCCAGCTCCCGCACCGGCGTGGTCGGCGCCCGCTCCAGCGCCTCCGCCAGTTGCGCGAGCGTGTGCTGCATGTAGCCGCAGACCCGATCCGCTGAGACGCCCTCCGCCACCTGCGCCGTCAGCCCGAGTGCCTCGCCAAAATCCTCCACCGACAAGATCAGCGGATAGTTGGTGCGCTCCTCCCCGCCCAGCCATTCCACGCCGGACAGCGCATCATCGGCTGCGGAGGCGGAGATCGCCGCCGGCGTGTTGTGGCGGTAGTTCAACAGCGCGCTGAACAGCGGCGCCGGCGCCGCAACGCCGCTGCAGCGTTGCGCCAGCGCCAGCGAGGCATGCTCATGTGCGAGCAGCTCGGCCAGCCGCGCGTGGGTGGTCCGCACGCTCGCCTCGACCCCGGTCCCGTCCAGGTCAAGCCGCAGCGGCAGCGTGTTGATGAACAGACCCATCGCGCGGTCGCCACCCGCCCCGCCATGCATGCGGCCGAACAGCACCGTGCCGAACACCACCTGCTCGCGGTCGCTGCTGCGCGCCACCACCTGCCCCCAGGCCAGATGGCACAGGCTCGCCAGGCTCACCCCCAGCCGCCGCGCCTGGCTGCGCAATCGCGCGTTGAGCGCCTGCGGCAGCATGCGCCGCGCCTCATGAGCCCCGCGGCCCTCGCCGTGGACCTCGCTCAGCCCAAACGGCGTGGTCGGCTCAGCGATGTCCCCCAGCATCGTCCGGAAGAACTCTTCATGCGCCTCTGCACCCACGCCAAGCCGTGCCGCCGCCACCAGGTTGCGGAACGGCTGCGGGGCTGCCAGCTCATGCTCGCGTCCCTCCAGCACGGCCCGGACCTCGGCATGCATCACCTCCAGCGTGGTGTGATCCCCGATCAGATGATGCTGCAGCTCCAGCAGCAGCCAGCGCGCACTGCCGGGCTCGCGCGCAATCACAAACCGCAACAAGGGCGCCCGGCCAAGCTCGATGCGCTGCCGGCGCGGATCAAACCGATCCTTAAGCTGCGCGGCGCCAGGACCACCAGACCCGTCCAGCTCGACCTCGCTCACCTCCAGCGGCGCGTTCCGCCACACCACCTGGGCCGGGCGCGACAGCCCTTCCCAGACAAACGACGTCCTCAGGATATCGTGCCGACCCACCACCCGCTGAACCGCGGCAAGATAGCGCTCGAGCAGGTCACGATCGGCAAACGCCATCTGCGAGACCAGCAGGTACGGATCGCCCTTTGTCGCCAACAGATGATGGAACAGGATGCCGTCCTGCAGCGGCGACAAGCCATAAATGTCCTGGATGTTGCCGACGCCGCCCGGCACCGTGACGACGATCCGCGCGATCTCGTCCTGCGTCAGCTCGATCAGCGGCAGCATCTCTGGCCTGATCGCCGCACTCTGTTCGCTGATCAGGTTGGCCGGGACCGCCACCTCGTGATGACTGCCGAGGCTCGCGGCCAGATCCGCCAGCACGGGCTTTGCAAACAAGGTCCGCACCTCGACCCCCAGCGACCGCCGCCGCAGCCGCTCCATCAGCTGCACCGCCAAGAGCGAGTGGCCGCCCAGTTCGAAGAAGTGGTCGTGGCGTCCGACCCGCTCCACACCGAGAAGCTCGGCCCAGATCTGCGCCAGCGCCGTCTCGATCTCGCCCTGCGGCGGCGCGTAAGCGCGATGCGCATACGCCTCATCCGCAGGTGCCGGCAGCGCCTGGCGGTCGAGCTTGCCGTTCACCGTCAGCGGCAGCGCCGCCAGCCGCACGAACGCCGCCGGCACCATGTAGTCCGGCAGGTGCGCGCCCACATGCGCCCGCAACGTCGCGGCCAGCTCAGCGCCAGCGCCATCCGGCTCATCCGATCGAGCTTCAGGCGCGCACACCACATAGGCCACCAGCCGCTTCTCGCCGGCGCCATCCTGCTGCGCCACCACCACCGCATCGCGCACCCAGGCATGCTCGATGAGCCGCGCCGCAATCTCCCCCGGCTCGATCCGGAAGCCGCGGATCTTCACCTGGTCGTCGTTGCGGCCCAAAAACTCAAGATTGCCGTCCGGCAGGTAGCGCGCCAGATCGCCAGTGCGGTACAGCCGGTCGCCGTCCACAAACGGGCTGGCGATGAACCGCTCCGCCGTCAGCTCCGGCCGGTTCAGATAGCCGCGCGCCACCCCCGCCCCGCCAATGTAAAGCTCACCCGCCGCGCCAAACGGAACCGGCACACCATGACCGTCAAGCAGGTACACCCGCGTGTTCGCAATCGGACGGCCGATCGGGACAATGGCTCCATCAAATCCATCCGGGCAGCTCCACGTCGTCGCACAGACTGTCCCTTCGGTAGGTCCATAGGCGTTGACAATAGATGCTGCAGGCAGGCGTCGGATGAGTTCAGCCTTCGGCAGCTCTCCAGCAAGAATGAGAGCCTGCGACGCCAAATATTCCACATTCCTGCCTTCCTGAAGCAATGCTGGAGGCAACGTCGCATGGGTGATGGCTTCGCTTCGCAGATAATCCGATAGCTTGTTACCTGCTTGACGGAGCTCATCCGCAGGCAAATGCAATGCGGCTCCTGAGCCCAATGCCATAACCAGCTCCGAGGCGCTGGCATCAAAACCAAAGGAGGCGAACTGCACCACGCGACTGTTTGAACAAACGCCAAAAAGCCTGATCTGAGCCAGCCCCAGATTGACCAGGCCGCGATGCTCGACCATGACGCCCTTGGGGGGGCCTGACGAGCCCGAGGTGTAGATCACATAGGCCAGATGGCGCGAGGTCAGGCCGAGCGCGCACGGGTCGGGATCGGTGGCCGGCAGCGCCGCCCAGGCCGGGCTCGCCGCCGCCAGATCCACTACCGTCAGATCGCGTAGCGCATCGGCGCCCAGCGCCGATCGTCCCGCCGCATCGGCCAGCAGCAGCGACGGCGCCGCATCCGCAAGCACCTGGCGCAGCCGCGCGCTCGGATAGGCCGGGTCCAGCGGCAGATAGGCCCCACCCGCCTTCAGGATCGCCAACAGCCCCACCACCATCATCGGACTGCGCTGTAGGCAGATCGCCACCGGCTGGTCCGGCGTCACCCCAATTGCGATCAGATGATGCGCCAGCTGGTTGGCCCGCGCATTGAGCTCGCCATAGCTGACGCGCTCCTCCGCGCGCACCACCGCCACCGCATCCGGCGCACGGCGCACCTGGGCCTCGAACAGCTCATGGATGCACTGCTGCTCAGGATACGTCACCGCCGTCCGGTTCAGCGCCTCCAACAGGTACGCCCGCTCGTCAGGGGGCAGGATGTCCAGCTCCCGCACCGGCGTGGTCGGCGCCCGCTCCAGCGCCTCCGCCAGTTGCGCGAGCGTGTGCTGCATGTAGCCGCAGACCCGATCCGCTGAGACGCCCTCCGCCACCTGCGCCGTCAGCCCGAGTGCCTCGCCAAAATCCTCCACCGACAAGATCAGCGGATAGTTGGTGCGCTCCTCCCCGCCCAGCCATTCCACGCCGGACAGCGCATCATCGGCTGCGGAGGCGGAGATCGCCGCCGGCGTGTTGTGGCGGTAGTTCAACAGCGCGCTGAACAGCGGCGCCGGCGCCGCAACGCCGCTGCAGCGTTGCGCCAGCGCCAGCGAGGCATGCTCATGTGCGAGCAGCTCGGCCAGCCGCGCGTGGGTGGTCCGCACGCTCGCCTCGACCCCGGTCCCGTCCAGGTCAAGCCGCAGCGGCAGCGTGTTGATGAACAGACCCATCGCGCGGTCGCCACCCGCCCCGCCATGCATGCGGCCGAACAGCACCGTGCCGAACACCACCTGCTCGCGGTCGCTGCTGCGCGCCACCACCTGCCCCCAGGCCAGATGGCACAGGCTCGCCAGGCTCACCCCCAGCCGCCGCGCCTGGCTGCGCAATCGCGCGTTGAGCGCCTGCGGCAGCATGCGCCGCGCCTCATGAGCCCCGCGGCCCTCGCCGTGGACCTCGCTCAGCCCAAACGGCGTGGTCGGCTCAGCGATGTCCCCCAGCATCGTCCGGAAGAACTCTTCATGCGCCTCTGCACCCACGCCAAGCCGTGCCGCCGCCACCAGGTTGCGGAACGGCTGCGGGGCTGCCAGCTCATGCTCGCGTCCCTCCAGCACGGCCCGGACCTCGGCATGCATCACCTCCAGCGTGGTGTGATCCCCGATCAGATGATGCTGCAGCTCCAGCAGCAGCCAGCGCGCACTGCCGGGCTCGCGCGCAATCACAAACCGCAACAAGGGCGCCCGGCCAAGCTCGATGCGCTGCCGGCGCGGATCAAACCGATCCTTAAGCTGCGCGGCGCCAGGACCACCAGACCCGTCCAGCTCGACCTCGCTCACCTCCAGCGGCGCGTTCCGCCACACCACCTGGGCCGGGCGCGACAGCCCTTCCCAGACAAACGACGTCCTCAGGATATCGTGCCGACCCACCACCCGCTGAACCGCGGCAAGATAGCGCTCGAGCAGGTCACGATCGGCAAACGCCATCTGCGAGACCAGCAGGTACGGATCGCCCTTTGTCGCCAACAGATGATGGAACAGGATGCCGTCCTGCAGCGGCGACAAGCCATAAATGTCCTGGATGTTGCCGACGCCGCCCGGCACCGTGACGACGATCCGCGCGATCTCGTCCTGCGTCAGCTCGATCAGCGGCAGCATCTCTGGCCTGATCGCCGCACTCTGTTCGCTGATCAGGTTGGCCGGGACCGCCACCTCGTGATGACTGCCGAGGCTCGCGGCCAGATCCGCCAGCACGGGCTTTGCAAACAAGGTCCGCACCTCGACCCCCAGCGACCGCCGCCGCAGCCGCTCCATCAGCTGCACCGCCAAGAGCGAGTGGCCGCCCAGTTCGAAGAAGTGGTCGTGGCGTCCGACCCGCTCCACACCGAGAAGCTCGGCCCAGATCTGCGCCAGCGCCGTCTCGATCTCGCCCTGCGGCGGCGCGTAAGCGCGATGCGCATACGCCTCATCCGCAGGTGCCGGCAGCGCCTGGCGGTCGAGCTTGCCGTTCACCGTCAGCGGCAGCGCCGCCAGCCGCACGAACGCCGCCGGCACCATGTAGTCCGGCAGGTGCGCGCCCACATGCGCCCGCAACGTCGCGGCCAGCTCAGCGCCAGCGCCATCCGGCTCATCCGATCGAGCTTCAGGCGCGCACACCACATAGGCCACCAGCCGCTTCTCGCCGGCGCCATCCTGCTGCGCCACCACCACCGCATCGCGCACCCAGGCATGCTCGATGAGCCGCGCCGCAATCTCCCCCGGCTCGATCCGGAAGCCGCGGATCTTCACCTGGTCGTCGTTGCGGCCCAAAAACTCAAGATTGCCGTCCGGCAGGTAGCGCGCCAGATCGCCAGTGCGGTACAGCCGGTCGCCGTCCACAAACGGGCTGGCGATGAACCGCTCCGCCGTCAGCTCCGGCCGGTTCAGATAGCCGCGCGCCACCCCCGCCCCGCCAATGTAAAGCTCCCCGACCGCGCCAAACGGAACCGGCGCACCATGACCGTCCAGCAGGTACACCCGCGTGTTCGCAATCGGACGGCCAATCGTCTCGACGACAGTCTCTCCCCGTCGCATGCAAATCCAGGTCGAGTACGTCGTGGTTTCCGAAGGCGCGTACAGATTGCAGATCTTCTCGACCCGACTGCTCTCGAAAGCCTTCTCTATGAGGCCTGCCTGCAGCCGCTCGCCCGCCAAATTGATGACCCTTGTCGAGGGCGGCACGGCTTTGTTATCGACCAGAGCGGCGATCGCCGAGGGGACTGTGTTGATCAAGGAGACATCCAAGGACGTCTGCCCCAGCGTCAACGCACTTTCGACAAGATAAAGCGTGCTTCCTTGTGACAGCGGAACGAAGCACTCATAGATCGACAGATCAAAACTGATCGAGGTGGAGAACAGCATGCGGCTGGTCTCCTCCGCAAACACGCCGCTGCTCCAATGCAGCAGGTTCACGGTGCTCGCATGCTCAATCATGACGCCCTTGGGCGTTCCGGTGGATCCGGAGGTGTAGATCACATAGGCCAGATGGCGCGAGGTCAGGCCGAGCGCGCACGGGTCGGGATCGGTGGCCGGCAGCGCCGCCCAGGCCGGGCTCGCCGCCGCCAGATCCACTACCGTCAGATCGCGTAGCGCATCGGCGCCCAGCGCCGATCGTCCCGCCGCATCGGCCAGCAGCAGCGACGGCGCCGCATCCGCAAGCACCTGGCGCAGCCGCGCGCTCGGATAGGCCGGGTCCAGCGGCAGATAGGCCCCACCCGCCTTCAGGATCGCCAACAGCCCCACCACCATCATCGGACTGCGCTGTAGGCAGATCGCCACCGGCTGGTCCGGCGTCACCCCAATTGCGATCAGATGATGCGCCAGCTGGTTGGCCCGCGCATTGAGCTCGCCATAGCTGACGCGCTCCTCCGCGCACACCACCGCCACCGCATCCGGCGCACGGCGCACCTGGGCCTCGAACAGCTCATGGATGCACTGCTGCTCAGGATACGTCACCGCCGTCCGGTTCAGCGCCTCCAACAGGTACGCCCGCTCGTCAGGGGGCAGGATGTCCAGCTCCCGCACCGGCGTGGTCGGCGCCCGCTCCAGCGCCTCCGCCAGTTGCGCGAGCGTGTGCTGCATGTAGCCGCAGACCCGATCCGCTGAGACGCCCTCCGCCACCTGCGCCGTCAGCCCGAGTGCCTCGCCAAAATCCTCCACCGACAAGATCAGCGGATAGTTGGTGCGCTCCTCCCCGCCCAGCCATTCCACGCCGGACAGCGCATCATCGGCTGCGGAGGCGGAGATCGCCGCCGGCGTGTTGTGGCGGTAGTTCAACAGCGCGCTGAACAGCGGCGCCGGCGCCGCAACGCCGCTGCAGCGTTGCGCCAGCGCCAGCGAGGCATGCTCATGTGCGAGCAGCTCGGCCAGCCGCGCGTGGGTGGTCCGCACGCTCGCCTCGACCCCGGTCCCGTCCAGGTCAAGCCGCAGCGGCAGCGTGTTGATGAACAGACCCATCGCGCGGTCGCCACCCGCCCCGCCATGCATGCGGCCGAACAGCACCGTGCCGAACACCACCTGCTCGCGGTCGCTGCTGCGCGCCACCACCTGCCCCCAGGCCAGATGGCACAGGCTCGCCAGGCTCACCCCCAGCCGCCGCGCCTGGCTGCGCAATCGCGCGTTGAGCGCCTGCGGCAGCATGCGCCGCGCCTCATGAGCCCCGCGGCCCTCGCCGTGGACCTCGCTCAGCCCAAACGGCGTGGTCGGCTCAGCGATGTCCCCCAGCATCGTCCGGAAGAACTCTTCATGCGCCTCTGCACCCACGCCAAGCCGTGCCGCCGCCACCAGGTTGCGGAACGGCTGCGGGGCTGCCAGCTCATGCTCGCGTCCCTCCAGCACGGCCCGGACCTCGGCATGCATCACCTCCAGCGTGGTGTGATCCCCGATCAGATGATGCTGCAGCTCCAGCAGCAGCCAGCGCGCACTGCCGGGCTCGCGCGCAATCACAAACCGCAACAAGGGCGCCCGGCCAAGCTCGATGCGCTGCCGGCGCGGATCAAACCGATCCTTAAGCTGCGCGGCGCCAGGACCACCAGACCCGTCCAGCTCGACCTCGCTCACCTCCAGCGGCGCGTTCCGCCACACCACCTGGGCCGGGCGCGACAGCCCTTCCCAGACAAACGACGTCCTCAGGATATCGTGCCGACCCACCACCCGCTGAACCGCGGCAAGATAGCGCTCGAGCAGGTCACGATCGGCAAACGCCATCTGCGAGACCAGCAGGTACGGATCGCCCTTTGTCGCCAACAGATGATGGAACAGGATGCCGTCCTGCAGCGGCGACAAGCCATAAATGTCCTGGATGTTGCCGACGCCGCCCGGCACCGTGACGACGATCCGCGCGATCTCGTCCTGCGTCAGCTCGATCAGCGGCAGCATCTCTGGCCTGATCGCCGCACTCTGTTCGCTGATCAGGTTGGCCGGGACCGCCACCTCGTGATGACTGCCGAGGCTCGCGGCCAGATCCGCCAGCACGGGCTTTGCAAACAAGGTCCGCACCTCGACCCCCAGCGACCGCCGCCGCAGCCGCTCCATCAGCTGCACCGCCAAGAGCGAGTGGCCGCCCAGTTCGAAGAAGTGGTCGTGGCGTCCGACCCGCTCCACACCGAGAAGCTCGGCCCAGATCTGCGCCAGCGCCGTCTCGATCTCGCCCTGCGGCGGCGCGTAAGCGCGATGCGCATACGCCTCATCCGCAGGTGCCGGCAGCGCCTGGCGGTCGAGCTTGCCGTTCACCGTCAGCGGCAGCGCCGCCAGCCGCACGAACGCCGCCGGCACCATGTAGTCCGGCAGGTGCGCGCCCACATGCGCCCGCAACGTCGCGGCCAGCTCAGCGCCAGCGCCATCCGGCTCATCCGATCGAGCTTCAGGCGCGCACACCACATAGGCCACCAGCCGCTTCTCGCCGGCGCCATCCTGCTGCGCCACCACCACCGCATCGCGCACCCAGGCATGCTCGATGAGCCGCGCCGCAATCTCCCCCGGCTCGATCCGGAAGCCGCGGATCTTCACCTGGTCGTCGTTGCGGCCCAAAAACTCAAGATTGCCGTCCGGCAGGTAGCGCGCCAGATCGCCAGTGCGGTACAGCCGGTCGCCGTCCACAAACGGGCTGGCGATGAACCGCTCCGCCGTCAGCTCCGGCCGGTTCAGATAGCCGCGCGCCACCCCCGCCCCGCCAATGTAAAGCTCCCCGACCGCGCCAAACGGAACCGGCGCACCATGACCGTCCAGCAGGTACACCCGCGTGTTCGCAATCGGACGGCCAATCGTCTCGACGACAGTCTCTCCCCGTCGCATGCAAATCCAGGTCGAGTACGTCGTGGTTTCCGAAGGCGCGTACAGATTGCAGATCTTCTCGACCCGACTGCTCTCGAAAGCCTTCTCTATGAGGCCTGCCTGCAGCCGCTCGCCCGCCAAATTGATGACCCTTGTCGAGGGCGGCACGGCTTTGTTATCGACCAGAGCGGCGATCGCCGAGGGGACTGTGTTGATCAAGGAGACATCCAAGGACGTCTGCCCCAGCGTCAACGCACTTTCGACAAGATAAAGCGTGCTTCCTTGTGACAGCGGAACGAAGCACTCATAGATCGACAGATCAAAACTGATCGAGGTGGAGAACAGCATGCGGCTGGTCTCCTCCGCAAACACGCCGCTGCTCCAATGCAGCAGGTTCACGGTGCTCGCATGCTCAATCATGACGCCCTTGGGCGTTCCGGTGGATCCGGAGGTGTAGATCACATAGGCCAGATGGCGCGAGGTCAGGCCGAGCGCGCACGGGTCGGGATCGGTGGCCGGCAGCGCCGCCCAGGCCGGGCTCGCCGCCGCCAGATCCACTACCGTCAGATCGCGTAGCGCATCGGCGCCCAGCGCCGATCGTCCCGCCGCATCGGCCAGCAGCAGCGACGGCGCCGCATCCGCAAGCACCTGGCGCAGCCGCGCGTTCGGATAGGCCGGGTCCAGCGGCAGATAGGCCCCACCCGCCTTCAGGATCGCCAACAGCCCCACCACCATCATCGGACTGCGCTGTAGGCAGATCGCCACCGGCTGGTCCGGCGTCACCCCAATTGCGATCAGATGATGCGCCAGCTGGTTGGCCCGCGCATTGAGCTCGCCATAGCTGACGCGCTCCTCCGCGCACACCACCGCCACCGCATCCGGCGCACGGCGCACCTGGGCCTCGAACAGCTCATGGATGCACTGCTGCTCAGGATACGTCACCGCCGTCCGGTTCAGCGCCTCCAACAGGTACGCCCGCTCGTCAGGGGGCAGGATGTCCAGCTCCCGCACCGGCGTGGTCGGCGCCCGCTCCAGCGCCTCCGCCAGTTGCGCGAGCGTGTGCTGCATGTAGCCGCAGACCCGATCCGCTGAGACGCCCTCCGCCACCTGCGCCGTCAGCCCGAGTGCCTCGCCAAAATCCTCCACCGACAAGATCAGCGGATAGTTGGTGCGCTCCTCCCCGCCCAGCCATTCCACGCCGGACAGCGCATCATCGGCTGCGGAGGCGGAGATCGCCGCCGGCGTGTTGTGGCGGTAGTTCAACAGCGCGCTGAACAGCGGCGCCGGCGCCGCAACGCCGCTGCAGCGTTGCGCCAGCGCCAGCGAGGCATGCTCATGTGCGAGCAGCTCGGCCAGCCGCGCGTGGGTGGTCCGCACGCTCGCCTCGACCCCGGTCCCGTCCAGGTCAAGCCGCAGCGGCAGCGTGTTGATGAACAGACCCATCGCGCGGTCGCCACCCGCCCCGCCATGCATGCGGCCGAACAGCACCGTGCCGAACACCACCTGCTCGCGGTCGCTGCTGCGCGCCACCACCTGCCCCCAGGCCAGATGGCACAGGCTCGCCAGGCTCACCCCCAGCCGCCGCGCCTGGCTGCGCAATCGCGCGTTGAGCGCCTGCGGCAGCATGCGCCGCGCCTCATGAGCCCCGCGGCCCTCGCCGTGGACCTCGCTCAGCCCAAACGGCGTGGTCGGCTCAGCGATGTCCCCCAGCATCGTCCGGAAGAACTCTTCATGCGCCTCTGCACCCACGCCAAGCCGTGCCGCCGCCACCAGGTTGCGGAACGGCTGCGGGGCTGCCAGCTCATGCTCGCGTCCCTCCAGCACGGCCCGGACCTCGGCATGCATCACCTCCAGCGTGGTGTGATCCCCGATCAGATGATGCTGCAGCTCCAGCAGCAGCCAGCGCGCACTGCCGGGCTCGCGCGCAATCACAAACCGCAACAAGGGCGCCCGGCCAAGCTCGATGCGCTGCCGGCGCGGATCAAACCGATCCTTAAGCTGCGCGGCGCCAGGACCACCAGACCCGTCCAGCTCGACCTCGCTCACCTCCAGCGGCGCGTTCCGCCACACCACCTGGGCCGGGCGCGACAGCCCTTCCCAGACAAACGACGTCCTCAGGATATCGTGCCGACCCACCACCCGCTGAACCGCGGCAAGATAGCGCTCGAGCAGGTCACGATCGGCAAACGCCATCTGCGAGACCAGCAGGTACGGATCGCCCTTTGTCGCCAACAGATGATGGAACAGGATGCCGTCCTGCAGCGGCGACAAGCCATAAATGTCCTGGATGTTGCCGACGCCGCCCGGCACCGTGACGACGATCCGCGCGATCTCGTCCTGCGTCAGCTCGATCAGCGGCAGCATCTCTGGCCTGATCGCCGCACTCTGTTCGCTGATCAGGTTGGCCGGGACCGCCACCTCGTGATGACTGCCGAGGCTCGCGGCCAGATCCGCCAGCACGGGCTTTGCAAACAAGGTCCGCACCTCGACCCCCAGCGACCGCCGCCGCAGCCGCTCCATCAACTGCACCGCCAAGAGCGAGTGGCCGCCCAGTTCGAAGAAGTGGTCGTGGCGTCCGACCCGCTCCACACCGAGAAGCTCGGCCCAGATCTGCGCCAGCGCCGTCTCGATCTCGCCCTGCGGCGGCGCGTAAGCGCGATGCGCATACGCCTCATCCGCAGGTGCCGGCAGCGCCTGGCGGTCGAGCTTGCCGTTCACCGTCAGCGGCAGCGCCGCCAGCCGCACGAACGCCGCCGGCACCATGTAGTCCGGCAGGTGCGCGCCCACATGCGCCCGCAACGTCGCGGCCAGCTCAGCGCCAGCGCCATCCGGCTCATCCGATCGAGCTTCAGGCGCGCACACCACATAGGCCACCAGCCGCTTCTCGCCGGCGCCATCCTGCTGCGCCACCACCACCGCATCGCGCACCCAGGCATGCTCGATGAGCCGCGCCGCAATCTCCCCCGGCTCGATCCGGAAGCCGCGGATCTTCACCTGGTCGTCGTTGCGGCCCAAAAACTCAAGATTGCCGTCCGGCAGGTAGCGCGCCAGATCGCCAGTGCGGTACAGCCGGTCGCCGTCCACAAACGGGCTGGCGATGAACCGCTCCGCCGTCAGCTCCGGCCGGTTCAGATAGCCGCGCGCCACCCCCGCCCCGCCAATGTAAAGCTCACCCGCCGCGCCAAACGGAACCGGCGCACCATGACCGTCCAGCAGGTACACCCGCGTGTTCGCAATCGGACGGCCGATATGCGGCACAGCGTTGTCGCTGAAGAGCCGTCCTGAGGTCGCCACGACCGTAGCTTCAGTAGGCCCATAGTTGTTGATTAGCTTCAGAGGCGACAGAGGCCCAGGCACACGCTGGAGACGTTCCCCGCCAACAAGCAAGTACTCCAATCTGGAGTTGATGAGCTTATCTTCCAGCGCGAGTGTAGCCAGTGGCGTGATCAAAAAGGCAACGTCCAGCGATTGATCTCGCCACCATTGCAGCAGACGCAAGGAATCTGCAGCTGTCGCTTTGGGCGGCAGCTGCAATGTGCTGCGGTTGCATAACGCAGACCATAGCTCCCAGGTGCTGGCATCGAATGCCACTCCAGCCACGAGTGCGCAGCAGGCTTCTGGTTGCGGACAAAACGTTTGCACATGCCATGCGACAAGATTGACCAGGCTCCGATGCTCGACCATGACGCCCTTGGGGGGGCCTGACGAGCCCGAGGTGTAGATCACATAGGCCAGATGGCGCGAGGTCAGGCCGAGCGCGCACGGGTCGGGATCGGTGGCCGGCAGCGCCGCCCAGGCCGGGCTCGCCGCCGCCAGATCCACTACCGTCAGATCGCGTAGCGCATCGGCGCCCAGCGCCGATCGTCCCGCCGCATCGGCCAGCAGCAGCGACGGCGCCGCATCCGCAAGCACCTGGCGCAGCCGCGCGCTCGGATAGGCCGGGTCCAGCGGCAGATAGGCCCCACCCGCCTTCAGGATCGCCAACAGCCCCACCACCATCATCGGACTGCGCTGCAGGCAGATCGCCACCGGCTGGTCCGGCGTCACCCCAATTGCGATCAGATGATGCGCCAGCTGGTTGGCCCGCGCATTGAGCTCGCCATAGCTGACGCGCTCCTCCGCGCACACCACCGCCACCGCATCCGGCGCACGGCGCACCTGGGCCTCGAACAGCTCATGGATGCACTGCTGCTCAGGATACGTCACCGCCGTCCGGTTCAGCGCCTCCAACAGGTACGCCCGCTCGTCAGGGGGCAGGATGTCCAGCTCCCGCACCGGCGTGGTCGGCGCCCGCTCCAGCGCCTCCGCCAGTTGCGCGAGCGTGTGCTGCATGTAGCCGCAGACCCGATCCGCTGAGACGCCCTCCGCCACCTGCGCCGTCAGCCCGAGTGCCTCGCCAAAATCCTCCACCGACAAGATCAGCGGATAGTTGGTGCGCTCCTCCCCGCCCAGCCATTCCACGCCGGACAGCGCATCATCGGCTGCGGAGGCGGAGATCGCCGCCGGCGTGTTGTGGCGGTAGTTCAACAGCGCGCTGAACAGCGGCGCCGGCGCCGCAACGCCGCTGCAGCGTTGCGCCAGCGCCAGCGAGGCATGCTCATGTGCGAGCAGCTCGGCCAGCCGCGCGTGGGTGGTCCGCACGCTCGCCTCGACCCCGGTCCCGTCCAGGTCAAGCCGCAGCGGCAGCGTGTTGATGAACAGACCCATCGCGCGGTCGCCACCCGCCCCGCCATGCATGCGGCCGAACAGCACCGTGCCGAACACCACCTGCTCGCGGTCGCTGCTGCGCGCCACCACCTGCCCCCAGGCCAGATGGCACAGGCTCGCCAGGCTCACCCCCAGCCGCCGCGCCTGGCTGCGCAATCGCGCGTTGAGCGCCTGCGGCAGCATGCGCCGCGCCTCATGAGCCCCGCGGCCCTCGCCGTGGACCTCGCTCAGCCCAAACGGCGTGGTCGGCTCAGCGATGTCCCCCAGCATCGTCCGGAAGAACTCTTCATGCGCCTCTGCACCCACGCCAAGCCGTGCCGCCGCCACCAGGTTGCGGAACGGCTGCGGGGCTGCCAGCTCATGCTCGCGTCCCTCCAGCACGGCCCGGACCTCGGCATGCATCACCTCCAGCGTGGTGTGATCCCCGATCAGATGATGCTGCAGCTCCAGCAGCAGCCAGCGCGCACTGCCGGGCTCGCGCGCAATCACAAACCGCAACAAGGGCGCCCGGCCAAGCTCGATGCGCTGCCGGCGCGGATCAAACCGATCCTTAAGCTGCGCGGCGCCAGGACCACCAGACCCGTCCAGCTCGACCTCGCTCACCTCCAGCGGCGCGTTCCGCCACACCACCTGGGCCGGGCGCGACAGCCCTTCCCAGACAAACGACGTCCTCAGGATATCGTGCCGACCCACCACCCGCTGAACCGCGGCAAGATAGCGCTCGAGCAGGTCACGATCGGCAAACGCCATCTGCGAGACCAGCAGGTACGGATCGCCCTTTGTCGCCAACAGATGATGGAACAGGATGCCGTCCTGCAGCGGCGACAAGCCATAAATGTCCTGGATGTTGCCGACGCCGCCCGGCACCGTGACGACGATCCGCGCGATCTCGTCCTGCGTCAGCTCGATCAGCGGCAGCATCTCTGGCCTGATCGCCGCACTCTGTTCGCTGATCAGGTTGGCCGGGACCGCCACCTCGTGATGACTGCCGAGGCTCGCGGCCAGATCCGCCAGCACGGGCTTTGCAAACAAGGTCCGCACCTCGACCCCCAGCGACCGCCGCCGCAGCCGCTCCATCAGCTGCACCGCCAAGAGCGAGTGGCCGCCCAGTTCGAAGAAGTGGTCGTGGCGTCCGACCCGCTCCACACCGAGAAGCTCGGCCCAGATCTGCGCCAGCGCCGTCTCGATCTCGCCCTGCGGCGGCGCGTAAGCGCGATGCGCATACGCCTCATCCGCAGGTGCCGGCAGCGCCTGGCGGTCGAGCTTGCCGTTCACCGTCAGCGGCAGCGCCGCCAGCCGCACGAACGCCGCCGGCACCATGTAGTCCGGCAGGTGCGCGCCCACATGCGCCCGCAACGTCGCGGCCAGCTCAGCGCCAGCGCCATCCGGCTCATCCGATCGAGCTTCAGGCGCGCACACCACATAGGCCACCAGCCGCTTCTCGCCGGCGCCATCCTGCTGCGCCACCACCACCGCATCGCGCACCCAGGCATGCTCGATGAGCCGCGCCGCAATCTCCCCCGGCTCGATCCGGAAGCCGCGGATCTTCACCTGGTCGTCGTTGCGGCCCAAAAACTCAAGATTGCCGTCCGGCAGGTAGCGCGCCAGATCGCCAGTGCGGTACAGCCGGTCGCCGTCCACAAACGGGCTGGCGATGAACCGCTCCGCCGTCAGCTCCGGCCGGTTCAGATAGCCGCGCGCCACCCCCGCCCCGCCAATGTAAAGCTCCCCGACCGCGCCAAACGGAACCGGCGCACCATGACCGTCCAGCAGGTACACCCGCGTGTTCGCGATCGGACGGCCGATATGCGGCACAGCGTTGTCGCTGAAGAGCCGTCCTGAGGTCGCCACGACCGTAGCTTCAGTAGGCCCATAGTTGTTGATTAGCTTCAGAGGCGACAGAGGCCCAGGCACACGCTGGAGACGTTCCCCGCCAACAAGCAAGTACTCCAATCTGGAGTTGATGAGCTTATCTTCCAGCGCGAGTGTAGCCAGTGGCGTGATCAAAAAGGCAACGTCCAGCGATTGATCTCGCCACCATTGCAGCAGACGCAAGGAATCTGCAGCTGTCGCTTTGGGCGGCAGCTGCAATGTGCTGCGGTTGCATAACGCAGACCATAGCTCCCAGGTGCTGGCATCGAATGCCACTCCAGCCACGAGTGCGCAGCAGGCTTCTGGTTGCGGACAAAACGTTTGCACATGCCATGCGACAAGATTGACCAGGCTCCGATGCTCGACCATGACGCCCTTGGGGGTGCCTGACGAGCCCGAGGTGTAGATCACATAGGCCAGATGGCGCGAGGTCAGGCCGAGCGCGCACGGGTCGGGATCGGTGGCCGGCAGCGCCGCCCAGGCCGGGCTCGCCGCCGCCAGATCCACTACCGTCAGATCGCGTAGCGCATCGGCGCCCAGCGCCGATCGTCCCGCCGCATCGGCCAGCAGCAGCGACGGCGCCGCATCCGCAAGCACCTGGCGCAGCCGCGCGCTCGGATAGGCCGGGTCCAGCGGCAGATAGGCCCCACCCGCCTTCAGGATCGCCAACAGCCCCACCACCATCATCGGACTGCGCTGCAGGCAGATCGCCACCGGCTGGTCCGGCGTCACCCCAATTGCGATCAGATGATGCGCCAGCTGGTTGGCCCGCGCATTGAGCTCGCCATAGCTGACGCGCTCCTCCGCGCACACCACCGCCACCGCATCCGGCGCACGGCGCACCTGGGCCTCGAACAGCTCATGGATGCACTGCTGCTCAGGATACGTCACCGCCGTCCGGTTCAGCGCCTCCAACAGGTACGCCCGCTCGTCAGGGGGCAGCAGCTCAATCCGCCCGACCTCTTGCTGCGCATCGGCAACCATCGCCCGCAGCAGCGCCAGCAGATACCCCCGCTGTCGCTCGATCGTCGCCTGATCAAACAGCGCCGTGGCATAACCCAGCGTCCCGGCGATCACCTCGCCATGTTCGCAAAGGTTCAGCTCCAGATCGAACTTGACCTGATCGAACCCCTGCCCCGCAGCCTCCACCAGCAGCCCGGGAAGGTCGAAGGACGGGATGGCGTTGTTCTGCCAGGCCAGCATCACCTGGAACAGCGGGGTGTGATCAAGATGCCGTGGCGGCTGCACGATCTCCACCACCTGCTCAAACGGCAGGTCCTGATGCTCCTGTGCTCCCAAGGCCGTGCGCCGCGTCCGCTCCAACAGCTCCGCCACGCTCGGCGCGCCCGACAGGTCGAGGCGAAGCGCCAGGGCGTTGACGAAGAACCCGATCAACCCTTCGAGCTCGCACCGACCTCGATTGGCGCTCGGCACCCCGATCACAATGTCGTCCTGCCCCGACAGACGCAACAGCACCGCCGCCCACGCCGCCAACACCGTCATGAACAAGGTCGTGCCATGCTGCCGGCTCAGCCGCTTCAGATCCCGCGTCAGATCCGCATCGATCACGACAGGCAGGTTGGCCCCGGCAAACGACTGCTCTGCCGGCCGAGGCCGATCTGTCGGCAGCGCCAGACGGGCCGGCGCGCCAGATAGATTGTTGCGCCAATACTGCGCCTGGCGCTGCAGCCGTTCCCCCGACAGCCACTGCCGCTGCCAGGCGGCATAGTCCGGATACTGGATCGCAAGCGGCGGCAGCGGATCGTCCTGCCCAGCTACGAACGCCCGGTACAGCTGACTGAGTTCGCGCACCAAGACGCCCAGCGACCAGCCATCGGAGACAATGTGATGCTGGGTCAGCAGGAACACGTGCTCCCCATCCGAGGTGCGGATCAGGCGGCCCCGGATCAGCGGCCCGCGCGCCAGATCAAACGGCGTGCGCGCCTCTTCCCGGCACAGATCCAAAAGCGCCGCGTCCGCATCCGGCCTGTCCCGCAGATCGTGCTCGAGCACCGGCAGCCCCGCATCCGGCGGCAGCACCTCAACCCAGGGCTTGCCCTCCGGCGCGACAAAGACGCTACGCAGCGCCTCATGACGCGCCAACACACGGTCAAGGCTGCGCCGCCAGGCGCGGCGGTCGAGCACGCCGCGCAGCCGCAAGGCCAGCGGCACGTGATAGCTCGTGCTATCCTGATCCAGCTGCGCCAAAAACCACAGCCGCTGCTGCGCAAACGACAGCACAAGCGGTTCATCACGCGACACGCCGACAATCGCCGGCAGGTCTTGCGGACCGCAGCGGCTCAACATCTCGACAATGTTCGTCGCCAGATCGGCCAGCACCGGTTTGGCAAACAGCGCCGCCAGCGGCAGCGCTACACCCAGCGCCTGCGACAGCCGGCTCAAGAACTGCACCGCCAAGAGCGAGTGGCCGCCCAGTTCGAAGAAGTGGTCGTGGCGTCCGACCCGCTCCACACCGAGAAGCTCGGCCCAGATCTGCGCCAGCGCCGTCTCGATCTCGCCCTGCGGCGGCGCGTAAGCGCGATGCGCATACGCCTCATCCGCAGGTGCCGGCAGCGCCTGGCGGTCGAGCTTGCCGTTCACCGTCAGCGGCAGCGCCGCCAGCCGCACGAACGCCGCCGGCACCATGTAGTCCGGCAGGTGCGCGCCCACATGCGCCCGCAACGTCGCGGCCAGCTCAGCGCCAGCGCCATCCGGCTCATCCGATCGAGCTTCAGGCGCGCACACCACATAGGCCACCAGCCGCTTCTCGCCGGCGCCATCCTGCTGCGCCACCACCACCGCATCGCGCACCCAGGCATGCTCGATGAGCCGCGCCGCAATCTCCCCCGGCTCGATCCGGAAGCCGCGGATCTTCACCTGGTCGTCGTTGCGGCCCAAAAACTCAAGATTGCCGTCCGGCAGGTAGCGCGCCAGATCGCCAGTGCGGTACAGCCGGTCGCCGTCCACAAACGGGCTGGCGATGAACCGCTCCGCCGTCAGCTCCGGCCGGTTCAGATAGCCGCGCGCCACCCCCGCCCCGCCAATGTAAAGCTCCCCGACCGCGCCAAACGGAACCGGCGCACCATGACCGTCCAGCAGGTACACCCGCGTGTTCGCAATCGGACGGCCAATCGTCTCGACGACAGTCTCTCCCCGTCGCATGCAAATCCAGGTCGAGTACGTCGTGGTTTCCGAAGGCGCGTACAGATTGCAGATCTTCTCGACCCGACTGCTCTCGAAAGCCTTCTCTATGAGGCCTGCCTGCAGCCGCTCGCCCGCCAAATTGATGACCCTTGTCGAGGGCGGCACGGCTTTGTTATCGACCAGAGCGGCGATCGCCGAGGGGACTGTGTTGATCAAGGAGACATCCAAGGACGTCTGCCCCAGCGTCAACGCACTTTCGACAAGATAAAGCGTGCTTCCTTGTGACAGCGGAACGAAGCACTCATAGATCGACAGATCAAAACTGATCGAGGTGGAGAACAGCATGCGGCTGGTCTCCTCCGCAAACACGCCGCTGCTCCAATGCAGCAGGTTCACGGTGCTCGCATGCTCAATCATGACGCCCTTGGGCGTTCCGGTGGATCCGGAGGTGTAGATCACATAGGCCAGATGGCGCGAGGTCAGGCCGAGCGCGCACGGGTCGGGATCGGTGGCCGGCAGCGCCGCCCAGGCCGGGCTCGCCGCCGCCAGATCCACTACCGTCAGATCGCGTAGCGCATCGGCGCCCAGCGCCGATCGTCCCGCCGCATCGGCCAGCAGCAGCGACGGCGCCGCATCCGCAAGCACCTGGCGCAGCCGCGCGTTCGGATAGGCCGGGTCCAGCGGCAGATAGGCCCCACCCGCCTTCAGGATCGCCAACAGCCCCACCACCATCATCGGACTGCGCTGTAGGCAGATCGCCACCGGCTGGTCCGGCGTCACCCCAATTGCGATCAGATGATGCGCCAGCTGGTTGGCCCGCGCATTGAGCTCGCCATAGCTGACGCGCTCCTCCGCGCACACCACCGCCACCGCATCCGGCGCACGGCGCACCTGGGCCTCGAACAGCTCATGGATGCACTGCTGCTCAGGATACGTCACCGCCGTCCGGTTCAGCGCCTCCAACAGGTACGCCCGCTCGTCAGGGGGCAGGATGTCCAGCTCCCGCACCGGCGTGGTCGGCGCCCGCTCCAGCGCCTCCGCCAGTTGCGCGAGCGTGTGCTGCATGTAGCCGCAGACCCGATCCGCTGAGACGCCCTCCGCCACCTGCGCCGTCAGCCCGAGTGCCTCGCCAAAATCCTCCACCGACAAGATCAGCGGATAGTTGGTGCGCTCCTCCCCGCCCAGCCATTCCACGCCGGACAGCGCATCATCGGCTGCGGAGGCGGAGATCGCCGCCGGCGTGTTGTGGCGGTAGTTCAACAGCGCGCTGAACAGCGGCGCCGGCGCCGCAACGCCGCTGCAGCGTTGCGCCAGCGCCAGCGAGGCATGCTCATGTGCGAGCAGCTCGGCCAGCCGCGCGTGGGTGGTCCGCACGCTCGCCTCGACCCCGGTCCCGTCCAGGTCAAGCCGCAGCGGCAGCGTGTTGATGAACAGACCCATCGCGCGGTCGCCACCCGCCCCGCCATGCATGCGGCCGAACAGCACCGTGCCGAACACCACCTGCTCGCGGTCGCTGCTGCGCGCCACCACCTGCCCCCAGGCCAGATGGCACAGGCTCGCCAGGCTCACCCCCAGCCGCCGCGCCTGGCTGCGCAATCGCGCGTTGAGCGCCTGCGGCAGCATGCGCCGCGCCTCATGAGCCCCGCGGCCCTCGCCGTGGACCTCGCTCAGCCCAAACGGCGTGGTCGGCTCAGCGATGTCCCCCAGCATCGTCCGGAAGAACTCTTCATGCGCCTCTGCACCCACGCCAAGCCGTGCCGCCGCCACCAGGTTGCGGAACGGCTGCGGGGCTGCCAGCTCATGCTCGCGTCCCTCCAGCACGGCCCGGACCTCGGCATGCATCACCTCCAGCGTGGTGTGATCCCCGATCAGATGATGCTGCAGCTCCAGCAGCAGCCAGCGCGCACTGCCGGGCTCGCGCGCAATCACAAACCGCAACAAGGGCGCCCGGCCAAGCTCGATGCGCTGCCGGCGCGGATCAAACCGATCCTTAAGCTGCGCGGCGCCAGGACCACCAGACCCGTCCAGCTCGACCTCGCTCACCTCCAGCGGCGCGTTCCGCCACACCACCTGGGCCGGGCGCGACAGCCCTTCCCAGACAAACGACGTCCTCAGGATATCGTGCCGACCCACCACCCGCTGAACCGCGGCAAGATAGCGCTCGAGCAGGTCACGATCGGCAAACGCCATCTGCGAGACCAGCAGGTACGGATCGCCCTTTGTCGCCAACAGATGATGGAACAGGATGCCGTCCTGCAGCGGCGACAAGCCATAAATGTCCTGGATGTTGCCGACGCCGCCCGGCACCGTGACGACGATCCGCGCGATCTCGTCCTGCGTCAGCTCGATCAGCGGCAGCATCTCTGGCCTGATCGCCGCACTCTGTTCGCTGATCAGGTTGGCCGGGACCGCCACCTCGTGATGACTGCCGAGGCTCGCGGCCAGATCCGCCAGCACGGGCTTTGCAAACAAGGTCCGCACCTCGACCCCCAGCGACCGCCGCCGCAGCCGCTCCATCAGCTGCACCGCCAAGAGCGAGTGGCCGCCCAGTTCGAAGAAGTGGTCGTGGCGTCCGACCCGCTCCACACCGAGAAGCTCGGCCCAGATCTGCGCCAGCGCCGTCTCGATCTCGCCCTGCGGCGGCGCGTAAGCGCGATGCGCATACGCCTCATCCGCAGGTGCCGGCAGCGCCTGGCGGTCGAGCTTGCCGTTCACCGTCAGCGGCAGCGCCGCCAGCCGCACGAACGCCGCCGGCACCATGTAGTCCGGCAGGTGCGCGCCCACATGCGCCCGCAACGTCGCGGCCAGCTCAGCGCCAGCGCCATCCGGCTCATCCGATCGAGCTTCAGGCGCGCACACCACATAGGCCACCAGCCGCTTCTCGCCGGCGCCATCCTGCTGCGCCACCACCACCGCATCGCGCACCCAGGCATGCTCGATGAGCCGCGCCGCAATCTCCCCCGGCTCGATCCGGAAGCCGCGGATCTTCACCTGGTCGTCGTTGCGGCCCAAAAACTCAAGATTGCCGTCCGGCAGGTAGCGCGCCAGATCGCCAGTGCGGTACAGCCGGTCGCCGTCCACAAACGGGCTGGCGATGAACCGCTCCGCCGTCAGCTCCGGCCGGTTCAGATAGCCGCGCGCCACCCCCGCCCCGCCAATGTAAAGCTCACCCGCCGCGCCAAACGGAACCGGCACACCATGACCGTCCAGCAGGTACACCCGCGTGTTCGCAATCGGACGGCCAATCGGGACAATGGCTCCATCAAAGCCAGCAGGCACCGGATAGCAGAGACTGAAGGTGGTGTTCTCTGTCGGGCCGTAGGCATTTGAGATCCGCAGCGTCGGATGTCGCTTCTGGCATGCTCTAACGGAAGTGACGGAGACCTCTTCGCCTCCGACCAGCAGTTGCTGCAGCCGATCAGTGCCGCGCCCCTCTGCGGTATAGGTATCGAACAACCGGGCAGTCATCCAGGCGATGGTGATGCCTTGATCTTGGATGATCTGGGCCAGCGTTGCTGTCGAGAGGTAGCGTTCAGGATAGAGCACAACACTCGCACCGTTTGCTAAGGCTCCCCAGAGCTCGAACGTGGTCGCGTCGAATGTCGGCGAGGATGCGTTGAGAAAGACGTCCTGCGGCGAGATCTCGACGAAGTCGTTCCCCGCCACTAGACGCACCAGGCTCCGATGCTCGGCCATGACGCCCTTGGGCGTTCCGGTGGATCCGGAGGTGTAGATCACATAGGCCAGATGGCGCGAGGTCAGGCCGAGCGCGCACGGGTCGGGATCGGTGGCCGGCAGCGCCGCCCAGGCCGGGCTCGCCGCCGCCAGATCCACTACCGTCAGATCGCGTAGCGCATCGGCGCCCAGCGCCGATCGTCCCGCCGCATCGGCCAGCAGCAGCGACGGCGCCGCATCCGCAAGCACCTGGCGCAGCCGCGCGCTCGGATAGGCCGGGTCCAGCGGCAGATAGGCCCCACCCGCCTTCAGGATCGCCAACAGCCCCACCACCATCATCGGACTGCGCTGTAGGCAGATCGCCACCGGCTGGTCCGGCGTCACCCCAATTGCGATCAGATGATGCGCCAGCTGGTTGGCCCGCGCATTGAGCTCGCCATAGCTGACGCGCTCCTCCGCGCACACCACCGCCACCGCATCCGGCGCACGGCGCACCTGGGCCTCGAACAGCTCATGGATGCACTGCTGCTCAGGATACGTCACCGCCGTCCGGTTCAGCGCCTCCAACAGGTACGCCCGCTCGTCAGGGGGCAGGATGTCCAGCTCCCGCACCGGCGTGGTCGGCGCCCGCTCCAGCGCCTCCGCCAGTTGCGCGAGCGTGTGCTGCATGTAGCCGCAGACCCGATCCGCTGAGACGCCCTCCGCCACCTGCGCCGTCAGCCCGAGTGCCTCGCCAAAATCCTCCACCGACAAGATCAGCGGATAGTTGGTGCGCTCCTCCCCGCCCAGCCATTCCACGCCGGACAGCGCATCATCGGCTGCGGAGGCGGAGATCGCCGCCGGCGTGTTGTGGCGGTAGTTCAACAGCGCGCTGAACAGCGGCGCCGGCGCCGCAACGCCGCTGCAGCGTTGCGCCAGCGCCAGCGAGGCATGCTCATGTGCGAGCAGCTCGGCCAGCCGCGCGTGGGTGGTCCGCACGCTCGCCTCGACCCCGGTCCCGTCCAGGTCAAGCCGCAGCGGCAGCGTGTTGATGAACAGACCCATCGCGCGGTCGCCACCCGCCCCGCCATGCATGCGGCCGAACAGCACCGTGCCGAACACCACCTGCTCGCGGTCGCTGCTGCGCGCCACCACCTGCCCCCAGGCCAGATGGCACAGGCTCGCCAGGCTCACCCCCAGCCGCCGCGCCTGGCTGCGCAATCGCGCGTTGAGCGCCTGCGGCAGCATGCGCCGCGCCTCATGAGCCCCGCGGCCCTCGCCGTGGACCTCGCTCAGCCCAAACGGCGTGGTCGGCTCAGCGATGTCCCCCAGCATCGTCCGGAAGAACTCTTCATGCGCCTCTGCACCCACGCCAAGCCGTGCCGCCGCCACCAGGTTGCGGAACGGCTGCGGGGCTGCCAGCTCATGCTCGCGTCCCTCCAGCACGGCCCGGACCTCGGCGTGCATCACCTCCAGCGTGGTGTGATCCCCGATCAGATGATGCTGCAGCTCCAGCAGCAGCCAGCGCGCACTGCCGGGCTCGCGCGCAATCACAAACCGCAACAAGGGCGCCCGGCCAAGCTCGATGCGCTGCCGGCGCGGATCAAACCGATCCTTAAGCTGCGCGGCGCCAGGACCACCAGACCCGTCCAGCTCGACCTCGCTCACCTCCAGCGGCGCGTTCCGCCACACCACCTGGGCCGGGCGCGACAGCCCTTCCCAGACAAACGACGTCCTCAGGATATCGTGCCGACCCACCACCCGCTGAACCGCGGCAAGATAGCGCTCGAGCAGGTCACGATCGGCAAACGCCATCTGCGAGACCAGCAGGTACGGATCGCCCTTTGTCGCCAACAGATGATGGAACAGGATGCCGTCCTGCAGCGGCGACAAGCCATAAATGTCCTGGATGTTGCCGACGCCGCCCGGCACCGTGACGACGATCCGCGCGATCTCGTCCTGCGTCAGCTCGATCAGCGGCAGCATCTCTGGCCTGATCGCCGCACTCTGTTCGCTGATCAGGTTGGCCGGGACCGCCACCTCGTGATGACTGCCGAGGCTCGCGGCCAGATCCGCCAGCACGGGCTTTGCAAACAAGGTCCGCACCTCGACCCCCAGCGACCGCCGCCGCAGCCGCTCCATCAGCTGCACCGCCAAGAGCGAGTGGCCGCCCAGTTCGAAGAAGTGGTCGTGGCGTCCGACCCGCTCCACACCGAGAAGCTCGGCCCAGATCTGCGCCAGCGCCGTCTCGATCTCGCCCTGCGGCGGCGCGTAAGCGCGATGCGCATACGCCTCATCCGCAGGTGCCGGCAGCGCCTGGCGGTCGAGCTTGCCGTTCACCGTCAGCGGCAGCGCCGCCAGCCGCACGAACGCCGCCGGCACCATGTAGTCCGGCAGGTGCGCGCCCACATGCGCCCGCAACGTCGCGGCCAGCTCAGCGCCAGCGCCATCCGGCTCATCCGATCGAGCTTCAGGCGCGCACACCACATAGGCCACCAGCCGCTTCTCGCCGGCGCCATCCTGCTGCGCCACCACCACCGCATCGCGCACCCAGGCATGCTCGATGAGCCGCGCCGCAATCTCCCCCGGCTCGATCCGGAAGCCGCGGATCTTCACCTGGTCGTCGTTGCGGCCCAAAAACTCAAGATTGCCGTCCGGCAGGTAGCGCGCCAGATCGCCAGTGCGGTACAGCCGGTCGCCGTCCACAAACGGGCTGGCGATGAACCGCTCCGCCGTCAGCTCCGGCCGGTTCAGATAGCCGCGCGCCACCCCCGCCCCGCCAATGTAAAGCTCACCCGCCGCGCCAAACGGAACCGGCACACCATGACCGTCAAGCAGGTACACCCGCGTGTTCGCAATCGGACGGCCGATCGGGACAATGGCTCCATCAAATCCATCCGGGCAGCTCCACGTCGTCGCACAGACTGTCCCTTCGGTAGGTCCATAGGCGTTGACAATAGATGCTGCAGGCAGGCGTCGGATGAGTTCAGCCTTCGGCAGCTCTCCAGCAAGAATGAGAGCCTGCGACGCCAAATATTCCACATTCCTGCCTTCCTGAAGCAATGCTGGAGGCAACGTCGCATGGGTGATGGCTTCGCTTCGCAGATAATCCGATAGCTTGTTACCTGCTTGACGGAGCTCATCCGCAGGCAAATGCAATGCGGCTCCTGAGCCCAATGCCATAACCAGCTCCGAGGCGCTGGCATCAAAACCAAAGGAGGCGAACTGCACCACGCGACTGTTTGAACAAACGCCAAAAAGCCTGATCTGAGCCAGCCCCAGATTGACCAGGCCGCGATGCTCGACCATGACGCCCTTGGGGGGGCCTGACGAGCCCGAGGTGTAGATCACATAGGCCAGATGGCGCGAGGTCAGGCCGAGCGCGCACGGGTCGGGATCGGTGGCCGGCAGCGCCGCCCAGGCCGGGCTCGCCGCCGCCAGATCCACTACCGTCAGATCGCGTAGCGCATCGGCGCCCAGCGCCGATCGTCCCGCCGCATCGGCCAGCAGCAGCGACGGCGCCGCATCCGCAAGCACCTGGCGCAGCCGCGCGCTCGGATAGGCCGGGTCCAGCGGCAGATAGGCCCCACCCGCCTTCAGGATCGCCAACAGCCCCACCACCATCATCGGACTGCGCTGTAGGCAGATCGCCACCGGCTGGTCCGGCGTCACCCCAATTGCGATCAGATGATGCGCCAGCTGGTTGGCCCGCGCATTGAGCTCGCCATAGCTGACGCGCTCCTCCGCGCGCACCACCGCCACCGCATCCGGCGCACGGCGCACCTGGGCCTCGAACAGCTCATGGATGCACTGCTGCTCAGGATACGTCACCGCCGTCCGGTTCAGCGCCTCCAACAGGTACGCCCGCTCGTCAGGGGGCAGGATGTCCAGCTCCCGCACCGGCGTGGTCGGCGCCCGCTCCAGCGCCTCCGCCAGTTGCGCGAGCGTGTGCTGCATGTAGCCGCAGACCCGATCCGCTGAGACGCCCTCCGCCACCTGCGCCGTCAGCCCGAGTGCCTCGCCAAAATCCTCCACCGACAAGATCAGCGGATAGTTGGTGCGCTCCTCCCCGCCCAGCCATTCCACGCCGGACAGCGCATCATCGGCTGCGGAGGCGGAGATCGCCGCCGGCGTGTTGTGGCGGTAGTTCAACAGCGCGCTGAACAGCGGCGCCGGCGCCGCAACGCCGCTGCAGCGTTGCGCCAGCGCCAGCGAGGCATGCTCATGTGCGAGCAGCTCGGCCAGCCGCGCGTGGGTGGTCCGCACGCTCGCCTCGACCCCGGTCCCGTCCAGGTCAAGCCGCAGCGGCAGCGTGTTGATGAACAGACCCATCGCGCGGTCGCCACCCGCCCCGCCATGCATGCGGCCGAACAGCACCGTGCCGAACACCACCTGCTCGCGGTCGCTGCTGCGCGCCACCACCTGCCCCCAGGCCAGATGGCACAGGCTCGCCAGGCTCACCCCCAGCCGCCGCGCCTGGCTGCGCAATCGCGCGTTGAGCGCCTGCGGCAGCATGCGCCGCGCCTCATGAGCCCCGCGGCCCTCGCCGTGGACCTCGCTCAGCCCAAACGGCGTGGTCGGCTCAGCGATGTCCCCCAGCATCGTCCGGAAGAACTCTTCATGCGCCTCTGCACCCACGCCAAGCCGTGCCGCCGCCACCAGGTTGCGGAACGGCTGCGGGGCTGCCAGCTCATGCTCGCGTCCCTCCAGCACGGCCCGGACCTCGGCATGCATCACCTCCAGCGTGGTGTGATCCCCGATCAGATGATGCTGCAGCTCCAGCAGCAGCCAGCGCGCACTGCCGGGCTCGCGCGCAATCACAAACCGCAACAAGGGCGCCCGGCCAAGCTCGATGCGCTGCCGGCGCGGATCAAACCGATCCTTAAGCTGCGCGGCGCCAGGACCACCAGACCCGTCCAGCTCGACCTCGCTCACCTCCAGCGGCGCGTTCCGCCACACCACCTGGGCCGGGCGCGACAGCCCTTCCCAGACAAACGACGTCCTCAGGATATCGTGCCGACCCACCACCCGCTGAACCGCGGCAAGATAGCGCTCGAGCAGGTCACGATCGGCAAACGCCATCTGCGAGACCAGCAGGTACGGATCGCCCTTTGTCGCCAACAGATGATGGAACAGGATGCCGTCCTGCAGCGGCGACAAGCCATAAATGTCCTGGATGTTGCCGACGCCGCCCGGCACCGTGACGACGATCCGCGCGATCTCGTCCTGCGTCAGCTCGATCAGCGGCAGCATCTCTGGCCTGATCGCCGCACTCTGTTCGCTGATCAGGTTGGCCGGGACCGCCACCTCGTGATGACTGCCGAGGCTCGCGGCCAGATCCGCCAGCACGGGCTTTGCAAACAAGGTCCGCACCTCGACCCCCAGCGACCGCCGCCGCAGCCGCTCCATCAGCTGCACCGCCAAGAGCGAGTGGCCGCCCAGTTCGAAGAAGTGGTCGTGGCGTCCGACCCGCTCCACACCGAGAAGCTCGGCCCAGATCTGCGCCAGCGCCGTCTCGATCTCGCCCTGCGGCGGCGCGTAAGCGCGATGCGCATACGCCTCATCCGCAGGTGCCGGCAGCGCCTGGCGGTCGAGCTTGCCGTTCACCGTCAGCGGCAGCGCCGCCAGCCGCACGAACGCCGCCGGCACCATGTAGTCCGGCAGGTGCGCGCCCACATGCGCCCGCAACGTCGCGGCCAGCTCAGCGCCAGCGCCATCCGGCTCATCCGATCGAGCTTCAGGCGCGCACACCACATAGGCCACCAGCCGCTTCTCGCCGGCGCCATCCTGCTGCGCCACCACCACCGCATCGCGCACCCAGGCATGCTCGATGAGCCGCGCCGCAATCTCCCCCGGCTCGATCCGGAAGCCGCGGATCTTCACCTGGTCGTCGTTGCGGCCCAAAAACTCAAGATTGCCGTCCGGCAGGTAGCGCGCCAGATCGCCAGTGCGGTACAGCCGGTCGCCGTCCACAAACGGGCTGGCGATGAACCGCTCCGCCGTCAGCTCCGGCCGGTTCAGATAGCCGCGCGCCACCCCCGCCCCGCCAATGTAAAGCTCCCCGACCGCGCCAAACGGAACCGGCGCACCATGACCGTCCAGCAGGTACACCCGCGTGTTCGCAATCGGACGGCCAATCGTCTCGACGACAGTCTCTCCCCGTCGCATGCAAATCCAGGTCGAGTACGTCGTGGTTTCCGAAGGCGCGTACAGATTGCAGATCTTCTCGACCCGACTGCTCTCGAAAGCCTTCTCTATGAGGCCTGCCTGCAGCCGCTCGCCCGCCAAATTGATGACCCTTGTCGAGGGCGGCACGGCTTTGTTATCGACCAGAGCGGCGATCGCCGAGGGGACTGTGTTGATCAAGGAGACATCCAAGGACGTCTGCCCCAGCGTCAACGCACTTTCGACAAGATAAAGCGTGCTTCCTTGTGACAGCGGAACGAAGCACTCATAGATCGACAGATCAAAACTGATCGAGGTGGAGAACAGCATGCGGCTGGTCTCCTCCGCAAACACGCCGCTGCTCCAATGCAGCAGGTTCACGGTGCTCGCATGCTCAATCATGACGCCCTTGGGCGTTCCGGTGGATCCGGAGGTGTAGATCACATAGGCCAGATGGCGCGAGGTCAGGCCGAGCGCGCACGGGTCGGGATCGGTGGCCGGCAGCGCCGCCCAGGCCGGGCTCGCCGCCGCCAGATCCACTACCGTCAGATCGCGTAGCGCATCGGCGCCCAGCGCCGATCGTCCCGCCGCATCGGCCAGCAGCAGCGACGGCGCCGCATCCGCAAGCACCTGGCGCAGCCGCGCGCTCGGATAGGCCGGGTCCAGCGGCAGATAGGCCCCACCCGCCTTCAGGATCGCCAACAGCCCCACCACCATCATCGGACTGCGCTGTAGGCAGATCGCCACCGGCTGGTCCGGCGTCACCCCAATTGCGATCAGATGATGCGCCAGCTGGTTGGCCCGCGCATTGAGCTCGCCATAGCTGACGCGCTCCTCCGCGCACACCACCGCCACCGCATCCGGCGCACGGCGCACCTGGGCCTCGAACAGCTCATGGATGCACTGCTGCTCAGGATACGTCACCGCCGTCCGGTTCAGCGCCTCCAACAGGTACGCCCGCTCGTCAGGGGGCAGGATGTCCAGCTCCCGCACCGGCGTGGTCGGCGCCCGCTCCAGCGCCTCCGCCAGTTGCGCGAGCGTGTGCTGCATGTAGCCGCAGACCCGATCCGCTGAGACGCCCTCCGCCACCTGCGCCGTCAGCCCGAGTGCCTCGCCAAAATCCTCCACCGACAAGATCAGCGGATAGTTGGTGCGCTCCTCCCCGCCCAGCCATTCCACGCCGGACAGCGCATCATCGGCTGCGGAGGCGGAGATCGCCGCCGGCGTGTTGTGGCGGTAGTTCAACAGCGCGCTGAACAGCGGCGCCGGCGCCGCAACGCCGCTGCAGCGTTGCGCCAGCGCCAGCGAGGCATGCTCATGTGCGAGCAGCTCGGCCAGCCGCGCGTGGGTGGTCCGCACGCTCGCCTCGACCCCGGTCCCGTCCAGGTCAAGCCGCAGCGGCAGCGTGTTGATGAACAGACCCATCGCGCGGTCGCCACCCGCCCCGCCATGCATGCGGCCGAACAGCACCGTGCCGAACACCACCTGCTCGCGGTCGCTGCTGCGCGCCACCACCTGCCCCCAGGCCAGATGGCACAGGCTCGCCAGGCTCACCCCCAGCCGCCGCGCCTGGCTGCGCAATCGCGCGTTGAGCGCCTGCGGCAGCATGCGCCGCGCCTCATGAGCCCCGCGGCCCTCGCCGTGGACCTCGCTCAGCCCAAACGGCGTGGTCGGCTCAGCGATGTCCCCCAGCATCGTCCGGAAGAACTCTTCATGCGCCTCTGCACCCACGCCAAGCCGTGCCGCCGCCACCAGGTTGCGGAACGGCTGCGGGGCTGCCAGCTCATGCTCGCGTCCCTCCAGCACGGCCCGGACCTCGGCATGCATCACCTCCAGCGTGGTGTGATCCCCGATCAGATGATGCTGCAGCTCCAGCAGCAGCCAGCGCGCACTGCCGGGCTCGCGCGCAATCACAAACCGCAACAAGGGCGCCCGGCCAAGCTCGATGCGCTGCCGGCGCGGATCAAACCGATCCTTAAGCTGCGCGGCGCCAGGACCACCAGACCCGTCCAGCTCGACCTCGCTCACCTCCAGCGGCGCGTTCCGCCACACCACCTGGGCCGGGCGCGACAGCCCTTCCCAGACAAACGACGTCCTCAGGATATCGTGCCGACCCACCACCCGCTGAACCGCGGCAAGATAGCGCTCGAGCAGGTCACGATCGGCAAACGCCATCTGCGAGACCAGCAGGTACGGATCGCCCTTTGTCGCCAACAGATGATGGAACAGGATGCCGTCCTGCAGCGGCGACAAGCCATAAATGTCCTGGATGTTGCCGACGCCGCCCGGCACCGTGACGACGATCCGCGCGATCTCGTCCTGCGTCAGCTCGATCAGCGGCAGCATCTCTGGCCTGATCGCCGCACTCTGTTCGCTGATCAGGTTGGCCGGGACCGCCACCTCGTGATGACTGCCGAGGCTCGCGGCCAGATCCGCCAGCACGGGCTTTGCAAACAAGGTCCGCACCTCGACCCCCAGCGACCGCCGCCGCAGCCGCTCCATCAGCTGCACCGCCAAGAGCGAGTGGCCGCCCAGTTCGAAGAAGTGGTCGTGGCGTCCGACCCGCTCCACACCGAGAAGCTCGGCCCAGATCTGCGCCAGCGCCGTCTCGATCTCGCCCTGCGGCGGCGCGTAAGCGCGATGCGCATACGCCTCATCCGCAGGTGCCGGCAGCGCCTGGCGGTCGAGCTTGCCGTTCACCGTCAGCGGCAGCGCCGCCAGCCGCACGAACGCCGCCGGCACCATGTAGTCCGGCAGGTGCGCGCCCACATGCGCCCGCAACGTCGCGGCCAGCTCAGCGCCAGCGCCATCCGGCTCATCCGATCGAGCTTCAGGCGCGCACACCACATAGGCCACCAGCCGCTTCTCGCCGGCGCCATCCTGCTGCGCCACCACCACCGCATCGCGCACCCAGGCATGCTCGATGAGCCGCGCCGCAATCTCCCCCGGCTCGATCCGGAAGCCGCGGATCTTCACCTGGTCGTCGTTGCGGCCCAAAAACTCAAGATTGCCGTCCGGCAGGTAGCGCGCCAGATCGCCAGTGCGGTACAGCCGGTCGCCGTCCACAAACGGGCTGGCGATGAACCGCTCCGCCGTCAGCTCCGGCCGGTTCAGATAGCCGCGCGCCACCCCCGCCCCGCCAATGTAAAGCTCCCCGACCGCGCCAAACGGAACCGGCGCACCATGACCGTCCAGCAGGTACACCCGCGTGTTCGCAATCGGACGGCCAATCGTCTCGACGACAGTCTCTCCCCGTCGCATGCAAATCCAGGTCGAGTACGTCGTGGTTTCCGAAGGCGCGTACAGATTGCAGATCTTCTCGACCCGACTGCTCTCGAAAGCCTTCTCTATGAGGCCTGCCTGCAGCCGCTCGCCCGCCAAATTGATGACCCTTGTCGAGGGCGGCACGGCTTTGTTATCGACCAGAGCGGCGATCGCCGAGGGGACTGTGTTGATCAAGGAGACATCCAAGGACGTCTGCCCCAGCGTCAACGCACTTTCGACAAGATAAAGCGTGCTTCCTTGTGACAGCGGAACGAAGCACTCATAGATCGACAGATCAAAACTGATCGAGGTGGAGAACAGCATGCGGCTGGTCTCCTCCGCAAACACGCCGCTGCTCCAATGCAGCAGGTTCACGGTGCTCGCATGCTCAATCATGACGCCCTTGGGCGTTCCGGTGGATCCGGAGGTGTAGATCACATAGGCCAGATGGCGCGAGGTCAGGCCGAGCGCGCACGGGTCGGGATCGGTGGCCGGCAGCGCCGCCCAGGCCGGGCTCGCCGCCGCCAGATCCACTACCGTCAGATCGCGTAGCGCATCGGCGCCCAGCGCCGATCGTCCCGCCGCATCGGCCAGCAGCAGCGACGGCGCCGCATCCGCAAGCACCTGGCGCAGCCGCGCGCTCGGATAGGCCGGGTCCAGCGGCAGATAGGCCCCACCCGCCTTCAGGATCGCCAACAGCCCCACCACCATCATCGGACTGCGCTGTAGGCAGATCGCCACCGGCTGGTCCGGCGTCACCCCAATTGCGATCAGATGATGCGCCAGCTGGTTGGCCCGCGCATTGAGCTCGCCATAGCTGACGCGCTCCTCCGCGCACACCACCGCCACCGCATCCGGCGCACGGCGCACCTGGGCCTCGAACAGCTCATGGATGCACTGCTGCTCAGGATACGTCACCGCCGTCCGGTTCAGCGCCTCCAACAGGTACGCCCGCTCGTCAGGGGGCAGCAGCTCAATCCGCCCGACCTCTTGCTGCGCATCGGCAACCATCGCCCGCAGCAGCGCCAGCAGATACCCCCGCTGTCGCTCGATCGTCGCCTGATCAAACAGCGCCGTGGCATAACCCAGCGTCCCGGCGATCACCTCGCCATGTTCGCAAAGGTTCAGCTCCAGATCGAACTTGACCTGATCGAACCCCTGCCCCGCAGCCTCCACCAGCAGCCCGGGAAGGTCGAAGGACGGGATGGCGTTGTTCTGCCAGGCCAGCATCACCTGGAACAGCGGGGTGTGATCAAGATGCCGTGGCGGCTGCACGATCTCCACCACCTGCTCAAACGGCAGGTCCTGATGCTCCTGTGCTCCCAAGGCCGTGCGCCGCGTCCGCTCCAACAGCTCCGCCACGCTCGGCGCGCCCGACAGGTCGAGGCGAAGCGCCAGGGCGTTGACGAAGAACCCGATCAACCCTTCGAGCTCGCACCGACCTCGATTGGCGCTCGGCACCCCGATCACAATGTCGTCCTGCCCCGACAGACGCAACAGCACCGCCGCCCACGCCGCCAACACCGTCATGAACAAGGTCGTGCCATGCTGCCGGCTCAGCCGCTTCAGATCCCGCGTCAGATCCGCATCGATCACGACAGGCAGGTTGGCCCCGGCAAACGACTGCTCTGCCGGCCGAGGCCGATCTGTCGGCAGCGCCAGACGGGCCGGCGCGCCAGATAGATTGTTGCGCCAATACTGCGCCTGGCGCTGCAGCCGTTCCCCCGACAGCCACTGCCGCTGCCAGGCGGCATAGTCCGGATACTGGATCGCAAGCGGCGGCAGCGGATCGTCCTGCCCAGCTACGAACGCCCGGTACAGCTGACTGAGTTCGCGCACCAAGACGCCCAGCGACCAGCCATCGGAGACAATGTGATGCTGGGTCAGCAGGAACACGTGCTCCCCATCCGAGGTGCGGATCAGGCGGCCCCGGATCAGCGGCCCGCGCGCCAGATCAAACGGCGTGCGCGCCTCTTCCCGGCACAGATCCAAAAGCGCCGCGTCCGCATCCGGCCTGTCCCGCAGATCGTGCTCGAGCACCGGCAGCCCCGCATCCGGCGGCAGCACCTCAACCCAGGGCTTGCCCTCCGGCGCGACAAAGACGCTACGCAGCGCCTCATGACGCGCCAACACACGGTCAAGGCTGCGCCGCCAGGCGCGGCGGTCGAGCACGCCGCGCAGCCGCAAGGCCAGCGGCACGTGATAGCTCGTGCTATCCTGATCCAGCTGCGCCAAAAACCACAGCCGCTGCTGCGCAAACGACAGCACAAGCGGTTCATCACGCGACACGCCGACAATCGCCGGCAGGTCTTGCGGACCGCAGCGGCTCAACATCTCGACAATGTTCGTCGCCAGATCGGCCAGCACCGGTTTGGCAAACAGCGCCGCCAGCGGCAGCGCTACACCCAGCGCCTGCGACAGCCGGCTCAAGAACTGCACCGCCAAGAGCGAGTGGCCGCCCAGTTCGAAGAAGTGGTCGTGGCGTCCGACCCGCTCCACACCGAGAAGCTCGGCCCAGATCTGCGCCAGCGCCGTCTCGATCTCGCCCTGCGGCGGCGCGTAAGCGCGATGCGCATACGCCTCATCCGCAGGTGCCGGCAGCGCCTGGCGGTCGAGCTTGCCGTTCACCGTCAGCGGCAGCGCCGCCAGCCGCACGAACGCCGCCGGCACCATGTAGTCCGGCAGGTGCGCGCCCACATGCGCCCGCAACGTCGCGGCCAGCTCAGCGCCAGCGCCATCCGGCTCATCCGATCGAGCTTCAGGCGCGCACATCACATAGGCCACCAGCCGCTTCTCGCCGGCGCCATCCTGCTGCGCCACCACCACCGCATCGCGCACCCAGGCATGCTCGATGAGCCGCGCCGCAATCTCCCCCGGCTCGATCCGGAAGCCGCGGATCTTCACCTGGTCGTCGTTGCGGCCCAAAAACTCAAGATTGCCGTCCGGCAGGTAGCGCGCCAGATCGCCAGTGCGGTACAGCCGGTCGCCGTCCACAAACGGGCTGGCGATGAACCGCTCCGCCGTCAGCTCCGGCCGGTTCAGATAGCCGCGCGCCACCCCCGCCCCGCCAATGTAAAGCTCACCCGCCGCGCCAAACGGAACCGGCGCACCATGACCGTCCAGCAGGTACACCCGCGTGTTCGCAATCGGACGGCCAATCGGGACAATGGCTCCATCAAAGCCAGCAGGCACCGGATAGCAGAGACTGAAGGTGGTGTTCTCTGTCGGGCCGTAGGCATTTGAGATCCGCAGCGTCGGATGTCGCTTCTGGCATGCTCTAACGGAAGTGACGGAGACCTCTTCGCCTCCGACCAGCAGTTGCTGCAGCCGATCAGTGCCGCGCCCCTCTGCGGTATAGGTATCGAACAACCGGGCAGTCATCCAGGCGATGGTGATGCCTTGATCTTGGATGATCTGGGCCAGCGTTGCTGTCGAGAGGTAGCGTTCAGGATAGAGCACAACACTCGCACCGTTTGCTAAGGCTCCCCAGAGCTCGAACGTGGTCGCGTCGAATGTCGGCGAGGATGCGTTGAGAAAGACGTCCTGCGGCGAGATCTCGACGAAGTCGTTCCCCGCCACTAGACGCACCAGGCTCCGATGCTCGGCCATGACGCCCTTGGGGGTGCCTGACGAGCCCGAGGTGTAGATCACATAGGCCAGATGGCGCGAGGTCAGGCCGAGCGCGCACGGGTCGGGATCGGTGGCCGGCAGCGCCGCCCAGGCCGGGCTCGCCGCCGCCAGATCCACTACCGTCAGATCGCGTAGCGCATCGGCGCCCAGCGCCGATCGTCCCGCCGCATCGGCCAGCAGCAGCGACGGCGCCGCATCCGCAAGCACCTGGCGCAGCCGCGCGCTCGGATAGGCCGGGTCCAGCGGCAGATAGGCCCCACCCGCCTTCAGGATCGCCAACAGCCCCACCACCATCATCGGACTGCGCTGTAGGCAGATCGCCACCGGCTGGTCCGGCGTCACCCCAATTGCGATCAGATGATGCGCCAGCTGGTTGGCCCGCGCATTGAGCTCGCCATAGCTGACGCGCTCCTCCGCGCACACCACCGCCACCGCATCCGGCGCACGGCGCACCTGGGCCTCGAACAGCTCATGGATGCACTGCTGCTCAGGATACGTCACCGCCGTCCGGTTCAGCGCCTCCAACAGGTACGCCCGCTCGTCAGGGGGCAGGATGTCCAGCTCCCGCACCGGCGTGGTCGGCGCCCGCTCCAGCGCCTCCGCCAGTTGCGCGAGCGTGTGCTGCATGTAGCCGCAGACCCGATCCGCTGAGACGCCCTCCGCCACCTGCGCCGTCAGCCCGAGTGCCTCGCCAAAATCCTCCACCGACAAGATCAGCGGATAGTTGGTGCGCTCCTCCCCGCCCAGCCATTCCACGCCGGACAGCGCATCATCGGCTGCGGAGGCGGAGATCGCCGCCGGCGTGTTGTGGCGGTAGTTCAACAGCGCGCTGAACAGCGGCGCCGGCGCCGCAACGCCGCTGCAGCGTTGCGCCAGCGCCAGCGAGGCATGCTCATGTGCGAGCAGCTCGGCCAGCCGCGCGTGGGTGGTCCGCACGCTCGCCTCGACCCCGGTCCCGTCCAGGTCAAGCCGCAGCGGCAGCGTGTTGATGAACAGACCCATCGCGCGGTCGCCACCCGCCCCGCCATGCATGCGGCCGAACAGCACCGTGCCGAACACCACCTGCTCGCGGTCGCTGCTGCGCGCCACCACCTGCCCCCAGGCCAGATGGCACAGGCTCGCCAGGCTCACCCCCAGCCGCCGCGCCTGGCTGCGCAATCGCGCGTTGAGCGCCTGCGGCAGCATGCGCCGCGCCTCATGAGCCCCGCGGCCCTCGCCGTGGACCTCGCTCAGCCCAAACGGCGTGGTCGGCTCAGCGATGTCCCCCAGCATCGTCCGGAAGAACTCTTCATGCGCCTCTGCACCCACGCCAAGCCGTGCCGCCGCCACCAGGTTGCGGAACGGCTGCGGGGCTGCCAGCTCATGCTCGCGTCCCTCCAGCACGGCCCGGACCTCGGCATGCATCACCTCCAGCGTGGTGTGATCCCCGATCAGATGATGCTGCAGCTCCAGCAGCAGCCAGCGCGCACTGCCGGGCTCGCGCGCAATCACAAACCGCAACAAGGGCGCCCGGCCAAGCTCGATGCGCTGCCGGCGCGGATCAAACCGATCCTTAAGCTGCGCGGCGCCAGGACCACCAGACCCGTCCAGCTCGACCTCGCTCACCTCCAGCGGCGCGTTCCGCCACACCACCTGGGCCGGGCGCGACAGCCCTTCCCAGACAAACGACGTCCTCAGGATATCGTGCCGACCCACCACCCGCTGAACCGCGGCAAGATAGCGCTCGAGCAGGTCACGATCGGCAAACGCCATCTGCGAGACCAGCAGGTACGGATCGCCCTTTGTCGCCAACAGATGATGGAACAGGATGCCGTCCTGCAGCGGCGACAAGCCATAAATGTCCTGGATGTTGCCGACGCCGCCCGGCACCGTGACGACGATCCGCGCGATCTCGTCCTGCGTCAGCTCGATCAGCGGCAGCATCTCTGGCCTGATCGCCGCACTCTGTTCGCTGATCAGGTTGGCCGGGACCGCCACCTCGTGATGACTGCCGAGGCTCGCGGCCAGATCCGCCAGCACGGGCTTTGCAAACAAGGTCCGCACCTCGACCCCCAGCGACCGCCGCCGCAGCCGCTCCATCAGCTGCACCGCCAAGAGCGAGTGGCCGCCCAGTTCGAAGAAGTGGTCGTGGCGTCCGACCCGCTCCACACCGAGAAGCTCGGCCCAGATCTGCGCCAGCGCCGTCTCGATCTCGCCCTGCGGCGGCGCGTAAGCGCGATGCGCATACGCCTCATCCGCAGGTGCCGGCAGCGCCTGGCGGTCGAGCTTGCCGTTCACCGTCAGCGGCAGCGCCGCCAGCCGCACGAACGCCGCCGGCACCATGTAGTCCGGCAGGTGCGCGCCCACATGCGCCCGCAACGTCGCGGCCAGCTCAGCGCCAGCGCCATCCGGCTCATCCGATCGAGCTTCAGGCGCGCACACCACATAGGCCACCAGCCGCTTCTCGCCGGCGCCATCCTGCTGCGCCACCACCACCGCATCGCGCACCCAGGCATGCTCGATGAGCCGCGCCGCAATCTCCCCCGGCTCGATCCGGAAGCCGCGGATCTTCACCTGGTCGTCGTTGCGGCCCAAAAACTCAAGATTGCCGTCCGGCAGGTAGCGCGCCAGATCGCCAGTGCGGTACAGCCGGTCGCCGTCCACAAACGGGCTGGCGATGAACCGCTCCGCCGTCAGCTCCGGCCGGTTCAGATAGCCGCGCGCCACCCCCGCCCCGCCAATGTAAAGCTCCCCGACCGCGCCAAACGGAACCGGCGCACCATGACCGTCCAGCAGGTACACCCGCGTGTTCGCGATCGGACGGCCAATCGTCTCGACGACAGTCTCTCCCCGTCGCATGCAAATCCAGGTCGAGTACGTCGTGGTTTCCGAAGGCGCGTACAGATTGCAGATCTTCTCGACCCGACTGCTCTCGAAAGCCTTCTCTATGAGGCCTGCCTGCAGCCGCTCGCCCGCCAAATTGATGACCCTTGTCGAGGGCGGCACGGCTTTGTTATCGACCAGAGCGGCGATCGCCGAGGGGACTGTGTTGATCAAGGAGACATCCAAGGACGTCTGCCCCAGCGTCAACGCACTTTCGACAAGATAAAGCGTGCTTCCTTGTGACAGCGGAACGAAGCACTCATAGATCGACAGATCAAAACTGATCGAGGTGGAGAACAGCATGCGGCTGGTCTCCTCCGCAAACACGCCGCTGCTCCAATGCAGCAGGTTCACGGTGCTCGCATGCTCAATCATGACGCCCTTGGGCGTTCCGGTGGATCCGGAGGTGTAGATCACATAGGCCAGATGGCGCGAGGTCAGGCCGAGCGCGCACGGGTCGGGATCGGTGGCCGGCAGCGCCGCCCAGGCCGGGCTCGCCGCCGCCAGATCCACTACCGTCAGATCGCGTAGCGCATCGGCGCCCAGCGCCGATCGTCCCGCCGCATCGGCCAGCAGCAGCGACGGCGCCGCATCCGCAAGCACCTGGCGCAGCCGCGCGCTCGGATAGGCCGGGTCCAGCGGCAGATAGGCCCCACCCGCCTTCAGGATCGCCAACAGCCCCACCACCATCATCGGACTGCGCTGTAGGCAGATCGCCACCGGCTGGTCCGGCGTCACCCCAATTGCGATCAGATGATGCGCCAGCTGGTTGGCCCGCGCATTGAGCTCGCCATAGCTGACGCGCTCCTCCGCGCACACCACCGCCACCGCATCCGGCGCACGGCGCACCTGGGCCTCGAACAGCTCATGGATGCACTGCTGCTCAGGATACGTCACCGCCGTCCGGTTCAGCGCCTCCAACAGGTACGCCCGCTCGTCAGGGGGCAGGATGTCCAGCTCCCGCACCGGCGTGGTCGGCGCCCGCTCCAGCGCCTCCGCCAGTTGCGCGAGCGTGTGCTGCATGTAGCCGCAGACCCGATCCGCTGAGACGCCCTCCGCCACCTGCGCCGTCAGCCCGAGTGCCTCGCCAAAATCCTCCACCGACAAGATCAGCGGATAGTTGGTGCGCTCCTCCCCGCCCAGCCATTCCACGCCGGACAGCGCATCATCGGCTGCGGAGGCGGAGATCGCCGCCGGCGTGTTGTGGCGGTAGTTCAACAGCGCGCTGAACAGCGGCGCCGGCGCCGCAACGCCGCTGCAGCGTTGCGCCAGCGCCAGCGAGGCATGCTCATGTGCGAGCAGCTCGGCCAGCCGCGCGTGGGTGGTCCGCACGCTCGCCTCGACCCCGGTCCCGTCCAGGTCAAGCCGCAGCGGCAGCGTGTTGATGAACAGACCCATCGCGCGGTCGCCACCCGCCCCGCCATGCATGCGGCCGAACAGCACCGTGCCGAACACCACCTGCTCGCGGTCGCTGCTGCGCGCCACCACCTGCCCCCAGGCCAGATGGCACAGGCTCGCCAGGCTCACCCCCAGCCGCCGCGCCTGGCTGCGCAATCGCGCGTTGAGCGCCTGCGGCAGCATGCGCCGCGCCTCATGAGCCCCGCGGCCCTCGCCGTGGACCTCGCTCAGCCCAAACGGCGTGGTCGGCTCAGCGATGTCCCCCAGCATCGTCCGGAAGAACTCTTCATGCGCCTCTGCACCCACGCCAAGCCGTGCCGCCGCCACCAGGTTGCGGAACGGCTGCGGGGCTGCCAGCTCATGCTCGCGTCCCTCCAGCACGGCCCGGACCTCGGCATGCATCACCTCCAGCGTGGTGTGATCCCCGATCAGATGATGCTGCAGCTCCAGCAGCAGCCAGCGCGCACTGCCGGGCTCGCGCGCAATCACAAACCGCAACAAGGGCGCCCGGCCAAGCTCGATGCGCTGCCGGCGCGGATCAAACCGATCCTTAAGCTGCGCGGCGCCAGGACCACCAGACCCGTCCAGCTCGACCTCGCTCACCTCCAGCGGCGCGTTCCGCCACACCACCTGGGCCGGGCGCGACAGCCCTTCCCAGACAAACGACGTCCTCAGGATATCGTGCCGACCCACCACCCGCTGAACCGCGGCAAGATAGCGCTCGAGCAGGTCACGATCGGCAAACGCCATCTGCGAGACCAGCAGGTACGGATCGCCCTTTGTCGCCAACAGATGATGGAACAGGATGCCGTCCTGCAGCGGCGACAAGCCATAAATGTCCTGGATGTTGCCGACGCCGCCCGGCACCGTGACGACGATCCGCGCGATCTCGTCCTGCGTCAGCTCGATCAGCGGCAGCATCTCTGGCCTGATCGCCGCACTCTGTTCGCTGATCAGGTTGGCCGGGACCGCCACCTCGTGATGACTGCCGAGGCTCGCGGCCAGATCCGCCAGCACGGGCTTTGCAAACAAGGTCCGCACCTCGCCCCCCAGCGACCGCCGCCGCAGCCGCTCCATCAGCTGCACCGCCAAGAGCGAGTGGCCGCCCAGTTCGAAGAAGTGGTCGTGGCGTCCGACCCGCTCCACACCGAGAAGCTCGGCCCAAATCTGCGCCAGCGCCGTCTCGATCTCGCCCTGCGGCGGCGCGTAAGCGCGATGCGCATACGCCTCATCCGCAGGTGCCGGCAGCGCCTGGCGGTCGAGCTTGCCGTTCACCGTCAGCGGCAGCGCCGCCAGCCGCACGAACGCCGCCGGCACCATGTAGTCCGGCAGGTGCGCGCCCACATGCGCCCGCAACGTCGCGGCCAGCTCAGCGCCAGCGCCATCCGGCTCATCCGATCGAGCTTCAGGCGCGCACACCACATAGGCCACCAGCCGCTTCTCGCCGGCGCCATCCTGCTGCGCCACCACCACCGCATCGCGCACCCAGGCATGCTCGATGAGCCGCGCCGCAATCTCCCCCGGCTCGATCCGGAAGCCGCGGATCTTCACCTGGTCGTCGTTGCGGCCCAAAAACTCAAGATTGCCGTCCGGCAGGTAGCGCGCCAGATCGCCAGTGCGGTACAGCCGGTCGCCGTCCACAAACGGGCTGGCGATGAACCGCTCCGCCGTCAGCTCCGGCCGGTTCAGATAGCCGCGCGCCACCCCCGCCCCGCCAATGTAAAGCTCCCCGACCGCGCCAAACGGAACCGGCGCACCATGACCGTCCAGCAGGTACACCCGCGTGTTCGCAATCGGACGGCCAATCGTCTCGACGACAGTCTCTCCCCGTCGCATGCAAATCCAGGTCGAGTACGTCGTGGTTTCCGAAGGCGCGTACAGATTGCAGATCTTCTCGACCCGACTGCTCTCGAAAGCCTTCTCTATGAGGCCTGCCTGCAGCCGCTCGCCCGCCAAATTGATGACCCTTGTCGAGGGCGGCACGGCTTTGTTATCGACCAGAGCGGCGATCGCCGAGGGGACTGTGTTGATCAAGGAGACATCCAAGGACGTCTGCCCCAGCGTCAACGCACTTTCGACAAGATAAAGCGTGCTTCCTTGTGACAGCGGAACGAAGCACTCATAGATCGACAGATCAAAACTGATCGAGGTGGAGAACAGCATGCGGCTGGTCTCCTCCGCAAACACGCCGCTGCTCCAATGCAGCAGGTTCACGGTGCTCGCATGCTCAATCATGACGCCCTTGGGCGTTCCGGTGGATCCGGAGGTGTAGATCACATAGGCCAGATGGCGCGAGGTCAGGCCGAGCGCGCACGGGTCGGGATCGGTGGCCGGCAGCGCCGCCCAGGCCGGGCTCGCCGCCGCCAGATCCACTACCGTCAGATCGCGTAGCGCATCGGCGCCCAGCGCCGATCGTCCCGCCGCATCGGCCAGCAGCAGCGACGGCGCCGCATCCGCAAGCACCTGGCGCAGCCGCGCGCTCGGATAGGCCGGGTCCAGCGGCAGATAGGCCCCACCCGCCTTCAGGATCGCCAACAGCCCCACCACCATCATCGGACTGCGCTGTAGGCAGATCGCCACCGGCTGGTCCGGCGTCACCCCAATTGCGATCAGATGATGCGCCAGCTGGTTGGCCCGCGCATTGAGCTCGCCATAGCTGACGCGCTCCTCCGCGCACACCACCGCCACCGCATCCGGCGCACGGCGCACCTGGGCCTCGAACAGCTCATGGATGCACTGCTGCTCAGGATACGTCACCGCCGTCCGGTTCAGCGCCTCCAACAGGTACGCCCGCTCGTCAGGGGGCAGGATGTCCAGCTCCCGCACCGGCGTGGTCGGCGCCCGCTCCAGCGCCTCCGCCAGTTGCGCGAGCGTGTGCTGCATGTAGCCGCAGACCCGATCCGCTGAGACGCCCTCCGCCACCTGCGCCGTCAGCCCGAGTGCCTCGCCAAAATCCTCCACCGACAAGATCAGCGGATAGTTGGTGCGCTCCTCCCCGCCCAGCCATTCCACGCCGGACAGCGCATCATCGGCTGCGGAGGCGGAGATCGCCGCCGGCGTGTTGTGGCGGTAGTTCAACAGCGCGCTGAACAGCGGCGCCGGCGCCGCAACGCCGCTGCAGCGTTGCGCCAGCGCCAGCGAGGCATGCTCATGTGCGAGCAGCTCGGCCAGCCGCGCGTGGGTGGTCCGCACGCTCGCCTCGACCCCGGTCCCGTCCAGGTCAAGCCGCAGCGGCAGCGTGTTGATGAACAGACCCATCGCGCGGTCGCCACCCGCCCCGCCATGCATGCGGCCGAACAGCACCGTGCCGAACACCACCTGCTCGCGGTCGCTGCTGCGCGCCACCACCTGCCCCCAGGCCAGATGGCACAGGCTCGCCAGGCTCACCCCCAGCCGCCGCGCCTGGCTGCGCAATCGCGCGTTGAGCGCCTGCGGCAGCATGCGCCGCGCCTCATGAGCCCCGCGGCCCTCGCCGTGGACCTCGCTCAGCCCAAACGGCGTGGTCGGCTCAGCGATGTCCCCCAGCATCGTCCGGAAGAACTCTTCATGCGCCTCTGCACCCACGCCAAGCCGTGCCGCCGCCACCAGGTTGCGGAACGGCTGCGGGGCTGCCAGCTCATGCTCGCGTCCCTCCAGCACGGCCCGGACCTCGGCATGCATCACCTCCAGCGTGGTGTGATCCCCGATCAGATGATGCTGCAGCTCCAGCAGCAGCCAGCGCGCACTGCCGGGCTCGCGCGCAATCACAAACCGCAACAAGGGCGCCCGGCCAAGCTCGATGCGCTGCCGGCGCGGATCAAACCGATCCTTAAGCTGCGCGGCGCCAGGACCACCAGACCCGTCCAGCTCGACCTCGCTCACCTCCAGCGGCGCGTTCCGCCACACCACCTGGGCCGGGCGCGACAGCCCTTCCCAGACAAACGACGTCCTCAGGATATCGTGCCGACCCACCACCCGCTGAACCGCGGCAAGATAGCGCTCGAGCAGGTCACGATCGGCAAACGCCATCTGCGAGACCAGCAGGTACGGATCGCCCTTTGTCGCCAACAGATGATGGAACAGGATGCCGTCCTGCAGCGGCGACAAGCCATAAATGTCCTGGATGTTGCCGACGCCGCCCGGCACCGTGACGACGATCCGCGCGATCTCGTCCTGCGTCAGCTCGATCAGCGGCAGCATCTCTGGCCTGATCGCCGCACTCTGTTCGCTGATCAGGTTGGCCGGGACCGCCACCTCGTGATGACTGCCGAGGCTCGCGGCCAGATCCGCCAGCACGGGCTTTGCAAACAAGGTCCGCACCTCGACCCCCAGCGACCGCCGCCGCAGCCGCTCCATCAGCTGCACCGCCAAGAGCGAGTGGCCGCCCAGTTCGAAGAAGTGGTCGTGGCGTCCGACCCGCTCCACACCGAGAAGCTCGGCCCAGATCTGCGCCAGCGCCGTCTCGATCTCGCCCTGCGGCGGCGCGTAAGCGCGATGCGCATACGCCTCATCCGCAGGTGCCGGCAGCGCCTGGCGGTCGAGCTTGCCGTTCACCGTCAGCGGCAGCGCCGCCAGCCGCACGAACGCCGCCGGCACCATGTAGTCCGGCAGGTGCGCGCCCACATGCGCCCGCAACGTCGCGGCCAGCTCAGCGCCAGCGCCATCCGGCTCATCCGATCGAGCTTCAGGCGCGCACACCACATAGGCCACCAGCCGCTTCTCGCCGGCGCCATCCTGCTGCGCCACCACCACCGCATCGCGCACCCAGGCATGCTCGATGAGCCGCGCCGCAATCTCCCCCGGCTCGATCCGGAAGCCGCGGATCTTCACCTGGTCGTCGTTGCGGCCCAAAAACTCAAGATTGCCGTCCGGCAGGTAGCGCGCCAGATCGCCAGTGCGGTACAGCCGGTCGCCGTCCACAAACGGGCTGGCGATGAACCGCTCCGCCGTCAGCTCCGGCCGGTTCAGATAGCCGCGCGCCACCCCCGCCCCGCCAATGTAAAGCTCACCCGCCGCGCCAAACGGAACCGGCGCACCATGACCGTCCAGCAGGTACACCCGCGTGTTCGCAATCGGACGGCCAATCGGGACAATGGCTCCATCAAAGCCAGCAGGCACCGGATAGCAGAGACTGAAGGTGGTGTTCTCTGTCGGGCCGTAGGCATTTGAGATCCGCAGCGTCGGATGTCGCTTCTGGCATGCTCTAACGGAAGTGACGGAGACCTCTTCGCCTCCGACCAGCAGTTGCTGCAGCCGATCAGTGCCGCGCCCCTCTGCGGTATAGGTATCGAACAACCGGGCAGTCATCCAGGCGATGGTGATGCCTTGATCTTGGATGATCTGGGCCAGCGTTGCTGTCGAGAGGTAGCGTTCAGGATAGAGCACAACACTCGCACCGTTTGCTAAGGCTCCCCAGAGCTCGAACGTGGTCGCGTCGAATGTCGGCGAGGATGCGTTGAGAAAGACGTCCTGCGGCGAGATCTCGACGAAGTCGTTCCCCGCCACTAGACGCACCAGGCTCCGATGCTCGGCCATGACGCCCTTGGGGGTGCCTGACGAGCCCGAGGTGTAGATCACATAGGCCAGATGGCGCGAGGTCAGGCCGAGCGCGCACGGGTCGGGATCGGTGGCCGGCAGCGCCGCCCAGGCCGGGCTCGCCGCCGCCAGATCCACTACCGTCAGATCGCGTAGCGCATCGGCGCCCAGCGCCGATCGTCCCGCCGCATCGGCCAGCAGCAGCGACGGCGCCGCATCCGCAAGCACCTGGCGCAGCCGCGCGCTCGGATAGGCCGGGTCCAGCGGCAGATAGGCCCCACCCGCCTTCAGGATCGCCAACAGCCCCACCACCATCATCGGACTGCGCTGTAGGCAGATCGCCACCGGCTGGTCCGGCGTCACCCCAATTGCGATCAGATGATGCGCCAGCTGGTTGGCCCGCGCATTGAGCTCGCCATAGCTGACGCGCTCCTCCGCGCACACCACCGCCACCGCATCCGGCGCACGGCGCACCTGGGCCTCGAACAGCTCATGGATGCACTGCTGCTCAGGATACGTCACCGCCGTCCGGTTCAGCGCCTCCAACAGGTACGCCCGCTCGTCAGGGGGCAGGATGTCCAGCTCCCGCACCGGCGTGGTCGGCGCCCGCTCCAGCGCCTCCGCCAGTTGCGCGAGCGTGTGCTGCATGTAGCCGCAGACCCGATCCGCTGAGACGCCCTCCGCCACCTGCGCCGTCAGCCCGAGTGCCTCGCCAAAATCCTCCACCGACAAGATCAGCGGATAGTTGGTGCGCTCCTCCCCGCCCAGCCATTCCACGCCGGACAGCGCATCATCGGCTGCGGAGGCGGAGATCGCCGCCGGCGTGTTGTGGCGGTAGTTCAACAGCGCGCTGAACAGCGGCGCCGGCGCCGCAACGCCGCTGCAGCGTTGCGCCAGCGCCAGCGAGGCATGCTCATGTGCGAGCAGCTCGGCCAGCCGCGCGTGGGTGGTCCGCACGCTCGCCTCGACCCCGGTCCCGTCCAGGTCAAGCCGCAGCGGCAGCGTGTTGATGAACAGACCCATCGCGCGGTCGCCACCCGCCCCGCCATGCATGCGGCCGAACAGCACCGTGCCGAACACCACCTGCTCGCGGTCGCTGCTGCGCGCCACCACCTGCCCCCAGGCCAGATGGCACAGGCTCGCCAGGCTCACCCCCAGCCGCCGCGCCTGGCTGCGCAATCGCGCGTTGAGCGCCTGCGGCAGCATGCGCCGCGCCTCATGAGCCCCGCGGCCCTCGCCGTGGACCTCGCTCAGCCCAAACGGCGTGGTCGGCTCAGCGATGTCCCCCAGCATCGTCCGGAAGAACTCTTCATGCGCCTCTGCACCCACGCCAAGCCGTGCCGCCGCCACCAGGTTGCGGAACGGCTGCGGGGCTGCCAGCTCATGCTCGCGTCCCTCCAGCACGGCCCGGACCTCGGCATGCATCACCTCCAGCGTGGTGTGATCCCCGATCAGATGATGCTGCAGCTCCAGCAGCAGCCAGCGCGCACTGCCGGGCTCGCGCGCAATCACAAACCGCAACAAGGGCGCCCGGCCAAGCTCGATGCGCTGCCGGCGCGGATCAAACCGATCCTTAAGCTGCGCGGCGCCAGGACCACCAGACCCGTCCAGCTCGACCTCGCTCACCTCCAGCGGCGCGTTCCGCCACACCACCTGGGCCGGGCGCGACAGCCCTTCCCAGACAAACGACGTCCTCAGGATATCGTGCCGACCCACCACCCGCTGAACCGCGGCAAGATAGCGCTCGAGCAGGTCACGATCGGCAAACGCCATCTGCGAGACCAGCAGGTACGGATCGCCCTTTGTCGCCAACAGATGATGGAACAGGATGCCGTCCTGCAGCGGCGACAAGCCATAAATGTCCTGGATGTTGCCGACGCCGCCCGGCACCGTGACGACGATCCGCGCGATCTCGTCCTGCGTCAGCTCGATCAGCGGCAGCATCTCTGGCCTGATCGCCGCACTCTGTTCGCTGATCAGGTTGGCCGGGACCGCCACCTCGTGATGACTGCCGAGGCTCGCGGCCAGATCCGCCAGCACGGGCTTTGCAAACAAGGTCCGCACCTCGACCCCCAGCGACCGCCGCCGCAGCCGCTCCATCAGCTGCACCGCCAAGAGCGAGTGGCCGCCCAGTTCGAAGAAGTGGTCGTGGCGTCCGACCCGCTCCACACCGAGAAGCTCGGCCCAGATCTGCGCCAGCGCCGTCTCGATCTCGCCCTGCGGCGGCGCGTAAGCGCGATGCGCATACGCCTCATCCGCAGGTGCCGGCAGCGCCTGGCGGTCGAGCTTGCCGTTCACCGTCAGCGGCAGCGCCGCCAGCCGCACGAACGCCGCCGGCACCATGTAGTCCGGCAGGTGCGCGCCCACATGCGCCCGCAACGTCGCGGCCAGCTCAGCGCCAGCGCCATCCGGCTCATCCGATCGAGCTTCAGGCGCGCACACCACATAGGCCACCAGCCGCTTCTCGCCGGCGCCATCCTGCTGCGCCACCACCACCGCATCGCGCACCCAGGCATGCTCGATGAGCCGCGCCGCAATCTCCCCCGGCTCGATCCGGAAGCCGCGGATCTTCACCTGGTCGTCGTTGCGGCCCAAAAACTCAAGATTGCCGTCCGGCAGGTAGCGCGCCAGATCGCCAGTGCGGTACAGCCGGTCGCCGTCCACAAACGGGCTGGCGATGAACCGCTCCGCCGTCAGCTCCGGCCGGTTCAGATAGCCGCGCGCCACCCCCGCCCCGCCAATGTAAAGCTCCCCGACCGCGCCAAACGGAACCGGCGCACCATGACCGTCCAGCAGGTACACCCGCGTGTTCGCGATCGGACGGCCGATATGCGGCACAGCGTTGTCGCTGAAGAGCCGTCCTGAGGTCGCCACGACCGTAGCTTCAGTAGGCCCATAGTTGTTGATTAGCTTCAGAGGCGACAGAGGCCCAGGCACACGCTGGAGACGTTCCCCGCCAACAAGCAAGTACTCCAATCTGGAGTTGATGAGCTTATCTTCCAGCGCGAGTGTAGCCAGTGGCGTGATCAAAAAGGCAACGTCCAGCGATTGATCTCGCCACCATTGCAGCAGACGCAAGGAATCTGCAGCTGTCGCTTTGGGCGGCAGCTGCAATGTGCTGCGGTTGCATAACGCAGACCATAGCTCCCAGGTGCTGGCATCGAATGCCACTCCAGCCACGAGTGCGCAGCAGGCTTCTGGTTGCGGACAAAACGTTTGCACATGCCATGCGACAAGATTGACCAGGCTCCGATGCTCGACCATGACGCCCTTGGGGGTGCCTGACGAGCCCGAGGTGTAGATCACATAGGCCAGATGGCGCGAGGTCAGGCCGAGCGCGCACGGGTCGGGATCGGTGGCCGGCAGCGCCGCCCAGGCCGGGCTCGCCGCCGCCAGATCCACTACCGTCAGATCGCGTAGCGCATCGGCGCCCAGCGCCGATCGTCCCGCCGCATCGGCCAGCAGCAGCGACGGCGCCGCATCCGCAAGCACCTGGCGCAGCCGCGCGCTCGGATAGGCCGGGTCCAGCGGCAGATAGGCCCCACCCGCCTTCAGGATCGCCAACAGCCCCACCACCATCATCGGACTGCGCTGCAGGCAGATCGCCACCGGCTGGTCCGGCGTCACCCCAATTGCGATCAGATGATGCGCCAGCTGGTTGGCCCGCGCATTGAGCTCGCCATAGCTGACGCGCTCCTCCGCGCACACCACCGCCACCGCATCCGGCGCACGGCGCACCTGGGCCTCGAACAGCTCATGGATGCACTGCTGCTCAGGATACGTCACCGCCGTCCGGTTCAGCGCCTCCAACAGGTACGCCCGCTCGTCAGGGGGCAGCAGCTCAATCCGCCCGACCTCTTGCTGCGCATCGGCAACCATCGCCCGCAGCAGCGCCAGCAGATACCCCCGCTGTCGCTCGATCGTCGCCTGATCAAACAGCGCCGTGGCATAACCCAGCGTCCCGGCGATCACCTCGCCATGTTCGCAAAGGTTCAGCTCCAGATCGAACTTGACCTGATCGAACCCCTGCCCCGCAGCCTCCACCAGCAGCCCGGGAAGGTCGAAGGACGGGATGGCGTTGTTCTGCCAGGCCAGCATCACCTGGAACAGCGGGGTGTGATCAAGATGCCGTGGCGGCTGCACGATCTCCACCACCTGCTCAAACGGCAGGTCCTGATGCTCCTGTGCTCCCAAGGCCGTGCGCCGCGTCCGCTCCAACAGCTCCGCCACGCTCGGCGCGCCCGACAGGTCGAGGCGAAGCGCCAGGGCGTTGACGAAGAACCCGATCAACCCTTCGAGCTCGCACCGACCTCGATTGGCGCTCGGCACCCCGATCACAATGTCGTCCTGCCCCGACAGACGCAACAGCACCGCCGCCCACGCCGCCAACACCGTCATGAACAAGGTCGTGCCATGCTGCCGGCTCAGCCGCTTCAGATCCCGCGTCAGATCCGCATCGATCACGACAGGCAGGTTGGCCCCGGCAAACGACTGCTCTGCCGGCCGAGGCCGATCTGTCGGCAGCGCCAGACGGGCCGGCGCGCCAGATAGATTGTTGCGCCAATACTGCGCCTGGCGCTGCAGCCGTTCCCCCGACAGCCACTGCCGCTGCCAGGCGGCATAGTCCGGATACTGGATCGCAAGCGGCGGCAGCGGATCGTCCTGCCCAGCTACGAACGCCCGGTACAGCTGACTGAGTTCGCGCACCAAGACGCCCAGCGACCAGCCATCGGAGACAATGTGATGCTGGGTCAGCAGGAACACGTGCTCCCCATCCGAGGTGCGGATCAGGCGGCCCCGGATCAGCGGCCCGCGCGCCAGATCAAACGGCGTGCGCGCCTCTTCCCGGCACAGATCCAAAAGCGCCGCGTCCGCATCCGGCCTGTCCCGCAGATCGTGCTCGAGCACCGGCAGCCCCGCATCCGGCGGCAGCACCTCAACCCAGGGCTTGCCCTCCGGCGCGACAAAGACGCTACGCAGCGCCTCATGACGCGCCAACACACGGTCAAGGCTGCGCCGCCAGGCGCGGCGGTCGAGCACGCCGCGCAGCCGCAAGGCCAGCGGCACGTGATAGCTCGTGCTATCCTGATCCAGCTGCGCCAAAAACCACAGCCGCTGCTGCGCAAACGACAGCACAAGCGGTTCATCACGCGACACGCCGACAATCGCCGGCAGGTCTTGCGGACCGCAGCGGCTCAACATCTCGACAATGTTCGTCGCCAGATCGGCCAGCACCGGTTTGGCAAACAGCGCCGCCAGCGGCAGCGCTACACCCAGCGCCTGCGACAGCCGGCTCAAGAACTGCACCGCCAAGAGCGAGTGGCCGCCCAGTTCGAAGAAGTGGTCGTGGCGTCCGACCCGCTCCACACCGAGAAGCTCGGCCCAGATCTGCGCCAGCGCCGTCTCGATCTCGCCCTGCGGCGGCGCGTAAGCGCGATGCGCATACGCCTCATCCGCAGGTGCCGGCAGCGCCTGGCGGTCGAGCTTGCCGTTCACCGTCAGCGGCAGCGCCGCCAGCCGCACGAACGCCGCCGGCACCATGTAGTCCGGCAGGTGCGCGCCCACATGCGCCCGCAACGTCGCGGCCAGCTCAGCGCCAGCGCCATCCGGCTCATCCGATCGAGCTTCAGGCGCGCACACCACATAGGCCACCAGCCGCTTCTCGCCGGCGCCATCCTGCTGCGCCACCACCACCGCATCGCGCACCCAGGCATGCTCGATGAGCCGCGCCGCAATCTCCCCCGGCTCGATCCGGAAGCCGCGGATCTTCACCTGGTCGTCGTTGCGGCCCAAAAACTCAAGATTGCCGTCCGGCAGGTAGCGCGCCAGATCGCCAGTGCGGTACAGCCGGTCGCCGTCCACAAACGGGCTGGCGATGAACCGCTCCGCCGTCAGCTCCGGCCGGTTCAGATAGCCGCGCGCCACCCCCGCCCCGCCAATGTAAAGCTCACCCGCCGCGCCAAACGGAACCGGCGCACCATGACCGTCCAGCAGGTACACCCGCGTGTTCGCAATCGGACGGCCAATCGTCTCGACGACAGTCTCTCCCCGTCGCATGCAAATCCAGGTCGAGTACGTCGTGGTTTCCGAAGGCGCGTACAGATTGCAGATCTTCTCGACCCGACTGCTCTCGAAAGCCTTCTCTATGAGGCCTGCCTGCAGCCGCTCGCCCGCCAAATTGATGACCCTTGTCGAGGGCGGCACGGCTTTGTTATCGACCAGAGCGGCGATCGCCGAGGGGACTGTGTTGATCAAGGAGACATCCAAGGACGTCTGCCCCAGCGTCAACGCACTTTCGACAAGATAAAGCGTGCTTCCTTGTGACAGCGGAACGAAGCACTCATAGATCGACAGATCAAAACTGATCGAGGTGGAGAACAGCATGCGGCTGGTCTCCTCCGCAAACACGCCGCTGCTCCAATGCAGCAGGTTCACGGTGCTCGCATGCTCAATCATGACGCCCTTGGGCGTTCCGGTGGATCCGGAGGTGTAGATCACATAGGCCAGATGGCGCGAGGTCAGGCCGAGCGCGCACGGGTCGGGATCGGTGGCCGGCAGCGCCGCCCAGGCCGGGCTCGCCGCCGCCAGATCCACTACCGTCAGATCGCGTAGCGCATCGGCGCCCAGCGCCGATCGTCCCGCCGCATCGGCCAGCAGCAGCGACGGCGCCGCATCCGCAAGCACCTGGCGCAGCCGCGCGCTCGGATAGGCCGGGTCCAGCGGCAGATAGGCCCCACCCGCCTTCAGGATCGCCAACAGCCCCACCACCATCATCGGACTGCGCTGCAGGCAGATCGCCACCGGCTGGTCCGGCGTCACCCCAATTGCGATCAGATGATGCGCCAGCTGGTTGGCCCGCGCATTGAGCTCGCCATAGCTGACGCGCTCCTCCGCGCACACCACCGCCACCGCATCCGGCGCACGGCGCACCTGGGCCTCGAACAGCTCATGGATGCACTGCTGCTCAGGATACGTCACCGCCGTCCGGTTCAGCGCCTCCAACAGGTACGCCCGCTCGTCAGGGGGCAGGATGTCCAGCTCCCGCACCGGCGTGGTCGGCGCCCGCTCCAGCGCCTCCGCCAGTTGCGCGAGCGTGTGCTGCATGTAGCCGCAGACCCGATCCGCTGAGACGCCCTCCGCCACCTGCGCCGTCAGCCCGAGTGCCTCGCCAAAATCCTCCACCGACAAGATCAGCGGATAGTTGGTGCGCTCCTCCCCGCCCAGCCATTCCACGCCGGACAGCGCATCATCGGCTGCGGAGGCGGAGATCGCCGCCGGCGTGTTGTGGCGGTAGTTCAACAGCGCGCTGAACAGCGGCGCCGGCGCCGCAACGCCGCTGCAGCGTTGCGCCAGCGCCAGCGAGGCATGCTCATGTGCGAGCAGCTCGGCCAGCCGCGCGTGGGTGGTCCGCACGCTCGCCTCGACCCCGGTCCCGTCCAGGTCAAGCCGCAGCGGCAGCGTGTTGATGAACAGACCCATCGCGCGGTCGCCACCCGCCCCGCCATGCATGCGGCCGAACAGCACCGTGCCGAACACCACCTGCTCGCGGTCGCTGCTGCGCGCCACCACCTGCCCCCAGGCCAGATGGCACAGGCTCGCCAGGCTCACCCCCAGCCGCCGCGCCTGGCTGCGCAATCGCGCGTTGAGCGCCTGCGGCAGCATGCGCCGCGCCTCATGAGCCCCGCGGCCCTCGCCGTGGACCTCGCTCAGCCCAAACGGCGTGGTCGGCTCAGCGATGTCCCCCAGCATCGTCCGGAAGAACTCTTCATGCGCCTCTGCACCCACGCCAAGCCGTGCCGCCGCCACCAGGTTGCGGAACGGCTGCGGGGCTGCCAGCTCATGCTCGCGTCCCTCCAGCACGGCCCGGACCTCGGCATGCATCACCTCCAGCGTGGTGTGATCCCCGATCAGATGATGCTGCAGCTCCAGCAGCAGCCAGCGCGCACTGCCGGGCTCGCGCGCAATCACAAACCGCAACAAGGGCGCCCGGCCAAGCTCGATGCGCTGCCGGCGCGGATCAAACCGATCCTTAAGCTGCGCGGCGCCAGGACCACCAGACCCGTCCAGCTCGACCTCGCTCACCTCCAGCGGCGCGTTCCGCCACACCACCTGGGCCGGGCGCGACAGCCCTTCCCAGACAAACGACGTCCTCAGGATATCGTGCCGACCCACCACCCGCTGAACCGCGGCAAGATAGCGCTCGAGCAGGTCACGATCGGCAAACGCCATCTGCGAGACCAGCAGGTACGGATCGCCCTTTGTCGCCAACAGATGATGGAACAGGATGCCGTCCTGCAGCGGCGACAAGCCATAAATGTCCTGGATGTTGCCGACGCCGCCCGGCACCGTGACGACGATCCGCGCGATCTCGTCCTGCGTCAGCTCGATCAGCGGCAGCATCTCTGGCCTGATCGCCGCACTCTGTTCGCTGATCAGGTTGGCCGGGACCGCCACCTCGTGATGACTGCCGAGGCTCGCGGCCAGATCCGCCAGCACGGGCTTTGCAAACAAGGTCCGCACCTCGACCCCCAGCGACCGCCGCCGCAGCCGCTCCATCAGCTGCACCGCCAAGAGCGAGTGGCCGCCCAGTTCGAAGAAGTGGTCGTGGCGTCCGACCCGCTCCACACCGAGAAGCTCGGCCCAGATCTGCGCCAGCGCCGTCTCGATCTCGCCCTGCGGCGGCGCGTAAGCGCGATGCGCATACGCCTCATCCGCAGGTGCCGGCAGCGCCTGGCGGTCGAGCTTGCCGTTCACCGTCAGCGGCAGCGCCGCCAGCCGCACGAACGCCGCCGGCACCATGTAGTCCGGCAGGTGCGCGCCCACATGCGCCCGCAACGTCGCGGCCAGCTCAGCGCCAGCGCCATCCGGCTCATCCGATCGAGCTTCAGGCGCGCACACCACATAGGCCACCAGCCGCTTCTCGCCGGCGCCATCCTGCTGCGCCACCACCACCGCATCGCGCACCCAGGCATGCTCGATGAGCCGCGCCGCAATCTCCCCCGGCTCGATCCGGAAGCCGCGGATCTTCACCTGGTCGTCGTTGCGGCCCAAAAACTCAAGATTGCCGTCCGGCAGGTAGCGCGCCAGATCGCCAGTGCGGTACAGCCGGTCGCCGTCCACAAACGGGCTGGCGATGAACCGCTCCGCCGTCAGCTCCGGCCGGTTCAGATAGCCGCGCGCCACCCCCGCCCCGCCAATGTAAAGCTCCCCGACCGCGCCAAACGGAACCGGCGCACCATGACCGTCCAGCAGGTACACCCGCGTGTTCGCGATCGGACGGCCGATATGCGGCACAGCGTTGTCGCTGAAGAGCCGTCCTGAGGTCGCCACGACCGTAGCTTCAGTAGGCCCATAGTTGTTGATTAGCTTCAGAGGCGACAGAGGCCCAGGCACACGCTGGAGACGTTCCCCGCCAACAAGCAAGTACTCCAATCTGGAGTTGATGAGCTTATCTTCCAGCGCGAGTGTAGCCAGTGGCGTGATCAAAAAGGCAACGTCCAGCGATTGATCTCGCCACCATTGCAGCAGACGCAAGGAATCTGCAGCTGTCGCTTTGGGCGGCAGCTGCAATGTGCTGCGGTTGCATAACGCAGACCATAGCTCCCAGGTGCTGGCATCGAATGCCACTCCAGCCACGAGTGCGCAGCAGGCTTCTGGTTGCGGACAAAACGTTTGCACATGCCATGCGACAAGATTGACCAGGCTCCGATGCTCGACCATGACGCCCTTGGGGGTGCCTGACGAGCCCGAGGTGTAGATCACATAGGCCAGATGGCGCGAGGTCAGGCCGAGCGCGCACGGGTCGGGATCGGTGGCCGGCAGCGCCGCCCAGGCCGGGCTCGCCGCCGCCAGATCCACTACCGTCAGATCGCGTAGCGCATCGGCGCCCAGCGCCGATCGTCCCGCCGCATCGGCCAGCAGCAGCGACGGCGCCGCATCCGCAAGCACCTGGCGCAGCCGCGCGCTCGGATAGGCCGGGTCCAGCGGCAGATAGGCCCCACCCGCCTTCAGGATCGCCAACAGCCCCACCACCATCATCGGACTGCGCTGCAGGCAGATCGCCACCGGCTGGTCCGGCGTCACCCCAATTGCGATCAGATGATGCGCCAGCTGGTTGGCCCGCGCATTGAGCTCGCCATAGCTGACGCGCTCCTCCGCGCACACCACCGCCACCGCATCCGGCGCACGGCGCACCTGGGCCTCGAACAGCTCATGGATGCACTGCTGCTCAGGATACGTCACCGCCGTCCGGTTCAGCGCCTCCAACAGGTACGCCCGCTCGTCAGGGGGCAGGATGTCCAGCTCCCGCACCGGCGTGGTCGGCGCCCGCTCCAGCGCCTCCGCCAGTTGCGCGAGCGTGTGCTGCATGTAGCCGCAGACCCGATCCGCTGAGACGCCCTCCGCCACCTGCGCCGTCAGCCCGAGTGCCTCGCCAAAATCCTCCACCGACAAGATCAGCGGATAGTTGGTGCGCTCCTCCCCGCCCAGCCATTCCACGCCGGACAGCGCATCATCGGCTGCGGAGGCGGAGATCGCCGCCGGCGTGTTGTGGCGGTAGTTCAACAGCGCGCTGAACAGCGGCGCCGGCGCCGCAACGCCGCTGCAGCGTTGCGCCAGCGCCAGCGAGGCATGCTCATGTGCGAGCAGCTCGGCCAGCCGCGCGTGGGTGGTCCGCACGCTCGCCTCGACCCCGGTCCCGTCCAGGTCAAGCCGCAGCGGCAGCGTGTTGATGAACAGACCCATCGCGCGGTCGCCACCCGCCCCGCCATGCATGCGGCCGAACAGCACCGTGCCGAACACCACCTGCTCGCGGTCGCTGCTGCGCGCCACCACCTGCCCCCAGGCCAGATGGCACAGGCTCGCCAGGCTCACCCCCAGCCGCCGCGCCTGGCTGCGCAATCGCGCGTTGAGCGCCTGCGGCAGCATGCGCCGCGCCTCATGAGCCCCGCGGCCCTCGCCGTGGACCTCGCTCAGCCCAAACGGCGTGGTCGGCTCAGCGATGTCCCCCAGCATCGTCCGGAAGAACTCTTCATGCGCCTCTGCACCCACGCCAAGCCGTGCCGCCGCCACCAGGTTGCGGAACGGCTGCGGGGCTGCCAGCTCATGCTCGCGTCCCTCCAGCACGGCCCGGACCTCGGCATGCATCACCTCCAGCGTGGTGTGATCCCCGATCAGATGATGCTGCAGCTCCAGCAGCAGCCAGCGCGCACTGCCGGGCTCGCGCGCAATCACAAACCGCAACAAGGGCGCCCGGCCAAGCTCGATGCGCTGCCGGCGCGGATCAAACCGATCCTTAAGCTGCGCGGCGCCAGGACCACCAGACCCGTCCAGCTCGACCTCGCTCACCTCCAGCGGCGCGTTCCGCCACACCACCTGGGCCGGGCGCGACAGCCCTTCCCAGACAAACGACGTCCTCAGGATATCGTGCCGACCCACCACCCGCTGAACCGCGGCAAGATAGCGCTCGAGCAGGTCACGATCGGCAAACGCCATCTGCGAGACCAGCAGGTACGGATCGCCCTTTGTCGCCAACAGATGATGGAACAGGATGCCGTCCTGCAGCGGCGACAAGCCATAAATGTCCTGGATGTTGCCGACGCCGCCCGGCACCGTGACGACGATCCGCGCGATCTCGTCCTGCGTCAGCTCGATCAGCGGCAGCATCTCTGGCCTGATCGCCGCACTCTGTTCGCTGATCAGGTTGGCCGGGACCGCCACCTCGTGATGACTGCCGAGGCTCGCGGCCAGATCCGCCAGCACGGGCTTTGCAAACAAGGTCCGCACCTCGACCCCCAGCGACCGCCGCCGCAGCCGCTCCATCAGCTGCACCGCCAAGAGCGAGTGGCCGCCCAGTTCGAAGAAGTGGTCGTGGCGTCCGACCCGCTCCACACCGAGAAGCTCGGCCCAGATCTGCGCCAGCGCCGTCTCGATCTCGCCCTGCGGCGGCGCGTAAGCGCGATGCGCATACGCCTCATCCGCAGGTGCCGGCAGCGCCTGGCGGTCGAGCTTGCCGTTCACCGTCAGCGGCAGCGCCGCCAGCCGCACGAACGCCGCCGGCACCATGTAGTCCGGCAGGTGCGCGCCCACATGCGCCCGCAACGTCGCGGCCAGCTCAGCGCCAGCGCCATCCGGCTCATCCGATCGAGCTTCAGGCGCGCACACCACATAGGCCACCAGCCGCTTCTCGCCGGCGCCATCCTGCTGCGCCACCACCACCGCATCGCGCACCCAGGCATGCTCGATGAGCCGCGCCGCAATCTCCCCCGGCTCGATCCGGAAGCCGCGGATCTTCACCTGGTCGTCGTTGCGGCCCAAAAACTCAAGATTGCCGTCCGGCAGGTAGCGCGCCAGATCGCCAGTGCGGTACAGCCGGTCGCCGTCCACAAACGGGCTGGCGATGAACCGCTCCGCCGTCAGCTCCGGCCGGTTCAGATAGCCGCGCGCCACCCCCGCCCCGCCAATGTAAAGCTCCCCGACCGCGCCAAACGGAACCGGCGCACCATGACCGTCCAGCAGGTACACCCGCGTGTTCGCAATCGGACGGCCAATCGTCTCGACGACAGTCTCTCCCCGTCGCATGCAAATCCAGGTCGAGTACGTCGTGGTTTCCGAAGGCGCGTACAGATTGCAGATCTTCTCGACCCGACTGCTCTCGAAAGCCTTCTCTATGAGGCCTGCCTGCAGCCGCTCGCCCGCCAAATTGATGACCCTTGTCGAGGGCGGCACGGCTTTGTTATCGACCAGAGCGGCGATCGCCGAGGGGACTGTGTTGATCAAGGAGACATCCAAGGACGTCTGCCCCAGCGTCAACGCACTTTCGACAAGATAAAGCGTGCTTCCTTGTGACAGCGGAACGAAGCACTCATAGATCGACAGATCAAAACTGATCGAGGTGGAGAACAGCATGCGGCTGGTCTCCTCCGCAAACACGCCGCTGCTCCAATGCAGCAGGTTCACGGTGCTCGCATGCTCAATCATGACGCCCTTGGGCGTTCCGGTGGATCCGGAGGTGTAGATCACATAGGCCAGATGGCGCGAGGTCAGGCCGAGCGCGCACGGGTCGGGATCGGTGGCCGGCAGCGCCGCCCAGGCCGGGCTCGCCGCCGCCAGATCCACTACCGTCAGATCGCGTAGCGCATCGGCGCCCAGCGCCGATCGTCCCGCCGCATCGGCCAGCAGCAGCGACGGCGCCGCATCCGCAAGCACCTGGCGCAGCCGCGCGCTCGGATAGGCCGGGTCCAGCGGCAGATAGGCCCCACCCGCCTTCAGGATCGCCAACAGCCCCACCACCATCATCGGACTGCGCTGCAGGCAGATCGCCACCGGCTGGTCCGGCGTCACCCCAATTGCGATCAGATGATGCGCCAGCTGGTTGGCCCGCGCATTGAGCTCGCCATAGCTGACGCGCTCCTCCGCGCACACCACCGCCACCGCATCCGGCGCACGGCGCACCTGGGCCTCGAACAGCTCATGGATGCACTGCTGCTCAGGATACGTCACCGCCGTCCGGTTCAGCGCCTCCAACAGGTACGCCCGCTCGTCAGGGGGCAGCAGCTCAATCCGCCCGACCTCTTGCTGCGCATCGGCAACCATCGCCCGCAGCAGCGCCAGCAGATACCCCCGCTGTCGCTCGATCGTCGCCTGATCAAACAGCGCCGTGGCATAACCCAGCGTCCCGGCGATCACCTCGCCATGTTCGCAAAGGTTCAGCTCCAGATCGAACTTGACCTGATCGAACCCCTGCCCCGCAGCCTCCACCAGCAGCCCGGGAAGGTCGAAGGACGGGATGGCGTTGTTCTGCCAGGCCAGCATCACCTGGAACAGCGGGGTGTGATCAAGATGCCGTGGCGGCTGCACGATCTCCACCACCTGCTCAAACGGCAGGTCCTGATGCTCCTGTGCTCCCAAGGCCGTGCGCCGCGTCCGCTCCAACAGCTCCGCCACGCTCGGCGCGCCCGACAGGTCGAGGCGAAGCGCCAGGGCGTTGACGAAGAACCCGATCAACCCTTCGAGCTCGCACCGACCTCGATTGGCGCTCGGCACCCCGATCACAATGTCGTCCTGCCCCGACAGACGCAACAGCACCGCCGCCCACGCCGCCAACACCGTCATGAACAAGGTCGTGCCATGCTGCCGGCTCAGCCGCTTCAGATCCCGCGTCAGATCCGCATCGATCACGACAGGCAGGTTGGCCCCGGCAAACGACTGCTCTGCCGGCCGAGGCCGATCTGTCGGCAGCGCCAGACGGGCCGGCGCGCCAGATAGATTGTTGCGCCAATACTGCGCCTGGCGCTGCAGCCGTTCCCCCGACAGCCACTGCCGCTGCCAGGCGGCATAGTCCGGATACTGGATCGCAAGCGGCGGCAGCGGATCGTCCTGCCCAGCTACGAACGCCCGGTACAGCTGACTGAGTTCGCGCACCAAGACGCCCAGCGACCAGCCATCGGAGACAATGTGATGCTGGGTCAGCAGGAACACGTGCTCCCCATCCGAGGTGCGGATCAGGCGGCCCCGGATCAGCGGCCCGCGCGCCAGATCAAACGGCGTGCGCGCCTCTTCCCGGCACAGATCCAAAAGCGCCGCGTCCGCATCCGGCCTGTCCCGCAGATCGTGCTCGAGCACCGGCAGCCCCGCATCCGGCGGCAGCACCTCAACCCAGGGCTTGCCCTCCGGCGCGACAAAGACGCTACGCAGCGCCTCATGACGCGCCAACACACGGTCAAGGCTGCGCCGCCAGGCGCGGCGGTCGAGCACGCCGCGCAGCCGCAAGGCCAGCGGCACGTGATAGCTCGTGCTATCCTGATCCAGCTGCGCCAAAAACCACAGCCGCTGCTGCGCAAACGACAGCACAAGCGGTTCATCACGCGACACGCCGACAATCGCCGGCAGGTCTTGCGGACCGCAGCGGCTCAACATCTCGACAATGTTCGTCGCCAGATCGGCCAGCACCGGTTTGGCAAACAGCGCCGCCAGCGGCAGCGCTACACCCAGCGCCTGCGACAGCCGGCTCAAGAACTGCACCGCCAAGAGCGAGTGGCCGCCCAGTTCGAAGAAGTGGTCGTGGCGTCCGACCCGCTCCACACCGAGAAGCTCGGCCCAGATCTGCGCCAGCGCCGTCTCGATCTCGCCCTGCGGCGGCGCGTAAGCGCGATGCGCATACGCCTCATCCGCAGGTGCCGGCAGCGCCTGGCGGTCGAGCTTGCCGTTCACCGTCAGCGGCAGCGCCGCCAGCCGCACGAACGCCGCCGGCACCATGTAGTCCGGCAGGTGCGCGCCCACATGCGCCCGCAACGTCGCGGCCAGCTCAGCGCCAGCGCCATCCGGCTCATCCGATCGAGCTTCAGGCGCGCACACCACATAGGCCACCAGCCGCTTCTCGCCGGCGCCATCCTGCTGCGCCACCACCACCGCATCGCGCACCCAGGCATGCTCGATGAGCCGCGCCGCAATCTCCCCCGGCTCGATCCGGAAGCCGCGGATCTTCACCTGGTCGTCGTTGCGGCCCAAAAACTCAAGATTGCCGTCCGGCAGGTAGCGCGCCAGATCGCCAGTGCGGTACAGCCGGTCGCCGTCCACAAACGGGCTGGCGATGAACCGCTCCGCCGTCAGCTCCGGCCGGTTCAGATAGCCGCGCGCCACCCCCGCCCCGCCAATGTAAAGCTCACCCGCCGCGCCAAACGGAACCGGCGCACCATGACCGTCCAGCAGGTACACCCGCGTGTTCGCGATCGGACGGCCAATCGGGACAATGGCTCCATCAAAGCCAGCAGGCACCGGATAGCAGAGACTGAAGGTGGTGTTCTCTGTCGGGCCGTAGGCATTTGAGATCCGCAGCGTCGGATGTCGCTTCTGGCATGCTCTAACGGAAGTGACGGAGACCTCTTCGCCTCCGACCAGCAGTTGCTGCAGCCGATCAGTGCCGCGCCCCTCTGCGGTATAGGTATCGAACAACCGGGCAGTCATCCAGGCGATGGTGATGCCTTGATCTTGGATGATCTGGGCCAGCGTTGCTGTCGAGAGGTAGCGTTCAGGATAGAGCACAACACTCGCACCGTTTGCTAAGGCTCCCCAGAGCTCGAACGTGGTCGCGTCGAATGTCGGCGAGGATGCGTTGAGAAAGACGTCCTGCGGCGAGATCTCGACGAAGTCGTTCCCCGCCACTAGACGCACCAGGCTCCGATGCTCGGCCATGACGCCCTTGGGCGTTCCGGTGGATCCGGAGGTGTAGATCACATAGGCCAGATGGCGCGAGGTCAGGCCGAGCGCGCACGGGTCGGGATCGGTGGCCGGCAGCGCCGCCCAGGCCGGGCTCGCCGCCGCCAGATCCACTACCGTCAGATCGCGTAGCGCATCGGCGCCCAGCGCCGATCGTCCCGCCGCATCGGCCAGCAGCAGCGACGGCGCCGCATCCGCAAGCACCTGGCGCAGCCGCGCGCTCGGATAGGCCGGGTCCAGCGGCAGATAGGCCCCACCCGCCTTCAGGATCGCCAACAGCCCCACCACCATCATCGGACTGCGCTGTAGGCAGATCGCCACCGGCTGGTCCGGCGTCACCCCAATTGCGATCAGATGATGCGCCAGCTGGTTGGCCCGCGCATTGAGCTCGCCATAGCTGACGCGCTCCTCCGCGCACACCACCGCCACCGCATCCGGCGCACGGCGCACCTGGGCCTCGAACAGCTCATGGATGCACTGCTGCTCAGGATACGTCACCGCCGTCCGGTTCAGCGCCTCCAACACATACGCCCGCTCAGAGGATGACAAGAGTTCAACCCGCCCCACCGGCTGCTGCGCATCAGCCTTCACAGCACACAACAAATTCTGCAAATGCTGTGTCATACGCTCGATCTGATTGGGCTCCAGGCGACTTGCATCAAAGTGCCATCGGAAGCTCCCATCCAGAGCGCAAACCTCAAACGTTAGCGCCTCACCAGCCAGGGCCGCCTCAGAAATCGGGCTCGAAGCTAGATCACCAGTGGCAGATCCGCCATTTACCGTAACCGTAACGCCAACCGGCCAGGGACGGCGCAATCGTAGCGCCTCCACACCGCGCAACGTCGGGCATCGCGCAATAAGATCCCGCGCAAAGGTATCCTGCTCATTCAGCTGAGCGAATTCTGCCGCGACCGCCGTGCGCGCCTCTACGAAATCATTATCAAGGTCGATGGTAATTCCCATCGGCACGACAGACGCAACAAGCACCTCGAGCGCTTTCACGCCGGCTCGCGATCCATTCGGCGCGGGAGTCCATCCCAATTGAAGCTCTGATTCCCCCGTGATGCGGGCGAGATAGACCAGCCAAGCAGTTAGCAAGAATTCCGCGCGATCACTGGGGGACAGCCCAAGCAACTCTTCTGGAATTCGCCACGCACTAGACTGCCATCTGAGCCCAGCCGCAGCTTTTGCAGACGGCAAAAAAGCAAGCTGGTATGTTTTGAACTTCTCAAGCCGCCCTCGCCAAAAACTCTCCCGAGGCGCCAACAATTCATGCGCAACCGTTATGCTCCGGGCCTCGTCATCGCTCAGAATCGGGAGGCGGCCGCCTACATCGAAACCAGAACGCCTCGCGACTGTCCGCGCGTCCAGAGCCTGACCATCTGAGCTGCCAAACCAAACATCAACATCCTCTGTGCCTGTCGCGACACGCCAATGGCTAGGGTGGATTTCAACTAGAGACCCCGCCGCAAAGCCCGAGCTCCCGGCCGTCACCTCCAAGCGCCTGACGGGGACGAAGTCATCGCCTACAAAAACCTTGGACAGACCCAACAGATTGGCATGATAGGGGCCAAAGTCCAAGGCACGTGTCATCGCTGCCAGACCCTGCGCTGGTCGATCCCATCGCAGACAACCCGCAGCATCTGGGCGGCGACGTTTCGGGAAAAAACTTCGGTCCGCTAGCGCCTGCGGACGAGCACCGAGCTCTCCATTTGTTAAGCCAGTTAGAAGCTCGCGGAAGCCCTCGATAGCAGCCTCATAACATCTGAGATTCAGCGTCAATGCCGTATCACTCGGCGCAATCAACACTTGGCGCTGTACTACCAGCTCACCAGTATCAACCCCATGAGCGATACGATGCCACGTGATGCCATGTTCGGTCTCCCCGGCAAGAAGCGCCCAGGACGTCGCATGGGTTCCTGCATATCGCGGCAATGGACCGTCATGGTAGTTGAAAGCGCCTTGACGGGCTCGCCCAAACACCTCCGGCGGCAGCACGAACGGATTAGCAACGGAAAAAATCCATTCCACCGGCTCGGCCTTCAGCAACATGGAGAGCTCTTCAACGCTCACCACACACAGGATATTGGCGCGAGCGGCCCAATCGGCGAATGTAGCGTCGGCACACAGCGCCGCGCGGATGTCGTGACCCATCTCCTTTGCTAGCTGCAAGCACCTTATGGCTAGCGTACCACTACCAACAAAGACGCTAGAATAAATTGACGGAGTTGCAGCCTGCTGCCTGCTACTGTCGCTTGGCCCGTAAGCATCTGTGCGCATCGGAGGAGACTGATGTACTATCTTCATCGCTCAGCCAATCCGTCGCGTAGGTTGAGCAGCTCCACCCAAGGCGCCCGTACCATAGAGACTTGGACCTGCCGCACTGGTCAGGATTTGATCGAGAGCTGCCGCGTGAACGCTCATCGAATCCGACCAACTTAGAGAGCTACCAGCTCGAATAACGACAGCGGCGCCTCCGCGACCAAGCGTCATTCGGCCGGACCACTTAACAGTGCAGCGTCTATGGCGGTGAGTTGACTCAGTCGAACAAGCTTCATCTGACTGTGCGGGCGGGTCACCGCGGGACCGCCATGGCCCCACAGATCCTTCACCGTCTCATAGCAATCCGCGTGCCACAAAGAAGCTTTACAAATCCGGGTTGAAGAGCGAAAGAGCACGTGCTTTTCGCCGCGGCGCCGAAATACTTAAGCCTCAGTGTCCAATTTCGGACATAACGTCTTCAGCTGGACATGGCGAAACATGACGACTTCAAACTCAGAGGGTTGCTTCTCGTGCCGAACTCGGACATCTGCCTGAGGGGGATCTTCCGATGGCGACTCATGATCGAACGCTTGACGTTGAAACACCAAGTGTCACGCGATCTTGCGGTATGATCTAATGTTATTGGGCGGCCGAGACGCGGCCTGTCAATCGGGCCCTTTGATTGCTGCATATAGTCAAGCTTCCACTTTTTGGCTCGCCGACGACACGACGGTAGCGCCCGTGCCGTCGGAGCGGCTCAGGGTTGCAGAGACGGCGCCGGCGCGGCTGAGATTAACGACGTCGTGAAGGTGATGGCGGAGCGGCTGGAGAAAACGGAGATCGTCCGCAGGCCCTACGACATCAGCCTGCAGGAGTTCGAGGACCTGCGCACCATGTTCCGGACCTACGCCGACGCCGGCTGCTGCCTCGTCGGCTGGTGGTGAGGAGCGCGCGATGGTCAAGCGCATGATCCACAGCTGCGGGACCTGATCGTCCCGCAGCTGCCCCACGACGACGCCACCGAGTTCTGACCCCATCCCGCGTTCGCAGCGCGGCAACACAAGGAGACCACCAACATGAGAACACTCTACCAATACACCGACTCGAAGGTCGGCGCGAAGATCAAGCTGGTCGAACGGACCACGCTCGTGCCCGCCACGCCGTTCCAGCCGGCGACCCAGCGCAAGGCCTTCGCCGTCACGCTGGACATCCCCGGCGAGTACGCCACGTTCGAGAAGTACGACGACGTCGAGTATGCCGCCGGCGCCTTCATCAACACGTGCGAGATGTTCGGCGACGTGATGATGCGCAATCAGGTGGTGTAGGTATTGAGGGCCAGCAGGATGCCGGCCCTCGTCGGCGTGATGTCGATCGGCTCAACGTTGGCGATCTGTTCGAGATCGTCGTCCCTCCAATCCGAGACGGCCCGATCGGCGGCCCGCTTACTGGTGAAGTATTCGTAGCCGGCGCTCTGGCCGCCTTCGGCGAGACGGTGGACTTGATAGAAGCGCACGATGATCTCCTCTGTTACTTCGCGCTTCGCTTGAGGGCGTCAGCGATGCCGATGACGCCCTCCGTCTTGGGGGCCTGCGCGGCACGCTCGCGACTGTGCTGGGCGCGCTCCTGCAGGCCGGCGGCAATCGACTGGGCTTGCCGCCGCTCTTCGCCGCTGAGACGCGCGGCGCTGAGGAAGTTGGCCGCCAGCGCCAAAAGCGAGCCACTGCTCGGGGGACTTGGTCATTCGTCCTCCGGGAAGTCGCGGTCGTATGCCTCGGCGAACTCGTCGAGCGTGCCTTGATGGCCGCAGACCTGGCACTTGACCTGATCGTTCGAGTTCGCCGGGATGGGCGGAGCCACGATCATGTAGCGCCGGCACTTCGGGCACTTGTCGCCGTTGTACTGGAAGGCCATCACATGCCTCCCCACTCTTTGAGCAGCTCTGTCGTCGTGTCGTGGTTCCAGAACCGGATGCGCTGCCGCGGCTCCATGATCTTCCACGCCACCCGCAGCAGGTCCTGCAGGTCGCCCACCTCGTGGTCGGGCTCACTCTCGCGGCCGTGCTTGGCTGCGGCTTCGATGATGTCCTCGATGACGCTCTTCTCGCTCATGATGCGGCATCCCTCAGCATCTCGCGGGTGCTCTGCACGACGAGGTCGAAGTCGACCTTGTGAGCATCGCACCACTCGATGATGTCGCCGAGCAGGTGGGTAAGCATGATCTCCTGATCGCCTTCGAGGCCGGTGTCGGCTCGGTGACGGTCCAGCACTCGTTGTGCCCGTGAAGGGCCGTAGCTTACGTCAGACATTGATGGTCTCCTTGAATGCGCCTGCTGCGAACAGGCGGTGGGGTGTCAGTCTTTGAGAGTGTCGTCGCGGACGAACCGCACGAAGCCAAGCCGCTGGGCGATCTGCCCTATGGCGAACTTGTCCTTGTGCCGGTTCCAGAAGCCGCGGCAGCATGCGTCGTTCGAGTGGTGACAGACGCGATAGCCCTCGAAGCCGCCGTGCTTATTGGCGACGTCGGCTTCGAGTTTTTTTAGATCGAGCGGGCTGTCCTTGCGATAGATGCAGGTCGAGCACGGCCGGTCCTGCACGAGGAAGCCGTCTCGGTCAGCGCTCATGCTGCAGCTCTTCGCTGGTCAGCCAGTGACCGCCCGTGGGCCGCTCACGATTTGGGAACAGGACGTAGACGTCGTTGCCCCGCACTGTGTCGACCTCTCCGGGAAAGGCGACGCCAAGCGACACGCGCCAGACGACAGCGTCACCGCGCTTCAATGCTTGTGCCATGTCTTGCCTCCATCGTGAGAGTGGTGGCCGCCGGCGAGCGCCTTCGCATCGACGCGGCGTCCGGCCAGTTGCTCGGCGCGGGCGAGCTGCTGCTTCGCCATTGCCGATCCGGTCGACATGATCCGGCGGTAGACGCAGGCGTCGGTGACGCCGCGCCGGTCGGTGACGGCGTCCAGTCCCTCGAAGGTGATCGCGCCCTGCGCGCCCACCTTGGGCTTGACGCGGCCCTTGACGATCTCCTGCGCGACGAGGTCGATCACGCGCTTGATCTCTTCCTTGCGCTCGGTAAGGGTCTGCTTCTCGTTGGCACGCCATGTGTCACAAGCCATGTTGGTCTCCTTGAAATGTTGGGGTTTGAAGCGAAGCCGGCGGGCCTGCGAAGCCCGCCGGGGTCGTTGTCGTTAGTCCATCTCGAGCTGCGGCACCTTGACGGCCGGGGCGGCCGGAGCGATCGGCGCGACCTCCTCGTCGACCTCGGGCGCGGACGCGGGCCCCTGGCCCTCGGTCGGCTCGAAGTCGAGCGCGCGGGCGCCGTGCACGGGAGCCGCGATCTCGACGTTGTCGCCGGTGATGTCGAGGAACGCGGTGCGGCTCTCCGTGATCTTGCGGATCGCCTGCAGGTCGATCTCGGCCGAGCTCGTCTCAGCGGCCTTGACCATGTCGTTGGCCGCCTTGCGGGCGGTCTCGATGGCCTGCTTGACCCGCTCCGATGCGTCGTCGGAGAGCATCGAGCCGAGCAGCCGCGCTTTCTTGGCGGCATCGCGCACCGCCTTGGCATCGAGGTTCTGCAGGCCGGTCTCCATGTCCTGCATCAGCTCGCGGACCTCCGAGTTGATCGCCCGCATCGCCTCGACGTCATCGGCTGCCACCCGGCCCGCGATCACGAACACGTTGATCTGGGTGGTGGAGGCGCGGCCGTTGAACTCGTCGGCGAGCCGGCGGGCCTCGGTGAACGCCGCCTCGAGCTTCTCGACCTTCTCCTCCGAGCAGAGCAGGCCGAAGGTGGTCTTGATGCACAGGCCGGCGATGGTCTCGGGGCGGACCTCGAAGGTCCACGAGCCGTCGGCGCGGCGGATGCAGCTGCACCGGCGCAGGATACCGACCCGGGACTTGACCTCGGAGCGGACGTCATCGCCGTTGCAGACCGACAGGTGGTAGCTGTTGGGACTGCGCATCGCGATCTCGACCAGATAGCTGCCGGTCTCGTCGTGAACCTCGTACTCGACGCCGCCCATGTAGGAGAGCTTCCAGCGGAAGGTGGGGGTGTTGCACTGCATCGCTCACTCCCTCGCCGCCGGAGTGTCCCAGCCGAACATCGAGCCGGACTTCATGCGCATCGCCTCCTCGGCGGTGACGCCGAGGCGATCGTTCAGCTCGTCGACAGCTTCCTCGACCGCCGACATCGGCACCTCGTCATTGTCGAAGTCGGTGAGGTAGTAGCCGGCCTCGCCGCGCTTGACGATGCCGATGCGGTTGCCCGGCTCATTGCCGGGCACCACGACGTAACAGAGTTCGGGTTTCTCACTCACGGTTGGTCTCCTTGTCAGATCATCAGGATGATGGGGTTGCAGGAAACAGCGAGGCTCTGGGTGAACAGGGCGGCCTCGCTGTAGCGATAGAACTTGCGATGGGTCGCAAGCACGTAGTGTGTGCCGGGCTCCGCCCGGCGCAGCACCATGTAGACGGGCTTGCTCATTGGTCGTGGTAGCTGTCGTGACAGCCCTTCGAGCAGAACAGGCCGCGATGATCGTGCGTGCGGCCGCCGTCGGTCTCAGTGCTGTAGCGGAACAGGGCCTGCAGCTTGCGGCCGCTGCGATAGCGGAAGCCGCCGCACCAATCGCAGTCCTGCGAGGTTGCGACGACCTCGCGGCACAGGTCCTGACGGGCGAAGGAATCGCGGGCGATCTGGATGCTCATGTGCGATCCCTCCGGCCGTCGGCGTGGAACGCCAACCACGCCGACAACGGCTGACCCCGGCCCGTTCGCAGCGGGCTTCAACAAGGAGACCAAAGACCATGACGACACGTAAGCAGATGCTCGGTCGCGATCTCGCGACCACCCTCGACGGGATCACCCCTCCGCAGGAGCAGTTCATCGGGGCGGAGCAGAAGCGGCTCTACGAGCAGGAGGAGAAGCGCAACGACGCCATCAACGCCTGCGCCAAGGAGTGGGCTCGCATCTTCAAGGTCGACGGCGCCGACCTGTGGTAAGCGCTCCTTTCTACGCACCTATGCAGTTGAGCGCGGGGATGGGATGAGGTGTCCACCATGAGCGAGGTGGACACGATCGATGATCACTCCAGAAGAACCTTTGAGACTTGAGACGGTCGGCGTGTTGCGCAATGGCCGGCGTCGCTATGATCCGGCCAGCAAACAGCGGCTGGTCGAGGCCTGTCTGCAGTCTGGCGTGTCGCTGGCGGGGCTTGCGCTGCAACACGGCGTGAACGCGAACCTGCTGCGCAAGTGGGTGGCCAAGCGACAACTTCAGAACGGGGATGGCCAGCCGGAGGCGCGGGCGCCGATTGCGCCAGCCTTTATTCCGGTTCGCGCGCCGTCGCCGTCGCCAACTCGATCTGCTGGCGCGATTGCGGTTTGCGCGACGGAGCGATCCTGTGCAGGGCGGCTGACGGCATCGATGCCCAACGGCGTGACGCTTTCGCTGGAAGGCGGCGACGCGCAGTTGCTGTCGGCGGTGATTGAAGCGCTGGGGCGTTGCGATGTTCCGACTGGCGTCTGATCTTCGGGTCTACCTTCACCGCGAACCGATTGACTTCCGGGCGGGCATCAACAGCCTGGCGATCGTGGTCGAGCAGTCGATGGGGCTGGATCCGTTCCAGCGCGCGGTGTTCGCGTTCTGCAATCGTCGCCGCGACCGGATCAAGCTGCTGATTTATGATCGGTCAGGATTTTGGATGCTGCTGAAGCGGCTGGAGGCCGACAGATTCCACTGGCCCCGAAGTCAGGAGGCGGTGCTGACGCTGACGACGGAGGAGCTGCACTGGCTGCTTGACGGCATCAACATCGCGGCGGTGCGTCGTCATCCGGTGCGGCAATATCAGAGCGTGGGCTGAGCGTGTTCGATGCGGGCGGCGTCATCGGGCTTCGGCATGGCCGTTCTCAGATGACGCGGCCGAAGACATGACGAAGACATGGGAGCCCGGTTGACGCGGCGGCATGACTTCGATTCAAGACTCCGATGAGTCGCAAGCCCACGACGCACGAACTGGAAGCCTTGATCGCGGCGCACGCGGCCGAGATCGCGGCGCTGAAGGCCGAAAACGAGAAACTCGCACAACGCGTGCTGCATCTAGAGGAGCAGTTGCGCCTGGAGCGCCTGCACCGGTATGCGCCGAAGAGCGAAAAGCTCAAGGAGCGCATCTTCAACGAAGCCGAGCAGGCCGCCGCTGAAAGCCGGGACGACGACGATGTCGAGGCGGTCGCCGTGCCGGACACGGGATTGCCGGAGGCTCCAAAGCCGGCGCCGAAGGCACGCGGCCGCAAGCCGCTGCCTGACGATCTGCCGCGCCAACGCGTCGAACACGATCTGGGTGAGGATCAAAAGGACTGTCCGTGCTGCCATAATCGGATGCATCGGATGGGCGAGACCGTCACCGAGCAGTTGCACGTCGAGGTCAAGGCGTCGGTGCTGCAACATGTGCGGTTCAAATATGCCTGCCGTCACTGCGAGCGCACCGCGCTGAACACCCCGATTGTGACCGCGCCGATGCCGGCGCAGCCGCTGCCGGGTAGCGTCGCCACGCCATCGACGCTGGCGCTGGTGCTCGCCAACAAATACGTCGACGGCACGCCGCTGTACCGTGTGGCGGACGCGCTGGGGCGCGCCGACGTCAGCATCAGCCGCGGGACGCTGGGCAACTGGGTGATCCGGGCGAGCGAGTTGCATCTGCATCGGGTCTATGACGCGCTACAGCAAAAGCTCATGTCGCAGCCCCTGGTCCACGGCGACGAAACCTGGGTCCAGGTTCTTAAAGAGGACGGCCGTGATGCGCAGGCCAAATCCTTCATGTGGGCCTATCGCAGCGGCCAGGACTGCGCGCAGCCGGTCGTGCTGTTCGATTACCAGCCCGGTCGCGGCCAGCAACATCCTCAGGCCTTCCTGGCCGGCTATCGCGGCTTGTTGATGAGCGACGGCTATGACGCCTGGCGCACGCTGACAGGCGCGACCCATCTCGGCTGTATGGCGCATGCGCGCAGGAAATTTACCGATGCGCTCAAGGCCAGGACAAAGCCTGGCGGTCCGCCATTGCAGGCGCTCAAGTTCTTCGAGGCGTTGTACGAGGTCGAGAGGGTGGCGCGCCAGACGCCGCCCGACGGCGAAACGCGCGCCGCATACACCTTGCGGCTGCGCCAGCAGCATAGCCTGCCGGTATTGGCCGCCTTCCGGACCTGGCTCGACGACCAGGCGCCGAAGGTGCTACCCGAAAGCTTGACCGGCAAGGCGATCGCCTATGCACGCAACCAATGGGATTATCTGACCCGTTACACCAGTGACGGTCTCGCCCCGATCGATAACAATGTTCTGGAGCGCGACATCAGGCCGTTTTGCACCGGACGAAAAAGTTGGCTGTTCAGCGACACCGTTGCCGGCGCCAAGGCAAGCGCCGTGATCTACAGTTTGGTGCTGACATGCCGGGCATGCGGCGTCGATCCCTATGCATGGCTACGTCACGCGCTCACCGAATTGCCCCAACGCGCGCCAGACGCCGATATCGAAGATCTGTTGCCGTTCAATTGCACCGCTCAAAAAAACCTGCCAGCTGACAACGACAGCGGCTGACCGTCAAACGCTCAGGATCAATCAAGCCGTTCCGATGATCCCGCTGGGCCCCGGCGCCACGCGACGCCGCGGCCAGCCGCGCGCGCAGCCTGTGCAGTAAAATGCGCGCTTACGACCTGTGGACCCGGACGATGCCGCAGGCGCTGTTCGACACGCTGGAGGGCTTCTCGCCGCAATGCGCCATCGTGGCGGCCGAGGCGTTCCTCAAGCAGTTCGGATGGAAGATCGAGCGGCCGGGCGACGAGACGCGCGCCGACGCCGTGCACGAGGCCCTCACCGGCCTCGTCGACGAGGTGGAGAAGCTCTACCACCGCGCACCGCGTGAGAGCGACCTGCCCCATGAGCCCGGCGTCTACGCCGCCAACATGCCGGACAGTCAACGGTGGTCCTGCCCGTACCACCCGAACGAGATCGCCGAGCACATCCGCTCGAAGATCGACGGCATCGTCGAGATCGCGGTCAATCCCGCTCGCTGAAATAAAGGTGGGGCTGGAGTTCGCAGCTCCAGCCCCGGCTCAAGGGAGGTAAACCGCCAAGGAGACCATCCACGGGGTCCATCAACCAAGAGCATCCACATCACCTAACACAAACAAGGAGACCTTCAAGTGACCAACACCGAAACGGTGCAAGAACATCTTGTCTCAGCTGGGGATACTGTCTGGGTCCTCGTCATTGACACCCGGCACGGAACCGACGTGGAGACCTTCAAGACAAGGGAGGCCGCGGACAAGCACCTCTACGACTATTGCGACGAGTGGTGGGATCGCGAGTTCGGCGCCGCCAGCCGGCCATCGGACGACAATCTGGTCGAAGCCTACTGGAATCGCATGAGCGACGAGGGCGAGGAGTGGTACGTGCTGGAGGAATGTAAAGTGAAGAGCCTCGAGGTCACCGAGTAGGACCTCGCAAAGGAATTGGGCGCGGCGACTTCGCAGGTCGCCACGCCCAATCATAAGCGCCTGCCGATCCCAAGGAGACCATCCCCACGACCGGCGTCGCTTTCAAATGCAACATAAGGAGGAGCAATTGAGATTGCTATACGCGAAACGATGACAGTTCGGTCCTACACGATCCTGGAAATGCTGGGCGCCGTGCGACGGCTCCCAGCGCAGATGCCCGAGTCGGACACCCTTCCGACCGGCGGTTATCAGACCCACCAGCAGCACTGGGTCACATGGCTAAGCGAGTACGACGGTCCCGGTGGATACGGCCGGAACAGCTGGGATGTTGACGCGAGGTCGGTCTACGCGCGCCTCTGCAACGCCTACATGATCGTCTATCTCAACGAGGCGGCCGGCGCCGATCCGGCCGCGATCCGGCAGACGATCCGGGAGATATTCGCGAAGGGCAACAATCGCGCCCAGACCGAAGCCAAGATCGCCCGCGAGCGCCATTCATGGGACGGGCTGACCAAACTACTGTTCCGATAGCATTCCGAAAAAGGCCAAGGGCCCCGGCGGGTTAGTCCCTGCCGGGGTCACTCCCGACCGGTGACGGCGTCCAGCCAGTGCCAGTCGCGACACGGAACCACCTTCCTTGAGGCGGCTGGGTCCGCCGTCTTTCGCCTCCTCACCATCAGACCCCGCGGACGCCGCCCGCTCGGCTTCGCGTTTAGCTCCGGAACGATCTCGCGGATCAGTTCCGCCTCGCGCTCCCTCAGCTCTGACGGATCGCATTCGAGCAGGATTTCCAACGTCGGATACCCCCATTCATCGAAGGCCCGCTGAACGTCGCGCGTATGCCGACCTTCGCGCATGTCCTTACGATGCAGTGAGAATCTCGTCCCGACGTTCGTAGAACATCCAATGTACCGCGCCCTCCCCTGAACCGCAGCAAGTAGACCCCGCAAACGACCGTCTCGCGCGCCATGTTTTTTTGCTCTTCCGTAGGTATTTAGGTATTCCAAAAATAGGTATCTCGGTATAGGTAAGCATTGCTTACCTATATGGCCGTTTTAAGGGCCGTACAGGGCCCCGGGGCCGGGCCCGGCCCTTGGTAGCACCGGGCCCGTTTTAACGCGCCCTTGCCTGGCCTCCCGGCCCCGGTTCCGGGGCCCTAAGTAAGGTTAGCTGCCATTCCGGGGCCCCGGCCCCCGGGGCCGGTTCCTGCCCGGTTCCATAGGGGCCCGGGGCCCGGTTCCCTGCCCGTTTCCGGGCCCTGCCCGGGGCCCCTACGGGGGCCGGGGGCCGGTCCGGTTCTGCCAATGCTTCCCGGCCCTGTACCGTGATTCCATACCGCCGATATTTGGCGATGTGCACCAATCCCCGACGACACAGGTCCGAGCCGACGCGAAGGCCCATCGCGATAGTGGCACCTTCCGGCAGCAACAGCGTGAGGAAGCGACGCTCGCGCGGTGTGAGGGTCATCCGATCCCTCCCGCCGCTTCGATTGCACTCCGCTTGAGACGATCCCAGACGCGCCACCAGCGTGCGTCGAAGTGGACCCCGGCCTCCGGACCGTAGCGCCGCCACTGACGACGCAGCCGGCCCCAGACGCGGCGCTGGGCCAGCGGGACCGCCTTCCAGTGATTGCCGCAGATCCACTGCACATTGACACCGTTCCGACCCGGCTTCGTTGTGCGCCGGCAGAACGGCACAAGGCATCGCACCCGATCCGTCATGACCCGATCCCTTCCGCGATCAGCTGCTCGCGCACCTGCGGCCAGGACCAACCCTGCGGATGGCCGCGCCGGTGCCAGTTCGCGTAGGAGAGCTGCAGCTCCCGGTTGGCGCGGACGCCGTACCAGCGCCGCTTCTGCTCCTTGACGCAGGTCTTGCAGCGGAGGCGGATGCCGCCGCGGCTTTCGCTGTTGCGCTCCTCGCGCACGTTGTCGCCGGTCAGCTCGTGACCGTGTCGGCACATCGCTGGCATCAGCTCACCACCCACTCGCCGCCGGTCCAGATGATGCGGACCATCTCGGTCGGCAACATCGCTCCGGGATCGCCGGGGATTGGCCCCCACCCGATGACGTAGCGCCACTCGCCGAGCACCGGGACGCGCCCCATGTCGACCGACAGAGCTGGCTCCGCAAATTCGGACAGTAGCTTGAGTGGATTTTCTGCCTGACAGCGGCGAGGATTCTTGCTGCGAATCAGGAGCGAAGATGACGAAGAAGAGCCGCCGGATGCATTCTCCGGCATTCAAGGCGAAGGTTGCTTTGGCTGCGGTCAAAGGCGACAAGACGCTGGCGGAGCTGGCGCAACTGTTTGATGTTCATCCGAACCAGATCACGATCTGGAAAAACCAGCTCCTGGAAGGCGCCGCCGGCGTGTTTGGGCATGACAAGGCGTCGGCCGAGACGCCGGTCGATTTGAAGGCGTTACATGCCAAGATCGGCGAGCTGGCGTTGGAAAACGATTTTTTGTCCGGCGCGCTCACCAAGGCGGGCCTGCTGAGCGCAAAGCGATGATCGACCGCGGTCATGATCTTTCTATCGTGCGCCAGGCGAAGGTCCTGAAGCTGGCTCGCAGCACGGTCTACTATGAACCTCGGCCAGTTTCGGCCGAGGACCTTGCCTTGATGCGTCGGCTCGATGAGCTGCATCTCGATTATCCCTTCGCGGGAGCGCGTATGCAGCGATCGTTGCTGCGGCGGGAGGGCGTATACGCCGGTCGCCGCCACATCGCGACGCTGATGAAGCGCATGGGGATCGAGGCGGTCTATCGTCGCCCGAACACGAGTAAGCCGGCACCGGGTCACAAGATCTACCCGTACCTGTTGCGCGGATTGAAGATCGAGCGGCCCGACCAGGCGTGGGCAATGGACATCACCTACATTCCGATGCGGCGTGGCTTCGTCTATCTCGCGGCGGTCGTCGATGTGTTCAGCCGACGGGTCCTGGCCCATCGCGTCTCGATCACAATGGAGGCGGCCTTCTGCGTCGAAGCGGTCCAGGAGGCGTTGGCGAAGCACGGCAGGCCCGAGATTTTCAACACGGACCAGGGCAGCCAGTTCACCAGCCTCGAGTTCACCGATGTGCTGCTGGACGCGAAGATCGCCATCAGCATGGACGGCAAGGGCGCCTGGCGCGACAACGTGTTTGTCGAGCGGCTCTGGCGCACGGTCAAATACGAAGAAGTTTATCTCCGCGCCTACGACAGCGTGTCCGAGGCGCGAGCGTCAATTGCCAAGTATCTGGCCTTCTACAATCAGGGACGCCCTCACTCGAGCCTTGACGGGCGCACGCCCGACGAGGCTTACTTCGGCACGCAAGCTATGGTGATGGCCGCATGACCGTCGCCGACGATTTTGTCGTCGCTCTGGTCGGGCTACGCCCTCCCGACGCAACGACAAAATCGTAAGGCCCCGCGTTCAGCATAACCCGGCAGGAATCCACTTAAATCCCGCGGGGCGCTGTCCAAACAACCGGCGCCAGCTCTGACCGCATCTCGTAGGTCACGGCGCGCTCGCCGCTGTTGAGCGCCTTGATCTGATCGGCTGCGGTCACCATGATTGAACCACCCTCGTCTCACGTTGCTTTCTCTCGTCTGCGATCTCTCTGCGCCTTCGCGCCCGACGCACCTTCATGCAGGCCTTGCACTTGCGGACCGGCTTCCCCGACGTGCCCGTCTCCCACACGGTGTTCTCGGGAGTGAAGGCGTGGCCGCGCGCGCATTGTGACTTGCGGCGCGGTGCGCGCGTGATGCCGAAAGTCGTCGGCCCCGCTCCCTCAACAAACACGCATTCGATGGTGGTCCAGCGATAACCGCACCCGCATTGACGCCGGCGCCTCACCGTCTGCCCTCAAATCAACCGAGACGTTCGGCGTAACTCGCACCGTCAACGTCGATTTCCGCGCCTCGTCCGGCGCGACCTTCCTGCACATTCCCAAGCCCCCGCGCGATGTCGGCCGGCGTTGCGTCGGGATTGGTGCGCGTCGCCTGCAGCATGGTCTCCGCGTAGACGAAATCGTTGTAGGCAATCTCCCAGAGACCCTGCGAGGTATGCGGGACGACCTTCTGCCGGGTCGCGCTGTCGAAGTTCACTGAGTGGGTACCCACCATGCGAGCACCCCCGCGGTGAACGCATCGCGTGGGACCTGGCCGTAGGGCGCGAAGGTCGAGCAGCCCCAGACCCACATGCCGCCGGCATCGGCGGCGTTGTCGTCGACGGCGACCCAGCCGACGTTCTTGCAGTAGGCCAGCATCGCCTGCTTGGCCCCGTTGCGGCCGTGAAACTTGGCGGTGCCGAGCGCCACCGCGCGCCACGTCTGGACCGCGACCGACCAGCATTGCACGTTGCGACTGCGTGCCATGCCGCAGATGCATCCATACAATCCATGCAAGAGCTGCGTGGTGCCGTAGTTGCTCTCGCCCTTGATGTAGAAGGGCTGCTCGACCACGATCAGCGCCGGCTGATGCTTCACGATCAGATCGTCGACCGTGCGCGCGCACCGGCCGTACACCTCGATGTCCGGGGTGTTGTCGTTGCCGAGCGTGACCGTGCCGAGTTCGGGCGTGCCCCCGATGGGGCCCGCGCCGTAGCCGAGCTTACGCGACGGGTCGAATGTCAGGATGGATGGCTTGGTCGTCATCGCACACCGTCGGAACGAAGTGCGGTATGCGACTGATACTCACGCTTCAACACCAACGGCGGCATGACTGGTCCCCTTGGAAAATCTAATCGTTCTGTCGTGGGCGATCCGATGGTGCTGCGAACACCACGAACAGCCCTCTCCAATTACCGGCGCGCCGCAATAGAAGTACGGGGGCACGTCGTGAAAATTGCCGAGCGGCCAATGACATTGGTCGTCGCGCAGCTCGAGCAGCGTCGGCGAACGCTTCTCGCCGCTTTCGGCCTCGGCCGCGCGCTCCATGATGGGCACGACGGCTTTCTTATTGGCTATAATCTCAGGCTCCGGCGTGGAGCCCTTGCGTGCGGCGATGACCTTGGCGACCCTTGGCGCGGTATTGACCGCACCCGGTGTAGCCGGACTCGGCCTGCGCGCCTTGGCGACGTTGGAGGGCTTGCGCCAGAACGAAAGCCCCAGCCTGTGCACCTTGCCGATGACGGCGTTGCGCGACAGCTGGTAGCCGTCCGCCTTCATCGCAGCCTCCGCCTCGCCGGCGGACATCTTCTCCACCATCACGTAGTGGCGGAGCTTCTCGATCATGGTGTCGGACCAATCACCCACGATTGGTCTCCTCAGACTTCGCTGGTCGGCTGCGCGCCGCCAGCGTCGCCGCCCAGGATGCGAAGCACCTCGTCAAGCGAAGCAAGAGCGTCACGGCAATGCGGCGCGGTAGAGCCCTCCAGCTTTCGGCGCGCCATCGCGACCCCGTCGAGGGCGATGCGCCACTCGGCGGCGTCGGCCGCTTCCCGCAGCACGTCCATTTCCCATGCATCAATTCTTCGTGCTTCCCCATACCAAATGTCCCTCGCTCGCCCGTAAGCGATGCCCGTGCGTTCTGATGTTCGTGTGATTGCTGCCTTGACGTAGTCCCCCGCAGGGCATGGCTCGCTCGCGCGCTTCGCGAGATGCGCGGCGATCTCGGACGCTTTTTCCGAGCGGGAGGACGGCTTTTCTGTGCGTAAGGACTTGACGGCGCTCGAATCAACCAGCGCAATGGTTAGGTTGCTCATGCGCGCACCTGCTGAAGCGAGTACGCGCTACCACGATCGTTTAGATTCCCGTCGTTGAGACCATTAAGACTAACCCGTCTTATTCGTCAGAGTGCGCCTGAGAGGCTGGCGAGCGTGGTGTAAAGCGCTGATGCGGCGTAGGATTCGGTTGCAAAGCCAACCCCATCACCTCAACCGCGAACGCCAGGCCCGCCATGACCGATGATACGATTCTGCCCTTCTCGTTTCCAGCCGTTCACGCCAAGAAAGTCACAGCTGCCTTCGATGGCGGTCGGCTGACCTCGAACGGGGGCGTGATGCTTCTGGCGATGGCCGAGCGGCGTCTCGGCTTGGCCGACAATTTGGCCCGGGTGTTCCCGGATCGGCGCGATCCGACGCGGGTCGTGCACAGCCTTGTCGATATGTTCCGCGCGCGCATGTTCGCGATCTGCTGCGGCTACGAGGACGCCGACGACCTCGATCATCTGCGGTCCGATCCCGCATTCAAGCTGGCCTGCGGACGGCTGCCGGACACGGGTCGCGATCTGTGTTCCCAACCGACGCTGTCGCGGCTGGAGAATGCTCCGCGCCTGCGCGACGTGATCCGACTGACCTACACTTTGGTCGACGCATGGATGGATAGCTACCCGCGCGAGCCGGCATCCGTCACGCTCGACATCGATGATACCTGCGATGTCGTCCACGGCCATCAGCAGCTCTCGCTGTTCAACGCTCATTATGACGAACGCTGCTTCCTGCCGATCCACGTCTACGACACGGAGAAGAGCCGGCCCGTGGCGGTCGTGTTGCGGCCCGGCAAGACGCCGGGCGGCGTCGAGGTGCGTGCCCATCTGCGCCGCCTGATACGGCATATCCGGACGCGGTGGCACAACACGCGAATTACGTTCCGTGGCGACGGGCACTATGCCCGGCCGGAGGCAATGGCGTGGTGCGAGACCAACGGCATCGACTACATCTTCGGTCTGTCCGGCACCAAGCCGCTCGCCAGAAAACTCGACGAGGCCGCCGACGACATCCGCACGCGACGCGCCATCGAGAACCTGCCGGTTCTGCGTGGCTATACCGAGACGCGCCACAAGGCCAAGTCCTGGGATCGCGAACGGCGTACCGTCGCCCGTATTGAGGCGACGATGCTCGGCCTCGACATCCGTTTCGTCGTCACCAGCCTCGATGTCGGCTCGGCCGAGTGGATCTACGACAGCCTGTATTGCGCGCGCGGCCAAGCCGAGAATCTGATCAAGCTGCATAAGACACAGCTCGCCTCCGATCGCACCAGCTGCCGTTCGGCGCTCGCCAATCAAGTCCGCCTCGTTCTCCACACCGCCGCTTATTGGCTGATGCTGACCGTGCGCGACGCGATTCCCAAAGCCCGGGAATTGGCCACAGCCGAGTTCGCGACGCTGCGTCTTCGTCTCTTGAAACTCGCTGCCCGTGTGGTCGAGACCACGAGCCGCATTCGCCTTGCGTTTGCCGCGGCATGTCCCGAAGCCGACCTGATCCGCGGCTTGCCAGGCGCGCTGCTGCCTCTCGGTCCTTGACCGGCGGGGCGTCCGCCCCCCGTTCGCCCAACCTACACCTCAAGCGCGTTGCAAAGTACGGGTCGGTCAGGCGGTGAAAAGCCGAAGGCAATCCCGCGCGCCTCGTCAGAGCAGATGTGCGGCCACATCAATCGGACTAAAAAAAGCACTCTCACGAATAGGACGGGCTAAAACTATAGCCCTGTGACGCCCGAACCTTTTTTTGAGTACGAGAGTTTTTGCATGACCCAAGTCGTAAGGAAATGCTTGCGCTGTGACAGCGCAACCAGTCATAGAATTGCCGCAACTGGCGAGAAGGCCGAAAGAGCCGATAATGGTTACAGATGCTTTGGAAGTGCGTGCCCTCGACAAGGATCTGCTTCAACCGATCGAGGTGAAATACATCGACGCCGACCGCTTCGAGTTCACGTTCCGCACCCGGAACGGCACGCTCGTGACGAGCGTGTTGAACGCAGTGGGCATGGTCCACTGCATCAACCTCGCGATGAAGGCACTCAACGAGTACCCCACGCAGGCGCTGCACGATCTGCTGTCGCTGTAGCCTGCCCATCAGCGCTTCGCCCGTTTTTTCGCCGCAGCCTTGCCGCGCTTTTGCGCCGGCTTGGAGCGCGCGGCCATGGCGGGCTGGGTCTTGGCGATCGCGGGCAGATGATCGTCCGCGGTCACGAGACCCTTGGTGGCGTTCTTGATGCGCGCCCAGACGGTGGGCGTCGGGTAGTGCAGGAATTTTCGGTATCTGGTGACGGACCAGCGCGCGACGCCGATCTTGTCGGCGAACTGCTGGTCGGCGCCCGACGGCGAAACGTCGGGATACGCAACCGCGTAGTATTCTGCGAGCGTCATTGGCTTTCCGGTGATGGAGGTGGGCGCGTCCGTCACCAACAAATGCACCAGATAGGTACACTGGTCAAGATGTCACACGCGCGCCCCTACACCTTTTCGGTGAAATGACACATGGCAGCACGTTTGGTACCGAACAGCGTGACTCAAAAAATACTTCAAGCGCACGGAATAGTCCCCTGCCCGGGCGACTCTGCTACGACGGTTCTTCACTCCCGGTTGAGCGAAACTTTGACTAGCACAGAGATGGATATGATCGCGGACGGCCGCAGGCGGACAGGCAATAGCCGCCTGAAGAACCCGCCCCCGGAAAACTCGATTCGCTACTACAGACAGCGCAAGGGCTTGACGCTGAAGGAGGTTGCGACTCTCCTCGGCACCACCCACCAGACCATCCAGCGACTCGAAGAGCTCAATCAGGTTCTTACCCCCGACTGGGCGATGCGAATCGGTTCGGTGCTTGGCGGTATTCCCGGCGCCCTGATCGCCTATTCAGACGACGAGGACGCCTACCCGTGGGCCGCGAGGCCCATCCCGGTGATGGGGGTGATCGACGAGCGCCGGCAAATCGAGCTCCAGCAGGAGCCGCTTTACCGCGTAGGCCTGACCAACAGGCCGACCGGCACGGTTGCGATCGAAGTGCGCGACAGGACCATGCTGCTCGATGGCTGGCTCCTCCTCTACGACGACACCCAGGCCGAGCCGATCACCGATGACATCATCGCGAGGCAGGCCAACAACGAACGATTCGTCTGCCGCCTGACCGACGGCACCGTCTGGGTGCGCCGAATCGTGCCTGCTGCGAACGGTCTGCACCACCTCGAAACCGATCACGCGCCGCCGATCTACGACGCGCACGTCGAATCGGTTGCGTTGGTGCTGGGCTTCGAGAGACCGGGGCAGGACCTACCCCCGAGATAGGCCGCGGCGATTCGCCTCACAATTCCGGATTACTACGGATGACGCCCCGCGCGCGATGCAGTCAGGGCTTCGTCATGGTCGGGGACAAAGGGGACATCGCTCAACTGGCACGCGGCCTGCAATATATCCAATAACTAAGATTCTTAGATCAACTATCTCCAAGAACTCAGAACAAGGGGGCCCCTATAGGGCCCCCGTTTGTTTTCTGTTTTGAGAGATTTTCTAAGAACTTCAGAATTTAATGTTGTGCAATCCGTGCCAGCGCGCGTAGACGGAATGCACCAGATTTTTTCGATTCGGTGCATTTGCACCCTTGACGATGCACCTTTCAGGTGCAATATCGGATGCACACCGGGAGACCAACCCACCATCCATCGTCAGCAAGCCCGGTTCCGAGGGTGACTGTCAGGCCGCGCCGCACTTCGCAGGTGCACACGGACTGACGCTCGCGGGACCGGGAGGGAGCACCAAACCGTGACCGACACCGACACGTTCCAACCCGTGGGCGCGTTCGCCCAAGCCGTCGTCGACAAGATCCAGCTCGGCGCCGTCGACAGCCACCCCGTCACCGACCGCGCGTCGTGGCTCGCCATGCGGACCCGCGACATCACCGCCTCCGACATCGCGTCGATCTGCGGCGTCGGCTACCGCTCGGCGCTCGCAGTCTGGGCCGAAAAGACCGGCAAGACCCAGCCGCAGGCGGACAGCCCCATCCTGCAGCGCGGCCGCTGGCTCGAGCCCGCGATCTGGCGCGCCATCGAGGACCGCGAGCCCAGCTGGCAGCTGCGTCCTGCCAAGGTCTATCTGCGCTCGCCGTCGCTGCGCGTTGGAGCGACGCCGGATGCACTGGCAGTGGACCCCGAACGCAAGGGCTTCGTGCTCATTCAGGGCAAGGTCGTTGCTCGGCCGACGTTCATCAACGACTGGCTCGGCGGCGACAAGCATCGCGGCGCCCCCGAGGTTCCGCTCGGCTATCAGCTGCAGACGTTGACCGAGACCATGCTCGCCGAGGCGCGCTTCCAGACCGAAATCCATCCGGTCCTGGCCGCGCTTGTGGTCGGCGACTTCACCGCCGACCTGCACATGATCCCGGTGCAGCGCCACGAAGGCGCTGAACAGCGGGCGCTCGCCACCGTCAAGAGGTTCTGGGAGATGATCGCCAGCGGCCAGCAGCCGGCGCTCGACCCGAGCCGCGACCACGACGTGGTGCGCAAGCTGTACCCTGTCGCGGACGGCACCACGATCGACCTCTCCGGCGACAACGAGATTCCCGAGATGGTTGACGAGCGCCTCGAGCTCGGCCGCCAGATCAAGGAACGCGAGGATCGTCGCGACGAGATCACCACGACGATCATGCACAAGATCGGCGATGCGTCGTTCGCAGTCATCGCAGGCGGACGCAGGCTCTCGGCCAAGGTCACCAACGTCAAGGAGAAGGTTGTCGCACCCTACTCCTTCCGCAGCCTGCGCGAAGTCAAGGCGCTCTGACTAGCGCCTTCCTCCCTTCCCATTCCCACTATTCGGAGACCATCCACATGACGACGATCATCGACAATGACGATAGCCGGGTGCGCACGCTGGAGGCGTTCGCCGGCGTTGCCGGCCCTGCCCCGTCCAACCTTCCTGCGACCCAGCCGCAGAGCTTCCTGCCGCCGGTGGATCGCGTTCACGGCGCCCAACAGGTGGCCGTCCGGCGCCACGAACCGGACGTGCTGCGCAAGATCAAGGAGCTGGCGGCGGCTGCGGGTGAGTATTTCTACTACCGCTTTCCCGTGAAAAATAAGGGCAAGACGGAATACATCGAAGGCCCGACGATCAAGTGCGCCAACGCGGTCGCGCGTTTGTTCGGCAACTGCGATGTCGATTGCCGCTCGGTCGACATCGGCACCCACTGGGTGTTCCACGCGCGCTTCATGGACTTGGAGACCGGCTACTCGCTGACGCGGCCGCTGCAGCAACGCAAGACCCAGGCCACCGTGCGCGGCGATGCGGGGCGCGCCGAGGACATCGCGTACCAGATCGGCACATCGAAGGCGATCCGCAACGTCGTGACCAACGCGCTCGACACCTTCACCACCTTCGCGTGGCAAGAGGCGAAGATGTCGGTCAGAGCTGGCGCCGGTTGTTTGGACAGCGCCCCGCGGGATTTAAGTGGATTCCTGCCGGGTTATGCTGAACGCGGGGCCTTTCGATTTTGTCGTTGCGTCGGGAGGGCGTAGCCCGACCAGAGCGACGACAAAATCGTCGGCGACGGTCATGCGGCCATCACCATAGCTTGCGTGCCGAAGTAAGCCTCGTCGGGCGTGCGCCCGTCAAGGCTCGAGTGAGGGCGTCCCTGATTGTAGAAGGCCAGATACTTGGCAATTGACGCTCGCGCCTCGGACACGCTGTCGTAGGCGCGGAGATAAACTTCTTCGTATTTGACCGTGCGCCAGAGCCGCTCGACAAACACGTTGTCGCGCCAGGCGCCCTTGCCGTCCATGCTGATGGCGATCTTCGCGTCCAGCAGCACATCGGTGAACTCGAGGCTGGTGAACTGGCTGCCCTGGTCCGTGTTGAAAATCTCGGGCCTGCCGTGCTTCGCCAACGCCTCCTGGACCGCTTCGACGCAGAAGGCCGCCTCCATTGTGATCGAGACGCGATGGGCCAGGACCCGTCGGCTGAACACATCGACGACCGCCGCGAGATAGACGAAGCCACGCCGCATCGGAATGTAGGTGATGTCCATTGCCCACGCCTGGTCGGGCCGCTCGATCTTCAATCCGCGCAACAGGTACGGGTAGATCTTGTGACCCGGTGCCGGCTTACTCGTGTTCGGGCGACGATAGACCGCCTCGATCCCCATGCGCTTCATCAGCGTCGCGATGTGGCGGCGACCGGCGTATACGCCCTCCCGCCGCAGCAACGATCGCTGCATACGCGCTCCCGCGAAGGGATAATCGAGATGCAGCTCATCGAGCCGACGCATCAAGGCAAGGTCCTCGGCCGAAACTGGCCGAGGTTCATAGTAGACCGTGCTGCGAGCCAGCTTCAGGACCTTCGCCTGGCGCACGATAGAAAGATCATGACCGCGGTCGATCATCGCTTTGCGCTCAGCAGGCCCGCCTTGGTGAGCGCGCCGGACAAAAAATCGTTTTCCAACGCCAGCTCGCCGATCTTGGCATGTAACGCCTTCAAATCGACCGGCGTCTCGGCCGACGCCTTGTCATGCCCAAACACGCCGGCGGCGCCTTCCAGGAGCTGGTTTTTCCAGATCGTGATCTGGTTCGGATGAACATCAAACAGTTGCGCCAGCTCCGCCAGCGTCTTGTCGCCTTTGACCGCAGCCAAAGCAACCTTCGCCTTGAATGCCGGAGAATGCATCCGGCGGCTCTTCTTCGTCATCTTCGCTCCTGATTCGCGGCAAGAATCCTCGCCGCTGTCAGGCAGAAAATCCACTCAAGCTACTGTCCGAATTTGCGGAGCCAGCTCTGTCGTCGAGACCGTCGGCAAGCAGATCGAGAAGTACAAGACCCGGGTCCAGATCCGATTGGACGAGATGGAGGTCGACCTCCATCGCGTCGAGGCTGTACGCGGTCGACCGTTGAAGGATTGGCTCGCCACCGATGTCGCGCGCACCATCGCCGAAATTCAGGCCGTCAACGACGGCATGGCGACGGCGGACGAAACCTGGCCGAAGAAGGATGACCAGAAGGCCGATGGCGACGGCAAGCTGTCGCAGTTCGCGAGCGACGCCAACAAAGCGGACGGCAACACGGAGACCGTCGACCCCAAGACCGGCGAGGTCACCGACGGGGTCGCCAGCACCAACAACAGCGCGCAGGGCGATCAGCCCGCGCAGGGTTCGCAGACCGCCGAGGATGGCCCCCAGCCATTGGCAGCTGCGACGGAGGACGGCGCGGAAGCGTCCGCCGCGTCGTCCTCCGCTAAATCCGAGCCTGACGAGCCGCAGATGACGGAGGCCGAATACGAAGCCTACGCCATCGCGTGGTTTGCCGAGGCCGCCGTCGTCGAGGAGGCGCGCGCCCGCTGGGCTCGCGAGAAGTCGATGCGCGTCAACGTCAAGACGGCGACGCTGACGAAGCTGGAAGCGCTGATGAAGGACACCATCGCGCGCATCAAGAAGGACACCAACAAGGGATAGCGCGGAGAGCAGAGCCAATCTCCTGACGGGGTACCGCGCGCGGCTCTGACGACGAAAGGCGCCTCCGGGGTTCGTAAGTCTCTCTCGCGTGGTGTGGACCACGGTCCGGACAAGGCGACCAACGCGCGCATCTACCGTGGGGCGGGAAGCCGCCCTTCTCGCCCCACGGGACATTTATCGCCGGGCTTCGTAGCCCGAACACACTTTAGTCGGGAAACCAGCATGGCGACGATCATCAACTTGAAGGGGACCAAAGAGGCCCCGAAAAACTCTCGCTCCAGCATGGAGACACGGATCATCTCCATCTCCGGTGTCCAGCAGTGGAAGGTCCCGCCGTTCCAGCGTCCGGTGCGGGTCAATGCGAAGGTGCAGGAGGCCGCGCAGTCGACACGGGAAAACGAAGCCATCGAGGGCGTCATCACGCTGGGCCAGGTCAGGGGAGACCTCGCCTACTACATCGTTGACGGCCAGCACCGCATAGAGGGCTTTAAAATCTCCGGCATCGAGGAGGCGTTGGTCGATGTTCGCGTCGTCACCTTCGAGGACTTCGCCGAGATGGCGAACGAGTTCGTTAAGCTGAACTCGTCATTGGTTCGGATGCGACCCGACGACCTGCTGCGCGGCATGGAGGACTCGACCATCTCGCTGCAGCTTATCCGCAAGCATTGTCCTTTCGTCGGCTATGACCAGATCCGGCGCGCCTCGACCGGGGCGCCGATTGTGGGCATGTCCGTCATCCTCCGCTGTTGGGCCGGGTCGGCCGGTGAGACGCCGACATCAACGATGGCTGGTCAGTCAGTCTCGTCGCTCGCCAAGACCACGGACGAAACCAGCGCTCGGCAGTTGATCCAATTCCTCGGCAACGCCCATCAGGCATGGGGACGAGACCCTGAATACTATCGACTGTGGGGCGCCCTGAACCTTTCGCTTTGCATGTGGCTCTACCGTCGCCTCGTTATCGACCGCGACCGGATGGGCAACAAGCGCGTCGTGGTGCTGAACCAGAACGAGTTCAAGCAGTGTTTGATGTCGGTCTCGGCGAGCGGCGATTACCTGCAGTGGCTCGTCGGCCGCAACATGACCGAACGGGATCGCAGCCCCGCATACATGCGCCTCAAGGCCATCTTCCAGAAGCGCCTGCAAGAGATCACCCAGACCAAGTCGGCGCTGCCAGCTCCGGCGTGGTCGTCGCGCTGACAATCTACCCTATGGCGGGGCTTCGCAGGCCCTGCCCAGCACCATCAAGGAGACCATCTACGTGGCTGGATCAGTGAATAAGGTAATTTTGGTCGGCAATCTCGGGAAGGACCCCGAGGTGCGCCGCACCCAGGATGGCAGGCCGATTGCGAACCTGTCGATCGCGACGAGCGAGAGTTGGCGCGACAAGGGCACCGGCGAGCGTCGCGAAAAGACCGAGTGGCACCGCGTTGTAATTTTTAACGAGGGCCTCGCCAAGGTCGCCGAGCAGTATCTCAAGAAGGGCGCCAAGGTCTACATCGAGGGCCAGCTGCAAACGCGCAAGTGGACCGACCAGAGCGGCGTCGAGAAGTATTTCACCGAGGTCGTGCTGCAGGGCTTCAACTCCACGATGACCATGCTCTCGGATGGTGGCGGCGGCCGTGGTGGCGGCGGCGATGATCGCCCCAGCGGCGGATACAGCAGCGGCGGAGCCGCGCCACGCCGCGGCGGCCAGGACAACGGCGGCCAGCAGTCGCGGTTCGACAACGACATGGACGACGACATTCCATTTTGAGGAGCGCCAGCATGGCCCGCGATGAAGAGCTGATCGCTGCCTACGAAGAAATCGACCGCCTGCGAGGCGGCTTCCTCGAGCTGCTGGAAGCCGCCACTGGCAAGTTCGATCCGCTCGGCTTTGTCGAGCGCGTCACCGGTGTCACCGCCGAGATGCTCGACGAGGCGTTGGACGCGTAACTGCGGAGGTTCGAGAAGTGGCGGTCGCGGAAGCCGAGGTCACGATCAACGGACTGGCGCTCACGGAGCGCCAGTCTGCGGCATTGCGGATCAGTCTGGTCTGCACGCGCGATGGTTTGCTGCGCTCTCGAGACGCGAAGGACGTGGCCCTGCTCTACCGAATTGACCAGCTGCTCGAAGTGATTGGAAGGACACCGGTGAGAGCATGAGCGGGATCGTGATCGCCAACGAGGAGGATCGCATCTTCCTGTGCCGCATGGTGATGGACGCCAAGCCCGGCACCCTGATCGAGATGCACGTCGATCTCGCCTCCGAGGCTCAGCGCAAGAAGATGTGGGCGATGCTCGGCGAGGTGTCCAAGCAGGTGCCGCACGTCGACATGAACGGCAACACCAAGTTCTACGCGCCCGAGCAGTGGAAGCTGCTGATGATGCACGCCTGCGGCCAGGAGGTGGAGATGATGCCCTCCCTCGATGGCTCGACCTTCCTGCCCTACGAGGGCCGGTCATCGAAGATGAAGGCCGTCGATATGGGGGAATTGCTCGCCTTCATCGAGGCGTGGGGCGTCCAGAACGGGGTGGAGTTCAGCCGATGACCAAGCCCGAGCAACTGAAGATGTTCGACCTGCCGGATGTCGAGGAGCGCGTCATCGACGTGCCCGCCGAGAAGCCGCCCGCCGCGCCTAAGCGCGCGGGCCAGCGCAACCGGCAGCCAGCGCTCGCGGTCCGCCAGTACGAGGTCAAGAGCGGCGGAGACTACTCCCGCGTGCAGGCGGCCTCGCGTCGGCTGCGAAGTACATCGCATTCAGGTTTGCGCGGAGCATGGGCCAGTACCTCTACGAGGGCGGCTTCATGGCGTTCGTCTCCGGCGGCCTGCAGGTCAGGGAAGAGAGGAGATCGAAGTGAGCGTCAACGTTGAACAGATCATCGTCGGGCTGATGGCCCTCTCGGTCCTCGGCGTCTTTTTCTGCATGGGATTTGGCAAATGAGCATCATTGCGACTGAGAGACTGCAGCAGATCGAGCAACTCGACAGCCAGGGCAGGTACGGCGGTCTCGCGCGCGAGGCGCTGGAGGCCCTGCCCGTGACCTTTCAAGGTCGCGTCGCCGAGTGGATGGCAGCCTGCTTCTCTCCGGAGGTCTGTCGCGACGGACGCGAGCGCAACCACCGTTTCCTCGAGGCCGAATGTGACCGGCGCCATCAAGAGGCCGAGAAGTTGCGTGAGGAGCTGGCGGCAACGCAGGCAAGTGTGAAATAACAACCCGACGTCTTCGCAGGAGGCCACAACAAGGAGACCAGACTATGGGGTACAAGCATCTGACGTCGGGCGAGCAGTTCAGGGTCATGACCCGGCTGCACGAGGTCGTCGAGAAGGTGGCGACCACCGACGACCAGCTGTGGTGTCGCTACAACAACGGACTCGACGATCACACGATCGCCGAGGAGCTCGGCTTCAGCCGTCAACGCTGTCGGCCGGCTGCGCAAGGAGAACTTCGGCAACCTCTACAAGGAGCCGAAGGAGCAGACGCAGGCGGCGTCGAAGCGCGAACAGGAGCTGCTCAATCTGATCGCCGAACAGGCCGGTCGCATCGACGAGCTGGAGGCCCGCCTGATCGCGGTCGAGGATCGCCTCAAGATGCGGCCGCAGCCCAGCTGCCGTTGCAAATCGTTAGTTAAGACCCCGGCCGGGGCCCGCTTCGCAGGCGGGCCCCTTGCTGGCAAGGAGACCAGAATTATGACACGGTCGATCCCATATACAGCGGCTGCGCTCGCGCGCGCCATTAAGGGCGTCGAGCAGGCCGGGCGCTTTGTTGTCGGTATCAAGGTCTCCGACGGCACCCTGATTATCTCGGACAAGCCCGTCGACGTGGCTTCCATTGTTCCAAGTTCTGAGCCAGCATCGCCCCGGCCACCGCCACAACGAAGGCGTATAGGGGAGCGGACCCACAATGGTTAGCGTCAAACTGAAGGGCCTCAAGATTTCGACATCCAAGGGGCGCTGGTACGTCTACCGGCGCGCCGATGGCGAGAAGCTCATTCAGGGATTCAAGGGGACGCGCGCCGAGCTGCAGCGCAAGATGGAGGACCCCTCCTTCATCGGTATCTACAACCGCGCGCGCAAGGTCGAGCAGCGCGCCGGCAGCTTCGGCACCGAGACGCTCGGCGGCCTCGTGCACTGGTACACGAACGGCGACATCGACCGGCTGGAGGAGAAGGATCACCTCGACAATCCTGGCCGGCTCGAGACTGGTTACCCGAAGTGGCACTCGAAGCTGTCGCGGGCGACGCGCAAGGATTACCTGGCTGCGTTCCACTATCTGCGCGCCGACTTCGACACGCCGCTGGCCGACATCGAGCAGCCGGACCTCTACGAGCTTCGCGACGCCTGTGCCAACAAGAAGTGGCCCCGCTTCGCCGACAAGATGATTGCGGCGCTGTCGTCTGCGTTCAAGCAGGGCGTGAAGCGCGGCCACATGAAGATCAACCCGTGCCTCGGCATGGACAAGATCCACGAGGCCGATCCGAACGCGAACCGCGAGTGGTTCTCCGAGGAGCTGCAGGCGGCGCTCACCAAGGCCCCGGCCGAGGTCCTGACCTGCCTGATGCTGGCGCGCTATGCAGGGCTACGCGGCCAGACCCTCGTCGGCGTCAACTGGAAGCAGCTGCGGCCGCACCCCAAGACCGGTATGGCGATCCAGCTGGTGACCCGCAAGAACAGCGAGCCGAACTTCCTGCCCGTGCTCCCCGAGCTGCAGGAGCACCTTTCGGCGCTCAAGCGGACCTCGACCAAGATCGCCGTCCGCGACGACGGAACCCCGTGGGCCAACGAGGTCGACATGCAGACCAGGGTGAGCCACTGGCTTCGCGATCTGGAGCGCGCCGGCGAGATCGGCGAAGGCACCACCCTGCACGGCCTCCGGGTTTCCTATGCCGCATGGTGGAAGCGCGTCGGCGGCGCGAACAACTCCGAGATCGCCGACCTACTCGGCGACCGGTCGGAGCGCATGGGCGCGCATTACACGCGCCACGTCGAGCGAGAGGTCAACATCATCCGGGCATTCAACCGGCTGACCGACAAGACGTGAACGAGAACAGAACGAGTTTTGGAAAACTCGGGGGAATTTTTGGAAAACCATTTGACGAAAAGCGCGAAAATGCTAAGCAAATCAATGGGCGGACGTGGCGGAACTGGTAGACGCAAGGGACTTAAAATCCCTCGATGGCAACGTCGTGTGGGTTCGACTCCCACCGCCCGCACCAGCCTTCGCTCGCGAAATGATTAGCGTTGGCGCGACAGCCAGCCAGGCGAAGGCGATGCGGTTGCCGCGAGTTACGGCTCGGCAGGCCGAGCCTTACGCAAACCCCAGACCGATCCGCCTCTCCTTCTTCCAGATCACCCGGCAGGTGTGCCGCTGGCCGTCGACGGCGAGGACGAAGCGGTCGGGAAACCACAGCGGCGAATTGACTTCGATGCACGCCCCCTGCGGAGAAAGATTTCGGACCGTGCAGGGTATCGCTTCATTGCCGAACTCGATCGCCCACGATTTGAGGACGCGGCGACGGGAGCCGCCACGCCGCTCATCGGTCGGCATCGGCTGTTGCCCGCCGGCTGGTGCGGGCCTGCTTTCGTCGTCGGCCATGAACCCGTCGCGGTCGGTACACAAGCTGGCGGTCAGGTTACGACGTGATTCTGACGGGAACCTTAAGACATCGCCAACCGCGTGGCATGCCACGCGCGCGCCCACGGCCTGAGCGTTCACTCGGTATCACGATGCTCGCATCACCTGATCGTGTTTCCGGGCTGTGGCTCGGTTCACAAGCCGGGATCGCCGCGTCTCGTAATCTTCGCGCATTGGAAAATTCCGGCCGCTTATTTCGCGGCCGTCGCATTTCGAAATCAATTTGGTCGGAGATCGGTGATGGAGATTGCAAACTGCAATCGGATTGCTGGCGACAGGGCGCGCGATCAAGGCGCCTCCATTCTCGAGCATGGCGACGACGCGGCCCATTGCAGCAACGGGCTCAATGCCCAGAAATTCCGCGACGCGACGCCCAACGAGCGCGTGATCTACCGGCGATGGATTCGTGGCGCGATCATGCTGTACGGATTGCTGGCACTCGCCGCAGGAACGGCGGTCTGGATCAACGGCGCGGCGGTCGGGCCGACACAGCTCTCCAGCCTGTCGAGTGCGAACGCCGCGAAATCGGGTCACTCACATTAAAGCGTTTTCGAGCGAAGTGGGCACCGGTTCGCGTGAAGAAAACGCGTCAAACAAGAAACTAGCCCGTCTTATTCGTCAGAGTGCGCCTGAGAGGCTGGCGAGCGTGGTGTAAAGCGCTGATGCGGCGTAGGATTCGGTTGCAAAGCCAACCCCATCACCTCAACCGCGAACGCCAGGCCCGCCATGACCGATGATACGATTCTGCCCTTCTCGTTTCCAGCCGTTCACGCCAAGAAAGTCACAGCTGCCTTCGATGGCGGTCGGCTGACCTCGAACGGGGGCGTGATGCTTCTGGCGATGGCCGAGCGGCGTCTCGGCTTGGCCGACAATTTGGCCCGGGTGTTCCCGGATCGGCGCGATCCGACGCGGGTCGTGCACAGCCTTGTCGATATGTTCCGCGCGCGCATGTTCGCGATCTGCTGCGGCTACGAGGACGCCGACGACCTCGATCATCTGCGGTCCGATCCCGCATTCAAGCTGGCCTGCGGACGGCTGCCGGACACGGGTCGCGATCTGTGTTCCCAACCGACGCTGTCGCGGCTGGAGAATGCTCCGCGCCTGCGCGACGTGATCCGACTGACCTACACTTTGGTCGACGCATGGATGGATAGCTACCCGCGCGAGCCGGCATCCGTCACGCTCGACATCGATGATACCTGCGATGTCGTCCACGGCCATCAGCAGCTCTCGCTGTTCAACGCTCATTATGACGAACGCTGCTTCCTGCCGATCCACGTCTACGACACGGAGAAGAGCCGGCCCGTGGCGGTCGTGTTGCGGCCCGGCAAGACGCCGGGCGGCGTCGAGGTGCGTGCCCATCTGCGCCGCCTGATACGGCATATCCGGACGCGGTGGCACAACACGCGAATTACGTTCCGTGGCGACGGGCACTATGCCCGGCCGGAGGCAATGGCGTGGTGCGAGACCAACGGCATCGACTACATCTTCGGTCTGTCCGGCACCAAGCCGCTCGCCAGAAAACTCGACGAGGCCGCCGACGACATCCGCACGCGACGCGCCATCGAGAACCTGCCGGTTCTGCGTGGCTATACCGAGACGCGCCACAAGGCCAAGTCCTGGGATCGCGAACGGCGTACCGTCGCCCGTATTGAGGCGACGATGCTCGGCCTCGACATCCGTTTCGTCGTCACCAGCCTCGATGTCGGCTCGGCCGAGTGGATCTACGACAGCCTGTATTGCGCGCGCGGCCAAGCCGAGAATCTGATCAAGCTGCATAAGACACAGCTCGCCTCCGATCGCACCAGCTGCCGTTCGGCGCTCGCCAATCAAGTCCGCCTCGTTCTCCACACCGCCGCTTATTGGCTGATGCTGACCGTGCGCGACGCGATTCCCAAAGCCCGGGAATTGGCCACAGCCGAGTTCGCGACGCTGCGTCTTCGTCTCTTGAAACTCGCTGCCCGTGTCGTCGAGACCACGAGCCGCATTCGCCTTGCGTTTGCCGCGGCATGTCCCGAAGCCGACCTGATCCGCGGCTTGCCAGGCGCGCTGCTGCCGCTCGGTCCTTGACCGGCGGGGCGTCCGCCCCCCGTTCGCCCAACCCATCCCTCAAGCGCGTTGCAAAGTACGGGTCGTCAGGCGGTGAAAAGCCGAAGGCAATCCCGCGCGCCTCGTCAGAGCAGATGTGCGGCCACATCAATCGGACTAAAAAAAGCACTCTCACGAATAGGACGGGCTAGAGCTTCGGTTCTGATTCAATCAGAACCGAAGCTCTAGAGGCGCGAGCTCAAAACGAAAATGGCCGGGACAACGCCCGGCCATTCGTCGTGAGTAAGACTGCACCCCTACTCGGACTTGTCGATATTCCAGAAGATCGGCGTCGCCGGACCGTCGAGCACGCCGGTCAGCGACTTCCGCCAGGCGCTTGGAACCGTGTACTGACCGAGCGGGATGTAGATCACCTGATCGTAGGCCTCGGTCTGGATGTCAGCGGCGATCTTCTTCTTTTCCTCGGCCGAGCCAGCGCGCGCGAACTTGTCGCGCAGCTCCTCGATCTTCGGATCCTCGGCCCAGCCGAACCAGCCGCCGTTCTTGCCACGGCCGGAGATCGACGCGTTGACGATCGGATCGGCGACGTCGGCTGCGACCCAGTTGGTGAAGAACATGTTCCAGCCGCCTTCCTTCGGCGACTTCTGGCTGGCGCGGCGGGTCACGACGGTCTGCCAATCGGTGGCCTGGAAATCCACCTTGAAGCCGGCATCGCGCAACTGCTGCGCCACGACGATCGGCTGGGCCTTCAGCGTGGTCACATCGCCCGGCCCCATGATGACGACGGGCGTGCCGTCATAGCCGGACGCGGCAAGCGCCTTCTTGGCTTCCGCCATGCCGTTGCCCTTCACCAGCGTTTCGGCACCGACGTCGGTCTCCAGCGGCGTACCGCAGACGAAGAAGGCGCCGCAAATCTTCTGGTACTTCGCATTGCCGACCAGCGCGTCGAGCACGTCCTTCTGGTTCATCGCCAGGAACGCGGCGCGGCGCACCTTCGGATTGTCGAACGGCGGATAGAGGAAGTTCATGCGACCAAGGGTCTGGAAGCCGAACTTGTTCAGGACGTCGATCTTGAGATCCGGATTGGCTTCGAGCACCGGCAGCATGTCGAACGGAAGGTTCTCCATGAAATCGATGTCGCCGGACTGCAGCGCGTTCACCGCGGTCTGCGCGTCAGCCATCGTGACCCACTCGACGCGGTCGACCTTGACGACCTTGCCGCCTGCGGTCCAGCTCGCCGGCTCCTTGCGCGGCACGTAGTCCTTGTTCTTCTCGTACACCGCCTTCACGCCCGGCTGGAATTCCGCCTGCACGAATTTGAACGGCCCGGAGCCGATCTGTTCCGGGATCGGCTTGTCCGGCGGCGTCTCGGCGAGACGCTTCGGCATCATGAACGGCACGCGCGACGACGGCTTGCCGATCGATTCGAGCACGAGGCCGTAAGGCTCCTTCAGCTTCAGCGTGATGGTCTTGGCGTCGGTCGCCTCCAGGCTCGCGACGAAGTCCATCAGCTTCTGGCCCATGCCGTCGACCTTGCCCCAGCGCTGCAGCGAGGCGACGCAGTCTTCCGCGGTGACCGGCGCACCGTCATGCCACTTCAGGCCGTCGCGCAGCGTGAACGTGTATGTCAGCTTGTCGTCGGAGACCTTCCAGTCCGCCATCTGCGGCTGGATCTTGAAGTTGGAATCCGTCGCCAGCAGCGTGTCATAGATCATGTAGCCATGATCGCGGGTGATGTAGGCGGTGGTCATGATCGGATCGATGACGCGGAGATCCGAGTGCATCACCGCGGTGATGGTCTTGCCCGCAGCCATCGCCTGCGGTGCAAATGACAATTCCTGCGGCGCGAACGACAGTGCAAGCGCCGTCAACGCAGCCGCAAGCGTGCGGTGCTTCCAACGCGAGATAGGGAACATGCAATCTCTCCTGACGTGAAACTGGTCAAAGCCGGCTTATTCGTTATGCATGCGGTTCGTTATTTAGGCGAACTAACATGCTGTATGGCTTGTGAAATCGAGACTTGCACCAAGCGCAATGCGCGTCAATCGGTTTCGGGCGGGATCGGACGTACACAAACGAATGAGGCCGCGCGCCAGATTTTGGCTTTACAAATTCGTCGGCTGAGATTTTCGTAACGCGCGCGCGATGCCGGCGCGATCAAAACAACAAGAGAGAAAAACGATGAACCCAGCCAATCTTCCCTTTGATTCCGAAACAATGCTGCAGGGCCTGCGTAGCTGGGTGGAGTGCGGGAGCCCGACCTGGGATTCGGCGGCAGTCGAACGCATGCTCGACCTTGCCGCACGCGAGATGGCGATCATGGGTGCGACGATCGAGCGCATCGCCGGTCGCCAGGGCTTTGCCGGCTGCGTCCGCGCCCGTTTTCCTCATCCGAAGCAAGGCCAGCCCGGCATCCTGATATCAGGCCATCTGGACACCGTGCACCCGGTCGGCACCATCGAGAAGCTGAAGTGGCGGCGCGAAGGCAACAAGTGTTTCGGGCCCGGCATCTTCGACATGAAGGGCGGCAACTATCTGTCGGTCGAGGCGATCCGGCAATTGGCGCGCGCCTCCTTCACGACACCGCTGCCGATCACGGTGCTGTTCACCCCCGATGAAGAGGTCGGCACGCCGTCGACGCGCGACATCATCGAGGCGGAAGCCGCGCGCAACAAATATGTGCTGGTGCCGGAGCCCGGCCGTCCGAACAACGGCGTCGTCACCGGTCGCTACGCGATCGCGCGCTTCAATCTGGAAGCAACAGGCAAGCCGAGCCACGCCGGCGCGACGCTGTCGTCGGGCCGATCCGCGAGATGGCCCGGCAGATCATCGCCATCGACGGCATGACCACCGAGGACTGCACGTTCTCGGTCGGCATCGTGCATGGCGGCCAATGGGTCAATTGCGTTGCGACGACCTGCACCGGCGAAGCGCTCAGCATGGCCAAGCGCCAGGCCGATCTCGACCGCGGCGTCGAGCGCATGCTGGCGCTGTCCGGCACCGCCAACGACGTGACATTCAAGGTGACGCGCGGCGTCACCCGCCCGGTGTGGGAGCCGGATGCCGGCACCATGGCGCTCTATGAAAAGGCAAAGGGCCTCGCGGCGGCGATGGGCCTCGATCTGCCGCATGGCAGCGCCGGCGGCGGCTCGGACGGCAACTTCACCGGTGCGATGGGCATCCCCACGCTCGACGGCCTCGGCGTTCGCGGCGCAGACGCGCATACGCTCAACGAACATATCGAGGTCGACAGCCTCGCCGAACGCGGCCGCCTGATGGCGGCACTGCTGGCGACGCTGGACTGACATCGATTTGCACTGCACAACACGTTGGCACTGCCGGATCGAAATTTAGCCTTGTCCAATTTTCAGGCTTCGCCTACGGTCCGGCCGTCCAACACGACGATGCGGGAGAGATCGGAGCAACAACATGCGTGTTGTTGGCTTCGGCGCCGACGGAGCAACCGCCCCGGAAACTCTCAGGCAAAAGGACTGTATCGTCAGGACGATCTGGAGAGAGACGAATATGGCCGCACATCAAGGGCCATGACGTCCACCGAAGGGGATAGTTCGCTATTGGGCTGCGGCCCGATGCGGATCAAGCTCTCAGGTACCGTGACAGATGGGGCGCCGATGCCGGTTTCACCGGTGGTTCGGCGACTCTAACCCACGGGAGCCTGAAGACTATCATGCCTCACATTGCGATCATTGGCGCCGGCATCACCGGCGTGACGACGGCCTATGCCCTGCTCGAACGCGGCTACCGGGTGACTGTCCTCGACAGGCATCGCTACGCCGCGATGGAAACCTCGTTCGCCAATGGCGGACAGCTCTCCGCCAGCAACGCGGAAGTCTGGAACAGCGCCGCGACCATTCTCAAGGGGCTGCGCTGGATGCTCAGAAGCGACGCGCCGCTCTTGATGAACCCGAAGCCGAGCTGGCACAAATATTCCTGGATCGGCGAGTTCGTCGGCCACATCGGCCGCTATCGCAGCAACACCATCGAGACCACGCGGCTCGCCATCGAAGCGCGCAAACATCTTTTCTCGATCGCACAGCGCGAGAACATCGCCTTCGATCTCGAACGCCGCGGCATCCTGCACGTCTATCACGACAAGGCCGGCTTCGAAGCGGGCCTGCGGGTCAACACGCTGCTGCAGCAAGGCGGGCTCGACCGCCGGCCGGTGACCCCTGACGAAATCCGCACAATCGAACCTGCGCTGCAGACGGCCTGCTATGGCGGCTTCTTCACGCCGTCGGACGCGACCGGCGATATCCACAAGTTCACCCGCGGACTTGCCGACGCCTGCATCCGCCGCGGCGCGAGCTTCATCCACGAAGCCGATGTCGATGCGATCGCGCGAGGCGACGACGGCTTCCGCGTCAGTTGGAACGAAGCCGCTTCGCATGATGCTGACGTCGCGACGCAGCATGAGTTGCAGGCCGATGGCATCGTCATCTGCGCCGGGGTGGCGAGCCGTCACTTCGCTGGCATGCTGAACGACCGCGTCAATGTCTATCCGGTGAAGGGTTATTCGATCACCGTGCAGCTCGATGCGCCGCAAAGCCGCGACGCTGCGCCGACCGTCAGCCTGCTCGATGAAGCTGCGAAAATCGTCACCAGCCGGCTCGGCGCCGACCGCTTCCGCGTCGCCGGCACCGCCGAGTTCAACGGCTTCAACCGCGACATTCGCGCCGACCGGATCCAGCCGCTGGTGGACTGGGTGCGACAGCATTTCCCCGGGATCGACACCTCGAAGATCGTGCCATGGGCGGGCCTGCGCCCGATGATGCCGAACATGATGCCGGTGGTTCGCGCCGGACGGATTCCGGGCGTGTTCTACAATACGGGCCACGGTCATCTCGGCTGGACGCTCTCGGCCGCGACGGCGCAGATGGTAGCAGGGGCGATCGATGATTGGAGCGACCTCGACACGCCTTCAATGGTGCCGTCGCAGGTCGATACGACCGAGACCACCCGCGCAGCTTTCCCCTAATTACCCGGCCGAAGAGGAAGAATATGAGCGTATTTGCGTATGGCCAAGTCGGAATTCGCTGAGAAGCGCCGCGTGATAGGAACTAGCGTCACAATGGGAAAAAGCGCTTCATCGCGGGAGGGGACAATGCGCATTGGGGTGGTGAGCACGCATGACATTGCGGTCCGGCGCGGAATCCTGAACGACATGGATGCCGGCAGCGATCTCTTCGGCGGACCGATGCGTAACCGCGCCACCGGCACGCGCACCGACTGCGTGCGCCGCCTTTCCAAAACAGTCAACGCTCAGCCTTCTGCACAGGGCTCCACGAAAGGCACGACATGACAACTGAGACGTTGACCAAGCCGGATTCAGATTGCCGCAGAGCTGTGCGCGGCCGTCGACCGAAACTTCGACGATCAGATCGCGTTCCTGTCGCGCATGGTGCAGTTCCGCAGCTTGCGCGGACAGGAAGCGCCGCAACAACTTTGGCTGGCCGAGCAGTTCGCAAAGCGCCGCTACGACGTCGATGTGTTCAGCCTTGCGGACGTCAATCTGATGAGCCATCCGAAGGCTGCGCCAATGGACGGCATCGATCTTGCCGGATCGCAGCAGGTTGTTGCGACGAAGAACAGCAAAGGCAGCGGGCGTAGCCTGATCTTGCAAGGTCATATCGACGTGGTGCCGGAGGGGCCCGCTGACCTCTGGGACCAGCCGCCGTTCGCAGGCGCCGTGCGCGACGGCTGGATGTTCGGGCGTGGCGCGCAAGACATGAAGGCCGGTGTCTCGGCAATGATCTTCGCGCTCGATGCTATCAGAGACGCCGGCTATGCCCCGGGCGGGCGCGTCCATCTGCAGACCGTGACCGAGGAAGAGAGCACCGGCAACGGCGCATTGTCCACTCTGATGCGCGGCTATCGCGCCGACGCCTGCCTTATTCCCGAACCGACCGGACACACGCTGACGCGCGCCCAGGTCGGCGCCATCTGGTTTCGCCTGCGCGTGCGCGGCACGCCGGTGCATGTCGCCTATTCCGAGGCGGGTACGAGCGCCATCCTGTCGGCGATGCATCTGGTGCGCGCGTTCCAGGATTACACCAAAACGCTCAATGCCCGGGCGCTCGACAACAGCTGGTTCCGCACCGTCAAGAATCCGATCAAGTTCAATGTCGGGATCATCAAAGGCGGCGATTGGGCCAGTTCGACCGCGGCGTGGTGCGAGCTGGATTGCCGGCTCGGTCTGCTGCCGGGCGAGACACCGCGAGAGGCGATGCGTGGCATCGAGGAATGCCTGGCCGAGGCGCACAAGGCCGACGACTTCCTGTCCGACAATCCGGCTGAGCTCGTGTGGAGTGGTTTTCAGGCGGACCCGGCGGTGTGCGAGCCTGGCAGCGAAGCGGAAGCAGCTCTGTCGGCCGCCCATCATTCCGTCTTCCAGGCTCCAATGCAGGAGCGCCTGTCTACCGCCGTCAACGACACCCGCTACTATTGCGTCGACTATGGCATCCCTGCCCTTTGCTATGGTCCTTACGGCATCGGCCCGCATGCGTTCAACGAACGCGTCGAGCTCGACAGCCTTCGCAAGACAACGCAGAGCATCGCATTGTTCGTCGCCAACTGGTGCGGCGCGATGAGAGCGTGAATCGACTTGTGGTTTCAGGTCGGTGGCGCGTGACGAAATGTGCAATTCGAAATAGCAGCTTCAGACCAAGGGAGGCTTCCAACAGCCCGAACCGCGCCTTGATATAGCGTCGCCATTGGCACAGTATTTGCCTGCAAATTCATCACTTTCGCGCTAGCTTTGAGAGAAGACGCAGAAGCGCATGAGACACATCACGGGGACACCATGAGTATGATGCGGCCCAGCCTTCGCTTCACACCGCCTGACGACAGGAGATAGCAGCGATGATCGGCTATCTCATCCGCCGCATCCTCGCCGCCGTTCCCGTGATGGGCGTGGTGGCCCTGTTCGTGTTCCTGTTGCTGCGGCTGACGCCGGGCGACCCCGCCGCAATTCTCGCCGGCGACAATGCGACGCCGGAACAGCTCGAACGCATCAGGACCTCGCTTGGTCTCAACGAGCCGATCTACATCCAGTTCTACACCTGGGTCGCCAGACTGCTGCACGGCGACCTCGGTGTCTCCCTGATCTCGAACAAGCCGATCCTCGAGATGATCGGCCCGCGCCTCGAACCCTCGATTTCGGTTGCGCTCGCCACCATCATCCTCTCGATCCTGGTCGCGGTGCCGCTCGGCGTGATCGCGGCGTGGAAGCACGGCACCTGGATCGATCGCTTCGTGATGGGGCTCTCGGTGCTTGGCTTCTCGGTGCCGGTGTTCGTGATCGGCTATGTGCTGATCCAGATCTTTGCGATCGATCTGCGCTGGGTGCCGGTGCAGGGCTTCAAGAGCATCTCGGCCGGCTTCGGTCCGTTCTTCGAGCGCATCATCCTGCCAACCTGTACGCTCTCCTTCATCTATGTCGCGCTGATCGCGCGCATGACACGGGCCTCGATGCTCGATGTGCTGGGTGAGGATTACGTGCGCACGGCACGCGCCAAGGGCATCGGCGAGACCGGCGTGCTGCTGCGCCATGCGCTGCGCAACGCCGCGGTTCCGGTCATCACCGTGATCGGTTCCGGCTTCGCGCTCCTGATCTCCGGCGTCGTGGTCACCGAGAGCGTGTTCAACCTGCCCGGCATCGGCCGCCTCACCGTCGATGCGGTGCTGGCGCGCGATTATCCGGTGATCCAGGCGATGATCCTTCTGACGTCGGGTATCTATGTCGCGGTCAATCTGTTGATCGACCTCGCCTACACCCTGCTCGATCCTCGTATCCGGTACTGAGCAATGGCGATCGAAACCCTTCCCGAATCCTCTATTCCCGTCACGCGGCCGCTCCGCGTCAAGCTCGGCTTCCTCACCTCGACGCCGATCATCGCGGTTGCGACGATCTGCCTCGCGCTCATCATCCTGATGGCGATCTTCGCGCCGCTGCTCGCGCCGCACGATCCGCTGCTGCTGACGCCGTCGCAGCGGCTGAAGCCGTCGAGCGCGCAATACCTGCTCGGCACCGACGCCTATGGACGCGACCTGTTGTCGCGCGTCATCTATGGCGCGCGGATCTCGCTGGTGATCGGGCTCGGCGCCGCCGTCTGCTCGATCGCCGTCGGGCTGCTGATCGGCCTCGTCGCCGGCTTCTTCCGCTGGGTCGATGCGGTGATGATGCGTGTGATGGACGGCTTGATGGCGATCCCCGCCATCCTGCTCGCGATCGCCGTGGTGTCGCTGTCGGGCGCCAGCATCTGGACCGTGATGATCGCGATCACCATCCCCGAGATCCCGCGCGTGGCGCGGCTGGTGCGCGCGGTGGTGCTGACCGCACGCGAAGAGCCCTATGTCGAGGCCGCGATCTCGCTCGGCTCCAGCCTGCCCAAGATCATGTGGCGGCATTTGATGCCGAACACGATCGCGCCGCTGATCGTGCAAGGCACCTATGTCTGTGCATCCGCGATCCTGACCGAGGCGATCCTGTCGTTCCTCGGCGCCGGCATCTCGCCGGAAACGCCGACCTGGGGCAACATCATGGCCGAGGGCCGCGCCTATTTTCAGGTCAAGCCCTCGCTGATCTTCTGGCCGGGGCTCCTGCTCTCGATCGCCATTCTCAGCATCAACCTGATCGGCGACGCCGCCCGCGACGCGCTCGATCCCCGCATGAAGCAGCGTGAGGGCAAGTGACGGCTTCAGCCCTTCTGAAGCCGTCATTCCGGGGCGATGCAAAGCATCGAGCCCGGAATCTCGAGATTCCGGGTCTGGTGCTAGCGCACCATCCCGGAATGACAGCCGATAATTGCCGTCGTTTCGCTCCCCGCAATAGCGTCAAGAGAGCCTGACATGACCAACGTCGTCCTCGACATCAACAATCTCGTCGTCGGCCTCGGCCGCAAGCAGGATGCGCACCGCATCATCGACGACCTCTCGCTGCAAGTGCGCGAAGGCGAGACGCTCTGCCTGGTCGGCGAAAGCGGCTCCGGCAAGTCGGTGACCTCCTTGACCGTGATGGGCCTGCTGCAGAAGGGTACGCTGGTGCCCTCGGGCGGCAGCGTCAAACTGGTCGGCGAGGAACTGCTCACCGCCAGCGACCGGCGGCTGCGGCAATTGCGCGCCACGCGGATGGCGATGATCTTCCAGGAGCCGATGACCGCGCTCAACCCGGTCGTGCCGGTCGGGCGCCAGATCGACGAGGTGCTGCGCGCCCATACCGATCTCGACGCCCGCGCGCGGCGCCAGAAGATCCTGGCCATGATGGAGCATGTGCGGCTGCCGGACGTGGAGCGCATCTTCTCGTCCTACCCGCACCGCCTGTCGGGCGGACAGCGCCAGCGCATCATGATCGCGATGGCGCTGGTGCTGGAACCAAAGCTCCTGATCGCCGACGAGCCGACCACCGCGCTCGACGTCACCACCCAGAAGCAGATCCTCACCCTGATCCGCGACCTGCAGCGCGATCACGGCACCGCGGTGCTGTTCATCACCCACGACATGGGCGTGGTGGCCGAGATCGCCGATCGCGTGTCGGTGATGCGGCACGGCCGGCTGGTCGAGACCGGCCCGCTCGAGGGCGTGCTGCGCAATCCGACGATGGAGTACACCCGCAACCTGCTGTCCGCCGTGCCGAGCCTGGTGCCGCGGGCGCCCCGCCCGGAGACCAAGGAGCCGGTGGTGCTGGAGGCCAACGAGCTCAGCAAGGTCTACCGGGAGCGGTCGCTGTACGGCAAAGCCCGTGAAGTCGCGGCCGCCAGCAACGTCACGCTCACACTGCGCAAGGGCCGCACGCTCGGCATCGTCGGCGAGAGCGGCTCCGGCAAGTCGACGGTCGCGCGCTGCATCGTCCGCCTGATCGATCCGACCTCTGGCGGCGTGCGCCTCGCCGGCCGCGAGATCTCGGATCTGTCGCGGCGGCTGTTGCAGCCGCATCGCCAGAAGATCCAGATCATCTTCCAGGACCCCTACCGCTCGCTCAATCCGCGCGTCACCGTCGGCGAGAGCATTGCGGAGGGCCCGATCAATTACGGCATGCCGCGCAAGGACGCGCTGGCGCGAGCCCGCGAACTGCTGGAGCTGGTCCATTTGCCGCCCGACGCGATCTCACGCTACCCGCACCAGTTCTCCGGCGGCCAGCGCCAGCGCATCGCGATCGCGCGCGCACTGGCGCTCGACCCCGACGTTCTGGTGGCGGATGAAGCCGTGTCCGCACTCGACGTCTCGGTGCAGGCGCAGGTTTTGAACCTGCTTGACGAAATCCAGCAGCGTCTGGGCATCGCACTGTTGTTCATCACGCATGATCTGCGCGTCGCCGCGCAAATCTGCGACGACGTCGCCGTGATGCAGCGCGGCCGCGTCGTGGAACAGGGACCAGCGGCCGAGGTGTTGACCAATCCGCAGCAGGCCTATACCCGCGCGCTACTTGATGCCGCACCCGGCCGCGGCTGGGATTTTGCGAATTTCCGCCCGGTTTCGGAAGGCATTGTGGCGACGGCCTAGGTCTTTAGCCGCAGCCTTACGACCTAGCCTTGATGACCTGGCCTTATGACCTGGCCTTGGGCCTTTACGCCCATAGGGCATGCAAATCCGGTAGTGCTCCCCGGCTTGCGCTTGGCGCGACGACACGCTTAACGTCGCGCGCTAGAGCGTGAGCCGGAAGGTGGATACCGGCTTCTCCGAAAGATCGCGCTCCAACCAACGAGACGAGATCGTGGCGCGGGCCGTTCCATTCGCATCATGATCGAAGAAACGTATCGAGACCAACTTGATGACCCGCATTGCCGTTGGCGGCTTCCTGCACGAGACCAACACCTTCGCACCGACGAAGGCAACTTATGATGACTTCGTGCACGGCGGCGGCTGGCCGTCGATGACGCATGGCGCCGATGTGCTCAAGGTCATGCGCAAGATCAATGTAGGCCTCGCCGGTTTTGTCGAGGCGGCGGAAGCCAATGGCTGGGAGCTGGTGCCGACGATTTTCGCGGCGGCAAGCCCGTCGGCGCATGTGAGCAAGGATGCGTATGAGCGGATCGTGACCGAAATGGTCGACGGCATTACCGCGGCCGGGCCGATCGATGCGGTCTATCTCGACCTGCACGGCGCCATGGTCGCCGAGCACTATGACGACGGTGAAGGCGAAGTCCTCGCCCGCGTGCGCAAGGTGATCGGCAACGACCTCCCCTTGGTCGTGAGCCTCGATCTGCATGCGAACGTCTCGCCCAAGATGATCGAGCATGCCGATGCGTTGATCGCCTACCGCACCTACCCGCATGTCGATATGGCCGACACCGGCCAAGCCTGCGCCAGGCATCTGGCGCTCCTGCTGAAAACAAAACAGCGCTTCGCAAAGGCGTTCCGGCAATTGCCGTTCCTGATCCCGATCAGCTGGCAATGCACCAACGACCAGCCGACCAAGGGCATCTATCAACAGCTCGCGGCCCTCGAGAGCGACGCGGTGCCGACGCTGTCATTTGCGCCGGGCTTCCCGGCGGCCGATTTCAGGGATTGCGGGCCGAGCGTGTTCGCCTATGGCCGGACCCAAGCCGATGCGGATGCCGCCGCCGACAAGATCGTCGCGCTTGTCGAGAGCCATGAGGACGATTTCGACGGCCGGATCTATTCGCCCGACGAAGGCGTCCAGCTGGCGATGGAACTGGCGAAGTCGGCGAGCAAGCCGATCATCATCGCCGACACCCAGGACAATCCCGGCGCCGGCGGCGATTCCGACACGACAGGCATGCTGCGCGCGCTGGTGCGCAACAGAGCGAGTGCCGCGACCGGCGTGATCTACGACCCGCAATCGGCCAAGGCCGCGCACACCGCCGGGATCGGCGCGACCGTCACGCTCGAACTCGGCGGCAAGTCCGGCATTCCCGGTGACGCGCCATACCGGGAGAGTTTCGTGGTCGAAAAGCTCTCGGACGGCAAATTCGTCGCACCGGGCCCCTATTTCGGTGGCCGCGACATGGACATGGGACCTTCCGCCTGCCTGCGCATCGGCGACGTCCGCGTCGTGGTCGGCTCCTACAAGGCCCAGCTTGCCGACCAGTCGATGTACCGCTATGTCGGCATCGAGCCGACGGCGCAGAAGATCCTGGTCAACAAGAGCTCGGTGCATTTCCGCGCCGATTTCGAGCCGATCGCCGAAAAGCTGCTGATCTGCGCCGCGCCGGGCGCGATGCCCGCCGATACCGCCACGCTGCCGTGGAAACACTTGCGTCCCGGCATCCGTATCAAGCCAAACGGCCCGACTTTCACACCCACCTCCCCTTCACGCATAAACGGATAGAAACCATGCCGACCATTGAGCGCATCGACAGTTTTGCCGACGAACTCACTGCCATCAGACGGGATCTGCATGCGCATCCCGAGATCGGCTTCGAAGAGGTCCGCACCTCCGGCATCGTCGCCGACAAGCTGACGAGCTGGGGCATCGAGGTGCATCGCGGCCTCGGTGGCACCGGCGTGGTCGGTGTGCTCAAGGGCAAGGGCGGCGGCACCAAAAAGATCGGCCTGCGCGCCGATATGGACGCGCTGCCGATGGAGGAGAACACCAATCTGAAGTGGCGTTCGACCATTCCCGGCCGCTTCCACGGCTGCGGCCATGACGGCCACACAACGATGCTGCTCGGCTCGGCGCGCTATCTCGCCGAGACCCGCAATTTCGACGGCACCGTGCATTTCATCTTCCAGCCGGCCGAGGAAGGCCTCGGCGGCGCCCGCGCCATGATCAAGGACGGCCTGTTCAAGCAGTTCCCCTGCGACGAGGTCTATGGCCTGCACAACGCGCCCGACCTGAACCATGGCGAGATCGCCATCCTGCCGGGACCGGCGATGGCCGGTGCCGACTTCTTCGACATCAAGATCCACGGCTACGGCGCCCATGGCGCGATGCCGGAGCGCTCCAAGGATGCGGTCGTGATCGCGATGACGCTTGGACAGGCGATCCAGTCGATCGTCAGCCGCAATGTCGATCCGCTGCAGCCGGCGGTGGTCTCGATCACCCAGATTCACTCCGGCTCCGCCTACAACGTCATTCCGGGCGAAGCCTGGCTGTGCGGCACCGTGCGCGCCTTCGACGACGACACCCGCGCCCTGATCCGCAAGCGCATGCGCGCGATCTGCGCCGGCATGGCCGCGGCCTATGACGTCGAGATCGAGGCTGACATCCGCGACACGTTCAGCGTGCTGGTGAATCAGGAAGAGCAGTCCCGCGTGGTCGAGGAAGTCGCGCGCACCGTCGTCGATCCGGCCAAGGTGCTCACTCGCTCGACACCCAAGATGGGCAGCGAAGATTTCGCCGACATGATGCAGGCCATTCCCGGCGCGTATTTCTGGGTCGGTCATGACGGTTCAGTGCCCGTGCACAATCCCGGTTACGTTCTCGACGACAAGATCCTGCCGATCGGCGCCAGCATGTTTGCCCGCATCATCGAGAAACGCATGCCGGCAGGTGCCCATGCATAAGCCGAAACCGGACACCATCACCTCGCTGCACGATCTCACGGCCGTCGACCTGCTCGCCGGCTACCGTGCCAAGCAGTTCTCGCCCTCCGAGGTGCTCGAGGAGATCATCTCCCAGGTCGCGACTTGGGAGCCGCACATCAAGGCGCTGTATCTGTACGACCCTGACGGGGCGCGAAAGGTCGCCAAGACCGCAACCGAGCGCTGGCAACAAGGCGAGCCGGTCGGCACGCTCGATGGCGTGCCCGTCACCATCAAGGACAACGTCGCGACCAAGGGCCAGCCGGTGCCGCTGGGTGCCGCGAGCGTCAAGCTCGCGCCGGCGGAAAAGGATGCGCCGCCTGCCGCGCGGCTGCGCGAAGCCGGCTGCGTGATCTTCTCCAAGACCACGATGCCGGATTACGGCATGCTGTCGTCGGGACTGTCGTCGTTACATCCCCTCACCCGCAATCCCTGGAATGTCAGCAAGAACCCGGGCGGCTCGAGCGCCGGCGCCGGCGCGGCCGGTGCCGCAGGCTATGGTCCCTTGCATCTCGGCACCGATATCGGCGGCTCGGTGCGGCTGCCGGCCTCCTGGTGCGGCCTCGTCGCCCTGAAGCCGAGCCTCGGCCGCGTGCCGATTGATCCGCCCTATGTCGGCCGCGTTGCCGGTCCGATGACCCGCACCGTCGACGACGCCGCGCTGATGATGAGCGTGCTCTCGCGTCCCGACCGCCGCGACGGCATGAGCCTGCCGGCGCTGGAAGTGAACTGGAAGGCGATCGAGAAGTCGCCGCGCAAGCTGCGCATCGGGCTGATGCTCGACGCCGGATCCGGCCAGAAGGTCGAGAAGGAGGTGCGCGAAATCGTCGTCAAGGCGGCGAAGGCGTTCGAATCCGCCGGCGCCGTCATCACCGAGATCGACGGCATCCTGACCCCGGAGATGCTCGAGGGCCTCGACAATTTCTGGCGGGCGCGGACCTGGGACGAGCTGTCGAAATTGCCGCAGGCCGACCGCGGCAAGACCCTGCCCTATATCCTCAGCTGGGCCGAGGCCGGCGCAAAGCTCTCCGGTGTCGATGTGATGCGCGGCTTCAACATGACGATGGCGATCCGCGCGGCCGCCGCAAAACTGTTCTGCGAGTTCGACTATGTGATCTCGCCGGTGTCGCCGGTGGTGAACTTCCCGGCGGAGTTCGCAGCCCCGCTCAACGACCCCGCAAAGCCGTTCGAGCACATCTGCTTTACCGTGCCGTGGAATATGTCGGAGAACCCGGCGCTGTCGATCAACGGCGGCTACGACAAGAAGGGCTTTCCGATCGGCATCCAGATCATCGGCCGCCGCTTCGACGACATCGGCGTGCTCGGCATGGGCAAGGCTTTCGAAGGCCTGCGCGGCCCGCAGAAGCCGTGGCCGACGCCGCCGAAGAAGTAGCGCCTCAACGCAAGTCGCGATGCGCGGCGCGGGGCCACGCCGCGCATCCGACTTCTTCACAAGGGATGATTGCCGGGTTAACTGGATGGAGACGCGCGTAGCGCCGCCTATTCAAGAAAACCGAGAGGAAATCATCCCCATGGCGTATGAGACGATCAAGTACGAGGTCGCCGAGCAGATCCTGACCATCACGCTGAACCGGCCCGACAAGCTCAACGCCTTCAACGCGACGATGCAGCAGGAGCTGATCGACGCGTTCGACAAAGCCGACAAGGACGACGATGTCAGGGCCATCATCGTGACCGGTGCCGGCCGCGGCTTCTGTGCCGGCGCCGACCTGTCCTCCGGTGCCAACACCTTCGACCGCGATGCGCGGCGCGGTCCGGTCAAGCGGCATGCCGACGGCAGCGTCGACTACAGCGATCCGCAGGTGCGCGACGGCGGCGGCCAGGTGACGCTGCGCATCTTCAAGTGCCTGAAGCCGGTGATCGCCGCGGTGAACGGTCCCGCCGTCGGCATCGGCGTCACCATGCAGCTCGCGATGGATATCCGCATCGCGTCGGAGGCGGCGCGCTTCGGCTTCGTGTTCTCCCAGCGCGGCATCGTGCCGGAGGCCGCCTCGAGCTGGTTCCTGCCGCGCATCGTCGGCATCTCGCAGGCGCTGGAATGGTGCTATTCCGGCCGCGTCTTCCCGGCGCAGGAAGCGCTCGCCGGCCGGCTCGTCAGCAAGGTGGTGCCGCCGGACGACCTGCTGCCGACCGCGCGCGCGCTCGCCAAGGAGTTCGCGGCCAAGACCGCGCCGGTGTCGGTGGCGCTGATCCGCCAGATGATGTGGCGGATGATGGGCGCCGATGATCCGATGGAGGCGCACAAGGTCGACAGCCGCGGCATCTATGCCCGCGGCCGCTCCGACGACGTCAAGGAAGGCGTGGTGTCGTTCCTGGAAAAGCGCCCTGCGCAGTTCAAGAACAAGGTGTCGTCTGACATGCCCGACTATTTCCCGTGGTGGCAAGAGCGCGACTATAAGTGAGCGAGCGGCGTCCCGCGGCGTCTCCATCTGACGGCGTCGTCCTGCTGCACGGCATCGGCAGGACGGCGCGCTCGTTTCGCAGGATGGAGCTGGCGCTTGATGATGCCGGCTTTGCCACCCTCAATCTCGACTATGACAGCCGGCGCAAGCCGCTCGATGCGCTGGCGGAAGACATCCATCCGGCGCTCGACCGGTTCGCGCACAGCCTCGACGGCGCCGTGCATTTCGTCTGCCATTCGATGGGCGGGCTTCTGGCACGCGTCTATCTGGCACAACATCGCCCGGCGCGACTTGGCCGCGTCGTGATGCTGGGCACGCCGAATGGCGGCAGCGAGATCGCCGACCGCCTGAAAAACCTTGCTGCCTATCGCGCCTTCTTCGGCCCGGCCGGCCAGCAGCTCGTCACCCGCCGCGATGCCGCGACCAGCGCGCTGCTGCCGGCGATCGATTACCCGACCGGCATCATCGCCGGCAACCGCTCGGTCTATCCGATCACGTCCATCGGCCTGCCGCGACCGCATGACGGACGGGTGTCGGTCGCCAACACCAGGCTCGACGGCATGGCCGATCACATCGTGATCCGTACCTCGCACCCCTGGCTGGTGCGCAACGCGGACGCGATCGCGCAGACGATTGCGTTCCTGCAAACCGGGCAGTTCGCAAGAGAAGCAGTGATCAGGCAGCCTTGATTCTGCCGATGAAGCTCTCGACCTGATTGCGCATCCGGGCCGACTGCCGCGACAGTTCTTCCGAAGCGCCGAGCACCTGACTCGCCGCTGCCCCGGACTCCTCGGCAGCACCGGTAACCGCACCGATATTGGCCGAGATATCGCCGGTTCCTTTTGCCGCGTGCTGGACGTTGCGCGCGATCTCCTGGGTCGCTGCGCCCTGCTCCTCGACCGCGCTGGCGATCGACGAGGCGATCTCGTTGATCTCGTCGATCGTGACGGTCATGCTCCGGATCGCGGTCACAACATCGCCTGACGTAGCCTGGATCGCCCCAATCTGCGCCCGGATATCGTCGGTCGCCTTGGCGGTCTGTTCCGCAAGCGTCTTCACCTCGGCGGCGACCACGGCAAAGCCGCGGCCGGCATCGCCCGCGCGCGCTGCCTCGATAGTCGCATTGAGCGCCAGCAAATTGGTCTGGCTCGCGATCTCGCTGATCAGCTTGACGACGTCGCCGATCTTCTCCGCGGCGGCGGAGAGACCCTGCACCGTCTCATTGGTGCGCCGACCGTCGGCCGCCGCACGCTGCGCGATTTGCGCCGATTGCGTCACCTGACGCCCGATCTCGCCGACCGAGCCTGACAGTTCCTCGGTCGCAGCCGCGACAGTCTGCATGTTGCTGGACGCCGCCTGCGTCGCTTCGGCGACGTTCGCTGCCTGTTCGCTGGTCTTGCCGGCGCTCCTGTTCATCAGTGCAGCCGTTGCCTCGAGCTGTGATGACGCCGATATCACGGCGTCGATGACCGCGCCGATGTCGTCATGAAATTGATTGGTGAGTTCGCCGACGCGTGCTGCGCGGGCCGCACGCTGGTTGAGGGCTTCGCTATCCTTCGCGGCAAGCTCGGCCGAGCGGATCATGCTCTCCTTGAAGAACCGGACTGCCCGCGCCATTACGCCGATCTCGTCGCCGCGATCGGTGGAGTCGACCTTGAGATCGAGATTCCCTTCGGCCAGCCTCGTCATATTGGACGCCAGCGTGTTGATCGGCCCGGTGATGCTGCCCGCCATCGCCAGCACCGCGAGCGATCCCACCAGTAGCGCCAGCAGCATCAGGCCGGCGATGATACCGAGGCTCATGGTCGCCTCTTCCTTCTTGTCCGCCATAAGGCGCGACAATTCAGCGGCGAGACCGTCCTCGACCATCTTGAGCATGTCGATCCGGACTGTGGCGGCATCGAACCATGATTTGCCGTCGAGCGACTTGAAGTCGCCCGCGAGCCCGCCCTGCTCCACCGTCTTGCGCATGGCGTTGAAGGTGTCGATGGCGCCGCCCGACATCGTCCGGCTGAACAGCTCGCGCGCCTCGCGCGACGCGGCTGCACGGAACGCGCTGAAGAAGCTCTCCTGGGCCGCTGCAAGTCCTACCGCGCGCACATAGAGCTGAGGTTCTAACCGGCCCGCCGCGATGCCGCCGGCGACGGTCGCGCGCTCCTGCCCTGCGCGCTCCTTGCCCTCGATCAAATTGGCGTAGGCGGCGATGGATTTCGAGATGTCGTCGTCGCTGCTGAGCTTGGCGATACCGGTGATCACGGTGATCAGACGGCCGATCGTATCGGTGAGATAGCCAATGGCGGCCGGCGGCGCGATCGCAAGCCCATCGATGTCGGTGCGACGCGGGTCAAGCTGGCCAAGGCCGTCCTGGGCAGCCTGCGCGGCCGCGGCAAGTTCCGCTGCTCCTGATTGCTTCAGGCCGGCGAGCACTGACGTGGCGACCGTCCGGTCTGCGTCGGTTCGCTTGCGCTGCTCGCCGAGCTCGCTTCGCATCTGGACGCCCTTGCTGCCGAGATAGGCCGACGACAAGCCGCGCTCGCGCTGCAGTTCGTGCACCAGCCGGCTGAGCTTGCCGACGCCTTCGGCAATCGGCTGGATGCGTGCGATATCTGTTCGAACCGACCACTTCGCCGAGATGTCGTAGATTGCCAGTGCTGCAAATGCGAACAGCGGCAGCAAGGCGGAGAAAGCAATGCGATAAAGTATCTTGGTGTTCTTGAACATGACTCAACCCCCGGTTGGATCATGCCTACATTCGATTGGTAAAAAAGCCCTGCCGCAGCGCCGCTAAAGTTTTGAGCAGGCGCTGCGCAGAACGTGTGCAAGGCACGTAGTTCTACCGGGTGATCAACGCCACACGCCCGATGGCCTTACGTTCGATCAGCAGCCGCATCGCCTTCGCATAATCCTCCAGCGGCAGCCGGTGTGAGATATTTGGCCGCACCCGGCCCGCCTTGGCCCACGCGCTCAGCGCCTTGATCCAGACCTCGCCGAGCGCGGGGTTCTTCCGCACCGCTTCGCCGGCGCGGACGCCGAGCACGCTCGCGCCCTTGATCATCAACAGATTGGTGCGGGCGAGGCCGATGCCGCCGGTGAAGCCGACGACGAGAATCCGCGCACCCCAGTTGATGCAGCGCATCGAATTCTCGAACACCTCACCGCCGACCGGATCGAACACCACATCGGCGCCACGGCCGTCGGTGAGACGCTTGACCGCGTCACGAAACGGCTCGCGCGCATAGAGCACGAGATGATCCGCGCCGCGCGCCTTGGCGATCGCAAGCTTCTCCTCGCTGGAGGCCGCCGCGATCACGGTGGCGCCGAGCAGCTTGCCGATCTCGACCGCGGCAAGCCCGACGCCGCCGCCGGCGCCGTGCACCAGCAGCACCTCGCCCGGCTGGATCTGCCCGCGATCGATCAGCGCGTGATACGCCGTGCCGTGCGCGGCAAGGAAGGTCGCACCTTCCGCATAGTCGAAGGTCGACGGCACCGGCACCGGCACGAGCTGCGACGGCACAGCAACCGTCTCATCGCAATAGGCGCCGAAGCGCATCTTGACGATCACCTTGTCGCCGACGGCGACGCCAGCGGCATCGTTGACCTCGACGACATCGCCGGCGGCTTCCGAGCCCGGCGTGAACGGCAGCGGCGGCTTGAGCTGGTACTCGCCCGCAGCCATCAGGATGTCGGGGAAATTGATCCCGGCGGCGCGGATCGCAACGCGCACCTCGCCCGGCTTCAGCGGCACCGAGGCGAAGTTTTCCAGCTGCAGGCGCTCGGGCGGCCCGAGCTCGCGGCAAACAACGGCTTTCGGCATCAGGCAGCTCGCGCCTTGAGACGTGCCAGCGCCTCGCGGATCAGCGGCAGGCGGTCGTTGCCGAAATACATGTCGGTCTTGTCGAGATAGATCGTGGGCGAGCCGAAGCCGCCGCGCGCCATCACCTCCTCGGTGTTGGCCTTGAGCTGGTCCTTGATCGCCTGATCGCCGATGCCGGCAAGGAATTTTGCGGGATCGATCCCGACCTTGGTGCAGATCTCGGCCAGCACCGCATCCTGCGAGATGTCCTTGTCATCGCCCCAATAGGCCTCGAACACGGCGCGCGCGAACGGCACCATCTTCTCGTTGCCGAGAAGGATGCAGCCGCGCATCGCCTTCACGCTGTTCACCGGGAACACGGTCGGCGGCATCTTGATCGCAAGGCCGGCCGAGCGCGCCCAGTCGGCGAGATCCTTCTTCATGTAGCGCGCTTTCAGCGGCACCGGCGTCTCGCGCTGCGCGTAGACCGACGGATTGACGGTGTTGAAGATGCCGCCGACCAGGATCGGCCGCCAGCTGATCGGAGCGTCGAACTCCTTCGCGATCGGCTGGATGTTGTGCCAGGCCAGATAGGTCCACGGGCTGGAACAGTCGAAGAAGAATTCGATCATGGCGTTTCCTTTTTATCATGCTTGTAGCGCTGTCTTTTCCCGTCATCCCCGCGCAAAGGCTTCGCCTTTGTCGCTGGAGGTGGCCGCTTCTTCAGCGGCCCTCGAAGGATGGAGGGCCTCCGGCTTCGCATCCTTCGAGGCTCGCAAGAGCTCGCACCTCAGGATGACGATACCTACTTCCTCTCGACTAGCTCCTTCGCACGCTGGCCGAACATATTCTTGCGTGATTCCTCGTCAAACGGCTCCTTGACGAATTTTCCGAGCGCCAGCCCCGCCTGCACCTGCGGGCGGGCGCGCACGGCCGCGTACCAGCGCTTGATGTTCGGGTAATCGTCGAGGGTAAAGCCCTGCGCCTTGTGGGTCATGGTCCAGGGGAAGCAGGCGATGTCGGCGATCGAATAGTCGTCGCCGGCGATATAGGCACCGGTCTTGCCGAGCTGGCGGTTGAGCACGCCATAGAGCCGCGCCGTCTCGTCGCGGTAGCGCTCGATCGCATAGGGAATCTTCTCGGCCGCATAGAGCGCGAAATGGCCGTGCTGGCCGAGCATGGGCCCGAGGCCACCCACCTGCCACATCACCCATTGGATGACGGTCGACCGCGCACGCAGCTCCTGCGACAGGAAGCGGCCGGTCTTGTCGGCGAGATAGATCAGGATCGCGCCGGTCTCGAACACCGGGAACGGCCCGCCACCGTCGGCAGGCGCATGGTCGACGATCGCGGGGATGCGGTTGTTCGGGCTGATCGCCAGGAATTCGGGCCGAAACTGCTCGCCGGCGCGGATGTTGACCGGATCACCGTGTAGGGCAGCCCGAGTTCCTCCAGCATGATCGAGATCTTCCAGCCGTTCGGCGTCGGCGCGTAGTGCAGGTCGATCATCGGCGTCCTATTCCCCATCACAAAGACTTTTGTTGTTCTGTACGTCCACCTTAGGACATGGCACACAGGCGCTCAATCAGAACCCACCGGGAGGCACCCATGCTGTTTCCAACCACGATCGCAGGCTCGCTGCCGAAGCCGGAATGGCTCGCCGAACCGAACATGTTGTGGGCGCCCTGGAAATCGGAAGGCGCCGAGCTCGCCCGCGCCAAGCGCGATGCCACGGTGCTCGCGGTCAAGCTGCAGGAGGATGCCGGCGTCGACATCGTCACCGAGGGCGAGCAGGCGCGTCAGCATTTCGTGCACGGTTTTCTGGAGCGGATCGAGGGCATCGATTTTGCCCACAAGGTCGAAATGGGCATCCGCAAGGACCGCTACAAGGCAATGGTGCCGCAGGTGGTCGCGCCGCTGCAGCTCAAGGGCCGCGTCCATGAAAGCGAGGCGCGCGCGGCGCGCGCCCACACCAAAAACAGGCTGAAGTTCACCCTGCCCGGCCCGATGACGATCATCGATACCATCGCCGACCAATATTACGGCGACCGCGTCAAAATGGCCTTCGCTTTCGCCGAGCTGTTGAACCAGGAAGCCAGGGCGTTGCAGGCCGACGGCGTCGACATGGTCCAGTTCGATGAGCCCGCCTTCAACGTCTACATGGACGAGGTCCGAGACTGGGGCATCAAGGCGCTGGAGCGTGCCGCCGAGGGCCTGACCTGCGCCACCGCCGTGCACATCTGCTACGGCTACGGCATCAAGGCCAACACCGACTGGAAGCAGACGCTTGGCGGCGAGTGGCGGCAATATGAAGAGACCTTCCCGGTGATCGACAAGAGCACGATCCAGCACGTCGCGATCGAGTGCCGCAACTCGAAAGTGCCGATCGAACTGCTCGCGGCGCTGCCCGGCAAGATCGTGCAGGCCGGCGTGATCGACGTCGCCAGCGACGAGGTCGAGACCGCCGAGGATGTCGTCAAGGTGATCGAGGCGGTCGCGAAATTCGTGCCGAAGGGCAACATCATCGCAACCACCAATTGCGGCATGGCCCCGATGCGGCGGGACATCGCCGAAGCCAAGCTGATTGCGCTCGGTGCGGGTGCAAAGCTGGCACGGCAGCGGCTGGCGTGAGGGTCGCGCCTGCGGCTCAGCCCAGAGCAGCCGCAGCGCTCGGATGCAACACCGGCCGGTAGCCGGCCTCAAAAGCGCGGACGGTTGACGGCGGCGTCAGCAGCATCGCGGGACGGGTCACGTCAGCCCGGTCGTAACCGACGAATGACCAGCGCAACGTCTCGCCATTGGCGACGAGATAGCTTTCCCCGTTCGCCTGCACCATCGTGCCGTAGGGCAGCCCGGCTATCGGCAGCAGCAGCAGATGCAGCCGCTTCTTGCCGCGATCAAGCCGCTCGGCGTGCAGCACCGCATCCATCGCCTTGGCACTGAGATCGCTGACGCCGTTGCCGCTCTCCCAGGCCGCGCGAAACCGCTTGGCGTCATCGCGGCGGCAATAGAAGCACGGCCGGTGCCCGGCTGCGAAGGCGGTCGCTTCATCGAGGAAGAACAGCTCGGTCCAGCTCTGCCGGCTCATCACCTTGCGCCGCCGTCCCCTGAACTCGCAGACACAGGTGAGCCACGCCGGCGACGACCAGCGCTTGTTCAAGAGCGTCCGCGTCGCCGGATCGTGGATGATGCCGCGATTGCCGGTGAAGGTGCCGCGATGCTCTGACGCGACGATGTCTCCGGTCGGGGTGACGCGGTTCTGCAGGGGCATGCTCTTCCTTCTCCCTCGCCCCGCGTGCGGGGCGAGGTGGAAATCTAAGCCGCCCCGTCGCGGATCGGCGGCTGGAACGACAGCGCGGTATCCCAGGGAAAGAATATCCAGGTGTCCTGCGAAACCTCGGTGATGTAAGTGTCGACCAGCGGCCGTCCTTTCGGCTTGGCGTAGACGGTTGCGAAATGCGCGTCGGGCAGCATCTCGCGCACCAGCTTGCCGGTCTTGCCGGTGTCGACGAGGTCGTCGACGATCAGAAGCCCCTTGCCGGTCCCGCCGCCGAGCTTGGCGGTCTGCTCGGAAATGCCCTTGAGCACTTTCAGGTCGCCCTGCTTGTCATGGTCGTAGCTGGCGACGCAGACCGTGTCGATGATCCGCAGCCCGAGTTCGCGCGCCACGATCGCGGCCGGCACCAGCCCGCCGCGGGTGATGGCGATCACCGCATGGAACGGGCCAACCTCGTTGAGGCGCCAGGTCAGCGCCCGGCAATCCCGGTGGAATTGATCCCACGAGACCGGGAACGGTCTGCCGGCCCGCTCCTGCGCACTCGGTTCAGAATTTCGCTCGACCATATCGCTTCAACCTGCCGGCTTTTTCTGCGCGGCCTGCACCTGCTTCAGCATTTCCTTCACCGCGGCCATCGCCGCGGCGAGCTTCTCCGGATCGCGCGAGCGCACCACCAGATTGGTGTTCGGCTTCTGGTTCTCATCCTGGAACGGATAGCTGCCGATGATGGTGTCGGGATGGGCCTCCGCGATCGCCCGCAGCGGACCACCGATATCGCCTTCCCGCGCGTCGGCGCGGACCGAATCCGACAGCATCCGCTGGCCGGATTTCAAGGTCGGCGCCACGATGTCCATCATCGCCTGCATGATGGTGGGGATGCCGGCCATCACGATGACATTGCCGAGCTTGAAGCCCGGCGCCAGGATGGTCGCGCTCTGGATCAGCTCGGCGCCGTCGGGCACGCGGGCCATCCGGAGCCGCGCCTCGTTGAGGTCCTGCTCACTCCAGCGCTCCCTGAACCGCGCCACCACGTCAGGATGATGGTGGATCTCGACCCCGAACGCCTTCGCCACGCTGTCGGCGGTGATGTCGTCATGGGTCGGCCCGATGCCGCCGGTGGTGAACACGTAAGCGTATCTATGCCGCAGCGCATCAAGGGCTGCGATGATGTCGGCCTCGTCGTCGGCGACGACGCGGACCTCCTTGAGGTCGATGCCGATATTGGTCAGGTATTCGGCGATGAAGCCGATGTTCTTGTCCTTGGTCCGGCCGGACAGGATCTCGTCGCCGATCACCAATATCCCCGCCGTGACGATCTCGCTCATGGTCTCATTCCCTAACTTGATCCCCTGACATTGCCGACCCAATGCCTTGATGTCACGAGGTTTTGCCGCCGAATTAAGCAGACCTCAGCCGGTTTTTCGGGCAGGCCTTCCGTCTCTCCCTTAGCAAATGCCATAAGCCAATGCATATCGCGCTGGCCCGCCCCTTGCTACCATCCCATCAAGTCATGCACTGTGTCACATGGCTTTGGAGGGCAGTCGGGATATATGGCAGTCGCGTTCGATGAGATGAACGGCCTTGGCGAGGACCTTCGCCCGGCCTACCAGGAGCTTTCCCGCTGGCTCAAAGAGACGCCGCCGGATGCGCTCGAACATCGACGCCAGGAAGCGGAGCTGCTGTTCCGCCGGATCGGCATCACCTTCGCGGTCTATGGCGATACCGAAGCCCAGGAGCGGCTGATCCCGTTCGACGTCATTCCGCGCATCATGTCCGCGAACGAATGGACGCTGCTGGAGAAAGGCCTCAAGCAGCGCGTGCTCGCGCTCAACATGTTCCTCAAGGACATCTATCACGGCCGCGACATCCTGCGCGCCAACGTCATCCCCGAGGATTTGATCTTCCAGAACCCGGTGTTCCGTCCGGAGATGAACGGCCAGGACGTGCCGCACGACATCTACGTGCACATCGCCGGCATCGACATCATCCGCACCGATCCCGACAACTTCATCGTGCTGGAGGACAATGCACGCACGCCGTCCGGCGTCTCCTACATGCTGGAAAACCGCGAGATCATGATGCGGCTGTTTCCGGACCTGTTTGCGCGGCACCGCGTAGCGCCAGTGGAGCGCTATCCGGATGAGCTGCTGTCGGCACTGCGCTCGGTGGCGCCGCACAGCGCGTCCGCCGAGCCGACGGTGGCGCTGATGACGCCCGGCGTCTACAACTCCGCCTATTACGAGCACTCGTTCCTCGCCGACAAGCTCGGCATCGAGCTGGTCGAGGGGCGCGACCTCATCGTCAAGAACGACGAGGTGTTCATGCGCACCACCGAGGGGCTGAAGCGGGTCGACGTGATCTACCGCCGCGTCGACGACGATTTCCTCGACCCCCTCACCTTCCGCCCGGATTCCGCGCTCGGCGTTCCCGGGCTGATGTCGGCCTATGCGGCCGGCAACATCACGCTCGCCAACGCGGTCGGCACCGGCATCGCCGACGACAAGGCGATCTATTCCTACATGCCCGACATCGTGAAGTTCTACCTCAGCGAGGAGCCGATCCTGAAGAACGTGCAGACCTGGCGCTGCCGCGAAGCGCAGGATCTGTCCTATGTGCTCGACAACCTCGCCGACCTCGTCGTCAAGGAGGTGCACGGCTCCGGCGGCTACGGCATGCTGATCGGCCCGGCCGCCACCAAGGCCACGATCGAGGCGTTCCGCGACAAGCTCAAGCGCGAGCCCGAAGGCTTCATCGCCCAGCCGACGCTGGCGCTGTCGACCTGCCCGACCTGCACCGACAAGGGCCTGGCGCCGCGCCATGTCGACCTCCGCCCGTTCGTGCTGACCGGCAGCAGCCAGACCACCATCGTGCCCGGCGGGCTGACCCGCGTCGCGCTGAAGGAAGGCTCGCTCGTGGTCAATTCGAGCCAGGGCGGCGGCACCAAGGACACCTGGATTCTGAGTGAGTGATTTGAAGCCCAACGCGCTGCGCAAGCCCTCCCTCCCCCTGCAAGGGAGAGGGTCGGGGTGGGGGTCGGCCACTTGCGCCGAACGGAGAGAAGACCCCCACCCGCCGCTGCGCGCCGACCTTCCCCTTTTAGGGGGAGGTGAATTCAGAACATTTTTCGTCTTGTAGGGACTATCGCATGCTGTCGCGCACCGCCGAAAATCTGTTCTGGCTCGCCCGTTACGTCGAACGTGCCGAATATCTGGCGCGCACGATCGACGCCACGCTACGCGTCACCGCGCTGCCCGCGGCCTATATCGGCAAGACCAATGAATGGGATTCCGCGCTGCTCACCGCCGGCGTCGGCGCGAGCTTCTACGATCACTACCCGGAAGCCAACCAGCAGAACGTCGTCGAATATCTTTCCTTCTCGTCGGAGAACCCCTCCTCGATCAAGAACTGCATCGAGGCGGCGCGGCTGAATTCACGCTCGGTGCGCACCGCCCTGACCTCGGAAATGTGGGACACCATCAATTCGGCCTGGATCGAGTTGCAGGCGGTGTGGGGCGGGACCGGCAGCCGCGAGGAACTGGCCAAATTCCTGCGCTTCGTGCAGGAGACCTCGCTGCGCTTCGACGGCTCGGCCTACCGCACCATGCTGCGCAACGACGCCTACTGGTTCTCGCGGCTCGGGGTGCATCTCGAGCGCGCCGACAACACCGCGCGCATCCTCGACGTGAAGTATCACATGCTGCTGCCCGAAGAGGAGCATGTCGGCGGCCCGCTGGATTACTACCAGTGGACCTCGATCCTGCGCTCGGTGTCGGCAACGACCGCCTATCACTGGGTCTACCGGGAAACCCTGAAACCCTGGCTGATCGCCGACCTTCTGATCCTCAACGACACGCTGCCGCGGTCGCTCGCCAGCTGCTACAGCAACCTCGTGCGCAATCTGGACCAGATCGGCGTCGCCTATGGCCGCCAGGGCGCCGCCCAGCGCCACGCCCGCGGCATCAGGAACCGGCTCGAGCACAGCCATATGGACGATATCTTCCAGCACGGCGTGCACGAATTCATCCAGGAATTCATCGCGGACAACTCACGGCTCGGTGAGATCGTCACCAAGCAGTACCTGATTTGACCGGTTTTGACGCAAAATCCCGTCATGACCGGGCTTGACCCGGCCATCCACGTCTTGCTTTGAAGGACGATAAGGGCGAAAGACGGACGCCCGGGACATCTGGCGAGGACGCGCTTCGCGCTTTTGCCCTGATATAACGATCCCAACTGTGTTGGTCGACCATGCGCCTGCGGATAGCCCACACCACCACCTATCGCTACGAGCCGGCGGCCTCGGGCGTGATCCAGATCCTGCGCATGACGCCGGGCAGCCATGACGGCCAATATGTCGCGGATTGGCAGATCGACGTCTCGACCGATTCCCGGCTCGACACCCATGAGGACGCTTTCGGCAACGTTACCCATGTGCTGACCCACGGCTCGATCAGCGACCTCACCATCCATTGCGAAGGCCTGGTCGAGACCCAGGACACCGGCGGCGTGCTGCGCGGCAGCGACGAGCGGTTTCCGCCGAGCCTGTTCCTGCGGCCCACGCCGCTGACCGACCTCAACCCGGCCATGACCGCCTCCGTGCGCGAGCTGCGCGCCGAGGCCGGCGCCGACGTGCTCGGCTTCCTGCACGCGCTGATGGTGCAGATCTACGAGCACATGACGTTTGACGAGGATCCGACCAACAGCGCCACCTCGGCCTCCGAGGCGTTCGCGCTGAAGCGCGGCGTCTGCCAGGATTACGCGCATATCCTGATCGCGTGCGCACGCGCCGGCGGCGTGCCGGCGCGGTTCGTCTCCGGCCACTTCCTGCGCTCCGACGGCATGGTCAACCAGCAGGCCGGTCATGCCTGGGCCGAGGCGTTCGTGCCCAATCTCGGCTGGGTCGGCTTCGACGCCGCCAACGGCATCTGCACCACCGACGCCCATGCCCGCGTCGCGATCGGCCTCGACTATCTCGGCGCCGCCCCGGTCCGCGGCACCCGCTATGGCGGCGGCAGCGAGACGCTGACAGTCGCGGTCAAGGTCGATCAGGCCGGGCGCCCCGGACAGTGGCAGAGCCAGACGCAGTCGTAGACTGCCTCCTCGCCATCGTCATTCCGGGGCTCGCGAAGCGAGAGACCGGAATCCATCGCGCCCCCGGCTGTGCGGAGAAATGGATTCCGGGCTCGCGCCAAGAGGCGCGCCCTCAGGTGCGCAATTGCGCACCGGGGAATGACGATGGTGATATGATCGCGGCTCCAATCCGAACCAGCGAGACAAGCCATGGCAACCGTAAAACTGCTTTCCGATGACGAACTCTCGCCGGAAGCACGCGCTGTGTTCGAGGATATCCGCACGATTCGGAAGTCGGACTTCGTCAACAATTTCTGGCGCGCGCTCGCGCATGATCCCAAGACGCTGCGGCGGACCTGGGAGAGCATCAAGGAGGTGATGGCACCGGGCGCGCTCGATCCAAAGGTCAAGGAGATGCTTTACGTTGCAGTCTCGGTGGCCCATGGCTGCAGCTACTGCATTCACTCGCACACCGCGAGCGCCCGTGCCAAGGGCATGACCGAGGCAGAATATCTGGAAATGCTCGCGATCGTCGGCATGGCCGCCGAGACCAACCGGCTGGTCACGGCGCTCGGCGTGCCGGTGGACGAGGCGTTCCTCGTCGATGCGCGGGATGCGTAGGGTGAGCAGGGCGCACAGCGCCGCCTGCTCGCTCCTGGAGCGGTTCTGCGTCCCAGGTTCTGCTATTTGGTGTTCGAGCCGCGACGATGCAATACTAGGAGCTTGTCTGGATAGTCGCTGTTCAAATCTGGTCGGGTCTGATTCAACATTGGGCGATGAGCAAGTATTTTCGGCCTTGGAACATCGATCAGACGCTGCTTCTGCCGCCGAATGTGCAGGACTTCGTGCCGAAAGGCCATGTCTCGCGGTTTATGGTTGATCTGGTGCGGGAGAGCCTCGATCTCAGGGAGATCATGGGCAGCTATGTGAGCGGGCTTGGGCAGCCGCCGTTTGATCCGCGGATGATGGTGGCGCTGCTGCTGCATAGCTATGCGAGTGGGCTGTATTCGTCGCGTCGGATTGCCAAGGCCTGCCGGGAGCGGAACGATTTTGTGATGATCGTGGCGCTGGATGCGCCGGATTTTCGGACGATCAGCGACTTTCGCAAGCGACATTTGAAGGCGCTCGGCGCGCTATTCGTGCAGGTTCTGAAGTTGTGCGAGACGGCCGGGCTGGTCAAGCTCGGTCATGTCGCGCTGGATGGTACGAAGATCAAGGCGAACGCGTCGAAACACAAGGCGATGAGTTATGAGCGCATGAAGAAGCGCGAGGCGGAATTGAAGGCCGAGGTCGCTCGCATGCTGGCGGCCGCCGAGGCGGCGGATGCCTCGGAGGATGAGACTTTCGGCAACAGCGACGAACTGCCGGACTGGACCGTCGACAAGCAGAAACGGCTGGCGAAGATCCAGCAAGCGATGGCGGCGCTGGAAGCGGACGCCAAACTGGCGGCGGAGGAAGAGCGCCGCATCGAGGCCGAAAAGGAACAGCAGCGCCAGGCCGAAGGCCGCAAGAAGCCGGGCAAACCGGCGGCGCTGCCATCGGAGGAACCCAATCCCAAGGCGCAACGCAACTTCACCGATCCGGAAAGCCGCATCATGAAGTCGAAGGATGGCTTCGTTCAGGCCTATAATGCCCAGGCGGCCGTCGATGCACATGCCCAGATCATTGTCGCGCAAGAACTGACCCAGCACGGCAGCGATCAGGGCCAGTTGGTGCCCCTGATCGAGGCCATCGAGAGCAATCTTGGCCGCAAGCCGCGGCAGGCCTCAGCGGATTCCGGCTACTGCAGCGAAGCCAATCTCGAAGCGCTCGACACACGCAGCATCGATGGCTATGTCGCGCCCGGACGCGCCAAGCACCCGACAGTAGCGAACGGAAAAGTCGGCGGCCCGCTGACACAGGCCATGCGAAAGAAGATCGACGATGGCGGCTTCGAAACACCCTACCGATTGCGAAAGCAAGTGGTGGAGCCGGTGTTCGGCCAGATCAAACAGGCAAGAGGCTTCCGCCAGTTCCTGTTGCGGGGCATCGAGAAAGTGCGCGCCGAGTGGACAATGATCTGCACCGTCCATAACCTCCTCAAGCTGTTCAACCTCGCAAACGCAGCCTGAGCCTGCTACTCTACAACAAATGCCCGTCACGAAAACATATCTGGACGGGCTCCTAGGCCAGCTCGCTTTTGGCGCCTGCGTCGGCGGCCGGATCGCTGGGATCGATCGAAGGGATCCGTGGAAACAGCGCCGCGATAGCGGTATAAGAGAGCATGGCAAATGGTCAGGTTGTCCTCGTAACAACTGAGCCGTTGGACGGCGGCCCGCCTATTCGCTCGGTCTTCTTCGTGGCTGAAGGAGATGCGGCAAAGGCCACGGCAATTATTGCGGAAATGATGGCCCCGAATGAAAGGGTCGAAGCGTGGGGCCAGCTTCCCGAAGCAGCTGTCAAAGCGCTCGGATTGAAACCGGGTGATTACACCCACACCTGACTTACACCAGATGGCAGCCCGGCACGCGAAGGCTTTCTGCGGCTCTTATGCGTGCGCAGAGGTGTGACCTCGACGCAGCGTCTCTCCTACGCGAATTCCAGGTGATCGCCGAACCCCGTCACGGCGTTTGCGATCACAACGCGGGGAGCCGTCTTTCTCCAGCAAATGACATGGCGTAATCTGCAGCGAGCTGCTCTTTGAGACGGGACGGGCCGACGTCGCCGTCGGATGGAACAGGCAGCGGTCAGGCCGTCGGCAGGCATCGCAGTCTGAAAGCAGCGCCTGCCTTATGGGGCGTTCCCTCAACTTCAACAAGAAGCACGTTGGCCTGCCGCGCGCGGCAGACAAGGGCAGTGCGTAACCCTTGGAGGACGACATGGCGACATTCATAGTGAGGATCGACTGGACCGACCAGGGAATTCGTAATGTCAAGGAAGCGCCCAAGCGCAGCCGAGCAGCGAAAGAACTCGCCAAGACTCTCGGTGTCGAGATCAAGGAGGTCTATCTCACCTCCGGCGAGCATGACATCCTTCTCCTCGCCGAAGCGCCTCTCGGCGACAACATCACGAAACTCGCGCTCGCACTCAGTTCTCAGGGAAACATACGGACCTGCACCTCACGGGCCTGGCCCGAGGCCGAGTGGACCAAGCTGATATCCGAGCTTCCGTAGCGGCTTCGGATGTCCGGTCGAGCTCTGCGCGGCCTGATTGACGGGTGCCGTCACTATGTGACACCCGGCGATCGGCGCGAGCACTCAGCGTCTGCGCAGGGCGACTCACGTCGTCGCCAGCGGGGCAGCACGCATTATTTGTCCAGCCAGACGTCCTCGAAGCGCAGATTGTTGTACTGGCTGTTGTCGTGCGGGCGAAAGTTCCTAACGTAGGGCTGCCAGCAATTGCCGGCCGATGAGTGCAGGATCACCGGCCGCGCGGCGTCTTCGACCAGCACGCGCTCGATGTCGAACACGATCTTGCGGCGCTTGTCCTTGTCGACCTCGCGCGATTGCGCGGCCAGCAACTTGTCGACCTCGGCATTGCAATACTGGGTGTAGTTGCGCTCCGAGTTGCAGGAGTAGCTCTCGACCAGGTTGCCGTCGGGATCGTCGACGCTGACGCCGGTGACATTGAGGCCGATCGTGTAATCCTTGCGCTGCAGCCGCGAGTACCAGCGCGGCGTATCCAGGATGTCGAGCTCGGCGACGATATAGATATTCTTGAGCTGGTCGGCGAGGATCACGGCCGGGTCGCGATAGGTCGGCAGATTGCGGGTCTGGATATTGATCGAGAGCGGCTTGGCGTCGCTGTAGCCGAGCTTCTGCATGATCGCCTGCGCGTCCGCGAGGTTCTTCTCGGTGTCGGGACCGTAGCCCATCAGCGTCGACAGCACGTCTGCCGGCATGCCCCACTCGCCTTCGGGCTTGGCCTGCATCGCCCCGCCGAGCCGACCGGTGCTCTCGGACAGGATGCTGTTGAACGCCTTGCGGTCGAGTGCCAGCGACATCGCCTTGCGGATCTCGGGATTGTCGAACGGCGGATTGACGCGGTTGACCAAGAGATTGATCTGCAGATTGGTCGAGGTCATCTCGCAGATCGCGTTCGGCGCCCGCGCCTTGACGTCCTTCATCAGGGGAATGCTGACGTCGGACGGAAAGGTGATGTCATAGTCGCTGGTCGCGTATGCCAGCATGCGCGTGGCCCGGCTGTCGATCGATCGCACCGTGATCTCGTCGAGATACGGCCGGTCCTTCTTGACGTAATCGGGGTTGCGGACGAGACGGATTGAGTCTCCACGCCGGAATTCGACAAACTTGAACGGCCCGGTGCCGACGGGCTTGGGTGCGCATCACCTGCTGCGGCACATGGCAGGGATAGACCACCGAGAAGGCACTGGCGAGCAGCGCCAGCAGGCCGGGCTGCGGCTCGGTCAGCTCGAAGGTCGCATCGTCGCCGTTGACGCTGACATCCCTGAGCTTCGTGTACCAGACCTTGCGTGGGTTACGCTTGAAGTCCTGGGTCTCCGCCTTGCCGATCAGCATCCGCCAGGTGCATTGCACATCCTTCGCCGTGAACGGCTGGCCATCGTGCCACTTCACGCCGTGATGCAGCTTGAAAGTGAGCTTTGTGTTGGTCGAATCCCACGACCAGCTGTCGGCGAGATCAGGGATCACGGTGTCGATCGATTCGTGCACCTTGGCGGGATCGAACACCACGAGGTTGTTGAAGACTGCCGCGAAAGGCATCACCGAGGCGATGGTCGACTCTTCAAGCAGCGAGGTCGAGGGCGGATTGTCGTTGTGATAGAGCCGCAAGGTGCCGCCCTTCTTCTGCGCCGATGCCGGGCTCGCAGCCATTGCCACGATCCCCAAGGCCACGATGCCTGCGGCCAGTTTGAACGACATTCTCGTCTCCCGGAATTTCTTGTTGTTGTCGGTTGCAGGCAGTCGAGCACAACGCCAGGAGCCTCGCAATGACAGGGGATGCCGATCATTGCCGGCTGCGCGCGGCGCAGAACGAGGTTGGCGCCCGGGCATCTCCGAACGGCCTGCGGGCGGAACAGCCCCATACGGGCCATTCGCCGCGGCAGGCCACCCGCCCCTTTTTGACCGGTCGCCGCATGTCCCGCGGCGGGGAATTGGGGTTGGATGCGACCTCGAAATTGGCTACTAGTTCTGCGCCGAGAAATTCGGATCGTTGGGGACTGGAAATGACCTATTGCTGCGGAATTCTGGTGCGAGACGGCCTCGTCATGATCGCCGATACCCGCACCAATGCCGGCCTCGACAATGTCTCGACCTTCCGCAAGCTGCACATCTTCTCAAAACCCGGCGAGCGCATCATGGCGATCGCCAGCGCCGGCAATCTGGCGATCAGCCAGTCGGTGCTGTCGACCCTGACCGAGGGCATGGAAGATCCGCACACCGGCGAGCTCGAGACGCTGATGAACGCGCCGACCATGTTCCAGGCTGCGCAGCGGATCGGCCGCGCCATCCGCTCGGTGCACGCCACCGAGGGCGACGCGCTGCGCTCCGAGGATATCTCCTTCGACGTGTCGTTCCTGTTCGGCGGCCAGATCAAGGGCTCGCGGATGCGCCTGTTCATGGTCTACACCGCCGGCAACTTCATCGAGTGCACCACCGACACGCCCTATTTGCAGATCGGCGAGCACAAATACGGCAAGCCGGTGCTCGACCGCGCCATGCATTACGACGTCGAGCTCTACGAGGCGCTGAAGACCGGGCTGATCTCGATGGATTCGACGATGCGCTCCAACCTCGGCGTCGGCCTGCCGATCGACGTGCTGGTGGTGCGCACCGACGCCTGCGAGGCCGACCTCAACCACCGCATCGAGGCCGGCGAGCCCTATTTCCACGACCTGCGCTCGCGCTGGTCGGCGGCGCTGCGCGCGGCGCACCAGAACATTCCACGCCCACCCTACAAGAACGAAACCGAAGCAAAAACCAAATAAGAGGAAACTCGGATGACTGAGGCAACCAGCAAGATCGCACTCGTCACCGGCGCCGGCACCGGCGTCGGACGCGCGGCATCGCTCGCCTTGATGAACGCAGGCTACACCGTGGTGCTCGCCGGGCGCCGCATCGAGATGCTGGAAGAGACCAGCAAGCTCGGCCCCGCCGGCAAGAGCCTGTGCGTGTCGGCCGACATGGCCAATCCGGCCGCGATCGCGGCGCTGTTCGACAAGGTGAAGGCGACCTACGGCCGGCTCGACGTTCTCTTCAACAACGCCGGCATGGGCGCACCACCGGTGAATTTCGAGGATCTGCCGCTCGAGCAGTGGCAGGCCGTGGTCAACACCAATCTCACCGCGCCGTTCCTGTGCACCCAGCACGCCTTCCGCATCATGAAGGACCAGAAGCCGCGCGGCGGCCGCATCATCAACAACGGCTCGATCTCGGCACATGCGCCGCGACCGTTCTCGGCGGCCTACACCTCGACCAAGCACGCCATCACCGGCCTCACCAAGGCTTCCAACCTCGACGGCCGGATGTATGACATCGCGGTCGGCCAGGTCGATATCGGCAATGCCGCGACCCCGATGACCGACCGCATGGTCAACGGCCCCGGCGTGCTGCAGCCCGACGGCACCACCAAGCACGAGCCGCGCATGGACGCCAAGGCGGTCGGCGACGCCGTCGCCTACATGGCCGGCCTGCCGCTCGACGCCAACGTGCTGTTCATGACTGTCATGGCGACCAAGATGCCGTTCGTCGGCCGGGGCTGATCTTCTCCTTCCCCCGCTTGCGGCAAGACTATCACGACGGCATGGCCGGCCTTGTCCCGGCCATGCCGTCGCGTGGGGCGCGCTGCCAAAATATCGAAAACAACCCCATGCAAAGTAGCCGTCGGCTGCCGGCCTTCGGCACGGCAACTTGACACGTCGGGCAAATCAGCGGCACTCTTCCATTATTCCGAAATCGTGCAGGGAGTCTCCACGAGGACGGTCAGGGACGGCTCGCGGAGAGTCCCCCTCATCCGGATCGCATTTCGCTTCGCTGCATGCGCTTCAATCTCTCCCGCAAGCGGGGCGAGGTATGAAGGCCCCTACTCCAGCTTCTCCACATCCCGCAGCGTCGGAAACAGCTTCATCCAGAGCAGCGCGACCGCAACGGTGGCGACGCCGCCGAGCACGGCGGACGGCACCGCGCCGAGCAGTGCCGCGGTGACGCCGCTCTCGAACTGGCCGAGCTGGTTCGACGCATTGATGAACAGGAAATTGACCGCGCCGACGCGGCCGCGCATCTCGTCGGGGGTCGCAAGCTGCACCAGCGAGAAGCGGATCACGACGCTGATCGTATCGGCGGCGCCGAGCACTGCGAGCGCCAGCGCCGACATCCACATCCAGTGCGATAGCGCGAACACCACCGTCGCCACGCCGAACACGATCACCGCCTGGAACATGCGCATGCCGACGCGGCGGTTGATGGTGTGCCGCGCCAGCACCATCGTCATCAACAGCGCACCGACCGCAGGTGCGGCGCGCAGGATGCCGAGGCCGAGCGGGCCGGTCTGCAGGATGTCGCGCGCATAGATCGGCAGCAGCGCGGTGACGCCGCCGAACAGTACCGCGAACAAATCGAGCGAGATGGTACCGAGGATCGCCGGATTGCTGCGCACGAAGGTGACGCCGGCAAACAGGTCGTCCGACGATCCGCCGTTCTTCGGCGCCGCCTGCTGCAGCCGGCCGATGCCGCCGGTGAGCAGCGCGCCGAACAGCCAGAACACCATCATCACCGCATAAGGCGCGCTCGGCATCAGCGCATAGGCGAAGCCGCCGAGCGCGGGTCCGGTGATGGTCGCGACCTGGGCCGCGCCGCTCGAGATCGCGGTCGCCCGCTGCAGCGAGCCCTGCGGCGCGATCAGCGGCAGCAGCGCGGCGGTCGCCGGGCTCTCGAACGCGCCGGCAATGCCGAGCACGAAGGTCGCAGCGAAGATCTGGATCTCGGAGATGGTGCCGGCGAAGGTGCTTCCGGCGAGAAACAGTGCGGTCAGCGCTTCCGCGATCTGGCAGGCCTGCACCACGCGCTTGCGCTCGAAGCGGTCTGCGGCGTGGCCGGCGACGAACACCAGCAGTGCCGTCGGCAGGAACTGCACCAGTCCGACCATGCCGAGGTCGAACGCGCTGCCGGTCAGCTCATAGATTTGCCAGCCGATCGCGACCGCGCCGATCTGGCTCGAGAATCGCGACAGGCTGCGCGACGACAAAAAGAACAGGAACGGTCTGTGGCCGAGCAGATCGCGGGCGCCGGCCGGCGTGGCGGTGAGCATGGATGATTGCGTGGCTGAGCCCCTGCAACTTGTCAATGGAGACGAGGTAAGAGCTATTCCGTTCCGATAAGATCGGAACGGGCTCTAGATTCTTGCTTTGACGCGTTTTCTTCATGCGAACCGGTGTCCACTTCGCTTGAAAACGCTCTTAGAGCGCCGAGCGCGAGGGGCCGTAGCGAGGTCAGATCCTCTCCGCTGGCGGCCCTTCACGTCTCAAAAGAACGCGCGGGAAAGTACCCAAGATCATTTGAATGCGAGCGGCGGCCGCACGTGTGGCTGATGTCTCTTCTAGCCGGAGCGATAGAGCGCGTCCCGGGTTAGTAGGTCATGTTTAGCCCGTCCTATTCGTGAGAGTGCTTTTTTTAGTCCGATTGATGTGGCCGCACATCTGCTCTGACGAGGCGCGCGGGATTGCCTTCGGCTTTTCACCGCCAGACGACCGGTACTTTGCAACGCGCTTGAGGTGTAGGTTGGGCGAACGGGGGGCGGACGCCCCGCCGGTCAAGGACCGAGCGGCAGCAGCGCGCCTGGCAAGCCGCGGATCAGGTCGGCTTCGGGACATGCCGCGGCAAACGCAAGGCGAATGCGGCTCGTGGTCTCGACGACACGGGCAGCGAGTTTCAAGAGACGAAGACGCAGCGTCGCGAACTCGGCTGTGGCCAATTCCCGGGCTTTGGGAATCGCGTCGCGCACGGTCAGCATCAGCCAATAAGCGGCGGTGTGGAGAACGAGGCGGACTTGATTGGCGAGCGCCGAACGGCAGCTGGTGCGATCGGAGGCGAGCTGTGTCTTATGCAGCTTGATCAGATTCTCGGCTTGGCCGCGTGCGCAATACAGGCTGTCGTAGATCCACTCGGCCGAGCCGACATCGAGGCTGGTGACGACGAAACGGATGTCGAGGCCGAGCATCGTCGCCTCAATACGGGCGACGGTACGCCGTTCGCGATCCCAGGACTTGGCCTTGTGGCGCGTCTCGGTATAGCCACGCAGAACCGGCAGGTTCTCGATGGCGCGTCGCGTGCGGATGTCGTCGGCGGCCTCGTCGAGTTTTCTGGCGAGCGGCTTGGTGCCGGACAGACCGAAGATGTAGTCGATGCCGTTGGTCTCGCACCACGCCATTGCCTCCGGCCGGGCATAGTGCCCGTCGCCACGGAACGTAATTCGCCTGTTGTGCCACCGCGTCCGGATATGCCGTATCAGGCGGCGCAGATGGGCACGCACCTCGACGCCGCCCGGCGTCTTGCCGGGCCGCAACACGACCGCCACGGGCCGGCTCTTCTCCGTGTCGTAGACGTGGATCGGCAGGAAGCAGCGTTCGTCATAATGAGCGTTGAACAGCGAGAGCTGCTGATGGCCGTGGACGACATCGCAGGTATCATCGATGTCGAGCGTGACGGATGCCGGCTCGCGCGGGTAGCTATCCATCCATGCGTCGACCAAAGTGTAGGTCAGTCGGATCACGTCGCGCAGGCGCGGAGCATTCTCCAGCCGCGACAGCGTCGGTTGGGAACACAGATCGCGACCCGTGTCCGGCAGCCGTCCGCAGGCCAGCTTGAATGCGGGATCGGACCGCAGATGATCGAGGTCGTCGGCGTCCTCGTAGCCGCAGCAGATCGCGAACATGCGCGCGCGGAACATATCGACAAGGCTGTGCACGACCCGCGTCGGATCGCGCCGATCCGGGAACACCCGGGCCAAATTGTCGGCCAAGCCGAGACGCCGCTCGGCCATCGCCAGAAGCATCACGCCCCCGTTCGAGGTCAGCCGACCGCCATCGAAGGCAGCTGTGACTTTCTTGGCGTGAACGGCTGGAAACGAGAAGGGCAGAATCGTATCATCGGTCATGGCGGGCCTGGCGTTCGCGGTTGAGGTGATGGGGTTGGCTTTGCAACCGAATCCTACGCCGCATCAGCGCTTTACACCACGCTCGCCAGCCTCTCAGGCGCACTCTGACGAATAAGACGGGTTAGCACAGCGGACACGTGAACATCACCCGCGACGCTCCGCTCACAGCCGAGGGCGCGGCGCAGGCGCGGGGATAGGTGGGCCGGCGCGTCGCGGACCGCTAAAACGCCAACCGCTGTAGCACGGAAGCCACGAAAAGGATGCCACCTTCGTTCGGCTGTCCCTGAGCGGCGCCGTTGACGGGCGCCAAGGAATTGATGTTTTTGTCCGCGTCGGAGACGGCCAGTGTGCCGGTGAGAACCTCAGCGCGGTCGCCAGGCTTGAGCGCCACACCGGCGAGGCAGCCGAGAATATCGTCGAGGGAAACCTCGTTCGAGAACTTCAGGGCTCCGACCTGGATGCAGTTGACTGGCGTACCCAAGGTATTCGTAAACTTCACAGGTTTAGAAGTGAGAAAGTTTTCGCTGTTGCCGTCGGGATCGGTCAGCTCCAGCCTGAAGCTAAATATGCTATCCGCATTCGTCTGTAGTTTGAGGCTGAACTTCCAGACGCGGTCCGTCGGTTTGGGCGCGGGCGGCGGAGGCGTCGGACGGGGAGGCGTCGGAGGCGGAGGCGTCGGAGGGGGAGGCGTCGGACCGGGAGGCGTCGGACCGGGATTCGGGCCTTTTCCGGCCATTGCCTTGTCGAGTGCAGCGATGGTCTGGATGCCGACGACACGGTCCGGAACTGTCTGGCCAGGGCCGAGGATCGGCTTGGGACGATGAGCGCTCTTGAAAGCGAACACCGCCTTCGCCGTCGACTCTCCGTAAACGCCGGCCGCATCGGAGATGGTGAAACCCAGCGACCGCAGCGCGGTCTGGATTCGCCCGACCGCGTCCTCCGTGCCGGGAAAATTCGGCGTCTTGTCCTTGAAGATATTAAACTGATGATTGACGGCGCAGTCGGCTAGACGCTTTTTGCCCGGACCTTCCTTTGTGAACAGTTCGGATGAGAGCGGCATGATGCTGTCCTCCGGCGTCGCGAGCGGATGCAAGGTCGCCGATCGTCGCCTGTAACACACGTCTGGCTTCCTGTCCTTGCGGTATGGTTGCGCACAGCGCCGCCATCGAGTTCGGCTGGCAGGGAAACGACGAAATGGAGCCAGCCGAAGGTGACGGTTGGGCCGAACTAAAGGATGACGGCTCACTCGAACGGGAGATCTGCCTCCTCAACGGCGACGACATCGCACTCATCGCACGTCGAGCAAAGACTTCTTCACCAGCCTGCCAAGCGCGCAACAGCATTGCGCTGCGCGAGGCCCCTGCCATAATCCCGCGCGGGTTCCTGGGGGCATCATGCTGCAGTTGCAATCGGCGTTCGGCGTGGTGGCGTTGCTCGTGATCGCCTGGGCGTTGAGCGAGAATCGGAGCGTCGTGTCGCTGCGGCAGGCAGCGATCGGGCTCATCGTCACGGTCGCGACCGCACTGGTGCTGATCAAGGTGCCGCTGGTGACGCAAGCCTTCGGCGCGATCAACGATGCCGTCGGCACCATCGCGGCGGCGACGCGCGCCGGCACCGCCTTCGTGTTCGGTTATGTCGGCGGCGGTTCGGCGCCGTTCGATCCCAAGACGCCGGGTTCGGATTTCATCCTCGCCTTCCAGGCGCTGCCGATCGTGCTCGTCATGAGCGTGCTGACGACGCTGTTGTTCTATTGGCGCGTGCTGCCGCCGGTGGTGCGCGGCATGGCCTGGCTGCTGGAGCGTACGCTCGGCGTCGGCGGCGCGGTCGGGCTCTCGACCGCCGCTAATATCTTCCTCGGCATGGTGGAAGCGCCGCTCTTCATCCGCCCCTATCTGGCGCAACTCAGCCGCAGCGAATTGTTTCTGGTGATGACCGGCGGCATGGCCGGGATCGCCGGCACCGTGCTGGTGCTGTATGCGACGCTGCTCGCACCGCTGATCCCTGACGCGGCCGCGCATTTCGTCATTGCCTCGGTGCTGGGCGCGCCGGCCGCAATTTTAGTCAGCCTGATCATGGTGCCGGAAACGTCTGACAGGCACACCGGCGGATCGCTCGATGAGCCCGATGTCCAGGTGTCATCGACAATGGACGCCATCGTGAAGGGCACCGCCGCCGGCCTCGAGCTCCTGATGAACATCATCGCGATGCTGCTGGTGCTGGTCGCGCTGGTCTATCTCGCGAACGCGATCATCGGCCTGCTGCCGGAGGTCGGCGGCGCGAAGATCTCGCTGCAACGCTTGCTCGGTTACGTCATGGCGCCCGTGTGCTGGCTGATCTGCCGTGGCCGCAGGCGATCACGGCAGGAAGCCTGATGGGCACCAAGACCGTGCTGAACGAGCTGATCGCCTATGTCGACCTGTCGAAGCTCGGTCCCGACGCGCTCGATCCGCGCTCGCGGCTGATCATGCTATACGCGATGTGCGGTTTCGCCAACTTCGCGAGCCTCGGCATCATGATCGGCGGCCTCGGCATCATGGCACCCGAGCGGCGCGACGAGATCAACGCGCTCGGGCTGAAGTCGATCGTCTCGGGCACGCTGACGACGTGCCTGATGGGGGCGATTGTCGGGATGATGACACAGCCGTAGCCCGGATGAAGCGAAGCGCAATCCGGGGCCATGCTGATCGTTTGCGCGAATCCCGGATTTCGCTTCGCTCCATCCGGGCTACAAGACCGATGGCCGCCACTTACAAAATCGTCATGCCCGGGCACAGCCGTCCGAAGGACGGCGTCGCTTCCGCTCGCCTATGACCCGGGCATCCATCGCTCGTGAAAGACTCTTGCGAAGCAGGATGGATGGCCGGGTCAAGCCCGGCCATGACAGGCGAGGCCTACGCCTTCAACTCCACCGTCTTGAATTCGGCCGGCAGGATCACCTCCAGCAGTTCGACGTCGTCTGAGTAATCCAGGATCATGTGCCGGATGCGCGGCGGCTGGGTCCAGGCGCTGCCCTGCTGCATCAGCGTCTCGCCCTCGCCTTCCATGTAGGTTTTCACCCAGCCCTTGAGCACATAGACCATCTGGAAGTCGACGTCGTGGAAGTGCAGCTTCGACACCTCGTCGGGATTGCACGGCCCCTGCAGCCGGATGACGTGCGCCTGGGCGAGGCCATGCGAGGCGGCGGCGATGCCGAGGTCGCGGTACTTGGCGTAGGTGCGCAGCCCATCGGCCTTGAAGTCCTCTTCGCGGTGATGGCTGATGGCGACGCGCTGCTTCGGCCGTGCCTTGCTCGCCGCCTTTGTTGCAGTCTTTGTCGCGGTCTTGGGCGCGCTCTTCTTCGCCGCCGGGACGCGGCCCTTGGACTTGATGGTCTTGCGCGCGGACGACTTGGCGCCGGCTCCGAGCCCCGTCCATTTCTTCTTTACCGCGGTCTTGGCTGCGGATCGTGATGCCGTCTTCTTGGCCATTGTTCGCCTCCCGTCTTTTTCTGACGGTGAGAGGCTAACACAAGTCGCGCGGCGCTGGTGGGCAAAGGCGCAAGCTGCGCCCTGCCCGCAAGCTCCAAGTCCAAGGCCTATGTCAATGCAGCCGGAACACGCCGTCGACGGCGCGCAATTCGGCCGGCTTGACCAGCTTGGAATGCGCCACCGTCACCGAGAACAGCGGGCCCTCGAGCTTCGCCTGCCAGAAGGCGAGGAAATCCTGCAGCACCGGAAATCTCGGAAACAGGTCGTAGTTCTGCCAGACATAGGTTTGCAGCAACGAGCGATGATCCGGCATCCGATAGAGGATTTGCGCCGTCGTCAGCCCGTACCCCAGCAACTGCTTCCGGAAATCGTCGGAAGCAACCCCACCAACTCGCGAGACCATGCCAACCTCCTGTGACGGAGCGCATTCACCTGGCGGCCGGATCCCAACCGGACCACCGGCAATGGATGCGCTCACATGAGAGAAATGTGACGCACGCGACTAACCAATCTCAAGCCCAAATGTTTAATAGGTTGTTGAAATTTCTTGCGTTGGCAGCAGCTTACCGCATCTGCTAATAGCCTCGGCGACCCCGCGGGCCGGCATTAAGGATGCCGAAATGATCGTGGCAGCCGTCATTCGCGAGTGCCAATTTTTCTGCTAGAGGCACTTGCCCGCCGCCCAGGCTTGGCCTATCTCCTGCGCAGCTGGCTTGGCACTCGCCGGGCTGGACTGCTAACACTCCAAAAATCTACAGCATCCACAAAAGTTTAGGAGGACTGCATGAAATTCCGTCCGCTTCACGACCGCGTCGTGGTCAAGCGTATCGACGCCGAAGAGAAGACTGCTGGCGGCATCATCATTCCGGACAGTGCCAAGGAAAAGCCCTCCCAGGGCGAAATCATCGCCGTTGGCCCGGGTGGCCGCGACGAGGCTGGCAAGCTGATCCCGATCGACATCAAGGTCGGCGACCGCGTCCTGTTCGGCAAGTGGTCCGGCACCGAGGTCAAGATCGACGGTGAAGACCTGCTGATCATGAAGGAAAGCGACATCATGGGCGTCCTCGACGTCCCCGCTTCCAAGAAGAAGGCGGCCTAAGCGCCTCCTCTCTCCCGAAGATTCCTCCAGGGTAAAACCATTCCAAGGAAAAATTCAGATGGCAGCTAAAGAAGTCAAATTCGGCGTTGATGCGCGTGACAAGATGCTTCGCGGCGTCGACATCCTCGCTAACGCCGTCAAGGTGACGCTCGGCCCCAAGGGCCGCAACGTCGTGCTCGAGAAGTCGTTCGGCGCTCCCCGCATCACCAAGGACGGCGTCACCGTCGCCAAGGAGATCGAGCTCGAGGACAAGTTCGAGAACATGGGCGCGCAGATGGTGCGCGAAGTCGCCTCCAAGTCCGCTGACGCGGCCGGCGACGGCACCACCACCGCAACCGTGCTCGCGGCTGCGATCGTTCGTGAAGGCGCCAAGTCGGTTGCCGCCGGCATGAACCCGATGGACCTGAAGCGCGGCATCGACCTGGCTGTGGAAGCCGTTGTCGCTGACCTCGTCAAGAACTCCAAGAAGGTCACCTCCAACGAGGAGATCGCTCAGGTCGGCACCATCTCGGCCAACGGCGATGCCGAGATCGGCAAGTTCCTCTCCGACGCCATGAAGAAGGTCGGCAACGAGGGCGTGATCACGGTCGAGGAAGCCAAGTCGCTCGAGACCGAGCTCGACGTCGTCGAGGGCATGCAGTTCGACCGCGGCTATATCTCGCCCTACTTCGTCACCAACGCAGACAAGATGCGCGTTGAGATGGACGACGCCTACATCCTCATCAACGAGAAGAAGCTCTCCTCGCTGAACGAGTTGCTGCCGCTGCTCGAGGCCGTGGTGCAGACCGGCAAGCCGCTGATCATCGTTGCTGAAGACGTCGAAGGCGAAGCCCTCGCCACCCTCGTCGTCAACCGCCTGCGCGGCGGCCTGAAGGTCGCGGCCGTCAAGGCTCCAGGCTTCGGCGATCGCCGTAAGGCCATGCTGCAGGACATCGCGATCCTGACCGGCGGCCAGGCCATCTCGGAAGACCTCGGCATCAAGCTCGAGAACGTCACGCTCGCCATGCTCGGTCGCGCCAAGAAGGTGATGATCGACAAGGAGAACACCACGATCGTCAACGGCGCCGGCAAGAAGGCCGACATCGACGCCCGCGTTGCCCAGATCAAGGCGCAGATCGAGGAGACCACCTCGGACTACGACCGTGAGAAGCTGCAGGAGCGTCTCGCCAAGCTCGCAGGCGGCGTCGCGGTGATCCGCGTCGGCGGCGCGACCGAGGTCGAGGTGAAGGAGCGCAAGGATCGCGTTGATGACGCGATGCATGCGACCCGCGCGGCTGTCGAGGAAGGCATCGTCCCGGGCGGCGGCGTCGCCCTGCTCCGTGCCTCCGAGCAGCTCAAGGGCCTGCGCACCAAGAACGACGACCAGAAGACCGGCGTCGAGATCGTGCGCAAGGCGCTGTCGGCTCCGGCTCGCCAGATCGCGATCAACGCCGGTGAAGACGGTTCGGTCATCGTCGGCAAGATCCTGGAGAACAAGGCCTACAATTACGGCTTCGACTCCCAGACCGGCGACTATGCCGACCTCGTCAAGAAGGGCATCATCGACCCGACCAAGGTCGTCCGCACCGCGATCCAGAACGCTGCCTCGGTTGCCGCGCTGCTGATCACCACGGAAGCGATGGTTGCCGAGCTGCCGAAGAAGAACGCCGGCGGCCCCGCGATGCCTCCGGGCGGCGGCATGGGCGGCATGGACTTCTAAGTCCAGCCTCTCAGGGCACTGCAAGACATGCGAAACCCCGGCAGCGATGCCGGGGTTTTGTTTTATCTCCACCGACGTCCGTCAGGATGCACGAGGACGACGGACCGGCCAATCCATCTGACTGAGCAGTTCGTCGGCCTCCTTGATCTCGGCGAGATTCTGCCCCGCATCGAAGCGGGCGCGCGCCGGGGCAAGCACCTCCGGCACCGCATCCACCCGGCCATTGCCGGCGCATAGACGTGCAAGTCCCAGCGCGCTGCGCAGCTCGAAGGTCTTGGTCTGTTGCCCTCGGGCAATCTCGAGGGCGCGGTGGAACGCATCCTCGGCGCCGGAAATGTCAGGGGTGTCGCGACGCGACAGCAGCTCACCCCGCACGCGGCATAGCTCGGCATCCAGCCAGTGCTGCCCGGACTGCTCGGTCGCGTCGATCAGCTCATTGATGATGTCGAGCCCCGCCTCAACATGCCCGGCCTTTGCACTCGCCACGGCAATCTGCAATCCCCAGAACGGCTCACAGAGGTAGCAGTCGTTCTCGTGAAGCAACGTCCAGCCACGCTGCATCTCCGCGAGACCTGCCGCCCGGTCGCCAGCGCGCCACTTCGCCAGACCATTGAGATAGGTGCCGGCGGCAACATACAGCGGCATCGTGTGGTCTTGCGCCAGACCCAGGGCAAGGATCGTCTCGGTCTGCCGCAACCTGCTGCCGCACAGCCCGTCGAAAACCGCCTTGTGAACCAGCGCATTGGCACGGGCGAGCGCGCGCTGCTCCCCGGCGACGCTCACCGCTGCGCCCGCGAGCTGCCGGGCTCGATCGATCTCGCCAAGCGGCCAAAGCACCAAGGCCAGAAATCTCATGATGACGAACGGCAGGTCGAGCGTCGACGCCTTGAAGGTTGCCGGATCCGGCTCGGTCGTATAGGCCGCAAACGCCTGCTCGAGATGGATGCGGGCGTTGAGGTAATCGCCCGCGAACCAGGAGGTCACCCCGCTGCTCCATCGCGCGACGATCGTCGCCACCGGCGATTCCGGATGCCGTTCCGCCGCGCCCATGATCGCCTCCTCCAACTCCCGCATCGGCGCGAGCTCGCCGTGGGTCAAGCAGGCGTTGAAAAGGCCCGACTGGATCGGCGCCAGTTCGATTGGATCATCGATACCAGAGGCGAACTGCCGGGCGCGTGTCCAAGCGGCCACCGTCTCGGGGGCGCTGTGCCCAAGACTGCCTCGCAGCGCGCGGCCGTACGCTATTTGCAGATGGAGCCGGCCGATCATCCGACCCGGCTCGTCGGGCAGTTCATCGGCGATTGCGACCGCCTTGCCGAGATGTGCGATCGCCTCGCAATAGGCCGAGCGCTTCAGCGCCTGCTGACCCGCCTTGCGCCACCACGCCAGCGCGGTGTCGCCGAGCCCTGCTTCGGTGAAATGGTACGCAACGACTTCCGGCTCGATCTCGGCGATCTCGGCAAACTTGTCGCGCAGCACGTCGCCAATATGCTTGTGGAGCAATTGCCGGCGGCTCTTGAGCAAGCTCTCGTAAGCCGCTTCCTGAACCAACGCATGCTTGAAGCTGTAGCTTGCATCCGGCGGCGTGCCCCGGCGCAACAGCAACTCGGCCTCTTCGAGCTGGGCAAGCGCCGCGCCAAGGGTCAGATCATCGCGCCCGGCCACGCTGCGCAGCAGCGCATATGAGAACTCGCGGCCGATCGCTGCACCGATCTGCGCCACCTCCTTGACCGGCGCCAGCCGGTCGAGCCGGGCCATCAGCGAGTCCTGCAGCGTCGCCGGGATCGCAAGCGGCGGCAGTGGATTGTCGAGGCGATAGCGCCCGGCATTCTCGACGAGCAGCCCCGACTCCATGATCATCTTGGTCAGTTCCTCGACGAACAGCGGGACGCCGTCCGTCCGCTCGATGATCTGCGTCATCATTTCGCCGGGCAGCAACCGACCGACGGTCACCTGCTCGATCAGCGCGCGCGTGTCCTGCCGGTCGAGGCGATCGAGCCGCAGCAGGCTGACATTTGCGAGCCCAGCCCACGGCGGCTCGAACTCGGGCCTGAACGTCATGAGCATGAGGATCGGCAGCCCTCTGATCCGGTCGACCGCGAGGTCGAGCAGTTCGAGCGATGTGGCGTCCGCCCAATGCACGTCTTCGCAGACGACAAGCACCGGCTGCTGCCTGGCGAGGCCCTCGAGCTGGTCGAGCAGCGCTGCGAATGTCTGCCGCCGCTGCTGCGCCGGGATGAGGTCGAGCGGCGGATAGCGGTCGCCGGTTGGAATCGACAGCAGCGCCGCGATCAGCGGCGTCACGCTGGCCACCTGCTGCGTCCCGAGCGCCAGCATGGCTTCGAGCTTGTCCAGCTTCTGCTCCGGCAGATCTTCCGACCTGATGCCGGCGGCGCGCTCGAGCTGGGCGGCGAAGGGATGCAGCGCGCTGTTGGTGTGATAGGGCGAGCATTGATACCGCACACGGCGATGCGTCCCGGGCGGGAGGCTGTCGGAGAGCATCGCCACGATGCGCGACTTGCCGATGCCCGCTTCGCCCAATATCAGCACGGCCTGCCCTTGGCCCTGCCACGCCAGTTGCTGGCGCGACAGCGCAAATTCGATCTCCGCCTTGCGGCCGACGAAGCCGATCGAGCGCGCGGTGCGCACCGCCTCGAAACGGCTTTCCGATGCCAGTTCGCCTTCGACAGCCCACACCGCGATCGGCTCGGCGATGCCCTTGACCTCGCGGCGACCGAGGTTGCGAAGCGTGAACAGATTGCCGAGCAGCCGGCGTGTCGAGGCAGCCACGACGACCACACCAGGCTCCGCCAAGCCCTGCAGCCGTGCGGCGATGTTCGGCGCATCGCCGACCAACGCCTGCTCCTCCGACGCGCCGCCGGAGACGAGGTCGCCGACCACGACGAGCCCGCTTGCGATCGCGACCCGTACCGCGACTCCCTCGTTCGCGCGGATCTCGAGCCCGCCGATTGCGGTGATGACGTCGAGGCCGGCGCGCACCGCGCGCTCCGCGTCATCCTCGTGGGCACGGGGATAGCCGAAATAAGCGAGGATTCCATCGCCGATAAATCTGGCAACGACGCCATCGTATGTCGCGATCACCCGCGCACAGGCCGCGCGATAGGCGCGGATCACTTCCCACATGTCCTCGGGATCGAGACGCGCCGACAAGGCCGTCGAGCCGACCAGGTCGCAGAACATCACGGTAAGGTGGCGGCGCTCGGCATCGTGCGGTGAAACCGGCGCGGCGATCAGTTCGGCTTGAGTGAAATCGGCGATCGCACGCAGCATCTTGCGGCGATGGCCGAGCAGGACCCCGAGCCTGTCGAAGTCTTCATCCGTCAACTCGGGAAGAACATCGACGTCGATCCCGTTCTCGGCAAAACGCAGCGCGTATTGCCCAAGCCCCAGCTTCTCGAGCCATTCCGCAATCTGTTGCATTGGCACCACCGACGGGTTGACGGCTGGCCGAATTCCGGACCACGGAGAGCGCACGTTATCGCAATCTGTCCGGAGTGGCACCTTCTGTTTGCGGAAGTTCGCACGGAGCAGGACATGCGAATTGTGCCATGTTGTGCCTTGGCGGTGCCCCGTTACAGCGGGCCTGCACGCTAACAAACATTCGCAAGAATGCCGGCGGTCCGCTCCGGCGGAAAAACGAAGCGCCGCCCGTGGGCGGCCCCTCTTCTTACGCGCTCTCGGGCGCCTTGAGGCGGACCAGCTTGGTCAGCAGGGCATCGAGGCCCTCGCCGTCGCCGGCATGCAGGTCGATGCGGCCGACCTTCTCGACCAGACGCTCGAGCGACTCCAGCTCCTTGAGCCGCAGCAGCAGAGGGTTCTCCTCCATCAGCTTGGCAGTGTTCAGGAGCGAACGCGTCGCCGCGGTCTCCTCCTGGCGGCGGATCAGGTTGGCCTTCGCCACCCGCTCCGCCTCCACCACCTTGTTGACGAGCTCGCGGATCTCGCCGGGCAGGATCACGTCCTTCACGCCGAGCTCGGTGACCTCGACGCCGGACTCCGCGACACGGCCGCGGACATAGTCGCGAAGCTCATCGTCGAGCGCCGCCTTCGCAGACAGCACCTCGTCCAGCGTGCGGCCGGCCACCGCCTCGCGGATCGCGAACTGCACCAAACGATACAGCCACGCATCCACGTCGGGCACTGTGGCCACGACCCGCGCGGGATCGACGATCCGGCGGAACGCGGTCAGCGTCACGCGCAGCGCGATGCGATCCTTGGTCAGCATCTCCTGCGCCGTGATCTCGACCGCCTGGGGACGCAGGTCGAGGCGCTTGACCTCGATCTTGCGGCCCGCGATCCAGAACGCGTGCCGGCCGGGCGCGAGCCGCTCGACCAGCTTGCCCTCGACCGTGAGCAGGCCGGCCTCGTGGTTCTCGACCACAGCCTCGGTGATGACGCCGGCCCGGTTGGGCTGGATCATCGCCAGATGCCGCGCGGTCACCCGGGGATCGTCAGCCACGTCGATGCGCTCGACATCGACCGAGGTTGCGACCTTCCAGTAGACGCGCGTCTGCCAGGGCGTCATCAGCTGCACGGGACGGCCGTCGAGGCTGACGATCGCGACCTCGTTCGCCTTGGTCTCGACCGCCTCGAACAGCGCTTCGGCGAGATCAGGGCGCGCGGCCTTGATCACCGCGAAGCGATCCGCGGGGAATTCGGTCCGCACGACGCTGAACAGCTCGGCCTTGAGCTGATGCAGAGGATCGAACAGGCGGTGACGTCCGGGCGCGAGCACCTGCTCCAGCCGGCCGTCGCGCGTCAGCAACGCACGCTCGCCATCCTTCACCGTCAACTTGGTCGTCAGGAAATGCCAGGTCTTGTTCAGAGTCATGACACGCCTCCATCGTTGCTTTCGGGCCCATGGGCCGGAGAGCGGGTTTCATTTTGCAAAGGACGTGAGGACGCGAACGCGGCTTCCTGTCAGCCAGGCGGGCCGTGGCTTAAAGCCTGCGCGATGACGGGCGCACGCGCGCGTTCGCGCGACAAATGTCGCGCGGCCGAGCGGAGCCACCCGGCATCAGCGCAAGCGGTATCCACCGCGGCGCAAAGCCGGTCTCACAGTGTCTAGGTTCGGACGAAGAGCCTTGCGGCAAGACGGCCGGACTGCGACTGAAGCGCGCGTCCGGTCCCCTTCAGAGGAATCAGCTTTTCAGGCTGAAACGGAGCGCTGGAGCGGGATTTGAACCCGCGACACGATGATTAGAAGTCACCTGCTCTACCCATCTGAGCTATCCTTTGTGAGAAGATCGGATTCGAACCGATACCTTCGGGATTTCATCCCCGATGCTCGCCCATGAGCTTCATCTCGTGGCCTTCATCTCAGCGGAACACGACACCGCAGGGCGGCACGCGCCAGTCGGAATCTGAGAGAGCCCGAACCCATGGCCGAAGCGAAGGAGCGGGCTAATAGACGAAGCACGTCCGGGTTGCAAGGGGGCTCGGCGAGATTTTTTTTCAAGACGAGACGGCGCGGTAACGCGCGCACCGCAACACGCTCCACCATTCCGAGGCCGTCTTACCCGTTGTGCGCGACGTCCTGAAAGCAGCCGCGCAGCCAGTCGATGGTGACGCGCGTCGCCGCATCGCGCTTGAGATGGCTCTGCACCAGCAGCCAGACATCGCGCCGCTTCGGCAGCAGCGTGGCGCGCAGCCGGCGGTCGGTCAGCAAGTCCACACAACTATGTTCCGGCAACACGCCGACCGCTTGATGCGACTGGATCAGCTTGTGGATGATCCGGACATTGTCGGTCACGCAGCGCGCGCGAAGTCGCTTTGCGCGCAGGAACTGCATTTCCGGAATTGCTCCGAGCTCATCTGGATAGGCGCACGTCACCGCTTCCCCCGCTGTTGTCGCGACTGGCTCGAAGAAATACAGCCTGACCTCCGCGAGCTTCGAGATCGCAAAATCGCCCTTGTCCGGCTTGCGCAGCCGGATCGCGAGATCGGCTTCCCAGCGCGAGAATTTGACGTTGTCACTCGAGGTCAGGAATTGCAGCGTGAGGCCTGGATTGGCGCGCAGCAATTTGCTGGTACGTGGCGCCAGCACTTCCTCCGCGATCGCGTTGGTGGAGGCGATGCGCAGCCGGCCGACCGGGCCGGGCAGGCTTTCGCCGATCCGGCCGATCTCCTCGGCATGCGCCGCCATCGCCTGGACATGGGCGAGCACCATGTCGCACTGCCGGGTCGGCCTGCGGACGCCGTCGGCGGCCTCGAACAGGCGAACGCCAAGCGCACGCTCGATCCGCGTCAGCCTGCGGCCGACCGTGGTCTCGTCGATGCGCAGCCGCGCGCTGGCGCCGGCATAGGTGCCCTCGTCCCTGACGGCTGCGATGATGCGAAGATCGTCCCAGTTCATCGCATCAGGCTACAGCGTGAGCCGGCCGCCTGCAATAACGCAGCCACCGGCTGCAATATCCCTGCATTACGGCAGGCAGCTCCACCGCTATATTTTCGAGGAGCACATCTCGTGGAGATCTCAGGATCATGACAGCAGCCAAAACCCTGATGCAGCTTGCCGGCATCGACCTCACCCCGCCCCGCCTCGCGGACAGCTGCCTGGTGCTGATCGATATCCAGAACGAATATCTCGCCGGTCCGCTGGCCCTGCCCGGCGCCAACCCGGCGATCGCACGCGCCGCCGCATTGCTCGCCCGCGCGCGCGAGAGCGGCGCCGCGATCTTCCACATCGCGCACCGCGGAAAGCCGGGAAGCCTGTTCGACCGAGGCGCGGAGCGTGGCGCCATCGTCGCGCCGCTGGCGCCGCGGCCGGGCGAGGCCGTGATCGAGAAGGAATTGCCGAACGCCTTCGCCGGCACCGACCTCAACGCGCAGCTTGCCGCGACCGGCCGCAAGGAGCTCGTGCTCGCCGGCTTCATGACGCATATGTGCGTGAGCTCGACGGCCCGCGCCGCGCTCGATCTCGGCTTCCGCACCACCATCGATGCCGACAGCTGCGCCACCCGCGACCTGCCTGACGGCGTCGGCGGCACCATTGCGGCAAAGCTCATTCACGACGTCGCGCTCGCCGAACTGTCCGACCGCTTCGCGATCATCGCCCGCGGCAACGCCCTCGCCTGAGACATCAGCCATGCTGCAGCTCTATTTCTGGCCGATGGCCTGCTCACTCGCCAGCCGGATCGCGCTGATGGAGGCCGGCATCGAGGCGCGCTACCACATGGTCCATCTCTGGACCAAGAAGGTGCTGGAGAACGACGGCGACTTCCGCACCGTCTCGCCGAAGGGCGCGGTGCCCGTGCTGGTGCTCGAGAACGGCGAGCGGCTCACCGAGAGCGCAGCGGTGCTGCAATATGTCGCGGACCTCAAGCCCGAACTCGGCCTGGCGCCGCCGCCCGGCCATCCGGACCGCTATCGCCTGCAGGAATGGCTGAGCTTCATCGGCACCAAGCTCCACAAGGGATTTTTGTTCCCGACCTTCTGGTACAAGGACGATGCGGCCTTGGCCAAACCGCGCGAACGGATCGGACAGAACGTCGCAATCGTAGCCGCGCATCTCGCCGGCCGTGAATACCTCGTCGGCGAACGTTTCACGGTCGCGGACGCGCATCTGGCCTGGGCATTGACGCTGCTCCGCCCCGCCGGCGTCGATGTCGCGCAATGGCCCGATCTCGCCGGCTATCTCGCACGAATGCAGGCGCGGCCGCAGGTCAAGGCCGCGATCGGCATCGAGACGCAATTGTGGAAGACAGTGACGGCGTGATCGCAGCGGGCACGAACCTCCAGACCCTCCGCTGGAGGGGGTAGAGGCGCTGCCGTGAGAAACGCGAAGGCCGCAACGCCCGGCGATGCCGGCGTTTTTGTATTGGGGCAAACCACCTGGGACCCTTCCACAGCGCGCTCATGGGGATGCTTTGCGCGACCTCACGCTGAAGCAGGTGTCTTCTGCCGCTCACGATATAACATTATGCACAGCCCCCCGTAAACATACGTTGGTGGGAGTTCACAATCTTAAAAAAATTCTTCGCGAGAGTCGCAAACCGAACCGACAGTCGCGCTTTCGTTCCGCACAGTAGCGTCGGGACGCGATCGAAGCTCACCCAAAATCTGAATTGAACACGGAGCGTCAGCTCTCGTGACGCGAGCGAGCGTTGCGAGCAACGCTTTCGCTTGAGAAGGGGACTGCATCTTGAGTGAAGGTGAAATGAAAGTCACAGTGAACGATACGAATGTCTTCGGAATGCCGTTGTTGAGCTTTCCGAAGATCGGCTTGCCCGGCGTGATCGGCGATCTTGCCGACCAGGGCTTCTCCCACGCGCGGGCCGCCTCCGGACGGATGACCGAGGTGCTGGGCGAAACGTATTCGTGCAATGCGCGAGGCGCGGCCGACTACGCGCTCAAGGTGATCGAAATCTCCCACGCCAATGCCGCCTCAGCGCTCGATTTCTTCGCCCATCTTCTCGGCAGCAAGTCAGCGGCCGATGTCCTGACCTTGTCCACTGAGCAGGCCCGCAAGGCCTTCGACACGGCATCGGACCAGAACAGGGAATTGTGGGCGCTTGGCCAGAAGCTTGCCGCGGAGACAAGTGAGCCGGTCAGGAAGCACTTCGCCAAGGTTCTCCACCAAGCCGGCTAAAAGAGCGGCACTTAATTCACGTCGAGGATTCGTTTGAGGAGGGATCCGGCCGGTTGGAATAAGCCCAGCGACGAGCATGCAGCCCCCACTGCCCGATGCTCTGTCAAACGCCGTAGGTGCGCGATGCCCCCCAAATAGCCGCACCGACAAATGGGCGCAATCCAACCGGCCGGTGCTTTTCTGCAAAGAGCAAGAAGCAATATCGAGGGAGGCTCACATGGGCATGCTCATGGTCAAATGTCCGCAAACCGGACACGCGATTTCCACCGGCATCCGGACTGATCGCGAGAGCTTTAGACGCAGCGCGGTGTTCTTCTCGCGCACCAATTGCCCATTCTGCCGCACCGATCACGCCTGGTTCGCGCGGGACGCCTGGGTCGATGAGCCGAGCATCCGCGTGCGGCGCCGCGGCGCCGGCTCACCGGCCTGAACGACGACACAGACCATTGATGATCGCGATGGAGGGACGCCATGGCGCGCATGCAGATCGCAACGGAAACATCCACCTGGCTGCTGCAGGCCAAGGACTTTCTCGACGAAGCTCGACGGCTGAAGCCGGGACCGGAGCGCAATGAATTGCGCCAGACGGCGAAGGTGCTGCGCGAGATTGCGAAGCTCGAGACGGCATCCGCCCCTGCACAGAAGCTTGATCGGCGGCGGAGACGCTGATCGCGCCGCACCGCGCTCACAGCGCGTCGTCCGTTTCGATTTCGGAGATCCGCGGATTGTCGGTTAGGGCTGCCGCGCGAGATCGGGCCTTATTGTCCGAGAAGATCTCCTCGGCTTCGAGACGCATGACGCGATGGCACTCGCACGCCGCCGCCGAGAGCCGCGACCTGTCGATCTCGATCCGGCCTCGTTGATCGGACCTGATCGCGCCGCGCGTGCGCAGATTGCGCATCAAGAGGGTCACGGTCGTTCGTCGCACGCCGAGGATTTGCGACAGCGCCTGCTGGGTCAGCGGCAGGACGTCGCTGTCGACGCGATCGCGGAGCTGGAGCAGCCAGCGCGCCATCCGGGCCTCGACCGGGTGCAGCGCATTGCAGGCGGAGCCGAGCTGGAACTGGATCAGCATCGACCTGATGTGCTTTTGCATCGCCTGCCGGATCGCAGCACTGCGTCCGAAAGCGGCATGAAAGCGCGGCGCGGAAATCCGCGAGGCGGTGCCCACCGCACGAACGACTGCGGTAATACCCGACGGGGACGACCCGAGCACCGAAAGACTGCCCACTGCCCCTTCGCGCCCGACCACGCCGGTCGCAACCGTGCTCCCGTCTGCCATGTCGATCATCAGCGTGATCGCCCCGCTATGAGGGAAGAAGACGTAGTCGATCTCGTCACCGGCTCGCGCCAGGACTGCATCCTGATCGAGCGCGACCGTTTCGAGCTCGGGACCCAGCAGATCCAGGTCCGCTGCCGGCAGTGTTGCGAGAAGGCGATTACCATTTCCGCCGGAAGCACTCACTGGCGGGGCCCCAAAGTGAAGCGACACCCAACCAACTCACTCAGACAGGCTCTCAAAAATAAACTCCAAACGCTTGACCGCAAGGCGGAATTTTCTGCGGACAGTACACCGAGAAGTTAGATGCAAATGCGCCGCCGGACGCAACAGCAAAATGCGCACGGTCGAACCGTAGAACTGCGGAACCCAAAGTTCCAATTTCCGGGCGCGGAAAATGCTACCTTCGATTCCGCGGCGTCAGGCAGCCAGCTGGCGAAATACGTGCAGGAGCCGCGATCTGAAGGCCGAGATAGAGCGTCGTCTGCGGCTTGGCGAACGGAGCTATTGAAACGCGACTTCGGCAAAGCTGCGCAGCTTGCGCGAATGCAGCCGCTCGGATTCCTGGTCCTTCAACCTTTCGAGCGCCTTGAGGCCGATCTGAAGATGCTGGCCGACACGCTGGCGATAGAACTCGCTGGCCATGCCGGCGAGCTTGATCTCGCCATGCAGCGGCTTGTCGGACACGCACAGCAGCGTGCCGTAAGGTACGCGGAAACGATAGCCATTGGCGGCGATCGTCGCCGATTCCATATCAAGCGCGATGGAGCGCGATTGCGACATCCGCCGGATCACCTGCGGTCCGCTGATCTCCCAATTGCGATTGTCGACGCTCGCGACCGTGCCGGTGCGCATCAGCCGCTTGAGCTCGAAGCCAGTGAGCCCAGTCACCTCGCCGACCGCCTCCTCGAGCGCCACCTGCATCTCCGCAAGCGCGGGGATCGGCACCCACAGCGGCAGCTCGTGATCGAGCACGTGGTCCTCGCGGACATAGCCGTGGGCCAGCACGTAGTCGCCGAGCCGCTGCGTGTTCCGCAGCCCCGCGCAATGCCCGATCATCAGCCAGGCATGCGGCCGCAGCACCGCGACATGATCGGTGATGTTGCGCGCATTGGACGGCCCGATCCCGATATTGATCAGGGTGATGCCGCGATAGCCGGGTTCGACCAGATGAAATGCCGGCATCTGCGGCACGCGCTCCGATGCCGTCCCGCTCACACCGCCGCCTGCCAGCGCGTTGTGCGTGATCACATTGCCGGGCGCGACAAAGGCCTCGAGGCCTGCCTCGCCCGCGGCGAGACGCTGCAGGCTCGATTGCGCGAAGGCGTCGACATAGAACTGGTAGTTGGTGAAGATCACGAAGTTCTGGAAATGCTCGGGGTCGGTGCCGGTGTAGTGATAGAGCCGCCGCAGCGAATAATCGACCCGTGCCGCGCGGAACAGCGCCAGCGGCTCCGGCGTGCCCGGCGTCAGATCGAACGTCCCGTCGGCGATCGCATCGTCCATCGCGGCGAGATCGGGCGTATCGAACACGTCGCGCAGCGATCGCGTGAACGCCGAGCTGTCGGCGATGCTCAGCGCCGCCTCGATATTGATGTCGCGCCGGTAGGCGAAATGGATCGGGATCGGCTCGCTGGACTCACCGATCTCGACCGCTACGCCGTGGTTCTTGATCAGGAGCCCGATCTGCTCGGTGAGATAGGTCCGGAAAATATCCGGCCGCGTGATGCTGGTCTCGTGGATGCCGGGCCCCGCGACGAAACCGTAGGCGAGCCGGGAATCGAGCCGCGCATGCGACGAGGTCGTGATGCGGACGAAGGGGTAATGCGCGCGCACCCGCGTCGTGAACGGCACGCCGTTGACATAGGCCTCGAAGCGGCTGCGCAGGAAGGCGGTGTTGCGCTCGTAGATCTCTTCGAGGCGGGCAACCGCCGCACCGGCCTCGACGAACGCTTCGGTCGTGATGGATGGCGGGGTTTCGATGGGAGGTGTGGGAGACATGTCGCCTTGCGCCAGACTCGCTCTGGATCAGAGCAGTATAGCGACAATGGCCTCCAGTTCCAGATGGAGGTGGGAGCGCGCCGCGGCGGCCGAGACCGGCTCCGGCGCCACGCGTAGCCGCCCCTGCCCCTTCGGCTGCTCCGGCACGAGCGGAATGCGCCTACTGAACCCTCGCGAGCACCGCGAGGCGGCGGATGCCCTTGTTGCGATAGGCGTCGAGGAACGCGTAGTAGTCCTTGAACGAGACGCAGCCGTTGGAGTCACCGTTCGGGCCGAGCATGAAGGTGTGCGCGAGCAGGCCGTCGCGGTTGAAGATCTTGCCCTCGCCGCCGATCGGATTGAGCCGCAGCGCCGGCACGCCGTGGAAGAGCGCCTCGCGCGGCTTGAGCTCGTAAATGTGCGGCGGCGTCACGCCGACCATCTTCAGATGCGAGGATCTGGGATCGTCGAGCCTGGAGCCGAGGCCCGAATGCGCCTCGAGGCGCGTGCCGTCCGGCAGATACACGGTCCTGGCCGAGATGTCGTAGACCGCAGTCTGGCGGTCATAGGGCGGCGAGCCGCCGAGCATTGGATTCTGGTCCAGCGTCGAGGGGATGCTGCCGGTCACATTGGCATCGGCGGATGCGAAGGAGAGCAGACCGCCGCTCGCCTCGCGCTTGCCCCACAGCTTCTCGACCATGGTCTGCCGCTCGCTCGATGCGATCGACAGCACCGCGGCCTTGGCCCGCGCGGCCATGTCGCGGACGCCGCCGGATTTCGCAGCCTGCTTGGCTTCGGCGGGCTTCGCTTCCTTGGGCTGAACCGTTGCGGAGGGATCGTTGAGCGCCACCTGCAGATTGGCGGCGGCTTCCTTCCTGGCGGTCTCGACCGACTTCGGCGCCGGCAGTGGCTTCGATGTCTCGGCGAGCTTGGCCGAGGCAACGGCCCTCGCCGCTTCGGCGACCTTGGGCGCAGCCGCCTGCTTGATCGGGTCGATCTGCGGCGTGGCGTCGGCCAAGGCGCTGGACGGCACGCTGGAGGCCACGCCCTCGGGCGAGGCGGCAGCAAACCGATCGTTAAACATAAGCGAAGGTGCCGACTTCGCGACCTCGCTCTTGGCGGGAGCCGCCGGTGCGGGCGTCAGGGACGCGAACACCTCGTTGAACGCCGGCGCCGGACGTGCGGCGACCGCCGCGGGCCGCTTCACCACCGGCGCATCGAACGCCGCATTGCCCACTGATGGGTAGACGCCCGCCGCGAAGATGTTGGCGTAGACGGTCCAGGCGCAGCCAAGCACCAGCCCCGCCACCGCGGCGCTGCCGAGGAAATGCTGTGGGAGGATTTTTCGGGAAGCTTTCTTGCGGCTTGGCGCCCCAAGAACATACGCACTCGCACTCGTACCCATACGCCCGACGCTCAAAACAGGTCCACCTTTGTCCCTCACTCGACGGCAGGTCGAACGGATGTTCGGCTCAACGTCGCGCGGGGGCACAGACGGCCATTAAGGCGACTTTTAGTTAAATGCGACTTAACCGGATGCGATCCCCTGCAACGCGGGAAGTGCCTGTGGCATCGGGCTTTTTTAAGATGGCAATGGACCGCCAAAGCGGCTTTTCTGTCCCATCATGGGACATTCCGGCACGCAGTTCCACCTGCTGCATGCCGCAATCAATGAGGGGAGAATTTCCTTGCCGATCACCCCGGATTCGCGCGGGGATTGAGCAAGAATCTCCTCAGTAGCTGAGCTTCGGATACCAGTCCTTGCCGCGCCCTTCGGGCGTGGTGTCGAGCACGGCCCACAGCGGATCCATGTCCGGCGCGCCGCGCGGATCCTGGCCGGGATCGACGGTGCCCGCCCCCATTTCGCCGGCCCAGAAATGACGGATCGTGCCGTTGTGGCGCGTGAAGACATTGTAGCCGGGCACGTCGCCGTCATCCCTGCTGACATAGTCGCGCGTGTAGTCACCCGACGCATCGGAATAGACCTTGTGGCGCGTCCAGCCGCGCGCCCGCTTCGCCTCGATCAGCCGCGCGATCGGCGAGCGCGCCACGAACACGAACGCCACGCGCTGCTCGATATCGGGCAGCTTCGCTTCCCACGTGGCCATGAACGACGTGCACATCGGACACGGCTTCTCGCGCTGCGGGCCGAACATGTAGCTGTAGATGATCAGCGTCTGCTTGCTGCCGAACAGATCGCCGAGCGACGCCACGCCGGCCTCGCCGGTGAACTCGTAGGCCCTTGTCACCTCGCCGCCCGGCGGCAATGCGCGGCGCAGCTCGGCCACGCGCTCGATATGCCGGCGCAGCTCGATCTCCTCGACGAGCAACGCCTGGCGCGCGCGGCGATATTCGGCGCTCTCATTGGGAAGGCGCCTGGCATTGGTCTTGGCGAGCTCGGCAGCGGGCTTCAGGACGGAACTGGTCATGTCGGGACCTCGTGTGGTTGACGGGTACCTGGAAGACGAACCGGAACCGGACGATCCGACATTCGACTTCGATGATTTACTGCAGTTCCGGCGGCGGCGAACGGTCGAGGACGTCGCCCTTGGGACCTTCCAGCAGATCGAGCGCATAGGTCTCGACAACCAGCGGCCCACGCATGCGTTTGGCCTCGGCGATGGTTTCGACACGGGCGAAATTGTCGCGCACCGAAGCCGGCATCGTCTGTTCGAGTTCATGCACATACAGCAGCTTGCCGGACAGCTGGGCCGGGCTCGGCTCAGGCATGTTGACCCAGCGAATGCGCTGGCCCTGCTGCGCCACGCAGCTGCCCTTGGGGAGATAGAAGGCAAGCCAGCCGACGGTGCCGTAGTCCGGCGCCAGCACGCAGGTCGCACCGTGACGCACGCGCGCCGCCTCGATCTCGTCGGCGAGCTCCTGCCAGCCGACACCGACGCTGCGCACGGTGGCGTCCCGACGATAGCCGGAAAGCATGCCGGTATTCGCCTGCACGATCAGCAGCGCGAACAGCACGATGCCGACCGGCGCGGCCCAGCGGCGGCAGAAATCGATCGTGCGCTGCTCGCGCGGCGCCCACTGCACCTGGATCGCGGCGACCGCGGCCGCCACTGCAAAGGCGGGATAAACAGGCGCGAACCAGTTGGCCTCGACCCGCGCATGCAGCGCGTGCCAGGTGAAGTAGACGACGATGGTCCAGAACATCGTGTTGATCAGCACGCGCGCGCCCATCGCGCCGGCGCGGCGCCGAGAGAGCGCGTAAAGGCCCATCACGCCGAGTATGAAGACCAGCGGCGTCGCGAACGCGAACTGCGTCGGGATCAGCTCGGCGATATAGGTCGGCCGGAAATCCTCGATCCGGGCGCGGCCCATCTGCTTGATGAAGGATACCCATTGGTGATCGGCATTCCAGCGGATGACCGGCGCAAACAGGCAGGCCGCTACCAGTCCGCCGAGATAGAGCCAAGGCGAGAAAAACCAGCGCCGCAGCTTCGGCACCGTCGCAAGCCAGATCAGGATCGCGGGACCAAAGAACAGCGCCGTATATTTCGACAACAGCGCCAGACCTGCGCTGGCGCCGACCGCCAGCCACCAGGCGCCGCGGCCGGTCTCCAGCACCTTGGCGAGCGAGAACAGCAACAGGCTTGCAGCAACCAGCAGCGGCGCATCCGGCGTCACGATCAGCGTGCCGACGGCCGCCATCAGCGTGACGTTGAGCAGGATCGTCGCGCTCGCGGCGATGCGCTGGCCGCCGAACAGCAGCTCGGCCGCCCGGTAGATCGCCCAGCTCATCGGCAGCGCGAGCAGGATCGACACCAGCCGCACCCCGAACGGCGTGTCGCCCGCGATCATGGTGCCGAGCCGGATCACGATCGCCACCATCGGCGGATGGTCGTAATAGCCGCCGGCGAGCGACTTCGACCACATCCAGTAATAGGCTTCGTCGAAGGTCAGCGGCGTCCATGCGGCGGCGGCCAGCCGCAGCGCCACGAGCGCGCACACCGCAAGGGCGGTGTTCCGGGCGAGCCGCGCCTCGTTCGCGCTCATGCCACCGTCATCGCTTGCGCCAGACGAACAGCCCGGACATCGCGTAGTTCCACACCACGCCCATCAGCGCGCCGGCCGCGCCCGCAAGCCACCAGATCGGCTCCTGGTCGTAGACCGAGAACGCGACGCCGACATTGGCGAGCAGGCCGACACTGCAGACCAGATAGAACAGCAACAGGCCGCGCAGGATGCCGAACCCCTTCAGCCGCTGGTCGCGGTAGGTCAGGAAGTTGTTGAGGATGAAGTTGCTGGTCATCGCGACGATCGCGCCGGCAGCCTGGGCCTCCGGGAATGGCGCCTTGAACAGCTCCAGCGAGATGAACAGCACGCTGAGATGCACCAGCAGGCCGAGCCCGCCGACGGCTGCGAACAGAATGAAGCGCAGCGAGATCAGATCATTGGTCAGCTTCGCCAGCACCAGGCCAAGGAAGTCGAGCGCGACCATCGAGTCAAGCTTGCTCTCGCCATGCTGGCGGGCGCCGAACGTGAAGGGAATTTCGACCGTACGCAGCTTGCCCTCCGCGGTCGCCACCACGTCGAGCAGGATCTTGAAGCCCTGGATCGACAGCTGCGGCGCAATCTGCTCGAAACGGTCGCGGCGGATCATGAAGAAGCCGCTCATGGGGTCGGCGATCTCGACCTTCAACGTGCGGCGCGCGATCTCGGTGGCGAAGGCGCTGGCGCCGGCGCGCTGCTTGTTGAAGCCGTCGGCCTTGTAGCCCTCGATATAGCGGCTGCCGACCACGAGCTCGGCCTCGCCGCTCTGCAGCAGCGCCACCATCTTCGGCAGCTGGGTCTCGTCATGTTGCAGGTCGGCATCCATCACGGCAGCGTAAGGCGCGCTCGATGCCAGGATGCCCTCGATGCAGGCGCCAGACAGGCCACGCCGGCCGATTCGGCGGATGCAGCGCACGCGGGAATCCTTCCGCGCCAGCTCGCGCACCACGTCCCAGGTTCCATCGGGCGAATTGTCATCGACGAAGATGACTTCCCACGACACGTCCTTCAGGATCGCGTCGAGCCGGCGGTACAGCACCGTGACATTGGCGCGTTCGTTGAAGGTCGGGACGACCACCGAAAGCTGCGGCAGACGTGCGGCCTGCGACAAGGTTTCGGGGCCCGGCTTGATGGCTTCATTCATGAGCGCCAGCGTATAGCGGCAGCCTCTCCCCCTGCCAAGGCGGGCCGAACCGAACGCTGTCTCGGGAAGCGGGAAAACGGGGCCAAAATACCCCTGAAAACACCAACGACCACGAACAAGGGGGGCGCGCGTACATCCGGCGCAGCCGACATTGTCGTGGTCGTCCCAGCGCCGGAGCCCTTACAAGCTGCAACGTCGCCGTTCCAGGCTAAATGGGAAGCCCCCGGGCGGTCCGCAAGAGGCGCAGGGCGCTAGTCGTTCGGGACGTCCCGGATAACGGGGCCGCGGGGCGCCGGGGCCGCCGGCGCAGCTTCCGCGGCAGGAGCAGCCCGCGCCGCCGCCGCGGGCTGGGCGGGATTGCGGATCTGGCTCGGCGACGGCCCATAGATGAACGCCGCCGCCAACACGATGACCGCGACCACCGCGCCCAAAAAGCCTGCCGTCGATTGTGAGTTCATGCCGCCGATCCCCTCGCCTGCGCGGATTGATATCAAAAATCGACCGCCCGCAACAGGATTTGGGAACCTATTTCGCCGCGGCCTTGCGCCGGACGAAGGCGGTCACGATGTCCTTCTGCGCAAGCTCGATCGCGCGGTTGGCGGTCGTCAGCTGCGTATCGGCATCCTGCTTCGGAAATTGCAGCGACAGAAAGTCGATCAGCGACACCCGGAAGTTCTGCCGCTCCGAGGGACAAACACTGGCGATCAGCGAGGTGAATTCCTGGTCGGACATCGTCTTGTTGCTGTCGCGGGGATATTCGCGGGCGAGACAATTCCAGTAGGCGTCGCGGCCGGTGATCGCGAGCTTGTGCGCATCGTCGACCTCGTCGGCCACTGCAGCGGACGATATGGCAGCTGACGACGTAATCAAGAGGACGGCCGCAACCAGCATGCGCATTGTTGTTCTCCCGTTTTTTTACATCCTAGCCGACACCAGCAAGCACGATAAGCACCGCCGCGCAAACCTGGCAAACTGGCCAATCACGATTATTTTGACTACTCTTGCCCCCCGTTCCCATCCTTCACGATGAGTGCAGTCGTGGCCAAAGCTCCCACCAAGGCGACCAAGACAGACGCAGGCAACATCTATATCGGCATCGGCGGCTGGACCTTCGAGCCGTGGCGCGGGGTGTTCTATCCGGAGAAGCTCACGCAGGCGAAGGAGCTGTCCTACGCCGCCTCGAAGCTGACCTCGATCGAGATCAACGGCACCTATTACGGATCGCAGAAGCCGGAGAGCTTTCGCAAATGGGCCAGCGAGGTGCCCGACGGCTTCATCTTCTCGCTGAAGGGACCGCGCTTTGCCACCAACCGCCGCGTGCTCGCCGAGGCCGGCGATTCGGTGAAGCGGTTCTATGATTCGGGCGTGCTGGAATTGAAGGACCGGCTCGGGCCGGTGCTTTGGCAGTTCGCGCCGACCAAGAAGTTCGACGGCGCCGATTTCGGCAAGTTCCTCGAACTGTTGCCGCGCAAGCTCGACGGCCGCGCGCTGCGCCACGTCGTCGAGGTGCGCCACGACAGCTTCTGCGTGCCCGAGTTCATCGCATTGCTGCGCCAGTTCGAGGTGCCCGTGGTGTTCGCCGAGCACGGCAAATATCCAGCGATTGCCGATCTCGCCAGCGACTTCGTCTATGCCCGGCTGCAGAAGGGCAATGACGAATTGAAGACCTGCTATCCGCCGAAGCAGCTCGACGCATGGGCCAAGCGGTTCCAGGACTGGGCCGGCGGCGGCGAGCCGGACGACCTGCCGAAGGTCGACAAGACCAAGCCGAACAAGGCCCCGCGCGACGTGTTCGCCTACGTGATCCACGAGGGCAAGATCCGCGCGCCGGCGGGCGCGATGGAATTGATCGAACGGGTGAAGTGAGGAGCGGCGATGGCGAAGGCATCGAGGCTGTTCACCATCGGCTACGAGCAGACGCCGTCGAAGGCGGTGCTCGACGAGCTCCAGCACGCCGGCGTCAAGCTATTGGTCGACGTCCGCGCGGTCGCTTCCTCGCGCCGCCCCGGCTTCTCCAAGAGCCAGCTCGCCGCGGGCCTCGATGAGCGCGGCATCGCCTATGTCCATCTGCGCGGCCTCGGCACGCCGAAGAGCGGCCGCGAGGCGGCGCGCAGCGGGCAATATGCGCTGCTGCACAAGATCTATTCGGCGCACCTCAAGACGGTGCAGGCCAAGGAGGAGCTCGACGAGCTGTCGTCGCTGGTCAAGAAATCCGGCCCGGTCTGCATCCTCTGCTACGAGCGCGACCACGAGCATTGTCACCGCCGCTGGATCGCCGAGATCATCGAGGAGCGCGACGGGGTCAAGATCGAGAACTTGGCCGCACCGCAAGTCTAGCACTACTTTGGCAGATTGTTAGATTCGGGCGTTTGATTAGGATTCCCGAATCGATTTTTCAATGATTCATGGGTGGTCGGCTCTTGGAGGGCTGACCATGGCGGAATGGGAAGACGAACTCGAACGCTGGCTGAAGCCTTTTCTGGATCGGTTGGGTCATAAGACCCGACAGCGGATGTGTCCGCTGTACGTTGCGGGATTAATCGGTCCCGGCGATCGCAAGAGCGTTCAGCCGATGGCGGAACGCGTTGCATCGGGCAACTACGATCAGCTGCACCATTTCATCGCCGATGGTGTCTGGAGCGCGACACCGCTGGAATCTGAACTGTTAAACCAAGCCGACCGGCTTGTCGGCGGCAAGGATGCGGTGCTCGTTATTGACGACACGGCAATGCCGAAGAAGGGCGAACGCTCGGTTGGCGTCGCGCCTCAATATGCGTCCTCCCTTGGCAAAACGGCAAATTGCCAAACGCTGGTGTCGCTGACACTCGCGCGCGGCGAAGTGCCGGTAATGGTCGCGCTGCGTCTCTTTCTGCCCGAGATCTGGACGAGCAACGTGTCTCGTCTAAAGCGCGCTCGCGTGCCGGTCGAACACCGAACGGCACGGTCCAAGCCGGAAATTGCTTTGGCGGAGATTGACCGCGCGATGGCAGCCAACGTGCGTTTTGGATGTGTGCTGGCGGATGCAGGATACGGGCTCAGCGCACCGTTTCGACAAGGGCTAACAGAACGCGGGCTGGCCTGGGCTGTCGGCATCCCGCGGCACCTCAAGGTGTACCCGGTTAATGTCCAGCTCATTTGGCCGGTTACCAAAGTCCGCGGGAAACCACGAAAGCACCACGTACCAGATATCTTATCGATTGCGGCAGAACAAATGTTGGCCAGCGCGAAATGGAAAACCCTGAGTTGGCGCAGCGGGACGAAAGGTCGGCTGAAAGCCCGATTTGCTGCTCTCCGTGTCCGCACCGCCGACGGCCCTCCGCAGCGGATTTGGGATAAGGGTCAGCAGCATCTCCCGGGCGACGAAGCTTGGCTCATCGGCGAGCAACGCGCCTCGGGGGAGAAGAAATACTATCTCGCCAACCTCCCTGCGGCGACGGATCTGCGCACACTGGCCGCCACCATTAAGGCAAGATGGATTTGTGAACAGGCGCATCAGCAGTTGAAGGAAGAGCTTGGACTTGATCACTTCGAAGGGCGATCATGGCAGGGTCTTCATCGCCACGCCCTGATGACAATGATTGCCTACGCCTTCCTGCAACATCGTCGCCTCGCACACGCGGGGCGGAAAAAAAAGAATCAACGGACCTCCGCCTCAGCCAACCATGCCCGCCGTACGTCACGCTATCGTCAATCTCATCCTTCGGTCACCGTCTCAAAGGTGTCCATACTGCCGAAAACAAATCCTTGAAAAACAGTGGCGCAAACACATTCTGCCAAAGTAGTGCTAGGACGCGGACTCACTATGCCGCAGCCATAGCCTAGTTGACGCGAGTTGAACGAAGGCAAGTGGACATCACCCGTCGACTCCCCCGCTGAATCCGTCGAAATGAACCCGAAGCGGACGTGTTTGAGAATGCAGAAGTTGCTAATTCCAGGAGAACTCGCGTATGACTGTGTGCAGGGTCGTAGTGTGAGCAATTCAAATGGCGATGGAGCTGAAGGGCGCGAGAGGCGAGGGATTTGCGACGATTGCCGCTGACGGTCGCGTGTTAGATTCCTGGTTTCTTCAGCTGCGCCTGATTGTGGAGGCCGACAAGGCGGCAACGGTACGGCTGACGACGGACGAGATCAACAGATCGTTGGGTGAGTCGGCGGACGGATATGCGCGACACGACGACGTCCGCAATGTCGATATCGTTCCAATCCGTACGGAAATCGACTCCCTTGCATCTGCGCCGACTGATGTGCACGACGCATATCTTCGACTCCATCTCCTGAGCCACCGGCTCGTCCAGCCGAACTGCCTGAACCTTGACGGAATTTTCGGTCTGTTACCTAACGTTGCCTGGACGACCCTCGGTCCCTGTGAATGCTCTCGTGTACCGGAAGCACGAATGTTGGCACGAAAGCGTGCCCTCGCATTTGAGGTGACAGGCGTGGATAAGTTTCCGCGCATGACTGACTATGTGACGCCTGCGGACGTGAGAATTGCCGATGCGGATCGCGTAAGGCTCGGAGCCTACCTGGCGCCGGGCACGACCGTCATGCATGAAGGCTTTTGCAATTTTAATGCAGGTACGCTCGGTCCCTGCATGGTCGAAGGCCGGATAAGCGCCGGTGTGGTTGTGGGACGTGGCAGCGACGTTGGTGGCGGAGCGTCGATCATGGGCACTCTGTCCGGAGGAGGGAAAGAGAGGATTACAGTTGGTGAGCGCTGCCTGATCGGAGCCAACGCCGGTATCGGCATTTCATTGGGTGACGATTGTATCGTCGAAGCGGGCTGTTATGTCACGGCAGGCGCGCGCATCCTTTTGGAAGATGGCCGAGTACTGAAAGCCAAAGAACTCTCAGGCCAGAAGGGTCTTCTTTTTCGTCGTAATTCGCAGAGCGGCGCTCTTGAGGCAACCAGACGCACCCAAAATTGGGACGGCCTCAACTCGCAACTTCACAGCTAGGCAGCTCACTCGAAGACGTCGTCGGCGACATGTGGCGCGTCAACGATGTCGCCTTCCGGCCCCTCGCGTGATTTGCTGCTGCACAAACGCGGCCGTTATCGGAGCAAGCGGACATCATGAGAACTTGTGAGTACGCGCCCTAGCTTCGGCTCTCACCCTCCTCCCCCGCGACGCTGATCGTCCCCTCCATCATCTTCACGCAGCCGCCGCCGACATGCACGGACGTGATTGCGCCGCCCTGCTTGCGGACCCGCGTCAGCACAACAGGCTCGGCCGGCCCATGTCGACACCCTGCCCGATCCGCAGCCGCAACTCGCCGTCACGCGCGGGATCGATATCGGCGAGCAGCGCCGCGCAGGCCGCGGTCGCGCTGCCGGTGGCGGGATCCTCGGACAGGCCGCTGGCGCCAGGGTGGAACATGCGCGCCTGCAGGTCGAGCGGCTGCTCGCTCGCCGGCACGTCGCTTGTGTAGAAATAGACCGCGTCGCTGCCGATCCGCGGCAACACCCTGGCAAACGCCGCAGCATCAGGCCGGGCGCGCTTGATGGCCGCACGCGAGGCGATCTCGACCACCAGGAACGGCAGGCCGACCGAGACGACCTGCGGCGCATGCCGATTGGTCTTCACGTCGTCCGCCGACAGCGACAGGCAGGCGGCGGCATCCGCCGCGCTCACCTCGTTCGTGCGTTGCAAGGCTTGCGGCGCCGTCAGCTCGGCGCCGATCACCCGGCCGCCGTCGGACAGGATCTCGACCGGCACGAGACCCGCCTTCTCCTCGAACCGCAATCGCGGCGGCGCCTTCGCCGCCTGGCTCGCCAGCACGAAGGCGGTGCCGACATTGGGATGGCCCGCGAACGGAATTTCCGAGCGCACCGTGAAGATGCGAACCTGGGCGTCGTTGTCCCTGTCCTGCGGCGGCAAGACGAAGGTCGTCTCGGAATAGTTGAACTCGGTCGCGATCGCCTGCATTTGCGCCGTCGACAGCCCGCCGGCGTCGAGCACCACGCCGAGCGGGTTGCCGCCGAAGGCGCGGTCGGTGAAAACGTCGACGGTGATATGGCGCCGCTGCATCTGCTGGTCCCTGTGCTCCCGGTCACTCGCGACCGATGGCGCCATCGTAGCACAGAAGCAACGACGCCCTTCAGAGCACTCGGTGCAATCACGCGCGGGCTAGAAGCGAAACAGCTCGCGCGGTGACGCGAGCACGCGCGCGCGCTCATCGGCATCGGTGACGAGCTCGTCGAGGAATTTGCGGTTCTTCGCGTAGCTCTGCGTCGCCTCGAATTGCGTGTGCGGCCAGTCGCTGCCCCACAGCAGCCGGTCGACGCCGTAGGCCGTGCGCAACAGCGGATAGGCCTGTTTCGCAAATGCCTCGCCGGCCGCGCCGTTGCGATAAGGCGCCGAAATCTTCACCCAGACATTTCGCGTCGCGCCAAGCTTGAGGACCGACTGGAATCCGGGATCGTCGATGCCGAGTTTTGGATCGGGCAAGGCGAAGTGATCGAGCACAACTTTCACGCCATGGTCGAGCAGCCTTGGCGCGAGCATCGCGAGATCGCTCGCGTTGCGCTGGATCTCGATCTGCCAGTCGAGCGTCCTGATCTGTGGCAGCAGCGCCGTCCAGTCCGACGACGTCAGATCGGGAAGCTGCTGGCCGACCAGATTGAGACGGATGCCGACCACGCCGGCGCGGTCGAGCGCGCGAAGCTCATCCGCCGCGACGCCGGGATCGACCACGGCGATGCCGCGCAGCCGGCCGTTGGTCGCCTTCAGGCATTCGACCAGATAGCAATTGTCGGTGCCGAGAAAGCTCGGCTGCACCAGCACACCATTGGTGATGCCGTTCTGGTCGAGCTGCTGCAGATAGAGGCCGAGCGGCGCGTCGTAATCGGGCGCATAGCGCCGTCCCGGCGCGAGCTTCAGGGCGCGATGGAAGACATGGGCATGGGTATCGATCGCTGATTGCGGCACCTCAGCCCTCACCCTGCTCGCCAGTCCGCCTGCTGCCACAGCGCCAATCAATCCCGCGGCAAACCGGCGCCGCGTCACCCCATGTTCGCGTGATGTCATCATCGTCCCTCATCATCACGCGCGCGTGGCGGCGACCTGCTCGAAGACCTTGCCACGGGTCTCCGGCAACATCAGCACAGCGACCAGCACCAGCGAATAGGCGAAGGCCGCATCGATCCCGATCGCCGCACCAAGGCCGATGTGATCGCTGAGATAGCCGACCAGGAACGGGAACGCCGCAGAGACGATGCGGCCGAAATTGTAGCAGAAGCCGACGCCGGTGCCGCGCACTCCGGCCGGATAGAGCTCGCTGAACAGCGCCGCCATGCTGGCGGGAATGCCCGCCGAGAAGAAGCCGAGCGGGAACCCGAGCACCAGCATCTGCGAATTGGAGAGCGGCGCGAAGATGTAGACCAGCACCGTCACCACGCAGGCCGCGGCGAACAGCGTCACATTGGCGCGCCGCCCGATCCGGTCGCTGATGATCCCTGACACCACGCAGCCGCAGAAGAACGCGACGATGATCACGGCAAGATACGCGCTGGAGCCGAGCACCGAGAGATGCCGCACCTCGCGCAGATAGGTCGGCAGGAACGTCGTCAGCGCCGCATAGCCGCCATGGGCGCCGATGCCGAACAGGCCGCCGATCAAGGTCGCACGCAGCACGTCGCGGTGAAAGATTCCGGCGAGTGTGGCGAAGAACGGAGGCTCGGCCTAGTACCTACTGTTCTTAAAGCGTGAGTCGTGATTCAAGGTCGGGATGATACCCGAAGCAAGAGAAGTCCACCTTTCGAGGAAAGATCGCAAGGTGCTTGAGGCGTGTTGCCGCTCCCCGGTGACGTTGCAGCGCGATTTGAAGCGGGCGCGGATAGTTCTGTTGGCGGCGGATGGACGCAGCACTCGGTCGATCGCCAAGGAAGTTGGGGTCCAGCCGCGGATTGTCAGCCTTTGGCGGCATCGCTATGCCGACCAAGGCCTTGAAGGGCTGCAAGACAAGCCGCGACCGGGCAAGCAGCCAATCTATACGAAGGCCACCGACAAGCGGATTCTGAAGCTGCTGGACAAGCCGCCGCCGGACGGGTTCGCACGCTGGACCGGGCCCCTGCTGGCCGGGGCGCTGGGCGATGTTGACGTCCAATATGTCTGGCGGTTCCTGCGCAGCCACAAGATTGACCTCGCGGCTCGTAAGTCCTGGTGTGAGAGCAACGACCCGAACTTTACGGCCAAAGCCGCCGATGTTGTCGGCCTCTATGTCGCCCCGCCCGCGAAGGCCATTGTGCTGTGCGTGGACGAGAAGCCCTCGATCCAGGCTTTGGAGCGAGCGCAGGGTTATCTGAAGTTGCCCAATGGCCGCGCCTTGACCGGCCAGAGCCACGATTACAAGCGGCATGGCACCACAACATTGTTTGCGGCGCTCGAAGTCGCCACCGGAAAGATCATCGCGGCGCATTCAAAACGCCGACGCCGCGTCGAGTTTCTCGACTTCATGAACAGCGTCACCGCGGCTTTTCCGAACCGGAAGCTTCACGTCATCCTCCGACAACCTCAACACCCACAAGAAGAACGAGCATTGGCTCAAGGCCCACCCCAACGTGCAATTTCATTTCACGCCGACAAGTGCGTCTTGGCTCAATCAGGTCGAGGTATGGTTTTCGATCTTGCAGGGGCAGTCGCTCAGCGGCACCTCCTTCACAAGCCTCACGCAGCTTCAGGAGCACATCGATGCCTACGTCAACGCATACAACGACAGAGCCGAGCCCTTCGTCTGGACCAAGAAAAAGGTCCGTCAACGCCGTTTCAAAGGCCGCCGTATCACTCAGCTCTGATTCTGGGTACTAGCGCGACGCGGCACGCGGCGGCTCCTTCAATCCGCGGCGGATGTACAGAATCAGCAGCGCCGGGATCAGGCCGACGGCGAACAGGATGCGCCAGGCGATATCGGCCGGCGCGTAAGTGAAGACCAGCGCCGACAGCAGCACCGCGGCGCCCCAGCCGACCGCCCAGGCGCTCTGCACGGCGCCGAGCGCCTTGCCGCGATGCTCGGCGCGAATGATCTCCGCCATCAGCACCGCGCCGCAGGCCCATTCGGCGCCGAAGCCGATGCCCTGGATCGCCTTCAGCACCAGCAGCTGGGGGTAGCTTGTCGCGAAGGCGCAGGCGAAGGTCGCCAGCGCAAAGGTCGCGACCGTGATCTGCAGCGCCTTCACCCGGCCGAAGCGGTCGCCGAGCGCACCGCCGAGCCAGCCGCCGAACGCGCCGAAGAACAGCGTGACCGAGCCAAGCAGGCCGGCGTCGGCCTTGTTGATCCCGAAGGCTGCAATCAGCGCCGGAATAGCGAGGCTGAACATCTGGACGTCGAGCGCATCGAGCCCCCAACCGCCAAAGCTTGCCCAGAAGGTGCGCCGTTCGAGCGGCGAGCATTCGCTGTACCAGTTTGCCATCATTCCACCCTGTGATTTGTTGTGTTGTTGTGTGTTGTTGCCGCGCTCACCTGATCTCGGCGTGGTAGCGGAAGCGGTCCGCCGGCCCGCGCGAGCGGCGCCATTCGATCGGCCGCCGTTCCAGATCGAAGGCGAGGCGCTCGATCACGATCAGCGGCGCGTTGACCTCGAGCCGCAGCAGGCGCGATTGCATCTCGGTCGCGATCTCGACGGTGAGGACTTCATCGGCCGAGACCACGACCTGGCCGCAGCGGTCCTCGTAGAGCGGATACAGCAAGTCGCCGAACTCGGAAGTCGCGAGCGCAAGGATCGCCTCGAAGCGCGATCTCTGCAGCCAGATCTCCTCGGCCAACAGCGGCACGTCATCGATCAGCCGCAGGCGCGACAGGCTGATCACGGGCTCGCCTGCGGGAATGCGCAGCGCCGACGCCACCGCCGAGGTCGCCGGCATCGCCTTCCGGCGCAGGATGCGGCTCTGCGGCACGCGGCGCTCGCCGCTTTCGGACTGGAAGCGGAAGAAGCGGAACAGCGAGGAATTAAACCGCGCGCGGCGCACGAAGGTGCCGCGGCCCTGCTGGCGCTCCAGCACGCCGTCGTTGACCAGCTGATCGATCGCCTTGCGCACGGTACCGATCGCGACGCCGTAATGCGCGCCGAGCTCGGCCTCCGACGGGATCAGGTCCCCCGGGCGCCATTCATTGCGGTTGATGCGCGCGGCGAGATCGCCGCGGAGACGCTGGTAGCGCGGCAGGCGGTCATCGAGGGATGAATTCATATAGTCATCTATATGAGTATATGACTAGAGGTCAATCACTACTTTGATACCTCCATCTATTTCCGATAGTGGCGCCTACCCCAGCTGCCAGACGGGCACCGGGTGCTCGTAACCCCTGACCGGGATCTCGCCGCGCGAGACGGCGTCCTTGCATTCCTCGCCGAGCGCGTCGCGCACCGCGGACGAGATCAAAAACTGCGAGCCGAGCTCCTTGTTGAGCGCTTCGAGCCGGGCGGCGAAATTCACGGTGTCGCCGATCACGGTGTATTCCTTGCGCCGCGGCGAGCCGATATTGCCGGCCACCACCTCGCCGATATGGATGCCGATCCCGATGCGCAGCGGCCAGCTCGACGCTGCGTTGGACCGTTCATTGGCCGCGAGCATTTCGCGCGCCGCGGCGACCGCCTGATGCACGGCATCGCCGGCCTCGAACGGTGCGCCGAACAGCGCGAGAAAGCCGTCGCCCAAACACTTGTTCACGATGCCGCCATGGCGATCGAGGATCTCGACCAGCACGGCAAAGGCGCCGTCGAGCCTGTCAACCACCTCCTGCGGCGAGCGCGTGCGTGCGCCGGCGGTGAAGCTGCGGAAATCGACGAACATCACGGCGACGCGCCGGATGTCGCTCCCGGTCGAGGCGCCTTCCGTCATCAGACGTTCGACCACCTGCGGCGAGACGTGCTGGCCGAACAGGTTGGTGATGCGGTCGCGCGCGGTGGCAGCCATGATGCTGGCGCCGAACTGAAGCCGCAGTTGCCGGCCGACGGCGCCGGCAAGGATGCCCGAGACCAGAATCACGACGCTGCGGGCGGCGTGGTAGAAGAAATCCGGCGCGGGATCGAGCGTTCCCTCGGGGCGATAATACATCGCCATCCAGAACAGCTGCGAGGCCGCGACGAGGCCGGTGAACGCCGACAGCCAGAAATCGAGCCGCAAGGTCGAGGCGATGATGAAAATGAAATAGACCAGCGGAGCGACCCAGCCGAGCGCCGCGACCGGGCCCATGCTGTCGATGTGCAGCGCAAGCGCGACGGTGGGCATCGACGTCTCGATCAGGGCGCCGACATAGCGCCTGAACACCGGCAGGTCGCGGTCCTGCTTCATGTGCCTGGTGATCGCGCCATGCACCCACAATTCGAACAGGATGAACGGCGCGATGACGGAATAGAGATAAGACGGCTTGAAATTGCCGTGCCACACCCGGACCAGCGCTTCAGGGGCAATTAGGTAGATCGTACACGTGATCACCGAGAATCCTGCGGCAATGGCGATCAGCACCTTGATGCGGAGCAGCTCGGTGGTCATCACCTCGCGCATCAGGGCGTGTTGGAAGTCCGTTGCGACGGTCGCGCCGCCCTCCGCGCTGTCCTTATTACCCCAGAACCCGGCCATTTCCCCTCGCCCGTCATTCCGGGGCGCGAAGCGAACCCGGAATCTCGAGATTCCCCGATGCGCAATTGCGCATCTGCGGTTCGATGCTTCGAGGCGCCCCGGAATGAATTGTCACGTCCATTCTGCCTCAATCGAGCGTGCGGCGGAAGCGCGTCACGGCCACCGTCATGGCGAACAGCATCAGGGCGGCCAGCGCGATGGTGTCGTATTGCAGGTTCTGCATGGCGGCGCCCTTCAGCATGATGGCGCGGACGATGCGGACGAAATGGGTCAGCGGCAGCCCCTCGCCGATATATTGCGCCCAGACCGGCATGCCCGCGAACGGAAACATGAAACCGGACAAAAGGATGCTCGGCAGGAAGAACATCATCGAGAGCTGCATCGCCTGCAGCTGGTTCTGCACGATGGTCGAGAATGTGTAGCCGATCGACAGATTGGTGGTGATGAACAGCGTGGTCAGCAGTGCCAGCAGCGTGAGGCTGCCGAGGATCGGCACGCCGAACAGCACGATGCCGATGGCGATGATCAGCGTGGCCTGGATGAAGCCGACCAGCACATAGGGGATGATCTTGCCGAACATCACCTCGACCGGCTTGATCGGCATCGACAGCAGGCTCTCCATGGTGCCGCGCTCGATTTCACGCGTCACCGACAGCGCGGTGAAGATCAGCATGGTCATGGTCAGGATGGTCCCGACCAGGCCGGGCACGATGTTGAGGCGCGAGTCCGCCGCCGGGTTGTAGCGGGCATGGGCGCGGATCTCGAACGGCATCTCCGGCGGATCGCCGATGTGCAGGTCGTGCGCCAGCGCCGACTGCACCAGCGGCCCGAGCGCGCCGAGCGCAGAGCCCGACGCCACCGGGTCGGTGGCGTCGGCCGCGACCAGCAGCGCCGGCTTGTCGCCGCGCCGCACCGCGCGCTCGAAGCCGCGCGGGATCTCGACGCCGAACAGCACCTTGCCGGATTGCAAGAGATCGTCGAACTCCGCGACGGTGTGGACCTCGCGGGTGAAATGGAAATAGGCGGTGTTCTGCATGGCCTTCAGGATCGAACGCCCGAGATCGCTGTCCTCCTGGGTCAGCACCGCCGTCGGCAGGTTGCGCGGCGTGGTGTTGATGGCGTAGCCGAACAGCGTCAGCTGCATCACCGGCAGCATGATGATCATGGCGAACGAGACGCGATCGCGGCGAAGCTGGATGAATTCCTTGACCAGCATCGCGTAGCTGCGCCGCCAGAAGCCGAATGCAGGCTCCCTGGTCTCGTCATTGTGGATCGTGTCCGTTGCGCTCATCGGAACCTATCCTTGAAAATTGTCCTTGGAGCGACCCATCAGGTCGATGAAGACGTCTTCGAGCGACGGCTCGCTCGCCTGCCAGCGCCACTTCAGATTGTCGCGGTAGGGCGCGATGGCGGCCTCGAGCGCGGCCTTGTCGCGGCCGGAGACGTGCAGGCTGGTGCCGAACGGCGCCACCATGTCGACGCCGGGCTTGCCCGTGAGCTCGGTCATCAGCCCGTTGAAATCCTCGCCCGTCACCGTCCAGGTCGACAGCGCGGAGGCTGCGATCACCTCGTCCACGGTGCCGTGCGCCAGCAGATGGCCATAGGCGATATAGGCGATCTCGTGACAGCGCTCGGCCTCGTCCATGTAATGGGTCGAGACCAACACGGTCAGGCCGTCGGCGGCGAGCGCGTGGATCTCGTTCCAGAAATCGCGCCGCGCCTTGGGATCGACGCCAGCGGTCGGCTCGTCCAGCAGCAGCAATTGCGGATTGGGCAGCGTGCAGGCGCCGAGCGCAAGCCGCTGCTTCCAGCCGCCGGAGAGATTGGCGGCAAGCTGCTCCTCCCGGCCCTTGAGGCCGATGCGCGCGATCATGTCGCGCGCGGCGCCGCGCGCATCCGGCATGCCATAGAGTCGCGCCACGAATTCCAGGTTCTCGCGCACCGACAGATCCTGATACAGGCTGAAGCGCTGCGTCATGTAGCCAACCTTGCGCTTGATCTTGTCGGCATCGCGCCTGATATCGTAGCCGAGGCAGGTGCCCTCGCCGCTGTCGGGCGTCAACAGGCCGCACAGGATGCGGATGGTCGTGGTCTTGCCGCTGCCGTTGGGACCGAGGAAGCCGTAGATCGAGCCGCGCTTGACCTGCATCGACAGGTCATGGACCACCTCGCGCCCGCTGAACGATTTGCTCAGGCCCTTCACATCGATCGCGATGCCGGATGCGTTGGGCCGCGCGCTGGTCGGGCCGCTATTCATCTGCGGTCCGCCAACGGCGTCTTGGGATTGAGGTAGATGCTGATCGGCTGGCCGACGCGCAGCACATCGGGCCGGCTCGGCCGCGCCTGGATCAGATAGACTAGCTTGTTGCGCTCATCGAGGCTGTAGATCACCGGCGGCGTGTACTCCGCCGTGGTGGCGATGAAATAGATCTTTGCGGTGAGATCGGCGGCGCAATTGTCGCAGGTCACTCTCACCTGGTCGCCGAGTGCGAGCTTCGGCAACTCAGCCTCCGGCACGAAGAAGCGCAGCTTCATGTTGCCGGGCGGCATGATCGACAGCACCGGCCGCTGCGCCTGCACCATCTCGCCTTCGCGGAAATAGATCTGCTGGATCGCGCCTGCGATCGGCGCAAAGCCCTTGCGGCGGTCGAGCCGCGTCTGCGAGCTCACGACGCGGGCCTCCGCGACGCGCAGCGCCGAGAGCGCGGAATCCAGATTGGCCTGGGTGCCGGCGCCGGTGCCGCGCAGCGAGGCCGCGCGGTCATAGCTCTGCTGCGCGTTCGCCAGTGTCGCATTGTTCTGGTTGAGATCGGCGCGCTGCAGATCGTCGTCGACCGAATAAAGCTGATCGCCGGGCTTGACCTCGTCGCCCTCGCGGACGTTGAGCTTGATCACGCGGCCGGACTCGTCCGGGCTGACGAAGATCATGTCGGCCTCGACCCAGCCCTGGAAGCCGGGATCCCGCTTTTCCTGACAACCGGCCAGCGCCGCCGCCAGCGCGACCACGGTCAGAAGCTTCATCATGCGCGACGAGGTCATGTTGTCCTCCGTTCGCCGAAGATCAGATCGAGATGAACCTTGAACATCGCGAGCCCGTCGAGCGGCGCGTGCCGGGCAAACAGGCTCTGCCAGATCACTGCGACGATCGCGGGCGCCACGACCAGTTGCGGGAATTGCCCGAGCTCCCGGTGCTTGATCTCGCCGCGCGTGATCGCGAGTTGGACCAGCGCCTTCATGCCGGCGAGGCCCTTCGACACCACCTCGCGGAAATAGAAATCGGCGATCGCCGGGAAGCGCGGTCCCTCCGAGACGATGAGCCGGATGATGTCGCCGCGCCGGGTCGAGACGATCTCGCGGATGAAGGTCTCGGCAAATCCCTCCACCGCGTCGCGCACCGGGCCGGTGATCGCCGGCAGCGCTGTCATGCGGCTGATCAGCGGCACCAGCGCGGTGCGGATCAGCTCCTCGAACATCGATTCCTTGTCCTTGAAGTAGAGATAGAGCGTGCCCTTGGCGACGCCCGCCCGTTTGGCGACGTCGTCGAGCCGGGTCGCGGCAAAGCCGCGGGCGATGAACTCGTCCATTGCCGCCTCGACGATCGCCGCCCGCCGCTCCGCCGATTTCTCGGCACGGTTCGCGGCCGGCTTCGGCTCGGGCAGCTTGGCCGAGACCACCTTCGGGACCCTCGCCGCGGCGGCCCGGATCGTGGTCCGGCGCCTGGCAGACGAGGTGCGGGTCGATGTTTTCGTGCGCTTGGTCACGCTCGTATTATGACTGACTGGTCAGTCATTGTCAATATGATGGAAGAAGACGTCCCGTGACATTAAGTGTTCCTACCCGCCGGCAGGTCGTCAGGACGCGCCTGAACCCCATCTCTCGCCGTCATTGTTCGGTGTCATCACCCGCGCATGCGGGTGATCCAGTATTCCTGAGACGTCAGTGCTTGAGTCGAGAGGCCGCGGCGTACCGGATCGCCCGGTCCCGTCTACGCCAAGGCTTCGACGAGGCCACGAATCCCCGGCACGCCGAAGCTTTAGCGAAGGCGGCAAGCCGGGCGATGACAGTGCGGGTGGGGACGCAGTTTTACGTTCTCGCGGGTGCAGCGGGAGCTGATACAAGCGATCGGCGGGGGAAACACCAATGAGCGATTGGTTACACAACCTTTCTGTGCCGTGGATGGCCTTCATCGTCTTCGGCTTCACCTATCTTCTTGCCATTCTTGTTTTCGCAGGCGTTGCGATCCTATCGACCAAGGCGCGAGCACCGTCATTCAAATCGATCTCGCCCGGCATGTTGCCGGTGCTCGGCATCATCTTCGGCCTGTTTGTCGCCTTCACCGCGGCACAGGTCTGGAATGACAGTGATCGCGCCACCGCGGCGGTGAGCCGCGAAGCCAGTTCGCTGCGGGCAGTCATCCTGCTCGCTGGCGGCTTGCCGCCGGAGCAGGAGGCGCGCCTGCGCGACCTCGTTCGCGACTACGTCGAGGAAACTGTCGCCGTGGAATGGCCGATGATGGCGCGCCAGACGGCTTCACTCAAGGCGGCACCTCCCGCACTGACCGCGGCGTTGCGGCTTGTCGTATCCATGCCCGCGCAAAGCCCTGGCCAGCAGACGACGCAGCACGAGATCATCACCGCGCTGAATTCGGCGCTTGATGCGCGACGACAACGGATCATCGTCAGTCAGTCGGAAGCAACTCGGTCAAGTGGTGGTGCCTCTACCTTCAGGCCGTCTGCGAGTTGCTGGTCATTGCCCTTGTTCACTGCGACAATCGGCTGGGATCGGCCATCGCGATGGGACTGTTCGCGACGGGGGTGGCCACATCGGCTCTGCTGATTGCCGCGCATGATCGGCCATTCACGGGTCAGATATCGATTGCGCCGACGCCGTTGCTGCAAATCATGCCCGACAAGGAGGCGAGCCGATAATCGCCGGCCTGCACCGGTAGATCCGTAGGATGGAGCGGCTTGTTCGCCGTAGCTCGCAGAGCGAAGGCGGAAGCGATACCCATCATTCGCGCCGCGGACATGATTGATGGGTTTCGCTACGCTCTACCGATGCTACGCCCGCAGCCCGCTACGTGTGAAACTTCAGCCCATCGAGGATCTTGTCGACCACCTTGCGCTCGGCGCGAAAGGCAAGGCCGACCAGGTTGAGCTCGGCGCGTGCGACCGCCTTCACCACCTCGCGGTTGGCGGCATCATGCGTGGTCCTGAACATGTCCTCGGTGTAGAGCGCCGGCCGCACGTCACGCGCCAGCGCGCGCTCCAGCGCTCGCGACAGCTGCGCACGGTCGGCGCCGTAGATCAGGATCGGCTGGCCGATCAGGGACAGATATCTGGTCCCCGAGCCGTCCTCGTAATTCTCGCCGATACAGTCGGGAAACGAAGCCGCGATGCCCCCCGCCAGAAATGACGCCACGTTGAGCTTCTGCCAGACTTCCAGGTCGGTGCGGATCACGACCGCGATCTTAGTGTCGAATTGCATCGCGGGAGTTTAGCGGCAACACGCCGGTTCAGACCAGTCCCGGCGATGCAAACCTTGCCTTCATATTCGCAGCAGCCGGACGCTGCTTTCTCCTCGCTGCATCGCGCGGCTCCATGATAAGGCTCGCTCGCGGCCCCTGCCCTGAGGGTTTGACATGCGAATTTTGCTCGCGCTGCTGCTGTCGTTCGTCACCGTCGCGCATGCCGAGGACCGCGGCCTGCTGCCCGGCCTGATCGCCGCGCCGCTGCTGTTGCCCGTCAACATCTCCGGCAAGGACCTGACGCTCGACGCTTACGTCATTCGCCCGGATCGGCCCGGCCGGTTTCCGCTGGTGATCATGACGCATGGCACGCCGGGCGGCGGCGAAGGCTTCTTCGACAAGATCACACGACGCACGCCGATCAGCTTCAACCTCGCCGCTGTCGCACTGGCGCAGCGCGGCTACGCGACGCTCTCCATCATGCGCCGCGGCTTCGGACGATGCGGCGATCTCAGCGGTGCGCAACGAGCCCTGGGTCGACGGCGATCACATCCTGCTGCTCGGACACTCCACCGGCGGGCTGACCATGCTCGCCGCCGCGCAGCGCAATCCGGCCGGGGTCGTGGGCATCGTGAACTTTGACGGCGGTTACCACTCAACGGTCAAGCCAGGCGAACCTTGTGCGCCTGAGCGTCTCGTCGAAACCGTGGCGGCGCTCAGCCGCGCTGTGCGCGTGCCCGCGCTCTGGCTCTATGCCGAAAACGACCAGTTTTACGGTCCCGATCTGGCGCGCCAGATGTTCGCCGCCTACACGGCCGGCGGCGCGCCGGCCCGACTGCAGATATTGCCGCCCTTTGGCAAAAACGGCCACGACCTCGTCACCGAGGGCGCGGCCAGCAGATGGCTGCCGATCGTCGAGCCGTTCCTGGCCGAACTGAAGCTGCCGAGCGCGGTTGCGATCGATCTGCCGGAGCCCGCCGCGCTTCCTGCACCGCCCGGTCTTTCGCCGGGCAGCCAGAAGATGTTTGCCCGCTACACCAGCTATCGCAGCGATGCCAAGGCCTTTGCCGTCGACGACAAGGGCGGCTGCGGCTCCAGCAACGGCCGGACGGTCGCCGAAGCGCGCGACAATGCCATCGCGGAGTGCTCCAACAAGGACAGCGCGTGCCATGTCTATGCCGTTGGACAGCACGTTGGCGAGAACTGAACGGCGCTGGATGCTCCAGCACCAAATCCCTGAACCTGCCTTTCCCCGCCCGCGACAAACGGGCGGGCATGCGGCTTCGCGATGCCCGAACCCTGTCATTCGGACCTCATCGATGGCGAAACGCCGTTCGTCAAAGTCTTCCGCCTGGATGATCGGCGCCGCCCTCGCCCTGGCTTGCCCAGCGGCGCATGCGCGCGCTGAGACCGCGCTGGATACGAGATGCACCGGAAAGCCTGACGTCGCTTGGGACGTGCAAGTCGCGGGATGTACCGAGGCAATCGCGTCAGGCAAGTTCACCGGCAAGGATCTCGCAAAAGCCCTCACCTCCCGCGCCCAGGCCTATGCGCAGACCGGCGATCTCGACCGCAGCCTCGCCGATATCGAACAGGTGATCCGGCTCGATCCGAGCGATGCCTTTGCGGTCGGGGCGCGCGGCGACATCTATCTGGTGCGGAAGGATTACGACCATGCGCTGGCCGACTACAGCAAGGCGGCCGCGCTCGCGCCCGACTTCGATCTCGCCTTGATCGGCCGTGGCATCGTGTTTCTCGCAACCGGCAAATACGACAATGCGGTCGCCGAATTCGATTCAGCGCTCCGGCTGCAACCGGCCTCCGCCGCGGCGCTGTACTGGCGCGGCATCACCAAACGCCAGCAGGGCGATGTTGCGGCCGGCGAGGCAGACATCGCGGCGGCGAAGAAGATCGACCCGCACGTCGACCGCTAGAACGCGATGAGTCGGGTCGAATAGCGACCGCGACGGGGCTGCGCTCCCTCTCCCCGTTCTTTACGGGGAGAGGGTCGGGGTGAGGGGCTGTCTCCGCGCATTCGGTGATGGCTGCGTTTGCGGAGACTCCCCCTCACCCGGAACGCATCCAGCGATGCGTTCCGACCTCTCCCCGCACGCGGGGCAAGGTGATGCGGAGTCCGTTGGTCTACCCCTTGGCGTCGCAGGCCCAGGCGCGGATCACGCATTCCTTGCCGCCAAATTCGTAGCACTTCTTGGTCGCGGCATTCAGTGAGCTCGAGATCTTCGGCGCCACCGCATAGCCGTGCGCGCCGCAGGGATTTTTCATGTCGATCGCGAGCGCGGCACAGGCGCGCTTCATGGTCACGGTGGTGCAGTCGCCCTTGCACTGCTTCAGCGCCGCGCCCTCCGCCGGATAGTCATAGGCCTGGCCATAGGCACCGCATTTGCCGACCGCGAACGCGCCGGCCGCGTGAGCCTTGGGGACAATATTGTCCACGGTGAAACGCGTGGCGCCAATCAGCAATGTCAGGACAAGAATCGTCAGCGCGCGACGCTGCGCGGCGGCGGTCGAAATGATCAAGCGGAAATCCCCCAGAACCCGGCGCGGACTCTACGCGGGGGTCGTTTCCAGATGGTGAATGACGGGTTGAGAGCGAGTCCAATCCACTCGTCGTCCCGGCCTAGGAGCCCGTCCAGATATGTTTTCGTGACGGGCATTTGTTGTAGAGTAGCAGGCTCAGGCTGCGTTTGCGAGGTTGAACAGCTTGAGGAGGTTATGGACGGTGCAGATCATTGTCCACTCGGCGCGCACTTTCTCGATGCCCCGCAACAGGAACTGGCGGAAGCCTCTTGCCTGTTTGATCTGCCCGAACACCGGCTCCACCACTTGCTTTCGCAATCGGTAGGGTGTTTCGAAGCCGCCATCGTCGATCTTCTTTCGCATGGCCTGTGTCAGCGGGCCGCCGACTTTTCCGTTCGCTACTGTCGGGTGCTTGGCGCGTCCGGGCGCGACATAGCCATCGATGCTGCGTGTGTCGAGCGCTTCGAGATTGGCTTCGCTGCAGTAGCCGGAATCCGCTGAGGCCTGCCGCGGCTTGCGGCCAAGATTGCTCTCGATGGCCTCGATCAGGGGCACCAACTGGCCCTGATCGCTGCCGTGCTGGGTCAGTTCTTGCGCGACAATGATCTGGGCATGTGCATCGACGGCCGCCTGGGCATTATAGGCCTGAACGAAGCCATCCTTCGACTTCATGATGCGGCTTTCCGGATCGGTGAAGTTGCGTTGCGCCTTGGGATTGGGTTCCTCCGATGGCAGCGCCGCCGGTTTGCCCGGCTTCTTGCGGCCTTCGGCCTGGCGCTGCTGTTCCTTTTCGGCCTCGATGCGGCGCTCTTCCTCCGCCGCCAGTTTGGCGTCCGCTTCCAGCGCCGCCATCGCTTGCTGGATCTTCGCCAGCCGTTTCTGCTTGTCGACGGTCCAGTCCGGCAGTTCGTCGCTGTTGCCGAAAGTCTCATCCTCCGAGGCATCCGCCGCCTCGGCGGCCGCCAGCATGCGAGCGACCTCGGCCTTCAATTCCGCCTCGCGCTTCTTCATGCGCTCATAACTCATCGCCTTGTGTTTCGACGCGTTCGCCTTGATCTTCGTACCATCCAGCGCGACATGACCGAGCTTGACCAGCCCGGCCGTCTCGCACAACTTCAGAACCTGCACGAATAGCGCGCCGAGCGCCTTCAAATGTCGCTTGCGAAAGTCGCTGATCGTCCGAAAATCCGGCGCATCCAGCGCCACGATCATCACAAAATCGTTCCGCTCCCGGCAGGCCTTGGCAATCCGACGCGACGAATACAGCCCACTCGCATAGCTATGCAGCAGCAGCGCCACCATCATCCGCGGATCAAACGGCGGCTGCCCAAGCCCGCTCACATAGCTGCCCATGATCTCCCTGAGATCGAGGCTCTCCCGCACCAGATCAACCATAAACCGCGAGACATGGCCTTTCGGCACGAAGTCCTGCACATTCGGCGGCAGAAGCAGCGTCTGATCGATGTTCCAAGGCCGAAAATACTTGCTCATCGCCCAATGTTGAATCAGACCCGACCAGATTTGAACAGCGACTATCCAGACAAGCTCCTAGTCTGACTGAGTCACAAAACCGCCGGCCAGAATCAGCGATGGATGAAGCACGGACCATCAGTCGAGAGGCCGACATGAGCGGGCGTGGCACCAAGACGAGCGAGAAGCGATTTGCGACGTATTTGGAAGGGCTTGCCAGTGTCATCGGTCATGCTGATCGGAAGGCGCCGCTGCGCGACTATTGCGTCGGCCTGATGGCCTGTGGCGGTCGCAAGAGCGTGGAGTCGATGGCGGCGGTGACAGCTCCGGAACGGACGGCCGCCCAGCATCAATCGCTGCTGCATTTCGTCGGCAGCGGCGCCTGGTCGGATGAGAAGGTGCTGGGCAAGGTACGTGAGATGGTCCTGCCGGCGATTGAACGCCAGGGCCCCATCGAAGCCTGGATCATCGACGATACCGGATTTCCCAAGCAGGGCCGACATTCAGTTGGAGTTGCACGGCAATATTGCGGGCAGCTCGGCAAGCAGGATAATTGTCAGGTGGCGGTGTCACTGTCGATTGCCAACCACCACGCCAGCCTGCCTGTCGCTTATCGCCTTTATCTTCCGAAGGAATGGACTGAGGACTGCGATCGGCGGCGCAAGGTGGGCATTCCTGCCGAAGTTGGCTTCCGGACCAAGCCGGAGATCGCGCTGGAGCAGTTGCGGTGGGCCTGCGCGAGCGGCCTTCCACGCGGTGTCGTACTGATGGACGCGGGCTATGGCAATAACAGCGACCTGCGCACGGAGATCACGGCGCTGGGATTGACCTATGTGGCGGGTCTTCTGTCGAGCACAACGGTATGGGCGCCCGGTACCGGTCCCTTGCCGCCGAAGCCATGGTCGGGCCGCGGCCGTCCACCGAAACTGATGCGCCGCAACCGTCAGCATCAGCCGGCCGCCGTCAAGGCGCTCGCGATCGGCCTGCCGGACAAAGCTTGGCGCACCATCACGTGGCGGCAAGGAACGAACGAAAAGCTGACCTCGCGCTTTGCCCGCGTGCGGGTCCGTGCCGCGCATCGTGATTATTGGCAAACCACCCGGCGATTGGAGGAATGGTTGCTGATCGAATGGCCAAAAGGCGAGGACCAGCCTACCAAATACTGGCTCTCGACATTGCCGGAGGATGTGGCATTCCGGACTCTCGTTGAGACGGCTAAATTGCGCTGGCGCATCGAACGCGACTATCAGGAACTCAAGCAGGAGGTCGGGCTCGGCCACTTCGAGGGACGCGGCTGGCGCGGCTTTCATCATCACGCAACAATGTGCATCGCAGCCTACGGATTCCTGATCTCCGAGCGGGAGACGATTCCCCCCTCAGGCACTCGGCACGCCCGGCCGATCCTGCTCGATCGCATTCCCGCAGATTACAGACCCCGCGGATTTGCCGCTGCGGACCCAACGTCACATTCCAAATTCGATCGCGACGATGCGACGGCGCCTCGAACATGGGCTCGTCCGAACGCTGTCGAGATGTCCTTGTTGTGCGATCAAGTTCGACCACTAGACAGATCATCGTTTGTGACGCAGTAGGACTAGGGGCTCTCCAAGAGTCACTTTGGCCCACGGAGAGCGAAAATTCATTCAATCCGACCGCGTTATTCTTGTTCCGGGGCCGGCCGATGAAGTAGCCCTAGTCCGGCGCATGTTCATATCTTTTGCATTCGACGGAAAGAATGAAATTCAAATAGCCAAAGAATTGAATGAGGAAGGGCACGTCAACGAATTCGGGAGGCCGTGGAATCGAACCACAATCTCGAACATGCTTTCAAACGAGAAGTACATCGGCAACAACATCTACAATCGCACTTCATTCAAGCTGAAAATCAAGGCGGTGAAGAACCCGCCGGAGATGTGGATACGATCAGTCAACGCGTTTGGGGCAGTGGTCGACGAGCACCTGTTTCAGGCTGTACAACGGAGGTTCGCCGAACTCACAAGACGCAAGTCTGACCAGCACATGCTTGAAAATCTCAGCCACCTTCTAAAGCTAAAAGGTCGCCTGAATAGCACGCTTATCAACAATGCAGAGTCGATGCCGACAACTCAAAGCTATAAGAAGCGCTTCGGCAGCCTCGCAAACGCTTACGAGTTGATTGGATATCGTCCGAGCAAATTTTCCAATGGATCTGCTAAGCGAGAGACTTCATTGAAGCGCCAACGCATTCTGCAAGTGCTTTTCGCGGAGATGCGTCGCCTGGATTTGACAGCCCGCTTCGACTTCAATGCCAGAGCATACGTCGTGAACGACAAATTTAGAGTTCAAATTTACATGCTCCGATGCCTCAAGACCGAACCTGGGCATTTGCAGTGGATTCTAAGGCAACGCCGACAAACCAGTATTGATCTAGCAGTTTCCATTCGCATGGACGCTGCTGAAGGCATCCACGATTTCGTGTTATCGCGTTCTGTTGATTTACCGGGCCGCCAAGCGGGCGAGCTATCGCTGAAAGTTGGTGACGGCGGGAATCGGGAAGGCGGCATATCGTGGGGGTGCTTGACGCCTCCACTTCTCCACCGAAGGAGCGATATGCCGTGGCCAAAGATAACATCATCAAGTTGATTCAGCCAGGAAACGTCGACGATCAACTCACCGAAATCTTGCGCAATGGGGCGCGTGCTCTGTTGGCCCAGGCGGTCGAGGCCGAGGTCGCGGACTTTCTCGGCAAGCATGCCGATTTGAAGACTGCGGACGGCCACCAGCGCGTCGTGCGCCACGGTCACCTGCCGGAACGCGAGGTTATGACCGGTATCGGTCCGGTCGGCGTCCGCCAGCCGCGTGTACGCGATCGCGAGGCGGAGGCTACCGATCCCGACCGCATCCGGTTCTCTCCGTCGATCCTGCCGCCCTACATGCGCCGCTCGAAATCGATCGAGACGCTGCTGCCGATCCTTTACCTGAAGGGTATCTCCACCGGCGACTTCTCCGAGGCTCTGGCGGCGCTGCTCGGCAAGGATGCTGCCGGGTTGTCGGCATCCGCCATCGGCCGTCTGAAGGACGGTTGGCTTGACGAACACACCGCGTGGCAGAGGCGCGATCTGTCGGCGAAGCGCTACGTCTACATCTGGGCCGATGGCATCCATCTCCAAGCACGCCTCGAAGACGAAAAGCAGTGCATCCTGGTGCTGATCGGCGCGACGCCGGAAGGCCGCAAGGAACTGGTCGGCTTCACCGATGGCGCCCGCGAGAGCGCGCAGGACTGGCGCGATCTGCTGCTCGACCTGAAGCGGCGCGGGCTCGGCGTGCCACCGCGGCTCACCATCGCCGACGGCGCGCTCGGGTTCTGGAAGGCCGCCGGCGAGGTCTGGCCGAAAACGCGCGAGCAGCGCTGCTGGGTACACAAGACCGCCAACGTGATCGCCAAGTTGCCGAAGAGCCAGCAGCCTAAAGCCAAACGCGCGTTGCAGGAGATCTGGATGGCCGAAACCAAGGCCGCCGCCGAGCTGGCGTTCGACGCCTTCATCGAGAGCTACACGCCCAAATACGAGAAGGCGGCCGACTGCCTGAGCAAGGATCGGGACACGCTACTGGCGTTCTACGACTTCCCGGCCGAACACTGGAAACACCTGCGGACCACCAATCCCATTGAAAGCACCTTCGCTACCGTGCGCCACCGCACGATCCGATCGAAGGGCTGCCTGTCCAACAGAACGGCGCTCGCGATGGTCTTCAAACTGCTTGAGGCCGCGCAGAAAAGCTGGCGTCGTCTCGATGGCCACAACCAGTTGCCAAAACTCGTTCTCGGTGTGACATTCAACGATGGGATCGAGGTCATCGCCAAACCGACTGACCGTCAGCCCATAACCGCCGCCGCCTGACCGGCCGCGCCGTCACCAAAATTTGGCGATAGCTCCAAGCGGGCACGCCCGTAGATGTAAGCCTTCTCGGTGGGGCCTGCTTTAAGACTGTAGAAGATCTGGCAAACGCATTAGCGGACGCTATCGGAAGAACTACGGAATAGCGATCGGCGCCTTCCTGTTTTTGCGCCTCTGTGAGAGCTGCCCGCGGCGGGTCAGTTTTGTGGAATGCCCTGGTAGCGGTAGCGACCGCAGGCCCTCGCAGCCATTCTGCAGAGGTATGGCCGGCACCTTCCATTCTAGCGGCCACAACCAGTGTATGGCAGAAGCGGCCGCACGAGGCCAAATGAGCGGTCGGCCAGGCACCGGCTAAGCCGCACGTGACTGTTGATTGCGCGGCTTACTGAGCCTGTGGCCGAATAAGATCATCGGCCTCTCGAAAAACCGCCACGATGCCAGCGCCAAAAAGCAAACGACGATCAGCGCGCCATATCGCATCGGTTCCTGAGACCAGAGCGGCGGAAGCGGCGGTCGAAGGTGGATGTATACGTAATAGAACACCAGCACATGGATCAAGTAGATCGAGTAAGACGCGTCTCCGAGCGCAACCAACACTTCACCAAAAACGGTCCTCGGCTTGAAGTTCGCCAATCCGATCAGCAGGCAGAACATCGGAAGCGGGTAAAAAGGTCGCGGGAGCAACCATAGCAGCATGAAGCCTGCGACAAGTGGCGCAACGACGCCTGCCCTGCCCGCTCGCGGATGAACTAGAAAAGCAAGGATCCCCGCAACGAAATACGGGTAGAAGCTGAAATACTGATGCAGGTACCACGGCAAGGATAGCGTGTGGTCTGCCATCGCACACAAGCTCAAAAACGCGATCAGTGCGTAGGTGCCGAGCCTCGGCACAATCAGGGCTGCCGCGAGATAGAACGCGACCTCATGCTGCAGACTCCAACCCACGTCATAAAAGGGATTGCCTTCGGTCGGCAGCAATGTGAGCGAATAGAAGAACGCGCCGATCGTCTGGTTCGGACCCCTGCCGAGGTATCTCGTCAAATACAAATAGACGATCGATGTCCCGATCCACAGCGGCCATATCCTGAAGAACCGCTGCGTCACAAAGCTTGAGATTGCAAACCGTGGCGACGTCACGACCATGCAGATGACGAAGCCGCTTATCGTGAAGAAGAAATGGACGCCGAGTTCACCATAATCACGGAGCAAGGGAATTGGATAAGCGGTATCCGGCGGGAACTGCATCGTGACGTGCCAGGAATGGAAATAAGCCACGCTGAGCGCGGCTAAAGCTCTTCCGACCTGCAACCCTACCAGTTTCTGGCTCATTAATGGGGCACTCTTCAACCTCTTTGATGACGCCGGCCTAATGCACTCACACCCAACCGGCTCAAGCGCGGCGTGAAGCGCAGCGCCATTTCCTCGCCGGTCTCGATCGATTCATAGAGGGCCGAGATCAGCTCCAGGCTCTTGCGCCCTTCCAGCCCGTCGACCAGCGCGGCGCGCTAGTTTTCCAGGCAATCGACCACATGATGATAGTAGGCCTGATGGCCGAAGCCGTAGACGTTCGGCGGGTTGACCGAGAATTTCTCCACGACGTCCTTGTCCGACGGCAGCTCTTCGACGAAGCGCCAGTGCCGGATCTGGTTGACCGCGAAACCGGAAATCTCGACGGTGCCTTTCTCGCCCAGGATCGACAGCGAACCCTCGAGATCGGTCGGACGCGCCGCAGTGGTCGCCTCGATGATCCCGAGCGCGCCATTGCGGAACTTCAGCGTTGCGACCGCGGTGTCCTCGGTTTCGATCTTGGCCAGCGCCGTTGCCGCCCGGGCATGCACGCTCACCACATCGCCGAAGAACAACCTCCAGAATATCGACATGATGGCTCCCTCGATGTGATTGCCACCCAGGAGATCGGAATGACGCTTGGCGATGCGCCCGCACCCGAGTAGGCCAAATCTGATCATGCAACAGGCCCTGTCTTGTCTCGCGGCCGACCGTTGCAGCCAACCGAACAGCCGAGGGAACAAGCGGCCTTGCGAGCCGCGCGGAAACGTCCATTACCCAGAAAACGTGGGATTAGGCAAGGCGTACAGGCACATCAGACTGAAGGGTCGGTCCCTCCCGCATTTTAGCAAATCGGCAGAATAGGCGTTGGAGCAAGACGTAGGGCTATATTCCGCTCGATCTCGATGCGGCGCTCTTCGACCTCAGGCGGTGAGACCTTTGGATCTGCGTCTTGCTAACCGTGCTAAAGGTCACGCTTAGGAAGGACCGCCTTGCGCCAACTGCGGTCCATCGACCATCCACTTCGACAACCACCAGCTTGCCAGCAGGTCGCGCCCACGCCCGTCTACTGCTGAAGGTGAAGCACCCGGTTCGACGTGCTCACATCGTTTGTCTCGGGATTTTCTTTGATCTCCCGGTGTACACGTTGTGCACACGCCGCCCTCTAACCAATTGAAAAGCTTAAACTCTCGCTCCACCAGCACTCACCTGTCCTGCAACTTACGGTTCACGCCCGCCGAACTCAGGTGGCCCGACCCACTTTGAGCGCCTGCTTAAGTTGGCTGTCGCAGGATTATTCTTGATCTCCCGGTGCACACGTCGTGCACACATAGCGGACGCCTGCAGGAAACAAGGCATCGGGTTCGAGTCACGGACCGCTATCGCTGTTTCGTAAGCCCAGCTTTTCTTATCAAAGGACAGCGACCCAACCGCCTTCAGGACGCCATCGAAGCCAGCAATGTTTGACGATAGATCGTCCGGATCGCGTCGAATGCTGTTCGTATCTGCCTGAGGTCCAGGGCCGCGAGGCGGACACCGAGCCCCGCGGCTCCCGGTAGCACACTGGCCGCAGCGTACAATCTCGAAGTCCGACCCAGAGCGGCAGTCAGCGATGCCTGAAGGCGCGCCAGATCATGCGAAGCGGTAAGCACCAGAATCGCTGATCCAAAGGCCCGATAACCACGAAAGATGTCGGGATCCGGACGGTGCAGGCGCATCCGGTCGATCATCGAGGGCTCGCCGCCCGATCTCCGCAGGCAGAACGTCGATTCCAGTTCACGGAAACCACGGGCTTCTCCACCGGGATCGTGCATCGTGAATGCATCGACGACCAGGGTGCAGCCCTCCTTCGCGCAGTCGAGTTCCACAGACTGGCACAGCGCGGCATCCGGAAACAGGATGCGCGGCTCAGGCAAATATTCCAGACTGGCGCCGCCTGCGACGTAAAGTCTGACTGTTTCCATGGAGCGGGCAGCCGGGTCCGCACGATGTACGGATGTCGCGCCCTGATTGGTCAGGCAGACGGCAGTGCCGGGACTGAGCACGAGACGTTGTGCGAGGCTGTCCTCACCGTGAACTGCCCCGCTTCCCGTCTGTACGATCACGCTGAGGCAGCCCGGCCGATCCGGATCGAGATAGAAGCTGCGTGTCAGAACAAACGGCCAGGCGAACAGGCGCCGGTCAATGACCGTACGATCGGCGCGGCGGACAAAGCTCAGGTCGAGCAGCAGATCGTCGCTTGTCGCTACCGGCCTCACGTTCTGAACAGAACCTCGCGCTCGAGAAGATCGACGATCGCATCGATTCCCTCGCCGCGGCGGCAATTGGTGAGCAGCACCGGACGATCACCGCGGACACTCAATGCCTCCCGATGCATGCGCTCCAGGTCCACTCCGACATGAGGGGCCAGATCGACCTTGTTGATGACAAGGAGGTCGGCACGGATGACCCCGGGGCCGCGCTTGCGCGGGATATCGTCGCCGCCGGCTACATCGATGACGAACATCCAGAAATCCGTCAGATCGCGCGAAAACGTCGAAGCGAGATTATCGCCGCCGCTTTCGAGCAGAATGAGCTCGACGCCCGGGAAGCGCCGCTCCAGTTCGTCCGCAGCCTCAATGTTGAGCGTCGGGTCCTCGCGAATGACGGTGTGAGGGCACGCGCCCGCCTCGACAGCCGATACGCGCGTCGGATCGATCAGCCCGGAGCGCCTGATCCGCTCGGCGTCCTCAGCCGTGACAAGGTCGTTGGTGATGACCGCAATATCGATGCCGCGCTTCAGGAGTGCCGGAATCAGGCGCTCGACCAACGCCGTCTTGCCCGAACCAACCGCCCCTCCGATCCCGACCCGCGCGGCGGCGATGCGCGCCGCGGCTGATACGCTCTTCAGTGCGATCCGGTTCATCGGAGCATGTACCGCCTTGCAAGCGGCACCTTCGTTGCTGGGGGGCACATCAGAAGCCTGCCATCGGCGCGAACTTCGAAGGTCTGCGGATCGACCTCCACGTGCGGCATGGCCGCGTTCCGCACCATGTCGGTCTTCCGCAGCTTCCGTACATTCCTGATCTGAACGAGATCGCGCGTCAGGCCATGCCTGCGCCCGACATCAGCGTCCAGGGCAAGCTTTGAGACGAAGTTGACACCCAGCCGTTGCGGCGCGGCGCCGAGTGCCCCCCACATGCGTTTCTGAATCATCGGTTCCGACAGGCCAAGGCTGCCGTTGCCGTCGCCCATGGCGGCCCAGACGACAAAGCCGTTCTTGATCACCATGTAGGGCTTGATGCCGAAAGACGCGCGCGGCCACAGCACCAGATCGGCCATCTTGCCGACCTCGACCGAGCCAACCAAATGGTCGATGCCAACAGCGATTGCCGGGTTGATGGTGAGCTTGGCGATGTAACGCTTGATGCGTTCATTGTCTGCGCCGGCTGTTTTCTCCTCGGGCAGACGGCCGATGCGGTCCTTCATCACGCTGGCAAGCTGCCAGCATTTGGCGACGTTCTCCGCAAGACGCCCCATGCCCTGCGTATCCGTGCCGAAGATCGAGATGGCGCCCATGTCGTGGAGAAAGTCTTCCGCGGCCATCGATTGGGCGCGCACCCGCGCTTCGCCGAACATCACATCCTCGGGCGCATTGTAGTTGAGCTGGTGACAGATCATCGTCATCGGCACCCCCTCCTCCATGCCATAGGAAATATAGGGGTTGGTCGGATTGGTGGACGACGGGATGACGTTGTCCCACGACACCACCTTGAGCAGATCCGGCGCATGGCCGCCGCCGGCGCCCTCCACGTGATACATGTGGATGGTGCGCCCGTCGACGGCGGCCATCGTATCCTCGCAGAAGCCGTACTCATTGATCGAATCGGTGTGGAGGTGGACCGCAAAATCGTTGCGATCGGCCGCCACGAGGCTCTGGTCAATCACGGCCGGCGCGGCGCCGAAATCCTCGTGAATCTTCACGGACATGCCGCCGGCGGCAACAGCCTCCTCGACGGCTTCGGGGTTGGAACCGCCGCGTCCAAACAACGCGTAGTTAAGGGGCGAGAACTCGATCGCCTGAAGGAAGCGTGCAAAGTGTGTGGCAGCCCCGCTGCCAACATCGAAGACCGGACCCGATCCGTTCCCTACCAATGTTGTTGTTCCGCCGGCGAGTGCATGGTCGGACTGCTCGGGCGAGATCAAGTGGGCGTGCGACTCGATCGCGCCGGCCGTGACAATGAACGGGCCGCCGGCGATCGGCGCGGTGGTGTGACCCACGACCATATCGGGATGCACGTCCGGCATCACGTCGGGATTGCCGGCCTTGCCGATGCCGACGATGCGACCGTCGCGGATGCCGATGTCGGCCTTCACGATACCGGTGACCGCATCGACGATCGTGGCATTCTTGATCACCACATCGAGGATCTTGTGCGATGACGTCCGATAACCATTGACGCCCTCGCCGTCGCGCAGGTTTTTTCCGGCGCCGACCAAGAGCTCATGTCCGTATGTGGCGTAGTCGTGCTCGATCTCAGCGAGCAGGCTGGTGTCGGCCAGCCGCACGAGATCGCCTTTGGTTGGACCGTAGAGTTCGCCATAGGCACGACGGGTCAGTATGGCCACGTTCAAGCTCCCTGATAGCCGCGAGCACGGGCGTGCTTGAGCGCATCATCGCGGGCGGACGGCACATCCAGCGGACCGTTGACGAGCCCGGCCTGTCCAAGCACGACCCGGTCACCCGAAATTGGTACCAGACGCACCGACTTGGTGACCCCCGGCTCGAAACGTACTCCGGCGCCGGCCAGCCGATCGATCTTCATGCCCCACGCCGCCGCGCGATCGAAACGCAAGGCACGATTGACCTCAAAGAAATGCGTGTGGCTGCGGACCTGGACATCGCGGTCGCCGGTATTGATCACCTCAATCGTGATAGCCGGCAGGTCTGCAAAGCTCTCGATGTTTTCGCCACCTGCGATGATCTCGCCGGGTACGAGGTCGTCGGCCGCAGGAGTGTTGCTGAGTGCGATTGGCTCGAACACCGCCATCACCTTGGTGCCTTCGGCAAACATGCATTCGATGTAGAGCATCGGGATCATCTGCGCGACGCCGGGCGCGACATCGTCCGTCGTCAGCAACCGCCCCGCCATATCACGGATTTCGGCATAAGGCAGGTCGCGCCGCGCCGCCGTCATCACCTCGTCGGTTATGTAGGCGACCGCCTCGGGGTGACTCAGTCTGATCCCGAGTGAGCGGTTGCGACGCGCCATCTGCGCGGCATTGAAGATCACGAGACGATCCATCTCGGTCGGCGACAGATTCATCATGGCGAAGTCACCTCATCTAGGTCGTAAACATGCGAACATCCCGAAGCGGTCCGCGCGAGACTGCAATATTGATGAACGGCGTGAAGCTCGCGGGCGACGCGTCCGCCGGCGGTGTCTCTGCGAGCAGCTCTGCGAGCAGACCGCGTGCCGCTGACTGGCTTCGCTGGGCTTCCACATGGCCGATGATGCCGAGCCGCACGGCTGCACCGACAAGGCCGGTCACCAGCGTCCAGCCCGAGACCAGTTCGGCTGCATCCAGGTTGAAATTCGCATCCCGACCGACGACGGCCTGTGCGACCGGCAAATGACCGAGCCGCGCGTCCGATGACACCAGGGTGCGGTACGCGACCGACAGCGGCCCATCGAGTTTGACCCAAACCCCGAGCAGCGCCCTGCCCGCTCGGCGCGACCCTTCCCGCATCTCGGCCGATGGTGTTCCCGCCTCGGCGAGGCGGTCGACCGCAGCAATCGCGTCACATCCTGCCGCGTGAAAGGCCTTGCGCAGCAGGACGCGCTCCATGGTGGCCCATCGCCGCGCCAGCTGATCGGCGATGATGCGGTCCAGCTCATTGCGATTGGAGAGCATGCCGTCCGCGGCGAGCCCTTCGAGCCCCCAGGAGAACGCGAAGCCGCCGGCCGGATACGCGCTGTCGCCGAGTTGCAGCAGTGCCAGCGCCTGCAATCTATCGAACAGCATCGCTCTCCACCACCTCGCCCGCCTGGAGCAGCGGCATGATGCGCGCGCGATACGCCTCGAGCGGACCATCCAGCAGCACGACGAGCCAGTCACCGTCGAAGCGGACCCGCCAATGCAGATTTCCGGCATTCCATCCGAGCTTGAGCGCCGTCGCCTGATCCGCGGGTTTCAAGCGCCAGGTCTCCTGCTCGCCGAAACGGGCAATGATGGCGCGATCGTGCGAGAGAAAAAGCAGCCCGCCATCGACCAACTCTTCGTCACGATCCAGGCTGACCGCGCAGTCGGTTCCGCGATCGGTCATCAGGCGAAAGCGCTTGCGACCGACGTCCGCAGGCGGCACGAACAGCAGTTCGATCCCACCGTGATGCTCGATATGATGGAGGCGACCCGCATAGGTCGGATCGTCGGATCTCCCGATGATGCCATGAAGCCGTAACGTCACGATGTTCTCCCGCAATTGATCCGGCGCCGGCTTACCGGACCGTCGCCGACACCTCCTTCGACGTCACAAGCATGACCTCGCCGTCCAGGATTGGCTTGGCGATGCCGAAGAAGGTTGCGACGGCTGCCGACCCGTTATGGCGATCCATCGCAGCCTTGTTGGCGAAGCGCTCGTAGGTCGTGAAGAGGCAGGGATCTTCCTCGCTTTGCGAGATGAAGAACCCGATGGTATCGGGCTCCCTGGCCGCGACATGAGCCGCGACGTCAAGAAGCGCGTCGCGCATCGTGACCTCACGCCCGGATTTCGTCCTGATGACGGCGGTGATCGTGATCATCAGAACTTTCTCCAATCGCCATCGGCCTCAAAGGCCCTGGCCGCCTGATAAATGGTCGCCTCGTTGTAGTCCTTGGCGATCAGCATCAGGCCGACCGGAAGGCCGTCTGAGAGGCCGCAGGGCAACGACATGGCCGGGTGGCCGGTGACATCGAACGGGCTGGTCGTGGCGGTCATCTCAAAGGCGCGCTGGACAATTTCGGACAACGGCGCATCCTTCGCCGGAATTGGCGTCGCGACACAGGGCAAGGTCGGCATCAGGAGCAGGTCGTACGAACCGAACATCGCATCATAGGCGGCCTTGGCGGCGATCGCGATGTTGCGGGACTTCGCGTAGTAGCGGCCGCGATAATGACTGACGCCCCACTGTCCGACCAGCATACAGAGCTTCAGCGTTTCCGACAGATCGTCGGCACGGTTGCGCCAGGCGGAATGCGCGTCCAGCAGGCCCACATCGTAGAGCCCCTTCCAGTTGAAGCCCATGCCGTTGCCGATCATCATCTGGACCAGGAAGCCTTCCAGCGTAATCGGATTCCAGGCGGCGAGCGCGTGCGCGTGTTCGGGAATCGAAACTTCCGACACGCTGGCGCCAAGTCCGGCGAAACGCTCGGCCCCGGCCTTCACTTTCGCGACGACGCCTTCCTGCATGTTTGACGCCGAAAAGCCCTCCTTGAGCACACCGATCTTCAGGCCCTTGACGCCCCGCCCGAGCATCTCGGTGTAGCTCGTGACCTTCGGCGCATATTGCCGCGGATCAAGCCCGTCGGGACCGGCCAGCACCTCCAGCAGCAGCGCATTGTCGGAGACGTTCGCCGTCATCGGGCCGGTGTGGTCGATCGTCGATTCGATCGGCATCACGCCGGTATAGGGCACGAGGCCGTGCGTCGCCTTCATGCCGTAGATGCCGCAATAGGACGCTGGGATGCGAATCGAGCCACCCTGGTCGCCGCCGATCGACATGTCGACTTCGCCGGCCGCAACCAGCGCCGCGCTGCCCGAAGATGAACCGCCGGCGGAATAGCCCATCTTGAGAGGGTTATGAACCGGCGCCGGATCGGAGGTGTGGCTGCCGCCCGAGAGGCAGAAATGTTCGCATACGGCCTTGCCGACGATGGTGCCGCCGGCATCGAGAATCCGCGTCACGATCGTCGCGTCGGCTGCGGGGATGAAGCCTTCGAGGGTCGTCGAGCCGTTCATCATGGGAACGCCTGCAAGCGCGACGTTGTCCTTCAGGACGACTGTCCGGCCGGCGAGCTTGCCGCTCGGCGCGCCCTTCACCTCAGTCTTGATCGCCCAGGCACCGTATTTGTTGTCCTTCGGACCCGGCTTCGAGCCGGGCATGCGGGGGTATTTGACCGGCGGCAACGGATTCGGCAGTTCGTCGACGATGTCATAGGCATCAAACATGCCGCCCATCAATGCGAGATACTCTCCGGCTTCTTCGACCGACATGTTCATGTGCAGGCTCGCCGCGAGTTCAGCGACATCCTCGGCATTCGGGCGTTTGATAGACATGAGTCATCCTTTCTTGTGCAGACAAGCTGGCAGAGAAGACAGAAATCACCGATCGCAGTGGCCGGCGCAGCTGCGCCGGAATTGGCCTTAACTCGGACTCATGGCGGCATCCCGTGCCATCAGGCTTTTCCGGTCGAGCTGTCCCGTGATCCGTCCCTTCTGGATGTTGAGGACCCGGTCGGACAGCGTGGTAATGAACTCGAGATTCTGCTCGACGACGATCAGCGACATGCTCCAACGCTTCTTCAGCGCGAGCAGCGTCTCGGTGATCTCTTCGATGATTGATGGCTGGATACCCTCCGTCGGCTCGTCGAGCAGAATGAGCCGCGGCTTGGTGCAGAGACAGCGCGCCAGCGCGAGCAACTGCTGCTCGCCACCGGACAAGGCACCGCCGCGCCGATCGAGCAGTCGCACCAGACGCGGAAAGTCTTCCAGCACCGTATCAATGATACCGCGGTCTTCCCTTGGCGCAGCAGCGAGGCCCATGCGCAGGTTCTCGTAGACGCTCAAATCGGGGAAAATCTCCCTGCCCTGCGGCACCAGGCCGATGCCGAGTCGGGATCGCTCGTGCGGCTTCAAATGGGTGATCGTCTTGCCCGCGAAGGCGACCGTGCCTCCGGTCGTCGGCAGGTGGCCCATCAACGCGCGCAGCGTCGTGGTCTTGCCCATGCCGTTGTGGCCGAGAATGCCGAGATACTCGCCGTCCTGCACTGTCATATCGATGCCGAACAGGATCGGAATCCGGCCGTACCCCGATTTCAGGTCCTTGACCTCGAGCAGCGCGCTCATGCCGCCACCTTCTTGCCGAGATAGACGTCGCGCACCCGTTGATCCGCCAGCACCTTGCCCACGGTATCTTCGACCAGGACGCGCCCCTGATGAAACACGGTCACCTTCTTGGCGATCTGCTTGATGAACTCCATGTCGTGCTCGACGACGATGATGGCGTGCGTCCGGTTGATCTCGCGGATGATCGCCGCGGTGTGAGCGGTCTCCTCGTCGGTCATGCCGGCGGCCGGCTCGTCCAGCAGGATCAAATCGGGTTCGGCGGCAAGCACCATGCCGATCTCAACCCACTGCCGCTGACCATGCGACAATGTCGCGACGATGCGATCGGCGTGATCGGTCAGACGGATCATCTCCAGCACGGAATTAACGGCCGGCGGCTGCGCGCGCGGCGTCGCCTTGCGGCGAACCGCAAGCCAGATGTTCTCGCGCACCGACAGGCCGTTGAAGACGTTCGGCACCTGGGTCTTGATGCCGATCCCCATACGGGCGATCTGGTGCGACAGCCTGCCGGCGATGGCCTCGCCCCGGAACGCGATCGCGCCCGAGGTCGGGGTCAGCTGGCCGGTGAGCATCTTGAAGAAGGTGCTCTTGCCTGCGCCGTTGGGGCCAATCAGACAACGCAGTTCCATCTCGTCCAGCGTGAAGCTGATGTCGTCATTGGCGACCACGCCGCCAAACCGCATCGTGAGATGCTCGGCCTTGAGCAGAGGTACGAGATCGGCCATGGCTATTCTGCTCCAGCCGGCTGCGGCGCCACCGGCGATGACGGCAGCGACTGGTCCGCGCGAGGTGCCGCAGGCTTCGGCTCGGGCACCAGCCTGAGCAGAAGATCACGCACCGTCGGCACCAGCCCCTTGGGCAGCAGCAGCACGAAGACGATCAGGACGGCGCCAAGGACGAGATTGGCGTTCAACGCCTGCTGCGAGCCGATATAGGCGACAATGTACTCGATCAGCACGCAGCCGACGATTGGGCCGAGCAAGGTGCCGAGCCCGCCCACGGTGATCCAGATGATGATCTCGGCCGAGAGCGACAGGCTGAAAATGGTCGGACCGACGAACGCGCCCCAATTGACGTAGAGCGCGCCGGCAAGTCCCGCGATCGCACCGCCCAGGATGAAGGTGAGCAGCTTGACCAGTCGCGGGTCATAACCGAGCAAGGAGGCGCGGACCTCGTTCTCGCGCACGGCCACGATGACGCGCCCGGCCGGCAGCGACAGCAGAAGACGCAACAGCAGGAAGACCGCGAGCAGCGCGCCAGCCGTCGCCCACCAGGATTGTTCGGGCGACAGCATCTCGCCCGGATGGAACGGCACGTTGAAGGTCGGCACCGCCGGAATGCCGTTGAAGCCACCGAGCAAGGCCTGGCCGATCCGGTAGCTGTCACCGGACGTCGAGTTGATGCAGTTGAACAGGATCAGGGTGACGGTCAGCGTGATCACGCCGAGATAAACGTCGGAGATGCGGCCAAAGAAGACAAAATAGCCGAGGATCGCCGCGAACAGCAGTGGAATGATAACCGCGAGCAGGATCGCCGGCGTCGAGTCCTGAAAATTGACGGCGGCGATCGCGTAGGCGTAACCGCCCAACCCGAAGAATGCGGTCTGCCCGAACGACAGGATGCCGCCAAATCCCCAGATGAAGGCAAGGCTGAGCGCCAGCACCGACATCGCCGCGAACAGCGTCAACTGCATCAGCGCGAACAGTTCGATCACCGAAGGAACCAGCGCGATCGCAATGATCGCAACCACGACTGCACCGGCCTGGGCCGCGAGACGAAAGCGCGGGGACATCACAGCGTCCCCTTGAAGAAGCGGCCGGAGATGCCCTGCGGCAGCAAGCGGATCAGCACGATCGCCACCGTGAACACCAGGACCTCGCCATAGACGGGGGTCGGGAAGTAGGCGCCGATCTGATTGACCGCACCGAACAGGCTCGCCGCCGACATCGTGCCCGACAGGATCGCCGCGCCGCCGCCGACCACCGTCATGAAGGTCTTGGCGACATAGGCGCCACCCATTCCGGGAGTGATGCCCGAGACCGGCGCCAGCAAGCCGCCGGCCAGGCCCGTGACCGCGGCGCCAACCGCGAAGGTGCTCATATAGACCCGCGCCGGGTTGACGCCCAGGGTTGCCGCCATCGCCGGGTTCTGCATCGTCGCGCGAGCGATCAGGCCCCACCTTGTGTAGCGCATGACGCCGTAGACCAGAGCCATCATGACGATCGCCATGCCCGCCAGGAACAGCGTGTAGTAGCTCGACTGATACGAGCCGATCGAGAAGCCACCAAGCGGGGTCGGCACGCCCTGCTGGGTATTGCCGTAGATCGTCGTGATGATGCCGATGATGGCAAGGCTCAGCCCCCAGGTCGCCAGCATCGAATCAACCAGGCGGCCGTAGAGAAAGCGGATGAGGCAACGTTCGATGATGAGGCCGACAACGCCGACAAACAGTGGCGCAACGATCAGAATCGCGATCCAGATGTTCACCCCGGCATTGGCCGAAATGACAGTCGCGTAGGCGCCGAGCATGATGAACTCGCCATGGGCAAGATTGATGATCTTCATCATGCCGAAGATGATCGCCAGTCCCAGGCACAGCAAAAACAGTGAGGCAATTCCGTTCAGAACGTCGAGCCCGAGTATGACGTAGATCGCCATTCGCAAGTCCTTCCGGCAGTCCAACGTGGTCCCGCCGAGCTGCGGGTCCCAGCGACTTCAGAGACTGATAATGTACTGCTTGATGTCGTTCGGGTTCTTGACCAGATCGCAGACGCTCGCGGTATCGGCAGGCTTGACGTCGGGGAAGCTCTCCAGCACCGACCATTTGCGGTCCTTCACCTCTGCGAGAAACGCGTTCCGGATCGTGTGATGGGTCGCCTTGTCGAGCGTGACCTTGCCGCTTGGTCCGTCGAACGCGACGGAATCCTCCAGCGCCGCGATCACCTTCATGCGGTCGATGCTGCCGGCCTTGCGCACACCGGCCGCCCAAAGCATGACGCCCTCGTAGGTACAGGCGGCGAGCTCGCTGATATAGGGCGTGTCGGAATGCGCCTTCTTGATCTTCTCGACGAAGCTCTTTGAGGCCGGCGTCGTCAGCTCCTCGAAATAGCCGTAGGCGCCGAGAATGGAATCGCTCTCGGCGGCGTCGAGCGTGGTCGGCTCGTTGACCAGGCCGAACGTGGTCGATGCGATCGGGATCTTCCCCTTCATGCCGGCCGACGTCCACTGCCGGTAGAACGCGGTATGGTTGCCGCCGACCAGCGCCGAGAGAATGAGGTCGGGTTTGGCGGCCTGGATCTTCGAGATCGTCGGGCCGAAGTTCGTGACGTCGAGCGGGAAGAAGTCGGTCGACAGCACTTCGCCGCCATTGTCCTTGACGTATTTGGTCATCCACTTCGCGGTGATCTGACCGTAATTGTAGTCGGCGGCAATGATGTAGGCCTTTTTGCCCGCCTTCTTCATCGCGGTCGGCACCAGCTTTTCCACGGTCTGCGCCGGCGTCGTCCCGGTGCAGAAGGTGTTGCGGTCGCAGACGCCGCCTTCATAGAGCACGTTGTAGAAGTACAGCACCTTGAAGCGATCGAAGGTCGGGCGCACCGCCTCGCGCGAGGCGGAGGTGATGCCGCCGTGGACCACATCGACCTTGTCCTTCACCGCAAGCTGCTGGGCAAATTGCGAATACATCTGGATATTCGACTGGGTGTCGTAGTGGATCACCTTCAGCGGCCGGCCGATCAGTCCACCACCCGCGTTGATCTCGTCCACGGCAAGCTGCAGAGCGTAGACCATCGGCGTACCGGAGGCCGCGATAGGACCGGACTGGTCGTGCAGGCTGCCGACGACGATCGGGTTTTCGGCGCCAAACGCTCCGGAACGGAAGACCGCGGGTGCCGAAACCAGCGTCGTCGTTGCAATGGCCGAGTGCTGCAGGAAGCGGCGACGGGAGAAAGTCGCGAGAGCCCCCAACTGGTTCTTGATACGGAAACTATTAAAAAGACAATATTTGAAAATGCAATCGCTTTATCGACGCGCGACGATCGAGAAGTCGTAGCCGTCGAGCTGGGCGATAAAGATCGGATGGCGGCTTCCGACCACCGGGCGGGCTTCATCGCCGCGCGCCGTGCGTTGCTGGATGGTTCGCCCGTAAAAGCGGGCCAGTTCCCGCGCATCGCAGCTGCCCGCCTCCTCGATCAGGGCCGCGAGCGAATAGATGCCCTCGTAACAGGACTCCCCATAGGCATTGGCCGGGGGCGGACTATCGCCAAACGCGGTGTGGTACCGCTCCAGGAATGCACCGTTGTTGCGCGAACGAATGGACGCGAAATAGCTCGAGGCTGCGTAAAGATTCTCGGTCTCGTCGCTCTCGAGCCCGTAGATAATGGTCTCGTCGATCGCGGAGCAGAACCGCAGCACGCTCGAACTCAGGCCTGCTGCACAGAACGCCCGATTGAAGGCGATGCAGTCCAACCCCAGGAAGAGCGGCACGACCACGTCCGAACGTGTGGCCTTGATGCGGTCGAGGATCTCGTCGAAGTCATGCAAGCCAACGGGCAGATAATGCTCTCCCGTCACAGTTCCGCCGAAGCGGGCGATCAGCGCGCGCGCAATCTTGAGTGACGAACGCGGCCAGACATAGTCGTTTCCGCAGAGGAAATAGCGGCGCGCGCGCTTTGATTCCGAGAGCCACTGGATCGCAGGCGCGAGCAGCTCGTCCGCAGTTTCGCCGGTCGTCATGACGCCGAACGTCGACGACAACCCTTCGAACTGCGGCGTGTAGATGAACGGGACACGACCACGGGCTGCGCTCACCACGAAGTCCCGCGCAAAACTGGGCAACATCCCGACAATGCCGTGGGCGCCATGAATTTCGATTGCGTCGCGCGCTGCCTGGCCTGCGCTCACGCCGCTCTCACCGGCATTGATGATGCGCAGCTCGACCGGCCGGCGCAGGATGCCCGACATCCGGTTGATTTCATCGACTGCCAGACGTCCGCACGCCTCAGCTGACGGCGCCCACAGTCCTGCGGCGCCGCTTTGTGGGATGAGCAGACATATCCGAACGCTACGCAAAAGTGGCCTCTCCGTACTTCCGACGGACATACCACTCACGAATCATGCCAACCGCGATCACGCCCCCAACGGAGCCGGTTTTGCGGCAGAAGCGACCAATCTCGCCCCCGGCTGCCGGTCTTTCCGGCGTTTGCCGCCCAGTCAGCCCATTCATTGGGCAAGCACAAAGCGGGTTTGCTTTGCGCCACCGCCAATTTATAGTCGAAGTGAAATGTTGAAATATCAAATAAATTGACCAAGGGACAACGAGTGAATCTACCCGACCTCATCCGGGGCGTGAATCGTCAGCTGGAGCAGGCGCTGGAAGCCCGGCTCAAGCCGAGGGACGTGTCTCTCCATCAGTATCGCGTGCTCGAGGCGCTGGCGGAGCGGAACGGTCTGCCGATGGGCGATCTGGCGACCCGTCTCTTCGTCGATGGTCCGACACTTACAAAGATCATCGACAGAATGGTCGCCACGGCCGAAGTCTATCGCGGCCCCGATCCACTTGACCGACGCAAGGTCCTGATTTTTCTCTCGCGCAGCGGCGCTGCGCGCTTCGACGAAGTTGGCACGCTCGGTACCTCTGTTCAGCAAGATATCCTCGACCGGCTGGGTGCATCAGAAGCCGCGACGTTGACCGCGCTGCTCTCGGAGCTGCTGGCCTGTCCTCTCCCGCTACATCCTCGCTCGACTCGCGGACGAGAGACGTTCACTTACGAATGACAGAGCATAATAATCGGAACGGCTCGTCCATCAGGAACACCGACGGTTGCCTGACGATGGCCTTGGCCAGTGCGACCCGCTGCCGCTCGCTGCCGGACAACGCGCTTGGCTTCTTGGCAGATGGTCGACCTTCAGAAACTGCGCCGACGACGAGATGAGCGCCTTGGTCTCGTCTTCCGACAATCCCGCATGCCTGAGGCTCATCTGAATATTGGCCAGCGCCGTCAGATGCGGGATAGAGCAGCGCCGACTGAAACACCATCGCCACAGAACGCCTGCCGCGCGGACCTTAGTCGCCTCCTCGCCGCTCTCAGTCACGTCCAAGATTGGCTCCAACAGCACCCTGCGACACGGTTTGTGGCATATCGCCGCCCCACCCCTGCAAGTTCGGTTGCGGCACATAGTTCATGGAAGACGCTTCTGCTTGCGCGCTATCCTCATGGCCTTCAGGAATGCGGCATCGGCCCCTTCCGTGTCGGGTTCGGCTAGCGCCAGCTTTATCGGCGATCCACCGAGCGCGCCATGCCAACCGTCGCGAGGTTTGCGGAACGCCACCCTACCGGAGAAGCAGAGGCGGAGCGGTGCAATCAGTCTTCCGCCGTCACCATCCGCCACAGGGTCTCGACCAGCACTTCATGCGAAAGGCGAGTCACCGGAAAATGATCCTTAGGCTCTTCTCCGATCTCACTGGCTCACAATAGTCCTCAGCTCTTTCAGCCGTCCCATAATACTCGAAGCTTTCTTTGCTTTCACTAGAACGACGAGCGGAAGCCATGATTGATTGAATTGACACCTTCTTCCTGCGGCAGGGACAGGGTGATCAGCCGAATACGGGAGGGATCGACGGCGATGATGGACGAGCCCCGCCACAAACGGAACCTGATTCCACTAAAAAAGGCCTTGGAGCGCGGCGGTTTCGGTCGAACCAAGGCCTACGAACTGATCAAGAGGGGGAAAATCGTCGCCTATAAAATGGAAGGCCAGACCATGGTCGATGCCAATTCCATCGACGCCTATCATATGACGCTTCCTCGCATTGAGCCGCGGACATAAGAAAAGGCGCTCTAAATTGACTGGTTCGCGAACCCCTCAGGGGATGCGATGATCGGCACAATCTTTCTTGGATCAGCAAAGCTATCGATGCGATCGGCCCAATGTTGCATCAGTTTGGTGCGCGAACCGATCAGCGCCAGCGGTCCGTGCCGCTTGTAGATCGCCCTTACTGAGTCGCTATCGAGATGCGCCAACTGCAATTCGATAATGTCGCCGTCCCAAACCTTGGCTTCATTGATCTCCTCATGGTGGCAGAGGGTCGAAAACGTAGTACGGAAGCCGTGGGCACAATGTTCCGTCTTGGTGTCGATGCCGAGCGCGCGCAGCCGATGACAGAGCGTTCTGCTGGACAGGGGCACATCCTTGGCGCAAGCGAATACGTAGCGCCGATTGCCCGTGATCTGCTGCACGCGCCGCAGGATCGCGAGGGATTGCCGTGACAGCGGCACGACATGGTCCCATCCGTTTTTCATCTTCGCCGCCGGGATGGTCCAACGCTTGCCGTCCCAATCGACCTCGGTCCACTCCATCTCATTGATCATGCCAGGGCGAGGGATCGTCAAGGCATCGAGCCGAAGAGCATCACCGACCACATCGCCAAATCTGGCGTTCTCCCATGACGGCATGATCAACCGGAAGAGACGAGCCACGTCCTGCAACTCAGTGACGCCGGGCCGAGGCGTCGAGACATTGACAGTGAGTTGCTTCTTGCAGGCACGGAACGGATTATATCCGTCGCCCTCAAGATCGGCGTAGTCGCAGACTTGTTCACCAATACTGTGGACCCGGTCTCGGGTCTCCAACCTCCCTTCAGCCTGCATTCGCCGGAAGAAGGCAAGCGTATCGGGGCGCTTGATATCTTGCCGGTGGAGCGCGCCGAAACGGTCCTTCAGATAGCCGGCCCACCGTTCGAGCAGCGCGAGTGTTTCGGGACTGCGCACAGTGATAAGCCTGCCACGCTTGATCTTCTCGGTCTTCTTTTCCGCAAGCCATTCATCGATCCATACGCCAAAAGGGCGCTCGGCGGCCTGGCGATGCCGCTCGAATTGTTTTTCGATGGAGGGATCGACGGGTCTGTCTTGTGCGAGCAACGCTTTTGCCGCGTCACGTTTCTGACGGGCCGTGGAGAGCGAGACGGTACCGTCGTTGCCATTTCCGTAAGGCCCGATGGAATAGGTCTTCTGCCGACCGTGAAAGCGATAGGCCATGCGCCAGAGCTTGGAGCCGGCCTTGCCGGGCCTGCTCGGGTCCGGCGTGATCAAGAGATAGAGACCGCCGCCGGTCACGTCGGAAATCTTGGTAGCGCTCCACTCGCCGCTCTCAAACTTCGGCCGGGCGGCGCGGCAATCGACGTCGGTCCTGATCTGCTCGGGGTTAGCGACCCCAGTTTTGCGTGCCATCTGCCACGGCCCCTCGTGTTCGGAATTTCGAAAATACCCGAGAACGTTTGTTCTCCCGATACCAACAAAAATACCAACAAATCGGATGGCTGGGAGCGGACGAGAACAAACAGTGACGAACACTGACGTACGAAGAATGGATTGTTTTTCAATGGGTTACATGCATCCGCCGAACAACATCGAACACGTTAGGACCGTCCTGAACAGGCCCCTTGCTTACGCCTGAGGTAATCGAATTGGCGGCGCGGGCCGGCTCATCTTCGGGGCACAGGAGATGACCATGCTGATGCTGTCCCTTATCCGCGCCTTCGCCGTCCTGATCCCGTGGCTGATCCATCTGGCCACCTGGCTCGTCGCGCGCTCGCTCAACCTGCCGCAGCCGCTCGTGCACGACACCGGCCTGTTCGTGTTCGCGCAGGTCTATGCGGTGGAGATGAGGGTCGGCAAGGCACTCTGCCCGTTCCGCCTGTGGCGCCAGCTGCAGTCCCTGTTCCGCTGACCAACCCGATCCCCAACCAGAGGAGAACCTGCCATGATCCATTCGTCCCAGCTCTTGCGCCGCGCCCTGCTCGCCGATGCCATCTTCAGCGGCGTATCCGCCGTCGCGATGGTGCTCGATGCCGGTGCGCTGGCGTCATTCTTCAATCTGCCCGAAGCGCTGCTGCGCGAGACCGGGCTGTTCCTGGTCGCCTACACCGCGCTGGTCGGCTGGCTCGGCACGCGCGCTTCGGTGCCGAAGGCGGTGGTGATGCTGGTGGTCATAGGCAACGCCGCCTGGACGCTCGCCAGCATCGCGCTGCTGCTCTCGGGCGCGGTGTCGCCGAACCTGCTCGGGACGATCATGATCCTCGCCCAGGCGATCGCCACCGGCGTGTTCGCCGAGTTGCAATATGTCGGGCTGCGCCGCAGTGGCGAGACTGTCGCGGCTTAAGCCGAATGGAAGACGTGACGAGCGGCCGTCGCGGCAAACGCGGCGGCCGCTCCCGGTCGTCAGCTCAGAGCTACTGCGACAATCATGCCAGCAAAGGTCAGCGCCAGGCCAATGATCAGCATCGGCACGAGGCTGTTGCCTGAAAACGGATTGGCCTGATCCTGTTGAAACCCCGTCCTGTCGATTGCACGCGCGATCGCTTTCGCCCTGTTCCTCATTGCACTGCTCCTGCTTCGTTTCGCCTGTAACGCTCGCCGACGCCGAGCATGACGCCTTGCCCGCTGGCGACGCCCATCTCGAGGCTAGCGGCGATGCGCCGCGCGCGATCGATGAAATGCTCCGCCGCCACGGACGGGCACAGCTCGGCTGCCGTTGCCTCAAACAGTTGGAGCCAGCGGTCGAAATGCACGGCATCGACCGGCAGCTTCATATGCTTGACCATCGGCGTACCGTGATAGCGCCCGGTCATCAGCGCGACCGAGGACCAGAACGCGCACATCTGCTCCAGATGCGGGTCCCAATCGCGGATCCTGGCGTCGAACACCGGCGCCAGCATCGGGTCGCGGCGCACCTTGGCGTAGAAGCCGTGCACGAGGCGCTCGATCATCGCCTCGGTGATCCCGGTTCGCTCGACGATCTGGGCCGTGATCTGCTCGCGCCGTTCTGCCCCTGTCATGACGGGCCTCCATAAATAGGTATTTCAAATACCCATTTAGCGGGCTATATCAGCCCTGCCAAGTTCTGTTTTCGAGGGCCTCCCATGCGCCTGACGTCGTTCACGGATTTTGCCCTGCGCGCGCTGATGCGGCTGGCCGGCGAGCCGGACCGGTCGTTCGCCACCAGCGAGATCGCGGCCGAATTCGGCATTTCCCGCAATCACCTCGCCAAGGTGGTGCGCGACCTCGCCGAGGCCGGCTTCATCACCACACAGCGCGGCGTCGGGGGCGGGTTTGCGCTGGCGCGGCCGCCGCAGGCGATCACCCTCGGCGAGGTGGTGCGCGCGCTGGAGGGCGACAGCGCACTGGTCGAATGCTTCAGGGACGACGGAGGAGCCTGCGTGCTGCTGCCGCGCTGCCGGCTCAAAGCCAAGCTGGCGGCGGCCCGCGAGGCCTTTATGCGCGAGCTCGACGGCAGCACGCTGGCGGATTGCACCTACTTTCCACGCCAGCCCGCGAGGGCGTCATGACAGGAATCGCATTCGCTGACGGTACGTTCGAGGTCGATGCCAACGTCGTCGCCGAGGGGCTTGGCATCGGCGTGCCGTTGCTGCAGGCCGAGATGCGATCGGGAAAGATCACGACGCTGTCGGAACGCGGGGTCGACGCCGATGCGGGCCGGCATCGGCTGACCTTCTTTTCGGAACACCGCCGCTTGCGCCTCGTCATCGACGAGCGCGGCACGATCATCCAACGCTCGACACTCGATTTCGGCGACGCCCCGCTGCCGGCATCGGCGCGCAAGCCCGGCGGCTAACAATTGTTGCACTCCGACGGACAAGCGGACATCGCGCGTGCCAAAAGAGACCACCAGCCATTTGGGGACACGGTCTCATTCCGGAGACCGGTGTCAGGCGTAGAGCGCCCGCGCGCCACCACGCTTCGAGGCGACGCCCTTCTTGCCTGCGGCCTTCATATAGGAATGGCCGTTCAGGTGCTTGCCATTCAGCTTGCCGTTCGCCTTGGCGCCGTTTGGCTTGACCTTTGGCGCGGCTTTTTCCTTGGCCTTCGCACTCTCCGCCGCAAGCTTCTCGGCCTTGCGCTGGGCCTTGCGCTCGGCCTTTTCCTTCAGCCGCAGCCGCTCCGCCCTCGCCTCCGCGCGCTTCTTCTTGCGCTTCTTCTCGCAGGCGTCGCACTTGCAGCCGATCGGCTTCAGATAGGCTTTGAAATAGTCGGTTCCATAATCGTAATTGATCTCGTCGCCCGGCTCGATGTTCTTGATCGCGCGGATGAACACCTTGCGCTTGCGTGGGCGGACGTCGGATTCCGCGTTCGGCCGGCAGGCATGGTTGATGTAGCGGGCGAGATTCTCGCGGATCGAGCCGTCGATGGTCCAGCGGTTGGTGAGCTCGAACAGATATTTGTTCTCGATCGCGTCCTCATCCTTCTTCTTCGAGTCGAGCAAGGGCCCGAAATAGCGGATGATCTTGTCGCCTTTCTTGATCGGCTTGGTGGCGAAAAGGCCGAGGCCGGTACGGGAACGGCCGACGCGATAGGGCTTGTTGGATGATATCGTGGGCATGACGATCGAGGTTACGGCACGCAAGGTGCACGCGACAAAAGTTGCGAAGCCGCCCTTCTAGGACGATTCCGCGCGTCTGTCAGGTGTTTCCCGCGTGTCTGTTGAACCTTCCCCAGATTGCGTATGTCAGAAACAAAGTAACGTGGATCGTAAGTCTCCCCTGATGAAATACCTTGCTTTTGCAACAGCCATTATGGCGCTTGCCAGCGCAAATCCTGGTCAGGCTGGCGCCGAAACGTTCAGCAGCAGCTACACCTCGACCGCACCGAAGGCCTGCCGCATGATCGGCAAGCCCAATGAGGAGGACGGCAGCGCCACGCGGGTCTGCCCGGGGAAATCCGGCCTGTGGTGCTGATCAATGAGGACGATCTGCGCGAAGTAGTCTCGGTCGGCCGAAATCGCGAGGCGGCAGCCAGGGAACCGGCGGCGCAAGCCTGGTTCGGCCCGTTCAGCTCGAGCGGCAACACCGTCGAATGGCGTGCGGCCGGCAGCAAGCCGTTTGCCATCATCCAGCGCTGGCTGATCGCCGACAACAGCGAGCAGGACAAGCGAGGCGGTCCCGTCTCGCGGGCGATGCTCGCTGTGACGCGGCTGCCGCCGGGCGAGGTCTGTCACGTCGCCTATGTCGACGTCGCGGCCAATCCCAACGCCAACGAGCTGGCGCGGCAGGCCGCCGAAGACTTCGCCCGCGATTTCAAATGCGGCGCGGATCAGGTGAAGACGATCGGCCAGAGCGGCCGCACCACGTCGCTGACAAAACGCTAGAACGCTACCGGGGCGACATCGGTTACGGCCGCGGCGGACGGCTTGAGGCCAACCGGAGCATCGCGATCAGCAACGTCTCCGGGGTCGTCCCCTCGGGTGACAGGTTCAGAATCTTGGAGAGCCGTCCGTCGAGCAGCAGCATGGTGAAGCCATGCACCAGCGACCAGGCCGAGGCGATCGCGGCAGCCTGCTCGAGCGAAAGCGAATCCCTGGAAATCTCCTCATGCCGGCTGGCACCGACGCCGCGGGCCAATCCTGCGAACGAGGCTTCGGACGATTCATGCAGCGATGGTCGCGAGTAATCCAGCCGTTCGCTGCGGAACATCAGCCCATACATGCCTGGATGCGCCTGCGCATAGGCGACGTAAGCCTTGGCGCTCGCCATTCCCTTCTCCGGCGGCGTCGCTGCGGACGCGTTCGCCGCCGCCATCGCTTCGCCGAACTGCCGGAAGCCGATCGCAGCGAGTTCACTGAGCAAACCGGTGAGATCGCCGAAATGATGCGTGGGTGCGGCATGCGACACCCCGGCCTCGCGCGCCACCGCGCGCAATGTCAGCCCCGGCAGCCCGTCGCGCTCCAGCACGCGCTCGGCGGCCTTCAGCAGCGCCTCATGCAGATCGCCGTGATGATACGGCGCGTCATTGGCCCGGCGCCGCGCCGACCGGTCAGCGGTTGCACGCGCGACCCTGCGGGTGCGCGTCAGTGCCGGACGAGCGGCCTTGTTTTCCTTGGATAATCTTGTCATGCGGCTCTTATATGTCGCAATTTTTACACTGTAAAGATTTTGCTTGACGATCGGCCGCATCACCCGTACCGATATCTTTACGATGTAAAGATCACAATGGAGGGAGATGCGGATGCTCGATCAGGTGACATCAAATGCCGTGCGAACCAATCTGGCGCCGATCCCATTCGAGGCCGATGCGCCGTTCCTGAAGATCACCGGCGAACTGCCGCGCGAGCTGAACGGCACGCTCTATCGCAACGGCCCCAATCCGCAGTTCGACGCGCCGGGCGCGCATTGGTTCGTCGGCGACGGCATGCTGCACGCCTTCCATCTCGAGAACGGCCGCGCCAGCTACCGCAATCGCTGGGTCCGCCCCCCGAAATGGCAGGCCGAGCACGACGCTGGCCGCGCCCTGTACGGCGGCTTCGGCCGCAAGCTGCCGGATGCGCCGGCGTCCGCACCGACCGATGGCGGCGTCGCCAACACCAACATCATCTTCCATGGCGGCCGCCTGCTCGCGCTCGAGGAAGGCCATCTGCCGACCGAGATCGAGCCGGACACGCTGAAGCGCACCGGCTATTGCGACTACAAGGGCGCGATCTCCGGCCCCTTCACCGCGCATCCCAAGATCGATCCGGTGACCGGCGAGCTGGTGTTCTTCGGCTACAACGCCGCTGGCCCCCTGACGCCCGCGCGGTCGTTCGGTTCGGTGAGTTCATCCGGCGTGGTGACCCGGTTCGAACGCTTTGAGGCGCCCTATGCCAGCATGGTGCACGACTTCATCGTCACCGAGAACCATGTGCTGTTTCCGATCCTGCCGATCACCGGCAGCATGCAGCGCGCGATGCGCGGCCAGGCGCCCTACGCCTGGGAGCCGGAGAAAGGCGCCTATGTCGGCGTGATGAAGCGCAGCGGCGCATCCAAGGACATCATCTGGTTCCGCGCCGAGACCTGCTACGTCTTCCACGTCATGAACGCGTGGGAGGACGGCAACCGCATCGTTGCCGACGTGATGCAGTTCGAGGAAGCGCCGCTGTTCAACCATCCCGATGGCTCGCCGACCGACCCGAGGAAGAACCGCGCGCGCTATTGCCGCTGGACCTTCGACCTCTCGGGCAACACCGACCGCTTCACGCAGACCTATCTCGACGACCTCACCGGCGAATTCCCCCGCGTCGACGATCGCCGCGCGGGGCTTGCCAGCAATCACGGCTGGTACGCCTGCGCCAATCCCGACCTGCCGATGTTCGGCGCGCTGTCGGGCATCGTGCATGTCGACGGCAGGGGCAAGCGGCTCGGCCACTATCTCCTGCCCGCCGGCGACACGATCTCCGAGCCCGTGTTCGTCGAGCGCGACTCCGACGCCGCCGAGGGCGACGGCTGGCTGCTCGCCGTGGTCTGGCGCGCCCGCGAAAACCGCAGCGACCTCGCCGTGTTCAACGCGCAAAATGTCGAGGCGGGCCCGACTGCGCTGGTCCATCTCGGTCACCGCGTGCCGGACGGATTCCACGGCAACTGGGTGGGTGCGGAGTAAGCCGCGCGCCCGAGAGCCTCCATTCCTCCACGCGTCATACCCGGGCTTGTCCCGGGCATCCAGGTCTTTGTCAGCTCCTTAATGAAAGACGTGGATGGCCGGGACATAGGCGAGCGGAAGCGACGCCGTCCTTCGGACGCTAAGCCCGGCCACGACGGCAGAAAGCGTGCGCCAAGCGGCACTACCAACACATCAAATTGAAAATACTCAAGTTTTCTCTACGACCTCACGATTTTGACACTGTAAAGATTTCGCTTGACGCCCCGCTCACCCACCTCTAGGGTATCTTTACGGTGTAAAGATTAGCCGGATGAGGCCTTCGATGACGATCTTCCTGATCCTCGCTCCCTACGGCGCCTTCGCCACGCTGATGCTGGTGGCCTCGGCCAATTTGAGCCTGCTCTGTGCCGCGCTGATCTGCCTTGCCGTCATCGCCTTCGATATCGCGCGCGGGCGCAGCATCAAGATCCTCGGCGTCGGTTCGGTGATCGTGTTCACCGCGGTCGGCTGCTATCTCTCCTTCGTCGATGCGACGCCGAGCAGCATCGCCGTGAAGATCGCCGTCGATGCCGGCATGCTGCTGGTGACGCTGTTCTCGATCCTGATCGGCCATCCCTTCACGCGGCAATACGCGCTCGAACAGGTCGCTGCCGAGATCGCGAAGCTGCCCGGCTTCACCCAGGCCAACTATCTGATCACAGGTGCCTGGGCTGCCGCGACGCTGCTGATGCTGATCGGCAACATCGCGGTGCTCTACGTGCCGGCCCTGCCGCTGTGGACGGGTCTCCTGATCGCCTTCGCCGCACGCAACGCCGCGGTGTGCTTCACCCGCTGGTATCCGCAATATCGCGCGGCCAAGTACGGCGCACCGCCGGCCCGCGCGCTGCCGTCGCACTGAACGCTGCTATAACAACACCAGACCAATCACCCGCCCGAGGAAACGGAAACCACGACGATGAAGAGCGTATTTGCCAGGCTTGCGAGCGACTTTCTCTCCACCATCGTTTTCCTGGTGGTCTATCTCGCCACCGACAATGTCCTGATCGCCACCGGCGTTGCGATCGCGGGCGCGATTGCGCAAGTGGTCTATGCGCACGTGAAGGGACAGGCGCTCGGCTACATGACCTGGGCAAGCCTCGCGCTGGTGATCGTGCTTGGCAGCGCCACGTTGCTCACCAACGATCCACGCTTCGTGCTGGCGAAGCCCGCGATCGGCCACATCGCGATCGGCGCGATCATGCTCAAGCGCGGCTGGATGCTGCGCTATCTGCCGCCGATCGTGACCGAGACCATTCCGGAATACGCCACCCTCGCCGGCTATGCCTGGGCTGTGCTGATGTTCGTGCTCGCCGCCGGCACCATCGCGATCGCAGCGACCGGCGACATGAAGCTGTGGGCGTTCTACGTGTCGGTAGTGCTGCTCGGCGCCAAGATCGTTGCCTTCGCGATCCAGTACGTCGCCTTCCGCTTCCTGGTCGGAAGCCGGCTGCGCGCCGCCGCCCGCGCCTGATCGCCGCAGCCGCGAACTAGGCGCGCGCGGCAAGATGAGCTATACCCGCGCACGCCCTGGAGCACCGGCTCTGACTGCGTCAGAGCCAATGCCCCAGGTTCTTGTTTGACGCGTTTTCTTCACGCGAACCGGTACCCACTTCGCTTGAAAACGCTTTTGCCATGAGGGGAGACATATCAATGGCGGTGGACGGAAACTGGAATCTGACGATGACGACGCCGATGGGCGAGCGCAAGGCGACGCTGTCGCTGGCGAGCTCGGGCGGCACGCTCACCGGCACGCAGGGCGCCGAGGGCAATTCCACTGAGATCTTCGACGGCTCCGTGAACGGCGACAACGTCACCTGGAAGGTTTCCATCACCAACCCGATGCCGCTGACGCTCGAATTCACCGGCAAGGTTTCCGGCGACGGCATCGCCGGCGAGATGGGCATCGGCCCGATGGGCAGCTTCCCGTTCACCGGCACGCGGGCGTAACGCCCGGTCCGCACTCAGCCCGGTTCAAACAAAATCCGAAGCGCGATAACGATCACCCCGATCTCATCGCGCTTTTGCTCTCAGCGACGCACGCTGGCGGGCTCGTTACGATAGGCCCTTTGAATGGTGCTGCGCTCGATCTCCGCGGCTGCCGCGGCCGCTTCGTCCGCCGATTTCCGTATATTGCCCATGTTCGCCACCGCCGCGGCCGCCATTGCGGGATGGATGCGTGACATCTCGAACTGCCGGCGCTCGAGCGTGGAAGCCACACGCTCCTGCATCGCGACGAGATACAGGTCCCGGATCTTGGGGTTATCCGCGAGGTTCTTGGCATAGTCCTCGGTGCGCCCCTTTGCGCCGTCCAGCCTCAGCTTGACGCGGGTCGCAGCGCCCTTTTCCTCCGGCGAGAGCTCGGCGGTGTAGCGGAACAACTCCTCGCTCTTCCTGCGGACGATCCAGACAACCTGCGCGTCGCCGATGTTGCGGACCACGTCCAGCGACTGGCTGCCGAAAACAAAGGGCGGCAGCTCCGCCTTCGCGAGGTCCTGCCGCGCCTGGGTGATCGGCACGGGATAGACCGTGCCATCCGCGGGGTTTGGAAAGATGTAGTACAGATAGCCCACGACGCAGGCCACGAGAAATGCACCGAAAGCAAACTTCATCGTCAACTCCCTTTATTGATTTCCATTAATCGTCGACGCGGAACACCAGGCCCGTCTCGAGCCCGGCGCGCTGCACTTGGCAAATCTTGTCCTTCCCGGGCCCGACGCGCTGGACGTCGAATTTGCGGCCTTCGAGGATCGCGGCGACCTGCTCCTGCACGGCCGGACGAAGCGGCTGCTGGAAGGCCGGCCGCCTGTAGGATTGCGACCCGTCATACGCCTCGCCGTTGCCGGCCGAAGGCATACGTATCTCGACCTTGGTCTGGTTCTCGCTGAAGGCCGTCAGCACTGCGGTGAAGCGCACGACTTCGCGGCCGCTGCTGTGAACCCGCCAGGTGACCTCGTAGCCCGGGATGCCTGACGGCGTCACATGGACCAGAATTCCGCACTGCTTGGCGTAGACCATGTCGGCAAGCTTGTCGTTGGACAGGCGCCGGTAGGCCTCGTTGACGCTCACGTCGTACACGCCGGGCGGCCGCTCGTTGTTGCAGCCGGCGAGGCCGAGCGCCGCGAACACAAGCGCCGCGCGTCCAATCCGCTGTACCGCCGAATGTGTCATGTCATCCACTCCCACCACCCTTGGATGAGCGCGGAGGGTCGACGACAAACGTTAAGGGTCCTTGGCTGAAATCGGTTGCTTTGCTCCCGCCCCACAACCTTGCGCGTGGCAGAACGTCGCAGTCGCCGCAGTGTGGTTAACAGCAGCGATACGGCGCGCGCTTGACGCTAGAACCAGATCTGCATCGGCACGCTGTGCGCATCCAATGGCGGCGTCCCTTCCGGAACGCTTCCGCAAGGCTCGCAAGCGGCGAGCGCCACCGCGCAGGCGTCCAGCACATCGTCGCGCTTGGCTCCGCTGCCGATCCGCGCCTCCGTGAGCCAGCGATCGATGTCGCGAAAGCCCACGCGCTTGAGCAGTGTGCAACGGAGTGCATCGCCCTCCTCCGACTTCTTGCGCGGCAGCGGCATGCCGCCGTTCAGCCGCAGGAACACCAGTTCGGGATGCACCTCGCGGATGTCGCGCGCAGCGTTGGCGCGCACGAACGCGTCGACCTCCATGATCTTGTTGCCGAGATGCCAGAGCTGACGCGAGACGCGGGTCTGGCCGCGGCGCAGCGCCTCGTCGTTCGCCTGACCGGGATCGCGAAACTCCTCCCACAGCCAGCGCCGTGCCCCGGTGAAGACGCGCGAGAAATGCGGACGCAGGCGCTCTCGGGCAAGACGGTCGCAGTCGCGCTCACCGTCATCGGTCATGCCGATCGGGATATCGATCCCGGCGCGATCGAACGGACGCACCAGCGCGTCCGCAATATCAGTGTGAAAGGAAATCGTGCGCCGGTCGCCGTCGATCCTGACCGCGACCCCGCCTTTGGAAAATCCGTCGAGGCCTGTTGCCCTCAATCCGGATCCTCAACCGAGGTTCAATTCCTTGAAGAAGTCGTTGCCCTTGTCATCGATGATGATGAAGGCCGGGAAGTCGACCACTTCGATGCGCCAGATCGCTTCCATGCCGAGCTCGGGATACTCGACCACCTCGACCTTCTTGATGCAGTGCTCGGCGAGGTTCGCCGCGGCACCGCCGATCGAACCGAGATAGAAGCCGCCGTGCTTCTTGCAGGCCTCGCGCACCGCGACCGCGCGGTTGCCCTTGGCGACCATCACCATCGAGCCGCCAGCCGCCTGGAACTGATCGACGAAGGAGTCCATGCGTCCCGCCGTGGTCGGGCCGAACGCGCCGGAGGCGTAGCCCTCGGGCGTCTTGGCCGGACCCGCGTAGTAGACCGGGTGGTTCTTGAAATAATCCGGCAGCGGCTCGCCCTTCTCCAGCCGCTCGCGCAGCTTGGCGTGGGCCGAATCGCGTGCCACGATCATGGTGCCGGTCATCGAGACGCGCGTCTTGGTCGGATATTGCGACAGCGTCGCCAGAATCTCCTTCATCGGCTTGTTGAGGTCGATCTTGACGACCTCGCCGCCGAGCGACTGCTCGACCGCAGGCAGATATTGCGCCGGGTTGTGCTCGAGCTCCTCGAGATAGACGCCGTCCCTGGTGATCTTGCCGAGCACCTGACGGTCCGCCGAGCAGGACACGCCGAGCCCGATCGGCAGCGAGGCGCCGTGGCGTGGCATGCGGATCACGCGCACATCGTGGCAGAAATATTTTCCGCCGAACTGCGCACCGACACCGAGCGACTGCGTCATCTTGAGGATTTCCTGCTCCATCTCGAGATCGCGGAACGCATTGCCGTCGGCCGAGCCGTGGGTCGGCAGCGCATCGAGATAGCGCGCCGAGGCGAGCTTCACCGTCTTCATGCAGAGCTCTGCCGAGGTGCCACCGATCACGATCGCAAGGTGGTACGGAGGGCACGCCGCGGTGCCGAGCGTCAGCACCTTCTCCTTCAGGAAGGCAAGGAGGCGATCCTTGGTCAGCACCGAGGGCGTCGCCTGGAACAGGAAGCTCTTGTTCGCCGAGCCGCCGCCCTTGGCCATGAACATGAACTTGTAGGCGTCGTCTCCTTCGGCGTAGATCTCGCACTGCGCCGGCATGTTGTTGGCGGTGTTCTTCTCCTCATACATCGACAGCGGCGCCACCTGCGAATAGCGCAGGTTGCGGCGCAGATAGGCGTCGCGGGCGCCTTCGGACAGCGCCGCCTCGTCGTCGCCGTCGCTGATGACGTTAAAGCCCTTCTTGCCCATGATGATCGCGGTGCCGGTGTCCTGGCACATCGGCAGCACGCCGCCGGCCGCGATGTTGGCGTTCTTCAGGAAGTCGAAGGCGACGAACTTGTCGTTGTCGCTGGCTTCCTTGTCCTCGAGGATCGAGCGCAGCTGCTTCAGATGGCCCGGCCGCAGATAGTGATTGATCTCGCCGAACGCGGCCTCGGAGAGCGCCCGCAGCGCCTCCCGCGACACCACCAGCATATCCTTGCCCAGGACCTTCTCCACCCGGACGCCTTCGCTCGTGACCTTCTTGTAGGGCGTGGTGTCCGTACCGAGCGGGAACAGCGGGGTGTGCTTGTAGGGCGGAACGGGCTTCTGCTGGTCGGGAAAGGCGGTGGGGGCGTTCATGAGCTGCTCGTTTGGGCTGCGCGTCGGTTCGAAAGGCCGGTGCTGGCCGCGGGGCCGCCGGCAATGTAGAGCCGTTCTAAGCCTTTTTCGGACAAAGGAAAGGGAAGCCGGCCGCCGTCCAGCCATGCGCTGAAACGGCAATCCGTGTGCTATCTTTCATCGCGCCGTAATCTCAGGTTGCGACAACGCCGGGCAAATGCCGAGACGGCCAACGAGGCCACAAGGAGGCCATCATGAAGACAGCGCTTTTCGTCTGGTTCGCGGCGCTGGCCCTGTTGATGGCGGTTCCGATTGACGCCAACGCAGCCCGCCTCGGCAAGACGTGCGGCGGCATTGCCGGCCTGCAATGCGGCGCCGGCAAGTTCTGCCAGTTCAAGCCAGGGACCTGCGGCCGCTTCGACCAGACCGGCACCTGCGCCTTCCGCCCGACGATCTGCAACAAGATTTTCCGGCCGGTCTGCGGCTGCGACGGCAAGACCTACGGCAATGATTGCGAGCGCCGGGCCGCCGGGGCGTCCAAGGCGCGGGATGGGAAGTGCGCGTCCTGAGGCAGGTGGCTAACCGTCGGTCTTTTCGGGGAACGGAAAGGCACTCGGACTGCCATCGGCAATTGATTGCAGGCGCGAGGCCGCCGGAGCGTCCAAGCACAACGGCAAGTGCAAGGCGCCTGGCTAGAGCATGATCCGGAAAAGTGCGAAGCGGTTTTCCGAAAAGATCATGCTCAAACAAAGAGCTAAAGCGCGATGACGATTCAACCTAATCTCGTCGCGCTTTAGGCAAACGGCGCCGGACGGCGATGTGTGACCGCTCCCGCGGTCACCGCACATATTGACGCGCTCCGCGGGAGCCTGCATGTACCTTCGCGTATTTTTGTACCGCGGGGGTATTTCGTGACAGCATCGTTGCGCCGACGCTTGCCTTTGAGCATCCGCTCCATTTTGCCGGCCGCGCTGTTGGCGCTGGCGACAGCCATCACTGCGGCGCCAGCTCATGCCGATCCCTGCCAAGACATCGCCAAGCAGCTCGCCGGCCAGATCGACGGGCTGAAGGTCAATTTCACGGCCGCCAACATCACCTACCTGACGCATCCGGCGGCCAAGGAATTGTCGCTCGGCTGCCGCGGCAAGGACTATTCGATCGAGCTCTATGCCAAGACCGATCGCAAGATGAGGCCGGAGTTCTTCAACCTGGTCGGCTCCGCCACGGCGCTGGTCTTCACCGTGCCGAAGGACGACGCCGTAACCGGCACCTCGCGCTGCCTGAAGCGCATGGGCATCCTGCGTGGCAACACCATCACGATGCGCTATCGCCGCCTCAATCTGGAATGCACGCGCAACCGGACCGACGCCTCGATCACCGTCCGCCGCGGCAACAACGAGTGAGCCGTCAGGCTTCGGCGGCGACGCGTCCGATCGCATCGACGATCTTGCCCCAGCCCGGGCTCATCATGTCGAAGGCGTAGCGGTTGCCGGGGAACACGAAACCGTCATGCACCATGCGGACCTGCGTGCCGCCCTCGACAGTCGTCAACGTCCAGGTGACGACCGAGTCGAGCTTCGAGCCGTATTCCGGATTGGTGTCGGCGCCGCCCTTCCAGGAGTAGCGCAGCAGGCGCGGCGGATCGCAGTCCAGCACCTCGCAATGCACGACGCCGTCCCAGTCGCCGATCGGCCTGGTGCGGAAATTGAACCGGTGTCCGACCACGGCAACGAAATCGTTCGGCATCAGCCATTTCACCAGCAAGTCGCTCGTGGTCAGCGTCCGCCAGATCCTGTCGGCGGCGTAAGGCAGCACCTTCTCGACGGTGATCGCGTGCGTCTCAGGCATCACTCACTCTCCTTCAACAATTTCTCCAGATTTGCGAAACGCTCGGCCCAGAACGTCTCGTAGTGCCCGAGCCAGTCGATCAGCGGGCCGAGCCCCTTCGGCGCGACGCGATAATGGATATGCCGACCCTCGCGCCGTTCGGCGACGAGCCCGGCATCGCGCAGCGCGCGCAGATGTTGCGACACCGCCGGCTGCGACACCTTTGAGCCCTGCACCAGTCCGGTCGCGGCCACCTCGCCTTCCCGTGCGATCCGCTCGAACACCGCCCGCCGCGTCGGGTCCGCGAGGGTCTTGAGCACATTGGTCAGCTGCATGGCGGCGGTCATGGATTTATATAAGCAATTACTTATATGTTTGTCAATGCAGAGGCAAACGACGCAGGAACGCCTCGCCTGCTCCGAAAGTTGATCGCTGCGGTCGCATGTCTGCCGCGAAAACAGTGCGATAATCGCGATCGGAATCGTGCGGAGCCGCCCATGATCGCAAAGCTCCTCCTGCAGAACACTTTCTTCGTCATCGCCATGGCCGCGCTGCTGTTTGCCTTCGCCGGCACGCCGCACTGGCCTGGCGCGTGGGCCTATCTGATCGCCTCGGCGCTGATCGGGCCGACCTGCGGGCTGTGGCTCGCCAGGGTCGATCCCGGGCTGCTGGCCGAGCGCATGCGTCTCACCGCGCGTGAAGGCCAGCCCACCGAGGACAAGCGCTTCATGCTGGTGTTCGTCGTCGTCGCGGTGCTGTGGTTCGTCGCGACGGGGCTCGACCGGCGCTTTGGCGGCGCCAATGCCGGCGTGCCGCTGATCGTGCTCGGCCTCGTGCTGTATCTGGTCTCGACCGTGCTGATCCTCTGGGTGTTCCGCACCAATTCGTTCGCCGCGCCGGTCGTAAAGGTGCAGACCGAGCGCCACCATCAGGTGATCTCGACCGGTCCCTACGCGCTGGTCCGCCATCCGATGTATACGAGCGTGATGCTGTTCTTCATCGGCGTGCCGCTGATGCTCGGCTCCTGGTGGGGTCTTGCCTTCGTGCCGGTGTTCTTCGTGATGTTTGCGATCCGCACCGGGATCGAGGAGCGGACGCTGGTGGCGGGTTTGTCAGGCTATGCCGATTATGCGGCACGGGTGCGCTATCGCCTCGTGCCCGGGCTGTGGTGAGGAACGATCATGGCGGAGAACAAGACCTATACCGGCGGCTGCCATTGCGGCCAGGTCCGCTTCGAATGCACCACCGATATGGCCATGGTGACCGCCTGCAACTGTTCGATCTGCACCAAGAAGGGCCTGCACTTCGTGTTCATGCCGCCAACGAGCTTCCAGCTTCGCGCCGGCGTCGAGAATTTGAAGGAATATCTGTTCAACCGCCATGCGATCCGCCACCAGCTTTGCGTCGATTGCGGCGTCGAGGTGTTCGCACGCGGCAACAAGCCTGACGGCACCGACATCGTGGCGCTCAATGTCAACTGCATCGACGGAATCGATCTGTCGAAGATCACGATGACGCCGGTGGATGGGCGGAACCGGTGACTGCGAAGCAGACATTCCGGGGCACGCGAAGCGAACCCGGAATGTCTGCACCTACAAATCCAGCGCCTTGTAACGCCGGAAGATCCCCTCCTCGTTGAACGGAATCCGCCGCTCGCTGGCCAGATACGCCTTGATGTTCGGCCGCTCGGCGACGCGATCGCGCAGCGCGATCAGGCGCGGGACCTTCTTTTCAAACGCCGCCATCCGCTTCGGAAACGCGTAGCGCAGGCCTTCCACGATCTGGAACAGCGAGAGGTCGACATAGGTCACGCGGCGGCCGGTGACGAACGCGCCGCCATTCGCCTGCACGAGGTCCTCGAAATAGCCGAGATATTTTGGCACTCGCGACGCCCAGAATTCTTCCGTGCGCTTTTTCGCCGGCGCCTTCTGGTCCTCGTAATACAGCGACGGGCCGAGCGGATGATGGGTGTCGTGGATCTCCAGCACGAAGTCCGTAATCGTCAGCTGCAGCTGGTGCAGCCAGAGCTTGCCACCTTCCGCCTTCGGGGCGAGGCCGTGGCGCGCGCCGAGATAGAGCAGGATGTTGGCGGTCTGCCCGATCACGAGGCTGCCGGCCTTGAGGAACGGCGGCGCAAACGGCGGCGTGCCCTTGTGCGCGTCCATCATCTTCATCATGGCGCCCGTGCCGCCCTTGCCGCGCGCGACGTCGGTGTAACCGGCGTCCGCATCCTCGAGCGCGAGGCGGACATATTCGCCGCGGCCCTGGATCATCGGCCAGTAGTAAAGCTGATAGTGCATGCACTTACCTCCAAAAACTTTCACCGCGTCGCTTCCCGTCAGCTCGATCGTAGCCGTGCAGAGCTCCGATCGTCCACCGCGGACAGGCTGCCTGTCCGAACCACGCAGAGACTGCTAAGGTTCCGACGTCGAATCTTCGATGAAGGATCATCTGATGGCGGACAACAAGAAGAAGCGGGGCGGCGCAGATCGCGCCCTGATCGCGTTGAGCGAATCCTACGAAGTTGCGTACTGGTCCAAGAAGTTCAAGGTCACGCCGGCGAAGCTCAAGGCCGCCGTCAAGAAGGTCGGGCATTCCGCCAAGAAGGTCGAGGCCTATTTCAAGGAGCAGCGGCACAAGGCCGCCGACCGCGCGCGGATCGCGATCAGCCAGCCCTACGAGGTTCGCTACTGGTCGAAGAAGTTCAAGGTGACCCCTGCCCGACTCAAGACCGCGGTCGCCGCAGTTGGACACTCCTCGAAGAAGGTGGAGGCCTATTTCTCGGCGAAGAAAAAAACCGCGAAGAAAAAGAAAACTGCAAAGAAGACCGTCAAGCGCAAGAAGGGTTAAGCGCTCTCGCAGATGAGCGGCGACGCAAGGCGACCGCCGCTTAAGTCTCCTTGTTTCCCCTCAATTCGCCGCGAAGCAGTACAGCAGGCCGTCGCCGCCGGTGCTCTTCAGATCGGCCTGCGAGCAGCCGCCGTCGGGGCCGCGCGAGGGATGCGACGTGTTCCAGGATTTTGACGGCTCGTCGTCGCGCAGGCCCTTGCGGTCGAAATGCCCGACCATGGCGGCGCCTTGCGTGCTGCTCGTCCAGTTCTTGCAGGTGCGGTCCTCACCGGCCGCAAACGCAGTCCCGTCCGCCTGCGATCCCGTCAGCACGTCGTGGCGGTTCGGCGTGTCGCCGGCACCGTTGACGACGTCGCCCTTCTCGGACAGGGCGGTCTGCTTGGTGAGATTGTTGCCGGCGCTGTGCAGGTCGGCGACGTCCTTGGCGACCACGACGCCCTTCACATTCTTCCACGGTCCCTTGCCGATGCGATCGCGCGCGTTCACCGCGACCTGGCCGTCGGCGGCCTGGGTCGAGAGATAGGCGCGCCATGTCTTCGGCGCGCCGAAGCCCGCGGCCTGCGCCAGCGTCTGGCAATGATTATCGGCACCGGCGAGGCCGCCGAGATTGCCGCCATTGCCAATGCCGTTGCTGGTCAAGAAGAAGCTGGTGTCGGCAGTCTGCGCCTGTGCCGGCGGCGCAGCCGTGACGACAAATGCAAGACAGACCGGAACCGCGATGCACGCAATGACCTTCATCTTAATCCTCCCGATGGTTGTTATGGTCCGCTGACATCACCCCGCAGCCCGTGCGGATATTCCGGCGCCGCGATGCGCCAATGAGGCGCGCAAAACAAAAGCGCCGCGGTTGATGCCGCGGCGCCTTGTACTTGTCATATCGGGCGACCGATCAGTTGGCCTGCTGGATCGCCGAGAGTTCCCAGTTGCCGCCGCGCTGGCGCACGAAGGTCCAGACTTCGGTGATCTCCTCCGGCTGCCCGTTGCCGCCGACCATCCGGCCGGTGCCGCGCTCAAGCATGGTGTCGACCAGCGTGTAACGCATCGCGACGGTGGCGTATTCGCTGTCGCCTTCGCGCCAGGCTTCGGCGAGGTCGCCCTGCAACAGCTTCACATTGGAAGTCTTGTTGGTGACGTTGCGCGCCTTGTTCTCCTCGAGATCCTTCGAGAAGTACGACACCATCTCCGGCGACGCGAGCGTGTGCAGCTTCGCAATGTCCTCGTTCGACCACGCGGCCTGGATCTCGCCGAGCAGCCGCTCGAACGTCTCATAGTCCGCCGGCGTGATCTCGACCGGCGCATTCGATCCGCCGCCGAGGCCAAAGCCGAAGCCCGAACGGGCGTTGCCCTGCGGGCCGGGGCCGACGTCGGGGCCGCCCGCGTACGCGGAGGCCGGCGTATTGCGGCGCTGCCACCACGACATCGCGAGCCGGACCACGAGCACGATCAAACCGATCTGCAGCAGGAGGCCGAGAATCGACGAGAGGCCGCCGAGACCCGAGAACAGGCCGCCGCCGAACAGCATGCCGAACAGGCCGGCGCCAAGGAAGCCCGCGGCCAGGCCGCCGAGCAGGCCACGGCCCATTCCGCCGCGGCCGAACAGGCCGCCGGAAGTCGCCGCCGCCGGCGACCCCATGTTCGGGCTGCCAGGCTGGCTGAAGGTACGGTTCATCGGCGCAACCGAGCCGGGCGCCGTGCTCGTCGAGGGCGGCGCGGAGAATGTCCGCGAGCCGCGCGAGCCGCCGCCGCCGACGCGAGCGTCAGCCGCCGAAACGGTCATCATCACAGGCAGCGCCAGCGCCATCGCGACGGCGATCGCCCGGACCATTCCACGCGTGCGTTGCGAGAAATTCATGTTGGTTTCCTCAAAGGATTCCCCGGCATGGGGAAACGCCCCTAACATGGGCAGGGCCTGATAAAAGTGAAGCGGGAAACGGGAACCGCGGCTGCGGCCCTCGGTCGCGGAGATGTGACACTATGGTCCTTGTGGACGCGACGGCGCGTCCTACCGCGAGATGGGGCTCAGGTTCAACCGCGACCGCACCGCAACATCGCCTCTCCCACGCGGGACACGAAGGCGCATCGAGGCTCGTCGCCTGGGTTGGCGCTTCTTATCTGACGCGTTTTCTTGACGCGAACCGGTGCCCACTTCGCTCGAAAGCGCGCTCTAATTCGCCGTCATGGTTTCCTTCACCGCGGCGACCAGCTGCGTCAGCGTGAACGGTTTGGGCAGGAACGCGAACTGCTGGTTCTCGGGCAGGCTCTTCTCGAAGGCGTCCTCGGCATAGCCTGAGACGAAGATGATCTTCAGCTCCGCATTGCGGCTGCGCATTTCCTTCAGCAGCGTCGGCCCGTCCATCTCCGGCATCACGACGTCGGACACGACGAGATCGACGGCGCCGTTGTTCTCCTCGAACGCCTCCAGCGCCTCGACGCCGTTGGCCGCCTCGATCACGCTGTAGCCGCGCGAGCGGAGACCGCGCGCATTCAGCGAGCGCAGGCCATCCTCGTCCTCGACCAGCAGGATGGTGCCCTGCCCGGTGAGATCGGGCTTCGGCTTGGCGGCTTCGGCGGCGGCATCCTTGGCCGCGCCGTTGCCGGTCTGCGCCTCCGGGGCGACCTCCTGCTCCTGGCGATGCCGCGGCAAATAGATCCGGAACGTGGTGCCCCCGCCCGGCACGGAATCGACATAGACGAAGCCGCCGGTCTGCTTGACGATGCCGTAGACCGTCGACAGGCCGAGGCCGGTGCCCTTGCCGACTTCCTTGGTCGAGAAGAACGGCTCGAAGATCTTGTCGATGATCTCGGGCGGAATGCCGGTGCCGGTGTCCGAAATCTCGATCTTCACATAGTCCGCCGCCGGCATGCCCTTGTTGGCGAGCTGGGCGGCTTCCTCGGTCGGCACATTGGCGGTGCGGATGATCAGCTTGCCGCCGTCGGGCATCGCGTCGCGCGCGTTGACCGCAAGATTGACCACCACCTGCTCGAATTGCGAAACGTCGACCTTCACCGGCCACAGATCGCGGCCGTGCACGAGGTCGAGCTTGACCTTCTCGCCGATCAGCCGGCGCAGCAGCATGGTGAGGTCACTCAGCGCATCGCCGAGATCGAGCACCTGCGGGCGCAGCGTCTGGCGGCGCGAGAACGCAAGCAGCTGCCGCACCAGCGTCGCGGCGCGGGTGGCGTTCTGCTTGATCTGCATGATGTCCTGGAACGACGGGTCGGTCGGCTTGTGCGCGTTCAGCAGGAAGTCGTTCGCCATCATGATGGCCGACAGCACGTTGTTGAAGTCGTGCGCGATGCCGCCGGCGAGCTGGCCGACCATCTCCATCTTCTGCGACTGGTTGATCTGGTTTTCCAGCGCGCGTCGCTCGGTGGTCTCGAGCATGTAGACGATCGCGGTCTCGGCGTCGCGTTCGTCCTTCTCGACGGTCGTCACGAAGAACTGGGCAAAGCGCTCCTTGGCGCCGTCGAGCATCACTTCGACCGGCGCGATATCGCCCTGGCCCTCGGCGGCCTGGTTGATCGCGGCGATCAGGAGGCCGCGGTCGCGCGGATTGACCGCGCGGAAGATCGACTTGGCCGCGCCGCCCTCGCCGTTCAGCCCCTGTGCCAGCTTGGCATAGCGCGCATTGGCACCGACCACATTGCCGCCGCGGTCGACGGTCGCAATCGCCATCGGTGTATGGTCGAAGAAGCGCATGAAGCGCACCTCGGCGGCGCGCTCTGGATCGGAATGCTCGTCGCGGGCGCGGCTGATCACCAGCGTGCGCGAGGCGCCCGCCGCGCCGTCGGCGCCGAAGGCGAGCTTGTGATAGAGCCGCACCGGCACGGTCTTGCCGCCGCGCATGCGCAGGTCGATGTCGAACACCTCGGTCTTGACCTCGCCCGGCACCGCCGCAATCGAGGTCAACAGCGCCGCGCCGTCGCCCGAGACGATGTCGGTCAGCTTCAGGCCGCCCGAACCGATCTCGGCCAGATCGTAGTCCAGCCAGTTGGCCAACGTGGCGTTGATATAAGCGATCTCGCCGGCCGGATTGACCGAGAAGAAACCGCACGGCGCGTGGTCGAGATATTCGATCGCGTGCCGCAGCTCCTGGAACACGTCCTCCTGGTCCTCGCGATCACGGGTGACGTCGGCGATCGACCACACCGCATATCTCGCGTCGCGCTTGCCCTCGCCGAGCGGGCGCACCCTGAGCCGCAGCCAGCGGCCTTGTTCACCACCTTGCCCGGCCTCGTGGCCGGCGACCCGGACCTCCTCCTGCTGCCGCCTGCCCTCGCGCGCCGCCTTCAAGAGGCGGAACACCGCCTCGGAGACGTCGGGGTTGCCAATGAAGACGCGCTCGACGGGGCGGACGTCCTGCGGCCCGGCCGCGCCGGTCAGCCTCAGATAGGCGGCGTTGGAATAGACCACGTGGCCGCGGGAGTCGGTGACCACGAGCCCTTCCTGGGCCTGGTCGGCGATCCGCGCCATCACGGGGTCGTCGGTGGCGCGGTCGGAGAAGCGGATGATGCCGGCGGCAAGCGCGAACAGGGTGAACAGGCCGACGGTGGCGAGCAGCGCCAGCACGCCGAGGATATAGGGCTGCGCCTGGGTACGGCCGATGGTCATCAGCCAGACCGCCACCGCGACGATGCCGACGGCGATCAGGACCACCAGCAGGATGCTGCCGCTGCGCCGCGCTGGCCCGTGGGCCACGAACGGCTCAGTCGCGGGTGGATCGTTGCTATCGGCGGTCATCTGGAGAGACATGGCTCGTCTGCATCACGAGGCGCCCGGCCGGCCGCCTCGTCCCTGAGTGCCTGAATCGGACCCGAAAACGCAAGTCCATCAGGCGGCAATTTCGCAAGTTACGCGCATTTCAAGCGGTTTTCCGCCCCTTACTGTCGCAGGCCGGACAGGCCGCGCTTCAGCCGCATCACGTAGCCGATGATTTCGGCAACCGCGTGATAGTGCTCGACCGGGATCTCCTGGTCGATCTCGACGGTCGCATAGAGCGCCCGGGCCAGCGGCACGTTCTCCACGATCGGAATATCGTGCTCCTTGGCGATCTCCCTGATCTTGAAGGCGAGGTTGTCGACGCCCTTGGCGACGCAGAGCGGCGCCGACATGCTGCGGTCGTAGGCCAGCGCCACCGAATAGTGGGTCGGGTTGGTGATGATCACCGAGGCCTTGGGAACCTGGGCCATCATGCGCTTCTTGGCGCGCTGGACCCGCAACTGCTTGATCCTGCCCTTGACGTGCGGGTCGCCTTCCGACTGCTTGAACTCCTCCTTCATCTCCTGCAGCGACATCTTGTGACGCTCGTACCAGGTCCGGTACTGGAAGAAGTAGTCGGCGATCGCGACCGCAGCGAGGATGGCGACCACCGCCGCCATCAGATGCACTGTCATGCTGGTGATGGCGGGCAGCAGCTCGGCGGGATCGACCCGCAGGAATGCTTCCATCCGCAACCGCTCGGGCCACAGCACCACGACCATCACGGCGCCGAGCGCGATCAGCTTGAACAGGCCCTTCAGGAAATTCGCCACCGCCTGCTTGCCGAACAGCCGCTTGAAGCCGGCGGCCGGCGAGATCTTGGAGAATTTCGGCTTCAGCTGCTCGCCCGACCACACCAGTTGGTGCTGGATCATGTTGCCCGCGACCGCGGCCAGCGCCAGCATCAGGAACGGCACCCCGATCGCGGCGACCACGGCGTAGCCAAGCGTCTGGGTCAGTTGAAGCAGCCCGGCGCCGTCGGTGCGGATCATCCACGAATTGGCGATCAGGTTGCGCAGCGGCATCAAGATGCCGCCGCCGATCGAGCCCGAGAAGGTCGACAGCACCAGCGTGGCACCGGCGATCACGAACCAGGTGTTGACCTCCTGGCTTTTGACGACGTCGCCTTTCTCAAGGGCTTCATCGAGACGTTTTTGCGTAGGGTCTTCTGTTTTGTCTTCGGTATCGTCGGCCATCGCTCTCCCCTAGTTCATCGGAGCAAGCTGGCGCATGACGCCGTTGAAGTAGTCGAAATAGGTATTCATCATCGCCGCGAGCACCACGCCGAAGATCAGGAAGCCGACCATGATCGAGAGCGGCACGCCGACGAAATAGACCTGCATCTGCGGCATCAGCCGCGCCAGCACGCCGAGCCCGATGTTGAAGACCAGGCCGAACACCAGGAACGGCGCCGAGAGCTGCAAGCCGATCTTGAAGGCGGCGGAGAACGCGGAGGTCGCAAGCGCGGCGACGTCGCCGGTCGGCATGATCTCGCCCGGCGAGAAGATGCGGTAGCTCTCGCTCAGCGCCGCGATGACGAGATAGTGGCTGTCGGTGGCGAACAGCAGGGTGAGGCCGAGGATGGTGAGGAAGTTGCCGACGATCTGGCCCTGCTGACCCTGGGTCGGGTCGACCGCGGTGACGAAGCCGAGGCCGAGCTGCTGCGCGATCACGGAGCCCGCGACATTGAGCGCCGACAGCGTCACCCGCGCGGTCGCGCCGAGCACGATGCCGATGATGAGTTCATGCACCATCAGGACGCCGAGCGAGGAGATCGACGTCAGGTCGACATGATAGGCGTTGCGATGCAGGGGGAGGATGATCAGCGTCAGCAGCAGCGCGATCGACAGCTTGACCCGTGCCGGGATGTTGCTCTCGCCGAAACCGGGCAGCAGCATCACCATCGCGCCCACGCGCGCAAAGACCAGCACGAAGATTGCGGCCAGCGCCGGCAGCAGGGAGACATCGATGCGCATGACCGCGGCATTAGTGCATCAACCGCCGATGATTCGCGACGAAATCCGCATCATGTGGCTGGCGAGCGAGTCGGCCATGAACGGTAATGCCAGCAGCAATGTGACGAAGATAGCGAGGATCTTCGGCACGAAGACCAGCGTCTGTTCCTGGATCTGGGTCAGCGCCTGGAACAGCGACACCACGACGCCGACCACGAGGCCGACCACCATGAGGGGCGACGACACGATCACGATGGTCCAGATCGCATCACGCGCGACGTCGAGGGTTTCAGGGCCGGTCATTGTTGTTCTCGCTTTCAGTTGTTTTCGTCATTCCGGGGCGCGAAGCGAACCCGGAATCTCGAGATCCCCCGATGTGCAATTGCACATCTGTGGCTCGATGCTTCGCATCGCCCCGGGATGACGTCGCAAGTGACATCAGATCGGCATCTTCATGATGTCTTCGTAGGCCTGGATGACGCGGTCGCGGACCGAGACCAGCGTCGACACCGCAACGTCGGTGTCGGCGACCGCCGTCACCACGTCCATCACATTCGCCTTGCCCGAGGCCATCGCCATGGTCTGTGCGTCGGATTTCTTGCCGGCCTCCAGCACGCTGCCGACGGAGTCCTTGAGCAGCGCGCTGAACGACGGGCCGGCGACGGCCTGCCCGCCCAGCCCGGCCTTCTCGGCGCCGCCGCGCTCCATCAGTTTCGCGAGACTGGCGTAGGCGTTGGCGGCGACTGTCGGTGTGGCCATGATGTACGTTCCCTGTTCTTGTTGCGTCAGGACTTGAGGATGTCGAGCGTGCGCTGGATCATCCGCCGCGTCGCGCTGATGATGCTGAGGTTGGCCTCGTAGGAGCGCTGGGCGTCGCGCATGTCGGTCATTTCGACCATCGGATTGACGTTCGGATATTTGACATTGCCGGAGGCATCCGCCGCCGGATTGCCCGGTTCCTGCTTGATGCGGAACGACGACCGGTCCGGCCGGATCCGGCCGAGGGTCACGACCTGGGCGTCGAGCGAGCGGTCGAGCGCGGACGAGAAGGTCGGCACCTTGCGGCGATAGGGATCGCCGCCCGCGGTCTGCGCCGTCGAATCGGCGTTGGCGATATTTTCCGAGATCACCCGCATCCGCCCGGCCTGCGCGCGCAGGCCTGATGTCGCGATGCTCATCGAGCGGGTGAAATCGCTTGTTCCATCTGCCATGGGATCCTCCTGCCGCCGTCAGGTGTCAGCTTGTTTTGAGCATGATCTCCGCGCAAACGCCTTGCGTTTGCGCGAGGGAAAACCGCTCCACACTTTTCCGGATCATGCTCTAGTCTGACTGAGTCACAAAACCGCCGGCCAGAATCAGCGATGGATGAAGCACGGACCATCAGTCGAGAGGCCGACATGAGCGGGCGTGGCACCAAGACGAGCGAGAAGCGATTTGCGACGTATTTGGAAGGGCTTGCCAGTGTCATCGGTCATGCTGATCGGAAGGCGCCGCTGCGCGACTATTGCGTCGGCCTGATGGCCTGTGGCGGTCGCAAGAGCGTGGAGTCGATGGCGGCGGTGACAGCTCCGGAACGGACGGCCGCCCAGCATCAATCGCTGCTGCATTTCGTCGGCAGCGGCGCCTGGTCGGATGAGAAGGTGCTGGGCAAGGTACGTGAGATGGTCCTGCCGGCGATTGAACGCCAGGGCCCCATCGAAGCCTGGATCATCGACGATACCGGATTTCCCAAGCAGGGCCGACATTCAGTTGGAGTTGCACGGCAATATTGCGGGCAGCTCGGCAAGCAGGATAATTGTCAGGTGGCGGTGTCACTGTCGATTGCCAACCACCACGCCAGCCTGCCTGTCGCTTATCGCCTTTATCTTCCGAAGGAATGGACTGAGGACTGCGATCGGCGGCGCAAGGTGGGCATTCCTGCCGAAGTTGGCTTCCGGACCAAGCCGGAGATCGCGCTGGAGCAGTTGCGGTGGGCCTGCGCGAGCGGCCTTCCACGCGGTGTCGTACTGATGGACGCGGGCTATGGCAATAACAGCGACCTGCGCACGGAGATCACGGCGCTGGGATTGACCTATGTGGCGGGTCTTCTGTCGAGCACAACGGTATGGGCGCCCGGTACCGGTCCCTTGCCGCCGAAGCCATGGTCGGGCCGCGGCCGTCCACCGAAACTGATGCGCCGCAACCGTCAGCATCAGCCGGCCGCCGTCAAGGCGCTCGCGATCGGCCTGCCGGACAAAGCTTGGCGCACCATCACGTGGCGGCAAGGAACGAACGAAAAGCTGACCTCGCGCTTTGCCCGCGTGCGGGTCCGTGCCGCGCATCGTGATTATTGGCAAACCACCCGGCGATTGGAGGAATGGTTGCTGATCGAATGGCCAAAAGGCGAGGACCAGCCTACCAAATACTGGCTCTCGACATTGCCGGAGGATGTGGCATTCCGGACTCTCGTTGAGACGGCTAAATTGCGCTGGCGCATCGAACGCGACTATCAGGAACTCAAGCAGGAGGTCGGGCTCGGCCACTTCGAGGGACGCGGCTGGCGCGGCTTTCATCATCACGCAACAATGTGCATCGCAGCCTACGGATTCCTGATCTCCGAGCGGGAGACGATTCCCCCCTCAGGCACTCGGCACGCCCGGCCGATCCTGCTCGATCGCATTCCCGCAGATTACAGACCCCGCGGATTTGCCGCTGCGGACCCAACGTCACATTCCAAATTCGATCGCGACGATGCGACGGCGCCTCGAACATGGGCTCGTCCGAACGCTGTCGAGATGTCCTTGTTGTGCGATCAAGTTCGACCACTAGCCCGTCCTATTCGTGAGAGTGCTTTTTTTAGTCCGATTGATGTGGCCGCACATCTGCTCTGACGAGGCGCGCGGGATTGCCTTCGGCTTTTCACCGCCTGACCGACCCGTACTTTGCAACGCGCTTGAGGTGTAGGTTGGGCGAACGGGGGGCGGACGCCCCGCCGGTCAAGGACCGAGAGGCAGCAGCGCGCCTGGCAAGCCGCGGATCAGGTCGGCTTCGGGACATGCCGCGGCAAACGCAAGGCGAATGCGGCTCGTGGTCTCGACGACACGGGCAGCGAGTTTCAAGAGACGAAGACGCAGCGTCGCGAACTCGGCTGTGGCCAATTCCCGGGCTTTGGGAATCGCGTCGCGCACGGTCAGCATCAGCCAATAAGCGGCGGTGTGGAGAACGAGGCGGACTTGATTGGCGAGCGCCGAACGGCAGCTGGTGCGATCGGAGGCGAGCTGTGTCTTATGCAGCTTGATCAGATTCTCGGCTTGGCCGCGCGCGCAATACAGGCTGTCGTAGATCCACTCGGCCGAGCCGACATCGAGGCTGGTGACGACGAAACGGATGTCGAGGCCGAGCATCGTCGCCTCAATACGGGCGACGGTACGCCGTTCGCGATCCCAGGACTTGGCCTTGTGGCGCGTCTCGGTATAGCCACGCAGAACCGGCAGGTTCTCGATGGCGCGTCGCGTGCGGATGTCGTCGGCGGCCTCGTCGAGTTTTCTGGCGAGCGGCTTGGTGCCGGACAGACCGAAGATGTAGTCGATGCCGTTGGTCTCGCACCACGCCATTGCCTCCGGCCGGGCATAGTGCCCGTCGCCACGGAACGTAATTCGCGTGTTGTGCCACCGCGTCCGGATATGCCGTATCAGGCGGCGCAGATGGGCACGCACCTCGACGCCGCCCGGCGTCTTGCCGGGCCGCAACACGACCGCCACGGGCCGGCTCTTCTCCGTGTCGTAGACGTGGATCGGCAGGAAGCAGCGTTCGTCATAATGAGCGTTGAACAGCGAGAGCTGCTGATGGCCGTGGACGACATCGCAGGTATCATCGATGTCGAGCGTGACGGATGCCGGCTCGCGCGGGTAGCTATCCATCCATGCGTCGACCAAAGTGTAGGTCAGTCGGATCACGTCGCGCAGGCGCGGAGCATTCTCCAGCCGCGACAGCGTCGGTTGGGAACACAGATCGCGACCCGTGTCCGGCAGCCGTCCGCAGGCCAGCTTGAATGCGGGATCGGACCGCAGATGATCGAGGTCGTCGGCGTCCTCGTAGCCGCAGCAGATCGCGAACATGCGCGCGCGGAACATATCGACAAGGCTGTGCACGACCCGCGTCGGATCGCGCCGATCCGGGAACACCCGGGCCAAATTGTCGGCCAAGCCGAGACGCCGCTCGGCCATCGCCAGAAGCATCACGCCCCCGTTCGAGGTCAGCCGACCGCCATCGAAGGCAGCTGTGACTTTCTTGGCGTGAACGGCTGGAAACGAGAAGGGCAGAATCGTATCATCGGTCATGGCGGGCCTGGCGTTCGCGGTTGAGGTGATGGGGTTGGCTTTGCAACCGAATCCTACGCCGCATCAGCGCTTTACACCACGCTCGCCAGCCTCTCAGGCGCACTCTGACGAATAAGACGGGCTAGACAGATCATCGTTTGTGACGCAGTAGGACTAGGAGCCCGTCCAGATATGTTTTCGTGACGGGGGCGCGACATAGCCATCGATGCTGCGTGTGTCGAGCGCTTCGAGATTGGCTTCGCTGCAGTAGCCGGAATCCGCTGAGGCCTGCCGCGGCTTGCGGCCAAGATTGCTCTCGATGGCCTCGATCAGGGGCACCAACTGGCCCTGATCGCTGCCGTGCTGGGTCAGTTCTTGCGCGACAATGATCTGGGCATGTGCATCGACGGCCGCCTGGGCATTATAGGCCTGAACGAAGCCATCCTTCGACTTCATGATGCGGCTTTCCGGATCGGTGAAGTTGCGTTGCGCCTTGGGATTGGGTTCCTCCGATGGCAGCGCCGCCGGTTTGCCCGGCTTCTTGCGGCCTTCGGCCTGGCGCTGCTGTTCCTTTTCGGCCTCGATGCGGCGCTCTTCCTCCGCCGCCAGTTTGGCGTCCGCTTCCAGCGCCGCCATCGCTTGCTGGATCTTCGCCAGCCGTTTCTGCTTGTCGACGGTCCAGTCCGGCAGTTCGTCGCTGTTGCCGAAAGTCTCATCCTCCGAGGCATCCGCCGCCTCGGCGGCCGCCAGCATGCGAGCGACCTCGGCCTTCAATTCCGCCTCGCGCTTCTTCATGCGCTCATAACTCATCGCCTTGTGTTTCGACGCGTTCGCCTTGATCTTCGTACCATCCAGCGCGACATGACCGAGCTTGACCAGCCCGGCCGTCTCGCGCAACTTCAGAACCTGCACGAATAGCGCGCCGAGCGCCTTCAAATGTCGCTTGCGAAAGTCGCTGATCGTCCGAAAATCCGGCGCATCCAGCGCCACGATCATCACAAAATCGTTCCGCTCCCGGCAGGCCTTGGCAATCCGACGCGACGAATACAGCCCACTCGCATAGCTATGCAGCAGCAGCGCCACCATCATCCGCGGATCAAACGGCGGCTGCCCAAGCCCGCTCACATAGCTGCCCATGATCTCCCTGAGATCGAGGCTCTCCCGCACCAGATCAACCATAAACCGCGAGACATGGCCTTTCGGCACGAAGTCCTGCACATTCGGCGGCAGAAGCAGCGTCTGATCGATGTTCCAAGGCCGAAAATACTTGCTCATCGCCCAATGTTGAATCAGACCCGACCAGATTTGAACAGCGACTATCCAGACAAGCTCCTAGCCCTTGCCGATCGCGGTTTTCAGCAGATGCAGGCTTTTGCTGTAGAGCGAGGTGACCGCCGCGTAGTCCATCTGGTTGGCGGACACTTTCAGCATCTGGTCCTCGAGATTGACCGCGTTGCCGGCCGGACGGGTCTGGAAGCCGCTCTTGCCCCGGTCGTTGTCGAAGGTATCAGGCGCGCCGGCCGCCGCCAGATGGGTGCCGCTGGTCTGCATCATCGGCAGCGTCCCCACGCCGCCGCCGACCGTGGCGCCGCCGCGGTCGAACTTCGGCTCGACCAGGTCGCGCGGCCGGAAGTTCGGCGTGTCGGAATTGGAAATGTTCTCGGCAAGGACGCGCTGGCGCTCCTGGTGCCACTGCATCTTGCTGCGCAGCGCCGACAGGATCGGGAGATCGTTCATGGACATCGCCGCGGCTCCGTTAACCTCTTGGACAACCCTTGGGCTCCCGAGGTAGGCAGAATTTGCCCGGTGTATGGTTAACGGGCGGTTAAAATGTTGGACTGATCCGTGGAGAACGCCGCAACTGAGGCCTGAGAGCGCATTTTCGCCACGAATGCTGCGTTAACCAGCACGGACCAAGACAGCGTGGGGCGCTGAGAAGTCGTTTTGGGACAAGCGATTCTTGGTTTATTAATAGAACAGCCGGCTGCAAGCCGCTGGGAATTAAGAAATAAGGCGAATCTCGGGCGCGATTCGCTGCGCAAACCGCACCTATCAATCCGCGCTCGTTGATGGCGAAAGCTGAGGAAGGCCACGATGGCCGGGGACTCCAATATGCAGGTCGTTACATTCGTCTTGGCATTCGTGGTCGTGCTGGCGCTGATCGGCGTCACCGCATGGCTCGTCCGCCGCTTCGCCGGAAACCGCCTCGGGGCCAACGCCAATCGGGGGCGGATGCCGCGGCTGGCGGTGATCGACGCTGCCGCGGTCGACGGCCGGCGCCGGCTGGTGCTGGTCCGCCGCGACAATATCGAACATCTGCTGATGATCGGCGGCCCCACCGATATCGTCGTCGAGCCGAACATCGTCCGCGCCATGCCCGGGCGTGATCAGATGTCGGCCCGCCCCGCGGTCGGCCCCGAAGCTGCGCTGCCGCGCGCCGCACCGCTTCCGGACGCGGCCTGGAACGAGAGCGAGGCCGCCCGCTCCGACACTTTCGAACTTCCCGAGCCCGAGCCGCCGCCACGTCAGGCGCGCCCCTCCTTCGCCGACGAGTTGCGCCGGCCCCCGTCGCCGGTCGCCGAGCGTCGCAGCGATCCGCTCACGGGCTTCACGCCCGAGCGTAGCGAGCCGCGGCCCGATCCGATGCCGCCGCGCCTGCCGCCGCGCTCCGAACCCGTGATCCCGCGTGTGCCGCGCGCAGCCGAACCGCCGAAGGCGCCGCCGCCGCTGCGCGCGCCCGCGGCCGAGCGCGCCGTCACGCCACCGCCTCCCCCCGCTCCGCCACCGGTCGCGACGCAGGCGCCTCCGGCCCAGCCGCCCGCATCGAATGCCGACGCCAATCTCGCCGAGATGGCGCAGCGGCTCGAAGCTGCGCTGCGCCGCCCGACCGGCCCAGGCGAGACCGTCGCGCCGCCGGTTGCGCCCGCGGCGCCGCCGGTGCGTGCGCCGCGCAGCGAGCCGCCCGCCGCGCCTGCCCAGCCGAAGAGCGGGTTCGAGAATCTCGAGGACGAGATGGCCTCGCTGCTCGGCCGACCACCGAAGTCTCCTTCGTGAGATCAGGGTCCGTCCCGCGTAGAGTTTTTTTCATCGCTGTCCTGATCGCCGCCGGGTCCTTCGCTGATCCGGCGATGGCGCAGGATATCAGCATCAATCTTGGCGGCGGCAATGGCGGCGTGACCAAGCGCGCGATCCAGCTGATCGCGCTGCTCACGGTGCTGTCGATCGCGCCGTCGATCCTGGTCATGATGACGTCGTTCACGCGCATCGTGGTCGTGCTCTCGCTGCTGCGCACCGCGCTCGGCACCGCCACCGCGCCGCCGAACTTGGTGATGATCGCGCTCGCGATGTTCCTCACCGCCTTCGTGATGGGGCCCGTGCTGCAGAAATCCTATGACGACGGCATCAAGCCGCTGGTCGCCAACCAGATCGGCGTCGAGGAGGCGTTGCAGCGCGCTTCGGTGCCGTTGCGCGGCTTCATGCAGAAGAACGTCCGCGAGAAGGATCTGAAGCTGTTCATGGACCTCTCCGGCGAACCGCCGCCGGCGACGCCCGATGAGATGTCGCTGCGCATCCTGGTGCCGGCCTTCATGATCTCCGAGCTGAAGCGCGCCTTCGAGATTGGCTTCCTGTTGTTCCTGCCGTTCCTGATCATCGACCTCGTGGTCGCCTCGGTCTTGATGTCGATGGGCATGATGATGCTGCCGCCGGTGGTGGTGTCGCTGCCGTTCAAGCTGATCTTCTTCGTGCTGGTCGACGGCTGGGCGCTGGTCGCCGGCAGCCTGGTGCAGAGTTACGGGGGGTAGCAGCCCCGCGAAACATTCATGGCCCGTCAGCTGGATCGGCCGTGCCGTTGCACTATCATGCGAGGCACCGCATCCAGGGAGCCGTGCCCGTGCAGCAGCCATTCGACCGCGCCGCAGAAGATCTCGGCAATTCCATCCATCTCGAGCATGTCAACGTCCAGGTGCCGGACCAGCGCCTTGCCGCGCTGTTCTACGTCGCCGGCATCGGGCTGACCCGCGATCCCTATCTGATGGTCTCCGACAGCAACATGTGGGTGAACGCCGGCCGCAGCCAGTTTCATCTACCGACCGGCCGGCCACAGGTGCTGCGCGGCCATACCGGTATCGTGATCGCCGGACGGCAGGCCCTGCTGGCGCGGCTTGCCGCGGTCGCCCCCAAGCTCGAAGGCACCGCGTTCGGCTATCGCGAGCGCAACGATCACGTCGAGGCCACCTGTCCCTGGGGCAACCGCCTGCGCTGTTACGAGCCGGACGCCGACAGGTTCGGGCGCATCGCGCTCGGCATGCCCTATGTCGAATTCGCCGTGCCGCGCGGCACCGCCGAGGCCATCAGCCGGTTCTATCCCGAGATCATGGGCATCCCGGCGAGCGTTGTGAACGGCGACGGCGTCGTCGCGCGCGCCAAGGTCGGCAAGGACCAGTATCTGCAATTCCGCGAGACCGATCAGGCGCAGGGTGAGTTCGACGGCCATCACGTCCAGATCTACATCACGGACTTCTCGGGTCCCTACAAGCGGCTGCGGGAGCGCAATCTGGTCTCCCGCGAGGACAATCAGTACCAGTACCGCTTCTGCGACTCGTCGATCCCACCAATGGCCGGCATCTGTTCACCGTCGAGCACGAGGTGCGCAGCGCCACCCATCCGATGTATCTGAGGCCGCTGATCAACCGCAATCCGGCGCAGACCAACCGCACCTTCGCCAACGGCTATGACCAGGCACCTTGGGCGATGGGACCGGACCAGTATGACGGGTGAGCGCACGCCTCCGCATCACGCATCCTCCGCAATTTTAGCCACGAGACCACATGCTTCCCTCCCAGCGCCACCTCTTCGAGATTCCACGCGAGATCTGCTACCTGAACTCGGCGTCCTACAGCCCGCTGCCGCAGAAGACGCTGCACGCCGGCCGCGCGGCGGTCGAACGCAAGGGCCAGCCCTGGACCATCGATGCCGGTTTTGCCGGCCGCCAGCATGAACGCGCCCGCGCTGCGGCAGCGTGCCTGATCGGTCTATTTCGGCGATCTCACCTATGTCGACGACGCCCGCCGCTACGACATGGGCGAACGCGATCATTTCATCACGCTGGAGATGGCCTCGATCGGCATGGAGATGATGGCGGACTGGAGCGCCGCTGCCGTCAGCGCGCGGCTCGCGATGCTGACCGAGCGGATCGCCGACGGTGTGCGTGACCTCGGGCTCGACGTGCCGGCACGCAGCGTGCGCGCGCCGCACATCCTGAGCCTCGGCATGGCCGGCGGCATTCCGAAGGAGTTGATCGCGCGCCTCGCGGCCGAGGACATCCACGTCGCGTTGCGGCTCGGCCGGATGCGGATCTCGCCGCACGTCTTCAACGACGAGGCCGATGTCGACCGCCTGGTCGCTGTGTTGACGAAGGCGCTGCGCGGTTAACTCTGCTTGCGCCCCAGCGCAACGACGCTGAACAACTCAATCGCCAGCGCGACGGCGACGCCGGCCGCGCCGATCACGAACAGCAGCGCGTAATCGCCACCGCTGTGCGCGAACAAATAGGACAGGCCGTAGGCGCCGGCCGCCTGGAACAGCGCGAAGGTCGTGGTGGCCTGCGCCCAGGCGGAGCGCTGGCTCGCGGCCGAATGCGGGATCAGCTCGTGGATGCGGCCGATCACCAGCGGCACGATGCCGGGCGTGAAGCCGCCGACAATGAGGCTCGACACAATCATTGCGGCCGGTGACGTCGTCACGACAGGCAGCGCGACCGCTACGGCCTCGATCAGGAACGCCACACGGAGCGCAGCGGCAAAGCCTGCGCGATCGGCGAGATGTCCTGACAGCAGCGGACCGACCACGGCGCCGATGCCGTACAGCACCCAGTAATAGGAACCTGCCGCGATCCCCTGTCCGAGTCCGCGGGCCACGAAGTCGACCAGGAACACCATATGCGGCACCAGCGCCAGCGCATTGAGGCCGTATTCCAGGCACAGCGCGACCAGCAGCGGCGAGCGCACGCCATGCGACGCGACGTGCTGTTCTGCGGGAGCATGCGCGGCGGGCGCCTCGGCCGGCCACGCCTTCCAGCTGATCAGGGTCAACACCGCCGACAGGATTCCGAGCCCGTACCAGGCCTGCTTGACGCCCTGCTGCAGCAACAGCGGCACCAACGTGCCCGAGGCGGCGACGCCCAATCCGACGCCGGCGAAGATCACGCCGCCGATCAGGCCGCGCTTGCTCGGCGCGGTGTGCGGCAAAATCGCGGTCGCCGCCAGCACCATGATCACGCCGCCGCTGGCGCCGGCGAGGAAGCGGAAACCGAAGAACCAGATGAAGGAGACCGGCACCGCGCAGGCAAAGCAGGTGATCGCAGCCAGTGTCATCATACTGCGCAGCGCCCATACCGAGCCGATCCGCGCGCCGAGATCGCGCGCGATCAGCGCGCCGGCGAGATAGCCGGCAAGATTGGCGGCACCGAGATAGACCGCTTCCGCCGGCGTGAACCATTTGGCCGCGATCAGCGCCGGGATCAGCGGCGTGTAGGCAAAGCGCGCCAGCCCGAGCCCGACCAGCGAGGCGCACAGCCCTGCGGCCGCGGACAGCCACAGCGGTCCGCCTGCATCGCGATGGGGTCCGGCGTGATGGCGCCTGTCATGATCGACATTGGCTGACATGGACATCGCAGTAGGCCCTCCGGCCGTTCGTGAAAAATGATTAGTTGCGATCGCAGCAATCGTTGACAGCGATCACGCTCGCCTCTCCCGATCGGGAGAGGCGCCGGTTCGATTTTGCGCAGGGGTCAGCGGGAAGATGTCGGCGCCGCTGCAGCAGCCGCAAGCTTCTTGCGATAGTCCAGCGCGGGCAGCCCGCCCCAGCCCCAATTGTCGGTATCGACTTCCTCGATGATGACGAAGGTCGATTCCATGGGCTTGCCGAGCACGTCGCGCAGCAGCTCGCTGGCGCCCTTGATCAGCGCGGCCTTCTGCTCCCGTGTGGTGGACGACGCCCCCGGCGCCGTCCCCTCACGCGTGACCTGGATGGTGACGATAGGCATGACACGCTCCCGCTCGCACCTTAGTGACCTGCGCTCTGGCCGCCATCGACATGCAGGATCTCGCCGGTGACGAAGCCCGCGCCTTCCAGGAACAGCACGGCGTCGACGATGTCCTTCATCTCGCCCATCCGTCCGACCGGATGCTGCTTGGCGAGGAAGTCGTGGGTCTCAGGCGCGTGCATCGGGCTCTTGATCACGCCCGGCGCCACCGCGTTGACGCGGATGCCCCTGGCGGCATATTCGATCGCGAGCGACTTGGTCGCCGCATTCAGCCCGCCCTTGGTCAGCGAGGCCAGCACCGAGGGCACGTTGCTGTTGGCATGGTCGACCAGGCTGGTCGTGATCTGCACGATGTGGCCGGACCCTTGCTTCGCCATCTCCTTCGCCACGCGACGGGTGATGTAGAAGAAGCCGTTGAGGTTGGTCGCGAGCACCGATGCATAGTCCTGGTCGGTGTAGTCGGTGAACGGTTGTGCGACGAAGATGCCGGCATTGTTGACCAGCGTGTCGACGCGGCCGAAGCGCGCGAGCGCCTGCTTGACGACGCGGTCGGCAACCTCGGGATCGCCGATGTCGCCCGCGACCGCCAGCACATCGGCATCGGAGGACGGCCTGATGCTGCGGGAATTGGCGACGACGCGGTAGTTGCGGTCGCGATAGCCCCTGACGAGCGCTTCGCCGATTCCCTGCGACGCGCCGGTGATAATGGCAACCTTCTGCTCTTCACCCATGGTCTCTCTCCATCTGTTGGTGAGGCTGCAACAGCGCCGCCCCGATGGAGAGCAACCTAAATACGTTCAGTTTCCGCGCGAATGCCCGCTATTCGGCAGACACTCTTCCGCGGCGCGAACGACTGGCCTGGCTGGCTTCGCGCGACAACCGCTCGAAATAGCGTTTCAGCCGCGGCGTCGCGAAGTCGACGAAGGCGCGCCTTCGGCACGTCGAAGCGGCCCTGCGGCGCCAAGAGATGCACCGGAAGCGGCGGATGCTCGTCGCTTGCGAGCAGGATCTGCAGCCGCCCGTCGCGGATTTCCTCGGCGATGTGATAGGAGAACAGCCGGGTGATGCCGTGCCCTTCGCTGGCCGAGGCGACCGCCGCGCGCACCGTGTTGACCACCAGCCGCGGCGTGAACTGCACCGCGCGCGCGACCTTCGACTTCGCGGCCGGCGGAAAACTCCAGGAGTCGAGCCCGAAATGCGTCATCGCGATGATCTGATGCTTCGCGAGATCGGCCGGCTCGCCGATCACCGGGTGCTGCGCGAGATAGCCCGGTGATGCCGCGACCACGCGGCGCACCTCGCCGAGCTTGATCGCGACGAAATTGGAATCGGCGAGATGGGCGATGCGCAGCGCGACGTCGATGCCCTCGTCGATCAGATTGACGGTGCGATCGAGCATCACCAGCCGGGCGACCACCGCGGGATGCTCGGTCATGAAGGCATCAAGCACCGGCCGCAGCACATCCTCGCCGACCACGACAGGCGCCGTGATCGTCAGCGTGCCGCGCGGCGCCGAGCGCTCGCCGCCGGCCGAGATGTCGGCCTCCTCGAGCTCAGAGAGGATGCGCCGGCACGCCGCCGCATAACGCTGCCCGGCATCGCTCAGCTTCAGCGATCGCGTGGTGCGATGAAGCAGCTCGGCACCGACATGATGCTCAAGGAACGCGATGGCACGGCTGACCGCCGCCGGCGAGCGCCGCAACTTCCGGCCGGCGCCCGCAAGGCTGCCCTCGTCGACCGCCGCGACGAAAACCTTCATGGCGTCGATGCGGTCCATAAGCTTTCCTCGGCTCGCGGCTGCCGCTACCCCTGCACATCATACTGCTTGCTGAGGTGATCGCCGATCTGCACCAGCATCGCAACGCATTCGGGATAGCCGGGCCTGGCCACCGTGGCCTCGTCGGCGCTGGCACGGAATTCCCAGCTGTCGCCGTCGCGCAGCACGGAGATGTCGATGCCATCAGGGCAATCGGCATGCACCTTCAGCTCGGCGCGCGCCATCGCGATGAGTTCGGCTTCGGTCTTGATCGGCTTGCTCATATGACGACGTCCTCCCGGCTGGCGACTTCCGCCATGGTTGCCGATTTGATGGGCGTCTGTCGAGGGGCGCTACTGTGACGCGCTGGCGCGGCGCTCGCCCTTGATCGCCGGCAGCGTGCTCACCGGCGCGACCTTCGCACTGTCTGGCACCGATCCGGTCGCGACCGGATCGGGCAGCGGCGCGCGGGCGGTGGCGTCGGGGAAGCGGACCTTCATCTCGCGGATGAAGCCGTCGAGCGTGTCGACGCTGGCGGCCATCCGCGCGATCTGGGCGAATTCCGCGCTCGAGGTCGCAACGGGTTTGCTGGCCGCGTCGAACGCCAGCCTGTCGGCATCGCCCGACATCAGCGGCGCGTATTTCTCGCGGAACCGGGATAGCCCGATGGCGTCCTCGGCGAGCGCGTAACCGACCACGGCGCGGATGATGTCGGCCTTCTCGCCCGGGTTGAGCGGGGTGAAGTCGCGCCAGCGATCGCCGTAGTAGAGCTCGATCTGCTCGGACGCCTCGCGCCAGTGCCGTGACGCCCAATAGATGTCCGAGCGCAGCCGGATCGCCTCGCGGCCGGTGATGTTCGAGATGATGTCGAGCGCGAGGTCGTGCCGGCCGACGTCGCTCTGCGCGCGCGCCTCGAGCAACAGCCGCTGCTGGCGCAATTCGCCGGAGAGATCCGCGATCCGGGTCGAGCGCAGCGCGCCGATGGCGCGGTCGGGCTTGCGGTTCATCAGATAGACCATTGCAAGGCGCGCGGCGACCTGGGCGCGCGCCGCGCCTTCGAGACGCTTGTCGACCTGGTATTGCAGGAGGTCGGCGGCCTGGTCGAGCAGATCGACACCCACGAGACGGTCGGCGAGACGGCGGATCATCTCGTCGCCGCGGCGGCCGATCGGCGTCAGCTCGCGGTATTCGTAGAAGGTGCCGAGCGCATCGATCGGCGCCATCTCGTCGCCCTTGGGGCCGAGATAGAGCTGCACGAACAAGGCCGACGCGGCATCCTGCGCCAGCCGCGATTCCGGCGCGTTCGGCTGCAGCCGGGTCGCGGCACGCGTCACCGCGAAGGCGTCGGCATAGCGCGCGGTCTCGGCGTAGATCTTCGACAACACGTAGAGCGTCTTCAGCTCGATGGAGTCGCCGCGCCACAGCATCGACAACAGCTCGAGCTCTTTCAGCACATCGTCGCGCCCGATCTCGCCGCGCTTCTGCTTGAGCAGCGTCTCGAGCAGCCTGCCCTCGGCAGCGGCCTGACGGTCGGCCGAATTGGCGGCGAAGCGGTAGGCGTCAAGCGCGTCCTTCTCCTGGCCGAGCGCTTCGGCGAGCCGGCCGCGCAGCACCGCAACCGCGGGCTTGAGCTCATCGGGAACGCCGACCACGTCGAGATCGCTCTTGCGCCGCGCCGCGCCGGCATAGTCTTTGACCTCGAGCGAGGCCTTCATCGAGTCCAGGGTGACGATGCGCTGCAGGTCGGCAGGCAGCGTCGCGACGGCGAATTCGGCGTTCTTGAACTTCTCGCGCGCCTCGGCCCATTTGCCTTCGCGGGCAAAGGCGAGCCCCTTCCACAATTGGGAATCGTAGCCATTGCCGATCACGGGATTGGCAAGGTCCTTCAGCCCCTGCGCCGGATGCCCGATCAGGATGCTGGCGACCGCGTGCACCATCACCACAGGCGCCGTCTCGCTGCCGCGCTTGCTCTCGGACAGGATCAGATTGGTGACGCCATGCGCTTCGTAGTACATGCCGCGCGCCATGTAGAAATCGGCGAGATCGAGCCGTGCCTGCGGCAGTTGCTCGGCATTGGCGGCGCCGGCCGCCACGATCAGAGCGTCGAGCTGCTTGAGGAAAGTCTCCGACCGGTTCTTGCGCCACTCGTCCGGATCGAACAGCGGCTTCACCGCCGCGGTCGCGCGCTCCGCGGCGACGTCGGCCGACGACAGCGTCAACCCGCCGGGCCGGCCCAGCATCACCTTGTCGGCGCCAACCTCCGCCTTGACGTCGTCGGCGTTGGGATGGACCACGACGCCGTGGATCGATTCCAGCAGCGAGAGCTCGACGAAATCCTGCCGCTTGATGATGCCGCGGGTCGGCGGCGGCGCGGTCACCACCCAGAGCGTATCGCCGGCGTCGGGATCAACCAGTTTATGGAGCTGGCCGGGATTGGCGAGCGGCACGCTGACATTGGCGAGCGCGGGCTCCGAGATGTTGCGCACCACGCTGAGCGGCAGCGGCGGCTTCTGCACCCGGTCGGCAAAGGTCAGCGTCCAGCTCACGCCGCGCGAGCGGTCGTCGCTCTCGAGCGACGGCATCTGCGGCCGGTTGAGGCGGAAGCGCACCGCCTGCCCCTTCTCCAGCGCAATCCGGCTGACGTCTGATATCAGCGAGCCGGCCTTGGCGCGGATCGGATCGACATCGATCGCCTCAGGCGTGTCAAACACCATCCACACCGTGTCGGCGCGGCGGAACAGCGCCGCCGGCGTCGCGCCGGGGAATGCAAAGGTCACCCGCAGCCCGTCGCTGTCGCGCTGGGCATCGACCGCGGGCTTGCCACCGGCACGGGCATCAGTGGGCGGCGATGGTGCCGCGGCCGGCTTCGGCGCTTCCGTTGCCGGCGCGGCCGCGACGGCAGGCGCGGGCTTTGGCGCATCGCTCACCGGCGCCATGTTCGGTTCAGCCGCGGAAGCGGCGCTGCCTTCGCGCGGGGCCGGCGCAGCAGCGTTCTCGACGCCAACAGCCGGAGCAGCTGCGATCTTCGGCAGCTCGGAATTGGGCAGCTCCGATCTCGGCTGTTCCGTTTTGGCGGGCGCGGCTGCCGGCTGTTCGGTCTTGGCTTGCTCGGGCTTGACCGGCTCGGCTTGCGGCGGTTCGGATTTGACCGGCTCCGCCTTGGACTGCTCAGGCTTGGGCTGCTCAGGCTTGATCTCGATCTTGGCCTCTCGCACGATGCTTTCCGACGTCACCGGCGCGATCGCCGCAGCGCCTTTGGCCTTGCCGCGCGGCGTGGGCAGCAGCGCGCTCAGCGCGGGCTTTGCCGCCGGCTGCTCGTTCTGCTGGAACGCGACATCGACGATGTAGTTCTTCTCGTCGCGAAACGAATGCACGTCGACATCGCCGATCAGAGTCACGTCGACCGCCGAGGTGTCGGTGTCGGCGCGCGCGCTGATCGACGCGACGTTCGGGGGTGCGGCGATCTTGGCATCGGCAAGGTCGAAGCTCAGCACCGAGTTGAAGGCCAGCGTCAGCTTCTGTTCGTTCAGCACCGAGGAGACGCTGACACCGTCGGGGACCTCGAACACGAAGCGGACGAAGGTGGGCTGCACCAGCGCGCGAACGCGCACCGGCGGCTTTTTCTTGGCGGCGTCGGCGGCTCGCTGCGCGCGCAGCAACCGCTCGGCGGCGCGGGCGCGCTCGGCAAGCTCGCGGATCACCTCCTGCGGCAGCGACGGCGGCGGCCCGGTCCAGCTGTCGGGCAGGAAGTCGATGAAGATGCGTTCGCCGGCGGTCATGGTGTTGATGGTGACGCGGCGCGCCAGCGACAGGCGGATCGCCGAACCGTCCGGATCGCGGCGCGCGGCGCCGACATAATCGGGCACCGCATCCGACAGTTTCTCGACCGGGATATCGACCGGACGCTTGAAGCGGATCACGATGATCGTGCCGGCGGCGGTGACCTCGGACTCGACATCCTCCTTCAGCTTCAGCACCAGCCGGGCAAAGCCGTTCGCGGCCGAGAATGCCGCCTCACCCGGCACCGGGTCTTCGGCGCGCGCAGCGGGGCGAATATGTGAGGATTGTGAGAGCGAGGCCGGTGGCGAACAGGCACAGACGCGCAGTCCGCGCCCAGGCGCGGCCTAGCGACCATGTTCCAGCGGCAGCCGTTCGCGCCATCTCGAAACGTTTTCTCGGGACCCCAGCCATACCAGCGCGAAGCGCCCTCGCCCACGCGTCCCGATCTTGGATCGGGCGGCGTTAAGGAGCTGTTAACGTCAACGGATTGTTTCGGAGGGGGGTCAGCAAGGACCGAGCAAGTCTATAGGCGATTTCCGAGCTGGCTCCGCCCTGCGGTGCTCTGCCCCTAATGAGGCCGCGAGGTATTTCAGACCATTCTCGAATGCGTTTGCGGTATGGTTAAAGAATGCTTGCCATCACATTGGCCCGGCTTACGGAAACTGGCGACTTGAGATGCCGCTCAAGACAGCAAGGTTCGGCATCAAGGATCACCTGAAGAGACTCGAGCAAGCCGCACCGGCGCTGGACGATGCCGATCCATCTTTCGTCGCAAGAGCCATCGCCGACCTCACCGAGGCCCCGCCTGGCTCGCGGGCGCAAGCCTGCCGGAAGCAAGCCCTGCGCTATCGCGCCCCCTCAATTCGTCTTCGGTGCGAGGATCTTGCCTTCGATCTTGGGGAGATCGTCTGTTGAGGCCGACTTGTCGCCGCCGGCGCGGCGGGCGAGCTCGACGGTGAGCCGCTCGGCGGCCTCCGGCTGCATCAGGCCCAGAATGTCGGACATCTTGCGCGGCTGGATTTGCGAGGCGATCTGGTAGAGCACGTTCATTTCCAGGCGATCGAACACCTTGGCGGCGTCCTTCGGCTTCATGTTCTCATACATGGTGACGATGCCCTTGAAGCGGGCGGCCTCGGCTTCCGCCTTTGCCGCCGCATCGGCGTTCGACTTGGCGTCATTGGCCTTGGCCTCCTCGACCTTGGCCTCGATGCGCTTCTCGGCGGCCTTCAACAGGCCTTCGCGGATATCGACCTCGCGCGCGCGCGTCTCGAGCTCCTGACGGCGCGCCTGCAACCGTTCCAGGATCGCGCGCTCCGACGCCGACACCGGCGCGGGCGCATCCAGATTGACCACCACGCCGTCGGGCTTGGACGGCTCCGCGGCCGGGGCGGCCGGTTTCGGCGCCTCGTCCTTCTTCTCTTCCTTGCCGTGCACCGATCCCGTGATGTCGCCGGGATCGCCTTTGATCTTGCTGTCAGCCACCGCCTTGCCGGCGCCGGGGAAATTGAAGTTCTGCTGCGCCCAAGAGGGGCCAGCCGGCCGCGCCTCGTCAGCGAACACGTAACCGCCATCGAGCACGAGGCCCGCGACCTTCAGCACCATCAGGCCGAAGATCGCGACCAGCACCACTGGCATCACTCTGATGTCACGAAGCAACTTCATGCAGCGAGGCCGCCGGCCCTCCTGCGCTCGGTGAAGGCTTCAGCCGCCGCGGCAACCGCGCGGGCGGCGGAAACCCTGGGCGCCGGCGCCGCCGGTGCAACGGCGTGAGCCGGGACATGCGCGGGCTCGGGCGGCCGCGCGGCCTGCGCGATCTTGGACAGGCGGCGCACCACGCCATCGCCTTCGGCCAGCTGGGTCTTCAGCAGCGCCGACATCTGCGTCGCTGCATCGAGCCGGTTGCCGAGGTTCTCGTTGACGTCGCGCACCGCGTGCTTCAGCCCGCCGATCGCCCGCTCGGCGATCTCGGTCGCGGTGATCAATTCCGCGATCGTCGCCTTCAGCGAATGCTCGTCCGCCTTCAGCCGCTGCAGGCGCTTGTTGAGCAGCCAGCAATAGCCGATGGTCAGCATCAGCAGCACGGCCACCAGACTCTCGATCGCTAGGAGCCCGTCCAGATATGTTTTCGTGACGGGCATTTGTTGTAGAGTAGCAGGCTCAGGCTGCGTTTGCGAGGTTGAACAGCTTGAGGAGGTTATGGACGGTGCAGATCATTGTCCACTCGGCGCGCACTTTCTCGATGCCCCGCAACAGGAACTGGCGGAAGCCTCTTGCCTGTTTGATCTGCCCGAACACCGGCTCCACCACTTGCTTTCGCAATCGGTAGGGTGTTTCGAAGCCGCCATCGTCGATCTTCTTTCGCATGGCCTGTGTCAGCGGGCCGCCGACTTTTCCGTTCGCTACTGTCGGGTGCTTGGCGCGTCCGGGCGCGACATAGCCATCGATGCTGCGTGTGTCGAGCGCTTCGAGATTGGCTTCGCTGCAGTAGCCGGAATCCGCTGAGGCCTGCCGCGGCTTGCGGCCAAGATTGCTCTCGATGGCCTCGATCAGGGGCACCAACTGGCCCTGATCGCTGCCGTGCTGGGTCAGTTCTTGCGCGACAATGATCTGGGCATGTGCATCGACGGCCGCCTGGGGATTATAGGCCTGAACGAAGCCATCCTTCGACTTCATGATGCGGCTTTCCGGATCGGTGAAGTTGCGTTGCGCCTTGGGATTGGGTTCCTCCGATGGCAGCGCCGCCGGTTTGCCCGGCTTCTTGCGGCCTTCGGCCTGGCGCTGCTGTTCCTTTTCGGCCTCGATGCGGCGCTCTTCCTCCGCCGCCAGTTTGGCGTCCGCTTCCAGCGCCGCCATCGCTTGCTGGATCTTCGCCAGCCGTTTCTGCTTGTCGACGGTCCAGTCCGGCAGTTCGTCGCTGTTGCCGAAAGTCTCATCCTCCGAGGCATCCGCCGCCTCGGCGGCCGCCAGCATGCGAGCGACCTCGGCCTTCAATTCCGCCTCGCGCTTCTTCATGCGCTCATAACTCATCGCCTTGTGTTTCGACGCGTTCGCCTTGATCTTCGTACCATCCAGCGCGACATGACCGAGCTTGACCAGCCCGGCCGTCTCGCACAACTTCAGAACCTGCACGAATAGCGCGCCGAGCGCCTTCAAATGTCGCTTGCGAAAGTCGCTGATCGTCCGAAAATCCGGCGCATCCAGCGCCACGATCATCACAAAATCGTTCCGCTCCCGGCAGGCCTTGGCAATCCGACGCGACGAATACAGCCCACTCGCATAGCTATGCAGCAGCAGCGCCACCATCATCCGCGGATCAAACGGCGGCTGCCCAAGCCCGCTCACATAGCTGCCCATGATCTCCCTGAGATCGAGGCTCTCCCGCACCAGATCAACCATAAACCGCGAGACATGGCCTTTCGGCACGAAGTCCTGCACATTCGGCGGCAGAAGCAGCGTCTGATCGATGTTCCAAGGCCGAAAATACTTGCTCATCGCCCAATGTTGAATCAGACCCGACCAGATTTGAACAGCGACTATCCAGACAAGCTCCTAGGAAAAAACTGCCGGCAAACATGGTCAACAAGACCTTTCTGCCGCCCCGCGCACGACCCGGTCAAACATCTAAGATATTCAAATACCTGAATATTTCGAGTTGGCACGGCTTTCGCTGAGAGGACGTCGTAACGAACGGGTTTGGGAGAACCCAATGGTTACCGACGGTCCGGCGTGAAGGTTTGGGAGAACCTCTGCATCGGATCACCTCACAGGGGAGAACCACCGATGCAGAATACGCTTCTGGTCGGACTATCGAAGCAGATGGTGCTGGAACGGCAGATGGATGTCGTCTCCAACAACATCGCCAACATGAACACCAACGGCTACAAGGCCGACCGGTCGCTGTTCCAGGAATATCTGTCCTCGAACGCGCATGAGGACAATTTCGCGTCCTCCGACCGCCGCGTCTCCTTCGTGCAGGACCGCGCGACCTTCCACGACTTCTCGCAGGGGCCGACCGAAGAGACCAAGAACCCGCTCGACGTCGCGATCGACGGCAACGCCTTCCTGGTGGTGCAGACCCCGGCCGGCGAGCGCTACACCCGCGAAGGCAATCTGCAGATCAACGGCCGCGGCCAGCTCGTCACCGCCTCGGGCTACCAGGTGCTCGGCAACGCCGGCCCGATCACGTTCCAGCAGACCGACCACGACGTCAACATCGGCGCCGACGGCAATATCACCGTGCAGGAGGGCACGTCCCGCCTCGACTCGGTGCGCGGCAAGCTGCGCCTGGTCTCGTTCGCGCAGGCCCAGCGCCTGCTCAAGGAAGGCTCCAACCTCTACGCGCCCGGCGAGGGCACGCAGCCGCTGCCCGACACCAAGGCGCAGCTCCGCCAGGGCTTCATCGAGAAGTCGAACGTCAATTCCGTCGTCGAGATGAGCCGCATGATCGAGATCACGCGGACCTACACCCAAATCGCCTCGCTGCTGCAACAGCAGAGCGACCTGCACAAGTCGGCGATCGAGAAGCTCGCCGACGTGCCGAACTGATCCGGGGGATTGACCGATGCGCGCACTTTATACAGCTGCGACCGGAATGGCGGCACAGGAACTCAGCGTTCAGGTGATCTCCAACAACATCGCGAACCTGCGCACCACCGGCTACAAGAAGCAGCGCGCCGCGTTCCAGGACCTGATCTACGACCATGTGCGCCGGGTCGGCGCGCAGGCCTCCGATCAGAACACCATCATGCCGATGGGCATCGACCTGGGCGGCGGCGTCAAGACCGTCGGCACGCCGCGGATGATGACCCAGGGCACGCTGTCGCCGACCGGCAACGATCTCGACATCGCGATCCGCGGCGAAGGCTTCTTCAAGATCCTGATGCCGGACGGCACCTTCACCTACACCCGCGACGGTTCGTTCCAGATGGACAACCAGGGCCGCATCGTCAACACGCAGGGCAATTTGTTGCAGCCGACCATCACGATCCCGCAGAACGCCTCCGGCCTCACCATCAATGCGCAGGGCCAGGTCTCGGTAACGCTGCCGGGCCAGACTGCATCGACCAATGTCGGCCAGATCGGCCTGACCCGCTTCATCAACAAGGCCGGACTGATGCCGATCGGCGACAATCTGTTCCAGGAAACGCCGGCCTCCGGCCAGCCGCAGGACGGCATCGCCAACACCGACGGCTATGGCGACATGCAGCAGAGCAACCTCGAGCAGGCCAATGTCGAGGTGGTCTCGGAAATCTCCGACCTGATCGCAGCCCAGCGCGCCTATGAGATGAACTCGAAGGTGGTCTCCGCGGCCGACCAGATGATGCAGTCGACCTCCAACCTGTTCCGCTGAGGATGATGTTGATGATCGCCCGCTCACTCCTGATCGCAGCCGCGCTCCTCGCCGTCACCGTGGCACCAGCCGCCGCGCAAAGCCGCAGCGAGACCATCGCGGTGCCGACGCTGCGCGCCAGCATCAGGGTCGCGGACGACATCGTGCGGGTCGGCGACCTCATCGACAATGCCGGCAGCATCGCGATCTACCGCGCCCCTGACCTCGGCACCACAGGCACGCTGCCGGTCGCCCAGGTGCTGAACGTGCTGCGCAGCCACCAGGTGATCGGCGTCGACACCGGCGAGCTGAAGGAGATCACGGTCACGCGGCTGGCGCGCACCATCGACAACAAGGAAATCGAGCAGCAGGTGTCGCGCGCGCTCGAGGGCCGCCACGGCCTCGGCCGGGCCGGCAATATCGCGCTGACCTTCGACCGCGATCCCGGCGACATTCGCCTCGAGGCGACCAACACGGGCGCGATGCAGCCGATCGGCGTGCGCTACGACGCGCGCTCGACGCGTTTCGACGTGACCTTCGAGATCAGCAACGACGCCGGGACGGCGCCGTACAAGCTGCGCCTCACCGGCACCGCGATCGAGACCATCGACGCCGCCGTGCTGGTGCGCAATGTCGAGCGCGGCGAGCTGCTGAAGGCCTCCGACGTGCTGATCGAGCGCCGTCCGAAGGCCGAAATCGGCAACGACGCGGCGGTGCGCGACAGCACCATCGGCATGCAGGTCCGCCGCCAGCTCCGCGCCGGCCAGGCCCTGCGCGTCGCCGACCTGGTGAAGCCCGATCTGGTCACCCGCGACCAGAACGTCACGCTGATCTACCGCACCTCCGGTCTCTACCTCACGATCCGCGGCAAGGCGATCGACGGCGGCGCCGAGGGCGACGTCGTCAACGTGATGAACCTGCAGTCCAAGCGCGCCGTCTCCGGCGTCGTCACCGGCCGCGGCGAGGTCTCGATCTCGGTCGCAACCCCGCGCGCCGCGCCGGCCGCCGACGCCACCTCGTCAGATTCCGCTCCCGTCAAGCTGAGTTCAGTCGCACCAAACGCCGAGTAAGTTCATGTCCCAGTACCGTATCAACCGCCTCGTCCTGGCCGGTGCGCTGTTCGCACTCGGAGCGATCGCCAGCGGTTGCTCGTCGATCGACCGTCTCTCCCAGATCGGTGAAAAGCCGAAGCTGACGGAGATCGAGAACCCGACGACGCAGCCCGGCTACAAGCCGGTGCAGATGCCGATGCCGAAGCCCGAGGTCGCTTCCTACAGCCCCAACTCGCTGTGGCGCAGCGGCTCGCGCGCCTTCTTCAAAGACCAGCGCGCCGCGCGGGTCGGCGACATCCTGACCGTCATGGTGAACATCACCGACAAGGCCGCAATCGCCAACGAAACCCAGCGCAGCCGCACCAATTCCGAAGACTCCGGGGTCACCAACTTCCTGGGCTCGCAGACCATCACGCAGCCGAACAAGATTCTGCCGGGCCGCATCCTGACCGCCGACTCGACGGCCTCGAGCGACGGCAAGGGCTCGGTCAACCGCCAGGAAGCATTGCAGACCAACGTCCCCGCTGTCGTCACCCAGCTGCTGCCGAACGGCAACCTTGTGGTCGAAGGCAAGCAGGAGATCCGCGTCAACTACGAAATCCGCGAGCTGATCGTGGCCGGCATCGTGCGCCCGGAGGACATCCAGAGCGACAACACCATCGACTCCTCGAAGATCGCCCAGGCCCGCATCGCCTATGGCGGCCGCGGCCAGATCACCGATGTGCAGCAGCCGCGTTACGGTCAGCAGGTCCTCGACGTGCTGCTGCCCTTCTAACGGCATGATCCCAACCCGAAGGGCCGCGTGAGCGCAAAGTGGAAACCGGTTTTCGGAAAAGGATCATGCCTAGTACCTACTGTTCTTAAAGCGTGAGTCGTGATTCAAGGTCGGGATGATACCCGAAGCAAGAGAAGTCCACCTTTCGAGGAAAGATCGCAAGGTGCTTGAGGCGTGTTGCCGCTCCCCGGTGACGTTGCAGCGCGATTTGAAGCGGGCGCGGATAGTTCTGTTGGCGGCGGATGGACGCAGCACTCGGTCGATCGCCAAGGAAGTTGGGGTCCAGCCGCGGATTGTCAGCCTTTGGCGGCATCGCTATGCCGACCAAGGCCTTGAAGGGCTGCAAGACAAGCCGCGACCGGGCAAGCAGCCAATCTATACGAAGGCCACCGACAAGCGGATTCTGAAGCTGCTGGACAAGCCGCCGCCGGACGGGTTCGCACGCTGGACCGGGCCCCTGCTGGCCGGGGCGCTGGGCGATGTTGACGTCCAATATGTCTGGCGGTTCCTGCGCAGCCACAAGATTGACCTCGCGGCTCGTAAGTCCTGGTGTGAGAGCAACGACCCGAACTTTACGGCCAAAGCCGCCGATGTTGTCGGCCTCTATGTCGCCCCGCCCGCGAAGGCCATTGTGCTGTGCGTGGACGAGAAGCCCTCGATCCAGGCTTTGGAGCGAGCGCAGGGTTATCTGAAGTTGCCCAATGGCCGCGCCTTGACCGGCCAGAGCCACGATTACAAGCGGCATGGCACCACAACATTGTTTGCGGCGCTCGAAGTCGCCACCGGAAAGATCATCGCGGCGCATTCAAAACGCCGACGCCGCGTCGAGTTTCTCGACTTCATGAACAGCGTCACCGCGGCTTTTCCGAACCGGAAGCTTCACGTCATCCTCGACAACCTCAACACCCACAAGAAGAACGAGCATTGGCTCAAGGCCCACCCCAACGTGCAATTTCATTTCACGCCGACAAGTGCGTCTTGGCTCAATCAGGTCGAGGTATGGTTTTCGATCTTGCAGGGGCAGTCGCTCAGCGGCACCTCCTTCACAAGCCTCACGCAGCTTCAGGAGCACATCGATGCCTACGTCAACGCATACAACGACAGAGCCGAGCCCTTCGTCTGGACCAAGAAAAAGGTCCGTCAACGCCGTTTCAAAGGCCGCCGTATCACTCAGCTCTGATTCTGGGTACTAGGTAAGATTTTCACGAGCTCCCACATCTCGTCGCGAACCTAGGCGCGGCGCGGTGTACCAACACGGCCCTCGCTAGCTCCCCTGGCGAGGGCCGTGGCATTTTGTGACCGGTAGCGTGCGCTCGCGCGATCGGCGTGCACCAGTCGGATACCGCTTTCCGAAAGTCACGCGATCGCTTTCTCGGTTCGTTAACCGTCGCAGCAGCGCGCAGTGGAAGTCCGATCGATTGCAACGTAGCTAGGCGACAACGCAGGGTTTTCTATTTGTATGACAGTCATGCAAAGAGACGGTCGGTATGCGGCGTGGTTCCGGACGCCGCGCGGCGAAGGCACCGGAATAGTCCAGCTCGCAAATGGCAGGATCTCGGGTGGCGACGCCATGTTCACCTATGGCGGTAGCTATCAGCTTGAGGATGACCGCTTCACCGCGATCCTGACGACGCACAGATATGCCGACGGCCCGTTCACCACGGTGTTCGGCTGCGACGAGGTCGAGGCGCAGCTGACCGGCTCGTTCAACGGCAACCGGGCGGTGTGCTCGGGCACCGCCAAGCAGGCCCCCGGTGTGCTGTTCGAAGCCACGCTGTTTCTACAGCAGCACGAGCCGGAGCCCACCCCCGGCCCAAAAGCCACGACAACACGCGCGGATGTCGCGAGACTGCCAAAACTCCCCGACCGCCGCACGACCGTCGTAACCAGGCGTTTCAGCTGACCCGTCCGCAATGGCGATGGCGTCCCCGCCCTATCAGGCGTAGCATTGCGCATGCGCGAAGCGCAGCACGATCGATGCAGCCGGAAGGAGGACCGCATGTATGCCGCCATCCGTCACGCCAAGGCGAAGACTGGCAGCGCCGAAGAACTCGCGCGCCGGATCAAGGAAGGCGCTATTCCGATCATCAGCGACGTCGAAGGCTTCATGGCCTATTACGTGGTCTATGCCGGCGACGACACGGTCACCGCGATCAGCGTGTTCAACAATTACGCCGGCGCCGAGGAGGCCAACCGCCGCGCGCTGGCCTGGATCGATGACAATCTCGGTCCATTGCTGATCGGGCCGGCCACCGCTGTAGCGGGTCCAGTGATCGTGCACACCAAGGCGTAAGTGCCACGCCAGGCAGACTTCGCCCGGCAGAAGCTGCCCGCCGCGCGCCGTACGCGCATGGGAGCGCCGCGATCTCCTTGAAATCACTGGCGCGCCGGATGGCACGCCAATTGCTCCGCGGTTGCAGCATTGCAAACGGGGACCGCGCGCACAGATGACGTCGATCTCAGCCTTCGGATCGGTCGCGGCCGGCATGACGACCGGCACGTTGAAGAAACCGCTGACCGCCGACGCCACCGGATCGACGCAAGCCGCAAGCGGCAGTTCGCTCGACGACAGCGTCGAGCAGAAATTTCTCAAATACGCGCAGATGAGTCCGATGGACCGCATGCGCGCCAACATCCTCAAGAGCATGGGCATGTCGGAGGAGGACCTCAAGAACATGACGCCGGATCAGCGCGCAGCGGTCGAGCAGAAGATCAAGGAGCTGATCGAGCAGTCGTTCCAGAAGAACGCCGGCAAGGCCGGCCAGGCCATCGACATCTCGGCGTAGAATGCTCGGTACCCGCTGCCCAGAGTTGTGCCGCGAGAACGACGGCTATGGCGGGGCGTCGGGCCGGTCGCTCAGCACAACGAACGCCTTGCCGTTAAAGTCGTACCGCGCGACCTCGCGCATACCGAGCCGCAGATGCGCCTTGAGCGAGCGCGGATTGTCGTCCCTGATGAAGAGGATCGCCTCACGGCCGGGAAAATTTGCCTGCAGCCTCGCGTACAACCCCTCCAGGACTCCAAGGCCGCGCGCGTCCTGCGAGATGCATACGGGACCATACACATAGGCATCTGGACGCCCCGGCCAGGCCCGCAGCATGGCCTGCACCGGCGGAGCCTCGTCAAATCCCTTCTCCGACGTCAGGAGCGCGCCGAGCAGTCTGCCCGCTTCGTCGGTCGCGATGACGATCGATTGCCCGCTTGCAATGCGCGTCTCGATCACATCGCGCGGCCATTGCCCGAGCAGCATGCCACCCCGGTCACCGCTATTGGCCATCAGCAACGCGGAGACGGCTTCCGCGTCCGACGATGTGGCGAGCCTGGTCCTGATCATCTCAGCTCGATCGAGTCAGCGGGCAACGCACGATCACAACTCACGCCTTTTTCTTCGCGGCCGCGCGGGCACCCGCCGCCGCTTTCGCAGCTTTCTTGGCCGGCTTCTTCGATTTGGCCTGATTGAGTTCGATCGCGGCGCGGATCAGGGCCCTAAATGCGCGGTCGTTGATCTTGTCGCCCTCGAACAGGTCGATCGCGCGCCGCACATTGCCCTCGAAGCCGGTGTTGAACAGCTTGTCGGGGTCCGGCAGCTGCGCGCCGTACATGAAGGTCAGCTTCACCTTGCCCTTGTGCGCGTTGCCGACCGCGATGATTCCGTCACGCGACCACACCGGGCTGCCCATCCACTTCCACTCCTCGATGATGCCGGGGTCGGCGGCGAGGATGCTCTTGCGCAGGCTGGCCAGCGTCTTGCCGCGCCAGTCGGTGAGATCCTCGATCATCCGGTCGATACGTTCCGATGCCGTCATGTCCGCCTCGTGTTCCTCACCTGCGTCATGCAATCATATTTGAGATGCCCGGGCATCACACTTGTGATGCCGAGGTCGGTCCCCGCCGCGGTGCCAGATAGGGCAGCGCGAACAGATACAGGCCGCTGAGCAGCATGAAGATCAGCGGAAACAGCGCAAGCAGACCGATCCACACGGCTTGCTGCTGCTGCACCAGTGGCGATGATGTTGATGATGACGGCGACCGTGAAGGCAATCGAAAGCCAGCGGTGAAGTTGCCTGATCCAGTTCTTCCAGTTCAATGTGACCTCCTGTGGGGTGGTGTATGTGATTAGACCGTCATCGCGAGGAGCGTAGCGACGAAGCGATCCATCCATCCGCATACGCTGCTGATGGATTGCTTCGCGGAGCCTGTCATCGGGCGCGCCTTCGCGCGACCCGTTGGCTCGCAATGACGGAGACGGTTAGCCTTCCCGGACCATCAGCTGATCGAGATTCTCCAGGAACTGCTTCCATCCGGCATGGGCGCCGCCATAGGCCTGCTTCTGATGCGGCTGGAAGCCGGACTGCTCGACGCGCAGATGGGTGCCCTTCGCCGTCGGCGTCAGCGTGAAGACCACCACGCTCTCGAGATTGTAGGCGGCATCTTCATGCGCGAAATTCCAGGTGTAGGACAGCGTCTTGTGCGGCTCGACGGCGAGCACCTTGCAGTCCAGCACGCCGCCCCATTCGCCGCGCAGATTAAAGCTGTGCCCGACCTCGGGCTTGAAGTCGTTCTTCATCAGCCACTCCTCGATCAAATGCGGTTGGGTCAGCGCGCGCCAGAGCTTTTCCGGCGCATGGGGAAATTCGCGCTCGACGATCGCGGTGCGCGTTTCAGCGGTGGTCTTGTTCATTGGTCCATCCTTTTGAGAAGATCTTCGAGGTGGTCGAACCGGTTCTGCCAGAAGCCTGCCATCTGGCTGGTCCAGTCGATCAGCGGCGCCAGTGCGCCGAGTTGCGCGCTGTAATGCGTCTGCCTGCCTTCATGGCGATCGCGCACCAGCCCGGCGTGTTTCAACACGCCGATATGTTTCGACACCGCCGGCTGCGAGATTTTCCCGCGGGCCGTCAGCGCGCCGACGGTCTGCTCGCCCTCGCGGCACAGGCGCTCGAAGATCGCCCGGCGGGTCGGGTCCGCGAGGGTTCGAAACAGCATGTCGTGGGCGTCAGGCATTTTGCGATCCATAACCTAATGGCTATGGATTAACTCATAACCGGTCAGTTATGGATATATCAACGGGAAGCTTGCGAGGTGCGATTGCGATGAAACCCGTCTCGTTAAGGCTTTTGCGGCTCCATTCCGAGCAATGATCGCTCCAGCCTTTCATAGCCCGCGGGTTATTCGCCGAAGCCGATTTGTCCGCTGGAGCAAGTCGGCCAGATCCGTCAAGCCTGCCGAATGCGGCCGCGCCAATTCGGCTCGGCCAACAACAGACCGTCCCGCAAATGCAAGGCCCAAGAGACTTTCGGACTACTCTTTTGGCAGCACCGTACGCAGATAGGCGACGATGGCATCGAGATCGGCAGCTGACACGGTGGCGTAGTAGTGGAAACCCATCGGCGGATTGAGCTTGCTGCCATCCTTGCTGACGCCCTGAGTGATGGCGCGTTTGATCTCGTCGTCGGTCCAGCCGCCAATGCCGTTCGTCTTGCTGGAGCTGATGTTCCTCGAAACCGATACACCCCAAGGTCCCGGAAACTTGCCGCCACCAGCGCCCAGCCTGGTTGCAAATTCTCGCCCTTGCGGCCCCATCGGCGTGTGGCACTCCATGCAGTGCGCGATCGTGGTGAGGTAGAACCCTTGCTGCACCTTGTCGCCCAGCATCGCCTCGGTGTACGCGCTATCACCGCCCGGGGGGACGGGATGTCGTTGCACCATCCTGTAGATCGGGTCCGGCACCGCATTCTTGATCGGCTTGATCGTGCGCAGATAAGCGATCACCGCATCGAGATCGCGCCCGGTCATAATCTCGTAGAAGCCGCTTGGCATGATCATGGCGACCGGTGCGCCGTTGCGCTTGATGCCCTTGCGCAGGAGTTGCCTGAGCTCGGCGTCGGTGTAATTGCCGATGCCGGTTTCCTTGTCCTGCGTGATGTTCGAGGCGGTGACCTTGAAAGGTGGCTCGTCCCATGACGCGCCGCCGGAAAATGCCTTATCCGTGATCTCGCCCGATGGCCCCTTCGGCGTATGGCAGTTGCCACAGGTCAGGATGCCATTGACCAGATAATCACCCCGCGCGACCAGGTCCGATGCCGCGCTCACCGGGCTGATCAATATCGCACCGATAACGAGTGCTAACGATCCGCTGCGGATCATGACGATGCCTCCAATCAATTAAATATGTTGATCGAGCACTGATCGATTTCTGGATTCAAAATGTACGTCAGCGAAATGTGCGCGCCGCTGTCGACACTGCGAAAGCCGGCGCAAAAACTACGTATCTGGTGCGCTCGAAAATGCCGTGCGCGAATCGATGGTACGATCGCCAGCCTTCTTTTGGCAGGACCAATTGCCCGAGGGCCAACTGCACGAAGCTATCAGATTTCACTGCGGTGAGAAGACGGGTTTTCGAATCAGAACGATGCGATGCGTTTCGATCCAGAAACACTTCCATCGTCACTCCGGGCTCGCCAACGGGTCCGCGCAGAGCGCGGCCCGATGACAGGCTCCGCGAGAACCCGGAATCCATCGGGCCGCACATCTCGCGGATGAATGGTTTCCGGACTAAGCTCGAGCCTGTCATCAAGCGTGCATCGCGCGAACCGCTGAAACTGTCCCGGAATGATGAGGGGATAGCGGCTGGCCCCTGCTACTGAGTTGCCCGACGGCGCAAGCCCCCGCAGCAAAAGTATTTCGGTTTATCGGAACGATAATTTGATGTATGGTTCGCCCGTCTCACCCGATCGAGGGGCGCTTCGCGGTCGTCACGAACGCGGTGTGGGATGCGGTGGACGCCGAGCGTGGCACTGACGAGGACGCGCAAGGCGGACGGTGAAGTGGTGTGGTCCTGACGCCCTAGCGGCCGGTGTCCCCTTGTGAGACGCAATTGCGTCTTGCGAAGGCGGTGACAAACAAGCCCAGTCTCGCCGGGGAGAGCACGTATAAGCCGTAACCCATCGCGCAGGGAAAGCCGGATTGCTCCGGTTACACCTGTGGTCCTACCCCCGAGCTTTCATCCTTTGCTCGGGGCCCATGGGTGCGATCGGCACCCGGCTTTCCCTGCGCCCTCTGTTCGAAGAGGGCGGAACGAAGAGCAAAGCTCGGGCAAATCATGTCGCGAGAACGCGAAGTTGCGTCCCCACCCACACTGTCATCGCCCGGCTTGACCGGGCGATCCAGTACGCCGCCCCCTCGGCTCAAGCACTAGCGTCTCTGGAATACTGGATCGCCCGGTCAAGCCGGGCGATGACAGCGAACAAGCTGTTTGACAGGTTGAATCGAGAACCATCCTCATCGTCGTCCTGGCTCCCGTGCGCAATTGCGCACTAGGCCAGGACGACAACGGTGTATGTCGCGCGACATGAGAGCCCGTTGCGATGGCGCTGCGCATGATTTACAACCATTGCACGGATGCAGTCCTTGTTCACGGAGATCCCTGATGTGCCAACTCTGCGACGTCACTCTTCCCACCCAGACCTCACGGCGCCGCTTCCTCGCTGCCGCGGCGTGCACCGCAGCCAGCCTCGCCCTTGCGCCGCAGGTCTCCGCCAAGGAGACGAAACCGCCGCCGAAACCGCAGAACGTGCTGTCGCCGGACGCGGCGCTGGACCGGCTGGTGAAGGGCAATCTCCGTTATGTCGAGGGTGTCTCGCGGCGGCATGATTTCAAGCACGAGCGCGAGGCGCTGGCCGGCGGACAGAATCCGTTCGCCGGCGTCCTGAGCTGCGCCGACTCCCGCATCGCGCCGGAGTACGCCTTCGACACCGGCCGCGGCGATCTGTTCGTCTGCCGCGTCGCCGGCAATTTCGCCAGCGATGAGATGATAGCAAGCCTCGAATATGCGGCGGCGGTGCTCAACGTGCCGCTGTTCATGGTGCTCGGCCATGACGCCTGCGGGGCAGTCGACGCCACCATCAAGTCGCTGAAGGACAACACCACCCTGCCCGGCCATCTGCCTTCGCTGGTCAACGCGCTCGCGCCGGCCATAAAGGCGACCGAAGGCAAGCCCGGCGACCGGCTCGCCAACGCCATCACGCAGAACGTCATCGACAATGTCGCGAAGCTCAAATCGGCGACGCCGATCCTCAGCGCCGCGGTCGATCAGGGCAAGCTCAGGATCGTCGGCGCGGTCTATCGGCTGGCCGACGGCAAGGTCGAGCTGGTCACGGACGCGAAACGACCGGCGACGTGAACCTCGGCGTGGACTCCGGCCACTGAAACCATGCGAGCGGCATGGAGAGGTCGGATGTGGCACGGGCAGCGAAGGATTGGGCAGCGAAGGATCGGGTGCGGAAGGATTGCTTTGGTGCTGCTGCTGGCGGCCTCGTTCACCAGGCGCGCCGGCGCCGAACCCTGCAACACCGCGCCGAAGCGGATCGAGATGGCCGCATCGCTCCGCCATGCCGCGGAGGACCGGCCGGTCAACATCACCTTCGCAACCAGGGCCGATGGCGTGAAACTGCCCGCCGCCGTGATCGAGCAATACCCCGAGGAGATCACGATCATCCTGCAACACGAGTTCGATCGCCTGGTGGTGAAGGATGACGGCTTCGAGGTCGGGGTCTGGTTCAAGCGCAAATATGCCCGGCTGACCGTGCCGTTCGAGGCGGTCAGGGCCGTGTGGGACGGTTCGGTTCAGACATGTGCGAGCGGTCACCCCTAGGGAATGGCGACCATTCGACATGGCGAGCATGGCAAGTCAGGTGAACGTCGCTTCCACCTTGCCGAGCCCCTCGAGCTCCATCACGACCGCATCGCCGGCCTTCAGCCATATTGTCTTGACCAGGCTGCCGGTCAGCACGATCTGCCCGGCATGCAGGCCGCGGCCTTCGGCGGCGAGATGATTGGCGAGCCAGGCGAGCGCATTGTGGGGATGGCCGAGCACGTCGGCGCCGGTGCCGCGCCCCTCCTCCTTGCCGTTGACGAGCGCGCGTCCGGTGACCTTGCGCAGATCGGGCACGGTGATGCGCGGCACCGCCTCGCCGAGCACGCAGCCGGCCGCGAAGAAGTCGTCGGCGATCAGCGTCGGCGCGCCGAGCGTCTCCCATTTGACGTAGCGGTCGTCGACGATCTCAATCGCCGGATAATAGGCCTCGATCGCCTCCGCGACCCATTCGGCGGTGAACGGCGCTTCGCCGGGAGCGAGACTGCGCGCGAGCCGCACCGCGATCTCGCACTCGACGCCGACATGGACGAAATCGGCCGCCGGCAGCTGCACGCCGCTGTCATGCACGACCTTCTCGAACACGCCGCCGCCGCAGGGGTGCGGGATGTTGATATATTCCTGCATCACCGCGCTGGTGCAGCCGATCTTGTAGCCGACGAGGCTGCCGACCTGTTCCAGCAGCAGATCGTGCAGCGCGTACTGGACGGCATAGCCTTCGGCCTCGTCGCGCGGCACGACGTCCTTGGCGAGCGCCTTGAGTGGCGCGCGATTGCGGCGCGCGCTGGCGATCGCTTTTGCGGCCGCGAGGACCCGATCCATCTGCGCAGCCTCCCTGATGTTCTCCGCGGCGCCGTGGCGCCCCTGTCTGCTGACAGCAATTCAGCACTCGCCGACGCATCTGGCAAGCACGCTGGACGGCAGCTCCCGTCAGGCCTTGACCAAGCCGAGCCTGATCAGGCTCTCGGCGGTCGCCACAATCATCTCCTCATTGCCGCGCGGGCGCCAGCCGAGCATGTTCTGCGCCTTGGCGCTGGTCGAGCGGCGCACCTTGCCCAGCAGCGGCAGGGTGGCGCGGGCCAACGGGTTGCGCCGTGCGGCGAGCCGGATCAGCCAATCCGGCGCCTGGAACCGCGGCACACGCCGCGCCTTGCTGCCGAGTTTTTCACGCAGCAGGCGGGCAACCTGCAGCACCGACAGGGTCTCGCCGGCGACCGCCAGGAAGCGCTCGCCGCTGGCCTTGGGCGAGGTCATGGCGCGCAGATGCAGGTCGGCGACATCGCGCACGTCGACGAGCCCGAAATGGATCCGCGGCACCGCCGGCATCGCGCCGTCGAGCAGCGCCTTGATGATGCCGATCGACTCGGAGAAGTCGGCGCCCAGCGCCGGGCCGAACACCGCGGTGGGATTGATCACGGCAAGCTCGAGGCCATTGCCTTCGCGCGAGATGAAATCCCAGGCCGCGCGCTCGGCCAGCGTCTTCGATTTGGGATAGGCCTGCACATCGCCGCCATCGAGATTGGACCAGACGGTCTCGTCGAACGGCGCCGCTTGCGGCGGATGGCCATAGCCGATCGCGGCGAACGACGATGTGATGACGACACGCTTGACGCCAGCCTCGCGCGCCGCGCGCAACACCCGCAACGTTCCTTCACGCGCCGGAACGATCAGCTCGTTCTCGTCCTCAGGCACGTGGGCGCCGAGCGGCGATGCGACATGGAGCACGTAATCGCAACCCCTGACCGCCTCGCGCCAGCCGTCGTCGCGCAAGAGATCTGCGGTGACGAAACCGACCTGGTCGGGCGTATCAGCACCGCCCTCGCGCAGCATCGCGATGACGTCCTTGCTGCGATCCGGATTGCGGAGCGTGGTGCGCACCGCGTGCCCGGCGGCAAGCAGCTGCAGAATCGTATGCGCGCCGATGAAGCCCGTTCCGCCCGTGACCAAAACCGTGCTCATGCCCTCGCCTCTCCATGGTTCAGCGGGTCCGGACGTCGCGCCGCCCACCCTGCACAGACCGCATCTGGTCACTATCTCTGTTCGGGCAAGTAGAATGAAAATCGAGACCGGTATGGAAAACAATACCAGCGATCTGTGTGACGGCAGTGACTGCGAGAGTTGCCCGACCGACCCCGCGTTGCTGCTCGAGTTCAAGCACGCGATCCACGCGCTCAGCGGCAAGTGGAAGCTCGAGATCCTGTTCACGCTGATGAATGGCGGCGTGCGGTTCGGCGCGCTCCGCCGCGCGCTCGCGCCGATCACCCAGCATATGCTGACCGCGCAGCTGCGCGAGCTCGAGCGCGACGGGCTGATCGCGCGCAAGGTGCTCACCGAGAAGCCGCTGCAGGTCGCCTACCAGCTGACGGATTCGGCCTGGAGCCTGACGCCGGCCTTCCGCGAATTGCTGGCGTGGTCGAAGATCTTCGGCCCCGACGAAGCGCCGTAGCAGGCGAGACGCAGCTTGGAGTTGGAATTGGCTGAGTGAGGACCGATTGCATCGGCACCGGGACTCGGCCCCCTCTCCCGCTTGCGGGCAGGGGAATCGCATATGGGGTTTCGCTGGCTATTGCATTGTAAGGCAACACCGATTCTGAAGACGACTCCCGGATTAAGGAGGGGGTCGGATGAAGAAGTTCAAGACGGCCTTTCGGCGGTTGCCGGACCCGCGCGCGGACAATGCCAGGCACGATCTGTTGGAAGTGCTGTTCATCGCACTGGCGGCGATGCTGTGCGGGGCGGAGTCGTGCTCGGACATGGCGGACTTCGGGCAGTCGAAGGAGGAGCTGTTGCGGCTCTTTCTTCGCCTGGAGCATGGCATCCCAAGCCACGATACATTCAGTCGGGTGTTCCGCCTGCTCAAACCGCAGGCCTTTGAGTGCGCATTTCGTCGCTTCATGGCGGCCTTTGCCAAGGCCAACCGCATCAAGCTGACTGGGGTCGTGGCGGTTGACGGCAAGGCCCTGCGCGGGGCCTACGAACGCGGCGGCAAGGCCACCCCGCTGCACATGGTCAACGTCTTTGCGGTGGATGCCCGCATGGCCTTGGCTCAGCAAAAGGCATCTGGTCGCAACGAGACGGCGGGCGCTCTGGAGGTACTGGACCTTCTGTCGCTGGAAGGCTGCATCGTTACCGCCGATGCGCTGCATTGTACCCGCGCCTTTGCGGCTACGGTGCGCGAGCGCGGCGGCGACTATGTTCTGGCGATCAAGGCCAACCGCGGGCGCTTGTTCACCGCGGTGACCCAACAATTTGCGCGATCGGGCAAGCGCAGCACAGCCGAGCAGATCGACCCTTCCACCCACGATCGACGCGAAGTGCGACGTGCCACAGTCATGCGCAATACCAGTTTGGCGGACCTCTATGGCTTCCCAGGGGCCGCCGCGATAGGGCGCATCACCTCGCGCAGACGCCTGCGGAAGCAGCGCGCCGATGCGCCTGTCGTGCGTCACTATCTCCTGTCCAAATACATCGCTCCCAAGCGGCTGCTCCACGTCACTCGCAGCCATTGGGGCATCGAGAACCAACTCCATTGGGTGCTCGACGTCCATTTTGCCGAGGATAGCAACCGCTCACGCTGCGACCATGCGCCCGAGAACCTTGCCATTCTGCGCAGGCTCGCCCTCAACATCCTGCGAACTCACCCGGATCCAGCCTCCCTGCGGCGCAAAATTAAGCGCGCCGGCTGGGACAATGCCTTCCTCATGGCAGCCCTCAGCCATATGCGATAGCCCTGCGCTTGCGGGGGAGGGTTGGGGCGGGGGTATCACCACGAGTCGTATTGCGGAGAGAGCCCCCACCCGGATCGCATCTAACGATGCGATCCGACCTCCCCCGCAAGCGGGAGAGGTGGAGCCAGCGCGTGGCGCGGCCGCTTCACCAAACGGCCATCGCACTTCACCCCATGCCGAGCGCACGCCGGATCGCGATCTCGACCGGCGAGTAGGCGCCGTCGTCACGCTCGAGCCGGTATGGCTCGCCACTGCCGAGCGCCGGCTGGGCCATGAAGCGCGGCCTCGTTCCTCGATGCATCTGCGCGGCGTGCACGAGGAAGGGATGGCAGAGATAGACCGTCCCCGCCGCGCCAGTCGCGAGTGCGACCTCGCAATCGGCGCCCATCTCGTCGAGCACCATGCGCGCACGTCCTGCCTCGCCCGCCGGCGCAAGATAGCGCGCGATCGGCAGGTGCGATCCGACCCTGATCCGGGTCGGCGCGTCGGGCTCGCCGACATCGGAGAACAGGAACAGCATCAGCAGCGCCCGGCCGCGCGAGACGATGTTGACCCGCCAGGCGGAGAAGTCGCTGCGTTCGTTCGGGTCGCAATCGTCGCCGGGAAAACTGACATCGATATGCCAGCCGGCATCGCCGGGATCGTCCGGATGCGGAAACCGCACCGGAAAGGTCCCGATGTTGTGGCGCGGAGACCAGCGGCCGAGGCCGGCAATCTGGTCGAACGCCCGATACAGCACCGGCGTGTTGATCGCCTGCCGGAACGGTTCCTCGCCATAGCCGGGCAGCCGCACCACCGGATGCGTCCAGGTCGAGGGATCGTGCTCGCTGCACGGCAGGTCGCGCCACATGATGGCGCGTCCGGCATCGGCGAGTTCGCGGGGAAAGGCGTTGTCGATCCGGACAAAGCCCTGTTCGATGAATTGCTCAATCTGCGCGCCGTCAAGCGCACGCGCGTCGTCTCGATGAATCATGACTGTCTCTCAAACTGTCGCCAGCCATCGCTGCTCCGCGATGCGCGGAACCTGACCGGCTCATTCGGTTCACTGGAACCCGGCCAAGCAGATCTTGCCGGGGCGATCAGCGCTTCCTCGTGGAAGCGGGATCAACCCAGGAAGAAGACCGAGGCGATGTTGAGAGTACGTGTCATCATGGCGGCGCGAACCTACAACCGGTGCGCACCGGGATCAATCCGTGGCGATCAGCCGCCACTATTCGTCGCGATAGACCTTCTCGCGCTTCTCGTGGCGTTCCTGCGCCTCCACCGACAGCGTCGCGATCGGGCGGGCTTCGAGCCGCTTCAACGAGATCGGCTCGCCGGTCTCTTCGCAATAGCCGTAGGTGTTGTCTTCGATGCGCTGGAGCGCCGCGTCGATCTTGGAGATCAGCTTGCGCTGACGGTCGCGGGCACGAAGTTCGATCGCGCGGTCAGTTTCCGAGGACGCTCGGTCCGCGAGGTCGGGGTGATTGACGTTCTCTTCCTGCAACGTCTGCAGCGTGACCTTCGATTCGCGGAGGATCTCATCCTTCCAGGCCAGCAGCTTGGCGCGGAAATAATCGCGCTGCCGCTCATTCATGAAAGGCTCTTTTTCAGTCGGCCGGTAGTTCTTCAGCTTTTCCAAAGGCAGCCATGTCCCTGTCAGGCGGAGGGAACAAAACCCCTCCGCGCGGCGCCTTATATAGCCACGACATGTGACAGACAATATCTGCAACCAGGAAAGGCGGGCTGCCCCCAAGGCCTTGCACAGGCAAACTTATCCGCCCTGCCTGGGGGCCGCCCTGCGCCGTCTCTTGCGCCCTCTCCCGGCCCTTCAATAACCGACCGTGAAACGCCTGCGGATATGGGCCGGGCGCTCGATTTCGTCGGCGAGTGCAACTGCGAAATCCTCGAACGAGATCCAGCTTTTTCCGTCCGTGGCGGTCAGAAGCTGGTCGGTGCCGAGGCGGAACTTGCCGGTCCGCTCGCCCGCCACGAACAGGGCAGAAGGCGACAGAAAGGTCCAGTTCAGGTCCTTTTCCTGGCGCAGCAGGTCGAGGAACTCGGCCCCCTTCGAGGCTTCGGCCTTGTACTGGGCCGGGAAGTTCGGGGTGGTCACCAGGCGGACGCCGGGGGCCACTTCGAGGCTGCCGGCGCCGCCGACCACCAGATAGCGGCCGGTCCCGGACGCCTTGGCCGCCCCGATCAGCTTGGCGGGGTCGCTGACCGAGAAATGGACGGAACTGATCGCGGCATCGTGGCCGGCCCACAGCGCGGCCAGGGCGGCCTCGTCATTCACGTCACCCTTCTTGGCGGTGACACCGGGCAGATCGGCGATCTTCTCGGGGTTGCGGGCGATGGCGGTGACGGCGTGGCCGCGGCGGGCGAGTTCCGCCGTGATGCGCGACCCGGCCTGGCCGGACGCGCCGGCGATGGCGATCTTCATCTCAAGTCTCCGATTGATGGTTTCCAGTGGTGACTAGATAGCGAAATGGATGTAGGTGTGAAGAAGGCACTCTTGTCTCACCTGATTACGCCGGAGTAACCCGATGAAAGCCGCCAGCCTGAAGCCGGACGCCTATGCCGCCAATTGCCCGACGCGCCAGATCCTCGACCGGGTCGGCGACAAATGGGCGGTGCTGATCCTGCTATTGCTGCGCAGCGAGCCGATGCGATTCAACCAGCTCCGCCGCGCCATCGAGGGCATCTCGCAGAAGATGCTGTCGCAAGTGCTGAAAAGCCTGGAGCGCGATGGGCTATTGCGCCGCCGTGCGATCGCGACCGTTCCGGTCACCGTGGAATATTCGATCACGCCGCTCGGATCGACGCTCGCCGAAGCGGTCGATCCGCTACGCGATTGGGCCGAACAGAATCTGAAGGAAGTGCTGGCCGCGCAACGCCGCTACGATACGCAGCGCAAGGCACTGGCGGCCTGAAGCACTGGCGGACTTGAGACGTCAGTTGCGCAAGACAGATGAGTTGATCGGGAGGAGCCTAGTACTGCCCGGCCTTGGCGAGCTCGACCTCGACGCGCAGCTCGATCTCGCCGAGCACCGCATCGAGACCGGGATCGCCGGAGGATTCCTTCAGGCTCGCCGCGGCACTGCGCAGCTGGCTCACGGTGGAGGGATCGAAATTGCCGGACAGCAGTCCGAGCTTGAGCGCGTCGAGCACGTCGAGCGCCCCCTTGCCGCGGGCCACCGAGCGCTTGCGGCGTTCGGTCGGGTCTTCGACGCCCTGCAGCGCGAGCAGCGCATCGAGGCTGGCGGCGGCCTTCGGTGCCGCGGTGGAGCGGACCTCCTCCTGCGCGGTCGTCGCGTCCGGCAGCGAGAAGCCGCTCGACGAGGTCCGCCGCGTGGAACTGGTCGACGTGCCAAGCGTGGTGCCGTTCGGTCCGTAGATGCGCATCGTGGTAATCCCGCAGGCCTGAATGCCGCGAGCATCGCCGTTTTATGGTTAACGGTGCGTAAACGACCCGGCAATTTCTGCCGCCACACGGCAGTTTCGCGCGCCCTGGCGAACCGGTGGCGAATGGCCATCCGACAATTTCGATAAATATATCAACACATTGCCCCGCCAAAGCGATGTGGCACGCCACTCGCATGGTTAATGGCGGATCGCCGTCATGGGAGTGTCGCGCGATCCGCGAGTTAGGTCTGAGGGGAGTTTGGGATGCCCGGCATCCGGATCGCACGTTTATTCGGGATGGCCTGCGCCGCGCTGCTGGCGCTGGCGGCGTCCGCCGGGCCTGTGGCCGCAACGTCGCGGATCAAGGATCTCGCCAATATCGAGGGCGTGCGCCAGAACCAGCTGATCGGCTACGGCCTCGTGGTCGGCCTCAACGGCACCGGCGACACGCTGAACAACATCCCCTTCACCAAGCAGTCGCTGCAGGCGATGCTCGAGCGCATGGGCGTCAACATCCGCGGCGCCACCATCCGCACCGGCAACGTCGCCGCCGTGATGGTGACCGGCAATCTGCCGGCGTTCGGCACCCAGGGCACGCGCATGGACGTCACCGTCTCCGCGCTCGGCGATGCCAAGAACCTGCAGGGCGGAACCCTGCTCGTCACCCCCCTGCTCGGCGCCGATGGCAATGTCTATGCGGTGGCACAGGGATCGGTCGCGGTCGCCGGCTTCGCGGCCGAAGGCGCCGCCGCCAGCGTCGTCCGGGGCGTGCCGACCGTCGGCCGGATCGCCAACGGCGCCATTATCGAGCGCGAGATCGAGTTCGCGCTCAATCGCCTGCCTAACGTGCGGCTCGCGCTGCGCAATGCCGACTTCACCACCGCCAAGCGGATTGCCGCCGCGGTCAACGACTATCTCGGCGTCAAGACCGCCGAGCCGATCGATCCCTCCACCGTGCAGCTTTCGATCCCGCCGGAGTTCAAGGGCAACGTCGTCGCCTTCCTGACCGAGATCGAGCAGTTGCAGGTCGATCCCGACCTCGCGGCCAAGATCGTGATCGACGAGCGCTCCGGCATCATCGTGATGGGCCGCGACGTACGGGTCGCCACCGTCGCCGTGGCGCAAGGCAATCTCACCGTCTCAATCTCCGAGAGCCCGCAAGTCAGCCAGCCCAATCCACTGTCGCGCGGCCGAACCGTGGTGACACCGCGCACCAGCGTCGGCGTCAGCGAGGATGGCAAGAAATTCGCGGTCGTCAGGGACGGCGTCTCGCTGCAGCAGCTCGTCGACGGCCTCAACGGCCTCGGCATCGGGCCACGCGACCTCATCAGCATCCTGCAGGCGATCAAGGCCGCCGGCGCGATCGAAGCAGATATCGAGTTGATGTGATGGCGAGCCTGATCAACAGCACCACGGGCAGCATGCCGAACAAGGCGCTGATGCCGATGTTCAACGGCCGCCCCGATCCCGTGCTGCAGGACGCGATGAAGAAGGTCTCGCCGCAGCAGATCACTAAGGCGAAGGCGACCGCGACCGATTTCGAATCGATTTCCTCAATTCGATGTTCTCGCAGATGACGACTGGCCTGAAAGGCGACGGCCCGTACGGCGACACGGTCGGCACCGGCGCGTGGCGGTCGATGCTGACCGACGAATATTCGAAGAACTTCGCCAAGGCCGGCGGCGTCGGCATTTCCAACGAGGTGTTCCGCTCGCTGATCCTGCAGCAGGCGAACAAGAGCTGATACGGTCCCAAGGAGAAGCGCGATGAACCAGCGTCCACCGCAGCGGCCAGCGCCCGCCCCCGCCGCGCGTCCCGCGACGTCGACGCCTCCGGACGTCGCACGGCTCGCCAACGAGCTGACGGAAGTGATGAGCGGCCTGCTCGCCGTCATCGAGCAGGAGACCGAATTCGTCCGCGCCGGCAAAATCCGGGAAGGCATGCGGCTCGAGGCGCAGAAATCCGATCTGTCGCGGCGCTACATGCTCGCGGTGGAGCATCTGAAATCGATGCAGAAGATGCTGACACAGACCGACCCCGAACTGCTCGCGACGCTGCGGCGTCATCACGAGACGTTCCGCGCTATGCTGCAAGTCAACTTGACGGTGCTTGCGACTGCGCACGCCGTCTCCGAAGGGATCGTGCGCGGCGTCAATGCCGAGGTGCAGCGCCGCAACATTCCGAACACCTATACCGCAAGCGGACAGCGCGCCACGCCGGGCCCGCGCAACATGACGCCGATCGCGGTCAGCCGCACGCTGTGACGCGCGTGCTTGCAATTTAGCTCAATTCGACGCGGTCGCGGCAGCGCGGCATTCAGCGTGTTTTCTAACACCGTATTGAGAGGTTCCCCGTAGAGTTGCGGATCGTGAGGGGTTGGGATTTGACTCAAGCAAACTAGCCCGTCCTATTCGTGAGAGTGCTTTTTTTAGTCCGATTGATGTGGCCGCACATCTGCTCTGACGAGGCGCGCGGGATTGCCTTCGGCTTTTCACCGCCTGACCGACCCGTACTTTGCAACGCGCTTGAGGTGTAGGTTGGGCGAACGGGGGGCGGACGCCCCGCCGGTCAAGGACCGAGCGGCAGCAGCGCGCCTGGCAAGCCGCGGATCAGGTCGGCTTCGGGACATGCCGCGGCAAACGCAAGGCGAATGCGGCTCGTGGTCTCGACCACACGGGCAGCGAGTTTCAAGAGACGAAGACGCAGCGTCGCGAACTCGGCTGTGGCCAATTCCCGGGCTTTGGGAATCGCGTCGCGCACGGTCAGCATCAGCCAATAAGCGGCGGTGTGGAGAACGAGGCGGACTTGATTGGCGAGCGCCGAACGGCAGCTGGTGCGATCGGAGGCGAGCTGTGTCTTATGCAGCTTGATCAGATTCTCGGCTTGGCCGCGCGCGCAATACAGGCTGTCGTAGATCCACTCGGCCGAACCGACATCGAGGCTGGTGACGACGAAACGGATGTCGAGGCCGAGCATCGTCGCCTCAATACGGGCGACGGTACGCCGTTCGCGATCCCAGGACTTGGCCTTGTGGCGCGTCTCGGTATAGCCACGCAGAACCGGCAGGTTCTCGATGGCGCGTCGCGTGCGGATGTCGTCGGCGGCCTCGTCGAGTTTTCTGGCGAGCGGCTTGGTGCCGGACAGACCGAAGATGTAGTCGATGCCGTTGGTCTCGCACCACGCCATGGCCTCCGGCCGGGCATAGTGCCCGTCGCCACGGAACGTGATTCGCGTGTTGTGCCACCGCGTCCGGATATGCCGTATCAGGCGGCGCAGATGGGCACGCACCTCGACGCCGCCCGGCGTCTTGCCGGGCCGCAGCACGACCGCCACGGGCCGGCTCTTCTCCGTGTCGTAGACGTGGATCGGCAGGAAGCAGCGTTCGTCATAATGAGCGTTGAACAGCGAGAGCTGCTGATGGCCGTGGACGACATCGCAGGTATCATCGATGTCGAGCGTGACGGATGCCGGCTCGCGCGGGTAGCTATCCATCCATGCGTCGACCAAAGTGTAGGTCAGTCGGATCACGTCGCGCAGGCGCGGAGCATTCTCCAGCCGCGACAGCGTCGGTTGGGAACACAGATCGCGACCCGTGTCCGGCAGCCGTCCGCAGGCCAGCTTGAATGCGGGATCGGACCGCAGATGATCGAGGTCGTCGGCGTCCTCGTAGCCGCAGCAGATCGCGAACATGCGCGCGCGGAACATATCGACAAGGCTGTGCACGACCCGCGTCGGATCGCGCCGATCCGGGAACACCCGGGCCAAATTGTCGGCCAAGCCGAGACGCCGCTCGGCCATCGCCAGAAGCATCACGCCCCCGTTCGAGGTCAGCCGACCGCCATCGAAGGCAGCTGTGACTTTCTTGGCGTGAACGGCTGGAAACGAGAAGGGCAGAATCGTATCGTCGGTCATGGCGGGCCTGGCGTTCGCGGTTGAGGTGATGGGGTTGGCTTTGCAACCGAATCCTACGCCGCATCAGCGCTTTACACCACGCTCGCCAGCCTCTCAGGCGCACTCTGACGAACAAGACGGGCTAGTGCCTGTGCACTACGAGGCTGCCATGAGTACAGATTTCAACATCAAGCCGGTGGGGGCACCGGTCGCGGCGCCGATGATCACTCCCGTGAGCGATGCGGCGCAGAAGGCGGTCAAGACCGAACTGCCGGCGAGCCAGAGCGTCACCGCTCCGGAGCCGAGCGTGCGCGTCACGATCGATCCCAACGCCGTCAACGCATCCATTTCAAATCAGGCCCCGTCGGTCACCGACCAGGTCATCATCGACCGCGACGCCCGCGCCGTGGTCTACCAGGTGGTCGACAATCGCACCAACCTGGTGGTGAGACAGTTTCCGGAAGAAGCCGTATTGCGCCGCCGCGCCTATTTCCACGCACTCGATCTCAGCAAGGATGCGCCGACGCGGGCGCGCGCAACCGACCGCCGCGCATAAGCGCAGACGGGCGCCCGTCAGGTCTGTTGGGTGGCGTAGGCCTTGTCGAGATAGGTCGATCCGGTCGCCGGGTCGGTGACAACATTGGCGATCAGCGCCGTCCCCTGCTGCACCAGCGAGAACTTGGTATCGCCGATCCGGAAGGCGCCGTCCTTGATCAGCACGTCCTGATACTTGCTGGTGCCATCGCTCTGATAGTGGGCCTTGGCGCGGAAGCCATCGACGTTCGACACCGAAATGTTGAACGACTTGTTGTTGGCGTATTTGCCGCTCCAGCTGCCCTCATAGAGGTTCGGATCGACAGCCACATAGGGCGTCTTCGACGGCACCGTCAGGCCGGCGGCCTTGTAGTTGGCCGACAGGATGCTCAACACGTCGGCCATGCCGAGGGCTCCGCTGCCGGTCGATCAGCCGCGGCCCGACAGGCCGGCGGCGATGTTGCAGTTGATGTCGATCAGCGACTTCAGCTTCGCCGGGTCCGGATTCATCTGGATGTCGATGGTCTGCTTCATCACGAACACGCTGATGTTGGCGATGTTCTGACGCACCTCGAGCGGCTGCGGATTGTCGTCGCCCTCTGCCGCGCTGAGGAAGATCGACCACAGCCGGCGGTTGAACAGCAACGCGTGATCGAGCGCCTTGTCGAGGCCGTTCCAATTCGCCTGGACTTCCTGCAACTGCCGGGCCGCCTTCAGGAGCGCCTGCGCCTCGATTTCACGTGGGGACGCCGTCGTCGTGGACGTACGAGCGTAGGCCTGGGCTGCATTCGACATTCAATGACCTCGATGGGATGCGGATTTCTCGAGCCGCGGAGACGCAATTCTAGCGCCCGATATTTATGCATCGGCCGCCTTTAAATATGGTTAGCAGGCGTTACGAACTGCGTCGTTCTGACGGCATAGACAGATACCGTAATATCCCGGAGACAAAAGAAAACGGCGGGGTTTCCCCCGCCGTTCCCAGACTGCTTGTCGCGCTTAGCGGAGCAGCTGCAGCACGCTCTGCTGGCTCTGGTTGGCGAGCGCCAGCGCGGAGACCGCGATCGACTGGCGGGTCGACAGCGCCTGGCTGTTGGCCACTTCCTCATTGGTGTCGGCCAGCGTCAGATTCGACGAACCGGTCTGCAGCACGTTGATCAGGTTCTTCGAGAAGTCCTGACGGATCTGCACGATCGACAGGTTCGAGCCCAGCGTCGAGGCTTCGCTGCGCAACGAGGAGCTCGCCGTGCCCAGCGCCGTCAGCACCTTGTTCGCCGAGTTGTTGTCGAGGAAGTCGGTGCCCGCGGTCAGCGAGTTCAGGCCGAGGCCGGCGGCATTGAAGGTGACGCCGGTGATGGCCAGCGTGGACTTGCCGGTCTCGTTGAAGGTTAGCTTCAGGCTGTGGCCGTTCAACAGGTTGATGCCGTTGAACGACGCGTCCTGCGCCGTGGTCGTGATCTGCGCGATGGTGTTGTTGTACTGCGTCACCAGGGCGGCGCGCGCCGACTGCGAGGCCGAGTCGGCAACCGGAGCCGTGCCGGCAGCGCTGAACGTCGCGGTGCCGCCGCCGGTGTTGGTGAAGGTCACCGCACCGATCGTCGAGGACGCCGCGTCGTTGGTCGTGGAGATGACGAGCTTGTTGGAGCTGTCGAGCGTCGCCGTCAGGTTGCTGGCCGCCAGCGACGAGTTCAGCTGCGCGAGCGAGTTGCTGGCCCCGAAGGTGAAGGTGAAGGCGGGCTGGCCGGCCGACGCCGCGATCGACAGCACGTCGCCGCTCTTGATGGTGGTGCCGTCGACGAGGTTGGCGGAGGTGCCGCCGAGCGCCGCGGTGGAGGTGACCTGCGACCTGGTGGTGTAGCCCGTCGGGCTCTGCAGCACCTGGTTGGCGATCGACTTCGCGGTATCGACCAGCTTCTGCAGCGAGGTGATGCCGGTGTTGGCAGCCTGCAGCACCTGCACACCGTTGCCGATGCCGTCGAGCAGGTTGTTGATGTCGCTGGCACGGTTGTCGAGCGACTGTGCGGTGAAGAAGTTGGTCGGGTTGTCGAGCGCCGTATTGACCTTCTTGCCGGTGGCAAGACGGTTCTGCGTGGTGGAGAGCAGATCGGCGGTGGACTGGAGGGAGAGGAGGTTCTGACGAACGGAGGAGGAGAGAATGATATCGGACATTTTCATACCTTTCTGGTGTGAAACTGAGGAAAAGCCCGCGCCAATCCTTTCTGATCGGGCGGATGAGCCGATCCTGCGGTCAAGCCGCCAAGGAAAAAGAAATCTCCAACACGGCATTTGAGACGAATGCCGAAGAATAAAATTGTCGCTATTGGGCGAAGTTCGCTGCGAAAACTACTGAGACAATTGCCGATTCCGGACGAGCGGCGACACCCGCGCCCGCCCTTTGTTTACGAAGCATTAACCATCATGGGAAAGGATCGCTGTCGCATCGGCACCTAGCCGCATCGGCGGCTGCTAAGCAGTGCCGAACACAATTTCGTTCCGCTAGCGACGACATCGCGCGACTGCCGGCAAAGGAGAACGGTCATGGCCCTGAAGGTCGAACTGAAACCGAACGAGCGCATCATCGTCGGCAATTGCGTGATCACCAACACCGATCAGCGGGCCCGCCTCTTGATCGACGGCGACCGGATCCCGATCCTGCGCGAGAAGGATATCCTGACGCCCGAGACCGCAGACACGCCGGCGAAGCTGATCTATCTCGCCGTGCAGCTGATGTACCTGTCGCCGGACCCGATGGCGCACCACCCGACCTATTTCAGCCTGGTGCGCGACATCATCACCGCGATGCCGAGCGCCTGGCCGTTCATCGAAAGCGTCAACAATTTCATCCTCAACGGCGATCTCTATCACGCGTTGAAGGAATCCAAGAAGCTGATCGCGCATGAGGAGAAGCTGCTGGAAAGCGCGCGCAGTCAGCAAAACGCCAATCAGGACGACTCCCGCAAGAGCGCGTAGAGCATGATCAGGAAAAGTGCGAAGCGGTTTTTCGAAAAGATCATGCTCAAACAAAGAGCTAAAGCGCGATGATGATTCATAATCTCATCGCGCTTTAGACATCCCCTCACCAGAAACGAAAAAGGCCTCCGCGAGGAGGCCTTTTGCTGTCCAATGGATGCGCGGCGGGCGATCAGCTGATCGGCAGATATTTCAACAGCGTGGTCTGATACAGCATCGATGTCGTCTGGTACGACGCCTGCAAGCTGGTCTGCAGCGCCAGGATCTTGGTCGCCACCTCGTCCTGATTGACGCCCTCGACCGAGTCCAGCATCGTTTCCGCCATGCCCTTGAGCTGGGTCTGGCGATCGGTGGCCGCCTTCGTTGCCGTCTGGGCGCCAGCGAATTCCGCCTGCACGTCCTGGATCTGCTGCTGACCGTTCTGCGGAGCGAGGTTCGCACTGACGCGCTGCGCCAGCGCCGTCACTTGCTGGCTCGCATTCGGATTGCTGGCATTGGTGGTGACAGCCGCATACACCGCGACGTTCTGCAGCAGATAGCGGAAGGCCTGCTCGTTGGCGCGCGCGCCATACTGCACGGTGATCGATTGATCGACCTGCGCGACGGCGGTGCCGCGCGCCGATCCCGGGCCGTTCTCGCCGGTGTACCAGTAGACGGTGTTAGCCGGCGTGCCCGCGACCAGGCTGGTCGCGGTGTCGAATGGCGGTCCGCCGACCCTGAGCGGCGCCGGCGTCGCGGTCGTATTGTTGGCGATGCCGAGCGCGCCGAGCGCTGCCGCATTGGAGCTCGATACCGAGAGGCTCTCACCGTCGGCGCCATGCAGCGTGATCGCACCGTTGCTGATGGTCGACGGGTTCTTTGTGCCGCTGATCTGGTCAATCTTCGCCATCAGCGTCTGCACGCTGTCGGTGACGTTGAGCTGGTTTCCGGTGGCGCCCGAGGCAACGAAGGTAATCGGGGTGCCGTTCACCGTGATGGTGTCACCGGCCACGAAGCTCGTGGACAGCGAGTCGGTGCCGGCTGCGCCCGAAAGCGCCGTGGCACCGCTGATCGGCGCCGGCGGCGTGTTGTGGTTGTTGACGGCGGCGCCCGAGACGGTCGCGACCGGATTGAAGAAATTGTTGGACGCCGCGACCGCGGAGGCCGCGACCAGCGAGGTGTCGCTCAACGTCTTGATCGACGACGTCAGCGTCGACTGCAGGTTGGCGGTCGTCGCCGCAGTGTCGGCGCCGATCAGGAACGAGCCCGCGGGCGGCGGGTTCGTCGTCGTCGCCGTCAGCTCGATCGCATCGGTGGTGCCGTCGGGCAGCGTGAAGTTGAACTTGATCTTGTCGCCATCCTTCGGATTGACGGCGCCGAGATCGACCGAGGTCGCCTTCGGCGTGCCGGTCGGCTGTGTCACGGTGGCGCCGGTCAGTGACGACTGCACCGACAGGAGCTTGAGGCCGAACGGCGAGCCGTCCTCGGCGACGCTTGTCACCGTCGTGGTCGCCGGGGGCGACGAGACGCTCAACCGTCCCATCAGGTTGGCGCCCTGATCGGCCTGCTTGCGCTCATTGATGAGCTGGGTGAGCCCGGCCTGGGTCGCCGTGCCCTTCAGCATGGTATCGGCGGACACCGTGGCCGGAGTATCCATCGCACGGCCCGAGAACAGATAGCGGTCGCCGGACTGGCTGTTCAGCATCGCGACCGCATTGGCGAAGGCCGCCTGCGCCGTGATCTGCCCCGAGGTCTGGCCGCTGTCGTTGAGGGTCAGCGTCGCCGTCGTCGCGGAGTTCTTCACCTGGGTGCCGACGTCGGACAGCCCCTGCAAAGTAAGGTTGGCGACGCTCAGGCGCGTGTTGAGGTTGGTGGCCGTATCCGAGAACGCATTGATGCCGCTGATCTGCGCGCGCAGACTGAGCGCAAAGCCGCGATCGAGCCCCTGCCCCGCATAGGTCGTCGAGACCTTGCCGGTCGCAAGCTGCGTCGTCAGGTCATTGAGCTGATTGCGCAGGTTGAGGATCGTGGTGCCGATATAGGAAGTTCTGCCGCTTACGCCGTCGATCGACATGTTACCCTCACGTGAGCTGCAGCAGCGCGTCGTACATCTGCTTGATCGACGACATCACGCGCGCATTGGCCGAATAGGCGTTCTGCAGCGAAAGCAGATGCGCCATCTCCTCGTCCATGTTGACGCCGGAGGTCGAGCCCATCTTGGTCTGCAGCGTGTTCAGCACGACGTCCTGACCGTCGGCCAGTTGCTTGGCGGCGGTCGCCGACTCGCCCTGCTGGCTGATGAACTGCTTGGCAAAGTTCAGCAGCGTGCCGGTGAACGGCGCACCAGTGGTGCCAAGGCCGGTCTGCGGCGAATAGCTGTAGGAGGCGTTCGACAGCTGGTTCAGGATGAGGTTGGCGCGCGTGGTGTCGCCGGCCGGGGTCTGCGGATTGGTCGAATAGATGACCATGCGCGAGGGATCGCCGACCAGCGCGGTGTTGACGCTGATCCGCGCGGCAAGGCCGATGGTCTGCGAGCCGTTCGCGGTGATCGCGCCGGTGTAGAGCCCGCCATTGTCGGTGAACAGCGGAAGCTGCGGATCGCCCGATGTCAGCGACGAGACGGTTGACGTGACCGACGCCGCGGTCACATCGGCCTTGTTGGCGGCGCCGTCGTCGAGTACGCGCAGCGTCGATCCGGACGGATTGGAGAACTGCAGGCCGGTTCCGCCGAGCGCCCCGTTGAGCTGCGACAGCACCGAGCTCATGCCGCCGGAGAAATCCACTCCCAGCACCTCGTCGTTCGGATCGACGGTCGCAGTATTGCTCAGCGGCAATACGCTCGGATCGTTGACGCGGATGATCGACAGATTGTGCGTCAGGCCGGTGGTGTTGTCCTTGTAGGAGACGTGGATGGTATTGCCGCTCTGCAGTCCCGAAAGGTCGAGGTCGAATCCGGACTGAGCCCCCGCCGTCGCGGCAGTGCCCGCGGTCGTCTTGTCCGACAGCGCGCTCGACATCGCGGCGGCGAACTGGTCGATCTGCGTCTGGGACTGCGCCAGCGTGTTGTCGCGCAACTCGAGATAGGCGGCGATCTTGCCGGAGCGGATCGAGTTGGTCGACACCATGTCGTAGGTGCCGCCATGCGGGAATGTGATGGTGATGGTGCCGACGGTGCTCTTGGTCGGGTCGGTATTGTACAGCGTGTTGGGCGTCATCGTGCCCTGGGCGTTGAAGCTGAGCGCCGCCGCCTCGGTGCCGACCAGCTGCACGCCGGAATTGGTAAACACAGTCACCTGATTCTGGCTGTTGGTGACGGTACGGATGTCCATCAGCTGCGAAAGCTGCGTGACGTAGCGATCGCGCTGATCGAGCAAGGCCGCGGTCGACGCGTCGGCCGTGCCGCCATTGGCCTGCAGCTGGACATTGAGACGCGCGATCTGCTGCAACGCATTGTTGGCGGTGTTGATGGAGTCGCTGATGCCGGCCTCGGCGTTGGCACGCAGCGTCTGGATGCCCTGCGAGGTCGCGTTGAGCTGCTGCGCCATCGACTGCGCGGCATTGACGACGCCGATGCGGGCCGACTGCGATTCCGGGCTGGTCGACAAGCCCTGGACCGCAGTCAGGAACTTGTTGTAGGCGTCCTCGATCGTGCCGGTGGAGTCGGGATTGCCGTACACGCCCTGCAGATTGGAAAGGAAGTCCGAGCGGACGTCGGCGTAAGCGGCTCCCGAGGTCTCGGTGCGAAGCTGGGTCTGTAGGAATTCGTCGAGCTGGCGGTTGACGCCGGTGATGAGGACGCTCGATCCGTACTGGCCGGTGGTGCCGGTGACCTGGTTGAGCGTCTTCCTGACGTAGCCGGGCGTCTCCGCGTTGGCGACGTTCGACGACACGAGCGAGAGCGAGGCCTGCGTGGCTCGCAGGCCCGACATCGCGGTGGAAAGGGCTTGGCCCAAACCCATGATCTGTACTCGCCTTTACTGCTTCACTCGTGCATCGTCGATGCGATCAGCGCACGACGTTCAGGAGATCCTGCACCATCGAATTGGTTGTCGTGATGACCTTGGTGTTTGCCGAATAGGCCTGCTGGGTCACGATCAGCTTGGTGAACTCGTCGGCAATATCGGTGTTCGAGCTTTCGAGCGACGAACCGACGATGGTGCTGCCGCCCTTGCCGAACAGCGCGCCACCGGACTCGTCGGTCGCCTCGAACGCACCACCGTCGATGCGCTTGAGGAAGTTGGTGCCGTTGAAGGTCGCCACCGATATCTCGGCGAGGTCGATGTTGCGGCCGTTGGTGTAGTTGCCGACGATGCGGCCGTTGGTCGAGACGCTGACCGACTGCAGCTGCCCGGCGGGAAAGCCGTCCTGCTGGATCTGGTTGACCTGGACGTTGCCGTTGGCATCCGCGAACTGGGTCACGCCGCCGGAGCCGAAATTGATCGCGGGGCTGCCGAGCGACACGCCGTTGACGACCGCATTGTTGAGCGTCACCGAGGAGATCGCCGGCGACATCTGGCCGTTCGAGGCGAAGGTGAAGTTGATGTTGGCGTTCTGCCAGGAGACCTGCGTGCCGGTCGCATTGGGATTGACCTGATAGAACAGGTTCCAGGTATCGGTATGCCCGGAGCCCAGCGAGGAGCTGTCGGTCTTGGCCCAGCGGAATTGCAGGTTCACCGGCGCACCCGAGACGTCGTAGGCCGTGACCGCGCCGCCCGAGACGGATTCGTTCAGGAAGGTCGAGTTGTCGTTGCCGACGACCTGGCCGGTGCCGACCGTTCCGCCACCGCCGCGGTTCGCAACCGCCGAGCCGGTGAAGCCGAGCGCCGCGAAGGCTGCGGTGTTCGAGCTCGTTACGTTGAGGTCGGCCGCGGTGCCGGAGTGCATCGTGATCGAACCGTTGCTGGCGATCGTCGACGAGATCCCGGAGGCAGTGATGGAGTCGATCTTGTTGAGCAGCGTCCCGATCGTGTCGGTGATATTGAGCTGGTTGCCGGTGGCGCCCGAGGCGACAAAGGTCAGGACGGTGCCGTTGACCGTGATGGTGTCGCCCGCCACGAAATTGGAGGCGATCGAGTTGCTGGGCGCGGTACCGTTCAGCGTGGTGGCGAGCGTATTGGCGACCGACGGGGTCGCCTTGTTGTTTTGTGCGGTGCCAGTGACGGAGGAGTCGGTCGGGGGCGCGGCCGGCGTACCGATCACCAGCGGGTTGTGACCGGCACTGAACGCGCCCGGCCGCAGCAACTCGGAGCCGGGAACCGAGGTGTCGTGCGCGGTGGTCAGGGGGTAGGACGCAAGGTTGGCGCGATAGTCGATCTTGGTGGTCTGCTGCGCCGGCAGGAAGTCGTTCTTGAATTGCAGCACTTGCGGCGAGCTGCCCGCGGGGTTGCCCGTGGTCGGGTCGATCGGCACGCCCTCGAGATAATAGCCGGCGCCGTTGACCAGATAGCCGTCCTTGTTGAGCTGGAAATCGCCGCGGCGGGTGTAGCGGTCGACGCCGTCGAACACCGGCGCACCGTCTGTGAAGCTGCCGGGCTTTTGCACCGCAAAGAAGCCGTTGCCGTTGATCGCCATGAAGGTCGCGACCGATGCCGACTGCACGTCGCCCTGCACCGAGTTGGTCGAGCGGGACTGCGCGGTGACGCCGCCGGCGAGTTGCGCAGTTAGCGCGGTCTGCGGGACGAGGTCGAGGAACGAGGTATCGATGCGCTTGAAGGCCGTGGTCTGCGAGTTGGCGATGTTGCCGGAGATGTTTTCGAGCGCGTACGACCCTGCGCGCAAGCCACCGACCGCCGTCGTAAGAGCGCCGAAGATACCCATGACATGTTCTCCAATTCGATTCCCGGCGGCTGGCAATCACAAGAGTGGCCGCATCGGCCGAGCATGTCGCAAGGGTCGTGCCAGGAAACGAATCGTAACAAAATCATGCGCTTGAAAAAAAGCCCCGGCCGTTTAACCGGGGCACAATTGCCGGGCAGGCAACAATTGCCGGGACGGAGCGCCGTTCCGACCGCGCTCTTTCATTCCTATTTTGACGCGTTTTCTTGACGCGAACCGGCACCCATCCCGCATCAAGTGCGGGACAGGCTTCGCTCGAAAACGCGATGGCCGTCAGGTCGCCGACGGCGCCGCCGGATGAAACACCAGCGCAAAACCGTCCATGCAGTAGCGCAGCCCGGTCGGCTTCGGGCCGTCGTCGAAGACGTGGCCGAGATGGCCGCCGCAGCGACGGCAATGCACCTCGGTGCGCGCCATCCCGAAGGTGCGGTCGGTCGTGGTGCCGACCGCATTCTCCAGCGGCTTCCAGAAGCTCGGCCAGCCGGTGCCGCTCTCATATTTGGTCTCGGACGAGAACAGCGGCAGGTCGCAGCCGGCGCAGGCGAAGGTGCCCTTGCGGTGCTCCTTGAGCAGCGGGCTCGATCCCGGCCGCTCGGTGCCTTCCTTGCGCAGGATCTCGTATTGCTGCGGCGTCAGCTGTGCACGCCATTCGGCGTCGGTCTTCTCGATCTCGAATTTCTCGGCGGCCTGCGCCGGCGAGGCGCGCAGCCAGCGGAAGGCGGCAAGGCCGAACAGGCCGGCGACGGAAGCAAGCAGGATACGGCGATCGATCATCAATCAGCTCCGTTTGCGGAGGGCCCAGGGTACGTGCCCACGGTTCGTTACCAGGTACGAACACCGCCCTCCGACGTTACATCCGCCCGTCGGAGATCTGCTCACTTTCTTGCGAGGCGGGAGGATGCGGCTCCTCGGCCGGCAGGGTTGCGGGTGGCGGCATTGGCCGCGCCACGGGCACCGGCGGACGGCGCGGCGCCGGCCCCCTGGTTCCCGCCTTGAAATTGGCCTCGGCCAGCCGCGCCTCGCGGAGGCGTTCCTTCGCACGTGCACCCTCGCGGTAGCGCGCCAGGACGCCCGCGGCGGACGAGGCTCCCCTCGCCCACAGGCCGATGAAATGACCGGCAACCCGGCCGGTGGTGCCGCCGGCCCAGACCAGCTCGAACGGCGAAAACAGCCGCCAGCGGTCGTCGCCCCACAGGATGCTGCGCGCAATCAACTGTCCGGCCAGCGCCGAGGTATTGAGCCCCTGCCGGCCAAAGCCGCTCGCCACCCACAGGCCTCTGCGCAACTGGCCGATCTGCGGCATGCCATGCACGGTGACGCCGACCGCGCCGCCGAACATCTCTGCGATCGGAACCTTGCCGAGCTGTGGAAACACCGTGGCGATGCGGCGCTGCACCGTCGCGCCAAGGCGCTGCGGCCGCGCGTTCCAGGTGGTTTCAGGACTGGCCCACAACAGACGATCGCCATCGACGATGCGAAAATGGTCGATACCGTCGCTGTCGGCGACCGAGCCGGAAAACGCGATCGTCTCTAAAAGCCGTTCCCCGAGCGGCTCGGTCAGCGCCGCGTAGCGCCACACCGGAAGCAGCGTGTCGGACAAGCGCTTCAGCGGCGCACCGAGATGGATATTGCCGGCGAGGACAATATGGTTGGCGCGCAGCCGCGCCGTCGGCGTCACGATGCGTTTGCGGATGCCGGAAAAATCGATGCTGACGACCGGCGTCTCCTCGAAGATCCGCACCCCCGCCCGGGTCGCCAGCGCGGCGAGGCCGTGCACATATTTGCGACCATCGATCTGGAACGCCTTCGGATAATAGATGCCGTGGAAATAGCGGCCGGTCTTCAGCACGCTGCGCACGCGGTCGACCTGCCAGCCTTCGACCTCGGTCGCAAAATCCACACCCAGCGTCTGCAGCCGGCTGATCAGCGCCTCGCCGACATCGACATTGGAAACCTCGAGCGCGCCATCGCTCGGGTTGATGCCCGGGATCAGATCCTCGGTTGCGGTGGCGCGGACATAGTCGGCGCCCTCTTTCGACAGCGCCCACAATTCGCGGGCATCGTCGAGGCCGACACGCTCGATCACATCTGATATCGGCAGGCCGAAGCCCGGCATCACGGTGCCGAGATGGTGGCCGGAGGCGTTCCAGCCGACCTGGCGGCCCTCGAGCACGGCAACGCTCGCGCCAAGCCGCGCCGCCTCGCGCGCCACCGTCAGGCCGGCCAGCCCCGCTCCGATCACGCAAATGTCGACGTCGAGGTCGAATGCCAGACGGTCGCGGAACGGCGATGCCGTCTCGTCCGGGCCGTCCGCCGCACTTGTGGAAGTCTCGCTCATGGCGTTTCTTACGAACCGCTGCGGCGCTTGTCACCTTGTCCGGGGCATGAGCCTGTAGAATTAATGCGACCAGACCGAATCGAGAATGGAAGTCCATGCGCCGTTTGCTGCTGCTGCGTCACGCCAAGACCGAAACCGACGCGCCTTCGGGGCAGGACCAGGACCGCCGTCTCGACGAGCGCGGCCACCGCGAAGCGGCGGAGATCGGCGGCTGGATCGCCCGCCATCCACCCCTGCCCAACCTGGCGCTGGTGTCGCCGGCGGTCCGCACCACGCAGACCTGGGAGATCGTGCGCGAGGCGCTGAAGGGTGCTGGAGCTGCGCCGAAGGTCGAATTCGTGCCGGACCTCTACGGCGCCGATCCGGCACAGCTGCTGACCGCGATCCGGATGGCATCGGTCACCGATCCGAAGCGGCTGATGCTGATCGGCCATAACCCTGGCATGCACGAGCTCGCGCTGACGCTGACCGGCGGCGGCGACGAGGCCGCGAAGCGCGCGCTCAATGACAATCTGCCGACCTCGGGGCTCGCCGTCTTCGACTTCGCGACCGACGACTGGAACGACGTCTCGTTCCGGCGCGGCAAGCTTGTCCTGTTCGTCAGCCCTAAACTGTTGAAGCAGGCCTCGCGCGGCTGACGCGGGCGGACAGCGCCGCTCCGCCATGCTATATTGATGTCGGCGCGACAGGGGGACCGGTTCGCGGCGACACTACAAGCTGCTTCAAGAAAAAGAAGGCGCGCGTCCCGGCACAGGGACCAAACGGCTCCAGACCAATCGCGGACAGGAGGCGCAAATGTACAAGTCCATTCTCGTGCCGATCGACCTCTCCGATACCGATCTGGCGAAGCCAGCGATCGCAACCGCTGCGACGCTGTCGCAGACATGGAACGGCTCGGTGCGCCTGCTCAACGTGCTGCCGATGACGCCGGTGATGCTCGCCGAATATGTGCCGGCGGATTTCGACAGCCAGCAGCGCGAAACGTCGGAAGAGGCGCTCGCGATCGTTGCGCGCGAATCCGGCATTGCGCCCGAGCGCATCTCGGGCGTGGTCCGCCAGGGCGGCATCTATCACGAGATCCTCGAGGAGGCCGCGATCATGAAGGCCGACCTGATCGTTATGACCTCGCACCGCCCGGCGATGCGCACCTACTTCCTCGGCTCAAATGCCGGCCACGTGGTGCGCTACGCCAAGTGCTCGGTGCTGGTGGTGCGGCATTAGTCCAACGCCGCACCGCTGACGCCTCAACGGATCCGCACCAGCTCAAGGTTGAGATCGCCGGTGACGGCTGGCTCGATCTGGCAGCGCGAGATTCCGATATCGCGCAGCGTCCGGTCATCGAGCTGGCGCAGCGTCTTGATCGCCTCGCGGCGCCCCCAATGGGTCGCGAGTGCATCGCCCCACACTCGGAGCAATCGGAGCAATCCGCCCAACATGCTGGGCCGCGCGGGCGCCACGGCGGTTGAGGATAGCGTCGTCATTGTCATCTCCTTCGATGCCCCTACGGCAAGGCTATGCCGTTGACGCAAGTGCCATTTTGGCACCTGCACCCGTCGTCACCTCGGATTGCTTGCGCGCTCCTCGGTACAATCAGGGGCTTGTTCCCTCTTAAATGATCCGGTACATTGCTCGGAGCAAGTAAAACATTGCTCTCGGTGCAATAATGTCGCGATTCGAGTACCTGAAACTGGCGGATACGGTGGCCGCCGAGATCGCCAGCGGCGCGCTCAAGGCAGGCGACCGCCTGCCGCCGCAGCGTCATTTCGCCTATGACCGCAACATCGCCGTCTCGACCGCGAGCCGGGTCTACACCGAGCTGTTGCGGCGCGGGCTGGTGGTCGGTGAAGTCGGCCGCGGCACCTTCGTGTCCGGCGAGGCGCGCCGCGGCATCGCGGCCCCGACCGAGCCGCGCGGCGCCCGCATCGACCTCGAATTCAACTATCCGCTGCTGCCGCATCAGGCGACGATGATCGCCAAGAGCCTCGAAGGGCTCGAACGGCCCGAGGTGCTCGAGGGCGCACTGCGGCCGGCGACCAGCTTCGGCACGCGGGCGGCGCGGACCATTTCCGCGGAATTCCTCGCGCGCAAGAGCTGGACGCCGAACCCGGACCAGATCGTGTTTACCGCCAACGGCCGGCAATGCATCGCCGCCGCGCTCGCCGCCGTCGTGCCGCCGGGCGGACGCTGCGGCGTCGAGGCGCTGACCTATCCGTTCGTGAAGGGCATTGCCGCACGGCTCGGCATCGCACTGGTGCCGCTCGCGATGGACGAGCATGGCGTGCGCTCGGACGCCGTGCAGAAGGCGCACCGCGAGGCGCATTTGTCCGCGCTCTACATCCAGCCCACGATCCAGAACCCGCTCAGCATCACGATGCCGGCCGAGCGCCGGGCCGAGCTGCTGCGCGTGACGGAGAAGCTCGGCCTCGTCGTCATCGAGGACGGCGTCTACGGTTTCCTCGACGACCAGGTGCCGCTGGCCGCGCTCGCGCCCGACAGCTGCATCCTGCTCGACAGCCTCTCGAAGAAGGTGGCGCCGGGCCTCGCGCTCGGCTTCATCGTCTCGCCGCCGCGGCTGCGCGAGAGCATCATGGCCGCGGTGCGCTCCGGCGGCTGGACGGCGTCGGGCTACGCCTTCGCCGCCGGGCAGCGGCTGATGGCCGACGGCACCGCCGCCGAATTGTCGCGGCTGAAGCGGATCGACGCCGGCCGCCGCCAGCAGCTGGCAGCGAAATATCTGGCCGACTTCGAGATCCAGACCAACCCAAAATCCTATCACCTCTGGCTGACCCTGCCGCCGCATTGGCGCTCGCAGACGCTGGTCGCCGCCGCGGCGCGCCGCGACATCGCGCTGACGCCGTCGACGACCTTCGCCGCCACGCCGGGACACGCGCCCAATGCGGTACGGCTCGCGCTCGCCGCACCGCCGCTGGAGCAGCTCGAGCTCGGCCTGCGGACACTGGCAGGAATGCTCGGCGCGACCGAAGAGGATTTTGATTCGACGGAGTGAACGCGACGATGTCGCGGTTCATCACGCTTGATTGCGGGGTCGCTTCGGCAGCAGCGCATCGGGCAATCGATCGAAGCTGTAGCGCCGCGGCCGGTTGCGCGTGATGAAGCCGCCGACCTGCCAGGCGAACAGCGCGGCAAAGCCGACCAGGAACAGCGCGCCCATCCAGTTCGATGTCAGCAGCGCCGTCAGCAGCAATCCGATCATTGCCACCGCAAGGCATGCCAGCATCGCCAGCGCGGCGGTGTAGGTCTTCGGCCCGAGACCTCCGACCAGCCTGGCGGTCTGCCCGCGGCCTGCATCCGGCGATGCAGCTCGACGATGAAGGCGCGATACAGGTCTCCCTGCGGCGCGACCAGCGTCGCGGTCTGCCAGGTGGTCGAGAGGACCGCGATCCGCCCGCCTTTGGCATTGTCGATGTCGGCGCGAAATCGCTGCTGCTGCATCGAGACCGGGCGATACGACAGTTTCACGGCGGAGATGTCGGCGTAATCCCACACGCCAGACCTGCCGGCGATCCGCCACGCCAGCCCGTCCTCGGTCAGCTCGAACTGGTGCGCCGAGCCGACCAACGAGGCCTTATAGGCATAGCGCACGGCTGAGCCCTCGCCTGCCTCCGACCGGTCCTGCAACGTTGTTGGCAATCCGCCGTTCCACCTGCTCAGCCACGTGCTAGCACTCTTTGCCTGAGCATGATCTTTTCGGAAAACCGGTTTCCACTTTTCCGGATCATGCTCTAGCTTGCGCAGCACGTCGCGCCTATCCTACAAGCGAGCCATGCCCGAGACGACCTATTTTCCGCGTTACCTCATCCTCGGCGGCGCGATGATTTCAGGCGTGCTGCTGGCGCTTGCCGTGCATATGCTCGGCGCGCGCTACGGGCTCGATCTCGGCGGCCTGTGGCGCTCCGATACCCACGAGTTCATGGCGGCAGGTGCTGCGATTGCGTGGTGGCTGATCGCGAGCGTCGGGTTTTCGGGGGGCTACTTCACCGCCAACCTGATGCACAGCGCGGTGGCCGGCCAGATTCCGCAGCGGATGCGGCAGTTCCTGATCGTCGTCGGCGTGCTGATGCTGGCCGGCGCCGGCCAGGCCGCGGCGGCGCCGAGCACGGTCTCGACCATTTCCGCCGTGCTGGCCGGCCTCGCCGCGCTGTGCCTCGGCGCCGTCATGGCGTTTTGCGGCGCCTATTTTGCTCTCCGCAAGAGCTAGGCGTCCTCGCCGTCGTTGATCAAGCCACCGATCGTTCCGGCAGCCTGCGCAGCAGCATCTTGGCGACATCAGCGGCCGGCCGCGGCGGGCTGAACAGATAGCCCTGTGCCTGCGTGCAGCCTTCCCTGCCGCAGCAGGTCGAACTGGGTATCGGTCTCGACGCCCTCGGCCGTGGTCACGATGCCGAGACTCTTGCCGAGGCCGGTGACCGCGCGCACGATCGCCATCGAGTCCTCGCGCGTCGCAAGGTCCGTCACGAAGGAACGGTCGATCTTGATCTTGTCGAACGGGAAGCTGCGCAGATAGCTCAGCGAGGAGTAGCCGGTGCCGAAATCGTCGAGTGAGATGCGGACGCCGAAGCCACGCAGCTCATGCAGCACCGCGAGCGTCGCCTCGCTGTTCTGCAACAGCACCGATTCGGTGATCTCGAGCTCAAGCCGGTCCGCAGACAGGTGAGACGCTTCCAGCGCCGCCTTCACCGACGACACCAGGTTCGGGTTCTTGAACTGCACCGGAGACAGGTTGACGGCGACCGCGATGTCCTTGGGCCAGCCTGCGGCATCGGCGCAGGCCTTGCGCAGCACGATGTCGCCAAGCGGAACGATCAGCCCGGTTTCCTCGGCGACAGGAATGAAATTGTTGGGCGCGATCAGGCCGCGCAGCGAATGGTTCCAGCGCGCCAGCGCCTCGAAGGCGACCACCTGTTCGCCCACGACATCGCGGATCGGTTGGTAATAGACCTCGAACTCGTCGCGCTCGAGCGCCAGCCGCAGGTCGCGCTCCAGCAGGCGGCGCGCCTGCGCGCGCGCGTCCATCCCGGTCTCGAAGAACCGGTAGGTGCCGCGGCCGTCGGCCTTGGCGCGGTACAGCGCCAGATCGGCCTTTTGCAACAGTTCATCGGGACCCTTGCCGTCTTCGGGTGCGAGCGAGATGCCGATGCTGACGCCGATCACGAGCTGATGGCCGCCAATCTCGTAGGGCGCGGCGATCCGCTCGACCACGAGACTTGCCAGCTGCGACACGACTGATGGTTCGCAGTTGCTGCAGAACTGCACGATGGCGAACTCGTCGCCGCCAAGCCGCGCCACGGTGTCATGCTCGGTCACGCATTCGCCGAGCCGCCGCGCGACCTCGCGCAGCAGCGCGTCGCCGATCGGATGCCCGAGCGTGTCGTTGATCTCCTTGAAATGATCGAGGTCGAGACAGAGCACCGCGAGCTGGTCGGAGCGCTTGGCCAATCTCGAGGCCTTCTCGAGCTGCTCGCGGAACAGCGTCCGGTTCGGCAGGTTGGTCAGCGCGTCATGCCGCGCCATGTGCGAGATCTGTTCCTGGGCCTGCTGCCATTCGGTGATGTCTTCGAAGGTTGCGACCCAGCCGCCGCCCTTCATCGGCTGGTCGACCACGCGGATCGCGCGGTCATTGCGGCTGACGATCCGCGTCGCGCTGTGGCCGGCTTTTGCCTCGGCGACGAGAATATCGCAGAACTCCTCGGGATCGCCGTCCCACTCGCCGATGGAATGCAGGTCCTGCAGGACGTCGATCAGCAAGCGTCCCTTGAGCGGCACGCGGTTGCGACCCATGATCTCGCTGTAGCGCTCGTTGAACAGCATGATGCGGCCATCGGCATCGAACATGCACAGCCCCTGCGACATGTTCTCGAGCGCGGTATCCAGCACCACTTTCTGCTTGTGAAGCTCGGTCTTGGCGCGACGATCGAGGATGGAAGCGATCAGTGACAGGCCGAGGATCGCGAAGGCCGCAACCGCAGTCATGAACGAAAGCACGCGCGGCGAGACCGAAAGCCCGTCGGGAACGATCGTAGGATCCGGGACCAGGGTGACCGCACCCATTGCGGTGAAATGATGCGAGACGATCGCAACGGTCAGAAGGCCGGTCGCAGCCGCGGTGGTGCCGAGGCGTTCGCCACGCGTGGCAACGACAAGCGCGAGCGCGCCAAACAGGCTTCCGAATGCGATCGACGCGGCCACGATGCCGGGCGACCAGATGATCCGCGCAGGCAACTGCAGGCCCAGCATGCCGGTGTAATGCATCGCCGCAACACCTGCGCCGACGATCGCGCCACCAGCCGCCACCGTCCACCAGCGCTCGTCGAGCGTGGCGACGGCCAATCCGACGGCCAGGATCGCAACCGCAAGCACCAGCGACAGCAGCGTGATGGGAATGTTGTATCCGGCCTCGATGCCGGGATCGTACGCCAGCATGGCGACGAAATGGGTGGCCCAGATCCCGCAACCGCCCACCGCCGCATCAAGACCGATCCAAATCTCGCGGGCGCGGCCCTCTGCGGCGCGGGCGCGGTGAAACAGGCTGATCGCGACGGCGCTGGCGAGCAGGCAGATCACTCCGCCAAGGACGACCAGCCGCCAGTCATGTTCCAAAGTGAGACAGGTCAAAACGCGATACATTATAGGCCCCATTTATGGACCTATAAAAACCAGCGCATTCGTGTACGAACGGTAACCGCACTGCAACAAGGTTCCACGCATGGTGAAGAAGCCTTGAACGCAGGACATATCGTGAGGGAAAACGGCAATCCCGAGTTGCAATTCGTCTCAGCCGCGCAGCCCGGGCACCAGTTCAGCTCCGGTCTCGACCTTGAGTGACGAGCCGGCGAAATCGTTTCCGATTGGCTGGCAACGGCCGCCGAGATGCTTGGCAAGGAACGCTTCGGTGACGCCATAGAAGGCAAGCCGATTTTCCGGCCGCACAAAACCGTGCCCTTCGTCAGCGAATGTGACGTAGGTCACGGGTATTCCGCGCTGCTTGAGCGCATTGACCATCTGCTCGGACTCGGCAGCCACAACCCTGACATCGCGCAGGCCCTGGGCGATCAGGATCGGCTTGATGGCACGGTCGATGTGGGTCAGCGGCGAACGTTCGACCAGGAATGCGCGGCCGGTCTCGGTGTCGGGATCGCCAAGCCGGTTTTTCCAGACACTGATCCACGGGCCCCAGTAGGGCGGGATCGTCGCCATGAAGGTGACGAGGTTGGAAATGCCGAACAGATCGACGATGCAAGCGAACACGTCGGGCGTCTTGGTCGCCGCCATCAATGCCGAATAGCCGCCATAGCTGCCGCCGAAGAAGCCGACGCGCTTCGGATCGGCGATGCCTTGTGCGATCGCCCAATCGACCGCATCGATCAAATCGTCGTGCATCTTGCCGCCCCATTCGTGGTCGGCGGCGGTGACGAAGGCTTTGCCGAAGCCGGTCGAGCCGCGGTAGTTGACGGCAAGCACCGCATAGCCCCGGCTGGCGAGCCACTGATGGACCTGGCTGAATCCCCAGCTGTCGCGATAATACGGCCCGCCATGGATCACGAGCACCAGCGGCACCCGGCCAGCCTCGGCCTCGACCGGCCGGGTCAGATAGCAGTTGAGGCGCAGCCCGTCGCGCGAGGGGATCACGACCGGCTCGAGCTTGCGCAGCGCAACGCCGTCGAGCGCGCGGCGCTGCGTGAACAGCTTGCGCACCTCACGCGTTCGGCGGTCAAGCAGCGCATATTCACCGCTCTCGGTGTCGCGCTCGAAATGGACCGTGCCCAGCTGGAGATCATCGCTGTTGCTGACAAAACTGATGTCGCCGGCGCCATAGCGGCTCAGATCGGCGAGGTCCCTGGCGACGCTTTGATCCACGGTGTGCCAGCGCATCCGGTCGGTGATCGCCAGCGCCGCCAATGGCCGGCGATTCTCGTCGAAGATCGCTCGCACGATGTCGGCATCATCATCGGCAGCAAGCAGTGTGGTCTGGCGCGTGGCCATGTCGAGGGCGAACAACGCCGCCTTGTCGCGGCCGCGTGAATCGATCAGATACAGCGTCTTGCCGTCGGCGCTGAAATCCAGCATCTGCGTCGTATCGGTGTCGGCGATCGGCACCGTCATAAAGGGCGCCCAGCTGCCGTCCGGACGGCGCTCGAACACCTCGGCCGAGCCGTCGGCGATCAGGCGCGATGCCAGGCGTAGCTGGAATGCGCTGTCGGTGATCAAGCCGACATAGTCGTGGTTCTCGTAGACGAGCTCGCTCGTGCCGGTCACGACGTTGGCGCGGTACAGGTCGAAGTAGCGCTTGTCGCGCTGGTTGTGCCGCAGCAGCATCTCCTCGGGGAATTTGCGGTCGGATTCCTGCAGGAAGGCTTTGACACCGGTCTCGGGCGTCAAGGGCACAATCTTCCCGTCGGTGATGTCGACGCTGGCGGCACGCCAGTTCTCGTCGCCGTCACGCTCGCGGAAGAACACCACATGGCGGTTGGTGTGTGCCCAGCGATAGCCGGCCGAGATGTTGCGGTCGGTGACGCGCGTGACCGGCCGCGCCGCCTTGAGATCGGAAAGCGGGGCGACCCAGAGATTGTTCACACCGTCGAGCGGCGCGACATAGGACAGCTGCGTCCCGTCCGGGCTGAGACGGACGTTGATGTAGTCGGGATTGTCGAAAAACACCCTCCGGGCGATCAATTCGGACGACTGGCCGCGCGCCGGGCCGATCAGTTTGACCAGCGGCAGCGAAGCGCCGAGCAAGGCGGCGCGGCGCAGCAAGAGGCGACGGTCGATTGACACAGGCATCTGATCGGACCCCGTCGGCGGCCGCCGACGACGCAACGTTAGATGCAGGCGGGCGGCCGTGCAATCGCCGGTTCAATTATTGCCGCGCTTGTGAAGACGCGCCGATCCAGATCAGCGCGGCGGCCGTCAGCAACACGCCGACACAAATGACGAGCGCCGTATGCAGGCCGGCGATGAAGGCTGCGGACCGGCTGACCAGCGAGCCGAACAGCGCAACACCGAGCACGCTGCCGGTCTGCCGGGTCGCATTCAGCACCCCGGCCGCGACGCCGGCATGCTGCGGCTCGGCACTGCCGAGCAATGTCGACGTCAGGGGCGGCACCAGGAGGCCAAGGCCGGCGCTCATGGCAAGCAGTTGCAGGCAGATCGCGAGATAGCTGGTGCCGTGACCCATGAACAGCATCCCCAGACATCCGGCGGCCGACAGCGCGGCACCGAGCGCGATCGTTGCCGGCGCACCGATCCGCTCCGCAACATGCGGCGCGATCAGATTGGCCGGGAGCACGGCGCCGAGCATCGGCACGAACGCCAGACCGGTCTCGAAGGCGGACAGGCCGTTGACCTGCTGGAAGTAGAGGCTGAGCACGAAGATCAGCCCGTAGAACGCAACGTTGACCAGGAGGCCGACCATCGAGGTCAACGCAAACATCCTGTGGCCGAACAGCGAGAGCGGCAGCATCGGCTGCGCCGCGCGAGCCTCACGCCAGACGAACAGCACGGAGAACACGGCGGCGAGAATAAAGCCTGCAACCACGAACGGGCTGCTCCAGCCAAGCGCGCCGCCCTCGATGAGCGCGCCGGCCAGCGTGCCGAGCGCGGCGATCGCTGCGAGCTGTCCCGGCAGATCGAGCCGGTGCTGCTGATGGCGGATAGTTTCGCCGGCAAAGCGCCAGGCGAGCCACAGCCCGGCCAGGCCGATCGGCAGGTTGACCAAGAAGATCGCCCGCCAGCCGACCAGTGTGATCAGCGCGCCGCCGACGAACGGGCCGGCGGTCAACGCAAGGCTCGCGCCCGCGGCCCAGACGGCGACCGCGCGTCCCCGCGCCTTGTCATCCGCATAGGCATGGCGGAGCAGCGCGAGCGAGTTCGGCACCAGGATGGCCGCGGCCAGTCCCTGCACGCAGCGCGCGACGATCAGCGTCACGGCGTCGGGCGCGATTGCGCAGGCAACCGACGACGCGGTGAAGATCACAAAGCCCGCCATGAAGACGCGCTTGGCGCCGATCCGGTCGCCAAGCGCGCCCGCCGTCAGGATGAAGGCGGCAAAGGCGATGGTGTAGGCGCTGACCACCCATTGCAGCTCGGCGACGCCGCCGCCGAGCGAGCCGCCGATGGCATTGAGCGCCGTGTTGACGATGGTAACGTCGAGCTGCACGACGCCGTAACCGAGACTCATCGCGGCCAGCGTCAACGTTGCCGCAAGGCCGGTCGGCGCCCGATGGCAGGCTGCGCTCCCGTCCGGCATACGCCGAACGTTCAGGGATGTCTGCTGCATGGTCTTGTCCTCGCTCTGGCCAACCAATGCGAGAGATAGGCCTTCGTTTCGACGTAATACTTCGCCACCGATCGAAGTGTGCTGTCGTCATGCCGGCCGGCCCATGCGGCTGCGGCCATCTTGCGCGGCGTTTTGCCTCAATAGACCTACGGACCGGGTCTTGCGCGACTCATCCGGGCCTGCGCGGCGGTCTGCCGCCGGACCACGCAGATGTGCACGGCGACTTCATGCTTTGGTAAACGCCGCAGCCGCGCTCCGGCGTCCCCGTGCTGATGCATATCGTCTATTCGCTTCGCGCCGACTGCCCCGCGCCGGTGCCGAGACGGCGGCAAAATCGGCAAAAATGCCGATGAAATCGCCGGGAACGGCGGCAGAACGGCGGAACGTGCCGCATCTCCGCCGCAGCGGACGGATACAGGCGACTCACATTCCGCAGAGCGAGACCATATGTAGCCAATATGACAATGACGCTGAACGTGAGCCGAAGGTTGGCTTGTCAAGGGCTGCACAACGCATCGGTTTTGCCTTATGGGTCATCGCGTACGGTGCGTTTGCCCCGTTACCCGTCGCTATCCGTGACCGGGTCCCACTGAAATTGTCCCTGCCGGGAGGATGAATGCTTCGGCTGCTGACCACGCTTGGGCGTGGCTTCAAGGAAAAGATCGGCTGGAAACGGCTCGGGATCGCTGCGAGCGTGCTCATCATCGCGTTCGCAATCACGACGCTGGTCCACACCCTGAAGGGCGTCGATACCGGTATCATCCTCACCGCGCTGACCGACATTGCACCGCACCGGATCGCGCTGGCGGCGCTCTGCGTGGTCGGGGCGTTCTGCACGCTGACCTTCTATGACTTCTTCGCGCTGCGCACGATCGGCAAGACCCACGTCCCCTACCGCATCGCAGCGCTGTCGAGCTTCACGAGCTACACGATCGGCCACAACATCGGCGCCACCGTCTTTACCGGCGGCGCGATCCGTTTCCGGATTTATTCCGATTACGGCCTGTCCGCGATCGACGTCGCCAAGATCTGCTTTCTGTCGGGCCTGACGTTCTGGCTCGGCAATCTGTTCGTGCTCGGCTTCGGCATGGCCTGGCACCCCGCGGCGGCATCGGCAATGGACCTGCTGCCGCCGGCGATGAACCGCCTGATCGCGCTCGGCTGCCTAGCCGGCATCGGCGCCTATTTCGTCTGGCTCCTGACCGGCGAGAAGCGCCGCGAGCTCGGCCAGAACGGCTGGAAGGTGGTGCTGCCCTCCGCCAGGCTGACGCTGCTGCAGATCATCATCGGCGTGGTCGATCTCGGCTTCTGTGCGTTTGCGATGTATCTGTTGATGCCGACCGAGCCGCATATCGACTTCGTCTCGCTCGCCGTCGTGTTCATCCTGGCGACCCTGCTCGGCTTCGCCAGCCATGCCCCCGGCTCGATCGGCGTGTTCGACGCCGCAATGCTGGTGGCGCTGCCTGAGTTCAGCAAGGAACAATTGCTGGCCACGCTGGTGGTGTTCCGTATCCTCTATTTCCTGATTCCGTTCGGAATTTCGATCTCGATCATGGGCATGCGCGAGCTTTGGCTCAACGTGGTGAAGCCCTGGCAAGAACGAAAGCGACTGAGCCAAGCCTGCACGGCTTCGGCGACCGTGCGGCAACCGATCGAAAGCCGGCAGCAGCAGATCAGGCGGCTGAGACGGTAACAGCGACGTTATCGGCCCCAGGTCCCAGCTCTTCGATGCCGGTTTTTCGATCCCCGCACCCGCTTCTCTTATTTTCGCCGTACCGCTCACGTCAAACCGCGCCATGATTGGCTCTTTGGTTCGATTTTGGTTTCGTGTGACGGTCTGCAGCGTGCTGCTCGGCAGCGCACTGCTGGCGGTATTCGCATCAGTAGCGGACGCGCAGGACAGTCAGCTGCAGATCTCCTGGGAGGTCCGCAACCGCTTCCGTCTGTTCCGCGAGGAGCGCGACTTCCGCCTGCATGTCGAAAGCGGGCTTGGCCGCAGCGTGCTGGCCACGGAACAGGCGCTGGAACTGCAAAGCGATGGCCGCGGCTGGGCGCGCAACATGGTCAACCGGCTCTGCATCGACCTGCAGGGCCGGGTCAGCGAGCCCTGCACCCGCGACAACGTCAAGGAAAGCTACCTGACGCCGATCGATCACCCGATCGTGGTTCGCCTCACCGGCCCGGTTCCGGTCGGTGCGACCTGCGCCTGGTCGTTCGACGACGGCGACGGGCCGCAATCCTCGACCTTCGATTGCGCCGAGCCGGTCAATCTGCGCGTCCGCTACGGCCGCACCACGGTCGCGACCGTCGACGTCGCAAGCGGCGCGGACGCCAACCAGCGCCTCACGACGCAGATCGCGGTACGCGATCTGCTGATTGCGGGGCTCGGCGACAGTATCGCATCCGGCGAGGGCAATCCCGATCGCGCGATTGCGCTCTCCGACGAGGGCTTCTGCTTCCGCTCCTATCTCGGCGGCGCGCAGTATTACCGGCCGAGCCGCGCCGGCTACAAGGGCGGCCGCGCCTGCGAGGCGCCGGACACCCTGACCAACTGGCAGCGCCAGAGCGCGCTGTGGCTCAACTCGGCCTGTCACCGCTCGCTGTACAGCTACCAGACCCGCACCGCCCTTGCGCTTGCCGTGCAATATCCGCACATCGCGGTGACCTACCTGCCGCTGGCCTGCACCGGCGCCACCATCGCCGACGGCCTGCTCGGCTCGCAGCAGGCGCGGGAATGCCTGCCGACCAAGACCGCCAACACCTGCTCGGGCACCGTCAACGGCCAGATTGCGGAGCTGCGCACGGCGCTCGCGGCCGCCAAGCGCCGGCAGCCGGACCGCACGCTCGACCTCATCTTGCTCTCGGTCGGCGCCAACGACATCTATTTCTCGGGCCTCGTCGCCAACGTGATCGTCGACACCCCGACCGAGCGCACGCTGTTCAGCCGCGGCGGTTCGATGGCCAGTGTCGACGATGCCCGCTCCGCGCTGGCGCGCGATCTGCCGGCCGATTTTGCCAAGCTGCGCGATGCGCTGAAGCCTTTGGTCGGCGGCGACCTCTCGCATGTCGTCTACACCGCCTATGCCAATCCGGCGCTGGCCAATGGCGGCGCACCCTGCCCCGGCGGCCGCGCCGGCTTCGAGATCCATCCCTCGTTCAACGCCGATCCCAAGCGGCTCGCGTCGGTCTCGGGCTTCGTGCAGAACGAGTTCCTGCCGCAGCTCAAGGCGATCGCGCAGTGCCAGTCCGGCATCATCTGCCGCAATCCGCAGGCCGACCGCATGACCTTCGTCGACGCGCATCAGGATGCGTTTGCAAGCCATGGCTTCTGCGCACGCGCGTCGACCGATCCGGAGTTCGACCGCGACTGCTTCGCCGCCAACGGCGACAGCTTCGTGTCCGACATCGTCGCCGCGGCCAACCAGCCGCTCAAATGCGGCCGCAGCGCCGGCGAATATCGCGCCTATCTGCCGCGCGCGCGCTGGATCCGCGACGCCAATGACAGCTATTTCGCGGCGATGACCTATCCGCAAGGCCTGCCGTCCTCGATGCAGCCGACCGACATCCACGACGCGACATGGGGCATCTTGTCGGCGGTGTATGGCGGCGCTGTGCACCCGAGCGCAGAAGGCCATGCGGCGATGGCCGATGCCGCGGTCCCCGCGGCCGCCACCGTGCTGCGATTGAACACCGTCGTGCCCGAGGTGACGTCCGAGCCGGTCGCACCGCTGCCGATTGCGCCGGAGCAGCGCTGAAGTCGTGAGCCGTTCCTGAAACGAGCGACCTTCCCGAATTCGGCGCAGAACTAAAATTTCATTCAATCGCAATTGCTTACAGCCCCCGCGCAAGCTATGGACAAGGGCTGAGTGCGATTGAATCAATTCCAGCGAGCATCCTGCCGATCCAACCCTAGATATCAACTTCCGCGCCCTGCCCTTTTCATTCGACACGCGCCCTGGTCACCTCGCGAGCGACATATCGAACCGGATGGCGCACCGCGCGCCGCCCCCGATGGTTGTCCGCGCGCTCGCTTTGAGGCTGCACACGTATTGGACCCGATCGCCATCAACGTGTGCTTGCGCTTGACGTGCTGCGAGTGGTCAACTCGCTGATCAATACTCCGGTTTGGAGAAGCATGATGTTCAAGCAGATTGCGATGGTGGCAGGTTTGGCACTGGCACTATCCGCCGCGGCGGAGGCCCAGACACCGCGCAAGGGCGGTACCATTCGTATGACGGCGCCCTATGGCTCAAGTTTCACCAGCATGGACATCCATACGACACAGCGCGCCCAAGACGAGATCTACGCCAAAGCCCTGCATCGATCGCTCTACATCTGGAATTCCGCCGAAGGCAAGCCGGTGCTGGAACTGGCCAAGGAGGACATCGTCTCCGGGGAGGTCTCGTTCATACCTTCAAGCTGCGCGACGACGCTTATTTCCACCATGGTCGCAAGATGACCGCCGATGACATCATCTGGAGCTACAATCGCATCATGGACGGCAGCAAGGCCTATCCCGGTGCGCGTTTTGTCCGCGTGATCGAAGGCGCCGCAGCGGTCGAGAATGGCGCGGCCAAGGAGATCTCCGGCCTCAGGAAGATCGACGACTTCACGCTCGAAATGAAGCTGACCGAGAAGGTCGATCCGGGCTTCTACTTCTTCACCGCGCTGACCTCGATCTATCCCGCCGACGAGGCCGCGAAGGAGGGCTTCCTGCAAAAGCCGATCGGTCTCGGCCCATTCAAATTCGTCGAGCACGTGCCGGGATCGCGCATCGTGCTTGAGCGGTGGGAGAAATTCTACAAGCCCGGCAAGCCGTACGCCGACAAGCTCATCGTGTCGCTGATGGGCGAAGCCGCGGCACGCGATGTCGCCTTCCGCAACAAGGAAATCGACACCTCGGTGCTCGGGCCCGCGCAGTATGTCGCCTATCAGGCCGACCCCGATCTCAAGGGCACGATCGTCGAAGTCGCCGAAGTCTTCACGCGTTACATGGGGATGAATCCCGCATTCAAACCGTTCTCCGACAAGCGGGTCCGGCAGGCGATCAACCATGCGATCGATACCGATCTGATCATCAAGAAACTGGTCAAGGGCAAGGCCTATCGCGCCACGAGCTGGCTGCCCCTGACCTCGCCGTTCTACGACAAGGCCATGAAGCCCTACGCCTTCGATCCCGCGAAGGCGAAGCAATTGCTCGCGGACGCAGGTTATCCCTCCGGCTTCGAATTCGAATGGACGACCAGCCAGAATGAAAGCTGGGGCCTGCCGATCGTCGAGGCCATTATCCCGATGCTGGACAAAGTCGGCATCAAGGTGAAGGTCAAGCAGGTCGAGACCGCGGTGTTGTCGGAAGTCATTCGCAAGGGCGACTTCCAAGCCTATATCTATTCCCAGTCGACCGGCCCGGATCCCCAGGCGGCCCTCAAATGCTTTCACTCGGCGACGCCGCAATCAGCCTGCAACTATATGAGCTTCAAGAACGCGGACTTCGACAGACTGATCGATGAGGCCGGGCAGACCGATGACGCCGCCAAGCGGGGCCAACTGCTGCAGAAGGCCAATGCGCTGCTCTATGACGAAGCGCCGGTCTGGTTCTTCAACTACAACAAGGCGGTCATGGCGGTGCAGCCGTGGCTCAACGGGATCCAGTTGAACGCCACCGAACTGCCCCACCAGAACGTCGAAGACCTCTGGGTCGACGAGACCTCGCCCGCGAAGTGACATGTGCTCTCGCCCTCCCTCCATCGCAGCGACTGATGGAGGGAGGGAGGAAAACGTCCAATGCTCGCCTTCCTGATCCGTCGAATCCTGCAAACCATTCCGACCGTGCTGGCCGTCGTGCTGGTGATCTTTGTACTGTTCAGCGTCGTTCCGGGCAGCATCGTATCGAGCATGGGCGATGACGGCAGAGGCCCGACGGACCCGCAGGTCGTGGAGCGCATGAAGAAGCAGCTCGGCCTCGACGATCCCGTCTACATCCGCTTCGGCTCCTACATTGCGAGGCTCGCGACAGGCGATTTCGGGACGTCGTTCCGGACCCGCGAGCCGGTCACCACCATGATCGCCAAACGGATGTGGCCGACGCTGCAACTGATATTCGCAGCCATGACGTTTGCAATTGTGGTCGGGGTACCGCTCGGTTTCATCGCAGCACTGCGGCCGGGCGGCACCGTCGACACGGTCTCGATGGTGGTGGCGGTGTCCGGCCTCTCGATGGCGAAATTCTGGCTCGGGCTGCTGTTGATGTACCTGTTTGCGTTGAAGCTCGGCTGGCTGCCGAGTTTCGGCTATGGCGATGGCGGGCTCAAATATCTGATCCTGCCTGCCGTCACACTCGGCGTCTCGCCGATGGCGCTGCTGGCACGGACGACGCGCGCCGCGGTTCTCGAGATCATGACCGCGGATTTCGTGCGGACCGCGCGCTCGAAGGGCATGAGCGAGACCCGGGTCGTGAAATGGCATGTGCTGCGCAATGCGCTCGTGATCATTCTCACGACCATTGGCCTGCAATTCGGCGCGTTGATGGGACAGGCGGTCGTGGTCGAGAAATTGTTCTCCTGGCCCGGCATCGGCTCACTGCTCGTCGACAGTGTCCTGCAGCGCGATATTCCCACCGTCCAGGGCTCCATTCTCGTGGTGGTGCTGTTCTTTCTCGCGGTCAATACGTTGATCGACGTGGCCTATGCCGTGATCGATCCGAGGATCAGATACGCATGAGCGCCGGTCGGCTCTCTCACAGGTGCGCGCGATTGACCGTACCGCCTGTCGCGGCGGAGCGGCCGCGATGAAGCTCGGAACCAGTCTCATCATCGGCGGGGCGCTGTTTGCGCTTGCGGTCTTCGTCGGCCTGTTTGCGCCCTGGCTGGCGCATACCGATCCCGTCATGGATGCCAACCTCTTGAATGCGGAGGAGCCGCCGAGCTGGATCTGGTGGTTCGGCACCGACGCGCAGGGCCGCGACATCTACTCCCGCGTCCTGTACGGTGCGCGCATCTCGCTGACCGTCGGCATCGTCTCGCAGCTCGTCAACAGTGTGATCGGCGTGACGCTGGGCCTGACCGCCGGCTATTGGGGCGGCTGGTGGGACGACGTCGTCAACGGGCTGACCAATCTCATGCTCGCAATTCCCTCGCTGATCTTCGCGCTTGCCATCATGGCGGTGCTTGGACCCGGCCTGACCAGCCTCCTGATCGCGCTCGGGCTGACCAACTGGTCGTTCTCCTGCCGGATCGCACGGGCGTCGGCGCTGTCGCTCAAGAGCCAGGGCTATGTGCAGGCGGCGAAGGTGCTGGGCTACGGCGATTTGCGCATCATGATCACGCAGCTGCTGCCGAACATGCTCGGGCCGATCATTGTCATCAGCACGCTCGGCATGGGCGGCGCGATGCTGGCCGAAGCGGCCCTTTCGTTCCTCGGCCTCGGAATCCGCCCGCCCTTTCCAAGCTGGGGCAGCATGCTGTCGGAGGCCCGCGACCAGATCACCACGGCGCCGTGGCTGTCGGTTTTCCCCGGCCTCGCCATCTTCCTGACGGTGCTCGGCCTGAATCTGCTCGGCGATGGCCTGCGTGACATTCTCGATCCACAGTCGCGGAGCCGGCGCACATGACGGGCCGTCCTCTGATCGAAGTCGAGAACCTGCGTATCGACCTCGACAACGGGTCCAGCCGGGTTGCGGCGGTCGAGGGCGTTTCATTCCGCATCGATCGTGGCGAGACATTCGGCCTGGTCGGCGAATCCGGCTGCGGCAAGAGCATCTCGGCGCTCGCCTTGATCGGTCTGTTGCGCCGGCCGCTTTCGATCGGCGCCGGCGCTATCCGATTTGAGGGCCGCGAGATCCAGGGGCTTCCGGCTGCCGAACAACGCGCGCTGCGCGGCAATCGCATCGCCATGATCTTCCAGGAGCCGATGACGGCGCTCAACCCGGTCTCGCCCGTTGGCCGGCAGATCGCGGAGATGTTCGTGCTGCACCAGGGCAAGAGCTGGCGCGAAGCCGACCAGCTGGCCGTCGAGGCGCTGGCGAGCGTCCGCGTCCCCGCGCCCGAGCGACGAGTGAAGGATTACCCACACCAGCTTTCGGGCGGCATGCGTCAACGCGTGATGATCGCCATCGCACTCGCATGCGTGCCGGACCTCCTGATCGCCGACGAGCCGACCACCGCGCTTGATGTGACCGTGCAGGCGGAGATCATCGAGCTGATGCGGAATTTATGTGCCGAGAGAGGCACGGCGATCCTGATGATCAGCCACGATCTCGGCCTGGTCGCCAACCTCTGCCGACGCGTCGCCGTCATGTACGCCGGCCGCATCGTCGAGGAGCGCGGCTCGGACGATGTCTTCCGCGCATGCGCGCATCCCTATACGCAAGGCCTGGTCGACGCGTTGCCGCGGCTGGGCACGCGTGCCGCACTCGGCCGGAGCAGGCTCAAGGAGATCGCAGGCGTCGTCCCGGCGATTGCGGATTTCCCGGCTGGTTGCCGGTTCAATCCACGTTGCGCGCAGGCGACCGAGATTTGCCGGACCACCGCGCCGGAGTTGACACTGCTCGGGGAAGACGGATTTGTCAGGTGCCATCACCATGCATGAACCTGCGCACGGGTCCGGCGACGATGTCATCCTCAGCGTGGAGGATCTCGCGGTCCATTTTCCGATTGGTGGCGGCTTTCAGGGCGGCGGTCGGAGGCTGTTGCGCGCGGTCGACGGCATCGATCTCGAACTGAAGCGCGGTGAATGCCTCGCTCGTCGGCGAATCCGGCTGCGGCAAGTCGACTGTCGCGCTTTCGATACTTGGCCTGCTGCCGCCGACGCGCGGCCGCATCGTGCTGGACGGGCAGGTCGTGACCGGGCGGCAATCGATCGATCGAAAGGCATTGGCCCGCATCGTCCAGATCGTGTTTCAGGATCCCTACGCTTCGCTCAATCCCCGCCAGACCGTTCGTCGCACGCTCGAGGCCCCGCTGCGGCTGCATGGCGTGACGGCCAGAAGCGAGATCGACGGACGCGTCGAGGCAATGCTCAAACATGTGGGCCTGCGGCCCGAGCAGGCCGGCCGCTACCCACATGAGTTCTCGGGCGGCCAGCGTCAGCGCATCGGCATCGCTCGCGCGCTGATCCTCAATCCCAGGATCGTCATCTGTGACGAGCCGGTATCGGCGCTGGATGTCTCCATCCGCGCCCAGATCATCAATCTGCTGCTGGAGCTGAAGGAAACGCTCGCACTCTCATACATCATGATCAGCCATGACCTCGGGGTCGTCGAGCACATGAGCGACCGGGTCGCCGTCATGTATCTCGGCCGCATCGTGGAGACCGGCGGCTGGCGCGAAATCTTCGAACGGCCGGCGCACCCCTATACCCAAACCCTTATCGCCGCGATTCCCGATCCGCTGCGCCGCGCGCCGCTTGCAACGACAAGGGGCGAGCCTCCCAGTCCGCTGAATCCGCCGGACGGATGTGCGTTCAATCCGCGCTGTCACTATGCCGAAGCGATCTGCTGCCACGAGCCTGGGCCATCGCTGGAAACGCGCCCCGACGGACACGCGGTCCGGTGCTGGCGAACTGAAGAGATTGCCGGTCGGGCTTTCGCCGACCCTGCCCCAGCCTTCAATCGAGATATCTGAAGTTCTTTGAACCTAATTCAGACGTCAGCGCTCTCGCTCCAAGGAAATCCTTGGCGCGCACGGGAGCACAACTCAAACCAGGCTGAGAGAGGGCCTTACCGCTTCTTCAGCGGCTGCGGCGGTGGCGGCGGAGGCGGCTTCACCGCTGCGGCTTGCGCCGGCAGATATTTGGCGACGATCGCGGGATCGAGCTGGGCGATCGCGGTATCCGGCAGTCGGGTCCAGACCTCGTCCTTGCCGAACAGCGAGATGCCGAGATAGCCGCGCATGGTCAGCGTCTGTCCATCGGCGCTCAGCGTCATCTTGGCCTTGTAGATCTTGCCGTCACGAGGATCGAGCACGTTGCCGTTCTCGTACTTCAGGCCATCGCGCTTCATGTCGCGGATAAAGGACAGACCAAGCCACGGCGCGTTCCTGCGGTCGTCAGTGCATTTCGAGCAGACCGGATTCGGCGGATCATCCGGATCGGAGAAAATCTTGGCGATCACACCCTCGAAGATGCCGTTGTGGTCGATCACCAGGAACCAGCCGTCGGGCTTGCCGTCCACTAGCTTCTGCCAGAGGCCGGCCGCGGATGATGGGTCGGCCGCCCTGGCTGCAAGCGGAGCAGCGAGAGCGAAGGCCGCCGCGATCGCAACGATCAGCCGAAATCTGGACAGCGCATTCCGCATCGTCATCACCTGATCAATCGACAACTCGAATAGAAGCAGACTACGGCCATTTCACGGAGGGTTCCAGTACCCGCACCGCGCAGGTCATGGCCGATGCCTCCGGCATTGGTCGCTATTGGAGCGGAATCAGTTCACTCCAAGCTTTTTCTGCAAACTCGATGACGAGGTTGTGTACTGGAACACCAGCCGCTTGTCAGGATACACGTAGCGGTGGGCCTTCTGCGCCATCAGCGCGCCCTCGTGGAAGCCGGAGAGAATCAACTTCAGCTTGCCCGGATAGGTATTGATGTCGCCGATCGCGAAGATACCGGAAACGTTGGTCTCGAACGCCGCGGTGTCGACCGGTACCAGATTGTTCTCCAGCGCCACGCCCCAGTTCGCGACCGGGCCGAGCTTCATGGTGAGCCCGAAGAACGGCAGCATCGTATCGCAGGCAATGGTCGAAAGCGCGTTGTCGTTGCCCTTCAGCGCCGCGCCGGTGAGCTGGCCATTGGCGCCTTCGAGTCCCGTGACCTGACCGATCTTCAGATCCATCCTGCCGCCAGCGACCAGCGCGCGCATCTGCTCGACGCTGTGCGGCGCTGCGCGGAAATCATCGCGCCGGTGCAGCAGCGTGATGCGCTTGGCGATCGGATGCAGATTGAGCGTCCAGTCGAGCGCGGAATCGCCGCCGCCGACGATCAGGATGTTCTTGTCGCGAAACTGCTCCATCTTGCGCACGGCATAGAACACCGACGTGCCTTCATAGGCCTCGATGCCGGGCACCGGCGGCCGCTTCGGCTGGAACGAACCGCCGCCGGCCGAGATCACGACGACCTTGCACTCGAACTCCTTGCCGGCGTCGGTCTTCACGCGGAACAGGGGATCGCCGATCTTCTCGACCGACTCCACCATCTCGTTGAGATGGAAGGTCGGGTTGAACGGCTTGATCTGTTCCAGCAGCTGCTCGGTCAGGCCATGGCCGGTGACGAAGGGAATGCCGGGAATGTCGTAGATCGGCTTCTCCGGATAAAGCTCGGCGCACTGCCCGCCGATCTTGTCGAGGATGTCGACCAGATGCACCTTCATGTCGAGCAGGCCCAGTTCGAACACGGCGAACAGTCCGCAGGGACCCGCGCCAATTATCAGCACATCGGTTTTGATCACTTCGCTCATATCCGCTTCTTTTCAGTTGAAATCGGCCGGACGGCTTTCGCCTGCCCCAGCCAAGTATGGCCGGACCGGGACATGCATAATAGGGACAGCGGCTGGCGCGGCAACCCCTTGCCGAGCCTGCGCAACTCGGCTGTATGGGCGGAAACCGACGGAGATCCCCCTCGTGAACGCCCCTGTCCGCGCTGACGATGCGCCGCGCCTGGAAGACTTTCCCTACCGCCTGTCCGACAATGTGCGCTTTGCCGATCTCGACCCTAACGGGCACGTCAACAACGCCGTCTATGCAAGCTATTTTGAAACCGGCCGCGTCACGCTGGTGAAGGACCGCAGCATGGGGCTGATGCCGGCGGGGCTCGGCTGGATCATGGTGCGCCTCGACATCCATTTCCGCGCCGAGTTGCACTGGCCCGGTCAGATCGAGCTCGGGCTCGGTCTCGTCAAGTTCGGACGGACGTCGACCACCTTCGATCAGGTGGTGTTTTCGGAAGGCAGATGCGTGGCGTCGGCGAAGGCGGTCACGGTGATGATCGATGAGGCCACGCGCAGGCCGACGCCGCTGCCGGCGGAGGTCAAGGACAACTTCCGCCGCTGGGTCCGTCGCGGTGTGAACCCGGACGGCGAATAAGGGACCTTAAGCTTGCCGCTCCGGCGTCGACACGACCAATCCGTCGAGGTCGTCGGTTACCTTGATCTGGCAGGACAGCCGCGAGTTCGGACGCACGTCGAAGCCGAAATCCAGCATGTCCTCTTCCATCGGCGACGGCGCGCCGACCTTCTCGCGCCAGGCTTCATCGACATAGACATGGCAGGTTGCACAGGCGCAGGCGCCGCCGCATTCGGCTTCAATGCCGGGAATGGCGTTGCGGATCGCGCCTTCCATCACCGTCGCGCCGTTCTCGATATCAATGGAGCGTTTCTCTCCGGAATGGTCGATAAAGTGGATTTTGGCCATGATTGCTCGTGCTGCCGGAATGCGCCGGACGATGGTTGGAAAGGTCCCGGCAGTCGTATAACGGGTCGATCCGCACTGCGCTAGCGCGGAGACCGAAAACCTGCCGGCCGGCCCGGACGGGCGCTCAGGCCGCGGCGACGGGCCGTGGAAGCGTTGTAAGGCTAGGAGCGGCGCAGGATCAGCTCGATCGCCGTGCGCGCCTCGGCGATCGCAGCCCCGAGCGCGGCCAGCGGCTGGGCCGGATCGGAACCGCCGGTCAGCGCGGTTTCGAGCTGGGCGGCAGCCTCGGCGACGCCGAATGCGCCGACGGCCCGCGCCGATCCTTTCAGGGTGTGGGCATGGGTCGCCGCCTCGGGCGGCAAGGCAGCCAGCTCGCCGAGGATCCGGGCGGACTGGGTCGAGAACATGGCCAGGACTTCCCGCTCCAGCCCCGGGTCGCCCAGCGTCATGCGCTGCAGGTGATCGAGGTCGATCGGCCCGTCGCCGGGCGCGAGCGGTGGCGATTGCGTCCATTCAACCCGTTCGAGATGAAGCGGCATGGCCTGTCCCTGTCGTCTCCGCCGGGTCTCGCCGGCGGCGCGTTGGCCAAGCCAATCACGAAACTGGTTAACGGATTGTTGTCGGGATGATCGGCAAAACCGCCCCATTCTGGACAATTTCCGGACACAATCGACGCGCTAACGCAGGAATTTCGAGTACCCATAAGGCCTTATGGCGCAAAGCTGTTAACGATGATTAAGAAAGTATTAATCGCAAGCATTTCATTCGCATCGCTCAGCCAATAGGATGTTTGCGGATGTAGCGGACAAGCCGCCGAGGGGGGCGCTTGCGCTCCGCTTGTGGGCACCGGCTTCGAGCTTGCGTAGGGACGATCGCAGGCTCGCCGACGCGTAAAATAGTGAGAGGGCTTGGACTGAACATGGCGAACACTCCCAAGAAGGTCAAAGATCCCACCGAAGTCGCGCTTTCTGCCATCCAGGAAGCCCTCAACATCAGCGAACAAAGCGCGGAGAACCGCAGCCCCCTCAACGAAGGCGCCGCGCCGCCGAATCTGCCGCCGCCTGCGCCCGATTTTTCAGCTGCAGCGTTCGATCAGCGTCCGAATGCCGATCGCCCGGCGTTCGAGCCGATCGAGGAGTCGCGCGCCTCGCGGCGCGCCGCCAACGATGATCGCGAGACCATCGGCCAGATGCTGCAGACGCTGCAGGGCGGCCGTTCCGCACACAACGCCTTCACGCTGTTCTTCGTCTGCTCCGGCGCCTGGCTGCTCGGCGGCGCGATCCTCACCATCGCGTTCTGGCCCGCGCTGCAGGCATCGATGGCCCAGGGCACCGGCGTGCTGGTGCTCACCGGCCTCGCCGCGCTGTTCGCCGTGCCGATCCTCCTGTTCTACTATCTCGCCAGCCTCGCCGCGCACGGTCAGCGCATGCAGATGATCGCGCAATCGATGGCGCAGGTCGCAATGCGATTCTCCGAGCCGGAAAACGCCGCCGCCGATTCCATGGTGACGGTCGGTCAGGCGATCCGCCGCGAGGTCGCGGCGATGGGCGACGGCGTCGAGCGCGCGATCGCGCGCGCCGGCGAACTCGAGACGCTGGTTGCCAACGAGGTGGCGGCGCTGGAACGCGCCTATTCCGACAACGAAGTGCGCATCCGCGCGCTGCTGCAGGACATCGCCCACCAGCGCGACAATCTGGTCGGCCAGGCCGAGCAGGTGCGCAGCGCGATCTCCGGCGTGCAGATCGACCTGCGCCACGACATCGCGCTGATCTCGGACGCGATCGCCTCGCGCGTCGACGAGGTCGCCAAGAGCATCACCGGCGCGCTGGAAGAGCGCGGCCAGCACATCACGACGGCGCTGAGCCATGCCGGCGACAACATGATCCTCGCGCTCGGCGAGCGCGGCGGCGACCTGCTCGACCGCCTCGAGGAAGCCAGCGCCGAGACCACCCGCGCGGTGATGGACGCCTCCGAGCGGCTCACCACCAGCCTCAACTTCAAGACCGGCCACGTCCATGACGAGTTCGTCGATCTGGCCGATCGCGTCCACGAGATGCTGAACGAGCGCGTCGACCGCATCACCGGCGAGTTCGAGCAGCGTTCGTCTGCGATCGTCGACGGCATCTCCGACCGCACCGAAGAGGTCCACGATTCCCTGAAGAACTCCGCGGACTCGCTGCTGCTCGAGCTCGAGCTGCGCAGCAACGACCTCGTCAGCAAGATCGACGACGCCGGCAACCGCCTCGCCGGCCAGATCATGACGTCCGGTGACAAAGCGAGCGAGGCGCTCGACGTCACCGTCAATTCGCTGGTCGCCAAGGTGGTGGGCCAGACCGAGACCGCGCACGATTCGCTGTCGCTGCAGATGAGCGCGTTCGACGACCTGGTGAAAAACCACGGCAGCGAGCTCGCCGAGAAATTCGCCCGCGACTCCGGCACGCTCGGCGCGCTGATTACCCGCCACATCTCGGAATTCGACCGCACGGTGAAGACCTTCGGCGGCGATATCGTCGAACGCATGGGCCAGCGCACCCAGGACATCGCCGACAGCCTGAAGACCTATGTCGACACCTTCGACCATCGCGTCACCACGAACAGCGGCGATATCACCGCCTCGCTCGACCAGCGCCTGCTGCAGTTCGAGACCACGCTCGGCAGCCGCGTCACCAATCTCGACGCCTCGCTGAACGACAAGCTGTCGTCGTTCGACTCCTCGCTCGCCAGCAGGATCGGCTCGTTCGACGGCCGCCTGCAATCGCTGGATGACACGATCGACGGCCGCATGAGGACGCTCGAGGTCACCTTCGAGAGCCGCGCCAAGTCGGTCACCGACACCATCGACGGCCATCTCGGCACGCTCGCGACGCAACTCACCGAAGGCGCCACCCAGGCGATCCAGTCGATCGACTCGCGGCTCGGCCTGCTCACCACGACCCTGACCGAGGGCACGGTGCAGGCGATCGCCGCGGTCGACCACCGTATCAACGGCGTCACCGAGACCATCGACAACCACAGCAACCGGCTTGCCGACACCATCAACGGCCACAGCACCCGCCTCGCCGAAACCATCGACGGTCACAGCACTCGCCTCGTCGAGACCATCAGTGGTCACAGCTCGAACCTGACCGACACCATCACCGCGCGCTTCACCGATATCCGGCAGGGCATCGAGAGCCGCGTCGGCGTCATCGCCGGCGACATCGACACCCGCGTCGCGCAGTTCGAGGACCTGCTGGGCTCGCGCGTCGAGGCCGTCGCCGGCCGCATCGAGAGCAGCGGCCGCCAGGCGAGCGAGGACCTGATGTCCCGCGCCGAGCTGCTGTCGTCGAGCATCAAGTCCCATGTCGAGGACGCCGAGCGCTCGCTGACCAACCTCGTGGTCAACACCAGCGAGACGATCCAGACCGGCGCGCGCACCGCGCAGCAGGCGCTGCTCTCCGTGTCTTCAGACGTCGGCAACCAGCTCAAGCAGAGCTCGGCCGAGGTCGAGAGCGTGCTGACCGCCGTCGGCACCAGCGCCGCCAATTCGATCCTCACCAGTGCCCGCGACGCGCAGGTCTCGCTGGTCTCCGCCTCCGGCGACGTCGCCTCCCAGATCAAGGCGCTGTCGGAGGATGTCGAGCGCACGCTGCAGGCCGCCGGCAGCGCCACCGCAGCCTCGGTGCTGTCGGGCGCCCGCGACGCGCAGACCACGCTGGTCTCGGCCTCGGCCGAAGCCGCCAGCCAGGTCAAGTCGCTCGCCGCCGACGTCGAGCAGTCGCTGTCGATGTCCGGCTCGGCCGCCGCCGAAGCGATCATGACCGGTGCGCGCGAGGCCCAGACCACGCTGATCGCGACCTCGACCGACGTCACCGGCCAGGTGAAGTCGCTCGCCAGCGACGTCGAGCGCTCGCTCTCGATGGCGGGTTCCGCGACCGCGGAAGCCGTCGTCGCCTCCGCCCGCGAGGCCCAGAGCACGCTTGCCGGCGCGTCCACCGAAGCCGCCAATTTGGCCCGCACGCTCGCGGCCGACGTGCAGCACTCGCTCTCGACCGCCGGCACCGCGACCGCGGAAGCCGTCGTCGCCTCCGCCCGCGAGGCCCAGAGCACGCTTGCCGGTGCGTCCACCGACGCCACCAATCTGGTCCGCACACTGGCGGCCGACATCGAGCGCTCGCTCTCGATGGCCGGTTCCGCCACCGCGGAAGCCGTCGTCGCCTCCGCCCGCGAGGCCCAGAGCACGCTTGCCGGTGCGTCCACCGAGGCCACCAATCTGGTCCGTACACTGGCGGCCGATATGGAACGCTCGCTGTCGATGGCCGGCTCCGCCACCGCGGAATCGATCACGTCAGGTGCGCGTGAAGCCCAGAGCATGCTGGTCAGCGCATCCGCCGAGTCTGCGACACAGGTGACGGCGCTTGCCGCCGACATCCAGCGCGCGCTGTCGATGGCCGGCAGCGGCACCGCCGAGGCGCTGACTGCCGGTGCCCGCGAGGCGCAGAACACCCTGGTCGCTGCGTCGACAGAAGCCGCCAACCACGTCAAGTCGCTGGCAGTCGATGTCGAGCGTGTGTTGACGTCGGTCGGCACCAACACCGCGCAGTCGATCCTCGGCAGCGCCCGCGATGCCCAGAACTCGTTCGTGGCAACGTCGAGCGAGGCCGCAAGCCAAATCCGCTCGATCTCCGCCGAGATCGAGCGCTCGCTGACCACGGCCGGTGCGGAGACCGCGCAGAGCGTCCTGGGCAGCGCCCGCGAGGCCCAGAGCTCGTTCGCGGCGATCTCCACCGAGGCGGCGACCCAAATCCGCGCGATCTCCGCCGAGATCGAGCGCTCGCTGACCACGGCCGGCGTGGAGACCGCGCAGACCGTGCTGGGCAGCGCCCGCGAGGCGCAGAGCTCGTTTGCGGCGACCTCGGCCGATGCCGCCGCCCAGATCCGCACGCTCTCGACCGATATCGAGCGCGCGCTGGGTGCGGTCACGGCCAAGACCACCGACAACATCCAGACCTCGGCGCAGAACGCGCAGGCCGCGCTGATCAACATGTCCAACGAGGTCTCGACCAAGGTCAAGACGACCTCCGCCGACATCGAGCGCTCGGTGCTGTCTGCTTCCAGCGCGTTCGGCTCGGCGATGACCGGCAAGACCGACGAGATCGTCACCTATGTGCAGCAGCAGACCGAGCGCCTGTCGCAGATCGTCGACGGCCGCCGCGGCTCGCTGGTCGAGGCGCTGACCGCCAAGACCACGCAGCTTGCGACCGACATGGATCGCGCCACTGCGGACGCGCTGAAGGCGATCGAAACCCGCGGCGTCGCCTTCTCGCAGTCGATGTCGGCGCACGGCAGCGATGTCGCGCGCAACATCACCTCGGCCGGCGACCAGGCGACCGGCGCGGTGGCGAAGTCGCTCAAGGAGCTCGAGCAGGCCTCGCGCGCGGCGATCGATCAGTCGCGCCAGGTCTCGATCTCGGCCGTCACCGAGATGCAGGAGACCAGCAAGATCCTGCGCACCGATACGGTCGCGCTGTTCGAGCGGCTGCGCGAGGGCAACATCCTGCTGCAGGAAGTGTTGACCGGCGCCCACGACAACCTCAACTCGCTGGAGCGCGCGCTGGTGACCCGCGTGGCCGACTTCGTGTCCGCCATGAACGACGTCACCTCGCGCAACGGCGTGGCGACCCAGACGCTGGAAGACCAGCTCACGGTGTTCAACAGCAAGACCGGCAAGGCGCTGGAAGATCTCGGCGCGCTGTCGAGCCAGTTCGAGACCCATGGCAAGGCGCTGATCGACGCGGCTGCCGTGGTCGAGCAGGCCAACCGCTCGACGACGGCCTCCGTCAGCGAGCGCAAGTCGGCGCTGGAATCGCTGGTCACCACCATCGACCTGCGCACCACCGATCTCGACCAGCGGCTGTCGCGCTTCACCGGGCTGCTCGATGAATCGCTTGCCGCGGCCGAGGAGCGCGCCCGCGACATCGCACGCGTGGTGGCGGAGACCGCAGGCGCCGGTTCGGCGGCGATCAGCAAGCAGTTCGAGGCGGTGCGCATGGCGGCCGAGAACGAGCGGCAGCAGACCGTCGACGCCATGAACGACCTGTACCAGCAGAGCAACGCCGAGACCGACGCGATGTTCAAGGACTCGACGGAGAAGTTCTCCGCGATGGTCACGGCGATGAAGCAGATGGCGAGCGAGATGCACAACGAGCTCGAGGCCACCCGCAACGAGCTGCGCCGCGGCGTGCTCGAGATGCCGCAGGAGGCCGCCGAGAACACCGCGCAGATGCGCAAGGTGATCGTCGACCAGATCGAGGCGCTGGCCGAGCTGAACCGCATCGTCGCCCATCACGGCCGCGGGCTCGACGTGGTCAGCACCAACCGCGCCAGCGTCCGCCACGAGGAGCCGGTGATGGCTGCCGCCGGCGGCCGCGGCGACGTCCGGATGCGCGACAATGGCAACAGCGCCGCCACGCTGCCGCCGCCCGATCTCGGCATGGCGAGTTCGCGCCGCACCGAGGCCCCGTCGGTCAGCCCGGCAGGCCCCAACAACAACAACAACAACGGCGACGGCTGGCTGTCCGACCTGCTCAACCGCAGCGACGCGCCGCCGCCGGCACAGCCGAGCCGCGACGCCCAGCGCCCGCGCCTGCAGCAGCAGCCGGCCGCCAATCCGCTGGAGTCGCTGTCGCTCGACATCGGCCGGCTGATGGACCGTACGCTTGCCGCCGAGATGTGGGATCGCTACCAGCGCGGCGAGAACAAGGCGTTCAGCAAGCGCCTCTACACGCCGGCCGGCCAGAAGGCGTTCGATGAGGTGGCCCGCAAGTACCGCGCCGACCGCGGCTTCAAGCAGACGGTCGACCGCTACATCGCGGAGTTCGAGCGGCTGCTCGATGAAGTCGCCCGCGAAGGCCGCGGCCAGCAAGAGCTGGCTGGCCACCTGACCTCGGAGACCGGGCTGGTCTACACCCTGCTCGCGCATGCGGCAGGACGGCTGGGGTAAGCCGGCGAATAGCGAGTGGCGAATAGCGAATGAAAAACGGAGACCGAAAGGTCTCCGTTTTTGCTTGGGGCGGCGGCCGCTGAGTCTCGCCGTGGAAAGGCGCTCCGGTGTTAGCCGGCGTCATTGCGAGGAGCGCAAGCGACGAAGCAATCCACGCAACAGCGAGTCGAGAGATGGATTGCTTGTCGCCCGTTAAGAAGCTTCCAGGCGACTGATCTGGAATCGTAATTTGGCTGGAATGACGTTCTGAGATTGCAAGGTTTTGGTGTTTTGTGCATCGGAAGCTTGCAATTTCGTTTTCGAGATTCCCTCGACGGGCGAAGCATGATTCCCTGTCCGCATCGGAGGGCACGATGCGGCCGAAGAAGCACAAAACGACGGGAGCGAACGATTTTTTCCGGGCGCGGCTCGACCAGATCATCAATCTGAAGCACGAGCTGGTCCGGCTCACCGGCAAGATCGATTGGGACTGGATCGACGGCGAGATCGCGCCGCTCTACAGCGAGAACGGCCGGCCGGGGATTGAGACCCGCTTCGTGATCGGGCTGTTGTTGCTCAAGCACATTTACGGGCTGTCCGATGAGGGGGTATGCGAACGCTGGGTCCACGACCCGTATTTCCAGTACTTCACTGGCGAAGAGTTCTTCCAGCACGCATTCCCGCACGAGCGCTCGGACCTGAGCCATTGGCGCAAGCGGCTCGGCGACAGACTGGAACTGCTATTGGCCGAGAGCCTGCGGGTGGCGCACGACGTCGGCGCGTTACGCGGCAAGGACCTTGAGCGGGTCACGGTCGACACCACGGTGCAGCCGAAGGCCATCACCTTTCCGACCGATGCCAAGCTGCTGCATGCGGCGATCCAGGGGCTCAACCGCCTAGCGAGGAAGCACGGAGTGCGGCTGCGGCAATCCTATTCTCGGATCGCCAAGGCCACCGCGATGATGGCGGGACGCTACGCCCATGCCAAACAGTTCAAGCGGCACCAGCGGCAGTTGCGCATCCTGCGCAGCCGCCTGGGCCGGATCATCCGCGACATCCGCCGCAAGATCGAAGGCCAGGATGCGCTCGAAGAGGCGTTCGCACTCCCGTTGAGCCGGGCCACGCAGATCCGCTCGCAGCAGCAGCGCCAGCGCGGCTGGAAGCTGTATTCCTTCCATGCCCCCGAGGTGGAGTGCATCGGCAAGGGCAAGGCCAGCGCGCCTTACGAGTTCGGCGTGAAGGCTTCCATCGTCACCAACAACCGGCCTGCTCCCGGCGGCCAGTTCGTGCTGCACGCCAAGGCGCTGCCCGATAACCCTTACGACGGTCACACCCTGCGGGACGTCATCGACCGAACCGAGACACTCACCGGCTGCGCGATCCAGTGCGCCTTTGTCGACAAGGGATACCGCGGCCATGACGCACAGAACCCGCGCCGCGTCTTCATCTCCGGCCAGAAGCGCGGCGTCTTCGGCACTATCAAGCGCCAGCTGCGGCGCCGCTCCGCTATCGAGCCCGTGATCGGCCATTTGAAGGCTGACGGACACCGCGGCCGCTGCTACCTCAAAGGCCGCGCCGGCGATGCCGCCAACGTCATCCTCTCCGCCGTCGGTTACAACTTCCGCCGCATCCTCGCCTGGCTAAGGGCTCTTTGGTACCTCTTCCTGGCTGCCTTCTTCTCAGTCACCAGCCACCGCACACCACTCAAATCGGCTTCTTAACCGACGACTTGCTTCGCTTCGCTCGCAATGACGTGACAGACTGGAAGGCTACTCGCTACTCGCCATTCGCCGATCACGTCACTGGCGCCGTCGCGGTCCGGGTGCTGCGGCCGGAGCCGGCGCGGGCTCGGGTGCGGCGTTGTTGCTGCCGCCGAAGATCACCCGGCTCGGGTTGCGGTCGAAATTGTTCACGGCGCGGCTGATGTCGGAGAGCGTGCGGCGGCCGTCGGTGATCAGGGCGGTGGAGCGCTTGTCGAGATCCTCGGCGAGTTCGCGGATCGACTTCACCATCAGGTTCAGCTCGCTGCCGCTGTTGCCGCCGGCGATCGCATTGAGGCCCAGCATCAGACTGTCGGCCTTGCCCATCACGCCGTCGACCTTGAGCATGACATTGTCGATCTTCTCGGAATTGCGCGCCAGCGCCTGGGTGAAGACCTCGAGATTCTTCAGCGAATTCTTCACCGACTGCTGATTGTCGGCGACGATGCGGTTGACGTTTTGCAGCGTGGCGCGGATCGCCTCGGTGACGTCCTGCAGCGCATTGGGGTCGGCGGTCAGAACCGGGATGCCGTCCTCATCGAGCGGCACCGGCGGGGCGGCCTCCTCGCCGCCCTTCAGCGAGATCGCGGCGACGCCGGTGAGGCCCTGGAATTCGAGACCGACCAGGGTGTCCTTGCGGAGCGGCGCGTTGTTCTCGATCATCGCCAGCGCGACCACGCGTCGCGGGTTGTCGAGCTTCACTGAAACCACCTCCCCTATCCGGATACCGTTAAAATTGACGTTGCCGCCATTGCGCAGGCCCGACGCCGGCCCTTCGAAGATCACCCGCAAGGGGCTGCGCTGCTTGGTGGTGTGCAGGCTCTGGAACCACAGCACGAAGCCGAACGCGGCGGCAATTACCGCCAGCGTGAAAGCCCCGATCAAGACGTAGTTCGCCCGCGTTTCCATCAATCACTCCTGAGCTCTCGCGCAGTCAGCCTGCGCTCGAGCCCGTCGAATTCCCTGTTGGCGCATGATCTCGTCCGAAAACCGGTCTCCTCGCTTCGGGATCATGGGCTAGGCCACAACGGCACGGGCGCGCTTGCCGTTGAAATATTGCTGCAGCCATGGATGCTGCGATGCCTTCATGTCGGCGATCGATCCTGCAGCAATGATCTTACCGTTCCCTAACACGGCGATACGGTCGCACGCGGTGTAAAGACTGTCGAGATCGTGGGTTACCATGAAAACGGTCAGCCCCAAAGTACGCTGCAGGGTGCGCACCAGCTCGTCGAAATCGCCGGCGCCGATCGGATCGAGGCCCGACGTGGGCTCGTCGAGAAACACCAGTTCAGGATCGAGCGCGAGTGCGCGCGCCAGCGCGACGCGCTTGATCATGCCGCCGGACAGCTCCGACGGATAGCGATCGGCGACCTCGGGCTTCAGCCCAACCATCACCAGTTTCGCCACCATGATCTCGTCGAGCAGCCGCTGCGAGACGCGCAGATATTCGCGCGCCGGAAACTGGATGTTCTGGCGCACCGTAAGCGAAGAGAACAGCGCGCCTTGCTGGAACAAGATGCCCCAGCGCCGCTCGACGGCTCGGCGCTGCGCCGAACTCGCGGCATCGAGATCGACGCCGAACACTTCGATGCGGCCGGAGACCTTTGGCACCAGGCCAATGATGGTGCGCGTCAGCACCGATTTGCCGGCGCCCGACGGACCGACGAAGCCGAGGATCTCGCCGCGCTTGACGTCGAGGTCGAGGCCGTCGAGCACGCGCGTCTTGCCGAACTGCACCGTGATGTCGCGGACCCGGATGATGGCGTCGTCGTCCTGCTCGGCCATGATCACATCCCGATCGAGGCGAAGAAGATCGCGAACACGCCGTCCATCACGATCACGAAGAAGATCCCTTTCACCACCGAGGCGGTGGTGTGCTGACCGAGCGACTCCGCCGAGCCCTGCACCGCCAGCCCCTCGACGCAGGCGACGATGCCGATCACCGCCGCCATCACCGGCGCCTTGACCATGCCGACGATGAAATGGTCGATCGATATGGCATCACGAAGGCGGAGCAGGAAGGCTTCCGGATCGACGCCGCCATAGAGCCAGGCCACCAGGCCGCCGCCATAGAGCGCGGCCATCGCGCCGAGAAAGGCCAGGATCGGCAGTGCCAGCACCAGCGCCAGCATGCGCGGCAGGATCAAGACCTCGATCGGATCAAAGCCCATGGTGCGCAGCGCGTCGATCTCCTCGCGCATCTTCATCGAGCCGAGCTCGGCGGTATAGGCCGAGCCGGAGCGGCCTGCGACCATGATCGCGACCAGCAGCACGCCGATCTCGCGCAGCACCAGCACGCCCAGCATGTCGACGACGAAGATGTCGGCGCCGAACCTGCGGAAATGGAAGATGCCCTGCTGCGAGATGATGCAGCCGATCAGGAAGGTGATCAGCACCACAATCGGCACCGCGCGCCAGCACACCTGCTCGAGGTGATGCACGGTCGAGGTCAGGCGGAAGCTGCGCGGATGGATCAGCACATTGCCGGCTGCGGCAATCACCGCACCGAGCATGTCGATGAGGCCGATGATGGTACCGCCGATGCCGGCCACGGTGCGCCCGATCTGCTCGAGCATGCCTGATATCGAGAGCGGGTCGCTCACGACCTTGGGCGCTGCGCCGACGCGGCGGACCTCGTCGACCAGGCTGGAATAGTTGGCGGAGAGGCCCGCGATCTCGGCTTCGGCGCTGGCGTTGCTGAGGCTGCGGCGCAGCCGCTCGATCAGCCAGGCGCCGAACGTGTCGAGGCTCGCGACCTGCGACACGTCGATGAAGATGTGCGGGCGGCTGCCGCGCAGCTTCTCGGCGTCGGAGACGATCCGCTCGAGCGCAGGGGCAAAGCGGGCGGTCCAGTTGCCCGCCGCGCACAACGCCAGTCCTTCGCCTTGGGCTATCCGCTCCAGTGTCGGGTCGCCGCTCACCTTTTGCCTACCCCTTGAAGCCGGCTGGCCGCCGCTCACGCAGATCTCCGGCGGCTTGCCGGATCGGCTTGTCGAATCTGCCACTAACCAGCCATAGTTGGTTGCGCGTCGCAAGCTACGGTTCAGGAAATAGTAGACTTTAAAATGACTTCCACCCCATCCCGAGCTATTTCCCTTAACGTGGGGATCGAGCGCTGGCCGATCGCCGGGACGTTTACGATCAGCCGCGGCGCCAAGACCGAGGCCGTCGTCGTGGTGGCCGAGGTGAGCCAGGGCGGCGTCATTGGCCGCGGCGAATGCGTGCCCTACCCGCGCTATGGCGAAACGCCTGAGGCGACGCTGCAAGCGATCCAGGCGATGCAGGAACCGCTCGCCGGCGGTATCGACCGGATTGCCCTGCAGGCCCGGATGCCATCAGGCGCTGCCCGCAATGCGCTGGATTGCGCGCTGGCGGACCTCGAGGCCAGGCTCAGCGGTCAGCGCATCTGGAACCTGCTCGGACGGCCGGCGCCGGAGCCCCGCACCACCGCCTATACGATCTCGCTCGGAACGCCGGAGGCGATGGCGGAAGCCACTGCCAAGGCCGCACACCGTGCGCTGCTCAAGATCAAGCTCGGCGGCGAAGGCGACGGCGCACGGATCGCCGCCGTGCGCAAAGCGGCGCCGGCATCCGAACTGATCGTCGACGCCAATGAAGCCTGGACCGACGATAACCTCGCCGCCAACCTCGCGGCCTGCGCCGATGCCGGCGTCACGCTGATCGAGCAGCCGCTGCCAGCGGGCAAGGACGAATCGCTGGCGCGGATCAAGCGCCCGGTTGCGGTCTGCGCCGACGAAAGCGTACATGACCGCGCTTCGCTTGCGGGCCTGCGCGGCCGCTATGACGCCGTCAACATCAAGCTCGACAAGACCGGCGGGCTGACCGAGGCGCTCGCGATGGCGGATGCCGCGAGCGCGCTCGGCTTCGAGATCATGATCGGCTGCATGGTCGCGACCTCGCTTGCGATGGCACCGGCGATGCTGATCGCGCAAGCCGCGCGCTTCGTCGATCTCGATGGCCCGCTGCTGCTGGCGAAGGACCGCGACAACGGGCTGCGCTACGAGGGCAGCCTGGTCTACCCGCCGGACGCCGCGCTCTGGGGCTAGAGCATGATCCGGAAAAGTGTGTAGCGGTTTTCCGAAAAGACCATGCTCAAATCAAAGAGCTAGTACCCAGAATCAGAGCTGAGTGATACGGCGGCCTTTGAAACGGCGTTGACGGACCTTTTTCTTGGTCCAGACGAAGGGCTCGGCTCTGTCGTTGTATGCGTTGACGTAGGCATCGATGTGCTCCTGAAGCTGCGTGAGGCTTGTGAAGGAGGTGCCGCTGAGCGACTGCCCCTGCAAGATCGAAAACCATACCTCGACCTGATTGAGCCAAGACGCACTTGTCGGCGTGAAATGAAATTGCACGTTGGGGTGGGCCTTGAGCCAATGCTCGTTCTTCTTGTGGGTGTTGAGGTTGTCGAGGATGACGTGAAGCTTCCGGTTCGGAAAAGCCGCGGTGACGCTGTTCATGAAGTCGAGAAACTCGACGCGGCGTCGGCGTTTTGAATGCGCCGCGATGATCTTTCCGGTGGCGACTTCGAGCGCCGCAAACAATGTTGTGGTGCCATGCCGCTTGTAATCGTGGCTCTGGCCGGTCAAGGCGCGGCCATTGGGCAACTTCAGATAACCCTGCGCTCGCTCCAAAGCCTGGATCGAGGGCTTCTCGTCCACGCACAGCACAATGGCCTTCGCGGGCGGGGCGACATAGAGGCCGACAACATCGGCGGCTTTGGCCGTAAAGTTCGGGTCGTTGCTCTCACACCAGGACTTACGAGCCGCGAGGTCAATCTTGTGGCTGCGCAGGAACCGCCAGACATATTGGACGTCAACATCGCCCAGCGCCCCGGCCAGCAGGGGCCCGGTCCAGCGTGCGAACCCGTCCGGCGGCGGCTTGTCCAGCAGCTTCAGAATCCGCTTGTCGGTGGCCTTCGTATAGATTGGCTGCTTGCCCGGTCGCGGCTTGTCTTGCAGCCCTTCAAGGCCTTGGTCGGCATAGCGATGCCGCCAAAGGCTGACAATCCGCGGCTGGACCCCAACTTCCTTGGCGATCGACCGAGTGCTGCGTCCATCCGCCGCCAACAGAACTATCCGCGCCCGCTTCAAATCGCGCTGCAACGTCACCGGGGAGCGGCAACACGCCTCAAGCACCTTGCGATCTTTCCTCGAAAGGTGGACTTCTCTTGCTTCGGGTATCATCCCGACCTTGAATCACGACTCACGCTTTAAGAACAGTAGGTACTAGCCCGTCTTATTCGTCAGAGTGCGCCTGAGAGGCTGGCGAGCGTGGTGTAAAGCGCTGATGCGGCGTAGGATTCGGTTGCAAAGCCAACCCCATCACCTCAACCGCGAACGCCAGGCCCGCCATGACCGACGATACGATTCTGCCCTTCTCGTTTCCAGCCGTTCACGCCAAGAAAGTCACAGCTGCCTTCGATGGCGGTCGGCTGACCTCGAACGGGGGCGTGATGCTTCTGGCGATGGCCGAGCGGCATCTCGGCTTGGCCGACAATTTGGCCCGGGTGTTCCCGGATCGGCGCGATCCGACGCGGGTCGTGCACAGCCTTGTCGATATGTTCCGCGCGCGCATGTTCGCGATCTGCTGCGGCTACGAGGACGCCGACGACCTCGATCATCTGCGGTCCGATCCCGCATTCAAGCTGGCCTGCGGACGGCTGCCGGACACGGGTCGCGATCTGTGTTCCCAACCGACGCTGTCGCGGCTGGAGAATGCTCCGCGCCTGCGCGACGTGATCCGACTGACCTACACTTTGGTCGACGCATGGATGGATAGCTACCCGCGCGAGCCGGCATCCGTCACGCTCGACATCGATGATACCTGCGATGTCGTCCACGGCCATCAGCAGCTCTCGCTGTTCAACGCTCATTATGACGAACGCTGCTTCCTGCCGATCCACGTCTACGACACGGAGAAGAGCCGGCCCGTGGCGGTCGTGCTGCGGCCCGGCAAGACGCCGGGCGGCGTCGAGGTGCGTGCCCATCTGCGCCGCCTGATACGGCATATCCGGACGCGGTGGCACAACACGCGAATCACGTTCCGTGGCGACGGGCACTATGCCCGGCCGGAGGCCATGGCGTGGTGCGAGACCAACGGCATCGACTACATCTTCGGTCTGTCCGGCACCAAGCCGCTCGCCAGAAAACTCGACGAGGCCGCCGACGACATCCGCACGCGACGCGCCATCGAGAACCTGCCGGTTCTGCGTGGCTATACCGAGACGCGCCACAAGGCCAAGTCCTGGGATCGCGAACGGCGTACCGTCGCCCGTATTGAGGCGACGATGCTCGGCCTCGACATCCGTTTCGTCGTCACCAGCCTCGATGTCGGCTCGGCCGAGTGGATCTACGACAGCCTGTATTGCGCGCGCGGCCAAGCCGAGAATCTGATCAAGCTGCATAAGACACAGCTCGCCTCCGATCGCACCAGCTGCCGTTCGGCGCTCGCCAATCAAGTCCGCCTCGTTCTCCACACCGCCGCTTATTGGCTGATGCTGACCGTGCGCGACGCGATTCCCAAAGCCCGGGAATTGGCCACAGCCGAGTTCGCGACGCTGCGTCTTCGTCTCTTGAAACTCGCTGCCCGTGTCGTCGAGACCACGAGCCGCATTCGCCTTGCGTTTGCCGCGGCATGTCCCGAAGCCGACCTGATCCGCGGCTTGCCAGGCGCGCTGCTGCCGCTCGGTCCTTGACCGGCGGGGCGTCCGCCCCCCGTTCGCCCAACCTACACCTCAAGCGCGTTGCAAAGTACGGGTCGGTCAGGCGGTGAAAAGCCGAAGGCAATCCCGCGCGCCTCGTCAGAGCAGATGTGCGGCCACATCAATCGGACTAAAAAAAGCACTCTCACGAATAGGACGGGCTAGGAGCCCGTCCAGATATGTTTTCGTGACGGGCATTTGTTGTAGAGTAGCAGGCTCAGGCTGCGTTTGCGAGGTTGAACAGCTTGAGGAGGTTATGGACGGTGCAGATCATTGTCCACTCGGCGCGCACTTTCTCGATGCCCCGCAACAGGAACTGGCGGAAGCCTCTTGCCTGTTTGATCTGCCCGAACACCGGCTCCACCACTTGCTTTCGCAATCGGTAGGGTGTTTCGAAGCCGCCATCGTCGATCTTCTTTCGCATGGCCTGTGTCAGCGGGCCGCCGACTTTTCCGTTCGCTACTGTCGGGTGCTTGGCGCGTCCGGGCGCGACATAGCCATCGATGCTGCGTGTGTCGAGCGCTTCGAGATTGGCTTCGCTGCAGTAGCCGGAATCCGCTGAGGCCTGCCGCGGCTTGCGGCCAAGATTGCTCTCGATGGCCTCGATCAGGGGCACCAACTGGCCCTGATCGCTGCCGTGCTGGGTCAGTTCTTGCGCGACAATGATCTGGGCATGTGCATCGACGGCCGCCTGGGCATTATAGGCCTGAACGAAGCCATCCTTCGACTTCATGATGCGGCTTTCCGGATCGGTGAAGTTGCGTTGCGCCTTGGGATTGGGTTCCTCCGATGGCAGCGCCGCCGGTTTGCCCGGCTTCTTGCGGCCTTCGGCCTGGCGCTGCTGTTCCTTTTCGGCCTCGATGCGGCGCTCTTCCTCCGCCGCCAGTTTGGCGTCCGCTTCCAGCGCCGCCATCGCTTGCTGGATCTTCGCCAGCCGTTTCTGCTTGTCGACGGTCCAGTCCGGCAGTTCGTCGCTGTTGCCGAAAGTCTCATCCTCCGAGGCATCCGCCGCCTCGGCGGCCGCCAGCATGCGAGCGACCTCGGCCTTCAATTCCGCCTCGCGCTTCTTCATGCGCTCATAACTCATCGCCTTGTGTTTCGACGCGTTCGCCTTGATCTTCGTACCATCCAGCGCGACATGACCGAGCTTGACCAGCCCGGCCGTCTCGCACAACTTCAGAACCTGCACGAATAGCGCGCCGAGCGCCTTCAAATGTCGCTTGCGAAAGTCGCTGATCGTCCGAAAATCCGGCGCATCCAGCGCCACGATCATCACAAAATCGTTCCGCTCCCGGCAGGCCTTGGCAATCCGACGCGACGAATACAGCCCACTCGCATAGCTATGCAGCAGCAGCGCCACCATCATCCGCGGATCAAACGGCGGCTGCCCAAGCCCGCTCACATAGCTGCCCATGATCTCCCTGAGATCGAGGCTCTCCCGCACCAGATCAACCATAAACCGCGAGACATGGCCTTTCGGCACGAAGTCCTGCACATTCGGCGGCAGAAGCAGCGTCTGATCGATGTTCCAAGGCCGAAAATACTTGCTCATCGCCCAATGTTGAATCAGACCCGACCAGATTTGAACAGCGACTATCCAGACAAGCTCCTAGTCCTACTGCGTCACAAACGATGATCTGTCTAGTGGTCGAACTTGATCGCACAACAAGGACATCTCGACAGCGTTCGGACGAGCCCATGTTCGAGGCGCCGTCGCATCGTCGCGATCGAATTTGGAATGTGACGTTGGGTCCGCAGCGGCAAATCCGCGGGGTCTGTAATCTGCGGGAATGCGATCGAGCAGGATCGGCCGGGCGTGCCGAGTGCCTGAGGGGGGAATCGTCTCCCGCTCGGAGATCAGGAATCCGTAGGCTGCGATGCACATTGTTGCGTGATGATGAAAGCCGCGCCAGCCGCGTCCCTCGAAGTGGCCGAGCCCGACCTCCTGCTTGAGTTCCTGATAGTCGCGTTCGATGCGCCAGCGCAATTTAGCCGTCTCAACGAGAGTCCGGAATGCCACATCCTCCGGCAATGTCGAGAGCCAGTATTTGGTAGGCTGGTCCTCGCCTTTTGGCCATTCGATCAGCAACCATTCCTCCAATCGCCGGGTGGTTTGCCAATAATCACGATGCGCGGCACGGACCCGCACGCGGGCAAAGCGCGAGGTCAGCTTTTCGTTCGTTCCTTGCCGCCACGTGATGGTGCGCCAAGCTTTGGCCGGCAGGCCGATCGCGAGCGCCTTGACGGCGGCCGGCTGATGCTGACGGTTGCGGCGCATCAGTTTCGGTGGACGGCCGCGGCCCGACCATGGCTTCGGCGGCAAGGGACCGGTACCGGGCGCCCATACCGTTGTGCTCGACAGAAGACCCGCCACATAGGTCAATCCCAGCGCCGTGATCTCCGTGCGCAGGTCGCTGTTATTGCCATAGCCCGCGTCCATCAGTACGACACCGCGTGGAAGGCCGCTCGCGCAGGCCCACCGCAACTGCTCCAGCGCGATCTCCGGCTTGGTCCGGAAGCCAACTTCGGCAGGAATGCCCACCTTGCGCCGCCGATCGCAGTCCTCAGTCCATTCCTTCGGAAGATAAAGGCGATAAGCGACAGGCAGGCTGGCGTGGTGGTTGGCAATCGACAGTGACACCGCCACCTGACAATTATCCTGCTTGCCGAGCTGCCCGCAATATTGCCGTGCAACTCCAACTGAATGTCGGCCCTGCTTGGGAAATCCGGTATCGTCGATGATCCAGGCTTCGATGGGGCCCTGGCGTTCAATCGCCGGCAGGACCATCTCACGTACCTTGCCCAGCACCTTCTCATCCGACCAGGCGCCGCTGCCGACGAAATGCAGCAGCGATTGATGCTGGGCGGCCGTCCGTTCCGGAGCTGTCACCGCCGCCATCGACTCCACGCTCTTGCGACCGCCACAGGCCATCAGGCCGACGCAATAGTCGCGCAGCGGCGCCTTCCGATCAGCATGACCGATGACACTGGCAAGCCCTTCCAAATACGTCGCAAATCGCTTCTCGCTCGTCTTGGTGCCACGCCCGCTCATGTCGGCCTCTCGACTGATGGTCCGTGCTTCATCCATCGCTGATTCTGGCCGGCGGTTTTGTGACTCAGTCAGACTAGAGCGGGATGACGATTCGAAGAAGAGTCATCCCGCTCTAGGGCCTGTTTGGATTCCGGATTCTCATCCTGGCTTGGTTGTGATTCAAGCTTGGGATGGACCGATTCGTTTTGACTGATGCCCAATGGGCGAAGATGGAGCCGCTTTGTCTTGGCAAGCCGGGTGATCCCGGCCGGAGCGGCAATAACAACCGGCTGTTTGTCGAAGCCGTGCTGTGGATTGCGCGCACGGGCAGTCCGTGGCGCGATCTGCCGCGCGCCTTCGGCAACTGGATAACCGTGTACACGCGCTTCCGCGACTGGGCCAAGGCGGGCGTCTGGAAGCGCATGTTTGATGCGGTCTCGGACGAGCCGGACATGGAGTACGTCATGGTTGATGCCACCATCGTCAAAGTCCACCGCCACGGACAGGGCGCAAAAGGGGGACGCAAAACCAGGCGATCGGCCGCTCGAAAGGCGGAATGACCACCAAAATCCTGGCACTGACCGACGCGCTCGGCAATCTCCTGCGTTTCGTGCTGCTGCCAGGACAGCGCTTCGACACGGTCGGCGTCCCGCCGTTGATCGAAGGGCTGACCTTCGATGCGATGATCGCCGACAAGGCGTTCGACAGCAACGCCATCATTGCCGACCTCGACGCACGCGGCGCCAAGGTCGTCATCTCCCAGCACCCGCGGCGCGCAAAACCTCTCGCCATCGACGCGGAAATCTACAAATGGCGACATCTGATCGAAAGTTTCTTCTGCAAGCTCAAGGAATTCAAGCGGATCGCCATGCGAGCCGACAAAACAGATATCAGCTTCGAAGCCATGATCAATCTCACCGCCGCTGTGATAAATTCAAGATGAATCCAAACAGGCCCTAGTGGACTAGTCGCTTCCGCGCGAACCACATCACGAGCCCGCCCAGAGCCGCCATCACAGCCATCATGTCGTAGACGCCGAGCCCGATGCGCGCATAGACCAATCCGCTGACGATCGCAGTCGTGCTCGCGACGATGCCGGCGCAAGCGGTGAGATAACCTTGTGCCCGCGCCATCACGTGAACCGGCACGTGATGCACCGCGGGTCCTGCGCGGTGATCGCCCAGCGCGCCATGGCGCTGGCGGCCGCGATCATCACCAGCACAGCCGACGGCAGCGTGAAGCGCGGCGAGAGCGCAAACAGCACGATCTCGGCGATCACGCCGAGCACCCAGAGACAGGCGATGGTCAGGCCGCTGAACCCGGCCTGCTGCCAGGCGATCGATGCGAAGATGTAATAGGCGCCATGGCTGCCCTGGATCAGCGCCGAGGACACGATGATGGCGAGGAAGGTCGGATTGCGCAGCAGCTTCGGCGCGCCGGCTGCAGGCGCAGTGGCCGCTGCCGGACGGCCGAGCGGTCGCAATGTCAGCCCGACCAGCGCCCCGAGCACGGTCACCGCCGTGATGATCCAGATCAGATCGACCTCCGCGACGTAGCGGAGCAAGAACCCGCTGACGAGCGCGCAGACCGCGAAGGCCGCCGAGCCCCAGAGCCGCAGCGGCCCGTAGCTGAGACCGAATTGCCTGACGCCGCGCAGCGCATAGGCGTCGGTCAGCGGCACCATCGGCGTCCAGACGCAGCAGGTCAGCGCATAGACCGCGAGCAGCACGAACGGCTGATGCTGGGTGCCGATCACGGCAAAGCCGCACACCGTGGCGAAGCCGGTGGCGATGATCGCGCCGCGCAGCATCTGGCGCCGTTCCGCCACTGCTGTGACCAGCGGCAGCACGGTGAAGCGCGTCACCGGCGGCACCGCCGTGATGATGCCGATCCAGGTGGCATCGATGCCGATCACCTTCAGCCACACCGTGAAAAACGGCAGGTGAACCCCGGTCATGCCGAACAGCGTGGCATAGAATGCCGCAAGGCTGACAGCGAATCGCCGCGATGCAAGCTTTGCTGCAATGGGGATTTGTGATTCGGAAGACATCAATTCAATTGCGATTCGCGCGATATCGTGATGATCGTTAGCGTAACGCGCAGTGATTTGCGCGAAGAGATTGTGATGGCCGAAGAAGCATTCGCCCTGTCGCCGATATCCGCCCGCGCGGCCCTGCCGAGCGAGGAGGACTATGCCGCGATCAGCGCGGCCTTCATGGAGACCTCGCGGGGCCGCTGGTTCCTCGGCGAATATGCCAAGCGCAACCGCAACGCCGACACAAGCATGGTGCTCGATGCGGTGGCGCGGATCGAGGAAAGCCTCAGCGCGCAGCGGCAGGCCGCCGCGGACGCCATCCGGGACGAGCAGCTGGCACAGGCGCTGGCCGCCCTGCGCGGCGCGATCGAGGCCGCGCAGGTCTCCGCCATCACAGCGCTCGACGGCGTCAGCTTCGAGCAAAACCTCGCGCCGGTGCGCAAGGGCGTGCGGGTGATCAGGGAAATCTCCTGGCGGCTGCGCGAGATCGGCAATGACGGCCGGATTTGCGACATCATCGATTCGCAGGCCAGCGCGATCGAGGCCGGCGCCGCTGAGGTTTCGATGGACGACGCCAAGGCCGTGCTGGATGCCGCCTTCGCGGCGCTGGCCCGCCGGCTCGGCGAGTTCGATCCGGACAAGGCGGCGACCCCTGCGGCCGAACCTGATGTGGCCGAGGCTCCGGTTGCGGAACCGCCTGCGGCCGCGCCCTCACCGCCACAGGTGACCGAGAGCGCTGCCGCCGACGCCGCGGTTACCACGCCGCCAGCGCCGCCTCAGGAGGCCGCTGCAACGCCGCCCGCCGAAGCTGCGATGGCCGTCACGCCGCTGCCGAGCGAAGCCTGGATCACGGCCGAGACCGCGCTGGCCGAAGCAGAGGCCGCAGAGCTCGCCCGCGTCGCCAACGAGGCGGCCGCCGACGCCCAGGACGAAGCGATGCTCGATCTCATCGCGATGGAAATGGGCGCGCCCGATCCGATCGACGAAGAGGCGATCGCCGAGGAAATGCGCGCCGCCGAGGAGATGCGCGTCGCCGAGGCGATGGCGGCCGAGCCCGAAATGGCTGAACCCGAAATGGCTGCACCATTGGCTCAGGCCGAGCTCGCGGCGGCGCCCGAGCCGAAGATCGAGGTCAGGGTCGAGCCGCCGCCGGTGGCCGCAGCGCCGGTTGCCGAAGCCCCGGTCGTGGCGCCGCCTCTCCCGCCCGCCGTTGAGGCTGCCGCCGAACCTGCAAGAGAGATCTCGCTTGGCTCGACCATCATCGCCAGCGGTCTCCTGAAAAGGCCAAGCGTCGCGGCCAACGATCCGCTCGCGCCAATCCGCCGCATGAGCCAGGCCGAGAGGATCGCGTTCTTTTCGTAAGCGCGGCGTATTCGCACCTCGTGCGCGAGCATTTTTCTCACATTGGTCATCCGCGAAGCGTGACCCAACTCACGTACCGCCGATGGCCATGGGTAGAGGTCACGGCTTCAGGTGTTGATTCGGGACGTGGTCCACGTTGCAAATCGCGGAATTGGACCGCCGCTAACGATATAGACGCCCGCTGAGATCAGACCGATCGCCCCCCAGTCAAACGGTCCAGGCCATTCGCCGAGGACCGGAATTCCCAATAGCGCCGTGATGGCCGGGCAGAGCGCCGCGAAGGCGGCGCCGCTCGAGGCGCCGAGGATGCTGACGGCTCGTCCATAAAGAAGCAGGGAGATGATCGCGGTGAACACGCCCTGCACCACAGCCTGCAGCGCCACGTCGCCCCACGGTGCTGCCGCAAGTGTTGTTCCAGGCAACAACGTGAAGACAGGCAGATACAGGATCATGGCGCCGACGGCGGATATGGCCGCGGCATGCAATCCATCCAGACGAGCCTTTCGCAGATCGACCGTGTAGCAGGCCCACGCCAGTGCGGCGCAGAGAAACAGCCCGTGACCGACATTCTGCAGCGATCCCAACTCACCGCCGGAGCCCCACGCGATGACGAGCACACCCGGCAGAATGAGGGCGAAGCCGATCTTCTTCACCGTCGTGAACACCTCCTTCAAGAGCGCCGCCGCAAGCAGCGCGACCATCAACGGCATCACACCCGGAAACAGAGCGCCCGCATGCGCTGCCGGAGCGAACAGAAGTCCGGAGTTGGCGAAAAAGACCGGCCCCGCGCCGCCAAGCACAATGGCCGCCAGTCCGAACCAGCCGAGACGATCGAATGCCAGTCCGTTCTTGACCAGGTAGGGCAACAGCAGCATCCCGGCGACGCCGAAGCGCAACGCCGCGATATCCCAGGGTGTGAGGCTGGTCCGAAGGCCAAGGCGCGCCACGACGATCCACCCCGACCAGATGCTGACGGCCGCGAGACCGCAAAGCGCACCGTCGCGTTGGCTCGACATTGCCTGTGGTCACCTTGGACGCCGCAATGGTACATAACCCTTATAACGTGTATTATGGGTTATGATCACATCGCAGGCAAGGTCGGGGATGACCGGACCAACCAACCCATTCGACTGGAGCGGAGGTCATCCCGCCCTGGACCTCGTCAACACGCTGGACGAGCGGCCCTCCGACGCACCGATCGAGACTCTGACCGCCTACGGCGCTTTGGTGAGTTTCACTGAGCTGGCCGGGCTTATCGAGCCTTCCGCGGCGAAGCGGTTGCGATCGCTCGGTGGGCCCGCTTGCACACGCGTCATACGGCGCGCTCGCGAATTGAGGGAACACCTGTACACAATCGTTGGCGCAATCCACGATGGGCTATCCGTTCCGCAGAACGATCTGGACGCGATTGCCGTGGAAGTCCGTCGGGCACACGCCGCCAGAGCCCTCACCGCAACCGGAGCATCAAGCGCCATCATATCCGGCTGGAGGTTGCCCACCTCCCCGGAGATACCCGTGCATGCCTGCGCCCTGGCGATCGAGGATCTGCTTCTATCCACAGACCACAGCCGCATCCACAAGTGTGGCGCGGCCGACTGTGAAGTCTACTTTATAGATACCAGCAAGGCGCACCGGCGACAGTGGTGCAGCATGAAGAACTGTGGCAACCGCGAGAAGCAGAGGCGCTGGCGCTCGGCGGTAGAATAGATTTCTGTGCAGCGACACGGGGGAGAGCGATAAGCCGCCCTCGCCTGCCCCTTCGAAAACATGCTGGTCTCAGGCGACGAGCTTCGCGAACAGATCGGCGTCGACATTGCCGCCCGAGAGCACGATGACGACGTTCTTGCCCTTGACGTCGATCCGCCCGGCCAAGAGCGCGGCAAGCCCAACCGCGCCGCCGGGCTCGACCACGAGCTTCAGCTCGCGATAGGCAAAGGCCACCGCGGCGCCGACCTCATCATCGGAGACGCTGACGCCATTTGCGAGCAGCTTGCTGTTGATGGCGAAGGTCAGTTCGCCCGGCATCATCGCCATCAGCGCATCACAGATGGTGCGCGCCGCGACCGGATGCGCCTCGCGATGGCCGACCTTAAGCGACAGAGCGTGATCGTCATAGCCCGCGGGCTCGGCGACGATCACCTGGGCCTGCGGATATTTCGCCTTCACCGCGGTGGCAACGCCGGCAATCAAGCCGCCGCCCGAGGCCGGCGCGACCACGATATCCGGCACAAGCCCGAGCGCCGCCATGTCCTCGGCGATCTCGCGGCCGGCGGTGCCCTGTCCTGCGATCACGAAGGGATCGTCATAGGGACGCACCAGGGTCGCGCCGCGCTTGCTGGCGATGCCGTTGGCGATCGCCTCGCGGTCGTCGCGATCGCGATCGTAGAGCACGACCTCGGCGCCATAGGATTTGGTCCGCTCGCGCTTGGTGAGCGGCGAGTCCGCAGGCATCACGATGGTCGCCTGCATGTTGAGGATCTTGGCCGCCGCGGCGACACCCTGCGCATGGTTGCCCGACGAGAACGCGACGACGCCGCCGCTGCGCTTGTCCCGCGGAATCGAGGCGAGCTTGTTGAAGGCGCCGCGGAACTTGAACGATCCGGTCCGCTGCAGCATTTCGGGCTTGAGGAAGACCTGGCTGCCAACGCGTTCGTTGAGAACGGGGAAGGTCAGGAGCGGCGTGCGCACCGCGAACGGCGCGACCACCCTTGCCGCGGCATCGATGTCCGCGGCAGCGACGGGTGGATTGAGAGTGGTGTCCGTCATCCACGATTTGTATCGCGGGGGGACGCGGCCCGGCAAGACGCTTTATAGCGTTTTCGAGCGAAGTGGGTACCGGTTCGCGTGAAGAAAACGCGTCAAAACAAAGACGCATGAGATCGTTCAGCGTGACGTGGGATGGGGGGCCGGCAGGGCGGCGAAATGGTGCTCTTCGGCGCCGAATTCGAGCGCTTGCCCCTCGCCGTCGGGTGCCGCGGGGCGGACGTTCATGCAGCGGTCGATGAACACCCGGGCCGACGCCTGCCAGGTATGGAGCGCGGCGAAATCGACGCAGGCCTGGCGCGAGATGCCGAGCGCCTCCAGGCAGGCGTGGTGCAGATCGTCGTCGAGCACGCCAACCGGCGCCGCGCCGATCACGTCGCGGGGGCCGGTGACCGGAAAAGCGGCAACCGGCAGGCCGCTCGCCAGCGCCTCGAGCAGCACCAGGCCGAACGTGTCGGTCCGGCTCGGGAACACGAACACATCGGCGGCGGCGTAGATTTCCGCCAGTTCCTCGCCGTGGCGGGCGCCGAGGAAGACGGTTTCAGGGTATTTTCGCTCCAGCGCCGCCCGCGCCGGGCCGTCGCCGACCACGATCTTGGTGCCGGGCAGATCGAGATCGAGGAACGCCTCGAGGTTCTTCTCCACCGCCACCCGGCCGACGCTGAGATAGACCGGCTGCGGCAGGCAGAGATCGACGTCGCGCGGATGGAACAGCGCGGTATCGACGCCGCGCGACCACAGCACCACGTTGCGGAAGCCGCGTTGGCGCAGCTCGGCCGCCAAGGCCGGGGTCGCCGCCATCACCGCCCGGCTCGGCCTGTGGAACCAGCGCAGCGCACGCCACACCCAGGCTTCGGGGACAGGCGTCCGTGCCGAGACATATTCGGGGAAGCGGGTGTGGAAGCTCGTCGTGAACGGCAGGCCGCGCTTGCGGCAATAGCGGCGAACCGCAAGCCCGATCGGGCCTTCGGTCGCGATATGGATGCTGTCGGGCCGGGCCGCCTCGATCAGGCTGGCGACCTTGGCCTGGTACGGCAGCGCCAGCCTCAGATCGCGATAGCTCGGCATCGCGAAGGTACGGAACTCGTCCGGCGTCAGGAAGCTCACCTCGACGCCGAGCGATTTCGCCGCCTGCGCCATCATGGTCAGCGTGCGGACAACCCCGTTGACCTGGGGATGCCACGCATCGGTCGCGACCAGGATATGCGTCATGCAGCGCGTGCCGTCACTCGCGGGACCGGCGCGATCCGGCGCACCGGATCGGTCCAGGTGATGATCTCGAAATGGCCGTCCTCATGCTCGGCGAGCGCGGTGCAACTCTCCACCCAGTCGCCGCAATTCATGTAGCGGATGCCGTGCTCGTCATGAATCGTCGCGTAGTGGATATGGCCGCAGATCACGCCGTCGCAGCCGTGGCGCCGCGCCTCGCCGGCAAGCGTCGCCTCGAACGCGCCGATATAGTTCACCGCCTTCTTGACCTTCAGCTTGGCCCATTGCGACAGCGACCAATACGGCACGCCGAACATCTTGCGGAAGAAGTTGACGAAGCGATTCATCTGGATCGCGAAGTCGTAGGCCTTGTCGCCGAGATGGGCGAGCCAGCGCGCGTTCTGCACCACAAGATCGAAGATGTCGCCGTGGATCACGAGGTAGCGCTTGCCGTCGGCGCCGGTGTGAACGGTGTTCTCCACCACATCGATGCCGCCGAAATGCGTGCCGTAATACTTGCGCAGAAACTCGTCGTGGTTGCCCGGAACGTAGATCACCTTGGCGCCCTTGCGCGCCTTGCGCAGCATCTTCTGCACGAAATCGTTGTGGGTCTGCGGCCAGTACCAGTTCGACTTCAGCGCCCAGCCATCGACGATATCACCAACGAGGTAGATCGTGTCGGCATCGTGAGAGCGGAGGAAGTCCAGCAGGCGGTCGGCTTGCGAACCGCGGGCTCCGAGATGGACATCGGAGATAAACAAAGTGCGAAAGTGCCGCTCGGGACTTTCTTCACTCAAGGAGTCACTTCCCATGCCTGTGCACCTAACAGATTCCTGTGACAAGGCGATGACGACCCCCGTGACCCAAGGCCTCACTAACAGTTAACGAGAATCAGCAGCACGCCCCTTCCCTGCGGATAACAGCGGCGTGCGACAATCTGGCGACATGGACGGTCGCCGCTGTGCGGAACAGACGGTGTGTTGCCGCGATATCGCGGCGGAACAAGGCGCGCGGACGACTGCGTAGATGGGGTAACGGGCCGGCCGCCCGCTCGCTACGGCGCGATTTGGAAGCGCGCTCGCGAGCGGCCTGTTGGTTGGAAGGCGGTCGTCCCTCAAACTGATGGTGTCAATAAACGGAGTCGGGCAAGCCCGCTCCAAGCATCATTAAGGGACGACCATGTACCACTATGCAGGAATCGACGTGTCTTTGGAATGCTCGAGCGTCTGCCTTGTCGATGGGACAGGTAAGATTTTGCGCGAGGCGAGGGTTGCGAGTGAGCCGGAGGCCTTGATCACCTGGTTGCGGTCGCTGGGGTTGGTGCTGGAACGGATCGGGCTGGAGGCTGGTCCGCTGTCGCAATGGCTCTACGCAGCGATGCGGGATGCGGGCCTGGCAGTCGAACTGTTGGAGACGCGGCACGTCCGCGATGCCTTCAAGGCGATGCCGGTGAAGTCGGACCGCAACGATGCCCGCGGGATCGCGCAACTGATGCGGCTGGGCTGGTTCCGGCCGGTGCACTGCAAGTCGATCGAAGCGCAAGAGACGCGGGCGGTTCTGACGGCACGCAAGCTGCTGCAGTCCAAGCTGCGCGACATCGAGAACAGCCTGCGCGGCGTGCTCCGCGGCTTCGGTCTGAAGGTCGGCACGACCACCGAGCGCACGTTCGCCGAACGCATCCGGGAGCTCGTAGCGGGCCATCCCGGACTTGAGATCGTGGCACAGGCGCTGCTCGAAGCCCACGCCGTGCTGCGGCGCGAGTTCAATGGCCTGGATAAGCACACCCAAAAGCTCGCCAGGTCGCACCCTCAAGCCCGCCTCCTGATGACGACACCGTCCGTCGGCCCGATCGTGGCGCTTACCTACGCCTCGGCGGTCGACGACCCGAAGCGCTTCCGGTCCTCGAAGGCGACGGGAGCGCATTTTGGCCTCACCCCGAAGAAGTACCAATCGGGCGAAACCGACTATACCGGCCGCATCAGCAAGATCGGCGATGCCTCCGTGCGCGAGGCGCTCTATCAAGCGGCTCACGTCATGCTGACCAAGCCGGTCAGGAACTGCTCGGCGCTGAAAGGCTGGGCGATGCGGATCGCCCGGCGCGCAGGCCTGCGCAAGGCCAAGGTGGCGCTCGCACGCAAGCTCGCCGTCGTTCTGCATCGCATGCTCGCCGACGCCAAACCGTTCAACCCGATGGCCAAGGCCTCGGCAACCTAAGCAAGGAGCAGCAATCGGTTCTGGGCGGGCCACGACACCAGGCTCTCCCTGAGCGAGGTCCCTGCGCCGGGACGATGGATCCGGTCAGGCCGCCATCCGGGAAGTGGCTCACAACCACGCTTCCGTAGATTGGCCGGCCGGCTCCTCAATGCACCCCATCAGGCGACGGCCTTCGCGCCGATCCCGTACAGAAGCAAGTGCCCGGCGAGTGGATCACGCAAAAAGGGATTGACTTACAAAGGCCCGTTACAGAAGCCCGGATGGAGCGAAGCGCAATCCGGGTCCTGCATCCGCGGATAATCCGCTCCCGGATTTCGCTGCGCTACATCCGGGCTACAAGATTGATCCGCGCTACGCCGGCTCAGTAGAATTTGTGGAAGTGATGCACCGGCCCGTGGCCGTGTCCGACGGCGAAGCGATCGGCAGCGGCGATCGCGTCCGTGATCCAGGCCTTCGCGTTGCGCACCGCGGCCTCCATCGCCTCGCCCTTCGCAAGCCCCGCTGCGATCGCCGACGACAGCGAGCAGCCGGTGCCGTGCGTGTTTGATGTGGCGATGCGCGGCGTCGCCAGCGCGATGCTGCGCTCGCCATCGATCAGATAGTCGATGCTCTCGGCACCATGCCCGTGACCGCCCTTGACCAGCACCGCGCGGCATCCCATCGCCAGCAATTGCCTGCCCTGCCGCGCGACGTCGGCCTCGCTGGAGGCAACCGGCTGGTTCAGCAGCGCCGCCGCTTCCGGCAGATTCGGCGTGATCAGCGATGCCAGCGGAAACAGCATGGTCTTCAGCGCATCGACGGCCTCGGCCGCGAGCAGCCGATCGCCCGAGGTTGCGACCATCACCGGATCGAGCACAATGTGGCGCGGTGCCCAGCGCTTCAGCCCGTCGGCAATCGCAGCGATTGTCTCGGCCTGCGCCACCATGCCGATCTTGACCGCGCCGACGTCGAGGTCTGAGAACACAGCATCGATCTGGGCCGTGACGAACGCCGCAGGCACCGGATGGATGCCGCTGACGCCCCTGGTGTTCTGCGCGGTCAGCGCCGTGATCGCGGAGGCCCCGAAAACGCCGAGCGCGGCAAAGCTCTTGAGGTCGGCCTGGATGCCCGCCCCGCCCGAGGAATCCGAGCCGGCAATGGTGAGCGCGACCGGCGTCATCTCGCAGCACCGGCGGTTGATACGAATGAGACCGTTACGATCAAGACCATGGCCTGTCCTAGCCCGGCCGCCCATCGGCAGCAAGTTCGCCTGACTTTACCGCGAGTTGGCCTTGAGTTGGCCTTGCCTTGGCGGCCCGTTTTGGGCCTATAGTCGCGAAAATCCCCCGGAGACGACTTTGATGGTTCCTTTCTTCGTCCAGATCAAATGCAAGCTCGGCCAGTCCTACACCGTCGCCAACGCGCTGGCGGAAGCCGAGATTGCCTCCGAGATCTACTCCACCGCGGGCAATTACGATCTGCTGGTCAAGTTCTACGTCGACCACGACACCGACATCGGCCATTTCATCAACGAGAAGGTTCAGGTGATCCCGGGCATCCAGGACACCCTCACCATCATCACCTTCAAGGCGTTCGGCGCGAAGTAGACTTCGACTCCACTTTCGTCATGGCCGGGCAGATTCGCGAAGCGGGTCTTCCCGCTAGATCTCCCGGGCATGACCAAGCCAGGTGAAAGCGCCTGACGACATGGATCACGCTCTGAGCAAACCTCTCAGGAATCCTTCGCGGGCTTCTTCACCGGTTTCGGCGGTCCCTCGACCGGCGGCAGCGACTTGATGTATTCGGCGATTGCGTCGCGATCGTTCGGCGAGAGCTGCGAGGTGTTGCGGATCACGCGCACCATCGATCCGCCGGCGCTATCGCCGTCCGGCGTCTGCCCGCTCTCGAGGAAATAGGCGACATCCTTCGCGCTCCAGTCCGACAGCCCCCTCGGCGTGATGTTGGGCACCCAGCCCTCGCCCTCCGGATTCGGGCCGCCGGCGAAGCGTTGCGCGCTGATGATGCCGCCGAGGAAATTCCGCGGGCTGTGGCACTCGGCGCAATGGCCAAAGCTGTTGACGAGATAGGCGCCGCGATACCACTGCGCCGAACGGCTGGGGTCCGCGATGAACGGCTGGCCGTTCATGAACAGGAATTTCCAGACGCCGACATTGCGCCTGATGTTGAAGGGAAACGGCAAATCGTGATCGCGCACCTTGCCGGCAACCGGCGGCAAGGTCTTCAGATAGGCAAACAGGTCACGCACGTCATTGAGCTTGGCGTATTGATAGGACGTGTAGGGAAACGCCGGGAAATAGTGCGCCCCCGATGGCGAGGTGCCCTTCATCACCGCGGTGACGAAATCCGCCTCGCTCCAGCGGCCGATGCCGTCGTTCGGATCGGGCGAGATGTTCGGCGCATAGAAGGTACCGAACGGCGACGGTATCGCAAGCCCGCCACCGAGCCTGGTGCGGTCGTCCTGCTTCGGCACGGCGTGGCAGGAGGAACATCCCCCCGCATTGAACGTTGTGAGGCCGTTGGCCAGGTTGGGCTGGTAGGCGGGCAGCGCGCTTGCGGCAACGGTCGCGGGGATCGTCAGCCACCAGAACACGCCGAAGCCGATTAAGCCGGCCAGGACGGCCAGGAGAAGAATTCGTCGCAACATTCACCGATCCGTCATTGGTCGCTTCAGCCTCTCAACCAGTATGATGGCAACCCGTCGCACAAGCTCGCATCAAATTTGCCGCAGGCACGATCAATTTGGGAATAAATCCGAAAAGCCGCTGTTTGAAGACTGCAACCATCGTGTGACGTCAAAGGGGAGAGAACCATGTCCAACAAGACCTTGCTTGCCGCGCTGACGCTCGGCGCCGCCATCGCCCTCGCCGGCCCGGCCTTCGCCGAAAAGCTGACAGCGAAGCTGGACGGCAAGGCGGAAGTGCCGGCAACCACCACTGCCGGCACCGGCACCGCCGATATCGACTACGACGCCGCGAGCAAGAAGCTCAGCTGGAAGCTGACCTATTCCGGTCTCTCGGGCCCCGCCACTGCCGCGCACTTCCACGGCCCCGCCGAGGCCGGCAAGAATGCCGGCGTCGCGGTCGCGATCCCGAACGCGACGTCGAGCCCGGTCGAAGGCAGCGCAACACTGACCGACGCGCAGGCCGCCGATCTCCTCGCGGGCAAGTACTATGTCAACGTCCACACCGCGGCCAACCCGGGCGGCGAGATCCGCGGCCAGGTCACCAAGTAGTCTCTGACGAAGCAACCACAACAAGAAGCGGCCGGCACAAAAAAGGGCGGACGCCTCAAAGCGTCCGCCCTTTTGATTGACCGAACGACGATCAGCCCTTCTTGAGGCGATAGGTCTCGTGGCAGCCGCCGCACTGCTTGAACAGCCCCGGCATCTCCGCCTTCAGCGTGTCGACATCCTTGACCTTGCCTTTGGTGTCGGCGACGACCTTGGTGAAGCTCGCAATGTGGGATTCGAATCCGGCCTTGTCTTCCCAGATCTTCGGCGAGGCGGAGTAGTCGCCCTCCGGCTTGAGGCCCTTGGTGCTCTCCGGGAACAGCGTCGGCAGCTTCTTGGCGGTGTCTTCGAACTTCGCCAGCGCGGCATCGACGGTTGCCTGATCGTAGGGCTTCTCGCCCTTGATCATCGCCGCGATCGCCCCCGCATTCTTGCCGGTTTCCTTCATCTGGGCCTGGGTCTTGTTGACCTGGTCCTGCTGGGCGACGACCGCGCCCGCACTCAACGCAAGCATCGCAGCAACGACGACAATCCGCTTCATCGGCAAAACCCCTCAATCCTGCTCTGTCCCGGTCCGCGGTGTGCGGCCGGCCTGGTTTGCAAACACCGCAGGCGGAATCCTCATTCCGCCTGCGACAATTTATCAGAGATTATGCCGGCGCTGCGCCTCGCGGATCGCGATCCAGACCCGCTCCGGCGTGGCCGGCATGTCGATGTGGTCGATTCCGTATTCGCGATGCAGCCCCTCGACGATCGCGTTGACGACCGCCGGGCACGAGCCGATCGCGCCCGCCTCGCCTGCGCCCTTCACGCCAAGCGGGTTGGTCGTGCAGGGCACGTTATGGGTCTCGAACACGAAGGGGGGACCGTCGGAGGCGCGCGGCAGCGCATAATCCATGAACGTGCCGGTGACGAGCTGACCGTCGGCCGGGCTGTAGACCGCCTGCTCCATCAGCGCCTGCCCGATGCCCTGCATCGCGCCGCCATGAACCTGTCCCGCAAGCATCAGCGGATTGAGCGTGACACCGAAATCGTCGACGATGACGTAGCTGACGATCTTGATGATGCCGGTGGCCGGATCGATCTCGACCTCGGCGAGATGCGTGCCGTTCGGATAGGTGCCGTCGGCGCTGGCGAACGTCGCGCTGGCGTTCATCTTCGAGGAATCGCCGCCGGGACGCCTGGCCAGATCGGCAAAGCTGACCGAGCGGTCGGTGCCGGCGATGCGGATGCGGCCATCGGCGATCTCGAGGTCGCCGGTGCCGGCTTCCAGCGCCTGTGCCGCGAGCTCCTTCAGCTTGTTGCCGAGGTCGTGCGTCGCCCGCTGCACGCTGACGCCGCCCGACGGGATCGATGCCGAGCCGCCGGTACCGAGGCCGGTCGCGATCTTGTCGGTGTCGCCCTGCAGCACGTGGACGCGCTCGGGCGGCACGCCGAACTGCTCGGCGACGATCTGCGCATAGGCGGTCTGGTGACCCTGCCCGCTCGACTGCGTGCCGATCAGGATCGAGATATCGCCATTGGGATCGAGCGCCACATTGGCGGTCTCCTCGCCCATGGTGCCGCAGACCTCGACATAGCTCGCCATGCCGATGCCCCGCACTAGGCCGTCCTTCTTAGCCGCCTTGGCGCGCTTCGGAAACTCCTTCCAGTTGGCAATCTCCATCGCACGCTTCATATGCGCGACGAAGTCGCCGGAGTCGTAGACCTTGCCGGTCGCGGTCGTATAGGGCAGCGACTTCGGCGGAATGAAATTCTTCCGCCTGATGGCATCGGGCGTCATGCTGAGTTTTCGCGCGGCCGCATCCACCAGCCGCTCGATGACATAGGCGGCTTCCGGGCGGCCGGCGCCGCGATAGGCATCGACCGGCACCGTGTTGGTGAACACGGTGCGGACCCGGCAGTGAAAGGCCTGGATGTCATAGAGGCCCGGCAGCATGCCGGCGCCGCCATGCGGGATGTAGGGCGCAAAGGTCGAGAGATAGGCGCCCATGTCGCCCATCAGGTCGACATCCATGCCGAGGAATTTGCCGTCCTCGGCGAGCGCCATCTTCGCGGTGGTGAGATTGTCGCGGCCCTGCGCGTCGCCCATGAAATGGTCGGAGCGCTCGGCGGTCCATTTGATGGTCTTCTTGAGCTGGCGGGCGGCGACCGAGATCAGCGCATATTCGCGGTAGGGAAACAGTTTGGTGCCGAAGCCGCCGCCGACATCGGGGCAGATCACCCGCATGTTTTCCTTCGGCATCTTCAGGATCATGTCGCAGAGGATCTCGCGCAGGCGATGACTGCCCTGGCTGCCGATCGTCAGCGTCAGATGATCCTTCCTCGCGTCGTATTCGGCGACCGCGGCGCGCGTCTCCATGAAATTGGTGATGACGCGCGGATTGACGATGGTGATCTCGGCCACCGCATGCGCCTTGGCGAAAGCATCTTCCGCGGCCTTCTTGTCGCCGATCGAGACGTCGAACAGCACATTGCCGGGCTTGTCCGGCCACACCTGCGGCGCGCCCTTCTTCACCGCGTTGACGAGGCCAGCCACCGCCGGCAGCGGCGTCCATTTGACGTCGATCGCCTCGATCGCGTCACGCGCATGATCGACGGTATCGGCGACCACAAAGGCGATGGCGTCGCCGACATGGCGCACTTCGTCCTTCGCCAGGATCGGATAAGGCGGCGCCGTGAACGGATCGGTTTCGAGATTGAACAGGCACGGCAGGCCGCCGAGATCGGCGACATCGGCTGCGGTCAGGATCAGCGCCACGCCGGGCATGCCGCGGGCCTTGCCGGCATCGATCGTGTAGGTCGCGTGCGCATGCGGCGAGCGCAGCATCAGCGCATGCAATGCGGGAGACGGGGCGACGTCGTCGGTGTAGCGGCCCTTGCCGCGAATCAGAGCGTCATCCTCCTTGCGCCGCACACTTTGTCCGACGCCGAACTTGATGGGAGCTGCCATCGTCTCTCCAATTGCCTTGGTTGTTTGCATGCATATTGGCGTGGTTGTCCGCGAAGCGCAAACCGCTTTCCGCCGCACGTGGCGCGATCACACAACTGGCACCTATGCATTTGATTTGACAACGCAAAACCAGAGCGTTTTCGAGCGAAGCGGGATACCGAGCCTCTCCATCGGAACGAGGCTCCAAACCATGAGATGCAGAATCTCTCGCAACGGCCGTGGCGAAAACTTCTGATGATAGAGAATTCGACCCGACGGATTTGTCGGAGCAGCGGGGATAGAGACGACTGCCAAAGCAACCTGAACTTAACCGCGACAACAAGAGTTTCATCCAGATTGGGTTCTTCCGCACACTTGGTGCCGGTTGCAGGATTCACAAAAACTACACCAAAGAACCGGAAGAACCCCAGGTTGTGACCGCCGTCGCTGCTAGATTGTCGCGCGATATGCTATCGAGTTTGCCGCGTAATTGTAGTTTGGCATTTTGGTTGGGGACCGATGGCCGCTCGCAAATTGTCGCAAGGGCAGGCCCCCACGCGGATCGCGCGTCGGCGTTGGCACGAAGAGCGGTCGTTGCGGTGTGCCATCAGGTTGGCCCGCATGGGCTGCTGGGAAGCGGAGAGTCCCGCCGCGACCGATTTCTGGATATCGCCTGAGCTCGCCGCCTTCTACGAGTTCGAGACGGCCGACGGCTTCATCCCCATCGCCACGGTGCGCGAGCGCTATTTGCCTGAAAGCCGGAAGGTTCTGGAGGCGCATTACGCGGCCTGCTGGGCGGAGGGGCAGCCCTATGCGGTGCAGACGACGCTCCGCAGTTCCGATGGCCGCCTGCTCGACTGCGTGGTGCATGGCGAGCCGGAGTTCGACGCGCACGGTCAGGTCCGGCGCGTGTCCGGCATTGTCCGCGACGTCACGGAGGAGACCTCCGCGCTGCGCCGATTGGCGGAGAGCGAGCAACGGCTGGCCGATTTCGTCAGCACCGCCTCGGACTGGTGCTGGGAGAGCGACGCCGCCCATCGGCTGCTGCCCTATCCCAAGTCGCTTGCCGGCAATGCGGCCTTCCAGATCGTTGCGAGTGGCGGGAGGGCGCGCTGGGAACTGGCTTACGCGCCCGAGGACGCAGAGGCCATGGCGCGGCACCGGGCCGACATGGAGGCCCACCGCCCTTTTCGCGACTTCACCTATACGCTGGTCGGCCAGGACGGATCGCGCGTCAGCATCTGCACCAGCGGCAAGCCCATCTTCGCCGATGACGGCAGCTTTCTCGGCTATCGCGGCACGTCCAGCGACACCACCCAGCTCAGGGCGGCCAAGGCGCTGCTCGACCAGCGCACGCGGGCGCTGGAGGAAGCCCACCGGCTCGGCAAGATCGGCACCTGGAGCTACCGGCTGGACGTCGGCCGCACGGTCTGGGCGCCCGAGCTCTACCAGCTTCTCGGCTTCGAGCCCGACGCGTTCGAGCCGACCAATGAGAACATGAGGCCCTATTTCCTGGACGGCGACGCCGACCGCTTCCGGGAGGTGCAGAAACGGGTCCTACGCAGCCGCAGGACCGAGGCCACCGACCTGCGCATGTTGCACGCGGACGGCACGGCCCGCGATCTTGCGGTGATCTGCAAGGCCGAGGTCGCCCACGACAAGGTCATCGGCATCATCGGCACCGTGCAGGACGTCACCGAGCGCAAGGAGGCCGAGCGCCAGCTCGAGCAGCTCGCCTACACCGACCCCTTGACCGGCCTTGCCAATCGCGCGCTGTTCAAGCGTCGGCTCGCCGACTTGATCGAGGGCTGCGCCCTGGAAGGCCGCAGCGGCGCGCTGCTGCTCATCGACCTCGATCGCTTCAAGGAGGTCAACGACTCCCTCGGCCATGCCGCCGGCGACGAATTGCTGATCCGGGTGGCGGCTGTGCTGCGGCAGGACCTGGGGCCGCGCGCCTTCATCGCCCGGCTCGGCGGCGACGAATTTGCCGTGCTGGCGGAGGGATGCGGCATGTCCGACGCCGCGCTGACCGGGCTTGCCGATCGGCTCATCGGCAAGCTGTCCGGCCCCGTCGATCTCACCGAGGGCGAGGCCTTCGTCGGCGCCACCATCGGCATCACCCGCCTGCCGGAGCATGGCGCAGCGGCGGAGAGCGCCGTGCGCAATGCGGACCTGGCGCTGTACATGGCCAAGGAGGCCGGGCGCGGCCGGGCGCAACTGTTCGAGCCGGTCCATGCGCAGGCGGTCGATCAAAGGCTCGATCTCGGCCGGCATCTGCGCCGCGCCGTGGAGGCCGGCGCCCTCGAGGCCCATTATCAGCCGCAGGTGGATTTGGGGACCGGCCGCGTCACCGGCTTCGAGGCGCTGCTGCGCTGGACCCATCCCGAGCGCGGGCCAATCTCGCCGGCGGAGTTCATCCCCATCGCCGAAAGCTCCGGGCTGATCGTCGATCTCGGCCTGTGGGTGCTGCGCGAGGCCTGCCGGCAGGGCCGCACCTGGCTGGATGCCGGGCTGCCGCCGCGCTCTGTCTCGGTCAATGTCTCGCCGGCGCAGATCTGGAACGTGGATTTCGAGACGGCAGTTTCGGCCGTGCTGGCGGAGACCGGCTTTCCGGCGGAGCTGCTCTGCCTGGAGCTCACCGAAAGCCTGTTCGTGGATCATACCGAGCAGCGGATCAGTCGCACGCTGACGGCGCTCTCCGGTCTCGGCATCCGGCTGGCGCTGGACGATTTCGGCTCGGGCTATTCCTCGCTCGGCTATCTGACGCGCCTGCCCTTCGACTGGCTGAAGGTGGACCGCGCCTTCGTCGATGGCATTTCCACCGCGCCGGAGAAGCGCAAACTGCTCGGCGGCATCATCGCTTTGTCGCACGGGCTGGGCATGAAGGTGGTCGCGGAGGGAGCCGAACTGCCGGCCGAACTGGACGTGCTCGGCGGGCTCGATTGCGACCTGGTGCAGGGCTTCGTCTTCTCCCCGCCCGTCGCCGCCGACAAGGCGCCGCTGGTGGCCGCCAGCATCGAGCGCGAGGCGTGCCGGATACAGCCAAAACGAAATCGCCTCTAGGCTATACGCGGCGCAGTGCGAACAGCCAGCCGCGGCCGAACAGCGTGAGGATCAGCAAGGCATAGACGAAGATGCCGACTGCAATCAGCAGCAGCAGGATCAGCTCGTCGCGAAGGATCTGCATCGGCGCGAACCATACATAGGCGAAATGCCAGGTCAGCCATAGCGCAAGCGCGAGCAGGAGGCCGCACAGCGCGAAGGTGCCGAACGAGCGGATCAGCGCGCGATCGAGCACGAGATAGCCGCGGCGGATCGCGAACATCAAAACGAGCAGCAGATTGACCCAGGCTCCGATCGCGGTCGCGAGCGCGAGCCCGACCTGCGCCAGCGTGCCGACCAGCGCGATCTTCAGCGCGACGTTGACCGCGACCCCGGTCAGCGCCGCCTTCACCGGCGTTGCGGTATCCTTGCGGGCATAGAAGGTCGCGACCGCGCTGCGGATCATCACGAATGGAATCAGCCCGACCGCATAGGCCGCGAGCGTGGCGCCGGCGCTTGCCGCATCGGCCTTCGAGAACGCGCCGCGGGCGAACATCGCACGCATGATCGGATCGGCGACGGTCAGGAACGCCGCCACGAAAGGCACCGAGAACAGCAGCGTGAAATCGAAGGCGCGGCGCTGCGCGGCCATGGCGCCGGCGTGGTCGTCGGCGGAAAGCCGCCGCGACATCTCCGGCAGCAGCACGGTGCCGATCGCGATCCCGATCACGCCGATCGGCAATTGATTGAGGCGGTCGGCATAATACAGTGCCGACAGCGCGCCGGCCGGCAGGAAGGTCGCGATGATGGTGTCGGCGAACAGCGCAACCTGCGTTCCCATCGACCCAAGCGTCGCCGGGCCGAGCGCGCGGAAGAAGGCGCGGACGTCCTCGTCGAGCCTCAAGGGCGCGAACCGCGGCAGCCCGCCATGACGCGCGAGGTCGCCGGCGAGCAGGAAGTACTGCAGGAAGCCCGAGATCAGCACACCCCAGGCCGCGGCATGGCCCGCACTGGGAAAGAACGCCGCCAGCGCCAGCGTCATCATCATGGCGAGGTTGAGGAAGATCGGCGCCGCGGCCGCGTTGGCGAAGCGATGCATCACGTTGAGCATGCCGCCATAGAGCGTCACCATCGTGATCAGGAGCAGATAGGGAAAGGTGATCCGCGTCAGCTCGATCGCGAGCTTGCGCTGCGCCGCGTCCTCGGTGAAGCCCGGCGCGAGGATGCTCATCGCCTGCGGCATGAACGCCATCGCCACCACCAGCAGGACCACCTGCGAAGCAAACAGCAGCGTGAAGATGCGGTCGGCGAACAGCCGCGCCGAGGCTTCGCCGCGCTCGCCATGGACATGGGCATAGGCCGGCACGAAGGCGGCGTTGAACGCGCCTTCGGCAAAGATCGCGCGGAAATGATTCGGCAGCCTGAGCGCCACGAAGAAGGCGTCGGCGACCGGCCCGGCGCCGAGGATCGCCGCGAGCATGATGTCGCGCGCGAATCCGGTCACCCGCGATAGCAGGGTATAGCCGCCGACGGTGAAGATGCGCCCAAGCATCCGCTGCTTCTAGCGCATCATCACCCTACGTCAAAATGACGTATTCAGGACGTTAACGATCAAGGCATGATCCAGCCCGAAAACCGGAAGCCACTTTTCGGGATCATGCCTGTAGCGCGCTGCGCACAGCCGCGATGACGCGGTCCTGCGTCGCCTCGTCGAGATAGGGGTGCATCGGCAGGGCGATGACGTCCTTCGACAGGCGTTCGCTGACCGGAAGGCCGCCGTCCGCGACCGGGAAGTGGCTATAGGCCGTCTGCTGGTGGACCGACTTCGGATAGTAGATCATGGTCGGAACGCCCTGCGCCTTCAGGGCGGCCGCGAAGGCGTCGCGATCGATGCCGTTGGACAGACGGATGGTGTATTGCGCCCACACCGAGGTGCAGCCGGGAGCGAGCCGCGGCACCGCGACCAAATTGCCGAGCGCGCGCGTATAGCGTTCCGCCACCTTGTTGCGCGCCGCGATCTCGTCGTCGAAGATCTTCAGCTTCTCGAGCAGGATCGCCGCCTGCATGGTGTCGAGCCGCGCGGTGAGGCCGAGCCGCACGTTGTCGTACTTGTCCGAGCCCTGGCCGTGCACGCGGATGCTGCGCAGCGTGCGTGCGAGCTCCTCGTCGTCGGTGAAGATCGCGCCACCGTCGCCGAAGCAGCCGAGCGGCTTGGCCGGGAAGAAGCTGGTGCCGGTCGCGAGCCCGAAGGTGCCGAGCTTGCGGTTCTTGTAGGTGGCGCCAAAGCCCTGCGCGGCGTCATCGAGCACGAACAGGCCCTCGGCCTCGGCGACCGCGGCGATCGCATCATGATCGGCGCTCTGGCCGAACAGATCGACCGGGATCACGGTGACCGGCTTCAACCCGCGCGCCCACGCCGTCGCGATGCCGCGCTTGAGCGAGTTGACGTCGATGTTGAAGGTCTCTTCGTCGACATCGACGAACACCGGCGTCGCGCCGGTCAGCGTCACGACCTCGCCGGTCGCGCAGAAAGTGAAGGTCGGGCACAGCACCGCATCGCCCGGCCCGACATTCTTCGCCATCAACACCATCAGCAGCGCGTCGGTGCCGCTGGCGCAGCTCACCACGTGCTTGGCGCCGCTATAGTCCGCCAGTGCCTTCTCCAGCGCGGTCACTTCCGGCCCGTTGATGAACTGGCAATGATCGAGCACGCGCGCGACCGCGTCATCGATCGACTTGCCGAGCCGCTTGCGCTGCGCGGAGATGTCGATGAAGGGAATGGGCTCAAGCTGCAGGTGCTGGTTCATGGAGGCTCTTTGCAAATGTTGAATGATTGACGGTCAGCCGGCGATGCGGCGCGGCCCCTTGCGCATCGTCGAGGCCGCAGGCCGCGCGGGCGATTCGAGGCAGCGGATCGCGATCTCGAGGCTCGCTACGCCCTCGTCGCCGGACACCGCCGGCACCTTGCCGCTGCGCACGGCATCGAGGAAGGCGATCAGCTCGGCGCGCAACGGCTCGTCGTGACCGACCGGCAGATGACGCATCGAATAGCTGCCGTCCGGCTTGAAGCCGAAACATTCGGTGACCTGGCGCGTCAGCAGGTCGCCCATCACATATTTGCCGCGCGTCGCCACCGTCACGTTGCGCGCCTTGAACGGCGTCAGCCAGTTGGTGTTGATGTGGGCGAGCACGCCGGACGCGGTACGGAATTGCAGCAGCGCGATGTCCTCGCGCTCGGCGACCGCGCTCGAGAGCTGCGGCTGCACCTCGACGATGTCGGACTCGGTGAACCAGCGGATCAGGTCGATGTCGTGCACGGCCAGATCGATCACGACGCCGACATTGGACATCCGCGGCGGGAACGGGCCGACCCGGGTGATGCCGATCGACAGGATGTCCTCGCCCGAGATCGCCTGCTTGATCGCGGCGACCGCCGGATTGAAACGCTCGACATGGCCGACCATCAGCGTCACGCCGGCCTTCTCGGCGGCGGCAACGATCTCGCGCCCCTCCTCGACCGTGGACGCGACCGGCTTCTCGACCATGATATGGATGTTGCGCGCGATGCAGGCGAGCGCGATCTCGTGATGCAGATGGGTGGGCGCTGCGATCGTCACCGCATCGACGCCCTCGGCGAGCAGTTGATCGAGGCTTTCGAACGCACGGCAACCGACCAGATCGATGGCGCGCGTGCGGTGTTCGGGCAGCGGATCGACGATGCCGACCAGCATGACGCCGGGTAGTCCGGCCAGCACGCGGGCATGGTTGCTGCCCATCACGCCGGCGCCGATCACGCCGACGCGCAATACGCGGCCGATATCGGCCTTCGCGCCGGCTGCGGACACTTTTGCATTCATATCGTAGACCCCAAGTGACGTTCTGGCGGTTGTCCCGGGCTTCTCGCAGAGCCACCCCCGGCTCCCGCGGAATCAGGGCCCCTCTTCCCGATCTGCGCCTCCGGCGCAAATCACCCCGCTTCGTTGGCAGCCGCTATAGCACGGCGCCCCAAATGTGGCGAATGCCAACAACGAAATCCGGACACGTTTTGATTCAAAGAGTTACATCGTCCCGCGGCTCATGAATGGCGCGGGAACCGGCTCGCCCTCAGGTGCGCTGATAGTCGTCCTCGATGCGGATGATGTCGTCCTCGCCGAGATAGCTGCCGGTCTGCACCTCGATCAGCTCGAGCTGAATCTTGCCCGGGTTCTCCAGCCGGTGCACCGCGCCGATCGGGATGTAGATCGATTCGTTCTCGTGCACCGTCTTGATCAGCTCGTTGACGGTGACCTGCGCGGTGCCGCGCACCACGATCCAGTGCTCGGAGCGGTGATGGTGCTTTTGCAAGGAGAGCCGCCCGCCCGGCCGGACGATGATGCGCTTGACCTGGTGGCGGTCGCCATTGTCGACCGACTGATAGGAGCCCCAGGGGCGATGCACCTTGATGTGGTTCTCGGTCACCTCGGGCGCCGCGACCTTCAGCTTTGCGACCAGCCGCTTCAGCCCGTTGGCGTCCTTCTGGCGCGACACCAGCACGGCGTCCTGGGTCGCGACCACGACGAGATCGTCGACGCCTTCGAGCGCGACCAGCGCCCGGTCGGTCGTGACGTTGCAGTTGCGGGAGTCCTCGAACACGGCAGTACCGCGCGCGGCATTGCCCAGGCTGTCCTTGTCGGACAGCTCCCAGACCTGGCGCCACGAGCCGATGTCGGACCAGCCGCACGCCACCGGCACCACCGCAGCATGCGATGTCTTCTCCATCACGGCATAGTCGATCGAGATCGCCTTCGCCGCACCGAAGGCCTGCGCATCGAGCTTGACGAAGCCGAGATCGCGCGCCGCCGATGCAACCGACAGCTCCACCGAGACAACGCTGTCGGCATCAACATTGCGATACTCGTCGAGCAGCACGCCGGCACGGAACATGAAGTTGCCGCTGTTCCAGAGATAGCCCGCATCGATATAGCCCGCCGCCGTCGCGGCATCCGGCTTCTCGACGAATTTCGCCACCGCGCGCACCTCGCCGGCGACCACCTCGCCCGGGCTGATGTAGCCGTATTCGGTGGCGGGCCGTTCCGGCTTGACGCCGAACGTCACGATGCGGCCGGCTTCCGCAGCAACCAGTCCGCCGCGGCACGCGGCGACAAAGGCCTGGGTATCCCGCACCAGATGGTCGGCGGCGAGCGCCAGCACGATCGCCTCGCCGTCACGGCTCTGCGCGAACACCGCACCGGCCGCAATGGCAGGGCCTGAGTCCCGGCGCATCGGCTCCAGCAGCACGTCGGCCTCGCGGCCGATCTCGGCCAGCTGCTCCAGCACCATGAAGCGATAGGCCTCGTTGGTGATCACGATCGGCCGCTCGAACACGCTGGCGTCCGAGACCCGCAGCAGCGTCTCCTGGAAGGTCGAGCGAGCCCCGAACAGCGACAGGAACTGCTTCGGATGCACCTCGCGCGACGCCGGCCACAGCCGGGTGCCCGCGCCACCGCACATGATCAGGGGAATAATTCGTCGATCCATCGATGCCTCAAGTCCTGTCGTGTCCGTGGACGACACACTAACATTGCGCCCGGGCGGCCGCAGCGGACAGCCGTGTTACCTCGAAAGCACGATCCGAGGAGCATAACGTGCGCCCCCGCACGTCCGGTCGGATTTTACCTGTAATGGTAAACCCCGGCGGAGTGCCGTCCTTCCTGTTTCGGGCCTCTTTAGCCGCCCCGTCGAGCGGGCCGCAATAGGTTCCAGTACGGGTATTGCCAGATCGGTGCGGAAACCATACCAAGGCTGCGAATTTGGGCGCGCGAAAGCGTTTTGCGCAGTTTTTGAAACATTCTGAAAACCTGGCAGCGCGAACGGAAATGCGCCGAATCCTGCTTTCAACTGTCAAGATCCTGATCTCGGCTGCGCTGCTCTATTTCTCGCTGCGCAAGGTCAACCTGTATGACCTCGCCTCGCGCATCCAGGTCGAGAGCCTGGGCTGGCTCGGCCTCGCGATCGCGGTCACGTTCCTGCAGATCTTTCTCGGCGTGCTGCGCTGGCGGGAGATCGGCGTGGAGTGCGGCGCGCCGCTGGAGACCTCCCAGGCGATGCGCTTCAACGTGATCGGCACCTTCTTCAACCAGACACTGCCGTCCTCGATCGGCGGCGACGCGGTGCGGCTTTGGCTCGTCGCGCGCGCCGGCGCGGGCTGGCGCGCCGCCACCTATTCGATCTTCGTCGATCGCGCGGTCGGATTGATCGCGCTTGCCGTCGTGATCGCCGTCACCCTGCCCTGGAGCTATCGGCTGATCTCCGATCCCCACGGCTGGACGGCGTTGCTGCTGCTGGACCTCGCCGGATTGGCGGCCGGATTTGGCTTCCTGTTGATCGGCGTGTTGCCGTGGCCCTGGCTGGCGCGGTGGTGGGCGACGCATCACATCCATGCCTGCGCTGTGATCGCAAACCGGGTGCTGTTCAGCCGTGCGCATGGATTGAAGGTGGCAACCCTCTCGATTGCCATTCATGTGGTGACGGTCGTGATCGGCTGGTGCGTGGTGAAGTCGATCGCGGCCCCGGTCACCTTCGGAGAGATCTTCCAGCTGCTGCCGCCGGTGATGCTGATCACGATGATGCCGATCTCGATCGCAGGCTGGGGCGTGCGCGAGGCCACGATGGCGCTGGCCTTCGGCTATGCCGGATTGATCGCCAATGAGGGCGTCAACGTCTCGCTGTTGTTCGGCGCGGTGACGTTCGTGGTCGGAGTGTTCGGCGGCCTGGTATGGATCCTGAGCCCGGAAAAGGCCGCCAAGGGCGCCGCGCCGATCGAAGTCCCGGGATCGCAATAGCGAGTCCCGGGATCACAATAACCGGACCAGAATGAGCGCTTTCGAAATCCTCCTGTCGTTGATCGCAGCGGCTCTCGCCGCAGCGATCTCGGCCGTCCTGATCCAGGCGACGCGGCCACTGCTGCTGCGTGTGGCGCTCGCGAAACCAAATGCGCGCTCGTCGCACCGCATTCCGATCCCGCAGGGCGCCGGCATCGCGGTCACGGCAGCCACGCTGCTCGCGGGTGGCATCGTCATCGCCCTCACCGGATCGCCGGACCTGACTATTCCATTCACGGTGTTCGCGGCCTGCCTGTTCATCGCGGTGGTGGGTTTTGTCGACGACATCCGTTCCCTGCCCGTCGTCCCGCGGCTGTTGCTGCAGGCTGCCGCCGTCGCGGCCGTGGTGTTCTCGGCGCCTGATGATCTCAGGCTCGTTCCGGCCTGCCCGATCTGGCTCGAACGCGGGGCGCTGCTGATCGCCGGGCTCTGGTTCGTGAACCTCGTCAACTTCATGGACGGGCTCGACCTGATGACGGCGGCCGAGGCAGTGCCGATCACGCTGGCCGTCGCCCTGCTCGGCTGCTTTGGCCATGTCGGCGCGGCACCCGCGCTGATCGCGGCAGCGCTGTGCGGCGCGCTGCTCGGCTTCGCGCCGTTCAACCGGCCGGTCGCAAAGATATTCCTCGGCGATGTCGGCAGCCTGCCGATCGGCTTGCTGCTCGGCTGGTGCCTGCTCGAGCTTGCCCTGCACCAGCAATTCGCCGCCGCGCTGCTGCTGCCGCTGTACTATTTGACGGATGCGACGGTCACGCTGTTCCGCCGCATGGCGCGGCGCGAGCCATTCTGGGCCGCGCATCGCTCGCACTTCTATCAGCGCGCGACCGACAACGGATTCACGGTATGGCGCGTCGTCGGCGAGGTCTTCGTGCTCAACCTCGTGCTGGCGCTGCTCGCCTTCGCCTCGGTCGGCCTCAATTCCCTCCGCGCGGACGTCGCCCTGCTGCTGGCCGGCGCGCTCGCCGTCGGCTGGCAGCTGCGCCGGTTCTCGCGACGGCTCTGATCGGTCAGATATCGGTCCGGCTCAGCGCGCGCCGCAGCCCCTCGTCGAGGCTGATCGGCTGCTGCCATCCGGTGCTCGCGACCTTGGAGAGATCGAGTTCGAGCGAGGCGAACAGGCTGTCATAGGCTTCCTTGCGGCCGCTGATGCCGAGCAGCACCTTCAACAGCGGCTGCGGCAGCCAGAACAGGCGCGGCGAGGTTTGCGCCGCGCGGGCAAGGCGCTCGACGAACTCCCGCGTCGAGACCTGCTCGCGGTCAGCCACCAGGAACACGTCGAAATCACTTCCCGGTTGCAACAACCGATGCAGGATGAACGACGCCAGGTTTTCCGCCGACAGGAACGCGCGGCGATTCTTCACATAAGCGAGCGGGAGCGGCATGCGATTCATCACCGCGCGCTTGAGCAGGTCGAAATTTCCCTTCGCGCCGGCGCCGTAGATCAGCGGCGGCCTGATCACGGTGACCCGCATGCCGCTGCCCGGCACGATTTCCTTCAAGCCGACCTCGGCGGCCGCCTTCGAGTTTCCATAGAGGCCGCGCGGCGTCAGCACATCGTCCTCGCGATACGGCGGACGCCCGTAATTGCTGCGCCCATGCACCAGGATCGTGCTGACGAAAATAAAATCCCGGACGCCGGCAGCGGCCGCCGAACGCGCCAAATGCAGCGTGCCCTCGATGTTGACGTTGCGGTAGAGCTCGATCGCCTGTTCGTCGGACTGCTGGTGAACGCGGGCCGCAAGATGAACGACGGCGTCGACGCCATCGAGCGCGGCGCGCCAATCGGTGGCCGGGCTGAGCGAGCCGATCGCCACGTCGTTTGCATCCTGCGGCGGGGTCCGCACCGCGCGCCGCACCAGCCAGCCGTTGCGCGCCAGCACCGGCACCACATGACGACCGACGAAGCCGCTCGCGCCCGTCACCAGAACCGTCCGCCGACCATCCTTCATGCCGTCCGCTCCGCATCGCGATTGGAGAGCAGCTCCCGAACCAGCGCAGCATAGCTCGCCAGCGCCCGCTCGGGGCTGAAAGTCCGCGCGGTCGCGACGGCGCGCTCGGCCATCGCAGTGTCCTGCGATCGCGACGCCAGCCTGACGGCGTCGGCGAGTTGATCGGCCCGCTCGGGGGTTACGACCCAGCCCAGCCGGTTTTCGCTGACGGTGAGCGCAGCCTCCGCCTCGGGCTCGGAGACAAGGATGACAGGCCGTCCCGCCGCAAGCAAATTGTAGAACCGGCTCGGGACCGACACCCCGGCGACGTTCTTGCGATAGGGAATGAGCCAGACGTCCGCGCTGGAGAGCAGCGCATCGAGCTCGCCGTCGGCGACGCGGTCGACCAGCGTGACATTGGCGAGCCGCGATGCGGCCTGCAGGTCCTTCAGGCGCGCAAAGCCCATGCCCCAGCCCGAGAGCAGGAAATGGATGTCGGTCTCGTCCTGCAACAGCCGCGCGGCCTCGAACACGACGTCCGGATCGTGGGTGAAGCCGAGATTGCCGGACAGGCCGACGACGAAGCGGGCGGCGAACGCCTTGCGAAACGGATTGTCGGGACTGACGGGACGGTTGCCCGGCGTGAGCGTGGCCCAGTTCGGAATGAACCTGATCTTGTCCGGCGTCATGCCGCCGTACCGCAGCAACAGTTTTTCGGCGTCGCGGCCGATCACGATGACCGCGCTCAAGGCACGGAACATCAGCGCGTTGATCGCGCGCATCGCCCGTGCCACCAGCGAGGTCGGCCGCAGCAGCCCGGCCATCACCAGCACGTCGGGAAACAGGTCGTGCAGGATCAGCGCCGACCTTGCCCCCTTCAACCTTGCCGCGGCGGCAACCGCATAGGGTAGCGCGAAGGGTGCGGTCACGGTCAGCGCCACGTCGCCGCGCTGCAGCCGCGACAGCAGCGCAAAGAAGATCCGGCCGGTGAACAGCGCCTCGGCCAGCGCACGCTTGATCAGCGCGGCCTTTCCCGGCAGCCAGTTCCTGATCTCGACGACGACGGGGCGCCCCGGCGCGGACGCCTGCGCGGAGCCCGGCATGCCGGAGACGACCATCACCTCGGCCTCCTGCGCGATCCGCTCTGCGATCGCAGCCATGATCGCGGCGGTCGTGCTGTGGTCCGGCGGATAGTGCTGGCTGACGACGACGACTTTTCGAGAACTGCGCATCAATGGCTTTCGAAACGGTCTTGCCTCATCGTGCGCAGGACGGCGCGGTCAGGCGGCATTCGATCCGAACTCGGGCACGGCATCCTGAAGCACGGCGTGGATGGTCACGCGGTCATCTCTCTCGATCGCATCCTCCAGCGCCGCCAGCCACTTGCGCAGCGTCGCCATCGGGGGCTGGTTCGGCTTCGCCGCCATCACGCCGGCGACGCCGATCTCGAGCGTCGGCTCCTGGCTTGCGAACAGGATCTCGTTCAGCCGCTCGCCGGGACGGATGCCGCTGAACACGATCTCGACGTCGACGCCGGGCTGCAGGCCCGACAGACGGATCATCCGCTCGGCGAGATCGACGATCTTCACGGGCTGTCCCATGTTCAGCACATAGACCGAGACGTCGGGCCGCGCCGGCGTCACCGCGTGCGTCGCCGCGGTGATCACGAGATCGCAGGCCTCGCGGATTGTCATGAAGTAGCGAACCATGTCGGGATGGGTGACCGTGATCGGTCCGCCGGCCTCGATCTGCGCCTTGAACTTCGGCACCACCGACCCGTTGGACGCCAGCACGTTGCCGAACCGCACCGAGATCAACCGCATGTGCGCCTTGCCCTTCGCCTCGGTCATCAGGTCATGGTCCAGCGCCTGACAATACATCTCGGCAAAACGCTTGGTCAGGCCCAGCATCGACACCGGCTCGATCGCCTTGTCGGTCGAGATCATCACCATCGCGCTGGCGCCCGCGGCGCGCGCGGCGTCGGCCACGTTGACCGAACCGAAGATGTTGGTCTTGACCCCCTCGCTCCAGTCGCGCTCCAGGATCGGCACATGCTTGAGCGCCGCGGCATGGAACACGATGTCGGGCTTGAACTCGCTCATCAGGCGCGTGACGCGCTCGCGATCCCTGATGTCGGCGATCCGGCCCTCGATCGCGGCGCCGGTGTCGCGCGCCGACAGCGCCTCGGTGACCGCATAGAGCGCCGGCTCGGAGTTCTCCACGACCAGGAGGCGCGCCGCGCCGAAGGTCGCGACCCGGTCGCAGATTTCCGCGCCGATCGAGCCGCCGCCGCCGGTCACGATCACGGATTTGCCTCGCACCAGCGCCTCAAGGCGCGCGTAGTCGATCTTCTGGCTCGGCCGCAGCAGCAGGTCCTCGACCGCGACATTGGTGAGCCGCGGCGCATCGCCGCCTTCCAGCGACGGCAGGCGGCTGACCATCAGGCCGAGCCGCTTGGCGCGCATCAGCACGCTCTCCGGATGCGCCTCCGGCTCGAACGCCGAGGGCATCATGACCACGCGCTTGATTGGCCGCTGGCGGGTCTCGAAGTCGCGAATCACGGCCTCGATGTCATCGACGCCGCCGACTACGGGAATGTTGCGGATCATCTGGCCGCGATCCGCGTTCGACGGCGAGAGCACGCCGACCGGCCAGAGCCGCTTGATGGCGCCGTTCTCGATGCCGCGCAGCACGACTTCCGCGTCGGCAGTGCGTCCGACCAGCAGCGCAGGCGCGGCATTGTCGGACCGGGCATGCAGGCGCGTGCGCGAATAGCGGAAATAGCGATAGCCGATGCGCAACGCGCTCAGCGCGAACACTTCAAGGAAGAAGAACAGGATGATCGTGACCCGGCCGAGGAACACCGGACTTTGCGAACTCGATCCCGTGAAGAAGTAGACATAGTCCAGCACGACCAGTGCCAGCGTCAGCACCGCCGCGACCCGCAGGATATTCACCGCGTCCGGCAGCGAGGTGAAGCGCCATTTCGCCGTGGTCAGGTTGGAGAAATAGCTGACCGCAACGCTGAACAGCACGAACCAGGGCAGAATGCGCAGCAGGTGCGGCAGCCGGTCGGTAAGGAGGCTGCCCTCGAAACGCAGATAAAAGCTCGCCAGCAACGCAAACGTCGTCGCGAGCGCGTCATGCGCCATAATCAGGAAGTTGCGCAGGGTGAATTGTGAAAGACGCGTCATCTAACAGACGGGTTGCCGGCAGCTGGGAGTTCGCGATGGGACATTGGCAGGCTGATAGCGTATCTGCACAGCCCTTGCCAGCGATCATGGACCGACGGGAGGTTCGGGTTCCATATCGGTCCCCAAACGCCCCTTCAACGCCATGCCGCCGGCTACCCCGACGCCCAGCACATACATCCAGCCTTCGTGAAAGTCGAAGATGTGTGAATTAAACAACGAAGTAAAAATATTCTGCACCACAACGAGGAGTCCAATCCAGTTGGCGAGACCGTCGCCGCGAAACAGCAAGAGATGCAACAGCCACATAGCGTAAAGTATGGCGACGCCCAGAATGCCCCACTGCACGGCGACGTTCAACGTTTGATTGTGAGGATTGCCGATCACCCCGCCGCTAGCCTGGGTCTCACCGCCGACCGCGACGCGCTCGAACAGGCCGCGCGTCGAGCCGGTGCCATGGCCGACGAGCGGGGCCTCGGCAAAGAACCCGAGCGACTTGCGCCAGAATTCCAGCCGCAAACCCATCGACGTCGGCTCGTTGCGCTCCATGTAGAGCTTGTAGTCACGCTGGAATGACTCGGCCGTCCAGCGCAATTGCGGCGACGCATACCACGCCACCACGGACAACGCGGCGGTCGCGCAAGCGATCAGGATGATGCTGCGCCAGCGCAGATGGAGCAGCGCAAACACGGCAAACATGATCGGAACCGTCACCATCGCGGTCCGCGACACCACCACCAGCGCCATGTTGGCGAACAGGCTGAGCGCAATCGCGATCAGCAGCACGGCCGGCAGGACCCGTTTTTCCCGCAACAGCATGACGACCGGATAGGACAGCCCGACCGCGCACAGCGTGAATTCCTGGCTCTGGTTGATGTAGTTCTTGACGAAGACTCCCTGCTCCCCGGGACCAGGCGCCCTCAATGCGAGGCCGGGATAGGCGAACACCAGCCAGGACATCACCATCAACAGCGTGCAGGATATCACGAAGGCCACGAACACCCAGCTCCCGCGCGTCGAGCGCTGGAAATGATAGAGCAGCACCGGAAGCACCAGCAGCTTGGCCGTCGGCCCGACCGCGTAGAATCGCGCGCCCCATGCGGCGTCCGACCAGAGCGTGCCGACCAGCGCGAGGCAGAACAGCGCGATCGGCGCCACGCAGATCGGCCGCTTCAGCAGCGTCCAGAACGCCCTCAGGTCGACCGTCGGCGCGATCGCGATCAAGAGCACCACGCCGAAGATGCCGACCAGCGAGGTCGACCACGGCATCGACAGCGCGATCAGCACCGCGACCACATCGGTCGCAGTGTGCCAGCGCGCCGGATCGCGCCAGGCCGGGCACGCCGCGGCGCCTGCCTGAGATGCCACGCTCGCGCTCACGCCTTGCCCTCACGGGCCCGGGCAACCAGCGACGTGGTGCTGTGACCGGGCAGGATCTCGACCAGCACGACCTCGCCGCCGGCGGCTTCGACGATCTCGTGACCGACCACCTGCTCGCGGGTGTAGTCGCCACCCTTGACCAGCACGGTCGGGCGCACCTTCATGATCAGATTGATGGGCGTGTCCTCCTCGAAGATTGCGACAAGGTCGACGGCTTCCAGCGCCGCCAGCACCTCGGCGCGGGCGCGCTCGTTCTGCACCGGACGCCCCTCGCCCTTCAGCCGCCGCACCGAGGCGTCGCTGTTCAGCCCGACGATCAGGCGGTCGCAGGTGCTGCGCGCGGCGGTCAGCACCTTGACGTGGCCGGGATGCAGGATGTCGAAACAGCCGTTGGTGAAGCCGATGCGCAGATCCTGTTTGCGCCATTCCTCGATATGCGCATCGATATCGCCGCCGGCCGGCACGATCTTGTCCTCGGCCGCGAGCGAGGCGTGCGGCAGGATCCTTCGCCGCAATTCGGCGGACCTGACGATCGCGGTCCCGGTCTTGCCGACCGCGACCGCCGCCGCGGCACTGGCGATCCGCAGCGCGCCGTCCCAGTCGGCACCACCCGCCAGCGCCAGCGCCAACGCCGCCGCAACGGTATCACCGGCGCCTGAGACGTCGCGCACCTTGACCGGCAGCGCCGGCACATGGATCGAGCCGCCGTCCCGCGTCACCAGCGTCATGCCGCGCTCGCCCTGCGTCACCAGCATCGCCTCGCAATCCGCGAGATACATCGCATCGGGCGCGGCCTGGGCGATGCTGTCCTGGCTGTCGGCGCGGCTGCGGGTCGCCTCGGCAAATTCCTTCCGGTTCGGCGTCAGCACGGTGGCGCCGCGATAGATCGCGAGATTGGCGCTCTTGGGATCGACGATCACGCGCTTCTTGGCCTGGCGCGCAGCGTCGATCACGTTGCGGATCACGCGCGCGGTGAGCACGCCCTTGGCGTAGTCGGACAGCAGCACGATGTCGGCACGGGCAAGATGCGGCAGGATCGCGTCGATCAGCTGCTGCTCGATGGCGGGCGCCGCCGGCGCGGCGAGCTCCCAATCGGAGCGCAGCATGTGGGTCGAGAATTGTTCGGAAACAAAGCGCACCTTGCGCGTGGTCGGTCGCGCGGCGTCGCGCACCAACACGGTCTCGATGCCGGCCTCCTTCGCCAGCGCCTCACTCAACGCGGTGCCGGCGGCATCCTCGCCGATCAGGCCGACGAAGATGCAGCGCCCGCCGAGCGCGGCGATATTGCGCGCGACGTTGCCGGCGCCGCCGATATTGGTCTCGCTGCGCCTGACCGCGATCACCGGCGCCGGCGCCTCCGGCGAGATTCGCGACACTTCGCCGTACACGAACTCGTCGAGCATGAGGTCGCCGACGCAGAGCACGGTCTGACCGGACATCGCACGCGAGATCGCTTCAAAATCGAACATCTGTCACACTGATCCGCTTAGCGATAGCGATCTGGGCGGTCGAGAAAGCCCTTCACATAGGCCCCGACCGCGTCTTCCAACCGAGTAAAGCCGCCATTGTATCCGGCGCGCCCGAGACGATCGACAACGCTCTGGGTGAAGTACTGGTAGCTGCCGCGGATTTGCTCCGGCATGTCGACATACTGGATGTTCGGCTGCAGGCCGAGCGCGCCATAGGCCGAGACGATCAGGTCCTTGAAGCTGCGCGCTTCGCCGGTTCCGACATTGAACAGCCCGGAGACCCGCGGCGTCGCGATCAGCCACATCATCACCCGCACGACATCGTCGACATAGATGAAGTCGCGGCGTTGATCGCCATCGGCGATGCCCTCGCGATGCGACTTGAACAGCTGCACGACGCGGCCCACCTTGATGTCGTCGAAGCGGCGCGCCAGCACGCTCATCATCGTACCCTTGTGATATTCATTCGGCCCGAACACGTTGAAGAACTTCAGCCCGGCCCATTGCGGCGGCAGCCGCTCGCCCTTCGCGACGCGCTCGGCGACCGCAAGATCGAACAGCTGCTTGCTCCAGCCGTACAGGTTCATCGGCCGCAGCCGCTTCAGCCCCTCGACCGACCCGTCGTCGTCGAACCCCCGCTCGCCGTCGCCATAGGTCGCGGCCGAAGAGGCATAGATAAACGGCGTGGCATTCGCGGTGCACCAGTCGAGCAGCCGCATCGAGAGCCGGAAATTGGTCTCGATCACCAGATCGCCGTCGGTCGCCGTGGTCTCAGAGATGGCGCCGAGATGGATGACAGCGTCCAGCCGCCGTCCCTTCAGCCAGTCGCCGAGTTCGGTCGGGGGAACGACGTCGGCAAGCTGACGCTTGGCCAGGTTCCGCCACTTGCCGTCGTGCCCGAGGATATCGCAGACCGCGACGTCGCTGCGCCCGGCGTCGTTCAACGCGGCCACGACGTTCGAGCCGATAAAACCGGCGCCCCCGGTTACCAGAAACATGATGAAATCCCGCCAGATTCCTTTGCAGCCGCCAGCTTTGCCCCACTCCGGCGCCACAGGCAACGACGGCTTTACCTCTAATCGCGAACCAGTTACCGACTTGGCCGCGTCCGACCCGGTCCTGGCCCTTTTAGAAATGAATATTGATTCAATATATGATATCGAAACACAGGATACGGAGGATAGCAGACCTATCCTGATCGTACCCTATGTTTGGATTGGGGATTTCGTGCGCGGCCACACCGTGGTCCGGGTTCTCCGCAAGCGCTGGCCCAATCGGCCGGTCGATCTGCTGACGTCAAGCCTGTGCGCCCCTTTGGTCGATTATATGCCGGGTGTCCGCGCCGGGCTCGTCTACGACCTGCCGCGCAGCCAGCTGGCCTTGGGCAAGCAGCGGGAACTCGCTGCCGAGCTTCGCTCCCGGAACTACGCCACCGCGCTGGTGATGCCGCGCACCTGGAAGTCGGCTATCGCGCCGGCGCTGGCCGGGATCCCGGAGCGGGTCGGCTTCTTTGGCGAGGCGCGATTCGGCCTGATCAACGCCATGCGCTGGGGCGAAAGGAAGCTGCCGCGCTTCATCGACAAGAACGCCGTGCTGGCGCTGCCCGACGGCGCGCCCCGCCCGGGCGAATGGCCTGTGCCGCAGCTCCGGGTTCCCGCCAACGAGATCGGACGCTGGCGGCAGGCCAACGGCCTCGGCACCGGCCCCGCCGTCGCACTCGGGCCCGGCTCGGTCGGCGCCTCAAAGCGCTGGACCTATTATCCGGAAGCCGCGCGGCTGTTCGCCGAGCGCGGCTTCGACGTCTGGGTGGTCGGCGGCCCCGGCGAGAAGGCGCTGGCGCAGGAGATCGCGGCCGCCGGCGGCGCGCGGGTCCGCGATCTCACCGGCACCGATCTGCGCAATGGCGTGCTGGCGATGGCCGCGGCCAATGTCGCCATCGCCAACGACTCCGGGCTGATGCACATCGCGGCCGCGATCGGCACGCCGACCATGGGCATCTTCGGCCCGACCGACCCCTATCTCTGGGCCCCGCTCAATGAGCTCGCCGCAACGGTGCGGCAGACCAGGAGCAAGCTCGCGTGCCAGCCGTGTCAGCGCACGGTCTGCACCATGAACGACCATCGCTGCATGCGCGACATCGCAGCCGAAGAGGTCGTCGATATCGCGCAACGCGTGCTGGCTCAGATCAACGTGCGATAGACCTTAGCGATTGCGCGCGCTTCCGCATCGAGGCTGAACTTATCCACAACTCGTTGGCGGGCCCGCGCCCCCATCGCCGCTGCCGACGCCGGATCGCGCATCAGCGGCTCGAGCGCGGCCACCAGCGCGTCGGCATCGCCGGTCGGCGTCAGCACGCCGGTCGTGCCATCGACGACGAACTCGGCAGCGCCTGCGCGCGCCGCGACCAGCGCCGCGCCTGCCGACATCGCCTCGATCAGGGTCAAACCAAAGCCTTCGTTGCGCGAGGTGAAGGCGTAGATCGTCAGCCGCTGGTACCAGCGCACGACATCCTCGATCGGCAATTCACCTGTGATGATGATGCGCGATTGCAGGCCGGCCGCCTCGATGCGCCGCTTCAACTCGCCGGCAAAGACCTGCTGCTCCGGCACCACGGCGCCGACGATGACGGCGGTGAAATCGGGATAGCGCGGCAGCAGTCTGCACATCGCCTCGACGAACACGTCGCTGCCCTTCTGCGCGCGCACCCGCCCGAAGCAGCCGATCGCATAGCGTCCCGGCAATCCGCTCTCGGCGAAGGCCGCCGCGCGATCGGCCGGCGGCGCATAGCTGAGGGTATCGACGCCATGCATCACCACGGTGGCCTCGCGCTTCAGATACGACGCCGACAGCGGGCTGGTCGCGATGATCGCATCCATGTTGCGGATCAGCCAGCGCGTCAGCCAGGTGTGATGACGTTGCGCGGCTGACGTGAACAGCAGTTTCAGCGGCCAGCCGAGCGCACGCAGCACGAGCCCTGCGATCATCTCGTCATTGCGCCGCGCATGCCAGATCAATGGCGACGCGCGCCGCCGCAGCCGCATCAGATCGGCAAATCCCATCGCGTCGATGCCGTCGGGCCGATGCGAGCCGAGCCATGCCGCGCGAAACATTTTGGCAAGCTTCGGCGCGACCATGCGGTTGGTCGCGGTGACACCGGAATAGCGTCGGTGCAGATTGGGCACGATGAGCTCGAGCTCGGGCGCAGGTGTGTTCTCGATCGGCACGCAAGTCTCCGTTTCGCGCCAGTTCCTATACGCAACATTAAGCATAGTGGCCAGTTCGGTTGGGTCGAAACCCCCTCTTCACCGCGCTCCCGCTAGCATCGCCGGCCAAAGATATCGGGAGAGCTCTATCCATGACCGTGCTCGTAACCGGCGGCGCCGGCTATATCGGAAGTCACATGGTCCATGCGCTGGTCGATGCCGGCGAGAGCGTCGTCGTGATCGACAATCTCTCCACCGGCTTCTCCGCGTTCCTGCCCGACGGCGTGCCGCTGTTCATCGGCGATGCCGGTGACGAGAACCTCGTCGAGGGCGTGATCGCCCAGCACGGCATCGACAGCATCATCCATTTCGCAGGCTCCGTGGTGGTGCCGGACTCGATGCGCGATCCGCTCGGCTACTACCGCAACAACACCATGACGACGCGCAGCCTGCTCAATGCCGCGGTGAAAGCCGGCGTCAACCGCTTCATCTTCTCCTCGACCGCGGCCGTCTACGGCAATCCGGACCAGGTGCCGGTGCCGGAGATCGCGCCGACCCGTCCGCTGTCGCCCTACGGCTCCTCGAAGCTGATGACCGAGATCATGCTGCACGATGTCGCCTCTGCCCATGGCATGAGCTACGTCGTGCTGCGCTACTTCAACGTCGCCGGCGCCGACCCGAAAGGACGCGCCGGCCTCGCCACCGTCGGCGCCACCCATCTGCTCAAGATCGCGGTCGAGGCCGCGACCGGCCAGCGCGCCAAGATCGACGTGTTCGGCACCGACTATCCGACACAGGACGGCAGCTGCGTGCGCGACTTCATCCATGTCAGCGATCTCGTCGAAGCGCATCGCTCGGCGCTGTCCTATCTACGCGCCGGCGGGCAATCGGTGACGTTGAACTGCGGTTATGGCCGCGGCTATTCCGTGCTCGAGACGATCGAGACGGTGCGCCGGGTCTCGATGCGCAATTTCGCCGTCGCCTACGCCGCGCGACGGCCCGGCGACATCATGACCATGGTGGCCGACACCACGAGGATCCGCTCGGCTCTCGACTGGACGCCGCGCTACGACGATCTCGAGACCATCGCAACCCATGCACTGGCCTGGGAGGAGAAGCTGTTCCGGGAGCGCGGCGGCCCCGCGCGACAGGCAGAATCGGCCTAAAAATCAAGCCGTTATCAAGCCGTTATTGGGCTTGAAAAAGCCCCGCCAAGCGGGCAATGAGGTCCCGCAACCTGACGGCCGGCACGGCCCGCCGTCAATGGACCGCGGATGGCTCAGTTTCCAAAGAAAATTACCGACGATCCCTACGGCGCGGCGGTCCTGATTCGCCGCCTGGTCATGGAACAAGGGATTACCTACTGGCGGCGCTATCTGACGGCGTTCGCCCTGATGGCCGTGGCGGCGGGCTCGACGGCGGGCGCCACCTATGTGCTCGGCCAGGTGATCAACCAGGCCTATGTCGACAAGAACATTCCCGGCATCGCGATGTTCGCCGGGATTACGGTCCTGCTGCTGTTCATCAAGGGCGTGGCGACCTACGGCCACATGGTGATCCTGACCAAGATCAGCAACGCCATCCTGGCGCAGAACCAGCGCCAATTGTTCGCCAAGCTGATGAGCGAAAGCATCGGCTTCTTCTCGCAGCGGCACTCGTCGGAATTCCTGGCGCGGCTGACGGCCGGCGCCAAGTCGATCACCGACGTGCTCAACATGCTGGTCAATGCGATCGGCCGCGACTTCCTGATGCTGATCAGCATGCTCGCCGTGATGGTCTGGCAGGACCCGCTGATGTCGTTCATCGGGCTCGTGGCGGTGCCGCCGGCGATGCTGATGCTGCGCAAGCTGGTGAAGCGGATCAAGGGCCTCGCCTACAACCAGTTCACCGGCACCGCCGACATCATGGAGACGATGCAGGAATCGCTGCAGGGCATCCGCACCGTGAAGGCGTTCACGCTGGAAGACACCATGCAGCAGCGGATCGACGAGAACATCGCGATCGTCGAGCGCAACGCCAACAAGATGGCGCGGGTCGCCAACCGCTCCAACCCGCTGATGGAGATGCTCGGCGGCTTCGCGGTCGCCGGCTGCCTGATGTATGGGGGCTATAGCGTGGTGGCGCTCGGTTCCACACCGGGCCAGTTCTTCACCTTCCTGACCGCCTTCCTGATGGCGACCGAGCCGGCCAAGCGGCTGGCGCGGCTCAACATCGACCTCAACAGCCAGCTGGTCGGCGCGCGGATGCTGCTCGAGGTCGTCGACAGCCCGGCAAGCGAGCAGACCGACGACGACAAGCCGGCGCTGAAACTCTCCGACGCGCGGATCGAACTGCGCGACGTCAGCTTCGCCTATCGGCCCGGCGAGCCGGTGCTGAACCGCATGAGCTTCATGGCCGAGCCCGGCAAGGTCACCGCGCTGGTCGGCCCCTCCGGCGGCGGCAAGTCGACGGTGCTCGCGCTGCTGCTGCGCTTCTACGAGACGCAAGCCGGCGAGATCCTGATCGACGGACAGTCGATCTCGTCGGTGTCGCGCAGATCGCTGCGCCGGCAGACCGCCTATGTCGGCCAGGACGTCTATCTGTTCCGCGACACGATCCGCGCCAACATCGCCTTCGGCAAGCCTGATGCCAGCGAGGCCGAGATCATCGACGCCGCCAAGGCCGCCTGCGCGCACGACTTCATCATGAGCTTCCCGCTCGGCTACGACACGCCGGTCGGCGAGCACGGCACCCAGCTCTCCGGCGGCCAGCGCCAGCGCATCGCAGTCGCCCGCGCGCTGATCAAGAACGCGCCGATCATCCTGCTCGACGAGGCCACCGCCGCGCTCGACTCGGAGTCCGAGAAGCAGGTGCAGGAAGCGATCGAGCATCTCTGCCAGGGCCGTACCACGATCGTGATCGCACACCGCCTGCACACCATCATGCATGCCGATGCGATCCTGGTGGTCGAGGGCGGCGAGATCGTCGAGCGCGGACGCCACGACGATCTGCTGCGCCGCGGCGGCCGCTACGCCTCGTTCTTCCGCCTGCAGCATCGTCACGACGTGATCGAGCTCGCGCCGGTCAGCGCAACCGGCTGAGGTTCATCTTCTTATCCCTTGGCCGCAAGACCTGCGCGCAGCACGCGCAGGACATTGCCGCCCATGACCTTGCGGATGTCGTCCTCGGAGAATCCGCTCGACATCAAGGCCTGGGTCACGGCGACGATCCCACTCGCATCGAATCCCGTGGTGGTCGAGCCGTCGAAATCCGAACCGAGGCCGACATGGTCGATCCCGACGAGGTCGCGGACATAGGCAATCGCCCGCGCGACATCCTTCGGATCGAGCGAGCAGACCGCCCCCTGCCAATAGCCGATGCCGATCACGCCGCCGGTCCGTGCGATAGCCCTGACTTCATCGTCGGTGAGGTTGCGGTTGACCTTGCAGGTCGCCTGCACGCCGCCATGGCTCGAGACCACCGGGCGCGTCGCCATCGCCAGCACGTCGGCGACCGCGGCGTGGCTGGCATGGGCGAGGTCGACGACCATTCCGAGCGCCTCCATCCGCTGCACGACCTGGCGGCCGAGCGGCGTCAGTCCGCCCTTGGCCACGCCGTGCATGGAGCCAGCGACATCATTGTCGAAGAAATGGGCGAGACCAGCCATCCTGAACCCGGCGGCGTAGAGCACGTCGAGATTGCCGATGTTGCCCTCGAGATTCTGCAGCCCCTCGATCGACAGCATGCCGCCCACCACCGTCACGCCGGTCTTGCGGTCGGCAAGCAGGCGATCGATGTCGGCCGGCGTCGTGATCAGGCGAAGCCGTCCGCCGGACTGCTCGGCGAAGCTCCGCAATTTCTCGGCATGCCACAGCGAGCGCTGCAGCAGTGAGAACCAGGTCCGCGGCGGTTGCAGATCGATGATGGCGAGGTTCGTGATCGTGTCGGTGTCGCCGCCATTGGCATCATAGTTCTGGCCCTTCGGCGACTTGGTGACCGACGAGAACACCTGCAGGGCGTAGTGCCCCTCGATCAGACGCGGCAGGTCGATGTGGCCGCGATCGGATCGCGCGATCAGGTCGCGCTTCCACAGCAGGCTGTCCGCGTGCATGTCGGCGACGTCGAGCTTCGCCTGCAAGGCGCGGGCGGCGGGCGTGATCTCCAGCGCCACGCGCTGGACCTTGTTCTGCCCGCGGTCGATCCGTTCCGGGGTCACCGTGAAGAAGCGGACGGCGGCGGCGACCAGGGCTACAGCGATCAGCGCAAGGCCGATTGAAAGCCACTTCCTCATGAACATCCCCTTGAACATCCCCTTGGGCTTCACCGCTCGCCCGCGACGGGTGTGCTCGGCGGAAAGCTGGCCTCACCTCTGCGCCGGATGCAGCCACAGCCACTAGCCCTGCGCGGCGTAAGCGCGTAAATACCGGCCGCGCTCCCTCCTTCAACCCTCCGGGACCCGTTCATGAACGCCGCCTCCACCGTCATTCCACTTCCCCCGCAGCCCTCGCTCCCCGTCGTCGGCGAATCCGGCACCTATCCGGTCCGCCGCATCTGGTGCGTCGGCCGCAACTATCTCGAGCATATCAGGGAGATGGGCAATGACGAGCGTGCGCCGCCGTTCTTCTTCGGCAAGCATGCCGACATGCTGGTGCCCGATGGCGCGACCATCCCCTATCCGCCGCTGACCAAGGACCTGCATCACGAGGTCGAGCTGGTGGTGGCGATGAAGAGCGGCGGGCTGAACATTCCCGCCGACAAGGCGCTCGAGCATGTCTACGGCTATGCGGTCGGCATCGACCTGACCCGCCGCGACCTGCAGATCGCCTCGCGCAAGAAGGAGCGTCCCTGGGAGATCGGCAAGTCGTTCGACTATTCCGCGCCCTGCTCCGCGATTCAGCCGGCCGCGAAGATCGGCCACCCGACCGCGGGCAAGATCTGGCTCACCGTCAACGGCAAGGAAGCGCAGAAGGGCGACCTCACCGAGCTGATCTGGAACGTGCCCGAGATCATCTGGCAGCTCTCGCAGCAGGTGAAGCTCGCCGCCGGCGACATCATCATGACCGGCACGCCGGCCGGCGTCTCGCAACTGCAGGTGGGCGACAAGCTTGAATGCGGCGTCGACGGTGTCGGCAAGCTCGCTGTGACGATCGGCAAGCCGGAATAGGCAGACCGCACAAGAGATGATGCAAAGCCCCGGACCTCGCGGTCCAGGGCTTTTTTGCTGGGCGCGCTCAGCGCATCGTGCCGGGCATGCAAGGCGGCTCGGTGAAGGGCGCGGTTGCGAACGAACCGACGTTCGGCGCGCGCACGCAATCGGTGGACTTGCTGCCGACCGTTGTCGTCGCCTGAGCATGGGCACGCCGCATCGCAGCATTGTTGCCGGCGGCGAACGCCTGAGCCGAGAACGCAGCTGCCGCAATCAGCGCAACCGTCGTGATGGTCAATTTGGTCATTGGGTTTCTCCGCACGATGGATGAAGCCGACCAAGTTCGGCTCCTGTGACCAATGACCGTGACAGTTCGAAGAATATTTCCTCCGGCCCGATCACCGAACCGCGAGCGCGTCATCACGTTCGGCGGAGCGAGGAATATCGGAATGACAAAACGCGTCCGTCTATCAGAGCCGCGCACAACGCGGCGATGACTGTATGGAGGTTTTCATGATCGACGTCCGGCGACTTGGCCTGGCTGCAATTCTGTCTTCAGCCATGGCGACCACTTCCTTCGCGGCGACGGTCGAGGCCCCCGGCGCATACGCGGCAAACGAAACCGCGACCAGGCCATGGTCGGCGCCGGTCGGCCATCGCCAGCCGCGCGCCGCCGACATTCCCGCCGCGACATCGGCGTCGCTGCAGACCCTCGATCAGGAGGACGCAATCGTCGACCGGAAGATCAAGGGCATTTGCCGCGGCTGCTAGCACACCGACGCTGCGGAACGCGACCGCCGTTCGCGATCAGGGCGTGCGGCGATACGGCACGTAGCGCGGGGTCCAGACCTTGGCGTGGATGCGCGCCTCGACTTGGTCGATCGGAATATCCTTGGCGAGCCCTTCCTTGTGCGCCTGCAGCGCCACCGCGAGCGCAACCGTCAGCGACACGTCGCGCAGCGCGCTGACCGGCGGCAGCAGATTGTGCTTCGGGTTGTTGCGGGCCGGCGAGACGCTGGCCAGCGCCTTCGCCGCGGCCATGAACATGCCGTCGCTGACCCTGACAGCGCCGACTGCGAGCGCGCCGACGCCGACGCCGGGGAAGATGTAGGAGTTGTTGGTCTGGTCGACCTTGAAGCGGGCGCCGTCGCGCGTGATCGGCGGGAACGGGCTGCCGACACCGATCAGCGCCCGCCCCTCGGTCCACGCCTCGATATCGACCGGCGTCGCTTCCTCGCGCGAGGTCGGGTTGGACAGCGGGAAGATCACCGGCCGCGCGTTGCACTCGGCCATCGCGCGGACGATCGGCTCGGAGAACGCGCCGGCCTGACCGGACACGCCGATCAGCACGGTCGGCCTGGCGTTGCGCACGACATCGAGCAGCGCGATCTTGTCGGGATGGCTGAGCTTCCAGCCGGTGATCGCCTGCTTGTCCTGGACGAAGGGAAGCTGGAACGGCGCGAGCCCGCTCATGCCCTCGAGCAGGAGGCCGTCGCGATCGACCATGAAGAAGCGCTTGGCCGCCTCGCTCTCCGAAAGGCCGGCATCGACCATCGCGGCGCGGATCAGGCTGGCGATGCCGCAACCGGCCGAGCCCGCGCCGAGCACGGCGACGCGCTGCTCGGTCAGCGGCACGCCGGTGACGTTGATGGCGGAGAGCAAGGCGCCGGTCGCGACCGCCGCGGTGCCCTGGATGTCGTCGTTGAAGGTGAGGAGCCGGTCGCGATAGCGCTCGAGCATGCGCGTCGCGTTATTCTTGGCAAAATCTTCCCACTGCAGCAGGACGCGCGGCCAGCGCTTGATCACCGCCGAGACGAAGGCCTCGATGAAGTCGTCATACTCCTGGCCGCGGACGCGCTCGTTGCGCCAGCCGATGTAGAGCGGATCGGCCAGGCAGTCGGGATTGTCGGTGCCGACGTCGAGCAGGATCGGCAGCGTCGTCGCCGGATGCAGCCCGCCGCAGCCGGTGTAAAGCGAGAGCTTGCCGATCGGGATACCCATGCCGCCGGCGCCCTGGTCGCCGAGCCCGAGGATGCGCTCGCCGTCGGTCACCACGATCGCCTCGACATGATCGAAGCGCGGCTGCGCCAGGATGCGGTCGATGCGGTGCTTGTGCGGGATCGAGAGGAACAGCCCGCGCGGCTTGCGGAACAGCCGGCTGAACTGCTGACAGCCGGCGCCAACGGTCGGCGTGTAGACGATCGGCAGCAGCTCCTCGAGGTTCTCGACCAGCAGCGCGTAGAACAGCGTCTCGTTGGTGTCCTGCAATTCGCGCAGGAAAGCGTAGCGCTCGAGATCGTTCTCGAAGCCGCGCAGCGCCTGCAGCCGGCGCGAGACCTGTTCGTCCAATGTCGCAACATTGGGCGGCAGCAGGCCATGCAGGTCGAACGCCTCGCGCTCGGCCTCGGAGAACGCCGTGCCCTTGTTCAGCTGCGGATCGGCCAATAGCTCGTAGCCGCTCAGCGCAGTGGTCGCGAAAGCTCCTGACGTCTCGGACATGACAAGGGTTCCCTCAGTGCGGATGCCTGATGCGACTGTATCACTTCAGTGCAACGAATCGGAGAGCGAACGGCGTCGTGCTGCGCAAAGCGGAATGTTGACTCAGGGGCGATGAACGGTCGTCCGGGCTCCGGCAACGCCGCTCCGGCTACAGCTGCGGACAGACATCAACATACGTTGGTATAACTTCCCTATTCCTTGTCATGACCTGTGCTGACGCTCGTACAATTGAGCGATGGAGAGAGATTTTTATGCTCCGGGGTACTGCAACGGATGCGCAAATAGCTCAGAACTTCTCTCTCCGGAGGCGCGACTAACAATAGCAATCCTCGTTCTACAGCGGGCGCGCGTTGTGTTCCCGAATCTGTGATCAGGATCACTGCTCCGAGGCGTGAATCGCAAGACTGTCACGAATGCGGGTTCTTCGAGGAACACTGAAATGATCGTCAACATTCAGAAGCTTAATGGCCTGTGGCACCTCATCGTCGGATCGTGCAAGATCCGAACTCCGTTCCTGGAGACTCAGGACCGGGAGTCGGTCGTCGCCTACGCCCGGCGCGTCTACCCCGGCGCCAAGGTCTTCGAACGCGACTGATCTCGGCTGCGACGTCCCACAGTTCACGCCCCAGCAAAAGGCCCCGGAGCGCGCTCCGGGGCTTTGTATTTGTAGGGCGGGTTAGCGAAGCGTAATCCGCCATGCCTCCGCACGATGCGGATTACGCCTTCGGCACATCACCGCAGCGCCGACACCACGATCAGGCCGAGGATCAGCGCGGTCACGGAATACTTCAGCGTGTAGTACACGTTCCGATTCCACTCCTTGACCTTGCGGCTGGCGAGATGGAGCTCGTAGAGCTTGCCGAACACCTTGTTCAGCGCGCCGACATGCTCGCCGTCGACGTTCTGGGTGGCCGACGCCTTGACGATGTTGTGGCTGACCCAGCGGTTCATCCTGGTCATGAAGCCGTACTTCATCGGGCGCTCGACGTCGCAGAACAGGATGATGCGGTTGACGTCGGTCTTGTTCTCGGCGCTGTGGATGAAGGTCTCGTCGAACATGAAGGCCTCGCCGTCGCGCCAGACGCATTCGACGCCGTCGACCAGGATGCGGCACTCGTTCGAGTTCGGCGTCACCAGGCCGAGGTGATAGCGCAGCGAGCCGGCGAAGGGATCGCGATGCGCCCCGAGCTTGCCGCCGGGCGGCAGCATCGCGAACATCGCGCCGTGCACATTCGGGATCGAGTTGAGCAGCTCCACCGTCTTCGGGCACAGCGTGCGCGCCGACGGCAGGAAGTCGTCGTACCATTTCAGATAGAAGCGCTTCCAGCCGCTCTTGAAGAAGGAATAGAAGCCCCAGTCGTTGTTCTTGGCGGCAGCGCGGATGAAACCCTCGTCGAACAGGCGGGTCGCCTCGTCGCGGATGGTCTCCCAATTGTCGGAGATCTTCTTCAGCTCGGGAAACTGCTCGACCGGGATCACCGGCGTGTTTGCTACGGCCGAGCCCGCATACATCAGCACATTGTAGGGCGCGAGGTAGGTCGACGCCGAGCTGGCGGGCGAAGCGCAACCGCTGCTTGCCGCGGAAGTGAACGTAGAGCGTAGAGGCCACCAGCACGTAGAGAATGACGAGCTGCGGCGCGAAGAGCTGTCTCAACATGATCCGTCTATGATCGCAGCGCGCCGATGCTCTCCATGCACCGCCCCGTAGCAGCCTAGCTAGACCCTTGATGGGCGGCTTAGCCCCGGGCGGCGAAGCGCAACGCCGTCCGCGAAAACTCCCCTGTTTCATCCTGACTTGGCACTGCGGCGTGGGCCAGTGCCCTGCCGCGGTGCCGTCCCGGATGAGCCATGTAAGCGTACGCTCACCGAATGTGAAGCGCCGCCTCATTCGAAGGAGCAACCTTGTGGCAATAATCACACACATATAATTCGCTATTGACAAACTGATTAGATAATTACTAATCATGAGATGAACCGCCAGAAGAGCGCGGACATCCACAGGGAGGAATGATGAGACACGTTCTGGCGGCAGCCATTCTCGCGGCAATGACATCGGTCGCTCATGCCCAGGTTTCCGACGACGTCGTGCGCATCGGGGTGCTGACCGACCTGTCGAGTTGGGGACGCGACAACTCCGGCCCGGGCTCGGTCGAGGCGGCCAGGATGGCGGTGGAGGAGTTCGGCCCCACCGTGCTCGGCAAGCCGATCGAGATCATCTCGGCCGACCACCAGATGAAGACCGATGTCGGCGTGCAGGTCGTGCGCGGCTGGTTCGACAACGGCAAGGTCGACGCGGTCGTCGACATCCCGAATTCCGGCATTGCGATCGCCGTGCACAACATGGTGCGCGAGCGCAACAAGATCGCGCTGTTGTCCGGCCCCGGCGCGAGCTCGCTGACGGATGAATTGTGCAGCCCCAACACCGTGCACTTCACCTACGACACCTACGCGCTATCGAAGGTCACGGCATCGGCGGTGATCGCGGAGGGCGGCAAGTCCTGGTACTTCATCACCGCGGACTATGCCTTCGGCCAGCAGCTCGAGAAGGACGCGACCCGCTTCATCAACGAGATGGGCGGCAAGGTGCTCGGCAGCGTCCGCCATCCGACCAACACCGCCGACTTCTCCTCCTTTGCGCTGCAGGCGCAGAGCTCGAAGGCCGACGTGGTGGCGTTCGCCAATGCCGGCCAAGACACCGACAATTCGATCAAGCAGTCCGGCGAGTTTGGCCTCGTGCAGGGCGGCCAGAAGCTGGTCGGCCTCCTGATGTTCGACACCGACGTGCATGCGATCGGGCTCAACGCCGCGCAGGGCACCTACATGACGACGGCGTCGTACTGGAACATGGACGAGAAGACCCGCGCATGGTCGAAGAAATTCTTCGCCCGCACCAACGTGATGCCGACCATGATTCAAACCGGCGTCTACGGCTCGGTGCTGCATTATCTCAAGGCGATCCAGGCCGCCGGCACCGACGATCCGCAAAAGGTGATGGCCAAGATGCGCGAGCTGCCGATCGAGGACACCTTCGTGCATGGCGGCAAGTTGCGCGAGGACGGCCGCGTCATCCGCGACATGTATCTGGCGAAGGTGAAGAAGCCCTCGGAATCCAAGGAGCCGTGGGATTATCTCGACATCATCAAGACGGTGAAGGGCGAGGACGCCTATCGTCCGGTCTCCGAGTCGAAGTGCCCGCTGCTCAAGAAATAGGATCGATCGCGTGGCCAACGAAGAAACTTATGAATGCGACGCGCTGGTCGTCGGCTCCGGCTGCGCCGGGCTGTCGGCGGCGGTCACCGCCGGCCATCACGGCCTGAAGGTTCTCGTCGTCGAGAAGGAGCCGCGGTTCGGCGGCACCACCGCGCGCTCGGGCGGCTGGCTTTGGATTCCCGGCACCTCGCTGGCGAAGGCGTGGGGCATCGAGGAGAGCCCCGATCAGGCCAGAACCTATCTGCGCCATGAGGCCGGCAACAGTTTTGACGCCGCCCGCGTCGATGCGTTCCTGACCGAAGGGCCGAAGGCGGTCGACTTCTTCACGACAGAAACCGCCGTGCGCTTCGACATGCCGCTGACGTTCCCGGACTATCATGCGGAAGCGCCCGGCGGCGCGCAGGGCGGCCGCTCGATGGTGACGCGCCCGTTCGACGGCCACGAGCTCGGCGACGCCCTCAAGGATCTCGGCAGCCCCCTGCCCGAGCTCACCGTGTTCGGCATGATGCTCGGCTCCGGCAAGGAGATCGTGCATTTCATGCGTGCGACGCGCTCGCTGGCCTCGGCGGCCTATGTCGCGAAGCGGCTGTCGAAACACGCGCTGGACGTGATGCGCAACGGCCGCGGCATGACGCTGACCAACGGCAATGCGCTTGCCGGCCGGCTGGCGAAATCCGCCCTCGACCTCAAGATCCCGCTCTGGCTCAATTCGCCGGTGCGCGAACTGATCGTCGAGAACGGTGTGGTGCGCGGCGCGATCGTGGTGCGCGAGGGCCGCACCATCCGCGTCAATGCGAAGCGCGGCGTGGTGCTCGCCTGCGGCGGCTTTCCGCATGACGTAGCGCGACGGCAGAAGATGTTTCCGCATGCGCCGACCGGAAAAGAACATTACTCGCCGGGACCAACAGGCAACACCGGTGACGGCCTGCGGCTTGCGGAATCCGCCGGCGGCCGCGTCGAGGATTCGCTGCCGAACGCGGCAGCCTGGGTGCCGGTCTCGGTCACGACGCGCAAGGACGGCTCAAAGGGCGTGATGCCGCACTTCATCGATCGCGCCAAGCCCGGCGTGATCGCGGTGATGCGCGACGGCAAGCGCTTTGCCAATGAAGGCAATTCTTACCATGACTTCGTGCAGGAGATGATCAAGGCGGCGAAGCCCGGCGAGGAGATCGCGGCGTTTCTGCTTTGCGATCACGCGACTTTGCGCAAATACGGCCTCGGCTGCGTGCCGCCGCGCCCGATGCCCACAGGCCATCATCTGAAGACCGGCTATCTCAAGCGCGGCACGACGCTGTCGGAGCTTGCCGCGCAGGCCGGCATCGACGCAAAGGCGCTTGAGGCAACCGTCGCGGCGTTCAACACGACCGCCGCCGAGGGACGCGATCCCGCCTTCGGCAAGGGCTCGCGCGCCTATAACCGCTACCAGGGCGATGCGCTGCACGGGCCCAATCCCTGCATCGCGCCGATCCAGAACGGGCCGTTCTACGCCATCAAGATGGTGATCGGCGATCTCGGCACCTATGCCGGCATCCGGACCGACGCCAATGCCCGCGCGCTCGACGCCGACGGCCAGCCGATTGCGGGCCTCTATGCCGCCGGCAACGACATGGCGAGCATCATGGGCGGCAACTATCCCGGCGCCGGCATCACGCTCGGACCGGCGCTGACCTTCGGATACATCGCGGGCAAGCATATCGCCGGCGCCGCGGCAGAACGCAGCGCGGCATGACATGAGTCCCGTCATCCTGAGGAGGCCGCAACGCGGCCGTCTCGAAGGATCGACGGCCCGACTGTGGCCGTGCATCCTTCGAGGCTCGCAAGGGCTCGCACCTCAGGATGACGGGGTGGGAACGGATATGACGCACAAAGACGTCCCGCACATCGACGTCTCGCGAACGGCGTGCTTTCTTGCTAATTGCGAAAGCGCGAGCGCGAACAGGGCCACATGACGAGAGAAAGCCGCGGCATACAGTCGATCGAGGTCGGCGGGGAATTGCTCCGCGCGCTCGCCCGCAGCGGCGAACCGATGATGCTGCGCGACCTCGCGCGCGAAGCCGGCATGCCGCCGGCCAAGGCGCATCCCTATCTCGTCAGCTTTTCCCGCATCGGCCTGATCGAGCAGGACGAGACCACCGGCCGTTACGAAATCGGGGCGCTGGCACTCGAGCTCGGCCTGATCAGCCTGCGCCGGCTTTCCGCCGTGCGGATCGCGACGCCGCGGATCGCCGCGCTCGCCAACAGCATCAATCACGCGGTGTCGCTGTCGGTCTGGGGCACCCACGGCGCGACCGTGGTGCGGCTCGAGGAGCCAAGCCATCCCGTGCATATCGCGATGCGCGTCGGATCGGTGGTGGCGCTGCTGGAGACCGCGACCGGCCGCGCCTTCGCCGCCTTCATGCCGCCGAACGCCGTCAAGACGGCGCTCGAGAGCGGCCTCGATCGCCTCGGCGTCGGCTACAATCCGAAACGCGAGACCATCAGCGCCAAGACCACGGAGATGCTTGCCGAGGTGCAAAGCCGCGGACTCGCGCGCGCGATCGGCGATCCCCTGCCCGGCGTCAACGCCTTCGCCGCGCCGGTGTTCGATCACGCCGGCCACGTCGCGCTCGTCATCACCGCGATGGGCCCGGAGGGCACCTTCGACGCCGACTGGGACAGCGCCATCGCAGCCGCGCTGCGCGATTGTGCAGGCGACATCTCGCGGCAGCTCGGGCACGGCTCGGTGCGGGTGTCGGAATGACAGTGAAGTGAGCACACTGCTCAGGCTCCCTCTCCCCTTGCGGGAGAGGGGCGGGGAGAGGGGTGGCCCCGGGCGAGATGATTGATGATGACATCGCCCTCGCAAAATCGTTTGCTTGTCGTCGTGACGATACGGAGAGAGCACGTCGTGTGGCACCCCTCTCCCTAACCCTCTCCCGCAAGGGGAGATTCTATGGGTCTAAAAACATCAACAAAATCAACGAAAATAAGCATTTTCAACAGCTTGGTTTGCCTTTCCGGCGGGAAAAACGTACACAAATAGGGACACAAACCCCTTTTGCGTGCACCCGGACGGAGACCAACACACCGTGGCATCTAAGCAGCATCACCTTCAACGCATCAACGGCTTTCCAACTCGCCTTTCAACGCAAGTGCCGTCTCGTGTCGTGCTAGCGCCCTTTCAATTGCTCTCAATAGCTCATCCGACCTAACAGGCTTAATGAAGAAGTTGTCTGCCCCCGCTTTGATCGCCTTCACCGTGACGGTGATATCCATGTAGCCCGTCAGAAACACGATAGGTAGGGTCGAGCCGAACTCGATCAAACGGCTCTGTAAATCCGGGCCGCTCAAGCCACGCATCCGGACGTCGACAGCCCGGGTTGTTTTCGTCCGGGCGCTGATCCAGCAACTGCTGGGCCGACGCATAAGTGACGACCCGGTACCCGGTCTTCTCTAATAGTCGCTTGATGGCTGTTCGGTACGACGCGTCGTCATCCACGACATAAACGATGCCGGGCAATTGGCTCTCCTAGGAGCTTGTCTGGATAGTCGCTGTTCAAATCTGGTCGGGTCTGATTCAACATTGGGCGATGAGCAAGTATTTTCGGCCTTGGAACATCGATCAGACGCTGCTTCTGCCGCCGAATGTGCAGGACTTCGTGCCGAAAGGCCATGTCTCGCGGTTTATGGTTGATCTGGTGCGGGAGAGCCTCGATCTCAGGGAGATCATGGGCAGCTATGTGAGCGGGCTTGGGCAGCCGCCGTTTGATCCGCGGATGATGGTGGCGCTGCTGCTGCATAGCTATGCGAGTGGGCTGTATTCGTCGCGTCGGATTGCCAAGGCCTGCCGGGAGCGGAACGATTTTGTGATGATCGTGGCGCTGGATGCGCCGGATTTTCGGACGATCTGCGACTTTCGCAAGCGACATTTGAAGGCGCTCGGCGCGCTATTCGTGCAGGTTCTGAAGTTGTGCGAGACGGCCGGGCTGGTCAAGCTCGGTCATGTCGCGCTGGATGGTACGAAGATCAAGGCGAACGCGTCGAAACACAAGGCGATGAGTTATGAGCGCATGAAGAAGCGCGAGGCGGAATTGAAGGCCGAGGTCGCTCGCATGCTGGCGGCCGCCGAGGCGGCGGATGCCTCGGAGGATGAGACTTTCGGCAACAGCGACGAACTGCCGGACTGGACCGTCGACAAGCAGAAACGGCTGGCGAAGATCCAGCAAGCGATGGCGGCGCTGGAAGCGGACGCCAAACTGGCGGCGGAGGAAGAGCGCCGCATCGAGGCCGAAAAGGAACAGCAGCGCCAGGCCGAAGGCCGCAAGAAGCCGGGCAAACCGGCGGCGCTGCCATCGGAGGAACCCAATCCCAAGGCGCAACGCAACTTCACCGATCCGGAAAGCCGCATCATGAAGTCGAAGGATGGCTTCGTTCAGGCCTATAATGCCCAGGCGGCCGTCGATGCACATGCCCAGATCATTGTCGCGCAAGAACTGACCCAGCACGGCCTCGATCAGGGCCAGTTGGTGCCCCTGATCGAGGCCATCGAGAGCAATCTTGGCCGCAAGCCGCGGCAGGCCTCAGCGGATTCCGGCTACTGCAGCGAAGCCAATCTCGAAGCGCTCGACACACGCAGCATCGATGGCTATGTCGCGCCCGGACGCGCCAAGCACCCGACAGTAGCGAACGGAAAAGTCGGCGGCCCGCTGACACAGGCCATGCGAAAGAAGATCGACGATGGCGGCTTCGAAACACCCTACCGATTGCGAAAGCAAGTGGTGGAGCCGGTGTTCGGGCAGATCAAACAGGCAAGAGGCTTCCGCCAGTTCCTGTTGCGGGGCATCGAGAAAGTGCGCGCCGAGTGGACAATGATCTGCACCGTCCATAACCTCCTCAAGCTGTTCAACCTCGCAAACGCAGCCTGAGCCTGCTACTCTACAACAAATGCCCGTCACGAAAACATATCTGGACGGGCTCCTAGGAAGAAAGTGTGCTTGTTCTTGCTCTTGCTCTTTTCAGCGCTTTCTCACCAAGCATCGTTGCCGGTCACCCGCGTCAGCGGCTGCGCTGATTGCGGCGCTTGTCGCCCTCATTGTTGGGCTAGTCAGCCCGATTATCACATACAGGATGGGCTCAAAACAGGCAGCCGTCGCAAAAACCGCTGCCGATGCTGCCATGATGACCGCGAAACATGCCGGGACACGAGCACTCGCCAACGTTCGTCTTGAGTGGCTCCAATCGTTGCGCGACACCCTATCGGAATATCACTCGATCCTGATGAGTTGGGAAGATGATGAGCCTGCCAAGACCGACGCCGACTACCGGAGGCTTTCGTATCTCGGGACGCAGCTTGATCTGTTGCTGAACCAGAGGAAGAAATATCAACAAGCGCTTTGGCAAGTGAGCGACGACATTCTTAAAATGGAAACTCGGGATGAACGACAGGCGCAAGACGAGCGGCTTGTGATCGCCGCGCGAGAGGTGCTCGATTTCCACTGGCGAAAGATCAAGGCCGAGATAGTTGGCGGTGCGGCTCTGCAAGAGCCCCCATACGAACGTCCTCCGCAAAGCGCGGATGCCGGACGCTAACCGAAGCCCAGCTCTCGGGCGCGCGGCATCTCATCGAACGTGCGCCCGCGACCACGGCCCAGCTCGGCACCTTGCGCTTCCTGCCGTCCTTGCCGGTGCGTTTTTCAACTGCCTCAGTTCAACACTACGTAGTGTTGACTTCGTCGTCTTTCTCAAGCCGCGCACTAAGCCGAAATAGTCCCTGCTGCGATACCGATATGGAGATGGTCCATCAGGACTTCTCCCAGCTTGCTGCCGCCAACCTTGATGATGGCAGCGAGCGCTGCGCCAATTGCGCGGGTGGCAGCGCCAATGACGTTCTCGGCAATCAGCTTCTTTAAATGAGCAAGCAGATCGGACGCTTCGCTCCGTTCCGCCTTTTGCAGATTGAGGGTTGGCAGCTCCCTCTCGATCCCTGCGATGACTTGAGACACCTTCGACTGATCGACCGTGAGCTGCGCGCTTTGGGTGCTGTTCGCGCCAGCGACCTGCACGATGCTGTAGTGAGCCTCGATGGTTAACCACCGATGCTGCTTGTTATGCACCGCTGGAACGACGAGTCCCGTCCACTACATCTGCTGCGGCGTATGGGTCCCGGCCTTCGCCGGGACGACGGTGGAGTGTGCGGAGAAAGTCGCGCGACGAACGCGAAGCTGCATTCTCATCCACAACTGTCATCGCCCGGCTCGACCGGGCGATCCAGTACGCCGCGGCCTCTCGATTCAAGCTCCGGCGTCTCTGGAATACTGGATCACCCGCATGCGCGGGTGATGACATCGAGTGCTCTGCTGTTTGACATGTGAATCGAAACAATCAGGCGCGCAGCGCCTGCAGGCTCTTGAAGGTCAGGCGCTTGGGATCGCGGACGCCGGCGAGATAGAGCTTGCGGATGAAGGCAATGACGGTGTCGCGATCGCAATCGGTCAACGCGACCACGGCGTCGACCGCAATCTTCTGGGCTTCCATGGGAACACGTCCTCCGCTGCAGCCTCGAACCCGGAAGCCTAGGCGCTGCCGGTTAATCCGGCATTAACCTCTGCCCACAATCGCCGATTCCGGCCCCCTCGCGTATACGCGAAACAACGCATGCGACGGCCTGTCCAACCACCGCAGCAAAAAGCCCCGGGCAATGCCGGGGCTCTTCACGTGATCGACTGTGACGACCGCAGATCAGTAGCGGTAGTGATCCGACTTGAACGGGCCTTCCTGCTTGACGCCGATATAGTCGGCCTGGTCCTTGCGCAGCTCGGTCAGCTTGGCGCCGACCTTGGCGAGGTGCAGGCGGGCCACCTTCTCGTCGAGCGTCTTCGGCAGCACGTAGACCTTCTTCTCGTACTTGCCGCCCTTGTTGTTGGCGAACAGCTCGATCTGCGCCAGCGTCTGGTTAGTGAACGACGCCGACATCACGAAGGACGGGTGGCCCATTGCGTTGCCGAGGTTCACCAGACGTCCCTCGGAAAGCAGGATGATGCGGTGCTTGTCGGGGAATTCGATCTCGTCGACCTGCGGCTTGATGTTGTTCCACTTCAGATTACGCAGACCTGCGATCTGGATCTCGTTGTCGAAGTGACCGATGTTGCAGACGATGGCGCGATCCTTCATCGCGCGCATGTGCTCGATGGTGATGATGTCCTTGTTGCCGGTCGCGGTCACGAAGATGTCGGCGCGCGGCGCGGCCTCTTCCATGGTAACTACCTCGTAGCCTTCCATCGTCGCCTGCAGCGCGCAGATCGGATCGACCTCGGAGACCATGACGCGGCAGCCGGCCTGGCGCAGCGAAGCCGCCGAGCCCTTGCCGACGTCGCCGAAGCCCGCGACCATTGCGACCTTGCCCGACATCATCACGTCGGTGCCGCGGCGGATGCCGTCGACCAGCGATTCACGGCAGCCATAGAGGTTGTCGAACTTCGACTTGGTGACGCTGTCGTTGACGTTGATCGCGGGGAACAGCAGCTTGCCCGCCTTCTCCATCTCGTACAGACGGTGCACGCCCGTGGTGGTCTCTTCCGAGACGCCCTGGATGTTCTTGGCGATCTCGGCGAACCAGCCCTTCGGCTTCTCCTTCAGCAGGCGCTTGATCAGCGCGAAGAAGACTTCTTCTTCCTCGGAACCAGGCTTGTCGAGGAACGCGACGTCGCCCTGCTCGGCGCGCAGGCCGTGATGCACCAGCATGGTGGCATCGCCGCCGTCATCGAGGATCATGTTGGGCGTGCCGCCGCCGTGCCAGTCGAACAGCTTTGCGGTGTAGTCCCAGTATTCGGTCAGCGTCTCGCCCTTGACCGCGAACACCGGAATGCCGGCCGCGGCGATCGCGGCCGCGGCGTGATCCTGCGTCGAGTAGATGTTGCAGGAGACCCAGCGGATGTCGGCGCCGAGCACGGCCAGCGTCTCGATCAGGACCGCGGTCTGGATCGTCATGTGCAGGGAGCCGGCGATGCGTGCGCCCTTCAGCGGCTGCTTGGGGCCGTACTCCTCGCGGGTCGCGATCAGGCCGGGCATCTCAGTCTCGGCCAGCGAGATCTCCTTGCGGCCGAACTCGGCGAGCGAAATGTCCTTGACGATATAGTCGGTGAAGCCGGGCTTCGTGGGGGCGTTCATGTCTGTTTCCTAATCGGTGAATCCAGCGTGTCAGTAACAAAGCGAGCCGAACGCCCTGCGGCGCGACCTTCTCCCTCTCCCCGTTCTTACGGGGAGAGGGCCGGGGTGAGGGGCTCCATCCGCTGGCTGAATCTGCGGAGAGTCCCCCTCACCCGCCACTTCGTGGCGACCTCTCCCCGCAAGCGGGGCGAGGTAAGAGCATCAGAGCGCGCGCTTGAGCGGCTCGACGAGATCGGTCTTCTCCCAGGAGAAGCCGCCCTCATTGTCCGGCGTGCGGCCGAAATGGCCGTAGGCCGAGGTGCGCGCGTAAATCGGGCGGTTGAGGTCGAGATGGGTGCGGATGCCGCGCGGCGTCAGATCCATCGCCTTGGCCGCCGCCTTCTCGAGCTCGTCCTCCGAGACCTTACCGGTGCCGTGGGTGTCGATGTAGATCGACAGCGGACGCGCCACGCCGATCGCGTAGGCGAGCTGCAGCGTGCAGCGGTCGGCGAGACCGGCCGCGACGATGTTCTTGGCGACGTAGCGCGCGGCATAGGCCGCCGAGCGGTCGACCTTGGTCGGATCCTTGCCGGAGAACGCGCCGCCACCATGCGGGGCCGCGCCGCCATAGGTGTCGACTATGATCTTGCGGCCGGTCAGGCCGGAGTCGCCGTCGGGACCGCCGATGAAGAACTTGCCGGTCGGATTGATGTGCCAGATCGTCTTGCCGTTGATCCATTCCTTCGGCAGCGCCTCGCGCACATAGGGCTCGACGATGTCGCGGATCTGGCTGGACGAGAGGTCCTCGACCAGATGCTGGTGCGAGACCACGATCTCGCGGACGCCGACCGGCTTGCCGTTCTCGTACTGCACGGTGACCTGGCTCTTGGAGTCCGGACCCAGCACCTTCTCCTTGCCGGAGTGGCGCGCTTCGGAGATCAGCCGCAGGATCTTGTGAGCGTAGAAGATCGGCGCCGGCATCAGGTCCGGCGTCTCGTTGGTGGCGTAACCGAACATGATGCCCTGGTCGCCGGCACCCTCTTCCTTGACCTCGCCCGGCTGCAGCGCGTCGACGCCCTGCGCGATGTCGGCCGACTGCGGATGCAGCAGGATCTCGATGTCGCAGGTCTTCCAGTGGAAGCCGTCCTGCTCGTAGCCGATGTCCTTGATCGCGTCGCGCACGACGCCCTCGATGTGTTCATTGGTGACCGAGCTCGGGCCGCGGGTTTCGCCGGCGATCACCACCTTGTTGGTGGTCGCGAGCGTTTCGCACGCCGCACGGATCTGCCACGGGTCGATGCCTGCCTTCGGGCCCTCGCGATAGAACAGATCGACGATCTCATCCGAGATGCGATCGCAGACCTTGTCCGGATGGCCTTCCGAGACCGACTCGCTGGTGAAGAGATAAGACGCGCGCATCAAGCAAACCCCTTGTTTCGTCGAAGTCCGACGTTGGTTGGTGAATATGTCCCCGGAATGTCAGTCTCGTCGCCGCGAGATGACGTAGGATTCGTCGTAGAACCACAGCCCGTTGTGTTTGCGGAGAACTTCGCGCGTAGCCTCGAGAGCTCGTCCGTTTTCGGTCGTTTCGGTCAACCGCTCATCTTCGATCTGCGCGACATACACCGCCGCATTCCACGCTGCAAAGGCCGTCGAGGTTCCGATCGAACCGGTCACCTCATTGGGCAGCGCTTCCATATCATATCGGAAGATCGAACGGTTATCGGCGTAGGCGTTGAAGTTCAGCTCGCGACCGGCCGACCCCAACTCGTATTTCACCGCGCGCAGTATCTCATGACGGCTGACGGCGAAAGGATTTTCTCCGGGCCAGACGGCCTGAATGATTTCAAGTCCGGGATCGCCGCCGTGGGAGTGGATTCCTATCAGCCGTCCGCCGCCGCGCAACGCGCGGGCCAGCGGCGCGATGATCCGCTTGGCGCGGAAATTCACCGAGGATTTGGCCCGATACGGCTGCGAGGCGATCACAAGATCGAAATTGGCCTCGGTGCGGCCGGCCCGGGGAATGATCGAATCGAGCAGGAAGCGGTGGTCGTCGCGGTACAGCACCAGCGCCACCGGCCGCTCATAGATCGGCATCGCATTCCCGGGGCTGAGATTGGCCCGCCAATTCTGCTCGAGGAACGGGCCGAGTTCCGCGATCTGGGCCTCGAATTCACCCGAGGACGCGCCGCGGAGGGCCACCTCGTGCCAGATCATGCTGGCGGCCGCCGTGGAGTTCTTGGGCGTCAGCCAGGGCGCCTCGGCGTAATACATGTTGGTGAACACGAAGACGCTGGCCGGGTGCTCGAACAGGCGGTCGGGGACCTTGTCCAGGGTGAGGCGGACGTCCTCCAGGCTCAGTTCCTTGCCGGCGACATAGAACGGCATATGTGGGAAGCGGCCATGCATGGCACGCAGGACCCGCGCCAGCACGGTGCCATCGCCCATCCCGGCATCGAACACCCGCAATGCCGGCGGCCGCGGGTGGATGGCGGCCAGTTCCAGCGAAACCCGGTCGGCAATCACCCGCTTCTCGCTGCAGGTGTGCACGAACAGCAGATAGCGCTGGCGGTTCTCGAAAAAGCGAAAATTGCCGCGCGGATCGCGCTTCTCCGGCGGAACCACCAGGCCGCGCGGCGGCGGCACGCCGCCCGGCGTCGAGGTCGCGATGAAGGCATTAATGCGGTCGAGCGTGTCGATGGTGATGCGCTTGCCCTCGCGCAGCCGGTGCACCAGCTTGCCGTCGTTGACGGCACGGCGGCCGAACGTCGTCTCCGCCATGTCGGAGCGCCGGCAGAAATCCGTGATCTGACTGAGGATTTCGTCGTTCTTCATGGGCCTGGGGTGGGCGGCGGCGAGTGGGCAGGAAGTGGGCAGAGATAGTGTGTAGCGACGTCTTACCACCATTTTCCCACCAGTTGAACCCCCCTTTACTGCCCGATCACCAAACACGCATAGATCGCCTCGCCCTCGCCGATCGCCATGACGGCTTACCCGTGGATGACCGATGCGCCGCCTGCTCCTGATCCCAGCTTTCCTCGCCGCCTTGCTCTGGTCGGCGCCCTGCCTCACAAGATCATCGCGCTGAAGGTGTTTTCCGGCGAGAAACTCAAGAAGGGCAACTATGCCCAGGTGATTTCCGACGCCACCGAGGCGCTGCGCCTCAAGCCGAGCACCGCCGTCTACAATCTGCGCGGCTCGGCCTATTACGACAAGGGCCAGTACGACATCGCGATCGCCGACTTCAACGACGCGCTGCGCATGGGGCCGCCGAGCGGCATCATCTTTCACAACCGCGGCAACGCCTATCGCGGCAAGGGCGACTACGCCAAGGCGATCGCCGATTATGACGCCGCGATCAAGGCCGGCCCGAAGTCGGCCTTCTCCTACCAGAACCGCGGCTCCTCGAAGCAGGCGCTCGGCGATCTCGACGGCGCGCTCGCCGACATCAACGAGGCCGTCAGGCTCGATCCGTCGCTGCCGCAGCCGCTAATCAGCCGCGCCGTGATCTGGCGCGCCAAGGGCGACATCGCGCGCGCGATTGCGGACACGTCAGAAGCGATCCGGCTCGCGAAGGCGAAGGCGCCTGTCAACATCATGACGCCGCCGGGCAGTGTCTTGATCTCGGCCTATACCCAGCGCGGCCTCAGCTATGAGGCAAAGGGCGATGCCGCGCACGCCAAGGAAGACTACGCCTCGGTGCTCGAGGGCGTCGCGTCCGACGCCGGCAGCAAGGCCAACCAGGCCACCGCCAAGGTGCGGCTCGCACTGCTCAAGGAGGCCGATGCAGCACCGCGCAACGATGCAGCCCCCCGCAAGGCGGCGGCGGCACCTGCCGCCGAGAGCAGCCCGACCGCGCCACCGGCAGGCTCCGTCACCGCACCGGCGCCGCCCGCCGCGCCGTCACAGACTGCCGCAACCAGCCGGCGCGTCGCGCTGGTGATCGGCAACGGCGCTTATGCACATGTGAAGGCGCTGCCCAATCCGCCCAACGATGCGCGTGCCATCGCCAAGAGCCTGCGCGAGATCGGCTTCACCGTCTCCGAGGGCCTCGACCTCGATCGCAATGCGATGCAGACGACGATCCACGACTTCCTGCGCGAGGCGGCGCGGTCGCAGATCGCCGTGGTCTACTACGCCGGTCATGGCGTGCAGGTCGACGGCCGCAACTATCTCGTGCCGGTCGATATCGAGTTCAAGGCGGGCGGCCGCATGACCGACGCAATGGTGGACATGGACACCATCATGGCCGGTCTCGACGATCAGATCCGCACCAACATCCTGATCCTCGATGCCTGCCGCAACAACCCGATGGCGCCGCAGGTCGCGTCCGCAGGTCCGAGCCGCGGCATCGAGGCCGGCTCCGGCCTTGCCGCCCCCGCCTCGCTCGGCTCAGGCTCGACGCTCGGCGCTGGCACGCTGATCGCGTTTGCGACCGCGCCGGGCCAGGTCGCGCTCGACGGCGAAGGCGCCAACAGCCCGTTCTCGGCGGCACTGTCGCGCCATGTCGGCACGCCCGGCCTCGAGGTGCAGCAGATGCTGACCCGGGTCCGCGCCGAGGTCGTCGCCGCGACCAAAGGCAAGCAGGTGCCCTGGTCGAACTCCTCGCTGCTCGGCGAGGTCTATCTGGCGGAGAGGTGAGACGACGCGCGCAAGAACCGTCATCGAGGAGCGTCGGCGACCAGACAATCTACTCGTCTGTTCGCCGCGCCACGAACGTGCCACCCGGCTGATGAAAGATCATCTCGTCGACGATCGTCCCATCACTGCAAAATTCGACGAGGGTCGCCTGCCCGACAATGCGGAACGTCCTGCCCTGCTCCGGCGCGAGGCGATGGGCCGGCTGGTGGTCGGACTTCAACTCAAGCGCCCCCTCGCTATCCAGCGTGACGCGGTGCGTGATCGCGCTCCATTTGAAACTGCCGACGCACCGCGCACGGAACGCGGCGTCGGTGCATTCGCCGGCCGCAAGGCGCACGAACACGATATCCGCGACGGCCGGTTCGAGCGGCGCGGAGAGACTGACGATGGCGCCGTCGCGATTGGTCAGGAACGTGAGCGGAAGCGAGTCCGGCACGTAGCGGTCCTGCACCTCCGGCGTTTCGAACGTCTCAAAGTGACGGTGCCCCAATGTCGCAAACAGCCCGCGCCACGACCAGTGCAGCGCACCGTCCTGCTCCCTGATCGACATCACGCCGTAAGCAGGGTGCTCATAATCGCCGGAGTAGGCCGCAAGTTCGTGCGCCGGGTGAGTTGAGTGTTGTTGCGGCGGCCCTTCTCCCGCACGCCCTTGTCGGCCTGGATCTGCTCGAGGGCTTCATCACGCCGCTTGCGGAAACGCTCGCGCCATTCGATCGGCTCGCGGCCGCGCAGCCGGTCGATGATGTGCAAGGTCAGCGTCCACGGCACCTGGTTGGGACTGCGGTTGGTGAAGACAGCAATGCCGATGCCAAAATCCGGCAGCAGCGTCATCTGCGTATTCCAGCCAATCCAGCCGCCGCCGTGCTCGACCAGTCGGTCGCCGCGGTAGCTGTTGCACTGGAAGCCAAGGCCGTAATGTGCCTGGCCGAACTCCGCATAGCCTGGCAACCAGTTGTAGACACGCGGCGCATGCAGCTCACCGATCAGCGCTGCCGGCAATATGCGCTCACCGTCGAACGCGCCCTGACCGAGATGCAGCCGCATCCAGTTCGCGAAATCCACGACCGAGGTGGTCATCGCGCCGGACGCGGTGGTCGTGATCGGCAGACGGAACGCGGGCAGCCGCCTGTCTCCGTGCATCTTGTACGGCCGTGCCGGCTCGCTCGAGGCTTCGAGATCATCAACGTTGAAGCCGACATTCATGCCGAGCCAGTCGGTCAGCCGCGCGCGGATGAACGCCTGATAGCTCTGCCCGCTCAGGCGCTCGATCAACAGGCCCGCAACATTGTAGCAGAGGTTGTTGTATTGAAAGGCGCTGCGGACATCGCGGCTCAACTCCAGATGCCGCATCAGGCCGAGCATGTCGGCCGGCGCGAGATCGCCGGGCTCGTGCACCCAGTCATGACGCGGCAGCCCGGTGTGATGACACAACAAATCGAGCACGGTGACGCGCTCCGTCGCCACCGGATCGCTCAGACGAAACTCGGGGATGTAGTCGCGCACCGGTTTGGCCCAATCGAGCCGCCCTTCATTGTGCAGCAGCGCGATCGCGGTCGCGGTGAAAGATTTGGTGATCGAGCAGATCGCGAACTGCGTCGACGGCGTGACGGGCAAATTCGCCTCGACATCGCGCTGGCCGTAGGCGCGTGCGAGCACGACCTTGTCGTCCTGCACCACGGCGAGCGCGGCGCCTGGCACCTTCCAGTCGGCCATGACATCGGAGGCCAGACGATCGAGTTCGGGGATAAAGGATGCAATTGGCGCACTGGGCGCGTCGGATGATTGGGGCATGAGGGCTTCTCGGCTTCAACAGCAACAGACGGCGCCTCACCAGGGTGAGGCGTGGCGGCGTTACGGCAACCCGGTCGTTCGACCGGCTCACCGTTCGTCAGTGCTGGCTAAGCTCGAAAGCGATCAACATCGTTGGATCATCCTCAATGGACCAAAGCTATCATGTGGCCAGGACAACTGTCCAGCCGCACGAGCTCACGCGGGATGCGCCGTCATTCCGGGTACCTCGAAGCCGCGAACCCGGAACGATGAGCGAAACCTACTTGCCCCACACCTCGTTGGCGACCTCGACGGCGAGCCGCAGCTTGGCCCACTGCTCTTCCTCGGAGAGGATGTTGCCCTCCTCGGTCGAGGCGAAGCCGCATTGCGGCGACAGCGCGAGCTGCTCGATCGGGGCAAACTTCGATGCCTCCTCAAGCCGCCGCTTGATATCGTCCTTGTTCTCGAGCTCGCCGAACTTCGAGGTGATGACGCCGACCACCACGACCTTGTTGCCCTTGGGCAGGAAGCGCAACGGCTCGAAGCCACCGGCACGATCGGAATCATACTCGAGGAAATAGCCGTCGTAATTGGTGCCGGCGAGCATGGTCTCGGCGACCGGCTCGTAGCCGCCCGAGGAGATCCAGGTCGAACGGAAATTGCCGCGGCAGACATGCGTCGTGATCACCATGTCGGACGGACGATCGGCGATCGCGTAATTGATGACGCGGGCATAGATCTCCTGCAGGCCGTCGGGATTGTCGCCGCGGTCGCGCGACTTCTGCAGCTCCTCCTGCGAGCACAGATAGGCCCACACGGTGTCGTCGAATTGCAGGTAGCGGCAGCCGGCGTCGTAAAACGCCTTGACCGCCTTGCGATAGGTCTTGCCGAGGTCCTGGTAGAATTCCTCGAGGTCCGGGTAGACCTCGTTCGAGATCAGCTTGCGGCCGCCGCGGAAATGCAGCACCGCCGGCGACGGGATTGTCATCTTCGGCGTGACATGCGCCTGGTCGGCGTACTTCTTCAGGAACCTGAAGTGATCGAGCATCGGGTGATGATCGGAGAAGTCGAGCTTGCCGATCACCCGGATGGCGTCGTGCCGGGTCTGCACGCCCGCGAACTGGATGCCCATATCGGGATGGAACAGCAACCGGTCAGGTGGCTGAGGAAATCGAAGTGCCACCAGGAACGGCGGAACTCGCCGTCGGTCGCAAGCTTCAGGCCGACCGAGGCCTGCTTATGCACGACCTTCTCGATTTCCATGTCCTCGACCTTGCGCAACTCGTCGGCCGAGATCTCGCCCTTCTCCAATCTGGCGCGGGCTTCCTTGATCTTCGGCGGCCGCAACAGGCTGCCGACCTCGTCGGCGCGAAACGGAGGCTTGGATCGCTGCATGGTCAACTCCCGAACGTTTCTAATGTACCTTCTAATGTGCCTTGGCCCCGGAGACGCCGAGGTGGCGCTCGAGGACGGAGGGATCGGCTTTCAGCGCAGTGCTTGTGGCATCGTGCACGATCATGCCGCGTTCCAATATCACAACGCGGTCGGCGAGCCCGAGAATCTTTTGTGCATTCTGCTCCACGATGATCGAACAGATCCCACCGGCGCGCGTGATGGTTCCGATCGCCTTTAACAATTCCTCAACGATGATCGGCGCCAGGCCTTCGGTCGGCTCGTCGAGCAGCAGCACTTTCGGATTCAAGGTCAGCGCGCGGCCGATCGCCAGCATCTGCTGCTCGCCGCCCGACAGCTGGTTGCCGAAATTGCCGCGCCGCTCCTTCAGCCGCGGAAACATCTCGTACACCCGCTCGACCGTCCACGGCCCAGGCTGCGCCACCGCGGTCATGTTCTCTTCCACCGTCAGCGAGCGGAAAATGTTGCGCTCCTGCGGGACCCAGCCGATCCCGGCGCGGGCGCGCTGGTCGGGCCGCATCGCCGTGATGTCCCGGCCGGCGAGCGCGACGCTGCCGCCAAAGCGTCTGACGATGCCGACGATCGAATTGATCAGCGTGGTCTTGCCGGTGCCGTTGCGGCCAAGCAGCGCGAGCACCTGGCCCTCGGCGAGCGAAAGCGACATATCGGACAGCACCACCGCCTCGCCATATCCGGCGCGCAGGCCCTTGATGGAGAGCAGGTCAGGCATCGGCCGCCTCGCCGAGATAGACCGCCCTGACCTGCGGATCGCGCGCGACCTCGTCGGGCGCGCCCTCGGTGAGCAGGCCGCCATTGACCAGCACCGAGATGCGGTCGGCGAACGAGAACACGAGGTCCATGTCGTGCTCGATCAGGAGCACGGTGACGTCGCGCGGCAGCGCCGCGACCGCCGCCAGGATATCGTGGCGCTCGCTCTCGGGCACGCCGGCCGCGGGCTCGTCGAGCAGCAGCACCCGCGGCTTCGCGGCGATGGCGACCGCGATCTCGAGCAGCCGCTGCTTGCCATGGGGCAATGTCGAGGTGAGCTCGGTCATCACGTCGAGCAGATGGAAGCGCGACAATATCTCGGCGATCTCGGCGTTGACGTCGTCGCGCGTCCCCATCCGCCGCCACCAGTCGCCGCCGCGGCCCATCCGCTCAGAAGCGGCGAGTCCGATGGTCTCGAGCGGGGTCAGGTCGGCATAGAGCTGGTTGATCTGGAAGGTGCGCGACAGTCCGCGCAGCACCCGCTTGTGCACGGAGAGGCCGGTGATGTCGCTGCCTTCGAGCAGGATGCGTCCGCTGTTCGGCGTCAGCACCCCGGTAAGCTGATTGATGACGGTGGTTTTGCCGGCGCCGTTGGGTCCGATCAGCGCGTGGCGGGCGCCCTGCATCACCTGCAGCGAGAGATCGCGGGTGACGCGAAGGCCGCCAAAGGATTTTTCCAGGCTGCGGGTCTCCAGCGCGATCGTCATAACGCATCGCTCTCCGGCACGGCGACGGCGGCTTTGCGGCCGGCGAACTGGCGGACGACCAGGTTCGGCACGAACAGCACCCAGCGGTGGATGCGCGCGCGGCCGACCAGCACGATCACGACCAGCACGAGGCCGATCCAGAACAGCCAGTATTGCGGGGTGATGGTCTGAAACAGCTCCTGCAGCATCTTGAACACGACGGCGCCGATCAGCCCGCCATAGAGATAGCCGGTGCCGCCGATCACGAGCACCAGCATCAGGTCGGCGGAGCGCTCGAAGGAAAACACGTCGAGCGAAGCGAGCGCCGTGGTCTGGGTGAACAGCGCGCCGGCGATGCCGGCATAGAACGCGGCGAGTGTATAGACCGCAATCAGGCGGCGGTTGACCGGCACGCCGATCGCGGCCGCGCGCAGCGGATTGTTCCTGATCGCGCGCAGCGACAGGCCGAACGGCGAATGCACCACGCGGCGGGCAAACAGGAATAGGATGAACAGCACGATCAGCGAGTAGAAGAACCCGGTCTTGCCGAACATGTCGAAGGTGAACAGCCCGAGGATCGGCTGCATCTCGATGCCCTGCAGGCCGTCGGTGCCGCCGGTGATGTTGGAGAAGCGTTCGGCGAGCGCTTCCAGCAAGAGCGCGATGCCGAGCGTCACCATCAGCCGCGTCAGGTCGACGCCGCGGATGACCAGGAAGCTGGTCAGGAAGCCGAGCACGGCGGCCACAAGACCAGCGACAACAAGCGCAATGACGGGCTCGTTGATGATGCCGTGCAGCGCCAGCAAGCCGGCCGAATAGGCGCCGACGCCGAAGAAGGCCGCATGGCCCAGCGAGACGATGCCGGCGTAACCGAGGATCAGGTCGAGCGACAGCGCGAACAGGCCAAGCCGCACGATGTCGGTCATGATCAGGTAGCGCGACGGGAACAGGAAGGCGCAGGCGAGCGTCAGCACCCAGAACGCGACCTCGCCGATCCGCCAGCGCGCGCTGGCCATCGCGTGAGTGGAGACGTCGGACAGCGCGGTCATGCCAGCCTCACCGCGCCGCGGTGCGGCCGAACAGGCCGTTGGGACGCCAGAGCAGGATCACGATCATCACCGTGTAGATCACGAAGGGTCCGACCTTGGGCACGTAATATTTGCCGGCGACGTCGGCGATGCCGAGCAGCAACGAAGCCAGGAACGGCCCGGTGATCGAGGAGGAGCCGCCGACGGTCACGACGATCAGGAAGTAGATCATGAATTTCAGCGGGAAGTATGGATCGAGCCCGAGGATCTCCGCGCTCAGCGCGCCGCCGAGGCCGGCGAGGCCGCAGCCGAAGGCGAAGGTGAAGGCGAACACCTGCGGCACGTTGATACCGAGCCCGATCGCAGCGCGCGGATCGTCGACCGCGGCGCGCAGCCGGCTACCGAACCGCGTCTTGGCGAGGATCAGCTGCAGCGCCAGCGTGAGCAGGCCGCAGATCACGACGATCATCAGCCGGTAGCGGCCGATGCCGACGCCGAACAGATCGATCTGGCCTTCCAGCGCCGCCGGCAATTTGATGAAGACCCGCGACGATCCCATGATGTAGTCGACCGCCGCGACCGACATGAAGACGAGCCCAATCGAGAACAGCACCTGATCGAGATGGCTGCGGGCATAGAGATGGCGGTACAGCGTGCGCTCCAGCGCGATGCCAATCACTGCGCTTCCGACAAAGGCGAGCGGCAGGCCTGCGAAGAACGGCCAGCCGGAATTGTTGACCAGCACGGCACAGATATAGCCGCCGGCCATGGCGAAGGCGCCATGCGCGAGATTGACGAAGTTCATCAACCCGAGCGTCACCGCCAGCCCGCAGGCGAGCACGAACAGCAACATGCCGTAGGCGACGCCGTCAAACAGATTGGTGAGGATAGAGGCCATCGGGTCAGCTCAGCCGAAAGAACGCCACCACGTCGCGCAGGTCGGATAGATCGCCATGGCCGGGCTCGTCCCGGCCATCCACGTCTTGCTCGCACGCCGGCAGGAAAGACGTGGATGCCCGGCACATCTGCGTGAAGACACGCTTCGCGTTTTTGGCCGGGCATGACGGAGTACGGGCACGCGCTAGGAATGACGATAACGGCGTCACTTCTTCGTCTTGCCGGAATCCTTGACAGCCTCGAAGGTTGCGAACTCGACGTTGTAGAGCTCGCCGTCGACCTTCTCGACCTTGCGGATATAGATGTTCTGCACGATGTCGCGGGTTTCCGGATCGATCGAGATCGGGCCGCGCGGGCTCTCCCACTTCATGCCCTTCATCGCCTCGATCAGCTTGTCGCCGTCGGTTGCACCATTGGTCTTCTTCAGCGCCTCGTAGATCAGATGGATGCCGTCATAGCCGCTGACCGCCATGAAGCCCGGCCGGTTGCCGTATGCCTTCTTGTAGGCGGCGACGAAGTCCTTGTTCATCGCCGACGGATGGGCTGCCGAATAGAGATGCGCGGTCACCGCGCCGAGCGCGGCATCGCCCATATTGTTGAGCAAATCGTCGTCCATCACGTCGCCGGGGCCGATCACCTTGATGCCGCTCTTGTCGAGCCCGCGCTCGGCATATTGCTTCATGAAATTGCCGCCCTGCCCCGCCGGCACGAACACGAACATCGCATCGGGCTTGGCATCCTTCATGCGCTGCAGGAACGGCGCGAAGTCGGGATTGGCGAGCGGGACCTTGACCTCTTCCACGACCTCGCCGCCGCCGGCGGTGAAGTGCTGCTTGAAGAAGGTCAGCGCGTCGTTGCCCGGCGCGTAATCCGAGGTCAGCGTCGCAACCTTCTTGATGCCGTTCTTGACCGCCCAGTCGCCGATGATGGTGGAGGATTGCGCCAGCGTGAAGCTGGTGCGCACGATATAGGGCGAGCGCTCGGTGATGATCGAGGTGCCGGCCGCCATCACGACTTCCGGAATCTTCGCCTGCGTCGCCAACGGCGCCGCGGCAAGCGCCGCGGGCGTCACGCCGAAGCCGGCGATGAAGCTGACCTTGTCGTTGACGATCAGCTCCTGCGCGAGCCGCTTGGTGTTGTCGGGCACCGCGGCGTCGTCCTTCAGGATGATCTCGATCTTCTTGCCGGCGACGGTGTCGCCCTTCTGCTGCATGTAGAGCTTGATCGCGTTATCGATCTGCTTGCCGGTCGACGCCTGGCCGCCGGTCATCGGCAGGATCAGGCCGATCTTAACGGCGTCATCCGCCCGCGCCGGCGCGCTGGCGCACAATCCCGGAAGCACCGCCGAAGCGGCGCCCCACAGCAACAATTTGCGACGATTGAACATCGACGTCCCTCCCCCTTCCATTCTTCTGCGTCGAGCCGAGTCCCCGGCCCTTGCCCTTCCTTAACCCAAGCATGTCACGGCCAAGGCGCAACGCGACAAGGCGTCTCCCCGTGCTCTCTGTCAATCGGACGATGGACGTGTGTCGCGCGGGGTGCGATCCGGCTCGCGGCCGTGACCAGTATCAGGATACCAAAGCCGCTCCCCGAAATTCAATGCCCGCGAGAACCGGTCTCGCGCGCTCAGAGAGCTTCGCGGGCTCAATTATACGATCGTACAAACAAAGCGGCGATGTCAACAAACAAGCACAATTGCAGCCGAACGGTCGCGCCCGACGTCCATCATCCATAAAGACCAGGGTTGTATGCTGCCTCCCATGCCAATCGTCACGCGCCACATCCCTGTCCTGATTGCCCTCGCGCTCGCGGCCTGCGCGCTCGGGGGATGCAGCACCGTGAACCAAAAGCTCTCATCCGGCATGGCCGACTACATTCCGGCCTGGGCCGGCGGCCTGCCCGCGGATGCGCCGCCGCGGCAGGGCACCCCGGAATACGACAAGTTCATGCAGGAGCGGGAACGCAAGCGCCAGATCCCCGCGGCCGAGCGCGACGACGCCAAGCCGGCCGCGACGACGCAGGACGCGCCCCACTGAGCCGATGCTCCGGTCGAGACTCTCTCCTGAGGATTTCGCCGCGGCCGTCGAGTTCGACCACCACGTGAACCGCGGATCAGTCCACGAACACCACGGTCTTGCGGCCGTTGAGGATGACACGGTCGGCCAGATGGTAACGGATCGCGCGCGCCAGCACGCGGCGCTCGATATCGCGACCCTTGCGCACCAGATCCTCCGGCGTGTCGCGATGGCTGATGCGCTCGACGTCCTGGTCGATGATCGGCCCCTCGTCGAGATCGCTGGTGACGTAATGCGCCGTGGCGCCGATCAGCTTGACGCCGCGCTCATGCGCCTGGTGGTAGGGCTTGGCGCCCTTGAAGCCGGGCAGGAAGGAATGATGGATGTTGATGCAGCGGCCCGACAGCCGCGCCGACATCTCGTCGGACAGGATCTGCATGTAGCGGGCCAGCACCACGAGGTCGGTGTTGGTGTCCTGGGCCAGCTGCCACACCGCGTCTTCCTGCTGCCGCTTGGTCTCTTTGGTCACCGGCAGATGATGGAATGGGATGTCGCCGAAATCGAGCGAACCATAGCTCTCGCGCGGGTGGTTGGAGACAATCGCGGTCGGGATCATCTCGAGCTCGCCGGTGCGCCAGCGATAGAGGATGTCGACCAGGCAATGATCGGACTTGGACACCAGCAGCATCACCCGGCGGCGGCTGGCGCGATCGCGCATCTGCCATTCCATGCCGAAACGCTCGGCGATCGCGGCAAAGCCGGTCTGCAGCGCGGCCAGCTCCACCGCGAGATCGGCCGCGGTGAACACCACGCGCATGAAGAACTTGCCGGTCTCGATATCGTCGAACTGCTGGGCGTCCAGGATGTTCTGCCCATTATGCGCGAGGAAGGTCGAGACCGCCGAGACGATCCCCGGACGGTCCGGACAGGACAGGGTCAGAACGAATTGATGGTCGGGCATGCCAATTGACCAAAGCTTGAGCAGGTAGGTGGAATTTTCGGCCCTCGTCTACACCGCGGGCGGCCTTGCGCCAATCCCGGCGCGGGGGTCAAATCGAACAAATGACGACAATGTTGTTAGGGACCATCATGGCTGACCGGCTGAACGGCTACCGCATCCTGATCCTCGAGACCCGCGAGGAGGCGCAGTTTTCCCGCCTGCTCGCCGAACAGGGCGCCGACGTGCTGCAATGCCCGATGTTCACCATCCATGATGCGCCTGATCCGGCGCCGATCGAGGCCTGGATTCGCCGCGCCATCGAACGCCCGCTCGACGACCTCGTGCTGATGACCGGTGAGGGCCTGCGCCGCCTGATGAAGGTCGTGCGCCGGATCGGGGTCGAAGCGGAGTTTGTCGGCAGCCTCGGCAAAACGCGCAAATTCGCCCGCGGCCCCAAGCCCGGCCGCGCGCTGCGCGAGATCGCCCTGGAGCCGCAAATGACGACGGAGAAGCCGACCTCGGAAGGCGTCGCCGAGATGCTGGCAAAGCTCGACCTGACCGGCCATCGGCTCGGCCTGCAGCTTTATCCGGACAAGGACCACGCCACCCTGATCGGCGCGATCAAGGCACGTGGCGCCGAGATCGATACGGTGCTGCCCTATGTCTACGATGCGCAAGCCGCCGACACCAACATCGTCACCGCGATCGAAGAGATGGCGCAGGGCCGCATCGATGCGATCGCGCTGACCAATCTCGGCCAGGTCCGCCGCCTCGTCGAGGTGGCACGGGCGCGCGGTTGCGAGGACAGGTTACGCGACGGGCTCGCGCGTACCCCGATCGCTTCCGTCGGACCGGCGGTATCGGATGAACTCAAGTCCCAAGGCCTGCGCACCGACATCTACCCGGCCGAAGACGCCTTCTTCATGCGGCCGTTGATATCGGCAATGGCGGCAGCGCTTTCAAAAAATCCGCCGCGCGCGGCGGCGCGAAGCTAATCCACCTTGGCGCCGGCGAACTTGACCACCTTGCCCCATTTCTCGGTCTCGTCCGCCACCAGTCTGCCGAAGTCGGCAGCCGAGCCCGGCAGCATCATCGCGCCGAGCTCGGTGAACCGCGCCTTCGCCTTCGGATCGGCGAGGATTTCATTGACCGCCTTGTTGAGCTTGTCGACGATTTCGGGCGGCGTGTTCTTCGGCGCCGCGAGGCCGTACCAGGCGCTCGCCTCGTAGCCCGGCAGGAAGTCGGCGACCGGCGGCAGATCCGGAAGCACGTCCGAACGGGTCGTGCTGGTCACGGCAAGTCCGCGCAGCTTGCCGGATTTGACGTGCTCGGCACAGGTCGGAAGATTGTCGAACATCACCTGCATCACGCCGGAGAGCATGTCGGTTATCGCCGGCGCGCCACCCCGGTAGGGCACGTGCTGCATCTTGATGCCGGTGAGCATCTTGAACAGTTCGCCCGACATGTGGATCGTCGAACCGTTGCCTGACGACGCCATGTTGAGCTTGCCGGGATTGGCCTTTGCATAGGCGATCAATTCGGGAATCGACTTGATCGGCAGTGAGGGGTGCACCACCACAACGTTGGGAAAGCGAATGATGCCCGCGATCGGCTCCATCTCGCGCATGAAATCGAAGGGCAACTTCTCGTAGAGCGTCGCGTTGATCGCATTTGCCGGCGCGACCAGCAGCAGGGTGTAGCCGTCGGGCGCTGCGCGCAGTGCCGCCTCCGTGGCGATGTTGGTGCCGCCGCCCGGCCGGTTCTCGATAATGAAGGATTGCCCGAGTCTTTCCGACAGCCATTGCCCCATCAGGCGCGCCGTGAGGTCTGCCGAACCGCCCGGGGTGTAGCCGATCACGAGGCGAACCGGCCGCGCCGGATAGGCCTGGGCACGCGCGCTGCCAAATGTGAGCGGAAGCGCAGCCGTACCGGCTGCAAGTTGCAGGAATTGGCGGCGCAGAATTTTCATGATGCCTCCTCCGACGCACTGGCGGCTCTTGCGGCCGCTCGGGTACGCGCATCCTATCCGCGGCGTCGCCAAGCCGACAGATATTCTCCGTCGGAGGGCGGGAGGATCACCGCGTCACTTCGTCTCGCGCAGAAAGGCCTGATAGGCGAGCTTGATGCCATCCTCGAGCGAGGTGGTGGCGCGCCAGCCGAGCTTGGCCAGACGGCTGACGTCGAGCAGCTTGCGCGGCGTGCCGTCCGGGCGCGAGGTGTCGAAGCCGATCTCGCCGCGATAGTCGACAGTGGCGGCAACGACGCGGGCGAACTCGGCGATGGTGATGTCCTCGCCGGTGCCGATATTGACCAGGTCCGGCGAGGAATAGGTCTTCATCAGATGGATGCAGGCGTCGGCGAGATCGTCGACATAGAGGAATTCGCGGCGCGGCGTGCCGGTGCCCCACACCACGACATTGCTGGCGCCCGAGACCTTGGCCTCGTGGAAGCGGCGGATCAGAGCGGCGACGACGTGGCTGTATTCGGGATGATAATTGTCGCCGGGACCGTAGAGATTGGTCGGCATCACGCTGATGAAATCTGAGCCATACTGGCTGCGATAGGCCTCGGCCATCTTGATCCCGGCGATCTTGGCGATGGCATAGGGCTCGTTGGTCGGCTCCAGCGGGCCGGTCAGCATCGAATCCTCGCGCAGCGGCTGCGGCGCCAGGCGCGGATAGATGCAGGACGAGCCGAAGAACATCAGCTTCTCGCATCCATTGGCATGGGCGGCCTGGAGCACATTGGTCGAGATCGCCAGATTGTCGTAGAGGAATTCGGCCCGCAGCGTGTTGTTGGCGACGATGCCGCCGACCTTGGCGGCGGCGAGGAACACGGCCTGCGGCCGCTTCGCGGCAAACCAGGCGCTCACCGCGGCCTGGTCGCGCAAATCGACCTCGCTGCGCGACACCGTCAGTAGATCGGCCTGTTCGCGCGCCAGCCGGCGCATCAGCGCCGAGCCGACCATGCCGCGATGGCCGGCAACGAAAACCGTCTTGCCCTTCAGTTCAAACGTGCTTGCCATTGCCCGCGTCCTGCCTGGCCTCAGCGAGATCGCTGGCGACCATCTCCTGCACCAGCCGCGCGAATGGCGTCTTCGGGGCCCAGCCGAGCTTGGCGCGTGCCTTGCTGGCGTCGCCGATCAGGAGATCGACCTCGGTCGGACGGAAATAGGTCGGGTCGATCTGCACCAGGGTCTTGCCCGACGCCTTGTCGACGCCGACCTCGTCGACGCCCTTGCCGCGCCATTCGATGCTGCGGCCGACCTCCGCAAACGCCAGTTCGACGAACTCGCGGACCGAGCGCGTCTCGCCGGTCGCGAGCACGAAATCATCAGGCTCGTCGGCCTGCAGGATTTTGTGCATGCCCTCGACATAGTCGCGGGCATGGCCCCAGTCGCGCTTGGCATCGAGATTGCCGAGATAGAGCTTGCTCTCGAGGCCGACCTCGATGCGGGCGACGGCGCGCGTGATCTTGCGCGTCACGAAGGTCTCGCCGCGGATCGGGCTCTCATGGTTGAACAGGATGCCGTTGCTGGCGAACATGCCATAGGCCTCACGGTAGTTCACCGTGATCCAGTAGCCGTAGAGCTTGGCGACGCCATAGGGCGAGCGCGGATAGAACGGCGTGGTCTCCTTCTGCGGCACCTCCTGCACGAGCCCGTAAAGCTCCGAGGTCGAGGCCTGGTAGAACCGCGTCTCCTTTTCCATGCCAAGGATGCGGATCGCCTCCAAAAGGCGCAGCACGCCGATGGCGTCCGCGTTCGCTGTATATTCCGGGCTCTCGAAGCTGACCTGGACGTGGCTCTGGGCGGCGAGGTTGTAGATCTCGGTCGGCCGGATCTGCTGCATCAGCCGGATCAGATTGGTCGAATCCGTCATGTCGCCGTAGTGCATCAGGAACGGCACGTTGCCGGCATGCGGGTCCTGGTAGAGATGGTCGACCCGCGCGGTGTTGAACGAGGACGAACGGCGCTTGATCCCGTGCACAGTGTAGCCGAGGCCAAGCAGATATTCGGCGAGATACGCGCCGTCCTGCCCGGTCACGCCGGTGATCAGCGCCACGCGCCGCTTTGAGTCCTGAGCCGCCATGTCATCTCCAGAGAGCGCGAGACCGCGCGATCCCGACGAGGCCGGTCTGTAGCATCCGGCCTTCGCCAAGTCTAATGGCTTAATCGTGTGAAATCAGGACTTTAAGGCATGATCCGGAAAAGTGTGAAGCGGTTTTCCCTCGCGACAAGCGCGGAACGCGCTTGCGCGGAGATCATGCCCAAACAAGAAGCTAAAGCGCGATGGATCTCATCGCGCTTTAGAACCTCAGAAAGTGGCCCAACGCTACCCTGCCCCGTCACTCGCCGTAGTGGCGGAGCCGGTCGAGGTTGATGATGGTCACCCCGCCATATTCGAGCCGCAGCAGCCCCTCGCGCTCGAGTCGCTTCAGGCACTGGTTGGCATTCTGCCGCGAGATTCCCGACAGCGCCCCGATCTCCTCCTGGGTGATCTCCAGGTGCAGGGTGAGGTCGGGGTAGAGGATCGGATTGAACAGCGAGGCGATCGAGCGCGCCAGCCGCGCCGTCGCATCCAGCGTGCGGCCGTATTCGAGCAGCGCGATGAACTGGCCGAGCCGTTCGTTGAGCGATCCGACCAGGAAACGGTTGAACCCGACGCTGTTCTCGAACAGCCAGACGAAGGTCCGGCGATCCATCATCGCCAGCCGCGTGTCGCGCAGCGCGACCACGTCGTAGCGCCGCGGCTCGTTCTTGAGCACGGTGCCCTCGCCGAACCACGCGCCGGCGGTGAGGCCCGCGAAACTCGCCGCCTTGCCGCCGCGCGACACGATGCCCATGCGCGCGAGCCCGCTGACGATGCCGGTCCAGTACTGGAAATTGTCGCCGCGCATGAAGATGAATTCGTTGGCGCGGTAGGACTTCTCGGAAATGCCGGCGCGCGCGATTTCGATTTCTTGCTCGCTCAGTTCGCGCGACCAGGCCGCGATGCGCCTTAAGTAATCAGCAGCAATCATTCTAGCGACGGCATCCCACCCCAAGATACTGACACGATATTGCACTGCAGCAATGCCGCGTGCGAAGCCAGCAGCCCGACGCCTGGAATGCCAGCGAAAATTCCTGACCAATTGTCGGGCACATTTTCAACCTATCGCTTTCTCGTATTCAGAGCCACCTCGCGTAACGCCGCGCAGCACCTTGGTGGATCGCTGACGGCGGATGATGCGAGACCGGGCTTGCAGGCGGGTGCGGCGTTACCGCGCATGACGCAGGCGATCGGGGCGAGCGATGCTCCCGAACGCCGGCATCATTAGTCGGATGGTCTCCCTTCGGCGGCCCATATAAGATCGGAGCGAAAGATCAAGAGCGCGCCAAAGCGCCTGTATCTGGAGGGAACAGGGTGTCTTACAGTCTCGAGGTGCGCGGGGTCTCATTGCGCTTTGGCGGCGTCCGCGCGCTGACCGAAGTGAGCTTCGGCGTGAATCAGGGCGAACTGTTCTCGATCATCGGCCCGAACGGCGCCGGCAAGACCTCGATCGTTAACTGCATTTCCGGCCGTTATAAGCCGACCGCAGGCCAGCTCTTTTATGGCGGCAAGGATATCACCGGCCTCACCCCGAACGCGCGGCCCCGCCTCGGCATCGGCCGGACCTTCCAGAATCTCGCGCTGTTCCACCACATGAGCGTGCTCGACAACATCATGGTCGGCCGCCATCACCTCTTGAAGAACAACTTCATCACCGGATCGCTGTACTGGCTGACCGGCGCGCGCCGCGAGGAGCTGGAGCACCGCCGCAAGGTCGAGGAGATCATCGACTTCCTCGACCTGCAATCGGTGCGCAAGGCGACCGCCGGCACCCTGCCCTACGGCCTGCGCAAGCGCGTCGAGCTCGCCCGCGCGATGGCGCTGGAACCGCAACTGATCCTGCTCGACGAGCCGATGGCCGGCATGAACTTCGAAGAGAAGGAGGACATGGCGCGCTACATTGTCGATCTCAACGAAGAGTTCGGCATGACCGTGATGATGATCGAGCACGACATGGGCGTCGTGATGGACATCTCCCACCGCGTCATGGTGCTGGATTTCGGCCGCAAGATCGCCGAGGGCGATCCGGCCGCCGTGCTCGCCGATCCCCATGTCAAGCGCGCCTATCTCGGTGAAGAGGACGAGGCGCTGGTCGATCCCGACGACAAGCCGGCGGTGCGGGAGAGCGCGGCATGATGGACTATGCCGGACGCGCCGCGCAGGCCGACACCTATCCAAAGCTGCTGCGGCTGAACGCAAAAGAGCACGGCAACGAGATCGCGCTGCGCGAGAAGGATCTCGGGCTGTGGCGCGAATTCACCTGGAACGATTACCAGACGCGCCCCCATGATTTCGCGCTCGGCATGGTCGAGCTCGGGCTCGGCCGCGGCGACGTGATCGGCATCATCGGCGACAACCGGCCGGACTGGGTCGCCGCCGAGATCGCCAGCCACGCCATCGGCGCGATGAGCCTCGGCCTCTATCGCGACGTGCTCGACGAGGAAGCCGCCTATCTGTTGAGCTACGGCGAAGCCAAGCTGGTGTTCGCCGAGGACGAGGAGCAGGTCGACAAGCTGCTCACGCTCGCCGACCGCGTGCCTCACCTCAAGCACATCGTCTATTCCGACCCGCGCGGCATGCGGAAATACGACGATCCGCGGCTGATGGAGGCGAGCAAGCTGGTTGCGCTCGGCCGCGACCGCGCCGCACGTGAGCCCGCTTTGTACGATCGGCTGGTCGACGAAACCAAAGGCGAGGACGTCGCGATCCTCTGCACGACCTCAGGCACGACGGCGAACCCGAAGCTCGCAATGCTCGCGGCGGGCCGTGTGCTGCGGCACTGCGCGACCTATCTCGCCTTCGACCCGAAGGGACCGGACGACGAGTATGTCTCGGTGCTGCCGCTGCCCTGGATTATGGAGCAGGTGTACGTGCTCGGCAAAGGGCTGCTCTGCCGGATGAAGGTCAACTTCGTCGAAGAGCCCGACACCATGATGAACGACTTCCGCGAGATCGCGCCGACCTTCGTGCTTTTCGCGCCGCGGGTGTGGGAATCAATCGCGGCCGACGTCCGCGCCGGGGTGATGGACGCCTCGCCGTTCAAGCAGCGGCTCTACGAGCTCGGCATGAAGACCGGGCTTGCCGCGCTCGCCGAGGGTAAGCATTCGGTGCTCGCCGACCAAATCCTGTTCCGCGCGCTGCGCGACCGGCTCGGCTTCACGCGGCTGCGCTCGGCGGCGACCGGCGGCGCAGCACTCGGGCCTGATACTTTCAAATTCTTCCAGGCGATGGGCGTGCCCCTGCGCACGCTCTACGGCCAGACCGAGCTGCTCGGCGCCTATACGCTGCACCCCGAAGGCGAGGTCGATCCCGATACCACCGGCATTCCGATGGCCGAAAGCATCGAGATCCGGGTCGACAATGCCGACGTCAACGGCGTCGGCGAGATCGTGGTGCGCCACCCCAACATGTTCCTCGGCTACTACAAGAACCCGGAAGCATCGGTCGCCGACATCAAGGACGGCTGGATGCATTCCGGCGATGCCGGCTACTACAACGACAACCAGCAGCTCGTCGTGATCGACCGCATCAAGGATCTCGCCGAGACCTCGCGCGGCGAGCGCTTCTCGCCGCAATATATCGAGAACAAGCTGAAATTCTCGCCCTATGTCGCCGAGGCCGTCGTGCTCGGCGCCGGCCGCGACGCGCTCGCCGCGATGATCTGCATCCGCTACTCGATCATCTCGAAATGGGCGGAGAAGAGCCGGCTCTCGTTCACGACCTATACCGACCTGTCCTCGCGTCCGGAGGTCTATGCGCTGCTGAGGAGAGAGGTCGAGGCGGTCAACGCCACTCTGCCGCCGGCGCAGCGCATCTCGCGCTTTCTATTGCTCTACAAGGAGCTCGATGCCGACGACGGCGAGCTGACCCGCACCCGAAAAGTCCGCCGCGGCGTCATCAACGAGAAATACGCCGACATCATCGATGCGATCTACCGCGGCACGGCCAAAATCCCGGTCGATACCGTGATCCGCTTCCAGGACGGCACGACACAGCGCGTGCGCACCACGCTCGAGGTCGTCGATCTCGGCCGCGCCGTGACCGCGGAGGCCGCGGAATGAACTTTGGGCAATACAGTGAGATCGCAGTGACTGCGCCCTCTCCCCTTGTGGGAGAGGGCTACGCTCCCGGTAGACACAAACTCGCTTCGGTGAGGGGTTTTCTCTCCACGATCCCGATGCGGAGACAACCCCTCACCCGGCTTCGCTTCGCGAAGCCATCCTCTCCCACAAGGGGAGAGGGTACTAGCGCCGCCGTCCGGAGCTACCACACCCCATGAACACCCAGTTCCTGATCCAGCTGATCGTCAACGGCCTCGTGGTCGGCACGCTTTATGGCGTGGTCGCGATGTCGTTCGTGCTGATCTACAAGGCGACGCAGGTTGTCAACTTCGCACAGGGCGAATTGCTGCTGGTCGGCGCCTGGGTGTGCTGGGCGCTGCTGACCAAGTACCAGGTGCCCTTCTGGGTCGGGATGCCGATCACGCTGGTGTTCATGTTCATCTTCGGCATCGCGATCCAGGTCGTGATCCTGCGGCCGATGATCGGCGAACCGATCATCTCCGTGATCATGGTGACGATCGGCCTCTCGACCGTGTTCCAGGCCGCGCTGAAATGGATCTTCGGCGTCAACCCGCAACCATTCCCGCGGGTGTTCGAGAGCCAGTCGGTCAGCCTGTTCGGGCTGCAGATCCAGACCGTCTATCTCATGAGCCTCGTAGTCTCGCTCGCCATGATGGTCGGCATGGCCTGGTTCTTCCGCGCCTCCAAATACGGCCTTGCGATGCGCGCCACTGCCTTCAACCAGCAGGTCGCGCAGTCGCTCGGCATTTCCGTGAAGAACGTGTTCGCGATGGCGTGGGCGATTTCGGCTACCGTCTCGGCGGTTGCCGGGGTCGTGGTTGCGGTCGTGAACGGCGTGTCGTCCGGCCTCTCGGCCTATGGCATCAAGGTGTTTCCGGCCGCGATCCTGGGCGGACTCGACTCGGTCGGCGGCGCCGTGCTCGGCGGCATCATCATCGGGCTGCTGGAAAACGTCGCCCAGTATGTCGACAGCGAGTATCTGCACTGGGGCAATCTCTACGAAATCGCGCCGTTCTACGTCCTGATCATCATCCTGATGATCAAGCCCTATGGGCTGTTCGGCACCAAGGACATCGAGCGGGTCTGATCAATGGCAACAAGCACTCTCATTCCTTCGGGCGATTTCCGCACCAGCTACGCGGCCGACACCACGATCTTCCCGACCGCAACCAGCCGCAACTTCGCGATCGCCGGCATCCTGCTCGCCTGCCTTGCACCGATGGTGCTGACCAATTACTGGCTCAGCGTCTCGATCCAGATCGGCATCTTCGCGATCGCAGCCCTCGGCCTCAACGTCCTGGTCGGCTTCACCGGCCAGATCTCGATCGGCCACGCCGCGTTCTTCCTGTTCGGCGCCTTCACCTCGGCCTACATCTCCAACAATCTGCCGATCCCGGTGTTCTTCGCCATCCCCCTCGCCGGCGTGGTCACCGCGCTGGTCGGCCTGATCTTTGGCGTACCGGCGGCGCGGCTGAAGGGGCTCTATCTCGTCATCGCAACGCTTGCCGCGCAGTACATCCTGCTCGATTTCTTCTCGCGCGCCGACTGGTTCTCGGGCGGCTCGGTGCCGGCAAGCGCCAACCCGTTCTCGATCTTCGGCTACACGCTGCGCGGCGACCGGCAGTATTTCTACGTCGTGCTCGCCTACATGGTGATCAGCTACCTGCTGGTCACCAATCTGATGCGCACCCGCGACGGCCGCGCGCTGGTCGCGATCCGCGACCATTATCTCTCCGCCGAGATCATGGGCATCAACCTGACCAAGTACCGGACGCTGTCGTTCGGACTTGCCGCCTTCTTTGCCGGCATCGCCGGCGCGCTCTACGCGCATTATCAGCTGGTGGTCTCCCAGGAAGGTTTTGGCATCGAGCGCTCGGTGCTGTTCCTCGCCATGGTCATCATCGGCGGCACCGGCTCGGTGATGGGCACGCTGATGGGCACGGCTTTCGTGGTGCTGCTGCCTGAATCGATGGAATGGCTGAGCGCGTGGCTGAAGGGCGGCGCCATCGACAAGGCGCTGCAGCTCAACAACAACATCACCTTCCTGCGCGAGATCGCGATCGGCCTGATCATCATCGGCTTTTGATGTTCGAGCCTGATGGCCTCGCGCATCGCTGGCGGCAGATCAAGGCCTACTGGAAGCTTTATCCGTTCTCACACTGACGCAAGGCACGGAACGCAACTCAAAATTCGGTTCAACGAATAAGCAGGAGGAAACCAAAATGACGATTAGATCCCTTTTGAGCTCGGTCTCCCTCGCGCTGCTGATCAGCAGCGCGGCCGCCACCGCGCAGGCCCAGATCGCCATCGGCCATCTGCAGGACCTCTCCGGCGGCACCTCCGATGTCGGCACGCCCTACGGCCAGGGCGTCGCCGATACCTTCGCCTGGGTCAACAAGAACGGCGGCATCGGCGGCAAGCAGCTCAATGTCGACAGCAACGACTATGGCTACCAGGTGCCGCGCGCCATCGCGCTGTACAAGAAGTGGTCGGCGCCCGACGGCAAGGTCGCGGCGATCATGGGCTGGGGCACCGCCGATACCGAGGCCCTCACCGGCTTCCTCGCGCAGGACAAGATCCCCGACATCTCCGGCTCCTACGCCGCCGCGCTGACCGATCCGGAAGGCACCAGCGGCAAGGCCAAGCCCGCGCCGTACAATTTCTTCTACGGTCCGAGCTATTCGGACTCGATGCGCGCGATGCTGACCTGGGCCGCTGAGGACTGGAAGGCCAAGGGCAAGTCCGGCAAGCCGAAGTTTGTCCACATGGGCGCCAACCATCCCTATCCGAACGCACCGAAGGCGGCCGGCGAAGCGCTCGCTACCGAGCTCGGCTTCGAGGTGCTGCCGCCGCTGGTGTTTGCGCTGTCGCCCGGCGACTACTCGGCGCAGTGCCTGAGCCTGAAGAGCTCCGGCGCCAACTACGCCTATCTTGGCAACACGGCCGCCTCCAACATCTCGGTGCTGAAGGCTTGCAAGACCGCCGGCGTCGACATCCAGTTCATGGGCAATGTCTGGGGCATGGACGAGAACGCCGCCAAGACCGCCGGCGATGCCGCCGACGGCGTCATCTTCCCGCTCCGCACCGCGGTGAGCTGGGGCGGCAACGCGCCCGGCATGAAGACGGTGATGGAAATCTCCAAGATGTCCGATCCGTCCGGCAAGGTCTATCGCCCGGTGCACTACATCGCGGCGGTGTGCAGCGCGCTCTATCTGAAGGAAGCGCTCGACTGGGCCGCCAAGAATGGCGGCGCCACCGGCGAGAACGTCGCCAAGGGCTTCTACCAGAAGAAGGACTGGGTGCCGGCCGGCATGGAGGGCGTCTGCAACCCGTCGACCTGGACCGAGAAGGATCACCGCCCGACGACGAAGGTCGATCTCTATCGCTCGAAGGTGTCGGGCGCGACCGACGGCGACATCAACGACCTGATGGGCAAGGGCACGATCAAGCTCGAGAAGGTGAAGACCGTCGAACTGCCGCGCAAGCCGGAATGGTTTGGGTGGTGACGTGGTGAGGCTGCCACCAGTGCAGCCTCAACAACAACCGTCATCCCCCGCGAAGGCGGGGAATCCAGTACGCCGCGCTCTCACGTTTTGATCGCCGGCGTCTCTGGAATACTGGGTCACCCGCCTTCGCGGGTGACGACAGTGGAGAGTGATCGAGACCATGAACGAAACCCTCGAAGCCACCCGCCCGGGGCCGACGGCAGTACTGCCGCCGCCGCTGCTCAGCGTCAATAACATCGAGGTCGTCTATGACGACGTCATCCTGGTGCTGCGCGGCCTCAGCCTCGAGGTGCCGAAGGGCGCGATCGTGGCGCTGCTCGGCGCCAATGGCGCCGGCAAGTCGACCACGCTGAAGGCGATCTCCGGCCTGCTCAAGACCGAGGACGGCGAGGTCACCCGCGGCGAGATCCTGTTCGAGGGCCAGCGCATCAACGGCATCGATCCGGACAAGATCGTCCGCCGCGGCATCTTCCAGGTGATGGAGGGCCGCCGCATCGTCGCCGACATGACGTCGCTGGAAAATCTGCGGCTCGGCGCCTTCACCCGGCGCGACGGCGAGGTCTCGGCCGACATCGACATGGTGTTCAAATATTTCCCGCGCCTGAAGGAGCGCACCGGCCTCGCCGGTTATCTCTCCGGCGGCGAGCAGCAGATGCTCGCGATCGGCCGCGCGCTGATGGCGCGCCCGAAGATGATCCTGATGGACGAGCCGTCGATGGGGCTGTCACCGCTGCTCGTCAAGGAAGTGTTCGCGATCATCAAGGAGATCAACCGCGATCTCGGCGTCACGATCCTCTTGGTCGAGCAGAACGCGCGCGCCGCGCTTTCGGTCGCGAGCCACGGCTACATCATGGAACAGGGCAAGGTGGTGCTCGACGGCTCGGCCGACGAGCTGCGCGACAACGAGGACGTCAAGGAGTTCTACCTCGGAGGCGCCGGCGACCAGCGCAAGAGCTTCAAGAACCTGAAGAGCTTCAAGCGGCGCAAGCGCTGGCTGTGAGGCCATGGCGCGTTTTCTAGCGGAGTTGAGGACCAGTTGGCGTGCAGAAAACGCATCAGACCAGCAAGGGCGTTCTAGCTGAGCACCTGTTCCGCTTCGGTGACGGCGCAGAGCACATGGTAGAACGACGACGCCGGGATCGGCGCAATCAGCGACTTGCCGTCGCGGTCGAACTGGTCGTACCAGCCGCCGGCGACGGGATGGCTGAGATAGTGCCGTTCGAGCAGCACCAGCGCCGCGCGCGCCTCGTCCGCCGCGCCGGCTTCGCCCGACTCGGCCTGCGCGATCCAGGCCTTCGCCAGCTCACTTTGCGGCCACAGCCGCCGTGTGTGGCGGCGGATGTTGCCCTCGGCGTCGCCCTCATCGATCAGGCAGCCGGTGGCCGCGTCGCGATAGCGCAGCGCCGAGGCCAGCAGTTCGCCGCGCGGACGCCCGGTGGGGCAGCCGGTGATGCGTTCAAATCCCTTCAGCAACCAGACCCATTCCGCGAGGTGCCCGGGCTCGACAGAGACCGGCGGGATCTTCGACCAGTCCTCCTCGAAATATTCGCCGAGGGTGCGCGTCTGCTTGTCGTAGAGGTTGGCGAGGAACAGCGCGAAGAAATCGCCGGCGCGGTTCTGGAACGACAAATCGTGCGTCGCGTCGAAGCACGCGATCATCGCCTCGAACAGGTGCATCTGCGGATTCTGACGGCGCGGCATCGAGGGCGGCAGGCCTTCCTGGAAGGCGCCGTGGGGCGAGCGCAGCTTGGTGTCGAGGAACGACAGCAGCGCGTCGATCTCGGCGCGGATCTGGGCGTCCTGGTCGAGGCCGTAGACGGTCGCGAGCGCCAGCAGCACGAAGGCGTGACCATAGGTGTCACGCAGCGGCTCATGCACGCCGCCGTCGGGCGTGAGGCTGTAGACGAAGCCCGGCCGGCCGTCCGGCGCCTTGGCCTTGGCCAGCAGGTAGTCCAGCCCCTTCAGCGCGATCGCGCGGCCTTCCGGATACCAGCCGAGCTGGGCCGCCTTGGCGTAGCAATAGATCTGGCGCGCTTGCACAAGCAGGCGGCGCGGCGCGGCGTGATCGGCTGTCCCATCCTGATGCAAACGGTCGACAAAGCCGCCGGTTGTGCTGTCCCAGCCGACCGTCGACCACAACGGCAGGGCGTGGTCGATGATGCGGCGCTTCAACCTCGCGACGACGTCGGCGGCCCCGTCCGCCGCAACGCTCTCTGCCTCAGCCATCGTGCTCCCTGGAACCATCCCAATGTCAGCGGTCACCGTCTGATAGCACGCGCCAGCCGGCACGTAACCCTGCGCACATCTTCCCTCAAGGATCCGCCATGACCGACCATTACGACGCCCTTGAAACGCGCGATCCGGCCCAGCGCGAGGCCGCCCTGTTCGCCCGGCTGCCGGACGTGCTGCGCAAGGCGATGGCAGCGCCCGCCTATGCCAATTTGCTGAGGGGCACCGATCCCGCATCCATCACCAGCCGGGAAGCGCTGGCGGAGCTGCCGGTGCTGCGCAAGTCGGAATTGCCGGCCCTGCACAAGGCTGCCCCGCCCTTTGGCGGCTTCGTGGCCGACAAGCCGGGCTCATTCGCCCGCCTGTTCACCTCGCCCGGCCCGATCTTCGAGCCCGAGGGCCGCCAGGCAGACCCTTGGCGCGGCGCGCGGGCGCTGTTTGCGGCGGGCTTCCGCGAGGGCGATGTGGTGCTGAACACTTTCAGCTATCACCTCACGCCCGGCGGCTTCATCTTCGACGCCTCGGCGCGGGCGCTCGGCTGCGCGGTGATCCCGGCAGGCCCGGGCAATACCGAGCAGCAATTCGAGCTGATCGAAGCCTATCGCCCGGTCGGCTACAGCGGCACTCCGGACTTCCTGAAAATCCTGCTCGACGCCGCCGCAGCGGGCGGCCGCGACGTGTCCTCAATCAAGCGCGCGCTGGTTTCGGGCGCCGCATTTCCGAAGTCGTTGCAGGAGGAGATGAAGTCGCGCGGCGTCGAGGCCTACCAGGCCTTCGGCACGGCCGATCTCGGCCTGATCGCGTTCGAGACGCCGGCGCGCGAGGGGATGACGGTCAACGAGGAGCTGATCCTGGAGATCGTCAAGCCCGGCACCGGCGATCCGGTCGCACCGGGCGATGTCGGCGAGATCGTGGTGACCTCGCTCGATCCGCATCATCCCTGGATTCGCCTTGCGCTCGGTGACCTGACCGCCGCGCTGCCCGGCGCGAGCCCGTGCGGGCGCACCAACATGCGTATCAAGGGCTGGATGGGCCGCGCCGACCAGACCACCAAGGTGAAGGGCATGTTCGTGCGTCCCGAGCAGGTCGCGGAAATCGGCAAGCGCCATCCCGGGCTCGGACGGCTGCGCCTCGTCGTCACGCGTGCCGGCGAAGCCGACGCAATGACGCTGAAGGCCGAATGCGCTTCGCCGCCCGCGTCGCTGCAGGATGAGGTTGCGGCGACGCTGCGTGCCGTGACAAAACTCGGCGGCACGGTCGAGCTGGTCGGCGCCGGCGCGCTGCCGAACGACGGCAAGGTGATTGCCGACGAGCGATAGTCCTTGAGGTCAGAGAAGCGCGAGCGCCCGGCCACCTTGGGCGTGATCCGTCTACATTGTCGCGCGCGGCATTGTGAACTATTGAGCTAGCCCATGCCGAGTGGAGACAGACGGATCATCACCTCATGAGCAGCGCTTCCGGAGATCAGCCGCGACGGCCGGCGGTTTTCTTCGATCGGGATGGCGTCCTGAACCAGGACATCGGATACCTGTTCGAGAGCCACAGGCTGATCTGGATCGACGGCGCGCGCGAGGCGGTGAAGGCCGTCAACGACACGGGCTATTTTGCGTTCGTCGTAACCAACCAGTCAGGCGTTGCAAGAGGCCTCTACGAAGAGGCGCATATCCAGGAGCTCCACGGCTGGATGGCCGCAGAGCTCGGCAAGATCGGCGCACATATCGACGCCTTCGAATACTGCCCGTTCCATCCTGAGGGGACGGTCGAGCGGTATCGGCAGGTCAGCCATCGCCGCAAGCCGTCGCCCGGCATGATCAATGACCTGCTGGCGCGTTTTCCGGTCGATGTCGAACGCAGCTTCCTGGTCGGCGATCAGCCGACCGATCTCGAGGCGGCGCGCGCGGCCGGCCTGAAGGGCTACCTGTTCTCAGGCTCCAATCTGGAGCTGTTCCTGAGGCCTCTGCTGCAGCGAAGCTGAGCCTCAGAACTTCCGAACCAGGTCGATCACCTCATCCTGCTGCTGGCGCGTGATCTCGGCGAAGATCGGCAGCGAGAGGATCTGGCCCTGGTCGCGGTGCGCGTTCGGGAATTGCTCCGGCCGGTGGCCGAACCGCGCATAGGCCGGCAGGAGCGGCAGCGCGGTCGGGTAATTGATCGCAGTCTGCACGCCATTGGCGTTGAGATGGGCGGCAAGCGCGTCGCGGCGCGGATGTCTGATCGTGTAGAGGTGATAGACGTGGCTGCGCGCCGGCGCGACCTCGGGCACCACGACATCCTCGATCTGGTTGAGGCCGGCATCGTAGACCTCGGCAGCAGCCTGCCGGGCCTCGGTCCACGCTTCGAGATGCGGCAGCTTGGCCGAAAGGATCGCGGCCTGCATGCCGTCGAGCCGGCTGTTGACGCCCTCGATATGGTGCTGGTGCTTCACCAGCCCGCCATGACGCGCGAGCATCGCCATCTGCTCGGCAAGCGCGGCGTCATTGGTCACGACGGCGCCGGCGTCGCCCATCGCGCCGAGATTCTTGCCGGGGTAGAATGAATAGGTCGCGGCCTCGCCGAACGTTCCGACCATGCGGCCCTTGTAGCGCGCCAGATGGGCCTGGGCGCAGTCCTCGATTACCCAGAGCTTGTGCTTCTGCGCGATCGCCATGATGGCGTCCATATCCGCCGGCTGACCGTACAGGTGCACCGGGATGATGCCGACGGTGCGCGGCGTGATCGCGGCCTCGATCGCGGCCGGATTGATCGTGAACGTCGCTTCATCGGTGTCGCAGAACACGACGGTGGCGCCGGAATGGGTGATCATCGCCGCGGTCGATATCCACGAATGCGCCGTCGTGATCACCTCGTCGCCGGGCTTCACCGTTAGCGCCCGCATCGCGAGGTAAAGCGCATCGGTGCCGTTGGCGCAGGACACGCAATGGGCGACCTCGGCAGCCGCGGCGAACTCACGCTCGAAGCGGTCGACATAGCTGCCGCGAATAAAGGCGTTGTCGCGGATGACGCCGGCGATCGCCGCATCGATCTCGTCCTTGATGGACTGGTATTGCAGTTGCAGGTCGGCATACGGCACCGGCATCAGATATCCCCTATTGGCTCGCCAGCAGCCGGCGCGCCGGATTGCCGGCATAGGTGCCCGGCGTCGTGATGTCCTTGGTCACCACCGATCCCGCGCCGATGACAACGTCATCGGCGATCCGGACCGGCATGATCGTGGCATTGGAGCCGATCGACACCCGGTTGCCGATCACTGTCTCGCGCCACAGCTCCTTGCGTCCGCGCGCAGGGCCGCCGGTTGCGAACGTGTCGTTGACGAACATCACGCCGTGCCCGACGAAGCAGTCCTCGCCGATCGTGACGAGCTCGCAGACGAAGGCATGCGATTGCACGCGGGTGCGCGCTCCGACCACCACGCCTTTCTGGATTTCGGTGAAGGGACCGACGAAACAGTCGTCACCGAGCGTGCAGCCATAAAGGTTGCAGGGCTCGACGATCTTGACGCGTTCGCCGAACGCGACATCGCGCACGCTGGCCTGATGCACTTCCGGCCGGTTCACGAAACGACACCCAACCGGCTCAAGCGCGGCGTGAAGCGCAGCGCCACTTCCTCGCCGGTCTCGATCGACTCATAGAGGGCCGAGATCAGCTCCAGGCTCTTGCGCCCCTCGAGCCCGTCGACCAGCGCGGCGCGCTGGTTCTCCAGGCAATCGACCACATGGTGGTAGTAGGCCTGATGGCCGAAGCCGTAGACGTTGGGCGGGTTGACCGAGAACTTCTCCACGACGTCCTTGTCCGACGGCAGCTCGTCGACAAAGCGCCAGTGCCGGATCTGGTTGACCGCAAAACCGGAAATCTCGACGGTGCCCTTCTCGCCCAGGATCGACAGCGAACCCTCGAGATCGGTCGGACGCGCCGCAGTGGTCGCCTCGATGATCCCGAGCGCGCCATTGCGGAACTTCAGCGTTGCGACAGCGGTGTCCTCGGTTTCGATCTTGGCCAGCGCCGTTGCCGCGCGGGCATGCACGCTCACCACATCGCCGAAGAACCACTCCAGCATATCGACATGGTGGCTCGCCTGATTGGTCAGCACGCCGCCGTCGTAAGCCCAGGTGCCGCGCCATTGGTCCTGATCGTAATAGGCCTGGTCTCGGCACCAACGCACCCGGACCGTCCCCAGGATGAGCTTGCCGAAGCGGCCGGCATCAAGCGCCTCGCGCGCCTTGACCACCGGCACGTTGAACCGGTTCTGCTTGACGATGAACATCTTGACCCCGGCCTGGTCGCAGGCCCGGATCATGTCGTCGGCGTCCTGCAACCGCAGCGCCATCGGCTTCTCGACCACGACATGCTTGCCGGCCCTGGCGCAGGCGATCACATGCGCGGGATGCAGCCCGCTCGGCGTCAGCACAGCGACAGCGTCGATATCCTTGCGGCCTAAGAATTCGTCCATGTCGTCATGGGCCGCAACCCCGAACTTCGCGGCAACCGCATCGGCGCGGGCACGAACCGGATCGCAGACTGCAACCAGGCTTGCTCCCTCGATGTGATTGCCACCCAGGAGATCGGAATGACGCTTGGCGATACGCCCGCACCCGAGCAGGCCAAATCTGATCATGCAACAGGCCCTGTCTTGTCTCGCGGCCGACCGTTGCAGCCAGCCGAACAGCCGAGGGAACAAGCGGCCTTGCAAGCCGCACGGTAACGTCCATTACCCAGAAAACTTGGGATTAGGCAAGGCGATCCAGCGGCGCGGCCCGCGGCGTCATGCTTCGAGCCTGCCATAACCGATAGGCCGCGAAATATGCGGGCCAAAAGCAGCAAACATCGATCTCACGCGCCCGACTTGTTGCAGCTCCAATAAATATCCAGTCCGCAATACCGCGGGATCGGCGAGGCAAGGAGTTGGGGACGCTTCCAGAGCTTAAATGGCCGTTCCTGATCGGCGTTCTCCGGGACCGCCTGAAAATTCGAGTATCCCGCGCAGATCTGCCGCAACGACCTGGCCGAGATGAATTCGGTCGCCGGCGCCAGCGAACCGTCCTGCGTTTTATCGTAGGCGGCGGTTTCACCGTCGCGGAAGGTCCCGCGATAGCCGCCGAGTTCACGCAGCATATAGCGAAGCGCGCGTTTCGGCTCGAGCACGAACTGCCGGTAGGAGTAGGCATAGTAGACCATGCCGACGAGGCGTCCGCCTGGCACCAGAAGCCGGCGGCAGGCCGCGATTGCAGCGGCGAGGTTGCCGGTATGATGCAGACAACCGATCGCGACAACCGCATCGAACGAATTGTCGGGAAGCGAGTTGCTGAGAATGCTGCCTTGAACGGCCCTGCCGTTCAGCCCGCTCTGCTTGATCCGGTGATTGACCATCGTGACCGGATTAGCGGCGATATCGAGACCAGTGAAGTCGGCGCCACTCTCCGCGATCTTCTGCGAGACGCTGCCGTAACCGAGCCCGATCTCGAGCACGCGCTTGCCGCGCATCGCCTTCCAGTCGATGTATTTCTCGAGATACGGATAGAAGTGGAAATAATTCTCGTCGTAGCGCCGCAGCGACTCCATCGAGGAATCGGTGATCCCCCACGCGCGGGCTGCCGCCGAGCCGCACAGTTCGTCCCAGAACGCCGCATTGGCGGCGTCGATCGCCTGTTGAGTGTCAGTCATAGCGGCCCTTACCTGCTTCAGCCAAATAGTGTGTTTCGACGCATCCGACGCCGAATATCCGGTATTGCTCGTCCTGCCAACATCTGATTCGGCCCCGATTTCCGCTTCAATTTCGCTGTCGGCAGACCGACTGCGTGCCGCGAGCGGGCCAATCCCTTCAGCGCAGCGACAGTCGCAATTCAGCCGGAACGACCGGCGCGACGACCTCGGTCTCCGCTCTCGCCAGGGAACGTCTGAGGCGCTTCAGGAGCCGCCAGGCATCAACCAAACCCCGGCGGGCCTGGAAGGGCGTCCCGCTATCCCAACCGTTGGGCCTGGTATCCTCGCCGAAGAATCTCTTCCCACCAGGGCCTGTTGTTAAGGTACCAATATACCGTCTTCCTGATGCCGGCCTCAAAGCTCTCCTGCGGGCTCCAGCCGAGTTCTCGCTCGATCTTGGACGGGTCGATGGCGTAGCGGCGATCGTGACCGGGACGATCCCTGACTAACGAGATCAGGCGTTTGTGCGCGCCGGTCTCGGCCCCCCTGGCCTCATCGAGCAGCGTACAGAGCAGTTCCACGACCTCGAGATTGGTGCGTTCGCTCCTGCCGCCGATATTGTAGGTCTCCCCCACTTTCCCGTGGTGAAGAACGCGGATCAGCGCCTCCGCATGGTCCTCGACATACAGCCAGTCACGGATGTGCTGACCATCACCGTAAACAGGCAGCGCCTCGTCGGCCAATCCCCTGATGATCATGTGAGGGATCAGCTTCTCGGGAAATTGATAGGGTCCATAGTTGTTGGAACAATTTGTCACCAGGGTCGGCAGCTCGTAGGTCTCGCACCACGCACGCACGAGATGATCGGAAGCGGCCTTGCTGGCCGAATAAGGTGAATTTGGCGCATACGGGCTTGCTTCCACGAAATGGCCATCCGCACCCAGCGTGCCGAACACCTCGTCCGTCGAGACATGAACGAACCGGAACGCGTCGCGCTCCGCGGGCGCTAACGCCCGCCAGTAGCGCAAGGACTCCTGCAGCAGCGTGAAGGTACCCACAACATTGGTCTGGATGAAATCGCCGGGCGCGTCGATCGAGCGATCGACATGGCTTTCCGCAGCAAGATGCATCACGGCCTGAGGCCGGTAGTGATCGAACAGACTGCGCAAGCCCGGACTGTCGCAGATATCCGTTCTCGAGAGAGCATAGCGTTCGCTGCTTAACTCCGACGGAATTGAGTGAAGGCTGGACGCGTACGTCATCTTGTCAACATTGACGATCGAAGCGTCGGTGCAATTTAGCAAACGCCGAATAACGGCAGAGCCGATGAAGCCGGCTCCTCCGGTGACAAAGATCGTTGCTTTGCTAGGCACCACTGGCGTCGACCTCAGTGCGACCGCCTCGAATTGGCAAAGCTATCATAGATCGACAAAAGATACTCACCATAGCTGCTCTTCGCATTCCGCTCCGCAACGCTGCGAAAGGCGTCAAGGGAGATGTAGCCGAGCCTCAGCGCGATCTCTTCCGGACACGCGATCCGAAGGCCCTGGCGCTGCTCGAGGACCTGCACGAAATGACTGGCCTCGACCAGCGAGGCATGGGTCCCGGTGTCCAGCCACGCGAAGCCGCGCCCCAAAATCTCGACATGCAGCTCGCCGCGCTCCATGTAGGCGCGATTGACGTCGGTGATCTCGAGTTCGCCTCTCGTCGAGGGCTTGATGGAGGACGCAATCTCGAGCACGTCATTGTCGTAGAAGTACAGGCCCGTCACGGCGAGATTGGATTTCGGCAGACGTGGCTTTTCCTCGATCGAAATCGCCCGTCCATCCCCATCGAGTTGGACGACGCCGTAGTCCTGGGGACGCTTGGTGACATAACCAAAGATAGTCGCTCCCGAAGCTCGCGCGCTGGCGCGGTTCAATATCTCCGGCAACCCATGACCGAAGAACAAATTGTCGCCGAGGACCAGGGCGACGTTGTCCTTGCCAACGAAATCACGCCCGACAATGAAGGCATCAGCCAAGCCCCGAGGTTGGTCCTGGCTTGCGTATTCCAGCTTGAGGCCGAAGTCCGAGCCGTCACCCAGCAACCGGCGAAACAACGGCTGATCCTGGGGTGTGGAGATAATCAGAATCTCCCTGATGCCACTCAGCATCAAGGTCGAGAGCGGGTAATAGATCATGGGCTTGTCGAAAATCGGCAAGAGCTGCTTCGACACGACAATCGTCACCGGGTAAAGCCGAGACCCGGTACCACCAGCAAGAATGATACCCTTCATCCAATCCCGCCTGTGCAATTATCCGGACAGTCTACCAGAGGCCATCGGTTCGGCAAACGCGCGGCATGATTCCAGCGATCCGCATTGACACCATTGGGCAGGAACAATGGAATAAAATACAAGCATATTCTTGTCGTCTTATCGGCGCCGTGTCATGTCCCTAGGCCCAAGTCACTAGGCCCAGGACGGTGCCATCGTCTGGCGATCGTGGGGCCCAGTCGGCCTGGCGCGATGACCAGCAATGGAACAGTCCAAAACGTACAGCCCGATACGGCGGTGAGCGAGAATGAACGATCGGATCACTCAGCTGGAGCTTGGTTGGCCCCAGGCCAAACTTGCCCTGCTCGCCTATGCCCACATCGTGGTGTGTTGCGTTTCGCTCTACTTCATCACGGCCGTCGATACGTTTCCGGGTGTCACCGGCATCGACCAGGCACACGTGGCAGCTGCCATCCTGAATGTGCTGGCGTTCAGCCCCGTCGTCATCCTGTTCGCGATCGTACGCTTCAGCTTTGGCTATCTCGTCGGCTTCTACTTCTACATGATGATCCTGGGATACCTCTGGCTGATCGAATTTTCGCTGCTAAATTACGATCACCGCCTGGCGCTTGTCTCGATCGTGCTTTCAGGATTTGCATTCCTTGCTCCCGCGCTGTTGATCACCGCGCCTGTGCAGCAGGCGATCGTCATGCCGGCACGCGCCTTTCACATGATGCCTTCCGTTATCCTGATCGCCTCGGCCGCAATCGTCGGCATCGGCGCTCTCTACCACCTCAAGCTGGTCGATCTCTCCGAGATGTACAAATATCGCGCGGAGATCGAATTTCCCGGCTTCCTTCGATACGCAACTTCGATCGCCTCGAACGCCCTGTTGCCTTTCGCCTTCGCCTGCTTCGTCGTCAGCAAGCGGAACTGGCAGGCAGCGATCACTCTGGCCCTGATGGTTCTGTTCTATCCCATCATGCTGACCAAGATGGCGCTGTTCGCTCCGTTCTGGCTGCTGCTTCTCGCGCTCATCTGCAAGCTGGCCGAGGTGCGGCTTACGACGATCCTCTCGCTATTCCTGCCTGTCTCCGTCGGCGTTGTCCTGGTCTTCCTGGTCAAGACCGGCGTGATTCCGTTCAGACCCGGGATGGTCTATTTCGGCACCGTCAACAACAGGATGATCGCAATCCCGTCGCTCGCCCTCGAGGTCTACAACAACTACTTCTCAGCGCATCCGCTGACCCATTTCTGCCAGATCAACGTCGTGAAGCTCGTGGCTGCGTGCGCCTACGACGAGCCGATATGGGCCGTGATGGCCAAGGCCTACGACCTCGGCTCCTTCAATGCCTCGCTGTTCGCCACCGAGGGAATCGCCTCGGTCGGCCTCGTGCTCGCGCCGCTGTCCGCGCTCGGTTGCGGCCTGATCATCGCGCTTGGCAACCGCCTGTCGGCAGGCCTGCCCCCGCGATTTGTGCTGCTATCCGCCGGGGTCCTGCCGCACGTTCTGCTCAATGTACCGCTTTCGACGGCCTTGCTGACCAACGGCACCGGTCTGCTTTTCCTGCTCTGGTACGTTACGCCGCGGTCGGCTTTCGAGCAGACGGCAGCGTCAACGACCGCAGTGGACGGACAGTTACAAGGCGCAAGCGCCAGCTAGCGCGCCGGCTTCGAACCCGTCTCACCCGAAAGGGCACCCGGTGGGCGGGATAGCCGGCGCCGCGACGAGATCGCCTGTGCGCGAATGATATCGCCTACGCGCGAATGATATCGCCTACGCGCGAATGATATTGTCTGCCGGCTCAGGGAACTTGCCGCGACAATCGACGAGCAGCGGCGCGTGCGCGCCGAGCAGCTGATAGTCGAACTTGTCGTGGTCGGTTGCCAGCAGGACGCAATCGAAGCGCCGCAGATTGGCCTCGGTGAGCGCGACACTCGACAGATCGAACGAATGCGCACGCATCTTCGGGAACGCGGGAACGTGCGGATCGCTGTAGGCGACGCTGGCGCCGAGATCGCGAAGCTTCTCCATCAGCAGCACGGAAGGCGACTCGCGAACGTCGTCGACGTTCTTCTTGTAGGCAATGCCGAGGACCAGGATCGAGCTGCCGCTGATCGACTTGTGCCTCTGATTGAGCGCCAGCGAGATCTTCGACACCACGTAGTCGGGCATCGAGGAATTGATCTCGCCGGCGAGCTCGATGAAACGCGTATGCATGCCGTATTCCCGCGCCTTCCAGGTCAGGTAGAACGGGTCGATCGGAATGCAGTGCCCGCCGATGCCGGGACCGGGATAGTACGGCACAAACCCGAACGGCTTGGTTGCTGCCGCGCGGATCACCTCGTGAATGTCGATCCCCATCTTGTCGGCGACCATCTTCATTTCGTTGACGAGGCCGATATTCACCGAACGATGGATGTTCTCCAGCAGCTTGGTCAGCTCGGCAGCCTGCGTCGAGCTCACCGGAACGACCTTGTCGATCACCTGACGATAGAGGGCGATGCCGGCCTCGAGACACGCGGGCGTGCAGCCGCCGCAGACCTTCGGGATCGAGCGGGTCGAGAAGTTCTGGTTGCCGGGATCTTCGCGTTCCGGCGAGAACACCAGGAAAATATCGGTGCCGACGCTGAAGCCGCACTTTTCGATGCGCGGCTTCAGTTCCTCCTCGGTCGTGCCGGGATAGGTCGTGCTTTCGAGCGACAGCACCATCCCCTTGTGGAGATATGGCAGCAGCGATTCCGTGGTGTTCAGCACGAAGCTGAGATCGGGTTCGCGATATTTGTTGAGCGGGGTCGGAACGCACAGGATGAGGGCATCGACCTCTTTCGCCTGTGAGAAATCCGTGGTCGGCTCGAAGCCGAGCTCCGTCGCCCGCTTGATGCTCGCGCTCGAGATATGTTCGATATAGGACTGGCCGGCACGAAGCGCATCGACCTTGGTTTGGTCGATATCAAAGCCTATGACCTTGTAGCCCACCTCGCTGTAGCGAAGCATGAGCGGCAGGCCGACGTAGCCCAAGCCCACGATACCAATCCTGGCGGTCTTGCGGTCCAGCTTGTCGATCAGTTCGGAATTCATGTCTAACGTCCGTACGTGTGGTTGTGTTCAAAACAGCGTGCTGAATAAAATCCGCAAGGTAAGTCGCCTTTGGCGAGATGGTTGCATAGACGCCCCGTATCCGTCCGACAAGCCCAAAAGCGGTGGGCTGGCTTGGCTCGTCCACCCCGGCGACGGGCCGCCCCGTCGCTGCCGGACCAAATTGAGATCGCCTTCGCCTAAGAGAGCGGCCTATTTCAGATTGCGGCGTCCGGCTGTCTGCAGCACCAGATCGTAGTCGCTGCGAACGTGGCGCGCCCGTCCGAGGATTGCGCGATCGATACGATCTGACGGTGCCATCGGCTCCGGCGTCCACCATTCGGGATGAGTGAGAAGGTGTAGCCGATCATGTCCGTGCGCGATCACCTCCGACATTGGCTTGAAGCGCCAGTAGCCGTTGGAGTCGGAGCAATAAACGTAGTCACGCCTGAATCGGCCCGCATAGGCATTGATCAACCCGCCCATCTCCTCCGCCTCGAACTCGAGCAGATTGGTGAGGTCGGGATTGTGCCAGCTGATACAGCGGACGGGAAGCTCCAGCGCGAGCTCAAGCAGCTGCCGTTCGCGCTGCACGGCCGCGACAAGTTCCGCTTCGTTCCACTGCGTCACCGGGTAAGCGCCGGCATCGAAGTGCAGTCCGATCTCGTGACCGAGGCCGGCGATCCGGCGCACCAGCGCCATGATTTGGGGCTCGAGCAAATTGCAGAACAAGCAATGCGGATTGACGAAATAGGTCGCGACCGCCCCCTCCTCCGCCTCGATCTCGGCCAACGCGGCTGCGCGATGCATCGATATGTCGACGTCGTGCCGCCAGATCACGTGCCGGCCGCTGGCAGGCTCGCCGTATCGCGCGAAACGGTAGCCGCCGGCCTTGAGCAGAAGCAGCAGTTGTCGAAAACCAGCTTCTGTAAATTCGGAGAAATCCTGTTTCGTCATCGTGGAGCTCAAGCGTGATCCCGAAGTTTGGCCATCACCACCTGATCCGTCCACCTGCCGTCGATAAAGCAAGCGCGCCGCATGGTGCCTTCGATCGCGAGCCCAGCTTTCTGATACGCCTTGATGGCCCGTTCATTGTCTGCGAAGACACTGAGCCACACGCGCTGAAGATTTCGGTCCTTGAAGGCGAAATCGATCGCAAGCGTCACCGCCTCCGTTCCCGCGCCACGGCCGCGATCAACCTCCTGCCCGATACGGATCGTCAGCTCAGCGGTACGATGGATCGGATGAAGGTCGATCAGCTGCACTACGCCGATCAAGCGGAGGTCGGGAAGTGCGCGAATGGCGAAGACGATCTTGGCCGTTGAAGTGATGACCGATTTCAACCAATTCTCATGGGTGGTTTCGTGAACCGGGGAGAATGGAGCGTTGAAGCGCACCGTATCGGGATCGTTGATCCAGTGAAACAATTGGGGAGAGTCTTCGTTTCGAATTTCGGTAAGCGCGATGACCTGCCCTTTAATCATAGCTGCCTCCAGGTGATCCCGTTGCTGGCCGCCCGTCCCACATCAGATAGTCGATCACGGAGAGGCCCGGAATGAACGCCTCATGCGGGCCATACGGCTGCGGCGCGAAGCCCTGGCTGACCAGACGAACGCCATGCTGCTCGAACAATTCGTCCTGCTGGTACCCCGTGGCACCGCCGCCGGCGAGATAAGCATCCCCGCCGACTGCCTTGACGAGTGAGATGAGAAGCTCGGTCGCCTTACCCGCATGCGGCAGCTCGGACTGCCGTTCAAATCGCGTCGCAAGGCCGAGATGCTCCGTGATCGCCTTGATGGCCGCGATATTGAACGCCGCAAGGTTCGTTTCATGCTGCTCGACCAGGGGCTGCAAGAGGCCCATCGCCTCGCGAAACCGCGGCGCTTTGCCGTAGCTGGCCTGCAGCGTCGCAATCATCTTGCGACGCCAGGGCCGACCGTCATCGATCTCTGCGGCATTGAGCGGCGCCCCCAACGGCAGGCGATGGACAGGACACGTGGCCCAGCGCGCCTCGCCCTGGATAGCAATTCGCACCCTGTTCGACCACGATCCCATGCCCCCCGATCCCGAGCGCGGATAATCGACGGCATCGAGCAGCACGAACACATCGGCACGCCGGATCTTGTCAAAGTACCCGAGCCACGGAAAGAAGTTGGGTTGATGGATCGCAACGAGGCATCCCATCGTGCTGCCTACCCGCTACAGCCGCGTGTCGAAGAACGACTTGAGCCGCCGGAACCACCACAGCCCGGCCCAGAATGCAGCTGCGCCAACCACCGCCAGGTAGCAGATCATCCAGAAGCTCGGCATCGCCCCGTCTACAGTTGCAGTGCGGTAGCACTCCGCGATGACATAGAACGGGTTGAGCTGCACAACAGGCCGAATGAAGTCCGGGTAGGACGAAAGCGGGTAGAAGATCGGAGAAGCGAACAGCAGCACGGTGAGCACATTCGGTAGCGCCAGAGCGGTATCCCGTACAAAGACGTTGAGCGCCCCAAGGAACAATCCCAGTCCCGACACGAACAAGATGTGGAGGGCTACGATCAGCGGCAGCGCCAGATAGCCTGGGCCCGGCATCTCGCCCGAAACCACCTGCAGTATGAGTACGATAGCGAGCGCGACGACCAGCGGCACCAACCCCATCAGCGCGCCCACCATCGGCAACAACTCCGATTTGAAGGCGATATTCTTCACGACGCCGGCGTTTCCGACTACGGACGTCGTTGCCGCCGACAGGCCTTCGCTGATCGCAAGCCACGGCCCGTAGCCGCTAAGCAACCAGATCACGAACGGCAACGACCCCGTACGTCCCGGCAGCCGCCCCGGAAAAACGACGGTGAACACGAACGTGAAAATGCACATCAGCATCAGCGGCGACAGCACCGCCCATACCAATCCCAGCGCCGAGCCCAGATAGCGGTCGCCCAACGTCATGCGGAAGAGATTACTCAGCATGCCGAGATCTCGCCGATCAAAACCTGCCAGCATCATGTCTTGACGTCCTCAAGGCGGCGCGCGCTGATCCGCGGAGGATAGAAGATCAGCGGCTGCCCACCTACTTGTCCTTCCTCGTCGACGACCTCCAGCACGCAGGAAATCGATTCCTTGTCGCCCCCGTTACCGACAAGCGCAACATCGAAGCGATAGAGATTGGCCCCCAGCACGAAAGGATCCATGTCGATGGTGACCGTGAATGGACCCGACGCGGGCAGCGCCATCCCCACCTCCGAAAGACGCCGCCGCCAGACCAAACGTCCGTCGACCCGTGTGAGAACAACCTCGAGATCATGCATCGGCGGGGTCGAGTCGAGCCGCCCGCGCGCGACGATCGCCAACGGCACCATGGCGAGCGCGGTCGCCTTGCGCGCCTCCCCGCGCTGAATGATTTCGACTGCATCGAGCTGAAGGGGTGCGGCCCGGTTCACCACGCTCCCTTCAAACTTGCGCATCAGCTCCGCCTCGTCCGCCTCACGCACGGCCGCCTCATAGGCCTTGGTGACGACCTGCGGCGAACCATCCATGACGAGCCGACCGTCATCGAGCCAGAGGCATCGTGAGCACATTTCCACGATCGAGCCCAAGCCGTGACTTACGACGATCACAATACGGCCGCTGGCCGCGACATCTCGCATGCGCCGCGTCGCCTTGGCGGCAAAGAAGGCATCGCCGACCGATAGCGTTTCGTCGATGACGAGAATGTCGGGATTGATGAACGCCCCCATCGAAAACGCGAGCCGGGCCTTCATCCCCGAAGAGTAGGTTCGCACCGGACGATCGATGAATTCACCGAGTTCGGCGAACGCGATGATTTGATCGGCGACGTCATTGACTTGTTGTCGACTACGGCCGTGCACGGCCGCATCGAGGAAAATGTTGTCGCGGCCGGTCATGTCCTCGCGCAGCACGGCGCCCACCGTGAGCATCGCGTGCAGGTCGCCGTCGACCTCCACAGAGCCTGAGGTCAGCTCGGTAAGCCCCGCGATGATTGAAAGCAGCGTCGTCTTGCCCGCTCCGTTGCGGCCTATGATGCCGACGCGCTCGCCCTCCGCCACTTCGAAGCTGATCGAATCGAGCGCCTGCACGTGACGTGTCGTGACTTCGCGCTTGCCTGTGCGCAGCGCTTCCATCAGCGATACGGGCCCGCCGCCATGGTCGGCAAGCGCAAATACCTTGCTGACATTGCTCACCCGAATTGCCGCGCGCATCAACCAGCCACCTTCCACTCGGCTGGCAGGCTGAATCCGCGCCCGGCCGAGCCTTCCACGCTGAGCGCGAGTCCGTTGCCGTCGAGCCAGCTAAATCCATCGAGAACAATTCGGACCACCGGATTGTCTGGATCCGGCATCGCAAGGTGCAGGCCGATCTGGTAGCTCCCGGGTGCAAGCGGCAGTGCCGGGATATCGACGCCGATCGCATAGCGCCCGGGTTCCTCGCCGACAGGCGTGAGCCGACGCGACATCAGCCCCGTCTCCCAGCCGTACGCGGGCTGGAGGTGCTCGACCACAACCACCGCGCCGACCTCCGCCCGGGTGAGGATATCGACCTCCGCTTCAAGCCTGAAATCCGCTCCCGTCATAATCGTGCGCGGATAGACAGGCGCCCCCGCGAACCGTGCAATTCCATCGCGGTATGTCGACTTTGCCTGCTCGCCGTAGAGGTAGCGCCTCACTGCATGCTCGGCCGGCCCCGAAAAGATCACCTTGCCACGGTCCAGGACGTGCGCCGTTTCGCACAGCCGTACGATCGCAGACCAGTCGTGCGTCACGAGGACCCCGGACGCCCCGCCCGATACCCGTTCGCGCAACCGCCGCCAGCACTTGGACTGAAAGTGCTGATCGCCGACCGCAAGCACCTCATCGAGGAGATAGACCTCGTATTGCCCGGCCGTCGCGGTCGAGAAATAGAGCCGCGCGCTCATCCCGGTCGAGTACGTCAGCACGGGATCCTCGAATCGATCTCCAAGTTCGGAGAAATCGTGGATATCCAAGATCATTGCCGCTCGCTCGCTCGGCGAAAATCCATGCACGGTCAGCAGCCGGTCGGCATATTGTCGTCCCGTGAGCTCCGGATGGCCGACCAGACCGAGCTCGTAGAGGCCCGACATCGCCCCGTTTACCTTGACCCGGCCGGTATCCGGCGCGTAGACGCCGCCGATCACCCGAAGCAGCGTGGACTTGCCGGCCCCGTTGCGGCCGAGCACGCCGAGGAAACGGCCCTTGGGCACCTCGAAGCTGACGTCCTCAAGCGCCGTGAAGTGCGGAACGTCGCGTCCCAGCCCGAACGCGAGCCGCCAGGCGCTTCCACCGTCGACGAGCGCAAAGCTTTTCGACACACCTTGGCACGTGATGGCAACGGCGCGCGACATCATGCCTTCGCGCATTGCCCATACCGGCAATCAGCCGCAAAATCAGAGATCGGTTGTTCAACCATTTTCGAGATCAAAGTACGCATTCATTTTGTACGGCGCGGACCGCGCGGCCGATTTTCCATTCAATACGGGTTCATCGAGGACGCTGAACAACCGTCTCCAAAATCTCTCGATTGGCTGGCGTCGGATGATAGTTGGCGAGATTTTGGCTCACCTTCCGCCGCCTCGCGCACGCAGGGATCAGAATACTGAGATGCTTACATTTCTTCCAGCGCCGCCACCACCCGGTCGACGTCGGCGGGACCCATGTGGTTGTGCAACGGCAGCGCGATGGTTTGCGCCTCGGCGCGCGTCGCAACCGGGAAGTCGGCCGGATCAGTCCCCAGCCGCTTGCGATAGGCGGCAAGACCGACCACCGAGTGGGTACCAGGCCTGCTGCCGATACCCTTTTCCTGCAGCCGCAACAAAATTTCGTTGCGGCTGAGCGGCGCATTGTCAGCCACCATCGCTACGTAGGCCTGCCAAGCGTGTACATACCCCTGTGGTCGCGTCGGAGGCTTGATCCAGTCGATCCGACTGAGCCCCTGGTCGAGACGGTCGGCAAGCACCTCCCGCTCGGCGATGAACCTGTCGAGCTTCTGCAGTTGCACGCTCGCCACGGCGGCCTGGATATCTGTCATTCGATAGTTGAAGCCGAACACCTCGAACTCCGGCAGCTCGTAGGGCTTCGGACCACGATGTCTCACCTCCTCGGAAATCGACGCGCCGTGGTTGCGGTACACATCGAGGAGGCCAGCGAGCCTGTCGTCGTTGGTCGTGACAACCCCTCCCTCGCCGCACGTGATCGACTTTCTGGGATGCAGTGAAAAGCATCCCATATGCCCAAGCGAACCTGCAGCCTGCCCATGATAGCCGGCTCCGGCAGCGCACGCGGCATCCTCGATCACCGTCACCTGACGGCCGCCAAGCGCGTCGTTGATCGCATCCATGTCGGCGGCGAGACCGAACAGGTGCACGGGAATGATTGCCTTGGTCCGCGCGCTGACGGCCCGGCTGACCGCCTTGGGATCGATGTTGTAGCTGGCGGGGAGAATATCGACAAAAACAGGCGTGGCTCCGCAGTGCATGACCACGTTGGCCGTTGCTACCCACGTGAATGCCGGCACGATCACCTCGTCCCCCGGACCGATGCCGGCAGCGACCAGCGCCAGATGCAATGCAGTGGTGCAAGAGGTTGTAGCGAACGCATGCTTCACGTCGTGCCGCTCGGCGAATGCCGTCTCGAGCTTGCGCACCCATGGCCCCTGCGTGAGCCATCCTGATTCGAGCACCTGACGAACTGCCTCCAGCTCTTCGGCTCCCATTACGGGCTTTGCGATCGGCAAGGTTGGCAACGACGACGACATTGATGGCACTCGGGCTTGTTTAAAAGCGATGCAGGAAACTTAACCGGTCACACTCGGCAATGCCAGCGGGACGACAAGGAACGATGGGTGACAACCGCCAGGGCGTCAGGCGTGGGCATGTTTCTTAAGCATCTCAGTACGGACAACATCACCCAACGCATTGTCCGGATCCGCGGGCAAGCCGGCACGAACACGATCGATAATCGTCTCGAAGCGCGCGGCACATACTTCCTGAGTATGCCATTTGAGCGCGAAGGCGCGCGATAGCTCGCTCATCCTGCGACGCCGCTCTGGATCATTGACTAGCGCCTTGAGCTCGCCGTAGATCGTTGCTTCGTCAGCGTGCTGGACTGGCGCCTCCGTCAGATAAGGCAGCTTCTCTCCTCGCCCGTGCTTGAGACTGGTGATCACCGGCCGACCCAACATGAGACTCTCCCGCGCGTTGGCACCGAGCCGTCCGTAGTTGAGCTGGTCGACGACAATGTCCGCTTGTACCTGATAGTAACGCACGTCCCGGCTTGGCAGGTCGGTGGCGAAGAACAAGCGGATCGGACATCCCTCGGCCTTCAGCCGATCGATGGCCGCCAACACCGCTCCGGTGCCCTTGATGTCGCGCCCCTGGTCTCGGCGGCTCTCATAGTTGCCGACCGCGTGATACACCAGCAGCTCATCCGGGGCCCGCGCGATCCAGAACGCGTCTGGGACTTCCAGATCAGGCCGCCAGCGGTCCTTCGATAAGGCCGTGACTGCAGGCCCGAACACATGGCGCGGTGTCTTGCGCTCGGGCGTGACCCAGTCTCCCTCCAATCCGACCCAGTCGCAAACCAGATCCAGCCTTGCCAGCCACGCCGCATTGCGGTCCTCGGAGCAAATGTCGGGCCGAAGTTGCCAAACGCAGTGCGAACATACACCGTCCGTCACCTCGAAAAACGATGATGGCAGAGCGCCCTCAATGCATCCGCTCGGCATATTGCCAATGATCAGATTGTGCCGCCGCAACTCCATGAAATCCCATGGAATCTTCGTATTCTTTTGACCTGCCTCCATGTTATCGGAGAATAGGGCCGCTGCGCCCATTCCATAGAAGTGCATTGCCTCGAAGCGTTCTGGCACAGACTTGAAGAACTGAGCGACCTGGCGCTGCATTTGCGCGGGGTCTGCGTGAAACAGGCTGAGATCTTCTCCGTGAAAGAACTGTTGTTGCGGACTGGCCGGGTTCTCGAGCGATACCGTCATCGCATCCCATCCGCGCTCCTTCAGTCCCTCCGCAAGATTGTTGAAGTGGTAATAGCTGTGGTGCAAGAACAGCGCCGAGCGCCGCCTCGGTTGCGCTGGAACGCGAAAGTCCGGCAGGTACTCGGGCAGCGCAAAGGGAGCTGGCACACTGCCCGCCGCAGTCTTCCGCCCGGCGGCAAGAAAATCAATCAAGTCGGGCGTTTGCTTTAGAAGACGCGCCGTCATTTCAAATGCGTGCTCGGAGTCAGACGCAACTAGCTGTAAGTCGTCCGCAACTCCAGCATGCGCGTTCAGTGCGTCCCTGAATAGGGTCGGCTCCGTCGCGATATGCTTCAAGACTGCCGGCCGGGCCGTCCATGGCCCGAGCGTGCCGTCGGCAGCGAGCACTGCCAACTCGAACTCCGTCACCTGGCCCGCGACAATCGCGGCTACGATGGAGTCGCCAGACCAGCCGCCAAGCCCCAGCACCTGCACCTGCACCTGCTCTTGGCTTGCCGTGATTGCGCGCAGCGTCTTGCCCCGTCGCACGATCAGGATGCGATCGGGCCACGCCTCATTGTTGGGCGCCGTCAACAGCGGCCAAACAATGTGGCCGGGAGGCACCCGCACATCCGCACGTCGTTGCGCCTCCAGTTCAGCTATCCGCGTTTGCGCAGACGTCAGTTCATCACGCAACACGTCGAGCTCCGCCTTCAAATCGGACAGGTCCGCCCGCACGGAGTCCTTCCATTGCCTGGCGCGGCGCATGAGGGTGAAGGGATTGGTTGTCATCAACGGCTTCAAACTGGCGACCTTTCGTGGTCCGGCCGACCCAGTCGCCCCAAATCCGAGCGACCGCGTACGCGTTACGGCCTTAGCTGGTGAGGCGACCACTCTCGATCAAGTAGCAGATCCGGCCGGCCGCGGCTTCTTGCGTGAGACGAGCAGCTCGGCTCCGACATCGGAAGAGCGATCGCCGGCTTCAACGTGCGGCATGCAGACCCTCGTGATGACGCAGCTCTGCACACATGTGGCCGACATTCTGTCTTTGTTAAGATCTCGTTTTGGCTTTCTTACGGACCAAGGAGGCTGCGACGAATCACCCTCTGCCCTGCCGGGATATCATGCGCAGTCCTCAATATGCGCGCGCAGCGCGTACTCCACGTTGATCAGCGACCAAATCAGCAGTCTGCGATTTTCGCGACCGTGGAGATGATCATCGACCAACTCCCTGATCGGCTTGGGATCGAGATAGCGATAGATTTTCGCCTGATCGTCGAAAAGGACGTTGCGGACAAAGTCGATGCTTTGGCCCTTGAACCAGCTCGCGTCAGGGCCGGAGAAGCCTTGCTTCTCGCGTTCAACGACTTCCTGGGGGATGTGCTGCTGCATCACGTTTCGCAGCAGCATCTTGCCATCACGAGCCTTCTGAAAGTAGCGGGCCGTTTTCCTGCCCGGCTCGTTTTCGTCCAATGCCACGACTTCATCGAGCTTGCCGAGCTTCATCCGGACCGGCAGCTTCATGGCAAAGTCGACAAGATCGTTGTCGAGGAACGGAACGCGTGTCTCTAGCGAATGCGCCATTGAGAGTTTGTCTTCCATGGTCAACAAGCCATGGAGAAAGGTCTTGGCCTCCAGATAGAGCGAATGATTGACGTAATCCTCCGGGCGGGTCAGACGCTCGGCGTGCTGATTGAACATGTCCCTGAAGATATCACGGGTCGAGACGCCCTGCACGTCGCCCCAGATCGGTGCGAAGACGCGCTTCAGCACAGTGTTCGGTACAAGCCGCTGCCAGTACTCGTAGTACTTGTCGATATATTCCTCGAAGCTCTGGTTCACGACCGCGCGGTAGTAGCGCCAGGGGTAGCCACCGAAGATCTCGTCGCCGCCCGTTCCCGCAAGGACAACCTTGTTAAACTTGCTGGCGAGCTGCGCGACGTAGTAGTTCGGATAGCTCTGTCCGACGCGCGGCTCTTCAAGATGCCAGGCCAGCTTGGGAAGAACGCGCTCCATGTCGCCCGATTTGAGCACCATTTCGTAGTGCTCGGTGCGAAACAGATATGACATTCTTTCCGAGGCCGCACGCTCGTCGTATTGGAGCTCGATGCCGGATACCGAGCTCAGGTCGAAACCGCAGGTGAACGTCCGCATGTAGCTGAGCGATTGCGCCGCGATCGCGGTAATCGTTCCCGAGTCCATTCCGCCCGACAGATACGCCCCGACGTCGACATCAGAGACGAGCTGCCGCTTCACCGCCTGTTGAAGCAGATGATCGACCTCTTCTTGATAGTCCGCTTCGGACCGCGCCGTTTCCGGCTCCTGGAAATTGTAGTCCCAGTAGCGTGTCAGCTTCGGCTGCGTTCCAGCGCCCGCCTCGCTCGATACGCTGATATAGCAACCCGCGGGTAGGATACGGACGCCCTTGAGCAAGGTGCGGTCCGTGAAGAAATTCTGGAATGTGAAGTACTCCAGCAACCCCTCGGATTCGAGCTGCGCGTTGAAGTTCGGAACGGCGCGAAACGCCTTCGATTCCGACGCGAACAGCAACTGGTTGGCACCCAACCAGTAGTACAGCGGCTTGATGCCGTAGCGATCCCTCGCAAGCGTAAGTCTGCGCTCCATGCGGTCCCACAGCGCGAAGGCAAACATGCCGTTGAAACGCTGCAGAGCACCCAGTCCCCACGCTGCGATCGCCTGCAACAGGACCTCGGTATCGCTGCTGGATCTGAAGACATGTCCCTGGGCTTCGAGCTCGGCGCGAAGGTCCCGATAATTGTAGATTTCGCCATTGTAGGAAATCACAAACCGGCCATCCGCCGTTTGCATCGGCTGCGCGCCGGTCGGACTCAGATCGATAATCGCCAGCCGGCGATGCCCGAGACCTATCGAACCGTCGATCCATTGGCCTTCGCCGTCAGGACCACGGTGGGCGATCGCCTGCGTCATCGCACGCAGAACATGCGAGGACACCGGCCGCCCATCGAGGTTAAGAATGCCCGCGACGCCGCACATATCTAGATCCGTCCGATCCTGGACTGCAGAGCCTTACTCAATGCCGGCCTTGGCGCGCCGCCGCTCGAGGCCGGCCCGATGCTTCGATCGCCATTCGATCAGCATCTGCAGTCCCTCACGCAAATCGACTTCCGCGGTGAAGCCGATTTCCTCGGCCGCGCGCTTCGTGGAGCCGACCCGATTGCGCACGAAGCTCGCGTTGCTGCGCGGCGCGTACTTGATCGGCTGGTTCGACCCGGTCAGCTGGAGCAGCATTTCCGCGAGCTCCTTGAGCGACGTTCGCTCGCCGGTCCCGACATTGTAGTAGCGGGCAACCGTATCGGCCGACATCGCGCAGAGATTTGCCCGCGCGCAATCCAGCACTGAAACGAAGTCGAAGGCTTCCGAACCGTCGCCCAGAATGGTCGGCCCTTCGCCGCGGTCGATCGCGTCGAGCATCTTCATGATGACCGCGATATAGGCGCCCTGATAGTCCTGACGCGGCCCGTAGACGTTCATGTAGCGCAAGCCGACCGCAGGCAGGCCATAACGGTGACAGAATGCCGTCGCCATCGCTTCGCCGGCGATCTTGGTCGCGCCGTAGAAATTCTTGTTGTTGAACGGATGATCCTCGGTCATCGGCTCCTCGACCGCATCACCGTAAACCGAAGCCGAAGAGGAATAGACGAGACGCTTGATCCGGTTCGCGACGCAGGCTTCGAGCACATTGAACGTCCCTCGAATATTGGTGTCGAAGGCCGCCCGGGGGAATTCATGGCATTGCAGCAGCCACAGCGCCGCAAAATGGAACACGCCATCCTTGCCCTTCATCGCGGCATCAAGGATATCGGATTGGCAGACATCGCCACCTGCCTCGAATATTTTGACACGCGGATCGCTGAGCACCCGCTCGACATTCTCGAGCGAGCCGCGCGCGAAATTATCGAAGATCACGATCTCGCCGACGTCGTGCTTCGCGAGCTGTTCGACCGCATGCGAGCCGATCAATCCCGCTCCGCCGATGACGAGGAACTTCTTGCCGTTGATTTCCAAGGTCGACCTCTTGGACTGGAGTTTTACGCCTCACCACGAGCGGACAAAGTCGGGCCCGCGGCAAAGTGACGATGACTGCTTGAGATGCAGGACAACCGCCAGGAGGGCAACGGGTACGAATCCCGTTGGTAACGATCTCAGCTTGCTGCGCGCGATGGGGCCTGGTCTCGCAGCAGTTCCGCGATCTCGAAAGCCGCTCGTCCCTGGCCGTAGTCGGTGATGTCGTTGCGCGCCAGATGCGCCGGTCCCTTCCAGAGCCGGTTCCAGCCGTTTGTAACCGTCTCGGTCCACTCGGTTTCATCGCGCAGCGTCACGCATGGCACGCGATGAAAGTAGGCTTCCTTCTGCAGGCCGCCGGAATCCGTGTACACTTCCGTGGCGTGGTGCAGCAGCTTGGCCATGTCGAGATAGCCGACCGGGTCGATGATACGCAGCCCTTCCAGGCTCACGCCCAGCCGCGAGGCGGCGCCCCGGGTGCGCGGATGCAGTGGCAGGACCACGGTGCGCCCGCGCGACTGCTCCAGCAGGAATTGAACGACATCGCGGAGCCGCGCCGGATCGTCGGTGTTTTCCGCACGGTGCACGGTGGCAAGCGCGTATTGCCCGGGTTGCAGCCCCAGTTCATTCAGGATCGTGGAGCTGACCTCGGCCTTCTCCAGAGCGAACAGCGTGGCGTCGTACATCACATCGCCGACGTGATGCACGCCCTTGACCACGCCCTCAGCCGCAAGGTTTGCGATTGCGGTTGCGGTGGGACAGAGGTGAAGGGTCGAGAGATGATCCGTCACAATCCGGTTCAGCTCTTCGGGCATGCGCCGGTTGAAGGAACGGAGCCCGGCTTCGACATGGGCGACCGGAATGTGGATCTTTGCCGCCGCCAGCGAACCGGCCAGGGTCGAGTTGGTGTCGCCGTAGACCACGACCCAGTCCGGCTTTTCGGCAAGCAGGATCGGCTCGATTTCCATCAGCATCCGCCCGGTCATGTCGCCGTGACCGCCGCCATTGATATCCAAATGATGTTTCGGCTTCGGGATGGCCAATTCCTCGAAGAACAGATCGGACATGTTCGCATCGAAATGCTGACCGGTGTGAATCATCACCTCCGTCAGTCCATCCGTTTCGCGAATGGCCCGGCTGACCGCTGCGGCCTTGATGAACTGCGGCCGCGCACCGACCACAGTGAGGATCTTGATCGACATCAGGAATACTTCGCGACGTCAGGCGCATGCGCAACGTGATTGCGCATGCAGCCAAGGATGCGGTCACGGTTTTCCCGGGTCCACGCGATGGTCCGCTTGAGGCCATCCTCATGCGCGACGCTCGCGACGAAGCCGAGCTTTTCGCGCGCCTTCCCCGGATCACCGAAGCGCTGACCCGACCGGTCCCAATCACGCGCCGGCGTGAGCGCGATCGGGGTCTGGTTGCCGGCGATCGAATTCACCCGCTTCGCCAGATCAAGGATGCTGGTCTCGACACCCGACGCCAGATTGTAGATTTCGCCGGGCTCACCGCCGAGGGCGCACGCCATCAGTCCCCGCGCCATGTCTTCCACAAAGATGAAGTCACGCGACGCGATCCCGCCATTCTCGACCGGAAGGGCTTCGCCATGCAGCGCCTTCCAGATGAAGGTCGGGGTGACATTGCGCCAAACCGTGTGAACGGTGCCGCGCCAGCGGCCGGCCCCCAGTATTTCGCCCGGCCCGTAGACGTTCTGGAACCGCGCCTTCACGAAGGGCAGCTTGTACCGGGTGAAGTAGTAGTTGCCGTACATCTCCCCGATCAGCTTGGAGATCGAATAGGGACTGTCGTGAAACAGCGAGACCGGAGCGTCCTCCGTCGTCGCCGAGGCGCCGTCAAAGGTCTTCTCGGCCACTGCACAGCCAGCCGCGGCGTACACCACCTTTTGCAGCGAGCGGATGTCCTTGAGCCTTTCGAACAGCTTCAGGCTCGTCAGCGTGTTGTTGTCATGATCGGACAACGGATCGGCGATCGACGACTGGTTGCCGTGGAAGCACGCAAGGTGGAAGGCAAAGTCGAGATCCTCCGGCAGCGCGGCCAGCACGGCGTCTTCGGTGATCGGACGCGGCACGAACTGGATCCGGGGATCAGGCGGCACGTTCGAGGCATCGGCCGACAGCAGATTGTCGACGACAATGACCTTGGCCGGCGCCTGCTCTAGCAGCAGCCGCACGAGATTAGAGCCGACGAACCCGGCTCCGCCGACGACGAGAATGGTCGATCCGTTAAATGACTTCATGATCAGCTCTTTGGTGCCGCCAGGTGACTATAGACATCGCTCACGCCATAGGCGTCGTACCACGCAAGCAGGCGCCGGATGGTCTCATCGAATGGCACCTTGGCTTGCCATCCGAGAACTGCACGGGTCCTGCTCGGATCGGGAACGACGGACGGCACGTCGTCATCACCGACCGGCACCACCTTCACATCAGGATCGGCCGGCAGTCCAAGGTGGGAACGCACGAGGTCGTAGATTTCCTTGATCGAGTGACCGATCCCGCTCGATACGTTGAAAACGCCGGTCGGCGCCTGCTCGGCCATCGCGAGATCCACCGCGGCCAGGAAGTCGGACATGTCGAGGAAATCGCGCTGCGCGTCGCTGCAGAAGCAGCCCTGCCCGGCCTTCAGGCGCTTGTAGAAGGTCGGGATCGGACCAATCGCCAGACGAGGCCCCGTCACGTTGGCAAGCCGCAGCGACACGTAAGGCAGACCGCTCATCGCCAGGTACTGCTCGCCGGCAACCTTTGAGATGCCATAGCTGGTGAACGGCCGGAGCGGATGCTCGACCGGGATCGGTGTGCTTTCCGGCCGGCCGTAACACAGCACGGTCTGGAAGTTCAGGATCCGGCCCGCGCCGGCGGCCCGCGCCGCGTCGATCACGTTCGCGGTGCCATCGACGTTGGTTGCGATATCTTCGCGCCAGTTCGCCGGGTCCTTGTAGGAAGCCGCCGAATGCACGACATGCGTCGGTCGAAACTTCTCGAATGCCGAGGCAACGAGATTCCGATCGGCGATCGAACCTTCGATCAAGGTCAGGCCGGGAAGCGCCGGCACAACCTCGCGCTTGCCGGTCGCGAAATTGTCGATGACCAGAATCTCGTGGCCTTGCGGCAACCAGTGCTCGATCAGGTTCGAGCCGAGGCAGCCTGCGCCGCCGGTGATGATGATGCGCATCTCGTGGTTCCGATCAGGTGCGGATTTCCGCACGCGCTTCCTTCAGGTGCGTATAGCCGCCGACGACGCCTTCCTTCTCCCAGCGTTCAACAGACAGACGGGCAATCTCGTCGAGCGAGGTGAACTCGACGTCGCCGAAATCCTTGAACGTACGTGACGGGTCGAGGAGGATCGAAGGTGCATCGTCCGGACCGAGCGGCTTCACTTCCGGCTCCGGGTAATCATTGATCTTCATGGCGCGCACCACGGAATCGTAGAGCTCCTTGATGGCGACATCCTTACCCGAGGAGAAGTGATAGGTGCCGCGACCGACACCATCGGCGGCCTTGACGACGACGCGGGCAAGATCACCCGCGTAGCAGAAGTCGCGGCGCGCCGGGGTGACGAAGCACTTCTGTCCCTTGGCCAGCCGCCCGTAGAAGATCGGCAGCGGCCCCGACACGTTTCGCGGCCCGATCACGTTGGCAAGGCGGAACGTCACCCATTCGACCCCGGAGAACTGCACGTAGTGCTCGCCGGCCGTCTTCGAGATCGCGTAGCTGGAATTGACCGGGTTGATGGGATGGTCGAGCGGGATCGGCGACTGCAGCGGCTTCGTGCCGTAGCAGAGCGCCGTCTGGAAGTAGATCAGACGGGATACGCCGAAGGTCTTGCAGGCCTTCGCGATGTTGGCGGTGCCGACCGCGTTCACCAATGCATCGCTGCTCCAGTCCTCCGGATCCTTGTAGGACGCCGCGGTATGGATCACGACCTCAGGCCGGAAGTCGGAGAACAACTGATCGACCACCGCAGCATTCGCGATCGTGTCCTCGACCAGGGTCAGATTTGCGTGCTTGGTGAGGTTGTCGGCTCTGCCGGTCGCATAATTGTCGATCGCAACCACTGTGTCGCCGCGCGACAGCAGCATATCGACAACCGTTGATCCGACCTGCCCGGCTCCGCCGGTTACAAATATCTTCATAGCCACCATCCAGATTGAGAAGTTTAAGCACTGACCATCGCGCGGAACTCGGCCGCCCGGTCATGAAACCGTTGGTGCCAGAGTTCCAGACTGAGAAGACCCCACGTCTTTCGGGAGAAGCGGGATTGCTCGCCAAAGCTGGAGAGCACGACATCGCTGTTGAAGAACGGGCGATGCTTCGAACGCTGTTCACCAAAGATATCAAGGACAAAGTCCTTGAGCTCGCCGTCGAACCATTCCTTCAGCGGCACCGGGAAACCCATCTTGTCGCGCCGCTGCAGCAGTGCCTTCGGCAGGGTGTCGCGATAAGCCGTCTTCATGAGCTGCTTCATCTGCCCGCCCATGAACTTCACGTCGGCCGGCACGGTAGCGAGAAACTCCACAAGGGGATGATCCAGCAACGGCACGCGGCTCTCCAGGCCGTGCGCCATGCTCATGCGGTCCTCGACGTGAAGCAGCGCCGGCAACAGGCACTTGAAGTCGAAGTGGGTCATCTTGTCGAAATAGGCTTCCTTCCGCACATTGTCCTGGTTGTTGAAGATCGCGCGGAAGGACTCGAACACCCCCTCCTTGTTCAGCGCGCTCCAATCGACCTCACCGACCATGTCGGTCGAACGATCGACCAGGCGGAAGTACCTGCGATCAAGATCCGCGAACAGGCCATCGCGCCAGAACTCCTTGATCATCGGCTTGTATTCACGCAGCAGACCGAGATTGGGCACGATCGACTCGATCGTGACCACGTAGTGACCACTCTGGTAGGTGCCGTCGATCGCCGCCTTGATGCATTGCTCGAAATAGGCGACCAGATACCGCGCATAGCCGCCGAGCAGCTCGTCGCCGCCCTGCCCGCCGAGCACGACCTTGACGTTCTTCGCCGCCAGCGCGGACACCATGTATTGCGGAAACGACCCCGGTCCGGCGACCGGGAAGTCCAGATGGTAGATCACGTCGCCGATGCTGTTGCGGAAGTCGGCGGCGGTGATGTCGACCATGTGGAGCGACATATCAGCCAGATCGGTCACCGTCTTGGCGTAGCCGCTCTCGTCATAGCCCGGAAATTCGAGAAAGCGGCCGTGGAATGCGTCGCGGCTGCGGTGATCCAGCTTGGAGGCCATCAGTGCAACGAGGCTGGAGTCGAGACCGCCCGACACGTAACCGCCGACCGGAACGTCGGAGCGCAAATGCACCTGCATCGAGTCGGACAGCAGTTCGGTGAAGCGCCGCTCGAAATAGGCGGGACTGCGATCGAAATCGACATCGTACTGCACGTCCCAGTACCGGGACGTCATGACGTCGCCGCCCGCGAGCCGAAGCAGATGGCCGGGCAGCAGGGCCGATATCCCCTTGAACAGGGTCTTCTTGCCGATCGTGTACTGAAACGTGAGATACTCGCTCAGCGCATCGGCGTCGGTTTCGATGTCGCTCAGGAACGGCAGCAGCGCCTTGGCTTCGGATGCGAAGTAGAAGACCCCCTGTTGCACCGTGTAGTAGAACGGCTTGATCCCGAAGCGATCGCGCGCGGCAAACAGCTTCTTGTTTCTCTCGTCCCAGATCGCAAAGGAGAACATCCCGCGCAGATGATCGACGCAGCGCTCGCCCCATTTGGCGTAGGCGGCGAGGATCACCTCCGTGTCCGAATGGGACTGGAACGTCCAGCCGTCCGAGAGCTGTTCGCGAAGTTCGACGAAGTTGTAGATTTCCCCGTTGTAGGAAATCACGGTGCCGTTCGCCCCCTTCATGGGCTGGGCGCCGGCAGGCGTCAAATCAATGATCGCAAGCCGACGGTGGACCAGCCCGACGCTTCCGGCGTCATCGCTCCATTGCCCTGAACCATCGGGCCCGCGATGCGCAATCAAGCTGCTCATCGCGTTGAGCGACGCGACGCGCCTTGCGACGGGATGACCGGACAGAGATGCAAATCCTGCAATGCCACACATGAATTCAGAGAACCTCGATACTCAAGATCGCTGCAAAGACACTAAAGCTATCCGCGAATTCTGCGCGCGAGTGACAGCATCTGGCGGACAAGCGTAACGACAACTGCGTGAAGGAAATTGGGTAGCAACCTGATTTCCTTCACATCCTCGATGTGATGCTGATGCGCGCGAAGAACGGCGCGGGTAAACGATTCCCGTAAGGCAAGCTCGTCTGTTACCGTACCGGTTGAGCTACCGCAATCAGGGAGTCGTCGGCCCTTCCTGACCGCCGCATCACGAACTTCCGCTAGCAGACCTGCCACGAAATTCCTATAGCGGAACCTCGGATCCTCGACCAAGGCACGGTAACAGGCCTCGATCCGCGCCATATTGGCGTCCTCGTCCTGCATCTGCTCATAGACGTCTTCGACATTCGAGCAATCCGGCGCGAGCGCGATGTAGTGCTCACCCGCCTTCAGGGCACCGGCGTAATTGCCGGGCGTCAAGATCTGGCAGGAGCGTGCGATCGCCGCCTCGAACAGGCGCGGACCCGCTGCGGTATAGACATTCCGCATATCCTGACCGGGAAAGCAGGCCTGCTCCAATTCCTCAAAGCTGGCCGCCGGGTTGCGCTGCAGCCGCCGCTCGACGCATTCCCTGATCTCCCCCCTGGCGTCCAGCAGCGAACTTCCGCTCTCGCAGCCCAGGGTGAACTTGCTGTTGCCCAGAAACTGCAGCCAGGCGTCGCCAACGAGGGCGTCGCGCGCCTGCGTCGAGATATCCAGCTTCAGCTGGCGATCGGCCATGCTGGAGCGGAAGCGATCGCCCAATTCGGTTTTCAGCTGGCCAATTCTTCCAAAATAAGCAGGCAGCGCCCTGGCCCTGTAGCCGACGTCGATCTCCCGGTCCTTGAACGGGACGGCAAAGCGCTGCATCAGCCCGATGTCGGCGTCGTCAACGTATCCCGTCAGCGCCTCGAGCACCCGGGCATGCTTCCCCGCGCGAGGATAGAACTCCGCATGATGGTCGTAGCAGACGGAATAGATGAGATCGACCTTCCAGTCCGAAAGCCAGTTGTCGAGTATTTCGGCGTGGTCGTACTCGTCCTGGGGCAGCGCCACCTTGACGGCATCCGACTTCGCGATGAAGTCGTAGGCATCGAGGAGCCGATCCAGCCACAGCGATTTCGGCCTCGCCCATCTCCAGCACAGAAACGTGGTGTCGAGAATGATCGCGTCGAAGGCCTGTTCGCGAAGACGGGCGGTGACGGGCTGGCGTGCGCTATGCAGCGTGTATTCGTGCTCAGGAGCATATTTGACGAGTGCGAACGCGTGATTGATCGACGTACGCCGCGCCGAGTCAAGATCGTCAAGTTCGTGCAGGATAAGGATGCGCACGATCGAAGATTAACCCTGCATCCGGCAGCGTGGGACGGCAGCTGTCACGCGTCAATCCCGATCAGGCGACGAATTCTCGTGTGCCTCAAAACGATCCGTTTCGCCCAACGACGGAGTGGACCCGGCGTCAAACGCGCCACATGGATGACGCCATTCGCTGCAACGACCTTCGCGATGACGACCAGACGGTGGCGTACCGTCTGCCTCGCCTTCCGCATCACTTTCTGCATCAGCTCCCGTCGCCGCGTGCGGCGCTTTTCGCGCGCGACCAATGCGACAAGCTCGCCTTCGGCATAGCACCGTTTCGTTGCCGCCATTTCAGGGTGATATCGACGGTCGATAGCGCGATCGACCTGCCGGACCATTGCCTCGAAGCTGTTGTCGGGATTGAGCGCAACCTCACGATAGGCCCGGTCGACAATCTCTTGCGCCCGCACCGGATCGCGCAGCACCTCCATGACCTCGGCCATGTTGGAATGATCCTTTTTCAGCGGCACATAGTGCCGCCAGGGCTCAAGCCTTCCGGAATAGGTGCCCTCGTACAGGATCATCAATGTTTGCAGCGCGGCCGCCTCGAAGCATCTCGGCGAGATGACGGCGAGAATGACTCGATTGTCCTCATCCTTGAAATACAGATCACGCAGCGTTTCAAAGCTCGCCGACGGATCGCGGGCCAGATGTTGATCCACGTTGCGCTGAATCTCGCCGGTGAAGTCGCAAACGCTGGCACCACTTTCGGTGCCGAGGACGGCCTTGCAGTTGGCAAGGAACTTGATCCAGTTCTCGCCGTAGATGCGGTCTTCCTCGCGTGTGGACATGTCGCAGGTCAGTCCGTACTGAGCGGCATCCGCCTCAAACCGACCGGAAATCAGCCACTTCTCCTGGGCAAAGCTTCCCAACCAGTCGGGAACCTTTCTCGCACGGTAACCGACATCGATGGATCGATCCTCGAGACGCGGCACCGTCCGGTCGAGCAATTCGCCCGGAACGTAGCCGGTGAGCACGGTTTCCCGGACGACATTCGGCAGCCGATCCTGCGGATAGTAGTCGTCCATGATCTCCTGCGGGACGACGCTGAACAGGATATGGACGCCGAGCTGCCGGAACGCGGCCATCGTGTCGTTGATCCAGCGATACTCGTCCTGGATGAAGGCGGCCTTCAGCCCCTTGAACCTGCAAATGGCGGCCCGCAGATTCGGGCCGATATAGGTGTCCATGCAGGCGACGAGAGAATAGTGGATGATGACACCGTCAAATCGGTCGAGCTCGAGCAGATTGGAGACGTCGCCCCGTGAGTTGAAGATCTGGATCGAGTGCCTGGAGAACTCCTTGAGACCCATGACGTGGTCAATGATCGTGGAGGCGCTGCCTGGCATGAAATCACAAAGCAGCAGAAACTCAAGACGCCGAAGATTGGGCGCGTCGACCGCGGTGAGCGGAGGAACCGGATGGGTGACTGGAATCATCTGGGTTAACTGAAGTTGGTTTGGAAAAAACGCCAGCCTAGGAGCTTGTCTGGATAGTCGCTGTTCAAATCTGGTCGGGTCTGATTCAACATTGGGCGATGAGCAAGTATTTTCGGCCTTGGAACATCGATCAGACGCTGCTTCTGCCGCCGAATGTGCAGGACTTCGTGCCGAAAGGCCATGTCTCGCGGTTTATGGTTGATCTGGTGCGGGAGAGCCTCGATCTCAGGGAGATCATGGGCAGCTATGTGAGCGGGCTTGGGCAGCCGCCGTTTGATCCGCGGATGATGGTGGCGCTGCTGCTGCATAGCTATGCGAGTGGGCTGTATTCGTCGCGTCGGATTGCCAAGGCCTGCCGGGAGCGGAACGATTTTGTGATGATCGTGGCGCTGGATGCGCCGGATTTTCGGACGATCAGCGACTTTCGCAAGCGACATTTGAAGGCGCTCGGCGCGCTATTCGTGCAGGTTCTGAAGTTGTGCGAGACGGCCGGGCTGGTCAAGCTCGGTCATGTCGCGCTGGATGGTACGAAGATCAAGGCGAACGCGTCGAAACACAAGGCGATGAGTTATGAGCGCATGAAGAAGCGCGAGGCGGAATTGAAGGCCGAGGTCGCTCGCATGCTGGCGGCCGCCGAGGCGGCGGATGCCTCGGAGGATGAGACTTTCGGCAACAGCGACGAACTGCCGGACTGGACCGTCGACAAGCAGAAACGGCTGGCGAAGATCCAGCAAGCGATGGCGGCGCTGGAAGCGGACGCCAAACTGGCGGCGGAGGAAGAGCGCCGCATCGAGGCCGAAAAGGAACAGCAGCGCCAGGCCGAAGGCCGCAAGAAGCCGGGCAAACCGGCGGCGCTGCCATCGGAGGAACCCAATCCCAAGGCGCAACGCAACTTCACCGATCCGGAAAGCCGCATCATGAAGTCGAAGGATGGCTTCGTTCAGGCCTATAATGCCCAGGCGGCCGTCGATGCACATGCCCAGATCATTGTCGCGCAAGAACTGACCCAGCACGGCAGCGATCAGGGCCAGTTGGTGCCCCTGATCGAGGCCATCGAGAGCAATCTTGGCCGCAAGCCGCGGCAGGCCTCAGCGGATTCCGGCTACTGCAGCGAAGCCAATCTCGAAGCGCTCGACACACGCAGCATCGATGGCTATGTCGCGCCCGGACGCGCCAAGCACCCGACAGTAGCGAACGGAAAAGTCGGCGGCCCGCTGACACAGGCCATGCGAAAGAAGATCGACGATGGCGGCTTCGAAACACCCTACCGATTGCGAAAGCAAGTGGTGGAGCCGGTGTTCGGGCAGATCAAACAGGCAAGAGGCTTCCGCCAGTTCCTGTTGCGGGGCATCGAGAAAGTGCGCGCCGAGTGGACAATGATCTGCACCGTCCATAACCTCCTCAAGCTGTTCAACCTCGCAAACGCAGCCTGAGCCTGCTACTCTACAACAAATGCCCGTCACGAAAACATATCTGGACGGGCTCCTAGTGCTTCTCTTTGAGAAGGCATCGACCATCAATTTCAACGTAAGCTTCGCCGGACCGCGGACACTTCAGATCGTCGCCGAGCCGCTCGCCGGCCCTGCTCATCCAGCCGATCCTTCTTGCGGGATTGCCCGCCATCAATGCAAACGCAGGGACATCCTTCGTGATCACCGAACCGGCCCCGATGAAGCAGTATTCGCCCAGCGAATGCCCGCAGACGATGGTCGCATTGGCACCGATGCTCACCCCGCGTCCGATCGGCGTCTTGCGAAACTCATCCTTTCTGGAAACGTCGGCGCGCGGATTGTTGACGTTCGTGAAGACGCAGCTCGGACCGCAAAACACGTCGTCCGCAAGCTCGACGCCATCGTAGATCGAGACGTTGTTCTGGATCTTGCAGCCGTTTCCGATCCTCACGTTTGGACCGATCATCACGTTCTGGCCGATCGAGCAATTCTCGCCGATCACCGTGCGCGACAGAATATGGCAGAAGTGCCAGACCTTGGTGCCGCGTCCAAGCACGGCACCGTCGTCGACGTAGCTCGATTGATGGATCAACACGCCGGGGAAGCGCGGATCCTCGCGCATCTCGCTCATTTGTGCATCGCCTTCTGGGCAAAGGCGTGAACGCCATTGCTTCGAACGAGCGGCGCCGTGCGGAACGTGGAAACGATATCGATCGAGGGGCGGACTTCGTCCAGACGGAAGCCGCGGCCGGCGACGATCTCCTCATAGCTCCTGGTATGGAGATCGGTGAAACCTTCGGAGAACTCGACCTCTTCGCCATCGACGGTGATGGAGCGAAAGGTCGTCTTCTTGCCCTTCACGCTCTCCGGCAGGTCGTTGCGGTCCAGCGACAGGAACCAGCTCACGTCAGCGCGCTCGCACTCCAGCGAGCCTGCAGCCCTCTCCGGCTCGCGCAGGTGCGCCTCGTTGCGGCTGGCGGGACCGAACACGAAGCTCAGCACGTCGAAGAAATGCACCCCGATATTGGTGGCGACACCGCCGGACCTTTCCTCCGCGCCTTTCCAGGAGGTGTGATACCAGCGCCCCCGCGATGTGATGTAGGTGAGCTCCACCTTGTGGCGCTTCTGCGAATTGGCGAAGCGGTCGCGAAGCGCGATAATCGCCGGATGCAGGCGCAATTGCAGAATAGTGGAGATGCGCCGGCCGGTATCGCGCTCAATGGCCGCCAGTCCGTCGATGTCGCCGGGATTGAGCACCAGCGGCTTTTCGCAGATGGCATCCACCCCGGAGCGAAGCGCAAATCGGCAGTGCGCGTCGTGAAGGTAGTTCGGCGAGCAGATCGTCATGTAGTCGAGCTTTTTGCCGTCGCGCTGCAACGCACCGACGTGGCGATCAAACAGCTCAAATTCCGTAAAGAACTCGGCATCCGGAAAATGGCTGTCCATGATTCCCACGGAGTCGTTGGGATCGTAGGCCACCGCGAGCTTCCCGCCGGTATCGGCCATCGCCCGCATGTGCCGTGGCGCGATGTAGCCGGCGGCACCGATCAGCGCGTAGATCGTCATGAAATTCCTCTCTTCGAACTTTCTGCTCTGTTTAGGCAAGCTGTTTGCTTCAGGCAAGCTACCGCACTCGGGGTGAATCGAGCGTCACACCCAAGCCAAAATATATCCATCACGCCCGCCAGGCGGCGGAACGCACTCAAGCCGCGGCGATCAGATCCGCCCCGACAAGAACGCGAACCTTGCGGCCCAGCAGGTTCAAAAGCACAGCCACGCGATGGTGATCGCTGGCATCTTCGACGAGCGCAAGACTATCGACGAATGCACCCTGGACAATTCGCACGGTGTCACCGGGCGAGAAAGTCGGCCGGCGTACGAGCTGGATGAAACCGGCTTCGTCCTCGCGCGATTTCAGCGTGTCGATGACACCACTTTCCACCGCGGCCGGCCGATCTCCCACGCATACGAGATGCGAAACACCAAGCGTCGATTGAATGGCACGCCAGCGCTGGGCCGCAACATCGATTGCGACGAATAGGTAGCGCGGGAATAGCGGCCGCGGCACCAGTTCCACCTTCCGCGCATGACTGCGGCGTCTCTGATAGCGGGGAAGGTAGGTGGAGAATCCCTGCCGCACGAGGCCCGCCGCCGCCTTGGCTTCGGCATTGACCTGTGTCTGCACGACGTACCAGCGCGAATCGGGCTGCATCGCCATCACGCCCCCGGCGGCTGCTTTGGACGCAAGCCCAGCAGGTCCGGGGCGAGCACTTTCTCCACCCCGAACTTGCTGACCGCCTGGTCGAATACATGTCGCGCGCCAGTCAAATGGGTCACGACGACCGCATCAAACGGCTCATCCACCAACGCATAGGAGGAAACCACCTTGACTCCGATGAACCGGGACGCGGTTGCATCGGGATCAACGATCGCAAGGACCGAGATCGGCCCGTCGACCGCGCACAGGATCGCGATTTCGCAAAGGTCCGATTGTCCGGCAAGCACAACGCGCCTGAAGCCCCGCGCCTGCGCGCGTTCAAACAGCTTGCCATATTCATCCTTCGCCTTGCGGAAGAGCGAAAAGGAGTCGGACAGGAATTGCACGGTGAGCCGCGATTTCTCGGAGAAGCCCTGCGGCGTGAGGTAGTAGGCATATCGTCGCGCGGGCGCCGACCCGACCTTGACGAAGCCCTTCTTGATCGCCCGCTTCAGGTAAGCGTTGACCAGACCGAGTGCGACGCCCAGTTCGGCTGCGATCCGCCGCTGCGATTGCGCGCCATCCGCCTCAAGAGAGGTGAGCAGCCCGAGCACGAGCCGGTCGCTGTCATTCTCATCCGTCGGTAGAGTGCCTGCCATCACGCCTATCCCCACTGGAGAGGCTGATAGCGCGTTCACACGATGAACGTCAAGCAAATTCGTTCACGCCATGAACATCGCAACTATCTGATTATAAAAGAATTTATCTCGCGAGCCTGTGTCGCAATGGCCACACTTCAGGCCGGATCACGGGGCTCGGCCAGATACTGCGCCGCGAGAGTCGAATAGCTGTATCGCTGCGCGGCGGCGACACGATCGCCGCGCAGACGCGCCGGACCGTCGAGAGCGGCACGCAGCGATGCCGCAAGCGCATCAGCATCATCAGGTGCGCATCGCGCGGTCACCAGATCCTCGAGCCCGGCCAGCGCCCGCTCCTCGCAGGCTATGACGCTGCGCGGCGCGAACAAGCAGTAGTCGAACAGCTTGTTGGGACTGATGCCATGGTAATAGAGCGCGTTCTTGTGGAAGGCGACGACCGCGCAATCGGAAGCATGCAGCATGCCGTGCACGACCGACCGATCGACTTCATCGTGAAACTCCACATTACCAAGCGCGACCGCCCGCTGTTCGAGCGCGGCTCGCGAGGTCCCTGAACCGATCATCACGAAACGAATCTCGGAGTTCGATTTGCCGAGGATGGCAGCCGCATCGAGAATAGCCTCCACGGCGTTCGGAGGACCCATGCCGCCGGCGTAAAGCACCACCCGCCTGCCCTGCTGCTTCAGCAGATTGATGCGATCGGTCAGGGGGTGGCGAAGATTGTCGATCGTCAGTGCGCTCTGGATCTCGCCGTCGGAGACCCCGTTCGGAATCCACAGGAACCTGCCGGCCGGCAAGCCACGTGCCCGCATATGGGGTTCCGCTCCGGCCAGCAGGCAGATCACGCGATCTGCCGCGCGATACGCCGAGCGCTCCTTCCAGCCGAGCACCTTCATCAGCGGATGCCATGCCGGGGTCATTCCGAGCGCGATGATGCTCTCAGGCCAGAGGTCGCGGACCTCCAGCCAGAACCTCGCATCGAAACGCCGCGCGACCTGATGCGCCGCTGAGATGAAGAACAGATGCGGACTCGACGCAATCATCAGATCCGGTTTGCCGAACCGTGCGGCAATTGCAGACGCCGCCGAGCCGAAGGCCGGCCCGAAGCTCAGATTGTTGCGGAGCCGCCCCAGGCTGCCGCTGCCATAGCGCGGTGTATCGAGAAACCAGAAGTCGATGTCGTTGATCCGCTGCGGCCCCGGAACGCGCGGCTGCCTGTGCAGATGATGGAAGGCGGCGCTGACCACCACCACCCGGTGCCCCATCTTGCCCCAGGCGTCCGCCAGCCAGAACGGACGATAGTGACGCCCCAGGCCGGGTCCGCCAGCAAAGGGATGCACCAGCCAGATGTTCATGCCGCCGCCCCGGGCGAAGCAAATCGCCGGTAGAGGTCGTTGAGCTCCGCCGCGTCGTGCTGCCAATTGAAATTCCCGGCAACCGCCGCCCGTCCCGCCAGCCCCAGTCCGATCGCCATTTGAGGGTCGTCCGCCAGCCTGGACAGGCTGTCGAGCAGCGCCGCGCGATCCCTGAGCGACACGACGATGCCGCAGCCGGCGGCCTCGACGATCTCCTTGGATTTCGGCAGATCACTCGAAATGACGGGTAGCCCAGCGGCCATGTATTCAAAGAGCTTGGTTGGAAGTGAGAGCAAATAATTCGGTTCGGGCAATAGCAGGTTGAGTCCGATGAGACTTTCGTTCAGCAGCGTCGCGATCTCACCACGTCCCAGCCTGCCCCTGTATGACACGTCGGCGGATGATTTCTCAAGCCAGGCCTGTTCTTCGCGGCCGATGGTTCCCGCGAGCACGAGCGGCAGACGCACCGCGGCGCATGCTTCCACCATTTCGACCAACCCGCGATCGAAACTGGTGCGGCCGACGTAAACCGCCTGACGCTGCCGTTTTGTGGTCGGCGTCGGCTCGATGAATTCGTCGAGCCGCACGGTGTTCCTGACCAGCGTGACATTAGCGCCATAGCTCTGAAAGCGATCCGCTATCGCCGGCGTCGCAGCCACGATCGCATCAAAGCGCCGCGCCGCGCTCCGCTCCACCAGTTCCATCGCGCGCGCCACCAGAGGCCGCATCCAGGGCCAAATCCACCGCTTGGAATGGATGTCCGACGGCACGTCCTCGTGAACGTCATAGACCACCTTGCAGCGCCGGCTCTTGAGCAGGAGCGCGAACGGTATCAGTTCCGGATCGTGGAATTGCACGACATCGGCCCCGGATGCGCGGGCAAGTGCAATTGCCGCCCTCCCCGCGACCCACGGACGCTTCCAGCGCGCGACCGAGGCCTGCTCGATCAGTTTGAACGCGATGCGTCCTGTGTCGCCTGGGCGCGGCGGCCGCGCCACGACGGTCACCTCGTGACCTGCCTCGGACAGGCTTCGCGCTTCCTTCTCAACAATTCGAATGTCGTTGGCCGAATGGACGCTCGACAGCATACAGATCTTCATGGGGCTCCAACCCGGAAGCGTTCGCCCCAGAGCGCCACGCAATAGAGCCGCCAGCGCATTCCGAGGTCGAGCCGGTGGAATTTCCTCTTCACTGCAGCCATGTCGACGTAGCGGGCCAGCAGCGTGCTGCCAATCACCTTGTCATACATCACCGGCGAGTGTCGGTTGAGCCAGAGCTGATCGGGAGCCGCAAAGCCGATCTTGTCCTTGCGCCAGCAGATGTTGGCCGGAAGAACGTCCTGCATGGCTGCGCGGAGCGGCCATTTTGTCCAGCCGTGATTGACCTTGATCCGGGTCGGCAAGCTCAGTGAAAATTCGACAAAGCGGTAATCGAGGAATGGCAATCGCGTTTCGACGCCGAACCGCATCGAATTCTTGTCCTCGAAACGCAGCAGCATCGGCAGGTTGGTTTCGGTGATCTCCAGAACCTGCATCTCACGTGCATCGTTGGTGTTTCGCGCAAAACGGCGCAGCGACTCCGGCAGGGCTGGACTCTTCAGGAACGCGTATCGCCAACGGTAGACGCCGGCTCGCAGTCCCGCCAGGCTGGCCCCGAACAAATACATCAACAGGCGACTGGCTGAAACGCCCGCCTTCCTGGCCGCGCCGAAGGCGGAGAAAAATCCGCGCACACCCGAGCGATGAAAGTGGTCGCGGAGCCAGGCCGCATAATAGCGATGATATCCGAGCAGCGTTTCGTCGCCGCCCTGACCATCGAGAAGCACAATCACGCCGTTCGCGCGCGCCGTCTTCATCACCTCATACTGCATCATGATCGAGGGGCCTCCGAACGGCTCCTCCTGAACCTCGAGCAGGGTTTCCGCCGTCGACGCGAAATCCTCGTAGCCCGGCTTGGTGCGCAACCAGTTCAGCTCGGCGCTTGCCACGATTTCGGCCGCGTAGGCTTCCTCGTTATTGGCGGCCTGCTCGCTGACTGCGGTGATGGCAAAGAAGCGATCGTTGGAGGTCGTCGCATAGCGCCGTGCTGCCAGCGTCGCGACGCTCGAACTGTCCAGTCCTCCCGACAGGCAGGTTCCGACGCGAACGTCCGAGCGCAGGCGCAGACGCGTTGCGTCGTCGAGCAGCTCTCGCAGCAATTTGGCTGCATCCTTCCCGTCAGCGACGTCCGGGCGAGGCGCCAGCGAATAATAGCGCTCCGTCCTGATCCGGCCTGTTGCCACATCGACGCGCATCTTGTGTCCGGGGGCGAGCTTCTCGATGCCCTTGAAAAAGGTGCGATTGGTATGGTCGCTGAGGCCGCAGACGAGAAAATCCCTGACAAGATCGTCGTCGGCGACGGAGCGCCCGATCAGCGGCAGCAACTGGCGAATCTCCGAACCGAATGCGAACTGCGTCGCCGTGTCGGCATAGTAGAATGGCTTCACACCGAAGCGATCACGCGCGCAGAACAGCGTATTGTCGCGCTCGTCATGGATCGCAAACGACCACATGCCGTTGAAGCGGTCGAGGCAGTTTTCGCCCCAGTGGACATAGGCGGCCAGCAGGACCTCGGTGTCGGACGCGGTGTGGAAGACATGTCCGAGCGCCTCGAGTTCCGCGCGGAGCTCGAGGTAGTTGTAGATTTCACCGTTGTAGGTGATCCAGATCGGAAGCAGCCTGTCGCGCATCGGCTGCGCGCCGTCTTCGGTCAGATCGATGATGGCGAGGCGCCGGTGTCCCAACCCGACATTGCCATTGACCCTCACGCCGCGCCCGTCCGGCCCGCGGTGAGCGACCAGATCGGTCAGTCGATCGACTTGATCAGCATCAACGAGCCCGTTCTTGGCGATGAGGCCGAATATGCCGCACACGTGGGACTAACCTGTTCGTCTGGGTTTCGTTGACAATTCGACAGGACGCGCAGTCTGGCCGCCGCGGCATGACATCCGACCCAGCGCCTGAGCTCTCCTCTACCCCGTTCACGCGATGAACGTCAACCTCGCCGGGTGAAGCAGCGCCCGCGCGATCTGCTGCGCGACCTCAGCTTCTATCTTGCGACTGGCTCACTGATCTCCTGACCGGCAGCCCGTCGCATGGTGGCCGCAAAACTCGCCGCAAAGGCGCGGACGCTGTCGTCCTGATGCGGGACGACGTTCCGAACGACGAGCCCGCGCGCCTGCTGTGAAACTTGCATCAGGTGGTCCGCGAGCGCGACCGGATCATTGACGCCGAAATAGCGTGCAGCCCCGTCGGTCTGCTCCTTGTGCACATCGAGATCGGACAGGATCATCGGAACGCCGAACGACTTCGCCTCCTCGACCGTCGTGCTCCACCCCTCGAAACGCGATGGATTGATCAGTGCGGTCGATGCCCGCAGCAGCGCGTAGACGTGTAACAAGGGGATCGTCCCAACATGGCGGAAATGCGCATCGAGGCCGCGCTCGCGAACCTGCGCGTTGACCAGTTCGTAATAGCCCGGCTCGCGGCGGTCCTCGGTGCTGCCGGAAGCACAGACCACCACGTTGGCGCCGCGCTTCTTCAGGATCGTCAGCGCGTCGACCACGAGCTGATGGTTCTTGTGACGGTAGAACTGATTGGGCAGGTAGAAATAGCTTTCCGGCAGGCCGTAGGTCGCGATCACCTCGGACGGATCCGTGTTCAGGAGAGCGGCCGGCGGCTGGGTTGCGAAGCGAACCACGCAGACATCGTTCCCGGCGCGCGGATAGTAGGTCCTGAAATCGCGATGCGCACTCTCGCTGCTCAGCATGATGGTCCGGCCCGACGCCATCTGGACGCGAAAGCCGATTTCGCGGCGCCAGCGTGCCATCCTCGGAAAGAGCTGAGGCAGAGATCGGTGTTGCAGGTCCGGAATCCACGCCACTACCGGGATAGCCAGCCGCCAGCCGAAGAAGTGTGCCGCTTCAACAACAACATCGATGCGCGCGGAGCGAAACGCCGCGGCGGCTCCGGGGTCCAGCCCAAGCCCCAGCGCCGCGGCTGAACCTGGCTGTCCATCGAATGCTGCCGACCGGACCACCTCAACACCCGGTGTTGCGGCAAGCTCCGCGAGTTCATTCTCATCGGCCGTATTCCCGGCAAAGATGACCGGAACGAATTCGCCAGGCAGAGACCAGGCGAGCGCCGCGAACAGATTGCGCTGATAATTGTATCCGCCAGCCCAAAGCCGACGCGAAATGTGACTGAACGCGATCCGCAACGGGCGCAACGTCACGAAGCCTGCCCCTTGAACCACGTCACGTAGTCGGCAAGGCCCTGATCGAGGGGAATGCGCCAATCGAACCCGATTTGGCGCAGCATTGCATCGTCGGCCAACAGGCTCACGGGATCGCCGGGCCGGCTTACGCCCGAGTGTCGCACTGCGGTGTTGCTTCCCCACTCCCGGATAAGGCCGGCCGCAATGTCGGCAACGCTCGTCCCACGGCCCGATCCGCCATTGATGACCCGGAACGTCTCCTGCGGCGACGGTTCCGCGACACTTGCAAGAAGCCTCGCGACGTCGCGAACGTCGGTCCAGTCGCGGATTTCGTTGCCCATCCCGCCGAGCGTGAGCAACGGCTCCCTGGCCTCGAGCCGCGAGCAGATGTCCCAGAGCAATTGTTTGCGCAGGTTGGGACCGTAGACCGAGAACAGCCGCACGACAGTGCAGCGGATGCCGAACGACTGCGCGTAGCTGCGGCACAATTGCTCCATCATGAACTTGTGTTGCCCATAGGGTGACATCGGAGCTGCGACGGCGCTTTCGGCGATCGGGCCGGTATGGTCGGCACCATAGACGGCGGCGCTCGACACCGCGATCACTGCGCAATCTGGCGCGGATCCACGCAACCATTCGAGCAGCCGCGCCGTGCTGGCGACAGTCCGTGTGAAATCCTCAAACGGCCGCTCAATCGAGACGCCGACGGACGATCCGCCGGCGAGGTGAAAGACCTGCGCCGGCAACCCGTGCACAGCCGCAAGCGTGTTGAGATTGGCCGCGTCGACCTCACCGTTGATCCAGCTCTGCAAACCGAGGCGCCGGGCTTCCGCCGCATCGACGGCTCCGTGCCCGACCCCATGCACCGCATGGCCCGGCGCGGCCAACTCCCGCACAAGATGGCGGCCGATGAACCCGTTCGCGCCTGTGACCCACACGATCATGCGATTGACCCAGCCAAACTAAGTTTCAAGGACTGACCTTACAAGACGTGCCGGGTTTCCGGCGACGACTGTGTCTTCGGCGACGTCCCCAGTGACTACCGAACCAGCCGCTACTATCGCGCGGGCGCCGATCCGAACGCCTCTCGTCAGGAAAACGCCAGCCCCGATCCAGGCATCGTCGTTGATCAGGACAGGACGCTCATCGAGATCTAGCTCACGCGGATGACCTTTGGTAAACATCTCCTGAATCTGCCGGTGGCGCGCCACGTGGTCCACAGGATGAGTGAGATTGTCGAAGACATTCACATCGTGCGCAATCAGCACCCGGTCTCCAATTCGCACGGATCCAGCGGACCATATCCGCGAATTCTCCCCGACATAACACCACGATCCGATTTCGATGCGCCCGCCATGGGCGAACGTCAAAAGCTCGCCTCGGATAATGCTGTTCGCACCAATGACGATGCAGTCGCTGTCACCGCGAATATTGCGGATGCGTGCAGTCGGCATCAGCCTGGCGTCCGACCCAAGGCGACAGGTCGCGCGCCCCAGCATCCGCTGCAGCCAGTAATCGAGATTCATCTGATCAACTCGATGCAGGCAATAGCGCGCGCGCAGCCAGCCCTGTCGTCGAGCCGGCCGCGTCCGCTATGCGGGTCAAATGCAGTCGCATTCGCAACCTCGGCCTCCGTTGCCCGACGCCAGCCCGTCTTCTCATAGCCGAAGAACTCGAGCTCGAAGGACGAAGGCGCAAAAGCGTCGATCAGGGTCTGGATCATCCCCCGGTCGAAGACCTGAAACCAGTTGAAGTTCTCATATCGCCCATATGGCACCGTGATCAGGCAACGTCCGCCGGGAGCAATGATCCGTCGAAACTCGCGCATCGCATCGGCAAAGCCATGCTTATTGGTTTCTGATTTAGCCGGATCATTGGTGTAGAGCATTGTGTTGTCCAGTCCGACATGCTCCAGGGTAGAAATGCTGACAATGGTGTCGAAGGCGCCATCCTCGAACCTCGTCTTGCGAAAATCCCCAAAGACGTAGGAATAGCCCTCGTACCAGTAACACCGCTTTTCCGGTGCCAACGTCATGATCGTCAGGTCCGCGTTGCGCAGTGGATCGCGGCCCAGAATGTAGTCGTGATTCAGCGTCGAGCCCGCGTCAAGCATTCGTCCCAGTCGGACACCATCGCGGCGCAACCGGTCGAACAGCCATGGATATTCGACTACCCTCTCATCGATGGCGATGCCAAATGCGTCAGGCAGCGGGCGCCCCGATCCAACGGCGGCCGTGTCGATCGCGGTCTGAATGCAGTCCTTCTTGCGCGTAAAGTAACCAACCGACCAGGGTCGACGCCCTCTAGCAAAGTAGACAGGCAATGCAGCCGCGTCAGCCAACTCCTTGATTCTAAAAACCAGACCGTCAACGTGCATGCCTGCTCCTAGACGCGCTCCAAGAGGTCTTCAAATAGGGCCCACTGGCGCCCTTTGCTATACAAATCTCCGACCACTCGCCGCCCCCGCTCGGCTTTCGCCTTCATTTCATCCCAGCCCCGCAAGCAATTCGCGATCTGGGTGAGGCAATCATTGCCCGACTCGTAGACCGCAATCGTCTGCCCATCCTCCATCCCCTCCGGATAATTGCCGGCGTCCGAGACGAGCAGCGCTCCGCAGCCCATCGCCTCGAAGCAGCGCATGTTGCCGCGATCGTTGCCGGCCATGTCGATTGCGCCGTTGAGCACGATCTTCGCCGATCCGAAGAGATCGTAGAGGTCCCTGCCGAACAGCGGCAACCTCGCGATCCGCGCGATGACCTCGGGACGCCGGTGCTTCCCCAGCGGCAATAATCGTCCGACCGGGCTTTCGGCAAGCCGTGTCAGCCGCGATGCATCGAGGCAGAATACGATGTTGCGATCAGCCGCCAGCGCCGCGACCTGCTCGAGCGTCCGGCCCCGCGCGCTGTGGTGCCGCGAATATCCACCGACAAACGCCACGTCGATCGGCCGTTCGCCGTGGCCGTATTGCTCCATCACCGGATCGACCGCAGGGAAGAACAGCTCTGCCCGGCACCCCTTGCTGCGCCAGGCCTCGAGGATCGAAGGGAAGTTTCCAAGCACCGCGCCATAGGCGGTCAGGTCGGCATTTCCGGAGGGTGCCGCGCGCCAGCACAGCGTCTTCTTCACGCAGCCGGGAAGCTTTGCGACGAACGGGCTCGGATAGCGCACCGGATCGAGATTGTAGAACACCTCGGTTCCGTGATGCTCGATCTGCGCAAGCAGGATTGCCTCGAGCGTCGGCGTCCCCTTGATGCCCTGCTCATGCGCCCATCGGCGCTGCAGCACTTCGTCGTCGCCGTTGGTGAAGAAGGCTTCGGGTGCGCGGTCGAGCACCGGCTTGAGGAAATGCGCCGCGCCAAAGCGATCGTGCAGGAACACGTCGCGCCGCGCCGCGAAGGTCGACGCCTTTGCCGCAAGCTGGTTCAGCCGCGGCAGATAGGACGGATAGAGACCGCTGTTCTGGAACAGACGCATTGCTTACGCGGACCTCGCCAACATCCATTTCATGTTCAGATACGGCCAGATCCGGCCGACGGATTCCCAACCCCAGCTTTGCGATGCCGTCAAGCGGCCGACCGCCTTTCGAAGCGGCACCTCGTCGACGAACTCGGCAAATGCCGGGACCTTCCGATCGAGCAGCTCTGCGGTCCAGCCGGCCAACGGCCCGTTCAGCCATTCCGGCATCGGCGAATTGAATCCGACCTTGCGGCGCGCAGTGCGGATGCTTTCGGGCATCAGGTTCGCCATCGCCTGCCGCGCCACCACCTTGGTCATGCCGTCGGCCGACTTGCTCGTTTCCGGCAGCGCCATCGTGTAGGTGACCAGCCGCCAGTCCATGAACGGCATCCGGACCTCGATCCCGTGCGCCATCGAGAGCCGGTCGAAATTGCGCAGGATGGTTGGCAGCGTGGTCGAGTGAAACATCCGGTAGAGACGCCGGTTCAGCGCGCCCCACGCGCTCGGCATTTCGTCATCCTCGGCGACCAGCCGCAACGGTGCGGGCATCGCCGCCGCGCCGCCACGCAGGAAGTAATACCCCTGCCGCCTGATCATCTGCGCCCGCAAGAAGTCGATGCCCCGCTGCGCCAGCTTCGATCGTGACGTGAGCGCGGTCGCTGCGTTCCGGATCCGGAATGCGGTCGACTGCCCCTCCTGCAGGTAGGCGCCCATCAATTCATCCGCGCCGTGACCGTCAAGCGACACGGTGACGTTCTGGCGCCGGAGTTCGCGGTAGATCAGCCACGGCGCGCTCGGCAGCCCGATATAGACGTCGTCATTGTCGTCGAGGATCCGGTCAAGGTCGATCAGCGCATCAGCGCGGCCGATCTCGAGAAAGCTCGGCACCACCTCGGCCCATGCGGCCGCTTCCTCCGCCATCGGCCGCTCGTCGTTGCTGTCGCCGGGAAAGGTCGCGACAAAGGCGTGCCGCCAGGCGGTGCTGTCGCGCGGTCCCATGCCGGCCTTCTCATGCGCCGACATGGTGCAGATCACCGCGGACGAGTCGAAGCCGCCGGACAGGCAAGTGCCGATCGGTACGTCGCTGCGCATGCGCAGCGCCACGGAATCCTGAAACAGCTCACGAAAGCGCGCCACGCGTTCGGCCTCGGTGTCCGGGATATCAGGCAGATGATCCACGGTTCGCCACCAGCGGCGCACCTGCACCTTGCCCTGGCGCAGCCACATGCAGTGGCCGCCCTGCAGGCGGCGCAGCTGCGCGAACAGGGTCCGCTCGCTGCCTTCGATCCCGAATGGGTCAAGCAACAGCCGCCGCGCCACGTCGATGTCGAGCGATGTCTCGATCAGTCCGCTCCGCGCCAGCGCCCGCTGCTCGGACGCGAAGACGAATCGCTCGGACGACAGCGCATAGAGCATCGGCTTGATGCCGAAACGGTCGCGCGCAAGGAACAGATCATCCGTGGCGGTGTCGTAGATCGCCAGCGCCCACATGCCGTTGAAGCGCAGCAGCATGTCCTCGCCCCACGCCTGCCAGGCGGCAAGGATCACTTCGGTATCGGACTGGCTGCGGAACACCGCGCCCTTCGCCTCGAGCTCGCGGCGCAATTCGAGGAAGTTATAGATCTCGCCGTTGTAGACGATCACATGGCGGCCATCGCCTGAGACCATCGGCTGATAGCCACCCTCGCCGGGATCGATGATGGCGAGCCGGCGATGGCCGAAGGCGACGTTTCGCTTGGCGTTGAACCAGATGCCCTCGCCGAACGGACCGCGATGCGCGATCAGACTGGTGAGCCGCGAGATCTCGGCCGGCTCCACGGCGGAGCCGCGCAGATTGACGATGCCTGCGATACCACACATGTCTAGGCGGCCTTGAAGGGCAAGAAGCGGGTGATGATGATGCGGAGGTCCCGCCGGCAGACGGCACGATAGGGACCAAGCTGCGACACGGCGACGGCGGCGACGAAGATTGCCGCCGCCGACACGCCGTAGAGCGACACCACATACCACCATGACGGCGCGTGGTCGAATGAGGTGTGGCCAAGCTGGGAGCGCAGCGCCAGCGCAACGGCGATCCCGGTGCCGAGCGGGACGAGGACGAAATGCAGCATCCGCGACCACATGGCTGAAAACCTGAAGGTCCGCCGCAACAGCAGCACCGTGGTGACCATCTGCGCGACCATCCCGACGCAGGTGCTCCAACCGGCCGCCTGCCAGCCGAAATACGGCAATGCGACGGCGCTGGTCGCGAGCGTGAAGACACCGGTGACGAGCGAGATCAGCGCGTTGGAACTGGAGCGCCCCTGCGACAGCAGATAGAACGCAAACACGTTGGCGCAGGACCCCAATATGCCGCTGATCGAGAGCACCACCAGCACCAGTTGCGCCTCGGCCGCCACCTCGGCGCCGGTCCATCGATATAGTAATGCGCCTGCGACCGGGATCAGGCCGCCGAGCGCGCTCGCGGCAAGCACATTGAGAATCCAGGACGAACGAAGCAGCAGGTCGACCTTGCGATCGTCATCCTCCTTTTGCAGCGTGCTGAAGAACGGGAACAGGATCTCGCCGACCTTCAGCACACCGATATAGACCGCCTCCTCCAGCCGCTGCGCAACACTGTAGAAGCCGACAAATTGCGGCTGCAGCAGCGCGCCGAGCAGATAGCGGTCCGCCTGCCCGGCAAACAGCGCGCCGCTTTGCGCAGCCACCTGCCAGCCGCCAAGCTTGACCAGTGCACGCAGCGCGTTGCGATCGAGCGCCGGCCGTGCCAGCCAGTCACCCATCGCGTGCCGCGACCAGGCGACGGCCATCAGGAAATTCGTTGCGAAGCCCAATGCCTGGCAACCGAGGAACGTCGAGGCGCGCGGCGCATGCGGGATCAGCAGCAGCATCGACATCGTCGTCACCACCGTGCCTGTGATGCTGATCGACGCGATCCGCCGATAATCCTGGCGCGCCGTGAACAGCGAGAGGAAGACCGCGAACAGGCACTGGCACAGCCAGCCGGCGCCGGCCAATGCAAAGGCAAGCCCCAGGTCGTCGCCAGCCGGGCCCCCCAGGTGAAATCCCAATCGCGCGAACGGCGCGCCCACAAGGCTGAGCACTACCGCGATCAGGCCGCCCACGACGAGGGCGAGCGCAAGGGCGGTCGCGAAGAAGCGCCGCGCATCGTCGCGATCGGACGATTCCAATCGTTGCGCGAGCTCGCGCGTCGTGGAGAGGCCAAGCGCGTTGCTGAACATCAGCGCAGGCGCGACGCAGGCTGTCACCAGGCCCGCAACACCGAACGCAGCGAGGCCAAGGCGGAAAATCACGAATGGCAGGATCGCAAGATTGAGCAGCACTGCGACCGCGAAGGCAGTCGCGTTCCATGCCGAGTTGCCGAGCAGATGGGATGGACCTTTCTTCACCGCCATGCCCGTTTTCGGTCCATCGCTTCGATACGCTTCAAGTGTCTATTCCATAAGGGCAAAACCCGTTCGGCTCGGCGACGGGCTAGCAGCCGCCGGGGTGATTGTCGAGGGTTGGCAGATGGTAGTGCCGGCGAGCAGGCCCGGCTGGCCCAAATCACCGCCAAGGGACGAACCGATCTTCACGGAACCATGGCTGGTTGTTTCCGGCCCGGCCTGTCGTCCGGGTAACAGTTGGAAAGGTCAGCCAAATTGTCTAAGGCAGATAGGCAGTAGCCCCCAGAGCGGCCCGCCAAACAAGAGGTGTCTCAATGCCCTTTCCTCGCGCATCCCAAGCCCTGTCCCGTTTCACCGTGCTGGATTTGACCCGGGTCCGGTCGGGGCCGACCTGCGTGCGCCAGCTCGCCGACTGGGGTGCCAACGTCATCAAGATCGATGCGCTGCTGGAGGACGGCGGCGGCGAGCAGCCGGGCGGCCCCCGCGGCGGGTCCGATTTCCAGAACCTGCATCGCAACAAGCGCGCCATGACCTTGAACCTGAAAGACCCCAGGGGGCTCGAGGTGTTCAAGCGGCTGGCCGAACAGGCTGATGTCGTGGTCGAAAACTTCCGGCCGGACGTCAAGGCCAAGCTCGGCATCGACTATGAGAGCATCTGCAAGATCAATCCGCGGATCGTCTATGGCAGCATCTCCGGCTTCGGCCAGGGCGGCCCCTATCACAAGCGCCCGGGGTTCGATCTGATCGCGCAGGGGATGGGCGGCCTGATGTCGGTGACCGGCGCGCCCGGCGAGGGGCCGATGCGGGTTGGCATTCCCGTTGCGGACCTGACCGCGGGCCTGTTCTGTGCGCTCGGCATCCTGACCGCGCTGCTGGAGCGCGATGTTTCCGGCGAAGGCCAATGGGTGCAGACCTCGCTGCTGCAGGCGCAGATCTTCATGCTGGATTTCCAGGCGGCGCGCTGGCTGATGGAAAAGGAAGTCGCCAAGCAGGCCGGCAACAACCATCCGACCTCGATCCCGACCGGCGTGTTCACGACCTCCGACGGCTACATCAACATCGCCACCACCGGAGGACGAATCTGGGAGCGCTGCGCACAGGCGATCGGCGCGCCCGATCTGGTCACCGACCCCGACTATGCAACCGCACCGGCGCGCTCGAAGAATCGCGACGCGCTCAATGCGCGGATCGACGCGCTGACCCAGAAGAAGTCGACCGAGACCTGGGTGCAGGAGCTGAACGCCGCCGGCGTGCCGTGCGGGCCGATCTATTCGATCGACCAGATGTTCGAGGATGCCCAGGTCAAGCATCTCGGCATGGCCCAGCACGTTCCCAATGACGAGAACCGGCATATCCAGCTGGTCAGCCAGCCCGTGACGCTGTCGCGGACCCCGAGCAGGATGGCGGCCCGTCCGCCGGAATTCGGCGAGCAGACCGAGGAAGTCCTGGCCGAATTCGGCTTCGACAAGGACGAGATCGCCGAGCTCCGGCAGCGCAAGGTCGTCTGACCCCTCACGCCTTTGCCGGCCGCACCAGACGCGCGACGCCGGCAAAGGCCCGATCGATCACCGGCCAGAACAGCAGCACGATCGCCAAGGTCGTGATGGTGCCGACGAGGCCGTTCGACCAGAACACCTTCATATCGCCGCCGGAACCGATCATCGAGAGCCGGAATGCGTCCTCGGCACGGCTGCCGAGCACCAGCGCGAGGGTGAATGGCGCAAGCGGGATGCCGATCTTCTTGAAGACGTAGCCGACGACACCGAAGCCCAGCATCAACCAGATGTCGAACATCGCGTTCTGGATCGCATAGGCGCCGATCGCGCAGGACACCACGATCATCGGCGCGACCGCCGCGAACGGTACCCGGAGGATCGAGGCGAAGATCGGCACGGTGGTCAGCACCAGCACGAGGCCAACGACGTTGCCGAGATACATCGAGGCGATCAGGCCCCAGACGAAGTCTTTGTGCTCGACGAACAGCAGCGGGCCCGGGTTGAGGCCCCACACCATCAGGCCGCCAAGCAGGATCGCCGCAGTCCCCGAGCCGGGAATGCCGAGCGCGAGCATCGGCAACAGCGCCGAGGTGCCCGAGGCATGCGCGGCGGTCTCCGGCGCGAACACGCCCTCGATGCGGCCCTTGCCAAAACTTTCCGGATCCTTGGCGAAGCGCTTGGCGAGATTGTAGCCCATGAAGGAGGCCGCGATCGCGCCGCCCGGCGTGATCCCGAGCCAGCAGCCGATCACGGACGAGCGCAGCAGCGTCACCCAGTATTTCGGCAGGTCCTTCCATACCGAGAGCACCACGCGCAGGCTGATGCCGGCGGCGTGTCCACGCAGCGCCAGGCGCTCCTCCATCGTGAGCAGGATCTCGCTAATGCCGAACAGGCCGATCACCGCGACGAGGAAGTTGATGCCGCGCAGCAGCTCCGCGGAGCCGAAGGTCATGCGCAGCTGCCCGGACACCGTATCCATGCCGACGCCGGCGAGCAGCAGCCCAAGCGACATCGAGATCACCGTCTTGTGCTTGGCCTCGCGGCCGAGGCCGACGAACGAACAGAAGGTCAGGAGGTAGACGGCGAAGAACTCCGGCGGGCCGAACTTCAGCGCGAACGACGAGATCATCGGCGCCAGGAAGGTGATCAGGAGCACCGCGACCAGCGAACCGATGAAGGACGAAGTGAACGCGGCCGTCAGCGCTTCAGCCGCCCTGCCTTGCTGCGCCATCGGATAGCCGTCGAAGGTGGTCGCGACCGACCAGGCCTCGCCGGGAATGTTGAACAGGATCGAGGTGATGGCGCCGCCGAACAGTGCGCCCCAATAGATGCAGGACAGCATCACGATGGCGGACGTCGGATCCATCGTGAAGGTCAACGGCAGCAGGATCGCGACGCCATTCGGACCGCCAAGCCCGGGCAGCACGCCGACGAAGATGCCGAGCACGAGGCCGACCATCATCAACAGCAGCGTCTTCCACGTCAGCAGGACGGCGAAGCCGTGCAGCAACAGACCGAAGGCTTCCATGTCTCGAAATCCTGTCGGTTGGCTAGCGGCCGAGAGCCGCTTCGAGCGGCCCCTTCGGCATGATGACGTCGAACGCGACGTCGAACGTTATGAACATCACGGCGGTGAAGACGAAGGCAGTCAACAGCGACTTCCACAGCGCGATCTTGCCGACCAGGCGCATGAAGCCCGCGATCAAGAGAAAGCTCGCGACATAGAGGCCGAGATATTGAGTGGCGAAGCAGAACAGCAATGTCGGCACGAACACCGCCATCACCCGGCGCAGCTGGGCGCGGGTGACGAAGGTCTCGGCGGCTTCCCGGCGCGAGAGGAAGGCGGCGCCCAGGCCGTAGAGGCTGGCGCCGCCGAGGATGACCGAGAGATAGAACGGAAAATAGCCCGGTTGCGGCCCGGTCGAATCCCACGAGGCGCCGGTGCGCCAATTGTCCCAGCCGAGCACCAAAGCGAGCACAAGCAAAAGCAGCGAGACGACGACGTCGACGACGCCGGTGCTGACGACCGCAGGCGAGTTCTCTTCAGGCGCGGTCGGATCGTCGACGACGATCTCAAGTTCGGTATTGGACATGGACGAGACGGTCTCGGTTGCGAGGGCAACGATTGGATAGCGCGCTGATACAATCACCGTCAATGCAGCCTTCAGCTAACGCCGGAACGTTCGGGAAACGCGCTCGCAAGTGCAGCACGGCTAGCGTTGAGGACGCCGCGCTCGGTGATCAATCCCGTCACCAGCCTGGCCGGCGTCACGTCGAAGCCGAAATTGGCGACGGAAGAGCCTTCCGGCACCACGCGCACGGTCTCGATCCGTCCATCAGTCGTGCGCCCGGTGAGGTGCGTCACCTCGGCGGCCGCGCGCTGCTCGATCGGAATCTGTTTGATGCCGTCATCGATACGAAAGTCGATGGTCGGCGACGGCAGCGCAACGTAGAACGGCACGCCGTTGTCATGGGCCGCGAGCGCCTTCAGATAGGTCCCGATCTTGTTGCAGACGTCGCCATTGGCGGCGACGCGGTCGGTTCCGACAATCGCAAGATCAACCATTCGATGCTGCATCAGATGGCCACCGGTGTTGTCAGGGATCACGGTGTGCGGCACGCCGTGATGCCCGAGCTCCCAGGCGGTCAGCGAGGCACCCTGATTGCGCGGCCGCGTCTCGTCGACCCAGACATGGACCGCAATGCCGCGATCATGCGCCTGGTAGATCGGCGATGTCGCCGTTCCCCAATCCACCGTTGCAAGCCAGCCGGCATTGCAATGCGTCAGCACGTTCACCGGCTCGCCCGGCTTCTTCGTCGCGGCGATTTGCTCGATCAGGGCAAGGCCGTGGCGGCCGATATCGCGGTTGATCTCGACATCCTCGTCGGCGATTTCGCGGGCGCGGGCATAGGCGGCTTCCGCGCGGGCTGAAGCTGCGAGCGGCGCGAGCGCGCGCTGCATCTCGTCGATCGCCCACTTCAGATTGATCGCGGTCGGCCGGGTCGCAGCGAGCATCTTGCCGGCCCGCGCGAGCGCCGCGTCGGACGCATCGGCGCGCATCGCAAGCGCCATGCCATAGGCTGCGGTGGCGCCGATCAGCGGCGCGCCGCGCACCAGCATCGAGCTGATCGCCTCGCCGGCCTCCTCCGCTGTCGTGAGCCTGGCGATGATGAACTCATGCGGCAGCCGCCGCTGATCGATCGCGCCGACCGACCAGCCGTCGGGCTCGAGCCAGATGCTGCGAAAATGCCGTCCATCGACCTTCATGCGTTCAACACCCTTCCGGCGACGGCATCGAGCTTGGCAAGCAACTGCGGATCGCGCGCCGTGGGCGCCGTGATCAGCGCGGTGTCCAGTGCACGATCTGAGCCCATCGGACACGGCTCGTGCTCGCGCGGGAAATCCCGCGCCAGACGCGCGACCAGCGCCTTTGCCTTCTCGGCGTTCGAATTCAGCACGCGGATGATATCCTGCACCGTCACGGCATCATGCGCCGGATGCCAGCAATCGAAATCGGTCACCATCGCCACGCTGGCGTAGCAGATCTCGGCCTCACGGGCGAGCTTGGCTTCCGGCATGTTGGTCATGCCGATCACCGAATAGCCCTGCGCCTTGTAGGTCAGGCTTTCGGCGAGCGAGGAGAATTGCGGCCCTTCCATGCAGAGATAGGTGCCGCCGCGCGCAAACGCGATGCGCTCGGCCTCGGCCGCGGCCGCGAGATGCTTCACCAGCAACGGCGACACCGGATGCGCCATCGAGACATGCGCGACGCAGCCCTTGCCGAAGAACGAGCTCTCGCGCCTGTGGGTGCGATCGACGAACTGGTCGACCAGCACGAACGTGCCCGGCGGCAACTCCTCCTTGAACGAGCCGCACGCGGACAGTGCAACAAGGTCGGTAACCCCCGCCCGCTTCAGCACGTCGATATTGGCGCGATAGTTGATGTCGGACGGCGACAACGCATGTCCCTGGCCGTGCCGCGGCAGGAACACGATCGGCAGTCCCGCCATCTCGCCGCGGCGCAGCGGCGCCGACGGCTCGCCCCACGGGCTCGTGATCGCTTCCTCGCGGACATTTTCCAGGCCCGGCAGGTCGTAGATGCCGGATCCGCCGATGATGCCGAGAACGGCTTTGCTCATGATCGCTCCTCACAGTCCCGCCGGACATTCCGCCATAGTGCGGCGCAATATCGATGGGGTGGCTGCGCGATGCAAGGCGATTCCGGACCGACGGCGAAGCGATGCGGCCGGTCATTCCGGGGCGCCCGAAGGGCGAACCCGGAATCTCGAGATTCCGGGTTCGATGCTCCGCATCGCCCCGGAATGGCGGAAGACGTCACAACCGCCATCGCTACTTCGCGACGAAGCCCGCCGCATTCATCAGCGAGGCGTTCAGCTTGTCGTCATCCTCGAGGAACTCGACCATGTCCTTGCCGGTGAGGAAGATCGGCTTCAACGCCTGCTTCTCCATATAGTCCTTGTATTCAGCCGTCTGCGTCACCTTCTGGAACAGGTCGGCATAGAACGCCTGTTGCTCCTGCGTGACCTTGCCCGGCAGGAACATCGCGCGCAGCATCAGGTACTGCAGGTCGAGCCCCTCTTCCTTGCAGGTCGGGATATCGTTCCAGGATTGCGTCTCGGTGACCTTGGTCTTGTAGGAGATCCGCTCCTTGTCGAACACGCAGAGCGCGCGAACCTGGCCGGCCCGCCAGACTTCGAGGTTCTCGCTCGGATTGTTGACGTTGGACTCGGTGTGGCCGCCGACCAGCTGGGTCGCAGCCTCGCCGCCGGATTTGTACGGCAGGTAGGAGAACTTTGCGCCGGTCTTCTGCTCCATGAACACGGTCAGCACGTGATCTTCGCGCTTGGAGCCCGTGCCGCCCATCTTGAACGGCGCGCTTGCCGCCTTGGCGGCCTCGATGAACTCCTTCACGGTCTTGGGACCCGATGCATTGTCCCACAACACGAACTGATCGAGCGCAATCACCGACACCGGCGTGAGGTCGCGCCAGTTGAAGGGAATTTTCGCCGACAGCGGCAGCATGTAGATCAGCGCTTCGGCACCCGACGCGCCGCCCTTCAGCGACACCACCATCGGCTGCTTCATCAGATTGTTCTTCTGGATCGCCGCCTGCATCATCCGCGCCATCTGGTCGGAGGCGCCACCGGCACCGGCCGCAACCACGATCTCGACCGGCTTGCTCGGCTCCCAGCCGGCAAAGGCCGGCGTGCTCAGCAGCAAGGCCGCGATGGCAGCCGTGGTTTTCACAATCTGTCCCACGTGTTTCTTCCCTATCTATTTGTTCGGCTTGGCGAAAACCTGCGAATTGGCGGGTGCCGTCATTGTGCCGAGAATGCGGGTGAGTTCAAGCCGCGAACTGCCGCAGCACGTATGACTTTGGAATGAGGTGGGTGTGTCGGTTCGCACTGACATTAGCAGTCCCGTCATCCTGAGGAGCGCGTAGCGCGTCTCGAAGGATGCACGGCCACCAGCCGGGCCGTACATCCTTCGAGGCTCGCTCAGCTCGCACCTCCAGCGACAAAGGCGAAGCCTTTGCGCGGGGATGACGGTCCTATTCGGATTCGAATGGCAAACAACATGCTCGATGGTCATCACCCGCGCATGCGGGTGATCCAGTATTCCAGAGACGCCGGAGCTTGAGCCGAGCGGCCGCGGCGTACTGGATCGCCCGGTCAAGCCGGGCGATGACAGGTGAGGATGGGGATACAGCATCGCATTCTCGCGACATGAATCGTCCGAGTCTTACATCTCGTTCCGCCCTCTCATCAAACAGAGGGCGCAGGGAAAGCCGGGTGCCGATTGCACCCATGGGTCCCGTGCAACAGGAAGCACGGGAGGTAGGACCACAGGTGTCACCGGGAACTCCGGCTTTCCCTGCGCGATGGGTTACGGCTTATTTCGTGCTCTCCCCGGCGAGACCGGGCTTTGTTGTCACCGCCCTCGCAAAAACGCTTGCGCGTTTTGCGAGGGGACACCTACCGCTGGGGCGTCAGGACCACACGACTTCACCGTCCGCTTCGCGTGCTCTCGTCAGCGCCACGCTCGGCGTCCACCGCATCCCACACCGCGTTCGTGACTACCGCGAAGCGCCCCTCGATCGGGTGAGACGGCGGAGTCATAACACTGAGCTGCCCTTACGATAAACCGAAATATTTTTCGCGGAAGGGCTGGACAGGGTGTGTCGCATTGATTTGTCGGGTGAAATTAGATTTTACGCGCATATTCACCCTCTCCAGGTCACGCCGATGGAAATTTGAAACCGAAGAGTGGGGTCGCCCGTACAATTGCAATCGGACGACCCCTGCCGACCACTTCCAATTGCCCCCTGCCATTCAACAGGTGCGATAGCCGACCCCACAAATACGCAGCAACCATGATCCGGTTTTGCTGCGCAATCCGGTCATTCCTTTTCATCTGACCAGTTTGGGCTATATGGCGTGCGTTGGCGCGACCTGGAGCAAAGCGTGAAACCGCCGCTACTTGCCCTTGAAGTTCGGCGCGCGCTTGTTGAGGAAGGCGTCCATGCCTTCGCGGAAATCCTCGCTCATGTAGGCGCGCAGGATCAGGTCTTCGCCTTCCTCGCGCGACAGCGTGCGGCGGATGCGGCGCACCGCTTCCTTGGTCACTTCGAGCGTGATCGGCGCATGGCCGGCGACAAGCTTGGCGGTCTCGTTGGCGCGGCGCTGCAGCGTCTCCACGTCGGGAACGACTTCGTTCAGGAGCCCGAGCGCCAGCGCCTCCGGTGCCTCGACCAGGCGCGCTTTGAAGATCAGATCCTTGGTCCGCGCCGGGCCGATCAGCGAGACCAGCCGCGAGATGTTGGACATCGAGAGGCAGTTGCCGAGCGTGCGCGCGATCGGGAAGCCGATCCGTGTCGCCTCGGTACCGATGCGGATGTCACAGCATGCGGCGATGCCGGCGCCGCCACCGGTGCACGCGCCGGCGATCGCTGCGATGACGGGCACGCGGCATTGTTCGAGCGTTCCCAGCACGCGGTCGATCCGCGCCTCATAATCCAGCGCATCCTGCGCGGTCTTGAAGGCCCGGAACTGCGAGATGTCGGTGCCCGAGGCGAACGCCTTGTCGCCGGCACCGGTCATGATCAGCGCCTTGATGAGTGATCCTGATTGATGTTCTCGCAGATCGAAGCCATCTGCTCATACATCGCAAAGGTCAGCGCGTTGCGCGCCTGCGGCCGGTTGAACGTGATGCGCGCGATCCCGTCCTCGACGGAATAGATCAGGTCTTCGGTCGAAGTGACGGGCGCGTTCATGTCTCGCTCTTTCTGTTGTCTACGATTCGATTTCAGGCGACGGCCTTTTTAAGCAACAGCCTCTTCAAGCAACAGCCTTGGACGCCTGCGACGGGTCGCGTCCCTTCAGGACTTCCATCGCCGCCAGCACGCCGCCACTGCGATGCGGCACCTTGGCGAGATCAAGCCCCATCTCGACGCCGGACAGCGTGCCCATCAGCATCAGGTCGTTGAAGTGACCGATATGCCCGATCCGGAATACCTTGCCCTTGACCTTGTTGAGGCCGGTGCCGAGCGACATGTCGAAATTATCAAGCACGACCTTGCGGAAATGATCGGCGTCATGGCCATCAGGCACCCGCACCGCGGTCAGCGCCGGCGAGTGCGCGCCCTGTTCCTGGCACTGCGTCTCGAGGCCCCAGACCTTGATCGCGGCGCGCGTCGCCTCGCTGTGGCGCTTGTGGCGGGCGAAGACGTTGTCGAGCCCCTCCTCCTCCAGCATCTTCACGGCCTCCCTGAGGCCGAACAGGAGATTGGTTGCGGGCGTGTACGGCCAGGTGCCGGCCTTGTTGATGTTGATGACCTCCTGCCAGTCCCAATAGGAGCGCATCGCGGGATTGGCCTTGGCCACTGCCAGCGCCTTCTCCGACACGGCGTTGAAGCCGAGGCCGGGCGGCAGCATCAGTCCCTTCTGGGAGCCGGCGATCGACACGTCGATCCCCCAGGCATCGTGCTCATATTCAAGCGAGCCGAGGCCCGAGATGGTATCGACCATCAGCAGCGCCGGATGCTTCAACGTGTCGAGGATCTTGCGGACGTCGCGCGGATAGGTCACGCAGGCGGTCGAGGTCTCGTTATGGACCACGCAGACGGCCTTGATCTTGTGCGCCTTGTCGGCGGCAAGCCGCGCCTCGATCTGCTCGAGGTCGGCGCCGTGGCGCCAGTCGCCGGGAATGAAATCGACGTCGAGCTTGAACTTGTCGGCGATGCCGTGCCACAGCACGGCGAATTGCCCGGTCTCGCACATCAAAACCTTGTCGCCGGGCTGCAGCGTGTTGACGATCGCAGCCTCCCAGGCTCCGGTCCCCGACGAGGGGTAGATGATCACGGGCTGCTTGGTGCGGAACACACGCTGCATCGCCGAAAGCACGGCAAAACCGATCTCGGCGAATTCGGCACCGCGATGGTCCATGGTCGGCATGTCCATGGCCCGCAGCACCCGGTCCGGCACGTTGGTCGGTCCCGGAATCTGGAGAAAATGCCTTCCAGTATGCACGGTCATGAGCGTCTTCCCGGTCTTGTCTTGGTCGTGGTGAGCCGCTCGCATATCACTATTCGCCGGGTTTGTCCTAGGCCCGGCGAGGGGCCGTCATGCATATCTGACGGCGCTCCACCGGGGCCGGCAGCCCCTCATTCGGCCGAGGCTATCGAGGTTGGGGAATCGACGCGATCATCGTCCCCGTAAAACTCGTCATGCCCGGGCTTGTCCCGGGCATCCACGTCTTCGTTTCCGGGCAAAGATAGACGTGGATGGCCGGGACAAGCCCGGCCATGACGCTGCCATATGCGATGGCCCTATTCACTCGGCGGCCACCACCTTTCCCGGTGCCACCGGTTCGCTGGTCTCCTCGAACGGCCGCTCCGGGTGCATCAGCAATGCCGAGAAACCTCCGACCAGCAAGAGCCCCATCGACATCAGGAACGGCAGGTACCAATTGCCGGTCGCGTCGATGACGAAGCCGGCGACCAGCGGCGAGACGATGGCCGCAAACGCCGAGCCGGAGTTCATGATCCCCGCGGCGGTGCCGGAATATTTCGCCGCGATGTCCATCGGGATCGACCACATCGGGCCGATCACGAGCTCGGCGCAGAAGAAGCCGGCCGACAGGCTGAGCGCGACCACCGTGATGTCGTGAACGAACAGGATCGGCATCAGGGACAGCAGCGCGCCGGCGAATCCCACGATCGTCACGCTGAGCCGCGCCAGACGCACATTGCCGGTGCGCTCGAGGATGCGGTCGGAGATGACGCCGCCGATGCTGTCGCCGACGACGCCGGCGAAGAAGACGCCGGATGCGAACAGCGCCGAGTTCTTCAGGTCGAGGCTGTAGTTGTTCTTGAAGAACAGCGGCAGCCAGTTGAGGTAGAGCCACAGGCACCAGCCGTAGCAGAAATAGGTCAAGGTCACCGGCCACATGCGCTGCAGCAGCGGGCCCCACGGCACCTTGGGCCGCTCGCCCTGCGGACGCGGCGGCAACGTCGCAAGCTCGGCTGCGGTGATCGAGCCATGGTCGCTCGGCTCGTTGCGGAAGTACCAGACCCACGCGACGCCCCAGATCAGACTGACAATACCGAGCGCGATGAATGCGCCGCGCCAGGTCAGCCATAGGATCAGCAGCGCTACCACCGGCGGGGTGACGGCATTGCCGAGCCGCGCGAACGAATGCGTCAGCCCTTGCGCGAAGCCGCGCCGCTTTGGCCGGCGTCCAGTACTGCATGGCGCGCGTCGCGGTGGGAAAAGTCGCGCCTTCGCCGAACCCGAGCGCGAAGCGGGCAACGAACAGCGCGGCGAGACCATGGACAAAGCCGGTCATGATGGTCGCCGCAGCCCAGATCATACCGCACCAGAACAAGGTCTGGCGCGGTCCGAAGCGATCGCCGACCCAGCCGCCGATCACCTGGAACAGCAGATACGGATAGGCGAAGGCCGAGAACACCAGGCCGAGCTCGGTGTTTGACAGGCCGAGCTCCTTCTGGATATCGCCGGCCGCGGTACCGATGTTCACCCGGTCGACATAGGTGATGAAGTACATCACGCAGAGCATGGCCAACACGACATGAGAGCTGGCTCCGCAAATTCGGACAGTAGCTTGAGTGGATTTTCTGCCTGACAGCGGCGAGGATTCTTGCCGCGAATCAGGAGCGAAGATGACGAAGAAGAGCCGCCGGATGCATTCTCCGGCATTCAAGGCGAAGGTTGCTTTGGCTGCGGTCAAAGGCGAGAAGACGCTGGCGGAGCTGGCGCAACTGTTTGATGTTCATCCGAACCAGATCACGATCTGGAAAAACCAGCTCCTGGAAGGCGCCGCCGGCGTGTTTGGGCATGACAAGGCGTCGGCCGAGACGCCGGTCGATTTGAAGGCGTTACATGCCAAGATCGGCGAGCTGGCGTTGGAAAACGATTTTTTGTCCGGCGCGCTCACCAAGGCGGGCCTGCTGAGCGCAAAGCGATGATCGACCGCGGTCATGATCTTTCTATCGTGCGCCAGGCGAAGGTCCTGAAGCTGGCTCGCAGCACGGTCTACTATGAACCTCGGCCAGTTTCGGCCGAGGACCTTGCCTTGATGCGTCGGCTCGATGAGCTGCATCTCGATTATCCCTTCGCGGGAGCGCGTATGCAGCGATCGTTGCTGCGGCGGGAGGGCGTATACGCCGGTCGCCGCCACATCGCGACGCTGATGAAGCGCATGGGGATCGAGGCGGTCTATCGTCGCCCGAACACGAGTAAGCCGGCACCGGGTCACAAGATCTACCCGTACCTGTTGCGCGGATTGAAGATCGAGCGGCCCGACCAGGCGTGGGCAATGGACATCACCTACATTCCGATGCGGCGTGGCTTCGTCTATCTCGCGGCGGTCGTCGATGTGTTCAGCCGACGGGTCCTGGCCCATCGCGTCTCGATCACAATGGAGGCGGCCTTCTGCGTCGAAGCGGTCCAGGAGGCGTTGGCGAAGCACGGCAGGCCCGAGATTTTCAACACGGACCAGGGCAGCCAGTTCACCAGCCTCGAGTTCACCGATGTGCTGCTGGACGCGAAGATCGCCATCAGCATGGACGGCAAGGGCGCCTGGCGCGACAACGTGTTTGTCGAGCGGCTCTGGCGCACGGTCAAATACGAAGAAGTTTATCTCCGCGCCTACGACAGCGTGTCCGAGGCGCGAGCGTCAATTGCCAAGTATCTGGCCTTCTACAATCAGGGACGCCCTCACTCGAGCCTTGACGGGCGCACGCCCGACGAGGCTTACTTCGGCACGCAAGCTATGGTGATGGCCGCATGACCGTCGCCGACGATTTTGTCGTCGCTCTGGTCGGGCTACGCCCTCCCGACGCAACGACAAAATCGTAAGGCCCCGCGTTCAGCATAACCCGGCAGGAATCCACTTAAATCCCGCGGGGCGCTGTCCAAACAACCGGCGCCAGCTCTATGGGTGGCCTTGAACCGAAGCCTCATATCCTCCCCTTCCCTGATCCCCGATTTTTCTGTGCCGTTGGCCTGCGGGATGCCGGTAGGTGATCGCTTAAGTGCTGACCACCTTCAGATGCGACGGCGCGTTGTGCTGATCGCGCTGCTCAAGAATCCGCATGGCGGCCTCGACGCCACCCGCACGATGCGGGACGCCGGCGACCGACAGCCCCATCTCGACGCCGGTGAGCGCACCAAGCAGCGTCAGCTCGTTGCACTCGCCGAGATGGCCGATGCGGAACACCTTGCCGGCAACCTTCGACAGGCCGGCGCCGAGCGACATGTTGAAATTGTCGAGCACGACCTTGCGGAACTGATCGGCATCGTGGCCGGGCGGCATCATCACCGCGGTCAGCACCGGCGAGAATTCCGATGGCTCCTGGCAGAGATTCTCGAGCCCCCATTGACTGACGGCAGCCCGCGTCGCGGCGGCGAGCCGCCGATGGCGCGCGAACACGTTGTCGAGCCCCTCCTCCAGCAGCATCGCGATGGCTTCGCGCAGCCCGTAGAGCAGGTTCGTCGCCGGCGTATAGGGGAAGAAGCCCTTGGCGTTGGGCTTCAGCATCTCCTCCCAATCGAAATAGGAGCGCGGCATCTTGTTGCTGCGCGACGCGGCGCGCGCCTTGTCGGAGATCGCGTTGAAGCCGAGGCCGGGCGGCAGCATAAAACCCTTCTGCGAGCAGCTGACGCTGACGTCGACCTTCCACTCGTCGTGCCGGTAGTCGACCGAGCCCAGCGAGGAAATGGTATCGACCATCAGGAGCGCCGGATGCGAGGTGCGGTCGATCGCGGCGCGGATATCCGCGATGCGGCTGGTGGCGCCGGTCGAGGTCTCGTTGTGGACGACCATCACCGCCTTGATGCTGTGGGCGGTGTCGCCGGCGAGTCTCGCCTCGATCTCGGCGGGGTCGGCGCCGCGGCGCCAGTCGCCGGGCATGAAGTCGACCTCGATGCCGAAGCGGCCGGCCATCTGGCGCCAGAGCGTGGCGAAGTGGCCGGTCTCGACCATCAGGACCTTGTCGGCCGGCGACAGCGTGTTGACGATCGCGGCCTCCCAGGCGCCGGTCCCGGACGACGGGAAGATGACCACCGGTCCTGCGGTCTGAAACACCTTCTGGCTGCCCTCGAGCACGGTGCGGCCAAGCTCGCCGAATTCGGCGCTGCGGTGGTCAATGACCGGCATGTCCATCGCGCGAAGAACGCGGTCGGGGACCGGGCTCGGTCCCGGAATCTGGAGAAAATGGCGCCCTTGATGCATGAGAACCTCCCAATCGCCGTGCTTCAGTCCGCTGGTCGGCTATTTTGCATTCATTTTTTGTCTTTTCAACGCATATTTGGTATTCGATTGGAGACGTCGACGCGACCCTGTGGGTAAATTATTGTCCTGGATATGAAATCTGCGATTCCCGAAACCGGGGTTCCGATCACCCCACCGGCCGCCAGCAATGGCGGCGACCGCCAGGAAGCCTCGCTTCATGGCGAGATCCTGTTGCGGCTTCGCGACTATGTGGTGGAGGGCAACATCCCCGAAGGCGGGCGCATTCCGGAGCGGCAGCTCTGCGACATACTGGGGATATCGAGGACGCCGCTGCGCGAAGCACTCAAGGTGCTGGCCGCCGAAGGCCTGATCGAGCTGTTGCCCAATCGCGGCGCGCGGGTGCGCCGGCTCAGCCCGCGCGACCTCGAGGAGCTGTTCGACGTCATGGCAGGGCTCGAGAGCCTGGCCGGGCGGCTGGCCTGCGAAGCCATTACCGATGAGGAAATCGCCGCGATCGAGCGGCTGCATTACGAGATGTACGGCCACTATCTGCATCGCGACATGCACGGCTATTTCCAGGTCAACCAGCGCATTCACGAGAGCATCGTCGCCGCCGCGCGCAATGAGACCCTGAAGACCGCCTACGCCAATTTCGCGGGCCGGATCCGCCGGGTGCGCTACTCCGCCAATTTCGCCCGCAAGCGGCAGCGCTGGGCCGAGGCGATGCGGGAGCACGAAGCGATCCTCGATGCGCTGCGCCGCCGCGCCGGTAGCGAGCTCAGCGACATCCTGTTCGCCCACCTGCGCAACAAGCGGACCGCCGCCATCGAGCACCTCGCCGAGGGACCGGACGCCGCCGACGAGGCGACGCTTCAGGGCGACTAGCCTTGAGGCCGCAAGTCTTGCTCATTATGAATTCATAATGTTATTTTGGTCGCCATAGAATGAATAATCAACGGGCAGTTTCGGCTGCGTTGTGGATCACATCGGATCTGCGATGAAGAACGCCTCATCGCTTGAACAGCGCCTGCGGTCCGAAATGACCGGCGACGTCTTTTTCGATGCCTTCAACCGCGGCCGCTACGCGACCGACGCCTCGTTCTACCAGGTCATGCCGGCCGGCGTGGTGGTGCCCCGAACCATCGACGAGGCGCTGCGGGCGCTCGCGATCGCCCGCGACGACGGGCGGATCGTCACCCCGCGCGGCGGCGGCACCTCGCAATGCGGCCAGACCGTCAATGACGGCATCGTGGTCGACCTGTCCAAGCACCTGAACCGGATCCTCTCGCTCGACGTCGACAACCGCACTTGTGTCGTTGAGCCCGGCATCGTGCTCGACGACCTCAACCGCCAGCTGAAGAAGCACGGGCTGTGGTTTCCGGTCGATGTCTCGACCGCGTCGCGCGCCACGATCGGCGGCATGGCCGGCAACAATTCCTGCGGCGGCCGCTCGCTGCGCTATGGCACGATGCGCGACAACACGCTGTCGATGGATGCCGCGCTTGCCGACGGCACGCTGCTGCATTTCGGCGAGGTGCCGCGCGATCTGACGCGGATCAATTCTCGCGACAGCGGATCGCGCCTGTTCCGCGACATGCTCGATCTCGGCGAGCGCGAGGCGGCCGAGATCGCGGACAAATTCCCGAAAGTGCAGCGCCGCGTCGGCGGCTATAACCTCGACGCACTGGTGCCGCGCAATGCGCCGAACAACATGGCGCATCTCCTGGTCGGATCGGAGGGAACGCTCGCCTTCACGACCCAGGTCGAGCTGAAGCTGTGGCCGGTGATCCGCAACAAGGCGCTCGGCGTCTGCCATTTCGGCAGCTTCTACGAGGCGATGGACGCAGCCCAGCATTTGGTCAAGCTGCGCCCGATCGCCGTCGAGCTGGTCGATCGCACCATGATCGCGCTCGGCCGCGAGATCGCGATGTTCCAGCCGATCATCTCCCAGGCCGTGCGCGGCGATCCGGACGCCATCCTGGTGGTGGAGTTCGCCGAGGAAGATCAGGCCGACAATCTCGCCCGCCTCAAGCAGCTCGGCGAGCTGATGGCCGATCTCGGCTTCGGCTGGGACAGGCCGCAGCGCAAATGGGGCGGCGTGGTCGAGATCGTGGAGCCCGCGCTGCAATCCGGCATCGCCGATTTCCGCGCCGCCGGCCTCAACGTCATGATGTCGATGAAGCAGGAGGGCAAGCCGGTCTCCTTCGTCGAGGATTGCGCGGTGCCGCTGCCGCACCTCGCCGACTACACCGAGCGGCTCAACGCGGTCTTCGCCAGGCACGGCACCCGCGGCACGATGTATGCGCATGCCTCCGAAGGCTGCCTGCATGTGCGCCCGGTGCTCAATCTCAAGCTCGAGAAGGACGTCAAGGCAATGCGCGCCATTGCCGAGGAAGCCTTCGAGCTGGTGCGCGAATACAAGGGCTCGCATTCCGGCGAGCATGGCGACGGCCTGGTGCGCTCGGAATTCCACGAGACGATGTTCGGCGCGCGCATCGTTGCCGATTTCCGCGAGGTCAAGCAGCGCTTCGATCCGGACAACACGCTCAATCCGGGCAAGATCGTCGATCCACCGAAAATGGACGACCGCTCGCTGTTCCGCTTCTCGCCGGATTATCGCGTCGGCGAATTGAAGACGGTGCTGGACTGGTCGGCCTATCCCGGCGCCGGCGGCGGTTTCCAGGGCGCCGTCGAGATGTGCAACAACAACGGCGCCTGCCGGAAGCTCGAGGGCGGCGTGATGTGCCCGTCCTATCGCGCGACCCGCAACGAGAAAGACGTCACCCGCGGCCGCGCCAACACGCTGCGGCTGGCGATCTCGGGCCAATTGGGTCCGGACGCGCTCGCCTCCGACGAGATGATGGACACGCTGAAACTCTGCGTGTCCTGCAAGGCGTGCCGTCACGAATGCCCGACCGGCGTCGACATGGCCAAGATGAAGATCGAGGTGCTGGCCGCGCGCGCCGCAACGCACGGCCTGTCGCTGCGCGACCGGCTGGTGGGCTATCTGCCGCGCTATGTCGATCTCGCCTCGCGCCTTGCGCCGCTCGCGAACTGGCGCAACCGCAGCCCGCTGCTGCGCGCGCTGTTCGAGAGACTCGCCGGCATCAGCGCCAGGCGCGCGCTGCCGGCGTTTCGCCGCGACACGTTCCGGCCTGACGCCGAGGTGCTGGGTCCGCCTGATGGCCGCGAAGTGGTGCTGTTCGCCGATACGTTCAACCGCGGCTACGAGCGGGAAAATCTCGCCGCGGCGATCGAGGTCCTGCTTGCCGGCGGCTATCGCGTCCACCTCCCCAAGCCTTTGGATGGCGGCCGGCCGCCGTGCTGCGGGCGGACATTCCTGTCAGCCGGACTGGTCGAGCAGGCCCGGGCCGAGCTCGACCGGCTGGTTGCGACCTACGCGCCGTTCGCCGCCCGCGGCGTGCCGATCATCGGTCTCGAGCCGAGCTGCCTGCTGACCCTGCGCGACGAGCTGCTATCGCTGCGTTCGGATGCGCTTGCGAAGACCGTGAGCGCGCACGCTTTGCTGTTCGAAGAGTTTTTGGTACGCGAGGCAGAGGCCGGGCGTCTCGCCTTGCCGCTTGGCGCGGTCGCCGGCAAGGCCGTCGTGCACGGTCATTGCCACCAAAAGTCCTTTGGCGCGTTCAAGCCGGTGGAGAAAGTGCTCCGCCTGGTGCCGGGCCTCGAGGTCAAGACCATCGAGTCGAGCTGCTGCGGCATGGCCGGCGCGTTCGGCTATGGAGCGGATACCTATCAGGCCTCGATCGAGATGGCCGAGCTGTCGCTGCTGCCGGCGATCAGGAGCGCCGATCCGGACACGCTGATCGTGGCCGACGGCACCTCATGCCGGCACCAGATCATGGACGGCAGCGGCCGCACGCCGCTTCACGTTGCCAACGTATTGGCGATGAGCCTGAAGTGTGCGAAATCCAGTTCAGATCAATCGATAAAGGAAGAGGCCCATGGCTGATCTCACTCTCGACACTGCCCGCAAGATTCTGGATGCCGCGCTGGCCAAGGGGGTCGAGAAGAAATTCAAGCCGCTCGTCGTCACCATCCTCGACGCCCGCGGCGCCGTGAAGGTGACGGCCGCACAGGACGGCACCAGCCTGATGCGGGCCGAGATCGCCCATGGCAAGGCCTATGGCGCGCTGGCATTGGGAATGGGATCGCGCGCCCTGTTTCAGCGCGCGCAGGAGCAGGCCTATTTCGTCGACGCCGTGAACACGCTGGCGCAGGGCCGGATGGTACCGGTCCCCGGCGGCGTCTTGATCATGGACGGCTCTACCCTGCTCGGCGCCGTCGGCGTCAGCGGCGACACGTCAGACAATGACGAGATCTGCGCCGTAGCCGGCATCGAAGCCGCCGGCCTGAAGGCCAACGCGAGCTAGCGATGCGCACCGCCGCGCGACCCAGTCGCGCAGTGCATGGCCGTCGCGCCGCTCTAGCGCCCGGTCCATGTCGGCTTGCGCTTCTCGCCGAAGGCCTTGAGGCCTTCCTTGGCGTCCTCGGTCATCGCGAGCAGCGCAATCTGGCTTTCGGTGTAGGCGATGCTTTCGTCGAACGACATCGACGCGATCGCCCGCATGGCGTATTTGCCGCGTCGGATCGCCGTCGGCGACTTGTCGACGATGCGCCCGATCAGCCAATCGACCTTGGCGTCGAGCTCGGCCGCGGGCACGACATAGTTGAGAAGGCCGGCCGCCTGCGCAGTCCTGGCGTCGAACGGCTCGCCGGTCAGCGCCCATTCGTTGACGAGGCGCGGCGGGGCGATCGATTGCAGCAGGCTCAGCACCTGCATCGGAAACACCCCGACCTTCACCTCGGGCAGGCCGAAGATCACGCCATCGGCGGCGACCGCCATGTCGGTCATGCACAACAGCCCCATGCCGCCGGCCATGCAGACACCGCCGACCCGCGCGATCACAGGCTTGGTCGAATTCTGCGACAGCCGCAACAGGTCGGCGTAGTCGACATTGGGACGCGAATAATCCATCGAGAACGCCGCGCCGCTATTCTGCAAATCGGCGCCGGCGCAGAACGCCTTGTCGCCCGCGCCCGTCAGCACGATGACGCGAACGTCCTTGTCGTCATGCGCATCGCGGTAGCCCTTGGCGATGCCGGCGATCACACCCGCATTGAGCGCGTTTCGCTTGTCCGGGCGGTTGATGGTGATCCAGAACGCCTGCCCGCGCTTCTCGAGAAGAACGCTGTTGTCGGTCATGTTTCCCGCCTGTTTTCTTGCCTGTGCGCTGTTGTCAGCCCACATTTGCGGCAGGATCGGCGCCGACTGCAAGCAGGATTTAGGCGGCCGACGCCTTCCTGATCCAGACCTTGTTGTCGTGGAACGCGGCGCCGCCAAGCGGCGCGACGGCCTCCGCTCCGGTCAGCATGTTGATGCCGCGGCCACCGATGTGGGACTTGTTCGGGTGGATCGATTCGGCGATCAGCACGCCGCGGCGAACGCCATCGAACAGTTTCGCGGTCAGCGTGGTCTCGCCGCGCATGTTGCCGAGCGTCACGGCCTCCCCGTCGGCGATCGACAGCGCGGCCGCATCGTCGGGGTGAATCATCACGGTCGGCGCGCCCTCGCGGGCCTGCGACGACGGCGTTTCGTTGAAGCTGGTGTTGAGGAAGCTGCGCGAGGGCGATGTCGCCAGACGGAACGGGTGCTGCGCGTCGGCCTCCTCGATGATCCTCCAGTGGTCGGGCAGCGAGGGCATCTTGTCCCATGCTCCCATCAACCCGCCTGTGCCGACCGGGACCTTGCCCCAATCGACCTTGAAGTGGAACTTCTTGTCGGCGTGGGCAAATCCATCGAGATAATGCGACGTGCGGAAATCGGGTTGCAGATCGCGCCACAAATCGGCTTCCAGCGTCGCGATATCGCCGTGGCCGCTCTTCTTCAAAGTTGCGTCTATCAGCTGGCGCGGCGTCATGTCGAAGCCGGGATGCACGGCATTGAGGCGGCGGCCGAGCCCCTGCATCACCTCGTGATTCGAGCGGCACTCGCCGGGCGGATCGATCAGCTTCGGGCCGACCGAAATGTGCTGATGGCCGCCACCGTAATAGAGGTCATCGTGCTCCATGAACATCGTCGCCGGCAGCACGATATCGGCCATCTGGGCCGTCTCGGTCATGAACTGCTCATGCACCGCGACGAACAGATCCTCGCGGGCAAAGCCCTGGCGCACCAGCGCCTGCTCGGGCGCCACAGTCATCGGATTGGTGTTCTGGATCAGCATCGCCTTGACCGGCCCACCGCCGCGCAGTGCTTCGGCATCGCCGGTGAGGATGCGGCCGATCTTCGATTGATCGAGCACCCGGGTGCTGGGATCGATCGCGTCGTGGCCTTCGATGATCGACTCGTCGAAGCGCCTGATGCCGGCATTGTTGAAGAAGGCGCCGCCGCCCTCATATTGCCAGGCGCCGGTGACCGCGGGAATGCACGTCGCTGCGTGCATCTGCGCCGCGCCGTTGCGGCTGCGGGTAAAGCCGTAGCCAAGACGGAAGAAGGAACGCTTGGTGGTCCCGACCAGCCGGGCGAACGCCTCGATCTCCTCAACCGGCACGCCCGAGATCGCCGACGCCCATTCCGGCGTGCGGGTCTTCAGATGCGCTTCCAGTTCGTCGGGGCAATCGGTATAGCGCGCGAGATAGTCGCGATCGGCAAATCCCTCGCGGAACAGCACGTGCATCACGGCGCAGGCGAAGGCGCCATCGGTTCCCGGCCGCAGCAGGATCTTGATGTCGGCCTGCTTCATGGTCTCGTTGTTGTAAACGTCGACCGCCGCAATCTTCGCACCGCGCTCCTTCCGCGCCCGCGATGCATGCGTCATCACGTTGACCTGGGTGTTGACCGGATTGGTGCCCCAGATCACGACGAGGTCGGAGACGCCCATCTCGCGGGGGTCGACGCCGGCGATCTTGCCGGTCCCGGCCGCAAAGCCGATGCGCGCGATGGTTGCGCAGATCGTGCCGTAGAAGCGCGAATACTTCTTCACATGCGACAGACGGTTGAGGCCGTCTCGCATCACGAGCCCCATTGTGCCCGCGTAATAGTAGGGCCAGACCGACTGGGCGCCGAACTCCCGCTCGGCGGCATCGAAACGCGCGACGATCTCGTCCAGCGCCTCGTCCCAGGAGATCCGCTCGAATTGGCCAGAGCCTTTCGGACCGGTCCGGCGCAGCGGATACATCAACCGTTCGGCATGATGAATCCGCTCGGCATAACGCGCGACCTTGGCGCAGACCACGCCGGCCGTATAGGTCTGCTGCTTGGAGCCGCGTACCCTGCCGATCGAACGTCCGTCGATCACCTCGACGTCGAGCGCACATGCCGAGGGGCAGTCGTGCGGACAGGTGGAATGGCGGATGTCGGCCTTGGCATGCTGGTTCATGGCCAAATTGGTAACATCAAATGCCCCCTCCGCCGAGGGGCATTATTGACCCAGTCTCGGCGAAAACCGCGCATATGCCATGCGGCAGGCGCCCAAATGCTCGGCAATCGAGCCCACGCCGTCCGTCAAACGCGGAAGATGCGGGTGTAGCGCGATTTGATCGATTCCCCTTCCCGCTCCACCGCCGCGGGATCGTCCTTCATCGTCTTGATGTCCTTCAGCGGCTTGCGGCCCGCCTTCTCCTGGGCCTGCGCGTGGACCGAGCGCAAGCCGCCGATCTCGATGTTGAGTTGCTGCCCCTCGCGCCCGAGCGCGAACGATTGAAACAGCCTTGCGGCGTTCGGATGCGGGCAATCCTTGAAGATCCCGTTCGGGCCGACAATGAGCGGCGACCCTTCGGTGGCGTAGACCGGCTCGACCGGGCGGCTGGCCTCCTTCATCTGAAAGATGTTGTACTCGTTGCCGTCAGCCATCACGGCGCGCTCGCCGAGATCGAGCTTCTTCGGCGGATCCGTCGAGGACTGCACCTGCATGATATTCTGCTTTGCGAGCTGCTCGAAAAAGCTCCAGCCGAGGTCGCGCTGCATCTGATAGGTCGCAGTCATGATGGTGCCGCTATAGCCGGGATGCGCCTTGACGATCTTGCCCTTCCATTTCGGGTCGAGCAGATCGGCAAAGCTCTTCGGCGCCTCCTCGGCCTTCACCAGATTGGTGTTGTAGGCAATGATCGACAGCCAGACCCGGAAGCTTGCGAACTGGCCGTCGGGATCGCGATGCTCGTCCGGATAGTATCTTGCGACCTCCTCCGGAACATAGGGCGCCAGAATGCCGTCGCGCTTCCACACGATGAAATGTGCGGCGTCGGAGGAGTTGACGACGTCGACCGCATGAATGTTGCTGGAATATTCCTGGCCGACCCGCTGGAACACGCGCTCCGCGCCGGTGCGTTCGACACGCACGGTGATCCCCGGATATTTCGCTTCGAACGCTCTTGCCAGCTTCTCGGCGACCGGCAGATCGGTCGAGGTGTAGTAGACGACCTGGCCCTCTTTCCTCGCCGCCTCGATCAGCGTCGGCGTGACCGGTTCGGCGGGTGGCGCAGCGGCCATCACACGCGTTGAAAAAGCGGCCCCTGCCAGCACAGCGCCCGAGCCCTTGAGCATAGCGCGGCGCGATAGCCCAGGATGTTTCCTCATGTGATTCCCCGCACGCGATGGCGAAGTTGAATACACCGTCCTCCCGCTGATATTCCGATGCGCAAGGACGGAGTCTGTCGTCGACAGAGGCTTCAGGTTGCCGCTAGACTTCTAACCAAGAAACAAGACTAAAGTTGGGGAGAGGATCAATGGCGGGCTTACGGTACGCCTTGGTGCTTGTCGCGGCGCTGCTGACCGGGTCGATGGCAGGCTCATGTGCGGATGCCGAGGACTATCCTGCCCGGCCGGTCAGGATCATCGTTCCCTTCGGTCCCGGCGGCCCGGCCGACGTCGTCGCGCGACAGATCGGCAGCATCTTGCAGGAAAGCCTCGGCCAGCCCTTCGTGGTGGAGAACCGCACCGGCGCCGGCGGCGTGATCGGCACGCTCGAGGTCGCCATGGCGACGGCCGACGGCTACACCCTGCTGATGATGTCGAACACCCAGACCGCGAATGAATCGCTGGTGCCGCAGCGCAAATATGAGCTGATGCGCGACCTCACGCCGATCGCGTCCCTGAACACTTCCGACCTCGTGATCGTGGTCCACCCTTCTGTGCAAGCGAAGACGCTGCAGGACTTCATTGCATTCGCAAAAGCCCAGCCCGGAAAACTGAATTACGCCTCGTCGGGTCAGGGCACGCCCCATCACATGGCCGGCGAGTTGTTCAAAGCCATGGCCGGGATTGACGTCATGCATGTGCCCTACCGCAACAGCGGCGAAGCCCGTAGCGGCGTCATCGGCGGCCAGGTCCAGATGATGATCGACGCCGTGCCGGCGATGGCGGCGAATGTTGCCGAAAACCAGGTGCGCGCGCTCGCAACAACCGGCAAGGTTCGTTCGGCGGTGCTGCCCAACGTTCCGACGGTGATCGAGGCCGGTGTCCCCGGCTATGAGGCAGCGATCTGGCTCGGCTTGATGGCGCCGGCGGGTACGCCGAAGCCGATCATCGACAAGCTCAACACGGCCGTGAGCGCCGCGATCAGGCGGCCGGATGTCGAGAAGCTCTGGGCCGCGCAGGGCGCAGTACCGATGCCGATGACGCCGGACGAGTTCGACAGATTCCTGCGCGCCGATATCGTGAAGTGGGCGGACGTCGTCAAAAGGCTGGACAAGACTCAATAGGCACGCGGCGGGCAAGACATGGCAATGGAACAGTGCGAATGAAGACGTTGAACATCCTGAGCGGTGGCGCCGCGCAGGGCCTGGTCCGCAGCCTCGCGCCGGCCTTTGAAGCCGAAACCGGTCTCAGTATTACCGGCGATTTTGGTGCGGTCGGCGCCATGGCCGACAAATTGCGCGCCGGCATTCCGACCGACATCGTCATCCTCACCGCCGCCCTGATCGCGAAGCTTGCCGACGAAGGGCTGGTCCTGCGCAGTTCGATTGCCGACATCGGCCGAGTTGAAACGGCGCTTGCGGTCCGGGCGGGCGATCAGCCGGTGAGCGCAAAGGATGCGGCGAGCCTGCGCGCGGCGCTGCTCGCTGCGGACGCGATCTTCGTGCCCGATACCAAGGCCTCGACGGCCGGAATTCACGTCGCCAAGGTCCTCGCACAGCTCGGCATTGCGAACGATGTTGCCAACCGGCTGAGGATCTTTCCCAACGGCGCGACCGCGATGCGGCATCTGGCTGCCACCAATGACCGGCGGCCGCTCGGTTGCACGCAATCGACCGAGATCATCAGCACCCAGGGTGTTGTGCTGTCGGGCAACTTGCCGCCGGGATGCGACCTTGCGACCATGTATACGGCCGCTGTTCCGACGCAGGCAGCCTCTGCATCGCAGGCGCTACGCCTGATCGCGTTGCTGACGTCGTCGGATGCATCGCAGCTGCGCAGCAAAGCGGGCTTCGTCTCTTAGAGCCTTTCCCGTTCCGATTGAATCGGAACGGGGCTCTAGATTCTCGTTTTGACGCGTTTTCTTCACGCGAACCGGCATCCACTTCGCTCGAAAACGCTCTAGCGCGCCAACTGCGTGAGACCCGTCGGCGGTCCGTCGACCGCGGTCCAGCCACCGTCGACGAACAGCGTGCTGCCGCTGACATAACTCGCCGCATCCGAAGCGAGGTAGGCGACGGCGGTCGCGACCTCATCGGCACTGCTCCAGCGATTGAACACGGTGTGGCCGGCGTAGAGATCGTAGATGTCGGGCCGCTGCTTGAACGGGCCGGTCAGCGCGGTCTCCGCGATGCTCGGCGCGATCGCGTTGACCCGGACGCCGGATCGGCCGACCTCGGACGCGAAGCCCTTGACCAGCAGCCCGATCGCAGCCTTGGTCGATCCATAGACCGCAAGCCCCGGCTCGATGGTCACTGCGCGCACGGAAGAGCAGGCAATCAGGCTGCCACCTTGCTGCTTGACCATGATGCGGCCGAACGCCTGGAAGAACCAGACCGTGCCCTTGATGTTGAGGTTGATGACACGGTCGAGATCCTCCTCGGTGTAGTCGAGGATGGTCTTGCGGATGTTCAGGCCCGGCGTCGTCACCGCGATATCGATCCGACCAAATTCCGCGAGCGCCTTCGCCGCCAACGCCTCGACATCAGCACCATCAGCCGCATCGCAACTGACGGTCGTTGCCGATCCGCCCTGTTGCCGGATCGCCGCGGCGGTTGCTTCCGCTCCTTCCTGGGCTCGATCCGCGCAGAGCACGCGCGCGCCGAGCGACGCCAGCGCTTCGGCCGAGGATTTGCCGATCCCTGAGGCAGCCCCCAACACGACGGCCGTCTTGCCGGTGAGATCAAATAGCTTGCGATAGTCGGTCACGTGAACTCTCCCTTCGGCAATGCGTGCCGGAATGCCCGATTTGCTTCAGGTTCTGCACCGAGGGCAAGCGGCATCTTGCACAAGCGCGGCAAACGCGTCAGCATCATGGGTAGAAGCGCGCCTGCGCCAGCTCCGCCAAGAAAGGGCACCCGTCGTGAGGATCGTCGACCTGAGCCGAGAGCTCTATCACCGCACGCCGAGCTATCCCGGCCATCCGCCGATCATCCACGGGATGTGGAAGAACCACGCGGAAGCCCTCGCGGATTCGCGAAATGTCTATGGGTTGGCATCGATGTTCATCTCGACGCCTGACCATGGCGGAACCCATATCGATGCGCCCCGGCATTTCGGCCCGAGCGGCATCCCGATCAACGAATATCCGCTGGAGAAGTGCATCGTGCCGGGCATCTGTCTCGACCTGCGCCATATTGCGCCGCGTGCCGAGATCACCCCGTCCGATCTCGACGCCGCCGTGAAGGCGGCCGGACGGCCGATCCCGAACGGCGGCACCGTCCTGCTCTGCACCGGGCATCATGCGAGGACCTTTCCGCGCAAGGAATATTCGACCGACAATTCCGGCGTGAATGTCGCCGCCACTGAGTGGCTCGCGAAGCAAGGCATCGTTCATTTCGGCATCGATTCGATGCGCCCGGGTCCCGATAGCGACGAGAACCTCCTGGTTCACAAGGCCTGCCTCGACCTCGACATCACCCACATCGAAAGCCTGTGCAATCTCGAGGCCCTGCTTGGCCAGGGGCAGTTCACCTTCATCGGCCTGCCGATGAAATGGCGCGACGGGACGGCATCGCCGATCCGCGCGGTGGCGGTGTTCGGCCTGCAGGAGCCGTGATGCGGGTGAGGCATATCCAATGACGGGCAGCAGGCCAGCCTCGCCCTCGCGTCGCGCCATCTTGAAGGCCGGTGGCGTGCTCGCGGTCGCGGGTCTCGCCGGGGAAGCCAGGGCGGCCGGCTATCCGGAACGCCCGATCAAGGTCATCGTGCCGTTCGCGCCGGGCGGGCCGACCGACATCATGGCCCGCATCCTCGGTACTCACCTCGGCGAAGCGCTCGGCGGCACCATCGTGGTCGAGAACCGGCCGGGCGGTGGAGGCAATATCGGGATCGGCATAGCGGCACATGCCGACGCAGACGGCTACACGCTGCTGATCACGTCGAGTGCCTATGTCGTCAATCCCGGCCTCTACGCCAAAATCCCGTACGATCCGGCGAAAGACTTTGCACCAATTGCCGAGCTTGGTACCTCGCCCAACGTGATCCTGGTCAATCCGAAGCTCGGGATCAATTCGGTCGCGGACCTGGTCGCGCGTGCCAGGGCCAACCCGGACGAACTGAACTATGCGAGCCCAGGCCTGGGGACGACGCCGCATCTCGCCGGAGAGCTGTTCAAGATCACAGGCCAGATCCAGATGACGCACGTGCCGTTCTCGGGCGCCGGTCCGGCCATCCAGGCGATCCTGAGCGGAACGACCCAGGTCGCGTTTGCAGCGCTCCCACCTGCCCACCCGCACATCGAGTCGGGCGCGCTAAAGGCGCTGGCCGTCACCGGAACCTATCGATGGTTCGATTTGCCTGATGTGCCGACCATGATCGAGCTCGGCTACAAGGATTTCGTCTCCGACACCTTCCAGGGTTTTCTTGCGCCCGCAAATGCGCCCTCCTCCATCGTCGCGCTGCTGTCGGCGAAGTCGATCGCGATCCTGAAGACACCGAAGATCACCGAACAGCTGCGCAATGACGGTTTCGAAGTGCTGGCAAACGGCCCCGACGGCATGCGCGAGCGAATTGCGGACGAAGTGCCGAAATGGCGCGACATCATCGCAAAGGCCGGGATCAAGCCGGTCTGAGCAGATCAACATTGCGCGACACGCACAGCGTGTGGCCTTGCGACCGCCAAAGCGCATCCCTACGCTGCCCCCCATAACAAAACAACACTTGGGAGGCGATCGTCATGGCTACAAGGCGGGATTTCCTGAAGGTGGGAGCAACGGCGGCGGCCGGCATCGTGTTCTGCGGCTGCGGGCTCGTGCACAACGCGAACGCGCAGCAATCGCGCCAGAAATTGCCGGTCTCCGTCAATGGCAAACGCGTCAAGACGATCGACATTCATTCGCATTGCCACTTCCGCGAGGCGGGAGCCCTGCTCGGTGCCGACGCCGGAAGACTGCAACTGCCGCCGGTCAACGGCGCCGTTGAGGCCTTCGTCGAGATCGACAAGCGCCTGGCTGCGATGGACGCGCAGGCAGTCGATATGGAGGTGCTGTCGATCAATCCATACTGGTACGACCGCGATCGCGAGCTTGCCGGGCAGATCGTGAAAATCCAGAATGAAAAGCTCGCCGAACTCTGCGCTTCAAAGCCCGAGCGGTTTGCGGCCTTCGCCTCGCTGACGCTGCAGGCGCCTGATCTCGCCGTGCAGGAGCTGGAGACGGCGGTCAGGAAGCAGGGCCTGAAGGGTGCGGCGATCGGCGGCGTCGTCAACGGCGTCGAATTCTCCGATCCGAAACTTCATCCGGTGTGGGCCAAGGCCGAAGAACTCGGCGTCCCCCTGTTCATCCATCCGCAGGGTGTGCCGGAGCTCAACAAGCGGCTCTCCGGCAATGGCGCTGGCTCGGCAACACGATCGGCAATCCGCTCGAGACCACGATCGCGCTCTCTCACCTGATCTTCGAGGGTACACTCGATCGCTTCCCGGGATTGAAGGTCATCGCCGCGCATGGCGGCGGCTACCTCCCCTCCTATGCCGATCGCTCGGACCATCCCTGCCTGGTCGGCCCCAAGGGATGCAACCCGGACATCAAGCTCCAGAAAGCGCCGACGGAATATCTCAAGCAAATCTATTTCGACTCCCTGATCTTCACGCCTGAGGCCATCCGGCACCTCGCCGCCCAGGTGGGCTCCGGCCAGATCGTGCTGGGAAGCGACTATCCCTATCCCTGGCAACTGGCACCGGTCGACCACATCTTCGCGTGCACGTCGCTGAGCGACGACGACAAGGCCAATATTCTCGGCCAGACCGCAGCAAAGCTGCTCGGTGTTGCCGCGTGAGGATGGAAGCGGAGCGTTGGACGATCTGAATTGCCGACGTCGCATCTTGGCGCGTGACTTTGGCACGCGACCTTGGCACGCGACGACGGCATCAACGATCAGTAGGCTTTCACTGTCCGTATTTCGTTGCCCGGCCGGGCCGTTGGCGCCGGCTGTGCGATGTTGGGCACCGGATCAGCGTAGATGGCATCAGTTCCAGCGAACTCGGCTTGCGCCGCGTCCGATATCCATTTGACCGCCGCCGGGCGACTGACCAGCATCCCGATCAAGGCAACGATGACGAGCACCGGCAGAGCGATCAGCTTGATGCTGAAGCTCTGGTAGTTGCTCTGCGGGTCCTGCTGTCGCTTGTCGAAAGAGCCCTGCATGGATTCCTCCATAGTGTGCGCCCCGAAGCGTCACTTACCGCAATGCATGGAAGGCCGATGTGATTGGTTTCACAGGGCCTGCCAAATTCACCGTTTCGTGACATGCCTGACTGGTCGGCGGCCGCGGCAACTAGTCGCCGTCATCAGCTCCGGCCTCGACCAACGCTTGAAGCGTCTCGGGCTTCAGCACGACGATCGCGCCATGCTCAAGCCTGACCCAGCCGCGTATCGCCCACGCCCGGAGCTGCTTGTTGATGCTCTCGCGTGTCATGCCGACCATCTCGCTGATCTCCTGCTGGGTGATCGAGATGGTGCGCCCTTGCGGCTCGCGCTTGTGCTTGTCACTCAGGCGCAGCAGCGCGCTGGCCAGGCGACCGGGCAAGTCCTGCAGGATAACCTGCTCGACCTGATCGCTGGTCCGGCGCAATCGTTCGCAAAGCAGTTCGATGAACTTCATCGCGAGCGTCGGCTGGCTGCGCACGAAGGGAATGAACTCGCGCCGGTCGATGACGAACAGCTCGCAATTGCTGTTGGCGGTGGCATCGGCCGTCCGCGACAAGCCGTCGAGCAGCGCGATCTCCCCGAATATCTCTCCTGCCTCGATCAGGTTCAGGATCGCGTTACGACCATCCGGCGATGAGATGCTGATCTTCACGGTGCCCGAAATCACCGCAATCAAACTCGTGCCGGGATCGCCCTTGGAAAAGATCGTCGTCCCGCGCTTCAGCGTGGTGTGCTTGGCGTAGCGGCAGAGCTGATCGAACGCCTCCGGCTCAAGATCTGAGAAATAGGGATGCTTGCGCAGCACCGAAAGCTTGTTGTTCGGAAACGACGGCGCACCGGCAATTCGTTCTATGGGCGACGCACCGGTCATTGTCATCCAGACTGATTGTGTTGCGTTTAATCGGCCGCCAGAGCGGACGCCGACAAAGCCATCGATCAATGAAAGCGGAGGGGACTATAACCCCGCCGGGGACCTACAGCAACAAAGGTCCGTGCAGGGGATTCAAAGTACAATTTGGAATAAATAAACACCTAGTTGCAACGCTCAATTGTACCCGACAGCGGCACCTGATCCGGAAACCCGGTCCGGCAACGCAAATCCCGCGTGGCGAAACGCCTCTGTGCTGGCCGGCGCCCGGCCGGGCTCACAGCAGCTTGCCGTCAGGCCCAAAGAACGGATGCGGCCCGTCGAACTGACCGATTGGGACCTGATGCGTGACCAATTGCCCAAAACCCTGCCCGGGAAACCACGCGTGCAGATGAAACGCAGGCGGTTCCACCTTGAACGACGGTTCTCGGAGCTGTCCGAGATCCAGGTCGACCGCATGGTTTGGCGCAGGACATATTGTCACGGGAATGCCGGCAAGGGTGGTAAGCATGGCCCGGTGAACGTGCCCGCACGCGATCAACTGCGCACGCGGGTGGCGCCTGACGATTGCGGCCAGTTCCTCGGCATTGAACAGGTCCTGGCGGTCCATGTGCCAGATCCCACCCTTGAACGGCGGGTGATGCAGGAAAAGCAGCGCCGGCCGATCGGTCGCCGTCGCCAGCGTCGCATCCAGCCATTGCAACGTCGACGCTTCAAGCAGGCCATGCGGCTTCCCGGCAACGCTTGAATCAAGCAGCAGGAGATCGAGGCCGTTCACCTCGATCTTCTGGTCGAGCGGTCCCGTTGCGTGAGCATAAGGCGCGGCGGGAAATGCTGCGCGCATCCACTCCCGCGAGTCGTGATTGCCGGGAATGCCGGCTAACGGCAGGCGCAGCGGCGCGAGCAATCGCTTGAGATAGTCGTATTCTTCGACGGACGGCGTATCCACAAGGTCGCCCGAGATGACGACGAAATCCGGTGCAGGCTCGAATGCACCGAGCGCCGCCACACAGCGTTCAAGCGCCTTGGCGGTATCGACGCGGCCATAGGCCAGCGCGCCGGGCGGCTTGATGTGGAGGTCGGATATCTGGGCGATGAGGACCGGTTTCGACGGCATCGATGGAGCTCAGGGTTCGGAGGGCAGGACACGAAGAGCATCGGGCGCGATCGAAAGTCCGATCCGGTCGCCGACTTTGGCTTGAATCGTGTTCGGCGCATCGACATTGAGCGGCTTGCCCGATGCACCACTCACGACGATCCGCTGCCGGTCGCCGATGAAACTGACGGAATCGACGATACCCGAGAGCACCCCCGCGCCCGCGCCGGTCTCCGTCACGCGGATGGTTTCGGGGCGGATCATGACGGTTGCATTCGCAATCGTCGCTCCACCGTCGATCGGCAATCGCCCGCCGGGCAGCTGCAATACACCGTTCTCGATCGGAGCTTCCACAATGTTCGCTGCGCCGATGAACTCCGCCACAAACCGATCCTTCGGCGCGAAGTAGACCTCGCGCGGCGTTCCGATCTGGGCAATCGCGCCCTTCCGCATCACCACAATGCGATCACCCAGTTCCATGGCTTCGGCCTGGTCATGCGTGACATAGATCGTCGTGATCCCGAGCGCGCGCAACAGCCGGTTGAGTTCGCTGCGCAGCCGGTCCCGCAAGGCGGCGTCAAGGGCGGTCAAAGGCTCATCGAGCAGCAAGATGCCGGGCCGGATCGCAACCGCACGCGCCAATGCGACGCGCTGACGCTGGCCGCCCGAAAGCTGGTCGATGCGGCGGTTCTCCAATCCGGTGATGTTCGTCAGCGTCACCAGCTCGGCGACGCGTGCGACCCGCTCGCTCCTCGCGACACCGCGGATCTTCAGGCCGTAGGCGATATTGTCCGCCACCGTCATGTTGGGGAACAAGGCGTAGGACTGAAACACCATTCCGACATTACGCCGCTCGATCGGGACCGAGGTCATATCCTTGCCGTCGAACAGGACCTTGCCGCCGGCATCGGGCAACTCGAGGCCTGCAATGATGCGCAGCATCGTGGTTTTGCCGCAGCCGGATGGCCCGAGCAGCACCAGCGTCTCGCCGCGCGCAATGTCGAGGGTCGCGGGATCGAGGGCGCGCGTGCCGTCGGCAAACGTCTTGCCGCAGCTTTCAATCTGCACCGCTGCGCCATGGCCGTCCGTACTCATCGCTTGGGATCCCTGTCAGCCAGCAGCTGCATCGCAACGAGGAGCGGAATGATCATCACGAAGAAGATCAGGGTGTAGGCCGAGGCCACTTCGAGCCGCATCGAGGCGTAGCTGTCGGCGAGCCCGATCGGCAACGTCTTCGTCAGCGGCGTATGCAGCATCCAGGTCAGGTTGAATTCGCCGAGCGACAGCGTGACCACCATCAATGCGCCGGCCAGAATTCCCGGCAGGGCATTCGGCACGATGACATCGCGAAATCGCCGCCACGGCGATGCGCCGAGCGAGGCGGCGCCTTCATCGAGCGTCTTGATGTCCACGGTGGCAAACACCGCCATGACCGACCGCACCATGAACGGCATGGTGAAGATCACGTGGCCGACCAGGATGAACAGCCAGGAACGGCGAAAGCCGCCAAAGCTCCCATAGGAGAGCAACAGTGCAAGCGCGATCGCAAGTCCGGGGATCGCCAGTGGCAACGTGATGATCTCCTCGACGATGCGCGCAAGCCGGCCGCCGCGCGCATGCAGCGCATAGGCGGCGGGGACGCCGGCGACCAGCGTGACCGCAAGGGTCGCGAAGGCGATCACGAAGGAGAGCAGGATGGTGCCGGCATAGAGCTCCCAGACCTGCGCCACCCATTGCAAGGTGACACCGGACTGGATACCGCGGAAATAATTGACGGTGACCCCGGCGGAGATCGAAAGCCCCGCCGGCACCACCAGGAATGCCGCGACGAGCAGTGTGAAAATGAATTGGCCGGCGAAGATCAGGCGGTCGCGCATGGGTTCACCCGGCCGCCGCGACCGCGCTGCCGCTGAACGTGCGGGCAAGCGCAAGGATGAGCCAGGTGATCAGGCCAAGTCCGACCGATAATGCTGCCGAGGTCGCGAAATTGGCGGCCAGCGTGAACTCGGTGTAGATCAGCATCGGCAGCACGTCGATATTCGTCGCCAGCGTGAAAGCGGTCCCGAACGCTCCCATTGCGGTGGCAAAGGCGATCGCACCGGAAGCGACGAAAGCCGGCGCGAGCGCCGGCAGCACGACGTCACGCTGCACCGCCCATGGGCTGGCGCCGAGCGACCGCGCGGCTTCCTCCAGGCCGACATCGAGCTTCTGTACGGCCGCCATGATGGTGAGGATCACGCGCGGGATCGAGAAATAGAGATAACCCAGGAAAAGCCCGTAGATCGAATAGGCGAAAACGATCTTCTCGCCGAAGATCCTGTTCGAGAGATCGCCGATCAGCCCCTGTCGTCCGGCCAGCAGAATGATCATGAAGCCGACGACCACGCCGGGAAACGCCAGCGGAAAGGTCAGCATTGCGATCAGCACGGCCCGCCCGGGAAAGCGGTGCCGCTGCAGAAACATTCCGGCAATCGTCGCCGCGATCAGCGTCACGACCGTGGTTGCCGCCGCGAGAAGCACGGTGTTGATCAACGTCGCGCGATAGCGGCCTTCCGCAAGGATCGCGAGATATCCGGCGAGCCCGTGCGGCCCTTCGGCACCTGCGATCACCAGCCGTGCCATCGGCAACAGGAAGAATGCCGTCGTCACCACCGCAAGCGGCAGCAGACAGAGCCAAACAAAGGACTTTTGCGACATCGGAAGATTGGTGCCCTGGCGAAGGGCACCATATTGCCTCAGCGAACCTCGGCGAGATAGCGGTCGACGAAGGCTTTTTGCACGTTTTCCATCTCGCCCCAGTCGACGCTCTTGGCCCGCGCGTAGTCGCTGTCGGGGAGGAATTTGCCCTTCACGGAAGCCGGCAGCTCGATCGGGCGGGCCGGACGCAGATAGGCATTGGTCCAGATCGCCTGGCCCTTGTCGGACAGCAGATAGTCCATCACCTTCTTGGCCTTCTCCTTGTCGGGCGCGTTCTTCACGAGACCGACGACATAGGGAAACACCACCGAGCCCTCGCAGGGAATCACAAACTCGAAGTTGCCCTTTTCCGAGTATTTCGCGCGGTAGGCGTGGAAGTCATAGTCGAACAGAATCGGCATCTCACCGGAGACGACGCGGGCATAGGACGTCTGCTTCGGCACGATCGGATCGTTCTTGCGCAGCTCCTTGAAGAAGCCGATCGCGGGATCGAAATTGGTGGGCGAGCCGCCCAGCGCCAGATTGACGGCCACTGCGCCGACATAGCCGACCGCCGCCGACGACGGATCGAGGTAGCCGACCATCCCCTTGTAGTCGGGCTTCAACAAATCCTTCCAGCAGGCCGGCACCGGCTTGCCGCCAAGTGCGTCCTTGTTGACGAACAGGCCGAGCGTGCCGGAGTGGATCGTGGTCCAATAGCCCGTCCGGATCCTTGAGGCCGGCGGGGACCTGGTCCCAATGCGCCGGCTTGTAGGGTTCGAGCGCGTCCTGGGCCTTGGCCTTCATGCCGAAGGTGACGCCGAAATAGCCGATATCGCCGACCGGGTTGGCCTTCTCAGCCAGGATCTGAGCCAGCGCCTGGCCGGAATTCTTGTTGTCGTGCGGGATGTCGTAGTTGAGGTCGGCCTTGATCGCCTTCAGCATCGAGGCCCAATCCGCCCATTCCGGCGGGCAATTGTAGCAGACCACGTCGGCCGCCCTAGCCGATTGCCACGGCGCGATCAGCGTCAGCGCCAGCAACGCGAGGACAAGGCGGACGGTCTTCATGGGAGGCTCCGGTTTGGCGGGATGCGATGAGGATTTCAACATCAACCGGACGATCAAGTATAGTCCGCGTATGAAGGTTTTGCGACGCGCCCGCTGCTGTGCAGCAAATGGCGGAGCCGCGATGCCAACCATCGGCTGCTCGCGGCCGCCGGCCGTTTTGCGCTAGGCTGCCAACCAAAAGAGGAGGCGACCATGTACCAGCCGCCCGGCGTCAAGACATCGCCCGACCTTCCCGTCCCCGACCGCATGAAAGCCTGGGTCCTTGGTGACCCCGATCAGCTCCTGCTGAGCGAGAAGCCGACGCCTGCCCCGTCGCGTGCCGAGGTGCTGGTCCGCATCGATGCGGTTGCGATCTGCGCCACGGATCTTGAGATCATCCATGCCGGGTCGCCGGCGAGCATTCAGGGCGGCCTGCCCTTCAACAAGAACTTTACGCCGGGCCACGAATACATGGGCACGGTCGCCGCGCTCGGCCCTGATGTCGACGAATTCAGGATCGGCGAGCGGGTCAGCGTGGAAATTCACGCCGGTTGCGGCCAATGCAAACGCTGCCGCCAGGGCATGTACACGTCCTGTCTCAACTATGGAAAGCCCGAGAAGGGTCACCGCGCCAACGGCTTTACGACCGATGGCGGATTCGCCGAATACGCGGTGAATCACATCAACACGCTGGCGCGCGTACCTGATGCGATGAGCGACGCGGAAGCGACGCTGGTCGTGACTGCCGGTACGTCGATGTATGGCTTGACGGAATTGGGGGGATTGGTTGCCGGCGAGAGCGTCGTGGTGATCGGCCCCGGGCCGATTGGACTGCTCGCTGTGGCGGTGGCCAAGGCGCTTGGTGCAAGCCCGGTCATCCTGACCGGAACACGCAACAAGCGGTTGGCGATCGGCGGGGAATTGGGGGCCGATCGTGTCATCAACATCAACGACGAAGATGCCGTCGAGGTTGTGAGGCAACTAACAGGAGGGATCGGCGCTGACTATGTCGTCGAATGTGCCGGCACCGAAGCGACACTCAACCAGGCCATTCACATGACCAATCGTGGCGGCAGGATTTGCCTGGCCGCCTTCCCGCACGAGGCCGCAACACTGGACATTGCACATCTCGTGCGAAACAACATCTACGCCTACGGCATCCGCGGCGAGGGCCGCAGCGCCACCCACCGCGCCATGGAGTTGATGGCAGCGAAACGGTTCGACGCGAGAAAGATTCACACGCATACCTTTCCGCTGGCCGACCTGCCGACGGCGCTCAGATATGCGCGGGATCGCGTCGACGATGCGATCAAGGTCGTCGTGACCAATCGCAGCGCCGAACAGATCGCAAGCGCCGCGGAGTAAGATGGCGCTCGCGCCGGCTGCAACCGCGCCGGCGTGGGAGCCTGCTCACACCGAACAATATCGCTCCTTGATCTCATTGTCGGCCAGCAGTGCCTGCGCAGATGCCTGATGCACCACGGATCCCTGGTCCAGCACATAGGCACGATCCGCGATACCCAGCGCCAGCTCGACGTTCTGCTCGACCAGCAGCACCGTCGTTCCCTGTGCCTTCATGCTGCGGAACAGCTCGAACATCTCGTCGACCAGCACCGGCATGATGCCCTCCGAGGGCTCATCCAGCATGATCAGGTCGGGCTTGGCGATCATCGCCCGCGCGATCGCCAGCATCTGCTGCTCGCCACCGGACATCGTGACCGCCTCTTGATCCATGCGCTCGGCCAGTCGTGGGAATATCACGGCGATCTCGTCGATCAGCTCGGCCTCCCGCTTCTTCTGCTTCGATGCGACCAGCCCGAGCCGCAAATTCTCCCGCACGGACAGCCCCTGCACGATCCGCCGCTCTTCGGGAACATAGGCAAGCCCCAGCGCGAACCGAACATGCGCCGGCTGGCGCAGCAGCTCTTCACCCTTGAAGGTGACCGAGCCGCGCGTCCGCCCCATCAAGCCCATGATCGATTTCAGCGTCGTCGTCTTGCCGGCTCCGTTGCGGCCGATCAGACAGACGATTTCGCCCCCAGCCACCTCGAGACTGATGTCCTGCAATGCGTGGCTTGCGCTATACCAGGCATTAAGCTTGCTGATCTGCAGCATCACCTCAATGCTCCCGCTGGCCGAGATAGACACGCTTCACGGCCTCGTTCTGCCGCACCTCCTGCGGCGTTCCCTCGGCAAGAAGTTCACCATGGTGCAACACGAGGATGCGATCGCTGATCCCGAGCACGAGCTTCATCTTGTGCTCGACGAGGATGACCGTACGTTCCTTTGCGAGCTTCACGATGAGATCCATCATGGTCCGGGTTTCTTCCGGGCTCATGCCGGCCGTCGGCTCGTCCAGCAGCAGCAAGCGAGGCTGACTGGCAAGCGCCATGCCGATTTCCAGCGCCCGCTGCTCGCCATGAGCCAACGTTTTGGCGGCGCGTTCGCGGGACTCCCACAGCCCAACCAGGGTAAGCAGTTCGTCCGCCCGCTCCACCAGTTCGGTCAGCCGCGCGCGCGGGCGCCAGATGTCGTATCTGGACACCAGGGCCTGCAAACCGACGCGGATGTTCTCACGCGTCGTGAGCTGCGGAAACACGCTGGTGATCTGGAACGACTTTGCAATCCCCATGTGCGCAAAGCGGTGCTGCGGCAGACCGGTGACATCCTTGCCCTCGAACTCGACGCTGCCATTCGACGGCGGAAAGGCACCGCACAACAAATTGAAATAGGTGCTCTTTCCGGCGCCGTTCGGACCGATGATGGAGGTGATCGCTCCCCTGGCAAACTCGGCCGAGATGTTGTTGAGCGCAACAAACTTGCCGAACGTCTTGCCGACGCCCCTGGTGCGCAGAATGATTTCCCCCGCCTGGTCTGCCGCCCCGGTCATCGCCTGCCCCGCGCGATCAGCGTACCCCAGATGCCGGCGGGGAAGAACAGCACGCATGCAATGAAGATGGCGCCAACGATCAATTGCCAGTGCACGGTCCAGACGGAGACGATGTTCTCCAGCACCAGGAAGACCGCGGCGCCGATCATCGGCCCGAAGAATGTCCCCATCCCGCCCAGCAGCGCGATCATCACGACGAGGCCCGAGGTCTCGTAGTGCAAAATCTCGATCGGCACGATCGACAGATGCAGGGCCTGCAAGGCACCCGCGAGGCCGCAGAAGCCACCCGACAGGACGAAGGTCAGCAATCGGGTCAGGGTCACGTCATAACCTGACGCGCGGGCCCGCATCTCATTCTCCCGCACCGCCTCAATAACGGCCCCAAACGGTGACGCCAGAATGCGCGACATCACGAAAAAAGCGGCGATCACGAAAGCCGCAATGACGTAGTAGCGGACCATCGGGTTGATGAAATCAATCCGCAGGCCGAACAGATCGATGGTGCGGACGTTGATGCCGCGCAGGCCGTTTTCACCGCCGGTCAGGTCAACCGCCTGATAGAAAAGGTAGTAGACGCATTGCGACAGCGCCATCGTCACCATTGCGAAGTAGATGCCGCGGGTTCTGATCGCGAGTACGCCGATCAACAGCGCCATCGACAGGCCGCCGGCGACCCCGGCCGCGATGGCCGCATACCATGGCCAGCCAAAGTGCACGATGGCGATACCACAGACATAGGCACCGGTCCCGAGCAGCGCAGCATGACCGAATGAGAGCAGGCCCAGATAGCCAAACACGAGGTTGAAGCCGAGGGCGTACAGCCCATAGATCAGGATGTTCACGGCCAGGGCCGTGAACGGCATCACCAGCGGGAACACCAGGATCACCGCTGCCGCGATGCTTAGTCGCGAACTCGTACCAACTGGCCGTCGTGGTATCGGGCTGTTTGATGGATTCGGTAGCGTCGGTCATGCCTGGCTCAGCTCATCAATCCGGCGCGGCCGAAGAAGCCTTGGGGACGAACAATCAGCACGAGCGCCATCAGGGCAAAGATCGAAACCTTGGCCATCTCTGGTGCAAACAGCGAGGTCATGCTGACCACCACACCGACCAGCAGGCCTGCCAATATGGCGCCGCCGATCGACCCCATTCCGCCGACGACGGTCACCACGAAGGCTTCGGCGAGAATCGTGCCGCCCATCTCCGGAATGACGCCCTGCAGCGGGGCCGCCAACAGCCCGGCCAAGCCCGCAATCGCGGTACCTATCCCGAACACGATCAGCCAGACCCTGGAAACATCGACCCCAAGGACACGGACGATCTGCGGATCGCGCGCGCCGGCGCGGATAATGAGCCCGAAGCTGGTCTTCTCCAGAAACAACCAGAGCGCCAGCAGGACGACGGCCGTCGCCGCGATGACAAACAGGCGGTAGAGCGGGAAATAGCCGACACCGATGTTGACCGCCCCCTGCAGGATCTCGGGCGTGTCAAAGGGATAACCGGTCTTGCCAAAGGCAATGCGCACGCATTCGACCATCACGTAACTCAGCCCGAAGGTGAGCAGCAGCGGATAGTCGATGCCGCGGCCGTAGAGCGGCCGGATCAGCACGCGCTCGACCACAAGGCCGAACAGTCCGACCAAGAGCGGCACCGCCACCAGGCAGACCCAGAAATTGCCGCCGATCGAAATCAAATAGAGCCCGACATAGGCGCCGACCATGTAGAACGCGCCACGGGCGAAGTTGACGACCGTCAACATCCCGAAGATCAGCGAGAGGCCGATCGCAAACAGCACGTAGATCGCGCCGAGCGCCAGCCCGGCAAACAGTTGCAGCGCAATCAGGTCAAAGCTCAGGCCCGCCATCTCATCACCCCAATGTGGCGCGCACCGTTCCGCGGCGCGCGCCATCGCACGAGCTCAGCTCTTGTGACCGAGCGCTTCGCAGGTACGCAGGTTCTTTTCGTTGGGTTCTTCGGTCGACAGAACTTCGAACACATCGGACTCGTTCTTCATGTCCTTGGACTTCGACTTGATCACGAGCACCGACTGCACCGACTGGTGATCGCATTTGCGATAATATTGCGGTCCCTTGTAGTAGTCGTACTTCAGAGCCTCCAATGCGGTGACGACCTTGTCGGTCTCCACGCTGCCGGCGCCCTTGACCGCCTCGAGCACGGTCCGAACACCGCCATAGCCGAGCGCACCGTAATCGGTGGGCAGCTTGCCGTCATACATCTTGCGGAAAGCATCGTTGAACGCCTTGGTCGAGGCGAACTTGTCATCGATACCCCAGTAGAACGAGCAACCGCCGACGACGCCTTCGAATGCCTGCGGACCCGCCGCGACGCGACTGGCATGCGAGAGCAGCGGCGCGATGATCTGGATCGATTTCTTGATGCCAAAGTCGGTTGCCTGCTTCAGCGCGATTTGCTGGTCCCGCCCGAAATTGCTGATGCACAAATATCGGGCTTCAGCGACTGGAGACGCGGCAGCAGGGTCGAGAAATCGGTCGTTCCCAGCGGATGGCGGATGTCGCCGAGGTTCTCGATGTTGAACTCCTTGCCGACCTCAAGGAAGCCGCGAACCATCTCGTGACCGTAGGCATAATCCGCCGTGAGAACGCAACCTTCTTGCCGAATTTGGTGAAGGCGTAGCGGCCGACCGCACCTGATGTCATGTGCGGGTTCAGCGCTTCGTGGAATGTGTATTTGCTGAAGTCTGCCGCCTCGTTGATGGCGTCGGACTGGCTGATCGAATTGAAGATGACGCCGCGCTCCTTGGTGACGTTGTTGATCGCAAGCTGAACCGCCGCCGACAGACTGCCGACGACGAAATTCACCTTCTCCTTCTCGACCAGCTCCAATGTCCGCGTCGCCGCCTCACCGGGATTCAGCTTGTCATCGCGCACGACGAGCTCGGCCTTGCGGCCGTTGAGACCGCCGGCATCATTGAATTGGGCGACAGCCAGCTGACCCGCCCGGACCTGGTCCTGGGCCTCGGCGCCATATGGGCCGGTCAAGGGAACCGGGAAGCCGATCTTGATCGGTGCTTCCTGGGCCTGCAGTAGATTGATGCGAAAGGGCGAGACGGCGAGAGCGGCGTCGGCGCTTGCCGTCGTCAGCAGACGACGCCGCGATATCGATCCAGCTTTGGTGACCTTGTTCGTCATGACCATTCCTCCCCAAGAACTGTCTGTGTTGTGTTTTGCTTATCGTTTTGTCTTTGCCCGGAACGTCGCCACCTCAGATTCGTCCCAGGGCCGTCAGGATAACCTGAGGCGTCAGCGGAATCTCGGTAATTATTGCGCCGAACGGCCGGAGCGCGTCATTGACCGCGTTGGCCACGCAAGCTGCCGCCCGGCTGTCCCCGCCTCGCCCGCCCCCTTGGCGCCCAGCTCCGATTCTGACGTCGGAGAGACCACGTGGCCGATCTCGATATCGGGCATCTCACCGGACATCGGGACCAGGTAGTCCGCCATATTGGCGTTGGTCAGCTGACCGCGTTCATCATAGATGCACTTTTCGAACAGTGCCGCGCCGAGCCCCTGCACGACCCCGCCCCGGATCTGCTCGTCAACCAGTTGCGGATTGACGATGGTGCCGCAATCTTCGACAACCCAATGCTTGAGCAGCGTAACGAACCCGGTCTCGGTATCGACCTCGAGCCACGAGGCCTGAATGCCGTTGGTAAACGCAAAGGGGTACTGGCGTGGAACGAAATGCCGGGTCGCCATCAACTCGGGCTGGATCCCTGGCGGGAGGGTGTCCGGTCGAAAATAGACGATCCGCGCCAGCTCGTTCAGCTCGATGCGGGGCGCGCCGTCGTCGGCATTGACGATACTGTTGTTGACGATATCGAGCCCGGCTGGCGTCGATTGCAGGATGGCCGCAGCAACGTCGAGAATATTCTTGCGCAGAGCCTTGGCGGCTTGCAACGCGGCTTCGCCGCCGATGCCGGCGCCGCGCGAGGCCCACGTACCGCCGCCATAGGGCGTGTTGTCGGTATCGCCCAGGATCACGCGGACCCGCTCCATCGAAACGCCAAGCACGCTGGCGACGATCTGGGCCGTCAGCGATTCCGACCCTTGCCCCTGCTCCGTGATGCTGGTCTGGCAGATCACCGAGCCCTGGGCGTCAAGCCGAACCGCGACACCATCCTGCGACGAGATCCGCGCGCCGCCGACGCCGTAGAAGGCGGCGCTGGGATTGGTCACTTCTATGAAGCTGGCGATTCCGATGCCTCGATGAACGTTTCTGGTACGCAACGCGGCTTGCTCGGCACGCAATGCGTCGTAGTCCATCATCTGAAGCAGCTTGGCCAGCGAGGCGTGATGCGAGAGCTGCTCGAACTTCATGCCCGAGGGTGATGCGCAGGGATAGGCATCGTCGGCGATCAGGTTGCGCCGGCGGATTTCGACGGGATCCATGCCGATCTTCGCTGCGGCCAGATCGACCAGGCCTTCGGTAACCGAACAGGCGATCGGGTGTCCGACCGCCCGGTACTGGCACATCACGTTCTTGTTCTGGAACACGACCCGCGCGCGCGCCCGATAGTTCGGGGTCAGATATGCCCCACCGACAAGGTTGACCACCTGATTTGCCTCGATGGCGCTGGTGCGCGGATACATCGAATAGGGGCCGATCCCCGTCAGATCGTCGATCTCGAATGCCGTAATCGTGCCGTCCTTTAGGACGCCGATCCGTCCTCTGCATCGATGATCGCGGGCGTGAATGTCCGTGTTGAAACTCTCGACGCGGTCAGCCACGAATTTGACCGGCCGCCGCAGCAGCTTGGACAGCGCATAGGTCGCCATTTCGTCGGCGTAGATATGGACCTTGATGCCGAACGAGCCGCCGACATCCTTGCAGACCACCCGGACCTGCGCTTCCCTCAGCCCGAGATGGAGGGCCGCGATGTTCTGCACCATGTGGGGCGCCTGCGTGCCCTGATAGATCGTGAGCCGCGCCTCGGCCGCATTCCAGTCGGCAACGACGGCCCGCGGCTCAAGTGTCACGCCGGTGTGGCGCCCGAACACGAAGTCGGCTTCGACCACCTCGGACCCCGACAATGCGAGGTCGACATCGCCGGCATTGAGGGTCCGCTCAAAGGCGAGATTGTCACCGAGCGAGGCGTGAATGACAGGAGTCGCCGGATCGAGCGCGGTGCGCATGTCCCTGACCGCCTCGAGTTCCTCGTAGTCGACGGCAATGTGCTCCATGGCATCTTCAGCGGCCGCACGGCTGGTTGCCACAACCGCCGCCACCGCCTCACCCTGCCAGCAGACCCGGTCGACCGCGATCGCGTGCTGCGGCGCCGACTTCAATCCCTTTAGATGCGAGAGCACACCGACCCAAGGCGTAATCACAGCCTCAAGCTCACGCCCGGTGACGATGGAAATGATGCCCGACATTCGCCTTGCCGCGGCGGCATCGATCGCCACGATTCTGGCGTGGGCATATGGCGACCGCAGAAAGATCACGTGCGCCATACGCGGCAATTCCAGGTCGCTGACGTACTGTCCGCGCCCTTGCAGCAGCCTGTCGAGATTCGGACGCGGCACCGTCTTGCCGATGTAGGAATTCGGCCGATCGAGCACCGAAGGCGTGTTTGTTGCCGCGCGGGTCACCGTCATGCGCGGCGCTCCGCGCGCGTCTTGGCTGTCGCCTCCACAGCATCCACGATGGCCTGATAGCCCGTGCAGCGGCAATAGTTGCCGGAAAGATGCTCGCGGATCGCTTGACGATCAGGCACGGACAGACGCTTCAGCAAGTCCTGCGCCGTCATCAGCATGCCAGGCGTGCAATAGCCGCACTGCAATGCATTCCGTTCGCGAAACGCTGCCTGAAGATCGGCGACTTCTCCGCTGTCGGACAGCCCCTCGATTGTCTCGACCGACGCCCCCTGCGCCTGGACCGTCAACATCAGACAGGAGCGAACGATCTCGCCATCGACCCGGACAGTACAGGCGCCACAGACGCCGTGCTCACAACCGATGTGAGTGCCGGTCAGCTTCAGGTTCTCCCGGAGAAAATCAGCGAGGTTGAGCCGCGGCAAGACAAAGGCATCGATCGGTTCGCCGTTGACCAGAAGCGAGATCGATACCGGAACGCTCACTTGGTTGCTCCCGTTTCCAGTTCAGGTCGCGCGAGTAACGCGGCCACACAGCGCCGGAGCAAGACTGTGGCGAGATGTCGGCGCATGGCTGGGCTAGCCTGCTGATCCTCATGTGGATCGAGTTCATCGGCCAGCGCGGTCGCAGCCTCTGCGAGCAAGACGGCGGTCACAGATGCATTGATCAGCTTGTCGGCGGCGGACGCGAGCAGAGGCCGGTCACCAACCGCAAAGAAACCGAGCCGAAGATCCGTGAACCTGCCGCGCGCCACAACAGCGCGAGCGGCGAGGCCAGCGATGGCATAGTCGCCATGCCGCCGGGCGTATTCCTGAAAGAAAAATGTCGAGCCTTGCCCTGCGACAGGCACCTCGACTGCGACAAGCAACTCGTCCGGAGACAGTGCCGTTTCGTAAATTCCCTTGAAAAACCCGGTCGCAGCAATCCGGCGCTCGCCGGCCGGGCCGCGAACGATAACCGTGGCGTCAAGTGCTACGACGCAGGCGGGCAGTTCCGACGCAGGATCGGCATGGGCGAGGCTACCGCCAATCGTTCCGCGATTGCGAATTGCGGGATGAGCAACATGGGCAACGGCATCGCGCAACAACGGCGCGTGCAGAGCAACCTCCGGCGAACCGAGCAGGTCGACATGCCGGGTCAACGCACCAATGACCAGCACATCCCCCTTCACCGCGATGCCGCGCAACTCGGCGAGGCCGCCGATATCGACCACAATGTCCGGAGATAGGAGCCGCAGGTTCATCGCCGGCATCAGGCTCTGACCACCTGACAAAACCTTCGCCTTGTCGCCATGCGCAGCGAGCAATTCCAGCGCATTCACGACGCTGGTCGCGCGGGCATAGGCGAAAGCCGCAGCTTTCATGTGGGCGTGGCCTCCCGGGCCCAATTTTGGTTTGCCCGATTAGAGGGCCGCCCTCTTCAAAGGTCAAGCTTGTTTATCGAGTGATTATTTGCGCGGCGGGGCTTGTCTTCGCTGCGGGAAGGCCGCAGGTTCCTCGCCAACTAAAGTTCTACTCGCAAGGGAGGCGGATCATGAAGCTCGGATTCTTTACGATGCCGATCCATCCTCTCGACAAGGATTGGCGGCAGTCGCTCCGGGAGGATCGGGAGGCCTTCCTGCTCGCGGATGAGCTCGGGTTCACCGAAGGCTATGTCGGCGAGCATGTCACCGACAAGGCCGAGAACATCACTTCCAGCATCGCGTTCATTGCCTGGCTCGCGGCCGCAACCAAGCAGATCAGGCTTGGAACCGGCACCATCAACATGCCGAACACCCATCCGGCTGCAGTCGCCGCATCTGTCGCCATGCTCGACCACATGCTTGATGGGCGCTTCATACTCGGGATCAGCCCTGGCGGATTGCTGTCCGACGCGGAAGTCTTCGGCAATCTCGATGCCGACCGCAATGCGATGTTCCTGGAAGCGATCAATCAGGTTCTCGACATCTGGGCCGGCAAGCCGCCCTATGATCTGCAGGGCAAATATTGGGATGTCTCGGTCAAACGAACTCTGATTGAGGATATTGGCCAAGGCATCGTCGCGCGCCCCTTGCAAACCCCTCATCCGCCGATCGTGGTGACCGCGGTCGCGCCGTTCTCAAAAGGGGTCACGGAGGCGGCGGCACGCGGCTGGGATCCGATCTCGGCAAACTTCCTGATGCCTGCCTGGGTGAAGAGCCATTGGCCCAAATATGTCGAGGGCTGCGAACGCGCAAACCGGGCGATCGACAGCGCCAATTGGCGTGTCGCCAAGAGCGTGTTCGTGGCAAGGGACGCAGCAACCGCGAAAGCCTATGCCACGTCGCCCGACAGCCCCTACGTGTACTACTATCACCAGCTGTTCACGAAGCTGAAGCGCAGCGGCCGGCTCGAACTGTTCAAGACGCGGCGGGATCAACCTGACGCCGAGGTTACATTGGAAGAGATCTGCGACAAGCTCATCATCTACGGCACACCCGAAAGCGTTGCAGATCAACTGCTAGCGTTCCAGGAGGAGATCGGCGCCTTCGGAACCTTGCTGTACGCCGGCAAGGACTGGAGGGATCGCGAGCTTGGCCGTCAATCGACGATCCTGATGGCTGAGAAGGTCTTGCCGCGGATCAATGCCGCTCCCGGATTATCGGCGTGATCAAGGAGTCTCGACATGGCCTTCACTGATCGCATTCCGTACCAGGCCCAGGTCGATCGCCCGAAGCTGACATTGCCGGGCGGCAAGAAACTTGCCGTGTGGGTGATCCTCAATGTCGAGGAATGGCGCATCGGGAACGCGATGCCGCGCACCGTGCTGAGCCCACCGATGGGCCAGCCCCTGCTGCCCGACGTGCCGAACTGGTCGTGGCATGAATACGGCATGCGCGCCGGCTTCTGGCGGCAATTCAAGGCCCTCACCGACCGAAAGATTCCGGTGACGCTGGCCGTGAATGCCAACGTCTGCAACAGCTATCCGCGGGTGGCGTCGGCAGCGCTTGAGGCGGGCTTCGAATTCATGGGACACGGATTTGTCCAGGGCCCGATGCACAAGGTCGAGAACCAGGCTGACGCAATCAAGCGCGCGGTCGACACCATTGCTGGATTTACCGGCAAGCCGCCGCGATCGTGGGAAAGCCCAGGCCTGACCGAGACCGAAGAGACGCTCGATCTCCTGCGCCTCAACGGCATCGAATACGTGGCCGACTGGGTGATCGACGATCTCCCGCAGGACATCGCCACGCCGCACGGAACGGTGACGACAATTCCCTATTCCGTCGAGACCAATGACATCGTCATCCACGCGCTGCAGCATCTTCCGTCAGAGCAGTTCCTGACGCGCTGCACCGACCAGTTCGATCGGCTGTATCTCGAAGGCGCGGAGAATGCGCGGATCATGGCGATCTCGGTGCATCCCTACATCACGGGCGTGCCACATCGAATCAAATATCTGGAGGCGCTGCTCGATTACGTCATCGGCCATGACGGCGTAGCGCTGATGACGGCGAGCGAGATCGGAGATTGGTATCGGGGTCAGATGGCAACGAGGTAGTGCCGCTCAACCAACGACCTTGATCGGCGCCCGTCGACGATCGGTCGCGCTCTCCGCCATCCTCTCGAATCCTGCGAGAAAGATATCCAGCGCATCGCTGATCATTTTTGCCTTGTCCTCGAGGACCGGCGCTTCGTAGATGTACTTCCGCACACCATAGTAGAAGATACCGCCGTGAAACACCCAGGCCAGTTCCAGTTCAGCGGCGCTGGGCCTGCTTTGCGTCGCGAGGCCGGCGTCGTAGCGACATTCCCTGAGAATGCGGGTCAGGATCTTGTCCTTGACCATGCCGACATACCAGCGATTGATATCGAGGCCCTTCAGGCCGGAGTAAAGATAGATCCTCAGCCATTTGCGGTTGAAGATTGCATCCGTATAAACTTCGTAAAACTCCTGTAGGCGCACGCGGAGCGGACGCGAGCGATCCGAGAGCAACTTCTCCCAGCCGATTTCCAGGGGTTCGAGATATACCTTGCGGTAGACCTCCTTGATGAGATCATCCTTACTCGGAAAGTAGCGGTAAAGCAGCGGCTGGGTTACGCCGAGCTTGCGCGCGAGGGTACGTGTACCGCCGCCGAATCCCTCTTCCGCAAAAAGCTCAGTCGCCTTGGTGACGAATTCGCTGCGCCGGTCGTCAGCTGATAGTCGCCTCTGCTTGGTACGAGCTCGCTTGACGGGCGTCTTTCGATTCATGATGTCTTGTCACCATCGTCAGGCTGGAATCCGCCAAAACCTCCCCGCGCGAACAACAACGGATTGTTCCGGTTATAAGCGTAGGCTTCCACCGCCCCTAGAAAAATGACGTGATCTCCGCCGTAGTAGCGGTTGGCGGCACGGCATTGAAAATTTGCAACCACGTCGGCAAGCACAGGAGCTTGACCGAGACCTGGCGTCCAGCTCACACCTGCGAACTTGTCGCCTGATGACCTAGCGAACTGCAGCGCCAACGCCCGCTGCGACGCATCAAGAACGTTGACGGTAAAATGGCTGGCATTCTGGAAGATCGGCAGCCCCTGCGAAAACATGCCCAGGCTCCACAGCACCAGCGGCGGATTGAGCGATACCGACGCGAAGGAATTGCAGGTAATTCCGTACGGCCGCCCTTCGGCAGACATCGCGGTCACGATCGTCACGCCGGTCGCGAACGTGCCAAGCGCGTTGCGGAAGTCACGAGGGTCGATCGTCGAACTGTCGCTTGCGAACTCACTGGCCGGATCCGGCGGATGTTTGGGTAAGTCAGACATCCAATCGGCCTCAAAGCGTCAGGTTTTCAGACGGAAGCCCGAGGGCCACCCGCCCGTAATTGGTACCGGCCGCGTCAAAATTGAAGGCGAGGTGCGAGTTCACCGCATGCGCATCGCGGAATTGGCGCTGCAACGCGCCCGAGGTGAACAGGCTGCGCGCCCCGCTCGCCGCGAACAGAAGAGACACCGCTTCGGTGCACAGATTGACCGCAAACGCGCCGTCGCGTCGGAGCTTCGTCTTCGCCGCAATGCTCGGGATGTCACCACGCCGAACTTCCGCTAACACCTCAACGCAGTTCGTACGCATGATCAACCGCGCGGCATCTATCTTTGCCGACGCCTCAGCGATCTTGATTTGTGTGCTTTGCAGGTCTCCGATCTTGGCCCGGTTGTATGTCGAGGCGCGGTGTCGCGCGATCTCGACATAATCATCAAGGCAAGCCTGCGCATTCCCCAAGCCGACCCCTGACAATACATAAGGAAACAACGAGAAGACCGGAAGCATGTAGAGCGCATTCGGATTGACAACACTGCCGGGCGTCGCACCGCCCGCGAGATCGCTGACGGCAACCGTCATATGCTCGGGGACGAACGCGTCAGTTACCCGAACGTCGTTTGATCCCGTTCCGCGCAAACCAGCCGCATTCCAGGTATCGTCGATGCTGTAGTCCCGCTTGTTCAGCAGGAACAACCGATACTCGACGCCATCGGCTTCATCGTCAGAGGCAACCACGCTCGCGAGCATGTTCCATCCGCACGCTTCCACCCCGGACGAGAACGGCCAGTGACCGCTCAGCACATATCCGCCACTTGTCTTCCTTGCACGGCCTGCCGGGAAAACAAAGGAAGACGCGATCAGCGTATCCGGATCCTTGCCCCACACCGCGCTCTGCGCCTCGGGCGCGAACATGCCGAGCATCCAGTGGTGGCTCGCAAGATTGGCAAAATTCCAGGAGACCGAGGCGTCGCCCTGCCCCAGGGCATCGGCGCAATCGACCAGTGCAACATAGTCGAGTTCGCTTCCCCCGACGCGCTTGGGCTGCAGGATCCGGAAAAGCCCATTATCGTGCAGATCCCGTTCGGTCTCGGGCGGCAATCGGCGCAGGTCTTCGGTCCGTTGAGTTCGCTCACGCAAGGTCGGCACAAGCGCCCTGGCTCGTGCGACCATGATCGAATAGCGATCCATGTCTGCGCCTGGCGGCACCTTCGCGTCGAGCCCGCGGTCAACCTCAACCATGGTCTCTTCCTTCGTTCGATCTCCAAGACATTTGTGCGTGCGATCGAGCCGTACGGCTCAGTTTATCGATCGATCACCAGAGATCAAGCCGCGCAAGCCTACGTCCCTCGAATTTTCAACGCCCAGGACTAACGACTGCGGCGGGTGCCCACTGAGGGAACGTTTTCAGCGATGCCTCGTCCGCGCAGGACAGGCCAATCCAGCATTTTTTCCCGGCCAGGATACGACATGTGGTCCAGGCTCCTGCTAGCGAACGCTGAATGCAGAAGGCCGCTTCCTGGCGCAGAAACGCAAAAAAGCCCGGTGGCCATTCGGCCGCCGGGCGCTCTACGTCATGATATTATTGGTAACCGCTCAACCCATCTCGCGCGCTTTCTAGACGAGTTCCTTCCGCCAATACAACGTGTGCTCCCATGCCCAGGGCGAGGTAGGTTCGAACAGCCTGTACCCTTGCCGGATAAAGTTATTGGCCGAGAAACGATTGTGGGTCGTATCCGAGACAATCGCTTTCCAGCCGGCCCGCCGCCCTCGCGTTTCCAGCGCGCGAGTAAGCCGTACCTGCAGGCCGTGGCCGCAGTGCGGCATCGCAACGCCAACGCGGCACAGATATCCGGCGTTGGCGACATGGGTCGAGGGGACGACGCCCGCGAACGCTATCGGCCGCGTTCCGCGAAACGCAAACCACCAATATCCCTGCTCGAAGTCAGGCGCACGTGTCCCATCGCAGAATATCAGCTGATGAAGCTCGGCGAGCGAGTCCGCGACCTCATCGTCCTGCGGATCAACCTCGCGTATCCTGTACATTTTCACGCCTCGAGATTCTATTGTTCGCCAGGATGCCCAGGCGTCTGACTTGGACATCAAGCCGCCCACCCTCAGTTACAACGCCAGTCACTTTCCGAGCGTGGTCTTGATGCCCAACCAAACGGCACCGAGAAAACCAGTAGCGATCACGGTGATCACCGCTTTGAAAGTATAACTAGGCGGTCATTGCAAACCTCATTGATCGGCCGGCAGCGCGCGGTGCGGCCATCGAATTAAAGATGCGGCAGGTCGCGCAAAATGCTGCAACCGTTTGGGGCGCGAACCTTATCCCTGACGAGTGGGGCCGCGGGCAGCGCCGGCTTGCGCCGCGCCGCAGGACCGGCGCGTTCGCGCGCACCGGCCAATTTCGTGCTCGCTTCAAAGGGGGCGGACGGCGGCGCGCTGACGACGCTCAGGCGATGGGCGGGAGGATGTGGCGTCGTGACGTTGCGGCCGCCGTCCGATTGGTGAAACGGCAAACAAAAAGCCCGCCGCGGATTGCTCCGCGCGGGCTCAACAATTTCGGAATTTTTGAATTATGCAGCTGAGTTGCCCGACGTGTCAAACCTTTTTACGAGCTGAATGCGATCGGTAAAATTCAACGCGTCGGCTTCGACGGTGGGAAACCGCCTTGATCGAAAGTTTGCGCATGATCTGGAATCGCAACATGAGTTGGCGTCGATCGGCCGTATGCTTGTTGCGATGATGTCAGTGTGCCGCTGAGTTGCCCGACGCGTCAAGTGGGACAAGCGGTTCATATTTGGACCGACATCAATTACGGTTTTCGGCTCGCGCCGGTCGAACCGGCCCGCGCCGTACGTTGATTGCAGGGAGGAAGCGTCGATGTATTTCGTTGCTGCCGTGCTCGCGGTCCTGTCCGGCCTGTTCTATGCCGCAGGCCATCATCAGATCGGTTCGCTCGGTACCACCATGTGCCAGTATGGCGGCTTCTTTTGCGACGCTCCGGTGCTGGTTCTCGTCGGTGCCGGGTTCGCCGCGGCGTGGGGCATGCTCGTCAGCGTTCGCTGATCATCGCTTGATACTGCCGACAGTGATCTTGTGCCGCTGAGTTGCCCGACGAGTCAATTCCTGCGCTCCGCGTCATCGGACGCATCTCCACGAACGCCCGCATTTATTGCGGCGGGATTGGGTTTGCCGGTTGCGCCGGCTTGGGGCCAGGTGGAACGGGCTCAATCGGCGCCTTCGGCTCGGTCGGCATGACCGTTGCGCCGGCCGCACGCGCCGCCTCGCCGGTCGTCGAGTAGTTGGCGGAGGCGGCCGGCTGCACCTTCGGCTTATTCCATGGACCATGGTCGACGATCAGCATCCCGAACACGCCAAGGATCGCAACCACGGCTGCAACCACCAGCGGCATACCGCCGTGCCGATTGCGATGCCTGAGCGAACCACCTTCCATTATGCCGTGCGCTTGCATTGTCATCATCGTCTCCCCGGAAACAAGCCGCGACCCGCGCGTAAGTTTCCGGTTCCCTGACGTGAAAGGACGGCATGTCGGTGGAACCAATCCACGGCTGTGGCATTTGCACGATGTACGGCCGCCACCTGCAATTCAAAACGGCGCCTGTCGCGGATAGCCCGAGGTTCATCGACCCGCTGTTCAAAGCATGTGCACGCGCGGATGGAGGTGGCGGCCACCTGACCTTTAGTGAGATCGCGGCACATGAGCTCCGAGACACCCGAGTCCCCCCTGCAGCCCACACTGGGCGAACGAGCGATCGACGCTGCGACGGACGTTTCGCGCACCATCACGGAGGTGTCGGACGGACTGCGAGCGGCTGCGGATCGGCTCAGCGACGCGATCGCAACCTCGCGCCGGCCGGGCGGAGTCCTTGCCACGGTGAGCGCGGTCACGCGCGAAGCGCCGCTCGCCAGCCTGTTCGTCGCGTTTCTGCTCGGCGTTGCCGTCGCGCGCCGGCGCTAGGCTCGACGCGCTGCGAAAGCCGTCCTAGAACTTGCCTTTGGTGGCGTCCTTGGTTGCGGACATGACGCTTCCGCTGATCTGCCGCATATGTTCGCCGGCGTTAGTGAACTGGCTGCGGAGGAACTCCGACTGGATCCGCATCGCCTCCTGCAGATCGGTCGCGTACACGAGCTTGCGCGCATGCTCGAACGCCGCCTTCATGTTCTGCTCGGTGAACGACAGCGCCTGTTTGGAAATCTCGGTACCGGTGCCCGGCATCGCCGTCATCGACTTGCTCGCGGCGTCAAAGAACAGGCTGAAGGCCTTTTCGGCGTGGTCGATGGTCTTTTCCGCGAGATCGCGCAACTCGGCGGGAACTTCAAGCTTCGGCTCAATCATGATCGCGCCCCCTGAAATAAGCGTGGGGCAACGTTAGCATAGTTTGTGACGGCGTCAGCGCCGGATCGCCAGCCATGACAGGCCCGCTCGTTCCAGCCCCCGAGGAAAATTTACCTAGCCAGGGCCAGACCGCATGTGTAGCCGATTCCAATCGTGTCAGCACTGTGGCATAGTGATTCGACTTTCTTCGTTGGTCGCGTTCGCGTCTCTTGGGGAATAAGGGGATCCGATGCTGCGCGCCGTTCGTCCGACACCGACCTGCACCCGATTCAAGACCAGTATCGAGATGCCGTGCATGAAGTGCGGCACGCAAATGCGGCTGACCTTGATCGAGCCGGGCGACCAAGTCTACGACGTGCTGACCTATCAGTGCACGCCCTGCAATTCCGGCGAAAGCTTTCTGAACGCGCGATAAAGCGTTTTCACGCGAAGTGGATGCCGGTTCGCGTGAAGAAAACGCGTCAAAATATCTAGAGCCCCGTTCTGATTCCATCGGAACGGATAAGGCTCTAGGCGGCTACCCCGTTCAGTCGCTCAACACCGCAGCTCCCGCCGGCGTCAGCACGGGCTCGTCGTCATGCAGTTCGACCAGACCAAGCTCGGTCAGGACGCGCAAATCCTCGTCGCTGATCGGGGACAGTCCGAGCCGGCGGGCCTGGATATCCCGCAGGGTCCAGCGCAAGCCGATCGCGCGTTCAAGTGAAAACTCAGCGAATGGATTATCTGCCATCCGCCTCGACTAGTGCGGCATTTGGATCAGACTTTGTCTTTGCCGCGGCGGCTTCATGGACACCACAGATTGATAGCGAACTGGCGCGACCGAGGCGCCCGTGGGCCCCGATCGCGCTATCGCTTCGTACCAGTTCAGTAGCGGTAGGGATCGATATCGACCAGCGGGAATGCGCTGAACACGCTCGGCAGATTGGTCGGCGGCGCCGGGTGAAGATAGGATTTGTCCAGTTCGGCAAAGCTGGTGACGCCGAGCAGCCCGAGGCACCGGATTACCTCGTCCTCCAGCAATTCAAGCATCCGGACAATGCCCGCCTCGCCGGCCGCGGCGAGCGCCCAGCACTGCAGACGACCGATCCCGACAAGGTCGGCGCCCGAGATGATGGCCTTCACGATGTCGGTGCCGCGGCAGAACGAGCCGTCGACCATGATCTTGGCTCGCCCCGCGACGGCCTGGACGATCTCGGGTAGCACATGCATGGAGCCGCGGCCGTGGTCGAGCTGGCGTCCGCCGTGATTTGAGACGTAGATCCAGTCGACCCCGTGATCGAGGGCGATCCTTGCATCTTCGGCGGTGGCGATGCCCTTGAGGATCAGCGGAATCTTGAACTTGTCCTTGATCAACTTCACGGTCCGCCATTCCAGACCCTTCTGGAAATCGCCGCCGGTGGCGCGGATACGGCTTTCACGGACGTAGCGCTTGGCGATGTCGCGCTCGCGCCGGCTGTAATGGGCGGTGTCCACGGTGAGGCAGAACGCGGCATAACCGTTGTCGATGCTACGGCTGACCGTGTCCTCGACAAATGCGTCGTCGCCACGCACATAGAGCTGGAAGATGCGCAAGGCGTCAGGCGCGGCCTTGGCCGTGTTCTCCAGACCCGGCTCCGACACCGAGCTCAGCATATGCGCCGCGCCGAACGTTCCAGCTCCGCGCGCAACGGCTGCACCCGCATCGGGATCGAATATCTCGAGCGCGCCGACCGGGGCGATCATCACGGGAAGCCGGAGCTTGCGGCCGAAGACCTCGACGGAAGGATCGACATCGATGACGTTGCGCAGGACTCGCGGCCGGAACGCGATCTCGTCGAGGGCCATTCTGTTGCGGCGCATCGTGGTCTCGGTCTCCGAGGCGCCGACGATATAATCCCAGGCGTTCTGGTTCAGCTTGGCGCGGGCCTTTTGCACGAATTCGTGCAGGTTTTGGAATTCCTCGCCGCTGGCGCCGAGCTCGACATTGCGCGTCTGTTGAATGGGGGTCCCGTCATTCATGGTGTTTCTTCTCCCGATTTTGGCCGGCACATTAGCCGCAGACAAACCGGAAAAGCTACCGCCTTGAACTATGAATCCGGCCAGCGAAGGCCAGCTATTCGCTCGTGAGATAGATCAATTTCGACACCAAGCGCCCGGCGTCCGGACTGAGCCAGCCAGAGGCGAGCTAGCTGCCCGAAAACCGGTTTCGGTACTCGGTCGGTGACACGCCAAGGTGGCGCAGGAAGGCCCGCCGCATTCGTTCGTCATCGCCGAAACCCGCGCGCTTGGCGACTTCGACCACCCCGCCGATCTGACGGCTCTCGAGCAGCAGGCGCGCGGTCTCCACACGCAGCGCCTCGACGCCGCTTGCGGGCGTCATGCCGGTGCGGCTGACATAGGTCCTGGCAAAGGTGCGAGGCGTCATCCCGGCCTTTTCCGCGAGGGTCTCGACCTTGAGGTCGTCAGTGATGTTCTCGATGATCCAGGCGTGCAGCGCGCTGAAGCGTCCCTCGACGTCCGACGCCTGGGCCGCGAGCACAGTCGAGAACTGGCTCTGACCGCCCGGCCTCTTGAGAAACACAACAAGCCGGCGTGCGACATCGAGCGCGCTGGTGTGGCCGAAATCCTCTTCGATCATGGCAAGCGCGAGGTCGATACCAGCGCTGACGCCGGCCGATGACCAGACCCGCCCATCCTTGACGAAAATCGCGTTGGGCTCGACGCGGATGTTGGGGAAGCTGTCCTGCAAGCGCGGGCAATACCGCCAGTGCGTTGCAGCACGCTTGCCGTCCAGGATTCCGGTCCAGGCCAGCGCAAACGCGCCGAGGCACACCGATGCGATACGGCGCGCCTTCGGCAGCGCCTCCGCAATCCAGTTCATCAACTTGGCGTCGTTGCGGAGCTTCCAGATGCCCGGCCCACCAGGGATCACCAGCGTATCGACCTCGGCGGGCGCAACACTGTCGATCGGCGCCGTGTCGATCATCATGCCGACATCGGTCGGCACCAACCCACCGGACGCCGACAGGTAGGACAGCGAGTAGTCCGGCCCGGGCAGTTCGATCGCCTCCAGCTCCGCGAACACCTGGGCGGGCCCGGAGATGTCGAGCAAGGTCACGCCCGGAAAGGCGACGATCGCGATCCGCCGCGTGGTTTTCTTGTCGCGCGGCTCCGGCCGGGGCGCTTTGGCAGCTTTCGAGGGCATATTGTCCTTTAAGCCATTCGAGGCTGCCCTGTATAGGTCGCGATGGAATTCTGGAGTTCTACCATGTCGCGAAATCTGGGCAGCGGATACGAGGCGATCAAATCGCCTTGGGCGGATTACGCGATTTACAGTCTACCCGACGCCTCGCGGATCGAAGCCTGCGACCGTCAGCCGCTGATGGATGCCATGAACGGCATCATTGCCATCAACTGGCAAGCCCGCGAGCCGCACTGGACCGCAACCTCCTCGCCCTTCGACAAGAAGTACAGCCTGATCCTGGTCTACGACGGCTCAGGCCTCGTGGCCTTCTCGGTTTACCGCATCCTGCAGATGTCGGCCGGACTTGGAATCTACCGCGGCGGCACGGAAGTGCTGCCGGCGCACCAGGGCCGCGGCTTGTACGGCTTCTTCACGTCGGAAGTCCTGAAATGTTCGGGCGCCGCTGCGAGAGCCGACGGCAACGTCCTCTACGGCTGGCGGACCCGCAATCCGATCGTGTGGGCAGCGAACGCTAAGATTTGCGAAAAAGTGTCTCCATCGTTGCTCGACGATGCACAGGATCCCGCGTTGCAGGCGGCCTGTGTCGAGATGTGCACCTCGCTCTATCCGGGCAAGCCGCTCGAACTTCCCGACATGATCATGCGCGGCGCCTACGGCCACATTAAGCACCATCGGCAGACCTACCATGGCACCGCATCGCTGGTCGACGCCGCGATGTCGCGCAAGATTCCGAATTCAGCGGATGCCCTTTTCTCTGTCGGTTACGCGAGGGTTTGATGTCGATGCTCGGACAACAGGCGGTATACGTCCCGACGTCGCGCTTCACCGATCGCGCCTATCTGGCCTGGACGGCGGTCGCGATCGCCTATGCCATCGCGTTCCTGCAACGCGTGTCGCCGCAATCGGTGAGCCTCAGCTTCATGCACGACTTCGACACCGACGCGGCCGGTGTTGCGATGCTCGCCTCGAGCTATTTCTGGGGCTACACCTTGATGCAGATTCCGGCCGGCCTTCTCGTCGACCGTTTCGGCGTCAAGCGCGTCGTCCTGGCCAGCATGATCGCCTCGTCGCTCGGCAGCGCCGCATTCGCGCTCGCGCCGAACTTGCTCGACGTCTTTGCCGCTCGGCTGATCGTCGCCTGCGGCGACGCGCTGGTCTTCACCGCCCTGCTGAAGCTCGTCGCGCAGAGCTTCGCCGACGAGCGGTTCGGCATGATGTCCGGCATTTCGCAGGTGTCCGGCTATGTCGGCGGCGTGATCGCGACCACGCCGCTCGCGGCCGCGGTCTCGGGCTTTGGCTGGCGGTCATGCTTCCTGTTCATCGCCTGCATCGGACTTGCCAATCTCGCTTTCGCCAAGCTTGCGCTCAAGCCGGATCCGGTCTCGCACAGCAACAAGACGCTGAAGGGCGTTGCCATTGCGGCACGACAAGCGCTGGCCCATGTCGCGAACTGGGGTTGCGCAATGACGTTTGCCTCGCACTTCGCGGTCGTGACGACGCTGTCGGGCGTCTGGGGCATTCCGATGGTCGCGCACTTCTTCCATATCTCGCCGACGGCCGCCGGCACGCCGCTGCTCGCCTTCATGATTGGCAATGCGCTCGGATCGATCTTCCTCGGTCATGCCGCCGACCGTGCCGCCGCGGTACTCGACCGCGCGCTGATCGGCATTTGCGCGCTGCGCATGCTCCTGATCGCGATGCTGCTGCCGCCGATCGCCCAAACGTTTGGTCTTGCCTACGTCACCGTCGTGTTCACGGCATTGGGCCTCGTTGCCGGCGGCACGGTTCCGCTGGTGCTGAAATGCGTCAAGAAATTGTACACGGCGGACCTGATCGGTGTCGGCGCCTCCGTGAATACCACGGCTGCCGGCATCTTCGCCGGCGTCGCGCAGCCCATCATCGGCTTCGCGATGCTTGCCGCCAGCAGCGCCTCCGGGACCGACGCCGTGCACAACACGGCCGTGATCGGTGATGGCGGCTACAGCGCCTTGATTGCCATTCTTCTTCTCATGTCGCTGCCGGGCATTGCCGGGCCGCTGTTGATGAGAAGCAAGTTGATAGCTCGTTAGTGTCGTTAGGAGTCGAGGGGGTGTTATGGAGCGCTTGTTTTTGAGAAGAGGCGAAGTCGCGTCAAACTTTCCGGTCAGCAGCTGGCAAAGCGTGATGTTTTCCGAGTTTGAAGCGCAGATGAGCAGCGAGGCGAGGCCGTTCCCTTGCGTGTTCGGGGTGACCGGACATCGCCAGGACCAGCTCCGCTACCTCTTCATCGATCCGTATGACGTGGCGGTGCTTGGCGAACAGCTCGGACAATATGTCTCGGAGGCGCGCTCGTTCGGTCCCAACACCTCATTGATCGTCTTCACGCGGCCCCGCCCGGTGCAGACGATCGACGCCTATTATCGCAAGATGTGGCTGACGCTCGACCAGCTTGCGCGGCTGGACAAGAACCCCTGGCCATCAGAGATTCCGGAGCAGATCGACCATCCGATGTGGGAGTTCTCGTTTGCGGGCGAGCCGATCTTCGTCGTGTGCACAACGCCCGCGCATGTGATGCGCCAGAGCCGCCGGTCCAGCGCCTTCATGCTCACCTTCCAGCCGCGCTGGGTGTTCGAGAAGATTCTCGGGACGGAGAAGGCGGCGAACGCTGCGTTCGCCGAGGTGCGCAAGCGCCTGATCCCTTACGACAGCGCGAGCCCCTCGCCGCTGCTTGGCCGCTACGGCGCGTCCGACGGCCGCGAGTATCTGCAGTACTTCCTGGACGACGACAACAATGCGAGCGCCGGCTGCCCCTTCGCCAAGCTCGCACAGAACAAGACGGCACCGATCGCGAACAAGGAACAGGCAGCATGACCCAGATCATCGCAGGCGCGAAGACCGAATTTGCCATCGATCCGGAGATCCTGAACCTGCTCCCGGCGCAGGGCTCCGTCGAGCTGCAGCATGATGCGGCCGGTAAGGTGCATCACTTCCATACCCATCCGGTCGATGAAATCCTGATGATCATCAGCGGCCGGCTGAACTTCATCTGGGATGGCGGCGAACGGGTCGTCGGCCCCGGCGACACCATCCTGCTGCCTGCCGGCACCCGACATCAATCCGAAGCGCTCGAGGGCGGCGCGATCTACGTGATCGCGACGCAGCCCCCGGCCAAACCAATGAACAACTGACATCCAGGGAAAACGCGAACACCTCAGGACAGTGGAGGGTCGCGCGGCGGTTCAACCGCCAAACGTTCGACCAGCTCGATGACCTCGGAACGCTGGTCGGACGCAAGCCGAAGGAAAGCCTTCAACAGTCGCAGGCTTTCCAGTGTTTCGCTCGATGGAGCTCCGAGCTTGTTCTGCAGCTCTGCAACGTATGTGGGATTTTTCATCTCGCACCTTAAGTGAGGATTACGAATGGCATACCCAGGTAAACGTGAAGGCTTGGCCCAGAAGGTCGACACCGCAGCGCAAGAGGCCGAACGCCTCGGCCTGACCACGGCAACCCTTATACTCCGGATGGCCCGCCTCGAGATTGATCGGGCGGAGCCCGAGGAAGTTGAAAGTATGCCAAGGAACAACTTGCGCAGCAAGCCGAACTGAACTCCCGAAAACGGACCGGTTCCGGCTCCGAGGCCGCCGGCATGCGCCCGAGGCCTGTGACGTCTGAACGACGTCCTGCGAGGCGAGAGGCTAGCCTCTCGCCTGCGCTCAGGTTGCCTTGCGAACATTCGATCTTGGGTGCAGGCCAGCCACGCTAGCCGGTGTTCCCTGCCTTGCCGAACGCGCCCGCCTCGGCCAAGGCGGCCATGCGCCGGTCGTCATAGCCAAGCGTCTTGCTCAACACATCCCGCGTGTGCTGACCGAGCAGCGGAGCCGCAACAGGATCAACCGCCGGCGTCAGGCTCATATTGACCGGCGACTCGATGTTCGGAACCGAACCGGCGGTCGGATGCGCGATTCTGCTAAGGCGATGCCGATCGCGCACCTCGGGTGCGTTGAACCCTTCCTCGACCGTCCGCAGATAGCCAACCGGAATGTTGGCCTTCTTCATCTTCGCCATCCAGTGCTCGAGCGTGTCGCTCGCGAACACGCTGGCAATGATGGCGCGGAGCTTCTCCTTGTTGGCCGTCCGCGCCTTGCGGTGAGCAAATTCGGGGTCAGTGACGAGATCCGGACGCTCCAGCACGTCGGTGACCAACCGGCGATAGAGCCGATCATTGGCGCAGGCCATGTAAAGCGGACCATCGGACGCCCGGTAGACGCCGACGGTCGGCGAACCGTTCGGAGAATTGCCGAAACGGCCCGGGTTGTTGCCGTTGATGAGATAGGCCATGCCGTAGAAGCCGGTCATTGAGACCGCGGTGTCGATCAACGCGACCTCGACCTGCTGACCGCGTCCGAGCCGATCGCGCGCGATCAGCGCCAGCAGGATGGCGTTGCAGGCCGACATGCCCGTTGCCATGTCCACGATCGGCGGCCCGGTGCGCACCGGCTCGCCATCCGGAAAGCCGTTGAGCGACATGAAGCCGCTTTCGGCCTGGGTGATCGGGTCAAAACCTGGACGTAGCGCGAAATCACCTTTGCGGCCGTAAGCGGAGATCGAGCAATAGATCAGCCGCGGATTGGTGGGCGCCACCGACGCATAGTCGAGCCCGAATTTCTTCATCACGCCGCCGGAGAAATTCTCCACCACGACGTCGGCCTTGGCGATCAACGCGCGCGCGACCTCGAGCGCGGCCGGATTGTTGAAATCGAGCGCAATGCCGCGCTTGTTGCGATTGAGGCTCAAATAAGCTGCGCTCTCTCCGCCGATTTCGGCGTGCTCGTAAGCGCGCGTATCGTCTCCGCCGTCCGGGTTCTCGATCTTGATGACCTCGGCCCCGAAGTCTGCCAACGTTTGCGTGCAGGCCGGACCGGCGACAACGCGGGTGAAATCGACAACCAGCAGCCCATCGAGCGCCGTCGGAACTCCCTCCCCGCGCGGCGCGCGCCCTGGCAATTCTGGTCCGCTCATGATCTGACGCTTCCTCTGTTATTTTGTCAGGCGAAATACGACGGCCCTCCCAGGACCGACGCTGCGCGCCTTTTTAGCGGAAGCCCGTCACCAAAACCAAACCCGGATTTTGCAGGGCGGGACCTTCGCCTGACATGGCTGTCATCAGCAGAGAAGGTCCCGCGGTGCCGGCAGCACCGACACGGTCGGACCATTCGAATGTCGAGGAAGACTACCGGATAGCGGGTCCGTGAGAGCTTCCGGCCAGCGGAGGAATGTAGATTCGATGGGTGGCGGCGTCCGGCCGCCCCCCGCTTTCGTCATCGAGAACCGTCGTGCTATTCGGCGATCATTTCGCCGGACCCGCCGAACTCGGCCGGAAAATCCTTCAACTTCGGCAGACCATCGCGTATCGGCAGCACCGCCTCGGCATAGTTGACGTGCACGCCAGGGCTGAATTTCAGCGTCGGGATCGTTGCCGTGAAGACGTCGACGAGCCCAAGCGTCGGGTGGTTGGTCATCAGGTGACCGCCGCACTTGGTGCAATATTTGGGTTGGCTCATCGCCGTCTTCTCGAATGTCCCGATATGGTCGGCGCCCTTGGTGACCTCAACCGCCTCAGGCTTCCAGAGGCTGAACGCATTCACCGGACCGCCGGACCAGGAACGGCACGAGCGGCAGTGGCAGTAACCCATCGCCTCAGGCTCTCCCGCGACCTTGAGTTCGACAGCGCCGCAAAAGCAGTTTCCAGTGTGATTCATCGGTCGGTTCTCCTTGGGTGAATTTTGATTGGGGCTCCGCGCCGGCACCGACCCACGTTGCTCGTGATGTTCGTGATGCAGGAGGAAGATATGGAGAGGCGTAGCCGCTGCGAACTCCCTTGAGGTGACGCGCCAGACCCATTCCCGGCACCCGAGGGCATCACACTTCGTGTCGAATGCAGGCAGGTCATAGGCGTGGGCGAAGCTACATGAGAGTCCGCACCGCTGTCGACCTCTTCACGGCCTGTCCGAATACAACGCCCAATACACACGAAGGATGGAGCGCAATGTGAGGCCAGGCACAGTCCTGCAATGTGATGAAGCGTTGCCGTGCCGGAGGCCTGCATCGCAACCGGCACGCAAGCACATCACTTCAAATCAGCATCGGCGATCCTTCACGGGAACCCTGTTCGGCGTGGCAAGCCCGTACATCAGCGCCAGCCGATCCAGGCATTCCTTGAGACGCCGCGCGAAATAGTCCTGCCAGCGCTGCGTGCGCAGCCCGCGCCGCTGCCCAACCTGCTCCATGGTCATGCCGAGGATCAGGACGTCGTGCACCAGCGCCGAGCCGTCGGCGCCGAGCTCATGCTCGGCACGATTCAACCGCAGGGTCGCCCGACGCTGCCCCTCCGTGATCGGCTCGCGTTGCTGACCGCCGTCGACGTATTCGCGCGTCGTGTCCACCGCGCGAGGGCCACGCTCGGCCTTCTCCCAATCGTTTTGGAAGGCCCTGCCGCTCCGATACTGCGTATCGTCGATCTGTCGATGCGCGTGCAACCGGCCGAGCGGATCGTTGCGTATCGAGCGGAACGCAACGATCTTGTCGCCCGGCTCGAGCGCAAGGGGGTCGTCGATCTCGACCGTCGCCACCTCGGCATTGAAGGGCAGATCCTGGGAGCGTCGATCGTGCGCTCCGGCGGGATCGTACGGTTTCCGGCGTTTGGCTCGCGGCATTGCTGGTCTCCAAATATCTGGGTGAAGAGCGCGCGGAGTCATCCGCGCGATTACGGTTACGGACTGAAGTCCGGCGGTCGGGAGGTGAATCGCCTCAGATGGCCCCGACGGCCTGAAGCCAGGCCTCGTTCAATACCGGCCTCGCCGAGGCCTCCGGATCGCGGCTCAGGTGAAAATGCGGTGGACAGTAGCTCGTGCCCGGCCGGCACGGATGACCGCAGAAGGTGACCGTCTCGCCGTCGGCATCCCCGCCATAGGGATAGCGGCAGTCGCCGCGTTTCAGGTCGAGCAGTGAAAGATGCCGCGGCTCGACCGCCGCGCAACGAAGTTGGGGCATCTCCACCGCTTCGGCGAAGATCTTTGGCCAGCGAAGCAGATCGGGCTTCAGCTCGGCCCGCCCCTCCCGCAGGCGCCCGATGCCCGGGAGCTTCGGCAGGGACGGTTTCGGTGGGTCGAGGCGCCCCGGCAGGGACGGCTCCACCCGATCGAGGCCTACCAACCCCATGCGCTGGGCCCGGCTGAGGGCCGCGTAGCGTGTGTAGGCCGTGTTGAAGGTTGCGTTGATGGTGTCAGCGATCTCCGAGTAGGACAAGCCGCGGGCGCGCAGGTCCTGCAGGGCTGCCGAATGCTCCGGCAGCCAGTTCGTCATTTCCATTCCAGATTCCCATTTTTGTCATTCCGCCGGCGCCTTGCATAACTTCCGATATTCCGAAGTAAAAGTCAAGCTTGAATTCTGATAATCGTAACGGTATGGATATGGCAGGATTTGGAGAGGATGAAACATGCTGGACGCGGCACTGATCGAACGAGCACTGGAAAAGACAGGGAAGAGCAAGGGCGGGCTTGCCCGCGCAATGGGGGTACGGGCAGGGGCGGTATCCGAGATACTGTCGGGGATACGGTTGATCAAGGCGTCGGAAATCGCTCCGATCATCGAATATCTGGAGCTGAACTCGGTGCCGATCATGGGCCGGGTCGGCGCCGGCGCCTCGATCGAGCCGGACCTCGAGCAGGTACCGCCGGAGGGTCTCGGCGAGGTCGAACTTCCGTTCCCGGTGACCGAGGAGACCATCGCTTTCGAGGTCTCGGGCGATTCGATGCTGCCAAAATACGAGAACGGCGACGTCATCGTGGTCTATCGCGAGCAGCGCCATCCGCTGTCGAGCTTCTACGGCGAAGAAGCTGCGGTCCGGCTGAAGAGCGGCGAGCGCTACCTGAAGACGATCGAACGCGGCAGCTCTTCCGGCCTGGTCAACCTCAAGAGCTTCAACGCCAAGCCGATCAACGGCGTAAAGCTCGAATGGATCGGGGAAATCTGCGTCACCCTGCCCCGCGGCCAGATCGAACGGCTGCGCGGCAAGACGGCGAAGGGCCGCAAATCTGCCCGGACGCAGGGGCGATCGGAGAAATAGCGGCGCGACTTCAGGGCCGACCAGGCCGATTCGGATACCTCCGGACCGAATCGGCCGGACCAGCGGCGTCGGAATTCGGGTTATCGGCAATTTCTCTTGACATAGTTCCGATTATCGGAAATAATGGCCAATGACAGTCAAGGCATCGAACTATCGGGCATGCAGTATTTTGTCGTGATGATCGACTATGGCCGCCGCGGCCGGGAAGCGATCGTCGACCCCGAAATGACCCGGCGTGAGGTGGTCTCGCGCATCGCGTCGGGTGAATACACCAACATCAGCTTCATCCACGAGATTGCCGAATGTTCGGTTGAGGATGTCACGAACGACATCCTTGCCGAGGCTGCCCTGCCGGAGGTCCCCCTGACCGCCGCTGATATGCAAGCCAATACGCTCGATCACATCGGCGACCTGCGCAAGCACGAGCCGGTCTGACGTCGAGACCTCACGTGGTGATTTCGAAAACGTGATCTTTCTTGAGCCGGCCACTTGGCCGGAACCGGAAACGGACTAGATAGGGTTCACGCAAAGTCTATTCGGACCGGGCGTGGGTTCCCTTTAGATTAGCGATTCGTTTCTCGGGCCGGTAGATTTCTGCTTCAAATGACTCCGACAAAAGATGCCGGGATCGCGGCAGGCGATGGCGATCTCAGGATTGCGCTGCTGCTCGGCATCGCGAACTGGTTTCTATTCCTCGATCATATTCCGCACAACGTCGTCAACACGCTGACCATGCGCAACTTCGGCTTCAGCGGCGCCACCGACCTGTTTGTATTCGTTGGCGGCTACGCGACGACGCTGATCTACAGTGGGATGGCGGTGGAGCGGGGAATGCTGGTGGCGGCCACCCGCATCTTCAGGCGCGTGTGGCAGCTCTATGCTGCCTACATCGTTTTGTTCGTGATCTATGTCGAGTTGATCAGCTATGTCGCAGCCCGGACCGCGGCGCCCGAGATCATCAGCGAGTTCAACATCACCGGCTTCATCGACCACGGGATCCGAACGCTGATCTACGGCCTGTTCCTGCAAGCCAAGCCGCTCAATCTCGATGTGCTGCAACTCATTATCGCCTTGATGGCCTTCCAGCCCATTATCGTGTGCGGACTGCTCTATGTGCCGAACGCGACGCTTGCCGGGTCCGTTGCGCTTTATGCGACCGCCCGCGTACTCGACTGGAATCTGTCATCATACCCGGACGGACACTGGTACCTGAACCCGTTCTGCTGGCAATTGCTGTTTGTGATGGGCGGCTGGCTCGCACTCATCGGCAAGCGGTATGCATCCGAGATCCGCGCGCTGCAGGCTACTCCCGCGCTGCGCGCCGCGGCCCTGTTGTATCTGGTGCTCGCGCTGACGATCGTCTCAGTTGGCGATATCCCAGCCCTCGCCCAGATGATGCCGGATGGACTGAGCGATATGCTCCTGCCAAGCGATCGGGAGGACGTTGCACCCCATCGCATCCTGCATTTCCTGACCCTGATGTTCCTGTTCACCTTGCTGGTGCCGCGGGACTGGGGGTATCTGCGATCACACGCCCTGCAGCCGATCATCAAGTGCGGCGAGGAGTGGCTCGCCGTGTTCTGTGCAGGCGTTTTCCTCTCCTTTGCCGCGCACCTTATCCTGATCACCGGCCCGAACTCGGTGGCGAGGCAGGTCGCGGTCAGCATCGCCGGCATCGCGGCGATGATTGCAGTCGCCTACTACGTCTCGTGCGAAGCAGCAAGATCATAAGTCGGCTGTGGGAGCCCATTCGTGAATCAGGTGATTGAGAGCGTTTTCGAGCGAAGTGGACACCGGTTCGCGTGAAGAAAACGCGTCAAAACAACAAGCCAGAGCTGCGGTTCTGATTCAATCGGAACCGCAGCTCTAGTCGATCGCCAGCGACCGCCGCAGCCGCGTCTCGCTGTCGTGCAACATCGCAGCGTCGAGCGCATCCCGACCGGCTGCGTCGCTCGCACAGGCGAACAGACGGTAGAATTGGGCCCCATCATAGGCGACCAGCAAGAGATCGACGCCCGCGTTCAATGCCTCGACGACGGCGGTGCAGACGTCGTGCTGATAGATCGCGCCCATCACCAGATCATCCGTCATGACGAGGCCGGGGTAGTTCCAGCTTTTCCGGATCAGCCCATCGATGACGGCCTTCGAATGCGAGGCAGGCCGCGCCGGGTCGAGAGCGCTGACCGCCACATGCCCGACCATTAGGCGCGCACCGGTGGTCGACAGCACATCGCGGAACGGACGCCAGTCGGTCGCCTCCAGTTCGCCGACCGGCGTATCGAGATCGGCGTTGAAATGATGCGTGTCGGCGCGCACGCGGCCCAATCCGGGAAAGTGCTTCACGGTGGCATTGACGCCCGCGGACTCGAGGCCATGGATGTAGGCGCCCGCGATCGCGCTCACCTTGGCGGGGTCGTCGGAAATCGCGCGCTGATTGGTCAGCGTATTGAAATCGAACCGGTTGCGCGTCGCCTCGGGCCGAAGGTCGAGCACCGGAGCCAGATTGAGGTTGACGCCAAGCGACGCCAGTTCGCGTCCATGGATGCGTCCGAACTCCTCGGCTTTTGCCGTTCGTTGCTCCGGCGCCAATTCGGCCAGCGAGGCAAGCGCGGGCAGCCTCGTCAGCGGCGGCGCGAGGTGCGAAACGATGCCACCCTCCTGATCCGTCGCGACCATCAGCGGCGGCAGCCCGGCCGCGCGCCGCGTCGCCTGCAGCGCAGCGACCTCCGCCTTCAGTGCATCGACCGTCCTGCCGGCGACATTGCGCCCGGTGACATAGATACCCGCAATCAACCCGCTCTCCGCCAGCGGCGCGACCTCGTCGAACGACCGGTAGCCAACGATGAAATGCTGCCCAAGGGACCGCGCAAGAAGCGGCTCAGTCTGCATTACGCGGTGCTTGCGGACCTCGAACACACCATGCGCGGCCAGCATTGCGAGTGGCGGCAGGCACCACAGGATGACGAGAAGCTTCCCCGCCCAGGCCCGCCAGGCGCCGCGGCGGACCAGCATGGGCACGACGGCGACGCTTGCGACCACGAGCAGCAGATTGCCGATCCCGCGTAGCGGGACCAGATAGGGATCGTTGTGGTTGACGCCGGCAAAGACGAATGCGAGCCCGACGATCCAGGCTAGGGCAATGCCGACTCGCTTGATGATTTGCATGGAGACGAAGGGTTGAACAAACCGAACGTGTCGTCCGTATCAGACCGGATTCGCCGCAGCTAGCGGATAAGACCCCTCTGCACGCAATCTGCATAAGACTCCTGAACTCCTGCTGATCGCCTTTCCGCTGTCTGCACGCAGCCAACCCAAGGTTCGCCATGCCGCAGCCGGGATCGCGTTCGCACACCCGTCGATGACGTCAGCGCGACCGCCGGAGTCCAAACGTCCTTCAATCCTGAGGTCACAATGACAAGCCTTGAGTCACCGGAAACCGAGACACAATCGATTGCCAACGGCTTGCCGCCGGCCAAGGCCGCCGCCGCGCTTACTCTCGCCGCGCTGGCCGATTGGTTGTTCTATGATCAGAATGCCGGACTTTCGGTGGTCCTGTTCGCAGTCGCGCTGGCCGGCGTGTCACTGGCCTCCAACTTTGGTCACCTCGCTCGCCACAGGCTGCTGATGGCCGGCGCGATCGTTGTGGCCGGGTTGCTCCCTGCCCTGGAGGAGTTCAACGCAGCCTCGCTGGCCTTCGCCGTTCTTGCGCTCGGCGCCGCGCTCACTCTCACGACCAATCCCTGTCTCGACAGTGTGGCCAAGGGAGCTGCCTCGCTGGTGGACCTCTTGCTGGTCAGCCCTTTCAGGTTGTTCCGGGACGTCGTCAGCGCATTCAGCCTGCCGGGCCTGACCAAGGGTTTCATCCTATGGTTCGTGCCATTGCTGCTCGGAACCGTGTTTGTCTTTCTGTTCGTCGCCGCCAATCCAGTGCTGGAAATATGGATCAGCCAGCTGAACCCGGGCAATCCCGCCGCCAGCCTCAGCCTCGGCCGCACGCTGTTCTGGATCCTCGCATTGGCGCTGGTCTGGCCCTTCATCCATGTCAAATGGCGGCACTACACCAACGTCGTGCCCAACGGACCTCGATCTTCCGCGAGGGATCCCGCCGAACCCGATCATTTCATCGACTTGTTCGGCGCAGGCTCCATCCTGCGCTCCCTGATCCTGTTCAACCTGCTGTTTTCGATTCAGACCATTCTCGATGCGATCTATCTCTGGGGCAACGCGACGCTTCCTGCCGCGATCACTTACGCGTCCTACGCCCATCGTGGCGCCTATCCGTTGATCGTCACGGCGCTTCTGGCCGCGGCCTTCGTTCTGCTCGCGATGCGGCCGGGCGGCCCGGCCGAACAATCGCGAGTGATCCGACCGCTCGTCTACGTCTGGGTCGGGCAGAATGTCTTGCTGGTGATCTCCTCGATGCTCCGGCTTGATCTCTACGTCCAAACCTACCTGCTCACCTACTGGCGCGTCGCAGCATTCGTCTGGATGCTGCTCGTCGCCGTCGGGCTGATCCTGATTCTGGTGCGCATCGTCCTGCGGGCGTCGAATGAATGGCTGGTCCGCACCAACCTGTTGGTACTCACCATCCTGCTCTATGTCTGCTCCCTGGTTAATTTCGCCGCCGTCATCGCCGACTACAATGTTGGCCACAGTCGCGCAGCCTCGGGCAGCGGCGCCAATCTGGATATGGACTACTTGATCCAGCTCGGCCCCCAAGCCCTTCCGGCCATCGACCGGGCGATCCAGCTCCGCTACGCCAACCCGGTCCTTGTCTCGCGCCGCAATAGCCTTGTAGAACAGCAACGCCAGCAGATGGCCTCATGGCGCAGCTGGGGCTTTCGCGGCTGGCGGCTTCAGCGTTTCCTGGACAGGCAGCAGACCAATGCGCCGGGATAGTCGAAGCGCCGGTTTTCGGAGACGACTCGTGACGCACCGCATCCTCATCGTCGACGACGACCTGCATATCCGCGAGGTCATCCGCGTCGCCCTCAAGAAAGCCGGCATGAGCGTGGCCGAGGCCCGCGACGGAAAGGAGGCGCTGACCCGGTTTGCCGGCGAGCGGCCGGACCTGATCGTGCTCGACATCGGCATGCCGGAGTTCGATGGCCTCGACGTCTGCCGTGAAATTCGCAAATCGTCCGAGGTGCCGATCCTGTTCCTCTCCGCCCGTGACGAGGAGATCGACCGCGTCCTCGGCCTCGAGATCGGCGGCGACGACTATGTGACCAAGCCGTTCAGCCCGCGCGAACTCGTCGCGCGGGTGAATGTCATCCTACGGCGGCTGACCCCACGGATAGCGGCGACAAGGACAGAGGCCGCCGTGCTCTCGCGGGGCAGCTCTCGATCGATCCCGAGCAGCACATCGCGACGTTCGCGGGCGCGCCGCTGCGCCTGACCGCAATCGAGTTCGGAATTCTGCGCGCCTTCCTGACGCGACCGACGGTGGTATTTAACCGCGAACAGATCATGAGCGCGGCCTACCAGCTCAACATCCAGGTCTCCGACCGCACCATCGACAGCCACATCCGCAACATCAGAGCCAAGCTCGCAGCCGCGAGCTGCGACAACGTTATCGAGACCGTTCACGGCGTCGGCTTCAAGCTCGGTCGCTGCGAGCTGCAGGCATGACATCCTTCCGCGCCCGCCAGAAGTGGCGACCGTCGCTTGGTCTGGTCATCTTCACCGTGCTTGCCCTGGTCGCGCTGCTGCCGCTGGTGGGTCTGTTCTTCTTCCGCCTCTACGACAACCAGCTGATTCACCAGACCCAGGCCGAGCTGATCGCGCAAAGCCGTGTTCTTGCCGCGATCTACGCCGAAGAAGTGAAGGCACGATTGGGCAACGGCATCCCGCTCGGCCCCGCGGTCCCCCCGGAGGCGTTGCCTGATCCCGGCGATCACGTGACGCCGATCCGGCCCGCGCTCGACCTCGCCGGCAACGACCTGCTGCGGCGACGGCCCGACGCGCTGCCGGCGGCCGGGGCCGCGGATCCGGCCTATGTCGAGATCGGCACCCGGCTGATGCCCATCATCCTGGAGACCCAGAAGGTGACGCTTGCAGGCTTCCGGATTCTCGATCCGCAGGGCGTGGTGATCGCCGGACGCCAGGAGGTCGGACAGTCGCTTTCCCATATCGAGGAGGTGGCCGCAGCGTTGCACGGCCAGTATAGCGCCGCATTGCGCATCCGCATGCCCGACAAGCCTCCACCACCGATCTATTCAATCAGCCGCGGCGTCGGTGTTCACGTCTTCTCCGCGATGCCCGTGATCGTCAACGACCACGTTGCCGGCGTGATCTACACGTCGCGGACGCCGAGCAACATTTTCGACCATCTCTATCAGGAGCGCGGCAAGTTCCTGCTCGCCACATTGGCCGTGCTGCTGGCGACGATAGCGATCGGGTTGATGTTCTCACGCACGGTCACGCGCCCGATGCGCGAGCTCGTCGATCGCGCCGTGCGGATCGGCCGTGGCGACCGCAACGCCTTCCAGCCGCTGCAGCACTATGGCACACGTGAACTCGCCCAGCTCTCCGACAGCTTTCTGGACATGGCCCAGCAGCTGTCGCGGCGGTCCGACTACATCGCCACCTTCTCGGCACACCTGACGCACGAACTGAAATCGCCGCTGACATCGATCAGGGGCGCAGCCGAGCTGCTGCAGGATTCGCTTCAGAGCAAATCGGATACGCTGACCCGCTCCGAACAACAAAGCTTCATCTCGAACATCCTTGGCGACGTCGAGCGGCTCGATGCGATGAGCCAGCGGTTGCGCGAGCTGGCCCGTGCGGAGGGCGCCCCACAGAACGAGCAGACCCCGCTCTCTCCCGTCATCGAAAACCTGAAGGGCCGCTTTGCAGGCCGTACCATTGCGGCCAGCGGCTGCCTCGACCGCTCAATCGGCATGTCCGGCGAGAAGGCGCTGATCGTGCTGGCGCATCTGGCCGACAACGCGTTCCGTCACAATGCCAAGTCGGTGGAGATAGAAGCGACCGGTGACGCCTCCAGCGTCAAAGTGACGATGAGCAATGATGGCGACCCGATCTCCGACGCCAACAGCGACAAGATCTTCGACGCTTTCTTCACTACGCGCCGCGACAGCGGCGGCACAGGCATGGGACTGGCGATCGCGCAAGCCGTCATGGTGACCCATGGCGGCTGGATCCGACTCCTGCCCTCCAGCCGGGGCGCCGCCTTCGAGTTGCAGTTTCCCGCCGTCTGACCGGTCAGAACCGCTTGATGATGATCGCCGCCCTCATCGCGGAGGGCGCGCCGATCGAACCCACTTCCTGACTATTTTCGGCGCGAAGCCAAAATCTTCTCGGCGGCGCGAAGGTGCGGCTTGTCCAGCATCTTGCCATCCATCTTGGCGACCCCGGACGGATTGCGGGCAAACGCGGCGATCACCCGTTCCGACCACGCGATCTCCTCATCCGTCGGCATGAAGGCCGCGTTGACGACGTCGACATGCTTGGGATGGATCACGGCCTTGGCGAGGAAGCCGTCCTGCCGCGCGGCGATCGCCTCCGCCTTCAAGGCATCCAGATCGTTGATGTCGGTGGCAATGGTATCGATCGCGACCACCCCGGCGGCGGCCGCGCCGATCAGGCAGAGATCGCGGGCCAGGATGAAGGGGGAATGATAGCGGCCGTCGGTGCGGTTGCGCGTTGCCCCGAGCGAGGCCGCGAGATCCTCCGCACCCCACATCATGCCCCAGAGACGCGAGCTCATATTCTCGAAGTCGAGGATTTTCAAGACTGCCCGCGCCGTCTCGGTCGCGACCGTGACGATCCGCGTGGTGCCCTGCGCGATGTCAGAGGCGGCCTCGAATGCGTCAAGATACAGCGCGAGCTTGTTGACGTCGGCGGCGCCAGCGCATTTCGGCAGCACGATGCCGTCGGGCTTGCCGGGCATCACGGCGGCGAGGTCGCCGAGCGTCAAATCGGTGTCGAACGCATTGACCCGGATATAGAGCTTCTGGTCCGGATTGCGCGCATCGAGCATCTCGCGCGTGATACCGCGCGCAACCACCTTCTGGTCCGGTGCGATGGAATCCTCGAGATCGAGGATCAGCGCATCGGCCGCGGTCTTCTTCGCGCTTTCATACTTCCGGGTGCTGTCACCGGGAACGAACAGGAACGATCGCATTGTCTATGCCTTCGGCTTGCAGTGCATCAGGCCGGTGCGGCGGCAACTCGCCACCACCTCGCCGCGCTGATTGGTCATAGTGTGCTCGAATTCGACGATGCCCTGGGTCGGCCGCGACTTGCTGGCGCGCTTGCCGATGATCCTGGTGTGCGCCTTCAGCGTGTCGCCGTGGAACACCGGCTTTGGAAACTTAACGTCGGTCATGCCGAGATTGCCGACCGTGGTGCCCAGCGTCGTGTCGTACACGCTCATGCCGATCATGATGCCGAGCGTATAGAGGCTGTTGAACAGCCGTTGGCCGAACTCGGTCTTCTCTGCGAAATGCGCATCGAGGTGCAGCGGCTGCGGGTTCATGGTCAGAAGGCTGAATAGGGTGTTGTCCATCTCCGTCACGGTCCGGCTGAACTCGTGATGGAATTCCCGCCCGACCTCGAACTCTTCGAAATACAATCCAGCCATTTAGCGTCCCTTGTAATTGGGCGTCCGCTTCTCGACGAACGCATTGAGCCCTTCCTGGCAGTCTTCCGTGGACGCGACCACCACAAAGCTCTCAGCCGTGTTCTCCACCGAGCGGCGGAAATCGGTATCGACTGCGCGCATGAATGCGTCGCGGCCGATCTTCATCACGATCGGTGACTTCGCCGCAAACTTCCGTGCGATCTCGCGCGCTCGCTTCAGCGCAGTGCCGTTCGGTACCACTTCGCTGAGCAGGCCCATGCGATGGGCGGTCGCCGCATCGAAGGGTTCGCCGAGGAACAACGGGCCGAACGCCTGGTGTTTCCCGACCAGCCGCGGCAGCTGCACGAAGTGGATCGCGGGGATCAGGCCGACATCGATCTCGGGGTAGCCGAAGGTCGAGCCGTCCCCAGCGATGATCATGTCGCAAGAAATCGCGATCGTCATGCCGCCGGCCCGCACCGCGCCATCGATCGCCGCAATGGTGGGCTTGCCCATGCGGTATTGCGTATCGTTCAGCGCAAAATACAGCCGCTCGAGAAATGTCTTGGTCTCGATCGCGGGCTTGCCCCTGACGATATGGAGGTCGAGGCCGGCGCAGAACACCTTGTGCGCGCTGCTGATGATGACGGCGCGCACGCCCTCATCATCGCGCGCCTTCGCAAGGGCCGCCAGCAACGCGTCGATCAGGGGGATGCTGAGTGCGTTGACCGGCGCGCGATCCAGCACGATCTCCGCAATCTGATCGGTGACCGAGTAACGAACGAGGTCCGTGCTCATGATGTATTGCCTCCGTTATCACTTGGCTTGCCGCACGGCGCCTGACAACAGCAGGCCGTCGATCTCCGCGGAGCCGAAGCCAGCCTCTGTCAGCACGGCGCGGCTATCCTGTCCAATATCCGGTGCAGGACAGAGCTGATCCTCGGACAGGCTCGCGATCCCCGGCGTCCGCGGCGAGTAGACCGCACCGACGCCGGGCGTATCCTGGCGCACCGACGCGCTGGTCGCCTCGACATGGGCGTTGCGCAGCCATTCGCCGGGACTGAGGATCCGCTCCGCGATGATATCGCCGGCGTGCAATCGCGTCAGCCAGGCGTCGGTCGGCTGGGTCAAAAACACCTCGCGCAGCTGCGGGATCAGCGTGTCGGCCGCATCGGCGCGCCGGGCGAAATCGGCGAAGCGCGGATCGCTGGCGAGTTCCTCGCGGCCGATCGCGGTGCACAGCCGCTTGTATTGCGGCTCGTTCACCAAGGTCACCATCATCCAGCCGTCCTGGGTCTGGTAGGTGCCAGCCGGCACGTTGAGCGCGCGCGGCGCACCGCCCTCCAGGATGAACTCCGCGACCTTGTGGCCGAGCAGCGCCGACGTCGACTGGAAGAGATTGACGTCGATCCAGCGACCGGTGCCGACCGTCGCGCGCGCGAACAGCGTCGTCGCAATCGCCTGGAACGCATACACGCCGGTGACGACGTCGGAGATGGTGGTGCCGACCCGATGCGGCACGCCATCGGTGCCGACATTGACCGAGACCAGGCCGGAGAACGCCTGCGCGACCGAGTCCGATCCGGGCCGCTTCGAATACGGCCCGCTCTGCCCGAAGCCGCTGACCGACAGATAGACCAGGCCGGGATTGTCGCGCGACAGGCTCTCATAGCCGAGCCCAAGCCGCTCCGCGACACCAGGGCGAAATCCTTCGATGAGCACGTCTGCCTCGCGCGCCAGAAGCTGCGCGATCGCGATGCCGTCCTTGTGCTTCATGTCGAGGCACAGGCTGCGCTTGCCGCGGTTGTAGACCGCCGACAGCGTCGTTTGATTGCCGTAGGTGGTGCCGAGATAGCGCGACCAGTCGCCTTCCGGCGGCTCGACCTTGATGACGTCCGCGCCGTAGACTCCGAGCAGCATCGCGCAATAGGGCGAGGCGATCCCCTGCCCGAAATCGAGCACCTTCAGCCCGCGATACGGCGCCTCGTGCGTCGGCGTCAGCCTGCGTTCGCCCGCCATTTGTCCTCCCACATCCGTCGAGGAGCCTTACAGCGCCAGATAGCGCTGCCGGATGTTGTCGTTGGCCTTCAGCTCTTCGATGGAGGATGTGTAGACGATCTGTCCCTTGTCGATAACCGTCGCGTGGCTCGCAAGGCCAAGGCAAAAATGCATGTTCTGCTCGGCGATCAATACTGTGGCACCGGTGCCGCGGAGCTGCCGCAGCAGCTCGCCGATGCGCTGCACGATGATCGGCGCCAGCCCCTCGCTCGGCTCGTCCAGCAGCAGCAGCACCGGATTGCCCATCAGCGTGCGGGCGATCGCCAGCATCTGCTGCTCGCCGCCGGACAGCCGTCCGGCGATCCGGTGCCGCAGCGGCTCCAGCAGCGGAAACACGTCGTAGACGCGGCGGATCGACCATTCGTCCTCGCCATCCGGCCCTTTCTTCTGGCCTATGACGAGATTGTCCTCGACGGTATGCTCGGGAAAAATCTGGCGGTCCTCGGGCACGAAGCCGAGCCCGGCCCGCGCGATATGATGCGGCCTCATCCCGGACACCACGCGGCCGCGCAAGGTCACCTTGCCGCGGCGCGCCGGCGCCAGCCCCATGATCGCCTTCATGGTGGTCGACTTGCCGGCGCCGTTGCGGCCCAGCAGCGCCATGGTCTCGCCTTGCCGCACCGAGAGGCCGACGCCGAACAGGATCTGGCTGGTGCCATAATAGACGTCGAGGTCCTCGACCTGCACCACCGGCTGCGCACTCATACCACCGCTCCCGCGTGGTCGTCGCTGCCGAGATAGGCCTCGATCACGGCATCGTTTCGCCGGATCGCGTCCGGCGTCCCGGTCGCAAGGATCCGCCCGTAGCACAGCACGACAATCTGCGGCGCGATCTTGAACACGATATCCATGTCGTGCTCGATGAATACGACGGTGATCTTCTGCGTTTCCCAGAGCTCGCGCACCTTGTCGATCATGCGCCAGCGCTCTTCAGTGCCCATGCCCGCGGTCGGCTCATCCAGCAGCAGCACCTTGGGTTCGAGCACCAGCGCGAGCGCGATGTCGAGCAGCTTCTGGTCGCCATGCGATAGTGTGGCCGCGGTCCGGTTGCGCTTGCTGGCGAGGCCGAGCAGCTCCATCGCATGCTCGGCGCGATCGCGCGTCTCGGCCAGCGGAAAGCGGCGATGCATCACGCCGGCGCGGCGCTGATCGGCGCAGACCGCTGCGAGCATCGTCTCCTCGACCGTCAGCGACGGGAAGATGCTTGCGACCTGGAAGGCGCGGCCGATGCCATGACGCACGATCTCGGGCGGCGTCTTGCCCGCCATATCGACGCCATTGAGCAGGATCTGCCCGGCATCGGGCCGCAGCGCGCCCGTGATCAGATTGAAGAAGGTGCTCTTGCCGGCACCGTTGGGGCCGATCACGGCGGTGAGCGAACCGTCGGCGAAGTCGAGCGAGACGTTGTCGGTCGCCTTGACGCCGCCAAAGGATTTCGAGAGGGCGCGGATTTCCAGCATGGCTAGCCGCCCGCCTCCCGCAGGCCGCCATAGCTGTTCCACGATGTGGCGACGAGCCAGCCGCAATCGACCGGCACATTGGCGCCGGTCATCGCGGAGGCCGCATCGGAAGCCAGGAACGCGACCACGCGGCCGATCTCCGAGGGATCGACGAGACGGCGAAGCGCTGCGTTGGCGGCGAGCGCGGAGACATCCCGCTCGCCGCGATCGATGGCATTCTTCAATGCCGGAGTCAGCGTGTAGCCGGGCGACACGGCGTTGACACGGATACCCGATGGCCCCCACTCGGCCGCCAGGCATTCGGTGATGGCGATCACCGCGGCCTTGGCGGGCGCATAGGCGTGCAAGGGCATCGAGCGCATTCCGGCAATCGAGGCGATGTTGACGATGCTGCCGCGCTTGCGCGCGATCATCTGCCGCGCAAAGGCGACGCAGGCGACATAGGTGCCGCGCTGGTCGACGCGCACGACGTCGTCCCAGGAGGACATCGGCAGATCGTGCGGCCGGACCGGCACCTGGATGATGCCGGCGCTGTTGACGAGCACATCCACGGGGCCGCAGTCCCGCTCGATCGCGGCGGCGCTGGCCTCGACGCTGCGCTCGTCTGCGACATCGGCGGCAAAAGCCTTGCCGCCAACTTCCGCTGCAACCGCCTGCGCCTTGGCGAGGTCGCGGTCGACGACCGCCACAATATCGCCTGCCGCCGCCAGCTCACGGACGCAGGCCGCGCCGATGCCGCTGGCGCCGCCGGTGACAACGCTGATCCGTCCTTTGGTACTCATAGCGCGCGCTCCCCGGCTGCTCCGCGGCGCTGCGCGAACCATTCGACGACGAAGTCCATCAGGCCCTTCCGCAGGCCGATGGCAAAGAACAGGATCACGATGCCGAGCACAATGCCGTGATACTCGGTCAGCCGCGTGACGGTGTCATTCAGGATCAGGAACAGCATGGTGCCGACCATCGGTCCGAGGAAGGTGGTCACGCCGCCGAGCATGTTGATGAAGATGCCCTCGCCGGAAATCGTCCAGTAGGCGAATTCGGGATAGGCGCCGGAGACGAACAGCGCCATGATCATGCCGCCGGTCGCAGCGAACAGCGCCGCCAGCACGAAGATTGTCAGCTTGGCGCGCCAGACGTCGATGCCGATGAAGCTCGCCCGCGTGGCGTTGTCGCGGATCATGCGCAGCGTGTAGCCGAACGGCGACTGTGCGATCTGGCGCATCAACAGTAACCCGATCACCAACAGCGCGCAGCTCGTGATGTACAGATGCAAATGGTTCGACAGATCGATGCCGAGAAATGGCGGCCGCGGGATGCCGCCGCGCAAGCCCTGGTCGCCACCGGTCAGCGACTGCCACGACAGGATGGTCGAGTGGATCAACATCTGGAACGCCAGCGTGACGAAGGCGAAGTAGATTTCCTTCAGCCGCACGCAGATTGCGCCAATAACGACGGCAACGACCAGGGTCATCGCCAGCGTGCCGACGAAGGCCACCGGGATCGGCACACCGGTCTTCTGCATCATGAGGCCAAAACCATAGGCGCCGAGGCCGAAGAACATGCCGTGCCCGAACGAGATCAGTCCGGTGTAACCGACCAGCAGGTTGAGCGACGTCGCGAACAATCCGTAGGCCGCGCAGCGGATCACGAAGTCGAGCAGCTGCTTGCTGCCGAATACCATCGGCAGCAGCGCGAGCACGACAAACGCCGCGAGCGCGATCAGCACATCGCGATAGCGCTGCGGTCTGGCATCGATCCGGGGAACCTCGAGGGGCGGCGCGCTTTGGCCTGCCTGCAATTCGGTCATGCGACCTCCCTGCCGAACAGGCCGGTCGGGCGCGACACCAGCACGATCACCATGAAGAGATACATCAGCCCCTCGGTGAACAGCGGGAAGCCGAGCGATCCGAACGAGCGGATCAGGCCGATCAGCAGCGCGCCGATCAGCGCACCCAGGATCGAGCCCATGCCGCCGATCACGGTGACGATGAAGGACTCGATCAGCACCGAGAACCCCATGCCCGGGCTCAGCGAGCGCACCGGCGCGGCAAGCGCTCCCGCCAGTCCCGCCAGCATGCCGCCAAGCGCGAACACGCCGCCATAGATCAGCCCGGTATTGATGCCGAGCGCCGAGACCATCCCGGGATTATGCGCGGCGGCGCGGATCACCTTGCCGATCCTGGAGCGCGCCAGCGCCAGCCCGAGAACCACAGCCGCAGCGAGCGCCAAGCCGATCAGCAGCAGATAACATGGCGGCACCACGCCGCCGGCGATGAACAGCGGCGGAACCTGGAATGCGGCCGGCATGCCCATCGACCTGAATTCGGGGCCCCAGATCATGCGGACGACGGCGTCGAAGATCAGCACGAAGGCATAGCAGACCAGAAGCTGCATCAGGACGTCGCGGCCGTAGACGCGGCTCATGAAGACGCGCTCGAAGATCAGGCCGAGGAGCGCGGTGCCCGCTGCGCCGCTCAGTATCGCCAGCGCAAAGCTGCCGGTGAACTGATAGGCCGTCATCGCGAAATAGGCGCCGAACATATAGAAGGCGCCGTGGCTGAAATTGACCACCTTGAGCACGCCGAAGATCAGCGAGCCCGACGGCGACGAGAAACAGCAGCATGCCGATGATCAGGCCGCTGGTGGTCTGCGTCACCAGGCATGCAGGACTGGCGAGGCAACTGGCGAGCGCGTCGAGGTCCACGGGAAATCATCCATTACGGCGGGCCGCAATGCCGGCGCGCGACAAACATCAGATGAAAGGCGGAGACCGCATGCTGCTGTCTCCGCCCCGCATGCGGATCAGGTGTAGCCCTTGCTCTTCTTCCACTCGGCTTCGAGCTCGAAGATGGTCTTCCAGTCGCCTGCCTTCACGTCGGGCACGTAGGGCTCCTGCGGGATCGTGGTGCCCCAGCCGATCGCGTAGCCGACCAGCGTGTGATCGTCGGCGCGCATGGTGACGGTGCCGTCGGCGCCGAACGGGCACTTGATGGTGAGCCCGGCGAGGGCCTCCGCGACCTTCTTGCCGTCGGTCGAGTTCGTCTTCTTGACGGCCTCGTTGAGGAACATGACCGCCGTTGCGTTCTGCCACGACCAGTTGGTCGGGTACTCGTTGTACTTCGCCTTGTAGGCATCGCCCCAGGCTGCATTCTCCGGGGTCGGCGGGAATGTCTTGATGTAGCGGTCGCCGGAGTGGATGCCCTTGGGCAGGTTCTTCACCACTGTGAGCGCGGTGTAGTCGGCCATGTTGACCGCGAACACCTCCATCTGGGTGAACATCGCGTAGATGTTGGCCTGGTCGATGTAGGAGGTGAGATCGCCGCCCCACAGGCAGGAATACAGCGCCTGCGGCTTGGCCTGCAGGATCTTGGTTACCACCTCGGTGTAGTCGGGCTGGAACAGCTTCGGCCAGGACTCGCTGATGATCTCGACGTCGGGCGCGAACTTCTTCAGGTAGAGCACGAACTCGCCGGTGGTGTCGCGGCCATAGGCATAGTCGGGCGAACAGGTCGCCCATTTCTTCAGGCCCTTGGCCTTGGCGATCCCTGCCGCGTAGCCGGCGCCGACGATCGAGTCGTGAATGCCCTGCCGCACGCAACGGAAGGCGTTCGGGATGTGCTGCTTGGGATCGGCGGTCAGCGACGACGCTTCCGAGCAAGTGTGGATGCAGAGCACGCCGAGATCGCGCGCCACCTCATGAACCGCGAACGATCCTGACGACGCCTCGCCGTCGAGCAGCATCTCGCAGCCGTCGGTGTTGACGAGCTCGCGCGCGATGCGGGCGGCTTCCTGCGGCTGTCCCTTGGAATCGCGGATCACCATCTCGATCTGCCGCCCGGCGAGCCCGCCGGCGGCATTGACCTTCTCGACCTCCAGCATCACCGCGTTGCGCGAGGAGGTCCCGAGCTGCGCGACGCGGCCCGAGAGAATGGTCGGCATGCCGATCTTGATCGTCTTGGCCTGGGCACGCGCCACCCACGGTGCGGCAAGGCTCGCCGCGCCGGCACCCATCAACGCAAGCGTCGAGCGCCGGGTGATGCCCGGTTTCCGGGTCCTCTTCATATTCCTCTCCCTGTCGGGTGTTGGCGTTCCCAAAATCCCTGTCGGAGATCGTTCCGTCTCCGTGACCGCAATGTTTTCAGAGCAAGGGGGGTGACGTCAAGCCAAAGATGAATTACGACTCATAATTCATCTAGGGAGAAACGGCGCCGGAAATCGGCCCGACGGGCGGCAAATGATCAATCTTTCCAGCTTCATCGCATTTCATGCCAAGCGGACTCCGAACCGCTGTGCGCTGAAATATCGCGGCGAAGATGTCTCCTATGCCGACTTTGATCTGCGCATCCGCCTGGTCGGCGGCTGGCCGCGCGGGATCGCGCCCGGCGATGTCGTCGCGGTGCTGATGAAGAACAGTACGGCTTTTCTCGAGCTGGTGTTCGCGACAAGCCATATCGGCGCGGTGTTCCTGCCGATCAATTATCGCCTGTCGGCCGATGAGGTCGGCTACATCGTCGGCAATTCTGGCGCGCGCCTGCTCGTCGCCGACGAGGAATTTGCCACCATCGCAGCCGGCAACGCGCCCGTCGTTTTGCTTGATGAAGGCGCGCAGGCCAGCATCACTAATCTCGCACCCGATATCGCACTGGCGCCGATGCATGTGCGCCAGCCGCGCGACCTGATGCGGCTGATGTACACCTCGGGCACGACGGATCGTCCCAAGGGGGTGATGCTCACCTACGAGAACATCTACTGGAAATCCGCCGACCAGACGCTGGTGCTCGGGCTCAGCGCCGACACGCGGCTGCTCATCGTCGGCCCGCTCTATCATGTCGGCGCACTCGACCTGCCCGGCATTGCGGTGCTTTGGCACGGCGGCATGCTATGCATTCACCGCACCTTCGAGCCCGAGCCGGCACTGGCCGCGATCGAGCGAGAGAGGCTGAACGCGGCGTGGTTCGCGCCTGTCATGACCACGGCCCTCCTCACCTGCCCGAACCGCGAGCGTTACGACGTCTCCAGCCTGAAATGGGCGATCGGCGGCGGCGAGAAGACGCCGGAAGTGCGCATCCGCGCCTTCTCGGATTATTTTGGGAATGCGCGCTACATCGATGCCTACGGCCTCACCGAAAGCTGCGGCGGCGACACTTTCATGGACGCGGGCCGCGAGATCGAGAAGATCGGTTCGACCGGCCGCGCCATCGCCCATGTCGAGATCGAGATCCGCGACGATGCCGGCAAGCGCCTGCCCGCCGGGCAGAATGGCGAGATCTGCCTGCGCGGCCCGAAGGTCACGCAGGGCTACTGGAAGGATCCCGAGAAGACTGCATCCGCGTTCTTCGGCGACTGGTTCCGCACCGGCGATGTCGGTTATCTCGACGCGGATGGCTTCCTCTATCTGACCGACCGCAAGAAGGACATGATCATCTCCGGCGGCGAGAACATCGCCTCCTCCGAGGTCGAGCGCGTCATCTACGAAATACCTGAAGTGCGCGAGGTCGCCGTGATCGGCCTGCCGGACGCGCGCTGGGGCGAAAAGCCGGTCGCCATCGTGGTGCTGGCCGATGGCGCGAAGCTCGACCTGCCTGATCTCACCGACTTCTGCCGTTCGCGGCTCGCCGGCTTCAAGGTGCCGCGGCAGCTGATCATCCGCGACAGCCTGCCGCGCAATCCATCCGGCAAGGTGCTCAAACGCGTGCTCCGCGCCGAACTCGAGGCCATCGCATGACACAAGCGACATCCGCCAAAGTCACCAAGCTCAACCGGGTCGAGCGCAACGCCTGGACCAAGCAGAAGATCTTCGACGCCGCGACCAAGATCGTCGGCAAATACGGCTACGCCGAAGCCTCGGTCGCCCGCATCACCGAAGCCGCCGGTGTCGCGCAGGGCACCTTCTACAATCATTTCGAGAACCGCCAGGAGCTGCTCGACCAGTTGCTGCCGAAGATCGGCCTCGACATGGTCCGCTTCATCCGCGCGCGAACCGGCACCGCCAGCGCAGCCCGGCAGGAGATCGAGCGCTTCAGCGCCTTCTTCGATTTCATCCGCGAGGTACCGGAATTCCTGCGCATCCTCAACGAGGCCGAGTTCTTCGCGCCGATCGGCTACCAGAAGCATTTCGACAACATCTCGAGCGCCTATCTGCGGATTCTGCAGCGCGCGCGGGCCGCGGGAACCACCAATAATTTCAGCGACGAGGAATTCGAGGCCATCGTGCAGGTGTTGATGGGCGCGCGCGGCTATCTCAGCCGCCGCTATTCCTACTCCGAGCAGGGCGTCACGGCGGTGCCCGACTATGTCATCTCGGCCTACCAGAAACTCGTCACACGCGGCCTGTTCACCACGAGCGACAAGGGAAGAAAATCATGAGCGCCAACGGCACCATCCTCGTCACCGGCGGCAGCCGCGGCATTGGCGCGGCGACCGCAACGCTGCTTGCCGATCAGGGCCATCGCGTCGTCATCGTTGACATCGCGCCCGAACCGCTGGCCGGAACGGCGGCCATCCTTTGGCCGGCGCCGTTCGACGTCGCGAGCGAAGCCGCCGTGGTCGCCGGCATTGCCGATATCGAGAAGGCGCACGGCCCGATCACCGGCCTCGTCAACGCGGCCGGCGTGTTCGGCAAGATGCACACGATCGAGCGGGTGCGGATGGAGCAATGGGACCGCGAGGTGAACATCGACCTGCGCGGCACCTTCCTGGTCGCGCGCAGCGTCGGCGTCGCGATGGCGAAGCGGCGGCATGGCGCGATCGTCAACGTCGCCTCGGTGGCCGGCATGACGTCGGGTCCGATCCACGCCTATACCGCGGCAAAGGCCGGCGTCATCCAGATCACGCAGACGCTCGCCGCCGAATGGGGCCGCGCCGGCGTCCGCGTCAACGCGGTGTCGCCCGGCTTCACCCGCACGGCCGCGCTCGAGGCCGGCATCGCGTCGGGCGCCCTGAACAGGGACCTGCTGACGCGCCCGACCGCGATGAACCGGCTGGTCGAGCCGATCGAGGTGGCGCAGGCGATCGCCTGGCTGCTCTCGCCGCAGGGCAGCGGCGTGACCGGCATCAATCTGCCGGTCGACGCCGGCTACATCGTGGGCACCACCTGGGCCGCCTATGGCGGTCTGCCGGACGCTCCGGCGAGCTGAGGACAACGCATGAACATCGAGCTTTCGCGCAAACACCTCGATCTGTCCTCCGCCATCGCCGAGGGCGACATCCGCGTGCTGCTGATGGTGCTGGTGCACATGACCGGCGACGAGAAGTGGCTCGAGCCGCCGTACAAGCCGAAGCGCGACGTCCGCCTGATCCCCGATCCGGACGCCGGCGTGCCGAAGGAAATCCAGGACGAGATCCGCGCCGCCGTCCTCAACCTGTTCGCGAACGGCATGCCGAAGCCCGTCATCACCGATCTCGGCAACGAGCTGATGCTGCGGATGATGCGCGCGACGCTCGGTGAGAACGTCGCACCGGAATACGCCCCGCTGATGCGCGAGGAAATGGCTTTCACCCCGCGCGATGCGCGCTGGCGCGAGCGGCCCTCCGACGGGCGGCTGGCGCAGCAGCATGTGCTGATCGTCGGTGCCGGTGTCTGCGCGATCGCGCTTGGCGTTGCGCTCGGGCGGCTCGGCATTCCCTATACGATCGTCGAGAAGCAGGACGAGATCGGCGGCACCTGGTACGTCAACCGCTATCCCGGTTGCGGCGTCGATACGCCGAACCACCCCTATTCCTTCTCGTTCGGCGCCCGCAATCCGTGGACCCGCTATTTCGCGCAGCGCCAGGAATTGCTCGACTATCTGCTCAAGGTCGTGCGCGAATACGACATCCGCAAGCACGTCCGTCTCAGCACCGAGCTCGTTGCCTCCTACTGGGACGAAGCCAGGCGGCGCTGGATCTCGACCCTGAAGACTGCGAGCGGCGAGGAGACGTTCGAGTCCACCGCGCTGGTCAGCGCGATCGGGCAACTCAATGATCCCCTGCCCGCTCGCTTTGAGGGAGACGACGATTTTGCCGGTCTGAAGGTCCATTCGGCGCTGTGGTCCGACGACGTCAAGCTCGACGGCAAGCATGTCGCCGTGATCGGCACCGGCGCCACCGCGATGCAGCTGGTGCCTTCGATCGCTGACCGCGTCGCCTCGGTGACTGTCTACCAGCGCACCGCGCAGTGGGCGCGGCCGGTGAAGGGCTATTCTGATCCGATCACCGAAGGCGCGCAGTGGTTGCTCGCCCATCTGCCGTTCTATGTGCAGTGGTATCGCTTCAACATGTTCTGGCGTTACGGCGACGGGTTGCTGCCGTTCCTGCGCAAGGATCCGGCCTGGCCGCATCCGGACCGCGCCGTCAACAAGGGCAACGACCGGCATCGCCAGGAACTCGCCGACTTCATCCTGTCCGAGCTGAAGGATCGCCCTGACCTGATCGAGAAGTGCATGCCGACCTATCCGCCTTACGGCAAGCGAATCCTGCTCGACAACAACTGGTTCAAGACCCTGACCAGGCCGAATGTCGAGCTCGTCACCGACAAGATCAACCATTTCGCTGCAGAAGGAATCGTCACGGCTGACGGCAAGTCGCGGCAGCACGACGTCATCGTGATCTCGACCGGCTTCAAGGTCTCCGAGATGGCGGCGCGTCTCAACATCACGGGACGCGACGGCAAGACTCTCAGGCAGGCGTGGGACCACGACAATCCGACCGCGTATCTCGGTCTCACTGTGCCTGACTTCCCCAACCTCTTCCTGATGCTCGGGCCCAATTCGGGACCTGCGCATGGCGGCAGCGTGATCTTCCAGTCGGAGTGCCAGAGCCGCTATATCTCCGCCTGCCTCGTCGAGATGATCGAGAACGATATCGCTGCGATCGACGTGCATCCTGATGCGCATGATCGGTACATCCGCGAGGTCGATGCCGAGCATGAGCAATTGATCTGGACGCATCCGGGCATGACGACCTACTACCGCAACAGAAGCGGCCGCGTGTTCTCTGCGATGCCGTGGCGGTTCGTCGACTACTGGAAAATGACGCACGATCCGGATTTCACGCAGTATCGCCAGACCAAGTCGCGACAGGAATCCTGACCTGAATTACCCCTCTCGTTAACTTGACAGACGACCATAACTGCCGCAGCATTTCGCTGACTGCACCTGTTGGGGTGCGGGAGCGCCTGCTCCCCGCGTCGCAGGAATTGACGGACGATTATGGGATCGGCCGCCAGGCAGCAGAAGCGGACAGAGGTCCGTCGGCCCACCCTTGGAGAGGAGCATGACGCCACCGGCGAAAGCCAGCGACCTTGCTCGGCAAGGTCTCGGTGCACGTGAGGCGAACAGCAGCTGCTAGCCGCGTGTACCGCCGACAATCTGAACATATCCGCAGGACGAGAGCGCAAAGGCCAAGCGCTTTTAGGTCCAGAATCACCACTGGTCTACACCAGAGATCCTTCGCTAAAACGAAGTAGCAGGGCCCCGCGATGCTTGAATGCACCGGGGCCCATTCGTTTGCCTGCCATCTCCCCTTCGTCACCCCGCATTGCGCCACCGCCGTGGATCGGGAACAATTGTCGTGACGGGATGAGGAACGCCGATGGAAAAGCCGCTTGTACGGATCTACACCGACTACAAGTCTCCCTACGCCTATGTCGCCAACAAGCGACTGTTCGAACTTGAGGAGACCTACGGCGTCGAATTGGAATGGCTGCCCTACACGCTGCGCATTCCTGAATTCATGGGCACGGTGGAGGCGCGCACGCCGCACTTCTGGCGCAAGGTGCGCTACGCCTATATGGACGCGCGGCGGTTCGCCAACGCGCAGGGGCTCACCATGAAGGGCCCGCGCCGGATCTATGAAGCGTTCTACGCCAGCGCCGGGATGCTGTTCGCACAGCGTCACGGGCTGTTCCGGCCCTATCATGACACGGTGTTCCAGAGGTTCTGGAACCATGAGCTGGAGATCGACGAGCTGTCGGAGATCTCCGGCGTGATTGCCGCGGTCGGCGGTTCCGCTGAGGCGTTCGAAGCCTATGTTCGCGGCCCTGCGCGCGCGGAGCATGATCGCATCATCGACGAGGCCGAGACGCTCGGCGTGTTCGGCGTACCCAGCATGGTGTTCAACGGCGAGCTGTTCTGGGGCGGCGACCGCATCGACATGCTGATCGAACGGATCAAGCGGCCGGAGTCGATCGCGGTTGCGCTTGGGAGCAGGCACCACCGGACCTAGGTGCCGGGTGTTTGGAAGCCGCCTCCTGATCAATCAGCCTCCATCCAGGATGGCCCAGCATCCCGTGCGTTCCAGCACGGGCCTCAACGCAGCGCGATCGCCGGCATCGAGCGCGGCAAACTTCTCGCGCAGCTGCTGCAGGCATTTGACCTGATATTTGAACGCCGCCAGCGCGTAAGGCAGCCCCCAGACGTTGATCTCGAGCCGCTCGAGGCCTTTCGCGAATGCATCCGCATTGGCCGCCAGGAACGGCAGATAGAGCTCGCCCGCGATCCGCAGCAACGCCTCGGCGAACCCGCCGAGCGCCTGCTCGCGCGGATACCATTTGCCCTCGACGCCGGACGCGTCATCGAGCCGCCGCACCCAGTGATCGGTGAACGGCGCCCGCTCGCGCATGATCCGCATCGGGGTCGGATCGGTTGCCATCTCGCTGAGCTGGCCGAACCAGGCAAAATCCGCCAGCGACGGCCGGCTGCCGAACAGATAGTTCGTCATGCCGACATGCGGCTCGAACGCCGCAAGGGTCCGGCGGTAACTCTCCTCCAGCAGCAGCCTGTTCTCGTCGGTCGCGCCGAGAATGACCATGCGCGAAATCTGCCGCTGCCGGAACTGCTCGATCTCCTCGCGGCTGCCGACCGCGGCGTCCGATGTCGACCATTCCTCGCCGGCCCAGCGCGACACATAGGCCTGATCTTCCGGATCCCACCAGCGATAGAGAAACAGCGGCTTGACCGCCCATTCGTCGGCGAGGTCCTCGAGCAGGTCGCAGACGAACGCGACGGCCTTGTCCTCGGGGATCACCGAACGCCCCTGGTGGCGCGCTTCCAGATCATAGGCGAGCGTCGTGGTCTCGCCGCGATAGCTGCCGTCGGGATATTGCAGTACCGGGATCAGCATCGGCTTCAAATGCGCGGTCGCCGCGCGCAGCGCCTTGGTCATGATCACCCAGTCATGCGGAATCCGCCGGTAACGCAGCAGCGCACGCAGCTTGATCGCATAGGGCGACGCGGTCGATCCGATCAGGCGATAGCGGCCCTCGGTCATGACGACGTCTCCGAGAACGCCGGATTGCCGTACGGATAGAACTGCGCAAGATCGACGTTCTTGTAAGGCAACTTGTCGAGGCGCGTCGTGCCGAGGAAGGGCTGCTCGGGCTCGACCAGCAGGATCGTCTTCGCAAAGCCGTTGTCGTCGAAGCCGCGGCGGAAGTGGACACGCGACTTGATCGCCATCACGTCGAAAGCGCCGATATCGGGCACCAGCGCCTTCAGCGAGAACGGCTCCATGACCTGCACCAGATAGGTGGAGAGGACCAGCACATTGTTGCGCCCGAAGCGCACGCAGACCCAGAACTGCCCGTACCCCTCACCCGCGGCCGAGATGGTGCCCTGAATACGAACCGGCTCGCCCGCCGACTCGTCGGCGCGACCACCGATCTCCAAGTCGAAGGCATCGCCGACCTTGGCGCCGGCCGCCTTCAGGCTTGCCGTCGCCCAGGCATCGGCAATGGTCGCGATCACCGTGTTGGCGAGGTCCTGAGCGATGATCTCGCGCAGCAGCCAGGTCGCCGATCCTGAGCGATCGCTGTGATCGGCGAGCACCACCGGCGTGTTGCCATCAGCGACGGCCTGCTTTGCCAGTGTGACGCCCTCGGTGATGCTGTGCAGCTTGGTCGATTGCAGCAGCGCCTCGCGCAACCGCCAGATCGTTCCGGCGAGGTCCCGCGCGACCTGCTCGGCGAGTTTTGGATTGTCGTTGGTCAGGACCTGCACGGTCATGCCGACATCGGGAACATCGGCGAACGGGAAGCCGAAGAAGATGTTGACATAGACGTCGACCTCGCGGGCCTCCCAGACCAGCGCGCGCTGCACCAGATCCATCCACGGCCGCGCCCCGGTCCATTGCAGCACGGTGGACGAGATCACAGGAACCTTGATGGTCCGGTGCGTTGGCTTGTAGTCACCGCGGATCGCCCGCACCAGCACGCGCGCGGCCCGTTCACCCTGCAGATGGGCGTCATAGTGCGGGAAGTATTTGACGGTGAACGCCATGTCCGCCTGTTCGAGGAACGCCTCGTCCTCATTGCCGTGAAGGTCGAAGGTTGCCGCGATGAAGGCAGAGCGGCCGACCACCTCGCGCACCTGCCGCGCCAGATCGGCCTCCGGCCGCGGCACGCCATGCACGGCCATGGCGCCGTGCAGACACAGATAGACGCCGTCGAACGGCCCCTCCTCCTTCAGTCCGGCCATCATCTTGCCGACGAAGGTGCGATAGGCGCCCTCGGTGATCCAGCCCGATCCGGTACCGGTCTTCGGCCAGAGCGGGGATTCGATGCCGACCAGCTCGACCTCGGAGAACTCGCGCGCCACCTGCACGAAACCGCCCATGTAGTTCCTGGGATCGAACTGCAGCAGCGCCTCGCCGCTCGCCGGCGAGCCCGGATAGATGAAGTCGTCGAGCGTGGTCTCGTTCGGCAGGAACGAGACGGTTTCGTGGGAGAAATGCAGGACGGCGATACGTATCTTGCGTTCGCTCATTTTGTGCGCCTCGGCTGTTTTTCCGTATCCTGACATCGAAGGCGCGGCGCGCCAATGCCGCATTCGGTTTTTGCCCGCCAGCCCTGCAAATACGCAGACGCGCCACAGCTTGCCGCCGCGCCGATTCTGCTATGGTCCACGCCAACAATCGGGCCTCGGCCCCGCAGATGTCTCAAGGAGAGAACGCCATGAATCCCCCCGTCAGCTCGCCCGCGATCAAGGTCGTCAAATCGGTTCGCGAGCAGGTGAGCGCCGAGGAGTGGCAGGCCCGTGTCGATCTTGCCGCCTGCTATCGGCTGACGGCGATGTACGGCATGACCGAGATGATCGCGAACCACATCTCCTGCCGCGTGCCCGGCACCACCGACCAGTTCCTGATCAACGCCTACGGCATGCTGTATGAGGAGATCGACGCCTCCAGCCTGATCAAGGTCGATGTCGAGGGCAACACGCTGCTCAACGCCACCGATTATGACGTCAACGTCGCCGGCTTCGTCATTCATAGCGCCATCCACATGGCCAAGCACGACATGGATTGCGTCGCGCACACCCATACCCCGGCTGGCATGGCCGTCTCCGCGATGGAATGCGGCCTGCTGCCGCTCGCGCAGACCTCGATGCGCTTCCTGCACATCGCCTATCACGATTTCGAAGGCATCGCCGACAATGTCGACGAGCGCGAGCGCCTGGTCCGCGACCTCGGCGACAACGAGGCGATGATCCTGCGCAATCATGGCCTCTTGGTCGTCGGCCGCACCGTGCCCGCCGCCTTCAACGTGCTGTTCCGGCTCGAGCGCGCCTGCCAGACCCAGGTGATGGCGCTGTCCTGCAACACCAAGCTGATCTATCCGCCGCGAAACATCCTCGAAGACACCTATGAGCGGATGCAGCCGAAGCCCGGCCGCGCCGCGCGCAACGGTGAGCTCGCCTGGCCCGCTTTGCTGCGAAAGCTCGATCGCGTCGATCCGTCGTATCGGGACTGAGGCGAAATCGCGCCTTCGCATCAACTTTGAGCGTCGCTTGCCCGCTATTTGAGCGCACGCTTTGTCGCGAGATCGCCGATGCTAGCCCTCGGCGAGGCGGCAGGTGCGTGCGATGAAAACCTTCATTCGCGTTGTTGAACTGTGGGTGCCCGATAAAACCCGGACGCGGCTGGAGTTCGGCGGCAGCCTCCACAGCGGCGAGTTCACGGAGTTCAACGCGGTCAGCGAGAACGCACTGTTCGCCTATGACGAGGGCCTTCCCGGCAAGGCCTGGGCGAGCGGCCATCCGGTCATCCTGACCGAATTCGCCAATTCCTATTTCAAGCGAACCGACGAGGCGCGCGAAGCCGGCCTGACCTGCGGCGTCGCGCTTCCGGTGTTCGCCGGCGAATTCCTGATGGCGGTGATGGTGCTGCTGTGCGGTGACGACAGGAAGCATGTCGGCGCGATCGAGCTCTGGCACAACGATCCGGACAGATCCCACGAAATGGCGCTGGTCGACGGTTACTACGGCACCGCCGACATGTTCGAGTTCAACTCGCGCCACACCAAATTCCCGCGCGGCTTCGGCCTGCCCGGCCGGACCTGGAAGGCCGGCATGCCGCTGATCATCAAGGACCTGCACAATGCCAAGGGATTCCTGCGCTGGGAGGACGCATCCGAGATCGGCATCAATTGCGGTGTCGGCATCCCCTACACGACCGGCGACCAGACCTGGGTGGTGACATTCCTGTCGGCCCAGGCGACGCCGATCGCACGCCGGTTCGAGATCTGGGTGCCGAACGAAGAGCGGTCGGCGCTGGTGTTCCACACCGGCGATTGCAGCGAGCAGTCCGACCTCGCCACGCTCTACGCGGCAAAGACGATCGGCCGCGGCGAAGGCTCTATCGGCGGCGTATGGGCAACCGGCATGCCCGCGCTCACCGAACATCTGAAGCAGGATCAATCGATTGCGGCCGCACTGGCGCGCGCCTCCGGTATGAACCACGTGGTCGCGCTGCCGGTGATCGAGAGCGCCCGGCTCAAGGCCGTGCTGGCCTGGTATCTTTAGGGGTTGGAAGGATCGTCCGTCACCGCCTGGATATAGCTCCATCACCGTCATCCCCGCGCAAAGGCTTCGCCTTTGTCGCTGGAGGCGCGAGCGGAGCGAGCCTCGAAGGATGTGCGGCCCCGCTGGTGGCCGTGCATCCTTCGAGACGCGCGCAAGAGCGCGCTCTTCAGGATGACGGTATTGGCCTGATTTGACTGTCAAACAGCTTGGTGTCATCACCAGCGCATGCGGGTGATCCAGTATTCCAGAGACGCCAGTGCTTGAGCCGAGGAGCCGAGGCGTACTGGATCGCCCGGTCGAGCCGGGCGATGACAGTGTGGGTGGGGACGCAACTTCGCGTTCTCGCGACATGAATTGCCCGAGACTTGCTCTTCGTTTCGCCCTCTCACTTGCAGAGGGCGCAGGGAAAGCCGGGTGCCGATCGCACCCATGGGCCCCGAGCAAAGGGTGAAAGCTCGGGGGTAGGACCACAGGTGTAACCGAACAATCCGGCTTTCCCTGCGCGATGGGTTACGGCTTACTTCGTGCTCTCCCCGGCGAGACTGGGCTTGTTTGTCACCGCCTTCGCAAGACGTAATTGCGTCTTACAAGGGGACACCGGCCGCTAGGGCGTCAGGACCACACGACTTCACCGTCCGCGTCATGCGCACTCGTCAGTTGCACAATCGACGTCCACCGCATCTCACACCGCGTTCGTGACGACCGCGAAGCGCCCCTCGATCGGGTGAGACGGGCGGAATTGGACCACTGAGTTGCCCGACGACGGAAGCGCCGATTTGCCCGTCGGGTTGATTTGTCGCAGGACCGGTTACGCCATCGCCAACCCGCCCGCCGTCCTCGCGTGATTTGCCTGCGGGGCGCGTTTTCAACTAAGGTCGCCGGATGGACATGCTCGTCAAGCTCTATGCCTTGCCCGATTCCCAGCCCGCCTACGATCGATTGCTTAAGGCCGGAATTGTGATGCGCCGTGCGCTTGCCCCCGAAAAGCACAAGGTCGTGGCCTGGGTGCGGGAGACATTCAGCGAGGCATGGGCCAGCGAAACCGAGGTCGCGTTCAGCTGCCAACCGGTCTCCTGCTTCATCGCGATCCAGCAGAAGAAGATCGTGGGATTCGCCTGCCACGACGCGGCCTGTCGCAACTTCTTCGGTCCGACCGGTGTCGCGCCCAAGGCGCAGCAGGGCGGAATCGGCAAGGCGCTGCTGTTCGCCTGTCTTGAGGACATGAAACACCAGGGCTTCGGCTACGCCATCATCGGTGGCGTCGGCCCGGCGGAATTCTATTCGAAAGCCGTCGGCGCGGTGGCCATCGAAGGCTCCGCGCCGGGGATCTATCGGGGACTGCTGTAGCTGCGCCTTTGCGCGGCGCGCATGTCGATCAGCTCCCGAGCTGAATGGTGCGCTCCAGCGCCCCGCCGAAGCCGTTGAGGGGGACGTTGAAGACGACAGCCTGCCCGCCGTTGATGTTCTGCGCGGCAACGGTGAGCGTCTTGGCCTTGCTCATGGTGTCGGTAACCACTGTTGGAAATGATACCGGAAGCAAACAGCCTTGCGCGGTGCACGTGGAGAAGCGCGTCTGCTCCAAATCCTTGCCGTCAAGCTTGACGACGGCCCCGGTATCGAGCTTCAGCCCAAACGGCATCAATATGTTGCCTTCCGCCTTTCCGTCCCTGGGAATCAGTTCGATGGCGAAGATCTGCTGATTGGTCTCCTTGGAGAGCTGTGTCTGGCTCAGGGTACACAGCTTTGCACCACCGTCGAGCAGGCATTTGACGATCCAGTCTCCATAAGTCTCGCTGATCGCGGAAGCGCCCTTGGGAAGCTGGACGGGGCGGACCACGCCATCCGCCGCGGAGGTCTGGCTCCGCGTCTCGATCGGAATCGAGACGGTGCCCCCGCTGGCATCCGATTTATCGGCTGTTCGGGCGGCTTGTGCCGAACCGATGCCGGCAAGGACGACGAGAGCGACGAGAGCGACGAGAGCGACGATCGCCCGAAGACGCCTGTCCGCAGCGCTTACTCTCACCATGCATTCGCTCCAGCACGATACATCTCGAAACCGATTCCGGCTCTACGTGGGTATATTTCCCACGTAGATGTGCTACGTGTACTTGGAGAACCGCAGACATGCAAGAGATTATCGCCGCCAGTGTGATCGTCGCGATCGTTGCATTCTGCGGCGGGTATTTTTGGGCAGTTGCGCGTGAAGTCGGGACCTCGAACAAGCAACAGCGGAAATCGCAGCGCTGACCGGCGATCCGCACCACGCGCCGCACAGCCCGGATGGAGGAGCGAAGGGATACCCGTCGTTCCAGCCTCCGATGCGGCCTGGTGGTAGCGCTGCGCTCCACCCATTCTACGAAGTTCGCGCAGAGATCGGTCAAAGGTCTTGTCTGACCTGCAGCACAATTCGCCCCATCGCGCGCCGGTTCGCAACCAGGCTCATCGCCTCGCCGGCACACTGGAGCGGAAGCACCCGGTCGACCTGCGGCCGCAGCTTGCCCTCGCCGACCCATGCCATGACGGCTTCCGTCGCGCGGGCCGCTTGTTCCGGACAACGCTCCATCCAGGCGCCGACAAAGACGCCGACGACCGAATAGTTCTTGAGCAGAGGCAGATTCATCGCGAGCGACGGGATTTCGCCGCTGGTGAATCCGATTGGGAGCAGCCGACCGTTCCAGCCCATAAACCTTGCAAGGGTCGCGAACAGCGCACCGCCGATATTGTCGACGCAAATGTCGAGGCCCTTGTCCCCCGCAAGAGCCTTCACACGTTCACGCACATCTTCGCGCGAATGGTCGACGATCTCGGCAGCGCCATGCGCGCGCACTATGGTCGCCTTCGCAGCACTGCCCACGACGGCAATGACCCGCGCGCCCATCAAATGCGCCATCTCGACGCAGGCGAGACCAACTCCGCCGGCAGCGCCCGTCACGAGCACCGTCTCGCCCGCCTGCAGGCGCGCCCGCTCGATCAGGGCGTACCAGGCCGTGAGATAGGTGTGCAGCACTGTTGACCCCACGGTGAAATCTACGTTGGCCGGCAGCAATGCGACGCTGCTCTCCCTGGCAACCATCCGCTCCGCAAATGCACCGAACCAGTTTCCGCAACTGACACGGTCGCCGGGCCGGAAGCGCGTGACCCGGTCACCACAAGCCAGCACGATTCCGGCAGCGTCCGTTCCCGGTACGTAGGGAAGAGCCGGCCGCATCTGATAGCCGCCGCAACTCATCAGATAGTCCATGTAGCTGACGGACGCGGCATGGACATCGACGAGAACCGCGTTTGCTGCCGGGCGCGGTTCGGCGATCTCGGTGAAGCTCAGGTCTTCGATACCTTTGAAGGCCTTGCAGACAATGGCGCGCATATCAGCCTCCGTGGCGGGTTTCTGGAGCGATCGGGGCACCGCCAGGAAGACGCGGCAGCAGCATCGGAACGCGTTGGCGATACTGCTCGTAGCTGGCGCCGAACTGCGCAACCAGGTCCCGTTCCTCGAGCCTGACGCCGATAAGGATGTAGCCGGTGGTCGCGACGGCAAACAACAGATGCCCGGCGGTCATGTGCGGCGTCGCCCAGAAGGCGAGCAACAGACCCAGCATCAGCGGGTGACGGACCAGCCGGTACAATAGCGGCGTCTTGAACGCAGGCATGCGATCGGCTGCTCCGCGTAGCACGTCGACGACCTGGCGCAATCCAAACAGCTCGAAATGGTCGATCTGGAATGTCGACATCAGCGCGATCAGCCAGCCCATCCAGAAGATTGATGTCAGCATTACTTCCGGCCAGCCCTCGACGCGCCAGACTGTCGCGACGATCGGACGCCACTGCCAGAAGATCAGGATCAGCAGAAAGCTCGAGATCAGCACATAGGTGCTGCGCTCACAGGAAGCCGGGACGATGCGCGTCCACCAGCGCTTGAAGGCTTGACGCGCCATGACGCTGTGCTGGATCGCGAATACGCTGAGCAAAATCGCGTCGATCGCGAGCGCTTGCGCTAACCCGCTGTCCGGTCCGACATCGATCGTCTTCGGGACAAGAAAATTGCCGATAAAGGCCGGCGCATAGGCAAATGAAACCGAGAAGACGAGGTAGCTCGCGAGGCCATAGATGAGGGCGACGGCGCGTCCGGTCATGACGTTTCTCCAGAAGGTGGCGGCGCAATGCCCCCGGTGCTAGCATCGCGGCGTCCCCTGAGCGTCCCCGGACGCCTTCATCGAAGATCGCATCGGTATGGCTTCGTTCAGCGTCCGGACGCTCGGATTTCCGGAGGTTCGTTGTGATGACCGCCTGCGCCCGGTGGCGCTGCGCAAGGGACTTGCACTGCTGGTCTATCTGGCTGAGGCGAAAGGCCCGGTCGGACGCGATGCGATTGCGACCATGTCGTGGCCGGAAAGCCCCGCCGAGGTGGTAAGAGCCCGGCTGCGTCGGCTGTTGCATCGCCTGCAGCTCGCGCTCGGCGATGTCATCGCATCCGACAGATCCACAGTTCGATTATCGGCGGGGATCAAACTGGACATCGATTCACGCCTGTTTGAACAGGCTTGCGATCGCGGCGAGTTCGAGCGCGCCTGCGGTCTCTATCAAGCCGATTTCCTCGACGGCTTCTCGCCCGGCGATTGTCCGCAATTCGACGAATGGGCGTTCTTTCGAAGAGAGGCCTTGCGCGGCCGCGCGATCCAGGCGCTCGAGCGGGTTGTGCAGGAGAAGCACGCGGCGGGCGACTATGCCTTCGCCGCCGCACATGCCGGCCGTCTGGTGGCACTCGATCCGCTCAGCGAAATCTATTCCCGCCACTTCATCCGCAATCTCCTGCTGGGGGGCGACAGGGCCGCGGCCGAGCGCCAGCTCAAGGCGCTGACGCAGCGTCTGCGCAACGAACTCGACGTGGCGCCCGAAGCCGAGACCAGCGCGCTGCTCGAGGCCGGCGCCGCGGAGCCGCCGACGACGCAATATGTCAGCGGAGGCAACGTGCATCTCGCATTCCAGACCTATGGCAAAGGGCCCACCGACGTTCTGATGCTGCCCGGCTTCGTGTCTCATGTCGAACGGGTCTGGGAGGACGCAAGGTGCCGAGCCTTCCTTTCCTCGCTTGCGGCGATGGGCCGTCTCGTCCTGCTTGATCGCCGTGGCGTCGGCCTGTCTGACCGGGTCGGGTTCACCCCCAACGCCGAGGCAACTGCGCAGGACATCCGCACCGTGCTTGATGCCACGGGCTCGCGCCGGGTCGTGCTGTTCGGCGCATCCGAAGGCGGACCGGCCTGCATCAGGTTCGCCGCCGATCATCCCGACCGCGTCGCCGGACTAATCCTGTTCGCTTCGCTCGCGAAGGGAAGTGCCGCGCCCGACTATCCGCATGCGTTGAACGCCGACCAGTATGATGCGTGGCTGCAGCAGCTCGTTTCGGCCTGGGGCGGCCCTGCCGGTATCGAAACTTTTGCGCCGAGTCTGGCCGGCGATGCCAAGGCGAGGGCCTGGTGGGCCGGCCTGCTTCGTGCGGCCTCAAGCCCTGGCGCCATCAGGGGCGTGCTGGAGACGCTGCGCGACACGGATGTGCGACATCTTCTGGGGCGGGTTACCGTTCCGACCCTGGTGCTGCACCGCCGCGGCGACCGCGCCGTCCGCATCGGTGCCGGGAGACATCTCGCCGACAACATCCCACACGCGCGATTCGTCGAGCTCGACGGCGCCGATCACTGGGCTTTCGCCGGCGATCGGCAAGCGGTGCTTGATAACGTCAGGCAGTTCGTCGGCGACCTCGCGGAGTAGTGTTGTCAGGGCAGCCGCAGCGCTGACCGACGATCCGCACCGCGCGCCGACGGTTGAATGTTTGATCTTCCCTTCCGATTTCAATTGCACACGCCTGGCGATCGCCGCGGTCCTGCGCATCTGGCAACGTACGTAGGAACATGGCACACTTGCGATGGGTCGTACCTTTCGCGAGGTCTCCGTCAGCTTGACGGAGGTGCCGGCCTCGTCGCACTGCGAGACAGACTGACAATCTTTGTGTTCTGGGAGAATCCAAAGATGGGTGGCGGGTTGAAGATCACGACCGGCATCATCGCCGTGGTGCTGGTCACTGCGGCGGTGGCCCAGGCGCGCAGTGTGCTCGCCCCGCTTGCGGCCGCCCTGTTCATCATTGCGATCGTCTGGCCCGTTCAGAAGCGGCTTCAGTCGTGGCTGCCGAAACTCCTCGCGCTCGCCATTACGGTCGTTGTTACGGCTGCAACCTGCGTCGCGTTTGCTTCGCTGGCGGCATGGGGATTCGGCCGCGTCGGGCGCAATTTGATTGCGGACGCGGCGCGGTATCAGGCCTTCTACGACGCCGCAGTGATGTGGCTGGACGGCCATGGCGTCTCATTCGCCGGCCTTTGGGCGGAGCACTTCAATGTCGGCTGGCTGCTGCGCACCACTCAATATGTCACGGGTCGCATCAACACCACGTTGAGTTTCTGGCTCATCGCGCTGGTCTATGTCGTGCTGGGACTTCTCGAGGTCGAGGACGCTGGTCGACGAATTGGGCGGCTGGAGAATCGCACAGCTGCGCGCGTCTTGCTCAAGGGAGCAAAGCCACGGCCGCGAAGTTCCGCAAATATATGCTGGTGCGGACGCAAATGAGCGCGGTCACCGGTCTGCTGGTCGGCCTGTTCGCTGCCGTGACCGGACTGCCATTCGCTTTCGAATGGGGCGTGATCGCCTTTGTCCTCAACTACATTCCTTTCATCGGCCCTTTCATCGCGACGCTGTTCCCCACCCTGCTGGCCATGACGCAGTTCGACAGTTGGCCTGCGGTGTTTGGTGTGTTCGCCTGTCTCAACGTCATCCAGTTCGTGGTCGGCAGCTATATCGAACCGCGGGTGGCCGGCTCGACGTTGTCGATCTCGCCGTTTCTGGTTCTGTTTGCGATCTTCTTCTGGAGCTCGCTTTGGGGCCTGTTCGGGACCTTCATCGGCGTGCCGATCACGCTCGCTATTCTGACCTTCTGCGCCGAGTATCCCCCGGCCGCTTGGATCGCCGATCTCTTCGGCGGATCACACGAAGACAAGCCGAAAACGGCCTAGAGCCGTTCCGATGGAATCGGAACGACTCTAGATTCTTGTTTTGACGCGTCTTCTTCACGCGAACCGGTATCCACTTCGCTCGAAAACGCTCTAGTCTGACTGAGTCACAAAACCGCCGGCCAGAATCAGCGATGGATGAAGCACGGACCATCAGTCGAGAGGCCGACATGAGCGGGCGTGGCACCAAGACGAGCGAGAAGCGATTTGCGACGTATTTGGAAGGGCTTGCCAGTGTCATCGGTCATGCTGATCGGAAGGCGCCGCTGCGCGACTATTGCGTCGGCCTGATGGCCTGTGGCGGTCGCAAGAGCGTGGAGTCGATGGCGGCGGTGACAGCTCCGGAACGGACGGCCGCCCAGCATCAATCGCTGCTGCATTTCGTCGGCAGCGGCGCCTGGTCGGATGAGAAGGTGCTGGGCAAGGTACGTGAGATGGTCCTGCCGGCGATTGAACGCCAGGGCCCCATCGAAGCCTGGATCATCGACGATACCGGATTTCCCAAGCAGGGCCGACATTCAGTTGGAGTTGCACGGCAATATTGCGGGCAGCTCGGCAAGCAGGATAATTGTCAGGTGGCGGTGTCACTGTCGATTGCCAACCACCACGCCAGCCTGCCTGTCGCTTATCGCCTTTATCTTCCGAAGGAATGGACTGAGGACTGCGATCGGCGGCGCAAGGTGGGCATTCCTGCCGAAGTTGGCTTCCGGACCAAGCCGGAGATCGCGCTGGAGCAGTTGCGGTGGGCCTGCGCGAGCGGCCTTCCACGCGGTGTCGTACTGATGGACGCGGGCTATGGCAATAACAGCGACCTGCGCACGGAGATCACGGCGCTGGGATTGACCTATGTGGCGGGTCTTCTGTCGAGCACAACGGTATGGGCGCCCGGTACCGGTCCCTTGCCGCCGAAGCCATGGTCGGGCCGCGGCCGTCCACCGAAACTGATGCGCCGCAACCGTCAGCATCAGCCGGCCGCCGTCAAGGCGCTCGCGATCGGCCTGCCGGCCAAAGCTTGGCGCACCATCACGTGGCGGCAAGGAACGAACGAAAAGCTGACCTCGCGCTTTGCCCGCGTGCGGGTCCGTGCCGCGCATCGTGATTATTGGCAAACCACCCGGCGATTGGAGGAATGGTTGCTGATCGAATGGCCAAAAGGCGAGGACCAGCCTACCAAATACTGGCTCTCGACATTGCCGGAGGATGTGGCATTCCGGACTCTCGTTGAGACGGCTAAATTGCGCTGGCGCATCGAACGCGACTATCAGGAACTCAAGCAGGAGGTCGGGCTCGGCCACTTCGAGGGACGCGGCTGGCGCGGCTTTCATCATCACGCAACAATGTGCATCGCAGCCTACGGATTCCTGATCTCCGAGCGGGAGACGATTCCCCCCTCAGGCACTCGGCACGCCCGGCCGATCCTGCTCGATCGCATTCCCGCAGATTACAGACCCCGCGGATTTGCCGCTGCGGACCCAACGTCACATTCCAAATTCGATCGCGACGATGCGACGGCGCCTCGAACATGGGCTCGTCCGAACGCTGTCGAGATGTCCTTGTTGTGCGATCAAGTTCGACCACTAGACAGATCATCGTTTGTGACGCAGTAGGACTAGCAGGCTGTTGAAGAAATGTCGGAACGACGTGCGATGAATGGGATGTCGTCGCCGTTGACGAGGCAGATTTCACCTTCGAGCGATCCGTTATCCTGCAGTTCGGCCCAGCCATCACCGCCGGCTGGCTCCATTTCGTCGTTTCCTTCCCAACTGAACTGGACGGCATCGCTGTCGCAAGGAGCCGTGGATGGAGCCCGTGAGGCAATCGAAGGCGAATTCGCCGCCGATCTCGTGCGTGGCCCGGGGTCTCGACGACGCGCCATCGACCCCGGATGCTCATGCCGGCGCCGTCAGAAGCTTGGGCAGGCGAATGAGGTTATAAGCTGCCAGCGCAAGTGTGAAGGCGGCGTCCACACGCGCACGGCCGCGCAGCTTGATTTTGGCGAGACCGGCGGAACTCTTGATCCAGCCGAATACTTCTTCGATGCGTTTGCGGCAGCGCTGGCTGATGTCATAGCCGGCGTGACGCGTGGTGCGGGCGTCGACCGCCGTCTTGCGTGGCTTGCCAGTCTTGCTCAGATGTCCGTCGATCGCGATATGCGGAGTGACTGACCGCTCTCTCAGGTCGCACACGAACTGGGTGACATCGTAGGCTTTGTCCGCTCCGAGAGTAATCCGTTTCGCGGATCCACGCCCGTCGATCATAGCGAGCGCGGCCTCCCGTTCGGCTGTGCCAGTCGCTTGGCTCACCCCGCCTAAAATCGCCAAACCGTTGCGATTCTCCATCAACGCATGGCCCATGTAGCAGAGCTTGGCCGGCTGGCCGTCGCCCTTCCTGTAGAGCCGGGCCTCGGGATCGGTCGTACTCTCATGGGTCTCGTTGGATCGCTTCTCTTTGTGGAAGCTACGCTCGGCATTGCGTCCCGGACCGTCATGGTCCTTGTCGCTGCCGCCCTTCCTCCGGAAGCTTTTGATCGAAGCCCAGGCTTCAATCAGCGTGCCGTCCACTGAGAAGTGATCGCTTGACAGCAAACGCTTCACCTTCGGCTGCGCCAAAAGCGCGTTTAAGAACTTGGCCGCAATCTCGCCTTCAAGCAGCCGATCCCGGTTCTTCGAGAAGGTTGAATGGTCCCAAACCGCATCGTCGACCCCAAGTCCGACAAACCAGCGGAACAGAAGATCGAACTCCATTCGTTCCATCAGATGCCGCTCCGAGCGAACCCCATAGAACGCCTGCAGCAGCATCGCCCGAAGCAACTTCTCTGGCGCAATCGAGGGCCGGCCGAAGTCCGTATAGAGCTTGCCGAACTCGCCTGACAGATCGCTCAGCGCAGCATTCGCCAGCTCCCTGATCACCCGTAGCGGGTGGTCGGCGCGAACCCGAGCCTCCAGGTCAATATAACTGAATAGCGCGCCAGACCGCTCGTCGCTTCCTCGCATCGCAATCCCCCGCCACGCCCAGATCCTAGGGAATCACGATCTAAACCGCTTCGCCAGCGACTTCTTCAACAGCCTGCTAACTCTTGGCAATCTCCACCCGCTCGGGCTCGGCGAGGCAGAGCTTCCGGTCCGGCCCGACCATCATTCTGTGGATGTAAAAATAGCTGGCTGCATCATCGGCCCCCATCACCGGCGACGGGGCCGAGACGATCTTCGATGCACCACATGTACCGATCCAATCGATATGACGGTGACCGTGCATCACAACCGAGCGGTCGGAAAACCTTTGCAGCCTGCGCACAAACCAACTGCCGTTGATCAACGCCGTCCCAATGCGCTCGGCGAACGTCTTCACCGGCATGGGATATTCCATCAGGTGATGGTGTAGGGCGATGGTCCAGTACGCCGTCGGGAAATGACGGATCGCAGCCTCCAATCGCCGCGTTTGCGCCTCCGAAACCAAACCGAGCGCGTTCGTGAAGGAGAAGTGGGTTTCGGCGTTGGAGTTGAGAACGGCGATCCCGAGGCCGCCGTCCCCGTCCGGCGGCACGATCATTGGAAACTGATCATCGAACAGGCCGCGGAGCGCCGCTGCGCGGCGCACGCCCCCGTGCTGCGCAAATTGCGTGATCCGATCATAGGAGGGCGCCAGTGCCTGGTTCAGCGTCGCCGATGGCTTGCCGGAACCATCGATGACGCGCACGCGATCACCCTGGACCGCCGCGATTGCCGATAGCGTACGCATCTGCCGCAGCCGCTTGCTTGGGCTGAACGGCAGGTCGAGACGCGCGGGATTGGCGCGATCCACGACGTTAACGTCATGATTCCCCGGAAGCATGATGATGCGTGCGGCAAGGTCGGGATGACCTGCCAATGCATCGAGAAATTCCGCCCATTCGCCGGGCCGGCCGGCATCGGTCATATCGCCGCTGATCAGCACTTGGTCGAGCGGATCAACGGCGTGAATTTCGGCAAGCCGAGCCAGCACGCTGTCATTCGGCCTGCAATATTGACCCCCTAAGCCGGGGGATCGGCGTCCAAAATTGACCCCCTACAGATTGATCTGTTGCGCTGCCTGCTTTGGAACGAAGCAGGTGGTGGGGGATGCTGATCGTGGAGACAATTGCCCGGATCCGGCGCGAGCACTTCATCAAGGGCAAGACGATCAAGGAGATCGCCCGTGACCTGAAGGTGTCGCGGAACACGGTCCGGAAGGTGCTGAGGTCGGGAGAGACCTCCTTCGAGTACGAGCGGCAGGTGCAGCCGCGGCCAAAGCTGGGACGATGGGCAGTAGAGCTTGACGGATTGCTGGCGGCGAACGCGGCCAAATCGGCTCGTGAACAGCTGACGTTGATCCGGATCTTCGAAGAGCTGCGCGGCCGCGGCTACGACGGCGGTTACGATGCCGTGCGGCGTTACGCCAGGCGGTGGAGCAAAGAACGCGGGCAATCGACCGCGGCGGCTTATGTCCCGCTGAGCTTTGCCCCAGGCGAAGCCTACCAGTTCGACTGGAGCCACGAGGTGGTCTTGCTGAGCGGGACCACGGTGATGGTGAAGGCCGCCCATGTCCGGCTCTGTCACAGCCGCATGCTGTTCGTGCGGGCCTATCCGCGGGAGACGCAGGAGATGGTGTTCGACGCCCACGACCGGGCGTTCGCTCTGTTCAAAGGCACCTGCACCCGCGGCATCTACGACAACATGAAGACCGCCGTAGAGACGATCTTCGTCGGTAAAGGGCGTCTCTACAATCGCCGCTTCCTGCAGATGTGCAGCCACTATCTGGTCGATCCGGTCGCCTGCACGCCGGCGTCGGGCTGGGAGAAGGGGCAGGTCGAGAACCAGGTCGGGCTGGTCCGGGAGCGCTTCTTCACGCCGCGGCTGCGGTTCAAAAACCTCGACGAGTTAAACGCCTGGCTGCTCGACAAATGCATCGCCTACGCCAAGGCTCATCGCCACCCGGAGCTGGTCGATCAGACGATCTGGGAAGTGTTCGAAGCCGAGCGTCCCAAGCTCGTTCCCTATGCCGGCCGCTTCGACGGCTTCCATGCGGTGACGGCATCGGTCTCGAAGACCTGCCTGGTGCGCTTCGACAACAACAAGTACTCGGTCGCAGCCAGCGCAGTCGGACGGCCGGTCGAAGTCCAGGCTTATGCCGACCGCATCGTGATCCGTCAGGATGGACGCATCGTTGCCGAGCACCCGCGATCCTTTGGCCGCGGCGAGACGACCTATGATCCCTGGCACTATGTGCCGGTGCTGGCTCGCAAACCCGGTGCCTTGCGCAACGGCGCTCCCTTCAAAGACTGGGTGCTGCCGGCCGCGATCGAGCGGATCCGGCGCAAGCTTGCCAGCACCGACGATGGCAATCGGCAGATGGTCGACATCCTCACCGCGGTGCTGACTGACGGTCTGTCCGCGGTGGAAGCGGCCTGTGCCGAAGCGCTCGGTCATGGCGTCCATTCCGCCGATGTCGTGCTCAACATCCTGGCCCGTCAACGTGAACCCGCCCCACCGGCCAACATCATGACGCCGGCCGCACTGACGCTCCGTCATGCACCGATCGCCGATTGTGCCCGCTACGACAACCTCCGGAGGACCATCTGATGGAACGAACCCAAATCTTCGACCTCATGGGCGAGCTCAAGCTCTACGGCATGAAGGCTGCCTTCGACGAGATCATGGCAACTGCCGTCAAGCGCCAGCACGAACCTCAGCGCATTGTCGGCGACCTGCTTAACGCCGAGATCAACGAGAAGCAGGCCCGCTCGATCAAATACCAGCTGACCATTGCCAAGCTGCCGCTTGCCAAGGACATCGCCGACTTCCAGTTCGACGGCACGCCGATCAATCAGACTCTCGTCAATGATCTCGCCAGCGGCGGCTTCATCGCCCAGCAACGCAATGTCGTGCTGGTTGGCGGCACCGGCACAGGCAAGACCCACCTGGCCATTGCCATCGCCAGAAGCTGCATCCGATCCGGTGCCCGCGGCCGCTTCTTCAACGTAGTCGACCTCGTCAATCGCCTCGAGACCGAGACCCGCAACGGACGGCAAGGACGGCTCGCCGAGCATCTGACCCGGATGGACTTCATCGTGCTGGATGAACTCGGCTATTTGCCCTTCGCCCAGTCCGGTGGCCAGCTCCTCTTCCACCTCGTCAGCCGGCTCTATGAGCGCGCCTCCGTCATCGTGACGACCAATCTCGCCTTCGGCGAATGGCCGAGCGTGTTCGGCGACGCCAAAATGACCACAGCGCTGCTCGACCGATTGACCCATCACTGCGACATTGTCGAGACCGGCAACGATAGCTGGCGGTTCAAGAGCCGAGACGACGATCACGCCACCCGCGCTCGTCTCGCCTCCGCTATCCCGGCCAGCTCCGACGAGACGAGCGCTACCAGCAAAGCCCGCCGCACGAAGGGGTCAAAATTGGACGCCGATGAGGGGTCAAATTTGCAGGCCGATTGACAAGCACGCGATTGAAGCGTTCGTTTCCTCGCGGACCGGCCGTCCCGCTTTCGATGCGGAAGCCGTATCGCTCGCCGACCACGTGAAGATCGGACAGATGTGCAACGCGCCAGACGCGGCCTCCTGACGGCGTCGCGTCGAACCCGGCAAGGTCGGCCGGTTGATCCATGCTGGCGTCGGCCACACTCCAGGCCAGTGATGCCACCGCAAGATAGCAGGACACCAGCACCACAGCGTTCGCGAACGTCGGCACCACAAGATGATGGATCAGAACAAGGTCATTGATGGTCGCCTTCCATTGCGAAGCAGGCCAGGCCAGGACGGCGATCAATGCCGCACCCGCAGCGAGCAGTATGCCGGCGCCGACGGAGCAACTGCGGCGCAGCCGCATGCGGGAGGCAGGAGTTGCGCCGGAGTGCCAGAATAGCTCGGCCAGATGGCCCAGCGCCTCGCGCGCGAACGCGTAGCTCGGCTGGACCGCGAGCGCGTTAAGTGACCAGAAGCTGGTTTCCGCGATTTGAAACAGCGGTCGCCCGCCGAGCCATCCTAACGCCGCGATCACAATGAGCGCCAACACGGCGCCCGCTTCGGACAGTGCAAGAGCGTGTTGGGAAAGGCCCGAAATCCAGGCGGACGCGACCAGCGGCGCGAGGCCGAGTAGCACGCCCGGAACCAGAAGCGAAACCGTCCAGGCGAATAACAGCTTCGCCGGGCTGATCTCAACGAGAAGGCTGCCCACGATAGCGAACAACGAACGCTGTTCGGGACTGGCGGCATCGTCCTCAAAGTCACCGTCGCGGGGGTCAAGCAGCACGCTGACGTCCCTCCGTAGGATGGGTGGAGCGCAGCGATACCCATCAACTCAGATTCGCGGCGCGAACGATGGGTATCGCTGCGCTCCACCCATCCTACACGGCTAGCCTATCGTCAGCGCAGTTTCCTGAAAAACTCCCGGACCTCACCGACAAACAGCTCAGGCTGTTCGAACGCCGAGAAATGCCCACCCTTCGGCATCTCGCTCCAGTGCTGGATGTTGGTGAAGCTCGTCTCAATCCATTTGCGGACCGGCGTGACGATCTCCTTGGGGAACACCGCAACGCCGGTCGGCACGCTCACTCTGTGGAGGGTTCGCTTGCCCGGCCCAAAGCTTTCCCAGTAGAGCCGCGCCGACGACGCGGCCGTCGCGGTGACCCAGTACAGCATCACATTGTCGAGCAGTTCGTCGCGGCCCAGGATGTTCTCCGGATGCCCGTCGCAGTCGGTCCAGGCCCAGAATTTTTCCAGGATCCAGGCCGCCTGCCCGCTCGGCGAATCCGTCAGGCCATAGCCAAGCGTCTGCGGCCGGGTGGACTGCTGTTTGGAATAACCGGAATCCCAGTCGGCATAGTATCTGATGCCGTTGAGCGCGCGGGTCTCCTCCGGCGTCGGCTTCCCCTCGACATTGGGCCGCGTCGACATCGCGAGCGTGATGTGAATGCCGGCGCAGTGTGCAGCGTCCTGACCGCCGATCGCGGTCGTGACCGCGGAGCCCCAATCGCCGCCTTGCGCGAAATAGCTGGCATAGCCGAGCCGTTCCATCAGGACGGCCCAGGCCTTGGCGATCCGGTCGACGCCCCAGCCTGTCGCGGCCGGCTTGGCGGAGAAGCCGAAGCCCGGCAATGACGGGCACACCACGTGGAAGGCATCGGCCGCGCTGCCGCCATGCGCGGTCGGATCGGTCAGCGGCTCGATCACCTTGTGGAATTCGACCACCGAACCGGGCCAGCCATGGGTGATGATCAGCGGCCTTGCCTCCGGATGCTTTGAGCGGACATGAATGAAGTGGATGTCGAGCCCGTCGATCTCGGTCGTGAACTGGCTGAAACGGTTGAGCTGCGCCTCGCGCTGCCGCCAATCATAGGTCTCGGCCCAATAGTGGCAGACCTCCCTGATCCACTGCAGCGGCGCGCCCTGGCTCCAGTCGTCGACCAGTTCGGCCTCCGGCCAGCGGGTCCGGCGCAGCCGGGTGCGCAGATCCTCGAGGACGTCGTCGCTGACGGCGATGCGAAACGGGCTGATGGCGGTAGTCATGGCGTCTCCCCGGGATGCAGACCTTTCCGGGGAAGATAGGGGCGCGCGGGTCGCCGATCAAACCCGCGCCGCGCCATTTACCGCGACCCAGCCGCCCTCTGCACGAACCCTGCACGACAAACCGCGAATTCTGCACGACAAAATCCATCATCGGCCTCGCCATGTTGTTAAGACGGAGGCTGCGATCGATCGACATCAATCGCGGACGATCGAAGCACTCATGGCGCAGCGCATGGAGCTGATGTGGCACTCTATTTGACGAGCATCATGAACGCCCAGGACGTTCTGTTGAAGCTGGGCGTGCCGCTTGTCGTCATGTTCTTGTCGGGGTGGATCATCATCGGGACATGGGTGAACAGGCCTGGCATCGATTCGTCAGGCTTTTCGCCGGCAGCGTCGTCGGCCCTGTTTTCCCCTATACTCCTCGTCATGTACTTCTTGCTGCTGCAATCCGTCATGCAGGAAGGCATTGCCGCTCACGCGGAGCTCGTCATCTTATACGGCGCGATTTTCGCACCGACATTTCTTCTGCTGCTGCCATTCGCAATCATCTCCCTCGTGCGAGTGCGCCGACGGAGAGCACCGCTCGGCAATGGGATGCTATGTAGCGCATTCGCGGCCTGGCCGATCTTGCAGGTGGTGTGGATGTGTCTGCTGTTCGGAGAATGGGAATAGATCGGTCAAATTACCTGCCGATCGCGGTCTGCAGCAGCGCCTGGGCCTGTTTGGTGGCCTCTGCGAATGCCGGTTGCTCTGGCGCGTGCTGAACGAAGCAGCGCTTGAAGGCGTCGTCGCCCTGTTGGCGCAAATCGCCGAGCTTGTCATAGGCCTTCTTCGTGATCTCTTTGCGATCGAGCTTCTCGGCCGCCGCGTCGGCCTTCTTGTTGTAGTCGGCACGAATGGTCGCGCAGGCCGGCACCTGCACGGCAGGCGCGATCTCGCCATAGGCGATGTAGAACTTGCCGTTGGCAAGCGCCGCGACGAACACCTCGTCGGCGGCCTCGGGGGTCGAATCCTGGGTGCGGCCGGCCAGGAAGCCGTATGTCAGGGTGGCCGACGACGGCTTGGCGACCGGCAGTTGGTCGAAGTTGATCACCGCGGCATCGGTCGAGATCGCCTGGGTGTAGAGGCCTTCGAACTTCAGAGCCGCTTCGATCTGTTGCGGCACGTTCTTGCTGCCCTTGTCCCACCAGGTCTTGTGCTCGTGCAGCCAGCGGGTGAACAGGGCTTCGGTGGTGACGATGATATGGGCCTTCGGCTCGACGAAGCTCCCGTCGGGGCGCTGCTCGCCGATCTTGCCGCCGTCCCTGCCCTTGTCGGCATCGAAGCGCAGGCCGTCCAGCATGCCGAACCCCATATCGCCCTTATAGAGAGTGTCGAGGTTGAGCTGGGCGGGCGCAAAGCCCGGCCGGGCGGGCTCGGACAGGATTGCGGTGAGCTGCGTCTTCAGCTCGTCGCGCGCCGCCGCCTCGGCCTTGTCGACGGCCTCGCCGGTCTTGCCGTCATTCGCCTGCTTGGCGAATTTGGCGATCGCGGCGTCACGCGCGGCAATGTAGCGGTCTTCCGGCGACGCCGCGTGGGCGTGCGAAAGGACCAGGATCGGGGAAAGCGCGAGGGCAAGGCGGAAAATAAAATGCATGCCCTGTGGTCGCCCGCAGGGCATGCAAGGTTCAAGGTCACGGGTACTACCAGCATACCCAACACCGGCAGCCCTCTGCCGGCGCAGAATCTCGTCAGGCCCGACCGTTCAGGCCGCCTCCACTAGGCTGCCTTGAGATTAGGCTGCCTTAAGCCGCCTTGGAGTTCGCCACGTGGGTGGCGATTGCGTCCATCAGCGGCGGCGACAGGCAATCATAGGGCTCGAGCCCAAGCTCCTTCAGCCGCGACCGGATCCCGGCCATATCGGCCGGCTTGACGCCGGACTCGATCACCGACGAGACGAAAGCGGCAAATCCCGGAGCCGCCGAGCCGGACTCCTGGAACAGCTCGGGGTGGACGAAGTCGAGGCCGTAGAACGGATGGCCCTTGTTCTCGATCCGGCCGTACATGTGAGTGCCGCAGCCCGAGCAGGCGTGGCGCTGAATCACCGCCGCCGTATCGACGATCTTCAGCTTGTCGCCGTTTTCCAGCACGGTGACGTTCTCGCGCGGCACCACCGCGACCACCGAGAAGGTGGCGCCCGAAGGCTTCCAGCATTTGGTGCAGCCGCAGGCGTGGTTATGGGCGACGTCGCCCTTGACCCCGACCTTGACCTTCTTGTCCGCGCATTTGCAGACAAGCGTGCCGCCGGCGAAACTGCCGGAGCCTTGCTTGACGCCGTTGTCGATTGACGGGTGGATATGAACAGTCATTGACCTATCCTCCTAGTGCTTGGTGTTTTGATTTTTAGAACACGACGACCGAACGGATCGACTTGCCCTCGTGCATGAGGTCGAAGCCCTTGTTGATCTCCTCGAGCTTCAGCACGTGGGTGATCATCGGATCGATCTGGATCTTTCCGTTCATGTACCAGTCGACGATCTTCGGCACGTCGGTACGACCGCGCGCGCCGCCGAAGGCGGTGCCCTTCCAGACCCGTCCGGTGACGAGCTGGAACGGCCGGGTCGCGATTTCCTTGCCGGATTCCGCGACGCCGATCACCACCGAGACGCCCCAGCCGCGGTGGCAGGCTTCCAGCGCCTGGCGCATCACGTTGGTGTTGCCGGTGCAGTCGAAGGTGTAGTCGGCGCCGCCGTCGGTCAGGCCAACCAGGTGCTGGACGATGTCGCCGGAGACCTTGGTCGGGTTGACGAAATGCGTCATGCCGAACTGGCGGCCCCAATTGTCCTTGGAGTCGTTGATGTCGACGCCGATGATCTTGTCGGCGCCGACCATCTTGGCGCCCTGGATCACGTTGAGGCCGATGCCGCCGAGGCCGAACACGACGACGTTCGAGCCTGGCGTCACCTTGGCGGTGTTCACCACCGCACCGACGCCGGTGGTGACGCCGCAGCCGATGTAGCAGCTCTTGTCGAACGGCGCGTCCTCGCGAATCTTGGCCACCGCGATCTCGGGCAGCACGGTGAAGTTCGAGAAGGTCGAGCAGCCCATGTAGTGGAAAACCGGCTTGCCCTTGTAGCTGAAGCGCGAGGTGCCGTCGGGCATCACGCCCTTGCCCTGGGTGGCGCGGATCGCAGTGCAGAGATTGGTCTTCTGGCTGAGACAGCTTTTGCACTGCCGGCACTCGGGCGTGTAGAGCGGGATCACGTGATCGCCCGGCTTCACCGACGTCACGCCGGCGCCGACCTCGCGAACGATGCCGGCGCCTTCGTGCCCGAGGACCGACGGAAAGATGCCTTCGCTGTCGAAGCCGTCGAGCGTGTAGGCATCGGTGTGACAGATGCCCGTCGCCTTGATCTCGACAAGGACCTCGCCGGCCTTGGGGCCTTCCAGGTCGAGCTCGACGATCTCAAGCGGCTTCTTTGCTTCGAATGCGACTGCGGCGCGGGTCTTCATCTTGGTCTCCAACAAATATTAAACAGGTTGCCGTTCGCGCCGGACACGCTCACTTCTTGTTGCCCATGCAGGCGTCTTCCGCCTTGGTGTAGGCTTCCGATTTGTCTTCGTGCTTGGCCGGCCGAACACGCCCGGTCGCATCATTGGCGCGGGCACGCAGGTACACATAGAGGTCGTCCATGTAGCAGGCAACGTTCGGGTTATCGCCGAATGCCGGCATCACGTTCTCCTGCGCCGTAGAGACATTCTTGCGGCCGCTCGCGACCACGCCCATGAAGTCGGCATAACTCATGGTCTTCAGCGAATCCTTCAACGCCGGCGCGTAGGTCGAGCCCATGCCATCGGGTCCGTGGCAGACGTGGCACTCCGAATGATAGCGGCGGTATCCGGAGTAGGTGTACCAGTCCACCGTGCCGTCGGGCGCCACCTTGAACGTCGGGTCTCCATCCTTGTCGAGATACTTGCCGTCCTCGGACTTGACGGCGGTCGGATCACCCGCGTCCTCGGCGGAGGCAACTCCACCCATTGCCACGACAAAGATCGCGGCACTCACAAACCAGATCTTACGCAAAAGCATATCCTCGCGTGCAGATTGAAGACGGTCCGGCGCATGGAGATCGCTCCATGCGCCGGAACGAGCTTGCTCAGCTCACTGCTGCGGCAGCGAGAACACGGTGAGCGTTCCGCCGAGCGCGGTGTAGTTGCTCAGCGCGGCATAGCCTCCGACCGCACCGAGACCGGCCGTCGGATCGGTCAGACCGGCCGCGAGGCCGATGCCCGCCCAACCGCCAACACCCGAAAGAATGGCGATGTACTGCTTGCCGCCGTTCTCATAGGTGGTGACGTTGCCGATGATGCCGGACGGGGTCTTGAACTTGTAGAGTTCCTTGCCCGTCTTGGCGTCGACTGCCTTCAGGTAGCCTTCCAGCGTGCCGTAGAACACCACGCCGCCGGCGGTCGCGAGCGCACCCGACCAGACCGAGAACTGCTCCTTGTTCGACCACACGATCTTGCCGGTCTTGCCGTCCCAGGCGATGAAGTTGCCCATGTGGGTTTCACCGGGAGGCGGATACATCGACAGCGTCGCGCCGACATAGGGCTGACCTGCGGTGTAGCTCACCTTGAACGGCTCGTAGTCCATGCAGACGTGGTTGGTCGGCACGTAGAACAGCTGGGTGTCCGGCGAGTAGGCTGCCGGCTGCTCGTCCTTCGAACCGAGCGCCGCCGGGCAGATGCCCTTCACGTTGACGTCCTCGCCGGCCTTGTCGGTCGACGCTGCGTCAAGAACCTTCGGGCGACCATAGGTCGGCGAGCTCTTGTTCATGTCGACGCCGGAGGTCCAGTTCACCTTCGGATCGTACTTCTCGGCGACCAGCAGTTCGCCGGTGGCGCGATCGAGCGTATAGCCGAGGCCGTTACGATCGAAATGCGTCAAGAGCTTGCGCGGGGTGCCGTTGATCGATTGATCCGAGAGGATCATCTCGTTGATGCCGTCATAGTCCCATTCGTCATGGGGCGTCATCTGGTAAACCCACTTGGCGACGCCGGTATCCGGGTTGCGTGCCCAGATCGTCATCGACCACTTGTTGTCACCGGGACGCTGCTTCGGATTCCAGGTTGAGGGGTTGCCCGACCCGTAGTAGACGAGGTTCAGTTCGGGATCGTAGGAGATCCAGCCCCAGGTCGCGCCGCCGCCGATCTTCCACTGATCGCCTTGCCACGTCTTCAGGCTCGAGTCCTTGCCGACCGGCTTGCCGAGCTCGGTGGTCTTGTCGTCGACCAGGATCTGGTCATCCGGACCTTCCGAGAAGCCACGCCAGACCTGCTTGCCGGTCTTGATGTCGTAGGCGGTCACATGAGCCTGGACACCGAATTCGCCACCGGAGATGCCGAGCAGAACCTTGTCCTTGACCACGAGCGGCGCGGAGGTGCCGGTCGAGCCCTTGCTGGGATCGCCGTTCTTCACTGTCCATTCCACCTTGCCGGTCTTGGCATCGAGCGCCACCAGCGTGGTGTCGGCCTGGTGCAGGAAGATCTTGCCGTCGCCATAGGCAACGCCGCGGTTGACCGTGTCGCAGCACATCACCGGAATGACGTTCGGATCCTGCTTCGGCTCATACTTCCAGACGATCTTGTTGTCTTGCGAAAGGTCAAGAGCATAGACCTTGTTTGGGAACGGCGTGTGGACGTACATCATGTTGCCGATGATCAGCGGACCGCCCTCGTGGCCGCGCAGCACGCCGGTCGAAAACGTCCAGGCGACCTGCAACTTTCCGACATTCGAAGCGTTGATCTGATTCAGCTTCGAATAGCGCGTATTGGCGTAGTCGCCAGCCGGCATTACCCAGTCTTTCGGGTTCTGCGACATCTTGCTGAGTTCTTCATTGGCATTGGCAGCTCCGGCGGCGAACACCGCCATGGCGCCAAGGCTGGTCGCGTAAAGCAACTTGCGCATCGTGGATTTCCTCCCAGGGTTCAAGAGTTCAAGGGTTTCCGCCGAAACGGCCCCACTTCTTCCATTTTGGTTGCTCAGTCGTAGTCCGATCGAACCCCGCTGACTTGCCCAGCAGCGAAGCGCCGTTTGCTCAGAAGCGAAGCTTTGTCAGATTTTTGCGGCCGGGCCCCCAATTGGCAGGAAAGGCCGCCTCATGTTGCAGGGCATCAAACGCCCTCGGTGCCGTTCCAGCGTCAGATGGAAGCGGCCCAAGGTTGCGCTTGACGCGCCCAGAACTAAGTCGGAGGATCACCCGACATTAACCGGGAAGAAATCCCGCCGCCTCCCTAAGCTGTTCAGAATCAGGGAGAAGGCGCATCATCCCGGGCCAGACCTAAGCTCGGTGAGCAGTCACGTTGGGGATCGAATCGGTGGCTGGAAAGATGACCGATACAGTCCATTCACTCAGCACGAACGGTTTGACGCCCAAGCGTCAGATCCAGCGCTGGTCGGATGCGCTCACTGACCTCTGCGGTCAGTTCGACGTCGATGCGCTCGAGGGATCTTCGCTCGAGGGCCGGATCAATTTCACGACGGTCTCGCGATTGAAGCTGTGCCAGATCGAGGCAAGCCAGCACCGGATCGCGCACACCATCTCGCGCATCAAGCTGAGCGAGCACCCCTACATCAAGATCGTGTTCCAGACCCATGGCGTCTCGCATTTCGAGCAGGACGGCCTGCACTTCGACATCATGCCGGGCGACTGCTTCGCCTACGATGTGTCCTGCCCGCATACGATCATCAGCCCGTCCCTGACCCGTCACGAGGTTGTCATCGTGCCGAAGGACCTGCTGAAGGAGCGCGGCTTCCAGCTCTCCAAGATGGCGCCGTGCAAGCTGTCGGCGCGCAACGGCACCGGCCGCATCGCCTATGATTTCGTCCATGCCGCGTTCGGCGAGGCCCCGACGCTGACCCCGGTCAACGCGGTCGGCGTCGCCGATGCGCTGATCGACCTGCTGCTGCTGCCGCTGCGCGAGACCGGCGCCATGTTCGACCGCGGCAGCGCGGAGGCGACCTACGTGCGGGCCCAGGGCTTCATCCGCGAGCATCTGCGCGATCCCGATCTCTGCATCGACCGCATTTCCGCGGCGCTCGGCTGCTCGAAGCGCTATCTGCACATGCTGTTCAGCGATCGCGGCATGACGGTCAGTGATTACATCTGGAAGGCCCGGCTGCAGAATTGCCGGCAGGAGCTGGAATCACAGAACGGCAAGACCATCACCGATGTCGCGTTCTCCTGGGGCTTCTCGAGCTCCTCGCATTTCAGCCGCGTGTTCCGGAAGTATTTTGGCATCGCGCCCTCCTCCGTCCACAAGGGCCTGCACGGCGGCATGCCGGCCGACGTGGTGCTGGAATAGCGTTTCCGCCTGGCGTGCAGGCGTCACGCCATGCTGTCCGCGACCAAACTTTCCTCGATCAAGCATTCACTCAAAACCTGGGCGCGAAACCTCAAACGGGACAGCGTCGCGCTGTATCTCGCAGCGCGTGATCCGCGCGTGCCCTGGTACGCCAAGGCCGTTACGGTCGCGGTGGCCGCCTACGCACTGTCGCCGATCGATTTGATTCCGGATTTCATCCCTGTCATCGGCTATCTCGACGACCTGATCCTGCTGCCGCTCGGCATCCGGCTTGCGATCGCGCTCGTTCCCGACGAGGTGATGGCGGAATGCCGCGCCAAGGCCAGCACCATATTGCAGCGCCCGACCAGCCGGGCCGGCATGACCGCGATCATCGTGCTCTGGATCGCCGGCGCACTGGCGCTTGTCTGGGCCGCCTTCGCATACTTGCCGCGATCCGCCCCCTAGGACGGTGCGGCCTTCGGCACCAGCGCCTCGACCGTCACGCCGTCATCGCCTGAAGTGATATTGAGCGTGCCTCCAAGCGCGAGGATTCGCTCCCGCATGCCGGATAAACCGCGCCCAAGCCGGTGATCCCCGAGCATACCGCGGCCGTTGTCGCGAACCCGCACCAGCGCGCAGCCACGGCTGCCGCGCGGGCCTGCCTGCCGCTCCGCCGGCTCGATCATGATGTCGACTTCAGTTGCGCCGGCGTGGCGAAACACGTTGGTGAGCGCCTCCTGGACGATGCGATAGATCGTCAAATCGGCCATCTCGCCGGTATCGCCGAGATCGGGCGAAATGCGGCTATCGATCTCCACCTCGGGGTGCGACTCACCCCACATCCGCACCAGCGCGCCAAGCGCTTCCGCAAGCCCGAGCTCGGCCAGTCCGACCGGCCGCAAGCGCTCCAGGATGCGGCGGGTGAACTGCTGGAGCGCATTGACCTGCTCGAGGATGGCATTGCCGTGCTTGCGCAGCGCCGAGGGATCGGGCTTTTCGACCTCCGACAGCCGGTTCAGCGCGGCGGCATGCGCGCGCAGCGCAAACAAATACGGCCCGAACTCATCATGCAGTTCGCGCGCGATCTCCTTGCGCTCGGAATCCTGCAGCGACACCGCGCGTTCGGCCAGCTGCCGCTTGCTGTCCACGGCTTCGCCAAGGGTCGCCGCCAAATGGTTCAGTTTGGCACAGATTGCCGCCAATTCCGGCGATCCGCCGGGCTCGACGCGCGCATCATAATCCCCGGCCTCGATGCCGGTCATGGCCTGCGACAGGGCCTCCAGCGGCGCAAGCGCACGGCCGACCACCAGCATCGTGACGAGAAGCAGCGCCACCGCAATCGCGGAGCCGACCTCGAGCTGGGTGACGATGCCGTCCCAGATCTCGGCCATTTCATCATCCGGATGCGAGGTGATGACCAGCGATTGCGGCTTGCCGTGAACCGAGATCGGCACCCGCACCGAGGTCTGCTCGGGATGCACCAGCGCCACGAACCACTCGGGCGGGGCGCGCGGATCGCCGGCCTCCTCCGCCCGCTCCGCCGGCTTTGCGGTCGCGTCATCCTGCCGCGAGATGCTGACATGGCGCAGCCGGCTCAAATCCTCGACGATCTGATCGAGCCGCGCATCGGGGTCCGGCGCTTCGTCGAGACCGGCCACGATCGTCGCGACAAACTCGCGCGCCAGCCGGATCACGCTCTGGTCCTCGGCCTGGACACGCGGCCCGGCTTCCAGTACGAGCCGCGCAATATTGATGCCCAGTCCAAGCGCCAATATCAGCGCCAGCAGCAGGTTGATCCGTGCGCGCAAGGATAGCTTTTGCCACATGACGTTGCCCCCGACCCGCGATCCCTCCTCCGAGAGGATCGTTGACAGCCAAATTTGCCCGGCTATCTAATCGCAGCCTATCGCAATCTCGCGCGAGGTGCACAAGCGGCCGGAACCGACCTGTCCTGGTGCAAACCGATGTGATGATGAGTGAGCCAAGGAAGGCCGCGGAACAACGCCATGCGCGTTCTGATTGTTGATGATCATCCCATCGTCGCCTCGGGTTGTCGCACCGTGTTCGCCGACGATCCCGAGATCATCCTGCTGGAAGCCGCGGATGCCGAGAGCGGCGAACGGGCTTTCGTCGCTGAAAAGCCCGATCTCTGCGTGATCGACATCAACCTGCCGACGGTCTCCGGCTTCGAGCTGGCGCGCCGCATCCTGTCGCACGATGCATCCGCACGCCTCATCATGTTCAGCATGAACGACGACCCGGTGTTCGCCGCCCGCGCCATCGATATCGGCGCCAAGGGCTACGTCTCGAAGACCGGCGATCCCAACGACCTGGTGGAGGCGGTGCGCGAGGTCGGCAATGGCGGCGTCTATTTGCCGCCCGCGATCGCACGCAATGTCGCCTTTGCGCGGCCGGGCTTTGCGCAGAATCCGCTCTCCAAGCTGACCTCGCGCGAGATGGAGATCCTGCGCCTGCTCAGTTCCGGCAAGAGCCTGTCGGAGATCGCCTGGCTGGTGCATTCGTCATACAAGACGGTCGCGAACACGTCATCGATCATGCGCCAGAAGCTTGGCGTGCGCACCTCGGCAGAACTCGTGCGGCTCGCGATCGAGAGCGGCGTCGCCTGACGCAGCACTCCAACCCAGAGGAATACGACAATGCAGACGGTTTCCCAGAACAAGTCGCATGGCGGCACGCAGGGCGTGTACCGGCATCCAGGCCGCGAGACCAGGACCGACATGACCTTCTCGGTGTTCGTCCCGGAGCATGCGGCCGGCGCCAAACTGCCTGTGGTCACCTACCTGTCGGGCCTGACCTGCACGCACGCCAACGTCACCGAGAAGGGTGAATTCCGCCAGGCATGCGCCGAACTCGGCCTGATCTTCGTTGCGCCCGACACCAGCCCGCGCGGCGAAGGCGTCCCCGGCGATCCCGCCAATGCTTACGATTTCGGCCTCGGCGCGGGCTTCTATGTCGATGCGACGGAGCAGCCGTTCGCGACCAATTACCGGATGTGGAGCTACGTCACCGAGGAATTGCCAAAGCTGATCGCCGAGCATTTTCCGGTCGACACGACGCGGCAATCGATCCTCGGTCACTCGATGGGCGGCCATGGCGCGCTGACGGTGGCGCTGCGCTATCCGGATCGCTATCGCGCGGCGAGCGCGTTTGCGCCGATCGTGGCGCCGTCGCAGGTGCCATGGGGCAACAAGGCGCTCGGCGGCTATCTCGGCAGCAACAAGCAGGCGTGGCGAAAGCACGATGCGGTGGCGCTGATCGAGGACGGCGCCCGCTTCTCCGATCTGCTGGTCGATTACGGCGATGCCGACGGGTTTCTCACCGAGCAGCTGCGGCCGGAGCTGCTGAAAGCCGCATGCGAGAAGGCCAACATTCCCCTCACTCTGCGGCGTCAACCGGGCTACGACCACAGCTACTACTTCATCTCGACCTTCATGGCCGATCATCTGCGCTGGCACGCCGCGCGGCTGAAGGCGTGATCATCACTTAGGACAACGCCGGTCCATCTCCGTCACCCCCGCGCAACGGCTTTGCCGTTGTCGCTGGAGGAGCCGCGAAGCGGCGTCTCGAAGGGTCGACGGCCCCGACTTTCTCCGCGCGGCTGTAGGTGGGCCGTTTATCCTTCGAGACGCGCTACGCGCTCCTCAGGATGATGGGGAAAAATCCGTGCGCGCGAGCTACCGTGCCTGCGGCGCGCCGTAATTCGGCGCGAGCAGGCGGTTGCGGACGAGGTAATTGGTGGCGCGCGACCAGGATTCGTCGGTATTGCCGCGCATGTCGGCGCTCGCCGCGGCTAGCAATTGCCCGCTATGCACGTCGCGCAGATAGAGATTGATGTTGAGGATCAGGTTGGAGACCTTCTGCACCACGCCTGTCATCACGAGATCGGCGCCCAGCTCGCCGGCCAGCTTCACATCGCACCCGCCGCAGGCCTGAAGATTGCTGCCGTGTGCCGCAGCGTTGACAGGCGCGATGTCGAGCACGCGGAACCTGCCTGATTCTGCGAGCTCCTTGCGCACCTGATCACCGGTCCGGATCAGCCGTGCCTGCTCGTCAGTCCGCGGCCCGTTGACCTCGCCTTGCAGGCTGGTGTCGATCATCTCGAGGTCGAACACCGCGAGCCTGGGCGGCTCGGCGCGCGCGGCCGCCGCAGACATCACCAGCAAAGCGACGACGAAAGCGAACGTTGATCTCATGATTGTGAACCAATCGAAATTTGTAACCTCGCAACGACAAAAAGCGGGGTTGCAAGCTAGGCCAATTCGGTCATCTTGCACGTCAACGCATGGTCCGACAATCGCCATGCCCGGTGAAGAAAGACTGCGGGAGGAGTTATGTTCCGATGGCTGATCGGCACGATCGCGCTCAGCATGATGGCGACCGGAGCGCTGGCGGCTGATCCCGTCGAGGTCCATATCGGCTATCTCGGCCACGCCGGCGTCAAATCGACGCTTTCGCTGCTCGACCAGCCGGCCGACAATGACGGCATCGCCGGCGCACGGCTTGCGATCGAGGACAACAATACGACCGGGAAATTCCTCAACCAGCGCTTTGTGCTCGACGAGGTCAAGGTCAAGGACAGCGACGACGTCGCCAAGGTCGCGACCGATCTCGCCGGCCGCAACGACTACATCATCACCGACCTGCCCGCCGATGCCCTGCTCAAGGTCGCCGATGCGCTGCGCGACCGCGGCACCGTGCTGCTGAATGCAGGCGCGATCGACGATCGGTTGCGCGAGCAGGACTGCCGCGGCAACGTCATCCATGTCGCACCGACCCGCTCGATGCTGGCTGACGCGCTTGGCCAGTACCTGGTGTGGAAGCAGTGGAAGCGCTGGTTCCTGGTGGTCGGCTCGCACGATCAGGACAAGCTCTATGCCGACGCGCTGCGCCGCGCCGCCACCCGTTTTGGCGCCAAGATCGTCCAGGAACGGACATTCGAGGATACCGGCGGCGCACGCCGCACCGACTCTGGCGTCACGCTGATCCAGCGCCAGATGCCGGTGTTCACGCAGCAGGCGCCGGCTTACGACGTGCTGGTTGCGGCCGACGAGAGCGAGGTGTTCGCGAACTATCTGCCCTACCGGACCTGGGACCCGCGGCCGGTGGCAGGCTCGGCGGGCCTGGTGCCGACCAGCTGGGACGCGGCGCATGACCAATGGGGCGCCGTCCAGATTCAGAACCGCTTCATCAAGCTGAACATGCGCCGCATGACGGCGATCGACATGCAAGCATGGACCGCCGCGCGCATGATCGGGGAGGCCACGTCGCGCACCAATTCGGGGGATCCCAGGAAGGTCATCGCCTTCCTCAAGGGCCCGGACTTCTCGATCGCCGCCTTCAAGGGCACGCGATTGACCCTGCGCAACTGGAATCTGCAGCTGCGCCAGCCGATCCTGCTGGCCGATGGTCGTATGGTGGTCTCGGTCTCGCCGCAGGAAGGTTTCCTGCATCAGGTCTCCGAACTCGACACGCTCGGTGTTGACCGGCCTGAAACGAAGTGCAAGCTGCAGTGAAGGAGAACCAACTTATGTGGCGCCGCTGTCTGTTGACCGGGATCCTGATTTGGCTTGCCGCGGCGCCGGCATCCGCTTTTGTTGCCTATGTCTCCAACGAAAAGGGCAACACGGTCACGGTGATCGACACCACGAGCTGGACCGTGACAAAAACCATCAAGGTCGGCCAGCGGCCACGCGGCATCGAGTTCTCACGCGACGGCAAATTCGTGATGGTCGCGGTCGGCGATGACGACACGATCCAGGTGATCGACACCAAGACCCAGGAGATCGTCGACACCCTGCCCTCCGGCCCCGACCCTGAACTGTTCGCCCAGGATGCCGCCGGCAAGACCATGTATGTCGCCAACGAGAACGACAACACGGTCACCGTGATCGATCTCGAGAAACGCGCCCGGATCGGCGACATCCAGGTCGGCGTCGAGCCCGAGGGCATGACGATCAGCCCGGACGGCAAGATCCTGATCAACACCTCCGAAACCACCAACATGGCGCATTTCATCGACACGGCGACGCGCCAGATCGTCGCCAATGTGCTGGTCGATTCGCGGCCGCGCTTTGCCCAGTTCAAGCACAACAGCTCTGAGTTGTGGGTATCGTCCGAGATCGGCGGGACGGTGTCGATCGTCGATCCCGTCAAGCACGAGGTGACGGGCAAGATCACCTTCGAGATTCCGGGCCTGCGGAGCGAGGCGATCCAGCCGGTCGGCATCGGCATGACCAAGGATGACAAGACGGCGTTCATCGCACTTGGCCCTGCCAACCGCGTCGCGGTGGTCGATGCCACCAGCCACAAGGTGATCAAATATCTCCTGGTCGGCCAACGGGTCTGGCACATGGACTTCACCCCGGACGAAAAATATCTGCTGGTCACCAACGGCGTCTCGAACGATGTCTCGGTGATCGACGTCGCGGCCCAGAAGGTGATCAAGACCATTCAGGTCGGCGAACTGCCCTGGGGGATCACGATCGCGCAGCCATGACCGCAACCGACGCCCATATCGCGAGCCAGCCCTCGCCGGACTCAGCCCCCGGAGCAGAAGCGGCCGTGCAGCCGGCACTGTCGATCGGCAATGTCAGCCACAGCTACGGGCCGCGGCGCGCCCTGATCGATGTCAGTTTCACGGTCGCACCGGCGAGTTTCACCGCGCTGCTGGGCCTCAATGGCGCCGGCAAGAGCACGCTGTTCTCGCTGGTGACGCGGCTGTTCGGCATCCAGAACGGCCAGATCAAGATTTTCGGCCACGACATCAGTCGGACGCCCGGTGAAGCGCTGCGGCTGATGGGCGTCGTGTTCCAGCCGCGCACGCTCGATCTCGATCTCTCGCTGACGCAGAACCTGCTCTATCACGCCGCGCTGCACGGCATCTCGCGGCGCGAGGCGCGGATGCGCAGCGCCGAGGTGCTCGGCCGCATCGGCCTTGCCGACCGCGCCGGCAGCAAGGTGCGCGACCTCTCGGGCGGCCAGATGCGGCGGCTCGAGATCGCCCGCGCGCTGCTGCACCGTCCCAAGCTGTTGCTGCTGGACGAGGCCACCGTCGGGCTCGACGTCAAGGCGCGCGCCGACATTCTCGACCATGTCCGGCAGCTCGTCACCGAACAAGGCATCGGCGTGCTCTGGGCAACCCATCTGTTCGACGAGATCATGCCGAACGACGACCTCGTCGTGCTGCATCAGGGCAGGATGCTGGCGCACGGCCCGGTGTCGCGCGTGATCGCGGAGGCCGGCGCCCAGGACGTCAACACCGCGTTCATGCGCCTGACCGGAACGGCCACACTTTCGGGGAGACCGCCGTCATGAGCAGTACGACGGTGACGCCCGAGCGAAGCGGCTTCTCGCTGTCCGAATACATCGTCTGCCTGAACGGCATCGTGTGGCGCGAGGCGCTGCGTTTCCTACATCAGCGCGAGCGCTTCGTCTCGGCGCTGGTCAGGCCGCTGGTCTGGCTGTTCATCTTCGCCGCCGGCTTCCGTCAGGTGCTCGGCATCTCGATCATCCCGCCCTATGAGACCTACATCCTCTACGAGGTCTATATCGCGCCCGGCCTGATGGCGATGATCCAGCTCTTCAACGGCATGCAATCCTCGCTGTCGATGGTCTATGACCGCGAGATGGGCAACATGCGCACGCTGCTGGTCAGCCCGCTGCCGCGCGGCTACCTCCTGTTCTGCAAGCTGCTCGCCGGCACGGCGGTCTCGCTGCTGCAGGTCTACGCTTTCCTCGTCATTGCATGGTTCTGGGATATCGCGCCGCCGACCGTCGGCTATCTCACGGTGCTTCCGGCGCTGGTGCTGTCGGGCCTGATGCTCGGCGCGCTGGGCATGCTGATCTCGGCCAGCATCAAGCAGCTGGAGAATTTCGCCGGCGTGATGAACTTTGTGATCTTCCCGATGTTCTTTGCATCGTCGGCGCTCTACCCGCTGTGGCGCGTGCAGGAAGGCAGCCCGATGCTGTATTATGTCTGCCAGTGCAATCCGTTCACCCATGCGGTGGAGCTGATCCGGTTCGCGCTGTATGGCAAGATGAACTGGGTTTCGCTCGCGGTGGTCGGCGGCTGCACGGTGGTGTTCATGATCGGCGCGATCGTGGCTTACGATCCCTCGCGCGGCCTGGTGCGCCGCGGACCCGGCGGAGGCGAGGCATGAGAGGTCTACGAATCGGACTGGGTGCGCTGTGCGCGATGGTTCTGTCGAACCAGGTCGCATCCGCCGCGGACCCGCGCTATCCGGACTGGCCTTGCGCACAGGCCAAGGTGCCCGAGATCTCGCTTGCCGCCGTCTGGGCCGGGCCGCCGCTGGGCGATGCCGAGACCAAATGGAAGGACGATCCGAAGATCAGCGCACTCGCGGCCAAGCTCGCGGCGCGCCGCATTCCACTGGAGGATGCGCAGAAGGAGATCACCGAGTTCCTGTCGTCTGCCGCGGCCGACAAGGCCAATGCGGGAAAGCTGCTGTTTGCGGGCCTGTTCAATACGCTCAACGGGCAGCGGGCCTCGGTGATGAACGGGCTCGAACGCGTGATGCGCAAACAGCGCGAGGCCGCGGAAAAGATCCGCGCCGACACGCTCGCGCTGCAGGCGCTGCAGGACGCCACACCGCCGGACCAGGCCAAGGTCGATGAGCTCGGCAATCAGCTGGTCTGGGAGACGCGGATTTTCGAGGACCGTGGACGCGTGGTGCGATTCGTCTGCGAGGTGCCGACCACCATCGACCAGCGCCTGTTCGCGCTGGGTCGGATTATTCAGCAGGAGCTGGATTGAGCCCTGCGACCGATCGCCCCGGCGGTCGTTGACATATCTCCCGGGGCGCGGCGCCGATCCGGAACAAACTGCGGCTCCGCTCGTTGTCTCCTACTATATCTGAAGTTGGGAGGCCTCGATGAGAGCAGCCAAGATCGTCATGACCGGCCTTGCGGCCGCGAGTCTGGTCACGTCAGCGGCTTTGGCCCAGCAACCCATGTCGGGAATGGTCACCAAGATTGACCGATTAAGCGGAACCATTTCGATCCAGCAGACACAGAGCGGTACCGTCGGCGCGGCTGGCGGCGCGATCCAGGAATACAAGGTACCCAAGGGACAGTCGCTGGAGGAGCTTCACGCCGGCGACAAGGTGACGTTCACCACCGCGGACGGCGACGGAGGCAAGACGATCGGCAAGCTCGACAAGCAGAAGTAGCTCGCAAACCGCGTGAGGGCGGGCTCATTGCTCGCCGTCGCGCGGCTCGGGCTCCGCATCCGCCAGCGGCAGTTTGGCGCGCCCCCACCCGTCGGTTCCATCCGGATACCACGCCACGTTGCGGTAGCCGTAAGACAGCACGCGCTTGGCGGCATTCCACGACATCCAGCAATTCTCCTGGCAGTAGATCACCAGCAGTCTCGCCTTGTCGTCGCCGGAGGCGCGGGTCAGTCCGCGTCGCAGATACGTTTCCGTCGGCGCGGCGAGCCTGCCGTAGCCGGTGTCGGGCAGCCAGATGCTGCCGGGGATATTCTGATGCGGCCGCTCGCGCCACACCGTGCCGGCGGGCAGATTTGGCTTCGGCGCGCGCGGCAGCACGTCGACGAAGGCGCCGGATTTCTCGCGCCAGATCGCTTCCGCTTCCGCGGTCGTGAGCACCTGTGCGCCGGCAAGCGTTGTCGGCACCGGCGCGCGGTAATCCTCGGTGCGATAGCCCTCGGGTTCTGCGGGATGGTCCTGCGCGCGGACAGGCGAAGCGGCGACCAACATCACCGCAAGCATGGCCGCGCGCCTGATCATGGCGATTTGGTCGCGGTCTCCGGCCCGATCGGACGGTCGTTCTCGTCGAGCAGCGGAACGCCGTAGTCGAGCAGGATCTTGTTGATCGCCGGCTGGTTCTCCTGGATCAGGCGATTGAGCTGCCGCTTCCAGTTCTGATCAGACCCACGCACGCCCATGCCGATGCGATAGACGAGCTTCGGTCCCGTGGTCTCCTTGACCAGCGGCGTGATATGCAGCGGCGGGTTGGCCTTCTTGGCGTAATAGCCCGCCATCGGTCCCCACAGGATGCCGGCGTCGATCTCACCCTTGGCGAGATCGTTCATCATGGCCTCGGCCGACGAATCGTAGCGCGTGTCGATCATCAGCGGATAGGGCTTGGCGTTGCTCATCAGACCGTTGATGGCCATGTTGGTGGCGGGCGGCGTTCCCGCAACGATACCGATATGCTTGCCCTTCAGCCGCGCGTCCTCGAGCGTCGTGACCTCGTCGAGCCCGCTGCCAGGCTTGGCGACGATCGCATAGGCCGTGCGATAGTAGGGATTGGTGCCTTGCGCGAGGTCATCGCCTTGTGGAAATCCCATGATCACGTCGCAGCGATGCGCCGCGAGCGTCATCCGCACGAAGCCGGTCGCCTGCGGAAAGAACATGTAGTCGAGCTTCTTCTGCAGTTTTTCGGCAAGCAGCTCGCCGAGCTTGTTCTCAAAGCCCTCGCCCTTTTCGTTCGAGAACGGCAGGTTGCGTGGATCGGCGCAGATGCGCAGCACTTTGGCATCGATCAGCTCGATGGAGAGTTCGCCCTGATCATTGACCTGCGCGTGCGCGATGTCGCGCCCGGCCAGACAGGCAATGAAGCCTGCAAGCGCGAGCAGAACAGGACGGTATCCGGCAATTCTCATCACGCGGTCTCCTCTCGAACGGACGCTTCGCCGTCATCCAGCAATTGCAGGGCGTACCATGACGTGCAACAGGGATAATGATCGCGACAGCGCCGCGTTGCTTGTTGCAGCGCAAACTGGCGCGCGACGACATTGATCGCGCGTCCCGGAGAAACTGAGGCTGAAACATGGCTCATGGCGGTTCGGTGCTTGCGCTGCTCCTGATGCTTTGGGCGCCGACCATAGCGTGGGCGCAAGAGGCGGAATTGCCTGTGAGCGAAGTCGCCCCCGGAATATTCGTTCACACTGGGGTCATTGCGTTGATGACGCGCGAGAACGAAGGCGCCATCGCCAATGTGGGATTCGTGGTCGGCGACAGCGCCGTCGCCGTCATCGACACCGGCGGCAGTGTCCGCGAAGGGCGGCAATTGCTCGCCGCGGTCCGCAGCCACACCGACAAGCCGATCCGCTACGTGATCAACACCCATGCGCATCCCGATCACAGCTTCGGCAACGCGGCCTTCGTGGGCGACGGGACCAGCTTCGTCGGCCACAAGACCCTGCCCCGCGCGCTGGCGACGCGCGGGCAATTCTATCTCGACGGCTTTCGGCGCACGATGGGCGACGCGTTGATCGACGAAGTCAGGATCATTCCCCCGACCGTGCTGGTCGAGGACACGCTGAAGCTCGACCTCGGCGGACGCAGCCTGACGCTGAAGGCGTGGCCGCCGGCGCACAGCGACAACGACCTCACCGTGCTCGACGAACAAACCCAAACCCTGTTCGCCGGCGATATGGTGTTTCTCATCCATATTCCCGTGGTCGACGGCAGCCTCAAGGGCTGGCTGCGTGCGCTTGACGACCTCCCGGCGATTGCCGCCGAGCGCGTGGTTCCCGGTCACGGCCCCGTGAGCGCATGGCCTGCGGCGCTCGCCGACCAGCGGCGTTATCTGGGTACGCTGGCCTCAGACGTCCGTGCGCTTCTCGCGAGCGGCAAGCCGATCACGGCAGCCGCCGAGCATGCCGGCGAAGCCGAGCGGCCGCGCTGGCAATTGTTCGACGATTACAACGCCCGCAACGCAACTGCAGCATTCTCGGAAATTGAATGGGAGTAGCTGTTGGTCCTATAATGACGCAGCTCGCATAGGATTTCGCGAACATGCCTCGACATCGCGCCCGCCTGCTTTGCATCGCCAGCTTTCTCACGATGACGCTGGGCACATCGGCTGCGCCCGCCGCCGAGGCCTATGATCCCTGGCCGGGCCTCGTCCAGGACATCTTCAGCAACCGCCCGATGAACGACGGCGGCGACGTCATCGGCATCGAGATGCCGGCGCGCGCGGAAGACGTCGCGATCGTCCCGGTGACGCTGCGTACCAAGCTGCTGCCCAGCGACAGCCGCCGCGTCGTCGCGATCACGCTTGTCATCGACGAGAACCCGGCGCCGATGGCCGCGAAATTCACGCTTGGGCCGAGCGCCAACGTCAGCGAGATTTCGACCCGCGTCCGCGTCAACAACTACACCAATGTGCACGCCGTCGCTGAACTCAGCGACGGCAAGCTCTATGTCAGCAAGGTCTATGTCAAGGCATCCGGCGGCTGTTCGGCGCCCGCCGGCAAGAACGTCGAGGAGGCGAAAAACCGCCTCGGCCAGATGCGCTACCGCCAGTTCACGAAGTCCGAACAGGGTCCGGCGACCAGCACGAGGGAAGCCCAGATCATGATCGGGCATCCGAACAATTCAGGCCTGCAGATGGACCAGGTCACGCAGCTTTACATCCCGGCCTTCTTCGTCAACGAGCTGCACATCTGGCAGGACGACAGTCCGGTGCTGGCGATGGAGGGAGGAATCTCGATTTCCGAGGATCCCAATATCCGCTTCACCTACGTCTCGAACGGCGCAAAACTCTTCCGTGCCGAAGCCAAGGACACCGACGGGCACGTCTTCGAGCACGAATGGAAGGTCGAGAATCCCGGGACCTGAGGCACCGTCGATCTCACTATAGACGTTAGAAGCACCTGACTTCGGCCTCGGCCTGGGCGCGCCTGAGGTCATTGAGGGCGTTCGCGGCCTGCTCGGACGAGCGGAACTGGCCGCCCAGATTGCCGCGCACCTGCGACATGCTCAGCACGGTCTCGGCGGTGATGTAGCGATCATAGGGGATGATCGATGCGACGACGTCGATCGAGCAGGAACATTGCTCGATCGACTGCCGGCTTTCGCCATTGGCCTTCATGCAGCCGAACACATATTCCGCCCGCGCCGAGGTCGGATAGTCGTTGACCTCCTGGGCCCGCACGCTGACGGCCGTCCCGGCGAGCACCCAGACGGCGACAATCGGTCGTAGCATGCCAGCTCCTGCCATGGTCCTGCTTCCTCTTCTCTTCGCGCAAGCTATGCTATGGATGTTGATCAGAAAAGAAAACATTCGGGGAAGTGGCACAAGAAACGATGATCATCTCTGTTCGCATGGTGTTGGCTGCGGCGGTCCTGGCGGTCATGCAGTTCGGCACCTCGTGCAACGCGGAGACCATCCGCATTGCAGCGCAGAAGACCGGAACGCTGGCCTGGGAACTGGCCGTCATTCGCTCCCATGGCCTCGACAAGAAGGCGAATCTGTCGATCGACGTCACCGAGCTCGCCAGCCCCGAGGCCGGCAAGATCGCGCTGCGCGCCGGCTCGGCCGACGTGATGGTGTCCGACTGGCCCTGGGTGTCGCGGGAGCGTTCGCTCGGCGCCAAGCTGCAGTTCTATCCCTATTCGAGCGCGCTTGGGGCCGTGATGGTCCCCGCCGCCTCGCCACTCAAGACGCTCGCGGACCTCAAGGGACGCAAGCTTGCCGTCGCCGGCGGCGCGATCGACAAGAACTGGCTGCTGCTGCAGGCCGCGATGAAGCAGGACGGCGTCGACCTGAAGTCGCAGTCGACCATCGTCTATGGCGCGCCGCCGCTGCTTACGGCCAAGACGCTCGACGGCGAGATGGACGCGACGCTCAACTACTGGAATTTCTGCGCCGCGCTTGAAGCCAAGGGCTTCCGCCGTCTCGCCGGCATGGAAGAAATCCTGCAAAAGCTCGGCAGCAAGGGCCGCATCGCAATGATCGGCTACGTGTTCGACGAAGCCTGGGCCAACGCCAACAGGGATCTGGTGGCTCGTTTCATCGCCGTGACGCGCGCAGCGAAGCAGATCCTGGCAACCTCGGACGCCGAATGGGATGCGATCGCGCCGCTCACCGGTGCGCAGGATGCCGCAACCCTGCATGCCTATCGCGACCGCTACCGCGAAGGCATCCCGCGTCGTTCGATCGCGGACGAAGAAGCGGATGCGCGCGTACTCTACCGGGTGCTGGCGCAGCTCGGCGGCCGCGATCTGGTCGGCACGGCAACCGAGCTCGATCCCGGCACATTCTATCAAGCGATCTCGGGAGACTAGCGGTGCTGCGTCTCCTGTCCTTCGCGCTATTCATCGCGACCTGGTGGATCGCCTCGCTGCTGATCGGCGATGCGAAGCTGCCGGCACCGCCGGCGGTGCTGTCCGTGCTCGTCGCCGAAGCCCGATCGGGGGCGCTGTTCGTCAATCTCGGTGCAACGCTGGCGCGCGTCGCGCTGGCCTTCACGCTCGCGATGGCGCTCGGCTCGGCGATCGGTTACCTGATGGGCCGCGTCTCGCTGGCCAACCGCCTTGGCGACCCCTGGCTGATCCTGCTGCTCAATTTGCCGGCACTCGTCGTCATCGTACTTGCCTATATCTGGGCCGGGCTGACCGAAGTCGCCGCGATCGTGGCGATCGCCATCAACAAGCTGCCGACCGCCGTCGTCACGCTACGTGAGGGCGCCCGCGCGCTCGATCCCGCGCTCGATGAGATGGCAACGGCGTTTGCCTTGCCGCGCGGCCGCGCCTTCCGACATGTGATCCTGCCGCAGCTTGCACCCTACATTGCGGCCGCGGCGCGCTCGGGACTCTCGCTGGTGTGGAAGATCGTTCTGGTCGCCGAATATCTGGGCCGGCCGAACGGCGTCGGCTTCGAGATCGGCGTCGCCTTCCAGCTGTTCGATATCCCCTTGCTGCTCGCCTACTCGCTGAGCTTTGCTGGTGTCGTTCTCGTCATCGAGACCCTGCTGGTGCAGCCGTTTGAAACCAGGCTAACGCGGTGGCGGCTCCGTGCAGCTTGAGGTCAATATCACAGGCAAGAGTTTTGCGAGCGCGGCCGGGAAACGGCACGACGTGCTCGACAACGTCACCTTCACGTTGAACGCCGGCGAGGTTGGCGTGCTGTTCGGCCCGTCGGGCTGCGGCAAGAGCACCCTGCTCAGGATCCTCGCCGGGCTCGACGGCAACTACCAGGGCCACGTCGCGCGCTCGCCCGGCATGCGCCTCGGCATGGTGTTCCAGGAGCCGCGGCTGCTGCCCTGGCGCACCGTCGAGGAGAATGTGCGGCTGGCCGCACCTCACGTCGACGACAGCACACTCTCGACGCTGTTCGAGGTGCTCGAACTGACCGTGCACCGCAACCATTTCCCCGGCGAGTTGTCGCTCGGCCTCGCCCGCCGCGTCGCGCTCGCCCGCGCCTTCGCCATCGAGCCGGATTTCCTGATCCTCGATGAGCCGCTGGCCTCGCTCGACAATGCACTCGCGGGGCGGCTGCGCGATCAGGTCGCGACTCTGGTGGCAAGCCGGAAGATGATGACGCTCCTGGTCACCCACGATCTCGACGATGCAGTCCGCCTCGGCGACCGCCTGTTCTTCCTGTCGCCGCGGCCGGCGCGTATCCTTCACGTCGAGACCATCGCCGCACCGCGCGCGTCGCGCGATGATGCCCAGATCGGAGAAATCAAGCGGCAGCTCTCACAGTTGGACCTTGCAAATATGTGAGACGCCGTCATCCTTGGACAAAGCGTAAGGGAGAAATTGGATGTCGCGCGCGTTGATTGCTGCTGGGGTTGCGTTGCTTGTGCTGCCGGGCGCGGTGCTGGCCCAAAGCAAGGGCAAGGGCATCCGGCTGTGGAATCTGACCAGCGCCACGATTTCGAGCTTCGAGCTGTCGCCGGCGGGCAAGAACGAGTGGGGTCCCAACCAGACGCTCAATGACAAGGACAAGGAAGTCGACCACGACGAGCGGCTGCGCATCACCGGCGTCGAGCCCGGCCGCTTCGACGCCAAGGTCGGCTACAGCGGTGCCAAGCAATGCTTCGTCCGCGACATCGAGATCAAGGCCGACGCCGTGTTTTCGGTTTCCGACAAGGACCTGAAGGACTGCAACAAGTAGAGCGCCTAGCCCGCCGGCGGCTCGCCACCGGTGCCGGCGCGGTCATTGCTGTGCGGATATTCACAGCGCCATCGCACGGCGGTCCATTTCGGATGCTCACCGACCCATTGCGCGATGTAGGGCGGCGCGGCCATGGCGCATTGCTGCAGCGAGCCGCTCCAGTTGAACACCAGATGCTGCTCCTCGCAGGTGGCGGGCGACAGCACGGCACATACAGTGACGATCAGATCAATCGGGTTCATGCGCGATCCCTAAGCGTGCTCATGAAATAGATAACACGACGGAATACGTAATCAGACAAGGCAGAGTTTCACAGCCCCGTGAGAGGACGTCGGAACCTAGAAGTTGAGACCGTACACCAGCCGCGCCTGATGGCGCTCAAAATTGACCAGATCGAGGGCACCGCTGCTCCCGGCGTGCTGTCCCCAGGCCTGGACGCTCCAGGTCGCGGTCAGGCGTGAGCGCTCGGAGAGCTGGAAATAGGCGGTCGGCCCGATGAACAGCGCTTGCCCGGACAATTCATCGAGCCCGATCCCCTCATACTTCCGGAAATAGCGCACTTCGCCGCCGAGCAGGATATCCGGCTTCACCTTGGCCATCAGCCCGAACGCGACGCCGACCGTGGCATCCTGCTCTGCTGTGCCGGTGCGCGGCATCCGCGTCCATTCCGGCTCATAGCTGACGTTCAAGGCCGCCACCACAAAGTTCGGGATCACTTCGCGGTCGAACGCCAGCGTGAGTTCGGTGCCGTAGCTGCGGACGGCTGCGGCCGTCACTTCGTCGACGCGGTCGGCACGTGCCTCCAACGCGACGGTCATACCGAATGGCGCCGACTCGCGATCGAGAAAGCGATAGCGGAAATCGGCCGAGACGCTCTGCCACGACAATTGGCGGCGATCGTCAAAGCCGGGGACGCGGTTGATGTCGTAGGCCGAGAACGACGTTCCGAGCGCGACGCGAAAATTCGGCGCCGGAACGAGCTCGAGCTCCAGTTCCTGACTGAGCGTGCGATACCGGCCGCCGTCCTTGGCGAAGCGCCCGGTGGCCTGAGTCTGAAACTCGCGCTCGCCGCCCCCCCCCACATCGGAGCCGATCATGAATCCGAAGATGTGCTCGGTATCAAAACCCTCGGCATAGGCGCCGAGCGGCAATACCGCGGCGACGCCGGCAACCGCCGCGCACACCACGCCCACCCAACGCCCGATCTTGATTGCGAGATTCATCGTCCCGTAGCACCACCTTGAACCGCACTGTAGGACAAAGCCGTGCGGCCCGCCAATCGCGCGGGCGATGTCGATCTCAAGGGTCCAGTGGGAAGGATGTGAGAGAAGCTGTTCGAGCGACTGCATCAGAGCCGCGAAAGTACTTTGCGCGAAAGACGCCTGCCACGGCCCGATGCAGCAAGCTGCACCAGCCGGGCAGGCTGTCTCACATTACTTGCGTTACTTGCGCGCCGCGCAGGCGTACATGTTGATTTCCATGCCCACCGGCACTTCGACGATCTTCGGTGTTTTCCAGGCCATTTCCTTCTCCCAAGTATAAGTTGGCGCAAGCTTCGCGCCGCGCGGCAAGCTAGGGCTGGCTTTTCCAGGGCGCAAGCTGGGGGTTAAGGACCCGACTTCGCTGCTGGACATGCCGGAACGGACGACGGCTCGCTGACGCCTGCCCGGCTTTGGAAGGGCTGGGAAATTCCGACACTGTTCTGTCAGGCATTTTCCGGCTGCCGGGCAGCGGCGCACGGATAAGGAGACCCGATCACGGCAGCCGAGTCTTGTCCAAGAGCGAAATCGCAACTTTTTTTGTTATGCGCCGGATTCCAGCGTCAATGACCGGAATCGGCCCCGTGGAGGGTGCTGCCGGAAGCTTATTTGAGCAGGCGCAGCAGTGCCCGGCCGGCGCGCGACTTCAGCTCTTTCGCATCCAGCGTTCCGTCATTGTCGGGATCGGCGGCCTTGAAGCGCTGCTCGACGACCGCGAGATATTCGTCGAGCGTCAGGGTGCCGTCGTGATCGGGATCGGCCATCGCCAGCTCTTTCGCGGTCAGCCGTCCGCGCAATTCGCGCACGTCGAGCGTGCCATCATGGTCAGGATCCAGCTTCGCGAACAGGTCGGCGGCCGCCTTCTTGGCTTCGGCAAGGTCGACCGTCCCGTCATTGTCGGGATCGAGCATCTTGAGCACGCTGCCGCGGCCGGATGCCGCCAAAGCGGGGCCCGCGAGGGCGGCCATGCCCAAAGTCAAAGCAAGCGATCGGCGCGAAATCATCATTCGTCTCCCTTGCGTGCCGCTCCGGCGACGTGACGAAGCGCTGCAAATCGAGACAAAGCATAGCAGCTTTGGAGACGCGCCGTACAGTTTGCACAGCCGGTAAGCCCTCGTCGGGTTTCGGGTGGAACGAGACTGCCCCACCGGTCATCTCTGGAGTTCTGACGCATAGCACCAGAATGAACGAGGTCATCCATGAGCGGCATTTGCAGGAATGCGTTGGGCTGCCTTGTCGTGCTTGGCCTGATCGCGCCGGTGTCGGCACAGACCAGAGCCCCTGCCCGATCCGCGGAGGCGGTCCAGCAACGCACGCTCACCGGCAAGGAGCGGCTCGGCCGCAAATGGACCGACGAGCAGCGCATCGACAATTGCAATGTGCCGCCGGACAAGCGGGGCACGAAGCCGCGCCCGAGTGCCTGTCCCCATTCGCCGTCAAGCTGATCGAACCGTGCGCGTTGCGACATAACCGCGGGCCACGCGTGGTGTTGTGTATTCCACGCCGCGGTAAGCTACGGACGCATCTGCGAAAAACCTGACGTTCTTGACCGGGTCGCCGCGTTCGCTGGGGTTCGTTCACGTTTTCGTATTGACCCGTTTTGCTTTCAGGCCGATGGTTGCATCCGCAACGTCAGGGAATAGGCGTGCAGCAAAAAGGTTCATTGGGAGGAGATATGATGAGACGCATTGCGCTGGCCGCAAGCCTCGTGATTCTTGCATCGTATGGTGCAAGCGCGCAGACCAACGAACAGTTGGTCAAGGGGGCGACTGATACATCTAACGTTCTCAATTATGGAATGGGCTACAATCTTCAGCGCTTCTCGCCGCTGAACCAGATCAACAAGGACACCGTCAAGAATCTGGTGCCGGTCTGGAATTACAGTTTGAACGACGACCGCAGCGAGGAATCGCAGCCGCTCGTCTACCAGGGCGTCCTTTACGTCACCACCCACAGCGCCACGATCGCGATCGACGCCAAGACCGGCAAGCAGATCTGGAAGACCAAGGTCGAGTATCCCGCCGAGACGCCGCGTATCGTCTGCTGCGGCATCATCAATCGCGGCGCGGCGCTCTATGACGGCAAGGTGTTCCGCACCACCCTCGACGCCAACGTGATCGCGCTCGATGCCAAGACCGGCAAGGAGCTGTGGCGCGAGAAGGCCGCCGACATCAAGGAAGGCTACTCGATGACGGTGGCGCCGCTGGTCGCCGATGGCGTTGTCATCACCGGCATCTCGGGCGCCGAATTCGGCACCCGCGGCTTCATCGACGGCTGGGATCCGGCGACCGGCAAGAAGCTCTGGCGTACCTATTCGATCCCGACGCCGGACGAGCCCGGCGGCGACACCTGGAAGGGCGATACCTGGAAGCTCGGCGGCGGATCGACCTGGATCACCGGCTCCTATGATGCCGAATTGAACACGGTGTATTGGGGCATCGGCAATCCCGGCCCGTTCAATTCGGCGGTGCGCCCGGGCGACAACCTCTACACCTGCTCGGTGCTCGCGCTCGACCCGAAGACCGGCAAGATCAAGTGGCACTACCAGTTCTCGCCGAACAATCCTTTCGACTACGACTCGGTGGCCGAGATGGTGCTCGCCTACATGAATGTCGAGGGCAAGCCGACCAAGGTGCTGATGGATGCCAACCGCAACGGCTTCTTCTACGTGCTCGATCGCACCAACGGCAAGCTGCTCGCGGCCAATCCCTATGTGAAGGTCAATTGGGCCACCGGCATCGACATGAAGACCGGACGCCCGATCGAGACCGACGTCAGCAAGGATGCGCGTGACGGCAAGAAGGTCACCGTCTATCCGTCGATCCTCGGCGGCAAGAACTGGGAGCCGATGTCGTACAATCCGCAGACCGGCCTCGCCTACGCCAACACGCTGGCGTTCGGCGGCAAGTACAAGGCCGAGCCGGTGACGTTCAAGCAGGGCGAGTGGTATCTCGGCATGGACCTCACCGATCCCTGGGAATGGGGCACCGGACCGCGCGGCCATCTCAAGGCGATCGACCCGATGACCGGCAAGGCCAAGTGGGAAGCGCCGAGCGACATTCCGCGCTTCTCCGGCGTGCTCTCCACCGCCGGCGGTGTGGTGTTCTCCGGTCAGCTGACCGGCGAGTTCGAGGCGTTCGACGCCGACACCGGCAAGAAGCTCTGGCAGTTCCAGACCGGCTCCGGCATCGAAGGGCAGCCCGTCACCTGGCAGCAGGACGGCGTGCAGTATGTCGCGGTGACCTCGGGCTATGGCGGCGTCTACGCACTGTTCTCCGGCGACGAGCGGCTGGCGAAAGTGCCGCCCGGCGGGTCGCTGTGGGTCTTCGCGGTCAAGAACTGAGCGCGGAGCGCACGTGACTGAAAGAGTAACCCTGTTGACGGCGGCGATCTTCGCCGCCGTCGCGGCGGCCTTGATCATGCTGATCCCGGCTGCCGCACAGCAAACCAGTGCAATCGATCTTTCCGGTCAGGCCGACGAGGGCAAGGTCACCTACGCGAAGAACTGCTCGCATTGCCATGGGCCCAACATGGTCAACTCCGGCACCATCACGCCGGACTTGCGCGCCTTCCCCGACGACAAGACGCGCTTCGTGACGACCGTCAAGCAAGGCAAGAACGGCAAGATGCCGCCCTGGGTCGACATCCTGAACGAACAGGAGATCGCCGACGTCTGGGCCTTCGTGTCGAGCCGGAGGACGCCATGAGGGCTCTGCTTGCGGGCACAGCGGCGGCTCTGCTGCTCGCCGTGACGGCGGCGGCGCATGCCGCCGGCGACCCGCTCAAGGTATGTCTCGACGAGGATCTGCCGCCGCTGTCGGCGCATCATCGCGGCAAGCCGGATGCCGGCTTCGACGTGGCGCTCGCGCAGGCCATTGCCGAGAGGCTCGGACGGCCGCTCAAGATCCAGTGGTTCGAGAGCAAGCTCGACGAGGATTCGAGTCCGGCGCTCGAAGCCAACGCGCTGCTGTCGGACGGACGCTGCTCGCTGGTCGGCGGCTACGCCCTCACCACGGACTCGCTGAGGGTGCCCGGCGTCACGACGGCCAAGCTGCCGGACTTCGACGGCGCCACCCGCGAGGATCGGCGCCGGCGGATCCCGATCGGCGTGCTGGTGCCGAGCCGGCCCTATATCTACTCGCCGATGACCGTCGTGCTCGGTCCCAAGGCCAAGGACAAGCTCAAGGACCGCAAGATCACCGATATCGGCGATCTTGCCGGGCTTCGCCTCACGATCGAAAGCGGCACGCTCGGCGATGCCATCCTGATGACCTTCGACAAGGGCAAGCTGATCGACGACATCACCCACCTCGTTCCGGGGCGCAGCGACCTGCTGGGCGAGCTCGAGCGCGGCGAGTTCGACGCCACGCTGCTCGACCTGCGCCGGTTCGACGCCTACCGCGCCGAGCATCCCGACACCGGGATAACGGCCTCCGGCTACTATTACCCGATCGGCGCCAACCGCGGCTACGTTGCGCTCGAAACCGACAATGCACTGCTGGATGCCGTCAACAAGGTGCTTGAGGATATGCAAAGCAAGGGCAGCATCGGCCAGCTTGGCCAGGCGGCTGGCCTCACCTGGCTTGCCCCACGCGAACCGATCATCCTCGGCGATGTCTGGCTGAAGATCCTGAACCGCTGATGCGACCTGTGGCCCGCTATCGCAGATAGCTCGCCAGGTTCATGCTCTGGATCTTGGAGATCGCCGAATAGGATGCGGTCAGCTGCGCCTGATAGGTCGAAAGCTGCGCCGTCACTGCAGCGACGTCGACGCTGGTGAGGTTTGTCGACAGGGTCTTTGCGAAATTCTGGTAGTCGCTCTGGTTGGTGCTGGCGGTCTCGATCTGCGAAGCCGCTGTCGAAAGCTTCGCCTGCACCGTTGACGTCGCATCCAGCGCATTGCTGGCAAGGTCGAGCGCTTGCGAGATATCGCTCGACGACAGTGTCGTGCTGTTGCCGACGTACTTCAAGAGCCGCATCACCTGCTCGAAGGCCGGGTTGTCAGCGGTGACGCCGTAGGAAATCGACTGGCTGTCGGAGACGCGCACCGACGCGATCTCGCTGTCGCCCTTGTAGTAGCTGGTGTCTGATGTCGTCAGCGAGCCGGTGTCGAACGTCGACAGATCCGCAGGGGCGGTGTCGGTGCGGGCGCCGCTGAAGACATACTCGCCGTCATATTGCGTGTTCAGCAGCCCCTGCATCTGCGAGATCGCCTGCTGGGCATAGTTGATCACCGACGCCGTCGCCGTGCTGCTGCCGGTGGTCGCGGCGCTGAGCTGGGTCCGAAGCTGCGTGATGATATCGGTCACCGAGCCGACCGCCGAATACATCGCCTGCACCTTGTTGTCGGCGAGATTGCTGGCATCGATATAGGACTGGGCACGCGTCACCGAGACCTGCAGATTGATGACGCGCCCGGCGCCGGGACCGTAACCGCCGAAATCCTCGGATTGCAGCCCGGAGGACTCCTGCACCTGCTCGTTGGCCATCACCGCCTGCACCCGCAGCGCACTGGTGATCATCTGTTCCGATTGTGCAAAGGTGGCAACACGCATCATCATGACAGCGGCCTCACACTCAGCTTGCGCTCATCGCGGTCATCAGCGCCGAGAACATCGCGTTGATGGTCGTAATGATCTGGGACGCGGCAGCGTATTTGTTCTGCAACGAGCTCAGATTCGCGCTTTCCTGGTCGAGGTTGACGCCGGACTGCGACGACAGCGAGCTCGCATAGGTCGATTGTGCGGTCTGCTTGGCGGTGTAGGTCGCCGACGCCTGGGTCGCCTTGCTTGCGACGTTGGCGACGATCGCGGCCGCATAATCGGTGAACGAGCCGGTGGTGGCGCCGAGCCCACCCGCCATGGCGAAATTGGTCGACCCCGTCAGCGTGCTCGAGAGCGCGTTCACCACCGTCGCGGAGCCCGGCGACAGCACCGAATTTCCGACCGTCAACGTGGACGACGCATCGAGCGTCGCCGTCGGCAACGCCGCCGTGCCGCTGAGGATGTCGCTGCGAACCGCGATATCCGACGCGCCAGTCCCCGTGATCAGGTCGTTGAGCCCGAAATAGTTCGAAAACCCCTCACCGGAACTGCCGACCGAGCTCGTCATCTCATTGATGGCGACGCCGTTGCCGGACCCGGTCGCCGCGATCGACAGATGTCCATTGGCATCGACCGACGCCGACAGGCCCGAGATGCCGTTGATCGCGGTAACGAGATCGCCGACCGTCGCGAAGGACGACAGATTCAGGTCCTTGTAGGACACGAGATTTCCACTCTTGTCCGCAACCGCGATGCGCACCGTGCCGGTCGCCGACAGCGCCGTCGCGCTGCTCACGGTGGCGGTCCCGGTCAGGCTGGACGGCGGCGGCACCGACGTGCCCTGGTTCGACACCGCATTGACGCTCGCGGCAAGCTGCTGGGCAAGCTGGTCGAGCTGCGACTGTGCGGCGGGCAGCGTCTGGTCGCGCAGGGTGATCAGCGCGCTCACCTTGCCGGAGGAGATCTGCGAGGTGATGTCGACCCCGTTGACGGTGATGCCGCTGAAGCCGCTCGACGATCCTGCGCTGTAGGTAGTAGAAGCCGTGACGCTGGGCAGCGCCGTATAGCTCAGCGGGTGCGCCGTGCTGTCGACCAGCGCCTGCCCCGATCCGGTGTAAACCTGCAGATCGCCGGTCGACGTGGTGAAATAGCTCACATTCATCATCGACGCGAGGTCCTGCAGCGCGCTGCTGCGCTGGTCCTCCAGATCGGCGGTCGACTGCCCGGCTGCGGCCTGCTGCTTGATCTGCTTGTTGAGGTCGGAGATCTGCTGCAGATCGGAATTGATGTCGGTGACCGACGAAGCGATATCCTGGTCGGCATTGGAGCGCAGCGTCTGGATGCCGCTCGAGGTCTGCTGAAGTTGCGTCGTGACCGCGGCAAGCGCGCTGACCGCGTTCGACTGCAGCGACGCACTGCTCGGCGTGCTCGCCAGCGACGACAATGCCGATTCGAATGCCGCGAGCGTGTTGGCAAGCGAGGTGCCGGTGGTGGAGCTGTCCCCGCTCGAGGTGCTGCCGTAGAGCTGCTGGAGCTCGGTCAGAAAGCTGTTGGTGGTGTCGGCGGCGCCGAGATCGGAATCGGCCCCGACCAGCGACTTCAGCAGCAGCTTGTCGACGGCGCTGGTGATCCCCGTGATCGTGACGCCGGTGCCGACGCCACCGGTGACGCTGGCGCTCTGGTTGGCGGTCTTCTCGGTGTAGCCCTTGGTATCGGCATTCGAGATATTTGCCGAGGTCACGCTGATCTGCACCTGCGTGGCCGACAGCCCGCTGAATGCAATGCTTCGTGCAATATCGAGCGACGACACGGCTAACTCCCTCCGGCGCGGACCAGATCAGGCCCGCACGTTGGTCCCATAGGACATCGCGGGCGTGACGCGACGGCCGCCGGCCCCGTAGGGCGACACATTGGCGATCTGCTCGCGGATCGCCTGCATGATCGCCTCGATCCGGCGGTTGCTGGCATCGATCGCCGCGCGCAGCCGCATCACGTTCTCGTCCATCGCCCCGCGGAGCTTCCAGGATCCGGTCCATCAGCTGCTCGCGCAGCACCCGGTCCTGGACGTTGAGGTTTGCGGTCTTGCCGACGGCCTCGGCCACGCACTGCTCGAACAGGGTGGCAAGCCGGTTCTTCTCGTCGACCTGCTTCAGCCGCGAGGCCGGCAGGCCCTTGGCGAGCTCGACGTTCTCTTCGTTGACGATTGCGATCAGATTGTCGATCAGCGCGATCAACGACCTCGCGCGCTCGTCATTGCCCGCGGGATTGATCTTGATGTTGCGTTCCGGTGTCATGTCATCGCTCCCGTTCAAGCTAGTGTCCGCGACGCAGGGCGCGGACCGATTGTGCGCTGCGCCCGTACGCGGTGATCGCCATTACCCGGACCGTGGCCCGGTTGAGTTCCTGGTCGAGCCGCGCGCATTCGCGCATCAGCTCGCCGCGCAATGTCTCCACATCGTCGAGCAGCGCAGTGAGCTGCGCCCGGTCGTTCGGCTGAACCGAAGCGGCCATCGCCTTCAGCCGCCGCAGCCGGACCAGCAAGCGGTCATTCTTTGCGGTCATCATCGCGACACCGCCGAGATCAGGGTATCGAACATCTTGTCGACGGTGGTGATCACCTGCGATGCCGCCGAATAGGCCTGCTGCGCCGAGATCATGTTGGAGAACTGGCCGCTGGTGTCGGTGGTGCTGGATTCCAGCTCGCTGCCGTAGATCGTTCCGGCACCGTTGCTCCCCGAAGTCTGCAGCGTGGCGTTGCCGGAGGCTGCCGTCGCGGAGTACATGCCGTCGCTGGCCGCGCTCAATCCGTTGGGATCGCTGAAGGTCGCGACCGCAATCTTGTAGATCGCGATCGTCTGCCCATTGGAATAGGTCGCGTCGACCACGCCGCCCTTTCCGATCGAGATGCTGCTCAGCTTGCCGTAAGGCAGGCCGTCCGACGTGATGCTCGTGAGATCGACCGCTGGCGTGGTTTCGCCCGACGAATATTGCGTGAGACCGTCGGTCTTGCCGACCGTACCGAGATTGAGCGTGATGGCATTGGTGCTGGAACTATCGGCCGCACCATCTTTCCAGCCGGTCACCGAGATTGTTGGCGGACTCGGCACCGTCGAGGCGAGCGAACCGTCGCTATTGAAGGTGATATCCACCGTGTCGGTGATCGCGTTCGCACTGGCCGTACTGGAGTCCGACGCTAGCTTCGGCTGCTCGAAGCTGGCCTGCCAAGTATTGTCGGCGGTCTTCTTCCAGTCGATCTGGATCGTGCTCGCCGTGCCGAGCGAATCGTAGACCGTCATCGAGCTGTTGAAGGTCGCGTTGACGGCCGCGTCGGCCGGCAGATTCGCCGCGACTGTGGTCTTGGTGGTGGCACTACCGCTGGTTGATGCCACCTGGGTGTTGATCGGCCCGAGGCTCGCGGCCGAGGCGTTGCCAACGATGTTGCCGTCAGCGTCGGTACGCCAACCCTCGAGGTAATTGCCGTTGTTGACGAGATAGGCGGTGTTGTCGGTGGTGAACGCACCGTTGCGCGTATAGGAGGTGGTGCCGCCCGACGTCGCGTTGGTGGTGACGAAGAAGCCGCTGCCCTGGATCGCCACGTCGGTGGCGTTGGTGGTCGCGGCCAGCAATCCCTGCTGGGTGATGTTGGCGCGGCCGGACACCGTGACGCCGCCGGACGTATATGAGGTGGCGCTGTTCGACGCCGTCACCAGATCTTCGAACATCGCCGAAGTGGTCTTGTAACCCGTGGTATCGGCGTTGGAGATGTTGTCGGAAATCATTGCCAGCGACTGGCTCTGCGCATTGAGCGCCGAGATCGCCGAGGAAAGTGCACCAGTGAGACTCATGATAATACTCCGGAAGCAATCAGGACGTGACGCCGATGATGTTGGCGGCGCTGACGGGGACGCCGTTCACAAGCAGCGAGGGCGTCGAGCCGGAGGCATCGATCCCGGTCACCGTTCCCGTCATCGTGGTGTAGCTGAGCAGCGAGTTTCCGGCGGCGTCGGTCGCGGTCACCTGGATCGTGTACTGGCCGCCATCGCTGAGCTGGGTGCCGCTCGTGGTCTGACCATTCGAGGTGAAGCTGTTTGAGCCGGCGTTTCCGGTCCCCTTGCCGCTCCAGACCGTGTTGCCCGAGGAATCCTGGATCGTGATCGCGACGTTGGAAGCGGCCGAGGTGAGCGAGTAACCGAAGGTCGCCGAACCATTGGTCAGCTCCGCCGTGCTCGTCTTCGCCTCGACGGTGTGGCCGATATAGTTGACCGAGTTCAGCGTCACGAGACTCGAGAACGAACTCGCCAGCGACGTCATGCTGGCGTTGGTCGACTGCTGCTCGGTGAAGTTGGCGTAGGAGGTGAGCTGATTGATGAAGTCGGTCGTGCTGGTGGCGTTCAGCGGATCCTGGTTCTGCAGCTCGCTGACGAGCAAATTGAGAAAATCGGTCGAGCTCATCCCCATCGATGCGCTCGACGATGAACTCGACGAACTCGAGGCGGCGGAGGCTGCAGCAGAGGTTGCCGAGGAGACGGTCATGACAAGGCTCTCTTCGCCGCGGGCTAAGGCGGCGGAACGCGTTGGAACATTGGGATCGTGAAGTCGTTCGCAGATAAAACGGACGACGCGCCGATTTCAGGCGCGGATTCATCCGCGCGGAATCACTTGATTAATCGACAGAATTTGCCGCGTCGGCTGCGGCTTCACGGCGCGCCGAGCGGGCGCAAGCGATCTGCCGCGGACACCGGGCCGCGGGCGCAAAAGGAATGTGGAGAGCCTAGAGCGAGAGGCTGATCGGCAGATCCGGTTCGCCGAGCATCAATGCCGGCGGCGCCAATGCGGGCAACAGGCAGAGGGCCAGCAACAGCGCGGGCAACACCTTGCCCTGCTGTGCCGCATCACCCGGAGCTTGCGCATCGCCCGGCTGATCCGCCGGCGCGGCCGGCTCCGAGGCCATCTCCTGTGCCGTCTCTTGGGGCAGTTTCGCCGCGGCGGTCACGATGCGGTCGACAAGCTCCTTGGGCGCGCGAACCGGCGGCGCGGCGAGCGCCCGGCGTACCGCGCTCGCCTCTTCATAGAGCGTCCGCGCCTCGGCCGAGGATGCGAGGAGCTGGACGGCGGCAAGACGTTGATCGTCGGGCCAGCGGGACAGATCCTCCCCCAGCCGGTCGATCAGGTCTTCGAATATCGCAACGTCCATCGCGCGCGTAGATCCAGCCTCGTCGCCAAGGCTGTCATAAAGCATTCGCGGGACGGCGGAAATCAATTTCCGCCGCCGGTGCGTCAGGTCCAGCATGGTGTCCGTCAGGCGGCTATTTTCCCCACCAGGACGCCTTCCCCGGGGCGTCCTGCACCACCGGCGAAGCGGTCTCGCCGGGCGATTCGTGCCTCAGCCGCGCCTAGCGGCCGGCGGCTGATTCGAGCGTTTTGGCCTTGGCGGCCTTGCCGGCGGTGGCCTCGACGTACTTCCAGGCGTCGCGGAGTTCCGTCAGGCTGGCGATGATGCGCCGGAAATTCTCCCTGGCCTGCGGCCGGCCATAAGAACGCAGACACGCCATGATCAGGGCGTTGTAGGTGCGGTAGAGCCGATCGGCCATCGCGCCGCCACGGGTGAAGTCGAGATTGTGGCTCAGTCCGCGCAGGATCGCGGTCGCCCGCGTCAGATAGGTGTGGCCTTCCTCGAAGCGCTTCGCCTCGTGCGCGTCCAGCGCCTTCTGCAACAGCGTGATCGCGCCGTCGCACAGCATCACCACCGCCTTCAGCGGCGGCACCGCCACTGCGGCGGATCGGTAGGCATTGTTGGCAAGGTAGGCGGTAGCGTTCTGTGTCATCAGTTACTCGATGCTGAATCCAGGAGTGCTTTCAGGTAGCCCAGCGTGTTGTTCGCGCTTTCGATGGCAGCCTGATAATTGGCGTATTGGACCTGCAGCTGCGCCTTGAACGTCGCGGCATTGCTCTGGATGTCGCTGACCTGGGACTGCAGATCGGTATCGCGCGACTGCAAATTGGTGATCATGGTCTGCAACTGACCGCTGGTCCCGGAGCTGGTGTGCGCGAGCTGATAGAGCTGCGATGCAAGGCCGGACGTCGACGTCACGGTGATCGATTGCGAGGTCGATCCGGTGTAGGTGAATGCCATGCCGGCGTAGATCGTGCCCGCATTGCCGATGATGCTGTTGCCGACCACCGAAAAGCCCGAACTGTCGCCGCCGACGGACGCGCCGGTCAGCGTGCCGGTCGAATCCACCGTCACGTCGAGCGTGAACGATTGCGGCGATGTGCCGGTGTTGACGACGTTGAGCTGGCTGGACGAGGTGGTCGTCTGCGCCGACAGCAGCTGGGTGACGCCGGCGAGATTTTGTGTCAGCACGGTCGACAGCGTGCCGGTATCGAGTTGCAGCTCGTTGTTCTCGTTGAAGGACAGGCCGAGGTCAGCCATCGTCATGCCGCCAACCGAGCCGCTGAGCACCTGCTGCAGCTGGGTCATGATATCGCGCATCGTGCTGTCGCCGAACAGCACCGCGCTCGATGCGGCCGTGCCGTCGGAATTCTGCGCGGACTGCGCGATCACCTGGTCGCGGAATGCATTGTAATTGGTGACAAAGGTCTGCAGCGCGGAAGTGATCTGGCTGGTGTCGGTCTGGATGCTGATGTTCAGGCTGGTGCCGCTCGGCGTCGGCTGCAGCAGATCGAAGGTGACGCCCGAGAACGTCGGAAATGTCGTTGGTGTTGCGGGTAAGCGCGATGCCGTCGAGGGTGAATTCCGCGGACTGCGACTTCTGCAGCACGTCGGTGAAGGCACCCGACGTGTCGGTGACGCCGAGCTTGTTCAGGATGCCGTCGCCGGAGGTCGAGGAATAGGTGATGTCGGCGGCGTCCTCGGTCCCGGTCAGCACCATCTCGTAGGACCCGCTCGACACCTGGACGATCGAGGCCTGGACATTGGTGCTTGAGGTCTGGGCGTTGATGGTGTCGACGACATCCTGCATCGTCATCCCGCTGGTGATCGAGATCGCGGTGCTGCTGCCGCCCGCGAGCCCCAGCGAAAACGTGCCGGCGAGGCCCAGCGCCGTCGACGAGCTCGACTGCGAGGAGCCGATCACCTTCTGCGCGGTGGCGAGCTGGGTGATCTGGAGCGTGTGATCGCCGGTCGCCGAGCCGCTGTTCACGCTCATGTTGAGCGCCGAGGAGGCACTGACGTCGCCGGTGGACGAAATCGTCGCCGAGCGCGTGGCGAAGGCGTTGGTGGCGATCGAATTGATGATCGACGAGCTGAGCGACGACAACCCGGTTGCCAAAGTCGACAGCTCGGTCTGCAGCGACTGGTAGGCCGTGACCTTGGCCTGGTTCGCGGTGATCGTCGTGGTGATCGAGGTCGCCGCCGCGAGCTTGGCGTCGACCTCGGCTTCGATCAGGGCGTCCCAGTCGATGCTGGTCGAATTGGTCGTGCCGGTCGTGGTCACCGTGCTGGCAGAGCTGGCAGAACTCGACGACGTCGTGCCTGATGTACTCGAGGTGGCGCTGCTAACCGTCATGTCGACACTTCCGCCGCAATGGGAATCGGGCCGGCATCATGCCGGCCCGATCTATCCCTGGATTTAGCCGAGCAGCTTGAGCAGGTACTGCGGCATCTGGTTCGCCGCCGTTTCCGCCGAAACCGCGGCCTGGGTCTTCACTTCGGCCGAGGACAGCGTCGCCTGCTCGGAAGCGATATCGACGTCCTTGATCGCCGAATTGGCCGACTGCAGGTTCTGGGTCTGGGTCGAGATCGAGTCGGCGCTGAAGTTGAAGCGCGACTCCTGGGCACCGATCTCGGCGCGGGCCGACGACACGGTGTCGATGGCGCTGTCGAGTGCCGACATGGCGCTGGTCGCGCTCGACAGGCTGGAGACGTCGAGCGAGGTGACGCCGAGCGAGGACGCCGTCAGGCTGGTCAGCGTGATCGTGATGGTGTCGGCCGAGGTCGAACCGACCAGCACCGAGACGCCCGAGGAGAACACGCTCGAACCGTCGAGCAAGCTCTGGCTGCTGTAGCGGGTGCCAGAGGCGATGGAGTCGATTTCGCCCTTGAGCTGTGTGAATTCCGAGTTGATGTAGGCGCGGCTGGAGTCAGCCACGGTGCCGGAGGCGGACTCGGAGGCCAGCGACTTCATGCGGGCTAGGATGTCCGAGATGTTGGAGGCGCCGCCGTCGGCGGTTTGCAGGATCGAGGTCGCCTGCGCCGCGTTGGTGGCGGCCTGCTGCAGCGTCGTGATGTCGGAGGAGATGCGGGTCGAGATCGCGAGACCGGCCGCGTCGTCGGAGGCCGAGGTGATGCGCGAGCCGCTCGACAGCTTCGACAGCGCGCTGGTTTCCTGCTGCGAGTTGATGTTGAGGTAGCGGACCGCGGAGTTGGCGGCGGTGTTGGTGGAAATTGCCGGCATGAGTAGCTCCTGTGCTGATGGGGCATGGCATGCCGCATCGTGAAAAAGAGAGGTGACGCGGATCCAGCCCCCGTCCGCCCGATCAAACGGGTCGGCCGACGCAGGTCAGGCGCAAAATCTTCAGATGCCGGATTTTATGGTTAGCAGTCGGTAAACGCGCCGCGCAGGTCGCGCTCGTGCCGCTTCAGCATTTCGCGCAGCTGTTGCCGTCCGCGCTTCAACAGCGACTCCACCGCGGCCACGGTCGTATCCATGACCTCGGCGATCTCGCCGTTGCTCATGCTCTCATGATAGGAGAGGATCACCGCGACGCGCTGCTGCTCTGGCAGCCGCTGCATCGCCACCTCCAGAAGATTGCCGATCTCGTTGCGCTCGATGACCGTCGAGGCATCGAGCTGAGTATCGGCGACTTCGGGCACGACGTCGACATTCTCGGTGCGCGGCTTGCGGCGCAGATCGATGCAGCGGTTGCTGACGACGCGATACAGCCAGGTCGAGAACTTGGCACGGCCGTGCTGCCAGCGGCCGCGATGCGTCCACACTTTCAGCATCGTGTCCTGCACCACGTCTTCGGCGTCGGCGGCGTTGCCGACGATGCGCAGCGCGATCGCGTAGGCGCGATCGACATGGCGTTCGACCAGAGCACGAAACGCCGCCTCGTCGCCGGCGGCGAGGCGGTCGAGCAATTCCTTGTCCTCGTCCTGGATCTCGACGGTGTCGAGCGGGCCCGCATCGGCGACCGTGGGAACGTCGCTCCAGGGCGCAGCCGCCTCGACCGGCGCGACCGCGGCCGTCGTGGCCTCGATCTCGGCCGCTGCCGTCATATCAAGCGCGTAACTCATGCCCCGCTCTCCAACCAGCGCCGCTGGCACACATCCCATGCGGCTTCTGAGCGTTGAACGGAGGCGCTGGACAAACCAGGCGAAGATTTTTTGTTACTTTTCAAATGCTTAGCTGGATATTTTTGCCGACTGCCCGGCAAAAGCTGCCGCTGCGTCAGCGCGCAGGGAAAAGTTCGACGGGATCTGGAGCAGTCGTTCAGCATCGCCTTGCATGCCCGCGGGAAGAGATCGTCGCGCCGGAAAACGCTGTTGTCACACCAACTAACGCCACGCGAACACATGCATGCGCGGAGCATGCGAGTGATCCGTCGCCGTTGGTCGCCATCTTGCATTCGACGATTGCGACTAGGCAATTTTTTCCGAATCACCTTTTCGACGTTATCGGATTTTTTGAATCTGTCAGTCGCGAAGCGCGCGTTTTTGAATCGCGCATCAACTTTTTTGGATCAGCGCGCCTGATTTGTCTCACGCACGCGTTCAACGCATGAGGACTGGCGGGAATTTTGCGCATGACGATCATGACGGTCGACGCGACGCGTCGAGCGCAGAATGTTTCTGCATGTTCATTCGATGTTTTCGATACATTTCTGTTGCGTGCGTGCACGACGCCAGATGGCGTATTTGAAAGGGTTTTTCAGCTTTCGCCCATTGCTGAAAAATTTCCAAATATGTCCGTCAGTTTCGTTCAGCATCGAATCCAGGCCGAAGCGCGCGCGCGCAAGGTTGCGCTGGAGCGCAGCGGCTCCACTGAAGTGCACATCGCCGACATCTATAAGTACTTTCCGTTCAGGCTGTTCGGCCTGAGCCGCGATGCGTTGCGCGATCTCGCGCGAATCGAGTTCGGGGTCGAGCTCGAGCTGTGCCGCGTCAATCCGGAAATGCTTGAGCAATATCTGGACATGAAGCGCGGCGGCTTTCGCACTGGCTTCATTTCCGACACCTACTGGAGCACCGACCAGCTCGCGCAGCTGTTGCGCAGCTGCAGCCCCGGACTGACCTGGGATTTCCTCTACGCATCCTGCGATCACGGCTCAGGCAAGATCGAGGTGCTGTTCGAGGCCTATCTCGCCGAACAAGCCATCGATGCGGCAAGCTCGTTCCATATCGGCGACAACCACAACGCCGATATCAAGGGTGCCCGCCGTCATGGCATCCGCCCGCGCTATTATCCGCAGGCCAGCGCGGCACTGGCCTCCAAGTTTCAGCGTGAAGCATCGATCTACGAATTGCTCTGTCCCGATCAGCCGTCGCGGCTCGATTGCGGCGCCCGCACGCTGCGGCGTGTAGTGACGGCACAGAGCGCGGAGCATTCTCCCGCCTTCCATCTCGGCGTCACCGTGCTCGGACCGGTGATGGCGGCATTCGACGCGTTCATCGAAGCGCGGCGCTCCGCGCTCGCCCGCGAGGGCGCGCGGGTTGCGATCGGATTCCTCGGCCGCGACGGCCTGCTGCCACATCGTGTCTGGCAGGCGGACCATGGCGAGACCGGCGCCTATGTCGAGATCAATCGCCGCGTCAGCCTGGTCGGATCCGCCGATACGCTCGAACCGCTCTGCGAGCTGTTGAGCCGGGTCGTCAAGATCGATGCGGCGACCTTTGTCGATATCGTCAAGGTGCAGCCGCCCGCGGTGATGAATTTCTTCGCGCAATACCCCGATGGCATCGCGAGCGGCCGCGAACTTGCCGACGCCCTGCCCGATCTGATGGACCCGCGCGAGATCACCGATATCGCCGCCGGGGTCCGCGCCCGGCTGCTCGCCTATCTGCGCGCGCACATCCAGGATTTTGATAACTGCACCGACCTGATCCTCGTCGATCTCGGCTATTCCGCTAGCGTGCAGAAGTCGCTGCGCCGGATCTTCGATCGCGAGGGCATTCGCACCCGCCTGCACGGCGCCTATCTGCTGACGCTTGACGATGCCTTCGACGACATCGCCGATGACGACACCGCAGAGGGGCTGATTTCCGATCGGGTCGTCACGCCGCACGTAAAACGCATGCTGATCCGCAACGTCGCGCTGTTGGAGCAGCTATGCTGTTCTGCGGAAGGATCGGCGCGCGATTATCGAAGCGGCGAGGTGTTGCGCGAGGGTGATCAGCGCCCGGCCGCGCAGCTGGCGCTCGCAACCGAAGTGCAGTCGGGGGTGCTGGCCTATGCCGCGCGCGCCCGCGAGCTGGCACCGCGCTACGCGCTGCAGCCCTACGCGGACCCCACTGTTGCGGCACGCTGGGCCGCCGCTGTACTTGGACGCCTGCTGCTGCTGCCAGACGACGACGAGCTCGTGCTGCTCGGCGGCATCAAGCATGACGTCAATCTCGGCACCCAGGCGCTGGCGCCCCTGCTCGACGCCAGCTTCGTCAACGACTGCATCGTCGCCCGCGGGCTCGTGTCCGCCTGCACCGCCCCGGCGCCTCCGATGTGGCTGGCCGGCAGCTTTGCCGCCTTGTCACCGGCGCATGCCTACCTCTACACGCTGTTCGGCGCCAACCGCCTGTCCGCGAACGTGTTCGGCGAAGCCCAATGCGGGACGCTGCAGGTCGGCCTGTTCCGCCACGATGGCCAGGCGTCGCTCGAGGCCATCAACGTCTATCACACCGGGCTCGGCGATCTTCGCCTGCGGATTCCGCTGTCAGGCCGCATGACGGTGGCGACCATCGCACTTCCGCTGGCAAAGCTCACCAGCAACGGGATACTCCACGGCATCACGGTGCAGTACGGCGAGAGCGCCGCAAAGGCCGCGGACAATTCGAACATGAAGACGATCGCCGAGGGACGGCTCACCGATGGCGGCATCGAGAGGAGCGGCCGTCACTTCCGTGCCGCCGGTGACGACGGCATGCTGCTGATCCCGGTCGACGGCTTCGAAGAGGATGTTGCGATCTACACGGTCGCGCTGACCGCCCTCGACCACGACCGCATCCTTGCGCTCGGGGACCGCGACGGCAACGAGGCCGCCTCGGCCACGCTGACCTGGCGCAGCGCCAATCGCACGCCGGCCGCGAACGGCAAGTGATTTGTCCGCCTGATCTGACCGCCCCGCTCGTAGAAGGTTAACGAGGGGTAGCGCGGGCATGACATCGGCTGACACGGCGCAAGCGGACGGCTTGCAGACGAATTTAGACCAATTGCTGTCGGCAAACGGCATCCGGATCAACGCGGCGCAGCGCCGGCGGCTCGCATGGCTGTCCGCGCGGCTCGGACGCGCGGCCGTCCATCAGCCCGGTTCAGTTCCGGCGCGGGATCATGGCGTCGTCATCCTCGCTGGGCCGCCGAGCGGTCCCGCCGCCGAGATGCTTTACCGGTCGCTTCGCGCCGACTGTGCGGTCGTTATCCCCTTCGGCGAGAATCCGGCATTCGACTTCCTCAAATCCAAGCTCACCGACTACGGCACGATCGGGCCGAGCTCCGACGGTCCGCACGAGATGTGGTGGGGCGGCCTCAATTGGCGCCCGATCGCGCCCGAGGAAGGTTGCCGACCCGACGCATCGCTGCGCGTAGTCTCCTGCTATCCCTGCGCCCTCGGCGACGATCATGCCGGCGCGCTCCGGCAGAAGCTCGCCGAATTTCAGATCGCCTGCGACATCGTACCGATCGACACCGCGGACGGCGAGCAGATACGCGCATCCGAGAAATCTGCCTTCATGCTACGGATGTGGGAGGAGCATCGCGAGCCACTGCTCTTCATCGAAGCCGATGCAACGCTCAGCGAGCCCCCGCTGCTGCCGTCATATCTCGATTGCGACGTCGCGCTCCATAAATGGAACCGATGGGAGATGTCGGCGCGCACGCTCTATTTCGGCCGGTCGCCTGCCGCCGAAGCGCTGCTGCGCAACTGGCATCACATCGCGACCGCCTATCCCGCGGTCTGGGAGGGCTATCTGCTCGACCAGGCCTGGAGCCTGACGTCGTCGCAGATCGCGCTCGACGCCGCCTGGCTGCCGCGCTCGTACCATGCGCCCGCTGAGGACGTCGGCACGCCCCGCCACACCACCGTCGTTCACAATCTGCCGACCGACAACAGCGATCTTGGACCAGACGCCGAATTCGGCGTCGCAATGCGCCCCGCGCGGCGCGCCTGCCGCAGCGGCGGCCGCGACGCGATGATCGTAATCAACTCGCACGCAGCTTCGAATGCCGCGATCACCGTGATCATGCGCGATATCGCGACCAGCGACGCGCGCGAGATGGCCGCCAGCATCGAGGCGGTGACCGGCGCGTTCGCCGCCGACTGCGGCGGGTTCGGCCGGCTCGAGCTCGCGCTCTGCCCGTGGCAGGACGATATCCGCGCGGCGAAATCGGCAGCGAAGAGCGCGAACAACCGGATTATCGAGATTGCGCCCTGGCAGACACTGCCGGCCGATCTGTTCCGCACCGTGGGTCAATCCCGCGATGCCGGCAGTGTCGTCGTTATGGCCGGTCAACGCAGCTGATATCGGCTGAAGGGCTGAACAAGGGAAGGACATCCGCATCATGAAGACCATCATCCTTCTCACCGGCGTCGCCAGCCAGCAATTCGCGCTCACCGAGCTGTTGAAGGCGCACAATCCCGCGCTGTCGTTCCGCTGCGCGGTGACGGCCGACGACCTCGCCGCGATCGAGCCGGAGGTCCTGCGCGACGCCCGGCTGTTGGCGTTCACCACCAGCGTGATCGTGCCTGAAAGCATGCTGGCCGCGCTCGGCCATGGCGCCTACAATTTCACCCCGGCCCGCCGCAATATCCGGGCTGGGCGCCGGCGCATTTCGCGCTCTATGACGGCGCCCGCACCTTCGGCGCGACGGCCCATGTGATGGCCGCGCGCGTCGATTCCGGACCGATCGTCGGCGTCGAGTCCTTCATCATTCCCGACAAGATCAGCGTGCGCGGCCTCGAGCAGATTGCCTATGTGCGGCTTGCCCATCTGTTCTGGCGGATGTCGCGCGACCTCGCCTGCGATGGCGCGCCGCTGAAGGAGTTGGACATCGCCTGGTGCGGCATCAAGAGCACCCGGCGGATGTACCGGGAGATGTGCGAGCTTCCCGCCGGCATCAGCGCCGGCGAGCTGGCCCGCCGGATTCGCGCCTTCCACGACGACTTCCGCGGCATCCCGCTGACCGTCTCTCTGCACGGCATCCGCTTCCAGCCCGCGACATCAGCCACACAGGCGCCCGAGGCACCGCAGGTGGTCTCGCCGCCGCTCGCCGCGGCATCCTGAGGATTGGCCTCAACGACATTACCTGCGGCTCCGGGACTCACGTTGCTGCTGCAACAGCGCCCTCACCGCGCGCTCCGCGGCCCGTGCGGAGCCGAAATAGCCGCCATCGAGGCCGTCAAAGGCGCGGTCGGAGGAGAAGAAGCAGAAGCCGCTTTTGTCGCTGACAACGATACCTGCTGTGCGATCCGATATTTCGATGACGTAAGCTAGGGATTTTTGGGCTTGGGATATCTGGGCTTGGGACATGCGTGCTCAATCGCCGGGTGACGGCGCTCCTGTCTGATTGTCGCTGACTCTGGATTTGTCGAAGCGATCAACAACAGACGCCGGTCACCGCCGAGATGCAGCGATGCTGCATGCGGCTTCGCATGTCGTACATCAGGCTGCGGTCGTCATGTCTCATTGCAGTGACCTTGAACATCGTAGGATAGCGCGCATCAATATCCAGCCGAAGCGCGCTGCGGTCAATGAAATGGCTGTCCAAAGTTGACCGCGCGGCGCGATGCATCCATTCGCGGCGGGCGGAAAAACAGCACAGATTTGGTGATGACGGTTGCGGACCGCTGAACTGGCAAAGCGACGGCCGGGCACCGAGCCCTACGGTGCCCGGCCGTGATTCCTCAAGGCAGGATCGGCGGGCGATAGCTGAAGGTCGCCATCAGGATCGCCGCCAGCAGCATCACGATCGGGAAATGGATGAAGAACTGCACCGAGGTGTAGCCGATCAAATCCTTCGACTTCAGGCCGAGAATGCCGAGCAGCGGCAGCATCCAGAACGGGTTGATGAAGTTCGGCAGGGTCTCGGCGATGTTGTAGACCGTCACCGTCCAGCCCAGATGCGCGCCGATATCGTTGGCCGCCTTCATGATGTAGGGCGCCTCGATGATCCACTTTCCGCCCGCCGACGGCACGAAGAAGCCGAGCAGCGCCAAATAGATTCCGACCAGGAACGAGAACACGGTGGAGTTGCTGGAGGCGCCGACGAACCAGTGCGCGATCGTGTCCGACAGCGTGGTGCCGCCGCTGTTCGGCACTTTGGTCAGGATCTGCGCGATGCCGGCATAGAACGGAAACTGCAGCAGCACGCCGGAGACGCTCGGCATCGCCTTGGAGAAGGACTCGATCAGGCTGCGCGGGCGCCAGTGCAGCACAATGCCGAGAATGAGGAAAACGAAATTATAGGTGTTGAGGCCGGACAGGGTGATCAGCGGATTGCCCGACTGAAAGGTCTGCCATAGCCAGCCGGCGGCAAGCAGCGCGATCAGGATCGTCAGCAGCGGACTGAACTCGAGCCAGTCGCCCGGACGGGCCGGCTTCCTGGCCTCGATCCGATCATTACCGAGCGCAACGCCGAGGTCCTCCGCCGTCTTGGCCTGCTCGGGCGCCGGCGTCGTGAAATAGCAGATTGCGGCGGACACGACGGTCACCATCACGACAGTGACCATGTTCTGCCAGGTCAGGATGGTTTCCGAGAAGCCGATCACGCCGGTGATCGGCAGAAGGGACGCCGGAATGCTGCCGGCATTGGCCTGGAGCTGTGCGGCGGAAGACGTGATCCCGAGCGTGAAGCCGCAGCCGAGCCCGAGATAGCCGGCCGCGCCGGCCGCCCGATAGTCGAGCCGGATGTCGGTGCGCCGCGCGATCTCCCGCACCAAGAGGCCGGAGAAGATCAGGCTGAGGCCCCAGTTCAAGAGCGAGAGGAAGATGCTGAGCACGCCGACAAAGACCACTGCGCCGCACCCGGTCTTCGGCACGCTCGCCAGCCGCGCAAGCACGGCCGCCACCGGCGGCGACATCGCCACGACATAGCCGCCGATCGCGACCAGCGCCATCTGCATCGTGAAGGGAATCAGATTCCAGAACCCGTCGCCGAACGCGCGACTGACCGCGAGCGGCGAGCCGCCATGCAGGATCGCACCGACGGCAACCGCAATCACCGCGATCAGGACGAAGACATAAGCATCCGGAAACCAGCGTTCCGCGAACACTACCAGAGCCTGCGAAAATCGCGCGATGATGTTGTCCACGTCAGGTTTTCGCAGGCTCACGGTTTGGTCGTGCGTTGCATTCGTCATTAATCTCGTCCCCCTACCGGTGATGCGGTGACAGCCTTCAGTGTGATTTGGTCATCAAAGCGCGAGCGTGAGGTCGGTCAGAGGGACCGCCTGGCAGGCAAGGCATTGCCCCTCGCTTGCATCGACAGGCCCGAGATGGGTGAACTCGCCATCGACGACCTCGACCGCACAGCTTTCGCATTGCCCGACGCGACAGCCGCTCGGCAACGCGACGCCCGCCGCACTGGCAGCGTCGAGCAGCGTCCCTTGCTCCGGTGCCCACGAAAAGCTCTGCTTGCTGCCGGAAAGCCGGACGGTGCGCGGCGCAAGATTGCGCGGCACCGCGGGCGGCGAAACGAAGCTTTCGGCGAAGATGTCGAAGCGCGGCACGCCGAGCGCCGTCACGGCCGCGATCTGCGCCGCGACGAAATCGGGCGAGCCGCAAATGTAGACCAGCGGCCGGCGCGCCGACAGCGGCCTGACCTGTTCGAGATCAAGCCGGCCCTTGCGCAGCGAATGCGAAACGACCGGGTCCTGCGCGAGCGGTGCGGAATAGAACGTCACCCGTGTCAACTCTGGCGTACTGGCTTCCAGCTCCGCAAGCCGCCGCGCGAACGGATGCTCGCGGCCGCTGCGGCAGCCGTGCAGCAGCAGGATCTCGGCGACACGATCATCTGGCGCCATGTGTTGCAGCGTCTCGAGATGGCTGACGAACGGCGTGATACCGATGCCGGCGGCGAGGAAGACCAGCGGCCGCGGCCCCTTCAATGGCGGCGTGAAGATGCCGCCCGGCGGCTCCAGCAGAACCTCATCTCCGACCGCGAGACCGTGCAGATGATCCGGCATGAAGAACGGCGCATCGCCGCGCCGTGCTTCGTCAAGGAAGCGTCCCTTCACCGCAATCGACAGCGCCTGCGGCAGTTCGCCCGATCCGGTCAGCGAATAGGCCCGCGCCTCCGCCGCGCCCGGCAGCGAGATCATCACGTGCTGGCCCGGCAGGAAGTCGGGCAGCGGGCCGCCGTCAAGCGGCCGCAGGCTGAGCGCGACCACGTTATCGGCCTCGGCCCGACGTTCGCTGACCGTGAAGCGGCGTTGGCCGCTCCACACGCCGCGGCTTGCATCGGCGTCGCGCCTGATATCGCAGACGATCGCGCGCAGCGGGACGGAACCGCTGACGGGATCGCGGGCATCGTCGTGCAGCACCGCGTTGATGTTGCGCGTGCGGTTGCCTGCCGCAGCTGAACGATCGCGGCCGAGCGGCGGACAATCCTCCCACCAACCGAATTCGGCGACAACGACGCGATCGTCGAGCGCCGCAATGAGGCGCACCTTCAGGCGTACGGCACCGCCTTGGGTCTCCACCACGGCCCAGTCGCCTTCTACCAGCCCGCGCTGCCGGGCGAGTTGCGGGCTGATCTCGACGGCCGGATCCGGTGACTTACGCCGCAGCGAGGCCACATGCCGATAGGAGGAGTGGACGAACCAGCCGCTCTTGGCGGTCGAGAGCACCAGCGGAAAGCGCTCATCCGCGGCACTGGTGAGCGGGCTTCCGACCGGCTCGACATGATCGGGCAAGGGATCGTACCCGTGCCCCAGCATCAGCTCCGAGTAAATCTCGACGCGGCGCGTCGGCGTCGCAAACCCCGCCACGGTTCCGTCGTCGCGCGTGACGGCGTATTTTTTATCGCGGAAGAGCTGCGGGAAGCGGCGTCCCTCGGGATGCGCGCGCAGCTCATCGACGCCGACGCCGAGCGGCGCCAATTGGTAGTTCCAGCCGGCCTTGATGTCGCCACCGAAGAACAGCTCTCCCATGCCGAGCTTCAGCGCGAGCGCTGCGGCGATCTCGTAATCGGCCTTCACGGCGCCGACCGGCTCGACCATGCGCGGGCGAAACTGCACGGTCTCGACGGCTTCCTGCGTGATCTCGAACCCGATCTTGAGCGCGTCGCGTTCCCACGGCGTGCTGGCGGGCAGCACGAAATCGGCGCTCTCCGCGGTCGGGTTCATGAACATGTCGATATGAACCTGGAACTCCAGCGCATTCAGCGCCGCACGGTTGCGCTCGGAATGGCCCTGCGAGACGACGAAGTTGGTCCCGAACGCGACCAGCGCGCGCACCCGGTAAGGCTCGCCGTCGAGCACAGCCCGACTGAAGTCGCGCGCCGTGATCCAGCCCTTCGCCGGCGGGCCGAGCGGCAGCTCAGTAATGCCGAGCGCCTTGGCCTGCTGCGCCGGCGACAGGATGTTGTAGTCGTTGAGGGCGCGCGTCGGCGGCGGCACCGGCCAGCGATTGCCGCCGGGCCGATCGCACGCACCGGTCAGCGCGTAGAGCGTTGCGATCGCGCGCTCGATCGCGGTCGCATTGGTGTGCTGGCCGACGCCGGCCCAGGAATGATAGGCAAGCCGCGGCCGGCCCTCGAGCAACGCGTTGAACGCGTCGACATCCTCGGTACGTAGCCAGGTCAATTCCGCCACGCGCGCCGGCGTGTAAGGCGCAACGCGCTCGGCCAGCAATTCGAACGCGGTTGCCGCCGGTATCATCCGGCCGTCGCGCGCACGGATCGATAGCGCGCCACGCAGCCGGCCGCCGCTCTCCGGCGCGTAGCTTGTGTCGCACGGCACCGGCGCGCCCGACGCATCGAGACGAACGAAGGCGTCCGCCATGCCATCTGCCCACAGCGCGTCGGCGCGCAGGAAGCGCCCTGTCGCGCGATCGACCAGCAGCGCTCCATTGGTCCATGCGTTGACGAATTCCGCGTCGAAGCTGGCCGTCGCGATGAGATGACGGATCGCTCCCATCGCGAGCGCGCCGTCGGCGCCCGGGCGAATGCGCAGCCAGAGATCGGCCTGCTGACCCGAGCCATTCGGCTTGGGATCGACCACCACGACCTTGGCACCGCGGCGCCGCGCATCGGCAATCCGCGTCGCCTGGGCGAGCCAGGTGCGGGCGGGATTGTGGCCCCACAGGATGATCGCATCGGCATTGTCGTAATCGGGAAAGCCGATGCCGCGGCCGAAGGTCAGCGCATGCGCGTAGTCCTTGTGCCAACCGCAGATCTCGACCGCATAGATCAGGTTCGGGCTGCCGAAGCCGCGGATGAAGCGCTCGACCCACTCGAAGCTATCGACCATCGGCGTGCCGCTCGGCGTGGTGACGCCGAACGCCACCGCCTCGGCGCCACTTTCGGAGCGGATCGTGCCGAGCCGCGCAGCGATCTCGGTCAACGCCTCGTCCCAGGACACCTCGACCCAGCCCGGATCGGCGGCATCGCGCGGACGGGACCGCTTCAGCGGCACGGTCAGACGGCGCGGGCTGGCGACGATTTCGGGGGCGGCCCGGCCCTTGGCACACAACGCACCGCCGGTAGGGTGGTTATTTAATACCTCTATACCGACGAGACGTCCGTCCTCGACCACGGTGACGGCACCGCAGCGCGAGCGGCAAAGCGTGCAATAGCCGGGCAGACGCTGTTTCACCGCCATCTCAAGATCAGCCACCCTTAGTGGCGCATCCTAGTAACGCGTTACACATTTACGTCATACGCTACCGTCCCCGTCAAGGCTAAGTAATAATCAGGGACGAATCGGAGTTCGGAGCGAGAGGCGGCGACGACCACCCATGGATCAGAATTTGCGAGAACAGGTGCTGCAACGGGTGCGCGCCGAGATCATTTCCGGGCAGAGCCTACCGGGCACGATGTATTCGGTACCGAGTTTGGCGGCGAGCCTCGGCGTCTCCTCGACGCCGGTGCGCGAGGCGCTGCTCGAGCTTAGCCGCGGCGGCCTGGTCGAGCCGATGCGCAACCGCGGCTTCAAGGTCGTGGAGCCGACGCTGACCGAGCTGCGCAATTTGTTCGACATGCGCGAGGTGCTGGAGCTGCACGCCGCGGTGCTGGTCGCCGCCAATCCCCCGCGGGATCTTCCGGCCGTGCGCGGCTGGGCCGACCAGATCGCCAAGGCGGTCGAGACCGACGACGTCCAGCTCTATCTGGAAGCCGACCGCAACTATCATCGTGAGTTCATTGCGGCTGCCGGCAACGAGCTCTTGACCGACATGGTGATGGGCCTGCGCGACAAGATGCGGCTCTACGGCATCAGCTCCCGCGCCGGCCACGAGCGGCAGCTGGCTTCGGTGCCCGAGCACTACCGGTTGATCGAACTCGTGCTCGCCGGCGAGACCGAGGCGTTGCCGACCCTGCTGCGCAGCCACATCCGCTCCTGGGAGCCGATCTTCGTCGATGCGCTGCTGCGCTCGAAGGAGCACGTGCGCGAGCCGCTGCGCCAGGCGCGCGGCTGACGCGGAGCGAGGCAGATAGCCGATCGCGGCGGCGATCGGCTAATCCAGAATGCTCTTGTAGTGCTCCGAGAAGACATCGCGGCCGATGATCAGCCGCATCACTTCGGAGCTTCCCCCCAGGATCCGATTGACGCGCGCGTCGGTGAACATGCGACTGATCGGATATTCATCCATGTAACCTGCGCCGCCGTGCAGCTGTACGCCGAGGTCGAGCATCTTCCACTCGACTTCCGACGACATCATCTTGGCCTTGGCGCCCATATTGCTGGTCAGGAGTCCCGCATTGTGCTCGGCCACGCAGTGATCGACATAGACCTGCACGAGATCGATTTCGGCATCCATCTCCGCCATGCGGAACTGGGTATTTTGCTGTTCCGCAAGAGGCCTGCCGAACAGCTTGCGTTCCATCACGTAAGCGCGCGAGATGTCGAACGCCTTGCGGCCATTGGCGATCGATCCGACTGCGGAGATCAGCCGTTCCTCGGCAAGGCCTTCCATGAGATAGTAGAAGCCCCTGCCGGGCTCGCCCAGCACGTTGGCCTTGGGCACCTTCACATTATGGAAGAAAAGTTCGGCGGTGTCCTGCGCCGGCATGCCCATCTTCTTGAGATTGCGGCCGCGCTCGAAGCCTTCCATGCCCCGCTCGACAATCAGCAGCACCATGGCATGTTTCTTCTCTGCGCCTGCGAGCCTGGCGGCCACGATCACCACGTCGGAATTGATGCCGTTGGAAATATAGGTCTTCGAGCCATTGAGCAGGAAATAATCGCCCTTGTCCTCCGCCGTCGTGCGCATGCCCGCGAGATCTGAGCCCGCGCCGGGCTCAGTCATCGCGATCGCCAGGATCGTCTCACCGCTGACGCATTTGGGCAGGAATCGGTCACGCTGCTCCTCGGTGCCGAAGCGCTTGAAGTAAGGACCGACCAGGCGGCTGTGCAGCGTGTTGTACCAGCCCTTGCAGCCGGAGCGCGCAGTCTCCTCGATGATGATCTGCTCATAGCGGAAATCGGCGTCGCCCATGCCGCCGTATTTTTCCTCAGGCCAGATCATCAGGAAGCCGAGGTCGCCGGCCTTCTTGAACGCGTTGCGGTCGACGATGCCGGCCTCCCGCCACTCCTCCATATGAGGCGCGATCTCGCTGGCGAGGAACTTGCGGTAGGAATCGCGGAAAATGACCTGATCTTCGGTAAAGCTGCGCATCATTCCCCCAATAGAGCGTTTTCGAGCGAAGTGGGCACCGGTTCGCGTGAAGAAAACGCGTCAAAATAAGAAGCTAGCGTTTCAAGCGACGTGAATACCGGCCGGCGCAAAAATTCTGAGCGCCGGTTCTCAGTCAATCAAAACCGGCGCTCCATTGTCGAAACAGTCGACGCCTTACTTGCCCTTCCAGTTCGGCGCGCGCTTTTCCGCAAAGGCCGCCGCGCCCTCACGGGCATCCTCGGAGACGAAGACAGGACCGGCGATCTCCTGTTGCTTCTTCCACATCTGGTCTTCCGGCCAGAGCCGGGATTCGACGATCACCTGCTTGGATGCCTTCACCGCGAGCGGGCCGTTGGCGCCGATCGCTGCCGCAAGCTCAAGCGCGGCGTCGAGCGCGGGGCCATCGGTCACGCGGTTGATGATGCCTAGTTCGTAGGCGCGCTCGGCGCCGAAGAACTCGCCCGTCAGTGCGAACTCCATCGCCACGCGAATGGGCATCTGGCGCGGCATGCGGATCAACCCCCCCGCCGCGGCGGCCAGCCCACGCTTCACCTCGGGGATTCCGAACTTGGCGTTGCGGTTGGCGACGATCATGTCGCACGACAGCGCGATCTCCATCCCGCCGGCGAGTGCGTAGCCGTCGACGGCCGCAATCAGCGGCTTCTTCGGCGGCGCCTCGGTGAGGCCGGCGAAGCCGCGGCCGGGGATCGACGGCCGCTCGCCTTTCAGGAACCCCTTGAGGTCCATGCCCGAGCAGAACGTGCCGCCGGCGCCGGTGATGATGCCGACGCCAAGGGCATCGTCGGCGTCGAGCCGGTCGATCGCCGCGGCCACGCCCTTGGAGAGGGCGAGGTTGGCCGCGTTCTTGGCTTCCGGCCGGTTCAGGGTGATGATCAGTATCGGTCCGCGGACTTCAGTGAGGACCGGCGTTTCTTCGGACATCGCTTTCGTCTCCTGTAGTCACCTAGCGCGGGGCCATACGGATGGCGCCATCGAGGCGGACGTCTTCACCGTTGAAGTAGCCGTTGGTGATCATGGTCAGCGCCAGCTGCGCATACTCCTCCGGCATGCCGAGACGCTTCGGGAACGGCACCGACGCGCTGAGCGCGGCCTTGACGTTCTCCGGGGCGCCCTGCAGCAGCGGCGTGTTGAAGATGCCCGGCAGGATCGTGTTGACGCGGATTCCCTCGGCCATCAGGTCACGCGCGATCGGCAGCGTCATGCCGACGACGCCGGCCTTCGAGGCCGAATAGGCGGCCTGCCCCATCTGGCCGTCCTCGGCCGCGACGGACGCCGTATTGACGACCGCGCCGCGCTCGCCGTGCTCCAGCGGCGTTAGCGACAGCATGCCCTGCGCCGACTTGGCGATGCAGCGGAAGGTGCCGACGAGGTTGATCTGGATGATGCGGTTGAAGGCGTCGATCGGGAAGTGAGTGGGTTCGCCGGTCTTCTTGTCCCGGCCGGCGGTCTTCACCGCGTTGCCGGTGCCGGCGCAGTTCACCAGGATGCGCTCCTGGCCGTGTGCCGCGCGGGCCTTGGCGAAGCCTGCGTCGACCTGCTCGTCGGAGGTGACATCGACCTTACAGAACACACCGCCGATTTCCCTGGCGATGGCTTCACCCTTCTCCTCGTTGAAGTCGAAGATCGCGACTTTCACGCCTTGCGCGGCGAGCGCCCGCGAGGTGGCTGCGCCGAGGCCGGAAGCGCCGCCGGTGACAACGGCGGCGACCGATGAATCGAGTTTCATGGCAGGTTCCTTTCGCGATCAGATGCGTTCGATGATGATGGCCGGTGCCATGCCGCCGGCGGCACACATGGTGACGAGACCGTAACGTCCGCCGCTGCGCTCGAGTTCGTCGAGCGCCGTGCCGATCAGGATCGATCCGGTCGCGCCGATCGGATGGCCAAGCGCAATCGAGCCGCCATTGATGTTGACCTTCTCGCGATCCAGCTTGAGGTCGCGAATGAATTTCTCGGCGACGACCGCGAAGGCCTCGTTGATCTCCCAGACGTCGATGTCGTCCTTGCTCAGGCCGGCCTTGGCGAGAACCTTCTTGGCCGCCGGAACCGGCGCGTTGAGCATCAGCGTCGGGTCGTCACCCTGATTGGCGTAGGCCACGATGCGGTCGCGCGGCTTGAGGCCGTGCTTCTCGGCATATTCCTTCGAGGTGATCAGCACCGCGGCGGCGCCGTCCACCACGCCGGAGCTGTTGCCGGCATGATGCACGCCCTTCCAGTCGAGGTCCGGATAGCGGCGCTGGATCTGGTTCTTGAATGTCACGCCGTTGCCGAGATCGAAATCGGCAAGCTGCTCGAAGCTGGGCTTCAGCGACGCCAGTCCTTCGGCAGTGGTCTCGGGACGCGGAAATTCTTCGCGATTGAGCGCGACGCTGCCGTCGTCGTTGAGGACGGGGATCACCGACTTGGCGAAGCGGCCTTCATCGATCGCCCGCTTGGCACGCTGCTGACTGACCAGTGCCAGGGCATCGCAGGCCTCGCGGCTGATTCCCTCACGCGTGGCGATGGCGTCGCCGCAGACGCCCTGGTGGGACTGCGGGTGAACGGCGTCAAGCGCCGGGTTGCCTGAACCCATCATCCGCGCCGGCTGTCCGGCCTTGGAGCGCTCGGCTGCGAGGGTCTGCTGATAGCTCATCATCTCGGTGCCACCGGCGATGACGCAATCCTCCATTCCCGACATCACCGAAGCTGCCGCGAGGTTCACCGACGTGATGCCGCCGCCGCAGAAGCGATCCAGCGTCGTGCCGCTGGCGTTGATGTCGTAGCCGGCCGCGAGCGCCGACATGCGTCCGAGATCGCCGCCCTGCTTGCCTTCCTGGGTCGACGTCGACCAGATGATGTCGTCGACGGTCGACGTATCGAGCTTGTTGCGCTCCTTGAGCGCGCCGAGCACTGTTGCTGCCAGTTGCTGCGGGTGCAGGTGCGACAGCGCTCCCTTGCCCGGCTTGCCGATGCCCCGCGGCGTGCGGACCGCGTCGATGATGTATGCTTCAGACATGCGTTTCCCCTTCGTTTCAGATGTTTCGTGACTGTGAGCTCGCGGCGATGGTCCCGATCATTCTGCCTCGGAACAAGCCGAGCGTCAGCGGTAAGGTGGCGTCACCGCAAGCGGCTCGGCAACCGCGTTGCGCTCGTCCTCGAAGTACCCGAAGCGCGAGCCGATCCCTCGCCGCACGGATGCTTGTGCCTCATGGAGTTCCCGCTCTTCGGCAAAGGCCGGCTCGTTGCAACTCGCTGCGAGCAACGGGGCGCCGGCCGTGTTGGCGTCGGGAGCCAGGGCATATTTCTGCTCGTGCGGCAGGTAGATCAGTTGGCCGATCTGGGTGAGGGTCAATGTGAGACGAGAGACCGTCGATCGCGGAAGCCCACAGCGATCGGCGATCTCGCGATTGCCGAGGCGCATGCTTCGACCCTCGAAGCAGCGCACGATGTCGAATGCGCGCGATACCACCTGTATCACACGTCTGTTGTCCGTGCCGGCCGTCTCTTGCGCCATCAGTACTTCAGATCGACGTCCCATCGTTTACGCCTCAATCCTCGTTTTCATACGGGTGAACAAAGCCCACGCTGGTTCGAGCAGAAGGCCCGATCCGAGATGTCCCTGCCGGGCGCGCAACGTGGCGCGGCCCGCGCGCGAGCGGACAAGCGTGCAGGATCTGACGGCAAGGATCGGCGGACGCCGCGTCGGTGTCCCAGCGGTGCTGGTCGGCTTGTTCCGGGATCGACGGTTTGACGTGGTGGCCGGCTGCTTCGGCATTCGGCGGAATGCCGGTCGTGTTGATTGTACCGACGCCGTGCCGCGCAGGTTCGGCAAGGAATGCGGCCTGCCAGACAACACCGTCCCGGCCTGTTCGAGGCCGGTCTGCACGGAACCCGTGAGCGCGTGGTTTTCCAGCCGGGTGAAGCCGCCACCGAGCGGGGCAAGCAGCTTCGGATATCTTTGGCTGGCCAGCATCAGGCGGATTCTTTCCCTAGGGTTTCCGCCTTAATTAATTGATTAATTAGTTTATTGGCCGAGTGATTAAGATGGGCCGGCCTTCCTGTCAACTATCCTTCGGCGCGCGCCTGCCCCTCGCCCAACGCCTTACACATCGCTCCAGCCGCTCGCGGCCGGCTTTGTCAGAGCCGTGACCGGAGCGCCCGGCGCGACTTTCTTCAGACTGAGGCCGACGCTGAACGTTGATGACGCAAAACGTCGGCGAGAGTCCGCCCGCAACCGCGGGCATGCTACGACGCATGATGCAAAGACGATCGCGGAATGAGGCGGCGCCGCAGAGCTGGCTCGGGAAAGGTGCGTACCGGCGTGCGACCCAGAGCATCATTCCCGATCGGAAGCGGGGTTCAGGTCCGACCCGTTGCTCAAATTTGGTCTAGCCTCCCGCCAAACAACGGAGGTCGTAGGAAACCTTAAGAAACGTCGACATCTGCGCGTGCCAACGTCCCGCTCGCGCCCTGATCGTAGGAATGTCGGAGGCTCAAGTCGATGGAAGGCTTAGCAACCTGGGCCAATAACTCGCTGCGGATCGACGGTCCCTCGGAGAATGACTTTCGTCGTTTCCGCAACCGGCGGAATGACTTATCTGCCAAAAGCAACCCGCAATCTGCAAAAGCAACCCGACCCAGCGTCTCGGACGAGCGAAAGGCTGACCGGCGATATCTCCTCCAATTGGTCGCTTGATGTTGCTCGATCCTTTCACTCGATCGCTTCGATCAGAGCCGCTGTTACGCAGTCGATCGGCTGTGATGCGTCAACGCTCCTGAGTAGTCCCTTCGCGGAATAGTAGTGAGTAAGTGGGCTCGTTTGGTTTGTATAAGCCGCTAGACGTACGCTGAGCGCTTCCTCGTTGTCGTCCGCCCGCACTGCTTCACCGCTGGCGCGAGCCTGGATGGCACGTCCTAAGATCCGGTCGAGCAACTTCGCTTCATTGACTCTGAGTTCGAGGACGCAATTGAGCTCGTGTCCGTCGGCGACCAGAAGCCCGTCAAGAATTTCGGCCTGCGACACGGTGCGCGGAAACCCGTCGAGGATGAAGCCTCTCGCCGCATCGGGCTGCGCGACCCGCTCGATGATCACCCTCGCCACCAGGTCGTCGGGAACGAGTTCGCCCCGCTTCATGATATCCGCCGCTTTCATCCCGACCGTCGTTCCCGCCGACGCGGCCGACCGAAGCATGTCGCCGGTCGACAGCTGCGGAATCGCGAGAATCTGGGACAATCTGAATGCCTGCGTACCCTTCCCGGCGCCCGGCGGTCCCAAAAGCACAAGTCTCATATCGCTTCTCCGTCAACCAGGCTTGCGCACGGCGGCGCGGCCTATCGCGGTTTCAATCAGCGTGCGCGCCTCGTCGGCATGTCCCCATCCTGCGAGTCGCACCCACTTGCCGGGTTCGAGATCCTTGTAATGAAGGAAAAAGTGCTCGATCTGCTTCCAGGTGATCTCGGGCAGGTCTGTGTAGGTCTGCACATGTTGATAGCGCTGGGTCAGCCGTGACGACGGCACCGCGATGATCTTCTCATCGCCGCCACCGTCATCCTCCATCTTCAGAACGCCGATCGGCCGCACGTTGATGACGGCGCCCGCAATGATCGGGCGTGTATTGGCGACCAGCACATCGATCGGATCACCGTCGTCGGACAGCGTCCGCGGCACGAAGCCGTAATTTCCGGGATAGCGCATCGGCGTGTACAGGAAGCGATCGACAAAGAGCGTGCCGGACGCCTTGTCCATCTCGTATTTGATCGGTTCGCCGCCGAGCGGCACCTCGATGACGACATTGACGTCGTCGGGTGGCGTGTGGCCGATTGCAATCGCATCGATGTTCATGGGATGCTCACGCCTATCGCTTGTTCTGCCGGTTCTGCACGAGGTCGTCGACCACGGCGGGATCGGCCAGCGTCGAGGTGTCGCCGAGGCTCGACGGCTCGTCCTCGGCGATCTTGCGCAGGATACGGCGCATGATCTTGCCGGAGCGCGTCTTCGGCAGGCCGGGCGCGAACTGGATCAGATCCGGCGAGGCGATCGGGCCGATGTCCTTGCGGACCCAGGCGACCAGCTCCTTGCGCAGCGCCTCGGTCGGCTCGGTGCCCTTCATCAGCGTGACATAGGCGTAGATGCCCTGGCCCTTGATGTCGTGCGGATAGCCGACCACGGCGGCTTCCGACACCGCCTCATGCGCGACCAGCGAGCTCTCGACTTCGGCGGTGCCCATGCGGTGGCCGGAGACGTTGATGACGTCGTCGACGCGGCCGGTGATCCAGTAATAGCCGTCGGCGTCGCGCCGGCAGCCGTCACCGGTGAAGTACTTGTTCTTGTAGGTCGAGAAGTAGGTCTGCTCGAACCGCGCATGATCGCCATAGACCGTGCGCATCTGGCCGGGCCATGACTTGGTCAGGCAGAGATTGCCCGAGGTCTCGCCTTCCAGAGTCTTGCCGTCGGCGTCGACGATCTCCGGCACCACGCCGAAGAACGGCCGCGTCGCCGATCCCGGCTTCAGCTTGGTGGCGCCGGGTAGCGGCGTGATCAAAATGCCGCCGGTCTCGGTCTGCCACCAGGTGTCGACGATCGGGCAGCGCTCGTCGCCGACCACGCGGTAGTACCACTCCCAGGCTTCCGGATTGATCGGCTCGCCGACCGAGCCGAGCAGGCGCAGCGATTGGCGCGAGGTCTTCTTCACCGGCTCGTCGCCGCCCTGCATCAGCGCGCGGATCGCGGTCGGCGCGGTGTAGAAGATGTTGACCTTGTGCTTGTCGACCACGTTCCAGAACCGCGAATTGTCCGGATAGTTCGGCACGCCTTCGAACATCAGCGTGGTCGCGCCGTTGGCGAGCGGTCCATAGAGGATGTAGCTGTGACCGGTGACCCAGCCGACGTCGGCGGTGCACCAGTAGATGTCGCCGTCGTGATAGTCGAACACGTATTGATGCGTCATCGAGGCGAACACCAGATAGCCGCCGGAAGTGTGCAGCACGCCCTTCGGCGTGCCGGTCGAGCCCGAGGTGTAGAGGATGAACAGCGGGTCCTCGGCATGCATGTGCTCGGCCGGGCATTCCGTCGTCACCATCTCGGCGGCCTCGTGATACCAGAGGTCGCGGGTCGGGTTCATGTCGATCGCACCGCCGGTGCGCTTCACCACCACGACCCAGTCGACGCCGCCGGTCTTGGCGATCGCGGCATCGACATTGGCCTTCAGCGGCACTTTCTTGCCGCCGCGCAGGCCTTCGTCGGCGGTGATGACGACCTTGGAATCGCAGTCCTTGATGCGCTGGGCGAGGCTGTCAGGCGAGAAGCCGCCGAACACCACCGAATGGATGGCGCCGATCCGCGCGCAGGCCAGCATGGCATAGGCGGCTTCCGGAATCATCGGCAGATAGATCGTGACGCGGTCGCCCTTCTTGACGTTCCGGGTGCGCAGGATGTTGGCCATCTTGCAGACTTCGTCGTGCAGCTGGCGGTAGGTGATGTGCCTGGATTCGGAGGGATCGTCGCCCTCCCAGATGATCGCGGTCTGGTCGCCGCGCTTCTCGAGATGCCGGTCGATGCAATTCCAGGCGACGTTCAGCACGCCATCCTCGAACCATTTGATCGAGATGTTGCCGGGCGCGAAGGAGACGTTCTCGACCTTGCTGAAGGGCTTGATCCAGTCGATCCGCTTGCCGTGCTCGGCCCAGAAGCCGTTGGGGTCCTTGACCGAGTGCGCGTACATCTCGCGATATTTGGCGTCGTTGACGTAGGCGCGCTTGGCCCAATCGGCCGACACCGGATGAACCTGCTCTGCGGACTTGTCCAAACTCGTCGTCATCAACCAACCTCCGAGAAATCACGTGGCGGGGCCTTTAGGAAATCCGTTACGACCTTGATCTGGTCCGGCGTCACCAGCGGCGGCACATGGCCACGATCATCGAACCGGAAAATATCGGCGCGCCGATTCCGGCGTCTCATCTCATTCGTCAGATCGATCGACAGCAGGTCTGATTTGGCACCGTGCAGCACCAACATCGGCACCTTGATTGCTTCCCAGTACTTCCAGAGATCGAGTGGTGCGTAGAACCAGGGCGTTTTGAACGCCTTGGCGATCGCCGGATCGCAGAGCACCGCGTAACGCCCGTTGGCTTCTTCCCAGCGCAGACTGTGGATCGCAAGATGCCGCCAATGCTCGTCGGCGAGATAGCCATAGGGCGCGAGCACGGTACGAAAATATCTCTCGCCGTCCTCGATGGTCGAGAACGATGCCGGCATGTCCGCGATGTAACCGCCGATCCGCCGCAACCCGGTCGCGGACACGAACGGGCCGATATCATTGATCACGAGCTTGCGGACAATGCTTCCGGAAAAGCCGGCCATCACGATCCCGATCAAGCCACCGAGCGATGTTCCGACCCAATCGACCTCCCTCACGCCGAGGCGTGCGACCAGCGCATTCATATCGGAGCAATATTGCGGCAGCGAATAGTCGTCGGGATTGCTGATCCGCCCGCTTCGGCCGCGACCCGGCAAATCGGGACAGATCACCCGCCGGCCGCTCGCCGCGAGATCAGCGGCGAGATGGTCAAAATCCCGCGCCTGCCGCGTCACGCCGTGGACACAGATCACTGGCCTGATATCGTCGACTGGCCCCCAATCGACGTACGCAATCTCGTGAAGGCCCGACGGCGAAAGGCCAAGCAGCCGATCCGCGCGATCCGGCTGCGGGCCTTCGGACGTCCCGCCCGAAGCCTCCCCTGTCACCTCATATTCTCCGTCAAACATCCCGTCTCTCCCGACAAGCGACGGCGGAAAAGCTCGCCATGCGCGGCGCCGCCCATCCGCAAGCAAGCCCCCCTCAATGACGACCCATCATCACGATCTATCTGCCCGATGCATCGCCGCCTGCCTGAAAATGCGCGAAGCGCTGGGCTTCCGCCTGCGTCTCGAAGATGTGCGGCGCGACGTGGCGCTCGGCGAGCCCCTCCCCGAGCTTCATCCGCATGAACGCACTCGTGGTGTAGCGGGACGCCGAACTGTAGTAGCGCTTCTCGAGATAGGCGATCATCGAGAAATAGGTGTCGCTGACCTGCGGCTCGAGATGGAAGCCATCGTAGTTGGCGATCAGCGCAACCGGTTTCCCGACCACCCGGCAGGCGTTCTCGACCTCGCGCCGGACCAGATCGACGTCTTCGACGGTGCGGACCTCAAACCCTTCGAAATTGACGAACAGGGCATTGCGTTCTGCATCGTAGCTGATGCGATCGGCGAGGTTGCGGCCGAGCAGCATATGGTCCAGCCCCATCGGCTGGTTGCGGAAGATCCGCGCGTCCATCGGACGCACGTTGCGGATCAGCGGCTTGAAATCCATCTGGCCGAGGATGTCGCGTTCGATATCGATGCCCGGCGCCACCTCGATCAGTTCGAGCCCTGCAGGCGTCCGCTGCAGAACGCAACGCTCGGTGACGTAAAACACCGACTGGCCGGTTTCAGCCGCGTAGTCGCCACTGAAGGTGATCTGCTCGACCTCGGCAATGAATTTCCGCATCGTGCCTTCGCGCAGGATGTGGAGCGCTTCGTCCTCGACCGCGAGCTTGAGCCCGCCGCTGGTGAAGGTGCCGGCAAAGACGATCTTCTTGGCGCTCTGGGATATGTTGATGAAGCCACCCGCGCCGGCCAGCCGCGACGAGAACCGGCTGACATTGACGTTGCCAGCGCTATCGACCTGCGCCATGCCGAGGCAGGCGAGATCGAGCCCGCCACCGTCATAGAAATCGAACTGCTGGTTCTGGTGGATGACGGCGTCCGGGTTGAGCGCGGTGCCAAAATTGAGGCCGCCCTGCGGCATGCCGCCGATGACGCCGGGCTCCGCCGTCAGCGTCAGGTACTTCAGCACGTGCTCCTCGGCGGCGACCGCCGCAACGCCTTCCGACATGCCGATGCCGAGATTGACGACGCCGCCCGGCGGCAGCTCGAACGCACAGCGGCGCGCGATGATCTTGCGCTCGTCGAGCTCGAGCGGCCGGACGCGATCCATCGGCACCCGCTGGCGGCCGGAGAAGGCGTGGCTGTAGGTGGTGCCGTAGGTCTGCGGATGGTTCTCGGGATCGGCGACCACGACGCAGTCGACCAGAATCCCTGGAATCTGGACCTCGCGCGGATTGAGTGAATTGCCGGCGGCGATGCGTTCGACCTGCACGATGACAAACCCACGCGAATTCTTGGCCGCCATCGCCATTGCGAGATTGTCGAGCGTCAGCGCCTCGCGCTCCATCGTGATGTTGCCGGCGGGATCGGCGGTGGTCCCCCGCAGGATTGCGACGTTGATCGGGAACGCCTTGTAGCGCAGCCATTCCTCGCCATCGATGGTCATCAGCTCGACCAGGTCCTCGGTGGTCTTCTCGTTGAGCTTGCCGCCTTCGAGCCGCGGATCGACAAAGGTGCGTAGCCCGACCTTCGAGATCGTGCCGGGACCACGCGCAGCAATGCTGCGGTAGAGGTGCGAGATGCAGCCGAGCGGCAGATTGTAGGCTTCGATACGGTTGGCGAGTGCCAGTTCGCCGAGCTTCGGCACCAGCGCCCAATTCCCTCCGACAACCCGCTTGACCAGGCCATCATGCGCGAGCCGGTTCAAGCCACGCTCCCGGGAATCGCCCGGGGCCGCGGCAAACAGCAGCGTCAGGTCGGCGGGATGACGCGTCTCCCGATAACGCTTCTCCAATGCGATCAAGAGCTCGTCGGGCGTGCCGACGCCGACGAAACCGGACGTGCAGACCGTGTCGCGATCCCGGATGATCGCAACGGCCTCGTCAGCGGATACGATCTTGTCCTTCATGGATGCGCCTCAATCCCTGGCCGCCAGCCATTCCGCGATGCCCTTGCTCAGCCGTCCCTGCGACTTGCTCGATACGAACAGCCCGACGTGGCCGCCCGGCAGGGGGATTTCCGTGTAGTCCTTGGTACCGATCAACGGACCGAGTGCCTTCGAACAGGTCGGCGGAATGATGTGGTCGTCGAGCGCGAAGACGTTCAGCGTGGGCGCCGAGATCACGCGAAGATCGACTTTGCGGCCGGACAGCGTGAAGGTTCCGTTCACGAGCCGGTTCTCCTGATAGAGATCCTTCAGCCACTGCTTGGCCGCTTCGCCGGGATGGGCCGGTCGGTCGGCGAGCCACTTCTCCATCCGAAGGAAATTCATCAACTTGGCTTTGTCGTCGATGACCTCGATCAGGTCGATATTGTACTTGGTCAGCGAGCGCATCGGCGTCATCAGCGAGAAGACCGAGCTCATGAATTCGCCGGGGAGTCCGCCGTAGGTATCCACCAGCCGATCGATATCGGCGCTGTCGAGGCTTCGGGTCCAGAGATTGAGGAAGCCGTGATGGGTGTCGGGATCGTCACGATCGGCGTGAAAGTCGATCGGCGTGATGGTCAGGACCAGACCCTTGACCTTGTCCGGGTGAAGCGCCGCATAGCAGGTCGTGAACACGCCGCCTTCGCAGATGCCGAGCAGCGTGATCCGGTCATGCCCGGTCTCGCGACAGACACGCTCCACCGCGGCGTGGATATAGTCGTCGACGTAATCGTCGATCGTCAGCCAGCGTTCGGTGCGGTTGGGCTGCCCCCAATCCACCAGCCAGAGATCCAGTCCCTGCGACAGCAGGCTGCGGACCAGCGAGCGGTCCTCCTGCAGGTCGGCCATGGTGTAGCGGCCGATCAGGCCGTAAGCCAGCAGCACCGGCGTCTTGACCCGCTGCTCGGCCAGCGGCTCATAGCGAAACAGCTCGACTTTGTCGCGACGCATCACCAGCTTCTTCGGGGTCGCTCCGACATCGACGTCCTGATCCCTGATGTTCGACAGCAGCTTGCCGGCCTTGAGCAGCTTGTCCGTCATCTCGGCGAACCCGCCGGCCGCACCCTTGTCTGGCGTCTGGCTGCTCATGCTTCACCTCGTGCTGCGCCGGATGCGCCGATCCGGCGTTCCAAGGCGCGCATTTCGCGCCTGAGCTCGGTGAGCTGGCGGGTGACGTCGTCGAAATCGCGCTGGGTCGGAAGCCCCAGCACGGATGCGATGGTGTCAGCGATATCAGATTGCCGGGCACGAAATTCGGTCGCCGCCTGCAACAGCTGTTTTTGCGCGACCAGGAAGTCCTCGGTGCGCTGGTTGGCGATCAGTTCTTCGTTGGCAAGCTTGTTCCAGGCGCCCAATTGCTCACGCCAGCCCGCAGTCGCATCGGCGCCGCCCTCTTGCCGCCCGCGCGCGGTGTACTGTTCAGCCGCGCGCATCCAGGGCCGCGAGGCAACAGCATGGTATGCCGCAAGCTTGCTCTGCAGCTCACCCCAGGCGGCCGCAACGCCGGCGAGCTTACGGTCGAAATCCAGAACGTCGGCGAGCCGCGGCCCGTTGGCCATCCGCTCGATGGCCTCGGCCAGATCGTTGCCTGCCCCGAAGCCAAACCCGCTCTCGGCGACACGCTTCATGATGAAGGACAGCATCGAGTTCGACCAGCTTTCGCTGATCCCACCGGTGCCGGCCATCGCACGCCAGGATTCCATCCACTGCGCGGCGATCGGCCCGAACGGGTTGACGTCGCCCTTGTCAGCCATGGGGGGCCTGCACGGAGCGATTGCTGCCGTCATCGAAAGCGGCGCTGTAGATCGCATAGGCGTCGTCCAAGGTCAGCTCGCGGGGATTGTTGACCAGGAGACGCGTCTGCTTCATCGCATCCTCGGCGAGCTTCTTCAGATCATCGCGGCCAATACCGACCGCCGACAACGACGCCGGAACCTGACAATCACGGCCGATCGACGCCATCTCGTCGATGAAGGCCCGCGCCCGTTCCGCCTGGCTGGTCGCGTGCAGGCCAGGCCTGACGAGCTCGGCGAGCTCCGCATAGAGCGCCTCCGCCGCCGGCAGATTGAACTCGAGCACGTGGCGCAGGACGAGCGCGTTCGACAGCCCGTGCGGAACATGGAAGATTGCGCCGATCGGATAGGCCAGCGCGTGGACGGCCGCGACTGGCGCGTTGGCGAAGGCCATACCGGCGAGCATCGATCCCAGCAGCATCTGCGAGCGCGCCGCCAGGTCGGCGCCGTTCTGGCAAGCGCGGCGTATGTTGGCCGACAGCAGCCCAAGCGCCTGCCGCGCAAGCTGGTCGGACATCGGGTTCTTCCTGACCTTGCTGGTATAGGCCTCGATCGCATGCACCATGGCGTCGATGCCGGTTGCAGCGGTGACCGGCGCCGGGAGGCCCAGCGTCAGTTCAGGATCGAGGATCGCCCAATCCGGGATCAGCGCGGGTGAGACCACGCCTTTCTTTTCGGTGGTCGGGGTGGTGACGATCGCAATCGGCGTCACTTCCGATCCGGTACCGGCTGTGGTTGGCGCCAGCAGAAGCGGCAGGCGCTTTCCTTTGGCTAGCCCAACGCCATAGATGTCATCGAGGCGATCCGGCGTTTTCGCGAGATAAGCGACGAGCTTGGCGGTATCCAGCGCGCTGCCACCGCCGATCGACAGCACAAGCTCGATGTCGTTGGCCTGAGAGGCCGCCACCGCGGCCTCCACGACATGCGACGGCGGATCGGCGACAACATCATCGAAAACGCTGACCTCGATGCCGGCAGCCGCCAGCGAGGCCTCGGCCCCCCGCGTCAAGCCTGCCCCGCGCACGCCCTTGTCGGTCACCAGCATCACGCGCCGCGCGCCGTAGCCAGCAACCAGCTCGTCGATCTTCCGCGAGGCGCCGGGCTCAAACAGGATGTTCGACGGTGCCTGGAAAGTGAATCTTCCGATCATGTTCCCGATCCTTGTGTCTCGCCGCGCGGCTTACGCTCTCGACCCACGGATGAATCGCCGGCACGCGCGGCGCCGGCCAGCCATTGCCGGCACGACCTGCAATATCGCTCTCTCGTCAGGACGGCCTGACATCGAGCTTGCGGCCATGGAGCTCATCGACCAGCACGCGGGTGTTTTCTGAGTAATCGATCGCCACATCGACGAGGTGGACGCCGCCGCCTTGAAGGCGGCCTCCAGTGTCGGCACCAACCCGTCGACCGAGGTGACGCGGGAACCCTTGGCACCGTAGGACTCGGCATAGCGGACGAAGTCGGGATTGCCGAACGTGAGGCCGAAATCCGGGAATGCGTCGACCGCCTGCTTCCAGCGGATCATGCCGTAGGCGCCGTCGTTGAGGATCAGCACCACCAAATTGAGCTTGAGGCGGACCGCGGTCTCCAGCTCCTGGCTGTTCATCATAAAACCGCCGTCACCGCAGATCGCCATCACCCGACGATCTGGATACAGCTTCGCCGCCATCATGGCCGACGGCAGGCCAGCCCCCATGGTGGCAAGCGCGTTGTCGAGCAGCAGCGTATTGGCCACATAGGTCCGGTAGTTGCGCGCGAACCAGATCTTGTACATGCCGTTGTCGAGCGCGACGATGCCGTTCTCGGGGATCACCTGCCGGATGTCGTGGACCAGCCGCTGCGGCGTCACCGGCCAGCGGCTTTCGGTGGCGCGATCCGCGATGCGGCCAAGGATGCTCTCGCGCAGCGGCAGCATTCGGCAGCCTGCCCTCCACCCGGTCAGCGAGCAGCTCAAGGCTCGGTCCGACGTCGCCGACCACCTCGGCGTCCGGGAAATAGACCTGCTCCACCGTGGCCGGCGTATAGCTGACATGGATCACCTGGGGTCCGTGCGGTCCCATGATGAAGGGCGGCTTCTCTACGGTGTCGTGACCGATGGCGATGATCAGGTCGGCCTGGTCGATCGCATCATGCACATAGTCACGCTCGGACAACGCGGTTGTTCCCATGTACTGGCTGGTGCCGCCGGGCACCGTCCCCTTGCCCATCTGCGTCGTGAAGAACGGGATGCCGGTGCGCCGCACGAAACCAGCGATACCGAATGTCGATCGCGGTCGGCTTGCCGCCGCACCCAGCATGATCAACGGCCGCTTTGCGGCCAGAATGATCTCAGCCGCGCGATCGAGCGCAGCGCGGTGCGCGACCGGAATATCGATCGGGTGGATCGGCACCATCGGGACCGGTTGGACCTCGTCTCCGGCAATGTCTTCAGGGAGCTCGAGAAGCACCGGTCCTGGCCGCTCCTCCATCGCAACACGGAATGCATCGCGGACCAGCGTCGGAATGCTCGCAGCGCTGACAATCTGCCGTGACATCTTGGTGAGCGGCTTCATCGACGCGATCACGTCTACGATCTGGAAGCGCGCCTGGCGGCTGCTCATGATCGCTTTTTGCCCTGTCAGCATCAGCATCGGCATGGCGCCGAGATGCGCATAGGCCGCCCCAGTCGAGAAATTGAGCGCGCCGGGGCCGAGCGTCGCGATGCACACGCCCGGACGGCCGGTGAGCCGGCCATGAGTCGCCGCCATGAACGCCGCAGCCTGCTCGTGCCGGGTCAGCACCAGCTCGATCTTCGAGTTCCTCAGCGACTCCACAACATCGAGATTTTCCTCGCCCGGCACCCCGAAGATGCAGTCGACGCCTTCATGCTCCAATGCAGCGACCAACAGGTCAGAGCCTTTTGTCATTCATCCACTCCCTGCTGTCGATCGATCCGCCACGGCGAGATGCCAGCGCTCGAGCGACGGTTTCGTCCATTGCAAAAGGCGGCCCTGCGTCGTGCAGGTGCCGCGAACAGCCGCACGGGCCACGCGTTCGCACAGCCCAGGTGGTTCATGCCGCGAGGCGCTTGATAACAGCATTGGCAAAATCGGCGGTCGACACCTTGCCACCAAGGTCAGCCGTCCGCACGTTGTCGATCTGCAAGGTCTGCTCGATGGCGGTTCGCAACCTGGTTGCCTGATCGTCCCTGTTGACATGTTTGAGCATCAAGCCCGCAGCCAGCAGCAGCGCCAGCGGATTGGCGATACCCTTGCCCGCAATGTCCGGAGCCGAGCCGTGCACTGCTTCGAAGATCGCGGCCTTTTCACCGATATTGGCGCCAGGTGCCATACCGAGTCCGCCGACGAGGCCAGACATCTGGTCGGACAGGATGTCGCCGAACAGATTGGTGGTGACGATGACGTCGAACTGCCAGGGATTCATCACGAGCTGCATGGCGCAGGCGTCGACGATGCGGTCGTCCATCGCGACGCGCCCCTCGTACTCCTTGGCGATCTCGCGGCCGGCCTGCAGGAACAGCCCGGTCAGCGCCTTCAGCACGTTCGCCTTGTGCACCACGGTGACCTTCTTGCGCCCGTGAGCCAGCGCATATTCGAATGCAAAGCGGACGATCCGTCGCGCTTCCGCGTGCGTGTTGACGCCGGAAGAGATCGCAACCGCATGTGGGTCATCGCCAACGGCGATGAAATGCTCGAACGCTACATAGAGACCTTCGATGTTCTCGCGGACCAGAACGAGGTCGATATCCTCGTAGCGACCGCCTGGCACCATGGTCTTCACCGGCCGCAGATTGGCGTAGAGCTCGAACTCTTCGCGTAATCGAACGTTTACCGAGCGAAAGCCGCCACCAACAGGCGTCGTCAGTGGTCCCTTTAGCGCGAGCTTGGTGCGGCGGATGCTGTCGATCAATGCCCCCCGGCAAGGGATCGCCGGCGCTTTGGATACCGGCCATGCCACCCTGCTGCACGTCCCATTCGAACGGCGAGCCCATTGCATCGAGAATGCGCGTCACCGCTTCCGTGATCTCTGGACCAATCCCGTCACCGGGTATCAACGTCGCTGGAATTTTGCCTGACATCTTTGTTTCCTCAGAGTTATCGAGGTGCGTTCGATCGGATCAGCGGCTTATCACGCCGCAAGCTGGCGCAGCACGTAAGGCAGGATGCCTGCCGTGCTTGTAGTAGTTGAGCTCGTCCAGCGTATCGATGCGGCAGGTGACCGGCACCCGCTGCACTGAACCGTCGACCGTCGTGACGTCGACCGTCATGCGCTGGCCGGGCGCGATGTCGGAGAGTCCTGTGATCGAGACCTGTTCGCTGCCGGTCAGGCCGAGGCTCTTCCAGGAGGCACCCTCGTCCAGCACGAACGGCAGGATGCCCATCCCCACCAGGTTGGAGCGATGGATGCGTTCAAAGCTCTGCGCAATCACGACGCGGACACCGAGCAGCTTGGTGCCCTTCGCGGCCCAGTCACGCGACGAGCCATTGCCGTATTCGACGCCAGCGAACACGACGAGCGGAACGTTCTCGCGCTGGTAGCGCATCGCAGCATCGAAGATCGACATCCGCTCGCCGGACGGCTGATGCACGGCCCAGCCGCCCTCGGGCGTGTTGCCGCCCTCGTCCTTGACGGAGAAATTCCTGATGCGGATATTGGCAAAGGTGCCGCGCACCATCACTTCGTGATTGCCGCGCCGCGTCCCGTACTGATTAAAATCCTCCTGCCGCACCTGGCGGCCGCGCAGGAATTCGCCAGCCGGCGATGACGCCTTGATCGAGCCGGCCGGAGAGATATGGTCGGTCGTGATCTTGTCACCGAACAGGCCAAGGATCCGCGCGCCGACGATGTCACCGGTCGGCACCGGGGTCATCGCAATGCTCTCGAAATAGGGTGGGTTCTGCACATAAGTCGACGACATGTTCCAGCGGTAGGTCATGCCGGTGGCGACCTTGACGGCCTTCCAGTTGGCATCCCCCTCGAAGACGTCGGCATATTTGCTCACGAACATCTCGCGGGTGACATTCTCGCGAATGAACTGCTCGATCTCGGCATTTGAGGGCCAAATGTCCTTCAGATAAACCAGCGTACCGTCCGATCCCGTCCCTAGGGGCTCGGTCGCGAGATCGATCTGCATTGAGCCTGCCAGCGCATAGGCGACCACGAGCGGCGGCGATGCCAAATAGTTCGCCTGCACGTCAGGCGAGACGCGCCCTTCGAAATTGCGGTTGCCGGACAGCACCGCGGCGCCGATCACGCCGTTGTCGTTGATCGACTTCGATATCTCGCGCGGCAGCGGGCCGGAATTACCGATGCAGGTGGTACAGCCGAAGCCGACAAGATAGAAGCCGAGGGCGTCGAGATCCTTTTGCAGCCCGGACTTTTCGAGATACTCGGCCACGACCTGCGAACCCGGCGCGAGCGAGGTCTTGACCCAGGGTTTTGCGGTGAGACCCCTCCGCGCCGCGTTTCGTGCCAGGAGACCGGCACCGATCAGGACCGACGGATTTGACGTATTGGTGCAGGATGTGATCGCCGCGATGACGACGTGACCGTGGCCAAGCTTGAAATCCTTGTCTTCGACGCCAAATTGCTTCGCCGCCTGCCCCTGCTTGCCATACTCGCTCTCGAGCGCCGCAAGGAAATTGGCCTTGGCGACGCTGAGGCCGACCCGACCCTCTGGACGCTTCGGACCGGCGAGGGACGGCACGACATCGTCGAGATTCAATTCAAGCGTATCGGTGAAGACGGGATCCGGCATGCCCGGCGTCCGGAACAGGCCCTGCGCCTTGGCATAGGCTTCGACCAGCGCGATGCGGTCGCTGGAGCGGCCTGAGAGCTCGAGATAGTTCAGCGTCTCCCGGTCGACCGGGAAAAAGCCGCAAGTCGCGCCATATTCCGGCGCCATGTTGCTGATGGTGGCACGGTCGGCGAGCGTCATATGGTCGAGGCCTGGCCCGAAGAACTCGACGAACTTTCCAACCACCCCCTTCTTGCGCAGCATCTGGGTCACGGTGAGGACGAGATCGGTTGCGACCACGCCCTCGCGGAGCTTGCCCGACAGCTTGAAGCCGATCACCTGCGGCACCAGCATCGACAGCGGCTGGCCAAGCATCGCCGCCTCGGCCTCGATGCCGCCGACCCCCCAGCCAAGCACAGCGAGGCCATTGGCCATGGTGGTGTGGCTGTCGGTGCCAACCAGCGTATCAGGATAGGCGATGGTCTCGCCGCCCCGTTCCATGGTCCAGACCGTCTGCGCCAGATATTCGAGGTTGACTTGATGACAGATGCCGGTGCCGGGCGGCACCACGCGGAAATTGGCGAAGGCGCCTTGCCCCCATTTTAGGAAATTGTAGCGTTCGCCGTTCTGCTCATATTCCCGGGTGACGTTGTCCTGCAACGCATGCGCATTGCCAAAGTGATCGACCACGACTGAATGATCGATCACGAGCTCAACCGGCACGAGCGGATTGATCCGTGACGGATCGCCGCCGAGCCTCTCCATGCCGTCGCGCATCGCGGCAAGATCGACGACGGCGGGCACGCCGGTGAAATCCTGCATCAAGACCCGTGCGGGGCGAAAGCCGATCTCGGCGCCGGCCGATCCACGATCCTCGGTCCATCGCACCAGCGCCTCGATGTTGGCGCGCGTGACCGAGCCGCCGTCCTCGAACCGCAGCAGGTTCTCGAGCAGCACCTTCAGCGAGAACGGCAAGCGCGACATGCTCGCGAGGCCGTTCTTTTCGGCGTCAGGCAAGGAAAAATAGGTGTAGGTCTGGCCGCCGACGGTCAACGTCTTCCGGCATTTGAAGCTGTCAAGACTGTTCATGGGTCAACCAACCTTTCACGCAGACGACTTCGACGAGAGCCGCTTGATGCGGCGCACGAGTTATTTCAGGTAGCCCATGATAAGCAGGACCACCGTGACGGTAACCGCGCCGCCGATCCGGGTGGCGATCTGGGCAAACGGCATCAGCTGCATGCGGTTGGCTGCGGTCAGAATGGCGACGTCGCCGGTGCCGCCCTGCCCGCTGTGACAAGCATTCACGATCGCCGTTTCGATCGGATACAAGTTCATGAACTTGCCGACCGCAAATCCGGTCGCCATGATCGTAACCACGGTCGACACGATGGTGACGATATTGGCGAAATGAAACGCCGCGACCAACTTGTCCCATGGCGTCAACGCGACACCGATCGCAAACAGCAGCGGATAGGTCATGTTGGTCCGTACGAACTCGTAGACCACCAGTCCGCCGCGCTGCAGCTCCGGCGACACCGCACGGGTCAGCTTGGCCAGCACCGCCAGGAACAGCATCGCGACCGGCGCCGGCAGGCCGAACAGATGATGACAGAGCACGCCGAGCAGATAGAGCATGATCGCGGTCAGGCCCGCCGCAGCGATCGTGCTCACGCCAACATGGCCGACACCCTGCTCGGTGCCGCCCTCCTCGTGCACCGCCTGCACATCGATGTCATCGTCGTGATGCGGCTGGAGGCGGCCCTCACCGGTGAGACTCGGGTATTTCTTGCCGACGAAATTGAGCGTGCCGGCGAGCAGGATGGCCGTCAGGCTCCCCAGCATGACCGGCGGAAGGACCTGCGCAAAGACCTCGCCCTGCGGTATGCCCGTCAACGCCGCATATCCGATCGACAGCGGAATTGCGCCCTCGCCAACCCCGCCTGCCATGATGGGCACGACCACGTAGAAGAATGTGTGCGAGGCGCCAAGTCCGAGTGCCGTCCCAACTGCGGTCCCGACAGCTGCGGCCGCGACGGAGCCGACCGCGAGCGGCACGAAGATCTTCAGAAAGCCACGGATCAAGACCTCACGGTCCATCGCAAAGATGCTGCCGACGATGATCGACGCGATGAATAGGTAAAGGAAGTTGGTCGACTTGGTGAAGTCGATGATGGATTTTTCGACCTGCGCCGGGATCAGGTGATAGAAGGCCAGCGCCGACGGGATGAAGGTGGCGAAGATCGCACCAGCGCCGATGCTACGCAGCACCGGGATCCGCTTGCCGATCTCGGCGCAGGTGAAGCCGCCGAGCACCAGCACCACGATCATCGTCGGCCCGTCCGGCTTGATCTCACCGGTGTAGACCAATGCGGCAACGAGAACGATGAGCAAGGCATAGATCGGAACCGGCACTATTCCGATCCGGATATCGGTCAGGCGCCACCATCCCTCAGGCCAGAAACGGTGCACAGGGTCCGCCGAACTCTCGGCGACCGACCGCACTGTGCTCTCATGGTGCGAAGCAATTCCGCCTGCGTCCTGCGAGGCCATGTCCGCTCTCCTCCCGGTATTTTTGCCAGATATCGACGGACCCCCGCCACGCAGGGGATGAATGTCGTTCCGGTCGTGTTATCGGGCGGCAGCATAAGTCGGCCAACCTGTCAGCAAGCTGTCACGTTGCGTCATCCGCGATGGATCTGTCGTGGCATACGGAAAACCACGATCAATGCCCTGCGCTCGCTGCTCGTGATCCCGACGGCGCTTACCGGCTCCGCTCAGCGCCCGTGAAGTGACTCTTTCCAGTCCTTCAGGAAGCGATGACGCTTGGCCTGATCGAGATAGGTCATGAGATCGATGCTCAGCGCGATCGGCCGCAACGCTTGGGCCCCATCGGCATAGCCGGGAATGGCGCCCTTCATGTCGCTGCGAACGGACCCCAGCGAATGCCCGGCCAACAGGGTCTGGCCACTGCGTGACAGCAAGAAATCGACGAAGCGGCGAGCCAGCTCCGGCTGCGGCGCCGATTGCGGGATCAGCGCGATCCGTGACAGCAACAGCATGTAGTCGGAGGGAAGGACGACGCCAAGATCGGGATCGCGCTTGGCACGTTCGAGCGCGTAGGAGCCTAGCACGTTGTAGGCCAGCAGCAGCTGGCCGCTGCTGACACGGTTGATCATCGGGTCAGACGATGCATAGAGCTCGACTCCAGCCTGTCCCATCGCTGTCACCAGCTTCCAGGTCTGGGTCGTGACACGCACGTCCTGGGTAATGAACAGCAGGCCGGTGCCGCTCAACTCGGGATCATAGGTCGCGATCTTGCCGCGGAACACCGCTGGATGATCGGTCAGCAGGCGCAACAGGTCGGCATGGTCTTTCGGCACCAGACCGTCCTGCAGCAGACGCTTGTTGTAAACCATCACTACCGCCTCGGCCGTGACGCCGTACGCACGATCCTTCCAACGCGCCCAGTCGAAAATCCCGTCGGCTTCAGGCGAGCGGTACTCGGCCGCATATCCATCATTGGCTACCTTGATCTGGAGGTCCATCGCCGAACTCCAGGTCACATCGGCCGTACCTCGTGCCCCCGAATGCCTGACGACATCATCGAACAGTTCCGTCGACGACACCTTTGAATACTGAACCAGAACGTCAGGGTTCCGCTTCATGAATTCAGTCAGGAGATCGGCGACTTCGGACCTGTCGGTCGTACCTTGCACCGCAAGACGAACCTGCGCGCGGCCGGCATTGTCGGTCGCCTTGGCACCGGTCTCGGCGCGGAGCGCGGCGGTGCCAAAAAGGAGAGACACGGCAAGCCCGCACAGGCCGGCGATTAGACGATACGCCGGCAAGCGTGGTGACAAATTCACTCGGATGATGCGCAATCTTTTGACCTCGTGACGCATCTGAACTTACATTGCCGCGTTTGGTAACGCCCGCCGCTCCGGCTCGAGGTTCATCGTCGTGCGTATTCTAATCGTTGAGGATGACACGTCGTTGGTCGAAGGCCTCAAGAAGGCCTTGGCACCTTCGGGCTTTGCCATCGATCACGAATCGAGTGGATCGGACGCAGTCGAGATCGTACCATCCGAAGCCTACTCGCTGATCGTGCTGGACCTCGGCCTGCCCGACATCCCGGGCCAGGAGGTGCTGCGCAGGCTGCGCGGCAATGGGTGCGAGGTGCCGATCCTGATCCTTACTGCGCTCGGTGAGGTAAAGGACAAAGTCAAATGCCTCAACCTTGGAGCCGATGATTACCTGACCAAGCCATTCGACCTCGATGAATTCGAGGCCCGGGTCAAGGCTTTGGTGCGGCGCGGCAAGGGTCGCCTCGATCCGATCCTGCGATGCGGGTCTTTGATGCTGGACACTTCGTCCGCGACAGCCATGATCGACGACCTGCCATTGCCGCTGCGCCGCCGCGAAGTGACGGTTCTCGAGATCCTGATGTCACACGCTGGTCGGCTCGTGCGCAAGGAACGGCTGATCTCGGAAATCTTCGGCTTTGATGAACCGGTCGCACCAAACGCCATCGAGCTCTATATCGGGCGGCTGCGGCAAAAGCTTGGGCCCAGGGGACCCACAATCAAGACGGTACGCGGCCTCGGCTATTTGATGGAGAACAAGTGATCGCCAAGCGAGCTCCCTCACTACGCCGCGCGCTGCTTCTTAACCTGCTGGTTCCGACCAGCGCGCTTGCCGTCGCATTTGGGCTCGCCGGTTTGCTGTTGATCAACAAGACCATCGAAAGTGCTTATGATCGTGTTCTCGACGGTTCGGCGAAAGCGATCGCGGAAAAGGTCGCCGTCGAAGACGGCGAAATCACCGTCGATCTGCCTCAGGTCGCGCTTGGGATGCTCGAGAGCAGGGCCAATGACAGCGTCTATTATAGCGTATCTCACGGACAGGCTCTCATCACGGGTTATCAAGATCTGCCCCGCGCGGAAGTCGCTGCGATTCCAATCGGGGACGTCAAGCATTTCGATTCCTCCTACCGTGGAATAGCGGTTCGTGTCGCGGCGACGACCCAGGCGGTCTACGGCAAACCGCTCCCCGTTCTGATCGAAGTCGCGGAGACCATGAACGGGCGAACGGCAGTGCAGCGTCAGCTCCTGCTCGCGCTGGCAGCGCTGGAAGTCGCCATCATCGCCACAGCCGCCATCCTGGTCTGGTTTGCTGTCCGGCGCGGGCTTTCGCCGCTGGTCGATCTTGGACGCGAGATCGATACGCGGCAATTCGGAACGGGAGCAAGCCTGGACCGGCTCGACCTGGAACACATCCCGATCGAAGCACATCCGCCGGTGCGCGCGATGAACGAGCTGTTCGTCCGTCTCGAAGTCGCGATCCAGGTGATCCGGGACTTCATCGCCGATGCCTCGCACCAGATGAAGACGCCGCTCGCTTCGCTGCGCGTCCATCTGGCGCTGCTGCAACGCGACACTAGCCAACTGCCAACCAATGTCGAGACCATCGCCGAGATCGAGAAATCGACCAAACATCTGGATCGGCTGGTTGCCCAGCTCATCGTAATGGCGCGCGTAGAGCAGGCTGCGGTTGCCGCGCCAACCGAAGATATGCCTTCCACCGATCTCGTCGCCAGCACGGGCGAGGCCATCGTCACCATGGCGCCCTTCGCGGCCGCAAAGAATGTCGAGCTGGCGTTTGACTGCGAGATCGACAATGCACCGCTCTACGCAGATCCAGCGGCGCTGCATGACATTCTTACCAACCTGATCGACAACGCGATCAGGTACAATCGCGAGGGTGGTAGCGTGGTCGTCAGTGTTGTCGCCAGCCTTGGCCGGTATGCAGTGAAGATCGCAGACAATGGCCCGGGCATTGCGCGAGAGTACCGCGAACGAGTATTCGATCGCTTTTACCGCATACCCGCCGCCACCCGCCCTCCCGGCTCTGGGCTCGGGCTCTCCATCGTCCGCGCCTTGGTGGGGCAAAGTGCCGGTACGATAACGCTAACGGAGGGCATCGGCGGTCGCGGCCTGACGGTCACACTCAATTTTCCTGCGGACACCATGGACGATTGAGCTCACCCGCGATACTGCCCTCCTCAGCGTTACAGGCTCCGGCTACGCTCGATTGTCTTAAACCGCTCGCCTGCTCGCTACAGACCGACGAGTTCTCTTGCAGCAAATTGCGGATCAGCGCGCGGGCGATCGTCGGCGGAAGTAGCCAGGAAACATTGCAAGAGTCACTTCTTGAGTTCGGTGGGCAGAACTGCCCCGATGCGCTGTAAAGCCACCCAACTTTCATCCACCCGCTAATTCGAGGGCGGAACGATCTTCATCACGAAGGACGTGGGCTTCTCGGTGGGTCCAAAGGGACCGGGCACCGCGTTTTTGATCGGCTTCAGCGTTTTCAGGTATTCAGCGATTGAATTGGCATCCGCCGCCGTCATTGCCGAGAACCCCCGCCATGGCATTGCCGCTGAAAGTTCTCGATTGTCCGGGGTGACGCCCCTTGTGAACGCCGCAACAATCTCAGCAACCGACCAGTTGCCGAGGCCCGTCTCGTTGTCTGGTGTCAGGTTTGAACCATAGAACACACCAAGTTGCGGGACTTCAAAACCAACCTCGGAGCCGCTGAGGGCCCGGCTGAGATCCGGCTTCCCGAAGAAGTGGCCCGGCGTGTGGCAATCACCGCAGCCCACAATTCCGACCAGGTATTTGCCGCGCTGAACTTGACTCTCGTCCGCGTGAACCGGACGGCACGACTCAGCCAAGCCGATCATCGAGAACAGCCAGACGGCGCCGGCGCGCGTCCAGCTGCTCTGAAGTATCCGCCTCGAAATTTGATGAGCCAGCATGCCAACCTCCCCGATCCGTTACCGGCGTTCGTGGCCGCAGCCCGCACGCCAGATCTGCTGCATATCGTTCACGCGCTTTTCTCGTCTGCCCACCACTTCCCCGCAGGCACCGCAGCTTCAATGTTCGCGTGGCACATGGTTGAGCGAATCGACCACCACCAGCAACAAGTCCATCGACGTCCCGATCCGCCGCACTCACGGGCGAAGCGATTTGACTGATCGAGCGCTGCAGTCGACACTCGGCAAATCGACACCTCCGGCAGGGCATTGCCGGAGGTGTCCTTCGTGCCGCGCGCGATCGGCTGTTGAGGTGCAGGGAGTCAGAACTTCACCGTAACGCCTGAGTACAAGGTAGACTCGACGCAGCTGCCAGCAAATTTACCGATGCACGAGGGCGAGAGGTTGTTATCGAGACCGAACTTGTTCTTCCAGTACCGATAGGCGACCCAGACATCGACAAAGTGCGAGTACTTGTCCCCCCACACCGCCTTGCTGGCATCGAGCGTCAGTCGAATGGGCTCACTGTTGAATTCAATTTTCCTGTCAAGCGTGCCGGGTACACTGGTGCCGGGCCCCTTCGGTCCGTACCAGGCGGCGCGGACGCTGATCGACCAGAACTGCATGTTCTGTGGCAGGAAGCCGAGATCCATATAGTAGTTGGTCTCGAGCGCCCAGGTGCCGCGGAAATCCAAAGTCCCGTCGGACGGAGCCGGCAAGAAAGCACTGTGGTTTGTCTCCTTGTAGTATAACGGCGAGACGTTGAAGAATCCCTTGTAAGGCAGGTCGAATGCGAACAGCAATCCGACCACGCCGGATCGTTTGGCTGGCGACAAAGGATTGTTTTCAACCCCAGCGTCCACTCCCACCTCAAACGAGATGTTCCTTAGCGGCCCGACGGTGAAAGCCGTGGTGTCGAATATCTGGTTGAATCCGAAAGTGCTGCGGATGTAACCATAGAAGTCGCTGGCGCCAGCGCACCCAACTCCGCCTCCAGGGGCACAGGGCGCTGCCGGATCGTTGTGATCGGATTTGTAGAGGGCAAGGTTGATCAGGTTGGTGCCGTACTGCCAAGCGTCGAAATGGGTGAATGCGTACGCTTGCTTCGCGGTCGATGCCGTTACACCGGGATCAGTGCCGTTGGGCATGTAAGCGTAGGTAAGCCTGTTATCATTGACGAAGAAGAACGGCACCGGCGCCGCAGGCTTGGGAGCAGCCTTGACCGGCTGATCGTCGACGTCAGCAGCATGGCCAGAGGCGACGCCCCCAATCAATGAGAACGCCACAACAAGAGTTCGGATATTTGAACGAAACGGCATTTCAACCCTCCACACGAAGCCGCCAAACCAAAGGACATCGCCAGACTCCTGGTTCTGTGAAATTGCCCGATGGCGAGCGCAACGCTCACCCTCCGAACCTCTTCGCTGTCCACTTGGAGAATATACCGCAGTTAATTCATGAAGTAACTTCATGATTTTAATTGCTTACAATAATTTGTGAAGCCATTGCTGAATTGTCACACACAAGATGAGTTTTCGGGCTAGCTTTTTCCGGCTATGAAGCCGTAGCATGGCTTCAATCGAAGAGACCGCCGACGGTCCAGACACCAACACGATCGGAATTCACAATGGTCGGAAAACAACTTGATGCAGCAATGACGGACTTCGTCTGGAATATGCTGGAAATAGGTTCACTGCTCGGCGACATCCGCAAAACCTGGGCTGAGCAACTCGGGGTCAGTGAAGCTCAATGGCTCATCCTCATGGCCATCGATGATCTCGGCAAGGACGGCGGCGTCTCCGGGGTCGACATCGCGACAAAGCTGCGTACCCACGCCACGTTCATCGCGATGCACACGAAGCAATTGGAGAAGGCTGGCCTGCTGTCACGAAAATCATCGCCGATTGACGGCAGGCTGGTTTTGATGTCGCTGACGGCCAAGGCCCGCGCGGAGATCCAGAAATTGTCGGACAAGCGGGAAGCGCTCAACAGCATCATTTTTGCGAACGTCGACGCGCGGACCTTGGCGAATCTGAACTCGACACTTGCGATCATCCGGAAAAATTCGGAGCGCGCGCTGAGGAGTGCGGTCGATGCTTGAGTAACGCGCGATCGGACTTCGAACACCCCGCTACCTTGCAGGAATGACCATTCGCCTCGTGCCGACATGTCATCCCCCTCCGGCCTAGTGCCGTTCAGCCAACTTCAAGGTGATCCAATCGAAGATGAAGTTTCGATCGGGCTCGATCCAGGTCTGTCGATCGGGAAGCGCCCCACTCAGCAGCGAGGGCTCCAAGTCGGCGCAAATACCCGACGACTTGCAGTAGTCGAACAGCCTCACGGCGGCGTCGGTATCGGGCAGACACTCCCAATTGATCGTGATGAGGAATGGGCACGCGATACTGCGCGCTATCCCATGGTGGCGCCCCCGGTCCGGCAGCCGTCCGTGAGGCCGCCCGGCAAAAGACCCGAGGACAGAATGACCATAGCTGCTGTCGAACAAACCACCGTCGCATACGGCAGCTGCAAACCGCGTATCCAGGCTCGCGGCTCGCGCGGCGTAGGACGCGCCCAATCCATCGCCGTAGATTGCGATCAGCTTTTCGTCGACGTCGCCGCGCGTCACCAGATAGTCAACACACGCGCTGATTCCTGCTTCGATCTCATGCCGATCGGAGCCGACGCCACGCCGCGCATTCGCCGGCTGGCAAGGGAGATCGACCAAAAGAAGAGACAGCCCTCTGCTGACGGCGCGAGCCGCAATCGTGAAGAGGTGTGCGTCCTTCGGCTCTCCCTCTCCATTCACGCAGATCACTGCAGGCCACTTCCGGCCACCAGATGCGCCGGGAATAAAGTAACCGGCGATCGGTTCGTCCGCATGCGGGATCTCGACGAACTCGGCCGCCGGATCGAGAGCTCGCAGGTATTGCAGCGAGCAATTCTGCATGGCGTCGAGGACGCGCCATCGACGCTCATCGCAATCCGCGAGAAACAGTTCGGCCGATCGGTAGTAGGCTCCCGCTCTCAGAAACATGCCTTGCGCAAGCCGGACATGCCCCTCGCCCAGCATCCGCACGGCTCTTGCTCGATTGTCGTCCGCGAGCCGTTTCCACTCGCGGTACCAGCTCTCGCTGTCGCCCGGCCGGATTTGATCAGCGGCCGAGTAACACTCGCGGACGGTACTGGCCCCGGTTTCAGCGAACTGAAGGATGCGCATGAATTGAAGGCTGTATAATTCGTGTTGGGGCCATCGCATCCAGATCATGGAATTGCACCTCGGTCGCGCCGCTTCAGACCTGACTGAACGTATCCTCATACTTTGCACGGTCCCCTCCCATGCACGGCGCTCCACGCCGCACCTGCAGGCAGTCACGGGCAAGCCGTGGGCGACGCCGCCCACGGCGTACTGTTTCACGGAATGACCACGTAGTTGCTGAACCCACCGTCCCGGTCCTTCAAGCCGGAGATCGCTTCGTTCACGCGCGCCAGCGGAAAGCGCCGGTGTTCGAGATACGACAGATCGATGGTCCCGGAGCGGACCATCTCCGCCATTTCCTGTCCCTGCGCGGTCGTGAACCAGTTCGATCCGATCAGTTGAACCTGTTCGTCCATCAGCCACTTCACGTCGATCGGCAGATCCTCTGCGACGCCACCGACGTTGACGATCCGGCCACCGCGGCGGACGCCCTTCATCGAATCGAGCATGGTCGCGGCCGGAGCCTTGGCACCGAGCGCGCTGATGACGAAGTCGACGCCTTCGCCGTCGGTCGATGCCTTCGCCCACTCGCCGGCGGAGCCGCTTCCGAGCGTCATGACGTCGATGCGGCCAGGCGCGATCGCCTTGACGCGGCTGAGAAGCTGTTCATCACGCCCCGTCCCGAGAACTCGCGAGACGCCCATGGCGAGGCCAAGCACGGTGGCCGCCACGCCGAGCGTTCCCGTGATGCCATCGATCAACGCGACCTGGCCTGGACCTGCTCCCGCATTCTTCAGAGCGCCGTATGATGTTCCGAGGTATCCGAACCTGCCGGCCTGCTCAAAGCTGAGATTGTCCGGAATATTGACGATCGCGTACTCGGGCGCCGTCATAAACTCGCTAAATCCGCCATACGGATACAGGTCGAAGATGCGCTGGCCGTCCCTGCTGGTGCTGAAGTAGCCGTTGAGCGTAAAATACCGGCAATAGCTGCGCTGACCGGCGCGGCAGGCCTTGCACGATCCGCAGGAGCGCAGCGGGCTCACATAGACGCGGTCGCCGGCCTTGACGTTGATGACGGCCTCACCGACTTCCTCGACGACGCCAGCCGGATCAAGCCCGAACACAGCCGGAAATTTCGGCAACGGCTGATGCGGAAACCAGGTCGGCCAGTTGTTGATGACATTCGCCATGTTCGGGACGATGCCGCACGCCTTGACGCGCACCAGCACGTCGGTTGGCCGGGGTTTCGGCACGGGGATCGCGTCAAGCGACATCGGTTGTCCAAGCGCGTGCAGCCTCGCTGCGACCATCGTCCGTTCCATGGGGACCTTCCTTTATTTCGTAGCTGTTGCCGTGATGCTCGCTATCAGGGAGCAATAAAATCGGTACCAGGCGGCCGGAAGCTGGCTGGCCATATCGCCACCCACTTGCCGTCCTGGACTTGCCTGACCTTTGTGTTCGCCGGACCGGTGTTGAACTGCCCGTCGAAGCTGCGGACGCCAAGAACCGTGTTCACGGAATTGGTCTTCAGCCAGGCGGCCATGGCCTTGTCATTGACTTGCCCGACCGCGGTTGCGGCCGCTTCGAGCACCTGCCAGGCGGCGAACTCGGCTGCGGCTTGAGATTCGGCGCGCGGCCACGGCAGGCCTGCCGCCTTCGCGCGCTCCGTGTAGAGCGTAATGAACTCCGCCGCACCGCCGTTTCTGGTGAACGGCTCGTGGTCCTCGAACCAGGTGAGACTGGTGAGCCCGTTCGCGTTCGGGTTGGCAACGGTCGGTCCCGGTGCGGGAAACAAATAGAATTGGCGCCGCGGCTTGTAGTCGATGCGGGCCATTGCATCGAGCAACTGGCTGGCTTCCAGGCCGATCGCGCCTGACCATAGCAGGTCGGGACTGGCATCCTTGATGCGCGCTGCAATCCCCCCGAAATCGCGGGTGCCGAACTCGTATTCGAGGAACAGCAGCACCTTCATGTCGCGCTTGAGCGCGACATCCTGACCGCCCTTGGCAAGCTCGAGCGCAGAGGGGAATTTGCTGGTCACGAAAGCGATCGTCTTCGGCGGCTCGCGTGTCGCCGCATATGCATCAAGCACAACCTCGGTATCGGCGCGGAAGGGATCGGGTCCCAGCGGAAGCACGGGGAATTGCATGTCGTAGGGCGCGAGCTTCGGATCGCCGAGGCTGCTCTGGATCAGAAGCTTTCCGAAACGCTGTGCGACCCCCATCGCGGCAATGATCGAGCTAGTGCCATATGGCCCCATCAGCAAATCGACCTTGTCGGCGGTGATGAGCCGCTCATACAGCGTGCGCGCGTTCGCCGGTTGCGACTGATCGTCGAGCAGCACGAGTTCCAGCTTGCGGCCAAGCACACCGCCGCGCTTGTTGACCGTCTCGACGAACACTTCGGCGGCCAGCTTGTGGATACCGCCGACCGACGCGAGCGGTCCGGTCAGAGGAAGGGTCTGCCCGACCCTGATCGTTCCGGCGCCCTGTTCGGCAAGCGCCGGCAGGGCGACGGACATCGCAAGTGAGCCCACCCCAGCAAGGAATGCTCTGCGTCGAAATTGCATCTGCGATTGTGTCACTGGGGTCCCCTCCCTGTGTTGGTTATCTGGTCTTCCCGCCGTGCACGGCGGGGCCCGCACGTCCGCTCAGCGGTAGCCCTCTTCCAGCTCGATCGCGAGCGCTCCCATGATACGGACACCGGAGTTGTACCAGGCGACCGTCAGCACGAGCTCGACCAGCTCGCGTTCGCTCAAAAAGGCCGCCACGCGATTCCAGCTGCTATCGCTCACGTTGACACGCAGGGTAGACTCTTTCGCGAATTCCATGACGGCGCGCTCCCCCGCGCTGAACAAGGGCGAGGTGTCGAACTTTCCGATCTCCTTGAGCTGCTCCGGGCTGATGCCGGCTTTTAACCCGTGTGACTGATGATGAGCGATCTCGTATTCGGAGGCCGTGCAGTGACCGACCGTCAGGATCGCCATCTCGCGCAGTTTCGGACTCAGTTTCGCTCCTCGCATCGCATTGCCGTAGGACAGGAACTGATCGAGAATTTGCGGCGCATGTGCCAGAGCCAGGAAGATGTTCGCCGTGGGCACCTTGCGCTCGCGCAGCAGGCGCTCGAACAGCGGCTTGCCTTCCTCGCCGAGATCGGATGCTTGAAGATATTTGACCCGTGCCATCGCGGTACTTTCCTTTTCGCAGTCAGCTTTGTGACGAGAGCTTTTGAGCGTAGCTCTCGAGTGTTTCAGGGTTGGGTCGCACCGCAGGATCGACGACCGGCGAGCCGTCAAAGTTGGTCGCCTCGAAGTACCAGCGGGCCGGCGCCGGCAATCCCCAGTGCGCGCGGGTGCTGAGCGATGCCGCCTCCCAGCGCACCGGCTCGATCTCGATATCGATGGTCCGATAGTGGTCGGTGAACAGCTCGATCCGATGTCCATCCGGATCGCGCAGATAGACGAACAGCACGCCGCCGGGTCCGTGGCGGCCTGGCCCACGCTCGACGCTATCAGCGAGCCCGTAATTGCCGGCGAGATCGCAGGCCGCAAAAATCTGGTCGGCTCCCGGCACCAGATAGGCGAAGTGATGCAGCCGCGGCCCCTGCCCCTCAACGACAGCAAGATCCAGCACCGTGCCCTTGCGGTACATGAACGAGCCCAGCAACTTGTCGCCATGCGCGAGATATTCGGAGCTCCGGAAGCCAAGCTCGCCATAGAAGCCGCACAGCGCGAACGCATCGGGCGCGAGCAACTGATAGTGATCCAGCGACTGCGCCTGCGCGCCGGCGAATATCTCGCGCTTCAGATGTAGCCGCGGGCGGGTTTCCATCCGTGCGCAGAGCTCGATCTTGGTTCCAGCGGGATCTTCCACATGCAACGTACGCCCCTGGTGCGGCACCTCCGCCCATGCAGCCGGGAGATTGCGCGCCGTGAAGAACTGGTGGGCGAGTTCGAGCTCCTCATCGAAGAACACGCGCATTCCGATCCGCTTGCAGGTCGCGCCTTTGGGTGACTGGACCAGCACGAGGCTGTGGTGACAGGCTTCAGCGAGACCGCGCAGATAGCAAACGCCGTCGCTCTCATCGGAGACGACGAGCCCGGCGATCTTGACGTAGAAATCCTTGCTCCTCGCGAGGTCGGCCACGTGCAGGATGACGTGACTGGCGCGGGTGATGTTGAATGGCGGACGCAGATTGACGGGCGGCAACATCGGGGCCTCAGGCTTTTCCTCAGGCTTTTCCTCAAGCTTTTATGCTAACGTTAGCATTTACTATTGTGCAGAGCTCGACGGATCGTCAACAGCCAACTTGCCTAGATCCAGCTAAATTACCGACCTTCGATGCAGATCAGGCCGCACCGTGCCATTCTCGCGGGGAGACAGAATGATGACCTTGCTGCGCAAATCCTGCGAACGTTTTGCGCGAAGCGCTACGCCCTCACACCCCTCGCGCCGCCACGGGAGAAACCTTGAAGGGCAGGGCGGACCAGCCACTGAACCTCGCGTCGGCGCCGAGTTCCTCCTCGATCCTCACGACCTCGTTCCACTTGGCCATCCGCTCCGAGCGCGAGAACGACCCCACCTTGAGCTGTCCCGCATCCCACCCGACGCTGAGATGCGCGATCGTCACATCTTCGGTCTCGCCGGAACGCGCCGACACGATGGTACCGAAGCCGGCTTTCTTGCCCGCAAGCAGCGCGGCATGCGCCTCGCTGACCGTGCCCGCTTGATTGGGCTTGATCAAAACCGCATTGGTGCTGGCTTCGGCCGCCGCTGCCGCGACGCGTTCGGCGTTGGTGACGAGGAAGTCGTCACCGATGATCTGGCACCGCGATCCGTATCGGCTGGTGAAGGCGCGGAAGCCATGCGAATCGTCCTCAGCTACCGGGTCTTCGATCGAAAGGATCGGATAGGCATCGAGCCATCCGCCCAGCATGTCAATCAATCCGCTGGTGTCGAGACGACGGCCATCGAGGGCGAGGACGTAGTATCCGTTCTCGCCGAACTCGGATGCGGCGATATCCAGCGAGATGCCGACCTCGGCCCCCGGCCGCAAGCCTGCATCCTGGATGGCCTGCATCAGGGTATCGAGTGCTTCTTCATTGCTGGTGAAAGCCGGCCAATAGCCGCCCTCATCAGCGACGCCCTGCAGCTTGCCGGTCCTCTTCATCAGTGCGCCGGCTGCGCGGTAGACTTCGGCGGTCCATTCGAGCGCCTCGCTGAAGCTGCGCGCGGCCGGACACATGATCATGAAATCCTGCACGTCGACACGCCGCGCCGCATGGGCTCCGCCGCCAAAGATCTGAATTTCGGGCAGCGGCAGACGAACCGCCCTGCCCTTTGCGAGATAGCGCCAAACCGGCTGCCGGCTCGCTGCCGCCGCCGCGTGCAGCAAGGCCATCGAGGTCGCGACGATGGCATTGCCGCCGAGCCGGCTTCGGTTCGGCGTCCCGTCAAGTGCGACCAGCTTCTCATCCAGTCGAAGTTGATCGCAGGCGTCCTGCCCAGCCAACGCCTGCGCGATATCGCCGTTGATCGACGCGAGCGCCTTCATCACGCCAAGACCGCCGAAAGCCGCGCCTCCGTCACGGAGTTCGAGCGCTTCGCCGCTGCCGGTCGAAGCACCGGCCGGCGCCGTGGCACGTCCAGTCGCGCCGCAAGTGAGCGTTACCTCGGCCTCTACCGTCGGCCGGCCCCGGGAATCCCAAACTCGACGCCCATGCACTCGGGCGATCGTTGTGTCAGTCATTTCAAGTTCCTGTTCTTCAATCTTGTTAATTCTTATCGCGTAATTGATTTCGACAAGGCCATCCGGCTCGCGCCGATGAGAACGAAAGCAAGCGTCGCCGGGCGATCGCTCTTGTTGCGTCAAGCGTGGCGTGTGCCGTTCTGCACGACCACATCGTGCTTACGCAGGCAAGTCTGGCGCCCGTCGTCGAGTTCCAGCCAGATTTCACCGTCAAGCACGATACCGTAATCGACGCTGTCGGTCGCGTGCATCCCGTCCGGCTCGAAATGTTCGGCGAGACCCGGATTGAGGCGGAGGTTCTCCTCAGTCGCCGCAGCCGGATCGAAGTCCGGCGCCGCGAACACCCTGTCGGGCGGGAAAGTGACGACGAGGAAACGGGTCTCTCCGGATGCCGGAGCGATGCTCGTCACCGACATCGTTGGGTCCACGTTCTTGACGGGCACGAGCGCCGTCTCCGCGGTCGCCCAGACCAGGCGCGAAACCATGCCGGGAATGCGCTGAAACACATCCGTACGCGGCGGCGCACCGTCCAGCACCACATCCGCCTTCCCTTCGCCATTGTACCCGGTGACGATCCGATTGATCGCAACGGGAACACCATTCTCTTGCAGGTCAGACGCCAAGATAAGCCTCTCGAATCTGGGGATCATTGAGCAGCAGTGCAGGGTCGCCCGAGGTGGTGATGCGCCCGTCCTCGATGACATAGGCATGATGGGCGAGCTCGAGCGCCTTGGTGATATTCTGCTCAACCAGCAACACCGCCACCCCGCGTTCGTTGATGGTGCGAATGATGCGGAACATGTCTTCAACGACGGCCGGCGACAGGCCGAGCGAAGGCTCGTCCAGCAACAACAGCCGCGGCCGCGCCATCAGGGCGCGAGCAATCGCCACCATCTGCTGCTGCCCGCCGGACATCGAGCCCGAAATCTGGTTGCTTCGCTCTTTCAGCACCGGAAACAGCGAAAAGACCGCGTGTAACGCCTCCTGGCGCGAGGCGTGCGCGGCCGCGCGGTAACTTCCGAGCTCAAGATTGTCCATGACGGTCATCTGGACAAACAGACGCCGCCCCTCCGGAACGATGGCGATGCCATGATCGCAGACGCGATATGCGGGAAGGCGCGCGGTGTCGACGCCCTCGATCAGGACTTCACCGCGGCTTGGCCGCAGCAGCCCTGCAATGGCGTTGATCAACGTGCTCTTCCCGGCCCCGTTTGGCCCGACCACCGAGACGATCTGGCCGGCGCCGACGGTGAGTGTCGCATCCCATAGTGCCGGCGCGTCACCGTACTTCACCTGGAGATTGCGAACCTCAAGCAGCATGGGAGGCCCCGAGATACGCGGTGATGACGCGCGGATTCTGCATGGTCTCGCGCGGCGGCCCCAGTGCAAGCAGCGTTCCCTGGTCAAGAACTGCGATGCGATCGGCAAGAGCAACCACCGCCCGCATCAGGTGCTCGACAAAGATGATGGTGGTGCCACCGGCCCTGATCTTGCGGATCATGGCAACCGCCTGGTCAACCTCAGGCGGCGTCAATCCGCAGAGCACCTCGTCCAGCAGCAACAGGCGCGGCTGCGCGGCAAGCGCGCGTGCGAATTCGAGGAACTTGCGCTGGTGCAGGTTCAGCATCGACGGCAGCAGATCGGCCTTCGCGGACAACCCGGTAAAGGCGAGCCATCGCCGCGCCGCATCATCAGGCGTCTCCTTGTCGCCCGGGTTGGCACCGCTGAAGCCGGCGCACAGCCGGACGTTCTCGAGCACCGTCATGCTGTCGAACAAGCGGGGAATTTGGTAGGTCCGCGCGATGCCACGACACGCGATTTCATGCGGCGGCAGTCCCGAAATGACGGCGCCGTCGAGCTCGATTCTGCCCGCCGTCAATCTGAAGTGGCCGCTGATCATGTTGATCAGGGTCGACTTTCCCGATCCGTTCGGACCGACGAGCGCGAGGATCTCGCCCTCATTGACCTGAAGATTGACCCCACGCAGCGCCCGGATGCCGCCGAACGATTTCGCGACATCGCGGCATTCCAGGATCACGTTGCCGCTCTGAAGCGGCGTCACATCGTCGGATTTCGTTTCGATCACGCGCAGCTGCTGAATGTCGGTTCGCTGCGACACCCCGCCACGAGAGAATAGGCGCAACAGCCGAGGCGCGATCCCCTGAGGGATCGTCAGGATCACCACGATCAGCGCCAGGGCAACGACGGCCCGCCCAAGCTCGGCGTGCCCGCCGCCGACCGCGAGGCTCTGCGCCACCGTAATCAGCGTCGCACCGATCGCGGGCCCCGCCCAATGCCGCGCTCCGCCAAGGACGCTCATCAACACGACGTAGAGTGGCACGGTGACCGAGAATGTCTCGCCAACGGTGACGTACCCGACATAAATCGCCTGAATCGAACCGGCCGCCCCCGCGATCGCCGAAGAGACGGCGAATGCGATCAGCTTGTAGCGGAGCGCCGGAACTCCCTTCACCTCTGCGACGTCCTCGTCATCGTGAATGGCGAGCAGCCCTTCGCCAAGTCTCGAGCGGAGGATTTGACGAGAAACGAGCAGTGCGATCGCGGCCAGCAGCAAGCCCATCAGATAAATCGAGCCGGACACCGAGGGCGCGATCTGAGGGACCGGGACATTGCTGAGATAGACGCCGGCGCCGCCGTCGATCGAGGTATTCGAGATGATGGCTGCGAGCACGAAGGTGACCGACAGTGTCAGCAGCGCAAAGAACTCCCCGCGCAGCCCCTTGTTGCGAAACACGACAAGCCCGATCGCCACGGCAAGAAGCGCCGCGACTGCCGCTGCCAGTGGAATGGTCAGGAGGAACGGCACCTGGAACTTTCCGCACAGGGTCGCGGTCGTATAGATTCCGGCGCCGAAGAACGCAGCGTGGCCAAAACTCCAATAGCCCGTGTAGCCGCTCAGGATGCCCCAGCTTGTGGCGAGCGCGACCCAGAAGCAGACGACGTACAGATATGACAGGTAGAAGTCCGCGACACCGGTAAATGGCAGCAGCACCAGCAGCAAGATCGCAGCCGGGATCGCCACGCGAGCACTTTTCTCGATCAGAGCCATCGTGGCTTCCACAGCAAGAGAGCGATCAGGATCGAAAACGCGACCAGCGGCGCCCAGGCCGGATTGACGAGCGCCATCGTCACGGCCTCGGAGACGCCGACCAGCACGCCGGCGGCAAGCGCACCGAGCGGGTTCGCCAATCCTCCAATAATCACAACAGCGAAGATGACGCCGATCCACGCCTCGATCTGCGACGGCGCAAGCGTCGAGGTGAGCGCAATGAATACGCCGGCAACCCCAGCCGACGCCGCACATAGACCAGCGAGCAGATAGGACAGGCCGGCCGCATTGATGCCGAATGCGGCGGCGACCGGCCCGTCCTGCGCCACAGCGCGTAACGCTTTTCCAAGCATCGTTCGGTTCAAGCCAAGCCAGGCGCCAAGCGCGAGCGCTGCCGCGAAACCAAATGCGACCAGCTCTAGCAGCGGAATGTAGAGCGAGCCGAGCCGCAGTGTATCCTGCGTATGGCTTGTCTCATATTTGAGGTAGTCGGCCGACCAAACCCACTGGATGAACGATTCAATGAGAACCGTCAGCCCAAACGTCACGAGCATCGACGCGAACTCGCCAACCTTGAAGCGAACGAAGACCGCGTGCAACGCGACGCCGATCAGAAAAAACGCGGGCAAGATCGCCAATCCGGAAACCCAGATCGGCCACCCGAATCTCGTACCAAGGCCGTAGCCGATATAGGCGGCAAGAAACGCCAGCGCGAAGTGACTGAGATTGACCAGGCGCAGCAACCCCCAGCTCAAGCTGAGCCCCAGAGCCAGCAATCCGTATATGCCGCCGAGCAGCACGCCACCGATTGTCGACTGCGCGAGCAACGTAAAGCTCATCCCGCCCCTCTGGTTTCCGCCCTTGGCGCGCGCGACGGCAAGACGTCGACGCAGCTTGTTGAAGATCAATCCATCTTAATGCTAACGTTTGCACAACTCACACAGACTGTCAACTCGGTTAATTCCAATGAACCTGTGCCCACACCGCTTGACCAAGCTGCGGCGAGATAGCTAACGTTAGCACAAATCACGGCAAGGCGAGGATGATCATGCATATCGTCAGATACGCTCTGGACGGTCGGGCGCACTACGGAATTCTTGACGGCAACCAAATCACGCGCCTGGAAGGCTCGCCCTTCGACGGCCTCGACAAGGCGGGACCGACGGACAGCCTTGCCGACGCGCGCATCCTTGCGCCTGTCGATCGACCCCGAGTGTTCGGCCTCGCCTACAATTACAGAGCTCATTCGCAAGAGACGGGTAAATCTGATCCGCAGGCACCCGTTCTCTTCATGAAACCGAGCACGGCGGTGGTCGGCCACGATGACTCGATCATCTACCCTCACGATGGCGAGATCGTCCATTTCGAAGGCGAGTTGACGGTCATCATCGGCAAGCAGGGCCGGCACATCTCCGAAGCCGACGCGCTCGACTTCGTATTTGGCTACACCTGCGGGAATGACGTCAGCGACCGCGTGGTCCAGCGCCGCGAGAGTGCCTTCGGATGTCTACTCGCCGGCAAAGGGTATGACACCTTTGCCCCGTTGGGACCGGCGATCGTCACCGGGCTCGATCCGTCAAGCCTGCGTGTCATCACGCGCGTCAACGGCACCGTCCGTCAGGACGCAAGCACCGCGGATCTGGTCTTCTCGGTCCCCACCACCATCGCCTATCTCAGCCGGTTCATGACCCTGCTGCCGGGCGACGTGATCATGACCGGCACGCCAGCGGGCGTGGGTCCGATCAAGATCGGCGACACGATCGAGGTTGAGATTCCCGGGATCGGCGTGCTTCGTAACGACGTGAAGGCAGAGCGCATCTGACCAGCGCTTCCGGCTCGGCTTCGATCGGCGCGATTGCGCTCTAGCGGAATGATCGAAGCCAGCGCTCGCTGATATCAGACAGCTGGGTCACAGGCTGACGCAGCAGCGGCACCGCAAACGAACGGACATGATCCCGCTGTTGCTCGTCGGTGAGATATTCCACCGGCGACTTGCCATCGACCCGCGCCAGCAAAAGCCCCGGCAGCAAGTCGGCGGCCCGAGCTTCCAGCGCCGCGCGCGATTCCCAATTGAGCTCCGCGCAATAGGCTTCGGCAAGGGCTGCGAACGCCGACATCAATTCGCTGCGGCGCGCGTCGAGAGGCAGGCACTTCAGAAGCAAATGGTTGAGACAGAATGCCAGGTCGAACGCCGGATCGCCGAACCAAGCGCACTCCGCGTCAAGCAACACCGGTCCTCGCGGGCCGACAAGGATGTTTTTCGGACTGACGTCCCCGTGCACCAGCGCGATTTGCACAGCAGCAGTGCGTTGGGCCAAGTCAGTCAGCCGCCCTGCGACCGGGGCGTGCACCTTCGCCGTCGCAATCAGGTATGGCTCGATGCGCAAGGCATAGAAGTTGTCACGAGTGTCGAACGTTTTCGCCAGACGCGCTTGCCCGGCACTTGCGGCATGAAGACGCCCGACGAGCCGGCCGACGGCCGCCGCAGTTTCGCTTGAGACCTCCCCGGCCAGCAACTGATCCTTCCAGACGTGATGCTGCGCGGGCTCAAGAAACGACATCGCAAACAGGCCGGCCTCCGGATCGTGGGCCAGCGGCCGCGGGACGTTGTCGGGACAATGCTCCACCGCGAACAGCATCCACGCCCATTCGTAGGCGTTGCGCGAAACCGGCGCCTGCCAATCGGCAGAGACCTTCAATTTCGCCAGCGCCCGTTTCACGCAAAGCGACCGGCCGGGCAAGTCGGCCCGCCAGATGTCCGAGGAAACACCGCCCGCGAGGGCGGACCAGCGCGCGGTTTCGTCGGCGCCTGCAAGCCCCTTCGAGACGAGAAAGGCATCAAGCTTCGGATCGGGGCTGGCTCCGACGACGGCTCCGATGGGGCGGCTCACGGTGTTCATGCCGCCCCCCCGCCATTGCGCGGAACGGGAGAGTTGCGCGGCTGTTGCGGCTTCTGACCCTTCAGGACGCGGACGACCTCTTCGGCCGCTCGCTCGCGAAGTTCGCGCAAGGATGCATCCGACGAAAACGCGACGTGAGGGGTGATGATCGCACCGGACTGGGCAAGCAACCGTAGAGGAACGCTCGGCTCCGTCTCGAGAACATCGAGCGCCACGCCGGAGATTCTCCCGCCCTCGAGCGCTTCGATGACCGCCTCGGTGTCGACCACTCCTCCGCGGCTGACATTGATCAGAAGGCTTCCAGGACGCATCAATGCGATGCGCTCGCGACTGATGAGATGACGCGTCGCACCGGTCAGCGGTGCGTGAACGACGACAACATCGCTCTGCGACAGCAAGGCTTCCAGACTGACCGGCTGCACACCTGAAGGCTCACCTGTTATGTGAGGATCGAAAGCGAGCAGGCGGCAACCGAACGCGGCAAGCTTGCGCGCGGTCGCGCGACCAATACGTCCGAAGCCGACAATACCACAGGTCAGTTCGGACAGACGGCGAAGCTTTGCCCCGGAGGGATTCCAGCTGCCGGCACGCACCTCCCGATCGAACAGAACAATCCCCCTGGTCCAGGCTAGCGCAAAGCCGACGGCATGATCGGAGACCTCCTCGACGCAATAATCGGGCACATTGGTGACCCATATGCCGCGGCTGGTCGCAGCTTCGACCGCGATATTGTCAAGTCCGCCCCCTAGCCTTGCCACGATCTCCAGCCCGGCAGAGGCGGCGATCGCGTTGGCCGATACCGGCGCCCAGCATGTCATGATGGCGGCAGGCTGATGCTCCAGGGCAAGTGCTTCGATGGCTTCGGCGGACGAGGGCGTCGCCGGACCGCTGACCAGGCGCATACCGGCGTCCTCGACGATTCCGCGCTCGATGGAATCGTCCGGCCACGCATAGTCGGTCAGTAGCACAGTGCTGTTCATCGTCGAAAACCCATTGCTATCAATGGCAGTCCGCGCGGGTCACGTCCCGCTGGATTCATCAGCCCGCGGACGCGGAAACGCCCCTCGCCGCGCGGCCATCCGGCGCCCGCGAAAACTCGCAGGTGCTGCCCCGCACGATCAGTGTCGGTGGCGTGATCGAGCTGTATGGGGCGGCGTTGACGGATTTGTGCTTGATTTGATGGACGAACCAAAGCCCGCAGGCTGTAGCCAGCTCCGATACCGGCAGGCTGATCGTTGTCAGGCCGGGGCCCCACCAACGAAAGCCGAGTTCATCGCCGAAGCCGACGACAGAAAGCTGCTGGGGTATCTGGACGCCCCTCACATGCAGCTCTTCAAGAACCCCTTGGGTGATCTGGACGGAGCCGATCACAACGGCCGAGGGTGGCTTGGGCAGGTCCAGCATTCGGCGCAACGCTTCGCTACCAAACTCCATCGAGGATGGCGGCCCAAGCTCTACCAGACCATCATTCTTCGCGGACGGGTTGGCAAGAGCACTGCGGTATCCATGCAGGCGCGCGGCGCCTGTCGGCAGTTCGGCGAGGCCGCCGATATAGCCGATGCGGCGATGGCCCAATTGAACAAGGTGTCTTGTTGCTTGATGCATCGCTGCCGTGTCATCCATTCCGAACCACTGCTCTCCGAGAGCGGAGATCCTTCGCAGCAGCTGGATGTGCGGAATGGCCTTCAGGAGACGGACCGAACTGGGATGCGGCTTTGCGCTGGGCACGATGATGACGCCGGCGACATTCGCACTGGTCAGTTCGCGGATGTGACGCAACTCGGTCATCCGGTCGTCATCCGTTTCCGAAAGCGTCAGTTGGTAGCCAGCTTCCTCCAGACATTTCGACAGCCCGTGCGCGATCGTCGAATAGAAGCTGTTGCGGATATCCGGAACGACCAGACCTACGAGATTGCTGGAGACACCGCGCATGATCTGCGCGGCCCGGTTGGCGACATAGCCGATCTCGTCTGCGACCTCGGCAACCTTCTGCTTGACCGCACGGCTGATGCGGGGGTCATCCGCCAACGCCCGTCCGACCGTCGAGGGCGACACTTGCAAACGAGCTGCGATGTCCTTGATGGTGACCATGAGCCTGCTGAACGTCTCTTTCACGCGAAAAGCGCGCACGCTGTGTGACGACGATAGCACAAATCTAGAGTGCGCCCAGCGCAATATCCAGCTAGGCCGGCTATATATTGCAGCCGCCAGAGAACCATCGCCAACATATCGAGGAACTGGAGCACTAACGTTAGCACTGCGCACCGCAATTTTCCCGATTTGACTGCTGATCAGCATGGTGACACCCGGCTCGCGGTCTAAACCGCGCGGCGCGCGCGGAGCGCGACAAGTTCCGACGAATCGATGCCAAGCCATGATTGCAACACCTCATCGGTATGCTGCCCCAGCACCGGCGGGGCGTGTCGATACGCGACCGGCGTTGCGGACAGGCGAATGGGATTGGCGACCAGCGGCACGACTCCGCCCAGCGGATGATCCATCTCGACGCGCATGCCGCGAGATTGAACCTGCGGATCTTCGAACACACGCTCCACGCTGTTGATGGGGCCACACGGCACGCTGGCCGCATCCATTGCGGACACCCAGGCACTGGTCGTGCGGGTCACGGTGACGCCTCGCATCAATTCCACCAGTTCGTCGCGGTTGGCCACCCGCTGGGGATTGCTTGCGAAGCGCGCGTCCGCGGACCAGGCAGGCCGATCCAGCACGGCGCAAAGCTTGACGAACTGGCGGTCATTGCCAACCGCGATGATCATGTGGCCGTCGGCGGTCGGAAAATCCTGATAGGGAACGATGTTTGGGTGGGCATTGCCGAGACGCCGTGGGCGCTGACCGCCGACCAGAAAATTCAGCGCCTGATTGGCAAGGGTGGCGACCTGAACATCGAGCAGGGACAGATCGATGTGCTGGCCATCGCCGCTTCGCTCGCGATGCGCCAGCGCCGACAGGATCGCGATGGTGGCATAGAGACCGGTCATGACATCGACCAATGCCACGCCGACCTTCACCGGGCCTCCCCCATTCGCGCCGTCGGGCAAGCCGGTCAGGTCCATCAGCCCACCCATGGCCTGGATCAGGAAATCGTAGCCCGGCCGAGCCGCGTAAGGCCCTGTCTGACCGAAACCCGTGATCGAGCAGTAGATCAGCCGCGGATTGGCGGACTTCAGGCTTTCATAGTCCAATCCATATTGCCGCAATCCGTCGACCTTGAAGTTCTCGATGACGACATCCGCGCCGGCGGCGAGCCGCTGCACGATGAGCCGCCCATCCGGATGATTGAGATCGGCGGTGACGGATCTCTTGTTGCGGTTGGCACAAAGATAGTAAGCGGCTTCCGACGTCTCCTGCCCCTCGGCATCCCTGAGCCAGGGCGGCCCCCACGACCGCGTGTCGTCGCCGCTCTCCGGCCGCTCGATCTTGACGACGTCGGCTCCAAGATCTGCCAGCAACTGACCCGACCATGGCCCGGCAAGTACGCGCGACAGATCAAGCACCCGCAGGCCGGCAAGCGCTCCCGAGATGTTGGAGGCTGCGGTCATCGGACTAGAATGCCGCAATGCCGGTGATGGCGCGCCCCAGGATGAGGGCATGCACATCATGGGTGCCTTCGTAGGTGTTTACCACCTCCAGATTCACCAAGTGGCGCGCGACACCGAACTCATCGCTGATGCCGTTGCCGCCGAGCATATCACGCGCGGCGCGAGCGATCTCCAGTGCCTTTCCACAGGAATTGCGCTTCATGATGCTGGTGATCTCCACCGCCGCAATCCCCTCGTCCTTCATGCGACCGAGACGCAGGCAACCTTGAAGACCGAGCGAGATTTCGGCGAGCATGTCAGCAAGCTTTTTCTGGATCAGCTGATTGGCGGCGAGAGGCTTTCCGAATTGCTTGCGGTCCATTACGTATTGACGCGCCGTCAGATAGCAGTCTTCCGCAGCCCCCAGCGCGCCCCATGCGATGCCATAGCGCGCGCTGTTCAGGCATGTGAACGGCCCCTTGAGGCCGCGAACGTCGGGGAAAGCGTTCTCCTCCGGGCAGAAGACCTGGTTCATGACGATCTCTCCGGTGACGCTGCTGCGTAAGCCGACCTTGCCGTGGATCGCCGGCGCAGACAGCCCCTTCCAGCCCTTCTCGAGCACGAAACCTCTGATCTCGCCTGCGTCATCCTTGGCCCACACGACGAAGACGTCGGCGATCGGGCTGTTGGTGATCCACATCTTCGATCCAGAGATCGAATAGCCGCCGGCGACTTTCCGGGCGCGGGTCGCCATGCTTCCCGGATCCGAACCATGATTTGGTTCCGTCAGACCGAAGCATCCGATCAACTCGCCGGTTGCGAGTTTTGGGAGATATTTTTGCTTCTGCGCCTCGGTCCCGAATTCGCTGATCGGCACCATGACGAGAGAGCTTTGCACGCTCATCATCGAACGGTATCCCGAGTCTACCCGCTCGACTTCGCGGGCGACCAGGCCGTAACAGACATAGTTCAAGCCGGCTCCGCCGTAGGCTTCCGGGATTGTCGCGCCGAGCAGACCCAACTCTCCCATCTCCCGAAAGATGGCGGGGTCAGTTCGCTCCCCTCGAAACGCTTCAGGCATACGCGCGCGCAAATGCTTCTGGCTGTAAGAGCGCGCGGAATCGCAGACCGCCCGCTCGTCTTCCGTCAATTGGACATTGAGCAGAAGCGGATCGTCCCATTGAAATGCTGGCTTATGCGAAGCAGTGTTCATCTGTTCTCTGCAATCTCGTGTCGTTGCCAATCTGCGAGAAGGCCCTGACTACCGTCAGCCTCCCAAACGGCTCCTCTCAAATCCGGCGACCCACTCGGCGTACTTGTCCATGAATGTTTGCAGGAAGGCTCTCGTACCTTCGTTCGCGATATCGCCTTCGTCGCTGATCAGTCCTTCAGTGAACCGGAGGCAAACCTCGGGCTGACCAAGGGTCGGAACGTCGAGATAGCCAAGCATTGAACGCAGATGCGCCTGCGCAACCGCGGTACCGATCGTTCCAACCGACGCTCCCGCGATGGCGGCCGGCTTTCTCGACCACAAGCTCTTGCCATATGGACGTGAAGCCCAATCAATGACGTTTTTCAGCATGGACGGGATGGAGCGGTTATGCTCCGGCGTCACGAACAGCAGTCCGCGCGCCGTCTCGATCTGCCGCCGCACCCGCACGACTTCGGATGGCATGCCCTGCTCGCGGTCCTGATTGAAGAGCGGCACGTCGTCGAGCGCGGCGAAATCGAACTGAAGTCCCTGAGGCGCCAAACGGACCAGAGCTCTTGCGAGCTTGAGATTGATGGAAGTCTTACGCGCGCTTCCGACAAGGACGAGGATGCTTTGGCTCATGGTGGTACGGACTCGGCTTCAGATTAGATGATGAGACTTGCGCTAACGATCGCCTTATACTGTTCATATGATGCACGATCTAAGGCGAAAATCTTATGCTAACGTTTGCATAATCGGCCAAGCTTGTGGTGTCAAGCCCGCCCTCCCCACGAAAATAGCTGCATTCCGGGGAGCCCTCTTGCCAGCACCACACCGCGTTCGTTCCCAGGCGAGGGGAACGGCGGCCACGGCCCGCGCGTAGCTCGCCATTCGATCCGGCCTGTTAGAAGCCGCGATCGCGCAAATGCGACAGTCGTTCGCCGGTCTATCCGAATGAGTAATTCAGCGGCACGTAGGTGTAGGTTGTCGCGCCATCGCGTCGCACGTGGCCAAGTCCAGGGAATGATATGTGGGCCCCACCGATCATGTAGCCGTTCCCCGCCGCCTGCGCGAAGGCGAGCTCATGGACGTGCTCCGCCTCCGACGGATTCACATCGTACCGGATTGTGACCGTGGGGTCCTCAAACTGAATGGCAGCGACGTGCACGACGTCACCCCAGAGCAACAACTTCTCGCCCCCGCTCTCGACCATGTACATCGTGTGCCCGGGCGTATGGCCATAGGCGGTTTGCGCGCGAACGCCAGCAACGAGAGCGGTGTTGCCCTCGAAAACGATCAGCTTGCCCGCTCGCTGGTATGGCGTGATCGAAATGGTTGCGGCCTGGAAGAATCGCTTCGCTTCCTCCGGCGCGGCACGCATGTTTGCGTCGCTCAACCAGAACTCCACCTCCCGTTTGTCGACGCGCATAATCGCGTTGGGAAAGGCTCGCTGGCCTTCGGCCATCAGGCCGCCAATGTGATCGGCGTGCAGATGGGTGAGATAAATCTCGTCAACCTGCTCGGGCTGATAACCCGACGCGCGAAGGTTGTCCAACAGGTGACCTGTACCTGGCCCCAGCAGTGATCCGGCGCCTGCGTCGACCAGGATCAGCTTGGCACCGGTGTTCACGAGAAACGAATTGTGAGATGTCTCGACGAGGTCGCCGAGGTAGTTGCGCTTCAGCATCTCCTCGAGACGAGTGGGGTTGCCTTGCAGCAGCTTTCTGGCAGGGAGCATGTTGGTGCCGTCGGATAGCGACGTCACCTCAAAGTCACCGAGCGTCAGGCGATAGAACCCCGGCGCTTGTCTTTTCACCATTGGCGCGTCGGCCGACGCCAGCCCGGGCTGGCAGCACACGCACATAGAACCGGCCAGCAAAAATGCGCGGCGGGTTAGGCTTGGTCCGCCGCGCTTGCTGGGCCGGACCGGACCGACGGCTTTCGCCTCATCGAACCACTGCTCGACCTCCACCCGCCAAGTGGACATTTCGGCTCCGTCAGCCATGGAAACTCTCCTGCTCATATCTCAAGCTCGCTCGCGTGGGGCGAACAACAAGTCGCACACCCACCGACCGTAGGGAGCGTAACCTCTTCCGGAAGTGTCATCACTTGACGTTGCTCGCGATCCACCCGAGCACGAAATCCGCTACCTGGAGGTTATTTCTGTCCTGCATCATCATGTGGGAATTGCCCTTGATCCCCATATCGGGAAGTCGAATGAGGGTAGCCCTGCCCTCCTGCCGCTCGTTGATGCGTTCCACGACAGCCTTTCGGCCTTCGTAGCGAGGGCGACCGGTGAAGACGGGAGAGTCGACGTGATCGCCGAACAGTTCGAGCACCGGGATGCCCCGGTAAGCTTCGATCTGCGCCTCCGTCGGGACGATGGCCTGCGCGCCTTCAATGTTGACGATGGCCTTGATCAGACGAGGTCGCATCTCGACAAGCGCATCTGCGAATGGGCCAGCGAGCGAATGAACGACAACCACGGCTGGACCGATCTTGTCGAGCAGCGCCGCAAGTGCTCGGGGCGCAGTTGCCATCGCACCGCCCTCGAGCGTCACCTCTCCGAACGGCACAGCTTGCGACCCGAAGGCGCCGAACGCCTCAACCGGGAACTGAGTGTCCGGATACGCCGTGCCGTATGCCGGCCCGAAACGAAAGAGCGGCCACGCAAGCTCACTCGTTACCATGAGGACGTTGCCTGGCAATGGAGCCACGCTGGACTCGGCCTTTGCCTGGTTGATCGCGGTTGCGTTGAACCCCGAGCGACCACGCCCGGGTGTATCCACGACGTAAACCGCGTGGCCTCTGCGCGCCAGGTAGGTCGCCCAGCCCTCGCGGCCATCCGGCGTGGTCTCATAGCTCATGCCGGTCAGTCCGCCGCCGTGCACGAGCACAATCGGCGTCGGACTGACAAGCTGGGCCGGGATCCGATAGTGCACATACATCTGGTCGACCGTCACCGTGCCAGGCTTCGACGGCCCCGCCGGGGAGGCGCCCGGATGCGAAGAGAGCACGTTCGTTCCATTGACGAAGAACATTCCTTCGTCCGCCAGATTAAGCGGCCCGCCAAGAGATGCCGCCGGCGCCCTGTCGGCCGTGGCACAGCCGGCAACCAGGATCCCAATTCCGAATAGCGCGCGCGACAGCAGGTGCATGGAGGCCTCCAATGTGTTTGATCGTCAGATTGGGACGTTCAGGCCACTTTGCTCATCGCTGGCTCTCATGCAGGGCGTTCATGCTGAACGGACTTCAGCAGATCCAGTGCGACGTCGACGATCATGTCCTCTTGGCCCCCGACCATCTTGCGTTTGCCCAGCTCGACCAGGATATCGACCGTCTTCAGTCCGTACTTGCGTGCCGCGGTCTCCGCGTGACGCAGGAAACTCGAGTATACGCCGGCGTAACCGAGCGACAGCGTCTCACGGTCAACGCGCACCGGCCGGTCCTGCAGGGGACGCACAAGGTCGTCCGCCGCATCCATCAGGGCATACAGTTCCGTGCCGTGATTCCAGCCCATGCGGTCGGCTGCGGCGATGAAGACTTCCAGCGGAGCGTTGCCCGCACCGGCGCCCATCCCGGCCAGGCTGGCGTCGACGCGGTCGGCCCCTTCCTCCACGGCAGCGATCGAGTTGGCGACGCCCAGGCCGAGGTTGTGATGGGCATGAATGCCCGTCTGCGTCTCGGGTTTCAGCACCTCCTTGAAAGCCCGGAAGCGATCCCGCACGTCGTTCGTGCTGAGCGCTCCGCCGGAGTCGACGACGTAGACGCAAGTCGCGCCGTAGCTTTCCATCAGCTTGGCCTGCTCCGCGAGCTTCCGAGCCGTCGTCATGTGACTCATCATCAGGAACCCCACCGGGTCCATGCCCAACTCGCGCGCATACTCCAGATGCTGGCGCGAAACATCCGCCTCGGTGCAATGCGTAGCTACGCGCACGACGCGTGCGCCGGCATCATAGGCGTGGCGCAAATCATGCGTGGTGCCGATGCCTGGCAGCAGCAGTGTGGCGACCTTTGCCTGCGCGACCGTTTCGGCGACGGCAGAGATCCACTCGACGTCGGAGTGCGCCCCGAATCCGTAGTTGAAGCTGGACCCTTCGAGGCCGTCGCCGTGCGCCACCTCAATGCTGTCGACACCGGCTGCATCCAGCGCCGCGGAGATCGCCTTCACCTGGGCGATGCTATATTGATGGCCGATCGCATGGCTGCCGTCGCGCAGCGTCACGTCCGAGATGTAGAGCTTCTTGCTCATGCCAACACTCCCCTATGGTTCGCCGGGACTCACGCCGTTTGCTTCAACCCGCGCGCGATGCCCGCCTCGATACGCCGGCGCGCCATCATGTCGCCGCAGGCCAGGGCCGCCGAGGTCATGATGTCCAGGTTGCCGGCGTAGGAAGGCAGGTAGTGCGCCGCGCCCTCGACCTCGAGGAATACTGACGTCTTCAACCCATGCCGCGGCCCAAGCTTCGGCACGTTGAGCGGCGCAGCCGGTGGAATGATATCGAACTGCACCTGCTGCTTGAGACGGTAACCTGGCACATAGGCCTGCACGCGCGCGACCATCCCGGCGATGCTTGCCTCGATCGCGGCCTGCTCCGCAAGTTCGGACAGCACGAACACCGTGTTGCGCATCATGAGCGGCGGTTCGGCGGGGTTCAGCACGATGACGGCCTTGCCGCGTTCGGCCCCGCCGAGTTTTTCAATCGCTGCGCGCGTTGTTTCAGTGAACTCATCGATGTTGGCTCGCGTGCCCGGCCCGGCCGACTTGCTCGAGATGGACGCTACAATCTCCGCATAGTGAACTTTTGCAACGCGAGACACGGCAGCGACGATCGGGATCGTGGCCTGTCCGCCGCAGGTCACCATGTTCATGTTGGAGGCGTTCTCGGCCTCCAGATTGATCGCCGGAATCACGAGACCGACAGCCGCGGGGGTGAGGTCGATCACCTGGGCGCCCAGACGCTGCAGCACCTCATTGTGATGCCGGTGAGCGCCCGCCGAAGTGGCGTCGAAGACGACATCGATCTCCTCGAACGCATTCAGCTTGAGCAGTCCGTCGATGCCGTCGGCGGTGGTCGGAACGTTGAGCCGCTTGGCCCGCGCGAGGCCGTCCGACTTGGGATCGACACCTATCATCGCGCCCATTTCGAGGTGCTTGGCGTGCCGCATCAGCTTGATCATGAGATCGGTGCCGATGTTGCCGGATCCGATGATCGCGGCTTTGACTTTGTGATTCATGCGCTGCTCATGTCCATGGCTTGTGAGCTTATGAAGGGCGTCGATCACGCCTGCATATGGAAGCCGGCGACGCTCAGCCTTTCCATCTCGATCGAGATATACTGGCCCGGCTTCAGCCACTCCGCCGGAGTAGCACCGCCGGCCATCACCACCCAGCCTGCCTGTAGCGGCTCGCCGGCAGCTTCCGACAGGCGCGCAGCGGCAACCAGCGAGCGGAGCGGATGACCAAGGATCGCCGCTGTCGATCCCACCTGGACGACGCGGCCGTCAATGCTCATGGTGAGGCCGAGATTGCTGAAGTCATCGCGCGGGTTGCACCACGGCCCGACCACAAATCCGCTGGATGACGCGTTGTCGGCGATCACGTCGGGCAGCGTGAATTTGAAATCCTGATAGCGGGAGTCGATGACTTCGAGCGCAGGCGCGACCGCCTCCACGCTGGCAAGCGCTTCGGCGGCGGTGACATGGCCCGATAACGGCTTCTTCAGCACGAACGCGATTTCGGGTTCTGCGCGCGGATGCACGAAGCGCGCGAACGAAGTTGCCATGCCTTCCTCGATCAGCATGTCGTCGGTAAGACGGCCCCAGATGACGTCGCCGATGCCCATCTGGACCATCTTGGCGCGGCTCGTGAATCCCATCTTCACGCCGGCGCGTCGCGCGCCGCGGGAGATGCGGCGTTGGATGGACGCACGCTGGATCGCGTAAGCATCTTCCAGCGGCATCTTTCCCTCGGGGTCGATCTGCGTGACCTCACGAGAGGCGCGCGCCGCACTGTCCAGCCGCTCGGCCAATTCGTCCACTTGGATCATGTGAGTTGTCTTCCCGCTTGGTCGGCCTCAAACACAGCCTTGACACTGCCCAAACCATTGATGTGAGCATCGAAGATGTCGCCTGGGTTGACGGCGACCATGGGTCCGAGCGCGCCGGAAAGCACCAGGTGACCGGCGCGGAGCGGCTGCCCCAGAGCAGCCATCGTCCGGGCAAGCCAGACCACTGCATTGAGCGGGTTGCCGAGGCACGCCGCACCGGCACCGACGGAGACGGGCTCGCCGCGCCGATTCATCACCATGCCGCACAGCCTGAGGTCGACATCAGACAACCTCTTCGGCATGCCTCCAAGCACGTAGGCGCTGGACGAGGCGTTGTCTGCCACGGTGTCGACGAAGCGGATGTTCCAGTTTGCGATGCGGCTGCCGACAATCTCCAGTGCGGGCAGCAGGTGATCGATTGCCTGGATGACATCTACGTGTCCGGGATTATCCATGTCCAGGTCGCGTCCGAGGACGAAGGCGACCTCCGCCTCGACCTTTGGCTGCAGCAGTCCGCGCATCGAAATCGGTTCGGCGTCGCCGAACCCCATGTCGTCGAACAGCATGCCGAAGTCGGGCTGATCGACGCCGAGTTGCGCCTGCACCGCCTTCGCCGTCAGTCCGATCTTGCAGCCGACGATGCGTGCGCCCTGCTCACTCACACGATGCTCAGTGTTCAGGCGCTGGATCGCATAGGCCTCGGCCGCCGTCATCTGTGGGAATGTCTCGCGCAGCGGGGCGATGGCATTGCCCATGCGAGCAGCGCGGCGCAGAGAGCGCGCGGCGCAGGCGATATCGATGGAAGATGTGGACATGGCGTTATCGTTCGTGATCGTCAGAGGGAACGGTCGCCGAGACCCACCTTGGCGTAGATCTCGTTGACATGCTGCTTGACACTGTCGGGAGTCGTGTCGTGCTCCGGCTGGAGCGCCCAGCCCACTCGCGCGCGCGCGTGCCGGCCGATCTCCTCGTCCTGGTCGCTGGTGGCGCCGCTGATGCCGTAGGCACCGACCATCTCGGCACCCCTGAAGATCGGCGCGCAGCCGCCGGAGGCGACGATCTGGCCATTGGTGAATACCGCAGCGTTCATCAGCATCTGCGGGTTGCGTTCCTTGAACCACTGCTGGATGACCAGCCCATCCGGGAAGCGCGGGCTCATCGACCGGAAAGCGGCGACGGTGAACGCCTTGGCGCGCGCCGTGTCAGGCGTGATGAAGCCGGCATCGTCCATGCGCTCAAGCGCGATCAGGTGCCCCTCGGGCCCGACGATCGCGACCGAGATCGGAACGCCCATTTCGGCTGCCCTTTCGGTGACAGCCTGGATGAACTCGCGGCACTCCGCGGCTCGCAGCTTGGCCATGTGCAATCTCCTTCGTTGAACGGTTATTCGCGGGTGATGCCAGCGGTCTGAATGACGTTGCGCCATTTGATCGTTTCGCTGCGGATGTATTGAGCGAACTCGTCTGGCGTGACTTGATGACCTCGATACCCTGGGCGCCGAACAGGTCCTGGACATCCGGCTGGCCGAGCACGGCATGGGTAGCGGCCTGGACCTTTGCCACCACGTGAGGCGGCGTGCCCACGGGCAGGAGGAAACCGAACCACACCGAGCTTTCGAAATCCTTGAAGCCGAGTTCCTGCAGCGTCGGCAGATCGGGTGCGAGCGCGGTTCGCTTCGCGCCAGTCGCCGCCAGCGCTTTCAATGTGCCGGCGCGAACATGCGGCAACACGCTCGAGACTGGCGAGAACATGACCTGCACCTGACCGCCGAGCAGGTCCGTCACGGCCGGGGTGCTGCCGCGGTACGGCACGTGCAGCATCTTGATGCCGGCCATGGAGGAGAAGAGTTCACCCGACAAATGGGGCGACGTGCCGTGGCCCGAGGAAGCGAACGTGATCTGACCCGGCTTCGCCTTCGCTGCACGAACCAGCTGGTCGACCGATGCAACGCCGAGCGAGGGGTTCACCACCAGCACGTTCGGCATGCTGCCGATCATGGTGACCGCGACAAAATCCTTGGCCGGGTCGGGGAAACCGGCGTTGGGGAATGCCGCATTGATGGAGTTCGCGACCGTTCCCACGAACAACGTGTAGCCGTCGGGGGCAGACGTCGCAACCGCCTTGGCCGCGATGTTGCTCGCGGCGCCGGGCCGGTTGTCGATGATGAAGGGCTGGCCCAGCCGACGGGCCAGCGCTTCCGCGACGGCACGAGCTGCAACATCGGTGGCACTTCCGGCTGGAAAGCCGACGACCACCTTGACCAGGCGCGAGGGGTAGCTGTCTTGCGCCCAGGCTGCGGGCGCGATGGCAGCAGCCGCTGCAAGCAGCATCGCCGCAACGCACTGGCGCCGGTCCATGTCGTTTCCTCGTGTTGGCTGCTGCGTCCTTGTGCTCATTAGAGGCGTCCGCGAACCTTGATGCAAACGAGTAATTCCGATCGAATGATTGGGTAAACTCATCAACGAGCCCTTGCGATAGCGCTCGGCTGCGCTGATCGACGTGGTCAGCGCGCCGCGCGTCTCCGCGATATCGAAGACCTTGACACGAGCGTCGTGATGATGAGGCCCGCACGCGATGAAACATGCGACAGAGGCGGACACGAAACCGATGGGTGCTCTCGGCTACTCGTTCTGCAGTCGCGGTTTCAGCAGAACGACCAAGAACGCGGCGATCAGCAGGGAGCCACCCAATCCTGCCAGGCCAACCTCGAAGGACCCGGTGAGATCTTTCAGCGATCCCATCAACCAGGGACCAATGAAGCCGCCCGCAACGCCAATCATATTGATGAAGGCTATGCCGCCGGCAGCTGCGACGCCGGCAGGAACTGCGACGGGATCGCCCAGAAGAAGCCGCGGGAGGCGTTCATCCCGACCAGCGCGATCGTGATTCCGGCCATGGAAACGAGGAAGGAACCCGGAATCAGTGCGGCCGCGAACCCGATGGAAGCCAGCACGGAGGTGATGATGACATTGCCCGCCGCGCTGCCGCGGCGACTGCCGACGGCGGACCAGATCACCATCGCGACAGTAGCGAACAGGAACGGAATCGCGCTGATGAGGCCGATTGTCAGGTTGGAGAAATGCTGCTGCTCATGCTTGATGATCAGGGGCAGCCAGATCTGCACACCGAACGAGCCGGTCGAAAGAGCCAGGAATACGCCAGCAAGCAAAAGCACCCTGGTATCCATGAGAGCCGGCAGCAGCTTGTGAAGAGAATGATGTGCCTGCTCGGATCGCTCGTTGTCCAAGCGCCTCAGGATCGCCAAACGTTCCACCCCGGTCAGCCACTTGGCTTTCTCCGGTCCGTCCGCCAGCACCTTCAGAAGAAGCAGGCCAACCAGGATGGTCGGCAAGGCCTCGATGATGAGCAGCCACTTCCAGCCTGCCAGTCCAGCGACGCCGTCCATTTCCAGGAGCAGGCCCGACAGCGGACTGCCGATCAGCGATGAGGCAGGAATGGCGACCAAGAACCAGGTCAGGATCTTGGCGCGGCTGGCCTTGGGAAACCAGGCGGAGAGATAGAACGCCACCCCAGGGAAAAATCCTGCCTCTGCAATACCAAGCAGAAATCGAACAAGATAGAAGCTGTATGGCCCGGTGACGAAGATGGTCGCGGCGGACACAATGCCCCACGTCACCATGATGCGAGAGAGCCAGATCCGCGCGCCGAAACGATACAGCAGCAAGTTGCTGGGAACATCAAACAGACAGTAGCCGAGGAAGAACAGGCCGGAGCCGAGGCCGAATTGTGAGGCGCTCAGTCCGACGTCCTCGTTCATCGTCAGTGCCGCCACACCGACGTTGGTGCGGTCGAGGAAATTCAAGGTGAATGAGACGACAAGTATCGGAAGCAGCCTCCAGGCTACCTTGGCGAAGGCTGCATCCTCCACTTGCACCGCGTGTTCCGGAATGCACTCAGCTTCCCTTGCCTGCGCAACCACGTCACTCTCCCCGACTGCTTCGTTCTGTTTATGCAACGGGAAAATTGAGAACCGGCGGCCTGATCTTCCCGAAGGCGTCGGCGTTGTGTGTGGCGCAGAGCGAACCTATAATGCAAACGAGTTTATTTGCTGGATCTATGAGCTTTTCCAATGAATGTGACCGTGCGCCAGCTGCGCGCCTTCGTCTTCGTGAGTCAGCTGAAGAGCTTCACGAAAGCGGCGGAGCGCCTGCACCTGACGCAATCTGCTCTAAGTCTGCTCATCCGTCAGCTCGAGGACAATTTGCAGGTCCAGCTGATCGAGCGCTCCACCCGGAAGGTCGAGCTCACCGCTGCCGGACTGGAGCTGATGAGCGGCGCCGAACGGCTGCTGGACGATCTTGACACTGCGCTTGCCAACGTAGCGGAGCTAGGGGCAAAGCAACGCGGCAAGGTCGTGATTGCCGCTCCCTACATCCTCGCCACTACCTTCCTCGTCGAAGTGATCGCCGAGTTCAAGACGCGCTTTCCGACCATCTCGGTGCACCTGAAAGATTCCTTGCCTGAGCAGGTCCTGATGCAAGTCCGAAGCGGTGGAGCTGATCTCGGCATCGGCAGTTTCCGCGAGTGGGAGCCCGGACTGCAATGGAAGCCCCTGTTTCAGGAACCGCTGGTGGCGGTCTTTCCGCGCGACCATCCGATCGGCGAATTGGCGCAACTCAACTGGGGTGATCTCGCCGGCCTGCCGGTGATCTCGCTTAACCGCGACAGCATCTTCCGCGATTTAGCCGAAGATGGCTTTTCCCAAGCCGGGTTCTCCTTATCACCGGCATATGAGGTCGCCTATGCGGGGACGGCGCTCGCCCTGGTTCGGGTCGGCTTGGGCATAGCGATCCTGCCCCAATGCGTTGGCGTGCTGATTGATTCTTCCATTGCCGTCCGGCCTCTCGAGAACCCCCAAATCATGCGTTCTGTCGCGGTGATCACCCGAGACGGCCGATCCCTCTCCCCCGCCGCCGAGGCGTTCGTCGATATATTGCGCAAATCCGTGAAAGTGCCGGCCAGACTAGCTGCGATCGGATAGCCTCTCTTGCCTCCAGCGCCTGCTTTGGCGGGTGGGTCCTTGAGTGAGTGCTAAAGCGAAGACGGCCCCGTCACCAACAGCGCCCGAAGGTCAAATTCGCAAGTCGCTCCCTGGCGTGTATCACGCCTCGTCTCAACCCTCGGGTGAAAGAATCCAGAGGCTGCGAGGACCCGCGCAGTGAGCGCTGCCGGTCTCATCGACCTTCATGCCGTCGGGCACTCCCTCCGCGGCATCATTACTCATTTGGCAACATTTCATCCGGGCGGCCAACGATTCCGCACCGTCGCAGTCGCCAGCAAGGCGACAAGCCACGCGCCCGGGCGAGGGAGGCGCTCGCTGGTTGAATCAGTAATCCGAACTAAAAAACCGTTTGAGAATTCAGCTTCTCAAACGGTTTCTCTCGCTAAGGCTTGATTTGGTGGGCGCACCAGGGCTCGAACCTGGGACCCGCTGATTAAGAGTCAGCTGCTCTACCAACTGAGCTATGCGCCCGGAACTTGTCCGGAAATGCCCCTCGCAAGAGAGCGGTCGTTTAGCAAAGCGATTCCCCGATGTCCAGCAAATGGGCGCAACTTTTCCCGACTTTTACCAGCCCTCCTCACAGCCGAAAGGCCGCCGGATTCCGGCGGCCTTTCAGTAGCTTGGTGAAGAGCCCGGTGAACGGCTCTCAGAGCCGGCCGGAGCGCTCCTGATCCGGACCGTCGTCACGGTCGAAATGGTGGTCGCGGCCGCCGCGTTCCCAGCGGTCCATGCCGCGCTCGAGGCGGTGGCGGCGCCAGCCCTCGGCGCCGAAGCCGCGCCCTTCCATGTGGGTGAGCATCGTCAGCCGCCGCTTCTGGTTGTCGTCGAGCGTTTTGTAGAGCGGGTCGGCGGCGTCGGCGATCTTCTTCAGCGACGTCGCGGTCGCCGCCATGTTGTCGGCGCGCTCGCGCAGACGGGCGACCGGATCGTCTGGCTTCTCGGCCTTGTTCCCGGCCTTGTCCGCGTCGGCCTTCTCCGCGGCCATCCGCGCATTGGCGCGATCGAGCCGCGCCTTGGCGAAGTCGCGCACCGCGGCTTCGACCGGCGGCCACAGCTTCTCCTGATCCGCCGTCAGCTTCAGCCCGGCGTGGACGGCGGCGATCCGCGCGTCGAGGAAGGCGGCCCGATCCTCGGGGCTCATCCGCATATGGCCGTGGAACCAGGGACGATGCTGGGCATAGACCACGGTCGAACCGGCAATCGTGAGCGCCGCGACGCCGGCGAGCAGAACTTTCTTCATACGAACCTCCTTTGAAGGTTGCTCGAAGATGATGCGCCCTGCCCACGCCTTCAACTTACGGATTGGACAGAGAGACCTCTCTTACCAAGATGTAATCCCCTTCTTTGCCCGCCAGAAACATCCAGAGCGCGAGGTCGCGCTTTGGATTTCTTGTTGTCGCTAGATCATTCCCAACAGCCGCGGCAGCCACAGCGAAATCTCCGGCACGTAGGTGATCAGGCCGAGGAACACCAGCATCGCGCACAGCCACGGCAGCACCGAGATCGTGATCTCGCTGATGCCCATCTTGGCGATACTGCTCGCGATGTAGAGGTTGAGCCCGACCGGCGGATGGCACAGCCCGACCTCGGTGTTGACGATCATCAGGATGCCCAGGTGCACCGGATGCACGCCGAGCTTGGTCGCCAGCGGAAACAGGATCGGCGCCATGATCAGGAGGATCGACGACGGATCCATCACATTGCCGGCGAGCAGCAGGATGACGTTGACGACCAGCAGGAACATCCACACCGAGAAGTTCTTGTCGATGATCCAGGCCGCCATCTCCTGCGGGATCTGCTCATGCGTCATCAGGAACGAGAACAGCACCGCATTGGTGATGATGTAGAGCAGCATCGAGCTCATGCTCGCCGCCTGCAACAGCACCTTCGGCACCTCGGAGAGTTTTAGTTCCTTGTAGACGAACACGGTGATGAAGAAGGCGTAGGTCGCGGCGACCGCAGCCGCCTCGGTTGGCGTGAAGACGCCGCCATAGATGCCGCCGAGCACGATCGCGATCAGCGAGAGGCCCCAGATGCTTTCACGGAACGCCGTGAACTGCTGGCCGATCGTCGCCTTCGGCATCTTCGGATAACCGTTGCGCTGCGCGACGAAGAAGGTCACCGCGGCCAGCATCAATGCGAGCACCACGCCCGGCACGATGCCGGCCATGAACAGCGCGCCGATCGAGGTGTTGGTCGAGACGCCGTACAGCACCAGGATGATCGAGGGCGGCACCAGGATGCCGAGCGCGCCGGAGGTCGAGATCACGCCGACGCCGAACCGCTTCGGATAGCCGTGATCGACCATCGCCGGCATCATGATCGAGCCGATCGCGACCACGGTGGCGACGCTCGAGCCCGAGATCGCCGCGAACATCGCGCAGGCCGCGACGCCGGCAAGCCCGAGGCCTCCCGGCAGATGGCCGACCAGCGAGGTCGTGAACGCGATCATGCGCCGCGCGACGCCGCCGCGGGTCAGGAAGGTGCCGGCCAGGATGAAGAACGGGATCGCCATGATGCCGAAATTGTCGAGGCCAGAAAACAGCTTCAGGCCGACGCTCTCGATCGGCACCTCGGTCATCGTGAACAGGAAGGTCAGCACGGTCAGGCCGAGCGAAATCGAGATCGGCATGCCCGTCAGCATCAGGGCAAACAACAGTCCGAAAATAAGGGCGGCGCTCATCACGCTTCTCCAAGCGCGATCGGCGCATTCTTGCTGGTCTCGACGCCGTCGACATGGGAGGCGTCATGGTGCGGCAGCTCGTTGGTCCACCAATAGTTCCAGCACACCTGCAGGAAGCGGAAGCACATCAGATAGGAGCCGAGCGGGATGCAGGCGTAGACGATCCAGCTCGGGATCTCGAGATCGGGCGAGACCTGGTCGGTATGCATCAGTTCGAACACGAACTTGGCGCCCATGGTGCCGACGATCCCGGTGAACAGCGCGCCGCCGAGCAGGCCGAACATGATGGTGCGCTTGCGCCAGAAATCATTGAGGCGGTTAATCAGCACGTCGACGCCGACATGGACGCCGGCGCGCACGCCATAGGCGGCGCCGAACTTCGCCATCCAGATGAACATGTAGATGCAGAGTTCCTGCGACCAGGCGAGGTTGATGCCGAACAGATACGGATAGAACACCGGAACGTCGACCAGAAAGCGGTGCACGACCGTGATGAAGGTCAAGAGCGTCGCGGCACCCATCAGGCTCGCGATGATGATTTCCTCGAGCCGGTCCAGAATTTTCAGCAGCATTGATCTCCCCTGTCATGGCCTGATGCGGCGACCGGCCACGGCACCCAGGCCGCGGCCTCGCACGGCCGCGGCGTTTATTCGATTACCTGACGGTTCTCGGTCGAGAGACCGATCCGCAAACTCCCTTCACCTCTCCCGCTTGCGGGGGAGCGTAGGCCGCCTTCGGGGGCCGTCTTTGAAGAACGCCGAAGCAAAGCTTCGGCTACGTCGCATCGAAGGTGCGATACGGGTCGGGGCTCTCTCCACCAGAATGACTCGCGGTGATACCCCCACCCCAGCCCTCCCCCGCAAGCGGGAGAGGGAGCGCACCGCCTTCTTGGCGACTAATAGGCGATCCGCCTCAGTTCATTGGGCCGCGGCCCGTTTCCTTGAGGAATTCTTCGATCAGCGGCTGGCCGACGCGCGACGCCACGTCCTTGTAGACCGGCATCATGGCCTTGCGCATCGCCTCGTCCTGCTCCGGCGTCAGCGTGATGATCTCGGTCTTGCCGGCCTTCTTGATCTCGGCGAGCGCGTCCTCATTCTCCTTGGCCGACTGGCCGTTGCCGAACTCGGTTGCTTCCTTCATCGCCTTGGAGAGCTGGTCGCGGACATCGGCCGGCAGGCCGTCCCAGAACTTCTTGTTCACGACGACGATGTAGCCGATATAGCCGTGATTGGTGACAGTGGCGTACTTCTGCACCTCATGCATTTTCTGGGTGTAGATGTTCGACCAGGTGTTCTCCTGGCCGTCGACCACGCCGGTCTGCAGCGCCTGGTAGACGTCGGAGAACGCCATCACCTGCGGGATCGCGCCGAGCGAGCGGAACTGGGCTTCCAGCACCTTCGACGACTGGATGCGGAACTTGAGCCCCTTGTAGTCGGCGGGCGCGACCAGCTTCTTGTTCGCGCTCATCTGCTTGAAGCCGTTGTCCCAATAGGCGAGACCGGTCATGCCCTTGGAATCCAGCTTGTTCAACAGCTGGGCGCCGAGCGGACCGTCGGTCACCTTGCGCAGCGATTTCAGGTCGGGGAGGATGTAGGGCAGATCGAAGACTTCGAATTCCTTGATGCCGATCGGGCCGAACTTGGAGTTCGACGGCGCCAGCATCTGCACGGCGCCGAGCTGCAGCGCCTCGAGCTCTTCCTTGTCCTTGTAAAGCGTCGAGTTCGGATAGACCTCGACCTTCACCTTGCCGCCGGTGTACTTCTCGGCGAGTTCCTTGAACTTGTCGGCCGCCTTGCCCTTCGGCGTATCCGAGGCCACCACGTGGCTGAACTTGATGACAACAGGCGACTGCGCCGACGCCGGCCCGACAAAGGTCAAGGCCGCGATCGAAGCCGCAGCCAATATGAGTTTACGCATGTTTCCTCCCGCGTAATTGCGGAGCACGTTTACCGGCCCCGAGACATCCGGTCGCACCATTACAGAGAAGCCGCGGCGATTGCCATTGCCCCTTTAGCAGGGGCTAAATGCGCCGTTGCTGCACTGCAAAATCCGATGCGGCGGTATCCCCTTCGGCTCTTGCGACCGTTCAATGACACCGCCCGCACGCTGTGCCCGGCCATGGCGATACGGTCAATGCGAGGTTTGGCAATGGCGAGTTCGCCGGGCGCGAATGCTGCGCTGTCGTCCCTGCGAAAGCAGGTAGCAAGAGAGGCCGCTGCGCGACCCAGAATTCCACCACCGTTTTTGCGAGCAACGACGACCATGTATTCGGTGTCATCACCCGCGCATGCGGGTGATCCAGTATTCCAGAGGCGTCCGTGCTTGAGCTGAGGGGCCGCGGCGTACTGGATCGCCCGGTCAAGCCGGGCGATGACAGATGTGAGTGCGAGCATAGCTTCGCACTCTCGCGACATGAAGCGCCCGAGATTTGCCATTCGTTCCGCCCTCTCCTCAAGCAGAGGGCGCAGGGAAAGCCGGGTGCCGATTGCACCCATGGGTCCGGTGCAACAAAAAGCACCGGAGGTAGGACCACAGGTGTAACCGGAGCAATCCGGCTTTCCCTGCGCGATGGGTTACGGCTTATTTCGTGCTCTCCCCGGCGAGACTTGGCTTTTTTGTCACCGCCTTCGCAAGACGCAATTGCGTCTCACAAGGGGACACCGGCCACTAGGGCGTCAGGACCACACGACTTCACCGTCCGCCTCATGCACACTCGTCAGTCGCGCAATCGGCGTCCACCGCATCTCACCGCAACACCCGTGACGATGCGCAGCGCCCCTCGATCGGGTGAGACGGGCATATTGAACATCTGAGTTGGGTGAAACGCCAAGCGGAATATTTTCTTATGCCGATATTGACAGGTTTTGCTGAGTTGCCCGTTGTGTCGAACCGGCAACACACCTCCCAGCAAGATTGATGTGTTCGCAGCAATCGCTCTGCAATCAGGTCAATTGCTCGGGGGCAGCGGCACGCACGGCTCGGTAGATATTCACGATTACCGAGCTTCGAACAAAGGTCGCTATGTCCGAATCCCCGAGGGGCGCTGTTACGCCCGCCTCGATTGTCGACGCACTGAAAGCTGTGGCCGGCGATCCGCCAAAGGCACGCGCGAGCTTTGCCAAAGGCCAATGCGTCCATGGCACCTACATACCGTCCCATCAGGCGGAGGAAATCACGAAATCGCTGAGCTTCACGAGACCATCCCGCGTGCTGGCGCGCTTCTCCGCGGGCGGCGGCAATCCCGATGTGGCGGATACCGAAAGTCTCGTTCCGCGCGGCTTCAGCTTCAGGCTCGGCGACATCGGCCATCGCACGGATATCGTCGCGCAAAACTCTCCCGTTCATTATGCACGGACGCTCGCGCAGATGCTGGCGTTCCTGGAGGCGCGCATCCCGGGCCCCGATGGAAAGCCGGATATGGAGAAGGTCAGGGCATTCTCTGCCGCCAATCCGGAAACGCTGCATCAAGTGAACTACATCGCCACGCGGCCGCTTGGGAGTTTTGCCGGCACGACCTATTGGGGTGTGCACGCCTTCCCTGCCACCAATGCGATGGGCGAGATACGGTTCATCAAATTCAAGATCGCGCCGATCGGCGGGGACGTGACGCTGACGGGACCGGAAGCCAAGGCGAGGTCTGCCGACTTCCTGCACGACGAGCTCGAACAGCGGGTTGCTACGGGCAACATTCGCTTCAGCGTGCTCGCATTGCTCGACCGCCCCGGCGACCCCACCATGGACCTGACTGTCCGATGGCCCGATGAGGATCATCGCGAAGCCGTGCGACTGGGGACGATCGTGATCACCGGCATCGAGCCAAACGAAACCTGCGATGGCTCCATCTTCGATCCGGCAAATCTCGCCGAAGGTATCGGTCACCCGCATGACGAGATCTTTGCGGCGCGCGCCACAGCCTACGCCATCTCACTGAAGATGCGTCGCTGATCAGACACGCCGCTGCACATTGCCCGGAATTACGCATCCCCTCCGGACACGCCGAGCTTTTCGCGACGCCACACGCCCGGGCTGATCCCGACCACGGCCGTAAACACCCGCGTAAAGTGGCTTTGGTTGGCAAAGCCGGCCGATATCGCAATCTCGGCCAGGGGCAGCTCGCGCACCGTCATCAGTTGTTGGGCCACCTCGACACGCTGGCGGAGCAGCCACCGGTGCGGCGGCAGGCCGGTGGAGATTCGAAATGCGCGCGAAAAATGGCTGACCGAGAGGTCAAACTCGGCCGCGATTTGTTGGAAGCTTTCCACCGAGGTCGGAATCCAGTCTTTCGCAGGCGCGTTTCGTCTGCCACGGCGCGAGGCCACCGCGAGCCGGCTCGGCTCTGCGCTGCATTCCGCCATAGGTCTGCGCGACATGAACTGTAAATGCGAACAGCGAGTAGTCGATGAAGAGCCGATTGGTCTCAGTCGGCCGACGCAGCGCTGGCAGGAGCGCCCCACCGATATGACGGATGATCGGGTCGTCATGGCCGACGCCGAACTGACAGGGAAGATCGCCAACGCGCGGTGCGCGGGACTGCTCCGTGATGCCGTCGAGCGCCGAGCGCGGAAGATAGAAATGGAGCGAATGGAACGGCTTGTCGATGACGAATCGCGGATCGATCTTCATGTCGTACAAATATGTTGCGCCCGCTCGGATATCGGCCTTGGTGACGCACTTGCTGCGTGCCCAGAGCTCGCAGCTCGGGTAATCGTTAAGCTTCAGGCTGACAACATAGGAATCCTCAAGGACCATCCCGCCGGAAAGGCTCCGCACCGGGGCATCATCCCGGGTTTCAGTGACGGCGATCTCGGTATTGCGCAGTGAACGCGTGATCAACGAGGGTGGTTCATGCTCGAGATGCAAGAACCGCCTGACGTTCTGACCGTAGAAACGCCTCTGCGTCATGTGGGCCGTCCCATCGTCAGGAGTTGGGCCAGGCTGCTCTCACTCGCATTGTCGCCTGCGCCATCTCATTGAAGACTCGCCGCTGATCGGACGAGCCGCCGCGCTGCCCGGAAATCACGCATCCCCTCCGGACACGCCGAGCTTTTCGCGGCGCCACACGCCCGGGCTGATCCCGACCGCGGCCGTAAACACCCGCGTAAAGTGGCTTTGGTTGGCAAAGCCGGCCGATATCGCGATCTCGGCCAGCGGCAACTCGCGCACCGTCATCAGCTGCTTTGCGGCCTTCACCCGCTGACGAAGCAGCCACTGATGCGGCGGCAGGCCGGTGGAGCTGCGAAAGGCCCGTGAAAAATGCCCGACCGAGAGGCCGAATTCAGCCGCGATTTGTTGCAGCGAAAGCTCTCCGCCCAGATCGGAGTCGAGCCTTTCACAGGCGCGTTTCAGCTGCCAGGGCGCGAGACCGCCGCGGACCGAATTGGTGACGCGCTGCAGTCCGCCATAGGCCTGTGCGATGTGCGCGCCGAACGCAAGCATCATGTGATCGATGAAAAGCTGGTTCGCCTCGTCCGGCCGGCGCAGCCCCTGCAGCAGCGCAGCGCCGATATGGCGCATCACCTGGTCGTCATGGCCGGTGCCGAATTGACAGGCGAGGTCCTCGACGCGCGGCGCGCCGGCCTCTTCAGCGATACGATCGAGCGCCGAACGCGGCAGATAAAACTGGATGGAACGGAACGGCTTGTCGATGACATAGCGCGGATCCTGCCTGAGATCGTACAGCCACGTCGTGCCCGCCCTGACATCCGCCTTGGTGACACACTTGCCGTGCTTCCAGAGTTCGCAGTCCGGATAGTCATGGAGTTTCAAGCTGACGATATAGGCCTCGTCTGCCATGGACCCGGAAAGACCCGGCACGGGGTTATCATTCTGCGTTTCGGCGGCAGCGAGATCGATGCCGCGCATTGAGCGCGTGATCACCGCGCTCGGCGCGTCCTTCAAATGCAGGTAACGCCCTACCCTCTGCCCGAAGGTGCCTGCCTGGGTCATGTGGGTCGATCTCATCGTGAGGAGCTGGGCCAGGCGGCTCTGGGTTCGCCTGCGCGGTCGCCTGCATTATCCGGGATCGGCGCGCCGTGGTCTAGGTCTGCGGCGTATCGCGCGGCCATTGTGACCGTCTCGTGACGGGGACGATTTCCGCAGTGATTTCAACGCGCGGCATGCGACCGCGCTGATGACATCGATCAACGATGCTGACCTAACGCCCGCGGGCCCACCCGTCACACGACGCTTGCAGCAGGATCAGGCAAGGCGCGGCCGTTTTGGGAAAGAACCCGTAGTCCTCCGGGCCTAAAACGCGCAGCCAAAGCTCGCAGCATTGACCGGCAACAATACCGAACACCCGAAGCAACGGCTTCACGCCAGCCCGGGACGTCGGGCCGGTGGCGCGCGCATGGCCTCGCAATACGAGTACAAGCCGATGAGCAAACCGATCCAGCACGATGCGCCAGAGCATTCGCAGGCAGCCCCCGAGGCGCGTCAAACCGACGTGCCAAGCAACGAGCACCGTACCGCCGATGCCGAGATGGCGCGCGTGCTCGGGACCACGCCGTTTCACATGGCTCTGGACTCCTCGGGTGCCGGGATCGCGCACTGGAAACATGATCCATTGCACGACGTCGTCGAGCCGATGACCCATCACGTCATCATGGCCTACAACGGCACGGTACAGCACGTGGAGCGGCGGTCTGGACAATCGGTTGCGACAGGAACGTTCCGGCCCGGCGTCGTGATCATCATTCCGGAAGGATCGAGCTCGCGATGGGATATTCCAAAACCTGTTGACGTGGTTCAGCTCTATCTTCCGCACGCCATGCTCACACGCGTTGCGGACGAAGCCGACGCGGCCGCGCCGAAGGACATCCTGGACGCACGGGGCATCCCGATGCCATCACGTCTCGATTGCTGCTCAGCGCATCGGAGATCGTGGAGAGCAACGACGCGCTGGATATGTTGTTCAGGCAGCAACTGACCGAGTTGCTGGCCACCCGTCTCCTGCTGGCGCACGCCAGTTCGCCAACCACGATCCAGCCGGTCAGGGGAGGATTGGCGCCGAAAGCGCTGCTTCGCGCGATCGAGCGCTTGCGCTCGGACAGCGATTCTGACGTGTCATTGGCGGCGCTCGCGTCAGAGGCCGGCCTGTCGCGCTTCCACTTCTGTCGCGCCTTCAGGGAGAGTACCGGACTGTCACCCCATGCCTGGCTGCGCCAGCACCGGCTCGAGCAGGCAATGAACATGTTGCAGAACACCGATGAGCCAATCGTGTCAGTGGCGGCGGAGCTCGGCTACGCCTCGCAGACCGCCTTTGCCGCCGCGTTCAAGAAACTGACCGGCGAAGCACCGCGCGATTGGCGGCGACGTGCCCGTTAGCCGCAATCCATCTGCAAGCACGGCAATCTCGCTGGGGCAGCGGCAATGTCGATCCGATAGATCAGCATGGCCAACACCCGCAACGGATGGAGACTAGCGATGAACTGGAAGACATGCGTCACCGCCCTTTCTGCAATCGTTCCACCACGGCGAGCCCTTGCGACCGCCCTCGTCTACGGTCTCTCGCTCGGCGTTCGTTTCACCTCAGCCACCGGCGAACAAGTGGAAGTTTACTCGCTGGCCACGGCGTCGATCATGACGACAGACGATACGCCAACACCCGACAATGGCTGGCCGCTGAGACCGGCGCAGCCGATCGCTCTGCGGCTCACCTAGCCGCCGGCTGCCGGGCGCTGTCATGCGGGGTGTGGACGCACCATGCCCATGGCATCGGCGCCCACATGCGGCGCTCCGTAAGCGTCGGATAAATTCCTCTCACATCTTCGTATCGCATGCGATCGCGCCGGTCCCTCAGGGATCGCGATGATGACGCGTGCATCCGGCATCACTGCCGGCGCCTCTCACCCGATTGAACTCTTGCGCCACAGCTTTCGGAGGACACCATGTCGCCCCTTCCCTACGCCGCCGAGCAGAAAGCCGGCATCCACCCGTCTCCGTCGCGCCATGCCATCCGGCGCGCAGCATTCGCACTCGCCGCAGCGCTCGGCGTCGCCGGCACTGCCGATTTCGGCTACTACTACTACATCACCACCGGCCGCTACCTGGAAACGACCGACGATGCCTACGTCAAGGCCGACTCCACTATCGTCGCACCCAAGGTTTCGGGCTACATCGCCAAGGTGCTCGTATCCGACAACGAGCCGGTCAAGGCCGGCCAGACGCTGGCGCGGATCGACGATCGCGACTTCAGGGCCGCGCTGCAACAGGCCCAGGCGGATGTCGCCGCCTCCGACGCTGTCGTCAAGAACCTCAACGTGCAGATCGAATTGCAGGAGCCGCTGATTCAGCAACAGGCGGCCGAAGTCGATGCGATCGATGCCAGCCTGAAATTCGCGCAGCAGGAACGCGCCCGCTACGACGAGCTGATGAAGACCGGTGCCGGCACGATCCAGCGCGCCCAGCAGACCGACGCGGCGTTGCGCGCGCAGACTGCGCAGCTGCAGCAAGGCAAGGCCGGATTGATCGCGGCCAACAAGAAGATCGAGGTGCTCGCGACCCAGCGCGCGCAGGCCGTCGCGCAACTCGGCCGCGCACAGGCGGTCGAACAGCAGGCTGCCCTGAACCTCTCCTATACCGAGATCACGGCGCCGGTCGGCGGTACGGTGGGCGCACGAACACTTCGCGTCGGCCAGTATGTGCAGGCCGGAACCCAGCTGATGGCGGTCGTGCCGCTCGACGCGGTCTATGTGGTCGCGAATTTCAAGGAGACCCAGCTCACCCATGTGCGCAACGGCCAGCCGGTCGAGCTGCGGGTCGACAGCTTCCATTCGACCAGGCTGAAAGGTCATGTCGACAGCCTGTCGCCGGCGAGCGGCCTGGAATTCGCTCTGCTGCCGCCCGACAATGCCACCGGCAACTTCACCAAGATCGTGCAGCGCGTGCCGGTCAAGATCGTGCTCGACGATGCGAGGCTGAGCGGCCGCCTGCGGCCGGGCATGTCGGCTGAGCCGACCGTCGATACGAAATCGGCTGCTGTCGCCGAGCGTCTCTCCGACAAGAAACGGCTCGCAACGTGCGACGCCGGTTCGACAGCCGACTGATGCTTCATCCCTCGCACGCGGTGACCACCATGACCACAGCGCAAGCCACCAGCGAAGTCGCTCCCGCCAGCGCAACTCCGTTGCCGGCCGCAGGTCCCGCCATCTCCACAAAGACCTGGCTCGCGGTGACGGGCGCGACGCTGGGCGCCTTCATGGCGGTGCTCAATATCCAGATCGTCAATGCCTCGCTTGCCGACATTCAGGGCGGAATCGGCGCGGGCATCGACGACGGCGGTTGGATCTCGACGTCCTATCTGATCGCCGAGATCGTCGTGATTCCACTCTCCGGCTGGCTCGCCCAGGTGTTCTCGGTCCGCATCTATCTGTTGACCAACGCGTTCCTGTTCCTGGTGTTTTCCGCGGCGTGCGCGCTCGCGCACGACCTGCCGCAGATGATCGTGCTGCGCGCCGTGCAGGGCTTCACCGGCGGCGTGCTGATCCCGATGGCGTTTACGCTCATCATCACGCTGTTGCCGAAGGCGAAGCAGCCGATCGGGCTCGCGATGTTTGCGGTCTCGGCAACCTTCGCGCCTGCGATCGGTCCGACCATCGGGGGTTATCTCACCGAGAATTTCGGCTGGCAGTACATCTTCTACGTCAACGTCGTCCCCGGCGCGGTCATGATCGCCATGCTGTACGTCTCGCTGGAGGCTGCGCCGATGAAGCTGTCGCTGCTGCGCGAGGGCGACTGGGCCGGCATCATCACCATGGCGATCGGGCTCGCCGCGCTGCAGACCGTGCTGGAAGAGGGCAACAAGGACGACTGGTTCGGTTCGCCCTTCATCGTTCGGCTGGCCGTCATCGCTGCGGTCGCGCTGGCGCTGTTCCTCGCAATCGAGCTGGCCACCAAGCGGCCGTTGCTCAACTTACGCATCCTGCTCCGCTGCAATTTCGGGTTCGGCGTTCTCGCGAACTTCCTGCTTGGCGTCTCACTGTATGGCTCGGTCTATGTCCTGCCGGTCTACCTGTCCCGGATCCAGGGTTACAATTCGGAGCAGATCGGCATGGTGCTGGCCTGGACCGGCCTGCCGCAGCTCCTGCTGATCCCGCTGGTGCCCCAGCTGATGAAGCGCTTCGACCCGCGTCTCGTGATCGGCATCGGCTTCGTGTTGTTCGGGGGTTCGAACTTCATGAACATCCATATCACGAACGACTATGCGGCAGACCAGCTGTTTTGGCCGAATGTCATCCGCGCCCTTGGTCAGGCACTGGTGTTCGCGCCGCTTTCCGCAGTTGCGACCGCCGGAATCGAGCAGGAGAACGCCGGCTCGGCCTCTGCGCTATTCAACATGATGCGAAACCTCGGCGGCGCAATCGGCATCGCGGCACTGCAGACATTGCTGACGAAGCGCGAGCAATACCACTCCAATGTGCTCTCGCAGCACGTCACCATGCTCGAGCAGGCGACCCGCACCCGGCTCGATCAGCTCACGCAGTATTTCATCAACCATGGTGTGGTCGACCGGGTGGACGCCGTCCACCACGCCTATGTCGCGATCGGCAAGGTCATCCAGAAGCAAGCCTTCATTCTTGGCTTCAGCGACACCTTCTATCTGCTCGGCGTCTCGCAGATCGTCGCGCTGATCGCGGCGCTCATGCTCACCAAGCCCGATCGTCTCGACGCCGGCGGCGCGCACTGACCGTCAACGGCAACGCCTCACCGGGGTTGATGACGACCTAGTTCGGCCACGGCGTATTGCGAATCCGCGTGCAGGCGTTCGGCCTGTGGAACGTCGGATCGTGCTCGCAGACAAAATCGAAGTTGACCGTGCCGAACGTGGTGTGCGGCTTCTTCAACGCCGAGCAGGTTTGAACCGCGATGAACTCGTTCTTGAAATCACCGCGGGGAAACGCCGCGATAACGCCGTCGCGCTGCTCTGCCGTGTAGTCGTCGTATCCGACGCCGACGGCGTCGACCAAAACCCCGGCATTGGTGAGCGCGATTTCCGGCCGCATGTATTGCGGGATGCCGGGCGTGGTGTGCAAGGCAATCGCCTCCCACACCAGATCCGCCTTCGGCTCGGGAATGCCATGACTGCGGAGAAACTCGCGCGCCGCATCGGCTCCGTCGACCTCGAACCGCGTGGTCTCGGTATGGAAAGCGTCGGCAAGACCCAAATCATGGAACAGCGCGGCGACATAGAGCAGCTCGAGATCGAACTTCAGGTTCTGCCTGATGCCCTTGAGCGCGCCGAACATGAACACGCGGACCGAGTGATTGAACAACATCTCGGTCTCGTGCTGCCGCACCAGCTCGGCGGCTTCGCGTGCGATCCTGCTATCCGGGATCCGAACGCCGGAAATGATCTCGGCCATCGTCGCGCTCCTGTCTGCTGCGATGAATCATTGACCATTACCTAGCGCCCAAATGGTGAACCGGAAGTGCCGGGCCGCATGAAGATTCGACACTGGGATATTGAGCCGGATGCAGCATCCCGCGCAGGCCGCGAGCCCCGTGGCTCGACCACTTGTCTCCGCGCGTCCACCGCGATGGCCAGCAAGAGACCACCCGAAGGCGGTCTCGCACTCAAGGAAGAAGGCGCTCCGTCAAATATCGACCTGGATGGAAAGGCTGGAGCGTACCCAATCCGATTGCCCGGCCTTCAGCCGCTTGGCTTGAAATTCTGCGAAAGCTGGATCGGCACCAAGTGAGGCCAAGGTGCGCCCATAAGCCTCTATACTGTCGAAGCGAGCGACAAAGGCGTAGTTCCCGACCTCGCCACCGATCACCGACCAATAGCTCACGTCGGCCCCGTGTTTCCTCCAGAGTACGGCCCCGTCCTTTGCAAGCTGCAAGACCGTCGCAAGATCGCCACCGGGTTTTGGATGTGAAACGAACTGCATAACAACTGCAGGCATCTTCCCCTCCATTGATAAATTATTGCGCCAAATAACTAGGTGGTCATCAACGCCAGGGAGAATTCCAAACAGGGCCGTCTCAGGCTTGATCTGGATCAATCTCTTCCTCCAGAAACAGCAAACCGGCGATGAACATTTTAGGCGGCCAAAGCCACTAAGCTCATGACGAGCATCTGATCCCAGGGCTCTGATGGGGGTTGAGATCGGGCGATGCGGCGTCGAACGAAAGGTGTTTTGGTCGCCGGCACCCTGGCCGCCGCGACCGTCGTCGCGACGATCGTCGCGCTGACCGGGGCGTTCGCGCGGAGCCTGGATCCCGGTCACTACTGCGACACCGGTTTTTCAACCTTGATCAATTGCACCCTCCATTGGTCATCGACAACGACCAGCCAAGGCACCCCGGTATTCGCCGCCACATCGGGCTCGGCAAGCGCCACCCCGTCGGACTCGCGCGACACTTTCCGGCCAATCTCCACCGACGTGACGATGTGGGCCGTTGCGCACTGTCCCCGGAATACTATCGCCAAGCGCCTGCTCTGCGCCGTCCCTCGGGGCGCGGCGCTGGCGCCGGCTGAGCGCGACGATCTCGCCGCCGGGCTGCCGCTGCCCAAACCCTGGGTGCTCAGGACGGCGAAGAATTCACCGTTCATCGAGTCGGTTCACGTCGAGACGCCGCTCGGTCTCGCTGATACGCTCGGCTTCTATCGCGCCGAATTGACCAAGCGCGGCTGGACCGAGAATGGCGGCGCGGTTGTCGAGCCGGACCGGGCCGTGATCGCGTTCACGACACCAGATGGACCGGCGCTGCTCCGGCTCAACCATCAGGACGAGCGGACGATCGCCGACCTGTCGCTGCGCAAGCCTGCCGCCAAGAATCCCGTCACTGATGCCGGCCTGCTGCCGCGGCCAGGCCAGGTGAAGCTGAAGCTTGGCAACGCCACGGATGAAGCGGCCGTCATCACCATCAACCAGCAAACCATCGAATTGGCGGCTCGCGCCGGACGCGATCTGGAGCACCCCCGCGAAACCGGACGGAAATCGCCTGATAGCCCGGAGGTCGATCTGCCGCCCGGCAAGGTCAAGGTCACGCTCAAGGTCGCGAGCGGCGTGGCCGAGAGCCGCGAGTTCGAGGTCGCGGCCGACGAGACCTGGGGCCTGCTGGCCGGTCCGGCCGGCGTCCCCCTCCCCATGCGGCTTTACTGACACGAAATTGCGCTAAGCTGTCGGCACGCGTTGTCCTTGGTGGACCGAAAATGGTCCTCGCCCTTGATCAGGAACAGCCCATGCCGCCTGCCATCACACCGGACTTGCAGACCATCGAGACCAACGGCATCCGCCTTCGCGTGGCGTTGGCCGGCGCGGGCCCGCTTGTGGTCCTGATCCATGGCTTTCCGGAGAGCTGGTATTCGTGGCGACACCAGATCCCGGCGCTCGCAGCCGCCGGCTATCGCGTTGCTGCGCCTGACGTGCGCGGCTATGGCGGCAGCGACAAGCCGCACGCCATCGAGGCCTACGCGCTCAAGACAATCGCAGCCGACATCGACGGCCTGATCGCGGCACTCGGCGCGGAACGCGCCGTCGTGGTCGGTCACGATTGGGGCGCGCCGATTGCCTACGGCACGGCCTCGTTTCATCCCGAGCGCGTGCGCGCCGTGGCAGGACTGAGCGCACCGGCGCTCGGCCGGGGACCGATGCCGAGCGTCCAGCTGTTTCGCAACATCTACAAGGACCGCTTCTTCTACCAGCTCTATTTTCAGGAGCCCGGCGTGGCCGAGGCCGAACTGGAGGCCGACGTCCCGACCAGCCTGCGCAAGCTCTATTATTGGAGCTCGGGCGAAGGGCAAAGAGCCGGCGCGAAGATCGACAATCCGGCAGCGCGCGGCCTGCTCGATCGCCTCGTCGATCCCGATCCGCTTCCGGCCTGGCTGAGCGCGGCCGATCTCGACTATTTCGCCAGCCAGTTTCAGAGCAGCGGCTTCCGCGGCCCGCTCAATCGCTACCGCAACTCCGAGCGCGACTTCGAGGACATGGCCGTTTTCGACGGCAAGCAGATCACGCAGCCGACCGCCTTCTTGGCCGGCAGCCTCGAGCCGATCCTGCGCATGGTCCCCGGCGTCGACATGGTCGACCTGATGCGACAGCGCTGCGCCGACCTTCGCCTGGTCCGAATCATGGAGGACGCCGGCCATTGGCTGCAGCAGGAGCGGCCGGCCGAAGTCAACGCCGCGCTGCTCGAGTTTTTGCGCGGCCTTCCGGCGGAGTGACACGTGAAGGCATTGCCGCGCGGTCGTCGGCCGACGGCGACGGTCAGTCAGCCGGGATGAAGCGCAGCGTGCCGGCCCGACGCGTCGGCCTGCCGGTGTCGTTGGTATGATTGACGCCATCCATGACCGGCACTTCAGGGAAATCGAACGGGCTTACCCCGTCCAGGCAAGCCACGTTCACGGCATACAGGCTCTGGTCAGATCGTCGCTGATGATGGGTGTAGATTCCGCAGCGAGAACAGAAGAAGTGCTGCGCTGATCCGGTGTGGAAGCGGTAGCTCGTCAGCGCGTCTTCACCCTGCAGGAGCTTGATCCCGCCCATCTCCGCCATGACAACGACGGCGCCTCGCATCCGGCAGTAGGAGCAGGTGCAGCGGCGGATCGAATTGAAGCCGTCGCTGAGCGTTGCCTCGAAACGCACCGCGCCGCAATGGCACCGGCCAGCCCGAATGTTCGTGTCGCTCACCATGTTGCCTGTGCTGATTGAGATTGACTTCAACGCGAAGCGTATCTCTAGAATGTGAGCCGGACAATTCAGAAATATTCGCGCAACACGCGAGAAAAACTTGCGCGAAGGCAGGCAGGCTTCAACGGTGTTGGGCGTGAACTACGCGTTTAATGCCAGCCCGCCAACCCGCCGGCTCTGGTCTGTCTCGACGGCGCGCAGATGATCCAGCATCAGGCGGCTGGTGGCCGACAGATGGGCTGTGTCGCGGATCACGATCTTCAATTCGCGGCGGCCCCATGCGTCACGCAGCGGAATCGCGCGAAGCCCCATACCGGCGCCGACCACCTCGAAGGCGCGATCGGGGATCAGGCCAAGCCCCATATTGGCCTGCACCATGCGGCAGACCGCATCGAAGCCGGGCACGTTGATGCGCAGCCGCATCGTCTTGCCGGCCTGGGTCGCCGCATATTGCGAGCGCAGATAGATCGAGCTCGCGGTGTGCAGGCCGATATGGTCGAAATCGAGCGTCTCGGTAAACAGCAGACTCTGGCGGCCGGCCAGCGGATGGTCGGGCCGCATCACGACCACCAGATTGTCGTAGCGGTAGTGGAAGGCCTCGAGCGCGCGGCTGTCGGCCTCGGCCGAGCAGATGCCGATCTCGGCCGCGCCCTCCTCGATGCCGCGCACGACCTGCCCGCTCGGCCGCTCCTGCAGGTCGACGCGGAGCAATTCATGCGCGCCGAAGAAGGCCGAGAGATCCTCGGGCAGATACTGCACGATCGCCGAGAGGTTGGCGAGCATGCGGACATGGCCGCGCACGCCGTGCGAATATTCCGACAGCTCGACCGCGATCTTCTCGACATTGAGCAGCGTGACCCGGGCGTGATGCAGCAGCGCCTCGCCGGCCGGCGTCAGCGCCATGCCCTTGGCGAGCCGCTTGAACAACGTGACGCCAAACGCCAGCTCGAAATCGTTCATCCGCTTCGACACCGCCGACGCCGCAATCCCCTCGCGCTGCGCGGCGCGGGTGAGATTCTGCTCGTCGCAGACCGCGACGAACAGGCGAAGCGTGGTGAGATCGACCCGGCGGGTGAGCGCGGTCTCTGCGGGCGTGGGGCTGCGTTGCGTGTCTGATACGAGCGAGGCAAGCGGCATGGGCGGCGTCCTGGCGGGAGAGGACGCAAGGTTAGCCCCGGGGGTGGCGCGGAAGATTCCAAAGCGGTGCGGGATGGCGCGAATTGTTGGTAAATGATTCCAAGAAAGTGCCTAGAAGCCAGATTTCATCCCAAGCCGTCCAATTGGAACCGCCCTTGCGAAGGTGAACAGCTCGCAAGCAAACCTCTCACCGTCACCCCCGCGCAACGGCTTAGCCCTTGTCGCTGGAGGAGCGCGCACTTGCGCGCGTCTCGAAGGGCGACGGCCCGGCCCTCTCCACAAGGCGATCGTCACGCGCCGAAGCAGCGGGGCCGTGCATCCTTCGAGACGCGCGTTCCGCGCTCCTCAGGATGACGGGTTGAATGTGTGCTCAAACGAAAAACGCGGCGCCGGGGCGCCGCGTTTCCGGATGCGTTGATTGGGCGAACCGTCAGCCCGCGACCTTGGAGGCCGGCACGTCGCGCTGGCGCTTCATCACGATCTTGTTCAGCGCGCCGAGATAGGCCTTTGCGGAGGCGACCAGCGTGTCCGGGTCGGCGGCGCGGGCGGTCATCGAGCGGCCCTCATGGGCGAGGCGCACCGAGACCTCGGCCTGCGCGTCGGTGCCTTCGGTCACCGCGTGCACCTGGTAAAGTTCGAGCTTGGCCTCGTGCGGCACCAGGCGCTTGATGCAGTTGAAGACGGCGTCGACCGGGCCGTTGCCCTCGGCCTCCTCGATCTTGATCTGGCCGTCGACGTCGAGCTTCATGGTCGCGCGCTGCGGGCCATGGGTACCGGCGATCACGGTCAGCGAGGTCAGCTTGATGCGGTCGTGGGCGGCCGCCATCTCCTGGTCGACCAGCGCCTCGATGTCCTCGTCGTAGATGTCCTTCTTGCGGTCGGCCAAGGCCTTCATCCGCGTAAAGGCATCTTCCAGCTGGTTGGCGCCCAGCTTGTAGCCCATCTCCTCCAGCTTGTGGATGAAGGCGTGGCGGCCGGAATGCTTGCCGAGCACCAGCGAGGACTGCTTCAGGCCGACCATCTCGGGCCGCATGATCTCGTAGGTCGAGGCGTCCTTCAGCACGCCGTCCTGATGGATGCCGCTCTCATGGGCGAACGCGTTGCGGCCGACGATCGCCTTGTTGTACTGCACCGGGAACGAGGTGGCGGCCGACACCACCTTCGAAGCGCGGGTCAGCTGCGTGGTGTCGATCTTGTTCCAGTACGGAAACTTGTCGTTCCGCACATTGATCGCCATCACGATCTCTTCCAGCGCGGCGTTGCCGGCGCGCTCGCCGATGCCGTTGACGGTGCACTCGACCTGCCGGGCGCCGCCGACGATGCCGGCCAGCGAGTTGGCGACCGCCATGCCGAGGTCGTTGTGGCAATGCACCGAGAAGATCGCCTTGTCGGAGTTCGGCACGCGCTCGATCAGCGTCCGCATGAAGTGGGTGTATTCCTCCGGCACCGTGTAGCCGACGGTGTCGGGGATGTTCACCGTGGTGGCGCCGGCCTTGATCACGGCTTCGACGATCCGGCACAGATAGTCCATCTCGCTGCGGGTGCCGTCCTCGGCCGACCATTCGACGTCGTCGATCTGGTTGCGGGCGCGGGCGACCATCGCGACCGAGGTCTCGATGACCTCCTCGGGGGTCTTGTTCAACTTGACCCGCATGTGCAGCGGCGAGGTCGCGATCACGGTATGGACGCGGCCGCGGCGGGCGAATTTTACCGCTTCGGCGCAGCGGTCGATGTCGGCCGGATGGGCGCGGGACAGGCCGGCGATGACCGCGTTCTTGGAGCGGCGGGCGATCTCGCTGACCGCCTGGAAGTCGCCTTCCGAGGTGATCGGGAAGCCGGCCTCGATGACGTCGACGCCCATGTCGTCCAGCAACTCGGCGACCTCGAGCTTCTCCTCGAAGGTCATGGTGGCGCCGGGGCACTGCTCGCCGTCGCGCAGCGTGGTGTCGAAAATGATGACGCGGTCCTTGTCGGACTTGTTCGCGGTGGTCATGTCAGAAATTCCTTTGAGCTTTTGCGCCCGTCATGTTGCTGCTTGAGCGATTGCCTGGGCGAATATCAGGGTCCGGTGATCTCGTACAAACCCCTGAGTGCCCAGGCGCAAACGCCCAGCCGGCCCTCAGGGGCAGGTAAGAAGCAGGCCGCCAATAAGCAGGGTGGGCCGCGCGGCCGGGATCGTGGCGGTAGCCTGGGCCACCTCCCCCGAAATCCCATCGATTTGGCCGCGAATCAGCATTGCCAGACCCTGTTGAGCGCCGAAATCCTCGGGCAAAACCGTTGACGGTTGGTTGCCGGGAGCGCTTACGCGCCGTCGTTCTAGACGATTATGGCAAGCCGCCGCAATGGGTAAAGATGGTCAGTGGGATTGACCTAAAGGCGGGCGGCGGGTTGGCCAGACGCCGAGGCACATGAGGGACGCACCGGCGGGAGGGTTCCCTCCCCCTTGCGGGGGAGGGTCAGGGAGAGGGGTGGCCACACGACGTGCTCTCTCCATCTTCTGCCTGGATCATCACGATGCGATCGAGATTGTGAGAACGGGTTCGTTACTGGATCGTCTCGCCCGGGGCGCACCCCTCTCCCCACCCTCCCCCGCAAGGGCAGGGGAATCGCATATGGGGTTTCGCTGGCTATTGCATTGTAAGGCAACACCGATTCTGAAGACGACTCCCGGATTAAGGAGGGGGTCGGATGAAGAAGTTCAAGACGGCCTTTCGGCGGTTGCCGGACCCGCGCGCGGACAATGCCAGGCACGATCTGTTGGAAGTGCTGTTCATCGCACTGGCGGCGATGCTGTGCGGGGCGGAGTCGTGCTCGGACATGGCGGACTTCGGGCAGTCGAAGGAGGAGCTGTTGCGGCTCTTTCTTCGCCTGGAGCATGGCATCCCAAGCCACGATACATTCAGTCGGGTGTTCCGCCTGCTCAAACCGCAGGCCTTTGAGTGCGCATTTCGTCGCTTCATGGCGGCCTTTGCCAAGGCCAACCGCATCAAGCTGACTGGGGTCGTGGCGGTTGACGGCAAGGCCCTGCGCGGGGCCTACGAACGCGGCGGCAAGGCCACCCCGCTGCACATGGTCAACGTCTTTGCGGTGGATGCCCGCATGGCCTTGGCTCAGCAAAAGGCATCTGGTCGCAACGAGACGGCGGGCGCTCTGGAGGTACTGGACCTTCTGTCGCTGGAAGGCTGCATCGTTACCGCCGATGCGCTGCATTGTACCCGCGCCTTTGCGGCTACGGTGCGCGAGCGCGGCGGCGACTATGTTCTGGCGATCAAGGCCAACCGCGGGCGCTTGTTCACCGCGGTGACCCAACAATTTGCGCGATCGGGCAAGCGCAGCACAGCCGAGCAGATCGACCCTTCCACCCACGATCGACGCGAAGTGCGACGTGCCACAGTCATGCGCAATACCAGTTTGGCGGACCTCTATGGCTTCCCAGGGGCCGCCGCGATAGGGCGCATCACCTCGCGCAGACGCCTGCGGAAGCAGCGCGCCGATGCGCCTGTCGTGCGTCACTATCTCCTGTCCAAATACATCGCTCCCAAGCGGCTGCTCCACGTCACTCGCAGCCATTGGGGCATCGAGAACCAACTCCATTGGGTGCTCGACGTCCATTTTGCCGAGGATAGCAACCGCTCACGCTGCGACCATGCGCCCGAGAACCTTGCCATTCTGCGCAGGCTCGCCCTCAACATCCTGCGAACTCACCCGGATCCAGCCTCCCTGCGGCGCAAAATTAAGCGCGCCGGCTGGGACAATGCCTTCCTCATGGCAGCCCTCAGCCATATGCGATAGCCCTGCCCCTTGCGGGGGAGGGTTAGGGAGAGGGGTGCCACACGGCGTGCTCTCTCGATTCGTCTTTCGACCGCCCGCGATCGAATTGCGAAGACAGCGCTCACGTCGACGATCCCGCCCGGGGCCACCCCTCTCCCCACCCTCCCCCGCAAGGGGGGAGGGTGCCTGACTAGCGTGCTCACCTCACTTGCTAGGTGCTCACCTCAGGTGATGGCGGCACAAATGGCAAAGGACGCGCACTACTTCTTCACAGCCACCTTCTTCTCCGCCGCGCCGCCCTTGCCTTCCGCTTCCAGCGCCGCGCGGACGCGCTTGAATTCGCTTAAGTCGGCCTTGTCGACCTCGGGGAATTTCAGCTCGAGCCGGTCGAGCGCATTGATGATGGTCGAGCCGATCACGACGCGGGCGAACCATTTGTGGTCGGCGGGCACGATGTGCCAGGGCGCCTCTTTGGTCGCGGTGTGATGGATCAGGTCCTGATAGGCGGCCTGATACTTGGCCCACAGCGCGCGCTCGGAGATATCGGCCATCGAGAACTTCCAGTTCTTGGCCGGCTCCTCGAGCCGGGCGAGGAAGCGCTGGCGCTGCTCCTCCTTGGAGACGTTAAGGAAGAACTTCAGGATCATGGTGCCGTTGCGCGACAGATAGCGCTCGATCGCGGCAATGTCCTCGAAGCGCTCGCGCCAGATGTTCTTGGTGACGAGGCGCTTCGGAATCTTCTGCTTGGCGAGCACGTCGGCGTGCACCCGCACCACGAGACACTCCTCGTAGTAGGAGCGGTTGAAGATGCCGATGCGGCCGCGCTCCGGCAGCGCGATCATGGCGCGCCACATGAAGTCGTGGTCGAGCTCCCTGGTCGACGGCTGCCTGAAGGAGGAGACCTCGCAGCCCTGCGGGTTGACGCCCTCGAACACGCTCTTGATCGCCGAATCCTTGCCGGCGGCGTCCATGCCCTGGAAGATCAGCAGCAGCGACCAGCGGTCCTGGGCGTAGAGCTTCTCCTGGAAATCGTTGAGCCGCTTGCGGTTGGCCTCGATGATCTTGCCGCCGGCGTCCTTGTCGATGCCGCCCTTCTCGGCGGTCGGGTACGATTTGAGGTGAAACTCGCTCGAACCGTCGAAGCGGAACGGTGCGACGTAGGGTTTCAGTTCATCGGCGAGCGATGGGGGCGGTTTGTTGCTCATGACCTCTCGACGGCTTGCGTGGCGATTTGACCAGGTCGATCACGCTACCAAGAATGCCCTTGGGCAGGAAGATGATGAAAAGCACCAGCAGCACGCCATAGACCAGATTGTCCCAGCCGACCGCCTTGGTGCCGAAGCCAATGCGCAGCACCTCGGCCAGCACGATGGTGATGACGGCGCCGACCGTGGGCCCCAGCGCGACATAGACGCCGCCCACGATCGCCGCGAATACCATTTGCAGGGAGACCGCAATGCCGCTCACCGTGTCGGGCGAGATGAACATCTGGTACTGGCAGTAGAGCGCACCGGCGAGCGCGGTCATCAGCGCGCTGATCAGGGTGATCTTCAGCTTCTCCGCGGTGACGTTGACGCCGGCCGCGGCGGCGGCGTCTTCATCCTCCGAGATCGCCTCCATGGCGTGGCGAATCATGCTGCGATCGATCGCGCGCCAGATCGCGAGGCCCAGGACCCAGACCGCAAGCGCGATCAGGTACCAGGTGATCTTGTCGTCGAACTGCAGCGCAAATAGTCCCTTGCCGCTTTGGGCGCGCTGGGGCGTATAGCCGAGCGAGCCGCCGGTATAGTCGCGGGTCGCGGTGATGACCTGGAGCACGATGCCCGACAGCGCCAGGGTCACCAGCACGAAATAATGCCCGGTGATGCGGAAGCGGAAGCAGGGATAGGCCACGATCAGCGCGAGCACGCCCGCGGTTGCCATGCTCAGGGGAATGCCGATCCAGGGCGAGACGCCGAGGTGGTTCCAAAGCAGCGCGGTGACATAGGCGCCGATGCCCATGAAACCGCCATGGCCGAGCGAGACCAGGCCGAAGCGGCCCATGATCGACCATGAGGTGTAGGCGAACGACCAGATCAGGATCAGCACCAGCACATGCAGATGATAGGGATCGCGATGTACGAAGGGCAACGCGACCAGCGCAATCAGCGCGATGACCCAGAAGGCGAGCTTGCTGTTCACGAGCGCCTCGCCAAAAGGCCCGCGGGCCGGATGAACATCATGACGATGAAGAAGGCGAAGGCCAGCACGTAGCCCCATTCGAGATCGGAGAACAGGCCGCCGAGCGAGATGATCTCGGCGAACACGAAGGCGGCGATGAAGCCGCCGATGAAATTGCCGAGCCCGCCGAGCACGCAGATCAGGAAGGTGATCGGCCCGAACGACAGGCCGACGAACGGATGCACGTCATATTGCAGCACCAGGAGGCAGGCGGCGAGACCGGCAAGTCCGCCGCCGATCGCCGAGGTGCCGAGATAGATGCGCTTGGGATCGACGCCCATCAGCGGCATGATCTGGCGGTCCTGCGCGATGGCGCGGATCGCGGTGCCGGTGAAGGTGCGGGTCAGGAACAGATAGACTCCGATCATGCCGACCAGCGCCGCGCCGAACGACAATAGTCGTGCGTAACTGAAATTCATCTCGCCGAGCGCAAGCACCGGCAGGCGGATGCCGAGATTGCGGAAGTCGATGCCGAAGGCGACGGTGGCAAAGCTCTGCAGGATGAACAACACGCCGCCGGTCGCGAGCAGCTGGTTGATCGGCGGCGCCGTCAGCAAGGGCGCGATGACCAGGAAATGCAGCGCGGCACCCAACAACGCCACCAGCAGGATGACGAGCGGCGCGGCGGCCCAGTACGGCAAATGATAATACTGCACGAGGTAGTACATGCCGTACATGCCGATCATCACGAGCTCGGCGTAGCAGATCCAGGTGACGTCGATGACGCCGAAGATCAGGTTGAGCCCAAGCGCCAGCAGCGCCAGCACGCCGCCAAGCAGGATGCCGTTGATCACGGCCTCCAGCAGGTAGATGTCGAAGATGTTGAGGAAGGATTGCATCGTCGCTGCCTTTCTTACCTCTCCCGCTTGCGGGGGAGGTCGGCGCGCGAGAGCGCGCCGGGTGGGGGCTCCCTCCGCGATACGACTCGTGGAGAGACCCCCACCCCGGCCCTCCCCCGCAAGCGGGAGAGGGAGAACACCGATCGAGTGAATGCAATCATCCCCTATACCCCGAGATACGCCTGCTTGATGGTGTCGCTCGCCGCGAGCTCCGCCGCTGTGCCGGCGGCGCGGATGCTGCCGGCTTCCAGCAGATAGGCGCGGTCGACGACGCGCAGCACCTGCTGCACGTTCTGCTCGACGATCAACACCGTCAGCCCGCTGGCGCGGATGCGCTTGACCAGCTCAAACACCTGCTGCACCACGACCGGCGCGAGCCCGGCCGACGGCTCGTCGAGCAGCAGCAGCTTCGGATTCGACATCAGCGCGCGGCCGATCGCGCACATCTGCTGCTCGCCGCCCGACATGGTGCCGGCCATCTGGTGCTGGCGCTCTTTCATGCGCGGAAACAGCTCGAACACGAAGTCGAGCCGCTCGGCGTAATGCGCGCGGGCGCCCGGCATGTAGGCGCCCATCTTCAGATTGTCGGCGACTGTGAGCCGCGGAAACAGCCGGCGATTTTCCGGCACATGCGCGATCCCGAGGCTGACGATGCGATGCGGCGGCGTCGCGACGACGTCGGTGCTTTCCATCGCGATGGTGCCTTTGATCGGACGGATCAATCCGGAGATCACGCGCATCAGGGTGGTCTTGCCGGCGCCGTTCGGGCCGATCACCCCGACCGCCTCGCCCGCCCGGACGTCGAGGCTGACGTCGAACAGCGCCTGGAAGCTGCCATAACCTGCATCGATCGATTTCAGTTCCAGCATGCCGCTCACGCCCCGATCCGGCGGCGCGCCTGCTCGGCGACGGCGGCAGCCAGGCTCGCGTCGGCATCGGTGCCGAGATAGACCTCGATCACGCGTGGATTGCCGGCGACATCGGCCGGCAGCCCTTCGGCGATCTTCTCGCCGTGATCGAGCACCATCACGCGATCGACCACGCGCATCAACACGCCCATGATGTGCTCGACCCAGATGATGGTGATGCCGAGCTCGTCGCGGATCCGGCGCAGCATGTCGGCGGCCGCGTCCATCTCGGTCTCGTCGAGTCCACCAAGGCTTTCATCCGCGAGCAGGAGTTTCGGGCCGGTGGCGAGCGCTTTTGCCAGTTCGAGCTTCTTCAATCCGGCAGCCCCCAGACCCTCGACGCTGCTGTGGCGATCGGTCGGTAGCCCGACCATGGCCAGCGCGCGCTCGGCCGCCTCCTCGGCCTTGGCGCGGCTGTGACGGCCCTGGCCGTAGAAGCCGGCCAGCACGACATTCTCGAAGATGCTGAGGCGATGGAATGGCCGCGGGATCTGGAAGGTGCGGCCGATGCCGCCGACGATAATGCGGTGCGGGGCAAGGCCTGCGATCTCGCGGCCGTCGAACAGGATCGAGCCCTCGGTCGGCGGCAAGGTGCCCGACAGCATGTTGAAGATCGTGCTCTTGCCCGAGCCGTTCGGGCCGATCAGGCCGAGGATCTCGCCCTGCGCGACGCGGAACGAGACGTTGTTGACGGCGCAAAAGCCGCCAAACCGCTTGACCAGGCCTTCGACGGCGAGCACGGCGATCCCTTTCGCAGCCGAATTATTTGTAGCTGTAGGTGGTGCCGGCCGGCAGCGGCAGCTCGGTCTCGCGCTGCATCTGGCTCTTCGGCCACACCACATAGGATTTGTCGTCGATATATTGCAGCACCACCGGGAACGAGCGCTCGTTCTGCCCGGCGAATTGCTCGCCCTCGCCGAAGAATTTCACGCCGTAGCCGAGCATGGTGCCGCCCTCGGGAATGTCGGTGTCGAGCGCGGCCTTGCGCAGCGCGTCCGGATCGACGCCGCCATATTTCTTGATCGCGCGCGGCAGCACGTCGTCGAAGAACACATAGGCGTTGGAGGCGCCGATGCCGACATGGGCGGAGCGGATCGGCACGCCCGGCTTGAGCTTGTCGAATTCCTCGCCGACCATCTTGATGACCGGCGGAAGCTTGGGATCCATGCCCTTCTGGTTGGCGAGCCAGATCGAGATCGGGTCGGTGTTGAAGAGATAGTTGGCGTCGGCGCCGAGACCTTCCTTGAGCTTCTCGTAGACGCCATAGCCCGCGCCATGGCCGACGATGGCGCCGAACTTAAGCCCCTGCTCGCGCGCCTGGCGGAATAACAGGGTAATGTCCGGATTGTAGCCGGTGTGGAAGATCACGTCGGGCTTGGCGCGCTTCAGCTTGGTGACCAGCGCCGACAAATCGGGCGCGGTCGCCGAATAGCCCTCCTTGAGCACGATATTGAAGCCGGCTTTCTTCGCGCCGGCCTCGTTGCCCTTGGCGACGTCAACGCCATAGGCGCCGTCTTCGTGGATGATGGCGACGCGGAGGTCCTTCGACTCCTTGCCGAACTTGGACATCGAATATTGCGCGATGAAATCGGTCGTCATCATGCCGTACTGGTTGCCGGCGGCCTGCGGACGGAACACGTATTTGTAGTTCTTGCCGTCGAACACGCCCGAGGAGATGCAGGTCGTGATCCACATGAACCTCTTCATCTGCTCGACCCGGGCCGAGACCGGCACGCATTGCGCCGAGGAGAAGAAGCCCATCACCAGGTCGACCTTCTCCTGCTCGAGCAGGCGGACGGCCTCGTTGATGGCGATGTCGGGCTTGCTCTGCGCGTCGGCATAGACCGCCTCGACCTTGTAGCCCTCGACGCCGGTCTTGACGTAATGGTCGAGCATGATCTTGACGCCGGTATATTGCAGCTCGGAGCCGCCGCCGGCGAGCGGGCCGGTCAGATCGAAGATCACGCCGATCTTGATCTTCTTGTCCTGCGCATGGGCGGCATTGGCCACGCCGAGCGCCGCAATCGCGACAGACAGACCCGCGAGCCAGCGGACAGCCCTCCTGACCGGCATGAATCCCTCCCCAGAGATTGTGCACTGCATTTTTTGTTGTCGTGCCGCCCTATCACAGGGGGAGCGGCCGATGATGTCAAGCGCGATGGCTGCGTCGCCACGGCGCAGGCCTGCGTAAACTTTCGGCGGAGCATCGCGGACGCGCGGCGCCAGCGCGGGTGCTCATCAAACCCGCGGCCGCTTTGCCCTCAAATCAAAAAAGGCCACCCTGTGGGTGGCCTTCTGGTTCACTTTTGCAGGCTTGCGGCGAACAGCTTGGCGGCTTCGGCCTTCGATTCCTGATCGGCCTTGGCATCGTATCTGAGCGGCAAATTGAACTTCTTGCCGAGTTCTGTGGCTTCGGGGTTGGTGAACGCGTGCACAGCGCCGGGATACTCGATGATCCGATAATCGGCCTTCGCTGCGTCGAAATCCTTCTTGAGCGCATCGTACTGCTCGAGCTTCACGAACGGGTCGTCCGCGCCGTTCAGAATGAGGATTTTCGCCTTGACCGTTCCCGGCGCCGGCGCCGGCGTGTTGAGACCAAGTGTTGCGTGAAAGCCCGCAACGGCGGCGAGATCAGCGCCGGTGCGCGCCATGTTCAGCACCACCGCGCCGCCGAAGCAGTAACCGACGGCGCCGATCCGCTGCGGATTGACCGAGGCCTGCTTGGCGAGCTGCTCGCGCGCGGCGTTGAAGCGCTGCTCCATCACCTTCGGGTTCTTCATCACCGACCCCGAGAGCGCGCCGGCGTCCTTCGGGTTGTCGGCGGTCTTGGCGTCGCCGTACATGTCCGCGATGAAGGCCGTGTAGCCCTGCTCCGCGAACTTCCGCGCCTCACTATGGATATGCGGGGTGATGCCCCACCATTCGTGCACCATGATGATGCCGGGCCGCTTGGCCTGGGTGGCGTCGTCGTAGACAACGAAGCCCTTCATCGTGGTCTCGCCGTCCGTATAAGTGACCGGCTCTTCCTTCACTGCTGCGTGTGCGCTCGCGACCATTGCGATGGCGCAAAGTGCTCCCATTATGTTTGTTCGCATGTTTGACCTCCTGCGGGTTTGGCACAACACTACATTGGCATGCCAACGATTCCTGCGCTAGGCTCTGCAGGCAGTGTTCGCTAGGGCCGCGCCATGCCCGCCCGCTTGATTGCCGCGTGCATGATATCGCTGTCCGCGGAAAGAAAATCGATCAGGCGCCTGGCTGCTTCCGCCGCCTTGGAGTCGCTGACCACAGCGGCTGTGAAGGTTTGGACAAGCTGAAGATCTGGCGGCAGCAGACCAACCAGTTCAATGCCGGGCTCTTGGACCAGTTCGCTGGTCGGGCCTATCGAGAGATTTGCCTTGCCGGCCCTGAGCGCTTCGGCCGCCTCAGTGCCACGCGCCTCCAGGGTGAGCCTGACCGAGTCCGGCAAATTCAGCTTTGGGAAGACCTTGTCGCGGAAATATTGTCCGCTCGTGCTGCTCGGCGCCACAATCTGGCCTGCGTCGATCAAGGCTTTCCTGAGCGCGAGATCATTGCCGATATCCGGCTTGGGCGAGCCTGCCCGAACCGCGGCGGCCAGAGGCGCCGTCGCCAAACCGGTTTCGGATCCCGCACGAATCCGCCCGTCTTCGTTGAGCTTTCGAAGTCCCTCTCGCGACAGGATCACCACGTCCGCTTTGATGCCGTGGGCAAGCTGATGCCTGATCGTCTTCGGACCGGTGCCCTCCGACGCACCTGATCCGGTTTCCACCCTGATGCCCGTGCTTCGCTCGAATTCAGCAAGAACTTCCCGGTAAACCGCGGCGAAACCGCCGGAAATGATGACCTTGATCGTCGCGGGGGTGTCGGAGATTGCCGGCGTCGATGCCGCAGCAGTGGCGGGTTGCTCGATCATTGCATCTTCCTTGCTTACTGAGGCGAAACTAGCATTACCGGGCTGACCGACAAGGTTTGGTAACTCGCCGGCCTGTCGGTCGGCTCCTCTATCAGAAGCGGGCACCAGACCGAATACAGAGCATGGCCGCCCGGGGTCTCCGGACTAGGGCCTGTTTGGATTCCGGATTCTCATCCTGGCTTGGTTGTGATTCAAGCTTGGGATGGACCGATTCGTTTTGACTGATGCCCAATGGGCGAAGATGGAGCCGCTTTGTCTTGGCAAGCCGGGTGATCCCGGCCGGAGCGGCAATAACAACCGGCTGTTTGTCGAAGCCGTGCTGTGGATTGCGCGCACGGGCAGTCCGTGGCGCGATCTGCCGCGCGCCTTCGGCAACTGGATAACCGTGTACACGCGCTTCCGCGACTGGGCCAAGGCGGGCGTCTGGAAGCGCATGTTTGATGCGGTCTCGGACGAGCCGGACATGGAGTACGTCATGGTTGATGCCACCATCGTCAAAGTCCACCGCCACGGACAGGGCGCAAAAGGGGGACGCAAAACCAGGCGATCGGCCGCTCGAAAGGCGGAATGACCACCAAAATCCTGGCACTGACCGACGCGCTCGGCAATCTCCTGCGTTTCGTGCTGCTGCCAGGACAGCGCTTCGACACGGTCGGCGTCCCGCCGTTGATCGAAGGGCTGACCTTCGATGCGATGATCGCCGACAAGGCGTTCGACAGCAACGCCATCATTGCCGACCTCGACGCACGCGGCGCCAAGGTCGTCATCTCCCAGCACCCGCGGCGCGCAAAACCTCTCGCCATCGACGCGGAAATCTACAAATGGCGACATCTGATCGAAAATTTCTTCTGCAAGCTCAAGGAATTCAAGCGGATCGCCATGCGAGCCGACAAAACAGATATCAGCTTCGAAGCCATGATCAATCTCACCGCCGCTGTGATAAATTCAAGATGAATCCAAACAGGCCCTAGTCCACCGAGAAAGAAAAGGACTGACTGAAACGAGCGGCGTTCCGTCGGCCGTTTGCTTCACTCTGAACTCTATTTCTTTTTCCGCGCTCGTGTCCAAAACGCTGACAGACAGTATCGCAATGCACGTGACTTCTCGCGTTGCCTTGTCCCTTGACTTCACGAGTATCGTGCCATCCAGGCTGTAGACAGCGCTTTTCTTTGCACCGTCCAAAATCGTCGATTTTTCAGTTTCCGATTTCGCAGCATTCATCATTGCGTCAAGCGAACTCGAGTATTTAAGGGTAAAAGTCACCAGCTTGTTGTTTTGATCGTCCGAAAATGTCTTGAGTACCGAACTGCGGGCATCCGAAGAACGACACTCCTGCTCCGCCATCTGGTCCGCCGCTTCTCCACAGCCACTCAACAACAGCAGCAGAACGAAGCGTGTCAGAAGCGCCTGCCCTTCCCTCATAGGTCTCATTGGATTGCCCGCGTCGGATTGCCCCGATACGCTTTGCGCCAGACCGACGACAGAGCGACACCGTGGGCAGATTATTGCGCTGGAATTTCGGTCGGCTGAGCCGTTGCACAGCCTCGGTCCAAAGCGGACCATCCGGGCGCCTCAACAGTCGGATTCCGCTTGCGGTCTGTGCCGAACACCTCATCAAAGCGCCGGTCCATGCTACTTGAATTCGGCGGCATGGAGCTTCACGAAATCGCGCGTGTTCACGGGTGCTTCGCCGTGAGCTTGTACATGGTGTCAATCAGTTTCGCGGAAAGAGCCATTTGCCTGCTCCTGGGGACGGGTTTATTATTTAGACGACGTATAATTTATACATTGTAAAAGCAAGAGGGCCAATGCCGAGAACTGCCGATCCGGAGCTGCCTCACAGGATCTTGAAGGCCGCCGACACGCTGTGGCAGTCGGGCGGCGAGGAGGCCGTGACGATCCGCGGCGTGGCGGCAGAAGCAGCCACCACGACGCCGACGGTCTATAGCTACTACGCCGACCGGGAGGCGTTGCTGACGGCGTTGCGCACGCTGGCCTTTCAGCGCTTCTCGGCCTACCTCGCAAAATCCCGCGACTTTCAGGACACCTGCGTACGACATCTCGAGTTCGGCAGCACCCACCCGCGCGATTATGAATTGCTCTACGGGCGTGGCTGGATGGAGCGCGTCACAACGAGTGCGCAGGCCGGCGAGATCGAACGATACACCACCCATATCGTGCGCGCCGGTGTCGACGAAAGCAGGGCCGCGCACGTCGCCTATCCGATCATGATGATGCTGCACGGCGTGGTGATGCATCGGCTGTTGAACAAGAAGCCGGGTCCGCTCGGCCGGACGATTGCCGCAGCCTGCCTCGACGCCTGCATGACGCTGCTCGAAAGCGCGCGGCAGGAGAAATAGCAGATTGCGATTTAGAACCGCGGAGACGATTGGCCCGATGCGCTGAAAGCCAGCTTCCGAATTACGGCCGCAATGGGGTCAAACGCGGAAGTCGGAGCGCGCAACCGTGACGTCCGCTTCACCCCCGACGCCGGACTTTCGATAGCAAGCGCTACGTCCCGATTGCTGCTGTGGACCCTCACCCACTACCGCCCATCTGATCGCGCCGATTTGTCAGGGCCGCTGGCGCTCGCGAGAAACACGTCGTGCTTGGGAAACTTCTCGAATAATTCCGGCGGTTGCGCGAAATTGACGGCGAGCACGTCAGCGGGGTTGCCGGCAATCCACTGCGACAGATTGATCGTCTCGTAAGTGCCGGTGTTGAACCCGATCAGGATGCGCGCAGGCGTATTGCCAACATTTTCGATCGAGTGCCCGTAGCCCTGCGGAATGTAGCCAACGTCGCCTTTCTCCAGCGTCTCGACGCGGAACCGTCCGTGGGAGCCGAACAGGGTGACGGACACCCGCCCGTCGATGACGTATTGCCACTCGTCCGCGTTAGGGTGCCAGTGCAGCTCGCGTAACGCGCCAGGATCGAGATCGAGGATGACGCCGGTCACAGTCGTCGAGATCGGGAACCGACTGGCATCGACGCGCCACTCCCGGCCGCCCTTGTAGACCCCGTGTGGTTCTTGCGCGAGCAAGCGGTATTTGTGCGTCTGCGGCGGCAGATTTACGCCTTGCAACGGGGCGGCCGGCTGTGCCGGAGCGATTGCCCCGCGGGCAAAATAGACCTCCGTCTTCGGAAACGAGTCAAACGTCGCCGCGGGCACGCCGAAGTTCTTGGCCAGAAGAGTCTTCGGCGCGTGGCCGATCCAGTCCGTGATGCTGAAGGTGCCGAACTCAGAAAAGTACCCGTTGTCGAAAATGAGAATAAAGTGGCAGGCCTGGCTACCGAGACACTGCAGCATGTGGCCGTGCCCGCGGGGAAAGTACCAGATATCGCCAGGCTCGAATTCGTTGGTCTCCGCCCGGCCCTGCGGATCGATGACTGTGGTGCGCACGCCGCCCTCGATGACGAATGCCCATTCGGCTGCTGTGGCGTGCCAATGAAGCTCGCGCATCGCGCCAGGTTCGAGCCGCATGGAGACCCCAGCGATGCCTTTGGAGATCGGCAGCTGCTTGACCGTCGCCTCCTTGCCGTAACTTTCGCCGATAACTTTTCCCTCAGATTTCTCCAGGGCGAACTTGAAGGTCGGCAGGTCATCGGCCGCGAGAAGCGGATCGGGGACGTTGTTCATGAAGCTCGGATCGCCGGCCAGCGCTGGCTTTGCTGCGGCCACAGCTGCCGCAGCAAGCGCTGAGCCGATAAGAACGTCACGCCGCTGCACGTTTGACATGATGATATCTCCATGATGGCGTTGATCGTGAAGTACCGAAACCACGCGCCCGCTCGGGCCATTCATTGCGGCAGGTTGCCCCGACACCTGATGTCGCACTACCGAGCGACCGCGGTAAGTTGCTGGAAATATTTAGACCGCTCGAGGGCCGGCGCCCCGAATGCCTTGCCTCCTTTTGATGCAATGTTACAACTGGTCAAAACCACCGTACAGGGGTGCTAGTGTCAGCGTCGGGTCAAAAGCCGTCAATGACGGACGATCCAGGCAACGACCGCTTCATCCTCGGAAGCGGAGCTTTACGCGTACGCGCCTACGCCGGAAGCTGCGTCTCGATGAACGCGGTGACGAAACGCGGCATTGCGGCTGTGACATCGGCGCGGCTGCGCACCAGATGGATGCCGGCGAGCTCCGGATGCTCCTGCCGCGCGAGATTGGCCTCGATCCGCGCACGCAGCGCGTCCGCTGGCATGTCGACGCGCAGGATCTGCATCATCGCCAGCGCAACGCCGGTGTAGATGCAGTGCCAATCGGCATCGGCATGGCAATCCGCGGCGGTGAGGCCGGTCTCTTCCTCGAGCTCGCGCATCACGCTGCCGGCGATATCGACCGTCTCGCCCCTGATGTCATCGAGATCGGGCGTGCCCGAGGGGAAATAGATCCGGCCGGCATTCGCCGTGTGCTTGCCCATCACCCCACACACAAAGGCGCCGTCGCTGGCAAGCAGCGCGCCCATGCCAAAACCGTTGAAGATCTCCTTGTCCGGAAAGCCCCAGTCACGCCAGGCCAGGAAGCTCGCGAAATCGGTCTCGAAATAGCTCGCGCTGAGTCGTTCGGCGGCAAACACCGGATCGCGCCCGAGCAGGACGCGGCCGTTCCACAATTTCGGGTTCAGCCGCTGCTGCTCGGCGAAATGCGCGTCGATCTCGGCGCGCCGCTGGTCCGCGAATGGCCAGGGACGCCGCTGCAATGCCAGGTCGAGCGCGGTGACGCGACAGATCAGCGGAGACTGCATGTCACGCACCACGTGTGTTTTGTGGCATGACCTCCGCGCAAACGCGTCGCGCTTGTCGCGAGCAAAACCGCTTCACACTTTTGCGGATCATGACTTACTTCGCGCTTCCGGTCGTCTTCTTGGCCTGCTCGACATATTTGTTGGTGTAGGTCTTGGTGACGTCGATGCCGGCCTTCGCGACCTCGGGCGAGCCCTCGCTGAACACCGCGAGCACGGCCTCCGCGCCCTTGGGATCCATCTTGCCGGTTTCCGAATACATCGGGATCGTGTTCTTCAGCGCGGCCAGATATTGCTCCTTGTTCTTGCCGACGAGTTCCTCCGGCATCTTGGCCATGATGTCCTCGGCGGAATGCGAATGAATCCAGGCCAGCGTCGCCATGATCGCATTGGTCAGCGCCTGCACCTCCTTCTCGTGGCCGTTGACCCAAGCCGTGGTCGAATACAGCGCGCCGCCGGGATATTCGCCGCCGAACACCGCAAGCGTGTCGTGCTGGGTGCGGGTGTCGCTGAGGATCTTGAGGTCAGCGTGGCTGCCCTGCAGCACGGTGACGGAGGGATCGAGCATCACGGCGGCATCGATCTGGCCCTGCTCCATCGCGGCCACTGCAGTCGCGCCGAGGCCGACGCCGATCACGGCGGTACCGGCCGGATCGAGGCCGTTCTTCTTCAAGAGATATTTCAGGAAGAAGTCGGTCGAGGAGCCCGGCGCACTGACGCCGACCTTCTTGCCCGCGAGATCCTTGATCGAATTGATCTCACCGGTGTGCTTCGGCGAGACCACCAGCACGAGGCCGGGATAGCGGTCATAGACCACGAAGGCCTGCATCTCCTGCTTCTTGGCGGCGATATTGACGCAATGGTCGAAATAGCCGGAGACGACGTCGGCGCTGCCGCCGAGCACGGCCTTGAGCGCATCCGAGCCGCCCTTGAGGTCGACCAGCTCGACCGCAAGGCCGGCCTTGTCATATTCGCCAAGCTGCTTGGCCAGCACGGTGGGCAGATAGCACAGGCAGGCGCCGCCGCCGACCGCGATGGTGATCTTGCTTTGCGCCGCGGCAAGGCCCGTGGACAGGGTCAGCGCCAGCAGCGTTCCGGCAAGCTTGCCAAGCAGTTTGTTCATGACGTCCTCCGTTCGACCGGGCGGCAAGATAGAGGAGCCGGCGCGGCTTGAGAAGGCGACTTTCCGATAGCTGGTCAAGCCTGCGGCGGCGGCATAGCATCGCGGATACAAGGAAACGCCGAAGAAGCACCAAGAATACTTCAAGGGAAACACCAAGGGAGGTCTTCATGAATCGGATTGCAACCGCGCTGTCGATGGGCGCCGCCTTCGCCGCCGGCTGCGGCGTCACCCATGTGCTGCGGCCGGCTCTCGCGGCCGAGAGCATCACGGCGCAGGTCATCCACACCGGCGAGATGGAGGGCGACAAGCTCGGCGACGCCAACAAGGTCGGCTTCCGCTCCAAGATGTTCGTCTCGGCCGACGGTGCCACTGTCTCGATCCAGGACGGCAATGTGCCGAAGCACCTGCACCCCAACACCAACGAGATGCAGTTCGTGCTTGAAGGCACCGGCACGGTCTGGCTCGGCGACAAGGAAGTGACGGTGAAGCCGGGCGATCTGATCGTGATCCCGAAGGGCACGCCGCATGGCGGCAACAAGCCGAACGGCCGCGCCATCAAGTCGATCGCGATCAAGACGCCGCCGCAGGCGCCGGATGATACCAAGCTGTTGGATTGACAGCAGCCCTCTTCACGTCATTGCGAGCGAAGCGAAGCAATCCATCTCTCCCTATATGCGGACCGATGGATTGCTTCGTCGCTCCGCTCCTCGCAATGACAGCAGCTTACGGGCGCACGAACACCAGCAGCGGTTCCATCACATGACCACTGACAGATAATTCACTTGCTTCACGCCAGGCCGACTCATAATATGATGATCATCATTTTATAGAGAGCCGGAACCATGAGCCTGGACGATCACCCCACGGTCAGGGCTGTGCGCGCTCGCAGCAGCCGGCACGTCCACGACGTCCCGGTTTCCTCGGAACTCATCAAGCGGATCGCGCGGGACTGCGGCGCCGACGATGTCGGCATCATCGAGTTCGACCGGGCGGCCATCGCACCGCAGCGGGACTTCATCCGAAAGGTCTATGGCCGGACGCGCTCGCTGCTCGCGATCGCCTGCCACATGAACCGCGAGCCGGTGCGCTCGCCTTCGCGCTCGGTCGCCAACGAGGAATTCCACAGCACCTACGATCACGTCAACGAGACCGCACGCGCGATCGTTCGCGCGCTCGACGAACACGGCATCCCGTCCTGCAATTCGGTCGCCGCCTTCCCGATGGAGATGGACCTGCCCAGGATCATGATGGTCCAGCACAAGCCGATCGCGGTCGAAGCCGGTTTGGGACGCATGGGCATCCACCGCAGCGTCATCCATCCGAAATTCGGCAGCTTCGTCCTGCTCGGCACCATCCTGCTCGGATGCGAGGCGGATGCCTACGACCAACCGATCGACTACAATCCCTGCCTGGAATGCAAATTGTGTGTGGCCGCTTGCCCGGTCGGCGCCATCAAGCCGGACGGCGGCTTCGATTTCCTGTCCTGCCACACCCACAATTATCACGACTTTCTCGGCAACTTCGCGCAGTGGGTGGAGAAGGTCGCGGATGCAAAGGACGCCAGGGATTATCGCGCCCGCGTTCCCCGCACCGAAACGCTCAATGTCTGGCAATCGCTGTCGTTCAAGCCGGGCTACAAGGCGGCCTATTGCATCTCGGCCTGCCCGGCCGGCGAAGACGTGATCGGGCCGTTCCTGCATGATCGCGACGGCCATTTCGCCGACGTCGTGCAGCCGCTGATCGACAAGGACGAGTTCGTCTATGTGATCCCGGATACCGACGCCGAGGACACGGTGACGCGGCGCTTTCCGCACAAGAAGGTTCAGCACGTCACGTCCGGCCGCCATACCGGCAGCCTGCAAGCCTACATCTTTTCGCTGTCGCTCGGATTTCAGCGCGGCCGGGCGCGCGGCCTGGATCTCGTGACGCATCTGCGCTTCACCGGGGCAAGCGCGCTCGATATGACGGTCACGATCAAGGGTAGGAATCTCCAGGTGGTGCCGGGCCGGCATGTGGGAGAGGCTGGCTTGCTTGTTACCGCCGATACAAAGGCATGGTTAAGCTTGCAAAACCGCGACCTTACGCTTGCCGATGCGATCGCCGCAGAGCTGGTGAGCTACAGCGATGAGACATTGTTTGCGGCCTATATGCGGTGCTTCCCGCTCTGAGCCCGCAGCGTCGCTGCGTAGGGTGGGTTAGCGAAGCGTAACCCACCGTCTCTTTCGCCGCGACATGGTGGGTTACGCCTTCGGCTAACCCACCTTACTCTGCTTGCTACGCGAAATAAGCGGGATGATCGATGTCGGCGATCAGCCCTGGCTGCTGCGGCTGCCAGTCGAGCCGCGACCTGGTGCGGGCGCTCGAGGTCGGCACGTCGAAGGCCGCGAACCTGGCGAACCAACCGAAATGCTCGGCAGCCTCTTCAGGTGATTTTGAGACCAGCGGCACGTTGAGCCGGCGCGCGATCACCTCAGCGATTGCCTTGAACGACACACCCTCATCGGCGACGGCATGGAACGGACCGCGTTCGACGCCGCGTTCGAGCGCAAGCCGGTAGACGCGGGCCGCATCAAGGCGATGCACGCCCGGCCAGCGATTGAGTCCTTCGCCGATATAGGCCGAGGCGCCCTTCTCACGCGCGATGGCGACGAGGCGTGGCACGAAACCATGATCACCATGGCCATGCACCGAGGGTGCCAACCGCACGACGGACGCGCGCACACCGCGCGATGCCAGCGCTATCGTTGTCGCCTCAGACGCACGCGGATAAGCAGACGAGGTAGGAATCGGCGGGTCCTCCTCGGTCGCGACGCGACCCTGCCCGACCCGCGCCACGCCTGATGTCGTGATGAACGGACGCTGCGAGCCTTCGAGCACCGCACCGAGAGTCTCGATCGCGCGCCGATCGGTCTCGGAATTCTCTGCGAACTTCGAAAAGTCGTGGTTGAAGGCGCAGTGGATCACTGCATCCGCCTGCGCGGCGCCGCTTCTAAGGCTGTCGAGATCTTCCAGCGTTCCGTAGTGAACCTCGGCGCCGGCGGCGACGAGCGCTTCCGCGCCCTTGTCGGAACGGGCCATGCCGAGCACCCGATGGCCGGCGGCAATCAGATCGTCAGTGACGGCCGAGCCGACCCAGCCGGTCGCTCCAGTAACAAACACGCGCATCAGCAAGTCTCCAGGTTTTGCTGGAGACAAATCTGGGTCGCCGCGCTATCGTGGTAAAGTAGTGACCTTATCATGGTATAATAGCTAACACGATGAGCGAGCCGCGCACCCAAGGGAATCTGCATGAGAAGCTGCATGACAACCTGCTCGGCGCCTATCTGAAAGACCGCCGCAGCAAGCTCGATCCCGCGACGTTCGGCTTTCCTCCGGAGCGGCGGCGCACGCCGGGCCTGCGCCGCGAGGAGGTGGCGCAGCGCGCCAACATCTCAGCGACCTGGTACACGTGGCTCGAACAGGGCCGCGGCGGCGCGCCTTCAGCGGATGTGCTGGACCGCATCGCGCGTGCGCTGATGCTGACCGATGTCGAGCGCGAGCATCTGTTCCTGCTCGGCCTCGGCCGCACGCCCGAGGTGCGCTACCAGAAGAATGAAGGCGTCTCGCCGCGGCTGCAGCGCGTGCTCGACGCGTTGCTGCCGAGCCCCGCCGTGATCAGGACCGCGACATGGGACATCGTCGCCTGGAATCGGGCGGCGACCGTGATGCTGACCGACTATGGCGCGCTGCCGCCGCGCGAGCGCAACGTGTTGCGCTTCATGTTCCTCGATCCGCGCGTCCGCGCTGCGCAACACGATTGGGCAAGCGTGGCGCGCTTCGTCGTCGGCGCCTTCAGGGTGGACGCGGCCCGCGCCGGCGCTGCCGCCGAGGTGCAACCGTTCGTCGATGAGCTCTGCCGGCTGAGCCCCGAATTCGCGGCGTTGTGGCGCGACAACGACGTGCGGACCCATGGCGAGGGCATCAAGCAGCTCCGGCACCCGATCCTGGGCCCGGTCAAGTTCGAATATTCGGCGTTCGCGGTCGATGGCCGGCCCGACCTCAGCATGATCATCTACAATCCTGTCGACCCGGAGGTGGCGGAGAAGATCCGTGGGTTGATGGAGGCCGCGCCGGAGCACGAGCGCGCGTGGTCGATTGAATGAGATTATCCTCGCACCGACTGACGTTGCGAACATGGCAAGAGACCGATAGGGCTCGATTTGCGGAGATGTCAGCAGACCCCGCCGTCATGCAACATCTGCGCCCTCTCCCGACACGAGAATCCAGCGACGCCTGGGTTGATTTCCAGATCGAGCATCAATCAACCCATGGGTTCTGCATGTGGGCCGTGGAATTGAACTCTTCCAGAGCTTTTGCTGGCGCGGTCGGACTGCTGGTTGTCAATTTCCCGGCCCACTTCACGCCCGCCGTGGAAGTTGGCTGGCGTCTGGCACGGGCTTGTTGGGGACAGGGGGCTCGCCACCGAGGCAGGTCGCAAGGCGCTTGAATTTGGCTTCCGAGAGCTGGGTCTACCCGAGATTGTCGCGCATGCGAGCGTCCACAACACGCGCTCTCTTCGCGTCATGTCCAAATTGGGGATGACGCACAACCCGGCCGACGATTTTGACCATCCGCGCGTCAAGGAATCGGACCCGCTCCGGCGACAGGCGCTCTATCGCTTGAAACGCAATGACTGGCCTGGCATGGCCGAGCCGCCGCGTCGATGAGTAGCGCAGATCTTTTCAACTGCACGCGGCAGACGAACGGAGATGATCGTCGCCGCCTTTCACACCGCGAAACGCGAATTGAATCGCTCCCGCCGTACGACCTGTAGTATAATGCCCCACCCACCGAGCCAACGGTGGGATTTGGGAGAAGATAGCCATGAAAGCCTCGTTACTCCTCGCGGGCCTAGCTGTCGCGATCTTGTCGATTGCCCCCGCAAATGCCGAGAACAAACCCGCACTCGCTAAGCAGGCAACCTCGGGAGCACCCTGTTCCGTCTCCAGTAGCTGGCCCAATCCTACGCCGGTGGTTTGCTGGCCAGAGGGCGTCAAACGTTTCCACAACTTCAACGAATGTAGAGAATCCCTGCTCAAGTTTGGCCACGATACCAATGGCATTTCGTGGTGGTGCCACAGCCAGGGATACAAGACCTGACGGTTTCGCACCCAGAACGCGTGAGGCCGCCAACGCTGGCGGCCTCTTTTATTGCAGTCCGACGTAGCCAGCTCGCAGCGTCTGGCATCAGCCCAACGCCCGGATCGCGCTATGGAAGTAGGCTCGGACCGCGCGACACGTGCTAGTCCCGCGTGACCGCCGTCGGCCGCCAGACCAAGAGCCGCTTCTCGACCATCGTCACCGCCATATCGATCAGGATGACGAACGCCGACAGCACGAACATGCCGGCGAACACGCCGGCGACGTCGAACACGCCTTCGGCCTGCTGGATCAGATAGCCGAGGCCGGCCGCGGAGCCGAGATATTCGCCGACCACCGCGCCAACCACGGCAAAACCGACCGAGGTGTGCAGCGAGGAGAACATCCAGGACAGCGCCGACGGCCAGTAGACGTGGCGCATCAGCTGCCGTTCGTTCATGCCGAGCATGCGGCCATTGTCGAGCACCGTGGTCGGCACTTCCTTGACGCCCTGATAGACGTTGAAGAACACGATGAAGAACACCAGCGTCACGCCGAGCGCGACCTTGGACGAGACGCCGAGCCCGAACCACAGCGCGAAGATCGGCGCCAGCACGACGCGCGGCAGCGCATTGACCATCTTGACATAGGGATCGAACACCGCGGCGACGCGCGGCTGCCGCGCGAACCAGAAGCCGACCAGGATGCCGCTGGCCGAACCGATCACGAAAGCGAGGATGGATTCCCACAGCGTGATCGCGAGATGCTTCCAGATCACCCCGCTCGAGAACCACTTTACAATTTGGCTGAAGACGTCGACGGGATTGGAAAAGAAGAACGGCGGCAGCAGCACCTTGCCGAACACCGGGACGGTGGCAAACAACTGCCACAGCGCCAACGTAACGACGGCGACCAGGACCTGCAGGAACAATAGCGTGACGCGCGACATCAGGCCGCTCCCGCCTGCGTCGACTGGACATAGCCCTTCATCACCTCGTCCTTCAGCACGCCCCAGATTTCGCGGTGCAGGGTATGGAAATCCTTCTCCATCCTGACTTCGGAGATATCGCGCGGCCGCGGCAGCGTGATGCGCCAGTCGCCGATGATGCGTGCGGACGGACCTGCCGACATGATCACGACGCGATCAGCCAGCGCGATCGCCTCCTCGAGATCGTGGGTGACGAACAGCACCGCTTTGCGGTCGGCGCTCCACAATTCCAGCAGCAGATTGCCCATGATCTGCCGGGTCTGGGCATCGAGCGGGCCGAACGGCTCGTCCATCAGCAGGATCTTCGGATCGCGGATCAGCACCTGCGCCAGCGCGACGCGCTTGCGCTGGCCGCCCGACAGCATATGCGGATAGCGGCCCGCAAAGGCACCGAGCCCGACCGCTACAAGCCATTTCTGCGCGCGTGCGAGCGCCTCGGTGCGCGGCGTGCCTGATATCTCGAGCCCGATCGCGACATTGTCGATCGCGGTCTTCCACGGGAATAGCGCATCGGCCTGGAACAGGTAACCGGCGTCGCGGTTGAGGCCGCCCAGCGGCTTGTCGAATATCCGCGCCGATCCGGCGGCGGGTTTCAGAAGCCCCGCGGTGACATTGAGCAGCGTCGACTTTCCGCATCCGGTCGGGCCGACAATGGCGACGAACTCGCCATGCGCCACCGCAAGATTGGCCTGCTCGACCGCGGTATAGACGCGTCCATCCGCCAACCGAAACGCCACCGTCGCATTGTCAAGCGCGACCGCCGTCGGCTCCGTCATCCCCACCGCACTGCCTCCCGAACTTTGCAAGATGGCTTAGCGGTTTGGGCAGGCAAGTTCAACGCAGGAAGATGGCGCAGGACGCGCCGACGAGGCTGCGCTCACGCGGTTTTCACGGCAGACCGGGTTGCGCATTGATCCGACATCGTCGAGGGTGCGACCAAAGTGACAGGCAGGAGATATAAACATGCGGATCGCAGTGGTAGGCGCCGGAGGTGTCGGCGGTGGCTTTGGTGCGGCGCTTGCGCATGCCGGCGCCGACGTCACCTTTATCGCGCGCGGTGCCCATCTGGCCGCGATGCGCAGCGAGGGGCTGAAGGTTCAGGGCGGCCGCGGCGAAACCCACCTGGTCCCGACCCAGGCGACCGACGATCCCGCAAGCGTCGGCCCGGTCGATATCGTGCTGTTCTGCGTCAAGCTGTGGGACGTCGAAAGCGCCGGGGCGCACATCAAGCCGATGGTCGGTCCCGACACCGCCGTGATCCCGCTGCAGAACGGCATCGACGCGCCCGACCGGCTGATCCCGATCCTCGGACCTAACGCCGTGATGGGCGGCGTCGCGCAGATCTCAGCCTCGATCATCAAGCCCGGCATGATCAACCAGGTCGGCACCTTCATGCGCATGATCTTCGGCGAGCTCGACGGCCGCATCACGCCGCGCGGCAAGGCGCTGCTCGACCTCTGCCTGAAGGCCGGCTTCGACGCGACGCTGAGCGAAGCGATCAACACCGAACTCTGGATGAAGTTCGTAGGCCTCGCCACCAATGCCGGCATGACGGCCGTGACCAGGCTGCCGATCGGTAGGCTGCGCGACGATCCCGATTTGCGGCCGTACTTCGTGTCGGCCTGCGAGGAGACCATCGCCGTCGCCCACGCCAGCGGCATCAAGCTGCCGCCGGATGCGCTGGAGAAGGTCCTCGCCTTCATCGGGCACGCGCCGCCGGCCATGAAGGCCTCGATGGCGCTCGATCTGGAGCGCGGCAACCGGCTCGAACTGCCGTGGCTGAACGGCAAGGTGGTCGAGCTCGGCCGCAAGCTCGGCGTTCCGACGCCGACGCACGACATGCTCTATGCCGTGCTGAAGCCCTATGCGATGGGCGCGCCGTCCTGATATCCGAGCAGGACTGAAATCTGCCGGCCCGCCGCGCGGACCAGCCTGGAAAATTCCAGCAGCTTCTGCTCATCGATGCGCGCGCTGGGTCCGTACAGACCAACCGAGCCGACGACGCTGCCGCGGTGATCGAAGCACGGCGCGGAGACCGCGACCGTGCCGGCGAAGATCTCGCTGTGGCTGGTCGCATAGCCGTTGCGCCGCGCAAATGCCAACGCCTCCTCCAGCCGCGCGCGGTCGGCGCTCTTCGGGATGGTGGCGAGGAGTGCGGCCTGCCGCGCCGGGTCCATGAAGGCCAGCATCGCTTTGCCGGTCGAGCCACGGGTCAGGCTCGAACTGTCGCCGACGCCGCGGCTGATCGAGAGCACGTGACGGCTCTCGCATTCGAGGATGCAGATGCCGCGATCCTCCTGCATGCGAAACAGCGCGGCGGTCTCGCCGGTCGCCTCGCGCAGGCCTTCGACAACGGGGCGCGCGACCGTGACGACTTCCAGCCCCTTCAGCCAGACATGGGACAGCTTCATCACGCCGTGCGACAGCCGGAAGCGCTGCGGATCGCCTTCGGCCTGGATCAGGTCGCGCTGCGCCAGCGTCTGCAGCAGGCGATAGAGCGTCGGCCGGCTCAGCCCGACGCGCTTCTGGATTTCGATCACGCTCATCGCCGGTTGATCGGGCGTGAAGCATTGCAGGATCGCGATCGCGCGATCGACCGCCCGGACGCCTGACGCGACCTGCTCCGCGTCCGGTTCCGTGGCCTGTGCCGTGTCCTGCGCTTCCGCCTTCGGTTTCTTCGCCATCGTCCACATCCGCAAATTCCGCAGGGCGCGCTGCATCCAGCGCGCTTGACCAATCGGCCCGCGCGGATACTATCTCATATTATGAGAATTGTGTCCACTAGATAGACATATCAAAAGTCGACGGGAGGATTGCAATTGCTTCAGACAGACGCCTCGCGCAGATGGGCCGCCGCCACGATCGCCACGCTGATGCTCTCGACGCCGCTGGCGCAGGCCGCGCCCGACGGTTCGGGCATCTCGGACGGCGTGGTGCGGATTGCGGTGCTGGGCGACTACGGCAGCGGCCGCGATCTCGGCGGGCCGGGCTCGGTGACGGCGGCCAAGCTTGCCGCCGAGGATTTTCACAACAAGGTGCTGGGCAAGCCGATCGAGATCATCTCGGCCGATCACCAGAACAAGCCTGACGTCGCGGTCGGGATCGCGCGGCAGTGGTTCGACGTCGAGCATGTCGACGCGGTGACCGACCTTGCGGTGAGTTCGGTCGGTCTCGCCGTTGCCGGGCTCGCGACGCAGAGCAACCGGACCGCGCTGGTCTCGGGCGCCGCGACCTCGGACCTCACCGGCGACAAATGCTCGCCCGTCATCACCCATTGGGCCGACGACACCTACGCGCTGTCGGCCGGCCTGGTCGGCGAGCTGGGCCGCCGCGTCGGCAAGGAATCGTTCTTTGTCGCGGTCGACTATTCGTTCGGCACCGCGATGGTGAAGGACGCCTCGCGCGCGGTGACCGATGCCGGCGGCAAGGTGCTCGGCGCGGTGCGCTATCCGTTCAACACCACCGACTTCTCGTCCTTCCTGCTGGCGGCGCAGAGCTCCGGCGCCAAAGTCGTGGCGCTGGCCGGCACCGGCGCCGACACCGTCAACGCGGTCAAGCAGACCCACGAATTCGGCCTGCAACAGGGCGGCCAGACCATCGTCGGCATGCTGACCTTCATCTCCGACGTCCACTCGATCGGGCTGCGCGACGCGCAGGGCATGTACATCGCATCGCAATACTATTGGGATGACGACGACGGCACCCGCGCCTTCGCCAAGCGATTCATCGAGATCGAGAAGCGCGAGCCGACCAAGCTGCAGGCCGCGACCTATGCCGCCGTGCGCCACTATCTGAAGGCGATCGAGGCCGGCGGCAGCGACGAGGCGAAGGCGGTCAATGCCGAGATGCGCAAGCTGCCGGTCGATTTCTTCGGCCGCCCCGCGCATATCCGCAAAGACGGCCGTGGTCATCTACGACCTCTCGCTCTACCGCGTGAAGAAGCCGGACGAGAGCAAATACCCCTGGGACTACTACCAGAAGATCGCTGTCATCCCCGGCGACAAGGCGTTCCGCCCAGAGGGTACCGGCGGCTGCAAGCTCGACAAATAGGACGCACCATCATTCGCCGCGACGCAGCGTCGCGCAAGCCAGACAAGGAGGAGCCGATGCCGCTTCGCAACGATTTCGATCAGCTTGTTGACGTCAAAGGTGGCTTCATCAGCCGCGAGATCTTCGTGGACGCCGATATCTACCGGCAGGAGCTCGACAAGGTCTTCACCCGCGCCTGGCTCCTGGTCGGGCACGAAAGCCTGGTGCCCAATCCCGGCGACTTCTACACCTCGCGGATGGGCGAGGAGTCCGTCATCCTCTGCCGCGACAAGAAGGGCGAGATCCACGTCTTCCTCAATTCGTGCCGGCACCGCGGCATGAAGGTGTGCCGCTACGAGCAGGGCAACACGTCGCTGTTCACCTGCCCCTATCACAGCTGGACCTACACCACCGACGGCAAGCTGCAAGGCGTTCCGCTGCACCGGACGCTCTATGACGGCGTGCTCGACCGCGAGGCCAATTCGCTGGTCTCGGTAGCGAAGCTCTGCAACTACAAGGGCTCGATCTGGGCGACCTGGGACAAGGATGCGCCCGACTTCATCACCTATCTCGGCGACGCCAAGGTCCATCTCGACCAGGCGCTCGACTGCCGCGACGGCCGCGAGGGCGGCTCCGAGGTGATCGGCGTCCACAAATGGGTATTCCCCGCCAACTGGAAATTCGCCGCGGAGAATTTCCTCGGCGACACCTATCACAATCCGAGCCACCGCTCGGTCGACCTGATCGGCATCGGCCCGAGCGCCGCCGCCGGCAAGAAGGGCCGCCGCGACGACGAGCTGGAGAAAGCGCAGCACGTCTGGATCAGTTTTCCGGAAGGCCACGGCGTGCACAGCGCGATCCAGCCGGAGGCCAACGAATATACCGAGTCCTTCCTCGATAATCCGATCCTCGAAAAATACTTCCGGCACTGCTTCGAGGAGCGCAAGCGGCGGCTCGGCGAAGGAGCAAGGCTGCTGCCGTTCGTCGGCACGATCTTCCCCAACACGTCCTATCACGGCCGACAGCCGCGCGGATTGTGCGCCTGGCATCCGCACGGCCCGACCTCGACCGAAGGCTGGCGCTTCTTCCTGGTCGACAAGGACGCGCCGCAGGAAGCCAAGGACTATCTACGCCACTACTACATGCGCTACTCCGGCCCGGCCGGCATGACCGAGCAGGACGACATGGAGAACTGGCTCTATGCGACCGCCGCAAGCACCGGCACGGTCGCGCGGCGCTATCCCTTCAACTATCAGCAGTCGATGGGCGCCTACACGAGCGACCATCCGCTCGGCGGCGATGTCTCGCCCCAGGTCACCGAGCAGATCGCACGCGGCTTCTACCGCCGCTGGACCACCTACATGCAGGGCGGCGATTGGCATGAGCTGCTTGGATCGCCCGCAAGCAACCGGCAGGCCGCAGAATGACCGCGCCCCGAAAAACCGTCCTCGTCAGCGGCGGCACCTTCGGCATCGGCCGCGCGATCACGCTCGGCCTCGCCAGGGGCGGCCATGCGGTGGTGGCGTTCGGCCTCGAGGCGCCGCAGGTCTCGAGCACCGCGCAGAACGCCATTCCGGCCCTGCGCGAGGAGCTGGATCGCGAGGGCCTCTCCGCTGAACTGATGGAAGCCGATGTGTCGCAGACTCGCGACGTCGCGCGGGTGGTCGAACACGCCATGACGCGGTTCGGCCGCATCGACGGCGTCGTCAACAACGCGGCGATCGGCCCGCTCGGCACCGTGCTCGACACCGACGAGGCGCTGTTCGATCGCATCATCGCCGTCAACCTGAAGGGACCGTATCTGACCAGTCGCGCCGCGATTCCCCACATGATCGCGCAAGGCGGCGGTTCGATCGTCAACATCGGATCCGGCGCCGGCTGGGGCAAGCCGAACATGGCGGTCTACAGCGCGAGCAAGGGCGGTGTTGTCGCGCTCAGCGCGGCGATGGCCTACGACTTCTTCCACCAGCGCATCCGCGTCAACACCGTGATCCCCGGAGGCGGCGGGATCGTTAGCGGCATGAGCCTCGGCCGTGTCGGCGGCGATGCGGCGCGCTTCGGCAAGGGCGCACAGGGCACCGCGGCCGGGCGTGTCGCCGCCGGCGACGACATCGCCAATGTCGTGGCGTTCCTGCTGTCGCCGGAGGCGGAAACGCTGTCCGGCACCGTGATCGATGTCGGCTGCTTCGCCCAGCAGGGCGGACCGATTCCGCCCAAGCCGGCGCTGTGACAAGTCAGCGATACCTGATGAGGAGATCATGATGACGACAACCGTTCAGGATCAGGACAAACAAGCGCAGACTTCGAACGCCACGATCGAACGTTCGGCGGCCTACTACCGGCTGAAGGCCGATGTCGAGGACTTCTATTATCGCGAGGCCGATTTGCTCGATGACCGGCGCTTCCGCGACTGGCTCGACCTGCTCGCCGAAGACATCAGCTATTTCATGCCGATCCGGCGCAATGTGAAGTTCGGCCAGCAGGCCGCGCGCGAGAACACCAGACGCGGCGAAGGCATCAGCTGGTTCGACGAGGACAAGTGGACATTGACCAAGCGGGTCGAGCAGATCCTGACCGGCGTGCATTATGCCGAGGAGCCGCTGTCGCGGATCACGCACATGGTCAGCAATGTGCAGATCAAGGGCGCGCGGCCGGATATCGACACCGCCCGCGAGCTCGATGTCACGAGTCGCTTCCTCGTCTACCAGAACCGCGTCGAGTACGAGACCTACATCTTCGTCGGCCGCCGCAACGACACGCTGCGCCTCACCGAGAACGGCTGGAAGATCGCGCGGCGCGAGATATTGCTTGAACAGAACATCCTGCTGGCCAAGAATCTCACCACGTTCTTCTGAGCGAGGCCAAGGAAAGCAAGGAAAGCGATGATTGACGTGACGGCGATCAAGGTGGGGACGCGGCTGAAGTTAGAGGCCGGCGTCGTCGCCGAGGTGGTGGAGAACATGGACGATGGCCAATGGCTGCAGGTGCGCTATCTGGAATCCCCTGCCCGGCCCGGCGACGTCGGCATGGTGGAGCTGTGCCACGCCCAGGATGTCCTCAACGTGCTCAGCGAGTAGCTCCGGCCAACGGATAATCGATCATGCTGCGCTTTGAATACATGCCGAGCGATTTCCATCCGCTGTTCCTGTTCCTCGGCGAAGCCGCCGATCTCGCCGCGCTGGCAAAACTGTTGCGGCGCTTTGCCGAGAGCCCGCAAACCATTGCCGTGGCGGAGCGGATTCCCGGCGCCGTCTCGCGCAACGCGCTGGTGCTGGCGCCGGCCGACGACGAATTCGGCATGCGCGATCTCGGCGGCGGCTTTGCCTGGAAGCTGACGGATTGGCAGGCGCAGCGCATCGCCGAGCGCATCGAGCTGCTGACGCCTGAGGATAACAAGTCCGGCTCGGAAATCGTCGAGATCGGCAGCGAGGGCGAGATTCCGGTCAAGCTGTCGCGCGGCGAATTCACCGACGACTTCCTGATCACGCACAGATAATGGCGGCATAGCGCGTGAGCGAACAACGCACACCAAAGGTCCTGATTGCCGGCGCCGGGATCGGCGGCCTCGTCGCGGGATTGGCGCTGCTGCAGCGAGGCATCGAGGTCGATATCTTCGAGCAAGCGTCCGAGCTGCGCGAGCTCGGCGCCGGCGTCCAGCTCAGCGCCAACGGCACCAGCGTTCTGATTGCGCTCGGCCTCGAACGGGAGATGCAGGCGATCGCCTGCGAGCCCTCCGGCAAGGAGATCAGGCTGTTCAGCACCGGGCGGACCTGGAAGCTGTTCGATCTCGGCGCCTCCTCGCGCGCGATCTATGGCGCACCCTACTGGATGGTGCATCGCGGTGACTTTCACCGCGTGCTGGTCGACGCGTTCAACGCACGCGCGCCTGGCAGGCTGCATCTCGACAGCCGCTGCGCCGGCTTTGACGAGGACGGCGACGGCATATGGCTGCGTCTCGCCAATGGCGCGCGCCACCGCGGCGACGTCGTGGTCGGCGCCGACGGCGTGCACTCCGAAATTCGCCGGCAGATCGGCGGTGACACCAAACCGTTCTTCTCGGGCGTGGCCGCCTGGCGCGGCCTGGTGCCGATGGCACGGCTGCCGGAAAGCCTCAGGCGCGACGTCGGCACCAACTGGGTCGGCCCGGGCGGCCACGTCATCACCTATCCGGTGCGCGGTGGCGAGCTGTTGAACTTCGTCGGCATCTTCGAGGGCGAGAGCTGGTCGGTCGAATCCTGGACCGAACGCGGCACGCGCGAGGCTTGCAGCGGCGCCTTTGCCGGATGGAATGGCGAAATCCACAGCATCATCGACAACCTCGATGTACCCTACAAATGGGCGCTGCTCGGCCGCGATCCGCTCGATCGCTTCGTCGCGGGGCGCGCCTGCGTGCTCGGCGACGCGGCGCATCCGACGCTGCCGTTCCTGGCCCAGGGCGCCAACATGGCGATCGAGGACGGCATGGTGCTGGCGCGCTGCCTCGAACGCTTCCCTCCCGAGGAGGGGCTGCAGCGCTACCAGGCCGCGCGGCTCGCGCGGACCAATACGATCGTGGTGAAGTCGGCCGAGAATGCCAAGCGCTTCCATAATCCGGCGCTCGCCGACGCCGAAGGCGCCGACGCCTACGTCTCGCGCGAATGGCAGCCGGACCGGGTGCGCGAGCGCTATGACTGGCTGTTCACCTACGATGCGCTGAACGTGCCGGTCTGACGGCGTTCCCGCGTCAGTAAGCGCGATGATGCCGTCCGCGATGCGCCCGACGCTTGGGGGGCGGTTGCGGGGCGAAAAAAGGATTCACCGAGCACATTGCACCACGGCCCGATGCGCTCGCCTGGCACTGCGGGATCGAGGTGAAGCTGCAATCGATGTAGTTTCCGCCGAACCGGCCGCCATAGACATGCATGCACACCGGATAGTTCGGATCGTAGGCCTGTCCGGCGGCAGGTCCGGCAAGCACACCACCAAAAGCGGCGACCGCACATGCGGCGATCGCGAACAGTTTCAGGCGCATCGGTCTCTCCTTGTCGTCCGGAAGGTTTCCACGCAACTGCCGGAGTATGTCAACAGCGCCAGCGAGCCGTCCGCCATGCGGGCCATCGCGGGCAAAACAATGCGCCGATGCCCGGGCGCGCTACTCCGTGCGTTGGCGCTGCCCCTTCTTCGGCGCTGTTTTTGGACCCTTGTAGAAGGGATTGAGCGAGCATGTCGCCGATCGCCCGGAGGCCGTTGCCTGGCACTGCGGAAGCGATGTGAAGCTGCAATCGATGTACTCGGGCGTCATCCTGCCCTCATAGACTTCCATGCACACCGGATAGTTCGGATCGTACCTTTGTGCGGCGGCTGGCCCGGCGATGCACACGCCAAGGACCGCGGTGACAAGGGAGGCGGCGATGGTGAATTTCATGCGCATCGCGTTCTCCTCACGCCTGATCAGGAGCGCCGGGCATTATCGCTGGCCGTCCGCCGGCTTGCTGTCGTCTTCGCCGAGACAGCGGATCATGAAGGCCGTCGTGTCCCGCGGCAGCACTTGCGCGGCGCGCGCCTTGAGACGGCATTCGAGCTGCGCGATCTGGCGCGCCCGTTGCCGTTCCGACGGCAGCGTTGATTGCCGCAACCGGCGCAGCGTCATCGGCGAGCCATCCGACTCGAAGCTCAGTTCGTACTTCTTGCCGTTCTGGTCGGTGGCGGCGCAGGTGATGGTGGACACCTGCCGCGTGATGAAGCTTCCGACCTGGCGGCAGGAACCCGTCGACATCTCGACCAGCGGCACCGGCAGGCCGTCGACGCGCGGGCGGTCACTCGACTTCAGCAGCATGCGGTCGACCGCAAGCTCGAACAGATTGTCCTGGGTGCGCTCGGTGCTCTCGCCGGAGAACGAGATGATGTGGCTCTTGTCGGCGGGATCGTCGAGCACCACGGTGAATTCGGAACGGCCGCGCAGGGTGTGGAAATAGGCCACCGCCTTGCAACTGTAGCTGCGGCCCGCGACGGTGACATTGCGGCAGGTGCCCGACATCAGCGCATACAGGTCGACATCGTAGACCGGCCCGGCGGCAACAGCGAGCGCAGGCCAGCAGACAATGGCGATCGCAATCAGTTGAGCGAAACGGGAGATCATGCTGAAACGGTCGAAAACGCGGTCGTTGGAGAAGTCCATGGCGCAAAGTCGCTGATTTCCACGGACTGTGCAACGATGAAGCAGGCCTAAATGTGGAGACTCCGCGAACGGTCGGGGAACGGAAGCGCGATCCGTGCTGAAAGGCCGCGGCCCGCGTGCGCCTGGCGTCAGATCTGCGGGCCGGACAGCGTGACCTCGCGCTCGGCGCGGAACACGTTGCTGTAGAGGTTCGCGATCCACTGGCGGCCGCTTGCCGTCATGTTCAGGCAGTTGATGGCGCCCTGGATGTGCGGCGCAACCATATTCCAGTAAAATTGCGGATAGCGGTCGACGATATCGGCCGGCGATTCATAGCCGAGCTGACGGTTGATGCCGACTTCCTCGAACTCGTGATAAAGCGCGTTGGCCTTCCTGATGTAGTTGGGATCGCCGAGCTGCCCGATGAAATCGGCCGCCCGGACGATTGCCGCCTCATCGTCATACTGCTGGCCTTCGGGCGCCGGAAACCGCGTCCCCTCGATGTTGCGCGCGACGCGCTCACGATCGAGCGGAAGCACGGCCTCGAGTCTATCAAGTACGTACAGCTTGGAGCGGTCGACATGATACGGCATCAGGCCGGCGTCCGACGAGCCGCGCGGCAGCACCACCTTCTTGCCGGAGGCATCGATGACGTAGCCGTCCGGCCCATCTCCCTTCAGCAGGCCGCGTACATAGCCGATGTCGTGGGTCAGGCAGGCGATGATCGTGTGGGTGTAGTCTTCGGCGGTGACGTGGGTGTGCAGCGCGCGACCGCGGATGATGTCGTGCCCGGCCAGCGTGACCAGCATCGTATGTTCGACATTGTGATAGAGCGCATCGCTGTTGCCGATGCATTCCAGCGCGATGCGGGCGGCGGCCGGCAGCAATTCGCCAAAGCGCGCCTGCGAAGCTCCAAAGGTGCGGCTCACATGCGTTGCGAGAAACTTCTCCAAAGCACCTGCCGCCAACTCAGGTAACGTCATCATCGATGCAGCCCCGACCGCGCAACGTCCCTCGCTGGCCCCGATCTCACGTCGTAGTTGGGCGGCAACTATAGCGTATCTGCGCGCGTGCGGCTACGCGCTGGCGGACGCGGTGTTCGCTCCAGCCGTACTTTCCCGGTCTTGCCGGTCGCGGCGTCAAGGCTGCTGATAGTGGCATGAACCCTGCATGAGTCGGTACAGACCGGGTTAACCCCACCGATAAAGGCTATCATGCTCGTTACGCTCGTCGCCATCCTCTGCAATTCTCAGCTCTGTATGGAAAAGGTCGTTACCACCAGTGACCAATCCGGCATCACCATGGGGGCCTGCGCAGTGAATGCGCAAATCGGCATCGCCGACTGGCTCGCCAAGGGGCCGTATCACGAATGGCACCTGCAGAGTTACAAGTGCATCATGGGCAAGTACGTACCCAAGAACGAAGTGTGATGTATGCTCACAGCCCCCGAAGGGGCTGATCCACTTCAGTTGCCCGACTGGAACAGCCTGCGGGACCACGCGGCGCAGCTGCGCCTCAAGTCAAAGTCCGTTTTATGGGCTATCACTGTCGTTCACGATGGTGAGACATGAGGTTGCACTGGAATGCCCGCAACGCCGCTGATTGCCTACGCGCATGTCGGCAAGAGTTTTGACGATGGTCGCGTGGTGGCGGTCGACGACGTCTCGCTTGACGTGGCCGAGGGCGAATTCCTGGCTGTTGTCGGCGGCTCGGGCTCCGGCAAGACGACGCTGCTCCGGCTCGCCAACCGGCTGATCGAAGCCGACCGCGGCAACATCGCCGTCGAGGGTGAGGACGTCAGCCGCATCGACCCGATCCTGCTGCGACGCCGCATCGGCTATGTCTTCCAGAGCGGCGGGCTGTTTCCGCATCTCACCGTCGCGGACAATATCGGCGTCACACCAAAGCTTCTCGGCTGGCCGCCGGCGGAGATCTCGGCGCGGGTCGACGAGCTGCTCGACCTCGTGCGGCTGGACGGCTCACAATATCGCGACCGTCTGCCGCACGAGCTGTCCGGCGGCCAGCGGCAACGCATCGGCGTCGCGCGCGCGCTGGCTGCGAAGCCGCGCATCGTGCTGATGGACGAGCCGTTCGGCGCGCTCGATCCGCTGACCCGCGACGCGCTCGGCGACGACTATCGAACCCTGCACCGTGAGCTCGGCCTGACCACGGTCATGATCACCCACGACATGACCGAGGCGTTGCTGCTTGCCGATCGTGTCGCGGTGATGCACGGCGGCAGGCTGCTTGCGCTGGGCACGCCGGCTGAGCTCACGGCCAGCACCGATGGCTATGTCGGCGAACTCTTGCGCACGCCGCGGCGACAGGCCGAGCGGTTGGGCGCATTGCTGCCGCGGGACGGCGCGGCATGAGCCTGTCAGCCGATCCGCGCTGGAGCGAGGCGCTTGTCCACCTGCCCGATTATCTCGGCAATCATGTGCGGGTCAGCGTCGCCGCGCTGGCGCTCGGACTTCTGATCAGCCTGCCGCTCGCGATCATCGCCCGCAACCGGCCGGTGCTGCGCACCGCCCTGCTCGGGCTTGCCAGCATCGTGCAGACCGTGCCCGGTCTTGCGCTGCTTGCGCTGTTCTATCCGCTGCTGCTGGCGCTCGCCGCGCTGACGGCGGCGTGGCTCGGCTTCAGCTTTTCCGCCTTCGGCTTTCTGCCCGCGGTGCTGGCGCTCGCGCTCTATTCGATGCTGCCGGTGTTGCGCAACACCATCACAGGACTGTCGGGCGTCGACCCCGCCGTGTTGGAGGCCGCCCAGGGCGTCGGCATGACGCCGCGGCAATCGCTCACCATGGTCGAGCTGCCTCTGGCGCTGCCGGTGATGATGGCGGGCATCCGCACCGCGGCGGTGTGGGTGATCGGCACCGCGACGCTGTCGACGCCAATCGGCCAGACCAGCCTCGGCAATTACATCTTCGCAGGCCTGCAGACCCAGAACTGGGTATTCGTGCTGTTCGGCTGCTTCGCCGCGGCCGTGCTCGCGCTGGTGGTCGACCAGTTGCTGGCGCTGATCGAGAACGGCCTGCGCAACCGGAGCCGGATCCGGACCGCGCTCGGCGGGCTCGGCATCGCCGCCCTGATCGCGGCAACGCTGGTCCCGGCGATCGCGCGTCCACATGCGCGCTACGTCGTCGGCGCCAAGACCTTCACCGAGCAATATGTGCTGTCGGCATTGATCGCGCAGCGGCTGCAAGCCGCCGGCCTTTCGGCCACGACCCGCGCCGGCCTCGGCTCCAACGTGATCTTCGACGCGCTCGCATCCGGCGATATCGATGTCTACATCGACTATTCCGGCACGCTGTGGGCCAACCAGTTCCACCATACCGATATCAAGCCGCGCGCCGAGCTGCTGGGCGAGCTCAAGACGACGCTGGCGAAGCAGGACATCACGCTGTTCGGCGAGCTCGGCTTCGAGAATGCCTATGCGCTGGTGATGCCGCGCAAACGCGCCGACGCATTGGGCATCCGTTCGATCGCCGACCTGGCGTCGCGCGCCCCGACGATGTCGATCGCCGGCGACTATGAGTTCTTCTCGCGGCCGGAATGGGCCGGCATCCAGAAGGCCTACGGCCTGACGTTCCGCGGCCAGCGCCAGATGCAGCCGGATTTCATGTACGCCGCCGTTGCCTCCGGCGAGGTCGACGTCATCGCCGGCTACACCAGCGACGGGCTGATCGCGAAATACGACCTGGTCACGCTCTCGGACGACAGGCACGCCATTCCGCCCTATGACGCGATCGTGCTGCTGTCGCCAAAGCGGCGCGACGACGAGGCATTCAAGGCCGCGCTGCGGCCGCTGCTCGGCAAGATCGGCATCGCCGAGATGCGCGAGGCCAACCTGCGCGCGTCGGGCAATGATGCATCATCGTCGCCCGACATCGTGGCGCGCTGGCTGTGGGAGAAGGTCGGGGGAAAATCGCAGGATCGCTAAAGTCCCTTGATGATCCCGGCGTCGATCAACATGCGATTGAAGCGGCGCGCTTCCGCGCCGTCCTTGCAGGAATAGAACGCGCCGTTGCAGCGAAGCATGATGGCCTTCTGCTCCTCGAACGACGAATCGAGCGGAATGCCCGCGGCCTCCTGGATCACCAGCGGCAGATAGGCGGCATCGATCGTGTCCATCACCGCCGGGCTCTTCACCGGTTCGAAGTTGACGGCATCGATCGCATAATATGTCGCGTAGTAGCGCGGATCGTAATCCATCAGCTTCTTGCCGATGCCGGCCTCGTCGAGCTTGGGATCGAGCAGCTGCGGCGAGAACTCCGGCTGATGATCGCCATAGCGCACGATCAGGAACGGCTGCGCCGGAAACTTCTTCTTCAGCGCCGCGACGAAGCCGGCATAGTCGCCGGCGCTCATCGCCTGCCGGCGCAGATATTCGTCGACCGAAGGCGTGTTGCCCGGCCGCTTCCAGGCCGGCAGCAGGTCCGGCCGGAACTTGGTCTCCCACGGGAAATGGTTGGCGGCGAGATAGACGAAGGTGAACAGCGGCGTGGTCGATGTCTTCTGCTCCGCCATCAGCTTCAGCGCCTTGTCGTAGAAGAAGCTGTCGGGCTCGACGTCCTTGGCATGCAGATCATGCGCGTCGTAGAACTGCTGGATGCCGGTCGTGGTCTGGAAGTTGCGCGCGCTCATGAAGGCGCCGAACGCCGGATACAGCGAGAGCGTCTCGTAGCCGCAGCGGCGCAGCGCCAGCGGCAGGCCGCGCGCGACCCGGCCGGATGCGATGCGGGTGACGAAATAGGAGAACCGGCCGAACGAGCGCGACGACAATCCCGCCAGCACGTTGTACTCGGTGAACCAGCTCGGCCCGCCATTGCTCTCGGCGAGGAATTTGCGCTCGACGCCGTCATAGGACTTGAACTGGCTGCCATAGCCCGGCGGCACCTTGATGCCGGAGGCGGCACGGATGTCGAAGCTCGATTCATCATGGATCATGATGATGTTCGGCCGTCGCCCGGCGGGATGGCAGGCGTCGACCAGCGGCACCTTGAGCTGCTCGCTCGCGGTTGGATCCGACTCCATGAAGCCGTAGGCGACGAAGTCGGACACCGCGGTCACGCCGGAGCGCGCGAATTTCGACAGATAGCCGTCGTCGTAATAGCCGCGCCAGGCTTCATCGGGCCAGGCGAAGGCATAGCCGGAGAGCGCCGCGGTGCAGGCCAGGCAGGCGGCCGCGGCCGGCAGGCGGCGGATGCGGAACGGATCGAGCCACCACAACGCGTACATCAAAGGCAGCGTGACGAGGCCGGCGCCGATGATCGACCAGCGCAGGTTCGGAAAAATCATGAGCAGGAACGCCGCGGTGTCGCGATCGATCACCATCAGGTCGACGAAGTTCGCGGTCATCTGCACCACGTCGTGCTTGAACCGCGACAGCAGCACCAGCACCACGACCAGCGTCAGCGACAGCGCGCCCGACAGCGCCGGCCGGCGCAGCAGCGCGATGAACAGGAAGTTGAGAATTCCCCAGGTGAGCAGGAAGCAGAACCGCGAGCCGAAATCGGTCTCGGTCCGCAGCATCAGGATCAGCGCGCCGAGATGCGGCGCGGCGACCGCCATCAACCGCCAGATGCCGAGCGCGGCGAGACCGCCGGCGAGCGCGGCAACCGAAGAGTTTTGCTGAGGCGCGGGCGCCATGGGCGGGACGCAATACAACCCGGCGCAATGGCACGGCCTTGGCTGGCAATGGCCAGGAGGCACACCGCACAGCCGGTGTCTGCGCCGTGTCACAAAATCGTAATTGAATCGTCATGAACGCGCAATGAATTTGCCCGCCCCGGAGTGCCGCAGCAGGCAGCGCGCGCCTTAGACCTTGGCCGCAGGCGCCGCGCTCCCCGCGATGCCGGCAATGAAGAGATCGACGATGTCAGCGGCCATCTGTTCGACCTCTGTTTCGCCGACGCCCCAGCGCGGCAAGTGACCGTCGATGCGCATCCGCGCAAAGCCATAGACCAGCGCGCGGCCGGCGATCTGGACCTGCTTCAGATCGCGCGCGGCGAGCTGACCGGCCGCAAATGCCTCGGCCAGCGTGCGCTCGGTCAAGCCGATCAGCTCGGCATTGTCTCTGGAGACGCCGGCCGAGCGGTCGTGGTCGAAGAAGCGGCGGCTCGAGATGATCTCGAAATGGGTCGGGTTCTTCATCGCCCAGCGCAGATAGGCGATCCCGAGGCAGCGGAAGCGGCCGAGCGGATCGTCCGGCGGCGTCTCGGCCAGCGCGGCCCCGATCTCGGCGCGGAAGCGGCGCTGCGCCTCCTCCGCCACGGCCTTCATCAGGGCGTCTCGGCTCGGGAAATGCCGGAACGGTGCCCCCGGCGAGACCCCGGCCCGGCGGGCGGCCTCGCGCACGCTGACCGCCTCCGGCCCGCCCTCGCCGACCAGTTGCATGGCGGCATCGATCAGGACCCGGCGGAGGTCGCCGTGGTGGTAGGGCTTGGCCGCCGGTGCCCGCGCTGGACGCGGCTTGGACGACCGGCGTCCGGCAGGCTGGCTGCTGGGGGATCTCTTGGCGGGACGGCGCATGGCGCACCTCTAGTACCTACTGTTCTTAAAGCGTGAGTCGTGATTCAAGGTCGGGATGATACCCGAAGCAAGAGAAGTCCACCTTTCGAGGAAAGATCGCAAGGTGCTTGAGGCGTGTTGCCGCTCCCCGGTGACGTTGCAGCGCGATTTGAAGCGGGCGCGGATAGTTCTGTTGGCGGCGGATGGACGCAGCACTCGGTCGATCGCCAAGGAAGTTGGGGTCCAGCCGCGGATTGTCAGCCTTTGGCGGCATCGCTATGCCGACCAAGGCCTTGAAGGGCTGCAAGACAAGCCGCGACCGGGCAAGCAGCCAATCTATACGAAGGCCACCGACAAGCGGATTCTGAAGCTGCTGGACAAGCCGCCGCCGGACGGGTTCGCACGCTGGACCGGGCCCCTGCTGGCCGGGGCGCTGGGCGATGTTGACGTCCAATATGTCTGGCGGTTCCTGCGCAGCCACAAGATTGACCTCGCGGCTCGTAAGTCCTGGTGTGAGAGCAACGACCCGAACTTTACGGCCAAAGCCGCCGATGTTGTCGGCCTCTATGTCGCCCCGCCCGCGAAGGCCATTGTGCTGTGCGTGGACGAGAAGCCCTCGATCCAGGCTTTGGAGCGAGCGCAGGGTTATCTGAAGTTGCCCAATGGCCGCGCCTTGACCGGCCAGAGCCACGATTACAAGCGGCATGGCACCACAACATTGTTTGCGGCGCTCGAAGTCGCCACCGGAAAGATCATCGCGGCGCATTCAAAACGCCGACGCCGCGTCGAGTTTCTCGACTTCATGAACAGCGTCACCGCGGCTTTTCCGAACCGGAAGCTTCACGTCATCCTCGACAACCTCAACACCCACAAGAAGAACGAGCATTGGCTCAAGGCCCACCCCAACGTGCAATTTCATTTCACGCCGACAAGTGCGTCTTGGCTCAATCAGGTCGAGGTATGGTTTTCGATCTTGCAGGGGCAGTCGCTCAGCGGCACCTCCTTCACAAGCCTCACGCAGCTTCAGGAGCACATCGATGCCTACGTCAACGCATACAACGACAGAGCCGAGCCCTTCGTCTGGACCAAGAAAAAGGTCCGTCAACGCCGTTTCAAAGGCCGCCGTATCACTCAGCTCTGATTCTGGGTACTAGCATCACCCGCTTGTGAATGTAAGCACCGATTACACAGATTGACCTGCCGCACCCGCGATATGTAACTGGTGATTAGCGGGAGGCGGGATATGGCGACGGGTCGAAACTGGTTCGAAGGCTGGCGGCTGTTCGGCCTGCTCACGCTGACCCTGATCGGGCTTTCGATCTGGATCGCCGCGATGCGGCAGTTCGAGGTCGAGGGCGTGCGGATGGTGATCCGCTTCACGGCGCGGACCTCGCTGCTGTTGTTCTGCCTCGCCTTCTCGGCCGCCGCGCTGGCGCGGCTCTGGCCGAACGCCTGGACGCACTGGCAGCGCCGCAATCGCCGTTACCTCGGCGTCACCTTCGCGGCCTCACACGCCATCCATGCGGTCGCGATCGCCGCGTTCGCGGTGCTCGATCCGGCAGGCTTCGCGGCCGCGACCTCGGTGGTGTCGTACGTCTTCGGCGGCATCGGCTATGTCGTCATCATCGCGCTGACCGCGACCTCTTTCGATCGCACGGCTGCGATGCTGGGCCCGCGCGCCTGGCGCACGCTGCACCTGGTCGGCGGCTATTATCTGCTGCTGCAGTTCATGGTCTCGTTCGGCAAGCGGATTCCGGAAATGCCGCTTTACGCGCTGTTCCTGGTGCCGCTTGCCGTCGTGTTCGCGCTCAGGATGATCAGCATGGCCGCGCGGCCCGCGCCACGCCGGGCGCCGGCGAACTGAGGCACGACCGGATCAGGTCCCCTCACACAAGGTGAAACTGGCGGCCAAGCCGGCGATGCACCGACAGCACCGCGCGATCGACGTCGCTGATCAAGCTGTCGCCGAGCACGACGTTCGGAATCTCCCAATTGCGCCCGATCTGCGCATCGGGCAGCGCGGCGACCGCCGGCACGCGCGCGGTCTCGCAGCCGGGCTGGGCGCGCAGCGCGTCCTCCGCGAGCTGGGTCAGTTCGTCCTGGCTTTTTCCGTCGGTCATGATCGCGGTCGTGACACCGGAACATGGCTCACTGATGGCCAAGATTCTCCAGTTCCTTGGCCCGGGTCTCGGTCATGCTGCGCATGCATTCGCCGGCATCGAGGCGGGCGATGGTGCCCTCGCCGAGGTCGTAATACAGGCAATTGGCGTCACGGTACTGGATCCACAGCCGTTGCGCGGTGCGGAGCTGTTCGCGCTGCTTGTCGCCGGCGGCATCCTTCAGCGCCTGCTGATAGGCGACGTTCATCCGTTTGTCCCACTGCGCGGTCTTGGCCTTCAGGCATTCGACCATCTGGTAGGTGTTGCCGTCGCAGGACGGCTCGGGATCACCCTCGTCGCCGGCATGAGCCGCCGCTGCGAGGGCGGTGACGAACACGGCCGTGAGCAGGGGCCTTAGCTTAAACACCGTTTTCATGCCGCCGTCCCTTTCCGATCGATCCCCGCCATCGAACCATACATTAGTGCCGCTGCAGCGTATCCCGTTCACCCCCGACCGCGCCGTGCAACCGCTAGCCTTCCCGATCCGCGCAGGATATTTCATGGATGTGGAGGGACCATGCGGCGCGCGGTGACGCCTGCGATCGTTCTGGCCGTGTTCGGTCTGCTCGTCGGCGGACTGTTTCGCTACGCCTTCGATGAATCCGACGAGGCCTCGGTCGCGAACTATTCGCGCAGCGGCCTCGAGGGCGCCGCCATCTCCCTGATCGTCTGGGCGTCGCATCTCTATCTGGTCGCGCGCGGCGGCTGGCTGCGGCGGCGGCCGCTCATTGTCGAGTTGATCGGCCGCTCCGTGATCCTGGCCGCCATCGTCGCAGTCGCCGCGATCGTGCTGGAGATCGTTCTGTACGGGCATGGGCTCGAGGCGAAGTGGATTCGCGACACCTTCCTGAAGATCATCGGCGTCGGCCTCTTGATGTCGATCCCGATCACGACGATCTACGAGTTGGTCCGGATGATCGGCGGTCGGACGCTGCTCAATGTCGTGCTCGGGCGCTACCGCCGACCGGTGCGCGAGGAGCGCGTGCTGCTGTTTCTCGACCTGGTCGGCTCGACGTCGCTGGCGGAGGCGATGGGCGAACTGCGCGTGCAGGAGCTCTTGACGCGCTTCTTCTTCGACATCGACGACGCGATCGTGGCGCATGGCGGCGAGGTGCATGCCTATGTCGGCGACGAGGTCATCGTGACATGGCCGGCCGGTGCGGACGAGACATCGCGGCGCTATCTCGACTGCGTGTTCGCGATCGAGGACCGCTTGGCCAGGCGGGCCGATCACTATCGCAAGGAGTTCGGCGTGGTGCCCGCATTTCGGGCCGGAATGCATGCCGGTCCGGTCGTGATCGGCGAATGCGGGGACTCGCGGCGGCAGATCGCCTATTTCGGCGACACCGTGAACGTCACGGCGCGGCTGCAGGCGCATTGCAAGGAGGCCGGCCGGCCGGCCGCTGCTGATCTCGGGCGAGTTGCTTCGCCTGCTGCCTTCGGAACAGGATTTCGTCATCGAGCCGCTCGGCTGGACGCAATTGCGCGGGCGCGCCGCATCGATCGACATCTTTGCCGTCGCGCGGCGTGCGTCGTCCTAAATAATCTCTTAATGCGCATTAGAGCGCTTTCGAGCGAAGTGGGCACCGGTTCGCGTGAAGAAAACGCGTCATAACAAGAAGCCAGAGCTTCGGTTCTGATTCAATCAGAACCGAAGCTCTAGCTCCGACGGCTCCGTCGAAAGCGTAAATTGCATCGTGTCCGGTCGCGCCCTGTTAAGGATGCGATGCACCCGTATTTGCACCGGGTTCCACCTTAACGCACGTGTAAGACCGCGCCCTGCATGGTGCAGATCAGGTGTCATTCAACAAAAACAAGGTTGCCCATCGATGGCGCAACAGGCGTCACAATCGATTATTGCCGAACTCGAAGATGCGGTCAGGGACGGGACATCCGCCAAGCGCGTGCAGACGCTGCGGCAGGTCACCGATCTGTTCCTGAACGACGGCGACCGCCTCAACGATGAACAGGTCAAGGTGTTCGACGACGTGCTCTGCCTGCTCGTCGCGCGCGTAGAGACGCGGGCGCGGGCCGAGCTCAGCAAGCGGCTCGCACCGCTCGACTACGCGCCGTTTGAGGTGATTCAGCACCTCGCCTGGGACGACGACATCGGCGTCGCGGGCGACGTACTGACCCACTCCAGCCGCCTCTCAAGCGACGCACTGCGCGAGATCGCGAGCAGCAAGGGACAGGATCATCTGTTCGCGATCTCGGCGCGGGAAAACCTGCCCGCCTCCGTCACCGACGTGATCATCGACCGCGGCGAAGACAGAGTGATCCGGCGGCTCGCCAACAACGCCGGCGCGCAGTTCTCGGACAACGGCTATTCCTCGATCGTCGCCCGCGCCGCAGGCGATGACGAGCTGGTCGAGATCCTCGGGCTGCGCATCGACATTCCAGCCAAGCTGCTGCGCGACCTGCTGCAGCGCGCCAAGGATACGGTGCGCGCCCGCCTGCTCGCGATCGCGTCGCCCAGGGCGCGCGAGGAAATCAGCCAGGTGCTGAACGACATCGCGCAGGAAGAGGCCGCTGCTCCGCGCCGCAACTACGGCATCGCCGAAGAGCTGGTCAAGCTGATGAAGCAGCTGAACGAGCTCGATGACGCGGCCGTCTACAAGTTCGCCGAATCCGGCAAGTTCGACGAGGTCACGGTCGCGCTCGCCGTGCTCAACGACATGCCGATCGCGATGATCGAACGCCTGATGCTCGGGCTGCGCTCTGACCTGATCCTGATCCCGTGCCGTTCGGCACGGCTGAACTGGCCGACGGTCGAAAGCATCCTGCGCAAGCGGCCGCTGCCGCATTCGATCGACAACGCAACGCTCGAGATCGCACAGCGCGATTACCGGCGGCTGTCGCTGGAGACCGCACAGCGCACCGTGCGGTTCTGGCAGCTGCACAACAGGATCGAGAAGCAGCCGATCGCGGCGGGTTAACTGCCGCTACGTCGTCGTGACAACGAAAAAGGGTGGGCAACGCGTTTGCCCACCCTTTTTGATTTGATGCGTAGGGTGGGTTAGCCGAAGGCGTAACCCACCATGCCGAGGCGAAGCAGCGGCGGGTTACGCTTCGCTAACCCGCCCTAAGTTCGCGTCCAGCGCTTAGTTCTTGGTCTTGTCGACCAGCGCGCCCTTCTTGATCCAGGGCATCATGTCGCGCAGCTTGGCGCCGACTTCCTCGATCGGGTGCTGGGCGAGCTTGGCGCGGGTCGCCTTGAACGAGGTCTGGTTGACCTTGTTCTCCAGCATCCAGTCGCGGGCGAACTTGCCGCCCTGGATGTCGGCGAGCACGCGCTTCATCTCCGCCTTGGTCTCGGCCGTGACGATGCGCGGACCGGTGACGTACTCGCCATATTCGGCGGTGTTGGAGATCGAGTAGTTCATGTTGGCGATACCGCCTTCATAGATCAGGTCGACGATCAGCTTCACTTCGTGCAGGCACTCGAAATAGGCCATCTCGGGCGCGTAGCCGGCCTCGACCAGCGTCTCGTAGCCGCCCTTGATCAGCTCGACCAGGCCGCCGCAGAGCACCACCTGCTCGCCGAACAGGTCGGTCTCGCACTCTTCCTTGAAGGTGGTCTCGATGATGCCGGCGCGGCCGCCGCCGATCGCCGAGGCGTAGCTGAGGCCGAGGTCATGGGCGTTGCCCGACGAATCCTTGGCGATCGCGATCAGGCAGGGCACGCCGCCGCCGCGCTGATATTCCGAGCGCACGGTGTGGCCGGGGCCCTTCGGCGCGATCATCAGCACATCGAGGTCGGCGCGCGGATCGAGCAGGTTGAAGTGCACGTTGAGGCCGTGGGCGAACACGAGCGCCGCGCCCTTCTTCATGTTGTCGTGCAGGTGCTCACGATAGATGTCGCCCTGCAGCTCGTCCGGGGTCAGCATCATCACGAGGTCGGCCCACTTGGCGGCCTCGGCGACTTCCATCACCTTGAAGCCGGCGGCTTCCGCCTTCTTGGCCGAGGCCGAGCCCTTGCGCAACGCAATGGCGACTTCCTTGACGCCGGAATCCTTCAGGTTCAGCGCGTGGGCGTGGCCCTGGCTGCCATAGCCGACGATAACAACCTTTTTGCCCTTGATCAGGTTCAGGTCGGCATCGCGATCGTAGTAAACTCGCATCGTGGTTTCCTCGTTTGAAGGGGGCCAAAATCGGCCGATGAATCAGGCTTTCGGAAGGTCAGAACCGCCGGGCGCCCGCGAATTTCCGGCGTTGTCTAGAGCATTTTCCCCCTCAGGGGAAACCCCAATCTCGCATGGCGCGGTGCGGCATCATGCGTCCATGAAGACCGGGTAGAGCGAGGCCAACAGCAGGATGGCCATGACGACGTTGAAGGCACGGATCGCCCGGGGTGAGGTCAGGATCGGCCGCAGCGCGGTGCCGAACAAGGCCCAGACGATGCAGGACACCGTCCCCAGGATCAGGCTCAGGCCGACCTGGATCGCGATGTTCCACGGAAAGGCAGCGATCGCCGCATAGGCCGTGATGGTGCCGATCACCATCACCCAGCCCTTGGCATTGATCCACTGGAACATGGCCGCGCCCCAGAACGTCATCGGGCCGCGGCCGCCCTTGTCGTCCTTGTCCGCCGAGGGCGGCTCGGCCATGGCGATGACGGCGGCGAGATAGACCAGGTAGGCCACGCCGCCATATTTCAGGATCGTCTGCAGCACCGGATAGGCGCTGAAGACCGCCCCTAACCCGACCCCGACCGCCCCGACCATGAAGGCGAAGCCGACCGTGATGCCGACGATGTGCGGCACGGTGCGGCGGAAGCCATAGGTCAGCCCCGACGACAGCAGCATGATGTTGTTGGGGCCCGGCGTGAAGAACATCACGACCGCGAACACGACAAAGGCGAACAGCAGCGAATTCGACATTGTGCCCTCACGCGACTTTCGGCAGAGTTTTTGGCCGTTTCGACAGCAGCATCACGGCGATGCCGGCGATGACAGTGACCATGCCGGCCAGCCGCAGCGGCCCGAACTTCTCGCCGAACACGACGCTGGAGGCGGCGGAGCCGACGAACGGCACCAGCAGCGCGAACGGCACCACCTGCGCCGCCGGATAATCCCGCAGCAGCCGGCCCCAAAGCCAGTAGGCGATGCTGGTGGAAATGGCGCCGACAAACAGCATCGAGACAATGCCGGCCGGCGACAGATGCGACAGCGACTGCCAGATCGGCTTCGCGCCCAGCGTCAGCAGCGACAGGCCGAACAACGGGACCGCCGCGCACAGGCACAGCCATGCGAACAGATCGAACATCCGCGCGCCCTGCGCCGGCCGCAGCAGCAGGTTTCCGATTGCGAACGAGACCGGCGAGATCATCAGGATGGCAAAGGCGCTGACGCTGAAATCGTAGCCGACGGTGCCGCAGATCATCAGCAGGCCGATCGCGGCGATGGCGATGCCGACGGTCTGCGGCCGCGACGGCAATTCGCCGAACAGCAGCGCGGCAAAGCCGATGGTGAACAGCGCCTGGCTCTGCACGATCACGCTGGTGAGCCCGACCGGCACGCCATGGGCGATTGCGATCGACTGCGCAAGGAATTGGCCGAGGAACAAGGTGAGGCTGATTCCGATCAGGAGCGGCCACGAGACCTGGCGCGGCTTGCACAGCAACAGGCACGGCAGGGCCGCGATGCCGAAGCGCAGCGCCGTCATCAATTCGGGCGGCAGCTCATCGAGCGCGATCCGGCTTGCGACGAACGCAAGCCCCCAGATCACCGCGACCATGACGGCGATGCCAACATCGGCCGGCTTCATTTTTGTTCTTCTTTTGCTTCCGTTACGGTCGGGATCTAGATTTGTTGGCCCGGCATCGGTTTGCGCAACAGGTAGGTACCGTGCAGCGGCGCGTGGTAATCGACGGAGACCAGCGTGAAACCGGTCTCGGTCAGCATGCGCTCCATCACCCAGCCGAAGGTCGAGTATTCGTCGCGCATGTGGGTGATCACGCTTTCGCGCTCGAAATCGTGATTCTTGATCGAGAAATCGGCCCACCCTTCGACATCGCGATCGACGCCGTCGGGCATGCTGACGAACACCATGTCGCGCAGATAGAAGTTCGCGCCGGGCTTCAGCGCGTTGAAGATCCGCGACAGCGCCACCGCCTTCCAGAAGTCGGGCAAATGATGCAGCGTGAACTCGCTGACGATTAGATCGTAGGAATTCGGCTGATAGGCGAAGGACAACAGGCCGGCCGGCTGGGTCCGGATCTTCGCCTTGCGGTCGCGCGCATAGATTTCGGCGAGCCCGATCATCGCCGGCGAGATGTCGATGGCGTCGACCTCGGCGCCCAGCAGCGCCGCCTCGGTCGCCAGCACGCCGTTGCCGCAGCCGATATCGGCGATCCGCCAGCCCGGCCTGGCACCGAGCATGGTCAGCGCCTGACGGGCACGGACGTCGCTGTCCTCGCTGACGTCATAGATCGAGGCCACCGCGGTATCGAGACCGACCTGCCGCCGTTGGGTGTAGTACCAGTCGCGCGCCAACATGATTCACATCCCTTCCGGCCCGCGCGTGATCGCGGCCACCCCGGTTCGTGACACCTCGACCAGCCCCAGCGGGCGCATCAGGTCGATGAACTGACTGATCTTGGACGAGTTGCCCGTGATCTCGAACACGAAGCTCTCGGTGGTGGCGTCGATCACCCGGGCGCGGAACGCATCCGCCAGCCGCAGCGCCTCGACACGGTGATCGCCACCGCCCCTCACCTTGACCATCGCAAGCTCGCGCTCGATCGAGCTGCCGGTCAGCGTCATGTCGACGACGCGGTAGACCGGGATCATGCGGTCGAGCTGATGCTTGATCTGCTGGATCACCATCGGCGTACCCGTGGTGACGATCGTGATCCGCGAGAGGTGTTTCTGGCTCTCGGTCTCCGAGACGGTGAGGCTCTCGATGTTGTAGCCGCGGCCGGAGAACAGCCCGATCACGCGCGCGAGCACGCCGGGCTCGTTCTGCACGAGCACCGACAGCGTATGCGTCTCGTTGGGATCGTGACGCTCTTCGAGGAAGTAGGCGGATGCGGGCTGGTTCATGGTCGTCCCCTTACATGCTTTTCACGCCACCGCCCGCTGGGCGGCCGGCGCGGCATCTGTCCCGATCCAGGTCCGGAACAGATCGAAATCGATATTGCCGCCGCTCAGGATCAGGCCGACCCGCTTGCCGGCGAGCCTGGTCTTTTCCTGGAGCGCGGCTGCGAGCGCCGCAGCACCTGCGCCCTCGGCGAGATTATGGGTGTCGGTCCAGTAGGCGCGGATCGCCTGCCCGACCTCGTCGTCGGTGACCTGCACGATGCGGGATGCGCCCTTGCGGATCAGGGCGAACGCGTCCGCGTCCGGAATCCGCGTCGCCATGCCGTCGGCAAGGGTGTTGCTGGTCTCGGTGGTCACGATCTTTCCGGCCGCAAGCGACAGCGCATAGGACGGCGCCTCGGTCGACTGCACGCCGACGATCTCGGTCTTCAGCCCGAGCAGGTCGCGCGCCATGATGCCCGAGATGCCGGAGCCCTGCCCGATCGGCACGTAGAGAATGTCGAGGTCGGGCGCGGTGCGGAACAGTTCGAGCGCATAGGTCGCAACGCCGAGCACCAGGTCCGGGTGGAACGACGGCACCATGTGCAGGCCGGCGAATTGGGCGCGGCGCTCGGCCTCTTCCCGCGCCGCCTGAAAATCCTCTCCGTGCTCGACCAACTCGGCGCCAAACGCGTGCATGGCGCGGTTCTTCTCGACCGAGTTGCCACGCGGCACATAGATTGTCGCCGGCACGCCGTGACGGCCCGCGGCAAAGGCCAGGCTCTGACCATGATTGCCGCGCGTCGCCGAGATGATGCCGGGCACATCGGGCCGCTCGCGCTTCAGACGTTCGAGATAGACCAGCCCGCCGCGCACCTTGAAGGCGCCGGTCGGGGTGTGGTTCTCATGCTTGACCACGACCTCGGCGCCGAGCCGCTCGGCCAGCAGCGGCCAGGCATGCGCCGGCGTCGCCGGCACCGCGGTGCCGACGATCCTGTGCGCGCGCTCGAGCTCGTTGAGGTCAAACATGATCCGTCCTCACCTCACACCAGCGCCTTGCCACCCGCGAAGGCCCTCGCGGTGGCCTCATCGGTGGCTTCTTCCGGCAGCAGCATCTCGTTATGCGCCTTGCCCGACGGGATCATCGGGAAGCAGTTCTCCAGCGCGGCGACGCGGCAGTCGAACAGCACCGGACGTTTGATCGAGATCATCTCCTTGATCGCGCCGTCGAGATCGGACGGCTTGGTCGCCTGCAGGCCGACGCAGCCATAGGCGTCGGCGAGCTTGACGAAGTCCGGCAGCGCCTCCGAGTACGAATGCGACAGACGGTTGCCGTGCAATAGCTGCTGCCACTGCCGCACCATGCCCATGTACTGGTTGTTCAGGATGAAGATCTTGATCGGCAGCTCGAACTGGACCGCCGTCGACATCTCCTGGATCGTCATCTGCACCGAAGCGTCGCCGGCGATGTCGATCACCAAGCTGTCCGGATGCGCCACCTGGACGCCGATCGCGGCCGGCAGGCCGTAGCCCATGGTGCCGAGACCGCCGGAGGTCATCCAGCGGTGCGGCTCCTCGAAGCCGAAGAACTGGGCGGCCCACATCTGGTGCTGACCGACTTCGGTCGTGATGTAGGTGTCCTTGCCGCGGGTCAGCTCGAACAGGCGCTGGATCGCATATTGCGGCAGGATGATATCGTTGTTCTTCTTGTAGGACAGCGACTTGCGCGCGCGCCATTGCGCGATCTGCTGCCACCACGCCTTGATGTCGGGCTTTTTGGCTTCCGCCTTGAACACCTGCAGCAAGTCGCCGAGTATGTTACCGGCGTCGCCGATGATGGGCACGTCGACGCGGATGTTCTTGTTGATCGAGGATGGGTCGATGTCGATGTGGATCTTCTTCGAGCCTGGCGAGAACGCGTCGGTGCGGCCGGTGATGCGGTCGTCGAAGCGCGCGCCGACGCACAGCATGACGTCGCAATCATGCATGGTCATGTTGGCTTCGTAGGTGCCGTGCATGCCGAGCATGCCGAGCCAGTTCGGCCCCGACGCCGGATAGGCGCCCAGCCCCATCAGGGTCGAGGTGATCGGGAAGCCGGTCGCCTCCACCAGCTGGCGCAGCAGTTGCGAGGCCTCGGGGCCCGAATTGATCACGCCGCCGCCGGAATAGATCACCGGACGTTTGGCATTGGCGAGCAGCGCCACCGCCTTGCGGATCTGGGTCGCATCGCCCTTCACGCGCGGCGTGTAGGAGATGTGCACGTCCGACTTGCGCGGCGGATGATAGGTGCCGGTCGCGAACTGCACGTCCTTCGGCACGTCGACCACGACCGGGCCGGGCCGGCCGGTGGTGGCGACGTAGAAGGCCTCGTGCAGCACCTTGGCGAGGTCGTTGACGTCGCGCACCAGCCAGTTGTGCTTGGTGCAGGGCCGCGTGATGCCGACCGTGTCGCACTCCTGGAAGGCGTCGTTGCCGATCAGATGGGTCGGCACCTGGCCGGTGATGCAGACCAGCGGGATCGAATCCATCAGCGCGTCGGTCAGCGGCGTCACCATGTTGGTGGCGCCGGGACCCGACGTCACCAGCACCACGCCGGGCTTGCCGGTCGAGCGCGCATAGCCCTCGGCGGCATGGCCGGCGCCCTGCTCATGGCGGACCAGGATGTGCTCGACCTCGCTCTGCTGGAAAATCTCGTCATAGATCGGAAGCACCGCGCCGCCGGGATAGCCGAAGACATGCTGCACGCCGTGATCGATGAGCGCGCGCACGATCATCGCGGCGCCGGTCATCTGATTGGGATCGTGGCTCTTGTCGGTCATGGTTCGCTCCGGATGCGCTTGTTTTTGCGCGGCTTTTGTCAGTTCTCGTCAGTTCGGCTTCGGGCAATAAAAAGGGGCCCCAGAGGCCCCATGCACACCGCCCGAATTTGGATGGCCGCTAGCCATCCCCGGCGGTGTGCCTGGGTACGACGGCGATAAGGAGTTTGGTAATAATATTGCGCACGATACGACCCAGTATTCCCAAAGGTTGCGCGAACATAGCGGCCAAAGCCCGAATGTCAAGGCAAGGCAAGCACTTTCGCGATTTTTGGAGTGTAACGGGGTTCCAGCCGTTCGGCGAGTGTTTTTGCGCAGGCGAACGCGCATGGCTGACGGGCGCGTAGCCCGGATGGAGCGAAGCGAAATCCGGGACGGACTTCCCCGCGGGGGCCGGGTCCCCGGATTACGCTGCGCTTCATCCGGGCTTCTGTAACGGGCCTTTGTAAGTCAATCCCTTTTTGCGTGATCCACTCGCCGGGCACTTGCTTCTGTACGGGATCGGCGCGAAGGCCGTCGCCTGATGGGGTGCATTGAGGAGCCGGCCGGCCAATCTACGGAAGCGTGGTTGTGAGCCACTTCCCGGATGGCGGCCTGACCGGATCCATCGTCCCGGCGCAGGGACCTCGCTCAGGGAGAGCCTGGTGTCGTGGCCCGCCCAGAACCGATTGCTGCTCCTTGCTTAGGTTGCCGAGGCCTTGGCCATCGGGTTGAACGGTTTGGCGTCGGCGAGCATGCGATGCAGAACGACGGCGAGCTTGCGTGCGAGCGCCACCTTGGCCTTGCGCAGGCCTGCGCGCCGGGCGATCCGCATCGCCCAGCCTTTCAGCGCCGAGCAGTTCCTGACCGGCTTGGTCAGCATGACGTGAGCCGCTTGATAGAGCGCCTCGCGCACGGAGGCATCGCCGATCTTGCTGATGCGGCCGGTATAGTCGGTTTCGCCCGATTGGTACTTCTTCGGGGTGAGGCCAAAATGCGCTCCCGTCGCCTTCGAGGACCGGAAGCGCTTCGGGTCGTCGACCGCCGAGGCGTAGGTAAGCGCCACGATCGGGCCGACGGACGGTGTCGTCATCAGGAGGCGGGCTTGAGGGTGCGACCTGGCGAGCTTTTGGGTGTGCTTATCCAGGCCATTGAACTCGCGCCGCAGCACGGCGTGGGCTTCGAGCAGCGCCTGTGCCACGATCTCAAGTCCGGGATGGCCCGCTACGAGCTCCCGGATGCGTTCGGCGAACGTGCGCTCGGTGGTCGTGCCGACCTTCAGACCGAAGCCGCGGAGCACGCCGCGCAGGCTGTTCTCGATGTCGCGCAGCTTGGACTGCAGCAGCTTGCGTGCCGTCAGAACCGCCCGCGTCTCTTGCGCTTCGATCGACTTGCAGTGCACCGGCCGGAACCAGCCCAGCCGCATCAGTTGCGCGATCCCGCGGGCATCGTTGCGGTCCGACTTCACCGGCATCGCCTTGAAGGCATCGCGGACGTGCCGCGTCTCCAACAGTTCGACTGCCAGGCCCGCATCCCGCATCGCTGCGTAGAGCCATTGCGACAGCGGACCAGCCTCCAGCCCGATCCGTTCCAGCACCAACCCCAGCGACCGCAACCAGGTGATCAAGGCCTCCGGCTCACTCGCAACCCTCGCCTCGCGCAAAATCTTACCTGTCCCATCGACAAGGCAGACGCTCGAGCATTCCAAAGACACGTCGATTCCTGCATAGTGGTACATGGTCGTCCCTTAATGATGCTTGGAGCGGGCTTGCCCGACTCCGTTTATTGACACCATCAGTTTGAGGGACGACCGCCTTCCAACCAACAGGCCGCTCGCGAGCGCGCTTCCAAATCGCGCCGTAGCGAGCGGCCGGCCGGCCCGTTACCCCATCTACGGGACTGGGCTAGGGGATCCGCTCCTCCAGCCACTCCTTCGCCGCCTCGGGCCCCACCCATTCGAATTCCGGGAGCTGGTGGCGGAACCAGGTGAACTGGCGCTTGGCGTAATGGCGGGTGTCGGCGCGGCCGATCTCGCCGGCCTCCTCCCGGCTGATCTCCCCCTTCAAGTGCCGGATCAGCACCGGCACGCCATGCGCCTTCATGGCCGGCAGCAGTGGATCGAGCCCGCGCGCCGCCAATGCGGCGACCTCGTCGAGCGCACCGGCATCGAGCATGACGCCGAACCGCGCGTCGATCCGCGCATAAAGCCAATCGCGCTCCGGCGCGAGAAACAGCGCGTGGAATTGGCCCGGCGGCAGCAACGGCGGCAGGCCCTCGCGATGCCAGTCCGGCAGCGGGCGGCCGGTGGCCTCGACGACCTCGAGCGCGCGCGCGATGCGGGTGCGGTCGCGCGGCTTCAGCCGTTCGGCCGACACCGGATCGCGCTCGGCAAGCTCGGCATGCAGCGCCTCGACGCCGTGCTGCTCGAGCCTGGCGCGAACGCGGTCGCGCACCTCGGCCGGGATCGGCGGTACCGCCGACAGCCCGCGCGTCAGCGCCTTGAAATACAGGCCTGAGCCGCCGATGAAGATCGGCAGGCGTTTGTCCGCACGGGCCTCGCCGAGCACCCTGGCCGCGTCAGTCACCCAGGCGCCGGCGGAGAAATTCACGCCGGCGTCGACATGGCCGTAGAGCTGATGCGGAACCAGCGCCTCCTCGCCCGCCGTCGGCCGCGCGGTGATGATTCTCAGATCGCGATAGACCTGCATGGAGTCGGTGTTGATCACGACCCCGCCGGTGCGCTGCGCGAGCGCGAGCGCCAGGGCCGACTTGCCGCTGGCGGTCGGCCCTGCGATAAGCACTGCCTTGTCCAACAATCCCGAATGCGCCTGCATGTCCCTCGTTGCCACGCTGATCTGCAATCCTGCAAGCCCCGCGCTCGACTCCACCATCGTCGACGGTGCGCGGGCCGTGCTGCCCTCACCCGGCCCGGCGCAGTGGCTGTTCAACGAAGTCGCCGTCGACATTCCCTTCGAGAGCCAGGACGCCGGCAGGGACGACATCAAGGCGATCGAGCAGCGCCTGCGCCGGGCCCGCAGCGACCTGCCGATCGACGTTGTCGTGCAGCCTCGGATCGGCCGGCGCAAGAAGCTTTTTCTGGCCGACATGGATTCCACCATGATCGGCCAGGAGTGCATCGACGAGCTCGCCGACTTCGCCGGGCTGAAAGCCCATGTCGCTGACATCACCGAGCGGGCGATGCGCGGCGAGATCGAGTTCGAGTCGGCGCTGCGGGAGCGCGTCGCACTGCTCAAGGGCCTGCCGGTCAGCGTGGTCGACGAGGTCCTGGACAAGCGCATCACGCTGACGCCGGGCGGCCGCGACCTCGTCATGACCATGCGCGCACACGGCGCCTATAGCTGCCTGATCTCGGGCGGCTTCACCCAGTTCACCAGCGTGGTCGCGGCGAAGGTCGGTTTTCAGGAGAACCGCGCCAACCAGCTGCAGGTCGAGAACGGCAAGCTGACCGGCGAAGTGGTCGAGCCGATCCTTGGCCGCGCAACCAAGCTCGCCACCCTGATCGAGCTCACCGAATCGTTCGACCTCGACGATATCGACACGCTGGCGGTGGGCGACGGCGCCAACGATCTCGGCATGATCCAGGCCGCAGGCCTCGGCGTCGCCTATCACGCCAAGCCGGCGGTCGCAGCCGCAGCCGCAGTGCGGATCGACCACGGCGATCTCACCGCGCTGTTGTACGCGCAGGGCTATCGGCGGGACGAGTTTGTGGCGGGGTGATCCTCGGCGTCGTCCCGGCCGAGTGCGCGCTTGCGCACGGAGCCGGGACCCATAACCACCGATGCCGGCTATCTAGAAAAGCCGTTGCCCACTTCCTCAACAAGAGCGGCCGCGGCGTACTGGATCCCCCGCTTTCGCGGGGGATGACAGGGTCAGGCGTCAGCGCGCGCCGTTACTGCACGCCGAGCGCGACGAAGCGCAGTTCGCCGTCGCCGTTCGAGACCAGCAGCAGCACGGACTTCTTGCCGTCCTTCTTCAGCTGGTCGACGCGCTTCTTGATGTCGGCGGCGCTCGCCACCGCCTCCTGCGCCACCTCGACGATGACGTCGCCGGCCGACAGCCGCTTCTCGGCGGCGTCGGAATTGCCGTCAACGCCGGTGACGACGACGCCCTTCACGCTGTCCTTGATCTTGTACTTGGTACGCAGGTCCTTGCTCAGCGCCGCGAGGTCGAGACCGAGCGCCTTCTGGGTCACCGGCTTCTCGGCGGTGTCGTCCTTCGACTTGGCGTTGACCTGCTGAACCTTGTCATTGTCCTCGAGCCGGCCGAGCGTGACCTTGCGGGTCTCCTCATTGCCCTTGCGGATGATGACGACGTCGACTTCCTTGCCGACCGCGGTGTCGGCGACGATGCGCGACAGATCCTTCGGGTCCTTGACGTCCTTGCCGTCGAATTTGACGACGACGTCGCCGGGCTCGATGCCGGCCGGCTTGGCCGGGCCCTTGTCGTCGACGCCGGCTACCAGCGCGCCGCGTGCCGGCTTGATGTTGAGGCTGTCGGCGATCTCGTCGGTGACCTGCTGGATGCGCACGCCGAGCCAGCCGCGGCGCAGCTCGCCGAACTTCTGCAACTGGTCGACGACGCCGGCCACCGTCTTCGACGGCACGGCGAAACCGAGACCGATCGAACCGCCGGTCGGGGAGATGATCAGCGTGTTGACGCCGATCACCTCGCCTTCGAGGTTGAACAGCGGACCGCCGGAATTGCCGCGATTGATGGCGGCGTCGGTCTGGATGTAGCTGTCATACGGCCCCTGGCTGATGTCGCGGTTCTTGGCCGAAACGATGCCCGCGGTCACGGTGCCGCCGAGGCTGAACGGGTTGCCGATCGCGACCACCCAGTCGCCGAGACGGATCTTGTCGCTGTCGCCGAACTTGACCGCGACGAGCGGCTTCGGCGGCTTGAACTTGAGGACCGCAAGGTCGGTCTTCTTGTCGACGCCGACCAGCTCGGCCTTGATCTTGGTGCCGTCGTTGAGGATGACGTTGATCTCGTCGGCGTCGGCGATGACATGGTTGTTGGTGACGACGATGCCCGCGGTATCGACGATGAAGCCCGAGCCGAGCGAGTTGGTCTTGCGCGGCTGGAACTCGCCGCTCTTGTCGCCGCCCTTGCCGGGCGGCCCGCGGCGGTTCTTGAAGAAGTCGTCGAAGAATTCCTCGAACGGCGAGCCCGGCGGCAGCTGCGGCATCGCGCCGCCGCCTTTGTTGGCCTCGATCGTCTGCGACGTCGAGATATTGACGACCGCGTCGATCACCTTCTCGGCGATGTCGGCGATGCCGTCTGGACCACGCGCGAACGCCGGCACAGAGCTCAGCATGCTCGCAGCACCGATCGAGATCGCGGCTCCCACCATGCGGAGGCGACGGCTCAGGGCTGGTCTGGCAGCGGTCATGTTGGAAGTTCTCCAAGCAATCGGGTTCGAAATCAGCTGGTTACAGAGTGCGCCCGAACGGGCGGGCGGCGCAAGCATCTCAGCCGGATATTTCGGCGAAAAACCGGCCGCAAGAGGCTCACGATTATGTTCATTCCGGCACGATCGGCGCGACGGAACATGCAACGCTCAGCGTCGCACCGCCCAGATCAGAACCAGACCTGCGACCGCCGAACCGATGCCCACGATACGCAGCAAATTGTCGGGTGTCGCCAGCGCACTCTTCATCGCCCGGCGCATCCAGGCGGGACTTGCCGCGAACAAGATGCCTTCGAGCACGAACAGGATTCCCAGACCGATGAGGAAGTCGCCGAACGCTATGGACTTCATCGGATGGCAGCCTCCCGCTCGATGCTTGTTGTTGTTTGAGTGGCGGCGACGCGTTGTCCGCATCGCCGCCAAATCATGATGTTCACGCCGTGAAGTTCAAGTCGTGAGGTTACTGTTTCGGCGCGGCGGCCGCCTCAGGCAGCCTGCCGTTGGCGCTGCCGAAGTATCTGAAGAATTCCGAGTCCGGCCGCAACAGGAAACGCGTGTCGCCGGACTTGAGGCTGTTCTCGTAGGCCGTCATCGAGCGATAGAATGCGAAGAAGTCCTTGTCCTTGCCGTAGGCCTCGGCGAACAACCGGTTGCGCTCGGCGTCGCCCGCACCGCGGGTTTGCTCCGCGGTGGAGTTCGCTTCCGCGACGATCACGGTTGCTTCGCGATCGGCCTTCGAGCGGATCTCCTGCGCCTTCTGGTCACCCTGGGCACGGAACTCGGCCGCCTCGCGCTGACGCTCGGTCTTCATCCGGTCGTAGACCGCCTGGCTGTTCTGCTCCGGCAGGTCGGCGCGGCGAATCCTGACGTCGACGACCTCGATGCCGTATCCGTCAGCCTCCTTGTCGAGCTGTTCGCGAATCCGCGACATCAGCCGCTCGCGTTCGTCACGCACCACCGTGATGAAGCTGACCTCGCCGAGCACGCGGCGCAGCGACGCGTTGAGCAGCGTGGTCAGTTGCAGATTGGCGGCCTGGATCGAGCCGACGCTGGTGTAGTAGCGCAGCGCATTCTTGATGCGATAGCGCGCGAAGGCGTCGACCACCAGCCGCTTCTGGTCGGAGGCGATCACCTCCTGCGACGGGTTTTCGAGATCGAGGATGCGCTTGTCGACATTGATCACCGAATTCCACGGCGCCTTGAAGTGCAGCCCGGGATCGGTGACGACGTCGACTGGCTCGCCGAACCGCAGGACGATGGTCTGCTCGGTCTGCTGCACGGTGAACACCGAGCTGTAGCCGACGGCAAGCACGATGAAGAGGATGATCAGGGACACAATGCCGGTGACAGGGGACCTCATCGGGTGGCTCCCTGCTGGCCGGTCGTGGCCGGTGCTGCCGCCGGACGCCGCGGCGTCAGCTCGCCAAGCGGAAGATAGGGCACGATGTTCTGGCCTTGGCCGCCGTCATAGACCAGCTTCTCGGAGCTGCCGAGCACCTTTTCCATGGTCTCCAGATAGATGCGCTCGCGCGTCACGTCGGGTGCCTTCTTGTACTCTTCATAGACTTTCAGGAAGCGGGCGCTCTGGCCTTTGGCCTCGGCGACCGCCTGCTCCTTGTAACCCTCGGCGGCCTGCAGGATCTGCGCGGAACGACCACGCGCATCCGGCACGACCCGGTTGGCGTAGGTCTGCGCCTCGTTCTGTTTGCGCTCGAGGTCGGAGCGCGCCGCCTGCACGTCGCGGAATGCGTCGATCACTTGTGCCGGCGGGTCGACCTTCTGCATCTGCACCTGCGCAATCTGGATACCCGCGCTGTAGCCGTCGAGCGTCTTCTGCATCAGTTCCTGGACGTTCTGCTCGGTGACGTTGCGCGCCCCGGTCAGGATCGGCTGGATCTGCGAGCGGCCGATCACCTCACGCATCGCGCTTTCGGCAACCGCCTTCACGGTGCCTTCGGGATTCTGGATGTTGAACAGATAGGCGCCGGCTCCGCCCGGCTTGATACGCCACAGCACGGTGAAGTCGACGTCGACGATGTTTTCGTCGCCGGTCAGCATTAGGCTCTCCTCCGGCACGTCACGCATGGTGCGGCCGCGGCGAGCGGGATCGTCGATCAGGGTCATGCCGATCGAGATCGTGTTGACGCGCAGCGCCTTCGGCAGCAGCACCGTCTCGATTGGATATGGCAGGTGATAGCGCAGGCCCGGCTGCGCATCGCGGACATACTTGCCGAAGCGCAGGACGACGCCAAGCTCTTCGGACTGCACACGGAAGATGCCGGTCGCGAACCAGATCGCCAGCGCGGCGACCAGCACCAGAGCGACGCCCATGCCGCTGAAATGACCGCCGGGCAGCCACTGCTGCAGCCGGTCCTGGCCGCGCCGCAGCAGATCCTCAAGATCCGGCGGCCTCGGCCCGGCTGACTGCGGACCGGTGCCCCACGGCCCTTTCGGACCCGAGCCCCAGGGCCCCCCGCCTTGATTTTTCCACGGCATCAAACATCTCCTCGACAAGTCCGGACGGGACGCCCGGCCTCGAATGTCCGGCCCGGTTATAGGGGACCGCTAGGGCCCTTACAACGCAAGCTTCCTGGCCGGACGAGCTATGCGCCGGGCCATAATTGTCAATGCAAACATTAGTTAACGTTGGCTGCGCCGACGATATGTCACATAGGAGAAGTCGACGCTGTCGTCCGGACCTGCCGGATTTCGCACGCGCGCGACCTCGTCCCACTCCTTCGCATCGATTTTGTCGAACCGTGTGTCGCCGTCCGGCCTGGCGTGGACCTCGGTGATCTCCAGGCGATCGGCCACACCCATCCACTGCGCGTAAATCTCCGCGCCGCCGATGATCGCGATCTCAGTGGCGAAACGCCGCAGCGCGTCACCAAGCGCAATGGCGCGGGCGTTCTCGAACGACGTCGTGACGATGGCGCCGCGCGCGCGGTAGTTCGCATCGCGCGTCACCACGATGTTGGTGCGCCCCGGCAGCGGCCTGCGCAGGGATTCGAAGGTCTTGCGTCCCATCACGACGGGCTTGTTCAGCGTGATCGCCTTGAGGCGCTGCTGGTCGGATTTGAGCCGCCACGGAATGGCGTTGGCGCTTCCGATCACGCCGTTCTCGGCGACCGCAACGACCAGCACGATCTCCATCAGCGTGTCCCTTCCGCGAGCGTCGACAGCGCCGGGCCGGAGACGCGGCAGATCGTCCATTCGTCCATCATCTCGGCGCCGAGCGACTTGTAGAACGCGATCGACGGCGCGTTCCAGTCGAGCACCGCCCATTGCAGGCGCGCCCAGCCATTGGCGAGGCATTGCTTCGCCAGATGCACCAGCAGCGCCTTGCCGATGCCGTTGCCGCGCAGCGCCGGGCGCACGAACAGGTCTTCGAGATAGATGCCGTGGCGGCCGGCGAAAGTCGAGAAGTTGACGAACCAGACCGCGAAGCCGGCCGGCTCGCCGTTCCATTCCGCGATGTCGCAATAAAGCCGCGGGTTCGCGCCGAAAAGCGCCTCGGCGATATCGGCCTCGCTGGCGTGGACCTCGTGCAGGAGCTTTTCGTATTCGGCGAGTTCGCGGACCAGCGAGAACACCAGTCCGGCCTCATCGGGCCGCGCGCGGCGGATGGTCAGCGACATTCAGCCCCTCAGACCGCGACTTCAGCCTTGATGTGCGGATGCGGGTCGTAACCTTCGAGTTTGAAGTCCTCATAGCGGAACGCGAAGATATCCTTCACATCGGGATTGATCGTCATCGTCGGCAACGGCCGCGTCGGCCGCGTCAGCTGCAGGCGCGCCTGCTCGATATGGTTCGAGTAGAGATGCGCATCGCCGAGCGAGTGCACGAAATCACCGGGCTTCAGCCCGGTGACCTGCGCCACCATCATGGTCAGAAGCGCATAGGAGGCGATATTGAAGGGCACGCCGAGGAAGACGTCGCCGGAACGCTGATAGAGCAGGCAGGACAATTTGCCGTTGGCGACATAGAACTGGAACAGGCAGTGGCACGGCGGCAGCGCCATCTTGTCGACCTCGGCCGGATTCCAGGCGCTGACGATCAGCCGCCGCGAATCCGGATTGCGCTTGATCATCTCGATCACGTTGGCGATCTGGTCGATGCTGCGGCCATCGGGCGCCGGCCACGAGCGCCATTGCGAGCCGTAGACCGGGCCGAGATCGCCATTGGCGTCGGCCCACTCGTCCCAGATCGTGACGCCGTTGTCGTTGAGATATTTGATGTTGGTGTCGCCGGCGAGGAACCAGAGCAGCTCGTGCACGATCGCCTTCAGCGGCAGCCGCTTGGTGGTCAGCATCGGGAAGCCGGCCGACAGATTGAAGCGCATCTGGTGGCCGAAGATCGACAGCGTGCCGGTGCCGGTGCGGTCGTGCTTCTCCGCGCCATCAGCGAGGATGCGTTCGAGCAGGTCGTGATACTGGTTCATGGCGTTGGTTTCGGACCCTTCAAGGGGAAGCGGCGAACTTAGCGGCCGCGGCCGCCGGCCGACACGCCGATTCGGCTGATTGCACCGATTATACCCTGAAAAATGAACACTCTTCCGGCAAACGACAAGGGGCGGAACTTGCGTTCCGCCCTTGCCTATCCACTTGATCGCATTGAATTAAGAGGCCGGCTTGAGCACCGGCGTCCATTTCGCGATCTCGCTCTTGACCAGGGTCGCGAGCGCCTCCGGGGTGCGGCTGGCGGGCGCCGGGATCACGCTGCCGAGCTCGAGCAGGCGCTTGCGCACGGTCTCGTCGTCGAGCGCCTTGATGGCCGCCGCATTCAGGGTGGCGATGATGGTGGGCGAGGTTCCCTTCGGCGCGAAGATCGCGTTCCAGGCCTGGGCCTGGAAATCCGGCAGGCCGGCTTCCGCCGTGGTCGGGACATTAGGCAGCGACGGATTGCGCTCGGCGGTCGCGATCGCGTAGGCCTTGATGGTGCCGGCATTGATCTGCGGCACCGCGTTGACGATCTGGTCGCACATGTAATCGACTTGGCCGGCGACCAGCGCATTCATCGCAGGTCCTGTGCCGTTGAAGGGCACGCCGACCGGCTTGATGCCGAGGATCGAGTTCAAGAGCTCGCAGGACACGTGGGAGACCGAGCCGATGCCGGCATGCGCGGCGTTGACCTTCTCGGCATTGGCCTTCACATAGGCGACGAATTCCTTGAGATCCTTCGGCGGAAAATCCTTACGGGCAAGGATCAGGATCGGCGTGCCCGCAAGCAGCGCGACGGGCTCGAAATCCTTCTCCGGGTGATAGGCCAGCTTCGGATAGAGCGGCACCGAGGCGGCGTGCGTGCCCATATGCCCGGTAACCAGCGTATAGCCGTCATTGGCGGCGCGCGCGGCGCGCGTCGTCGCGGTGGTGCCGCCGGCGCCGACCACGTTCTCGATCACGATGCTCTGTCCGAGCGTCGGCGCCATGTTCGCGGTGACGATGCGCGAGATGACGTCGGTCGGACCGCCGGCTGCGAACGGCACGATCATGGTGATGGTGCGGGTCGGGTAGTTCTGCGCGGACGCCGGCACGGCTGCGGCGCTCAGTGCGGCAAATGCCGAAAGGCATGCGCCCGCAAGCGAGCGAATGGAGATCATTTCGAATCCTCCCGGGAACGTTTGACCAATAAAAATGCCGGCCAAATCGGCCAGCATTTTCATTTCACGAGACGACATCGAGTGTCGATTGGACTTCCGCCTGCGGCGCGCCGACGCAGGGCCGGCAGTACGCTCAGCCCTCGGACTCCACGAACACTTCGTCGCGCTTGGCACGCAAGCTCGGCAGCACGGCAAGCACCAGCAGGCCTGCCGCGATCGCCAGCAGCACAGCCGATAGCGGCCGCGACAGGAACACGCTCCAGTCGCCGCGCGAGATCAAGAGTGCACGACGCAGGTTCTCCTCCATCAGCGGGCCCAGCACCATGCCGAGCAGCAGCGGCGCCGGCTCGAAATCGTGCTTGATCAGCCAGTAGCCGACCAGGCCGAACGCGCCTGCGAGGACGACGTCGACCGGCGCGTTGTTCACCGAGTAGATGCCGATCGCACAGAAGATCACGATCGAGGGGAACATTAGCCGGTACGGCACGCGCAGCAGACGGACCCAGATGCCGACCAGCGGCAGGTTGATGATGATCAGCATCAGATTGCCGATCCACATCGAGGCGATCATGCCCCAGACCAGATCGGGCTGCTTCACCATCACCTGCGGACCCGGCACGATGCCATGAATGGTCATCGCGCCGACCATCAGCGCCATCACCGCATTCGGCGGGATGCCGAGGGTGAGCAGCGGGATGAACGAGGTCTGCGCGGCGGCGTTGTTGGCGCTTTCCGGCGCCGCCACGCCCTCGATCGCTCCGCGGCCGAACCGCGATGGATCCTTCGCGATCTTCTTTTCCAGCGTATAGGCCGCGAACGACGCAATCACGGCGCCGCCGCCCGGCAAAATGCCGAGAATCGATCCGAGGATCGTGCCACGCACGATCGCAGGCGCGGAGTCCTTAAGGTCCTTCCTGGTCGGCATCAGGCCGGTGATCTTCTGCTGCACCAGATCACGGCTCATCTCGGCACCCGCGTCGAGATTGCGGATGATCTCCGCAAAGCCGAACACGCCCATCGCCACGGTGGCAAAGCCGAGGCCGTCTGCGAGTTCCGGGATGTTGAAGGCCATGCGCGAGGCGCCGGTCTCGATGTCGGAGCCGACCATCGACAGCAACAGGCCGAACACGATCATCGCGATCGCCTTCAGCACCGAGCCCTTTGCGAGCACCACCGCGAAGATCAGGCCGAGCACCATCAGCGAGAAATATTCGGCCGGGCCGAACGCCAGCGCGAGCTTGGTCAGTGGCGCGCCGAGCACGGCGATCAGCACGGTCGCGACGCAGCCTGCGAAGAACGAGCCGATCGCGGCGATCGCCAGCGCCGGGCCGGCGCGGCCCTGCCGGGCCATCTGGTGGCCATCGAGCGCAGTGACCACGGAGGTCGCCTCACCCGGAATATTGACCAGGATCGAGGTGGTCGAACCGCCATATTGCGCGCCGTAATAGATGCCGGCGAGCATGATCAGCGCACCGACCGGCGGCAGGCCGAAGGTGATCGGCAGCAGCATCGCGACGGTGGCGATGGTGCCGATGCCGGGCAGCACGCCGACCAGCGTGCCGACCAGCGCACCGATCAGGCACATCAGAAGGTTGATCGGCGAGAACGCGACGACGAAACCGTGGGCGAGATTGGCAAACAGCTCCATTTCGCCCTCACTGAATCAGGAAACGCGGGAACATCGGCATCGGAAGTCCCAGCACATAAGGAAACAGCAGCGCGCAACCGAGCGTCAGACAGCCGCCGACGATGATGGCCTCGATCCATCTTGTCTCATGCGAGCCAAGCGCTGCGATCAGGAAGGCGGCAAAGGCCGAGACGACGAGCCCGAGCGGACGGATCGCCACGGCGAAGAACACGATGGCCGCGGATACGAACAGCGGGCCGCGCCAGGAATAGGCGGCGATATGCGGGCCGTCCTGCAGAAGTCCCATCAGCGCGACGGCGCCGCCGAGCAGCAGCAGCAGCACGGCAAACATGCGCGGCGCGGTTCCGGCGCCGAACGAAAATCCGTGCATGCCCTGCAAATCGCTCGAGGCCCACAAGGCAAACAGCGCCACCGCCATCATGGCGAGCCCGCCGACAAAGTCCTGCGGACCGCGTACCCATTTCGGCAAGATCGATTTGACCGGCGCCTCGCTCGGCGTATCGCTCATGACTTCGCTTCCCCCGTCAGGGCTGTCCCGCCCGTTTTGATTGAATGGCTTGGCTGTGGTGCGTTGACCGCAAGCCTTGCTAGCGATTTTCGTCAGATAACGCCAGCAAAACCCAAGAGGCCTCCGGCAAGCAACATCCACAAGGGGTTGATCCGCGTCGCAAACGCGAGCGCTGCCGCGACAATGGTGATCAGAACCGCGATCCAACTTTGGTCTGATGTCTGCGCCACGATGAGGCCCGAGGCGGCCATCAGGCCGATCGACAGCGGAACCAGTGCCGCCTGAATGATCGCCGGCCAGCGCGCGCCGCGCGAGCGATCGAGGAAACGGCTTACATAATAGGCAAGCAAAGCGGTCGGCCCGCACATCGCCACCGTTGCGGCCAACGCCCCGGCGACGCCTGCGACAGAATAGCCTATCAGCGTCACGATCAGCACGTTCGGCCCCGGCGAGAGCTGCGAGATCGCGAACACGTCGGCGAACTGCTTGTCGGTCAGCCAGTGATGCACGTCGACGGCGGCACGGTGCATTTCGGGGATCGCCGAATTGGCCCCGCCGACCGCAAACAGCGACATCAGGCCGAAGGTCCAGAGCAGCGCCGCGATCGGGTTGGGCTCCATGCTCATGCCTTCACCATGCGGCGTGTCAGGATCGTGATCGCAATGCTGAGCGGGATCGCCACCAGCAGCACGATCTGCAGCGGCCAACGGATCAGTCCGATCGCGACGAAAACCGCCGCCAGAATGACCAGGCCTGTGACATCGCGCCGCTGCAACAGCGGCATCATCATTTTGGTGACGACGGCGAACAGCAGCCCGACCGCGGCGCAGGCCACGCCGGCGAGCGTCCGGCGCAGGACGTCGATATCACCGTAGCGGGCGTAGAGCGCGGCAAGGATGGTCGCGATCACCATCGGCGGGCCGACCAGCCCGGCGAAGGCCGCAAGCCCGCCGGCGATGCCGCGAAACCGCGCGCCGAACACGACCGACAGGTTGACGATGTTCGGACCTGGCAGGAAATGGCACAGCGCGAAGGTCTCGTTGAACTCTTCCGCCGTCATCCAGCGGTGCTGCTCGACGATCGAGCGCCGGGCCCAGACCAAAACCCCGCCAAAACCGGCCAGCGACATCTTGGCAAAAGGCCAGGAACAGCTCGAGCAGGCCGGGCTGGTGGGGCGGCGACGGTGCGGAGGGAGCCGGCGCCGGGGCGGCGACCGGCGGGGATTCCGGGGGCATGGGCGAAATCTAAAGCGGCTGGCGGACCCCGGCCAACCCAAATCGGCGTGTTTTCACACCTGAACAAGCCTGAATCGGCTCTGTTTTTATCCGTCCGCGCCGCCTATATTGGGGGTGCCGGTTCGCCGGCTATGGAAATAAATGGCCGTCGCAATAAACCATTCGGACCCGGGGGCGGTACCCGGCGCCTCCACCAAAACCCATCATGGGTGGCTTTTGGCGGGGGCGAAATAGGATCGACGAGGGCGTAAAGGGCGTGTTTTTTCTCGGTATGGTTCCGCCGTTATCGGGCTAATGCAATAGTTGCCAACGACAACTTTGCTCCGGTTGCTCAGGCTGCGTAACGCAGTTTGAAAGACCATCTTAAAGTCCTAACGGGTTAAGCTCCGTTAGGCGGGGTTCGGAGGCACCTGGCAACAGAAGCCTCCACTTTAATTTCCGATCGGGCGTCCGCCCGTATTTCAGCCACCCACCCTGCTGATTTCCGGCTCCCGGCGGGGTAGCATGGCCAAAAGGGCGAGTCGGACGATCCGGCGATGCCTACCGGCCAATTTTCGAAGCGACAGGATTACGATGGCGACCGATCACATCCGATATGACGTGCTGGCGCGCGACGCGCTGCGCGGGGTGCTGCGCCGGGTGTTGTCCGACGCCGCCGAACATGGCCTGCCGGGCGAGCACCATTTCTACATCACCTTCCTGTCGCACGGCGACGGCGTGAAGCTGTCGACGCGGCTGCTCGCGCAATATCCGGAAGAGATGACGATCATCCTGCAGCACCAGTTCTGGGATCTGGTGGTCACCGAGGATCGCTTCGAGGTCGGCCTGTCGTTCGGCGGGATTCCGGAGCGGCTGACCGTGCCGTTTGCCGCGGTGACGCGCTTCCTCGATCCGTCAGCGCCGTTCGATCTGCGATTCGATGTCTCGGACGCGTTGTCCGAAGAGCCTCCCGCCACGGCGCCGGCTTCTCCCCTCCCCGCACCTGCCGCCCGCGCGGCGGTCGAGATCGAGACGGCCGAGACCGAGCAAGAGCCCGCGAAGCCCAGCGAAGGCGCCGAGGTCGTGCGTCTCGATCGTTTCCGCAAGAAATAATCTAAGCACAGATCGCTCCGCGACCTTGTAGGATGCCTGCCAGGACCGGGATGACAGATCGTCATCCCGGATTATCTTCGGCATGAACGTGCCTCCGCGCCGACGCATCGCGTTGCCGCACGGGAAAACCGGCGCCGCGCCGGTTCACGTTCTGATGACGCAACGGAGAGCATCCATGGCTCAATCGACGACACCATCCAGCGCCGCCAGCCGCAGCGAGACCGACAGCTTCGGCCCGATCGACGTCCCCGCCGATCGCTACTGGGGCGCACAGACCGAACGCTCGCGGCAGAATTTCAAGATCGGCCACGACCGGATGCCGATCGCGATCATCCACGCGCTCGGCATCGTCAAGCTCGCGGCGGCCGAGACCAATCGCGAACTCGGCCAGCTCGATGCACGCCGCGCCGACGCCATCATCAGCGCCGCCAAGGAAGTGATCGACGGCAAGCTCGACGATCATTTTCCGCTGGTCGTCTTTCAGACCGGCTCCGGCACGCAGACCAACATGAACGTGAATGAGGTGATCGCCAACCGCGCCAACCAGATGCTCGGCGGCGAGCTCGGCGCCAAGCAGCCGATCCATCCGAACGATCACGTCAACATGAGCCAGTCGTCGAACGACTCGTTTCCGACCGCGATGCATATCGCAGCCGCAAGCCGCATCATCGCCGACCTGATCCCCTCCCTCACCGAGCTGCATCAGGCGTTGCACCAGAAGCAGGAGGCGTTCGCCAAGATCGTCAAGATCGGACGCACGCATACCCAGGACGCGACACCGCTGACGCTCGGCCAGGAATTCTCCGGCTATGCCGCGCAGGTCGAGAGCGGCATCGCGCGGCTGCACGTCGCGGTGAAGGAGCTGTTTCCGCTGGCGCAGGGCGGCACCGCCGTCGGCACCGGCCTCAACTCAAAGCCGGAATTCGCCGGCGCTTTCGCCAGGCATGTCGCTGAGATCACCAAGCTGCCGTTCACCAGCGCGGCAAACAAGTTCGAGGCGCTGGCTTCCAACGACGCCTATGTGCTGGTGCACGGCGCGATCAATTCGGTGGCGACCGGCCTGTTCAAGATCGCCAACGACATCCGCTTCCTCGGATCCGGCCCGCGCTCCGGCCTCGGCGAATTGATTCTGCCCGAGAACGAGCCGGGCTCGTCGATCATGCCGGGCAAGGTCAACCCGACCCAGTGCGAAGCCATGACCATGGTCTGCTGCCAGGTGTTCGGCAATCAGACCACGATCACCGTCGCCGGCAGCCAGGGCCATTTCGAGCTCAACGTGTACAAGCCCGTTTTGGCATATTGTATGATAAATTCCATTCAACTGCTGTCTGATGTTGTCCGCTCATTTACCGAGCATTGCGTTGTCGGAATACGCGCCGACGAAAAGCGCATCAACGAACTGATGCAGCGCTCGCTGATGCTGGTGACGGCGCTCGCGCCGAAGATCGGCTACGACAATGCGGCCAAGGTCGCCAAGACGGCGCACGCGCGCGGAACGACGTTGAAGGAAGAGGCTTTGCGGCTTGGATTTGTTTCCGCGGATGAATTTGATCGCCTTGTGCAGCCGGACAAAATGACACACCCGGGCTAATGCGAGGCGCGCAATGTCCGGATAATTACGGTCAGCGCGCGTGATATAATTATGGATCATAACGCCTAAAGACTAAGGCTGCTTACCTATCAGCCCTGCGCTGGCGCGTGGTACAGACGTCTAGTTTTCGCAGAGCGAAACGGATTCTTTGCTATCAGAAGCATCAATGGGGATTCGGGATGAATATCGAGCCGGGCGCGCAGCGCGATCGCTCTTGCTTTCGTCACGATGCATCACCAAGTCCGCTGTGGGGACGATGAGGACGACGAGCATGGGCGACGTGGTCAACCTGAAACGATTCAAGAAGCGCGGTGAGCGCGAACAAGCGGCAAAGCAGGCCGAAGCCAATCGTGCGCTATTCGGTCGCACCAAAGCCGAACGCGCGCGTGACGAATTTCTCGACGAGCGCAGCGCGCGACAACTCGATCAGCATCGCATCGAAAGCGGAGACGCATCATGAAGTCTCCCGTTGTTAAGCGCTCGATCGTCGTCGCCGGGCACAAGACCAGCGTCAGCCTCGAAGAAGCCTTCTGGAACGGCATGAAGGAAATTTCCGGACTACGGAACATGACGCTGTCGGAATTGGTCGGCGAGATCGACAACAACCGTCAGCAGGGCAATCTGTCGTCGGCGATCCGGCTGTTCGTGCTCGACTACTTCCGCTCGCGCGCCACGCCGGCCGTGCCGACGGATGTCAGGCCGCAACAGGTCGACACGCGTCAGCAGGCCTGATGCCTCACCGACCGTCACAGACGGTCGTTCGTTGCGGACTAGCATGAAGGTCAATCGCATCGTCGCGAACGTTGCCGCGTCAGACATCGCGGCAGCGAAGTCGTTCTATCAGGATATCCTTGGCCTCAAGCCGCTGATGGATTTCGGTTGGGTTGCGACTTACGGTTCATCCGAAACGATGCAGGTTCAAATCAGCTTCGCATCCGAAGGTGGCTCGGGCACGCCGGTGCCCGATCTTTCGATCGAGGTCGATGATCTCGATGAAGCGCTGCGCCGCATGCAGTCGGCGCGGGTTGCGATCGAATACGGACCGGCCGACGAGCCGTGGGGCGTGCGGCGCTTCTTCGTCCGCGATCCCTTCGGCAGGCTGATCAATATTCTCCAGCACCAATCGTGAGCCAGCGCGTCGCTTGACGCGTTTTCGTCACGCGAACCGGCACCCACTTCGCTTTAAGAGGCCTTTAGTTCTGCAACGCCGGCCGCGGTGGTGGATTGGCAACCTGCGGCGTCAGCGATAGCGGCGGCCGCAGCGGCTTCGGCCTGAGTGCGCCGGGCAGTGGCTTGACCTCGATCGGTGGCGGCAACGGGGCGACCTGCGGCTGGCTCGCAACCGGCGCAGGCGGCACGACAGAGGGCGCGGTGGCAACCGGCGGCTCGATCGGCGGGATGATCGACTGGGTGATCGACGGTCTTGGCGCCACGATCTTCGGCTTCGCCGGCACACGGCGCGGATCGCGGCCAGGCGCCAGCGCATCCGCAGGAGACACCGCCGCGGCAGGGTTGGACGCATCCGGCGCCGGCCCGGCCGGTGGCGGAACAGCCGCCGGGATCGGTGGCGGCACCGGTTCACCGCGCTCGATCGCGTCGAGCCGTTTGGTCTCGCGATCGATCGCGCGCACCGCAAGCCATGACGACAGCGCCGCAATGTCGATGCTGCGCGACAATCCGTCGGGCGTGCCGATCGCAAGCAGCTGGATTTCCGGGCGGCTAGTGGCCGTGCCAACCTGCGTCGATGCCAGTGCGGCGCGGATGTCGGCCTGGTCGGCCGGAATGTCGTAGCCCCCGGACACGATGGCGTTGGCGCCGTTGGCCGCAAGCGTGGTGGCCGCGACACGAATACGGCCGTCGCGGATGTTGAAGGGAATTTGCGCCGAGGCGATCGACAGCGCACCGGCTGCGAGCACGGGTTCGACAATCTGCCTCAACCGCGTGTCGTCGGTCGCCTGCCCGGAATCGCTCGCGCGGATCGCCGTGTCGAATGCGCGCGGATCGAGACCCGGAAGGTTCAACCCCTCCAGCGTCACGGTGCCGCTGCCGGACAGCGCGCCCGTCAAAGCCGCGGCGCTGCGGCCCTGCGTCAACAGCGTCATCTGCATCGAGGCGCGTCCCTTGGGCATCGCGAGACTGCGGTAGCGCAAGGCCGAAGCGTCGACGCCCGACAGCTGCACGTTTGCATTGAGCGCCAGTCCGTTGCCGCCCTGTCGCACATCGATGGTGGCGGTCGCTTCGCCGCCGCCGATCTTGCCTTTGATGCCGTCGAAAGTCAGCGACTGTCCGTCCGACTTGACGGTGCCGCTGACCGGCTGCAGCTCGGCGCCGCCCGGCAGTAGGCCATGCAGCGCTTCGAACGTGACCTTGCCGCGCCAGGCGCCGGTGAGCCCCGCACCGAGCGGCTCCGTCGCATCGTGCCCGGCGGCACCGATCGCAGTCGCGAATATCGGCGCCAGCGTGATCTGATCGAGGCCGATTTCGCCTTCGACGCTCTTCTGATCGGCAAGCGTCAGCGCGAGGCGGCCACGCAGCCGCGAGCCGGCGACGATGCTGTCGAGATCATCGAAGATCAGCCGGTCGCCTGCGAGCGTCACGCGCGACGACAGGCGGATGCTTGCGACCGGGTCCGATGATTTCAGATTGAGCAGCGGACTGATGTCGGCGCTGCGGACGCGCAGGCTGACGCTCGATTTGGCGTCCTTGGTGGCCTCCCTGGCCCACGGCTCTGCGGTCCCGTCGGCGTCGGCGTCGAGCCCCGCCCCCCAGAGCCTGACCTTGAGCCGCAACGGCGCGCGCCACGCGCCACTCACGGTGCCCTCGATCTGCACCGGCCCCGCGCCGGCCGCGATGACATGATCGAGGTCAAACAGCGCGAGCAAGGCATTGCCCTCGCCGGCGGAGAATCTTGCCTCGGCGGCAACATCGCTGCGGGTCAGCGCGTCGAAATCCAGCGCACGGATCGCAGCGACCTGCGGCGTCGCCGAAATCACCGTATTGCCCTTGAGCTGCGGCGTGTCGAGATCGAGCGCCGCGCGCGCGCTGACGCGATCGGCCGCCTTGCCCTTGCCGAGGTCGAGCACAAGCCTGGCGCGGACCGGGCCGGCATCGGCGCGGAGCACGCCGAGCCGCGCGGCGAGCGCCGGCGCGAACGGCTGCACGACAGCGGCAAGCCGGCCAAGCGACGCAGCGGTCGCATCGACCGCAAGCTTGCCGGTCGCATTGGCGCGATCGAAATTGCCGCTGCCGTCGAGCGTGACATTGTCGGGCTGTCCGACCTTCACGCGCTCGAGCACGATGTCCTTCGGAGTATAGGCGACCTTCGCCAGCAGCGGCCGCAATTCCTGCCCGGCGGAGATCGCGCGCCCAACATCGAGCGACAGCTGAGCCTCGTCGGGCCATTCGGCTTGCGGTCCGGCCAGCGAGCGGATGAAGGAAGCGGTCGCATCGAGATCGAGCCGCTCCGCCTTCAACTGCGCCTCGACCTTCGATCCGCTGGTCGCCTCGCGATGCACGACCGCGACGCGGCCCTCGACCGTGCCGCCGTCGATCTCCACCTTCATCGCATCGATCGCAAAACCGGCCGGCGACACCGTGACGTCGCCGCGCAGCCGCAGCGGCTTCTGGTTGCGATAGGCAGCATCGCTCCGCCCCTGCAGCCAGGTCATCAGCGCGTCGGGATCGGACGATTCGATGTTGAGCCCGGTCTTGAAGCTGTTGGCAACTCCGGCTTGCGCGCTGGCGCCGCTCATCGAGACCCGGGTCGAGCCCGGCGCGCGAAACTCCAGCCGGCGCACCGTCCAGGATTTCGCATCCGATTGCAGCTCTGCCGAGATATCCTGCAAGGGACGACCGCCAAGCATGATCTGCTCGGACGCCAGTTCGAGCTGTGCCGGAATCGGGATTTGCGGCAGGCCCGCCAGGACCGCGCGCATCGCCGGCAGCACCCGCACCGGCTCGACATTGGCGTTGTTGCTATCCTTGGCGGCGAACTTGTCGCCGTCGAGCTGCCGCGCGGTGAGCGAGGCGCGCAGCAGCGGCGCTGCGCCGAAACGCAGATCGCCGTTGCCCGCGAGCTTCAGCGCGCGGTCCTCGGCCCCATAGCTCACCTCGACCTGGTCGAGCCGCGCTGCCGAGTAATCCGACTTCACCTTGGCCGCGATCCGCCACGCCGGTGCATCGCTGCCGCCGCGCTGACCCGGCGTGCCCGCGAGCACCACCGCCCCTTCGAAGCGCAGCGCACGCGCCTCGAAGCTCAGGATGCCGTCGAGATCGGCCGAGACCGGCCGCTGCCCGGGATCGATGTTGAAGTGCATGCGAATGCCGTTGCCATCAGGAGTTTGGCCGGACGAGATCCGAAACGGGTAGCGGTTGCCGTCGAACATGAAGTTGCCGTCGCCGCGGATCGCGCCGGCCAGCGAGCGGACATCCCCGCTGAACGCGATGTCGTTGAGCTCGAGCGTGCTGCGGCTCGCGGCGTCATGCAGCGCAATGCGGCCGGTCAGATTGAGGCGGTCGATAGCCAGCGAGGCGAGGTTGAAGGTGCCGCTCGACGGCGACCAGTCGACCCGTCCCTTCGGATCGAGCCCGAGATCCAGCGACACGCCATTGACGGTGAGCTCGGTCGCCCGCCACTCGGCACGCATCAGCGAGCTCAGGCTGAACTCGACGTCGAGGCTGGCGGCGCGGACCTTGCCGAGGTCGTTAGCGCCGCCGACGCTGACGGTTTTCAATCGCAGCGAGGGGGCCGGCAGCAGACGCGCGTCGAGATTGCCGGCAACCCGGACCGGCGCGCCGATGATCTTGCTCGCCTCCGCCTCGAACTGCGGCCTGAACTGGTTCCAGTCGACGAAATACGGACCGACCAGCGCGGCGACCAGTGCAAGGATGAAGGCAATTGCCAGTCCGAGCAGCGTCGTCTGCACGGTGTCTCCCTTTGAGCCAGCTCCGCGGCAGCCTGCTGATGCTGAACCGTTGGCCAACCTTGGCCGGAGCAGCCCAAATATAGAGACAAGTATGGCGAAGTCACAGCGGCATTACCGCCGTGACTTCAGGCAGAAGGTGGTTTTCCGCTCAAGCGTGCGTGCACGCCGGCCGTCGCGGCAGAATCGCCGTCCTGCCGCAAATCCGGCTTGTCACCAGCTCGCCGGCAGCCGCTTCAGCCCGCGCAGCACGAAGGTCGGCCGCCACTCCGGGTTTTCCGCGTCATCGAGCCGCAGATCCGGGATTCGCCGCAACAGGGTCGAGATCGCGACCTCGGCCTCGATCCGTGCCAGCTGCGCGCCGAGGCAGAAATGGATGCCGCCGCCGAACGACAGCGGCTTCACGTTCGGCCGCTGGATGTCGAGCTTTTCGGGGTGATCGGGGTAGACAGCCGGATCGTGATTGGCCGAGCCCAACAGGCACAGCACGCTCTCGCCCTTCGGGATCCGCTTGCCGCCGAGATCCTCGATGTCTTCGAGGGCGACGCGGCCGGTCAGCTGCACCGAGGAATCGTAGCGCAGGAACTCCTCGATCGCATTGGTGATCAGGCCGGGATTGGCCTTCAGCAGCGCGAGCTGGTCCGGGTTGCGATAGAGCGCGAGCAGACCGTTGCCGATCAGGTTCACGGTCGTCTCATGGCCTGCACCGAACAGCAGGATGATGTTGCCGGTCAGCTCCTCATTGGTGAGCTTCTGGCCGTCCTCTTCCGCCTGCACCAGCTGCGTGGTGAGGTCGTCGCCGGGCTGCTTGCGGCGCAGCTCGAACAGCTGATGGAAATACATCGCCGCCATCGCATTGGCGGCGTTGCCCTGCTTGATCTCCTCGGGCGACAGCGGGACCGGCTCAAGGATGCGGCCACCGTCGCGCGAGCCGTTGTAGAAGGCCTCGCGGTGTTCCTCGGGGATGCCGAGCATGTCGCAGATGATCGTCACCGGGAGGCGGAAGGCGAAGTCCTCGATCAGGTCCATCCTGCCCTGCGGGATGATGCGGTCGAGCGTCTCGTCGACGACGTGCTGGATGCGCGGGCGCATGTCCTCGACCCGGCGCGCCGTGAACGCCTTGACGACGAGGCCACGCAGGCGGGTGTGATCCGGCGGATCCTGCTGCAGCATCCAATGACTCATGCTGCGGAAGACCGGCTCCTCCAGGATCTTCGGACCGTAACGGCGGATGCTGCGCTCGGCAAAATCCTTGCCGAACCGCTTGTCGCGCAGCACGAGGCTCGCCTCGGCGTGACGGCTGGCGACGAAGGCGCCGTGCACATTGACATGCATCGGGTCGAGACGCCGCAACCGCTCGTAATACGGATAGGGGTTGCGAATGAATTCGGGCGCCAGTGGATTGAAAAGCGGCTCACCGCTGGCCGGCTGAACTTGCTCGTTCATGGTGACCTCGTTCGTGCGCTGCGGCGGTGCCTGTACCCTGGCGCGCCTTGGTGTCATCCTCAAGATCGCACCATCACGGGTGCGGCTATTCTGATTCCGTCAAATGCAACTCGATACACTCTTGTATCGAGTTGCATTGTGCCCTAAAATGCGCGGATGTCAAGGGTTCGAACCAGACCGACACGGGACGACACCTGCGAGAAGCTGTTCGAGGCGGCGGCGCGGGTGTTCGAGGAACAGGGAATCGGCGGCGCCAGCATCGAGGCGATCGCGGCCGCGGCGGGATTCACCCGCGGCGCCTTCTATTCGAACTTCAAGAGCAAGGACGAGTTGATCATCGCGATGCTCGAGGATCACGTCGAGCAATCGATCCGGCGATGTCTCGACCTGCTGGCCCAACACCAGAACCTTGCCGACTTCCTCGAGGCGCTCCGCACCATGGATCGCAGCCGGCAGGACCCGCTCGGCCGCTCCCCGCTGCTGCACATGGAGATGATCCTGTTTGTCGCACGGGCAGAGAAGCGGCGGCCCGAACTGGCAAAACGACTGCGCGCGCGGCGCAAGCTGATCGCGGATATCGTCACCACCACGGCGAAGAACGGCGGCCCGAACGGCGCGCTCAACCCGGAATGGACCGGCGCGATCGTGCTGGCGCTGGAAGACGGTTTCCGGCTGCACCGCCTGATCGATCCGGAGACCACGCCGGCGGACAGCTTCCTGCGCGCGATCACCGATTTGCAGCGGGCGATCGGCGTTTCGTCCGCCCGCTAGAGTTTTCGAGCGAAGTGGCTACCGGTTCGCGTGAGGAAAACGCGTCAAAACAAGAATCGAGAGCCCCCGTTCTGATTCCATCGGAACGGAAAAGGCTCTGGGCTCAGGCCGCGCTCGCGATCTTGTGCACCTGTCCGGCGACCGCGCGCACCTTGCCGGGCGACGCCTGCCAGATCGCGAAGGCGGACAGCAGGCTGACCATGATCCCGAGCAGGAACGCGCTCGTATAGCTGCCCGACAGATCATAGAGCTGGCCGGTGATCCAGGGACCGGCGGCCCCGCCGGCCAGCGCCGCCAGCATCACGGTACCGAAAATGCTGCCGTAGTGCCTGCCCTGGAAGATCTCCAGCACCACCGGCCCCATCACGGATGTCAGGCCGTAGCCGAGCGCGCCCTGGGTGAAGACCATCAGATAGATCAGCGCCATGCTCGGCCAGTATTTCAGCGCGGCCAGCGCGGCAAAGCAGATCACGAAGCCGAAGCAGGCGATCGCCCAGACCCATTCACGGCCGATACGATCGGAGAGATGCCCGAGCCAGATCTGGCCGGGAATGCCGAGCAGGCTGACGACGCCGAGCGCCCAGACCCCGACATTGGAGCTGAAGCCGATGTCGAGCAGGAATTTGGTCTGGTGCACCTGCACCGCATACCAGATGTACAGCCCGCAGAAATAGCCGATCGCGATCCACCAGAACCGCGCGGTGCGCAGCGCCCGCGACAGCGTCCAGTCGGTGCCGGCCCAGACCGGATCGACGATGTTCGATGCCGGCTTGGCCGTTGTCGCCGTCGGCGCGGCATCGCCATCCGGTTGCAGGCCGATATCCTCCGGCCGCTTGTGCAGCAGCAGGGTTGATCGGCGCCAGCGCGACCAGCACCACGATTCCCATGGCGGTGCAGGCGGTGCGCCAGCCGGTCTGCTCGATCATGTGCTGAACCCATGGCAGCAGGGTCACCGAGCCGATGCCGACGCCGGCGAAGGCGAGGCCGATCGCCAGCCCGCGGCGGCGGATGAACCAGTTCGGCACGAACAGCGACTGGCCGGAATAGCCGAGGCAGACGCTGCCGGAGCCGACCAGCACGCCGATCGTGAGATAGAGGTGCCAGGGTTGCGTGGTCAGCGGCGCCAGCAGCAGCCCTGAGCCCATCAGCAGCACACCAAGCTCCATCACCGCGCGCGGACCGCTGCGGTCCATCAGCCGGCCGATCAGCGGGCTTGCGATCGCCGAGGCGACGAAGCCGAACGAGAATGCTCCCGCCGTGACACCACGCTCCCAGCCGAACTCGGAGATGATCGGCGGATAGAACAGCGAGAACGCGGTGCGCGCGTTGACGCCGATCGCCATGGTAACGAAGGTCACCGCGACGATGATCCAGCCGTAGTAAAAGGGGAGTCGCATGGTAACACTGTGGAATGGGATGGATAAGAAGCCAACCGGACCGGGGGGGCTCACGAAAAGCATTGCCTTTGCATCATGCACGGTCAACTCTGTGAAGCAATTCATAGACAGCGGAGCAAACCGGTGGTTGTACCATCGGACAGCCATCCGCTCACAGCTAGCCGGAAGCCGGGAAGCGGGCTATCATGGCTTTTTCAGGAGGAACACAATGGGTGGATTGGTTGCCGACAGTTACGTCCCCGACGTTCTGCAACAGATGAATTCCCGGCTTATTGGCGAAGCCCTGACCGAAATGGTCCAGTTTCAGAAGGAGTTCAAGGTCTTCTCGTCGCAACATACGCTGGAGACGTCCTTCAAGTTGCTCAATATCGCGCCGGTTGGCGATGCGGATCGCAAGGGGTTTTTCAAATTTCTGGGCCTGCTGAAGAAGACGGGCGCCTCAGTCGACGGCAAGGCAACGAAGCTGAGCGGACACGATCAGATCATCGCATCGCTGCAGGGCAATCTCGAGAGCAGCAGGCCGTTGTCGGTACACTTTACCTCGCACCCGGCGGAGTCTCCGAAGGGCGTCGTGAAGGTGACCTCAGGCGATCGCGTCTTCAATTTTTCCTCTCTGGTGTTTCTCACGATCTCGATGCCAATGATCAACGCCGACCGCCCCAAGGCCGGCGCGCGCAAGAAGTGACCTGACCTCGGCGATGCTCGATCCGCACGCCAAGGTTCGCGACTATTATTCAGGAACACTGGAGCGTCACGGCCCGACCCCGCTCGGGGTCGACTGGCCGAACGTGCTCTCGCAGTATCTGCGCTTCGTGCAGCTCGTGAAGCTGTGCGATTTCGGGCGGCCGTTCAGCCTGAACGATTTCGGCTGCGGCTATGGCGCGCTGCTGGAATTCCTGGCAATGCGGCATGGCGATGCCGAGGTGACCTATCGCGGCATCGACATTTCGCCGGCGATGATCGCCGCCGCCCGCGCCCGCTGGGCCGGCAACACGCAGGCCGTGTTCGCCGAGGGTTCGCAGTGTGGCGCACTCGCCGACTATTCTCTGGCAAGCGGGATATTCAACGTCCGGCTCGGTCATCCGGTCGCAGCGTGGGAAGCGTATGTCGAGGCGATTCTCGCCGATCTTGCGGCCCACAGCCGGATCGGCTTCGCCGTCAACTTCATGCTGCCGCGTGACGAAGGGCGCGCCGAAACCGGGCTCTATCGGATCGCGCCGGAGCGCTGGATCCGGTTTTGCGAGCAGTTCGGTCACGTCGAACCGGTCGCCGATTACGGCATGCCCGAATTCACGCTTCTTGTCCGCAGGACGACGACTGCACGACCGGGAACAGGCGTTCATAGGGTGAGGCGCCGGTCTCCTCGATGAGGAGCCGGGCCCGCGCAAGCAGCTCGTTCAACCGATACTGCGGATAGCGCAAGCTATCGGCGTTGACCACATGCGCCAGCACCAGCGTCGAGCGGCATTCGGCGAGCCGCGCCCGCCGCTCCCTCGCGACCGCGATCCCCTGTTCAGCGGCGCCGAAGGCCGCGGCAAGGCTGTTGCTCCTCAGATGAATCTCGGCGAGGAATGCCAGCATGTCGCTTTCATATTCGAGGCCGGCGAAAGCCTCCCGCGCGAGCCGGATCGCCGATTCAATCTTCTGGATCGCCGCAACGTGTTCGCCCGCCAGCGACAGCGCCAGTCCGCGGCAGACGCTCGCATACACCGCGACATAGGGTGTGTCGTTTCTCCTGGCGATCTCCTCGATACGCAGGCTGTGAAGATCGGCAAGCTTTTCGTCCCGCGTCAGCCAGGCCATCTCGACTCCGGCATGATGGGGAATGAACAGGACCGCCGGATCGGGATGGCCGCTCTCGCTGGCGACCAGTTTGGCGATTCTCTCTCGCGCAACATCGAAATTGCCCGTCCGCGCCAGCAACCGCGCATGCAGACCCTCAACCCATCGTTCCACATTGAAGCCGAGCGGCGCTTCGTGGGCCTTCTCGATGCTCGCAATGTGCTTGAGCGCGGTCTCGCCGGCCGCAAGTGCTTCCCGAAGCTTGCCGGCATAGCCGTAGGCCTGACACAGGAACACCTGCATCATCGTCCTGATGCTCGGGTCCTCGGAGACCTCGATCGCCTCCAGCAGCTGCCTCACATATTCGTCCGCCGAGCCCGTACCGGCGGAGACCCGGCCAAAGGCGGCGAGCAGCAGGACCTCCCAGAGCGAGTCCTTGAGGTCCCGCGCGGCAGCCAACGCCTCGCGGAAGAACGGGGCAGCCTCTTCGGCGCTGATGCCTTCGCGCCAGCCAAGGATCAACACTTGACCGGATGCGTGCATGCGCAGCCGATCGGTTTCCGGCGAGCGCGGCAACGATTGCAGCAACAGCCGAACCTTGAGCCACGACTTCATCCCCAGCCGGGAATTGGTTGTGCCGATCCAGCTCGCCGAACGGGCCAGGTAGTTGGCCGCGGATCCGAAATCCTTGGCCGATTCGAAATGATACGCGATCAAATTGGCGTATTCGCCCAGCCGGTTATGGTAGAATCGCTCGAGCGCGCTCGCGACCGCCTGATGCAGTTCGACGCGGCGGGTGCGCAGCTGCATCGCATAGGCGACCTCCTGGATCAGCGGATGGCGGAACGCGTATCGATCGTGCTCGATCTCGCTGGCGACCTCCTGGATCAACTCGAGATGCGACAATCGGCCGAGGATACCGACGAGATCGTGGTAGCTTGCACGTGCCACTTCGGCCAGCACTGAAAACGGGAATTCCCGCCCGATCGTGGCGCCGACCTGCAGCACTTCCTTGTCCATCGGCGCGAGACGGTCGATGCGTGCACCGATCACAGTCTGGACCGTAGCCGGCAGCGTCTCGGGCGATGCCTGCCCGGACATCTCGTATTCGCCGGGCCGGCCGGTCAGATCGCCACTGTCTATCAGCGAACGGACCAACTCCTCCGCGAAGAACGGATTCCCGCCGCTTCGTTCAACGATGCGGTCGGAGATTGCGGCCGTGGATGGATGATCGCCGATCATGTCGCTGATCAGCGCGGAGACATCCTCGTCGCGCAGTTCGTCGAGCCGGATTTCGTGGAATCCCGGCCCCTCCTGCCACGGCGCATAGGTCGGCCGATACGTGAGAATGATCAGGGCGCGGCTGACCTGCGCAACATTCACCAGCGCCGAGACGAACTCGATGCTCGCTTCGTCGAGCCAGTGGATGTCCTCGATGATGATCACCGACGGTGTGCGGGTGCCGTCACGTACGAGACTTGCGACGAGATTGACGAGCCGCGTATGCCGCGTCTTTGGATCCAGCGCGGGCGCCGGCGATTGGGTGTCGCGGATGCCGAGAAAATCGGCGAGCAACGCCACGTCTTCCATCAAGTGGGGGACCGAGGACTCGATCCGCGCCGCGACCTTGGCGCGCGCCGTCTCCGCATCGTCGATCGATGCGATCCGGAAGAAATTGCGGAAGAATTCCAGCAGCGGCTGTAGCGGACCGGAATGGTCGTAGGGCGATGCGCTTGCCTCCTGCACCGGCACCAGGCGTTCCTTGACGCTGCGGGCAATTTCGAAGCACAGGCGGCTCTTGCCGAGACCTGGCGGCGCCGAAATTCCGATCACCTTGCCGGCGCCCTGCTCGGCTCCGGCAAATGCCTCCTGGAGGATGGCAAGCTCGGCATCGCGCCCCCGATAGGTGCCGACGACGGCATCACGGAACGGCGCGCGAGACGGCTTCATGCCGACCAGCCGGTAGACGCCGATCGGCCGCGGAAATCCCTTCACGTTCTGATGGCCCAGGGCACGCGCATCGCAAGATGCCTGCACCAGCTTGAACGTCGACTCCGTGACGCAAATGTCGCCCGGCTGGGCCATATGCTCAAGCCGGCTCGCCAGATGCACGGCGGCGCCGTAGACGCTTTGCTCCTTGGTGAATTTGTCGGGCACGCCCGCGACGATTTCGCCGGAATGGATGCCGACGCGCAGCACGATGCCGTTGTCCCGCGACGACTGCATCATGGCGAGCGCGGCCTGGCAGGCGCGCAGCGCATGGTCTTCCTGGGCGTGCGGAATACCGAAGATCACCATCAATCCGTCGCCCATGCTGCGCATGATGGTGCCGTGAAACTGCTGGACCGCATGGCCCATCCGCGCCAGCGCGGGCGGCAGGCGATCGAGCGCAAGCTCGGGATCGTTGTCGCCGATCAGTTCGGTGGAGCCGACGATGTCGGCAAACATCACGGTGACGACCTTGCGTTCGCCAACCGTCTGGGCCTGGTCGAGACGCTCACCACAGGCGCCGCAAAATCGCGCCGCCTCGAGATTGGGATGCCGGCAATTCGGGCAGACGGCAGAAAAATTCAGCCCGCACGACCGGCAGACGCCATCTTCGGTCAGGCTCTCGGCTTGACAGGCCGGGCACAGCATTCACACCACCTTCCCGATCCCGTCCGTTTACAGGCTCCGGCACATCCTAACACAATCGGGGGGCCGGCCGCATGAGGCCTCATGAAGCCAGAATCGGCGTCCGGCGCCAAGTCTTACCTTTGAGCACACGGGGTAAGGCGGGCTCAAGCACCCAGCGCGTGGCTTTCATGGCCGAAATAGGCGCGCTCGAGCCTGTGCGCGAGGTCACTCTCGCCGGTCGGCGCCTCCAGCGCGATCGCACCCTGCACCAGCGCGTAGACCCGATCGGCACAGGCCAGCGCCTTCTCGAGCAATTGTTCGACCAGCAGCACCGAGGTGCCCTGCTCCCGCAGCCGGCCGATCACATTGAGGACACGATCGACCAGCACCGGCGACAGTCCGGCCGAGGGCTCGTCCAGCATCAGGAGCCGGGGGCGGCGGACCAGGCCTTGCGCCACGGTCAGCATCTGCTGCTGCCCGCCCGACAACGCGCCGCCGCGCTCATGGCGCTTCTCGGCGATCTCGGGGAAGAACGCCAACGCCTCTTCGATGCGTACAGTCCGTTCGGCGCGCGGCAGGTCGTAGCCGGCGAGCAGCAGATTGTCGGTGACCGAGATCTGCGTGAACACGCGATGTCCCTCGATCACATGCACCAGCCCGGCCCGCGCGGCATCGCGCGGCGTGGCGTTGGTCATGTCGCGTCCGCCGAACCGGACCTGCCCGGCGGTGACCGGCAACAATCCCGACATCGCGCGCAGCAGCGTGGTCTTGCCGGCGCCATTCGGACCGAGCAGCGCCACCACCTCGCCGGCGGCGATCGTCAGGTCGATGCCGTGCAGCACGCGGATCTTGCCGTAGCCGGATTCCAGCGCGCTCACCGTGAGCAAGGGTTCAGCCGCCGAGATAGGCACTGACGACCTCCTTGTGCACACGGATCTCCGCCGGCGTTCCCGCCGCCAGCGTGCGGCCGAGATTGAGCACCGTGACCTGATGGCAGATGTCGAAGATCAGATCGGCATGGTGCTCGACCAGCAGCACACCGGTGCCGCGGGCGCAGACCGCCTTGATCAGGATCGCGAGCCGCTCGATCTCGTCATTGGAGAGGCCCGCCGCGGGCTCGTCGAGCAGCAGGAAGTCCGGATCGAGCATCAGCGCCCGCGCGATCTCGATGAAGCGCAGTTCGCTGTGCTGCAGACGGTCGGCGCGCACATCGGCAAGCGCCTCGAGGCCAACGACGCCGAGCAGTGCCCGCGCCTTGGCGGCGAGCAGACGCTCGTCCGCGCTGCTGCGCAGCAGTGCCAGCATCGCCTCGACGAAATTGGCCCTGCCCTCGATCGAACCGCCGATCATGACGTTCTCCAGCACCGAGGCTTCGCCGATCACCCGCGGGGTCTGGAAGGTGCGCGCGATGCCGCAAGCGGCACGCATCACCGGCTGGCCCGCGGCCAGCACCGCATCGCCGAGCGTCATGCTGCCGGCCTTCGCGGCGTAATAGCCCGAGATCACGTTCAGCGTGGTGGTCTTGCCGCTGCCGTTCGGCCCGATCAGGCCGTGGATCTGGCCGGGCGCGACGTCGAGGTCGAGGCCGTCGATCGCCTTCACATTGCCGAAGCTCAGCGCGATGCCGCGCAGCTGCAGCGTCTTGCCGCCATCGCGCCGGCGCACGATGGCGGCGAGCGCGGCCGGGCGCGGCACGATGGTGCGGTTGCTGGCGAGCGGGCGACGGTTGCGGAAATCGAGCAGCGCGGCGATGCCGCCGGGCATCACCAGCACGATCACGAGCAGCAGCACCGCGTAGAGGAAGGTCGACCAGGCCGCGAGCGGCGCCGCGATCTCCGGCAGGATGGTCAGGATGATGGTGCCGAGCATCGGCCCGAGGATCGAGCCGCGGCCGCCGATCAGGATCGCGATGAAGAACAGCACCGAGAGATCGAAGGTGAACGCGTCTGGCGTGATGTAGGTCTGCAAGGTCGCGAACAATCCGCCGGCGATCGCCGCCAGCGCACCGGCGAACAGGAAGATCGCGATCAGCATTTTCGGCTTGGAGATGCCGCTGGCTTCGGCGGCCACCTCGGCGTCGCGCACCGCGATCAGCGCCCGGCCGAACCGGCTGCGCGCCACATTGGCGCTCATCCAGGTGGTGACGACCGCGAAAGCGATACAGAGGCCGTAGAACCCCCACGGCGTGTTGAACGGCGCCGGGAATTCGGGACCGGCAATGCCGATGCCGCCTCCGGTCACGCTCTGCCAGGCCAGTGCGATCTGGGTCACAATGGTCGCAAAGCCCAGCGTCGACATCGCAAAGTAGAAGGTGCGCAGGCGCAGGGCCGGCAGGCCGACGATCACGCCGAAGATCGCGCCGATGAGGCCTGCGATCGGCAAGGCGGCAAATACCGGAATTGCCGGCATCACATTGCCGGCGACCAGCACGCTGGTGGTGTAGGCGCCGAGCGTCAGCAGCGCGACATAGCCGATCGCAAGATGGCCGGCAAAGCCGACGACCAAATTGAGGCCCGACACCAGCACCCAGTAGATCGCCGCGCGGGTGCCGATCAGCACCCAGTAATCATTGCTGACGAAGGGCAGCAGCAGGGCCAGCACCAGAATGCCGAGGAACGGCACGAGGTGCGGCAGCGCCGCACGCCATGCGCCGCTATCGGTTCGGGGCGGAGCGGCGGCGACCGATGTCATCACACCCTCCGCGCGGTCGAGGCGCCGAACAGCCCCTGGGGAGCCGCGAGCAGCACCACGATGAACAGCGTGAACACCGCGACCGAGGAGAAGATGCCGCCGACCAGGAAGTTCGCCGCCTGCTGGAACAAGCCGAGCGCCAGCCCGCCGATGATCGCGCCTCTGTTGTTACCGAGCCCGCCGAGCGCCACCGGCACGAAGCCGTAGAAGTTCAGCAGCGCGCCATTGGCAAAGAAGGCTAGCAACAATTGCCCGCCGGAAAATCCGGCGATGCCGCCGACCACGCCGGCAAGCGCGTAGCTCGCAACACGCAGATTGCGCTCGGGCAGGCCGAGCGCCCGTGCCGCGAAATTGTCCTCGGCGATGGCGAGGAACGCGCGACCGACCAGCGTGCGGCGGTAGAGATATTCGAGGCCGATGATGGTGACGGCGCAGGCGGCAACCGGCAGCCAGAATTTTTCGTCCCAAACGCCCTCACCGAATCCTGCGATGCGCGGGAACGGCTGCGGCTCGGTGCCCCATTTGATCGCCGTGACCTGCTGGATCATCAGCGCGACCGCAAGCGTCGAGAGCACGTAGAGATGCTGGTCGAGGCTCTTGAGCACCGGCCGCACCGCGACGAATTCGGTGATGATCCCGATCACCGCGCAGCAGAGCAGCGTCAGCACGAAGCCGACCGCGATCGGCAGGCCGAGCTTCAGCGTGAACATCGAGCCGAACACGCCGCCCAACATCGCAAGCTGTCCCGCGGTGAAGCTCATCACCCGCGAGGTCGAGAACATCGTGTTGTAGGTGACGCCGACCAGCGCGTAGATCGCGCCCGCCGCGAGACCGGATGCAAGGATCGAGGCCAGCATCGGCTGCGTCCTCGCCCTGCTATGTGTACCCCGGCGCCAGCGCGAAGGTGCCGTCCTTGGCGGTAGAGGCCTCCGACATCACGATCTCTTCGGTCAAATAGCCGTTATGCTGGGTCGGCGAGAAGCGGTAGTTGCCGAAATAGCCGGGATAGGTCGACAGCGAATTCCAGTAGCTGATGATGCCGGCGCTGTCGGTCGAGCCGCTCTCCGCGACCGCCTTGGCGATCAGCTCGATGCAGTCGATACCACCCGCGACCCACCACAACAGCGTATCATTCAGCGCGACATTGGCCTTGGCCAGGCGCGCGACCAGGTCCGCGCTCTTCGGCGGCAGCTTGCCGGCGCCGTCATAGCTGCAGCTCTTGTAGCCGATCGCATAGACCTTCTTCCAGCTCTCCGGTTTTGCAACCAGGTTCGCCAGCTCGCCGGAGGCCATCGACGGATGCCCGACGAAGGGAACGTCCCAGTTCATCGCGGCGCGGGTGTTGAACATGCGCGCCTCCATGCCGGTCGAGACGCTCCACACCACGATCGCCTCGGCGCCGGCATTCTTGGCGCGCAGCATGTCCGGCGTCATGTCGGGCTGGGTGGCGTCGATATTGGCCTGATAGGACACCTCGGCGCCGTCCTTCTTGAACGCCGCGACCGACGCGCCGACCGCGGTGACGCCATAGCCGGTGGTGTCGCCGATCACCGCGACCTTCTTCACCTTGAGGATCTTCAGGCAGTAATTGCGCACGGCATCGTCCCATTGATTGTTCGACGGCGCGATGCGGAACGCATTGGGGAACTTGACCGGATCGATCAGGGTCTCGACGACGCAGGGGTGCAGGTCGGGCATCTTGGCGCGCGCCATGATCGGCGTGGTGGCCAGCGCCTCGCCCGAATTCAACGGGCCCCAGATCGCGTGAACCTTGGCCTGGCTGATCAACTCCTGGGTGGCGTTGACCGCCTTGGTCGGATCGCCCTGGGTGTCGCGCATCACGAGCTCGATCTTGCGGCCCTTGACCCCGCCGGCGCCGTTGATGGCATCGACCGCGAAATTGACGCCCCGGTTGAATCCGACGGTCGGCGCCGAACTCGGGCCGGTGATCGCCGCGAGACAACCGATCTTGATCGGTTCCGATTGTGCTGTTGCAGGAGCCGGGAAGGAGAATGATGCGGCGCCCAATGCGCCGGCGCTGCCCAATAAAACGTCACGGCGTGAAATGGCCATGTGATGCACTCCCTGTTTCCCTCTCGGCGCCCGTCGTTTGTTGCGGGACGTCCGTTGATTGATTGTCCGCGCGCTCGGGGCCGCGGTTTTGCAGGATCAAGTTTGAGCTGGATGTAAAGGTCTTGTCCAGCCCCGCGGACGGTATTGGGATCAGTCGAACTTTCATGGCCGCGGCCGCCGCGTCCAGCGCTCGGCATTGACAGCGCCGACAGGTATCTCGCCGGCGACGATCTTCGTGACCTGGCGCACGGTTTCCGACGACTGATGCTCGATCGCCTGCGGGGTCAGGCCGCCGACATGCGGGGTTGCGATCCCATTGCGCAGCTTCGCGAGCTCCGGCGTCGGCATCTGATCGGGCGCACGGCCGACATCCATCGCCGCGCCGGCAATGTGGGCATCGCGCAGCGCGGCCGCCAGCGCCGCCTCATCGACCAGATTGCCGCGCGACAGGTTGATGAAGAATGCATGCTTCTGCATCCGCGCCAGTGCGGCTTGCCCGATCAAATTCTCGGTCTCGGCGTTGGCGATCGCGAGACAGACGACATAGTCGGCGCTTGCCAGGAGATCGTCGAGCGGCAGATGCCGGATCGCGGCATCGTCTGACGTCACGAAGGGACCCGCGACCAGCACATTCATGCCGAGCACTTTTGCGATCCCGGCAAGATAGCGCCCGATGCTGCCATAGCCGATGATGCCGACCGTGCTTCCCGCAAGCTGGTGGCCCATCACGACCTCAGGCGCCCTGCCCGCATGGTAGTCCGCGGTCGCGCGCGAGACGCCGCGCGACAGATCGACCATGAAGCCGAGCGCAAGCTCGGCGACCGACTGCACGAAGCCGGCGCTCGCCTGCGTCACCAGCACGCCGGCGGCAGACGCTGCCGCGACGTCGATGTTGCGGATATCGACCGCACAGCGGACGAAGGCGCAGAGCTTCGGCAGAAGCGGGACGATTTCGCCGGGCCCCTGCGTCATGCGATCGGCGACGATGATGTCGACATCGGCCGCGGCCCTGACCAGCGCAGCCGCGTCCAGCGCCTCATCGCCGTCATGCAGCCTGACGTCGGCGACCGCGCGCAGGCCGTTCAGGCTGCGCTCGCCGTAATAGTCGCGGCGCATCTGCGGGGTATGGGCGAGCAGTACCTTCACGCTTCTCTTCCCCTCGATCGTGATGCGATTATGAGAAATCGCATCACGATCTCGTCTCTTTGTTTGAGCATGATCTTTTCGGAAAACCGGTTCCCACTTTTCCGGATCATGCTCTAATAACCCAACGCATGCGGCAAGGCCGTGCTGATCGCCGGTACGAAGGCGATCACCAGGAGGCACAGCAACAGCAGGCCGAGATAGCCTGAGATCGGCTTGATGGTCTGCTCGATCGGCACATTGCCGATCAGGCAGGCGCCATAGAGCCCAAGGCCAAGTGGCGGAGCAAAGAGCCCGAGCCCCATCGCGATCACCAGCACGACGCCGAAATGCAGGGGATCGATGCCGAGCTTGACGGCAACCGGCAGCAGCAGCGGCCCGAAGATGATCAGCGCCGCGGCGCCCTCCAGCACCGACCCCATCACCACCAGCACCGCGATCGACAGCAGCATGAACAGCCAGACGCCATGGCTGCCCGATATCGCCAGCATGAGGTCGCCGACCGCGTGGGGCACCTGCTGCAGCGTCAGGATGAAGGCCAGCGACTGCGCGGCGGCGACGATGAACAGCACCAGCCCCGAACGGGTGGCCGATTGCACGAAGCAGTGCGCGAGGCTCTTCGCGCTGAGTTCGCGGAACAGCAGGCTACCGACGGCGATGGCATAAACGGCGGCGAAGGCGGAGATCTCGGTTGCGGTGGCGAAACCGCTCCTGAAGCCGAAGAAGATCATGAAGATCAGCCCGAACGAGGCGATCGCGCCGGTCCACAGCCCCGACACCGCGGTGCGCGGCTCAGCGTCCTGGTTCGCGGCAGGACGCTTGCCGAAGATGATCGACACCGCGATCAGCGCCAGCGCCATCAGCGCGGCCGGCAGCATCCCGGCGACGAACAGCCCGCCGATCGAGAGATTGGCGACGAAGCCGAGGATGATCAAATTGATGCAGGGCGGAATGGTCTCCGCCATCACAGCGGAAGCCGCAAGCAGCGCCACCGCGCCGCCCGGATTCTGCCGCGAGCGGCGCGCCGCCGGGATCAGGACCGAACCGACCGCGGCGACATCGGCCATCTTCGAGCCCGAGATGCCGGAGAACAGCACCATCGACATCACCATCACGACGTTGAGCCCGCCGCGCATCCGTCCGACCGCGCGCTGCAACAGCTCGATCAGCCGGACCGACATGCCGTTGGCTTCCATCAGATAGCCGACCAGGATGAAGAACGGGATCGCCAGCAGCACGAAATTGTCGATGCCGCGCGCCATCTGCTGGGCGAAGATCACGCCGGGGAGCGTGCCCTCCACCCAGATGAAGATCAGCGCCGCCAGCGCCAGCGCAAAGCCGATCGGCAGTCCGCCGAACAGCGTGAGGAAGAAGCCGATCAGCATCAGCGCCTGCGACGACGGCACCGACGACGGCGCCAGCGCATCCCAGGCCAGATAGAGGCCCACGATGACGGCGGTCACGGCGATGCCGGCCACCATGTCGCGCAGCGGCCGGCCGCAGAAGGTCTCGAACGCGAAGATCGTCATGAACGAAGCGCCTGCGCCCATCGGGTAGAACGTCCATTCCAGCGGCAGGCCGGAGCCGGAGGTCTGGCCGGTGGTCAGCCAGCCCATCTTGATGGCGTTGAACGCAACGTAGAAGGCGATGATGGCGACGAGCAGCGCACCGACCGCATCGACGACCCGCCGCACGCCCGTCGGCAGCATGTCGACGAAGAAGGCGACGCCGAGATTCTCGCTGCGTGCCAGCGCGCTGGCGGCGCCGAAGAAGCTCGAGCCGACCATCAGGCCGCGGGCGACGTCGTCGGACCACTCGACCGGCGCATTGAACAGGAAGCGCGCCAGCACCGACACGCAGACCACCACGAGATCTGCGGCGAGCAGGATCGCGGCGATCGCGTCGCTGACGGCGAGCAGCGGCGCCGTGATCCGCTCAGCGCTGCTTCTCGTCGCGACTGCGGCGACCGACATGCGCCGACCTCAGGCCTGGGTGGCGCGGATCAGATCGACGACGGCCTTCGCCTCGGGCCGCGCCTTGATGAAATTGTCGGTCTGCGGCAGCACGCGCTTGCGGAACGCCTCCTTGTCGCATTCGACGACGGTGACGCCCTTTTCCACCAAGGTCGCCAGCGCCTCCTTCTCCACCGCGAGGCCGTGCGCGCGGGTGTCGATCGCGGCCTTGCTCGCCGCATCGAGGAAGCCTTCGCGCAGCTTGGGGGCCATGCGGTTGAAAGAAGTGTCGCTGAAATAGACCGCGAGCGGCGAGAAGATGTGCTGGGTCAGCGCGTAGTGCTTCGCCGTCTCGTAGAACTTGCTCGCCAGGATGGTCGGCGGATCATGCTCGAGCCCGTCGAGCACGCCGGCCTGCAGCGCCGTATAGATCTCGCCGAACGCCAGCGGCGTCGCCGCGGCGCCCATCAGCCGCAGGCATTCGGTGATGATCGGATTGGGCAGCGTGCGGATCTTCAACCCGGCGAGATCTTCCGGCGTCTTCACCGGCTTCTTCGCCAGCACGCTGCGCGCGCCGAAATTATAGGCCCAGCCGATGATATGAATGCTGGCGCCCTTGAGTAGCGCATCCTCGATCGGCTTGGCCGCACCGGCGTCGAACGCCTTGGTCTGCTGCTGATAGCTGGTGAAGAGGTAGCCGAGGTCGAAGGTGCCGACCAGCGGCACCAGATTGGCCGAGATCGACGAGCCCGACACCATCAGGTCGATCACCCCGAGCTTCACCGAGTTGATGACGTCGATCTCCTGGCCGAGCTGGTTGTCCGGGAAGAAGGTGACGTCGATCTGCTCGCCGAGCCCGTTCGCCTTCAGGCTCTTGACCAGATTGTCGTAGTAGACGCGGCCGTTGGCGTATTTGGGATCGTTCGGCAGCGACGACGAGCATCGCATCTTCAGGATCGCGGCCTCGGCGCGGCCGACGATGGCGGGTGCGGCGGCGAGCCACGCCGCGGCCGTGACCGACGATCGCAGCACAATGCGGCGGCTCACCCGGTTCGTCGTCATGATGGTGCTCCTCCCCAGGAACGGATCTTTGTTGTCTTGGCCGTTTGTGTTGGCCGCCCGCCTGAACGGCGTGAGCTTGGCAGCCCATTTGTCATAATGTATGACAAAACAGATACGGTTGTGCAAGAGCGCGGCGCGGCGGCGGCGCAGGCACCAACCGCAGCGAGGCTTCCGATGTTCCAGACATCCAACGCATTGCGCCGGAGCGTGCACAGCCAGGTCACCGACCGCGTCGGCAGCAGCATCGTGCGCGGCGATATCGGCGTCGGCGAAACGCTGCCGCCGGAGATGCAGATCTGCGAGATGATGGACGTCAGCCGCACCGTGGTGCGCGAGGCGATGCGCACCCTGACCGGCAAGGGCCTGATCGAGTCGCGCCCCAAGAGCGGCACGCGGGTGCGGCCCCCCGAGCAGTGGAACCAGCTCGATCCCGACGTGCTGCGCTGGCACCTCGAGACCGCGGAGATCGATCGCTATCTGGCCAAGCTGTTCCAGCTGCGCGCCGCGGTCGAGCCCGCCGCCGCGGCGCTGGCGGCGACCCATGCCGAGGCGGACGACATCGCCCGCATTCGCGCCGGCTGCGACGGCATGGACGCGGCCAGGACCAACGAGGACTTCGTCGCCGCCGACATCATGTTCCATCAGGCGATCTATTTCGCGACCCGCAACGAGTTCTTCTGGCCAATCGCGCAGATGTTCGAGATCACCCTGCGCCAGAGTTTTACCATCGCCGCCCCCGGCTCGCATCGCCCGCGCGCGCTGCGCGAACACCGCGCGGTGCTGAATGCGATCGCCGCCGGTGAGGTCGAGGCGGCGCGCGCGGCCACCGTCGTGCTGTTGACGAACTCCGCCGATGACCTCGTGAGAATTCGCGGCCGGGAGTTCGAGACGCCGGCGGGCAAACCTGCGCGCAGGCGGTAGTCGCTGTGTAAGCGACATCCTCACGTCGACACCTCCACGTCGTCCTGGCGAAGGCCAGGAACAATAACCACCGACGTGTATTGGGAGAGAGATCGAGGCCCCAGCATCGTCCAGCAATTTGCATTTGGGGTAATGGGTCCTGGCCTTCGCCAGGACGACGATGAAGGAGGTTCTCGATTCATGATGTCAAACAGCCGAGTTCTCGGTGTCATCGCGCGGCTCGACCGGGCGATCCAGTATTCCAGAGACGCCGGTGCTTGAGCCGAGAGGCCGCGGCGTACTGGATCGCCCGGTCGAGCCGGGCGATGACACTGTGAGTGGGATACAGCTTCGCGTTCTCGCGACATGATTTGTCCGAGCTTTGCATCTCGTTTCGCCCTCTCGTTGAGCAGAGGGCGCAGGGAAAGCCGGGTGCCGATCGCACCCATGGGCCCCGTGCAAAAGTAGAAAGCACGGGGTAGGACCACAGGTGTAACCGGGAACAACCCGGCTTTCCCTGCGATGGGCTAGGTGGTGTGGACACTAGCGCATCCATAGAACGATGGCTGCGAGAGTGACGACGGCCCGGTAGTTCCGGGCCGTTTTTTCGAAGCGGGTTGCGACGCGGCGGAACTGCTTGAGCTTTGAGAAGCAGCATTCGACGAGATGACGCTGGGCATAGAAATGCTTGTCGAGTGGATATTTGAGCGCGCGTGACGGGTTGTTGGGGATCACGGCGAGCGCGCCTTTGGCGGCGATGGCTTGGCGCAAGTGATCGGCGTCATAGGCCGTATCGGCCATGACGACCTCGGCGGATAAGCCTTCGATCAATGCGGCGGCTTGCGGTGCATCGCCCTTCTGACCTGCGGTGAGCTTGAACCGCACCGGACATCCCAAGCCTCGAACGGCCATATGTATCTTGGTGCTCAGGCCGCCGCGCGAGCGGCCGATCGCTTGATCTTCCGCTTGATCTTCAGACCCCCTTTTTGGCGCCGGCGGCGTGCTGATGCGCCCGAACGATGGTGGAATCGACGATCAGATATTCGAAGTCCGGATCATCGGACATCGCCTCGAAGATCCGCCACCAAACACCCTTGATGCTCCATCGACTGAAGCGCCGGAACACGCTGTTCCAGTCCCCAAACACCTCCGGAAGATCGCGCCAGGGAGACCCCGTACGCACGATCCACAGCACACCTTCCACGAACATCCGGTTGTCGCGCCCGGTGGAGCCCTTCTGATCGGGGCGCCCTATGATCAGCGGCGCTATCCGCTCCCACGCCGCGTCGCTCAATACCAAACGGTCCATCACACCCAAGGCGGCCTCCCCAAAAGCAGCCTTGAATCTGATTTGCTCCTAAAAGGGAATCCTTAGAGTCCACACCACCTACGGCTTACTTCGTGCTCTCCCCGGCGAGACTGGGCTTGCTTGTCACCGCCTTCGCAAAGCGCTGCGCGCTTTACGAGAGGACACCGGCCGCTAGGGCATCAGGACCACACGACTTCACCGTCCGCTTCGCGTGCTCTCGTCAGTTCCACGCTCGGCGTCCACCGCATCCCACACCGCGTTCGTGACGATCGCGAAGCGCCCTCGTATCGGGTGAGACGGGTGAACCTATAGCACTGAGTTGCTCTACTGATAAACCGAATTATTTTTGCGCGCGGAGATTGACAGGTTTTTGCTGTGTTGCCCGACGTGTCGAATTGGCAACACTTGGTTGCCATCACGATGTGCATCGTAGAATGGATAGAGCGCAGCGAAACCCATCATCTCAACGCGCGGATAAAACGATGGGTATCGCTTCGCTCCACCCATCCTACGATCTACCACGATCCACCAGCCGAACCTCGTCGCAACACACTATTTCGAGCGTGCCACCGTGGTGCCGTCCCAGTCCTCGTCGGTGGGATTGGCGAGCTGATGCCTGCACCGCTCGATCATCAGCGATGAGGCCGCATCCGCGCCGCGGAGCTGCCGGCACGTCTCGAACGCAGCGATCGCTGCGGTGAAATCGCCGGCGCGCCAGGCCGACAGTCCGGCCTCATAGGACGCGATCCAGTCGCGCGCGATCGCGTCCTCGTCGGCCATCGCGATCAACTCGTAGATGTCGAGCCCGCCGGCGCGGCCGTAAACGGCGAGCCGGTCGAGCTCGCGGACGACGATGCGATCACCGGCGAGACGGCGCGTCTCCGGACCGATGATGATCGTCGACCCATAGACCTTGTTGGTGCCCTCGAGGCGGCTCGCGATGTTCACGGCATCGCCGATCACGGTGTAGTTGAGCCGCACCTCCGAGCCGATATTGCCGACCAGCATGTCGCCGGAATTGACGCCGATGCGGATGCTGACCGCGTCTCCCTTGTCGTCGGCGAGGCCGGCCTGTGCGACCGCGCGCTGGCAGGCGAGCGCCGCCCGGCAGCAATCCGCGGCGTGATCCGGGTTGGCCGCGGGCGCGCCCCAGAACGCCATCACGGCATCGCCGATGAACTTGTCGATGGTGCCGCCCTCCTTCTGGATCGCCGCGGAGACGACGTCGAAATAGCGCGACAGCAACGGGATGATGCGGTCGCCGAGCCGCTCCGACATGCCGGTGAAGCCGGCAAGATCGATGAACATCACGCTCATCGGCCGCACCGCGCCGCCGAGCCGTGCGCCGTTGCCGTCGCTGACGAGGCGCCGCACCAGATCGGCGGGGATGTATTTGCGGAACGCGGCGAGCCCCTGCGCCATGTCGCCGATCGCACCCGAGAGGTTCTCGATCTCGGCAAGGCGCGACGGATGCCGCTCGACCTTGTCGAGGTCGAAGCGCTCGACATGCCTGATCTCGCCGACCACCTTGATCAGGGGCGCCGCGATCAGGCGCTGCGCCAGCCAGGCCGACAACAGGCCGGCGGCCGCGATCAGCGCCGCGAGCCCGATCAAGAGATTGCGGATCGTCATCCGCACCGGGCCGAGGAATTCGGATTCCGGCACCACCGTCACCAGCGACCAGCCCGGGAACGAGATCGGCGTCAGCACCGCCTGATAGGCCTGCCCGTCCCGCGTGACCTGGGAGCGGAACGCCTCGCCCTCGCCGGGATCGTAGGCCTTGCCGGCCTGCCTGACCGCGGCGACCGCAACAGGCAGCAGCGGATGGTCGGTCTTCAGCGCATTCAGCTCGTCGGCATCGGGATCGGGAGACGCGATCACGCTGCCGTCGCGATCGAGCAGGAAGGCGCCCGCCGACTTGCCGACCGTGAGTTGCGAGAGGAAGTTCGACACCCGGGTCAGCTCGATGATGATGGCGAGCACGCCGGTGCGCTCGCCGTCGACGTCGATCGGCACCGCCAGCATCGCGGCCAGCCGCTCGCCGCGGGGCAGCGTCGTCAGCGTCGACCATTGCTGGTCACGGGCTGCGATCGCATCGCGAAACCAGGGCTGGTCGGTGACCAGATATTTGCTATCCTCGACGGTGCTGTCCCTGAGCTTGATGTCGATGCCGGCATAGTCGTATTGATCGGCCTTGAGCTTGCGGTCGGGTGAGATGGTCAGCATCTCGACGCCGGCATCGCCGAGCTTGTGTCCGGCGAAGAACGAGCCGTCCGGCCAGCCGAATGCCACCCACGAAATGGTCGGTTGCGACTGCAATTGCGACAGGAACACGAACTGCCGCTTGCGCGCGTCGCTTGCGTCCAGCACCTTCTCGGTCAGCAACGTCCGCACCGCCGTCATCGACGAACGCGCTTCGGTCGTGATCGACTGCAATTCGTCGCCGACCGCGGAGACGATCTGGTCATTGATGGTGTCGGCCAGGGTCTGGCTCACCCGTTGTGCGGTGCGCCACCACAACAGATGCACGCCGACGGCGCTGACCACGATCGAGGTCAGGACGAGGGCCGAGATGGCGCTGCGGATGCCGATGCGCATCGTTAGAGTCCGTATCAACGGTTTCATTACCGCACTACGGAACATATCAGGGTTTGTTTCACCCGCACGGCGGTGGCGCAGCGCCCGGACACGGCCCTGTGACCATAGTTGAAGGTGCCGGCGACGAAACTTCTGGATTGTTGGCCGCGTACACGCCAAGACAAGTTAGTTACCTCGAAGGTTCTTTGATGCACGACGTCTCGATCCCGGCCGCCCTGATCGCCGGCCTAGTCAGCTTCCTGTCGCCCTGCGTGCTGCCGCTGGTGCCGCCCTATCTGATCTATCTGACCGGGGCGACCATCGAGCAGGTCAATCAGGACGGCGCCACCGCGGCCTCCAAGCGCGCGGTGATGACGGCGGCGCTGATGTTCGTGCTCGGCTTCTCCACCGTGTTCGTCGCGCTCGGCGCCAGCGCCTCGATCGTCGGTGGGCTGGTGCGGGCCTGGTCGGCCGAGCTCTCGATCCTGGCCGGCATCGTCATCATCATCATGGGCCTGCACTTCCTCGGCGTGACCCGGATCGGCCTGTTGATGCGCGAGGGGCGGATGACCGCGCCCAGGCCGGTCGGGCTGTGGGGCGCCTATGTCATGGGCCTGGCGTTCGCCTTCGGCTGGACGCCCTGCATCGGGCCGATCCTGGCGGCGATCCTCTCGATTGCGGCCGCCGAGGCCACGGTGACGAAGGGCGCCGGCCTGCTCGCGGTGTATTCCGCCGGGCTCGGCATCCCGTTCCTGCTGGCGGCCTTCATGATCAAGCATTTCTCCTCGCTGTTCGCGCGGATGAAGCGCCATCTCGACACCGTCGAGCGCGTGATGGGCGTGCTGATGGTGGTGACCGGCATCGGCTTTTTGACCGGCGCCGTCTCCGGCGTCAGCGTCTGGCTGCTGGAAACCTTCCCGGCACTGCAAAATATCGGCTAGGCGCGTAACAAGCCCGCCGGGACCGGCGAAACTCCTGCCATAACGGGTCCGTAGCTTTCAGCTCGTGCCCTTTGGTGCGCGTGCGCCCAACCACCGGCGCAGGCGGCCTGGCGAGATATTCGGGAGGGTTCGCATGAATTTCATCGTCAATTTGCTGATTTTGCTGCCGGCACGGATCGCTTCGCATTTTTCCTGGGCCGGGCCGCTGATCATGCGGATCATCGTCGGCTACACCTTCATGCTGGCCGGGTGGGGCAAGCTCACCAACCTCGCCCAGGTCACCGAGAATTTCGTCGGCTGGGGCATTCCGTTCCCGACCATCCTCACCCCCTTCGTGTCAGGCGTCGAATGCTTCGGCGGCGCGATGCTGATCCTCGGCCTGTTCACCCGCATCCCCGCCGCGATGCTCGCGGTGGTGATGATCGTCGCGATCAGGTCGGCGAAATGGGGCGACGTCGATTCGCTGGAGACGCTGCTCGGGTTCGAGGAAGCGACCTACTTCGCCGCCTTCATGTGGCTTGCGATTGCAGGTCCCGGCGCCGCCTCGCTCGACCGCCTGCTGGTCAACGCGGTGGCCGGCCAGAAGGCGGCGACCTGAGAGGCTGGCTCACAATCCCGTGACATGGCGAGCCCCGAACCGGGCGGGCGCGTAGCTCACACGACCCCTCGCCGCCAGGAGCGCGCCATGAGACTTGTCCGCACCATCGCAGTTCTCGTGGCGTTGAGCGCGTCACCGTCGCTGGCGGCGGACGGCCCGGCATGGAGCGACTGGAGCCACGATCTGTTCGCGCGCGCCACGGCCGAGAAGCGCTTCGTGATCCTCGATCTCGAGGCGGTGTGGTGCCACTGGTGCCACGTGATGGAGAAGACGACCTACGCCGACCCCAAGGTGCAGGAACTGCTGTCGGCAAAATATCTCCCGGTCCGTGTCGACCAGGACGCCAATCCGGACCTCTCGAGCCGCTACGGCGACTGGGGCTGGCCGGCCACCATCGTGTTCGCGCCCGACGGCACCGAGATCGCGAAGATCAGGGGCTATATCGAGCCGGAGCGGATGCAGTCGCTGCTCAAGGCCATCATCGACGATCCCTCGCCGGGCCCGTCAGTCGGCGAGGCCTTCGAGATCAAGCCCGCCGTCTCGGCGTTTCTCGACAAGGCGCAGCGCACTGAGCTGACCAAGACCTTCGACTCTTCCTACGACGAGAAGCTCGGCGGTTGGGGCGAGAACCAGAAATATATCGATGCCGACAGCCTCGACCTAGCGATCAGCCGCGCCGAAGCCGGCGACGCCATGGCAACAAAACGCGCCCGGCAAACGCTCGATGCCGCGATCGCGCTGATCGATCCGGTGTGGGGCGGCGTGTTTCAGTATTCCGAGGCCGGCTCCTGGAACCAACCGCATTTCGAGAAAATCATCTCGTTCCAGTCGCAATATCTGCGGCAATACGGCCAGGCCTACGCGCAATGGAAGGACCCGAAATATCTCGCGGCCGCACGCGACGTCGAGCGCTATTTGACAAGCTTCCTGCTGAGCCCCGACGGCGCCTTCCATGTCAGCCAGGACGCCGATCTCAATCACGATGTCGACGGCCACACATACTACGCGCTTGATGATGCCGAGCGCCGCAAGCTCGGCATGCCCCGCATCGACAAGAACCTTTATGCGCGGGAGAACGGCTGGGCGATCTCGGGGCTCGCAGCCTACTACGACGCGAGGAACGATCCGAAGGCGCTTGAGATCGCCGAGCGGGCGGCAAAATGGGTGCTGGCCAATCGGGCGCTGCCGGATGGCGGCTTCCGCCATGGCGAGACGGATCGCGGCGGCCCCTTCCTCGGCGACACCGTCGCGATGGGACAGGCCTTGCTCGATCTCTACGCCGCGACCGGCAATCGCGACTGGTTGGCGTCGGCGACGAAGGCCGGCAATTTCGTCGCGAGCTTCCGCGATGAGGCCGGCGGCTTCTTCACCTCGAAGACGTCGGAGGGAAAAGCGGGCGTGTTCGCAAAACCGGCAAAACTGATCGACGACCAGATCCAGGTCGCGCGCTTCATGAACATGCTCAATCGCTATACCGGCAACGACGGCACCCGCGAGCAGGCCGCGCATGCCATGCGTTACTTGAGCGCGGCGTCGGCCGAGATGCCGCGTCCGCTGCCCGGCGCGCTGCTCGCCGACGACGAGCTCGCGTTCGAGCCGACGCATGTGACGATCGTCGGACACAAGGATGACGGCCGCGCACAGAGCCTGCATGCGATCGCCCGTGCCCTGCCCGCCCGCTACAAGCGGCTTGAATGGCTCGACCTCCGCGAAGGCAAGCTGCCCAACCCGGATGTCGACTATCCCGACCTCGGCGAGCCCGCGGCGTTTGCCTGCAGCAACCGCATCTGCTCATTCCCGGCGTTCAGTGCCGAGGAATTGCGGACGAACGTGGCGCAGATGGCGAAGCTGAAGCCGGCGCGATCAGCGCAAAACTGATTAAAATGCAGAGAGTGCGATGCAGCAAACCGATCGGCACCGCGCAATGAAATACTCTTTGACCCACGGCGTTTGACATGAACCGGGCATCAGACCCGGGTTGAACAAAATTTTCTTTTGAAGCGCTGTAACCAAATCGCCTGATACCCCGTAGCTGATCTTGGACGAGCACTCACATCGCGGGACGCACCGCGCCGCGGACGCCCCTGCGATCTGATTGTTCTCCGAATGTCCATCCGTTGTGCGGTCCGGGATCGAACGATCATCGGATGCTCACGGCGCCACGTTATTGCTTTCAAACAATCACCGAGGAGATCGTCATGAAGTTGAATTCGAAGTCCGGCGCCATGCTCGCCGTCGCTGCGGCCACCCTGTTCCTCGCCGGCTCCGTGGTTTCGACCTCGACGGCCGCCAATGCCGCCACCGGCAAGTGCATGGCCGGCAACGCCTGCAAGGGCCAGAGTGCATGCAAGGGCGGCGCCAATTCCTGCAAGGGCCTGAACGCCTGCAAGGGCACCGGCTTTTCGATGGCCTCGGAGAAGCAGTGCATGGCTCAGGGCGGCAAGTTCGTCAAAGGCTGATCGCAGCGGTTAACGGCCGGAGAAGGCCCGGTACACAAACCGGGCTTTCTTCATTGCGAGCAGCAAAATGTCCGTCCTTGGTGTAACCAGGACGGACTGCTGTGCGTAGCTATCAATCGGGTGCAGCCCTGGTCCGGGACTGTCGCAGGCCGGCGGGCGCGCACCTTCAACCATCGTCCGTAAGGAGACGCTCATGAAGGTTACGACCAAGTCCGGCGCCACACTTGCCGCCGCTGCAGCCACGCTGTTCCTCGCCGGTGCTGTCGTGTCGACGCCGTCCTACGCCGCGGGCGAAGGCAAATGCATCGGCGCCAATGCCTGCAAGGGCCAGAGCTCCTGCAAGGGCGGCAACCACGCCTGCAAGGGCCAGAATGCCTGCAAGGGTCAGGGCTTCTCGTCCATGACCAAGGATCAGTGCACCACCGCCAAGGGCAAGTTCGAGCCCGCCTGATCGCACCGGATCGAGACGGGGCCCGGCGATAGGCCGGGCCTCGTTTCCATGTTAGTTTTGCAGACGAGACGCTACGATTGCAGCGCCTGCCACGCGGAGACGCCATGAACGTCGCAAGCCGATTGCCCACGGCGGCGCACACGGGGCAAACGATGCAAGCGGCCAAACCGCCGTTCCTCGGCTTTGGCCTCGGCCTGCGCGCGCAGCATTACGACGAGATTTTGAACGGCAATCCGCCGATCGACTGGTTCGAGGTGATCAGCGAGAACTACATGCTGCCGGGCGGCCAGCCGCTGCGCATCCTCGACCGGATCTGCGAGCGCTATCCCGTGGTGATGCACGGCGTCTCGCTGTCGATCGCCTCCACCGCGCCGCCGAATTTCGACTATCTGCAAGGCCTGAAGGACCTCGCAAAACGTGTGCAGCCGAAATGGGTGTCGGACCATCTGTGCTGGACCGGCGTGCACGGCAAGAACCTGCACGATCTATTGCCGATCCCCTACACAAAGGAGGCGCTCGATCATGTCGTGAGCCGCGTGCAGCTGGTGCAGGATGTCCTCGGCCGCGCGCTGGTGCTCGAGAATGTCTCGACCTATGTGCAGTTCAACAATTCCGAGATGACGGAGTGGGAGTTCCTCTCCGAGCTGTCGCGCCGCTCCGGCTGCTGGCTGCTGTTCGACATCAACAATGTCTATGTCAGCGCCTTCAACCACGGCTATGATCCGATGGCCTTCCTCAACGGCATTCCGGCGGACCGCGTGGTGCAATTCCACATGGCGGGCCACAGCCATATGGGGACGCACATCATCGACACGCACGACCATCCGGTGTGCGAGGATGTCTGGGACCTCTATGTCGCGGCGTTGCAGCGGTTCGGCCGGGTCTCGACCATGATCGAGCGCGACGACAACATTCCGCCGCTCGACGAATTGCTGCTCGAGGTCGAGCGCACCCGCGAGATCGCGGCGCAGGTGCTGGGCGCGGGCGCGCCTGTGGCATGAGCGACTTCGCGCGCCAGCAGGACGACTTCCAGCGCGCCATCCTCACCGGCGACGACGGCATCCTGACCGAAATCCTCGACAGCTCCAGGGAGACGCGCGCGACGCTGTTCGGCGTCTACCGCCATGCTTATGGCTCGCGGCTGGTCGAAGCGATGCGCAACGACCACGAGCTGCTGCATCGCTTTCTTGGCGACGAGATGTTCGACGAGATGGGCCACGCCTACGTCAAGGCACGGCCATCAGAACATCCGAACCTGCGCTGGTTCTCGCAAGGATTGCCGGATTTCCTGAAGTCCGCCGAACCCTACAGCCATCACCCCGTGCTCGCCGACCTTGCCGCGCTCGAGAAGGCCTTGAACGACGCCTTCGATGCGCGCGAAGGCGACGTGCTCGCCTTGGAGACGATGGCCGGTTTCGCGCCCGAGGTCTGGAACGACCTGGTGTTCCAGCCGCATCCGAGCGCTGCGCGGATCGACCTGTCGACCAATGCCGCCGCGATCTGGATCGCACTGAAGAACGACGAGACGCCGCCCGAGGCGGAGATGCCGGCCGAGCCTGCTCGCCTTCTGATCTGGCGCCAAGACACCACACCGATGTTCCGCGAGCTGCCGACCGAGGAAGCGATGATGTGGGACGAAGCCTCTGCCGGCATTCCGTTCGGCGTGCTCTGCGAGATGCTCGCGACCTATGACGATCCCGACGGTGCCGCGGCGCGCGGCGCCGGGTATCTGCATGGCTGGATCACGGCGGGACTGCTGACGGCGGCATCGGTTCGCGAATAGGGGCGCGGCATGGGCAGCGACATCGATCGTCCCTCCCCCAACGTCCCGTGCCCGGCAGAGACCTGTCCCGACCTATCGCGTGATATCAGCCTCGATGCTGGTCGCGGCGATCCTCATCGGCATCGCATCATGTCACGTCAAGGCGCAGTCCGAGTTCATGCGCGGCGAAGGCATGCCCTACGATGCCTTCGACCGGCTGCCCAGGACCGATCTCGAAGTGTCAGGCGGCACCATTCATGTCGGGTTCGCGCCCGGCAACATGGCGCTGCCCAGGGAGAAAATATTCGACTGGATCAGGGCGTCCGCTCACGCGGTCTCGATTTACTACGGCCGGTTTCCCGTCAGCTCGCTGCGGCTGCTGCTGGTGCCGGTCGACGGCTCGCGCGTGCGCGGCGGCACCACATGGGGTTATCGCGGCGCTGCGATCCGGCTGCCGATCGGCCGCGACGCCGACGCGGACGACCTCAAGCGCGACTGGGTGATCGTGCACGAGATGGTGCACACCGCCCTGCCCGATCTCGACGACCGCTACGCCTGGCTGTCGGAAGGGCTCGCGGTCTATGTCGAGCCGGTCGCGCGCGTGCAGGCCGGCGATCTTACGGCGCAGGAAACCTGGCAGGCAATGGCGCGCGACATGCCCAAGGGCCTGCCGCAGGCCGGCGACGAGGGCCTCGACAATACCGACACGTGGGGCCGGAAATACTGGGGCGGCGCGATGTTCTGCCTGTTCGCGGATGTCGAAATCCGCAAGCGCACAGGCAACAAATTCGGCCTGCAGGATGCGATGCGCAGCGTGCTCGCCGCAGGCGGCAATCACGAAAAGGACTGGCCGATCGCGCGCGTGCTCTCCACCGCCGACAAGGCGGTCGGCGTCGACGTGCTGACGCGGCTGCACGACGAATGGGGATCAAAGCCGGTGACACCCGACCTTGCCGGACTGTGGCGCGATCTCGGAGTGAAGATGCAGGGTAACAGTATTGCGTTCGACGACAACGCGCCGCTGGCGGCGATCCGCAAGGCGATCACCGAGGCGCGCCCGCGCTAGCGCGGGATGAAGGTCGGCTTCGCAGCAGACGGGTTCCACCTCTCCCGCTTGCGGGGGAGGTCGCATCGCATCGAAGATGCGGTGCGGGTGGGGGCTCTCTCCACGACGTGACTCGCGGAGAGAGCCCCCACCCCAACCCTCCCCCGCAAGCGGGAGAGGGAGCGCACCGCCGTCGCGACCGCTATTCAAGCTAATCTCATCATGTTCTAGTCGTCACCCTTCGCGGCTGCACACAGCCCGACGCCGCTGGCTTTTACGCGCGCGATGTCGGACTATTTCCGCAGGAATCGCTGTCATCCACGTGGGAGACCGATGGGCCAGGATCATCCGACACGCGCCAGTTGGCCGGTCTTCCGTTCGTTGGCCGCATTCCGGCCAAGCGACCTGCCCGGCGATCTGATCGCCGGGCTGACGCTTGCTGCGATCGCGATCCCGGAGCAGATGGCGACCGCGCGGCTTGGCGGCTTCTCGCCGCAGATCGGCTTCTTTGCCTTCATGGCGGGCTCGCTCGGCTTTGCGATGTTAGGGGCCAACCGTTTCCTGTCCTGCGGCGCCGATTCGACGATCACGCCGATCTTCGCGGCCGGCCTCGCGCTGATGGCGACCGCAGGCTCACCCGACTATCAGTCGCTGGCGATGGCGCTGGCGCTGATGGTCGGCGCGATCATGATCGCAGGCGGCCTGTTCAAGCTCGGCTGGGTTGCCAATCTGCTGTCGACGCCGGTGACGGTCGGCTTCCTCGCCGGCATCTCCGTCCACATCCTGGTCTCGCAACTGCCCGGCGTGCTCGGCCTGACCACGCCGGACGGGCCGACGCTGTACAAGCTCGGGGTTCTCGCTGCAGAGATCGGCCAAACAAATTTCTATACGCTGGCGATCGGCCTCGGCGTGCTGGCGCTGGTCGCGGGATCGGAGAAGATCAGCGCGCGCATTCCGGGCGCGCTGATCGGCCTTGTCGTGGCCACCATTGCTGTCATCGCCGGCCATCTCGAAAGCAAGGGCGTCAAGGTGGTCGGCATCGTGCCGGGGTCGCTGCCGAAGCCGTCATTTCCGGACATCGCACCGGAGCGATGGATCAAACTGTTGTCGCTGGCGATCTTGATCGCCATCGTGGTCATGGTGCAGACCGCGGCGACGACGCGTTCGTTTCTGTCAGATCCGGACAAGCCGGCCGACGTCGATCGCGACTTCCTCGGCGCCGGTGCCGGCAGCCTCTTGTCCGGCCTGTTCGGCGCCTTCCCCGTCAACTCCAGTCCGCCGCGCACCGGCATCGTCTCGGAGACCGGCGGACGCACGCAACTCGCCGGGCTGTTCGCCGCGACAATCGTGCTCGCGCTGCTCGCGTTCGGCGCGACGCTGCTAAAGCACGTGCCTGACGCTGCGCTCGGCGGCGTGCTGCTGTTCGTTGCGCTGCGCATCATCCGCGTCAAACAGATCGTCGCGATCTTCCGCCAGTCGTTCTACGAATTCCTGCTGGTGATCGCGACGGCGGCCGCGATCATCGTGCTGCCGATCGAGCAAGGCGTCGCAGTCGGCATCGCGCTGTCGCTGCTGCACGGCATCTGGACCACGACGCGGGGCCAGCTGGTGGAATTCGTCCACGTGGCTGGCACCACGATCTGGTGGCCGACAGGTCCGCACGTCACCGGCGAGCGCAAGCCCGGCATTGCCGTCGTCGGCCTGCAGGCGCCGCTGTCGTTCCTCAACGCGGAAGGCTTTCACAGCGACGTGCTCAAGACCATCGGCACGGCGACGCCGAAGCCGTTTCTGCTGGTGATCGAGGCCAGCGGCATGATCGAGATCGATTTCACGGCTGCGCAGGCGCTGCGCGATCTGTTTCGCGAATGCCGCGATGACGGCGTGACGGTGGCGGTGGCGAGGCTCGAATCCACACGCGCGCAGGACGCGTTCGAGCGCTTCGATCTCTACGCGGTTCTGCCGCGGGATCACGTCTTCCGCAGCGTCGACGAAGCGGTGCGGGCGCTGGGCCCGAGCTAGCCTGGCGAAGGCTCGCCCTCGAGCGTCGGATGCTCCCTCAGGACATCGGCCTTGATGGAATTGGTGTGGATGGCGCGGAACAGCGCCCGGCCGGTCTTGATGTTGTTGGCCTTCATGCAGAGGCTGACGATCTCGCGCACCGCGGAGTCCCGCATCATCTCGTCGGTTATCTTCATCGCGATCTCCATCGCGGTCCTGGCGGCACGCTCGTAGCGCTCACGCTCGACCTGATACTTGTTCGGCGAACGCTTGTCGGGCGCGCCGACCGCCTCGGCGCAGCCGGCGGCATCGCGGCAGATCGCACGGATCCGCTGCGCAGCCTCGATATCGCCGAGCGGCTGCTCGACGGGATCATCCCAGATGTCTTTGCGCTTGGCCTTGCTGAACATCCACATCGCCGTACCCCGAAAGCGCGGCGAGCATAGCTGGCCGAGGCGCAACCTGTGAACCGCAGAGTCCTCCCGGCGCAAAAGCGAGATGCTGGCTATGGCATCATGGCCACACCGGAACAGCCGATCCGGCGAGTGACTTGATGTCACACGCGCATCAAGCCGATCGTTGCGGCCCGATCGCCTCGAACTGCGCCTTTTGCTCGTCACTGAGGGTGGCGTAGAAACTCTCAAGCGCGGCGCGGACATCCTTGACGGCCTGCAGCATGACGTCGAGCCGCTTTGCAACGGAGGCGAGACGCGCCGGCGGGGTCATTGCCTCGTTGGCTTGGCACGCCGCCTTCAGTTTGCGGGCCGCATCGGCGCTGGTGTCCTGAAGCGCCTGGAGCGCCGCGCGCTGGGTGTCGTTGAGCTGCATCCGGGCCTGGATCTCGCTCGTCGGCCAATCCTGCGCGGCACCCTGCGCAGCGCCGCAGTTCCGGGCAACCGCCGTGTTCTGATCAATCTTCTGATCACCTTTGGGATCGCGCGCCGCGGCGTCCTTGCGCTGATTGTCGGCGAGCGCGTTGAACCGCGCCTTCTGCTCGTCGTCGAGCAGGCCGTAGAATTTCTCCAGCGGCGGCCTGACGATTACGACTGCCGTCACCATCGCTTCGATCCGCTGCTGCATGGCGGCGAGGCGGTTCGGCGCGGTCAACACCACCTGCGCAGGACATGCCGCCCGAATGGTGCGGGCGGCGGCGAGCGACGCTTCGCCGAGTTCGCCGAGCGCAGCCAGCTGCGCCTCGGTCGGCTGCACCGTATCCGCAATCTGATCCACCGGCAGGCCGGCGATCGAGCGGCTGTCATTGCCACACATCTCCTCGATCCGTCCGCCGCCGCGATATCGGCGGCCCGGCCTGCGATCGGGCAGATAGCCCCTGAGATCGTCATAACCATAGGGACCGAAGATGCCGGCATAGATGTCCGGATAGCCGTAGCCCCAGAATCCGAGATCGTCGCCCCAGACCGCGTAGTCATAGATGTCGTTGTAGGCGAACGGCCAGAACAGCGGGCCGACCCAGCCATAGCCGCCGCCGGAATGCTGCCACCAGCCATTGGCAACCGTCCCGCCGTGCCAGCCGGCGAGCGCCGCGGCCGCGGCGATCTGCGCACGCGCCGCCGGGTTGCTCAACAGCCGGCCGTTGCGCAATGCGCCGTTGCGCGACAGCGAGTTGAACGCATTGCGCATGTTGCCGGGATGGCCGAAATTTGCCGCCCCGCGCGACACGAAGGCGCCATGGCCGGCGAAGCCTGATCGCGGGATCGCGTGCGAACGGCCGAACCCGCCATGATGGCCGCCGCCGAAATGCATGTGGCCAAAGCCATGCCCGCCATGTCGATGACCACCGCCATGTCCGTGGCCACCGCCGTGCCCATGACCGCCGCCGTGCCCATGACCGCCACCATGGCCTCCTCCATGGCCGCCACCGCGGGCGATCGCGTCGCCCGACAGCGCCATGGCAACGATCATGACTGCAATTCCGATTGCCCGTCCGATCACTTCTGTCTAGCTCCGCGCCAATACACTACGGCACAGGAAAGACGCCGGACGGACGGAAAAGTTCCGCGCGATCGCAGCGCGCAACCGCTCGCGGATACTGCGCTGCTGAGTAATGACGCCTCAGGCGGCCGGGACGATCTTTCCGGGATTGAAGATGTTCTGCGGATCGAGTGCCTGCTTCAGCGCCCGCATCGCGTCGAGCGCCTCCACCCCGAGCTCGGCCTTCAGGTATTTCTGCTTGCCCTGGCCGATGCCGTGCTCGCCGGTGCAGGTGCCGCCCATCGCTTGCGCGCGTTCGACCAGACGATGCATGAACTCCTCGCCACGCGCCATCTCGTCCTTGTTGTCGATGTCGCAGACCAGCGAGCAGTGGAAATTGCCGTCGCCGACATGGCCGACGATCGGCGAAAGCAGATTGAGCCGCTTCAGATCGTCCTCGGTCTCGGTGACGCAGTCGGCAAGCCGCGAGATCGGCACGCAGACGTCGGTCGCGACGACGCCGATGCGGTCGCTGGGACGCAGCGCCTTCACCGACCAGTAGGCGTCGTGCCGGGCCTGCCACAGCCTGGTGCGGTCTTCCGGCTTGGTGGTCCAGGAGAAGTCGCCGCCGCCGCATTCGGCGGCGATGTCGCGGAAATTCTTCGACTGCTCGGCAACCTCCACCTCGCTGCCGTGGAATTCCAAAAGCAGCAGCGGCGTCTCCGGCAGCGACAGTTTTGAATAGCTGTTGCAGGCCTTCACTTGCTCGGCGTTGAGCAGCTCGATGCGGGCGACCGGGATTCCGGTCTGGATGGCGAGGATGGTCGCCTGGCAGGCGCCGCGCACCGTCTCGAACGAACAGGCCGCGGCTGCGATCGTTTCGGGAATACCGCGCAGCTTGATGGTGAGCTCGGAGATGATGCCGAGCGTGCCTTCAGCGCCAATGAACAGATGCGTCAGGTCGTAGCCGGCCGACGACTTCTTGGCCCGCGTGCCTGTGGTGATGATCTCGCCGTCGCCGCGCACCACCTTCAGCGCCAGCACGTTCTCGCGCATGGTGCCGTAGCGCACCGCGTTGGTGCCGGAGGCGCGGGTCGAGGTCATGCCGCCGAGCGAGGCGTCGGCGCCGGGATCGATCGGGAAGAACAGGCCCTGGTCGCGCAGATGCTCGTTGAGCGCCTTCCGCGTCACGCCGGGCTGGATCACGCAGTCGAGGTCCTCGGCATGCACCTCGAGCACCTTGTTCATATCGCGCAGATCGATGCAGACGCCGCCCGCAGGCGCATTGACCTGGCCCTCGAGCGAAGTTCCGGTACCGAACGCGATCACCGGCACGCGGTTCGCGGCACAGATCCGCACCACGTCCTGAATGTCAGCCGTCTCCTGCGCCATCACCACCGCGTCCGGCGGCTGGGTCGGCAGCCATGTGGTGGTATGGGCGTGCTGTTCGCGCACGGCCAAAGACGTGACGAGCCGGTTGCCGAACCGTGCCGCCAGCGCGTCGATCGCGCGCTTCAGGGCCTGCGGCTCAGGTCGCGTCAAATTGCTCGAAATCGTTGTCGCCACGTCAAATTTCCTCCCGGCTTTAGCCGACCGTGGCAAAGCTTGTATAAGGGGTCAAGAGAGCCGGACTTGAAAAAGTGGCCGCCGGAGTCACAGAAAAGCTCATGCTCGAACGCCAGCAAACCGGGGATGGACGATGACGTCAGTGACTGCCGCAAGCGAGATGCCGATTCCGCCGGCCCCGTTCAAATCCTCGCTGATGCAGATCGAGCCGCAATGGATCGATTATAACGGCCATCTCAACATGGCCTACTACAACGTGATGTTCGACCGCGCCATCGACGAGATGTGGCTGCAGCTCGGGATCGGGCCGGCCTACATGAAAGAGCGGCACTGCTCGACCTTCACCGCCGAGTGCCACGTCCGGTACTTGCGGGAAATTCATCTCGGTGATCCCGTGCAGGTCTCGGTGTTCCTGCTCGCCGCCGACGAGAAGCGGCTGCACACCTTCGAGGAGCTGCGCCACGCCACCGAGGGCTGGCTCTCGGCGACCTCGGAAAACCTCACGCTGCACATCGACATGGAGGCGCGCAAGGTGGCGCCGTTTGAGATCCAGGCGCGCGCCCGGGCGATCGTGGAGAGCTATGCGGGCGTGCCGCGTCCGGAGGGCATCGGCCGCAACGTGGCGATGCCCTCCACCAAGAAGTAACCAAGCGCCGCGCTACACCCTTGTGCGGCCGCGCGCCAATCCGACCACCGCCGACACCAGGAACAGGATGATGGCGATGAAGAAGATCGCCTTGGCGATTTCGATCGAGGCGCCGGCGATGCCGCCGAAGCCCAGAATGCCCGCGATCAGGGCGATGACCAGGAATGTGACGACCCAGCTCAGCATGATCAAACCTCCGCTTCGTTTCCTCGTTCGTTTGCTGGCGCGAACCTCTGCCCGGCGCCAAACCTGTTGAAACAATCCTGCGGGGAAACGCTGGTTCCCGACCGCGAAACCGCGAAATTTTCGCCGATTTCAGGAACCAGGCCCGTTGTACGCTGCTGCCAAAAGCGTTCCTGTCGGCCGCGATAAAACCTGTCAAAATGGCCGATCAGGCCCTATATGCCCCTCAATCCCTGTTAAGAAGGCTCCCCTTCACCGTCCCGCGGTGCCATCGTGGGGCCGAGACGATTCGCTGATGACCGAGCCGAGCAAATTGCCCCCCCACGGCGTTCCCGAGCACCAGCCGGTGGCTGGGGGCATCGCCGCGCGTGCGCGGGCGGCGGCGGGTCCGCAATATCTCCAGGGCCTCAATCCGGAGCAGCGCGAGGCGGTCGAGACGCTCGACGGCCCCGTGCTGGTGCTCGCCGGCGCCGGCACCGGCAAGACGCGGGTGCTGACCACGCGCATCGCGCATATCCTGAGCCAGGGCCGCGCGCGGCCGCACGAAATCCTGTCGGTGACCTTCACCAACAAGGCAGCGCGCGAGATGAAGCTGCGGCTCGGCCAGATGCTGGGCCAGGCGGTCGAGGGCATGCCGTGGCTCGGCACCTTCCACTCGATCGGCGGCCGCATCCTGCGCATCCATGCCGAGCTGGTGCAGCTCAAATCCAACTTCACGGTGCTCGACGTCGACGACCAGGTGCGGTTGCTCAAGCAGCTTCTGCAGGCCGAGAACATCGACGATAAGCGCTGGCCGGCGCGGATGCTGGCCGGCCTGATCGACAGCTGGAAGAACCGCGGGCTGTCGCCGTCGCAGGTGCCGTCGGGCGAGGCCGCCTCGTTCGGCAACGGCAAGGGCGGCAAGATCTACGCGACCTATCAGGAGCGGCTGAAGATCCTCAACGCCGCCGATTTCGGCGATCTGCTGCTCGAGAACATCCGCCTGTTCCGCGAGAACCCTGATGTGCTCCGGCAGTACCAGAACCGCTTCAAGTTCATCCTGGTCGACGAATATCAGGACACCAACGTCGCGCAGTATCTGTGGCTGCGGCTGCTGTCGCAGGCGCCGACGCAGCCCGGCCTGCCGCTGTCGGCGGTGATTCCGGGAGCGACCAACTCACCCGTCATTCCGGGGCGCATCGAAGATGCGAACCCGGAATCTCGAGGTGAAGAAGACTCATCTCGAGATTCCGGGTCTGCGCCTGCGGCGCATCCCGGAATGACGGAGAATGCTCCCCTCAAGAACATCTGCTGCGTCGGCGATGACGACCAGTCGATCTATGGCTGGCGCGGCGCCGAGGTCGACAACATCCTGCGCTTCGACCACGATTTTCCCGGCGCCAAGGTGATCCGGCTCGAGCGCAACTACCGCTCCACCGGCCACATCCTGGCCGCAGCCTCGCATCTGATCGCGCATAATGAAGGCCGGCTCGGCAAGACGTTGCGCACCGAGGATGTCGACGGCGAGAAGGTCACCGTCACCGGCTCCTGGGATTCGGAAGAGGAGGCGCGCGCGATCGGCGAGGAGCTCGAGGGGTTGCAGCGCGCCGGCGAAAACCTCAACGACGTCGCCATTCTGGTCCGCGCCTCGTTCCAGATGCGCGAATTCGAAGACCGCTTCATCACGCTCGGCCTGCCCTACCGCGTGATCGGCGGCCCCCGATTCTACGAGCGCGCCGAAATCCGCGATGCGCTGGCCTATCTGCGCACCATCAACTCGCCGGCCGACGATCTCGCCTTCGAGCGCATCGTCAACGTCCCGAAACGGGGGCTCGGCGATGCCACCGTGCAGCTGCTGCACGACCATGCCCGCAAGCGCCGCATTCCGCTTTTCGAGGCGGCGCGCACCGTGGTCGAGACCGACGAGCTGAAGCCGAAAGCGCGCGGCTCGTTGCGCGATCTCGTCATGCAGTTCGACCGCTGGCGCGCCCAGCGCGAGGTTGTCTCGCATACCGACCTCGCCGAGATCGTGCTCGACGAGAGCGGCTATACCGAGATGTGGCAGAAGGACCGCTCGGCTGATGCCGCGGGCCGGCTGGACAACCTCAAGGAGCTGGTGCGTTCGATGGAGGAATTCGAGAACCTGCAAGGGTTTCTTGAACATATCTCACTGGTGATGGACCGCGACGGCGAAGCCGGCGACGAGGCGGTGTCGTTGATGACGCTGCATTCGGCCAAGGGGCTGGAATTCGACAATGTGTTCCTGCCGGGCTGGGAGGAAGGTCTGTTCCCGAGCCAGCGCACGCTGGATGAACAGGGCCGCGCCGGGCTCGAGGAGGAGCGCCGCCTCGCCCATGTCGGGCTGACCCGCGCCCGCCGCCGCGCAAAAATCTATTTCGCCACCAACCGCCGCATCCATGGCACCTGGTCGACCACGATCCCCTCGCGCTTCCTCGACGAGCTGCCGGCGCACAATGTCGAGATCACCGAATCCAAGGGCGGTTCGGGCTGGGGCGGCAGCGGCGGCTATGGCGCCTCGCGCTTCGACAACCTCGAATCATTCGGCTCGAGCTATTCGACCCCGGGCTGGCAGCGCGCCCAGGCCAACCGCGGCCGCGGCGGCGGGGGGCGCAGCGGCGGCTTCGAGGAGCGGCAATCCTCCTTTTCCTCGGATAGCTTCAGTCGCACCAAGCGCGGCCCGATGGTGATCGAGGGCGAGCTGGTGGCGAAATCCACCGGCACGGTGTCGGAATTCTCGCTGGAGGATCGGGTGTTTCACCAGAAATTCGGCTACGGCCATGTGGTGAAGATCGACGGCAACAAGCTGACCATCGCCTTCGAAAAGGCCGGCGAGAAGAAGGTGGTCGACAGCTTTGTGGAACGGGTGTGAGTGAGCAGCCTTCCCTGGCGGCCTTCCCTGTTCGTAGCTCTTGACCCCAGTTGAATTCACGGGTTGAGATGGCCCCATGGTCCGGGGAGGGTTTTTCCTTTTTGTCATCGCGCTCACTGCGCCGTCGCTGGCGGTCGCGGAGACGTTGAGCTTTGGCGATTCGGCCGCGCAACTCGCCAAGGCCTGCGGCGCCGACATCACCGCCAATTGCCGCGGCGTCAATCTCGACGCCACTCGCCTCAAGGAGTGCCTGTCGCGCAACCGCGACGTCATATCGCCGCAGTGCAAGGAGAGCTACTTCTCCACCCTCGATGCGATCCAGAAGCGGATCGCGGCGCGCGTGACGGTGGCAAACGCCTGCACCCGCGAGATCGTCAAGGTCTGCAACGGCTCGACCAAGGAGACCAGCAAGGCGGTGCCCTGCCTCGTCGCAGCCAAGGGCGTCAGCCGCAATTGCGCCCAGGCGATCAATGACGCGGGGTATCAATGATGCGGCTGTCGACGGGCGGCTTGCGCGATCTTGGCCTGTTGGGTCTGCTCGGCGCGCTGACGTTGCTGGCGGCGCCGCTCGCGCAGGCGCAGACCGCGGTCACCCGCGACGACGTCATCGCCAAGCTCAATCATTTCGAGACCGACGCCGCGATCGACGTCCCGGCGCTGCGCCAGCAGACGCTCGAGCGATCGAAGTCGCGATCGAAGAACGAGCCGCCGCCGCAAAAGCGCCCGCCGATCGCTCCCGACCTGACCAAGCTGCCGGCGTTCAACGCCGACATCGCGTTCGACGTCGACACGCCGATCGTGATGCCGGAATCGTATCAGACCGTCGGACGGATCGCCGATGCGCTGACGCATTCCGCGCTGCTGCCCTACACCTTCCTGATCGTCGGCCACATCGAATCGACCGGACGGCGCGACAACAACGTGCTGCTGAGCCAGCGGCGCGCCGACGCGATCCGCGACATCCTGGTCAACACCTTCAAGATCGCGCCGAAGCGCCTGCAATCGGTCGGGCTCGGCGAAGAGCAGTTGCTCGACCCCGCCCGCCCCAACGCGCCGGTCAACAACCAGCTGCAGATCATGCTGGTCGCGAAGGTCGCCGACGAGCCGCCCGCGCACCCCGCGCCGGCGGCGGCCGCCAAGAAGCCGGCGAAGCCAGCCAAGAGACACTAGCGCGGCTTTTCCGCCACACTGCAGAATGAATTTTCTGCCTCGGCGAGCGATTGCGGAACAGATTGCGCGTTCCTATCTGCGCTTGACCCGCATCCCGCCCCGCCCATGCTCCAGTCCGCGCGCGCCCCCCTCCCTCACGCTTTCGATCCTTCATGTCGCCGATCATTTCCGTATCCAATCTTTCAAAGACCTATGGCTCCGGCTTCAAGGCGCTGAAGGGCATCAACCTCGATATCGCCAAAGGCGAGATCTTTGCGCTGCTCGGGCCGAACGGCGCCGGCAAGACCACGCTGATCAGCATCATCTGCGGCATCGCCAATCCGAGCGAGGGCCGCATCACGATCGGCGGCCACGACATCATCGGCGACTATCGCGCGGCGCGGTCGATGATCGGCCTGGTTCCGCAGGAACTGCACACCGACGCGTTCGAATCGGTCTGGGCGACGGTCAGCTTCAGCCGCGGCCTGTTCGGCAAGCCGAAGAACCCCGCCCATATCGAGAAGGTGCTGCGCGACCTGTCGCTGTGGGACAAGAAGGACGACAAGATCATCACACTGTCGGGCGGCATGAAGCGCCGCGTGATGATCGCCAAGGCGCTGTCGCACGAGCCGCAGATCCTGTTCCTCGACGAGCCCACTGCAGGCGTCGATGTCGAATTGCGCAAGGGCATGTGGGAAGTGGTTCGCACGCTGCAGGCTGCCGGCGTCACCATCATCCTGACCACGCACTACATCGAGGAAGCCGAGGAGATGGCCGACCGCATCGGCGTCATCAACAAGGGCGAAATCATCCTGATCGAGGACAAGGCGACCTTGATGCAGAAGCTCGGCAAGAAGCAGCTGACGCTGCATTTGCAGAGCAAGCTCGACGCCGTTCCACCCGCGCTTGCCGCCTACCATCTCGAATTGTCCGACGACGGCCGCGCGGTGACCTACGACTACGATACCAAGGGCGACCGCACCGGCATCACCAGCCTGCTCAGCGACCTCCGCAATGCCGGTGTCCGCATCTCCGATCTGGATACGAAGCAGTCCTCGCTTGAAGATATTTTCGTCAGCATCGTGAGGGCGCCATGAACTACCGCGCAATCCGGGCCATCTATCTGTTCGAAATGGCGCGTACCTGGCGCACGCTGCTGCAGAGCATCGTCTCGCCCGTTGTCTCAACCTCGCTGTATTTCGTGGTGTTCGGCGCCGCGATCGGCTCGCGCATCACCGAGGTCGAGGGCGTCAGCTACGGCACCTTCATCGTGCCGGGGCTCGTGATGCTGTCGGTGCTGACGCAGAGCATCTCCAACGCCTCGTTCGGCATCTACTTTCCGAAATTCGTCGGCACGATCTACGAGATCCTGTCGGCGCCGATCTCCTATTTCGAGATCGTGATCGGCTATGTCGGCGCCGCCGCCACCAAGTCGATCATCCTCGGCCTGATCATCCTGGCGACCGCCGGACTTTTTGTGCCTTTGCATATCCAGCATCCGGTGTGGATGCTGACATTCCTGGTGCTGACCGCCGTCACCTTCAGCCTGTTCGGCTTCATCATCGGCATCTGGGCCGACGGCTTCGAGAAGCTGCAGATGATCCCGATGCTGGTGGTGACGCCGCTGACCTTCCTCGGCGGCAGCTTCTATTCGGTGAACATGCTTCCGTCGGGCTGGCGCACCATCACGCTGCTCAATCCCGTGGTCTATCTGATCTCCGGCTTCCGCTGGAGCTTCTATGAGATCGCCGATGTCAGCGTGCCGCTGAGCCTCGGCATGACCGTGGGATTCCTGGTGGCCTGCATGGCCGTCGTGGCATGGATATTCAGGACCGGCTACCGGCTGAAGAACTGACTTGCGAAAGCAAGTCATTCCGGGGCGCGCCTTAGCGCGAACCCGGAATCTCGAACTTGTGGCGCGAGAGTCCGGGTTCATGCTTCGCATGCCCCGGAATGACGGTCTCCATCAATAACAATGGAAATGGCCGTGGCGGTAATAGCCGCGGCAGCGGTGACCACGGCGGTAGCCACGATCTGGGATGCCGAACACGCCCTTGACCGCGCCCATGGCGCCGCCGACACCAGCGCCGACGGCGCCACCGACCACGCCGCCCACCGGGCCGGCGACCCGGTTGCCTTCATAGGCACCCTCATGGGCCCCGCGGACGATGCCCTGGGCATGGCCGGCATGAGGGACTGCCACCAGCGCCAAAGCGAGGGCTGCGGCCGCAAGCAGGAGCCGCGCGGAGGAGCCGGCGGGGACGACGGCCGCGGTCTTAACCTTGGTATTGTTCATCTGGATTCCTTGAAGCTCGGCGCGATCGCGCCGCCGGGGCGGGATTGTGAAACGCCCATGCGGCCAGATGGTTGCGTGTTGGCGGCCAATTGCGGGCATCGTCGCGGCCTGCTCGCGAAAAAGTCAGGCCGCCGCGACCGGCGGGCCCGGCTTCGGCCTTGTTTGCGCCGTGCGCGGGATTAACGATGGCGCTCAAAGATGGCCTGGGTCCGCGACTGGAACCAAGTTCGGATTCCGTGCATATTGGTTGCCGGGGACGGAGAGCCGCGGCATCGCGATCAGGCCTGGAGGCCAAAGGTAAAATGCGTTCGTTCCTCATTGCGTTCACTTCCGTGATGCTTTTTGCGGCCGGCGCCGCGCAGGCCAAGGTCGATATCACCATCGACAAGGACAACCAGCAGATGACCGTCGCGGTCGACGGCGTCGCGCGCTATCACTGGCCGGTGTCGACCGGCATTCCCTCGCGCGAGACGCCGAACGGCAGCTTCCGCGCGTTCCGCATGGAAGAGGATCACTACTCCAAGGAATTCGACGACGCACCGATGCCGCACTCGATCTTCTTCACCAAGATCGGGCACGCGATTCACGGCACCGACTCGGTGAACCGGCTCGGCTCGCCGGCCTCGCATGGCTGCGTGCGACTGTCGCGCGACAACGCAACGACGCTCTACGCGCTGGTCCAGAAGCAAGGCGTGCTCAACACCACGGTGACGCTGACCGGCTCATCCCAGGTCGCACTGGCGCGCAATCCGCGTGGGCGCAACGGCACCGCCGTCGCCCGCCGCGCGCCGCAGCAAGATGAGCAATACGGCACCGCCGCCGCCGGCGATCCCGTGGTGCTGACGCCGCAGCCGCGCGAACCGGCGCAGGCCCGCGCCGACGACGGCTACATCTATCCGGCCGACGGCAGCTCGACTGCGCAGCGCGACCCGGCGCCGCCGTCAAGCCGCCGCGTCTACGACGCGCAGGGCTATGGCCAGCAACAATACTACGGCAACCAGGGCTACGCGCCGGCGCCGCAGGGCAATTACCAGCCGCGGCCGTACTACCAGCAGCAGCGCGGCTTCTACGGCAACAACTATCAGGACTGAGACGCTCTCCTGATCCGCTGACGGCGCCGCAGGCCGCGCGCCGTCAGTTCACGCTCCCCTCACCCGCTTGTGACCGTCGTAAAGAGCCCACCTCGTCGTGCGCCGTGGCCCGTCGTTGCATCGTCATCTGATTGTAAAATTAGCCCGATATTCGGCGGCAATAGCGCCCGCCTTGGCCTCTGGAGGCCGATTCACGCGGAGTACCTGATGACATCAGGGCGAGAAGCGCGGGTCACGTAGGCAGTATCAGAGGTCGAAATGAAACGGGGCTTCATTGTCCTTTGCCTGTGCGTCGTGGCGATGGCCGGCTATTTCACGACGGACCGATGGGCCATCCGTCACACGATGCTGACGTTCCATGACGTGCTGCGCGACGACCGCAACCACGGTCGAGGTCGCGGTCCGGCGTGACCGGCAGATGCAGGCGATGGCCGAGATGATCGAATTGCCGGTCGCGATCCTGAGCCACGGCAACACCGTCAAGAACACCGAGTATTCGTTCCTCACCAATCTGTTCGCGTCGCGCGGCTACCTCGTGGTCAGCATTCAGCATGATCTCGACAGCGATGCGCCGATGGTGACCAAGGTCGGCGAGGAATATGTCGGCCGCCGCATGCAATACAACCGCGGCGCCTTCAACATCATGTATGCGATCGATGAGCTCAAGAAGCTCTATCCGAACGCAAACTATCGCCAGCTGACGCTGATCGGCCACTCCAACGGCGGCGACATCTCGATGTTCTTCGCCAAGCAGCATCCCGAGCTGGTCAAGAAGGTGGTCACGCTGGACAATCTGCGCGTCCCCTTCATCACCGACGCGAGGATCAAGATCCTCTCGTTCCGCTCGAAGGACCCTCATTTCAAGGCGGACCCGGGCGTCGTCCCCGACGACGAGACCTGCGCCCGGCTCGGCATCAAGGTGGTCCGAACCGAGTTTCAGCACAACGACCTCAGCGACCGCGGCCCCGACAGCGCCAAGTCATCGATCCAGGCGGGGGTGGAGCAATTCCTCGACGAGGACGCCGGCGAGACCTCGCCGACGATGCCGCTGCTCGCCGCGTCAAGCCCGGACAAGGACAAGCCGGCGGCTGTGGCCGACGACAAGTAACGGGCGGTCGAACCGCCAGCTCGAGCTTCGGTTCTGATTCAATCAGAACCGAAGCTTCAGTGCCTGCGCGCTCTCCGATGCGAGGCCCCTCTTACGCATGCGCGTTGCGATAAGCTGTCGCAACGAGCCAGATTGCGGACACCAGGAAGTAGAACGCGCCGAACCCCGCATAGGGAGCGACATCCAGAATCGTTGGCGCGACGGTGCCAATGGATTGGCTGATCATGTAGCCACCGGCGAGGGCCGACTGCGCGCCGCTCAGGATCATTGCCCATTGCGCACCGTAATGACGCCAGCGCCTTGCTCCCGTGTACAGCTGCAGCAGACCGGAAAGGATCGCCCAGACTCCGAATATGGCCAGCACGGCATATGTGCTGTGGCTGACCGCTGCGATCACGGCGAGCGCTGTTACCGTGCTGACCGCGACGTTCAATGCCTGGGATGGGTTGGCCTTCAGACCGCCATTGACCCGGGCGTCTGCCAGATTGGCGATGGCGTCCCATGCCGGGTAGATCACGAGCAAAAACGCGGTGACGCCGGGTTGCCCCCTGAACAGAACGGCGGCGGCAACCCAGGCGATCGAGAATATGCCGCGGCCGAAATAATACGATCGCAACCAGGTGGATTGGGTCGAAAGGTGGCTTTGCATTGACAGGCTCCTTGCTTACCTTCCTACTAGTAGGAAGATGACGGTTTTGAGTCAATCCGACGCTCGGACACCTTCTTGTGTGGGACGGGAGAGCTGGGATAGCTTGACAAGCTTACCTACTGGAAGGTAGGCGCCATTATGAACCCGACGATTTCGACTTCGGAAAAAATTCTCGATGTCGCCCAGTCTCTCATCGTCGCGGGAGGCTACAACGCGTTCAGCTATGCCGACATTTCCGATGCGATCGGCATCAGGAAGGCGAGCATTCACCATCACTTCCCGACCAAGGCCGAATTGGTCTCGGTGCTGGTGGATCGCTACCGGCGGCAGGCGGAACTGGGCCTGAGGTCTCTCCAGGAGCAGTTCTCGAGCCCGACCGAACAACTGCAGTCTTATCTGAACTTCTGGCAGACGTGCATTCGGGATGCCTCGCTGCCCTTCTGCGTCTGCGCGATGCTTGCCGGCGAGATGCCGATGTTGCCGGACGAGGTCGCTTCACGCGTCCGGGCTCATTTCCATGGTCTCGCAAGATGGCTGACATCGGTGCTGCAGGCCGGCGCAGAGCAGCACTTATTCCACTTGAACAAGCGGCCGGAAGATGAGGCTCAAATGCTGATGGCATCGGTTCACGGCGCAATGCTCTCTGCGCGGGCGTTCAACGATCCCGAGCTGTTCGTCGCAATCGTCAACTCCCAGATCGCGAAGCTGCTGGTAGCGGATCGCTAGAGCAGGATGAGGTTATCTTGAGCCGGAGCGGCTGCCGAACTCCACCTCTCCCTTGGGAGACATAGGCCGCCCGCGGCGGCCGTCCACGAAAAGAACGCCGAAGCGAAGCTTCGGCTCTGGCGTAGCGCCGGGTGAGGGGTTGCGGTCTCTCGTTGGAGCTGCGGCCCCTCACCCGATTTGCTGCGCAAATCGACCTCTCCCTGATGGGGAGAGGTGAACCTCAAGCCTACTGCTCGCCGTCGCGCAGGCGGCGGTACACCGCACCCAGCACGTTCGAATAATCGTCGGTCCAGACCCGCTGCTTCTCGTCGGCTTCGGTCTCGGTCCAGACATCCGACGATGCGAGCTTGCCGACATCAGCTTCCTCGCGGGCGGAGACCACGACCGAGGTCGAGAAGATGTACTCGTTGTCGCGGCCGGAATCCTCGCTATAGACCCAGCTCTTCATGTCATTGGCATCGGCGATGCCGACCACGACGCTGGACAGTTCGAGGTGACGGTTGGAGACGTGCATCACGACCGCGCCCTGCGGCGCCAGCTTCTCCTTGTAGATCGCCATCGCCTCCTCGGTGGCGAGATGGATCGGGATCGCGTCCGACGAATAGGCGTCGACGATGATGAGATCGTAGACGCCGTCCGGCTCCTTGGCGAAGGTCAGCCGCGCATCGCCGATCACGGGCTTCAGGTTCGGCTCGCAGTTCTGGATGTAGGTGAAGTATTTCGGGTCGCGCGCGGTGTCGACCATCGATTGGTCGATCTCGAAGAAACGCCAGTCTTCGCCGGGCACTGAGGCGCAGGTCAGCGTCCCCGAGCCGAGCCCGATCACTGCGACCTTCAGCGGCGCGCCCTTGCGCTCGCGGATGGCGGTGATCGCCTGCCCGATGCCGCCGTCCTTGTGGTAGTAGCTGATCGGCTCCGGCCGCCCGGTGACCGGCGTGCCGTCGTTGTTCCTGAACTTCTCGGCGCCGTGGATCGTGGTGCCGTGCATCAGCACGTGATACTGCCCGTTCGGCGTCACCACGATCTTGTGCACGCCGAAGAAGCTGCGCACGGTTTCGACGCGGCCGTCGTCGGACGGATAGGCGCGCAGCACCACCAGCGCGACGACGACGGTGGCGAAGATCTTCCAGCGATTGGCGTTGAGCGCGAGCGCCAGCAGCGCCGAGAGCACGCCGACGGCGCCGATCATCCAGACCCTGCGGTCGTCGAGCCAGTTGAAGATGTCGCCCGCCGACCAGGATGGCGCGATCAGCGCCACCGCCAGTACCGCGAGGAAAGGCCAGTACCAGGCGCTCCAGCGCGGCAGCCGCTCGGCGCCGCCGGGCGGGCGGCACAGCGCGGCGAGCGCCAGCAGGATTGGATATTCGGCGACCCAGGAGAAAGTAAAAGGCGCAATAAGTCCAGCGAACAGGCCGCCGACCATGCCGCCGAACGACAGCGCGACGTAGAAGCCGGTGAGGTATTTCGCGGCCGGGCGGGTGCGCGCCAGTTCGCCGTGACAGGCCATCGCGATGATGAAGAAGCAGATCTGATGGCCGCCGAGCGTGAGCAGCAGGTTCTGCTCGCCGCCGACCGCGAGCAGGATCACGACGCCGGCAATCGCCAGCGGCTGCGCCAGCAGCATCCATTTGTGCGGCAGCAGCGGCCGCGACTGGAACACCAGCACCCAGGTCAAGAGATACAGCGACAGCGGCAGCACCCAGAGCAGGGGCGCGGCCGCGACGTCGGTCGAGATATGCGCCGTCACCGCGATCAGCAGGCCGGACGGCACGGCGGCGAGGAAGATCCAGCGCGCCCGCTGCGGCCAGGACGGCGCCGTCGCGTTGGCGTCGTCGGCCGACATGTTGAGTGCGCCGGCATTGGCCGGCGATCGCAACAGCAGCACGCCACAGCCCGCGATCAGGACGATCAAAAGACCATAGCCGCCGGTCCAGATCAGGTTCTGGGTGCGCAACGTGAACATCGGCTCGAGCAGCACCGGATAGGACAACAGCGCCAGGAAACTGCCGATGTTCGACGACGCGTAAAGAAAATACGGGTCGGGGCCATTGGGGTGGCCGGTGCGCACGAACCAGGCCTGCAGCAGCGGGTTGTTGGCGGCGAGCGCGAAGAACGGCAGGCCGATCGAGACCACGAACAGGCCGAGCAGCCAGATCGCATAGCCCGAAGTTGGCGGCTCGCCCCAGCCGCTCTTGATCGACAGCGGCAACGTCAGCAACGCAATGACGAGCAGCACGAGATGCACCACGATCGGCACGACACGGCTGTTCAGCTTCATCAGGAGATGCGCATAGGCGTAGCCGCCGAGCAGCAGCGACTGGAAGAACACCATCGCCACCGACCACACCGCAGGCGAGCCGCCGAGCCGCGGCAGCACCATCTTGGTGAACAGCGGCTGCACCGAGAACAGCAACAGGGCGCTGACGAAGATCGCGGCGGTATAGACGACCAGCACCAGCCGGTTTCGCGAGGCGGACGGCTCAGATGTCATGAAAGCTCCGGCATGGACCCGGCGGGCGCCGGAAGCGGACGGTCCGGCGGCAGCGCACCGGAGGAGGCGAATTGAGCATAAGGCAGTATCACGGACAAGAAACCACGGTCACGCGGACTTGACGACGCGGCGCTGCGGCGCCACAGCACGTGCTCTAATCACTGCTTCTTGAAGCGGACATGAACGAGACAGACGTCGTCATCATCGGTGCGGGGCATAACGGCCTCACCTGCGCGGCCTATCTTGCGATGGCAGGGTTGCGGGTGAAGGTCGTGGAACGCCGCAAGGTGGTCGGCGGCGCCGCCGTGACCGAGGAGTTCTGTCCGGGATTCCGCAATTCGGTTGCCGCCTACACGGTCAGTTTGCTCAACCCGCAAATCATGTCTGACCTGAAACTTGCCGATCATGGCCTCAGGATCGTCGAGCGGCGCGCCCAGAACTTCCTCCCTGCGCCAGACGGCAGCTATCTCTTGACCGGCGAAGGCCGCACCCAGCAATCGGTCGCGAAGCTCAGCCAGCGGGACGCTGCCACGATCGGCGTGTTCTCCGGGGAACTCGAAGCCATCGCCGACGTGCTGCGCCAATTCGTGCTGCGCGCACCGCCGAACCTTGTCGAGGGCTTTGGCGTCAGTGCGGTGAGCGAGGCCTTCAATGCGCTCGGCACCGCCAACATCCTGCGCAGGCTGTCGCTCGAGCAGCAGCGCGATCTGCTCGATTTGTTCACGCGCTCGGCCGGCGAGATGCTCGACGAGCGTTTCGAGAGCGATCTCGTCAAGGCGCTGTTCGGCTTCGACGCCATCGTCGGCAACTATGCCAGCCCCTACGCCGCCGGCTCGGCCTATGTGATGCTGCACCATGCGTTTGGCGAGGTGAACGGCAAGAAGGGGGTCTGGGGCCACGCGATCGGCGGCATGGGCGCGATCACCCAGGCGATGGCGCGCGCCGCGCGCGGCCATGGCGTCGAGATCGAGACTGATGCGCCCGTGCGCGAGGTGATCGTCGAGAAGGATCGCGCCACTGGCATCATCCTCGACAATGGCGAGACCATCCGCGCCAAATACGTCGTCTCGAACGTCAATCCGAAGCTGCTGTACACACGCCTGGTGCCGGCAGGCGCACTGGCATCCGAATTCCGCGCGCGCATCTCGCGGTGGCAGAATGGTTCCGGCACGTTCAGGATGAACGTGGCGCTCCGCGCCCTGCCCTCGTTCACCGCGCTGCCTGGTGCGGGCGATCACCTCACCGCTGGAATCATTATCGCGCCAAGTCTCGACTACATGGATCGCGCCTGGCGCGATGCGCGCGAATTCGGCTGGAGCCGCGCGCCCGTCGTCGAGGTGCTGATCCCCTCGACGCTCGACGACAGCCTGAGCCCGCCGGGCCAGCATGTCGCGAGCCTGTTCTGCCAGCACGTCGCACCGCAATTGCCCGACGGAAAATCGTGGGACGACCATCGCGAGGAGGTCGCCGATCTGATGATCGCAACCGTCGACAGCTACGCCCCCGGCTTCGCAGGCAGCGTGGTCGGCCGCCAAATCCTGTCGCCGCTCGACCTGGAACGGCAGTTCGGCCTCCTCAGCGGCGACATCTTTCACGGCGCGCTGACGCTGAACCAGTTGTTCTCGGCGCGGCCGATGCTCGGCCATGCCGACTACCGCGGCCCGCTCCGCGGCCTCTATCATTGCGGTTCCGGCGCCCATCCCGGCGGCGGCGTCACCGGCGCCCCCGGCCACAATGCCGCCCGCGCCATCCTGGCCGACCATCGCGCGCTGTTCGCATAGGGCGGACGACGGACCGCGCGGTCATGGCGTGGCAAGCTGTGGACAGGTCTGTTGAGAAGCTGTGGATGGGCCGCGAGTGAACCGCGGTGCGTTGCGCTGGAAAGCCGGTGGACTGGCTGTGCAGCAGCGGCTGACAACCCCGGGACAACGCCCCGCATATCCGGTTGGCAAGTTGCGTGGAACTCTGTGGACGACCTGTTCAAAAAGAAAACACCGGGCGTCGTTGCCCGGTGTTTGCTTTGAGAACGCCGTCTGCGCAATTACTTCAGGGAACCGCTGATCGAGTTGAAGGTCCCGCTCAGCGCCGTGCCGACGCCATTCACCGCAGCGATGATGGCGATGGCAATGCCGGTCGCGATCAGTCCGTATTCGATGGCGGTCGCGCCGGATTCGTTCTTCAAGAACTTAACGATAAAAGCCTTCATTGCAGCCCTGCCCTTGGTTGTGATGCCTTGGAGCAACGGGAGTTCCGCTGCCGGAACCAGTACTAGTACGGTAACATCTAAGGTTGTCTGAACCGGGAACCTATCAATTCTCGCGATATTCGAATGAATCCAGCTTGAAATTTTAACAAAAAACGCGCTACCGGCCTCCGATGACCCCGTCCACACACCGCGCCAGCATCACCCTGTCAGATGAATCGACCGCAAAACGCGTGGTCGACGCGCTTTCCGAGTTGTTTTTCGAGGATCAGGCGGCCTTTGCAGCCTTCGAGCGGCCGGACGGCCGCTGGGACGTCACCATCCATTTTGCCGAGCCGCCGGACCAATCCTTGCTGCGCGAGCTGGTCGGACTGGTGGTGCGGCAGGATGTCGCAGAGACTTTAGTCTTTGATATTGTTGAGGCAAAGGACTGGGTCAAGGCCAGCCTGGAGGACCTCGTCCCGGTCGCGGCCGGCCGCTTCATCGTCCACGGCCAGCATGACCGGCACAGGATTCCGCCCAACAAGCTCGGGATCGAGATCGAGGCGGCGCTCGCCTTCGGCACCGGCCATCACGGCACCACGCGCGGCTGCCTGCTGCTGCTCGACCACGTGCTGAAGGCCTATCAGCCCCGGCGCGTGCTCGACCTCGGCACCGGAACCGGCGTGCTGGGGATTGCCGCCGCCAAGGCGCTGCACGGCCGGGTGCTGGCCAGCGATATCGATCCGCCGTCCGTCCAGGTTGCTGAGGAGAACGCCCGCCTGAACGGGGCAGGTCATCTGGTCGACGTGATCCGCGCCACGGGCTTTGCGTCGCCGCGCTTTGCCGGGGATGGGCCGTTCGATCTGGTGCTCGCCAACATCCTGGCCAATCCGCTGCGCCAGCTGGCGGGGCCGATGGCTCGCCACCTCGCTTCGTCGGCGCAGGTCATCCTCTCCGGCCTGCTGACCCACCAGGCGCCGGCTGTCATCGCCGCCTACCGCGCCCGCGGGCTGGTGCCGCTACGGCATCTCAGAATCGAGGGCTGGAGCAGCCTGCTGCTGCGCTCGGTGAGGTGACATGACCGCGACCGGCAGACAGTGCGGCGACTGCACGCTCTGCTGCAAGGTGATGGCGATCGAGGAGCTGGCGAAGCCCGCCAACGCCTGGTGCCCGCATTGCAAGCCGGGGCGCGGCTGCCGGATCTACCCGAGCCGGCCGGAGGAATGCCGCTCGTTCAGCTGCGTCTGGCTCGTCAACGAACTCCTGGAGGAGCACTGGAAGCCCTCCCGGTCGAAGCTTGTCCTGACCACATCGAACGACGGCCTCGAGGTCAGATGCGATCCGGGCTTCCCAGACGCCTGGCGCAGGGAGCCGTTCCGCAATGAGCTGAGGGAATGGGCGCTGTCCGGCGAGACGCTCGACATGACCGTCGTCGTCATCGTCGGTCAGCGCATCACGCTGCTGACGGCGGAGCGTGAATTCGATCTGGGGATCGTCGGGCCCGATGCGCGGATCGTGCGCGAGCTCGAAGGCACAAAGGTCGTCAACGTGACCGTGGCGAAGGCGTCCGACCTGGAATAGTCAGACCCCTGCAACGGCAGGCATCATCAAGCGTTGGTCCGCGATCCTGTTCGTGATCTCGGCGAAGGAGACCGTCCGCATGAAACGTCCCACTCGCGCCTTCACCATCGCGGCGATCTTCGCTGTCGCGTCTCCGGCGGTCGCCAACGCCCAAGGCGCCGGCATCCGCCTCGTCACCGACCGCAGCCATGCCGGCGAACCCTATCGCGGTTATCCAACCGGGCGTCATGACAGCCGGCCGCGGGTACGCAATGACGGTCGCGAGCGTGGCTGGCCCAGCGGATCATATCCTCTGGAGTACGAAGACCGGGACCGAGGCGTGTACCTCGGCCAGCGTCACGATGATTGAAGGAGAGCTATTTGGACGGCGCTGGATCGCGGCCGGGAGTCTCGACCTTGTCCTGACTGGCTGCGCGCCTGGCACGCGCCTCAACGAAACGGTCTAGCATCTGGACGATGACGCCACGTTGCTTCTGTTCGATCGGCGCGACCGGTCCGCGGGGGACCGGCGGCGAGATCTTCTCAAACGTGAATGCAGGCATCGTGCATCTCCTCACCGTTGAGTTGAGACACTCCTGGACACCCCCCGTACGCTTGACCAAGGACGCGCAGTGGACATCGTCCGGTCATTTCTACTATGCCACGATTCAAGCATAAGTTATGCCAAAATAATGGTCAGGCCTGACCGCGTGGCGCAAGGTGGACAACCGGCTTTCCGGCGCGACAAAGGCGCCGCGTTTGCGCGAAGATCATGCGCCATCCGAAGAGAGTGCGACAGCGATGTTCGAAGCCCATTTCCAGACGTTCGAAGAGCCTGAAGGCGGCGTGGCGCTGACCGCGCGCTTGAGCGCGCTGCGCGAGGAGCTGGCGCGGCGCAAGCTGACCGGGTTTGTGGTTCCGCGCGCCGACCAGCAGCAGAATGAGTATGTTGCGGCGTCCGAGGAGCGGCTCGCCTGGCTGACCGGCTTCACCGGATCGGCCGGGCTCGCGATCGTGCTGAGCAAGCAGGCCGCCCTGTTCGTCGACGGCCGCTACACGCTGCAGGCCGGCAAGCAGGTCGACGCCAAGGCCTGGCAGGTCGAGCCGCTGGTCGAGCCGCCGCCGGAGCACTGGCTGACGCGGCACCTCTCAGCCGGCGACCGCCTAGGATTTGACCCGTGGCTGCACACTTCTGCGGCAGCGGAACGGCTGGCGGCGGCCTGCACCAAGGCCGGCGCCGAACTGGTCGCGGTCGACCGCAACCCGGTCGATGCGATCTGGAGCGAGCGGCCGGCCCCGCCGCTCGGTCCGGTCAGCATCCACGGTGCGCAGTTTTCGGGTGAGATCGAGGCCGAGAAGCTCAAGCGGATCCGGCTCGAGATCAACAAGCTCGGGGTCGATGCTCTGGTGCTGTCCGACAGCCACGCGGTGGCCTGGGCCTTCAACATCCGCGGCGCCGACGTCTCGCATACGCCGCTGCCTCTGTCCTACGCGCTGGTGCCGAAGGACGGCCGGCCGCTGGTGTTCATCGATCACCGCAAGCTGTCGAACGCGACGCGCGACCATCTCGAGCAATCCGCCGATGTCGAGGAGCCGGCGGCGCTGGCGCCAAAACTCACCGAGCTCGCCAAGCGCGGCGCCTCGATCGCGCTGGACAGCGCGACCGCCGCGGACGCGCTGAGCCGCCTGATCGCTGGCGCCGGCGGCAAGCCGGTGCGCGGCAACGACCCGGTCAGCCTGCTGAAGGCGGTGAAAAACATCACTGAGATCGAGGGCACCCGGTCAGCGCATCAGCGTGACGCGGTGGCGCTGGCGCGCTTCCTCGCCTGGATCGACCGCGAGGCGCCCACAGGCCACCTCACCGAGATCGACACCGTCGAGGCGCTGGAGACGTTCCGCCGCCAGACCGGCGCGCTGAAGGACGTCTCGTTCCCTACCATCGCCGGCACCGGGCCGAACGGCGCCATCGTGCATTACCGCGTGACGCGCAAGAGCAACCGCCGCATCGCGCCCGGCGACCTGCTGCTGATCGATTCCGGCGCGCAATATCAGGACGGCACCACCGACGTCACCCGCACCATCGCGATCGGCACGCCGAGCGACGAGATGCGCGACCGCTTCACCCGCGTGCTGCGCGGCCATATTGCGATCGCGCGTGCGATCTTCCCCGACGGCACCACCGGTGCGCAGCTCGACAGCTTCGCGCGGCAATATCTCTGGCAGGCCGGGATCGATTTCGAGCACGGCACCGGCCACGGCGTCGGCAGCTATCTCAGCGTCCATGAAGGGCCGGCGCGGATTTCGAAGCTCGGCACCACGCCGCTGAAGCGCGGCATGATCCTGTCCAACGAGCCCGGCTACTACAAGACCGACGCCTACGGCATAAGGATCGAGAACCTCGAGCTCGTGATCGGCACCGACATTGCCGGCGCCGAGAAGCCGGTCAACGCCTTCGAGACGCTGACCCTGGCGCCGATCGATCGCCGCCTGATCGAGGTCAGCCTGCTGAGCCAAGACGAGTTGGCCTGGCTCAACGACTACCACGCCCGCGTCGCGCGCGTGGTGCGTCCGCATCTCGACGACAACGCGACGAAGCTGTGGCTGGATGAGGCGACGGCTGTGCTGAAGTGACGTTCCGTCATTCCGGGGCGATGCGCAGCATCGAACCCGGAATCTCGAGATTCCGGGTCTGGTGCTAATCTGACTGAGTCACAAAACCGCCGGCCAGAATCAGCGATGGATGAAGCACGGACCATCAGTCGAGAGGCCGACATGAGCGGGCGTGGCACCAAGACGAGCGAGAAGCGATTTGCGACGTATTTGGAAGGGCTTGCCAGTGTCATCGGTCATGCTGATCGGAAGGCGCCGCTGCGCGACTATTGCGTCGGCCTGATGGCCTGTGGCGGTCGCAAGAGCGTGGAGTCGATGGCGGCGGTGACAGCTCCGGAACGGACGGCCGCCCAGCATCAATCGCTGCTGCATTTCGTCGGCAGCGGCGCCTGGTCGGATGAGAAGGTGCTGGGCAAGGTACGTGAGATGGTCCTGCCGGCGATTGAACGCCAGGGCCCCATCGAAGCCTGGATCATCGACGATACCGGATTTCCCAAGCAGGGCCGACATTCAGTTGGAGTTGCACGGCAATATTGCGGGCAGCTCGGCAAGCAGGATAATTGTCAGGTGGCGGTGTCACTGTCGATTGCCAACCACCACGCCAGCCTGCCTGTCGCTTATCGCCTTTATCTTCCGAAGGAATGGACTGAGGACTGCGATCGGCGGCGCAAGGTGGGCATTCCTGCCGAAGTTGGCTTCCGGACCAAGCCGGAGATCGCGCTGGAGCAGTTGCGGTGGGCCTGCGCGAGCGGCCTTCCACGCGGTGTCGTACTGATGGACGCGGGCTATGGCAATAACAGCGACCTGCGCACGGAGATCACGGCGCTGGGATTGACCTATGTGGCGGGTCTTCTGTCGAGCACAACGGTATGGGCGCCCGGTACCGGTCCCTTGCCGCCGAAGCCATGGTCGGGCCGCGGCCGTCCACCGAAACTGATGCGCCGCAACCGTCAGCATCAGCCGGCCGCCGTCAAGGCGCTCGCGATCGGCCTGCCGGCCAAAGCTTGGCGCACCATCACGTGGCGGCAAGGAACGAACGAAAAGCTGACCTCGCGCTTTGCCCGCGTGCGGGTCCGTGCCGCGCATCGTGATTATTGGCAAACCACCCGGCGATTGGAGGAATGGTTGCTGATCGAATGGCCAAAAGGCGAGGACCAGCCTACCAAATACTGGCTCTCGACATTGCCGGAGGATGTGGCATTCCGGACTCTCGTTGAGACGGCTAAATTGCGCTGGCGCATCGAACGCGACTATCAGGAACTCAAGCAGGAGGTCGGGCTCGGCCACTTCGAGGGACGCGGCTGGCGCGGCTTTCATCATCACGCAACAATGTGCATCGCAGCCTACGGATTCCTGATCTCCGAGCGGGAGACGATTCCCCCCTCAGGCACTCGGCACGCCCGGCCGATCCTGCTCGATCGCATTCCCGCAGATTACAGACCCCGCGGATTTGCCGCTGCGGACCCAACGTCACATTCCAAATTCGATCGCGACGATGCGACGGCGCCTCGAACATGGGCTCGTCCGAACGCTGTCGAGATGTCCTTGTTGTGCGATCAAGTTCGACCACTAGACAGATCATCGTTTGTGACGCAGTAGGACTAACGCACCATCCCGGAATGACGTGTTCATACACGAGTCTCTGGAATACTGGGTCCCCCGCTTTCGCGGAGGACGACAGCGGAATTCGCGGCGACGACCATCGCGCTTATTGCGCGAGACGAAACATCACCGCCGCGTCTCCCGAAATCGCATGGGCGTATGCCGAAACACCCGTATTCCGCGCGAACGGGCACGCTACAGTCTTTCCACAATGCTGGATCGGACCTGAATGCACGGCGTGATGGGCAAGCCGCCCGGCGCGGCCAGAGACAACATCAAGGACAACATCGCGACATCGAAGGTCATGCTGCTTATGCTCGTCGTGATGACGGGCGTCGCGCCGATCTCGCTCTACATGCTGGTCCCGGCGCTGCCGGTGCTCGCGACCGATTTCGGCCGCGACATCTCTATCGCGCAGATGACGGTGTCGCTCTACATGGTCGGCATTGCGCTCTCGCAGCTGATCATGGGGCCGCTGTCCGACAGATTCGGCCGCCGCCCGGTGCTGCTCGCAGGCCTCGGCCTGATGGTGGTGGCCGGCATCGGCTCGGTGTTTGCCGAAACGCTGCCGCAGCTGATCGCGGCGCGCTTCTTCCAGGCGCTCGGCGGCGCCAGCGGCATGGTGATCAGCCGTGCCATCATCCGCGATCTCTATCCGCGCGAGCGGGTCGGCGCCATGATCAGCCTCGTGGTCGCCGCGCTGATGATCGCGCAGATGGTGAGCCCGTTGACCGGCGGTCTCTTGGAGACCGCATTCGGCTGGCGCGCGATCCTCTATCTCATCACCGCGGCGTCGCTGACGACAACGATCTTCATCGCGCTAGCACTGCCCGAGACCCGCCGCGACCGCGCCGACAGCGCGAGCTTTCGCGGCGACCTCGGCAAGCTGATAACGAACCGCGCCTTCGTCGGCTACCTGCTGTGCCAGGTGCTGTCGTCGCAGATCATCTTCGCCTTCGCCGGCGGCGGCCCCTACATCGTGGTGACCCAGATGGGCCGCAGCAGCGCCGAATATGGCGCCTGGTTCGCGATGACCGGGTTCGGCTACTTTGTCGGCAATCTGCTCTGCGTGCGCTTCGCGCCGCGGCATTCGCTGGAGAAATTGATCTGGTTCGGCCTCGCGCTGCAGCTCGGCGGCAGCCTCTTGAACCTGATCTGGAGTTTTGCCGGAGTAAACCAGGCGCCGCTCTGGCTGTTCGGCACCCAGATGATCGTGATGGTCGCCAACGCCTTCGTGATGGCCAATTCCGCCGCCGGCGCCATCAGCATCCGCCCAGAAGCCGCCGGCACCGCGTCGGGCGCCATGGGCTTCCTGCAGCAGGGCATCGGTGCGCTGATCTCGCAGTTCGGCGCCTATCTCGGCGGCCACTCCGCCACCACGCTGCCGCTGACCTCGGCAATCTTCGCAATCTCGATCGCCTGCGCCTGCACCATGATCTTCGTGGTGCCGCGGCGGAACGTGGTGGTCAGCGAAGAGCTGATCGCGCAGGCGGAGGAGGATGAGAGCGGGATGATGTAAGGCGCGTGCGCGCGCCACGCCCTCACCTCGTCATCCCCCGCGCATGCGGGGGATCCAGTACGCCGCGGCCCATCCGCTCAACAATGACTGTCTCTGGGATACTGGATCACCCGCCTTCGCGGGTGATGACAGCGGAGAGTTGCGGCGACGTTGCGCCCTACTCCTCGATCAGCGTCAGCCAATCGTCCTCGGTCAGCACCGCAACGCCAAGCTCGCGCGCCTTGGTCAGCTTCGAGCCGGCGTCCTCGCCGGCCACCACGTAATCCGTCTTCTTGGACACCGAGCCGGCGACCTTGGCGCCGAGCCGCTCTGCCATCGCCTTGGCTTCGTCACGGGTGAATTTCGTCAGCGACCCGGTGAACACCACGGTCTTGTCCGAGACAGGCGAGCTCTTGCGCGGCTGCTCGGCGGGCTTCACCTCGATCTGGTGCAACAATTCGCCGAGCGCCTTGACGTTGCGCGGCTCGGCAAAGAACTCGACCACCGCATCTGCGACGATCTCGCCGATGCCATCGATATCGTTGAGGTCCTGGTAGGCCTCGGTGGTATTCTCTTCGTCCTTGCTGCCCTTGGCGGCGGCCAGCATCGCCTCACGGAAGTTTTCGATCGTGTGGTAGTGCCGCGCCAGCAGCTTGGCGTTGCCTTCCCCGACATGGCGAATGCCGAGCGCAAAGATCAGCCGGTGCAGCTCGATGTTGCGGCGAGCATCGATCGCGTCGAACAGATTGCGCACCGAGGTTTCGCCGTAGCCCTCGCGCTCCATCAATTTCCTGGTCGATCGTGCGTCCCGCTCGCGAAGGGTAAAGATGTCGACAGGCGACATCACCAGCCCGTCCTCGTAGAATTCCTGGATCTGCTTCTCGCCCAGACCGTCGATATCGAAGGCGAGTCGCGACACGAAATGCTTCAACCGCTCGACCGCCTGCGCCGGACAGATCAGCGCACCGGTGCAGCGGCGCACCGCCTCACCTTCCTCGCGGATCGCATGGCTGCCGCATACCGGGCATGTGTCTGGAAACTTGTAGGGCTTCTTCCCGCGCGGCTTGTCCAGAACAACGCCGACGATCTGAGGGATCACATCGCCGGCGCGTTGCACGACAACCGTGTCATCGACGCGAAGGTCCACGCCGTCCCGGATGGGATTTCCATCGTTGCCGATGCCCTTGATGTAATCTTCGTTATGCAACGTCGCATTCGAAACGACGACGCCGCCAACCGTGACCGGCTCGAGCCGCGCGACCGGCGTCATCGCGCCGGTGCGCCCCACCTGGATATCGATCCCCTTGAGAATCGTCGTTGCCTGCTCGGCCGCAAATTTGTGAGCGATCGCCCAGCGCGGGCTGCGCGACACGAATCCGAGGCGCTCCTGCCAGTCGAGGCGGTCGACCTTGTAGACCACGCCGTCAATGTCGTAGCCGAGCGAGGCCCGCTCCTCGCCGATCTTGTTGTAGAATTCCAGGACATCATCGACGCTCTTGCAGAGCGTGATCAGCGGATTGACCACAAAGCCTGCCTTGTCCATCCACTCCAGCATGCCGTGCTGGGTGTCGGCGGGCGGCTCGCTCATCTCGCCCCATGTGTAGGCGAAGAATTTCAGCGGCCGCGACGCGGTGATCGACACGTCCTTCTGACGCAGCGACCCCGCGGCCGAATTGCGCGGATTGGCAAAGATCGTGTCGTCAGCCGCGGCCTGCTTCTTGTTCAGCTCAAGAAAATCCTTCTTGAGCATATAGACTTCACCGCGCATTTCGCAGGCTGCCGGAACGTTGCGGCCCTTCAGGGTGTGCGGAATGTCCTTGATGGTACGGACGTTAGCGGTCACGTCCTCGCCGGTGAAGCCGTCGCCGCGCGTCGCGGCGCGGACAAGCTCGCCATTTTCGTAGCGCAGCGAGAGAGACAGGCCGTCAATCTTCGGCTCGGCGACCAGCACCGGAATCTGGTCGGCATCCAGCTTGAGAAAGCGCCTGATACGTTCGACGAACTCGGTGACGTCCTCGTCACTGAATGCGTTGCCGAGCGACAGCATTGGAACGGCATGCTGCACCTTGGCAAAGCCGCGCGCCGGCGCCGCGCCAACCGTCTGCGTCGGCGAATCCTTGGTGACGAGATCGGGGAATTTGGCCTCGATCGCTTCCAGGCGCCGCCGCAAGGCGTCATAGGCCGCATCGGATACGGTCGGCGCGTCCTTCTGGTAGTAGCGCTCGTTGTGAGCCTCGATCTCGAGTGAAAGCCGCATCAGCTCGACCTTGGCCTGCGGCTTGGTGAGCTTGTCGACGTCGACCAGCGCTTTCTTCGCCTTGACAGCCATGGGCGCGACTAGCTCGCCGCCCTGAGCAGGCGTTCGGCGGCGGCGCGGGCCTCGGCGGTGATCTCGGCGCCGGCCAGCATGCGCGCGATCTCCTCGCGGCGGTGGTCGGCGGCGAGCGCGTTGACGCGGGTGGCGACGCGTTTGCCCTTGTCGAGCGCATCCTTGGAGATCAGGAGATGCTGGCTGGCGCGCGCCGCGACCTGCGGCGCATGCGTCACCGCCATGACCTGAACCTTGCCGGCGAGGCGCGCCAGCCGCGAGCCGATGGCGTCCGCCACCGCGCCGCCGACGCCGGTGTCGATTTCGTCGAACACCAGGGTCGGCGCCGAGCCGCGATCGGCCAGCACGACCTTGAGCGCCAGCAGGAAGCGCGACAGCTCGCCGCCGGAGGCGACCTTCATCATCGGTCCCGGCTTGGTGCCCGGATTGGTCTGGACCCAGAACTCGACGCGGTCGATGCCCTGCGGGCCCGGCGCGGCGGCGTTGCTCTCGACCTGGGTCATGAACTTCGCGCGCTCGAGCTTGAGCGGGGCGAGCTCGGCATTGACGGCCTTGTTGAGCTTCTCGGCCGCCTTGGTGCGCGCCGCCGACAGTTTTACGGCAGAAGCAGCGTAGCGCTGGTCGGCCTCACGGGCGGCCGCTTCCAGCTTCTTCAGCTGGTCGGCGCCGGCATCGATCAGCGCGACGTCGCCCGCGTATTGCGCAGCCAGCGCGGCCAGCAAATCGACCGGCGTCGAATATTTGCGCGAGGCGGCGCGCAGTGCGAACAGCCGCTCTTCGATGCGCTCGAGCTCGGCCGGATCGAAATCGGTCGCCGCCAGCGCAGCGTTGAGGTGCTGGTCGGCCTCTTCCAGCGCATTGATCGCGATGTCGATCGCCTTCACCGCGGGCTCGATCAGGGCGGGCGCATTGGCGGCGCGCCGCTCCAGCCGCCGCACCGCGGCCGACAGCGCCGACACCGGCGAATGCGAGCCACCGATCGCCTCCTGCGCCTCGCGCAGATCGGTGGCGACCTTCTCGCCCTGCATCATGGTGGTGCGGCGGTTGGCGAGCTCGGTCTCCTCGCCCTCCTTCGGCGCCAGCGCCTTCAGCTCCTGCGAGGCATGGCGCAGATAATCGGCCTCGCGCGCGGCGCGTTCCATGCCGGCGCGATGTTCGTCGAGGTCGGCATTGGCGGTCCGCCTGATATCCCACAGCGCTTCCAGCGCCGCGACGTCCTTCTCATGGCCGGCGAAGGCATCGAGCAGCTGGCGATGGGTGGAGGCGTCGACCAGAGCGCGCTCGTCATGCTGGCCGTGGATCTCGACCAGAACGGCACCGACCGCCTTCAGGGTCTGCACGCTGATCGCCTGGTCGTTGATGAAGGCGCGGGTGCGGCCGTCGGCGAGCTGCACGCGGCGCAGGATCATCTCACCGGTGTCGTCGAGGCCATTCTCGGCCAGGATTTTGGCCGCCGGATGCGCCTTCGGAACATCGAACGTGGCGGTGACCTGGCCCTGCTCGGCGCCGTGGCGCACAAGTCCGGCATCGCCGCGGCCGCCAAGCGCCAGCGCAAAGGCATCGAGCAGGATGGATTTGCCTGCGCCGGTTTCGCCGGTCAGCACCGCGAGCCCACGGGAAAATTCGATATCGAGCCGTTCGATCAGGACGATGTCACGGATCGACAGACGCGCCAGCATGCGAGGACAATTCCTAGCCGAGACCTATCTTCTTGAAGGTCCTGCTGATCCAGGAACCCTGATTCTCGCTCGGCTCGAGACCGCCGGACTTTACTAGATTATACGCGTCCTTGTACCAACGGCTGTCTGGAAAATTGTGGCCAAGCACCGCGGCGGCGGTCTGCGCCTCGCCGGCAATGCCGATCGCCATATAGGCCTCGGTGAGCCGGTACAGCGCCTCTTCGACGTGGCGCGTGGTCTGGTACTGCGTGACCACGGTCTTGAAGCGGTTGATCGCGGCGGTGAAGTCGCGCTTCTCGATGTAGTAGCGCCCGACCGCCATTTCCTTGCCGGCGAGCTGGTCGCGTGCCGCCTGGATCTTGGACTTGGCTTGGGTGGCGTATTCCGAGGTCGGATATTTGCGCACCACCTCTTCGAGCGCCGCGATCGCCTTCTCGGTGCGGCCCTGGTCGCGCGAGATGTCCGGGATCTGGTCGAAATGCGATGCAGCGATCAGGTACTGGGCGTAGGACGCGTCCGGGCTGCCGGGATGCAGCGTGACGTAGCGCGTGGCAGAACCGATGCAGCTGTCATAGTCGCCGGCCTGATAGAACGAATAGGCCGACATCAACAGCGACTTGCGCGCCCAGTCCGAATAGGGATGCTGACGGTCGACTTCCTCGAACTTCTTCGAGGCGGCCTTCAGGTCCTTCTTCTCGTTCATCATGTACAAGCCCTCATTGTAGAGCTTGTCCGCGGGCTCATCGACGAACGTGTCGTCCTTGGCCATGAACTTGTCCCACAGCGCGCCGGTGCCGCAGCCTGAGAGCGGCAGTGCCAGCACAATCAGGCCCGCCGCAAAACGCAGCGTGCGCGCGGCCTTCGTCAGGCCGGTGACGTCAGAAGAGGAGCGTGGTTCGAGCGCCATACGCATTGCCGACATGGATTGTAAAACCTGACGCCTTTGATGCGGTTAACGGCGACCCCACTCCACCCATGAACCGCGGTCATGGATGCAATATTCCCGCAGCTTTGGTGCCGTCACTCGCAACCGCGGGCCTGTTTAGCCGAAAAATGACCTCGGACCAACCGAATACGAAGCCATTCCGCCCGGAATAAGGCGACCTGACGAAGCTCACAGCCTGCTGTGGTTGTTACGGAAATTGGGGCCCAACCGCCTGCGGCGATCAGGACACGTCCGGACCATAGGCCGGGGAAACCAAGCCGCCCACGGTGCTTGCACCGGCCTCGACATGGCCACGGACCGGCCGCCGGGCGGTTTCCGATTCGACCACGCGCCAGGCGCTGCGGTCGGAGAGCAGCGCCTTCAGCACCGCGTTGTTGAGCTTGTGACCGCCCCGGACCGAGCGGTAGCTGCCGAGCAGCGGCAGACCGGCCAGAGCGAGATCGCCGATCACGTCGAGCACCTTGTGGCGGGCGCACTCGTTGGCGTAGCGCAGGCCCTCGGTGTTGAGCAGGCGGGCCTCGTCGAACACCACCGTGTTGTCGAAGGAGGCGCCGAGCGCGAAGCCCGCGCCCCACAGCCGCGCCACGTCGTTCATGCAGCCGAAGGTGCGGGCACGGGCGACATCGCGGCGGAAGCCTTCCGGCGAAAGGTCGAACGAGAAGGTCTGGTGGCCGATCACCTTGTTGGTGAATTCGATCTCGACTTCAGCGCGGAACCCGCCGGCGAACGGACGCAGCTCGCCCATCGCGTCGCCGATCTTGACCTGCACCGGCTTCAGCACCTGGATGAAGCGGCGGACGGCAGGCTGGGTCACAATGCCGGCCTGATCGATGGCTGCGGCAAACGCCGCAGCGCTGCCGTCCATGATCGGAACTTCCTGCCCGTCGATTTCGATGGTGGCGTTGTCGACGCCCATGCCGCGCAGCGCAGCGAGCACGTGTTCCGCGGTCGAAACCAGCGGCCCTTCGCGGTCACCCAGCACCGTCGCGAACTCGGTTGCGATCACGGCGTCAACGTTGGCGGCGACTTCGCGGTCGGCACCGTCGAGACCGGTGCGGACAAAAATGAAACCCGAATCAACGGGCGCCGGTCCCAAGGTAAGACTGACAGGAAGACCGGAATGAACGCCTACGCCAGTCACGGTGGCCTGCGACCGAAGCGTGGTTTGACGGCTGAACTTCATTCGATAATGCCCACTACCCGACTTCACTCAATTCAAGTGGCCAAATTTCCCCAGGCCGACTCGCTTGAGCTCCCCAAGTCACGGCAGACCATAGTGATTTCCTAAACCGCGCCAACTCACGCTTCTTTACCGATTGTTACCCCATCTCGGCCGCATTCACGCCCAAGGTTAACCTAATTGCGGCAGCGAAATCGGCCCTCGAAGCGCGGCCATCAGATCACCGAAAGAATAATTAATGATTTAAAATCAGTTACTTGTTTGGCAACCACAACCGCCTGCCCGCAAAAAGGAGAAGGCCCCGGCGGTTCCCCGCCGAGGCCTTCTTTGTCGCCAAGGTTGTAACAAACTTCAGTTTGCCTGCCGGCGCAGGAAGGCCGGGATATCAAGATGGTCGTCACCCTGTGGCGTTGGCGCAACAGGTGCCGGGCGGCCGTGAGCGTCCAATCCCTGCGGCGCCGGACGCTTCGCATATTCCGATACCGGCGATTCGTTCGCCGAGATCTGCTGCGCGACGCTGCGGGCCTGCTTGCGGTCGGGCAGCGGCGGCATCACGGGCATCGCCGGATTGGAGGCGCGGGCCGCGATCGGCGGCTCGGTCTCTTCGTCGCGGCGGCCGAGGCCGACATTGGCCAGCCGCTGCAGCAGCGACAGCCGGGTCTTCTGCGGGTGCTCCGCCTCACCGTCATGGGCCTGGCGAATCTCCGCCTGCGCCGGCATCGGCAAATCCTCGAACTTCGGCATCCGCGGGGCGCGGACCGGCGAACGCTCGGCCGCTTGCGGGATGAAGGTCTCGGGCGGCATCGGCTCGTGCTGCTCGGCCTTGGCTGCCTCGTGGTCGGGGAACAAGGTCGGCTTCTGGGCGATCGGCCGCACGGTGACGTCACCATAGGAGCCCGGCTGCATCGGCGCCTGAGCCGGCGCGCTGTCCGGAGCAACCGCGGCCGCGATCGCCGCGAGCGCTGCGCGCTCGACGGCCGGACGCTGCTGGGCGGCGGCAGGAGCCGCAATCGGCGCGACCGTCACGCCGGTCGGCGGCTCCAGCTTCTGGGAACGCTCGGCCATGCGCTGGTTGTCGGCCCGCAGGCGGGCAGTCAGATCGGCCAGCCGGCTCTCCGGCGAGCCGCCCGACTGCTGCGCGGGCGCCGCGGCACGGGAGGCGATCGCCGCCTGCTCGATGCCGGTTGCGACCACCGAGACGCGAATGACGCCGTCGAGCGATTCGTCGAAGGTGGCGCCGACGATGATGTTGGCGTCGGCATCGACTTCCTCGCGGATGCGGGTCGCGGCTTCGTCGACCTCGAACAGGGTCAGGTCCTTGCCGCCGGTGATCGAGATCAGGAGGCCGCGGGCGCCTTTCATCGAGCTATCGTCGATCAGCGGGTTGGCGATCGCAGCTTCGGCTGCGGTCAGCGCGCGCTTCTCGCCGGTGGCTTCGCCGGTGCCCATCATCGCCTTGCCCATTTCCCGCATCACGGCGCGGACGTCGGCGAAGTCGAGGTTGATCAGGCCTTCCTTGACCATCAGGTCGGTGATGCAGGCGACGCCCGAGTACAGCACCTGGTCGGCCATCGCGAACGCGTCGGCGAAGGTGGTCTTCTCGTTGGCGACCCGGAACAGGTTCTGGTTCGGGATGATCAGCAGCGTGTCGACCACCTTGTGCAGCTCGGAAATACCGTGCTCGGCGGTGCGCATGCGGCGCTGGCCCTCGAAGTGGAACGGCTTCGTGACCACGCCGACCGTGAGGATCCCCATTTCGCGGGCCGCCTTGGCGATCACGGGCGCAGCACCGGTGCCGGTGCCGCCGCCCATGCCGGCGGTGACGAACACCATGTTGGCGCCGGTGAGATGATCGCGCAGCTCGTCCATGACCTCCTGCGCGGCCGCAGCACCGACATCGGGCTGCGAACCGGCGCCGAGGCCCTGAGTGACCTGGGTGCCCATTTGGACGATGCGCTGCGCCTTCGACATGGTCAGCGCCTGTGCGTCGGTGTTGGCGACGACGAAGTCGACGCCCTGCAACCCGGCAGTGATCATGTTGTTGACGGCATTGCCACCCGCGCCACCGACGCCGAAGACAGTGATCCGCGGTTTCAGCTCGCTGATGTCAGGGGGTGTCAGATTGAGTGCCATGGTTGCCTCTCTCGATTACGCGCGCGTGGGTTCGCCCCGGCCACGGGGCGCGGGAGTTGGTGAAAATGGGGTGAGCCGGGATGCGGTCATCAGAAGCCCTCGCGAAGCCATCGTCCGACCTTTCCGAAGTAGCCGTCTGTCCCTGTCCTGAGCTGCCGCGTGCGCCGCGGTTCGACATGTTCAAGATGAGCGTATTGCGGATAGACCAGGAGGCCCGTCGGCACCGAGAACGAGGCGCCTTTCGCCTCGTTCGGCAGCCGGCCGAAGCCGAGCGGGCGGCCGATGCGGACCTGGCGGTTCAGGATGCGGGTGGCAAGCTCGATGGTGCCGGTGAGTTGGGATGCGCCGCCGCTCAGCACGACGCGCGCCCTCGGCTCGGCCGCAAAGGGGGAATCCGCGAGCCGGTCACGGACCATTTCGAAGATCTCCTCGGCGCGATGCCGGACGATGTTCGCGATCGTGGCGCGGGACACGATTTGCGGAGTCTCCCGATCATCGCCTGCAGTGGGAACGGACATCAGCTCACGCGAGTCCGAACCGCCGGTCAGCACCGTGCCGTATAAAGTCTTGATTCGCTCGGCATCCGCAATGCACGCGCCGATGCCGCGCGCAAGATCCATCGTGATATGTTGTCCGCCGAGCGCAAAACCCGATGCGTGCACGAGGCGTCCGCCCGAGTAGGTCGCGATCGTCGTCGATCCGGCGCCCATCTCGACGACGGCGGCGCCGAGGTCGGCCTCGTCATCGGTCAACACCGAGAGGCCCGCGACATAGGGGCTCGACGCCATGGCTTCGACGTTGAGATGGCAGCGCTCGACCACCAGCATCAGGTTCTTGGCGACCGTCGCATCCGACGTCACCACGTTCATGTCGACGCCGAACTGGCGCGCCACCATGCCTCTGGGATCGCGGATGCCCTTGACGCCGTCGAGCGCGTAGCCGACCGGCAGCGCATGCAGCACGGTGCGGCCGGCGCCGGCGGCGTGGCGCATGCCGGCGGAGGTGACGCGGCTGATATCGTCCGCGGTGACCGAGCCGCCGCGGATATCGGCCGCGGCTTCAACCAGCTGGCCGTGCAGCCTGCCGCCGGAGACCGACAGCAGCACGGATTCGACGCGGACCTTGGCCATGCGCTCGGCCAACGCCACGGCATGGCGCACCGCCTTCTCGCATTCGGCGAGATCGACCACGGAGCCGGCCTTGACGCCGCGCGACTGGATCTGGCTGTAGCCGATCAGCTCGACCGCATGGGTGCGGCCGCGCAGCGCCTCGTTCGGCGGCGACGGCTTCAGCCGCGCGATCATGCAGGCGATCTTGCTGGAGCCGACGTCGAGAGACGCCACCATCGCGGTGCGCTTCTGCATCGGGCGGGTCTTCGGGGTCAGGTTGCGATCGAGGCCGGTCATGCGGAGTCACCGGCCTTCTTCTTGGACTTCTTGTCCTTGAACAGCTCGTCGCGCGCCTTGCCGGCGTCCTCGGACAATTGCACGATCAGGCGATCCGGCAGGCGCATGTCAACGGCGACGATGTCGCGCGAGAACAGCTTCTCGTCCTTGTCGAGCCTGGAGAGCGCGGCCAGCGCATTGCCGACGTCGTTCTCCGGCAGGCGGATGTCGAGGCCGTCCTTCAGCCGCAGGTTCCAGCGCCGCTCGCCGACGAAGATCGCGGCCTTGGTCACCGAGCGCACCTGCGGGTAGCGGTCGAGCAGCGCCAGGAAGTCCTGGGCGCGCGTGTCGGCGCCCTTGCCGACCACCAGCGGCAGGTTGAGGAAGCGACGTGACACGTAGGGCTCGAGCACCGCGCCGTCGGAGGCGATCACCGACAGGCGGCCGTTCTGCTGCCACAGCGCGAAGGCGGTGCGCTCGACGATGTCAATCTGCAGCCGGCCCGGATAGAGTTTCAGGATCGTGGCGTCCGCGATCCAGGGATTGGCCTTCAGCTTGGCGCGCACGGTGTCGGCGTCGAGGAACAGCAGCGATGAGCGGCCGTTGACGCCGCCGATCGCAAGCACCTCGTCCTGGCTCAGCTGCTTGCGGCCGTTGATGCCGACGGTGGTGATGCGGAAGCCCGCGGCGTTGGCGAGCGCGTTGCGGGTATCGCTGAGCGCCGTGGTGAATTCCTCGACATGGCCGCCGCGGACGATGCCGAAGCCTGCGCTGCCGAACAGGATCGCGAGCGTCGCGACCAGGCCGATGCGGCGCGGCAGATAGCGTTCGACCGTCAGGATGAAGCGGTTCGGCGGCTCGCGATCGATCACCTGCGGCCGTCTGGCGGCGGGACGCCGGCGGCGGCGTGCGAGATGGGCGCCGACATACTCGCGCAGCAGCACCGCCGCTCCAATAGCGGCTGCTTTCAGGTCAGCTTGAGGCCCCAGCGATCGCAGCGATCGAGTGAGGCGTCCTGCACCATCCATTGCACGAGCTCGTCATGTTGTGCCCGCCAAACCCTGCGGGTCCCGGCACAGGTCACGTCTCGGCTAGACCGGTGGGATTAGAGTGGCCCCCTGTTCCCTGGTTGCGATCCTCGAAGCGGTAATCCGCGACAGCTCACGCCCCGGCAGCCAAGCGCTACATGCGCCGCCAGCGTTAACCTTCGGGCTTCCTGGTAAACAAACGGTAAACGACTTCAGCCTGGAGTGTGTTTTGATCAACGCTTTGAGGACTTTGCCGCGAACCCGTTAGCATTTTAGCAACAGCGTCCGGGTTCCATCCGGCCAAGTCTCGCGGGTTCCCGCCCGGTCGGCCTTAACTCCGGACGCGGCGGCGCGCGATCTCGATCTGGTCGATCAGGAAGTCTGCAAAGGCGATGCCCTGCGCTTTCAAGGCCTTAGGGTACAATGACGCCGCCGTGAGCCCCGGCAGCGTGTTGGTCTCGAGGTAGACCGGCCCGTTCACTGAGACGATGAAATCGCTGCGTGAGTAGCCGGTGCAGGACAATGCGCGATGCGCCTTCAGCGCATGATCCATGATCGCGGCGCTGACCTCCGGCTCGAAGCGGCCGGGGCAGATCTCCTGGGTCGACTTCAGAAGGTATTTGGCCGTGTAGTCGAAGCTGCCCTCCGCCGGTACGATCTCGATCGGCGGCAGCGCGAACACCGTGCCGTCGGATTGCTCGAGCACGCCGCAGGTCGCCTCGACGCCCGACACGAACGGCTCGATCAGATAGTCTTCATGCCTGGCGGCATTGCGAACGGCGACAAGGTCCTGCTCTGCGTTGACGAAGATCAGGCCGTAGCTCGATCCGTCCTTGGCGGGCTTTGCGATCAGCCTGCCGTGTTGGGCGAAGGCCGCATCGATCCGTTCGACGGCGATGCCCAGCGGCGCGTTGAGACCTGCGATCGCCGCGAAGCGTTTGGCCGACGGCTTGTCGAACGCCAGATGCGACGACGCCGAGCCTGAGCCGGTGAACGCGACGCCGCGCATCTCGCACATCGCCTGCAACTCGCCATTCTCGGCGCGGCCGCCGTGCAGGCCAAGCACCAGCACTCGCTGCTCGGCGCCAGCCTTGTCGAGCGCCTCCTCGAGCGCGATGCCGCGCCCCTCGGGCTTGAAATCAACCTCGAAGGGCCGCGTGTGACCGAGCAGCTTCTCGGACGTCACCGCATGCACGGTGTCGTCAACATCCCAGAACCAGAGCCCCGCGTCAGGCAGCGCGCGATGCAGCGCCTGCGCGCTCGCCACCGAGACCAGCCGCTCCTTGTTGGTGCCGCCGAACAGAATGGTGACCTGCATCAGCTGTTCCCGATCCGCTTGATTTCCCAGTGCAGCTCAATCCCGCTGGTTTGCTTGACCCGTTCACGCACCGTCTCGCCGAGCGTCTCGATGTCGTGCCCGGTGGCGTTGCCGGTGTTGATCAGGAAATTGCAGTGCATCTCCGACACCTGCGCGCCGCCGACCTTGAGGCCGCGGCAGCCGGCGGCGTCGATCAGCTTCCAGGCGCTGTTGCCGGGCGGATTCTTGAAGGTCGAGCCGCCGGTCTTCTCGCGGATCGGCTGCGCGGTCTCGCGATGGGTCTGCACCTCGTTCATGCGGGCGCGGATCGCATCTGATGCGGTGATCCTGCCGCGGAAGCGCGCCGAGGTGAAGATGACGGACGGATCGACGCCGCTGTTGCGATAGACGAACCTCATGTCGGCATTGCCGAACGTATGCTTCGTGCCGTCGCGGCCGATGCCGGTCGCTTCCACCAGCACGTCCTTGGTCTCGCCGCCATTGGCGCCGGCATTCATGCGCAGCGCGCCGCCGACCGTGCCGGGAATGCCGAAGAAGAATTCCATGCCGCCGATGTTGGCGGCCGCCGCCGTTTCAGCCACGCGCTTGTCGAGCGCCGCGGCACCCGCAGTGACGACATCATCGGCCGCGCTGGTCTCGCCGAACGCACGCGGCGCCAGCCGGATCACGACGCCTGGCATGCCGCCGTCGCGCACGATCAGATTGGAGCCGACGCCGACGACATAGACCGGCAGCTGCTGCGGCAGGCGCGTCAGGAAATAGGCGAGATCATCCTCGTCCGCCGGCGTGAACAGCACCTGCGCCGGACCGCCGACGCGAAACCACGTCAGCTCCGCAAGCGATTGGTTCGCCAGCAGCCGCCCGCGCAGCTCCGGCATCGCGGCTTTGAGATCGGGCGTGATGTCGGGGAAGGTCATGCGGGGTCAATCGGCTCATGGAACGGGTTGATACCGCATCGTGTTACGCCTGCCGTCAGCGCCCGGGGCTTACCCCTCTCCCCAACCCTCCCCCGCAAGGGGGGAGGGAGCCTGACTAGCGTACTCACTTCACGTAGCGTCACAGCTGCACTCTGACTCTTTGCACGAGTCAGGGACGCACTGGCGGATGGGTTCCCTCCCCCCTTGCGGGGGAGGGGTAGGGAGAGGGGTGGCGGCATACGCCGGCCTTCGTGACTGCGCAGCTGTTCGGCAGCGGCAAGAGCGAACATCATCACCCCAGCGCCTTCAATTCGCCGGGCAATGCGTAGGCCCATTGCGTGATGTTGCCGGCGCCGAGGCAGACGACGAGGTCGCCGGACTTGGCGAGACCGTGAACGATCTTCGCGAGCTCGCCCGCGTTCGGGAGCGGCACCACGCTGCGATGGCCGTGCGCGCGCAAGCCGGCGGCGAAGTGATCGCGGTCGATGCCTGCGATCGGCGTCTCGCCGGCCGGATAGACCTCGGCGACGACGACCGCATCGGCATCGTTGAAGCAGGTGCAGAATTCCTCGAACAGCGACTGCAGGCGGGTGTAGCGATGCGGCTGCACCACGGCGACGATCTTGCCGTTGGTGGATTCCCGCGCCGCCTTCAGCACCGCTGCGATCTCGACCGGATGATGACCGTAATCGTCGATCACCGTGATGCCGTTCGACTCGCCGGTCTTGGTGAAGCGCCGCTTGACGCCGCCGAAGCCGGCCATGGCCTGGCGGATCACGTCGTCGGTCACGCCGAGCTGGTGCGCGACCGCGATCGCCGCCGTCGCGTTCGATGCATTGTGGCGTCCCGGCATCGGCAGCATGATATCCGCGATCTCGTGCGTCGCGCCGGTCTTGCGATCGCGGATCGCGACCGTGAACTTGGAGCCGCCGCCCATCGGCGTCAGATCCAGGAGCTGCGCATCGGCCTGCGGATTTTGTCCGTAGGTGATGATGCGGCGGTCCTCGATCTTGCCGACCAGGTTTTGCACCACGGGGTGATCGGTGCACATCACGGCAAAGCCGTAGAACGGAACGTTCTCGACGAAATTGCGGAACGCGTCCTGGATCGCCTCGAAGGTCTTGAAGTGATCGAGATGCTCGGGATCGATATTGGTGACGATGACAACATCCGACGGCAGCTTCAGAAAGGTGCCGTCGCTCTCGTCGGCCTCGACCACCATCCAGTCGCCGGCCCCCAGCCGCGCGTTGGAGCCATAGGCATTGATGATGCCGCCATTGATCACGGTCGGATCGAGCCCGCCGGCATCGAGCAAGGTCGCGACCATCGTGGTCGTGGTGGTCTTGCCATGGGTGCCGGCGATCGCGACGCAGCTCTTCAGCCGCATCAACTCCGCCAACATCTCGGCGCGCCGCACCACGGGAATGCGCTGCGCGCGCGCCGCCATCAGCTCGGGATTGTCGCGCTTGATCGCGGTCGAGACCACGACGACATCGGCACCGTCGACATTCTCGGCGGTGTGGCCAACCGAGACTTTTGCGCCCTTCTTGCGCAGCCGGTCGAGATTGTAATTGTCCGACGCGTCCGAGCCCTGCACGGTGTAGCCGAGATTGATCAGCACCTCGGCGATGCCGCTCATACCGATGCCGCCGATCCCGACGAAGTGAATGGGTCCGATCTCGCGCGGCAGTCTCATGATCCGGTTCCTGACATCATCATCCGCCCAATGCGGGCACCGCTGCGGAGCGGACGATTGAGCTTCTCTGTGCGCCTCACATCGGCGGCGCTGACCACTGGATGCCCCGCTTTTCCCATGCGTGACAAGGGCTTTTTGCGGCCTTCGGCCGCGGAAATGTCGCGATCGCCGACTACCGGCCAGTGCCTCAGATCGAGCATCACGGACATCTCCATCCCGGCCCGGCGGTTACGCCGCTCCCAATCGCACGGCACGCGCCGCCAGTTCATCCTGCATCTCGATGACGCGAAGATAGTTGCGCAGCCGGTTGGTCTCGAGCGTGCGCAGCAGCTTGTTCAGGTGATAGGGCAGCACGAGTTCGGCCAACGATGCGCTCCAGGCCGCGTTCATGTCGAACAGCACACCGAGGCCGAATACGGCGGGGATCTCGGCGAAACCGAACTCCCTGCCCTGCGCCAGCTCCTCCGCCAGGAAATCATCGATCGCGGTCATCACGCCGTTGCGCGCGCCGCCGGCGACGTTTGCGAATGCAGCGAGGCCGGCGCCGCGAAAGCCACGCCCCTCGACCAGCACCGGGCGATCCAGCGTGGCGCCCGCGTCGTAACTGTGCGGATGGCGGTAGGCGGCCGGAATTTGCTCGGGTGTGTAATACATGTCGCGCCGCCCGCAGGGCCAGCCGACATCGTGCAGGAAGACCAGAACAGGCTGGCCGGCGCGGCGGCTGATCACCTCGATCTGCCGGAGCTCGTGATAGACCGTGTACCAATTGTGGTCGCCGTCGACGATCCAGGCGTCGGCGGCATCGAGTTCCGCGAAGGCATCGAGGCTGGTCTTCGCAACGTGATGCACATCCGGATTGGCGTTGACCCAATCGAGGAATTCGCGCTTCGGCGCCGGATCGACGCTGGTGAGCTGACCGCCGCGCGCCCGGCAGTGCTCGGCGAGCAGCGCCGACATGCCGCCATACTCCGCACCGATCTCGACGATGTTTTGCGCGTCGGCCAGGCGTAGCGCCTCGAGGATCAGATCCGAGAATTCCGAGACGGAGTGAATCAACAGGCCCGTCATATTCAAGTCTCCCCCGGCGTCCTGCTGGATTGGCGCATCAAATCCCGGCCACCTTGGCAACCAGGTCCGCCAGCCGCTCGGCGGCATCGAGCCGGCCGACGCCGCGCGCAGCTTCCGCCATCGCGGTCAATTTCTGCGGCTCCGCAGCGAAGGCCGTGATCTCGGCGGCGAGTCTTTCGGGCGTGAAGTCGCTCTGCGCGATGCGCAGCGCGCCGTTCGCTTGCGACAGCACGCCGGCATTGGCGAACTGGTCCTGATCGATCGCGCCCGGCAGCGGCACCAAGATCGAGGGCCGGCCGATCGCGGCGAGCTCGGCCACGGTGCCGGCGCCCGAGCGCGAAATGACGAGCTGGCTCGAGGCCAGCCGCGCCGGCAGGTCGGCGAAGAACGGCGCGAGCTCGGCATCGATCCTGAGCCGGTCGTAAACCGCGCGCACCCTGGTCATGTCCTCTTCGCGCACCTGCTGGGTGACGATCAGGCGGCTCCACAGCGCGGGCGCGAGCTGCTCGATCGCCGGCGGCACGATGTCGCTCATCACCCGCGCGCCCTGGCTGCCGCCGACGACCAGCAGGCGCAGCGGCCCGTCCACCTCGGGCGGCGTGTATTTCACTGCGGCGGCCGCCAGGATCGCCGGCCGCATCGGTGTGCCGACGGTGGTCGCCTTGCCGGCCAGCGCGGGATCGCGATCGAGCACGCCGGGCAGCGAGGTCGCGATCGCGTTGACGCGGCCGGAGAGGAAACGGTTGGCGCGGCCGAGCACCGCATTGGCGTCGTGGATAATGCCGGGGACGCCGAGCATCCGCGCCGCGATCAGCGGCGGCAAGGTCGGGTAGCCGCCGAAGCCGACCACGGCGGACGGCTTCAGCCGGCGCACCAGATTGGCCGCGACCAGCGTGCCGTAGCCGAGCATCAGCACGGTCTGCGCCAGCGAGAGCGGGTTGCGGCTGCGCACGGTCGCGCTCGGCACCAGGTCGATGCTCTCCCGGCCGAACAGGCCGGAATAGCGCAGCGCGCGGCCGTCGGTGGCGAGCCGGACCCGCAGGCCACGTCTGATCAATTCCACGGCGAGCGCTTCGGCCGGGAACAAATGGCCGCCGGTGCCGCCGGCCGCCAGCAGAATCAGGGGCGCGTTGTCCATGGCCTTCAGATAACCGACGCCGCAGTCACAGTCACCTACGCGTAGGCGCGCCGAGCGCTGGCGCCTTCCATCGATTCGATCTCGGTGCGCGGCCGCTGCCGCGTCAGCGCCAGCATCATGCCGACGCCATAGGCGAGCGAGACGAACGAGGAGCCGCCATAGGAGATGAACGGCAGCGTCATGCCCTTGGCCGGGATCAATTGCAGATTGACCGCCATGTTGATCGTCGCCTGCACGCCGAACAGGATCGCAAGCCCCGACGCCGCAAAGCGCGAGAACATGTCCTCGGTGGCATAGGCGCGGGTCAGCGTGCGGACCACGATGAAGCCGAACAGCGCGACCAGCATCAGGCAGAGGATGATGCCGAACTCTTCCGCCGCGACCGCGAACACGAAGTCGGTGTGGCTGTCCGGCAGGCTGCGTTTGGCGATGCCCTCGCCCGGCCCGAGCCCGAACCAGCCGCCGTTCCAGAACGCTTCCATCGCGGTGTCGACCTGGAAGGTGTCGCCGGAGGCGGGATTCATGAAGCGCTTGATGCGACCGGCGACGTGCGGCACCAGCAGATAGGCGCCGAACAGGCCCGCGCCAGCGGCGCCGGCGAGCCCGAACACCCAGATCATCCGCATGCCCGCGATGAAGAACAGCGCGCCCCACACGGTGAGGATCAGCATGGTCTGGCCGAAGTCGGGCTCCATCACCAGCAGCGTGACCAGCGTCATCAGCAGCACCAGCGCCATCGAGGTCGCCGGCATCTCGGGCCGCTTGGTCGATTCCGCAAACAGCCAGGCCGCGACGATCACGAAAGAAGGCTTGGCGGCTTCGGAGGCCTGGATGTTGACACCGAGCAGCGTGATCCAGCGCCGCGAGCCCTTGACCTCGGGCCCGATCAGCAGCGTCAGCACGATCAGCGCGATCGAGACCGCGAACACGATCAGCGCGGTGCGCCGGATCTGCCGCGGCGTCATGAACGACACCCCGATCAGCACGATCAGCGATGGCGCCAGGAACATGACGTGGCGGTTGAAGAAGTGGAACGGATCGAGCCCGATCCGGGTCGCCACCGGCGGGCTCGCCGCCAGCGACAGGATGACGCCGGCCAGCATCAACGCGGCGATCGCGACAAGCAGCAGCTTGTCGACGGTCCACCACCAGTCCGAGAACGGGGTGCGTTGGTCACGGGCGAGCATGGGCGTCCCCAGATGGCAGAGATAACGTCCATTGGTGGCGCAGGATGGTTTCCAAGGGGTTAACGGATTGGGTAACTTTTGAGGGAGTGGATTGGGGAAGCTCGCGGCACCCTCGATGTCATCACCCGCGCATGCGGGTGATCCAGTATTCCAGAGACTTCCGTGCTTGAGTTGAGAGGCCGCGGCGTACTGGATCGCCCGGTCGAGCCGGGCGATGACTGTTGTGGATGGGGACGCAGCTCCACGTTCTCGCGACATGATTGCCCGAGCTTTGCTCTTCGTTCCGCCCTCTCATCAAACAGAGGGCGCAGGGAAAGCCGGGTGCCGATCGCACCCATGGGTCCGGTGCAACAAAAAGCACCGGAGGTAGGACCACAGGTGTAACCGGAAACAACCCGGCTTTCCCTGCGCGATGGGTTACGGCCTATTTCGTGCTCTCCCCGGCGAGACTGGGCTTTTTTGTCACCGCCTTCAGCAAGAGGCGTAAGCCTCTTGCTGAAGGGGACACCGGCCGCTAGGGCGTCAGGACCACACGACTTCAAGTCCAGCCGCTATTTCGGCCTGTTGAAAATGGCGGAAGCGCCGGAAAATACGGGCGTTTTTCGATTTCTGCTGAAAGAACAAAAGGCCCACCGAAACCCGCCGGGCCCCAATAGGCCCTAGCCCGTCCTATTCGTGAGAGTGCTTTTTTTAGTCCGATTGATGTGGCCGCACATCTGCTCTGACGAGGCGCGCGGGATTGCCTTCGGCTTTTCACCGCCTGACGACCCGTACTTTGCAACGCGCTTGAGGGATGGGTTGGGCGAACGGGGGGCGGACGCCCCGCCGGTCAAGGACCGAGCGGCAGCAGCGCGCCTGGCAAGCCGCGGATCAGGTCGGCTTCGGGACATGCCGCGGCAAACGCAAGGCGAATGCGGCTCGTGGTCTCGACGACACGGGCAGCGAGTTTCAAGAGACGAAGACGCAGCGTCGCGAACTCGGCTGTGGCCAATTCCCGGGCTTTGGGAATCGCGTCGCGCACGGTCAGCATCAGCCAATAAGCGGCGGTGTGGAGAACGAGGCGGACTTGATTGGCGAGCGCCGAACGGCAGCTGGTGCGATCGGAGGCGAGCTGTGTCTTATGCAGCTTGATCAGATTCTCGGCTTGGCCGCGCGCGCAATACAGGCTGTCGTAGATCCACTCGGCCGAGCCGACATCGAGGCTGGTGACGACGAAACGGATGTCGAGGCCGAGCATCGTCGCCTCAATACGGGCGACGGTACGCCGTTCGCGATCCCAGGACTTGGCCTTGTGGCGCGTCTCGGTATAGCCACGCAGAACCGGCAGGTTCTCGATGGCGCGTCGCGTGCGGATGTCGTCGGCGGCCTCGTCGACTTTTCTGGCGAGCGGCTTGGTGCCGGACAGACCGAAGATGTAGTCGATGCCGTTGGTCTCGCACCACGTCATGGCCTCCGGCCGAGCATAGTGCCCGTCGCCACGGAACGTAATTCGCCTGTTGTGCCACCGCGTCCGGATATGCCGTATCAGGCGGCGCAGATGGGCACGCACCTCGACGCCGCCCGGCGTCTTGCCGGGCCGCAGCACGACCGCCACGGGCCGGCTCTTCTCCGTGTCGTAGACGTGGATCGGCAGGAAGCAGCGTTCGTCATAATGAGCGTTGAACAGCGAGAGCTGCTGATGGCCGTGGACGACATCGCAGGTATCATCGATGTCGAGCGTGACGGATGCCGGCTCGCGCGGGTAGCTATCCATCCATGCGTCGACCAAAGTGTAGGTCAGTCGGATCACGTCGCGCAGGCGCGGAGCATTCTCCAGCCGCGACAGCGTCGGTTGGGAACACAGATCGCGACCCGTGTCCGGCAGCCGTCCGCAGGCCAGCTTGAATGCGGGATCGGACCGCAGATGATCGAGGTCGTCGGCGTCCTCGTAGCCGCAGCAGATCGCGAACATGCGCGCGCGGAACATATCGACAAGGCTGTGCACGACCCGCGTCGGATCGCGCCGATCCGGGAACACCCGGGCCAAATTGTCGGCCAAGCCGAGACGCCGCTCGGCCATCGCCAGAAGCATCACGCCCCCGTTCGAGGTCAGCCGACCGCCATCGAAGGCAGCTGTGACTTTCTTGGCGTGAACGGCTGGAAACGAGAAGGGCAGAATCGTATCATCGGTCATGGCGGGCTGGCGTTCGCGGTTGAGGTGATGGGGTTGGCTTTGCAACCGAATCCTACGCCGCATCAGCGCTTTACACCACGCTCGCCAGCCTCTCAGGCGCACTCTGACGAATAAGACGGGCTAGAGCACCCAAAGTGGCGCATGTGAGCATGACGAGACCGATCTTGCTTCGAGCATTCATGCGGGCCTCCCTCGATGTCGCCGCCGCCACGAGCAGCAGCCGACAGGACTGTCCGCCCGGGCCCAAAACGTGTCCAATGCATATATTCTCTGAAAGTTCATGCCGTAATGGTATAAGCGGGCATGAACCTTCGACAGGCCCTCACGTTCCTGACCGTGGCCGAGCTCGGCACCGTCTCGAAAGCTGCGTTGCGGTTGCGGGTCGCTCAGCCGGCCCTGTCCAGGCAAATCATCGGACTTGAGCAGGAGCTCGGCCTTCGGCTGTTCGATCGGGTCGGGCGCCGCCTTTTGCTGACCGGTGAAGGCGAGCAGTTGATTGCAGGCTGCCGACTGCTGCTCAACAGCGCCAGCTCACTGAAAGAGCAGGCTCAGTTGCTCCGCCAGGGAGACACGGGAGTTCTAAAGATAGCCGGGTCGCCACAACACATCGAGAGTGTCCTATCGCAATTTCTGCACCGATATGCGAAGCGCTATCCCCGCGTTGAAGTAAGGATCAGGGAGGGGACGGGCAACGAAATATTGACGATGCTCGAACGCGGTGAAATTCATCTCGGCCAAAACCTGCTGCACGCAGTCAAGTTGAGCGAACAGCACTACGGCAGCCTTCCGCTTGGATCTGTAGAGCTGCTGGCTGCCTGCCATCCCTCGATGCCGCTTGGCCCTCAAACGACGATCGAGGTAGCCGACCTTGGCGAGTTTCCGCTGCTGCTGATGGACAGCGGATTCGGATTTCGGCGTGCTTTCGACGCGGCAGCCCGCATGGCGGGACTGAAGCCTGCGATCGCATTCGAGAGCCGGAACCCGCACACCTTGCTGGCACTCGCCGAGGCAGGGCACGGCATAGCGATCGTTCCTTCCCAGCTGCAGTGCCAGCGCTACGAATTGAGGATTGTCGGTCTCACGCACAGGCGCCGGGTGTTGCAGGAGCCCCTGACCATCTCTTGGGACAAGCGGCGCCCCTTGCCTCGTTTCGCGACCGACTATTGTGCAATGCTCGCAGAGCATATGCGCGAGACGTTTCCGATCACGCGCCCGACGGAGCCGGCCTCAGCCAACACGAAAGGGAAGCATCGGCTCCCCGCACAGCGCGCGGCCCGCAAGACGAGAAGGCTACGTGATTGAAAGCTGTGACTTTATCGCGGAGAACTCCAACACATAGTCGGCTTTCACCCTTCACCCACTCGGCCGGCTAATCCGCCCCTGAGCCACGGCGCCTACGTCCCTGCATCGTGGACGTTCAAATCGACGCCCTGCGGATCCTTGATCGTCGACACCGTGATCAGCGAGATCAGTGCCAGCACCCCGATATAGACGCCGACGCGCCAGGATTGGCCGTAGATGCCGATGATCCATTGCGCGATCATCGGCGCGAAGGCGCCGCCGAAGATGGCGCCGAGCGCGTAGCCGATCGAAACGCCGGAGTAGCGCACCTTGGCCGGAAACAGCTCGGCATAGAGCGCCGCCTGCGGACCATAGGACAGACCGAGCGCGATGGTGAGGCCGACCGCGCTGACGAAGAACAGCAGCAAATTCTTGCTGTCGATCAAGAACCACATCGGCACCGCCCACAGCACCATCAGGGTGTAGCCGATCTGGAAGCAGCGCACGCGGCCAATTCTGTCGCCGAGGATGCCGCCGACCAGCGTGAAGATGAACCAGCTCACCGCGGCCAGCGTGCCGATCAGCAGCAGCTGCTCGGACGGCATCTTCAGCGTGTTGGTGCCGTAGCTTATCAGAAACGCGATCAGGATGTAGCCGGCCGCATTGTTAGCCATGAAGATCAATGCGGTGCGCAGGATCTCCTTGCTGTGATTGCGCATCAGCTCCTTGAGCGGCGCCGAGGATTCCTTGTGCCGGCGCTGCATCGCCTTGAACACCGGGGATTCCTCGACAGTGCGGCGGATCACGATGCCGACAAGGATCAGGAGGATCGACAGCAGGAACGGAATCCGCCAGCCCCATTCGATCATCGCCTGCTTGCCGAGCGTCGCGGTCAGCACCCAGAGCACGCCGGTCGCCAGGATCATGCCGAGCGGCGTGCCGATCTGCGGGAACGAGCCGAAGAAGCTGCGCCGGTCGACGGGCGCGGATTCCACCGACATCAGCGCCGCGCCGCCCCACTCGCCGCCGGCCGAGAAGCCTTGCAGGATGCGGAGAAGAATTAGGAGCGCCGGCGCCCAGGCACCGATCTGCGCGTAGGTCGGCAGCAGGCCGACCAGCGCGGTCGCCGCCCCCATCAACAGCAGCGTGACCACGAGCATGTTCTTGCGCCCGAAGCGATCGCCGAGATGGCCGCAGACGATGGCCCCCAACGGGCGGAACAGGAATGACAGGCCGAGCGTCGCAAACGACACGATCTGCGCCAGCAGCGGATTGTTCGCGTTCATCGGCGCGAAGAACAGCGCGCCGAACACCAGGCCCGCCGCTTGGGCGTAGACGAAGAAGTCGTACCACTCGATGGTGGTGCCGACGAGCGTTGCGGTGAGGACCTTGCGCTCCTCATCCGACAGTTCAGCGCCGCGCGAGCGCGCGGACAGTTCGATGGACATGTGGCCTCCCCTGTATCCGTTTTGTCTGTGAGGGGGCGCTTCAACTGCCGCCACGGCACACCCCCGCACGATGCTGGTCGCCGCGATAGCAGAACTTCGCGCATGGCGCGAGTAAAATAGTTGCACATGCAACGGTATGACGTATGCCACCGGTCCCGGACCTAGGAGCTTGTCTGGATAGTCGCTGTTCAAATCTGGTCGGGTCTGATTCAACATTGGGCGATGAGCAAGTATTTTCGGCCTTGGAACATCGATCAGACGCTGCTTCTGCCGCCGAATGTGCAGGACTTCGTGCCGAAAGGCCATGTCTCGCGGTTTATGGTTGATCTGGTGCGGGAGAGCCTCGATCTCAGGGAGATCATGGGCAGCTATGTGAGCGGGCTTGGGCAGCCGCCGTTTGATCCGCGGATGATGGTGGCGCTGCTGCTGCATAGCTATGCGAGTGGGCTGTATTCGTCGCGTCGGATTGCCAAGGCCTGCCGGGAGCGGAACGATTTTGTGATGATCGTGGCGCTGGATGCGCCGGATTTTCGGACGATCAGCGACTTTCGCAAGCGACATTTGAAGGCGCTCGGCGCGCTATTCGTGCAGGTTCTGAAGTTGTGCGAGACGGCCGGGCTGGTCAAGCTCGGTCATGTCGCGCTGGATGGTACGAAGATCAAGGCGAACGCGTCGAAACACAAGGCGATGAGTTATGAGCGCATGAAGAAGCGCGAGGCGGAATTGAAGGCCGAGGTCGCTCGCATGCTGGCGGCCGCCGAGGCGGCGGATGCCTCGGAGGATGAGACTTTCGGCAACAGCGACGAACTGCCGGACTGGACCGTCGACAAGCAGAAACGGCTGGCGAAGATCCAGCAAGCGATGGCGGCGCTGGAAGCGGACGCCAAACTGGCGGCGGAGGAAGAGCGCCGCATCGAGGCCGAAAAGGAACAGCAGCGCCAGGCCGAAGGCCGCAAGAAGCCGGGCAAACCGGCGGCGCTGCCATCGGAGGAACCCAATCCCAAGGCGCAACGCAACTTCACCGATCCGGAAAGCCGCATCATGAAGTCGAAGGATGGCTTCGTTCAGGCCTATAATGCCCAGGCGGCCGTCGATGCACATGCCCAGATCATTGTCGCGCAAGAACTGACCCAGCACGGCAGCGATCAGGGCCAGTTGGTGCCCCTGATCGAGGCCATCGAGAGCAATCTTGGCCGCAAGCCGCGGCAGGCCTCAGCGGATTCCGGCTACTGCAGCGAAGCCAATCTCGAAGCGCTCGACACACGCAGCATCGATGGCTATGTCGCGCCCGGACGCGCCAAGCACCCGACAGTAGCGAACGGAAAAGTCGGCGGCCCACTGACACAGGCCATGCGAAAGAAGATCGACGATGGCGGCTTCGAAACACCCTACCGATTGCGAAAGCAAGTGGTGGAGCCGGTGTTCGGGCAGATCAAACAGGCAAGAGGCTTCCGCCAGTTCCTGTTGCGGGGCATCGAGAAAGTGCGCGCCGAGTGGACAATGATCTGCACCGTCCATAACCTCCTCAAGCTGTTCAACCTCGCAAACGCAGCCTGAGCCTGCTACTCTACAACAAATGCCCGTCACGAAAACATATCTGGACGGGCTCCTAGCGCTGCACGACGTGCTGGTTGGTTTCAGTGGATGCCTGCTGCATGCCGCGCGCGCCCATTTCGGCGACTTCCATCTTCAGAAGCGCACCGGGACGCACGCGCTGCAGGCCGTTGACGACGATGCGGTCGCCGGATTTCAGGCCGGCGGTCACGATCCGCAGGCCGTCGACCGCACCGCCGAGCGTGACCGGGCGATAGACCGCGCGGCTGTCGTCGCCGACCAGCATGACGAACTTCTTGTCCTGGTCGGTGCCGACGGCGCGCTCGTCGATCAGCACCATCGTCTGCTCTTTCGGCTGGCCCATGCGCACGCGGGCGAACTGCCCGGGGATCAACCGGCCGTCATCGTTCCTGAACACGGCGCGGACGCGGATGGTGCCGCTCTGCCCGTTGACCTGGTTGTCGATCAGCTGGATGTGCCCCTTGGCGCTGAGGCCGCCTGAGGTCACCATGTCGACCGGGATCTGATCGAGATTGCCGCGCTTGCCAGAGGCGTCCGCGATCGAGTTCAGCGCGCGCAACACGACTTCCTCATCGGCATCGAAGCTCGCATAGATCGGATTGACCGAGACCAGCGAGGTCAGCACCGGCGACGAGGTGCCCGCCGCGACCAGGTTGCCGACCGTGATCTCGATCCTGCCGACCCGGCCGTCGACCGGTGCGCGGACCTCGGTGTAATCGAGATTGAGTTTTGCGGTCTGCAGCGCGGCTTCAGCCGCCTTGACGTTGGCGATCGCCTCGCGGTTGGTGTTGTCGCGCTGGTCGAAATCGCGCTTGGTAACGATGTTGTTGCCGACCAGCTGGGCGCCGCGCTCGACTTCGCTCGCGGTGAACACGGCACGGGCCCTGGCGGCCTCGAGCTGTGCCTGGGCGCGGTCGACCTCGGCGGCGTAGGGCGCGGGGTCGATCTTGAACAGGATGTCGCCAGACTTCACCAGCGCGCCTTCGGTGAAGTTGGTCGCCAGGATCGCGCCCGCCACCCGCGGCCGGAGCTGGACGCGGTCGACGGCCTCGAGCCGGCCCGAGAAGTCATCGAACAGCGTGGTCGGGCGCGGCTGGATCACAGCCACGGTCACCGGCACTGCCGGTTCGGGGGCGGCCGCTGTGGCGGTCGCCTGGGCGGCATGAAAATAGTGGCCGGTCGCGATCGAACCGGCGACAGCGAGGGCGCCGAGGATCACAATACCGCCGACGACGCGTCGGAGGCGGCCGGAACGGGGATTTTGGGTTGACGAGGGCATTCGCGCGCTCCAGATATCTGTAGTGTTCACTACAGATGTGGAGCTGGACGCCGGTCCGCAAGATACTTATGTATCGAGCACTATGATTTTCTTAGCGCATTCGTGGGGAAATGAGAAGCCGCGGAAAAACATCACGTGCAACAAGAGGATAAGCCAGGGACAATCCGTCACAGAAACGGGCACCCAGCTTACGGAGTAACGAAAATGGGTATGGGACGCCCGCGCGCTTTCGACGCGGATGCCGCTTTGGACCAGGCGATGGACGTGTTCTGGCGCCATGGTTACGAGGGCGCGACGATTGCGCAGCTCACCGAGGCGATGAACATCAATCCGCCGAGCCTCTATGCCGCCTTCGGCAGCAAGGAAGGCCTGCTGAAGGCCGCGCTCGACCGCTACACCGAGCGCCGTGACGCCTGGATGGAAACGGTTTTGGGCGCCGCCACCGCCCGCGAGGTGGCGGAACGATTTCTGATGGAGCACGCGGACGCCCAGACCGATCCCGCCAACCCGCCCGGCTGTCTGCTGGTCCAGGGCGGACTTGCCTGCGGCACCGGCTCGGAAAATGTTCCATTCGAACTGGCGGCGCGCCGCACCCACACCGAAGACCAGTTGCGCGAACGCTTTGTCCGCGCCAAGGCCGAACGCGACCTGGACGAAAGCGCCGATCCGGCCATGCTCGCCCGCTATCTCTCCGCGGTCATATCAGGCATGTGCGTGATGGCCTCCTCGGGCGCCGACCGCAACGCGCTGCGCGAGATCGCAGCGGTGTCGCTGAAAGCGTTCGACGAGCAGGCGAAAGGGTAAAGCGGTTCACGTCAAGCGCATGCGAGCTCCAACGGGGTTGGGAGTGACCGGCGATGAATCATTGGACCGGCTGGCTGCCAGGTCTCAACACGGTCCGTCGATATGAAGCGGCGTGGCTTCCACACGACATTTTCGCCGGGCTTGTGCTCGCGACCATGCTGGTCCCGGTCGGCATCGCCTATGCGGAAGCGTCGGGCCTGCCTGGCATCTACGGACTTTACGCGACGATCATCCCGCTCCTCGTCTACGCGTTGTTCGGGCCGAGCCGCATCCTCGTCCTCGGACCGGACTCGGCGCTTGCGGCCGTCATCCTTGGCGTTGTCGTTCCGCTGTCGGGCGGCGATCCCCTGCGCGCGGTAACCCTGGCCGCCATGATGGCCGTCGTCTCCGGAACGATATGCATCGTGGCGGGCATCGCGCGGTTGGGGTTCTTGACCGAGCTTCTCTCCAAGCCGATCCGCTACGGCTACATGAATGGGATTGCCCTGACCGTGCTGATCAGCCAGCTGCCAAAGCTGTTCGGCTTCTCCATCGAAAGCGATGGACCTCTGCGCAGCCTCTGGGCGATCGGCGGAGCGATCCTTGACGGAAAGACAAATTGGGTCGCCCTCGGGATCGGCCTTGCCACGTTGGCGGTGATCCTGCTGCTCGCACGGAACAAGCGGTTGCCGAGCATTCTGATTGCCGTTGTTACGGCGACGGTCGTCACCGGCGTGCTCGATCTCGGAGCGCGCTTTAACGTGACAGTTTTGGGTTCGCTTCCCCAAGGCCTGCCGGGATTCGCCATTCCCCGGATCGGCTATGGCGATATCGTGCAGGTGCTGATCGGCGGTTGCGCCGTCGCGCTGGTGTCATTCGCCGACACCAGCGTGCTTTCGCGGGCCTATGCGGGACGATTGGGCGATCGCGTTGATCCCAACCAGGAGATGGTGGGGCTCGGCGCGGCCAATCTGGCGGCCGGCTTCTTTCAGGGCTTTCCGATCAGCAGCAGCGGATCGCGCACGCCCGTTGCGGAAGCCGCCGGAGCGCGCACCCAACTCACCAGCGTCATCGGCGCGCTTGCCATCGGCCTTCTGCTGCTGATGGCGCCGAACCTGCTCCAGCACTTGCCCAACGCCGCATTGGCCGCCGTGGTCATCGCCGCCGCGCTCGGCCTGTTTGAGTTCAGCGATCTCAGGCGAATCTACGCCATCCAGCAGTGGGAGTTCTGGCTATCGGTGGTCTGCTTTGTTGGCGTGGCCGTGCTGGGAGTGATTCCGGGAATAGGCCTCGCCATCGTGATCGCGATCATCGAGTTCTTGTGGGATGGCTGGCGGCCCCATTCCGCCGTGCTGGGTCGCGCCTCCGGCGTGAAGGGTTATCACGACATTACGCGATATCCGGACGCGCGCCAAATCCCCGGGCTGGTCCTGTTCCGGTGGGATGCGCCGCTGTTCTTTGCCAATGCCGAGTTCTTCAAGGAACGTGCGCTGGATGCCGTGGCGAAATCTCCGACGCCGGTGCGCTGGCTAGTCGTTGCGGCCGAGCCGGTCACCAGCGTGGACGTTACCGCCGGCGACATTCTCGCCGAACTGGACGAGGCGCTGCAGGCGCGCGAGATCGAGCTGTGCTTTGCCGAGCTCAAGGATCCCGTCAAGGACAAGCTGAAGAAATTCGGCTTGTTGGCGCAGCTTGGCGAGAACAACTTCTTCCCGACCATCGGCGTCGCCGTTTCGCGCTACCTCGAGATCAATGACGACGTGACTTGGGAGGACTGGGAAGACCGGGCTATATCCTAGGTTCAATCCAGGTCGTCACGGGCATCACCACATCGTCTGGCGTGCGCGCTCCGGCCATTCCCGATCGTATTTTTCGCCGCCGACCGTGTGCTCGCTCATTTCGGCGAGGATCTGCCCCGGCGTCGGCAAGGCCTTCGGATCGACCTGCTTGTCCGGGTTCCAGAGGTCGGAGCGCACGATCGCGCGGGCGCACTGGAAGTAGATCTCGTCCACATTCATCACGATCACCGTGCGCGGCGCCTTGCCTTCCATCTTGAAGGAGGCGAGCAGCTCCGGCTCGGCCGAGACATGGGCGCGGCCGTTGACGCGCAGCGTGCTGCCCGAGCCCGGGATCAGGAACAATAGCCCGACGCGGGGATCGCGAACGATGTTGCGCAGCGAATCGCAGCGATTGTTGCCGCGGCGATCCGGCATCATCAGCGTCTTCGCATCATGGATGCGCACGAAGCCCGGCAGGTCGCCGCGCGGCGAGCAGTCGAGCCCCTCGGGGCCCGAGGTCGCAAGCGACACGAACGGCGATTTCTCGATGAGCACACGATAGAGCGGCGTCACGTGATCGGCGACCTTCACGGTCGACGCGTCGTTCGGGAAGCCGTAGATCGCCTCAAGCTGCTCGATCGTAGAGATCACCGACATTCGTGCTGTTCTCCTCTTTCGTTAGTCGTCCCAGCGTTCGCCCTTGATGATGCGGACAAGCTGTCGCGCGTGATATTCGGCCGTGCCGGAATTGATGATGGTGAAATCAGGCATAGCCGTGCTCTCGTCGACGGTGCGCCCCAGCCGCTGCGCGAGCCCGCCGTCGCTGGCACGCCCCCGCGCCGCCAGTCGCGCAGCCAGCACGTCCGGCGGCGCCGTGACCGACACCACAATGGCATTGGCATAGTTGCGACGGGCGGCTGCGATCACCGTGCGCGAGACGTTCGCGATCACGGTGCGCCCGGCCCTGATATCGTCGTCGATCGTCCGCGACAGCGCGTAGCGATGGCCGTGCGCATCCCAGTGCATGGCGTAGTCGCCGGCGGCAGCCGCGCGCTGGAAGGTGTCCGCGCTGACCTCCTCATTGTCTTCCGACACTGAGGCCTGGCGGGTGATCAGCCGGCGCGCGAAGGCAATGTTGCGATCATCCGCGCAGGCCGCCTTCGCCAGGCCAAGCAGCGTATCCTTGCCGGCGCCGCTCGGGCCGACCACCAGGATCAACCGGCCGGGACCGATCGTGGTGGCGTGTTGCGCGGCGACGGCAGGGAGTTCGTTCATGCGACCCTGGCTCCTTCGCGCCAGACGCTGCGCACCACCGGCAGGTCGCGGGCGACATGCACGCGGATCAGATCGGCCCGCCTGCCGACCGCGATCTCGCCGCGATCGGTGAGCCCGACCGCCTCGGCCGGCGTCTTGGTCACGGTGCGGACGGCCGAGGCGAGATCGATCGCCGGCACATGAAGCGGCAGCTGCAGCGCCGCCATCAGCAGGCTGGACGGGATGTAGTCCGACGACAGGATGTCGAGCATGCCCTCATTGGCGAGATCGACAGCGGCGATATTGCCGGAGTGCGAGCCGCCGCGCACCACGTTCGGCGCGCCCATCAGGATGTCGACACCGGCGGCGTGCAGCCCGCGCGCGGCTTCCATCGTGGTGGGGAATTCCGCGACCGCGACCTTGTCGTTCACGGCGTCGACCACGTTTTCGTCGGTGGTGTCGTCATGGCTCGCCAAGGGAATCTTGTACGCATGCGCCAGCGCGACGATCGCGCGGGTGTTGGCGACGGCATATTCCTTCTGATAGGCGAAGCGCCGCGCAAACAGCACGTCGAGTTGGGCGTCGGTCATGCCGCCGCCCTTACCGCGATAGTAGTCGCGCAGCTTTACCTCGTCGCGGAACTGGCGCTGCCCCGGCGTGTGGTCCATCAGCGACATCAGCCGCACGTCCGGCCGGTCGATCAGCTCCTTGGCCTCGGCGACGACATCCGGCATCGGGACTTCGCAGCGCAGATGCAGGAAGTGACCGGCACGCAGCAGATTTTCCTCGCGCGCGGCCGAAATCGCCGCCGCCAGCACGCCGGCGCGGCCGTCGACATCCTCGGCGCCGTCCTCGCGCCAGACCCGCAGCGAATCCAGCACCGTGGTGATGCCCGAGGTCGCGAGCTGCCCGTCATAGGAGATCACGGCTGCGATCGGATTCCAGAACACTTTTGGCCGCGGCACGTAGTGCATTTCGAGGTGGTCGGTGTGCAGCTCGATCAGCCCGGGCATCAGGAGGTCGCCGCCGGCGTCCTCGGCTGCCTCGGGCGCCCTGCCCTCGCCGTATTCCGCGATCCTGCCGTCCGCTATCGCGACCCAGCCCTGCTCGATCACGCGGTCGGCGAGGACCAGCCGGGCGTTGCCGATGATGGTGTCTTGCTTGGCGGTCATTTCAAACGGTCCTTCAGGCAGCAGCGCCAAACGAGGTCACGTCGACGATGCGATCGGCAATCAGATGACGGATTTCGTCGTCATGGACAATCGCGACCATCGCGACGCCCCTGGTCTTTTTCTCCGCAATCAGCTCGACCACCACTGCGCGATTCGCCGCATCGAGCGAAGCGGTCGGCTCGTCGAGCAACAGGATCGGCAGGTCCGAGATGAAGCCGCGCGCGATATTGACGCGCTGCTGCTCGCCGCCAGAGAACGTCGAGGGCGGCAAGGTCCAGAGACGCTCCGGGATATTCAGCCGGCGCAGCAGGCGGCCGGCACGCGCGCGGGCCTCCTCGCGCGCCACGCCGTTGACGATCAGCGGCTCGGCGACGACGTCGATCGTCGCCACCCGCGGCACCGCGCGCAGGAACTGGCTGACATAACCAATCGTCGAGCGGCGGATGCTCAGCACCTGGCGGGGCTCGGCGGTGGCGAGGTCGATCACCTTGCCGTGGTGACGAATGCCGATCCGGCCGCTGTCGCAGCGATAATTGCCGAAGATCATCTTCAGGATCGAGGATTTGCCCGCGCCCGACGGGCCCGACAGCACCACGCATTCGCCCGGCTCGACGTTGAACGAGACGCCGCGCACCACGGGCAGCTCGACGCCGCCCTGCAGATGCATGGTGAAGGTCTTCTCGGCGTTGGTGAGTTCGATCATCGCGGTCATTGGCAAGCTCATGGCGGAAGGATCGAGGAGACGAGCAGCTGCGTGTAGGGCTCGCGGGGATCGTCGAGCACCTGGTCGGTGAGGCCGGTCTCGATGACGCGGCCGCCCTTCATCACCATCACGCGATGCGACAATAGCCGCGCCACCGCGAGATCATGGGTCACGACGATCGCGGCAAGGCCAAGCTCGCTGACGAGGTTGCGCATCAGGTCGAGCAGGCGCGCCTGCACCGAGACGTCGAGGCCGCCAGTCGGCTCATCCATGAACACCAACCGCGGCTCGGTGACCAGGTTGCGCGCTATCTGCAGCCGCTGCCGCATGCCGCCCGAATAGGTCTTTGGCGCATCGTCGATGCGGCCGACATCGATCTCGACTCGCTCCAGCCAGGTCGATGCGGTGTCGCGGATCCGGCCGTAGTGATTCCAGCCGACCGCCATCAGCCGCTCGCCGACATTGGCACCGGCCGAAACGCCCATCCGCAATCCCTGCGCCGGGTCCTGATGCACAAAGCCCCAGTCGGTGCGGAACAGGAAGCGCCGCTCGGCCTCGCCGAGTTCGGCGAGATCGCGCAGCACACCGTCGCGCATCCGGTAGGAGACCTGCCCCGCGCTGGGTGCGAGCTGCGCCGACAGCAGTTGCAGCAACGTCGACTTGCCAGAGCCGGACTCGCCGACGATCGCCAGCACCTCACCCGGATAAAGCGCGAACGAGACGTCGCGGCAGGCCGGAAGCCGGCCATAATTCTTGCCGAGCCCCTCGGCCACCAGCAACGGCTGGTCGGTGTCGAGTCTTGCGAGCTCAGACATGCGCCTTCTCCTTGTGCGGCGCAGCGCTCTCGGTGCCGTGATGGCCGGCGGCCTGGCGCTGCTCGCAGAAATCGGTGTCGGAGCAGACGAACATCCGCCCGCCTCTGTCGTCGGTGACGATCTCGTCGAGATAGGAGGAGTCGGCGCCGCACAGCGCGCAGGGCGCGTTGAAGCGGTAGCGCGTGAACGGATGATCCTCGAAATCCAGCGAGACCACGGTGGTGTAGGGCGGGATCGCGTAGATCCGCTTCTCGCGGCCGGCGCCGAACAGCTGCAGCGCCGCGCAATTGTCCATCTTCGGATTGTCGAATTTCGGCGTCGGCGACGGGTCCATCACGTAGCGCGCGTTCACCTTCACCGGATAGGCGTAGGCGGTCGCGATGTGGCCGAAGCGCGCGATGTCCTCGTAGAGCTTGACATGCATCAGTCCGTATTCGGCAAGCGCGTGCATCCGCCGCGTCTCGGTCTCGCGCGGCTCGAGGAAGCGCAGCGGCTCGGGGATCGGCACCTGATAGACCAGCACCTGCCCGGCGTGCAACGACGCTTCGGGAATGCGGTGCCGGGTCTGGATCACGGTCGCGCCCGTCGTCGATGTCGTGGTCGCGACACCCGCGGTCTTGCCGAAGAATTTGCGGATCGAGATCGCGTTGGTGGTGTCGTCCGAGCCCTGGTCGATCACCTTCAGCACGTCATCGGGACCGAGGATCGCCGCCGTCACCTGCACGCCGCCGGTGCCCCAGCCATAGGGCATCGGCATCTCGCGGCTGGCAAACGGGACCTGATAGCCCGGGATCGCGATCGCCTTCAGGATCGCGCGGCGGATCATCCGCTTGGTCTGCTCGTCGAGATAGGCGAAGTTGTATGTCGGCGCGTTCATTCGGCGGCCTCCTGCAGTTCGACGGCCTGGTTGGCCTCGGCGAACTCCTGCCGCAGCTTGCGCAACAGGCCGAGCTCGGACTGGAAGTCGACGTAATGCGGCAGCTTGAGATGCTCGACGAAGCCGGTCGACTGGACGTTGTCGGAGTGCGACATAACGAACTCCTCGTCCTGCGCCGGCGCGGCCGCTTCCTCGCCGAGCTCGCGCGCGCGCAGCGCGCGGTCGACCAGCGCCATCGACATGGTCTTGCGCTCGCTCTGCCCGAAGGCGAGGCCATAGCCGCGGGTGAAGCACGGCGCTTCGGTGGTCGAGCCCTTGAACTGGTTGACCATCTGGCACTCGGTCAGCTCGATCGAACCCAGCGGCACGGCGAAGCCGACATCTTCGGCTGAGAATTCGACCTCGACCTCGCCGAAGCGGATCTCGCCGGCGAAGGGATGGTTGCGACCGTAGCCGCGCTGCGTCGAGTAGCCGAGCGCCAGCAGAAAGCCCTCGTCGCCCCGCGCCAGGTTCTGCAGCCGCAGATCGCGATCGGCCGGAAAGCTCAATGGCTCACGCGTGAGGTCGCCGACCGGCGCGTCGGCCTCGGCCTGCGGCGAAGATTCGATCAGGCCGTCACGGCCGAGAATGTCGGTGACCCGCGGCGTTGCCGCCTGCGACGCGTCCGCCGTCGCCGGTTGCTCCGGCACAAAGCCTTCCGCGAGCTGCGGATCGAGCAGGCGGTGGGTGTAGTCGAAGGTCGGGCCGAGGATCTGGCCACCCGGAACGTCCTTGAAGGTCGAGGAGATGCGCCGCCGCACTTGCATCTCGCCGGTGTTGACCGGTTCGGTGGCACCGAAGCGCGGCAGCGTGGCGCGGAACGCGCGGACCAGGAAGATCGCCTCGATCATGTCGCCGCGCGCCTGCTTGATCGCCAGCGCCGCGAGCTCGCGGTCATAGAGCGAGCCTTCCGTCATCACCCGATCGACGCCGAGCGCGAGCTGTTCGGAGATCTGCGCTAGCGTCACCTCGGGCACATCGCGATCGCCGCGCCGCTCATGCGCGAGCAGGCGATGGGCGTTCTCGATGGCGCGCTCGCCTCCCTTGACCGCTACATACATCGCTCACACTCCGCTTGCGATCAGCCGCGTGGTGCGCGGGATCGCGACAATGGCATCGTCATGGACCAGCACGACATCGATGCCGCGCGGGAACAGGACCTCGTTGATCGACAGCCGCTCGAACAGATCGCGCGGCTTGATCATCGCCTGCAACAGCGCGCTGCCGTCGATGCCGGGCCCCTTCAGCTCGAAGGCCGGGCCCTGCGTCAGGCTGTCGACCTGCAGGATCAGCGTGGTGGAACGATCCGGATATTCGCTGCTGCCGAACGCGAAGCGATCGAGCGCCGGCAGGTTCGCGGCATCACCGATCAGCGCGAAGCTTGCGATCGAGGAGTCCCCGACCACCGGCGCGCTGGCGTGAAACTTCAGCCAGCGGGCGACATCCGGCGTCGCCGACATCGCGGCGTCGAGCCAGATCGGCGTGTCGTGATCGAACAGCGTCAGCGCGATCGCAGCCGCGCCGCGCATCATGCCGGCGGGCGTGCCTGCGCTCGCCGCAACGCGCTGCACGCTGCCCGGACGCGCCATCGCCTCCATCACGGAACGGAAGGTTGATTGCGCCGACAGCACCTTGTCGGCAAAGCCTGCGGGCATTTCGGCAATCGTCGTCATTGCATCACCCCTCACCGCGCACCATCGTGTAGAAATCGACCCGCGTCGCCGCGGTCTCGGCGGCCTTGCGGGCGCGTTCGGCGTTCATGACCGCACGCAGCGGCGCGATCACCTTTGCCTCCACCTCACCGGACAACTCCGCCGACTGCACCATGGCGTCGCACAGCGCGATCATCTGCGCCTTCTGTGCATCGCGGCCGAGCGTGTAGCCGAAGCCGACCTCGCCGGTCGCAAGCCGCACCGCCGCGCGCGACACCGTCGCCTCGCCGAGATTGAACGGCGCGCCGTCGCCGCCGATCCGCCCGCGCAGCATCACAAGGCCGTTCTCCGGCTCGCGCAGGTTCTCATGCGCCGGCACCGCGATCGCCGCGAGCCGGCCTGCGATGTCGGCAGCGGCGGCATGCGCCAGCACCGACATCGCGGCCTTGCGCTGGGCCTGTTTGCTGTTTGGTCCGGTCGAACTCATGGGCAACCTTGCTTGCATTAAGTTGTCTATGATACTAGATAACTTGATAGCCGAGCGCCATGACTGTTTCGTGACAAACCGACGATTTCTGGTATCACCGCGCCATGAGCATGCAGGAAAGTTCCGGCGTCGCCTTGTGGCGGCAGGTCGCCGACGGCATTGAGCGCGGCATCGCTGACGGCCGCTTTGCCGCGGGCGAAAAGCTGCCCGGCGAGATGGAGATCGCCGAGACTTACCGGGTCAACCGCCACACCGTGCGGCGGGCGCTCGCCGCATTGGCCGAGCGCGGCCTGGTGCGCGCCGAGCGCGGCAGCGGCACCTATGTCGAGGCCCAGCGCCTCGCCTATCCCCTGCGCTCACGCACAAGATTTTCGGAGATCGTCGGCGCCGGCGGCCACGAACCGCGCGGCCAGCTGATCGAGGCCGGCGAGGATATCGCCAACCGCGAGATCGCGCGTGAGCTCGGCCTGAAGATCGGTGCGCGGCTGATCCGGATCGAAGCGGTGCGCCTCGCCGACCGGACGCCGATCTGCGTCTCCACCACATGGCTGTCGGCCGAGCGGTTTCCCGATGCCGGCAGCGTGTTCGCCAACGTGCACTCGATGACGAAGCTGCTCGGGCATTACGGCGTCAGGGATTACCACCGCGCCTCGACCCGGATCACCGCGGCAATCGCCGATGCCACTGATGCCGCGCGACTCGATCTGCCGCTGGGACGGCCGGTGCTGGTGGTCGACGCAACCGACGTCGACATGCTGGACCAGCCGCTGGTGACCAAACGCTCGCGCTTTGCCGCCGAGCGCGTGGAGTTTCTGGTCGAGAACGGTTGAATGTGCCGCCACACTGGCGGTGCACCTCTCCCCTTGTGGGAGAGGTCGGATCGCATCGCCAGATGCGATCCGGGTGAGGGGTATCTCTCCGCGAACACATCGGCTTCTGATTTCGCTGAGAGATACCCCTCATCCGGCGCCGTAGCCGATGCCAAGGCATCGGCGTCCTTCTAGAAGACGGCGGCCAAAGGCCGCCTACGCCACCTTCTCCCACAAGGGGAGAAGGATGATTGAGCGCGCGGCGAGCTAGGCCACCGCCCTTTGACCAATAATCGCAAAGCGTAGCTTGCTCGAGATGAAGTCGATCGCCGCGACTGCGATCAGGATCATCAGGATCAGGAACGACACCTTCTGCCATTCCAGCACGCGGATCTGCTCGGCGAGTTGTAGGCCGATGCCGCCGGCGCCGACGATGCCGATGATGGTGGCCGAACGCGTGTTCGACTCGATGAAATAGAGCACTTGGCCGGCGATCACGGGCAGCACCTGCGGCAACAGGCCGAAGCGGATTTCATGCAAGCTATTGCCGCCGGAGGCGCGGATACCCTCGACCTGCTTGCGGTCAGCCGCCTCGATCGCCTCGGAGAACAGCTTTCCGAACGCACCGAAGTCGGAGACCATGATCGCGAGCACGCCGGCAAACGGGCCGAGTCCGACGACATTGATCCAGACCAGCGCCCAGATCAGCGTGTCGACGCCGCGGATCGAATCCAGGAAGCGGCGCACCGGAAAGCGGATCAGGTTCGAGGGGATGATGTTGCGCGCCGCCAGCAGGCTGACCGGCAGCGCCAGCAATGCCGCAAGCGTGGTGCCGAGCAGCGCGATCGACAGCGTCTCGCCAAGCGCCTGCATGTAGAGCGGGAATGACGCGCCGGGATTCGGCGGGATCATCAACATGGTGATCCAGCCGAGCTGGCTGAGGCCCGCGATCAGCCTGGACGGCGAGAAGTCGAGATCGACCAGGCCGTACACAAAGACCGCAAGCGCCGCCACGATCATGGCCGGCAACGCCAGCCGCGCCGCGGCGGGCCGGTCGAGATGTCGATGATGAAGACGGTGATGATGATGGTGACCAGGATGGCGCTGACGTCGGAATAGTAGAACTTGCGGATCGCGACCACGAGCTCCTGGCCGATGCCGCCGGCACCGACAAAGCCCATCACCGAGGCTTCGCGGACGTTGATCTCGAAGCGCAGCAGCGCGTAGCTGGCATAGCCCGCCGACACCTGGGGCAGGACGGCAAAGCGCATGCAGGACAGCCAGCTCGCGCAGGTGGAGCGGATGCCCTCGACCGGCTTCATGTCGGCGTTCTCGACGATCTCGGCGAACAGTTTTCCCAGCGCGCCGGTCGAGTGGATCGCAATCGCCAGCACGCCGGCCATCGGTCCGAGGCCGAACGCGATCACGAAGATCAGCGCGAACACGATGCCGGGCACCGTGCGGGCGAATTCAAGCAGCCGGCGTACCGTGAAGCGCAGCCACGGCGCCGGCGAGGTGTTCTGGGCCGCGAAGAAATTCAGAGCGAAGGCAAACACCGCGCCGGTCAGCGTGCCGACATAGCTGATCAGCACGGTCTCTCCGAGCATCCTCAGCCATTTCTTCCAGCCCCAGAACCATTCGGGAAAATCGGTCCACACCCGTGCGCCCGATTCGAGCGTCAGGATGCGGTCGAAATAGCTGACGAAGTTGCCGAAATAGGTGAACAGCGTGCGCAGGTTCACTTCCGCGCCGACCGCGGCGATCACCAGGGCCGCGCAGAATACTGCCGCCGCCAGCGCGGCCTTCAGCCGCTTGCGCGAGACCGACCTGCGGTAGGCCTCTTCCAGCATTGCCAGTTGCTGCGCCGGAAGAATGGATACGGCGGTCGCCATCGACGCGTGCCAGTCCGGTTCGGAGTTGAGAACAAAGGCCGGGCTGACAGGCCCGGCCTCGTGACGTCAGGCGAACGATCAGCTCGCCTTCTTCTTGCGCAGAGCGTCGACGAACTTGATCAGCTCGATCGTGCCATCCCAGTCCTTGGTGGTGGCGGGATGGAAGCCCTTCTTCTGGCCGTCGGAGAGACGGTCGAACGCGGCCTTGTCCTTGGTCGGGGCTTCGAAGAAGGCCTTCGCGATCGCAGCCTTCAGGTCCTCGGGCAGATCAGCGTTGTACGCATAGGGTCCGTTGATGATCGGCGCCGACTTGTGGATGATGCGGAAATCGTCCTTCTTCATCGCCGAGCCGTCGGCGTTCTTCAGCATGCCCTTGGTCAGCATCTGCGCGAGCGTCGAATCGTCGTCGCTGGTCCACTGGTTGGCGGCCATGTCGACGGTGCCCTGCGCCAGCGCCAGAACCGCGTTCTCGTGGCTGCCGGTAAACACGACCTTGCCGAAATAGGTGTCGGCGTCGGCGATGCCCATCTTGTCGAGCTCGAAGCGCGGCACGTTGTTGCCCGAGGTCGAGTTCGGATCGACCAGGCCGAGGTTCTTGCCCTTCAGATCGTCGACGCTCTTGTATGGGCTCGAGGCCTTGACGAAGAACACCGAGTAATAGCCGGTCGAACCGTCGGCGTTGATGTCGTTGGCGAACGCGTCGGTCTTGACGCCGGTCAGGCGCGCGCGCGCGAACGAGGCCGAGCCGTAGCTGGCGATCTGGATGTTGCCGGCGCGCTGACCTTCGATGACGGCGGCGTAGTCATTGGCGATGCGCAGCGTGACCTTCACGCCGAGCTCCTTCGACAGATACGCAACGAACGGCGTCCAGCGCTCGGTGACGCCCGAGGCGTTCTCCGCCGGCACCACCGCGAAGGTGAGCTCCGGATATTTTGCCTTCCAGTCCTGCGCGGATGCGGAACCGGTAAGCGCCAGCGCGGCGACGCCGGCCAGAATGATGCGACGAGTGAACATGACTACCCCTCTTTGTTATGGTTGCACCTGTTGGCCGGGCAAAATGCTCGGCCATTCAGATCGGAAAACGCGCGACGCTCAGGCCGCGGCGGCGGTGCCGAGTGCCGGAACGGTCGCGCCGTCGGGCGCGGGCATTGGCGCGCCGCCCATGACGTCGTTGGCCTCGAGGTCGTAGAGCTCGCGGGCGATATGATCGGTCAGCGCCGCCGGGGCGCCGTCGAACACCACGCGACCCGCCGCCATCCCGACCAGGCGATCGCAATAGGTCCGCGCCAGGTCGAGCGAGTGCAGATTGCAGAGCACGGTGATGCCAAAATGCTTGTTGATGCGCAGCAACGCATCCATCACGATCTTGGTGTTGCGCGGATCGAGCGAGGCGATCGGCTCGTCGGCGAGGATGATGTCGGGCTCCTGCACCAGCGCGCGGGCGATCGCGACGCGCTGCTGCTGGCCGCCCGAAAGCTGGTCGGCGCGCTGCGCCGCGAGCTGGGCGATGTCGAACTGATCGAGCGCGGACATCGCGAGCGCCCTGTCCTGCTCCGGCCAGGCTTGCGCCAACGAACGCCAGGACGGAATCTGGGCCAGCCGGCCCATCAGCACGTTGGTCAGCACGTCGAGACGGCCGACAAGGTTGAACTGCTGGAAGATCATCGCCGAGCGCGCCCGCCACTGCCGCAGCGCCTTGCCGCGCAATGCAGTCACGTCGGTTCCTTCGAACAGGATGCGGCCGGAGGTCGGATCGGCGAGACGGTTGATCATCCGCAACAGGGTCGACTTGCCGGCACCGGAGCGGCCGATCACACCGACAAAGCTGCCCGGCGCGATCGAGAAGGATGCGTTGTCGACTGCGGCTTTTGTGCCGAACCGGCACGTCAAACCTTCCACCACCAGCATGTAATGCTCCAACCGCGCCGTGTTGGGCCATCGCTATCCCCGGTGTTTTACAGTTATGTGACGCGACGTTGCGGTGCGGCGATCGTCCACACCTGCTCTCTTGCCGTCATCGTGACGTCATGATGTTGTCATCAAGCATCCCGATGACGAGCGCGCATCTCCCGGAAGCCAAAGACTTACAAGATTTGCGGAAGCCCTGATGGCCGGAAAAACACTCTCGGTTGTGCCGACCGTCGACCCGACTGCGTCGGTCCGCGAGAGCAAGCTCGGCAAATATACCGAGGTCGGCGCGCGCACGATCCTGCTTGAAGTCAGCATGGATGACTATTCCTACGTCGTGAACGACAGCCAGATCACCTACACATCGATCGGCAAGTTCTGCTCGATCGCGGCGATGACCCGGATCAATCCCGGCAACCACCCGATGCATCGCGCGACACAGGCGCATTTCACCTACCGCGCCAGCGCTTATTTTCCCGGCGAGAACGACGACACCGACTTCTTCAACTGGCGACGTGCGCATCACGTGCATATCGGCCATGACGTCTGGATCGGTCACGGCGCGATCCTGCTGCCGGGCCGCAACATCGGAACCGGCGCCGTGATTGCCGCCGGCGCGATCGTGACCAAGGACGTGCCCGCCTACACCATCGTTGCCGGTAATCCGGCGCGCCCGGTGAAGCGGCGCTTCTCCGAAGCGATCGCGGATCGTCTCGCTGCGCTGGCGTGGTGGGACTGGGATCACGAGACACTTCGCCGTGTCCTGCCCGACTTTCGCAAGCTCGCGGTGGAGGAATTCCTCGACAAGTATGAGGCCGAGGCCGTATCCCAAGCACAGGCCAAACAACGGAGTGCCGCATCGTGACGGACATTTTCATCGAGGGCGGACGCACGCTGGTTGACGGCGGATTGGTCGAGACCTCGCTGCGGACCGCAGGCCGCGATATCGGCGCGCTCGACGCCGAGCAAGGCCGCGCCGCGCTTCACATCAACGCCGGCGGGCTCTTGGTATTGCCCGGCATCATCGATCTGCACGGCGATGCGTTCGAGCGGCAGATGATGCCGCGCCCGGGCGTCGACTTCCCGACCGACGTGGCACTGATCGACAGCGACCGGCAGGCGATCGCCAACGGCATCACCACCGTGTTCCACGGCACGACCTGGTCGTGGGAGCCCGGCCTGCGCAGCGCGGAGAACGCGCGCAAGCTGCTCGATGCGATCGAGGCGCTGCGGCCGCTTCTCGCCGCCGACACGCGCTTCCATCTGCGTCACGAGACCCACAATCTCGACGCCGAGGCCGAGATCATTCAATGGCTCACCGAAGGTCGCATCGACCTGTTCGCCTTCAACGACCACAGCAACGTCAAGCCGAAGAAGCGCAACCAGCTGGCCGAACGCACCGGGCTCTCCGTCGAGGCCGTCAACGACATGCTCGACCGGGTCGCGGCTTGCCGCCCCGAGGTGCCGGCCTCGATCGCGCGACTGGCTGCGGCTGCACGCGCGGCTGATATCCGCATGCTGTCGCACGACGACAACAGCCCGGCGATGCGTCAGGAGTTTCGCGCGCTGGGCGCGGCGATTGCCGAATTCCCCGTCAACGAGGAGACCGCGCGCGATGCCGCCGATGCTGATGACTTCATCGTGTTCGGCGCGCCCAATGTGGTGCGCGGCGGCAGCCACACCGGCTGGACCAAAGCGTCCGACATGATCGCCAAGGGCCTCTGCTCGGTGCTGGCGTCGGACTATTATTATCCGGCGCAGCTGCTCGCGGCGTTCCGCCTCGCAGCGGACGGCATCCTGCCGCTCGCCAGGGCCTGGGACCTGATCTCGTCGGCGCCGGCGCGCGCCGCAGGGCTCACCGATCGCGGCGAGCTCGCCGCAGGCCGCCGCGCCGACATCGTCATCGTCGACGACAAGGCGCCGGTGCGGCCGCGCATCGTCGCCGTGATATCAGCCGGACGGCTGGTGCATCTGGCGGATGCAAGCTGCCTCGTTCACTCGCTCGCGCCGCGCAAGACGGTTGCGGCGGCATAGTCAGGCTCTATTCTGCTGCCATGGCCCCCACTCCGCGCTACGCGATCTACTATGCGCCGTCACCCGACAGCGCCCTGCACCGCTTCGGCTCGAGGCTGCTCGGCTATGACGCCGTGTCTGGCGACGATCTGCCGTTTCCCGATGGCGTCACGCCCGATTGGCGCGAGGTCACGGAGGACCCGCGCAAATACGGCTTCCACGCCACGCTGAAGGCGCCGACCGCGCTTGCCGACGGCAGGAGCGAGGCCGAGCTTCTCGGCGCCTGCGCCGCCTTCGCAGGCCGCGCGCGGCGCATACCGGTGATCGAGCCTGTTGTCGATGCCATCAGCGGTTTCATCGCCGTGATCCCGGCGAAGCGCTCCGACGAACTCCAGCAGCTCGCCGCCGATTGCGTCACCGAGTTCGACGCCTTCCGCGCGCCGCTCACGCCGGACGATCGCGCGCGGCGCAAGCCCGAACGGCTCACGGAACGGCAGCGCGACTATCTCGACCGCTGGGGCTATCCCTACGTCATGGAGGAATTCCGCTTCCACATGACGTTGACCGGGCGGCTGAGCGACGAGCGGCGCGGCCCGATCGTGGCACGGCTGCGCGAGCGGTTCGCGGCGATCGAACTTGCGACACTTGCAGTCGACCGCATCGCGCTGTTCAAGCAGGACGACGGCGCATCCCGCTTCCGCATCATCGGCAGCTGGCCGCTGCGGGCATAGCGGCGGCGCTATTCCTCGACCCGGGTGCGGGCGATGATCTCGGCGGCGCCCTTGTCCAACAGCTCCATACCGACGGCGCGGCCGAGTTCGCGCGGCCGGTCCGCGGGTCCGCGCCGCGTCACCTCGATGAAGCCGGCGCCGGCCTCGTCGAGCACCGAGGCGCGCAGCGTCATCTCAGCCCCCGCAAGCGTGGCGTGGCCGGCGATCGGCGAATTGCAGTGGCCGTTGAGCACCCACAGCACCTCGCGCTCGGCCTCGGCGGCGAGCCGCGACGGCGCGTTGTCGATCCGCCCGAGCCGCGCACGCGTCGCCCAGTCGGTCTCGACGCATTCGACCGCGACGACGCCCTGGCCGACCGCGGGCAGCATCTCATCGACCGAGAAGTCATGCGCGATGCGCGCGGTCATGCCGATGCGTTCGAGACCGGAGCGCGCCATCACCAGCGCGTCCGCCGGCCCCACCTCGCCGCCATCGGGCAGCCGCTGCTTGGCGCCGCGATCGAGTTTTGCAATTCGCGTGTCGGCGGCGCCGCGATAATGGATCACGGTCGCTGCCGGAAACAGCCGGCGCAGATAGGCGGCGCGGCGCACGGCGTTGGTGCCGATCATGAAGCCCTTGCCGCGCGCGGCGCGAAACGCATCCAGCGACAGGCCGGGACGCAGCACGAGGCTGTCATTGGCGGCATCACGCGCCAGCATCGCGGCAAGGACGAGACCCGGCGTCTCCTCATTGCCTGGCACGTCCTTCAGCGAATGCATCGCGGCCTGCAGCGTGCCTGATCGCATCGCCTCGCGGATCTCGGCGACGAACGCGCCGCCCTTGCCACCGTGACGCAACAGCTTGCTGGTCTGGTCCTGGTCGCCGCGGGTCTCGAACTTGACGATGTCGACGGCAAGGTCCGGCGCCGAGGCGCGCAGCAGCCGCGCCACCTCGTCCGTCTGCGCGAGCGCCATCGCGCTCTTGCGCGTCCCTATCCGCAAAACCTGTCCCGACACGAAATCTCCGCTGCGCGTCAACATCAACGGCTGGGGATTAGAACAAAAGGCCAGTCAAAACAACGGTTTTTGCCCTTAGCCGGCTCCGCTCAGGCAATCTCCTCGACAAGCGTGACGCCGGCCTCGCGCATCGCCGCGGTGGCGGCGGCAAGCGAACCGGCAAGATCGATGGCACGGCAGCCCGACAGCACGACCGCGGTCTCGAAACCGAGCCGCCGCGCATCGAGCGCCGAATACTGCACGCAGAAATCCGTGGCGAGCCCGGCCATCACGACGCGCTTGAGGTCGCGCTCGCGCAGATAGCCGGCGAGCCCGGTCGGCGTTGTCCGGTCGTTCTCGAAGAACGCCGAATAGGAATCGATCGCGCCGCGGAAGCCTTTGCGGATCACGAGCTCGGCGCGGTCGGTTGCGAGGTCGGGGTGAAACCGGGCGCCCGCGGTGCCCTGGATGCAATGATCCGGCCACAGCGTCTGCGGCCCATAGGGCATGGCGATCGAGGAAAACGGCGCCGCGCCCAGGTGCGAGGTCGCAAACGAGCTGTGGCCTGCCGGGTGCCAGTCCTGGGTCAGCACGACATGGTCGAAGCGGCTGGCGAGCCGGTTGACCACCGGCACGACGGCATCGCCGTCGGCGACCGCGAGCGCGCCGCCCGGGCAGAAATCGTTCTGCACGTCGATGATCAGGAAGAGATCGTCGGGCAAAATCTTCATCAGGTTCCGATCCGCAAGGACGCGCGCAGCTTGCGCAGGCAGGCGATCACCGAGAGCGCGGTGATGCGGCCGGTCTTCGGATTGTCAGAGGGGATGTTCTCGATCATCATCGAGAACCGCGCCGAGTCGGAATCGACCTCGATCCGGTGGGTGTTGCGCGTCACCGTCGGGTCGGCCCAGATCTCCACCCGGGTGCGATCGGGGCCGATGCCGGCGAGCGACAGCGCCACCGCGACGTTGAGATTGGCCGGAAAACCCTTTGCCGCATCGCGCGCGCTGCCCTCGAAGATGCGCAGCGGCTCGGTGATCCCCTCGATCTGAATGTTGTTCTCGACCAGATGCGGCGCGCCGACGAGCCCTGCGACCGGCTTCCGCGTCACCAGCCTGGCCGAATGAATGGTCCCGATCGCCGCCGCAGTCACCGCATCGAGCCCGATCAGCGCACCGGTCGGCACGATGATCTGGCCGCCATGGGCGCGAGCGAGATCGACCAGGTCCTCGTTCTGCAACAGTGCGCCGACGCTGAGCACGACCGCGGTCTTGCCGCGCTCGACCACCGGTGCCACGATCGAGCGCACCAGCTTGCTCGGCGCGCACTCGACCACGATGTCCGCGACATCGGCGAGCGCATCGATCGGCACCAGCTTCGGCGCAGAGTTGAGCTCCGCGACCCAGCCGCGATGCTTGTCCGGACTGTTCGCCGACACCGCAACCAGCGTCAGGCCCTCGATGCCCTGATCGAGCGCCTTGACGATTTCGGTGCCGATCGCGCCGAGGCCGGCGACCGCCACTCGCAGCCTTGTCTTGCCGTCAGCCATCATTTTCCGCCGGCGAGCATCTTGACCAGGCGATAGAGATACTCCTCGCCCTCGTAGAACGACTTGACCAGCACGCGCTCGTCCTTGCCATGGTTCCGGTTGTCATCGACATCGGCGCCGAGCCCGGAATGACCATAGGTCGGAATCCCCGCATTGCGCAGATAGCTGCCGTCGGTCGCGCCGGTGCTCATGGTGGGGACGATTTCGGCGTTCGGCCAGAACTCCTTCGACAGCTTCTCGATCGATCCCATCACCTCCTCGTTCAGCGGCGACGGCGGACTCAGTACGGCCTTGCCGGTCGGGGTCACCTCGATCTGCTTGTCGGCGAGCACGCGCTCGATCGTGGCCTGGACACCGTCGACCGGCTCGCCGGGCAGGATCCGGCAATTCACCTTGGCGGTCGCAAGCTGCGGCAGCGCGTTGATGGCGTGGCCGCCCTCGAGCATGGTCGCGACGCAGGTGGTGCGGAGCTGCGCATTATAGCCGGGATTTTCCGACAAGCGCGCCAGCGCCGCCGGGTCGGGCTGCGGCGCCAGGATCGCCTTGATGTCGTCGGCATGCGACTTGTCGACCTCGGCGATCTTCGCAAAATAGATTCGCGTGGTCTCGTTGAGATTCATCGGGAAGCTGTAATTGGAGAGCCGGACGAGGCCGTCGGCGAGGTGGTAGATCGCGTTGTCCTTGCGCGGCAGCGACGAGTGGCCGCCGCGATCCTTCACCGTGAGCTGGTAGCCGACCGAAACCTTTTCGCTGGTCTGCACGCTGTTGCGGATCGCCTTGCCATTCTTGAGGCCGACGCCGCCGCCTTCGTTCAGCGCGAACTCGGCGTCGATCAAGTCACGGTGGTTCTTGATCAGCCACTGCATGCCGAGGCCGTTGGCATCGAGGATCTCCTCGTCGGTCTCGAGCGCGACGATGATGTCGCGGTCGGGCTTGTAGCCCTCCTTCTTGTAGCGGATCAGGTTGGTGATGAAGGCCGACGCCATGAACTTGTCGTCGCTGGAGCCGCGGCCGTAGAAATAGCCGTCCTGCTCGGTGAGCTTGAACGGATCGACCGTCCAGTCCTCACGGAGGGCGGGGACGACGTCGAGATGGGCAACCAGAAGGATCGGCTTGCGCGCGCCGGAGCCGGGCAGCCGCGCCACCAGATTGCCCTTGTGCGGCGCCGGCGAGAACACGTGCACGTCGGCCTCGGAGAAGCCCGCCGCGCGGAGCCGCGCGCCCATCGCCTCCGCCGCCTTCTGGGTATCGCCGGTCGCGGTGGTGGTGTTGATCTCGACCAGTTCCTGGTAGATGCCACGGGCAAACTGCTGCTGCTCGGTCAGCCCCTGCGCCGCGGCGCCGGTTGCGAGCAGCGCCGGAGCAAGTGTAGCCGCGAGCCGCAGCGATCGAACCATGTTTCGGGCCTTGTGCGACATCGTGCTCTCCCGGAATTCCATCGTCTCAGGAGCGAATTCAGACAGGCGACACGCGCTTTGGCAAGACGGTGAGCCCTTCAATTTCCGCGCGCATGCTCCGCAGTTTCGCGGACGCTATTTGGAGTCCTTATTTGGCATCCTTGGCCGCGATCACCTCGATCTCGACGAGGAAGCCGGGATTGGCGAGTGCGGCGACGCCGACCACCGAGCGCGCCGGCAGGTTCGGCTGGCTGCCGCCGAAAAACTGGGTGTAGCCCTCCATGAAGGCCTTGAAGTCCATCGGCGCTGACGCGTTGTGCACCAAGAACACCTGCATCTTGACGACGTCGCCCATGCCAAGCCCCTGGCCCTCCAGGATGCTCTTGATGCGATTGAGCACGCCGACGGTCTGGGTCTTGGTGTCGCCATAGGCCTGCGGGCTCGACGGATCGGCATCCTTGTTGGCGACCGGCGGTACCTGGCCGCTGACATAGACGGTCGTGGTGTTGCCGGTGACGGTGACCGCCTGCGCGATCGGGAATGTCGAATTGGGAATCGGATGCCTGATCACGTCAGCCGAGGCAGCGCTTGCCACCACCGACAGCGCGGCGCCCAGCACGATACCGATGAATTTCATCAAACTCTCCCCAGAATAACTGTTGTTTTGACGCGTTTTCTTCACGCGAACCGGTACCCACTTCGCTCGAAAACGCTTCTAGCGGCGGGCGTCCTGGACGTCCTTCGCCGTCACCGCGTCCTGATAGGTGTTGCCGAAGTGCGTCCGCAAATAATTCACAACGGCAGCGACCTGACCATCGGTCATCATGTCGCCGAACCCCGGCATGCCGCGGCGGCCATTGATGACAAGGAAGATCGGATAGCTGGCGGATTCGAGATTCTTGTTGCTGGCGAGCGCCGGATAGGTGCCGGCGCCGCTCGCGCCTGTGGCATCCGGCATGTGGCAGCCCTGACAGACGTTGCCGAACAGCTCCTCGCCGGTCATCTCCACGAAGCGGTAGCCCGAGGAGAAGGTGCGCTTGCCGGTCGCGTTGTCCTGGCCGACCGCCGTGGTGGCGGACAGCAGCGTCAACGCTGCAACCGCTGATATGCTGGTACGCATCATCACGTCTTCACCACGCGTTCGTGCAATCGGCTGATGGCGTCGAGCGCGGACAGGATCGCGCCTTCCTGCCAGGCCGGCAGTTGCGAGGCGTGCTCGCCCGCCAGCGCGATGCGGCCGTCGATCTGGCAGAGATTGCGGTAATGCTGCGCCCGCCCGGCGTCGGTCCATTCGCCGGCGCAGCCGAGGGTGAACGGCACGCGATGCCAGGCCACCGCGACACCGTTCTCGAATTCGCTTTTGTACTGCGGGTGGATCTTGGCGCCGAACTCGACAGCACTCGCGACCCGCTCGGCCGGCGTCATCGCCGTGAACTCGAAGGAATTGGCGCCCCCATACATGTAGCCGCCGAGCAGGACACCGCGTCCGCCGCGGTTGAAGCCATAGTTCGGATAGGCGATCTGCCGGATCGGCAGGTCGGTGTAGCTGATGCCGCCATAGATCGCCTCATCCTCCTCCCAGAACCGCCGCTTGAACTGCAGGCCGATCTTCACCGAGGCGGCATAGGGTACGGAATCGATCGCATTCTTCATCGGCCCGCTGACATCGAGGGGCAGCTGGCTCAGGATCGGCAGCGGGATGGTGCAGATGCACCAGTCGGCGGTCGCCTGCTGCACCGTGGATGGATTGGCCGTGTCGACATAGCTCACGGTGACGCCGGAGCCGTTCTGCTGGATCTGCGTGACCTTGGCGTTGTAGCGGATGAGATCGCCGACCTCGCGCGCGAACGCCTTGCCGATCATGTCCATGCCGCCGACCGGCTGGAACATGGTGGTCTGGAAGTCGTAGCGCGCATAGCTCTGCAGATAGCGCCACATCCGTGACCGCAAGAGCTCCTGCAGCGAGATCGGGTCGCTCGGCAGCGGATCGTCCATCAGGCCGCCGCCGGGATCGCGCGTATAGCCGCGGAACTCGGCGGAGACCAGGTTGGCGTTGTACTTGTAGTCGCGGTCCAGCGCGCCCCAGTCGCGCATCGCCTGCAGCAATATCTCCTGATCTTCCTTGGTGACGACCTCGTCGAGCCTGCCCTGCTGGGTGACTTTCGCGAGCAGCTCCGACACCTGGCCCTGGAAATCCGCCTTGATGCTGCGGAAGCGCTGCGGCTTGCCGTCGAATGCGCGCGTCGCGTGCAGATAGGCGTTGTGGTTGAGCTGAAGGAAAGGTTCCAGCGTCACGTTGAGCCGGCGGCAGTAATCGAGCAGCGCACGGTGATGATAGGGAATCCGCCACGGGCCGGGATTGAGATAGAGCCCCTGCTCGAACTGGCAGGTCTGCTTGAAGCCGCCGAGCTCGGTAAAGCTGTCGCCGCCGCGGATCGACCAGTTGCGGCCGCCGGGGCGGTTGTTGAATTCGAGGATCTGGACCTTGTAGCCGGCCTTGCGCAGTTCCAGCGCCGCCGTCATGCCGGCAAGCCCCGCGCCGAGGATCAGCACCGAGGTGCCCTTCACATCGCCGGCGAGCTTGATCGGTCCCTTGTAGGCGGACTCGGATGCGAAGCCGAGGCTCGTCATCGCGTGATACATCGCCGAACTGCCGGCGATGGTGCCGATCAGCGCGAGCAGATTCCGCCGCCTGATCACAGATTCGTTCTGCACCCGCGTTCACCCAGCCGCTGATTTCGATGGCGAAGGGAAACGGTTGACGCGATCCGTGTCAAGGAAAGCCACACGCTTCGCCATGCACCCACACGCGCTTTTGATGCGCCACCTGATCGATGCATCACACCACGCTCTCGCGATGCACGCGCCGGCAATCCATTTCGAAGTCGAGCCCGACTACCGGCGGCCGGTCGAAATGCCAGGTCAAGCCGTTGCGCAGCGCACCGCGGCGGCCGAGTTCGCTTTCGAGCACCGGATAGGCGTCGTGGACGGTGTAGAGTTGCACAGTGGTGGTGTCCCGCCAGGTGCCGCCGAACGCGCTCATCCGGCGTTCCATCTCGCCAAGCACGAATTTCGCCTTCGCCAGGATGCCGGCCGGACTGGTGTCGCCGAAGGCCACGGTGTGATCGCGATAATTGGCATTGCCCTCGACCGACTCGCCGCTGCCGGCCACGACGAAGCTCGACGGTGCGTCCTTGGCAGCCGGCACCGTGTAGGAGAAGGCGTGGAACGACGGCTCGGCGGGCGGATCGAGCTTCGGACAGACATTGCTGCGCGCCACCGGATTGATGCCGTCGCGCATCACGCCCCATTCGATCAAGGTCTTGATGTAGATCGCGTTGAAGGCCTTGAACCCGTCTTCGGTGAACGGCGCCGGCGAGCGCAGTTCGCAGGCGCCGAACGCGGTGAGCGGACGACCCGCGGCTTTGAGGATGTCCGCGATCCTGTCAAAGCCCGCGCTCAACGGCACCGGCTCCGAGAACTTGACGCGCTCGATCGCAAAGCCGGGCAGCGCGCCGATGCCGCAGGAATACTGGCTGACGCCGGGCATGAAGCGGTAGCCGCCGTCGGGAGCCTCGATGGTGCTGGTCATGTTGCCTCGTGACGTGAGGTGGATGCGGTTGTTGTCATGATGTTGCGCAGTCATGATGTCTCGTAAGGGAGGATACTCACGATTCAAGTCGTCGAACAACGCGGTGTCATCACCCGCGAAAGCGGGTGATCCAGTATTCCAGAGACGCCGGTGCTCGAACCGAGAGGCCGCGGCGTACTGGATCGCCCGGTCAAGCCGGGCGATGACAGTGTGGGTGGGGATACAGCCTCGCATTCTCGCGACATGATTGCCCGAGCTTTGCTTCTCGTTCCGCCCTCTCCTCTAGGGCATTTTCCGATCACGTTGCGTCGTAACCAGCCGCGACGAGATAATTTTGGCATTCCTCGGGTGAGAAGCGCTTGAGAGCGTTGGCGATTGCTTGCCAGAGATCGGGCATGGTGCGCGCTGCGGCGGCCCGCAACAGGGCTTTCAGTTTAGAGAAGGCCATTTCGATCGGGTTGAAGTCTGGACTGTAGGGCGGAAGATAGAGCAGGCTTGCTCCGACCGCCCGGATGGCCTCTCGAACGCCATGGACCTTGTGAGCGGGCAAGTTGTCCATGATAACGGTATCGCCCGGCCGCAGCGATGGGGCGAGCAATTGCTCGACGTAGGCCAGGAAAGCGTCGCCATCCATTGGACCGTCCAGAACAAGCGGCGCGATCAGACCGTCGGAGCGCAATCCAGCGGTGAATGTCGTCGTCTTCCAATGTCCGTGTGGGATAGCTGCACGACATCGCTCGCCGCGTGGCGAGCGGCCGTAAAGCCGCGCCATTTTGGTGTTGGCGCTGGTTTCGTCGATGAAGACGAGACGCTCAGGGTCAAGATCGATTTGCCCTTCGAACCACTCCTCACGCGCGGCATTTATATCGCCGCGCCGTTGCTCGGCGGCGTGCGCTGTCTTTTTTTAAGTGTGATCTTTCTGCGCTGGAAAAAACGCCAGAGCGACGCGATGCCAGTCGATATTCCACGACTTTCAACAGTTCTCGCAACTCGGCGAGCGTGATATCCGGCTTCGCTGTCACTGCCTCCAGAATCAATTGCGAATGCGCTTCGATGCGCTGCGATTTGCGGTCACCGCCCTGGCGTTTAGGAACGATGTCGCCAACTTCCTTGAGGCGACCGCGCCAGCGGATCGCACTGGCCGCGCTGACACCAAAGCGCTCAGCAGCCTGTCGACAGGACATGCCACCGTCAATCGCGGCTATCACCCTTTGACGAAGATCAACCGAAAGCGCCCTGGCCATACATGCTGGCCTCCCTCGCCAGCATGCAGCTTGAATCTGACTCGCGCCGTTTTGGGAATCCCCACCCGATTCATTCCGGTCGGAAAATGCTCTAGCAGAGGGCGCAGGAAAGCCGGGTACCGATCGCACCCATGGGTCCGGTGCAACAAAAAGCACCGGAGGTAGGACCACAGGTGTAACCGGGAACATCCCGGCTTTCCCTGCGCGATGGTTTTACGGCTTACTTCGTGCTCTCCCCGGCGAGACTTGGCTTGTTTGTCACCGCCTTCGCAAGACGCAACTGCGTCTTACAAGGGGACACCGGCCACTAGGGCGTCAGGACCACACGGCCCTATTTTGGCCCTTGGCGAGCCTATCTGGCCCCAAGCGAGCCCATCTAAGTGCTTCTAAAATAGGCCCTTTTGGAATTATCATTTTCGATCAAAGGCAGCAGGCTCGCCGCTGAACCGCTGCAACTGGGGCAAGGCCCCAGCCTCGAACCCTTCCACAGGCCGACGAGGCTGGAGCCTGCACCCAGAGGCAGCACCCAAAACCGAGCAATGGGCACAGCCCAGAGAGCCTACACGAAAATGACTGCGCATCGAACCTACCAAGCGATCCTCACCAAGTATCTCAGCGCGACGAACACCAAGGGCTCGCGCATCAAGGCGAGCGCTGCCGCTGGCAACATCACCCTGCATCTCGATCATGCTTTGAGCAGCGAAGCCAAACACGCGCAGGCCGCCGAGGCCCTCGCCGAAAAATTCGGCTGGGCTGGCTCTTGGCAGATGGGCAGCATGCCGAGCGATTCCGGCTTCTGCTTCGTTTGCCGCTGCGCTGGCGACGAGCCCGCCTTCATTACTGGCGGTGCAGCATGACCGAGGGCGAGATCATCGGCGCTCGCATCGCCGAGCTGCAGCGCATGATCGCAGCGCTGCAGGCCGCGCTCCGCATCAAGGAAATTGAAACGGCCACCGCGATTCTGCATCGCGAAACCAAAGGAGCCGCGAACCAATAGCGCGGCCCAGCTTCCCTGCCAAAGCCCCGGATCACCGCAAGGTGCCGGGGTTAGGCGGTCAGAACGCCTCGCAATTCCGCGCGGCCTTCTGAAAAAAGGAAACCGGCAAAATGACTACCAAAAAACCCACCCCGCCGATGTCGCCGATCTCGCGCTCATCCCGGCTTGCAAGAAGTTCACCGCGACCATCCTCAAGAACAACAAGCCGCAGACCTCCGAGTTTGACACGCTCGCTGGCGCGCGGCTTGAGGCGGCGAAACTGAACGCGACTGCGAACAATAGCCGCAAGGCGCTGGTGCACGCGATCACCGCCGAAGGCCGCGCGATCCTCGTTCCGGCATTGTATGGGCGCACGCCTGCCGATGCAGGCAGCGAGGCAGCGAAGGCCGATGACAAGGCGCGCGATGCAAAGGCCGCGAAGCCCGCAAAGGTAGCGAGACCAGCGAAGGCGAAGTCAGCCAGGAAGGCAAAGGCGAAGCCAGCCGCCAAGAAGGCGGCGAAGCGCGAGGGCTCGAAGGTTGAGATCGTGATCGCGATGCTCACCGGCAAGAAGGCGGTCACCCGCAAGGATATTGCCGAGGCCACCGAGTGGCCGTCGATCAACATCAAGGCGATCTGCGCTCGGAAGGGCATGAAGCTGAAGAAGGCCGCAGACGGCACCCTCTCTGCCTCGGCCCCGAAGTGAAGCAACTGGAGCTGCAGCAGATCGCTGCAGCTCCTCCTCAGTTCAAACAGGATCATCAGCCAATGAAGCAAGCATTCATCCCCACCCTGATCGGCGGCACCTTCGCCCTGATCATCGTCGCCGAAACCATCGCCGTCGCAAACGGCGCAACCTTCGGCAACTTCGCATTGCCAATCATCCTCTGGGTGATCAGCGCCTTCCTCTATTTCCTGCCGACCTATGTCGCTTGGCGGCGCGCTCATCACGCGCTGCTCGCGATCTTCATCACCAATCTGTTCCTCGGCTGGACCTTCCTCGGCTGGGTGGCTGCGCTGATCTGGGGCTGCACCCCGGTGAAGCCGCTGGCCGCCGCCTAGCCCAAAAAGAGAGCATTGAGCCATGAATACATACCAAACCGAATTTCCCGACTTCCCCGCCGCCGACATGCCCGCGATCCCGCAAGGCTTCACGGATTCATCTTGGCACAATGACAGCTGCCCGAACTTCACCAGCGAAGAGCTGGGCCTGCGCATCTGGGTTGACTATGCCGACAAGGCGCAGCGCGAGCATCCTGATGCCTCGCGCTTCGTGCTGGAGCCTTCCGATAACGAGGACAACATCACCGATCCGATCTGCACCGATGACTGGGCGGTGATCATCGAAGCCGTCGAGGAGGAGCGCGCCGAGATCGTGGGTTGCCTCGCCGAGCTGGAGAAGGCTGACGGCGCGATCCTGCACTGGCAGCTGGATGACAAGAAGTTTGCAGTGATGCTGAAGCGCGGCCTGATCAGGATGGAAGGCGACTGCCTTGTCCATCCGAGGGCGCGCAAGATCACCGAGCTGGCCTTCACCATGGTGCACCCCACCGATATGCGCGTGCTGTACCGGGCCGACAATGAAGGCCCTGCCATCATGCTGCTGAACCAGCTGATCGCAAACTTCAATGTGGGCGGCGGCTGGCAGCATCGCTGCAATGAGGAGGACATGCGGCACGAGCTTGATTCGCGCGGCTGGTACTCGGGCCTGCACGACAACGGCCACTACCTCGTTCTGAACCTCCACCTGATGCAGCTGGAGCCGCATCCCGATCATCCGCGCAACGAAACCATCCGATAAGGAAAGGCATCACCCATGCCCAACATCACCAACAAGCAGTGCCGCAAGGCCGTTACCGCGCGCTCGAAAATTTACGATGCAGAATGCTCGGGCCTGTACGTCAGTCTGAGCCCGACAGCGCCGCCGACGTTCTCCCTGAAATACACTTGCCCCATCACCAAGGAGCGGCTCACCCATTGGCTCGGCGTCTATCAGGAGCCCGAGCGCGGCGTGGACTATTGGCGCAAGGAAGCGTGGAAGCTGAAGGTCAAGATCAATGCCGGCGAGGACATCGCGCAGAGCGCGCGGCAGGCCCGCAAGCTGCAGGCCAAGCGGTCGGGGATCACCGTGGATCAGATCATTGACGAGCGCATCGCGTGGATCAGCGAGCTGGCGCCGATCCGCCGCAGCCATTTACGTTGATGGTGCGGACGATCCCGATCACCCCGGAGCTGCTCTTCGATGATCGCTGGCAGACTCCAGCTCCAGCCATGCAGCAGGAGCGCAAAGTGGCAGAGGCCGAGATAAGGCCAGATGAGCCCAAACCGATCCAAGCGAGGCCAAGGCATGCCGCGCGCTATGCCGATCCGGTATGCGGCAGCCGGGGCCGCCGCTATTTCCACATCAGGCGGTGGCTCTCGTGGAGGTGCAGGCGATGAACGACATGAGCGGCATTCCAGGCCCCGAGGAAGCGCGGGGCTTGCAGCTGTGGACGGTGTATGCTCACCCACGCGATTAGCCGCATATCTCGGTTGTTCTAACGGATCGGGCATCTCAGGAATGGGGCGCCCTTTTCGTTTATTTCATCCCGGCGGTGTTGTGGTGCTTCCCGAGGTCGATGCCGTTGTCTTCGGCCTTGAGCCGCACGTAACCGCGCATGATGGCTTCCCGGAAAGAAAACCAGCCGGAGCCGTGGCCTACAACTATCCGGCTATGCGTGTCTTTACGCAGAGAAAGATAGCGCTGGTTGAGTCTCTCACGCGGGAGGAGTGGGCGGTCTGACCGCTTGCCCATGATCCATTTGTACGAACCGTCGTAAATCTCCGCGATTTGGCGCCGGTCTGATGTGCTATCGGCCAGTGCCCATAACGCTTCCTCGAATTCCTGCGTATTGCGGTACTTCTGCGTGGCCTTTTCGTACTGGGCCTTGAGCGCCGCCTCAGTCCGCTGTAGAGCGCCCTTGATGCCCTCTTTGTAATGGCGAGAATCCGACTTCCGAACCTCTTCGGGGTCGTCGAACATGCTCCAAAACATCGACTCGCCGATCAAGTGGACGTAGTGGGGGAAGCCGTCGCTCACCTGCCCGACGCGGATCAGCGCTTCTTGTTGGAGCTCGACATTGAGTTTTGTCGCGACGACGCTCAAGATCTTCCATAGGTCGTCGTGATTCAGCCGCTTCAGCTCAATCGTTTCCAGAATGCGGCCGGCGGACGGGTGCGACTGCAAAAGCTCCGTCACGTCATGCATGATGCCACAGAATATGAACCGCACGTTCGCGTTCAGCTCCGGAATGTTGCGGATGAATTCGGCGAATTTCTCTCGCTCCGGGGTGCTATCAATGCGCTCCAGTTCGTCGACAATGACAATGGTTGTGGTGTTCCGCTTCGCAGCGACATACCGGATGATATCGAGCGCTTCGTTGAGCGACTGGGGCACCGGGATGGCGGCCGCACTTTGAGTACCACCCGACAGCCCGACTCCGCCCATTCCTCCAGGCAGGTTGAAATTGAACCCACCACCGGAGGACGGCTTTTCCATCCGCTGCTCCACGGGGATCAGGGCGTTTCCGATGGCTTGAATCGTCTGTCCGAAGTTGTTCGTCTTTCCGCACATCACATAGACGGGCAGGTTTTCGATGCCGGTATGCAGATAGGCCGCTGTCAGTGCGAGCGACGTTTTGCCCACGCCGCGGTCGCCGAAGATGAAAATCTGGCGGCCAGGAGATGCGAAGGCGCGGTCGATCGTGCGCAGTGTCTTCTCCCGGCCGAACAGCCGTTCCCGGGTCTTGATCGAATCCGAGGGGGTCAAATTTTCAGAAAGAACCGCCTTCAGGTCCTCATCAGTCACGCCACGGAGCGACATTCTTCACCTCGATTCGGTCAAGATTGTACACGGGTTCCCCGTTGACACCACCAAGAGGTCGTCGTCCTTCAGATCGAGTTGAAGGTCACGACAAAAGGCTCGGCCTGATCAGAAGTGATCCTGCACGCGCCGATAGGCCGGATGCTGCGGGTTCTTGATCTTGAGCCAGTGCGTGCAACGGCCAGCGCCACAGGCGCGCTCGCGGTGCTTCGACACCAGCCCTTCCAATCCCATCAGGCAGGCGTGGCGAAACAGATCGGGGCCGATCTCGCCTTGTTCGAACGGTGCGCATGGATGCCGTCGGCGCCGCGCGCGAGCAGCGCCGCCAGGTTCTGCTTGCGCAGCAACAGCGGCAACCGCCGAAAGTCATCGCCACCGCCAGCCAGCATGTCAAAGGCGAAGAACTGGGCTTCTTGATCGTGCTCGCGCGAGTGTAGTGCATCGAAGTCCGACATGCCGTCGACGCCGAGCACCACTGCTTCGCCGTCCAGGATGAATTGCTGCTGCCGCAGCTTGAGTGCCGACTCGACAATCCACGGAAAGCGCTTTGACCAATCCAGCCCGCCTTTGGTGATCAGGCGCACCCGGTCATTCTCCTGCATCACCATCATGCGGTAACCCTGTCGTCTACGCAGGCGGCGCCCGCAAATTCAAACTCCATCAGTTCTTAACCGAAGAGGTTGGCGTTCCAGCGTTGCGTCAGCACCTTTGGCAGGCAATCGGTATCGGGAACGCTTCTAGGAGCTTGTCTGGATAGTCGCTGTTCAAATCTGGTCGGGTCTGATTCAACATTGGGCGATGAGCAAGTATTTTCGGCCTTGGAACATCGATCAGACGCTGCTTCTGCCGCCGAATGTGCAGGACTTCGTGCCGAAAGGCCATGTCTCGCGGTTTATGGTTGATCTGGTGCGGGAGAGCCTCGATCTCAGGGAGATCATGGGCAGCTATGTGAGCGGGCTTGGGCAGCCGCCGTTTGATCCGCGGATGATGGTGGCGCTGCTGCTGCATAGCTATGCGAGTGGGCTGTATTCGTCGCGTCGGATTGCCAAGGCCTGCCGGGAGCGGAACGATTTTGTGATGATCGTGGCGCTGGATGCGCCGGATTTTCGGACGATCAGCGACTTTCGCAAGCGACATTTGAAGGCGCTCGGCGCGCTATTCGTGCAGGTTCTGAAGTTGTGCGAGACGGCCGGGCTGGTCAAGCTCGGTCATGTCGCGCTGGATGGTACGAAGATCAAGGCGAACGCGTCGAAACACAAGGCGATGAGTTATGAGCGCATGAAGAAGCGCGAGGCGGAATTGAAGGCCGAGGTCGCTCGCATGCTGGCGGCCGCCGAGGCGGCGGATGCCTCGGAGGATGAGACTTTCGGCAACAGCGACGAACTGCCGGACTGGACCGTCGACAAGCAGAAACGGCTGGCGAAGATCCAGCAAGCGATGGCGGCGCTGGAAGCGGACGCCAAACTGGCGGCGGAGGAAGAGCGCCGCATCGAGGCCGAAAAGGAACAGCAGCGCCAGGCCGAAGGCCGCAAGAAGCCGGGCAAACCGGCGGCGCTGCCATCGGAGGAACCCAATCCCAAGGCGCAACGCAACTTCACCGATCCGGAAAGCCGCATCATGAAGTCGAAGGATGGCTTCGTTCAGGCCTATAATGCCCAGGCGGCCGTCGATGGTAAGCGCTCCTTTCTACGCACCTATGCAGTTGAGCGCGGGGATGGGATGAGGTGTCCACCATGAGCGAGGTGGACACGATCGATGATCACTCCAGAAGAACCTTTGAGACTTGAGACGGTCGGCGTGTTGCGCAATGGCCGGCGTCGCTATGATCCGGCCAGCAAACAGCGGCTGGTCGAGGCCTGTCTGCAGTCTGGCGTGTCGCTGGCGGGGCTTGCGCTGCAACACGGCGTGAACGCGAACCTGCTGCGCAAGTGGGTGGCCAAGCGACAACTTCAGAACGGGGATGGCCAGCCGGAGGCGCGGGCGCCGATTGCGCCAGCCTTTATTCCGGTTCGCGCGCCGTCGCCGTCGCCAACTCGATCTGCTGGCGCGATTGCGGTTTGCGCGACGGAGCGATCCTGTGCAGGGCGGCTGACGGCATCGATGCCCAACGGCGTGACGCTTTCGCTGGAAGGCGGCGACGCGCAGTTGCTGTCGGCGGTGATTGAAGCGCTGGGGCGTTGCGATGTTCCGACTGGCGTCTGATCTTCGGGTCTACCTTCACCGCGAACCGATTGACTTCCGGGCGGGCATCAACAGCCTGGCGATCGTGGTCGAGCAGTCGATGGGGCTGGATCCGTTCCAGCGCGCGGTGTTCGCGTTCTGCAATCGTCGCCGCGACCGGATCAAGCTGCTGATTTATGATCGGTCAGGATTTTGGATGCTGCTGAAGCGGCTGGAGGCCGACAGATTCCACTGGCCCCGAAGTCAGGAGGCGGTGCTGACGCTGACGACGGAGGAGCTGCACTGGCTGCTTGACGGCATCAACATCGCGGCGGTGCGTCGTCATCCGGTGCGGCAATATCAGAGCGTGGGCTGAGCGTGTTCGATGCGGGCGGCGTCATCGGGCTTCGGCATGGCCGTTCTCAGATGACGCGGCCGAAGACATGACGAAGACATGGGAGCCCGGTTGACGCGGCGGCATGACTTCGATTCAAGACTCCGATGAGTCGCAAGCCCACGACGCACGAACTGGAAGCCTTGATCGCGGCGCACGCGGCCGAGATCGCGGCGCTGAAGGCCGAAAACGAGAAACTCGCACAACGCGTGCTGCATCTAGAGGAGCAGTTGCGCCTGGAGCGCCTGCACCGGTATGCGCCGAAGAGCGAAAAGCTCAAGGAGCGCATCTTCAACGAAGCCGAGCAGGCCGCCGCTGAAAGCCGGGACGACGACGATGTCGAGGCGGTCGCCGTGCCGGACACGGGATTGCCGGAGGCTCCAAAGCCGGCGCCGAAGGCACGCGGCCGCAAGCCGCTGCCTGACGATCTGCCGCGCCAACGCGTCGAACACGATCTGGGTGAGGATCAAAAGGACTGTCCGTGCTGCCATAATCGGATGCATCGGATGGGCGAGACCGTCACCGAGCAGTTGCACGTCGAGGTCAAGGCGTCGGTGCTGCAACATGTGCGGTTCAAATATGCCTGCCGTCACTGCGAGCGCACCGCGCTGAACACCCCGATTGTGACCGCGCCGATGCCGGCGCAGCCGCTGCCGGGTAGCGTCGCCACGCCATCGACGCTGGCGCTGGTGCTCGCCAACAAATACGTCGACGGCACGCCGCTGTACCGTGTGGCGGACGCGCTGGGGCGCGCCGACGTCAGCATCAGCCGCGGGACGCTGGGCAACTGGGTGATCCGGGCGAGCGAGTTGCATCTGCATCGGGTCTATGACGCGCTACAGCAAAAGCTCATGTCGCAGCCCCTGGTCCACGGCGACGAAACCTGGGTCCAGGTTCTTAAAGAGGACGGCCGTGATGCGCAGGCCAAATCCTTCATGTGGGCCTATCGCAGCGGCCAGGACTGCGCGCAGCCGGTCGTGCTGTTCGATTACCAGCCCGGTCGCGGCCAGCAACATCCTCAGGCCTTCCTGGCCGGCTATCGCGGCTTGTTGATGAGCGACGGCTATGACGCCTGGCGCACGCTGACAGGCGCGACCCATCTCGGCTGTATGGCGCATGCGCGCAGGAAATTTACCGATGCGCTCAAGGCCAGGACAAAGCCTGGCGGTCCGCCATTGCAGGCGCTCAAGTTCTTCGAGGCGTTGTACGAGGTCGAGAGGGTGGCGCGCCAGACGCCGCCCGACGGCGAAACGCGCGCCGCATACACCTTGCGGCTGCGCCAGCAGCATAGCCTGCCGGTATTGGCCGCCTTCCGGACCTGGCTCGACGACCAGGCGCCGAAGGTGCTACCCGAAAGCTTGACCGGCAAGGCGATCGCCTATGCACGCAACCAATGGGATTATCTGACCCGTTACACCAGTGACGGTCTCGCCCCGATCGATAACAATGTTCTGGAGCGCGACATCAGGCCGTTTTGCACCGGACGAAAAAGTTGGCTGTTCAGCGACACCGTTGCCGGCGCCAAGGCAAGCGCCGTGATCTACAGTTTGGTGCTGACATGCCGGGCATGCGGCGTCGATCCCTATGCATGGCTACGTCACGCGCTCACCGAATTGCCCCAACGCGCGCCAGACGCCGATATCGAAGATCTGTTGCCGTTCAATTGCACCGCTCAAAAAAACCTGCCAGCTGACAACGACAGCGGCTGACCGTCAAACGCTCAGGATCAATCAAGCCGTTCCGATGATCCCGCTGGGCCCCGGCGCCACGCGACGCCGCGCCAGCCGCGCGCGCAGCCTGTGCAGTAAAATGCGCGCTTACCGTCGATGCACATGCCCAGATCATTGTCGCGCAAGAACTGACCCAGCACGGCAGCGATCAGGGCCAGTTGGTGCCCCTGATCGAGGCCATCGAGAGCAATCTTGGCCGCAAGCCGCGGCAGGCCTCAGCGGATTCCGGCTACTGCAGCGAAGCCAATCTCGAAGCGCTCGACACACGCAGCATCGATGGCTATGTCGCGCCCGGACGCGCCAAGCACCCGACAGTAGCGAACGGAAAAGTCGGCGGCCCGCTGACACAGGCCATGCGAAAGAAGATCGACGATGGCGGCTTCGAAACACCCTACCGATTGCGAAAGCAAGTGGTGGAGCCGGTGTTCGGGCAGATCAAACAGGCAAGAGGCTTCCGCCAGTTCCTGTTGCGGGGCATCGAGAAAGTGCGCGCCGAGTGGACAATGATCTGCACCGTCCATAACCTCCTCAAGCTGTTCAACCTCGCAAACGCAGCCTGAGCCTGCTACTCTACAACAAATGCCCGTCACGAAAACATATCTGGACGGGCTCCTAGGGACAAAGTGGAGTTTGAGAGAGCCTTCTATCGCGCGTTTCCTGAGGCAATCCCGAAGGTCAACGACGGGCAAATCGATTTCTTCGATAAGCTGGGTACCGCAGCTTAAGCAGACACCGGCGGCCGCTTTTGTCTGAAGTATGAAATAATGATTCTGAGGAGATTTGCAATTCAACGCTTCGCGCCAGTCACGGCCTTCTGCGCTGCTCGTCCGCTCTCCTTCCGCCAGCAAGGAGGGCGGAAGCAGGTAGTAGGCTTTTGTTTAAGCGACTCGCATTAACCGTTTATCGTTACGCGAGAAGGTCGTCGAGCGCGTGAGTAAGGTCGTCTACATCAAAGTCATCATGGCTCGAGGCCGTCGAGGCGCTTTCTGCACTCTCGCTATCATCGTCCTCACCGCTACCAGCTTTGGAAAGATATAGTGTAGGTTTGTCTGCACGTTGCCATTCACCATCGCCGTTCTTGGTCCACTTTTCGGGATGCTGGGTGGGGTCAAGCACCATGTTCGCTTCATCCACCTCAACATAACCCATGGCTGCTAAGCGTGATTGTGCCTCTAGGCTGGCAGGAGTAGAATCAACTAACGGTCGTTCGCCGTCGAGCCGAAGTTGGTGTTCCAGCAGAATATCGCCTGCGTTGTCGACAAGTGGATGAGTGACCCGAAGAACTGTAGTGGAGGTGATTTCAGTTCGTCCGGGAAACTGATCCTTCCACTTTTCCCCTTCGAACACATCACTCATGCTAAATCCGCCTTCTGTTCTCAGAAGTCCAACACTCTTATTGCCCAGCTCATAGCTGAAATAGCGCGCGTCGCTCGTATGCTTTCTGGCAGAACCGACGCCTTTAGCAAGACCTACCGTGCGCTCGGCTTTTGAGGATACGAAATGCGAGTACTCTTCTGGGTTCGCGGCGATATGCCTGATTCGATCGCCATGAAAGTCCTTCATCTTCCGCTCGAATGAAGACCTTGAGATCTCTACCACAGGAGGTCGGGGAACGAGACAATACAACCGTGTTGCCGTCGAAGACGAACTAGCGTTGGGATCCGGCGTCTCCAAGTGCATATCTGCTAATTTCTTTTCGAATTCGTGGCAGCCTGCTGACTGTCTCGTTTCGTCAGCCTCGCCAGCACTCGTGGACGGGATATTGGATGAGCAACCAATTCTGCCATACATCGCGATTTGCGTTCCTACTGAGAAAGTCTTTTGTAGGTTGATCATTGCCAGGGGAGAATTATTTACGCCTACGCTCACTCACGGGCTATTTGACTGTAGGATGATTGGCGAAGTAGCTGACGAGAAGCTGACGAGCGGGGCGTCAAGTCCGTCTTCGGCGTGCCACGAGTGATTTTGGTCCATGGCATGGTGCACTCCCTCGAATCTTCGCAAATCCGAAGGAATCACAGCCGACCGAAATCATTCACTGCTTTTTCGGGCCGCCAACGCGAAGAAGCCATCTTCGTTGGCCGCACGGACATCGGCCAGCCAGTCGGCGGGCACGCCGATCTGCCGCTCGGTCCTTGAGCGGCGGGGCGTCCGCCCCCCGTTCGCCCAACCTACACCTCAAGCGCGTTGCAAAGTACCGGTCGTCAGGCGGTGAAAAGCCGAAGGCAATCCCGCGCGCCTCGTCAGAGCAGATGTGCGGCCACATCAATCGGACCAAAAAAAACGCACTCTCACGAATAGGACGGGCTAGAGCATTTTCCGATCACGTTGCGTCGTAACCAGCCGCGACGAGATAATTTTGGCATTCCTCGGGTGAGAAGCGCTTGAGAGCGTTGGCGATTGCTTGCCAGAGATCGGGCATGGTGCGCGCTGCGGCGGCCCGCAACAGGGCTTTCAGTTTAGAGAAGGCCATTTCGATCGGGTTGAAGTCTGGACTGTAGGGCGGAAGATAGAGCAGGCTTGCTCCGACCGCCCGGATGGCCTCTCGAACGCCATGGACCTTGTGAGCGGGCAAGTTGTCCATGATAACGGTATCGCCCGGCCGCAGCGATGGGGCGAGCAATTGCTCGACGTAGGCCAGGAAAGCGTCGCCATCCATTGGACCGTCCAGAACAAGCGGCGCGATCAGACCGTCGGAGCGCAATCCAGCGGTGAATGTCGTCGTCTTCCAATGTCCGTGTGGGATAGCTGCACGACATCGCTCGCCGCGTGGCGAGCGGCCGTAAAGCCGCGCCATTTTGGTGTTGGCGCTGGTTTCGTCGATGAAGACGAGACGCTCAGGGTCAAGATCGATTTGCCCTTCGAACCACTCCTCACGCGCGGCATTTATATCGCCGCGCCGTTGCTCGGCGGCGTGCGCTGTCTTTTTTTAAGTGTGATCTTTCTGCGCTGGAAAAAACGCCAGAGCGACGCGATGCCAGTCGATATTCCACGACTTTCAACAGTTCTCGCAACTCGGCGAGCGTGATATCCGGCTTCGCTGTCACTGCCTCCAGAATCAATTGCGAATGCGCTTCGATGCGCTGCGATTTGCGGTCACCGCCCTGGCGTTTAGGAACGATGTCGCCAACTTCCTTGAGGCGACCGCGCCAGCGGATCGCACTGGCCGCGCTGACACCAAAGCGCTCAGCAGCCTGTCGACAGGACATGCCACCGTCAATCGCGGCTATCACCCTTTGACGAAGATCAACCGAAAGCGCCCTGGCCATACATGCTGGCCTCCCTCGCCAGCATGCAGCTTGAATCTGACTCGCGCCGTTTTGGGAATCCCCACCCGATTCATTCCGGTCGGAAAATGCTCTAGGAGCCCGTCCAGATATGTTTTCGTGACGGGCATTTGTTGTAGAGTAGCAGGCTCAGGCTGCGTTTGCGAGGTTGAACAGCTTGAGGAGGTTATGGACGGTGCAGATCATTGTCCACTCGGCGCGCACTTTCTCGATGCCCCGCAACAGGAACTGGCGGAAGCCTCTTGCCTGTTTGATCTGTCCGAACACCGGCTCCACCACTTGCTTTCGCAATCGGTAGGGTGTTTCGAAGCCGCCATCGTCGATCTTCTTTCGCATGGCCTGTGTCAGCGGGCCGCCGACTTTTCCGTTCGCTACTGTCGGGTGCTTGGCGCGTCCGGGCGCGACATAGCCATCGATGCTGCGTGTGTCGAGCGCTTCGAGATTGGCTTCGCTGCAGTAGCCGGAATCCGCTGAGGCCTGCCGCGGCTTGCGGCCAAGATTGCTCTCGATGGCCTCGATCAGGGGCACCAACTGGCCCTGATCGCTGCCGTGCTGGGTCAGTTCTTGCGCGACAATGATCTGGGCATGTGCATCGACGGCCGCCTGGGCATTATAGGCCTGAACGAAGCCATCCTTCGACTTCATGATGCGGCTTTCCGGATCGGTGAAGTTGCGTTGCGCCTTGGGATTGGGTTCCTCCGATGGCAGCGCCGCCGGTTTGCCCGGCTTCTTGCGGCCTTCGGCCTGGCGCTGCTGTTCCTTTTCGGCCTCGATGCGGCGCTCTTCCTCCGCCGCCAGTTTGGCGTCCGCTTCCAGCGCCGCCATCGCTTGCTGGATCTTCGCCAGCCGTTTCTGCTTGTCGACGGTCCAGTCCGGCAGTTCGTCGCTGTTGCCGAAAGTCTCATCCTCCGAGGCATCCGCCGCCTCGGCGGCCGCCAGCATGCGAGCGACCTCGGCCTTCAATTCCGCCTCGCGCTTCTTCATGCGCTCATAACTCATCGCCTTGTGTTTCGACGCGTTCGCCTTGATCTTCGTACCATCCAGCGCGACATGACCGAGCTTGACCAGCCCGGCCGTCTCGCACAACTTCAGAACCTGCACGAATAGCGCGCCGAGCGCCTTCAAATGTCGCTTGCGAAAGTCGCTGATCGTCCGAAAATCCGGCGCATCCAGCGCCACGATCATCACAAAATCGTTCCGCTCCCGGCAGGCCTTGGCAATCCGACGCGACGAATACAGCCCACTCGCATAGCTATGCAGCAGCAGCGCCACCATCATCCGCGGATCAAACGGCGGCTGCCCAAGCCCGCTCACATAGCTGCCCATGATCTCCCTGAGATCGAGGCTCTCCCGCACCAGATCAACCATAAACCGCGAGACATGGCCTTTCGGCACGAAGTCCTGCACATTCGGCGGCAGAAGCAGCGTCTGATCGATGTTCCAAGGCCGAAAATACTCGCTCATCGCCCAATGTTGAATCAGACCCGACCAGATTTGAACAGCGACTATCCAGACAAGCTCCTAGCCCGTCTTATTCGTCAGAGGGCGCCTGAGAGGCTGGCGAGCCGACGCTGTCGCGGCTGGAGAATGCTCCGCGCCTGCGCGACGTGATCCGACTGACCTACACTTTGGTCGACGCATGGATGGATAGCTACCCGCGCGAGCCGGCATCCGTCACGCTCGACATCGATGATACCTGCGATGTCGTCCACGGCCATCAGCAGCTCTCGCTGTTCAACGCTCATTATGACGAACGCTGCTTCCTGCCGATCCACGTCTACGACACGGAGAAGAGCCGGCCCGTGGCGGTCGTGCTGCGGCCCGGCAAGACGCCGGGCGGCGTCGAGGTGCGTGCCCACCTGCGCCGCCTGATACGGCATATCCGGACGCGGTGGCACAACACGCGAATTACGTTCCGTGGCGACGGGCACTATGCCCGGCCGGAGGCAATGGCGTGGTGCGAGACCAACGGCATCGACTACATCTTCGGTCTGTCCGGCACCAAGCCGCTCGCCAGAAAAGTCGACGAGGCCGCCGACGACATCCGCACGCGACGCGCCATCGAGAACCTGCCGGTTCTGCGCGGCTATACCGAGACGCGCCACAAGGCAAAGTCCTGGGATCGCGAACGGCGCACCGTCGCCCGTATTGAGGCGACGATGCTCGGCCTCGACATCCGTTTCGTCGTCACCAGCCTCGATGTCGGCTCGGCCGAGTGGATCTACGACAGCCTGTATTGCGCGCGCGGCCAAGCCGAGAATCTGATCAAGCTGCATAAGACACAGCTCGCCTCCGATCGCACCAGCTGCCGTTCGGCGCTCGCCAATCAAGTCCGCCTCGTTCTCCACACCGCCGCTTAATGGCTGATGCTGACCGTGCGCGACGCGATTCCCAAAGCCCGGGAATTGGCCACAGCCGAGTTCGCGACGCTGCGCTGGTTCCGGTCCTTCGTGCCCGGGGGCCCAGGCCGTCGGCGTGAGCCGCTCCAGCCTGAGCTATCCGCCCATGGCGACATCAGCCCCTGAGTCGGTTCTGCAGTGCCTGCCGATTGGCAACGAGGTTGCTGAGGTTCAGCAGGTCTGGCTCCCGTCCTTGCTCCAATTGCCTAACCAGCGCCCGCGTGCCGTCCACCACGAAGACGCCGCAATCATAGCCGTTCCGCTGCCGGGCCATGCCGGCTGGCTCCAGGTGGAGGTCCAGCCGACCTGCGAGATGTTCTGCATCCTTGTGGTTGAGTCCCCCGTAGGAATCGTAGTGATAGGCGACCGGCCGCCCCCGGTCGCGGCGATCAACGAACAGCAGCGACCAATGGTTGCCGAGGCTATTAGGATCTTCAGGAACGGCATTAATCACGGGCAGGAACAGGAAGTCGGCTGTATCGTTACCATTATCGTAGACGATGCGCTGGAATTCGGTTAGCACGACGCCATCGTCGTTAGAGCGCAGATAATTTAGGACGATGAGGGGATTCACGAACCGCGTCCGGGCGGCGAGATCCGGATGGTTCCTCCGCAAATCCAGCTCCTGGAGCCGGTAATCCCTGTCGATATGCTCGTCGCCCAGCCATTCCGTGTCCTCGAGCACCAGCCCGTGGCCGTGGGACGAGGCTGTCGGATCTAAAGCCCCGATCTGAGCATCAGCGGAGGTGCTCGGAAATGGCCGTACAGAATTAGCATCGTCGCGTGGTTCGGACGGCGTGGGCGCAGTCAGATCAACCAATGGAAAACCACGGTAGGTGTCTGAGCGAGCCCTGGCAGCGGGCGCCGGCGCAAAGTGAGCATCGTCGCGCAATTCGGACGGCGGGGGCGCATCCAGATCAACAAAAGACTCAAGACCGCCGTAGGTGTCTGACGGAGCCCTGCTGGTTGATGGTGAGGCCGGCTCTTGCATCTGCCGCCGCGCCAGCTCCTCGCGCAACCACGCCAAAGCTTCATCATCCGAGAAGGCTGGCGCCGGAGAAAGCCCCTGCGGCGAGCCGGGCTGTCGAACGCCCTGGTGATGACCCGGTACTGGCCCGGCAAACGGCGGCGGAAAGTCAGGCGCCGGGCTCCAAGCATTGTCACGCAACTCGAACGGTGCGGGCGGATTCGGATGAACCGCTGCCTCAAGACCGCCTTCGATGTCTGAAGGAACCCTGGCAGAGTGCGCTGACGCTGCTTCCAGGGTCGGCCACATACTCCAATCAAAGTTGAGCGGCATCTGCGGCGACCAGGTTGAGGTGGACCTGGCAGGTTCCTGCTCTCGAGCTTGGACTATCTCCTGCGCCTGCTCAGGGGGAACCCCGGACCACGGTGGGCCGTCTTCCACCATCAAAGGCAGATCCTGATCGTAACCTCCCTGCGGCGCGCTGTGCGCAGGGGCGCCTCCGACGTACGTCGCGACCGCATGCGGCGCCGTGGCATCTTCGTGCCCGCTCGCCTGCATCATCGGCTGCGCCTGCCATGGCGATGCACCCTGTTGATGGGTGGGGGCCACCGACGTCAGCAGGCGACCGCCTGAATTGGCGATCTCGCTCAGCTGCCGCTCGCCGGCAAGGCCGTGCAGATTGTCTAGGGTCCTCGGCCTCTTCGCTGGCCGCAACTCAGCTGTGTCATGCTCATCGTTGATGAGGACCTCCTTGCTTGGCAGGAGGTTGCTCCTGGCAAGTGCAGCCATCGGCTCGTCCAGGAACTGCTGGCGGTCGTAGCCCCAGTTCAAGGGACGAATGGTCTCTCCGGGATCCGATGACTGGTCATGGCGCGCGGCTGGCTCGAGAGATGACGACGGGCCGGGTTCGTCCATCAGCCCCAAAAGCAAATCCTGATCGTAGCCTTCTGCAGGAAGCCGCTCCTTTGGCCAACTGCCCGCGTCCTGCGACGCGCTGTGCTGCGCAGCGGCGCCGCCGACGGGCATCGGCTCCATCAGTGCCGCGTCTTCGGGATCAGGAACGGGGGAAATATGGCGCTCGCGCTCCATCGCTTTAGCGCCGGCCTGCGATTTTCGGAGATCAGCCAGTGCGGCACCGATATGCCGATTACCCCCGGCGTCCTTCCTATAGCGCTTAACATCTTCATCCAACGTGTTGCCGGAAAGCCGACCAGCAATGCCCTTCTTGTTGTTTTCACGCAGGTAGTCACTGAAACTGCGTAGAGCAGCTGCATACGCCTTGCTGGTCCTTGTCGCTGCTTCGTTTTTGTACTCTTCGATGAGAGCCACGTCCTGGGGGTGAGGATTTAGCCCAGAGCGGCCTGTGATCGGCACGACTCCGCCCGTCGACTGGAAGGTCCGGAGATGGTCTATTGCCGGACGGAGTCTCCTGTTATGACCCTTTTCGATGGCCTCGCGCGCATCATCAGTCAGCGACTGGTCGTCGAGCCGAGCAGCAATCGGATCTTTGTTATTTGCTTTGAGCCAGCGGCCAAAGCTGCGAAGAGAACTTACATAGCCGTGGGCGGTTTGGTTGGCGGCGTTGCCATTGCGGAGGGCCTCCTCAAGCCCCGAAATAAGGCGAGCGTCCTCGGAATAAAGAGGCTGCTTGCTCCGCCCTTTCAAAACCCCAGCTGACTGAGCCGGCTGCAGCGCCGAGGCGGCCGGCATTGCTCCACCACCTCCATTTGAATTGGCGATCTCGCTCAGCTGCCGCTCGCCGGCAAGGCCGTGCAGATTGTCTAGGGGCCTCGGCCTCTTCGCTGGCCGCAACTCAGCTGTGTCATGCTCATCGTTGATGAGGACCTCCTCGCTTGGCAGGAGGTTGCTCCTGGCAAGTGCAGCCATCGGCTCGTCCAGGAACTGCTGGCGGTCGTAGCCCCAGTTCAAGGGACGAATGGTCTCTCCGGGATCCGATGACTGGTCATGGCGCGCGGCTGGCTCGAGAGATGACGACGGGCCGGGTTCGTCCATCAGCTCCCAAAGCAAATCCTGATCGTAGCCTTCTACAGGAAGCACCTCCTCTGGCCAACTGCCCGCGTCCTGCGACGCGCTGTGCTGCGCAGCGGCGTCGCCGCCCCGCCTCGGCTCCATCAGGGCCGCGTCTTCGGGATCAGGAACGGGGGAAATATGGCGCTCGCGCTCCATCGCTTTAGCGCCGGCCTGCGATTTTCGGAGATCAGCCAGTGCGGCACCGATAGTCGGATTACCCCCGGCGTCCTTCCTATAGCGCTCAACATCTTCATCCAACGTGTTGCCGGAAAGCCGAGCAGCAATGCCCTTCTTGTTGTTTTCACGCAGGTAGTCACTGAAACTGCGTAGAGCAACTGCATACGCCTTGCCGGTCCCTGTCGCTGCTTCGTTTTTGTACTCTTCGATGAGAGCCACGTCCTGGGGGTGAGGATTTAGCTCAGCGCGGCCTGTGATCGGCACGGCTCCGCCGCCCGTCGACTGGAAGGTCCGGAGATGGTCTATTGCCGGACGGAGTCTCCTGTTATGACCCTTTTCGATGGCCTCGCGCGCATCATCGGTCAGCGACTGGTCGTCGAGCCGAGCAGCAATTGGATCTTTGTTATTTGCGAAGAGCCAGCGGCCAAAGCTGCGAAGAGAACTTACATAGGCGTAGGCGGTTTGGTTGGCGGCGTTGCCATTGCGGAGGGCCTCCTCAAGCCCCGAAATAAGGCGAGCATCCTCGGAATAAAGAGGCTGCTTGCTCTGCCGCCCTATCAAAACCCCAGCTGACTGAGCCGGCTGCAGCGCCGAGGCGGCCGGCATTGCTCCACCACCTCCACCTGAATTGGCGATCTCGCTCAGCTGCCGCTCGCTGGCAAGGCCGTGCAGATTGTCTAGGGTCCTCGGCCTCTTCGCTGGCCTCAACTCAGCTGCGTCATGCTCATCGTTGATGAGGACCTCCTCGCTTGGCGGGAGGTTGCTCCTGGCAAGTGCACCCATCGGCTCGTCCAGGAACTGCTGGCGGTCGTAGCCCCAGTTCAAGGGATGAATGGACTCTCCGGGATCCGATGACTGGTCATGGCGCGCGGCTGGCTCGAGAGATGACGACGGGCCGGGTTCGTCCATCAGCTCCCAAAGCAAATCCTGATCGTAACCTTCCGGGAGGACCAATGGCTGACTGACAGCTCCCTGCGGCGCGCTGTGCTGCGCAGCGGCGTCGCCGACGCGCCACGGCTCCATCAGTGCCGCGTCTTCGGGATCAGGAACTGGGGAAATATGGCGCTCGAGCTCCATCGCTTTAGCGCCGGCCTGCGATTTTCGGAGATCAGCCAGTGCGGCACCGATATTCCGATTACCCCCGACCCCGGCGTCTTTCCTATAGCGCTTAACATCTTCATCCAACGTGTTGCCGGAAAGCCGACCAGCAATGCCCTTCTTGTTGTTTTCACGCAGGTAGTCACTGAAACTGCGAAGAACAGCTGCATACATCCTGCCGGTCCGTGTCGCTGCTTCGTTTTTGTACTCTTCGATGAGAGCCACGTCCTGGGGGTGAGGATTTAGCTCAGCGCGGCCTGCGATCGGCCCGACTCCGCCCGTCGACTGGAAGGTCCGGAGATGGTCTATTGCCGGACGGAGCGCCGTGTAATGACCCTTTTCGATGGCCTCGCGCGCATCATCGGTCAGCGACTGGTCGTCGAGCCGAGCAGCAATCGGATCTTTGTTATTTGCGAAGAGCCAGCGGCTGAAGCTGCGAAGAGAACTTACATAGCCGTAGGCGGTTTGGTTGGCGACGTTGCCATTGCGGAGGGCCTCCTCAAGCCCCGAAATAAGGCGAGCGTCCTCGGAATAAAGAGGCTGCTTGCTCCGCCCTATCAAAACCCCAGCTGACTGAGCCGGCTGCAGCGCAGCGGCGGCGGGCATTGCTCCACCACCTCCACCTGAATTGGCAATCTCGCTCAGTTGCCGCTCAAAGGTCGCCGCATCTGCGGACGGCGCCGCGGGTGAACTCTCTTGCAGGCCCGTGCTGTCCGGCTGTTCACGCACCCACTTGTTCGAGGGGAAATCCATCCCTTCTCCCTTTCAAATTATGAACCGAGCCTTCGATCTGACATGCAGGGAATCAGCAACAAACCACCCTTTACAGCCCTCGACAGGCACGCACCGTGAGCATCGGCAGCCGATGTGCTTCCAGTGCGACCAACCCTGTTAAATGGGGAAGCTGTCGAGAAACTGATGACGACAACGTGCCGCGAGCATGGTGCATGACCTGCGCGCTTCGCCGTCAACAGCCGATAGACCGAAGATTCAGAGACAAAATACTGCTTCTCAATTCCCAAAGTCCGGGAATTGGCCACTGCCGAGTTCGCGACGCTGCGTCTTCGGCTCTTGAAAATCGCCGCCCGTGTGGTCGAGACCACGCGCCCATTCGCCTTGCGTTTGCCGCGGCATGTCCCGAAGCCGACCTGATCCGCGGCTTGCCAGGCGCGCTGCTGCCGCTCGGTCCTTGAGCGGCGGGGCGTCCGCCCCCCGTTCGCCCAACCCATCCCTCAAGCGTGCGCGGCGCATGTACCGGTCGTCAGGCGGTGAAAAGCCGAAGGCAATCCCGCGCGCCTCGTCAGAGCAGATGTGCGGCCACACGAGGAATATCACGAGCGTCAATGATACGAAGTTGGCGCGGTGGTTTCGGCTGCCCGCCTTCACCATCCTCACTTTGGGTACACTGAAATCCAAGATCTGGAAATCTGCCGCTGCTAGGAGCCCGTCCAGATATGTTTTCGTGACGGGCATTTGTTGTAGAGTAGCAGGCTCAGGCTGCGTTTGCGAGGTTGAACAGCTTGAGGAGGTTATGGACGGTGCAGATCATTGTCCACTCGGCGCGCACTTTCTCGATGCCCCGCAACAGGAACTGGCGGAAGCCTCTTGCCTGTTTGATCTGCCCGAACACCGGCTCCACCACTTGCTTTCGCAATCGGTAGGGTGTTTCGAAGCCGCCATCGTCGATCTTCTTTCGCATGGCCTGTGTCAGCGGGCCGCCGACTTTTCCGTTCGCTACTGTCGGGTGCTTGGCGCGTCCGGGCGCGACATAGCCATCGATGCTGCGTGTGTCGAGCGCTTCGAGATTGGCTTCGCTGCAGTAGCCGGAATCCGCTGAGGCCTGCCGCGGCTTGCGGCCAAGATTGCTCTCGATGGCCTCGATCAGGGGCACCAACTGGCCCTGATCGAGGCCGTGCTGGGTCAGTTCTTGCGCGACAATGATCTGGGCATGTGCATCGACGGCCGCCTGGGCATTATAGGCCTGAACGAAGCCATCCTTCGACTTCATGATGCGGCTTTCCGGATCGGTGAAGTTGCGTTGCGCCTTGGGATTGGGTTCCTCCGATGGCAGCGCCGCCGGTTTGCCCGGCTTCTTGCGGCCTTCGGCCTGGCGCTGCTGTTCCTTTTCGGCCTCGATGCGGCGCTCTTCCTCCGCCGCCAGTTTGGCGTCCGCTTCCAGCGCCGCCATCGCTTGCTGGATCTTCGCCAGCCGTTTCTGCTTGTCGACGGTCCAGTCCGGCAGTTCGTCGCTGTTGCCGAAAGTCTCATCCTCCGAGGCATCCGCCGCCTCGGCGGCCGCCAGCATGCGAGCGACCTCGGCCTTCAATTCCGCCTCGCGCTTCTTCATGCGCTCATAACTCATCGCCTTGTGTTTCGACGCGTTCGCCTTGATCTTCGTACCATCCAGCGCGACATGACCGAGCTTGACCAGCCCGGCCGTCTCGCACAACTTCAGAACCTGCACGAATAGCGCGCCGAGCGCCTTCAAATGTCGCTTGCGAAAGTCGCTGATCGTCCGAAAATCCGGCGCATCCAGCGCCACGATCATCACAAAATCGTTCCGCTCCCGGCAGGCCTTGGCAATCCGACGCGACGAATACAGCCCACTCGCATAGCTATGCAGCAGCAGCGCCACCATCATCCGCGGATCAAACGGCGGCTGCCCAAGCCCGCTCACATAGCTGCCCATGATCTCCCTGAGATCGAGGCTCTCCCGCACCAGATCAACCATAAACCGCGAGACATGGCCTTTCGGCACGAAGTCCTGCACATTCGGCGGCAGAAGCAGCGTCTGATCGATGTTCCAAGGCCGAAAATACTTGCTCATCGCCCAATGTTGAATCAGACCCGACCAGATTTGAACAGCGACTATCCAGACAAGCTCCTAGCGTATATGGCCCCAGCTGAGCCACGCTATCCCGCCTTGCGCTTCCGCTTGGCGCGGCTCTCCGCTGGCAGGTTCACCTGCCAGCTCTCGACTCATCTTCGTATCTGACCGATTTTTTTTCGGGCTGGATGCCAACGGATGCGCCTGGAATGCGGTGTCGGCTTTCGCCAACTGCGGACGTGCCGTCGCACACGTCCGGGGCAGCTATGTGCCACGAACGGACTCATACGGACGTCCCAGCAGGCGAGATCATCGCAACGATAGGGGCTCCGTCCCTCTCTCAATCGAAGGAAAGGGACTGGCCACCGATCTTAGCCTCAAAAGCCCGCAGCCGCTGATAGATCGAAATCAGTTCAACGATCGTGCTCCACGAATTGACGAGATACTGAAACGAGGTTCGCACTTGCGAAAACGCATTCAGAATCTGGTTCATCGAACCGAGCGTGATCTTGCCGGCCATGATCGTCGGTGCGAGCAGGAGGTAGGGAAAGACGACGTCGGTCTGCAGATAGACGATGCGGCCGATGTTGAAGTACATGAAGTTCAGGTAAAGCCGGAAGTAGTTCCTTCTGATATCACCAAACAGCACGCTCAATGTCGGTGGATCGGCACGGGCAGGTTCATCCTCACCGAGCACGAGCTCCTTGCGATAGGCCGCTTCAACCCGCTGGTTGAAAAATTCGATTGCCGGCAGGCGGATGCCGATCAGCGCGAGAACGCCAGTGCCGAGCACCGACCAGATCACGGCGGCGAACACCAGCGGATAGGGGATGACGCCAACCAGCGGCAGCTCCGTGATGTCGCCGGACAGCTTCATCAGAACCGGCAGGAAGGCCAAGAGCGTTAGCACGGCACTGATGAGATTGACACCGAGACCTTCCACGGTGGTCGCGAAGCGCATGGTGTCTTCCTGCACCCGCTGCGAGGCGCCTTCAATCGTGCGCAGCCGCGGCCAGTTGGTGACATAGAAATCGTTCATCGCGGTCCGCCAGCGGAAGATGTAGTGGCTCACGAAGAATCGCGTCACCACACCGACCGCGACCGCGACCAGTGCGATGCCGGCAAAGGTCGACAATTCACCGTAGAACTGCTCGACCGTGACCGGCGTTGATTTTGAAAGCGCGGCCTGGACGAGGTTGTAGAACGGTCCATACCAACTGTTGATCGCGACGCTGACCTGGACCTGGAAGTAGGAGGTGAACAGGATCAGCGCCGAGCCGAGAATAGACCAATTCGCCCAGGGATGCGGCGCCAACACAATCCAGGCCGCCGCGAAGAGCGCGGCGCACAGGGCAAAATAGAGATCGAACCAGAGCGCCGGTGCCGCCCAGAACGTCGCCAGGCCGACCGGCTGTTCAGCCGCTTGGAAGAAATTTTTGGCAAAGCCATACCAAACCGCCATTGCCAGCGCCGTCCAGACAACTACCGACAGAAAGAACAGCTTGGGTCGGGGGAAAAATGAAACGAACATGTTTGGTATCCCGCTCGGGTCAGAGAATTTGCGGGCTTTCTTATAGAAGACCGAGCATGCAGGGGCCACCGTAGGCGGCATAAGCCAGATCATCCCAGCCAATCGAAACTAATCGGTTCTGGGCCGCAAGCCCCATCGGCTCAGAATATGAACGCTCGCCGTTTCATTGGCAGTTCCTTCTCATGCTGGCTCAGACTTGCCCGCCGAAGATGTTTGATTTGAGCTCTGAAATAGATTGCTGGGCGGTCGATGAGTCATTCGCGCCCGAATGCGGTCCCCGCGATACGTCCGGTTACCCCCGGATAACGACCGAATAGCGGCTCGACTTCTCAAATTTACCAGAAGCCGTTACGCAGAGTTGGCTGCGTAAAGAAGTTGGATGCCGTCATTCGCCCTCGACTGCGAGTTTGCAAAAAGGGATCGGATCCGATGCGCCCGGTAGCGTCCCTTGAGAGGGGCGGCCATCCGGCTGTTGGCTGACCGCATCGTTCGGCGGGAATATGCTGGCGTAGATCGCGCGAGCTTCTCGAATCAAACGAGCCCGCTCGATCTCGGATCTTTGAGTAAATCGAATGACGTCGCCCATTGCGCTCCTTGTGAATGCGCGTAAACGGACGTAGACCGAGAGGCTGCCCATTTGCTTCAAGTAACCATCGCATGCCGCCAGTTACGCGCAGCAGGCCTCAAAGCCTTGCTTGAGGATATTGATCGGCAGATCACGGCCGATAAAGACCAGACGGGTTTGACGCGGTTCGCTTAACTTCCAAGGGCGTTGGGGGCCGCCCTCGACTGCTTTAGCCCCCTAGCCAGCTTTGGGTAGTGGGTCAGTTTGAAAACTGCCCCCGAAAGATTTCGCTTGGTTAATTGAGGAAAGCGGTAGTGCTTAAACGGCGAACCAGGGCGACTTGACGCCCAAACGGCGGTCCAAATATCCGACCATCGATGGCGTCAAAAATTCGCTTTGGCTCAACCCGACTACTACGACCGACTTTGCGCCCACCGACAGTTTCGTGAGGGTGTGGACTCTTTTCGAAGCCGAAAATGGTGTCGATCTCGCTTCCCGCCATATGACACTTACTGAGTGCCCCTTCCCGATGGCGTATCCGCCCGCGCCTTCCCGCCCTTCTTGCCTAGCGCCACCGCAGCCGGGTCTTTGCCCTCTCTCTGCGTAAGATCGCGATCGGGCGTCTCGCCAGTGGCGATATCAATGATTCGCTTGGCGAGCTGGTTGGGGTCCCTAGCCCAGCTTATTCACGTTCCCGATCACCATGCGGGCCTGCGCGGCCCGCGAGAACCGCGTCAGCGCCCCAGATCTGGCTTGTTCCTCTGTCCTGCTACAGAAGCGCGTTCTCCCAATCAGTCATTCCCGGCACCGGGCTCTTATCCGCGACGACTGGCGAGCGAAGCTGTCGCCGCCGGCAGATCCCAGAGTCTGTCCTGCGTATGCTTCAGTGGAGCCGCTAACGCCTCAAAGGCCGACCTCACGTCTGCATAGGCGGCCTCCTTCAAAGCGGCATCCGAGGGATCGATCTCGTTGTAGGCGGTCAGCGCCTCGGCATAGTTCTGATACAGGGGCATTTGGGCCTCGTTGGTCCAGCCGAGACCGAGATACTGGAACTGATCAGCCGGAACCGTGACGCGGCCTTTGTCCAGTTCCCGAACGTAGTCCGCCGACCAGTCGTGGATGGTATAGGATTCAAGTTTGTCCATCATCGACCGCCAGCGCTTGACGCGCTCCTCAAGCGGCATGTGGGCCGCCTTGGAAATTGCGGCCGCGATCTCTTCTGGACGGTTCGGATCCACCAGCAGCGCCTCGTCCTCGTTGAAGTCTTCAGCCGCACCCGCATACTTCGATAGTACCAGAACTCCGGGATCCCTCGGATCTTGTGCAGCAACATACTCCTTAGCGACAAGATTCATTCCATCACGCAACGGTGTCACGACGCCGACATGCGCCGCGCGGTAGAGGCGCGCGAGTGCAGCCTGGCTGAATGAGTCATTCCTGTAGTGGATCGGACTCCACTCGTCTGTGCCATGCTCGGCATTAACGTGGTTGATCGCGCTCTCCACGTCGTCTTTATATTTTTGATACTCTTCGACGTCGGCGCGTGAAGACGGCGCTATCTGCAACAGCGAGATGCTGTGCGGCTCGGCCGCTAAAAGCTGATTGAAAGCTTCGACCCGTTTGTCGATACCTTTCGTGTAGTCGAGTCGGTCTACGCCGATCGCAAACTTCGCTCCCTCGAAATTCTGCAATAATGACGAGATTTTTTCTTGCTCTGCGGGCGAGAGGTCTGCCGCAAGATACCCTGCGAACTGCTTGGGATCGATACCGATTGGGAATTTTCGAAGTCGCGTCTGACCACGCTCGGAGGTCACGACGCCATCCTTGCTCTCCAGGCCGAAATGGGTCTGGAGACAGGCCAGGAAATTGTTCAGATCCCGGTTCGTCTGAAAGCCGAGCAGATCGTACTTCAGCATCGACGTCATCAGTTCGCGATGGTGTGGTACGCGCTCTATCATGTCAGGCGCCGGCCATGGCGTATGTAGGAAAAAGCCGGTTGGCCGCTCAATGCCGAGCTTATGCAGATCGGCACCGAGCGGAAGCAAATGATAATCATGCACCCAGAATGCGTCCCGATCCCGCAAATCGAACGCCGCACGTGCCATAAAGTCGTTGATCTTTCGATAGCTGCCATAATCCTCTTCCGAGCCCGACATCCGGTCCGGTAGGGAGTGCAATGCCGGCCACAACGTCGAATTCGAAAAACCTCGATAATAGCCAGGATAGTCGGCGGCGGGCAGATCGAGCCTCGCCACATCGCCTGCACCGGTCTTCACGAGCGGGAGGGGCTGCTCGGTCCCGTCGCCGCGCTTCTCCGAGGAGCCCATCCAGACCGCGCCGGAACGTTCCACAACCGGCTCGAGGGCCGCGGCAAGCCCGCCGGTCTGGGGCTTATTGGGGTCGAAGGGCGCGACGCGGTTCGAAACGACAACAAGCTTCATGTCGGGTTGCTGGTTTACCGTATCGAGGCGATCCTCCACGTCAACCGAGACAACAGCATGGGAAGGACCTGCATCGGCTTGTTGCTCCCGCTCAAAGCTCGCTTGATGCGGGGGCGAGTGTACTTGTGAGTTGGCCTGTGCGCTCACTTCTTTCGACTGTTCCTGCAGCAGGATACTGTAAGACTCCATAAAGCTTTCTGTGTGCCATGGGTCGATATTCATCGCGTTGCCTCGTTGAATAGCGCTCTCTTAGTGCTTTGTATCTAATAATACTTTGATATCTAACCCAGCTTTCGAGAAGCTGACGAGCCCCGCGGTCGGCTACAGCGACAACCACCATACCCTTTTAGTAGAAGGAAAAAAAACGGCCCCAGAGCGGTACGAGCCGGGGCCGTTGGAGTATTTGTGTATCTAACCCGTCTTATTCGTCAGAGTGCGCCTGAGAGGCTGGCGAGCGTGGTGTAAAGCGCTGATGCGGCGTAGGATTCGGTTGCAAAGCCAACCCCATCACCTTCAGCCGCGAACACCAGGCCCGCCATGACCGATGATACGATTCTGCCCTTCTCGTTTCCAGCCGTTCACGCCAAGAAAGTCACAGCTGCCTTCGATGGCGGTCGGCTGACCTCGAACGGGGGCGTGATGCTTCTGGCGATGGCCGAGCGGCGTCTCGGCTTGGCCGACAATTTGGCCCGGGTGTTCCCGGATCGGCGCGATCCGACGCGGGTCGTGCACAGCCTTGTCGATATGTTCCGCGCGCGCATGTTCGCGATCTGCTGCGGCTACGAGGACGCCGACGACCTCGATCATCTGCGGTCCGATCCCGCATTCAAGCTGGCCTGCGGACGGCTGCCGGACACGGGTCGCGATCTGTGTTCCCAACCGACGCTGTCGCGGCTGGAGAATGCTCCGCGCCTGCGCGACGTGATCCGACTGACCTACACTTTGGTCGACGCATGGATGGATAGCTACCCGCGCGAGCCGGCATCCGTCACGCTCGACATCGATGATACCTGCGATGTCGTCCACGGCCATCAGCAGCTCTCGCTGTTCAACGCTCATTATGACGAACGCTGCTTCCTGCCGATCCACGTCTACGACACGGAGAAGAGCCGGCCCGTGGCGGTCGTGCTGCGGCCCGGCAAGACGCCGGGCGGCGTCGAGGTGCGTGCCCATCTGCGCCGCCTGATACGGCATATCCGGACGCGGTGGCACAACACGCGAATTACGTTCCGTGGCGACGGGCACTATGCTCGGCCGGAGGCCATGACGTGGTGCGAGACCAACGGCATCGACTACATCTTCGGTCTGTCCGGCACCAAGCCGCTCGCCAGAAAAGTCGACGAGGCCGCCGACGACATCCGCACGCGACGCGCCATCGAGAACCTGCCGGTTCTGCGTGGCTATACCGAGACGCGCCACAAGGCCAAGTCCTGGGATCGCGAACGGCGTACCGTCGCCCGTATTGAGGCGACGATGCTCGGCCTCGACATCCGTTTCGTCGTCACCAGCCTCGATGTCGGCTCGGCCGAGTGGATCTACGACAGCCTGTATTGCGCGCGCGGCCAAGCCGAGAATCTGATCAAGCTGCATAAGACACAGCTCGCCTCCGATCGCACCAGCTGCCGTTCGGCGCTCGCCAATCAAGTCCGCCTCGTTCTCCACACCGCCGCTTATTGGCTGATGCTGACCGTGCGCGACGCGATTCCCAAAGCCCGGGAATTGGCCACAGCCGAGTTCGCGACGCTGCGTCTTCGTCTCTTGAAACTCGCTGCCCGTGTCGTCGAGACCACGAGCCGCATTCGCCTTGCGTTTGCCGCGGCATGTCCCGAAGCCGACCTGATCCGCGGCTTGCCAGGCGCGCTGCTGCCGCTCGGTCCTTGACCGGCGGGGCGTCCGCCCCCCGTTCGCCCAACCCATCCCTCAAGCGCGTTGCAAAGTACGGGTCGTCAGGCGGTGAAAAGCCGAAGGCAATCCCGCGCGCCTCGTCAGAGCAGATGTGCGGCCACATCAATCGGACTAAAAAAACGCACTCTCACGAATAGGACGGGCTAAACATTTCCAGCTGACATCAGGCTTACGCCATCCCGAAAACTTTCGTTCACCCACGGTAAAATCCCAGATTGCGCTCGGCTATAGGGCGGGCCGCATTGGCCCGGGGCATGGCTATTCGTTCTCGACCCGAGCGTTCCTTGCGCTAATGCGGCACCGGCTTTCTCACCCTGCCAGACCCCAAGCTTCCGCAGGCTTCCAATCTCGACTGACGCGGGACCGGTCATGTGGCCCCAGCAATCGCCCCTGGGCCTCCAAGGGTGGCTGGGGCCACATCGTGCTGTGATGTCTCAAGACGCGACGAAATGAAGAATAATGATGGCACCTATGACGCAGGTCGCTATGGCAACGATCGCGCCGGTACGCCTATTCGGAAAACGCCAAAAGCCAGGATCGCAACGGCTAACAATATGGCGATCCTGATGAAGATCGAGGCCAATGGGATTGCTTCCTGGGTAAATCATCCGCAATTATGGGACGTCTACAGTCAACGTTCCAGCCCGAAACCTGCCGATCGTTCGTCGGAATATAACGAATGGAACTGTTCCTCCGCCTATGGTCAGTTGGTTACAAGCTCGAGAACGACCACGTCGTAATCCACGAGGCCGCGCGAGGTCGGCCGGCTATCCTCTTTAGGATGAGCGGTCGCTCAGGATGATTTGTTTATATACGAGAACGCAGGTTGCGCCATCGGACTTGGGCCTGATCGACAGCGTGATGGTGTCGCCCGCCGCGACACCATCGGGCAGATCAAAGTCCTTCTCAGTGCCCGGAGACACTATCTCATTGACAGCCTCGCGTCCGTTCACGGCTGCGACGAGGACGTTCGATCCGACGCAGCCGCGGCCGATCTCGTCGATCCGGCCGTGAACCACATGAGCCGCGGCGCGCAATCCTACCGAGGCGTTTCCGACATGCGAGGTCGAGTAATCGGCGCTCACTCCGATGTGGTTCGGTACCCCGTCGGGTGAGTAGACCCAAGCACCGCCGTTACTTTGCGGCGCCGCAAGAGCTATGTCCCCGCTCTTGCCGCGCAGGTAGCCATCCGCCTTCGTGAAGTAGTCGAACGGATCAAGGCTGTTGATGAGCTGAAGTCGAAAAGAAAGTTCCGACTCATTGGTGACGGCGTGAGCTGCCCGATCAGGCACAGCTTTCGCCTCATCGAAAGACAGGATTTCGAGCAGAGATGCCTGTCCCGAAGCGGTGGGATCACGCCTGAAATAGGTTCCCCAAGTCACATCGAAGAAGGCCCATTTGCCGCTAATTTTCACTTCTGCCGCGATATGCGAGTGACGAACGTCGGCTTCATCCGGCCAGTAGAATTCGAGGCTGCGTGCCTCGAGGCCAACTCGTGTCGCGATGTTGAGAAATACAGAAACCTGATTCCCGCAAATGCCGATCCCGCGCGACAGGGCCTCTTCATCGTTGGCGGGCAAATCCTCGGGGGATGTATTCGCGACAGCGCCATATCGCGTCGAGCTGACCTGCTGCTGGACGAGGTTCATAGCCGTGAGCGCCAGCCCAAATTGCCGCACGCGGTCCAAGTCGACATCTTTATCCCAGGTCAAACGCTTAGTGAGATAATCAGCATCTACGCGAACCTGTTCGACTACTTTCGAGATGGCCGGCTCCGTAACCGTTTGCGCCTGAACACTCGAACTCGCGATCAAAACTAGAACGGCCAACGATGGCGCGCATCGCATTCGGAACTCCGTCAAGACCTGAACAACAGCAGCGGACTCGGGGAATTCACGCTAGCCAAACAACAGGGCCAAAGTGAGTTAAACGAAAGCCATGGACCTCTTCCTCCGCCCCAGCCGGGTCTTTGCCCTCTTCCTCTGGCGTAGGATCGCGGTCGGGCGTCTCGCCAGTGGCGATATCAATGATTCGCTTGGCGAGCTGGTTCGGGTCCCTAGGGCGTTCGGGGGGCATTTCGCATAACCCTGCGATCTTAGCCAAATTATCTTGCGGTTCCCATCTATCAACCGCGGGCGTCCTCGCGCTCCTTTCCCTCTGCGCTCTCTACGTGCCCCAGGCGACTGCTTTTCCTCCCTCACTGCAAAAGACTCATCAGCTTATCCGCGAGACCGCAAAGAAGTACGGCGTCGATCCCGATACAGCGGTGCGCGTGGCGAAGTCAGAGGGCCTGCGCGACTTCCTCGGGGATCGCGGCAAGTCAGGCGGTGCATTCCAGCTCTATACAGGCGGTGGGCTCGGCAATGAGTTTCAGAAAAAGACCGGCCTCAATCCGCTCGATCCCGCGAACGAGAAAGCGACCATCGACTACGCGCTGTCGAATGTCGGAAAGACCGGCTGGGGCCCGTACCACGGTGCAAAGCGCGTCGGCATCGGGCCGCGCGAGGGCATTGGAGCACCACCGAACGGGCAAACCGCTGGCCCAGGCAGCGGCGCTGGAGCTGGCGACACACCAGCGGGCGATCTGCCGCCGAGAGTAAGCGCGGTCGGCGGCGGCGATCCTGCGGCCTTCATCACTCACCACACTGGCGGGCGCGGCAGCGTTGCGGGCGTGCAGAACACGCTGCGGCAGCGCGGCCTCGGCGTCGAATATGTGATGGATCGCGAAGGCAACATCGTCCAGACGGGCGGCCCCGGCAGCTCGCACATGCGAACCGGCTGGGGACCGAAGGGCGCAGGCCTGTCGAACCGCAACACGGTCGGCATGGAGATCATCGCCAAGGACGACAAGGATGTCACGCCGCAGCAGGCGCAGGCCTATGCGAAGTTTATGGCGTTGCGATACTGCATCGTGTTTCCCAACGACAGCGGCGACTCGCTCTATCAGCGCGACTACCGCCAGCCGCGCGATCAGCTGGTCAGGCAGTTGGAGGCCGAAGGTCCAGGCACGCTGCAGCTGCCGACGCAGGCCTCGCAGTTGGTGGTCTGCCCGCGCTACCTCGGGGCCAAGAAAGGCGAAGCCACCTTTGGGCGCGTCGGCACCGACGCAGGCATCTCGGTCAACGTCTACGCCAAGGTCGGATGAGCGATGAGCGGCGCGAATGTCCCCGACATCCGGCTGGTCCAGAACAATATCTTTCCGAAATATTCCGTCACGCTGGACTGGCTGCTGCTGCGAGATGGCACGCTGGACGACTCGCAGGCGCTGGCGACAGCGGTCTGCATCGCGCTCGGCACCAACGCGCTGGCCGCGCCTGATGATGTGCTGCCCGATCCTGACAGCAACGACCGCTGCGGCTGGTGGGGCGATCTCGACGCCGAGCTGATCTGGAACGGCTGGCCCATCGGCTCGAAGCTGTGGCTGCTGCGCCGCGCCAAGATCAACCCGGCATCGGCGCGCGAGGGCTCCACCGTGATGATGGTCGAGAACTACATTCGCGAGGCCATGCAGCCATTCGTGGATCGCAAGGTTTGCTCCAGCTTCGATGTCTGGGTGAACCGCGTGGACACGCAACGCATCGACGCACTGCTGAGAGTTTATCGAGGACCCGCGCAGCCGATTGATCTGCGTTACGAGGTGCTCTGGGACGCGATGGGGCCGTAGCGGATGCCTTGGTCAACACCAACACTGCGAGAAGTCCGCTCGCTGGTGCGCGATGCCGTGAATGCATCGCTGCCTGGAGCCGATGCCAATGTGCCCAACAGCGTGCTGCGCGTGCTATCGGACAACCAGGGCGCGCTCTGCCATCTGCCCCTGCAGTATATCGACTGGCTCTCGCTGCAGCTGCTGCCTGACACAGCCGAGACCGAATGGCTCGACCGCCATGGCGATATCTGGCTGGTCAATTCCGGTGGATCGACAGGCCGTAAGATGCCCGCGCTGGCGACCGGCACCGCCAACATCATCGGCACCACCAATGGCACCGTGCTGCCAGCCTTCACGCAACTGCAGAGCGGATTCGGCATGCCTGCCAATACCGACTCGCCGAACCAGAGCGTGACCTTCGAGACTCTGGAGGACATCACCGTCTCGGTCGCCGCGCCTGTCGTCGCCAATATCCGCGCGCTCGATTCCGGCACGCTCGGCAATATTCCCGATGGCTCCTCGCTGATCATCGTGCCGCCCGTCAATAGCGTCGGCTCGGCCTCGACCATCCACGTCAGCGGCGGCACCGACATCGAGACCGATGCGCAGCTGCGATCCCGCATCCTGCACCGCATCCAGAACCCGCCGATGGGCGGCAGCATCGCCGACTATGAGCAATGGGCGCTTGCGGTCCCCGGCGTGACGCGCGCATGGGCCGCGCCCGAGCAAGGCGTCGGCACCATCACCGTGCGCTTCCTGATGGACGATCTCTATCCCGATGACGACGGCTGGCCGCAGCCTGACGATATCCAGCGGGTTGCCGACTACATCGACAAGATGCGCCCGGTCACCGTCAAGGATTGCTACGTGGTCGCGCCGATCAAGCAGTTCATTGATGTCAACATTGCCGAGCTGATGCCTGACACCGATGAAGCCAAGGCCGAGATCGAGGCCAGCATTCGCGACATGCTGTTCCTGAAAGCCGCGCCTGGACAAACCATCTTCGCGGCGTGGGTCAGCTTCGCCATCATGAGCGCCCCGCATGTGCAGTCCTTCCGGCTGGTCTCCACCAGCGATTACGTGATGGCATCGGTCGGCAGCATGGCGGTGCTCGGCACCATCAGTTACGTCTGATGAGCGACCGACACATCAGGCGCAGCGGCAGCGACTACACCGAGGCCTATCTCGCGTTGCTGCCGCAGGGGCAGGCATGGCCGAGGCACGCGCCTGACAGCACTACGGTGCGCGGGATCACCGGCCTGTGCGATTACTGGGGCTTCGTGGATGGCCGCGCCGCCGATCTGCTGGAGCGCGAGAGCGATCCCCGCCAGACCGTCGAGCTGCTACGGGACTGGGAGAGCAACTGGGGCCTGCCCGATCCCTGCTATCAAAGCCCGCAAAGTATCGCAGAGCGGCAGCAGGCGCTGATCATGCGCATGACGATGCAGGGCGCGCAGTCGCGCGAGTTCTTCATCGGCATCGCCGCGCAGATCGGCTACTCGATCACGATCACCGAATACCGGACCTTCGTGGTCGGCCTCGACCGCGTCGGCGACAATCGCGTTCACGGCGACGGCTCCCACCCGATGTACAACGAGTGGGGCCAGCCGATCAAAAATCCGGACGGCGAGAACGTCGCGCTCGGCGAGCTGTCGGAATGGCCATACTACGGGCTCGGCCCCGACACCAACCGCTTCTATTGGACAGTGCATGTGCATCAGGCGGGCCTCGTCTGGTTTCGCTGCGCATCGAGCCAGTGCGGCGTCGATCCTCATCTGCGCATCAAGCTGGCCGATGACCTTGAGTGCCTGCTCAACCGTTGGAAGCCAGCGCACACGCAGATCATCTTCGACTATTCCGGTCTCAGCAATCCGGGCGATCCGATGGTTGGGACGCCATAGCGGCCGGGAACGCAAATGAAGTACAACGCACCATATGGCGTGAGCGATCCGAACGGCCCGTACATCAACGGCGATCCCTCCACCGGGCAGATGGGCTCGATCCCGCCAGCGGCTTCGATTGAGTATCCGCAGCGCGAGCTGGTCAACCTCTTCACCGATGCGGGGCTGGTGCCTGACAATGCGGACCTGCACCAGACATCGAAGTCGGTGCAATCCGCTGGCGTGATCAGAGGCATCGACAGCGGCGCGGTGAACATTCTTTCGATTGCCCTGACCCCGGCGCTGACCACGTACATCGACGGCATGTTCGTCTGGGTGCGGGTCGCGATCACCAACACCGGCCCTGCGGTGCTCTCGATCAACGGGCTGAGCGGCAAGAACATCGTGCGGCGCGGCGGCCCTGCGCTGCAGGCTGGTGATCTTCCGGGCGGCTACTGGGCGCTGCTTGTCTACAATGGACCGCACGGAAATTTCGAGCTGTACGGCGCATCGTTCGCGCCTGCGGCCTTCGTGCCGATCCTCGCCGCCAACACCAATCTTTACGTCAACCCGGTGACCGGCGACGACGCGCTGTACGATGGCTCGCAGGCGGTTGTCGCCGCGCCGCACGGCCCGTTCAGGACCATCGCCCGCGCGATGCAGGAGACGTTCAAGTACGGGCCTTCGGTCTACACGATGGCCATCAATTTGTCGGCTGGCACCTTCAATGAGCCGTGCGTGACGCCGAACGTGATTGGCCCGTCGATCATCGTCAAGGGTGCCGGTCCAACCCAGACTTTCGTGATGGGAGCCAACAACCAGCACACCTTCCTCTGCACCAGCGCCAACAACATGGTGGTGCGCGATCTCTGCACCCAGACCGGCACCGGCCAAGGCCCGCCGTGCAATTTCGCCGCATCGAGCGGCGGCTCGGTCACCACGATCAACACGGCATCGCAGGGCGCGACTGCTGGTTATATTTTCGAAGCGTATGGCGGCTATCTCTATCCCGGCAGCCACATTTTCAACACGGGCAGCTCCTGTCAGGAACTCTTCGCGGCCTTCTTCAGTGGCTTCATCGGCCTGCAGCAGGGTTCAGTGTTCAACTTCGCCGGTTCAATGAACGTCACGGCGGCGATTGCCGTCGCCAGTTCGAACGGATCGATTGCGGTGCCGGTGCCAGGCGCGCCGACCTTCCCCGGCGCAGGCTTCGTCACCGGCCAGAAATATTTCGCCGCCCTCAACGGCGTCATCAACACGCAGGGGTCTGGCGCGAGCTACTTCCCCGGCAACCAACCGGGCGTCCTCACAAGCGGCGGCCAGTACAATTAAGGGAGCGCTTCGATGTTCAACCCGAAAGATTGGTATTGGCACGTCGCGGGCGATGCAGCCAACGTGCTTTCGTCGGCGCGCAACATCTATGTGCCGACCAGCGACAGCGATTATGCGGCGTGGCTCACGAGCAACGGCATGGCTGACGCGCCTTCGGTGCCGGATGAAGCCGACATCTACCACTATGTCAGCGACTTCCTGCCGCTGTATCTATGGGACGGCGCGAACTTCTCGCAGCCTGCGGCAGGCCAGTACAGCAACGCGCAACTGCAGAACTACAACGGCACCGCGCGCCTCAACAAGGTCAACGGCGGCATGACGGCGGCGGGCATCCCGGTCAAGACCGATGATCGCTCGCGCGGCCTGATCTCCGATGGTCGCGCCTTGGCGATGGCCGACAGCACCTACACCACGAAGTGGTACGGCTCGGATGGGTTGTTCTACGATGTCGATGCCCCGACCATGATCCAGATGTCGGCCAAGGTCGCTGAGCACACGAACCTTTGCTACATGGCCTTTGAGCAGACCAGCGCGGGCATCTCGGGCGGCAGCATCACGACGCTCGCGGTAATCGATGCGGCCTATCAGGGGTTCTAGGCGATGGCCACGGTCAACATCAGCGTCGCGAACGATGCGGATTTCTTCCGCAGCTTCCTCTATCGCACGCTCAGCGGTGATCCCATCGACCTGACCGGCGCAACGTTCGTGATGAAGGCGCGCAGGCATGCGCAGGATGCGACCGCCTTCCTGACGCTCTCGACCGACACCGGAGAGATCGACATCGCCGATGGACCGGGCGGCAGCTTCACCGTGCTGATCACGCGCGAGCGGCTGCTGGAGATGACCATCGGCCCCTATGATCAGTCGCTGGTGATGACGCTGAACGGCGTCAAGCAGCAGCTCTGGTCTGGCGTGCTCACCGTCAACCCCGGACCATCGCGATGAACGACTTTTCGATCACGCAGACGCTGGATGTGACCGGCGAGGTCGAGATCATTCAGGACGATGTTGCGATCATCATCTCACCCGATCAGGGGCCGCCTGGAGCGCGCGGCAATTCGGTGCTGAGCGGCGCCAGCGATCCCACTAGCTCGCTCGGCGTCGATGGCGACTTCTACTACAACGAGGAGACCCATCAATTCTACGGGCCGAAGGAAGGCGGCATCTGGCCTGCGCCTGTGCTCCTGACAGGCCCGCAGGGGCCGCAGGGCGCGCAAGGCATCCAAGGCCCTGTCGGCCCGCAAGGCCCTGTCGGCCCGACCGGCGCAGCCTCGACAGTGCCGGGGCCGCAGGGCGTGCAGGGCAATACCGGCCCGCAAGGCGTGATCGGCAATACCGGCCCGCAAGGCGCGCAGGGCGTGCAAGGGCCGCAGGGCAATCCGGGCGTCGACGGCAACACCGTGCTGTACGGAACCGCTGCGCCGACTGCCGGGATCGGCGTCAACGGCAACTTCTACATCAACACCGCAACCAACTTCATCTATGGGCCGAAGGCTGGCGGCGCGTGGCCTTCAGGCACGTCGCTGGTTGGTCCGCAAGGCCCGCAGGGCGTTCAAGGCGTGCCCGGTGCAGGCAGTCCAGGCACCGCTACGCCGATCATGGACAGCGTCGGCGCTGTCGGCGTCTCGGGTAACTTCTCACGCGAGGATCACGTTCACCCATCCGACACCTCGCGTGTCATCAAGGCGGGCGACCGAATGACCGGCGCGCTGCGCGTCGGCTCAGTGCGACCTGCACCGGCCTACCCCGCGTCTGTCGGCAGCTATTCAATGTCGATTGATGCCAGCTTGGGGTTCAATGTCTTCGTGAGCGCCGATGGCTCGCAATGGTTAGCGCAGAGCGCTGGTTATGGTGTCGCGATCATTGATGATCCACCGACAGGCAATCTGAATTTCTATGCGTCAGCCGCTTCGGTCGCCGCTGGCGGTCAGTTGACGCTGAATGTAACAGCGACGCTGACGCAGCAGGGTCAGTGGCAACCGAAGTCGATTGCCATGACCGGCGATAATGGTTTCGGTGCCATCACGCTCTACCGCACTGGCGGCGTGACCTACGGAACGCTTGGCGTCGATGCGAGCGGCTACAACATCAATCTGAGCGCTGGCACGATCCCGATCAACATCTGCTTCTCTGGCATCGTCAGGGCGGTTTTTGCGAGTTCCGGTGGGCTGTCGATCAACCAACCGAACGCCACCAATCTAACCGCGTTGAGCGTCATCGGCGCAACCGCAAGCTATGCCGCCGATTTTCGAGCCAGTGGGCCGGGCTTCGCCGGGGTCGTCGGATGGGCGAACGGCACCAGCCTTTACGGCATGAGCGGCGAGAACCTGTCCGGCACCACTTATTCGTTCTACGGCAACACTGGCGCCTTCCTTGCCGCAGGCGCTTGGCAAACGTCTGACGCCCGCGTCAAGACCGTCACCAGGCAGGCTGATCCTGCCGCCGCGCTCGCCATCGTCAATGCGCTGACGGTGAACGAATTCACGCCAGCGAACCCAGCGGCGCGCGAGATGTTTTTCGGGCGCGGTGATGTCGCCAACGAAACGCTGTACGGCTGGAATGCACAGGATGTCGAACTGCTCGTGCCGATTGCCGTTCGCGACATTGGCATCCCGGCTGTGGATCGTGTGATGCGCGCGGCGCTCAAGCACATCGACATCCCGGAGCTGGACAGCAAGGAAGCCGAAGCGCTCGGCGAAGAGGAGATGTCGATCAAGGCGATCAACGACCGCTACATGCTGACGACACTGTGGTCGGCGGTGCAGCGGCTATCGACGCAGAACGATGAGCTGCGCGCGGAGATCGACGCGCTGAAAGCAGCAAGCTCATGAGAGCTGCGGCACCGGGATGACGCCTGTCACAAACCGCATATTCTCCCTAACTTTGGCCCCGCTTCGGCGGGGCTCGTTTTTGAAATCACGCATTGGTGGCAGTGTGTACTCGCCCACGACCGAAGATATTCTGCTGCGCTATACAACCGGCACGGTGTCACTTATTTTAACAGCTCCTTTGGGGTCGGTCTCGTTCTCGCTGGGGCAGCACGAGACGCCCTTGGGCAAAAAGTGTGTGCGACAAAGGCGAGGAACAACTCGTGCGGCATCTCAAGCTGCCTTTACCCTTCTGCCCCAATCTCACATCGCCGACCTGAAACCTGATCAACGCAAAGGTGATCAAAGCGATGCCTAAAACGTTTCCTATCAGACTCGAAGTAGAAGAGATCGCGCTCGGCCCCGTGCTGCGCAAACTAAATGACATGCCCGGAATAGTAGACCTGCATCTCGACCTCGGTCACGGCGGTCAAGGAGCTGGACGGAAGCAGCTAGAGGAAGCAGCTGCGAAGGCTCGCAACGGCGAGAGCGCTGAGGAGCTCACCGTCAAGCTGTTGTTGGAGGGGCCGAAGCACATCAGCGAGATCAGCGCCGCACTCGGCGGAAACAAGACGCGCGCTTACGGGGCTGTGCATCAGCTGCGCAAGAAAGGCCTTGCTGAAGCTGGTGCGAATAAGGGCGTGCACCAACTCACCGCCCAGGCGCGGGCTCAGCTCGGCGGCGCAGTGCCTGCGCTGCCAGCTCCTGATGTGAAGCATGGGCCTGCGGGCCGCGCCTCTCCCGGCTCAGGCAACATCTTGCTGCGTGCTGCGCTTGAAGCAGGCCCGGCGTCGCCTGCCGATCTGCGCAAGCACATGGCGGCGAAGGGCATGTCGCCGAAGAGTGTTGCAGGTGTGCTGGACCGCGCCAAGCGCGGCGGTCTGATCAAGAGGAACGGCAGCGGCTACGAGCTGACGGCGAAGGGACATAAGATCGAGATGATGGGAGCAGCGCACAATGGCTAGGGGTTTTTTGCGAACTTACCGGACGTACTCCTACATCGACAAAAATCCGGTGATCGACAAGATGCGCACGCTGATACAGGACGAGGGTTTGATCAAGAAGCTGAAGATCGTTCACGAAATCTCGGGCGTCTCGACTTCGACGCTCGACAATTGGTTCAACGGCACGACGAGATCGCCGCAGCATGCGACCATCGCTGCCGTGATCACCTCGCTCGGTTACGAGGAAGAGTTCGTCAAGAAAAAGGAGATCGACGTCGAGTCCGAGCGCAAGGTGGCCGCCGATTGGCTGGCGCAGCAAGAGAAAAAGAAAGCAAAGCCGAAAGCAAAGAAGCGCACAAACGGTAGCTCAAGGAGCAAACAATAATGGCAGCGCGCAAACAACCACCACACCCGCGCATGGTGACCGGCATCGACAAGATGATCGGTAACCGACTGCGGGCACGACGACTGGAAATGCACATCAGCCAATCCGAACTGGCCGATAAGATCGGCGTCAGCTTTCAGCAGGTCCAGAAATACGAGAAGGGCGTCAACCGCATCGGCGCCGGACGGCTGCAGCAGATCGCCAACATCCTCGAAACCGACATCGCATATTTCATGGGCGATGTGGTTGACGGCAAGCGACCGCCGACGGTGTCGAAGCTCGCCAGCTTCATGGCGACGAAGGAAGGCCTCGATATCAACGAGGCGATGATGCGGCTCGACCAGCCGCATCGGAAGGCGGTGATCGCGCTGGCGCGGACGCTCGGCAATGCCTACGGGGCCGAAGCATGAGCGAGACGCGGCTTCGCCAAATGTTCGACCGGGCCTCGCAGTTTTGCGAGGCCCACTTTGCTGCGTTTGGCGAGATCACGCCGATGTGGCACGCGGTGACGTCCAGCGGCGAGACCATCATCGAGCAGCATCCGGGTTATCTCGGCAAGGACATTGCCATGGTGGTGATTCGTGCGTTCTTCGATGCCAAGGACGTGGTGCGCTACGTCTATATCGGCGAGGCGTGGACGCTCGACCGGATGATTGAACCGGGCGAGCAAGAGGCGATTATGCGCGACGGCCTTACCAACCATCCCGACCGCGTCGAGATTGTCCAGCTGCAGGGCGAGGACCATGAGTGCGGCCAGATCATGGGGCAGCGCAAGATCATTCGACCCGAGAGCGGGCGGCCCTATCTCGGGCCACTGCAGATGGTCATCGACCTGCCGTTCGTGCCAGACGGCGCCACGATGCAATCCGAGGGCCGCATGGTCGGCGTGCTGCCGGCGCGAGGGATGCGGCAATGACGACTATTCCGAACCTCCTGGTGCTCATCGGCGCATTGGCTCCTGAAAAGAGCGCTATGGGGCGATTTGTTGGCTTTGGAGGCACCACGTCTAGACTTTTGGATATGTCCAATTAAGCGCGCGTTAGCTGCGCGCCGGAATGGCCACAAACGGTCCGGCCTCGGCGTGAGCGAATCGGGCTATTGTGCCCTGCCGCCAAAGTAGCCATTATGGCTCTTTACCTAAAGTAGCAACATGAAATTAAAATCAGCAAAGAGTGCAGAAGAACTCTCAAAATCTGGCCGGCCGCAAAAGCGAACGCTGCGACAGAGGACCAGCTAACCCGTCCTTGTAATAACGCGATCGGTTATCGTCGGCATATTCCGAGAGGAATGGCCTGTCGCGGTTAGCGACCGCGACAGGCCGCTGGCGATCGGATCGCACCCATCCTGAGCAGTTCGTGGCTGCCCCGTAGCAGGATCGCGCCAGCACCTTCATCGGACCCGGATGGTTGTCGGAACGGTTAGGTTCGCTTCACAAGGCGGGGTCGACGAGGATGACACAGACTAGCACAAGGACGGCTGGAATCGATACGTCCAAGAGCAAGCTCGATGTTGCGGTTCACGGCCGGACCGAACATTGGCAGGTCGCCAACTCACTGGCGGGATGGCGTATTCTGACGACCAAACTGGCCGAGGCTGACGTGAGCCGAATCGGTATCGAAGCGACCGGGGGCTATGAGCGCGGCGCGGTCGAACACCTGCGTGCGGCAGGCTTCACGGTGCTGGTGCTGCAGCCGATCCAGGTCAAGGCGTTCGGCCGGGTGCATCTGCGACGCGCCAAGAACGATGTGCTGGATGCGGTGTTGATCGCCGCCTGCGCGGCAGCGATCGAGCAGGTCAGAGATGCGCCCGATCCGCGCCTGGCGGAGCTGGCCGAACATCTGACCTTCCTCGAGCAGATCGAGGACGACATCAAGCGCTGCAAGACCCGGCTGGAGCATATCGATCAGCCCGCGCTGAGACGCCTGGTGCTGGGTGACATTGCCCGGCTGAAGGCACGGCGGCTCGCCCAGATCCGTTACCTTGCCAGGCAACTACGCGCTCACCGCGATCTCGCTGCCCGCCTTGACCTCGTGCTCAGCATTCCCGGGATCGGCGAACGCACCGCACTCGCGCTCTTGATCCGCATGCCCGAACTCGGCCGTGTCAGCCGCGAGGAGGCTGCGGCCCTCGCGGGGCTCGCGCCCTTCGACAACGACAGTGGGCAACATAAAGGCCAACGGCGCATCGCCGGCGGTCGGGCTCGGCTGCGACGTTCGCTGTTTGCTGCGGCGCTTCCGGCGGCATTCCGCTGGAACAAGGCCCTCATTGTGCTCTACACACGCCTAACCGCAGCCGGAAAGGCCCACAACGCAGCTCTCATCGCTTGCGCGCGAAAGCTGCTGATCTATGCCAACACTGTCATCCAGCGCGGAACGCCTTGGCGCGAACAGGCGTCCGCGACTTAATGGTTGCTATTCGTGAGAGTGCGTTTTTTTGGGTCCGATTGATGTGGCCGCACATCTGCTCTGACGAGGCGCGCGGGATTGCCTTCGGCTTTTCACCGCCTGACGACCCGTACTTTGCAACGCGCTTGAGGGATGGGTTGGGCGAACGGGGGGGCGGACGCCCCGCCGCTCAAGGACCGAGCGGCAGCAGCGCGCCTGGCAAGCCGCGGATCAGGTCGGCTTCGGGACATGCCGCGGCAAACGCAAGGCGAATGGGCGCGTGGTCTCGACGACACGGGCGGCGATTTTCAAGAGACGAAGACGCAGCGTCGCTAACTCGGCAGTGGCCAATTCCCGGACTTTGGGAATTGAGAAGCAATATTTTGTCTCTGGATCTTCGGTCTATCGGCTGTTGACGGCGAAGCGCGCAGGCACATGCACCATGCTGTCTTGGCGCGGCACGTTGGTCATCAGGTTCTCGACAGCTTCCCCATTTAACAAAACATACAGGGCTGGTCGCCTTGGAAAAACATCGGCTGCCGATGCTCACGGTGCGTGCCTGTCGAGGGCTGTAAAGGGTGGTTTGTTGCTGATTCCCTGCATGTCAGATCGAAGGCTCGGTTCATAATTTGAAAGGGAGAAGGGATGGATTTCCCCTCGATCAAGTGGGTGCGTGAACAGCCGGACAGCACGGGCCCGCAAGAGAGTTCACCCGCGGCGCCGTCCGCAGAAGCGGCGACCGTTGAGCGGCAACTGAGCGAGATCGCCAATTCAAGTGGAGGTGGTGGAGCAATGCCGGCCGCCTCGGCGCTGCAGCCGGCTCAGTCAGCTGGGGTTTTGATAGGGCGGAGCAAGGAGCCTCTTTATTCCGAGGACGCTCGCCTTATTTCGGGGCTTGAGAAGGTCCTCATCAAGGGCAATGTCGCCATTCCCACCGCCTACAGCTATGTAAGTTCTCTTCGCGGCTTCAGCCGCTGGCTCTTCGCAAATAACAAAGATCCGATTGCTGCTCGGCTCGACGACCAGTCGCTGACCGATGATGCGCGCGAGGCCATCGAAAAGGGTCATCACAGGAACCTCCGTCCGGCAATAGACCATCTCCGGACCTTCCAGTCGACGGGCGGAGTCGGGCCGATCACAGGCCGCGCTGAGCTGAATCCTCACCCCCAGGACGTGGCTCTCATCAAAGAGTACAAAAACGAAGCAGCGACAGGGACCAGCAAGACGTATGCAGCTTCTCTACGCAGTTTCAGTGGCTACCTGCGTGAAAACAACAAGAAGGGCATTGCTGGTCGGCTTTCCGGCAACACGTTGGATGAAGATGTTAAGCGCTATAGGAAGGACGCCGGGTGGGATCGGAATATCGGTGCCGCACTGGCTCGTCTCCGAAAATCGCAGGCCGGCGCTAAAGCGATGGAGTTCGAGCGCCATATTTCTCCCGTTCTTGATCCCGAAAACGCGGCCCTGATGGAGCCGTGGCGCGTCGGCGGCGCCGCTGCGCAGCACAGCGCGTCGCAGGACGCGGGCAGTCGGCCATTGGTCCTCCCGGAAGGCTACGATCAGGATTTGCTTTGGGAGCTGATGGACGAACCCGGCCCGTCGTCATCTATCGAGCCAGCCGCGCGCCATGACCAGTCATCGGATCCCGGAGAGACCATTCGTCCCTTGAACTGGGGCTACGACCGCCAGCAGTTCCTGGACGAGCCGATGGCTGCACTTGCCAGGAGCAACCTCCTGCCAAGCGAGGAGGTCCTCATCAACGATGAGCATGACACAGCTGAGTTGCGGCCAGCGAAGAGGCCGAGGACCCTAGACAATCTGCACGGCCTTGCCAGCGAGCGGCAGCTGAGCGAGATCGCCAATTCAAATGGAGGTGGTGGAGCAATGCCGGCCGCCTCGGCGCTGCAGCCGGCTCAGTCAGCTGGGGTTTTGATAGGGCGGAGCATGGAGCCTCTTTATTCCGAGGACGCTCGCCTTATTTCGGGGCTTGAGAAGGTCCTCATCAAGGGCAACGCCGCCAATCCCACCCACGGCTATATATATTCTCTTCGCGGCTTCAGCCGCTGGCTCTTCGCAAATAACAAAGATCCGATTGCTGCTCGGCTCGACGACCAGTCGCTGACCGATGATGCGCGCGAGGCCATCGAAAAGGGTCATCACAGGAACCTCCGTCCGGCAATAGACCATCTCCGGACCTTCCAGTCGACGGGCGGAGTCGGGCCGATCACAGGCCGCGCTGAGCTAAATCCTCCCCCTCAGGACGTGGCCCTGATCAAAGAGTACAAAAACGAAGCAGCGACAGGGACCAGCAAGACGTATGCAGTTTCTCTACGCAGTTTCAGTGGCTACCTGCGTGAAAACAACAAGAAGGGCATTGCTGGTCGGCTTTCCAGCAACACGTTGGATGAAGATGTTAAGCGCTATAGGAAGGACGCCGGGTGGGATCGGAATATCGGTGCCGCACTGGCTCGTCTCCGAAAATCGCAGGCCGGCGCTAAAGCGATGGAGTTCGAGCGCCATATTTCTCCCGTTCCTGATCCCGAAGACGCGGCACTGATGGAGCCGTGGCGCGTCGGCGGCGCCGCTGCGCAGCACAGCGCGTCGCAGGACGCGGGCAGTCGGCCAGAGGAGGTGCTTCCTGTAGAAGGCTACGATCAGGATTTGCTTTGGGAGCTGATGGACGAACCCGGCCCGTCGTCATCTCTCGAGCCAGCCGCGCGCCATGACCAGTCATCGGATCCCGGAGAGACCATTCGTCCCTTGAACTGGGGCTACGACCGCCAGCAGTTCCTGGACGAGCCGATGGGTGCACTTGCCAGGAGCAACCTCCTGCCAAGCGAGGAGGTCCTCATCAACGATGAGCATGACACAGCTGAGTTGCGGCCAGCGAAGAGGCCGAGGCCCCTAGACAATCTGCACGGCCTTGCCAGCGAGCGGCAGCTGAGCGAGATCGCCAATTCAAATGGAGGTGGTGGAGCAATGCCGGCCGCCTCGGCGCTGCAGCCGGCTCAGTCAGCTGGGGTTTTGATAGGGCGGAGCATGGAGCCTCTTTATTCCGAGGACGCTCGCCTTATTTCGGGGCTTGAGGAGGCCCTCCGCAATGGCAACGCCGCCAATCCCACCCACGGCTATATATATTCTCTTCGCGGCTTCAGCCGCTGGCTCATCGCAAATAACAAAGATCCGATTGCTGCTCGGCTCGACGACCAGTCGCTGACCGATGATGCGCGCGAGGCCATCGAAAAGGGTCATAACAGGAACCTCCGTCCGGCAATAGACCATCTCCGGACCTTCCAGTCGACGGGCGGAGTCGGGCCGATCACAGGCCGCGCTGAGCTAAATCCTCACCCCCAGGACGTGGCTCTCATCGAAGAGTACAAAAACGAAGCAGCGACAGGGACCGGCAGGCAGTATGCAGTTTCTCTACGCAGTTTCAGTGACTACCTGCGTAAAAGCAGCAAGCCGGGCATTGCTGCTCGGCTTTCCGGCAACACGTTGGATGAAGATGTTAAGCGCTATAGGAAGGACGCCGGGGGTAGTCGGCATATCGGTGCCGCACTGGCTGATCTCCGAAAATCGCAGGCCGGCGCTAAAGCGATGGAGTTCGAGCGCTATATTTCCCCAGTTCCTGATCCCGAAGACGCGGCACTGATGGAGCCGTGGCGCGTCGGCGACGCCGCTGCGCAGCACAGCGCGCCGCAGGGAGCTGTCAGTCAGCCATTGGTCCTCCCGGAAGGTTACGATCAGGATTTGCTTTGGGGGCTGATGGACGAACCCGGCCCGTCGTCATCTCTCGAGCCAGCCGCGCGCCATGACCAGTCATCGGATCCCGGAGAGACCATTCGTCCCTTGAACTGGGGCTACGACCGCCAGCAGTTCCTGGACGAGCCGATGGCTGCACTTGCCAGGAGCAACCTCCTGCCAAGCGAGGAGGTCCTCATCAACGATGAGCATGACACAGCTGAGTTGAGGCCAGCGAAGAGGCCGAGGCCCCTAGACAATCTGCACGGCCTTGCCAGCGAGCGGCAACTGAGCGAGATCGCCAATTCAGGCGGTCGCCTGCTGACGTCGGCCCCCACCCATCAACTGGGTGCATCGCCATGGCAGGCGCAGCCGATGATGCAGGCGAGCGGGCACGAAGATGCCACGGCGCCGCATGCGGTCGCGACGTACGTCGGAGGCGCCGCTGCGCAGCACAGCGCGCCGCAGGGAGCTGTCAGTCGGCCATTGGTCCTCCCGGAAGGTTACGATCAGGACCTGCGTTTGATGGTGGAAGACGGCCCACCGTGGTCCGGGGTTCCCCCTGAGCAGGCGCAGGAGATAGTCCAAGCTGGAGAGCAGGAACCTGCCAGGTCCACCTCGACCTGGTCGCCGCAGATGCCGCTCGACTTTGATTGGAGTATGTGGCGGATCCTGGAAGCAGCGTCAGCGCACTCTGCCAGGGCTCCTTCAGACATCGAAGGCGGTCTTGAGGCAGCGGTTCATCCGAATCCGCCCGCACCGTTCGAGTTGCGTGACAATGCTTGGAGCCCGGCGCCTGACTTTCCGCCGCCGTTTGCCGGGCCAGTACCGGGTCATCACCAGGGCGTTCGACAGCCCGGCTCGCCGCAGGGGCTTTCTCCGGCGCCAGCCTTCTCGGATGATGAAGCTTTGGCGTGGTTGCGCGAGGAGCTGGCGCGGCGGCAGATGCAAGAGCCGGCCTCACCATCAACCAGCAGGGCTCCGTCAGACACCTACGGCGGTCTTGAGTCTTTTGTTGATCTGGATGCGCCCCCGCCGTCCGAATTGCGCGACGATGCTCACTTTGCGCCGGCGCCCGCTGCCAGGGCTCGCTCAGACACCTACCGTGGTTTTCCATTGGTTGATCTGACTGCGCCCACGCCGTCCGAACCACGCGACGATGCTAATTCTGTACGGCCGTTTCCGAGCACCTCCGCTGATGCTCAGATAGGGGCTTTAGGTCCGACAGCCTCCTCCCACGGCCGCGGGCTGGTGCTCGAGGACACGGAATGGCTGGGCGACGAGCATATCGACAGGGATTACCGGCTCCAGGAGCTGGATTTGCGGAGGAACCATCCGGATCTCGCCGCCCGGACGCGGTTCGTGAATCCCCTCATCGTCCTAAATTATCTGCGCTCTAACGACGATGGCGTCGTGCTAACCGAATTCCAGCGCATCGTCTACGATAATGGTAACGATACAGCCGACTTCCTGTTCCTGCCCGTGATTAATGCCGTTCCTGAAGATCCTAATAGCCTCGGCAACCATTGGTCGCTGCTGTTCGTTGATCGCCGCGACCGGGGGCGGCCGGTCGCCTATCACTACGATTCCTACGGGGGACTCAACCACAAGGATGCAGAACATCTCGCAGGTCGGCTGGACCTCCGCCTGGAGCCAGCCGGCATGGCCCGGCAGCGGAACGGCTATGATTGCGGCGTCTTCGTGGTGGACGGCACGCGGGCGCTGGTTAGGCAATTGGAGCAAGGACGGGAGCCAGACCTGCTGAACCTCAGCAACCTCGTTGCCAATCGGCAGGCACTGCAGAACCGACTCAGGGGCTGATGTCGCCATGGGCGGATAGCTCAGGCTGGAGCGGCTCACGCCGACGGCCTGGGCCCCCGAGCACGAAGGACCGGAACCAGCGCAGCGTCGCGAACTCGGCTGTGGCCAATTCCCGGGCTTTGGGAATCGCGTCGCGCACGGTCAGCATCAGCCATTAAGCGGCGGTGTGGAGAACGAGGCGGACTTGATTGGCGAGCGCCGAACGGCAGCTGGTGCGATCGGAGGCGAGCTGTGTCTTATGCAGCTTGATCAGATTCTCGGCTTGGCCGCGCGCGCAATACAGGCTGTCGTAGATCCACTCGGCCGAGCCGACATCGAGGCTGGTGACGACGAAACGGATGTCGAGGCCGAGCATCGTCGCCTCAATACGGGCGACGGTACGCCGTTCGCGATCCCAGGACTTGGCCTTGTGGCGCGTCTCGGTATAGCCACGCAGAACCGGCAGGTTCTCGATGGCGCGTCGCGTGCGGATGTCGTCGGCGGCCTCGTCGAGTTTTCTGGCGAGCGGCTTGGTGCCGGACAGACCGAAGATGTAGTCGATGCCGTTGGTCTCGCACCACGCCATTGCCTCCGGCCGGGCATAGTGCCCGTCGCCACGGAACGTAATTCGCGTGTTGTGCCACCGCGTCCGGATATGCCGTATCAGGCGGCGCAGATGGGCACGCACCTCGACGCCGCCCGGCGTCTTGCCGGGCCGCAACACGACCGCCACGGGCCGGCTCTTCTCCGTGTCGTAGACGTGGATCGGCAGGAAGCAGCGTTCGTCATAATGAGCGTTGAACAGCGAGAGCTGCTGATGGCCGTGGACGACATCGCAGGTATCATCGATGTCGAGCGTGACGGATGCCGGCTCGCGCGGGTAGCTATCCATCCATGCGTCGACCAAAGTGTAGGTCAGTCGGATCACGTCGCGCAGGCGCGGAGCATTCTCCAGCCGCGACAGCGTCGGTTGGGAACACAGATCGCGACCCGTGTCCGGCAGCCGTCCGCAGGCCAGCTTGAATGCGGGATCGGACCGCAGATGATCGAGGTCGTCGGCGTCCTCGTAGCCGCAGCAGATCGCGAACATGCGCGCGCGGAACATATCGACAAGGCTGTGCACGACCCGCGTCGGATCGCGCCGATCCGGGAACACCCGGGCCAAATTGTCGGCCAAGCCGAGACGCCGCTCGGCCATCGCCAGAAGCATCACGCCCCCGTTCGAGGTCAGCCGACCGCCATCGAAGGCAGCTGTGACTTTCTTGGCGTGAACGGCTGGAAACGAGAAGGGCAGAATCGTATCATCGGTCATGGCGGGCCTGGCGTTCGCGGTTGAGGTGATGGGGTTGGCTTTGCAACCGAATCCTACGCCGCATCAGCGCTTTACACCACGCTCGCCAGCCTCTCAGGCGCACTCTGACGAATAAGACGGGCTAGGAGCTTGTCTGGATAGTCGCTGTTCAAATCTGGTCGGGTCTGATTCAACATTGGGCGATGAGCAAGTATTTTCGGCCTTGGAACATCGATCAGACGCTGCTTCTGCCGCCGAATGTGCAGGACTTCGTGCCGAAAGGCCATGTCTCGCGGTTTATGGTTGATCTGGTGCGGGAGAGCCTCGATCTCAGGGAGATCATGGGCAGCTATGTGAGCGGGCTTGGGCAGCCGCCGTTTGATCCGCGGATGATGGTGGCGCTGCTGCTGCATAGCTATGCGAGTGGGCTGTATTCGTCGCGTCGGATTGCCAAGGCCTGCCGGGAGCGGAACGATTTTGTGATGATCGTGGCGCTGGATGCGCCGGATTTTCGGACGATCAGCGACTTTCGCAAGCGACATTTGAAGGCGCTCGGCGCGCTATTCGTGCAGGTTCTGAAGTTGTGCGAGACGGCCGGGCTGGTCAAGCTCGGTCATGTCGCGCTGGATGGTACGAAGATCAAGGCGAACGCGTCGAAACACAAGGCGATGAGTTATGAGCGCATGAAGAAGCGCGAGGCGGAATTGAAGGCCGAGGTCGCTCGCATGCTGGCGGCCGCCGAGGCGGCGGATGCCTCGGAGGATGAGACTTTCGGCAACAGCGACGAACTGCCGGACTGGACCGTCGACAAGCAGAAACGGCTGGCGAAGATCCAGCAAGCGATGGCGGCGCTGGAAGCGGACGCCAAACTGGCGGCGGAGGAAGAGCGCCGCATCGAGGCCGAAAAGGAACAGCAGCGCCAGGCCGAAGGCCGCAAGAAGCCGGGCAAACCGGCGGCGCTGCCATCGGAGGAACCCAATCCCAAGGCGCAACGCAACTTCACCGATCCGGAAAGCCGCATCATGAAGTCGAAGGATGGCTTCGTTCAGGCCTATAATGCCCAGGCGGCCGTCGATGCACATGCCCAGATCATTGTCGCGCAAGAACTGACCCAGCACGGCAGCGATCAGGGCCAGTTGGTGCCCCTGATCGAGGCCATCGAGAGCAATCTTGGCCGCAAGCCGCGGCAGGCCTCAGCGGATTCCGGCTACTGCAGCGAAGCCAATCTCGAAGCGCTCGACACACGCAGCATCGATGGCTATGTCGCGCCCGGACGCGCCAAGCACCCGACAGTAGCGAACGGAAAAGTCGGCGGCCCGCTGACACAGGCCATGCGAAAGAAGATCGACGATGGCGGCTTCGAAACACCCTACCGATTGCGAAAGCAAGTGGTGGAGCCGGTGTTCGGGCAGATCAAACAGGCAAGAGGCTTCCGCCAGTTCCTGTTGCGGGGCATCGAGAAAGTGCGCGCCGAGTGGACAATGATCTGCACCGTCCATAACCTCCTCAAGCTGTTCAACCTCGCAAACGCAGCCTGAGCCTGCTACTCTACAACAAATGCCCGTCACGAAAACATATCTGGACGGGCTCCTAGGCCGGGGCCGTAGGGGCTCAGGGGCCTTTATATACTAAGCCGGGGCCTATTCGGGGCCTGAGCCTGCCAGCTCAGGTCCTTCGCTTTTCCAAGGCATTGAAAAGCCAACATTATTTAGTCGCCCGTTAAGAAGCTTCTAGGCGACTGATCTGGAATCGTATTTTGGCTGGAATGACGTTCTGAGATTGCAAGGTTTTGGTGTTTTGTGCATCGGAAGCTTGCAATTTCGTTTTCGAGATTCCCTCGACGGGCGAAGCATGATTCCCTGTCCGCATCGGAGGGCACGATGCGGCCGAAGAAGCACAAAACGACGGGAGCGAACGATTTTTTCCGGGCGCGGCTCGACCAGAGAGCTGGCTCCGCAAATTCGGACAGTAGCTTGAGTGGATTTTCTGCCTGACAGCGGCGAGGATTCTTGCCGCGAATCAGGAGCGAAGATGACGAAGAAGAGCCGCCGGATGCATTCTCCGGCATTCAAGGCGAAGGTTGCTTTGGCTGCGGTCAAAGGCGACAAGACGCTGGCGGAGCTGGCGCAACTGTTTGATGTTCATCCGAACCAGATCACGATCTGGAAAAACCGCTCCTGGAAGGCGCCGCCGGCGTGTTTGGGCATGACAAGGCGTCGGCCGAGACGCCGGTCGATTTGAAGGCGTTACATGCCAAGATCGGCGAGCTGGCGTTGGAAAACGATTTTTTGTCCGGCGCGCTCACCAAGGCGGGCCTGCTGAGCGCAAAGCGATGATCGACCGCGGTCATGATCTTTCTATCGTGCGCCAGGCGAAGGTCCTGAAGCTGGCTCGCAGCACGGTCTACTATGAACCTCGGCCAGTTTCGGCCGAGGACCTTGCCTTGATGCGTCGGCTCGATGAGCTGCATCTCGATTATCCCTTCGCGGGAGCGCGTATGCAGCGATCGTTGCTGCGGCGGGAGGGCGTATACGCCGGTCGCCGCCACATCGCGACGCTGATGAAGCGCATGGGGATCGAGGCGGTCTATCGTCGCCCGAACACGAGTAAGCCGGCACCGGGTCACAAGATCTACCCGTACCTGTTGCGCGGATTGAAGATCGAGCGGCCCGACCAGGCGTGGGCAATGGACATCACCTACATTCCGATGCGGCGTGGCTTCGTCTATCTCGCGGCGGTCGTCGATGTGTTCAGCCGACGGGTCCTGGCCCATCGCGTCTCGATCACAATGGAGGCGGCCTTCTGCGTCGAAGCGGTCCAGGAGGCGTTGGCGAAGCACGGCAGGCCCGAGATTTTCAACACGGACCAGGGCAGCCAGTTCACCAGCCTCGAGTTCACCGATGTGCTGCTGGACGCGAAGATCGCCATCAGCATGGACGGCAAGGGCGCCTGGCGCGACAACGTGTTTGTCGAGCGGCTCTGGCGCACGGTCAAATACGAAGAAGTTTATCTCCGCGCCTACGACAGCGTGTCCGAGGCGCGAGCGTCAATTGCCAAGTATCTGGCCTTCTACAATCAGGGACGCCCTCACTCGAGCCTTGACGGGCGCACGCCCGACGAGGCTTACTTCGGCACGCAAGCTATGGTGATGGCCGCATGACCGTCGCCGACGATTTTGTCGTCGCTCTGGTCGGGCTACGCCCTCCCGACGCAACGACAAAATCGTAAGGCCCCGCGTTCAGCATAACCCGGCAGGAATCCACTTAAATCCCGCGGGGCGCTGTCCAAACAACCGGCGCCAGCTCTCAGATCATCAATCTGAAGCACGAGCTGGTCCGGCTCACCGGCAAGATCGATTGGGACTGGATCGACGGCGAGATCGCGCCGCTCTACAGCGAGAACGGCCGGCCGGGGATTGAGACCCGCTTCGTGATCGGGCTGTTGTTGCTCAAGCACATTTACGGGCTGTCCGATGAGGGGGGATGCGAACGCTGGGTCCACGACCCGTATTTCCAGTACTTCACTGGCGAAGAGTTCTTCCAGCACGCATTCCCGCACGAGCGCTCGGACCTGAGCCATTGGCGCAAGCGGCTCGGCGACAGACTGGAACTGCTATTGGCCGAGAGCCTGCGGGTGGCGCACGACGTCGGCGCGTTACGCGGCAAGGACCTTGAGCGGGTCACGGTCGACACCACGGTGCAGCCGAAGGCCATCACCTTTCCGACCGATGCCAAGCTGCTGCATGCGGCGATCCAGGGGCTCAACCGCCTAGCGAGGAAGCACGGAGTGCGGCTGCGGCAATCCTATTCTCGGATCGCCAAGGCCACCGCGATGATGGCGGGACGCTACGCCCATGCCAAACAGTTCAAGCGGCACCAGCGGCAGTTGCGCATCCTGCGCAGCCGCCTGGGCCGGATCATCCGCGACATCCGCCGCAAGATCGAAGGCCAGGATGCGCTCGAAGAGGCGTTCGCACTCCCGTTGAGCCGGGCCACGCAGATCCGCTCGCAGCAGCAGCGCCAGCGCGGCTGGAAGCTGTATTCCTTCCATGCCCCCGAGGTGGAGTGCATCGGCAAGGGCAAGGCCAGCGCGCCTTACGAGTTCGGCGTGAAGGCTTCCATCGTCACCAACAACCGGCCTGCTCCCGGCGGCCAGTTCGTGCTGCACGCCAAGGCGCTGCCCGATAACCCTTACGACGGTCACACCCTGCGGGACGTCATCGACCGAACCGAGACACTCACCGGCTGCGCGATCGAGCGCGCCTTTGTCGACAAGGGATACCGCGGCCATGACGCACAGAACCCGCGCCGCGTCTTCATCTCCGGCCAGAAGCGCGGCGTCTTCGGCACTATCAAGCGCCAGCTGCGGCGCCGCTCCGCTATCGAGCCCGTGATCGGCCATTTGAAGGCTGACGGACACCTCGGCCGCTGCTACCTCAAAGGCCGCGCCGGCGATGCCGCCAACGTCATCCTCTCCGCCGTCGGTTACAACTTCCGCCGCATCCTCGCCTGGCTAAGGGCTCTTTGGTACCTCTTCCTGGCTGTACTCAAATCGGCTTCTTAACCGACGACTATTTATTCGCAAAGGGCTCTGGACAACAGGCCCACACGACTTCACCGTCCGCGTTCAGTCACGTTCGTCAGTTGTGACATCAGCGTCCACCGCATCTCACCACAACACCCGTGACGATGCGCAGCGCCCCTCAATCGGGTGAGACGGGCGAACCATACACCGAGTTGGGTGTTCTGATAAATAGAAATATTTTTGTTGCGGGGGCTTGCGCCGTCGGGCAACTCAGTGATTGGCGCGTAAGGGAGGCACCGGCGGAAGGGTTCCCTCCCCCCTTGCGGGGGAGGGTTAGGGAGAGGGGTGCCACACAACGTACTCTCTCCGCATTTGTTGCCGAGGCAAGCGAACAAGTTGCAAGAGCGATGCGTTCAACAATCAGCTCAGCCCGGGGCCACCCCTCTCCCCACCCTCCCCCGCAAGGGGGAGGGAGCCTGAGAGACGTGCTCACCTCACATACGATGAAGAAAAAACCAATTCCCATCGATACTGTCCGGCCAAGCAGCGATGGGTTTCGCTGCGCTCTATCCATCCTACGATGTCCAGACTACGACGTCGGAATCGTCACACCACCGGCTTGACGCCGGGCAGTGCCTGGACAATGTCACGGAAGGCGGCGCCGCGGATTTCGAAATTGCGGTACTGGTCGAACGAGGCACAGGCCGGCGACAGCAGCACGACGGCCTCGGAGAGCCCCGACGCCCCGGCATCGCGCGCGGCGCTGGCGATTGCGACGTCGAGCGTGCCGGACATCTCGTGCGGCACGCGCTCGCCGAGCGTTCCGGAAAACTCGGCTGCCGCCTCGCCGATCAGATAGGCTTTGCGTATGCGCGGGAAAAAGCCGGTGAGACCCGTGATGCCGCCCGCCTTCGGCTTGCCGCCCGCGATCCAGAAGATGTCGGCGAAGGACGACAGCGCATGCGCGGCCGCATCGGCATTGGTCCCCTTGGAGTCGTTGACGAACAACACGTTGCCGCGGCGGCCGACCTGCTCCATGCGGTGCGCCAGACCAGGGAAGCTGCGCAGGCCGTTCTGCAGCACGTCGGTCGTAATCCCCATCGCGAGCGAACAGGCCGAGGCGCAGGCCGCGTTCTGCGCATTGTGCAGGCCGCGCAGCGAGCCGATGCCGCCGAGACGCGCGATCTCGCTGCGCGCCGCGCCGGACGCGCGCACGATCGTTTCATGCTCGACATAGAGGCCGTCGGGCAGCGGGTTCTTGACGGAGATGCGCACCACGCGCTTGCCGGCGCGATCGAGCCTATCGGCGATGTCGCGGCACCAGCCGTCGTCGACGCCGACGATCGCGGTGCCGCCCTGCTGCACACCGGCGACCAGCCGTTCCTTCACCGCGGCGTAATGCGCCAGCGTACCGTGGCGATCGATGTGGTCCTCGCTGATATTGATCAGGATGCCGACCGAAGGATCGAGCGACGGCGCGAGGTCGATCTGGTAGGACGACATCTCGATGACATGGACGCGGCCCATCCGCGGCGGCTCCAGCGACAGGATCGCGGTGCCGATATTGCCGCCCATCTGGGTGTCGTAGCCGGCCACCTTCATCAGATGCGCGATCAGCGCCGTGGTGGTCGACTTGCCGTTGGTGCCGGTGATGGCGACGAACGGCGCGTTCGGTGCGTGACGGCGCCGCTCGCGGCAGAACAATTCGACGTCGCCGATCACCTCGACGCCGGCATCGCGCGCCTTCAGTACACTCCAGTGCGGCGCCGGATGGGTCAGCGGCGCGCCGGGGGTCAGGATCAGCGCGGCGAAATTCGCCCACGACAGGTTACGCAGATCCGCGGTGGTGAACCCGGCCTGCGCGGCCTTGGCGACATTGTCGGCACTGTCGTCAGCCGCGATCACTTCCGCGCCACCGGCCTTCAGCGCATGGCAGCTCGCAAGCCCGGAGCCGCCGAGCCCGAACACTGCGACCGTCTTGCCTGCGAAGGAGGTGACCGGGATCATGATGTGACCTCCGTCATTCCGGGGCGCGCGTCTTCGCGCGAACCCGGAATCTCGAGATTCCGGGTTCGTGCTTCGCACGCCCCGGAATGACAGTAGGAGGGCTTCTTCATCATCAGCGCAACTTTAGCGTCGACAGCCCGGCGAGTGCCAGCATCACCGAGATGATCCAGAACCGGATCACGATCTGCGGCTCGGTCCAGCCCTTCTGCTCGAAATGATGGTGCAGCGGCGCCATCCGGAACACGCGTTTGCCGGTGAGCTTGAACGAGGCGACCTGGACGATGACCGAGACTGCCTCCAGCACGAACAGGCCGCCGATCACGGCGAGCACGATCTCGTGCTTCACCGCAACCGCGGTGGCCCCGAGCATGCCGCCGAGCGCCAGCGAGCCGGTGTCGCCCATGAAGATCGAGGCCGGCGGCGCGTTGAACCAGAGGAAGCCCAGGCCCGCGCCGAGCACCGCGCCGCACAGCACCGCGAGCTCGCCGGTGCCGGCGACGTAATTGATCTGCAGATAGTCGGAGAATACCGCGTTGCCGGTGAGGTACGAGATCATGCCGAAGCTTGCTGCGGCGATCATCACGGGCACGATGGCAAGACCGTCGAGGCCGTCGGTGAGATTGACAGCATTGCCGGCACCGACCATCACGAAGGCGCCGAAGATCACGAAGAACCAGCCGAAATTGATCACCATGTCCTTGAAGAACGGAATCGCCAGCGAGGTCGAGGACACGTCGCGGCCGAGCCGGACCAGCGCGTAGCAGGCGGCAATCCCGATCACCGCCTCGATCAGCAGCCTGAGCTTGCCGGCGAAGCCAGAGTGTGACTGCTTTGTGACCTTCAAATAGTCGTCATAGAAGCCGACGAAGCCGAAGCCGAGCGTCACCGCCAGCACGATCCAGACATAGGGATTGAGCGGATTGGCCCAGAGCAGCGTCGACACCACGAGCCCGGACAGGATCATGAGCCCGCCCATGGTCGGCGTGCCCTTCTTCGAGATCAGATGCGACTGGGGACCATCGGTGCGGATCGGCTGGCCCTTGCCCTGCCGCAGCCGCAAATGATCGATGATCCAGGGCCCGAACAGGAACACGAACAGCGCGCCGGTCACCATCGCGCCGCCGGTGCGGAAGGTGATGTAGCGGAACACGTTCAGGCCGCTGCGGAATGCCCCAAACCCCGGAACGGTGTTGGACAGTTCGATCAACCAGTAGAACATTCAAAAGGTCCTATACCGCTTCTTCGTGCGCGGCCTTGCCGGGGAAGCGTTTTTCCAGCGCGCTGACAATGAGCTTCATCTTCGATCCCAGCGAGCCCTTCACCATGATCACGTCACCGGCACGGACCGCGGCGACCGCCTGCGCTTCGAGCGCCGCCGAGCTCTCGGCATAGCCTCCCCGCTTGCCGGTGGAAAGGGCATCCCACAAATTCCGCATCAACGGACCACAACAATATACGAGGTCGATGCGGTTGGCGGTCACGGCTTCGTTGAGGCCGCAGTGCAAATCCGGCCCGGTCGGCCCGAGCTCGAGCATGTCGCCGAGCACCGCGATGCGGCGGCCATGCGGCCCGGTTTTGGCCTGGCCGAGCACGTTGAGGGCGGCGCCCATCGAGGCCGGGTTGGCGTTATAGCTCTCGTCGATCAACGTCGCCTCGCCATGGCCGACCTCGAGCGTGCGGCGGAGGCCGCGCCCGGTCGGCGCCTCGAGCTGCGACAGCGACAGCGCCGCGCGCGCGATATCGGCGCCGAGCAGCGAGGCGCCCGCGAGCACCGCGAGCGAGTTCATCGCCATGTGGCGGCCGGGCATGCCGATCTTGTAGGTGATGTCATGGTCCAGGATATCCGCATGCACCGCCGAGCAGGTCGCGTGCAGCGAGAGGTCAATCAGCCGCGCCTCGGCGCGCTTGTCGGCGCCGAACGAGACGATGCGCGAGATGCCGGCCTGCTTGGCCTGCTTGGCCTGCTTGTGCAGCCGTGCGAATTGTCCATTGTCGCGGTTGAGCACCACCGCGCCGCCGGGCTCGAGCCCTGCGAATATCTCCGCCTTGGCGTCGGCGATCGCCTCGATCCCGGAGAAGAATTCCAGGTGCACCGGCTCGATCGTGGTGATGATGGCGACATGCGGCCGCACCATCTTCACCAACGGCGTGATCTCGCCCGCATGATTCATGCCGATCTCGAACACCGCAAAGCGAGTGCTCGCCGGGCAGCGAGCCAGCGACAGCGGCACGCCCCAGTGATTGTTGAACGACGCCACCGAGGCATGGGTCTCGCCCTGCGCCGACAGCACACGCCGCAGCGCCTCCTTGGTCGAGGTCTTGCCGACCGAGCCTGTCACCGCGATGATCTTTGCGTTGAGCCGCGCGCGCGAGGCGTGGGCGAGTTCGACAAGGCCGGCGAGCACGTCGTCGACCACCAGGAGCGGCGCGTCGGCAGGAAACTTTGCCCGTTGCGCGGTCTCGACCACGGCGAGTGCCGCGCCGGCCTTCAGTGCCGCCTCGACGAAGGCGTGGCCGTCATGGACGTCGCCCTTGATGGCGAAATAGGCCTCGCCCTTTGCAATGCTGCGGCTGTCGATCGAGAGCCCGGTGACGCCCTCCGGCAGCGTGCCTTGGGTCGCGGCGCGCATCGCCTTCGCCATTGCATCCGAGGTCCACAACATCGTGCTCATGCGCCCTCCTCGGCCAATGCATTGGCGACTGCTTCATGATCGCTGAACGGCAAGGTCGTGTTGCCGACGATCTGCCCGACCTCATGGCCCTTGCCGGCGACGACCAGCGCATCGCCCGGCTCCAGGCCGGCAATCCCGGCGCGGATCGCAGCGGCACGGTCGCCGATCTCGCGCGCGCCCTTCGCCGTCGCCATGATCGCGGCGCGGATCGCCTCCGGCTTCTCGCTGCGCGGATTGTCGTCGGTGACGATGATGTGATCGGCATTCTCGGCCGCGATCGCGCCCATGATCGGACGCTTGCCGGCGTCGCGATCGCCGCCGGCGCCGAAGATCACGACGAGCTTGCGCTTCGCATAGGGCCGCAGCGCCTGCAGTGCTTTGGCGAGCGCATCGGGCTTGTGCGCATAGTCGACGAAGATCGGCGCGCCATTGTGCTCACCGACGAATTCCAGCCGGCCTTTTGCGCCTTCGAGATGTTCGAGAGTGCCGAACACGTCATCCGCGGCACTGCCGGTGCCGATCGCAAGGCCCGCCGCGACCAGCGCATTCTCGATCTGGAATTCGCCGACCAGCGGCAGCCGGATCGCGCATTTGCGCCCGCGGTGCTCGATCGCGAGCCTCTGGGCAAAGCCTTCGATGGCAGCATCGGCGAGACGGATGCCCTCACCCGCATCGGCGTTGCGCCCGACCGTGATGATGCGCAAGCCGCGCGCCCGTGCCGCGTCGATCACCTCGGCCGAGCAGTCATGATCGGCCGAGATCACGGCGGCGCCGCCGTCGGCGACGAGATCGCGGAACAGCCGGAGCTTGGCATTGAGGTAATGCGCGACGTCGGGATGATAATCCATGTGGTCGCGCGACAAATTGGTGAAGCCGCCGGCTTCGATGCGCACGCCGTCGAGGCGATACTGGTCGAGACCGTGCGAGGAGGCCTCGAACGCCAGATGGGTGACGCCGTCGCCCGTGATCTCGTCGAGCTGGCGATGCAGCGCGATCGGATCCGGCGTGGTCAGCGACCCGTAGACGGTGCGCTTGTCCGACACGAGGCCGATGGTGCCGATGCTCGCGGAGGAGTGACCGAGCCGCTGCCAGATCTGGCGCGTGAATGCCGCGACCGAGGTCTTGCCGCTGGTGCCGGTCACCGCCGCGATCGTTTTGGGCTGGCGGGAAAAGAATTTCGCCGCGGCGAGCGCCAGCGCGCGGCGCGGATTCGGCGTGATCACGAACGGCGCGCGGGCGTGACCCTGGCCTTTGCCTTGACCTTGCGGCAGATGGTCGCTGGCGACTGCGACCGCGCCTGCGGCAATCGCCGCATCGACAAAGCGCGCGCCGTCGGTCCGGCTGCCTGATAGCGCGAAGAACAGGTCGCCCGGCTTCACCGCACGGCTATCGACCGCAAGCCCTCCGACCGTGACAGAGGAGGCACTCGGATCGATCGTGGCGTCATCGCTGAAGAGGTCGCGAAGTCTCATGATCTTGCAGTCTGGCCGGCGCTGTTCTGGCGCCGCGTTCATGTACGCCTTACTGGGTTGTTCTGGATGCCGCAAGAATAAGGCGGTCGGACGGCGGCAGGTCGAATCGCGGTTCGACGCCCAAAAGCGGCGCAATTCGGGCGATCACATTGCCGCCGGTCGGCACCGCATTCCAGCCCGAAGTGATGAAACCATAGGTCTCCTTCAGGGGCTGCGGCTCGTCGAGCATAATCAGCAGCTGGTATTTCGGATTGTCGGCGGGCAGGATCGCGGTGAACGCGTTCAGCACCTTCTTCTTGGCGTAGCGGCCGTTGATCACCTTCTCCGCGGTGCCGGTCTTGCCGCCGATATAGTAGCCCTTGACGTCGGCTTTCTTGGCGGTGCCGATCTCGGCGTTGAGCCGCATCAGATAGCGCATCTTGTCCGAGGTCTCGGGCTTGATGACGCGCTTGGCGAGCGCCATCGCTTCCTGCTCAGTGCGCTTGAGGAAGGTCGGCGGGATCAGGTAGCCGCCATTGACCAGCGCGTCGATGCCCATCACCGCCTGCAAGGGTGCCACCGCGACGCCGTGACCGAACGAGATGGTGACGGTGTTCAATTCGCCCCACTTCTTCGGCACGATCGGCGAGGCGCTCTCCGGCAATTCGGTGCGCAGCCGCTCGAGCTGTCCCATCTTGCGCAGGAAGGCCTTGTGCGCGTCGACGCCCATCGCCAGCGCGATGCGCCCGGCGCCGATGTTGGAGGAATAGTAGAACACCTCCTTCATGTTGATCATGCGGCCCATGTTGTGATCGTCATGGATCGCGAACTTCCCGTAATGCAGCGGGCCGCGCGCATCCCACATCGAGTTGAGGTCGAACCTGCCGCTATCCAGCGCCATCGCCAGTGTGAACGCCTTGAAGGTCGAGCCCATCTCGTAGACGCCGGTGGTCAGGCGGTTGATGCGATCGGGATCGTGCGCCTCCTTCGGATTGTTCGGATCGAAATCCGGCAGCGACACCATCGCCACGATCTCGCCGGTGCGCACGTTGGAGACAAGGCCTGAGGCGGCCTTGGCCTTGAACTTCTCCTTGGCCTTGATCAGTTCGTCGCGCAGCGCGTGCTCGACGCGCAGGTCGACCGACAATTCAACCGGCTTCTGCAGCCGGTCGGTGGCGAAGCCCGCGCGATGCAGATCGGCCAGACCGTTGCTGTCCAGCCACTTCTCCATCCCGGCGATGCCCTGGTTGTCGATGTTGACCAGGCCGATCAGATGGGCGACCTCGTTGCCGGTCGGATAGACGCGCTTGTTCTCGCGCAGGAAGCCGACGCCGGGAAGGCCAAGCCGGTGGATGTCGGACTGCTGCTTCGGCGTGATCTCGCGCTTCAGCCAGACGAAACCCTTGCGCGACGACAGGCGGTCGCGCACCTCGCCGGTGTCGAGATCGGGCAAGGTCGCGGTCAGAAGCTCGATCGCCTCGTCCTTGTCGATGAGGCGGCGCGGCTCGGCGAACAGGCTCGGCGCCTTGACGTCGGTGGCGAGGATTTCGCCGTTGCGGTCGGTGATGTCGGGCCTGGCGGTTGCGATCGCATCCTGCGAGGCGGCGCGCCGCGCGCCATGGCTGTCGGCGCCGACCGCGAACAACACCAGCCGTCCGGCCAGCACGCAATAGACCACAGCAAAGGCGACAATGGCCAGACCGACGCGCGCGCGCGCCTTCGCGGCACGGTCGACATTGCTGCCGTACAGCAGCGTGCGGATCAGCCGCTGGCTCCAGGGCTCGGGCTTGGGCTCGGGCTTCCCGGCCGGTTTGCCGGCGGGTGCCGGATCGGTCATGGCTGGTCCCGTCATTGCTGGTCTCCCCCGCCCTGATCGGTGTCCGCGGTGGGCGCAAGCTGATCGGCGGCCGACTGGTCTGACGCCGGCTTCGCAATCGACCCGGTGGTGCTGTCGGGCGCGGCGGCGGCCTCGATGGTGTCGATCATCGCGCCGATCGGATCGCGCGAACCGGGCCGCGTGAAGTTCGGCGGCCGTTCCGGCAGGTTCTTCAGGGAATCATACTGGTTGGCGTTGACCGGCTTCAGCGGCAGATGCCGCTCGGCAAGCCCCTGCAGCCTGAGCGGCGCGTCGAGCTTGGCCCATTCGGCGCGCAAGGTGGCGATGGCGTTGCGCTGCTCGCGGATTTCCGCGTTGAGCTGAAGCACGCGTTCGACGCGGGCGGTCGATTCCATCTTGATGCGGTAAACATAGGACGCCGCGAAGATCAGCATGCCGATGACGAGGAGATGGAGAAGGCGCATCGTCACCCTCCCCGCTTCAGGTCTGACAGCCGCGGCCATGACGGCAGGTCGTCGTCGGCATGCACTGGCGCTGTGGTGCGTTCGGCCGCACGCAGTTTTGCGGAACGCGCGCGCGGATTGGCGGCGAGTTCGGCTTCGCCCGGCGTCACCGGACGCTTGGTCAGGATCTGAAAGCTCGGCGCTGCCTGCGCGACCTCGGGCAGATGCCGCGAGCCGCCGGCGACCTTGCCGCGTTCAGTGAGGAAATTCTTGACGATGCGGTCTTCCAGCGAGTGGAACGAGACCACGACGAGCCGTCCGCCCGGCTTCAGCACACGCTCGGCCGCGGCGAGCGCGCGATGCAGCTCGTCGAGCTCTTCATTGACGAAGATGCGCAGCGCCTGGAAGGTACGCGTCGCGGGATGGATCTCGTTCGGCTTGGCGCGCACGACCTTGGCGACGATGTCGGCCAACGCCTGCGTCGTCGTGATCGGCGCGTCCTTGCGCGCGGCGACGATGGCGCGGGCAACGCCGCGCGAATGGCGCTCCTCGCCGAAGATATAGATGATGTCGGCGAGCTCTTTCTCCGAAGCGGTCGCCACCACATCGGCCGCGGCCGGGCCGCTCTGTGCCATCCGCATGTCGAGCGGGCCGCCGAGGCGGAACGAGAAGCCGCGCTCGGCCTGGTCGACCTGCATCGAGGACACCCCGACGTCCATCACGACGCCGTCGACCGCATCACACCCCTGCGCGGCGCAGACCTCGGCAAGATCCGAGAAGCGGTCCTCGACCAGCGTCAGGCGGCCGCCGGCGCCGTCGACCAGATCGAAGCCGCCTGTTATCGCGGTGCGGTCGCGATCGATGCCGATCACGCGCGTGTCGGCGACATCGAGGATCGCACGGCTGTAGCCGCCGGCGCCGAACGTCGCGTCGACATAAATGCCGCCGGCGCGCGGATCGAGATACGCGACCGCCTCGCGGCCCAGCACCGAAATGTGACGGGGCGCACGCTCGCTCATGCGCCGCCCCTGGGCAGGGCCGCGTAACTGGCATGCAAGCTGGCTGCGCGCCGACTCATTGCGCCTCGAATCCTCGCGCTTTACCTGACCGTTCCTGCGAAAAAGCCGCTGCGTGAAACCAGCGCCAACTCCCGTCCTCGGCCGCAAATCCTGATATCCGACCGGAATTGGGAGGGTTTCCATGGGATTTCGCGCAAAAGCGGACCTTGGCCGTCCCCCGAAAACGGTTCGGCACTTCAGCTCTCAGTAACGGCACTTAACGTTAAGAAAACGTTGATCATCGGTTAGCGGAATCGCGCGCCTTTGATCCACTTTCGAGTGATGCGCTCGGCCCCCGCTCGGGGCATCATGTGCGCCCTGGAACCGGCAGGCCGATTGCGCGGCCTGCACGGTAAAGGAATAGTAAACGCCTATTTGTTTATCCATATGTCAAAATGCTTTCTCCTGGTTCGGGTTTGAGTGATTCGTATGGCTTCAGGTTCGTCTTCGTCCGGCAACGCCGATCAGAAGCGTCAGCGCGCCCTCCCTGTTCCGAAGGGAGTGGCCGACGCGAAGACGTTCACGCCGGATTCCTCGATCGCCTCCGACGTGATCCCGTCGGTCAATTTCGGCGACCGCGCCAATGACCGGCAGCCCGACATGATCCTGCTGCACTACACCGGCATGCCCGACGTCGAGGGCGCGATCACCCAGCTCTGCACCGCCGGCACCGAGGTCTCGGCGCATTACATCGTGCTCGAGGACGGACGGATCGTGCAGTGCGTGCCGGAGAGCAAGCGCGCCTGGCACGCCGGCGTGGCGGCGTGGGCCGGCGAGGACGACATCAATTCCTGCTCGATCGGCGTCGAGATCGTCAACCGCGGTCACGATTGGGGTTATCCCGATTTTCCGCTGCGCCAGATCGCCGCCGTCATCGCGTTGTGCCGCGGCATCATGCTTCGCCGCAAGGTGGTCTCGCATCGGGTGCTCGGCCATTCCGACGTGGCGCCGGCGCGCAAGAAGGATCCCGGCGAGAAATTCCCGTGGCACTCGCTGGCCAATTCCGGCGTCGGGCACTGGGTGCAGCCGGCGCCGATCGTGCGCGGCGACGCGCTGCAGTTGGGCGCGATCAGCGACAACGTCTCCAACATGCAGGCCGCGTTCCGCCGCTACGGCTACAACATCCCGACCAACGGCAAGTTCGACGGCGCGACCATGGAGGTCGTCACCGCCTTCCAGCGCCACTTCCGCCCCGAGCGGATCGACGGCATCGCCGACCGCTCCACCATGGCGACGCTGCACGCGCTGCTCGAAAGCCTGCCGCCGGATGCCGCGGCGCCAACGGTGGTGGCGAAGGAGAAGTAGGCAATAGGCGCTCACCGAATCTGCTCCTCGCCCCACTCTTGCGGGGAGATTGCATCTGCGATGCAATCCGACCTCTCCCCGCAAGCGCAGGGCTGTCCGGGGAATGATTCACTGTGTCGCGGTGCATGCTCGGCAAAACCGAGGCAAATCGGTCTTTTCTGGTTGTCGAGACACAGAAGGCCGAGCATGCGATTTCGCGATAGCATTTTTAGTAGGCTGCTTGAACCGATCAATCGGCGGCAGTTTCAGACGGCTGTGGATCGTCTGGACGGGGATGCCTACGACAAGTCGTTCAAGAGCTGGGATCACCTGGTAGCGCTGATCTATGCGCAGTTGAGCGGGAACAACAGCCTGCGCGCCGTGGTGACCGGCTTCAACGCCAATCCTCAGCATCACTATCATCTGGGCACCGGCAGGTTGTCCCGCTCGACGCTGTCGGATGCCAATACCCGCCGCCCGTCCAGCATTTTTGCGCAAACCTTTGCACGATTGTCGGCGATGGCAAGCCGGCAGTTGCGGGGCGAAGGCAAGGAGATGGTGCGCCTGATCGACGCCAGTCCGATCCCGCTTGGCAAAGTTTGCACCTGGGCGGTGTGGAACGGCCGCATCCGCGGCATGAAGCTGCACGTGGTCTACGATCCCAAGGGCGATATCCCGAAGTGCGTCGAGGTGACGGCTGCCAACGTCAACGATATCGAGATCGGTCGCCAGACTCCGATCCAGGCCGGCACAACCTACGTGTTCGACAAGGGATATTGCCGTTTCGACTGGTGGCAGAAGATCAATGATAGCAAGGCTTTCTTCGTGACCCGGCCGAAGACGAGCATCCGGCTACGCGCGGTCAGGCATCGCACCATCCGCAACAGCAAGGGGGACGGCTTCAGGATCATCGTCGACGACGAGGTGAAGCTCACCAGTAAGGGCGACTCGCGTTTGCCGATACCGCTGCGGCGCATCAAGGTCAGGCGGGAGAACGGCGGCGTGATCACGCTTCTCACCAACGATACGACCCGAACGGCCGTCGAGATCGCCGCCCTCTACAAGAGCCGGTGGCAGATCGAACTGCTGTTCCGCTGGATCAAGCAGCACCTCGACATCCGCAAGTTCCTCGGCACCAACGACAATGCAATCCGCCTGCAAGTGCTTGCTGCGATGATTGCCTACCTACTGTTGCGCATTGCCGCGCGGACCAACTGCATCAAAATGCTGCCGCTCAGGCTCGCCGAACTCGTCAGCCAGTTCCTGTTCACCCGGCGAGCCTTCGCCAGCATCGACAAGCCTCCGCCAATCAACCCTAGCCGCCGCAAATGCAGAACGCCCCTCAACCAGATGGAACTCTGCTATGGTTGAATTTCCCCGGACAGCCCTGCCGCAAGCGGGGCGAGGTGACTTCACCCCAGTTCCGCGATCCGCCGCGCATAGAGCCGCCGCAGCGGCTCGAGTTGCGTCGCGGCGGTCGCGGCCAGATACGCCGCGCGCGCTTCGTCTTTGCGGCCGAGGCGGCGCAGCAAATCGGCGCGCACCGCAGGCAGCTGGTCGTATACCTTCAGGCTGCCGCGCGCGTCCAGCGCATCGATCAGGTCGAGCGCGCGCGCCGGGCCGTCGACCATCGACACCGCGGCGGCGTGGTTGAGCTCGATCACCGGCGACGGGCTGATGCGGAGCAGCACCTCGTAGAGACCGGCGATCTGCGGCCAGTCGGTATCCTCATAGCTCGGCGCCCGCGCATGCAGCGCGGCGATCGCGGCCTGCACCGCATAGGATTGCGGCCGGCCCGGCATTCGCAGCGCCGCCTCGACCAGCTCGAGGCCTTCGGCGATCTGTTGGAAATCCCACAGCGAACGGTCCTGCTCCTCGAGCAGCACGATGTCGCCATCAGCGGTCTGGCGGCCGGCGCGGCGCGCATCGTGCAGCAGCATCAGCGCCAACAGGCCCTTGATCTCGCCGCGCGCCGGGATCAGCGCATCGAGCAGCCGCGCCAGGCGGATCGCCTCGCGCGCAAGATCAGGCCGCATCAGATCCTCGCCGGAGGTCGCGGCATAGCCTTCGGTGAACACGAGGTAGATCACCGCGAGCACGCCCGCAAGGCGCGGCTCCAGCGCCTCGCGCTCCGGCACCTCATAGGGAATGCCGGCGAGTTTGATCTTCAGCTTGGCGCGCACGAGGCGCTGCGCCATCGCGTCCTCGCTGACCAGGAACGCGCGCGCGACCTGCGCCGTGGTCAGCCCGCACACCGTACGCAGGGTCAGCGCAACCTGCACCTCCGCGGCAAAGGACGGATGGCAACAGGTGAAGATCAGCCTGAGCATGTCGTCGTCGAGCGTCGCATCGGCCGGCTCGGGCGGCGCCTCCGCATCCAGCAACAATTGATGCGTCAGCTCCTGCTGCTTGCCGCGAAAGCTGACGGCGCGGCGGACGCGGTCGATCGCCTTGTTGCGGCCGACATTGACCAGCCAGGCGCGCGGATTGGCGGGGAATTCGTCGATCGGCCAGCGCTGCAGCGCGACCGCGAAGGCGTCCTGCAGGGAATCCTCCGCCAGATCGAAATCGCCGACGAGACGGATCAGCGTCGCGAGCGCCCGGCCCGCTTCGTCGCGGAAGACTTTCTCGATCTGGCTCGGGGTCATGTCCATCCATCGTTACTCAGCGGCCGCGCCAGGCGACGCGGCCGCTGCATTCATGATGCGACAATGGCGTCACCGCGGATTGTCGTAGATCATCACCGGCCTGACTTCGATCGACCCGTCCCTGGCGCCGGGGATCCGCGCCGCAAGGCCGAGCGCAGTGTCGAGATCCTTGGCCTCGACCAGATAATAGCCGCCGAGCTGTTCGCGGGTTTCCGCGAACGGACCATCCGTCGTCAGCGTCTTGCCGTCACGGACCCGCACCGTGGTTGCCGTCGAAACCGGCTGCAGCCCGTCGCCTGCCTTGAAGTGGCCGCTCTGGATGATGGACTGGGTGTAGACTCCGTACTCCGCCGACAACGCCTTGCGGTCGTCAGGGGTCATGTGCGCGTATTGCGCGTCGCTCCGGTAGATCAGCAACAAATACTGCATCTCATCTCTCCTCTTGATCGGCTGGATCGCCGACACCCAGTCGAACGGGCGACACGAAAGACGACATCATCAGGATAAATTATTTGGCCTCCCGGCGTGAATGCATCTCCCGCCTGGCGATGGTCGGACCAAGCCCAAGCCTATATCGGATAATTCGATAGTAACAGCCAATATTATTCGTTTGTCTAATTCATCGCGGCGCGTAGCCTTGCGGCCGGATACTCGGAGGACCCGCCATGAGATCACTGCCGCAAACAGCAACGCACCTTTCGCGGCTCCTGCGGACGCTGTACCGAATCCTGCGCAGCCGGATCGTGACAAGACCGGGCCACCGCGCCAGCCAGGTCGCTTCCGCCATCGCCGCGAGCGGCAATCCCCTGGGCGTGTGAGGCCGGCCATGCGACGGGTAACCGCGCGTTTGAAGGCGCTGCGTCAGCTGATCGCCGACGAAGGGCTGACCATCGCGATCCTGGCGGCGGTCGCGTCCGTCACGGTGATCGCGTTTGGCTTCCGTGCGGAAGCCGACCTCGTGGTCTCGATGCTGATCATCGGCGTCGTCACGGCGCTGGCCGAAACGCGTCTGCGATCGGGAAGATAGCTGGCGTTCGCACGGCCGGTTTCATGATGACGATCCGGCTTGCTGCGCCGCGCGGCGCCGCAATTCCTTGAGTTCCTCGAAACGCTTGGTCACGTCGCGCATCACGGCCACGGTGCCGGCGACGTGTCCCGCGTCGTGCAGCATCACGATGGTGAATTCGACGGAGATGCGCGCGCCGAGCTTTGTCAGCGCAGGCACCGACAGCAGATCGCCCTGACCGTAACGGCTGGTCCCGGTCGCCATCGCGTGCCGGTAGCCGGCCCAGTGACGCGCACGCAAGGCTTCCGGAATGATCAGGTCGAGCGATTGCCCGATCGCTTCGTCGGCCGTGAAGCCGAACATCCTGACCGCACCGGGATTCCACAAGGTGATGCGGCCTCTCGCATCGGTCGCAACGATCGCGTCGGACGCGCCATTGAGCAACGCGTCCCCCACCGCTGCCGCAATATCCATCGCTTGACCTCCAGCTGATCCCGATCCTGCTCTGAACTCGGACGTTCGCGCTGACAAGCGAAGAATCGCGATGCGATCGATCGGCGATACCGATATCAATCGCGCCGCCTCCGCACGCCCGACTTCGGCCGTGCGACGTCCGCACCGGAACGGGCCTGGGATGCCGCGAGGCGGTGCATGATCTCGACCGCGCGCGCCAGATGGTCGTCGGGGCTATCAGCCGGATAGGCGACATAGGCCGGCATCGCAAAGCTGGGCGCGCCGGCGACGGCGTGCAGCCGCCGCGCCTTCAGGAGCGGCTCGACGATGCGGCGCGCGAAGAAGCCGGAGCCGCCATTCTCCAGAAGGTGCTGCAATCCAAGCCAGCCGATATTCACCGTCAGCGCCGGGCCGGCGAAGTTCGGAAACAGCGTAGAGTGACGCGCATAGAATTCAGCACCCCAATCGACATAGACATAGCCCTGCCCCGGCTCCGGTGCGCTCTTGGGATCGGTCGAGACCAGGATGAGCTGCTCCTCGAACAACTGTTCGACCTTGAGGCCGGGGCGGCTCTGCGGCGTGTACATCACGCCGATATCGATGCGGCCCTCGACCAGCCCCTGCATCAATTCGGGCTCGAGCGCGCTCTCGGCGCGGATCGAGACGTCGGGATGTGCCTGCGTCATCAGCGGCAGCCAGCGCAGCAAATACTCTTCCCAAAGTCCGATGCGACCGCCGACCACCAGCGTCGCGGAAAACCCCTTGGGGATTCCGACATCGTGGCGTGCCTGCTCGACGGTGCGAACCAGCACCGAGGCGTGCCGCTGAAACTGCCGGCCCGCCGGCGTCAGCGTGGTGCCTGCCTTGTTTCGCACGAACAGCACGCAGCCGAGCTGCTGCTCGAGCGTGTGAATGCGGGTGCTGACCGTCGACTGGCTGACGTGAAGACGTTCCGCCGCAGTAATGAAGTTGCCGGCGCTCACCACCGTCAGGAACGTTCGGGCCAGTTCGGTGTCCATGGCGCGAAACCCTTTGGCACGAAACCCTTGGATCGATGAATTCGATATCAAAGGGTTATCCTTCGCGAATGTCAAAACCGGGCAAATCGGCCCGAGTTAACCATCGCTATCGCTTGACGCCGCGCAGCAAAGACTTCATGCCTAGCCCGTCAGTCGGCCGGACGGCCGCTCCCGCTGGTGCCGAAAGGCCGCGGGGGAGGAAAGTCCGGGCTCCATCGACATGCGGTGCCGGATAACATCCGGCGGGGGCGACCCCAGGGAAAGTGCCACAGAGAACGAACCGCCTCGCTTCGCCTTCGGGCTTGGCCGGGTAAGGGTGAAAAGGTGCGGTAAGAGCGCACCGCGTTTCCGGCAACGGAGACGGCATGGCAAACCACACCGGGAGCAAAACCGAATAGGGACGGCAACGCGGTTAGTTCGCGCACGCGCGATAACACCGCAGGGCGATGTCAGGCCCGCTGTCCGGGTAGGTTGCTCGAGGCAAGGTGCAAACCTTGTCCCAGAGGAATGGCCGTCACGTACCATTCGCAAGAATGGTGCCCTACAGAACCCGGCTTACAGGCCGGCTGATATCCTAAAGCGTTTTCGAGCGAAGTGGGGTTCCGATTCGCGTGAAGAAAACGCGTCTTGCTAAGGTGGACCATGAGGGGCTCGGCGCAACACGCCGGGCCCCTCGCCATTTCCGATGTGCCACCTGTTGCGCGCTGTGATGTTGATCGCCTCTTTGCTAAACTGCGGGCACGGCACTGCACCTTCGAGGGCATCAAACCACGCTGCTGATTTCGCCAGGACAATCCGCAACGCAGGGCACACGCAGGAGGCAAAAGGCATGACCTATTTTGATCTCGGGCCGTACAGCCGCAAAGTCACGACATCCTCGCCGGACGCCCAGCTCTGGTTCGACCGCGGGCTCAACTGGCTGTTCGGGTTCAACCACGGCGAAGCGATCAAGTGCTTCCGCAAGGCTCTCGATTACGACGCCGAATGCGCGATGGCGCATTGGGGCATCAGCTACGCCGCGGGGCCGAACTACAATCTGCCCTGGGTTCGCTATGACGCACAGGGACGCCAGATGGCGCTACAGGCCTCCTACGACGCGATGCAGGACGCGCTCGCGCATGCGGGAAAAGCAAGCGCGCTGGAACGGGCGATGGTCGAGGCGCTGCCCGCACGCTATCCGCAGCGCGAGGCGATCGAGGACATGGCGCCGTGGGACAAGGCCTACACCAGGGAGATGCGCAAGGTGTTCGCGGCCTTTCCCGACGATCTCGAGGTCCGCGCGGTGCTCGCCGAATCGATCATGAACGAGACCCCGTGGCAGATGTGGGACCTGCCCTCCGGCAAGCCGGCCGAGGCTGCCGGCACCGAAGAATGCAAATCGATCCTCGAACAGGCATTCGACAAAATTCCGGCGGCGTGGGATCACCCGGGCCTGCTGCACCTCTACGTCCACCTGATGGAGATGTCGCCGTTCCCGCAGCTCGCGCTGCGGGCCGGCGACCGGCTGCGCGAGATCGTGCCCGACAGCGGTCACCTGATTCACATGCCGACGCATCTCGATGTGCTGTGCGGGCATTACAACGACGTGCTGCGCCACAATCAGAAGGCACTGGCGACCGACCGCAGTTTCCTTCGCTATTCGGACGATCCCGGCGTCTACCTCGTCTACGTCATCCATAACTTCCACTTCGCGATCTACGGCGCGATGTTCCTCGGCCAGTACGCGCCCGCGATCGCTGCTGCCGAGGAGTTGATCGCCACCGTGCCGGAGCCGGTGCTGCGCATTCCGTCGCCTCCGATGGCGGATTTCCTCGAAGGCTATCTGACGATGAAGCAGCACGTGCTCGTGCGCTTCGGAAAGTGGCGCGAGATCATCGAGCAGAAATTGCCCGACGATCGCGACCTCTACTGCTCGGTAACGGCGATGATCCACTACGCCAAGGCGGTCGCGCATTCGGCGCTCGGCAATGTCGCGGAGGCCGAGGCCGAGAAGGCATCGTTCGTGGCGGCGAAGGCCCGGGTGCCGGAGAGCAGCCTCCTGCATAACAACAAGATGGTGAACCTGCTCAACGTCGCCGAAGCGATGCTGAACGGCGAGCTGGAGTACCGCAAGGGCAACTATGACGTCGCATTCGGGGAGCTGCGCAAATCGGTCGAGCTCTCCGACGCGCTGCCCTATGACGAGCCCTGGGGATGGATGCAGCCGCCCCGTCACGCGCTCGGCGCGCTGCTGCTCGAGCAGGGACATATCGCGGAAGCCGAGGCGGTCTACCGTTCCGATCTCGGTCTCGACGGCAAGCTCAGCCGGGCCTGCCAGCATCCCGACAATCTGTGGTCGCTCCATGGCCTGCACGAATGCCTGCTTCGCCGCGGCGAGAAGGCGGAGAGCGCGCTGATCAAGCAGCGGCTCGATCTCGCGCAGGCGCGGGCGGAGATCCCGATCAAGGCATCCTGCTTCTGCCGACGGACGGCGATGGCCGCGTAGGCGGCCGCTGCCAACCCAGGGCGGCGATCGCGATGCGGACCGCGCCATTGCTGGCGTTGTGGCGGCAGCATCCCCATCTAGCGGGAGCCCGTTCGAGCGGCATGACAAACCACAACGGGAGCAAAACCGAATAGGAACGGCAACGCGGTTTTCGAGCGAAGTGGAGTTTCGGTTCGCGTCAAGAAAACCCGTTTTGCCAAGGTGGTCCATGAGGGGCTCGCCGCAACACGCCGGGCCCCTCGCCATTTACAGTGACCGTCATTCCAGGGCGCGCCTTGCGGCCAGCAGTGCCGACCCGTCGCCTCGCGTCAGAACGACCCGAATGCGGTGCCGATCGCAATCACCGCTGCGAGCGCGATAACGGAACTCACAATGCCCACCATGACAATGTCGAGATAGCTTTCGCGATGCTTCAGCCCACAGATCGCGAGCAGGCTGACGACCGCGCCGTTGTGAGGCAGAATGTCCAGTGTTCCCGAGCCGATCACCGCGACGCGATGCAAAAGGCCGGGGTCAATACCCGCCTCCGCGGCAAGATCCATGTAGGTCCGGCCCAACGCATCGAGCGCAATCGTCAAGCCGCCGGAAGCCGACCCCGTCAGTGCGGCAAGGATGTTCGTCGCGACCGCGAGCGACACCAGTGGGCCGCCTTCAATTCGCAGCACCCAGTCCCGCACCACGCCGAAAGCGGGAAGCGAAGCGATAACGGCGCCGAATCCGACAAGGCTTGCGACGCTCAGCGCCGGCAGGACCGACGCGTTGGCACCGGCATCCATGGTTCGTCGTAGTTCAGGCAGTCGCGTCCAGTTGCAGAGGATGACCGTCACGATCGCTCCAGCCAACGCCACGACAACCGACCAAACACCGGCCACGGCAGCCAGTGATGTATTTCCCCACCGCTGTTCGGCCAGGAATGAGAAATCAAGCCGAGGCAGGACAACGAGCGACGTCACCAGGTTAACGGCGACGACCACGATCAGGGGTAGGACGGCGTTGAAAATCGGGACAGCGGCGTCGCTGTGATATCCGTGGCGGATCTCCGCCGGGTCGAATTCTCGCGCCGTCGTAGCCCGCTCGCGCAACAGCTCATCGTCGGCTGCATCCTCCGAAACCGGCGGCTCGTCGCCATAGCCCTCATTTGCGCGACGCGCTGCTTTCTCTGCGCGAAGCAGCCACCACAGCCCGACGCCCAGCATGATGATCGATGCGACAACGCCGAGGCCCGGTGCGGCAAAGGGGGGCGTGCCGAAGAAAGGCATCGGTATCGCATTCTGTATCGACGGCGTGCCCGGCAGCGCCGACATGGTAAAGGTCGAAGTCCCGAGAATCACCGCCGCCGGTACCAGACGACGCGAAATCCCCGCCGTGCGAAACAGCGACTGCGCCATCGGAACGATGACAAAGAACGCGACGAAGAGGCTGACGCCACCGTAGGTGACCAGTGCACCTGCGAGCACGACCGCGAGGATGACCCGGCGTTCGCCCAGACATCGGGAGATGAAGCCCGCGACCGCAGTGACCGCGCCGCTGTCATCCATGAGCTTCCCGAACACGGCGCCAAGCAGAAAAATGGGAAAGAACTGCGCGAGAAACTCCGACGCACTGCCCATGAAGGTCTGCGTCCAGTTGGCAAGCAACGGCTCGCCACCGAAGGCTGCGGCCACCAGCGCACAGAGCGGCGCGAGCAGCAGGACGCTCCAACCGCGGAAAGCAAGACAGACCAATAGTCCAAGCCCGACGAGAATGCCGAGAAGGCCCATCGCCTCAGCACTCCGTCAGCAGAATATCGAGATCAGCGGTCGAACGCTCACCGAGATCGGCGCCATGCGCGTCGAGGAATTCGCCGGCGGCTCGCCGCCCTTCCTCGTGCAGCTTGGCCACGAAAGCCCATTCGGCATTAAGCTTGGATGACGAACCGAACGTCGCAAGCATGTCGCTCTTGATCCGGTGCGTCTTCATCTGCGCCCAACGGGCACCTTCTCCGGTGCCAGGGTCGGCAACTTGACGAAGCAACGCGATCATCCGCAGCTCCTTTGCCAGCGGCGAATTGAACGAGATCTCGTTGAGTCGGTTGAGAATGTCCGCGGCCGTGCGCGGCTGCTCCAGTCGCTCGGTCGGGTTGATCTGGACGAGGACGGTGTCGCGCGCGTCGGTCTCGCGAACGAGCGGCGTAATCGTGGGGTTGCCCGCATAGCCGCCGTCCCAATAGGGCTCGCCATCGATCTCGATCGCAGGAAACATCGTTGGCAGGCAGGCCGACGCGAGCAGGACATCCGCGGTAATCTCCGCGTTGCGAAAAATCCGTCCGCGACCCGTGCGCACGCGTGTGGCGGTTATGAAGAGCTTGATCGGCGCGCGTGCAAGACGCTCGAAATCGATGCTGTCGTTCAATATGTCGCGCAGCGGATTGAAGCCCAGCGGATTGAGGTCGTAGGGTGAAAGCATCCGCGACATCAAATCGGTGAAGAGATAGGCCGGAGAGCTGTCGAGCGACCAGCGTCCCATCAGGCGGTCGAGCGGCGACCGTTGCAACGGACTGAATGCGGCGGCGCGCGAGACGCTTTGCCAGTATTTTTCAAGCGCTTCACGTGCGCCCGCAGCGCCGCCCGCGGTCCAACCGTCTGCCAGCACGGCGGCGTTCATCGCTCCGGCCGATGTCCCGGATATGCCCGCAATCTGAAACCATGGCTCTTCGAGAAGCCGATCCAGGACGCCCCATGTGAACGCACCATGCGATCCTCCACCCTGGAGCGCCAAGTCTACGAGCACGGGGCTACGGTTCATGAGACCACGTTCACCAGCACGCGAGACGCTCATTATGTCGCGGTTTGGCCGAACATGCGAGCCAAAGTTGCGGTCACCGCCTGGTTCCGATGGCGAACTTCGAACGACGTCGCCTCATCCCGCAGCGAAGCGACCCAATCGCTTCAGCGTCGCCATAGGCCCACGTTTCTTAAAAGGCGACATACATGGGGCGGCGGGCGTAGAGTGCGCCCTTCGCGGAGGATCGCAGATGGACCTTCAGAAGATCATTCAGGCGGCACGCAAGATCAGTCGCCGCTCAGGCTTCATCACTTTTGATCAACTGAATGAATTGTGCCCGAAAGAGCTTAGCGCCGACGACGTCGAAGCGCTCCTCGGCGCGCTCAAGAGTGAAGGAATCCGCCTCGCGGACAATGAGGAGGAGGCATCGTCGGGGCCATCATGCTCATTCTGCGGAAAGGCCGCGCCGCAGGTCCTGCAACTGGTGGCAGGACCCAAGGCATTTATCTGCAACGAATGCGTCCAACTCTGCGTGCAGGTCTTTGCCGCCGACCATCCGGAGTGGCTGGCGGAGCATCGAAAGTTTGTCGAGCGGTTGCCGAGCAAGCCCTGATCGGGTCCGAAATCCCACGTAAACAATCTCCTGCGGACTCTGAACGCCGAGTTGCAGGCCCGAGCGCGATCGCATGCGCTGCTCGGGAAGCTCGGAAACAACGCCATCAGCCAGTTAGGACGATTGCGGCAGCGTCAACAGAATGCCCGGCAAATAGAACTTCGAATGCGGTGGCAAATTAGCCATCCAGCGGCGTTAGAGCTATGATCGGCTGGAGCTGGACGTCTCCTTCTGCCCGGGATTCAGGAAATCAAACGGAGGATTGGTAATGTCGGTCGCCTGCAAGTTCGAGCGCAGCATTCTCAGCCACGAAGAATATGAGGCAATCCGCCTGACGCATCATCCCGCCATCTACAACGTCGAGGTGGCTGAGCTTGAGGCTACGCGACCCCGCTTGCGGAAGATGCGCGACAAGGAGCGAACGGTCAGCCGACAAAAGCAGCGAGAGAGCCGCGGAAAAGCCGAGGCTCGCGGGACAAGCTTTCCAGGAACCGACAAGCATGCTTCAGAACGAAAGCAAGTCTTCGCGGCGGCGGTGAAGCGGGTGAACACGGAGCTCAGGCGTCTGCATAACCTCGCAGCTCGGACCGCGCATGTCGAAGCAGCTCGAAAGGCCCTCGCACTGCACCGAGCCGCGAACTTCATGACTCGTCCCTCGGCCGGCGCTACCGCGGGCGACGGCATGGTGCCGAAGCCAAGCGAACGCCGAAGAAAGATCATTGCAGGCGCGAAAATCGGACGAGTATCGCAGGCGACGAAAGTCGCTCAGGCCGTGCGCGACGCGCGTGGTGCATGACCCCGGGCAAACAAACGCACCTGATTGATTTCGGCCGAAGCTTCGCATCGCCCCGGAACGACGGCTCGTCAGGAAACGATCTCCTGCAACAGCGTCATCAGCGCCTCCGGCGCGGTGACGTTCGGCGAGTGGCTGGCGTCGATCTCGAAATAGCGCCAGCCGGCTTCGTTCCTGGTGCGCCTGGCGAACTGGCCGAACGTGTCGGCCTGGGTGGTGCGGGTGGCGTAGATGTAGCTGCGCGGCAGGGTCGTCTCGCCGTGCTGCAGCTTCAATTTCTGCTCGAAGCATTTGATCGGCATGTCGACCCGGCGCGCGGTCAGCCATTCGACGTCTTCGGGAGATGTGTCCGGCGGCGTCGGCGTCGGCGGGATACGCCAGCCGTCGGCGTCGTGCGCGAGCTCACGCATGGTCTCGATGACCGGCTCGTTGAGGTCGAACAGCGACTGGCCGTCGCGCGGCACGAAGGCATCGAGATAGATCAGCTGCGCGATGCGCTCGCGCACCCGGTCGGCGACACCGGTCGCGACCATGCCGCCATAGGAATGGCCGACCAGCACGACGTCACGCAGGTCTTCGTATGAGATGACGTTGAGCATGTCGCGGATATGCGCTTCCAGATCGAGCCCCCGATGCGCAAGGTGCGCGCGCTCGCCGAGCCCCGTGTAGGTCGGCGTGATCAGCCGGTACCCGGCAGCCTGCATCAACGGATGCATCTTCTTCCAGACCCATCCTGCCGACCAGGCGCCGTGACAGACCAGAAAGGTTTTCGACGAACTCGAAGTCATTGGGATGCTTCCATTCCGATTATGGTTGATGAGCCGCGATTTCGAAGTGTACCCCCCACGCGCGTCGTGTAAACGTCGCTGCAAATGATCAGAAGAACGAGACGAGGATGACCCCGGCTGGTTACGCGATCCTGTTCTTCGGCGCGCTGGCCGGCGGTTTCGTCTCCGGCCTTGCCGGCTTCGGCACCGCGCTGATGGCGCTCGGCATCTGGCTCTATGTGCTGCCGCCGACGCTTGCGGTGCCGCTGGTGCTGGTCTGCTCTGTCATCGCGCAGGTTTCGACGCTGCCGTCGATCTGGAAGAGCATCGATTTCCGTCTGGTCTGGCCGTTCGTCATCTGCGGCCTCGCCGGCGTGCCGATTGGCATCCTGCTGATCGCGCGGGCCGACCCCGGCGTGTTCAAGCTGACGATCGGCATCTTCCTGCTGGTGTTCCCGACCCTGCTGTTCCTGCAGCGCAAGCCGATGTCGATCTCGTTCGGCGGCAAATGGGCCGACGGCGCGATCGGATTTGCCGGCGGCATCCTCGGCGGCCTCGCCGGACTGTCCGGTCCGCTGCCGATCCTGTGGGCGAGCCTGCGCGGCTGGGGCAAGCAGCAGCGGCGCGGCGTGTTCCAGATATTCAACTTCACAATTTTGGCGGCCGCGCTTCTCATCCAGATCGCCAGCGGCCTGGTGAAGCCGGAGCTGATCTGGCTGGTGGCCTGCGCGTTTCCCGGCACGCTGCTCGGCGCCTGGCTCGGCGCGCGGCTCTATCACGCGCTCAGCGACCGCAATTTCTCCGACGTGGTGCTGGTGCTCTTGTTCCTGTCCGGCGTGGCGCTGGTCTGGAACGGGCTGCCGCCGCGATGATCAACCGCCATCGCAAACTGGCTGAGCCGGTCATCCCACCGGCTCAAGACAAACGCGTTCCGGAGCAACTTCGCGCGCCGGCGGCACGAGACGTTTGCTGAATTCGCGACGCAGCAACCACAAGCTCAAACCGGCCTGCAGCGTCGTCGTCACGATCGACAGGTACCACACATGCTCGATCCGGAAGCCGGGCCGCGTCGAGAGCCAGATCACCGGCACCGCATAGGTGACGAGACGCACGACCGAACTCAGCAACACCGGCCTGGTGTTGCCGAGACCCTGGAACACGCTGTTGCAGGTAAAGATCAGTCCCTGCGCGACGAGATTCATGGAGACGAAGTGCAGAAACTGGGCGGCGACCGCCATGGTCTCGCGATCGTTCGAGAAGCCGTCGAGCAACAGCCCCGGCTTCCACTGCGCGAGAACGGTGAAGACGATCATCACGACCGTGCCGATCAGCACCGCCTTGACGAAGGTCTCCTGCACACGCTTGCCATTGCCGGCGCCGAAATTCTGTCCGACGATCGGGCCGGCGGCAAGCGCCACCGCCAATGCCGGCATCTGGATCAGGCCGAGCACGCGCGTCCCGATGCCTAACCCGGCCTGGGCCGCCGGGCCGAAATCGCGCAGCACATAATAGATCACGCCCATCCAGGCGAAGATGAGCGCGAACTCGCCGCCTGCAGGCAGGCCGACATTGAGGATCCGCGTCCACTGCCGGAGTTGTGGACGCCATTGCGCGGGATCGAATCCGACGTAGCGTTCAAGCTTGCGGAAATACGCGAACAGCATCAGCACGCCGATGAGAACGGCGATCGAACTTGCCAGACCCGCCCCGGCGACGCCGAACGCGTGACCGGTGCCCCAGCCTGCGATCAGGACCGGCGCCAGCGCGATGTTGATGATGACCGCGACCGCCTGCACCAGCATGCTGGGCCGCACGATGCCGGTAGCCCGCAGCGCTGACGCCATCACCTGGGTGATGAATTGCAGCGCCAATGCCGGCATGAACCACAGGAGATAGGTGGTGCCGGCTTCGATGGTGGCCTGGTCGGCAGCGACCGAGCGCATATAGAGGCGCGACAGCAATGCCCCCGCGCACAGCGTCAACAGCCCTGATAGCACCGACAACACGATCGACTGATTGAACACGAGGTTGGCATCGCTGCGGTCCTTGCGTCCCACGGCATGCGCGATCAGCGCGACGGTGCCGACGCCCAGCACCTGCATCAGCGCGTTGACGAGGAAACCGGCATTGCCGGCTGCAGATACCCCCGCCACGGCGGCCTCGCCGAGACCGGCGACAAAATACAAATCGACCAGTTGGCAGATCATGATCGTGATCATGCCGACCACGATCGGGGGAGCCATGACCAAGATGTGGCTCACGATGGAGCCGCGCGTAAGGTCTTTCATTTCAATTCCATTCTCAAATCGATTCTGAGGTCAATTTGGGCCGCGTGGCTGCCGGAGATGAATCCGTCAGCCACGCGCCATCGCTCACTCCGCCGCCGCGGCCTGGCCGAACTCGGTCGCCTGCCGCTCGAACAGGCCGCGGTAGATGCCGCCGGGACGTGCGGCGAGCGCCTCATGGGTGCCCTGCTCGACGATCTCGCCGCGATCGAATACCAGGATGCGATCCATGCTGCGCACGGTCGACAGCCGGTGCGCGATCACGATCGAGGTCCGGCCCTTCATCAGCCGCTCCATCGCTTGCTGGATCAGCGCCTCGGACTCTGAGTCGAGGCTCGAGGTCGCTTCGTCCAGGATCAGGACCGGCGCATCCGCCAGGAAGGCGCGCGCCAGCGCCACGCGCTGCCGCTCGCCGCCCGACAGCTTGACGCCGCGCTCACCCACCAGCGTGCCGTAGCCCTTCGGCAGCCGCATGATGAAGTCGTGCGCATTGGCAAGCCGCGCCGCCTGCTCGATCGCCTCCATGCCGGCGCCCGGCCGGCCATAGGCGATGTCCTCCGCCAGCGTGCGGTGGAACAGGATCGGCTCCTGCTGCACGATCGCGATCTGGCTGCGCAGCGATTGCTGCGTCGCCTGCGCGATGTCCTGACCGTCGATCAGGATTCTGCCACTGGTGACGTCGTAGAGCCGCTGCACCAGCTTGACGAAGGTCGTCTTGCCGGAGCCGGAGCGCCCGACGAGACCAACGCGCTCGCCCGCATCGATGTCGACCGACAGCCCGTCATAGAGCGGCCGGCGATGGCCGCCATAGTGGAACGTGACGTCGTCGAACACGATGCGGCCGCCCTGGATGTCGATCGTTCCAGCGTCGACCGCGTCGACAATGCCGAGCGGCTCGCCGTGGATCTGCACCAGCTCCTCCATGTCGTTCACCGAACGCTGCAGGTTGTTGATGTGCATGCCGACATCGCGCAAGTACGCGTGGATGATGTAGTAGCTGGTCAGGACATAGGTGACGTCGCCCGGCGTGGCGCGGCCGGCCGCCCACAGCAGGATCGCACCGCCGATCACCGAGGCACGGAAGCACAGCAGCACGAGCAGCTGCGCCGTCGAAGTGTGGTTGTAGCGGAGCCAGGTCCGCCGCACCCGGCGGCGCCAGCGGCTGATGACGCCGTCCAGCCTGATATCCTCGCGGGTCTCGGCGCCGAACGACTTCACCACCGCGTTGCAGGTCAAGGCGTCGGCCAGCGTGCCGCCGACCTTGGTGTCCCATGCATTGGAGACGCGCGCGGCAGGCGCGACGTAGCTCACCTGGAACGCCATGGTCATCGTGACATAGATCACCGAACCTATGGCGATCACCGCGCCGAGCTGCGGCCAGTGCAGCCCGAGCAGGATCATCGAGCCGAGCAGCACCACGAGCGACGGCAGCAGCGCCATCAGGATGGTGTCGTTCAACAGGTCGAGCGCCCACATGCCGCGCGTGACCTTGCGCACGGTGGAGCCGGCGAACGAATTGGCGTGCCAGTCGGTCGAGAAGCGTTGCACCCGCATGAAGGCCTGCTGCCCGACATCGGACATCGTCTTCAGCGTGAACGGCACGATGGTCGTAATGCCGACCAGCCGCAGCATCAGCGACAGTGCACCGAGGCCTACGATGGCGCCGAATGCCAGCATCGCGGCATGGCGCGCGGCGGCATCCGTCGAACCCGCGGTCAATGCGTCGACCAGATGACCGGAGAATACCGGCATGAACAGGTCGGCGGCGGTCGCACCGAGGAAGCCCGCGGTCACGGCGGAGGCGCGGAGCGGCTGCTCCAGCCAATGGCGGAACACGAATGGCAAGACGATCCGGATCGCGGCCGGTCGCTTGGATGTCAGAGAGGTCATGGCACATTCCGGCCACGCCTTTGCAGCGCAAGCCGGCTCCACTTAAGGCGACTGGCGGACGGAATCCGGCCGCAGGAGTCGCTGAAAACAATCGGTAATTTGTTGGGAAGCTTTGATGATCGGGGATCAGGCCCGATCAGCGCCGGGAGCTAACGCGTAAGCGCGTCCAGCACCATCGAACGCGGGCGCACGATCTGCGAAATAAACGACTTCATGCGCATCTCCCGGGTTCGAGTAAGGAATGCGCTGCTTATAAATGCATCAGGCGCGATTGGCAAGATGACAAGCGCGTGAGTGCGGCACTGTGTCGGCGATGCAACGCTCTGCACGCGAGCGGGCGCACACGACGCGCGCGATGCCGATGCTCTCAATGCGCGTCGCCGCCGGCGTCGGTCATCGGCGGCGGCTTGTTGACGAACAGCACCAGCAGGCTGAGGCCGACATAGAACAGCGACAGCATGAAGAAGGCGTCGCCATAGCTCATCACCTGGGCCTGGCGGTGCACGATCTGCGAGAGCTGCTTCATCGCCATCAAGGTGGAATCGCCCATGCCCTGCAAACGCTGGGTGAAATTGTTGAGGGTCTCGACCGCGGTCGTGTTACCCCAGGTCACGCGGTCCTGCAGCCGCGAGATGTGCAGATCGGTGCGGTCGTTGAGCGCTTCGTTGATCAAGGCGAGCCCGACCGCGCCGCCGAGATTGCGCATCAGGTTGAACAGGCCGGAGGCGTTCTTGACGCGGTCGGGCTCGAGCGTGGCGAGCGCGATGTTGTTGGTCGGCACCATCGCGCACATCATGCCGATGCCGCGCAGGATCTGTGGCACCAGCAGCTCGTAGAAATCGTACTCGCGCGTGATCCAGGTCATCTGCCAGGAGCCGAGCGCGAAGGTGACGAGGCCGAAGGCGATGATGTAGCGCAAATCGACCTTCTGCATCAGACGGCCGACCACCGGCGCCATGAAGAACATGGTGATGCCGGAGACGAACATGGTCTCGCCGATCATCAGCGCACTGTAGCCGCGGACCTCCGCGAGATAGCGCGGATAGACGTAAGTCAGGCCGTAGAGCCCGATGCCGATGCAGAACTGCAGCACGCAGCCGACCGCGAAGTTGCGGTTGGAGAAGGCATAGAGATCGACGATCGGCTCCTCCACGGTCAGCACCCGCCAGAAGAAGGCGATCGCCGAGACGAAACAGATCGCGGCGCAGATCGCCACCGAGGTGTCCTGCAGCCATTCATATTGCGGACCTTCCTCCAGCACATATTCCAGCGAGCCGAGGAAGCCGCCCATGAAGATCAGGCCCCACCAGTCGAAGCGCTCGAGCAGCGCGAAGTTCGGCTGGTCGAAATCGACCAGCGCCAGCACACCTATCGTGATGATGATGCCGGGCACGATGTTGATGAAGAACAGCCAGTGCCACGACATCAGATCGGTGATGAAGCCGCCGACCGTCGGCCCGACGGTCGGCGCCAGGGTCGCGACCAGCCCGATGATCGGCGCCACGATGTAGAACTTGGAGCGCGGGAAGATGGTGTAGGCCGAGGCGAACACCGTCGGGATCATGCCGGCGCCGAGAAAGCCCTGCAGCGCGCGCCACAGGATCATCTGCTCGATCGTGGAGGCGAAGCCGCACAGCAGGCTGGACACCGTGAAGCCGAACGCCGAGATCGCGAACAGCAGCCGGGTGCCGAGCGCGCGCGACAGGAAGCCGGACAGCGGGATCGCGATCACCTCGGCGATCAGATAGGCGGTCTGCACCCACGACACTTCGGTCGAGGACGCCGACAGGCCGGCCTGGATCTCGGTGAGCGACGCCGAAACGATCTGGATGTCCAGGATCGACATGAACATGCCGAACACCATGATGATGAACGCAACCACCCGTTTCGGCTGGAGGCGCTCGGACTCCGAGGCGCCGGCCATCATCGAAGGGGAAGCAGTGGTCGCGTCGGCCATGGGCTTATCAAGCTCCGCGCTTCGAACCCTCAGGTCCGAAGCTTCAAGGCATCACTGCGGATGGATCATCATCGACGCGTCGAGATCGGTATCGGCGTCGGCGTCGGCCGCGCCCTCCCTGGTGTCGACGGTGGTGTAGACCGACATGCCGGCGCGCAGCATGCCCTGCTTGGCGACGCTGTTCGGCACGCGAATGCGGACCGGCAGGCGCTGCACGATCTTGGTGAAATTGCCGGTGGCGTTGTCGGGCGGCAGTAGCGTGAACACCGAGCCCGCGGCCGGCGAGATGCTGTCGACGATGCCGGTGAACTTGCGGAAACCGTAGGCGTCGACCTTGATCGTCACCCGCTGGCCGGGACGGATGCGCTTGAGCTGCGTCTCCTTATAGTTGGCGTCGATGAAGACGCCGTCGAGCGGCACCACATTGCCGAGCCGCTGGCCGACATTGATGTAGTCGCCGGTATTGACCAGGCGGTTGGAGAAGGTGCCGTCGACCGGCGCGCGGACCTGGGTGAAATCGAGATCGCGCTCGGCCTTGGCGAGCTGGGTCTGCAATTCGGCAAGCTGGGCGCGGGACTCGGCCTGCTGCGCCCTGGTCACATCGACATTGCTCTTTGCGGCATCGAAGGCGGCCTGCGCCGAGCGCACAGCGGCGGCGCCCTGGTCGCGGCCGGCTTCCGAGACCTCGAAAGTGGCGCGCGAGGCAAAGCCCTTGGTGCTCAGCGCCTGCTGGCGATCGAAATCGAGATCGGCACGCTTCAGGCCGGCCTGGGCAGACACGAGTTGCGCCTGTGCCTGGTCGACCGAGCTCTCCGCCGCAGCGACCTGGCGACCGAAGCGCTCGATCGTCGCCTGCTGGGTCGCGATCCGGGTGCGCGCGGCATCGGCTGCGATGCGATAGTCGCCGTCGTCGATCCGGAAGATCACATCGCCGGCGCGCACCAGCGCATTGTCGCCGGGCAGGATCGCCGCGATATGGCCCGCGACGCGCGCGCCGAGCATGGTGTTGTTGGCGCGGACATAGGCGTCGTCGGTCGAGACGTAGAAGCGTCCGACCATCAGGTAATAGGCGGCATAGCTTGCGGCCGCGATCGCGAGCAGGCCGACCACGCCCATCATCACGAATTTGCGCTTGCCGGATTTCGGCGCAGCCGCAGCGGGCGAAGCCGCCGGCTGCTCGGGCGCAACCGCGGGCGGCGCCTCGGCGGGACGCTTGAATTCGTCGGCCCTTTTGGTTTCGTCAGTTCTAGCCTGCTCGCCGAGATCGGCGGATGCGTCGCGCGCCTTCGCGTCCTCGGCCATCTCTGGCCCGGAACGAACAATGCGTGCAGCCTGATCTCGTGCTGCGGCCATAGCCGAGGCTCCCCAAAAAAAGTCTCGATGCCCGCAGTGGCGGAATAAGGGCCGTGCGGCTCATCGTCACTCCCACCAATAGCATTGACCGAACCGTTCGGTCAATCTATATTCCCTCGGCAGGGATTATAACGCTTCGATTCTCAACCTTGCGCATTCCGGGTTGAGTTCTTTGGCGAGAAGCTAAATCAATGGTTGCAGCCCCCCGAGCCTCCCTCCAGCCCGTCGGCGAGGAAGAACCGTCAAAACGACGCCAGATCCTGGACGGCGCCCGCAAGGTGTTCCTGGAGCTCGGTTTCGACGGCGCCAGCATGGGCGAGATCGCCCGCGCCGCCGCCGTCTCCAAGGGCACGCTCTATGTGTATTTCCCCGACAAGGCCGGGCTGTTCGCGGCGATCGTCGAGGAGGAAAAGCTCGAGCAGGGCAAGGTCGCCTTCAATTTCGATCCGACGCGCGACGTCGACACCACCCTCCCCGAATTCGGCCGCGCCTATGTCGCGGTGCTGTGCCGGCCCGGCGGCGGTTCGGCGATCCGCACCGTGATGGCGATCGCCGAGCGGATGCCCGAGCTCGGCAGCCGGTTCTACACCCACGTGATCGCCCACACCGTCGACCGCTTCGCCGCCTATCTCGAGGCGCGCGCCGCGCTCGGCGAGCTCGTGATCGATGATTATCAGCTCGCGGCCTGGCAGTTCATGCAGATGTGCCAGGCGACGCTGTTCCAGGCGTTCATCTTCCAGGCCAATCCGTCGCCCTCGTCGGAGCGGATCGCTGTTGTCGTCGACAGCGCAACGCGGGTGTTCTTCGCCGCGTACCGGCCGAAGCAGGCGAACTGATCTCGCACCGTCATTGCGAGGAGCGTCAGGGACGAAGCAATCCACTCTTCATCCTCGCGGCGCGATGGATTGCTTCGCTTCGCTCGCAATGACGGGGAGAGATTAGCGCGCTACCATGGCCGTTGCGGCGCCAATTCGAGGATGGCCATCCATGAACGACCCCAGCATTCGGCATATGCACCCGGACGAGATCACGCTCGCGGTGGACTGGGCCGCGGCGGAGGGATGGAATCCCGGCCTCGCCGACGCCGCGTGCTTTGCCGCCGAGGATCAGCAGGGATTTTTCGTCGGCGAGTTCGACGGGCGGCCGGCCGCGGTGATCTCCTGCGTCAATTACGGGGCGCAGTTTGCGTTCCTCGGCTTCTACATCGTGCGTCCGGATCTGCGCGGCCGCGGCCATGGCCTGAAGATCTGGAATGCGGCCATCGCGCATGCACATCCACGCGTGATCGGGCTCGACGGCGTGGTGGCGCAGCAGGCGAACTACCAAAAATCCGGCTTCGCGCTCGCTTACGCCAATGTGCGCTATGGCGGCATGGTCGCAGCACCTCCGGCGCCGAACGCTGACATCATCGCGCTGGCCGATGTGCCGGCGGCGCTGATCGAGGCCGATGACGCCACGGTGTTTCCGGCGCCGCGTCCGGCCTTCCTGCGCGCCTGGATCAATACACCAGGACATCTCGGGCGCGCGCTGTTGCGCGACGGCGCTCTCGCCGGCTGGGGCGTGATCCGCCCGTGCCGCACCGGCCGCAAGATCGGTCCGCTTGTCGCCGATGACCGCGCCGGCGCCGAGACCATCCTGTCGGCATTGCTTGCAAGCGCCGGCAGTGGCGAGATCTTCCTCGATGTCCCCGCCGTCAACCGCGACGCCGTCGCATTGGCGGAAGGCCTCGGACTCTCGCCGGTGTTCGAGACCGCGCGGATGTATACCGGCGCGATCCCGCCGTTGCGGATCGATCGCGTGTTCGGCGTCACGACGTTCGAGCTAGGCTAGCGCTTCGGTCCTGGTTGAGAACCGAAGCGCCGCAAGACTCCCAGTCTAGTTCGCCGCCGCGTTGATCTGCGGCGCGGCACTGCCCTGCTCCAGCTCCACGGGCAGTCCGGCAAAGCGGCGCAGCGCCTGCGCCATCTTCACGCGGCCGCTGACGCCCGTGATAATGACGTCGACCATCACGAACGACGAGTGGAAGTGGCCGTGCCCCTTGAGCTGCTCGACCTTGACGCCGGCCTTGGCAAGCGCGTCGCCATAGGCAATGCCCTCGTCGCGCAGCGGATCGAACTCCGCGGTGGCGATGAACGCCGGCGGCAGGCCGCCGAGCTTGCCGCGCAGCGGCGCGACGCGCGGATCGGTGCGGTCGGCGGGCGAGCAGTACAGGTCCCAGAACCAGAACATCAGCCCGCGGGTGAGGAAGTAGCCGGCCGCGTTGTCGACATAGGACTGCCGGTCGAAGGAGGAGTCGGTGACCGGGCAGATCAGGAGCTGGCCCGCGATCTCGGGCCCGCCGCGATCGCGTGCGAGCTGGCAGGTGACGGCCGCGATGTTGCCGCCGGCGCTCCAGCCCGCGACCAGCACGGGCCCTGCCCGGCCGCCAAGTTCGGCGGTGTGGGCGGCGATCCAGCGCGTCGCCGCATAGCCGTCTCGGCCGCCGCCGGGAAGCGATGCTCGGGCGCGTGGCGATAACCGACGCTGACGATGATCATGCCGGTGCGCCGGCACAGATCGCGGCAGAACGGATCGTCCGACAGCTCGTCGCCGAGCACCCAGCCGCCACCGTGGAAATAGACCACGATCGGATGCGGCCCCGGCGTCGCCGGCCGATACAGCTTGTAGGGCAGCGGGCCGTCGGCACCCTGCAACATGCCGGTGCCGACTTCGCCGACGGGACGGCCGGCAGGACGGCCCTTGTTGAACTCGGTCAGGAAGTCGCGCGCGCCCTGCGCACCCATGGTCTCGATCGGCGGCAGGTTCATCTCGGCCAGCATGCCGAGCACCAGCCGCACGTCCGGCTGCAGCCGCACGACCTCGCCGTCATTGCACTGTTCGGCGACGCCGGGACCCGACAGCTTGAAGCCGAGCATGCCGCGGCCGACCACCTCATTGCAGATACTGCGATACGGGCCGACGCCGCCGGTATAGGGCATCACGCCCTGCGGCTTGCCGGGCACGTTGGCGCCCGTGTACCAGGTGTTGGCGAGCCGGTGCAGCGTCAGGGTCGCGCAGTCGGCCATGTGCCGCTCCCAGCCGGCCTGCGCGTTCTCGGTCGCCTCCATCGTGGTCAAGCCGGCGTCGCGCAGCGCGGCGATCCGCTCCACCACCCAGTCGACATGCTGCTCGATCGACACCGCCATGTTCGACAGCACCGACGGGCTGCCGGGACCGGTGATCATGAACAGATTGGGGAAGCCCGCGACGGTGACGCCGAGATAGGTCTGTGGTCCGTGCGCCCAGACATCCGACAGCGACTTGCCGCCGCGGCCGGAGATCGGATGCACCGCCATGATCGCGCCGGTCATCGCGTCGAAGCCGGTGGCGAACACGATGACGTCGACATCGAAGCTGCGCCTGTCGGTCGCGATGCCGTTCGCCGTGATCGCCTTGATCGGCTCCTGCCGCAGATTGACCAGCGTCACGTTCGGTTGTAGGTCGCGTAGTAGTTGGTATCGAGGCAGGGACGCTTGGCGCCGAACGGATGATCGTGCGGAGCGAGCGCCGCGGCGATCTCGGGATCCTTGACCACGGCGCCGATCTTCTCGCGGATCAGATCGGCGACCAGCCGGTTGCCGTCGACATCGACCGCCTGGTCGGCCCACAGCTGGGTCAGGATATGAACGAGGTCGCCCGCCGCCCACGCCTTCTCGAAGCGCTCGCGGCGTTCGGCGTCGCTCAACTGCCAGCTCACCACGGTCTGCTGCGGATACGGCACGCCGGCCATCGACCAGCGCGCCTGCTCGCGATAGGCCGCGCGGTCGGTCTCGAAATAGGTCTTGCGATCCTCAGGCGCCGGGCCGTTGCCGGCGGGCAAGGCGAAGTTCGGCGTGCGCTGGAACACGGTGAGTTGCGCGGCTTGTTCGGCGATCAACGGTATAGACTGAATGCCCGACGATCCGGTGCCGATCACGGCGACCCGCTTGCCCTTGAGATCGACGCCCTGATGCGGCCAGCGGCCGGTGAAATAGATCTGGCCCTTGAAATCCTTGGCGCCGTCGATCTCCGGCGGCTTCGGCGCCGACAGGCAGCCGGTCGCCATGATGTAGTAGCGGCACGAGACATTGGCGCCGTTGTTGGTCGAGATCTGCCAGCGCGCGGTCGCATCATTCCAGGTCGCCTGCGTCACCTTGGTGCCGAAGCGGATATCGCGGCGCAGATCGTAGCGGTCGGCGACGAAGCCGAGATAGCGCAGGATTTCCGGCTGGGTCGCGTATTTCTCCGACCAGGTCCAGGCCTGATCGAGCTCGGGATCGAAGGTGTAGCTGTAATCGATGGTCTGGATGTCGCAGCGCGCGCCGGGATACCGGTTCCAGTACCAGGTGCCGCCGACGTCGGCGCCCTCTTCGAGCGCGACCGCGGAGAGGCCCGCCTTGCGCAGCCGATGCAGCAGATAAAGACCGGCGAAACCGGCGCCGACGACCGCGACGTCGACTTGCTGCGTGGTTCCGCTGTGCGTGGAGTCCGAAGCGCGTGCTGCAACTGCTGCGTCTGGCATGCCATTCCTCCCGTATGTTTTGATTTGACGGAAGGCTAGCCCTGCGCTTTCAGTTTGTCATCACGACAAACGCAATCAGAGGTCGCCGCAATTGTGGCGCGCGCGGATTGGAACGAAATGCGCAGCGCGTAGACGCAAGTGGTGTTGTTGCGGGGCAAGAGCACATGAGGAAGGTCGAGCCGCATCCCATCATTGCGAGCGAACCGAAGCAATCCACCGCACCGCATATGCGGACGCATGGATTGCCTCGTCAACGACGCGGGTTGAGCGGCCGGCACACCCGTTCACAACTCTGTTATTGCGACCTATCGCGCTCTTCACCTTCCTCAACTGGGCACCTCGCGCCTGTTGTTGTACCTTGGGCGGAGCAACTGCACGATCGCCAGGAGGAATTTACATGACCACCGCCGTGTTCAACCGTCGCAACCTCCTCGCCGCTGGCGGCTCCGTCCTGGTAACCGGAGTTGCCGGGCTCATGTTGCCCGCCCGCGCGGAAGGCCTCGCACCGACCGATTCGATGTTGGGCGGGTCGAACAATTACCGCAAGGGTGCGCCGATCGTGGACCGGATCGGCAAGGGCGGCTTCTGGATGAGCGGCACCGTACGCCGCGCAGGCGACGGGGCTCCACTTGCCGGGCAGCGCATCCAGATATGGGCGCACACGACCGAGGGGCAGGAGCACGAGCCGCAGAGTCATGGAGCCACGCTCACCGACAAGAACGGGGCGTTCCGTCTCGAGATGCCGCAGATCATTCCCGTCTTTGGCCAACCGCATGGTCACCTCGCCTATGACAGCGGTGAATTCAAAACCGTCTTCCTGCGTCCCATCATGCGAAGCGCAAAAGATACCAGCCTGGAGGCGCACTTCGTGCTTCAGCCGGCCTGACCGGGTTGGGATCAAAAAGGATGAGATTGGCCCGGGTAACCCTGATCTGGGCCGCTCTTGTAGCCGCCGTTTGCGTGCCGATCGCCGCTGCAGCGGCGAGCCCGCTGCTCGCATGGCGCGGTCCGGTCTACATCCTGGCCGGATTCGCAGGAATTATCGCACTGGGTCTTGTGCTCGTTCAGCCTTTACTGATTGGCGGCTACTTGCCGGGACTGGCGGCCTATCGCGGACGGCGCGCACATCACTGGATCGGAGGCACGCTGGTCGTGGCGGTGCTGGTCCACGTCGGGGGCCTTTGGATCACCAGTCCGCCGGACATGATTGACGCCCTTCTCTTCTCATCGCCGACGCCGTTTTCGCCGTGGGGTGTGATCGCCATGTGGGCAATCTTCGCCGTTGCGCTTTTGGCGGCACTGCGTCGGCGATTGGGACTCCGACCGCGAACGTGGCGCATTGCTCACATGTCCCTTGCGGTGGTTATCGTCGCGGGGAGTGTGGTCCATGGCATGCTGGTCGAGGGGACGATGGAGATGGTGTCGAAGGCGGCCCTTTGCGCACTGGTCCTCGGCGCGACCATCAAAGTCATGGCTGACTTGCGGGTGTGGCGAAAGCGAGCGACGTCGCGCGCAGAGAGCATTGCGCGACAGTAAACCAGGCGGAATTGATAGCGATACGGATCATCGGAACGTATTCCGAGTTGGGTCACTTGAGCCTCAAATCGACCGCATCAGGCCGCCATCGACGCGGATGTTCTGGCCGGTGATGTAGGCCGCGCCGTCGGAGACGAGGAACGCGATGGTTGCGGCAATTTCCTCCGCCTTGCCGTAGCGCTTCATCGGCACGCTGTCGCGGCGCTCGTCGGTTGCCGGCAAGCTGTCGATCCAGCCCGGCAACACATTGTTCATGCGGACATTGTCGGCTGCGTAGCTGTCGGTGAACAATTTTGTGAACGCGGCGAGCCCGGCGCGGAACACCGCCGAGGTCGGAAACATCGCGCTCGGCTCGAATGCCCAGGCGGTGGAGATGTTGACGATTGTGCCGGATTTTTGCGCCTGCATGACCGGTGCGACGAGACGCGTCGGGCGGATCACGTTCATCAGATAGACGTCGAGGCCGGTGTGCCACTGCTCATCAGTCAGTTCCAGCACACCCGCGCGCGGGCCGTGGCCGGCACTGTTGACCAGGGCATCGATGCGGCCCCAGCGCGCCATCACGCCGTCGACGGCGCGCTTCAGATCCTCGTTCGAACGGTTGGAGCCGGTGAAGCCGATGCCGCCGAGTTCGCCGGCCAGCGCCTCGCCCTTGCCCGATGACGACAGGATCGCGACGCGAAAGCCATCGGCGGCAAGCCGCCGCAGCGCCCATGCCGCTGCCACCTGCGGTAACGAGTGCGACCTTCTCCAAAGCCATGACCTGATATCCCTGTGATGACGAACCTGGCGCAAGGTCTATCATCAGGGATCGCGGGACGCGACACCCGGTCTGCCGCGCAGTGTCGCACTACTTGCGGAATACCTGCTTTGAGCAGGCTTCGAACCGGGCGACGGGCCGGTCCATCTGCCACAGCTCGACATCATGGTGATCGACAAGACGGCTGGCCGATGTGATGGCCTGGTCGTCGTCGCTGCAATCCATGTTGACCACGCCGATGGATCGGCTGTGCGGTCCGACGATATAGGCGCGATAGGTCGTCATCTTTGCCTCCAGGGACTGCGCTCTGCTAGTGAGCTCGCCCGAATGTGGACAGGAGGACGTATGAATTCGAGGTGGGATACCCCGCTATGGTGTAAAGACGGAATAAGCGCCGCCAAATCACAGGGGATCACGCGGCGTCTCCGGCCCGCGTTGCGTCACCGGATCAATTGACGCATGGTGACCGTCGGCCCTCCATCCTATCCTGACCGCATGACATCCCTCCTCCGATACCTAGTCATCGCTGCCGTGCTGCTGGTCGCCGGTCCCACGCTGGCGCAGACGCCCTCCATCGTCGTTGCCTCTACGACATCGACCGAGCAGTCCGGCCTGTTCGGCTATCTCTTGCCGCGCTTCACGCAGGCGTCGGGCATTGCCGTGAAGGTGGTCGCTGTCGGCACCGGTCAGGCGCTCGACATCGGACGGCGCGGCGATGCCGATGTCGTGTTCGTGCACGATCGCGTGGCCGAGGACAAATTCCTGGCCGAGGGCTTTGCGACCAAACGGTATGACGTGATGTACAACGATTTCGTCATCGTCGGTCCGAAGGCCGATCCGGCGCACATTGCCGGCGACAAGGACGTCGCGGACGCCTTGCGCAAGATCGCCGCGACGAAATCCGCCTTCATCTCGCGCGGCGACCACTCCGGGACGCATGAGGCCGAGTTGCGGCTCTGGAAGGATGCCGGTGTCGATCTCGGTTCCGCGAAGGGCCAGTGGTATCGCGAGATCGGCCAGGGCATGGGTCCGGCGCTCAACATGGCGTCGGCGTCGAATGCCTATGTGCTATCAGACCGCGGCACGTGGCTGTCATTCAAGAATCGCGGCGAGCTCGCCGTGCTGACCGAAGGCGATAAGCGACTGTTCAATCAGTACGGCGTGATGCTGGTCAATCCGGCAAAGCATCCGACGGTGAAGGCCGCCGACGGACAGGCCTTCATCGACTGGCTGGTCTCGCAGGCCGGGCAGTCGGCCATCGCCGGCTACAAGGTCGGCGGCGAGCAGCTATTTTTCCCCAACGCCGCGCACTAGCAGAAACGCGATCGTGCTGACGCTGACGCTCAGCGCAAGCAGGATCACACCGAGGCCGAGACCGAGCGCCAGTTCGCCCTTGCTGGTTTCCAGCGCGATCGCGGTCGTCATCGTTCGCGTATAGCCGCTGATATTGCCGCCCACGATGATGATGGCGCCGACCTCCGCGATGGCGCGGCCGAAGGCGGCGAGGAATGCGGTGAGAAGCGAGGCGCTGCCGAGCGAGAACAGCAGCACAAGGCTGCGCAGGCGGGACAGGCCGTCGGTGCGTATCAGGTCGGCGTATTCCGCCCACAGCAGCGCGACCGGACGATGCACCAGCGCGACCACGATCGGCGTGGCCAGGATGACCTGCGCCACCACCATCGCCGTCGGCGTGAACAACAGACCGGCGAAGCCCAGCGGTCCCGAACGCGACAGCAGGAGATATAGCCCGAGCCCGACCACCACCGGCGGCAGGCCGAGACAGGCATTGGCGAGCACGATCACCACCTGCCGTCCGCGAAATCTGGTTATCGCAAGCCAGCCGCCGATCGGCGCGCCGATCAGAAGCGCGAGCAGGCTCGCCAGCAGGCTGACGCGCAACGACAATGCGACGATCCCGAGCAGCACCGGATCGCGACTGGCGATCAGTGACGCTGCCGCCGTGATGGACTGTGCGAAGTCATTCATGTTGCGGAGCGATCAATCGCTCAGGCCGGTGCGCCGTTCTTGAGCAGCTTCGTCACGGCCGCGACCAGTTCGTCGGGCGAGAACGGCTTGTTCAGCAGCACGCTGTCCGCCACGCCCCGGGTCGGCCACTCGTCGCCGCCACCGCCGGTGATGTAGAGCACCGGGAATGACGGATCGATCTCGCGGGCGCCGCGCGCCACGCGCCAGCCGTCGAGCCGGCCAAGCAGGCGGATGTCCGTGACCAGGGCACTGTATTTGGTTCGGAACGCCTTCAGCAGCGTCAGAGCTTCCTCGCCCGAGCCTGCGATCGCCGGCTCATAGCCGCCGTCCCTCAGGGCGTCCTCTACCATCATCTGAAGATCACGATCGTCTTCGATGACGAGAATGATCGGCACGTCTTGCAAAACCTATCCCCCAGTAACCAGCCGGGTGCGCCCGGCTCGCGAGCATACGCAGAAAATAGTGGCTACCGTTTGCACGGCATCCCCAGTAAAAATACGGGTATCAGACGCGTCCCTATTCGTCGGCGAATTCGTCTTCTTCGTTGACCCCCGCTTTACCCCGCGGGGCCGGCTTTCTGCCGCCGAGCGATCCTGTGACATAAGGTTCGCGCGTTGCATAGGGGTTACGTCCGCCGGCGCGTGCCGCGACCTCCTCGCCGGAGACGGCGGCCGGCTGGCAGATCAGGCGCCGGCTCGCCCGGCGCATCAGATCCACATGGATGTGGTCGTAGTGATAGACGTTGGAGCCTGGCGCCAGCACGGTGGTGAATTGCTGGCACGCGGCGGCCTGGATGTCGCGCAGGAAGCCCTGCTCTTCCGGCAAGCCCTTCCAGCCATCCTTGACCGAGATGCGGCGGCCGTCGGCGAGCGTGAAGGCTGCGATATCGAGCGCATTGCCGAACGCGTGCTCGGAAATATGCGCGTGCGAATTGCCGTTCATGCCGCGGCAGGAATAGGCCGAGATCTGCTTGATCTCGACGACCCGCGCGCCGAACCAGCGCTGCGCCGCCGGCTGCACGGAATCGGCGAGCCAGCGCTCGAGCACCGAGACGATCGGGCACGCCAGCGTCGCCGCCGGCTTCACTGCGACCGGGCCGACCGTCATCACCGGGTTGCCGCCTGACGGACCGAGCCGTGGCGGCGGCGCGCCTGATGGCTGCTGGGAATAAGGCGCCGGCGAGTAAGGCGCGGCCCCACTGTCGCGCCGTTGATTGGACGGCAGGCCCGGATAATAAGGTCGCTCACCGCTTGAGTCGGGCGAGCCGTCAGGCGGCAGTTCGATCTCGTCCTGTTGCGGTGGAACGCCAGGCGCCGACAGCGAGACCGGCCCGTTCGGCTGGCTGCCATAGTTCGGCTGGCCGACCGCCTGATCGGAGTATGGCGCCTGCGCGGGCGGCGGGGGTTGCCGGTTGATCGGCCAACGCGGCTGGTTGCCGACCGCGGCTGGCGGACGCAGGCTGTCGTCGGCAAATCCGTAGGCCGGACTGGCTTCGCCGAGAGCGGCGACCTTGAGCGGGAACTCGGCGCCGCAGACACCGGGCCCGGAGATCGGATCGATTCGGACGAGGTCGGCGCTTTCCTTGACGGCGCCGGATTTCAGGCAAGCGGCCTCAGCCTCGGCCCGCCACGGCTCGCGCTCGGCGGTCTGAAACAGACCGCGCCCGCAACCAGCAAGCGACACAAGGACAAGGGAGCCGACGAGATACAAACGAACTCCACGCGTCATGGCGCGGAGGTTCTGCGAATTTGATTAAAGACTCTTCAACGCAATTCGACGCGTTGATTTCAACGCCCCTTAACCATGCGCTGGAACCCGGCCGAGCAAGTCGCGCGCTGCCGGGATCTATCTCCATCACTGGGTGTAACGAACGACGCCCTTGCCGCCATAGGACGACGTGACGTCGGAGAACTCGCCTTCGAAGGTCAGCAACCGCCCGGAAGGACCCACAAGCACTGTCAGGTTCACAGGTCCCCGGAATATATTTGGGGACGCTTCAAGGCCTTGATTCGACGCTGTTTTGATCCGGGCGCCGCAATGCGGCATTGCCAGGGAACAGCGGGCCGGACAGCAACGCTGACTTTTTCGACCAGGAACCGATTGCTAGCTTCAGCGTTAATGCGGGCAGCGTTGTGAACCAAGGGAGCCCCCCCAATGGATTTCGCGAGTCCTCTGCTGAGCAAGCTGAGCATTGTGGCCGCGTACATCGCGTTCGCCTTCGTCGGCGCCATCATTCTCGGCGTGTTCTAGGACATTCGGCTCCTAGGACATTCGACTTGGCATTGAGTTCAGCGCCCGGCGGTCCCCCCGCCGGGCGCTTTGCGTTTTTGGCGACACACACCCACCCCGTCATCCTGAGGTGCGAGCTCTTGCGAGCCTCGAAGGATGCACGGCCACAGTCGGGCCGTCGATCCTTCGAGACGGCCGCTGCGCGGCCTCCTCAGGATGACGGGACGACGGATCAGGATGACAGGTCAAAGAGCCACGTCGCGCCATCATCTCAAAAATTCGAGCAGCTCGATCCGGTGATGCCGCCGATCGTGAAATCGTGGCAGACCAGGCCGGGATTGTCGGGATCGGGATAAGCCGTCGTCGCGATGGCGCGGCTCGCGGATGGTGTGGCTGAAGCGCCAGCCCCGCGCACGCATGCAGCGCTCCTATTGCCGCGACGCCAGCAGCTTCGATGTGTGTCGAATTATTTTTGGATCGGCGCGAATTCGAAGCCACGGATTTTATCGGCCTTCAAGGCCGTCACAATGATGTCGTCCACGATCAACGTGCTCTTGGCGTAGGTCAGGCGGAACGCGTGCGCTGCGCCGACGGCCTCCGGCCGCATCCTGACATCGATCAGAGCCCGATAGTTCTTGATGCCCGGGATGTTGTCAAAATAGTTGATGACTGAGTGTTCCTCATCGATGCAGTCGAGCGTCCGCATGATGTAGACAAACCAGAAATCGGGACCAGGATTCGGCGCATCGCCGTAGTCGACCTCGACCTTCTGGAATACGAAAGCGTCCAGATCGAGCTTTTCGAACAAGACCTTCAGGCGATCCGAAATCAGCCAAATGCCAAGCGTGACTGGTTCCGCATCCAGGAATGCGGAACTGGCGCTCTTACGCTCGAATCTGAACTGCGGCGGCTCGGAGAAATGCAACCCGCGAAAGGCCTGTTCCGGCCGCGGGAAGAAGCCCTTCATCTGCTCCTTCTTGTTCACCCATTTAGGATACTTCGACTTACTGGCGACCTTGAAATCGACCTCAAGCGAGTAATAACTCTGCGCTTCCTGAGCCGCGCGCTTGCCCTGATCGGTCAAGAACATCTCCTGCGACAATGCCGCGCGCTGCACGAGAACCTCCACTGCGAGAATGCGAAGGGCAGCGCCCGTGCCTGCGGTTCTTGCTGCTTCGCGCACAGTCGCCCGGTGCTACAACAAGCAAAATCAATACCCGCGATAATTGGCTGCATCTCTGAATGTGATGCCTTTCAGACCCTGTCTTCGCTCATCGCCTGATGTCGCATTGGCCCATAGGCAGACCATCAACGATCACCCGATTTTGCAACCAGAACAGATTGACCGTTTGTAATTTTCGTTATCCAAGAAACAAATTGTTACACGCGCGGCGATGATCTTGCACATGCGCTCCCGATTGCGCCAACGCTTCGATAACGGTGAATCAAAAATTCGAGCAGCTCGATCCGGTGATGCCGCCGATCGTGAAATCGTGGCAGACGAGGCCAGGATTGTCGGGATCGGGATAGAAGTCGTCGCGACGGCGCGGCTCGCGGATGGTTCGGCTGAAGCGCCAGCCGCGGGCGCGCATGCAGCTCTTGTATTGCCGCGACGTCGGCGTGCCGTTCTGCGGCGCGCCGAACTGCGCATCGCAGAATGCGGTGTCGACATGCAGCGCGTCGTCGCCGCGCCGCTGCTTCAGCATGTTGGTGTAGATGTCGTTGTCGGCATGGGCGGCGACGGCGCTGCCGGCGACAAGCAGTAGCGCGACCAGGCTCAAGCGTTTCATGTTTGCCTCCATCGCTTGCGGAAGAGCGTTGACCTCCGTCGGTCGCGCGCGACAAAGCCTCAGGTTCGAAGGCATTCGGTTACAAATTGGACAGCCGCGTAGTCAGGAGCGCGGCTCGCCCTACGTGACATCGATCACGGAAGCCGGCACCGACAGCGCGTAGCGTCCGGATCAATCGAACCCGGCCGCCCAACGCCCACGGAGACTGTCATGAAGACATTCGTTGCGATCGCCGCGCTGCTGATGGCCACCACGTCAGCCCGTGCCGGCGGCTCCGGCATCACCTTCCAGATCGACGGCCAGCGCATCCATGTCGAGGCGCCGCGCAATTGTAGCGCGCTATCCTGCATCCGCATCTCGGCGCCGGGCTATAACGGCACGATCGGCAACATCAACCTCAAGGGTCTCGGCTCGAAGTCCAACGATGATGACGATGTGTCGTCGTCGGACGCCCCGCCTGCAGCGCCACCACCTGCGCCCGCTCCCGCGCCTGCGCCGGTGCAGGCCGCCGCGCCGCAGCCGGTGCCGGCCGCGCCGGTTGCGACGGTGGTCGCGCCTTCAGCGCCTCCTCCGCCCCCGTCAACGGCGGTTGCGACGGCAGCCCCTGCGCCGGTCGAAGCCGCTCCCGCAGCGCCTGCCCCCGCCCCGGTCGCGGCACAGCCGGCACCACAACCCGCTCCCATTGCCGCCGCCCCGGCACCGACCGGACCGGTCGGCGTCTGGGTCACCGAAGAGAACAAGGGCAACGTCCGCGTCGAAGCCTGCGGCGCCAATCTGTGCGGCTATTCGGTGAAGACCAGCGAACGCATCCTGATCAACATGAAGCCCGACGGCAGCAAATGGAGCGGCCGCATCCACGATCCCGACTCCGGCCGCGACTACGACTCGACGATCGCGATGAAGGGCTCGAATGCGATGCGCGTGCAGGGCTGTGCCTTCGGCGGCATGTTCTGCGGCGGCCAGACCTGGAAGCGGGTCAGCTAGGCCGCTACTTCGAGATCCGGCCTGATGTCCGCCACCTGCGAACGGTGAGCGGACATCTGCCCTTGAACGCCACTGCCACAAGCCGACAGCCGACGATGGCTCATAACTGCCGATGGTCGCTTCATGTGGATCGTCGGAAGCGCTATAAGACCAGCATTGTCGAGATTGAATTGAACCTGCGGGCGGCTCGCGATGGCGTTGACGGCTCTTGAGCTCGGTCTCCGGGGAGCGGTGGTCGCACTGTTCCTGGTGGTTTGCGCGGTGCTGCTGCTGCGCTATGCGGCGGTGCACCGCGCCGCGAGCCTGGGTGCTGCGATGGGCGCGGCCGGCGCGGCCTATGCGATCACGACGGCGCCGTTCTTTCCCGCCACATCATTCGGCTGGAGCTCACCGTTCGTCGCCTTCGCCATGGGCTCTCCCGTGATTTTCTGGCTGTGGGCGCGCGCGATGTTCGACGAGCAGTTCGTCTTGCGGCCCTGGCACGCTGCCGTATGGACGCTCCTCGCCGGCCTAGGCGTTGTCAGCCACAATTGCTTGACGATCTGGCCCGATGTCGCCAGGACGTGCGGCCGCATGCTCGCGCTGGCGACGATCGCCTTCGCCGTGCTCGGGGTCACGCAAATTCCGAAGGGCTGGCGCACCGCCGTGACGACGGCGCGCGGCCGGCTGTTGATCGCGCTGGTGATCGGCGTCGGCCTGCAGATGGTACTCGCGGCCGCGGCAGGGCTGGCGGCAATTCCGACGCGGTCGATCAGCCTGAACGCCGCGCTCGGCCTGGCTACATTCGCGCTGATGTCGATCTGGATGATGCTGTTCGATCCGCCCGTCGGCCAGCCGGCCGCGGCCGGCACCGGCGGCCAGGCTGGCCGGGCGTCCGGATCGTTCGAGCCTAATGGCCCGTCACCCCAGGACCGCGCGTCGCTCAATCGCCTCAACCATTTGATGACCACCGAGCGCGCCTACCGGCAGGAGGGACTGACCATCGGCCTGTTGGCGGCGCGGCTCGGGATGCCGGAATACCGGCTGCGCACACTGATCAATGACGGGCTCGGCCACCGCAACTTCAACGCCTTCCTCAACCGCTATCGGCTCGACGAGGCCAAGGCGGCGCTCGCCGATACCAACCAGGCCGAGGTGCCGGTGCTGACGATTGCGCTCGATGCCGGGTTCCAGTCGCTGGCGCCGTTCAACCGCGCCTTCAAGGCGGACACCGGGCTGACGCCATCAGAGTTTCGCCGGCAGGCGGCTGCCGCGCCAACCGCTGATACGGCGGAAATTGCCCGCTCGGAGTGAGAATTCTCTCCTCGATTTCAGAAATCGATAGGCCTGCAGCACCACAATCTGCCTCACTGTTGTCGACGCATGCACGGATCGTGCGGCGGCGCGACACGGCAAGCGGAGTTTCAACGCCCGATGAAGCACTTCCTCAACGCGGCCAGGCTATTGGCCCTCGACCTCGCGTCGACCCTGGTCTTTCTTGTTCTGTTCCTGCTGACCCACAACACCGCGCTCGCGGTCGGCCTCGGCATCGCGTTCGGCGTTGCACAGATCGGCATCCAGCTCATGCGCGGGAAGCGGATCGACGCCATGGAGTGGCTGAGCCTGTTCCTGGTCGTCGCGGCCGGCTCCGCGACCCTGATCACCCATGACCCGCGCTTCGTGCTGTTCAAGCCGAGCATCATCTACGCCATCGTCGGCGTCGTGATGCTGAAGCCGGGCTGGCTCAACCGCTATCTGCCCGAGATCGCGCAGACCGTCGTGCCCGATGTCGCCGTCATCGTCGGCTACGCCTGGGCGGGTCTGATGTTCGTCTCCGCCGCGGTGAACGCCTTCGTCGCGCTGACCTGCGAGATCACGACATGGGCGATCGTGATGCCGATCTATGGCATCGTGAGCAAGATCGTGGTGTTCCTCGGCGGCTTTGCCGTGATGCGCTTCACCGCCAGGCGCCGCATCCGCGCCATGCCGGAGGCCCAGCGCGAGGCCGTGCTCGCGCTCGAGGGAGCTCCGGCGACGGCGACGCCGTAGCCGCTGACGTACCCGCCCGGGGCGTGGTGGACGAAACAAATGGGGATGCGACGAAACCATTTTGCGGTGCGGACGAAGAATTGCTGAAACCGGGCCTCCGTAGTCATGCCCCCGGCAACGCGCTGCTTCGGCGCGATCACCACAAGGGGGACATCATGGCTTTCACCGCTTCCGCGCGCCGTCACGGCAAATTGCTGGCGGCAACCGCGTTCACGCTCGGTCTGTTGACCTCGGCGTCCTATGCCTACACCGACGAGCAGCAGCAGATGTGCACCGGCGACGCGATGCGGCTGTGCAGCTCCGAGATCCCCGACGTCGATCGCGTCACCGCCTGCATGGTCCGCCAGCGTGCGCTGCTCAGCGACGGCTGCAAGGCGGTTTTCCACTACGTGCCGCCGGCAGCGGGCCCGCAGCCCGCGAGCTTCACGCCCGCGGCCAAGCCGACAAAACCACTCAACATCACCCCTCACAAGCGCGGCTAACCAAACCCCGACTGCGACCAAGCACCGTGCTTCCCGCGAGGGAGCGCGGTGCTTGATCGTTGCAGCCTGCCATGACAACAAGGCGGGACCGTTCATTCGGCATTCAGCCGGACGCGGCTCAATTGCGAGCCCCAAGTGCCTCCCGGGAATCGTTGGTGATGCGCCGCACCTTCCTCTTTGCGCTTCTGCTTGGCGTCGGCGTCACGATCGGTTGGCATACAACAGCCGATGCCGCGCCCGACCTGATGCAGCTTGCGCAAGCGCAGCCGGCGCCTTCGCCTGCCCCGGCGCCGAGCGCGACACCGGCCGCACCTGCAACACCTGCTCCGGCCGCGACGCCGCAGGCCACAGCGCCCGAGCCGATCGGCAACGTCGCGACGCTGACCGGCAACGCCACGGTCATCCGCAACAACGCCACGACGCCGCTGCAGATCCGCGACGACATCTTTGCCAATGACGAGGTCGCGACATCAGCGACCTCCTCGCTCGGCATCACCTTCAACGACGGCACCACGTTCAACCTGCGCGCCAACGCCAGGATCACGATCGACAATTACGTCTATGAGGACGGCGGCCAGCAGAACAGCGCGCTGTTCAACGTCGGCAAGGGAACGGCGGCCTTCGTCGCCGCCGCGGTCGCCAGGACCGGCGACATGAAGATCTCGACGCCGACCGCGACGCTCGGCATCCGCGGCACCACCGGCCTTGTCGAGGTGCCCGAAGGCGCGACCGCGACCAGCAACAATGTCGGCATCAAGCTCTATCCCGACGCCGACGGGCATGTCGGCCGCATCGAGGTCAACGACCACAGCGGCGCCTCGCTCGGCGTGCTGACGCGCGGCGCGAGCGGCTTTGCGATTCGTCCAGGCAGCGGCGGCGCCCGCTTCGCCGCGGTGCCGCTGACGATCTCGCCGCAGCAGATGACGCGCGACCAGGGTTTTGTGCGCCAGGTCCACAGCGCGCAGACGCTGGGCCGCCAGGTGGTGTCCGAGCAGCGCGACTTCCGCCGCGCCAATCCCGACTTCCGCAGAGCCAATCCGGCCGCGCCCTATCCGAACCGCGGCCAGCCGGTGCAGCCGAACCCGCAGCGCCAGAACGGCCTGCCGGGCCAGAACCGCAATGCTCCGCAACAACCGGGTCAGCAGAATCGCCCAGGCCAGCCGCAGCAGCCCGGTCAGCCGAACCGTCCCGGCCAGCCGCAGCCACCGGGCACGCCCGGCCGGCAGGGCTCGCAGCAACAGCCGGGCACGCAGCAGCAAGGCGGCGCGCAGCACGCGCTGCCCGGCCAACCCGGCGGCGCGACGCTGCCGCGCGCGCCCGGTGTCCAGACGCCGGCCGGACAACAGCCTGCGGGTCAACAGCCTGCGCGCCAAGAACCTGCACGCCAAGGCGGCGCGACGCAGCCCGGCGGACAACAGTCGCCTGCACGTCAGGGCGGCCTGCAGCCCGGCCGCACAGCGGCGCCGGGCGGCGTGCGCCAGCCCGGACAACCGGCGGCTCAGCCGGGTCAGCCAGGCATGCCGCGACAAGGCACGGCGCAGCCGGTGCCGCAGGCACCCGGCCAGATCCGACCCGGAATCCAGCAGGCCGCACCGGGCATCCGCCCCGGCATGCAACGGCCCGCACTGCAGCCACGCCCCGGCTTCGTGCAACGGCGCGCACCGCCGCCGCGCGCGGCAAAGCCGCCGCCCAAGGACAAGCGCCAGTAGCTGAACGAATGTGGCGCCGGCGAAAAACGCCGGCGCCACGCTCCGATCGAAAAAGCAGCAAGCAGCAGATCAGCCCCGCCTGGTGATCACGGCCTCCAGATATTCACTGGGGATGACCAGCGTCCCGTCCTTCGCGACATTGAACTGGTCCATCAGGCGGAACATGTCGGCGGCGAGCAATTGCTGCTTGACGGCATCGATCGCTCCGAATGCTTTCAGTACCGGACCGTAATAGGTGCGGAAGATCTCGAGGAAATGCTCGCGCGACCTGTAACGGAAATTGAAGTGCCTGCGCGTGGCCTCAACCGTCGCCTGGGGACCGAACAAGGCGACGAGATGGGCTTCGGTGCCCCATAGCGCGGGAGATTTCACGCCCGGGGCCGGCGGCACATATTTGCCGATGGTCTTGAACACCTGGCCGATGAAACCTTCCGGCGTCCAGCTCGCAAGGCCGATCTTGCCGCCGATGCGGCAGACACGGCGCAGCTCATTCGCGGCCTGCTGCTGGTCGGCGGTGAACATGACGCCGAATGTCGACAGCACGACGTCGAAGCTCGCATCGGCGAACGGCAGCTTCTCCGCGTCCGCTTCCTGGAACGTGACAGGCAGCCGTTCTGCGGCCGCGCGCTCGCGGCCGCGCTCGAGCAACGCTCCGACGTAATCGGTCGAGACCACGTCGGCAAAGCGCCGCGCGGCCGCCAGCGTCGCATTGCCGTTGCCGGCGGCGACGTCGAGCACCATTTGATTGCTGCGCAGGTCGACTGCCTCGCAGAGCGTTTCACCGACGATCTGAAGCGTGGTGCCGACGATGGCGTAGTCCCCCGAGCTCCAGGTGGCTTGCTGGCGTGCCTTGACGGCGGCGAGATCGACAGCGGGCATTTCGGTCTGAACGTTCATGTGAATCTCCTTTGAGTATGAGGTGCGGCTTCCGGCGAGACCGCAGCCTCGCCGGAAGTCCGTAAGTGGCGTTGAAATGCGTCGTGCAGTGCAATTGGCCCTGCGGTGCGCCGGACTACGTGCGACGGTCGAGAAAGACCGTGATGGTCGATGCGGCAACAATGCTCCAATCAGAGCGATGGCTGCAGCCGTGCTTGCTACGCTGAGGCCAGACGACGGCCTGCTGCACTGGAGCTGCACGATGCTCCAGAACGACAGGCTCCTCCGCTCTGGTGAACACGGGTGAAGACAAACCCGCGATCACCAGCCCGAGAAGCCCGCTTCGAATGATCGGCCGAGAGCAGCGGCCGCCGGCGCCCTTCGACCGCCGGCTGCCGGGCTCGCGCGGCATCAGGCCGCTGACTTGCCGCTCGCGGTTTGCAAGCATGCCTGCGACCAATTGATTGACGATCCGGCGGATGCGCAAAAGCAGGATGGAAAAATGCCTACGTACCGGACTTGACACGGACTCCATGAATGAAATCGACATAATCGTTTCCTTGATCAAATAGTGATGGCGTCCCGGATAATCGATTGGCCGGGATACGCCATGCGACGCCCCCCAGGCGTCACTCGGCTGCAATGGGCGGTTGGACCGGATCACCACGCACCACCACGGTTGTCGCGACCTTGTAGAATTCTTCGCCCGGCATGCCGACGCAGCGCGCATGCTCCCGGATCGAGTCGCCGTCGCGCGCCTCGTAGATGCAGAATGTGCCAATGCGACCATCTGCCTCATGCACCACGTAGCTACGGATCCAACAAACGCGGTCCGGCATCTGCTGATCGCCGATCCTGGCGGAGGTTGCGCCGGCAAGCTCCAGCTCGCTCATGTTTGCCCAGGCGCTCGGACGGCGAATGACATAGAGTTCCATCGAAATCTCCTCAGTTGCGAGTGTTGAACAGCAGGCCTGGCTCCGATGATCGCGAGCCGTGAGGGATGTATAGGCGCCGTCGACGCTGACTGTCCTTACCGCGGCCTGATCATTGTCTGATCATTGCCTGATCTTTGCCTGAACCTTTTCCGCCGAGCCCGCACACATAGACATGGCCTTCGGATTTGGACTGTTCGAGCTTGATGAAGCTGGCCGCGTCCTGCTGTGCGCGCGGCAAGAGGTCCCATTGCAGCCGCGCGTGTTCGATTTGCTGGTCTACCTTGTTCGGCACCGCGACCGGGTCATCTCCAAGGAAGAACTGCTTGAAGCCATCTGGCCGGATGTGACGGTCACGGACAACTCGCTGCAGCGCGCGGTGAGTTCGTTGCGCGCCGCGCTTCGCAAGGGTGGCATGGACGGAGCGATCCGAAATCTCCCAGGCAAGGGATATCGGTTCTTTCACGATTCCGAGATCAAGCAGCCGGAACCTGCTGCGCACAATCCAAACGACACAATCGGTGCAATCGGAGCAATCGGTCTCGCCCGACGCGCAGCGGCCGGACAATTATGGCTGCAGGCGGCAACCCTGTTTGAGAGCGCGGATGAAGAAGGCCAGCTCAGCGCCGAAGATCTGCACGATTGGGCGCTCGCCCTGCAATGCCTCGGCAGAGCCGCGGCAGCCATTCCGATTCTGATCCGCGCGGTCGGCGCAAAGAGCAAGGCAGGCGACGCTGCCGGGGCAGCGGTCGACGCGATCGCGCTCTCGGGTTTGCATTTCGAGAGCGGTCAGGCCGCGATCGGAAAAGGCTGGCTCGCGCGCGCGGAAGACTGGACCGCAACGCTCGACGATCCTCCGACGACGGCCCTGCTGTTATGGATGAAGTCGAAACTTGCCGCCTTCGATGGCGAGCCGGAACAGGCACTCGCGTTGGCCGACGCCGCCTACACTGCCGTCAGATACAAGGATGCACTCAACATCGAAGCTCTGAGCCTGGCCTATCGCGGCTTCTATCGGCTATGCCTCGGCGACACCCATGGCGGACTGGCCGATCAGGACCATGCCGCCGCGGTCGCACTGTCCAGCAACAATCTGGACCCGATCATGGGCGGCAACCTCTACTGCAACATTCTCTGGGCGGCCCGGATGTTCGGAGATTGGGCACGGGCCGACCAGTGGACACGGAGCTACCAGAATTTCTGTTCGAGCAGCGGCATGGAACTGACGGGTTCATGCCAGCTGCATCGTTCCGAGGTGCTCGGCGTCAGGGGCTCGCTCGACGAGGCGCTGGCTCGGATTCAGGACGCGCTCGCGCGCCTGACCAGCGATGCGCCATGGTCGATGGGCGATGCCAACCGGGTGCTGGGCGATATTCTGTCTGCGATCGGCAATGAGGACGCAGCGCTTGAGGCCTATGACAGGGCCTACACGCTGGGCTGGTGCCCGGAGCCGGGCCGCGCGATGTTGCTGCTCGCGAGAGGCGAAGCGGAAGCCGCCCATGCGAGCCTGGAACGGAGCCTGATCGGCAAGGCCTGGTGGACCCTGCAGCGGCGGGGAATCCTGCTCGCGCATCTGGCGCTGGTTGCGGCACACACGAATCGGGCCGGTCAGGCCAAGGCATTGATCTGCGAACTTTCGGGAAGTCCGGATCGCTGGCCGATGCCCTCGATCCGCGCGCTCACCAACGAAGCGCAGGCGATCCTCGCGCTGTCGCGGCAGGATCACGAAAAAGCCATGCGGCATCTCCATCTCGCCCGCCAGCTCTGGTCGAGCATCGACGGGCGGGTCCAGATCGTGCGGTTGAGGCTGCAGATCTGCAGGCTCCAGCTGGAGCACGGCGACATTCGCGGCACCATGGCCGAGGTTCATGCCGCTCAGCTCGTGGCACGTGAATTGGGTTCGCCCAAGCTCAGAGGCGACTGCATGGCCTTGCAGCGTGAGATTGACGGCTGGCAGCCAGCCACGGCTCCGGCTGTACGACGTCAGGGCATCGGCCGCTGATCAGGCCGCGCGGCGCAACCAGTCGCGCACGCGCTCGATCAGGTTTTTGCGCGGCCTGGGCTGAACGATCGTCGCACCCGGCGCGATGTCGCGCAGGGATGACGACGGCGCTTCGGATACGGCCGCCTCCGCGACATGCTCCGCCTCGACCACGTCGCCAGCCTCCGTAGCGCTGCGGTCCGGCGCCATGGCCGGCGTATCGCCTTCGCTCTGCGCCAACGCCGTCGGTTCGATGGCCGGCGTCTCCGCCAGCACGGGGGCATCAGCGACGTCAGGCGGGTTGACGGCGTCCTGCTCCTCGATGACCGGCGCCCCCATCGCCGCGCGGCTCCGCCGCCGCTCCGCGGCCGCAGCGCGTGCCAGCGCCCGCCGCTCACGCTCGGCGTCCGCTGCGGCTTGCAGCGCGATCGGTCCGACATTTTCCAGGAACGCACGCTCATAGCCGCGCGACAGACGCTCGAGCGCCGCATCGAGCGGCAGCCAGTCGACCTCCCTGATGTCGCTCATCAGCGCGCGCACCGGCTTGCCGCCGGCTTCCATGCGCCAGTAATGCACCACCTTGGAACGGCCGCCGGAATCATAGACCAGCGTGCCGAGGAATTCGTGCACGTCGACGTCGTGGCCGGTTTCCTCCAGCACCTCGCGTTCGGCGGCATCGCGCGGTGTCTCGCCGTCGTCGAGCTTGCCCTTCGGCAGCACCCACTCATTGCGCTTGCGCAGGCGCACGACGGCGAAGCGCGGCGGGGTCTCCCGCCGCAGCACAATGCCTCCCGCCGCCAGCACCGGCGTCCGCGCCATCTCGTGTCCCAAAGTTTGCGATTTGAGATCGTCGCACGACGATCCCGGCTATTCTAAAGCATGATCCGGAAAAGTGGAAACCGGTTTTCATGCTCAAAAAATGACGCGTCGGGCAAAAAAGCGATCACATCGCAGGCTTCCGCAGCAGCGGCTCGCCGCATTTGATCCGCGCTCCCTCCGCGACATTGTCGCAGAATTCGAAATTGCCGGGCGCGAGCACGATGATGGTCGAGCCGTGCTCGAACCAGCCGAGCTCATCGCCCTTCTTGACATGTGCGTCGCAGGGGAAATCGACCGGACCCCGCGACTGCGCGTTCAGCGTAACGTCGAGGAAATGCAGGCGGAGGCTGGCGACAAGGATCGCGGCGACCGGAACCAGCGTCAGCGCCTCGCCGGTCGCGAGTTTCCCGCGCAGCACCGCGCGCTCGTTCTTGCAGAACAGACGCTCGATCCGCTTCAGCGCGATCGGATTGACGTTCCAGACGTCGCCATGAATGAACGTGACCTTGTCGATCGCAAGATCATAGGGCGCGTGGAAGCGGTGATACATGCTCGAGGTCAGCCGCAGCGTGACGAAGCGGCCGTTCTTGTGCTGCTCGACCAGCGCTGGATCGCCGAGGAGATCGAGCAGCGAATAGGGCGCGCCCTTGACCTGGAACAATTGCGTGTCCTCGATCCGCCCATGCGCCCCGATGATCGCATCCGACGGGCTCGCGATGATCGCAGGATCGGCCACTGCCGGTCGCAGGCCGGGCTTCAGCTCGCGGGTGAAGCAGTCGTGCAGGCTGGTGAACTCGGTCTTCTTCGCCTCCGACAGATCGAGGTCGGAAAACAGCTTCCAGCAGGCGATCGAGGCGTCGCGCACCAAGGGGTTCTCGACCTTCGAGAACCGGCCCATGAAGCGGGTCAGCGCCGCCCGCGGAATCCGGTTGGTGAGCAGGAAATTGAGGTCCTCCTGCTGGGTGAATGCCGAGATCAGGCCCTTGACTGTCATGAATTTGTTAGGTGCCGAGGCTAGCGCTTCTGTCATGGAAACATTTCTTCCGATTCTCTCGCTGTCCGCCGCCGCGCTTGCCGGCGCCGCCGCAGCGTTCCCCAAAGTCAAAGCCCGGCTTGCCCTGTCGCGCGCCAAGCACCGCTCGCTGACTGGGCATTCCAAGATGTCCAAGATGGTGGCGCGACTGGTGCCGCACTACGAATTCGACATCGACGAGTTCTTCCGCTCCGACGGCGCGCCCGCCGAGGTCGCGATGCAGCGCCAGGACGGCTTCTTCCGGCTCGCCGGAGTGTACCAGGACCGCTACCCCAAGGGCCGCGCGCTCACCGCCGAGGTGACGGAGCGCATCTCCGATCTGCAGTTCACCGAAACCTACCGCGTGCCGTTCCAGTACAGCCGCCTGGTGCGCGAGCATCTCGGCACCTCGGCCTTCGTGCAGGCCTCCAGCGGCGTCACCGTGACCGACGTCGACGGCAATCAGTTCTACGACCTGACCGGCTCCTATGGCGTCAACATCTTCGGCAACGACTTCTACAAGGAGTGCATCACCGAGGGTGAGAAGCGCGCGCATGCGCTCGGTCCCGTGCTCGGCCCCTACCACCCTGTCATTGCCGACAACGTCAAGCGGCTCTGCGAGATCTCCGGCCTCGACGAGGTCTCGTTTCACATGTCCGGCACCGAGGCCGTGATGCAGGCGGTGCGGCTCGCGCGCTACCACACCAAGCGGACGCATCTGGTCCGTTTCGCCGGCGCCTATCACGGCTGGTGGGGCGAGGTGCAGCCCGGCGTCGGCAATCCGGTGTCGCCGCACGAGACCTTCACGCTCGCCGACACGTCGGAGAAGACGCTGCACGTGCTGCGCACGCGCAAGGACATTGCCTGCGTGCTGGTCAATCCGCTCCAGGCGCTGCATCCGAATGCCAACGCGCCCGGCGATTCCGCGCTGGTCGACAGTTCGCGCTCCTCCCGATACGACCGCGCCGCCTATACCGAATGGCTGAAACAGCTGCGCGAGGTCTGCACCGAACGCGGCATCGTGCTGATCTTCGACGAGGTGTTCGTCGGCTTCCGGCTCGCCGCCGGCGGCGCCCAGGAATATTTCGGCGTCAAGGCCGACATGGCGACCTACGGCAAGAGCCTCGCCGGCGGCCTCCCCGTCGGCGTGGTGTGCGGCCGCAAGGATCTGATGCGGCGCTTCCGCGACGACCGGCCGGCCGACATCTGCTTTGCCCGCGGCACCTTCAACTCGCATCCCTATGTGATGACGGCGATGGACGAGTTCTTGAGCCGGCTCGCCAGCCCGAACTTCCGCTCGATCTACAACGGCCTGGACGAGACCTGGAACGGCCGCGCGACGGCGCTCAACGACCGCCTCACAGCCCAGGGCCTGCCGGTTCGCGTCGGCAACATCTCGTCGATCTGGACCGTCTATTACACCGAGCCGTCCCGCTACAACTGGATGCTGCAATACTATCTGCGGGCCGAGGGGCTGGCACTGAGCTGGGTCGGCACCGGCCGCCTGATCTTCAGCCTGAACTACACCGACGCCGACTTCGGCGAGGTTGCCGACCGCTTCGTCGCGGCCGCCGAGAAGATGAAGCGCGACAGCTGGTGGTGGCACAAGGAAGGCCTCACCAACAAGAACATCAAGCGGCAGATCCTGAAAGAGATGGTCGCCGTGAAGTTCGGGCGCTGAGGCCTTATCGGCCCTACGGGCTCCCCTCACCTCTCCCGCTTGCGGGGGAGGTCGTAGCGCATCGCGAGATGCGCTACGGGTGGGGGCTCTCTCCCCACAAAGATTATCGCAAGCGGTGACACCCCCACCCCAACCCTCCCCCGCAAGCGGGAGAGGGAGAGGGAGCGCAGCGCCGTCGCGACGAGCAGTTCGGCCTGGTCTCTTCACAGGTGTCCCAAGACGTAGATGCCCGGGACAAGCCCGGGCATGACGCATTTCGGAAAGATGAGGGATCAACGATCAGGCGTGCTTGACGTGCTTCTCGAGGCCCGGATCGATCAGCTCGCCCTTCATCAGGAACAGCGGCGCCTTGTGATAGAGCTTCAGGTCGTTGAACGGGTCGGTGACGATCTTGGTCATCCAGACGAGGCCGGTCTCGATATCGCGGATGAAGAACAGATGGACAGTGCGGAACAGGAGGCCGCCGATGCCGACGAAGAGCCAGACCTTGGCCACCTGACGGGTGAAGTCGCCCATGGTGACCCAGGGCTTGAACAGCCCGAACAAGGTCGGATCGAAGTACAGCACCATCGGCGACAGCGCCCAGATCGCCATCAGCACGACCTTGCGCTGCAGGTTGTAGCCGACCTTGATGTCTTCCTTGTGCTCGTGGGTGGCCTGGTTGACGTGGTCATAGCCCTTCGGCTCGAAGAAGAAGTGACCGGCCTGGCGCGAGGTCATCGAGACCAGCCAGCCGACCAGCGCCGACACCACCGGATCGAAGAACAGCATCACATAGGCGAACAGGAAGCTCAGCGCGCTGACGAAGTGCAGGCTCTGGTTGATCCGGCTGTGATGGTAGAAGCGGTGGTCATCCCAGCGCTGGGTACGGAGCTCTTGCAGGAAGTTCTTGATCATTGGTTCCCCCAACATCTTTCGGGACTGGATTTACAGGGATTCGATGTAGCGCGTGTGACATCATCATAATGACATATGACAATGCGGAGCGACGCCTTGACGCAACCGGAGAAGGGTCTCGCCTCATCCCGAACAGGCTCACAGGGATGAGGCGAAAGATATTGGTGCCTCCCGGTTCGGGCCGCGCGGTGCGCTCCCTCACCCGGCAGGATCGAGGCTTGGCCCGCCTGGGCTGCCTCAGGCCGCCTTGGCCACATCCGCCTTGCGGAAGCGGACCAGCGAGAAGTGGCCGAGCGGCGGGATCAGGCGGCGTTCCGCGAGCTCCATGCCGCGCGCGCCGGCGAGCCACTTGGTGTAGCGCGACCAGGCGAATTCGGCGGTCCGGAACCCGAGCGGACGCACCACCGGCTGCAGCTTCTGCTCGATGAAGCGGCGGACGCCGGCATCGGCGCTGACCCGGGTCAGGATGATCAGCTCGCCGCCCGGGCGCACCACGCGGGCGAACTCGTCGAGCGCGGCCTCCGGGTTCGGCACCGCCGACAGCACGTACTGCGCCATCACCACGTCGAACGAATTGTCGGGGAATTCGAGCTTCTCGGCGTCCATCACCGCGAGGCCCTCGACATTCTTCAGGCCCTGCTCGGCAACCCGCTTCCTGGCCTTCTCCAGCATCGCTTCCGAGATGTCGGTGCCGAAGATGCGGACGTTCTGGCTATAGAGCGGCAGCGAGATGCCGGTGCCGACGCCGACCTCGAGCACGCGGCCACCGATCTTGTTGGTGGCCTGGATCGCAGCCTGCCGGCCCTTGCTGAACACGCCGCCAAACACGAGGTCGTAGATCGGTGCCCAGCGGTCATAGGCCTGCTCGACCGTCTCGCGGTCGAAGTCCATGGAACGGTCGGCACCCAGCTTGATGATTTCAGCCATAGATCGTTTCTCGTCTCTCGTTCGATTGAACTGTTAATTCGGAACCGCACTGCGGCCGGCAACGCGGCGGGCGGGCCGCGGCGCGCGGCTCGGCTGCAACGTGGCCAGATTGCCGATGAACTGACGCGCACTGTTTTCCCAGGAACGCTCCAACGCAAAATTGCGGCAGTCGGCGCGCGACATCGTCAGCGCGCGCAGGCAGGCAGCGCGCAGGTCGTTGTCGATCGCGCCGATCGGATGGTCGGCGATCACGTCCTTCGGGCCGGTCACCGGGAACGCCGCGACCGGCGTGCCGCAGGCCAGCGCCTCGAGTTGCACGACGCCGAAGGTGTCGGTCAGGCTCGGGAACACGAAGACGTCGGCGGCGGCCAGGTGCGAGGTCAGATCCTGGCCCTTCTTGTCGCCGAGGAAAATCGCGTCGGGATATTTCTGCTGCAATGCTGCGCGTTGCGGGCCGTCGCCGACCACGACCTTGGAGCCCGGCAGGTCGAGCGACAGGAAGGCGTCGAGATTCTTCTCCACCGCGACGCGACCCATGGTCATGAAGATCGGCCGCGGCAGATCGAGGATGGCCGGCTGGTCCGGATTGAATATCCCTGTGTCGACGCCGCGGGTCCAGAAGCCGAGCCTGCGGAAGCCGCGCTCGGCAAGCTCTGACCGCAGCGAGTCGGTCGCGACCATCGTCATCGAACCGGCAGCATGGAAATGCCGCAGCACCGCGTAGCCGACGCTGTCCGGAATGCCGGTGCGCACCGAGACATATTCCGGAAAGCGCGTGGTGTAGGACGTGGTGAAGGCGAGCTTGTTGCGCTGGCAATAGCCACGCACCGCCCAGCCGATCGGCCCTTCGGTCGCGATATGGATCGCCTCGGGTGCCGCCTCCTCGATCCGGCGCGCGATCTCGCGGCGGTTCGGCAGCGCCATCCGCAGGCCCGGATAGGTCGGCACGCCGACCGAGCGGAAACCGTCGGGAGTGAGGAATTCGATGTCGGCGCCGAGCCCGGCTGCGCTGCGCGCAAGCGACGTCAGCGTCCGGACCACGCCGTTAACTTGTGGATGCCAGGCATCGGTCGCAACGAGAATGCGCATCGCGGGAGATCCAAATCGTTAATCTTGATTCTGCTCGCACGACGTTCTGACATGGATGTTTCAAACGTATGACGTCATCGAAATGTTAGGTTGTTTTTCACGGCAAACCGCCGGTTTTTCGTGTATCGTGACAGTGAGATGTCAGAGCAGAGTGAAAATCCAGGCACCACGCGCCGCAGGCTCCGGCGACGAAACTCGTCGCTGCTGATCCTTGCGACCGGCATGCTTGTGTTCGGCCTCGCCGCCGGCGCGCTGTTCTACGGGCTGCGTCCGGTGACGCTCTCGATCGCGGTCGGCCCGACCGGCAGCGAAGACGTCAAGCTGATCCAGGGCTTCGCACAGGCCTTCACGCATGACGGCAGTGCGGTGCGGCTGAAGCCGGTCACGACGCAGGGCTCCGCCGAAAGCATCGCGCTGTTCACCGCCAACAAGGTCGACCTCGCGGTGGTACGCGGCGATCTCGATTTGCCTGCGAGTGCGGAGTCGGTTGCGATCCTGCGCAAGAACGTCGTCGTGCTGTGGGCGCCCTCGGGCGGCAAGGGCAAGCGGCGATCCGCGAAGATCAAGAGCATCGACGATCTCGCCGGACACAAGGTCGGCGTGGTCGGCAGCACCCCGGCCAATGTCACGCTGCTGCGCGTGATCCTGACCGAGTCCGGCGTCAACCCCGACAAGGTCGCGGTCAGCCAGTTCAAAGCCAACCAGATCGCCGACCTCGCGCGCGATGCCTCGCTCGACGCCTACATGACGGTCGGCCCGCTCGACAGCAGGATCACGTCGGATGCGATCACGGCGACGGCGGCCGCGCGCGGCGAGCCGGTATTCCTCCCGATCGATGTCTCGGAAGCCATTGCACAGAAGCATCCGCGCTACGAATCCGAAGAGATCGCCGGCAGCATCTTCTCGTCGTCGCCGGCGCGACCGGAAGACAAGGTCGAGACCGTCAGCGTCAATCACCTCATCATCGCGCAGCATCGGCTGGACGACGCCACGGTCGGCGCGCTCGACCGGCAATTGTTCACGCTGCGGCTTCAGGTCGCGCGCGATCTGCCGGCGGCGTCCAAGATCGAGAAGCCCGACACCGACAAAGATGCTGCGCTGCCGGCTCATCAAGGCGCGGCGGCCTATATCGACGGCACCGAGCGCACCTTCCTCGAAAAATACTCCGACTACATCTGGGGCGGCATCCTGCTGATCTCCGGCCTCGGCTCGGCCGGCGCCTGGCTGCGCCACTACATGAAGCGCGAGGAGCGCGAGCACTACATCACCCATCGCGACAATCTGCTGACGCTGATCTCGCGGGTGCGCGGCGCCGAGACGACGGAGGAACTCGCGGCGATGCAGAGCGATGCGGACGCGCTGTTGCGCGAGGCGCTCGATTGCTATGACGACGGCGCGATCGAGGAAGGCGATCTCTCGGTGATCGGACTGACGCTCGAGCAGTTCCACCACGCCGTCACCGATCGCCGCGCCGCGATCAACGGTGACCGGCCGGGCCTGCCGAGGATGCGCGCCGGCTAGGCGCGCGCACGCCGATTGCACCGAGAGCAATGTGCACCGAGAGCAATGTTTGGATTGCGCGTGCATGCGCGCGTGGCCATGTTGAGTATGACCACAACGCTCCGCACGACACCATGATCACGTCCATCATCGCTGACCTGCCCGGGCCGTTTGTGCTCGCCGTTGCCTTCGCCGGCGTGTTCCTGATCGCCTTCATGAAGGGCGCGTTCGGCGGCGGCTTTGCCATCGTCGGCATTCCGCTGCTCTCGCTGGCGATGGATCCGATCGCGGCGGGCGCGCTGCTGGCGCCGCTGTTCGTCGTCATGGACATCACGGCGCTGCGGTTCTGGCGCCCCAGCACCTGGTCGCGCACGGACCTCGCGATGCTGCTGCCGGCGCTCGTGATCGGCATCGGCCTCGGCTATTTCGTGTTGCGCGATCTCGACCGGCATGCCGTCGAGATTGTGATGGGACTGGTGACGCTGGTGTTCGCCGCGCTGTGGTTTCTCGGCGGCGGCGAGATCAAGCCGCGCCCGCGCTCGACGATCAAGGCGACCTTCGCCGGCCTGTCCTCCGGCGTCACCACGATGGTGGCGCATTCGGGCGGACCGCCGCTGGCGATCTATCTGCTGCCGCTCGGCATGTCGAAGACGCTTTACGCCGGCACCACCAGTCTGTTCTTCACGGTCGGCAACCTGCTGAAGGCCGGTCCGTGGCTCGTGCTCGCCACGCCCTCGCGCGGCCTGTGGATGCTGATGGTGCTTTGCGTGCCGGCCGTGCCGGTCGGCGTCTGGGCCGGTTGGCGGCTGCACGAACGCCTCGACCAGCGCGCGCTCTACCGCGCCTGCTACGCCATTCTGGTCATCACCGCGGCCAAGCTGCTGTGGGACGGATTGGCCGGCTACATCCACCCCTGAGGTCTTGCCGTCGCTCCCGGCAACCCGCCCTTAACCGTTCGACGAAACACGGACGAAACAAATCCCTAACGGCACGAAACCATTTTGGCGATTTCGTGCAAACGTCCTGAAACGCCTGATCTGTACTTGTTTGACCCAACGACGCGCCGGAACTGGCGCGCAGGGCGCAAACAACAGGGGTCGACAATGTTCAATTCCATCAAGCTGAACGCACGTCTCGCTGCCGCCGCCTTCGGTGCGCTGGCGATCGGTACCGTCGCTTTCTCGAATTCCGCCGCGGCCGCGCCGCTGCCGATCTTCCCGTTCATCCTCACGCCGCCGACCGAGGCGGTGCAGCCGCCGGTGCGGTCGATGCCCCAGGTGCAGGAGGAAGACCGTTCCGTTGAATTGCCTGCCCGCCTGCGCCGCCAGGTCGTGACCTATCCGACCCGCGAGGCGCCGGGCACCATCATCATCGATACCCCGAACACCTATCTCTACCTCGTGCTCGGCAACGGCCAGGCCATGCGCTACGGCATCGGCATCGGCCGCGACGGTTTCACCTGGTCGGGCACCCAGACCATCACCAAGAAGTCGGAATGGCCGGATTGGACCCCGCCCCCGGAGATGATCGCCCGCCAGCCCTATCTGCCGCGCCACATGGCCGGCGGCCCCGGCAACCCGCTCGGCGCCCGCGCCATGTATCTCGGCGGCACCATCTACCGCATCCACGGCACCAATGCGCCGGAGACGATCGGCACCCGCGTCTCCTCGGGCTGCCTGCGCCTGACCAATGCAGATGTCTCCGACCTCTATTCGCGGGTCAGCGTTGGCACCAAGGTGATCGTGCTGCCGATGACCGACCGCCGCGCCGACCTCGGCTCAGCCACCCGCTAAGCCGGACATATCGAGACATCGACAACGGCCCCGGTGCCACGCCGGGGCCGTTGTCCCGTTCATCATCGTTAACCTCCGTGGCGATCGCTTGGCGATCTCTGGCCGCGACCTGCTTCCGCCCCCGAACCAGCTTGATCCGGCCACACTGGCGCCCTGCTCGGGGGGCCTGTACAACCCCGGTCAAGTTCATTTCTACCGGGGGGGTGATGCGTCTACCGATGCATCCAAGGACGATAGCGCTCGGGATCACGGTGGTGCTGATCTCGTTCGTGATCAGCCTTAAGGCGATGGATTGGCTGGCGCCGAGCGCCACCGTGCCGTCGCCGCAGCTCACGCAACTGCCGCCGCTGCCGCAAGCGCCGCGCTCCTCGACGGTCGTGGCGCAAGTCTCGGTCGCGCTGTCGGCGATCCGCGACGCTGCCGAACGCGGCGCGCCGAAGACCTTTGGCGGCAAGGCCGACAATCCGGTGCAGCAGATCCTGCAAAATGCCGATATCAGCTGGACGGCCTCGCGCGGGCCGATCGCGGCGACCGGCGCGCAGGACGTGCTGACGCTGACGACCCCGATCAGCGGAACGCTCAAGGTCACCGGTTCGCTGTCGGCGCAGGCGACCGGCGCGGTCAGCAACGCCCTCGGCAGCCTGCTCGGCGGCAATGTCGCCAAGCAGATCGGCGCGGTGAACATCAAGAACGTCAACGCCAACGCCGAGATCAAGGGCAGCGTCACCCTGACCTCGCGGCCGAAGCTCGGTGCGTCCTGGCGGATCGAGCCGAACCTGCAGGCGCAGGTCAATCTCGGCGACACCAGCCTGTCGGCCGCCGGCGTGCGCATCAGCGTGCCGGCCCAGGTCAAGCCGGTGATCGACAAGGCGGTCGCCGACCAGATTTCCGTGGTCGAGGCGAAATTGCAGAACAACCCGGTGTTCCAGAACAGCGCCCGCGCGCAATGGACCAAGGCCTGCCGCTCGATCCCGCTGCAGGGCACCGGCGGCACGTCGTCGATGCCGCCGATGTGGCTCGAGCTGAAGCCGATCCGCGCGATCGCCGCGCAGCCGAAGGTCGATGCGTCCTCGATGATCCTGACGATGGGGATCGAGGCCGAGACGCGGATCACGGAGACGCAGACCACCCCGAACTGCCCGTTCCCGGAAAAACTCTCGATCGTGCCGCCGATGCCGAGCCAGGTCGCGGTCGGCCTGCCGGTCGACCTGTCCTTCACCACGCTGACCCAGCTGGTCGAGGCGCAGCTCAAGGGCAAGACCTTCCCCGAGGACGGTTCCGGCCCGGTCGACGGGACCGTCAAGAGCGCGAGCATCGCCGCCTCCGGCGACCGGCTGTTGATCTCGCTCCTGGTGCACGCCAAGGAAAAGACTAGCTGGTTCGGCCTTGGCGCTGAGGCGACCGTGTACATCTGGGGCCGGCCACGGCTCGACCAGCAGGCGCAGACATTGCGGCTGGCCGACGTCGAACTGGCGGTCGAATCCGAGGCCGCGTTCGGCCTGCTCGGCGCCGCCGCGCGCGCGGCGATCCCGCACATGCAGCAGGCCCTTGCCGACCGCCTGGTCGTCGACCTGAAACCGTTCGCGAGCAACGCGCAGCGCAAGATCGCCGCCGCGATCGCCGATCTGCAGAAGAACGAGGAAGGCATCCGCGTCGACGCCGAGGTCAACAGCATCCGGCTCGCCGGCATCGAGTTCGATTCGAAGACGATCCGGGTCATCGTGGAAACCGACGGCACCATCAAGGCCGCCGTCACCGCGCTCCCGGCGCTGTAGTTAGATCGTCGGATAGCAGCCAAGAAGGGATTGCGCTCCCTCTCCCGCTTGCGGGGGAGGGTTGGGGTGGGGGCTCTCTCCACGAGTCATGGCGTGGAGAGAGCCCCCACCCGCCGCGCTCCAGACGACGCTTTGCGTCGCTCGTTGCGCGCCGACCTCCCCCGCAAGCGCAGGGCTATCGCATATGGCTGAGGGCTGCCATGAGGAAGGCATTGTCCCAGCCGGCGCGCTTAATTTTGCGCCGCAGGGAGGCTGGATCCGGGTGAGTTCGCAGGATGTTGAGGGCGAGCCTGCGCAGAATGGCAAGGTTCTCGGGCGCATGGTCGCAGCGTGAGCGGTTGCTATCCTCGGCAAAATGGACGTCGAGCACCCAATGGAGTTGGTTCTCGATGCCCCAATGGCTGCGAGTGACGTGGAGCAGCCGCTTGGGAGCGATGTATTTGGACAGGAGATAGTGACGCACGACAGGCGCATCGGCGCGCTGCTTCCGCAGGCGTCTGCGCGAGGTGATGCGCCCTATCGCGGCGGCCCCTGGGAAGCCATAGAGGTCCGCCAAACTGGTATTGCGCATGACTGTGGCACGTCGCACTTCGCGTCGATCGTGGGTGGAAGGGTCGATCTGCTCGGCTGTGCTGCGCTTGCCCGATCGCGCAAATTGTTGGGTCACCGCGGTGAACAAGCGCCCGCGGTTGGCCTTGATCGCCAGAACATAGTCGCCGCCGCGCTCGCGCACCGTAGCCGCAAAGGCGCGGGTACAATGCAGCGCATCGGCGGTAACGATGCAGCCTTCCAGCGACAGAAGGTCCAGTACCTCCAGAGCGCCCGCCGTCTCGTTGCGACCAGATGCCTTTTGCTGAGCCAAGGCCATGCGGGCATCCACCGCAAAGACGTTGACCATGTGCAGCGGGGTGGCCTTGCCGCCGCGTTCGTAGGCCCCGCGCAGGGCCTTGCCGTCAACCGCCACGACCCCAGTCAGCTTGATGCGGTTGGCCTTGGCAAAGGCCGCCATGAAGCGACGAAATGCGCACTCAAAGGCCTGCGGTTTGAGCAGGCGGAACACCCGACTGAATGTATCGTGGCTTGGGATGCCATGCTCCAGGCGAAGAAAGAGCCGCAACAGCTCCTCCTTCGACTGCCCGAAGTCCGCCATGTCCGAGCACGACTCCGCCCCGCACAGCATCGCCGCCAGTGCGATGAACAGCACTTCCAACAGATCGTGCCTGGCATTGTCCGCGCGCGGGTCCGGCAACCGCCGAAAGGCCGTCTTGAACTTCTTCATCCGACCCCCTCCTTAATCCGGGAGTCGTCTTCAGAATCGGTGTTGCCTTACAATGCAATAGCCAGCGAAACCCCATATGCGATTCCCCTGCCCGCAAGCGGGAGAGGTAGATCGAGACCGCTGCTCGACCGATCTAATCCAGAACGTCCCGCACTGGGTCGCGGATCCGGGTGATCCACCCGTCCTCCGCATGCCCAAAAAGTCGTCTTTGCGACAGGTTGCCGCACCAGATAGAAGGTGCCCCGTGGAAGCAACCCTCCAAGTAACTCGAACGAAAAAACGGGAGAAACACGATGAAATCGCTCTGGGCCGCAGCAGCGGCCGGCCTCGCACTGGCGGCCTCCGGCACCGCGGCCAACGCCCAGATCTCCGACGACGTCGTCAAGATCGGCGTCCTCACCGACATGTCGAGCCTCTATGCGGACGCCACCGGCAAGGGCTCGGTCGCCGCCGTGGAGATGGCGGTCGCCGATTACGGCGCCAAGGTGAAGGGCAAGCCCGTGCAGGTGGTCGTCGCCGATCACCAGAACAAGCCCGACGTTGGCGTCAACATCGCGCGCAACTGGTATGACAATGACAAGGTCGACGCGATCTTCGACGTGCCGACCTCCTCGGTCGCGCTGCCGATCTCGGCGCTGACGCGCGAGAAGAACAAGATCCACATCAATTCCGGTGGCGGCTCCTCCGACATCACCGGCACCGCCTGCTCGCCCAACACCGTGCACTGGACCTATGACACCTATGCGCTGTCGAACGTCGCCGGCAAGGCGATGGTCAAGCGCGGCGAGGACACCTGGTTCTTCGTCACCGCCGACTACGCCTTCGGCATGGCGCTGGAGCGCGATGCCGCCAACGTCGTCAAGGAAAGCGGCGGCAAGGTGCTCGGCGACGTGCGGCATCCGCTCAACTCGTCGGACTTCTCGTCGTTCCTGCTGCAGGCACAGGCGTCGAAGGCAAAGGTCGTGGCGCTGGCGAATGCCGGCGGCGACACCACCAACGCGCTGAAGCAGGCCTCCGAGTTCGGCCTGACCCAGGGCGGCCAGAAGATGATCGCGCTGCTGCAGGAGATCACCGACACGCATTCGCTCGGCATCAAGGCCACCCAAGGCCTGATCGTCACCGACGCCTTCTACTGGGACATGAACGACGAGACCCGCGCCTTCTCGAAGCGTTTCAACGAGAAGGTCGGCCACATGCCGACCATGATCCAGGCCGGCCTCTATTCGGCGACCATGCATTATCTGAAGGCGATCGAGGCAATCGGAACCGACGAGGCGCCGAAGGTGATGGCCCAAATGCGCGCCACGCCGGTCAACGACTTCTTCGCCAAGAACGGCCATATCCGGATCGACGGCCGCATGGTGCACGACATGTACCTGTTCGAGGTCAAGAAGCCCGAGGAATCCAAGGGCGAGTGGGACCTCTACAAGCTGATCGCCACGGTGCCCGGCGACGAAGCGTTCCGTCCACTCGACAAGGGCGGCTGCCCGCTGGTGAAGTCGAACTAGAGCGGCTTCGGGCGAAGTGGACGCCGGTTCGCGTGAAGAAAACGTGTCAATACAACAAGCTAGCCCGTCCTATTCGTGAGAGTGCGTTTTTTTAGTCCGATTGATGTGGCCGCACATCTGCTCTGACGAGGCGCGCGGGATTGCCTTCGGCTTTTCACCGCCTGACGACCCGTACTTTGCAACGCGCTTGAGGGATGGGTTGGGCGAACGGGGGGCGGACGCCCCGCCGGTCAAGGACCGAGCGGCAGCAGCGCGCCTGGCAAGCCGCGGATCAGGTCGGCTTCGGGACATGCCGCGGCAAACGCAAGGCGAATGCGGCTCGTGGTCTCGACGACACGGGCAGCGAGTTTCAAGAGACGAAGACGCAGCGTCGCGAACTCGGCTGTGGCCAATTCCCGGGCTTTGGGAATCGCGTCGCGCACGGTCAGCATCAGCCAATAAGCGGCGGTGTGGAGAACGAGGCGGACTTGATTGGCGAGCGCCGAACGGCAGCTGGTGCGATCGGAGGCGAGCTGTGTCTTATGCAGCTTGATCAGATTCTCGGCTTGGCCGCGCGCGCAATACAGGCTGTCGTAGATCCACTCGGCCGAGCCGACATCGAGGCTGGTGACGACGAAACGGATGTCGAGGCCGAGCATCGTCGCCTCAATACGGGCGACGGTACGCCGTTCGCGATCCCAGGACTTGGCCTTGTGGCGCGTCTCGGTATAGCCACGCAGAACCGGCAGGTTCTCGATGGCGCGTCGCGTGCGGATGTCGTCGGCGGCCTCGTCGACTTTTCTGGCGAGCGGCTTGGTGCCGGACAGACCGAAGATGTAGTCGATGCCGTTGGTCTCGCACCACGTCATGGCCTCCGGCCGAGCATAGTGCCCGTCGCCACGGAACGTAATTCGCGTGTTGTGCCACCGCGTCCGGATATGCCGTATCAGGCGGCGCAGATGGGCACGCACCTCGACGCCGCCCGGCGTCTTGCCGGGCCGCAGCACGACCGCCACGGGCCGGCTCTTCTCCGTGTCGTAGACGTGGATCGGCAGGAAGCAGCGTTCGTCATAATGAGCGTTGAACAGCGAGAGCTGCTGATGGCCGTGGACGACATCGCAGGTATCATCGATGTCGAGCGTGACGGATGCCGGCTCGCGCGGGTAGCTATCCATCCATGCGTCGACCAAAGTGTAGGTCAGTCGGATCACGTCGCGCAGGCGCGGAGCATTCTCCAGCCGCGACAGCGTCGGTTGGGAACACAGATCGCGACCCGTGTCCGGCAGCCGTCCGCAGGCCAGCTTGAATGCGGGATCGGACCGCAGATGATCGAGGTCGTCGGCGTCCTCGTAGCCGCAGCAGATCGCGAACATGCGCGCGCGGAACATATCGACAAGGCTGTGCACGACCCGCGTCGGATCGCGCCGATCCGGGAACACCCGGGCCAAATTGTCGGCCAAGCCGAGACGCCGCTCGGCCATCGCCAGAAGCATCACGCCCCCGTTCGAGGTCAGCCGACCGCCATCGAAGGCAGCTGTGACTTTCTTGGCGTGAACGGCTGGAAACGAGAAGGGCAGAATCGTATCATCGGTCATGGCGGGCCTGGTGTTCGCGGCTGAAGGTGATGGGGTTGGCTTTGCAACCGAATCCTACGCCGCATCAGCGCTTTACACCACGCTCGCCAGCCTCTCAGGCGCACTCTGACGAATAAGACGGGCTAGAGCTTCGGTTCTGATTCAAATCAGAACCGAAGCTCTAGACGCCATCGCAAATTCGTGGGGAGCGGCTTTGCGTGCGCTTACGAACCTTCGAACTTGAATGAGACTTTCATCTTGGCACGGTAGGCTTCGACCTTGCCCGCGGCGTCCAGTTGCAGATCGAGCTCAACGACCTCGGCGACGCGCAAATCGCGCAGGGACTCTCCGGCCCTGCTGACCGCCGCTGCGGCCGCCTTTTCCCAGGAGTCCTTGCTGGTACCGATCAGCTCGATAACCTTGTAGACGCTCTCAGCCATGTCGTCCTCCCGTTGTTGTCAGGCAGGACGCAAGCGCTCCTGCCGCGACCAGCCTAACATCGGGATTTCCGGGCTGATAGGATGCGCCGCACCAATCAGCGTGCAGGGCGGCGCGCCGGCACCGTGCAGAACTTCGACCACGCGATCACCGGGATCGCGCAATCGATCCGCTTCGTTTTGAAAGCGCTAGCTCTATCGGCCTGCACGACGCGAACCATGGCGCGGCGCGTGAACGATGCCGATGCCGCTCTCCTGGGCCTGAAGCGCCTGCAGCACTGCGGGCGGCTCCAGCACCAGTTTTGCCGCCGGCGTCGGCGCGCCGTTATTGAGCACGTCGCGATAGGGATAGAGCGCTTGGTAGGCGGCCGGCTCGGAGATTGCAGCCTGGGCCGAGGCCGCCGTCGCCGTGACGGCCGACAGCGCCAGGGCCAGCGCGATGGTTTTGAACGTGGTTCCGACGTGGGAAATCCTGGTGGTCACGGTAACGCTGCCGCGATTTACATCGCATACGATTAGTTCGTTCGCGCTTGATAAAGGCAGCGCGCGAACCGACTTCAAGTATCCCGATTTAATCGGATACGATTTATTCGGGCCCGGGGCGTCAAATATCCGTGTGATCCGGCAGGCTATGCGCGGCAGGCAAGGCTGCTGTGTTTGCGCGGCGTCGCTGGCGCCGAAGTCGCGTCAGCCGGCATGCGGGTGATCGCATCAGCAAATCCGCGCAAAATCGGATTCAACGCACGGCAGGCTTGCCGGTCGCGTGCACGAGCATTCAAGCTTCGCGCTTGGAGACGTCCGGCCGATGCACGACGCCAATTCCCGCTGCTGCCGGAATTGTGCATGCAACCGCCCGCCGATGAGAACCTTGCAACGAGATGCTTTCGGCAGCACCGATGCACTGCTTTCGAAGCCGGTCAAATTCGAGCCGGATCGGACAAGCGGCCGAGGTTGGCAGGGTTTAACATCCGCGCCATAGTGAATGGGTATCGTGATCGTGAGCCAAGTGGAGTGAGCCATGGACGTGCAAGCCTCTGGTAACGAAAACCAAAGCACGCCCGAGCCGGCACCTGCACCAGGCCAAGAGAATCCGCCTGCGAATCCGCACGCCGCGACGCGCACGCCGGCCATCATCGTCGGTGTCATTGCTGCCATCATCATTGCGCTGTCGATCTATTATCTGCTGCGGCCGGAACCGCTGCTGGTGCAGGGTGAGGTCGATGCCACGCGGCTCGATATCGCCGCGCGCGTCGACGGACGGGTCAAGGAGATCCCGGTCGAGCGCGGCCAGAACGTCACCGCCGGCGCCGTGCTGGTGCGCATCGACAATCCGGAAACCCTTGCAAAACAAGACCAGATGCGCGCGGCCAAGGCGGTCGCCGACGCCCAGCTCGCCAATGTGCTGGTCGGCACGCGGGCCGAGACCATCGCTGCGCGCAAGGCCGAGATGGAGCGCGCGGAGGCAGCCCAGGTGCTGGCGCAGAAGACCTTCGATCGCGCCAAGACGCTGACGGAGCAAGGCAACGCGCCGCAGGCGCGTCTCGACCAGACCACCGATGCGCTGCATGAAGCCGAGCGCGGGCTCGATCAGGCCAAGTCGGCCTATGAGCAGGCGGTCAACGGCTACACCAAGGAAGAGCGCGCGATCGCGAAAGCCAATGTCGAGAAGGCCGAAGCGGACATTCAGAGTGTCAAATCGGTCATCGATCAGCTCGCGGTCTACGCGCCGATCGCCTCGCAGGTCTATCAGCGCAATGTCGAGCCGGGCGAATATGTCTCGCCGGGCGTGCCGCTGGTGACGCTGATCGATCTCGGCGATCTCTGGATCCACTTCGATCTGCGCGAGGATCTGGTCAAGGGCCTCAAGGTCGGCGACAGATTCGACGTCCGCATTCCCGCGCTCGACGACCGTCATGTCACCGTCGAGGTCAAGCTGATCGCGACCAAGGGCGAATATGCGAGCTGGCGGGCGACGCGCGCCACCGGCGATTTCGATTTGCGGACATTCTCGATCCGCGCCTACCCGGTGCAGCCGGTGCCCGAATTGCGTCCGGGCATGAGCGCCTATCTCGACTGGCGGTCGCGCCAATGAGGCTGGCATCGAAGCCGGGATTCTGGCTGGTCGCGCAACGCGAATGCCTGTGGCTGTTCCGCGATCGCGTCGCGCTGCTGTTGATTTTCGGCGTGCCGCTGTTCGCGTTCGTGGTGCTCACCACCGTGTTCAGCCAGCCGGTGATCCGCGGGCTCGGCGTCACCATCGTCGACGCCGACAAGTCGGATACCTCGCGCGCATTGATGCAGCATGTCGCGGCCTCGCCAAGCTTGCGCATCGTCGACGATTCCGGATCGCTGTCGACCGCGGTGCAGGACATCCGGTCCGGCAAGGCGATTTCGGCGATCTTCATCCCGCCGAATTTCGAGCGCGACCTGAAGGCCGATCGCCGTCCGCAGTTGGTCGGCTTCTACAACCAGCAGTTCCTGACCGCGGCCGGCATCGCCTCCTCGGGGCTGAGCGATGCGCTGACCGCCGCCGCGAACGCGGCAGCTCCCGCCAGGCGCGCGGCACCGGCGCCGTCCTCGATCGGCACGCTGAGCGCGGAGACCATCGCGCTGGTCAATCCGCAGAAGAACTACGCGCAATTCCTGCTGCGCGCGCTACTGCCGACCATCATCCATGTCGTGATCACGCTCGCCGCGGGCTATTCGGTCGGCTCCGAATTCCGCCGCCGCAATGCGCGGGAGTGGCTCGCAAGCGCCGGCGGCGATCCGATCGCCGCGTTGGCCGGCAAGCTGGCGCCGCTGTTTGCGATCTTCGTCGTGATCATGCTGGCCCAGCCGCTGGTGCTGGAGGGCGTGCTGCAGATCCCGTTCAAGGGCGACGCGCTGCTGATGATCGCCGCCGCCTCAATCCTCATCATCGCCTATCTGTCGGTCGGCGCGCTGCTGCAGCTTCTGGTCGGCGATCTCGCGACCGGATTGGGACTTGCCGGCCTGATCGCCTCGCCTGCGTTCGGCTACGCCGGCGTCGGCTTTCCCACCATCGGCATGAATACGTTTGCGCAGGTCTGGAGTGCGATCCTGCCGCTGCGCTGGTACATGGCGGTGCTGATGGGACAGGCGGCGCGCGGGTTGCCGGCAACGGAATCCGCTGTTCCCTTCGCCGCGCTCGCCGGTCTCGCGCTGCTGTTTGCCGGCCTCGCCTGGTTGCGGATGGCGAGCCTGACGCGCAGGGGCTGGTTTGCGACAGAGCGACCGGCCGAACCGCCGGTCAGCGAACAGACATCGCCAGGCGTCGGCGGCGCCTTCATCGGGGAGTGGCGGCGCGTGCTCGGAACGCGCAGCGCCTTCACCCTCCTATTCATCGCCCCGCTGATCTACGGCATCTATTATCCGCAGCCCTATCTGAACCAGATCCTGCGCAAGCTGCCCATTGCGGTCGTCGACAATGATCTCAGCGATCTCTCCCGCCAGATTGTCGAGACGCTCGATGCCAGCGGCACGTTGAGCGTGACGGTGCGCGCTCGCACGCTTGCGGAGGCGCGCACCGCGATCGACCGCGGCGATGCGTTTGCCGCGGTGCAGATCCCGCCCGGTACCGAACGCGACGTGCTCAAGGGCATCACCGCCCACATTCCGGTCTACGCCGACGCCACCTATCTGTTCGTCTTCAGATCGACCGCAAGCGGCGTCGCCACCGCGATCGGCACGCTGACATCGGAGCTGGTGTCGCGCGGCGGCCGCGCCGACGGCAGCCTGGTCAAGGCGAAGCTCGCGAGCCTCAGCCCATCTGACGTTCTGCTGCAACCGATCTTCAACCCGGTCGGCGGCTATGCGAGCTACATCGTCCCGGCGGCATTCATCCTGATCCTGCAGCAGACGCTCCTGATCGGCGCGGCGATGCTGACCGGCACGGCGCTGGCCAGCGGCCGCGGCGCGTTCGCCGGCGTGTTCGGCCGCGGCATCGCCCATCTGACGATCTATTTGCCGGCGCTCGCGCTCTATCTGATCGTGCTACCGCGCGTCTACGGTTTCTCGACGCTTGGCCATCTGCCGCAGATCTTTGCGCTGGCGACCGTCTTCCTGCTGGCGACGAGTTTTATGGGACAGGCGATCGGCGCCTGGTTCACGCGGCCGGAAAACGCCACCATCCTGCTGCTGGCGACCAGCCTGCCGCAATTCTTCACCGCCGGCTTTGCATGGCCGCGCGAGGCCATCCCCGCTGCGGCCACCGCGCTGGGCCGGCTGTTTCCGGCCGACTCCGCGATCGACGGCCTCGTGCGCATTAACCAGCTCGGCGCCAGCATCTGGGAGGTCTCGCATGACTGGCTCGGACTGTGGTGTTTGGCGCTGGGCTATTTCGCACTCGCCGTGATCTCCGCGCTGGTGTTCAAGAGAGGACAGCAACATGCCCAACGCTAAGCGCATCGCCCTGATCGCGGTCCCGCTTGTGCTCGTCGCAGGCGCGCTGATCTATTCCGAGAAGCGCGCGACGTCGTCCCCCGCAACCGTCGGTATCGTGCGCTCGACCGAGGTCAGGGTCGAGCCGGAGGTGAACGGCCAGCTGGCATCGATCGCGGTCGAGAAAGGCGCGCAGGTGCATGCGGGCGACGTTCTGGCGAAGCTCTCCGCAGTCGAGTTGACCGCGCAGGCCGACCAGGCGCGGGCCGCGCTCGCCGCTGCCGTCGCAAGCCGCAACAACGTCTATGCCGGCGTTCGCCGCGAGCAAGTCGATTCCCTGCAGGCGGCCATCTCCAAGGCCAAGTCGCGCCTCGAATATGTCGAGGTCCAGCTCAAGCGGATCACCACGTTAGCGAGCCAGAGTTTTGAAACCCAGCAGGCACTCGACCAGGCGGTAAATGACGTTGCCGCGGCACGCGCCGGCGTGGCGGCAGCCCAGGCCAATTACGACGCCGCGGTGGCCGGGCCGACCAAGGAGGAGCGCGCCATCGCCGACGCGCAGGTGCAGGCGGCCGCGGCCGCCGTCGCGGTGCTCGAGCGCCGGCTCGACAAGATGGTGTTGCGCGCGCCGGCCGACGGCGTGGTCAGTGTCATCGCTGCGGAAGTGGGCGAGAACGTTCGCGCGGGCCAGCCGATCCTGATGGTCGCGGCGGCCGGCAAGCAATGGCTGTCGTTCAACGTGCGCGAGGATCATCTCGACGGCCTTGCGATCGGAAAGACCGTGAACGTGATCCGGAATGCCGCCGCCGGCGCCACCAAGGCCGCCATCACCGAATTGCGGCCGCTCGGCACCTTCGCCACCTGGCAGGCCGAGCGCGTGATCGGCGATCATGACCGCAGCACGCTGCGGCTGCGTCTCGATCTCGCCGGCGCTGCGGAAGGCCTCGAGCCCGGCATGACCGTCCGGATCGAGCGATGAAGCGCGCGACGCTCGGCCCCGAACCGCGGTGACGTGCGCGTCGCCGCGATGCATTTCAAAAGCTTTTGTCGGCCCACCCCGCCCGACAGTCATCCAGCTGTCAGGAGATTGAGACAAGAAGACAGCAGCGTCGAACGGCTCGGCCCTTGTGGCACTCGACCCGACGCTACACCAAAGATGGAGGCGTGGCCGTGAAGCACATTCGTTCAGGACGGAAAGTACATCTTGCAGCGATGCTGTTCGGTGCGGCGGCTTTGGCGATGCTCCCGCCATCGATCGCGTCAGCGCAAACCACGTCAGTGCCGGCCGGCAACAAGCCCTTCCTGACCCTCGATGGAAAGCCGCCGCTCGTCATCGGGCATCGCGGCGTGCCGGGCCTGGTGCCCGAGGAGACCGAGGCATCGTATGAGCTCGCCGCCGATCTCGGAACGGACGCGCTCGAAGAGGACCTGCACCTGACCAAGGATTGCGTGCTGGTGGCGCGTCACAACCCGTGGCTCGGCGACAATACCAACGTTGCCGAGGTGGCGAGGACCAATGCGGCGGTTGCGGCCCGCAAGCGCACGGCGCCGGGTGTCGTCCTCAGGCCGAACTGGACCCAGCTTCCCACCGGCGGGCCGGCCGAATTCCCCACCGACCTGATCGATCCGGTCGATCCCAAATCGGTGCTGAAAGCGCTGATCGTCGATGGCGATGACCATACCAATGACTGGTCGATCACCGACTTCACCATGGCCGAGCTGAAGGACTGGATCGCCGGCACCACCTATGATGCGGCCAACGAGAGGCCGAAGCTGTTCAACGGCAAATTCCCGATCATCAGTTTCCAGGACGTCATCGACATCGCCAAGGCCAAGAGCAAGGCTGTGGGGCGTCCCATCATGGTCTATCCGGAGACCAAGAATCCGACCTGGAACAATGCCCAGGCCATCGCCAATGGCTGCGGCGCGCCCGGCAGCCGCCCGCTCGAGGATGCCCTGATCAAGATCATCAGGGATAACGGCCTCAACGCGAAGGACGCTCCGATCATCGTTCAGAGCTTTGAGCCCGGCAGCCTGAAATACATGCGCAGTCACGGGCTTCAGACGCGGCAGGTTCAGCTGATGGACGGCAACGGTGTCGACTTCAAGACCGGCAAGGTCCTGCTGAACAACATCGCCACGTCGCGTCCGTACGACTGGACAGTTGCGGGCGACTCGCGCGGCTTCGATGCGATGCTGACCCCTGAGGGCCTCGCGGAGATCAAGACCTATGCCGACGGCATCGGTCCGTGGAAGGCCTATATCGTTCCGTTGAAGATCTCCCCCTGGAAAGACCGCAACGCCGACGGCAAGCCCTACAAGGGATCGACGCCGGAGGCCTCGACGCAGGAAGCAACCAGCGTCATTGCCGATGCGCACAAGCTCGGCCTGTTCGTGCATGTCTTCACCTTCCGGAACGAGAAGAAATATCTGGCGGCCGACTATCGCGACGATCCGGGCCTGGAATACCTGAAGTTCTTCCGTCTCGGCGTGGACGGGGTCTTCACCGATTTCACCCACACCGGAGTTGCCGCCCGTGCGGCCTATCTCCGTGAACTGGGCTGGTGATGCCGGCCATGCGAAGGCCGCGGATGCACGTCGTGCAGCACCGCGGTCACAGGTTCATCTGAAAGCGATGCTGCGCGGCCTGTGGCCGATGGCAAGGCGCGAGCGGAAGCGCCTCGCGCTGCGGCTCCTGAGCGCGGCCGGAAGGGTACACAGCCTCCGCCTCACTTCCCCTTGAGCACCAGCGCGCTGGTCAGGTCGCCGAGCGGCTTCTGACCATGAGCGGCGATCGCAGCGTCGCGCACGGTGATGCCGTGCAGCGTCGGCAGTTCGAAGCGGCGCGTGATGAAGCGCAGGATCGATGTCGTGTCCATCGGCGTATGGTCGACAAAGCCGCGGCGCGCATAGGGAGAGACGATGATGGCCGGGATGCGTGAGCCAGGGCCCCACCGGTCGCCCTTGGGGGGCGCCAGTGATCCCACAGGCCGCCATTCTCGTCATGGGTGATGACGACCAGCATATGCGGCCATTGCGGGCTCTTCTCGAGATGCGCGACGACATCGGCGATATGGCTGTCGCCGGCCTGGATATCGGCATAGCCCGAATGCTCGTTGAGGTCGCCCTGCGGCTTGTAGAAGGAAACCTGCGGCAGCTTGCCGTCGTCGATCGCCTTGATGAACTCCTTGCCCGCCAAGCCGCCGTCAAGCAGATGCTCGGCACGGGCCGCGGTGCCCGGGGCGAAGCTCGCATAGTAATTGAGAGGCTGGTGGTGATACTGGAAGTTCGGCACCGGCGACTTGTTGCCATAGTCGAGCACATCCTGCCAGGCCCCGCCATACCAGGCCCACGTCACGCGCTTGAGGCTGAGCAAGTCTCCGATTGTCGGCTCGATCTGCGGCACAAGCGTCGTCGCATTGTTCGGATCCGCATAGGCCTTGTCGCCATCCTTCGCGGGGTCGTTGCCGCTCGGCTGATAGGGCGGCTGCATGGTGTTCACGGCGTAGAAATCAGGGGTGAGATTGCCGTCGCCGGCATATTTCGGAATGCCGTCCATCGCCGATTTCGGCGAGTTGGCGGCCTGCGTCAACGTCACGCCGTCGCGCTCGACAACGGAGATCGACGGCTTGGCGGGGTTGGTATCGGCACGGGGATAGTAAGGTACGCAGGCGCAGACCAGCCATTGATGGTTGAGGAAGGAGCCGCCGAAGGCCCCCATGAAGAAATTGTCGGCCAGCACATATTTCTCGGCCAGCTTCCACATCGCCAATTTCGATCCGTCCCAGAGGCTCATCACCAGGGCGCCCGAGTCGGCATGGGCGACGAATTTGTCGTTACGCCCGCCATTGATCTGCATCTGGTTCTGGTAAAATCGGTGCCAGAGGTCGCGCGTGATGGTGCCGTAGCTCAGCTTGAAGCCCTTCGGGTCGTCAGCATAGAAGGGGCGATTGGGCAGATGCTCGGTCTCGGCCTGCTTGATCGGCGGCGTGACACCCTTGGCGGTCAGGCCTTCCCAGATCGGCGGCAACTCACGGAACCGCTTGCCGTCGCGATCGCGCTGGATCCGCGTCGAGGCGGACGCCCTGGCCACGCCATTCGCGCCCGGAAAACGGCCGTAGAGATTGTCGAAGCTGCGGTTCTCCGCATAGATCACGACGACCGTGTCGATCAGAGCCAGATCGACGGCGGCATCCTTCTTGGCGCCCGGACTGTCCCCGGCTGCCAGCGCCGGACCGCACGCACCGATGAAGAAACTCGATGCAAAAACGACAACCGCCGATTTCGTTCGCATTCCAGCCCCCTGCACTCACCGGATTGTTGCTATCGTTCCGTTCGGTCTTCGTCATAGCCCAGACGCTCGGCAAAGGCACCTTCGGATCGCCATGACGATGTCCAGCCATAGGCGCGGTTTGCAACATGCGGATTAAGTATCGGGCTTTCGCGTCCGCGATCGTGCTGCTGGCTTTGACCATCGGTCCCGGCCAGGCCAGGCAGGAAATGTCGCGTGCCGAGGCGCGCCGGATGGCCGAGCGGCTCAGCGCACTCGGTCAGGCCCTGTTCTTCGATCCATCTCTCTCGCCGTCGGGCAAGCTCGCCTGTTCATCCTGCCACGATCCCGCCCACGGTTTCGGCCCGGCCAATGCCATGGCGGTGCAACTGGGAGGTGGCGACCTGCGTCAGCCAGGGGTGCGCGCTGTCCCCTCCCTGAAATATCTGCAGGTGGTGCCGTCCTTCACCGAACATTTCCATGACTCCGAGGACGAGGCCGACGAAAGCGTCGACAATGGCCCGACGGGTGGCCTCACCTGGGATGGGCGGGTCGACCGTGGTGCCGACCAGGCCAGGATTCCGCTGCTCTCGGATTTCGAAATGGGCAATCGGAACGTGGCCGACGTGGCCGGCCGGGTGCTCGCCGCAGGCCATGGCAAGGCGATCGCGACCATTGCCGGGCCCAAGAAGGCCGCCAATCCCGCCACCGTGTACAAGACGGCCCTTAAGGCACTCGAAGTGTACCAGCAGGACTATCGGACTTTTTATCCCTATTCGAGCAAATATGACGCGGTGCTGGCCGGCAAGGCCGAACTCACGCCCGCGGAAGCGCGGGGGCTCGACCTGTTCAATGCAGCGAACAAGGGCAATTGCGCCTCCTGCCATATCAGCCGGCGGGGCAATGACGGCACCCCGCCCCAGTTCACCGATTACGGACTGATTGCACTCGGCGTGCCGCGCAATCTCGACATTCCCGCCAACAAGGATCCGATCTATTTCGACCTCGGCCTCTGTGGACCCCTGCGCACGGATTTCCTGAAGCGCGAGGACTATTGCGGCCTCTTCCGTACCCCGACACTCCGCAATGTCGCGCTACGCCAGACCTTCTTTCACAACGGCGCGGTGCATTCCCTGCGCGACGCCGTGCGGTTCTATGTCGAGCGGGAAACCCGGCCCGAGCGTTGGCATCCGCGCAACGCCGAAGGCAGCATCGACAAATATGACGATCTGCCCGACAGGCCAAAGGCCAACGTCTGCATGGATCCGCCGTTTGACCGCAAGGCTGGAGATGAGCCAGCCTTGACGTCGGCCGAGATCGACGATGTCGTCGCCTTTCTCGGGACGCTGACCGACGGATATCAGCCGGCGAAGTGAAGGCTCGCACCGAGCCCGGCGTCCGGTCGTGGCCTCAGCCTCAGCCAGATTTTTTGGGCAACCCGAGAAGGCCTGCGACCGCCTCGGCCCCTTTGCCGGAAGCGGAGACGTCCCCATTGTCCCTGACCTCCACGACAGCGCCATTGGAGAAACTGAGCGACCAGCCATCATCCGTGCCGTTCCGGCGCCGATCGGTCAGCTCAATACCAGCTGCGGAAATCACTGCGGTGGCCTTGTCGACGTCCATGGTCGTCACCTCTTGCAGGCGTCGGAATATTCTTCCTCGGCCAATGGATCGTGAAGTCGAGGCACTCTCGCGTCAAAACAAGAATCTAGAGCTCCGTTCCGATTCCATCGGAACGGAAATAGCTCTGGCAGTATGAACCAGGCGGAGGTTTCCGCAGCATCAAGTATGAGTCCGCGGCGTCTCGTGCGACAGCAGACGAGCCGACTTTCGTGCAAGGCACAACAAGACGCGCCCGGTAGCACCGGGCGCGTTTGGCTTTCACAGCATGCGATGCGCGTTACTCGGTCGCGTATTTGAACTCCGGCATCGCCTTCAGCTCATCCTTGGTCGCATTGAACACCGCGTGGTCCGGATACCAGGGATTCGGCTTCGCCGTCGCGGCAGCAGGTGCCGCGCCCGTGGTGGTCGTCGACTTGGTCGTGCTGCCGGTGTTCGACGCGGCGGCGCCGGTATAGGCGACCGGCTCGCTTGCGAACTTCACCTTGTCGAGCGGCACGGCGACCAGATGCTCGCCGACGCCAAGGAAACCGCCTACGCCGATCACGACCACCTTGATGGCACCGTCCTTGTCCATCAGCAGATCATTGATCGAGCCGACGCTCTCGTTCTTGTCGTTGTACACGCTGAGCCCGACGACCTTCGAGGCGCGCCAGTTGCCCTGATACGAGGCCGGTGACGTGGTCGATGTCGTCGATGCCGCCGGAGACATCTTGTCGCCCTTGTCGGTCGGCGTCTGCGCAAAGGCTGCGGTTGCGAGCAGCGCGGTACCGGCAACGCCGGCGATGATGGATTTCATCAACATGTGGCTCTCCTCATTTCGAAAATCGATGCAGGGAAAACCCGTCATCTCGGCAACCGTTCCTACCGGGCCTGCGATCAAAAGCCGCCCCACTGCGGAGGAACGCCGTGGAAGCGATGCAGCAAACCGGAGCGTGTGGACGTCAAGCGCATGGAACGCTGCGGTGCTTGACGAGAGCGATCTTGATCTCTCAAGTAAGCTGCGGTTGAGCCTCACGACTGCGCCGGACGCGCAGTCCCTGATGTGACGATGTTTGGCTCACTAAGTCGTCCCGGCGAACCGCGCTGCGCAGGCTGGCGCTCGCCGCAATGTTTGCGCGAAGTGCCGCGCGCTCAGAAGCCGCCCCAGTAAGGCGGCACGCCGTAGAAGCGATGCAGCTCGACTTCCTGCGAGCGGTCGCCCCAGTCGAAGTCCCTGTCGGCGCGGAACGACGGTGCGCGCTTCAGCTCGTCATCCTCGATGTCGAGCTCGTAGGCCTCGAACTTCGGATTGTAGTGCAGCCGGCCCCAGGGCAGCGGAAGCAAATTGGTTCCGATGCCGAGGAAACCGCCGAAGCTCAGCACCGCGTACGACACCTTGCCGGAAATCTTGTCGATCATCAGCCGCTCGATGTGGCCGACCATGTCCCCGTTGGCCCGGCGCACCGCGGTACCTTCGACCCGATCGCTTGCAATGAGCTGATGCGGTCTGATGCTGGTGTCGGTCTCCGTCTCGGTCCTGACCTCGACAGCCATCTCACCCTCCTGGCCTGAAAGTAGAAACAACGCGTCGCCGGGGGTTCGGGTTCCGGCCCCGGATATGACAGCCAACCTTCCCTTTCGGGCCGCGGCGATCACGGACCCCGGGGCTCCGGCCGGCAACAGATCGGCCCGAATTTCAACGCATTGGCTTGATGACAGAACGATAACTTTTCTCCGCCCCGGCGACCTGTAAACTCCATCAGCCGGGCAAGATTTCAGAAATATACTGAAACAAAATTCCTGAGCCGCTTCCCCCGAATCACGGACAAAAGAGTCGGTATGACCCAGGCTGCGCCCAATATCCTAGTCGTCGAGGACGACCGCGAGACGCGGTCCCTCATCGCAAAATATCTCCGGACCAATTCCTGCCATGTCACGACCGCCTCCGACGGCCGCGAAATGGCCAAGGCCATGACCGACCACCGGGTCGATCTCCTGGTGCTCGACGTCATGCTGCCCGGCGAGGACGGCCTCAGCCTGTGCCGCAAGGTGCGCGCGGAGTCGCAGACACCGATCATCATGCTGACCGCACGCGGCGAGGACGTCGACCGCATCCTCGGCCTCGAGATGGGGGCCGACGACTATTTGGCCAAGCCGTTCAACCCGCGCGAGTTGCTGGCGCGCATCAACGCGGTGCTGCGCCGGCAGGCCGCCGCGCGGAACGCCAGCGCGATCGAGGGCGCGACCACGCTGAGCTTCCTCGGCTGGCGCATCGACATCCGCCTGCGCGAGCTGCGCAACCCGGAGGGTGCGCGCGTCGCCATGACCAGCGCCGAATTCGACCTGTTGCGCACCTTCTGCGAGCGGCCCGGCCGCGTGCTGTCGCGCGACAGCCTGCTCGACCTGACGCAGGGCCGCAGCGCCGGTTCGTTCGAGCGTTCGATCGACGTGCTGGTGAGCCGCATTCGCCGCAAGATCGAGCCCGATCCGCAGGAAGCCACCATGATCAAGACGGTGCGCTCCGGCGGCTATGTGTTCACTCCGAGGGTGGAGGCGGTTGCCGCCACGAGCAACTGACTATGAAGCTGCTGCGCGTGCTGAGTCTGCGGGGGATCGGCGCCCAGATGGCGGCGCTGGTTGTCGTCTCGATCGTCGCGCTGCATCTGATCATTACTGCCACGTTCCTGATCCATCGCCCTGACCGGCCGGAGCCTTCGGACCGCTGGCACACCCAGCTCGCCGCTGCCGCGCAACTGCTCGGGCATGCCCCGGCATCGGAGCGGCCGCGGCTCGTGGCCGACGTTGCCCGCGCCTTCCCGCAACTCGCAATCGGCGACCTGCCAACCGATACCGGCGCGCTCACCGAGACCGACACGCCGAGCCTGCACGCGCTGCGCCGGCTCGGCGCCGGCTATCACGTCTTCCTGCTGCCGCGCGAGGCGGGCAATGCGCCGCATGACGGCGACATCCGCCGCGTCGCGATCCGCCTGCCCGATGGCGCCATGTTCGCCGCCAACCTGATGCCGGACCAGCATATGCGGCCGTTCTGGGGTGGCCCGTGGATGATGACGGTGCTGTTTGCCGTCATCAGCGTCACCCTGCTCGGCCTGTGGGCGGCATGGGCGCTGACGGCGCCGCTGTCGTCCTTCGTCAAGGCCGCCGAGACCTTCAGCCTGAACGGCGCCTCCGCGCCGCTGCCCGAGCGCGGCCCCGAGGAGATCCGTTCGCTGGCCAAGGCGCTCAACCGGATGCGCGAGCGCATCACCGCCTTGATCGACGACCGCACCAAGATGCTGGCCGCGATCAGCCACGATCTGCGCACGCCGATCACGCGGATGCGGCTGCGCGCCGAGTTCATCGAGGACGAGACCCATCGCCACCGCATGCTGCGCGACCTCGACCAGATGCGCTCGATGCTGGAATCGGTGCTGTCGTTCCTGCGCAACGACCGCAAGCTCGAGGAGATGACGCTGGTCGACATCGCGAGCACGCTGCACCTCGTCACCGACCAGTTCGCCGACATGGGGCACAAGGTGAGTTACGAGGGGCCGCAGCACGCCATGGCGACCGCACGGCCCGCCGACCTGCATCGCTGCATCACCAATCTGGTGGAAAATGCCGCACGCTTCGGCGGCGAAGTCGCCGTCCGGCTCGGCGTCAAGGCTAACAGTCTCGTCGTCGACATCGAGGACGACGGCCCCGGCATTTCGGACGCGCACAAGGCGACCGTGCTGGAGCCGTTCGTGCGCGGCGACCAGGCGCGCAACATGGACGAGGCCGAGGGCTTCGGCCTCGGCCTGTCGATCGCCAACGCCATCGTGCTCGCGCATGGCGGCACGCTGTCGCTGCACGATCGCAAGCCGCACGGGCTCGTGGTCCGGATCGAATTGCCGGCGCGTCAGCAGCAACAGTTGCAGCCACCGCAGAAATCTGCGGCCTGATCAGGCTGATCTGAGCGACAACAAAGATTTTAGGCGGCGAGTGGCGTGAGCTGAGCTACGTCATAGATCGCGATCGCCTCGAAGCGGTAATTGCAGGCGCGGCAATTCCACAGGAATGACGTGCGCCCCTCGCTGTGCTCCACCCAATCGGGGCGGGCAATTGGCTTGCCGCATTGCGCGCAGGGATTTTCGCGAGGCATATAGCCGGTGTCCTGACGGACCATGGCGCATCTCCCGAATGTTGTTTTTTGCGTGCTTTGGAAGGGACAGACGCGCTGACATGAGCGCGCGCTGCCATGGATGAAGTGTAAACCTTCACCGAATCGTTTGCACGAAAAACCTTTGTGGATAGCGTGCGGCAAAAAGCGGCCAACAAAATTAGAAGCGAAGACAATTTTTGGCTGAGACGATTGAAGCGAACAATTTGAAGCATCTGTCTTCGCAATCGCGTCGTCCATTTGACCGGCACCCGAACAATCACCGACGCAGAACGTTCGCTGATGCGAAGGTTTTGCCACATTCCTGCCCGCTCGCCGTACCATTCAGACCGCAGAACCGACGCGCATCTGAAAGCCCCGAGCGACCGAGATGAAGACCGTACAAGCCCTTAGCTGCCCTGTTAGCTGCCTTGCCGCGATTGCGGTGCTGGCCTGCAGCACCAGCGCGCATGCACAATCGCGCGCGCAATATGAGGCGATGGTCGCGGCCGAGGCGCAGGCGAACCTGGTGCCGGAAGAACTGGTGCATCGCGTCATCGTGCGCGAGAGCAAATACCATCCGCAGCTGATCGGGCGCGGCGGCACCATCGGACTGATGCAGATCAAGCTCGGCACCGCGCGCGGCCTCGGCTACACCGGTACCGCAGAAGGTCTGCGCGACCCCGGAACCAACCTCAAATACGGCGTCAAATACCTCGCCGGCGCCTTTCGCGCCGCCAATGGCGATCACGACCGAGCTGTGCGTTATTTCGCGCGCGGCTATTACTATGTCGCAAAGCGCCAGCGCGGGGATCACCTCAAGCAGGCGAAGCATGGCAGCGCGGGTGCAGCACCGAAGGAACTCGCCAAACAGGACGCCAGCCAGGGCCAGATGACGCCGAATGCCGCCGAGGCGACGGCGGAACAGGCGGAAAAATAAGTGCTTTCGTGTCCCGGACGCGGTGCAACGCGCAGCGTTGCTCCGCAGAGCCGGGACCTATGTTCGACAGGATGGTGGACCCCGGCTCAGCAGCGCGCTGCGCTGCGTCCGGGGCACGAGAGCTTTGCGCGCGCCACGGCGTGCCGGTCCCTGGCATACAAGTTGACACACCCGCCCATCCGCCTACATTAGGGGCGTTCCGAGGGGTGCTCCGAAGGAGGAGCTGAGATACCGCAAGCTTGGACTTCGCCATCACGGCGATCAGTTCGGGACCGCGGTGACCCTTTGAACCTGATCCGGGTCATGCCGGCGAAGGGACAGGGATGTATCAGACGTCAAGACCGCGGGGGGATTCCCCCGTCTCCATCATCGGCGCAGGCATAGCCGGCGCGTGGCACGCGCTATTGCTCGCAGAGGCTGGACGTGCCGTCACCCTGCATGAGCGCAGTGACGCCGCGATGACGGAATCCACAAGCCACTTCGCCGGCGGAATGCTGGCGCCGTGGTGCGAGGCGGAGGCGTCCGAGCCCGTGATCTCGCGGCTCGGCATGCGTGCGCTCGATTTGTGGCGGCAGCATTTCCCCAAGACTCCGTTCAACGGCTCGCTGGTGGTGGCGCATCCGCGCGACCGCGCCGATTTCGAGCGCTTTGCCCGCCTCACCACGGGCCATCGCCGGCTCGACGCTCAAGGGGTGAATGCGCTCGAGCCGTCGCTCGAGGGCCGTTTCCGCGATGGCCTGTTCTATCCCGACGAGGGCCATGTCGAGCCACGCCGCGCGCTGCCCGAGCTGCATGCCGCGATCGCCAAAGCCGGCGGCGCCATCAGGTTCGGCAGCGACGCCGAGGCAAAGGATCTCGACGGCCTCGTGATCGACTGCCGCGGCCTTGCCGCGCGCGACCGCGAGCCGAGCCTGCGCGGCGTCAAGGGCGAGATGATCATCATCGAGACCTCCGAGGTCGAGCTGTCGCGCCCGGTGCGGCTGATCCATCCGCGCTGGCCGCTCTATGTGATCCCGCGCGGCGACGGCCGCTTCATGCTGGGGGCGACCTCGATCGAGGCCGAGGACAATGGCGTCAGCGTGCGCTCGGCGCTGGAGCTGTTAGGGGCCGCCTATGTGGTGCATCCGGCCTTCGCCGAGGCGCGCATCGTCGAGTTCGGCGCGGGCCTGCGCCCGGCATTTCCCGACAATCTGCCGAAGATCAGGATCGAGCAGGACCGCATCACGGTGAACGGGCTCTACCGTCACGGCTTCCTGCTGGCGCCGGCGCTGGCCGAGCTGACGCTGAGCTATCTCGCGCGCGGCGAAATCGACAATGAGGTGATGCAATGCGCGTGATCGTCAACGGTGAGCAGCGGGAGATCGCGGCTTCCAGCGTCGATGCGCTGCTGGCCGAGCTCGACTACGAGGGCACCCATTTCGCGATCGCGCTGAATTACGACGTGGTGCCGAAGAGCCGATGGGCCGACACTGCACTCAAGGCCGGCGACGAGATCGAGATCATCACGCCGCGGCAGGGAGGGTGATGATGATGCGCGATCGCGCCATTCACTCCGCTGTCATCGCCCGGCTTGACCGGGCGATCCAGTACGCCGCGGCTTCTCGGTTCACGGCATGGCCTCTGGAATACTGGATCCCCGCCTTCGCGGGGATGACGACCACATTTGAGGAGACACCTCGGACATGGTGAACTTCTATGGCAAATCCTTCCCCTCGCGCCTGCTGATCGGCACGGCGCTGTATCCCTCGCCCGCGATCATGCAGAGCGCGATCCGCGCCTCCGGCGCCAGCATCGTCACCGTATCGCTCCGCCGCGAAGCCGCCGGCGGCAAGACCGGCGATGCGTTCTGGTCGCTGATCCGCGAGCTCGGCGTCACCGTGCTGCCGAACACCGCGGGCTGCCGCAGCGTCAAGGAGGCGGTGACCACCGCGAAGCTGGCGCGCGAATTGTTCGGCACGCCCTGGATCAAGCTCGAGGTGATCGCCGACAACGACACGCTGCAGCCGGACGTGGTCGGCTTGGTCGAGGCCGCCGCGATCCTGATCAAGGACGGGTTCGAGGTGTTCCCCTATTGCACCGAGGATTTCTCGGTCGCTTCGCGCCTCGTCGATGCCGGCTGCAAGGTGGTGATGCCGTGGGCCGCGCCGATCGGCAGTGCAAAAGGCATCACCAACCGCGACGCGCTGAAGCTGTTGCGCGACCGCCTGCCCGACATCACGCTGGTGGTCGACGCCGGCTTAGGCGCGCCGTCGCATGCCGCCGAAGCGCTCGAGCTCGGCTACGACGCCGTGCTGCTCAACACCGCGGTGGCCAAAGCCGCCGATCCCGTCGCGATGGCCAACGCCTTCCGGCTCGGCGTCGAGGCCGGCCGCACCGCCTATGAGGCCGGGCTGATGGAAGCCCGCGACTTCGCCTCCCCCTCCACCCCTGTCGTTGGGACCCCGTTCTGGCATGCCGTATCCTGATCCGTTTTATCCCGTCGTCGACAGCATCAAATGGGTCGAACGCCTGACCAAGCTCGGCGTCGGCACCATCCAGCTGCGCGCCAAGGATCTCGACGATGCCGGGGCGCTGCAGATCGTCAGCGATGCGCTGGCGATCACGAAGGGCACGCCGACCAAGCTCGTCGTCAACGACTACTGGCGCGCGGCGATCGTCGCCGGCGCCGAGCATCTGCATCTCGGCCAGGAAGACCTCGCCGACGCGGACCTCGGTGAAATACGCAAAGCGAAACTGACGCTCGGCGTCTCCACCCATGACGATGCTGAACTCGCCACCGCGCTCGCAGCCAAGCCCGATTACGTCGCGCTCGGCCCGATCTTCTTCACCACGCTGAAGTCGATGCGGTTCGAACCACAGGGTATTGCGAAGATCACCGAGTGGAAGAAGCGCATCGGCGCGATCCCGCTTGTCGCGATCGGCGGCATCAAGTTCGAGCACGCCGCCGAGATCTTCGCCGCCGGAGCCGAATCGATCGCCGTCGTCTCTGACGTCACGCAGAACGCCGACCCCGACGCGCGGGTCAGACAATGGCTCGGCCTCAGCGCGGAGGCCGCGTGATGCTGCCTACCGCACACTGTTTATCCCGTCACCCTGAGGTGGCCGCTTCTTCAGCGGCCCTCGAAGGGCGACGGCCCGGCTCGTCGACCCTTCGAGGCGCGCAAGAGCGCGCACCTCAGGGTGACGAGAACAACATTACGCACACGAATTAAACGGAGGATACGCTATGAACATCCGCTCCAACCCCGACACCACACGTCCCGCCGTCACCACAGGCTCGCTGCCCTCCTCGCGCAAGATCTTTGCGACGCCGGAGGCCGCGCCCGATCTGCGCGTGCCGTTGCGCGAGATCATCCTCTCCGAAGGCGCCGGCGAGCCGAACCTGCCGGTCTATGACACCTCGGGCCCCTACACCGATCCGGCCGTCACGATCGACGTCAACAGCGGCCTGCCGCGCAATCGGCTGGCCTGGGTCAAGGAGCGCGGCGGCGTCGAGGAATATGAAGGCCGCACCATCAAGCCGGAGGACAACGGCAACGTCGGCGCCTCGCATGCTGCAAAAGCCTTCACCGCGCATCACACGCCGCTGCGCGGGCTCGACGGCCACAAGATCACGCAGCTCGAGTTCGCCCGCGCCGGCATCATCACCAAGGAGATGATCTACGTCGCCGAGCGCGAGAATCTCGGCCGCAAGCAGCAGCTCGAACGCGCCGAAGCCGCCCTTGCCGATGGCGAGAGTTTTGGCGCCGCGGTGCCGGCCTTCATCACGCCGGAATTCGTCCGCAGCGAGATCGCGCGCGGCCGCGCCATCATCCCCTCCAACATCAACCATGCCGAGCTCGAACCGATGATCATCGGCCGCAACTTCCTGACCAAGATCAACGCCAATATCGGCAACTCGGCGGTGACCTCGTCGGTCGAGGAAGAGGTCGACAAGATGGTGTGGGCGATCCGCTGGGGCGCCGACACCGTGATGGACCTCTCGACCGGCCGCAACATCCACACCACCCGCGAATGGATTTTGCGCAACTCGCCGGTGCCGATCGGCACCGTGCCGATCTACCAGGCGTTGGAGAAGTGCGACGGAGATCCCGTCAAGCTGACCTGGGAGCTCTACAAGGACACCCTGATCGAGCAGTGCGAGCAGGGCGTCGACTATTTCACGATCCACGCCGGCGTGCGCCTGCCCTACATCCACCTCACCGCCAACCGCGTCACCGGCATCGTGTCGCGCGGCGGCTCGATCATGGCGAAGTGGTGCCTGGCGCACCACAAGGAGAGTTTCCTCTACACCCATTTCGACGAGATCTGCGACCTCATGCGCAAGTATGACGTCTCGTTCTCGCTCGGCGACGGCCTGCGCCCCGGTTCGATCGCCGATGCCAACGACCGCGCGCAGTTCGCGGAGCTCGAGACGCTCGGCGAGTTGACCAAGATCGCGTGGGACAAGGGCTGCCAGGTCATGATCGAGGGCCCCGGCCACGTGCCGATGCACAAGATCAAGATCAACATGGACAAGCAGCTCAAGGAATGCGGCGAGGCGCCGTTCTACACCCTCGGGCCGCTGACGACCGACATCGCGCCGGGCTATGACCACATCACCTCGGGCATTGGCGCCGCGATGATCGGCTGGTTCGGCTGCGCGATGCTCTGCTACGTCACGCCGAAGGAGCATCTCGGCCTCCCTGATCGCAACGACGTCAAGGTCGGCGTCATCACCTACAAGATCGCGGCCCACGCCTCCGATCTCGCCAAGGGCCACCCCGCCGCCCAGCTCCGCGACGACGCGCTGTCGCGCGCCCGCTTCGACTTCCGCTGGCAGGACCAGTTCAACCTCGGCCTCGACCCAGAGACCGCAAAGAACTTCCACGACGAGACCCTGCCCAAGGAAGCCCACAAGGTCGCGCATTTCTGCTCGATGTGCGGCCCAAAGTTCTGCTCGATGAAGATCACCCAGGACGTGCGCGACTACGCCGCGACGCTTAACGACCCGACGGGCGTTGGGGCGTCGATGTCAGGCGTCATCGAGGACGGCATGGCGTCGATGAGCGCCAAGTTCAAGGAGATGGGCGAGAGCTTGTATCTCGATGCGGACAAGGTGAAGGAGAGCAATCGGGTGTTGTGAGGGCTCGCCCTCTCCGCTCGTCATGCCCGGGCAAAAGCGCGAAGCGCGTCTTCGCGCCAGATGACCCAGGCATCCATCCAGAACGAAGAGGCCGGGCGAGAGCCCGGCCTCTTCGCTTCAACGGCGCTCACTCATAAATCCATCGCGTGTGTGCGGATTGTACAGGGGCAGTCACGACAGCAACCGGCCCAAGGCCGCCACGTGCTCCGCAGAACCATTGACTTGGATCAACGAAAAATCCGCTGTCTCATCGCATGCCAGATGCTCAAAAGCGATGAAGTGCCGCGTCGATGATGCTATCATGCTCCCCTCAAACAAACGATTTAGCGACAATTCCACGTCCGGTTCGCAGCGGGTCCAGTAGCCTAATGACCATTTAATTGGAGATTTTTATGAGAACCTTCAATGCGGTACTATTCGTGCTTCTCGTTGCGCAATCGGCCTCGACACAGGCTGCCGATTTGAACGGAGCCTGGACGATCGACGCCTCGGCCTGCGATAAGGTATTCACCAAGGAGAACAACAAGCTCGCGTTCAAGAAAGATGCCGATCTCCACGCGGGCGGCTTAATCGTCCAGGGAAAGCAAATCACCGGCACGTTTCAAAAATGTACTGTCAAATCGTTGCACGATGACGGGCAGAATGTTCGAGTGATTGCGTCGTGCTCGGACGGCGTCGCGATTTCAGACGTAGCAATCGACGTAAAACTCTCTGGCGAGAATAAGATCACACTCAGCGCCAAGGAGCCGGTGCCAATGGAGACGCCGTATGTTCGCTGCTCGATGTGATATCGGTGGCGACGGCCTGAGAGCGACGTGGATGATCGACTATCGAAGGTCCTAAATGCGGACACTGTAGATAGCTGTCTACTGCACCGGATTGCCATCGTCGCTTCGCGCCTCCTGGTTCGACCGCGCGGCGAGGTTGAACGACGATCAGAGCGGTTCGGTGGCCCGCGACAGCACCTTTGCGAGCCATCGTAATGATCGCGATAACGACCGCGAGAAGATGGTGGGTTACGCTTCCGCCTTCGCTCGTCGAGCTACGGCGGACAAGTCGCTAACCCACCCTACGATGCCGACGCGCCAACAGCCGCCGCCTGCGCGCCAGCCCGCGCCCCAGAACCAAACTCAATCTCCCGATACCCCTCCGCCGCCACGCCGTTGATGATCCCCAAGAACTTTGGCGTGCCGCCGTTGTAGACGAAGTAGCGCACGGTGCCCTCCTCGTGGCCGGCGACGTTGGAGTTGTAGCCGGTGAACCACGACTTGGCTTTGCGCATCAGCATGATCTCGTACATCTTGACGACATGCGCGGTCCAGCGCTCTTGCGCCTCCAGGGTCGCATCGGCGCGGGTCAGGCCGCGGTCCCACATGTACTGCAGCAGATTGGTGCACCAGTTGACGCCGTTCTCGATGCCGCGCGGAAAATTGGTCGAGGCTGAGGCGCTTTGCGGGCCGGTCGGCATCAGCAGGTTCGGGAAGCCGTGGACGAGCATGCCGAGGAAGGTCGACGGCGCCTGCTTCCATTTGTCGGCGAGCTTCACGCCGCCGATGCCGGTGATGTCGATCAGGTCATAGGCGCCGGTGATGGCATCGAAGCCGGTGGCGTAGACGATGATGTCGAACTCGTAGTCGCGCGCCATGGTGCGCAGGCCCGTCTCGGTGACGCGCACCAGCGGCGTCTCGCTGAGGTCGACGAGGTGCACATTGTCGCGATTATACGCCTCGAAATAGTTGGTCTCCAGCGGCAGGCGCTGCACGCCGAAGCCGTGATCCCTGGGGATCAGCTTTTCGGCGACTTTGGGCTCCTTCACGCGGCCGCGGATACGGTCGGCGATGTATGCCGACAATTCGGCATTGGCGGCCTCATCCATAAAAATCTCGCGAAAGTTCGCCAACCAGATGCCGAAGCCGGGCTCGTCGTAGAGCTTGTCCCACAGTGCCAGGCGCTCCTCGCGGCTCACCTCGTAGAAGCCGCGCTTGTCGGGACCGTGCACAAAACTGCCGGGCGTCAGTGCGCAGGCGGCGAAGATCTCGTCGTAGCGCGCGCGGATGTCGGCCATCTCCTCCACTGAGATCGCGGAGTTGTTGAGCGGCGCGCTCCAGTTCGGCCGGCGCTGGAACACGGTGAGTTGGCCTACCTTGTCGGCGATCTCGCCGATCACCTGAATGCCGGTCGCGCCGGTGCCGATCACGGCGACCTTCTTTCCCGCGAGATCCACCGGCTCGTGCGGCCAATAATAGGTATGGAACGAGTGGCCCTTGAAGTCGTCGATCCCAGGCACGCGCGGCATGGTCGGCGCCGAGAGCAGGCCGATCCCCAGCACGACGAAGCGGCAGGTCAGCATGCGGTCATCACTGATCTTGAGCTGCCAGAGATCGCACGCCTCGTCGAACTGCATCGCCTCGACCTTGCAATTGAACTGCATGTACTTGCGCAGGTCGAACTTGTCGGCGACGTAGTTGAGGTAGCGCAGATTCTCTGATTGCCCGGAGAAGCGCTCCTTCCAGTGCCACTCGTCGAGCAGCTCGCGCGAGAACGAGAAGCCGTAGGTGTAGCTTTCCGAGTCGAAACGACAGCCCGGATAGCGGTTCTAGTACCAGGTGCCGCCGAGATCGGGCGCGCCTTCGAGCACGGTGGCGTCGATGCCGAGATCGGCGAGCCGCTTGATCTGGTAGATGCCGGCGACGCCGGCGCCGACGACAATCACCTCGTAATGGGTTTTCGCCTCTCCCGTCATGTTCTGCTCCAAAATTCTTCTTGATCTGTTGGGGCGGATTACAGACCCTTTTGCCAGCGCAGGCAACCGCCCGCGCCCGGCAGAGCGACGTGCAACTTGCGTTGAGGCGCTGGGCGCTCCACATCATGCGGGCTATGATCGCCCACACTTCACCGGGACCGCCATGACCGACAATCTCACCGGCGTCTGGGACGGCAGCTACGTTCAGCCGGGCTCCGGTATGGTCACGTTCCTGGCGACGCTGATCGACGCCGGCGGCGCGATCGGCGGCAGCGTAACCGAGCCTTGCTTGACGCCGGGCTGCCCGCTCGCCACCCACAATGCTTCGCTTGCAGGTCATCGCTCCGGCAGCGCGGTGACGTTCGTCAAACGCTACGAGCCACCCGGTTACGGCTACGGCACCGTCCACTACGAAGGCTCGGTCAATGCCGACGCGACCGAGATCGACGGCCGCTGGAGCATCCGCGGCACGAGGTTCTCGGGAACGTTCCTGATGGTGCGCGCGACGGGGCCTGCACAAGCGGTCACGACCGAAGAAGAGATCAAGGAGCCGGCGCGCTAAACAACGATGACGTTAGGTTGAACCGGTCAGGCCGCAGACACGCTCCACCTCTCCCGCTTGCGGGGGAGGTCGTATCGCATCGAAGATGCGATATGGGTGGGGGCTCTCTCCACGATGTGACTCGTGGAGAGTGAGCTGCTGCCGGTTTGATGGACACCGAGATTAGGTGTTTCATGAAGCCGGAGGTGGCGATGAAAAGACGGAAGTTCAGCCGCGAGTTCAAGGTCGAGGCGGTCAAGCTGGTGCGGGAACGTGGGGTGTCGGTGGCGCAAGCTGGCCGTGACCTGGATGTTCATGAGAATGTTCTCCGCAAATGGGTGAAGGAGTTGGGCTCCGACCCGGCGCAAGCCTTTCCCGGCCACGGGCAGATGAAGCCGGAGCAGCAGGAGATCGAGCGGCTGCGCCGTGAGGTCGCCAAGCTGAAGGCCGAGCGGGATATCCTAAAAAAGGCCGCAGCCTACTTCGCGAAGGAAGCGACATGAAGTTCGCCTTCGTCGCGAAGCACCGGACGATCTGGCCGGTGGCATGGCTATGCGATGCGCTGGGAGTGTCGCGGTCGGGCTTCCATGCCTGGCTGAACCGCTCTCCCAGCGCCAGATCCCGCAGCGACGAGGAGCTCGGCGGCAAGGTCAAGGCCAGCTTCGCCGCCAGCGACCGCACCTATGGCGCACGCCGGGTGTGGCGTGACCTGCTCGCCGACGGGGCGGATTGCGGCCTGCACCGGATTGAGCGGCTGATGCGCCTGCAAGGCTTGCGGGCGCGGCCGCGACGTCGGCGCTTACCGAAGGACAGCGGCGATCGACAGCTCGAGACCGTACCGGCGAACCTCCTTGACCGGCAGTTCGCCGCCGAGCGGCCGAACCAGAAGTGGATCGCCGACTTCACCTATCTCTGGACGGCCGAAGGCTGGCTCTATGTCGCAGCGGTGATCGACCTGTTCTCACGCCGCGTGGTGGGCTGGTCGATGAGTGCCTCCATGACGGCACAGCTCGTGACGGACGCATTGTTGATGGCCGTCTGGCGGCGCGGCAAGCCGGATGCGCTGTTGCATCACTCCGACCAGGGCAGCCAGTACACCAGCGAGCAGTTCCAGCGCCTGATGGCCGACCACGGCATCGTTTGCAGCATGAGCCGCTCCGGCAACGTCTGGGACAACGCGGCGATGGAGAGCTTCTTCTCCTCGCTCAAGACCGAGCGTACGGCCAACAAGATTTATCAAACCAGAGATGAGGCACGCGCCGATGTGTTCGACTACATCGAACGATTTTACAACACGACCCGCAGGCACTCGACCATCGGCTATCTCAGCCCGGTTGAGTTCGAGCGCAAGGTGGGATTAGCTTAAGCGGGTGTCCATCAAACCGGCAGCAGCTCAGCCCGCTAATAACCTTCACCGCCTCCCCGACCAGCTCCGCGCCAATCTGCGCCTGGTCTTCGTCGGCACGGCGGCCAGCACGCGCTCGGCCGCGGTCGGGCATTACTACGCGCATCCCGGCAACCGGTTCTGGCGTGCGCTGCATGAGGCCGGCATCACGCCACGGCGCTATCGGCCGGATGAGTTCGCGGCGCTGCTCGAACTCGGCATCGGCTTCACCGATCTCTCCAAGACCGGCGCCGGGATGGATCATGAGATCGCGCGGGGCTCGTTCGATGTCGCAGGCTTCAGGGCGAAGATCGAGAGGCATCGGCCGAAGACGATCGCCTTCACCAGCAAGAAGGCGGCGAGCCTGTTTTACGGCAGGCCGACCAGCGCGCTCGCGTTCGGCCGGCAGCCGCAGATCGGCAGCTTTCCCGATGTGTTCGTGTTGCCGTCGCCGTCCGGCGCGGCGTCCGGGCATTGGAATTTGCGGCCGTGGCGCGAGCTGGCGGAGTGGATCGGCCTGGCTCGTCCGGACGAAAATGCGTAGATGGGGTAACGGGCCGGCCGCCCGCTCGCTACGGCGCGATTTGGAAGCGCGCTCGCGAGCGGCCTGTTGGTTGGAAGGCGGTCGTCCCTCAAACTGATGGTGTCAATAAACGGAGTCGGGCAAGCCCGCTCCAAGCATCATTAAGGGACGACCATGTACCACTATGCAGGAATCGACGTGTCTTTGGAATGCTCGAGCGTCTGCCTTGTCGATGGGACAGGTAAGATTTTGCGCGAGGCGAGGGTTGCGAGTGAGCCGGAGGCCTTGATCACCTGGTTGCGGTCGCTGGGGTTGGTGCTGGAACGGATCGGGCTGGAGGCTAGTCCGCTGTCGCAATGGCTCTACGCAGCGATGCGGGATGCGGGCCTGGCAGTCGAACTGTTGGAGACGCGGCACGTCCGCGATGCCTTCAAGGCGATGCCGGTGAAGTCGGACCGCAACGATGCCCGCGGGATCGCGCAACTGATGCGGCTGGGCTGGTTCCGGCCGGTGCACTGCAAGTCGATCGAAGCGCAAGAGACGCGGGCGGTTCTGACGGCACGCAAGCTGCTGCAGTCCAAGCTGCGCGACATCGAGAACAGCCTGCGCGGCGTGCTCCGCGGCTTCGGTCTGAAGGTCGGCACGACCACCGAGCGCACGTTCGCCGAACGCATCCGGGAGCTCGTAGCGGGCCATCCCGGACTTGAGATCGTGGCACAGGCGCTGCTCGAAGCCCACGCCGTGCTGCGGCGCGAGTTCAATGGCCTGGATAAGCACACCCAAAAGCTCGCCAGGTCGCACCCTCAAGCCCGCCTCCTGATGACGACACCGTCCGTCGGCCCGATCGTGGCGCTTACCTACGCCTCGGCGGTCGACGACCCGAAGCGCTTCCGGTCCTCGAAGGCGACGGGAGCGCATTTTGGCCTCACCCCGAAGAAGTACCAATCGGGCGAAACCGACTATACCGGCCGCATCAGCAAGATCGGCGATGCCTCCGTGCGCGAGGCGCTCTATCAAGCGGCTCACGTCATGCTGACCAAGCCGGTCAGGAACTGCTCGGCGCTGAAAGGCTGGGCGATGCGGATCGCCCGGCGCGCAGGCCTGCGCAAGGCCAAGGTGGCGCTCGCACGCAAGCTCGCCGTCGTTCTGCATCGCATGCTCGCCGACGCCAAACCGTTCAACCCGATGGCCAAGGCCTCGGCAACCTAAGCAAGGAGCAGCAATCGGTTCTGGGCGGGCCACGACACCAGGCTCTCCCTGAGCGAGGTCCCTGCGCCGGGACGATGGATCCGGTCAGGCCGCCATCCGGGAAGTGGCTCACAACCACGCTTCCGTAGATTGGCCGGCCGGCTCCTCAATGCACCCCATCAGGCGACGGCCTTCGCGCCGATCCCGTACAGAAGCAAGTGCCCGGCGAGTGGATCACGCAAAAAGGGATTGACTTACAAAGGCCCGTTACAGAAGCCCGGATGAGCGAAGCGACATCCGGGGTTGGTGCGGTCCCGCATATCGCTTCGCTCATGCGCGCTACAGATCATTGGCAGGACCGTAGCAACCATTAGCTCTTTCGGTTGTGTGCGATTGAATTGTCCGATCGCCGTTGAGACTGACGCCGTGCTCGCGGCCATCAAGGCGTGGCCTGTTGAGGATGAGGATGTGGTGGCATTTGAGCGACGGCCATCCTTGACGGCCGCTGTGCGCGACGTCCTGGTGACGGCAGGTCGGGACGAAGAAACGGCGCCCCGGTCGAACAAAGAAACGCTTCAGGCTGCTGGAACAGCTGACATGTCAGCTTGCCAAGGGGTGCCTCGGGCCACTACGGCGTTGATGAAGACGAGCAGCTTCCTGGCGCAGGCGATTAGCGCCGCGCTTGTGACCCTTACCGGCGGCGATCAGTCGCTTGTAAAGGGCGATGAGCTGCGGATTCCAGCGGAACGACGCCGCCAGCGCTGCAGCATAGAGCGCCTCTCGCAGGCGCTTGCGTCCACCGATGATGTGACGAGCGCCAATATGCTCTCCGCTGTCGTCATCATAAGGCGCAAGGCCCGCAAGAGCTGCGGCCTGCTCGCGGCTGATTTGGCCGATCTCCGGCATGCGCACCAGAATGGCGACCGCAGTCGGCAGCCCGGCCCCGCCGACGCTGTAGATCAGATCGAGCCGGGCAGCGAGATCGTGCTGTTCGCGGATCGCTGCCACCAAAGCCTTGAACTCGACGCGTTCGCGCTTGGCCAGGCGGACGATATCTTCCTTCCAGAGCTTTTGGATACGCGCATCGCGACAGCTCTCGAGCCGGTTCTTGAACCGCGTGATATCCTCTCCGATCTGATCGATCAGTGTCAGCTGCCCGGCCAAGGGCGATAATCTTGCGTCAGGGGCCGGGTGGATCTTGTTGACCGCAGCGGCGCAGGCGGCGATCAGCGCGGCATCGATCCGATCGTTCTTGGCACGTTGCCCGCGGTATTTGGCATAGGCACGCACCTGCGCCGGCTGGAACACCACGACGACAAACCGCATGCGCCGTAACTCGGCGACGACGGCTTGCTCATAGCCACCGCTCGCCTCGATCCCAACCCGCTTGACCTTGCGCCGCCCAAGCCACTCCAGCAGCGCCTTGTGACCTTCCGCCGTGTTCTCCACCTGCAGCTGCTCCGAGTTGCCGTCGAGCGCCACGTCGAGCTTGCGCTTGCCGGTATCGATCCCGGCACAGATTGTGGTACGCTTGGCCATCTTCCTCGACCCTCCCTTGTGATGCGAACCTAAAGTTCGTTCAACCATGCGGGTCCCGATGAAGTGCCGATCGCGATCTTGCTACGAATAACAGCCCTCAAGGCTTCGATGGGTAACGATCCGATCGATCAGCGGCCCAGCCCGGGCGGCCACCCGAGCTGGGCCATTCCTCACGGAACGAGGCCAGTCTAACCCAGCGCGCTAATACAAGGATGGGTGGAGCGTAGCGATACCCATCATCTCTCCCAGGACGACGAAGGCGATGGGTTTCGCGGAGTTTATCATCGGGCCGCGCGTTGCGCGGACCCGTTGGCTCTACCCATCCTACGAAACCTACGAACAACGCGCCCGTTACTCCTTCAACGTAATCGCAAGCCCGCTGAGGTCGACATTGGCCATCAGGCCGACCTGCTTGCCGCTCAATTCGAGCACCGCGCCGTTCTGGTTGGTCAAGAGGATGCCGCGCACGCCGGCGCCGAGGGCAACGCCCATGCCGGCCGCGGCGTAGACGCCAGCGATGTCCTGGGCGCGGCGGATATTACGGACCCGCCCCTGCAAGGTGGTCTGGGAGCCGCCGAACACGAGGCCGTAGTCCAGCCCGCCGGCGGTGAGCCCGTAGGTCTGGCCGTGGAAGGTCAAAACGCCCTTGCCGGCGGAGCCGCCGAAGATCCAGCCGCCCTTGAAGATCACGAGCGTCACGGCGCCCTCGTCGGCCAAGGCGGCGGACGAGCCGGTGAGCAGCGCCAGCGCGAACAGCGCGGCGCGGATGGCGGATGACAATCTCATGGGGTGTTCTCCGGACGAATTGAGAGCGAGAAGCGAATTGCGGCAATCCAGCCGGCTGGAGGCATCGTTGAAATGCCGGCAAACACGCGGGATTGCGCTTGTTCCTGATCTGGCGGAGTCTATCATCGGGTGCACAGTCGCGCGACGTTGGCGCATCCGCAGCCGCCACTTTGCCGGATCGCTGAGGTGTTCGCGCAACAGGGATCAGCATCGATGCACGATTTCACCCCCTTTTCCGGCCTCGCCGGCGGCGCGCTGATCGGGCTCGCCGCGGCGCTGCTGATGCTGCTGACCGGACGAATCGCAGGCGTCACCGGCATCGTCGGCGGCCTGCTGCAGGCCGATACCGTCGACCGCTCCTGGCGCGTCGCGTTCATCGCGGGGCTGGTCGCGGCGCCCCTGATTGCGGCGCTGTTCGGCGCGCCGCTGCCGCGGCCGGCGATGAATGCGAGCCTCGCGGTGATCACGATCGCGGGATTGCTGGTCGGGTTCGGCACCCGGATGGGCAATGGCTGCACTTCGGGCCACGGCGTCTGCGGCTTCGCGCGGCTGTCCGGCCGCTCGATTGCGGCCACCATCATCTTCATGCTGGCGGCGATCGCGACGGTCGCGATCGCAAGACATGGATTGGGAGGCTAGCGATGCCGCTTCTTGCCAGCTTCGTCTGCGGCCTGATCTTCGGCGCCGGCCTGCTGATCTCGGGCATGACCGATCCGCAGAAGGTGCTCGGCTTCCTCGATTTGTTTGGCGCCTGGGATGCGACGCTCGCTTTCGTGATGGCCGGCGCCGTCGCGGTCGCAGCAACAGGCTTTGCGATCGCGCGGCAGCGCACCGCACCCGCCTTCTCGGCGCGCTTCCTCTGGCCCGACCGCAACGACATCGATGCGCCGCTGGTTGCCGGCGCCGTGCTGTTCGGCATCGGCTGGGGCCTCGCCGGCATCTGCCCCGGACCGGCGCTGGTTAACCTCGCCGGCCTCTCGCTGCCGATCGTGGTCTTTGTCATCGCGATGCTCGCAGGCATGATCGGTCAGAATCTCTTCGGCAAGAATCTCTGGCGCCGCCACGCAGTGGCGCCGCACACCATCGACACCGCTTCCCTTCCCTCTCGCGCAGACGGGTGATCCCAATGACAGAAACGACAGCGATCAAGCACTTCCCTCCTCCGCCCGGCGTCCAGGCGCCGCCGCTCTCGTTCGGCGCCCGCGTCGGCGATTTGCTGTTCATCTCCGGCATTCCCGGCTTCGACGCCAACCGCGAGCTGCCTGACGGTTTCGAGGCGCAGTTCGCCAATGTCGTTACCAATTTCAAACGTGTGCTGAACGAGGCGGGCGCAACGATGCGCGATCTCGTCAAGGTCAACGTGCTGCTGACCCGCGCCTCCGACGTCGCCACCATGAACGTCCTGTATGCCGGCGCGTTCGGCCCCGCGCCCTACCCCGCGCGCACCACCTGCGTCGTGGTGGCGCTGCCCAATCCGAAGATGCTGATCGAGATCGAGGGCGTGGCGTCGGTGAAGGGGTGAAGGCTCCCTTCGTCATTCCCCGGTGCGCAATTGCGCACCTGAGGGCGCGCCGCGGCCGCTCGGCTCAAACACTGGCGTCTCTGGAATACTGGATCATCCGCATGCGCGGGTGATGACACCGATCAAGCTGTTTGGCAGGTTGAATCTTCATCGTCGTCCTGGCCTAGGTGGTGTGGACTCTAAGGATTCCCTTTTAGGAGCAAATCAGATTCAAGGCTGCTTTTGGGGAGGCCGCCTTGGGTGTGATGGACCGTTTGGTATTGAGCGACGCGGCGTGGGAGCGGATAGCGCCGCTGATCATAGGGCGCCCCGATCAGAAGGGCTCCACCGGGCGCGACAACCGGATGTTCGTGGAAGGTGTGCTGTGGATCGTGCGTACGGGGTCTCCCTGGCGCGATCTTCCGGAGGTGTTTGGGGACTGGAACAGCGTGTTCCGGCGCTTCAGTCGATGGAGCATCAAGGGTGTTTGGTGGCGGATCTTCGAGGCGATGTCCGATGATCCGGACTTCGAATATCTGATCGTCGATTCCACCATCGTTCGGGCGCATCAGCACGCCGCCGGCGCCAAAAAGGGGGGTCTGAAGATCAAGCGGAAGATCAAGCGATCGGCCGCTCGCGCGGCGGCCTGAGCACCAAGATACATATGGCCGTTCGAGGCTTGGGATGTCCGGTGCGGTTCACGCTCACCGCAGGTCAGAAGGGCGATGCACCGCAAGCCGCCGCATTGATCGAAGGCTTATCCGCCGAGGTCGTCATGGCCGATACGGCCTATGACGCCGATCACTTGCGCCAAGCCATCGCCGCCAAAGGCGCGCTCGCCGTGATCCCCAACAACCCGTCACGCGCGCTCAAATATCCACTCGACAAGCATTTCTATGCCCAGCGTCATCTCGTCGAATGCTGCTTCTCAAAGCTCAAGCAGTTCCGCCGCGTCGCAACCCGCTTCGAAAAAACGGCCCGGAACTACCGGGCCGTCGTCACTCTCGCAGCCATCGTTCTATGGATGCGCTAGTGTCCACACCACCTAGTGCGCAATTGCGCACGGGAGCCAGGACCCATTACCGCAGATCTCAATTGTTGCGCGACGCTGGGGCCACTATCCCGTTCACGATCAACTGCGGTGGTTATGGGTCCTGGCTTTCGCCAGGACGACGATGTGGAGAAATCTGAGAGCTGGCTCCGCAAATTCGGACAGTAGCTTGAGTGGATTTTCTGCCTGACAGCGGCGAGGATTCTTGCCGCGAATCAGGAGCGAAGATGACGAAGAAGAGCCGCCGGATGCATTCTCCGGCATTCAAGGCGAAGGTTGCTTTGGCTGCGGTCAAAGGCGACAAGACGCTGGCGGAGCTGGCGCAACTGTTTGATGTTCATCCGAACCAGATCACGATCTGGAAAAACCAGCTCCTGGAAGGCGCCGCCGGCGTGTTTGGGCATGACAAGGCGTCGGCCGAGACGCCGGTCGATTTGAAGGCGTTACATGCCAAGATCGGCGAGCTGGCGTTGGAAAACGATTTTTTGTCCGGCGCGCTCACCAAGGCGGGCCTGCTGAGCGCAAAGCGATGATCGACCGCGGTCATGATCTTTCTATCGTGCGCCAGGCGAAGGTCCTGAAGCTGGCTCGCAGCACGGTCTACTATGAACCTCGGCCAGTTTCGGCCGAGGACCTTGCCTTGATGCGTCGGCTCGATGAGTTGCATCTCGATTATCCCTTCGCGGGAGCGCGTATGCAGCGATCGTTGCTGCGGCGGGAGGGCGTATACGCCGGTCGCCGCCACATTGCGACGCTGATGAAGCGCATGGGGATCGAGGCGGTCTATCGTCGCCCGAACACGAGTAAGCCGGCACCGGGTCACAAGATCTACCCGTACCTGTTGCGCGGATTGAAGATCGAGCGGCCCGACCAGGCGTGGGCAATGGACATCACCTACATTCCGATGCGGCGTGGCTTCGTCTATCTCGCGGCGGTCGTCGATGTGTTCAGCCGACGGGTCCTGGCCCATCGCGTCTCGATCACAATGGAGGCGGCCTTCTGCGTCGAAGCGGTCCAGGAGGCGTTGGCGAAGCACGGCAGGCCCGAGATTTTCAACACGGACCAGGGCAGCCAGTTCACCAGCCTCGAGTTCACCGATGTGCTGCTGGACGCGAAGATCGCCATCAGCATGGACGGCAAGGGCGCCTGGCGCGACAACGTGTTTGTCGAGCGGCTCTGGCGCACGGTCAAATACGAAGAAGTTTATCTCCGCGCCTACGACAGCGTGTCCGAGGCGCGAGCGTCAATTGCCAAGTATCTGGCCTTCTACAATCAGGGACGCCCTCACTCGAGCCTTGACGGGCGCACGCCCGACGAGGCTTACTTCGGCACGCAAGCTATGGTGATGGCCGCATGACCGTCGCCGACGATTTTGTCGTCGCTCTGGTCGGGCTACGCCCTCCCGACGCAACGACAAAATCGTAAGGCCCCGCGTTCAGCATAACCCGGCAGGAATCCACTTAAATCCCGCGGGGCGCTGTCCAAACAACCGGCGCCAGCTCTCTGTACCTGTATTCGCGCCACGCACCACGCTTTTCCAACCGATCGCTAAAACAACGACCCCTGCCCGTCATCCTCCCGCACACTCGTCTTTCGCGGTGTGGCCTTCTTCGCCGGCGCATCTTCCGCGGCGATCTCTTCCGCACTCATCGGCAGCAGCAATTGCGCGTCGTCATTGGCGACGCTGTTCACCCGCATCGTCACCTGGTGCCAGGCGAACTCGCCGACATCGGGCCCTTTCAGCATCGGCATCACGTCGTCGACATCGTTGGGCAGGCAATCGAGCCAGCGCGCGAATTGCTCGGGCCGGATCGTGACCGGCACACGGTGATGCAGCTGCGCGAGGTCGGGGCTTGCGGGCGCGGTGACGATCGCGACCGTGTCCTGCTCCTCGCCGTTCGGCCCCATCCAGGTCTCGGCGAGCGCTGCGAAGGCGAGCGGGTGGCCGTCGCGGCGATGGATGAAGAACGGCCGCTTGCGGCCGCCGGCATCCTGCCATTCGTAATAGCCGTCGGCCGGGATCAGCGCGCGGCGCCGCTTGATCGCGTTCTTGAAGGCCGGCTTCTCCCGCACTGTCTCGGAGCGGGCATTGATCAAAAGCGAGAACGTCCGGGGGTCCTTGACCCAGGACGGGATCAGGCCCCAGCGCATCAATTGAAAATGCCGGCCGCCATTCTGCAGCAGCACCACCGGGATTGGCTGGGTCGGCGCAACATTATACCGTGGCGGAAAATTCGGCTGCTCGATATAGCCGAACATCTCGCGCAAGGCCGCCGGCGGCGAGGTTATGACAAAGCGTCCGCACATTTCCCGTCCAGAGTGGTATCCGTTTATTCTGCCTTAACTTGGAACGTTAAAGACTGCGATCAATGACCTCAACGGCCGCCATAGCGGGCTCTTCCCCGCGACCGACGTACCCCGACGAGGCGCGGGCGACGCTGTTGCGCGCCGCCAACATCAATCCCCGGACCGGGCTTGCCACCGACTACCTCAATCACTTCAACGAAGCCATCATGCTGCTTGAGATGGTTCCGGACCTGCCGGAATGCGCCAGCGATTTCCTGGAATGGCAGCCGCTGTCCTATGCCGAGCATTTCACCGCCTCCAATTTCAAGGCGCGCGATCTCGCGATCGAATCCTATGAGACCGCCGATGCCGGAATCCGGGCCGAATTCGACCAGCTCACCGACAGCATGACCAAGATACTGACTGAGGTCGGCGCCGCGATGCGGCAATTGCATCAGGACAAGAGCCGGGTCGCGCTCGCCGAGCAGGCGATCGTCTGGGTCAAGCCGCTGGTGATGCTGACCGCCGGCATCATCAACGGCGCCGCAGAGGCCGACGTCGACAGCATCATGGCGGGCGCCTGATTTATCGGGCATAAAGTGCTTGAACCTGATTGTTGATTGCCTTGGCCTCTCCCGAACCTCCGATCCGCCCGCAGCTCGCCGTCTCCGGCGTGATTTTTCGCGACGGCAAGGTGCTGCTGGTCCGCCGCGCCCGCTCGCCCGGAAAAGGCTTCTATTCGCTGCCCGGCGGCCGGGTCGAGTTCGGCGAATCCTTGCACACCGCCCTGCACCGGGAGATCGACGAGGAGACTGGCCTCAGGGTCGAAATCCTGGGCATGGCCGGCTGGCGCGGGGTGCTGCCGACCGGCCCCGGCACCGGGCATTATCTGATCATGACATTCGCGGCGCGCTGGGCGTCCCGCGAGCCCGTGCTGAACGACGAGCACGACGATTTCAAATGGCTGGCGCCGGAGGCGATCGGCGACCTCAAGGTCACCGGCGGTCTCCATGAGGTCATTGCGGCCGCCCGGCGGCTGGTTTGAGGCCGGTTTTGGGGCGCTTGGGAGGCGGTATTACAGGCCCTTTGCGCCTTGCCTCGGGCGCATTGAGGGGGCATACCACGGCCATTCCGGAACCCCTGATGATCAGAGCCTTTCTCGCCGTTGTGATCCTGATGTCGGCATGCCTTGCCTCGCCCGCCCGGGCGCAGGACGCGGCTGCGCCGTTCGACGGCGACCTGCAGCGGCTGGCCGAGATCCTCGGCGCCCTGCACTATCTGCGCGGCATCTGCGGCTCCAACGAGGGCGCCAAATGGCGCAACGAGATGCAGGCGCTGATCGACGCCGAAACCCCCTCCGGCGACCGCCGCGCCCGCATGATCGCGGGCTTCAACCGCGGCTATAACGGCTTCCAGCAGACCTACCGGTCCTGCACCCCCGCAGCCACCGTGGCGATCCGCCGCTACATCGAGGAAGGCTCGAAAATCTCGCGCGACCTGACGGCCCGCTATGCCAACTGACCGCGCGATCTTCTTCGACCTCGACGGCACCCTGACCGACCCGAAGCCCGGCATCACCGGCTCGATCCAGTATGCGCTGGGAAAGCTCGGCCGGCCGGTCCCCTCGCAGGACGAGCTGACCTGGTGCATCGGGCCGCCGCTGCGGGCGAGCTTTGCGCTGCTGCTCGGCGGCGAGGAGCTCGCCGACCGCGCGGTGGAGCTCTACCGCGAGCGATTCGGCGATGTCGGGCTGTTCGAGAACAGCGTCTATCCCGATATCGCCGAGGTGCTGGCAGAGCTGCGCGAGTGGCCGGGCCGCATGTATGTTGCGACCTCGAAGCCGCATGTGTTCGCGACACGGATCGTCGCGCATTTCGGGCTGAACGGGTATTTCGACCACGTGTTCGGTTCCGAACTCGACGGAACCCGTGTCAACAAGGTCGACCTGCTCGCCTATGCGCTGGAGCAGACCGGGGCCGATCCGGAGAAGGCCGTGATGATCGGCGACCGCAGCCACGACGTGATCGGGGCCAGGCGGAACGGCATCCGCGCGGTCGGCGTGACCTATGGCTATGGCACGCCCGAGGAGCTGCTCGAGGCCGGCGCCAGCCAGCTGTGCGCCTCGCCGCGCGCGGTAGGGGACCATATCCACAGCTCATTTGGCTGACGGCGGCCGCACCATCCGGAATTCCCCTTTAAATGCCGAAGCGCGCGTTAACCTTTTCGAAAGATGTGGGCTAGGCGGTACCCGCATGCGTGATACATCTCGCGCGTCGCAGTGGTTCGCGTCCGGACCGCGCGCATTCATTTTGATGAGTTCCATGCGCCATCCAGCGTCCTTTCCCCATCACCAAGACCCGCGTCCCGATCACGAGCAGAAGCAAGCCGCGCTGGGCTACCTGAACGAGGCCTGGGCGGAAGCGCGTCACGACGGCGTCGATGGCGACTGCCTCGCGCAGGCGAGTCTGTTTGCGGCGCTCGCCGAGCTCGTCGGCACCTATGGCGAGGATGCGGTGGCGAAATTCGCCGAGGGCCTCGCCGCGCGCGTGCGCAACGGCGAGTTCTCGCTGGCGCTCGCCCGACAGTAATCGCACCAGTCGTTACGGCTTCAGCGTCTCGAGGAACCGGACCGGCTCGCCTGTCGACGGCGTCGTCAGTTCGCCCTGCCACATCACCCGCCTGCCGCGCACGAATGTGCCGACCGGCCAGCCCTGCACCCGCACGCCGTCATAGGGCGTCCAGCCCGCGCGCGAGGCCACCCATTTGTTGGTGATGGTCTCGTTGCGCTTGAGGTCGACCACGGTGAAGTCGGCGTCATAGCCCGCCGCGATGCGGCCCTTGCAGGCGATGTTGAACAGCCGTGCCGGCCCCGCGCTGGTGAGATCGACGAACCGCGCCAGCGACAGCCGCCCGGCATTGACGTGATCGAGCATCAACGGCACCAGCGTCTGCACGCCGGTCATGCCTGATGGCGAGGCCGGATAGGTCTTGGCCTTTTCCTCCAGCGTATGCGGCGCGTGATCGGAGCCGAGCACATCGATGATGCCCTGCTCGATGCCGTACCAGATGCCGGCGCGGTGATCGGCCGAGCGCACCGGCGGGTTCATCTGCGCCAGCGTACCGAGCCGCTCATAGCATTCGGGCGCGGCCATGGTGAGGTGATGCGGCGTCGCCTCGCAGGAGGCGACATCCTTGTGGTCGCGCAGATACAGGATCTCTTCCTTGGTCGAGATGTGCAGCACGTGGATGCGCTTGCCGGTCTCGCGCGCGAGATTCACCAGACGCTCGGTCGCCATCAGCGCCGCGGTCTCGTCGCGCCACACCGGATGCGAGCGCGGATCGCCCTCGATGCGCAGCGGCTTGCGCTCGTTGAGGCGGTATTCGTCCTCTGCGTGGAACGCGGCGCGGCGCCGGATCACCTGAAAGATCCGCCGCAGGCTCTCGTCGTCCTCGACCAAGAGCGCGCCGGTGGAGGAGCCGATGAACACCTTGACGCCGGCGCAGCCCGGCGCGCGCTCTAGCTCCGGCAAGTCCTGCACATTCTCGCGGGTGCCGCCGATGAAGAACGCGAAATCGCAATGCATGCGATGGTGGCCGCGCTTGATCTTGTCGGTGAACGCCTCTGCGGTGACGGTCAGCGGGTTGGTGTTCGGCATCTCGAAGACAGCGGTGACCCCGCCCATCACGGCGCTGCGCGAGCCGGTCTCGAGGTCTTCCTTCTGCGTCAGCCCGGGCTCGCGGAAATGCACCTGGGTGTCCATCACGCCGGGCAGGATGTGCAGGCCCTTGCAGTCGATCACCTCGCCGGCCGAAGCCTGGCCGAGCGAGCCGATCGCGGCGATGCGGCCGCCCGCGATACCGATATCGCGCACGCCCTCGCCGTCCTGATTGACCACGGTGCCGGATTTTAGAATGGTGTCAAAATGCTGATTCATCGGTCCTCGGCGCCCGCTTTCCGTTGTCGCGCGGGCCTTGTTCGGCGCACTCTAGCGCCTTAGCTTGGCAGGGGATATCCGCGGCCTGCGCGTTTCCCAAGGAACTTGAAAAGAGCCAATTTTGCGAATGAAAGCAGCGTTTCTTCCGGATCGGGGCGTGGTCAAGGTCTCTGGCGAGGACGCCCGCAACTTCCTCAACGGCCTCATCACGACGGATGTCGAGCAGCTGCGGCCGGGACAGGCGCGGTTCGGCGCGCTGCTGACGCCGCAGGGCAAGATCATCGTCGATTTCCTGATCACCGAGATACCCACAGGCCATGGCGGCGGCTTCCTGATCGACGCGCCGCGCGCGCTCGCCAAGGGGCTCGCCGACAAGCTCGGCTTCTACAAGCTGCGCGCCAAGGTCGTGGTCGAGAACCTCACCGACAGCCTCGGCGTGCTGGCGGCCTGGGATGGCGAGCCGGCGGCGATCCCCGATCTCGCCTTTGCCGATCCGCGCAACCCGGCGCTCGGCTGGCGCATCCTGATCCCGCAAGATCTGACGCAGAAGCTCGCTGAGCTGATCGGCGCCGATCTCGTCGACGATAGCGCCTATGAGGCGCATCGGATCGCGACCGGCGTGCCGCGCGGCGGGCTCGACTTCATGTATGGCGACGCCTTCCCGCACGAGACCAATATGGACCGCCTCAACGGCGTCGATTTCGAGAAGGGCTGCTATGTCGGCCAGGAGGTGGTGTCGCGCATGCAGCACCGCGGCACGGCGCGCACCCGCACGGTAAGGATCATTCTCGACGGCCCCTCCCCCGAGACCGGCGCGACTATCCTCGCCGGCGACAAGCAGGTCGGCACCATCGGCTCGACCGCCGGCGAGAAAGGCCTCGCGCTGGTGCGCATCGACCGCGTCGCCGATGCGCTCGACGCCGGCCTGCCGCTGACCGCGGGCGGGCTCGCGCTTCATCTCGCCGAGCCCGACGCCGTCCGCATCACACCCAAGCAGACCGTCGCATGAGCCGTACCGCGCAACTGCATCCCGACGGCAAGACGCGCTGCCCCTGGCCGGGCGAGGACGCGTTCTACGTCGCCTATCACGACAACGAATGGGGCGTGCCCGAATATGACGACCGCGCGCTCTACGAAAAGCTGATCCTCGACGGCTTCCAGGCCGGCCTGTCCTGGATCACGATCCTGCGCAAGCGCGAGAATTTCCGCAAAGCCTTCGACGATTTCCAGCCCGAGAAGATCGCGCGCTACAACGCCAAGAAGGTGCACGCGCTGATGAACGACGCTGGCATCGTCCGCAACCGCGCCAAGATCGATGGCGCGGTGGCGAGTGCGAAAGGCTATCTCGAGATCATGGAGAAAGGTCCCGGCTTCTCGAAATTCCTCTGGGACTTCGTCGACGGCAAGCCGAAGGTCAATCAGTTCAAGACCACGGCAAGCGTGCCGGCCTCGACGCCGGTGTCGATCAAGGTCTCCAAGGAGCTCGGCGGACGCGGCTTCAAGTTCGTCGGCCCGACCATCGTCTACGCCTTCATGCAGGCGACTGGCATGGTCAACGATCACCTCGTCACCTGCTTCTGCCACGAGGCCTGCAGCGGGAAACTCCGCACACCGCGGCTCATGACGAAATGACTGCGCGTAACTCGACGGAGACCGCCCGCGCCTGGCAGCGGATGTTGTCCGGGCGCCGGCTGGACCTGCTCGATCCGTCGCCGCTCGATATCGAGATCGTCGACATCGCACATGGATTGGCGCGGGTCGCGCGCTGGAACGGACAGACCAGCGGCGCGCACATCTTCTCGGTGGCCCAGCATACGCTGCTCGTCGAAGCCGTGATGCGCCAGCAGACGCCGCGCGTCGACATCCGCGTGCGGCTTGCCGCGCTGCTGCATGACGCGCCGGAATATGTCATCGGCGACATGATCTCGCCGTTCAAGGCAGTGCTCGCCGGCGAATACAAGGCGGTGGAGAAGCGGCTGCTGTCGGCGATCCACATCCGCTTCGGCCTGCCGCCCGTGCTGGCGGATGAGATCACCCAGCAGATCAAGGCCGCCGATCGCGGCGCCGCCTATCTCGAGGCGACGCATCTGGCGGGATTTTCGCAGGCCGAGGCCAAGCGGCTGTTCGGCCGCGATCCGGAATTGCCGGAGGCGACCGAGCGCGACTATCTAACGCCGTGGACCGCAGCGAGGGCCGAAAAGCAGTTCCTCGAGCGCTTCAAGGCATTGCACGCGTCGTAGGCGCGGCACCGCGAAACGTGCCGCCGGTTGCGGCGCAAAACGAGGCGCGGGTACGGCGCCGCCCGCCTTTGCCCACCCGGGAGCAGCCGTTATAATCGGACGCGCCCGATACCCAAGGACCATCATGCTTCACGTCTGCTCGCTCGCCGCGCTCTCCGACACGGTTCGTGCCACCGGCGCCAGCCATGTGCTGACCGTGATGGCCAATGTCGACCAGGTACAACGGCCGCCCTCCGTGCTGCCGGCCAACCATCTGAAAGTGTCGATGGACGACATCATCGAACAGATGGACGGGTTCGTGGCGCCCAACGAGACGCATATCGAGAAGGTGCTGACCTTCGTGCGCGGCTGGGATCGCCGCGCACCGATGGTGGTGCATTGCTACGCCGGCATCAGCCGCTCGACCGCGAGCGCATTTGCCACCGTCTGCGCGCTCAATCCGCACCGCGACGAAATGTCCATCGCCCGGCTGATCCGCGAGGCCTCGCCGATCGCGGCGCCCAACCGGCTGATCGTCAGCCTCGCCGACAAGGCGCTGGGACGCGAGGGCCGGATGTTGCGCGCGCTCGATGCCATGGGTCCGGGCAGCATGAGCGTCGAAGGCCGCCCCTTCCACATCGATCTGGAATAGCGCGGCTCGCACACCCGATCGCTTGAACTTCCGGTCCTCTCAAGTGCACTACTAGGTTGCGACCCCGCTGGTTGGCCACGGCTCCGGCGCGCGCTGCCGGAGGCCTGATGTTCGACTCGCCGTTCGATTTCCTCACGCTGGTCATCGCCATCGTCGCGATCATTTTCGCGCGCCAGGCGCTGGGCCGGATCGCGCTGCTGCAGCGGCGGCTGGATGCGGTCGAGACTGCGGGTGCAGCCGCCACACGGACGGCGATGCCGCCGCCTTTGGCACCGCTGCAGGAGTTCGAGCAGACGCTTCCGGCGGCGCCTCCGATCGCGCCGCCACCGCTGCCCGAGGCTGTGCCGAGCGAGCCGGACGCGCAGACAGAGCCGGCCGCGGATGCTGCGGGCGCCGCGCCACCGCCGCTGCCGCAACCGCCGCCCGCGCCGGAGCCAACGCCCGGCTTCGAGGAAACGCTCGGCACGCGCTGGGTGGTGTGGATCGGCGGCCTGACGCTGGCGCTCGGCGGCTTCTTCATGGTGCGCTACTCGATCGAGGCCGGGCTGCTCGGCCCCTGGCGTGCGCACGATGCTCGGCGGGCTGTTTGCGCTGGCGCTGCTCGGCGCCGGTGAATGGACCCGGCGCAAGGAAAGCATCTCCAACATCGCGGCGCTGCCGATCGCCAACATTCCGGCGATCCTCACCGCCGCCGGCACCGCGGTGGCGTTCGCGACCGTCTACGCCGCCTACGCGCTGTACGACTTCCTGGCACCGGCAACCGCCTTCATCCTGCTCGGCATGGTCGCGCTCGGCACGCTCGCGGCCGCGCTGCTGCACGGGCCGGCGCTGGCGGGGCTCGGCATCGTCGGCGCCTTCGTCACGCCGATCCTGGTCTCATCGGACAAGCCCGACTTCTGGTCGCTCTACATCTATCTCGCCATCGTCACCGCCGCATCCTTCGGCCTCGCCCGCATCCGGCTGTGGCGCTGGCTTGCGGTGACGACGATCGCCTTCGCACTGCTGTGGACCTTCCCGTGCCTGCAATGCGGGCCGGAGATGGTCGCGCCGCACGTCTTCCACGGTATTCCTCCGCTAAGGGCCGCCTTGTTTGATGGGCGCGAGCGCTGCAGGTCCTAGGGGTAATCCTAGGAGAAGCGCTATGACGATTTCGAGGGCGGAGGTGATCACAACGGTCGAGCGGCGGCGCCGGTGGTCGCAGGATGAGAAGGAACGGCTCGTCGCAGCGTCGCTCGAGCCCGGCGCCAATGTTTCCGAGGTGGCTCGCGTGGCCGGGCTTCATGTGAGCCAGCTGTTCAGGTGGCGTAAGGAGCTTTGCAGGCACGGCGAAGCGAGCATAGCGCCGTTTGTTCCGGTCGAGATTGGGCCGTCTGCGCTACCGCGGGAGGTGGCCGAAGCGGCGTTGACGCCAACGGCGCGTCGACGCAAGAGCCAGGGCATCATCGAGATTGATCTTGGTAGCGGGCACCGCATCCGGGTCGATGGCGACGTTGATGGAGATGCGCTACGTCGCGTTCTCGATGCTTTGGTCCGCCGATGATCCCGGTTCCGACGGGCGCGCGAGTGTGGCTCGCGACAGGCTACACGGACATGCGCCGAGGCTTTCCGTCGTTGGCGCTCCAAGTGCAGGAGGTGCTGCACAAAGACCCGCTCAGCGGTCATTTGTTTGTCTTCCGCGGTCGCCGCAGCGATCTTGTGAAGCTGATCTGGCACGACGGCCAAGGAGCATGCCTTTTTACCAAAAGACTCGAGCGAGGAAGGTTCATCTGGCCATCGGTTGGCGGTGAAACGGTAACGATCTCGCCGGCGCAGTTGAGTTATCTGTTGTCCGGAATCGATTGGCGCACCCCGCAAGAAACCCAGCGTCCGACGCGGGTCGGATAACCGTTTTGGGTTTGAATCTGCTGCTCGATCTGATTCAATGGCTTCATGAGCTCGAAGCCAGACGATCTTCCTGCGGATCTTGCGAGCGCCTACATGGCGCTGCTGGCCGAGCGCAAGGCGTTGCAAGTTGAGCGCGATATCGCAGTCGCGGATGCCGCCAGCGCGCGGGCGGAGCTGTCGGACAACGAAGCGTTGATCGCACATCTCGAACTGCGGATCGAGAAGCTCAAACGCGAACTGTACGGGCCGCGGTCCGAGCGCACGGCGCGGCTGATCGAGCAATTGGAATTGGAGCTCGAAGAACTCATCACCATGGCGAGTGAGGATGAGCTCGCCGCGCGTGCCGCGGCTGCAAAGGTACAGAACGTTCGGGCCTTCACGCGCAAGCGGCCGGTGCGCAAGCCTTGGCCGGACGACATCGAACGCGAGCGGGTCGTCATTGAGGCGCCAACGAGCTGCGCCTGCTGCGGCGGATCGCGCCTGGCGAAGCTGGGCGAGGATGTGACCGAGACGTTGGAGGAGATCCCGCGCCGGTTCAAGCTGATCGAGACGGTGCGGGAAAAGTTCACCTGCCGCGATTGTGAGAAGATCAGCCAGCCGCCCGCGCCGTTCCATGCCACACCGCGTGGCTTCATCGGTCCGCAACTGCTGGCGACAATCCTGTTCGACAAGTTCGGCATGCATATCCCGCTCAACCGTCAGAGCGTGCGCTTTAAGGCCGAGAGGATCGATCTGCCGCTGTCGACGCTGGCCGACCAGGTCGGCCACGGAACCTTCGCCGTTATGCCGCTGTTCCAGCTGATCGAGCACCATGTGCTCGCGGCCGAGCGCCTACATGGCGACGACACCACCATCCGCATCCTGGCGAAGGGCAAGTGCACGACTGGGCGGATCTGGACGTATGTGCGGGATGACCAGCCGTTCGCCGGGCCTGCGCCGCCGGCGGCGGTCTATTACGCCTCGAGCGACCGACGGGGCGAACATCCCCAGAAGCATCTGGCCGCCTTCGCCGGTATCTTGCAGGCGGATTGCTATAGCGGCTTCGAGCCGTTGTTCGATCCGAAAAGAAAAGCGATGCCGATCACGCCCGCATTTTGCCTGGCCCATGCGCGGCGGGGATTCTTCGAGCTGGCCGACATCGAGAAAACGGCCAGGGAAGGCCGCAAGGGCAAACCGGTCTCCCCGATCGCGCTGGAGGCGGTCAGGCGTCTTGACGCTCTGTTCGAGATCGAGCGCGCCATCAACGGCCGCAATGCCGACGAGCGGCGTGCCGTACGCCAGGAGAGGAGCAAGCCGCTTCTCGATGACTTGCACGACTGGCTGCTCCGCGAGCGAGAAGCCCTGTCGCGCTCCTCCGAGGTCCTGAAGCCCATGAACTACATGCTCAGGCGCTGGGACGACTTCTCCCGCTTCCTCGATGATGGCAGGATCTGCCTCAGCAATAATGCCGCTGAAAGAGCGTTGCGCGGCATCGCGTTGGGCAGGCGCAACTGGACCTTCGCCGGCAGCCTGCGCGGCGCCGACCGCGCTGCCATCATGCTGACGATGATCACGACCTGCCGCCTGAACAACGTCGATCCCAAAGCCTGGCTCGCCGACGTCCTCGCCCGGATCGCCGATCTTCCCACTTCGCGTCTGCGCGAACTGCTGCCCTGGGAATGGAAGCTCCTGCGGCAAGCCAACAACCCCACCGATCAGCAGGCCGCCTGACCTTCACCCAACGCTATCTTACAGATCGCCACGCCCACGCGCATGCGTCAATCAGGCGGCCTTCGTCGTATGCGTACCTTCCACGTGATCGCGGGCTTCGTGCTGGCGGCGCTGCTCGTGGTCTGCGGCTTCATGCTCGGCCCCGACGGCGATGGCGAGGAAATCGAGCCGATCTCGTCGGGATCGCTCGCGGCCTATCTGTTCGGCGCGATGCTGATCGTGCTCAACAGCGCGCACGCCGACATCGCGATGATCGGCTTTGCGCTGCTCACAGCCGGAAGCCTGCTCGTCGCCTGGCGCGCACCGGCTGCCACCCGTGCGATCGGCGCCGCGTCACTCTTTGTCTTCATCGTATTCGGCGAATGGGCGGTCCGCCGCAACGTCGACATGCTGGTGCTGCCGGGCGGCGCGATCCCCGGCGTCGGCCCGTCCGCGACCGACGGTTCGGTCTCGCTGCATCTGGTCACCGCGGCGCTGTTCGCAGCCGCCTTCGGCATCGCCGGCTTCCTCGCGCAACTGCGCTTTGCCACGACGAAGGTCACGGTGACCTGGGCCGCGGCGGCCGTGTTCACGCCGGTCGCGCTGCTGGTCGCGCTCTATGCGCGCATCGCGCATCTCGACCGCTCGATTCCGTTCGCGATACTCGCCGTGCTGCTGGCAGCGGCCTACGCGGCCGCGACCGAGGCGCTGACCCGGCGCGGCCAGCGGCCGGAGCTGTCGCCCTCGATCGCGTTGTCGGCGACCGGCGCGCTCGCCTCGCTGGCGCTTGCGCTGACCTTCGCGCTCGACAAGGGCTGGCTCACCATCGCGCTGGCGCTGGTGTCGATGGGCACGGCATGGCTCTCGGTGCAGCGGCCGATCCCGTTCCTGCGCTGGCTCGCTGCGATCCTCGCCGGCATCGTGGTGCTGCGCATCGGCTACGAGCCGCGGATCGCCGGCGATGCCGTCGGCACCACGCCGATCTTCAACTGGCTGTTGTGGGGCTATGGCGTCCCGGCGCTGTCGTTCTGGGCCGCAAGCCATTTCCTGCGCCGCAATGCCGACGACGTCCCGCTGCGGATCATCGAATCCGCCGCGATCCTGTTCACGGTGCTGCTTGCCTTCATGGAGATCCGCCACGCGGTCAATAGCGGCGACGTTTATCGCGACAGCGCCGGGCTGACCGAGGTTGCGCTGCAAGTTGGCGTGACGCTCGCGATGGCGATCGGGCTGGAGCGGTTGCGCCTGCGCACCGGCAGCATCGTCCACAATGTCGGCGCGGTCCTGCTCACTTCCTTCGCCGGGCTTGCCAGCGTGTTCGGGCTGCTGTTCCTGGAGAATCCGATGCTGTGGGCGCATGACGTCGGCGGCAGCTTCATCAACCTGCTGCTGCTCGGCTATGCGCTGCCGGCCGTGCTGGCGCTGCTGCTGTCCTACGCGGTGGCGGGCCATCGTCCCGCTGTATACGCCAATACGATCGCAGCCGGGGCGCTGATCCTCGCGCTCGCTTATGTGACGCTTGAGATCCGCAGGCTCTATCACGGACCGGTGCTGGCGCGCGGCGAGACCACGGGCGCGGAGCAATATACCTATTCGATCGCCTGGCTGATGTTCGGCGTCGCGCTGCTCGGCATCGGCATCGTGGTCAATTCGGAGCGGGCGCGGCTCGCGTCCGCTGCCGTGATCGGGCTGACGATCCTGAAGGCGTTCCTGGTCGACATGTCCACACTGACCGGTGTCTACCGGGCGCTGTCGTTCATGTGCCTTGGCATCGTACTGGTCGCGATCGGCTGGCTGTACCAGCGGATCCTGTTTCGCAGGCGGGCTGCGCCGCCTGTGCCGCAGGCTGGGGGTTAGAACCGCTTGTCGTGAAAGGTGAGCCTCAGTCGCAAGTCTCACGGTCGACGGACTCGGCGACCAGGCGAATCCTGAACACCGGCTTTCTGCCCTCGTCGAGCAGCTCCATGTGCCATTCGCTGTTCTGCTTCAGATTGCGCGAAATGCTGCCGAGGAAATTGCCGCAGACCTTGGTCATCTCGGCCCAGGCCACATCACGGCTTTCAAACTCCGTCGCGTGGTCGGACGCGCCAGCGTAATCGCCGTCACTGATCCGGAAAAAATACTGCGCCATATGACTACTCAAAATCGGAGCCCCCAACATCTCGCCGCCTGGCGAACGCTAGGTATTGAGTAGATAACAACGCGTGGCGACCGCCATCCGTATGACTACGGCTTGGCGGCGCTATTCCCGTTGGCGCGCAGATGAAACGTTGGTCAGCAGAGCGTTAGTCGGTGGAGCGGCGGAACTCCGGCGCGCTCTCGACCTTGGCGGGTTCGGCCTTGACCGGCTCGAGCTTCGCGCTTCCGACCTGCGGCGTCTCAACGCGCGACACTTCAGTCTGCGAGGCATCCGCGGATCGGGTGCGCGGGTGCAGCGAGCGTGGCCGCGCCACCGCGCGCGCCATCAGCATCTGTTGGCCGCCCTGATGGCGGAATTCGCAATAGGCGAAGCCCATGCCGGAGACCGAGCCGCGGAACGAGCGCTCGTCCTGCTTGTCGAGGTTGAAGCACGGCTCGAACGGAATGCCCTTCAGCGAGGCGCAAACGCTCTGGCCGCGGATTTGCAGCGTGTTGCCGGGCAGGCGCACATGGCGGATCGGACCGGAGCCGGAGAACTGGATCGAGCCAGCCGCGCCCATGTCGTCGAGGATGCGGCCGGCGCCGCGCGTGCCATCGAAACAGGTGAAGGCGAATACCTTGCCCGCGACAAACTTGCGGGCCTCATCGGCGTTCATCATGCCTGCGAACGCCGGCACGACCATTGCCCCGGCCGTGACGGCCCCCAACACCAAACGCGCAAGCATGAGCTACTCCACTTACGAGCGCGGGCACCCGCTCCTTGTTGAGCATGATCCCCGCGACCGACGCTTCTCGACGTCCGCGCGAGGAAACCCGGCCCCCCGGGATCATGCTGCAAGTCTCTTTACCCGCTGCTTACCATACCAACCGTGGCAACATTGGAGCAGCTTGGTTGGTAAAGTCTGAACGTCCTCAGACTATTTTTACCACGATCCGCCCGCGGACCTGGCCGCCGAGAATTTTCGCACCAAAGCCCATGACCTCGTCCAGGGCGATTTCATGAGTGATATCAGCCAGTTTTGCCTTATCCAGATCGCTGGCAAGGCGGCGCCAGGCGGTCCGCCTGAGTTCGATCGGGCACATCACGGAATCGATGCCGAGAAGGCACACGCCGCGCAAAATGAAGGGCGCGACCGACGACGGCAGGTCCATACCAGCCGCCAGGCCGCATGCCGCGATGGCGCCGCCGTATCTGGTCATCGAAAGCAGGTTGGCGAGCGTGGTCGAGCCGACGCTGTCGACGCCGCCCGCCCAGCGCTCCTTGGCAAGCGCCTTCGGGGCGCCGGACAGCTCGGCGCGGTCGATCACTTCGCTGGCGCCGAGCCCCTTGAGATAGTCGGTCTCCGACATCCGCCCGGTCGACGCAATGACGTGGTAGCCGAGCTTCGACAGCACCGCGATCGCGACCGAACCGACGCCGCCGGCAGCGCCCGTCACCACGACCGGGCCGCTCTTCGGGGTCAGACCGTGCTTCTCCAGAGCCAGCACCGACAGCATCGCGGTATAGCCGGCGGTGCCGACCGCCATCGCATCGCGGGCCGAAATGCCGTCCGGCAGCCGCACCAGCCAGTCGCCCTTGACGCGGGCCTTTTCGGCATAGGCGCCGAGATGGGTCTCGCCCATGCCCCAGCCGTTGCAGACGACCTTGTCGCCCGCCTTCCAGTCCGGATGGCTTGATTGCTCGACCGTGCCGGCGAAATCGATGCCGGCGATCATCGGGAAGCGACGCACCACCGGCGCCTTGCCGGTCAGCGCGAGGCCGTCCTTGTAGTTCAGCGTCGACCATTCGACACGGACGGTGACGTCGCCATCCATCAATTCCGCCTCGTCGAATTGGGTCAGTGCGGCGGTGGTACCCTTGTCCGCCTTGTCGATCCTGATTGCCTTGAACGTTGCCACGATGAGCACTCCCCGTAATCTTGGTTTCGGAAAAGTGTTTAACCCATCAGGCGGGCTGCGCAACCGGGCGCACGACCGGCTTTTCGACGATCGGCAGATTGATCAGCGCCGACAGCACGCCGAACACCACCGACAGCCACCAGATCGGCGTGTAGGAACCAACCTGCTCGAACACGATGCCGCCGAGCCAGACGCCGAGGAAGCCGCCGACCTGATGGCTGACGAAGGCGAAGCCGTACAGCGTCGCAAACCAGCGCGTACCGAACATCAGCGCAACCAGCGCCGAGGTCGGCGGCACCGTGGAGAGCCAGGTCAGGCCAGAGATCGCGCCGAACGCAATCGCCGAGAAGGTCGTGATCGGGAACGAGATGAAGGCGATGATCGACAGCGCGCGGGTGAAATAGATCACCGACAGGATGTAGCGCTTCGGGAACATGTTCTGCAGCCAGCCGACGCTGAGCGAGCCCATGATGTTGAACAAGCCGATTGCCGCGATCACCCAGCCGCCGGTCGAGGCCGGAATGCCACGGTCGGCGAGATAGGCCGGCAGATGCACGGTGATGAAGGCGAGCTGGAAGCCGCAGGTAAAGAAGCCGAGCACCAGCAACACGTAGGAGCGATGGCCGAAAGCCTCCGCCAGCGCGGTCTTGAACGATTGCTGATCGGCAGGCGCGGCATCATTGGTCTCTGCCGGCGGCGTCGAGAGCGCCAGCGACAGCGGCAGGATCAGCAGCATCAGCGCGGCGAACACCAGCAGAGCAGTCTGCCAGCCAAAATTGTCGATCATCGCAACGCCGAACGGGGCGAACAGGAACTGGCCGAACGAGCCCGCGGCGGTGCCGGCGCCGAGCGCGATGCCGCGCTGCGCGGGCGGCAGCAGCTTGCTGAACGCGGACAGAACGAGGTTGAACGAGGAGCCCGACAGCCCGAAGCCGATCAGGACGCCGGCGCCGATGTCGAGCGACAGCGGCGTCGTCGAGTAGCGCATCAGCAGCAGGCCCGCAGCGTAAAGCAGCGCGCCGACGATCATCACGCGCAGCACGCCGAAGCGGTCGGCAATGGCGCCGGCGATCGGCTGGCCGAGACCCCACAACAGGTTCTGCAGCGCCAGTGCGAGGCCGAACACATCGCGGCCCCAGGCGAATTCGCGGCCCATCGGCTGCACGAAGAAGCCGAGGCTGGAGCGCGGGCCGAAACTCAACAATGCGATCGCGCAGCCGCAGACGATGATCACAAGCGGCGTGCGCCAGGTGCCGGACGCCGGTCGAAGATCGCCGGTGGTAACAGCCATGTTGTCTTCCCCCGCAGCTGCGGCGGGGGAACCGCCCCGCCGAACATTACGGGGAGTTAATGCATCTGCATGAAAACCCCAAGAGGGCCCGGGAGAAAAATCTTCGCCCGCAGGGCTGCTCTGCAGAATTGGAAAGGATGATGCGCGTCATTCCGGGGCATGCCGCACCCACCCGGAACAGGGCGAAAGACCACTATCGCTTGGCGCTGGCCTGCTCGGCAGAACTCTGGGCCGCCTCGGCGAGCTGCGCCGAGATCTTGGCGGTCTCGGCCGGGTTGCCCCAGCTCGGCGCATCGCTGCCGTCGCCCCAGGCGCGCGGGCGATAGAAGGTGTGGACGCCGAACTTGTACATCTTCTTCATTTCGCTGACCCAGGACGGTCGCACCCAATAGGCATGGTAGTGGGTCGAGCGGTCGACTTCGGGCAGCCACAATTTGCCGTCGAGCATCGCTTTCGCGATCTTCTTCGCGCGGTCCCACATATCGGGCTCGCGGACGACGTCGGCAGTGTTGTCGCAGGCGAAGGTGAACTGACAGGCGTAGTGCCGGTTCTTGTTCTGGTAGACCACGCCGCACACCGTCTCCGGATATTTGCCGGAGAAGGCACGGTTCAAGACCACCTGGGCGACCGCGATCTGGCCGCGCACCGCTTCGCCGCGGGCTTCGAAGTAGACCGCCTCAGCCAGGCACTTCTCCGACTTGGCGCGCGACTTGTCGTCGAACAGGCCGAGCCGCTCCGCCGGCGTCTTGGTGTGCTGGTCGTCGGCGTTGACCTCGCCCTTCGGCGCAATGCTCTCGCCCATCTCGCCGGCCCTGACCGGGCCGTCGGCATCGACCGGCAATGACGCCATCACCTTCATGTCGGGATCGGGCTGCGCTACCGGCATCACGACGACCGGCGCCTCGCCGGGCTGCCAGCGCTCGAGATTCTCGGGCGTGCCGAGCGAAGAGCCGAAGAACAGGCTGGCGGTCTTGAATGCAAACGGGTCGCGCTCATGCGCTGCATCGGCGGGCGCAGCAGCAGGTTTCGCGGGCGCCGGCTTCAGATCGTCGAGCGGGCTGGCCTCGAGCGACAGCGACACGTCGTAATGCTGCGACGACGGCTTGGCATATTGCGGCAGCGGCGGCGCGCGCAGCGCTTCCTGCAATTCCGGATCGAGCGGCGCGCTGTCGGCCGGCGCGGTCGCGGTCTTCATGCCCTTGACCGACGAATTCGATGTTGCAGGATCCTCGTTCGCCGGCGCCGTGTTTGCGGGCTCGGAAGGCTCGACCTGATCGGGCCCCCTGACCACGAGACGATCGCCCTTCAGGGTGCGATCGACCTTGGGGAAATCGGATGCCGCGTAACGCGGCGGCGGCGCCGCGATCGGATTGCGCGTCACCGTGCCGGTGATGTCGACGCTCGAATTGTCCAGCCTGGCGAGCAGGATTTGCGGGGCCTGCGGCGCGGATGTTCCGATCGGACGGCCGAAGCTGTAGGTGGCGACCTGGATCGAGCCGACCGCGGATGCGAAGACGCGCTTCTGCCAGCGCTCGGCGACGCCGGGCTGCCGGGCCAGGAGCGAAGCAATATCCTGATATCCGATCTCGGTCGGCATCAGGGCGAAGATGCCTAGACCGAGACCGAAGAGCGCAAGACGTGCGCCCTTCGGCTGGTTACGCGACACAAACATCGTACGCTCACGCAACGCTTACTGAGTGCAATCGAACGCGGTACATCCGCGCAATTCGACCTTTCCCGTTGCTAACTTGTTTAGGTTGCCGCGGAGTTAATCGACGTTGCCCGCGCGCTACACTCAAGCGATCGCAGAGTCTTGGCGCGTTGCATCGCGCGCCTTGGTAAATGCGCGGCGCATGAAGGTCGTGAACATCCGGTCAACGAAGATGGTGAACAAGGCGTTACGTGCGGCCGTCTCGGCGTGGTGATCACGCAGCAAACAAAATGGCCGGGACGTGGTCCCGGCCATTGTCGTCACCGACTATTTTGATCGCTCACGCCTGGCTGGCGGCCGCCTTGCCGAGTGCGGCCTGGGCTGCTGCAAGACGCGCGATCGGCACGCGGTAGGGCGAGCAGGACACGTAGTCGAGCCCGACCTCGTGGCAGAACACGACCGACGCCGGATCGCCGCCGTGCTCGCCGCAGATGCCGACCTTGAGGTTCGGCCGCGTCTTGCGGCCGCGCGCGACGCCGATCTTGACGAGCTCGCCGACGCCGTCGCGATCGACCGAGATGAACGGATCGATCTCGAGAATGCCCTTGGCGACATAGGTGCCGAGGAAGCTCGCAGCGTCGTCACGGCTGATGCCGTAGGTGGTCTGCGTCAGGTCGTTGGTGCCGAACGAGAAGAACTCCGCGGTCTCTGCGATCTCGCCGGCCATCAGGCAGGCGCGCGGCAATTCGATCATGGTGCCGACCTGGTAGCTCAGCTTGGCCCCGGTTTCCTTCATCACCGCCTTGGCCATGGCATCGATCCGCGCCTTGACCAGATCGAACTCGGCCTTGGTGGCGATCAGCGGCACCATCACCTCGAGGCCGACCGGCTTGCCGGTGCGCTTGCCGGCTTCGACGGCGGCCTCGAAGATCGCGCGCGCCTGCATCTCGGCGATCTCCGGATAGGCGATCGCGAGACGGCAGCCGCGGAAGCCGAGCATCGGGTTGAACTCGGACAGTTCGCGGGCGCGGTCGGCGAGCTTGCGCGGATCGGTGTTCATGGCGCGCGCCACTTCCTCGATCTCGGCCTGGGTGTGCGGCAGGAATTCATGCAGCGGCGGATCAAGCAGCCGGATCGTGACGGGCAGGCCCTTCATGATCTCGAACAGCTCGACGAAGTCGGCGCGCTGCATCGGCAGCAGTTTCGACAGCGCGGCGCGGCGCGACTGCTCGTCCTCGGAGAGGATCATCTCGCGCACGGTGCGGATGCGGGTCTCCTCGAAGAACATGTGCTCGGTGCGGCAGAGGCCGATGCCTTCGGCGCCGAACTTCACCGCGGTGCGCGCGTCATCGGGCGTGTCGCCGTTGACGCGGACGCCGAGCTTGCGGACCTCGTCGGCCCAGCCCATCAGCGTGCCGAACTCGCCGGACAGTTCCGGCTCGATCATCGGCATCCGGCCGGCCAGCACCTGCCCGACCGAGCCGTCGATGGTGATGACGTCGCCGGTCTTGAAGGTGCGCGAACCGATGCTCATGGTGCCGCGGCCGTAATCGACGCGGATGGTGCCGCAGCCGGAGACGCAGGGCTTGCCCATGCCGCGCGCGACCACCGCGGCGTGCGAGGTCATGCCGCCGCGGGTGGTGAGAATGCCTTCCGCGGCGTGCATGCCGTGGATGTCTTCCGGGCTGGTTTCGATGCGGACCAAAATCACCTTGCGTCCGTCGGCCTGCAGCTTGGCCGCTTCGTCCGACGAGAACACGATCTCGCCGGAGGCCGCACCTGGCGACGCCGGCAGGCCGGTCGCGATCACGTCGCGCTTGGCGGCCGGATCGATGGTCGGATGCAGCAGCTGATCGAGCGAGGCGGGATCGATCCGCGTCACCGCGTCCTTCCTGGAGATCAGGCCTTCATTGGCGAGCTCGACCGCGATGCGCAGCGCCGCTTTCGCGGTGCGCTTGCCGCCGCGGGTCTGCAGCATCCACAGCTTGCCCTGCTCGACCGTGAACTCCATGTCCTGCATGTCGCGGTAGTGCTTCTCGAGCAGCGTGTAGATCCGCGTCAGCTCCTTGAAGGCGTGCGGCATCGCGGCTTCCATCGACAGCTTGTCGGAGCCGGATTCCTGGCGCGCTTCCTCGGTGATGTCCTGCGGCGTGCGGATGCCGGCGACGACGTCCTCGCCCTGCGCGTTGATCAGGAACTCGCCGTACAGCTTGCTCTCGCCGGTCGAGGGGTTGCGCGTGAAGGCCACGCCGGTCGCCGACGTCTCGCCCATGTTGCCGAACACCATCGCCTGCACGTTGACGGCGGTGCCCCAGGATTCCGGGATATCGTGCAGCTTGCGGTAGGTCACCGCGCGCGCGTTCATCCAGGATGAGAACACCGCGCCGATCGCCCCCCACAGCTGGTCGTGCGGATCCTGCGGGAAGTCGTGGCCGGTCTCCTTGGCGACCGCTTCCTTGTACTTGCCGACCAGTTCGACCCAGTCGTCGCCGGTCAGGTCGGTGTCGAGCGAATAGCCCTGGCCGTCCTTGAAGGTGTCGAGGATGTCCTCGAAGTGATGATGCTCGAAGCCGAGCACCACGTCGGAATACATCGTGATGAAACGGCGATAGCTGTCATAGGCGAAGCGGCGGTCGCCGGAGAGCTCGGCGAGCGCTTCGACCGTGCGGTCGTTGAGGCCGAGATTGAGCACGGTATCCATCATGCCGGGCATCGAGGCGCGCGCACCCGAGCGCACCGAGACCAGCAGCGGGTTCCTGGCGTCGCCAAAGGTCTTGCCGGTCAGCTTGCCGACATAGTCGAGCGCCTTCTCAACCTGAGCTTTCAACTCCTTCGGATACGTCTTGTCGTGTTCGTAGAAATAGGTGCAGACCGAGGTCGGAATGGTGAAGCCGGGAGGCACCGGCAGGCCGAGATTGGCCATTTCCGCGAGGTTGGCGCCCTTGCCGCCGAGCAGATCGCGCAAGGTCGCCTGACCCTCGGCCTTGCCGTCACCAAACGTATAGACCCACTTGCCGGCCTTGATCGCAGCCGGGGCTGCCTTTTTCGCCGAAGTTGCCGCCTTCACCGGCGCCTTGCTGGCGGGCTTTGCAGCCGGCTTGGCTGCGGCTTTCGGCGCCGCCTTCGGGGCGCTCTTCTTCAGCGCCTTGCGCGCCGGCGCGGCCTTGCGGGCCGCTGCGGAGGGCTTTGATTTCGCTGCAGTTTTCTCGGCAGTTTTCGCAGCAATTTTCTTGGACTTCGCGACGGCTTTGGCCATGTCAGACAACAATCCGGAAGGAGGGGTCGAAGATGCGCGCCTTACACCATTTTGGGGGGTTCCGCGCAAGCCGCGAAACCCCGCTTTCCCGCTACAGGTGCAGCCAGCGCAACAGGCCCATCCCCACCAGCCCGACGAAGATCAGGTAGATCGCGACGATGTAATTGAGCAGCCGCGGCATGATCAGGATCAGGATGCCTGCAATCAGAGCGACAATGTGCGGCAAATGCCCAGCGGTGATGACCATTGAAGTTTCTCCGGCGGTTTTTGGAGGAGCGAATCGAGCGGCAGTTTATCCGCTGCGGGGGTTCCCACATCAAGACGCCCGTCACGCCCGCGGGTTCCCGCAACTCACGAAAATTGCTCCAAAATGCCGCGTGTATGGCGGTGGTTTTTCCGGAACATCACCACACCGGATGCATTGGCTCGCCATGTGCGCTGGCGAAGGCCGGCGTGCTGCGTGAAAAGAATGGAGCGAGCCATGCGAAACAGAATACTTGCCGTTGCAGCGGTTGCTGCTGCGATCACGGTGCCGGCTGTTGCCGCACAGGCCCAGACCGTCGGCATTGTCCGCGGTGGTCCGGCGGTCGCCGTCGAGGATGACGGAGCAATCGCGGTCGAGCAGCGTCCGGCATTCCGCGAATACATCGTACGCGAGCGCGTGCCGAACTACACCGTTCCGGATCGCGTCGTGGTCGGCACCGTGCTGCCGGACGCCGGCGTGACCTATTACGACGTGCCGCAACGGTTCGGCGCGACACCCTATCGCTACACCGTCGTGAATGGTGAGACCGTTCTGGTCGAGCCGCGTTCGCGACGGATCGTTCAGGTGGTCGAATAAGCCCCCAGCCGCCTGAACGCGATGTCCGGGCGCCGCGTAAGCGGATGTGCGCGCAGATCGACCGGACTTGAAAGCCCCGCCCGGCCTCCCCACCGGGTGGGGTTTTTCATGGATACCTACGATTTCAGGATCGAGAGCAGCGTCGAGGTCGACTTGTAGCTCTTGATCGCGGCGTCCTGGAAATCCTGCGTCCAGTTGGCCGCCTGCCGCTCTTCCGCACTCATCGAGGAATATTGCTTGAGGATGCCGAGGCTGAACTGGCGCGGATCGCCAGCGGACTGGCTCTGCTTCAGCGCGTCGAGCACCGCAAGGCGCGTCCGCGTGTTGAGTTCCTGCTTGGCCGCGAAGGTCTCCTCGGTGGAGAATTTCTTGTCCTGGTTCAGCGAGATCGCCGAGAGCGAGCGGTTGTCGAGCGAGGACAGGTCGGCGAGCTGTCCGGTCTTGCGCCTGGCATCGTAGACCAGTTCCTTGCCGTTGCTCGCAGCCTGGCTCTTCTGCCGATCGAGGAAGGCGCGCACGTCGCTTGCCACGCTGCTGAAGTCGCGCGTCGTGCCCGTCGCGGGAGACGCGTTGCCTGCGAGCGCGGCCGCGATCGGGTCACCGGAAATCCCAGATGGTGCCGTGTTCGAATCCTGCTGCGTCGCCTGATAGCCCTTGAGCACCGCGGCGCGCTGGCTGGCCCAGGTCGCGGTTGCCTTCTCCTCGTCGCTGGCGCCATCGAGATAATCGAGCGCCGCCTTGTAGCTGACGCTGTAGTCACCGGTCAGGCGCGTGGTCGCAAGCGACGGCGCCAGCGCCGTGTCGAAGCGCTGCTTCAGTTCGGTGGCGGCAACCGCCTGCTCGTCCGGCGTGAACTTGCCGCCATTGTTGGTCGAGATCGCAAACAGCGAACGGCGGTCCAGCGTCGAGAGATCGATCGTGGTCTTGCCGTCGAAGATCGGCGCCTTGACGCCGGCCACCGTGTAGAGCCGGTCGAGCGTGACGCGCGCATCGCTCGTCACCGTCGCGAAGTCGGGCTGCGGCGCCTTGGCGAGTTGGGCGCGGGCGGCATCCGACAGCGTGAGGTTGGTCGCAGCGTTCGATGTCGATGATGACGACAGATCGCCGGCCGTGCCGTCGCCCGACAAGGTCGCTGCCAGCGAGGGCGTCGCGGCGGCCCGCGCGTAGGCCGAACCATATTGGGCGTAGGGATTGGGCGTGGTGCCGATCGAGGTCATCGGGGAGGTCTCTGCATTGGCGCAAAGGGCGATTTCTTAAGAAATCGTTGACCCGACAGGACCTTCGCAGGGCATGGTTAACAAATTGCAAATTGTGTCCAAATATTTCCGGCGCGACCCGCCGCTCGGCGGCCGCCGCTTATTTGTCGGCGACCCAGCGATGGCGGCGCTCCGTGAAGACCGATTGCGATGGCGCGGGAAAATCGGGGTCCGCGAAGGCGCCGACCGCAACGCCGATCAGATCCGGCGCGCGGCGCGGCTCCCAATAGACCGACGTTCCGCAATTCGGACAGAAGTGGAAGACCACCGCAGACCCGCTGTCGCCGACACGGCTGTACTCACGCGCCTCGCCCTGCGGCTCGACATCGGCACGGGGAAAGAACGCCGCGACCCCATAGGTGCTGCCGGTCCGCCTCTGGCACTCCAGGCAATGACACAGCGATATCTTGAGAGGCTCGCTCTGACAGGTGACGCGGAGCTGTCCGCAGGCGCATGTCGCGAGCCTTGCCATCATCGCCTGCCTTTGCTGGCGACCAGCCGGTGAATGACTTTGCCGGATGACGCGCTGACGACTTCCGCGTCGAGCAGCAATTCGGCCGCCGCCAGTTCAGTCCGCACCAGGGCCGCATCGAAGGCTGCATAGAGCCGGCCGTGTGCATCACGCGCATCGTCACCTGCGGTGACGCGCCAGCTCAGATAGAATACGCCGCCGGGCTTCACGATGTCGAGCATGCGGCGCACCGACGGCGCGATCAGCGCGTGATCGAGATGCATGATCACGGTCTCGCACAGTACGTTGTCAAAGCTGTTGGCCGCGATGCCGGACAGCTCAGGCAGCTCGGCCCGCGCAAAGCGCAGCGCCGGATAGCGCGTCCGCGCTTCCGCGAGCAAGCCCTCGGAGGCGTCAAAGCCTTCGGCTGGAAAGCCGTGAGCGCCGAGCCACGCCACCTCGCGGCCGCTGCCACAGCCAATATCGGCTGTTACGCCGCCCTTGATGAAGAAACGGGTGACGATGTCCTGGAGATCGACCGGCGCCGGCTGCTCGTGCCAGTCCTGCGCAAACGCCGCCGCTTGCTTGTCGTAAGCGGCGAGCGTTGCGTGGTCCATCGGTCAGCCCTCGATTTTCGAGAAATCCGCCACCGCACGCGTCGCGGCGCGGATCTCGTTGAGCAACTTCAGGCGGTTTTCGCGCACCTTCGGGTCGTCGTCGTTGACCTTGACCTTGTCGAAGAACGCATCGACCGCCGGGCGCAGCTTGGCCATCGCACTCATCGCAGCGGCGAAGTCTTCCTTGTCGACGGCGGCGGAGGCCTCGGCCTTCACCTGGTCGATCGCTTTCGCGAGCGTCTTCTCTTCGTCGAGCTTGTAGAGCGCAGCGTCAGGCTTTTCATCGAACTCGCGCTTGTCTTTTTTCTCCTCGATCGCAAGGATATTGCTCGCGCGTTTAGTTCCGGCGAACAGGTTCTTGCCGTTATCGGTATCGAGGAACTTGCCTAGCGCTTCAACGCGGCGAACGATGCGTAAGAGATCATCGTCATCGTCTAGTGCGAACACTGCGTCAACAAGATCGTGCCTAGCACCCTGTTCGCGTAGCTGCACTTTCAGGCGGTCAGCGAAGAAGCCCAACAACCCGACCGAAACATAGTATCTTTCCGATCGTGCGGGCCCCGTGTCCGACCTTTGCGAAACCAGATGAGCTGCGTAAGCTTCTGTATTTTCCTCGCCCGGCAATTTGGAGGGGAACAGAGCGCACGCCTTGTCGAACAGCTCGAGCAAATTCAGCGGACGATCGAGGGTGAGGATAGTTCTTACCACTCCAAGCGCAGCTCGTCTCAGCGCAAAAGGATCTTTCGACCCAGTTGGCTTCTCATCGATTATCCAGAATCCCGCCAACGTATCCAGCTTGTCCGCCAGCGCCACCGCGACGCTGACCGGATCAGTCGGCACGCGATCGGTTGGCCCCTGCGGCTTCCAGTGCTCCTCGCTCGCCGCCGCCACGGACGCATCCTCGCCTTGCGCCAGCGCGTAATACTTGCCCATCAAGCCCTGCAGCTCGGGGAACTCGCCGACGACTTCGGTCAGCAAGTCGGCTTTCGCCAGGCGCGCGGCACGCCTGGTCTTCTCGACGTCGGCGCCGACCAGCGGCGCTATCTCGACCGCCAATCGTTCAATTCGCCTGATGCGATCCGCCTGTGAGCCCAACTCCTTGTGGAACACGATCTGCTCGAACTTCGGCAGTCGATCTTCCAGCTTCGTCTTCAGGTCGGTCTCGTAGAAGAACTTCGCATCCGACAGCCGCGGCCGGATCACGCGCTCATTGCCGGCGACGATGGTCTTGCCGCCGTCGGGCGCCTCGATGTTGGCGGTCAGCACGAACTTGTTGGTCAATTTCCCAGTCTTGGGATCCTTGACCACAAAACACTTCTGGTTGTTGCGGATGGTGGCGCGGATCACCTCGTCAGGAATCGCCAAAAATTCCTTCTCGAACGATCCCATCATCACAACAGGCCATTCGACGAGGCCGGAGACCTCGTCGAGCAGCACCTGATCCTCGACCAGCTCGAGGCCCTGCGCGAACGCGAGCTCCTTGGCGTCCTCGAGGATGATGTCCTTGCGCGCCTGCGGATCGAGGATCACCTTCGCGGCCTTCAGCTTGGCCTCGTAGTCCTCAAAGCGGCGTACCGAGATCGCGGCTGGCGCCATGAAACGGTGGCCGTAGGTGGTCTGTCCGGCCTCGATACCGTCGACCGAGAATTTCACAATGTCCGGCTCTTCGGTCTCGAGCCCAAAAGTCGCGGTGATGGCGTGCAGCGGGCGCACCCAGGTGAGCGAGCCTGATTTCGCCGAGCGCGCGCCCCAGCGCATCGACTTCGGCCAGGGGAAGGTGCGGATGATCACCGGCAGCATCTCCGCGATCACGTCGATCGCGGCGCGGCCGGGCTTTTCGATCAGCGCGATGTAGAAATCGCCCTTCTTCGGATCGGTCTGGATCTTTGCCTCGCTGATCGAGGACAGGCCGGTGGCCTTCAAGAATCCCTGGATCGCGGGCTCGGGTCCGCCGACGCGCGGGCCGCGGCGCTCGTCCTTCAGATCGGGCTGGCGCGCGGGAATGCCGTGCACGGTGAGCGCAAGCCGCCGCGGGGTCGCGAACGCCTTGGCGCCTTCATAGACCAAGCCTTCGGCAACGAGCTTGTCGGTCACCATGCGGCGCAGATCGTCCGCCGCCTTGGCCTGCATGCGGGCGGGGATTTCTTCGGAGAACAGTTCGAGGAGAAGATCGGGCATCAGACCGCCCTGCCCGTTTCAGTGTGGATCCACGCCTCGCCGCAGGCCTTCGCCAGATCGCGCACGCGGGCGATATAGCTCTGCCGCTCCGTCACCGAGATGACGCCGCGGGCGTCGAGCAGGTTGAACACATGGCTCGCCTTGATGCACTGGTCGTAGGCCGGCAAGGCCATCAGATGTTCCTTACTGTTGCCGCCCTCACGCCAGCCGGCGGCGAGATATTTGCGGCAGGCGTCCTCGGCCATCCTGAACTGCTCGAACAGCATCGCGGTGTCGGAATATTCGAAATTGTGCCGCGAATATTCCTGCTCGGCTTGCAGGAAGACGTCGCCATAGGTGACCTTCTCGGCGCCCTCGCGGCCGTTGAAGTTGAGGTCGTAGACGCGGTCGACGCCCTGCACATACATCGCGAGCCGCTCGAGCCCGTAAGTGAGCTCGCCCGCGACCGGCGCGCATTCGACGCCGGCGACCTGCTGGAAGTAGGTGAACTGCGAGACTTCCATGCCGTCGCACCAGCATTCCCACCCCAAACCCCAGGCGCCCAGGGTCGGGCTCTCCCAGTCGTCCTCGACGAAGCGGATGTCATGGACGGCGGCATCGATGCCGATCGCGGCGAGCGACTTCAGGTACAAGTCCTGAAGGTTCGGCGGCGACGGCTTCATGATCACCTGGAACTGGTAGTAGTGCTGCAGGCGGTTGGGGTTTTCGCCGTAGCGGCCGTCCTTGGGCCGCCGCGACGGCTGCACATAGGCCGCGTTCCAGGGCTTTGGCCCCAGCGCGCGCAGCGTGGTCGCGGGATGGAAGGTACCGGCGCCCATTTCCATGTCGTAGGGCTGCAGAATGACGCAACCCTGCTCGGCCCAGAATCGCTGGAGAGCCAGGATGAAGCCCTGGAACGAACGTTCCGGGCGCATGTGGTCAGGCAGGGCGTCCATCGTCACGACAGGTCTCGCGAGGGGGGTTGTGAAGCGCGCGGGACCGTATCGGCGGCAGCCAATGGAATCAAGGCGATGGGGATGTTTCTGCCACCCTTACCTCGCCCCGCTTGCGGGGAGAGGTCGAAATTCGCGCGCCGCGCGGATTTCGGGTGAGGGGGACTCTCCGCGCACTCTCGCTTTTCGAATTTGCGGAGACGGCCCCTCACCCCAGCCCTCTCCCCGCAAGCGCGGGGCGAGGGAGATCCAGGCCTTAGCCCGGGCGATAGGCCCCGGTCACGGGGTCGCGGCGCAGGGTCTTGATTTCGCCCGCATGCGCGGCTTCGGCCACGCGGGACAATCGCGCCTCTTCCAGTTCCTGGTTGATCCGGACGGCCGTCTTGTAAGCCCAGCGGACCACGGCCAGGCCACCCAGGACGCCTGCGAATGCAATCAGCGGCGGCATCGGTCGATCCTTGTCGTTCACGTCTGTCAGGCCCCCAATACCAGGCATTCTTACGCAAGCCGGCCTGCGCCGCAATCGCACTTTTGGGACTAAATGGCGCGCTCACAACCGTGTGTTCACAGCCCGAATCTGGCCCAAATCGCCCGTGTTTCCAACGCCGAGATCAGATCATCCGGCAGCGCGGCGATGCCGTCCAGCGCCGCCAGCGAGCCCGCCCCCGCCGCCCGGCGACCGAGCAGGCCGGACAGCATGCCGCTCGCCGGCGCGATCACCGGGGTCAGCACCTTCTCGCCATAGCGGGCGCGCAAGGTCGAGCGGAGGTCGCCGATGGCGTCGGCGAGCCCGAGACCGATCGCGGTGTCGCCCGCCCAGTACTCGCCGGTGAACAGCGCGTCGTCGGCACCCTTGAGGCGGCTGCCGCGGCTCTGCTTCACCAGCGCGATGAAGATCGCATGGATCTCGCGTTGGATCGCCTTCAGCCGGGCGACGTCATCAGGGTTTTCGGGAAGGAACGGGTCGAGCATCGCCTTGTGGCTGCCCGCCGTATAGAGCCGGCGCTCGACCCCGATCTTCTTGATCAGCCCCTCGAGGCCAAAGCTGCCGCCGACCACGCCGATCGAGCCCAGGATCGAGGACGGGTCGCAATAAATCTCGTCGCCCGCGCAGGCGATCATGTAGCCGCCGGAGGCCGCGACGTCCTCGACGAATACCAGCACCGGCAGCTTCTTCTCGGCCGCCAGTTGCCGGATGCGCAAATAGATCTGCCGCGACTGCACCGGCGAGCCGCCCGGCGAATTGATCACCAGCGCCACCGCCTTGGCATTCCGAGTGCCAAAGGCGCGCTCCAGCATCTTGGCGACGCCGGAGAGCGTCATGCCGGGCCGCAGCGGCGTCACCGCGCCGATCACGCCCGACAGCCGCACCACCGGCACCACCGCCGTGCCGCGCCTGAACCGCGCCGGAAGCATTTTCTGCGCACGCTCGAACAGTCCCGGACGTCTGGCGCGATCACTTATTTGTTCACTCATGCCGTTACCTTGCGTTTGCCTCAAACGATACACGATGGAGGCGATGTCATCCTGTTGAGCCGCTGGCGCATGGCCGCCTGACCCTCTCTTATATAGCGCCCCGATCAGGGCCGCCCCATCGGGCGGCCCTTTTGCATTTACCGGGGCCGGTAAACGGGCGCCCATGCGTTCGGCCGGCCGGCCGGGTCGGATACCCGGCGCGCTGATTTACACCACTCAAAAGCCATTAGAGCGGGCCGGCCCAATTGGCCCGGCATTCGCGCCGCGCTTGCGCCCCATTGGGCCGGCCAAAAGGACCCGCCCCCCGGGGATGGGGAGCGGGCCAAGTTTCGGCGGGGAGCCCCCGACTGACCGCGTTCTTGCGGGCCGGGGGTGCGTATGTGATCCCCGCCGGTCCGGGCATTCCCACTATCGGTTCGGTTGTATTTCGCCGGCGCCACCTAAAGCACGGTTTCTTGTCGCGCAAAGTGCGAATGGTTTCATAATGGAAAAAAAATATGTGGGCGACGGCCCGCCAATCGCTGGCATGCCAACCCTTTGCAACTTCCAACCGTTGATTTAAGAATTGTTCTTACACGAGGCTGACAAATCAGCCCGACCTCGCGAGTGACTGATCAACAGCGCGGCGAGGAAAGAAATGCGTATGTGAAGGAAGGAACCCCGATGCGGCGGTGCGGGGAACGTCAACTATGCTGTAGGCTCTTGCGAGTCGTATCCCTGCCCAAGGGTGCGGGCATAGCCTGCAAACACCAGAAATTCAAAAAGGGTTGCTCAGTCTATCGATCGGCGCTGATGCCGTTCGAGTGCTCCGCTTGGAATTGTCGATGGCTCGTCAACGACGACGCGGCCGAACTCTCGCGGCCCGATCGCTCACATTACGTGATCGATCTCATGCCGGATTTCATCACCCTTCCGGACAATGAGACCGGCGCGATCCAGAACATCCAAGTCGTCCAAATCTGGATTGATCCTGCTTACCCGCTCGCCCACCGCGATCCCGCCTTGCGCCGCTGGCTTTGTCGCCGCGCCGAGCAGGGGATCGCCGCCTTGATCCGCTTCAATGAACGAGACGCGCTGACGATCTTCGCGCCGCCCTTCGATCCGAAGGGCGAGTGGCACGAGATCATCAGCGGCGCCAACAATGTCTCGATCAATCGCACTCATTCCTTTGAGGAAATCACGTCAGCGCTCGGTGGTCGGGCGCTGGTGATCAGCGAACCGGAGAAAGGCTATTATGGCAAAGAAAGACGAAGCACACCCAACGGATAGGTTCCGGATTATATGCGAGGCCGAGGCCGCCGACATGGGGCCGATCATCGCGCAACTCTCCCGCATGGGCCTCACCAACATCGGGTTCGAGTTGATCACCGACGTTCCGGCTTTCAAGCGGAACGAGCGGCACGAGGTGAGCGCCGAGGACTTCGCCCTGGCGTTCGTCAATGAGCACCTGACATTCAGCGGGCGCGACCTGTCGGCGCACTTCAAGGCCGCCGGGCGCACCGCCTCGTCGAGCTACTACGCGGTCAGAAAGCTGATCGGGGCCGGCGAGATCGTCGATCTCGGGGATCGCAATTACCAGCGCGCGGATGTCCGGGCGATCGAGCCGCCCAAGACCGAGACCGCGCCCAAGAAATTCGACACGCCAGCCTCGGCCGAAATCCTCAAATTCGCGCGCAAGCACGGCGGCAAATTCAACACCGAGCAACTCGTCGCGCTGTTCGCCGAGCAAGGCCGTGCGCGCGGCACGGTCTATGGCAGCGTCAACAAGATGCTGACCGAGAAACTGATCAAGCGCGTCGGCGCCTCAGGATCGGGCGACTACATGCTGCTCGCGAAGGCGAAGGCCAAGTCGAACCCGAAGAAGCCGGCGACAAAAGCAGCGGCGGCACCAGCCGCGAAACTCAATGGGGCGAACCACGAAACCGCGGAGACAGTGAATGGCTAATAGGATCGGACACAATTCGGGAATGCTTTGGCTGACCCGATCCTACAACTACGTCGACAAGGACCCGGAGATCGATCGCTTCCGGACGCTCTACCAGAAGGATCGCATCAAGGAGGCCGATCTCGCAGTGCTTGCCGGGCTGTCCGGATCGACGGTTACGAACATGTTCGGCGGCAGAACGCGACGACCGCAGCACGCCACCTTCGCCAAAATGGCCGGCGCCCTTGGCTACAAATACGATCTCATCCGAGACGACAAGCCCAACTTCGCGAGCGAAATCCCGAAGGCGCGCGAGGAACGAAAGGCTTATCGAGCCATGCTCGCGAAAAAGAAGGAGCGCGCCGCCAAGCGCAACGGCCATGCAAACGGGCACGGCAAATCCAACGGAGGGAGCAGGTAAACCAATGGCACGGGCTAAAAGCACGAAAATAAAAGTCCGCAGCGCCGGCAGCGCCGATCGCTCGCTCGGCATCATGATCCGCACGCGCCGCAAAGAGGTCGGTCTGAGCCAGAGCGAGCTAGGCGAACGGCTCGGGGTCAGCTTCCAGCAAATCCAGAAATACGAGAAGGGCGTCAACCGGGTCAGCGTGGCGAGGCTCAGTGAAATCGCCGCCGCGCTCGATTGCGATATCTCGCTCTTTACCGGCGCGGCGGCCGGCGACGCGAAGCTAACGCCGCACATGGAATTCGCTGCATCCAAAGACGGCCATGACATCATCACGGCCATGATGCGGGTCGGCAATCCGGAACTGCGGCGCAGCGTCATCGCGCTTGCCCGCACTCTTGCGGAGGCATTCCCTGGCTAACGAAATGATCAACAGTCCCGGCCAGTGCGAAAGCCCTGGCTGGCGGGCTGAGAGCTGGCGGAAGATGGGTGGGAAACGCAAATGAAGGATATTGGCGGCAATCGCACCAGATACCTGCCGCAGCACCGGCCAAGACGCATCTGCATCGCGGATGCGATTTTGGAGGTGCAGGCAAATGGACAAAACGAAGCTCAATCAGGCGATCTGGTCGATCCCCATGGCCGACCGGATCAACCGGCTTCCGATCTCGGAGACCGGTTTTCCGGTCCCGTGGTTCGTCGCATGGCTCGATGGCAAGCCGGATTTTCGCGTCATCGGCCCTGACAAGCTGGTACAGGCGGTCAAGCGCTCGCTCTGCTGGACTTGCGGCCAACCGCTCGGCCAATACAAGGCTTTCCCGATCGGCCCGATGTGCGCGATCAACCGCACGATCGCCGAACCGCCATCGCATCTCGAATGTGCTGAATACGCGGTGCGCGCCTGCCCGTTCCTTTCCAACCCGCGCATGCGGCGCAACGAAAAGGACATGCCGGCGGGCCACCAAGAGCCGGCCGGGATGATGATCAAGCGCAATCCTGGCGCCGTCTGCATTTGGGTAACGAAGGAATTCCGCGTGATGCGCGATGGAAACGGCGCCGTCTTCCGTCTCGGCGATCCCACGTCGATGACGTGGTGGGCCGAAGGCCGCCGCGCTACCCGCGCCGAGGTTGATCACTCGATCCAGACAGGCTTGCCGCTGTTGCGCGCCGAGGCGGAAAAGGAAGGGCCCGAGGCGCTCGCAATGCTGGACCGATACATTGCCCGCGCTCAACGGCTGTTGCCGCCATGACTGAGACCGACGACGCCATTGCCCGCGCCGCTCAGATCATCGATCAGCATGCGTTCCGGCAAGAAAACCCTAGCGTCGCGCTCGCAAGGCGGCAGCAAATCGCGCTCCGAAAAGCGCGCGACGTACTTTCCTTCGCGGCAGCCGAACGCGGCGATCTAGTTTCGGCGCTCGCGCTCGCCCATGAGCAAATCGACACCTTGTTCGCAATGTACGCGCTCAAGGACCAAGCCTTTCGCCCCACGGAGACAGAGCTATGGCCCGAAATCGAACGCCGCGCCGAACTCCTACGCCGCCACGGGAGAGCCCCGAAATAGATGGCCCGGACATCCAAGGCGGCATGGAGCACGCCGACGAATTGGTCGATGCGATCCGCCCGCTGCTCGCCGGCAAGAACCCGGAAGTCCAAGGCGCCACGATCGCGCAATTGCTCGCGATCTTCATTGCCGGGCACGCGCCGCCGCTACGCGATGGTGCCCGCAAGCTGCTGATGGATTGCTGCGACGGGCTGGTGCCGATCTTGGTCGAGGAAATGATCGAGGCGGGCCGCGCGCCGCCGGAATGGCGCACGGAAAGAAGCAATGAGCGACGACAACATTATGAGCGTCGGTTCTAGCGCAGGCCTGCCGCTCCCAAGGCAAGGTCGATCGCTATTACGCCGCCTCCTTCGCGAGAAGATGGTCGCCAATCTCATTGATCGTATGCATCGGGCGAAGCCCGATCTCTTCCTGATCTGCCTGCTCCCGGAGCGCACCAAGAGCATCTTCTATGCGCTGGATCTGCTTTTCAGAAAACTGCGGGTCGGTTTTCGCCGGATGCTGAACAATCATTTCGTGATTGCGTTTAGCCAAACCACCCTTCTCGCTGTCGCGATCCACTTTTAGTTCCCAAAGCCGCTGCTTAATTCGGCCAACCGAAGCGACATGGTGACTTACGGACAACGTGCCGAAGTTGGCAACAATCCTCGATCCCGCAAAATCGATGTGCACTCCCGAGATGTTAGTGCGGCGTCTAGCGTGTTGCTCCCTAATCTCTTCGCTGAAAAATTGGTCTAATCCCGGGCGTCGCTTTACCACATATTCAAGGATCAACGCGGGCAATCGGTCGCGTGGTCTCGCCGGTTCAGCAACATCAGCCGCAACGTACGCTTCACTAGTCAACGCAATCTCAGGACTTGCGGAATAGAGAGAGGAGAGTGAAGCCATCCAAGAGGCAGCTATGCTCTGCAAAGATGGTCCCTCCGCCTCTCCTACGTCGCCAAGAACAACTCCGGAGAAGACTGGTTGATACTCTGCGAGCGCGGCGATCGCGCGGCTCGACAGATCGGCCTCAAACGCGTCAAGTGCGGCTTGGGCCGCCAGGACTGCCGAATTGGCGTCTGCCGCGAAAAGGCAGGTTAGGCGTACGAAACTATTGGCTCGTTCGAGATGAAATCCCGCCTGATTGACGGCTCCCACGCCAATCACGAACTGCTCAGGTGAGCCGAGAATAGGCCGCAGCAACAAGGGCGCCCACTTTGCACGTACAAATCCCGTGCTGGCCGGGAAGTCGGTTTCGAGCAGCGATAGCACGGTCAGACTATCCTTGCTTGATTAAGAGCGTCGGAGGCAATCCGGGGTACAAAGGCGATACGATCGGTTAAAAAAGTGACCAATCGGTTGAAGTCCTCCTGACCAACCAACGCTGGCACACGATTTTGCTCTCCTAACGCCTTGACGTCCAGAGCGCTCAGCGTGGGAACCATCGCCGTCGCCAGAGCGGAAAAGCGCTTTTGCTCCGCATCATTCAGCAGCGGGGTGAGCCATTCTTTCAATCTGTGCCGATACAGCTTTGAAGGGTCCAGATCAGCAGGCTTCCATGCTTCGCCCGTGAATGCTCGCCCGTGATCAATAAGCCAAGGCTGCTGATTAGGCCCGATCAAGACATTTCCGGTATGTCGATCGGTGTTGGCTGCCCAGCCGTCAAAGCCATAAAACTCTCCAAGCTGTGTGCACTGTTTCATCGCGTTCGCAACGAAATCGATAGCAGCGGGTTGAGGAACTCCGTTAACAAGCACGATTTGCGCAATAGACGGTGTATTCACGTCTGCACTTGCAAACAAAAGAGATGAACCGCCGAGCTTTGACGCATGCTTGGTCGCAAGGTCCGAGGTTGAGGCAAGCGCAAGAAAGGGCGGCGGAACTGGAAGTGAAATGGCGATGGCGAGCGTTGCCGCAAGAACCTCGTTTGCAACCTCTCGAATGGGAATGTCCTTAATGATCGCTGTTCGGACGTCACCCTGCCCGACGAGTATTTGGCCGCGATAGGTATCGCTTACGTTTGCGATACCTTGGTCCTTGAAGCTCCTCGCTCCGGCAAGTAACCTTGCAAATCCAACGGTCGGCAAAATAGCTCTCCTGCGATAGAAATCACTTCGCTAATCAACTGCCTCGGCGAGCAATTCGCCCGCGGACGACGCGCGCGTCTGATTTAGGTCAAACAGGTTCGCCAGCGCCTGTTCTTCTGAAATATCGGCGGGCCAACCGTATGCGGCCGCTACAGCTGCATCCAGCTCGGCATGAGCGTTCGCAAGCCAAGTGGGATGCTCGTTGTAAAGGTTGGTTAGCGTGCGCTTTTTCAGTATGGCCGAGGCGGCGGCGTCCTTCGGCTCAATGCGGAGCGGATAACCTGACACAACTTCTGGCCTACTGATCACAAGATCGGGTGGGTTGAGCCAACGTTCTCGGAGATCGTTCAAGTTGCGCGCGGCTGCTGCGATTTTTACTGCGCGCGGATTATCCGCGTAAGTGGATGCTGGGATATCCGGGGCGAGGCCCTTTGGGAACGGAAACGTTTCAAATGTTGTGCTGGGAGTGTAGCGAGGATCGTTGCCGACCCCTAGCCAACTGCACAACCTGAGAGACCATTGCTCGTGGAAACGACTGTGCAAAATGCCAAACGTCGTATCGTCATCGCGAGCAATGACGTTGAGCAAGTTCGCGGCCATTTCGACCGGCGAGCGCCACACAAACAAACGATGCTTAGCCACCATCGGGGTGGCGATATAGCGCGATAACGGCGCGAGTTTGCCGCGCATGGCGGGCCTCGGCTCTGCGTAGCGCCACCAGAAGCGACGATATGCTTCCCGAGCGTTCTTCAAACGTACGGGTTTAATGTGAGCGACAACATATTCAAATGGCAGCGCGTATAGGGCAGCTTCGGCCTTGGTCATGGTACAACCAAAATCGATTGTCCACTGCCGCCGCGAGCGACGAGTGACGTCCATCGCATTTGCGTAAGGCCGAATGACGTCGCTATTCGGACGTCCGTTCGGATTTAATGGCGCCTCTAACCATCGGCGCCCCAGCGCTTCGGGCACGTCAAACTTACCCGCTGGTGTTACTCCCATAAAGGCCAGATCGGAGTTTTCGAGCAGTCTGACAGCTTTAGTCAGATCGACAGCCTCGGCCGTCAAATCGGCGTTAATCAGCGAGACCGGCGCTCCGTTGAGCGTTGCACGCCAAGGGTGACCTGCCGTCGTGAAGCAAACAATGGACACGCGGACCGCGGCGCCTTCCACGATCCAAGCCTCGTCGGCCCAAGCGCCAAATATCGAGCCGTCTTTGACGATAGCATCAAGTGCGCGTCGATTGACGCCCCCCCTGATAGAGTTTGTCGCAACCAGACCCGCTCGCTTCAAGCGACCCGCGCGCATAAGGTCCCACGTCTTGGAAATCCAGTAGCACACCAAATCCGCTTCGGCCGATATTCGTCCGTCATATGCACCAAAGAGACGGTCTACGTAATCGTCACCTAAAAAGGTTCGCATGAGCTTTCCTCCTAAGAAGGGAGGATTGCCGATAACGACATCTGCGTCAGGCCAAGCTGCCTCTTTGCCTGTGTCCGACAAAATTGCGTCGCGGCATTCGATATTATCCAGCGGTTTCAAAATCGGACGATCGGATACGCCGAAGCCGTTGCGGCGCATCCACTGAATTTCGCCTATCCACACCGAGACGCGGGCAAGTTCGGCAGCGTATTGGTTGATCTCAATCCCTTTTACGGACGCGGGCCCCACTTGCGAAAATTCGCGCTGCAAGCCCATCGCTTCTGCTTCGATGCTGACACGGTGTTCGATGTCTTTCAGCGCCAATAGGGCGAGATAGAGGAAATTCCCTGAGCCACAGGCCGGATCGAGTACTCGGAATGACCGAAGCTTGTTCAAGAAAGAGCGGTAGCCAGCGACGGCCTGACCATGAGCTTTCGTGCGCGCGCTTGCCGATTTCGCGGAGCGAGAATTCTCTACTGACTTTGCTATTTCCTCCTTTGCTGCTTCCCATTCTGCCAGCCATGGACGCACAATCACAGGATCGACGATCATCATGATCTTTTCTCGATCCGTATAGTGGGCACCCAACTGCGACCGCTTGTCCGGATCAAGTCCGCGCTCAAACAGCGTACCGAGAATGGATGGGTCGATTTCCGCCCAATCCAGCTTGGCCGCGACCAGTGTTAGCGCGATGTCGTCTTTGTCGAGTGCCAGCGCCGTGTCATCGTTGAAAAGGCCGCCGTTAAACCATGCTACTTGCTCAAAGCCGACCCGACCTCCGGACTGCATCGCTTTAAAGAGATCGCTCGCAAGCGACTGGAATTCGTCTGGCCGCGAGGAGGCGTGTTCCAGCATCCGCTTGAACATCTTGTTCGGGAGAAGATCGACATCTTCGGCGAACATGCAGAAAACTAGTCGATTGATGAAATGCGCGACCGTTTCGGCGGCATGACCTCGATCTCGCAATCGTTGCGCGAGTTTAGCAAATTCGGCGGCAGCTTCTTCTGTGAGGGTCTGGCGGGTTTTGCCCGGCTTCAACTGCTCAGGGTCAGAGAACACCGACTTGAGCTTTTGCCGAACATTAGGCTCGCGCAGATCGTCGAGGCCGAATTCATGAACCGCCGAAACGCTATTGGTCCAGTTGGTATGGATTTCGAACCGATCCATATCGCAGACGACCAGCAGCGGCGGGTTTTCGAGCGCCAGGGCATATTGTTGCAGTTGCGCAAAGGCCGCCTTGAGGTCTTTCCGCTTGCCCTTGTACTCCCACCCGAAATGGTCGCGCTTCCAGACGTCGGCCCAACCCTCGCCGCCGGTCGTCTTGGTGGCACCGCGTTCAAAGGCGTACCACTCCCCCGTCGGATCGACATCCGTTGGAGCGGGCTCGTCCAGCATTCGGCAGAGGTCGATGAAATGAGAATGGGCGGCCGCCCGCTCGTTTAGTTCGACGTTCTTCCACTTTCGGATAAATTCATCAGGCGTCAATTCAGCAGTTCCCCCAACGGACCTAATTGGCACATATCCTAATAGTTGCATGAACGGTGAACCGGGACCTATGGTCAACCCCTTCGATTGGGTTACACAAAGAAACCGATAACGAGGGGCCTCACGAGCCGTCCCGGCATCGATCAGGCCGCAATCCGATCCTCTTTGTCTGCCCCGCGCATGACGATCCTGAGCGCGCCGTCCGGCAGGGGGCGCTGCAACGCTTTTGCCTCATCCCACGGCGCCCGCATCCAGACGTCGCGCTCCTCATCGGTGGTCAGGATCACCGGCATGGCCTTGGGGTGGATCGGCTCGACCACCGCGTTCGGCGAGGTCGTCAGGAAGCCGTAGACCAGATGCGGGCCCGGGATCGGCTTGGACTTGGTGCCTCGATCGCCCTTGAACTCGGTCCAGATACCCGCGAAGGTGAACGGAGGTCGGTCCTCATTCAGCGCGAACCAGACCACATCTTTTTTCTTGGTCTCCGGGTTCGGCTCGGGCGCGTACTCGGCGAAACTGTTGGCGGGGACCAAGCAGCGATTCTCAGGCTTGAGCCACCCCCGCCAGTGCGGCGACGACGTGTTGCGGATGTTGGTGACCGGCGGCCCGCTAGTGCGCGGTGGCGGCGGCATGCCCCACCGCATCAGCACCATCTCGCGCTCTACGCCTGCGTTGCGCACGACCGGCGCCGGATAGTCTGGAAACACCCCCGGCATCGGCGGAAGGTTGCCCACATAGCGATTGACCACGCGGAACAGGGCGCGGATCGCCTCTTGATTTGTGGTGACGCTGTAGAGATTGCACATCGGGCTTACGGGGTATCGTCTTTCCTGCCGCCGCCGATGCTGTGCGGCTTGTTCAAGAAGAACTGCCGATTGCCGAGCGCCGCCTCGGCATACTGATCGATCGCAACGGTGATCGCTTGGACGTGTTGATAGCACCATCCCTCACGGGTCGCCCTGATCCTGACTTCAGCCAAGGCCTTTATCCATGGTGAATGATCGTCGGTGTCGCCGAACCATTGGGGGCGCTCGGTCACCATGACCGTCCACCCAACACCCGGCCCTTGACCGGCGGCTGCTCTTTCTTGAGCCGATCCCGTTCGATGCATAGTTCGTCGATCTTGTTGAGCATCCGGTCCAAGAGCGCCTCCGCCGACAGCGTCGGAATTCCCGCCCGTTGAAGCTGCCGGATTTCCCCGCGCTGCCGATGGACTTGGATTCGCATCCGTTCGATCTCGCGCCGCACAAAATCAAGCTGCATGACGTTCCCGCTCAGCCAGGCTTTCTCGATCTGCCGAAGAAGGGTGGTCACCGGTCGGCCTTACCGCTCCAAGAAGGCGCAGGGGGTACCAAAGCCGGATGATTTCCCGTTCTCGATCGGCATCCATGGACTTCACTCACGGTCGACGCACCGTGAACGAAATGAGAACAAATGGCAAGCCGCTAGGAATTGTACTGTGCTCGGAAAGGGACGCTAGGCATTCCCGTCAAAGGGACGTCCATCCGGCTCGGACTGGCTGCACGAGACTAAAAGCCCCGAAGTCCGCAAACCGGTGCTGTTAGGCAAAATGAAATCAATGGCTTAGCCGTTGTTCTCGGTAGAGCTACTGAGACGTCTTGGTGAATGTTCTACCTTTGGTCCCGCACCCTTATATGCAGTTTGCGCCACATAAATTTCTTTTATGTAACAGTCGGCGTGCGGATTCCTCTGGAACTTTCGTGCTCTCTCGGGCTTTCTGATTCCGTTTTTGGGGCAGCAACGTCGGCTTTGGAGAGAGGAGCCATGAAGCGACGACGCCGGGTTAAGCAAATTCATTCCCTTGAAGAACGTCTTGCACAAGAAGCCCAAGAGCTGCGCCGCCGAGCGAAAGAGCTTTCGCCCGGTCAGGAGCAGGAAGCGCTGCTGACGAGAGCGCGGCAGTACGAAGAGGCGGCCTACATGAGCGAGTTGCTAATGTCGCAGGGATAGTTGTCGGTCAGATATCTGCCCTTTGGTCCGGCATTACAAAATAAGAGTGGCCTACTTCGCATCTGCGAGTGGCCAAAGAAACGGCCGCAACTGAGGGCCGAAGTTCGGGGAGGAATGGCCTTATACACTCCGCCGACCCCAACTGAATTCTGTTCTCGAAGAGTGGCCCAATTTGGATCTGAGCGTGGCCTAATTCGGCCAGTACCCAATCTTGCCGGGCGACTCGAGGCCATTGGTCGAGATAGGCCTCTCGTGCCCTCGCGCCCCATCCCGACAAATTGAACTCTGGGATGTAAGTGGCCAAATTCGATACGGCCTGAGCCCGCGCTGCAAAGCGGTCAGCTTCATATCGGGCCTTGGTGCGAGCAAGAATGGACATAGCGACTCACCGTGAGCCGCCCAATTAGTCAGGCGTGGAGCCTAAAAGCTAGTCCGAACGCGGGTCATGGTACAGTTTTGCAACCGGTTTAGCCCCCAAAGAAACGGCCCCAGCGCCCTTGGAGGTCGACGCTGGGGCCGCTTCGCCGGTCCGCCGAATCGAAAGGGGCCGCCCGCGATGCGGCCCCTTGCCGGGAAAAAATTCTCGAAAATGAGATCGGGATGAAATGTCTAGCCCCGGTAACGATTAGCTTAAAGTTTTCCACACCAAATGTGGATTCCGGAAAACCACGGTGTTCCGCGCTGACGTCATCCCATCAACAGCCACGCCATGCTGGCAAGAAGCGCGATGAACGGCACCGCCACAACGCGACAATTAGCGGGCACAACTAGCCGGGTTCCAGAGCTGATTTGACCGGGGTGCTATCATTGGTGGCATCGATTTGATTCGAGACCACTGCAATGAAAAGCAACGCACAACGACGCCTGCCGCTGCAGGCCGCCCGTCCCGCCTATCGCAGTCTCGAAGGCTGGGCGCTGGGCACCCTGATCGAACATCACGCCGTTCGCGAGTGCGAACACCACGGGCATGCAGTGGACCGCCGTGATCCGGACGCCCGGAACCGGGCCCGCGAGGCGGCATGGAACCAGCCTTTTCCCGGCGCCACCCCGGAACAGTGCCTGGCCGCGATCGAGGACGCCCTGCAAGGCATCGGCGACACCTGCCCGGACTGCTAGCCGACGACTCCAATTCGCTGACTCGCGTCCTATATTGATACCGTTCAGCGTAGGTGGAGTTTTTGAGTATGGCCCCGCGCGCCAATTGGAAGGGCTTTTTGCGGCTGTCCCTTGTGACATGCCCGATCGCACTTTTTCCGGCGACCTCTGAATCCGACAAGATCAGCTTCAACCAGATCAACAAAAAGACCGGTCACCGGATCAAGTATTTGAAGGTCGATGCCGAGACCGGCGAAGAAGTCGCCTCAGAAGATATCATCAAGGGCTATAAGGTCGACACCGATCAGTATCTCGAGGTGACGAAGGACGAGCTCGAGAACATCGCGCTGGAATCCACCCGCACCATCGAGATCGATGAGTTCGTGCCAAAAAGCGAGATCGATGATCTCTATCTGGTGCGGCCCTACTACATCGTTCCCGATGGCAAGGTCGGGCACGATGCCTATGCCGTCATCCGGGAAACCATTCGCTCGCTCGATAAAGTCGCCCTCGCCCGCGTCGTTCTAACCAACCGCGAGCACGTCATCGCGCTCGAGGCCCGCGACAAGGGCCTGATGGGCACGTTGCTCCGCTATCCGTATGAGGTTCGCGACGCCGCGGAATATTTCGATGAGATCCAGGATGTGAAGATCACCAAGGACATGCTGGATCTTGCAAAGCACATCGTCGAGCAGAGGTCCGGCCACTTTGAGCCGGCGAAGTTTGAGGACCATTACGAGCAAGCCTTGCAGGATCTACTCGAGCAAAAGCGCAAGGGCCAGCCGATCGCCACCACGCGCAAGCCCGCTCCGACCAATGTCTTCAATCTGATGGACGCGCTGAAGCAGAGCATCCAGAGCTCGGGCGGACCGGCGCCAGCGACGAAATCCGCGAGACCAAAAAAGGCGTCGACCAAGCCGCGCCGCAAGGCGAGCTAAGGTGACTATCCGGCCCTTTCAGCCCTGCCTGCCGAGCACGGCTAAGATCGTGCCACACGGCGCAGACTGGCTGCACGAGATCAAGCACGACGGCTACCGGCTGATCGTCCAGCGCGACGGCAAGATCGTTCGCCTGTTCACCAGGAACGGTCACGATTGGAGCAAGCGGTTTCCGGCGATCAGCGAGGCCGCACTGCGCAACCGCTGCCAGCGCTTCGTCATCGATGGCGAGGCGGTGCTGCTCGGCGTCTACGGCCGGTCGGACTTCAATGGCCTGCATTCGCGCAAGCACGACGATGAGGTGCAGCTCTACGCATTCGATATCATCGCGCTCGATGGCGACGATCTTCGCAAGCTGCCGCTGCATCTTCGCAAGACCAACCTAGCCCGGATTCTCGCCCGCCGTATCGATGGCATTCACGTTGCGCCATTCGAACGTGGCGAGATCGGCCCTGATCTCTATCGCCATGCCTGCCTGATGGGGCTCGAGGGGCTGGTCTCGAAGCACCGCGATCGCGGCTACCGCGCGGGCCGCTGCACGCACTGGATCAAGAACAAGAACCCAGAACATCCGGCCTTCAATCGGGTCAAGGACCAGTTCTAGGGCCCTTGCAGCCTTGGCCCTTCGCGGCGAGACGAATGCCGGGCGTGGCTCTGGATGTCGGCAAGTCGCGCGCTTGATCGGGATCTCGAATGCAGAACGCGCAAGGCCGCCGACCCGGATAATCCGCGTGGCGTCACTATGCGCGCAGCCGAAACAGACAGGCCTGCTCCTATTTCCCCACCATCGATTTCAGCCGATCAGTAATCGTCCCCGCATCCGAACCCGCGCGCAGTACCATCGGCCCCATGCCGACGCATGCGCCGAGCAGCAGATAGGACCACTCGACCGTCGTCCCACTCGATGGATATCGCGCGATCAGCCCGAGCGCGACGATCCCGGGAATGCCGACCTGATGCCAGAGCAACACGCATAGCTGCGAGAGCGTGACGACTGCCCAGACGACTTGCATCAACTTCGACTTCTCGACCGCGCGCATGAAGGACGCGTAGGTCTTCGCGAGCGCATCGGCATGCGCGACCTCGACATCCCTGGCCGCTGCCACCATGGCTTCGTAAAGCTGCGTTTTCAGTTGCTCGATCGAGATGGTCTTGTTCTCGTAGGCCTGAAACGCCGCGAGGAACTTGTCGAGCATGCCGTTGATCAGCGACATGCCGATCTGGGAAAAGATTGCGGCCAACATCAGGCTTTGCTCTCGGCTGATGCGACATCATCCACGACGGGCTCGGTGGTCAGCCACCGCAGCCATTCAAAGATGATACCGGAAAAGAACAGGAAGCCCGCGAGCGCGAGCGGACGATACTGCTCGGGGATGAACGCCGCGATCTCGTTGAGCATGGGCGTCATGTCGAACCCGTTCTGGGCAAGCCAATCATGTGCGCCGATGGCAAGGCCGCCGACCCAATAGAAGCGCGCGACGAGCAGAGTTTTCGAGTTCTTCCATAGCGCGCCCTCGATCGCGTTGATCCTGTCGAATGCACCCGGGAACCGTTTGACCAGCAGCGGCCGGCCGAACATGAAATAGGCCCACGCCACGAAGATCGCGATGCCAGCGCCCATAAAGACGTTCATGGGTTTGCCTCAGCAGGATTGCGGTTGCGATACCATGTCCACCAAACGCTGATGCCGGCGAGCGCCGCGAGGAACATCAGAAACAGCGACAACTCGAACGAGATCACACCGTGCGCATGCGCTTGCTGCGCCGCGATGCCACCGCCAACCACGATCGCGCCAGTGGTGGTGTTCTGCTCGACCGTCGTCGTCGGTAACTTCGCCCTGGCGGACGCCTCCGGTCGGGATTGCGAGATGATGTCCGGATCGGGTGCCTCGGGCGCGAGCGCGGGCGCCGTCGAAACGGTCTCGGTCATGCCCACGCGGAAAAGGTTCGCCTCGCGATGCCGGCGCGCTGCGACGCCGCCGGTCCATAGCCGCGACATGCTGTCGAGCAGCGCCGGGATTGCCGTGAGATTCTTCGCCGCCATGGCGGCCTTGATCGCGCGCATCTCGCGGAAACGATCAGCAGATGACGTGTAGCCTCCGGTGCCGCGATTGTAATTCAGCGAGACCAGCACGCCGAGGCAGGTTGGCGTCAGCAAGTCACAATTCGGCAGCGCGTAGTACGTCGCCGCGATCCACTGCGGGATATCGCGCCCCATGAACACCGCCATGGCCGCCTCCCACGGCACGGTGATCCTGTTATTCATACGCTGCGAGAGCGCCTTCGCCGCCGTGCCCTTGACCCCGACGCATCCGAGCATCGCTTTGACGCAATTCGTGTCGACGCGGCCGGTCCAGTCGGCCTTGACCTTCGCCTCGGTCGCATAGCCGAGATCATAACCGATGCCGATCGTGACGCCGCTGGAACCGCCCGGCCATTCCGGGTGCGTGTAGTGCTTGCGATAGTAGGCCTCGCCGCTGACCTCCTCGCGGATGATCAGGTCGATTGCTTTCTGGCTGATCGAATGCATCACATACCCATCATTGCGCTGTTGAAGCCGCCTCGGGCCTTGAAGGTGAATTGATTGGCCGATGTGCTGGGACTGGTGCCGTCTACGTTCGTGACGATGACGTTGAAGGTGCCGAGCGAGTGCTGCGGCGTAACCGCCGTGATCTGCGTCGCACTGTTGACGGAGAAGCTCGCGGCATTGATCGTTCCGAAACGCACCGACGAGACGCCGTTGGTGAAGTTGGTGCCGGTAATCGTGATCGTTTCGCCGCCGCCGGGCCGGCCGATGTTCTTGCTCAAGCCTGTGACGGTCGGCGGCTGCGGGACATACGGGGTATAGGAAGCTTGGACGAGGCCCTGATAGGCCGCGCCACCGCCCGCACCCCCGGCGGGACTGCCGCCCATGGCGGCCATGGCACCGCCGCCGCCGCCGCCACCACCACCACCGCCGCCCCAACCTGTTGCGTTGCCACCCGCGCCGCCGGGACTGCCCCCGCCTGCGGCTCCGGCACCGCCGCCGCCGCCCGCACCGCCGGCACCGCCATACGGACCGACCGGAGTGCCGCCAGCGCCGCCCGTGCCGCCGTTGTAGCCGTTAGGGCCAGCGCCGCCCGCACCACCATTGCCGGTGAAATTCTGATCACCGACTGCGCCATAACCCGGCGAGCCAACCCCCGATGCGCCATAGGCCAAGCACAGCCAACCGCGCGATGCACTGTAGAGGCCAGCATAGGTCCCCGAACTGCCGTCGCCGACGTAAATGCTGAGTTGCTCGCCGGGTGTGGCCGCAATGCTGTATTTCAGCGCGGCGCCGCCGGATGATCCGCCATTGCCGCCCGTGCCGCCCACTTGATCGCCGCCACCGGAGCCCGCAGCGCCATAGAAGCCCGGGCCGATAGACCAGCACCAATCGAGGCCACGGCAGTCCGCGGGGATGGTGAAGCTCTGCCATCCCACCGCCGTCCATGTCAGGGTCGTCACTGCAACGCCTTGATCATGTAAGTTGCGATGCCGCCCCAGAGCCGGCGGATCGAGAGAATGAACATGTGTCCATTCGTCGTGGTCAGGAGATCACCCGTATTCCCGGGCGAGACGTACCACGAGCCGGCGAACGTGATTGCACCCGCGCCCGGCCTGTTCGCGATCAGGATGTCAATCGCACAATCGGCGGTCGGCGGGTTGATCGTGATCGCGCCGGCATTGCCGAGGCCCTGATAGTTGCCCCTCGTCGGGTCCGGATTGAACGTGCCGCTGAAATTGTCTTGCGTGAACGTCGTGAAGGTGTAGCCGGCGGTGATGTTCGCCGTCGCGCCGGGCTTGAGCAGCGCATCGGTGATGCCGTAGCCGGCAAGCGTCGTCGGCTTATTGGTGACGTTGGTCCAGTCCGTCGCCGCGGCACCAGCCGGGCCTTGCGGACCCTGCGGGCCAACGATCGAAACGCCAGCCGGCCATGCGCCGCCGGCCTTCGGCCCATAGATCAGCCACGCTGCCGTATTGATCCAGAAATCACCATCGATGCCGTCCGCGCTCGTCGGCGCGCGCGCGGCGGTGCCCAGCGTGCGGCCGCTCGGCGGCCCGACCAGCGAAATCCCCGCCGGCCATGTCGTATCGCCCTTCGGGCCGTAGAGATAGTGCGCGGCGGTATCGATATAGAAATTGCCGGGCTTGCCAACGGTCTGGTCATTCGGAACGCCGGAGCCATAGAGAACGGTGTTGCCATCGATACCCGCCGGGCCTTGCATGCCGGTGAAGCCACGCGGGCCAACGATCGAAACGCCGGTCGGCCAGCCGTTCACCGTTTTCGGACCAAAGATGTAGTTGGTCGACGTGTTGATCCAGAAATTGCCGATCACACCATCCGATTGCGTCGGCCCGGTCGAGCCGTAAAGGACAGTATTGCCATCAACGCCGCGCGGCCCCGGCGGGCCTTGCCCTGGCTCTTGGATGACCTCGGTTTCATAGTCGATATTCGTCATCGAGACGGTCCTGCTGCATGCGAGAGCGTGCCCGACCAAACGCGATATCGGATATCGCCGTCGGCGTAGTGGATGATCCGGATCAGCGAATGCTCATAGTCGCCGAAGTAGAGCGCGAGCAGCGTCGCCTGTCGGATCGTGAGCACGAACTTGCCACCGGGTGGATCAACGATGGTGATGCCGCCGTTCTCAGTGGTCAGTAGCAATTGCTCCTCGCTATCCTGCGCATGCCGGCGAACACCCATCCGCATCGACTGGCCGGTCAGGTCGATCGGCGTGTCGCCGGCCATCAGAATGAAGCCGTGCACATAATCCTGATCGCTCGTCGTCGAGATGTTGACGATCGCCATGATCGGCTACCCCGGATAGTTCGGCGGCCACTTGATCGCGTCGAACGCCTCATTTGCCGCTTGCACCGAGGTTGCAGCGTCGATCGCGGCCTTGCCGCCAAGCCGCGCGGTCTCAATCGCGGCGGCGATCTTGACCCACGCCTCTTGGGTCGCGTTCACGAGCGCGGCGACCTCTTGGATCGTCGCACCCTCGATGCCAACGGTCGCGCTCAAGATCGGATAGTTTGCGGGATCGGGGTCCGGATCGTTCGCCAAACGCGCGACTTCCTCACCCTTCCGCTGATACACCATCGCCTGACCCGAACCGATGGTGAGATACGTGCCGCGAATTTGCTCGGCCTTGGCATCGACCTTCGCCATGAGCGACGTTTTATAGTCGGCGAGGTCTTGCGCGGACGACTTCGGATAGGGCGCGACCGCACCGTATGCCCCAGCGACGGCCCGCTCGAACAATATCTTACCGTGCGGCTCGGTATCGTCCTTCGTCGCCAGAAACGGCACCGACCCCAACTCGGCGAACCGCACGGTCAGGTCGATCATGGTGTGCTCGGCGTTGGCCCATACGGGTTCGCTCGCACTAACAATCGTCAGCGCCATTCACGTTGCTCCTGCTTGCGTTCGCGCTTAGGCGATGCGCTGGAAAAGGGAGAGCGGGTTGCCGTCACCGTAGGCGAGGCTCCCGACATAACAGATGTATTGCCACGTACCCGGCACCAAGAATTGGCTGCCGAGGCTCGCGGCATTCGATTGCGGACCGTAAGCCCAGCAACTCGACGTAATGTCGACGTTCCAGTTCACGGCAACGACAAAGCTGCCGATCGCGTATTTCGTCGTCGGGAACGTGCCGGCGGGACCTTGCGGACCCATCGCGCCCATCGGGCCGGCCGGGCCTTGCGGGCCGGCCGGGCCTTGCGCACCAGCGGGGCCGGCGGGACCTTGCGGACCCGTCAGACCAGTGGCGCCGGTCTGCCCGGCTTCGCCGCTCCCGCCGCCGGCACCGCCATTGAAAACAAGTTGCCACTGCACGCCGTCATAGGCGATGCCGATGATCGCACCCGCGCTGATCGTTTCCGCTGCGAGTTCGCCGAACGTCACCGTGCGAAGCGGCTTGATGCCGAGGCCGTTCACATTGACATCGACCGGCCCGCTGTTCGTATTCGCGACCTTGATCTTGAGCAGCGTCCCCTTGACGTAGCCGTCCATCGCTGGATCGAGCGCGATCGAAATATGGTTGGTCGATCCGGTGTCATCGCCATAGGCCGCGATGTTCAACACCGACGCCTTGACCAACTGCATCAGGTCGTTCTCGTTCGGCGTCAGCTTGTTCTTGCTGATCATCGTAACGATTTCGCGCTGCGGATGCTCGATGCTCGCTGCTGGCGGGATGCTGCCCGCGCGCCCGATCGATGGGTCGCCGTTCACATAGGGCGCATCGTCCGTCGCACCGTAGGGTTGGTTATATTTCACTCGCCTTCTCCTATGGCGTCCCGGCCATGGGACCGCCGGTCTGCAAGCCGGAATAGTCGAACACGATTTGCGTCTGCGCCGGCTTCCATCGGTTGAGCAGACAGTCGAGATCGCTCGCGATGCCGATCAGTAGATGAGGGTCGATGCCGCATTGTCCGCCGCCATTGCCGCAGCGAAACCATGTCAAGCGCGCTTGATCGACATGCGCCGTCCAATAGAAGCGGTTCTCGGGCGGACCGAGCATGTAGGGATAGTCGCCATACTCGCCCGGGCCGAGGCGAGGCCGATTATCGCCGACGCGATCGAGGCCGACCATGAACGGCCGGAATTCCTTGATGTGGATGGTGTGGCCGATATCGGCCTCGACTTGGATGAAGAACGCGCGCGACTGCCCGCCTTCAATCGTCATGCGCTGCACAAGCGCAATCTGACGGTCACCGATCGTGAATGGCTCGCTGTAGCAAGGATCAGGGAGGCCGAAATTGCGCTCCCAATCCGGCAGCATGTCAAGGGTCTGGCGCGGATCGCTCTCGCCCTCAAGCAAGGTCGACGCGCGCTGCTCGACCAGTCCCCAAATCTGGCACAGCCCGCGCACCACTTTCATCAGCACGCTATCATTGTTGCGCGGCCATGCCTGCCCTTTCGGCAGCAGCGCGGCCATCGCCTCGGCGTAGTCGTCGCCGCTGCGCGTTACGTGCTTATCCACGTCAAGCTGTCTCGTAAGAGATGGTGTCGAGCATTGGGATGTGCCCTGGCGATGGCATCACGAGCGTTGAGAAGTCGAGTTCGTGATGATCCTCGCCCAGCGCGCCGCTGATCGCCTCGTCGACCCAACTGCGATAGAGCGTGCATCCGGGATACAGCCGGCGCCGCTCCATGGTCTTGATCGCGCTCTCAATGCGCGCTCGAACCGTCGGCGTGTCCTGCGTAAGCTGCCGAATGGTGACATTGTAGAAGAACGGGATCGGCGCAACGATGAACCGATCCTTCACCGCCACCGGACGCACGCTGTCGATATAGGCGGTCACGGTTTGAATGTCCGCCTGCATGGGGATGCCGTTAAGGTCGGCGCGCAAGTCGTCCATCATGAACCGCACCGTGACGGTGCCGATCCCCATTTCGAGCGGGTAGCACCACGCTCGCGTCACGCCGGCAACGGCCGTGGCCCATCGCTCATAGTCGGCCTTGTCGCCGCCCATCGGCGGGTTCTGGATGCGGAACAGTACGCGCTCGCGCAGGAGATCATCGTTCTCCACATCGGCGCCGCCGGTCATGCTCACAACCGCCGCAGTCAAGTCGGCGCCACTGATCGGCACCTCAAACGAGAGGTTGCTGCCCTCGTCGAGATTTCCGATCACGCCAGCGGTCAATGCCTCAAGCGGCACATTCGCCAAGCCTGCGGCGCTGATCTCGGCCTCGGCCGTGATCTGGTAGCGCACCTGATTGTAGCCTGACAGCACCGAATACCGCGGAATGACGACGCCGCCGGCCCCGGTGATGGTGGCCGTGCCGCTCGCAAAGGACGCGACCTTGCGGCCCTTCGATCCGTCGGCGTTGCGGAGCCAGATGTTGCCATGCCGATCGAGCCATTCCTGCTCTGCGATGTCCGGCAAAAGCTGCTTGGCGAGCCAATCGATATACAGCAGCGTCAGATGAGCAAGCCCGGATTTGGCGTCGCTCATGATCCGCAGCGCCGAGTTCGGGATCAACGCCTTGGCACCCAACTGCGACAGCACATAATCGCGCGTCAATTTGCGCACGTCTTTGAGCGTCGGCGTGGACCACGGCATCAGCTATATCCCAATTCTTCCCACAGTTCGGCGTAGCGGAGCGCGACAGCCGGGTCCGGGCCGCGCTTCAACAGCACCGAGACATCGATCCTGCTGACATCGGTGCGCTCGGCGCCGACATCGGCGGCGCTGGCGATTTGCTTGTCGATGAACGGTTGGATCGCCGCGCGCGCGTAGCTGCTCGCCCTAAAGACGGTGCCGCCGTCGGACGCGAGCGAGGACGAGATTTTCGCCCGGCGCAGCAGCCACAGCTTCGATCCGACCGGCCAGCCATCCCAGATTTCCTGCGAGTCGAGATCGCCCCACCAGCCGCCGCGATCGGTCTCGTCGAGGCCCGGCAATGGATCGGTGGTGCCTGCAAGCGCATCGGAGCCCAGCGCGATGATCACCGCCGACTGCAAGGCGAACGTATCGTCGAGGAGGTTCTGATCGGTCCGCAGCCAATCGAGTTCGACGGCATAGGCGGGATACTCGCGTAAGTCCGCCTGTTGCCGATAGCGAACGTCGGTCATTTCTGAGTATCAAGCGAGGTCGGCGGGCCGGGCTTCGTCGCCTTGACGAGCACCGCGCCCGCGCCGCTGGTTTCGGTCGTCATGCCGCTGCCGCCGTTGACGCCATAGATCGGGTTCGAGGCGTCGTCGGCACCGAGGCGCATCTCGCCGGTGAAGGACCACCGCTTATTGTCCTTATCGTAGTAGCCGACCACATCGTCACCCACGCGAAACTCGATCCGGTTTTTGGTGCAGCGGATTTCCGTGTTGACGGTCTTGCCCTCGTGCGGGAAATCCTCGTCCTGCTGCGACTGCTGCGATTGGCCGCCGGCCTGGCTGGGGTTCTGCTTCTGCGGTCGCGGCTGCTTGTCCTTCTGGACATGACGCAACGAGACCATGCGCTCTTGGTCGTTGCCGTTATCGTCCTTGCCGTCAAGCGTGAGGAGGAACAGGCCCTTGCGACGCATCAGCGTCATCTGGCCGATGTCGTCATACTGCGCGTTCTCGCCGGGCTTCAATCCGCGCGGCCGATGCCGGCGGTCATCGATACCAACGATCACCGGATGATTGCGCTGGCCGCCTTGGAACATCACCAGCGCCTCGGCCGCCTCACCTTTGGGCTGCTCGGGCTGTGTCTCGCCGCCACCGCTCTGCTGCTGTTGCTGCTGGCCGCCCTCCTGTTTCGAGCGCGGCATCGGAACCGACGTGAACCCATAGTTCTGCACGCGCTCGATATTCTTCCGGCTGTCATTGTTGAAGAAATCGAGATGCATCTCCTGCATCATGGGATTGTCGCTCGCGGTGTTGAGCGTGGCGCGCGCCAGCGTGTGGACCGTGCGAAACGCCATGTCGCGGATTGAATTGCGGTGCATCGCTACTCCGTCGGTGTCGATCCCGAGAAGTCCGTCATTCCGTTCATGTGGTTGGGATCGACCATTGTAAGGGTTGCGGTCGTGCCTCCGCCGACCGATTGCTCATAAACGATGCTTCGGCACCCGAGGTTCATGTTCATGAGCAGCATGGGCGAGCGCACAAGATAGTAGTCGCCCGCCTTCCACAGGGAGCCGCTATCGCGCAGCCAACCCTGCACGGTGACGTTCAACTCAATCTTGCCGCCCTCGGTGACGAGCCGTTCCATCTCGGCGCTGCGCTGCGCGCCGTGCTGATCGTCGGACACGTCCATCAGCGTGACGCGCGTTCTATTTCGCGTCGATGATCCGGATGTCTGGCCGACCAGCTTGTTCGACTGATCGCCCCATGACTGGTCGTTTGAGGCGCGCTGGCCGAGCGAGAAAATCTTGCGATAGACGTTATCGTCCGAGATCACGCCATTGGCGCGCAGGATGTTGACGCCCTCGATGAGCTTGTCGCTCTCGCTCGCGGCATGCTCGCCGATCGCCAGCAATTCGCCCTTCTCCGTCGACCCCATGACGATCTTGCGCTGTCGCGCGTAGCGTTCGAGCGCCGACCAGATGAGTTCGCCCGGTTGGACGTGCGCCTGCTCATAGGGCTTCTCGTCGACCGCGCCTTTGGTGCTGAGTGCGACGCCGACCGGCGCGATCAGCTTGCGGGCCATCTGGGTCCACGATTGACCGTCGAACGATCCACCCTGTTGCCACACCGAGACGGTCGCAAGGTCATAGGTCTTGCCGACGCCGACGATCCGCACGCCGTGGCTTCTCGCGTCATACCCGACATGACGCTCGGTCACATAGCCGAGGACCACCAATTGACCGGCGAGGTAGACCTCGACGACATCGCCCGGCGCGATTCGCAGATTGCTCATGATCTGGGCCTCGGTCATGCCGGTGGCCTTCTCGTCGAACTCGGTGCAATCGAACTGAAAGATCGGGAACGCCTCGGTGATCCGCACCTCGACCGTGACCGCTGTCCAATCGAAATAGTCCTGCCCGTTGATGCGCAGGAACGCGACTTCCTTTTGGTTCATACCGCCAGCATCCGACCATCGCGCGGCATGAATGCCGGGTGGACCACCCTGTTCTCATTGCGCAGTTCGTCCGAGCGCGAGGCGTCGGCATAGAGCCGCTGCGCCATCGTGAGCGCCGGGAGCGTTTGCGGAAACCGATAGGTGATCACTCGCGGGACTTGCCGGCCGACATCGGTCAAGAACTTGGTGACTGTCGCCTGTAGCGAGATGATCGCCATATAGGCGGCGGCTTGGAGATCGTCGCTGGCGACCTCGGCCGCCGCATCGAATGCCGCGCCCATGATCTGCGCGACGCTCTCGACATCATCACGCGACTGGAATTGCAGGGCCGTCACCAGCCGCGCCTCCTGCGCGAGCGACAGCCGAACAATCATCTGCACCACGATCGTTGCCGAGAGGCTTTGCGGGGTTTCGCTCAACGCCTGCAAGCGCACGCGCGACATCGCGGTCCATGTTGCGCCTGCCGCCCTGGCTTCATTGAGGCAAGCCGTCATTTGCGTGGCGAAGGCCGCGCTGTCCGTCACGACATCATTGCTCGATAGCATCTGACCGACGAGCCGGCGCAATTCGGAGCCGGCCGATCCGACGTTCGCCGGGACGGTCGAGAGCACGGCCGGCCCGATGCGCTGGATGATCCCGGCCACCTCGTCCCGATCCGCCCGAATCATGTACCGATCACCGCGCGCTCAAGCGCCGCCGCCGCGCTCGTCACCGCCGCCTGCGTCACGATCGACACATCGCTAAAGCCGGGCTTGCCGGCCTCGACGAAATCCATTTCGACGCTGCACATGCCGCCGCGCTCGCGGCTTTCGGTGATGCCGTACTGCATTACCATCACTTCCATATCCCGTCCCTGATAGGGCAACGGCAAGCGCAGCGTGCCCGATCCATCCTGTTCGAGCGCACTGATCAGCGCGTCCTTGAGGGTCAGATAGTTCGGCCCGATCAGATAGCCTTGCACGGTGAAGCGCACCGCCGCGCGGCCCATGTCCTCGGCGTAGGGCAGATTTCGCTTCGGATACTCATGAACAACTGTGCGCCGCCCGCCATGGCGCTGCTCGGTCTCGACATGGAAGATCGCACCGCGAAAGCTCGCGGTCTGATACCGATCGCGCCACGGATTATGAAGGTCGCGGATTGCGCTCATTGCGCACCACCATCAAGGCCGGTTTGCTCCATCTGCCGATAGCGCTGAATGCGCGTGCTCTGGAAAAGGCCGTCGCTCTTGGCATCAACCTTCGTGCCGGCAGCGGCGTGCACATTGACGTTGACCGTGCCCTCGGCCTTCACCGCACCGCTGCTCGCGGCAAGGTTCTGATCGACGGCGCGGCGATAGCCGAATTGCGCATCAGTGGGGAATGTCTTGGCCGTGTAACCCATCTGGGTCGCGGCGGCCGAATTGATGTCGATCCCGCGCCCGGTGCGCGCCGCCGGGCCGATGTCGGTTTGCGGCAGCATGAACTTGCGGCCATCCGGGGTAGTCACCTCAAACATCTTGCCGAGGCCCTCGCGCGATGGCAGCGCGATCCCGGGCACGGACAGCGGCTTGCCCGATGCGGTGCGGCGGCTCGCCGGCTCGGATGGATCATTCCAGCCGGGGCCGCTACCAAACCACGAGCCTTTGACGGTCCGGCCGGCGGCGATGTCCTTTGCCGCGCTCTCGGCCTGCGCTGGCGCCATGCCTTGCGCGATCAGCGCATCACGCGCGGCCTTCTCGCTGCGGATGCCGAAATGCCCGGTATCCGGCCGGCGCCAGTTCGCGCCCGAGACGAGGCCCCATTTCGCGGCGAGACTGTTCTCGACATCGGTCGGGAGCGTGCGCCCGCCCCGGCCCCGCACGCCATAGCCGACTTGATTGATGTCGATCGCGGCGCCGATGGGGTGGCCGCTGGCGTTGTGCGGGCGGGAGCCGAGCGTGCCGCTCTCCGGGCCGATGACGCCGCCGGCCTTCTCATAGTCATTGATAAAGCCTTGGAAATTGTCCTTGAAGCGCGCGTCGACCTGAAACTTTCGCCCGCCCGCCGTGGTCACGGTCGCCATGCCACCGCGCTGGATCGGCGTGCCCGCTGGCGCCGTGATCCCGGCGGTGCCGCCCGCGCTCTCCATCGGACGCCGTATGCCGAGCGCGCCAGATGGTCCGGTCAGCGGATTTGCGCCGGCCTCGCTGGTGCCGCCGAGCGGATTGTTGAACGAGCGCGGCACCCCGCCGCCGCCGGGTGCGCTACCCGGCGCTGCAGCGCCGCCCGGGCCGAACGGCCCGAGGTTCGAGTAGCCGCCGCCGAATGGCCGGAAGCCACCGCCTCGCGCCGCGCCAGCACCGCCGCCGAAACTCGCATTGATGATCCCGCCACCGCCGCCGGCATCACCGGGACGCGATAGCTCGAAATTCATCTTCTTGAAGTTCTCGGCCAAGTCGCCGGATTGCTTCTTGAGGTCGTCATCTTCCTTGGTGGCGCCAGGGCGGGCGCCGCCGAGACGTGATGCGCCCGGCCCTTGCCAGAAGCGCTGCCACCAAGAACGGCGCTCGTCGCCCAATTGCTGCTGATTGGCGCCGGCCCGGGGCGAGAGGTTCGGCGCCCGCTCGCCGCCACCCCACGACGGCAGATGCTCGTTGATCCACCCGATCCCCTCTTTAAGTTTGTCGATCGCGGTGTTGACCTTCTCGACGCCGGCCGTGAACGCGGGGAACAGCGGCGTGAGCGTGCGCTCCTTGAGGCCTTCAAGGGTGCGGTCCAATTCCTCCCATTTCTTCCGGAAGGCTTCGCTGCGAGCGATGGCTTCGTCGGTGTACTTGCCGCTCGCCTCGGTCTTGCGGATGAACTCCTCGATCTCGCGCCACGACATGCGCGTGGCTTCGGCGGTGCCAAACATCGCCTCGGCGAAGCGGCGCGCGAGCACCGGGTTGCGGCGCTGCAATTCCTGCATGCGCTCGAATGCGATGCGCAGGCCATCGATCGGCGTTTTGGCACGGCCGATCGCCTCGACGACATCACCCGCCCCGAATTTGTATAGCTCCTCGCGGACGCTACCGATCCGGAGCCGGAAGTCCTCGGCATTGCGCGTGAACGATTGCAGCGCGGCTTGCGCCGATCCCGGATCAATCCGGACTTCGCCAGCGGCCTTCTGAAACGCCTTCAACTGCGCGGCCGACACGCCCATGTCTTGGGCGGCGAATTTCAGCTCGGCGGTCTTGTTGGCAAACTCTTGGAGTTGCCGGCCGATGCCGTAGAACGCGGCGCCGACCGCCGCGATGCCGACGACGATGCCGCCGGTCTTGCCGGTAAACTTCCCGAACGAGGAGATCAGGCCCTCGACGCCCGCCTCGCCGGCAAGGCCCTTCACCTGTTCCTGTAACGCGGCAAGTTCGCGCCGCGCTTTGCTCGTCTCGACTTCCTTGCCGACGCCAGCAAGATTTTTGCGCAGATTGGCGACCCCGGGCGACGCATCGTCGCGCAGGGTCGCTCGCATGCGCAGGACATCTTCGCCGGCCATCGCGCCTATTCCGTTTGCTGCTTGCTGATCGCCTCAACGAGCCGTTCGGTCCAGAACATGTGCTGGCCGATTTCCTCGACTGTCAGTTCGAGAAATTCGCGCGGGTTGCGCCCGTAGAACTTCGCGAGCCGGTAGCAATCGAGGACTAAAGCTTCATGAGGTCCGGAGTAAAAAAACCGGCCAAGGCCCACGCCGCAGTCGTCCAGTCATTGGGCGATAGCTGCGAGATGACGCTCGGCGGTTGCCTGTAGAGCACCGACATCATCGCCGCCATCTTGCGCTCGTCGAGCGTGATCTGCGGCGGATCGGACGCGAAGTCGAATTTGAGCGGGTGCCCGCATTCGACGATATCGCGGCCGGTCGGCTTTCGGTATTCCAGTTGCTTGATCGTTTCCTCGCCGAACTTCACCGGCTCGGACAGTGGAATGATGTTGTTAGGTTTCGGCGCATCCTGTTGCTGCGCGCCATCCTTTGCCGCCTCAGTCATTCGTTCCGCCTTAGCTGATTTCGTCACACGCCTCGCCTTCAAAGCGCGCCCGGAACTGGCCGTCATGCGTGTTCAACTCGATCGCCGATTTGCACCACGCATTGCGGAGCACGTAGACTTTGCCATTGATCAATTCCGCGGTGACGGTGGCGTCAGTGATCAATTCCATGTCCTCAAGCGAAATCTCCGGACGCGACGAGATATCGCCCTCGATGAAAGGTACGCGCGGCAATTCGCTGTAGCCGTGGACATAATCCTGTCCGGCGATGCCGGCGCGCTCGACCGCCGACGGGGACACGGTGAATGTGCCCTTGAGCGGATATTGATTGCCGTCGACCTTGAGATAAGCGGTGCCCGCGATTGCGACGCCCATGTCTGTGCTCCTTCATGGAATTAAAAAGCCCGCGCGCGGGAAGCGGCGGGCTTCGAGGATCGGTTGCGGCCGATCGGGTTAGGCGATGGTGGTATCCACCCCGCGATCGTATTGCAGGCGGAACTGCGCCAGCACCGCGAACATGCGCAACTGATTGATGAGGTCCGGCGGATACACCACGTTGAGCCGATTGGGATTGCTGCTGTCTCGCTCGACGATCAGGTTCGACTTGAACGCGGTCGCATTCTCGACCAGCCCCTCCCACTCGTCCTGCCGATATTGCGCGACAAGTTCGGCCTTGACGATTTTGGGCGTGACGATCGCCTGACCGGGACCAAACCGCGTGCCGTCATCGGCCAGCTTATGGCGCGGGAATTTGGTGGTGATAGCCGCCTTCTGCCGGCGCATCACGGCGGCAAGCGTCGCGAGCGTCGTCACCAACTCGTAAGCGTCGTCGCCCTGGCTGTAGAGGTTCTTCTGATAGGTCGTGCTTTCCCGCTTGATCATCGGCACGCCATCGGCGCCGACGCCCTGCGTTGCGAGACCTACGCCAGCGAGGTTGTTCAACTCGGTGAGCAAGAACCGCTGGTTCTTCGGCGCCGGCAGGATGCCCTCCAATGCGAGCGTTTGCAGCGGACGCGCCGGATCATTGATCAGCGCCCGGCCGGCCTTCGCGGTGTACGCGGCGGCGACATGCCATGCCGGCGACGGCATGTTCTGCTCGATCCCCATCACCGAGACCACACCGGAATTGTTATTCGGCCCCCACGTCAGCAGCGACGAATAGGTGCCGCGCCGCGCCGAAAAGACGTGGCCGAACAATTCCCGCATCCAGCCCCAGCGCCCGCTATCGCCGAACCCGTACTCGGTTTCGATCGCGACCAGCGACGTGCTGTCGGTGTACGGCATGGCGACATACTCAAAGCCCTCGTCGCCGAGCGCGATGATAGCAGCGGAAAGATCGGGCACGCCGGTCCCGCCCGTTAGCTTGCCATTGTTGCCGAGGGTAAAGCTGAGACCCGGCGGCATGCTCTCGGCCGCGATCGAGCCCGCATAGTTGATCCGGAAATCGATGTCGTTTCCGTCCGCGCCCTTGTGTTTCGCAGTCAGCGTCACCACCGCCGCAGCGTTGCTCGCGACAACCTCCATCGACGGATCGGCATTGATCGCCGCCACGATCGCCGCCGCAACGACCGTTGGCGTGTCATTGGCGCTGATCCCGACCGGCACGCGACGGCCGGCCACATAGACGTAGATGGTGCCCGCTTGCGTCGGCGGGTTCGAGACCGTGATGGTCGCCGCCGCCGCGACGCCGGTCGCCGGCTCGGGGATCGGCACCATCCAGACTTCCTGCGACGCGCTGTTCTTGAAGAAACTCTGGGCCATCGCATCGAGCATCGAACCAAGACCCGCAAGCTCCTGCGCCTCCGAGACGGAGCCGATCGGCACCGGGACATTCGGCTGCGCCGTACCACCGGCGAGCATGTAGCCGAACAGCAGCGCCGGCTGGCGCAGGGTCAGCGATCCCGCCTTGGAGGGGTCGACCTCGACCCAATAGAGCGGTTGTTTCCAGTTGGCCGGGATGCTTGCGAACGAGATGGGCATGGGGGTTGCTCCTTTGGTCTAGGGCGCGCCGCCGCGCGATTACTTCTTGTCGGTCTGCGGTGCCGCAGCGCTCGCCTTCGCGGTCTCGTCCTCGACCTCGATGTCCTTGTCGGCGATCCGGCGCAGCGTGAACTGATCCAGCGGCCACACATTGCGCGAGCCGGCGACCGGATGGTGGATCATGGTGTTCCCGATCATCTTGACCTTGACCATTTGAGCCATGAGCGTCGTTCCTTTCAGTTTTGCTCGATGTCGTATTGCTCGACGACTTGCTGCACGGCTCCGGGGTCCGTGTCCTTCTTCGGGTAGCGGGTCTCGACGTGGAAGGTGCGATAGTCGTCCGGCACGACCGGCGGCCAATAGGTCCGGAACGTCACCACCATTTCGATCTGGATTTCAGCGAGCGGGGTTTCGCCCATGATCGCGTACTGCGACCGGCGATCCATCTGCTCGATGCCCTCAAACATCCGAATGAATGTCGGGTCGGTCAGCAGGCGATCGTCGATGCCGGCCATCACGGTCTCAAGCGCCGCCAATTGCGACCCGTCATCGGCCGCGCTGACCGCGCCCGCGATCCCGAGATGGAGGCGGTGGAAAAAGCGCGGCTCGCCGGCATTCTCGTCGCCATCGGGCGAGCGGGTCTCGCGCAGGATGTAGACGCCCAGCAACGGAAGATCGCCCGGAGAGACTTGCCGCATCGGCGTTCGCTTGAACGTCTTGAACGCCGGCTCAAACGGTTTCGCTTGCAGCAGCGCCATCGCCTTGTCTGCAATCTCGATCGCGTAAGTGCTCACGGCGTTTCCTGCGGTGCGGTGTTGCGCAACAGGATTGTCGCGCCGCCCTGGCCGTCGGTGTCGACATCGCCCACCCAATACAGCCCATCGATGCCGTCGACCTTGATCCGATCGCCGATCTCGGGCGCGACCGGGAATTCAGCGAGGCGGATGCCAAGCGACGTTTCCTGATCGGAAAAGATCGTGCCGTCCTGCATCTGCACATCGACCGGCCGGGACGAGTAGACGCCGCGCCCGACATAGGGCGCGCCGTTCGGATTGTCGGCGCTGACCGTGCTCGCTTGGCTCACGCGCGGATAGAAGGTGCAGACCCGCGCGAATGCGTTCATACCCGGCGCGAGGACGAGCGAGGAAAAGTCCATTGCTCGCCCTCGATCCGTTAGGCGGTGCGCCGGCCTTGGATCAGCGCGGTCGGGCGGGTGCAGAGATTGAGGTTGTTGGTCTGCACGTCGAGATGCACGCCCTTGTTATTCTGCATCACGTATTGCCGCGCATAGCGCGCCTGCCCGAGCGTGTTGACGGTCTCCATGTAATCGGCCGGCGCGAAGTAGGTCCGGAACAGGCCCGGGACGCCGGTCGGATAGATGTGGCACTTATCGGGGTCGATGAACGCCTGCGCGCCGACCTGACCGCGATAGTTGGTCCACTGGATGCCGCCGAACGGGAACGAGCCGAAGGTTTGGCCGGCGGAGATGTACGCCTGCCGCAGTTCGGCCGCCGCCTGATAGTTCATATACGTGGCGCGCACTTCCTTGTGCATGATTAACGCATCGAAGAAGTTGTCGCCGCAGATGGCCTCCAAGCCGGTGAACGGGGTGCCGTCGAGCGCGGCGGCGGTGGTGCGGATCACGCCTGCACAAGTCTTGCGCAGGATGCCGTCCGCCGGATTGGGGTTCGACAGGTCGAACCCGAGTTCCGGCTGCTGCGCCACGCCGAACGTGGTGAACAGGTTGAGCGTCGAACCGTCTGCATAGGTGACCACGCCCTTGACCGCGCCGATCCGCGAATACTCGATGGTCGCCTCGTGCGACTGACCGTCGACCTGCATCCGCTCGCCGACGAGACGCATCACGCTATCTTCGCCGCTCTCCTGACCGAACGGGCGGATGTTCTGCACTTCCTCCGCCATCACCGCGTCGTTCACCTCAAAGTGCGGCACGTTGACGGACAGCATCGAGCGCTTGCCCTTATCCAGCGTGATGCCGGGACCACCGCGCGGGGTGGGCGGGACGAGCGACAGGACGTTGTTCTTGCTCTCGATCGCGATTGACGTGGTGGTCACACCGCTTTCCGAGAACAAGCCGGACGAGCCGAGATATCCGGGCACGAATTTCAGCTTGTTGATCGCGTCGGTCAGCGAGACGACGCTGAATGCATCGCTGTTGAAAACATCGAGCATCGGCATTGTCATTGTTCCTTTCAGACAAAAGGCCACGCATCCCCGACAGCAAGCCGCCGTGGTTGTTGAGGACAGTGGTGTGAGGGAGGGTGGGTTTTGCCCGCGCTTAGCGGACGATGATCAAGACGCCAGCGCCGCCGAGGGCAGCAATCGCAGCGGCTTTCTGCGCCGCAGTGATGCCGACCGGCCACGTCAGGATGTTGCCGTTGACCTCGGCCGCGCGGGTGATCGCGGCGATCTGCATGGTCTGGCCGGCGCCCGTGTTCGCGGGATAGATCGGCAGCGCTGCGGCGTTCTGCGAACCATCATTCGCCGCCGGATTGAGCGGAACGAACTGGCTGCTCGCGGTGATCTTGCCGAGCACCTGACCGGGGACAATCGACACGTTCTGCGCGATCGTGATGTTGTCGCGCGAAAGATCGCCGTTCGCCTCGTTCAAGATGAACTCGCCGGGATGACGGCCTTCGGTGACGGGATTGGGCATGCTGCTACTCCTTGGTTACTTCCGGACGCGAGCGTTGAGGTTGTCCGTGACGCGCCCCCACGCGGCGGTGATCCGCTCCCGGCCGCCTTGCGTGGGCGCCGCCCGGTGGTGTTGGATTTCGAGACGCTCGTCCTCGTTGGCGCGGGCCTCGATCAGCTTGGTCCGCACCGTCTCGACGCTCTCGTTCGCCCGGATGTAGCCGGCGGCGAGCCTCGGCATGCCGGCGAGCGAGCAAAGGTCGTTGATCTCGTTGACGTATGCGATCGTGCTCTCGCGACCCTCGCGGCGCGCGTCATCGATGTTGATAACCTGCGCGCTCGGCGGGTCGGTGCGATTGCTAGGAGCCGAGGGCCCGACAGGTTGCTCCACCCCCGGCTCCTTCTCGGTGCGAGCCGGAGGCGGCTCCGGCTCGACCGATTTCACGACGCCCTTGAACTGCTTCGCCGCATTCTCGGGCAGCAGCCGCAGCGAGAACTTCGCGGCCATCTTCACCGCGTCCTTGATCTCGTCGGCGAGGCCAAGCTCCTTGGCCTCCTTGGCGTCCATCAGGCGATCTTCGTTCATGATCGCCGCGATCTTCTTTTCATCCTGGCCTGATCGCTTGGCATAGGTCGCGACGATCGAGGTATCGAGGCGGCCGAGATCATCGGCCATCGCGCGCATGTCCTGCGCGTTGCCCATGGCAAAGCCGCTCGCGCCGTGGATCAGCAGGAACGCGTTCTCGGGCATGACGATCTTGTCGGCCGCCACCGCAATGATGGATGCGGCCGATGCGGCGATGCCGTCGATCGTGGCCGTGAACGTCGCCGGATGGTTCTTGATCTGGTTGTGGATCGCGATGCCGTCGAGGGCGTCGCCGCCGGGCGAGTTGATCCGCAGATTGACGGTCTCGACATCGCCCATCGCCTTCAACTCGTCGTCGAAGTTCTTGGCCGACATCGCGTCGTCATTCCAGAACGACTTGCCGATCTCGTCATAGATCAGGATTTCGCCGGCCTTATCGTCCAGCTTCCGCATCGAAAACCAACGGCGCATGATCGTTTCTCCTATGCTGCTGCCTCGGCGGCGGCGTTGTCATCGCCGCTCAAGTCCTGTTGCGCGTCCGCCTGCTCTTGAGGATCGACCCCGCTCGCATCTGCTGCGTTTGGATCGGTCGGTTGCGTCGAGGACGCGCCATGGATCGGGAAGTCGAGCCCGAGGCGCTTCTCGCGCTCGTGGTCAGCGGCGATCCGCTCGTCGGTCTCCTCGGGGTCGTAACCCTCGGCCTCGACGACATCGCTGCGCGACTTGAAGCCGCTGTCGACGGCAAGCTTCTCGGCCTGCCGGTCCTTGAGCGGATCGACCCACTCAAAGCGCGGCGCGATCCATTTCGCGCGCGTCAATTTCCGCTGCTGATCCGTAAACCCGGCGAGCGAGATCGTGCCGGCGAGCACGGCATCGGCCATCCAGCGCTGCCAAATCGGGCGGCACATCTGGAACACGATGACGTTGTGCTGCAATTGCTCAAGCCGGCGGCGATATTCGACGATCACACCGCGCAGCGACGAGTAGGAGGCGCGCCGCGTGTCGCCGGTGCCGAGCATGTAGGGCACGCCCATCGCCGAGAACGTCGCAAGCTGATTGCGATACTGGAACGCCTCATAGGCGCCGCCGACATCGGCCGGCTCGGAGAATTTGATGTCCTCGCCCGGCAGCAACGCCTGCATGGTGCCCGGTTCGAGCGGCGCGATGCCGACCGATCCGCTGTCGGAATTGTCCGCGTCGGTCGCGTCCGGAAGGATGTCCTCGGGCGTCGATGACGTGATGAACCCGGCAAACATCGCCGCAAGCTTTTTGCGATCAAGCTCCGCGTCGTCGTATTGGTCGAGGAAGTACAGCTTGACCAGCGCGGGCGTCACAAGCGGAACGCCCCGGACTTGGCCGGGGCGAGTAGCGCGGAAAATATGAAGCACCTGATTGGCCGGGACACGGACCTGTTCGGTCGTAAATCCCTCGGGCTCGATCGGGCTGTCGCCCGGGTGCTGGATGTAGAACCAATACGCGACGCGCCGACCAACGAGATCGAATTCGACCCCGTTCATGATGTAATTGCCGTTCGGCGCGAACCGATTGTCCCAATACGGCAGCATCTCGCTTTCAAGCACCTGCAATTGCAGTGGCGTCGAAAGTCCGTCCTCGGGCCGGCGCGGGCGGAAACGAATGAAGCATTCGCCGGCCTCGAACAGCGCCCTGGCGACGAGCGATTGCATTCCGTAGAAGTCGACGAGGCCGTCCGCGTCGCACTCGTCGGTCCAATCGAGGAACGCCTGCATCAATTCCTCGCGCTGACCGATATCCTCGATCAGCGACGACGGCTTGATACCGGCGCCCACCAGATTGCCGACGAAGTTCTCGACGGCGGCAACCGCGTGCGGATTGTTGCGCATCACGTCGCGGGCGCGGGCGCGCAATAGCTCGCCCTGCCACGACATGATGACGTTCGAGGTCGTGATCGACGGTTTCCACGGCGCCAGCCGGCGGCCATAGCGGGCCGCGTCAAAGCCGGTTTGCCGCACTGACGGCATCGTCGCGGTATCGGTGCCGATTGACGAGACCAGTTGATTGCGGATCGACTGCGCCTTGACGCGAACGCGCGGCTTGATCGCGGCGGCGGCGAGGGCCATCGCTTACAGACCCTTGTCCGGCGGCGTGACCACGCGGAACGTGCGCCGGGGCACGGTGCCGGTCAGGCTCGACGATGCATTCGCGAAAATCTCGCGCAACTCGGCGAGCGAGCGGAATTCCACCGACTTGTCGCCATAGGAAACACGCTGCGCGCCGGATGCCAGCGCGTTGATGACATCCTGCAACTGCTGCGGCGTATAGGTTGGGACGGCCATGGCCTCCTCCTCAAAGGTAGTTCGAGCGCACGATCCGGCGCGCAGCGCGCGGATATCGCGCGATAGCGACGGGCGCCGGCTGCGATGGCGCCGGGACGTGCTCTTTCTCCGGCGCCTCGTCGGCGCCGCTGGTTTCTTTCGGCGGCGGCGGTGCGACCCGCTGCATGTTCATGAGGTAGCTCGATGCGGCGGCCATCGCCTCGCAATCGAGGAAATGGTTATGTTTCGAGAGCGCCACCCACTCGGGCGTGCCGTTCGGCTTTTTCATCCGCGCCTCGGAGACGATCTGCCGGCAATAGTCGTCATCGACGCCGCGCGGGACATGCCACGCGCCGATCTGTTCGGCGGGCCAGCGCAAGCGCTCATGCACCCACGATTTCCAATGGTCGGTGTCGAGGCGGACGAGATCGAGACCGAATTTCGCGGCCTTGCCGCTGCGGTTGATCTCGATCTTGCTGATGATCAGCGGCACCCGCAGCGGGCGGCTCGAACCCTTGGTCGGCCGTACCCGTTTCGGGAAGCGCCGGCAGAACTCGTAAACGCGGTTGAGCGGCAGCGTGTCCTTCTTGCCGGGACGAAAGCCGCTGTCGACGAACGCGACATTGATCGGCATCCCATCGACCGGCTCGGAGATGAACTGCGCAAGTTCGTCCCAAATCTCGGGCTCGGCGGTATCGCCGCGCAGATATCCCCAATCGATCAGCCATGACGTGGCGCGCGGACCAAAGCCGCGAATGACATACGGCATCGACTGCTTTTGCACGTCGACCGCGATAGCCAGTCGCAGCACGCCGTCGGGCACTTCGCCGCGCTCATAGGTCGAGAGTCGCGACTTCTCCTTGATCTCCGCCCATTCCGGGACATCGCCGCCGCCGGGCGACCAGAGCTCGCCGAACCCAGCGTTGATCGATTGCTGGATTTCCGCCTGATCGCCCATCGCGACCGCTTCCAGATAAACCCGGATACGCTCGCCGAACGTGACGAAGGGCGACGCCAGACCCGAGACCCAAAAGCTGACCGCCATGGTATCCGGCGGATCGCCTGAGACGATGCCGGCCTTGTCTATGGTTTGGCCTGGCGCCACGTATCGGCCGCGTTCGTTCATCACCGCCTTTTGGCTGTCCTCGATGACGCCACCGCAATGCGGGCATTCGAGATACGTCTCGCGTGCAGCCACCATCGGCGTTGCAGTCGCCGGCCACCGCATCAGATTGAAGCGCGGGACGAAGTACGCCGCGCAATGCGGGCACGGCCAGCACCAGTGATAGCGGGTGCCTTGCTGCCAGAGTTGCCAAATCGGGCTCTCGATATCGTCCGACATGGCGACATCCCAAAAGACAAGACCGGATCGCCTGTCCTCGATCGCCTCGACGCGCCCGCGCGATGGGGTCGATGTCACCACGCAAACGAAGTCGGCATAGGTATCGCCGCGCCGCTCGACGAGACCGAGCGGGCCGCCCTGCTCGTTCACGTCGGCTTTCATTTCGTCGTATTCATCGACGAAGGCCAAGGCGGCGGGATCGGACTTCAAGGCCGCCGACGAGCCGGCATGAGCAAGACGGAACGGGACGCCCGCGACGGTCTTGCGCGTTTTCGTCATCCGTTTGCCGCGCGCGACCTTCGCGGTCAGCGACGGCGCCTCGTCGAGCAGCGCCATCACGCGCGGCTCGAACTGTTCGGTCAGGAATTGCTTGTTCGGGCCGACGTACAGGATCGGCCCCGGCCGCTGGTCGAGCCGTTGTCCGGCGCAATCGAGAACGGCATCGGTCTTTCCGGTCTGCGCGCCGAACATCAGGATCACGCGCCGGGCCGCGCCGCTGGCGATGACGCGCTCGGGCTCGATCACATAGGGCGTGAGCGTGGGATCACGCGGCCCCGGCACGCCCGCTGTCTGCGGATATATCCGGTTCTCGCTCGCCCATATGTCCGGCGGCATGGGGCGCGATGGCCTCGCGAGCAGCGCGAGCTTCTTCCACAGCGCGTCCCCTTTCAGCGGCAATATCTGCCACCCTTTCGAGGATGTCATTTACAGCGGTCTCGATTGTTTTCCGGAATTGCAAGTCGCGCGTGACGCGCGCCGGCAGGCCGGCGGTCTCGGCGCGAAACAATCCGATCATGTCCTCGACAATCGCCATCGCCTCGTCGGTCTCGATCAGGCGAGCCTCGCGGACGGCGTTGCGCAGTTCAATCTCGCGCGCTCGCGCCTCGCGCACGCGGCTGTCGGCCGCTGTCTTTTGCGCGCGCCGGTCGCTGTCATTGCGAAAGCGGATGTACCCTTGCACGACATCGACCAGATAGAACTGGTCGCGCCCCTGTTTCTCTATCCAGCCCTCTTTTGCCAGTTGCCTGACCCGCTCGGGCGAGACCATGAGCAAGCGCGCGGCAAGGGCCGATGTGATCAATCCGCCCCGGCCGGCGGCGCCGTGAACGGCGCCCGGGGGTGCGTTATTTCCGCCAGCCCGGCTAGAAGCCCCGGCCGACGTATCGGCCGCCAGTCCGGCCCCTACGGGCTTTCCCTGGCCCGCCGTAACGCCTTGATTTTCTGCCATTTTTCAGGCTTTCCAGTTGTGGAATTTCCTCGTCACCACCGGTAGTTGGCCTATATCTGGGCCAGACCTCCCGGGGTTTTGGCCCAATTCCGGGCCGGCCAATGGGGGCGAAAAAACGAAGGCGTATGTGGAAATGACGAAGCTAACCCCGGCCGATCTGGCCCACTTCACCGGCACCGCCCAGTGGTATCGCCACGGGCTCAACCGGCGCATGCTCTACACTGACGGCGTGCAGTATCTCGCCGAAAAGGGCGGCGCATATTGGCTGCTCGACAAGATCGCTTGCCTGCAACTCGAACCGAAGATTGGGGCCGAGGAATTTCAGGTCTGGCGATTGCACGTCATGGATGACCGCAGCGCGCGCCTCGTTTGCGATGACGGCAACGATAATGGCACCGCCATCTATTCCGAGGACATCGACTTCACCGATTTCCCTCTCGATCAAATAACGAGTTGGGTCGAGGGCAATGTCATCCTTCTGCCGAGCGAGCACTGATCATGAAATTCGTCGTAGGGGATCAGCCGATGACTTTCGACGCGATCGAGACCCGCGCGATCGAGGCGGTCCGTCGCGCGGATCACTTCACCGCATCGCTGTTTCTCGGGCGCGGCCAATACCGCGTCGAGAAGCGGCCCACCGTTCTCGCGGCGATGCAAGCCGCGCGCGAGATCGAGAGCGACCCCGCCGCCTATACCCGGCGCGCACTTGTTTACGCCATCGCCGCCGACGGTCACGCCACGCTGCTGACCGCCGCGCTAATCGCGAAACTGCTTTCCCTCAAATCGTAAGAATGTCTGACCAGTAGCCTCAATTTAGGCGACGGCGGAGCTTCTTGATGATTTTCCGCAGATCGTCTGCGTACTCCTCGATGACCCGGCGCGCCTCCTCCAAGCGCGACGGCTTGGGCTTCGGCGCTTCCTTGCCAGGGCAAGGGGCTTCTGGCGGTTTCATGTCCTGACGCTCGGCGAAAATCAAATGGGACCATTGAGCTAAATCAACGAACCATTGACCTCGTTCTGAGATGCAGACCGAAATGTTCGTGGGCTGGAGCGTGGCGGTCGCCGCTGCCGCGCCGCTGTGCCGAGGGGGCCCCGGCCATCGCCTGCTTGCCACGCGCAATTCCCCGATACATGCCGGCGCCGCGCCTCTCGATCTCCGCGTATGGGATTTCTTTGCAGGCGAGCCGCGCACGCGCGGCCGGATTGAGAAAATAGATATACCGCATTTGGTAGCCGTCGAGCGGTTCGCCCTGGCCCGACCATGAACCGCCGGTCTTGGCGAAATGCGCCGCGCGGTTCTTGCCCGTCACTTGCGTCATCTTGTGAGTGACCGATCCGTCCGGCAATCGCAGCAGGCTCTTGTTCACCTTGATCCCGGTCAGCACGAAGCCGGCCGCGCGATAGATCGTCCCATCGCCGCACTGGCAACCATCGGCGAATGAGATGATCCATTCTATGTGCGGATAGTGCTTGCGGATCATCCGCAGCGCGATCGAGAGCGCGCGGCTCTCGCTGTTGCGCGGCAACGCGTCCGAGAACGCCAGTCGGTTCAATTCGAGAAAGCCGTTCCATTGCGTCTCGCGCACCAGCCCGAGGATGTTCGACTTATCCATCGACGGGCCAAACGTCATAGCGCCTTCAAGGCGCCCGCCGATAAAGACGCCGAGGGCGAGGAAGGTGTTGTTGACGGTCTTATGGCTGTAGTGCAGCCGGATGATCAGCGCGTCCGCGTCTTTCTTCGCGATCGGCGCAACGCGGATTTCTTTAGCCTGTCCCATGGCTCGTCACTGAGTTCGTAGCGCATCATTCGCGGCCCCGGTCCGGGAGACACGGCGCCACCACCAACCACAACGGCCCGCCGTGGAGCCGCCAATGCTCTGAATTCACTTCAGCTTTTGAGGTATTGCGGATATTGCCGGACTTGCTGCTGGCTCGACCCGGTCGAGATTGACCCCGAGCTGACATAGGCCGGCTTGAAACGATATTCTGAGGCGGCGAGATACTATGGCGCGCCAGTTGCGGCTATGCTACGGTGCAACTCCGCCCGACGGCATAGTGGTTTGGACTGAGCAAAGTGAGGACTGTTATGGCCGACTTTACAGCACCGGAAGTGACTGCGGAGGAGTTCCACAAGAAGGGTCTAAGGCCTATACTTCTGTTAGCTCAACCTAAAACGTTCAAGGTATTAAAAGACCCACACGACCTTCAAAAATGGGAGGAAATGCTTGTTGAATGCCTGGGTCTGAAAGCGGGCTCTAAGAGTAAACTAAAGGATCTTCATACTGCGAGTAACACTAGCTGTGAAAGTAACAGTCCCACTAGCGACTGTGACGAGGATTGACGCAACAAATTGATGCGCCGCGTAGGCATAGTATCTTTGGACGTTGATTTACACGCACATGCGGTTGCCAAGTGCTTGCGTGAGCGGTTCAACTGTTCCGCTCACGTGTTTTGTGTAGACCAGGCCCATCGAGAAACAGTCGTCACTTGGGCGCAAGGACAAGGTCTTATCACGGACTACAATGGGGAAACTCTAGATTTAAGTTCGATCGACGTACTGTGGTGGCGGAGAGCTAATCAACCGCAGTCACCTAGTGACCTTCTGCAAGAAGAAGCGGTGCATGCGTTTGTTTCGGCAGAGTGGCGGTTTGCATTGTCAGGTCTTTGGGCGGCCTGCTTCCGGGGAGTTTGGGTTAATGACCCTCGGGCAGAAATGTGGGCGACAGGTAAGCAAGTGCAACTTGATGCCGCGGCAAAAGTTGGCTTTCGCGTGCCGAAAACGATAATCTCGAATGATCCAGACCAAGTCCGAAATTTTTCTCGATCTCTGGGGGGCCGCATAATCATTAAGAAGATTGCTGGGGCACCCGGGATGCAGTTAGCCACAGTCCCGATCGATATAAGCCAGTATGACGACGATTCTATTCGCCTCGCTCCGTCAGTATATCAAGAACTGATCTCTGCGAAAGCCCATTACAGAGTTGTAGCACTTGGTGATAAGCCAATTTTTATTGAAATCATCTCATCAGAACTTGATTGGCGAAGGGGTATAAGTGCGAGGCCAAAGGTAGTCAGAGTAGACGACGCTCTTATCGACCGAACCAAACGACTAATCAGAAATTTGGGACTAAAAATGGGTATCGCGGATTTTGTAATTGATCAAAACGGCGATGTTGTTTTCTTGGAGGTCAACGTCCAGGGACAATTTTTGTTTTTGGATGGCATTGGCGATATTGATACAACGACCGCTTGCGCGGAGTTTCTTGCGTCCGTCTCCGAGCCAATTCAATAGCGGTGCCCAACCAACAACCGCTACCGTACTTGCATTCGCCGGGACATCTTGGGACATTTGGGATATCGGCATCCGTCGTCATCGGGCTCCAAACCTCGATGCCGGTGGAGCGAAGCTCAGCAGATTGCCAGCCTAGCGCTCGCGAAGAGCTTGCCGACGGTCTACGGATATCGTGAGAATGTCTTACCAAGGCGCTGCGCATGGACTGTCCCACCGCTGATTCTTCGTGCGCCGACGAGGTGATCGAATAGGATTATCGTTGTTGCGCTGCATGAGTCCGATACTGGCCCATCGCGCCATTTCGTTGCATCGCGGTATTTGGTCAGTATCCGGGATAGAATAAGCCGCATAACCAATCTCGATTTATGAAACGCGCCCTAGATATTCGGCGCAGATCGCTGCGAGCGCATTGCCTTGCGGCGAGCGATTGGGATTATCCGGGTCGCGCGGCTTGGTTGCCCTGGCAATGGCGCGCTCGACGATCCCGAATTGCTCGCCGTGCAGGATGAACGTCATGTCTCGGAACGGCGACCGATCGCCGTCCGGCAACTCGGGCATCTGCTCTAACTCGCCGACCCCGACCGACAGCTTTGATAGCTCGTCCTCGGTTATGCCGGTCAGCGCGATCTCGAAACCGCCCTCGATGAGGTCGGACAATTCGAGCCGCAGCATGTCGTTATCCCAATCGCTAGCATCTGTCAGGCGATTATCGGCGATGACATAGGCGCGCTTTTGCTGATCGGTCCAACCGCGCGCGACGATGACCGGGACCTCGGTAAATCCTAACAGCTTGCCGGCGGCCAATCGCCCGTGACCGGCCAGCACCATGCCGTCATCGGCCGCGAGGATTGGCATCGTCCATCCCCATTGGCGGATCGACGCCGCGATTTGCTCGATTTGCTCGGGCGAATGCCGGCGCGAATTGCGCTCATAGGGCCGCAATCGATCGACCGGCCATGTTTCAACCGCCGGTTTCCTTGCTAGTGCATCCATGCTTTACCGCCTGTAGGGCCTTTTTTGTCCCGGGAAATCGTTGTTTTGAGCGGAACCAAAGGCCGAAAACGGCCGCGCCAAATACGCAAAAGGCGCGCGGTCCCGCGTACCCGCGCACTCTCGGCAGGCCCCAAAGTACCTTTGCCCCACCATGCCCTAGCGCGGGCCACTGGTGGCTCGGCGCTCAATCCCGCATCTCGTAGCGCCAGCCGCGTCGCTCGGCACAGTCGAGCACCCGCATGCGATCCCAGCCCATCATATAGCTGAGGATCGGCGCTGCCCTCATGACCCGGAGCGATGTGGCATTGATGACGACCGCTGCGTTGAAATGCGGTGCATCGATGATGATCATCGGTTGCTCCGCTGCTGGTTCGCTGTCGCTCCCATGGCGCACCCCCACTCTTACGGTATGCGGCGCTGCTGCTCGGCGGCCTGCGTCTGGGCGCCTGCGAGCCGCCGCTCGATGTCATCGAGGCGACGCTGCATAGTCGTCAATGCATCGCGCGGATTGTACAAATCCGAGTAGGCCTTCTTGAGCTCGTCAATCTGGCGCTGCTCGTCAGCCATGCGGCCATCATTGCCGCGCCACTTTTCCTCGTGCTCACCGCGCGGGACGATCATCTTGGTGATCTCGTCGAGCCGCGTCTGATTGCGCTTGATCGCATCGTCGATCGTGCGCCATTTTTCCTCGTGCTCGCCGCGCGGCACACTCGATTTGGTTAGATCGGCGACGGCATCGGAGTTTCGCTTGCTGCGGTCCTCGGATTGGCGCTGCCAGTCATCCCGGCGCTGCCCGGTCGCGGTCAGGCGGACATCCAAATCCTTCTGAGTGACGCTGGTCTCGACCATCTTCTCGATGACGCGCTGTTGCCGATCGAGCCCCTCCTTGACCGGATACCAGACCAAGCCGCCGATGATGGTGAGAAACGAGAGCATGACGCCCAGCGCCGGCCACGGGATTTTCGCCCGCTCGTCCAGCTTGGTCGACAGGTTCGAGATTTGCTGCGACAGACCATTGATCTGCGAAGCAGTCGCGCTCGATAAATCCTTGATGCCGGCTTCGAGGTTTTGCACCCGCTGCTCGATCGCAGCAGGCTCGAACCGGAACGGCGAGGATGCATTTGCCACGGTACTCTCCCGCAACCGCTACCTCTCAAGCGACAGCAACGTAAGTGTTCGCATTGACGCCAGTTTCGACCTGTGCGTTGGCGACAAGCCGGGTGTTCGCGGTGGCGCCGAGATAGCTTTGCGCACGAGCGGAATTGCCCGCCGTGCAGCCATAGGCCGCAACCTGCGCCGCGACGGTCGCCGTTGCCGTCGCGGTGATGATCAGCCGATACCAGCCATTGCCCGCATTGACGATCGAGGCGGTTGCGCCCGATCCGATCGTTTGCACGAGACCGTTTTGGATATCGAAGTTTGCATAGGCCAGAGCGCCAAACGCGGCGCTGCCGAACAGCAATTGGAAGAACTGCGCGGTCTCATATTTCGCATAGAGCGAGAACGTGTAGCTCGATCCAGAGACGAAATTGATGTTGGTCGATGCCGCGCTGTGAGTATTGGTCGCCGCCAACTCGCTGAGACGATCGGCAGTCAATGCATTGTTGACGGGATCGTTGGCGACGTTTGGCGTTTGCGAGAACGAATTCAGCGTCCACGAACCGAACGCATCCGAATGCTGCACCAGATTGGTCGGCAACGTCGATGCCGGCGCCGATGTCACGGAACTCGATCCTTGGGCATTCGTCGCCGTCACCCGCACGGTGATTGATGCGCCGACATCGCTAGCGAGCACCGTATACGACGAGCTTGTCGCACCAGCGATATCGACGCCGCTCTTCGCCCACTGATACGTGTACGCAATCGGCAAGTCGCCGGCCCACGTGCCGAGCGCCGCCTGCAAGACGTTGCCGGCGGTCCCGCTCGATCCAGAGACGGTCGGGGCCGAGGTGTTGCCGGGCACCACGCTCGCAGCGGCATAGGCGCGCGAGGCGGCATTGACCCGCGTCGTGTAACCGATGTCGGTCGCCGCCGGGTTGGTGCTGAAATCGAAATTATGATACGCGCCGCTCAACCAGAGCACGGAATACTTGGCACTGCGGGCGACGGGGACAACCGGGCGCACATTCTCGTTCGCCAGGGCGCTGACCCGCTGCCGGCTCCATGTCGCGCCACCATCCGTGGTCTGGTAGCGATACATCTGCGAGTTGGCCGAGTTGCCAAGCGAGATATACAGCACGCCTTCTTCCGTGGTGTCGAAGAACGCGCCCGGGCTGTAGTAGCCCTCGGATATACCTTGGCCGTCAGTGATCTGCGTCGATCGCGTATCCGGCACGCCCATGCCTTGACCGGCATCAACCTCGCCTTTGGACCACGATGCGCCATTCCATCGCGCATAGTAGCAGCGGTGATCGCTGGTGGAGATGAACCGCCAAAAGACCGCCTCGATGTTCCCCGATGTGCGGCGCTGGATATGGTGGCACCACATATCGCCGAAATTGTCCGGCGCGCCGCTGGTCGCAACCGCAGTAAATGCGGTGAAGCCGATCATAGCCGACCCATCGCCAAGCGCCGTACCATCCGAGGTGCGCCATTGGCCGCCTAGGTAATACCCATGCCGCACGTCGGTCTTGGTGCTGGCTTGCGGCCCGACCGCATCGGTCATCAACAGGTCGATCCGGTCGACGTTGTTCGACGTGACCTTGTGATAGATGCCTTGCGTGCCGGTGCTGATCGCGAGTTGCCGTTCCGCCGCCCATGTCGGCACCGCGCCGAGTGCGCCGCCATCGACCGTCGCTGGGGCCACCGTCCCGATGTCCGCGCTGGTGATGTACGCCAGCGGACCGCCGGTCGTGCCGTTGCGGTAGAACAGATACAGCTTGCCGCCCTCGCCCGAGAGCATCACTGGCGATGGATAGGTGGGCGCGGCAGCGCCATTGCCGAGATTGTATTCCTGCGACCAGCCGCCGGCCATCGTGTATGGCTGCACTGAAATCCGGAAATTGATCGGCCCGCCGGTGCGATGCGGGCAATAGAAGGTGATCAGGCGGCCATCGGGCCGGATCAGCGGTGCGGTCGGATAATCGTGGTCGTCAGTCCAAATGCTCGCGACAGTGCTGGTCGCCATGACCTTGTTGGTCACGGTGTCGCTGGCTTCGTCGACCTCATAGAGCGTGGCGCGGCCGGTCGCCACCGAATTGTCGTTGGAGCCGTTGGTGCCGAACCAGAGCTTGCCAACATACGACGCCGCGCGCGGCTCATGAAACCAGCACCATGCATCGGCGCCCGGCGATGCGAGCGATAGCGCTGCGGGCGCCATGATGACCGGCGGCGCGATGATGACCGACGAGCGACCGCCTCGGCCCCCGAGCCGCACCAGCCCCCTGCGCGCGACGCCGAGCCGCCTCATGCCAGCTTCCAGCCGACCTTATCGCCGGCATCGACGAAGATATCCTCGGGGCGGCCCCATGCCGGATCGTAGTAGCGCAGCGGCCCGTTGGTGGTGTCAGGGGTTGGGCCGATCGCGTAGAAGATTGCGGCAGAGGCGCAGATGGAGCACAGCGCCTTGTCGTTATTCCGACTGCTCGGCGCTGAGATGGTGCTCGTCCCGGCCGCCGCCATCGTCTGCGATGCGACCGGCTTGTATGGCAGGATCGTGTCCGCTGTGCCATCGCCAAAGCCGCCGGCAAATGCTCCGAACGTGATGTGAACGCCTGCGAGCGCCATCGCTGCCTCCTGATGCCAATGTCTGGGTGGTTGAAGCGCGCGGCCCTAGATGACCCGGCTTCGCTCCCGATCGAATTCGGAAAGCTCGACGCGCAGCGCTTGGTCGCGATAGCCGAGCGAGATCAATCCCATTTGCGCGTCATGCGGGGAGATCACGCCGCATCGATACTGCAAACGGAGTGCGTCGTAGTACTCGCGCCATCGCGCGAGGTGCGCGGGATCGAGACGATTGACGGCCCGATCCCGCGCGATGCTCGGAAAGGCCGCGCTCATTGCGCGGCGGTGCCGCCGCCCGACTGATCGGTCGATCCGGTGCCGCTGTCACTCGAGCCCGTCGCAGGCGGCGGAGCCGACGGCGTAGGCGTGCCGGCAGTGACCGCAGCCGCAACGGTAGAGGCGTTCGAGGTATCGAGGTTCTTGATCGAGAGCAGCGTATCCGACAGCAATTGCAAATCGGCCTGGCTGGCGCCGCCGGCCGCGACGAGATCATCGACTTGCTTTTTCAGCGCATCGATCGTCGCGTTCTGGTCATCGACCACTTTCTTGACCGCGTTCGCGACATCGGTTTCGGCCTGCACCTGTTGCAGGGTCGCGGTTGCCTGATCCTGTAAGTCCTTGACGCTAACCATGATGATCCTCTCCGATTTGATCACAATCCTTGTGAGCGCGGCGATGCGGTCATTGATGTCGGCAAGGTGCGCCACGATCAGCCTGCCGAAAGGGTCATCCACGATGACGTGGTGATAGACGTGCATTTCCATTGCGCGCTCCTATCGAGGGCGTCGCGTTGCCATCGCGATCGCGACGTTCTTCGGCAGACTGTCGAGCATCGCCTGCCGCATGGTGTTCGTGAAATCTTGATAGAACAGCACGTCGCGCTTGATCGGCACGGCCGGATCGAGCGTGTACATCATCTTGCCTTGAGCGAAGAGGAAGCGCCCGTGCCGGGCCGCCTTGTCCGCGAGAGCACGCGGCGTTTGGCTGCGCGAGACCGCCCCACGCCCGGTCCGCCGCACATTGGCCGACGACGGGATCGCGATGTTCTGGCCTTGCGCGCGCCGCGTTCCACCCTTCGCGTGGAGAAACAGGTTGCCGCGCCCGAGCTTGTCGTAAATCTCGACCGCCGGATCCGACTTCGTCGCCCGCGCACCCTTGGTGGTCAGCGCGGCGCCGATGAACGATCGGTTCTTCACTGCAACTGATCGTGTCCAAGTCCCCTCGATCAGAAACGAGCGCGTTTTTTCCGCAGCATCGTTGAGCGAGCGCGCGAAGATGTACGGCAGTTGATCCTCGACCGCGCCAAGCTCGATTGCCTGGCCGGTGAAGTCCGCGGTGTCAAACTGGACTGAGATCATCACGCAAAAAGACCGACCTCGCCGCCGAGATCGGTTTGAAAAGTTTCGGGTGAAGCGTCACCGATGGACGTAGCTCTGCCATCGGGCGTGCGCGCGTAGAAAACCCACCAAAATTCGGTCCGTCAACGTAAATTTTGTCGGGGCGGTTTGCGTAAATCAGGAAAGATGGCCGGGAGTAAATCAGCGCCAACATCGAGAATGTCCAATGTAATGAGTCGCTTAGTGACTTCTCGGCGCAGCCGCGCGAGCGCCTCGGCGTAGCTCATGACGCGACCGACCTTTTTCGCCTCGATCCGCCAATCTCGATAGGCCGTATTGAACCACGCCAGTTCCCCACGCCCGTTTGCTTCGCTGATCATCTGCTCGACGCGCCGCACTGCCGACCGCACGCGCGCCATCGCCGCGTCGTGGTTTGTGAGATTGAGTTTCCAACTGTCGGCAATTTGCTCGATTTGCCTGCGGGCGGTTTCGGCACGCACAGCGAGCCGGCCATCGAGATCGTGCGGAAGCACTCCGTTGACCTCGTTCGCTATCGCCTCGGCCGTGTCGCGATCCTTGACCCAGAACGCGCATGCAATTTTCGACCACGGCCAGCGCTCGCGCATCGCCTCATAGGTTTTATCGAGATCGCGCGAGGCACCTACGATGCACGGCTCACCTCGCGGGATCGTGCCGACATAGATCGCGGCCACGCCGAACACGATCAGATACTCCCGATCAGCTCCGCGAGGGATTTCACATTCCATCAGAACACCGGGACCATTTCGGCGCGCAGGCCCGCCGCGATGACATCGCACCCGCGATCATGGTTCGCGCGCCACGTATCGGCATAGCCTCCGCGCTTAACTGCGACCCACCCCGCGTCCCGCTCTAACGAGTGCGCCATGGCGACCGCATTCACCGCGCGCATGAGGTGGCGCGCACCGTTGAGATACCGCGCCGGCCAGACGATCGCCGCCTCCATCCGTGTCACGTCGCTGTAGGACGGCATGATGCGCGTCCGGTTCTGCATGCGCTGCGTTTTCTCAAGTTCGCCTTGCTCCTGTTGCGCGAGCAAGTCCTCGAACTCGTAACTGTAGGCCGGCCATGATCCGCCATAGCCGGCGACCGCCTGCATCGGCAGCATCCGCAGCGTGCGCATGGCCTCGGACAGTCGCTTGCCGACATGTGGCCCATCCCAGATCGTCGGCGGAATATCCTCCATCACGGCATCTTCAAGCGGATTGAATTTGAGCGGTTCGCGCCGCACGACGGGCATGTCACTCATTCGGGACACTCCATTTGCGTCTGCGCATCGAGTGGAACGAAGCGCTGGGACGATCGATCCAGCTTCATTTTGATCGTCCCCTTTTCGCCGGTGCCCTCAAAGCGGACCTTGTTGATCATGATCGCCGCTTGATCGGTTTCGGGCTCGCGCCAGATGACGACGCCGTGGTCGCATTTGTTGAACCAGTGCGCGGCGCCGTCGATGTCGTAGAGCGACGGCGGGCGTAGCCTGCCATGCTCCCAGACATCCTTCGTCGGATGCGCGAGCACGATCACCGCCACGCCGTATTGCCGACCGAACCGCTTCAAGGCGCGGATCGCGCGGCCGATATATTCCGGCATTGTCTCGTCCCGGCGACGCGCGTGCTCGACCTCATTCCATGGATCGATCACCAACATGCGGATGCCGTAGCGCAGCACCGCATCGCGCGCTTTCTCAATGATCCATTCGAGCGTGATGTCGTCCTCGTACTCGTCGTTCGGATCGTTGTCGATGAACACAAAGCTGTTCTCGATCCGGGCGTCGGCATCGGGCGTGCCGATGATCCGGCGCAGCTTGTCGCGCAGATAGGGTACGGTCGGCATCTCGGGTGAGAAGATCGCCGACCGCCAGCCGTAGTCTCGCGCGACATTCCAGAGCACATTGGCGAGCCACGTCGATTTGCCGTGGCTCGGCACGCCGGTCACGATCATGAATTCGCCGGCAAACATCTTCATCCAGCCGTTGCCGTTCACGACGCCATCGAACAGTGGCCATCCGATCGAGACCGGCTCGACCTCCGGCAGCGATGGATACTCGGAAAGCCGGTAGAGCCCTCGTACCGGATAGGGCTTCGCGTCGCGCAGCGCCTCATGAACGGCGTCGCGGCCATACTTGCGCAGCACGTCGTTCAAGTCCTTGCAGCCGTCGGGATAGGCGACGAACTTGCACCGCACGGCACCGAGCCGGCGCACCATCTCGGCCGCCAAACGCTGCCCCGGCCCATCGTTGTCGACCGCGAGAGTGAACCATTTGATCCGCTTCAATCGATCGCGGTTGAGCCATAGAAATTCGAACTTGCCGGTGTGCTCGGTTTCGGGATCGAGCGGCGCCATGCGACCATCCTTCGGCACCGGTGGCGCGCCATCGGGCACCGAGACGGTGAGCGGCCACCCGCAATCGATCGCCACCATCGCATCCTCGAACCCCTCGGCGATCACCAGCGATTGAGTACCCGCCTCAAGTTGCGGATCGTCGAGCACATCGACGTTCCAGAACGTTCGCTTGCCACCCTTGTGATGCCAGAAGAACTTCTCGCCTTCGCGCTCGGCGCGATATTTTTCGTTGACGATTTTCCCATGCTCTAAGAACGGGTAGACGATGACGTTGCCGCGCACTTGCGGCACCACGCGCCGCTCACCCTGCTTAACGACGACTGCCCCCGTATAGATTTCGAACCTTGCTGCCGTCTCTGGCGATATCCCCCTTCGTTCGAAATACTCGGCGTGATAGGGCGCGAGAGTGTTCATAGCTGTAGCTCCCGTGGAATTCGTCGCAATGGAAGCAGCGGAAGAAAAATCCGTCGCTCTCGGATCGGATTGACAGACATCGATTGAATTTCTTGCGGCGCGTATGCGAGCACGCCGGGCATCGGAACGCCTTGCTGCCGGTGAAGGATCGCGGATCGGCACCGACGCTCGCCAGCATCCGCAGAACCTCGTCGAGGGAATAGCGCTGCGTCATACCCGCACCCTCGGTGTTTGATCCTCGATCGCGTTGCCCCGGATAATCGCGCCGATGTACTCGCGCGGGTTCTGCTTAGTCGAAGCCTGCTCGATCGCCGCGCGGGCGAGAGCGACATTGCGGCCTTTGGCTTTCAGCACTTGTGCGGTGAGCGATCCACCAGCGCGCTCGCCGAAGATTTCCTTTCCACGCCGGAACAGGTCCGTCTCCGGATCGGCGGTCGCTGGTTTTGCCCGGGCCGTCTCCGCTTGCCCGAGATCAAGTTCCCCACGGCGCGCACCGTTAGGTGCGGCATCTTCTTTCTTCTTTTCTTTCTTCTCTTCTCTCCTCTCCTCTCCTCTACTCTCCTCTCTATGGTGTTGATGTTCGAACAGTGGGCTTGATGCCAAGCTGTTAGAATTCAATGCGTTATCCGGCTGACCGACTGCAGACCTCTGCTCAACCTCACTCTGACCTCGGCCGGACCTCTTCCTGACCCCGCGACTACCCCTCCCCCCTCGGGCCGAGGTTGAGCGGAGGTCGGCGACACGTTGAAGCTCGGTCTCGGCGCGGTCGTTGGTCAGTCGGCCGTCGATGATCCGCAGCTTGCCGGAGTCGAGCAGCGCCTTGAGGTTCCGGCGGAAGGTAAGCACATGCTGATTGCAGCGGCCGGCGATCCCCTGCTCGTGCACCCCGATCGGCCCCTCGTGCAAATAGATCAACTGGCACACGACGTGGTAGACGCGATACGGCCCGTCATCGAGGCCCTCGGTGCCGTCCATCCAACGCGGTATGTCGTGCTTGAACCACTCAACCATCACGCGCTCCCGTTCGCTGCAAACAGGGCGTTGAAGAACCCGGGCGCCGTCATGCGATCCTCCGACGGAATAGCGGCGAAGTCTGCACCGCCAGATCGGGATTGAGGATTGCCGCCTGATAGTGCCAGAGCGCGAGCGCGTCGGCAGCGTTGTCGTCGGTCGGCCTCCAGCCCAAGCGATAGCAGGCCTCGGCTGTCAGCGACTTGGCCTCCTTCCGCTTGTGCCGGTTCGAGCCGATGAAGTGATTGCGGACATCGGAGACGCGCGCCTCCCGCACGTCATAGCCGCGCGCATGCGTCAGTTCCTCGACGATCGCGCAAAGCCCGATCAGGACGCGGATGATCTCCGCGCTCGTCCGCCCAGCCATGTGCTGCGGCACCATCGGTGCCTCGAACACCACCAGCTTCACGTCGTTCTCAGTGGCGAGGAAATCGTTCAGCCATTGCCGGCAACCGGCAAAAACCGCGCCCATGGCTGCGCCCTCGCGCGCGAAACGCACCGAGCCGGAGCGCGGCTTCTCGTCGGCGGGATAGCCGACCGCCCAGCCGGTCTTTGAGGCGAGATCGAGCGCGAGGATGCGGGGATTGTGTGGCATGGCCGCACCTCAATGAGCGGTTGCGCCAGCCTCACCTATCGCATTCATCGCCGCCGCTCGCCACAACGGCAAGTCCTTCACGCCCTCGGCGGTCGCGAGCATCGAGAGGATTTGCTGTTGATCCTGCTCAAGCTCCTCATAGATTTCCTTGTTCTTGTTTTCGTTCTTCCTGATCTTCACAAGCGCACGCAATTCCTTCGTCGGGATGCCGCGCGCCTTCGCCTCCTTGAGCACGTTATTGATGCTTTCGCGGATGTTGCGGCAGCGGGCCATCGATGAACCGCGCTCGCTCGCTAGATCGGCCTCATAGCCGTCGATCTTGCCGAGCACTTCCTGCACGACCTCGGCATCAAAATCATTCGTTTGCTGGGCTGCTTGCTTCGCCATGAGTTTCCCTTTTGGTTGACGGGGCCTCGGCGAATTGGGATCGATCGCCGGGCCGCGCGTGGGCGACCCATCACGACCTCCTCGAGACGTAGCAAACGGTGATGAATTGACGCTTGTGCCTGGCGCACCATGACGAGCCGGGCACCTTGCGCGCACCGCAGAACATCGCGAGCCCGTTGGGATCGCGCTGGTCGAGCGGTGCCCGGCACTGATGATCCTTCACGTCAAGGATCGAGACCGGCTTGGCGACCGCATCGGCGACAAATTCCGGGATCGCGCGCCGCGGCGTCTGCCTCGGTGGGGCCTTCGTCAAGATTGGCTTGCTTTCTCGCCGCAGCTTCAAGCGACTGATCTTGCCGCAGACCGCGCTGCGGGTTTTGTTGATCGCATCGGCGATCACAGATGCCGACGCGCCGGCACCGAACATTTTGCGCAGTGTGGTCTCGGCTGTTGGAGACCATTCGTTTTGTTGAGCCATCACACGCGGCCTTTTGCTCGCGAAGCAGACAGCTATCCGGAATAGGAAATGATCGGCGGGCACGTCATCTGAAAACCGCAGGCTTTGCCCACCAATTTCGTAAATGGCATTTTTGCGGCGCGCGCCGATGGCGCTGCGTAAATCATGGAGGCGCATGCATCTAAAACTGAGCAGCGCAAATGCACGCGCTACCCAAAGTCGCAAGTTTCACTCTGCCCGCTTTTTTTATGAAGCTATGTTGACATCACGCGCGAAGCGGAATGAGAATTTACGCGCGTAGTTCGGGCATCCAACAAGAGAAGATCGCGCTCGACACGAGGAAGCGTCACCAGCCCGCCACGGCAGCGGGCGGCGCCTACAACAACAAAACGACCCGGTATCACCCTTTGCGAGGCGGCGGCTTCGCAGAGCGCGGGAGAGCTATGGAACATTGCGGGCGAGAATGAGCGCGGCGAATGGCAATGCAATCTATCCCTTGGGACGGCAAACCGATCACTCGGCCGGGTCTGTATCGCAACATCCCATTAGCGGATTACCATCGGCACGACTTGTGCGATGCGGTCAGCGTCTCCTCGACGATGTTCCGCAACATCATTCGCCGCTCGCCCGCGCACGCCTTCACCAACTCGTCGCTCAATCCCAAGCGCGGCAAGGAGCCGCAGTCTGAGGCGATGGCGCTCGGCCGCTTCGTCCATAAGGCGGTAGCCGGTGAGCCGTTCGACGATGATTGCGTGCTCTGCCCGCCCGAGGTCGGCGGCAAGCCCTACAACATGCGCTTGAAGGTTTGGCAGGATTGGAAAGCCGAGCAGGAAGCCGCCGGCAAATGCGTCATCACGCCGTCGATGGCCGAGCGCGCGAAGGGCATGATCCTTGCGCTGGGCAAGTTCCCGTTGGTGCAGCAGGGCATGCTCGGCGGATCGCCCGAGCGCTCGCTGATCTGGAAGGACAAGCGCGGGTTCTGGAAGAAGGCGCGGCCTGACGAGATACCGAACGACAGTGGCGATTTCGTCGACCTCAAGTCGACCAACTCGGTTCTCTACCGCGACACGCAACATTCGATCATCGAATACGGCTACGTCCAGCAAGCGGCGCTGGTCGTCGAGGGCGCGCGCGCGCTCGTCATGACCGCCAGCTCCTTCACGCTGCTCTGGGTCGAGAGCGAGAAGCCGCATTGCGTTCGCGCTCAAACGCTCAAGGACGACGATCTCGCACGCGGCCATGGCCTCAACGAGTTGGCCGCCGAGACCTTCTGGCAGTGCTACCAGAGCGGCGAATGGCCCGGCCCCGGCGATGATCGCGCCGACGCCGAGTACGTCGATCTGCCGGACTGGTGGCGCAAATCGGTCGATGACCGGATCAAATACCAATTGCGGGAGACGGCGTGATGTCAGAGCTACAGACCGACAGCACCGTCCGCTCGCAAGATGCGCCGCCGCCCCAACAGCCGGCCGGCCCCGAGCGCGTGACGCGCCGCGATCTAGTTGAGGGTAACGCGGAGAAAGTCGTCAACGACCGCACCGAGGGTGTCGTGCTGTTCAAGGGCGGCGGCGTCGACTATGCGAACCTTCGCGATATGGTCGACGCGGCGAAGCTGCTGGCCGCATCCGGCCCGTATCTGCCGCCTTTCATGCAAGGCAATGTCGGCGCCTGCTTCGCCAATTGCATGCGCGCGCAGGAACTTGGCGTCTCGCCGCTCGCCCTGGCGAAATGGACCTATGTCATCGAGCAATGGATCGGTGGTCAGAAGGTCGAGCAAATCGCTTACGAGAGCCAGATGTTTCACGCGATTGTCGAGGCCCGCGCCCCGATCACGACGCGGCTGCAAGTCGCCTATGAAGGCGAAGGCCCAAAGCGACGATGCCGAGTCTGGGCGACATTTCGGGGCGAAACCGAGCCACGCTACTTCCCACCGCTCGATGCCGACGCGGATCAATTCACGCTGGGCAAACTGCACCCCGGACACAACGACAAGGGCAAGGTGAGGGGCTCGCCGCTCTGGGACAAGAAGCCGGACTTGCAACTGTTCTACAATATGTCCCGCGATTGGGCGCGCATGCATTGCCCCGATGTCATCTCGGGCATGTATGGCCGCGATGAGATGGAGGACGCCGGCTTTACGGTCGCCTCCGATCACGCAAAGGACGTTTCCCCCGGGCTAACCGCGCGGCTGCGCGGGTCTTCCTCAGCGCTTGGGCAGGCTGCGATCGACGCGATCGATCAGGCGGCCGCAGCGAAGAAATCGAAGCCGGAAAGCAAAGAACCTTCCGCCGATTCCTCCGGGTCCGACTTCCCCGGCAATCGGCCAATGGACAGCGACAATTGATGGGAATGCTCGAAATGGGAATGCGACAAGTGCCGGACGATCTGTTCTTCACTCTTGCGGCAATGAAGCATGGCGGCACCTCGCGGATGTCGGCGCGCGCGGTTGTTGACGTGCCACGCTACATCGAGATGGCGCGGGAATTTCACCGCATCTGCGCGGCGCGTCCCTTTCTCAATCATTGCATTGTTGCGCGCGATGTCGGCGCCCGGGCCTTCGAGATCAGCATCGACCAGTTGCTCGCACGCAGCCGCGAGGGCGATCAGACCGAAACGCGCCAGAAGATCATGGCATTCGCCTGTGTCGTGACCGGCGCGTCCTTCCGACAGGTCGGCGCCACGTTCGAGCGCGACCATTCGGCCGTTTCCTACGCCTGCGACAAGTATGCGGACTACATCCGTACGGCCATCGAGAGGGCGTAGCCGATGCGCAAGATGGTCCGGGACATCATCGGCGAAATCCGCGAGGCCGGCGGCTCCGACGTGCGGGTCTCCGAAGGCGGCAATCACACCCGGGTCCACTTTATGACGCCGCGCGGATCACCTGCTTGCATGCTTATCCATCGCGGCACCAACGTCAGCAAACGCCATGCGGGCATGTTGCGATCCCAAATGCGGCGGAAGATGCGCGACGCCGTCGATTCCGTCGAAAGGAACCTCCATGGCTTTGACAGCGAGGCAAGTGCTCGATGAGGCAATGCGCGGCCAAGGCGCGCTCGGTAAGGCGGCACCGGACGAGCCGGTATTCGTTCTGCGCGCGCAGAATATCCATGCCGCCGACCTCGTTGAGAAATGGGCGATCTGGTGCTCGGCCGGTGATACGCCCGGCGACAAGGTGACCGAGGCGCGCGCGATCGCTGGCATGATGCGGGATTGGCCCGATCGCAAGCGCCCCGATTGAGGAGGCCCGACCATGCGAACCGTTCAATGCAGAGGCGGCTATTCGCCGAATGACGACGGCAGCTTTACCGTGGTGATTGAGGTCGAGGGGGTTTCGCATCAGGAGGCAATCGACATCATCGAGGCGAGCCGCGAGCCGTTGCGCTCGGCCGTCATCGAGATCACCAGCAAGGGCGGCCCGTTCCGCGTCGAGACAAAGCAGTGAAGCATGACCGTCACGCCGGCAACCATAAAGGCACTGCGCTGGTTCGCGGCGCGCGGCGAGGTCGGATGGTTCAACCGGAGCGCGCCCGGGCATTCGATGCGGACGCGACTCGTCAAGCGCGACATGATCGAGCGCGCTCCGGATGACCGGCCGGTGCATCTCAGGCGGTTTCGCCTCTCGGAGAAAGGCCGAGAGATATTGCGGGAGAATGGATGGCTGTGAGGACTGCGCGCTCGCCGAGTTTGCGGATCAAATGCGCCGCCGCGCTGCTCGCATTGACCGACGAGCGCGGCGACCGCCTGATCCCACACGAGCACTCCAAGGCCATGTCGGCTGATCAAATCATCTCGCTGTTCCAGTTCGATCATCACCCGATCCGCGCCGAGGCCGGCGGCCCGACCGAGCCATGGAATTTGGACCCGCGACTGATCCCGGAGCATCGGATCAAGACCGCGAAAAAGGATGCGCCCGAGATCGCGAAGATCAGGCGGGTCGCGGCGGCCGAGGAAGACTTTCGGCGACGCTTGCTCACGCCAAAGGATCAGCGCGAGCCGCGCCGGTCGCGGTGGCCGAAGCGCAAGATGCGGGGGCGATGAGTGGAAAGTCCGTGATGAGTGAGAGTGAGCAAGCCGCCCTGGCGGCGACCCCTACGTTGGTTTGCAAAGCATGCGGTGAGCAAAAGCCCGAGACCGATTTCTACATGCAAGCGCGTGATGGCTATAAGCCGCGCCGCATGAAGGTCTGCAAGGCCTGCCATAAGGCCCGGGTTGTGCGGAATACCCGAAAGGCCCGCAAGTCCCGCCGCCGCCGGCCGGACTGACCCCGCCCCGGGGCAAATCAGCGGCGCAAATCAGCAGAGTGAAACAGGCCCCGGCCGAAAGGGGCCGAAACCCGACCCAAATAATGTCGGGACTATCGGTAGATAGCGGGAATTATTGCACTTTTTACGATTTTCCCGCATGTCGGACAGGGTTTTAGTAATGCGTAAATGCGCCCAAGCCCGGAAGCCCGGCCCCAAGCCGGGCGCCCAAAGGGCGATCATTCGGCCGCTCGACCGCTCCGATCCTCGGAGCATCGATCATCCCAGCCACCGCAATGCATGGTTGGAATTGGCGGACGCGATCGGCCGGCTTGAAGCGCGTGAGATCATACGATTGCGACGGCAGGGGAAGATAGATGAAGGCAGTTAGCGCCAAGCGGGCCGCGCTCTACGCCCGATTTTCGAGCGACCTCCAAAAGGACAAGTCGATCGACCGGCAGTTCGCCGATTTGGAGAAGGCCGCGCGCCGGCTCGGTTTCAAGCTCGACAAGCAGCACTACTTTGCGGATCGCGCTCAATCGGCGACAACACTGTTCGAGCGGCCGGGCCTGACCCGAGACTTGCTCGGCGCGGCGGCGCGGCACGAGTTCGACGTGGTGCTGGTCGAGGCGACTGACCGCCTCTCGCGCGATCGGGCGGACCTGTTTTGGCTGAACAAGCGGTTCAAGTTTAACGAGGTGACGCTGTTTACCCCGGCCGGCGAAGTCAGTGACATGCAATTGACTTTCGACGGGCACAGCAACGAGGACTTCATTCGGAAGTTGGCCGGGCGCGTCAAGAGCGGGCATGACGAACTGACCCGCGAGGGCAAGATCGCCGGGGGCAAGTGTTACGGCTACAGCGCGGTGCCGGGTCAGCCCGGGGTGCGCGTCATCAATGAAACCGAGGCGGCGATCGTGCGCCGCATCTTCACGGAGTACGCGAGCGGATCGACGCCGCGCCAAATCGTCAAAGCCTTGAAGTCTGACGGTATCCCCTCACCCACCGGAGCGGCGGTCTGGAATTATCAGGGCATCTGCGGATCGGATGGCGGCTCGACCGGCATGGGAATGCTCCACCGCGAAATTTATCGCGGCAAGATCGTCCGTAACCGCATTCGCTATGTGAAGAACCCAGACGATGGCCGGCGGCTGGCCCGGCGCGCCGATCCGGACGACTTGCTGATGGTGGACGCGCCGCAACTGCGCATCATCTCGGACGAGCTATGGGAGGCCGCGCACGCCGTCCGGAAGGCCCGCAAGAAGAAGATGAACCCGGGCGGATGCAAGCCGGCGCCGACGCTGGCTCGCAAGCAGGGTATTCTCGCCGGCCTGATCCGGTGCGCGACCTGTAGCGGGAATATGGTTCTGGTCTCCTCGACCCGGGGCGGCCGGGTGGCATGCTCAAACGCCACCCACCGGCAATCCTGCGCCCATGCCAAGAGCTACGCGATTGACGCGATCACGGCCGAGGTCATGGGCAAGGTGAAGGAGGAGTTGACCAACCCCGAATTCTTGAAGCGCCGGCACCGCGCCCGGACACTGGAACTCGCCAAGGCCGAGCGGGAAGAGAACGAGGAGCGGGTCCAGGCGCAACGCGATCTCGATCGGCTCAAGCTCCAAATCTCCCGACTGGTCGATGCCCTCGGCGATGGCGATCTCCCGGCGGCCGAGATTAAGGCGAAGATGAAAGCCAAGGAGGCCGAGCGGGTCGCCATTGAGGAGCGGCTCCGGCTGCTCGGCAAGGGCAGCAATGTGACATCCCTCCCTGACGCTACCATGGCCGCCTTCGGCAAGAGCGTGGAGACCCTGATCGATCTGCTCGGCCGGAACCCCGATGACCCGGCCTGCCGGGCGGCCTTTGCCAATCTCGTGGATTGCGTGGTGGTCCATCCGACCCCGAAGAAGCAGCCCTATGACTTGGCCCTTTACGCCCGGGTCTCGGCGATCGGAAATCTAAAACTCTTCCCGGAGGCCCGGTCGCACGAAAAAATGTTGGCGGATGAGGGGTTTGCCTATTTCGCTACAGGCAATGCCGTTACCTCGAATTAACCATTTTTTATCACGCCACTGTCATTGGAATCCGTGGAACGCGTTTTGCATTTTGTCATTGGGGTTGCAACGCGCGGGCGGAGAGGGACCCATGAAGATCTATCTGCTGATTTTGCTGATCGGAACACTGCTGACCGCGATTCACTTCACTTCGACGCCTGATCGCCAGTCAGAAACGGCCTCGCAGTAGTTTAGTGCCAGACGACGTGGGCAGTTCGCCTGCCCGCTAGCGCCGCGCCAGCGGCAATTCTCCCTTTCCAGCCAAGACCTCCTGCACCCATTTATTGGGCACACCTGACTCTTCCTTGAGCAACAGTGCGGCATGGAGCCGCGCCGGCGCCCGGCCGCCCTTGACGGCCCGCACCAGGATTCGGATCGCCGGCGACGTCGCGTCGGCGTGAACCGGCAGGATCTCGAGGCTGCCGAAGCCGCGCTCCAGCGCGGCCAGCACCTCGGCAATGCCGTCGGCTCGCCAGATCAGCGCAAGCTGCCCGTTCGACCTGAGAATCCGCCGTGCGACGTGGACCCAGCCGGCGAGCGTGGTCGCGGTCGCGACATGAGCGCGCTCCCGCACGCCGTCCGGCGAGGCCTGGTGCCGCGACGGATCGTTGAACGGCGGGTTCATCAGCACGACGTCGGCGCTGTCGGGTGCAAGACCAGCGTCATCGAAGGCTGCAGCACGGGCCTCGACATCGAGCACGATCACGTCGGCCATGATCGCATTGTGGCCGGCATTATTCCGTGCGAGCTCGGCCAGCGTCGGATCGATTTCGACCAGAACCAGATTGATCCCCCTCACCCGCCGCGCCACGGCGAGCCCGGCGGCGCCGACGCCGGAACCAAGATCGACGACGCGGTCGCCGGATCGCGCCGGCGTCGCCGCGGCCAGCAGGATCGCGTCATGGCCGGCGCGGTGGCCGCCGCGCGGCTGCCGCAGGCGCAATTGCCCGCCGAGAAATCCGTCCTCGGTGACGTCGGCGGCCGGAGACTCCTTTTTTGACGCGTTTTCCTCACGCGAACCGGGGTCCACTTCGCTTGAAAACGCTCTAATCATCGGCCCGCAATTCGTGGCCGAGGCCGGCGTCGGTCAGGAGCTGGCGGGCCTCGTGGTTGTCGTCCTCATGCACCAGGATCCGCCGCGGCAGCACGCCGAGCGAGCCCTCGATGATGCTCATGTTCTGGTCCAGCACCAGATGATGGATGTTAGCGCTGTCGAGCAACGCGCCGATGGCGGAGACCAGCACAATGTCATTGGTCCGTACCAATTCCCGCAAAACGCACTCTCCTGTTGGCCCGGCTGTGCGGCCAATGCGCCACATGTCAATAACTTGATGGCCTTGCCGCTGCACCGCGCAGTTTCTATTGTTATAGCTGAGCATAGTGAGAAATCGGCAAAATTGGAGACCAGCGTGGCGGTTATTGTACCCTTCGAAAGCCCGTCCAATGCTTCGATCGACGGGCTGGTGGGACTTCTCGCCGCGGACATGGAGCGCGTCAACACGACGATCCTCTCCAGGACCGGCTCCGAGGTCACCATGATCCCCGAGGTCGCCAATCATTTGATCTCCTCCGGGGGCAAGCGGCTGCGTCCGATGCTGACCTTGGCGATGGCGCAGCTCGCCGACTATTCCGGCGACGGCCATATCAAGCTCGCCGCCGCGGTCGAGTTCATGCATACCGCAACCCTGTTGCATGACGACGTGGTCGATGAGAGCGAGCTGCGCCGCGGCAAATTGTCGGCGCGGATGCTGTGGGGCAATGAGGCCAGCGTGCTGGTCGGCGACTTCCTGCTCGGCCAGGCGTTCCGCATGATGGTCGAGGTCGGCTCGCTGCGCGCGCTCGACATCCTGTCCGCGGCCGCCGCCACCATCGCCGAGGGCGAGGTGATGCAGCTTGCCGCCGCCAAGAACACCGCGACCACCGAGGACGAATATCTCGCGGTGATCCGCGGCAAGACCGCGGAGCTGTTCGCCGCCGCCTGCGAGGTCGGCCCCGTGATCGCCAACCGGCCCAAGGCCGAACAGACCGCCTGCCGCTCGGTCGGCATGAATCTCGGTATCGCCTTCCAGCTCGTCGACGACGTGCTCGACTATGGCGGCAAATCTGCCAAACTCGGCAAGAATGTCGGCGACGATTTCCGCGAGGGCAAGATCACCCTTCCCGTCGTGCTCGCCTTCCGCCGCGGCAACGACACCGAGCGCAAGTTCTGGATTCGCGCACTCGAGCGCGGCGAGATCGGCGCTGCCGATCTCGACCACGCGATCGGGCTGATGACCAAGCACCGCGCGCTGGAAGACACGATCAGCCGCGCCCAGCACTACGGCGCGATGTCGGTCGACGCTCTGGCGCTGTTCCCGCCCTCGCCGATGAAGACGGCGCTGGAAGAGGTCGTCGCGTTCTGCCTCGCGCGCTCGCATTGAGTAGGTCTCGCACTCACTGAGCATCATAGACGGTGTCGTCCCTTCGAAAGCAGGGATGACTTGAGACTGTTCCGGCCCGATGCGTCGGTGTTGGCCCCGTCATCCTGAGGAGCGCGCAGCGCGTCTCGAAGGATCGACGGCCACCAGCCGGGCCGTGCATCCTTCGAGGCTCGCTCCGCTCGCACCTCAGGATGACGGGACAAGTTCTCTACCCCTCCACCGGCACCCAGATCTCGAGCCCGCCGTTGCCGCTGTTCTTCTCGAACTTCTCGTCGTAGCGCTCGAAGTTCGGCGCGTCGGCGACCTTCATGCCGGATTGCGGCAGCCAGCGATTCCAGATCGTGTTGACGGTGCGGCGGATGGTCGAGATGTGGTCGGTGTGGGTGAACACGAGATATCTCTGCGCCGGGATTCTGACGTGCGCGAACTCGCGCGGCAGGTCAGAGAAATCGGCGACCTCGATACCTGCGATGTAATCGAAATTCCCGGCGTCGTCGCCGTTGCAGCAGACGCCGTAGGCGATGTTGCCGACCTGGCGGGGAATGTGTGCGCATTGCTGGTGGAAGCCATGCCATTGGTTCGGGATGCCGGCGGTGCTGTCATTGGCGTGGTTGTAGCGCTCGCCGACGCCGGCAACGAGAAAGGCCTTGCCGGTTGCGATGCGCGGCGGATCGATGTGATCGAGAGCGGTCGAGATCATGGTGATCGGCTCCTGCAGCTTGAGCTTGGTCAGGCACGTCGTGGCGCGCACCGTCTCGGGCGTGACGCCGAAATGGTCGCGGAACGCGCGGGTGAATGCTTCGTGGGAGCCGTAATCCGCATCAAGCGCCAGGCTGAGAATATCGGGCACACCGGCCGCGAGCTCGCGCGCGGCCTCGCTGAGGCGGCGCGCCCGCAAATAGCGCATCACCGAAAACCCGGTTGCTTCCGCGAATGCCCGCACCAGATGAAAGCGCGAGACCCCGGCGACGGCTGCGATGTCATCGAGCGTCATCGGCCGACGGAGGTGGCTCTCGATGTACCAGAGCGCCTTCTGGGCTGGATTCATGGACGACGGCCTTCCTTCAAAGCACGCACATCATGCGCGCCTGCCGAACGCGGCGCTTGACAGTCCTTGCTGCGCAACGGCGGAAACTCTGGTTCCGCTCTACGGAAATTTACCGCAAAGCCGTCGCTGGTAACACCGTTGCAATCGTGCATACTCGCAGTTGCATCGATCCGACGGCTCATCAAGCTGCCCGAAAATCAAGACTGCACGAGCCGCGGCCAGCATGTCAGGGAGGACAATGATGCACTACCCACGCCTGAGCTATGTCAACTGCGTCAAATCAGCGGCGCTTGCGGGGCTTTTGACGATCGCCGTCGCAACCGCCGCCAACGCACAGAAGAAGTATGATCCGGGCGCGACCGACACCGAGATCAAGGTCGGCAACATCATGCCCTATTCGGGTCCGGCGTCCGCCTATGCCACGATCGGCAAGACCGAAGCCGCCTATTTCAACAAGCTCAACAGCGAAGGCGGCATCAACGGCCGCAAGGTCAACTTCATCTCCTATGATGACGCCTACAGCCCGCCGAAGATGGTCGAGCAGGCCCGCAAGCTGGTCGAGAGCGACGAGGTGCTTTTGATCTTCAATCCGCTGGGAACGCCGGGCAACACCGCGATCCAGAAATACATGAATGCCAAGAAGGTGCCGCAGCTGTTCGTCTCCACCGGCGCCGCCAAGTGGAACGACCCGAAGAATTTCCCGTGGACCATGGGCTGGCAGCCGAGCTACCAGGTCGAGGCCCGCATCTATGCCAAATTCATTCTGCAGAAATATCCCGGCAAGACCATCGGCGTGCTCTATCAGAATGACGATTTCGGCAAGGACTATCTGATCGGGCTGCACGACGGGCTCGGCGATCAGGCCAAGAAGCTGATCATCGTCGAATCCTCCTACGAGACGTCGTCACCGACGGTGGATTCGCAGATCGTGCAGATCAAGGGCGCCAACCCCGACATCTTCGTCAACATCGCAACCCCGAAATTCGCGGCGCAGGCGATAACGAAGGCCGCTGAGCTCGACTGGCATCCGGTCCAGTTCCTGACCAACGTCTCGGTCTCGATCGGCGGCGTGATGAAGCCGGCCGGCTACGAGGCGAGCCAGGACATCCTGTCGACCCAGTATCTGAAGGATCCCGCGGATCACGAGTGGAAGAACGATTCGGCCATGAACGAGTGGCGTGCCTTCATGACCAAGTGGTATCCTGAAGGCGACCAGAACGACGCCTCGACCGTGTTCGGCTATGGCGTCGCCAAGGGGCTGGAGCAGGTGTTGCGGCAATGCGGCGACGACCTGACCCGCGAGAACCTGATCAAGCAGGCGGCCAGCCTCAACTTCGAGATCGGCATCTACCTGCCCGGCACCAAGATCAAGACCGGGCCGGATGACTATGCACCGATCGAGCAGTTGCAGATGATGCGCTTCAAGGGCGAGAGCTGGGAGCGGTTCGGTCCCGTCATGAGCGGCGAGAAGAGCTCGTAACAGCTTTCTCCACAATTTCGCAGTTCGCGATGCCCGGTCTTGGGCCGGGCATCCACGCCTTCGACACGATTGACGAGCAAAACTCGTCACAAGCAAGAGTTGGGATGGCCGGAACCAGGCACATCCTGCGATCGGAAGGACAACAACAATGAAGATCACCGATGTCCGCGCCCACCATATCCGGATTCCCTATGACGCAGGGCCCGCGAGCTTCCGCCAGGGCGCATCCGCGATCTCGGCGCTCGACATGGTGCTGGTCGAGGTGTCGACCGATGCCGGCCTGACCGGCTGGGGCGATGCCTTCGCCTATGTCTGCCCGCAGACGAGTTGCACGGCGGTGACCGAGATGATCGCGCCGCAGGCCCGCGGCCTCGACGTGCCGGACGCCGCAAAGATTCCCGCCGTGATGGAGCAGATCCAGCGCAATCTGCACCTGTTCGGCCGCTATGGCATCACGATGTTTGCGATCTCGGCGCTCGACATCGCGCTGTGGGATCTGGCCGGCAAGGTGAAGGGCGCACCGCTGCATCAATTGATCGGCGGCGCGCGGCGCAGCTCCATTCCGGCCTACGCAAGCTTGATGCGGATCGGCAATCCCGCGCAGATCGCCGCCGAATGCAGGAAGGCGATCAAGCTTGGCTATGCCGCGATCAAGCTGCACGAGACCACCGTGCCGGCGGTGTCAGCCGCGCGCGAGGCGATCGGCCCCGGCGTGCCACTGATGGTCGACATGAACTGCCCGCTGGACGGGCCGGCGGCCATTCAATTCGCCCGCGACTGTAAGCAGGCCGCGCCGATGTTCCTGGAGGAGCCGGTCTGGCCGCCGGAGGATTTTGCGACGCTCGCCGAGGTGCGTCGGGAGGGCCGGCTCGATATCGCGGCCGGCGAGAACGCCTGCACCGTGCATCAATTCCGCCAGATGATGACCGCAGGCGCGGTCAGTCACGCGCAGCCGTCGGTGATCAAGGTCGGCGGCGTCACCGAATTCCTGAAGGTGGCCGTGCTCGCCGACGAGTTCGGCGTCCAGGTGATTCCGCACTCGCCCTATTTCGGGCCGGGTTTCCTCGCCACCCTGCATCTGATGGCGATCCGCGACGAAGGCCTGATCGAAATGTTCTTCATGAAGCGCCCCGCCTGCCTGTGGGGCGACCGCATCGCTGTCGACACCAACGGCCATGTCGCCGTGCCGCAGGGCCCCGGGCTCGGCTACGAGCCGGATCGCGATGTGATGGAGCAGTATCGGGTGGCGTGAGCCGAGATGCGCCGCGAAGAAAGTGCGCCCCCTCTCCCGCTTGCGGGGGAGGGTTGGGGTGGGGGTGTCACCGCAAGCGATATCCTTCGTGTGGAGAAATCCCCCACCCGTATCGCATCTGACGATGCGATACGGCCTCCCCCGCGAGCGGGAGAGGCGAAGGCAATTCGCGGATCGACCTTTGCTACTTCGTCCCGTCCTTCGCGGCAGGCGCAGCATCCTTCGCCGGCGGAGCGTCAGCCTTCTTCTTCAAATCTTCCGTCAGCTTGAGCTGCCCCGCCTGCTGGTCGGCGACGAGCTTTTGCAAACTCGCGACCAAACTCTTCAGGCTTTCGATCTGCCGGTTGGCAGCGTCGAGCTTCTGCTGATGATCTGATGTCAGCTTGTTGACGGTCTTCTGCAGGAAATCGACATTGCTCTGCAGACAGCTGGTGCGCCGCTCCATCGTCTTCTCGACGGTGCAGATCTCGATGCCGGGAACGTCTTGCGCATGCGCAGTTCCGACGACGCCGAGCGCAATCAGCGCGAGCAAGGCAACAGCGATACGAGCGAACATCATCATCCCCAATCAGAAGCGTCTTTCACAGTTTTGTGCTCACGACGCTGAAAGCTAGGCAGACATACCACACTGAAACCGCATTCAAGCGGTGTGCTTCACCCATTACGGGGACTACTCGTGGGGACGGGGGCCTTCGGAACTCGTTTGGTTCGACCCGTTTTGGCTCGACCTTGGGCAGTGGAGACAGATCGTATGGCTACGCGCGAAAAACGGCTGGCGCAATTCGACGGCAATGGCGAACCTTCGCCGGAACAACGCGTGGAAGTGCTTTGTGAGGATCACAGCGGAACGTATCAGCTGCCGTTCGCCTGCCGGTTCATCGACGGCCGGTGGCGCAATGACACAACCGGCGGCGCGCTGGAGGTCAATGTCATTGCCTGGCGCATGCCGCGCGTGAAGCAGGCGGGCATGGCGTAACAGCGCACAAGCGCTGTTTCAAAACGCGACGCGCACGCGCACGACTTTAAGATTTGGAACGCGGGTGGAACGAACCGCGTCCGAATCACTGATCGAGCGCCGTACTCCGCTGTTCACGGCTAGCCCGTCTTATTCGTCAGAGTGCGCCTGAGAGGCTGGCGAGCGTGGTGTAAAGCGCTGATGCGGCGTAGGATTCGGTTGCAAAGCCAACCCCATCACCTCAACCGCGAACGCCAGGCCCGCCATGACCGATGATACGATTCTGCCCTTCTCGTTTCCAGCCGTTCACGCCAAGAAAGTCACAGCTGCCTTCGATGGCGGTCGGCTGACCTCGAACGGGGGCGTGATGCTTCTGGCGATGGCCGAGCGGCGTCTCGGCTTGGCCGACAATTTGGCCCGGGTGTTCCCGGATCGGCGCGATCCGACGCGGGTCGTGCACAGCCTTGTCGATATGTTCCGCGCGCGCATGTTCGCGATCTGCTGCGGCTACGAGGACGCCGACGACCTCGATCATCTGCGGTCCGATCCCGCATTCAAGCTGGCCTGCGGACGGCTGCCGGACACGGGTCGCGATCTGTGTTCCCAACCGACGCTGTCGCGGCTGGAGAATGCTCCGCGCCTGCGCGACGTGATCCGACTGACCTACACTTTGGTCGACGCATGGATGGATAGCTACCCGCGCGAGCCGGCATCCGTCACGCTCGACATCGATGATACCTGCGATGTCGTCCACGGCCATCAGCAGCTCTCGCTGTTCAACGCTCATTATGACGAACGCTGCTTCCTGCCGATCCACGTCTACGACACGGAGAAGAGCCGGCCCGTGGCGGTCGTGTTGCGGCCCGGCAAGACGCCGGGCGGCGTCGAGGTGCGTGCCCATCTGCGCCGCCTGATACGGCATATCCGGACGCGGTGGCACAACACGCGAATTACGTTCCGTGGCGACGGGCACTATGCCCGGCCGGAGGCAATGGCGTGGTGCGAGACCAACGGCATCGACTACATCTTCGGTCTGTCCGGCACCAAGCCGCTCGCCAGAAAACTCGACGAGGCCGCCGACGACATCCGCACGCGACGCGCCATCGAGAACCTGCCGGTTCTGCGTGGCTATACCGAGACGCGCCACAAGGCCAAGTCCTGGGATCGCGAACGGCGTACCGTCGCCCGTATTGAGGCGACGATGCTCGGCCTCGACATCCGTTTCGTCGTCACCAGCCTCGATGTCGGCTCGGCCGAGTGGATCTACGACAGCCTGTATTGCGCGCGCGGCCAAGCCGAGAATCTGATCAAGCTGCATAAGACACAGCTCGCCTCCGATCGCACCAGCTGCCGTTCGGCGCTCGCCAATCAAGTCCGCCTCGTTCTCCACACCGCCGCTTATTGGCTGATGCTGACCGTGCGCGACGCGATTCCCAAAGCCCGGGAATTGGCCACAGCCGAGTTCGCGACGCTGCGTCTTCGTCTCTTGAAACTCGCTGCCCGTGTCGTCGAGACCACGAGCCGCATTCGCCTTGCGTTTGCCGCGGCATGTCCCGAAGCCGACCTGATCCGCGGCTTGCCAGGCGCGCTGCTGCCGCTCGGTCCTTGACCGGCGGGGCGTCCGCCCCCCGTTCGCCCAACCCATCCCTCAAGCGCGTTGCAAAGTACGGGTCGTCAGGCGGTGAAAAGCCGAAGGCAATCCCGCGCGCCTCGTCAGAGCAGATGTGCGGCCACATCAATCGGACTAAAAAAAGCACTCTCACGAATAGGACGGGCTAGATGTGGTCATCAGCCCGAGGCTGCGCACCACATACAGAAGCATCACGATCGGCCGCAGCCAGCGGCCGACGACAAAGGTTAATTCCTCCGCAGACGACATTGCGAACCCTCCTCGCGGTCATTTCCACGGCGTGACCGGCGGCACCGTCTCGGTCGCCGGCGGCACATCCACGGTCTTGAAATCGGCCGGGCTGACGATCTCGAGGTATTCCATGTCCTTCGAGTAATCGAACAGATAGTGGGTGATGCCGGGGCGCTGATGGATGACGTCGCCGGCCTCGACCAGCGTCTCCTTATCCTCGTACATGAAGCGGGCCCAGCCCTTGGTCATGATGACGATCTGGAAATCGCACAGATGCTTGTGCCAGCCGGTGCCCTGCTCCGGCGGCAGATCGGGATTGGCCTTGACCAGATGGCAGATCACCTGCCCGCCGGTGGCGTCGGCGATGCCGAGATCGCGATACAGGAAGAAGTCGCGCAGACCTCCGCCCTTGAACTCGGTGTCACCTGGTTTGACGTGGGAGAATTTGCTGACGACGGCGTGCTGATTCATTTCAAGCCTCCACGGTTCTCGTATTCGCGAGATCGCGGCGCGGGCTCAGCGTCCAAATTTTCGGCAGCGTCGCATCGTCGCGGTCACAGCTCGATGTTGCTATGCGAAATCCTTGCCAGCCCGATTGTGCTGCAGTGTTCGGTCTTGCCGTGAGCTGATGTCGCAGTGGAAGCATCTGGCGCAAAGCGCAAATTTTCATTCGGCGCGGATCGCGTCGCGCGCCCCGCGCGCCGCCAGGACCTGACGCCGACGGCACGTCTGTTGAGCAAGGCTTGCCTGGAGCTTGAGCCGCCGACGCAGGCAGGCCGCCTGGGTACTGCCTAATATTCGACCTCGAGCTCCTCGACGTCGGCAGGCTCGGCCTTCGCGGCCTCGATCCATTCCTGCATCTCGGGCATCGCCATGATGGTCTTGGCATACGCCGCGAGCACGGGGTCGAGCTTCACGTCATAGGTCATGAAGCGGGTCACGACCGGCGCATACATCGCGTCCGCCATGGTGCGGCGTTCGCCGAACAGGAACGGCCCACCGGATATGCCGAGGCAATCGCGCCAGATCACGCAGACGCGGTCGATGTCGGCCTGCGCCCGCGACCAGATCTTGAAGCCGGGGAAATGGCCCTTGAGGTTGACCGGCAGCGAGGCCCGCAGTGTGGTGAAGCCGGAATGGATTTCGCCCGAGATCGAGCGGCAATGCGCACGCTGGATCCGGTCGTCCGGCAACAGCCCGGCATGCGGCATGATCTCGTTGAGATACTCGCCGATCGCCAGCGTATCCCAGACGGTTGCGCCCTCGTGGCGCAGGCAGGGCACCAGGATCGACGACGACAACAGCAGCAATTCGGCCCGTGCCGAGGCGTCGTCGGGCGCCGTGACCACCTCCTCGAACTCCAGCCCGGCGAATTTCGCCAGCAGCCAGCCGCGCAGCGACCACGACGAATAATTCTTGCTGCTGATGGTGAGTGTCGCTTTCGCCATGCCCGCTCCTCACGCCTGAACGCGTCCTTAGCCCCCGGACCTGCGCGCCGGTCCAAGCCGCCGCGCCCCCGAAGCCGTTCATTTTTGCAGCAAGCCACGTGCCAATTTGCCGGGCAGCCCGCCCCCTCTCTAGCGTCGATATTGCATAGCCAGCCGGGCCAGGGGCGGATGCGTATGATGTCAATGATGTACCAAGCCTACCAGAACCACATAGACTTCACGGCGCCATGGCGGACCGGGGCCGCAGCGGCGCTGAAATACCTCAATCTGGTGCCGCAGGGCGCCACCGACCGGGTGTACGGGCGGCTCGCGGCGGCGCTTGAGCTGATCTCGCGCTCCACCCTGACCTACGCCCGTCCCGACTACGCCATCGGCAGCGTCACCTCCGGCAACAGGGAATACCAGGTGACCGAGGAGGTCGCCTATGCGACGCCGTTCGGCTCGCTGCTGCATTTCAGGAAGGTCGACGGACCGGAGCAGCCGCAGATGCTGCTGGTGGCGCCGATGTCCGGCCATTTTGCCACGCTGCTGCGCGGCACGGTGAAGACCCTGCTGCAGGACCACGACGTCTACATCACCGACTGGCACAATCCGCGCGACATCCCGCGCAAGGAGGGCCGCTTCGGGCTCGAGGACTATACCGACCACCTGATCGACTTCCTCGGCCAGATGGGTCCCCGCGCGCATATGGTGGCGATCTGCCAGCCTTCGGTGTCGGCGCTGGCGGCCGCCGCGATCATGTCGGAAGACAATCATCCGGCGCGGCCGGCATCGCTGACCCTGATGGCCGGACCGATCGACACGCGGATCCAGCCGACCAAAGTCAACGAGTTCGCCAAGAGCAAGCCGATCAAGTGGTTCGAGGACAATCTGATCAACTACGTGCCCATGCAGTGCAAGGGCGCGTTGCGTCAGGTCTATCCCGGCTTCGTGCAGCTCACGGCCTTCGTGTCGATGAACCTGGAGCGTCACATCAAGCAGCACATCGATCTCGCCAACCATCTCGCCAAGGGCGAGGTGATCAAGACCTTCTACGACGAGTATTTCGCGGTCATGGATCTGCCGGCGGAGTTCTACATCGAGACGGTGCGCGACGTGTTCCAGGAGCATCTGTTGCCGCAGGGCATGCTGATGCACCGCGACCGCCCGGTGAACCCGGCGGCGATCCGGCGCATGGGCCTGATGACGGTGGAAGGCGAGAAGGACGACATCTGCTCGATCGGCCAGACGCTCGCCGCGCAAGACCTCTGCACCGGCGTTCGCACCTATCGCAAGGTGCACCACATGCAGGCCGGGGTCGGCCATTACGGCGTGTTCTCCGGCAAGCGCTGGAACAACGAGATCTACCCGCTGCTGCGCGATTTCGTGCATGTGAATTCGTGAGGGCTGACGACGCTCTCTCCCCGTCATTGCGAGCGCAGCGAAGCAATCCATGTTTCCGCATGCGCAGTGGCATGGATTGCTTGACAGCGAATACCTAGTCACGCCTCTTTCCGGGCAGTAATCTCCTTCTCCACGACGACCCCGTCCCAAGAATCGTCCAGGGAGAAACTCCATGCGTTCCGCCACCGCCTTCCGCGCCCTCACGCTCGCCGTCATCGGCGCCCTCGCCTTCACGTCAGCCGCCTCCGCCGCCGAAGTCCACGTCATGATCTCGGGCGGGCTGACCGCGGCCTACAAGGCGCTGGTGCCGGAGTTCGAGCGCAAGACCGGGCACAAGGTGGTGACCGCGTTTGGGCCGTCGATGGGCACCACGACCAACGCCATTCCGGTGCGGCTGGAGCGCGGCGAGCCGGCCGACGTGCTGATCATGGTCGGCTATGCGCTCGGCGACCTCGTCAAGCAGGGCAAGGTCGTGGCCGACAGCCGCGTCGACCTGGTGAAATCGCCGATCGGGATCGCAGTCAAGGCAGGCGCACTGAGGCCGGACATCAGCTCGGCCGACACTGTCAAGCAGGCACTGCTGGCGGCGAAATCGGTCGCCTATTCCGACAGCGCCAGCGGCGTCTATGTCTCGACCGAAATGTTCCAGAAGCTCGGCATCGTCGATCAGATGAAGGACAAGGCGCGGATGATTCCGGCAACCCCGGTCGGCGAGATCGTCGCCAAGGGTGAGGCCGAGATCGGCCTGCAGCAAATCTCGGAGCTGAAGCCGGTCGCCGGCATCGACATCGTCGGCCCGCTGCCGGAGCCCTTGCAGAAGATCACGGTGTTCTCCGCCGGCATCGCGTCGGTTTCAAAGGAGCCCGACGCCGGCAAGGCGCTGATCAGCTTCCTCGCCTCATCAGATGCCCGCGACGCGCTGGTCAAGAGCGGGCTCGATCCGATTCCGGCGAGCGCGACGCATTAGCGAGGCATCGCCCACTCTCTTCCCGTCATCCTGAGGAGCGCGCAGCGCGTCTCGAAGGATGCACGGCCCGGCCGGTGGCCGATTCATCCTTCGAGGCTCGCTTCGCTCGCACCTCAGGATGACGGAGATAGGTAGAGGACTTGTCCCCCTACCGCAAATGATGCGCGGCGTAGGCGAGCAGCAGGACGACGACGAGCGCCAGGAGCAGCGTGGTCGACTTCCAGAACAGCACCGGGTTGCGCTCGATCAGCGGGGTCGATGACGTCGTCAGATATTTCGCGTTGGGATTGCGCAGGTCGAACAGGAACTCGGAAAAACTCTCGTAGCGCTTGAGCGGATTGGCGTGCACGGCGCGCTCCAGCGCGCCATCGACCCAGTTCGGGACGTCGCGGCCGCCATGCCCGGCCGGACGATAGACCAGCCTGTTGAAGTCCGATCGGGTGCGGGCGATCTGCGCGCCATAGGGCAAGCGTCCGGTCAGCATCTGATAGGTGACGACGCCGAGCGAGAACAGGTCGGAGCGCGCCGTGCCGGCCTCGCCCAGAAAATACTCCGGCGCAGTGTATTGCTGGGTGCCCAGGATATCCTCGCCGCCCGACGGCGCCGCGTCGGCGACGCCCGCGATCCGCGTCGAGCCGAAATCGATGATCTTCACCGTACCGGTCCGGTCGATCATGATGTTGTCGGGCCGGATGTCCTGGTGCAGCATCTCCTTGCGGTGGAACGCGCGCAGGCCTTTTGCAATTTGCTCAGTGATGTCGCGCACCGTTTCCAGCGCGGCCGCGGGATTGTCCGTTATCCACTGCGTCAGGGTCTGGCCGTCGATATATTCCATCGTGACATAGAGGAAATTGCGCCTGCGCTGCGGCAGAAACGGCTTCAGCACATGCGGGCTCTCGATCCGCTTGGCGACCCACTCCTCCATCATGAAGCGCTTCAGATAGGCGCCATCGTCGCGCAGGTCGATCGAGGGGATCTTGATCGTGACCGTGGTGCCGGTCTCCTCGTCGACCGCGAGATAGATGTGGCTGCGGTGCGATGCATGCAGCTCGCGCACGATACGATAGCCGTCGAACAGCATCCTTGCGTCGAGCAGCGGCGGCAGCGGCAGCTCGGTCGGCTGGCCGAACACCTCGCCGGCATCGCCGTCGGGCAAGGCATCGATCCGGATGATCTGCGCGGTGAGATTGTCCGGGCTGCCGTTCTCATAGGCCTGTTCGACGATCGATTTCGCTGTAGCATCGAGATCGCCAGCGCCGTCCAGAATCGTTTTCGCAAGCTGGCGCGGGGCGAAGTGCTCGTAGATGCCGTCGGTCACCAGCAGAAAAGTGTCGCCGCGCTCCAGCGGGAGATTCTGGTAGTCGATCTCGAGCTGCGGATTCACGCCGAGCGCGCGGCCGAGATAGCTCTGCTGCGAGGAGATCACGACGCGATGATCGTTGGTCAATTGCTCGAGACTGGTGCCGGCGACGCGGTAAATCCTGCTGTCGCCGACATGGAACAGATGCGCCGTGGTCGACCGGATCACCATGGCGCTCAGCGTGCAGACGTAACCCTTGTCCTTGTCGTAGGGGTTCTGGCTGCGCCTGGTCTGGGCGTGCAGCCAGGAATTGGTCGCCTCCAGCACCCGCTGCGCCGAGCTCTTCACCGACCAGGATTCCGACGTGCAGTAATAGTCGGTGAGGAAGCTCTTGACCGCGGATTCGGCGGCGATGCGGCTGACGCTGCTCGACGAGATGCCGTCGGCGAGCACCACGGCGATGCCCTTCAGGCCGAGCAGCGGCTCGTCCGGGATCAGCACGCCGTGGAAATCCTGATTGGTGTCCTTGCGGCCCTTATCAGAGAATTGCCCGACCGATATTTTCAGCGCACGCGGCATCGACCGTCCCAATGCGAATGGGGCCCTCCATGACAGGAGAGCCCCATCAGCCGGCCTGGATCAAGCCGCGAGGCGCTGGCGCTTCGGCGCCGTCTTGATATGCGTCGTGTAGAGCGTGAGCCCGGTGAAGGCGAGGCCGCCGACCAGATTGCCGACCACGGTCGGGATCTCGTTCCAGATCAGGTAATCCATGATCGTGAAGTGACCGCCGAGCATCAGGCCGGACGGGAACAGGAACATGTTCACGATCGAATGCTCGAAGGTCATGTAGAAGAACAACATGATCGGCATCCACATCGCGATCACCTTGCCGCTGACCGTGGTCGAGATCATCGCGCCGACCACGCCGGCCGAGACCATCCAGTTGCAGAGCATGCCGCGGATGAACAGCGTCAGCATGCCGGCCGCGCCATGCGCCGCGTAACCGACCGTGCGGCTCTCGCCGATGGTGCCGATCACCTGGCCGACCTTGTCGGGCGGCGAGGAGAAGCCGAACGTGAAGACGATCGCCATCATCACCGCCACCGTGAAAGCGCCGGCGAAATTGCCGATGAACACGAGCCCCCAGTTGCGCAGAACGCCACCGAGCGTGACGCCGGGCCGCTTGTCGATCAGCGCGAGCGGCGACAGCACGAACACGCCGGTCAGCAGGTCGAAGCCGAACAGATAGAGCATGCAGAAGCCGACCGGAAACAGCGCGGCGCCGACGATCGTCACGCCGGTGTTGACGTTGATGGTGACCGCAAACGCTGCCGCCAGCGCGAGGATCGCGCCGGCCATGTAGGCGCGGATCACGGTGTCGCGGGTCGACATGAAGATCTTGGATTCGCCGGCGTCGACCATCTTGGTGACGAATTCGGACGGTGCGAGATAGGCCATTCGTAAAGTCCCCTTGCGCAATTCGGCCGCGCCGGATGCGATGCCGGAAGCGACGCGGGTTGATTGAAATGCTCGTCCGGCCGGGGAGATGGGGTCTAACGATTGCTCGAGACGCCCGGACCGGGCGCCTTGATCCCCTCGCCTTGGCCTTCACTGGCTTCGGCAATCCGGAGGACGGCAGTCGTCATTGACTGATGCAATCAAAAGCAATGCATGTGCCAACCGCAGGCGCCGGCCGCAGTCTAAAAATTCATTTTAATACAATGACTTACCATGCCACCCGAGAGGCAGGCGGGCGCGATGGCGCCGAATTATGCAGCTTGCACAGATGTCACCCACGCGGACGCGCGCCTGTCCGTCTCCGTCATCCTGAGGAGCGCGCTCTTGCGCGCGTCTCGAAGGATGGACGGCCCGGCTGGTGGCCGTCGATCCTTCGAGGCTCGCAAGAGCTCGCACCTCAGGATGACGGGGATAGGGTCGATATGCGCCGCTACTTCACCTCGGTCCGAACCGGCGAGTCCTTCAGCCCGTTATGGTCATAGGCCTTGCGCAGCGTGCCGTTGGCGATTGCCTCCGTCATGAACTTGGTGGCGAACGCCGCGGCGAGCGGATGGTTGAGCGGCACCGCGACCGCGGTGACGGTCTGCTTGAAGGTTTCGTCCAGCACGCACGTGCCCGGAATCTTCTTCGCCATCGCGATCAGCTGATCGCGCGATAGCGCGAAGGCGTCGACCTCACCATTCTCCAGGAGATGGAAGATCTCGTCATAGGTCTGATAACCCGTGACCCTGGCGTGCTTGAGATGCGCGATCGCACCACGCATGGTCGTGGTGTTGTTGACGGCGGCGACCTTGACGCCGTCCTGGTCGAGCGTTGCGAAATTCGTGATCTTGGAACCCGGCCTGACGATATAGGTGGCGTCGGCGACCTCGTAGATCGGCCCGAACGTCATCTTGGTTTCGCGATCGGGATCCTTGGGCAGGAAGGTGACGTCCCAGCTGTTGTTCGACGCCGCGTCGGTGATCTGGCCGGAATTCTGATGCACGACGTATTCGACTGATACCCCGAGCTGTGCCGCCATCTCCTTGCCGAGATCGACGGGAACGCCGGCATAGCCGCTCTCGGTCTTGGTCGACCAGAACGCGCCGCCGGCCGGGCTGATCGCAATCGCGACCCGGAGCTTTCCGCTCGGCGCGATCTGATCCTTCAAGGCGTCGGCATTGGCAGATGTGGCCATCATCATCGCTCCCAGAACGAGGCCAGCCAGACGCTGCAATCGAGACGACATCGGTGCCCTCCACGCCGAATTTTGTTGTCCGGCAGGCGCGCAACAAACCGCACGGCACGGCCTGGCGCAAGCGCCGGTTCTCGCAAGGGAGCTATCCGTATCGGCCTATCTGACCCGGATGGTGATTTTCTCGGAAACGACGGGCGGGTTGAATGGATAGTGCTTGGCGTCGCCCAGCACCAGCTGCAAGGTATGCTTGCCCCGCGGCAGGTCGAGCTGCGTCTCGGTCTGTCCTGCACCGAAGTGCAGATGAGACTTGTCCGACGGGATCGGCTCATTCGGATTCAACGGCTCGTTCACGTCGATCAGAAGATGGTGATGGCCGCTGTTCGGATAGTCGTCGCCGGCATGGGTGACGCCCATGTTGCGCAGCCCAAAGCGACACCAGAACGGGCTCTTCACCGTCACCCCGCTGTGCGGCCAGAGGAAATACAGCTTGGTGTCCTTCCCTGCCGGCTTGTTCTGCGCATTGGCCGGAGCCGCGAACAACGTCAGTGCTGCAGCGAGCATGATCAAGCCTGTACTTTTCATATCCCCTCCATGAAACCCCGCGATTGCATACGATCGCTCAGGGAGTCAGCGCGACCCGGAAACCGTGGGTCGGGTAACGGACATTGGCGTCATAATTGTCGCGATTGGCCGGACGCACATAGCGGGCGTCGTTCTTCCAGGAGCCGGAGCGAAGGACATGGAAGGCGCAGTCGCCGCCGGACCAGACCGCACCGTCGGCCGACGCGCCCTGGTAGTTCCTGTGCCAGCAATCCTCCACCCATTGATCGACCCCGCCGCCCATGTCGTAGAGACCGAACGGATTCGGCTTGAAGCTGCCGACCTTGACCGGTTGTTCGGTCGCAGCACTACCGCCGCAATCCTTGCAACCTGCGTTGCCCAATTGCATCTGGTCGCCCCACCAGTATTTCGACTGCGTTCCACCACGCGCCGCATACTCCCATTCGGCCTCGCTCGGCAGCCGATAGGCCTTTTTGGTGCGCTCGGCGAGCCACGCCACATATTGCTTCGCGTCATTCCAGCTCACATTGGTAACCGGAACGTCGTCCTTGCCGGTGACCGTGAAGCCGCAAGCCTTGGCCTCCGCGCAGGCATTCCATTCGCGCACGGTGACCGGATATTTTCCCATGGCGAACGGCTTGACCGTCACCTTGCGGACCGGCCGCTCCGAAGGGTCGTCATTGCTTCCCATCGAGAAGCTGCCGCCCTGCAGCGAGACCATTTCGGGCTCCGGCACCGACACGGCGGGACTGGCGGAGGGTGCAGCCTGAGGCAACGCCTGCTGTGTTGGCGCTGCGCTTGGGATCTGACTTGGGCTCTGACTTGGGCTCTGACTTGGGACCGGACTTGGGACCGGACTTGGGACCGGACTTGGGACCGGACTTGCAGATTGAGTTGGAGCCGGGCTCGGTGCCGGCTGCTGAACGGTCGGCGAAGCCGGCGATACCGGCGGCGCCTGCGCCACCTCAGCCTGCTTGCCGCGCGGTTGCGCGAGCATGTACCAGAGCACACCGCCGGCGATGATTGCGACCGCCAATCCGAGCAGCGTGAGCAGGATGGACTCACGGCGCCGGCGCGTCCTTTGGTACGCGGCGGCGTCCGGCAACACGCGATAAACCCGGACCGGATCGGTGATGTTCTTGACCTTGCGGTCGCCGAGCGATTCGTATCCGCAGACCATCTTGTGCTTGATCTGCTCGTAGATGCCACCGGAGATGAAGACGTCACCCGGCGCCGCAATCCCTTCCAGACGCGAGGCGACGTTGACGCCGTCGCCATAGATATCGTCGGGTTCGATGATGACGTCGCCGAGGTTGACGCCGATCCGGTACTCGATCCAGTGATCTCTCGCGATCGCCGCGTTGCGGCCGATCATGTTCTGCTGGATCACGATGCTGCAACGGACGGCCTCGACCGGGCTGTCGAATATCGCGATAAAGCCATCGCCGGTGGTCTTGACCAGCTTGCCGTGGTGCTCGGCAATGGTCGGCTCGACGAGATCGCGCTCGATCCGCTTGACGCGGGTATGCGTGCCCTCTTCGTCAAGTTGCATCAACCGGCTGTAGCCGGCGATATCGCCGGCAACGATCGCTGCGAGGCGCCGCGGCATCGAATTGCCGGGAGTCTCGCCGGGAGGCTGAGACCGGCCTGACTTGAAGTCGCGAATTTCTCCCATGGGGCTCCGGCTGCTCCAAAAAATTTGTGCTCGAGGCGCAACCGGCGCCTTCGTCCCCGAGGCTCGGTTAAACCTACCACACCTTCGGATTGGAACAAAGTTTCGCGAAGCGTGACCAAGCTCACGGATTGCCGCCCGCGCATGAGCCGCGCACCCGCCGGGCGAGCGGGCGGGTACTATCTCAACGGCAAACCGGGTGGCAAGACACAATTGCGTCAGCCCGCCTGGGCGGCCGGCGCCCGGATCTCGCGCGGCAGGATGATCGCGGCCGCAATCGCCAGCAGGCAGAGTGCCGCGAAGGCGCGCAGCATCATGGCGAAGCCGCCCTGGTCGTACAGCCAGGCCACCAGGCCGACCGAGGCGCCGGCCGCGGTGAAACCGACGAAATAGCGCACCGCATAGGCGCGCGAGCGCCATTCCTCGGTGGTGTACTTGCCGACCATGGCATCGTTCACCGTCACCTGGCCGAACGCACCCATCACGATGCCGATCGAGACCACGATCAGGGGCAGGTTGGACAGGTTCGCCGCGAGATAAAGGAACGGCGCCAGCATGAACGACAGCGGCAGCGCCACCGTCTTCAGCGAATGCCTGTCGAGCAGCTTGCCGATCGTGTACTGCGTCATCGCGCCGAACACATAGACCCCGGCCGCGATCACACCGAGCAGCGCCGGGCTCCCGGTCAAGTCGGCGAGCCGTTCGGCGAACAGTTTTGGCAGCGCCACCGTCACCGCGTTGAAGGTGGTCGAGATCGCAATCACCACGATCAGGAGCGACAGCACCACGCGCCACATGTCCTGCTTGGCGACGCGCGCCTGGGCTGCGGCCTGTTTGGAGCCCTTGCGGTCCTCATGCACCACCGTCATCGCAAAGGCGATGCCGATCAGCACGGTGACGGTGCCGGGCACGATGAACGCCCAGCGCCAGCCGAGATACTGGCCGATCACGCCGGTGACCAGCGCCGACGAGGCGACGCCGAGATTGCCCCAGACGCCATTGATTCCCATCTCGGCGCCGAGCTTCTCGGCATAGGACACGATCATCGCGGTGCCGACCGGATGGTAGATCGAGGCGAAGATGCCGATCGCCAGCAACGCCGCGCCGAGCTGCAGCGGGCTCGAGACGAAGCCGACCGAGATCATCGACAGGCCGATGCCGACGAAGAAGATCAGCATCATGTGGCGGCGGCTCCAGCGGTCGCCGAGCCAGCCCGTGATCAGCGAGCCGGCACCGAAGGCGATGAAGCCCGGCGTCGCATAGGGCAGCAGTTCCGAATAGGCCATGCCGAGCGCCGGGCCCATGATGATGACGGCGGCGGCGAAGATCAGCATCGCGTAGTGATCGATGAAATGGGCGGCGTTGACGAAGGTGATCACCCGGCTGAGGCTATTCATGGCACGTCTCTCACGCGATTCTTCAATTGCTCGAAAAATAGGTTATAGGTGCTTGTCCTGACGGGATGTCGCCAATGACTATCGCTGAACCGCCAATCAGAGCCCTCCACAAGGACCGGCGCATCACCGGCGATGGCGTGCATCTGGTCGCGCGCAACTATCCCAAGGGCGTCCGGCTCGACCCGCACATGCACCGCGAGGCCCAGCTGGTCTATGCCGCCTCGGGCACCATGCAGGTGACCACGCCGAAGGGCCGCTGGCTGGTGCCGCCGGACCGCGCGGTGTGGGTCCCTGCCCTGCTGCCGCATGCGATCGATGTGCTCGCCGACATCGAGATGCGCACGCTGTATTTCGACCAGGCCTGGCTCGCACGCGAGGAGCGCAGCGACAGCCTCGACCACGAATTCGTGGTGCGGGTCTCGCCCCTTGTGCACCAGGCGATCCTTGCGCTGTTCGACACATCATGCGGACGCGAGCGCACCGACCTCTTGATCCGCCTCGTGATGCTGGAGCTGCACCAGGCCGAGGATTCCGCGACCTTCATCCCGCTGCCGCAGGAGCCGCGCTGCCGCCGCGCCGCCGATATCGTGCTCGCCGATCCGACGGGAGATCACGAGATCGACGCGTTGGCGCGCATGGTCGGCACCTCGGCGCGGACGCTATCGCGGTTGTTCTCGGTGGAGACGCAGCTCTCCTTCAAGAGCTGGTGCCAGCGCGCCCGCATCGCGGCCGCGATCGAGCGGCTGTCGACCAACGTGAATGTTTCGGTCAAGCAGGTCGCCGCCGACCTCGGCTATGCCAGCGTGCCGGCATTCTCCCACGCGTTCCGCCAGGTCACCGGCAAGACACCGACCGCGTTCGCGGAGAAAACGTGCGAGAAAACGTGAACGGGATTCGTCATCGGGAGTAGTCATGACGAATTATACCGCTGTCGGGCTGCGACATATTTCCGTACGATCCCTGCGCTTGATTGCAGTCCTCCCGACCTTAAATCCCGTGTAAGGTCCGGCTTCACTGGATGCGACCCGCTGGATACGACCTGCTCATGGCCAACGCCTTTTTCTCCGACCTGCTCTCCACGATCTCCGAACGCGGCCGGGTGCTGCTCGGCCGCGCCAGCCCGGCCGACGACAAGCAGGATCCGTCCGAGCTGCTGGAATTGTGCGAGGCGCTATTGTCCGGCCGCGGCGAAGCCTCCGGTACCGCGATGGCGCGCGAAGTGCTCGACCGCTACCACCATCTCGATACCCCCGGGCAGCTGTCGTTCTTCCAGACGCTGGCGCGCGACTTCGGGCCCGATCACGCCAGGCTGGCGCAGGCGATCGAAAGCTGGCGCGCCAAGGTGAACGACAAGGCCAATGGCGACGACGCCAGCGACTTGCATTTCGCCTCCGAACCGCGCCGCCAGGAATTGATCCGCCGGCTCAATCGCGCGCCGGGCGGCACCGGCGAGCTGGTGTCGATGCGATCCGATCTGCTTTCATTGATGAAGGGCAACAAGGACCTCGCCGCGCTCGATCGCGACGTGGTGCATCTGCTCTCATCCTGGTTCAACAGGGGATTTCTGGTGCTGCGCAGGATAGACTGGTCATCGCCGGCCAATATTCTGGAGAAGATCATCCGCTATGAGGCCGTGCACGAGATCCGCGACTGGGACGATCTGCGCCGCCGCATCGATCCGGTGGATCGCCGCTGCTACGCGTTCTTCCACCCGGCGCTGACCGATGAGCCGCTGATCTTCGTCGAGGTCGCGCTGACCGAAACCATCCCGGGCGCGATCGCGCCGCTGCTCGCCGAAGAGCGCGAGCCGGTGGCGGTCGAGCGGGCCCGCACCGCGGTGTTCTATTCGATCTCCAACACCCAGCGCGGACTTGGCGGCATCTCCTTCGGCAGCTTCCTGATCAAGCAGGTGGTCGAGGAACTGCGCCGCGAATTGCCGAAACTCGACACCTTCGTGACGCTGTCGCCGGTGCCGGGCTTCATGCAGTGGGTCAAGCAGGCCGACGACGTGCCGCTCACCGATGAGGACCGCCAGCTCTTGGAAAGCCTCGGCAAGCCCGGCTGGTCCGAGAACCCCGAGTTCGCCGCGCAGCTGCGTACCGTGCTGGAGCCGCTCGCCGCCTACTACTTCCTGAAGGCGCGCACGCCGAAGGGACGGCTGATCGATTCGGTCGCGCGCTTCCATCTCGGCAACGGCGCACGGCTGGAGCGGATCAACTGGCTCGGCGACCTCTCGCCCAAGGGCCTGCGCGAATCCGCCGGCGTCATGGTCAACTACCTCTACCGCCTCGACGACATCGAGAAGAACCACGAGGCCTACGCCAACAATGGCGAGGTGATCGCCTCGAGCGCGGTGAAGAAGCTGTTGAAGGGCGAAGGCCGGCGGCTGCTGGACATGCGGCTGGGGTAATGAGACCCAGCTCCATCCGCGTCATGGCAACGACGACAGAGAGCGCATTCCAACACCGTCATCCTGAGGTGCGAGCGGAGCGAGCCTCGAAGGATGCACGGCCCGGCCGGTGGCCGTCGATCCTTCGAGACGCCGCTTCGCGGCTCCTCAGGATGACGGGGCCGTGAACATCGACAGCAATGACGGCACGGTAGTCGAGGCCCTCGCCGCCTAAAACCTCGCCCGCGCCATCAGCCGCACCGTGCGGCCCTGTCCCGGCGAGATGTTGTTGTTGCCGTCGGCGGAGGCCCAATAGCCCTTGTCGAAAATGTTCTCGACATTGAGCTGGGCGCTCCAGGTCTCGTCGATCTTGGCATAGACCGCCGCATCGAAGCGGACGAAGCTCGGCAGCCGCACGGTATCGTCGGACGAGGCAAAGGAATCGCCGAAATAGATCACGCCGAGCGCGGCCGCCCACATTGGCGTGAACTGATACTTGTTCCACCAGGCAAACTGATTGTACGGCACGAGCTGGACGCGATTGCCGGGCACGACGGTCGCCGACGTCGCACTGGTGATCTTCGCATCGGTATAGGCATAGGCCAGCGACGACTGCCACTGATCGGTGACATAGCCGGTCAGGCTCGCCTCGACCCCGCGCGTCAGCGTGCTGCCGGAGGGGAAGAAGAAGCCGGGATTGTTGCCGTCGGCGATCGGCTGGTTGGTGCGGTTCAGATTATAGACCGCGGTCGAAAACAAAAGCTTCGGATTGATGTTCCACTTCATACCGAGCTCGACATTCTCGAAGCGCTGCGGCTGCAGGATCAGCGTGCCGTCGGTCAGCGCGCTGAACTGGTCGCCCGAGGCCGGCAGATACGAGATGCTGTAGGCGGTATAGACCGACATCGAATCCATCGGCTTGATGATCAGGGCGCCCTGCGGCGACACCAGATTGTCGACGCGGCCGCGGTTGATGTTGGTGTTCATGTCGGTGGCCGACATGTCGAAGCGGTCGAACCGCGCGCCGGCGATGATCTGCACGGCGCGCGAAATCTCGATGGTGTCCCTGACATAGCCGGACTGGATGTTCAGCGCGTAGCGGCTGTTCGAATCGGGCGTGGTGACGCCGTCGGTGTTGGTGCCGGTGAAATGGTGGATGAACGTCACCGGACCGAAATAGGTCGGCGCGAACGGGTTCTGCACGATGGTGTTGGTGCCGTTCGGGAACACACCGGTGTTGCGGATGTCGACGCCGCTCTGGCGACCGAATTCGGTGCCGAAGCCTACGGTGTGGAACAGCGGTCCGGTCCAGGTCTTGTAGTTGAAATCGGTCTGGTTGAAGACGTTGTCGCGGTTGGTGGTATGCTGATAGGCGCCGAGATTGACCGCGGTATCGGCCGGATTGACCGCACCGGCGAGCGGGCCGCCGGTCGGATAGACGTTCTGATAGAACTTCTGGTAGTCGGCGGCGAAGGTGCCGTTCCGCACCGTCAGCCCGTTCTCGAAATCGTGCTCGATAACAGCCATGCCGGTCTGCACCGTCGCCTGCGCGGTGTTCTGCGCTGGACTGCCGAAGAAGGTCGAGAAATCGCCGTTCGGCGCAAACGGCGTGGTCGGATTGAAGCGGGTCGCGCCGCCCGGCAGTCCCTGCGAGGGATTGCCGCGATCGGCGGTACGCTCGTCGTGGAAATACTCGTAGCTCAGCTTGATCTTGGTGTTGTCGTCGGGCTTCAGCGTCACGGTCGGATTGATGCCGTAGCGTTCCAGATGATTGAAATCGCGGAACGCGTCGGCGCCCTCGTAGAACACGTTGAGCCGCGCCGCCACGTTCTCGTTGATCGCCTGCCCGGCATCGAGGGTGACGCGGCGATCGCCCCATGAGCCGGTCTGCGCGGTTGCCTCGTAGACGCGGTTGCCATCGGCCTCCTTGAGCGTGCGGTTGAGCAGGCCGCCGCCGGCGCCGCGGCCGAAGGTCAGCGCGCTCGGCCCCTTCAGCACCTCGATGCTTTGGGCGTTGTACATGTCGCGGAAATACTGGACGTCGTCGCGGAAGCCGTTGACGAAGAAATTGGCGCTGGAATCGACGCCGCGGATCACGAGTTCGTCGCGATTGCCCTCGCCCTGATGCACGGCAACGCTGGGGACGTAGCGGGTGACGTCGGTGAGGCCCTGGTAGTTCTGGTCGCGGATCTGCTCCCGCGTGATGACGTTGAGCGATTGCGGGATGTTGACGATCGCGGTGTTGGTCCTGGTCGCAACCGAGGTGCTGTTGGCGAAATAGCCTGACGTGCCGGTGCGCGCGTCCTGCGATTCCGCGAACGGCTTTGCCGTAGCCGCCGGCTCGATCCGCCGCGCGGTCTGGGTGCGGCGGCCGCGCGTGGCGGCGGTGTTGCGCGCAGTCTTCGGCGCGCTGCGGCGGCGTTGCGCCGCCGGCGGGGTGACGGTCACCGGCGGCAACGTCGAGACGCCTTGCGCCGGCGCCGACTGCGCCTGTGCAACCGAGGTTGCGAGCGGAACGCTCATAGCGAGATAGCTCGCCGTGAGCAGCGAAAGCTTCGCCAGCAAGACAGTGTGGCGGTTGGTTTGTGATCTCGATGTCATGACGTCGTCCCCAAGCAACTCTCGAAGCAACTCTCGCCTTGCACGAAGGCGATGCGCCGTCCTCTAGAGACGTGGGGCGCCATGCGTCCAGACGACGCGGCCGGGAAAATTTTTGCGCGACAACGGAATAAAATCGCGACGAAAGCGCGCAGGTGCGCCTCGCGGCGCGCACAGCGTTGGAAAAGTCAAGGATGCAAATGGTTTCTGTCGGCTTCCGGATTTGCGCCGGGAAACGAAGAACGGCGCTTGCGCGCCGCCCTTCTTGTAGGAATTCCAGATTGTATCGGTTCTAAAGGCGCTACCGATGCCGGCCTCACGCGATCGCGGATCGCGGCCGCAGCCCCGCCGGCAGATGCGCATCGATCCAGCCAGCGATCGCGCGCTCATTGCGATGGTAGAGCAGGCCGGCGGCGATCACGGCAATTCCGATCAGCGACAGCGCGAACGGAAACCACAGCGAGTCCTTGAACACGACGTCGGCCAGATGTCCGAGATAGATGCAGATGCCGAACGCGCCGAACACCGCATAGGCGCGCCGCATCAGGATCACGGCGAGCGCGATCAGGCCGACATTGAGCAGGCAGTAGACCGCCTTGCCCAGTTCGGTCGAGCCTTCGGACGCGGTAATTCCGCCCCAGAACGCCATCAGGCCGAACAGATGCAGCCAGAACGCAAAGTCGCCGTTGCGGCTGCGATAGTCGACGATCCACGCCACCGCGAGCACGGCCAATCCGAACCAGATCGACACGCGGCGCCGCGTCTCGAAGTCGGCATAATCCATGCCGCTGAACCACGGCGCCAGATCCATCGACATGAACCACAGCGCGAACGCGATGATCGCGACGATGAAGGCGAAGCGGAAGTAGCGCAGCGCGACGATGCCGGCGGCAACGGTTGCAATCTCCATGAAGAGCCAGCTGCCCTTCACCCAGATGTAGAAGTCGTGCACGGTTCCGGGCTTGCCGAACTTGCCCCACCAGCCAAGCTCATCCTGGATGCCATAGACCGCGAGCGGCGCCATCGAGACCGCGATCGCGATCAACAGGCCGCCGGGAACCCGCAGATTCTTGCCGTACCAGAGGTTGTGACCGGCGACAGTGAAAGCGGTGGCGTAGGCGATCGCGCAGGCCGTCAGCGCCCGGCCGCCCATCTGGGTGAACGCCAGGGTCGAGAACAGGCCCATGGCACCGATCACGATCAGCGCGCCGGCGTACCAGAGCACATGCGCGGCATCGAATTTCGCCGCCGGGCTGGCGCCACTGTCTGCGCCCTGCCCGTCGCTGCTCGCCAGGAAGGTGAGCAAGCGTTCCAGATCAGCCGTGCTGATCACCCCGGCATCGGCGGCGTCATTCTTCGCTGAATATGGCATGCGGCTATCCTCACGGCCGGTTCCGCGCCTCACCCGGTGACCCGGAAAGAGGCGTCTCTCCTGCATGAGTATACCGGAACGTGAGCAACGTTCAACATTTTCTTGAGCGCCGCTCACATTATTTTGCAAGCAGACTCAAGGATGCCTGGCCGGCCGGATTGGGCACGGACTACGCGGCCAGCGCCTTCATCTCCTTGTAGAGATCAGACTTGCCCTCGAAACCGATGCCCGGAAGGTCGGGCATCACGATGTGGCCACCCTCGACGTGCACGCCGTCGGGGAAACCGCCATAGGGCTGGAACAGGTCGGGATAGCTCTCATTGCCGCCAAGGCCGAGGCCAGCCGCGATGTTGAGCGACATCTGGTGGCCGCCATGCGGGATGCAGCGGCTCGGCGACCAGCCGTGGGTCTTCAGCACCGCGAGCGTGCGCTGATATTCGCAGAGACCGTAGGACAGCGCGCAATCGAATTGCAGCCAGTCGCGATCCGGCCGCATGCCGCCGTAGTGGATCAGGTTGCGCGCATCCTGGTGGCTGAACAGGTTCTCGCCAGTCGCCATCGGGCCGGGATAGAATTCGGCAAGTGCTGCCTGCAGCGCGTAGTCGAGCGGATCGCCGGCCTCCTCGTACCAGAACAGCGGATACTCGCGCAGCATCTTGGCGTAGGCGATCGCGGTCTCCAGATCGAAGCGGCCATTGGCGTCGACCGCAAGCTGCGCGTTACTGCCGATCTCCTTGAGCACCGCCTCGATCCGCTCGCGGTCCTCGGCGAGCGGCGCGCCGCCGATCTTCATCTTCACGACGTTGTAGCCGCGGTCGAGATAGCCGCGCATTTCCTTGCGCAGCGCGCCGAGGTCCTTGCCCGGATAGTAGTAGCCGCCGGCGGCATAGACGAAGACGCGCGGATTGGCGGTCACGCCGTGGCGCTCGGCGAGCAGCCGGAACAGCGGCTTGCCGGCAATCTTCGCCACCGCGTCCCACACCGCCATGTCGATGGTGCCGACCGCGACCGAGCGCTCGCCATGGCCGCCCGGCTTCTCGTTCGACATCAGCGTCGACCAGACCTTGTCCGGATCGAGATTGCTGCCGTCGGCATCGAGCAGCGATTTCGGATCAGCCTCAAGCAGGCGGGGCGCAAAGCGCTCGCGGATCAGACCGCCCTGCCCGTAGCGGCCGTTGGAATTGAAGCCATAGCCGACCACCCGCCTGCCGTCGCGCACCACGTCGGTGACCACGGCGACCAGGCTCGAGGTCATCTTGCTGAAATCGATATAGGCGTTGCGGATCGGCGAGGAGATCGGTTTTGTAACCTCGCGGACGTCGACGATGCGGACGGACATGATCGTGCTCTTTGAGTTGCTGACCTGTCATTCCGGGGCGATGCGAAGCATCGAACCCGGAATCTCGAGATTCCGGGTCTGGTGCTTGCGCACCATCCCGGAATGACGAGGCTCTACTTTACTTCTTATCCCGGAAATACGGCTCGACCGGCCCGTGCACCTTGATGGTCAGCGGATTGCCGTAACGGTCCTTGGCGTTGCCGGCGGTGACCCGCACCCAGCCTTCGCTGATGCAGTACTCCTCGACATTGGTCTTCTCGGCGCCCTTGAAGCGGATGCCGACGTCACGCGACAGGATCGCCTCGTTGTAATAGGGGCTCTTCGGATCGATCGAGAGACGGTCCGGAAATTGCTCGTTGGTGGTATCGTCGTTGTCGTCGCTCATAGCAGCGCCTCGATCTCCTTCTTCAATCCTTCGGGCCGGGCGGTCGGCGCGTGCCGCGCCACGACCTTGCCGGAGCGATCGACCAGGAACTTGGTGAAGTTCCACTTGATCGAGGGTCCGAGCAGGCCCGACTTCTCACGTTTCAGGTGCTCATACAATGGATGCGCACCGGCGCCATTGACGTCGATCTTGGCGAACATCGGAAACGTCACGGAATAGTTGGTCTCGCAGAACGAGGCGATCTGCGCTGCGTCGCCCGGCTCCTGCGCGCCGAACTGGTTGCAGGGAAAGCCGAGCACGGCAAAGCCGCGCGGCGACAGGTCGGCGTGCAGCTCCTGCAGGCCCTTGTATTGTGGCGTGAACCCGCAGGCGCTCGCCGTGTTGACGATCAGCAGCACCTGCCCCTCGAAGCGCTGCAGCGGCACGTCGTCGCCGGACAGCGACTTGGCGGTGAAATCATAGACGCGTGACATCGTCATTGCCGTTACCCCGCTGGATCGATCGGCGACGACGGCGTGCCGCCCGCCTCGACCGCCTCGCCCGCGGCAAGGCAGAGGTCCTCGCGGTAGCGGCCGGCCACCAGCTGCACGCCGACCGGAATCCGCCCCACGAGGCCGGTGGAGACGACGAGCCCGGGAAGCCCCATGAACGGGATCGCGATCTGCGGCAGCTGCGCATGCCACACCCGCGCGAACGAGGCCTCGTCCTTGCGATCAAGATGATCGGGGAACGGCAGCTCGCCGGACACCGGCATCAGCAGCACCGGATATTTGTCGAAGAAGGCAAACCATTCGCGGGTCAAGGTCGCGCGGCGGGTCAGCGCCTGCGACAGGTCGAACGGATGCACCCTGGTGCGGACGCCGCGCAGGCAGGCCAGCGCACCGGGATCTCCCTCGCGCTCGGCGAATGCGAGCTGGGCCTCGTAGCCGTCGCCGAGCCAGAGCCGGGTCTGGATCTCGGCCGCCTCACGCAGGGACGGTGTGTCGGCGATCTCCTCGACGATCCAACCGGCCTCTCGCAACCGCTTGCCGGCATCGGCCACCGCGGCGACCACTTCCGGCACCGGATTGAGACCATCGGGATTGAGGCACATCGCAACGCGCTTTCCCGCGGCGGGCCCTCGAGCGGCACCGGCGCATACCAGGGATCGCGATAGTCGGGCGCCGACATCGCGGCGAGCGAGATGCGCAGATCGTTGACGGTGCGCGCCAGCGGCCCCGACACCGCGCTGATCTGCGGGCCGATCGGCCGCTCCGGCAGCGCCGAATTGAAGGCCGGGATACGGCCCATGCTCGGCCGCAGGCCATGCACGCCGCAAGCGTAAGCGGGATAGCGGACCGAGCCAGCGATATCGGTGCCGTGGGCGATATGGCCGATGCCGGCCGCAACCGCCGAGCCCGCGCCGCCCGACGAGCCACCCGGGGTGATGCCGGGATCGCGCGGGTTCTTGGTGTCGCCGTGAATGAGATTGGTGGTGAACCAGCGATAGGAGACCGCGGGACAATTGGTGCGGCCGAGCAGCACCGCGCCCGCCTTGCGCAGATTGGCGACCACCGGGTTATCGGCCCTCGCGATGAGGTCGCGCTGCGCCTTCAGCCCGTTGGTGGTGGCGTAGCCCTCCTGGTCGACATTGACCTTGATGGTGATGGGCACGCCGGCGAGCGGACCGACCGCCTCGCCGCGCGCAATTGCCGCATCGATCGAAGCGGCCTGCGCCAGCACGTCGTCCGGCCGGTGATCGACCACCGCGTTGATCTTCGGGTTGACCGCGTCGAGCCGGGCAAGCCCGGCCTCGGCGGCCTCTTTCGCCGATACCTTCTTTGATTTGATGAGGCCGGCGAGTTCAGCCGCCGACAGACGCCAAAGATCCTGCATGTGCAACTCCGTGTGACGCAGGCGTTTTAGCGCCGCACGGAGAACAAGGCCAGCGGCCCGCCGCCCGTTGTTTCAGCGGACATGCGCGATGTAATAGGCAAGGTCGGCGATCTGCTCCTTGGCGACCGGCTGCATCACGTCGGCCATGGTCGCGTCGTAGCCGTGGCGGCTATTGTCCTTGTATTCGGCCATGGTCTTGGCGAGGTAGTCCTCGCGCTGGTTGGCGATGCGGGGGACGTTCTCCTTGCCGGAGAAATCGGTGTTATGGCAGGCGTTGCAGCGGTTCTGCTGCACCAGCGCCTGGCCGCGCGCCATCCGCGCCGGATCGCCGGCCTCCGTGGGCGGCGTGGGCTTCGGCAGGGTGGCGATGAAATCGGAGAAGGCGCGCAAATCGTCGTCGGTCATCGACTTCGCCATCTCGTTCATCGGCTCGAAGGTGCGCAGCTTTTCGCGGAACATGAAGAGCTGGATCAGCGCATAGGGCGCCTGCTGGCCCCCGAGCGAGGGCGTGTTCTCGGTTTCCGAGGTGCCATGCTCGCCGTGGCAGGCAAAGCACGCAGCAGTGCGCTCCTGGATGGTCTCGGCATTTGCGGAGAAGCTGAGAGCGGCGAGCGCCGCAGCGATTGCGAGCTTACGCATCGGTCCATCCTTGCATGCACTTCAAAAAAGAAAATCGGGGGCAGCGGACGCTACCCCCGATCCCTGGTTTCAACTTACTGGTTGGCGACCTTCTGCTTGCCGTAGCTGATGCGATAGACCGCGCCGTTCCAGTCGTCGGAGACCAGCAGCGAACCGTCCTTCAGCAGCATCACGTCGACCGGGCGGCCGACATACTTGTTGTCCTCGAGGAAGCCGGTCAGGAACGGCTCGACCGACTTCACGGTGCCGTCCTTGTTCAGCTTGACGACGACGATGTCACCGCCCTGCTTCTGCGACTTGTTCCAGGAGCCGTGGCGCGCGACGAAGATCGCGTCCTTGTAGGCCTTCGGGAACATGCTGCCGGTGTAGAAGCGCATGCCGAGTGAAGCGGTATGCGGGCCATCAGGCCGACCGGCGCCGTGTAGTCCTTGCAGTTCTTGCCCCAGCCGAGCTCCTGGTCGATGATGTTGCCCTGCCAGCAATACGGCGCGCCGAAATCCTCGCCGGCCTTGGTGACGCGGTTGAGCTCGTCTTCCGGCACCGTCTCTGCCGTCCTTGAAGGCGACGCCGTTCGGACGATAGAGGCCGGAGGCGACCACCTTGACCGAGCGTTTGCCGTCCTTGTTGACGATCGCATAGACCTTGTCGACCAGCCGGCTGCCGACGAACACGGTGCCCTTGTCGCCGAGCGCCAGCGAACGCGCATTGGCCATGCCCGCAGCATAGACCTCGACATTGAAGCCGGCCGGCACTTTGAGCTTGGCGAGCGGCAGCTTGTCGGGCGCGGACGGCAGCGGCGGCGGCGCCACCGGCGCGAGCTTGGCGGCGGCCTCATTGTCCGGACGCCCGATCATCGGCGAGCCGGGCGGAAGCGGCTGCGCGGCAGGGGCCGCGCCTGCCGCCGGCGGGGTCGCCGGCTGCTGCGCCGCAGCAGAGAGCGTGAATGCCCCCAACATCGCCCCGGCAAGCAGCAGGCTGCGCGGTGCGAACGAGTGTTTTTTCATGATTGTTCTCCCCTGGGTGGAAGCCGTTGTTGATTGCGCCATTAAGGTCGATCGGCGCGGTTCGGCTTTCCGTTCATAGCCATGCGAGTTTGTCCGGACAATTGCAATCGGATACATGCTGGCATCGGCCAACGCATGGTTGTGACCACGCGGCCCCGTCGGCGTGCGTCAATGCCTTATCTCAGTGCCTTGTCAGGGAGCGGTCCGGGCGATCGAGAATCGCCTCGGTGAAGGGAAACTCCAGCACGATCTCGCCCTCGTCGTCGGTCACCTCGATCACCGCGCTGAGCAGCGCACCGTCGGCGCCCTCGGTCTTGAGCAATTCGCGAATCATCGCCCGCGCCATTTCCCATGCGCGATCCGGGTCGCGCAGGATCTCGCCGTCGGGGTCGGAGATCAGCTCGTCGCCGATACGGGTATTGAAGAAATAGCGTGGCATCGGCTGAACTCGGCTCGTTAGTCGCTCCCGTCGCCGGAAGCTGTAGAATCGTCATCAGGACCTTCGGAGGACCGCGCGGCCCTGTTTGTTAGCCCAACATCACCATTCACCGTGTGGCGAACAACAGGAAAAAGGTCTGATGGCACGGGCTTTTGACAGGAAATGCGCGCACAAATTTGTGACCGGGCCAGTTCCGTTTGCCGCAGTGCAGCATGCCTTTGAGCAGGGCACGTTGCAAAATATTTAAGTGGCGAACTTTTCCAACCGCAGTAGTTTAACTGCAGGGCGGAAAGTTCGTCCGGTTGCAACATGGAGAGCCAAATGGCCTGGAAAGCACCGAAGATCGTGGAAGTGTCGGTCGGCATGGAAATCAACATGTATATGTGCGCCACCCGCAAGTAAGCGGCAGCGCCCTATACACGTTTAGCGTTTTAGCGCAGGTGGACATCCGGGCGTAACACGCTCCCGAACATGGGGGTGTGTTTCAAATCCGGGGTCCACCTCGAAACGTTTCTGGGCCCAAATCAAACCTCGTTAGGGCCAAACTTTCTCCAGGGGACGGATCATGCTTCGTGTCGTCGTCCTGGGTGCCGCGGCAGGTGGCGGCGTTCCGCAGTGGAACTGCGGGTGTGCCGTCTGCTGGACGGCGCGAAGCGACCATCCGGAATTGCAGAGCACGCAAGCCTCGATCGCCGTCAGCGGCGACGGCGCGCACTGGTTCCTGGTCAACGCTTCCCCCGATCTGCGTCAGCAGCTGATCGCCACGCCACAGCTGCATCCGAAGCCCGGCGCCTTGCGCCACAGCCCAATCGCCGGCGTCATCCTCACCAATGGGGAGGTCGATGCGGTCGCCGGGCTGTTGTCGATGCGCGAGGGTTCGCCGTTTGCGATCTACGCCCACGAGCGGGTGCTCGCGATCCTGCGCTCGAACAGCATCTTCAACGTGCTCGGCGCGAAGAACGTCGCGCGCAGGCCGATCGCGGTCGATCAGGCCTTCGAACCGGCCCTGCCCGACGGATCGCCGTCCGGGCTCGAGGTGCTGCCGTTCGAGGTTCCCGGCAAAGGCGCCTGGTATCTCGAGGGCAAGGCGCACCCGGCGGGTGCCGACGGCGTCGGCGATACGCTCGGCCTGCGCATTGCGGACAAGCGCAGCGGCCAATATTTCTACTTCTTGGCGGCCTGCGCGCGGGTCACCGACGACCTGAAATCGCGGCTCAAGGGCGCGCCCCTCGTGTTCTTTGACGGCACGGTGTGGCGCGACGACGAACTGATCGCGGCGGGGCTTGGCAACAAGACCGGCCAGGGCATGGGACATATCGCGATGTCGGGCGATCAGGGCGCGATCGCGAGCCTCGCCGCTCTCGACATCGGACGAAAAGTGTTTTTGCATATCAACAACTCCAACCCGGCGCTGCTTGGGAGCTCGGCCGAGCGCAAGGCGGCCGAACAGGCGGGCTGGCAGATTCCTTCCGACGGAACGGAGATCGTGCTGTGAATGTGGTGCTGACCTCAGGAATGACCGCGCTCTCGATCGGCAAGGGCATCACGCTCGACAGCGCCGAGGCGATGGAGGCTGTGCTGCGCCAGATCGGGGCGACGCGCTATCACAGCCTGCACCCGTTCCACCGCCTGCTGCACGGCGGCAAGCTCAACAAGGGCCAGGTCCAGGCCTGGGCGCTCAACCGCTATTATTACCAGAGCACGATCCCGCTGAAGGACGCGATGGTCATCTCGCGCTTCCGCGACCGCAACACGCGGGTCGAGTGGCGTCACCGCATCGAGGATCATGACGGCGATCTCGGCACTGAGGGCGGCATCGAGCGCTGGCTGAAGCTGACCGAAGGCCTCGGCCTCGCCACCGCCTATGTGGAGTCCACCGAAGGCATCTTGCCGGCGACGCGCTTTGCCGTGGAAGCCTATGTGCATTTCTGTCGCGACCGCACGCCGCTGGAGGCGATCGCCTCCTCGCTCACCGAATTGTTCGCGCCGAACCTGCACGAGGAGCGCATTTCGGGGATGCTGAAGCATTACGACTTCGTCAATCCCGACATCATGAGCTATTTCAGCCGCCGCCTGACCCAGGCGCCGCGCGACGCCGGCTTCGCGCTTGAATACGTCAAGCAGCATGCCAAGACGCCCGCCGAACGCGAAGCCGTGTGCAACGCGCTAATCTTCAAGACCAACGTGCTGTGGGTGCAGCTCGACGCGCTGTATCACGCCTATGTCGACGGCCACATTCCGCCCGGCGCGTTCGTGCCGAAAGCGAATTAGGGACGACATCAATGGCCAGCCGCAACATCAACGTCAGCGAGACCAGCCGGCCGAAACTGCCGCGCCACACCAAGCTGAAATTCGACGAGACGCGGCAGGTCTGGGTGATCCTGGCGCCGGAGCGCGTGCTGGCGCCGGACGACATCGCGGTCGAGGTGCTGCAGCTCTGCGACGGCATGCGCAACGTCGCCGAGATGGTCGACGGGCTGGCGGCGAAATACGCCGCCCCACGCGAGGCAATCGCGACCGACGTGATCGCCATGCTGCAGGATCTGGCCGACAAGGGCTTTCTCACCGAAGCGCGCGAGAGCACAGCATGAGTGACACACTCGCCGACAACAAAACGACACAATCAGGCCCGAGCGCGGCCCAAAGCGACGGTCTCGCCGTGCTGGAAGGCGCCCGCTCGGCGGCCGAGACCTACGGCATCCCGCTCGCGGTGCTGCTCGAAATCACCCACCGCTGCCCGCTGCAATGCCCCTATTGCTCCAACCCGGTCGAGCTCGACCGCGGCTCGACCGAGCTCACCACCGACGAATGGAAGAAGGTGCTGAGCGAGCTCGCCGAACTCGGCGTGCTGCAGATCCATTTCTCCGGCGGCGAGCCGACTGCGCGCAAGGACATCGTCGAGCTGGTGCAGCATGCGACCGATGTCGGGCTGTATTCCAACCTGATCACCTCTGCGGTGCTGCTCACAAAGGACAAGCTCGCGGCGCTGGCCGATGCCGGCCTCAGCCATGTGCAGATCAGTTTCCAGGGCAACGAGCCGATCGTCGCGGATCGCGTCGCCGGGCTGAAGGACGCGCACAAAAAGAAGCTCGAGGTCGCGAAATGGACGCGCGAGCTTGACATGCCGCTCACGGTGAACGCCGTGATGCACCGGCAGAACCTGCATCAGCTCCCTGACATCATCCAGATGGCGGTTGATCTCGACGCCGACCGGCTCGAGGTCGCCAATGTGCAATATTACGGCTGGGCGCTGAAGAACCGCGCCGCGCTGATGCCGACGCTACAGCAGATCGAAGAGACCAGCCGCATCGTCGAGGAAGCCCAAGTGCGCCTGAAGGGCACGCTCGCGATCGACTATGTCGTGCCGGACTACTACGCGCTGCGGCCGAAGAAATGCATGGGCGGATGGGGCCGCCAGTTCTTCAACATTTCGCCGGCCGGCAAGGTGCTGCCGTGCCACGCCGCCGAAAGCATCACCGGGCTCGAATTCGAGTCGGTGCGCTCCAACCATTCGATCGCCTGGATCTGGCAGAACTCGGAGGCCTTCAACCGCTATCGCGGCACCGGCTGGATGCCGGAGCCGTGCAAGTCCTGCGAATTCCGCGAGGTCGATTACGGCGGCTGCCGCTGCCAGGCCTTTGCGCTGACCGGCGACGCCGGCAACACCGACCCGGCCTGTGCGCTGTCGCCGCAGCATGAGGCGATCTTCAAGCAGGCCGAGCAGGAATCCGCCGGCACGCAGAACCGTTTCGTCTATCGCAATTTTGCCGGCGGCACGCTGGAGGCGGACGAGCACCAGGACAAACGTGATGGCGCCTGACGCCGATGCCGGCAAGGCCGCGAGACGCGCCGATCCGTTTGCTCCCCTGACGTCGGAATGGCTCGATGTCGGCTGTGGCCACAATCTCCATGTCGAGAGCGTCGGGCGCGAAGGCGGCATTGCCGCGGTCTATCTGCATGGCGGCCCGGGCAGCGGTTGCCAGCCCGATCATCGCCGGCTGTTCGACCCCGAGCGCTTTCACGCCGTGCTGTTCGACCAGCGCGGCTGCGGCCGCAGCCGGCCGAAGGGCAGCCGCGACCACAACACGACGCAGCATTTGATTGCGGACATGGAGAATATCCGCGAGCGGTTCGGCTTTGCGCGCTGGATGGTGGTCGGCGGCTCCTGGGGCGCGACACTGGCGCTGGCCTATGCGCAGGCCCATCCCGAGCGCGTCAGCGGCCTGGTGCTGCGCGCGACCTTTCTCGGCACCGCCAAGGAACTGGAGGATGTCTTCCTGCGGACCCTGCCGCGGTTCTACCCGTCGCTCCACGAGGACTTCCTCAACTTCCTGCCCGAGGACGAGCGCACCGCACCGCTTGCGGCCTATTACCGCCGTATCCTCGATCCCGACGCCGCCGTGCATGCGCCGGCCGCGCGCGCCTGGCACGACACCGAGCGCACGCTGTCGGAGCATACGCCGAAGCAGACGCGGCTCGATCTCAAGTCATCGGGCGCCCTGCCCTCGACGCCGTTCATGGAGGCGCATTACTTCGCCAATGACTGCTTCATGCGGCCGGACCAATTGACGGATGACGCCGGCAAGCTCGCCGGCATTCCCGGCATCCTGGTGCAGGGCCGCTACGATCTCTTGTGCCCGCCCGCGACCTCGCACGCCCTCGCCGCGCGCTGGCCGGGCAGCGAGGTCCGCATCATCGATGGCGCCGGCCACATCCTCTACGATCCCGGCATCCGCAACGCCGTGATGAAGGCGATCGCGGATCTGGCGGCTAAGGCGACGTGAGATCGAGGTCCAGAACACCCACACACCCTGGTCCATCGTGCCGATAGGCGGGAGCGATACATGGTTCAAAAACCAGTGAGAGAGCTCTGTAAGATTGGTGCGAAGCTGACAGACGGCCTCAGCGAGAAGCAACTTCAGGCCGCCGCGAAATACGTTGATGAACTTACAAAACCCCTCGGTGAGGGTGACATTGAGGCACTCATTTCGCTGCTACCGCAGGACGGCGACACTGCTTTTGGCATCAATTGGTCGATCTTGCATGCGATCGAGGCGTCGCCTGCCTGGCCTCTGTGGAGCTTGCTCGAAGATAAGCGAAACGAATGGGTTCGCACGTTTCGGCTCCGCCTGGCGAACGGAGGCTTTCACCCTCCATCTCCCAACACGCGGGACGAGGTGAAGCGGAGCCGGCCACACTAGTTGCACCAAACCAGATTCATGCGGCCGCCACTGCACGATTTCTGAATAATGGAAAAATACCGGTGAGTTGCCCGACGTGTCAAGTCGCCGTGTCGGCAACCGACGGCTACTTTGCATGGGGTTGTTTTCGATATTTTGGCAGTGCCCCCTTCAAACCAAATTCAGATCCTTCGGCTTGATGCCGGTGAAGATGCGCTCGAGGCTCGGCTGCTGCAGGCCGTAGACGCGCTGGAGCAGGCCGGCGAAGAACGCCTTGTAGTCGGCCAGAACAGGATAATCGCGGTTCTGGAACAGCGTCGCCTCAGCGACCTTGACCTGCTCGCCGGCCATCCGTCCGCCATTGAGGCCGCCGCCCATCACCCAGTAGACGCTGCCATGGCCGTGATCGGTGCCGTGATTGCCGTTCTCGCGGAAGGTGCGGCCGAATTCGGAGATCACGACCACGACGGTGTCGCGCCACATCGCAGGCCCGATCTCCTCGGCGAAACCGGCAAGGCCGCGGCCGAGCTCACCGAGGCGGCTGGCAAGATAGCCGGTCGCGGCGCCCTGGTTGACATGGGTGTCCCAGCCGCCGACATCGACGAAGCCGAGGTTGAACTGCTCGCGCATCAAATGCCCGATCCGCCGCGCCGACAGCTCGAAGCCGCGTGGCGAGACCGCGCCGCGGTTCGCCGCCGTCATCTCCTCGGAGACGGATTTGTAAACGTCGTCGCGGACGCGAAAGCCTTCCGACACCGAGTTTGCCAGGCTGCCCTGCGTGTACATCTGCTTGATCAATTGCGCCTGGCGGTCGTCGACCCCGGGCTTGCTGACGCTCGCGATGCTGGTGTTCGGGACCTGGGCGCGGCCGCGGAAGATCAGCGGCAGCTGGTCGGTGAAGGAGATCGGCTTCACCCGCGTCAATTCGCTGGCCAGCCGGCTCATGAAGCCTGAGCGGTAGTCGCGGCTGCCGCCGACCGATTGCCCGAGCTCGATCGTGTCCTGGGTCTCGAAATGACTGCGTGAGAGGTCGTCGGTACAGCCGGCGAACGGGACGAATGCGATCTCGCGTTTGGCCCAGAGCGGATAGATCGAGTCGCGGAGCGCCGGATGCAGACCCCATCCGGCATCGAGCGCCAGCGCCGCATTCGGATTGCCGGCATCCGGCCGCGCGATCGCAAGCGTCGGGCGCGTGGCGTAGTAGAACTCGCTGCCGACCGGCACGATCACATTGGCTGCGTCGTAGGCGCCGCGCAGGAACACGACGAGCAGGCGCGCATCGGTCGCGGGCGCGGCCCAGACCCGGTCGGCGACGGTGAGAGATGCGGAAGCAGCGAAGGCCTTGATCAGTTCGCGGCGGTTCATTGGCGAACCTCCCTTTCAGTGCATGAACTCCGGTGACGACAGGAACAGCGTGTTCCAGTCCTGCGGCGAGACCGCCTGGTCGAGGGCTGCGAGCGTGGTCGGGCTCAGCGTCTGCCTGATGGTGCTGAAGTAGAGTGCGTTCATGACCTGCGGAAACGCCGGCTGGTCGACGGCATTGGGCTCGTTCGGCTTGAACAGCCCGGCCGAACCGGAGCCGATCGCCCGCGCGATCTCGAAGCGCAGCATCATCTGCCCCGGCCCATTCCAGGCCGTCGACAGCATCGAATAACCGTCGGGCGTCTCGTGATTGAACAGGCCTTCCGACAGCCGATTGAGCCAGCCCTGAATCGGCATCGTGTTAAGGATCACCTTGGTGTCGTAGGCGAGCCGCACCGCCGAGATCACGTAGAGCACCGGGTCCTTGAACTTGGCGCCATCCTTCAGCGTCGCGGTGAACTCGGGCGCGTGCACCAGCGTCGACATCACGGCGGCGATGTCGCCGTCGGTCTTCTGGAAGGTCTGCGCCACGCGCTGCACCAGCGCGTCGGACGGATTGTCGGAGACGAAATAGGTCGCGAGCTGCCTTGCGATATGCGTGGCGGTGGCCGGGTGACGGCAGAGGATATCGAGGGCTTCGTCGACCTCGGCAAGGCCGCGGCCCTTGATCTGATGGCCGAGGAAGGTCTTGTCGCCATAGTCGTGGCGCGCCGGATTGAACTCGAAACCGCCTTCACGGACCAGCTGGGATTGCAGCTCCGGCTTCAGCTTCGGATCCTCCGACGCGAAGTCGACGCCGACGCCGGTGAGGATGCGCGCCAGCGCCTCGACGTCGGCCTGGGTATAGCCGGAGCCGACGCCCATGGTGTGCAGCTCCATGATCTCGCGGGCGTAGTTCTCGTTGAGGTGGCCGGCCGCGTTGTCGGCATTGTCGAGATAGCGCAGCATCACCGGATGATGCAGCGTCGCGGCGAGCAGGTCGCGGAATTTGCCGAGCGCATGGTCGCGGATCGCGTGATCCTCGTAGTCGCCCAGCAGCACGCGGATCATGGCCTTGTACTGGAACACGTTGAAGTGGTTGAACCAGAACCAGGTCATGCGCTCGCGCAGCTGATCCGGCGCATAGAGCGCGCGCAGGATGGTGCGGGCCGCGGCCTGCTTGACGCGATCGTTCATGCCCTGCTGGAACACCGTCTGCGCCGCCCTGCGCTGGTCGGGGTCGGCGACCTGGTTGGCCGATTTGGCCTGCAGGTCGAAAGCGACCGCGATATCGAACGGAAAGCGATGCACGTCGGGCATCGCCTCGATCTGCGCACGCACCGCCGGCGGCAGCGCGACATTGGCCGGGTGCAATTGCTCCTGCAGCCAGCGTTCGACGCCGACCTCGCGCAGATGCGCCGCGCTCGAGGCGTTGACGCCCCAGCTCAGGCGATCGAGCAGCGCGACGTCCTGTGCTGCGAGTTCGGCCGCCTGTGCGGGCTGGCGGCACGCCACCAGCCCGACGATTGCGCCGATCAGGAATTTCGCGACGCTCCGCGACCCGAGCGAGGCCGTGATGCTCATGGATGCTGACCTGCTCCGCGCATGACGTCACGCCCTCAGTGTTTGCACTTGCCGGGAGGACAGGCCGGCGCTGCCGCCCGTGGTGCGGGCGCGGGCCTCGGCGGCGGCGCCATCCGCGGCGGCGGCGCTGCGCGTTGCGCCTGCACCGCAGGCCGCGGCGGCGGCGGTGCAGCGCGCGGAGCCGGTGCCGGCGCCGGACGCGGCGCAACGGCTGCGGCGCGAGGCGGCGGAGCTGCGGCACGCTGCGGCGCGGGCCGCGAGACCGGTGGCGGCGACACCGCGGCACGCGCGGGTGCCGTCCGCGCGGCCGGCGTCGGCCGTGGCGGTGTCGCGCGGCTCGCCGGCGATGGCGCCGTTGCGGGCTTCACATTGCCGGTTGGCGCCGTCGCGGCATGCGAGAGCGGCTGCCTGCCCGGTTTGCCAGCGGTCGCAGGCGACGCCGGCGCGTTTGCCGCCGGGGCAGCCGTGGGCTTGGCCGGAGGCGCAGGTTGCGCATTGGCAGGCGCCATCGCGGTCGCCGGCTTGCCCGGTGTGAGCGCATTCGGCTTTGCGCCCGGTTGCGATGTGCCAGGTTGCGCGGCGCCCGGCTGCACGGCGCCATGCGGCGTCGCGCTGGCTGGCGCGGTCGCCGACTGCGGCAGCGGCGGGCCGTTCTTCGCGCCCGGCAGAATGTGCGCACCCGGCGCGCCCGGTGCGGTTGGCGCACCCATCGCATTCGGCGCAACCGCCGCGTTCGGTGCGGCGCCTGGAGCTCCCATCGCCGCGCCTTGTGCCGGCGTCACGCCTTGCGGCGCGCCCGGCCGCGTCAGATTGGCGCGCTGCATCGCCGCCGCCGGCAGTTGCGGCGCCGCCGTCACCGGCGCGCCGCCCATCGCCGCGGTCACCCCGGCCGCATGGAGCTGCGCCGGCGTGGGGTTGGGATTGTTGATCACCGTGTTGATGACGGTCGTGTTGTGGATGTTGTTGAACACGATGTTGTTCTGCGGCGGCACGACATAGGCCGGCGCAGCGACATAGGCCGGGATCGCCACGAAGAACGGCGTCGGCAGTACGAACAGGCCGATCGGCGGCGGTGGTGGCGGCAGCACCACGAAGTCCGGCGGCGGCGGCGGCAGGAAGAACACCGGCGGCGGCGGAGGCGGCGCGAAGGCGAACACCGGATCGCTGTAATAGAGCACCGGGCGGTCGACATAGACGATCTCGTCGGGCGGCGGCGGCGGCACGTCGTAGTCGAGCACCGTGAACTGCGGCGGCGGCTCCAGCGCGGCCGACAGATAGGCGAGCCGGCGCCGGGCGTCGTAGGCATGCGGCCCGCGCGGATAACGCCGCAGGTACGACCAATAGGCGTCCGGCGTATCGGCGTTGTAGGTGCGCCGCCACGTGATGGCCTCGCGCCGCGCCGCCACGATCACACGCACCCGCTTGGCCAGCGGATCGGTCGGATAGGCCTGCAGATAATCCTCGTAGCCCTGCAGCGTGTCGCGCTCCAGCGCCGCGGCGTAGGCATCTTGCGCCGGGAAATCGCGGATCGGCTTGGTACGCAGACCGGCATCGACCTGCTGCGGCGGCGCATCCGGCTTGCGCTCGAAGAACATGAAGGGCGCGTCGACCTTCTGTGCATTCCAGGGGATCTCGGCGCCCTTGGTCATCTCGTTGACGCGCAGGCGAACGCGGTCGAACACCTCGGGCAGGGTCAGGCCGCCGGCGCGGATCATTTCCGCCAACGCTTGCGCGTAGGGCCCGTAAGGCGGCGCGCCGTCAGGCGCGACGGTGCCTGGCGCCGAGTTGAAGGCGATCAGCATCTTCGGATCAGGATCGACCAGCGCAAGGCCACCGGCCAGCGGCTGGCCATCTTTCGCGAACGGATTGCTGCGCGCCGCATCGAGCACGATCACGCCGGCCTTGATCGGCAGCGCCGACAGTTGATGGCTGTAATCCGAGATGCGGATCGCCTCGACCGGCACGTCGGTGTCGCGGGCGATCTTGGCATCAACAGGCACGAAGTAATTCTCGCCGGTCAGCTGCACGCCGTAGCCGGCGAGATAGACGAAGGCGACGGTGTTCGGTCCGGCGTCCTGCACCTTCTGGATGAAATCGCGGAACGATTTGCGCAGCGTCTCGCCGTCGAGATCGCGGGCCCCGATGACATCGAAGCCGGCAGCCTGCAAGGTCTGCGCAATCAGACCGGCATCGTTGGCGGCAGTCTGCAGCGCGCTGGCCTCATAGGCGCCATTGCCGACCACGAGCGCGAGGCGTTTCTCCTGGTCCTGCGCGTGCACGGGAAGCGACGCGAGCGACACCAGACCGACAATCAATGCCCACAGAATGCGTGCCATAGCGGTCGTCCCTTTGCTTCTCGAGAGTTGGCGAAACGAATGGAAATGCTACCTCTGTGAACCCGCGCTGAACAGGATTGCAGCAATTGTGGCAATCCTTGGTATGCACGCTCTCGGGCACTGGGGAACCTGCTTCCCCGGCCCGGCTATCAGGCGATATTGCGCAGATAAAACAGGCAAAAAAGGAGCACTCGATGCCGATCGCCGGACAAGGCATGCTGCTGACATCGATGGATATCGACAGCTTACACGAAACTGAATTCAATCGCTGGTACGACAGCGAGCATCTCGAAGAACGCGTCGCCATCGACGGCTTCCTGGAAGCCCGCCGCTATGTCGCCCATGACGGCAAGCCGAAATATCTCAGCCTCTATTCGACCGCGACCTTCGACGTGCTCGAGAGCCCGGCCTACCGCACGGCGCTCGCCAACCAGACCGACTGGTCGAAGGCCAATATCGCGCGCTTTCAGAACATGATCCGCGGCGTTGCGCGCATCACGATCAGCCGCGGCGTCGGCAGGGGCGCTGCGCTCGGCATCATCCGGCTGCGCCCGCCGGCGGACGGCGCGGACAAACTCCGCGTTGCATTGCGGGAGCAGCTCGATCCGGCATCGCGCGACGGCATCATCTCGATGCACCTCTTGGAGAACGACCCTGTGCTGTCGAAACCGCTCACGCCGGATGCGGCGAAGGCCGATCCCGGCGCCGGCGACTGGTTCGTGCTGATCGACGCCACCGATGTCGGCGCGGTCCCTGCGGCCGCTGCAGCTATTACCGGCAACGCAGCCTTGAAACCGCTGGTGGTCACCAGCGGCGTCTACCGGCTGTTGTGGGATATCGCGAAGAGCGACCTTCCGCGCGCCTAAAGCATGATCCGGAAAAGTGCGAAGCGGTTTTCCTCGCGACAAACGCGCAGCGTTTGCGCGGAGATCATGCTCGAATCAGGGCGATGTGGCGGTGCACGCATGCTGCACCGCCACATAACGCAATCGAGATTAACGCCAAACGCACATCAGCCGCGCGAAAGCGGATGATCGGACAATTTAGCCTTTGCCTTCACTGGAACGGCTCTAATAAGATAAACCTATGATCCAATTCAAAAACCAGAACAACGCCACGTGAGCGTTCGTCGTCAACGATAAGGCCGCGCGGTCAGGCTTTTCGCGCGGGTCAAAGGTAGGAATGAAACCGACTGATATCTCGGCGCCGGATTACTTTCACAAAGTAGTCGATTGCCAATGGGCCTGTCCCGCACACACCCCCGTTCCCGAGTACATCCGGTTGATTGCTGAGGGGCGTTACAGCGACGCCTATATGATCAATTGGCAGTCCAACGTGTTCCCCGGGATCCTGGGACGCACCTGTGACCGTCCATGCGAGCCGGCGTGCCGCCGCGGCCGGGTCGAGGAAACTCCGGTCGCGATCTGCCGCCTGAAGCGCGTCGCCGCCGACTTCAAGGACGACATCAAGCATCGGCTGCCGAAGCCGGGACCGAAGAACGGCAAGCGCATTGCGCTGGTCGGCGGCGGCCCCGCCTCGCTCGCGGTGGCGCGCGATCTGGCGCCGCTCGGCTATCACTGCACCGTGTTCGACGGCGACCCCAAGGCCGGCGGCATGATGCGGAGCCAGATTCCAAAGTTCCGCCTGCCTGACAGCGTGATCGACGAGGAGACCGACTACGTCCTCAACATCGGTGTCGAGTTCAAGGGCGGCCAGCGCGTCGACAGCCTGAAGCAGCTTCTAGCCGAGAACTACGACGCGATCTTTGTCGGCTCGGGCGCGCCGCGCGGCCGCGAGCTCGACATTCCCGGCCGCAAGGAGGCTGCCGCCAATATCCATATCGGGATCGACTGGCTGGCCAACGTGTCGTTCGACCATGTCGACAAGATCGGCCGCCGCGTCATCGTGCTCGGCGGCGGCAACACCGCGATGGATTGCTGCCGCACCGCGCGCCGCCTCGGCGGCGAGGACGTCAAGGTGATCGTGCGCTCGGGCTTCGAGGAAATGAAGGCCTCGCCCTGGGAAAGGGAAGACGCGATCCACGAGGACATCCCGATCCTCAATTTCATGGTGCCGGTGGCATTCAAGCACGTGGCCGGCAAGCTCATCGGTGTCACCTTCCAGAAGGTGCGGGCCGAATACGACGCCAAGGGCCGCCGCAATCTGGTGCCGGCGGGCGAGCCTGACCAGACCATTCCCTGCGACGACGTGCTCGTTGCGGTCGGCCAGGAAAATGCGTTCCCCTGGATCGAAGCCGATTGCGGCATCGAGTTCGACAAGTGGCACATGCCGAAGGTCGACCCCAAGACATTCGTCTCGACCAATCCGAAGGTGTTCTTCGGCGGCGACGCGGCGTTCGGGCCGAAGAACATCATCTGGGCGGTGGCGCACGGCCACGACGCCGCGCTGTCCATTCACAAGATGTTGTCCGGCGAGGACATCAACGAACGCCCACTGCCCGAGGTGCACATCTCCTCGCAGAAGATGGGCATCCACGAGTGGAGCTACGACAACGACATTTCCGCCGACAAGCGCTTCAAGGTGCCGCATCGCGACAAGGTGATCGCGCTGAAGGACATCCGCGCCGAAGTCGAGCTCGGTTACGACCTCAAGCTCGCGCTCGGCGAAGCCCAGCGCTGCCTGAATTGCGACGTGCAGACGGTGTTTTCCGCGCCGCTCTGCATCGAATGCGACGCCTGCGTCGACATCTGCCCGATGGACTGCATCACCTTCACCGAGAACGGTGAGGAGGATGATCTGCGGCAGCGGCTGAAAGCCCCCTCGCCGCATCACGACCAGGCGCTTTACATCGCAGAAGGCCTGAACACCGGGCGGGTGATGGCAAAGGACGAAGACGTCTGCCTGCATTGCGGGCTGTGTGCCGAGCGCTGCCCGACCGGCGCCTGGGACATGCAGAAGTACCTCATCGATATGGTTCAAGCGGGATCAACATGTCAGTCCAAAGCCCGATCAGCAGCGTAAACGACTTCGTCGTCCGCTTCGCCAACGTCAACGGTTCGGGCTCGGCTTCCGCCAACGAGCTGTTCGCGCGCTCGATCCTGCGCCACGGCGTGCCGGTATCGCCGCGCAACATCTTCCCCTCCAACATCCAGGGCCTGCCGACCTGGTATGAGGTGCGCGTCACCGAGGAAGGCCATCTCGGCGCCCGCGGCGGCGTCGACATGATGGTGGCGATGAACCCGCAGACCTGGGACAAGGACGTCGCCTCGATCGAGCCCGGCGGCTATCTGTTCTACGATTCGACCAAGCCGATGCCGACGTCGAAATTCCGCGAGGACATCACCGTCATCGGCGTGCCGCTGACCGCGATCACCAACTCGACCTACACCGATCCGCGGCAGCGCCAGCTGTTCAAGAACATCATCTATCTCGGCGCGCTCTGTGCGCTGCTCGACCTCGACCCCAAGCTGGTCGAGCAGCTGATCGGCGAGCAGTACAAGGGCAAGGAGAAGCTGCTCTCCTCCAACGTCCATGCGCTGCATCTCGGCCGCGACTGGGCGCTGCAGAACCTGAAATGCCCGACCGGGCTCCGGGTGAAGAAGTCCGACAAGGTCGGCGACCGTATCTTCATCGAAGGCAACAGCGCGGCCGCGCTCGGTGCCGTCTATGGCGGCGCCACCGTGTGCGCCTGGTATCCGATCACGCCGTCATCGTCGGTGGCGGAAGCCTTCACCAGCCACTGCAAGAAGTATCGTCACGATCCCGAGACCGGCAAGGCGAAGTACGCCATCGTGCAGGGCGAGGACGAGCTCGCCTCGATCGGCATCGTGATCGGCGCCTCGTGGAACGGCGCGCGGGCCTTCACCGCAACCTCGGGTCCAGGCATCTCGCTGATGACCGAGTTCATCGGCCTGTCCTATTTCGCCGAGATTCCGGCCGTGATCATGAACATCCAGCGCGCCGGCCCCTCGACCGGCATGCCGACCCGCACGCAGCAATGCGACGTGATCGCCTGCGCCTATGCCTCGCACGGCGACACCAAGCACGTGCTGCTGTTCCCGGAAGATCCGGCGGAGGCGTTCGAGTTCGCCGCCGCCGCGTTCGATCTCGCCGAGCGGCTGCAGACCACGATCTTCCTGATGCTCGATCTCGACATCGGCATGAACCACCGGCTGTGCCGCCCGCTGAAGTGGGATGACGCAAGGCAGTACGACCGCGGCAAGGTGATGACCGCGGAGATGCTCGAGGAAGGCCGCGACTTCGGCCGCTATCTCGACGTCGACGGCGACGGCATCCCCTATCGGACCTATCCGGGCACGCATCCGACCAAGGGCTCCTACTTCACCCGCGGCACGTCGCGCGACCGCTACGCGCGCTATTCCGAGGAAGGCGCCGTCTACGCCGACAACATGCAGCGCCTGGTGCGCAAGTTCGAGACCGCGCAAGACATGGTGCCGCGGCCGCTGCAGGCCAATGCGGCGAAGCCGACCAAATGCGGCGTGATCTATTTCGGCTCGACCTCGCCCGCGATGGACGAGGCGATCGGAATCCTGGAGGCACGCGGCCATCAGCTCGACCGCATGCGCATCCGCGCCTTCCCGTTCCACTCCAGCGTCGCGAGCTTCATCGCCGATCACGACTTCGTCTATGTGGTCGAGCAGAACCGCGACGCCCAGCTCCGCCAGCTGATCGTCAACGAGAACGGCATCGACCCTGTGCGGCTGGTGCCGATCCTGCATTATGACGGCACGCCGATCACCGCGCGTTTCATCGCCAATTCGATCGGCGACCACCAGGATCATCTCAAGGTGACCCCTCTCCGCAAGGCCGTGACATGACCTACATTGCAAAGCCGAAGTTTCATCATCCCGGCCTGAAGAAGAACGAGCTGGGCTATACCCATCGCGATTACGAGGGGAAGATCTCGACCCTGTGCGCCGGCTGCGGCCACGATTCGATCACCGCCTCGATCATCGAAGCCTGCTACGAGCTCTCGATCGAGCCGCACCGGGTGGCGAAGATTTCCGGCATCGGCTGCTCGTCGAAGACGCCGGACTATTTCCTCGGCAATTCGCACGGCTTCAACTCGGTGCACGGCCGCATGCCGTCAGTGCTGACCGGCGCCAACCTCGCCAATCGCGACCTGATCTATCTCGGCGTCTCCGGCGACGGCGATTCGGCCTCGATCGGCTTCGGCCAGTTCGCGCATTCGATCCGGCGTGCCGTCAACATGACCTATATCGTCGAGAACAACGGCGTATACGGCCTGACCAAGGGCCAATTTTCCGCGACCGCCGACCGCGGGTCGAAGTCCAAGAAGGGCGTCACCAACACCGACAACGCGATCGACCTGGTTGCGATCGCGCTGCAGCTTGGCGCCACCTTCGTGGCGCGCAGCTTCTCCGGCGACAAGACCCAGCTGGTGCCGCTGATCGCCGCCGCCATTCGCCACAAGGGCGCCTCCTTCATCGACGTGATCAGCCCCTGTATCGCCTTCAACAACCACGCCGGCTCGACCAAGAGTTTTGACTATGTCCGCGAGCACAATGACGCGGTGAACCGCCTCGACGTGCTGGTCGGCCGCGAGCCGATCAGCGTCGACTATGCGCCCGGCACGGTGCAGGTGGTCGAGCAGCATGACGGCACGCGGCTCGCACTGCGCAAGCTCGACGCCGACTACGATCCGCACGATCGCCTCGGAGCACAGACCTTCCTGCAGAAGCATGCGGCCAAGGGCCAGATCGTCACCGGTCTGCTCTATGTCGATCCGGACGCCGAGGATTTGCACACCCATCTCGACACCGTCGAGACGCCGCTCAACACGATGGACGAACAGGCGCTGTGCCCCGGTTCGGCCGTGCTGGACAAGATCAACGCCAGCCTGCGCTGAGCTTGAATCTGGTTTCAAACCGGGCCCTCCGGACTTTGCCGGAAGGCCCGGTTTGCGTTCATGCCGCTACTTGTCGCTCAGCACATCGCCGAACAGCGCCCAGGACTTGCCGTCGAACCGCGCCATCTGGATCTGGCGGATCGGCGTCACATTGTCGGGCTCGGTCTGCACCTTGATTCCCGGCAGCAGCATCGGCAGTTCCAGCGCCTTCAGATTGGTGGCCTGCCTGATGATGTTGTCGCGGCTGTAATCGCCGTTGCAGTTCTTCAGCACCGCCGTCATCACCTGCGCGACCGTGTAGCCCTGCACGTTGAACAGATCGCCCGGGCTCGCATTCGGCTGGTACTTCTTCATCCAGGCCGAAAACTCCTTCTGCGCGGGATCGTCGGCCCAGCGCGGATCGGTCGGGTCCTTCAGATAGAGCCCGGTGACGACGCCGATGACATCCTCGAGCCCGGCCGGTTCAAGCACGGCGGAGACGGAGTTGGAGACGGTCGGCAGGATGGTCAGCGGCTTCCAGCCCATGCTCGCCGCCTTGCGCAGCGCCTGGGCTGCGAATTTCGGCGTCGCTTCGGCGAAGAACACGTCCGCACCGGACTCGCGCATCGTCACCATCTGGGAATCGATGGTCGGGTCGGTCGTGAGGTACGTGGTCTCCGCCACGATCTGGCCGACATGCTCGCCGAGCCCATCCTTGAAACCCCTGAGATAATCCTTGCCGGCATCCTCGTTCGGCGTGATGACCGCGATCTTGGCGTCCGGCTTGGTCTTCAGGATGTATTTTGCATAGAGCCGGCCTTCGAGCTCGTAGGTCGGATTGAAGCCGACCGTCCACGGGAACTGCTTCGGATCGTTCCAGCGCGTCGCGCCGGACGACACGAACAGCTGCGGCACGTGCTTGATGTTCAGATACTTCTGCACGGAGATGTTGGGCGCGGTGCCGACCGCGCTGAAGATTGCGAGCACCTCGTCCTGCTCGACGAGCTTGCGGGTCTGCTCGACGGTCTTCGACGGCGAATAGGCATCGTCGAGACTCTCGAAGTCGATCTTGCGGCCGTTGATGCCGCCCTGATCGTTGAGCATCTGGAAATACGCGGCCTCGGCCCGTGCGATCGTGCCGTAGGCCGATGCCGGGCCGCTATAGGGCGCGGTGTTTCCGATCCTGATCGCGGTGTCGGCTGCAACGGACGGTGAGATCGACGCGGCGGTGAGCGCGGTGAAGACGAGAAAGCCCATAAGGCGGGAGCGAGTTGACAAGGGCATATCCTTTTCTTGGTTTTCTTGACGCGGCGCACATTATCAATCGCGCCCGCGCAGGCAATCGCCAAGAAGCTCCAGGAAGATGGCTGCGCAATTTCCGCATGCCGGCGATCACGTTCGCGCGCGGAACGCTTGCGCTTTCAAACTCCGGAATGTTGCCGGGATGTTCATGATGTGAGCCTTCGATAGAAATGAAGGTTCACCAAGCAAGACAGGCATTCCGCGCGGCGGTCGGCGCCGCACTATCCGTTCGGTGTTGTCCTCAAGCCGCGACCGCAGCCGCGCGCGGGCTGACGACATATTCCTTCAGCACCTTGTCGGTGCCGTCGACTTCGGTCAGCGCGACGTCGTAGGACCAGAGATCGGCGAGATGCTGCAGCACGCGCCGCGTGTCGGTCTCGTTGAGCTGCGCGCCCTTCACCGTTGAGTGACGCAGCATCAGACGGCGATCACCGTCCAGATCGACATCCACGACCTCGATATTGGCGTCGACAAAGCCGACGTCGTATTGCCGCGCCAGCTCGCGCCTGACCCGGCGGTAGCCACGCTCGTCATGGATCGCATCGACCTTGATCCCCTGGCTTTCCGCAGGGTCGTCGTGCAGATGGAACATGCGGAAGCGCCGGATCAGCGCCGGGCTGAGGAACTGGCTGATGAAGCTCTCGTCGCGGTAGTTGCTCCAGATCTCGCGCAGCACGCCCTCGACGTCACCCTTGCCGGCGATGTCGGGGAACCATTCGCGGTCCTCATCCTCCGGCGTCTTCACGATCCGCTCGATGTCCTGCATCATGGCGAAGCCGAGCGCATAGGGATTGAAGCCGGAATAGCGGCGGTCGTCGAACTCGGGCTGGAACACCACATTGGTGTGCGACTGCAGGAATTCGAGGAAATTGCCGTCGGTGAGTCGGCCCTGCTGATGCAGCCGGCTCATGATGCGGTAATGGACGTAGGTCGCGGTGCCCTCGTTCATCACCTTGGTCTGGCCCTGCGGATAGAAATACTGCGCGATGTGGCGCACGATGCGAATGAGCTCGCGCTGCCAGGGTGCGAGACGCGGCGCGGTCTTCTCGAGGAAGTAGAGGATGTTCTCCTGCGGCAAACCGAGCAGCGCGTGGCGGCGCTCGGCGGTGAGCGCGGCCTTGCTCTTGGCCTTGGTGTTCGGCACCGTCCGCCACAAATCGTTGAACACGCTTTCCTCGTGCTGCCGGCGCTCGCCGGCGCGCTTCTCCTCGGCACGCAGGTCGAGCGTCTTCTTGCCGGGGTAGCGGTCGACACCATGCGACATCAGCGCATGCGCGGCATCGATCGTCCGCTCCACCGTCTCGCGGCCATGGCGGTCCTCGCAGACCGCGATGTAGCCCTTGGCGAATTCGAGATAGTCGAGGATGCCGTCGGCGTCGGTCCACTGCTTGAACAGATAGTTGTTCTTGAAGAAGTGATTGTGCCCGAACGCCGCGTGCGCGATCACCAGCGTCTGCATCGTCGCCGTGTTCTCCTCCATCAGATAGGAAATGCACGGCGAGGAATTGATGACGATCTCATAGGCGAGGCCCATCAGGCCCTTGCGATAGGATGCTTCCTGGAAGGCGAACTGCTTGCCGAACGACCAGTGCTTGTAGAACAGCGGCATGCCGACCGACGAGTAGGCGTCGAGCATCTGCTCGGCGGTGATCACCTCGATCTGGTTGGGATAGACGTCGAGCCCGAGTTCGGTGCGCGCGACTTTCTCGCAGGCGTCGTGAATCCGCTGCAGCGTCTGGAAATCCCAGTCGGCGCCCTCGAACAGCCGTTCGCCGGAAGAACCCATTACGCTACCCTTTCCTGCTTGCTGCGGCGCTTGAACAGGTCCTGGAACACCGGGAAGATCTCGCCGCGCTCGCTCACCTTGCGCATCGACAGCGGCGCGCCCTCGTTGCGCAGACGCTCATAGAGCGTCCAGAGCGAGGAGTCCGGCATGTCGAAGGTGTAGTTGGCGGCTTCGCCGACCTCGAGATAGGCGAAGAACTGGCAGACCGGCAGGATCTTGTCGGTCAGGAGATGACCGGTCAGCCCGCTATCCGACGTCATGTTGTCGCCGTCGGAGGCCTGGGCGGCATAGATATTCCAGTCGGCCGGGCGGAAGCGGGTGCGGACGATGTCGTTCATCGCAACCAGCGCGCTCGACACCAGCGTGCCGCCGGACGCCGGTCCATGGAAGAACGTATCCTCGTCGACCTCCTCGGCGCGGTCGGTGTGGCGGATGAAGACGATCTCGACGTGCTTGTAGCGCCGCTTCAGGAACACGTAGAGCAGCATGTAGAACCGCTTCGCTAGATCCTTCATGTGCTCGGACATCGAGCCGGAGACGTCCATCAGGCAGAACATCACGGCCTGCGCCACCGGTTTCGGCACCGTCTCAAAGCGGCGGTAGCGGATGTCGATCGGATCGATGAACGGAATGCGCTTGACCTTGGCCTTCAGCGCTTCGAGCTGCGCCACGAGCTCACGGCGCCGCGTCTCGTCATCGCATTCCGCAAGCTCGGCCTCGAGCGCCTCGACCTCGTCCTTGCGCGGCCGGCGCAGCGCCACACGCCGCGCCAGCGCCCGGCTCACCGTGCGGCTGATCGAGATGTTGGCGGGCGAGCCCGATGTCGCATAACCCGCGCGCCGGAGGCCCTCGCTCTCGGTTTCCGCGAGCTTGCGCTTTTCAAGGTCGGGCAATTCGAGGTCGTCGAGGAAAAGGTCGACGAACTCCTCGCGGCTGAGCACGAAGCGGAAGGCGTCCTCGCTGTCGCCCTCGCCGGCGCCGGAGCCCTTGGCACCGCTCTGGTTCGGGCGCTGCAGCCAGTCGCCCTCGACGAACTTCTTGTTGCCGGGCAGCACCATGTCACGCGTGCCGCCCTCGCGCCGGAACCGCGGCTCGTCCATGCCGTCCAGCGGGATCGTCACCTCGCCGCCCTCCAGGACATCCTTGATGTCCCGGTCCTGCGACGACTTCTTGACAGCCCCCTGCACCAGCGCCTTGGCGCGCCGCAGGAAACGCTGACGGTTCTCCAGGCTCTTGCTACCCGGATTCAGCCGCCGATCGACGATATGCATGACCACTTTGCATCTGCCTCGCGCCGGATGCGATCATCACCAGTCGCATCGCATTCTTTTTGGACGGGACGGAACGGAGAGCCGGTGCCGGCTCTCCGGATCGTGCACTAGCCGGCCTGCTTGACCCGCATGTACCACTCGACGAGCCGGCGGACCTGGCGCTCGGTATAGCCGCGCTCCACCATCCGCTCGACGAACTCGCCGTGCTTCTTCTCGGTCTCGCCGTCCTTCTTCGAACCGAACGAGATGACCGGAAGCAGATCCTCGACCTGAGAGAATATCCGCTTCTCGATCACGTCGCGAACCTTTTCGTACGAGGTCCAGCTCGGGTTCTTGCCATTGTTGTGCGCCCGCGAGCGCAGCGAGAACTTGACGACCTCGTTGCGGAAGTCCTTCGGGTTGGCTATGCCAGCCGGCTTCTCGATCTTGGTCAGCTCCTGGTTCAGGAGCTCGCGGTTCATCAGCTGGCCGGTGTCGGGATCCTTGAAGTCCTGATCCTCGATCCAGGCATCGGCGTAGTCGACATAACGATCGAACAGGTTCTGGCCGTAGTCGGCGTAGGATTCCAGATAGGCCTTCTGGATCTCGTTGCCGATGAACTCGGCGTAGCGCGGCGCGAGATCGGCCTTGATGAATTCGAGATAGCGCTTCTCGGTCTCGTCAGGCAGCTGCTCGCGGCGGATCGCCTGCTCCAGCACATACATCAGGTGCACCGCATCGGCGCCGACTTCGGTGGTGTCATGGTTGAAGGTCGAGGCCAGCACCTTGAAGGCAAAGCGGGTGGAGACGCCGTCCATGCCCTCGTCGACGCCGGCCGCGTCCTTGTACTCCTGCACGCTGCGCGCCTTCGGATCGGATTCCTTGAGGCTCTCGCCGTCGTAGACCCGCATCTTGCCGAACAGCGTCGAGTTCTCGTGCTTGCGCAGCCGCGACATCACCGAGAAGCGCGCCATCGTCTCCAGCGTCGCCGGAGCGCATGGCGCGGCGGCAAGCTCGGAGCCCTGGATCAGCTTCTCGTAGATCTTCTGCTCTTCGGTCACCCGCAGGACGTACGGGACCTTGATGACGCAGATGCGGTCGATGAAGGCCTCGTTGTTCTTGTTGGTCTTGAAGCTCTGCCACTCCGCCTCGTTGGAGTGCGCGAGGATGATGCCGGTGAACGGGATCGCGCCGATGTTCTCGGTGCCGATGTAGTTGCCCTCCTGCGTCGCGGTCAGCAGCGGGTGCAGCATCTTGATCGGCGCCTTGAACATTTCGACGAACTCGAGCACACCCTGGTTGGCGCGGTTGAGGCCGCCGGAATAGCTGTAGGCGTCGGGATCGTTCTGGGCGTAGGTCTCGAGCTTGCGGATGTCGACCTTGCCGACCAGCGAGGAGATGTCCTGGTTGTTCTCGTCACCGGGCTCCGTCTTGGCAACCGCGATCTGGCGCAGCCGGGAGGGCTGGATGCGCGCGACGCGGAATTGCGAGATGTCGCCGCCGAAGGCTTCGAGCCGCTTGTAGGCCCAGGGCGACATCAGCCCGCTCAGCCGGCGGCGCGGAATGCCGTACTTCTCCTCGATCATCGGGCCAAGCGTCTCGGGATCAAACAGCCCGAGCGGGCTCTCGAACACCGGTGACAGCTCGTCACCCGCCTTCAGCACGTAGATCGGATGAATTTCCATCAGCGCCTTGATGCGCTCGGCAAGCGACGACTTGCCGCCGCCGACCGGCCCGAGCAGATAGAGGATCTGCTTGCGCTCCTCGAGGCCCTGCGCGGCGTGGCGGAAGAAGCCGACGAGGCGCTCGATCGTGTCCTCCATGCCGTAGAAGCCGGCGAAGGCTGGATACGATCTGATCGTACGGTTCAAAAAGATACGGCCAAGGCGTGGGTCCTTGGCCGTGTCGATCATCTGAGGCTCACCGATCGCCGCTAATAACCGCTCGGCCGCATTGGCATATCGCATCGGATCGCTTCGACACGACTCCAGATACTCGGCCATCGACATGTCGGTCTGGCTTCGCGCTTCAAACGACCTTGCGAAGGCGTTGAACAAAGAATCGTTGTACATGATCCCTCTCTCCACGATATGTATCGCCGCACGACTGACACGAGTCGCAACCAGAGCATCCAAGGATCGAATCAGCGTCGGCACGCTGGGTCCATTGGACACTCGACCGACTCACTTCGGCAATGCACGGCGCGTGCAGCCTCTGCCTTATCAACAGGCAGGAAGCTTAATGGTTCATCAATATCCCCCGACAGTAGCCTGTTTTTGACGGTTGTAGCGCCTCCGCAACATCCGTGGTTTACCGGGCCCCAGGCCTCCGAGGCGGACATCCGAGCGGGGCAACTTCCCCGTCCGGCGATGAACGTTAGCCTCCCTGAAAAGGTGTGACCGTCCAGCCTTGGCGTCAAGATGCATGCCTCACAAGCTGCATGAACAATCTGTCAGACAGCGTTGAACGTGCCTCGTTGTCGCCGCGACTAAGGCAACGAGCCCGCGCAGTTCCGCGCGGCACCATTGCCGCGCCTAGGAGCCCGTCCAGATATGTTTTCGTGACGGGCATTTGTTGTAGAGTAGCAGGCTCAGGCTGCGTTTGCGAGGTTGAACAGCTTGAGGAGGTTATGGACGGTGCAGATCATTGTCCACTCGGCGCGCACTTTCTCGATGCCCCGCAACAGGAACTGGCGGAAGCCTCTTGCCTGTTTGATCTGCCCGAACACCGGCTCCACCACTTGCTTTCGCAATCGGTAGGGTGTTTCGAAGCCGCCATCGTCGATCTTCTTTCGCATGGCCTGTGTCAGCGGGCCGCCGACTTTTCCGTTCGCTACTGTCGGGTGCTTGGCGCGTCCGGGCGCGACATAGCCATCGATGCTGCGTGTGTCGAGCGCTTCGAGATTGGCTTCGCTGCAGTAGCCGGAATCCGCTGAGGCCTGCCGCGGCTTGCGGCCAAGATTGCTCTCGATGGCCTCGATCAGGGGCACCAACTGGCCCTGATCGCTGCCGTGCTGGGTCAGTTCTTGCGCGACAATGATCTGGGCATGTGCATCGACGGCCGCCTGGGCATTATAGGCCTGAACGAAGCCATCCTTCGACTTCATGATGCGGCTTTCCGGATCGGTGAAGTTGCGTTGCGCCTTGGGATTGGGTTCCTCCGATGGCAGCGCCGCCGGTTTGCCCGGCTTCTTGCGGCCTTCGGCCTGGCGCTGCTGTTCCTTTTCGGCCTCGATGCGGCGCTCTTCCTCCGCCGCCAGTTTGGCGTCCGCTTCCAGCGCCGCCATCGCTTGCTGGATCTTCGCCAGCCGTTTCTGCTTGTCGACGGTCCAGTCCGGCAGTTCGTCGCTGTTGCCGAAAGTCTCATCCTCCGAGGCATCCGCCGCCTCGGCGGCCGCCAGCATGCGAGCGACCTCGGCCTTCAATTCCGCCTCGCGCTTCTTCATGCGCTCATAACTCATCGCCTTGTGTTTCGACGCGTTCGCCTTGATCTTCGTACCATCCAGCGCGACATGACCGAGCTTGACCAGCCCGGCCGTCTCGCACAACTTCAGAACCTGCACGAATAGCGCGCCGAGCGCCTTCAAATGTCGCTTGCGAAAGTCGCTGATCGTCCGAAAATCCGGCGCATCCAGCGCCACGATCATCACAAAATCGTTCCGCTCCCGGCAGGCCTTGGCAATCCGACGCGACGAATACAGCCCACTCGCATAGCTATGCAGCAGCAGCGCCACCATCATCCGCGGATCAAACGGCGGCTGCCCAAGCCCGCTCACATAGCTGCCCATGATCTCCCTGAGATCGAGGCTCTCCCGCACCAGATCAACCATAAACCGCGAGACATGGCCTTTCGGCACGAAGTCCTGCACATTCGGCGGCAGAAGCAGCGTCTGATCGATGTTCCAAGGCCGAAAATACTTGCTCATCGCCCAATGTTGAATCAGACCCGACCAGATTTGAACAGCGACTATCCAGACAAGCTCCTAGATGTGACACCTTGGAGGCACGGCATATTCCCGAGACGGTCATGCAGCGGACGTTCCTTGTTGTCGCACTCGCAGCCGCGGCCTGCGCCGGCGCGGCGTTAACCGCCCAGACGAAGGAAGCCGTCGACAAGGCGACGGCGGCCGCCTTCGACAACAGGATGTTCGCCGGCCCGCCCGGCGCGAAAGCCTATGCCTGCTTTGTGCGGCGCTACGATGCAAATCATCTGGCGCAGCACCCGAAGCAGAAGGTCAGCGCGATGAAGCTTCTGGTGTCAGCCGAAGACGCGCCGGAGGACAAGACCACCAATTACTCGTTCCGCCTCGGCGTCACCTACCGCCACCGCCCCGGCAATTTCGACTCCAGCGGCTACTGCAACCACGCGATCGAGTCCGGCCACGAGGTGCGCTTCGAATGCGGCGTGGATTGTGAGGGCGGCGGCATCACCGTGGCGCTGTCGAAGGACAACAAATCCGCGACCGCGCGCCTTGGCCGCATCCTTGGCCGCATCATGGTGTGGAATCGCGACAAGCCCGACGACGACGCGCGCGAAGCGCTGTTCGCCGGCGCCGACGACAAGATCTTTCGCGTCGACCGCGCGAACTCGAGCGAATGCGCCGAACTTGTGACCGACCGCCAGGAACTCGCTGCGCTCCGCCACAAATGATGGGCTTGCCCAAGCCGAAAACACCAAGTCGAAAACACCAAATCAACAACATCAGCGCGGGGGGACGCCATGCACCGACGCAGCATCCTGTGGGGCACCCTTTCGGCGATCGGCGCCGCCTTCGCAGCATCACGGGCGAACGCCGCCACTGCGGCACCGCCGCAGAAGCTGAAGGTGGTCTATCACCTCGATGACCTCGACAAGGTCAATTTCGTGATCGGCAACATCCAGAACCATCTCGACGGCGTCGGCGGCCCGGACAACGTGACTATCGCGCTCGTGGTGCACGGCCAGGCGCTGAAGGCGTTTCATTCGGCCGGAGCCAACCCAGTCCTGGCAAAGCGTGTCGGACAGTTCACGGGGTCCGGAATTGAACTCGCCGCCTGCCGCAACACCATGAAATCACAGAACATCGGCCTGAAGGACCTGCTCCCGGGCTTCGTCGCCGCCGAGCGCGGCGGCGTGGTCCGCCTCGCCGAGCTGCACTCCCAGAGCTACCTCTACCTGGGGCCCTGACGTGCAGCCGTGCGCCGCGATGCGTCATAAAAATGTGCCGAGATCAGGGTCTGCTCGGACCGCCTCCCAAGGGATCGAGAAGGGATCGAACTGTTGTGAATGGCGTTATCCCTTGGGAATGCTGATATTCCGCCCGGGCTCCACCCTATGTTGACAATCCGCCTCCGCCCCCGAAAGCTGCCCGGGAACCCAAAAATCGACCCTCGATCGAACGAGAACAGGCACCCATGAACCCCGTCAACGCACTCGAAAATCACCGCCAGGCCGTCTGGCTGGACTTCCTCGGCCGCGGCTTCGTCGCCAAGGGTGACCTGAAGCGGCTGATCGAGACCGACGGCGTCAAAGGCGTGACGTCCAACCCCTCGATCTTCGAGAAGGCGATCGGCAGCTCGGACGAGTATGACGGCGCGATCGGCCAGGCCCTCAAGAAGGGCGACCGCTCGGTCGCCGACCTGTTCGAGCATCTCGCGGTCGAGGACATCCAGCACGCCGCCGACGTGCTGCGCCCGGTCTACGACAAAAGCCACGGCGGCGACGGCTTCGTCAGCCTCGAAGTGTCTCCCTATCTCGCGATGGACACCAAGGGCACGATCGCGGAGGCCGAGCGGCTCTGGAAGGACGTCCACCGCAAGAACCTGATGGTCAAGGTACCGGCGACGTCGGAGGGATTGCCTGCGATCGAGCATCTGATCGGCGAAGGCATCAGCATCAACATCACGCTGCTGTTTTCGCAGGAGGTCTATCGCCAGGTCGCGGAGGCCTATCTCAAGGGCCTGGAAAAATACGTCGCCAAGGGCGGCGACCCCTCCCATATCGCAAGCGTTGCGAGCTTCTTCGTCAGCCGCATCGACTCTGCCGTCGACAAGCAGCTCGACGAGAAGATCGCGAAGGCCAACGATCCGCACGAAAAGGAGCGGCTCGCGGCGTTGAAGGGCAAGGTCGCGATCGCAAATGCGAAGCTCGCCTACCAGGACTACAAGCGCCTGTTCTCGGGCGCGCGCTGGGACAAGCTCAAGGCCAAGGGCGCCAAGCCGCAGCGGCTGTTGTGGGCGTCCACCGGCACCAAGAACAAGGACTACAGCGACGTGCTGTATGTCGAGGAGCTGATCGGCCCCGACACGGTCAACACCGTGCCGCCGGCAACGCTCGACGCGTTCCGCGATCACGGCAAGGTGCGCGACAGCCTCGAGGAGAATGTCGACGACGCCCGTCACGTGCTGGAGGAGCTGGAGAAGTCCGGCATCTCGCTCGATGCGATCACCGAGGAACTGGTCAAGGACGGCGTCAAGCTGTTCGCCGACGCGGCCGACAAGCTTTACGGCGCGGTTGCCCACAAGCGCGCGACCTCGCTCGGCGGCGGCATCGACCACCAGAAGCTCGCGCTCGGCGCCACCATCGAGAAGGCGGTCGAGAAGAGCGCGGAGGAATGGCGCGTCTCGGCCAAGATCCGACGGCTGTGGCAGAAGGACAAGTCGGTCTGGACCGGCGACGACGAGAACAAATGGCTGGGCTGGCTGACCAGTGCGGCCTCTGCCGACGTGGCCGACTACGAGGATTTCGCGCAGCGCGTGAAATGGCAGAACTTCACCGACGCCGTCGTGCTCGGCATGGGCGGATCGAGCCTTGGGCCGGAGGTGCTGGCGCAAACCTTCCCGCACCGCACAGGCTTCCCGCGGCTGCACGTGCTCGACTCCACCGACCCGGCGCAGGTGCGCGCGATGGAGGAGTATGTCGACATCTCCAGGACGCTGTTCATCGTCTCCTCCAAATCCGGCGGCACCACCGAGCCGAACGTGATGAAGGACTATTTCTTCGATCGGGTGGCCAAGGCGATCGGCAAGGACCTGGCCGGCCACCGTTTCATCGCGGTGACCGATCCGGGCTCATCGCTGCAGAAGGTCGCGATCAAGCAGGGTTTCGCCCGCATCTTCTACGGGGATCCTGCGATCGGCGGCCGCTATTCCGTGCTGTCGCCGTTCGGCCTGGTGCCGGCGGCCGCCGCAGGCATCGACGTCCGCAGCCTGCTCGGCCATACCCTCGCCATGGCGCGCTCCTGCGGGGCCGACGTGCCGCCGCAGGAAAACCCGGGCGTGCAGCTCGGGCTTGCGATGGGCATCGCCGGGCTCGACGGCCGCGACAAGGTGACGATCTTCTCCTCGCCAGACGTCGCCGATTTCGGCGCCTGGGCCGAGCAGCTGATCGCGGAATCGACCGGCAAGGACGGCAAGGGCCTGATCCCGATCGAGGGCGAGACGATCGGCGACGCCGCGGTCTACGGCAACGACCGCTTCTTCATCGACCTGCGCACCGAGGGCGAGCACGATGCCGCCCATGAGGCAAAACTCGCCGCGCTGGAGGCTGCGGGCCATCCCGTCGTGCGCATCGTGATGAAGTCGATCGACCATATCGGCCAGGAATTCTTCCGGTTCGAGATCGCGACCGCGGTGGCAGGCTCCATCCTCGGCATCAACCCGTTCAACCAGCCCGACGTCGAGGCCGCCAAGATCAAGACGCGCGAGCTGACCGCAGCCTTCGAGAAGACCGGATCGCTGCCGGCCGAGCAGCCGGTGGTGTCCGCCGACGGGGTCGATCTCTACACCGATGCGCAGAACGCCGAGGACCTGCGCAAGGCCGGCGCCAATGGCGACCTCAATTCCTGGATCAAGGCCCATCTCTCGCGCTCCGGCCGCGGCGACTATGTCGCGCTGCTCGCCTATATCGAGCGTGACGGCGACACCATCGACGCCATGCAGGCGATGCGGCTGAAAGTGCGTGATACCAAGCACCTTGCGACCTGCGCCGAGTTCGGCCCGCGCTTCCTGCATTCGACCGGGCAGGCCTACAAGGGCGGCCCCGACAGCGGCGTGTTCCTGCAGGTCACGACCGACGATGCCCAGGACCTGGCGGTGCCCGGCCAGAAAGCGAGCTTCGGCGTGATCAAGGCGGCGCAGGCGCGCGGCGATTTCGACGTGCTCACCGAGCGCGGCCGGCGGGCACTGCGCGTGCATCTCAAGGGTGACCTCGCCTCCGGGCTCGCGGCGCTCGACGCCGCGATCTCGGCTGCGTTGAACTGACGGAGGCGAGGATGCAACTCGGCATGATCGGCCTCGGGCGGATGGGCGGCAACATCGTCCGCCGCCTGATGACCCAGGGCCATACCACTGTGGTCTATGACAAGGATCCCAAGGCGGTCGCGGCGCTGGTGGCGGACAATGCCACCGGCGCCTCGTCGCTGGAGGATTTCGTCCTCAAGCTGGAACCGCCGCGCACCGCCTGGGTGATGCTGCCGGCCGGCAAGATCACCGAAACCACCATCGACGCGCTCGCAAAGCTGATGCAGCCCGGCGACGTCATCATCGACGGCGGCAACACCTTCTGGCAGGACGACGTCCGCCGCGGCAAGGCGCTCAGGGAGCGCGGGCTGCACTATGTCGATGTCGGCACCAGCGGCGGCATCTGGGGCATCGAGCGCGGCTATTGCATGATGATCGGCGGCGACAAGGGAGTGGTCGATCGACTCGACCCGATCTTCAAGACGCTGGCGCCCGGCATCGGCGACATCCCACGCACCCCCGGCCGCGAGGGCCGCGATGCCAGGATCGAGCAGGGCTACATCCACGCCGGCCCTGTCGGCGCCGGGCATTTCGTCAAGATGATCCACAACGGCATCGAGTACGGCCTGATGCAGGCCTATGCCGAAGGCTTCGACATCCTGAAGAACGCCAGTATCGAGGCGTTGCCGCCGGAGCATCGGTTCGATCTCGATATCGCCGACATCGCGGAAGTCTGGCGGCGCGGCAGCGTGATCCCGTCCTGGCTGCTCGACCTCACCGCCTCGGCGCTGGCGCAGAACCATACGCTCGACAATTATTCCGGCTTTGTCGAGGATTCCGGCGAAGGCCGCTGGACCGTCAATGCCGCGGTCGATGAGGCGGTGCCGGCCGAGGTGCTGACCGCTGCGCTCTACACCCGCTTCCGCTCGCGCAAGGATCACACCTTCGCGGAGAAGATCCTCTCGGCGATGCGCGCAGGTTTCGGCGGCCACAAGGAGCCGCCGAAGAAGGCCTAGATTTCGAGCGAAGCCTGTCCTGCACTTGATGCGGGATGGGAACCGGTTCGCGTGAAGAAAGCGCGTCAAAACCAGAATCTCGAGCCCCCGTTCCGATTCAATCGGAACGGGGGCTCCAGAAGACAACCGCGGAAGGTCACGTGCAGAAGAAACCCGATCCCTGCTCTTTCATCATCTTCGGCGCTACCGGTGATCTGACACACCGGCTGGTGGTCCCGGCGCTCTACAATCTTGCCGCAGGCAATCTGTTGCCGGACAAATTCTGTGTCGTCGGCATTGTCCGCAAGGGGATGTCGAGCGAGCAGCTGACCGACAGCCTGATGCAGGGGCTTCGCAAATTCGCCACCCGCCCGGTGGATGAGGCGATCGCGAAGCGGCTGTTCGAATGTGTCACCTCGGTCGAGGCCGATCCGCGCGATCCTGCGTCGTTCGATGCCATGAACGAACGGCTCGACAGGCTCGAGACGGCGCGCGACACCGGCGGCAACCGGCTGTTCTATCTCGCGACCCCGCCGAGCGCCTTCCTGCCGATCAGCGAGCAGCTCGGACGCACCGGCATGCTGGAGGAGAACGGCGCCTGGCGGCGGCTGATCATCGAGAAGCCGTTCGGCACCGATCTGGCATCGGCCAGGGCGCTGAATGCCGCGCTGTTGAAGCTGATGGACGAGCACCAGATCTACCGGATCGACCATTACCTCGGCAAGGAAACCGTCCAGAACATCCTGGTGCTGCGCTTCGCCAACGGCATGTTCGAGCCGATCTGGAATCGCAACCACATCGACCACATCCAGATCACCGTCGACGAGAAGCTCGGCGTCGGCCATCGCGGCAGCTTCTACGACGCCACCGGCGCGCTGCGCGACATGGTGCCGAACCATTTGTTCCAGCTGTTGTCGCTGGTGACGATGGAGCCGCCGGCGCGCTTCGATGCCCACGCCGTACGCTCCGAGAAGGCCGAGGTGCTGAGCGCGATCCAGACTCAGAGCGAGCAGGAGGCGCTGTCCAATTCGGTACGCGGCCAGTACCGCGCAGGCCGGATCGGCGACACCGAGATCGAGGACTATCTCAAGACACCGGACGTCAAGCCCGACAGCTCGACAGAGACCTATGCCGCACTGAAGCTGACCATCGACAATTGGCGCTGGGCCGGCGTGCCGTTCTACCTGCGCACCGGCAAGGCGCTGACCAGCAAGCGCACCGAGATCGCGATCAAGTTCAAGCAGGCGCCGTTCGCAATGTTCCGCGATACGGCGGTCGACCGCCTGTCGCAGAATTACCTGGTCATCTCCACCGAGCCGACCGAAGGCATCGAGCTGCAGTTCAACACCAAAGTGCCGGGCCCGACCATCAATATCGACGGCGTCGAGATGAAGTTCCGCTACAAGGACTACTTCAAGGCCGAACCGTCGACCGGCTACGAGACGCTGATCTATGACTGCATGATCGGCGACAATCTGCTGTTCCAGCGCGCCGACAGCGTCGAGGCCGGATGGCAGGCAGTGCAGCCCTTCCTCGACGCCTGGAAGAGTGCCGGCGGGCGCGGCCTGCAGCCCTACAAGGCCGGCAGCGAAGGCCCGGAGGCCGCCAACGCGCTGCTGACGCGCGACGGCCGCAGCTGGCGGAAGCTCGGCTGATCATGACCGCGAGCGGCCAGCGCAAGATCATCACGGTCGTCGATCCGGCGGCACTGGCGAAAGTCGCCGCCGAACGGGTGATCGCGAGGCTTGCCGAGAACAGCGGCCGGATTGCGGTGTGTCTCACCGGCGGCTCCAGCCCCAAGGCGCTCTACCAGCTGCTGGCAACGCCGGATTATCGTGAGAGGATTCCATGGGACCGCGTCGACTGGTTCATCGGCGACGAGCGCCTGGTGCCGCGCAAGGACAAGCTGCACAATATGAGCATGGCGCGCCAGGCCTTCCTCGACCGCTGTGCGCCTGCCGCCAATGTGCACCCGATCGCAACCGACACTGCCGATCTCAGGGATCCCGACGTCAGCGCGGCGCTGTATGAGAACGAGCTGATGGCGTTCTACGGCGCCGAGCAGCTCGACCCGGCGCGGCCGCTGTTCGACCTGGTGCTGATGGGCATCGGGCCCGATGGCCACACCGCCTCGCTGTTTCCCGGCTACCCCGCAGTCGAGGAAACCCGGCGCTGGGTGGTCGGCGTGCCCAAGGCCAATGTCGAGCCGTTCGTGCCGCGCGTGTCGCTGACCTTGCCCGCCCTCGCCTCCTGCCGCGAGATGCTGTTCGAGGTAGCAGGCGAAAGCAAGCGCGCGATCTTGACGCGCCTGTTCGCAGGCGAGAACCTGCCGGCAAACCGCGCGCGATCGCTGGGCGAGACCGTCTGGCTGATCGATCAGGCCGCGCTGCCGGAGGATTTTCCTGGGTGACTTTCTTGGCTGACGGGCAAAACCCCTGCGCACTGGTCGTGATGGGCGTCTCCGGCTCGGGCAAGAGCACCATCGCCGATCGCCTCGCGATCAGGATCGGCTGGCGCTTCGAGGACGGCGACAGTTTTCATCCGCCAAGCAATGTCGCGAAAATGCATTCCGGCCAGCCGCTCACCGACGAGGACCGCTGGCCCTGGCTGCGCGCGATCGCCGATGAGATCGACCGCAGCTGCGGCGTCCGCGAACGTGCCGTCATCGCCTGCTCGGCGCTGAAGCGCGCCTATCGCGACATCCTGGTGCATGGCCGCGACGATATCCGGATTGTCTTTCTCGACGGCACGCAGCAGCTGATCGCCGCGCGGCTGGCCGCACGCAAGGACCATTTCATGCCGCCGGGGCTCCTCGCCAGCCAGTTCCGCACGCTGGAGCCGCCGACGCCGGACGAACGCCCGATCACGGTTGCGATCGACCGCTCGGTCGAAGCCATCATCGAAGACATTGTCAGTCAACTGAAGCTGGATCGCCCATGACCCGCATCGCCCTTGTCGTATCCGATGTCGACGGCACGCTGCTCACCAAGAACAAGACCTTGACCGACGGCGCCAGGACTGCGGTGCGCAGGCTGCATGAGGCCGGCATCGGCTTCACCATCGTCTCCAGCCGCCCGACGATCGGGATGAGCTTCCTGGTCGCGCCGCTCGCGATCACGCAGCCGATCGGCGCCTTTAACGGCTCTTCGATCGTCGACCCGCAGATGACGCCGCTCGAGCAGCATTTGATCCCCGCGGCGACAGCAAAAGGCTGCGTCGACTTGTTGCGCAACTATGGCGTCGACATCTGGCTGTTCACCAACGATCGCTGGCTGACGCGAAATCCCAACGGCGAATACACCGCCCACGAGCAGCACACCATCAAGCACGATCCGACCATCGTCGACGACTTCACGCCCTATCTCGGTCAGGCCTGCAAGATCGTCGGCGCCAGTTCGGATGCGCCCTTGCTGCAACGCTGCGAAGTGGAGATGCAGCGGATGGTCGGCAATGATGCGACCGCGGTCCGCTCGCAGACCTACTATCTCGACGTCACCCCGCCCGGCCACGACAAGGGCACCTTCGTCGAGGGCATCGCGAAACGCCTTGGCGTGTCACTCGAGAATGTCGCCACGATCGGCGACATGCAGAACGATCTGCCGATGTTCGCGCGAAGCGGCGTCTCCTTTGCGATGGGCAACGCCAGCGACGACGTCAAGGCACGCGCCACGCATGTCACCGAAACCAACGAGCACGACGGTTTCGCCCGCGCGATGGATGTGGTGCTGCAGCTTCGCTGAAGCTTTCAGGCGATCGTACCCCGCGCGATCGAACGCGGGCCGCAGCGTGATACGCCACTTCCACTTCGCTCGAAATCGCTCTAGGTCGACCGCTGCACCGCCGGCTTCTCGGCGGCAGCCCGGGCGTCGCTGAGATTGTGCGCGGTGTTGATCAGCGCGATATGGGTCAGCGCCTGCGGGAAATTGCCGGTCTGCCGGCCGGCACCGCTGTCGAATTCCTCTGCCAGGAGCCCGAGATCGTTGGCGACCGCCGCCACGCGGTCGAACATGGTCTGCGCCTTGTCGACATCGCCCGCCAGCACATGGGCGTCGGCGAGCCACAGGCTGCAGGCCAGGAACGCACCCTCGATCGGCTGGATCTCATCGGATACTTCGCGGGGATCGTGGCGCAGCACGAAGCCGTCACGCAGGTGCCGCTCGATCGCATCGATCGTGCTGCGGATGCGCGGATCGGCTGGCGGCAGGAAGCCGACCGACGGCAACAGCAGCAGGCTGGCGTCGAGCAGCTTCGAGCCATAGCTCTCGACAAAGCTGTTGAGGCCGGCATCGAAGCCCCGTTGGCAGACATCTCGGTGGATGGCCTCGCGCAGCACCCGCCATTTGACCAGCGGCGCTTTGAAGCCGAACCGCTCGGCGCTCTTGATGGCGCGGTCGAAGGCGACCCAGCACATCACCTTGGAGAACACGTAATGTCTTGGCTGGTCGCGGCGCTCCCAGATGCCGTGATCCGGCTGGTCCCAGACCTCGGCGAGATGATTGACGACCGTACACTCCAACGACCAGTTTTCCTCGTCGAGCTTCAGCTTGGCCATGCGGGACTGGTGGAACGCGTCGATCAGCTCGCCATAGACGTCGAGCTGCAGTTGCGCATGCGCGGCGTTGCCGACGCGGACCGGCTGCGCGCCTTCATAGCCGGGCAGCCATCCGGCCTCCCATTCCAGCAGGCGCCGCTGCCCCAGGATGCCGTACATGATCTGCATGTTGGCCGGCGCGCCGGCCGCGGCCCGCAGCAGCCAATTGTGCCAGGCCGCCGCCTCCTCGGTGTAGCCCGAATTCATCAGCGCCAGCAGCGTGAAGGTGGCGTCGCGCAGCCAGCAGAACCGGTAGTCCCAGTTGCGCGCGCCGCCGAGCTTTTCCGGCAATGAGGTGGTCGGCGCCGCGACGATGCCGCCGGTCGGCCTGAAGGTCAGCGCCTTCAGCGTGATCAGCGAGCGCATCACGAGGCCGCGTTGATCGCCGCCGTCATAGGTCGAGCGGCCGCACCATTCCTTCCAGTAGTCTTCGGTATCCTTCAGCGCCGCCTCGGGATCGATCGGCTCGGGCACCGGCTGATAGGACGCTCCGTAGGTCAGCACGAACGGCACGGTGTCACCCGCGCCAACCTCGAAATCGGCGATCGTGGTCAGATCCCTGCCCGATGTCGCAACCGGCGTACGCAACACCGTCATGTCCTGGCCACTGATTGCGAGCAGCCCCTCGCCGTCGGGGTTCTTCTTCACCCAGGGGACATCGACCCCGAAGCCGAAGCGGATTACGAGCTCCATGTGCATCCTGACGCGGCCGCTGATACCGCGAACCAGACGCACCACGTCGGAGGCATTGCCGCGCGGCGGCATGAAGTCGATCAGGTCGACCACGCCGCCTTCGGTCTCGAACCGCGTCTCCAGGATCAGCGTATCGTCCCGATAGCGGCGCGAGGTCCGCCTGATCTCCCCGGCGGGCGCCAGCAGCCAGCGGCCGTTCCTCGGCGTACCGAGCAGCGCCGCGAAGCAGGCGTCGGAATCGAATGCCGGCCAGCACAGCCAGTCGATCGCGCCGTCGCGGCCGACCAGCGCCGCGGTCTCGCAATCGCCGATCAGTCCGTAGTCTTCGATGCGAGAGGCCACGCGCCGTGCTCCGCGTTGTCAGGCGTGCGACCGTTCCCGGGTTGCGCGCTTGAGCGCGTCGATATCGATCGCCGACGCGAGATGCTCGAGCGAGACCGGCAGCCGCCGTTTCCAGTTCGGATGCTCGTAGACGGTGCCCGGGATGTTCGGCTGATCGACGATGCCGAGCAGATCCTCCATCGACACCGCCATCATCCGCGATCGCGTCCGCGCCAGGAAGCTCGCCACCGAATAGAAATCGTGGGCGTGGATGTCGTGCCGGCGCAGCACCTCGTCGAGCTGGCCGAGCGCTTGCCAGCGCCCCTCGTCGGTCTCGCCGGGATCGATCCCGAGCGCGCGCTTGGTCTTGAGATCGCTAAACGAGCGCCAGCCGGCATAGGTCGAGAGGTCGTGGGTGTTGAAGGTGACGAGCGCGTTCGGCAGATAATAGTCGGCATTGCGGAAAACGCCATGGTCGTCCGTCTCGAACATCATCACCAGATATGACCAGATGCCCCAACCGTTCATCTGCTCGCGGAAGCCTTCGGGCACGGTGCCGAGGTCCTCGCCGATCACGACGCAGCGGTTGGCTGTGCTCTCCTGCGCGGTCGCCGCCAGCAGCGCCTCGAACGGCATCAGCACATAGGCGCCATTGGCCGGGCCAAAACCGCGCGGCACGAGATAGAGCCGCTTCAGCCCGAAGGCGTGGTCGAGCCTGATCGCGCCGGCATGGTGCATCGAGGCGCGCAGCATCTGCCTGAACGGCTCGAAGGCACGCTGTTCGAGGCCCGCGGCGTTGAAGCCGGCAAGTCCCCAGTCCTGGCCCGCGGTGTTGAGCGGGTCCGGCGGCGCGCCGACGCCAAGATGGCGCGAGATCGCGGTCTGCTCGTTCCAGGCGTCGAAGCCATCCGACTGCACGCCGACCGCGACATCGAGATAAAGCCCGACCCGCATGCCGAGCTTGTGCGCGAGCGTCTGGCAGGCGCCGAGTTGGCGGTCCGCGGTCCATTGCACGAATTCGACGAACTCGACCTCAGCCGCCGTCTCTCGCGCCCGGCGCAGCTTGCTGCAGGCCGCGTCATTGGGCTGCCGCCATTCGTCGGGCCATTCCCACCACGGCGTGTTGAGCTTGTGCCTGATCACCTCGAAGCAGGCGAAGCGCGTCAGCAGCGCGCCGTGCTCCTTGCGATAATCTTCAAAATCCTGCCAGCGGCCGAGGCCGGGATTGGCCTTGAAGGCGGCAAAGGCCGCCCGCAGCGCCCGCCATTTCAGCGCCGCGACGCCGACATAGTCGACCATGTCGTGGGAGCGCAGGTGCGCCAGCGCGGCTTGCGTCTCCGCATCGATGCGGAATTCGGCAATCTTCTCGACGTCGATATAGAGCGCGTTGAGGAACAGCCGGCTGTTCGGCGAATATGGGCTGCAATCGCCGGGCCGATCGTCGAACAGCGCATGCAGTGGATTGAGCCCGATGCCGTCGGCGCCGAGCCGGCGGGCGAATGCGAGCAGGCCTTCGAGATCGGTGAAGTCGCCGATGCCCCAGTTGCGCGATGAACGCACGCCGTAGAGCTGGACCGCGATCACCCAGCAGCGATCGAACTCGCCGCCGAACGCGCCTTCCGGCGCCACGAGGAGCGGCAGCTCCTCGCTGCCCGATGCATCCGATAGCTGCAACCGGTGCACGCCTTCGCCCAGACCGGACGGCCACGTCACACTCCGCTCGTGCGTCTCGCCTTGCGCGAGGACGCCGGTGCCGTTCATGATCTTCCATCGCACCGGTAGCTGGGCCGCCTCCGAGAGCTGTGTTCGCCCGCCATGACCGACCCTGACGACCACGGGATCGGCGACAATCCGCCGCGGCGTCTGGGGCGGCAGCGCGTCGAGGATCGCGGTGAGCGCCTCGGGGGTTGTCACACGGCGGTGACCGCTACCGTCGATATACTCGATCTGGATTCCCAGGGTCTGGGCTTTGGCGTAAAGGTCCATTCGGCACGCTACTTGCTCGCAACGGTATTGGGATCGTTGCTAAATTGTACAGATACGGGAAAGGGATAGTTGATGTTCAACGCTCTACCCTATCAGGCGTTCCCGCCGGGAACCATTGTCCGACGAGCGGCTTTCTATATGGATCTGGCGCGCCTCCTTCCCGGCGCGGGGACTTCATTTGCCTATTCAATGGCGGCATCACCGTGAACAAAACCGCCCGGCCTGTCGAGAGTGCCCACGGCACTTTTCATATCACCGATGTCTATCCGTCGGTTGATGGCGGCCGCTTTCCGGTCAAGCGCATCGCGGGTGAAGCCGTCGAGGTGTGGGCCGACATCTACCGTGACGGACATGACGTGATATCAGCAGCACTGGTGTGGCGGCGCGAGGGCGACGGCGAGTGGCAGGTCGCCCCGATGACGCCGCATAGCGACGACCGCTGGGGCGGCGCCTTCGTGCCCGAGCGGCCCGGCCGCTACTCGTTCGCGATCGAAGCCTGGACCGACCAATTCGCCAGCTGGCGGCATCGCTTCGAGCAGAAGCAGCGCGACGGCAGCGACCACACGCTGGACGCGCTCGAAGGCGCAGGCATGCTGACCCAAGCGCAGGCAGGGGGACCTGCGGCAGCCGCTGTCATCATCAGGCAGTGCGAGATCTTTCTGCAGACCGGCGAGCCCGGCGCGCTGCTGGCGCCGGAATTGCGGGAGGCGATGGCGGGCAGCCAGTTTCGCCGCGACCTGGTGCGATCGCAGCTCTACCCCCTGACCGCGGACCGGCCGCGGGCCCGCAGCGGCGCGTGGTACCAGATGTTTCCGCGCAGCCAAGGCAAGACATCAGGCACGACGCCGGGCGCGCATGCGACCTTCAACGATTGCGCCGCGCGGCTTCCCGACATCGCCGCGACGGGCTTTGACGTCGTGCTGCTGGCGCCGATCCATCCGATCGGGCAGCAACACCGCAAAGGCCGCAACAATGCCGCCATTGCGCAAGCAAATGATCCCGGAAGTCCCTACGCGATCGGCGCAGCCGAGGGCGGCCACGACGCCGTGCATCCAGAGCTCGGTACGCTCGATGACTTCCGCGCTTTCGTGGCGGCATGCGAGATGCATGGCCTCGAGGTCGCGCTTGATTTTGCCGTGCAATGCTCGCCCGATCATCCCTGGTTGACCGAGCATCCAGAATGGTTCAAGCGGCGCCCGGACGGATCGATGCGCACGGCCGAACATCCGCCGCAGCGCTGGGACGATGTCGTCAATCCGGATTTCGGCTGCGAGGACGCCGGCGCGTTGTGGCGCGCGCTGCGCGACGTCGTGCTGTTCTGGGTCGAGCAGGGCGTCAAGATCTTCCGGGTCGACAATCCGCACACCAAGCCGCTGGCATTCTGGGAATGGCTGATCCGCGAGGTGCAGGACCGCGATGCGGACGTCCTCTTTCTTGCGGAAACCTTCGCGCGGCCGAAACTGATGAAGGGTCTCGCCAAGCTCGGCTTCACGCAATCCTACAGCTATTTCACCTGGCGCACGCAGCGCGTCGAGCTCGAGCAATATCTCGGCGAGTTGATCGGCTACCCCGAGCGTGACTTCTTTCGGCCGAATTTCTTCGTCAACACACCCGACATCCTGCCTTTCCACCTGCAAAGCGGCGAATCCTGGATGTTCAAGTCGCGCGTCGCGCTGGCCGCGACGCTCTCAAGCAGCTACGGCATCTACAGCGGCTTCGAGCTCCTCGAGCACACGCCGGTCCCCGGCCGCGAGGAGTACCTCAACTCCGAGAAATACGAAATCAGGGTGCGCGATTGGGATCAGCCGGGGAACATCAAGCCCTATATCGCCGCCCTCAACCGGATCAGGCGTGCCAATCCGGCCTTGCAACAATTCGCGGATCTGCGCTTTATCAATGTCGATGACGGCGGCGTGATCGGCTTCGTCAAGGAGGCGACCGATCAGGGCAATGTGATCGCGGCCGCGATTGCATTGTCAGGCGAGCCGCGTGAGGTCTGGCTTCCGCTCGGCGACGTCATGGTCGGCCGTGGCGAAGCTCGCCGCCCCGTCGCGGCCGTGGAAGACCTTGTCACTGGCGAGCGCCATGCGCTCGAATGGGGAGGCGTCCGCCTACGCATCGATCCTGCGCGCGATCCCGCGTTGCTGTTGCGCTGTGTCGCCTGAAGGAGCCGACATGAACGTATTCTCCTCCGTCAATACCCAGGAGAAGGTCGCGACCGAGACCGCGGACCAGCTGTGGTACAAGGACGCCATCATCTACCAGCTGCACGTCAAGGCGTTCGCCGACAGCAACAATGACGGCATCGGCGATTTCACGGGGCTGACGGAGAAGCTCGGCTACCTGCAGGAGCTCGGCGTCACCGCGCTGTGGCTGCTGCCGTTCTATCCCTCGCCCGGCCGCGACGACGGCTACGACATCGGCGACTATGGCGACATCAATCCCGATTTCGGGACGATGAAGGACTTCAAGCGCTTCATCCAGGAAGCCAAGAAGCGCGGCCTGCGCGTCATCACCGAGCTCGTCGTCAACCACACCTCGGACCAGCATGCCTGGTTCAAGCGCGCGCGCCGCAGCCCGCCGAATTCGAGCGCGCGAAGCTGGTACGTCTGGACCGACACCGATCAGAAGTACCTCGATACGCGGATCATTTTTACGGATACGGAAAAGTCGAACTGGACCTGGGATCCGGAAGCCGGCCAGTTCTACTGGCACCGCTTCTTCTCGCACCAGCCGGATTTGAATTTCGACAATCCGCGTGTGGTGCGCGCCATCGTGCAGGTGATGAAGCGCTGGCTCGACACCGGCGTCGACGGCTTCCGGCTCGACGCCATTCCCTATCTGTGCGAGCGCGACGGCACCAACAACGAGAACCTGCCGGAGACGCATGCCATCATCAAGCGGCTGCGCCAGGAGCTCGACGCCTATGCCAAGGGCAAGATCTTGTTGGCCGAGGCCAATCAATGGCCGGAGGACGTGCAGGAATATTTCGGCCATGGCGACGAATGCCACATGGCCTATCACTTCCCGCTGATGCCGCGCATCTACATGGCGATCGCCCAGGAAGACCGTTTTCCGATCACCGACATCCTGCGGCAAACGCCCGATATTCCGGCCGCGGCCCAGTGGGCGCTGTTCCTGCGCAATCACGACGAGCTGACCCTGGAAATGGTCACCGATGTCGAGCGCGACTATCTGTGGTCGACTTACGCCAACGACCCGCGCGCCCGCATCAATGTCGGCATCCGCCGCCGCCTTGCGCCGCTGATGGACAACGACCGGCGCAAGATCGAGCTGATGAACTCGCTGCTGCTGTCCTTCCCGGGCACGCCGATCATCTATTACGGCGACGAGATCGGCATGGGCGACAACATCTATCTCGGCGACCGCAACGGCGTGCGGACGCCTATGCAGTGGTCGCCGGACCGCAACGGCGGTTTCTCGCGCGCCGATCCGGCGCGGCTCTACGCGCCGATGATCATGGACCCGGTCTACGGCTACGAATCCGTCAATGTCGAGGCGCAGTCGCGCAGCCTGTCGTCGCTGCTGTCGGCGACCAAGCGACTGATCGCGGTGCGCAAGTCGACGCTTGCCTTCGGGCGCGGCACCATGACCTTCATCCGCCCGGAGAACCGCTCGGTGCTCGCCTATGTGCGCCAGTACCAGGGCGAAACGATCCTGTGCGTCGCCAATCTGTCGCGCTCGGCGCAGGCCACCGAGCTCGACCTCTCCGCCTTCAAGGACCGCATCCCGCTCGAGATGCTTGGACGCACGCGCTTCCCGGCGATCGGCGAGCTGCCCTACATGATCACGCTCGCGCCCTACGGCTTCTACTGGTTCCAGCTGCAGGAGCGCGACAAGTCCGAGCCGGTGACGCCGCGGGCGGTGCCGGAGTTCGAGACGCTGGTGGTGCCGCTGAATTCGACCTGGATGTCTTTGGCGCGCTCCCGCAGCGTGTTCGAGCACGACGTGCTGCCCGGCCATCTCGCCCGCACGCGCTGGTACCCGGAGCGATCGGCAAGTGCGATCCAGCCGATCCTGGTCTCCGCGATCCCGTTCTGCGACATCGGCGACAACCGGCCGTGGCTCGCCTTCTTCGAGACCACGCAGCGCGGCAACACCAGCCGCTATGTGCTGCCGATGCAGATCGAGTGGGTGCGCTTCGACCGCGAGCGCTACAACCCGCGTGCCTTTGCCGCGATACGTCAGGGCGCGCGCGAGGGCACGCTGCTCGATGTCGCCACCGACCAGATTTTCACCGGCCTGTTCCTGCGCAATCTCAGGGAAAACCTCACCGTCGACGAAGGCGAGCAAGGCCTGAAGCTCGAATTCCGGCCGACCAGCCGCTTCTCCGACCGGCCGGTGCGGCAGCCGGAGCGGATCCGCGTGTTCGAGAACGATCAGCCGCATTCGACCGCGCTGGTCGACAACGAATATGTCACCAAGATTTACCGGAAGCTCGAGGTCGGCATCAATCCGGAGATCGAGATGGGCCGCTTCCTCACCGAAGTGGTCGGCTTTCCGAACAGCCCTGCCCTGCTCGGCACCGCCGAGCTGATCGAGGCCGACAAGCGCAGCGCCATCGCCGTGCTGCATGCGATGGTTGTCAACCAGGGCGAGCTCTGGGCGGTCGCCGCCGCGCACCTCGACCGTCTGGTCGAAAGGCAGCGCCTGCTCGCCGTGAGCGAGGACCCGGCGGAGAACGGCGACCATGCCGCCTATCTGCGCCACATGTCGCACAGTGGGAAGCGTCTCGCGGAGCTGCATCTGGCGCTTGCCAGCAACCGTGACTTGCCGGACTTCGCGCCCGAGCCAACCCGGCCCGAGGACCTGCTGCGCTGGAGCGACGAGATCATGGCGCGCGCCGAGCGCGTGTTCGACACGCTGAGGCAGCGGCGTGGCTCGCTGAAAGAATCCGACCGTCTGCTGGCCGATCAGTTGCAGGCCCAGCACGACATGCTGCCGGAACGGCTCAAGGCGCTGCTGCCACGCGAGACCGATGGATTCAGCATCCGCCATCATGGCGACCTGCATCTCGGCCAGTTGCTGGTCGTCAAGGACGACGTCTTCATCATCGATTTCGATGGCGGCCCCGGCCGGACCATCGCCGAGCGCCGCCGCAAGGCGCCGCCGGCGCGCGACGTCGCCGGCCTGATCCGCTCGATCGACTATGCGGCGACCGCCGCGCTGGAGCGGGCGCTCAAGGTCGCCCCCGACGAGAGCGGCAGGCTGAGCCTCGCTTTGGCCGAATGGCGCGACCAGGCCGCGGATACGCTGCTGGCGGCCTATCGCGAGACCATGGCGGGCCAACGGCTATGGCCCACTGATGCCAGGGCGGCCAATCGCCTGCTGAACTTTTTCCTGCTTGAGAAAGCCTTCTACGAGATCGAGTATGAGCTGGCCAACCGGCCGGATTGGCTCCGCGTCCCACTGACTGGCCTGTTGAGACTCCTGGCCCAACAGCCGCATGAGGTTGCATGACCAAATTGCCCGCCGAGGCCTATGCCATCATCGAGGGCCGCCACTCCGATCCCTTCCACTATCTCGGGCTGCACACCGAGGGCGATCGCAGCGTGGTGCGCGCCTTCCTGCCTGATGCCAGCAATGTCGAGGCGATCGGCGAGCATGGCGAGGCGGCGCCGCTGGCCAAAATCCATGATTCCGGCCTGTTCGCAGGTCCCCTGCCGAACGGTTCGACGCGCTACCAGCTCCGCGCCCGCTTCGGCGACAACGTCGTCGAGCTCGAGGACGCCTACCGCTTTCCGCCGATCCTGAGCGATTTCGATCTCTACCTGCTCGGCGAGGGCACCCATCAGCGCGTCTACGACACGCTCGGCGCGCATCCGATGACGCTCGACGGCGTCGACGGCATCGGCTTCGTGGTGCTGGCGCCGAATGCGCGGCGGGTCAGCGTGGTCGGCGACTTCAATTTCTGGGACGGACGGCGTCATCCGATGCGGGTGCGCGGTCCGGGCTATTGGGAGCTGTTCATCCCGCGTGCGCGCGTCGGCGACCACTACAAGTTCGAGATCGTCGCGCGGAACGGCCAACATCTGCCGCTGAAGTCCGATCCCTTGGCGTTCGCCGCCGAGGTGCGTCCGAAGACCGCCTCGATCGTGATCGATGAGCGTAAGATCCCGCACCCGCGCCCGGCGCCCGATCGCGTCAATGCGCTGAGCTCGCCGATGTCGATCTACGAGGTCCATCTCGGGTCGTGGCGGCGCAAGGGCCGCAATGAGTGGCTGACCTATCGCGAGATGGCCGAGCAGCTTCCGGCTTACGCCAGCGACATGGGCTTTACCCATATCGAATTCCTGCCGATATCAGAGCATCCGTTCGACGGCTCCTGGGGCTACCAGCCGACCGGCATGTTCGCGCCGACCAGCCGCTTCGGCTCACCCGATGATTTCGCAGCGCTGATCGATGCCTGCCATGGTGCAGGCCTCGCCGTGCTGCTCGACTGGGTCCCCGGGCATTTCCCCGACGATCCGCACGGCCTCGGCCATTTCGACGGCACCGCGCTCTACGAGCACGCCAACCCGTTGCAGGGCCGTCATCTCGATTGGGGCACGCTGATCTACAATTACGGGCGCACCGAGGTCACCAACTTCCTGGTGTCGAACGCGCTGTTCTGGCTCGAGCGCTACGGCATCGACGGGCTGCGCGTCGATGCCGTCGCCTCCATGCTCTACCTCGACTACAGCCGTCCCGCCGGCGGCTGGATCCCGAACAAATATGGCGGCCGGGAGAACATCGAGGCGATCGACTTCCTGCGCCGCTTCAACACCGAGCTGTTCGCGCATTTTCCGCAGGCGACGACGGCGGCGGAGGAATCCACCGCGTGGCCGCAGGTGTCGCGTCCCGTCGAATATGGCGGGCTCGGCTTCGGCTACAAGTGGAACATGGGCTGGATGCATGACACGCTGAAATACATCGGCAAGGATCCCATCCACCGCAAATTCCATCACGGCGACATCCTGTTCGGCCTGCACTACGCCTTCTCGGAGAACTTCATCCTGCCGCTGTCGCATGACGAGGTCGTGCACGGCAAGCGTTCGATCCTCGGCCGCATGCCCGGCGACGACTGGCAGCGCTTTGCCAATCTGCGTGCCTATTACAGCTTCATGTTCGGCCACCCCGGCAAGAAGCTGATGTTCATGGGCTGCGAATTCGGGCAGGAGCGCGAGTGGAATCACGATCACTCGATCGATTGGCATCTGCTCGACCAGCCGAAGCACCGAGGCGTTCAGAACCTGATCCGCGACCTCAATCGCCTCTATCGTGCGCTGCCGGCACTGCATGAGCTCGACTGCGACCAGGCCGGCTTCGAATGGGTCATCACCGACGACGCCAGCAACAATGTGTTTGCCTGGATCCGCAAGGGCAATGATGCGCGCGCACGCTGCCTCGTGGTCGCAAACTTCTCGCCCAACGTCTATCGCAACTATCGCGTCCGCGTGCCGTTCGCGGGCAAGTGGCACGAGGTGCTCAACTCGGATTCCTCGCACTACGGCGGCACCAATGTCGGCAATGTCGGCGAGGTGCGCGCCTCGGAGGGCGCCACGCCGGAATTGAACCTGACCATTCCGCCGCTGGCTGCAATCTTCCTCGTACCGGAAAGCTGATTCATGCGACTGAGCGGGGGAACGTCCGCGCGGCTTGGTGCAAGCTGGGACGGCAGAGGCACCAATTTTGCGCTGTTCTCGGCGAATGCGGAGAAGGTGGAGCTGTGCCTGTTCGACGGCCAGGGCCGCCGCGAGCTCGAGCGGATCGAGCTGCCGGAACGCACCGAGGACGTCTGGCATTGCTACCTCAACGACGTCTCGCCGGGCCAGCTCTACGGCTATCGCGTCTATGGGCCGTATGCGCCAGAGCGCGGCCACCGCTTCAACGCCAACAAGCTGCTGCTCGATCCCTATGCCAAGCGGCTCGCCGGCCGGCTGGTGTGGAACGATGCGCATTTCGCCTACCGCACAGGCAGCGCGCGCGAGGATCTCTCCTTCGACCGGCGTGACAATGCTCGCGGCATGCCGAAGGCGGTCGTGGTCGACGAGACCTTCAACTGGGGGCGCCGCGAGATCCGGCCGCACATTCCCTGGGAAGACACCATCATCTACGAGGCGCACGTCAAGGGCCTGACGCAGAAGCGCGAGGACGTGCCGCCGAATTTGCGCGGCACCTATGGCGGGCTGTCGTCGCCTGCGATGATCGATCACCTCAAGCGGCTCGGCGTCACCACCATCGAGCTGTTGCCGATCCACGGCCTGATCGACGACCGCGTCCTGGTCGAGAAGAAGCTTTCCAATTACTGGGGCTACAACACCATCGCGTTCTTCGCGCCCGAGGCGCGCTACGCCCAGGACAATGCGCTGGACTCGTTCCGCACCACGGTGGCGCGGTTGCACGATGCCGGCATCGAGGTGCTGCTCGACGTCGTCTACAACCACACCGCAGAGGGCAACCATATGGGCCCGACGCTGTGCTTCCGCGGCATCGACAACGCCTCCTATTACTGGCTGAACCGCGAGAACCCGCGCTTCTATGACGACTTCACCGGCTGCGGCAGCTCGGTCAACCTCACCCATCCGCGCGTGCTGCAGATGGTGATGGATTCGCTGCGCTACTGGGTCGAGGTCTGCCATGTCGACGGCTTCCGCTTCGATCTCGCCACGACCCTGGCGCGCGGACCGAACGGCTTTGATCGCAACCATCCCTTCCTTACCGCGATCCGCCAGGACCCGGTGCTGGCGACTGTGAAGATGGTCGCCGAACCCTGGGATCTTGGTCTCGGCGGCTACCAGGTCGGCGCGTTTCCGTCGCAATGGTCGGAATGGAATGATCGCTATCGCAGCGCGATGCGGCGCTACTGGAGCGGCGAAGGCAGTTTGGTCGGCGACATCTCGGGCCGCATGACCGCCTCCTCGGATTTGTTTCACCACGACAACCGCGCGACCCGCGCCAGCGTCAACCACATCACGGTGCATGACGGCTTCACGCTCGCGGACCTCTTCAGCTACAACGAGAAGCACAACGAGGCCAATGGCGAGGACAATCGCGATGGCTCCAACGACAATCACAGCAACAATTGCGGCCACGAAGGCCCGACCGACGATCCCGCCATCATCGCGTTGCGCCGCCAGCTCCGGAAGAATGCGCTGGCCTGCCTGGTGCTCGCACAGGGCACGCCGCTGATCCTCGCCGGCGACGAAGTCGCCAACACGCAAGGGGGCAACAACAACGCCTATTGCCAGGACAATGAGACCGGCTGGATCGGCTGGGAGAACCTCGGCACCGACGACGACGCCATCGATTTCATCGGCCATCTCACCGCGCTGCGCCAGCGCTTCGGCCAGATCCGCTGCCAGCGTTGGCTCGACGGCCGCCGCACCGACGGCAGCTATGGCGTGCTGTGGCTGACGCCCGCGGCGGAGGAGATGAAGGAATCGGACTGGAAATTCCCGGAGAGCCGGTTCCTGGCCTATGTGCTGGGTCCGATGGAACAAGGGCAGGAGCCGATCTTTATCGTGCTGAATGCCGCGCCGCAGGAGATCGTGTTCAGGATGCCGAGGATCACTGAATACAGGACCTGGCAGCAGGTCCTGAACACGGCCAAAGCGGAGCAAACCGCCGAGCAATTCGCATCCGGCGCCGACACCACGGCACCGCCGCGCTCGGTGCTGGCATTCGCGGGCTCCATATGAGCACACAGCATTTCGGCGCTGAGCTGACACCCGATGGCGCCCGCTTCCGGCTGTGGGCGCCTGCGGCCAAGCGCGTCGATCTGCTGCTCGACAAGCCGGATACGCGGAGCCGCGATGCGCACGCGCTGACGCGTGACGCCGCCGGCTGGTATGTCGCCGAAATCCCGGGTGCGCGCGCCGGCACGCGTTACAAATTCCGCGTCGATGACGAAGTCGATGTGCCGGATCCGGCTTCCGCATTCCAGCCGGACGACGTGTTCGGCCCGAGCGAGGTGATCGATCACTCAGCCTTCAAATGGCGCGCCACGGAATGGCGCGGACGTCCCTGGCACGAGGCCGTCATTCTCGAAGCGCATGTCGGCACCTTCACGCCGGAAGGCACCTATCGGGCCATGATCGACAAGCTCGATCACCTGGTTGCGACCGGCATCACCGCGCTCGAACTGATGCCGCTGGCGGATTTCGCGGGCAAGCGCAACTGGGGCTATGACGGCGTGTTGTGGTATGCGCCCGACAGCGCCTACGGCCGGCCCGAGGATCTGAAGACCCTGATCGACGAAGCGCATCTGCGCGGGCTGATGGTGATGCTCGACGTGGTCTACAACCATTTCGGCCCCGAGGGGAATTTTCTCGGCCGCTATGCGCCCACCTTCTTCAGTGACGCGCATACGCCGTGGGGCAACGCGATCGACTATCGCGTGTCAGAAGTGCGCGCGTTTGCGATCGGCAGCGTGGTGAGCTGGCTACGCGACTATCGCTTCGACGGGCTGCGCTTCGACGCGGTCAACACCATCGTCGAGGCCGGCGAAATCTTCGTCATCCACGATTTCAGCAAGGCCGCCGGCAAGCTCGCCGCGGAGACCGGTCGGCAGATCAACCTCGTGCTCGAGAACGGCGACAACATCGCAAGCCTGCTCGACGCCACCGAAGACCCGCCGCACGGCAAATTCCGGGGACAGTGGAACGACGATTATCATCACGCCTGGCACGTGCTGCTGACCGGCGAAACGCAGGGCTATTATGGCGACTACCGGGCGCCGAAGCAGGATCTTGCCCGCGCGCTGTCGTCCGGCTACATCTACCAGGGCGAAGTCTCGGAGTTCTGGGGCGGCAAGGCCCGCGGCGAGCCGAGCGGCGCGCTGTCGCCGACCTGCTTCATCAACTTCCTGCAGAACCACGACCAGATCGGCAACCGGCCGCTCGGCGATCGCCTTGTCAGCATTGCGAAACCGGAAGCGGTCGCGGCGGCGCTCGCGGTGACGCTGATCGCGCCGACCACGCCGATGCTGTTCATGGGCGAGGAATGGGGCGCGACGACGCCCTTCCCGTTCTTCTGCGATTTCAAGGGTGATCTCGCAAACGCCGTCCGCACCGGCCGGCGCAAGGAATTCGCCTGGGCCTATGCCAAATATGGCGACGACATTCCCGACCCGCTCGCCGAGGAGACGGTGCGATCGGCTGTGCTCGACTGGGCGGCGCTCGGCCACGATCCGGCCCGCGCGCGGCTGGCGCTGGTGCGCGACCTGCTCGCCGTGCGCCGGCGCGAGATCACGCCGCGCCTTGCAGGAGCCCGTTTCGGCGATGCCAGCGTGGCGGGTGACCTCTTGACCGCCCATTGGCAGATGGGAGACGGCCGCACGCTGCGGCTGACAGCCAATCTGTCGGATCGCGCCATTGCCGGCGCAGCGGAGCCGGAGGGAACTGCGATCTGGGGCGGCGCGTTGTCGAGCGACCTCCCCGGCTGGGCGGTGCGCTGGCACATCGGATAGCACAATGCCTTCGGCGATCCCGATCGCAACATACCGTCTGCAACTCACCGCCGATTTCGACTTCGATGCCGCCGCCGGCGTCGTGCCGTATCTGAAGGCGCTCGGCATTAGCCATCTCTATGCCTCGCCCTTTACGAAGGCGCGCAAGGGCTCGACCCACGGCTACGATGTCGTCGACCACACCAAATTCAACCCGGAACTCGGCGGCGAAGAAGGCTTTGCGCGGCTTAGCGACGCGCTGAAGCAGAACGACCTCGGCCTGATCCTGGATTTCGTGCCGAACCATGTCGGCGTGCATTTTGCCGACAATCCGTGGTGGCTCGACGTGCTGGAATGGGGACCACTGTCGCCGCATGCGCCCTCCTTCGACATCGACTGGGACCTGCTGCCCTATCGCGCCCGCGGCGGTGTGCTGCTGCCGATCCTCGGCTCGTCCTATGGCCAGGCGCTGGAGCGCGGCGAGATCGAACTGCGCTATGACGCGAACGAAGGCAGTTTTTCCGCCTGGTATTTCGAGCACCGCCTGCCGATCGCGCCAGAGCGCTATGGCCAGGTGCTGCGGACCATCGTGCGCGAGGCCGCCGCTGAAGACAGTCCGGCCGGACGCGCGATGCTCGAACTCGCCGCCCGGTATCGCGGACTGCGTCACCCCAACCGCGTCGAGGCCCCGGCACTGAAGGCGGCGATCAAGGCGATCGAGGGCGGCGCCGAGATCATCGCGCGCGGGCTCGATGCTTACAGCGCCGGCGAGGACCGCCCTGCCCAGACGCTGGCGTTGCATCACCTGCTGGAGCGGCAGCACTACAAGCTCGGCCACTGGCGGCTCGCCTCCAGCGACATCAACTATCGCCGCTTCTTCGACGTCAACACGCTGGCCGGCCTCCGCGTCGAGGACGCCGCCACCTTCGAGGCGAGCCACAGCCTGGTGAAGCGCCTGATCGCCGAGGACCGGCTGCAGGGCCTACGGCTCGACCATATCGACGGCCTGCGCGATCCCGCGCAGTATTTCCATCGCCTGCGCCGCCTGATCCGCTCCGCACAGGGCGTCAAGGCCAAGCCGTTCTACATGGTGATCGAGAAGATCCTCGGCGAGGACGAGAAGCTGACGAAATTCAGCGGCGTCCACGGCACCACCGGCTATGAATGGATGAACACGATCAGCCAGGTGCTGGTCGATGCCAAGGGCCTCGAGCCGCTCAGCGAGATCTGGCGCCAGATCAGCAACCAGTCGCCGAACCTGACGCCGGTGCTGCGCGCGGCCAAGCGCCGCGTGCTGGAGACCTTGCTGACGAGCGAATTCACCGTGCTGGCTCGGCTTTTGGCGCGCATCGCCAGCGGCCATTATTCCTCGCGCGACTTCTCGGCGGACAGCCTGCGGCAAGCGCTCGAGCTCTATGTGCTGCACTTTCCGGTCTATCGCACCTATCTCACCGCCTCCGGCCCGGCCGCGCATGACCGCGCGCTGATCGACGAGACCATCGCGCGCGCCCGCGCCGACTGGTTCGCCGCCGACGAAGGCATTTTCGATTTCCTGCGCGATGCGCTGACCATGGACCTCCTGAAGCCCGGCCGTCCCCCGCACAGCGCGCCGCGGGTCCGCCGCTTCGCGCTGAAGGTGCAGCAATTCACCGGGCCGATGATGGCAAAGTCGCTGGAGGACACCACCTTCTATCGCTACCACCGCTTGCTTGCGCTGAACGAGGTCGGCGGCGATCCCGCGGCAAGCGCGATCGCGCCCCAGCGCTTCCACGCCATGATGACGGCCCGTATCAGCGAATGGCCGCACGGCATGACCTCGACCGCGACCCACGACACCAAGCGCGGCGAGGACGCCCGTGCCCGGATCATGGCGCTTGCAGAAATCCCCGGCGAATGGACCAGCGCGGTGGCGCGCTGGAAGGTCCTGAACGCGCCGCATCTGGTGCTCGACGGCGAGACGCGTGCGCCATCGGCGACTTTCGAATACATGCTGTATCAGACCCTGCTCGGCGCCTGGGATCCGGACGATGACTCCCTCATTGCGCGCATCCAGGCCTATGCGCTGAAAGCCGCACGCGAGGGCAAACAGGAGACCAGCTGGCTCAATCCGCACGAACCCTATGAGGCCGGTGTCAAGACGTTCATCGAGCGAATCCTCGATCGCAACACCTCGCCCGAATTTCTCGAAGCGCTGGAGACACTGGCGCAACGGACCTCGCTGATCGGGGCGCTGAACTCGCTCAGCCAGATCACGCTGAAGGCGACCATGCCGGGCGTGCCGGATTTCTACCAGGGCACCGAAGGCTGGGATCTTTCGCTTGTCGACCCCGACAACCGCCGTCCGGTTGATTTTGCCGAACGCGCAGGAATGCTGGCGGCGCTGGAGATGCCGGATTGGGGCGCACTGGCGCAGAGCTGGCGCGACGGCCGCCTGAAATTCGCGTGGACGCGGCATCTCTTGCGGCTGCGCAACGAGCTGCCCGACGTCTTCACCAGCGGCAACTACCAGCCGCTCGCCGTCAACGGCCCGCACCGCGACCACGTCATGGCCTTCGCGCGGCGCCATGGCCGCGCGGCGGTCATCGTCGCGGTGGCGAAATCATTTGCGCCGTTTACCCAGGGCGGACGGAGCTGGCCGCGTCCCGAGGCCTTCGAAGGCGAGATCGACGTGGCTGGATACGCGCTCCCGGGTGGCGAAAACAGGATTCAGCTTTCAGCGCTGTTCGCCAATCTGCCGGTCGCGGTACTGAAGGCGAAGGTCGCGGCGGGCGCGAAGCAAGCCTCGAGGCGTGCGCGCTCGCACGGCTAGCCCCGCGGATCACCGCTTGGTCAGCAGCAACTGTCCGCGCTTCCGAATCGCAATCTGCGCGACTTCGGCGAAGCGCTGCAGCAGCCAGGGCAGCGTCACCTCGAGGCGCACATGGCTATCCTCGACATCGAGATGCCCGGCCGCGACCTGCCCCAGCGCGCGGACGCGAAAGCTCATGCGGTTGTCGTCCCAGCGCTCTTCGTCGACACTCAACACCGGCACGCTCGCCACCGCGCGCGACAAGCCCGGCTTCAGGCGGCGCATGGCCTCGTCGCGGCCAAGGCTGTGGGGAATCGAAACGATCAGCGGCGCCGACATCGCGGTGCACTCCTCCATGGATTCCTTTCATGTAGTTCTGTTCCGCACAAATGGAAGATATGTGGACTTTATCGCCCCGCGAGCGCTGGAACCTTCACAGTTCCGGTTTGTTTCCTCACGCGAAGGGCAGAGACGAATGGGCCCACGCAGCTGAGGAGAGCTTGAGATGTCAATTGGAACGATCATCCTTATTATTCTGGTCATTGCGCTGCTTGGCGGCTTCAGCGGCATCGGCGGCGGACCATTCTACGGCACCGGCTATTATGGCGGCGGCGGTCTCGGCCTCGTGATCGTGATTTTGCTGATCCTGCTACTGCTCGGACGTCTGTAGCGCGCAGCTGCGCTGTACGCGATCCGCATCAACGACTGTCATCACCCGCGAAAGCGGGTGATCCAGTATTCCAGAGACGCTGGCGATTGAACCGATGAGTCGCGGCGTACTGGATACCCCGCTTTCGCGGGGTATGACGACCTAAGCCAGCGGCACAGACTTGCCCAACATTTGCTACTTAGCCGCAAGCTTCTTCATCGCCGCCGTGATCGACGATGCCGCATCCTCGTAGCCGTCCCACGCCTTGGTCTTCGCCAGCAGCGCCGGCACTGTCCGCACCGTATACTTCTTTGGATCGAGATCGCCGCGCAGCTGCGGCCAGGTCAGCGGCATCGACACCGTCGCGCCCGGACGCGCCCGCGGCGACAGCACCGCGACCGCCGTCGAGAGCCGGTCGTTGCGCAGATAGTCGAGGAAGATCTTTCCGGTGCGCTTGGCCTTGGACATGTTGATCAGATAGCGCTCGGGATCGTCCTGCGCCATCCACTGGCAGATGCCTTGCGCGAATGCCTTGGCTTCCTTCCACGTCACCTTGTCCCTGGCGCCTGCGAGCAGCGGCGTCACGACATGAAGACCCTTGCCGCCGGTGGTCTTGCAGAAGCTTTCGAGGCCCACGGCCGACAGCCGCTGGCGCATGTCCTTCGCCGCATCGATCACGTCGCTGAACGCGACATCAGGCGCGGGATCGAGATCGAACACCAGCCGGCCCGGCGTGTCATAGGCATCCGGCGCGCAATTCCAGGGATGCAGCTCAAGGCCGCCGAGCTGCGCAACCGCAGCCAGGCCCTCGACCTGGTCGATCTGCAGATAGGGTTTGCGGTCGCCGGACACCTTGGCGAGCTTCAGGAGCTTCGACGTGCCGGCCATCGCGTGACGCTGGAAGAAGGTCTCACCCTTGATGCCATCGGGGGCGCGCACGATCGAACATGGCCGGCCCTTGAGGTAGCCGATCATCCATGTGCCGACCGCCTCGAAATAGCTGGCGAGATCGAGCTTTGTCACCGGCGTGCCGTCGCCGGCATCGGGCCACAATGCCTTGTCCGGATGGGAAATGGCGACGCCCATCACCTCGCCGGAGGATTTCCCGGATGATCTTCCTTTGGCCATCGGCTTCACCACTTTGGTCACGATCGGCCGCTCGGCCTCGACCTCATGCGCCGGCTTGTCCTGGCGCAGGCCCTTGAATGCGGCCTGGCGGATGTTGCCGGCATCGGTCCAGCCGGCGAACTCGATCTCGGCGACCAGCTCCGGCTTCAGCCAGTGCACGTCGCGGGCCTTCTTCGGCGCGTCCTTGCCGCCAAACGGGCTCGTATCTGATGCCGCCGCCTTCAGCGCCGGCATGATGCGGCGAACCGTGTCCTGGCCGAAGCCGGTGCCGACGATGCCGACAAAGGCCAGATGATCGTCGCGATAGACGCCGGCCATCAGCGAGCGGAATTTGCCGTTGGTGGTCTTCCAGCCGCCGATCACCACCTCATGGCCGGCGCGGATTTTTGCCTTGGTCCAGTCATCGGACCGGCCGGAGCGGTAGGCGCCGCCGAGCCGCTTGGAGACGATGCCTTCCAGCCCGAGCTTGCGCGCGGAATCCAGCACGGCCTCGCCGCTCTCCTCGAAATGTTCGACATAGCGGATCAAGGGGTTCTTGCCCTTGCGCGCCGCGAGCAATTCCTTCAGCCGCGCCTTGCGCTCGGTGAGCGGCAGCGGGCGGAGATCCTCATTGCCCGCAAACAGCAGGTCGAAGGCGTAGAAGATCAAGTGATCCGTCTTGCCGTCGGACAATGCCGCCTGCAGCGTCGAGAAATGCGGCATGCCGTTCTCGTCGAGCGCAACAATCTCGCCATCGATCAGGACGTCCGGCAGCTTGGCGGCTTCCTTTGCGATCGCGCCGAACTTGTCGGTCCAGTCGAGCGCCTTGCGGGTCTTCAGGTCAGCCTCCCCGTCCTCGACGCGGAGCTGCACGCGGTAGCCGTCGAACTTGATCTCGTGGCACCAGCCCGCGCCATTAGGCGGACGCTCGACCGCGGCGCAGAGTTGCGGCGGAACGAAGTCCGGCATCGCCGCCACCTGCTTCGGCTGCGCCTTTGACGGCGCCTTCAATTGTGCATTCAGTTGCACCTTTAGTTTTTCCTTGGGCGGCGGCGCCTTGGTTTTCGCGCGCGCGTCCGCGGCCATACCATGATTGGAGTGCCAGACCGCGTCCGCTTTGGCCTTGCCGTTGCCCTTGGCCAGCATGAACGGCTTCGGCGCCCGCCCCTTGCCGGCGGCGATTTGCGCCATCGAGCGGCCGGAGGCGACCGAGCGGTCCTCGTCGAGGATCGCCTCGCCATTGCCGTCAACGGCATATTCATCGCGGTGCTTGATCAGGAGCCAGTTGGTGCGCTTGCCGCCAAAGCGGTCGTTCTTCATCCGCACCAGCACCCAGCTGCCGTGCAGCTTGTCGCCACGCAGCGTGAACTTCAGGTCACCCTTCCTGAAGCCGCGCTCGGGATCGTCAGATTCCCAGGTGCCGCGATCCCAGAGCTGCACCGTGCCGCCGCCATACTGGCCTTCCGGAATCGTGCCTTCGAAATCGCCATAGTCGAGCGGATGATCCTCGACCTCGACCGCGAGCCGCTTGTCATGCGGATCGAGCGACGGCCCGCGCGTCACCGCCCAGGACTTGAAGACGCCGTCGAACTCCAGCCGAAAATCATAATGCAGCCGCGTCGCGTCATGCTTCTGGATCACGAAGCGCCGTAGCTTGCCGGGCGCCACCTTGACGTCGCCGGACGGCTCATTGGTCTTCTCGAAGTCACGCTTCTTGCGATAGGTGGTGAGGTTTCTCAGCGACACGTACAGGCCTCGGCGCAAACGGCGGCCGCCGCGAGCCTGCGGCCATCAGGAACCAAAACCTACGGTATCCGTTCAAGTTCCAAACTCAAGCTGTTTGGAGGCGATCATGGCCGCTCCCCGCGCCTACTGGAAAGGCACGCTCAAACTGTCGCTGGTGTCGTGCCCGGTGGCGCTCTACCCGGCCTCGACGGCGGTCGAGAAGACCCGCTTCCATATGATCAACCGGGAGACCGGCAACCGGCTGAAGCAGCAGATGGTCGATGCCGAGACCGGCGACGTCGTCGAGGGCGACCAGAAGGGCCGCGGCTACGAGGTCCGCAAGGGCAAATATGTCGAGATCGAGAAGGACGAGCTCGAGGCGGTCCAGATCGAGAGCAACCACACCATCGATATCGATTCCTTTGTGCCCGAGGGCGAGATCGACAAGCGTTATCTCGACCACCCCTACTACATCAGGCCGGACGGCAAGGCCGGCGCCGACGCGTTCGCGGTGATCCGCGACGCCATGAAGGACCAGGACCGGGTCGCGTTGGCGCGCATCGTGCTGACCAACCGCGAGCATGTGATCGCGATCGAGCCGCTCGACAAGGGCATGCTCGGCACCACGCTGCGCTACCCCTACGAGGTCCGTGATGCCGACGATTATTTCGACGACATCAAGAGCCCGAAGGTCACCAAGGACATGATCGAACTCGCCGGCCACATCCTCGACAGCAAGGCCGCGCATTTCGACCCATCGAAATTCAAGGACGAGTACGAGACCGCGTTGAAAGCGCTGGTACGCCGCAAGGCCGCCAGCAAGCCGATCAAGGCCGTCGAGCGTGAGGAGAAGCCCAGCAATGTGGTGAACCTGCTGGACGCGCTGAAGCAGAGCCTGAAGGACCGGAAAGGCGGCGCAAAGCGCGCGCACTCCAGTGCGCGCCGCCCGACCTCGCACCGCCATGCGGCGAAGAAGGCGCACCAGTCGAGCGCGCGGTCGCGGAAGGCGGGGTGAATTGAATTTCACGCGTCGTGCCCGGGCTTGACCCGGGCATCCATCCTCTTGGCCAGAAAGACGTGGATGGCTGGGTCAAGCCCGGCCATGACGAAGGTAGACGGACGGCGCCCTACCGCTTCTTCGCAGCCTTGCGCTTCTTCGCCGTCTTCTTGGCCGTCTTCCTGGCGGCCTTCTTCGGCACCTTCCGCCCCTTGGCGCGGGCCTCGGATAGTCCGATCGCGATCGCCTGCTTGCGGCTCGTCACCTTCTTCTTCGAGCGGCCGCTGCGCAGCGTCCCGGCCTTGCGTTTCTTCATCACACGCTCGACATCATCAGATGCCTTCCGCGAATATTTCCTTGCCATGGCTTCTCTCCCGCTAAGCGAAACCAAGCCTCGATAGGAGCGAAAGTTCCGCTCGGTGTCGTCGCCCGGCTTGCCGCCTTCGCAAAAGCTTCGGCGCGCCCGGGGAGCATGGCCTCGTCGAAGCCTTGGCGTAGACGGGACCGGGCGACCCAGTATTCCAGAGACGTCAGCGGTTGAACGGAGAAGCCGCGGCGTACTGGATGCCCCGCCTTCGCGGGGCATGACAGCTCAGTCCGCCGCGCGCAGGCGGTAGCCGATGCCGGTCTCGGTCAGCACGAATTGCGGGCGCTCGGGATCGGCCTCGATCTTCTGGCGGAGCTGGCGGACATAGACGCGCAGATATTGCGCGTCGGTCAGTTCGTCCCACAATTCCTTCAGCAGGAAGCGATGAGTCAGCACCTTACCGGCGTGCTGCACCAGCACGCGCAGCAGGTCGTATTCCTTCGGCGACAACTTGATCTCCTTGTCGCCGACCTTGACGATCCGGCGCACCAGATCGACCGAGAGATCGCCGGAGCGGAACACCGGCCGCTCGCCCTGCACCTGCAACTGGTGGCGCAGCGCCGCGCGCAGCCGCGCCAGCAATTCGTCCATGCCGAACGGCTTCGTCAGGTAATCGTCGGCGCCGAGATCGAGCGCCTGAACCTTGCCGGCCTCGTCGCCGCGGCTCGACAGCACCACGATCGGGACGCTCTCGTTGCGGCCGCGGATCATGCGGAGGAGATCGTGGCCCTGGATATCGGGCAATCCGAGGTCGAGGATGATCAGCGCCGGCCCCTCGCCCAGCATCTCCAGCGCCAGCTTGCCGTTGGAGGCCTCGAGGATGTCGTAGCCCTGCGTGCTCAGCCCCATCCGCAGCAATTTGCGGATCGGTGGCTCGTCATCGATGACCAGGACCTTGATGGGGATAGCATTCATGCAGCAGTGTCCAGCGCGTTGGTGTCGGCCGTAACAGGCAGGCGGATGGTGATGACGGCGCCGGTCCGGTCGGCGCGGTTGGCCGCCGCGATCGTGCCGCGCATCGCCTCGACGAAGCCGCGCGAGATCGCAAGGCCGAGGCCGGTGCCGGGGCGGACATGGTCGCCCTTCTCGGCGCGATAGAACTTGTCGAACACGCTTTCGAGCTCGGAGGCCGGAATGCCGTTGCCTTCATCGAGGATCTGCAGCGTCACCGCGTCACGGTCGCGGCCGCCGCGGATCGAGATCGTGGTGTCCGACGGGGCATATTTGGCGGCGTTGTCGAGCAGGTTGAACAGCACCTGCTCGAACAGCACGGCGTCGAGCTCCAGCATCGGCAGGTCGGCTGCGAGCTCCAGCGACACCCTGTGATGGACCAGGATCTTGCCGGCCCGGCGCAACGCGCTGCCGACGATTTCGCCGACATCGTGCCGCGCCGTGTTCGGCACGATGGCGCCGGATTCCAGCTTCGTCATGTCGAGCAGGTTGGCGATGAAGCGGTTGAGCCGTTCGGATTCGTCGATCACGGTCGCAAGCAGATCGTGCTTCTGGGCGTCACTCAGGCTGGCGCCGAGATCGCGCAGCGCCGAGGCCGACCCGAGCACCGAGGCCAGCGGCGTCTTCAGATCATGCGAGATCGAGGTCAAGAGCGCGCCGCGCAACCGGTCGGATTCGACCGTGCGCTTGACCCGGTCCATGTCCTCGACCAGCAGCACGCGCTCGATCGCCAGCGCGCCCTGGTCGACCAACGCATCGAGCAGCCGGCGCTGGTCCGGCGTCAGCAGCGGCCCGGTGCGGTCGTCGTCGATGCCGATCACGCCGATCGGGCCGCGGCCGGTGCGCATCGGCAGGAACAGCCGTTTTCCCCCTGGCAGCGTGTCGGAGCCGCGACCGGCCGGGCGATCGTTGCCCCAGGCCCAGTTGGCGGCGGCAAGATCGGCCTGATCGAGCTGGTCTTCCGGCGGGTAGCCGCTCTTGACGGTCAGCATCCCGCCCTCCGGCAGCAGCAGCACCACGCGCACCTTCAGCATCAGCGCGATCTGGTAGGCGGTCGCCCACAGCACGTCGTCGAGCGTCGCGGTGCCGGCGAGCTTGCGGCTGAAGGCGTAGAGCGATTCGGTGGTGCGGACGCGGCCGATCGCGGTGTCGGCCTGGATGCGTACCCGCGCCGCGACGTTGGAGACGATCAGCGCGATCAGCATGAAGAAGAAGAACGCCGCGACATTGGTCGGGTCGGTGATGGTGAAGGTATAAACCGGCGGCAGGAAGAAGAAATTGTAGCACAGCGAGGCGGCGACGCTGGCGAGCAGCGACGGCCACAGGCCGTAACGCGCCGCGGCGCCGACCACGGCAGTGAGGAAGACGAGGTCGACATTCTCGATGCCGAAGAACGGCTGGATCAGCTTGGCCGCGCCGAGCCCGAGTCCCACCAGCAGCAGCGACATCAGATACGGCCGCGGATTGAACGGCTCCTGCCGCTGCGCGGTCTGCACCGGCGCCTTGCCGACCGGCAGCTCGTCGCCGGCGATCACGTTGACGCTGATATTGCCTGCGCGGCGCACCAGATCGTGCACCACCGAGCCATGCGTCAGCTCGAACCAGCGCGAGCGCGTCGACTTGCCGATGATGATCTGGGTGACGTTGTTGGCCTGGGCAAAATTGATGACATCGTCGGCGATGCGGCGGCCGACACCGGGAAGCGTCAGCGCCTCGCCGCCGAGCGATTCGGCAAGCCGCATGGTGTCGGAGAGCCGGTCGCGCTGCTCGTCGGTCAATTGCAGGCTGCGCCGCGTTTCGATGCTGACGGCAGTCCATTGCGCATGCAGCCGGTCGGCCAGACGTTTCGTGTAGCGGACGAGGCCGGCCGCGCGCGGGTCCTCGCTGAGGCAAACCAGGATCCGCTCGCCTGCCGCCCAGGGACCCTGGATGGCATTGGCCTGCATGTGGGTGAGCAGCTGTTCGTCGACCCGCTCGGCGGTGCGGCGCAGCGCCAGCTCGCGCAGCGCGGTCAGATTGCCGGGCGAGAAATAATGCTCCAGCGCCCGCTCGGCCTGCTTGGGCACATAGACCTTGCCCTCCTTCAGCCGCTGGATCAGATCGTCCGGCGTGAGGTCGATCAGCTCGATGGCATCGGCGCGATCGACCACCGAGTCCGGCACGGTCTCGCGCACCCGCACATGGGTGATCTGCGCGACGACGTCGTTGAGGCTCTCGATGTGCTGGATGTTGATCGCGGTGTAGACGTCGATGCCGTGCGACAGCAGCTCCTCGACGTCGAGATAGCGCTTGGGATGCCGGCTGCCCGGCGCATTGGTGTGGGCGAGCTCGTCGACCAGCGCGAGCTGCGGCCGCCGCGCGATCAAGGCGTCGAGGTCCATTTCCTCGAGCGTCTGGTCGCGATAGGCCAGCCGCTTGCGCGGCAGCACTTCGAGACCCCTGAGCAGCGCCTCGGTCTCCACCCGTCCGTGGGTTTCGACCACACCGACCACGACGTCGACGCCCGCCTTGAGGCGGGCGTGGGCGCTTTGCAGCATCTCGTAGGTCTTGCCGACGCCGGGGGCTGCGCCGATAAAGATCTTCAGCCGTCCCGAACGATCGGCCTCGCGGCGCGCCGCCTCCAGCAGCGCATCCGGCGAGGGTCGTTTTTCAGGGTCGCGCTGATTGGCCATACCGCAATATAGTCATCCTGCGAGTGGCGGCCTACTCCCCTATTTCGCGTTTGCCGCGTCGAGCGCCAGGTTGAGCGCAAGAACGTTAACGCGGGGCTCACCCAGCACGCCGGCAAAGCGGCCCTGGGTGTTCTGCGTCACCAGCTGGTGCACCGCGTCCTCGGACATGCTGCGCGCCTTGGCGACCCGCGGCACCTGGAACAGCGCGGCGTCCGGCGAGATGTCGGGATCGAGGCCGCTGGCCGAGGTGGTGACGAGATCGACCGGCACGCTGGCGGTCGGATTCTCCGCCTTCAGCTTCTCGACATCGTCCTTGATGCGGTCGTTCAGCGCCTTGCTGGTCGGGCCGAGGTTGGAGCCGCCGGAATTGGCCGCGTTGTACGGCGCCGGCACCGTCTTCGAGGAATCGTTCGGATCGGGCGCCACCGTCGCCGACGGCCGGCCGTGGAAGTATTTGTCCTCCTTGAACTCCTGCCCGATCAGGGCGGAGCCGATCACCTTGCCGTCCTTCTCGATCAGGCTGCCTTGCGCCTGCCTCGGAAAGATGACGCCGGCGATCCCGGTAATGGCGAGCGGATAGGCAAGGCCCGTGATCGCGGTCAGCAGGACCAGCACGAGGATGGCGGGACGAATTTCTCTCAACATGATTGCGGCTCCTTAAGCCAGGCCCAGGGCGGCGACGATGAGGTCGATCGCCTTGATGCCGATGAACGGGATGATGATGCCGCCGAGGCCGTAGATCATCAGGTTGCGGCCGAGCAGCGCACCGGCACCGACGGCGCGATACTTGACGCCCTTCAGCGCCAGCGGGATCAGCGCGATGATGATCAGCGCGTTGAAGATGATCGCCGACAGGATCGCACTCTGCGGGCTTGCCAGCCGCATCACGTTCAGCACCTCGAGCTGCGGATAGAACGCGAGGAACATCGCCGGGATGATCGCAAAATACTTTGCGACGTCGTTGGCGATCGAGAACGTGGTGAGCGCGCCGCGGGTCATCAACAGCTGCTTTCCGATCTCGACCACCTCGATCAGCTTGGTCGGGTTGGAGTCGAGGTCGACCATGTTGCCGGCCTCGCGGGCGGCCTGCGTGCCGGTGTTCATGGCGACACCGACATCGGCCTGCGCGAGCGCCGGCGCGTCGTTGGTGCCGTCGCCGCACATCGCGACCAGCTTGCCCTTGGACTGCTCGTCGCGGATCAGCTTGAGCTTGTCCTCGGGCGTCGCCTGCGCCAGGAAGTCGTCGACGCCAGCCTCGGCCGCGATCGCGGCCGCGGTCATCGGATTGTCGCCGGTAATCATCACGGTGCGGATGCCCATGCGGCGCAATTCGGCAAAGCGCTCACGGATACCGCCCTTGACGATGTCCTTCAGATGCACGACGCCGAGCAGCTTGCCGTCCTTGGCGACGGCCAACGGCGTGCCGCCGGCCTTGGCGATCTCGTCGGCGATCGACTGGATCTCGCGCGCTTCCGCGCTCATCGTCGCCGCAACCGCGCGGACGGTGTTGCCCGATGCGACCGTGCGGGGCGAGCCGCCGTCGACATAGCTGAGGATCGCGTCCACCGCGCCCTTGCGGACCGACGAGGAGCCGGCATCGATGCCGCTCATGCGGGTCTGCGCGGTGAAGGGCACGAAGGTCGCGGCAAGCTCATGCATGTCGCGGCCGCGGATGCCGTACTTCTCCTTGGCGAGCACCACGATCGAGCGGCCTTCCGGCGTTTCGTCGGCGAGCGAAGCTAGCTGCGCCGCGTCGGCGAGGTCCTGCTCGGAGACGCCGCGGATCGGACGGAACGCCGTCGCCTGGCGGTTGCCGAGCGTGATGGTGCCGGTCTTGTCGAGCAGCAGCGTGTCGACGTCGCCGGCGGCTTCCACTGCGCGGCCGGACATCGCCAGCACGTTGAAGCGCACCAGGCGGTCCATGCCGGCGATACCGATCGCCGACAATAGCGCGCCGATCGTGGTCGGGATCAGCGTCACGAACAGCGCCACCAGCACCACGACCGAGATCGAGCCGCCGGCATAGGCCGCATAGCTCGGGATCGTCACCGTGGCGAACACGAAGATGATGGTGAGGCCGGCGAGCAGGATGTTGAGCGCGATCTCGTTCGGCGTCTTCTGCCGCTCGGCGCCCTCCACCAGCTTGATCATGCGGTCGATGAAGGTCGAACCCTGCGCCGCGGTGATGCGGACGCGAATCCAGTCCGACAGCACCTGGGTGCCGCCGGTGACTGCCGAACGGTCACCGCCGGATTCGCGGATGACCGGCGCTGACTCGCCAGTGATCGCCGCTTCATTGACCGAAGCGACGCCTTCGATCACCTCGCCGTCCGACGGGATGTTGTCGCCGGCCTCGACCAGCACGACATCGCCGACCTTCAGCGAGGTGCCCGGCACCATCCGGTAGGTCCGGTCGGTGCCGGTGAGCAGCTTGGCCTGGCTCTCGGTGCGGGTCTTCTTCAGCGATTCCGCCTGCGCCTTGCCGCGGCCTTCAGCGACCGCTTCGGCGAAGTTGGCGAACAGCACCGTGAACCAGAGCCAGAGGATGATCTGGAAGGTGAAGCCGAGATTGGCGCCGCCGGTGACGAGGTCGCGCACGAAGATCACGGTGGTCAGCGCGGCCACGACCTCGACGACGAACATCACGGGATTCTTCGCCATCAGGCGAGGATCGAGCTTGACGAAGGCCGACCAGATCGCCGGCACCAGGATCTTCGGGTCGAGCATGGTCGACGCCGTCACCTGCTTCTGCAGTTTCATGGTTTCCATGGATGTCACTCCGGACGTATCGGATCAAAACAGGGTGTTGGCGTTCATGGCGAGGTGCTCGACGATCGGCCCGAGCGCCAGCGCCGGGAAGAAGGTCAGGCCGCCGATGATCAAGATGACGCCGATGACGAGGCCGACGAACAGGCCGCCGGTGGTCGGGAACGTGCCCGCCGAGGCCGGGATCGACTTCTTCTCGACCAGCGATCCCGCGATCGCCATCGCCGGCACGATCATGAAGAAGCGGCCGACGAACATCGCAGACGCGAGCGTCAGGTTGTAGAACAAGGTGTTGCCGGTGAGGCCTCCGAACGCCGAGCCGTTATTGCCGGTCGCCGAGGTGAAGGCATAGAGCACCTCGGTGAAGCCGTGCGGGCCGGCATTGGCCATCGAGGCCACCGCCGACGGCAGCACCACGCCGACCGCGGTCCAGCCGAGATACATCAGCGGCAGCACCAGGATCGCGAGCATCGCCATCTTGACCTCGCGCGCCTCGATCTTCTTGCCGACATATTCCGGGGTGCGGCCGACCATCAGGCCGGCGACGAAGATCGCCAGCACGACGAACAGCAGCATGCCGTAGAAGCCGGCGCCGACGCCGCCGATGATGACTTCGCCGAGCTGCATGTTGATCAGCGGGATCATGCCGCCGAGCGCGGTGAAGCTGTCATGCATGGCATTGACCGCGCCGCAGGAGGCGGCGGTGGTGACGACGGCGAACAGCGAGGACGCGACGATGCCGAAGCGGACCTCCTTGCCCTCCATGTTGCCGCCCGTCAGGCCCAGCGCCTGCAGCGCCGAGGTGCCGTTGGCTTCCGCCCAATAGGTGACGACAACGCCGGCGACGAACAGGATGCCCATCACGGCGAAGATCGCCCAGCCCTGGCGCTCGTTGCCGACCATGCGGCCGAACACGTTGGTCATCGCCGCGCCAAGCGCGAAGATCGAGATCATCTGCACGAGGTTCGACAATGCGGTCGGGTTCTCGAACGGATGCGCGGCGTTGGCATTGAAGAAGCCGCCGCCGTTGGTGCCGAGCATCTTGATCGCAACCTGCGAGGCCACCGGGCCGAGCGCGATGGTCTGCTTGCCGCCTTCCAGCGTGGTGGCGTCGACATAGGCGCCGAGCGTCTGCGGCATGCCCTGCCAGACCAGGAACAGCGCATAGACGATGCAGATCGGCAGCAGCACATAGAGCGTGCAGCGCGTGACGTCGACCCAGAAATTGCCGACCGTGCGCATTGACGAGCGGGTAAAGCCGCGGATCAGCGCCATCGCGAGCGCGATGCCGGTCGCCGCCGACAGGAAGTTCTGGTGGGTCAGGCCGAGCATCTGGACCAGATAGGACAGCGTGCTCTCGCCGCCGTAGTTCTGCCAGTTGGTGTTGGTGATGAAGGAGATCGCGGTGTTGAAGGAGAGATCCTCGGCCACGGCCGACTGTCCGGCCGGGTTGAACGGCAGCACCGCCTGCAGCCGCATCAGGCCGTAGATCAGAGCGAAGCCGCCGACATGGAACAGCAGCATGGCGACCGTATAGGTGAGCCAGTGCTGCTCGCGCCGCTCGTCGACGCCGCCGACCCAGTAGATCGCGCGCTCGACCGGGCGCAGCACAGGCGAGAGGAAGGTGTGCTCGCCGTTGAACACGCGGGTCATGTACCAGCCGAGCGGTTTGACCAGCGCGATCACGATCGCGCAAAACAGAATAATTTGAATCCAGCCGATGACGGTCATTGCGTCAAGCCTTTCGAATGGGTGCGAAGCGCAGCAGCGACGCGAACAGGCCGAGCAACAGCCCGGTCAGCACCGCGTCGGCTAGCAGAATTGTGCAAAGCGCGAGCATCGCGATCGCTTAGAAGCGTTCGGGCCGCAGCAAAGCGTAGGTGAGGTAGAACAACAGGCCGAGCGAGACGAGGCCGGCGAGCGAGTAATCGAAGATCATCGCCGCCTCCCTTACAGTCGTTCGCAGGCGTAGGCGTAGCCGATGCCGGCCGCGAAGAAGCCGATCCCGAGCGCCGCCATGAGAATGTCCATCATGTGAGACTCCTATGCGTCACAGGGCACGGGCGACCGTATAAGCGCTCCGCGCCGGATGGTGGTGAGGTGCCATCCGGGGCATAGGTTTTCGAGATGTGGCGCATAAGGACGTTATAGGAATCCTATAAAGGTCACGGGCGGTTCAGGTGTCGTCCTGGCGAATGCCAGGACCCATACGCCGCGGCCTCAGGAAAGACACGCGGCTAGACATTGAGCCTGCAACCGACGGTGGTTATGGGTCCCCTGAGTTCACAAACGAAGTGCAACACTTCCTTGAGGAGGTGTTGCGATGGGGCGGAGTTACGAGCAGCTATCCCTGGACGAGCGATGCGAGATTGCCCGGCTTTCGGCCAATGGCAGCTCGGTCCGGCAAATCGCGGCAGCTCTGGATCGCTCGCCATCAACGATCTCTCGGGAGCTGACCCGCAATCGAGGCGTCCAGGTCGGCTACAAACCCAGCTATGCCCAGCAACAGATGCGAGCACGGCGCTGGACGGGCGTACGCCTCGAACGGGAGCCCGGCCTGCGCCGTGCGGTGTTGGAACGCCTGGGTCGGGGCTGGTCGCCCGAGCAGGTCGCCGGCCGGCTGGCCCGCGAACACGGCCGCAAGGTGATCTCCCACGAGACCATCTACCGCTTCATCTACGCCCAGATCCGACGCACCTCGGACTTCAGCTGGCGGCGTTATCTGCCACGCGGCAAGAGCAAGCGCGGTTACCGCGGCAAGAAGGGCGGCAGCCCCGCAAGCTTCATCGAAGGCCGTGTTTCCTTGGATCAACGGCCTATCGAGGCCGCCGATCGCAGCACTCCCGGTCATTGGGAAGCCGACCTGATGATGTTCTCCAAATACGGTCAGGCCGTCCTGACTGTGCATGAGCGCACCTCGCGCCTGCTGCTCGGCATCCGCCTCGCCAGCAAGGTTGCGCGCGGGGTCGCCCGTCATCTCGTTCGCTTGTTCGCATCCCTGCCACAGGACCTGTGCCAGACCGTCACCTTCGACAATGGCACCGAGTTCGCCTGCCACACGGCGCTGCACCGCCTCGCGATCGAGACCTTCTTCTGCGATCCGCACGCGCCCTGGCAGAAGGGCGGCATCGAGAATGCGATCGGTCGAATGCGGCGCTTCATCCCGCGCAAAACCGACCTCGCAACCCTCCCGACCCGCCGCTTCCATCAGTCCTTCAACGCCTACAACAACACCCCGCGCAAATCTCTTGACTTCCAAACTCCCGCCGAGGCCTTCTCCCAAGTGTTGCACTTCGAGTGTGAATCCACCTCCCGGCCTGCGCCAGGACGACAGGACCCGTTCCATCTTTATGGAATCCCTATATCTCCGCCCCTCGCTTCATCTCGTTTTCAAATGGCTATCCGGCCATTTTGGGCCTGCGGCCAATGCCTCGAGCCACTCCTTCTTGGGCCGCGCGTAGAACGAGATGACGTCATGTCCGTGCTATCCCAAAACTCCTCGACCGACCTCGGCGACCGGCTGCGCGACGCGTATGCGGTCACTGCCGAGTTCATGGCCGACATCATCAGCCAGACCTGCCGGCGCTTTCCCTCGGTCGGGCAGAACGGCAAGAGCGCCCGGGTCGAGCGCCTGATCCAGTCCGGCGCCTGGACCGATGCAGCGATCGCGCTGCTCGATCTCGAACTGCCGCAATGGCAGGTCCGCCGCCTGGTCTATGACGAGGGCGAATGGCATTGCGCATTGTCGCGCGAACGCGAACTTCCGGACTGGCTCGACCAGTCGATCGAAACCCACCATACCGATCTTGCGCTGGCGATCCTCAGCGCCTTCGTCGAGGCACAGCGGATCTCTGCGCCCGACAGCCGGACCAGCGTACCCACCGTCCGCCGCGACACGCGCTCGCTCTACGAGCCGCTGTTCGTCGACAATATCGGCTGACGGCGGCCCCGCCGTGAACACCAAGCAACTGCCACGGCAGCTGCAGTCGGCCCAGGTCCTGGTCCGGTTCGGCTTCCGGCTCGCCATCATGATCGGCTTCGCCGTGTTCGCCGGCACAGGCTTCGGCAAGGGCCTCGTCACGCTATTGTGGATGTCGGCGCTGATCTGCGCGCTGGCCGGGCTCGTCAAGCGCGAGATACCGTTTGCCAGAAACCTCAATCACTGGGACGAGATGATCGCCTATGTCGCGCTGTGCGCGCTCGGCACCGGCATCGTCCAGCGCCTCTGAAATCACCCCTCAAATCCTATGCCGCTCCTATGAAGTCGCTGGTCGCACGCGCTCGATTTCATATCCGGCAAATCAGACATTTGATCGCGTGACTGTGACCAAAGCGTTTTCGAGCGAAGTGGATACCGGTTCGCGTGAAGAAAACGCGTCAAAAACTAAAGAGCAAGGACTACCACCGTGAAACTCGTCGAGCCTCCCTCGTGTAGCGCAGCGTCCACCATCGTCTTCATCGGCGGCAACCACCGCGGCCAGTGGGTCGCCCAGCAACAGAACGGCCTCTATGGCGGCCTGTTCGTCAACCGCGCGCAGGCCGTCAAATACGCGCTGTTCGAGAACGGCCAGCACCCTGAAATGATCGTCGAGCTGTCGCGCGAGATCGAACTCGATATGCGCGGCGAGACCGCGAACCTCCCCGCAAGCCGCGTGGCCTGAGCCACCCCCATGACTGCGAAAGCGGTGACTGCGAAAGCGGACACGGCCGAATGGCTGTCGGGCTACATCCCCGATCTTCCGACCCCCTTCAACCATCAGGGCGAGATCGACGCCGAGGCGTTCGGCCGGCTGTGCGAGCGCCAGATCTCGGCCGGCGCGACCGCGCTGGTGGTCGGCGAGACCGCGGGCGAAAGCTCGACGCTGGAGCCTGCAGAGCGCGTGCACTTGGTTCGCATCGCAGCCGGCGTCGCGCGCAAGCGGGTCCGCATCATCGCCGGCGCCGGGTCGAACGCAACCGATCGCGCCGTCATGTTCACGCGGGCCGCGGCGGCGGCCGGCGCCGACGCCGACGCCATCATGTCGGTCGTGCCCTATTACAACAAGCCGATGCCGCAGGGCATGGCGGCGCATTTCCGCGCCATCACCGCGGCCACCACGCTGCCGGTGATCCTGCACGACATCCCGTCGCGGAGGGTGAAGGGCCTCATCGACGAGACGCTGCTCGAGCTCGCCGCAGCGCCCCGCATCGTGGGATTGCGTGACGGCGGCGGCGACGTCGCGCCCGATCTGTATGTGGCCGTCCACAGGCATTTCCGCGCGGGACGGTTGTATCAGGCGCGCGAGTTGCACCAGCGGCTGGTGCCGCTTGCGACCCTGCTGGAGCGCGAGCATCCCGCCGCCTTGAAATTCGCGCTGGCGCTGCTCGGGTTCATGCAGCCGGCGACGCGGCTGCCGATCGTCCAACTCAACGGATCGGCGAAAGCCGAGCTCGCGCAGGCGATGGCCGAGCTTGCCAACGAATATATTGCCGACGCGGCACCGCTATCGGATGAATGACGATCACGCGTAGATGGGAGGCGCGGACACACCAAATGAGTGCCAATTCAATCCGGCAGGGCTGCCCGCGAGGAGATTTTAGCGGTGCCGCGAACAATTTCGAGTGCAAGATCAAGATGGATCTCCTTGATCGCCGCTGACGATTCCGCCGCGTTGCCGACCGGCTTGCCATTGACGCTGAGGATGATGTCACCGACGCGCAATCCCGCGGCCTGAGCAGGGCTGTCTGCGAACACCTCGATCACCTCGGCACCGCGGGCTGCCGGCAGGTCATGGATCTTGGCAATTTCGGGCAAGACGTCACGCATCTGCGCGCCGAACCGGTACGGGACCAACGACGGTGTACCCGACGACGATGTCGGCGCTCCATCGCCAATTTCGGCTTTCGCAGCGTCGCGCAGCAAATCGCCCAGCAGCGGCACACGGATCAGCCGGGTCTCGTCCAGACCACCCACCACCAGCATGCGACCATCTGGCGAGAACTGGAGGCTGGTCTTCACGCAGTCATGCTGAATAGGAATCTGCGCCAGGATTTCACGCGCACCGACGTGCCAGAGGCGAAGTAAATCTCCTGACCCGATTGTCGCTAGAATTGCACCGTCGGGAGATAGCGCCGCATTGACGCTCTCCTCAGGCTCGCCAGCATAGAACGTCCGGACCGAGTTTGTGTTGAGCGAATAAAGATCAACATACCCCTTTCTGTCGATCGCCAACATCAGCGACGGGTCAGTCGTCGACTTCAGCGTAACCGCCGAATAGGCGCTATATTCGCGCGGCAACGACGGCGATGGCACAGCCTTGCCGGCCGCGATATCCCAGTTCGAGAACATTCCCTTGTCGGTCACAAGCAGAAGCCGCTTCGCGTCGGCGGAAAACTCTGCATCCGCAATCGTGTTGTCGTCCCAGTTCAATTCGGTCAGTCTCGAACCATCACTCACTCGATAGACCCGGACATAGTTGTCGGGGCTGCGTATCGCTACGAATGCGCCGCTCGGATCAAGCTTCTCGGTCCAACGGTTGAACGAAGACCGCCTGGACCATTCGACGGCAAATGAAGTCAGGTACTTGCCACTGCCCGTATCCCGCAACGTTACCCGACTACTCTTTTCATAAATCAGCAGCCTTGCCGGGTCGGCGGCAAAACGCAGCCAGAACGGCTTTTGCCGAAGCGACGCGACGAGCTTGGGTGCTCCGTTCGCCACGTCGAGTGACCAGATCTTTTGGTCATTTGTCATGACGGCCAGCGCGCGCCCGGTAAGATCCCAGTCGATTTGCGAGATCGGATTGTCGAACTCGACTTCGCGTTCGAGCGCGCCAGTCCGTCCGTTGCGCAGCGACAACCTATTTTGCTGCACCGACGCGAGCCCGCCAGTCCGGTCTGCCACGGCGGTCATTGCCACAGCATCCAGTTCGCCGATCACCGTCCTTCGCGGGACATCGACAAGACGTACGGAACCGACTCCGCCACCTGCGACGCGGACAAACAATTCTGCACGCTCGCCCGACTGGCCGTAGCCGAAATAGGCTTCCTGTCCTGCTCCGATGGGCATCGAAGCAACCTTCTCGGCAGGATCCAGCGCGAACAGGCTGATCTCTTCCGATTCCGTTATCACGACGCTCTTCTCGTCGGGAGCGAGTTGCAGGCCGACAACCCTCCGGCCCGCATGAAATTGCTGCCAGACGATCCTCCCCTCGCTCACATTCAGGATCGCCGCACCTCCCGAGGCCATCAGCAGTGGGATATGCCTGCCTTCGAGCGAGGCGCCACCCAGGGGATCGACCCGGTCGAGGCCTGCAAGCTCGTAGATGCGAGCGCCGGTGCGGGTATCCCAAACGTCCAGTTGACCCGTCTCATCGACGGTCACGAGGCGATCGTCGGATGCTGAAAATCTCCAGCGACGCAGGTTGCTCTGGAGCGACACTCGAACCGGCGGCACGTCTTCATCAACCTGCAGGATTTCGAGGTCGCGGGCCGCTCGCTCCACTGCGACCACTTTCCCGCCTAGCCCTACATAAACGCCCTGGCCCATTTCCGACTCCGCGAAGGCCCTGATCAAGCTGCCGTTCTCAGCGTCGAATATCTTGATCCTCTCTTTTTGTCACGCCATTCTCGCGTAACAATCCGACGGTTGTCGTCGCTGAACTGGGCAAGCGATCCTTCGAACTCGCCATCGGGGATGGTCGCGATTTTTTCGGCTGCGTCGAGATTCCACAGCGTTCGCGGCGCGCCGATGCTATCAACCAGCATTCTGCGCCGGTCAGTCGACATCAGGAGCCTGCTCGCACCAACAGCAGCACCGGCGATCGATCCGATCTCCTTTCCGGTCGAGCACTGCACCAGTGATGGGCGATTGTCGCTGTCGCCGAGAAGGACCCGGTCGCGCTCGGTCAGCCTCGCTGCCGCGCTCTCATCATCATAAGGAGCGACAGGGCGGTCGAATCCCGCGATCCTTTCGCCGTTGGAGAGATTCCATACTGAGCTCGTATATTCGCGCCAACGCGGCTGGGTCACAAATATCGTACACCCGCTTTCCGGCACATAAAGAAGCCTTGCGTCGCGTCCGTCCTGTGTCACCGACAACAGCTCCTTGCCAGATTTGGCATTCCATATCTCTGCGAAGGACCTTGAATCATCGCCGTTGTAATCTACGGCAGCGAGGCCAAGCGTAGCTCCGTCGTCACCGAGGAACTTCACATCAAATGAGCGGGCCTCGCCTCTCGTGACGAGGAGCCGAGTGGCCTTTCCGCTTTGCGAGTCGATGATCGCGACGGCGCGCGCCCTGCCCTCGCCAAGCTCGATCGCAGCCGCATCTGCGGCCACCTCTCTGGCAAGATCAGTCAATATCTTCGACGCGTCCTTCCGCGCTTCCCCACTATCGCCCGAATATTCGCGCTTGATCGCAAGCCACCTGCCCGAGGGCGAGAACGGCCCCGGCGCTGCCCCATCTCGAACAAAGGCCTTGACCGCTTCGCTGCCTACCGGCTTCCGGTCCAGGACGCTCCAAAGACCAGTTCCGGGATCATCGCCGGCAGCCTTCGTATCAGTGGAAGCTTCAACAGTCGCGACCTTGCTCTGCAGATTGATGGATTTGATCCGCTGGCTCGGAGGTTGAACGTCGAGTACCGCGCCGGACGCACGCACATCCCAGACTCGCGCGACGGCATCCCCATAGGTGATCATGTGCCGTCCATCCGGCGAGAACGTGATGCCTCGAACCCGCTCATTGTGACCGAGGAAAACGCCGATCGGATCGGCGGAATCGATCGGCCACGCGCGCACGGAGAAGTCGGCGCACGCGGCCGCGATCAGCGTGCCATCAGGGCTGATGGCCATTTCGGCTATGTCGGCGGGCAGTTCACGTTTCGCGATGAGGCTCCAGTCCGAGCGCGAATACGTTGCGAGATTCCGCTTGCTGACTGGAAAAGTAATCTTGTCTCCGCTGGGAGTCAGCAGTGGCCCGCGTGAGGAAACATATTCCGAGCTCTTCTCGAAGGGTTGGCTGCTCTTGACCGTCGCGGTATTGAGATCAACTAGATAAACATGCTGCTTTCCAACCAGCACCGCGTCTCCGGTATCGCTGACGAAGGCCGCCCCATCGATCGGCTCATTCCCCTCTGCACCCGGCAACTCAAGCCGTCGAACGCCGGACCTTGCCCCAACCGAACTTACCACAAGAGACCCGGTTGACAGATCCCAGGCAAGGACGGCGTTATCGCGAACAAAGAGCAGCAAGCGACCATCGGGGCTGATCGCAGCCGCTCGGGGCAATCCAACGCCCAAACTGGGATGACCCTCGACGAACCGGACGTTGCCGCTCTCATCGTTGAGATCGATAATGGCGGGCCGTCCCTCCAATTGCTGGCTGAGAACGACAGCCCTGGATCCATCTCGTGTCAGCAAGACCTTGTTCGGCAGCGCCCTGAGCCGCAGCACGCGCATCACCTTGCCCGAAGCACCGTCCTTCACGACGAGAGACGGCGGGTCCTGATAGGCCACAACCAGACGCGACCCGTCGGCGCTGGCGGCGATCGCCATCACCGCCCGCCGACGCTCGTTGCCGGACGTCACCTCCTGGTTGGTCTTCGCATCGTAAGTTTTGAAGAAGCCGTCGCGCGTTCCGAGCGCGAATTGGGATCCGTCGCGGTTGTAGACGACGTCGTTGACCCAGTCGTTGCTAGGTTTGATGGCCGCCTGCGGCCGATTGGCGAGAAACGCCTTCGCCAGGGCATAGTCGGCCCTGGCGACGTATGGCCGGTCCAGATTCGCAGGGTCGCGCGGAAGCGCCGCAAGTGCGGTATGCATTGCGCCCAGGACGTCTCCGTTTGCAGTCTGACGGAGCGACTGATCGGCAAGCGAGATGGATTCCTGGATTTGCGCCCTGGCTTGCGCGCGATAGGCGCGCGCTTCATTGACCTCCGCTCGTTTCGCGTTCTCGTCTGCCTGATCCCTCGCCTGGCGGAAACTGTCGGCGCTGCGCTCGGCTTCCTCCTTGTTGACCCGAGCCACTTCGGCTTCGCGCCTGGCGCTGGCCCATTGCGTCGCGGCTAGGAGCCCGTCCAGATATGTTTTCGTGACGGGCATTTGTTGTAGAGTAGCAGGCTCAGGCTGCGTTTGCGAGGTTGAACAGCTTGAGGAGGTTATGGACGGTGCAGATCATTGTCCACTCGGCGCGCACTTTCTCGATGCCCCGCAACAGGAACTGGCGGAAGCCTCTTGCCTGTTTGATCTGCCCGAACACCGGCTCCACCACTTGCTTTCGCAATCGGTAGGGTGTTTCGAAGCCGCCATCGTCGATCTTCTTTCGCATGGCCTGTGTCAGCGGGCCGCCGACTTTTCCGTTCGCTACTGTCGGGTGCTTGGCGCGTCCGGGCGCGACATAGCCATCGATGCTGCGTGTGTCGAGCGCTTCGAGATTGGCTTCGCTGCAGTAGCCGGAATCCGCTGAGGCCTGCCGCGGCTTGCGGCCAAGATTGCTCTCGATGGCCTCGATCAGGGGCACCAACTGGCCCTGATCGCTGCCGTGCTGGGTCAGTTCTTGCGCGACAATGATCTGGGCATGTGCATCGACGGCCGCCTGGGCATTATAGGCCTGAACGAAGCCATCCTTCGACTTCATGATGCGGCTTTCCGGATCGGTGAAGTTGCGTTGCGCCTTGGGATTGGGTTCCTCCGATGGCAGCGCCGCCGGTTTGCCCGGCTTCTTGCGGCCTTCGGCCTGGCGCTGCTGTTCCTTTTCGGCCTCGATGCGGCGCTCTTCCTCCGCCGCCAGTTTGGCGTCCGCTTCCAGCGCCGCCATCGCTTGCTGGATCTTCGCCAGCCGTTTCTGCTTGTCGACGGTCCAGTCCGGCAGTTCGTCGCTGTTGCCGAAAGTCTCATCCTCCGAGGCATCCGCCGCCTCGGCGGCCGCCAGTATGCGAGCGACCTCGGCCTTCAATTCCGCCTCGCGCTTCTTCATGCGCTCATAACTCATCGCCTTGTGTTTCGACGCGTTCGCCTTGATCTTCGTACCATCCAGCGCGACATGACCGAGCTTGACCAGCCCGGCCGTCTCGCACAACTTCAGAACCTGCACGAATAGCGCGCCGAGCGCCTTCAAATGTCGCTTGCGAAAGTCGCTGATCGTCCGAAAATCCGGCGCATCCAGCGCCACGATCATCACAAAATCGTTCCGCTCCCGGCAGGCCTTGGCAATCCGACGCGACGAATACAGCCCACTCGCATAGCTATGCAGCAGCAGCGCCACCATCATCCGCGGATCAAACGGCGGCTGCCCAAGCCCGCTCACATAGCTGCCCATGATCTCCCTGAGATCGAGGCTCTCCCGCACCAGATCAACCATAAACCGCGAGACATGGCCTTTCGGCACGAAGTCCTGCACATTCGGCGGCAGAAGCAGCGTCTGATCGATGTTCCAAGGCCGAAAATACTTGCTCATCGCCCAATGTTGAATCAGACCCGACCAGATTTGAACAGCGACTATCCAGACAAGCTCTTAGATTGGACATTCAGTCAGGCTAATCAAAAGAGGTTCTCGGGCGCCAGGCATTTGCGCGGGACGCCGACCGTCAGACCTCCATCGATGACGACCTCCGAACCGGTAAGGTAGCTGGACTCGTCGCTGAGGAGGAACAAGACGACCTGCGATACTTCCTGCGGCTCGGCTGCCCGCCCGAGTGGAACGGGGAAAAGGGAGGACTCGAAGCTCTCGGTCATCGGGTGGCAATGAAGCCGGGATGGATCGAGTTGATGCGGACTCCCGAGGCCGCGGCTTCCAGTGCAGCGGACTTGGTTATGCCCCGCACGCCGAACTTCGAAGCGACATAGGCGTGGAGTCCGGCACTGCCCCGCAGCCCCTCGACGGACGAGACGTTGACGATCGAACCTCCGCCCGCGCGCCGGATGGCCGGTAGGGCTGCCTGCATTCCGAGGAATACGCCGGTTAGATTGACGGCAAGGGTCTTGTTCCACTGATCGAGCGAGAACTGCTCAATAGGGGCTATGTTGGCGATCGCGGCGTTGTTGACCAGCCCGTGGAGCGCGCCGAAGCGCCCTTCGGCGCTTGCGACCGCCTCGGCCCACTGCTTCGGCTGGGTAACGTCCTGAGGCATATAGATGGTCGAATTGCCAAGTTGAGCCGCGAGAGCCTCTCCTTCCGTATGAAGAATATCAGTGATCACGACCCTGGCCCCCTCAGCCACCAGCAGGCGCGCATTAGCTGCCCCCATTCCGCGAGCCCCGCCGGTCGCCAGAATGACCTTGTCGTTCACACGTCCCATAGTCGTCGACTCGTTCCGTTGATCAATGGCGGTGCAGCGTCTTCCAGGCGTCGAAGAGAACGCGAGGGTCATGCTGGCCCTTGTAAAGGGGTGAGACCGAACGTTGGACATCGAGCAAGCCGAAAACGGCGGTCTGCGCCGCGCGCACGGAATATTCAACGGTAAAGACAACGTCGGCGGGAATCTCGCAGAACTGGCCGATGAAGGCGAGGTTGCGCGATCCCTTCGGGATCACCCTCGGTCGGTCATGACGCGCGGCATGAACTGGGCGGTAATGTAAGGCATCATCGCCGTAATGACGCGCGACGTGTCGAGAATGAACGGAATACTCTCTGTGAATCGCAGGTGCGAAAGCAATTCGATGAGAATTTCACGCCCCGTGCACTCCGACATGGGCTTATGCACGAAGTTACCCGGCTTGTCCGGGTAGAGCCCATAGCCCCACCACACCCACACATTCTTCGGCTGTTCGTAAAAGTGCGGTTGCCGATTAAGGACAATGGTCAGGAGCCAATTGGAGTCTTTAATTGTTACCAATCCGCCTTTGCCGGCCTTACTGCCGGAGAAGGCTTCTAGCCGGTCGAAGAAGCTCGAGTCGTCCGCGGTGACTGTGAACGATTCCCATTTGGACTGATCGATCTTGGAAGCGAAGGCGGCGGGGCGGCCGAAATCCGGACTCTTGGCAGCCAGGCGCTCCCAAAGTTTCCACGCCCCTCCGGTTCGCTCCGTATTCAGCACGGGAACCGTGTCCATCGAACCGTAACTCGTATCGGATGTCATTGACCCGTTGGTCACTAACACAAGATCCCGTTCGGCCAGATCGATGGTGCGATCTTTGCCGCCATGCCGATAGCGCAAACGCGTCGCGGTCTTCTTCCCGCCTTCGGTGACAATATCAACATCGGTCACTTCCGTCCCCATCTCCAGCCGCACGCCCCGCGCCGTCAACCATGCGACGATCGGACGGACCATGGCGTCGAACTGGTTGAACTGGGTGCGGTAGATTCCCGCTAAAGTGTCGATCGTCGAGAACAGATGCAGGAAGCGCAGACAGTATCGCTTGAACTCGACGGCGCTGTGCCATGGCGCAAATGCAAAGGTTGTGGACCAGATGAACCAGAAATTGCTGCGGAAAAAGTGGGGTTCGAACCAGTCCTGGATCGTCCTGACGTCGAGCACCGATTCTGGAGCCGCGCAAAGCGCGATCAGGTCGAGCCGATCTTTCTCACTGAACCCCGGATCGGAGACGTCGACGATCTGCCCTCCCGAAACCAAGCGCGCCTTGTCGTTCCAAAAGAACTCCTGATGGAACTCCATCAATTCGTCCTTCGCCGATTTGGTCTCGTCGGCAATCGAGGGAATGAAGGATAACAAGTCGCAGGTACAGTTGAACTTTTCCTCGAACATGCGCCCGCCGCGCATGACATATCCGTCCTTCGGATCGCCATGTGCGTCGAGGCTTTCGCCGAACTGCTCCATTTGCTCGAACAGGACGACATTCGGGCCGGATAGCCCGCCCTCCTTGACGAGGTAAGCCGCTGCGGCCAGGGCGGCGATGCCTGTTCCGACCAAATAGGCCTTGCGAGGAGCCGCCTGCTTCGGTGGATTAAGGCGAGAAACGAGAGAAGCAGAGGACATAAAGTTCTCCAGCATGTAGCGGTTGGAATGTCTATGCAATCGGCGCGCCGATGGGGCCGTGCAAAACAATATGATCGCGAAGCACAGCTCCCGGACTGCATAATCAACAAGCGCCAGAAGCCCTTCGGGGTGCACAGCCACATGCAGTCGCCGTCGAGCGCCTGACCATAAGCAGCAACGGCGCCGCGATCATCGAATTGGATCAAGCCATACCAGCAGCGGCTGCGCGGCGCGCAAAAGCTGATTGCGGGCTTTGCTTGAAGACGGAATGGGAGCGTCGTCATGTCGGGCTGACAACCATCGCCGTCTTCAACCAGACAAGACAGAAAGCAACCGGACAAGACGGAAATTGAGACGGTGCCAGTTGTCGCTTTTGCCGAAGTCGACCATACGTCAGTACGAAGATGCCCAAGGCGACCTTACAAGGTGCTTGGCCAGCGGCCGGGTTGAGTTCGAGCGCAAGCACGTACCGGTCCTTGGCGCATCGCTAAAGTCTTTCGGGATGGCGCCACACTTCTGAACCAGGGTCCGTGCTACCTCCTATCTCATCTGTGAGGCGCTCCATACCCTGAGAGCCCGGGCTGTGAGGCTGGCGTTCGCCAGTTCTCTCCAGGACTTCCGTACTTCCATCCAACGGATTTTTCGAGCGGGCAAGGTATCAAGCAGTTTTCGGGCAATTGGTACAAACCGCACAGCTTCCGAGTTCGGGTCGCGCTTGGTATCTTCGAGAATTTTGAGAGCGGCCGCTTCGGACCGTCTCCAGCCCGACTCGGTGAACCTGCTCTCCGCGAAATACTCAAAACAGGTCCGGAACCTCAAAGCGCGGCCGATGATCGTATGGGCTGGCAATCCCGCCTCGCTCAGCCACCTCCGAAGATGGTCACACCACCCTTTGCTGCTGCATTCGAGAAGACCACCACCTTCCAAGACCAGAAGCGCTGCCATGCCAGCGATCTCGCATCGTACCTCCTCATTCTGGCCTTCGAACCAGTTCCGGATTGCATGCAGTGGCGTCACCGGCCGATTCACAACCGATACCTGTGCCGTGCCGGCGCGATAGAACGGAACCACGTTTTCCAGCGATGGTAGGCGCGGCCACGGCCTCCCTTCTGAGTCCCACAAGACCCAGCGCTGAGCGATCCTCTTTGCCTCGTCGGGCGACCTGCTTCGCCAAAGCTCTTTGAGCGCCTCATTGACGTAATATGAGACGTCAGCTTTCAGACCGCATGTACGTGCTATTGCTGCGAGGCGACCGGCGTCAATGAGCCGCGCCGCGAAATTGTTCTCCGCGTTCATTTGCCGACGTGCTAAGTGGTTCGCTGCTCAGTTCCGATCATCAACCTTCAGAAGGTACCACAATCTCCAACTTGTCATACCCACCTCATTCGGTACGGCGTGGACGTATGCAAAGCCAATGGAATTGGGCTGGCTGGGCCTTCGCGCTCTTATTGATTTTCGGAGAAGTCACTGACGGCGAAAAGGACAATCCACTTTCAGGCTATGAAGTGCCACTTGGACTTTGCCAAAAAATCCTGGTCGAAGTCGTTCCGCGAGGGATCGAAGATGCTGGATCGTCTCAAAACACAGCCACCCTCTGCGGTGAGGTAAGCTATCCACGCATCGCCGCACGAAGGGGAAGATTCCGCCCTCCCGACCTCGTCGGCCCGCGTCCGTCAAAAAACTTGGGCTTCTCAGAATGCAAAGTCCCCGCTGCTGTCCCGCTCAGAACTGAACGCCGTGCCGAATTCGGTTGCTACGATACAGCGCCGCCTCAGGAGCGCGTTGGTTGGGCGTATAGCTAGGACGACTACACACTCATCGAAGCCAAAGCAGATTGCGGCGAGGTGGACAAACGCGAGGAAGTTCGGCCCGTCGGTCGAATCGCGTAGCGAAGCGGCGGAAGTGTTTTGAGCTTGTTGAGCAGCGCTCGATGCGGTTTCTCAGCTTGTAGATCGTTTCGTCGCGGGGGATCGGGACCTTGCGAGAGCGGCTGAGGAAATCTCTGCTTGGGAGTTCCTGTCTGCGATGGTTTTGCGCAGACGTCGTTGTAGTCATAGGCCCTGTCGGCTAGCACGGCCCCGGCCTCAAAGCCTTCGAGCAGGGCTTTCGTAGTGAGATTGCCATGTCGTTGACCGGCCATGAGCATGTAAGCGGACGACCGAGGCCGTTGCAGAGCATGTGGATCTTGGTCGTCAAACCACCTCCGGAGCGCCCGAGTTCTTGAGTTTTGGCCCCCTTCTCCGCTCGCGGCCTGCTGGTGGACGCGAACCAGAGTGGTGTCGAGCATCAGGTATTTATTGTCGCGATCCCGGATCAGTTCGGCAAACACTTTCTCCCACACGCCGCTTTGGCCCAGCGGGAAACCGCGCAGGCACGCTGTTCCACTTGCCATAGCGCTCCGGCAGGTGCAGGTGCTGCCAGTTAGGCGCCGGACCGCGGAACCCACAACCCCGTTCACGAACAGACGGTTGTCGACACCGCTGCGGTCGGGATCACCCACCTTGCCCGCCAGCATCTGCCCGAGGATCGATAGAACGCGCTGTCCAGGCGCCGGATCACGCAATTGAATGGGCGATTGCGGCCGACGTCATGAATCTTCTTCGACTCTTCCTCGACCGGCTGCGCGACTCCCGAGAACCGTCCCGGTTAAACCGCGCTCCACCTAGAAGGTGCCGGCATAGTCGCTTGCCTGGGTTAGCGCGGTATAGGCGATCTCCGGCAACTGGATTTTCCTGAGCTTTTTGAGCAACGAAGAATGCGGCGCGCCTGCTCGACCAGCTTCAGCGCGAACTTTTTGACCGCGAAGCCATTGTGCTGCTCCGGACTCATTCCGAAAAACTTTCTCGTTTTCGCGATGGGCGACGAAGAGAAATTGGTAAGTGGAGCTTCGGATCTGACCTGGAGAATGACAGCGAAAATGAGCGCCACGGCGCGGAGCGCCTGAGGCTAAGCGCGCGAATGAATGATGCTTACGCGGCAATCACACGATTGCGACCTTCATGTTTTGCGCGATAGAGCCGCTGATCGGCGACGTTCAGCAATCCGTCAAGCGTGTCTCCATCGCGCCCGAACTCCGACACCCCAACGCTGATGGTGACGCCGACCGACGGCTGAGCTTCGACGTCGAATGCAGTGCCTTCAATCGTCGATCGAAGGCGTTCGGCTACCGCGTAAGCCGTGTCGAGCGTCGCCGCGGGCAGCAAGACCATGAATTCTTCACCGCCCACGCGTGCGACAGAGTCATAAGGGCGAATTGCCTCCAGACACTTTCGCACAAATGCGCGGAGCACCTCATCGCCGACGCTGTGACCACGTGAGTCATTGATATCCTTGAAATGGTCGAGATCGAGCGACAGCAGAGATAATGGAGCACCGGTTCGTTTGGCCCGCGCGATCTCGGCGCCGATATGGTCGAGGAAGTGTCGCCGATTTCCGGCACCGGTCAGTGGGTCGGTGGCGACAAGGCGTTCTAACCTTTGATTGCTCACCTGCACTTGCTGTAGCGCCCTTTGAGTGTCGGCCATCGAATCGGCCAGGCGGGCCATCATTTCTTCCTGGCTATAGATGGTCGAGAAGGATTGCGTCGTTCGGAAAGCCTGGACAACGCCATAGCTGAGCAGCAAGAACCCGCCAGCAAAGATCGCGTGGGCGAGCCACCACATATGATTCCACGGTGCCGCCAGAATGAATGCGAGCGACGATAACGCAAACCACGCGACCGAGATGCCGAAAACAAGCATGAGCGGCGAGTGAATCCCTCGCATGAGCATGACCGCAACGTTCAGCGCGCTGAACACCAGTGCACCGCCCTCCATGGACAAGCGTACCGCCGGGTGTCCCGCATAGGGGGAGTAGGCGATCAATGCGACAGCTATATCCACGGTCAGGAACAGGCCGGTCCACGTCAGCCGTGTGCGCGCATCCGAACGCTTCTCGACCTCGTCTGATGGCTGGTTATAGCTGAGCAGCCCAACGAAGAGAAGAATCGACATCGCGAGACGCGACGCCGGTCCATAGAGCAGAAACAGCCAGATGTTGCGGTGTGCCATCCTGGTGAAGGCGCCGTGCAGTAAATAGATCAATACGAAGCCGAGAAAACCCAGCGTCAACCAACGCAACAGAGGTTCGCCCGAAGACCAGTAGCAGCGCCACGTCACATAGGTGACGAACAGCCCTTCGAGGGTGGCGAGGGCAATCGCGAATTCATGGAATGGGTGATTTTCGAATTTTAGCGTGGGATCCTGCTGGAAATACAGGTAGGCAATGAACTGGGCGGGCATCAAGGCGAAGGCGATGAGGAGAAGGCTCATATACGCCTGTGTGACCAGCCGGAGCGCATTAGGCGGCTCGGGTACCGCACGATTGGTGCTCATATGCAATACCGTCTCCCATGATGACGTCAGATCGTTTCGTGGACACTTGAGCGTCTCCGAAGGATACTGTCCCAGAGCACCTTCGGTCCTTGTGTACTAGCCAGATGAAGGAACCAGAATGCGTCGCGGCCGGAGGCCATTCAACAACTCGGCGCCCGCGATCACTGCTGCGACGGAGGCATGAGCTTGACCTTTCCGTCCTGCGGCACCCCATCGAGCAGGCGGCGGCGCGGATAGGGTCGGCCTTGTCGTCCAGCAGCGGCCAGCTCCCGCCGCCACCGGGATCAGCAGCGCCGTGGACTGCGTTTATGTATTCGAGCCCACCGCGTTCAGGCCGCCCGCTCCGCTAGGTCAACGTGTCGTGTGTTCAGCAGATTATTCCGGCCCCTGCCGCGAGTTGTCACGGTCTGCGAGGCGCTCGAAAATGCCCATCGAGACAAGGAAATCACGAGCCCGTTGAGGAAGGAGTCTGCGTATTACCGTACTCAACCGTCTGCCTGCCGCCCGCCGGTAGTGCCGCCGCCACAATCGATCCGTTACTGGTTCGGCTCCGAGCCAACACGCGTAATGAGCAAAACCGTAAGCGTCAGCCCGCTTTGATTGGCGAGTTTCTTGTAGGCCATCTGCGATCTCCTTCGTCTGGGATGTCCCCGCACTGCGCGACCGGGGCCGTAGGATACCTAAACTGGTTGAGTTAGCCGCCTGCCAAACCTTGTAGGTTCCCTAACGCAACCTGTGAGATTGGCTTGCGGCAAGGACGAGTTACTCGATCCGTCATGGATCACGCACGAAGATATATCCGCGAGAAGGTAATCGCCGGTTGGCTCTATCGAATGCTTGGGCGGGCGGGCAAGTGCTTCGGCCTAGCGGATCTACGCGCACTGGGCGTTCAACATCTACGACTATGACGATAAAGGTACGCTCGAGATCGGGTTCGTGCCGCGCCCGCTGCATTTGCCGGAAGAGAGGCTCATCGCTGGCGACGCGTCGGTCCGTATCCTGATGGACCGCGTCGACGCCCATCGACCGTGAGGTCGGCATGCCAATTGGTTGGTTCTTCTTGATAATTCATGGTCATCAGGCTAAGCGAGAGGTTGGCCAAGCGATCGCCAAGGGGCTGCGTAATCTTTGACAGTCACTTCGGAGGAAGGCTCCTTGCTGGTCGATGCATGGATCTGGATCTTCCTCGAGGCCTTCTGCGATTCCAGGCCTGAGAGTGGCAAGCGGGAGCTGCGCCGCCGCTCCGCCATTGAGCCTATCATAGGACACCTCAGAACCGAAGGACACCTCGGCCGGTGTTACCTCAAAGGCCGCACCGGGGCCGCAGCCAACGTCGCCCTCTCGGCCGCCGGCCCCAACTTCCGACGCATCCTCGCTTGGGTTGGAGAACTTTGCGCCTGTTGCTGGTCTCGCTTTGGCGCATGCTCAACTGTCCAGCTCAGCTCAATCCAACTCCTTAAAGATCGGCTCGAAAGAAACGATGCAAGCACGTTTTGAGATTGCAAGTACGAAGAAGTCATGGCACGCGCTCGATACAGCCATCTCGCGATGGCTCCGCTTGAGCCGAGCTCCGGCACTACCGAGCAGCTTAGCAAGCGTCGCGCGTCGAGGTCCAGACGAGGCAGGCGAACTTTACGAGGCATCACCTCGTCTCCCATCGAGCGGCTTTGCATAAGTTTCTTGCTCAAAACACGTACCGACTGCGAAGCCGCATGGACCAATGCCGGGATTCTTTTTGCCGTCCTTCGCAGAAAGAACGCAATCATGCTGCGCTCCGGCATAGAGACGTCCGCGGAAAGAACCATGAACCCGGCACCGGATCACTTTTGTCTATCGGGGTTGACACCCCATCCACTATCAAAGAACGGTCGACCAACTACGCCGACGTCCGATTTCAGACATGCTTTGTCGGTTTTGGTACTCTCCCTCAAGCAGTTGGGCCTTTTATGATCAAGCTCTCGCAGTTGGCATGAGGCTTGAAGGGGAGGTCTCATCCAACGCAGGCGCTCGAGGAGCGGCGGCTTACGATATGGTCGTTTTACCCATGGCCTCGCTGCGCAAATACACGAGCTTTCACATGGCGTCGATCTCGATGGCACATTCCGATAAATGCTCTCGATGTGGTTCTGCATTGGTCCACCTTGAGTGGCATGAGCGCACAGGTGCGCAGGTCCAATATCTTTGGCGCTGCTGGAACTGCAAGAACGAATTTGTCACCCTCGCCAGTTCTGATGAGACGGATCCTCCGGCCGTTGAGATCACGAAACTGTTCTTTACCAGCCTGCTAGTCTGATAGATGGCGCCCGAACGGGTCGAGCTTGTAAGGCTATCGTTCGATGCAAAGCGGCCGCTTCATTGCCGATGTCAAAATCGGTTCGAGTGGCACCCGGCGTTCCAACCCGAAACAAGCAGCAGAGGATGGTTTGGCAGAGGCCTAAAGAAAAACGAGTCTCCGTAGCGCCCTCTTGAGAACGCTAGCGTAGCAAATGCCGCTCAGTGGAGCCACCTTCCCATTGGGAATGAACTTGCAAGTCGCCTATGAGACTCGTACGCGTCGTCGTCGGTTTCGACCTGCTGACTGTGGGACTATACGTTGTTATCGGCGAGCACTTTGCTGGGACATCGGCGGATGCTACGCTCAATGCTAGGCTCAACATCGTTCGTGCCCCGATCGAAGGAAGGGTGACGCTCGCCATAAAAAACATGGGCGCGCGCGTTAGCCCCGGCGGGCTTATAGCTGAAATATACGACCAGCGTTTCGATACCGCCAGGCTTCTTGAGCTTGATCGCGATCGCGAAGACCAACGGATCGAGCTCAAGCGCCTTGCTGGCCAGCCCCGAATTGCCGAAACGAAAGCAACTCAAGACGCTGCGGCTGCGCGCCTCCGTCAGGCGGATGCAGAGTTCCAGCGCGCGAACGAACTAAACACGCGTGGCGTACAGACAGCGGCCAATCTGGATCGCGCTCGCGCAACTTACGACGTCGCCCAGCAAGAACTCGAGAGTGCGCGGCAGCGAGTAAATTACTTGGAGACCGAACTCGCGTCCGCTCGCGAACGTCTTTATCGGGGAGTCCTACAATGCTGCTCCCTCCTCGACCCAACGTATCCGTGAACTCGAGCAACGGCTGGCCGAGCTGACTGTGGACAAAGAGCAGCTGAAGGCGCGCATCGCCCAGCTCGACCGGCAGATCGACGCCGAGCGTCTTCGTGTCAATAGTTTGACCTTCGCCACGCTCAGTGCCGGCATCTCGGGCCTAGTCCGGGACATACTGGTAGACGACGGCCAATACGCGCGGCGTGGCCTGGATCTTGTCAAGATCGTCGACTGCAATACGCTGATCGTCGCCGCCGGCGTCGCCGAGTCTCTGTACGACAGTCTTTCCGTGGGGGCGGCGGTCCAGTTTCGGTTGTTTGGGGATGATCGGATTTTCGATGGAACCATAACCCGCCTCGGCGGATCCGGTGCAAGCTCGCTGTACGCCAACCTTGCTGTGGGTCCAAGTGCGCAGCATCTCCAGCGCTTTGACGTCACCGTGACTGTTCCCGACCTCGCGGCAGAGCCGGATTTCAGCTGCGCGATCGGGCGTACTGGTCGCGTCATCTTCACGGGCGGTCCCATCGCACAATTTCGCCGGTTTATTACGCGGTACGGACTCTGATGCTTCTGCTGTCTCCACTCCTTGCTGCCTCCGCAGGCGCCGCTTTGGTAATCGGGCTCCGCCTTACTGTCCTCCCCTTGCTCAATCCGATGAAATGGTATTGGCGCGCACTTCTCCTTGGGGCGGCCGCCATACTCTCGTGGCGTTATGTGATCTGGCGCATCACCGAAACTCTGGCGCCTCTCGACTGGACTGCGGATGCGCTCTTCAGTTGGGGATTCGCCATGCTCGAAGCTCTATCGGTTGGATTCCGATACAAAGCGTGACCGAGGACTTCCTGCTCACGCTCAAGCTCGCAAACCGTGTACCTTAACGAGCCGCTGACTGAAGGCTTGGCTCCCGAGGGATTGCAAGAGTATATCGTCCAGCGTGGCCGGTGGTGCCTCGGCCTAATGCAGATTGTCCGCAACTCATACAGCCCATTTGGCTTGCACCGCCTCGGGCTGATGCATCGAATCGGCATCATCGACTCACTACTCTATTGGCTCACCACCTTTCCCTTCCGGCTTGCCAGCCTGATTTGCCCACTGTTGTACTGGTGGTGCGGGATCACGATCGTGAACGCGTCGCTGGTCGACATTATCAAATTTTACGTGCCGTATTACCTGGTGGTCCTGGTATCTTTGAACTGGCTGTCGAAAGGACTGTTTGTCCCGCTTCTCAACGACACGGCTCAGCTGATGGCGGCCTGGCCGATCAGTCGGGCTGCTGCTCTGGGGCTGCTGACCAGGGGATCGCATAACTTCTCGGTGACGGCCAAGGGTGGCAACCGCGCCAAAGTCGTTATTCAATGGACGTTGATGCGACCATTCCTAATCCTGCTCGGATTGACAATCGGCGGCCTAATCGTGTCGCTTAACTCCGATTTCGTCTTCAATACGTCGGCGACGGCGGCCTACCGCAAAGAAGCCGATCGCACTCCAAACAGCCATTTTCATCATGACCCTCGCCGTTTGCGTTGAGCTGGTTCGATATGCCGCCGTTAGTTCAGTATCAGCAAAACCGCACCGCGAGGCTCCTACAAGCTCTGTAGGCATTCCCAAATCAAACGCCGCTCAGCATGCTGCTGAGAGCCGGCCCCGGAATTCTGCACAGGGCGATAAGTGGAGTTTCTGCCTGACAGCGGGCACGCTGTGCCTGCGAATCAGGAGCGACAATGAGCAGAAGAACACGCCGGAACCACACACCGGCCTTCAAGGCGAAGGTGGCGCTCGCCGCCGTGAAGGGCGATCGAACGCTGGCTCAGCTTGCCGAGCAGTTCGACGTCCACCCCAATCAGATCACGGCGTGGAAGGCTCAGCTTGAAAGCAAGGCCGCCGATGCGTTCGGTCCCGGCGGCGGCTCCGGAGCGGAGCAAGCAGCCATCGACGTGAAGTCGCTGCACGCCAAGATCGGCGAACTGACGCTGGAGAACGATTCCTAAGAAACGGCAGCATCTACTTTCGGCTCCAAGGGATGGAGAACAAAGCCGAATGCCTTGGCACGCCGATGCAAATTGTTGACCACTCGCGTCCGGTAACGCGTCTCGTAGGACGAGGCCCCGGGATCGACATAGTCCATTCCGTATCGCACAGCATTGTAGAACAGAACTGCGATCTTCCGGGCCGTGGCGGTCACGGCCTTGGCCTTGCCGATGCGCGCTGAGAGCCGTCTATAAAAGGCGCCGAGCGCAGTGTCTGTACGACCCACGGTCACGGCAGCAAGGCGCAGAAGTGCCGCCGCTCGGCCGCCGGATCGGCGCGTTCGGGACGAGAGCATTTTGCCGCCGGAGACCTTGTTGCTCGGCGCCAGTCCCAGCCAGGAGGTAAAATGCTTTGCACTTGGCCACGAGGAGAGGTCGTCGCCGCATTCAGCGATCAGCTTCAGCGAGAGGTAAGGACCGAGGCCGTCGATCGCGGTGAGGTCCTTTCCGAGCAACGCGAACAGCGCCTCGCGGACATCGAAAGCTGGAGCGTTCGCCTGATCGGTTCGATTCCGACGCCGCGAGACCCGCGGCGCTGATCCGTGGCCATGCCCCCGATGGAAGCTCAGTTCCTTCAACACGGCTTCAATTCGGGCGTCGCAGGCAGATGCCTTCTCGTGGTAGGCGTCGTAAAGCGCAAGTGCCTGCTCGAGCGCAAACAGATGCTCGGCGCGGTAGCTTCCGGTGAGCGCCTTCGCGATCGTCTCGGCGCTGGAGCGGCAACTATAATGGCGCAAGCACGCCAGCGCCTCAGGATCGCGCTCGCCGGCAAGGATCGCCCGTATGATACGCAGGCCGGTCACGCCGGTGATGTCGGTGACGACGTGGTGCAGCTGAAGATTCATCTCCGTCAAGGCCTTCTGCATATGCTGGATGTGTGAGGCCGCGTACTCCAGCAGACGCTCGCGCTGACGCACGTAGGCTCGCAGCTCGGCAATCTGCCCTTTGGGCCGAAAGCTGGCCCGCAGCAACCCGAATGAATGGAGCCGCTGCAGCCATTGCGCATCGCTGACATCGGTCTTGCGCCCCGGCACGTGCTTGGCATCGCGCGCGTTGACAAGAAACACGTTAAATCCCCGGGCATCGAGAAGCTCGAAGATCGGAATCCAGTAGACGCTGGTCGATTCCATGACGACAGTCTCGACGCCGCATTCAGTAAACCAGTCGACTAGCCGATGCAGATCAGCCGTGAAGGTACCGAAGCTGCGGACTGGCTCCGGTGCGCGATCTGCCCTCACGGCAGCCATGTGCATAGTCGCTCCGACGTCGATGGCAGCCGCGTCCGGGTGCACCATCTGCATCTTACCTCCGTTCCTCGACTTCGATCTTTTGGGGTTCATCTCTAATCCTCCTGCTGACGGCGGCGGAAGGGCTGGGCTGCGCTATACGTCAGATTCCTAAACGGGATCGCCGGATGGCGTCACCACTCTCAAGTGCGCGACAACCCATGGACCAGGTTTTTTAACGGGGTCACGTGCCACCAAAATCGTATCGGCCGCTCCCTCCCGGTCGGCAATCTAGTACCCAGAATCAGAGCTGAGTGATACGGCGGCCTTTGAAACGGCGTTGACGGACCTTTTTCTTGGTCCAGACGAAGGGCTCGGCTCTGTCGTTGTATGCGTTGACGTAGGCATCGATGTGCTCCTGAAGCTGCGTGAGGCTTGTGAAGGAGGTGCCGCTGAGCGACTGCCCCTGCAAGATCGAAAACCATACCTCGACCTGATTGAGCCAAGACGCACTTGTCGGCGTGAAATGAAATTGCACGTTGGGGTGGGCCTTGAGCCAATGCTCGTTCTTCTTGTGGGTGTTGAGGTTGTCGAGGATGACGTGAAGCTTCCGGTTCGGAAAAGCCGCGGTGACGCTGTTCATGAAGTCGAGAAACTCGACGCGGCGTCGGCGTTTTGAATGCGCCGCGATGATCTTTCCGGTGGCGACTTCGAGCGCCGCAAACAATGTTGTGGTGCCATGCCGCTTGTAATCGTGGCTCTGGCCGGTCAAGGCGCGGCCATTGGGCAACTTCAGATAACCCTGCGCTCGCTCCAAAGCCTGGATCGAGGGCTTCTCGTCCACGCACAGCACAATGGCCTTCGCGGGCGGGGCGACATAGAGGCCGACAACATCGGCGGCTTTGGCCGTAAAGTTCGGGTCGTTGCTCTCACACCAGGACTTACGAGCCGCGAGGTCAATCTTGTGGCTGCGCAGGAACCGCCAGACATATTGGACGTCAACATCGCCCAGCGCCCCGGCCAGCAGGGGCCCGGTCCAGCGTGCGAACCCGTCCGGCGGCGGCTTGTCCAGCAGCTTCAGAATCCGCTTGTCGGTGGCCTTCGTATAGATTGGCTGCTTGCCCGGTCGCGGCTTGTCTTGCAGCCCTTCAAGGCCTTGGTCGGCATAGCGATGCCGCCAAAGGCTGACAATCCGCGGCTGGACCCCAACTTCCTTGGCGATCGACCGAGTGCTGCGTCCATCCGCCGCCAACAGAACTATCCGCGCCCGCTTCAAATCGCGCTGCAACGTCACCGGGGAGCGGCAACACGCCTCAAGCACCTTGCGATCTTTCCTCGAAAGGTGGACTTCTCTTGCTTCGGGTATCATCCCGACCTTGAATCACGACTCACGCTTTAAGAACAGTAGGTACTAGCGCCGGTCCGTTTCTATCCCACAGGGGGAGCGCATCGCCGCGCATAGTTTTTTAGAAGGAGCGCTCACCAAGGCGGGATTGCTGAGCGCAAAGCGATGATCGACCGTGAGCACGAGCTGTCGATCACCAGGCAGGCGGAGGCTTTGAACATCAGCCGCGGCAGCGTGTACTACCTGCCGCGGCCGGTGCCGGACGCCGACCTTGCGATCATGCAGCGCCTCGACCGGCTGCATCTGGAGTTCCCTTTTGCCGGCTCTCGCATGTTGCGAGGGCTGCTGGCTGCCGATGGGTGCAAGATCGGCCGTCGGCATGTGAAGACGTTGATGCGGCGGATGGGGATAGAAGCGCTCTATCGCCGTCCACGCACGACAAAGCCCGAGCCGGGCCACAAGATCTACCCGTACCTGCTGCGCGGGATGGAGATCACGCGGCCGAACCAGGTGTGGGCGATGGACATCACCTACATCCCGATGGCGCGAGGCTTCGTCTATCTGGCGGTTGTGCTCGACTGGTTCAGCCGCCGCGTGCTGTCGTGGCGCGTATCGATCACCATGGAGGCGGCGTTCTGTGTCGCGACGCTTCAGGATGCCCTGGCTCGTCACGGCAAGCCGGACGTCTTCAATACGGATCAGGGCTCGCAGTTCACCGGACAGGCTTTTAACGGCGTGCTCGCCGACAACGGCATTGCGATCAGCATGGACGGCAAGGGAGCCTGGCGGGACAACGTGTTTGTCGAACGGCTATGGCGCAGCGTCAAATACGAGGAGGTGTATCTGCGGGCCTATGACAGCGTCAGCGAGGCCCTCGCGTCGATCGGCCGATACCTCGACTTCTACAACGGTCGGCGCCCGCATTCGAGCCTTGACGGCGTCACCCCCGATCAAGCCTACTTCAACCCGCTGCCACTCCGCTTGGCAGCCTAACCATGGCAGAGGCTCCACTTATCGACGCGGAAAATCTGTTCAGACAACCGGAGCCAGCTCAGCTGGATGTCTTGCGCCCTTAGTCAACTATTGAGCTTGGTTATTGATCGAGAGGATGTAGCTATGGCACGCGTTCCCGATGAACGATCGCGGAGTCGTTTCGCATGAAGAACGTCTTGCTCGGCACGGTAGCCCTGATCGCGTTGACCGCTCCTGCCGCCTCCGCAGATCTAGCCGCGCGGCCTTACGCCAAAGCTTCTCCGATAGTGATTCCGATCTTTGATTGGACCGGCTTCTACATCGGCATCAATGGCGCCGGTAGCACCGCGCATCAGTGCTGGGACGTAGCCAACGCCGCCGGCTTGGTCTTTGCTCCACCTCGTGGCATGGGTTGCCACAATGCAACCGGTGGCACGTTCGGTGGCCAAATCGGCTACGGCCGGCAAATAGCCAACTCGGTGTTTGACCTGGCGGCGCAGGGTAACTGGCCCAATCTCAGCGGCTCCAACTCCAATCTCGCTTTCGTCGGCGTCCAGGATGGCACCAAGATCGATGCCTTCGGCCTGTTCACGGGCCAGGTTGGCTACACTTGGAATAACATGCTGCTCTATGTGAAAAGTGGCGCTCCGGTCGTCCGCAACAAGTACCGGGTCTTCGATTTCACAACGGGGATGAACGTCGATAACGGCAGCGAGACCCGGTGGGGCGGCGCCGTAGGCACGGGCCTTGAATTCGACTTCGCTCGGAACTGGTCAATTGGCGTTGAGTACGATCACTTGTTCACGGCTCATCGGGATGCGGACTTCTTCTTTTCAACCGGGCTTGTGGGCGGTCCAGCGGGCGCTTTTGCAGGGACCGCGCGTATTGGTCAGGACGTTGATATCGGTTTGATCCGCGTGAACTACCGCTGGGGTGGCGCTGGGGGCTGTGAGATATTGAGTCCCAGCGAGAGCGCGTATTGGACCATCGGCGCAGCCCTACCATACGACGGCGGCCAGAAGGCCGTGGAGTTACCAGTAAATGGAGTCTACAATGCGTCTAGCAAATTGGAAATTAATCGAGTGGATCGCGTCTGCCTGCCTCGGGTTGATACTGGCGACAGCGGCAGAGGCGCAACCCATTTGGACATGGAGCAACCAGTACGGCTCAACCCTGGCGGTCAGCAGCTACGACCAGAGCACCGGCGCGATTTCCGGCACCTATACGAACAACGCAACCAATAGCTGCGACGAAGGCGTGCCTCAGGCGATGACAGGCTGGCTCGTCCAGAACCACAACGGAACGGCGATAAGCTTTGCTGTCAACTTCGAAGGTTGCAGCTCAACCACTGTTTGGACAGGACAGCTTAATGCGGCATCGGGATTTCAAGGGCTTTGGTTGCTTTCACTCGCCGAGGCGGTGGCATGGAATGGCATCAGCGCAGGCGCCGACACTTTCACGTTCGGTAGCGGCGACAAGTCAAAATTGGTGTCTGCTGATGCAACTGCGGCGAAAGGCGACGCGGGAGAGAAGCTCTCAAATACGAAGAAGCGCAAATGATGGCCAGCTTGCCAAGTCGACGTAGGCGAGCGGCCACTATTTGCGGCTCGAGCCAAGCAGTCTCGCGCACGTGCATAGGCCCGCGCGTGAGACTTTCTTCATCTATGATGGTACTGGCGCTCGTCCATTCAATTCCGGGCGCTCGGCTTGGAGGGGCCCAAACACTACGGTTCTATCGGCTCGCTTGCCTCCGTCTGATCGCATTTCAGAGTACGCCATCTCCCTCCCGCCGCGCCTGATGCTGACATTGGCGCGCGCCAGCGCGTCTGCCAGTCAATATAGCGGCGTGCCGTCGACGTACTTGTTGGCGAGCACGAGCGCCAGCGTTGAAGGCGTGGCGACGCTGCCGGGCAAGGGCTGCGCCGGCATCGGCACAGTCACCATCGGGCTATTCGGTGCGGTCCGCTCGCAGTGGCGGCGCGCATACTTGAACCGCACATGCCGCAGCACCGTCGCCTTCACCTCGATGCGCAGCTGCTCGGCGACGTTCTCGCCCATCCGATGCATCCGGCTCCGGCAGCACGGACAGGCCTTTTGGTCCTCGGGCAGGTCATGTTCGATGCGCTGGCGCGGCAGATCGGCCGGCAGCGGCTTGCGGTCGCGCTTCTTCGGCTCGGGCTTCTCGCCCTCAGGCAACCCTGTATCCGGAATCCCCGCCGGCTAACATCGCCGTCTTCCGCGCCGTCCTTAACGGCGGTCTGCTCGGCTTCATTGACGATACGGTCCTTGAGCTTCGCTCCTAGGCGCGTAGCGCTGCAACCGCTCCAGACGCAACCGCTCCACAGGCGATGGCTTCGGGAGCGCGGCAACATGGACGGTTGGATAGTGACCGTCGCCGTCTTCAAGGAAGGCGCCGACGATGAGGAATTCAAGCACATAACTTACGCGGTTGCAGTCGCCGACCCGTCAGAAGCGGCGAGGATGACCATATTGCAAACTGCGGCGCAAAGCCCGCAATGCTAAACTGCCCTCTCGCAGAGGAGAAGTTGCGAAGGCTCGGCTTGGAGCCCGGCGCTGATAGCCATACACGATGACGCGATCGACCCGCATCACGCGACCCCGGCGCCATTAAGCGCTGCACGTTTCATCTCGTTCGGCCGCGTCCGGTTCATGACATTGCAGTCCGCAAGCCGCCACATCGTTCCGGTAGCTAGGGTGCACGAGGTGTGAAAGCGCTCTGTTTTGCAGGCGTGACCGTTTTGCCATGCATGGCTTGGTCGCTTGTTGATTGACCTCGTGAGGGCCAAGCCCTCATACCGCAACTTCGCGCGGGCGGTCGTCAGCAGCCGCCCGCGCTTTTTCATAGTGCTGGGTGCTCTTCCTCCTCTCTCTTGCATGGTGACTTGTCTGGCACGCGAGTTGCTTGCCGCATCGCGAAGCTCTAAGTGACTAGGCCTCCGCCAAAACGAAAGGTCACTTCGTGGGCCAGCGTTCACGAACGCTTAGGAGGCTGTTGAAATGGACAGGCTCAAATTCATACCAGCCTTCGAGGCTGCTATTCGTTCTGCCGATCCTAACAAGCTCGCCGCACTTCGCGAGACCATCCGCGAGCGCGGAGGCCCTGACGAGTTCGCGATGACGAGTACAGAACTCATGCGCATACCTCCGCTTACGCTCTTTAGGCTGCTTACGATCATTTGCGACGCGGCCGATGAGGAGAAGCGTTCATGAGTATGAATCCAGCAGCCGCTCGAAGTTATAGTATTCTCGAAGTTATAGTATTCTCATCGCAGACGCGGCCGTACCTGTCGTTAATGCGGCTTGCACAGCATTGCGGCTGTACGTCCGGACCGACAGACAAGGCACAAGTGATCGGACCAGAAACGAAGGCGGAGAAATCAGCCAAAATGAAAGGCCGGCGCAATGGCCAGCCCCATTAATCTTCGATGGCTTGATGCGCTCAACGGAATTACGCAGTAATGACTTCGAAGTCAGCCGGCATGCCACCGCTCATCAACATTGTCGCCTCGACGCATCTTAGCATTCTGGCCACCATCAACATCACTGCTCGACCATCAGAGACCTTAGATGAGTGTCGGAGGATTGGTGAGTTAGCGATCAAGGCCGCAACCGTGAAGCCCGGCTATTCCGCGTCCTATGTCTGCCACGACACTACCCTACAACGAGGCTTATCGGGCGTATTAGGCGTCGTTGCCTACGTGCAGCAGGAGGATAGTAAAATAACGATCCTTGAGGGCTACATGGCGACGATGTCAGACTGCAAGGTTGCCGGTATGGCAGCAGCCGCGAGCCGAGTTGTTCCCGGCGCTAGGTCTTGGGCTTGGGCTTGCTATGAGCTCGGTAGCTTTGGACAATGACCCAATCTCGGACGGCGCTAGTATTCCATAACCCTTGCGAGGGTTCACAACTGTGGCGCATCCAGAGCTATCTGCAGGCCCTCATTCCCGCCCCATTGCAAGTACCTAATTTGAGTTTGTGAGTGGCCTGTTTTGGATTAAGCAAACAGAAACCAAGGCTTAGCCGATGTTCCCAGTATTGGACGTTCTGTCCCATCAATTTCCATTAGGACGCCATCCGTTCTGCTGGTTGGCAGCCGTCATTAACCTTTGCCAATATGTTTTCTTTTGACCAGCAAGTCGGCGACCGGACATGCGAGCCTTGCCCAATCACCGCACCATCAACGGCAATAATCGGTGACCGAGAGTATCGTGCTCCCGCCTGAGTTAAGGCGCGCAACCATGGCCTACCATTTCGGGCGACTATGCCCGGCATGTCTAACCGCAATGTCGCTGGCACGCATCACGCCCGGCCGCTGGGGTCTTCAAATCCGCACCTATGAATGCCCGGTGTGCGACGACATCCACCAGGTTGTCGGCGATCTGGCTGACCCGTCTGAACGCTGACGTCGCTTACCTGCCGTGGACCGATTTCAAGGGGCGTGACAATCATCTCTTGCGCGACGAGACCATATTTGATGAACAACGGGGCAATGGGGGCCGAGGCGTCCAAGTTGAAGGCGTCTTGTCCTACTTCGTCACCAGGAACTTCAGCGTCGGCGTCGGTGGCCGCTACTGGGCGATGGGGACCAACAGGCGAAGCAACTCTTTGTGCAGCGGCTGCGGTGAACCGACCGTACTTGCGAAGTACAGCATGGAACGCTGGGGTACGTTCTTTCCTATAAGTTCGATTGAAAAAACACACCAAAATCGGTCATAAGCCCATAGGTTCCACGATGCAGGTTTCATGGAATCGATCGTCTGGAAGGAAGGATAGCTTCGCCAGGTTTGATTTCCGTCACCTGGAGATTCTTGTAGTTGACCAGCGCAGCGTTCTCTGAGCCGAATCGCGGTCAACCCCACCTTTTGCCAGTCGCGAGGATTCTAAGCGCGACTGCGAGGAAGCAGAGCTAAAGCCATGTCTTCTTTAGAAGCAATCAGCCGCTGGCTGGAATCACAAGACTTAGACACGCAACTTGAGGTCGCTGCATACGTGACACTCTTGATTTATCTTTAGGAAGAGTGACGTTCTCACGCTTGGCGGGCCGGAGGGCTCGACACCCTTCAGCGTTGGTTGACCGAACCAGAGTTGGATCCAAGGGCCGCCGCAGGTCGTGCTCTCACCTTCCGGCTCGCCTCCGACTACTTTGCCGAGGTGAGCTGCTGCCGGTTTGATGGACACCGAGATTAGGTGTTTCATGAAGCCGGAGGTGCGCGATGAAGAGACGGAAGTTCAGTCGCGAGTCAAGATCGAGGCGGTCAAGCTGGTCAGGCAGCGTGGGGTGTCGGCGGCGCAAGCCGGCCACGACCTCGATGTTCATGAGAATGTTCTGCGCAAATGGGTGAAGACCCGGTGCAGGCCTTTTCCGGCCACGGGCTGATGAAGCCGGAGCAGCAGGAGATCGAACGGCTGCGCCGTGAGGTCGCCAAGCTGAAGGCCGAGCGGGATCTCCTAAAAAAGGCCGCAGCCTTCTTCGCGAAGGAAGCGACATAGCGTGCTTTCGCAGTCGCCGGTGCACGTATTCCGACGCACTGGCACCGAATTTGTCAGGTTCGAGACAAGTGTCGATGTCTCGAAGGCACGCACATACCACGAAGAATTCGCAAAATCTGCATCGTGCAAGAGGCACGGCGCTTGCTTTTGTTCACGGCGTCGCCACCCGGGTTTCGGGGCGTCGATCATGTGGTGACGCTCACATACGGCGTCGTTTTTGCTCCCGAGAGAAACAGAGACCTTGGCAGTTTTTGGGGCGTCGACATCTGAGCCACCGGCGAGGGGAGCGACTAATTGCCGACGATCGCCTAGCCACCACCGGCGGTGGATTCCTTAGCTATGCTAGTACATACGCCGATTCCACGATACCAATGTTCGCAGCACCTGTATTTGGGATTCTTATTGCTCGCCGCCGCGTCCATGTTGGTGGCCAGCATACCTGGTGGTCCGGCCACCGACCTGGATGACCGTAGTCCGGCGAGTTCGCGAGCAAAGTTCCTTGCGCTGTACATTTTGGATTACAGACAGTCGAAACGACGTCCTGTGTTGACCAAGCCCGTCATGGACCTTTTCTGTATCGATCGGGCCAATGCTCCGCTGGGTACCGTCAGCCTTCCATCACTCCCGTGTCTTGGCCATTGGACTGAGCCCCGGCGCAGCAATGAGCAACCAAACTGCACTCGTCACATTCTAAACCACTGCGCGGAGGATGAAATTGCCAAATTTGCTGGAATAGGAGTTGTCGGGCAGCAGCGTCCGAAACTCTATCCGGATGGCCTAACCAATTTTGTCCTATCCACTCCCGCTTCTGTCGGAGACCATACATTTACATCATCCAACGGCACCAAGATCACCTACACCCTGATCATGGCCTTCAATGCCAGCCGCAATGCCTTTGGACCTCAGGTGTATATGGATGCAGAAAATAACGCTGTGGTGTGCGCGATCCCGCCCTCGGACACGGAAACAATCTCCGGATTCCGGAATTCGTTGGCTGACGCTTTCGTCAAAGAGGCTGCCGATCCTGGCAGAGGACTTCCTCGCGTAGACGTCGAACGATCCATTGCGGATGACTGGGCCGCCAAGGCTACGAATGGCATTATGAGCCGTTGTCTGCTTGCGAAGGATGGTGGAGGCGCTCCAATAGTGATAGCCGCTCATTATCAGGGTCTTGACCTTTATTGAGTTCAGGCTGGTTGGAACACCGTTTCCAGGGGAGCTTCTGCGACGAAAGACGGGGGTAATGCTTGCTGTTGCGTGATGGGAACGCTCTGGCGTCCAAAGTGAAGCAGCACAGATCCCGTGGCAGGCGCAATACCGGTGCTGGAACCACCAATTGCTTTCTTGGCCGCCAAGAACGCGGCGATCTAATTGGCCATTTTCATAGAAGTAAGTCCGGCCAGAGGACGGACGGAAATTCACAAGGTTCGCTGAGGGAGAACACATGCTCAACGAGAACAAGGTCGTCTGGCCCGACCTGACGGCGTGCTGAAGGAGCTGCCGGTATGGCCGCCCCGGCGCGACCGCCTTTGGGGGGTGATTAAGGCCCGTAACTCGCACAGCACGCGCCTTGTAGTTCATATCGCTTACGGGCCGCGTAACGCTGGCCGAGATCGCGGTATGGCAGCGGTGATTTCGCTGACTAGGAGCTTGTCTGGATAGTCGCTGTTCAAATCTGGTCGGGTCTGATTCAACATTGGGCGATGAGCAAGTATTTTCGGCCTTGGAACATCGATCAGACGCTGCTTCTGCCGCCGAATGTGCAGGACTTCGTGCCGAAAGGCCATGTCTCGCGGTTTATGGTTGATCTGGTGCGGGAGAGCCTCGATCTCAGGGAGATCATGGGCAGCTATGTGAGCGGGCTTGGGCAGCCGCCGTTTGATCCGCGGATGATGGTGGCGCTGCTGCTGCATAGCTATGCGAGTGGGCTGTATTCGTCGCGTCGGATTGCCAAGGCCTGCCGGGAGCGGAACGATTTTGTGATGATCGTGGCGCTGGATGCGCCGGATTTTCGGACGATCAGCGACTTTCGCAAGCGACATTTGAAGGCGCTCGGCGCGCTATTCGTGCAGGTTCTGAAGTTGTGCGAGACGGCCGGGCTGGTCAAGCTCGGTCATGTCGCGCTGGATGGTACGAAGATCAAGGCGAACGCGTCGAAACACAAGGCGATGAGTTATGAGCGCATGAAGAAGCGCGAGGCGGAATTGAAGGCCGAGGTCGCTCGCATGCTGGCGGCCGCCGAGGCGGCGGATGCCTCGGAGGATGAGACTTTCGGCAACAGCGACGAACTGCCGGACTGGACCGTCGACAAGCAGAAACGGCTGGCGAAGATCCAGCAAGCGATGGCGGCGCTGGAAGCGGACGCCAAACTGGCGGCGGAGGAAGAGCGCCGCATCGAGGCCGAAAAGGAACAGCAGCGCCAGGCCGAAGGCCGCAAGAAGCCGGGCAAACCGGCGGCGCTGCCATCGGAGGAACCCAATCCCAAGGCGCAACGCAACTTCACCGATCCGGAAAGCCGCATCATGAAGTCGAAGGATGGCTTCGTTCAGGCCTATAATGCCCAGGCGGCCGTCGATGCACATGCCCAGATCATTGTCGCGCAAGAACTGACCCAGCACGGCAGCGATCAGGGCCAGTTGGTGCCCCTGATCGAGGCCATCGAGAGCAATCTTGGCCGCAAGCCGCGGCAGGCCTCAGCGGATTCCGGCTACTGCAGCGAAGCCAATCTCGAAGCGCTCGACACACGCAGCATCGATGGCTATGTCGCGCCCGGACGCGCCAAGCACCCGACAGTAGCGAACGGAAAAGTCGGCGGCCCGCTGACACAGGCCATGCGAAAGAAGATCGACGATGGCGGCTTCGAAACACCCTACCGATTGCGAAAGCAAGTGGTGGAGCCGGTGTTCGGGCAGATCAAACAGGCAAGAGGCTTCCGCCAGTTCCTGTTGCGGGGCATCGAGAAAGTGCGCGCCGAGTGGACAATGATCTGCACCGTCCATAACCTCCTCAAGCTGTTCAACCTCGCAAACGCAGCCTGAGCCTGCTACTCTACAACAAATGCCCGTCACGAAAACATATCTGGACGGGCTCCTAGAGCTTCGAGAATCGTCACCATGGACGATTCATGTTGTTGTCGCGCGATCCGCGTCCGATCTGAGACGTCAATGTCGCGAACCCCACGTATGACTTCAGGGTTCGCCAACGTCACCAAAGATGCAATGGCACGTCGATTGCTTCAGATGCGACGTATTCCGTTATGTCGATGACGGTTCGCAGCCCCTTTTACGGTTCAGATGGGACCTCATCCGATTGATTCAAACTAGTGCTTTGATGGAGCTGTCGCGTGGGTCGTACGGCGCGATTTAGCTGGGATTCTGCGGTGCTTCTCCCGGTGGGCAGGTGCGCCTTACTGAGTTCGTGGAGTGGATATGCGTGATCGCTCGCGCCGAATCTTAATGCTTACCATCGCGGGTGTTATTGCGACTGCTTGCGGCGTTGTTGCGCCTGCGAAAGCATGGGCGCAAGCCTTCATCTACAATGAGCACCAATCGCGAGCTACCCGGCCGAAGGTGCTCGGCGGCAACCACATGCTCGTTCAGGCGACCGAGGTCGATTACGACTACAACAACAGCCGCATCTCGGCCGTCGGCAACGTGCAGATGTTCTACAACGGCACCAGCGTGGAGGCCGACAAGGTCATCTACGACCAGAAGACCAAGCGTCTTCATGCCGAAGGCAACATCCGCATGACCGATGCGGAAGGCAAGATCACCTACGCCAACATCATGGATCTCAGCGACGACTACCGCGACGGTTTCGTCGATTCGCTGCGCGTCGATACCGAAGACCAGACCCGGATGGCGGCGACCCGCGCCGATCGGTCCAGCGGCAATTACGCGGTGTTCGACTACGGCGTTTATACCGCCTGCGCGCCCTGTAAGGATGATCCGAAGAAGCCGCCGCTCTGGCAGGTCAAGGGCGCGCGCATCATCCATGACCAGACCGAGAAGATGCTCTATTTCGAGAACGCCCAGCTCGAATTCTTCGGCGTTCCGATGGCGTATCTGCCCTATTTCTCGACGCCCGATCCGACCGTGAAGCGCAAGAGCGGCTTCCTGATGCCGGGCTTCACCTCGTACACGGCGTTCGGCTACGGCGTCGAAATCCCCTATTATTGGGCGATCGCGCCTGACATGGACGCCACCTTCAATCCGCGCATCACGTCGAAGCAGGGCGTGCTGTTCCAGAGCGAATTCCGCCAGCGCTTGGCGGACGGCTCCTATCAGATCCGGCTCTACGGCATCGACCAGCTCGATCAAGGCCAGTTTGCCGGCCAGCCCGGCGATCGCCAGTTCCGCTGGGGCGTCGACACCAAGGGGCAGTTCGCGCTGAACGACAAATGGGTCTGGGGCTGGGACGGCGTGGTGCTGTCCGACTACTTCTTCATGTCCGACTACCGGCTCGCCCAGTACAAGGACCCGTTCGGATCGTTCCTGTCGCTGCCCACCGAGGCGATCTCGCAGCTCTATCTGACCGGTGTCGGCAACCGCAGCTACTTTGACGCGCGCGCGATCTACTACCTCAGCTACTCGGGCAACCAGAACCAGGTGCCCGTGGTCGCCCCCGTCATCGACTACAACAACGTGATCAACCGCCCGGTCCTGGGTGGCGAAGTCAGCTACAAGATGAACTTCGTCAACCTGACCCGCGAAACCGCGGTGTTCGATCCGATCACGACGATCGCCAACACCGCTGGCCTGTGCAGTTTGACGTCCGCCGATCCGCTGGCCCGGACGCCGTCGCAGTGCCTGCTGCGCGGCATGCCGGGCACCTACACCAGGCTGACGGCCGAGGCGCAGTGGCGCAAGTCCTACACCGACCCGCTCGGCCAGATCTGGACGCCGTTCGCCAGCATCCGCGCCGACGCCATCAATGCCGACGTCTCGAATCAGCCGGGCGTTTCCAACTTCCTGCCGGTCGGCGACACCCAGACGATCCGCATGATGCCGACCGTCGGCTTCGAATACCGCTACCCGTTCATCAATGTGCAGCCGTGGGGCACGACCACCGTCGAGCCGATTGCGCAGGTCATTATCCGGCCCGACGAACCCAATGCCGGCAAGCTTCCGAACGAGGACGCACAAAGTTTTCTATTCGACACCAGCAACCTGTTCGCGGTCGACAAGTTCTCCGGCTACGACCGCGTCGAGGGCGGCGGCCGCGCCAATGTCGGCGTGCAGGCCACCACGCAGTTCGATCGCGGCGGCAGCGTCAAGACGATGTTCGGACAGTCCTACCAGATGTTCGGGCTGAATTCGTTCGCGGTCACCGACATGACCAACACCGGTGTCGACTCCGGCCTGCAGAACCCGCGCTCGGATTATGTCGCGAGCGTCGCCTATTCGCCGAACCGCACCTATACGTTCAGCGTGCGCTCGCGGATGGATGAGACAACCTGGAACATCAACCGGTTCGAGGCCACGGCGAGCGCGAATTTCGACCGCTGGTCGGTCGCCGTGACCTACGGCGATTATGCAGCGCAGCCGGAACTCGGCTACCTGACGCGCCGCGAAGGCATTCTCACCAGCGGATCGGTCAAGGTGGCGTCGAACTGGGTGGTTCAGGGCGCTGCGCGCTGGGACCTTGAAGCGAACAAAATCAACCAGTACGCGTTCGGCGCGGGCTATGTGGACGACTGCTTCGTGCTGGCAGCAAAATACGTAAGTTCCTACAATTACTCTGTTGGTTCGGCACCGCCCGTGCTGAACAATACATACCTGCTCACTATCGGTCTACGAACGATCGGGGTAAATTCGGTCAGTTTTTGAGCAACGGCGTTACTGCTAAAGAGGAACAGTTCACAATGTGGCCTGGTAAAGCACACTGCTTCTTCACGGAAACACAGCCTGAATCGAGATAGTTGGCATATCTGTTACTCCGCGCCACACCTCGCTCGCACGCTTCACCGGCCCGAGCTGCTTGAAGCTGCCGTCAGAAAGCAATTATGTGCAGCCCTGGCAGGATCGCTGAACTCTGGAATAGCGCCAGCAAGACACATCATGCTGTGTGTCCGTTGTCAGATGATTTGAGACTGATCAGGCGTTTCGAGAAGGGAGGCTCTGGCTCATCAGGGGTTAGAGTCTAAGCAGCCTGCAGTTGATGCTGCAAGCGGCGGTTTGCGATGGTGTCGCGCTTGATGCATCTTCGCGCTGCGAGGATCGCCTTGGCTCTGCCGATATATACATCGGCTGGTGTGAGGTTGTCGATGCTCTCATGATAGCGAACTTGATTGTAGTGTTCGACGAAGGCCGATATCTGCCGTTCGAGATCACCAGGCAGGTAGTAGTTGTCAAGCAGAATGCAGTTCTTCAGTGTCTGATGCCAGCGCTCGATCTTTCCCTGGGTCTGGGGATGGTACGGAGTCGCCCGTTAAGAAGCTTCCAGGCGACTGATCTGGAATCGTAATTTGGCTGGAATGACGTTCTGAGATTGCAAGGTTTTGGTGTTTTGTGCATCGGAAGCTTGCAATTTCGTTTTCGAGATTCCCTCGACGGGCGAAGCATGATTCCCTGTCCGCATCGGAGGGCACGATGCGGCCGAAGAAGCACAAAACGACGGGAGCGAACGATTTTTTCCGGGCGCGGCTCGACCAGATCATCAATCTGAAGCACGAGCTGGTCCGGCTCACCGGCAAGATCGATTGGGACTGGATCGACGGCGAGATCGCGCCGCTCTACAGCGAGAACGGCCGGCCGGGGATTGAGACCCGCTTCGTGATCGGGCTGTTGTTGCTCAAGCACATTTACGGGCTGTCCGATGAGGGGGTATGCGAACGCTGGGTCCACGACCCGTATTTCCAGTACTTCACTGGCGAAGAGTTCTTCCAGCACGCATTCCCGCACGAGCGCTCGGACCTGAGCCATTGGCGCAAGCGGCTCGGCGACAGACTGGAACTGCTATTGGCCGAGAGCCTGCGGGTGGCGCACGACGTCGGCGCGTTACGCGGCAAGGACCTTGAGCGGGTCACGGTCGACACCACGGTGCAGCCGAAGGCCATCACCTTTCCGACCGATGCCAAGCTGCTGCATGCGGCGATCCAGGGGCTCAACCGCCTAGCGAGGAAGCACGGAGTGCGGCTGCGGCAATCCTATTCTCGGATCGCCAAGGCCACCGCGATGATGGCGGGACGCTACGCCCATGCCAAACAGTTCAAGCGGCACCAGCGGCAGTTGCGCATCCTGCGCAGCCGCCTGGGCCGGATCATCCGCGACATCCGCCGCAAGATCGAAGGCCAGGATGCGCTCGAAGAGGCGTTCGCACTCCCGTTGAGCCGGGCCACGCAGATCCGCTCGCAGCAGCAGCGCCAGCGCGGCTGGAAGCTGTATTCCTTCCATGCCCCCGAGGTGGAGTGCATCGGCAAGGGCAAGGCCAGCGCGCCTTACGAGTTCGGCGTGAAGGCTTCCATCGTCACCAACAACCGGCCTGCTCCCGGCGGCCAGTTCGTGCTGCACGCCAAGGCGCTGCCCGATAACCCTTACGACGGTCACACCCTGCGGGACGTCATCGACCGAACCGAGACACTCACCGGCTGCGCGATCCAGTGCGCCTTTGTCGACAAGGGATACCGCGGCCATGACGCACAGAACCCGCGCCGCGTCTTCATCTCCGGCCAGAAGCGCGGCGTCTTCGGCACTATCAAGCGCCAGCTGCGGCGCCGCTCCGCTATCGAGCCCGTGATCGGCCATTTGAAGGCTGACGGACACCTCGGCCGCTGCTACCTCAAAGGCCGCGCCGGCGATGCCGCCAACGTCATCCTCTCCGCCGTCGGTTACAACTTCCGCCGCATCCTCGCCTGGCTAAGGGCTCTTTGGTACCTCTTCCTGGCTGCCTTCTTCTCAGTCACCAGCCACCGCACACCACTCAAATCGGCTTCTTAACCGACGACTACGGAGCACCGCGCACATGCTGCATGCCCTTCTGGTCGAGCCACTTGGCCAGATCGTCCGCCACGTAACTCGAACCATTGTCGCTGAGAAGCCTTGGCCGGTGCGCGACGGCGATGTGGTCAAGGCCGGATGCAGCGAGTGCCTGGTCGAGCGTGGCCGTGACGTCGGAAGCGCACATGGTCGGCCAAGCCTCCAGCCACGATGTAGTGCGAGAAGTCGTCAAGCACGGTCGCGCTTGGCCGGAAGATGCGATTGCTCGACCAGCTGGATGATCTCGGCCTTCTCGGAGGCGGGATACCTCATGCCTCGTCTCATCTGTCACCCGACAGGTGAATGCGAAGCATTCACCGATAGGGCCCGTTCATGCTTTTTTGAGCAGACGGTTCTCTAGGATCAGATCGGCTACGGCCTCCTTCAACGCGGTAGCCTCCCGGCGGAGGTCTTTCACCTCGCCGGGAGGTCGCAGCTCGCGCCGTGCCGTCGGTCAAGCGGCGCTTACCGGGTTTGAGGAACTCCTTGGACCAGCCGTAATACATCGAGGCCGCAATGCCTTCTCGGCGGCAGAGCTCGGAGATGTTCGCCTTGTCACGCAACCCTTCCAGCACCATGCGGATCTTCTCCTCCTCCGAATAACGCCGGCGGGTCTGTCGCCTAATGTCCGTTAGAACTTGTTCTGCCGAGCCTTGCCCGGTCCGGATTTCTGCTTCATCTTCGCTCCTGGTGGCTACGATGAACCAGAAATCCTCCCCCCGCAAAATCCCTCTGTTTGTCTCACAGGCCCTGACGGCGAACAGGGTCTATTGCCGTCGCAGCTGTTGCTTGCGTTGTTCGTGAACATCGCTCCGGTACTCTGGCCGTAGCTGTTACGGATCAGAGTTGAGCCATATTGGTTGGTCCAGATTCAGGTGGGTTGAGCATTTTCTGGGCAGCCAATAGCAGATCGATGCCACGTAGTGCGTCAGTTTCCAGATTTCTTGAGACATCGTCGGATCCATGTGATCCGAAATAGGAGAACCATACAACCGATTTTGGACGACGTGCGTTGATGCACACCTTTCAAAGCGGAACCCACCATGACGGTGATTCCTAAAGCTCGTCGAGGCCGTTCTAGTTCCAGGTTGGTCTGTTCAACAATTTCCGGAAATCTGCCTTTTGCCGATGGTTGCTTTGTGTCTTATCTGCCACAAAAGACCTCCGAGGCACCTGCCAGAAATGGTAGGCCGTCCCGCTCGCTGAGCATGTTGCGAATGCACGCCGACGACGTCACGGTCACAAGAGCGCGCCCGCGCGGAGGAATTCAGAGGCATAAGAAAGAGGGCGCGCTAATACCTATCTGAGCGACCAAGGGTTCCTCGATCGACCGTGCGATGTTATGCGCCGTAAGCTGGTAGCTCCGCCTTCTCGCGTCCGGCAACCTTCGCAAGCCGACCACCCGAGAGGAAGTTAGGCGGGCGCCAATATTGAAATGAGCGAATCTGCGCCAGATTCGGGCAGGCAAGTTAGCTGCAACCTGGTGTCGTCGTAAAAGATGACCTTTCGACTGTTCAGCACGATGTCCGCTCTCCCCCCGTAAACCAAAACGAATGACGTGCTGGGGATTAACGCGCAATACTCACCATATCGTCTTACCCGCGGATGGTAGCTGTGATCACGCAGACGATGTGCGGGGCATGGGTTACGAGGCCGGTACCAACCCTCGAGCCATCTGACGGCACGCCCATGGCTTGAAACGAACGTGGCGTTAGATTGTACGATCAAAGGAGGTTGAGGAAAGTCGTCAGTTGTCTCACGACCTGGAGGCGCACAGATGTTTCAACTCGCAACGAGCGGCCTGTTTATCTGTTGCGTAGGTGTCGCCCGCCATTTCGTCCGGAGTTTCGAATGATGTCCGCCTCTTGGAGAGCCACTCGGCTCGCGACGCGCCTTGCATTCTTTGTCGCCGGTTTTGGCATGGCGGGCTGGGCGCCGTTGGTGCCGTTCGTTAAGGAGCGGCTGGCTGTCGATGACGGCGTCCTCGGCTTTCTGCTGCTCCTTCTGGGGATTGGTTCAGTTGTCGCGATGCTATTGACCGGATTATTGAGTGCGCGTTGCGGCAGCAAACCAATCATCTTAGCCGGCGGATTCGGAGTTGCGCTCCTCCTGCCGTGGCTCGCCGTTTTCAGTACACCCGCTGCGCTAGGAGCTGCGCTGGTCGGCTTCGGCGCCTCGCTCGGCTCGATCAGTGTATCAGCGAATATCTATGCGGTAGAGGCGGAACGTGCTGCGAAGCGTCCGCTGATGTCGGGCTTTCACGCGCAATTCAGCATCGGCGAATTTGTTGGTTCCGCCGCGATGACCACATTGCTCTGGCTGGATATCGAGGCGTTTTCGTCAACCTTGATCTGCTCGATCATCGTAGTTTGCGCCATGATGCTGATCTGGCCGCGATTGCCCCGAAGCGCTCAGGCACAGCATGGGGCGCTATTCGTGGTGCCGCGTGCCATCGTGCTGCTGCTCGCGGCGCTAGCGGGGATCATGTTTCTCATTGAGGGGGCGATGCTTGATTGGAGTGCCTTGCTGCTCGTGGAACGTGGCCTTGTCCCGAAAGCGCAGGGCGGGCTCGGCTTCATGCTGTTCTCGATCGCCATGACTGCCGGGCGCCTCGGTGGAGATTCCGTTGTGGCGCGCCTCGGTGACCGCACAACACTGGTGTTAGGCAGTTTATTGGCGGTCGCGGGCTTCGCACTTCTGCTTTGCGCGACAAGTGCAACCTTCGCCATAGCAGGCTTCCTGCTTATTGGTTTGGGTGCATCGAACCTAGTCCCGATCCTGTTCCGGCGGGCTGGCGCGCAGAAGGTAATGCCTCGCGGCCTCGCGATTGCAGCGATCACCGCAGTTGGTTATGCCGGAATCCTCGTTGGACCGGCGGGCGTGGGCTTTCTCGCCAAGCTCGCTGGATTGCCGATCGCATTTGCGATATTGGCGGCCCTCATGTGTCTGGTCACGCTGTCAGCGCGCAGTGTGACGATGGAAACACGGTGAGAGAGGCACGCGGCGAGGTGCACATGCGCAACTGGGCGGGCACCACTTATCGTTGGAGCCGCCGAGGAAGAGAGCCGGCCCCGGAATTCTGCACAGGGCGATAAGTGGAGTTTCTGGCTGACAGCGGGCACGCTGTGCCTGCGAATCAGGAGCGACAATGAGCAGAAGAACACGCCGGAACCACACACCGGCCTTCAAGGCGAAGGTGGCGCTCGCCGCCGTGAAGGGCGATCGAACGCTGGCTCAGCTTGCCGAGCAGTTCGACGTCCACCCCAATCAGATCACGGCGTGGAAGGCTCAGCTTGAAAGCAAGGCCGCCGATGCGTTCGGTCCCGGCGGCGGCTCCGGAGCGGAGCAAGCAGCCATCGACGTGAAGTCGCTGCACGCCAAGATCGGCGAACTGACGCTGGAGAACGATTCCTAAGAAACGGCAGCATCTACTTTCGGCTCCAAGGGATGGAGAACAAAGCCGAATGCCTTGGCACGCCGATGCAAATTGTTGACCACTCGCGTCCGGTAACGCGTCTCGTAGGACGAGGCCCCGGGATCGACATAGTCCATTCCGTATCGCACAGCATTGTAGAACAGAACTGCGATCTTCCGGGCCGTGGCGGTCACGGCCTTGGCCTTGCCGATGCGCGCTGAGAGCCGTCTATAAAAGGCGCCGAGCGCAGTGTCTGTACGACCCACGGTCACGGCAGCAAGGCGCAGAAGTGCCGCCGCTCGGCCGCCGGATCGGCGCGTTCGGGACGAGAGCATTTTGCCGCCGGAGACCTTGTTGCTCGGCGCCAGTCCCAGCCAGGAGGTAAAATGCTTTGCACTTGGCCACGAGGAGAGGTCGTCGCCGCATTCAGCGATCAGCTTCAGCGAGAGGTAAGGACCGAGGCCGTCGATCGCGGTGAGGTCCTTTCCGAGCAACGCGAACAGCGCCTCGCGGACATCGAAAGCTGGAGCGTTCGCCTGATCGGTTCGATTCCGACGCCGCGAGACCCGCGGCGCTGATCCGTGGCCATGCCCCCGATGGAAGCTCAGTTCCTTCAACACGGCTTCAATTCGGGCGTCGCAGGCAGATGCCTTCTCGTGGTAGGCGTCGTAAAGCGCAAGTGCCTGCTCGAGCGCAAACAGATGCTCGGCGCGGTAGCTTCCGGTGAGCGCCTTCGCGATCGTCTCGGCGCTGGAGCGGCAACTATAATGGCGCAAGCACGCCAGCGCCTCAGGATCGCGCTCGCCGGCAAGGATCGCCCGTATGATACGCAGGCCGGTCACGCCGGTGATGTCGGTGACGACGTGGTGCAGCTGAAGATTCATCTCCGTCAAGGCCTTCTGCATATGCTGGATGTGTGAGGCCGCGTACTCCAGCAGACGCTCGCGCTGACGCACGTAGGCTCGCAGCTCGGCAATCTGCCCTTTGGGCCGAAAGCTGGCCCGCAGCAACCCGAATGAATGGAGCCGCTGCAGCCATTGCGCATCGCTGACATCGGTCTTGCGCCCCGGCACGTGCTTGGCATCGCGCGCGTTGACAAGAAACACGTTAAATCCCCGGGCATCGAGAAGCTCGAAGATCGGAATCCAGTAGACGCTGGTCGATTCCATGACGACAGTCTCGACGCCGCATTCAGTAAACCAGTCGACTAGCCGATGCAGATCAGCCGTGAAGGTACCGAAGCTGCGGACTGGCTCCGGTGCGCGATCTGCCCTCACGGCAGCCATGTGCATAGTCGCTCCGACGTCGATGGCAGCCGCGTCCGGGTGCACCATCTGCATCTTACCTCCGTTCCTCGACTTCGATCTTTTGGGGTTCATCTCTAATCCTCCTGCTGACGGCGGCGGAAGGGCTGGGCTGCGCTATACGTCAGATTCCTAAACGGGATCGCCGGATGGCGTCACCACTCTCAAGTGCGCGACAACCCATGGACCAGGTTTTTTAACGGGGTCACGTGCCACCAAAATCGTATCGGCCGCTCCCTCCCGGTCGGCAATCTAGCGCCGGTCCGTTTCTATCCCACAGGGGGAGCGCATCGCCGCGCATAGTTTTTTAGAAGGAGCGCTCACCAAGGCGGGATTGCTGAGCGCAAAGCGATGATCGACCGTGAGCACGAGCTGTCGATCACCAGGCAGGCGGAGGCTTTGAACATCAGCCGCGGCAGCGTGTACTACCTGCCGCGGCCGGTGCCGGACGCCGACCTTGCGATCATGCAGCGCCTCGACCGGCTGCATCTGGAGTTCCCTTTTGCCGGCTCTCGCATGTTGCGAGGGCTGCTGGCTGCCGATGGGTGCAAGATCGGCCGTCGGCATGTGAAGACGTTGATGCGGCGGATGGGGATAGAAGCGCTCTATCGCCGTCCACGCACGACAAAGCCCGAGCCGGGCCACAAGATCTACCCGTACCTGCTGCGCGGGATGGAGATCACGCGGCCGAACCAGGTGTGGGCGATGGACATCACCTACATCCCGATGGCGCGAGGCTTCGTCTATCTGGCGGTTGTGCTCGACTGGTTCAGCCGCCGCGTGCTGTCGTGGCGCGTATCGATCACCATGGAGGCGGCGTTCTGTGTCGCGACGCTTCAGGATGCCCTGGCTCGTCACGGCAAGCCGGACGTCTTCAATACGGATCAGGGCTCGCAGTTCACCGGACAGGCTTTTAACGGCGTGCTCGCCGACAACGGCATTGCGATCAGCATGGACGGCAAGGGAGCCTGGCGGGACAACGTGTTTGTCGAACGGCTATGGCGCAGCGTCAAATACGAGGAGGTGTATCTGCGGGCCTATGACAGCGTCAGCGAGGCCCTCGCGTCGATCGGCCGATACCTCGACTTCTACAACGGTCGGCGCCCGCATTCGAGCCTTGACGGCGTCACCCCCGATCAAGCCTACTTCAACCCGCTGCCACTCCGCTTGGCAGCCTAACCATGGCAGAGGCTCCACTTATCGACGCGGAAAATCTGTTCAGACAACCGGAGCCAGCTCAATGCTCAACCGTCCGCTCGAAGCTGGAATGTTGCAAAGTCGACTTGGAAGTTGGCGAACTGAGAAATGGACCCGCGGAGCGGGACCGCTTGAGCCGGTTTGTTAGTTGGAAACTGACCGCTCCTGATTACTTCCTATCACGCTGCCAGAGACTCTGTCTGCTGCTGTTGCTGGGGCATGTGGTCAACGCGTCAGCGTTGTCCACCATGTCCACAGCCTTCGCGGCCTGCATCCGTTCGCGCCAGACCGCCATCGGCGTGCGATAGCCGAGCGCCTGATGAAGGCGACGATCGTTATAGAAGGCGATCCAGCTCGCGACCCCTGCCTTGGCCTCGCGGCCGTCGGCATAGCCCTTGAGATAGATGTCCTCATGCTTGAGCGACCGCCACAGCCGCTCGATGAAGACGTTGTCCATCCAACGACCGCGGCCATCCATGGAGATCTTGATCCCTGCGCCCGCCAACGCGCCGGTGAAGGCCGCGCTGGTGAACTGGCTGCCTTGGTCGGTATTGAAAATCTCCGGCCTGCCGTACTTCGCCAGCGCCTCTTCCAGAGCCGCCACGCAGAACGAGACGTCCATCGTGTTCGACAACCGCCACGCCAGAACCGCACGGCTCGCCCAGTCGATGATGGCGACGAGATAAAGAAAGCCACGGCCGATGGGCAGATACGTGATGTCGGCGGCCCACACCTGGTTCGGCCGGTCGATCGTCATGTTGCGCAACAGATAAGGATAGATCTTGTGGCCCGGCGCCGGCTTCGTCGTGTTCGGCTTCGGTCCCAGCGCCGCGATGCCCATCTTGCGCATCAACCGCTGCACGCGCTTGCGATTGACCTGAAGCCCCTCAGCCTTCAGCATTGCGGTCATTCGCCGCGAGCCCAGGAACGGCCAGGCGATGAACAGCTCGTCGATCCGCCGCATCAGGGCAAGGTCGTTGTCGTTGGCCGGCCGGGGCGGCCGGTAGACCCCGAAGCGCGCGATGCCAAGCAACAGGCATTGCCGACGGATCGACAGCGCCTTGTCGGCGCGATCGAGCATTCCTCGACGGTCCGGCGTGCTCATCTTCCGGACCTCCGCGCTAAAAAATCGCGCTCGACCGTCAGTTGTCCAATCTTGGCGTGCAGCTTCTCGATCTCGCGTTCGCGCGTTTCCTCGCTCTCGCGCCCGACACCCGCATCAAAGGCCCGCGCCGCCTGGTCCAGCAGTTGCTTCTTCCAGGCATAGATCTGGTTCGGGTGAACCTCATAGCGCTGGGCCAGATCGGCCACCGTCGCCTGCTCCCGCACCGCTTCCAGCGCAATCTTTGCCTTCAGTGCCGCGTCGATCTTGCGTCTCGTCTTCGTCGTCATCATGCCCTCCGTCTATCAAACGGAGCGGCCCTTTTCCAACTTAACCTCTGGTCCCAAAATCGGGGTCCATTTCACTGGTCGTGGTTCACGACGATGACATTGATCCAATCACCTCACGGCCCGGAATCATTAGCCAACGTCTGATTTTTCATTAGACCGCGTCGGATTGGATACCTGTCCGGAAGCTCCACGAGCAGTTAGCTGGCGCACTGTGAAGAAGCGAGTCATTTGCTCCTCTCCTCTTTGGCACGCGAGTTGCTGAGAGACTTATCGGCTTGGCCGTCTAATTAACCCCGGACAGTATGAGCCGGCGTAGCAAACTTGGCGCGGGTGGTTGCCTCCAGCTGCCCGCGTCTCTTTCGTAGTCCCAGGCCACTGTTTCGGGAAAAGCGACGCCGTGGAATTGGTTCCATGAACGCGATAGAGGCGCTCATACGATAGTCCTGGGGGAAGATCGCAAACAGCCCAGCCCTTTCCGCGATTGCGAAGCTCGAATTAACTAGGCCGCCACCTACACGGCGTCCAAAAAACAGGCCCTCTACATAGGCTGGAGCTGAGATGGCAGCAGGATGGATAGCTTCGATCGGCGTCGTCAAAAACGACAAGCTCCGATCTGTCACTTACGCCTTGCGATGGCTGATCAGGCGGAAGCCGTGAAAGCTTCTTTGGCGGCCAGCGCGGGTGGAAGCAGCGATCGCGAATTCCGAACCCCGCGACGCCAATTTTAGAGGTCTTGGGCTAAAGCCAGGCGAGCTTATGGCGATATCCCTGGCTCGAGTGCAAGACGCCGCGCGCGGTTGACCTGGCCGCGCTGCGCCACGTGCCATCGACGATGGTGCACGATCTCGCCGGGCGCGTACGCTACGTGAAGTGCAGCGGCGCCGGCAAGCGGCCGACGGCCGAGCTCACGCAGCTGTGGCAACGATGCCCGATCGAAGACATGACCGAGCTGACACGCCAGCAATCAGCCGATCCTCACCGAATGGGCTGGGATGTTTCTATGGCAACGTCAAGATTGGCTGGTTTGGCGAGCGCGCCGGCGTGCCGGCGTGCCGGCTGACGCCGATCGATGGGGCTGGACCTGTGGCTTCTATCCCGGCTGGCGATCCCGGCCGTCCAGATCGCGACATCACCAGCTACTGCCCTGGGCCTATCGCGCTCAAGACCCGTGGCCTGAACGACGCTTACTTTGACCGATGCCATCGAGAGTTTGTTTTTTGGGGGCGGCGACATTGCGCTCTTCGCAAGCGGCGCCGCCAATGCGGCAGACCTGGAACCAGAACTGAAACTGCCCGGAGCGTGGAATTGGTCCGGAGGCTGCGTTGGGGGCACGTCGGCGGCGGCTACCGCCGAACTTCTATTGCGATGTAGTCGACAAGGCCAGTGTTCCTAGCCGGTGACCGGATCGGCTACATAGAGGAAGAACGGCTGGGTATTTGGTGTCGAGCTCGATGCTAGAGCGGGATGGGTCTAGCTTGAATCGATTTGGGATTCCCAAATCGGAAGGCTTCTGATTCAACATGCTGGCTGGGAAGGAGGCCAGCATGGATGGGACGAGCCTATTCGGACGACCTTCGTGAGCGGGTAGTGAGAGCTGTCATCAAAGGTGGCCTGTCGCGGCATCAGGCAGCGGCTCAATTTGGGGTGGGCATCAGCACGGCGATCAACTGGGTACAGCGCTTCCACGAGACCGGTAGCGTCAAGCCAGACCAGATCGGGGGCTATCGGCCAAAGAAGATTGCGGGGCCGCACCGCGAATGGCTGATGCAACGGTGCCGAAACGATTTTACCGTGCGCGGGCTGGTGGCCGAACTCGCTGAGCGTGGCCTGAAGGTCGATTACCGCACGATGTGGGAGTTCGTCCACGCCGAGAAGCTCAGTTACAAAAAAAGACGATGATTGCCGCCGAGCAGGATCGTCCCGATGTCACCCGTCGGCGGGCGCAGTGGACCAAGTATCGGGATCGGATCGATCCCACTCGGCTGGTGTTCATCGATGAGACCTGGACCAAGACCAATATGGCGCCGCTGCGGGGCTGGGCGCCGCGCGGTCAACGTATCAAAGCCAAGGTACCGCACGGCCGCTGGCGGACCATGACCTTCATGGCCGCCTTGCGCCACGATCGCATTACCGCTCCGTGGTTCCTCGAGGGGCCGATCAACGGCGAAGCCTTCCTTGTCTATATCGAGAAGGCTCTGGTCCCGACCCTGCGGCACGGCGACATCGTCATCATGGACAATCTCGGCTCGCACAAGGCCCACGCCGTGCGTCGCGCCATCCGTGCCGCCGGCGCCCGGCTCTTCTACCTGCCGAAATACTCGCCTGATCTCAATCCGATCGAGCAGTTCTTCGCCAAGTTCAAACACTGGCTGCGCAAAGCCGCACAGCGAACCACCGAGGCCGTCTACGATGCTATCGCTCCGATCCTCGGCACCGTCTCACCGGCCGAATGCGCCAACTACTTCGCAAAGGCCGGATATGACCAAAACTAAACTCATCACGCTCTAGCGCTGCTGCCTCCGACGGCACAAACCTGCCTCGCTGCGTCTGGCTTTCTTGTAAGCGCAAACTGCAAGGCGGGCCCCCACGTCTTTGCTTTGGTCGGTTACGCCTTTGGTTATCCGAGCTAACCGGGCGAGCGGCGTAAGCGCGGCCGCTGATCCGCTGCAAACTACCGTTTCTCATAGGCTTTGCAGGTCACCGAATGTGGTCGAATGGGTATGGCGGAACGCACCATCGCCGGAGACCACCGATGTATTTCCACCTCTATCAGGACGACAAGCGAGAGTGGTGTTGGTCGCTGCACGGCGGGAATCACCATAAGATTGCCAGCTCCGGTGAAGGCTACCATCACAAGACCTGATGCTGTCCCTGCCCTTGGACTAGTCCAAGGGACGAACGAACGCACTCCGGTAAAGGACTGAAGACTGCGAATTGACCATCGTCGGAGACTTACGATGCATTTCGAATTGTACCGAGACGAGCACCAGGAATGGCGTTGGAAGCTACACGCGCGGAATGGTCTCAATATCGTCACCTCCGGCGAAAGCTACCACAAAAAGGATGATGCTATTCGCGCCATCAGGCTCGTCCAAGCCACGACTGACGAAACTCCGATCCGTATATCCGCTACCTAGCCCGTCTTATTCGTCAGAGTGCGCCTGAGAGGCTGGCGAGCGTGGTGTAAAGCGCTGATGCGGCGTAGGATTCGGTTGCGAAGCCAACCCCATCACCTCAACCGCGAACGCCACGCCCGCCATGACCGACGATACGATTCTGCCCTTCTCGTTTCCAGCCGTTCACGCCAAGAAAGTCACAGCTGCCTTCGATGGCGGTCGGCTGACCTCGAACGGGGGCGTGATGCTTCTGGCGATGGCCGAGCGGCGTCTCGGCTTGGCCGACAATTTGGCCCGGGTGTTCCCGGATCGGCGCGATCCGACGCGGGTCGTGCACAGCCTTGTCGATATGTTCCGCGCGCGCATGTTCGCGATCTGTTGCGGCTACGAGGACGCCGACGACCTCGATCATCTGCGGTCCGATCCCGCATTCAAGCTGGCCTGCGGACGGCTGCCGGACACGGGTCGCGATCTGTGTTCCCAACCGACGCTGTCGCGGCTGGAGAATGCTCCGCGCCTGCGCGACGTGATCCGACTGACCTACACTTTGGTCGACGCATGGATGGATAGCTACCCGCGCGAGCCGGCATCCGTCACGCTCGACATCGATGATACCTGCGATGTCGTCCACGGCCATCAGCAGCTCTCGCTGTTCAACGCTCATTATGACGAACGCTGCTTCCTGCCGATCCACGTCTACGACACGGAGAAGAGCCGGCCCGTGGCGGTCGTGCTGCGGCCCGGCAAGACGCCGGGCGGCGTCGAGGTGCGTGCCCACCTGCGCCGCCTGATACGGCATATCCGGACGCGGTGGCACAACACGCGAATTACGTTCCGTGGCGACGGGCACTATGCCCGGCCGGAGGCAATGGCGTGGTGCGAGACCAACGGCATCGACTACATCTTCGGTCTGTCCGGCACCAAGCCGCTCGCCAGAAAACTCGACGAGGCCGCCGACGACATCCGCACGCGACGCGCCATCGAGAACCTGCCGGTTCTGCGCGGCTATACCGAGACGCGCCACAAGGCAAAGTCCTGGGATCGCGAACGGCGTACCGTCGCCCGTATTGAGGCGACGATGCTCGGCCTCGACATCCGTTTCGTCGTCACCAGCCTCGATGTCGGTTCGGCCGAGTGGATCTACGACAGCCTGTATTGCGCGCGCGGCCAAGCCGAGAATCTGATCAAGCTGCATAAGACACAGCTCGCCTCCGATCGCACCAGCTGCCGTTCGGCGCTCGCCAATCAAGTCCGCCTCGTTCTCCACACCGCCGCTTATTGGCTGATGCTGACCGTGCGCGACGCGATTCCCAAAGCCCGGGAATTGGCCACAGCCGAGTTCGCGACGCTGCGTCTTCGTCTCTTGAAACTCGCTGCCCGTGTCGTCGAGACCACGAGCCGCATTCGCCTTGCGTTTGCCGCGGCATGTCCCGAAGCCGACCTGATCCGCGGCTTGCCAGGCGCGCTGCTGCCGCTCGGTCCTTGACCGGCGGGGCGTCCGCCCCCCGTTCGCCCAACCTACACCTCAAGCGCGTTGCAAAGTACCGGTCGTCAGGCGGTGAAAAGCCGAAGGCAATCCCGCGCGCCTCGTCAGAGCAGATGTGCGGCCACATCAATCGGACCAAAAAAACGCACTCTCACGAATAGGACGGGCTAGCGTCGGTAGCGTGTCAACCTATCACCTCTCGCTGTTGATAGAGAAATCGACACATGTAACCGTAACTCATCGGCGATCATCAATGCTGCCGATCAAAATCAGGAGAGACGCCTATGCCGATCCATATTAGCTACGCTGAGAAAGAGCTAACCAACGAACAGCGCGCGTCGCAGCCGGCGAACGCCGCGCTAGCTCAAGGAACGCAATACTCGCTGTTGCTCAAGAATCGATCCGCTCAGCCCTGGATATTTTTCGTTTATCAGAAGTTGCCGCGCCTGCAGGCGGATATCTTCTCCTTGGCTTGGTTCTGCTCCCCTATCAGATCCAAGTCGGCGATCAGATCAGGTTCACGTGGGAAATCGGGACTAAGTGCGGGGTCAATGTTCAGCGTCGATTCACAATCGAGGTCTCCGGCCTCGACCGCCCCGGCCTGCTCTACCAGCTCACCACCGCGATCTCGAAGCTCAACCTCAACATCGCCCTCGGCGCATGTCGCGACCTTCGGCGAGCGCGCCCGCGACGTGTTCTATGTCACCGACCTGCTCGGCGCCCAGATCACCGCGCCGACCCGCAGGCCGCGATCAAGAGCGCGCTGCTGCATCTGTTGTCGACCGAGGACCAGGCGGCGAAGCCGGCGGCTTGACGCGTCGCCTCTCTCCGTCGTCATTCCCCGATGCGCAATTGCGCATCGGGGAATGACGACGGATGGGACTGCTGCAGGCCCACCTCATTCATGCCGCTCTAGCCGAACAGCCGCATCAGCAGGGCCTTGCCGACCGGCGCTGCGCGGACACTGCGGAAGGCGCGGACATATTCGCCGGCATAGAATGCGCGCACGACATTGATCCGCGTCGCAACCGCGTCCTCGAAGCGGACGCCGAAGCCATCGCGGGTGCGGCGGACCACGAGCGCGGCCACGTTCTGTCCGTAGACATTGCACTTGATCGAGGCGCCGATTGCGGGAGGGGCGGGATCGATGAAGCGCGCGCCCGAGATCGAAATGTCGACCATCCGGACCAGCCGCGGCTCCGTACCTTCGTGAATCAGGATCGGCTCGTCACGCTCGAAGCGCTCGGCCTTGCGACGCCGCGGCTGCTCGATGCAAATGAAGCACACGATCGCGAGCACGACGCAATTATAGAGGCTCCAGGCCAGCGCCAGCCCGCCATAGGCGATGCTGTCGCCGCGCACATGCAGGATGAATGCGTAGGCGATCGCCAGCAGCGTGATGAGCAAGGCGCTGCCATAGAGCCGCAGCAGCGGCCACTCGATGAAGCGGCGATTGCGGTCACCGCCCTTGGCCGTCACCTTGAACTTGTGGCCTTGCGGCTTGGCGAGGCCGGTCACGACCGCCTTCAGGACCGCGGGGGCTGCGATGTATTGCGACACGTCGGTCATGATCGCGAGCGAGCGACCGCGCGAGATCCAAGCCATGGTGAAGGCGTGCCAGACATAGAACGGCATGAAGTACTTCAGAAGCTCGAACAGATCGGCGTGAACCGCCTTGATGCCGAACAGCAGATAGAGCCACGGCACGACGAGGCCGAAAACCTTGGTGCCATAGAGCGCCGTCCAGCTCATGAAGGCGTCGACCAGCGACAGCCGGTCCATGAAGGCGAGCTTCGATTGCCGCGAGAACGGCCCGCTGCGGCCCCTGAAGATCTGCATGAAGCCGAGACACCAGCGCCCGCGCTGGGTGATGTACTCCTTCAATCCTTCCGGCGCGAGACCGATGGTCAGGCGCTCGTTGAGATAGACCGTGCGCAATCCCCATTCCTTCAGGCGCAGCGTGACGAGATAATCCTCCGTCACCGAATCGGTCGGAAAGCCGCCGATCTGCATCAGGCCGGAAAAGCGGATCAGCGATGAGGTGCCGCAGCAAAATGCCGTGCCCCAGGCGTCCTTGGCCGGCATCAGGATGTCGAAGAAGAAACGCTGTTCGTCGGGCCAGACGTCGGTTGCGGCGAGATTGGTCTGGATCGGATCCGGATTGATGAAGTGCTGCGGCGTCTGCACGACGCCGACGGTGCCGTCCTGCATCAGGCTCATCGCCCGCGTTAGGAAGTCCGGCATCGGGACAAAATCCGCATCGAGGATCGAGACGAACTCCGGCCGGTCCGGCAGCCCGGAAACGTGCTGGAGCGCATGATTGATGTTGCCGGCCTTGGCATGGCGGTTGTCCGGACGGGTCAGATAGTTGCAGTCGAACTCCTGGGCGAGCCGGCGCAGCCAGAGCCGCCGTCCGTCGTCGAGCACCCAGACGCGATAATCGGGATAGTTCAGCCCGGTGGCGCCGATGATGGTGCGCTCGAGGATCGCCTTCTCTTCATTGTAGGTGCAGATGAAGACGTCGACGCGCGGCGCATCCGTCAACGCCTTGGATTGACGCAGGATGGCATTGACCGCGGGCGAGCGGTCGATGGTGCGGCTGAGGAACAGCAGCGACAGGCACACCGCGATCATCGAGGCCGCCTCGGCCGCCACGAAGGGATAGCCGACCACCGCGTCGGCGGTGAGCCCCAACGGCGGCAGAGTCTGGGTCACCCGCCAGACGAAGTAGTGCAACAGCAGCAGGAACGATATGCCGGTCATCATGACGCGCCCCAGCGTCTGCTCGCGCCGGAGCAGCGGCAGGATCGCAAGGCAGGCGCCTAAGGCGACCAGCCCGGGCACGAATGCCGCCATCATGACCTTGCCGCGTCCGTGTTGAACACCACCCGCCCGGTTCGGCCGACCGCGCAATCCTTGCCCGTGGTGTCGAGCTCCGGCATCGAGACCGTCACCCGGTACGGTTCCTTGTTCAGCGCATCCGGATTGATCGCAAGGTTCGCGGGCGCCCCCGATGCACCGGTGAGGTTGGCGATCTCACCCTTGATCGAAGCGCTGCCGTCGTTCGGCTCAAAGCTCGCCCGCTCACCAAGCCTGAGGCGGTTATAGACGCCTTCGGTGACATTGGCGGTGACCACTGCGCCGGTGCAATCGAGCAGCTTGAGCAGGGGCTGCCCGGCCCTGACGTCCTCGCCCGGCGACGTCATCATCTCCCAGATGCGTCCGGCGACCGGCGCCTTGATGTCGGCTTCCGCCCGGTTGATGTAGTGCAATTGCTCCGAGGCAATCTCGTGGGTGAGCCAGTCGATCTCCGCATCGGAATGCACCAGATCGGCGCGCAGATCGCTGACGCGCTGGCGCATCTCCTCTTCGCGTTGCACGGAACTCGGCCGGTCATTGTAGCTGTCGCCAAGATAGGTGCCGTTCCTTGCCGCGGTGAGTTCGACCTTGGCGGCGTCGAGCCGGCGCTGCGCGCCTATCTCGGTCTGATGGGCGATCGCCTGCTCGCGCGTCAGCCGGGCCATTTCGACCGTCGAGACGCTGCCCGATTTGACCAGCGACGAGGCGCGTTCAACCGCCGCCGTCGCTTCTTCCCGTCGCGCGGCCGCGGCCTCGATCGCGGTCTGGATTTCGGCGATCCGCGCCTCGAGCTGGAGGATGCGGCCGTCGCGGAACTGGGCCGCCTGGCGCGCGAGGTCCTGTTGCGACGTCTCGGCGGCCGCAAGCTTTGCGGCGAGACTCGGGCGCTCATTCTCCATCCGGGACATCTGCCGCCGGAGATCGTCGAGCCGCACCCGATCGCCGCGCGCGTTGACGACATGAAGGATCGTATCGCCTTCGTGGACCACACTGAGCTGCGTGGAGCTCTGCGGCTTCGCACTCACGGTGCCGTCGATCGGCGAGCGCAGGGTTACGATCCTGGCATTGACCACGGCCTCGACGCTCGAGGTCTGCAGCACGGCTTTCAGCGGCAGCCATCCGAAGATCGCGACGAGGGCGAGGCCAATGCCGACCTTGAGCAGGCGCCGAACCCACCGGCCCGAGCCTGCAGGCGCTTCGGGATGGGGGGCGCTATCATTGACAGGCTCGCTGACCGGCTCGTCGTCCGCCGGACGCAAGCGGTCCTGCAAATCGCGCTGCAACCCCCGTGCGCCCGATTCCTCGTCCTTGCTGACGGACGTATGATCTTCGGGAACGGGCTTCTGCTGTTCCTGATTCATGATGACCGGACCTGAACTGTCAGTGCGCGCGGGGTTCAGAAACCGTAATCCTGAACGGCCAATGTGCTTTTGGGGTGCCCCTTCGACATAGGCGCACCGTCCCACCGAACGGGGCCGTTATACGCTGGCCCATTGATGGCCACTGATGCTATCTTGGGTTTCTGAGGCCCAAGCCGAGGGTTGCAAACAACCTAGACGTTTGCAACAGTCAGTTTCTACTTAGGGTGCGACGAAACCGCGCGCTCTCGTAAAGCGGTTGCAAGGCTCGACGCTGACGGAAAACACTGTGAATCGGCGTGGAATCCGGACGCCGATCGGCGTCCCAAGTGCGCGCTTGTCGTCTCCCTCACACCTGTGAGCGTGCCGCGCTCGATGCCACTTGCAGCGGCCGTTCTCGATTACGTCAAAGCACCCTGGATGTGCTGGCCGATGCCCACGCTCTCGTTGGCCGCTTCCACGCGATGATCAGAAAGAGGGGCGAGATCGAGCTCGAACCTTGGATAGATGAATCCAAGCGGAGCCTCATTGGCTCGTTCGCGAATGGCATCGCCAAAGATAAGGGCGCGGTAGACGGCTATCACACAACCATGGTCCAATGGCCAAGTGGAAGCTCAGATCACCAAACTCAAGCTGGTCAAACGGCAGATGTACGGGCGCGCTAAGCTCGATCTCCTTCAGGCTAGACTAGAGCGGTTTTCGGTTGATGTGAATCGGAACAAATAAGGGGGTCCCTGAGGCGCGCAAATCAGATTCGGGTTGCTTTGACAAGCAATGGCGAGGTCGCGCGATGGCGAAGGGATACTCGAAGGATCTCAGGGCGGGCGGTCGCGCTCGTCGAAGACGGCGAGAGCAGACGGGAAACGGCGCGGGTGCTCGGTCTCGGCGCCTCGACCGCAATCCGCTGGATTGAGCGCTGGGTGACGACGGGCAGTGTAGCGGCACTACCCGGCACGGGCCACAGTCGCTCGCCGCTCGAGGCGCATCGCCAATGGCTGCTTGATCTGGTCGCAGCGGAGCCGGACTTGACGCTCGAGGAGATTAGCGCACGGCTCAAGTCCGAGAAGCGGCTGAAAACCGGTACGACCTCGGTCTGGCGCTTCTAAGAACGCCACGACATCACGTTCAAAAAAAACTCTGCACGCCGCCGAACAGGATCGTCCTGATGTCGCTGCAGCGCGTGCCGAGCTGAAGGTAGAGCAATCCAAACTTGATGCGCCGCGCCTCGTCTTCATCGACGAGACGGCGGTTACGACCAAGATGGTCTGACATCGCGGCCGCTCACCGCGTGGCGAGCGTCTCGTTGCGAGCGTGCCGCACGGCCATTGGAAGACGCTGACGCTCGTTGCCGCGTTGCGCATCAATGGCCTGACGGCGCCTTATGTCATTGACGGCGCAATGGATGGGCCATCGTACCTCGCTTATGTTGAGCAGATCCTCGCGCCGACGCTGCGCAAACGCGATATCGTCTTCATGGATAACCTGCGCACCCACAAGATCGACGGCGTTCGCCAGGCGATCGACACGGTCGGCGCCAAAGTGCGCTATTTGCCGGCCTACTCGCCGGACCTCAATCCGATCGAAATGGCATTCTCAAAGCTGAAGACGGCGCTGCGCAAGCGGGCCGTTCGCACCGTGACAACGCTGATGAAGTTGATCGGCAAGCTCATCAAGACATTTGCACCCGAGCAGTGCGCCAACTACTTTCGACATGCTGGATACGCGTAGTGACCCATATCAAGTGGAAACCGCTCTAGCCACGAGCTCTCCTCTGTAGATATTCGAGCTTCAACTAATGTGATGAATTTGCGTTCCAGATGACTAGTCCAGGTTATCAAGCCCACGGACAGATTCCCTGATTTGCGACCGAATCGGCAATAGCGAAGAAGCCCTACCTGGGCGGCTTTCGCGCGCCCTCAGGTTGCGATAGGCTTTGGCGATCATGTCCGATGACACCAGCCAGCCGCCGCAAAAGAGCGAGGAAATCGTCAAGATGATGCACCTGCGCGGCGCGACGATGGCCTGATGTACAAAATGTTCAAAGGCGGCAACCCTGCTGAGGGCAAGATACAGTTCACGATGGACGAATACCTCCACCACACGCACATGCTCACGGCGTCTGTTAAGCAATTCGTCTCGATTTTGCGACGAGTTTGGGCGGATCAGGGCCTATGCGAAAGCTTGGCAGCGATCAATCGTGAAGGACTTCAGGTTTGAGATTGGCCGCTACGAAAGCCTCAAGGACGCGTATCTATATAACTTTCCCCGCATGAGAGGCGCGCGGGCCCATCCGACAAGGCAGCGGTCGCACAGGCGACCGAGAGCTTTCGAAACCGAGACAATTTGTGTCGGATAGGCCGCTTCGCAATCCAGGGCGGCGGGGAGTCCTGCCTACATCGGGGGAATCATCTATTCTTCTTCCGGCACCTCCTTCAAGACCTCCTCGGCGTTCTTAGGAACATTCTTAAAAAGTGTCTGCAAATCTGTCAGGCTGAGAACTGGCGCCGAGCGCATCTGATCCTTAGCTGCTGTTTTCGACTCGTCGATTTCGTTGAAGCGCCTATCCATCTTTCTAAGATGAGCGTAGCATCCACTATCGATCGCAAAAGCCTGAAAATATCCTTGCTGCGATTTGTGCGTTAGCGCGCTGCCCGCTTGGTGGATGATCCTATAGTCTACGAGGCGACTAAATAGCGACTTCCAGTCCTCCTCCTGCTGAAGCAGCTGTTCTGGCACTAGAAAGACATTCATTTTCCTGCCGAGGCAAAACTCCCTCAGAACGTAAATGCCGGCGATGAGGATGTTCTGTTCGTCGATCTGGGAATCTTGCTTAAGCTCCTCGATGTGCCGCTCGAGATTTGATCGACTAAGGACGCGGATTTCATCCATGCCTACCGCTTCGCCCTCGCTCGGACTCATAGATTCCAAAAATAGCGACAGCACGTCACGCGGAACGCCACCGCCCGCCACAACTAGGCGCGCGAACCCCTCTCCCTTGAATAAGGCCTCGAGCTCTTTCTTATCCATTCCCGCACGGCGCCCGTACTCCATCAGCATCTGCCAATTCTGGCTTTCTGTCCGCGAGAAATGGCTAAACGTGTAGTCGATGTTGATCGGCTGATAGTCGTGACGCTCCTATGCCCCGATGGGTTGCCCATCGCGGTCAGCAAACATTGTGCCGCATGGTCGCAATTTTGAAAAACAGAGGAACGTCTTTACAAAGGCGGTGAATATCGCGCCAGGCCGGTAGAGGATGCTGATCGGCACATCATAGGTGATGGAGGGCCGGCCCATCATGAATAGCTATCGCCTTCAGATATCCATGTTCTTTAGAGCCATAATGGCTTTGTTGAGCGCGTTCGAGGCTTGCTTGAGGCCGTCCACATATTCGGCTGTGACAACGGCCTCGGAGGCGCCTGCCGCATGGACGCGGACTTGGCGCCCCCCAAGGCCTGCCCAAAGCTGATCAATGTTCGCTCGTTCTCGCTCCAACTCCTCGATGATCGACCCGGGTTTTGTCATCCCGCTTTCCTTACCCATCAGGTTTGACTGTTGTACTCGGGGCCTCCGTTAAACTCGGCGAACCGGCGTGTTCGCTCATCGTATCGCCAGCACGCTCGGGTGTCCTAGGGCCTGTTTGGATTCCGGATTCTCATCCTGGCTTGGTTGTGATTCAAGCTTGGGATGGACCGATTCGTTTTGACTGATGCCCAATGGGCGAAGATGGAGCCGCTTTGTCTTGGCAAGCCGGGTGATCCCGGCCGGAGCGGCAATAACAACCGGCTGTTTGTCGAAGCCGTGCTGTGGATTGCGCGCACGGGCAGTCCGTGGCGCGATCTGCCGCGCGCCTTCGGCAACTGGATAACCGTGTACACGCGCTTCCGCGACTGGGCCAAGGCGGGCGTCTGGAAGCGCATGTTTGATGCGGTCTCGGACGAGCCGGACATGGAGTACGTCATGGTTGATGCCACCATCGTCAAAGTCCACCGCCACGGACAGGGCGCAAAAGGGGGACGCAAAACCAGGCGATCGGCCGCTCGAAAGGCGGAATGACCACCAAAATCCTGGCACTGACCGACGCGCTCGGCAATCTCCTGCGTTTCGTGCTGCTGCCAGGACAGCGCTTCGACACGGTCGGCGTCCCGCCGTTGATCGAAGGGCTGACCTTCGATGCGATGATCGCCGACAAGGCGTTCGACAGCAACGCCATCATTGCCGACCTCGACGCACGCGGCGCCAAGGTCGTCATCTCCCAGCACCCGCGGCGCGCAAAACCTCTCGCCATCGACGCGGAAATCTACAAATGGCGACATCTGATCGAAAATTTCTTCTGCAAGCTCAAGGAATTCAAGCGGATCGCCATGCGAGCCGACAAAACAGATATCAGCTTCGAAGCCATGATCAATCTCACCGCCGCTGTGATAAATTCAAGATGAATCCAAACAGGCCCTAGCTGGCGTGCTGTGATATAGCGCCAGCTTTGCCCTCTCGTCTTTCTCCAGCTGTCTGGCACGCGGGTTGCTGAGCCTAGTACCTACTGTTCTTAAAGCGTGAGTCGTGATTCAAGGTCGGGATGATACCCGAAGCAAGAGAAGTCCACCTTTCGAGGAAAGATCGCAAGGTGCTTGAGGCGTGTTGCCGCTCCCCGGTGACGTTGCAGCGCGATTTGAAGCGGGCGCGGATAGTTCTGTTGGCGGCGGATGGACGCAGCACTCGGTCGATCGCCAAGGAAGTTGGGGTCCAGCCGCGGATTGTCAGCCTTTGGCGGCATCGCTATGCCGACCAAGGCCTTGAAGGGCTGCAAGACAAGCCGCGACCGGGCAAGCAGCCAATCTATACGAAGGCCACCGACAAGCGGATTCTGAAGCTGCTGGACAAGCCGCCGCCGGACGGGTTCGCACGCTGGACCGGGCCCCTGCTGGCCGGGGCGCTGGGCGATGTTGACGTCCAATATGTCTGGCGGTTCCTGCGCAGCCACAAGATTGACCTCGCGGCTCGTAAGTCCTGGTGTGAGAGCAACGACCCGAACTTTACGGCCAAAGCCGCCGATGTTGTCGGCCTCTATGTCGCCCCGCCCGCGAAGGCCATTGTGCTGTGCGTGGACGAGAAGCCCTCGATCCAGGCTTTGGAGCGAGCGCAGGGTTATCTGAAGTTGCCCAATGGCCGCGCCTTGACCGGCCAGAGCCACGATTACAAGCGGCATGGCACCACAACATTGTTTGCGGCGCTCGAAGTCGCCACCGGAAAGATCATCGCGGCGCATTCAAAACGCCGACGCCGCGTCGAGTTTCTCGACTTCATGAACAGCGTCACCGCGGCTTTTCCGAACCGGAAGCTTCACGTCATCCTCGACAACCTCAACACCCACAAGAAGAACGAGCATTGGCTCAAGGCCCACCCCAACGTGCAATTTCATTTCACGCCGACAAGTGCGTCTTGGCTCAATCAGGTCGAGGTATGGTTTTCGATCTTGCAGGGGCAGTCGCTCAGCGGCACCTCCTTCACAAGCCTCACGCAGCTTCAGGAGCACATCGATGCCTACGTCAACGCATACAACGACAGAGCCGAGCCCTTCGTCTGGACCAAGAAAAAGGTCCGTCAACGCCGTTTCAAAGGCCGCCGTATCACTCAGCTCTGATTCTGGGTACTAGTATGGCTTGGTCCCTTATTGAATGACCCTCGTGAGGGCCAAGCCTGTTCGCGGCGCGACGGCGTGCGGGCGGCCGTTAGCAGCCGTCCGCACGCTTTCGGCAGTCGGTGCCGCCCACGTAGACGGAGATCATGGCATGACCCGAGAACAGGCTCTGAAGAAGCCATAACGACGGTCAAACAATACTTTCAAGGAAAGATCACAAAACGGGCCGTACTTGCCGCGATTGAGAAGCTGCAAGCGACTAGGCCGCCTCCAAAACAGAAAGGCCAATTTCGCCGATCTGCACTTCGATACCGCTTATCGCTCGATCAGTCCTCTCAGGACGGCTTCCGCACGCATAGAGACGGCCGTGTAGTGCCGTGCGGCCTTAATGGACCTATACCGCCCCGGATCGTTTTCCACGATGTTGGGATCAGCTAAACGCCGCTGGAGCCGCTTCCGGCGCCATGCCTGCACCCGGCGGACCCGCGACAGCACAGACGGCCGCTCTTCGATGCTGGTCCGCTTCTCCCTCGTCACTCCGGTCGCTCCTCTTGAGGTTGCGAGCCTAGACCAACGTGCGGCGCAGAGGGAAGAGGTTCCCGGAATGCTACGGGATCGAGCGCGATCAATGGCTTCTAAAAGAAGTGTGGTTAACGGCCGCCCGTCGCCGGCTCGCGGACCTTCTGTTCTCTTGCGGCTGTCACCGGCTCGGACTAGTCGCTGGACGAGAGGAGATACATGCGATGAAAACGCGGACATTCAAACAGGGCTGAGAGAAGGCGCGAGCAGGACCGCAGGCAGTCGAACCGCGTCCGCCGGCTCGTCGGCATCACCGAGCGGCTGATGGCGGAGTGCGGCTCTACTGAACTCGCGAACGTAAGGTTGACCGTCAAACGCAGTATCGCGCGGCGGATGCAAGGCATCTTTCCGCCGGAGATACTCAGGGGCATCTAGCCCGTCTTATTCGTCAGAGGGCGCCTGAGAGGCTGGCGAGCGTGGTGTAAAGCGCTGATGCGGCGTAGGATTCGGTTGCAAAGCCAACCCCATCACCTTCAGCCGCGAACACCACGCCCGCCATGACCGATGATACGATTCTGCCCTTCTCGTTTCCAGCCGTTCACGCCAAGAAAGTCACAGCTGCCTTCGATGGCGGTCGGCTGGCCTCGAACGGGGGCGTGATGCTTCTGGCGATGGCCGAGCGGCGTCTCGGCTTGGCCGACAATTTGGCCCGGGTGTTCCCGGATCGGCGCGATCCGACGCGGGTCGTGCACGGCCTTGTCGATATGTTCCGCGCGCGCATGTTCGCGATCTGCTGCGGCTACGAGGACGCCGACGACCTCGATCATCTGCGGTCCGATCCCGCATTCAAGCTGGCCTGCGGACGGCTGCCGGACACGGGTCGCGATCTGTGTTCCCAACCGACGCTGTCGCGGCTGGAGAATGCTCCGCGCCTGCGCGACGTGATCCGACTGACCTACACTTTGGTCGACGCATGGATGGATAGCTACCCGCGCGAGCCGGCATCCGTCACGCTCGATGATACCTGCGATGTCGTCCACGGCCATCAGCAGCTCTCGCTGTTCAACGCTCATTATGACGAACGCTGCTTCCTGCCGATCCACGTCTACGACACGGAGAAGAGCCGGCCCGTGGCGGTCGTGCTGCGGCCCGGCAAGACGCCGGGCGGCGTCGAGGTGCGTGCCCATCTGCGCCGCCTGATACGGCATATCCGGACGCGGTGGCACAACACGCGAATTACGTTCCGTGGCGACGGGCGCACTATGCTCGGCCGGAGGCAATGGCGTGGTGCGAGACCAACGGCATCGACTACATCTTCGGTCTGTCCGGCACCAAGCCGCTCGCCAGAAAACTCGACGAGGCCGCCGACGACATCCGCACGCGACGCGCCATCGAGAACCTGCCGGTTCTGCGTGGCTATACCGAGACGCGCCACAAGGCAAAGTCCTGGGATCGCGAACGACGCACCGTCGCCCGTATTGAGGCGACAATGCTCGGCCTCGACATCCGCTTCGTCGTCACCAGCCTCGATGTCGGTTCGGCCGAGTGGATCTACGACAGCCTGTATTGCGCGCGCGGCCAAGCCGAGAATCTGATCAAGCTGCATAAGACACAGCTCGCCTCCGATCGCACCAGCTGCCGTTCGGCGCTCGCCAATCAAGTCCGCCTCGTTCTCCACACCGCCGCTTATTGGCTGATGCTGACCGTGCGCGACGCGATTCCCAAAGCCCGGGAATTGGCCACAGCCGAGTTCGCGACGCTGCGTCTTCGGCTCTTGAAACTCGCTGCCCGTGTCGTCGAAACCACGAGCCGCATTCGCCTTGCGTTTGCCGCGGCATGTCCCGAAGCCGACCTGATCCGCGGCTTGCCAGGCGCGCTGCTGCCGCTCGGTCCTTGACCGGCGGGGCGTCCGCCCCCCCGTTCGCCCAACCTACACCTCAAGCGCGTTGCAAAGTACGGGTCGTCAGGCGGTGAAAAGCCGAAGGCAATCCCGCGCGCCTTGTCAGAGCAGATGTGCGGCCACATCAAGCGGACTAAAAAAAGCACTCTCACGAATAGGACGGGCTAGCGGCACGCCACAGGCGGCAAAAGAAAGGCCGGACAAAGCCGGGCCTCTTCTGATTGATCGCTCGCAGGACCGCTCTATGGCCCCGAAGGCCTTTGACGAAGCTCTCCAGCGTGGCCCTATGGCTGACCGACCGTAAACTAGACATCAGATTTCTTGAGAACACGCGTCCGCCACCTACGCGGACAAGCAGGTGTAGGACTTGGATTTCCGTGTCACGTTGCCGCGTCCCGGAGTGTATGCTCCGTCCAAGCGCCGTAGCCGAGTAGTGCGTGGAGCCTCCCGTACATCGCGTGCGTCATTTTGATGGGACTAGCCCGTCTTATTCGTCAGAGGGCGCCTGAGAGGCTGGCGAGCGTGGTGTAAAGCGCTAATGCGGCGTAGGATTCGGTTGCGAAGCCAACCCCATCACCTCAACCGCGAACGCCACGCCCGCCATGACCGACGATACGATTCTGCCCTTCTCGTTTCCAGCCGTTCACGCCAAGAAAGTCACAGCTGCCTTCGATGGCGGTCGGCTGACCTCGAACGGGGGCGTGATGCTTCTGGCGATGGCCGAGCGGCGTCTCGGCTTGGCCGACAATCTGGCCCGGGTGTTCCCGGATCGGCGCGATCCGACGCGGGTCGTGCACAGCCTTGTCGATATGTTCCGCGCGCGCATGTTCGCGATCTGCTGCGGCTACGAGGACGCCGACGACCTCGATCATCTGCGGTCCGATCCCGCATTCAAGCTGGCCTGCGGACGGCTGCCGGACACGGGTCGCGATCTGTGTTCCCAACCGACGCTGTCGCGGCTGGAGAATGCTCCGCGCCTGCGCGACGTGATCCGACTGACCTACACTTTGGTCGACGCATGGATGGATAGCTACCCGCGCGAGCCGGCATCCGTCACGCTCGACATCGATGATACCTGCGATGTCGTCCACGGCCATCAGCAGCTCTCGCTGTTCAACGCTCATTATGACGAACGCTGCTTCCTGCCGATCCACGTCTACGACACGGAGAAGAGCCGGCCCGTGGCGGTCGTGCTGCGGCCCGGCAAGACGCCGGGCGGCGTCGAGGTGCGTGCCCACCTGCGCCGCCTGATCCGGCATATCCGGACGCGGTGGCACAACACGCGAATTACGTTCCGTGGCGACGGGCACTATGCCCGGCCGGAGGCAATGGCGTGGTGCGAGACCAACGGCATCGACTACATCTTCGGTCTGTCCGGCACCAAGCCGCTCGCCAGAAAACTCGACGAGGCCGCCGACGACATCCGCACGCGACGCGCCATCGAGAACCTGCCGGTTCTGCGTGGCTATACCGAGACGCGCCACAAGGCCAAGTCCTGGGATCGCGAACGGCGTACCGTCGCCCGTATTGAGGCGACGATGCTCGGCCTCGACATCCGTTTCGTCGTCACCAGCCTCGTGTCGGCTCGGCCGAGTGGATCTACGACAGCCTGTATTGCGCGCGCGGCCAAGCCGAGAATCTGATCAAGCTGCATAAGACACAGCTCGCCTCCGATCGCACCAGCTGCCGTTCGGCGCTCGCCAATCAAGTCCGCCTCGTTCTCCACACCGCCGCTTATTGGCTGATGCTGACCGTGCGCGACGCGATTCCCAAAGCCCGGGAATTGGCCACAGCCGAGTTCGCGACGCTGCGTCTTCGTCTCTTGAAACTCGCTGCCCGTGTGGTCGAGACCACGAGCCGCATTCGCCTTGCGTTTGCCGCGGCATGTCCCGAAGCCGACCTGATCCGCGGCTTGCCAGGCGCGCTGCTGCCGCTCGGTCCTTGACCGGCGGGGCATCCGCCCCCCGTTCGCCCAACCTACACCTCAAGCGCGTTGCAAAGTACCGGTCGTCAGGCGGTGAAAAGCCGAAGGCAATCCCGCGCGCCTCGTCAGAGCAGATGTGCGGCCACATCAATCGGACTAAAAAAAACGCACTCTCACGAATAGGACGGGCTAGCCTCGCTTGCCGTCATAGCGGCCGCAATATTCATGCAATGAGGTGACCGACCTAGCGTTCAGCTGCGTTCGGTCGGTGTGTGCGGTGGCTCCCGTGTGCCGCCGGTTCTGATCTGCCGGAGCGCAACAAAATGGATGGTTGGATAGTGACAGTCTCTGTCCTCAAGGAAGACGGCCACGATGACGAAGATTTCAGGCACATAACTTACGTAGTGGCCCTCGCCGACCCGGCGGACGCGGTGAGAATGACCATAGCGGAATGCGGCGCAAAGGCCGCAATGCTAACCTGCCCGATCGACGAGAAGCAGCTGCCAAGACCTGGTTTGAAGCCTGGCGAGCTTCTGGTTGTACAAGATGACGAGATCAATCCAATCATCTCGCGGCCTCGGCGTCATTAGCGTGGCACGTCTGATCTCGTCAGTCGTGTCCGGTTCATGACGTTGTGGTCCGGAAGCCGCCGCTCGCGCGAGTATTCAGTCCGCACAAGGTATGAAAGCGCGCCGTTTGCTTGTCTGCGCAATGTGACCGTCTGGCACGCTGATTGCTGAGCCAGGTATGGCTTGGTCGCTTATCGATTGACCCTCGTGAGGGCCAAGTCCTCGCATCGCAACTAGTGCGGGCGGTCGTAAGCGGCTACCCGCACGTTTTTTTTGTCGGGCCGGCTCTACCCTTGCGTAGTGACCGTCTGGCACATGAGTTGCTCAGATGCTTATCGGCTTGGCTGTCTATCTTCACGCCCCCCAGACAGCCAAGCTTGGCGTACCAAACTTCGCGCGGGTGGTTCCTCCAGCCGCCCGCGTCTTTTCCGTAGCATCGGGAACAGCAACACGCCGTGGAGATCATGGCATGCCCCGTGAAACTGAGATGGCAGCAGGGTGGATGGTTACGGTCGGCGTCGTCAAAAACGACAAGCTCCGATATGTGGCTTATGCTGTCGCAATGGCTGATCAGGCTGAAGCCGTGAAAGCTTCGTTGGCAGCCAGCGCCGGTGAAGCAACGATAGACAAATCCGAACTTCGCGAAGCCGATTTGAAGGGCCTCGGCCTAAAGGCCGGCGAGCTTGTGGCCATATACGATGATCGCAGTGATCCGCGGATGTCACGCACGTGGCGACCGCGCGGCAGAAGCTAGAGCGCTGCGACCCTCTCCGGCATACGGAGAACGGCATTCCCGGCTCAGTGCGAAGAGCTTCCATCGGCCGCTCAGCCTTAACGAGCCGGCAATGGCTTGTCAGATCTCCCCGAACCCAACCGATAAAAACGGTCAACGCGGCGCTGGTCGTTGGACTTCTTCCTTCGCGGTCTCATCAGCATCTTGCAGGAAACAGAATCTGCTGCAGAAGGCTGGCCGGAGCTCTGCCCGTGTGCTTCTCGATCGCTCGCGGCTGGCGCCTCTGGCCAACCGGGAGTCGCGGCGGCCTGAGGGCTGAGCTATCGTGATGCATGATGATGAATGCGAAAAGGAGAACTCAGACAGCCCGACTTGGCCAGCCACTCAGTCCCCTTTCATCAAAAATGCTGAGCCCGATGCTGGGCTCGTTCCGGCGGAGTATAATCGGGACAGCTTCGGTGAACCCCATGAGAGTATCGTTGCCGTGAATTGTGGCTGGACCGCTGCTCTCGCCGTCACCTACGGTCTGAAGGTGCCCTGATGATAGACACAACCGCTGAAGTGGCCCGACTGATGAAGGTGACCGAAGCAATCGTCGCCGAGTTGCAGCGGCAAGGTGTGGCTAAAGCGATAGCGAACCTCAGGTTCGACCCGCTCGAGTTGGCGCGGGTGGCGATCCGCGCCGCAGACGGCAACGTAGTTCAGTTCCGAAAGCCACCGAAATGACAATGGCGGATTGACCAAAGTCTTGCTCTCCGACGTTCGCGAAACCCAAGCCAAGCGACTTCCCGCGCCCCCGATTCAGCGCGATCATCGGCCCATCATGGCCCCGATGCACCATCCCCCCCGGCCGTCCGGGGGCGACCGCAAGGCGCTGACCAAGGAGCTGAAGCGCGCCCGGGCCGTGACTACCATGCTCGCCACCCGGTCGATCGAGAAGCGCGCGGCAATGCAAGCGGAGCAGAACAGAGGGAAATAGCCACAGACCGCCCGAGCCGGTGCCGACTTCGCTCCGATCTCCGGTTCACGAACTAGCTGAATCGACTTGTCCCAGACCGCCACGCATTGTCTGGACCCGCTGCTCCGGAGTCTACAAACGCGACCGGTGTTGAACCATGCGCGAATATAGCTCGCTCACGCTAGTCGATCCGGTCTTCGTTAATAGAAAGGGGAAGATCCCGTGCACGAAGCAGGCGAGAGCAGCCAATTGCATCCGCCAGAGAGGGGCCAAGCGGTTCGCATATGCTGAGTAGGTCTCGCCTACCGAGGCCGGATGCTGTGTGAACGAAATACGAACCATCGAACTCTCCTTGCTTGCGGACAAGAGTCCGCGCTCCTTGAACAGCAACATTGCATCCTTTTACTAAAGCCACCTATGTGTTAGAATTCATTTTCATCCTTCTGCGCATTCGGCGCGAATTGTTCGCGCAGCGTATCGACCAATACGGCGGGTAATCGATCCGCCAAGTTGGCGAAGCTGCCCGGTAGAAGCTTGGCAATGGCATCGTCAACTTAATCGACCGCCGAGCTGACTCAAAGGTTCGAGATTAGGCGACAGCGCTTGTCGTGGAGATCTCGCGCCAAGTCGCAAAGGCTCGCTCGCGCGAAGCGCGACGGAAGTCGGCGGTGACGGTTCCGGGATAGGGGATGTAGAAAAGGTTCGCGACCTGATCGTGAAGTGACAGAAACCGTTGGGCCTGACGGAACAATTCAAGAGCTTCTTCATGAGCCGCTGCGCAGCGCGCGAGTCTCTTCGGCGCTGGATCAAGACGTCGAGAACGAAGCCATTCTGACCGACAGCGCGCCAGAGCCAATGTTGTGCGCCCGCGATCGAGATAACGACTTCGTCCAGATGCCATTTGTCACCGCGAGCGGGTGCGCGCTGGCGGATCCGATCGGAGAACGGCTTGCCGAATTTCCGCCCCACTGGCGCACGGTGGCATAGGTCACGCCAATGCCACGCGCCGCCAGGATTTCCTCGACCATGCGCAAGCTTAAGGGAAACCGGAAATACAACAAAACGGCACAGCTGATCACTTCCGGTGGGAAGCGATGGCGCCGATAAAGAGGGTCCCGGGTGGTCGGCATGCCTGTCGTCTACCCCCTCGGCCGCTCTAATTGTACGCATCCGGCCAGGACCGCGGACAGGCGTGCCGGTCTGCCGCGGCGCTCAGGCAGCAGCCGCTTTGGACTGTTGGGTTGCGTTCCAATTCCACGGGAGCAGGTCGGCGACTCTGTTGACGGGGTGATCTGGAAGCCTTGCCAGCACGTCAGCGAGCCAGGCCTGCGGATCGACATCATTCAGCTTGCAGGTTTCGATCAGGGTATAGACGGCGGCGGCACGATTGCCGCCAGCATCTGAACCTGCGAAGGTCCAATTTCGTCTTCCGACAGCCACACCGCGTAACGCTCGTTCGGCAGCGTTGTTCGAGAGGCAGACGCGGCCATCGTCCAGGAAGCGCGTGAACGCCGTCCAGCGGTTGAGCAGGTAGTTGATCGCCGTTGCAGTATCGTTGCCTGATGAGAGCAAGGTTCGTTGCTGGCGCATCCAGATTTCGAGATCGGCGACGATCGGCCTCGACTTATCACGACGTACCGCAAGCCGTTGTTCCGGCGTATTGCCGTTGATGGTGCGCTCGATCTCGAACAGGATATCGATGCGTCGCACGGCCTCGCTGGCAATCGGCGCCTCTCCAGATTTCGCCAGGTCGAAGAACTTTCTGCGGCCATGGCTCCAACAGGCCGCTTCAACCTTTGGGCTTTGTAGAGCTGGTTATATCCATCGAAGGCATCGGCCTGCAGGAGGCCCACATAGCCGGCAAGACGGCTTTGCGGATGCTCTCCAGCCCGATCGCGTGAGTAGTAGAACAGGGCCGCCGGCGGATCCGTGCCGCCAAACGGCCGGTCATCGCGAACATAGGCCCAGATCCGGCCGGAAACCGTCTTAAGCTTGGCCAGTACCGGCACCGTCGTATCGTCGGCGTGGATGCGCTGCGCCCTCATGACGTGGATGCGGATGGCCTCAATAATGGGATCGAGTGCTACCACGCAGGCGCCGACCCGATCCGCCAGGGTCGAGACTCGATCTCGATCCCTTCGCGGGCATAGGTCTTGCTCTGCCGGTTCAACGGCTGATGCAGCAAGAACTTGTTGACCAGCACCATCGCCAGCAGGCTCGGCCCGGCACAGCCCCGCGGGATCGGATCGGATGGGAGGGCGCCGGCGCCTCTGTGATCGCCTCGCAATCTCGGCAGGAGAACTTTTCGCGGACATGCTCGATAATCTTCCAGCGCCGCGGCTCGCAAGGGTCTTCGATACCACCTCGCCCTCGCCGAGCTTGTGCAGCCGTTCACTGCCGCACTTGCCACACGCGCAAGGCATGGGTTCGATGATACGTTCGACCGGCAGGTTATCCGGTAGGGGGCGTCGCGGCGGCCGTGGATTTTGCGCGCGCTTCTGTTTGGCGGCTTCCGGCGCTGCGAACTCGGCTTTGGTTTCCTGCTCCGCCTGTGTCTCTTCAAGATCCTCGATGGCGAGTTCGAGCTGCTCGACCAGCAGCTTGCCGCGCTCAGAAGATTGCCCGAACTGCTCGCGCCGTGCCTTGGCCAGCATCAGTTTCAGCCGCTCGATTTCCAGCCGGCCGACGGTCACTTCGCTCTTCGCCAGCGTCAGCTGTTCGCGCTGCGCAATGATCATCGCATGCGCAGCGGCAAGGTCGGCGGGAAGCGGATCGGCGGGCGTCGTCACGAGGGCGAATCAACCATATTCGCGGCAAAAAATCCCGCTGGATTCCTGCCGTGAGTCAAAGAGCCACAGCTTAACCGGAAGCCTGTGGACGCCAGGTTGCCTGCGGCATCCGCCAGTCAATTCCGGACAGGAGATAGGATAGTTGCGCAACGCTGATCGTCACAACGCCGTCCGCCAGCGACGGCCACAAAAAGCGGCCGCGCTCCAGCCGCTTCGTGAACAGACACGCGCTCTGGCCATGGTGAGTCGGCCCCGGGGGTTGCACCCGGAGCCGCTCTCCGAACCGTACGTGACGCTCTCACGTCATACGGCTCTCAACAAGTAACGAGGCAGAACTCAACATCGCCCAATGAGCGAACAGCTTCGGCCTGCGGCAGCGGATCAATCTGAGCCAGGTGGAGGCTCTGACTTTTCCATTCTTCAGCCCTTTGTATTTGCGTCGCGCCCAGCGGTTAAGAGATTCGTCGACATATCGATACAGGTTGTGCATTTCTGACCGCCCATATCTGCCGTAGTACTGCCTCCATCCACGAAGGACGGGGTTCAGTTCCAAGGCAATTGCGTCGACTTCCGTCTGCGAGCGAAGCCTGAGGCGGAGCTGCCGGATCGTCATACGCATAGACGTCATCGCCGCCCTGCTGACCGCTGGCGAGAACGTACAGAAGTTTTCTTTCTTCTGATGGTTTCTTGCCCTGCGCGGTCGAAAGGTAAATCCCAGAAAGTCAAATGACTGACTGGCATGGCTACCCGGGCGATTGCTGTCTTTGCAGTAGACGATCTTGGTCTTGTCGGGATGCATTTCGAGTTCGCATTCCTTAAACCTTGCTTGCAGCGCCGCCTTGATGGCTTCCGCTTCAGCCTTGGTTCGGCAATGAACGAGCCCGTCGTCCGCGTATCGACACCACGGCGACTGCGGGAAGTTCCGCGCCATCCATGTATCGAACGCATAATGCAAGAACAAATTGGCAAGGACGGGACTGATCACGCCGCCTTGGGGTGTGCCCCGGTCGCGAGCGGTGATCGCTCCGTCTCTGTCTTGCATCGGCGCTGTTAGCCAGCGTTCGATGTAGAGCAGAGCCCATTCGTCTTGCACATGCTTCCTGACGGCCTTCATAAGCAACTTGTGGCTGATATTGTCGAACAGGCCTTTGATGTCGAACTCCAGCACCCAGTCCATCCTCCAGCACCGTTGCCGGGTGACGCCGACGGCGTCCAGCGCGGATTTTCCGGGCCGGTAGCCGTAGGAATCGGGAAGGAAGATTTCCTCGAGTGCTTGTTCAATCTGCAGCTTGACGACCGTTTGCGCCACGCGATCTGCTACTGTCGGCACACCTAGTACCTACTGTTCTTAAAGCGTGAGTCGTGATTCAAGGTCGGGATGATACCCGAAGCAAGAGAAGTCCACCTTTCGAGGAAAGATCGCAAGGTGCTTGAGGCGTGTTGCCGCTCCCCGGTGACGTTGCAGCGCGATTTGAAGCGGGCGCGGATAGTTCTGTTGGCGGCGGATGGACGCAGCACTCGGTCGATCGCCAAGGAAGTTGGGGTCCAGCCGCGGATTGTCAGCCTTTGGCGGCATCGCTATGCCGACCAAGGCCTTGAAGGGCTGCAAGACAAGCCGCGACCGGGCAAGCAGCCAATCTATACGAAGGCCACCGACAAGCGGATTCTGAAGCTGCTGGACAAGCCGCCGCCGGACGGGTTCGCACGCTGGACCGGGCCCCTGCTGGCCGGGGCGCTGGGCGATGTTGACGTCCAATATGTCTGGCGGTTCCTGCGCAGCCACAAGATTGACCTCGCGGCTCGTAAGTCCTGGTGTGAGAGCAACGACCCGAACTTTACGGCCAAAGCCGCCGATGTTGTCGGCCTCTATGTCGCCCCGCCCGCGAAGGCCATTGTGCTGTGCGTGGACGAGAAGCCCTCGATCCAGGCTTTGGAGCGAGCGCAGGGTTATCTGAAGTTGCCCAATGGCCGCGCCTTGACCGGCCAGAGCCACGATTACAAGCGGCATGGCACCACAACATTGTTTGCGGCGCTCGAAGTCGCCACCGGAAAGATCATCGCGGCGCATTCAAAACGCCGACGCCGCGTCGAGTTTCTCGACTTCATGAACAGCGTCACCGCGGCTTTTCCGAACCGGAAGCTTCACGTCATCCTCGACAACCTCAACACCCACAAGAAGAACGAGCATTGGCTCAAGGCCCACCCCAACGTGCAATTTCATTTCACGCCGACAAGTGCGTCTTGGCTCAATCAGGTCGAGGTATGGTTTTCGATCTTGCAGGGGCAGTCGCTCAGCGGCACCTCCTTCACAAGCCTCACGCAGCTTCAGGAGCACATCGATGCCTACGTCAACGCATACAACGACAGAGCCGAGCCCTTCGTCTGGACCAAGAAAAAGGTCCGTCAACGCCGTTTCAAAGGCCGCCGTATCACTCAGCTCTGATTCTGGGTACTAGAATGCGTTGCCCGCCGTTCTTCTTGGGAATGGAGACAGCCCGAACGGCAGGTGGAAAGTAGCTGCCAGAAGACATTCGATTCCAGACCTTGTAAAGGTTGCCCTTCAAGTCCTTCTCAAAAGCTTCGAGCGACACCTTATCCACGCCGGCCGAGCCCGCATTGGCTTTGACCAATCGGTAGGCCTTCATCACTGTCTGCTTGTCGATATCGTACTGCTTACGTCCGGTTACACTCACATGTCCTCCTGCTCATCACAGTTGCATATGGGAGCAACCCACTTGTTTCGGCCCCTTCGCTCCAGTCCCATTACAGCACCTTCATCACTACTACGAGCCGATCCGCCCCAGTGTTGTGCTTCGGTACTCTCGTCTCGCGGTGTGCGCCGCTTGAACTTCTCCCTTGGCATCACAACGACTGGTTCCTGCAGTTCTCTACAAGAGCCTGTATCCAGATCGCGTCCCCTAAACGCCGGTCGCCATCCGCGCAGTAATCCAGGCGCCTCACGGATTGATCTCAGGGATGGCACGCGCCCCTGATTTTGGCGACGCCTTAGTAATTTTCGACGCGTCATCGGAAGATTCGCTTTCGCTCGCCTTCTGGATACTTACCTGCCCCGTACACCCGGGACTTTTGCAACACTTGCTCATGACCGCGCCTTTTAAGCGAAGCCACAGTGTCGTGGTTTTGCATCTGCGCCTGAAACGCCGATGCAGGAGGGCCATCCTCCATCTCTCATAAAGCTGTACGCATTAAATTCGGTTATTCACCTCCTTCATGCTCTGCAGCACACCATGCCAGATGATCTTGATCAGGTCGCCGCGGCGGCCTCTAAAAACGTAGAGATCGCCAGCGTGAGGGTTCCGTTTCAAACCCTCCTGAACCAGACGCGCAAGGCTAGGGAAGCCTCGGCGCATATCGGTATGGCCGGTCGCGAGCCAAACCCGTACATTGCCCGGTATGGCGATCATCGGCGCTCAAGCACCTCGAGGACCCGCGCCAGCGCCTCCGGATCGACGTGTGCATCCACCCGGATGCGTCGTCGGTTGCCAAGATCGATCTCGATCAATCCAGTACGCGCGGCCGCCACGGAGCGCACTCGGCCGTCACCCGCAGGCAAAAGATTCGGAGTTTCCTCCACTTCTGTAGCGACGATCTGCACCGGCGCAAAGGAAGGTACAACCTGCTCTGATGTCCGCGCTTGTCGACGCCAGGTAAACACCAGGCTGGCCGCTACTCCGTTGCGACGCGCAACCTCTGTCACCTTCGCGCCTGGCGCCAACGTCTCCTCGACAATCCGCGCCTTGTCATCCTGCGACCAGCGCCGCCGCCGCTCCAGCCCGCCCAAAACCTCGACCCGCATCGCCTGATGACTGAGCTGCTGCCGGTTTGATGGACACCGAGATTAGGTGTTTCATGAAGCCGGAGGTGGCGATGAAAAGACGGAAGTTCAGCCGCGAGTTCAAGGTCGAGGCGGTCAAGCTGGTGCGGGAACGTGGGGTGTCGGTGGCGCAAGCTGGCCGTGACCTGGATGTTCATGAGAATGTTCTCCGCAAATGGGTGAAGGAGTTGGGCTCCGACCCGGCGCAAGCCTTTCCCGGCCACGGGCAGATGAAGCCGGAGCAGCAGGAGATCGAGCGGCTGCGCCGTGAGGTCGCCAAGCTGAAGGCCGAGCGGGATATCCTAAAAAAGGCCGCAGCCTACTTCGCGAAGGAAGCGACATGAAGTTCGCCTTCGTCGCGAAGCACCGGACGATCTGGCCGGTGGCATGGCTATGCGATGCGCTGGGAGTGTCGCGGTCGGGCTTCCATGCCTGGCTGAACCGCTCTCCCAGCGCCAGATCCCGCAGCGACGAGGAGCTCGGCGGCAAGGTCAAGGCCAGCTTCGCCGCCAGCGACCGCACCTATGGCGCACGCCGGGTGTGGCGTGACCTGCTCGCCGACGGGGCGGATTGCGGCCTGCACCGGATTGAGCGGCTGATGCGCCTGCAAGGCTTGCGGGCGCGGCCGCGACGTCGGCGCTTACCGAAGGACAGCGGCGATCGACAGCTCGAGACCGTACCGGCGAACCTCCTTGACCGGCAGTTCGCCGCCGAGCGGCCGAACCAGAAGTGGATCGCCGACTTCACCTATCTCTGGACGGCCGAAGGCTGGCTCTATGTCGCAGCGGTGATCGACCTGTTCTCACGCCGCGTGGTGGGCTGGTCGATGAGTGCCTCCATGACGGCACAGCTCGTGACGGACGCATTGTTGATGGCCGTCTGGCGGCGCGGCAAGCCGGATGCGCTGTTGCATCACTCCGACCAGGGCAGCCAGTACACCAGCGAGCAGTTCCAGCGCCTGATGGCCGACCACGGCATCGTTTGCAGCATGAGCCGCTCCGGCAACGTCTGGGACAACGCGGCGATGGAGAGCTTCTTCTCCTCGCTCAAGACCGAGCGTACGGCCAACAAGATTTATCAAACCAGAGATGAGGCACGCGCCGATGTGTTCGACTACATCGAACGATTTTACAACACGACCCGCAGGCACTCGACCATCGGCTATCTCAGCCCGGTTGAGTTCGAGCGCAAGGTGGGATTAGCTTAAGCGGGTGTCCATCAAACCGGCAGCAGCTCAGACCTTAAAGCTAGACTTAAGGTCGCACGCTTCGCGAATTACCACGCGTCACGCAAGACGGCGCCCGTCGGATGCGTACCCCTAATTCGTTAGCTTGCGGTAAAAGCCGACCTAGTACCTACTGTTCTTAAAGCGTGAGTCGTGATTCAAGGTCGGGATGATACCCGAAGCAAGAGAAGTCCACCTTTCGAGGAAAGATCGCAAGGTGCTTGAGGCGTGTTGCCGCTCCCCGGTGACGTTGCAGCGCGATTTGAAGCGGGCGCGGATAGTTCTGTTGGCGGCGGATGGACGCAGCACTCGGTCGATCGCCAAGGAAGTTGGGGTCCAGCCGCGGATTGTCAGCCTTTGGCGGCATCGCTATGCCGACCAAGGCCTTGAAGGGCTGCAAGACAAGCCGCGACCGGGCAAGCAGCCAATCTATACGAAGGCCACCGACAAGCGGATTCTGAAGCTGCTGGACAAGCCGCCGCCGGACGGGTTCGCACGCTGGACCGGGCCCCTGCTGGCCGGGGCGCTGGGCGATGTTGACGTCCAATATGTCTGGCGGTTCCTGCGCAGCCACAAGATTGACCTCGCGGCTCGTAAGTCCTGGTGTGAGAGCAACGACCCGAACTTTACGGCCAAAGCCGCCGATGTTGTCGGCCTCTATGTCGCCCCGCCCGCGAAGGCCATTGTGCTGTGCGTGGACGAGAAGCCCTCGATCCAGGCTTTGGAGCGAGCGCAGGGTTATCTGAAGTTGCCCAATGGCCGCGCCTTGACCGGCCAGAGCCACGATTACAAGCGGCATGGCACCACAACATTGTTTGCGGCGCTCGAAGTCGCCACCGGAAAGATCATCGCGGCGCATTCAAAACGCCGACGCCGCGTCGAGTTTCTCGACTTCATGAACAGCGTCACCGCGGCTTTTCCGAACCGGAAGCTTCACGTCATCCTCGACAACCTCAACACCCACAAGAAGAACGAGCATTGGCTCAAGGCCCACCCCAACGTGCAATTTCATTTCACGCCGACAAGTGCGTCTTGGCTCAATCAGGTCGAGGTATGGTTTTCGATCTTGCAGGGGCAGTCGCTCAGCGGCACCTCCTTCACAAGCCTCACGCAGCTTCAGGAGCACATCGATGCCTACGTCAACGCATACAACGACAGAGCCGAGCCCTTCGTCTGGACCAAGAAAAAGGTCCGTCAACGCCGTTTCAAAGGCCGCCGTATCACTCAGCTCTGATTCTGGGTACTAGACAAGATGAGAGAGCCCATCCGGGTCATTTGCGTCGGTCTTGTTTGGCGCCATATCTAGCGCCGCCTTGGCGTCCCGCGCATCTAAGCAAATCGCTGGCAGTCTTTCCTGTGTCAGTGCATGGTAAACTAGACTGACAAGGGCCCCGTCTCGAACACGACGCGTTCGGCGGCAACCACCTCAATCCAACGCATCACAACCACGCCGGTGTTCCCAACCCCGCGATTACCCTATGTAATTGAAAGCTCGCTTACGTTGAAACCAGCAGCGATCAAGCCGATCTTGTCATCGAGACGTGGGCATACGATCCCGCCGCATTGTCTGACACCGACAACGTGGACCCTCTGTCACTTTACGCTCACTTCAAGGATCACCGTGACGAATGCGTCTCCATGGCGGCAGAACATCTCTTGGAGCAAATCACATGGTAGCTGGTGACTTGCGTTGCTCTCAGTTGCTCGGCTTATCGCGTCTGCCACACATGACTCGACCGACGGGCTGCCGCGCTCGCAGTCAAGTTGTTGAATAGAATGTAGGACGGCTTTTCGGGGTTTCTCCTCCCCCGCAGTTGGCACGACTCTTGAGTGTCTCTCGTTGCCCGGCGGCACGAGTTGCCGACGCCATCACTGATTGATCCTCTCATTGAGAAGGGAAGCAGCAATGAAGATCGATATTTCAGCTTAAGGTGTGACCGAATTAACTGCTTAAGAAGCATCTGCAACTTCAGGAGGCCGGTCTTGGCTCCTCATAGGAGCAGTGGGCGGAATTCTCGGGGTGCAGCCCCTGTAGTTATATCTGCGGGCGTCTGGTTTCCTACATATAAGCCGTACGGCTAGACTGGTTTCTTACACGTAAGCCGCACGGCTAGACCCGAAGAACACAGGTGACGAAAACGCAGTACGGACCGCGGATTAGCAGCTTCCATGGAAGCCACTAACCCGTCTTATTCGTCAGAGTGCGCCTGAGAGGCTGGCGAGCGTGGTGTAAAGCGCTGATGCGGCGTAGGATTCGGTTGCAAAGCCAACCCCATCACCTCAACCGCGAACGCCAGGCCCGCCATGACCGATGATACGATTCTGCCCTTCTCGTTTCCAGCCGTTCACGCCAAGAAAGTCACAGCTGCCTTCGATGGCGGTCGGCTGACCTCGAACGGGGGCGTGATGCTTCTGGCGATGGCCGAGCGGCGTCTCGGCTTGGCCGACAATTTGGCCCGGGTGTTCCCGGATCGGCGCGATCCGACGCGGGTCGTGCACAGCCTTGTCGATATGTTCCGCGCGCGCATGTTCGCGATCTGCTGCGGCTACGAGGACGCCGACGACCTCGATCATCTGCGGTCCGATCCCGCATTCAAGCTGGCCTGCGGACGGCTGCCGGACACGGGTCGCGATCTGTGTTCCCAACCGACGCTGTCGCGGCTGGAGAATGCTCCGCGCCTGCGCGACGTGATCCGACTGACCTACACTTTGGTCGACGCATGGATGGATAGCTACCCGCGCGAGCCGGCATCCGTCACGCTCGACATCGATGATACCTGCGATGTCGTCCACGGCCATCAGCAGCTCTCGCTGTTCAACGCTCATTATGACGAACGCTGCTTCCTGCCGATCCACGTCTACGACACGGAGAAGAGCCGGCCCGTGGCGGTCGTGTTGCGGCCCGGCAAGACGCCGGGCGGCGTCGAGGTGCGTGCCCATCTGCGCCGCCTGATACGGCATATCCGGACGCGGTGGCACAACACGCGAATTACGTTCCGTGGCGACGGGCACTATGCCCGGCCGGAGGCAATGGCGTGGTGCGAGACCAACGGCATCGACTACATCTTCGGTCTGTCCGGCACCAAGCCGCTCGCCAGAAAACTCGACGAGGCCGCCGACGACATCCGCACGCGACGCGCCATCGAGAACCTGCCGGTTCTGCGTGGCTATACCGAGACGCGCCACAAGGCCAAGTCCTGGGATCGCGAACGGCGTACCGTCGCCCGTATTGAGGCGACGATGCTCGGCCTCGACATCCGTTTCGTCGTCACCAGCCTCGATGTCGGCTCGGCCGAGTGGATCTACGACAGCCTGTATTGCGCGCGCGGCCAAGCCGAGAATCTGATCAAGCTGCATAAGACACAGCTCGCCTCCGATCGCACCAGCTGCCGTTCGGCGCTCGCCAATCAAGTCCGCCTCGTTCTCCACACCGCCGCTTATTGGCTGATGCTGACCGTGCGCGACGCGATTCCCAAAGCCCGGGAATTGGCCACAGCCGAGTTCGCGACGCTGCGTCTTCGTCTCTTGAAACTCGCTGCCCGTGTCGTCGAGACCACGAGCCGCATTCGCCTTGCGTTTGCCGCGGCATGTCCCGAAGCCGACCTGATCCGCGGCTTGCCAGGCGCGCTGCTGCCGCTCGGTCCTTGACCGGCGGGGCGTCCGCCCCCCGTTCGCCCAACCTACACCTCAAGCGCGTTGCAAAGTACGGGTCGGTCAGGCGGTGAAAAGCCGAAGGCAATCCCGCGCGCCTCGTCAGAGCAGATGTGCGGCCACATCAATCGGACTAAAAAAAGCACTCTCACGAATAGGACGGGCTAATCACCACAAGGCGTGAACTTGTGGCCTTCGGCGAACGACAGCGTTCAGGCATTCACCGGGTTTGGCAATCAACAGGTTAGGTCATGGATTGTCTGGACTTTCTTCGGACGAGCATAGCGAAAAAGGAGCTGCCGACCTACGTCTATGGTTATCCTTCCAAGCGAGCGTATCGGGCTTTTCCGCAGCCACTCCACATAACTGATGTCGTTGAGCAGGCTAGCCGTTCTAAGCACATCAACATCTATATCCACATACCGTTCTGCCGCTACCGGTGCACCTACTGCACGCTCTTCCTTACAACGCGTCAAAGCCCGGCCACGAGGGAGTCTTATGTTGCTCGATTGGCGGAGCACATCGCGCGATATGGAGAATACTTCGGAGATCGAGAGGTTGTAAGTATCTATTTCGGCGGCGGCACGCCAACTCTGCTGACTAAGCATCAATTCCGCGAGCTTTTCGCCGCCCTCGAGGCTGCATTTCCAAAACGAAGCCGGAAATGTGAGATTACGATCGAGAGCGCGCCAGACACTTTCGACAACAACCTTCTGGATTGCTTGAAGGCCTTTGGCGTCAACCGAATGAGCATGGGCATCCAGACCATGGTACCCGGCGAGCTTGCGCACGCTGGTAGACCATATTCGGTCGAGACTGCAGAAGCGGGAATGAAAGCACTGACGGAACGTTTTTCCCACGTCAATCTTGATCTGATCTACGGGTTGCGTGGTCAAACCCGTGACTCCTGGTTCTTTTCGCTTGGCCGCGCGCTCGACTACGAGTCGCAGACACTCTCCCTTTACCCCGTTGTTGTTCGTCCGATGACAAACATCATGACCTCAAAGGCGCACGCCCCCGAATTATTCTTCTCTGATGCGGATAAGTATGAGGTCTACGACCAGAATGTTGCTCTGATGGCGTCCAAGGGTTACCGCCAGGAATCCTTTACGCGTTTCACCAAGATCGCTGGCGGCCGAGCCTACCGGCAGGAGAACTCGGATTTCGAGGGAAAGAGCTGGCGCCGGTTGTTTGGACAGCGCCCCGCGGGATTTAAGTGGATTCCTGCCGGGTTATGCTGAACGCGGGGCCTTACGATTTTGTCGTTGCGTCGGGAGGGCGTAGCCCGACCAGAGCGACGACAAAATCGTCGGCGACGGTCATGCGGCCATCACCATAGCTTGCGTGCCGAAGTAAGCCTCGTCGGGCGTGCGCCCGTCAAGGCTCGAGTGAGGGCGTCCCTGATTGTAGAAGGCCAGATACTTGGCAATTGACGCTCGCGCCTCGGACACGCTGTCGTAGGCGCGGAGATAAACTTCTTCGTATTTGACCGTGCGCCAGAGCCGCTCGACAAACACGTTGTCGCGCCAGGCGCCCTTGCCGTCCATGCTGATGGCGATCTTCGCGTCCAGCAGCACATCGGTGAACTCGAGGCTGGTGAACTGGCTGCCCTGGTCCGTGTTGAAAATCTCGGGCCTGCCGTGCTTCGCCAACGCCTCCTGGACCGCTTCGACGCAGAAGGCCGCCTCCATTGTGATCGAGACGCGATGGGCCAGGACCCGTCGGCTGAACACATCGACGACCGCCGCGAGATAGACGAAGCCACGCCGCATCGGAATGTAGGTGATGTCCATTGCCCACGCCTGGTCGGGCCGCTCGATCTTCAATCCGCGCAACAGGTACGGGTAGATCTTGTGACCCGGTGCCGGCTTACTCGTGTTCGGGCGACGATAGACCGCCTCGATCCCCATGCGCTTCATCAGCGTCGCGATGTGGCGGCGACCGGCGTATACGCCCTCCCGCCGCAGCAACGATCGCTGCATACGCGCTCCCGCGAAGGGATAATCGAGATGCAGCTCATCGAGCCGACGCATCAAGGCAAGGTCCTCGGCCGAAACTGGCCGAGGTTCATAGTAGACCGTGCTGCGAGCCAGCTTCAGGACCTTCGCCTGGCGCACGATAGAAAGATCATGACCGCGGTCGATCATCGCTTTGCGCTCAGCAGGCCCGCCTTGGTGAGCGCGCCGGACAAAAAATCGTTTTCCAACGCCAGCTCGCCGATCTTGGCATGTAACGCCTTCAAATCGACCGGCGTCTCGGCCGACGCCTTGTCATGCCCAAACACGCCGGCGGCGCCTTCCAGGAGCTGGTTTTTCCAGATCGTGATCTGGTTCGGATGAACATCAAACAGTTGCGCCAGCTCCGCCAGCGTCTTGTCGCCTTTGACCGCAGCCAAAGCAACCTTCGCCTTGAATGCCGGAGAATGCATCCGGCGGCTCTTCTTCGTCATCTTCGCTCCTGATTCGCGGCAAGAATCCTCGCCGCTGTCAGGCAGAAAATCCACTCAAGCTACTGTCCGAATTTGCGGAGCCAGCTCTCTATGGCGATCACGGCCTCCAATTCGTCAATGGAACGCTTACCGGCAAATATCGAGACTTCACGCGCCCGAAGCGCTTGCTTATTCGAAATAAGTGATGCTTGAACGGTTTCTCATTGGCTGCCTTGGCCCGTCGAAAAAGGGCTTGGGTCACGTCACCACGGTCGCCAACCTTACGAGGTTATTCACACCCCGCAACTTCCCGATCACCCCACGTCTCGACGCCGGTCATCAATCGCTGAGCACGCGCTTTCGTAGGATACTTTAATACCAAATACACCGAGCACCATCAAATTCGACTCAGGGGCTCGACAACGCCGATTCTGCCGATTCAAGATTTCGCCGAATTGACTGATGCTGCGTTTGTCCCGCCGAACACTGCGGAAGTCGAGGTCGCGCTTACGGATGGTGGCGCGTTCTGTATGTAAGATCCGTCTGGCTGTACCGCGGATTGGCCGACTCAAGGTCGCCGCTCGTGGAGTCGTAGATATCCGCAGGTGTAGCCGGAGCAGGTTTTCGCCAGAATAATCTGCGCATCGCTATGGTGTTCTTGTTTCCGCCTACACCAACTGAGGCAGCCTTACGGCACGACGTGCGTCATTATTATCCCGACCAGCAGAGCAGCACCTAAGACCGTAATGCCAATACAGATGCGAGCGGCGGTTGAATAAGAATGGAAGTGTGGTTGTTCGAACATGCCACACTCAGGCTCCTTCACGGACCTCAGCCCTTCTTTAGCCCGGGCGCGCCGAGGATGAATAGAGGATGAGTGGCCAGGGAGCGACGGGCCCCCAAAATGGGTAGGAGCCCGATCCAATGTTGATGCTGTACCGTCAAACGTCGTCAGCCTTTCGGGCTGGACTCCGTGGAGCATCAGGATCTGACGATGTCTAGAAAGACTGCCAACTTGCGTGCCGAAGTTAAGAAGCGCATTGCCCAGATCGAAAGTATGACACTGGTCCAGATTCAACGGGTCATGATGGATTGTGTGTCCGAGCGGTCTGCTGGCAGGATGACGACAGATGAGGGCAATGCGTTGCGCCGAGCACTGAACAAACGGGTTAGCATTCTCAGACGAGACCTTATCGCGTAAGAGTTCGCGAGCTTGTCAGGCAAAGCACTGACGTCGCACAGCGGGACACGAATTTAGCCGGGGAGAACCTAGATAAATGACTGCTTTTAGGCGGGGTTGCTAGGTAAGCGATTTACCCGGTGGTCTAAGCTGGACGACCAGCGGGTATTCGAACTGCGGGAAGCCGCGCGAGCTGCGCAAGAGATCGCGAGTGAGCTAAAGCGCAGTGAGTCGGCGATCAGAATCCGGGTCGTCACCCTTGCGGGCCTAAAGAAAGAACCCGCGGTGGGGAGTTAGGACGAAGAGGAGCGGCGTCTTTTATTTGGAGTCCCTTACCCTCGGCGATCGTTGCCGGCCATTGACGACACGGGGGCGCACTCGGCGCATCCCGCCCTTCGTCCGTCCGGCATTAGGTAGGCGATATGAAACAGCATGTCCGAGCGGCTTCAGCTGCGGTCGCGTTCGCTTACCATCGGCGCTGCGAAGTCCTCAGCGTGTACGAACGCGAAACCAAAACGCGCAACGAGATTAGTGTCGCCGTATGCGGAAAACAAGTGGACGGATACGACTACGACAGTGAATGCCACGTCAGCGGTTTGTTACCGAACCTGTATCACCACGGGGCGAAATCGCGTTGGATATTGAGCCCTGGGACCTCGGAGATTTGCATCGGCTACGAGGACGACACATCGTCCTTCTTCTCAGTGAAAATCGTCAGCGGTCACGTTCAGGTATTTGATTGCCGCCAAGTCCTGTCCTTCACATACACAGTATGGTGGAGAGACGTGCAATCCGATAGCTGCTGATGCCCCTCGGCTCGCCGAGCCGGGTGATTTCTACGGAGGATTAGGCCGAGAGGACGTTGAACTGGAACACTGCGAGGCGGTCGGCGACGCTGGAGCTGGCTTCCGCGTCTCTCGTTACCGGCACTCCAATAGCTTTGACGACGGAAGCGCTTCTGGCCCAGATTGCCGTTGCCAAATATGCCGATGGCGAGCCGCTTTACCGCCAGGAGGCCATCTACGCCCGCGACAAGGTCGAACTCGACCGCCACGCAACAACCGCATCTCACTAGGCCGACGAAGAGATGCCTGGGCCGCCGGCGTCGGCGGTGGGTACACGATGATCTCGAAGGACCTGCGCGGCGGCGCGGGAACAAGGGGACGTGCAATAATCGCCTGAACATCCGGCACGATGCGCTGGCGGCATCCGTATTGAACGGCCTCCGGACGCACTTAATAAAGCCCGAATCGTTCAAGCTGTTTTGCGAGGAATTCACCCAAGAAGTGAACCGAATGCGGATCGAACGTCGAACCGATCAGGATGCTTGGCAAAGCGAGCTGGAAAGAGTCGAAAAGCAGATTCGAGGCATTATCACTGCGATCAAGATGGCACGTATGAACCGTCGATGAAGGCTGAGATGGATGCGCTCGAAGCTTGCAAGTCGAAGTTGACCGATCTGCTCGCGAGCGCCGAGGCCCCCGCCGCTCTTGCACCCGAACATGCGGAGTCTATCGGCAGCGCATCTCTGCACTGTATGAAAGCCTGCAGTGCGAAGAGGAGAAAGCCGAGGCGGCGGTTCCGTACGTTGATCGATCAGGTTGCTCGTGCTCGACGGGGAACAGCTCGCCATCGTGCTGCGCGGTGACTTGGCCGCGATCCTGCGATTTGCGGCGGACAAGAAGAACCCCGACTTCCTCTCGGAGGCCTGGGCTCTGGATGGCTTGCTATCGCAAGCATCGGTCGTTGCGGGACCGGATTTGAACGTATGACCATCAGTTCATAAACCGTCCTGCCCTATTGATCCTATGCTGCCAGACTGCCAGAGCGAATTTGATCCCGCCAGCCGTCGGCGCGCTTTACCATTTCGGCATTAGCGTATCCACTTGCTCGTCGAATGCCATGAACATCCGCCGCGAGCTGATGGTTTGAGATCATTGCTTCTTCATAAACGTGTGAGAGCCAGAAGCGACACACCTTCGGAGGACGGATTGCCACTACGCCCAGACAAAGATCGAGACCAAAGCGGGCACATTGACATGAAGCAAAGACACCGAGGAGGAGATGGGTCAACTTCATGTGTGTGAGCATGGATAGATAAGACGTGCAGACCTCATTGCTGAACAAATATTGCGATTCCCGCCTGCCTTGGTACACTATTTATCCGACCGTACCGGATTTCTCTGCGATGGTGGGCGCCAACACTTATGGGAGATGGTTGAGGCGGCTGCCGCGCGATGAACCGGTATCCATCTATCTCCACGTTCCGTTCTGTCGCTCGATTTGCTGGTATTGCGGCTTCCCGACAAGCCTCACTCACAGCGAGCGACCGATCCGCAAATATCTCGCGGTGCTCCGCGAGGAGATTGATTTGGTCGCAGCGCAGGCGCCGCGCGCCTTGTCCGTCAGCGACGTGCATTTCGGCGGCGGGACACCGACCATCATCTCGCCCGCCGACTTCTTGGGCCTGATGGAGCTCCTGCGCGACTGCTTCACATTCAGCAAGTCGACCACCGTTGCCGTCGAGATCGATCCCAGAGCGTTCACGACCGAGATGGCCGAAACATTAGGCTCAGCCGGCGTTAGCCGCGCCAGCATTGGCGTGCAAAGTTTTGATCCCCTGGTGCAGCGGGCAGTGAACCGCGTCCAGAGCGAGACACAGACAGCTCTTGCCGTCGAAAGTCTGCGCCAGCATGGAATAAGCCGCATCAACTTCGACCTCCTGTTCGGATTGCCACACCAGTCGGTGCAGTCCTGCGTGGACTCCGCCAGAATCGCGGTAGCGATGCGGCCGGACCGGCTTGCGGTTTTCGGCTACGCCCATGTTCCCTCCTATATGAAACGTCAGCGCCAGATCGATGAGGCGGCGCTGCCGGACAATGTCGCTCGCGCCGAGCAAGCCGCGGCGGTGGCTGACACTCTGGTCGCGGCGGGCTACCGACAAATTGGGCTCGACCATTTCGCCTTGCCAGACGACGAGCTCGCGCTGGCGCAGAAGGCCGGTCGCCTTTGCCGCAACTCCCTGGGTTATTCGGCTGATACCTGTCAAACCGTGATCGGCTTCGGTCCGTCCGCCATTGGCCGCCTTCCTGACGGCTACGTCCAGAATGAGCTCGCAACCGCTTCCTATCATCAGCATATCAAAGCTGGCTGCTTCCCGACTTCAAAGGGCTACCGTCTCACCGAGGAAGATCGGCTTCGGGCCGAAATCATCGAACGCGTGATGTGCGACTTACAGGCCGATGTTCCAGCAATCTGCGCCAACCACGGATTTGATCCAGTAGCTTTTCTTGATTCAGCTGATCGCTTGGAGATGCTCACCGAGGACGGGATAGTGGAGATCGAAAAGGGTATCCTCCGCGTCAAGCAGGAGCACCGTTTTGTCATCCGCGCCGTTGCTGCGGCATTCGACGCTTATCTCGACCGCGCACCATATTAACGAAGACCACCCATATGCGCACAGTTCCGAAGCATCAAATGAGGTCGCGGGCCGCGGCCCGTACGGTCATACTAGTACCCAGAATCAGAGCTGAGTGATACGGCGGCCTTTGAAACGGCGTTGACGGACCTTTTTCTTGGTCCAGACGAAGGGCTCGGCTCTGTCGTTGTATGCGTTGACGTAGGCATCGATGTGCTCCTGAAGCTGCGTGAGGCTTGTGAAGGAGGTGCCGCTGAGCGACTGCCCCTGCAAGATCGAAAACCATACCTCGACCTGATTGAGCCAAGACGCACTTGTCGGCGTGAAATGAAATTGCACGTTGGGGTGGGCCTTGAGCCAATGCTCGTTCTTCTTGTGGGTGTTGAGGTTGTCGAGGATGACGTGAAGCTTCCGGTTCGGAAAAGCCGCGGTGACGCTGTTCATGAAGTCGAGAAACTCGACGCGGCGTCGGCGTTTTGAATGCGCCGCGATGATCTTTCCGGTGGCGACTTCGAGCGCCGCAAACAATGTTGTGGTGCCATGCCGCTTGTAATCGTGGCTCTGGCCGGTCAAGGCGCGGCCATTGGGCAACTTCAGATAACCCTGCGCTCGCTCCAAAGCCTGGATCGAGGGCTTCTCGTCCACGCACAGCACAATGGCCTTCGCGGGCGGGGCGACATAGAGGCCGACAACATCGGCGGCTTTGGCCGTAAAGTTCGGGTCGTTGCTCTCACACCAGGACTTACGAGCCGCGAGGTCAATCTTGTGGCTGCGCAGGAACCGCCAGACATATTGGACGTCAACATCGCCCAGCGCCCCGGCCAGCAGGGGCCCGGTCCAGCGTGCGAACCCGTCCGGCGGCGGCTTGTCCAGCAGCTTCAGAATCCGCTTGTCGGTGGCCTTCGTATAGATTGGCTGCTTGCCCGGTCGCGGCTTGTCTTGCAGCCCTTCAAGGCCTTGGTCGGCATAGCGATGCCGCCAAAGGCTGACAATCCGCGGCTGGACCCCAACTTCCTTGGCGATCGACCGAGTGCTGCGTCCATCCGCCGCCAACAGAACTATCCGCGCCCGCTTCAAATCCCGCTGCAACGTCACCGGGGAGCGGCAACACGCCTCAAGCACCTTGCGATCTTTCCTCGAAAGGTGGACTTCTCTTGCTTCGGGTATCATCCCGACCTTGAATCACGACTCACGCTTTAAGAACAGTAGGTACTAGAGCATTTTCCGACCGGAACGAATCGGGTGGGGATTCCCAAAACGGCGCGAGTCAGATTCAAGCTACATGCTGGCGAGGGAGGCCAGCATGTATGGCCAGGGCGCTTTCGGTTGATCTTCGCCAAAGGGTGGTAGCAGCGATTGACGGTGGCATGTCCTGTCGACAGGCTGCCGAGCGCTTTGGTGTCAGCGCGGCCAGCGCGATCCGCTGGCGCGGTCGCCTCAAGGAAGTTGGCGACATCGTTCCTAAACGCCAGGGCGGTGACCGCAAATCGAAGCGCATCGAAGCGCATTCGCAATTGATTCTGGAGGCGGTGACAGCGAAGCCGGATATCACGCTCGCCGAGTGGCTCTGCACAGTGATTTTGATAGGTTGGGTTCGGCGGTCAGATTAGCTCCGGCAGGAGCTTCGGATCAAGATTGGATCATCGGACGACCAACCGAGACGGGGCCCTGTTCGTGGGCGGCAATCTCATGACTATCCGATGGCACGTGAACCAAATCCGTAACGCGCCGAAGATGGGACGAGTCCGAGCTACGGCTGCAGACACGAGTCGGCTTGCAACCGTTCACGCGCATACTAAAGACTTTCAATTCACGCAGCGGTGAACGGCCTTACTATGGGAACTCCAGTCAATTGCGAACAATATCTAGCACTCGGAGGACAGCATAAATGAGGATTGCCCAAGTCCCAGCGCAAAACAACACGGCAGCACGCCACGTGTTGGCCCTGAATCGATTTCGCCATTTGATGAGCTCGGATGCGTAACCACTGAAGCAACGACCGCGGACGACACCGATCATCTGGCCGTAGCTGTCAAACCGGAATTGGGAACGATGTTTTCGGATGTAATTGATCCTCTCTTGAGGCGAGAGACACCAAGTCCATATGTCAAGAGCTGAAGCTGCCTGCTGCTCGAGATGCGGCGTCCCGCGCAGTCTACTGCGATGATAACCTACTCCCGAAGCCTTGCTATATGCTCTGTTTGCGGCGCGCACGTCGTCGAAGTCTGTAAATCTAAAATGCATTATCGGATCGAGCCTGCTTTTGGTCATGTTTCGCTGGCGACGCTACAATATGACCTTACGTCAGCTTCAAGCCAAATTTGACCTACCAGCCCTATGAGGCTCCCCTCGACGTCTTGATGAGCCATGAGCGCTACGCGGGGGGATGGTGAGCGATCACCGCTGTCACGATCGCCAATTGATGTTCGTCGTGAGCTCGCGTCTCTCTGACAAGTTTGCGACCAACTGACCCGAAATCCCCGATCTTGGCGATTGTGCCAACCGCGCGGCATACTCGCTCAGTGCGGAGACGCTTCAATTGTCTGAAGAATTTAATCGTAGAACCTGCTTGCAACGGACAATGGCTCCCGATGGACTCGCGACGGCCGCTCCGTCCAGGGATAGCGGCTTGACATAGTAGGCAATGTTGGTCGTAACGCGACGATTGCTCGCTCGAACTACCTACTGCCCGGCAACAATCCCTTCTATGAGCCATGAACTGGGAGCAGGACTTCAACTTAAACGCCATGGTCTCAGCGTGGCGCGTTGAATCGCTTCCATTCCGACGCTCAGCGCGACGCTTATACGCGGCGCGCAAAGCCATGCGGCTACACGGCGTCGATGCCGACCTTTGGACCCAGACGCAGCGGTGACCTCCACCGACAGGCTGTGCTGCGATGGGTCGCGCACAAGGCCAGGATCGTCGTGCAACGCGAACTCTCTATACGGAAGATTCACGCGAGCCCGCGGGAGACGCGTCCGCGCCCCGGCCGGCGACGGGCTGCCCTGCGAATTGTCTGGCCCGTTAGATGACCCCGGCATCCTTAGCGCTCTTAGCTTCTGCTGAAAGTCCGTTGGACCCCGATGGTGCTAACCAGTCAAAATCACTGTGCAGAGCCACTAGGATAGTCCAGGTTCGGCGTTGCTCGGGCCCATTATTCAGATCGACAGGCGTTTCGGTTCGGACTTACGGCGGAGGCCGTCCGTAGCGGATCTTCTCGCTGTGATCTCGAAGATCCGGCTGCACTGAACGAGACATGTGATGGAAGGGGCCAATCCATATCCGGTTCGGGTCGAGGCGGCGCGAGGCAGCTTGACGCGGCGCCCGGCGCGGGCCCCGCCCCGGCGGTGGCGACGCGGTGAGACAGCGATACGGAGGCGACCGGTCTGTGGTGTCAGCGCTCGCCGATCGGTCCTGCGATCAAAGGCGCGCCTCCGACCGAAACAGGACCCTGTGGTTTTGAGCGTCCGATGCGTTTCTTGACGGAGCTCAAGACCGCTTTGTCTGGCGGCAAAGTAGCAGCGGAAGGAGCAGATGGACCAGGCGCCGGAATCTGCAAGGTGTCGATTCGCGAAGTCAGTGTGGTGAGTTGATCCAAGATCGCTTGGAGGTCGCCCCGCTGGGCATCGATGTGGCGGGTGAGCTCTGCGATGTCATCGCTCAGCTTCTGCTGCGCCCCCTGTGTCTCGGTCAGGGATGCCCTGTCCTCCGGTGACAGAACCATCGTTGAACCGACTTGCCCAGCGGCAGGCGTTTCGACGAACTCTGCGAGGCTCGATGCAAAATGGGCTGCCGCCGCACCCAGGCCGACGAAGACAACAAGAAACATCAAACCCCAGCGAATGCGCCCTAACGAGCTGTGCAAGAGCGGCCGCAAGTCCGAGGCGGCAGCCTGATCTGTCATCTCCATGGTTCCACGCGCGACTTCCCCGACCCAATAGGCTGCTCGTTGCTGCAATAGCCTGCGATGCTGACGGGCTGCAGCCGCCCGCGCCCCCCCCGGGCACGATCATTCTTCGCAACCTCCGATCGTTTGCCCTTTGGCTCCACTGTGGGCTCTTTTTCAGCGCAAAAGACCCCTAGCGGGGATCTCCTGCATCTTACCGTCAGCAGCGGCGTACTGCTTCGCGTCTTTGCGAGCGACGGCGCAGCATTTTCTCACGATTCACAAGATCCTTGCAGATTTTCTCACCCTGCTGCGGCCGAATACGAACCGCGCCAATTCGCCGGAGTGCGTTGCGACGGAAACTCAGCCCTGCCAGCTAGCCACCTCAGCACCTGGTCGAGGGGCGCCATGCCATTGGACCGGCAGCCATTGCAACTACCAATCTCGGCAGGTTGATCGAGACGATGGACAGCTGGCAAGCGTGGCCATCGAACGCCCCACGGATCATTTGTCAAGGAACTCGGAATGCACCATAGATTTGGCCGCGCTAATGGAGCTGACGGATTCGCCAACTGCCCTCCGGCAGCGATCAAAGCTGCTCGAATGCTATTTTCTCCGTTCTCCTGCGCCAGCACGCAGAACACTCTGCCACGATCGCCGGGGGCACAGACGGCAACATTTTCCAGACCTCGCGCCGTCTATTGCCTCGTCTTTCGGTGACCGAGCTGCCAACAAAGCTTCATGATGCCTGCCCTCGTCACCGGCGGGGGTTGCTTTCGGTGACTACCATTTCGTCGAGAATGACGTCTTCAAGCACGATGTTCGGCACCATAAGACTCCTCTGCGCCATCACGAAGCACGGTCGCTCGCGATGTCTTGCTGGCAAGGACAGCTGAAGCTCGTTCGTCATCAGCACCTCATCGAGCCCGCACGCAGCTCGCACTCGGCGCCACGCATGATGCACAAGCTACGTGCAGGCCAGATCATCCTCGCCCTCCCCGGGTGACGAGGTTCGGGACGGTTAAGCCGGTCCCGCTGGGGACGTACGAGACCTTTTGCTTTTAGAGGTCACCATAGCCTTCAGACTCCAAAGGCTGGGAAGGCCGCTTCTCGTGCAATCAGGCCGACGCTCGATCCATTCACGGCTCGCAGATAGGGACGCGAAGTACATTATGCGCGATCGCATTGTTTCGGCGATAACGTCTCGAACATCTTCGGCTACGGCGGCACTTGCATACAGCTCGAAGCGACGGCGCCGGGTTGTCGCACTTCCGCTGGCGGCTTGTCTGGTCGGCAATTCAGTTCTGGCAAAAGCCGCTAACGAGCTTGATCTCAACAGAGATACTGCAGATCAGGTCACCAAAAGGAGCCGCAGCACCGCTCCCGATCGGGCGACAAGGCTCTCCATCCGCTTGATCAGTAAGGCATCCGGACCCCGTGCCGCGGCGCCGGCAACTGGTCCCAGCATGCCTCTCAAAAAGAGCGGCAGTGCCGATCAGGCTACCCAGACGAGAACACAAGCGGCGATCGACCCTTTCGCGCGTTTCGAAAATCTACGAGAAAAGGGGTTGTGGCTCGCCATTCCTGGGCCTGCCGATACGATAGATCAGGACAAGGGCGGCGCCAGATCTGCGCTGGCGGACATCGGCATCGGGTATATCGGCTGGACGCACAACAGCTTTGCAGACAACCAGCTGCCGAATGCAGCCAGAAGCAGCTTCGCAAACCAGCTCTATATGGGACAAAATCCGACATTTGCCACGGCGAACTTCATGATCGTCACCTACGATCTCAGCCGCTTCGGTATTGCTGATGGTCAAATTGCCGTGGGGGCCGAGCAGCAATACTGGACATGGAAGCGCCCGGGGCCAGATCGAGTAGGACTCAACACGCTCGCTTACTACCAAACTTTCCTCGACAGGACACTCGAACTCAAGTTTGGCTATCTTAGAAATCAGAACGAATTCACCGGCACATTGTTCGGAGGAATTTCAGGATCAAACATGTTCGCCCTGTTCCAAGCAGGGATGAGCACCAACGCGGCGCCGACCCCCGCCCTCAACCTGAAGTACAATTTCGATGATCGCTGGTACAACAAAGTCTCCGTGCAGCGCTCAATCAGTCCAGATGGACCCTATGCGCATGTAACCGAGAATCCCAGCGGCGTGAACTGGAGCACAGCAAACGCGGGCATTCTTTTCATCGACGAGATTGGCTACAAGAGCAAGGCCGCTCCCGGCGTGCCTGACACGTGGTTGCGGGCAGGCGCTGGTTTCAGCAGCAGCCGCTACAAGAATGTAGCGGACCCGGACCGGCAAAGGCATAGCGGCAATAGTTTTCACTACATCGCCGCGGACCGGCAGCTCTGGCAGAGTGACGTCCAGGGGGCACCATCTCGTGGTATCTATGGCGGATTCTCTCTCATGGGAGCACCGCCCGACCTCAACAGAATCAGCCAGTACTACGAGCTTCGCCTTTATGCGAAGGGACCTTTTGATAGTCGGCCCAGTGATCTGATGGCTCTCGTTGCCACCAACACCGTCTGGAGCAAGTTTGCGGTGGATGCTGCCTTGGCCAAGGGCGAGCTCGTGCATCGCGATACAACAGCAATCACGGGAACATACACTGCGTATCTCGCGCCGGGAATATATGCGAGCATCGGCCTGTCATACATCCATAACCCGACGAGCATCACACACACGCCCCAAACGGAGCACGCCCTCGACCTGTTGGTGTCTACGCTGATATTCTTCTAGAGCATTTTCCGATCACGTTGCGTCGTAACCAGCCGCGACGAGATAATTTTGGCATTCCTCGGGTGAGAAGCGCTTGAGAGCGTTGGCGATTGCTTGCCAGAGATCGGGCATGGTGCGCGCTGCGGCGGCCCGCAACAGGGCTTTCAGTTTAGAGAAGGCCATTTCGATCGGGTTGAAGTCTGGACTGTAGGGCGGAAGATAGAGCAGGCTTGCTCCGACCGCCCGGATGGCCTCTCGAACGCCATGGACCTTGTGAGCGGGCAAGTTGTCCATGATAACGGTATCGCCCGGCCGCAGCGATGGGGCGAGCAATTGCTCGACGTAGGCCAGGAAAGCGTCGCCATCCATTGGACCGTCCAGAACAAGCGGCGCGATCAGACCGTCGGAGCGCAATCCAGCGGTGAATGTCGTCGTCTTCCAATGTCCGTGTGGGATAGCTGCACGACATCGCTCGCCGCGTGGCGAGCGGCCGTAAAGCCGCGCCATTTTGGTGTTGGCGCTGGTTTCGTCGATGAAGACGAGACGCTCAGGGTCAAGATCGATTTGCCCTTCGAACCACTCCTCACGCGCGGCATTTATATCGCCGCGCCGTTGCTCGGCGGCGTGCGCTGTCTTTTTTTAAGTGTGATCTTTCTGCGCTGGAAAAAACGCCAGAGCGACGCGATGCCAGTCGATATTCCACGACGTTTCAACAGTTCTCGCAACTCGGCGAGCGTGATATCCGGCTTCGCTGTCACTGCCTCCAGAATCAATTGCGAATGCGCTTCGATGCGCTGCGATTTGCGGTCACCGCCCTGGCGTTTAGGAACGATGTCGCCAACTTCCTTGAGGCGACCGCGCCAGCGGATCGCACTGGCCGCGCTGACACCAAAGCGCTCAGCAGCCTGTCGACAGGACATGCCACCGTCAATCGCGGCTATCACCCTTTGACGAAGATCAACCGAAAGCGCCCTGGCCATACATGCTGGCCTCCCTCGCCAGCATGCAGCTTGAATCTGACTCGCGCCGTTTTGGGAATCCCCACCCGATTCATTCCGGTCGGAAAATGCTCTAGATCATCGCAAGCCTCGTTTTGCTCTTACCTTTTCATGGAGCATGCGACAGCGAGCTTCTCGATTGCGATTCCGATGATTTCGCCTGGGTGTACCGATTTGATCTCGCCCAGGATTCCGAGATGATCTCGTCCATCGCCCGGGGCGCGAGGCGTTCTGGCTGTTTGGTTTCTGGTATCGGCGAAGCCGCGAGGCCAATCTAGAATCGCGGCTCGAAGGAATTGGTTTTTTTGCTGCTCCTGCTGTGATGGGGTGGACGCCCCCTCGACGGCATCGATGTGCCAAAGTGAAGGGTGTTGAACAGCCATCACGAGAGAGGAAGCGTCCGTGAACGAAGTTAGCACGATTGGACTAGCCCGTCCTATTCGTGAGAGTGCGTTTTTTTAGTCCGATTGATGTGGCCGCACATCTGCTCTGACGAGGCGCGCGGGATTGCCTTCGGCTTTTCACCGCCTGACGACCGGTACTTTGCAACGCGCTTGAGGTGTAGGTTGGGCGAACGGGGGGCGGACGCCCCGCCGGTCAAGGACCGAGCGGCAGCAGCGCGCTTGGCAAGCCGCGGATCAGGTCGGCTTCGGGACATGCCGCGGCAAACGCAAGGCGAATGCGGCTCGTGGTCTCGACGACACGGGCAGCGAGTTTCAAGAGACGAAGACGCAGCGTCGCGAACTCGGCTGTGGCCAATTCCCGGGCTTTGGGAATCGCGTCGCGCACGGTCAGCATCAGCCAATAAGCGGCGGTGTGGAGAACGAGGCGGACTTGATTGGCGAGCGCCGAACGGCAGCTGGTGCGATCGGAGGCGAGCTGTGTCTTATGCAGCTTGATCAGATTCTCGGCTTGGCCGCGCGCGCAATACAGGCTGTCGTAGATCCACTCGGCCGAGCCGACATCGAGGCTGGTGACGACGAAACGGATGTCGAGGCCGAGCATCGTCGCCTCAATACGGGCGACGGTACGCCGTTCGCGATCCCAGGACTTGGCCTTGTGGCGCGTCTCGGTATAGCCACGCAGAACCGGCAGGTTCTCGATGGCGCGTCGCGTGCGGATGTCGTCGGCGGCCTCGTCGAGTTTTCTGGCGAGCGGCTTGGTGCCGGACAGACCGAAGATGTAGTCGATGCCGTTGGTCTCGCACCACGCCATTGCCTCCGGCCGGGCATAGTGCCCGTCGCCACGGAACGTAATTCGCGTGTTGTGCCACCGCGTCCGGATATGCCGTATCAGGCGGCGCAGGTGGGCCCGCACCTCGACGCCGCCCGGCGTCTTGCCGGGCCGCAGCACGACCGCCACGGGCCGGCTCTTCTCCGTGTCGTAGACGTGGATCGGCAGGAAGCAGCGTTCGTCATAATGAGCGTTGAACAGCGAGAGCTGCTGATGGCCGTGGACGACATCGCAGGTATCATCGATGTCAAGCGTGACGGATGCCGGCTCGCGCGGGTAGCTATCCATCCATGCGTCGACCAAAGTGTAGGTCAGTCGGATCACGTCGCGCAGGCGCGGAGCATTCTCCAGCCGCGACAGCGTCGGTTGGGAACACAGATCGCGACCCGTGTCCGGCAGCCGTCCGCAGGCCAGCTTGAATGCGGGATCGGACCGCAGATGATCGAGGTCGTCGGCGTCCTCGTAGCCGCAGCAGATCGCGAACATGCGCGCGCGGAACATATCGACAAGGCTGTGCACGACCCGCGTCGGATCGCGCCGATCCGGGAACACCCGGGCCAAATTGTCGGCCAAGCCGAGACGCCGCTCGGCCATCGCCAGAAGCATCACGCCCCCGTTCGAGGTCAGCCGACCGCCATCGAAGGCAGCTGTGACTTTCCTGGCGTGAACGGCTGGAAACGAGAAGGGCAGAATCGTATCATCGATCATGGCGGGCGTGGTGTTCGCGGCTGAAGGTGATGGGGTTGGCTTTGCAACCGAATCCTACGCCGCATCAGCGCTTTACACCACGCTCGCCAGCCTCTCAGGCGCCCTCTGACGAATAAGACGGGCTAGATTTAGCGAAGTATGTCTTTCAAGCCCATGGAGCCGATGCCACCGGAAAGGTCGTTTTTCGCAAACAGCTGCGCCGGAATAAGCTGCTGGCATTCTTTGCCGAGCAGCCGGCTTGCCTCGTGGCGATGGAAGCCTGCTCGGGCGCGCATTACTGGGCTCGTGAGATTGGCAAGCTCGGCCATGAAGTGCGGCTGATCCCACCGGCTTACGTGAAGCCCTTCGTCAAGCGGCAGAAGAACGACATGGCCTCAAGCGGCAGAAGAACGACATGGCCGATGCAGAGGCGATCTGTGAAGCAGCGCAGAGGCCGACCATGCGTTTCGTTCCCGTCAAGAGTGAAGAGCAGCAAGCGAGCGCGGTGGTGTTTCGGACCCGCGACTTGCTGATCCGGCAGCGGACCCAGGCGATCAATGCTTTGCGTGGTCATCTCGCCGAATACGGGGTGATCATGGCAAAGGGAACGGCCCATGTCGGAGAGCTTGTCGAGCGCGCAATGGATCCAAAAACAAATGTGCCCGAAGCGGCACGGTTCGTACTCGACATATTGATCAAGACGATGGTGACGCTGGAAATGCAGATCAAGAAACTCGACAGCGAGATCACCCATCGCGCCCGAAAAGAAAAAGATGCCCGCCGTTTAATGACAATCCCAGGCGTGGGACCAATGACGGCGACGGCGTTGCTTGCCCTTGCGCCTGCCGCCGGAAGCCTCCGGTGCGGACGCGACTTCGCCGCATGGCTGGGGTTGACCCCGTTACAGCGCTCCACGGGCGGCAAACAGAAGCTGGGTGCGACGTCGAAAATGGGGGAGCGAACGTTGCGACGGTTACTTATCATCGGCGCGACTGCGGTCGTGCAGCAGGCACGGCGGCGAGGCACTTCACCGTCATCGTGGCTCGGGCGCATGATTGCCCGCAAGCCACCTATGCTGGTAGCCACCGCTCTTGCAAACAAGATGGCCCGCGTCGTCTGGGCTCTGATGGCCAACGGTGGGGTCTATCCCGTCTTATTCGTCAGAGTGCGCCTGAGAGGCTGGCGAGCGTGGTGTAAAGCGCTGATGCGGCGTAGGATTCGGTTGCAAAGCCAACCCCATCACCTCAACCGCGAACGCCAGGCCCGCCATGACCGATGATACGATTCTGCCCTTCTCGTTTCCAGCCGTTCACGCCAAGAAAGTCACAGCTGCCTTCGATGGCGGTCGGCTGACCTCGAACGGGGGCGTGATGCTTCTGGCGATGGCCGAGCGGCGTCTCGGCTTGGCCGACAATTTGGCCCGGGTGTTCCCGGATCGGCGCGATCCGACGCGGGTCGTGCACAGCCTTGTCGATATGTTCCGCGCGCGCATGTTCGCGATCTGCTGCGGCTACGAGGACGCCGACGACCTCGATCATCTGCGGTCCGATCCCGCATTCAAGCTGGCCTGCGGACGGCTGCCGGACACGGGTCGCGATCTGTGTTCCCAACCGACGCTGTCGCGGCTGGAGAATGCTCCGCGCCTGCGCGACGTGATCCGACTGACCTACACTTTGGTCGACGCATGGATGGATAGCTACCCGCGCGAGCCGGCATCCGTCACGCTCGACATCGATGATACCTGCGATGTCGTCCACGGCCATCAGCAGCTCTCGCTGTTCAACGCTCATTATGACGAACGCTGCTTCCTGCCGATCCACGTCTACGACACGGAGAAGAGCCGGCCCGTGGCGGTCGTGTTGCGGCCCGGCAAGACGCCGGGCGGCGTCGAGGTGCGTGCCCATCTGCGCCGCCTGATACGGCATATCCGGACGCGGTGGCACAACACGCGAATTACGTTCCGTGGCGACGGGCACTATGCCCGGCCGGAGGCAATGGCGTGGTGCGAGACCAACGGCATCGACTACATCTTCGGTCTGTCCGGCACCAAGCCGCTCGCCAGAAAACTCGACGAGGCCGCCGACGACATCCGCACGCGACGCGCCATCGAGAACCTGCCGGTTCTGCGTGGCTATACCGAGACGCGCCACAAGGCCAAGTCCTGGGATCGCGAACGGCGTACCGTCGCCCGTATTGAGGCGACGATGCTCGGCCTCGACATCCGTTTCGTCGTCACCAGCCTCGATGTCGGCTCGGCCGAGTGGATCTACGACAGCCTGTATTGCGCGCGCGGCCAAGCCGAGAATCTGATCAAGCTGCATAAGACACAGCTCGCCTCCGATCGCACCAGCTGCCGTTCGGCGCTCGCCAATCAAGTCCGCCTCGTTCTCCACACCGCCGCTTATTGGCTGATGCTGACCGTGCGCGACGCGATTCCCAAAGCCCGGGAATTGGCCACAGCCGAGTTCGCGACGCTGCGTCTTCGTCTCTTGAAACTCGCTGCCCGTGTCGTCGAGACCACGAGCCGCATTCGCCTTGCGTTTGCCGCGGCATGTCCCGAAGCCGACCTGATCCGCGGCTTGCCAGGCGCGCTGCTGCCTCTCGGTCCTTGACCGGCGGGGCGTCCGCCCCCCGTTCGCCCAACCTACACCTCAAGCGCGTTGCAAAGTACGGGTCGGTCAGGCGGTGAAAAGCCGAAGGCAATCCCGCGCGCCTCGTCAGAGCAGATGTGCGGCCACATCAATCGGACTAAAAAAAGCACTCTCACGAATAGGACGGGTTAGAGCCGGGAGCGAGGTAGCCGCCTTGCCCCGGCTTGCTATTTTCTGTAAACTGAAAATATGAAGAAGTCAATTTCAGTAAACAAAAAATCCCGAGGCCGGCCGAAAAAGAAGGGCGGAGTACATCCCGTCACGGCCGTTCGCCTTCCCCCGGAGCTTGGTGCCGCGGTCGATAAATGGTCAGACAGCCAGGATGACGCCCCCACCCGATCGGAGGCGATCCGCCGGCTGGTCGAGATAGGCCTGAAGGCGAAGCGATGAACTTCGATGCGACATTCGTGGACCGGCCTTACATGAGATCGTTTGTGGATGATCCCAGACGGCTTAGGCAGCTCGTCAAGGCCGCCCCACAGTAATCGTAAGGTAGCAAAGCCTAGGAGCTTGTCTGGATAGTCGCTGTTCAAATCTGGTCGGGTCTGATTCAACATTGGGCGATGAGCAAGTATTTTCGGCCTTGGAACATCGATCAGACGCTGCTTCTGCCGCCGAATGTGCAGGACTTCGTGCCGAAAGGCCATGTCTCGCGGTTTATGGTTGATCTGGTGCGGGAGAGCCTCGATCTCAGGGAGATCATGGGCAGCTATGTGAGCGGGCTTGGGCAGCCGCCGTTTGATCCGCGGATGATGGTGGCGCTGCTGCTGCATAGCTATGCGAGTGGGCTGTATTCGTCGCGTCGGATTGCCAAGGCCTGCCGGGAGCGGAACGATTTTGTGATGATCGTGGCGCTGGATGCGCCGGATTTTCGGACGATCAGCGACTTTCGCAAGCGACATTTGAAGGCGCTCGGCGCGCTATTCGTGCAGGTTCTGAAGTTGTGCGAGACGGCCGGGCTGGTCAAGCTCGGTCATGTCGCGCTGGATGGTACGAAGATCAAGGCGAACGCGTCGAAACACAAGGCGATGAGTTATGAGCGCATGAAGAAGCGCGAGGCGGAATTGAAGGCCGAGGTCGCTCGCATGCTGGCGGCCGCCGAGGCGGCGGATGCCTCGGAGGATGAGACTTTCGGCAACAGCGACGAACTGCCGGACTGGACCGTCGACAAGCAGAAACGGCTGGCGAAGATCCAGCAAGCGATGGCGGCGCTGGAAGCGGACGCCAAACTGGCGGCGGAGGAAGAGCGCCGCATCGAGGCCGAAAAGGAACAGCAGCGCCAGGCCGAAGGCCGCAAGAAGCCGGGCAAACCGGCGGCGCTGCCATCGGAGGAACCCAATCCCAAGGCGCAACGCAACTTCACCGATCCGGAAAGCCGCATCATGAAGTCGAAGGATGGCTTCGTTCAGGCCTATAATGCCCAGGCGGCCGTCGATGCACATGCCCAGATCATTGTCGCGCAAGAACTGACCCAGCACGGCAGCGATCAGGGCCAGTTGGTGCCCCTGATCGAGGCCATCGAGAGCAATCTTGGCCGCAAGCCGCGGCAGGCCTCAGCGGATTCCGGCTACTGCAGCGAAGCCAATCTCGAAGCGCTCGACACACGCAGCATCGATGGCTATGTCGCGCCCGGACGCGCCAAGCACCCGACAGTAGCGAACGGAAAAGTCGGCGGCCCGCTGACACAGGCCATGCGAAAGAAGATCGACGATGGCGGCTTCGAAACACCCTACCGATTGCGAAAGCAAGTGGTGGAGCCGGTGTTCGGGCAGATCAAACAGGCAAGAGGCTTCCGCCAGTTCCTGTTGCGGGGCATCGAGAAAGTGCGCGCCGAGTGGACAATGATCTGCACCGTCCATAACCTCCTCAAGCTGTTCAACCTCGCAAACGCAGCCTGAGCCTGCTACTCTACAACAAATGCCCGTCACGAAAACATATCTGGACGGGCTCCTAGGTGTTTAGTCCCGGCATTTGCTGGAGCGGATTGAGGGTGAATCGTTCGGGCTCTTTTGTCCAGGCTTTGCAGATGTATTCGTAGGGCGTGAGGCCCTTCAGCCGCCGAGCGTAGTTGTAAGCGTTAATGAAGTCGGCAAGGTGTGCTTCGAGCTGATCGTGTCGATCGTAATGATAGCGTTGGACGGTCGCTTCCTTGATCGTGCGGTTCATGCGCTCGACCTGCCCATTGGTCCAGGGATGCTTGATCTTGGTCAGCCGATGTTCGATGCCATTCTCTTGGCGGCGCATATCGAACATATGTGTCACGTATCTTGCCGTCGGGCCGTCCGCGTAGCGCGGCAAGAAGGTGAACTGGATCCCATTGTCGGTGAGAACCGTATGGATCTTGTAGGGCACAGCCGCGATCAGAGCTTCGAGGAAGGCCGAGGCTGAGGTCCTTCCCGTCTTCTTGACCAGTTGCACGAAGGCGAACTTGCTGGTGCGATCGATTGCGACGTAGAGGTAGAGCTTGCCTTCGGCAGTCTGGAGTTCAGCGATGTCGATGTGGAAATAGCCGATCGGATAAGCCTTGAACTTTTTCTTCGAAGGCTTACCGCCTTCAACCTCCGGCAATCGGCTGATGCCGTGGCGCTGAAGGCAGCGCTGCAGGGACGACCGCGTCAGATGCGGGATGGTCGGCTGCAGGGCATAGAGGCAATCGTCGAGCGGCAGTAGCGTATGCCGCCGGAAGGCGACGACGATCGCCTCCTCCTCGATGGAAAGGATTGTCGACTTGGCTTCCCTGGAGCCTGTCGAACGATCGGCGACGGTCTCGCGCTGCTTCCACTTCGCGACGGTCTTCTGGTTGATCCCGTAGCGCCTGGCGAGCGCTCTCAGGCTCTCTTGACTATTTTGTATTGCTCGACGGATTGCCTCCGTCGTGGTGGCGCAGCCGTGTAAAACCTGTCCCATAACGCATCCTTCGAATCGTGCGATAAGAATGCACCATCAAAGCTTGGGACTAAACACGCCGACTTCCGCGTCATGGATCAATCAGGTCGAGCGTTGGTTCGCTGAACTCACCAAAAAGCAAATCCAGCGAGGTGTTCACACCTCCGCCAGGCAGCTCGAGGCCGACATCCGGACCTTCATCGACCTGCACAACCAAAACCCGAAGCCCTTCAAATGGGCCAAGTCCGCAGACCAGTTTTGGCTTCCGTCAAACGCTTCTGCCACAAAGCCCAGCAGACATTATGTGGCGAACTTTAGATTCACGTGACTAGAATGATAGGCGAACTCGGTATCCTGAGTACGATTTCGGGATCTGCTCTCGCCTTGTACGCACGTCGGCACAGATCGAAGGTCTTGGAGGCAAGCGCTGGCGCGCTGCTAATTGCTGGCCTCATCTGCTTTGGCGCATCACTGCCTGAGTGAATAGCCAACCCCGGACATTTACGGAGCGAAGCTGCCTTCTTTACGATGGACAGCCTTTGGTTGTGATAGTAATTTGGTTGCCATTTTAGGACGTGAGAGAGTTTCTTGGGCAGGATGGCAACGGCCGTTTCCTTCGAGCGTGGTTGGATTGCACCTCAAAGCCCGAACGAGCTGCGGATTTAGCGCGTAATGCTGCTCTATATCTTTGCACACGTCATGATCGGGTCTTGGGTTGATTTCTGGCTCACGGCAGCCCAACGTCTCGCCCTAGGCATTTTGCCCGTGTCGAAGCTTCTTTTCTAGGTATAACTGGAGGCCGTCTTGGAATTGGCAGCACAACGGTTCATCGTTCGTCAGGGCACCATCGGTTGGATGGTTTACGATCGAGAACGCAAGGGGCCGGCTCTTTTAAGGAACGGCGACTGGGCCGAGAAACTGTCGAGGGAAGAGGCCGAACGAATAAAGGGTCTGCTTGCGAACCAGGTCTCCTGACCGGGCCGCTACCATCACTGAGCGCCTCTGGCCCTCAATTCAGGACTCACCTCAAAATCTACCCCCCATTCTAAGTCGCTTCTTGCGCAAGCTGGTAGGTTCTACATCGCTTCCAGGATGTCACGAGCACCGAACAACTCGCATACGCAGACATCCACTCCCGTAATATCGGACGATGCTGCAGGCCTAAGTGCCGATCCGCACAAAGCTCCGCGCGGGAAGACTTCGGGGGATGTCCTGGGTTCTGTTGAGTTTCTGAAGAGGTCGGCGCTGCCCACCTTGAGCCGGTAGGCTCGGGGTGCTGATTCCACAAAGGAGAGCAACGCCATGACGAGAGATATCACACCGGCTGGTTCGCCGGCGACCGGGGCTGTGGACGAAGTGTTTGCAGAAGTGCGGGCGAGCTTCGATCGGTTCTGCCTTGCGGCAGGGATCGAGGCGCTCGGCACGATGATGGAGGCGGATGTCACGGCGGCCTGCGGGCCGCGCCACGGTCGCGACGCGGCGCGGCGGGCGCACCGTTGGGCCCGAACGCGGGGACGGATCGGCTTCCACGGCGGCAAGATCGAGGTCGAGCGCCCGCGGGTCCGGGGCGTGGATGGCGGCGAGGTCACGATCCCGAGCTGGGAAACGGCGGCGCAGGAGGACTGGCTCGGTCGCTGGGCGATGAACCTGATGCTGATCAATGTGTCGACGCGCCGGTTCGGCCGCGCTGTCCGGCTGCCCGAAGGGGACGTGCCGGCACCGCCCGGATCGGGGGTTTCGAAGTCGGCGGCCTCGCGGAGGTTCGTAGCGCTGTCGGCGGCGCGGCTGGCTGACTTCATGGCTGCCGATCTGTCCGCGCTCGACCTTCTGGTGGTCCAAATCGACGGGCTGCATCACCCGACGGTGCCAACACTGTTCATCGCCGACGGCGCAAAAGCAGCGGCCGAAGGAGCTTCGTCGATCGCTCGCCTGTACCAACATCGCCGAGAACATGATGGGCACCATTCGCCGCGTCACGCGCAACGCCGAACGCTGGCGGGATGCCGGTATGGCGTTGCGATGGGGCGCGGCCGGCATGATCGAGGCCAACAAGGGCTTCTGACGATTGAAGGCGCATAAGCAATTGTCGGTTCTGCGTGCGGCCCTTCAAGCTCACCACGATCGCATGACGATCAACCCCGTTGCCCACGTCGAGGGCCGCGTAACATTCATTCCGGCAACGTCGGCCCGACGTAGTTCAACACCAATCGGGACATCCCCACGGTCATCAGCGCAGCCTCCTCAATAGCCGAGCTGCAGGCGACGCAGAATCTTCCGCTTCCGGCGCGCCCGACGCTCTGGGGTGATAGGAATTATCTGGGCCGGGCCCGCGATGGCAGGGCGCACCGACCGCGTCAGCGGCCTCACCATCTCGTCGCAAAACGAGGCCATGAACTGCAGAGGCGCGAGGGCGAGATCGACAAAGAACAGCATGTGGCCACTCCTTTCTTTAAGCCGTAGTTGTTTCGCACCAGATCGAGCAGGTCGCACTCTGTCTGGCGGCGCTCGAACTCCTCACTACCAACAGATCATCGACAGTTCGCACGCGCCCGAATTGCGCGCGGTATCCCGTGTCGTGCTCCCAGACCGTCCCCCACAGCGAAACCGTACCCACAGCGAGAGCAACCAGATCACCCTGGTCGGCAGACGGCAACAGAAGCGGAGAGCCCCAGACGGCTGCAAGCTTTGCTCCTTCATCGGCCGTGCGCTCGGTGATCCCGAGGGATCGGTCCTATCAGTGGATGAGTCTGACCGCGGCGCCGGTGGGCAAGGTGCCCAAGCTATCCGAGGTGGTGACCGTCAGCGGCGTGCCGCGCGAGCCCGCGGCCGATGGCTGGAACGGCGAGATCGACGCACTCACCGACGCATTTCTTTCCGTCAACCAAGGGCGCTGTACGTGCCGTAGAAGAGCTAGAGCGCACTGTCTCGCAAGCAGCAATTCCATACTAGAGAAGACTGCTCACCGACTGTTCATTTCGCGGGCCGGCTTGTGTCCCCGATCGCAACATTCTTAAACCCGGCGCCGTTCATTTCCGCGGCAACGGCCTCAGCTTCTTCTATCGTCCGGCACGGCTGAATGATTGGCCGACCGCTCCGACGTCCGCTTGCGAGATCACTACGGTTCTCCCTCCAATGAATTCCAGAGGAAACATGCTGCTCTATTGGAGGCTTGGCAATGCGGGATCCTACGGGGTTGCGGTATTTTTGAGCTGCCCCAAGCCCCCAGGGTCCCGCGGGAGAGACGCCTATTCGCTGAGGACGTGAGAGCCTTGGCGACGACGTTGCCGGACGACATACACCAAGGCTCACCCGCACAACGGATTGCCCCTTAAATGGCGTGAGCCGTCCTTCGGTTGTCATCCCGTCCCGGCGCGATCGAGTCCTGCTTGTCCCTCTGACTTGAAGGATGGAGGAGTATGCGCCGGGTGCCGACCGCGATCCGGGCGGCCGGCGCCCCCCTATGACCTTCTTGCGCTGAGGCTGGCCCAATGCATTCGATCGGTAGGGCCAGCGTGGTCTTCGCGGAAGCACTGTTGGCGCTCTATCATGTGGGGAAGCGCCGGTCCTTTCCCTGAACCTCCTCCGAATTGATGGACACCTGTAGTAGGCTCGAAGAGCCAGGAGAGGTGTTGGATGGAAGGACGTCAGCGTAGGTCGTTTACGGACGACTATAAGGGGCAAGCGGTCGATCTGGTCGCTTCGAGTGGCCGCTCGATCGGATCGGTGGCCAAGGAACTTGGCCTGCGCGATTCAGTTTTGCGGCGCTGGGTGGAACTACGTGGAACTGGGCGAGAGCCGACGGCTGCGGCGCGGCGCCCCACAACGCAAGCGACGCTGCCGTCGGCGGACCACGCGGCGGAGATCGCTCGTCTGCAGCGAGAGAACGAGCGGCTGCGCATGGAGCGCGACATTTTAAAAAAGTCGATCGCGATCTTTGCTGGGGGGCCGAAATGAGATTCCGCTTCATCGAAGATCGCCGCGCCGACTATCCTGTGACGATCCTGTGCGACGTGCTCGGTGTCTCGCCGGCCGGCTATTATGCTTGGCGCTCCCGGCCGGAGAGCCAGCGATCGGTCGCCAACCGTGAGCTTGTCGACGACATCAAGCGCGTCCATCGCGAGACAAACGGACGCTACGGCAGCCCGCGTATCCATGTCGAATTGAAGGCCCAGGGCCGCGGGGCGAGCCGTGGCCGCATCGAGCGGCTGATGCGCCATCACGGTATCAGGGCCATCATGGCACGGCCTCGCCGGGTGCGGACGACCGATAGCCGTCACGACCTCCCGATCGCGGCGAACCTGCTCGAGCGCAACTTCACCGCCACTGCGCCGAACCGGATCTGGCTCGCCGATATCACCTACATCGAGACCGATCAGGGTTGGCTCTATCTGGCCACCGTCATGGATTTGTACAGCCGCAGGATCGTCGGCTGGGCGATGGCGGATCATTTGCGTGCCGAGCTGCCGCTGGCAGCCTTGCGGATGGCCGTCTCAGCGCAGCGGCCTGGCGCCGGTCTGATCCATCATTCCGATCGCGGCGTCCAATACGCATCGGCGGAATACCGCAAGGTCGTGCAATCTGCCGGCTTGAGGGCATCGATGAGCCGCAAGGCCGACTGCTATGACAATGCTCCAATGGAGAGCTTCTTTCACACGCTCAAAATCGAGCTCGTCTACCACACTCACTATGCAACACGCGCAGAGGCCACACGTGATATCTTTGCTTACATTGAAGGCTTCTACAATCGAACTCGTCGTCACTCCGCCATCGGCTATGTCAGTCCGATCGAGATGGAGCTAAAAGCAGCTTAACCTTGTCCATTTTTTCGGGGGAAGATCACCCGGCTTCTCTGGGCCTTGCGATAGTCGTGGTTGACGATCTCTTTAAAGAAATTCGCTTCTCCGCTATGCCAACCCATGAGAGGATTTGCAACAGCTTCTTGTGATCGCGGGCGAACAACATTGGCTCTGGCGCGCTGTCGACCAGAATGGCTTCGTTCTCGACGTTTTGATCCAGCGCCGAAGAGACTTGCGCCCTGCGCAGCGGCTCATGAAGAAGCTCTTGAAATCCGCCGGCACACCGCCGCGCGTGATGTTCACGGACAAGCTCCGTTCCTACGGCGCTGCCAGGGCAAAGATGGGCTTTCACGTCGAACATCGCCGGCACAAAGCTCTCACCTATCGGGCCGAGAATTCTCATCGGCCCACGCGGCGACGCGAGCGGATAATGAAGCGTTTCAAATCGTCCCGTCAGGCTCAACGGGTTCTGGCAGTTCACGATCAGGTCGCGAACCTTTTCCACATCCCTATTCCGGAGCCGTCATTGCCGACTTCCGTCGTGCTTCACGCGAACGAGCCTTTGCGACTTGGCGCGAGATCTCCACGACAAGCGCTATCGCCGAATCTCGAACCTTCGAGAATCGCCTCCTTCAGCTCGGCGGTCGATTTGTCTCGAAGCGCTATACAGATCGAACCGCACCAGGCGTCTGAACGCCTGACTGACCTCTTGTTTTTGGCTGGTCGGGCGCTGAGAAATGCAATGCAAGTAAGAAAAGTCCGTGCCGGTGCCGTCGGTCCGAACTATCCGGAAGCACGGCGTCCCGTGTTCTGTCATGACGACTTAGAAGTGGCTCACGCCACAACCAACTTTAGCAGCGTACTCCGTACGGCGTTCGAGCAATGAAACGAGATCAAGGCTATCCTGGTCGGCGACATGCTCACCGGCCCGATACCGACTCAGCATGGTCTTAAAAAATGCTGTGGCGTCCCCCTGTTTCTCGAATATGCGGGTGGCCAGTTCAACCGGCTTAGATCGGCCCATCAAAACAGCTCCTCCTCGCCGGCGCGAAAGATAGTGACACGGCGAACAATCTCGGAATACCAACCTTGCCGACCACTCGCTCGTCATCATCTTCCAGAACAGCGTCTCCCCAAACTCGGTGGATGATTTCATTGACGAGGGCGGCCACGTTCGAGTGGCTGCCTTTCGGCTTACTGGTAATCGATCGCGGCCAACTGTTATTACTGAGCTGGCTCCGGTTGTCTGAACAGATTTTCCGCGTCGATAAGTGGAGCCTCTGCCATGGTTAGGCTGCCAAGCGGAGTGGCAGCGGGTTGAAGTAGGCTTGATCGGGGGTGACGCCGTCAAGGCTCGAATGCGGGCGCCGACCGTTGTAGAAGTCGAGGTATCGGCCGATCGACGCGAGGGCCTCGCTGACGCTGTCATAGGCCCGCAGATACACCTCCTCGTATTTGACGCTGCGCCATAGCCGTTCGACAAACACGTTGTCCCGCCAGGCTCCCTTGCCGTCCATGCTGATCGCAATGCCGTTGTCGGCGAGCACGCCGTTAAAAGCCTGTCCGGTGAACTGCGAGCCCTGATCCGTATTGAAGACGTCCGGCTTGCCGTGACGAGCCAGGGCATCCTGAAGCGTCGCGACACAGAACGCCGCCTCCATGGTGATCGATACGCGCCACGACAGCACGCGGCGGCTGAACCAGTCGAGCACAACCGCCAGATAGACGAAGCCTCGCGCCATCGGGATGTAGGTGATGTCCATCGCCCACACCTGGTTCGGCCGCGTGATCTCCATCCCGCGCAGCAGGTACGGGTAGATCTTGTGGCCCGGCTCGGGCTTTGTCGTGCGTGGACGGCGATAGAGCGCTTCTATCCCCATCCGCCGCATCAACGTCTTCACATGCCGACGGCCGATCTTGCACCCATCGGCAGCCAGCAGCCCTCGCAACATGCGAGAGCCGGCAAAAGGGAACTCCAGATGCAGCCGGTCGAGGCGCTGCATGATCGCAAGGTCGGCGTCCGGCACCGGCCGCGGCAGGTAGTACACGCTGCCGCGGCTAATGTTCAAAGCCTCCGCCTGCCTGGTGATCGACAGCTCGTGCTCACGGTCGATCATCGCTTTGCGCTCAGCAATCCCGCCTTGGTGAGCGCTCCTTCTAAAAAACTATGCGCGGCGATGCGCTCCCCCTGTGGGATAGAAACGGACCGGCGCTAGATTGCCGACCGGGAGGGAGCGGCCGATACGATTTTGGTGGCACGTGACCCCGTTAAAAAACCTGGTCCATGGGTTGTCGCGCACTTGAGAGTGGTGACGCCATCCGGCGATCCCGTTTAGGAATCTGACGTATAGCGCAGCCCAGCCCTTCCGCCGCCGTCAGCAGGAGGATTAGAGATGAACCCCAAAAGATCGAAGTCGAGGAACGGAGGTAAGATGCAGATGGTGCACCCGGACGCGGCTGCCATCGACGTCGGAGCGACTATGCACATGGCTGCCGTGAGGGCAGATCGCGCACCGGAGCCAGTCCGCAGCTTCGGTACCTTCACGGCTGATCTGCATCGGCTAGTCGACTGGTTTACTGAATGCGGCGTCGAGACTGTCGTCATGGAATCGACCAGCGTCTACTGGATTCCGATCTTCGAGCTTCTCGATGCCCGGGGATTTAACGTGTTTCTTGTCAACGCGCGCGATGCCAAGCACGTGCCGGGGCGCAAGACCGATGTCAGCGATGCGCAATGGCTGCAGCGGCTCCATTCATTCGGGTTGCTGCGGGCCAGCTTTCGGCCCAAAGGGCAGATTGCCGAGCTGCGAGCCTACGTGCGTCAGCGCGAGCGTCTGCTGGAGTACGCGGCCTCACACATCCAGCATATGCAGAAGGCCTTGACGGAGATGAATCTTCAGCTGCACCACGTCGTCACCGACATCACCGGCGTGACCGGCCTGCGTATCATACGGGCGATCCTTGCCGGCGAGCGCGATCCTGAGGCGCTGGCGTGCTTGCGCCATTATAGTTGCCGCTCCAGCGCCGAGACGATCGCGAAGGCGCTCACCGGAAGCTACCGCGCCGAGCATCTGTTTGCGCTCGAGCAGGCACTTGCGCTTTACGACGCCTACCACGAGAAGGCATCTGCCTGCGACGCCCGAATTGAAGCCGTGTTGAAGGAACTGAGCTTCCATCGGGGGCATGGCCACGGATCAGCGCCGCGGGTCTCGCGGCGTCGGAATCGAACCGATCAGGCGAACGCTCCAGCTTTCGATGTCCGCGAGGCGCTGTTCGCGTTGCTCGGAAAGGACCTCACCGCGATCGACGGCCTCGGTCCTTACCTCTCGCTGAAGCTGATCGCTGAATGCGGCGACGACCTCTCCTCGTGGCCAAGTGCAAAGCATTTTACCTCCTGGCTGGGACTGGCGCCGAGCAACAAGGTCTCCGGCGGCAAAATGCTCTCGTCCCGAACGCGCCGATCCGGCGGCCGAGCGGCGGCACTTCTGCGCCTTGCTGCCGTGACCGTGGGTCGTACAGACACTGCGCTCGGCGCCTTTTATAGACGGCTCTCAGCGCGCATCGGCAAGGCCAAGGCCGTGACCGCCACGGCCCGGAAGATCGCAGTTCTGTTCTACAATGCTGTGCGATACGGAATGGACTATGTCGATCCCGGGGCCTCGTCCTACGAGACGCGTTACCGGACGCGAGTGGTCAACAATTTGCATCGGCGTGCCAAGGCATTCGGCTTTGTTCTCCATCCCTTGGAGCCGAAAGTAGATGCTGCCGTTTCTTAGGAATCGTTCTCCAGCGTCAGTTCGCCGATCTTGGCGTGCAGCGACTTCACGTCGATGGCTGCTTGCTCCGCTCCGGAGCCGCCGCCGGGACCGAACGCATCGGCGGCCTTGCTTTCAAGCTGAGCCTTCCACGCCGTGATCTGATTGGGGTGGACGTCGAACTGCTCGGCAAGCTGAGCCAGCGTTCGATCGCCCTTCACGGCGGCGAGCGCCACCTTCGCCTTGAAGGCCGGTGTGTGGTTCCGGCGTGTTCTTCTGCTCATTGTCGCTCCTGATTCGCAGGCACAGCGTGCCCGCTGTCAGCCAGAAACTCCACTTATCGCCCTGTGCAGAATTCCGGGGCCGGCTCTCATGGAGGTACAGCGAGTTTCGCTAGTGAGCCTGCCGTTCTCGGCAACTACCTGCCTGGAGGTACGATGGGCACCACGATTGCGGCGGCGCCTCCCCCAGGCCTCTTTTTTGCAAGCACGATAAATTATGCCCCGATGTTGACCGGCAACGGCAACACCGGATGTGGCCCAGGCTGCACCGAGCGATACAACGGCGTCGCCGCAGCCGGGACGTTCGCTTGGGGAACAGGTCTAAAATTCCTAGGTGCGGATTACGCTCCCACAATTACGTTTGTGGGTTTGCAGTTGGGCGCGACCGGGACGCCTTATCCGCAAGGTGGTGGTGTGGGATCGTCGCCGATCTACGGCATTACTTTGGACCACGCGCTCGCCAACATCTATTTTAATCCACTCAATTTTTCTTGGAACTTGGGAAAGGGCCTGTATGTTGGGGCAGGCTTCGGGTTTGTCGCGCCGACCGGCATGTCCTATGCCGGTTCGGTCGTGCCAGACTTCTGGTCGATCCGGCCTCATGTTGCAGTAAGTTATCTTGGCGAAGGCTGGAATCTTACGGCAAACGTGACGTATGACATTAATACGGCCTCCCGAGGAAATCCGGGTACTTACCAAGTTATCGCACGGGCGCCCACAACAACGCCAGCTTTCTCTGCATTTTTGACCGGCCCAGCTAACCCAGGTGACGGCTACACTAGCGGAAACCTTTTGTACGTCGATTGGACGGCTACAAAGAAATTTGGCAATTGGGAGGTGGGCCCGGTTGGCTTTTTAAAGTTTCAGACAACAAATGACTCTCCCGGGGGCGACGACCGGCGCAGCCTGGACATGCGCCCAGCTTACCGCTGCAAGACTGCCGTCGTGCGGGAAAGATATCAACATAGGAGCGGGCCTGCTGGTCGGATACAATTTCGGCCCGGTGGACATGAAGCTCATCTACTCGAATGCATTTTATACTCGAGACTCCGTTGGCGCACCTACCGGATCAACGATCTTCTTAAAGACATCCTTCAAGATCTGGTCTCCGGAAGCCGACGAGAAGAAACCCCTGTTCGCAAAAAACTAGTACTCTCGAGCACCGGCTCAGCGTGGCGAAAAATTCCGTTTGCCTTTGGCGTAAGAGTTGACAAATCGCAAGCCAATCGCTGCAAGTATTCTCCCTGGCTGCGGATTCCGATGATCTCGCCCGGGTGTACCGATTTGATCTCGCCCAGGATTCCGAGATGATCTCGCCCACCATTCCGATTTGATGTCGCCCGGGGCGCGAGGCGTTCTGGCTGTCTGGTTTCTGGCATCGGCGAAGCCGCGTGGTCAATCTTGAATCGCGGTTCGACGGGTTGGTTTTTTCTGTTGCTCCTCCTGTGGGCATGTGGGCAACGCTCTTGCGTTGTCCAAGCGTAGCGGCATGTCCACAGCGCCACAGGCTCAGGCCTTTCGGTCGGGTTTGCGGGTTCGCCGCATGCTTTCGCCGTTCAGATCGATCCGGTGTGTCAATCGGCCTGCAAATTTGACCCCTCATCGGCGTCCAATTTTGACCCCTTCGTGCGGCGGGCTTTGCTGGTAGCGCTCGTCTCGTCGGAGCTGGCCGGGATAGCGGAGGCGAGACGAGCGCGGGTGGCGTGATCGTCGTCTCGGCTCTTGAACCGCCAGCTATCGTTGCCGGTCTCGACAATGTCGCAGTGATGGGTCAATCGGTCGAGCAGCGCTGTGGTCATTTTGGCGTCGCCGAACACGCTCGGCCATTCGCCGAAGGCGAGATTGGTCGTCACGATGACGGAGGCGCGCTCATAGAGCCGGCTGACGAGGTGGAAGAGGAGCTGGCCACCGGACTGGGCGAAGGGCAAATAGCCGAGTTCATCCAGCACGATGAAGTCCATCCGGGTCAGATGCTCGGCGAGCCGTCCTTGCCGTCCGTTGCGGGTCTCGGTCTCGAGGCGATTGACGAGGTCGACTACGTTGAAGAAGCGGCCGCGGGCACCGGATCGGATGCAGCTTCTGGCGATGGCAATGGCCAGGTGGGTCTTGCCTGTGCCGGTGCCGCCAACCAGCACGACATTGCGTTGCTGGGCGATGAAGCCGCCGCTGGCGAGATCATTGACGAGAGTCTGATTGATCGGCGTGCCGTCGAACTGGAAGTCGGCGATGTCCTTGGCAAGCGGCAGCTTGGCAATGGTCAGCTGGTATTTGATCGAGCGGGCCTGCTTCTCGTTGATCTCGGCGTTAAGCAGGTCGCCGACAATGCGCTGAGGTTCGTGCTGGCGCTTGACGGCAGTTGCCATGATCTCGTCGAAGGCAGCCTTCATGCCGTAGAGCTTGAGCTCGCCCATGAGGTCGAAGATTTGGGTTCGTTCCATCAGATGGTCCTCCGGAGGTTGTCGTAGCGGGCACAATCGGCGATCGGTGCATGACGGAGCGTCAGTGCGGCCGGCGTCATGATGTTGGCCGGTGGGGCGGGTTCACGTTGACGGGCCAGGATGTTGAGCACGACATCGGCGGAATGGACGCCATGACCGAGCGCTTCGGCACAGGCCGCTTCCACCGCGGACAGACCGTCAGTCAGCACCGCGGTGAGGATGTCGACCATCTGCCGATTGCCATCGTCGGTGCTGGCAAGCTTGCGCCGGATCCGCTCGATCGCGGCCGGCAGCACCCAGTCTTTGAAGGGAGCGCCGTTGCGCAAGGCACCGGGTTTGCGAGCCAGCACCGGCACATAGTGCCAGGGATCATAGGTCGTCTCGCCGCGGCCAAAGGATCGCGGGTGCTCGGCAACGATGCGTCCATCCTGACGGATCACGATGCGGTCGGCATAAGCCTGGACTTCGACCGGCCGTCCGACTGCGCTGGCTGCGACCGAGTACTTGTTGTTGTCGAAGCGCACCAGGCAGGTCTTCGAGACCGATGCCGTCACCGCATGGAAGCCGTCGAAGCGGCCGGCATAGGGAACGAGCTTGGGACGCTCGGCTTCGAACACTTCCCAGATCGTCTGATCGACCAGCTCCGGGTGGCGATGAGCCTTGGCGTAGGCGATGCATTTGTCGAGCAGCCAGGCGTTTAACTCGTCGAGGTTTTTGAACCGCAGCCGCGGCGTGAAGAAGCGCTCCCGGACCAGCCCGACCTGGTTCTCGACCTGCCCCTTCTCCCAGCCCGACGCCGGCGTGCAGGCGACCGGATCGACCAGATAGTGGCTGCACATCTGCAGGAAGCGGCGATTGTAGAGACGCCCTTTACCGACGAAGATCGTCTCTACGGCGGTCTTCATGTTGTCGTAGATGCCGCGGGTGCAGGTGCCTTTGAACAGAGCGAACGCCCGGTCGTGGGCGTCGAACACCATCTCCTGCGTCTCCCGCGGATAGGCCCGCACGAACAGCATGCGGCTGTGACAGAGCCGGACATGGGCGGCCTTCACCATCACCGTGGTCCCGCTCAGCAAGACCACCTCGTGGCTCCAGTCGAACTGGTAGGCTTCGCCTGGGGCAAAGCTCAGCGGGACATAAGCCGCCGCGGTCGATTGCCCGCGTTCTTTGCTCCACCGCCTGGCGTAACGCCGCACGGCATCGTAACCGCCGTCGTAGCCGCGGCCGCGCAGCTCTTCGAAGATCCGGATCAACGTCAGCTGTTCACGAGCCGATTTGGCCGCGTTCGCCGCCAGCAATCCGTCAAGCTCTACTGCCCATCGTCCCAGCTTTGGCCGCGGCTGCACCTGCCGCTCGTACTCGAAGGAGGTCTCTCCCGACCTCAGCACCTTCCGGACCGTGTTCCGCGACACCTTCAGGTCACGGGCGATCTCCTTGATCGTCTTGCCCTTGATGAAGTGCTCGCGCCGGATCCGGGCAATTGTCTCCACGATCAGCATCCCCCACCACCTGCTTCGTTCCAAAGCAGGCAGCGCAACAGATCAATCTGTAGGGGGCGCATTGCCTCATCGAAAATGTTACCGAACAATTCCGCTGATGACTGGGGCGGCGTTACCGAATCAGGTCGGTGGCGCCAATGGCGAGCGGGATCAGCATGGGCGCAAGGCGCGAGGTGTTGGCCGCGGTGGCGAGGCGCTACCGTGCGGCTGGACGAGTTGAGAAGGGACGGATCCTTGACGAGTTGACAGCAACGACGGGTTGGCACCGCAAGCACGCGGTGCGAGCACTGTCGGTTGCCGGAAGGGACAGGCCCAGACCACCACTGGACGAAGGGGCAACGAGCCCAACCGAACCAGCGACAAGTCGGCGACGCAAATACGCCAGCGTGCGCGACGCGCTGATCGCGCTGTGGGAAGCCTCCGATCGCGTCTGCGGTAAGCGCCTCGTATCGATGATCCCAGTGCTGTTGCCCGCACTCGAGCGGCATGGCCGGCTGAAGCCAACGAGCGCAGAGCGTGCGCTGCTGACAACTCTGAGCGCGGCGACGATCGATCGGATGTTGATCGACGTTAAAATTGCGGCTGCTGGGGGGCGCCGGCGGCGAGTCGGATTCTACTCGGCGATTCGACGCGAGGTGCCGATCCGCACTTTCAATGACTGGGCAAACCCGCCGCCAGGCTTTTGCGAGATCGACATGGTCGCGCACGGTGGGACCAGCGTCGCCGGCTCGTTTATCCAGACTTTGACCATGGTGGACATCGCAACAGGATGGACGGAATGCCTGCCCCTGGTGACACGCGATGGCAGCCTCGTCGTGGAAGCGATGACGCGAGCACAGGGCCTGTTCCCGTGGGTGATCTGTGGCGCCGACTTCGATAACGACAGCGCGTTCATGAACGACGTCGTCGTTCCATGGTGCCGAGCACAGAAGATCGAGGTAACGCGGTCACGTGCCTACAAAAAGAACGATCAGGCTTTCGTGGAGCAGAAGAACGGTGCGGTGGTCCGGCGGCTCGTCGGATACGGGCGCTTCGACGGGGTCGAGACGGCCCGCGTGATGGCACGTCTCTACGCGGCGGCGCGCCTGCTGGTGAACTTCTTCCAGCCGTCATTCAAGCTCAAAGAGAAGCGCCGCGAGGGTGCCAAGATCATCAAACGCTATCATCCGCCTGCCACACCATACGAACGTGCACTGGGGCACCCGAAACTCCCATCAGCGGTCAAGCGCCGTCTGCGCCAGACGTATCGGACTCTCGATCCCATACAATTGCTTGCCACGATCCGCACGGCGCAGGAAGAGCTCGGCGAACGGATCGGCAAGCGCGGTCTTGCGAAGGTTCCCACCGTATCGCCGGCTGATCCGCTCTCGTTTGCCCGATCGCTCGGCACGGCGGCAAACACCGCCGAAGTGCGGGCCACGCACCGCCGGCCGAAACGGCGATATAAAAAGCGTATTCGCATGCCCTCGAAGCTCGATCCCCATCTCGCGATCATCGAGAACTGGCTCGCCGTCGAGCCACAGCTCACTGCACTGGCCATCGTGGGCAGGCTCGCCACGATCGATCCTTCGATGTTCAGCGACAAGCAGCATTCGATCGTTCAGCGCCTGCTTCGGTCCCTCCGGCGGAAGGTGGCGGAGACAGCCATCGTATCCATGCCCGTGGATGAAATACGGCCCGAGGCTGTGGACGGCGCTGCGTGTGATGAGCACTCCGCCCCGCCCACAGCCTCTCCACCGAGCTGGCCGCGGCTCGAGACCGAGACCTTCATCCCGGGTAACATTACTTCCTGAGGCAATACGGGGGGTCAATTTTGGACGCCGATCCCCCGGCTTAGGGGGTCAATATTGCAGGCCGAATGACACCGGTGGGCGTTATGGACCAGGCGGTCGAGGACGGCGTCGGCGTAGGTGGGATCACCGAACACGTCGAAGTACCCCTATTCTCGAGCGGGTCGTGTCTCACGTTACGATCACTGACCCGCATCATTTTCTTTTTGGGCACCGGGTTGAGGTGCTGAAGGAGCGGTCGGGGCGCGGTCCCGCCTATGTCGTTGTCGCGCTGCCGGACGGCCGGCCGCGGGCGGTTCGCATCGCGTCGACCGATCTTGCCGAGACAATAACTTCTGGTCCGAACGCCGCCGATCTGCCGCGCATCAGCGCACGTACGCTGATCCCATTGATGCAACATTTGAGCGCGAGTCTGAGCCTTCTTGACGAGAAGGTGATTCGCGATGACCCACCGACCGCTTCCAGGTCGCGTTGCGTATCGACCCATGCCGACGTTGGCAAATCCACCCGGCCGTCCGACGGACGACATTCCGCGCCTGTGGCCGAATCTGTCGACCGCGACGCAAACCCAGATCGCTCAAATCCTCGCCACGCTGCTCCGGCGGATGCAAGCGGTTCCCGGCACGCCCGGAAGGGGACTGGGTCGTGCTGATCAGCTTGAACGTCGCTGACGAGCGGCTCACGACTGCGCACCGAGCCAAGTTGGCCTATGTCTACGTACGGCAGTCATCCGTGAACCAGGTGCGCCAGCATCAGGAGAGCACGGAGCTGCAGTACCGCCTCGTCGATCGCGCCATCGGTCTGGGCTGGCCGCCGGAGCGCGTCCAGGTCATTGACGAGGATCTGGGCAAATCCGGTGCTGGCGGTGTGGATCGTCATGGCTTCCAGAAGCTCATTGCCGAGATCGGCCTTGGCAACGCCGGTCTTGTGGTGAGCCTCGACGCTTCGCGCTTGGCCCGCAACAACCGGGACTGGCATCAGTTGCTCGAACTGTGCTCGGTGTTCGGTGTGCTCATTGCGGATGGCGAGCGGCTTTACGATCCGCGCGCCTACCACGACCGCCTGCTGTTGGGCTTGTCCGGCATCATGAGCGAGGCGGAGTTGCATCAGCTTCGGATGCGCCTTCACCAAGGGGAACGCCAGAAGGCGGCGCGGGGCGAACTGCGGCTGCCCCTGCCAGCCGGGCTCGCCTATGATCGCGCCGGCACAATTATTCTCAATCCTGATGAGGAGGTGCAGGCCCGTCTTCATCTCGTTTTTGCCAAATTCCAGGAATTGCAAAGCGCCCGCCGTGTGATGCGTTACTTGGACAGGAACGGACTGTCCTTGCCGGTTCGACCGCTGCTTGGACCATCTCCACATGAGATCGTCTGGCGGGCGCCAGATAGTGCACGCGTCCTTAGCGTCCTTCAAAATCCGGCCTATGCTGGGGCGTACGTTTATGGCCGACGGCAAAAGGATCCGAGCCGATGCCGGCCGGGATCGCTGACGGGAACGGTCAAGGTGGCGATCGCCGACTGGGCGGTTTGCCTCCGCTCTGCTCACCCGGGTTATATCAGCTGGGAGGAGTTCATGGCCAACCAGCGGCGACTGGCAGATAACGTCGCCCACTTTGAGGCAGGACACGCTGGCGTGCCACGCAAGGGGGCAGCCCTGTTACAAGGAATTGCGGTCTGCGGTCGTTGTGGACGGCGCATGAGCATGCGCTACACGGGCCCGAATGCCGACTATCCGGTCTATTGCTGCCGGTCGGATCGGGATCAGGAAGGCAGTGCACTGTGCCAGGAAGTCCGGGCCTTAGCGGTTGATGCCTTGGTCCAACGGGTAGTCCTCGACGCCCTGGTGCCGGATCAGATTGAGATCGCACTCGCAGCCGCGGGCCAACTGGAGCAGGAGAGCCGTCAGCTCGAGCGCCAGTGGGCGCTTCGCGTGGAGCGCGCCCGCTACGAGGCCGAGCGCGCTCGGCGCCAGTATGACGCCGTAGAGCCCGAGAACCGTCTTGTGGCGCGCTCACTTGAGCGGGCTTGGGAAGAGAGGCTGCGTGTCGCAGAGGCGGTCGAGCAGGAGCATGCGCGTTGGCGCGGGCAAGAGCCGCTTCTGATTGGCCCGGCGGAATGCGCAGGGCTACAAGCGCTCGGCGAGAACCTGCCGCGGATTTGGAACGCGGCCACCACGTCGGCAGCCGATCGCAAGCGCATTCTGCGATTTGTGATCCGCGAAGTCGTTCTTGATCAGAAGCGGACCCGAGGTCAGGTGTGGCTCAAGATCGTCTGGCAGACCGGTGCAACCAGCGAGCATCACGTGCAACGGCGCGTTCACACCTACCGCAATTACATCGACATTGATCGGTTGCGGCAACGGATCGTCGAGCTGAATGCTGAACAAAAAATGGATGCCGAGATCGCGGCAATACTCAATCAAGAAGGCTTCGTCGCGGCCCGAGGCTGCGCCTTCAAAGGCGAGAATGTCTGGCTGTTGCGCACCCGCTGGGGCATTCCCACCGTCAAGATCAACGGCGTGGACAAGAATCCCAGGCGCTGGCCCGACGGCAGCTTCTCGATTCAGGGGGCAGCGGCTGAGCTTGGATTAACCCCGCAAACAGTTTTCGATTATCTTGCGCGCGGATTGCTGGCAGGTCGTCAGTTAGCCAAAGGTCAGCCATGGCAGATCGAGCTCTCAGACGAACAAATCAGTCAGCTGCGCAATCGGGTACGACGCACCAAGCATTCGAAGAAGGAGGCATCATGAAGTCATCGGCTCGCCGAACACTTGCGGCCAATCGGCGAAGGCGAGGTTGGTGGTGATCAGCAGCGAGGTGTTTTCGTAGAGTTTGCTGATCAGGTGGAACAACAACTGGCCGCCAGGCTGGCTGAACGGCAGATAGCCGAGCTCGTCGATGACGATGAGATCGTAGCGCAACAGCTTCTCGGACAACCGGCCACTACGACCGGCGGCCTTCTCCTGCTCCAGTTGATTGACGAGGTCGACCAGATTGAAGAAGCGTCCTACGCGGGCGCGAATGACCGCCGAGGCCACGGCGATGCATAGATGGGTTTTGCCAGTGCCGGTGCCGCCGATGAAGATTGCGTTGCGCTTGGCGTCGAGGAAGCCCGCCGGAGGCGAGTTCACGCACCAGTCCTTCATCGACAGGCGTGTCCGCGAAGACGAACTTGTCGATGTCCTTGAGAACCGGGAACTTGGCTCCGCCGATACGATAGCTGATCGAGCGGGCTTGCCGGTGGGTGCGTTCGGCCCGGATCAGGCTGGCGATCAGCGGATAGATCTCATCGCGCCGCGCAAGACCCTTACCGGCAATCTCATCGAAGCTGGCGCGCATGCCGTAAAGCTTGAGTTCGCTCATGGCCTCCAGAATCTCATGGCGTTCCATCAGGCGATCTTCCTTATGCTGTCGTAGCGGCCACAATCGGCCGCGGGTTCGATCTTCAGGCGCAGCGCGTCGGGCGTAATGATGCTGGGCGGCGGCGTGGGCTGCCGTCGGCGTGCCAGCACGGTCAGAATTACATCGCCACTAGCGAGGCCCGCTTCCAGCGCTTCGGCGCAGGCGCTTTCGACCGCGGCGAGCCCGTGATCGAGCACGGCGCCCAACACCTTGACGAACTGTCTGTCCCCGTCGGCGTGTTGCTTCAGTTTGGCGTGGACCTGGGTCAGGGCGGGTGGCAGAGCCCAATCCTTGAACGGCGCGCCGTTGCGCAAGGCACCGGGCTTCTTCATTAGTACCGGCAGATAATGCCAGGGATCGTAGATGATCTGGTCACGCCGGAAGTGGCGCGGATGGTCGGCGACCACCTCGTCGCCCAGCAAGACGACAATCCGTTCGGCATGGGAGCGCACCAGAACCATCCGGCCGGCGGCGCGCGCATCGACGCTGTAGCGATTGTGATCGGCCATGATCAGGCAAGTGGTGCTGGCCCTAACGGCCTTCTCGACGAACCCGTCGAAGGGGCCGCGAAGCTCCATCAGGCTCGCGCGTTCTTCCTGGAACACGTCCCAGATCGGCCGATCCTTGAACTCCGGATGCCTGGTTCGTTTGGCGTAGGCGATGCACTGATCTTCCAGCCACGCATTCAGCTCGGGCGAGACTCTTGACCCGAGGCTTCGGCCGGAACATCTGGTCACGCAAGTTGCCAACCTGGTTCTCGACCTGACCTTTCTCCCATCCCGAGGCGGGTGTGCAGGCCACCGGGTCGATCAGATGGTGCGAGCACATTTGCAAAAAACGGCGGTTATACCGGCGCGCCTTGCCAACGAAGATCGCCTCGACCGCCGTCTTCATGTTGTCGTAGATGCCGCGCCGGCAAACCCCGCCATAGAACCGGAACGCCTTGTCATGCGCGTCGAACACCAACTCCTGAGTCTCGCGGAAGTAGACGCGCACAAACGGCATGCGGCTGTGCGACAGCTTCATGTGCGCCGCCTTGACCGTCAGCGGCAAGCCCTGGAGCGTGATCGTCTCGTGGCTCCAGTCAAACTGGTAGGCTTCCCCAGGCGCAAAGCTCATCGGCACATAGGCATGAGCCGGGACCCGGGCGCGTTCGTCGCGCCAGGACTTGACGAAGCGATGCACGCTGTCGTGCGCGCCGTCATATCCGCGCCCACGTAATTCCTCAAACAGCCGCTGCGTCGAGCGGCGTTCCCGCTTCGGCAGATTAGCTTCGGTTCCAAGGATCTCCGTCAGAGCCTCGACCCAGTCGCCAAGCTTAGGCGTCGGCTGAACGCCCCGCGCGTATTTGAACTCGGTCTTGTGGCCCCGAATGACCTTGCGCACCGTCGCGCGCGATACCAAAAGCGTGCGCACTATCTCCTTGATGGAGCGGTCCTGCTCGAAATAGGCGCGCCGTATCTCGCCGATCTTGTCCACGCCAATCATCCCCATCAGCCCTTCCCGGCCGACTGAGGCCAAAGGGAAGGACGCTGACACACAACGTCAAAGGGGGGTCTTTATTGGACGCGAAAACCGCCCCTTAGGGGGGCATTATTGCAAGCGAATTTACATATTGGCTTTCGAGATCGTCCTCCGGCCGGAACAGGCCCTGCCCTCCGGTCTGGCGCTGGCCGCGCGTGATCGCTCCCAATGTATCGAGCCGGCGCGCGATGGTGCTGAGAAAGCGCTTTTCTGCCTTCACGTCGGTCGCGATGGGACGAAACAGCGGCGGCTGCGCCTGATTGGTTCGGTTCGTCCGGCCGAGCCCCTGGATAGCGGCATCCGCCTTCCAGCCGGGCTCGAGCAAATAGTGGACCCGCAGGCGGCGATTCCGCGCCGACAGCTCGGCATGGTAGCTCCTCCCCGTGCCGCCCGCGTCGGAGAACACGAGGATGCGCTTGACGTCATCCATGAACGCCGAGGTCTCGGCGAGGTTGGCCGAACTGGCTCGGTTTTCGACCACCAGCCTGTCGCCCTTGCGAACGATGCGCCGCGAACGGCCGGTCACCTCCGCGACCATGTCAGTGCCGAAGCGCTGGACGACCTGGTCCAGCGCACCAGGGACTGGCGGCAGCGAGGCGAGCTTCTCGATGAGGCGGTCGCGGCGGGCGACGGCGTCCCGGCTCTCGACCGGTTGGCCGTCACGATAGACAGGCTGGGAGCAGAGATTGCCCTCCTGGTCGGTGAACGGCTCGTAGAGCTGGACCGGAAAGGAATGGGCGAGATAATCGAGGACATACTCGCGTGGGGTGATGTCAACCTGGACGTCGCCCCAGTCCTCCGTTGGTATCTCGGCCAGCCGGCGCTCCATCAGCGCTTCACCGGTCGAGACAATCTGGATGACGGCGGCATGGCCAGCGTCCAGATCGCGTTCGATCGAGCGGATCAAGGATGGCGTCTTCATCGAAGTCAGGAGGTGGCCAAAGAAGCGCTGCTTCGCGCCTTCGAAGGCAGATCGCGCCGCTGATTTCGCCTGGCCGTTCAGCGTTCCGGTTTCGCCGGTGATGTTGGCGGCTCGCATCGCCGCGTCGAGGTTGTTGTGGATGATGCTGAACGCACCTGCATAGGCGTCGTAGATGCGAACCTGCTCGGGCGTAAGCTGGTGCTCGATGAGCTCGTACGCGACGCCCTCGTAAGAGAGCGAGCGGGCCGCGTAGAGGCCGAGCGCCTTGAGGTCGCGCGCAAGTACCTCCATGGCCGCAACGCCGCCCTCCTCGATCGCCTCGACGAACTCGGCCCGCGTAGCAAACGGGAAATCGTCGCCACCCCACAATCCCAGCCGCTGGGCGTAAGCCAGATTGTGTACGGTCGTGGCGCCCGTCGCGGAGACATAGACGACGCGGGCATTCGGCAAGGCGTGCTGGAGCCTGAGCCCCGCACGGCCCTGCTGAGAGGCCGCCTGGTCACCGCGCTCGCCCCTCTGGCCTGCCGCGTTCTGCATCGCGTGGCTCTCGTCGAAGACGATCACTCCGTCGAAGTCGGAGCCCAACCATTCAACGATCTGCCGCACGCGCGAAAGCTTCTCACCGCGCTCGTCGGTGCGCAGCGTAGCGTAGGTGGTGAAAAGGACGCCTTGCTCCAGACGGATCGGTGTGCCCTGCCGGAAACGAGACAGCGGCGTCACGAGCAGCCGCTCCATGCCGAGCGCTGACCAGTCGCGCTGCGCGTCCTCGATCAGCTTGTCGGATTTGCTGATCCAGAGCGCGCGGCGCCGGCCCTTGAGCCAGTTGTCGAGGAGGATGCCTGCGACCTGCCGACCCTTGCCCGCGCCGGTGCCGTCGCCCAGGAACCAGCCGCGACGGAAGCGGACAGCGTTTTCTGCGTCGTCGCGCGCAGCGGTCACAACATCAAAGGTCGCATCGACCGTCCAAGAGCCCGCAAGACATTCGGAGTGCGCCTCTCCGGCATAGATGACGCTCTCAAGCTGGGCGTCGGACAGGATCCCATCCGCCACGACATTGGCCGGCAGATGTGGCCGGTAAGATGGCTTCGGCGGCGCGACCGAGGCCATCGCGGCGGACTGCACGAGTTTGGTCGGATGCGCATGCACGTCCAGAATACGGATCGCCTGCAGTGCGTATTCCTCATACAGCGCGTCGGAGAGCCGGGCACCTTCCGGCGGCGACCACTCGACGGTCTCATGCGTAAGCTCCACGCCTTCCGGCGCGACGCCGCCCGGAGTAGACGATGGACGTGGCGCAGAGGCGCCGAGCGATCGTGACCTCGTAGGGCGCCTGGTGACGTCGATCACGACCGGTGCGGCAACAGGCAGCCTCGGAGGCACATGCTGGGTCACCCAGCCTAGCAAGGTAGCGACATCGGCCGCCATGCCGGTCGAGGCCGGAAAGATCCTCGGGTCTGCCGCGGGCTGCTTGTCGATGACAAGCAGCCTTGTGTCGGTTTGTGTTCCGTGTTTCGCGTAAACGGCACCGTCGACCGCGGCAGAAAACACGACCCGCCCGCGCTCCTGGAGGCGAACGAAGGCATCTCGCCATGCCGGATTGTCGGGCGAAAGGCTCGCGCCGGTAATGGTGACCAGACGACCGCCGTCGCAAAGCCGCGCCAAGGCTGAGGCGACGTGCCGGAAAGCCACGTCCGCAATCCGTCGATCGACATTCGCCAATGCGGAGAACGGCGGGTTCATCAAGACGACGCTCGGCACAATACCCGCATCGAGGTGATCATCGATCTGGGCGGCGTCGAAGCGCGTTACCGCAACGTTGGCGAACAGTTGATCGAGCAATGCCGCGCGGGCCTCGGCCAACTCGTTCAATACCAAGGTGCCACCGGCGAGCTCAGCAAAGACGGCGAGCAGGCCGGTCCCCGCGGAGGGCTCCAAAACCCGGTCAGAACGTGTGATGCCGGCCGCGGTGCATGCAGCGAACCCAAGGGGGATCGGCGTCGAGAATTGTTGAAGGGCCTGGCTGTCCTCGGATCGCCGCGTGTGGGTGGGCAGACAGCGCGCGATTCTCGCGAGCATCGGCAGCATCGCGGCCGGCGAGCCAGCCCTGGCCCGGATAGCCGGGCCAAACTTGCGAAGGAACAGAACTGATGCCGCCTCGCAGACGTCATAGGCGGTCTTCCAGTTCCAGACGCCAGTGGCGTCTGGAAGCGCCGAAGGCAGCTTCCATGGCGCTACGCAGGACAGCGGCATCGATGCGACGGCCGCGCTCGAGATCAATCACGAGCTGTCGCGCGGCCCTGACGGCGACGGAGGTGAGAGTTGCAGCGGCGCGCATCGAGAGCGGCGCGGCGGCAGCGCCGCCGGCGAGAGATTCGGTCATGACACGGTTCTTTCGGAGAGCAGGAATGGGTCGAACCATCAGGCGCTCTGCCTAAACCCCGACGGTTCAAACCCTTCCCGGCCTAGCTCTCCCTCTCAGCCCTCATGCATAAGAATGGGGACCGGCGCGGCACACCGGTCCCCAAGCAATTGCCGGGACGGCCCGAGCCGTCTCCGTCTACGATGTCATTCAGCCGCATCCAGCTGTTGCGGATCATCTTCGCCCGCGTTATCCCGATCCTCGTCGGCGGCGAGGAATTCGGGCAGCGGGCCCGCTTCGCTCTCCTGCTCCGCCGACGACGCATTCGGCTCGACGAGACGCAGCGGCTCCGGCAACCAGCCCGAGCCATCGAGAAGACGCTCGGCCTCCTTAGCCATGTCGGCCTTCTTCAGGTGGTCGATCAGTTGCGCGGAAGACTCTCCTCTTGCTTCCCGCACCGCCTCCAGGATGCGAGGCTTGGTGACCCGGCCGAGATAGTTGTCGACGGAGGGCTTCCAGCCCGCTCGAACCATGTCGAGGTCGACAGCGCGCGCCAAGACATCTGCCTGGTCGAGTCGGGTGCGGACGCCTTGGGCGGGGACGCGGCCCTGATTGTAGCGGTTGGCCGGCTCATAGACTGCGTTGACCGCGAATGACGCGCAGTGAGCAAACAGGGATGCCTGTGCGTCGCCATCGAGGGCTGAAAGAGCATCCCAGAGATCGCTCTCCCCCTTCGGCAAACGTGCCTTCCAGGACTCATGCCGCGCCTCAACGGCCTTCGCTGAGGTGCTTTCCCTCAGGCCGGGAGCCTGAGCCGGAAAGGTCGGCGTGCGAAGCCCGATCTCAAGGCAGCTCCCGGACGATGCGAACCGGTAAAAGGCCGTCAGCACGAAATTGTGCAGCACCGCCTGGAACGCGATCGCAGGATTTTTTGCCAGCGCATCACGCAACGCCAGTGTGCGATGCGCTGTCAGCTCGGTGATCAGCCGATCAGGCAGAGGTTTTGTCCCGTCTTCGTCATCTTCTTCCGCGTCGGCGCCGCCGCCGGCCACCGCGATGATCGAGCGCTGGACGGAAGTACCAGCCGCGTTCCCCTCGATCGACCGGGTATCGCCGCCTTGCCCGACATCAGGATCGTCTGCCGACACGTCGTCTTGCGGACGGACGTAACCCCGATCTACCGAAAGGCGGCCTTCGGAATCGATGCTAACGAAGACGCCGGCGCGGACAATCTCGGCCGGATCGTAAATCATCGGCCGCTCCTCGAACGCAATCAGTGCCGCCTCGATTTCGCCGAGTCGCTGATCGACCTCGTCGGGCAACTCGTCGGCATCCTGATAATCGGATTCAAGCTTGGCTTGCTCGGCGTTGAGTGCGTCGATGGTGGCCTGCTCCTCTGGGGAGAGATCGACAGGTTTGCCCTCTATTTCGCGCAAGCCATCCGCATGGCCGTAGGGGAACTCGACGGCGAGCGAAATCCACTTCCAGCCTTCGGCCGCGATCGCCTCGGCCTCGGCCTTGAGCTTTTCCGTCACGAGGCGGTCGAGCAAAGCTACGTCCTGAAGCCAGCCGCCATCATCGTGCTCGAACAGAACCCGCAAAACGCCGCCGCCAGCCTGCTCGTAAGCATCCAGCCCAATAAACTGAACGCGGCGATCGGTGGCGCGCACGGTATTTTCGGTCAGCATTCGCCGGATCTGATACGGTTCATCATAGCCGGATCGGCTGACGCTCTCCCAGACCTGCTCCTGCCTGGCGTGGTCGGCAGTAACAGAGAAGGCCATAAGCTGCTCGAGGGTCATGCCGTCTTCGGCATAGACGTCGTGCAGCTTTGGCGACACGGACGCCAGCCGCAGTCGTTGCTTCACGACAGCCGGCGTCACGAAATGCCGGGCCGCGATATCCTCCTCGGACATGCCGGCGCCACTCAGGGTCTGAAAGGCTCGGAACTGATCGAGCGGATGAAGCCCTACCCGCTCGTCATTCTCTGCGAGCGAGTCGTCTTCAGCGATGCCACCCTCGCGCAAGACACAAGAAACGAGTTGCGTCTTTGCCATGCGCTTCTGCATCACCAGAAGTTCCAGCGCACGATAGCGCCGGCCTCCGGCCGGCACCTCGAACATGCCGGTCTCATTGCCTTCGGCGTCCACAACCGCCCGCACGTTGAGACTTTGCAGCAGCGTGCGCTGCGCGATGCTTTCGGCGAGTTGCTCGATGGAAATGCCCGCCTTCACAAGCCGGACGTTGGATTGGCTGAGGACCAGCTTGTTGAACGGAATATCACGCGAGGGCGACAAGGTGATCTTTTGGACAGGCTTCGTCATGTCGATTCTCCACGACGGGCGGCCGAGAGCCTCTCTCTCGACCTCCAACCCGTCGCGGAAACGCCCCTGCCCTCTCACTCTCGCGCCCGCGGCGGCCGAGTAGAGCCTCACGCCGCCTCCTGCTCCGCTCTCTCCGCCATCACGTCGACAGCGCGCTCTGGCAAGAATCCAAGGAGATAGTCCGCGACCTTGCTGGCCTGGGAAGCCGCCCGGACAATTGCACGATTTTCTTCCCGCAAGACTTCAAGCCACGAGCCGATATAGTCGGCGTGCCGCACCGTGGGCACGATACCGAGCGAGGCGCAACCGAACGCAGAGGCTATCTCCGCAACCAACTCCTCAAAGGCATACTTCTTGGTTCCAAAGCTGCCCGACAAGTCGCGGTTGAGACGTGATGGATGGCCGCTGGCATGCGCCAGCTCGCGGAGGGCTGTTCGATGCCAATTGATCGGTTCGAAATAGGCTTGCGGTGGCGGCACCTGCACATAATCTTCCGTCGGCACATAGAAGGCGCGGTTGCCGCCGATGCGGAAGTCGATGCCGGTCGCCTTGATCAGGTATTCGACCCGTGGCTCGATCAAGCCTGGCGGCGGAGGCGGTGCCGTTGTTGCGATCTCTGGAGGCAAGCCGTCGCATTGATCGCTGTTGAAGACCGTGAAGCGCTTGAGGAATCGAATGGCCTGCACTTCCTCGCCGTTCTCGCTCGCGTGGCGCCTTTCGTCGACCGGCACAAAGCGGTCGGCGTAGACGACGGTCGTGCCGCGCTCGCCCTTGCGGACGTGACCTCCGAGCGACAGCGCTTGGCGGAATGTAAGCCAACTCTGACCGGTGAACGCGCGCTCAGTGGCGGCGCCCCAGAGAATTAGAATGTTAACGCCGCTGTATCGGCGGCCGGTCGCGGCGCTTTTCGGCATGGCCAAAGGCGACTTCACCGCCGCGGTACCCCAAGGCTGCACCCACGGCACTCGGCCAGCCTCCAACTCGGCGATGATCTTGTTGGTGATGTCGTCATAAAGGCTTGTCCGGTCCTCACCGGTGCGCGCCCGAGGATCATGTCTGGACATCGCGGATCTCCGCGACGGGCGCCGCGAGCCTCTCTCGCAGCATGTAACCCGTCACGGCAAAACCGCGCGACACTCTTACTCTCAGCCTCTAAGTGAGAATGCGAAATCTGCGACGCGGCCCGCCTTCCGTCCAATTCTTCAAGGGCCGACCAGGCGTACGCCAGCGGCGCATCGCCTCAACGGAAAATGGCACCCGCAGGAGCGTGAGCATAGCGACGCCGAAGGCGGCACGCGGGACCGAGTGCAGCGACAAGACCGGTTAAGAGGGCACCCGGGAACGGGGCAGTGATAGCGACGCCGGCATACTTCATGGCGGCGGGCCCCTTTCCCGAGTGCCCCCGGCGAGGAGCTCCGCAGCACTTGCGCGAGGGATCGAAGCAGGATGGCCGAGACGCAAAGCGGCTCGGTTCACGAGAGCCCGATGCGGCGGAGCCGCACGCGCGCAAGCGGAAGAACCCAACCAAGGCTTGGGTCGGAGGACCTAGATTTCCTCGCGCGCATTTGTCTGCGGGTCATAAATTCTAATCTGAAGCATGGGAAAACGCTTCTTTAGTTCTTCGCCACCAGCCCTGGCGCCGTCCCTGGTTGCAAATTCGGCTTTGAGCCGGCCGTCCACTTCAAGCGCGTAACCAGAGGCCGGCAATTCACGGGTGGCTGCAACCATTTCATTCCCATTGTGCAGTGAGGCGATTGAGAACGATGGATAGCGTGAGTCGCCCAACGCGCGCCAGAGCCACCTGCCCAACTGCGGTGACAGGCCAACGCACGTTGTGGATTGGCGGCTTGCCGGGATCGCATCAAGGATGGGCATTTGCATCGTCCGAGCAGGCGGACGGCTTTCCACTTGCGCGGATGCAGGCACGGTACAGCCACGGCTCGACGTAGCTGCCCTTCCAGAATCCCTGGCCGGTGCGCTCAGCCTCGCGCTGAGCTTCGCGATACCTGCCTTTCGAGTATTGGGGCCAATCCAACGCAAGGCCGTTGCGCACAAGCCATTGTCCAAGATCCGCGCCACCGGCCGAGCAGGTCGCGACCGTGCGGCCATACGGGTCGAGGCTGACTGGAACACAAATGACGGGACGGCGGGCAATGAAGGCGTCAAGGTCGTTCGCGGCCTGCGCACCGCAACGGTATTGTAAGCTGTCTTCGCCGCGGCACAGCTGGCTGCTCTCCGGCGCGTCGATGCCCCAAAGCCGAATGCGCAGTCCATGCATTTCCAACGTATCGCCGTCGATGACGCTGACCTGTCCGACAAAATCGTCGGCCAAGGCCACGCTCGACAGAATGGCGAAAACCAACGCGACAGAGGTTCGACGCATGCCAATGACCTCGTAGTTACCGCAAGTCTTGCAGATTGGATTTTGGCCAACTCTCAATTGGCTTCAGTGCCGGCGGGCGCTCGGGCCGTTCGGGACAGTGAAACTGTGTGCCCGCAGTCAGCGTCCCTCGAAGCGAGCCCAGAGCAGAATCGCGTTCATCTGCGATTGAATTTATAACGCTTCCAGACGCCGTCATTTTCTATGACTTCGCCGGTCGCCTTGAACGGCTGGCTGTTCCAGCCGGCGAAGCGCGTAAATTTCGTCCCAGTGCGCCCCTTGCTTGTGTAAGGCCAAAGGCGTTGCAGCGCCCTTTTACGAGGCGCTGAAATCGTCATGCACGACGCGGAATGACACTGCCTGCGAACCTCCATCAGGCCGTTACGGAGCTCGCTCCCGAGGAATGCGGGACGGGGTCGCGAAGCCCTGGGGCGTGTCGATCGCCGATTATGAATGCTCGGCGCGTCACGTCGCGCTCGCCTCCAGCGGTACATCCAGCCGGACGGTCACCCCCTTTGGCATGTTGGAGACCACATCAATGTGTCCGTCGAGTTGAGCGAGCAGGCTCTTGATCACCTTGAAGCCCAGGCTTGCCCGCGGCTGGTCGATATCGAAATCCTTCGGAAGGCCAATTCCCCGGTCCGACACCTCCACGTGTAAGTCCTCCCCGCGCCTTTCGCCCGAGACGTGGATGTCGCCGGATCCGTCGGGATAGGCATGCTTGGCGGAATTCGTCACAAGCTCGTTGATCAGAAGGCCCAGCGGAATCGCCTTATCGGCTGAAATCATCAGGTGGCCGAAGGTACAGCGAACCGTGTGGGGAACCGTCTCCTGCAGCTTTCGGCAAAGCTCGCCGGCGAAATCGGCGATATCGACGTATCCGATCCTGGCGCTACGCCATAGATGATCGTGGACCTGCGCGATCGTGGTGATGCGCGAAGCCGCGTCCTTGAGGGCATCCTGGACTTCCTCCGACTGCGCGCTACGGCTCTGTACCCGCAGCAGCCCCACGACGGACGCCAGGCTGTTCTTGACGCGGTGGCTCATTTCCCGCGTCAGCATGGCCTGGTGGTCAAGGGCCTGGCGGAGATCGGCGTCGGCATGCTGGCGCTCGATGGCGATGCCGAGCAGCCCGGCGAAACCGGCAAGGAAGTTCGCATCGGCAGGATCGAATTGCCCAGGTTCGGGACTGTCGACCTCAAGGACTCCGAACGGCAGACGACCTTCGCCGCCGCGCGCGATCAGCACGTTGATGGCGCGCCGGATCCCATGATCCGACAGGAGCTTCGGCGTTCGAAACCGGGTTTCCTCCTGGAGGTGATTGGAAATCACCATCTGTCCGGTTTGGAACGCGTAGCCGGCGGGGGATTCGAGATCGACGCCAAGAGACACTTGGCCGATCACCTCCGATTCCCAGCCGACGCCGGCACGCACCAGCAGCCGTTCGTCGTCGGGCATATACTCCAGAACCTTGGCGAACGGGGTTTCGAGGCCTTGGGCGCAGAGCTCGGTTGCGCGCTGCAGGATTTGCTCGATGTCGCGGGTTTGCAACGCGGAACGGCCGAATTCTCCCAATAGGGACTGCTGTCGCAGGCGATATGGAAGCTCCTGCCTGGTCGCGTCGGTCGCATCGGCAGGGGCCGATATCGACTCTTTCCCAGATGGAGCTGGCATGGGAATCCTTCAGGTAATCGGGGGCGAGCTCTCAGCGTTCCGAACTTAGCACGATGCCGATGCGTTGGCAGGGATTTCGGGTTCTGGACCGGTCCTGCGCGCACTTTCCCCGGCCCATGGAACGATGCACCCCCGGCGCACTTAGCTCGGCAAAGGAAGGTGCTTTGGAGGGCGTCAGCAGTCGGCCGGCCGGTCGTTCTCATCGTAGAAGACGAGTCGCTGCTCCGGACCAGCGGGGCGGAGATGGTCGCTGAGGCGGGTTACGAAGTGGTCGAAGCTGGCAACGCCGACGAGGCGATCGCCATCCTCGAAGCCCGAGCGGATATCCATATCGTCTTCACCGACATCCAGATGCCGGGATCGATGGACGGCCTCAGGCTTGCGCGGTTCGTGCGCGATAGATGGCCCCCGATCAAGCTCGTCGCCACATCGGGACGCGTGACCATCAGCGATGGGCGACCTTCCGGAAGGCGGAGTGTTCGTCCCCAAGCCTTACACCGCCGCAACGATCGCCGAGGTCCTCGGGAGCCTCGCCGCGCCACCTTGAGGATCGAAATCCTGACGGTCCACGGATGCTTCACGTCCGCAATTCGACGTCGCGTCCTGCCTCGCGTGGAGGCGCTCCATTTAACCTTCGCCTGAGAATGGCCGCCGCACGATGATGGATTTTCCTATGTGGGCTTGTGCGACGCGCCGCGTTGCCCCTCGATGGCGATGGGCGGGGCCGTGACGCAGGCGGCGGCTTCGTCCAACGCAGCCTGTGCCTTGTCGACGGACGCCTGCCGTCGTTCATACTCCTTCTTCCTGGCCGCCTCTTCCTTTTCCCGTTCGCGATCGCGGCGTTTCTGCTCGCGTTCGTACGCGAGTGCCGCCTTCCGCTCCGCCGCTTTGTCGGCGGGCCGCAATGAACTTTTCTTCGGTTTGCGGGCTTTCGACTTGCGGGTGACTTTGGCCGGTTTGTCGGTGTCGTCCAGATCGGTGGGTAGGTCGGCATGCTCTCCGAACGGGCCGTCGGATCCGACGGGGCGCTTGAGAACAACGCCCGGCTTCGCCATGGTAGCGGCGATCACATCTGGATCGCGGCTTTCCCTGGCTGCGCCCTGATGGAAGAGGTTGCTGTCGGCGCCCCACGCCTGCAGCGCCGCCTTCATAGATGGCGCGGCCATTGCCTGATCAAAGAAACCCAGCGAGGTCTGATAGGTTTTCAGTTTCTTGGCCATCTGTCTGATCCGCCCCTCCCCGATCAATCGTCAGCGTCGCGCACGTCACGGCGCCCGCGGAACATGACGCGCCCTCGTGGCGTTCCCTAATCCTTGAAGGACGTCCATGCATTTCGCAACGCGCTCTTAAGGATTGGCCTCGAATGAGCCGGACGTCGACCCTGCCCAAGCGCCTGCAGCCGATGCTCGCGACGCTCACCGACGCGCCGTTCAGCGACCCCGACTGGGTTTTCGAGGACAAGTACGACGGCTTCCGGATGATCGCGGAAATCCGGCGGGGCAAGGTTGCACTCTACAGCCGTAACGGCAAGATCATCAGCCGGAGCTATATCGAGGTCGCCAAAGCGCTGGAGGGCGTGAAGGGCGACGCCGTGATCGACGGCGAGCTCGTCGCGATCGGCAAGGACGGCGTCTCACATTTCCAGCTGCTTCAAAACGCGCTGCGCCATGAAGCGAAGCTCAAATATTGTGTCTTCGATCTCATGTTCGAAAACGCAACGGACTTGCGCAAGCAGCCTCTTCTCGAGCGCAAGAAGCGGCTGAAGGCAATTCTGCCGCGCGACAAGCTGATTGCCTTCAGTCCTCACCGCAAAGGAGACGGCACGAAATTCTTCGCCGAGGCCGAACGGAAAGGTCTGGAAGGCGTTATGGCGAAACGCGCGGACAGCGCGTATGCGTCCGGAAACCGGACTCCGGATTGGCTGAAGATCAAGACGGCAAAGCGACAGGAAGTGGTGATCGCGGGCTTCACGGCGCCCAGGCGCAGCAGGCCGTTCTTCGGCGCCCTGGTCCTCGCCGTGCGGGAAAACGATACATGGCGCTACATCGGACATGTCGGACTGGCTTCAGCCACAAGGTCCTGGAAGACCTCCATGCCAAGCTCGTGAAGCTGACGGCCCCTAAATCACCCTTCCCTGCCAAAGTGAAGGATGAGGCCGTCACCACGTGGGTCAGGCCTTCGCTGGTTGCCGAGGTAAAATTCGCAGAGTGGACGAGCAAGGGCGAACTGCGCCAGCCCGTCTACCTCGGGTTCCGGTCGGACAAGCGGGCGAAGGATGTCGTGCGCGAGCGAGAACGTCCGCGCAAATAGAGCTTCCCTTCGGGCGTAACCGGCGGGCGGAACGAATTAACGCATTCGCCTCCTCGGCTGTGAATTCCCTGCGCGGTGGTGCGCTCAGTCGCCTCCAAGGTCGTGGATTTCCGGTCGCATGCCCTCAGGCGTGATGTCGAGCGTCGCAAGCGTGATCGGCAGCTTGAAGCGTCGCGGTCCCGCGCTGCCCGGATTCAGGTAGAGAACGCCACCGACCGTGTCGATCTTCGGCATGTGGGAATGCCCGGAGACGATGACGTCGATGCCGGCGCCAAGATCGACCTGCAGCGTCTTCAGGTCGTGCAGAACGTAGAACTTTCCCGCCAAGCGCACGAGTGTCGTGTCTGGGTGTTGACGGGCCCACTCGCCGATGTCCACGTTTCCACGGATGGCGGTGATAGGCGCGATCCGGCGAAGCGCATCGACGATCTCGGGGCGCCCGATGTCGCCGGCATGAATGATGTGATCGACGCCCGTCAGGCCTCGTTCCGCCTCAGGCCTCAACAGGCCGTGCGTGTCCGAAATAATTCCAATCCTGAGCATCATTTTCCGTCGCTCTCAGCCGCGATCGCCAAAAGACGATCGAGAAGTTCTACCTGAGCGGACAGCATCTTGGTCCGTGCGAACTCGATATCGAACCATTCCGCGCGGTCTACTTCGGGAAAGCTCTGCCGCCGACCTGTTCGGGGCGGCCATTCGATATCGAAGGTATTGCTGGTCAGCGCAGCCGGGTCAAAATGGCCTTCGCCTGCGAATGCGATGACGCGCTTCCCTCCTCGCTGCCGGATCTCCCCGAGCGGTTGGAGTGGACCAATCGAAGCGCTGTGGCCGAGCTCCTCGGCAAACTCGCGCCGCGCGACCTGCTCTGGAGCATCCGCGGCATCGATTTCGCCCTTCGGAATCGACCAGGCGCCATCGTCCTTCTTGCGCCAGAACGGACCGCCGGGATGAACGAGCAGAACTTCGAGCCCGCGAGCGCCAGAATGCCCGCGCTCAAGGTCGATCTCCTGGAAGTCTTGTTCAGCGCAGCCATATCGCTCCTATTTTGCGGCGCAGACCCAATGCTAAGCAACGGCGGAAGATCTGAGGAGCGACGACTGCCTACTTGCGCAACAACGAACGTTCGAAACAGGCTAGTAGCGCAGCAGGCCCCGGATACACCTCGGCGCACCCGGCTTTCCGCAATTCGTCCTCCGTAAAGCCTCCGCAGAGTACGCCCACCGTGCGAACTCCCGCCTTACCCGCCGCTTCCGCATCGTACGGCGTGTCACCAATCGCGACGGCGTCGGCGCCTTCGATCTTAAGCTTCTTGAGAACGATCTTGAAGATATCCGGCGCCGGCTTGGATTGCTCTACGTCGTCGGAAGAAGTTTTCAAATCCACAAGGTCGGTGATGCCTGCGATGTCGAGATACTGGTCGACTTCATCCTTCTTCGCCGAGGACGCAACGGCGATCTGAAGTCCGGCGTCGCGCACGCGTCGCAGCAAATCCGGGACCGCCGAGAAGGGACGCACAAGCGGCAGATACTCCGTCTTGAAACGATCGCCACGCCACTCCTCCAGTTCTCTGCCGTGGTCTCGCTGGTCATCGGCGGACAGGAAGACGGGAATGAGCTTGTCTCCGCCCTTGCCTATCTGGCCTCTCACCTGCTCGAAGCTCACATCGTGGCCGAACTTGAGCAGAGCTTCCTGCCATGCCAGCGCATGGAGATCCACCGAGTCCAGAAGCGTGCCGTCCAGATCGAAGATCGCCGCTTTTGGCACTCACAGTCCTCCATGGTCGGAGCGAGCTAGTTTCGCATACCAGTCGGCATAAAGCGTTTTCCTCGCAATGTGCCGGTTGAGATCAGGCGAGCCGTCGTCCCACCATACCGGGCCGCGCTCGCCGAGCGCCTGTTCGAGCTTGTCCACGGCCCTATGCGCCATTGCCTCCGCCTCCAGGTTGGCCGCTTTCTCTGCGTCGCGTTGCGCCCTCCGGGGCCCCCATCAGCTAACCGACGACATCGGCTCGCTTGACCTCGTCGAGACGGGATTCGCCATCCGCCAGAGCCAGCCGCGGACGACGAAGCAACGCCCGTCTGGCGTCACTGGACGTTTCACGACACGCTAGGCTGACTTCCGCTGCGGTCGGGCCGCCGGCTTCTTTGCCGAAGCCTCCTTGGCCGGTTTCTTGCCGGCGATCGGCATTAGCATTTCCTTCTGGCCGGGTGCCGCCTTGCGCGCCTTCTTGGCTGGCTTCTTCGGCGCCTCTGTCGCTGCCGCCGCGCCTCCTCCGATACTCTTGCGCAGCGCGTCCATCAGGTCGACCACGTTCTCACCGCGCGGACGTGCTTTCGCGGTGATGGGTTTGCCTGCGCGCTTCTGGTTGATGAGATCGATGAGGGCGGTTTCGTACTGGTCTTCGAACTTATCCGGCTCGAAGTGACCCGCCTTCTGATTGACGATGTGCTTGGCGAGATCGAGCATGTCCTTGGTGACTTTGACATCCTGGATCTCGTCGAAATACTCGTCCGCAGAACGCACCTCATAAGGGTAGCGCAGCAGCGTTCCCATCAGACCCTTGTCCATGGGTTCTAGGGCGATGATGTGCTCACGATTGGTCAGCACCACGCGTCCGATCGCGACCTTGCTCATCTCACGAATGGTTTCGCGGATGACGGCGAACGCATCGTGCCCAACCTTGCCGTCAGGACACAGGTAATAGGGCCGGATGAGATATCGCGGATCAATCTCGCTGCGGTCGACAAACTCATCGATCTCGATGGTCCGCGTCGATTCCAGCGCGACGTTCTCGAGCTCCTCCTTGGTCACCTCGATGAAAGTGTCGGTGTCGACCTTGTAGCCCTTGACGATGTCTTCGTTGGCGACTTCCTCGCCAGTATCGGCATCCACCTTGGCATATTTGATGCGGTGACCGGTCTTCCGGTTGAGCTGATTGAAGGAGACCTTTTCGGATTCCGACGTGGCCGGATAGAGCGCCACCGGACAGGTGACGAGGGAAAGACGCAGGAAGCCTTTCCAGTTAGCGCGGGGGGCCATGGCGGGGGAACTCCACTACTGTTGCCGGATTCAAGACGAACGAACCGGCTTGGTTCCGACATCGCGGCCTTCCCAACAGGGCGATTTTTTCTCGGATGTCTGCCCAGGCGGGACTCGACTTTTGTTCACTTTATGTTCTAATTCGGAATGACCGATCGACCCGCGAGCTGGCGCATGCCGCCCCCGAAGCAGATGGAAAAACTGGCCGCTCAAGCCGCCCGCAGGCCGGCTCCTTCCGCTGCAGTTCCAGATTCGCCGCTCCCGGCCGAATACTGGGAATCGGTACTCAGAGCTGGCGCCGGTTGTTTGGACAGCGCCCCGCGGGATTTAAGTGGATTCCTGCCGGGTTATGCTGAACGCGGGGCCTTACGATTTTGTCGTTGCGTCGGGAGGGCGTAGCCCGACCAGAGCGACGACAAAATCGTCGGCGACGGTCATGCGGCCATCACCATAGCTTGCGTGCCGAAGTAAGCCTCGTCGGGCGTGCGCCCGTCAAGGCTCGAGTGAGGGCGTCCCTGATTGTAGAAGGCCAGATACTTGGCAATTGACGCTCGCGCCTCGGACACGCTGTCGTAGGCGCGGAGATAAACTTCTTCGTATTTGACCGTGCGCCAGAGCCGCTCGACAAACACGTTGTCGCGCCAGGCGCCCTTGCCGTCCATGCTGATGGCGATCTTCGCGTCCAGCAGCACATCGGTGAACTCGAGGCTGGTGAACTGGCTGCCCTGGTCCGTGTTGAAAATCTCGGGCCTGCCGTGCTTCGCCAACGCCTCCTGGACCGCTTCGACGCAGAAGGCCGCCTCCATTGTGATCGAGACGCGATGGGCCAGGACCCGTCGGCTGAACACATCGACGACCGCCGCGAGATAGACGAAGCCACGCCGCATCGGAATGTAGGTGATGTCCATTGCCCACGCCTGGTCGGGCCGCTCGATCTTCAATCCGCGCAACAGGTACGGGTAGATCTTGTGACCCGGTGCCGGCTTACTCGTGTTCGGGCGACGATAGACCGCCTCGATCCCCATGCGCTTCATCAGCGTCGCGATGTGGCGGCGACCGGCGTATACGCCCTCCCGCCGCAGCAACGATCGCTGCATACGCGCTCCCGCGAAGGGATAATCGAGATGCAGCTCATCGAGCCGACGCATCAAGGCAAGGTCCTCGGCCGAAACTGGCCGAGGTTCATAGTAGACCGTGCTGCGAGCCAGCTTCAGGACCTTCGCCTGGCGCACGATAGAAAGATCATGACCGCGGTCGATCATCGCTTTGCGCTCAGCAGGCCCGCCTTGGTGAGCGCGCCGGACAAAAAATCGTTTTCCAACGCCAGCTCGCCGATCTTGGCATGTAACGCCTTCAAATCGACCGGCGTCTCGGCCGACGCCTTGTCATGCCCAAACACGCCGGCGGCGCCTTCCAGGAGCTGGTTTTTCCAGATCGTGATCTGGTTCGGATGAACATCAAACAGTTGCGCCAGCTCCGCCAGCGTCTTGTCGCCTTTGACCGCAGCCAAAGCAACCTTCGCCTTGAATGCCGGAGAATGCATCCGGCGGCTCTTCTTCGTCATCTTCGCTCCTGATTCGCAGCAAGAATCCTCGCCGCTGTCAGGCAGAAAATCCACTCAAGCTACTGTCCGAATTTGCGGAGCCAGCTCTCTCAAAGACTCGCGCGCCGAGGCGACCGGGGCCCAGATGCGGCAGCGGCGTCTTTCGGAAATTCAACGCCACGTCCTGCGCATCTCCTGCCGCCGCTGCGAGCGAACCGTGGAAATCCAGACCGCCGATGCAGTCCGATTGTATGGCAGCAACGCGGTCTGGAAGGACGTCGCGCAGCGACTGCTCGACAACACCTGCCAGCAGCGCACCGGCAGGCATGAAGAAGACGGGTGCTGGCCGGCGTTCGAGACGCCGTAGCCCGCTCTGGATTTGCCGATCCGATCTCTATGCGCCTGGATGTCCGGATGGCCCCGAAGTATCACCCTACGCCCCTGTCGGGCGGCGACCGAAAGGCTCTGGCGAAAGAGCTCGGCAAGGCGCGGGCAATGGCCAACATCCTGGCTACCCGCTCGGCGGAGACGCGAGCGAAGGGGGAAGCGCTCATCCAGCAGGCCGACAAGCTGCTATGCGAGAGTTGGAACGAACGCATGTGGTCAGACGGAGAACCGATTGATCCGTCCCCGACGATCGACCAAGCGGTGAATGGAGGCTTCCCTTGGCTGGAGATCCAGTGCGCGCGCTGCAAGACGGCGAGCGACGTTGACCTCGCGGCGATGAAGCATCCGCCGACCACCTTCGTGCACGATCTCGCCAGCCGGCTGCGCTGCCGCAAATGCGCCAAGGCTGGCCGGCGTCCTTCCGCGACTCTGCTACAACTAGCCTGGCAGCCGCGCCACCCTCGGACCGAAGCCTGACCGATGTGCAATCTCTTGTCTGATTGCGGTTGCTGGCACAAGGGTTCAGCTCGTTACCGACAGCCTGCGAGGCTCGCTCTTGTCTACGAGGTCGACGTTCATAGCCGCCTCACGATGGTAGTCCGAAGATCGGGAGCTGCTATCTATTAGGCGCGTGCTGCAGGCACAGAGGTTGCAGCGCAGTCACCCCGACCTCGTCCTCGCAGGACGTCGTCCCACCTTTTCGGCGGATCCGCTGAATTGCTAATTGATCATGCGGTCGCCTCCTCGCGGGTCCATCGGAACTCGCTTCCATCTGCCCAGATCCGATGCATCACGATCGCTAATTTTCGTGCGACTGCTACGACCGCTCGGCGAAGGCCGCGTCGCTTGGCCACCCTTACACCCCAAGCTTTCAATGCGGACCAACGCTTGGTGCGGGTTAGAAGTGCAAGCGCGGCCTGATAAAGTATGGTCCTGAGCATCACATCGCCACACCTCGAAATAGCGCCATTCCGATCGGTTTCCCCAGATGCGTATTTGCGTGGCGTAAGGCCAAGATGCGCGCCAACATCGCGGGAGCGTTGAAAGCGATCTGGGTCATCAATGGTTGTTAGAAACGTGATTGCCGTCAGTGCACCTACGCCCGGTATCGTCATGAGCCGCTGACATGTCGGTTCGCGGCGTACTATTTCAAGTACCATCTTGTGCAGGACGCCGTACTGTTCACGCAGCGCGGCTCGAGCCACAAGCATTGGGCGCAGCATCGCCGCGAGTCGTGGATGGCCATCTGTGAGTTCATTAGTCTGCTGCTCAAACGTCGCTTGAGATATACGACCAGACAGCTTTAAGCCGAAGACGCGTAAGACGCCGCGAATTTCGTTCTCGATATCGATCTGCTTGATCAAAAGCGTCTTGCGATTGTTGAGAAGCATTCGTAGCTCCTGGCTCACGTCACCCTTGATATGAACAACGGTGTACCAGCCGACCCGCATTACCTGTGCAATGGCGCGAGCGTCGTTTCGATCGGTCTTAATCGGCATCGTCTTAGTCACGCCACGCAGTCTTCGGGGATCGATGCAGACTGCGTGTAAGCCGGCAGCACGCAGTTCGCTGTACAGCCAACGAGCGAGACCACCAATCTCAATCCCGATCTTGACAATGGGCAATCCGCTTTCGTTGAGCCAGGCAACAATAGCCTCCGGTTCCGAAAGTGCCTTGCCCTCGCGAATGACGACGCCATTCTCGTCCACAACACAGATAGCCGTCTCCTTTAGCGAAACATCCAGACCGACATAGTGCTTCATGTTCCCGCTCCTGCTGCCACCGGCTCGCCGGCTTCCCTTCCAGGCTGAGCCTTTCGAGCAGCAACCGCAATCACCCCATCTACTCGATAACGACCAACCAAGCCGCGATCAGCGCGTTGTTCCGCGTCGTGAACCGATACGTCGGCAATCTGGCGCCGATGCCCGGGGTTTTTCCGGACTACAAGGCACCGATCGTGCGCAACGGGGCCGAGGGGCGCGAACTCGCTACGGCGCGCTGGGGAATGCCGTCGTCGTCAAAAGCGCTGATGGACGCCACGAAGAAACGAGCCGAGAAGCTGCAGGCCAAGGGCAAGACCGTCGATTTCAAGGAACTGCTGCGGATGGAGCCAGACGGCGGCACGACGAACATCCGCAATGTGAAGAGCAAGCACTGGACGAGATGGTTGGGAGCCGAAAACCGCTGCGTGGTGCCGTTCAGCTCCTTCAGCGAGTTCAACAAGGCCGAGGGCGGCGATATCTGGTTCGCGCTCGATGAGACCCGCCCCCTCGCCTGCTTCGCCGGCATCTGGACGAACTGGACGTCGGTTCGAAAGGTCAAGGAAGGCGAGACGACCAACGACCTCTACGCGTTCCTCACGACAGAGCCGAATGCCGAGGTTGGTGCCATCCACCCCAAGGCGATGCCCGTGATCCTGACGACGCCGGACGAAGTCGAAACCTGGATGACGGCCCCTGCGGACGAAGCCCTGAAGCTGCAGCGGCCGCTTCCGGACGACACGCTCCGGATCGTCGCCCGCGGCGTCAAGGAAGATACGGCCGGGCTAGCGACGTGAGCACCGAGGACGATGAAGACCAAGCAGCTTCCCCGAGCCGCCAGCGCAAGATCATCCACATCGACATGGATGCCTTCTACGCATCGGTCGAGCAGCGGGACAATCCGGATCTTCGCGGCAAGCCGGTCGCCGTCGGTGGATCCCGCGAGAGGGGTGTCGTGGCGGCGGCCAGCTACGAAGCGCGCAAGTTCGGCGTCAGGTCGGCCATGCCATCGGTGACCGCGAAGCGGCAATGCCCAGACCTGATTTTCGTGAAGCCGCGTTTCGAGGTGTACAAGGCGGTCTCCCAGCAAATACGCGAGATCTTCGCCGAGCACACTCCGATCATCGAGCCGCTGTCGCTGGACGAGGCCTACCTCGACGTGACCGAAAATCTGCAAAGCATTCCGTTGGCGCGGGACGTCGCGTTGGCGATCCGTGCGAGGATCAAGGAGGTAACGGGTCTCAACGCCTCGGCCGGCATCTCCTACAACAAGTTTCTTGCGAAGCTCGCCTCCGACCACCGCAAACCCAACGGCCAGTACGTCATCACGCCTGAGATGGGCCCGGCATTCGTGGAAACCCTGCCGGTCGACAGATTTCACGGCATCGGGTCTGCGACCAGCGCCAAGATGAATGCGCTGGGCCTGTACACGGGGCTCGATATGCGCAATCAGTCCCTCGAATTTATGCAGACCAATTTCGGCAAGGCCGGAAGCTATTACTATTGGATATCGAGGGGTGTCGACAACCGCGAGGTCAGAGCCGACCGTGTGCGGAAATCCGTGGGCGCAGAAAACACCTTCTCCATTGATCTCACTGAGTTCAAGGCGATGGTGTCGGAACTGCAGCCTTTGATCGACAAGGTCTGGCGGCACTGCGAAGAAAAGGGCTCGCGGGGCCGGACAGTAACGCTGAAGGTCAAATTTGCAGATTTCGAGATTATGACACGCAGCAGGTCTGTCCCCGCCGCCGTGTCGAGCAGAAGCGATCTGGAGCGCTTGGTCATCAGCCTGCTCAAGAACGAAACGCCTCTTCCAAGACCGGTTCGGCTCTTAGGTATCTCACTCTCATCGCTACACTCCGAAGATAGCGCGGAGCCACAGCTGGATCTGCCAATCTAGACCGTGTGGATTACCACTTTGTTTCGGTGTTTCAGCTCGTCTCCTATCATGCCAGTCTCCTACTCATATGTGTTCGCGACGGAAGTCTCTCGGGATCGGCTTCCCTTCCTCTAGTCGCTTTTCGCGGGCCTCTCCTACCTTCATCCCTTCGTTCAAAACATAGAGCAGGGTGACGGCACCGTTAATTCGCCCTCCCAGGTCGAAGCGGCTCTCGGAATCCATATAGTGCCCGGCGACGGCGTTGAGGACGGCTGTTAGCGACAACAACGCCGTTTTCACTTTCAGCCTACTCGCGTCCGCGAGCTGCGTGGTCGGTTGCTCGAGCGCGAGCAGTAAGTCGCTGTGAGCAATCCGTCGATTTCGCCAGTCGCGGCAAAATGCAGTCTCCGAAACTGCATCCGCGACGAGCTGCGTTACCCGAGCCTTCAGCTTCGCGTCGCCGATCAACGGCGGTAGCGCTTGGATGCTCAGGTTCTGTCTACCAGCCCTACCGGTCTTCGCCGGGTCGGTAAGACGCGAGATACGAAGCAGTGTTAGCTCCCATAGCTCGTCTTGAAGCATGTGAAAGAAGGCCGGCGCCGCACGATTGAGTAAGTCGATGCGCTCGGGCTTGCTGCCGAACAGCTCGACATACTCTTTCCAATACACGTGAACGACCGCTACCGATTGCCAAAGGGCTGAGTACAGCGCGCCAAGCGGCTCACCCATGGCCGCTATGTTCGCGGCTTTCGCCTCGTCCGCCGTGTGGCTAGTCATCAGAAGCCTACTTCCACTGGACCCAGAGCTTCTGAGTTTCCGCCAAGAAGTCGAGATGGCCCTGGATGGGCCAAGACGTGTGGCTGTTGTCGCGAACGAGCGGATGGATGCCGTTAGCGCACATGAGGGCGCTGGCATCTGGCGGACTGTTGAGCCAGCCCCAGCACTTATCGACCGTGTTCGCGTAGCTCACGCCGAACTCGCTTACTGGCACGTTGTAAAGCATGCCTTCAATGAAGTAGGAGGGAGCGACGCCGCTCTTTATCTTCCCGTCCCGAATGAGCCGATTGCGCATGTTCTTGAAGATGCGCACGGTCGGCTTGAGCCATTCGGCCGTCGCCTGATGCTTCCGAGTCATATTCTCGGAATGCTGCTTCGGGTAATTGACGATTTCAGTCCCGTTGGTCTGTAGTGAATAGAATGCCCTCGATGCACTCTTTGTCCTGTTCGCTGTAGTAACGGGAATACTTCTTGTGCGACGCGACCAGCAGAATGTCGGAGCTGCGCCGAGTCCCATTCGCCTTAAGCCGCAGGGCCTTCTTTCCCGAGGTGTCCAGGTCGCTTCCGTACTGCTTGTCGAGCCACGTGATTACATCGGTCCGAAATGACTTCAGGGTGTATTCGGCAGGGGTTGGATACGCGGTTTTGAATGCCGTTTTTTCCGGCCCTGACAGGGCGTCGATGTTGTAGTGAAACAGACCTCGGGTGCGCAGGACGATATCGACGTCGCTATCCGCGCCGTAGACGTTCGTATCGTTGCCGTATGACCCTTGCAGGAATGAGTCGATGCGTCGGGACGAATAAGGCGCGTCCTTGTGTTCGATGACGCCCTTAATCGACTGATACGTTGCCGCGGACTGCGCGGCGGCGCCTACGTGCGTCCACGTCTCAAGCTGAGTCTCAGGAATTGCCACGCCGCTCTCCTATAGAATCTTCCTCAATGCATTTTCATACTCGCGAAACGATTGCCGCCCCCGCTGCCAGAGCTGGTCCAGCTTCGTCAGGTCATGCTCGAACAGATCCGTCGCCATCTCAGGCTCGGTGTACCGGGTGCTTATCCGTACCGTGTCGATGTCATGGAAGAGGATGTGCCGGAGCTGGTTCATCGACTGCGTGTTGATTTCGAGAACCCGTTGCAGCAGCCGGACGGTGAAGAGGTAGCCAATCCATCGCATCGCGCTGAACACGCTCTTTTTCGGAGCGGGATATTCACCAACGCCCACACTCACAACGCGTATGTGCTTGCGGTCGAACTTCAGCGCGTTCGTCGCGTCAGCAATCGCGTACAGCGTCGGATTATTCGCACAATAGCCGCCATCGATGAGCACGATCGCCTCGCCGTCGCTCGTCGTGACCGTCTTCTTCCTGAAGAAGGGATACGCAGAACAAGACGCCTGCACCGCATCCGATATCTTGCAACCGAACCCCGGCACGAAATTCGGCTTGTCGCCATGCGCTTGGTCGACGGAGGTCTTGAAAATCATCGGCGTCTCGAACGCCCATCGAGTTGACACGATGCCGACGTTGGTCTTTGTCGCCGTGAAGTCTTGGTCCTTGAACACATCCGCGGCCAGAGCTTCGAGCGCTGCCGTCTTGTTGCCCGGCAACCAATACTTCATGACCTCCACGACATGCGACTTGTAGAGTTCTAGAATCTCATCGACCGGATGCCCGAGCGCAATTAAAGCCGCGATGATAGAGCCCGTGCTGGTGCCGTAAATCAGATCGAACCGCTTGTGCAGGGGACCGACCATCCCCTCGATGCCCCTCAGGACCCCCAGTGTATAGAATCCCTTTGCACCCCCGCCATCGAGGCTGAGGATGCGGCACACCTTGGGTTCTTCTGTCTCCGCCATTACCCGTCCGTTGCGTTAGGCCGACTCGGCACCTGCAACGGGAACTATACCCGTTCCCGGTACGTTCATCGGAACATTTCCGCGTATCCTCGCTATTCACAAACTTCATTCCAGGTTCTGGACGCCCTGAGTCTCTGTTTTTCGGCAGGGGCACCTCTCCCTCCCCGGCGCCTACCGAGGGTCGCTCGCTTGATGAAGAGATAGTCGCGCAGCGCGCAAGCGATGCCGGTCTCGAGATCGAAGCGTCCGTTCGTATCGTCGCGAGCTTTTGCTTGCGCGATGACCAAGAAAGCAAAGAGATCCTAGAATCCGGGAAATGATCGCGCTGGATCACGCCACGGCGGCCATCGCGACAAGCCGGCGATTCTCGCCCCAACCACAATAAAATGAAGCGCGGCCACCGATCACGAAAACTAGGGCGTCATCTCTGCGCCGACCCATCTGATCCGCCCAAGTGTCGCGGTCAACGCGCGAGGGAGAGGGCCTTTCCTCCGGGTGCGTGTGCCATTCACCAACGAAATTGACGGTGCGGTCGCTAGCCCGTCCTATTCGTGAGAGTGCTTTTTTTAGTCCGATTGATGTGGCCGCACATCTGCTCTGACGAGGCGCGCGGGATTGCCTTCGGCTTTTCACCGCCTGACGACCCGTACTTTGCAACGCGCTTGAGGGATGGGTTGGGCGAACGGGGGGCGGACGCCCCGCCGGTCAAGGACCGAGCGGCAGCAGCGCGCCTGGCAAGCCGCGGATCAGGTCGGCTTCGGGACATGCCGCGGCAAACGCAAGGCGAATGCGGCTCGTGGTCTCGACGACACGGGCAGCGAGTTTCAAGAGACGAAGACGCAGCGTCGCGAACTCGGCTGTGGCCAATTCCCGGGCTTTGGGAATCGCGTCGCGCACGGTCAGCATCAGCCAATAAGCGGCGGTGTGGAGAACGAGGCGGACTTGATTGGCGAGCGCCGAACGGCAGCTGGTGCGATCGGAGGCGAGCTGTGTCTTATGCAGCTTGATCAGATTCTCGGCTTGGCCGCGCGCGCAATACAGGCTGTCGTAGATCCACTCGGCCGAGCCGACATCGAGGCTGGTGACGACGAAACGGATGTCGAGGCCGAGCATCGTCGCCTCAATACGGGCGACGGTACGCCGTTCGCGATCCCAGGACTTGGCCTTGTGGCGCGTCTCGGTATAGCCACGCAGAACCGGCAGGTTCTCGATGGCGCGTCGCGTGCGGATGTCGTCGGCGGCCTCGTCGAGTTTTCTGGCGAGCGGCTTGGTGCCGGACAGACCGAAGATGTAGTCGATGCCGTTGGTCTCGCACCACGCCATTGCCTCCGGCCGGGCATAGTGCCCGTCGCCACGGAACGTAATTCGCGTGTTGTGCCACCGCGTCCGGATATGCCGTATCAGGCGGCGCAGATGGGCACGCACCTCGACGCCGCCCGGCGTCTTGCCGGGCCGCAACACGACCGCCACGGGCCGGCTCTTCTCCGTGTCGTAGACGTGGATCGGCAGGAAGCAGCGTTCGTCATAATGAGCGTTGAACAGCGAGAGCTGCTGATGGCCGTGGACGACATCGCAGGTATCATCGATGTCGAGCGTGACGGATGCCGGCTCGCGCGGGTAGCTATCCATCCATGCGTCGACCAAAGTGTAGGTCAGTCGGATCACGTCGCGCAGGCGCGGAGCATTCTCCAGCCGCGACAGCGTCGGTTGGGAACACAGATCGCGACCCGTGTCCGGCAGCCGTCCGCAGGCCAGCTTGAATGCGGGATCGGACCGCAGATGATCGAGGTCGTCGGCGTCCTCGTAGCCGCAGCAGATCGCGAACATGCGCGCGCGGAACATATCGACAAGGCTGTGCACGACCCGCGTCGGATCGCGCCGATCCGGGAACACCCGGGCCAAATTGTCGGCCAAGCCGAGACGCCGCTCGGCCATCGCCAGAAGCATCACGCCCCCGTTCGAGGTCAGCCGACCGCCATCGAAGGCAGCTGTGACTTTCTTGGCGTGAACGGCTGGAAACGAGAAGGGCAGAATCGTATCATCGGTCATGGCGGGCCTGGCGTTCGCGGTTGAGGTGATGGGGTTGGCTTTGCAACCGAATCCTACGCCGCATCAGCGCTTTACACCACGCTCGCCAGCCTCTCAGGCGCACTCTGACGAATAAGACGGGCTAGCATAGCTGAGCGTGTGGGACCGGATGGGGGATGATCCACGAATGGCACGACAGTGCATCGCCGGGCCGCAAATTTTTCGTTTCGTTTGCCTGATACCGTTTCTTTCGGCCCATACAATGCTTGGAGATTTTTTCCAAGAGCACTGTATGTTACTTCGTCAATCAAGAATTGCCCAGGGCGCGCGGCCGCTTCCAGTCGAACCGCAGTCGCGATGACTGTTCCAGCGATCTCTTGTCCGCCTCCGTCACGAGGTTGCATGTGAAGCTCGCCGGTCGCTCCGCCAATTCGAAACCACCGTATGGCGGAGGCAATCGTTCGGCCTGAATTGTGTACTTGTGCAGCTTCATGAACGGCGACGGCGAAATGGTGCGCTTGGGCTGCCTGCTCGAATGCCAAAATCGCGCCGTCACCGGTCGTAGCCAAAACAACCTTGTTACGTTTGAGTTTGACGGCCTTAAGCCCCGCCTCCACAAAGTTCTGGATCTGATCATTGAATTTTAGAACGAGAGCGGCTCCTAAGTTCTCCTCGATAATGCGAGCCACATCGCTGTATCTTACCAGATCAAGTTCAACGACGGTCTTGGTCGTCATGCTGTTCGCTCCATCACGAGTAGTCGGCACGATCTTTTTGGACGTTCCGGAACGCAATTCGATGTTAGGCTACTCCAAAACTGGAAAAAAGACATCCCGACAGTTTTTGGCCCTTCTCGGACTTCGTCCCATGACCGCGCTCAGGCCGCTCTCGGCGGAATACCGGACATGCAGCTAACGAGATAAGAAGCAGGAAACAGCCCATCGCAGCGTTGCTGTGCCCCATTGGATTTGGTTAAAAATCAGTCCGTGCGACGCACCTAAGGCTTGCCTAAAGTTATCCTGGCAAGAGGAGTTGGCAAGCAATGGCATTATTTAAATCTTCTAACCCCGAAAAGACGGTGCAGCGCGACCTCGACGCGGCCATCAAGACCCGCGAGCGCCTTTCGGCTCAGATCGTTGAGTTCGAGCAAGCGATTGTGCGTCACGCGGCTGCTGCGAAGCAAGCCGCGCTGACTGGCGACGACGCCGACCTTGACCGTGCGGAGGCGGCATTGCGCGCGGCATAGGACCGTAGCGCCACCTTGAAGGCGGCTCACTGCTGTTGATCAGCAGTTGGAGCGGCTTGAGCGTACCAAGGCCGAGATTGCAGATCGCAAGGTGCGCGCTGAGACCGCCGCCGAGATCGAACTGCTCGTTCGGAAGTTGACCGAGGTCGGCGCGGAATTCAACGGCACGGCGGAGCGCCTGTCCGAGCACACACACACCGGGCCGTTCCGATTGTGTATGACGCGCTGGGGCTCGACAAGTTCATGGCGATCTGTCGCGCGGAGGTGCCTGCGGCGCTGGACTTAGTCAACACGCTATTGCGTGCGCATGCTGATGCGGTAGTCGCTGGCGTGGCACCAGCCACGCTGCCGCGCAGCGATGATCAGGCACAAGCGCGCGAACCCGCTCAGCCGGAGGAGCCGCACTTCACCTATCGTCCCGTGAAGCGGCTGAAGGCATTTGTATCGTAACGGGCGTGTTCTAACTTCTCGCAATCCGGAGAAAGCTCATGAAATTTGCGCCGCCCGGCGCTGAGCCGTACCGGACAGTGACCCGAATTGACGGTTGGGTTGGGAATGATCCGACCCACCTGCCGAACTCAGTTGCGGTGAAGATCGCCGCTGCGATGCCCTCCCTCAGGGGTCCCAGTGAAATTGACCGCATTCGCGCTCGCATGACTGTGCGTCAATTGCGTTACGAGCGCTCAAAGAAGATCCGTATCGCGTGGCGGTGGCGTTTCGGCTTGCTCACGCGATCCGATGGATCAACTGTGGAGTCGTAAAGATGTAGGTCATCCACCAGTACAAGCGGCCAGCTCAATCGGGTGAGCTGGCCGCCAACCATCACGCAGATGCCTCCGCCCTGTCATAACTTGCACAGATCGGACGTGAGGCAATCAGCGACATCAAGGATCGGAAGGTACGGCGGAGGTAACCGGCCCGATGATCTTGAATGGCCCCGATGTGCAATCCCGTCGGGGCCAACGTTTTAAGCGGACGGTAGGCAAATTTATCGCCTTGACGACGAGGAGTAAGGCTATGACCATGGGTACGGTCCTCAAAATGGGTCTCCGCCTGTCAAAGCAGGGATACCCGTACTTCGTTGAGAAGCCTGAAATGCCCCGCATTGTCGACCGTTGTCTAAATTCGGTGGCGTACCTCTACCCCTCGGAAGCGGAGGCAGAGGATGGCGTGAAACAGGGCGGGAGTGGTTTTTTTGTCGGTATCCGACTGGGTCCGGCTAACATGGAACTGCTGTGCGTTGTCACCAACAGGCATGTCGTGGACCGAGGCTCGGCCACCGTCCGCGTGAACACGCCGGATGGCAGGTTCGATATCATCCCGCTCGACGGCGCGAAGTGGCACTACCATCCGGATGGTGACGATATAGCGGTCTGCCCGATTGGCATTAATACGACGCTGCACCAGATCAGCAGTATCTCAAGCGATGCATTTCTCACCAAGAAGATGATCGAACAATATGATGTGGGCGTCGGCGACGACACATTCGTTGTCGGCCGCTTCACTAGCCGCGAAGGGAAGGCCCGCAATATTCCGTCTGTTCGATTTGGTGCTATCGCGCAAATGCCAGCGGAGCCAATTGTATTGGATGGCGGAATTGCGCAAGAAAGCTACTTGATCGAGGCTCGTTCGATCCCGGGCTATAGTGGCTCTCCCGTTTTTTTCACTATTCCTCCGGCTCCAGGTCCGCCGCCCATTGTCAATCCATCCGATGACATCAAAGCGCAGATGCCAGAATTTCTCAAAATGGTCGGGTACAATCAGAAAAGGCAGAACTACTATCAGTTAGGACCTTGGCTTCTGGGCATCGATTATTGCCATATCTACGATACGGTGCCGGTGATCAACAGCCTGACTGGCGCTCCCGTCGCTAACATGCACGTGCGATCCGATACAGGAATGATGGGAGTAATCCCGGCTTGGCGGCTTACTGATATCTTGGAAGGACCGGGTATTGTGGCCGTCGTGAACGACTATAAGGCGGCCATTGAGCGAGGAAAGAAGGAGCAGGATCGTTAGCCTTGACTATTTCCGCTACCGAAGTCCCGTCGATCCGACGACGCGAACCAACCACACTCGCCGAGATGATTTCGCCTATCGCGTTAACGCGGCAGCACAAAAGCCTGAGTTCAGAAGATTAAACGGGAGCGTGCCGGATCAAGGTTCTCATCGCAATCGCGGCTGCTTGCCTGCCCATTTGCCGCGGGTGGAACGGATCATCGAGCCTGTGAGCACGCTCTGTCCGTGCGGTTGCGGCGCCATGACGAAGATCGGCGAGGACGTCAGCAAACGCCTCGACGTGATCCCGGCGCAATGGCGGGTGTTGGTCACGCGCCGCCCGAAATACATCTGTCGCCACTGCTCGGGCCCTGTCGTGCAGGCGCACGCACCGGAGCGCGTCGTGCCCAGCGGGCTGCCGACCGAAGCGGCCATCGCGCACGTGATCGTCTCCAAGTTTGGCGACCATACGCCGTTTGTACGCATACGACGGAGGCCGCCTGATTGACGCATGCGCGCGGGCACGGCGAGGTCTATGATGGCATTGGGTGAAGGGTGAAGGTCAGGCGGCCTGCTGATTGGCTGGCTTGTCGGCCTGGCGCAGGAGCTTCCATTCCCAGGGCAAGAGCTCGTGCAGACGCGATGCGGGATGATCGGCGATACGGGCCAGGACGTCGGCGAGCCAGGCCTTGGGATCGACGTCGTTGAGGCGACAGGTCGTGATCATCGTCAGCATGATGGCGGCACGGTCGACGCCGCGCTGGCTGCCGGCGAAGGTCCAGTTGCGCCTTCCCAAGGCGATGCCTCTCAATGCGCGCTCAGCGCAATTGTTGGTCAAGCAGAATCCTGCCGTCGTCGAGGAAGCGGGCGAAGCCGTCCCAGCGCCTGAGCATGTAGTTAATCGGCTTCAGGACCTCGGAGGAACGCGAGAGGGTTTCGCGCTCGCGGAGCAGCCAGGCATGCATGCCGATGACACCGGCGTTTTGCGTGGCCGCGCCTTCTTCTGCGGGTCGAACAGCGGCTCGAAGCCGCTGTAGCAATCCGCCTGCAAGATGCCGGCGAAGGCGGCCAGATGTCTCTGTGGATGCTCGCCTCGTCGGTCGCTCGAGGCGTAATAGACCGCTGCCGGCGGCGCAGGCCCGGCGAACGGCCGGTCATCCCGCACATAAGTCCAGATCCGCCCGGTCGTGCACTTGCCCTTCGCCAGAATACGGATGGTGGTGTCGTCGCCATGAAGGCGCTCGGCAGCGAGCACGTGGCGTTCGATCAAGTGGAAGAGCGGCATGACGGCGAAGGTCCCGTGGCCGACCTGGTCGGCCGGCGTCGACAACGGCAGGTCGATCCCCTCGGCCTTAAAGCGCGCACTCTGGCGGTTGAGCGGGATATGCATGCCGAACTTGTCGAACAGGATCGTCGCCAGCAATTGTGGGCCGATGAAGCCGTTGTCCTCGAGAAGCGGCTTGCTCTTTTCCTGGCGCACGGCGCGCCGCTCGTCGGCGCCGCGGCCGTTGATGGCGCGCTCGATCTCGAACAACGTATCGAGGCGTCTGACAGCCTCCAGCGCGATCGGGGAGACCGGTTTGCCTTTCTTGCCTTCCCGAGCATTTTTCTCGATATCAGCCAGCTCGAAGAAGCCCCGCCGCGCATGGCATGGAACGGCGCGGGCGGCTGGCTGATCTTCTCGCAATCGCGGCAGGTGAACTTCTCGCGTACCGTCTCGATCAGCTTGAAGCGGCGCGGGATCTCCTCCAGCGTCTTGGTCACATCCTCACCGATCTTCGCCAGCCGCGATCCACCGCAGCAGGCGCAGGTCGTTGGAGTCTCAATGACGACGCGCTCGCGTTCGATATCGTCAGGCCATGGCTTGCGCACCGGCCGCTTGCGCATGAAGGGGCGGACGTTCTGCGTCTTCGCCGCTGCGGCCTGTGCGGCAAGCTCATCCTCGCTCGCCGTGGTGACGAGTTCTTCGAGCTCCAACTCCAACTGCTCGAGCAGCCGTGCCGAGCGCTCGGATCGCTGCCCGTGCAGTTCGCGTTTCAGCTTCTCGATGCGCAACTCGAGATGAGCGATCAGCGCCTCGGTATCCGACAGTTTCGCCTGCGCATTCGCGGCTTGCGCCTGCCAGTTGGCGGCCTTCGCCTCGGCTTTCTGTCGCGCCTCACGCTCGGCCTGCAGCGCCGCCAGGGCACTGACAAGGTCCGATGGAAGATCATCCGGCTTCGATATCATGGAGCCATTGAATCAGATCAAGCCGCAGATTCAAACCGTAAAACGACTATCCGACCCGCGTCGGACGCTGGGTTTCTTGAGGGTTGCGCCAATCGATCCCGGACAACAGATAGCTCAACTGCGCCGGAGAGATCGTTACCGATTCACCAGCAACCGATGGCCAGATGAACCTGCCTCTCTCGAGTCTTTTGGTGAACAAGCAGGCGCCCTGGCCATGGTGAGTCGGCCCCGGGGGTTGCACCCGGAGCCGCTCTCCGAACCGTACGTGACGCTCTCACGTCATACGGCTCTCAACAAGTAACGAGGCAGAACTCAACATCGCCCAATGAGCGAACAGCTTCGGCCTGCGGCAGCGGATCAATCTGAGCCAGGTGGAGGCTCTGACTTTTCCATTCTTCAGCCCTTTGTATTTGCGTCGCGCCCAGCGGTTAAGAGATTCGTCGACATATCGATACAGGTTGTGCATTTCTGACCGCCCATATCTGCCGTAGTACTGCCTCCATCCACGAAGGACGGGGTTCAGTTCCAAGGCAATTGCGTCGACTTCCGTCTGCGAGCGAAGCCTGAGGCGGAGCTGCCGGATCGTCATACGCATAGACGTCATCGCCGCCCTGCTGACCGCTGGCGAGAACGTACAGAAGTTTTCTTTCTTCTGATGGTTTCTTGCCCTGCGCGGTCGAAAGGTAAATCCCAGAAAGTCAAATGACTGACTGGCATGGCTACCCGGGCGATTGCTGTCTTTGCAGTAGACGATCTTGGTCTTGTCGGGATGCATTTCGAGTTCGCATTCCTTAAACCTTGCTTGCAGCGCCGCCTTGATGGCTTCCGCTTCAGCCTTGGTTCGGCAATGAACGAGCCCGTCGTCCGCGTATCGACACCACGGCGACTGCGGGAAGTTCCGCGCCATCCATGTATCGAACGCATAATGCAAGAACAAATTGGCAAGGACGGGACTGATCACGCCGCCTTGGGGTGTGCCCCGGTCGCGAGCGGTGATCGCTCCGTCTCTGTCTTGCATCGGCGCTGTTAGCCAGCGTTCGATGTAGAGCAGAGCCCATTCGTCTTGCACATGCTTCCTGACGGCCTTCATAAGCAACTTGTGGCTGATATTGTCGAACAGGCCTTTGATGTCGAACTCCAGCACCCAGTCCATCCTCCAGCACCGTTGCCGGGTGACGCCGACGGCGTCCAGCGCGGATTTTCCGGGCCGGTAGCCGTAGGAATCGGGAAGGAAGATTTCCTCGAGTGCTTGTTCAATCTGCAGCTTGACGACCGTTTGCGCCACGCGATCTGCTACTGTCGGCACACCTAGAATGCGTTGCCCGCCGTTCTTCTTGGGAATGGAGACAGCCCGAACGGCAGGTGGAAAGTAGCTGCCAGAAGACATTCGATTCCAGACCTTGTAAAGGTTGCCCTTCAAGTCCTTCTCAAAAGCTTCGAGCGACACCTTATCCACGCCGGCCGAGCCCGCATTGGCTTTGACCAATCGGTAGGCCTTCATCACTGTCTGCTTGTCGATATCGTACTGCTTACGTCCGGTTACACTCACATGTCCTCCTGCTCATCACAGTTGCATATGGGAGCAACCCACTTGTTTCGGCCCCTTCGCTCCAGTCCCATTACAGCACCTTCATCACTACTACGAGCCGATCCGCCCCAGTGTTGTGCTTCGGTACTCTCGTCTCGCGGTGTGCGCCGCTTGAACTTCTCCCTTGGCATCACAACGACTGGTTCCTGCAGTTCTCTACAAGAGCCTGTATCCAGATCGCGTCCCCTAAACGCCGGTCGCCATCCGCGCAGTAATCCAGGCGCCTCACGGATTGATCTCAGGGATGGCACGCGCCCCTGATTTTGGCGACGCCTTAGTAATTTTCGACGCGTCATCGGAAGATTCGCTTTCGCTCGCCTTCTGGATACTTACCTGCCCCGTACACCCGGGACTTTTGCAACACTTGCTCATGACCGCGCCTTTTAAGCGAAGCCACAGTGTCGTGGTTTTGCATCTGCGCCTGAAACGCCGATGCAGGAGGGCCATCCTCCATCTCTCATAAAGCTGTACGCATTAAATTCGGTTATTCACCTCCTTCATGCTCTGCAGCACACCGTGCCAAATGACCTTCAATAGATCACCGCGTTTGCCCCGGAAGCAGAAAAGACCGCCGCCCATGGCGTCGCGCTTGAGCACTTCCTGCACGCGCAGAGCCAGGCTCGGAAAGCCGCACCGCATGTCGGTATGGCCCGTCGCCAGCCACACCCGCACGCCCGTCGGGATCGGGATCATCGGCGCGCCAGGCCCCGAGCAATTCGAACGACCGCCTCGATATCCGCACCGGGGCCGAAGACCACGCGCAGCCCCTGAGGGCTCACGATTTCGATCTGACCTGTCTCGACAGCTTCCGTCGTTGGCGGCGTACTTGCCGCAACTATCGCAGGGACGAATGTCGGGCCGATCGAATCCTCTTCGGCCGGATCATGACAGGTCCAAGCCTTGCGCCAGCTCAGCAGAAGCTGACGTGATATCCCATACCGGCGAGCCGTCGCCGACACCAGTCGTGGCCCCGAGAAGCTCTCCTCTACGATTCTGAGCTTCTCCGCACGCGTCCAGCGTCGCCGCCGACCGGTCTCCACCAAATCCATGCGGCTCAGCACCGCACTGTCCTTATGTCCGTCCATAAGGACAGTCAGCTACAGATCGGAAAAACTCGCAAGACGGCCGCCCTCGGACGGATACGAAAAATGCTCGGGAAGGCAAGAAAGGCAAACCGGTCTCCCCGATCGCGCTGGAGGCTGTCAGACGCCTCGATACGTTGTTCGAGATCGAGCGCGCCATCAACGGCCGCGGTGCCGGCGAGCGGCGTGCCGCTCGCCAGGAACAGAGTAAGTCACTTCTCGAGGACATGCATGCCTGGCTGCTCCGCGAGCGCGAAACCCTCTCGCGTTCCTCCGAGGTCCTGAAGCCGATTAACTACATGCTCAGGCGCTGGGACGGCTTCGCCCGCTTCCTCGACGACGGCAGGATCTGCTTGACCAACAATTGCGCTGAGCGCGCATTGAGAGGCATCGCCTTGGGAAGGCGCAACTGGACCTTCGCCGGCAGCCAGCGCGGCGCCGACCGTGCCGCCATCATGCTGACGATGATCACGACCTGTCGCCTCAACGACGTCGATCCCAAGGCCTGGCTCGCCGACGTCCTGGCCCGTATCGCCGATCATCCCGCATCGCGTCTGCACGAACTCTTGCCCTGGGAATGGAAGCTCCTGCGCCAGGCCGACAAGCCAGCCAATCAGCAGGCCGCCTGACCTTCACCCTTCACCCAATGCCATCATAGACCTCGCCGTGCCCGCGCGCATGCGTCAATCAGGCGGCCTCCGTCGTATGCGTACGCTAAACTGGCGGCCGGACGGCTCCTATGAGCTAGTCAACGGCGCGGTCGAGCAGGCTTGGGATTTCGGCCGCGGGCCTCCGGAGTCGCTGTCGGAGCTGCGCCAGATTCTCGCAACGGACCCGAAGATGCAATTGCTAGTCGGGCACGGCCTGTTTGACCTCGTCACGCCTTATCTCGGATCACAGATCGTGCTCGACCAATTGCCGCCATTTGCCTCAGCACCGCGCGTCAAACTCGTAGTCTTTCCAGGCGGTCACATGTTCTATTCACGAGATGGCTCGCGCCACGCGTTTCGTGCAGAGGCCGAAGCGATTATGAAGTAACCCGGACCACCGCGAACTAGGTCACAAGCATGCTCGCGTTCGCACGAGCATAGTTATGATCTTTCAACGAGATCCGGATGAACTCCTAGCACCAGCTTCAATCGGCGCGAGACTCGGCTACGATCATCGTGAATCAAGCAATTGGGCGGGAGTTTATTTGTTGACTAAGCTTGGACTCGATTCTGGTCTGCCAGACCTTCCCGCTCTACCTGTGGCGCGGCGGTTTCGGTCAGGATTTGAGGATTGGCCTCAGGCTGCCGCCGATCGGCATCTTGTTCTATGTCGTCGCCGGCCGTACGCACCTCGTGCCGTGGATGATGGGACAGACAGGCGAAGCCGTCGACGGCAGGGGCATGGCTGGCAGGTCCATGGTATCCGTAAATCCACGGTCGCGATCCAGCTGCTGACGATGGTTCTCCCGCGTTCCTGCCAGCGCTGCGCCTCCTGTGTCAGACGAATTCGAAAAGCGAGCCAATCGCGCCTGCCGTTCTCACGCAGGCGCACGCTCAAACGGCGCGGGTCGGTCGCCGCATTTTTGATGTTGCCTTCGCTGAGATTGCCTGCCGCTAACTCTTTGATGAGCGCGTCGACCCCGCGCGTCCGGCCGGCTGCCTCGCGTAATGAATGCGACGCTTCGTTGAAGAAACCTCTGACTGCCCCGCGTCTCGCGAGGGTTTTTTACTCCTGCTCCCGCCAAGGGCTTTGCCGCCCCCGATCTGATGCGTGACCACAGTCCGCGGATTTTTCCGCTCTTGGCGTGAACCGCAGCGTCTGAGTCCGGCAAGCTGTAGCGTTCGCTGCTGAACGGGTCATCCCGCAAACTGGACTGCGGCGCTAGGGCGAAGCTCCAAGCTGAAAGCGGGGAATGTCCACGCTCGCCCGCGCACCGCTGAGCGCGCCGCCTCTAGAACCAGGGTGTGGCGGCATCCGCATCGAACCGCCGATATCGCCTCGGCTGATCCGTCCACGGCCCTCTGCGACAGCCCGATCCGGCGAAGGCGAGCTTGCGGGGGTCCCATCCGTCGAATCAACCTGCAAATCCTCCATCCGCCGCTCAAAGTTGCTTTGCTGGCTTGCGTTGCCTGCTCGCGCCTGTTGCGCGGCGTACTCCTCGATTCAAGCGCCCGAATTGAAGAAGGGGTCGGTTGGATCCATCCTGCTCTCCTTGCGATGGTACAGGGCTTGCGCAATCCGCACGCCTTACAAGGCCGCAAGCGGCAGCCGTTCAGCGGTCGTTGGATTCTGGAGAATACGGGATCCAGCTTTCGAAAAGCTGACAAGAATTAAGAATTCGCAGCCGGCAATGTCGATCGCTTTGCTTTTCTTCTAAAGGAGGCAACGAGAATCTGGCGCGCTACGATGGCCGCCCCTGCCCGAATGCGAGTTGCTGTGGACGAGCCGCCCGAGCGCAACGAGGCTCGGGTCAAAGGGTTTGAAAACCCTCCACTTCCCGAGCGTTCGTCTAATTTTTATCTTGAAGGTTCGCTGGACAGCCAATCTATCGCGCCCCCGAAGAACGCTTTCAGCGACCATTTCGCGGCTTCGCTGTCAGTCAATTGATGAGAATGAGGCTCGCGGCCTGCGGGATTGGCCCCGATGCTGGAGGATTTGTATTCGGCATAGTAGGCCGTCCTGAACGTATCCGTCTTGCCGGGGGCCCATTCGCGCCAGCCTTCCGCAATGACCGGCGCATCGATCTTCGTCGACAGGAAGATCACTGTGGCATAGGGGCGCCAAGCGCGGCCAAGCGCAACATAGCGCGCACCAGGCTCGGCAGTCAGCCTGCACTGATCGAACACAAAGGCACTGTCCTCGCCCGGTGCTCCTTTGCTCTGCGCCGTATACACAACCGCTTGATTTGCGATGCCGTGCAACTCACAGCGCCTGAAATAGGCCTTCGCATTGCCAAAAACGAAGTCGATATGCCCCTCGATGTAGCAATCAGAGAAGTACTGCCGCGACATTCGACCGTTAGGGCCCTTACCGGCGAACAATGTATCCTGGGCGCCAAGCAGGCGAACATGGATGATTGCGTCCCGGTCGCCGGTCACCGATAGCGCCACGGCCTGCGAAGCTGGATTGTCCCCCTTGAGGGAATAGTCGTTTTGGACCGTCAGATTGTCGAGCCGGAAGTCATCGCCCGAGGCGTTGAGCGTCGCAGAACGGGCTGTCCCTCCCACGTTGATTGCGCCATCGCCGTACACGATGATCGTATCATCCGGCTTTTTGCCGGTACCTTTGAGATGAACACCAGGTTTGAGGACTTTGACCTTTTCGCGATAGATGCCAGGCGCGATCTGGATATCCCCGCCTTGCGGTGGCAGTGCGTCAATGGCTGCCTGCACGGAGTGATAGGCCGTCTCTCCGGCGTGCGACACAAAAAGCAACTGAGTATCGGCTGCCGAGACAGAGCAACATTCCGCGAGAGCCGCAGCGGATAGCGCGATCATTCGCATATGACCTTCTCCATCCGATCCGCTGCGCGCTCGATGATCGATACAAACTGCCGCAGCGCAACAGCAGCCGAACCTTGCCAACGCAGCGAGTATGCCGCCGGGAACTTGCGCGCGATTTCCAGAGCGGCTGACCGCGACAAGTCTTGTCGGAAAGCTTGGCAGGGACGTGAGCGCCATGAAACGACCCGGGGCGCAACGCCACTCAATCTCAACCGCATTGACACGAAACCTGACCCGCCGGACACGAAGTTGTTGTGGTTACGCATTAACTAGTTCCGGAAGGCCTTTGCGCATTGCTCCCACCCGCCCGGCCCCCTCTCTCCAGCCCGGCCGGGCAGCGGCGGCGACACTGCAGAATGATCGGCGGTTACATTGGCGTTTTCCAGCCGCCAAGTCGCAGACTCGGCAAACCGAACATCCTCCAGCGTCACGTCAAGTGCATGCTTGCCGTCTACACCGCGCATCAGCAGCGTACCGTTGTCGCCGCGCACATGGCGCAGAGCGATCCGGCGATAGACTGGAATGCTGAAGCCCCGTGCGTGTGGATTGTACTTTGTATCGAAGGCGATCGGCCATCGGTTGCCGCGCAGACACACGTTCTCATATGTCACTCGCTCCACCAAGCCGCCTCGACTGACATCGCTCTTGATGCGCAGGCCGAATGTCGTGCCATCCAGCGTCAGGTCTCGCACCAATATGTCGCTGGCGCCGGAGTTCACTTCGCTGCCGATCGACATTCCATGTCCCCAGCCGAAGTAATTGTCGACGATGGAGATATGACGGCTTGGGCCATTGTCGCCGGCTTTGATGGCCACGTTATCGTCTCCAGTGCGGATAAAGCTGCGGGTGATGGTCACATCCTGGCTGGCGCCAGGGTCGATGCCGTCGGTGTTGCGGGCCTCGGCCGGCGCATCGATCGTGAGCCCCCAAAAGGTGGCACCCTCGACCCTGTTCATCACGACGTGGAAATTGGGCGCATTGCGTAGCGTGACACCATAGAACGTGATGTCCTGCGCCTGATCGATCTGGATCAAACGCGGGGCGTTCTGATTGCCGCTCTCAGTCTGGGCGCGGCGGGCCAACTGCCACCAAGTTTCGGTGCTGCCGGCCATGGCTGCTCCACCCTGGCCATCGATGGTGCCGTCGCCATAGATGCCGCCGCCACGCGTCTTGGAAAAGCTGATGAACGGACGGCAACCATCGCCCTTGCCTGCGATCCGTCCACAATGGCGCCGGCCTTTGTCATAGAGAGCTGGTTCGGCCATGGCGACAAGCGTGGCGCCACGTCCGATCCATAAGGTGACGCCTGATTTCATCCCGAGCGGGCCCGAGAAGTACTGGCCGCGGCCCAGATAGACCGCCGCGCCGGCGGGGCAATGGTCGATGGCGTCTTGCAACCTGGCCGTATCGTTTGTGCCAGACGGCACCGGGCGGTCGCAGACCGTGTGAGGTGCAACAGGTTCGGCAACAATGCGGCGGTCCTGCGCCTTGGCCATAGGGCAGAAAACCATGAAAGCAACGAAGGACAATAAGGCCCAGTCGCGGAAACGCTTTGTCATCGACTACCTCGAGCTTTGCCGCCCGCATCCCTGCAGCATGCTTTGTGTGAAGCTGAGCGCTGGCTGGATCGGCCGTAGCGCGGCTCACTGGCCTGGGCAAGATGACATTTATAAGACGCAGAGGAGGCGTGAACCTTGCAACCCGGCGAAAGCGCCTTGCTTGTGAGCGAACAAAGATGAGCCGGTCAAAACGGCTGATCCCAACACTTGTCACGCGCGTGAGCGTTCGCGGCTTGGCTTCTCGCCACTTGCACTTGTGCGCGAATTCTTGCGCTCTACACCGCTCAGCCATTGCACCAAGCCAAGCCCCTGTTGCGAAGACCCGGTTGGCAGCCTACTTCCAGCTGTCGCTCGGTCGGACGCTGCCCCCAGCATCCGCTCGCAGGTTAGCGGGATCCGAGACAGGCTCCAATTGACGTGGTCGCACGTTACGCTCTCCGACCTCCTGCGCACGTGCGCTGAAGTGTCCCAGAGCAGATCGATGAGCCGTCTTCACGCTTCAGCGTTTGCTCGAGCTCTGTCAATTCTGCTTGGTACCTGGCCACATCCGATCGCGCGCGAAGGAGCTTGACTTTGGGCTCGTCTCGTCGCCTCGATTCCTCTTCAAGCCGCCAATTATCCTCGATCGGCTCAATGGTCATTTACGTACGGTCTCCGTTCTGCAGATGACTACAATCCTCAAAGCCTTGGACTGTTGATCTCCGGCAGAAGGTGGACCTTTGCCAGAACGACTTGAGGAACTGTTCACAGCAAGTTGTTCGAATTGTGCGAAGCACGTTTAGGATCGCCATTCGTCGATACCGCACAGAGTCAATCTTATCCTCGGCGCAGGACCGAAGCCCCACCGGAAGATAGAGAGCTTGCCAGGCGAGGCTGCGTCTCCGATGCAGCTGGCTGACCACTTGAAATGAACGAGCAAGCTTCATCTGACTTACAGATCAGGTGCCGCGAGATCGCAATAGTCGCCGCAGCGGATGCTCGGCACATCGAGCAACCGACGTGCCAGTGACGCCGACGGCCGTTTTTGACGAATCGCGGCACCTCTCGGCGCGCGGTCTGGATACCGACGTCTGACTGTCGGGCTTCGGACAACCGACGTCTTCGATCACTGGGCTGAAATGGCTCATACAACAAGTGGTCTGGGCGGACTGACCAAGCACACACCATCGAGTGCGCAGATCTCGAATCAATGCTCTTCCACCTCGGCGCAGCTTTGCAAATGAGAGCTGAGGGAATATCGTGGCGCTCGATCAGCTGTCATCGTGGGACAGCCTCTGTGCGGCTCAACTGAAACGGCGCCGGCAGGCGGCTTGCCGTCGGCGAAGTCAGCTGCCGCCTTGGCGTGCAGCTTGGCCGAATCGAACAGCGACAGCTGTGTATCCTCCGGCCCGATCAGCAGGCCGATCTCGGTGCAGCCGAGGATGACCGCATCGGCGCCTCTTGCGCGACCGCGCGCGATGATTTCAATAAAGGCCTGACGTGACTGATCCGAAATGACACCGCAGCAAAGCTCATTGAAAATAACATTGTGGATCCGGCTTCGATCCTTCTCGTCGGGCACGATCGGCGAAAGATCGAACCGCTCACGCAGTCGGTCACAATAGAACGGCTGCTCCATTGTGTAGAGCGTGGCCAGCAACAGCGGCCGCTTGATGCTCGCTGTGACGAGAGCTGCTCCGGTCACATCGATGATGTGGATGAGCGGCACGCCTAGGTTCTCCGCGACCGTGTCGGCAATCAGATGCATCGTATTGGTGCAGATGAGGATGCATCCAGCACCACCATCCACCAGCTGTCGAGCGATCTTCGCCAAACGTTTGGCGGCTTGTTCCCAGTCTCCCGCTCTCTGCAGGGCGTTGATATCCTCAAAATTCACCGAACGCAGCAAGATGTCGGCGGATGCCAGGCCGCCGCGTCGCCGGCGCACGATTTCGTTGATTTCCTTGTAGTAAATGGCTGTGCTCTCCCAACTCATCCCCCCGATGAGTCCGATCGTCTGCTCCACTTTGGTGTTCTCCACTTCAACCGAACGCCACATGAGCTTAACGTGCCGTATGCAGCAAATCTCGGCATTGTTTCGCTCGATATCGCTGGTAAGCGCAAATCAAACTCCTTATTTCTCCAATCGCAAAAACTATTTGCGCCCGCCCCCGAAGCCGGCTGAAAGGACATGCCTCTTGGACGATCGCGATCGAAAGATTTTGGACCGCTTGCAAGCGGATGCATCGATTCCGGTCACAGAGCTTGCCAAATCGACCAATCTATCGGTGTCCGCCTGCTGGCGTCGCATCAAGAGCATGGAAGACAGCGGCTTGATCAGTCGGCGCGTCGCACTGGTGGATCGCCGCAAGGCCAATCTGCCCATGACGGTGTTCGTGGGTGTACGCACCTCACATCATTCGATCGGCTGGGTAGAGGACTTCCGCCGCACTATCGCCGACATTCCAGAGATCGTTGAAGCCTATCGCCTAACGGGCGAGATCGACTATTTGCTGCGCCTCGTCGTGCCGAGCGTAGATGTTTACGATGAGGTTTATAAACAGCTGATCACCCGGCTCGACTTCGCTGACGTCAGCTCATTCATCAGTATGGAGGATCTGAAGTTCACCACTGCTGTACCATTGAGCTATGTTTAGGGTGCCGCGCAACGGCCCACCCTTGGCAGTGAAATCGATCAGAAAATCCATTCATTGCGATACCGCAGCTATGCCCACGTGGCCATCTGGATCAACTCTTAAAGGACATTCCCCATACGCGCTGACGGCTCCTATAGTGTCAATCGCCGCCTTACTGATCCGATCGCGCCCGACTAGCCCGTCTTATTCGTCAGAGGGCGCCTGAGAGGCTGGCGAGCGTGGTGTAAAGCGCTGATGCGGCGTAGGAGCTCACTTCGAGCAGGGCAACATCTTGATGCGGCAAGACAAACCACGAGCTGCTCTGCAATCCTATCTGGCCGCGGCCGAGATCAATTCCAAAAGCCCCGATCTGCAAAGCAATCTCTTCAGCGCTGCAGGCCTTGGGATTGCGGTCATTTTTGCTCCTATCGACAGAAGCGATCCGATCGCTGTCATGATGATAGTAAATGTGCTTCGAATTTGCACCCTGCTCTCCATCTCCTTCACGGACGAGATCGATTCTGTTTTGAGCTATGCTTCAATCGCTGTCCTGAGCTTGGTCCAGCCCGTCTACTTGTCCGCGGAAGTCTCTTTCTTCCGCCGTATCACATCCGAAGACAGCATGATCTCGGTGCTTCGCAACATCGCCAACATCGACTGGCTCACATATCTGCTCGGAATGTTTGCAGGTGCCATGCTCGTCGACCAGCTGCACTTGCCCGGCGTTTTGGCTCTCAACTTATCGGCGGTCATGCTTTCCTTGATGGTGCTCTTTGGCATCAAGCAGCGTTCCAATAGACTTCCGTCAGTCCTTGAATCGCCGTCCTCGGGAACCATGTTGGATTTGGCGCCGCTCTATCCCGCGTTCTTTGCGGTCCTTCTTCTCAATCTGGGAGCGGGCCTCATCAACGTCTATCCTGCAATACGTGCCACAGCTGCAGGAGTGCTTGATCGAGGCGTTCTATTGACGTTTGTCATGACGAATGGCGTTTTCGCCTTGCTGGGCGCGCTAGCTGTCAAGCCGATTTTCGACCGGTTGGGCGCCTTACCAACCATCGCCGGGGCCGCGGTGCTACTCGCGGCATGCCTGGCAATCATGTCACTCGATGCGGGCCTGCCTGTGGCGATCGCTTCCAGCAGCGCGATGCTTGGCTTCGGCCAAATATTTGCGGCTGCCGCTCACACGCACATGGTTTCGTTAGTGGCGCCGAATCGAGCCGGCCGCCTTTCCGGGCTGTTTCAATGTTGTACTTATAGCGGCGTCGCAGGCAATGGCATGTTTTTTCGTTTCTGGATGATCAGCTCTCTTTCCGGCTGGTCGTGCTGATATGTGCAGCTAGCGCATTTCTCGCTTTCGTCGTCCCGACCTTCGCCATAGTCAGATCCAGGCATTCTCAAATTTCATGTCCTGTCGATCGATAGATCCACGATGCACACTACGCCACGCGATCAGCTGCGCCTTCTAGAACGACCCTTTGCAGATCCGGCATTTCCGGGGCAGGAGTTCTATTGCTGGCAATGCGCCGTGCTGGAGGGGGTGCTGTCCGCGTTCCCAAGTCGGGCCACCAATCTCGACCTTCACCGGATTGCTTGGCTGCGGCCACGAACCGAGCTCATCGAGAGGCTCGGCCCCGATCATCAGTCCGTGCCCGTTCTCATTTTCGAGAAGGGAAGCGTTGCACCGGGGAAAAGCGGAATACGCGAAGGGGTTGGCCTATGTCGACGATCCTTTTACAATCCTGCATCTCTTAGCAGTGCACCACGGATTTCCGGCCCCTCATCCGTGAAGACTCTGCCTCGTGTGAGCCTGCTATGGAAGTCGACACGCGGCCATCAACGAACTCACGTGACGAGTGAGCCTGCGGGTACAGTTTCAATTGACTACCTGCTTCGCCTCTTGAGACACGTCGTGGAGCGGCGACAATGGATAGTCCCGGCTGAGTATTTCTGCCAATACCCTCCGCCGAAACTCTTTAACAGCGACCATATTTCGCGCGTGCTCACTGACAAACATGTAGATTGAGCGATCGATCGGCACAAAGCCAAATGGAGCCACAAGCTCCCCCTTTTTAAGGTTGCTTCTGACCAGAACCTGCGACGATATTGCGGCTCCAAGTCCGCTTTTGGCCGCCTTGACAGCTAGGGGAATGTATCGAACACGACGTCACGCGATCCCCGCAAACATATTGCAGCTGCGTTGGCCCATTCGTTCCAGGCGTCCAACCTGACGGACGCGTGCAGCAGAGGAATTGACAAGATGTCTTCTGGGCTTTTGATCGCCTCGAGTGCAGCCGGCGCTGCTTACAGGGCCAATCATCTCGTTGGATACGTGCACCTCATGGACGGGAAGCGGTTGCTTCAATATGCCGGATACGCGTTTAGATCGGCATCGGTCTCGAAGACAAAGTCAATGTCCGAATGTAGTTGGCGGAACGCACCAATCCGAGGTAAGAGGCTATGCGACAAGAATGTGGTTGAGCACCCCACCACCACTGATCTTCCCGCATCGCGCCTTTGCAGTTCGTAGCATCCTTTCTCGAGCATTGTGAACACGCTCGCACAGCTGTGCTTTAGCTGTTCGCCGTCGGACGTCAGCCGCACGCCCGAGCTGTGGCGAACGAACAGCCTCCTGCCGAACCAAATCTCAAGGATGCGCATCTGGTAACTTACCGCTCCGGTCGTCATGTTCAGCCGCTCAGCCGCCTTTGAGAAGCTTGGAAACTCGCTCACCGCCTCAAACAGATGAAGGCTTTTCAAGATCGGTAGTTTGTGCATCTGACTTGCTTCTTTCCCGCCCTCTAACTGCGTGGCTGTTATTGGGCCTGCAATGAGCCTGGATTCTCTTCAGCACCTACAACCGATATTGCTGACTGGCGGGACCGCCCAACCACTGAGACCTCGTTCGACCCTCGGCCCGCCAGGCAAACTTACCAACCTACTCTCCCTGCCCACCTTCCGATCAAACCTCGATCGAGGCACATAGGCGCTTCGGATCTCTTGGCCTGTTAGGCTCGCTTCGAGTGGAGAACTCCGCTCGGTGCAGCATGAGATTGCTGCGTGATCTCTTAAGAATTTCACGGAGTTTGAGGTTGGAGTAGCAAGTCTTGGGCCAATCATGCTCTGCGAAAATTCGGCCAGACCGAAATGCGGGCGGTTAGCCAGACTGGATGGCGAGCCGCAATTGGCGACCTCGTGTTCGAAGACCTCTCGGGCGCGGCGCGAATTCCCAAGGGTCGTCAAAGTCCGGCGTACCATCCTGCCCGCCGATCGCGTCGTTCGGTGGTATCGCCTTGCGGCCGGCTGATGAGCTCCGCTGACCAACGTGGCGATGCCGAGACGACTGGTCTTTATCGGCTTTGATCACCCCGTCCGTCGAACTTACTCAAGACAAAGCCGCCTGGATGCATAGGTGTATTCGAGGGCTAGCTGACGCGCATATTCGATCAGATTGGCCGCAGCGCTATGTCCCCCATCGATGTTCTCGTAGTAGAAGTAAGGCTGGCCCAGCGCAGCGAGCCTCGCGGCGGCCTTGCGGCCGTGCGCTGGATGCACGCGACCATCCTTGGTGGAGGTGAGAATTAAAGGGGCGGGGTAAGTCTTGCCCGGCACCAGCTTTTGGTAGGGCGAGTAGGCCTCGATCCACGTGCGCTGCTCGGGAATGGTGGGGTCACCATACTCGGCGATCCAGGAGGCGCCCGCGCCCAGTTTGGTGAATCGAAGCATGTCAGAGAGCGGAACCTGGATGATCGCCGCGTTGAAGAGCTCGGGCCGTTGGGTGATTGCGGCGCCAACAAGCAGTCCGCCCTGGCTGCCGCCGATCACGCCTAGTCGTCGTGGACTGGTGATGTTCCGGCGGATCAGGTTTTCCCGCGCAGATTCGCAACGAGATAAGCATTGCCCTGTTCGAGCCAGAGCCGCCCCATTGGTCCCGCATAGAATGGAAGGAGCGGAATCTGTAACCCGCCATAACCATAGAGAAGCGTCAGGATCGCGCCGTCAAATCTTGCGTTCTTGGGCCGCACCAGAAAGTAGGGAATCCGCGTGCCATCGCGCGAGGTCGCTTCGAGCTGCTCCACGACATGCCGGGATCCATCGAAGGCCGCAGGTGCCGTCTTTAATGCCTCGAGTTGTTTGCTCGCGGCATCGAAGTACCAAAGCGATGTTGGCGTGAAATAGTCGGAGACCGTGAACATCACCTGCTGACACGCTAACATTCGCATTGTCCGGGACCGGGATCGGCGTGGCGGACCAAGCCCCTTGATCATACTTGTAGATGAACGCCTTGCTCTGAACGTTGTCAAGGATCGTCAGGATCATCAAGTTCCTCGTGCGACTGAGCCCGCTCAGTGCCTGCCGGAGCCCAGGCTGGAAGACAAGCGACGGTCTAGAGCATTTTCCGACCGGAATGAATCGGGTGGGGATTCCCAAAACGGCGCGAGTCAGATTCAAGCTGCATGCTGGCGAGGGAGGCCAGCATGTATGGCCAGGGCGCTTTCGGTTGATCTTCGTCAAAGGGTGATAGCCGCGATTGACGGTGGCATGTCCTGTCGACAGGCTGCTGAGCGCTTTGGTGTCAGCGCGGCCAGTGCGATCCGCTGGCGCGGTCGCCTCAAGGAAGTTGGCGACATCGTTCCTAAACGCCAGGGCGGTGACCGCAAATCGCAGCGCATCGAAGCGCATTCGCAATTGATTCTGGAGGCAGTGACAGCGAAGCCGGATATCACGCTCGCCGAGTTGCGAGAACTGTTGAAACGTCGTGGAATATCGACTGGCATCGCGTCGCTCTGGCGTTTTTTCCAGCGCAGAAAGATCACACTTAAAAAAAGACAGCGCACGCCGCCGAGCAACGGCGCGGCGATATAAATGCCGCGCGTGAGGAGTGGTTCGAAGGGCAAATCGATCTTGACCCTGAGCGTCTCGTCTTCATCGACGAAACCAGCGCCAACACCAAAATGGCGCGGCTTTACGGCCGCTCGCCACGCGGCGAGCGATGTCGTGCAGCTATCCCACACGGACATTGGAAGACGACGACATTCACCGCTGGATTGCGCTCCGACGGTCTGATCGCGCCGCTTGTTCTGGACGGTCCAATGGATGGCGACGCTTTCCTGGCCTACGTCGAGCAATTGCTCGCCCCATCGCTGCGGCCGGGCGATACCGTTATCATGGACAACTTGCCCGCTCACAAGGTCCATGGCGTTCGAGAGGCCATCCGGGCGGTCGGAGCAAGCCTGCTCTATCTTCCGCCCTACAGTCCAGACTTCAACCCGATCGAAATGGCCTTCTCTAAACTGAAAGCCCTGTTGCGGGCCGCCGCAGCGCGCACCATGCCCGATCTCTGGCAAGCAATCGCCAACGCTCTCAAGCGCTTCTCACCCGAGGAATGCCAAAATTATCTCGTCGCGGCTGGTTACGACGCAACGTGATCGGAAAATGCTCTAGCGCGCAGCGGATCTTGCTTCCATTCGGCCAGGTCATACGAGATCATCGAACCGGTCGCGAAGCTGGTGTCGCCGGGCGGCGTCCATTCTTCGTCAAGCGTCACAAGCAGGCGGCCACTCACGACCCCAACGATAGCCGCCTTCCTGGGCAGATTGAGCGTGATAGGCCCATTGGCGCCGAAGAGCACATACTCGTGCTCGAAGGAGCTGATCACGCGGATGGCGCCGGCCGCATGGATATGGCCTTCACTGTCACGAAGTACGAAGGGCATCGTCTGAACATCGGTCGGTTGGCCCCGAAAAATCTCGCGCGCCTCAGCGAGCGGCTGAGCGCGTTTGAGCTCCCTCACCACGAAGGGGTAGCCGGCCTGCGTCAGGGTCCCTTCGCCCCAGTCTCGTGCAACAAGGACTGTGTCACCATCGACCCATCGGACACTCTGCTTACCCTGGGGAAGATCAAAGCCGGCCTCAACGAAGGCCTTGGCGTCTCGGTCGAACTCACGGATGAACGCGGCGTCCTTACCGCCATCGGAAAGCGTTAGCAGGCAGAGGCGTTCTTCCGGCGGAAGGCAGTTGCCACCTTTAAAGACCCAATTCTTGTTCTCGGCGACAGCCAGTTCGTCCACATCGAGGATGGTCTCCCATCGCGGGTCTTGGCTGCGATAGCTCTCAAGCGTGGTGCGCCGCCAGACGCCGCGCACCTGCGTGTCGTCTTGCCAGAAATTTTCCAGACCGCGTCGCCCCAACGAAACGTACGGAATCCGGTCACGCCGGCGCCGCCGGTGACCGGGTCGCCGCCGTTCGAACCGTAGACATAAGCTGATCCATCTTAACGGCCTGTCCGACAAGGTCGACGCGTTCCGCGCCTCCTATGCTGAATGGGGCGCCGTGATCATCCTGCTTCCTTGGCCTGCAGGATGGTGAGCGCCTCTTCGTAAAAGCGCCGATAGCGGGGATCTGACTGGAACACGCCAAGCGTCTTGTCGTTCTCGGCCCGTGCCCAAGCCAATGCGCGCGGCGCTTCGATCTCCTCGAGCCAAAGGAATGGGTCGTCAGCCGGCCCCGCAGCCGTCCGCTCTTGCAACAGCGCCGCGGAGGTGAAACAGGCAATCGAGCGCAACGCGGTGGAGAGCACTGACGTGTTCATGGGCTTGTCCCGGATGAGGTCGAACGGCCACGCTTGCAGGTCTCGCGTTAAGCGGAAGCAGCCAACAATGCGCATCCGATCTCGTCAGCGTGCATTGGGCGGCTTGTGCCAGCTGGCAGCTCGAACACTGCAAGCCGCGTGCCGGCCGAAAAGTCGTGCGTTTCAGCCGCTCCGGCCGCATGGCGACGTCAACTTGCCGACATTGGTTCAGAAGTTGACATCGACGAATTGCCGGGCGGATAGCCTCGCGTCTTCGGATAGACCAGCGGCTTCGATCGTTAGGGCCATGACCGGGACGTGGCGATGTACCCGCCGGTCGCCTAATGCTTACCTCCGAACATGGAGCGTGTACGCTCTGCTTCCCGCCGAGCGTTACGGGCCGATTTACCGACGGGCGTCATCACGACAAAGAACAGCGCGTTGATCAGCAGCGAGATCGCGATCAGGCTCAGGGCGGCGTGCATGGCGATCTCCGACATCGTTCATGGTAGCTGCAAGCTTTTGCCGAGTTGGACGAACTCCTTGCGAAACGCACAAACCGCGCGCCAACCATTCGGTTCCTCGACTGCTTGCCAAGCGTGGACCATTCGAGAGATTGCGCTTGCACGCTCTCGCTGAACGTGACGACGCACACGCCACAAGAGCCGGTCCATCAGTAGCGCGCAGCAGTCCTCCGCGGCCGGACCGGACGGCAGTCTGACGAGTGGAGAGAGATCACCGCACAGATCTGATTACCCGACCCGGAGATCTTCGGCTGACATCTTGCCCGAGCGATTGGCCTTCAGCTCGTAACTGACCCGAGCCCCCTCTTCTAACCCCGTATAGCCTGCCTTCTCGACTGCACGGATATGCACGAAGACATCCGGCCCTCCATCTTCCGGCCTGATGAAGCCATATCCCTTCGTCGGATTGAACCACTTCACAATACCCATTGCCACCGCACGATTCTCCAAATTGAAGGACAGTGATCTAACCAGGACTTTCGCAGTCATCAAGCTCCCCGGCAAGAGAGCAACGTCTCAGCTGTCGCCTGCGAGAGCAGCGCAGCAACTAAGGTGTCGGCTCGGAAACTCGCCACATCCTTCGAGGAAGTCCACTTCCACAATTAAGCGGTTAGACTGCACAAATTACGCCACAGACGCAGCTTCCGCGCGCGCGTCGGCTTGATGAGCAGGATTCCGGCCTGGTCCATGTACGCAACACTTGCTTACCAATGGGATTAGCCAGTTTCACCCACGCTCTTCAAAAGATTTACACGCGCTGAGCTTGTAAGCGATCGGCTCACGCGGCGACAACAACATCCTACGTTGAAAATCAACTCATTTATCCAAGCTGCGCGAATCGACGCGCGCCCACTCCACCAAACATGAATGCCGCCCATCGGGGCGTGCTCCGCCCATTCGTAAGCGCGCATTTTACTGCACAGGCTGCGCGCGCGGCTGGCCGCGGCGTCGCGTGGCGCCGGGGCCCAGCGGGATCATCGGAACGGCTTGATTGATCCTGAGCGTTTGACGGTCAGCCGCTGTCGTTGTCAGCTGGCAGGTTTTTTTGAGCGGTGCAATTGAACGGCAACAGATCTTCGATATCGGCGTCTGGCGCGCGTTGGGGCAATTCGGTGAGCGCGTGACGTAGCCATGCATAGGGATCGACGCCGCATGCCCGGCATGTCAGCACCAAACTGTAGATCACGGCGCTTGCCTTGGCGCCGGCAACGGTGTCGCTGAACAGCCAACTTTTTCGTCCGGTGCAAAACGGCCTGATGTCGCGCTCCAGAACATTGTTATCGATCGGGGCGAGACCGTCACTGGTGTAACGGGTCAGATAATCCCATTGGTTGCGTGCATAGGCGATCGCCTTGCCGGTCAAGCTTTCGGGTAGCACCTTCGGCGCCTGGTCGTCGAGCCAGGTCCGGAAGGCGGCCAATACCGGCAGGCTATGCTGCTGGCGCAGCCGCAAGGTGTATGCGGCGCGCGTTTCGCCGTCGGGCGGCGTCTGGCGCGCCACCCTCTCGACCTCGTACAACGCCTCGAAGAACTTGAGCGCCTGCAATGGCGGACCGCCAGGCTTTGTCCTGGCCTTGAGCGCATCGGTAAATTTCCTGCGCGCATGCGCCATACAGCCGAGATGGGTCGCGCCTGTCAGCGTGCGCCAGGCGTCATAGCCGTCGCTCATCAACAAGCCGCGATAGCCGGCCAGGAAGGCCTGAGGATGTTGCTGGCCGCGACCGGGCTGGTAATCGAACAGCACGACCGGCTGCGCGCAGTCCTGGCCGCTGCGATAGGCCCACATGAAGGATTTGGCCTGCGCATCACGGCCGTCCTCTTTAAGAACCTGGACCCAGGTTTCGTCGCCGTGGACCAGGGGCTGCGACATGAGCTTTTGCTGTAGCGCGTCATAGACCCGATGCAGATGCAACTCGCTCGCCCGGATCACCCAGTTGCCCAGCGTCCCGCGGCTGATGCTGACGTCGGCGCGCCCCAGCGCGTCCGCCACACGGTACAGCGGCGTGCCGTCGACGTATTTGTTGGCGAGCACCAGCGCCAGCGTCGATGGCGTGGCGACGCTACCCGGCAGCGGCTGCGCCGGCATCGGCGCGGTCACAATCGGGGTGTTCAGCGCGGTGCGCTCGCAGTGACGGCAGGCATATTTGAACCGCACATGTTGCAGCACCGACGCCTTGACCTCGACGTGCAACTGCTCGGTGACGGTCTCGCCCATCCGATGCATCCGATTATGGCAGCACGGACAGTCCTTTTGATCCTCACCCAGATCGTGTTCGACGCGTTGGCGCGGCAGATCGTCAGGCAGCGGCTTGCGGCCGCGTGCCTTCGGCGCCGGCTTTGGAGCCTCCGGCAATCCCGTGTCCGGCACGGCGACCGCCTCGACATCGTCGTCGTCCCGGCTTTCAGCGGCGGCCTGCTCGGCTTCGTTGAAGATGCGCTCCTTGAGCTTTTCGCTCTTCGGCGCATACCGGTGCAGGCGCTCCAGGCGCAACTGCTCCTCTAGCCCGTCCTATTCGTGAGAGTGCTTTTTTTAGTCCGATTGATGTGGCCGCACATCTGCTCTGACGAGGCGCGCGGGATTGCCTTCGGCTTTTCACCGCCTGACGACCCGTACTTTGCAACGCGCTTGAGGGATGGGTTGGGCGAACGGGGGGCGGACGCCCCGCCGGTCAAGGACCGAGCGGCAGCAGCGCGCCTGGCAAGCCGCGGATCAGGTCGGCTTCGGGACATGCCGCGGCAAACGCAAGGCGAATGCGGCTCGTGGTCTCGACGACACGGGCAGCGAGTTTCAAGAGACGAAGACGCAGCGTCGCGAACTCGGCTGTGGCCAATTCCCGGGCTTTGGGAATCGCGTCGCGCACGGTCAGCATCAGCCAATAAGCGGCGGTGTGGAGAACGAGGCGGACTTGATTGGCGAGCGCCGAACGGCAGCTGGTGCGATCGGAGGCGAGCTGTGTCTTATGCAGCTTGATCAGATTCTCGGCTTGGCCGCGCGCGCAATACAGGCTGTCGTAGATCCACTCGGCCGAGCCGACATCGAGGCTGGTGACGACGAAACGGATGTCGAGGCCGAGCATCGTCGCCTCAATACGGGCGACGGTACGCCGTTCGCGATCCCAGGACTTGGCCTTGTGGCGCGTCTCGGTATAGCCACGCAGAACCGGCAGGTTCTCGATGGCGCGTCGCGTGCGGATGTCGTCGGCGGCCTCGTCGAGTTTTCTGGCGAGCGGCTTGGTGCCGGACAGACCGAAGATGTAGTCGATGCCGTTGGTCTCGCACCACGCCATTGCCTCCGGCCGGGCATAGTGCCCGTCGCCACGGAACGTAATTCGCGTGTTGTGCCACCGCGTCCGGATATGCCGTATCAGGCGGCGCAGATGGGCACGCACCTCGACGCCGCCCGGCGTCTTGCCGGGCCGCAACACGACCGCCACGGGCCGGCTCTTCTCCGTGTCGTAGACGTGGATCGGCAGGAAGCAGCGTTCGTCATAATGAGCGTTGAACAGCGAGAGCTGCTGATGGCCGTGGACGACATCGCAGGTATCATCGATGTCGAGCGTGACGGATGCCGGCTCGCGCGGGTAGCTATCCATCCATGCGTCGACCAAAGTGTAGGTCAGTCGGATCACGTCGCGCAGGCGCGGAGCATTCTCCAGCCGCGACAGCGTCGGTTGGGAACACAGATCGCGACCCGTGTCCGGCAGCCGTCCGCAGGCCAGCTTGAATGCGGGATCGGACCGCAGATGATCGAGGTCGTCGGCGTCCTCGTAGCCGCAGCAGATCGCGAACATGCGCGCGCGGAACATATCGACAAGGCTGTGCACGACCCGCGTCGGATCGCGCCGATCCGGGAACACCCGGGCCAAATTGTCGGCCAAGCCGAGACGCCGCTCGGCCATCGCCAGAAGCATCACGCCCCCGTTCGAGGTCAGCCGACCGCCATCGAAGGCAGCTGTGACTTTCTTGGCGTGAACGGCTGGAAACGAGAAGGGCAGAATCGTATCATCGGTCATGGCGGGCCTGGCGTTCGCGGTTGAGGTGATGGGGTTGGCTTTGCAACCGAATCCTACGCCGCATCAGCGCTTTACACCACGCTCGCCAGCCTCTCAGGCGCACTCTGACGAATAAGACGGGCTAGATGCAGCACGCGTTGTGCGAGTTTCTCGTTTTCGGCCTTCAGCGCCGCGATCTCGGCCGCGTGCGCCGCGATCAAGGCTTCCAGTTCGTGCGTCGTGGGCTTGCGACTCATCGGAGTCTTGAATCGAAGTCATGCCGCCGCGTCAACCGGGCTCCCATGTCTTCGTCATGTCTTCGGCCGCGTCATCTGAGAACGGCCATGCCGAAGCCCGATGACGCCGCCCGCATCGAACACGCTCAGCCCACGCTCTGATATTGCCGCACCGGATGACGACGCACCGCCGCGATGTTGATGCCGTCAAGCAGCCAGTGCAGCTCCTCCGTCGTCAGCGTCAGCACCGCCTCCTGACTTCGGGGCCAGTGGAATCTGTCGGCCTCCAGCCGCTTCAGCAGCATCCAAAATCCTGACCGATCATAAATCAGCAGCTTGATCCGGTCGCGGCGACGATTGCAGAACGCGAACACCGCGCGCTGGAACGGATCCAGCCCCATCGACTGCTCGACCACGATCGCCAGGCTGTTGATGCCCGCCCGGAAGTCAATCGGTTCGCGGTGAAGGTAGACCCGAAGATCAGACGCCAGTCGGAACATCGCAACGCCCCAGCGCTTCAATCACCGCCGACAGCAACTGCGCGTCGCCGCCTTCCAGCGAAAGCGTCACGCCGTTGGGCATCGATGCCGTCAGCCGCCCTGCACAGGATCGCTCCGTCGCGCAAACCGCAATCGCGCCAGCAGATCGAGTTGGCGACGGCGACGGCGCGCGAACCGGAATAAAGGCTGGCGCAATCGGCGCCCGCGCCTCCGGCTGGCCATCCCCGTTCTGAAGTTGTCGCTTGGCCACCCACTTGCGCAGCAGGTTCGCGTTCACGCCGTGTTGCAGCGCAAGCCCCGCCAGCGACACGCCAGACTGCAGACAGGCCTCGACCAGCCGCTGTTTGCTGGCCGGATCATAGCGACGCCGGCCATTGCGCAACACGCCGACCGTCTCAAGTCTCAAAGGTTCTTCTGGAGTGATCATCGATCGTGTCCACCTCGCTCATGGTGGACACCTCATCCCATCCCCGCGCTCAACTGCATAGGTGCGTAGAAAGGAGCGCTTACGCCCATTCATCGCGCGTTGAGAGATTGTCGAGGTTCTATTGTCAGCTTGAGACCACTGTCAGGAAGTTGATACGACACACTCTTAGAAACTTCGCTGCAAAATATCGGCACGCGGTTCGGCCAGAGGCCGCGTGACAAGTTAAAGCTGCGCCGCGTCATGCTCTACGTCGATTAGACCCGCCTTTCCCGCGGCGACGCCGCGACCTTTGACGGTGACTATGGGGAGGAATAAGTGATTTTGCGCATCCATGACCGGTTGCGCGGTGACTTCGCTGGATGGGGGATCGATGGCTGATCGAGGCCGCTCGCTCTGATCGGCGACGGCCTTTTCGAGCGCGGAGAGGAATTGCCGCCCCTCTTCCGTGATTTCCCAGCCAAGAGTATCGCGAAAGACAAACCCGGCCGAGAAGATATTCAGGTCAGGTGCGCGTTCGGCCAGCCGCTTCATGCGATCGGTCCAGTCACGGCCGCTGTTCATCAGGATTTCAACGGCGTGCCTTATGTCGGCAACGGAGGCCCGCCCGGCAGATTGGCCGGCCAGCACTTTCAGGACGGTCAGCTGGAAGGACACTTCCACCTCTCCGGTGGGCCGGGTGTGCAGTTTCCGGTGCAATGGATCAAGCATAGGGGCGCAACGTCAATAACATAGCGCGGTTAACCTCAACTATATTGGCTAACCGCGAGCGCGACGGCCCAGATTTACCTCGCCGCGGGGCGTCAAGGTCAACGCGCGAGCTCGTTTGCCTCGAGACGTGAAAGGCCTCGGGCATCAGCGTAGCTGATATTGCTCTCCGGCCGCAGCGCCACGGGCCAGTATGGGCCTACCTGGCGGACCCAAGCTGTGCGCGCCCCTTCATCAGCCACAGCATCACTATCGATCGGCAGCACAGCCGACGGCATCGTTGCCTGCGCCGATCTTTGCGCGGTGTGCACCTTGACCTACGGGGTACGATGAGCGCCCGGTTCGGACCGTTCTTAGCCCACTGACAAAGGAGTATCTCGCCATGCCCACAACACACCTCGCCGGAAAAGCCTCAATTTCCTGCGGCGCGGGTCGAGCGGCGGTTTTACGAGACTGGACTAAGCTGTTAGTATAGCCTGCTACACATCGTGACGCTCAAAAGGAGAAAGTGGCAGGCAAAAGCGCCGCGCGCCCGCGACAGGCAAACCGAATGCACGCGCAATCGCGAAACGGAATATGCAGATGGCCGATTCCGAGAGCCGGATGGGGAGACGAACGTTGATGACGTCGCCACGGGGCTTCGCCTGCTCGATCCCGACTTCGAGAATCCATATCGACATGGACGGCGTCGTTCGGATTGAACGGCCGGGCGTCGCCCCCAACATCAACCAGGCGTCCGCGCCATACCCGTGAGCCGCCCCGCCCAAACGGCAGGTTATCGTTCCCGCGCCATCGCGATGGATGCGAGCGTGATGGCGGCCAATGCCAGCCGCAATCACGGCAAAGCGCATCGACGTGCGACCGCACCACCTTTGGCAGCACCGTCGATCTACGCAGTCAGCGCTCGTCCTCAACGAGGTTGCCGCGGTTCTCAGCCTCTGAACCGGGGATGGGTGAACATTCCAGCAAGTGGCGCCTAGAATGCGCAATTTGCGGCGCGATCACGCCGTACCAAAAGAGGTAGGTATGACATGTTGGAGGGTGTGGTAACGTTCTGAAGGTTGACGATCGGAACTGAGCAGCGAACAACTCAGGTGTTACAAATCCTCTTTTAGGCTAGGAGACGTCGAATGAACGCGAATACAACCGAAGACGAGAAACGCGAACGGCGGCCACGTCCAGAGCCCGGACTGACCGGCGCCGCCGCCGATGGCGTTGGAGAACCTGCAGCAGCGGCATCACGCATTCCATCAATTTTTCCGGAATGGCAAAAATCGATCGAATCGACAAGGCACCTGTACGCCGCGGCATTAAAGGATGGATTAAGTTTGGCTGCTTCCTCTCTGCACGAACAAGCAAGCTTTCTGAGAAATCTTGCCGACTCTAAAACTCCCTCAGAGCTACTGAAGTGCCATCTGGACTTCGCGGAGAAATTCTGGTCGAAGTCGTTCAGCGAAGGCTCGAAAATATTGGATCATCTCAAACCATCGCCATCGTCTGCGGTAAGGCAAGCAACCCACTAACCCGTCCTATTCGTGAGAGTGCTTTTTTTAGTCCGATTGATGTGGCCGCACATCTGCTCTGACGAGGCGCGCGGGATTGCCTTCGGCTTTTCACCGCCTGACGACCCGTACTTTGCAACGCGCTTGAGGGATGGGTTGGGCGAACGGGGGGCGGACGCCCCGCCGGTCAAGGACCGAGCGGCAGCAGCGCGCCTGGCAAGCCGCGGATCAGGTCGGCTTCGGGACATGCCGCGGCAAACGCAAGGCGAATGCGGCTCGTGGTCTCGACGACACGGGCAGCGAGTTTCAAGAGACGAAGACGCAGCGTCGCGAACTCGGCTGTGGCCAATTCCCGGGCTTTGGGAATCGCGTCGCGCACGGTCAGCATCAGCCAATAAGCGGCGGTGTGGAGAACGAGGCGGACTTGATTGGCGAGCGCCGAACGGCAGCTGGTGCGATCGGAGGCGAGCTGTGTCTTATGCAGCTTGATCAGATTCTCGGCTTGGCCGCGCGCGCAATACAGGCTGTCGTAGATCCACTCGGCCGAGCCGACATCGAGGCTGGTGACGACGAAACGGATGTCGAGGCCGAGCATCGTCGCCTCAATACGGGCGACGGTACGCCGTTCGCGATCCCAGGACTTGGCCTTGTGGCGCGTCTCGGTATAGCCACGCAGAACCGGCAGGTTCTCGATGGCGCGTCGCGTGCGGATGTCGTCGGCGGCCTCGTCGACTTTTCTGGCGAGCGGCTTGGTGCCGGACAGACCGAAGATGTAGTCGATGCCGTTGGTCTCGCACCACGTCATGGCCTCCGGCCGAGCATAGTGCCCGTCGCCACGGAACGTAATTCGCGTGTTGTGCCACCGCGTCCGGATATGCCGTATTAGGCGGCGCAGATGGGCACGCACCTCGACGCCGCCCGGCGTCTTGCCGGGCCGCAGCACGACCGCCACGGGCCGGCTCTTCTCCGTGTCGTAGACGTGGATCGGCAGGAAGCAGCGTTCGTCATAATGAGCGTTGAACAGCGAGAGCTGCTGATGGCCGTGGACGACATCGCAGGTATCATCGATGTCGAGCGTGACGGATGCCGGCTCGCGCGGGTAGCTATCCATCCATGCGTCGACCAAAGTGTAGGTCAGTCGGATCACGTCGCGCAGGCGCGGAGCATTCTCCAGCCGCGACAGCGTCGGTTGGGAACACAGATCGCGACCCGTGTCCGGCAGCCGTCCGCAGGCCAGCTTGAATGCCGGATCGGACCGCAGATGATCGAGGTCGTCGGCGTCCTCGTAGCCGCAGCAGATCGCGAACATGCGCGCGCGGAACATATCGACAAGGCTGTGCACGACCCGCGTCGGATCGCGCCGATCCGGGAACACCCGGGCCAAATTGTCGGCCAAGCCGAGACGCCGCTCGGCCATCGCCAGAAGCATCACGCCCCCGTTCGAGGTCAGCCGACCGCCATCGAAGGCAGCTGTGACTTTCTTGGCGTGAACGGCTGGAAACGAGAAGGGCAGAATCGTATCATCGGTCATGGCGGGCCTGGTGTTCGCGGCTGAAGGTGATGGGGTTGGCTTTGCAACCGAATCCTACGCCGCATCAGCGCTTTACACCACGCTCGCCAGCCTCTCAGGCGCACTCTGACGAATAAGACGGGCTAAGCTTGAGAAACAAGGCCCCGATCGCACTCTGCTTTATCCGCAGCCGGGCTGCACGTCGCCGACCGGCGACGTTATGGATACTGCATCTCGGCGCGTCCTGAGAAAACCTCCTTCCGCCACCTGGTCGATTTGGAGCTCAGGTGGCACATCGAACGCGAGTGTCACGCAGACGGGTCGGCCGCCAGCATTATGTGCGGGCACGATTGTTGCGGCTTCCATTACCACGCCATGTTATGAATCGCGGCCCGAGAACAATTCCGCCCTTCGCGTGTGCCGTCATGTGCAATGTTACGAGTGTGCCGCCTTCGACACTCGACGAAGGGCTTGCCCCTTGCAATTCACACTCGTACGGGCCGTGGAGAACGAGCTCTCCAGCTGCACAAGACAGGCGAACGCACAAAGCCCTCACTCGGAGATCGATGATATTCATTGAGCAGTCTTGCCGGGTTCTGTAGCGCCGATATTCTTCAGCATTAGGTCGCGCAAGAACGCCGGACCGGGAATTCGGATTTCCTTGCCGTCGCGCAGTCTGCCGATTGCCGCAAGCAGCTTGCGGATATCATAGGTCGAATTGAACACCTCTGGCACACCACGTTCGACGTTGAGGAGCGTGTAGACGGCCTCCATCGCCGTGCGCACTGAGTATTCGGTCGTGAAGACGCAATCGCTCTCCGCCGACTCAGCAAACTGGCCGATGAAGGCAAAATTGATAGCGCCTTTGGGCACAACATTTGGTCGATCACCCGCCTGCCGCGGCATGAAGAGAGAGGTGACGTAGGGCATCATCACCGGCACTGTCTTTGCGGCCATCGCGGCGAGTCCCGGTATGTCCTCGACCGGCACGCCGAGGTGATACAACCATTCCTGCGTGATTTCCTCGCCCGTGCAATCTTGCATCGGCTTGTTCACGTAGTCGCCAGGCTTGTCGACGAAAAGTGAGTAGACCCAGACGACGATCTGATTACTGGGCTGGTACTTGAAATGCGGTTGACGGTTTACAGTCCAACTGAGCAGCCAGTTCGAATCCTTCGCCGTGACGATCCCTCCCGTGACGACCTTGCCGCTGAACGGATCGCGTTTGGCGATCTTGCGGATATAGGCTGGAATGCGCGCATCTAGAGTCGTGATCGTCGCCGATTGCCATTTGGTTGCAGGAATATTGCCGCCGAAGACATCCGGGCGGCCGAACGCCGCGTCCTTGGCCGCAATACGCCGCCACAGATCCCAAGCAGGCGCCGGGCCTTCGTCGAGCCTGGAGGGCGTGTGATGGTCTGCCTGGTCCGAGTTTTCGGTGAGCGACCCGATCGTCATGAAGACAAGATCGTCGGCGCCAAGGCCGATGCCGCCGGCGACGCCGTCCTCCAGCCAGTGGATAGCCGTGGCCTGCTTGCATCCGGCCTTTATGTCGAAATCGACATCGGTGACTTCGACGTCGTAGCGGAAGTTGACGCCCTCCTCCAACAGCCATTTGCACAACGGTAGAACCAGCGATTCATACTGATTGTACCTGGTAAACTTCAGCGCGCTGAAATCCGGCAGGCCCCCGATATGATGGATGAACCTATGCAGATAAAGCTTCATCTCCAGGGCGGAATGCCACTCCGCAAAGGCGAACATCGTCCGCCAATAGAGCCAAAAATTGCTGCAGAAAAACTCTTTCCCGAACACTTCGTCGATACGCCTGTTCTCCATCTCCTCACGGGAGGCAAGAAAGACGGCGATCAATTCCTTCTCCGCCTTTTCGCTCAGAGTGAAGAGGCCGTCGGTGCGCGCGTCCTGTCCCTGGTTCACCGTCGCCCGTTGCAGCGAGTAGTTCGGATCATCCTTGTTCAACCAGTAGAATTCGTCGAGCACGCTGGCACCTTCGGTTTCCAGCGAAGGGATCGACCGGAACAAGTCCCATAGGCACTCGAAATGATCCTCCATCTCGCGGCCTCCCCGGACCACGAAGCCCCTTCCTAGGTCTTGGTTACCGTCGAGAGCCCCACCGGGTATCTTCAGCCGTTCGAGGATGGTGATCCGGTCGCCACGCATATGGCCATCGCGGATCAGGAAGGCCGCACCGGAAAGCGCCGCCAGGCCCGCACCGACGAACCACGCAGTCTTGTTGTCCACACCTTCGGGTTTGCGAGGGCGGGCAAAAGCTTCGTAATTTCCGCTACCGTAGTACATCGCAACATTCTATCCGACTAGATTGGACATTCAGTCAGGCTAATCAAAAGAGGTTCTCGGGCGCCAGGCATTTGCGTGGGACGCCGACCGTCAGACCTCCATCGATGACGACCTCCGAACCGGTAAGGTAGCTGGACTCGTCGCTGAGGAGGAACAAGACGACCTGCGATACTTCCTGCGGCTCGGCTGCCCGCCCGAGTGGAACGGGGAAAAGGGAGGACTCGAAGCTCTCGGTCATCGGGGTGGCAATGAAGCCGGGATGGATCGAGTTGATGCGGACTCCCGAGGCCGCGGCTTCCAGTGCAGCGGACTTGGTTATGCCCCGCACGCCGAACTTCGAAGCGACATAGGCGTGGAGTCCGGCACTGCCCCGCAGCCCCTCGACGGACGAGACGTTGACGATCGAACCTCCGCCCGCGCGCCGGATGGCCGGTAGGGCTGCCTGCATTCCGAGGAATACGCCGGTTAGATTGACGGCAAGGGTCTTGTTCCACTGATCGAGCGAGAACTGCTCAATAGGGGCTATGTTGGCGATCGCGGCGTTGTTGACCAGCCCGTGGAGCGCGCCGAAGCGACCCTCGGCGCTTGCGACCGCCTCGGCCCACTGCTTCGGCTGGGTAACGTCCTGAGGCACATAGATGGTCGAATTGCCAAGTTGAGCCGCGAGAGCCTCTCCTTCTGTATGAAGAATATCAGTGATCACGACCCTGGCCCCCTCAGCCACCAGCAGGCGCGCATTAGCTGCCCCCATTCCGCGAGCCCCGCCGGTCACCAGAATGACCTTGTCGTTCACACGTCCCATAGTCGTTGGCTCGTTCCGTTGATCAATGGCGGTGCAGCGTCTTCCAGGCGACGAAGAGGACGCGAGGGTCATCCGTTATGACGCGCGAAGTGTCGAGAATGTGCGGAATGCTCTGTGTGAATCGCGGGTGCCTTCTTATCGACACGTCAATGCTAAGCGGACCAACCATTGATGCGCTGTTGGCGACGGACAGAAGTTAGCGGCGACGTGACGCAGGTGCCTGCCCGTGTCCTGCACAGGCACTGTCCCTCGTCGATATCACGCGCCGCTAACCTCAAGTGGCCAGCCACGGCCTCAAGTTGCGATGGTGGCCATGTCCAGGGGAGGGCGCCCCTGGGCATATCGAGGGTCTGCATTCTTCGTGCCAAAAAATGGTCCACAGTTCGCATTGTTTTGTGTGGGTTTTGTTCTCTTTCCGACTTGCGAACGTCGTGATGTTTGCACCCAGCCCTATTTACAGCGGCTTCATGTCGATCGTGGCGCCCCCGCAAGCATCGGCAGCGCAGGCAGTTTTGCTGCCAGTTTCGACACGATGAAAGACCTGGATTAACCGTCATCGGCGCTGCGTGGCGCCGTTGCATCCCTGCACGTCTGATCTCGCTCAGCTGTGTCCGGTCGATGACATGCATGTGGGGAACTGCAATCGAGGCGCAAACAGCTGTTCGGGGACCGCGGGTTGAAAGCGCAGCGTTTTGTCTCTGTTCAGGCGGAATGCCGGTACGATGGTTTGGCACGCTGGTTGCTGACGCATGTATGGCTCGGCTGCTCATATGCTCGCGCACCCCCCATGAGACAGCAAAGCCTCTTCGAAGCGCAAACTAGCGCGGGTGGCCCCTCCAGCCGCCCGCGCGCTTTTCCGCAGGCCGCCCGTGGAGATTATGCCATGAAAAGGCTTTGGAGAACGCCATAGAGGCGCTGAGGAGATGGTCTGAAGGCTAACTCGCAACCGGCATCGTACTTGCCGCGCTGGCAAAGCTTGAAGCGAGTAGGCCAACACCGAGGCTGCGTCCAGAACGGAAGCTCTCTGCCATCACGCGGATGCGCGCGTCAAAGCTACGCCCAGCAATCTCGGTCGACGGTCCCGCTGTCAATTTCCGGAAATCAAGCGGGTCGAAGTGTTAGAAGAGCGCGAGATCACCGCATATCACGAGGCGGCGCATGCGGTGATTTCGCGCACTCGACACCGCGCCGCTCCCGGCGCCCCTAGGAGCTTGTCTGGATAGTCGCTGTTCAAATCTGGTCGGGTCTGATTCAACATTGGGCGATGAGCAAGTATTTTCGGCCTTGGAACATCGATCAGACGCTGCTTCTGCCGCCGAATGTGCAGGACTTCGTGCCGAAAGGCCATGTCTCGCGGTTTATGGTTGATCTGGTGCGGGAGAGCCTCGATCTCAGGGAGATCATGGGCAGCTATGTGAGCGGGCTTGGGCAGCTGCCGTTTGATCCGCGGATGATGGTGGCGCTGCTGCTGCATAGCTATGCGAGTGGGCTGTATTCGTCGCGTCGGATTGCCAAGGCCTGCCGGGAGCGGAACGATTTTGTGATGATCGTGGCGCTGGATGCGCCGGATTTTCGGACGATCAGCGACTTTCGCAAGCGACATTTGAAGGCGCTCGGCGCGCTATTCGTGCAGGTTCTGAAGTTGTGCGAGACGGCCGGGCTGGTCAAGCTCGGTCATGTCGCGCTGGATGGTACGAAGATCAAGGCGAACGCGTCGAAACACAAGGCGATGAGTTATGAGCGCATGAAGAAGCGCGAGGCGGAATTGAAGGCCGAGGTCGCTCGCATGCTGGCGGCCGCCGAGGCGGCGGATGCCTCGGAGGATGAGACTTTCGGCAACAGCGACGAACTGCCGGACTGCACCGTCGACAAGCAGAAACGGCTGGCGAAGATCCAGCAAGCGATGGCGGCGCTGGAAGCGGACGCCAAACTGGCGGCGGAGGAAGAGCGCCGCATCGAGGCCGAAAAGGAACAGCAGCGCCAGGCCGAAGGCCGCAAGAAGCCGGGCAAACCGGCGGCGCTGCCATCGGAGGAACCCAATCCCAAGGCGCAACGCAACTTCACCGATCCGGAAAGCCGCATCATGAAGTCGAAGGATGGCTTCGTTCAGGCCTATAATGCCCAGGCGGCCGTCGATGCACATGCCCAGATCATTGTCGCGCAAGAACTGACCCAGCACGGCAGCGATCAGGGCCAGTTGGTGCCCCTGATCGAGGCCATCGAGAGCAATCTTGGCCGCAAGCCGCGGCAGGCCTCAGCGGATTCCGGCTACTGCAGCGAAGCCAATCTCGAAGCGCTCGACACACGCAGCATCGATGGCTATGTCGCGCCCGGACGCGCCAAGCACCCGACAGTAGCGAACGGAAAAGTCGGCGGCCCGCTGACACAGGCCATGCGAAAGAAGATCGACGATGGCGGCTTCGAAACACCCTACCGATTGCGAAAGCAAGTGGTGGAGCCGGTGTTCGGGCAGATCAAACAGGCAAGAGGCTTCCGCCAGTTCCTGTTGCGGGGCATCGAGAAAGTGCGCGCCGAGTGGACAATGATCTGCACCGTCCATAACCTCCTCAAGCTGTTCAACCTCGCAAACGCAGCCTGAGCCTGCTACTCTACAACAAATGCCCGTCACGAAAACATATCTGGACGGGCTCCTAGCCCGTCCTATTCGTGAGAGTGCTTTTTTTAGTCCGATTGATGTGGCCGCACATCTGCTCTGACGAGGCGCGCGGGATTGCCTTCGGCTTTTCACCGCCTGACCGACCCGTACTTTGCAACGCGCTTGAGGTGTAGGTTGGGCGAACGGGGGGCGGACGCCCCGCCGGTCAAGGACCGAGAGGCAGCAGCGCGCCTGGCAAGCCGCGGATCAGGTCGGCTTCGGGACATGCCGCGGCAAACGCAAGGCGAATGCGGCTCGTGGTCTCGACGACACGGGCAGCGAGTTTCAAGAGACGAAGACGCAGCGTCGCGAACTCGGCTGTGGCCAATTCCCGGGCTTTGGGAATCGCGTCGCGCACGGTCAGCATCAGCCAATAAGCGGCGGTGTGGAGAACGAGGCGGACTTGATTGGCGAGCGCCGAACGGCAGCTGGTGCGATCGGAGGCGAGCTGTGTCTTATGCAGCTTGATCAGATTCTCGGCTTGGCCGCGCGCGCAATACAGGCTGTCGTAGATCCACTCGGCCGAGCCGACATCGAGGCTGGTGACGACGAAACGGATGTCGAGGCCGAGCATCGTCGCCTCAATACGGGCGACGGTACGCCGTTCGCGATCCCAGGACTTGGCCTTGTGGCGCGTCTCGGTATAGCCACGCAGAACCGGCAGGTTCTCGATGGCGCGTCGCGTGCGGATGTCGTCGGCGGCCTCGTCGAGTTTTCTGGCGAGCGGCTTGGTGCCGGACAGACCGAAGATGTAGTCGATGCCGTTGGTCTCGCACCACGCCATTGCCTCCGGCCGGGCATAGTGCCCGTCGCCACGGAACGTAATTCGCGTGTTGTGCCACCGCGTCCGGATATGCCGTATCAGGCGGCGCAGATGGGCACGCACCTCGACGCCGCCCGGCGTCTTGCCGGGCCGCAACACGACCGCCACGGGCCGGCTCTTCTCCGTGTCGTAGACGTGGATCGGCAGGAAGCAGCGTTCGTCATAATGAGCGTTGAACAGCGAGAGCTGCTGATGGCCGTGGACGACATCGCAGGTATCATCGATGTCGAGCGTGACGGATGCCGGCTCGCGCGGGTAGCTATCCATCCATGCGTCGACCAAAGTGTAGGTCAGTCGGATCACGTCGCGCAGGCGCGGAGCATTCTCCAGCCGCGACAGCGTCGGTTGGGAACACAGATCGCGACCCGTGTCCGGCAGCCGTCCGCAGGCCAGCTTGAATGCGGGATCGGACCGCAGATGATCGAGGTCGTCGGCGTCCTCGTAGCCGCAGCAGATCGCGAACATGCGCGCGCGGAACATATCGACAAGGCTGTGCACGACCCGCGTCGGATCGCGCCGATCCGGGAACACCCGGGCCAAATTGTCGGCCAAGCCGAGACGCCGCTCGGCCATCGCCAGAAGCATCACGCCCCCGTTCGAGGTCAGCCGACCGCCATCGAAGGCAGCTGTGACTTTCTTGGCGTGAACGGCTGGAAACGAGAAGGGCAGAATCGTATCATCGGTCATGGCGGGCCTGGCGTTCGCGGTTGAGGTGATGGGGTTGGCTTTGCAACCGAATCCTACGCCGCATCAGCGCTTTACACCACGCTCGCCAGCCTCTCAGGCGCACTCTGACGAATAAGACGGGCTAGGAGCTTGTCTGGATAGTCGCTGTTCAAATCTGGTCGGGTCTGATTCAACATTGGGCGATGAGCAAGTATTTTCGGCCTTGGAACATCGATCAGACGCTGCTTCTGCCGCCGAATGTGCAGGACTTCGTGCCGAAAGGCCATGTCTCGCGGTTTATGGTTGATCTGGTGCGGGAGAGCCTCGATCTCAGGGAGATCATGGGCAGCTATGTGAGCGGGCTTGGGCAGCCGCCGTTTGATCCGCGGATGATGGTGGCGCTGCTGCTGCATAGCTATGCGAGTGGGCTGTATTCGTCGCGTCGGATTGCCAAGGCCTGCCGGGAGCGGAACGATTTTGTGATGATCGTGGCGCTGGATGCGCCGGATTTTCGGACGATCAGCGACTTTCGCAAGCGACATTTGAAGGCGCTCGGCGCGCTATTCGTGCAGGTTCTGAAGTTGTGCGAGACGGCCGGGCTGGTCAAGCTCGGTCATGTCGCGCTGGATGGTACGAAGATCAAGGCGAACGCGTCGAAACACAAGGCGATGAGTTATGAGCGCATGAAGAAGCGCGAGGCGGAATTGAAGGCCGAGGTCGCTCGCATGCTGGCGGCCGCCGAGGCGGCGGATGCCTCGGAGGATGAGACTTTCGGCAACAGCGACGAACTGCCGGACTGGACCGTCGACAAGCAGAAACGGCTGGCGAAGATCCAGCAAGCGATGGCGGCGCTGGAAGCGGACGCCAAACTGGCGGCGGAGGAAGAGCGCCGCATCGAGGCCGAAAAGGAACAGCAGCGCCAGGCCGAAGGCCGCAAGAAGCCGGGCAAACCGGCGGCGCTGCCATCGGAGGAACCCAATCCCAAGGCGCAACGCAACTTCACCGATCCGGAAAGCCGCATCATGAAGTCGAAGGATGGCTTCGTTCAGGCCTATAATGCCCAGGCGGCCGTCGATGCACATGCCCAGATCATTGTCGCGCAAGAACTGACCCAGCACGGCAGCGATCAGGGCCAGTTGGTGCCCCTGATCGAGGCCATCGAGAGCAATCTTGGCCGCAAGCCGCGGCAGGCCTCAGCGGATTCCGGCTACTGCAGCGAAGCCAATCTCGAAGCGCTCGACACACGCAGCATCGATGGCTATGTCGCGCCCGGACGCGCCAAGCACCCGACAGTAGCGAACGGAAAAGTCGGCGGCCCGCTGACACAGGCCATGCGAAAGAAGATCGACGATGGCGGCTTCGAAACACCCTACCGATTGCGAAAGCAAGTGGTGGAGCCGGTGTTCGGGCAGATCAAACAGGCAAGAGGCTTCCGCCAGTTCCTGTTGCGGGGCATCGAGAAAGTGCGCGCCGAGTGGACAATGATCTGCACCGTCCATAACCTCCTCAAGCTGTTCAACCTCGCAAACGCAGCCTGAGCCTGCTACTCTACAACAAATGCCCGTCACGAAAACATATCTGGACGGGCTCCTAGGCTTTTGATTGCAGGCGTGCTTTGCCATCGAGCTTCGAGCGCGTGTGCACAGCAGATGCGTGAGCGGAGCGCGACCGCTATTGGTTACGGAGGCCGCACGCCTTTGCGGCCATAACCTGACGGCAGCGTCGCAATATGAAAGGAAGGCTATAATCCTAGGACGACATTGATGAATCCAATCCACCCACAGAGGCGCGTCGTCGCCATCGCTGATGCCTTTGACTTCCACTTTTCGGGGCTCAACTCTGGCGCATCACGCTTGTCATTTGCGGCCAGCTGACCTGCGGCTCGCCATGACCGGATATCACCGCCTGATGCCTGCGGCGGCCGGCGCGATGTCGGCCGTTTTCAAGGTGCCATCAACAATGCAAGCTCCCATTACGTTTGATCGCACGAAGATCTTATTCTGCAGGGAACAATCTCGACAAAGCATGCAGCTTCACGCAACTACCACGCGGTGGAGCAAAAAGCCGGGCCAATCGCCTGACACTTCCGCGCACGCGCAGCCAGCTGAACGCAGCATGCACGCATGGCGGCCCTTCTGTGTGAAAGCAGGCCTTCTGTTCGGTGACTGCCAATGTTGTCGCAAACTCGCCATCGCGCAGGACCACAACGACTGCCCGCGCCCGATGGCTGCAGCGGTTTCCTTTATTCATTTTTGCGGGCGATTGCCGCGATCAGTGCAAGGCTTGAATCGGGCTGCACGAAGCAGGCATTTTTATTGCACGCGTTACGATGGGCTTCGTCGTGACATGCTTCATCTACATCTGGGAAATCGGCGCGCGGCCTGGCCGCCTCAAGATAGACGGCGTGTAGGTTAGATGGAGAGCAACGCGCGCGACCTGGCTGGCCGAAGTCTTCGGCCAGATCGCGACCGAGATGGATCGGGGATGGCCAGTCAATTCACTCCGGAGCATCGAAAGCCGATTCTCGTTGCGCCGGACGAAAGCCTGACCGGCAGCGCCGTGTTGGGCGCAACGATCGGCAATATTCTCGAATTTTACGACTTCGGGACCTATAGCTTTTTCGCAATCCAGATCGGTCAGGCGTTCTTCCCGGCGAGCGACCCGTTTGCCAGCCTCATGCTGTCGCTCGCGACGTTTGGCGCGGGTTTTGTAACCAGACCGATCGGGGCCATCGTGCTCGGCTCGTACTCGGATCGGGTCGGGCGCCGGCCCGCGATGAATGCCAGCTTTGCCATGATGAGCGCCGCGATCCTCGCGTTAGCTGTTACGCCATCGTACGAGACGATAGGAATTGGCGCTCCGTTACTGGCCATTTTCGCACGTTTGGTGCAGGGCTTCGCTCTGGGAGGTGAGGTCGGTCCGACTACTGCCTATTTGATGGAAGCGGCCCCGGCCGAAGCCCGGGGTCTTGCTGTCTCGTTTCAGCCTGCCAGCCAACAGATAGCTGCAACCGCCGGAGCGCTGGTTGGAGAAATACTCTCCCTCGCGATGACAAGTGAGGCACTGGACGCGTACGGTTGGCGGATCGCGTTCTTGCTCGGCGCCGCCACGCTGCCGTTCGGACTTTGGCTGCGGAGCGCCCTGCCGGAGACATTACACCGCCCGGAAGCTTCGGCTCCCGTCGTCGAGAGTGCGAAGAGATTGCGTGCCGTCCGCCGCATGATGAGCTTGGGACTCGTCATTTTGGCCAGCTGCACAATTTTTACCTACATCACGGAATACATGACCACCTATGCGCTGAATACCTTGCAAGTTTCTGCGCCTCTCGCCTTCGCCACCACGCTCGTCAGCAATGCAGTAGGAATTGGCGCCGCACTGCTGGGCGGTTGGCTCGCGGATCGTGCCGGACGCCGGCACATCATGATATGGCCGCAGGTCACCGCGCTGCTGATGACCTATCCGGTGTTCTGGTGGATCGTAGAGAGCCGCAGTGCCATCGCACTTCTCGGAGGCCTCGGCGCGCTCACCTTCATCGGAACGGTCCCGTATAGCGCCTTCTATGTGAGCATGGCCGAAGGTTTGCCCAAGAACATCCGCGGCGGCGCCTTCGCGACGATTTACGCTTTTGCGATAGCGATCTTCGGTGGCACAGCTCAACCCATCGTCACCTGGTTGATCCACGTTACCGGGAACGCACTGGCGCCCGCCTGGTACATGCTTGTCGCTAGCGCGGCCGGATTCTGTGCCATGCTGATGATGCCCGAGACGGCACCGCCGAGAATTCAGAGCGCTGCGCATAAGCGAAGCCCGTCGTAGCGCTGGACAACGTGATCACGGGTCCCTTCCGCTCATATGGCGCTCCCCGTCAAGTCTTTGGGGAAGAAAGTAGGTCGGCCCGAGAGATGGGAATTGTCTTGATGAAGCATTCGATTTTTGCAGGAGGGGCCGGTGTTGGGGCCGCGCCTTCTTGTTGGGGTCGGGTAGGCTCTCGAGCTTTTCGCTTTTTCCTGCTGGATGGTCATCGGCATTGGAACAAGCGATGGGCAATCCGCGTGATGATCGCTGCAACACGGCGGGTTTCTTGCTGCGCAGCGCAAGAGGCCCCCTTGCTAGCCAGAATAGGCTGCCTGTGCCCGACCAGTATCGAATCGATAGCTATGTTAATGAGATAGGCTTCAGACGCCCAGACAGTTCCGACCCGCTCGCCTACGGGACGCAGACTGCAACAAATCAGCGCTCGTCTGTTCTGCCAGCAAGACAAGCCCGAGCAAATCATTCCCTTCCAGAGCCAATGAAACAAGGCGGCACCACCACTCTACGTCATCGGGAGTGCATGAATTCTCCCAGACAGGCAAGCATGCGAGTTGCGCTGCCGTGGATGTCCGGCAATTCACCCTGGCAGAGGCAATAGCTACCGCCCGTTTCTGATCGGTCGGCAACAATACCGAGCCTGTCGGAGCAGAGAATGACGCGGTCCGCGCCACCAATTGTAGCCAACCAGCGCGATCAAGTCACCGCGGTCGACGATCAGCGCCCCCTGCTTTAGCACCAATTCAGCGAAGCTCAATTGATCGTGAGCGTCATCACTTGGCCAAGTGGGCATCAACAGCCCCGGCGTGTTCCAACTCAGCGGTGTTCTTGACGTGGACAGCATTCGCACCGGCGCGGTGATCGGACGCAATCGCGACATAGAGCGCCGGTAGCACGAAGAGCGTGAACAACGTTCCGATGGACATGCCCGCGACGAGCACGAGCCCAATCGAGAAGCGGCTCGCGGCGCCAGCGCCCGTTGCGGTCAACAAGGGTAAGAGACCAGTGACCATCGCCGCCGTGGTCATCAAGATCGGACGAAGTCGAACGCGCGCCGCCATCTCGATAGCCGAGCGGCGGTCGAGCCTCTCCTTGAGCTGCAGCTCATTGGCGAACTCAACCATTAAGATACCGTGCTTGGAAATCAGCCCGACCAGTGTCAACAGCCCGACCTGAGTGTAGATGTTCATCGTCGACAAGCCAAAGAATAGCGGGATCAAGGCCCCGACGACCGCCATCGGAACGCTGATCATGACGATGAGGGGATCGCGCAGGCTTTCGAACTGTGCCGCAAGCACCAGAAAAATGATGATGAGTGCAAACGCAAAGGTGATGGCGAGTTGATTACCCTCGCGCACATATTGGCGAGCGTCGGCAAGGAAGTCGTGGCTAAAGCCTGCGGGCAGCATCTTTGCCTCCTCGTCCAGGTAGTCCACAGCCTGACCGATCGTGACACCAGGCATCGGTACAGCCTGGAAGGTCGCGGAGTTGAGCTGGTTGTAGTGGGTGAGCGTGTTCGGATCGGTCGCAGTCTCGATGGAAACCACGGTCGACAGCGGCAGCATCGAGCCTCTCGCAGTCTTCACATAATAGCTTCCAAGTGATTCCGGCGTCAGGCGGTTTTCGCGCGCCAGTTGCGGGATCACCTGGTAGGAGCGCCCCTGCAGGTTGAAGCGGTTCACGTAGTTGCCGCCGAGCAGGGTCGCAAGCGCGCCACCGACGTTCTCCATGGTGATGCCAAGATCGCTTGCCTTGGATCGATCAACCTTGATTTGCACCACGGGCTGATTGAACTCAAGGTCAGAGTCGCTGACCGCGAACAGACCGCTCTTGCGAGCGGCATCCTTCAGCTTCGACATCTGCTCATAAACGGACTGGAAACCTAGGGTCGAACTGATCACCATTTGCACCGGCAGGCCGCCCGATCCGCCCGGAAGAGGCGGCAAACCAAAGGCAAATGCGTTGATGCCTTCGATTTTGGACAGCTCGGCCTGAACGGACCACTTGAGCGCGATCGTTGATCTCTTACGCTCGTCCCAAGGCTTTAGCAACATGCCGGCCATGCCGCCCTGCGGCCCGCTGCTGCCGTTGAGCACGAAGCGCAAATCGGTCTCGGGAAACTTCTGGAACGCTTTGTCGAGCTTGGCGCCGTAATAATCGAGGTAATCGATATTGGCGTATTTCGGCGCTTTAGTCAGCGCGAATATGATGCCCTGATCCTCCTCGGGTGCAAGTTCCTTGGACGTATGCATGTAGAGAAAGCCCGCAAGGCCCAGCATGGTCAGCGCAAACAGCCCGGTAATCGGACCATAGTCGAGCGAGCGGTCGAGGTTGCGACCGTACCAGCGGGTCGTGGCGCCGAACGCGCGGTTCACACCCCTTGCAAACCGCCCCTCCTCAGAGTTCTTCAGGAAGACCGAACACATCATCGGCGAAAGCGTCAACGCAATTGCGCCCGACACGATGACCGAGCCCGCCAGCGTGAACGCAAATTCGCGGAACAGCGCGCCAGTGAGGCCGCCGATAAAGCCGATTGGCGCGTACACGGCGGCCAGCGTGATCGTCATGGAGACGACGGGACCGACGATCTCGCGCGCCCCCTGGGTCGCGGCCAGCGCGGGCGGCGCGCCTTGTTCCAGATGGCGATGAATATTCTCCACGACGACGATTGCATCGTCGACCACGAGACCAATCGCAAGCACCATCGCGAGAAGGGTCAGAAGATTGAATGAAAACCCCAGCGCCAGCATCATGCTGCAGACGCCAACAAGCGACAGCGGAATGGTAACGACGGGAATGATGACCGACCGAAACGAGGCCAGGAACAGGAAGATCACGACCACCACGATCAAGACGGCCTCGACCAGCGTCTTCTCCACCTCATCGATCGATGATTGAATGAACTTCGTGGAGTCGTAGGCCACTTTCATCTTCAGCGAAGGCGGCAAGTTGCGCTCCATGTCTGGAAATAGCGTCCGTACGCCTCGTACGATGTTCAGTGGATTGCCTTGAGGGCTCGCCTGCACGCCGATGAAGACCGCGTGCTCGCCGTTCATGGAGACACTGGCGTCTGCGGTCTGCGCGGCAAGCTCGACCGTCGCAATGTCCTCCATGCGCACAAATCCGCCGTCATTGGCCTTGACGATCATGCGCTTGAAGTCATCGACACCGCGCAGATCAGTGTTGGCCGTGATGTCGGAGATGGTGAGATAGCCCTTGACCTGACCGGCCGCGGCCTGGAAGTTGTTGGCGGCAATTGCAGCCGAAACGTCCGCCGGCGACACGCCATGCCCCGTCATTTTCACAGGATCGAGCCATAGCCGCATCGCAAAACTCTGGCCGCCCAGGATGTCCGCCGCTGCGACCCCCTCTACAGTCGACATAACCGGCTGCACCACGCGTGAAAGATAGTCGGAGATCGCGCTGGCCGTCAGTTCCTCGCTGGAGAAAGCGATATACATGACAGCCGTGGTCTGACCGGCTGACTTGGTGACGACCGGATCGTTTGATTCCTTCGGAATTTGAGACTTGACCGAGTTGACCTTGGAGAGCACTTCGGTAAGCGCCTCGTTGGGATCAAAATTGAGCTTGATGTAGACCTGGATCGTCGAGCTACCGAGCACCGATGAGGACGTGATGTAGTCGACGCCCTCGGCGGACGCCACTGCCTGCTCCAGGGGGGCCGTGATGAACCCCTGGATCATGTCGGCGGAGGCACCCGGGTAGGAGGTTGTGATATTGACGACCGTGTTTGACAGCTTCGGATACTGCCGGATCGGCAGAACGGCGGCCGCGCGAAGGCCGATCAACAGGATCAGCAGACTGATGACGACTGATAACACGGGACGTTTGATGAAAAGATCGGCAAATGCCATCGAGGCTCTCGCATTCAGGAGGGTGACGCAAATTCGCTGGCACTGGCAAGTCGCGCTCCAGTTACGGTCATCAGCGCGGCTGACAGTGGCAAAGACCCGAGAAGGAAGCGGAATCGGCTGCTCTAACGGCTAGTTCCTAGGCAGAAGATCCGATCCTCCACTTCTCCATCGCCATTCCTTGGATGAATCTTTGCCCTTTTGATCGCTGATCGCTGATCGCTGATCGCTGATCGCGAGTAAGGACACACCTCTTCAGGATAAAGACCCATGTCATTTTGTGCGCAATCGGCCCGAGGTCCGACTCGGAATACGGAAGCGGGCTCACGCATTTCCATTCCGCTTCATCCTCACGCCTCAATGGCACGCAACGCCTTGCAGCAAGCGGATCAGTCGGCACTAACGGCTTCCGCGCCGCTGTCGAATGATCCAGCGGCGACGTCGAAAGTACAAACAACTCGACGAGTGACTCAACTCTACAGAGGCAAGCGCGCGATATAGAATGGGTTGCCAAACCTATACCAAGGTTTGTCGGCGCCTTACGCCGGCATGAGCCGCGCGAGACTTGCGACGTGCCCCCGGGGCCAAGATGGACCGGCGCACAAATGCATTCTAGAGATGCCCATGTTGGTCGCCGTGACGTCGGGCGGTTCCGGGTCGATGCGAACCTCGTCAATCTCCGGCGAATATGGGGTCGCCCGCTTGCAGGCGATAACGCTCGGGCACGATGCGACCGGATGGAAGACGGCAAAGGCGGGCAACACGCACAGCGTCGGTCCTGCTTCGAGGCCAACCTGGATCGGTTTCCAGAAATTCGCGCCAAGTGCTGCCGGCTTCCGTACAGCATTGCGTTGGGCTTGATGCCGATATAGGAACGCCACGTTGCAGCGTCACGATTGCGGCCACCATGATCCGTCACATCGTCTTCTTCACAGCCAACGATCAAGCCGGCATCGACCAGATCGTCGAAGGTCTGTCAGTTCTCACCGCAATCCCGTATGCACGCCGGCTCGAGATTGCGCGCAACCGCAAGAGCGATCAACTCGGCAATGAAGTCGACGTCGTGGTGTACGGTGAGTTCGACAGCGAGATGGATCTCGCTGCGTACAAAACGCACGGTTTGTATCAAGAAGCGATCCGGTGCGTCCGGCCACTTCGGGAACTGCGGTTTGCCGCTGACTACGAACTGTCAGCAGATGTCTATTTCGCTGAACCGTCAGGGTTGAGCCAAGTTGTTCGACGCCCCCGACGAGCTAGTCGCAGCTAAGCATGATGATGATCAGCCTCGAGGCTTTGTACGTGTCGGACGGAAATTGCGCTTGTTCGCGCCGGGACAACGATCAGAGCCGGCTTTACGGCCTGCCGATCATCGGTAACCGATAGCCCTATGCACGTCCGCGAGTTGCAGTGGATCGAGCCTGTCAAGGCGCTGCGATGCCTTGCGCAGCACCCGCAGCTTACCTTTCTCGATAGCGCGGCAGGGCATGAACTTCTCGGGCGGTACTCATATTTGACCTGCGAACCGTTTGGCACCTATTTGGTCGCCGATGGACAGGCAAGCTGGAATGCAGAGGCCGTTGCGGGCGATCCATGGGTGGTCCTGCGAAGCCTTCTCGCCAGATACCGAGCAGCACATCGCCCCGATCTCCCGCCGTTCCAGGGCGGCGCCGCCGGCTTCCTTGCTTACGACATGAACCGGACACTGGAGCGACTGCCGGCCCCGTCACTTCCCGGCCTCCGCTTACCTCAATCAATTCTACATTTCTATGGTATCCGTCCGAGGGCGGCCGTCTTGCGAGTTTTTCCGATCTGTAGCTGACTGTCCTTATGGACGGACATAAGGACAGTGCGGTGCTGAGCCGCATGGATTTGGTGGAGACCGGTCGGCGGCGACGCTGGACGCGTGCGGAGAAGCTCAGAATCGTAGAGGAGAGCTTCTCGGGGCCACGACTGGTGTCGGCGACGGCTCGCCGGTATGGGATATCACGTCAGCTTCTGCTGAGCTGGCGCAAGGCTTGGACCTGTCATGATCCGGCCGAAGAGGATTCGATCGGCCCGACATTCGTCCCTGCGATAGTTGCGGCAAGTACGCCGCCAACGACGGAAGCTGTCGAGACAGGTCAGATCGAAATCGTGAGCCCTCAGGGGCTGCGCGTGGTCTTCGGCCCCGGTGCGGATATCGAGGCGGTCGTTCGAATTGCTCGGGGCCTGGCGCGCCGATGATCCCGATCCCGACGGGCGTGCGGGTGTGGCTGGCGACGGGCCATACCGACATGCGGTGCGGCTTTCCGAGCCTGGCTCTGCGCGTGCAGGAAGTGCTCAAGCGCGACGCCATGGGCGGCGGTCTTTTCTGCTTCCGGGGCAAACGCGGTGATCTATTGAAGGTCATTTGGCACGATGGCCAGGGCGCCTGCTTGTTCACCAAAAGACTCGAGAGAGGCAGGTTCATCTGGCCATCGGTTGCTGGTGAATCGGTAACGATCTCTCCGGCGCAGTTGAGCTATCTGTTGTCCGGGATCGATTGGCGCAACCCTCAAGAAACCCAGCGTCCGACGCGGGTCGGATAGTCGTTTTACGGTTTGAATCTGCGGCTTGATCTGATTCAATGGCTCCATGATATCGAAGCCGGATGATCTTCCATCGGACCTTGTCAGTGCCCTGGCGGCGCTGCAGGCCGAGCGTGAGGCGCGACAGAAAGCCGAGGCGAAGGCCGCCAACTGGCAGGCGCAAGCCGCGAATGCGCAGGCGAAACTGTCGGATACCGAGGCGCTGATCGCTCATCTCGAGTTGCGCATCGAGAAGCTGAAACGCGAACTGCACGGGCAGCGATCCGAGCGCTCGGCACGGCTGCTCGAGCAGTTGGAGTTGGAGCTCGAAGAACTCGTCACCACGGCGAGCGAGGATGAGCTTGCCGCACAGGCCGCAGCGGCGAAGACGCAGAACGTCCGCCCCTTCATGCGCAAGCGGCCGGTGCGCAAGCCATGGCCTGACGATATCGAACGCGAGCGCGTCGTCATTGAGACTCCAACGACCTGCGCCTGCTGCGGTGGATCGCGGCTGGCGAAGATCGGTGAGGATGTGACCAAGACGCTGGAGGAGATCCCGCGCCGCTTCAAGCTGATCGAGACGGTACGCGAGAAGTTCACCTGCCGCGATTGCGAGAAGATCAGCCAGCCGCCCGCGCCGTTCCATGCCACGCCGCGCGGCTTCATCGGCCCACAATTGCTGGCGACGATCCTGTTCGACAAGTTCGGCATGCATATCCCGCTCAACCGCCAGAGTGCGCGCTTTAAGGCCGAGGGGATCGACCTGCCGTTGTCGACGCTGGCCGACCAGGTCGGCCACGGGACCTTCGCCGTCATGCCGCTCTTCCACTTGATCGAACGCCACGTGCTCGCTGCCGAGCGCCTTCATGGCGACGACACCACCATCCGTATTCTGGCGAAGGGCAAGTGCACGACCGGGCGGATCTGGACTTATGTGCGGGATGACCGGCCGTTCGCCGGGCCTGCGCCGCCGGCAGCGGTCTATTACGCCTCGAGCGACCGACGAGGCGAGCATCCACAGAGACATCTGGCCGCCTTCGCCGGCATCTTGCAGGCGGATTGCTACAGCGGCTTCGAGCCGCTGTTCGACCCGCAGAAGAAGGCGCTGCCGATTACGCCGGCGTTTTGCGTGGCCCATGCGCGGCGGGGCTTCTTCGAGCTGGCTGATATCGAGAAAAATGCTCGGGAAGGCAAGAAAGGCAAACCGGTCTCCCCGATCGCGCTGGAGGCTGTCAGACGCCTCGATACGTTGTTCGAGATCGAGCGCGCCATCAACGGTCGCGGTGCCGGCGAGCGGCGTGCCGCTCGCCAGGAACAGAGTAAGTCACTTCTCGAGGACATGCATGCCTGGCTGCTCCGCGAGCGCGAAACCCTCTCGCGTTCCTCCGAGGTCCTGAAGCCGATTAACTACATGCTCAGGCGCTGGGACGGCTTCGCCCGCTTCCTCGACGACGGCAGGATCTGCTTGACCAACAATTGCGCTGAGCGCGCATTGAGAGGCATCGCCTTGGGAAGGCGCAACTGGACCTTCGCCGGCAGCCAGCGCGGCGCCGACCGTGCCGCCATCATGCTGACGATGATCACGACCTGTCGCCTCAACGACGTCGATCCCAAGGCCTGGCTCGCCGACGTCCTGGCCCGTATCGCCGATCATCCCGCATCGCGTCTGCACGAGCTCTTGCCCTGGGAATGGAAGCTCCTGCGCCAGGCCGACAAGCCAGCCAATCAGCAGGCCGCCTGACCTTCACCCTTCACCCAATGCCATCATAGACCTCGCCGTGCCCGCGCGCATGCGTCAATCAGGCGGCCTCCGTCGTATGCGTACTTTCTATGACGTGGTGGTCAGTTTCGATCAGCGCGACCAGAAGTGCTGGATCGTCTCTACAGGATGGCCGGAGCAGGAGCCCGCTCGACGAAACGAGCGTGCGCGTCGTCGCGCTGATGAGTTTGCAGCACTGCTTGCCAGGCCAGGGTTACCTCGACTCACAATCCCTAGCAGGGCGGGACCGTGGCATTCGAACTTTAGCCGCGAAGGCTTCATGCCGGCGGTCCAACGCGTCATCGAGTTGATTCTGGCCGGGCATATATTTCAGGCGAACATCGCGCAATGTTTCAGTGCCAGGGTGTCGCCGCTATTCGATCCACTGACCTTCTATTGCCAGCTCCGCTCATCGAACCCGGCCCCGTTTGGAGCGCTCTTGCGCTACGGAAAGCTAACGATCGCATCGAGCTCTCCGGAACGATTTCTGAAACTTGACGGACAGCAGGTCGAAACACGCCCCATCAAGGGGACAATCGCGCGTTCCGCCGACGGCGAGGAAGATCGGCGCCGCGCCAAAGTGCTTCTTGCGTCCGAAAAGGATCGCGCCGAGAACGTCATGATTGTCGACCTGCTGCGCAACGATCTGTCACGCGTCTGTACAGACAATTCGGTCGATGTCATGGCACTGTGCAACCTGGAATCCTATGCCTCAGTGCATCACCTCGTCTCAATCGTCAGCGGCACTCTTGCTGCGGGCCAAGACGCGGTTAGCCTGCTTCGCGCCTGCTTTCCGGGCGGCTCCGTGACTGGTGTTCCAAAGGTGCGATCGATGGAAATCATTGCGGACCTCGAGAAAGTGGCGCGAGAGGTCTATTGCGGGGCGATCGGCTTCGTTGGATTCAGTGGACAGATTGACACGAACATTGCGATTCGTACTGTGACGATCGACGGCGACCTGGCTATGTTTCATGCAGGGGGCGGAATAACGGCGATGTCAACTCCTGAAGCCGAATATGAGGAGACGCTTGCCAAGGCACAGCGCCTCTTTGATGCTTTTGATTCCGAGATACCCGGTGCATTTTGATTTTCATCATCGATAATTACGATTCCTTCGTATTCAATCGAGCACCTCGTCGCGGACCCGGCGGGCCTGATCGTCAGACAGCATGCTCCGCGCCAGATGCGCGGGCAAGCTTGCGTAGTAGTCCAGGACTGTTGAGCCGGCCTTGACGAGCTGATCGATCAAGTTTTGCGCCTCAGACGAGTTCCGACATTGCATAGCCGCATTGCGGCAAGCATCAAGTTCCTTAAGCTGGCTATCCATTCGCTCTGCTGCATTGACATCGTCGCCACTCGAGGAAATGGGGACTGCGCCACCCGAAGTTCGCGGTTGGCCGGCGAGCGGCGCCGTTCTATCTTGAGGCCCGGGGCGCATACGCTCGACGACGGAGTCGAACGATTGGCCACCTTCCCCTGGGGCGAGATCGTACTGCGAGCGCGAACCACTCGATCTCCACGTGCTGTCCGCTCCTGTAGGCCCAACGGGCGATTTGTCTGGTCGGCCAATGCCGGTCATATTCCATCTCCGATCAGTGAGAATGTGCAGCCTACTAGCCCGTCCTATTCGTGAGAGTGCTTTTTTTAGTCCGATTGATGTGGCCGCACATCTGCTCTGACGAGGCGCGCGGGATTGCCTTCGGCTTTTCACCGCCTGACCGACCCGTACTTTGCAACGCGCTTGAGGTGTAGGTTGGGCGAACGGGGGGCGGACGCCCCGCCGGTCAAGGACCGAGAGGCAGCAGCGCGCCTGGCAAGCCGCGGATCAGGTCGGCTTCGGGACATGCCGCGGCAAACGCAAGGCGAATGCGGCTCGTGGTCTCGACGACACGGGCAGCGAGTTTCAAGAGACGAAGACGCAGCGTCGCGAACTCGGCTGTGGCCAATTCCCGGGCTTTGGGAATCGCGTCGCGCACGGTCAGCATCAGCCAATAAGCGGCGGTGTGGAGAACGAGGCGGACTTGATTGGCGAGCGCCGAACGGCAGCTGGTGCGATCGGAGGCGAGCTGTGTCTTATGCAGCTTGATCAGATTCTCGGCTTGGCCGCGCGCGCAATACAGGCTGTCGTAGATCCACTCGGCCGAGCCGACATCGAGGCTGGTGACGACGAAACGGATGTCGAGGCCGAGCATCGTCGCCTCAATACGGGCGACGGTACGCCGTTCGCGATCCCAGGACTTGGCCTTGTGGCGCGTCTCGGTATAGCCACGCAGAACCGGCAGGTTCTCGATGGCGCGTCGCGTGCGGATGTCGTCGGCGGCCTCGTCGAGTTTTCTGGCGAGCGGCTTGGTGCCGGACAGACCGAAGATGTAGTCGATGCCGTTGGTCTCGCACCACGCCATTGCCTCCGGCCGGGCATAGTGCCCGTCGCCACGGAACGTAATTCGCGTGTTGTGCCACCGCGTCCGGATATGCCGTATCAGGCGGCGCAGATGGGCACGCACCTCGACGCCGCCCGGCGTCTTGCCGGGCCGCAACACGACCGCCACGGGCCGGCTCTTCTCCGTGTCGTAGACGTGGATCGGCAGGAAGCAGCGTTCGTCATAATGAGCGTTGAACAGCGAGAGCTGCTGATGGCCGTGGACGACATCGCAGGTATCATCGATGTCGAGCGTGACGGATGCCGGCTCGCGCGGGTAGCTATCCATCCATGCGTCGACCAAAGTGTAGGTCAGTCGGATCACGTCGCGCAGGCGCGGAGCATTCTCCAGCCGCGACAGCGTCGGTTGGGAACACAGATCGCGACCCGTGTCCGGCAGCCGTCCGCAGGCCAGCTTGAATGCGGGATCGGACCGCAGATGATCGAGGTCGTCGGCGTCCTCGTAGCCGCAGCAGATCGCGAACATGCGCGCGCGGAACATATCGACAAGGCTGTGCACGACCCGCGTCGGATCGCGCCGATCCGGGAACACCCGGGCCAAATTGTCGGCCAAGCCGAGACGCCGCTCGGCCATCGCCAGAAGCATCACGCCCCCGTTCGAGGTCAGCCGACCGCCATCGAAGGCAGCTGTGACTTTCTTGGCGTGAACGGCTGGAAACGAGAAGGGCAGATCGTATCATCGGTCATGGCGGGCCTGGCGTTCGCGGTTGAGGTGATGGGGTTGGCTTTGCAACCGAATCCTACGCCGCATCAGCGCTTTACACCACGCTCGCCAGCCTCTCAGGCGCACTCTGACGAATAAGACGGGCTAGATGGGCCGCCTGGCTGACGACTGGCTGACGAAAAGCGTTCTCTCGGATTCACAAGGAAATCCAAATCGACAGGTGCGGGATAGTCAGCCGCATCATGACCGCGGCCGCCATAACGATATGCTTGCAGCCCGCGCCGGCATCCGCCGTGACGGCAATCCTTAAGAACCGGCAGCTATGCAGGCGCCTTTATCTGCGGAAGGCCACAACATTCTCCGCCGCGGGTACACGGAAACCTCTCGCGCTGCGATCGCTATTCACCGCTGACGCACCTCTGACCATTCAACAGAGATGGTAACTTTCGATAGGATAAACTTCCGCCCACGCGCATCGAGTGTGGAACTTTGGAAAGCTGTTGCCTGCCATCAAAGCCGGCGGGACGATCAAAGCCATCATCGATGATATGAAGCGGCTCGAGGCCAGACAAGCGAAGTCGAGGGAGAACCTCCCGAACGCGGCAGAGCCGCCGCCTCTCCTACATCCCGATATGACGGATATCAGCGTCAGTGCCTAGGTGCGGCAGGCCACAGCATGCGAGTTGACATAGCTGCTTTCCTGGCAGCTCGTCAGCTTCTGGACAGCCGACTCTCCTACCATAGCAATCTGGTCTCTCGCCGAAGGAACTGCTGACGCTGAGCTATCCATTGGGCGGACCTGCAAGAGACCATGTTCCCAAAGGCAACAAGGAGAGCAGCATGGACTTAAACCGAATCGGCGGTGCCGGGCCGTCAAGGTCCCCAGAGGAGTACGCCTGGAATCAAGAGGATGAAGATTACCTTCGTCAGTTCCTGGATGAAGCAAGGACGAACGAGGCGGGGCCCTCATCGGCTGCCCCTGAGGAAACATATGATGTCTCATGGGCGGTTCCCGAGAGATTTTCCCATGGTTCTCAACCCGCCCCGCAACGAATGATCGAGAGACTGTCCCACCACGGTCTTTTGCCGGACGCGGACCAGCCGACGATGTCCTACGAGATCCGGGGTCACCGCTATACGGCCACGCAGGACCCGACCAGCGGCACTCGTCTCATCCACAATCCCCCGGAGGACCAGAGGATGGGCGAGGGGCCGCAGGGCGTACCAGATTTCGGAGCATTCTTCCGGGAGACCTGCCGTCGCAACGTCCCGCTGCCGGAGCAGTGGGCCCCGCTGGCCCTGATCGAGAAGCTGCGCGAGGCGGGTTACATGCCTACCCCTGACCACCCAACAACCATCGCGCTCGACGGCAAGCTGCACAAAGCCGAATTAATCGAAGGAGGGTTCGTCAGACTTACGCGGCAAGGGTGAGACTGCAGACGATGACTGAACCAGCCCGTGGCTAGCGTCCTGCAGCCTTCAGGCCTGTTACATAGTCGCCAGAGCTAAGCAACCGAGTTAGAGCGGCAATTCTTGTTGCAGGCTGCTTTGAGAATGCGAAGTTCTGAGGCTTTGAGCCTCAGAACCTCGCAATTCCGCTTTCCGAACGCCCTTCGGGGATGAAGCATGTCTCCCTATCCATGTCCGAGGAGGGATGCGCCGAAGATGTACCCAACCATGGGATCAGGCGATCTGTTCTGGGCCAGGCTGGACCGGATCAGCAAAGCGCGAATTGGTTCTGCTCGCCGGCCAGATCGATGGGATTGGATCGACAGCGAGTCGTGCCGCTTATCGCGAGAATGTTGGCCGGATTTCGCGACGCACTTCATGATCGGGCTGCTGTTGCTCAAGCGCACTTGCGGGCTCTCCCGGCAACGGCGGAACAGCTTTTTTAGTCGATCCGGAGCCCACCCGCGCGAGCAAATATGGAGGCGCCAATAGCCGACACGGCGGCGTCCAGTGGGCGATCGTCTTTATGCGCAGCGAAGTCCAGCGGTAAGCGGCAAACTGAGGCCGTTCAGGCGGCGTGATTCCATGGCATAAGTGTCTCATCTGTAAGCGCGCATTTTACTGCACAGGCTGCGCGCGCGGCTGGCCGCGGCGTCGCGTGGCGCCGGGGCCCAGCGGGATCATCGGAACGGCTTGATTGATCCTGAGCGTTTGACGGTCAGCCGCTGTCGTTGTCAGCTGGCAGGTTTTTTTGAGCGGTGCAATTGAACGGCAACAGATCTTCGATATCGGCGTCTGGCGCGCGTTGGGGCAATTCGGTGAGCGCGTGACGTAGCCATGCATAGGGATCGACGCCGCATGCCCGGCATGTCAGCACCAAACTGTAGATCACGGCGCTTGCCTTGGCGCCGGCAACGGTGTCGCTGAACAGCCAACTTTTTCGTCCGGTGCAAAACGGCCTGATGTCGCGCTCCAGAACATTGTTATCGATCGGGGCGAGACCGTCACTGGTGTAACGGGTCAGATAATCCCATTGGTTGCGTGCATAGGCGATCGCCTTGCCGGTCAAGCTTTCGGGTAGCACCTTCGGCGCCTGGTCGTCGAGCCAGGTCCGGAAGGCGGCCAATACCGGCAGGCTATGCTGCTGGCGCAGCCGCAAGGTGTATGCGGCGCGCGTTTCGCCGTCGGGCGGCGTCTGGCGCGCCACCCTCTCGACCTCGTACAACGCCTCGAAGAACTTGAGCGCCTGCAATGGCGGACCGCCAGGCTTTGTCCTGGCCTTGAGCGCATCGGTAAATTTCCTGCGCGCATGCGCCATACAGCCGAGATGGGTCGCGCCTGTCAGCGTGCGCCAGGCGTCATAGCCGTCGCTCATCAACAAGCCGCGATAGCCGGCCAGGAAGGCCTGAGGATGTTGCTGGCCGCGACCGGGCTGGTAATCGAACAGCACGACCGGCTGCGCGCAGTCCTGGCCGCTGCGATAGGCCCACATGAAGGATTTGGCCTGCGCATCACGGCCGTCCTCTTTAAGAACCTGGACCCAGGTTTCGTCGCCGTGGACCAGGGGCTGCGACATGAGCTTTTGCTGTAGCGCGTCATAGACCCGATGCAGATGCAACTCGCTCGCCCGGATCACCCAGTTGCCCAGCGTCCCGCGGCTGATGCTGACGTCGGCGCGCCCCAGCGCGTCCGCCACACGGTACAGCGGCGTGCCGTCGACGTATTTGTTGGCGAGCACCAGCGCCAGCGTCGATGGCGTGGCGACGCTACCCGGCAGCGGCTGCGCCGGCATCGGCGCGGTCACAATCGGGGTGTTCAGCGCGGTGCGCTCGCAGTGACGGCAGGCATATTTGAACCGCACATGTTGCAGCACCGACGCCTTGACCTCGACGTGCAACTGCTCGGTGACGGTCTCGCCCATCCGATGCATCCGATTATGGCAGCACGGACAGTCCTTTTGATCCTCACCCAGATCGTGTTCGACGCGTTGGCGCGGCAGATCGTCAGGCAGCGGCTTGCGGCCGCGTGCCTTCGGCGCCGGCTTTGGAGCCTCCGGCAATCCCGTGTCCGGCACGGCGACCGCCTCGACATCGTCGTCGTCCCGGCTTTCAGCGGCGGCCTGCTCGGCTTCGTTGAAGATGCGCTCCTTGAGCTTTTCGCTCTTCGGCGCATACCGGTGCAGGCGCTCCAGGCGCAACTGCTCCTCTAGATGCAGCACGCGTTGTGCGAGTTTCTCGTTTTCGGCCTTCAGCGCCGCGATCTCGGCCGCGTGCGCCGCGATCAAGGCTTCCAGTTCGTGCGTCGTGGGCTTGCGACTCATCGGAGTCTTGAATCGAAGTCATGCCGCCGCGTCAACCGGGCTCCCATGTCTTCGTCATGTCTTCGGCCGCGTCATCTGAGAACGGCCATGCCGAAGCCCGATGACGCCGCCCGCATCGAACACGCTCAGCCCACGCTCTGATATTGCCGCACCGGATGACGACGCACCGCCGCGATGTTGATGCCGTCAAGCAGCCAGTGCAGCTCCTCCGTCGTCAGCGTCAGCACCGCCTCCTGACTTCGGGGCCAGTGGAATCTGTCGGCCTCCAGCCGCTTCAGCAGCATCCAAAATCCTGACCGATCATAAATCAGCAGCTTGATCCGGTCGCGGCGACGATTGCAGAACGCGAACACCGCGCGCTGGAACGGATCCAGCCCCATCGACTGCTCGACCACGATCGCCAGGCTGTTGATGCCCGCCCGGAAGTCAATCGGTTCGCGGTGAAGGTAGACCCGAAGATCAGACGCCAGTCGGAACATCGCAACGCCCCAGCGCTTCAATCACCGCCGACAGCAACTGCGCGTCGCCGCCTTCCAGCGAAAGCGTCACGCCGTTGGGCATCGATGCCGTCAGCCGCCCTGCACAGGATCGCTCCGTCGCGCAAACCGCAATCGCGCCAGCAGATCGAGTTGGCGACGGCGACGGCGCGCGAACCGGAATAAAGGCTGGCGCAATCGGCGCCCGCGCCTCCGGCTGGCCATCCCCGTTCTGAAGTTGTCGCTTGGCCACCCACTTGCGCAGCAGGTTCGCGTTCACGCCGTGTTGCAGCGCAAGCCCCGCCAGCGACACGCCAGACTGCAGACAGGCCTCGACCAGCCGCTGTTTGCTGGCCGGATCATAGCGACGCCGGCCATTGCGCAACACGCCGACCGTCTCAAGTCTCAAAGGTTCTTCTGGAGTGATCATCGATCGTGTCCACCTCGCTCATGGTGGACACCTCATCCCATCCCCGCGCTCAACTGCATAGGTGCGTAGAAAGGAGCGCTTACTCTCATCTCGCTGTTTGGCCAGCCGTTGGTAATGTGCTGAAGCGTAAGGGTAACCCACCCACTCCACCAGACGAGGTCTCTTTCAGTCTCTTTGCCGCTTACAGTCTCTCAGATCGGACTGAATTGTTGTGGTGAGGGAAAACGACCCGAGATATATCGATTGTGAGACCTTTGGCTGCCGCATAAGCCCCGCTCTTTGGAAATGACACGCCAGTCTGCGCCTGCAGAGGAGAGGAGCCAACGATCATGCCGTCCCAACTAGATGCAGAACGTCCGTCAAAACATATTTTCTTTCTCGCGTTCAAATTGAGCAAAACCTATCTTGCGCAACGTTTTCAAAGTTGACTCATGCTGAACTGCCGCCCATTTTTCGCCTTCTCAGAATACGGTCATAGGAATATCGCTGCGAGCGTACCAAGCGCGCCAAGCACCAGCCCGATCAGCGAACCAGCCGTCGGCACATCTCGAAAGAGCAGAAGCGTGAGACTCGGTTCCACCACTAAACTTGCTCCCACCGAGATGGAGATGATTATCCAAATATTCTTCAGATGCATGTAGCCTAGTGCGTATCCGCAGACGAGCAGGATACCGCCGAGGGATATCAGCAGGAACATCGGCAGGAGCGCTGTCAGATGCCCGCCGCCTGCCTTTCCAAACTGCTTTGAGGCAATCAACTCCGCGATTATCGAAAGCGCTTCTCCAAGCAAAAGCGCTCCCACCGCTACAATCTTCAATATTGAGCTCATACGCTCCTTAAAGGCGCCGGCACCGCAAAGGGCTTGGCCAGGCACTAGCGCTCACGGAGCTCCGTGCCCATGAGCAGCTCCTTAGTACCGATCGACGCCGATTAGGTACCAATGGAGCAGCGAGACTGGTCAAAAAGAACGCAACCGTGATGCGGGTGTCAGCTCCCAATCCAGAGCATCACGGCCTAAGCTGCGATCCGCACGGGAAGCACGGAATAACCGTGCACAAAATTTGACGCAATTCGCTCGGGCTCGCCGACAACCTTGACCTCTAGCCCCGCATTCAACATTTCCTCCCACAGGATTCTCAACTGCAGTTCCGCAAGATGTCGACCAACGCAACGATGGATGCCGAAACCGAACGAAAGATGCTGCCGCACGTTCTTGCGGTCGATCACGAAGCTGCTCGCGTTCTCGATGACCTCTTCGTCGCGGTTACCAGAGATGTACCACATGACGACCTTGTCACCTTGCCTGATTCGTTTCCCACCCACGATGGTATCGACCACGGCGTTCCGGCGCATATGTGCGATGGGTGTCTGATATCGAATAATCTCGGACACGGCGCTCGACACCAGCTTGGGATTATCGCGTAGTTTTCGCAACTCGGAGGGATACCGGTTCATGAACAGGAGACCCCCGGTGATCGAATTGCGCGTAGTATCATTGCCTCCCACGATCAGCAGAATCAGATTCCCGAGAAACTCACTCGGATCCATATGGCGCGTCGCAGGAGAATGCGCCATCATGGAAATCAAGTCGAGGCGAGGCTCGGCATTGATGCGCTCATTCCAAAGACGGGTAAAATAGTCCAGGCACTCGAACAGGATTTTGCTTCGCTTGTCCCAGCTATCGACAGCATGACCTTTTTTCGGAATTGTAACACCTACGTCCGACCAATAGGTCAAGAGCCGCCGATCCTCAAATGGAAAGTCGAATAGTGTGGCGAGCATCTGCGTCGTCAACTCAATGGAGACCATGTCCACCCAATTGAACGCATCATTGCGCGGCAAGCCGTCCAGAATCGTCCTGACCCGACAGCGAATTAAGCCTTCGAGTTTTGTCAGATTTTCCGGTGCAACTATCGGACTTACTGTATCGCGCTGCTCGCGATGTTTGGGAGGACCTATCTTGATGAAACTCTGAGTCCAGTGCTCATCAGGCACATCGATAATCGTGACTCCTCGCTCTGACGAAAATACCTTATGATTTGTATCTACCGCCAGGATATCTCGGTATTTCGTTAGGGACCAATAGGGACCATAAGGACTGTCTTGGCAGTAATGAACGGGATCTTCCCTTCGCAGCCGCTCGAAGCAGCTCCATATGCTATTATCTTGAAAACGCTTTGCTTCGCTTACGTCCAGATTGCTCAGCGGGATATTGCAAGCATCGTCGGCTCCAACGTCTGCCAATCGAGTTTCCATGATCGTCTCCGCAGATCTTGCTCGCTCGAGAGCTTACGGATCCATATAGCGATTTAAGGTTTCGAGCTGCCGTAGTGTCTTGTTGGGGGTTGTCGTTCGACACGGTATCGCAAAGTTTACGCAACCCCCCCCCTACCATTTCCGGCAGTCAGGATCGCATTGACTCTCTAAATCAATCTGTTCCAGTGGATCGATGAGAAACTATCACCGGTAGACAGGCGTCGCGTCATGGCAGCCGCATTACTGCTCGAGCTATCGAACAGGGCGCAATGTGATCCTTCTTTGAAAACGGCTAACCCCGCCATCTTCGGCTGCTCGGGACCGCCCCCTCAATTCATTACTTCGTTGGCCGCAGGATCGTGGGCGACAACTGCCAAAGTGATCGTCGCCGCCGAAATCAATTACCGTTCCGCCGAGAGAAGCCAATTTGTACTTCAACACGGCGACTAGCCTGCGAGCGTCCATCATCCTGAGGAGCAACTTGCCATTTAGGCAGGGCAGGACGTTTTCGCGAACGATCGGCATCGAGTTCGCGATGCGCGATCGCCTGCTGCATCGCATGCATATCCTCCAGACCGGCCGCGTTGGTTGCCGCCCGCGCGAACGCTGCGGTTTGGTGGCGTCGCCCCGCTGCGGAACGCCGCGCTGCTTGCAATTCCTTGCGCCGGGACCTGAAAGGATCAGACGAATGACAGCACACCTCATGGCGTTACAAGACCTAAATCCCAGCCGCCGGGAACTACAGATTACGACGACGGCAGGGTGCATCGTCCGATGTTCCTATTGTCCCCAGGATAAGTTCGCAGAACGCCAACGACCCGTGTCCCAAGCGAAGCACCTTGGTCTTCAGGATTTCAAGCGATGTCTGGCACGCGTACCAGCGGTTATCGATATCGGCTTTGCGGGTTACTCGGAGCCTTGGCTCCATCCGGAGTGCACGACGATGGTTGAGTATGCTTACACACGCGGCCATGGCATCCGCATTTTCACGACCCTTGTCGGAATGAATAGGAGTGACGTTCGACGCTTGCAAATGCTGCAGTTCAAGAGCTTCGTCGTGCACGTCCTCGATGACGGCACTTACATGAACAGCCGCCTTGTCGGAAAGACCTATCTCAATGTCATGCGGAGACTGGTCGAGGCGAACATTCCCTCAATTCGATACATCGTTCTTGGCAAAGTCCATCCCAAACTCGCCGACATCATTCCCGCCAAACAGTTAACGCGCTTACGGCCGCTGACGAGCAGGCGAGGACGTACTGATCCGAGTATCATCAAACCACGACGGCCTCTCGTCGGCACTCTAACTTGCATTGGCGAACGGCAAAATCGAAATGTCCTCCTCCCGAACTGCGACATTAGTCTGTGCGGCATGGATTTTGAGCGGCATCATGTCCTGGGCAATCTTCTGCGAGACGAATACGAGGATCTCTTCGAAACACCGATATTTCGCGAAATCATCGATCGCATGAACGGAATGGACGGCTTTCTGCTTTGCAGGAGATGTGAATATGCCAAACCGCAATCGTCGGGAGGCATGACCGGCGCCGGTCACGCCTTTTGAGGAGCAGGCCAGCAAATGCCAACGCTATGAGTTGTAAGCGACGAAATGACAGGAGCGAAGCGTCGCCTTTCGCGCCCGAATTATTGAGGTCTGCTGAACACCGGCGCCCCCCCCGTTACGATGGCTTGGGCGAACTGACGCAAATTCGTGCAACTCGGCCAGAGGGGAGCAAAAGACGGCCAGAACTGATTCTGGCCGTCGGCACGAAACTATCGTGTCAGGATACGAAGAACCTCCGTAGAATAAGGTAGCGACGCCGCTTCCCCGCCGCGGCGCAGTCGCCGCTTCGATCACCAGATGAACTTCGCGCCATCAGGCAGTTCGCAGACAAACTCGCCCTGGTTCACGAGTTCGGTCGTCCCGATGACAAGCTTGGAGGCCCGCACCGTGAGTTTACCTTCGCGGCTGAGGCTATGACGAATGCATTCGGTCACGGCATGCCCGGAGCTGTCCACGGTTTGGTGCGCATTGGCGAAGCTGATGCCGTTCCGGGTGGTCACCCTGAAGGCATTGATGACCAAACCGGCCTGCGTCGCCGACCCGGCCTTTCCACCCTCGGCGGCGGTACAGCGGCTCATATCCAGTATGAGCTTCACATTCTTGCCCGTCTGCAAGGCAGCACCTCGACGTATTTCGGCGAGGGCTCATCGGCCCGGGCCATCGCGCTCACGCAGGCGATCGAAAGCAAGGACAATAGGATCGACAGGCCTTTGCCAATAAACTTCATAGGTTTTTCCTCGGTGAGAACCACAGATCGCAGAAGCGCAACGTTGCAGGATCTCGTGCTCGCAAGGCCGTTTGGCGAGTTCGAGCATCACGTGCGGTCGCGCTTTGCGACAAAAACAACCTATCATAAACAGGCGCAAGTGGTTGTGGCGGCTATTCCGACGTCACAACCTCGTAGGTCAGGTTTGCTGAAGTCGCTTCTCCTCGGGCGACATCGCCGGACCGACTTCATCAAAGACGCGGCCACTTGGAAACCACGAGCGGCAAAGCTCCTCCAACGGAGGTCGACATGATTGAGCGGATGAGCTTTTACATGTGTGTAAGCGCGCGGTTTCCGGTCAACAGTTTGACCAGGGCGCATCTTGCCAGGTTGTTTACGGTGATACCTGCATGGCTCTCTGCCACCTAAACAATACGTCCACAATGAGGACGACGACAAGCGCCCAACGCAGCGGCGTGAACAAGCCTTGCCCAGTCAGGGCGTCTGATGTCGGCCTTAGCAAACAAGAATGCCAGACGGCGAAAAACAGCGCCGACTTTGCTCTACCGCTTTGCGCGGCTTCCGTTCGGCTGGCCGCTCGCCTTACTGGACTGAATTCATCCATCCGGCAACCCTCAGCGGATATCGCTTATTTCCCCGTCCGTCAGCTTCCTGAAAGCTACATCTACGAAAATGTACACGAACGAGCAGTACTTGAAAGGCATCCAATGAATATTGATCCGCGGAATGCTGCAGAAACTCCGGTTTGCGTTCACGACGTCCTCCCGCAGCCGCACCGGGTGCCCCGGGAGCTCGATGAGTCGAACGCACAGACCAGCTCAACGGCAGAACCGTCCGCTGATCAAGCAAGCTTCGAGCAGCAGCTGGATGACCTGCATCCGACTCACCCAACGTCGGATTCAGTTCCTACCGCAACAAATTCCGCAACTTCCACGTCCTCGACTGGGCCAAACGAGGCCCGGCAAACCGTTCGCTATCCAGCCGCATCATTTGTGGGCGCGCGCGCTCAGCTTGCCGCAACGCTGACAGGCGCCCCCCTTGATGCGCTCAGAAATGAGATCGAATTGGCTGTGCAGCAATCGGCACGGTGGTCGCCATCGACCGCCGCTTTCGACGGCGGTGTCGATCGGGAGCGCGTTTTCGATGACGTGGTAGGATCGTCATATGTCACGCTGCGGCGCTTCCAGAACCAGGACAGCGATTGCAGGCCGCGCGTGGAAGACAACACGAGCGCAATATCGCATGTGCGCAACACGGCGCGGGATCATTCTTCCATGGGAGATCCTCTGGAGCGATATCCCATGGACCGGGCGCGCCAAGCCGGATGGCATATGCGCGGTCGAACAGCATCCCCCTTCGTGTCGCTGGTTGAGGATCCATCCAAACTGGTCGATTCGCGCGATCACTGGGCACGAGCGATCGCCCAAAGTACGAACGCGCTGCACACCTACGCCGTACCGAGGTCCGCGGTCTGGACGCCCGACGACGTGCTGAGCAGCATTGGGCTCGGAATGAATGTTGAGGATCAGCACAACATCGATGCGGATGTGGACCTCATGTGCGCGCTGGGCAGAACGCCAACCCGAGAGACCGAGCGCCTTTTTCTGGGCGGCAATCTCGACGACTACCGGACCGCCGGCGACCCAAATCCGTACAAGCGCGATGGCAATGATTAGACGGCCTCCTGCGCGCCCTTTGTCGGTAAGTGCCTTCGTGCTGAAACGCTAGGCACGTCCCCCAGGGAAGAAACGGAGGATGTGCCATGAGCGCAGGCTTTACAAACAACGTATCGAGCAGCCTCCGCATGCGGCCTTCAAACGGGTCCTGCGAACGGGTCAGGCATCTGGAGCCGCCCGAATGGTTCTTTCACGCGTTCTTGGCACGGCGCCCCAAGCGCTTCTGGCATCCCGGCATCGATCCGATGGCTAGCGGTCACATTCGTCATCGAGCCCGGTGACGTGAAGCGCTGAAAGCCCGGCTTCTGTTCACGGCCGTCTCAGCCTGATTCTGGAAGCGCGTTCGATCAGAGGACGGTCAGACCGATCGCACCACCAAGCGCAGTAAAGCGGCATCAACCGCGGCATGCGGTGCATCGCGGCAGAGCCCATTCGTCTCCTGAATGCGTTCCATCGAAACAATCGATTTTGCCGATCTTGCGCGAAGACCCCATAGTCGGCGGAGCAATCTTGGGAGGCCGCATTCTACAATGTAGTGTGACAATCTTTCTCAGTCCCCTGCCGGTCAACTCGACTTGGGCAATCGCGCGTTTGCATCCAGGATGTAAATGACGCGGCAGGTCCAAGCATCCCACGACTAGCCATAGTTTGTCTGGCTGATCGCCACGTCTGAGGCGATCAGCCAGCCGCCCGGTCAGACGCTGTGGACAGCGGTGACGCGTAGTAAGAACGACTGCCTCATAACACGCTGCCATCGGCTACGGCTCACGCTGGACGTCATAAGGTAATGCATACGACGTCGAAGAAGGTGAGAGCGACCATGATTCGCATGTCGATGGCCGCGTCTGTGTCGACGCCGCTCCAGGGCGCCCGCACATTTGACGGCACTCCGCTAACCAACCGTTAAAGACACTTGAATCGCACCGTACGTGAGATTGTAGGATTTCCGACAACCTCACCACAAAGAACCCCACTCGGGCGAACACTTCCTGATAGGTAGCAAGAATTGCGAACATCTTTAAAGCTTAATGCAGCCCCACTCCGCCCCGTCACGCGGGTCGACCACTCCTTTCGAAGGCGACTTTTCAACGCCGCCTATCTGCAGGACGGACGAATCAGCACTGCCTTAGCCGGAGCAGACTGTAGCAGGCGCGTAGAATGCGGCCCCCGCTTATCTCGCTCCGTGCCGACACAAAGGAACTTTAAGGTCGAGCATCGGTCATTCGGCCGTCGTTTATCCCAAGCGATGAGAGGCAGCTGGCGTAACGACTTCAATCCGATGATGCCTCATTGCGGCGTGCCGCGCCTTTTCGGCCTCGTGCACTGCTGTCGAGGGGATGCCGCGTCCGGGACATCGGACGCGATTGAAAGTCGGGATCGCTGGCGTCCTGCATGTCTATCACCGGCTACCGAACGGCTCTGTCGCTAGCGGGTAGGCGCATCGATCGCATCGTTACGCGTCGCGGCTTCTGAAGCATCGGTCAGTTGCGGGGCGTAAACTTCTTCAAGCGGAAAAGCGTGCTTTGTCATGACCTGGCGACGCCATAGGCGCAAGCATAGCAGTGCCGACCGCGGGACTAGAGCAAGGTGGCGGAGTTTCCAAATGTCGATTTTGCTAGACGGTTCAGATCCAGCTGTCTCCTGCGCTTGGGTATCGATCGCGCCGTCTGGCGCTAACGATATCGAACGAGGCGGCCCAGCGCGTGCACGCCTGGCCGCGATCAGCGCACCTAGGCATCCGTCTGCTGCTTCTGCTTTGGGCCTCGTGAATGATTTCGGAGATCTTCCCAGTCCACGGCAGACCACCGCTTTTTTGTGTTCGGTGACAAGTGAATGGCTCGACTTGCTCGCGCGCCACCACGATCTGCTTCGTCGCTCTCGGGCTTTTTCAAAGTGCGCCTCTGTGAGTTTGGTCGACGCTCTTGGTCACCCGTAACGCGCGCAGGTCTCGGCGTGGATGAACGAGAGGCGATGAAATGCGAATTCTCTTGGTTGATCATCATGCGGACTTTGCCCGCGCTGTGAAGGAAGCGCTCCTCGGTTGCGGGTTCGCGGTTGACGTGACACGCACCCTGGATGAAGCGGCGGCAGCGCTGGATTGCGCCAGCTACCACATTCTCTTGCTCGAATCGGCTTTACCGGATGGAGACGGCTTGAACTGGCTGAAGCAATTGCGGCGCGACGGATGTTCAATGCCTACGATGATGATGAGCAACTTGAACGATCTCGCCCGGCGGATCGCGATCTTTAATGCGGGTGCGGATGATTTCCTGGCCAAGCCCGTCTCAATCGACGAACTCATCGCTCGCATGCGCGCTATACTGCGACGGTCAACGCAGATGACGGCGCCGGTCGTGACATTCGGCAACCTGCATTTCGACCCGATCGGAAGACAAGTCTCCGTCAGCGGCCGAGTACTGAGGATTGCGCGCCGGGAAGTGTGCATTCTTGAGCATCTGCTGAGCCGCGCCGGCCGCACCGTGCCTCGGTCGTCACTGGAGGATAGCCTGTATGCCTTCGACGACGAGGTCTCCACCAACGCGCTGGAAGTTGGGATCTATCGCTTGCGCGCGCATTTGAGCCAGGCGGGTGCAACCTTAAGAATCAAGACCGCGCGCGGCGTTGGTTACACCCTTGAGCTCGTTAGTGCGGCATCGGCCGCCTAATCGATCGAACTTGAAAGCACAATCCCTTGAAGGTCATTAACAATGCTGCCGGCGCTGACAAGTCGCCGATGGTTTCCACGGCGCCGCTCTTTGCCGCTCTGCCGCTTCTCTGCTACGCTCTCTGCGCGCTCGCAGTGCTATTTCCATTTGCTGCCGCGGCTCAGACAAAGCGGGACGGCAAAGGAGAACCGCCGCGAGCTGCGCCTGGCAGCGCGACCGGCACCCTCAACCTGTCCTCCTCACAGGGCAAGACAGTTCATCTGACCGCTCCTGCGGCTAGCATCTTTGTTGCAGATCCGGCGATCGCCGATTACCAGGCCCCCTCAAACACGACGATCTTCGTGTTTGGTAAAAAGCCTGGGCGGACCAGCCTGTTTGCCTTGAACGACGCCGGCGAGGCCCTCGCCGAGATGCGTGTTGTGGTCACGCAGCCGATTGAGGATCTGCGTGCCACGCTGAGAGCCGAGGTCGGCGACTATCCGATTCTGGTCAGCTATACCCCGCGCGGAGCGATCCTTGGCGGGACCGCACCCAATGCAGACGTCGTCGAGACCGCCAAGAAGGTGACCGAGCAGTTTCTCGGTGCGGGTGCGCTGGTCGTTAACAAGATCCAGGTCGCCGGCTCTTTGCAGGTGAATCTCAGCGTCCGCGTGGCGGAAGTCTCCCGCAGCGCCGTCAAGGATCTCAATATCAACCTCTCCGCCTCGGGCCAAAATGGCGCCTTCATTGTCACCGGAAAAAGTGCAGGTTCCGGCGCTGCGGGCGGCGGCGGCACGGTCGGTATCGGATTTAGCGCCGGCAGTATCAACCTGAGCGCTGTTCTCGACGCGCTCGCCAGCGAGCACCTCGCTTCAATCCTGGCTGAGCCCAACTTGACGGCGATGTCCGGGGAAGCTGCGAGCTTCCTGGCCGGCGGCGAATTTCCCATTCCGGTCATGCAGGATAACCGGCAGGTTTCGGTCCAATTCCGCCAGTTCGGCGTGAGCCTGGAGTTTGTCCCCACGGTCCTCAGTAACAACCAGATCAACGTGCGCGTGAAGCCCGAAGTCAGTGAATTGTCGACAGAAGGTGAAGTCAAAATCAACGGCATGGCCGTCCCCGCCCTCTCGACGCGGCGTGCCAGCACCGTTGTCGAGCTCGCCAGCGGTCAGAGCTTTGCAATCGGGGGGCTCATCCGGCGCAACTTCAACACTGACATCGGCGAGTTTCCTTGGCTCGGCGACGTGCCGATTCTTGGCGCGCTTTTTCGCTCCTCATCGTTTCAAAAGCGCGAAACCGAGCTCGTCATTGTCGTCACACCCTACATCGTTCGGCCGGGATCGAACCCGACTCGGATGAGTGCGCCGAACGATCGCATCGCGCCGCCCTCAGATGCGGGCCGCGTTCTGACGAACACGCTGGCACGGCCGTCCCGAGATCGCGATGGGCCCCGCACGAGCGCACCAGGGTTGACTGGCAGTGCCGGCTTTATCATCGAGTGAGGATCGTCAAATGACCTTACGACATTTGTGCCATTTGATCGCTGTTGCGGCAGCATTAGGCGGATGCGCAAACAATGCTTCGACCCATTCTGGATCGGCTCAACAAACGATTGAGGTGGAGCAGAAGAACAGCGTGTTGGTCCTGCAGAGCCTTCGCGGCTCCGAAAGGCACCGGCTGCACAGTTTCATTGCAACTGCGAGTGGCGGCCGGCGGGATGCACTTCATATCGAGGTCACCGGCTCGCCCCGTCTCATCGCCCAGGTGGCGCACGAGGCCCGTGCCATGGGCGTTGCCCCTTACAACATCCGCCTGTCGGCCTCCCCGCTCGATCTGCCTGCCCGTGTCGGGGTGAGGATCGAGGCGATCACCTATCAAGCCCATCCTCCTGTCTGTCCGTCGCTTTCCATCGTCGGGCCTGCAGTTGACGATAATTCGTTTGACCCGACGCTCGGCTGCTCGACCAGAAGCAATCTGGCAGCCATGGTCAACGATCCGCTCGATTTGCTGGACAATCGATCGGTTATGCCAAGCAATGGCGATCGTGCCGCCGGTCCCGTTGCGAACTACGGGACATTTACCGCGCGCAACAAGAGCAATGGCGACGATGGAGCCAACAGGGCAGCGCCGGAAGCCCCAGCGGGCGGAACGAGGGACATACAGCCGCCTCGATGACGGCCTTTCGCAATCGCAGCCCCTCGGTCAAAACGATCTAGCCCGTCCTATTCGTGAGAGTGCGTTTTTTTTAGTCCGATTGATGTGGCCGCACATCTGCTCTGACGAGGCGCGCGGGATTGCCTTCGGCTTTTCACCGCCTGACGACCCGTACTTTGCAACGCGCTTGAGGTGTAGGTTGGGCGAACGGGGGGCGGACGCCCCGCCGGTCAAGGACCGAGCGGCAGCAGCGCGCCTGGCAAGCCGCGGATCAGGTCGGCTTCGGGACATGCCGCGGCAAACGCAAGGCGAATGCGGCTCGTGGTCTCGACGACACGGGCAGCGAGTTTCAAGAGCCGAAGACGCAGCGTCGCGAACTCGGCTGTGGCCAATTCCCGGGCTTTGGGAATCGCGTCGCGCACGGTCAGCATCAGCCAATAAGCGGCGGTGTGGAGAACGAGGCGGACTTGATTGGCGAGCGCCGAACGGCAGCTGGTGCGATCGGAGGCGAGCTGTGTCTTATGCAGCTTGATCAGATTCTCGGCTTGGCCGCGCGCGCAATACAGGCTGTCGTAGATCCACTCGGCCGAGCCGACATCGAGGCTGGTGACGACGAAACGGATGTCGAGGCCGAGCATCGTCGCCTCAATACGGGCGACGGTACGCCGTTCGCGATCCCAGGACTTGGCCTTGTGGCGCGTCTCGGTATAGCCACGCAGAACCGGCAGGTTCTCGATGGCGCGTCGCGTGCGGATGTCGTCGGCGGCCTCGTCGAGTTTTCTGGCGAGCGGCTTGGTGCCGGACAGACCGAAGATGTAGTCGATGCCGTTGGTCTCGCACCACGCCATTGCCTCCGGCCGGGCATAGTGCCCGTCGCCACGGAACGTAATTCGCGTGTTGTGCCACCGCGTCCGGATATGCCGGATCAGGCGGCGCAGGTGGGCACGCACCTCGACGCCGCCCGGCGTCTTGCCGGGCCGCAGCACGACCGCCACGGGCCGGCTCTTCTCCGTGTCGTAGACGTGGATCGGCAGGAAGCAGCGTTCGTCATAATGAGCGTTGAACAGCGAGAGCTGCTGATGGCCGTGGACGACATCGCAGGTATCATCGATGTCGAGCGTGACGGATGCCGGCTCGCGCGGGTAGCTATCCATCCATGCGTCGACCAAAGTGTAGGTCAGTCGGATCACGTCGCGCAGGCGCGGAGCATTCTCCAGCCGCGACAGCGTCGGTTGGGAACACAGATCGCGACCCGTGTCCGGCAGCCGTCCGCAGGCCAGCTTGAATGCGGGATCGGACCGCAGATGATCGAGGTCGTCGGCGTCCTCGTAGCCGCAGCAGATCGCGAACATGCGCGCGCGGAACATATCGACAAGGCTGTGCACGACCCGCGTCGGATCGCGCCGATCCGGGAACACCCGGGCCAGATTGTCGGCCAAGCCGAGACGCCGCTCGGCCATCGCCAGAAGCATCACGCCCCCGTTCGAGGTCAGCCGACCGCCATCGAAGGCAGCTGTGACTTTCTTGGCGTGAACGGCTGGAAACGAGAAGGGCAGAATCGTATCGTCGGTCATGGCGGGCGTGGCGTTCGCGGTTGAGGTGATGGGGTTGGCTTTGCAACCGAATCCTACGCCGCATTAGCGCTTTACACCACGCTCGCCAGCCTCTCAGGCGCCCTCTGACGAATAAGACGGGCTAGACCAGTCCGGCAGCGTAAAGCGCTTTTGCGACCGGCTCGAAATGCTCTGAAGGAACCGGGTTGCCCAGCCTTGCTTTGCCGAGGAGCTGGCGCGCCAGGATGTCGTCATCTACAATACGGAGGCGGAGCGCGCGCGCCTCATGAAGCAGCTGTGACGCAGCGTCGCCTTCGCCACGGCAGACCAGGATCGGCACGCCGGTTTCGCCGCGAACATAGCGCAACCCAATCAAGGTTGCCGCTCCCCTCAATATCAAAGTGGCGCGATGGACGCCGAGCGGAGCCTCGTTCGCCGCCTCCTGCCGCAGACGGCGGTGCTCACGCTTTATCTGCGGATTGCCTTGCTGTTCCTTGTTCTCGCGCTTGGCCTCTGTTTCCGTCATGCGCATGTCCTGCAGAAACAACCAGCGCTGGATCAGAAGGTCGGCCAATCCGCCGACCAGAAAAGCCGCAGCGGCAATTCCGGTTAGCAGTTTGACCTCGGTGAAGACGAAGCCAAGACAGCCCATGCCGCAGACCGGCAGGTACACCAGCGTCTTCCAACTTGCCATCACGGTGAGGAACAAACTCGTCCCGAGGACCACCACCTTGACCAGCGTCTTGCCAAGTTCGATCAACGAACGTTTCGATGCGATCCGCTTCAGGCCCTTGACGGGATCCAATTTCTCCAGCTTCGGCTTGAGCGGCTCCGAGGCAAACATAAAGCCGCCATTGGCCAGGATATTCGCCAACAGGGCCGCTGCCACGGCACAGGCGAGCAATGGCGCGACGGCTGCCAGCGAAAGCTCCAGCAAGCCACTGAGCGCTTGCGGGACCGCGCTCGTGAACGGCTGCTCCTGCACTTTGTCGATCAGCCGGACCGTTTCGTGCCACTTGTCTTCGATCGGCCCGGCTCTCCACCACAGACAGCCGAAACCGGCGCACGCGCTGACACCGCTCACCAAATCGGAGCTGCGCGCGCTCTGCCCCTTCTTGCGCGCATCGCGCAGCTTCTTGGGAGTTGGAGGTAGCTTTTTCTCCTCGCTCGAGCCGCTCATTTCAAGAGCTTCTTCAGATATTCCAGCACGTTGTCCGACGTGAGGATCTCAGTTCCCGCGTATTCAAGAAGATAGACGGTGTAGCTGACCATGATGAGACCGAAGGCGACATTCTTGATCGTCGGAGAGAGATCGTTCAACTTGAGCTGCGATGCAAAGCGCCCCAGCATCATGACCGATACATCGATCAGCAGCAGCAGGGCCAGCACCGGCCCGGCGACCAGAAGCGTCGTCAGCATGATGTGATCGAGTAGGCTCAGACATTGCATTGCCCCTTGCGCCGTCACCGCGGGCAGAAACTGATACACGGGCCAGATCAGGTAGCTGCCATAAAGGCTTCTCACCATGGTCTGCAGGCCGCCCACCAGAACGAAAATCGTGACCGCCGTGATACCGAGAAAAAGCCCGGTTCCCGACGCTTGGCTGTGCGTTGCGGGATCCTCCGCCGCCACCTGGCTCGAAATTCCCCGTTGAGTATCGATGATGTCGCCGACCGCCTGGATACTCCATAATGGGATACTGAGCAGGATTCCGAGCAGAAGGCCGACGAACACCTCTTTCAGACCGAGCATGGTGACGCTGACCAGACGCGTGTTTGGATCCAGCGCCTGCAGGCCGAGCTTGATCTGCGCCAGACACGGCAGTCCGATCGCAATCGTCAGGCTTCCTCGAACCAAGCCGCTGATACGTGGCCTCGTAAAGACGGGAAGCACCAGCATGATTCCCAAGGCACGGGCCGCACCAAGACCCGTTGCGGCGACAAGTTCGATCGCGCCCTGGACCAGAGCTTGCGCATCTGTGGGGGACAGTCCAGCCATCCAGGCTCTGCTAGTATCTGCCGGTGAGTGCGGGAAACTCGCTGAAGATGCGCTCGGCCTGCTCGATGAGGGGAGCACTGAGCACCGGAGAAAACCCAGCGAGGACGGCGACGACGACCAGAAGCTTCACCGTCAGGGGCAAGGTTTGATCCTGGAGCTGCGTCGCCGCCTGGATGAGGCCGATGATCAATCCGGAGACCAAGGCTGCGAGGAGCGGTGGCAGAACCCAGATCATGAACAGGACGAGCGATTCGCTCAGATGCGTGAGGATACCGGCTTCATTCATTGTCCGCCTCCCGGCGTTGTGTAGCTCAATACCAGCCCGTGCATGAGACGTGACCAGCCATCGATGGTGACGAACAGAAAGAGCTTGAAGGGAACAGATATCACCGTCGGGGACACCATCGACATGCCCATGGCCATCAAAATCGTCGTGACGATCAGGTCGATGGTAATAAAGGGAAGATAGAGAAGAAACCCGATCTCGAAACCACGCTTGAGTTCGGAGATCAGGAAAGACGGGACCAGAATCACAAAATCATCGGCCGTAGCGCTGCCGCGCATCTCTTCCGACCAGACATGTTCAGTCGAGGACAAGAAAAACCGGCGCTGCTCTTCATTGGTGAATTTCTTCAGATGGGCGCGCAGCGGCTCCTGTCCTTCCTTGGCGGCGGTCACCCAGTCATCGAAGGTTTGGTAGCGAAGTTGGGGATCAGTCAAGCGGTTGTAGGTCTGCTCAAAGACCGGAGCGCTGATGAAGACGGTCAGAATCAGTGCCGCGCCGTACAGGACAATGTTCGGCGGTATCGATTGGGTCCCGAGCGCATTGCGAACCAGGAAGAGAACAACGGAGACCTTTATGAAGGCGGTGGTTGTGACGACGGCGAACGCGAGCAGGCCGAGGCCGACCGTCACCGCCAGAAGCGCGAGGATGCTGGGTTGAATCTCAGTCATTGACCGCCAACCTGCCGCGTAACCTGACGGCAAGTTTCTCGCCAATCCGCACGAGGTCGCCGCGTCCAATGCGTTGGCCGTTGGCAAGGATATCGACCGGACCATCAAGCGGCCGGCCAAGTTCGAACACATGACCTTCGTTGATAGTTCGCAAGGTTCCCAGCGGCAGGGGCCAGCGGCCGCATTCAAATACAAGTGTGATCTCGAGGCTGTCGATGTCGGCTTCAGAAGGAAGCTGCTGCGCTTCTGGTTGTGTCGTCATATGTCCACTCTTCAGGGGGTGGGATTGCAAGCGGAATGGCCCCCGCAGGACCAGCCTGTCGCGGGCAATCTCGGCAGGAGCCCATAATTGGTCAGCGGCAAGGATGATCTGGCCGCAAGCGAGGGGAATTGCGTCCGGCAGCAGCGCGTCACCTTGCTGTGCTTGACGAACAAGCCCAATCGTGACGCGGAGCGAGCCAATCTGGGCTGCAACGATGACAGGCAGCTCAGGACGAAGCTTGGGCCGCTGTCGCGGCAATCGGCCAAGCAGTTCGCCGAGGGCGCTGAACGCAGGCGGAACGGGACCGTCGAGAGACGGGAATAGAAGCAGGCGAGCCTTCGCTGTAAGCGGACCATAGGCGACGTCGAATTCAATATATGGACCCGACATCACTGCTTTATGGGTGCGGATAAGCTGCAACGGCCGTTGGATCAATCTCTCCAGTGGAGCGAGCAATTGTTCAAGCGCGAGTTCAAGGATCAGCGAACGACTTGGCTCGGAAGGTAAGGTCAAACCACTCTGCACGTTCGCAATCAACGCTTCCACAAGCGAACCGGGCAAGGACAAGACGACCGTTTCGCCGCCGGCGTCAAAGACGCAGTCAAGCATCGATGCCGCAGCCGGCTCGGCCTGCCAGACCAGCCGGTTATGATCCAGCGACAGCGGTTTATCTCCTAGATGGCTTTGCAGAGCGACGCGGAAAGCTGCGATTTCATTGAGCCATGAGACCACAGCATGAGAGAGGATCAGCGCTGGTCTGAACGGTGCGGGTTCCCCCGACGATCGCGACGCAACCCTCCCTTCCACATCAGGGCGTCCTGGCGTTGGAGAAGTGGCCATCAGGTCGACTCGCCTCCCACTTGGCGATCTGATCCCCTCCGGTACCGAAGCACGACCTCATCATCGGCTTCAATTTCGGCCGCAGCTTCGCAATGCGCGTCGGTCATGCGCTGAACGTCGCGCTCGATCTCTTGCCATTTTTGGCTCGCCGTTGAACGTTTGGCCCAGAGGGTCCGCGCCTCAAGAACGGCAGCCTCGGCCTGGTCTTGAGCGGAACGTGCCTCATCAAACGCCCGTTGCGTCGCTGCGATCTCCTCTGTGAGCCGCCCAATGATGAGATGGTGGCGCCGCTCGAGGTCGGCGACCGATATCGCATCGGCCGACAACATTTCCCGATAAAGCTCGGCTTCAACCCTTGCGCGGCGTCGTTCGGCATTTGCAAGATGCTTGGAAGCCTGTTCGACGGCTTCAACCGCGATGTGGCGCCTGGTTTCCATGTTGGACAGTTCACGAAAGGCGCTTCGCTCCCTCATGTCCTTGACGAGCCGCAGTTTAGACGCATGAACGCCATTCAGGCGGTCAGACGTGACATCCATGCCACCGTCTCCTCAAAACTGCATGCCTGGTCCTGACCCTGGCGCAAAAATGCCCGCAACTCATCAATCGAGGCGATCGCCCGGTCCGTCAACGGATCGGAGCCTTGCTTGTATTCGCCGACCTTGATCAAAAACTCCGCCTCGGCGTACCGCGAGAGCAGATCACGGAAGAAGGATGCCGACTTGCGATGCGGCACAGACACGATTGCGTCCATGACGCGGCTTCGGCTCGACAACACGTCGATGGCCGGAAACTGCTCTCGCGAGGCAAGCGCGCGTGAGAGAATGATATGGCCGTCAAGTATGCCGCGCGATTCTTCGGCGATGGGATCGCCCGTGCCGTCACCTTCGACGAGCACGGTATAGAAAGCCGTGATTGAGCCGTGCTCGCCCATGCCAGCACGCTCCAATAGGCCTGGCAACAGCGCGAAAACCGAGGGCGGAAATCCGCGTCGGGTCGGAGGCTCTCCTGCGGCAAGGCCGATTTCACGCATGGCGCGGCTAAAGCGCGTCAATGAATCCATCATCAGAACGACGCGCAATCCTTGATCACGAAAATATTCGGCCAGCGCGGTTGCCATATGGGCGCATTGCGCCCGCTCCATGGCCGAACTGTCGGAGGTTTCAACGACGACGACCGAACGGTGCATGGCCTCGCAAAGATGGCGCTCGATGAATTCACGCACCTCCCGGCCACGTTCGCCGATCAGCGCGACGATGGTGACATCGGCGGCCGCGCCTTTGACGATCTGCGACATCAGCGTCGACTTGCCGCAACCAGCGTCACCATAGATTCCGATCCGCTGGCCTTCTCCACATGTCAGAAGCCCGTCCAGGACGCGAACGCCAAGCGGAAAAGGCTGTTCGATGCCGCGTCGCTTCATGGGGTTGGGCGCCCTGCCGCGCAGCGGGCGAACTTCGCCAGTCTTTATCGGGCCCCCGCCATCGAGTGGACGGCCGAAGCTGTCGATCACGCGGCCGAGCAAATTGGGACCGACTGGCACTTCCTGCATTCGCCCGGTCGTGACCACTTCCGCACGGTTGGACAATCCGACCATGTCGCCGATCGGGGTGAGTAACACCCCGTCCGGCAATAGACCGATCACCTCGGCCTCTAGTGACCATCCGCTGCGAGGATCTTGCAGGAGGCACAGTTCCCCAACACGGGCCTCCGGCAGAACGGCGTGGAGCAGCGTCCCTATTGCCCGCGTGACCCGACCACGAACGGCGCGGGTGTCAATATGCTTTGCGGAAGATCTTAAGGACGAGAGCGCGGCGTGAACATTCCCCTCCCCTGCCGCAGCCTCATGGGCTGGTCGTTGCATGGTCACGGCTCGCCCTCCTGCGAGGACAAACCAAGGCCAAGACGAAGCGCGCGGACCTGCGCGGCAAGTCCAAGGTCGACATTGCCAAACTCGCTCCACAAAACGCACTGGTCCGCCGTCAGCGCAGGATCCGGCTGAATCCTGACCTTAGGTCGATCGTCAAGTCCATCGTAGGCCGCGAACTCACTGGCCAGCAGATCGGCTTTCAGGGGCGATACGTGAAGGCAAACTTCCGTGTTCTTATACTTCTGCTCGATGGCGTGACGAACGGCCCGCACCAGCATCTCGCTCGGCTCAAAGGCACCCAGCAAATTGCTCACGATCTCAATGACCAACTGCGGCAATTCCTGATCCAGAGCGGCCTTTCGCTGCGCCAGTTCACAAACAGCCTGCGCGATCAGCCGTGTCATTTCCTCCGCTCCCGTCTTTTTGCCCTCGGCATGGCCGCGCATCCGTTCCAGCTCATAAGCTTTGCGTCCCCAGCTACGAACGCGCTGCAGATGTCGCTCGGCAGCGGCGAGCGCCTGCACGGCATCGTGCCAGACCTTGAGTTCGGCTGCCCGTATCAGGGGCCCGAGCGGGCGAATCCGCGGCGCCACCGGCAATGCTGGGACATCGGCGGTCATCCCCTGGCAACCTCCGTCCTCAAATGGGCCATGACCAAGGAAAGCAGCGGGCCTGCGGCACCACGGTAGTCGGCCGCCGGATTGTCCGCGGCGGTCCCAACGGGCAAGCGTAGAAGCACGCGGGTACGCTCAAGCGCTGGAGCCTCGTCGAGCCAGGTGCCGAGACAGACGAGCCCATCATGTTCAATCTGTCGCGATAGTTGCTCCGGGTCGGCAATGGGCGTCGTTGCGACCGCGCTTGATAAATGCCGGATCCCAAAAGCATGCACTTCGGCACCGATCAGTTCGACCAAAATTGATAGATCGTGCCTTGAAACCAGCTTCAGGACCGAGCGCGCATGCCAGATACTACCTGCGAGCAGGGCAGCTCGACGCGGATCATGCCCGAGCAGCAGGTCTTCGTTCCAGTTGGCTCCGCTCACATCGACTTCGCCGCCAAGCAGCAGCCCGGCCAGTTTTGGCTGCAGTCTGGAACTCTGCTGTAACCGTAGCAACGTGGGAGGCGACAGCAACGGATCAAGGCGCGCAGCAAAGCGGCTCGGATGGATGGAGGCAACAAGCTCGCGCAGCCGATCGGAAGCCAACACGGACGAACGATTGGATTCGGTGAATGACATCGATGCCGACATAAGCGTCCTGACTACGTCGCATCAGAAGTGGTCTTCTCGTCAACAGCCTGGACGGCCGGCACATTCGAACCTCCGCCAAACATGGTCAGTTTGCGCGACGATTGTCCGAATTGACGAATACGCGCGCCCAACAACACGTAAGAGGCGATGCCGAATGCGGCGCCGGCACCACCCACCCCGAACGCAAGCAACGGCGTTGAAGCAAATTTTGCTGGTTGAGGGGAACTGACTGCCCGTGACGGCTCAAGCGGCGCCCGCTCAACCGGCACAAAGACGACCGCCACCTTGTCGTAGGAGAGCCCCTCGATGCTGTTGGCGACCAGCATCTTGATCTGCGGTAAGAGCACCGAGAGCTTCGCGTTAGAGCCATGTCGAATGAAGACCGACGCCGAGGATGGGGTCGCATCCTGCCGCAACAGATCGTTCTTCGGCAGAACGACATGAACACGCGCTGAAAGGACGCCATCGATATTGCTGATCGTGCGGGATAATTCTTCGCTTAGCGCATAGATGTAACGAGCGCGCTCCTCGATCGGTGAGGCAACCAGTCCTGACCCCTTGAACACCTCGCCAAGATTCTTAAAGGATTGGCGAGGCAGCCCCTCGACATTCAGCAAGTCAATCGAATACGCAAGCTGCTTTTCCTCGACCTGGATTGCGCTGGTTCCATCCTTGGCGACAACACGGACCGCATCGACACCCTTGCCAAGAAGAAGCGCGAGCATCTCATTAGCCTCACGCTCCTGAATCTTGGTATAGAGATCAGTCTTGCAGCCAATCAAAGCAAGAAGGAGCGGCAGGGCAAGACAAATGCGAAGCCGCCGCCACGATCGATGGCCGCCACCGCCACGCCTCTGGACCACGTCAGTCATCATCCTCGCTCAGCCGGCCGACAGCAGCTTGTTCAGCGACGAACTGACGGCGCTGGTGCTCTTGGAGACAAGTGAAACCTGAACGACGTCTCTGTAGACATCACGCAGACCAACCATCATCGAATCGAAATCCGAACCTATCGGCTTAACCGCCGCATGTGTGCCAACATCATCCACCTGCACGAGCAGCTGCGCAGCCGGCCCCCCTTGCACGCCATTCGGAGCAGGCGCGCCGCTGACCGCGGGAGAAACGGCATGGCTCCGGTACATGGTGGAAAGTGCATGAAGGACGCGATCGCCCGGCGGACTTGCGAGCGCGCTCGCTCGCTGAACCTCCGATACCGGCGGAGCGACTGCCGCTCTAGCTGAGACTGACGAGGCGGCGACCTCATTGGAAGACGCTTGCGCAAGGGACTGCTCAAAGTGAGCCTGCTCGCCAGTGACTGCCGGCGAGCAGGCACTGGAAACACAGTCAGCTGAATGGGGAGAGATCGGCGTTGCGCCTACCATCATATAAGGAGTCATTGTGCTCGTGTGATGAGATCAGGCATTGTTGAACGACGAACGGATCATGAGCGTAGATTGGCGAGCTGACGAAAACCTGACGAAGATGCCGCTGGTTACGTCATCTAAAGATCACGTTTGGCCTTCACGTTGGAATGAAATTCCAGGTTTGTTTTCAGGCGGAAGGCCTTCGGGAATGCTCATCCGATCCACAACGGTCTACATTTTGAGGAGAGTTCTCCATGTCGGAGTTTTTGTCTATCTGGGAACGGTAAGCGCGCTCGGCGCATCCCTCTCACTGCCGTCGGCTCCTTACAGCTACACGGTTCTGGATCAGGACCTTTCCGCCGCGCTGCAGGAGTTCGGCAACAATCACAATATCAGGGTCAATGTCAGCGCCGAGGTAAAGGGCCGGATTCGTGGGCGAATGCCGGACCTGCCACCGCGAGAGTTCCTCGAGCGCTTGACCAATCTGTACAATCTTCAATGGTATTACGACGGTCTCGTGCTTTACATATCCGCGGCTCAAGAGGCGCAAAGCCGTCTCATTGTGTTGAATCCGATCAGCTTCGATGCGTTCAGGACCGCGCTCGATGTGCTCAACATCTCCGATGAGCGCTATATCGTGAAGCCGGCTCCAGGAGATGGCCTCGTCCTGGCTTCGGGCCCGCCGCGCTTCATCGCGCTCGTGGACCAAACGCTCAAGGGCCTTGTGGCGGAGGCGCAGGCGCGGCGGAATCCAACCGCTGCTGAAAAGCCGCCACTGGGGTCGGTTTTGATGTTGTTTCGTGGCTCCTCGAGCACGGTCATTCGCGACGGACGACCTGAAAGCCACTATTCCTCAGAAGCGCAGCATCAGGACGGCATCGTGCGCGAAGCTGCAGGCCAGAAGTGACTTAACAATACGAGAGAGCTCGAGCCGAGGATCCGAACTGCATTCGCTTAAATCCATCTGATCGTCAGCTTTTCGAAAGCTGCCTCACCCAGGATGAGCCTGTCTGGATGGCGGTGCCTCGCATCGACCGCGCCAGACGTGTGCATCCAGGAGGGCTTGAAGATCAACGCGAACCTCCGAAACAGCTGCTTCGGTCTCGCAGGGCAGGAGCCTTCGCATTGCTCGAGCTGCTCCATCATGCGGGAGTGACAGGATGGATTTCAACGAAATCGGACCATCGAACACGAGCCCGGACACCAATTCACCGCTACCGCCCACGGACGCTACCGGCTTTGAGCAGCAGCTCAACGGCGCTCAGGGTGGTGCTGCGCCACATCGTACCGCCTCGCCCGCGCTGCCGGGGGAGCCCTATTCGCCATATCTGGACGCAGGCCATCCCTATTCGCCGTACTTGGATGCTCGGCACCCTTTTTCGCCGTACCTGGATATAGCGCAACCCTATTCGCCAGGCTTGGGTTGGGAGGATGATTCGCATGCGCCGGCTGCGCTCGGTGCAGATCCAGCACCAGAACGGTCCCCGCATCACCTCTCGCAGCAGACGATCGCTCAGGCGATCGAGGCGCATCCTGATTTCGACCAAGATTTGCTATGGCAGGATATGGATAAAAATCCCTCGCACGCCGGACCATCTCAGGCTGGGCCTTCCGAAGTTGTACCGCCAGAACTTTCCGAGTTCCGTATGCGGGACGGACGTCTCGCCAAGGACTACTGGGTTTTCATGGGCCAAACAGCCACAAGCGCTCAGATCGACATGCTGGAGCGCAGCGGGGTACTGCCGCCCAAGACCACCCGACCAAAGTCTTTACCCTTTTCGGCGTACCTCACACGGCCGAATGGAGAGACGAGGGCTTCATTCGCCTCACGCCAGCACTGGACCCGAGCCTTTGGCCCGCAGATGTGGACGAAGACAGGCCGGCAGACGCGGGGCAAGATCCGCCCGCCGGCTAGTGCCCATAGCTTTAGCCGCGACAAGGGCCATGTGCGAAGGTTGATAGATTGTCTCCGCCAACAGCAGGAGCACGTGATGACGATCGCTCTTGGCTGGCGGATACTCCGCCGGCCAAGTTCCTTTCAAGGCGTCCACTCGATATGCGGAAACCTGATCGAAATTGTCTAGCTGTACGGCTGAAGAGGAGCGATCACCAACTGGCCTCCTCACTCTACTCGCCTCCCGGCCGTTTGCTGTATGGAGACGGCCGCGTCGATGACCCTGATCATCAAGCGCCGTCATCGCATGCACGGTCGCCCTGAACAGACTGGCGGCTTCCACTCAGGCTTTCGCCGCCCTTTTGTGCAGGTGTGCATAAACCGGTTCCATTGGTCCGCATCGATGAGGTCACGCCGACTTTCCCGCAAGGCGAGCGCGCCTCAAAGATCGCCGACCAATGCCCGCGCTTGGTCCTGCAAATTGCAACGATTGTGATCGCCTTTTCGAAGTCTGCCGCACCGAAGCAACTCAGCACAAGATCAGACTTCACTTTGGTACATCGGCCCCGTGGGCGGGTGTTCCCCCGTTATGATTTTCGAGCGGCGTGGATGATGCCGCTTGAGTCCGCTGTGCCGCCGGAAGCCGCAGCAGAGGACTTCCGCGAACCTCCAAGATGTATGAATGGACGCATGCTGTTCCGGTTGCCTACATACGGCCGAAAGCCGCCCACACCCCGTCCTCGCCGTCCCAGCTGCCTCGGCTCGCCGCCTTGGAGTACTCCGTGGCGCGCTGCTCGAAGAAATTGGCGTGCTCGACCCCATTGAGAATCTCGACGAGCCAAGGCAGCGGATGCGGCTTGAGCTGCGTGAACCCATCCTCCTCGGCCTTGAAGAAGCCGAAAACCGGGGCAATCCGGAGTTGGGTCAGTCGCCAGTCGGCGACATAACGGACGTAGGCGTGGATCTGCTCAGGACGCATGCCCTCGATCTTGCCCAGGCCAAAGGCGAGATCGACGAAGTTCTCCTCCAGCTTTACCATCGTTCTGGCGACATCGACGATGTCGTCACGGACCGAGCGCGTCACGGCGCCGGTCTCGCGGTGCCATTCGTGAAACAGCTTGATGACGCCCTCGCAGTGGAGACTCTCGTCGCGCACCGACCAGCTTACGATCTGTCCCATGCCGTTCATCTTGTTGTGGCGCGGAAAATTGAGCAGCATAGCGAAGCTCGCGAACAAAGCCATGCCTTCGGTAAAGGCGCCGAACATAGCCAGGGTGCGCGCGACATCGGCCACGGTGTCAACGCCGAACTCGTGCATGTAGTCCGCCTTGGCGCGCATTTGCGCATAGCTGCGAAATGCCTCGAACTCGGTCTTGGGCATGCCGAGCGTCTTGAGCAGCAGCGCATAGGCGTCGATGTGGACCGTCTCCATGTTCGTGAAGGCCGCCATCATCATCTGGACGGTGAGCGGCTGGAAAATCGGGATGTATCGCTTGAGATAATTGTCACCGACCTCGATGTCCGACTGAGTAAAGAAGCGAAAGATCTGGGTGAGCAGCGCGCGCTCGCTGGCGGTGACGCGGTCCGACGCCCAGTCCTTGAGGTCGTTGCCGAGCGGCACCTCCTCGGCCATCCAATGCGTCTGCTGCTGACGCTTCCAGAACTCGTAGGCCCAAGCGTAGCGATCAACGTCATAGCTGCCCGTCGAGTCAAGGAGACCAACGCGCCCCTTGCCGATCAGCGTGCGCGGATCGACAGACGAGAGATCGATCATTGACATGCGAGGCACTCCTCATAATCGGCGCGCTGCGCAGGCGGCTGCCGCGGCGCGGCCTCGTCATCGTCGACGATCTTGCCGGCGAACGCCGCGCGCGAGATCGATTTTGAACGGCAGTAATAAAGGCTCTTCACCCCACGCTTCCACGCCGTCCAGTGCAGCATGTGGAGGTCCCACTTATCGACCTCGGCCGGCAGATAGAGGTTGATTGACTGGCTCTGGCAGATGAATGCGGCCCGGTCGCCTGCAAGCTCGACGATCCAGCGCTGGTCGACCTCGAAGGCGGTGCGAAACACCGCTTTCTCGTGTTCCGACAGAATGTCGAGATGGGCGACCGAACCCTCCTGCGCAATGATCGACTGCCAGGTCACCGGGGTGTCGGCGCCCTTGGCGATCAGTACCCTGGTCAGATGAGGATTACGTACCGAGATGGCACCAGACAACGTCTTGTGGGTGTAGATGTTGGCCGGGATCGGCTCGATGCATGCGCTGGTGCCGCCGCAGATGATGCTGATCGAAGCAGTCGGCGCGATCGCGATCTTCTGGCTGAAGCGCTCCATCACGCCACGTTCCAGGGCATCCGGGCACGGGCCACGCTCGCGAGCAAGGGCGACGGATGCCGCGTCGGCATCACCCCGGATCTTCCGAAACATCTTTAGATTGAATGATTTCGCCAAGCCACTCTCCATTGGAATGCCATTCGCCTGGAGGAACGAGTGGAAGCCCATCACGCCAAGTCCGACGGAGCGCTCGCGCAGGGCGGCGTAGCGGGCCCGCTTCATACCCTCCGGCGCCGTCGTGATGAAGTGGGTGAGCACGTTGTCAAGGAAGCGCATGACGTCCTCGATGAAGCCGGGTTCCTCATTCCATTGGTCCCAGGTCTCGAGGTTGAGCGATGACAGACAGCACACCGCGGTGCGCTCCTCGCCGCGATGGTCGATGCCGGTCGGGAGCGTAATCTCGCTGCACAGGTTGGAGGTCGAGACCTTGAGACCGAGCTCGCGCTGGTGCTTGGGAAGCGCGCGATTCACGGTGTCGATGAACAAGAGATAAGGCTCGCCTGTCTGCAACCGGTTCTCAAGAATGCGTTGCCATAGCTGTCGCGCGTCGATCTCGCGGACGACCTCGTTCGTCTTCGGGCTGCGCAGAGCGAACGCGGTGCCGGCGCCCACGGCACGCATGAACTCGTCGGTGAGGTTGATGCCGTGATGCAGGTTGAGGCTCTTGCGGTTGAAGTCGCCGGACGCCTTGCGGATCTCGAGAAACTCCTCGATCTCGGGATGCTGGATATCGAGATAGACCGCCGCCGAGCCGCGCCGCAACGAGCCCTGGCTGATCGCCAGCGTCAGGCCGTCCATGACGTGGATGAACGGGATGACGCCTGAGCTGACGCCGCCCTTCACCTTCTCTCCGATCGAGCGAACATTGCCCCAGTACGTGCCGATACCGCCCCCGTTGGAGGCAAGCCACACGTTTTCGTCCCAGGTGCCAACGATTCCTTCGAGCGAGTCCGACACCGAGTTAAGGAAGCACGAGATTGGCAGGCCGCGCGTGGTGCCGCCATTGGACAGCACCGGCGTGGCTGGCATGAACCACAGCCGAGACATCGCGTCATAGAGACGTTGGGCGTGCGCAACATCGTCCGCGAAGGCACAGGACACCCGCGCGAACATGTCCTGGATGCTTTCGCCGACGAGCAGATAGCGATCGGTCAGCGTTAGCTTGCCGAACGCGGTCAGCAGGCCGTCGCGCGATCGATCGAGCGTGAGATCGGACGGCTTTGGCAATGGCGCGAGAGGCCGCGGCAGCGGAGCCGATGACGGCGGCGGCACAACACACCGCTGAGGCGCGGCAGACTTTGGCCGCGCCGGCCACGGCCGCACACTCGGCCACTCAATTAGATGACCATGCTGATTGAAATCGTAAGACGGCGACATCGGCAACCCCGCGATGTTAGGGGGTGAAGCCACGCGCACGACTTGCGAGGAGACGGGTCAAACGTCCCAGGCTGCAAGCGACGCACGGGGCACCCCGCCCGAGGACGTTCTATTCTGTCGCGGCAGGTCTCCTGGCTCGCGGGTCGCTGCGGCTGTCGGCCTTCCCGGTGCTGTCGCGGCCAGTGACCATTATGACAACCGCTCGCCGCTTACAGTTGCGGGGGCAGCCCCGGAATAGCCGTTACCGGCGCACCGGGTTCCCTCTTAGCTTCCATCCTACTAGATGCAGAATGGAAGACCGTGGCAGATCTACATACAGACGCCGCGCGTCGAGATTCGTCAAGGCTTGTGCCAGGGGAGTCGAGACGCAGGACGCCACGTCCGCTCCGGGTCCGGGCCCGCAACGCTCTGTTCGAGCAAATGCCCCCCCCCTGCTTCGGCCCATTCCGTGAAAAGAGTGGCAGCATTTTGATTTCGATGCTCCGTCGCGATGACGGGTGCCTATGCGAGCCCGCGTTGGATAGGAATCCGTTCGGCGAAGGTTCTGGGCGATGCTGGCGAGGGATAATCTCATGACGCGCAACGTTTGGCTTGCAATTCAAAGCGGTCGAGAATGCGATCGAGCTGCGCCAGCAAGGTGTTGCTCTTCTTGTGGAACTGGCGTGAGGTGCGTCCCTGCCATGATCGTGCGATCTCGGTGGCTTGCCGCGCGCGCCAGATCGAGCACGATAGCTCCACAAATGCTTGTGGTACCACTGAGCCTTCAACGCGCAACAGTCGCCGTCGCGCTTGCTGACGTGGCCAAGTGTTTTGGCGCCATGATTTACCAGAGCTCCGATCGCAGTAATGACCTTGCCGGCACAGCGGTTGTCCTCACTTGCGTGGTCATGGATGAAGCCGCCAAGGAGGCTCGATCTTAGTCAGCTTTTCGCAAGCTGCCCCTGCTAGCATGAAGCGGATAGGTCATCTCGCGGCGACGCCGCTATCCGGGTGTTACGACATGAACGCAGCCGATATTAATGCAACAGCGCCGCAGGTTGGCGCCCCCTCCGACACCGCCGAGAGCGGCGGCGATGACACGCGTGCAGCGCTACTGCGCCGAGCATTCGAAAAGGCTCTCGTTTCCGTCGCCACGCAAGTCATAAGCGATTCCCAGTCGGATATGGATGAGGCCATGAGCGAGCTTGATGATGGGTGAGCCGATGCTCGGCGCCACATAGAGATACAGCCCGCGTGGTGATCGAATCGAAGACGTGCCAAGTGAGACTTGGCACATGCCACCAGTTAGATGCGCATTCAATGATCTCAGATCCGAGCTGCGAGCGGGTCCGCGAATCCGAATGCACCTGCATCTTTTTGGCAGCGGGCTGCTGCGATTTCCTTTTAACGTCCCTAGCCCGTCCTATTCGTGAGAGTGCTTTTTTTAGTCCGATTGATGTGGCCGCACATCTGCTCTGACGAGGCGCGCGGGATTGCCTTCGGCTTTTCACCGCCTGACGACCGGTACTTTGCAACGCGCTTGAGGTGTAGGTTGGGCGAACGGGGGGCGGACGCCCCGCCGGTCAAGGACCGAGCGGCAGCAGCGCGCCTGGCAAGCCGCGGATCAGGTCGGCTTCGGGACATGCCGCGGCAAACGCAAGGCGAATGCGGCTCGTGGTCTCAACGACACGGGCAGCGAGTTTCAAGAGACGAAGACGCAGCGTCGCGAACTCGGCTGTGGCCAATTCCCGGGCTTTGGGAATCGCGTCGCGCACGGTCAGCATCAGCCAATAAGCGGCGGTGTGGAGAACGAGGCGGACTTGATTGGCGAGCGCCGAACGGCAGTTGGTGCGATCGGAGGCGAGCTGTGTCTTATGCAGCTTGATCAGATTCTCGGCTTGGCCGCGCGCGCAATACAGGCTGTCGTAGATCCACTCGGCCGAGCCGACATCGAGGCTGGTGACGACGAAACGGATGTCGAGGCCGAGCATCGTCGCCTCAATACGGGCGACGGTACGCCGTTCGCGATCCCAGGACTTGGCCTTGTGGCGCGTCTCGGTATAGCCACGCAGAACCGGCAGGTTCTCGATGGCGCGTCGCGTGCGGATGTCGTCGGCGGCCTCGTCGACTTTTCTGGCGAGCGGCTTGGTGCCGGACAGACCGAAGATGTAGTCGATGCCGTTGGTCTCGCACCACGCCATGGCCTCCGGCCGGGCATAGTGCCCGTCGCCACGGAACGTGATTCGCGTGTTGTGCCACCGCGTCCGGATATGCCGTATCAGGCGGCGCAGATGGGCACGCACCTCGACGCCGCCCGGCGTCTTGCCGGGCCGCAGCACGACCGCCACGGGCCGGCTCTTCTCCGTGTCGTAGACGTGGATCGGCAGGAAGCAGCGTTCGTCATAATGAGCGTTGAACAGCGAGAGCTGCTGATGGCCGTGGACGACATCGCAGGTATCATCGATGTCGAGCGTGACGGATGCCGGCTCGCGCGGGTAGCTATCCATCCATGCGTCGACCAAAGTGTAGGTCAGTCGGATCACGTCGCGCAGGCGCGGAGCATTCTCCAGCCGCGACAGCGTCGGTTGGGAACACAGATCGCGACCCGTGTCCGGCAGCCGTCCGCAGGCCAGCTTGAATGCGGGATCGGACCGCAGATGATCGAGGTCGTCGGCGTCCTCGTAGCCGCAGCAGATCGCGAACATGCGCGCGCGGAACATATCGACAAGGCTGTGCACGACCCGCGTCGGATCGCGCCGATCCGGGAACACCCGGGCCAAATTGTCGGCCAAGCCGAGACGCCGCTCGGCCATCGCCAGAAGCATCACGCCCCCGTTCGAGGTCAGCCGACCGCCATCGAAGGCAGCTGTGACTTTCTTGGCGTGAACGGCTGGAAACGAGAAGGGCAGAATCGTATCGTCGGTCATGGCGGGCGTGGCGTTCGCGGTTGAGGTGATGGGGTTGGCTTTGCAACCGAATCCTACGCCGCATCAGCGCTTTACACCACGCTCGCCAGCCTCTCAGGCGCACTCTGACGAATAAGACGGGCTAGGAGCTTGTCTGGATAGTCGCTGTTCAAATCTGGTCGGGTCTGATTCAACATTGGGCGATGAGCAAGTATTTTCGGCCTTGGAACATCGATCAGACGCTGCTTCTGCCGCCGAATGTGCAGGACTTCGTGCCGAAAGGCCATGTCTCGCGGTTTATGGTTGATCTGGTGCGGGAGAGCCTCGATCTCAGGGAGATCATGGGCAGCTATGTGAGCGGGCTTGGGCAGCCGCCGTTTGATCCGCGGATGATGGTGGCGCTGCTGCTGCATAGCTATGCGAGTGGGCTGTATTCGTCGCGTCGGATTGCCAAGGCCTGCCGGGAGCGGAACGATTTTGTGATGATCGTGGCGCTGGATGCGCCGGATTTTCGGACGATCTGCGACTTTCGCAAGCGACATTTGAAGGCGCTCGGCGCGCTATTCGTGCAGGTTCTGAAGTTGTGCGAGACGGCCGGGCTGGTCAAGCTCGGTCATGTCGCGCTGGATGGTACGAAGATCAAGGCGAACGCGTCGAAACACAAGGCGATGAGTTATGAGCGCATGAAGAAGCGCGAGGCGGAATTGAAGGCCGAGGTCGCTCGCATGCTGGCGGCCGCCGAGGCGGCGGATGCCTCGGAGGATGAGACTTTCGGCAACAGCGACGAACTGCCGGACTGGACCGTCGACAAGCAGAAACGGCTGGCGAAGATCCAGCAAGCGATGGCGGCGCTGGAAGCGGACGCCAAACTGGCGGCGGAGGAAGAGCGCCGCATCGAGGCCGAAAAGGAACAGCAGCGCCAGGCCGAAGGCCGCAAGAAGCCGGGCAAACCGGCGGCGCTGCCATCGGAGGAACCCAATCCCAAGGCGCAACGCAACTTCACCGATCCGGAAAGCCGCATCATGAAGTCGAAGGATGGCTTCGTTCAGGCCTATAATGCCCAGGCGGCCGTCGATGCACATGCCCAGATCATTGTCGCGCAAGAACTGACCCAGCACGGCAGCGATCAGGGCCAGTTGGTGCCCCTGATCGAGGCCATCGAGAGCAATCTTGGCCGCAAGCCGCGGCAGGCCTCAGCGGATTCCGGCTACTGCAGCGAAGCCAATCTCGAAGCGCTCGACACACGCAGCATCGATGGCTATGTCGCGCCCGGACGCGCCAAGCACCCGACAGTAGCGAACGGAAAAGTCGGCGGCCCGCTGACACAGGCCATGCGAAAGAAGATCGACGATGGCGGCTTCGAAACACCCTACCGATTGCGAAAGCAAGTGGTGGAGCCGGTGTTCGGGCAGATCAAACAGGCAAGAGGCTTCCGCCAGTTCCTGTTGCGGGGCATCGAGAAAGTGCGCGCCGAGTGGACAATGATCTGCACCGTCCATAACCTCCTCAAGCTGTTCAACCTCGCAAACGCAGCCTGAGCCTGCTACTCTACAACAAATGCCCGTCACGAAAACATATCTGGACGGGCTCCTAGCAGCAGACTTTGACGGGAATGGCGATGCTCATAGCCCACGGCGCCTCCGGCTTCCTGAGAAGCTGATGGATGTTCGGGGGCGCTGGGGTTCACGCCCGGCTTCGGAGGCTAAAGACAGGCAGAGCTCAACGCGAGACAGGGCTTGTGCTTTTGAGCCGAGGGTAGATCGCGCCGTCGAGGCAGCCCTCAATCCAATCTGCGATCTTGACGGGATTTTCACTGCGACGCTTGCGTCGGCATGCAGACAAACCTGAGAGCACCGTTCCTGTGCAACGCCTCCATCGCCGACAACGGGCGGGAACGCGCCGCAGCAATTCTGGCCGGGTAGCCGGGCCTGGAGGCCCTCCGCCCGTTTGTCGGGGCGAAGGCTGCGATTGCCGAGACAATCTGGCTGTTACCGTCGATCCTGAATCGATAGATCGCCAAGCTGCCATTCTCGCGGCCGTTTGGCGAAAATGAAAGGCGGGCGCTAGCGCCCGCTTCCACGAGTTTCCGACACGCCCCGGGATCGGGCCTCATGCCGGCTGTGCATCGTGACGGAAAATGCGCCGGAACATGCTCTCGCGCATCATCGTCTTGAGATCCGGCGGCGCATCCGGGTTCTCATTGTGGTTGATCACCGACTGCGTCACCTTGCGTCCGGAGTTGTCAACCCACCCCTGATTTGTCTCATGGATTGTCTGAGCTCCATCGGACGTCAGCTGATCAAGCGTCCGCCCAGCATTAGACTGCGTGACCTTCAGATTGTTCTTCCCATCCTTGTCGTCGCCGAGCCCCTCCACAACCATGGCATTGTCGCCGTTGGTGATGGTGAGCTTCGAGGAGATGGTTTTTCCCTTGCCATAATCGACCGTGTCCACCGTGATCTTCGTGCCGTCGTCGAGCTGGAAGGTCATACCTTTCTTGAAGTCGAAATCGTCCTTGCCGTCGCCATTAGCATCGACGTGAGGATCGCCGTGGATCCTCGAGACATGGCCGGTCTGGTTGTTCCTAACGGTCCAGGTGCCGTCCTTCTCATCGGCTGTGATCGTATACTTATCACCAAGGTTGATCGTCGCCTTGCCGTCCTTGACCTCGTGCGACCACACTGGCGCTGGCTGAGATGACGGCGCCGGCGCGACGGCAAGCGGAACCATCGCAAGAGGCGGCGGTGGAGGAGGAACGAAGAACACGGGTGTTGCAGTGGCAGGCGTTGCGCTTGCAGACTGGTAGTTGCCCGGCGCGCGACCCTGTTCGCCGGCATCGATACTCGCCTGATTCACCACGCCGCCGGCGCCATCGACCCAGCCTTGGCCACTCTCATGGATCGCCTGGGCACCATCGGGTGTCAGCTCATCAAGAGTCATGCCAGCATTGGACTGGGTCACCCTCAGATTGTTTTTGCCATCCTTGTCGTCGCCGAGCCCCTCCACAACCATCGCGTTGTGACCGTTCGTAATGGTCAACTTTGAGGAGATGGCCTCACCATTACCGTAGTCGACATTATTGACGGTAATCTTGGTCCCATCGTCGAGCTGGAAGGTCATATCTTTCTTGAAGTCGAAGTCATCCCTGCCATCCCCGTCCGCGTCAACATGGGGATCGCCATGGATCTTCGTGACATGGCCAGTCTGGTTGTTGCGAACGGTCCAGGTGCCATCCTTCTCATTGGCCGTGATCGTATATTTGTCGCCGAGGTTAATCGTGGCCTTACCATCCTTGACCTCATGCGTCCACACCGGATCGACGGAAGACTCCAAACCCGAACTTTGCTGGCTCAACAGCATGGAAGGAGGAGGAGGAGGTGGCGCCATCATGTACATGGGAGCAACCACGACTGGAGTGACGACCACCGGAGCGACAACGACGGCAGCACCTGCCGGCAGGTACTGGTAGGCACCCGTCGAGGCATACTGCCCCAACAGCGCGCCGAAAGCGGGGCTGGCAACCACCCCGTCAGACCCCACTCCATTCACCGTCGAATCGAGTGCACCGACCACGGGGAGACCGGCCACGGGAAGATACGCCATTTAGTTCACTCCTGTTGCATCGAAGAAAGCGGTAAAATTGCGAGCGTTGTGCTCAATCAACCAGGAACCATTTTAGAACGCACCCCTGGCCCGATGGCGAGCGAATGGATGCTTCTCGCTGCCGGCGTCGGCAACCCTGATGAGATCCCTCCCCTCTCTCGTCGGCTTGGCACGAGCATGTCGCACGCATCCAAGTCCCAAGACTGTACCAGCAGTACCTGTCGAAAAGCTGACGACAACAAACCATCGACTGAACATCACAGCCCTCGTCAGCAGACACGGGCTGAGGATCGCGTGATTGCTCGCAGCGGCCTTCCACGACAGACCACCTTTAGGGAATATCCACGCTCGCCGATCACCGGTAACATGTAGTCTCGCACCCGACGATCGACTGTCCGATGTCAGCTACGCTGATAGGTCCTGTTCCTTGCGAGGCCTCAATAAGCGACGAGGCCTCACCGCGAAGCCGCCAGTCGCTCCGTCGGACCAGAAAAGCCCCCCCCCCCCCCCGCCGCTCCCCGTCGCGCGCTATCGATGCAATCTCTAAGTGCCGGCGATCACACCATCAGTCTCCGCAGCAACGCTCACCGACAAACGCAACAACCCGGCCGTAGGCCTAGGAGCTTGTCTGGATAGTCGCTGTTCAAATCTGGTCGGGTCTGATTCAACATTGGGCGATGAGCAAGTATTTTCGGCCTTGGAACATCGATCAGACGCTGCTTCTGCCGCCGAATGTGCAGGACTTCGTGCCGAAAGGCCATGTCTCGCGGTTTATGGTTGATCTGGTGCGGGAGAGCCTCGATCTCAGGGAGATCATGGGCAGCTATGTGAGCGGGCTTGGGCAGCCGCCGTTTGATCCGCGGATGATGGTGGCGCTGCTGCTGCATAGCTATGCGAGTGGGCTGTATTCGTCGCGTCGGATTGCCAAGGCCTGCCGGGAGCGGAACGATTTTGTGATGATCGTGGCGCTGGATGCGCCGGATTTTCGGACGATCAGCGACTTTCGCAAGCGACATTTGAAGGCGCTCGGCGCGCTATTCGTGCAGGTTCTGAAGTTGTGCGAGACGGCCGGGCTGGTCAAGCTCGGTCATGTCGCGCTGGATGGTACGAAGATCAAGGCGAACGCGTCGAAACACAAGGCGATGAGTTATGAGCGCATGAAGAAGCGCGAGGCGGAATTGAAGGCCGAGGTCGCTCGCATGCTGGCGGCCGCCGAGGCGGCGGATGCCTCGGAGGATGAGACTTTCGGCAACAGCGACGAACTGCCGGACTGGACCGTCGACAAGCAGAAACGGCTGGCGAAGATCCAGCAAGCGATGGCGGCGCTGGAAGCGGACGCCAAACTGGCGGCGGAGGAAGAGCGCCGCATCGAGGCCGAAAAGGAACAGCAGCGCCAGGCCGAAGGCCGCAAGAAGCCGGGCAAACCGGCGGCGCTGCCATCGGAGGAACCCAATCCCAAGGCGCAACGCAACTTCACCGATCCGGAAAGCCGCATCATGAAGTCGAAGGATGGCTTCGTTCAGGCCTATAATGCCCAGGCGGCCGTCGATGCACATGCCCAGATCATTGTCGCGCAAGAACTGACCCAGCACGGCAGCGATCAGGGCCAGTTGGTGCCCCTGATCGAGGCCATCGAGAGCAATCTTGGCCGCAAGCCGCGGCAGGCCTCAGCGGATTCCGGCTACTGCAGCGAAGCCAATCTCGAAGCGCTCGACACACGCAGCATCGATGGCTATGTCGCGCCCGGACGCGCCAAGCACCCGACAGTAGCGAACGGAAAAGTCGGCGGCCCGCTGACACAGGCCATGCGAAAGAAGATCGACGATGGCGGCTTCGAAACACCCTACCGATTGCGAAAGCAAGTGGTGGAGCCGGTGTTCGGACAGATCAAACAGGCAAGAGGCTTCCGCCAGTTCCTGTTGCGGGGCATCGAGAAAGTGCGCGCCGAGTGGACAATGATCTGCACCGTCCATAACCTCCTCAAGCTGTTCAACCTCGCAAACGCAGCCTGAGCCTGCTACTCTACAACAAATGCCCGTCACGAAAACATATCTGGACGGGCTCCTAGCGATCGGGCCTGATCGCCGGACCACGCACCCCCGTCAGAGCTTCGCTGCAAGCTTCACCAGACCAACGAATTGCGCCTGACGCGCAGGCACGTTCGCCGCGCCGATATCGGCTCGGCGTCAGGCTGATCATACGCGCGGCCAGGGAGGCAAATGAAGCTTGCAAGCTGTCAGCAGGTGATGAGCTTCTGCAAAGGGCCACCCCAATGTTCTGGAACGGGAGACTCGTCAGCTTCTCGAAAGGTAGCGCTCCTAGCATGAGGCCGCTGAACTGTAGGCGAGGAGTCGTCTATTGAGCGTAACAAGACGAGCATAGGAGAAGCCGATGATTGGAGAAATGATCGGAAGCGCTGCCGGCGGATGGTTGGGCGGACCTGCCGGAGCTGCGATTGGTTCCGCCGTGGGCGGGGCCATTGATCACACCTTTGAAAAGGTGATCCACAAGTTGGAGTCCGAAGATAGTCACTCCGACAAAACTGCCGACAACAAGAACGCTGAAACGAGCAACGTACAGCCCAAGACCGATGGTCTCGGCAAGAACGCAGAGCTGAGCCTGAGCAGTCTGGGGGGCGAGCACGTCTTTCTTTCTATTCCTGCCATCGTATCATCGGCCCGCCCGACGTAGCAGGCCACAACTAACGACACACGACAAAGAAAGGTAAATAGACATGGCGGTTAATAGTGTTGGCGGTAACGGTGCCGCTCCTGCTACCCAGGATGCCGGTTTCCAGAACCAGATGGCTGAGTTCGAGCGTGTTAGCCAAAAAGTTCAGGCCCAGGCCGTGGCAATGCGCAGAATTACGACCGAGCTCTCTTCCGAGAAGAAGGTCGCCGACGAACGCGTCCAGTAAATCTGCAAGACGGTTGGCTCACCGAGTCGCTACCGTGTCCGCGCAGTGAATGACGAACTCTGCAAGAGCCGTACGGCGAACTGCCGTACGGCTTGTCTCGTTATTCAGGAGATGATCCGTGAGCGAATCGATTTCTCTCGAGTTTGAGGTCTTATCGGGGCTCTATGCCGGGCTTAGGGGCAAAGCCGCTATTGGGGCCAGCCTCATCGGCAGCGGCCTCGATGCCGATCTGATCTTCTTTGAACAAGGGCTCGAACCGCGCCACCTTCGCATCACCCCGCATACCAATTCGATCGAGATCGAGGCCCTTGCAGCCAATATCAGACTGGACGGCCGCGAGAATATGCCCCCAGGCGAGCGCGTTAGTGTTCCTCTTCCTGCCGTCGTTCATGTCGGCGCCATGTCCATTCGCTGGTCGACGCAAGATTTGCCGCAAGGTGGCTCAAGCAACCGCTCTTTTATCTGGATCGTGGTGCTCAGCCTCGTCTTGCTCAGCTCCATGGCGATCGGCGCCGTCTCGCCCATATTCGCCCCTGACGATAGCGCAGTGACGCCGAGCACAGACGCATCGTCTGTGGCCGACATTGCCGCCAAACCAGCCATCAATCGTCTGGATGCGAAGGCCGCTGATGCAACTGCCGAATTGCTGCGGCAGGAGGTTGAACGAGGGGGCCTTCTTAATATCAAGGTCGGTTCGGGGCACGGCGTTGTGACCGCGGAAGGAACCGTAACGCCAGCCCTTGGCGCAAAATGGCAGGAAATCCAGCAATGGTTTGATCATCAAACCAACGGAACTCCTGCCCTTGTGAACGCGGTCACCGTCAAGGACGAAAAGGCGCCGCCCTCAATCTCGGTCCAAGCGGTTTGGCGCGGAAGCGAACGTTATCTTCTTATCGGCGGCCAGAAGTATTTCGTGGGAGCGCTGCTGAGCAATGGATGGACCGTCGATCGAATCGAGGATGGACGAGTGCTGCTCAGTCGGAACGGCCGCTTCGCTGCACTTCCCTATTAACGTTTCCGCCCTGCAGGAAGAAAGGAGAAGCCGATGGCCAGACTGCCCCAGCACCCTGTAGGGTCCGGCCCCTCGTCGCAGGGGTATGACGCGGGGGAGCATGCACCGGTCAACGGCCCGACCACCCCGAAAGCCGACCACATCGAAGTCGCGGGCGCTCATGCAGATGGCGCCACGAAACAGGCGTCGTGGCGAGACGCATCCGCTCAGGATCTGACAATTGATCCTGCGAGCGAAGCCGCGCTCGAGGTCGGCCCGATCGATGCAATCTCGCGCGTCACTCTCTTCGAGAGGGCTGCTGGCGCAAATGAAATCGACCCCCGCGCAGTACTTGCCTCACTTTATGGCCACAATCTGTCACATGGCCTGCTCTCCTTCGTCATTCCACGCCTGCGTCATCCGGACGTGCTGCGCGCAGACAGGCATGGTGCTCTTCTGGAGCGCTTAACGCAAACGCTGGAATCAACGCCAGACGACAAGACGGCCGGCGAATGCTTGGCGATCCTGCAGCAAGAACTGCGGCGGTTCCTTCTGCTCCGGCAAAATCAGAACAGCTTGATCAAGGGCTAGCCATGATCGAATCGGATCGAGTGCAGGAGGTCCGCACCTCGGCCCCGGACGTTTCCAAGTCCGGCGATATCCTGCTGATCTCCGGGCCGGAGCGTGACCTGCTCTGCGCCCTCTCCTATGTCCACCTCGCGTGCGGGCAGAGCGCACAAAGTCTGGCCCTGCTACGAATCGCAGCCCGCGAACATTCCCAGGATGTCGATCTGCTCCGAATTCTGGCCTACACCCTCATCTCGGAGGGCCTTGGCGACGAAGCACTTGAGGTGCTCGATCGGCTGGACGCCGTTGATGCTCACCCGTCTTCACGCGTGCCTTTGACGCTCCTGCGCAGTCACGCGCTGCGAGAGGCAGGCCGCATGACCGAGGCCCGCGATGTCTTCCGACGCTATGTGTCATTGCGCGGCAGCACCGCTCTCATCAAACAGAAATAGGGACCTTCATGGCCAACGTCTTGCGTAAATTCATCCTGCGCGCGCCGGCCCATCCGGATTTTATGGTCGCGTTGATGCTGCTTCTGGCGATCGGCATGATGATCATGCCGATCCCGATCATCGTGATTGACATGCTGATCGGCTTCAATCTTGGCTTTGCCATATTGCTGCTGATGGTTGCCCTCTATCTCAGCACAGCGCTTGATTTTTCCTCGTTGCCGGGCGTCATCCTTATCTCGACGGTATTTCGTCTCTCGCTGACCATCGCAACCACGCGGCTTATTCTTGCGGAGGGTGACGCAGGCAGCATTATCCACACCTTTGGCGACTTCGTAATATCAGGGAATATCGCTGTCGGAGTCGTCATATTCCTGATCGTGACCATGGTGCAGTTCATGGTTCTTGCGAAAGGCGCCGAGCGCGTCGCAGAGGTTTCTGCGCGCTTCACGCTCGACGCGCTGCCGGGCAAACAGATGGCGATAGACGCGGAGCTGCGCAATAACCATATCGATCAACACGAAGCGCGTCGCCGGCGCGCGGCACTGGAGCAAGAGAGCCAACTTCATGGCGCCATGGATGGTGCCATGAAGTTTGTCAAGGGCGACGCGATCGCTGGCCTGATCGTCATCTGCATCAACATGCTGGGTGGGATCAGTATCGGCCTGCTGTCCAAGGGTATGTCGCTCGATGAGGCGCTGCACCAATATACGCTGCTGACAATAGGGGATGCGCTCATCTCGCAAATCCCGGCGCTGCTGCTGTCGATCACGGCCGCAACCATCGTCACGCGTGTCAACGGGCCTTCCAAGCTCAGACTTGGCGCCGATATTGTCAACCAACTCACGGCAAGCACACAAGCCCTTCGCTTAGCCGCTTGCGTCTTGCTCTTGATGGGACTCGTTCCCGGCTTCCCTTTGCCGCCGTTCGTCATTCTAGCTGGGCTCTTCGCTGCAGCGAGCTATGTCAGGGTTGGGGCGAAAAGCGACAAGACGGCAGGTAAGACAAGTGCAGATGCCGCCGCTTCCGCTCGGGCTCTAGCACAGACCCAGAAACAAGCTGTTCATGCGGAGGCACTTCCGATCGCGCTATTCCTCGCGCCGGACCTGACGTATTCAATCGACAAGAACGAGCTGGAACAGTGCATCGCGCGCGTTTCGACGCTGGTATCGGCGGATCTTGGCATAACGGTCCCGCGTATCCCGGCTCAGGTCGATCAGCATCTGTCCAAGTCGCAGTTCAGGGTAGATGTCGACAGCGTGCCGGTGGAACGAGATGTAATCGATCCGACGCAACTCGCGCTCAACGACGATGTGGCGAACATCGAATTGAGCGGCATCCCCTTTCGACAAGAGCCGGAGACGAATCGGGTCTGGATCGAAGAAGGTCATGCGGCCGCCCTCAAAGCCGCGGGAATCGGATATCACCGTCCGAGCGAAATTCTTGCCTTGCGTCTCCACTTCACATTGACACGCTATGCACAGCGCTTGGTAGGCATTCAAGAAACCCGCCAATTGCTTGGCCGGATGGAGCAGGAATACGCTGATCTGGTGAAGGAAGTGCTGCGTACGACCACCGTTCCTCGGATCGCCGAGGTCCTGCGCCGCCTACTCGATGAGGGCATTCCAATTCGCAACACCCGCCTACTGCTGGAAGCCCTGGCAGAATGGAGTGAACGCGAGCAAAATGCGGTCCTGCTCACCGAATATGTTCGTGCCACCTTGAAACGGCAGATCTGTTTTCGCTATGCCAATGCCCATCGGGTTGTGGCCGCCTTTATCATCGAGCGCGAGACCGAGGATATTGTCCGCGGCGCGGTGCGCGAAACCGCTGTCGGTCCATACCTCGTTTTGGACGATTGGCAGAGCGAGAAGCTGCTTGCACAATTCCGTCAGATCCATTCGACCATCGCTCGAAGTCAGAGCCAACCCATTATTCTCGGTTCGATGGATATCCGACGTTTTGTACGAGGCTTTCTCACCCGCAACGGAATCGATTTGCCCGTTCTGTCCTATCAAGATCTCGCTTCGGATTTCACCGTCCAGCCGATTGGGTCCGTCAAGCTTCCGGCTGCCAAGGATAAGGCCGCTTCCTCGGAGCGTGGCGGGCTCCTTACCGCGGCGACTTAACAGAACGCAGCCACTTATCCCGAGATGGCCCATGACTCCATATGCGATCAGCGTCGGGCGGCGCTTGTGCTCCTTTGGTCCGGGCTCGTGCCCAGCTCTTCTCGCCATATTGCTGCTCTCAGCTTGTGCCGGCTCGGAGCGGTCGGCGCTCTCCCCGCAGCAGACATCCACATCAGATCCAGCAGGCGCCGTGGAGATTGATCCTGCCATGCGTGAGCGCATTGTTCGCGCCATCGATCGGGATGCTGACGAGCAGACTTTACGCGACACGGTGAGGCAACAACCGGACAACGTCGATGCGGCGATTCCTCTTGCGCGGGCCCTGTTGGGACGCAGATCCCCAGATGATGCGCTTGAGGTGCTCGACGCGCTCTTACTGGTCGTACCTGGCGACCTGCGCGCGCTGAATGCCAAGGGTGTTGTGCTCGACCACGAGGGCCGCCATCGCGAGGCACAAGCGCTATACCGCCAAGCTCTTGAAACAGCTCCCGCAAATGCGATGTTGCGTAACAACCTCAAACTCTCGCTCGCACTTGAAAGCAAGACGGAGAGCGGGAACACAGACCACGGCCGCTAACGGACGGCCGGCAGGCGTTGGCCCGCTCGAGATGATTTGGCGAACAGCAGCGAAGCGCCGATGCCTGCCGGTCAGCTTGCCGACAGCAAATGCTGCCTATGAGTCGCGCGGAGACTGAAGAGACAGGCTCCGCCAAGCAACGTCGCCGAGAGGAATGCAACTCGCCATGTATAATCGCATCAGTGACTCTTCCATCGCCTACCCCGCAAGCGTTTCCGAGGCAGATGAACTGGGACACCGCACTGAGGATAGCCGAGGCGGTTCACTCAATGAACGCCGTTAACGTTATTCGCGCTCATTATAGCGACCGCATTGGCGAAGTCGCCGCAATTCTCGATAACCTCATCAGGCGCGTTACCGACAATCTGAATTATTCTGGAACCTTCGTCCTGGATCATTTCGGCGGAGTGTACAATAGAGAGATGTTTGCCAGCTCCCGTCTCGCTGTGATGAGAAACGTTGCCAAGCCAATCGCGGTGTAGAGGGAGGTGGATGGAGCCATCGGCCACGATACATGGCCCCGCGCAGCAATCGAGCAGCCGTGCACGACGGCCTGAGCCGGACAGCTTATTGGACGGCGCAGCCTCTCAGGCTCTTTGCACAGATGCGCATCCAAATCAATCTCACAGCGAGCCTGAAAAGCTAAACCGTCGCTCTCATTGCCCTGCGATCCGCCGTGCGCCGCAAGTCGCCATCCTTGCTCAGTTGCTGCCGAGTTCACGTCCATTTCACCTGCAATGTCGTGTTCGTGACGTTCTCGCGGTTGAGCGCGCTGCCAAGAAGGTAAACTCCGCGTTTTGTTTTGCGGTCACTTGACCACGCAGTGCGCCCATCGAGAGCCGTCGAGCAATCGGTCCAGCTTTGCTCGGCTGCTTGCGAACGGTGTGCGGCTCCCGCTTTGTCGGCTTCCTTGGCCGCAACGGAACTTGGCCCCGATGTAACGAAAGGCGATCGCCATTGAGTATGGAGCTCCGTGGCGACCGAGGTGCGAGGCACCGCTCCTGGTGCCCTCCACTCGATGGCGCGCACCGCCGGAGCGGCTCTGCACACCATACAATCCAAAGTCAGCTTGATGCTGAGCTCCATGAAGGCTCTCACTGACAAATATTCATCTGGGTCGAGCTGCGCACATCGTGCCGGCGACGCCAGCTCTGCTAACGAACGGCAACTGGGCCGAGAAGCCCACAGGGGAATGGGCCGAGCCCCAAGCAGCGGCTTGCGGACCAGAACGGCTGAGGTGGCTCGGCCGATGCTCCCCTGTCCAGGCCCGCGAAGAAAGGCTGGCACCGACCGGATAACATCCGCCGAAACAGTCATCGCTGAAGCTGCGGCAGGCGGCGGCGCCGGCCTGTTTGGCGGATGCGTCTGACCTAGCCCTACTCCGCATCGCGACGTGTTCCTGTCAACTTGGTGGATGAGGAAACCACAAGGCCCGTCTTAGGGAAGTCCTGCGAATTGCGGAGCGGCACACCTTGCAACGACTGCCAATCTGCCGAGCTGCAGACAGAGGACGACTTTCATCAGAGTTATCTGGGCAGCGTTCGGTCCTGCCTGGACGCAAGCCCACCTCATAGCACCGCCTCGATCAGTTCGATCAAAGCTTGAATCTGACGCCACGTGCGATTCTCGTCATTTCAGGCTGATCGAGAATCGGCAGCATCAAGTAGCTAATGGTGATCGCGATGATCACCACCCGCGCACAGTTGTCTCCTCGAGAACTTCCCTTCAGCTACTCGCAAACCTCTCGTGGAGTACGATCACGAGTGATTAGTTGCTGTTCTCGACCTACATTGTCACTGCAATCAAGTGGCCTCTGCGGCTCGCTGTTGCAGAATATTCATCAGTTGCGCGGCTCCCGCATCAAAGATGCCATTGCCCCTTCTTTCTGCCATGTTCGCGTCCAAAGCAGAGACTCGCCGATCGCGTACTTCGCGCGCGGCAACAGCGAGTGTCTCAGGAGATTGTCATGGTGAAGCCAGTTGTGATTGTGGTGGGCGCGGACAAGGGAGGAGTCGGAAAGACGACCGTATCACGAACGCTTCTGGACTACTTCAGCGTCAATAAGGTGCAAACACGCGCATTCGACACGGAGTCGCCGCGGGGAACGCTGAAGCGCTTCTATCCCGAGATCACCGAGATCGTCGATATGACGACGACCGCGGACCAGATGAAGATTTTCGATACCCTGAATTCAGGGCTATCCGTCACCGTCATCGATGCTCGCGCCGGCTTATTGTCCTCAGCACTGGCCTCCTTGCGCGACATCGGCTTTTTGGATTCGGCGCGGTCCGGCCAGATCACCTTTGCCGTATTCCATATCTTGGGATCATCCATCGCTTCTCTGGACGAGATCGCTGAGACCGCGACCTTCATGAGCGGCGCAAAGTACTATCTGGTCAAGAACTTCATCAACGACACTCAGTTCTTTCAGTGGGACCAATCGACCTACAATTCCTATTTTCATCGCATCAAGCATGCGACCGAGTTGACCATACCGAAACTCAACGAGATGGCCTATGAGCAGGTCGAAGTCGCTTCCGTCCCATTCGTGGACTTCGTCGCAAACAAGGGGCGGAACGATGAGCCAGCGAACAACTCCTTCGTGCTGCGCGGTTATGTCCGGCACTGGCTGGCAAATGTCTGGAGGGAATTTGACCGCATCAACTTGACGGAGCTGGCCGGCGCCAGGTCAGCCACCCAGGCCGGCGAGAAGTAATCCGATTCTCAGCGCGCTCCGGGTTGAGCCACGTACCAAACAACATTGATCTGCCGGCTATGTTAGCGACCCCAATCTACATCATCTGCTCTCCTAGCCCGCAGGTCGGCAAAACCCTCATCGCTCGCCTCGTAAGCGAGTTCTTGCTGCTGAAACATGGCACCGCGTTGTCGTTTGATGTCAATCTGAAGGAGCCGTCATTACTTGATTACCTTCCCAACATCACGGAGACCGCAGATGTGATTGATACTTACGGCAAGATGCAGCTGATGGACCCACTGATCATCCACGATCGGGTAGCCAAGGTGATCGACCTCGGCTTTCATGCCTTCGACGAGTTCTTCAAGATGTGCGAGGAGATTGGCTTCATCAAAGAGACGGCGCGCTGCTATGTCGCGCCTATCATCTTGTTCGTCGCTGGCACTGACCGCATCTCCATGCGCAGTTATGAAATGCTGCGGCAAAGGATTCCGACGCCGGCACTAGTCACTGTGCACAATGAATTTGTGCTCCGCGGAGAATTACCTGGAGCGATGGATGGCGAGCGGGTACTTCGGATTCCCGCGCTGCCGCCGTTTCTCAAGAGATATATCGACCGACTTAGCTTCTCATTCACCGGGTATCTGCGCAACGAGAAGGACTGGTCTACCGAACTACATCAGTGGATCCGCGGAAATTACACTATGTTTCGCGATCTGGAATCCAGTATGATCCTGCGGGGCCCCTATCGATCTCGGGCGACGAACATCGCGAGCCTAAGGAGCACAAGGGCCACGTGAGGTTCCATCTCGCCGTCCATTTCGATTAGAGATGAACGTATGCAATTACCAGACGCGATTCATTGCCGGGATCGTCGAGTCGAGAGCACTCCCTTTCGTCGTGATCGTCCGCGGCAGCTCTTACGCCGAACGGCCGATCCGGACACGCCGGCTCTCGGAAAGATCAGTGAGCAGCTGACGTTGCGAGGAGCCAGACGTGTCGACGGCTCTTCCATCAAGTGGTGCTTCACAGCTCAACACCGGGCTTCCCGCGCATTACCACGCTTTTGATCTCGCAAGCGATCTCGTCGCGGAGCGGGGCGCACGGTTCGGCATCTACGTCTTCCGTCGGGACCATCCTCTGCCAGTTGCCGGTTTAAGCGGGTGTGATACTCCGCGCTCGCGTCGACGTGCCTCTCCTGCGTCGCCACACGTGCGGACGCGATGGCGGCTCGCCGTGCTCTCATGGTTATCAGCGCGTTACCAGATAGTGCGTACATTGTCCCCTGATTTCGAACTGATACCTCCGCTCCTGGCAACTTCGTCGTCAGTGATATGAGCGACAAGAAGCGCATGCCGAAGCGACCTGCCGCAGCTCTTGAAAAGCCCAAAGCTCATCCGCTGTAACGTTGCTGACCCCCACCGCGAGGCAGCACCCGCCCTCGACGTAATCAACAAAAGCTATCCTATGTCTTCTTGGATGAAGAACTGCCGTCTCGCTTGACATCAGCCGCGAGGATCGATCTTCCAACGTACGCATACGACGAAGGCCGCCTGATTGACGCATGCGCGTGGGCGTGGCGATCTGTAAGATAGCGTTGGGTGAAGGTCAGGCGGCCTGCTGATCGGTGGGGTTGTTGGCTTGCCGCAGGAGCTTCCATTCCCAGGGCAGCAGTTCGCGCAGACGCGAAGTGGGAAGATCGGCGATCCGGGCGAGGACGTCGGCGAGCCAGGCTTTGGGATCGACGTTGTTCAGGCGGCAGGTCGTGATCATCGTCAGCATGATGGCAGCGCGGTCGGCGCCGCGCAGGCTGCCGGCGAAGGTCCAGTTGCGCCTGCCCAACGCGATGCCGCGCAACGCTCTTTCAGCGGCATTATTGCTGAGGCAGATCCTGCCATCATCGAGGAAGCGGGAGAAGTCGTCCCAGCGCCTGAGCATGTAGTTCATGGGCTTCAGGACCTCGGAGGAGCGCGACAGGGCTTCTCGCTCGCGGAGCAGCCAGTCGTGCAAGTCATCGAGAAGCGGCTTGCTCCTCTCCTGGCGTACGGCACGCCGCTCGTCGGCATTGCGGCCGTTGATGGCGCGCTCGATCTCGAACAGAGCGTCAAGACGCCTGACCGCCTCCAGCGCGATCGGGGAGACCGGTTTGCCCTTGCGGCCTTCCCTGGCCGTTTTCTCGATGTCGGCCAGCTCGAAGAATCCCCGCCGCGCATGGGCCAGGCAAAATGCGGGCGTGATCGGCATCGCTTTTCTTTTCGGATCGAACAACGGCTCGAAGCCGCTATAGCAATCCGCCTGCAAGATACCGGCGAAGGCGGCCAGATGCTTCTGGGGATGTTCGCCCCGTCGGTCGCTCGAGGCGTAATAGACCGCCGCCGGCGGCGCAGGCCCGGCGAACGGCTGGTCATCCCGCACATACGTCCAGATCCGCCCAGTCGTGCACTTGCCCTTCGCCAGGATGCGGATGGTGGTGTCGTCGCCATGTAGGCGCTCGGCCGCGAGCACATGGTGCTCGATCAGCTGGAACAGCGGCATAACGGCGAAGGTTCCGTGGCCGACCTGGTCGGCCAGCGTCGACAGCGGCAGATCGATCCTCTCGGCCTTAAAGCGCACGCTCTGACGGTTGAGCGGGATATGCATGCCGAACTTGTCGAACAGGATTGTCGCCAGCAGTTGCGGACCGATGAAGCCACGCGGTGTGGCATGGAACGGCGCGGGCGGCTGGCTGATCTTCTCACAATCGCGGCAGGTGAACTTTTCCCGCACCGTCTCGATCAGCTTGAACCGGCGCGGGATCTCCTCCAACGTCTCGGTCACATCCTCGCCCAGCTTCGCCAGGCGCGATCCGCCGCAGCAGGCGCAGCTCGTTGGCGCCTCAATGACGACCCGCTCGCGTTCGATGTCGTCCAGCCAAGGCTTGCGCACCGGCCGCTTGCGCGTGAAGGCCCGAACGTTCTGTACCTTTGCAGCCGCGGCACGCGCGGCGAGCTCATCCTCACTCGCCATGGTGATGAGTTCTTCGAGCTCCAATTCCAATTGCTCGATCAGCCGCGCCGTGCGCTCGGACCGCGGCCCGTACAGTTCGCGTTTGAGCTTCTCGATCCGCAGTTCGAGATGTGCGATCAACGCTTCGTTGTCCGACAGCTCCGCCCGCGCGCTGGCGGCATCCGCGACTGCGATATCGCGCTCAACTTGCAACGCCTTGCGCTCGGCCAGCAGCGCCATGTAGGCGCTCGCAAGATCCGCAGGAAGATCGTCTGGCTTCGAGCTCATGAAGCCATTGAATCAGATCGAGCAGCAGATTCAAACCCAAAACGGTTATCCGACCCGCGTCGGACGCTGGGTTTCTTGCGGGGTGCGCCAATCGATTCCGGACAACAGATAACTCAACTGCGCCGGCGAGATCGTTACCGTTTCACCGCCAACCGATGGCCAGATGAACCTTCCTCGCTCGAGTCTTTTGGTAAAAAGGCATGCTCCTTGGCCGTGGTGAGTCGGCCCCGGGGGTTGCACCCGGAGCCGCTCTCCGAACCGTACGTGACGCTCTCACGTCATACGGCTCTCAACAAGTAACGAGGCAGAACTCAACATCGCCCAATGAGCGAACAGCTTCGGCCTGCGGCAGCGGATCAATCTGAGCCAGGTGGAGGCTCTGACTTTTCCATTCTTCAGCCCTTTGTATTTGCGTCGCGCCCAGCGGTTAAGAGATTCGTCGACATATCGATACAGGTTGTGCATTTCTGACCGCCCATATCTGCCGTAGTACTGCCTCCATCCACGAAGGACGGGGTTCAGTTCCAAGGCAATTGCGTCGACTTCCGTCTGCGAGCGAAGCCTGAGGCGGAGCTGCCGGATCGTCATACGCATAGACGTCATCGCCGCCCTGCTGACCGCTGGCGAGAACGTACAGAAGTTTTCTTTCTTCTGATGGTTTCTTGCCCTGCGCGGTCGAAAGGTAAATCCCAGAAAGTCAAATGACTGACTGGCATGGCTACCCGGGCGATTGCTGTCTTTGCAGTAGACGATCTTGGTCTTGTCGGGATGCATTTCGAGTTCGCATTCCTTAAACCTTGCTTGCAGCGCCGCCTTGATGGCTTCCGCTTCAGCCTTGGTTCGGCAATGAACGAGCCCGTCGTCCGCGTATCGACACCACGGCGACTGCGGGAAGTTCCGCGCCATCCATGTATCGAACGCATAATGCAAGAACAAATTGGCAAGGACGGGACTGATCACGCCGCCTTGGGGTGTGCCCCGGTCGCGAGCGGTGATCGCTCCGTCTCTGTCTTGCATCGGCGCTGTTAGCCAGCGTTCGATGTAGAGCAGAGCCCATTCGTCTTGCACATGCTTCCTGACGGCCTTCATAAGCAACTTGTGGCTGATATTGTCGAACAGGCCTTTGATGTCGAACTCCAGCACCCAGTCCATCCTCCAGCACCGTTGCCGGGTGACGCCGACGGCGTCCAGCGCGGATTTTCCGGGCCGGTAGCCGTAGGAATCGGGAAGGAAGATTTCCTCGAGTGCTTGTTCAATCTGCAGCTTGACGACCGTTTGCGCCACGCGATCTGCTACTGTCGGCACACCTAGAATGCGTTGCCCGCCGTTCTTCTTGGGAATGGAGACAGCCCGAACGGCAGGTGGAAAGTAGCTGCCAGAAGACATTCGATTCCAGACCTTGTAAAGGTTGCCCTTCAAGTCCTTCTCAAAAGCTTCGAGCGACACCTTATCCACGCCGGCCGAGCCCGCATTGGCTTTGACCAATCGGTAGGCCTTCATCACTGTCTGCTTGTCGATATCGTACTGCTTACGTCCGGTTACACTCACATGTCCTCCTGCTCATCACAGTTGCATATGGGAGCAACCCACTTGTTTCGGCCCCTTCGCTCCAGTCCCATTACAGCACCTTCATCACTACTACGAGCCGATCCGCCCCAGTGTTGTGCTTCGGTACTCTCGTCTCGCGGTGTGCGCCGCTTGAACTTCTCCCTTGGCATCACAACGACTGGTTCCTGCAGTTCTCTACAAGAGCCTGTATCCAGATCGCGTCCCCTAAACGCCGGTCGCCATCCGCGCAGTAATCCAGGCGCCTCACGGATTGATCTCAGGGATGGCACGCGCCCCTGATTTTGGCGACGCCTTAGTAATTTTCGACGCGTCATCGGAAGATTCGCTTTCGCTCGCCTTCTGGATACTTACCTGCCCCGTACACCCGGGACTTTTGCAACACTTGCTCATGACCGCGCCTTTTAAGCGAAGCCACAGTGTCGTGGTTTTGCATCTGCGCCTGAAACGCCGATGCAGGAGGGCCATCCTCCATCTCTAATAAAGCTGTACGCATTAAATTCGGTTATTCACCTCCTTCATGCTCTGCAGCACACCGTGCCAGATCAGCTTCACAAGATCGCTGCGGCGACCGCGGAAGACAAACAAATGACCGCTGAGCGGGTCTTTGTGCAGCACCTCCTGCACTTGGAGCGCCAACGACGGAAAGCCTCGGCGCATGTCCGTGTAGCCTGTCGCGAGCCACACTCGCGCGCCCGTCGGAACCGGGATCATCGGCGGACCAAAGCATCGAGAACGCGACGTAGCGCATCTCCATCAACGTCGCCATCGACCCGGATGCGGTGCCCGCTACCAAGATCAATCTCGATGATGCCCTGGCTCTTGCGTCGACGCGCCGTTGGCGTCAACGCCGCTTCGGCCACCTCCCGCGGTAGCGCAGACGGCCCAATCTCGACCGGAACAAACGGCGCTATGCTCGCTTCGCCGTGCCTGCAAAGCTCCTTACGCCACCTGAACAGCTGGCTCACATGAAGCCCGGCCACGCGAGCCACCTCGGAAACATTGGCGCCGGGCTCGAGCGACGCTGCGACGAGCCGTTCCTTCTCATCCTGCGACCACCGGCGCCGCCGCTCGACCGTTGTGATCACCTCCGCCCTCGAAATCGTCATAGCGCTTCTCCTAGGATTACCCCTAGGACCTGCAGCGCTCGCGCCCATCAAACAAGGCGGCCCTTAGCGGAGGAATACCTTCCAACATCGCTCATGGCGTCACAGATAGAGGCCGGCAAACGCCCATGACCCGAGTCTTGATCGCAGGCGTGTTCAGTTCAACAATTGAGCATCTGCAGCGATACGATAGGTGCTTAGAGCTGGCTCCGCAAATTCGGACAGTAGCTTGAGTGGATTTTCTGCCTGACAGCGGCGAGGATTCTTGCCGCGAATCAGGAGCGAAGATGACGAAGAAGAGCCGCCGGATGCATTCTCCGGCATTCAAGGCGAAGGTTGCTTTGGCTGCGGTCAAAGGCGAGAAGACGCTGGCGGAGCTGGCGCAACTGTTTGATGTTCATCCGAACCAGATCACGATCTGGAAAAACCAGCTCCTGGAAGGCGCCGCCGGCGTGTTTGGGCATGACAAGGCGTCGGCCGAGACGCCGGTCGATTTGAAGGCGTTACATGCCAAGATCGGCGAGCTGGCGTTGGAAAACGATTTTTTGTCCGGCGCGCTCACCAAGGCGGGCCTGCTGAGCGCAAAGCGATGATCGACCGCGGTCATGATCTTTCTATCGTGCGCCAGGCGAAGGTCCTGAAGCTGGCTCGCAGCACGGTCTACTATGAACCTCGGCCAGTTTCGGCCGAGGACCTTGCCTTGATGCGTCGGCTCGATGAGCTGCATCTCGATTATCCCTTCGCGGGAGCGCGTATGCAGCGATCGTTGCTGCGGCGGGAGGGCGTATACGCCGGTCGCCGCCACATCGCGACGCTGATGAAGCGCATGGGGATCGAGGCGGTCTATCGTCGCCCGAACACGAGTAAGCCGGCACCGGGTCACAAGATCTACCCGTACCTGTTGCGCGGATTGAAGATCGAGCGGCCCGACCAGGCGTGGGCAATGGACATCACCTACATTCCGATGCGGCGTGGCTTCGTCTATCTCGCGGCGGTCGTCGATGTGTTCAGCCGACGGGTCCTGGCCCATCGCGTCTCGATCACAATGGAGGCGGCCTTCTGCGTCGAAGCGGTCCAGGAGGCGTTGGCGAAGCACGGCAGGCCCGAGATTTTCAACACGGACCAGGGCAGCCAGTTCACCAGCCTCGAGTTCACCGATGTGCTGCTGGACGCGAAGATCGCCATCAGCATGGACGGCAAGGGCGCCTGGCGCGACAACGTGTTTGTCGAGCGGCTCTGGCGCACGGTCAAATACGAAGAAGTTTATCTCCGCGCCTACGACAGCGTGTCCGAGGCGCGAGCGTCAATTGCCAAGTATCTGGCCTTCTACAATCAGGGACGCCCTCACTCGAGCCTTGACGGGCGCACGCCCGACGAGGCTTACTTCGGCACGCAAGCTATGGTGATGGCCGCATGACCGTCGCCGACGATTTTGTCGTCGCTCTGGTCGGGCTACGCCCTCCCGACGCAACGACAAAATCGAAAGGCCCCGCGTTCAGCATAACCCGGCAGGAATCCACTTAAATCCCGCGGGGCGCTGTCCAAACAACCGGCGCCAGCTCTCTTCTTAAGGCCCAGTCACTGCAGTCGATCCGCATCGCGACCGATGAACTCAAGCACCGACTGCGCGTTGTTGATCTCGCGTGAGACGCGCATCCGGATTGCCGCCTCTTCCGTCGCGATCAGTCCCGCACTCTCGCAGGCGATCCCGAAATGATGCATGACCTGTTCGTTGGAGGGGGCGATACGGTTCTGCAACAAGCTGGTCGTCAATGATGAGAGCATGTGGTCGACGACATCCTTTTCAGCCTCGATCAACAACTGCGTCCCTTCTGATTGTTTACTCACTTCTGTGTAATGTGACGCTCCCGATCACATCATTAGGAGCTCGCCGCGTCGATTCGTTGTGTCGCGGAGTCGCTGCATGATACGCATTGAACAGCGCAACCGCCGGGAGATTTCTTTGCTCGATTACCTCGGCTGCTGGGACCACTTCTCCCCAGTACGGAGCTGCGCTGCTCCAGTTTGCGAAAGTTTCAGCGGCCTGATGATCTCCGCTATCGCCTGGTGGCGGACAGCGTCTTGCGGCCATTTACTGAAGCCATTCAGCAGATTCTCCGATTCCGGCTTGGTAAAGTCAAAGAGCCGGATACCGCGGCCAAGGACCTCATTGATGACTGCGATCGTGGCTTGGCGAGCGGCGCTCTCTCGCGGCCATCTGTTGAAACCGATCACTACCCCCCTGAGGTCCTGGGCAGAGAAATCTGAGAGCCCGGTCCCGCGCTCGGTGCGGCGAAGCACCTCGCCCGCGAGCATAACGGTCACTTGAGCGCACGGCAGCTCCTCCGGCCAATTGCTGAAGCCGTTCACTAGATTCGCCAGCCCCTGCTGTGAAAAATCGTCTAACTGGGTAGCGCGGCGCAAGACCTCACGAGCGAGTGCGACCGCGGCGCGGCGAACGGCCAGCTCCTCCGGCCACTTGCTAAAACCGTTCACCAGGTTTGCCAACCCCTGCTGCGTAAGATCGCGGAGTTGCGCAGCACGGCGAAGAACCTCGCCAGCGATCGCGACTGTAGCCTTACGACAGACCGCATCTTCCGGCCATTTGCAAAAGCCGTTCACCAGGTTCGCCAGTCCTTGTTGGGTATAATGAGGAAGCTGGGTGGCACGGCGCAGGAGTTCACTTGCGATCGCGACTGTCGCCTGACGAGAGACCGCGTCATCTGGCCATTTACTGAAGCCATTCACTAGATTCGCCAGATCCTGCTCGCTAAACTCACGAAACCGGGCGGCACGTCCAAGGACTTCACCAGCGATCGCGACTGTAACTTGACCGTAGGGCCGCTCATCTGGCCACTTGCTGAAACCGTTCACCAGGATGGCCAATCCCTGCTGGGCAAAAGCGCGGAGCCGACCGGGACGGCGCACGATTTCAAGTGCCAGCGCTGCCGCAGCTTGGCGCGAGGTCACTTCTTCCGGCCATTTGCTGAAACCGTTGACCAGACTCACCAACCCTTGCTGTGTAAACTCAGAGAGCTGGTGGTGGCGGTTCGCACGGCGAATAACCTCACCCGCGATTGCGACGGCGGCCTGGCGAAAGTCGGCCTCTTCTGGCCATTTGCTGAAACCGTTGATCAGCGCTGCCAGGCTCAGATTGTTCAGCTCTTGAAGCGACCTGCTTTCCTCGCGACAAAGCCTAGCTATTCGGATCGCTCCATAGTGACATTCCGAGCTCCTGGAGTGCCGGCCGAATGACGCTGCAAAGATAGATAGGGCCCTGATTCCGATTTTCTCCATCAGAGCATGGTCAATCTGCGACACGCGAGAAGCGATCTTTTCGCAAGCGTCCCGCCCTGGCTGACCTCCGGCTTTTCGTGAGCGTCATGCGGAGACCACGCGCTGAGGGTTGATCTGGTCGGCTAGGAAGATCTCGCGGAATGGTTTGTCGCGAGGTCACAATGTCAAAGGATAGTCGTAAGGATAGCGATAAGGATAGGCATATGCCTATCCTCGAACACGGCGCCGACACGCTGCAGCGTGTCGAGATCATCACCGGGACGGGCCGACGTCGGCGCAGGTCGACCGATGCGAAGGCGGCGATTGTTGCGGAGAGTTTTGCGCCGGGTGCAAGCGTGTCCGCAGTGGCGCGGCGACACGACATCAGTCCAAGCCTGTTGTTTCTCTGGCGTCGCCAGGCTACGCGGGCGCAGGTCGCGGAGCGCGGGGACAGAGGCATGCCACCTGGCTTTGTGCCGGTCGCGATCACCGGCTGTGGGCGCCCGAGTGAGGAGCAGGCGGCGATCGAGATCGAGGTCGGCGCGATTCGCATCCGTGTCAGGGGGACAGTCGACCGGGAGGCACTGTGCGAGGTGCTGGCGGCGGTCGGGACGGTTGGTCGATGATCGGGCTTCGAGCTGGGTTGTCGATCTGGATTGCGACGCAGCCGGTCGATTTCCGCCGCGGCATGGACTCGCTGGCGATGCTGGTGAGCGAGGCCTTTGGAGCCGATCCGTTCGACGGCGGACTTTATGTCTTCCGCTCCAAGCGCCGAGATCGCGTGAAGATCCTGACTTGGGATGGAAGCGGCCTTGTCCTTTACTACAAAAGAATCGAGGGGCAGTTCACCTGGCCGCCGATCAAGGAAGGCGTCATGTCGCTATCTCATGCTCAGCTCTCGGTGCTGCTCGATGGCTCGGACTGGAAGCGTGTGCCGATGCGAGTTGTGGATCAGCCGATGCGAGCTGGTTGATCATTATCAAGAGTCGTTCGTCACTCATGCGGAGTTGTTGTAGAATCGCTCTGCATGAGTGATTTGCCTTCCGATCCAGCATTGCTCCGACAAGCCGTGATGACGCTATCGTCACGGCTTGCGGCGTTGTCGGAGGAATGCAGCACGCTGGCGACCGAGCGTGATGCAGCGATCGCCCAACGCGACGCTGCGATCCAGGAGAACGACAAGCTCCTGATGATCCTGTCCCAGTACAAGCGCACGATCTTCGGTCCGCGCTCCGAGACACTGGATATCGGACAGCTGTCTCTCTTCACCATCAGGGCACAGGCGGTTCGTGCCGCCGCCAACGACGACGTGACCGGAGGCAGGCTGCCTGACGGAGCGGAGGGCCGTGGAAAGCGACCGGCGCGACGCAACCGGGGGAAGCTTCCGGAGCATTTGCCGCGCATCGATGTCGTGATCGATATCGAGAGCCACATCTGCCCTTGCTGCGGCGAGCAGCTGCACAAGATCGGGGAGACCGTCAAGGAAGCCTTCGACGTCATTCCGATGCAGTACCGGGTCAAGCGCATCATGCGTCCACGGTACGGCTGCCGGGGATGCCGCCAGGGTGTTCTGCAGGCACCCGCGCCGGCCCAGGCGATCGACGGTGGAATGGTGACGGAAGCCTTGCTGGCCCACGTCGCGGTGATGAAATACGGCTACCAGCTGCCGCTGTATCGCCAGGAACAGATGTTTGCCGCCCAAGGCATCACGCTCGACCGGCAAACGCTGGCCTCGTGGATGGGCCGCGTCGCCTGGTGGCTGAAGCCGCTTCACGCGCTGTTGCGCCGCGCAGTGATGTCCTACCCGCGGCTGTTTGCCGACGAGACGCCGCTGCCAGTTCTCGATCCCGGCCGTGGCAGAACCAAAGTCTGCCAGTTCTGGGCGATCGCCACCGACGACCGCCCGTGGGGCGGCCCGGCGCCGCCGGCAGTAGTCTACGTGTTCGCCGAGGATCGCAAGGCAATCCGCGCCAGGCAGCTGTTTGGAGATTACGACGGCATCCTGCAGGTCGACGGCTACGCCGGGTACAAGGGGCTGATTAAAAACGGCGGCCGTCTGGTACAACTGGCGTTCTGCTTCGCGCATGCGCGGCGGAAGTTCTGGGACGTCCACATCGCGACGAAATCGCCGATTGCCGCGGAAGCGCTGCAGCGGATCGCGATGTTCTACGCCATTGAGGATCGCATTCGCGGTTTGCCGGCGACGCAGCGAGCTGCGGTGCGACAATCCGACACCAGACCGCTGATCGAGGACTTCAAGCCCTGGCTCGAGGCGCGACTGCTGGAAGTCTCGAAGAAATCCGGCCTTGGCAAGGCGATCCGCTACACCCTCAACCATTGGGATGGCCTGACGCGATTCATCGATGATGGGCGCATCGAGATCGACAGCAATACGGTCGAACGCAGCATCAAGCCGATCGGGCTGGGAAAGAAAAACTATCTGTTCGCAGGCAGTGAGGGCGGCGCCGAAACCTGGGCCACTCTCGCATCACTCATCAACTCCGCAAAGCTTCACGACATCGACCCACGGCACTATTTTACTGATGTTCTCGAGCGCATCGTCTCCGGACGTACCAAGATCAATCAGCTGAACACGCTGCTGCCGTGGAATTGGAAAGCCGAGCGCGATGGTTCGGAGCCAAAGCTCGCCGCTTGATCAGTTCGACGGCACGGCGTCGGGAACTTCCTGCGCATCGCTGGCGTCGTCGTAGATCTCTTCGCGGATCACGCGCAGCGTTACCTCGTGCAGATACACTTGCAGCGCACCCTCCAGCTCGGTGAACTCGGGCAGCAGGACTCGATCAACGAAGCCCCGTGACGCACGGACCATCACCGTGTTACGTCGCTGTCGGCGATAACGAAACGGCCGCAGCCCATATCGGCGGCAAAGCGCCAGAAACAGGTGCCGAGACCACTGGTCGGGAAGTGAGAATTGCTGTTCGATCGGTGGATCGTGGCGAGCAAGTTCCTCGACCCGGGCCCGCACCCGCTGCAGCGCGGCTTCCGCTGCAAGGCGCTCACCAGCAGTTCCGGCCCCCACGAACAACGCCTCGATCTTCCGAAGCTTCTCGCGCAGCTGCGACTCGCTGGTCATTCTGATCCCCGTTGCCCGCTCCGAACCGGGATCAACCCATCACCGCGCGCCGGCGGCGTCAATCATCCCGACCGCGCTATCCAGAGCATTCCGCGCAAGTCAAGCCCAGGCACCCGTGATCCTCTCGTGACGCTCACGGCTTTTCGACTCACCGCGTTGCACGTCGTGGCATAGCCCCACGATCTTTCGGCACGGATGCTTTCCTCGAAGCTTGGCAGGAATCTAGATTGAAACTCAACGGCCGCTTTCTGCAGAAACACCAGTTGGTCCGCCTTGCGGAGCTGCTTGTCGCGCGCGACCACTGCGGTTGAGAATTCAACGATGTCACGAGCACGATCAAGTTCGCTTAGCGCCGTCGTCAGGTTAGTTTCAGCGGACATACAGAGCTGGCGCCGGTTGTTTGGACAGCGCCCCGCGGGATTTAAGTGGATTCCTGCCGGGTTATGCTGAACGCGGGGCCTTACGATTTTGTCGTTGCGTCGGGAGGGCGTAGCCCGACCAGAGCGACGACAAAATCGTCGGCGACGGTCATGCGGCCATCACCATAGCTTGCGTGCCGAAGTAAGCCTCGTCGGGCGTGCGCCCGTCAAGGCTCGAGTGAGGGCGTCCCTGATTGTAGAAGGCCAGATACTTGGCAATTGACGCTCGCGCCTCGGACACGCTGTCGTAGGCGCGGAGATAAACTTCTTCGTATTTGACCGTGCGCCAGAGCCGCTCGACAAACACGTTGTCGCGCCAGGCGCCCTTGCCGTCCATGCTGATGGCGATCTTCGCGTCCAGCAGCACATCGGTGAACTCGAGGCTGGTGAACTGGCTGCCCTGGTCCGTGTTGAAAATCTCGGGCCTGCCGTGCTTCGCCAACGCCTCCTGGACCGCTTCGACGCAGAAGGCCGCCTCCATTGTGATCGAGACGCGATGGGCCAGGACCCGTCGGCTGAACACATCGACGACCGCCGCGAGATAGACGAAGCCACGCCGCATCGGAATGTAGGTGATGTCCATTGCCCACGCCTGGTCGGGCCGCTCGATCTTCAATCCGCGCAACAGGTACGGGTAGATCTTGTGACCCGGTGCCGGCTTACTCGTGTTCGGGCGACGATAGACCGCCTCGATCCCCATGCGCTTCATCAGCGTCGCGATGTGGCGGCGACCGGCGTATACGCCCTCCCGCCGCAGCAACGATCGCTGCATACGCGCTCCCGCGAAGGGATAATCGAGATGCAGCTCATCGAGCCGACGCATCAAGGCAAGGTCCTCGGCCGAAACTGGCCGAGGTTCATAGTAGACCGTGCTGCGAGCCAGCTTCAGGACCTTCGCCTGGCGCACGATAGAAAGATCATGACCGCGGTCGATCATCGCTTTGCGCTCAGCAGGCCCGCCTTGGTGAGCGCGCCGGACAAAAAATCGTTTTCCAACGCCAGCTCGCCGATCTTGGCATGTAACGCCTTCAAATCGACCGGCGTCTCGGCCGACGCCTTGTCATGCCCAAACACGCCGGCGGCGCCTTCCAGGAGCTGGTTTTTCCAGATCGTGATCTGGTTCGGATGAACATCAAACAGTTGCGCCAGCTCCGCCAGCGTCTTCTCGCCTTTGACCGCAGCCAAAGCAACCTTCGCCTTGAATGCCGGAGAATGCATCCGGCGGCTCTTCTTCGTCATCTTCGCTCCTGATTCGCGGCAAGAATCCTCGCCGCTGTCAGGCAGAAAATCCACTCAAGCTACTGTCCGAATTTGCGGAGCCAGCTCTATACGACCTCCGAGCTTTCACCACGGCGCACCGTGCGGCCACGCGGTCAATGTGACCGATCATCGCCTCTGGCTGGCAATTAGCCACCTATGCAATTGGAGCATCTCCTTGCGAGCTCCCGGCTGTTCACTCAGCTCGCTGTCGCTGCGACGAGACACACGGTTGCAGCTGTTGTCACTCCTGTCCGTAGCATTCTATCGTCTCACGCAATATCGCAACTTCGTTCTTTCCACCCCGATCGACAATGACAGAACGGCGTCGTCCCGCCGAGGATGCATCCGATTTTCCTGTCCGTCGCTCCCAAGCGAGAACATCGGCAATTAGTGAGCCATCCTGCCCGATCATTATCGCCAATAAATCGTAGACGCCTGCCAGGCGCGCCTTTGTTTTTACGCCTCTGCGAGGTTACAATCTGACGCAACGCTAGATTCAAGCTACTAAATCGGCATTGCGACGCGGACGGCGTCAGCCGCCGATCTTCTCTCGTTCAACACTATTTTAAATGCCATTTTACAATCTGCTCGCAGAGGTCTCAAGCTCGGCGCGTGCCGCTTACTCGATCGAGTTGCACGCGCTCATCTTATTCCCTGCGAGAAAACATCACCGCTATGCGAATCCCATGATGGGGTGAGCGCCGCCCCTCACTGTTAAATCTTCTATGGACACGGATGGAACGCAGGAATAATGCAACCTACACGATTCAACGCCGGAAACCGCAGCAATCTGCTGCAAATTCTAGTCCCACGCACATCGTAAGATGATATGAGATTGATAAGAACCTTGCATACGTTGAATCGCTCACCACATTTTGCCGAGGAATGGCGGCAAGCCGCAAGTTCTCAGACGTAATCAATCGGCATGAATGTGGGGCCATGGAGCGGGTGCGCACTGCAGACAATGAACTTAATACTCCAATGCCAAGTGAACATCCACGATGATTTCGATTGACGATCGATTGAGTGAGATCAGGTGGATACGGAACGAGATCTGGCGCTGTCGTAGGTTGCTCGAAACGGAGCTGCCCGGTGCGGAGCGCGAGGTCGTTGAGAAGCGTCTGCTTGAACAACTTTCTGACTTTAAACGGCTCTTGCAGGTCGCATTTCCTTTGACTTTATGCTCTGAAGTTAATTCGACCAAAATCGCCACAATCGGCCCAAGCGGCTCCACTGAAGCGCCCATCGAGAGCGCCGCAATGGCATCAACCGACCGCTTCGGAATGTCGATTGGTAGCTGATATGAACGAAGCCCCTTCGAAGCTGACGGGAAGGGCAAGCGCGGAGCGCTCTGAGTTGGAAGACCGCCATGGGTTGAACCGCGCGCCCCTAACCCAAACATGCAAGCCGATAGATCCCTCGGACCAGTTGGTGCGAACCGATGGCTTGCTTACTGCGGCCTCGCACCCCGCCGAATTGACTGCAGCGCTGATAACGAGCGCAACAGCACCGCGATTACCATCTTTAGATCACATTAAAACCTCGCAACATGCTTGCGTTTTGATTGCCTAGGAGCCCGTCCAGATATGTTTTCGTGACGGGCATTTGTTGTAGAGTAGCAGGCTCAGGCTGCGTTTGCGAGGTTGAACAGCTTGAGGAGGTTATGGACGGTGCAGATCATTGTCCACTCGGCGCGCACTTTCTCGATGCCCCGCAACAGGAACTGGCGGAAGCCTCTTGCCTGTTTGATCTGCCCGAACACCGGCTCCACCACTTGCTTTCGCAATCGGTAGGGTGTTTCGAAGCCGCCATCGTCGATCTTCTTTCGCATGGCCTGTGTCAGCGGGCCGCCGACTTTTCCGTTCGCTACTGTCGGGTGCTTGGCGCGTCCGGGCGCGACATAGCCATCGATGCTGCGTGTGTCGAGCGCTTCGAGATTGGCTTCGCTGCAGTAGCCGGAATCCGCTGAGGCCTGCCGCGGCTTGCGGCCAAGATTGCTCTCGATGGCCTCGATCAGGGGCACCAACTGGCCCTGATCGCTGCCGTGCTGGGTCAGTTCTTGCGCGACAATGATCTGGGCATGTGCATCGACGGCCGCCTGGGCATTATAGGCCTGAACGAAGCCATCCTTCGACTTCATGATGCGGCTTTCCGGATCGGTGAAGTTGCGTTGCGCCTTGGGATTGGGTTCCTCCGATGGCAGCGCCGCCGGTTTGCCCGGCTTCTTGCGGCCTTCGGCCTGGCGCTGCTGTTCCTTTTCGGCCTCGATGCGGCGCTCTTCCTCCGCCGCCAGTTTGGCGTCCGCTTCCAGCGCCGCCATCGCTTGCTGGATCTTCGCCAGCCGTTTCTGCTTGTCGACGGTCCAGTCCGGCAGTTCGTCGCTGTTGCCGAAAGTCTCATCCTCCGAGGCATCCGCCGCCTCGGCGGCCGCCAGCATGCGAGCGACCTCGGCCTTCAATTCCGCCTCGCGCTTCTTCATGCGCTCATAACTCATCGCCTTGTGTTTCGACGCGTTCGCCTTGATCTTCGTACCATCCAGCGCGACATGACCGAGCTTGACCAGCCCGGCCGTCTCGCACAACTTCAGAACCTGCACGAATAGCGCGCCGAGCGCCTTCAAATGTCGCTTGCGAAAGTCGCTGATCGTCCGAAAATCCGGCGCATCCAGCGCCACGATCATCACAAAATCGTTCCGCTCCCGGCAGGCCTTGGCAATCCGACGCGACGAATACAGCCCACTCGCATAGCTATGCAGCAGCAGCGCCACCATCATCCGCGGATCAAACGGCGGCTGCCCAAGCCCGCTCACATAGCTGCCCATGATCTCCCTGAGATCGAGGCTCTCCCGCACCAGATCAACCATAAACCGCGAGACATGGCCTTTCGGCACGAAGTCCTGCACATTCGGCGGCAGAAGCAGCGTCTGATCGATGTTCCAAGGCCGAAAATACTTGCTCATCGCCCAATGTTGAATCAGACCCGACCAGATTTGAACAGCGACTATCCAGACAAGCTCCTAGCCCGTCTTATTCGTCAGAGTGCGCCTGAGAGGCTGGCGAGCGTGGTGTAAAGCGCTGATGCGGCGTAGGATTCGGTTGCAAAGCCAACCCCATCACCTCAACCGCGAACGCCAGGCCCGCCATGACCGATGATACGATTCTGCCCTTCTCGTTTCCAGCCGTTCACGCCAAGAAAGTCACAGCTGCCTTCGATGGCGGTCGGCTGACCTCGAACGGGGGCGTGATGCTTCTGGCGATGGCCGAGCGGCATCTCGGCTTGGCCGACAATTTGGCCCGGGTGTTCCCGGATCGGCGCGATCCGACGCGGGTCGTGCACAGCCTTGTCGATATGTTCCGCGCGCGCATGTTCGCGATCTGCTGCGGCTACGAGGACGCCGACGACCTCGATCATCTGCGGTCCGATCCCGCATTCAAGCTGGCCTGCGGACGGCTGCCGGACACGGGTCGCGATCTGTGTTCCCAACCGACGCTGTCGCGGCTGGAGAATGCTCCGCGCCTGCGCGACGTGATCCGACTGACCTACACTTTGGTCGACGCATGGATGGATAGCTACCCGCGCGAGCCGGCATCCGTCACGCTCGACATCGATGATACCTGCGATGTCGTCCACGGCCATCAGCAGCTCTCGCTGTTCAACGCTCATTATGACGAACGCTGCTTCCTGCCGATCCACGTCTACGACACGGAGAAGAGCCGGCCCGTGGCGGTCGTGCTGCGGCCCGGCAAGACGCCGGGCGGCGTCGAGGTGCGTGCCCATCTGCGCCGCCTGATACGGCATATCCGGACGCGGTGGCACAACACGCGAATCACGTTCCGTGGCGACGGGCACTATGCCCGGCCGGAGGCCATGGCGTGGTGCGAGACCAACGGCATCGACTACATCTTCGGTCTGTCCGGCACCAAGCCGCTCGCCAGAAAAGTCGACGAGGCCGCCGACGACATCCGCACGCGACGCGCCATCGAGAACCTGCCGGTTCTGCGTGGCTATACCGAGACGCGCCACAAGGCCAAGTCCTGGGATCGCGAACGGCGTACCGTCGCCCGTATTGAGGCGACGATGCTCGGCCTCGACATCCGTTTCGTCGTCACCAGCCTCGATGTCGGCTCGGCCGAGTGGATCTACGACAGCCTGTATTGCGCGCGCGGCCAAGCCGAGAATCTGATCAAGCTGCATAAGACACAGCTCGCCTCCGATCGCACCAGCTGCCGTTCGGCGCTCGCCAATCAAGTCCGCCTCGTTCTCCACACCGCCGCTTATTGGCTGATGCTGACCGTGCGCGACGCGATTCCCAAAGCCCGGGAATTGGCCACAGCCGAGTTCGCGACGCTGCGTCTTCGTCTCTTGAAACTCGCTGCCCGTGTGGTCGAGACCACGAGCCGCATTCGCCTTGCGTTTGCCGCGGCATGTCCCGAAGCCGACCTGATCCGCGGCTTGCCAGGCGCGCTGCTGCCGCTCGGTCCTTGACCGGCGGGGCGTCCGCCCCCCGTTCGCCCAACCTACACCTCAAGCGCGTTGCAAAGTACCGGTCGTCAGGCGGTGAAAAGCCGAAGGCAATCCCGCGCGCCTCGTCAGAGCAGATGTGCGGCCACATCAATCGGACTAAAAAAACGCACTCTCACGAATAGGACGGGCTAGCGACGCCTATGGCGTCGTAGCGCGCACGTACCCGCTGGCGGATCAACTGCAACCAGCCAGGCGACGCTTCCAGCCCGATTGACTTTCGAGAACCAGCGTGGCGAAAGCTCCGGCGCCCTATCAATTCTGGCACGTCACTGTCGTTGATATTGCAAAATTGCCGCGCCGGCGGCATCATTCCCGATGCAGGACGATCGGCTGGCTGTTGACGCCTGGTTTCGATCTTCCGCTTCTCTTCGCCGCGGTCGGCATCACTCGGCGACATTCGATACGCAAGCTTTTGAAATTGTCCTTCAGACAAAACATGGCCGCGTCTATATCTCCACGTCCTGTGAAGTGATCACAGAAGCGCATCACATCTGGTCTGCAAGACGTCAAGACCTCCTCTGACCTCAGATCCCGAGCGCGGGCGTTCCCTGTACACCACGTGGCCGCAATCGCAATCGCTGCAAGGCCGGCTAGATAGCGAAGCGCCCGGTAAGCCCAACTCGTTAGTGGCTCCCGATTCAACAAGAACTCCCTAAGCTGCATGTCCTTCACTATTGTTCTTTGCGCCACGCGCAACATATGGAAGAAGGCCACTGCAACGGTAGCAGCGGTCCTGCTATTGCGGACCCGGCTTTGCAACACTTGCGAGTCATTGTTGCAGCAGCGCTATAGAATTGTTGCGGGCCACAGAACAATAGAGATTGGCAATTGCAGATCCCGCAGCCCGTTCTGGATCTTGAGACATTCGCGATGTTATGTTCCTTACTAATATTCCGTTCTGCAAGGGCGTCCGATCCTCCTTAGCAAGGCCTACACCTACAACCTGACGCTACGGTCGATTCAAGCACTTTGATCGTCGAGCCACTGTCACAACGTTCTTGGCTGGAATATCTATAGCTTGACGTGAGCGAGTAATGCGCACTCCACGCGGCAGCGCGCACGAAAACGCCATTTGATGTCGGCCGATGATCGCGGCCCACCGTTGATAGCGCAGCGTATTATTGAAGGCGTCGCAAGGGCACAGCGGATCCATCGAATCGATCGCCCGATTGCGTCAAAGCTACTCGTTTTGTTCGGCGTCTGACCAATGTCTTGAAACCTGCACGGTCGAAGAACGCCGGACCGACAGCGCACGACCTGAGCACACAGGTTCGAAGCGTAGACCAGAACTCCTTTGGTCGGGGCTAGTGGTTGTCGGTCTGTGACGGGCGCCCGATTCAGCAGATTCAAGCGGCCTTCTGCTATTGCTAGTCTGCAATTGCTTGAGACCGATCAGCGGCTTAGACCTTAAGCTCCACTGGCACGGCGGTTGCTACTCCGGCGACGGCGGATGAGTCCTGGTATGCAGTCTAGCCGCAACACGAGCCGGGCGAGACGAGCAGGCTCGCATACCCCACCCCGATGTTCGAAATACCGGCAAAGGCGACGAGAGTGAGGCTTAGTATGAGGAAATCAGCGGTACGCGAGCTTTACATGGTGGGCACGCTATATGTCTTGGCCGCTGGGGTCCTGGCTTCGTCGGCGGCAGGCGCCGATAATGATTTGATGAACGCCGCGAGGCGGATTTTCAGGCCGATCCCCTCAATCGTTCCCGCGGTCAAGGACAACCCCATCACCCACGAAAAGGTCACACTCGGCAAGACTCTCTTCTTCGATCCGAGGTTATCTGCGAGCGAGGTCATTAGCTGCAATACATGTCATAACCTTGGAACCGGCGGAGTGGATGCTGGCCCGACATCGGTTGGGCATCGCTGGCAGCTGGGTTCACGTCGCGCACCAACAGTCTACAACGCCGTCTTCAATGTGGCGCAGTTCTGGGATGGTCGAGCGGCAGACCTCAAGGCGCAGGCCGAAGGTCCCGTCCAGGCTAGCGTCGAAATGAATGCGACGCCCGCTCACGTGGTCGACACATTGAATTCAATGGCCGAGTATATCGTTATGTTCAGTAAGGCGTTCCCCAGCGATGCAACGCCGGTTACCTTTGAAAATTTCGCCAAGGCCATCGAGGCTTTCGAGGCCACCTTGATCACGCCCGCCGCCCCTTTTGATCAGTACCTCGAGGGTGATGCGTATGCCCTTAGCGATCGGCAGAAAGCGGGATTAAAGCTGTTTATCGAAAAGGGATGCTCGTCTTGCCACAATGGTATCAACGTCGGTGGGCAGGATTACTTCGCTTTCGGTGCGGTGGAGCGGCCCGCCGCAAGCCTACTGCCGCGAAACGACAAGGGCCGTTTCGCCGTCACCAAGATGCCCAGCGACGAGTATGTTTTCCGCTCTGCGCCGTTGCGCAACGTCGCATTGCGGCCCCCCTACTTTCATTCCGGCCAGGTTTGGAGCCTCAAAGAAGCGGTTGGCGTAATGAGTGAGAGTCAACTCGGCGCGAAGCTTAGCGATACAGAAAAAGATGACATCGTGGCATTTCTGAATTCACTCACCGGGCAGCTGCCTAAGATCGATTATCCGATATTGCCCACGCGTACCGACACAACGCCTAAGCCCTCCGTGCACAAATAGAGCCATCACCGCAGCAGAACCAGGCGTTTGTCGCGCAGGAATGCGGTTCGCTGCGGCGAAGTGAAAAGGCACGGTCTCAAGCTGGAGCTCGCTCACACTCTGGACAGCAAAAAGCAATCCGGCTCCGAGTTCCTACGGGTGCCATCGGCTTTGCCATAGAAGCAAACATTGCCCGAGCGTGCCGTGAGCTCTTATATCTCTCCTTCCATCAGCCCCCCCTCGCCTGACCTGGCAAGCGCGAATGACCAGATCGTCAAAGCGCTTCAGGCAATCGTTCCGACGATGGGTGAAACGTCATCGATCCCGGATCGTGACCGAACTTGCAGCTTGATACAAGGCAGAGCTGGCTCCGCAAATTCGGACAGTAGCTTGAGTGGATTTTCTGCCTGACAGCGGCGAGGATTCTTGCCGCGAATCAGGAGCGAAGATGACGAAGAAGAGCCGCCGGATGCATTCTCCGGCATTCAAGGCGAAGGTTGCTTTGGCTGCGGTCAAAGGCGACAAGACGCTGGCGGAGCTGGCGCAACTGTTTGATGTTCATCCGAACCAGATCACGATCTGGAAAAACCAGCTCCTGGAAGGCGCCGCCGGCGTGTTTGGGCATGACAAGGCGTCGGCCGAGACGCCGGTCGATTTGAAGGCGTTACATGCCAAGATCGGCGAGCTGGCGTTGGAAAACGATTTTTTGTCCGGCGCGCTCACCAAGGCGGGCCTGCTGAGCGCAAAGCGATGATCGACCGCGGTCATGATCTTTCTATCGTGCGCCAGGCGAAGGTCCTGAAGCTGGCTCGCAGCACGGTCTACTATGAACCTCGGCCAGTTTCGGCCGAGGACCTTGCCTTGATGCGTCGGCTCGATGAGCTGCATCTCGATTATCCCTTCGCGGGAGCGCGTATGCAGCGATCGTTGCTGCGGCGGGAGGGCGTATACGCCGGTCGCCGCCACATCGCGACGCTGATGAAGCGCATGGGGATCGAGGCGGTCTATCGTCGCCCGAACACGAGTAAGCCGGCACCGGGTCACAAGATCTACCCGTACCTGTTGCGCGGATTGAAGATCGAGCGGCCCGACCAGGCGTGGGCAATGGACATCACCTACATTCCGATGCGGCGTGGCTTCGTCTATCTCGCGGCGGTCGTCGATGTGTTCAGCCGACGGGTCCTGGCCCATCGCGTCTCGATCACAATGGAGGCGGCCTTCTGCGTCGAAGCGGTCCAGGAGGCGTTGGCGAAGCACGGCAGGCCCGAGATTTTCAACACGGACCAGGGCAGCCAGTTCACCAGCCTCGAGTTCACCGATGTGCTGCTGGACGCGAAGATCGCCATCAGCATGGACGGCAAGGGCGCCTGGCGCGACAACGTGTTTGTCGAGCGGCTCTGGCGCACGGTCAAATACGAAGAAGTTTATCTCCGCGCCTACGACAGCGTGTCCGAGGCGCGAGCGTCAATTGCCAAGTATCTGGCCTTCTACAATCAGGGACGCCCTCACTCGAGCCTTGACGGGCGCACGCCCGACGAGGCTTACTTCGGCACGCAAGCTATGGTGATGGCCGCATGACCGTCGCCGACGATTTTGTCGTCGCTCTGGTCGGGCTACGCCCTCCCGACGCAACGACAAAATCGTAAGGCCCCGCGTTCAGCATAACCCGGCAGGAATCCACTTAAATCCCGCGGGGCGCTGTCCAAACAACCGGCGCCAGCTCTCATTATCGATGGCGGAGGACTGCGAATATTCGATCCCGACCGGCCAGCCCATCCACTATTCGTTCCACCAGATCTTGTCCAGCCGGTTGTCGTAGCAGCCACTGTTTGCGACCGCGACCTTGTAGAAATCGGGATGGAAAAGCAACGCGCTAGCCGCGTTCTGCCCGCCAGCGGACCCGCCAAAAATGCCGACGTTGGCGACATCGTACCAAGAATACTTCGCGCTCGCCGCCTTGTGCCATAGGATCCGGTCGGGAAGGCCCGCGTCTTTCAGATTTTTCCAAGCAACGTCATGGAACGCGCGCGAGCGATGATTCGTACCCATGCCATCGATCTGAACAACGATAAAGCCGAGCTGCGTGAGCGGCTCAAACGATGCCGAGAAGGATTTGGGAACAAAGGAACCTGTCGGACCTGCATAGATATGCTCCACCACGCGGTATCTTTTGTTTCGATCGAAATCAACGGGCAGATGAATGACGCCCCATATGTCCGTCTCGCCGTCGCGCCCCTTGGCGTTGAAACTGACGGGTGGCTGCCAGCCAGCGGCGATGAGCTCGGCAATCTCGGCGCTCTCAACCTGCATCAATTCGGTATTATCACTGGCGCGGTACAGCACCATGCGGGGCGGAACATCAATGCGAGACCAAAGGTCGACATAGTAGCGACCGTTAGGCGAGAATTCGATGTGATGATTTGCCGGCTCAGGTGTGAGCGCCGTGAGTCCCTTCCCATCAAAGTCAATGCGATAGGCATGGACGAAATAGGGATCTTCGCCGGGGTGCATTCCGCTCGCGCCAAACCAGATCTGACGCTTGATCGGATCAATATGATACACCGCGCGGACCACCCAATCACCTCTGGTGATCTGGTTTTGGAGCTCGCCTGTCCGGCCATTGAATAAATAGAGATGCTCGTTACCATCGCGCTCCGAGGCCCAGATGATCTCCATCCCATCATCGATGTCGTAGCGGAACGTTTTTCCAGTATTCACCTGGTCCATCACCAATGGCTGGTAGTCGACGAATGTCTTGCTCACCTCATCAATCAGCGAGCGCACTTGACCTGTGGCGGCGTCGACCTCGATCAGACGATAGAGCTGGTGCCCACGCTGATTAAACTCGAAGGTGAATCCCCGACCGTCTTTCCACCACTGGACCGCCGAAGGACTGTACGGATTTTGGAATGCGGCGTCATCGATTGCAATCGCGCGTCGGCTCGCGACGTCAAACAGCACGGGCTGGAGTAGTGTGATGGCATCGCCCGGCTTAGGATACGTCATCGTGGAATGCTTGGGTTCGAGCTGGTCCGCCGGCGAGGATTCGAGGTAATGGACCTCCCGCTGGAGACCCGGACGGACTCGGTAGGCAGCCAGGTGAGTTGAGGCTGGAGACCAGCTTAGCGTGAAGAGAGCATAATAGTCGGCTTGGGACCCGTCCCAGGTCAACTGGATGTCCTGCAAGCCATCTGGCTGCGCAGGTAGAGGTTATAGTTTCGAATGTAGGCCAGCCATTTTCCGTCAGGCGAGGCGCTTGTCCTGTCAGGATCGTTCTCTGCCAGTGGCGTGTCGTCATAGGGGCTCCGCTGGCTGTCGCCCGGTTGCATTGCAGCACCTGTGCAGGCATCGCTGACAAGATCGCAGCTCCAACGCAGATGCTCGATATTGAAGGTAATCTTGGCACCCTTGTCGGCCAGCTCGAAATGGTCGAAAGGAAGATTCTCTGGCCTATAGTGCTTGTGGCTCGCCCTGTTCAGTGCCGTCGCGAGGCGGGCTTGATCAAACGCCGGCTGCCTTACCCCTCTGCCGGCATCAACGAAAATGAACTGCTGCTTGCCTCGCGTTGTCCGGCGGTAGACGAGCGCGTCGCCCTCGCCGAGCCAGAACGGCACGTCAGGGACATTGACAGTAAGCCGGGCATAGCGGTCCTCTGTTGTGAGCGCCCGCTCGTAATCGGATTGTGCAAGCGGCGCATTCACGATGTCCTGGCAGGCTCTGCGCCGCCTTGCATTCTTGCTGGGCCAACAGCGCCACCGTTACGGCAAGAACTTTGTACATTCTCATTCACCGCTCCCAATTGTAGGCTGAAGTCAATCTGAGTGACTTCCCGATTGATATGCCATTTCCGGTGGACACAGCTGTTTCCTTCGTCGTGCCCTTGATTCTTTAGTGACGCCTGCACTTAGCCTCTGGTAAGAACAGAACCGTTCGGCGTTCTGATGGACATTGGCGGCTCGCCAGAGCTGCAAGCGCCTCAAACAATCCACCACATCGCATATCGCCGCGCGAACACGCGATCCGCCTGTGATTGCTGCAGCACCGACATTACAGTGTTCCCTCCACGCCGCTTATCGCGTGCAGACTCTATGCCAACGAGTAGTGCACCTCCGCGTTCTTTTGATTACGATATCGTCACACGACAAGATCGGTCATTGTTGAAACAAGGCGCCAGTCTGAGGAGCACAAAACGCATGCAGCGTCGGCCAGCTGTAGCGACCAATGTCCGGAATGCCATTGCGAATGGGAGGTATTTGTCGCGCCCGTTGCCGAATCACTCAAACAAGTCGCCTCAGGATTTCGGGAAGCGCGGACTACGCTGACCGTAGGATCGCGATAGATCAACCCGATGAGAACTTACCCGATCAGCTGTGGAGGCAACCGGGGATATCCATCATAGATCGTTAACCGGATCGGGCGACGAATTGGATAATCTAAGCTTTTGCATCAAGAGCGATCGTCACGACCGTGCGGTCACCAACCCATTTCTCGACGCAAAGCCCGCAGCATCTACAGCTTTTGATTTCGTCTATCCTGCATGGCCGGTTGGCGACGCGAACGTCTGAAACCCAACGATACAATGCGGCCATTCCACACACTGTGCTCCGACCTATGCGAGTTCACGATGAGCCGAGCAGGCCGCGCACCCTATTTTTGAACGGCACGCGGATTGCTGGGTGAGGAGCAAGGGGCTGCCGCGTCGAAAGCTCCTCGCGGCGAACCACCCTCGGAGTCCCAATGAGGCTTATCCGATTGATCCTGGTCGATCTGAGTTTGATGCTGCTTGCGCCGCAAAAAGCGGAAGCCATCAATATCGGCGCTGGCGCACATTTTATTTCGGCTATCAACGCTGTGGTGCCATTGGATTGCCAGCCGCGAGGCAGTATTGAACTGGCGCGATAGCCCACGCCTCCACAGCGAAACGACGCAAGCCGTGCCATTTCAACGATTGGATAATCTCCGTCCGGCCAACCCGGCTACGAATTGCGCGACACTGGAACCCCACCTTACCTGTGTCATCGGCAAGCGCGCGCGGGAGCGTTCGATTGCCGCGATGTTCGATGGCGCGGAGACGCATAAGATGCCGGCTGTCGTAACACCCTCAATCTGCAATCCAGCGGCCGCACCTTGTGGCCTCCCCGGGGGCGGAGACGCCGCGCTGGAACCAAACAGACTGGATTGTCGGCGGCATGGTGATCATCTCCCTTGCGGCCATTCCGCCCGTGACCGTGATTGATCGCTACAGCAGAGGTGCAGGCAAGTGAGAGACGCAAAACCTGGCCGTATCGAAGTCGCCTTCAACGGCTCTCTCGCAAGAGTCCCCCTAGATGCACAATTCAGCGTACCAGCCAAAGGTGTCACGGCCGTTTTCGGTCCCCCTGGGTGCGGCAAGACCACGCTCGCGCGCTGCATCGCCGGCTTTCAGCGTCTACCGAGCGGATTCTGCGCGATCGATGGCGAGATTTGGCAGGACGAGACCACGTTTCGGCCGCCCCATCTGCGTCCCGTCACGTATGTATTCCACCGACCGGTCCTTTTTTCCCATTTATCCGTCAAGCGTACCCTTTTGTATAACGCGAAACAATCCAAGCCAGCACTGATCGACTTTGATGGTGTTGTCGAATTGCTCGACTTGGCGTCACTGCTTGACAGTTCGCCATCACACCTTTCGGGCGCCGAGCGACAGCGGCTTGCCCTTGGCAGCGCGCTGTTGGCCCAACCCCGGCTACTTTTGCTGGATGACCCGCTCATTTTGCTCGACCGCCCCGCCAAGCGCGAGATTATGCCATTTCTCGAGCGCATACGTGAACAGCTCACGTTGCCGATGATCTATATCAGCCATGACATGGCTGACATCGAACGCTTTGCTGATCATCTCGTCATGATGAAAAATGGCGTTGTGACTGCGGTCGGTCCCCTGCATGCCATGCAGAGCAATCCAGCGCTTGCCGGGCGCGGCGAAGCGGCGGTCTGCATCGACACCGTAGTCGGCGGCTATGACGGGCGCTATGGGCTGATCATCCTCCGCCTCAAAGGTGCGCGTCTGTTGATACCTGGACCGCCCTTAAGACCAGGCGCGCAGCTCCGGCTGCGCATCGCAGCCAGCGACGTCAGCATCGCGCGCGAGGCCCCGCGCGCAAGTTCCATGCTCAATATCTTTCCGGCACGCATCAAGGCCTCTCTGCCGTTCGACGAAGCTGAGGTCACGTTGGTTCTGGCTCTCGAAACTGGCCGTTCGGGCGTGCCACTTTTGGCCCGCATCACACGCCGCTCCTTTGATGAACTAGGGCTTAGCAATGGAACGGACGTATTCGCCGAGGTCGCGCGAGCCTTGCCGGCCGCGCTCCCCGAGCGGTTGCTCATAACGCCTTCCACACCGGCAGGAGAAGTTCGACAGGTAAGTGTCGACGCGAGAAACAAACAGAAATCGGACCACGGCCATGATCGGCAACCTTGAAGAAATCGATCCGAATGCTGTGGCTGCGATTTTCTACCGGCCGAAAGACGACGTCGACAGGTTGCTCGCCGATTTCGTTCAGGATTTTGCGCGGCAAGCCGTACGCGTCAGCCGCATCGTCCAGCGTCGCTTCTGGGCCACAAACGGTACGCACCTATGCTTGCAGTGGACGTTGCGACGGGGCAAGAGATCTCGATTTACCAGTCACTCGGCAGCGGAGCTACGTCCTGTAATCTAAATACGCCCTTGCCGAAGCCGAAGCTGTCGTTTCCCGGGCGCTTTGCGACAAGGTCGATCTCCTGGTGATCAGCAAATTTGCCAGACAAGAAGCCGTTGGCCACGGCCTGCGCGCCGAATTCACAGAGGCCATCACCCGCGGTGTGCCACTCTTGACGGCCGTTCCAAGAACATGTCTTGCTGATTGGCGAACTTTCGCTGGGGACATTGGTAGGTTGCTACTAGTGTCGAGGAATGGTGGCGCGATATCTCCATCCCGCCAGCGCGCCGCCCGGGCGGTTAGTCGCGGCTGCGGCCATTTGGGCGCTATGATACCGGACAGCTTGATGACGTATGTGTGTAGTTCGGATATGTTGTCGTCGGTTAAGAAGCCGATTTGAGTGGTGTGCGGTGGCTGGTGACTGAGAAGAAGGCAGCCAGGAAGAGGTACCAAAGAGCCCTTAGCCAGGCGAGGATGCGGCGGAAGTTGTAACCGACGGCGGAGAGGATGACGTTGGCGGCATCGCCGGCGCGGCCTTTGAGGTAGCAGCGGCCGAGGTGTCCGTCAGCCTTCAAATGGCCGATCACGGGCTCGATAGCGGAGCGGCGCCGCAGCTGGCGCTTGATAGTGCCGAAGACGCCGCGCTTCTGGCCGGAGATGAAGACGCGGCGCGGGTTCTGTGCGTCATGGCCGCGGTATCCCTTGTCGACAAAGGCGCACTGGATCGCGCAGCCGGTGAGTGTCTCGGTTCGGTCGATGACGTCCCGCAGGGTGTGACCGTCGTAAGGGTTATCGGGCAGCGCCTTGGCGTGCAGCACGAACTGGCCGCCGGGAGCAGGCCGGTTGTTGGTGACGATGGAAGCCTTCACGCCGAACTCGTAAGGCGCGCTGGCCTTGCCCTTGCCGATGCACTCCACCTCGGGGGCATGGAAGGAATACAGCTTCCAGCCGCGCTGGCGCTGCTGCTGCGAGCGGATTTGCGTGGCCCGGCTCAACGGGAGTGCGAACGCCTCTTCGAGCGCATCCTGGCCTTCGATCTTGCGGCGGATGTCGCGGATGATCCGGCCCAGGCGGCTGCGCAGGATGCGCAACTGCCGCTGGTGCCGCTTGAACTGTTTGGCATGGGCGTAGCGTCCCGCCATCATCGCGGTGGCCTTGGCGATCCGAGAATAGGATTGCCGCAGCCGCACTCCGTGCTTCCTCGCTAGGCGGTTGAGCCCCTGGATCGCCGCATGCAGCAGCTTGGCATCGGTCGGAAAGGTATCCGTCCGAGGGCGGCCGTCTTGCGAGTTTTTCCGATCTGTAGCTGACTGTCCTTATGGACGGACATAAGGACAGTGCGGTGCTGAGCCGCATGGATTTGGTGGAGACCGGTCGGCGGCGACGCTGGACGCGTGCGGAGAAGCTCAGAATCGTAGAGGAGAGCTTCTCGGGGCCACGACTGGTGTCGGCGACGGCTCGCCGGTATGGGATATCACGTCAGCTTCTGCTGAGCTGGCGCAAGGCTTGGACCTGTCATGATCCGGCCGAAGAGGATTCGATCGGCCCGACATTCGTCCCTGCGATAGTTGCGGCAAGTACGCCGCCAACGACGGAAGCTGTCGAGACAGGTCAGATCGAAATCGTGAGCCCTCAGGGGCTGCGCGTGGTCTTCGGCCCCGGTGCGGATATCGAGGCGGTCGTTCGAATTGCTCGGGGCCTGGCGCGCCGATGATCCCGATCCCGACGGGCGTGCGGGTGTGGCTGGCGACGGGCCATACCGACATGCGGTGCGGCTTTCCGAGCCTGGCTCTGCGCGTGCAGGAAGTGCTCAAGCGCGACGCCATGGGCGGCGGTCTTTTCTGCTTCCGGGGCAAACGCGGTGATCTATTGAAGGTCATTTGGCACGATGGCCAGGGCGCCTGCTTGTTCACCAAAAGACTCGAGAGAGGCAGGTTCATCTGGCCATCGGTTGCTGGTGAATCGGTAACGATCTCTCCGGCGCAGTTGAGCTATCTGTTGTCCGGGATCGATTGGCGCAACCCTCAAGAAACCCAGCGTCCGACGCGGGTCGGATAGTCGTTTTACGGTTTGAATCTGCTGCTCGATCTGATTCAATGGCTCCATGATATCGAAGCCGGATGATCTTCCATCGGACCTTGTCAGTGCCCTGGCGGCGCTGCAGGCCGAGCGTGAGGCGCGACAGAAAGCCGAGGCGAAGGCCGCCAACTGGCAGGCGCAAGCCGCGAATGCGCAGGCGAAACTGTCGGATACCGAGGCGCTGATCGCTCATCTCGAGTTGCGCATCGAGAAGCTGAAACGCGAACTGCACGGGCAGCGATCCGAGCGCTCGGCACGGCTGCTCGAGCAGTTGGAGTTGGAGCTCGAAGAACTCGTCACCACGGCGAGCGAGGATGAGCTTGCCGCACAGGCCGCAGCGGCGAAGACGCAGAACGTCCGCCCCTTCATGCGCAAGCGGCCGGTGCGCAAGCCATGGCCTGACGATATCGAACGCGAGCGCGTCGTCATTGAGACTCCAACGACCTGCGCCTGCTGCGGTGGATCGCGGCTGGCGAAGATCGGTGAGGATGTGACCAAGACGCTGGAGGAGATCCCGCGCCGCTTCAAGCTGATCGAGACGGTACGCGAGAAGTTCACCTGCCGCGATTGCGAGAAGATCAGCCAGCCGCCCGCGCCGTTCCATGCCACGCCGCGCGGCTTCATCGGCCCACAATTGCTGGCGACGATCCTGTTCGACAAGTTCGGCATGCATATCCCGCTCAACCGCCAGAGTGCGCGCTTTAAGGCCGAGGGGATCGACCTGCCGTTGTCGACGCTGGCCGACCAGGTCGGCCACGGGACCTTCGCCGTCATGCCGCTCTTCCACTTGATCGAACGCCACGTGCTCGCTGCCGAGCGCCTTCATGGCGACGACACCACCATCCGTATTCTGGCGAAGGGCAAGTGCACGACCGGGCGGATCTGGACTTATGTGCGGGATGACCGGCCGTTCGCCGGGCCTGCGCCGCCGGCAGCGGTCTATTACGCCTCGAGCGACCGACGAGGCGAGCATCCACAGAGACATCTGGCCGCCTTCGCCGGCATCTTGCAGGCGGATTGCTACAGCGGCTTCGAGCCGCTGTTCGACCCGCAGAAGAAGGCGCTGCCGATTACGCCGGCGTTTTGCGTGGCCCATGCGCGGCGGGGCTTCTTCGAGCTGGCTGATATCGAGAAAAATGCTCGGGAAGGCAAGAAAGGCAAACCGGTCTCCCCGATCGCGCTGGAGGCTGTCAGACGCCTCGATACGTTGTTCGAGATCGAGCGCGCCATCAACGGCCGCGGTGCCGGCGAGCGGCGTGCCGCTCGCCAGGAACAGAGTAAGTCACTTCTCGAGGACATGCATGCCTGGCTGCTCCGCGAGCGCGAAACCCTCTCGCGTTCCTCCGAGGTCCTGAAGCCGATTAACTACATGCTCAGGCGCTGGGACGGCTTCGCCCGCTTCCTCGACGACGGCAGGATCTGCTTGACCAACAATTGCGCTGAGCGCGCATTGAGAGGCATCGCCTTGGGAAGGCGCAACTGGACCTTCGCCGGCAGCCAGCGCGGCGCCGACCGTGCCGCCATCATGCTGACGATGATCACGACCTGTCGCCTCAACGACGTCGATCCCAAGGCCTGGCTCGCCGACGTCCTGGCCCGTATCGCCGATCATCCCGCATCGCGTCTGCACGAGCTCTTGCCCTGGGAATGGAAGCTCCTGCGCCAGGCCGACAAGCCAGCCAATCAGCAGGCCGCCTGACCTTCACCCTTCACCCAATGCCATCATAGACCTCGCCGTGCCCGCGCGCATGCGTCAATCAGGCGGCCTCCGTCGTATGCGTACTCGGAAAGGTGATGGCCTTCGGCTGCACCGTGGTGTCGACCGTGACCCGCTCAAGGTCCTTGCCGCGTAACGCGCCGACGTCGTGCGCCACCCGCAGGCTCTCGGCCAATAGCAGTTCCAGTCTGTCGCCGAGCCGCTTGCGCCAATGGCTCAGGTCCGAGCGCTCGTGCGGGAATGCGTGCTGGAAGAACTCTTCGCCAGTGAAGTACTGGAAATACGGGTCGTGGACCCAGCGTTCGCATACCCCCTCATCGGACAGCCCGTAAATGTGCTTGAGCAACAACAGCCCGATCACGAAGCGGGTCTCAATCCCCGGCCGGCCGTTCTCGCTGTAGAGCGGCGCGATCTCGCCGTCGATCCAGTCCCAATCGATCTTGCCGGTGAGCCGGACCAGCTCGTGCTTCAGATTGATGATCTGGTCGAGCCGCGCCCGGAAAAAATCGTTCGCTCCCGTCGTTTTGTGCTTCTTCGGCCGCATCGTGCCCTCCGATGCGGACAGGGAATCATGCTTCGCCCGTCGAGGGAATCTCGAAAACGAAATTGCAAGCTTCCGATGCACAAAACACCAAAACCTTGCAATCTCAGAACGTCATTCCAGCCAAATTACGATTCCAGATCAGTCGCCTGGAAGCTTCTTAACGGGCGACTATGTTGACCCCAGAGCTGGCTCCGCAAATTCGGACAGTAGCTTGAGTGGATTTTCTGCCTGACAGCGGCGAGGATTCTTGCCGCGAATCAGGAGCGAAGATGACGAAGAAGAGCCGCCGGATGCATTCTCCGGCATTCAAGGCGAAGGTTGCTTTGGCTGCGGTCAAAGGCGACAAGACGCTGGCGGAGCTGGCGCAACTGTTTGATGTTCATCCGAACCAGATCACGATCTGGAAAAACCAGCTCCTGGAAGGCGCCGCCGGCGTGTTTGGGCATGACAAGGCGTCGGCCGAGACGCCGGTCGATTTGAAGGCGTTACATGCCAAGATCGGCGAGCTGGCGTTGGAAAACGATTTTTTGTCCGGCGCGCTCACCAAGGCGGGCCTGCTGAGCGCAAAGCGATGATCGACCGCGGTCATGATCTTTCTATCGTGCGCCAGGCGAAGGTCCTGAAGCTGGCTCGCAGCACGGTCTACTATGAACCTCGGCCAGTTTCGGCCGAGGACCTTGCCTTGATGCGTCGGCTCGATGAGCTGCATCTCGATTATCCCTTCGCGGGAGCGCGTATGCAGCGATCGTTGCTGCGGCGGGAGGGCGTATACGCCGGTCGCCGCCACATCGCGACGCTGATGAAGCGCATGGGGATCGAGGCGGTCTATCGTCGCCCGAACACGAGTAAGCCGGCACCGGGTCACAAGATCTACCCGTACCTGTTGCGCGGATTGAAGATCGAGCGGCCCGACCAGGCGTGGGCAATGGACATCACCTACATTCCGATGCGGCGTGGCTTCGTCTATCTCGCGGCGGTCGTCGATGTGTTCAGCCGACGGGTCCTGGCCCATCGCGTCTCGATCACAATGGAGGCGGCCTTCTGCGTCGAAGCGGTCCAGGAGGCGTTGGCGAAGCACGGCAGGCCCGAGATTTTCAACACGGACCAGGGCAGCCAGTTCACCAGCCTCGAGTTCACCGATGTGCTGCTGGACGCGAAGATCGCCATCAGCATGGACGGCAAGGGCGCCTGGCGCGACAACGTGTTTGTCGAGCGGCTCTGGCGCACGGTCAAATACGAAGAAGTTTATCTCCGCGCCTACGACAGCGTGTCCGAGGCGCGAGCGTCAATTGCCAAGTATCTGGCCTTCTACAATCAGGGACGCCCTCACTCGAGCCTTGACGGGCGCACGCCCGACGAGGCTTACTTCGGCACGCAAGCTATGGTGATGGCCGCATGACCGTCGCCGACGATTTTGTCGTCGCTCTGGTCGGGCTACGCCCTCCCGACGCAACGACAAAATCGTAAGGCCCCGCGTTCAGCATAACCCGGCAGGAATCCACTTAAATCCCGCGGGGCGCTGTCCAAACAACCGGCGCCAGCTCTCCCGAAATCACCCGTCGGGCTGCTTCGCCGACAACGAAAGCAAGCTTAGCTCCGGCGTCCGCCCTACATTGTGAGCCACCGTGATGCTCTGTGAACGTGCTGATTGCGGACCCTGATCGGCAAGAAGCCGCACTTCGACAAGCTGCGCGCGTGCTTTACCCGGTCGACGCTAGCATCACCCCCTCAGTCGGTTTTGCAGTGCCTGTCGATCGAAGACGGATCGTCGAAGTTCAGGTCCGATTGCCGTCTTTGCTGCAGTCGTCGAACCCGGACCGTGCACTGGCTGCGGATCTTCAGAACCGCGGCAACCCAATCGCCACATAGCATGGCCCTAACCGATACTCCAAGCGACGCGAACATCGCGCATCCGCAAAGCATGATTGAAAGCGAGTGTGAGATTCAATCGAAACGTGGATCAAATGCACGCAGCCACGTCACTAGTTGGCGTCGTTTCAGCAATCGGGTCTTGAGAACGGATGGCATATAGCTTGCTTCACCGGTGAGGCACGATCATTATAAAACAAACTCGTGAGGACAGCATGCTCGGAATTGGAAATCAGTTGCCGCCGTTCGAAGTCACAGGCGTGAAGCCCGGCTTTCAAGTGCAAGAAGAAGAAGGACAGAGTGCGTTCGAGACGCTGACAGAAACAAGCTTTCCAGAAAAGTGGAAGATCATCTTCTTTTATCCCAAGGACTTTACGTTCGTCTGCCCAACCGAAATCGCCGAGTTTGGCCGGCTGTCCAAGGAATTCGCCGACCGCGATGCGATCGTACTGGGCGGTTCAACCGACAACGAGTTCTGCAAGCTCGCCTGGCGACGCTCACATGTCGACCTTCACAACCTACCGATCTGGCAGTTTGCCGACACGAAGGGGGCCCTGGTCGATGGCCTTGGCGTGCGTTCACCCGAGGGTGTCGCCTATCGCTACACCTTTATCGTTGACCCCGACAACACAATCCAACACGTCTATGCGACTAATCTCAATGTCGGGCGCAGCCCAAAGGACACACTCCGCGTTCTGGACGCGCTGCAAACCGACGAGCTCTGTCCCTGCAACCGCGAGGTCGGCGGCGAAACCCTGAAGGTTGCATGAGGCCCCATGTCGTCGATCGAGCAATTGCACGAGAAGATTCCCGATTGTGCCAAGGACGTCAGGCTCAATCTGACGTCCTTGGTGGCCGATGAGACGCTCTCGCCGCAGCGACAATATGGCCTGATGCTCGCGACCGCGATTGCCACCCGCAATGCGGCCCTTGTTGCCGCGATGGAATCGGCTGCGGCCGCCGTGATGACGCCTGAGGCAATCGCCGCCGCGAAATCCGCCGCTTCTGTGATGGCAATGAACAACGCTTACTACCGCTTCGTTCACCTTGTCTCCAACACCATGCAACCACGGCTGCGCATGAACGTGATCGGCAATCCCGGAGCGGTCGTTGGCGGTCTCGGCTATAAACGGCTGCGGTGCCTGTATTGACGCCCACGAGAAGACGCTGCGGGCCGCTGGCGTAAGTTCCGAAGCCATCAGACCGCCGTGCGCTTTGCCGCGATCGTGCAGTCAGTGGCAGTTGCTATCGAGGCCGCAGGGTCTACTCCCCCTTAGGCGACCGGCTGATTCCTCCCTTTCCACCGGTTCGACACCTTTGTGGCGCAGTTCAGTGGCGCCACAACCATTCCTACGCGCATCCCGAGTGATCGTGATATCCCTGATGCAATGTCTGTCTTGTGGGGTGTCCTCTCGAGGTGCGCGCCTCGTTCGAACTTGAACCCGTGCAGAGAGGCGGAATGCGCAACTGTGGCGGCGAGATCCTCCTTTACATGGCGATCATACTGCTGTGTTCGTTCACTCTCAGCCAAACTTGAACAACACCCCATACCCGCCGCGCGGATGGCTCCATTGGATGTCGCCGGTGGGCTCGGCGATCACGCGGCAGGTGCCGCACTCGATGCAACCATCGACGGTTACCTCAACCTGTCCATTGTCGTTGAGTTCGTAGCATCGTGCGGGGCAGACTTTCAAGAGCGCAAGCAGTTCCGCCGACGGCGTTGTGTGCGCGCGTACCTTGACGTGGGGGTGACCGATGTCGACAAGATATCGGTTGTAATACAGCTTGTCTTCGACGCGCACCGAGGGCTCGACATTCATGCTTTGACCTTCCATTGCTGAACCTCACACTATTGGCGGTCAGCGCCAGGCGCGAGCAAAGCGAGACGCATCGCCGATCAGGCCCCTCCATGACCGCGCCTTGACAAAGGATTTCAGGGTCGCCTTCTCCTTCTCAAGCTTCGGCGTCCCATCGACGCGCACAAAGTTCTGCATCGCCTTGGAGATGAGCTGCGGATAGGTAAGAAAGAAGTTTTGCGAATGGGTGTGCATCAGCATGGGCAAGTCCTTGTACTTCTTGAGATCCTTGATCACGAAGGAATCGGCTAGCATCTTCCTGTAGAGCGACAGATTTTTCGCCGTCATGGGCTCGCGGCGCGACTTCATCTCGGCGATTGCTTCCGCCGCGATGCGGCCTGAGGTCATCGCAAGATTGGAACCCTCACGATGGATGGCGTTGTTGAGCTGCGCCGCGTCCCCCACCACTACCCACCCATCACCGTAGAGCTGCGGGATTGCCTTGTAGCCGCCTTCGGGAATGAGATGCGCCGCATACTCCTTGATTTCAGAACCTGCGATCAGCGGTGCCACGGACGGATGCTGCTTGAAATGATCGAGCATGCCGTAGGGTGTCTGGCCGGTGCGCTGGAAATCGGCGACGAGACAGCCGATGCCGACCGAAATGCATTCCTTGTTGGCATAGACGAAACCCATTCCGGTCATGCCGCGAGAAATGGTTCCGGCCGCCTCGATCACGACGCCCTCATCGCCCTTAAGATTGAAACGTGCCTCGATGGTTTCGCGAGGCAAAAAGTGCATTTCCTTCACCGCGAGCGCGACGTTATTGGGTGTCGGCCGCGCGCGCAGGCCAGCGCGCGTCCCGAGCAGTCCATTGACACCCTCGGCCAGCACGACAACGTCGGCATGTATTTCGCCGCCGCCGCGATCTGTACGAACTCCCACAACCCTCTCACGGTCGTCTCGCACGAGCTCGGTGACTGTCGTCTCGCACAACACGGTCGCCCCGGCCTCCCGCACCTTCGACGAAAACCACTTGTCAAACGGCGCGCGTATGATCGTGTAGCGGTTCGGCCGCTCCTCGTTGAAGTCATCCGAGCGGTAGTGCATGCCGACGTGGGAGCGATCGTCCAGTAGCCAGAACCGCTGTTCGACCAGATGACGTTCGAGCGGCGCTTCCTCGCGAAACTCGGGGATCAGCCTCTCCATCATATCCGCATAGAGGATCGCGCCCTGCACATTCTTCGATCCGGGGTACTCGCCCCGCTCGAGCTGCAGCACCTTCAGGCCGCGCTTGGCCATGGTCAAGGCCGCCGCATTGCCTGCCATACCCGCTCCGACCACGATCGCATCGAACCTCTCCTCAATCATCATTGTCTCCTCTAGACTGCGATCCGAGCACGGGAATTCGGCAAAAGCCGCGCCCGAAACGCAGCTGTCAGCGCCGGTAGCAGATGCAGGGCGTCACTGACGATCGCGACATGGGCGAAGTCGAAGATCGGCGCGTTCTTGTCGGTATTGATGGCGACGATCAGATCCGCCCCCTCCACACCGACCCTGTGCTGGATCGCGCCGGAAATTCCGGCAGCAATATAGAGCTTTGGCCGGATGTTCTTGCCGGTTTGGCCGATCTGCCGGTCAGACGTAACCCATCCTTTTTGCACCAGAGGACGCGAGCAGCCATACTCGGCGCCAAGCAGAGTTGCGAGCTCGCGCACCAGCCGAAAATTGTCAGGCGACCCCAGCCCCAAGCCGCCGGCAACCACGACATCGGCGTAGGCCAAATTGGACGTTTCCGAATCGCGATCGGGGATGAAGGAGAGCACTTTCGTGACGATATCGTCTTCAACGAGGCCAAGTGGGTGGATAATGATACGAGCGGCATCGCGTACCACACGCTCTGGCATCGGCATGACGCGCGGGCGAACGGTTGCCATCTGCGGACGATAATTCAAGGTATAAATCGTGCAGAGCAGCGAGCCGCCAAAGGTCGGACGCGTCGCTGCAAGCGAACCATCGGTGTCGACGTCGAGCGCGGTACAGTCGGCAGTGAGCCCTGTCGACAAGGTCGTCGCCACGGAACCTGCGAGATCGCGACCGAGTGTCGTCGCACCCAATAGCAGAATCTCCGGCTTGTAGGTGTTGACGAGTTCGGTTAGCGCTTTGGTATAGGACTCGTTGCGATAATCTGACAGGACATTGTCACTCACGAGATAAGCCAGATCTGCGCCATAGCAAAAGGATTCAAGCGCGGCGTTACGCGTGGGCTGTCCCTCCGGGCCGATAACGACCGCAGCTAGATTCACCTTCAGCCTGTCGGCGAGCCTGCGCCCCGCACCCATCAGCTCCCAGGATACCGGATGCACCTGGCCGCGCTCCTGCTCGACGAAGACCCAGACATGCCTATATGCTTTAAAGTGCTCCGGCAGTTCCTTTTTCGCTGCCGCTCGGCCGCCAGCCGCCAGCGTGCTCGTTTTTATGACATTGCTCATGCTCTAGATCCTCTCAAAATAACGCGCGCACGCACCACAGGATTGCTTTCTACTTCGCTCAACGGAAGATCACTTTTGGTCAGTGCCTGGCCGGCCGCTCGTCCGTTCGGCGCGCCCCACCATCGCGGCGAGACGCGCCGCCGCGGTAGACGTAGCGGACGGGCGAGACTTCGCAGAGATGCTCGACCTTGGTTCCTTGCGCGCTCCCTTCGACGAGCGCCACCGCGGCGGCCAGGCCGCCGCGGTCAATCTGACCGGCCGCTGCCAACCTTGGGTCAGTCAGTCCGGTGATCGCGCAATACCGGCGTCTCGCTTTCGGCCCCGCGCTCCGCGTTGACTGTGACGGCCAGAGGGATCTGGCCACCGCTCCTGTCACGCAATCCCTGCCCTGCCTCCGGCGCCGACAACTCATAAGAGCCGACGTTGGCCCCGTTTCTTGACGCATCTTGCCATCGGCCATGGAGCGGATGCGGATCTGCGCATGATCGGAGGCCTGCGCGATGCGGACGACCATGTGCATACCCGCTCCGGGCGTAGCGTGGACGGGTGACTTACCCATTGACCACCATCTCGCGGTCCATGCCGGCTTCGGTCGCGTCAAAGGCTATTTCGAACGGCATTGGCGTGAGCCATAAGATCATGCCGCAGCGCTCGGCGGATAGTAGAAGCGACGTCATAGGTCCTCCTTCAAATCTCATCTCGGACGGCCACCATCTGTCGGCATCGAAGACGGGATCGGCAGAACAACAGCAAGTGTCGTACCAGTCGCAAGAACCATGGAATTTCGCGCGAAGGCAACGTCTTGGAAGACACTTAAAATGGCCCCTGACACCGCGGGCACGAGCAGCAGCTCAGACATGGGTCGGGAATACGACAGCGCGGCTCGCGTCAGGCTGCAGAGGGGTTGATTTGAATGAAGACGAAGGCTGTACAAGACACCGTCACCCGGCCAGGTGGGACAAACCACACCGCAGTGGAGCACGAAATCACTTCAGCGCACTCAACGGGACAAACGCCACCGACTTGTTAGGGTCTGCGACGGCTTCCTTTAAGACCTTGAACACTCGCTGCTCGATCGGTGACGATGCCACGAAATCGGCATAGGCGTGCTCCAGCAACGCTTTGCACCGAGCTCTGATCTCCGGCTCTGCGGCACCGGCGAACTGCTCCTTGGCAAAATATTGTCCCATGCGCTTTAGGATATGAAGGCGCGCAACATTGACGATTTTCGGCTCGTAATCGACGCCTAGCAGCGAAAAGAACTCTTCCGCCGACGAGGCCTTGCTGAGCCGATCCAGGATCCCGGCTGGCGAGCATGAGTTGCTCATTGCAAAAATCTCCCTTGGCTTAGTTCGTCGACGTTCGACGAGTTGTGGCAGCACCTACGATCCTGCTGCAGGCCTTAGCTCGCACGGCTGCTCTCCACGGCCAAAGCCTGGCCCTGGAAAGCTGCGTCCACAATACCGCGGCCCACGGGCTCGCCGGTGACGACTCAGCACCGATGAAAAGACGCCTCACCTTGCTTGTTGCCATGCTCAATTCGAACGCGACTGCAGAGCGCCGGGATACAGGACCTGTCGCGGAGCGCTTGGGCGCGGCATCGCCTTGGATACATGATGGGCTCGCGTTGTAGTGGCGCTAGCCAGCCCCCCCCCCCCCCCCCCTCTCCGAACCGCCAAATCCGGACGAGGCGTTCGAAGATTCCTGTGGCAACTCAGATGGGCCAGTCGCCGCGGACAACCGGGCGAGCCGCCTGCAACAGAAAGTCGCGCCGGCGCTCGGCCAACCGGCTCTCGCCGCTTTCCTCGCCGAAGCAGAGGCTGAAGTCGTTACATTGCGTACAGACGGGCGTCGTGCACATTACGAGGCCTTCATCCTCGCACAGCGTACGGTAGAAAAAGCGCTTCCAGCGCATATTGTTGATATTGCGCGCGGCGAGCGGCGCGAAGTGGCGGCTGAGCAGCCGAGAGAGTTCGGCACGATTGCGTAATCCCAAGCCTTCCCACAGGTGGTCCGGCTCAATGGCGCGGCGCGCGATCATCGCGGCCAGCCAGCGACCGATATGTCCTTCCGTCGAGCGCTGCTTGAGCAAAAGATCGCGCACCATTGCGATCTCGTCGTTCTCATCGCACTCGACCGACAGGAGCCGCTCCACGAGCTTGACCCCTACCGAGGGAAAGTGCTGCTCCAGCAAGGCCGCTAGCTCGTGGCCGGACAGGCCCGCCTTCTCGGGAAGAGGGCCACCATCGATCGAGGCAACCGCCAGAATAGACGCCAGGACATGGCAATCGAAATTACTGTCAGTGGCAATGTCGGCATCTTCAGGAGGCACACCGGTGAGCAGACGGTAGGTTGCAATTCCTCTGTGCATCCGGCTGCTCGCATCAACGGCACAAGCGGCCACAAAAGGAAGAAAGTGCGCTTCGGACATCAATCGATGGATTCCACGATCTGGTTTGCTCTGCCCCATCCTGATCTTGGTCACGGTCGTTCGTCAGAATGCCGGTCTCCCGGATGGGGAGGTGAGGAGACCGGCATCCGTCGCGCGCCTTCACAAGGCCGCGACTCGCGACCTTTACGAGGCCGCGAGCTCGGCGGCGGTCTTGCCGACGATGGATTCGTCGACAGGCTTCATAATACCATGCTCCATCAGCATGTCCTCGAGCTCGTCCATGGAGATCGGGGTCGGAATGATGCCCTTGCCGCCATTGTTGTGAACCTTTTTCGCGAGATTGCGATAATGATCGGCCTGCTGCGACTCGGGCGCATACTCCAGCACCGTCATGCGGCGTAACTCGGCATGCTGCACCACATTGTCGCGCGGCACGAAGTAGATCAGCTGAGTGCCTAGCTTCTTGGCCAGAGCCTCCGCCAGTTCCAGCTCTTTATCGGTTTGCCGCTCGTTGCAGATCAGGCCGCCCAGCCGCACGCCGCCGGAATTGGCGTATTTCAGGATGCCCTTGGAGATGTTGTTTGCGGCATACATCGCCATCATTTCCCCGGACATGACGATGTAGATCTCCTGGGCCTTGTTCTCGCGGATTGGCATCGCAAAGCCTCCGCAAACGACGTCCCCGAGCACGTCGTAAGAGACGTAGTCAATGTTCTCATAGGCGCCGTTCTCCTCCAGGAAGTTGATCGAGGTGATGACGCCGCGGCCGGCGCAGCCGACCCCTGGCTCAGGACCGCCGGACTCCACGCAGCGGATGTCCTTGTAGCCGACCTTCATCACGTCCTCGAGCTCGAGGTCCTCCACGCTGCCGGCGCTCGCTGCAAGGCTCAAAATCGTGTCCTGCGCCTTGGCATGCAGGATCAGGCGGGTCGAATCCGCCTTAGGGTCGCACCCTACGATCAAGATTTTCTGACCCATCTCGGCCAGCGCCGCCAGCGTGTTCTGTGAAGTGGTCGACTTGCCGATACCACCCTTTCCGTAGAACGCGATTTGTCTCAGTGAAGACATATTGCTCTCCATCAACCGATTTGCCAAAGTTCCGCGCTTCGTACGCGCCAGCTTGTTCTCGTTCAGAAACGGGGCACACGGGTTCAAGGGAAGGAGCGCATCGCTCGTCTTAAGCGTCGGCGTGCACTCAGCCCTCACTCAGTGTTGCTACCGCTCATTAGCAACCACCATGCCAACGCCTGTCCGCGCACATTAAGCTTCTGATTACGTTTTGAAAACCGCCAGCGAGCCGATGCGTGATCCTGGCTGTTTTGGACCTGACAGGATCTGCGCAGCTGTCAGGAAACCAACAAATGGCCAGAACCAATCAACCGGAAAAGCCGGTCTGGCGCGCTTGTCCGATGCATCATGTGTGGAACGGACCTTGCTACTCTTCTTGCAAGCCCCTTGTCGACGATCGGAGGAGAGTGAGGATGTCGGCGGCGAAACCTTGCAGGTAGTGTTTCGCCGGTGGTGTTCGATCTGCCGCGCGACCTGCAATTCAATGCAGCATGAACCAGATCGGGGCGCACGAGCTTACCGCCCAAGACGCCTTTCAAGCGTCACCCATGGGTTGACGCCAAATGCACTCCTGCTCGGTGCCTTCTTTCCGAGACCGAAAGGAGCTCATCGATGAGTTAGCGGCTCAATTTCAAAATGTCCGGATCTTGGTCGTTTGCAAACGCCCGAGGAGGCCAAGTCGGTCGGCGGCATGAGCCGCGGCAGGTGGTAAAGCCGCTGACCTTGGAGATGGTTCTCAAAAAAGGTCGAATGCACTCTGGAACGCGGCGGTCGCCGGCCCGATCGTTCAGCGCGCCGTACCTACATAAGGAGCAGGCCATGGCGACAATTATCTTTTATCAAAAACCCGGCTGCGACACCAATGCGTATGCAGGCGCTGAAGGCCGCTGGCCATGACGTGATAGCCAAGAACATCTTGAAGGAGCGATGGACTGCCGAGGATTTACGCCTCTTCTTCGGCAATAAGCCGATCGCATCCTGCGTTCAACCGAGCCGCGCCTCGTATCAAGTCGGGCGATATCAATCCCGACGAAATCGACGCGGCGAGCGCGCTCGCGTTGATGCTGCGCGATCCGCTCCTGATCCGACGCCCGCTGATCAACGCCGACGGTGCAAGATACACCGGATTCGATGACGAGCCCGTATTGTCGATGCTTGGCCAGAAGACGCAAGATGATCTCGAGAGATGTCCGCACGAAGGAAAAGCCCCAGGCTGTCTCCAGATGTAATGAGATGATGAATGCTATCGTGCGGAAACTGACGCGAAGAGCGACGTTGTCGCCTTCCGAATCCTTCAGGGACCGCCGACACGCCTTTCGCCGACAAGCAAGTGTGAGTGGCTCGTCTGTAACACAGCGGAGCCCATGTTGCGCTCCGTGTGAACACAACCCTTTCGCGCTCACGGTGTGTAAGAGGCCGCTGCAGCTAGACCGCCTCCATCGCCCCATGACTCATCTGGCTTGGATCAGATCGATAAGATGATAACCAGTTCCTAGTAGAGTTCGGCTCAGACAGAATATTGAGTCGAATATCGATGAACAGGCGCCACGACGCTTCCCGGCCATGGTGCTTATGCAACTTGGCTGCTTAATTGCGCTACGGCCGTAGCCATTTTGATCGGCATCAAATCCTTCTCCATCCGCAATGTGTGACAGAGGTTCTCGCGCGACTCTTCGCGCGGACTTGGAATGGAGAACTTGATGAAAGCAAGAACCCTTCTGACGACGGCATCGCTGCTCACGCTCGCGGCCTCGTTCAGTTCCGTCAGCATCTCGGTACAGGCTGCAGATCTGGCGCCGGCACCGGTCTATTACAAATCGCCCCCGATCGCCCCCTTCAATCCGTGGATGATCCGCCTGCGCGTGCTCGGCGTCTTGCCGGACAGCGCAGCCAGCTCGGTCAACGTCGCGGGAGCCCCGCCGCTGTCGTCACCAAGTTCCGGCCTGTCGATCAGCGATCGAGTGATACCGGAGCTCGACATCACCTATTTCTTCACAAAAAACATTGCCGCCGAACTCATTCTCGGCGTGGCCAGCCATCACATCAGCGGTAGCGGCACGCTCAACGGGCTCGATGTTGGAAAGGCCTGGCTATTGCCTCCGACACTGACGCTGCAATATCACTTCACCGATTTCGGGCCGCTCAAGCCCTATATCGGCGCGGGCATCAACTACACCGCATTCTTCAACCAATCAGCAGCCAATACGCCGCTCGCGGGGCTTGCGGTGGCGGATTTGCGCATCAGCAACCAGTTTGGCGCCGCGGTCCAATTCGGCTTCGATTACATGCTTGACCGTCACTGGGGCCTCAACTTCGACGTGAAGAAGTTGTGGCTGCGGCCGGATTACTCGGCGACCGTAAACAATGCGATAGCCGTCACTGGCCGCGCCAATATCGACCCATGGCTCGTCAGCGGCGGAATCACGTACAAGTTCTGACGATAGCACAAGCTCCAGGGAAGAGATCGGCTTGTTCAGATGCGAGCGAGACGGCGAGTTTAAGGTGCACCGTCTCGCCAGCGCCGGACTGCACGCGCAACAATGCTCGCTCTGTGAGCTACGAATTGATGGCATGAAGTGGCGGAACGCCTGCATCACTAATAGTGATCGACTAGATTCAGCTCTGCGAACGGCGACGATGAACAGCAGGCCTTTGTCTTCGAGGAAATTGAGACCGGCATCGCTGCAATCAAGGCCCAGGTCAGCAAGGGCCGTGAGCAAGCGGATGGCAAGCGTGCACCGCGTCGGCGCAAGGGCTTTGCGCCCATCTGGAACGGATCGAAACCGTCATTGAGCCGGAAGACCTTGCTGAGCATGCCGGCAAGCAGAAGGTGGTGATCGGCGAGGACGTGTCGGAGCGTCTGGATGTGGTGCCAGCGAAGTTCCGTGTGATCGTCACGCGCCGTCCCAAGTATGCCTTCAAGAACGCGGACGGCGTAATCCAGGCGCCGGCTCCGGCCCATATCATTGAAGGAGGCATTCCGACGGAAGCGCTTCTGGCCAGATCGCGGTCGCCAAATACGCCGATGGCATGCCGCTCTACCGGCAGGAGGCGATCTACGCGCGCGATCATGTCGAGCTCGACCGCCAGCTGATGGCGCAATGGATGGGCAAGCTCGGCTTCGAGCTCGAGATCATGGCCGACTACATCTTCAGCGAGGTCAAGAAGGCCGAACGGGTCTTTGCCGACGAAACCACCCTGCCGACGCTCGCTCCCGGCTCCGGATCGACGAAAACGGCCTACTTATGGGCCTATGCCAGAGATGACCGCACCTTTGGCCGCAGCGGTCCCCCGATGGTGGCTTATCGCTTCGAAGACAGCCGCTCCGGCGAATGCGCGGTCCGCCATCTCAATGGTTATCGGGGCATCCTGCAAGTGGATGGCTATGCCGCCTATAACAAGTTGGCGCGCGCCGATCGCGGCAATGATGGCATCACATTGGCTGGCTGCTGGTCACACAGCAGACGCAAGTTCTACGAGCTGCATGTTGCAGGAAGCTCGAAAGTGGCAACGACGACGGTCGAGCGGATGGCAAAGCTCTGGCAGGTCGAGAAGACCGTGCGCGGTCAAAGTCCCCACGCACGCGTTGCCGCGCGTCAGCAAGCCTCCGCGGCGGTCGTCGCAGATCTCTTTGATCTCTGGCAGCAGACCTTGCGGCGGATCTCCGGCAAATCAAAACTGGCCGAGGCAATCCGCTATGCCGTCTCGCGCCGTGCCATCTTCGAGCGCTTCCTGACCGACGGCCGCATTGAGCTCGACTCCAACATCGTCGAACGCGCCATCAGGCCACAAACAATTACGAGAAAGAATAGCCTCTTCGCTGGCAGCGACGGCGGCGGACGAACCTGGGCGACCATCGCGACACTGCTGCAGACAGCGAAGATGAACAACGTCGATCCGTTCGCCTGGCTCACCCTCACGCTTCAGCGCATCGCCAACGGCTGGCCGAGCAGCCAGATCGAGGCGCTTATGCCATGGAACCACGCCGCGTGAACGGCCTCAGCTTGCCGCTTACGCACGCTGCAGAGTGCCAGCCGCTTATCAAAGGCGGCAATTCAAATCGGTTGTCGCTCTGGGAGGCAGACCGCGCTACAAAAGGGGTGACGCTCGGGCCTCATCGGACTCGATCAAGCGCACTCCTCTGACCGGTCCGTCTCTCACCGAACATTTTTGAATCCAAGGCCACAGCGACAAGGTCAATGGCCTCCTGTTGCGCACCTCCTGGAGGCGTGAGGGCACCCAGTCACCTTAAGAACGATCGAACAGCTCAACGACCCCAGTCTTTGAACAGATAAGCCGTGCATTCTCGATAGCCCGGACCAAGCGGCGCTAAGCGAAGCCAGCTAGTGTCCTGAACCAGAAGTTCGCGACATCGGGTCGTGTTTTGCCGGGGCATTGTACCGGCAGAAGCGTTCGATGGAAGCAAGGATGTCATCGGCGGACTTAGTCCATCGGAACGGTTTTGGATCGGCGTTGTGTCGGTCGATGAACGAAGTGATGTCAGCCCTGAGAGCGGCGATGCTGCGATAGATGCCGCGCCTGATCTTCTTATCGGTGAGGAGCGCGAAGAAGCGCTCGACCTGGTTGAGCCATGACGAACTGGTCGGGGTCAGGTGCACGTGCCAACGCGGCCGTTTAGCCAGCCATTTTCGGATCAAGGGGTCTTGTGCGCGGCGTAATTGTCCATGACGAGATGGACGTCCAGTTCACGCGGCACGGCAGCTTCGATCTCGTCGAGGAACTTGCGGAACTCGGCGGTGCGGTGGCGTCCATGCACTTGCCGATGACCCGTCCGCTAGCAATATCGAGGGCGGCGAACAGCGATGTGGTGCCATGCCTCGTGTAGTCATGGCTTCTTCGGGCCGGCTGGCCGGGACGCATCGGCAGCATCGGCTGACTGCGGTCCAGCGCCTGGATTTGGGACTTCTCATCCACACATAGAACGATGGCGTGCTCCGGTGGCGAGACGTAGAGGCCCACAACGTCGCGCACTTTGGGCACGAAGTTTGGATCGGTCGAGAGCTTGAACGTCTCCATTCGGTGCGGCTGGAGCCCGAAGGCCCGCCAGATGCGTTGCACCGTCGACACTGATAGGCCGCTGGCCTTCGCCATGTCGCGAGAACTCCAATGGGTGGCGTTCTCAGGGCAACTCTCCAACGTCCTCACGATCACGGCTTCGATGCAGGCATCGTCAACCGTACGTGGCGCCCCGGAGCGCGGCTTGTCATGCAGCCCGTCCACGCGCCGCTCCACAAAACGCCGCCGCCACTTGCCTACCGTCGATCGGTCCAGCCCCAGCTTGGCCGCGACTTCCTTGTTCTGACCGCCCTCCGCGCAGGTCAGCACGATCCGGGCTCTCAGAGCCAGCGCCTGCGCCGTCTTCCGCCGCATCGTCAGCGACTTCAGTTCGGCACGCTCTTCTTCGCTCAATGTCAGGGCGCAAGTTGCTGGACCGCCATCAGATCCTCCGTCGCTGCTGCAGCCTCCATCCTTGGCACGGCGACGCGAATCTACTGCGAATCTACGATTGCGAACTTGTGACTCAGGACACTAGCTTCGCTTGAGCACCATCACAAGACGGTCCACGCGTTTGCCTTGTACGAGATGAGAATTTACGATTTCGTCCACGTCCTCGGGCGTGGTCGCGCGGTACCAGACTCCGTCGGGATAGACGACCATCAAAGGGCCGGAGTTACAAAAGCCGAGGCAGCCCGCCACCGTGAAGCCGACATCGTTCAGACCTTGCGATTCGATCGCCTTGCCCATCCTATCCCACAGGGCTTGCGCGCCCGAGGCGCCGCAGCTGCCGTGCGGATGATTCGGCGGACGCTGCGTATGGCAGGCAAAGGCATGATGCCTGTAAAGTTGAGGAAGCTCGAATTCGGTTTCTGCATTCATGCGCCTATCCTGCAATCAACGGGTTCATCTGAAAAGCGGCAACGCCGGAGTACTTGCCGCACAATCTATTCTTCAGTTGAACGCCGGATCGATCAATTGAAGCAGCTGACTCCCACTCGTGCTCGCGAAAGCAGCCGAAGCGAGCGGACATCATCGTGCTTGTTAGTCGTGCTTGTTATCGGAAAATCCGCGAGCAGATACCTCCGCGTCTGACCGGCCTCCTTGATCAGTTTCAACGCCTTCTCCCAAATCGTGACCGTTTCTGCTCACGCATCATTTGCTCAACCATCCAACATGTTCAAGCAACTTCCACGCCAATGCGTAACGCTCGTTTCCGCAACGATCCCTTGCCCGCCTCCGGCGCCACTGACACTCATTGCCGCGGTTACGACAATGTCGTTCTCTCCTGTTCCGGACATGACAAACGTCGCATCACGTTCAACGCTTCAGCTTCAGCTTTCCGCAGTCCGCTCCTGCGATTAGACGGAAGATACTCGCTCGGTCTGTTCAGACCTTGCACGGTCATTTCGCGGAATGAGCCGCGATCTTCGTGATCTGCGTACCGTCTATCGAGGAGCGCGTATGGCGATCGGCCCAGTGAATAGAGCGCTCTGCCCAGGGGAGTCGGCTAATTGCATCGTTCGACCGCGAACCAAAGAACTTCCTCGCCGAAAGGTTAAGCGCCGCGCACGTGCCGCTGCCCATCCCGCGTTTTCGTCAAAGATAGCGCCCAATCGCGACGGGGTCCGAGCGAGGCACAGGTGATCACCGAGCTTACGTTTGAGGCGACAGGGCTGGCCTGCCGCAATCCCGATTGGCAGCAGCGGCAAAACCGCCCACACAACGATGTCGGCTTGCCTCAACCGCTTCGAGCGCTTCAACTCGAGATTCGCTCGCCGCATCTTGCGGAACGATGAGAATGACCACGCGCACGTGCTCGTTAATGCATTTGACCTGGAGCGATGCCGTCAGTGGATCAAGCTGACGAAATTCGCCAGGGCGTTGGATGTACAGAGGGTTGGCATTGCAATTGCAACGCAGACACGAACGCCGGCGGCGCCCGCGGACATCCGATCGTTCGGCGTGCGTTGCGCGCTGCGTGTCCCGCGAACATCGGATACAGGATCGTCATTTCTCTGCTCAAACGGTCCTGTCAGTCTGGGTCTCCCCATTCTTCCAGCCCAGACGGTGTCCTCGGTGGGCTTGCAGCCGCCGAGGGCATTTCTTTCTCGAACCTATTGTCATCCACCGGCAGCCAGAAGCGGTTCTTGCATGCCAGGTCCATTTGGTGAGTTAGCGCCAGAGCCCTTCCTTCGTGCCACGGAGATCGCCGGGTGCATGACCGGGATCCGGATGCGTGCCACTGAACTTGCGGGTTCAAAACGTTCTGCTCTTACAAGTTCAAAAAGCGACGACACGCACCTGCGCCAACGCTCACAAGGCTTTATCCGGCGCCAAGCGCCTAAGGCAACTCGAGCAATAGCTAAGCGATGCAGCTGTTAATCGGGGTGGATCATAACATCCATGGTTTCGCCGCTGTCCTCGAATAGGTCGGCACGCCGATCATCCGCCAGCAGCTTGACGCCGCGCAGGCAGACGTCACCATCTATCACGGTGAGTGCGACCGGCTCAAGCGCTTGTCCGTTGCAGGGCCCATCGATGCATACCCCAGTGTCGATCTCGATTCTCGCACCATGCCGTCCGCATCTGAGAAAGGAGCGATCTGGAGAGAAAAACTCGCCGGAGCCGATGTTGAGCCAGGCACTGTGATGCGGACAACGGTTGACATACCCGAAATAATCGTTCCCGAAAGTGCGCAGCACAATAATTAGAAACGGCCGGCACTCGCCGCTAGCATCGATCCGTGAGCTGCTGCCGGTTTGATGGACACCCGCTTAAGCTAATCCCACCTTGCGCTCGAACTCAACCGGGCTGAGATAGCCGATGGTCGAGTGCCTGCGGGTCGTGTTGTAAAATCGTTCGATGTAGTCGAACACATCGGCGCGTGCCTCATCTCTGGTTTGATAAATCTTGTTGGCCGTACGCTCGGTCTTGAGCGAGGAGAAGAAGCTCTCCATCGCCGCGTTGTCCCAGACGTTGCCGGAGCGGCTCATGCTGCAAACGATGCCGTGGTCGGCCATCAGGCGCTGGAACTGCTCGCTGGTGTACTGGCTGCCCTGGTCGGAGTGATGCAACAGCGCATCCGGCTTGCCGCGCCGCCAGACGGCCATCAACAATGCGTCCGTCACGAGCTGTGCCGTCATGGAGGCACTCATCGACCAGCCCACCACGCGGCGTGAGAACAGGTCGATCACCGCTGCGACATAGAGCCAGCCTTCGGCCGTCCAGAGATAGGTGAAGTCGGCGATCCACTTCTGGTTCGGCCGCTCGGCGGCGAACTGCCGGTCAAGGAGGTTCGCCGGTACGGTCTCGAGCTGTCGATCGCCGCTGTCCTTCGGTAAGCGCCGACGTCGCGGCCGCGCCCGCAAGCCTTGCAGGCGCATCAGCCGCTCAATCCGGTGCAGGCCGCAATCCGCCCCGTCGGCGAGCAGGTCACGCCACACCCGGCGTGCGCCATAGGTGCGGTCGCTGGCGGCGAAGCTGGCCTTGACCTTGCCGCCGAGCTCCTCGTCGCTGCGGGATCTGGCGCTGGGAGAGCGGTTCAGCCAGGCATGGAAGCCCGACCGCGACACTCCCAGCGCATCGCATAGCCATGCCACCGGCCAGATCGTCCGGTGCTTCGCGACGAAGGCGAACTTCATGTCGCTTCCTTCGCGAAGTAGGCTGCGGCCTTTTTTAGGATATCCCGCTCGGCCTTCAGCTTGGCGACCTCACGGCGCAGCCGCTCGATCTCCTGCTGCTCCGGCTTCATCTGCCCGTGGCCGGGAAAGGCTTGCGCCGGGTCGGAGCCCAACTCCTTCACCCATTTGCGGAGAACATTCTCATGAACATCCAGGTCACGGCCAGCTTGCGCCACCGACACCCCACGTTCCCGCACCAGCTTGACCGCCTCGACCTTGAACTCGCGGCTGAACTTCCGTCTTTTCATCGCCACCTCCGGCTTCATGAAACACCTAATCTCGGTGTCCATCAAACCGGCAGCAGCTCACCGCGACAGGCTAAAGCCCTTGGCGCCAGTCCGCTCGACAGCATCAGCGAGACATACGGCGAATACCTCGATCTGATCGCTCAGCAGGTTGCCGATTATACCTTCGCTCATTCCCGCCTCGTGGTTTCCTGCTTGAAGGTTTCGATCGCGGTCCGCGTCAGTCGAAAAACACCACGACCACGAGCGATCGGGCGATAGCTTGAACTGGCACGGGCGTTAAGGACATCAAACCATTGGTTCGGCGTGAGCTTCGCCGGGCACTCGCTGATTTGCACCACCCTCCCGTTCGGAGCGAAGCGGACGTGAACAATGACCCTGTTGCGAGTTCACAGCAATTCCTTACTGGTCAATCTAAAGACCCGAACCGAAACTGAGGATCTGGATTAAGACGTGCTCGGTTCCGAGGCCCTGTCGCGGGCCTGGCCCCTCTGGTCGGAGACGGCGCCTTCACTACTTTGCCAGTGTTTTGCACGATCGCTGTCGGAGAGCATTTCTCCTCCGGGATTTTCGGACGAAGATGTGGCATCCGGCCTTCCTCAATATTCGTCGGGGTGGCGATCTGCGCGCCAAATGCCGCCACAGACGGCCCGCCATCGCGTTGCTGATCTAGCGCAATGGCAGCACGGCTCATCGCAACTCAACCTATTGTTCCTTCAGTAGTGGATGACAAGCATCTTAGTAGATCGCTGCACCCGCGCCCACATTGATCGACGCATCTTTCGTGGTTTCGACGATAAATTCGACCTTGTCGTTCGTGAGATGGGTGTGAAACGGCAGCGCCAGGGCGCGATCGGCGATCTTTTCCGCAACCGGGAAATCGCCCCGCCGATAGCCGAGATCAAAATAGTGACGTTGCAAATGCAATGGATGGCTATAGGCGGCGGATTCAATCTTGGCGGCACGCAGATCATCGACAATGGTGTCACGGCCGGATCGCGTGAAGCGCGTCCCTAGGAGTCCGTCCAGATATGTTTTCGTGACGGGCATTTGTTGTAGAGTAGCAGGCTCAGGCTGCGTTTGCGAGGTTGAACAGCTTGAGGAGGTTATGGACGGTGCAGATCATTGTCCACTCGGCGCGCACTTTCTCGATGCCCCGCAACAGGAACTGGCGGAAGCCTCTTGCCTGTTTGATCTGCCCGAACACCGGCTCCACCACTTGCTTTCGCAATCGGTAGGGTGTTTCGAAGCCGCCATCGTCGATCTTCTTTCGCATGGCCTGTGTCAGCGGGCCGCCGACTTTTCCGTTCGCTACTGTCGGGTGCTTGGCGCGTCCGGGCGCGACATAGCCATCGATGCTGCGTGTGTCGAGCGCTTCGAGATTGGCTTCGCTGCAGTAGCCGGAATCCGCTGAGGCCTGCCGCGGCTTGCGGCCAAGATTGCTCTCGATGGCCTCGATCAGGGGCACCAACTGGCCCTGATCGCTGCCGTGCTGGGTCAGTTCTTGCGCGACAATGATCTGGGCATGTGCATCGACGGCCGCCTGGGCATTATAGGCCTGAACGAAGCCATCCTTCGACTTCATGATGCGGCTTTCCGGATCGGTGAAGTTGCGTTGCGCCTTGGGATTGGGTTCCTCCGATGGCAGCGCCGCCGGTTTGCCCGGCTTCTTGCGGCCTTCGGCCTGGCGCTGCTGTTCCTTTTCGGCCTCGATGCGGCGCTCTTCCTCCGCCGCCAGTTTGGCGTCCGCTTCCAGCGCCGCCATCGCTTGCTGGATCTTCGCCAGCCGTTTCTGCTTGTCGACGGTCCAGTCCGGCAGTTCGTCGCTGTTGCCGAAAGTCTCATCCTCCGAGGCATCCGCCGCCTCGGCGGCCGCCAGCATGCGAGCGACCTCGGCCTTCAATTCCGCCTCGCGCTTCTTCATGCGCTCATAACTCATCGCCTTGTGTTTCGACGCGTTCGCCTTGATCTTCGTACCATCCAGCGCGACATGACCGAGCTTGACCAGCCCGGCCGTCTCGCACAACTTCAGAACCTGCACGAATAGCGCGCCGAGCGCCTTCAAATGTCGCTTGCGAAAGTCGCTGATCGTCCGAAAATCCGGCGCATCCAGCGCCACGATCATCACAAAATCGTTCCGCTCCCGGCAGGCCTTGGCAATCCGACGCGACGAATACAGCCCACTCGCATAGCTATGCAGCAGCAGCGCCACCATCATCCGCGGATCAAACGGCGGCTGCCCAAGCCCGCTCACATAGCTGCCCATGATCTCCCTGAGATCGAGGCTCTCCCGCACCAGATCAACCATAAACCGCGAGACATGGCCTTTCGGCACGAAGTCCTGCACATTCGGCGGCAGAAGCAGCGTCTGATCGATGTTCCAAGGCCGAAAATACTTGCTCATCGCCCAATGTTGAATCAGACCCGACCAGATTTGAACAGTAAGCGGCAAGCTGAGGCCGTTCACGCGGCGTGGTTCCATGGCATAAGCGCCTCGATCTGGCTGCTCGGCCAGCCGTTGGCGATGCGCTGAAGCGTGAGGGTGAGCCAGGCGAACGGATCGACGTTGTTCATCTTCGCTGTCTGCAGCAGTGTCGCGATGGTCGCCCAGGTTCGTCCGCCGCCGTCGCTGCCAGCGAAGAGGCTATTCTTTCTCGTAATTGTTTGTGGCCTGATGGCGCGTTCGACGATGTTGGAGTCGAGCTCAATGCGGCCGTCGGTCAGGAAGCGCTCGAAGATGGCACGGCGCGAGACGGCATAGCGGATTGCCTCGGCCAGTTTTGATTTGCCGGAGATCCGCCGCAAGGTCTGCTGCCAGAGATCAAAGAGATCTGCGACGACCGCCGCGGAGGCTTGCTGACGCGCGGCAACGCGTGCGTGGGGACTTTGACCGCGCACGGTCTTCTCGACCTGCCAGAGCTTTGCCATCCGCTCGACCGTCGTCGTTGCCACTTTCGAGCTTCCTGCAACATGCAGTTCGTAGAACTTGCGTCTGCTGTGTGACCAGCAGCCAGCCAATGTGATGCCGTCATTGCCGCGATCGGCGCGCGCCAACTTGTTATAGGCGGCATAGCCATCCACTTGCAGGATGCCCCGATAACCATTGAGATGGCGGACCGCGCATTCGCCGGAGCGGCTGTCTTCGAAGCGATAAGCCACCATCGGGGGACCGCTGCGGCCAAAGGTGCGGTCATCTCTGGCATAGGCCCATAAGTAGGCCGTTTTCGTCGATCCGGAGCCGGGAGCGAGCGTCGGCAGGGTGGTTTCGTCGGCAAAGACCCGTTCGGCCTTCTTGACCTCGCTGAAGATGTAGTCGGCCATGATCTCGAGCTCGAAGCCGAGCTTGCCCATCCATTGCGCCATCAGCTGGCGGTCGAGCTCGACATGATCGCGCGCGTAGATCGCCTCCTGCCGGTAGAGCGGCATGCCATCGGCGTATTTGGCGACCGCGATCTGGGCCAGAAGCGCTTCCGTCGGAATGCCTCCTTCAATGATATGGGCCGGAGCCGGCGCCTGGATTACGCCGTCCGCGTTCTTGAAGGCATACTTGGGACGGCGCGTGACGATCACACGGAACTTCGCTGGCTCCACATCCAGACGCTCCGACACGTCCTCGCCGATCACCACCTTCTGCTTGCCGGCATGCTCAGCAAGGTCTTCCGGCTCAATGACGGTTTCGATCCGTTCCAGATGGGGCGCAAAGCCCTTGCGCCGACGCGGTGCACGCTTGCCATCCGCTTGCTCACGGCCCTTGCTGACCTGGGCCTTGATTGCAGCGATGCCGGTCTCAATTTCCTCGAAGACAAAGGCCTGCTGTTCATCGTCGCCGTTCGCAGAGCCGAGCTTTTCCGATCGTCGGCCGAACCGGGCGCGGTCGAAGGCCTTCAGGATCTGCGTCAGCCGCTCGATACGCGCATCGGCATCGTGAGCGTCACGAGAGGATCACGGGTGCCTGGGCTTGACTTGCGCGGAATGCTCTGGATAGCGCGGTCGGGATGATTGACGCCGCCGGCGCGCGGTGATGGGTTGATCCCGGTTCGGAGCGGGCAACGGGGATCAGAATGACCAGCGAGTCGCAGCTGCGCGAGAAGCTTCGGAAGATCGAGGCGTTGTTCGTGGGGGCCGGAACTGCTGGTGAGCGCCTTGCAGCGGAAGCCGCGCTGCAGCGGGTGCGGGCCCGGGTCGAGGAACTTGCTCGCCACGATCCACCGATCGAACAGCAATTCTCACTTCCCGACCAGTGGTCTCGGCACCTGTTTCTGGCGCTTTGCCGCCGATATGGGCTGCGGCCGTTTCGTTATCGCCGACAGCGACGTAACACGGTGATGGTCCGTGCGTCACGGGGCTTCGTTGATCGAGTCCTGCTGCCCGAGTTCACCGAGCTGGAGGGTGCGCTGCAAGTGTATCTGCACGAGGTAACGCTGCGCGTGATCCGCGAAGAGATCTACGACGACGCCAGCGATGCGCAGGAAGTTCCCGACGCCGTGCCGTCGAACTGATCAAGCGGCGAGCTTTGGCTCCGAACCATCGCGCTCGGCTTTCCAATTCCACGGCAGCAGCGTGTTCAGCTGATTGATCTTGGTACGTCCGGAGACGATGCGCTCGAGAACATCAGTAAAATAGTGCCGTGGGTCGATGTCGTGAAGCTTTGCGGAGTTGATGAGTGATGCGAGAGTGGCCCAGGTTTCGGCGCCGCCCTCACTGCCTGCGAACAGATAGTTTTTCTTTCCCAGCCCGATCGGCTTGATGCTGCGTTCGACCGTATTGCTGTCGATCTCGATGCGCCCATCATCGATGAATCGCGTCAGGCCATCCCAATGGTTGAGGGTGTAGCGGATCGCCTTGCCAAGGCCGGATTTCTTCGAGACTTCCAGCAGTCGCGCCTCGAGCCAGGGCTTGAAGTCCTCGATCAGCGGTCTGGTGTCGGATTGTCGCACCGCAGCTCGCTGCGTCGCCGGCAAACCGCGAATGCGATCCTCAATGGCGTAGAACATCGCGATCCGCTGCAGCGCTTCCGCGGCAATCGGCGATTTCGTCGCGATGTGGACGTCCCAGAACTTCCGCCGCGCATGCGCGAAGCAGAACGCCAGTTGTACCAGACGGCCGCCGTTTTTAATCAGCCCCTTGTACCCGGCGTAGCCGTCGACCTGCAGGATGCCGTCGTAGTCTCCAAACAGCTGCCTGGCGCGGATTGCCTTGCGATCCTCGGCGAACACGTAGACTACTGCCGGCGGCGCCGGGCCGCCCCACGGGCGGTCGTCGGTGGCGATCGCCCAGAACTGGCAGACTTTGGTTCTGCCACGGCCGGGATCGAGAACTGGCAGCGGCGTCTCGTCGGCAAACAGCCGCGGGTAGGACATCACTGCGCGGCGCAACAGCGCGTGAAGCGGCTTCAGCCACCAGGCGACGCGGCCCATCCACGAGGCCAGCGTTTGCCGGTCGAGCGTGATGCCTTGGGCGGCAAACATCTGTTCCTGGCGATACAGCGGCAGCTGGTAGCCGTATTTCATCACCGCGACGTGGGCCAGCAAGGCTTCCGTCACCATTCCACCGTCGATCGCCTGGGCCGGCGCGGGTGCCTGCAGAACACCCTGGCGGCATCCCCGGCAGCCGTACCGTGGACGCATGATGCGCTTGACCCGGTACTGCATCGGAATGACGTCGAAGGCTTCCTTGACGGTCTCCCCGATCTTGTGCAGCTGCTCGCCGCAGCAAGGGCAGATGTGGCTCTCGATATCGATCACGACATCGATGCGCGGCAAATGCTCCGGAAGCTTCCCCCGGTTGCGTCGCGCCGGTCGCTTTCCACGGCCCTCCGCTCCGTCAGGCAGCCTGCCTCCGGTCACGTCGTCGTTGGCGGCGGCACGAACCGCCTGTGCCCTGATGGTGAAGAGAGACAGCTGTCCGATATCCAGTGTCTCGGAGCGCGGACCGAAGATCGTGCGCTTGTACTGGGACAGGATCATCAGGAGCTTGTCGTTCTCCTGGATCGCAGCGTCGCGTTGGGCGATCGCTGCATCACGCTCGGTCGCCAGCGTGCTGCATTCCTCCGACAACGCCGCAAGCCGTGACGATAGCGTCATCACGGCTTGTCGGAGCAATGCTGGATCGGAAGGCAAATCACTCATGCAGAGCGATTCTACAACAACTCCGCATGAGTGACGAACGACTCTTGATAATGATCAACCAGCTCGCATCGGCTGATCCACAACTCGCATCGGCACACGCTTCCAGTCCGAGCCATCGAGCAGCACCGAGAGCTGAGCATGAGATAGCGACATGACGCCTTCCTTGATCGGCGGCCAGGTGAACTGCCCCTCGATTCTTTTGTAGTAAAGGACAAGGCCGCTTCCATCCCAAGTCAGGATCTTCACGCGATCTCGGCGCTTGGAGCGGAAGACATAAAGTCCGCCGTCGAACGGATCGGCTCCAAAGGCCTCGCTCACCAGCATCGCCAGCGAGTCCATGCCGCGGCGGAAATCGACCGGCTGCGTCGCAATCCAGATCGACAACCCAGCTCGAAGCCCGATCATCGACCAACCGTCCCGACCGCCGCCAGCACCTCGCACAGTGCCTCCCGGTCGACTGTCCCCCTGACACGGATGCGAATCGCGCCGACCTCGATCTCGATCGCCGCCTGCTCCTCACTCGGGCGCCCACAGCCGGTGATCGCGACCGGCACAAAGCCAGGTGGCATGCCTCTGTCCCCGCGCTCCGCGACCTGCGCCCGCGTAGCCTGGCGACGCCAGAGAAACAACAGGCTTGGACTGATGTCGTGTCGCCGCGCCACTGCGGACACGCTTGCACCCGGCGCAAAACTCTCCGCAACAATCGCCGCCTTCGCATCGGTCGACCTGCGCCGACGTCGGCCCGTCCCGGTGATGATCTCGACACGCTGCAGCGTGTCGGCGCCGTGTTCGAGGATAGGCATATGCCTATCCTTATCGCTATCCTTACGACTATCCTTTGACATTGTGACCTCGCGACAAACCATTCCGCGAGATCTTCCTAGCCGACCAGATCAACCCTCAGCGCGTGGTCTCCGCATGACGCTCACTCGGCATCGGCGTTGCGCACCCTGAGATCGGCGACTTCGCTCTCCAGAGCATCGGCGCGGGCCGCCCTCTCGGCCAGGGCAAGCACCATGGCTCTCAGCGTCTCTACGTCATTCGGGAGGTTGAGATCGGGCGGCGTCATTGGCCCGACCAGAGCACATTTTGCCCCGGTTCTCTTGCCTTTTCAGCTCACTGATTCACTTCGCCGCAGCGCTTTTACCCAACAATCTCCGGCGGCTTGACCGCCACGGTCCGGACCCGCTTCCAGTCCATTCCATCCACCAGTGCCATCAACTGCGCAGGATTCATCTGCACCCGATGATGCCCGATCCGCGGCCAGCAGAACTTCGCCTTTTCGAGACGTTTTAAATAGAGGCACACGCCGGAGCCATCCCACCATACGATCTTTATTCTGTCGGCTCTTTTGGCCCGGAAGACATAAAGCGCACCGTCGAACGGATCTGAGCCCGCATCGCGCACAAGCGCAACCAGGCCATCGATACCCTTGCGGAAGTCGACTGGATGGCTGGCGAGGAACACCTTCACGCCCGAGGGAATCATGCCGAACGCACCGCCCGGATCACTCGCTGCAAGTGCGCCTCGTCGACGTCCACGCCGGCACGCACGACGACCTCGCCAATGGTAATCTCAATCACTGTGCCTGCCACAGACGCCACCACGCCCTCGCAACTCGAGTGCCGCGAGCGATAATGCCGCTCGGCCCGAGCATCACGGCGCCAAGCGAACAGCTGCGACGGGTGAATGCCGATCCGGCGGGCGATCGCCGAGACGCTCGCGCCAGGCTCCAGCGCCTCTGTCACAATTTGCGCCTTGAACTCGTCCGACCAGCGTCGGCGAAGCTGCCGCGGCGCTCCCTCAAGACGGTCGGCGACCGCTTCGATCATATGGAAGGTTCTAGTTCCAGAACTAGGCGCAGACATAGAAGCTCACATCGGCTCACAAACTCAGCAGCCGATAGCCGATCGCTTACCACTCCGCCAGACGGGGTTTCTTTGCCGCTTACTTTGAACAGCGACTATCCAGACAAGCTCCTAGATGGACGAGATAGAGCATCCAGTTCACCTCGGTCACATGGGGGCCAACGTAAGGCGGTTTGATGCCTTCAAATGATTGCATATGCGCGTTGTAGAGCTGCTCGACCAACCGGCGACGCTCCAGGCTTTCGTTGAGACGCTTGAGCTGTGCCAACCCCAAAGCCGCGGTGAGATCGCTCATACGAGCCTGGTAAGGTGCGGTGGCACTGACGACAACGGAGGAGCGTTCGTCCAGTCGATGGGCGCAATACCGACGCAAGCTAACCGCGATATCGATATCATCGGTCACGACCATGGCGCCTTCGCCGCAACTTATGGCCAGGGGCTGAGCAAAGTCGAATACCGCCAGGTCGCCAAACCTGCCGACGAGCTCGCCCTTATAGCTCGATCCGATCGCCTCGGTGGAATCCTCCAAAAGCGGTAGCTGATGGCGTTGGGCAATCGCACGCAATTCCGACCATGGCGCCGGATGACCGTTGGAATTGCTGGCGACAATCGCCCGCGTGTTTGCCGTGATGCGTTCCTCGGCCTTTGCTGGGGCCAATGTTCCCGACCAATAGTCGATGTCGGAAAATACCACCCGTACGCCTGCGAGACTGATGGCATGGACCGTCTCGCGAAAGGAATAGGGCGAGGCGATGACTTCCTGCCCTGATTCGATCCCGAGCGCCTTGAGCGCAAGCAGGAGCCCGATGGTGCCGCTTGATACGGCAACGGCATATTTGCGGCCAAGATACGCTGCGAAAGCGTGCTCGAACGCCTCAGTGGTACGTCCATTGGAGATTTGCGGTGAACATAGCAATGTTTCCACGGCAGAGAGCTCGGCTAAGGTGATATCGGGATCGGACAGTGGAATAAAGGATGGATTTGCCTCAACACTATCCGCGCTATCCAGGGGGTGCGCTGCGAGTTCAATGCCGCTCACCGCCCTCAATTCCTTTTCGCCAGTACAATGCCGGTCGCCCGTGTCGGATCGGCCGTAATCCGCACGCAGTGATCCGAGCCATCCAGCAAATGCAGGTCGAAATGAGGAAACTGCCGGAACGGCTGGTCCGCAACATCCGACGCATCGCAACGTACCCAGGCAAGCTGCGGGAAGCGGCGCGGCAGCTCGACAAAGGAGCCCGTATCGGCACCATCGTCCGCAAGCAGCCGCTCGATTTCGATCAGTTCCTCCGCACTGAGCGCCATCGTGGCTCCTTATGGCTCGTCAAAGTTCGTTCGTCATTGCCAGAACAGACGTTCCGGATCGGTGTTCAATTCGTCGATTGCTGAAGTCAGACGGTGGTAAAGGCTGTAGAACTCCCAGATTCCCTTTGCGTGGTTCTTGCAAAACAGCTTCCAGATCCCACCCACGGCATCATAAAGAATCAAGGCAACATCAATCAGACCGCCATCCTTATCGATATTGCGCGAGCAACAGGCGCTCTCGATGAGATAGCCACCCCTCACCGGCGTCACGTTCGGTGAAACATACAGATAACGCTTGCGCGAACTCAAGCCGCGCTGGATCCGCTTGCGATCGAGTTCGTTCGGGTGAGGAATCAGCCCCGTCTTTACCTTCCTCATCAGCGCGGCATTCATCGCGAACTCCTCCCTTCAAAGCACTGTGATCTCTTCTTCTAGACAGCCGATGAGCAGGCGTTCACCAAAATCGACAGTATATATCGGCACGTTCGCTTCGTTATGGATGGCTACCCTGATGATCTCGCCAGTCGCTCCGGCGCCGAGCAAGCACTCCTCGGGCTCCGTATTGGGAAAAGAGCCGTCGTTGATGAGGTCGACGACGGCTTTAACGCGCTGGCCCCGGCGATATTTCGAAAAGCGGAACTCACTCATGACACAGCCTCTTCCGGCAATGGCAGATCATCGGTCTCCTCGCACGTGTCCACCGGCTCGAGCTCCTTGCGCTTCATGCCAACTCGGTAGCCCGTTTCCAGAAACTCGACCCCGTAAATGTAGAATTGCTGCAGGAACGTGCCGATCGAGACGACGTAACCCACCTCTCCCTTCGAGACCAGAATGTCGCCAACCTGCTTGCCGGGATAGGTGCCATCATTGCGGATGGTGCGATTGGCTCGTACCTTTTCGCCAAAGCTGAAGACAGGCGGCCCGCTGAGCTCGACGACGTCGCTGTCGCGAACGATGTTGCTCATGCGCCGCTCCCAAGCGGACATGCAGGCATGCCCGAGCCATCGCAGGCGAGGTCCCGCATCACTTCGCCCTCACCTCCGGCGCGATTTGTCAATTCAATAGCTGAGATGCAGCTCGCCGCTTCTAGGTAAACCTGCCGATCAGGGCCGTGCCGTAGAGCAGTTGGCGCCTCTGGCAAGGGCGATCGCGCGATCTCGAACCCCACCGAGGCATCTGGGCCGTTCACTACAGCTGGCAACCACTGATAGGGAACATCGCGCGCCACCATGTCGCGGAACTCGACGTCCGTATCACTCATCAGCTGACCGAGCAGCTGCGGCGCGATGCGGCGCGCCTCGATCACATTGCCGACTATTCGATTCGGAACATCCGCAAGGATCCCCGCGCCGTTCTGGTCAGTCGGTTTGAGTTCGGGACGCCTGTTCGCGGCGGCGGGTCCTTCGTCGCTTTTGCCGAGCCGCATCCGACGGTAGGCGTGAGGCCGCCGCGGAGCGCCTGGTCCAACCAATGATGGACTGGCGTGCGCAGCAGCATCAGTCACATCGACGATGACAGCACCGCCTGGAAGGCGGCTGCCGGCGTCGAGAAACGTCGCTGGAGCGCTGCACGGGACGAATTGTCCACAGCGTCCTTTCTGCCCGCGGGCAGCGGCCAATCCAAGGCGGCCGCCGTTTCTGAGAAAGGCCCGAACCTCGGCGCCTACGGCGCCGCTAACGCGCAGCACGACGCTTTGGACGCTTTCAGCAGCAGCCCTTGGCATTCTGATCATGGGCTAATTCTTTAGGATGGCGCCTGGTAACGCGGCAAGGAGGTGTCAATGACGCAGGTGCCGTCGACGGGACAAGCCGCGACACATTGCGGCTCATCGAAATGACCGATGCATTCGGTGCATTTCGCCGGTTCAATGACGAAGCGCCCCGCGCTCTCCGAGATCGCAACATTCGGGCACAACGGTTCGCAGGCTGAGCAGCTCGTACACTGCGAGGCAATGATCTTGAATGGCACATACGCCCCCTTTACCCCGCAGAGATCAGGGACCCATACCGAATGTCGGCGTCACCTCGCTGGGCATGCTGGATTTCTCCGCGTTTTACCTTCTCGAGATAGGACCTGAACCAAGCGATCGCCGACTTCTCTATGAACTCATGCGCGTATCGATCGACCGGTTCGATTCCGGCCCTGATCAGATTGCTCTTCGGGCAACCGCCGATCTTGGCCACGAACACCGCATGGCAGTCATTTACGCTTCGGATGATGGTCGAAAGCCTATCCCCCTCGCCATAGCCGCCCTGGCAGTAGACATCCACGCGCCGGTGGCCGACAAATTTGGCGCCGGATGTGGAAATTTCGTACACCTGAAACTCTTTTGCATGTCCAAAGTGCTCGTTGATCAGCCCCGAGCCTTTGGTTGCAACCGCGACCAGAACGGTGATTTCGCTCATCTCGCCGGCGAACTCCGCGAGGCCCTCTCGGCTGGCCGCGACTTTGGCGGCACGCTCAGCCTCTACCTTTTCTTGATAAGCCTTGCGCATCTCGGGGTCATATTTGACATCCATTTTCATGACTCGGTCGATGTTGAACTCGCTTCCGCGATCCGCGCCGACCAGCCCCACCGCATCGGCGCGGCACTGACGGCAATGCCGCATCATGTTTACCCCTCCCTCACAAGCATCCTGCAGTGCCTTCAGTGCCTGAGCCGTCGGACCTCGTTGACCGTTGAGGCCGAATACTGTGCCGTGCTCGGGCGCCGAGATCAGTGGCATGATGTTGTGAAGGAAGGCTCCGCGCGACTTCACCGCCTTGTTGACCTCGACAAGGTGATGGTCATTGATATGCGGGATCATTACCGAGTTGACCTTGCATAGGATACCCCGCTCGCTAAGCATCTCGAGACCCTGTAGCTGACGATCGGTGAGTATCCTCGCCGCGTCGATGCCAACGTAGCGCCTGTGGTTGAAGAAGATCCACGGATAGATTTTTGCGCCGATTTCAGGATCGATCGTGTTAATGGTGATGGTGACGTGCTCGATCTTGGACTTGGCGATGGTGTTAACATAGTCCGGCAGGGCCAATCCGTTGGTCGACAGACACAGCTTGATGTCGGGAGCCGCCTTGGCGACCAGGTCGAACGTCTTGAATGTTTTTTCCGGATTGGCCAACGGATCGCCGGGACCAGCGATGCCAAGCACAGTCGTCTGCGGAATGATGGTCGCGACCGCGAGCACTTTTTTCACCGCCTGCTCGGGGGTAAGCTTCTCGCTCACCACGCCCGGACGCGATTCATTGGCGCAATCATATTTGCGGTTGCAGTAGTTGCACTGGATGTTGCAGGCCGGAGCCACCGCGACGTGCATACGGGCGTAGTGATGATGTGCCCCTTCGCTGTAGCATGGATGCTTCTTCACCTTTTCCCAAATCTCGGCCGGCAGTTCGCCGTGGGCCGCCCGTGAGCGGCAGCTCGCCTGGCCTGTGTTGACCGACGTGCCGCAGCCCCTGTGCTCGGCGGTGGGCCGCATCATCTTGTCCAATGAACCTTCGACATATCTACCGCGCCCAACGACCGCGTTCATTTTCATCTCCCCGTGCAGGCATCATCGGCTTTCCAAGACCAATCCTGAGAACGCCTCATGAGGGGGAGTAGCAACTCACATGCCATAGCGGAAACGGTGACGTTGCAGCCCTACTTAAACAGTCAGCGGTAATGATCGATATTGATACTAGAATAGCAACGAAGCGCATGTTGGAAATGCGGCAGGTACGTCGTGATTCAGACACAGAGATCCGTGGATGGTGCATTCATACTCGCACTAGAGGCGCGCGGGATCCTTGCTCTATCTGCATGGTTTTGCGCGCTGCTGCCGGCCACAAATGGGTCGATACTTCTGGCGATCCGACGTCACAGCGCCGTTAATTGATGAGCATTATCCCCAACGCGCGAGGGAGCCAAATCGGTGTCAGGCCTTGCTTGAGCTGAACACGGCGCTCGTTGCATTGAGAAGACGCTCGGATCGACGATTGCATCGTGGTATCGGCAGGAACGCCTGATGATCTTCGCCGCATTGCTTCGCAATAGCGATAGTTGAAGCGAGAGCAAGAAAGCTCGTACGCATACGACGGAGGCCGCCTGATTGACGCATGCGCGCGGGCACGGCGAGGTCTATGATGGCATTGGGTGAAGGGTGAAGGTCAGGCGGCCTGCTGATTGGCTGGCTTGTCGGCCTGGCGCAGGAGCTTCCATTCCCAGGGCAAGAGCTCGTGCAGACGCGATGCGGGATGATCGGCGATACGGGCCAGGACGTCGGCGAGCCAGGCCTTGGGATCGACGTCGTTGAGGCGACAGGTCGTGATCATCGTCAGCATGATGGCGGCACGGTCGGCGCCGCGCTGGCTGCCGGCGAAGGTCCAGTTGCGCCTTCCCAAGGCGATGCCCCTCAATGCGCGCTCAGCGCAATTGTTGGTCAAGCAGATCCTGCCGTCGTCGAGGAAGCGGGCGAAGCCGTCCCAGCGCCTGAGCATGTAGTTAATCGGCTTCAGGACCTCGGAGGAACGCGAGAGGGTTTCGCGCTCGCGGAGCAGCCAGGCATGCATGTCCTCGAGAAGTGACTTACTCTGTTCCTGGCGAGCGGCACGCCGCTCGCCGGCACCGCGGCCGTTGATGGCGCGCTCGATCTCGAACAACGTATCGAGGCGTCTGACAGCCTCCAGCGCGATCGGGGAGACCGGTTTGCCTTTCTTGCCTTCCCGAGCATTTTTCTCGATATCAGCCAGCTCGAAGAAGCCCCGCCGCGCATGGGCCACGCAAAACGCCGGCGTAATCGGCAGCGCCTTCTTCTGCGGGTCGAACAGCGGCTCGAAGCCGCTGTAGCAATCCGCCTGCAAGATGCCGGCGAAGGCGGCCAGATGTCTCTGTGGATGCTCGCCTCGTCGGTCGCTCGAGGCGTAATAGACCGCTGCCGGCGGCGCAGGCCCGGCGAACGGCCGGTCATCCCGCACATAAGTCCAGATCCGCCCGGTCGTGCACTTGCCCTTCGCCAGAATACGGATGGTGGTGTCGTCGCCATGAAGGCGCTCGGCAGCGAGCACGTGGCGTTCGATCAAGTGGAAGAGCGGCATGACGGCGAAGGTCCCGTGGCCGACCTGGTCGGCCAGCGTCGACAACGGCAGGTCGATCCCCTCGGCCTTAAAGCGCGCACTCTGGCGGTTGAGCGGGATATGCATGCCGAACTTGTCGAACAGGATCGTCGCCAGCAATTGTGGGCCGATGAAGCCGCGCGGCGTGGCATGGAACGGCGCGGGCGGCTGGCTGATCTTCTCGCAATCGCGGCAGGTGAACTTCTCGCGTACCGTCTCGATCAGCTTGAAGCGGCGCGGGATCTCCTCCAGCGTCTTGGTCACATCCTCACCGATCTTCGCCAGCCGCGATCCACCGCAGCAGGCGCAGGTCGTTGGAGTCTCAATGACGACGCGCTCGCGTTCGATATCGTCAGGCCATGGCTTGCGCACCGGCCGCTTGCGCATGAAGGGGCGGACGTTCTGCGTCTTCGCCGCTGCGGCCTGTGCGGCAAGCTCATCCTCGCTCGCCGTGGTGACGAGTTCTTCGAGCTCCAACTCCAACTGCTCGAGCAGCCGTGCCGAGCGCTCGGATCGCTGCCCGTGCAGTTCGCGTTTCAGCTTCTCGATGCGCAACTCGAGATGAGCGATCAGCGCCTCGGTATCCGACAGTTTCGCCTGCGCATTCGCGGCTTGCGCCTGCCAGTTGGCGGCCTTCGCCTCGGCTTTCTGTCGCGCCTCACGCTCGGCCTGCAGCGCCGCCAGGGCACTGACAAGGTCCGATGGAAGATCATCCGGCTTCGATATCATGGAGCCATTGAATCAGATCGAGCAGCAGATTCAAACCGTAAAACGACTATCCGACCCGCGTCGGACGCTGGGTTTCTTGAGGGTTGCGCCAATCGATCCCGGACAACAGATAGCTCAACTGCGCCGGAGAGATCGTTACCGATTCACCAGCAACCGATGGCCAGATGAACCTGCCTCTCTCGAGTCTTTTGGTGAACAAGCAGGCGCCCTGGCCATCGTGCCAAATGACCTTCAATAGATCACCGCGTTTGCCCCGGAAGCAGAAAAGACCGCCGCCCATGGCGTCGCGCTTGAGCACTTCCTGCACGCGCAGAGCCAGGCTCGGAAAGCCGCACCGCATGTCGGTATGGCCCGTCGCCAGCCACACCCGCACGCCCGTCGGGATCGGGATCATCGGCGCGCCAGGCCCCGAGCAATTCGAACGACCGCCTCGATATCCGCACCGGGGCCGAAGACCACGCGCAGCCCCTGAGGGCTCACGATTTCGATCTGACCTGTCTCGACAGCTTCCGTCGTTGGCGGCGTACTTGCCGCAACTATCGCAGGGACGAATGTCGGGCCGATCGAATCCTCTTCGGCCGGATCATGACAGGTCCAAGCCTTGCGCCAGCTCAGCAGAAGCTGACGTGATATCCCATACCGGCGAGCCGTCGCCGACACCAGTCGTGGCCCCGAGAAGCTCTCCTCTACGATTCTGAGCTTCTCCGCACGCGTCCAGCGTCGCCGCCGACCGGTCTCCACCAAATCCATGCGGCTCAGCACCGCACTGTCCTTATGTCCGTCCATAAGGACAGTCAGCTACAGATCGGAAAAACTCGCAAGACGGCCGCCCTCGGACGGATACGAAAGCTCCGCTCGGTCCGCCTTTCCTTGATGGCGTCTGGCAACTGAACCACGATGCTGCCATAGCGAGCAGCCGCCAAGAGCTTCCTGATCTCTGGCTGCGAATATGTCGAGGCACTGATCGGAATCGAGATCGAGACACCGAAGCCCGGCAACGATACTATCGACCTCCTGGCCAAGCAGGTCAGCGAAACGATATTAGCAATTCTCTCCAATGCCGATGTAGAAGATTGGCCTCATGTTCATGCATCTTTCCCGTTCTCGCCCCGTTTTTTGGCATTGATTGTGATCGGCAATGGTGTGTCGCTCGCCATCTCGGGTAAATCGAGCACCCAGCCATTAGCTATCTTGATCCAGCCGCCCCAGAGCGACTCGTACTCAGATTCCACGATCGGCTCTTCGAGATCCTTTTTTGGCACGTAGATCGACAGGCCCGCGTCCGACGAGCGGCGGATCATGATTTTCACAAGCTCAACTCCCTCGACTGTGACGCATAGCTGGGCGGAGCGCCAGACTCCCGCGAGGTGGCACGCAAGCGAGCAACAATGTCTGACAGAGCGCACACGACCTCGTCAACCTCCGCGACGGTGGTTTCACGCGAGAGAGAAAAGCGCACCGCGCCGCGCATCCTCCACGCCGGCACCTGCATGGCGCGCAGAACGTGCGACGGCACCATTGAGCCGGAGCTGCAGGCTGATCCGAGCGACACGGCAATGCCCGCACGATTGAGATGATGGACGACTGCTTCGCCTTCGAGATGATCGAAAGCGATATTGGCTGTGTTCGCTAACCGGTTGTTGACATCGCCGAGCGCAAAGCATTCGCCATTATGTAAGATCCCCTGCTCCAGACGGTCGCGCAATGCACCAATGCGAACGCGCTCCGGCTCGAGCCGCTCCACAGCAAGCTCCGCAGCCCTTCCAAGACCGACGATGCCGGGAATATTTTCCGTTCCGCCGCGGCGCCGCCTTTCCTGTGATCCGCCCCAGATCAGGGGCCGGAATTTTGTCCCTTTGCGCAGGTAGAGCGCGCCCATTCCTTTGGGACCGTGCAATTTGTGTGCGGACAGCGACAACATATCGATCGCACTGTCCCTTAGGTCGACGCGCAGCTTGCCTATGGCCTGGACCGCATCGGTATGGAACAGTGCGCCCGCCTCACGTGCCAAGCCGGCTAAAAACTCCACGGGAAAAATGGTGCCGGTCTCGTTGTTCGCCCACATAATCGAGGCGATCGCTGTGCGTGGCCCGAGCGCGCAGCGAAAGGCCTCGACGTCAAGCCAGCCGTGGGCATCTACGGGTATGATATGCGTCTTGACACTTCTTGTCGCCAGTTGCTCGACCAGCGCAAGCACGGCGGAATGCTCAACCGAGGTCGTGACGATCTCGTCGCGACCATCTTGGGTGGCAAGCGCAGAAAGAATGGCGGCATTATTGGCCTCGGTTCCACCGGAGGTAAAAACGATTTCATGATCGTAGGCATTCCCTAGCAAAGCCTGCAAGCTACGCCGCGCCTGCTTCAGCGCGGCCGCGGCCTCGCCGCCAAAGGCGTGGGCCGAGGAGGCATTTCCGAACTGCTCGGTAAAGAACGGCAACATGGCTTGCACGACGGATGGATCGGTCCGCGTCGTCGCATTGTTGTCTAGATAAACCGGCATTTGATCCCCATTCAATCCCGCGTTTTGCCTGCAACAACAACCGTGATCAGGCGGACGAATTCGACGAGCCTGTCGACCAGCTGCACTTGAACGCCTTCCAGCGTCATCCTCAAGAGCTTAAAGAGCGCGCAGGCACGGGTTGCGCCTACCATGATCTTGCTGCCATCAATTCCAATCAACTGATAGTCGGCGCCACTGCGTTGCAGATTGGCACGGATCTCCTCAATTACAGCGCGGATGCGTCCCGCTCGGCCGGTCGAGATCGCCGTCAATTGCCTCAGTTGTTCGGGTTCCGCCAGCATGTTTTGACGCCTTTTCTTATCAGCTGAACGATTTGCCGCAGGAGCAGCTCGAAGTGGCGTTTGGGTTATTAAAAGTGAAGCCTGGGCTCTCCAGCGCCATCACGAAATCGATGGTTGTGCCGACCAGATGGTCATGGCTCTTGTTGTCGACAAACACCTTCACACCGTCGCACTCGATCACCGTGTCGTTAGGCTTCGGCTCCTTGGCCAGACCCATCATGTATTTGAGTCCGTTGCAGCCGCCTGCCTCGACGATAATGCGCAGCCCGCTCGCTGGCTGCGCCGATGACGACATTGCGCCCCTGACCGCATTCACTGCGCTATCCGTTAGCTTGATCATGGCCTCTCTCAACTGCTTAGCTTTGCCTGCTGAAGGGCAAGTCATGTGCCAGCGAAAGGACGCTTGATGATGCTTACCTTTCCGGATCGCACCTGTTGGCTTTTGAACTCGTGTCGGGTTTCTTTCAAAGCTACTTGAGGCAATCGCAGCCCACTTACGCCTTTTTTATCTAAGATACGCCGAAGGCCGCCACGCATGCGACGGCAAGCAATTTGCATTGCATTCGCACCGGCCAAGTCGTCGGTGAGGAGCTTAGATCGAGGACGATTTTAATGACTGCAATCGAAAACACCGCACTCGGCAGACTTGAGAAGGAGGGTCGCCTGCTCAATGCCGTACTCAAAGGCGGGACCACCAAGCCGGACCGGTTCGGCTTTCGCGGCGATGTCGCACTGAAATTCCAGACCCAGGTCGCCGACGAGAAGCGACCGCCGGACTATTCCATCGAGCAGGTTCTAACGATCGCGCAGGAAGGAGAACGCACTATTCCGGTGCTGGCAGGGTATCTGCATTCCTTCGCGTATCTGGCTGACGTCGCAGCCGTCCTTGACGGCGCCTTAAGCCCGAATGGCAGCTATTTCATATTCTGCAACAACATAGATTTGCTGGCGAAATACCGAATCAAGCTCGGTGATGTTACCTTCCACGTCTTACCGTGTGATGAATCCACCGTTTGGAAGGAGATGATGGACCTGGTCGGAGTCAGCAAGGACGACATCAAGAAGCTCGATGCGGGCGGCAAGCTTGATTACCTGCTCGATGCGGCAAACGACATCGAGCTGTCCGATCTTGAGCTATCCTATGACGAGATCTCGTACGAAGACGGGCTGAAGAGGATGGAACCCGTGAAAAACCGTAACGAAAACCGGCCGGTCTGAGCGCGGCCTTCATTCGTTGGGAAGCGCATCGTCTTCGACAAGAGGCATACCGACGACACAGATATCGCCATCCAGAACCGTCAACGCGATCGGCGTGAGCGCGCCACCCTTACATGGACCTTCGACGCATCGTCCCGTGGCGAGCTCGAAGGTCGATCCGTGCTTGCCGCACATCAGCCGGATGCCGTATGGATCCAGGAATTCGTTCCAGTTCCAGTCCAGATTGACGCTGTTGTGCGGGCATTTATTGGCATAACCAAACACCTGCTTGCCCCACCGCACTACAACGATGGACCACGGCCGGTGACCGCCCTCGTCATCGACGACCATCAGATGGAAACCCATGGCCCGGCGGCTTGGAATGTCGTTAATGCCACAAATCGCATAGATTGCATCTGGCTGCATTCATTGCTCGTTTATTGCAGGACGCTCTTCATTTCGCGGGACGATCAAACATGCAAGAACCGTAGAAGAGCCAGAACCGCTCGGCTTTCTGACGATCCGACCTTAAGGCTTCGTCACAGCTGATTGGCGCAGGTGCACGATTGGGTCGGCTCCGCGCGAGCATCGAGGCTTATTGCCTACTCCTTGCCCATTCGCAGCTGCAACTTTCGCGCGCCAACTTTTCCGACACCTTACTGAACTAAACGCAGTGGTTGCTCACTGATCGCCACAGCCTTTCCACTTGCGCCAACTAGACCAAATACGCTGCGAATTGTGTCGCGATCGTCACCTTGGCATATAGTTTGATCCGAAGCTTCCTTGAGCACATACCGCCCTCAACCTGCTCATATCATGACGCACCGTTGCATTGGCTACACGATTGGGGCGCGGATTCGTACTCGATCTTCGTTGCACCGATTCCAGCTGCACGGCCCGCAAGCGCGAGAATATCATTACTTTCTGAATAGGATAGGCAGGCGAATGGGGCCGCACGCTGCTAACGTACGCCCCCCCCCCTCGTTTAACGCCAGGACCTTCGCGGCGGCGCGTCCATTCACGAAACAGCCGTCATTTCCTGCCCAGGTCTCTCTATTGCGGCTGTTCTACTCCATGCGCAATCCTTCGAGAGCTTGCTCCAAGTAGAATGACGGATCATCATCTGAAGAGGCCGCTTCGGCACTTTCGACACTTGCTTCAGAAGCGGTGTCACTATCCTCGACCTTAGTAAGATACTTCGTAGGTTTGTCTACTCGCTGCCACTCGTTGCTCTCGTTTTTCGTCCACACTTCTGGATGCTGGTTAGGATCAAGCGCCCAATAATTACGCCCCATGTGAACAAAACCCATTTCGGCCAGACGGGGTTCCATGCCCTCCAAGCCAGGACGTGACAAGACCAAGGGATGGTCGCCGTCCTGTCGCAGTTGATGCTCCAGCAGAATATCGCCCGCGTTCTCGACCAACGGATGAGTAACCCGAAGGTCAACCACGGACGTGATATCATTGCGTCCAAACTGTTGCCGAAACTGCTCCCCCTTGATTCGAGCCGGCCCACCTGCTCTTAAAAGCCCGACAGTTTCGTCACCCAACTGATAGCTGTAGAATCGTGCTGGCTTGCTTGGATCATCGTAAGTGTGGAGGTAGCTTCCAGCAACCATTCCTGCGCGCCGAGCCTTCCCGGACACGAAATCCGAGTACTCTTCTGGGTTACTGGCGATGTGCCTGATGTCACCGCCCAAAAATCTCCTCACTCCCTCCGTGAAGGAAGATCGATCGATCTCTATGATCGGCGGATCGGAAGCCAGAGAGTATGGCATCGTTGTCACCGACGACGACGCACCGGGCTCCATGCCTGCAACTGTGTCCGCAAATCGCGGGCTCTCTCCCTCATCTCCAGACTCATCAACGTGGCTGGCGCTTCCAGACTGGCTGGACGATCCGACGATTCTGCCATACATCAGATTCGCTCTCCTCTCGGCTCAATTGCACGCTGTATGAGCTCGTGCCGCACGAGCTCTGCGGAGGATGATATACAGGTTAGCTGACCATAACCTGACGCATAGGCGGCCAATTTAGGCTCTTCCAATCCTCAAGGGAGCAGGCAAACAAATAAAGACGGTACCGTTCACCCGAGGAGCGTGCTCCCTCATCGGGATCAGCATTGCGCCATGCGTTATGACCTGAATCGCAATACACCTGCACGAAACGCTGACCCCACTGCTAAGAGACTGATCTTCGAGACGGTGTTGTCACCCAAGGGTATGCGCTTGCCTTGCCGATCAAACAGCCTTAGCTGCAACGTCTCCGCTCGCTGTGTCTTAATAACTGAAGCCGTCAGAGCATGCGGGTCTGATCTCCATCGCAGATCAAGTGATCAACAATGGATCTATTCCATTGCAAATATAGCGCCTGCCGCAAGCGGGCTAGAGCGGGATGGGTCTAGCTTGAATCGATTTGGGATTCCCAAATCGGAAGGCTTCTGATTCAACATGCTGGCTGGGAAGGAGGCCAGCATGGATGGGACGAGCCTATTCGGACGACCTTCGTGAGCGGGTAGTGAGAGCTGTCATCAAAGGTGGCCTGTCGCGGCATCAGGCAGCGGCTCAATTTGGGGTGGGCATCAGCACGGCGATCAACTGGGTACAGCGCTTCCACGAGACCGGTAGCGTCAAGCCAGACCAGATCGGGGGCTATCGGCCAAAGAAGATTGCGGGGCCGCACCGCGAATGGCTGATGCAACGGTGCCGAAACGATTTTACCGTGCGCGGGCTGGTGGCCGAACTCGCTGAGCGTGGCCTGAAGGTCGATTACCGCACGATGTGGGAGTTCGTCCACGCCGAGAAGCTCAGTTACAAAAAAAGACGATGATTGCCGCCGAGCAGGATCGTCCCGATGTCACCCGTCGGCGGGCGCAGTGGACCAAGTATCGGGATCGGATCGATCCCACTCGGCTGGTGTTCATCGATGAGACCTGGACCAAGACCAATATGGCGCCGCTGCGGGGCTGGGCGCCGCGCGGTCAACGTATCAAAGCCAAGGTACCGCACGGCCGCTGGCGGACCATGACCTTCATGGCCGCCTTGCGCCACGATCGCATTACCGCTCCGTGGTTCCTCGAGGGGCCGATCAACGGCGAAGCCTTCCTTGTCTATATCGAGAAGGCTCTGGTCCCGACCCTGCGGCACGGCGACATCGTCATCATGGACAATCTCGGCTCGCACAAGGCCCACGCCGTGCGTCGCGCCATCCGTGCCGCCGGCGCCCGGCTCTTCTACCTGCCGAAATACTCGCCTGATCTCAATCCGATCGAGCAGTTCTTCGCCAAGTTCAAACACTGGCTGCGCAAAGCCGCACAGCGAACCACCGAGGCCGTCTACGATGCTATCGCTCCGATCCTCGGCACCGTCTCACCGGCCGAATGCGCCAACTACTTCGCAAAGGCCGGATATGACCAAAACTAAACTCATCACGCTCTAGGGCCACCGGTCAGGCAGCTTCGGCTGGGGCTGAAACATGGACCTGGCAATTGGCCGGACACACCCTGGCGCACGCGCCGCAGCCGATGCAGGCGCCCTGATCATTCAGAACCATGATCTTCTTTTCGATCTCATCGTCCTCGTCATCGTCAAGATCAACAAGTTCGCCGTCCTCGCTGATTCCCTTCAACGCCATGACACCTCGGCCACACACCTTGAAACAGCGGCCACAGCCGATGCATTTTTTGGCGTCAATCGACATCAGGTAGTCTGGCGTCCAGTCGCGGCCATCGCGCGTTGTAAATGACATGTGTCGGCCCCTCTTAAGTATTTTCCAACGCCTTCAAATCATGGTTTCTGCGCTCAAGTTCGGCATAGGCATCGTGCGCCTTCTGCGCAACGACCATGATCGAGGTCCAGTTGATGGGCAATTCCTCCGAAAGGTCGTGCAAATCCATTTTGGCTTGTAGCGCTTTGGCCGATAGCTTCTTTATTTCAGCCTTCAGTGTTTCACGTTCGCTCATCAGTATCCTCAATAGTTCGCCACGTCCGGAAACTTCCGTATCAGGTCGATTCCCTCCCTGACATATTTGCCTCCCTCTTGCGCGAGCTTTGCGAGGCTATCGAACCCGAAGCGATGCACATCACGCAGCCGCTTGTTCACGGCGCTCAGCCGGCCTCCGATCAGCACGATGCGGCCAAATCCTTCATGATGCAGCTTCAAGATCGGCTGGATCATCACACCGGTTTCCCTCTCGACCGCGAGCGCGACCGCGTTGAAGAACAGTTCCAGCCGCCACAGCGTATCGGGGCCAGGATCACCGACAATCGGCAACGCACGCCGCTTTTCCTTGTCCAAGACATAGGGCTCGAGAAGGTCGAGATCGCTCTTGGCCTTCCAGGCTCCCGTGGTGTCCTGAGCGCGCCAACACTTGACTAGCTCCTTGATGAACAGCGCATCGGCGGAGCTGTCCTGCTGCTCTATTTCTGCGGTCATTTCATCTCATTCGTCGAACTCGAATGTGCTCCGCTGGTCCTTTGCCATTGCCTTGCGTAGCCAGGGAGGTGGTGTGCCTCTTAGGACGTCCTCGAGCTTTTCGAGCAGCACCAGAATGTTTTCTGGCTTGTTTACCTTGATCGGATGGATCTTGTTGGCGACCACCCGGGCAGCACCGGCACCGCCGATGGCAGCAACGTAAAGAATTGCGCAATCTTTAATCGCCTCGATCTTCGGCGCTAACTTGTCGTCGTTGCCGTCTTCCTTGAGATCGCCCTCAAACTCAACCGCTTTGAGAAACACGTGCCCGCTTGGCGCGACCTCGTAGATAGCAATATTCTTTGCCCAACCAAAATGAGCATCGACGCGCCTTAGATCTTGAGTGGCGAATGCGACCTTCATGCAGTCGACCTCTCGGCTGCACCGATGGAACTGAGATGCCCGGACCTTGATGGCAGTGCGACCGGAGCCCGCCATCGATCGGGCGTAGGTTGATGGTTCTCCTCGCGGTCCGCGATCACGAGATTGGCGATATCGAAGATCAGATCGCGGGTACCACGATAACCGATCGATAGTTGGTGCCCTGCGCCAAGTCGATCGAACATCGGAAAACCCGCACGATAGAACGGAATTTTCAGCCGGGCAGCCGCTTGCCTGCCATGCGAATGCGTGATCAGCAAGTCGCAATTCTCGGTTCTGGCAAGCTCTTCGAGATCCTCAAGATCACCAATTAGCACCTCGTTGGTCTTGATCCGCTCAATCACCGCCGATTGTGTGGTCGTTACGGCCGCACGCACCTGCGCCCCCATCTCGTGCAGCATACTGGAGAGATCATATAGGAGGTCTGGCTCAGCGGCGATCGCAAGTCTGCGACCACCAATATGGAAGTGCGCGTCCAGCATTGCATCCGTGAGCTGGCCGCGCTGCCGCCGATATTTCGGTGGCACGGGACGGCCGCTGATTTCACTCACAAACGTCATGAATTCGTCGCACGGACCGAGGCCGCACAGCCGCTCGAAGAGGCGAAATGGAACGCCGCTTTTGGCCTGCATGACCTCTGCCGCTCGCCGCATCTGCGCGCCGATTGCAATGGTCCACCCGGCGCGGCCCATGCTCGCGATCTCGTCGACGCCGATGCCGCCGATGGTCGTTGACGTAAACTCGTCGGGGATATGCCCATCGAGCGACGCTGCCAGGTCAGGCAGGAAGGATGGCCGCAACCCAAAATCCTCCAGGATGGCACGGAGTTCGTCAAGATCACCCGGCGTGAGGTGACATCCTGGAAGAACGTTCACTCTCGAGGAATCGCGCAGGCCGTTGACGTTGGGCCCTTCCACCAGCAATTCCACAATGCGCGTCACAGCCTTCTCCCAGCCGTCCTGGAACGCGCCCTTGAAATCGGGTGTCGAGACATAGACCAGCGGCAATTTCGCAAGTTGCCGATGCTTGTTTCGGATTAGCTTGAGGTAAGCATCCACATCGTCTCCGTTAGTCTCGGTGATGCCGGTCGAGCAGATTCCGACTATCTTTGGCTTGGCTCGGTTGTAGATATTGAGTATCGCCTGCTCGAGGTTCTCATAGCCGCCGAGCACGGTCGCGACCTCGCTCATCGCGGTGGTCTGCAGCGGTACCACCTCCTTGAAATGCCGCACAAACAGCGTGAGCCCGAAAGAAGTGCATCCTTGCGAGCCATGCAGAAGCGGCATCGCCCCGCGCAGCCCCATGAAGGCGAATGCGCCGCCAATCGGCTGGCTCATCTTCAGCGGGTTGACCGCGCAGGCTTTTGTTGGCACCGTGGTGAGGGCCATGATTCCCCCTATTCTGCGGCCTGCAGCATGGCAGATGGCGAGGGCACCAAGATGTCCTCGATGCGTCTCTTGCAGCAACCACCGACCGCATCGGTGTGCTCTTTGACTTCCTCGACGCTTCTCAGACCATGCGCGTAGATCGCATCCTCGATCGTGCCGAGATCGACCGTGTTACAGTGGCAAATCTTCCTCGCGCGGCGCGCCGTTTCGGCGAGCGCCGGTTCGCAGGCGATCTCGGCCGCCGGCGACTGCATATGCAGCTTCGCCCTGGCCAAGGCCTCCCATGGTGCCGGTCGACGTACCTGCTCCCACATCGGATTTGAGAGCGACTTGTCGATCTCCTCCACTAACTTGATCATTCCGACATAGCCCATATAGGCATGGCATCGCTCCTGGTTGATATCGAGCCAAGGCGTCGTTGCTTTCAGCGCGACGAACTGCGATTTGCCGCCCGATAGCATGATGTCCGCTTTTGCGCCCTTCAACATCTCGTACATTTCACGCGGCGACATGTCCTCGATCATGTGGGCATCCTGTCCCATGAGCTCCTTGATGCGCTCTTTGTCCTCCCTTGTCGATTTCTTCACGCTGGTTCCGACCAATTCGAGCCCGGCCTCCTGTAGTGCCGCAACGACCGACCATGACTTGACCCCGCCGGTAATCAGCAAAGCCTTCTTTCCCTTGAAGCGTGACTTGTACGGTTCGATCGCGGCCCAGGCCCGCTCCTCCTCGCGCGCGATCACCGCGTCGGTGCGCCCGAGCAGATCTTGCGGTGCGCCGCGCTCAACCAATAAGCGGGCAATCTGGCGCAGCGAATCACTTGAATCCTGGACACCGTAGAACGAGCCTTCGAAGAACGGGATTCCGTAGCGTTCCTCCATCTTGCGCGCGACGTTGATCATGGCCTTTGAGCACACCAACATCGCCGCCCGCGCGCGATGGGACGACGCGACTTCACGATATTTGGCATCGCCCGAGATGCATGAGAGAATCCGGATTCCAAGCTCATCGAGCGAAGGCTTGACTTGCCAGAGCTCCCCCGAAAGATTGTATTCTCCGATCAGATTGATGTCGTAAGGTGTGGTGCGGTCTGGCTCCCGCGTTCCGATCACATGTTCCAGCAAAGCCTCGCCGGCGAGCTTATTGCCGAGGTTCTTGGAGCCAACGAACCCCGGGGAATTGATCGGGATGACCGGTTTGCCGAACCTTTGCGAGGCGGCCTTACAGACCGCGTTGACGTCGTCGCCGATCATCGCGGGAACACAGGTCTGATAGACGAAAATGGCGGGCGGGTCATGCTTGTCGACGATTTCCTTGATCGCCTTCCAGAGCCGCCTCTCACCTCCAAATACGATATTGGTTTCGTTCATATCGGTTGTGAATGCGGTGCGCCATAGATTCGAACCGGAAGACGCCGCGCCGCGATTGTCCCAGGAGTTGCCTTCGCAAGCGATCGGACCATGCACCAAATGAGCGACGTCGGTAAACGGCTGTAGCGCGATCTTAGCACCGTCGAAGGCGCAGCCGCCCGCCGCACTACCCGGCTGCAGTAGCTTGGTGCATCCCTTCTTGCGCTCAGCCTCCGACTTACTGCCGTTCTTGGCGCAGCCCGGCTCGTTGAAAATATTCTGGACCGTAGCTGACAGCGAACTCATCCGTTCTCCTCTTAGCCGAACTAATTGCAAGTTGAGCCATCGTGCGCTCGTGCCATCGCCAGTGTTTTCGGCGACGGCACGTGCATTGTCCGTCATCAACGAATGATGTCGAAGCTGTAGTCAGTTTTGCCAAGAACGTTGGTCTTCCGGTCGATTTCGTCGAAGATCTTGTCGAGGATCTTCACCAGCACATTCAGGCCGCCCTGATAGCCCCACACAGGGGAGCGGTGGTGATGATGCCGATCAAACACCGGAAAGCCGATGCGGATCAGTGGCGTTCCCGTGTCACGTTCCAGGTACTTGCCATAGGTGTTGCCAATCAGAAGATCGACCGGCTCGGTGAACAAGAGCGAGCGCATGTGCCAGAGGTCTCGGCCCGGATAGGACTGGCAGGCATGCCCAAACGGTGAGCTTGCAAACAGCGCCTGCATTTTGTCCTGCCACGCCTTATTGCCGTTGGTGGACAGCACATGGGTTGGTTCGGCGCCGAGTTCGAGCAGAAAGGCGGTCAACCCATAGCAGAGATCCGGATCGCCATAGATTGCGAACTTCTTGCCATGGATATGCGCGCTGGAGTCAGCGATGGCATCAACCAAGCGGCCACGCTCTCGCGCGAGTTGCTCCGGGACCTGCTTGCCGCTGATGCGTGATAGCGCCAGGAGAAGGTCATCTGTTGCGGAGACGCCCACCGGGTAATTGAAAGAGACGACGTCCTGGCCATGCTCAGACACGAGCGGCAGCGTTTTTTCGGTACACCACTGCTGCATTGAGATTGTCGCCTTGGCGTGAACCGCGTTAGCTGCGTCTTCCAGCGTGGTGCCGCCGTCATACATCCGGAAATCGCCATCAGTCGGGGTATCGAAGACGTCGGAGTTATCGGCCAGTATGGTGTATTGGATACCCATCAGCGCCAAGATGCGCTTAATCTCACGAAGGTTTCCGACGGTGTAGCCATCGAACCCACCAATGATGTTGATCGACTCGTTTGGCTTGCGCTCCAGCTTCGGCGCTGTTCCGGCCTTGCCGTCCCAGAAATGCTCCAGAACACCCTTGAGTGCGTTGTCATACCCGGTGACGTGGCTACCGACGAACGCCGGCGTGTGTGCAAACGGCACGTCGAACTCCGCCGGAACAGAGCCCTTTTCCTTCGATGTCTTGATGAACGCATTGAGATCATCGCCAATCACCTCGGCCATGCAGGTCGTGGAAACCGCAATCATCTTGGGCTTGTACATGTTGTAGCTGTTGGCAAGTCCATCGATCATGTTGTTCAAGCCGCCGAACACCGCGGCGTCTTCCGTCATCGAGGAAGAGACGCAGGAACTCGGCTCCTTGAAGTGCCTCGACAGATGGCTGCGGTAGTAAGCCACGCAGCCTTGCGAGCCGTGGACGAAGGGCAGCGTGCCCTCAAAACCGACCGAGGCGAACACGGCGCCAAGCGGCTGGCAGGCTTTGGCCGGATTTACCGCCAGCGCCTCCCGCGCAAAATTCTTCTCGCGGTATTCAGGCGTTTTCGTCCATTCCTTGATGCGTTCAACCTCGGCTGGATCGCGGGAATTCTCGAACGTCTTCTTGTTAGCCAGCATCTGCTGGTATTCTGGACCGCGAAACAGTTCGAGATGATCGAGCACGTGTTCTGCACTCTGCGCCATTTTTAAGATCCTTCACTATCGAAATTGGTATCGTCCCGGCTCTCCACGAAGAGCCAGATACATTGCTTTATTCTGCAGCCAAGAGCTTCGCCTTCGAAGCTTCTTTCCAAGGCGCTTTCATCTTCTTCCAGATCGGCGAGTTGACAGCCATGTCCATGTCGCGCGCGAAGATCGCAAAGCCGTCATAGCCGTGATATGGACCTGAATAGTCCCAGGAATGCATCTGCCGGAACGGTATACCCATCTTTTGGAAAACGTATTTTTCCTTGATGCCCGATCCGACCAGGTCGGGCTGGAGCTTTTCGACAAAACGCTCGAACTCGTAGCCATTGACGTCGTCGTAGATGAGCGTGCTGTCCTTGACGTAGTGCTGGGCGGTGCGCTGATAGTCGTCGTTGTGGCCGAACTCGTATCCGGTACCCACGACTTCCATCCCGAGGTCCTCGTATGCGCCAATCACATGACGCGGGCGAAGACCGCCGACGTACAACATCACCGTCTTGCCCTCCAGGCGCGGGCGATATCTTGCTATTACGGCGCTCACCAGCGGCTGGTACTTTTCAATCACCCGCTCAGCGCCTTCTTTAATCTTATCGTCGAAGTAGCCCGCGATCTTGCGCAGCGACACTGCGATCTTTGAAGGTCCAAAGAAGTTATACTCGCACCACGGAATACCGAACTTCTCTTCCATGTGGCGGGAGATGTAGTTCATGGAGCGGTAACAATGCAGAATGTTGAGCTTTGCCTTCGGCGTTGCCTCGAGCTCAGCGAGTGAACCGTCACCAGACCACTGCGCAATCACCCGCAGGCCCATTTCCTCCAGAATAATTCGCGATGACCAGGCGTCGCCACCGATATTGTAGTCTCCGATGATCGCAACATCGTACGGCGTCGACTCAAACTTCGGTTTACCATCTGGCTCGAACTTGTCGAAAATCCAATCACGCACGGCGTCGTTGGCAATGTGGTGGCCGAGCGACTGCGAGACGCCGCGAAAGCCCTCGCAGCGGACCGGCACGATTGTCTTGCCGCCATACTCCTTGGATTTCGCTCTTGACACAGCCTCGATGTCGTCTCCAATCAATCCGATCGGGCATTCCGACTGGATGGTGATGCCGTTGTTGAGTGGGAAAAGCTCCTGGATTTCGTCAAGAACTTTGACCAGTTTCTTGTCGCCACCGAATACGATATCCTTTTCCTGGAAGTCGGAGGTGAATTGCAGGGTCACGAAGCTATCGATCCCGGTCGTGCCAACGTAATAGTTACGACGCGAGCCCCACGAGTACTGACCGCAGCCCACCGGTCCATGGCTGATATGGACCATGTCCTTGATCGGCCCCCAGACCACGCCCTTGGATCCTGCGTAGGCGCAGCCTCTGATTGTCATCACACCAGGGATGGATTTGATGTTGGACTTGACCCCACAGTCCGACTTGCCGGCTTGGTGCACGTTGAGATGCTTGGCGCGCCGTTTTGCGGTCTTCTCCGGATAGACCTTCAGGACCTCCTCAATCAGCTCTTTGTTGCGAGCCCTGATTTCTGCGATGCTCTGGGTCGAGGCGAGGCTCATGCTGAGGTCCTTCGAGGGTTAGCTGTTGCGAGAGCGGCTTCGTGCCCTAGAGTTCTGCAACGAGCATGCCAGTGCGGCGCGAGCACAAAAAGCGGAACGATTGAAATCAGTTAGCGCGCTCCGTGGTGCAGCACGGGGTATTGTGGCTAACGCGACATCGCGCTTTGCCCGGAGAACCCTTCGTTTGGTCCTGTTCGAAATGGAACAGGGGCGGCGATATGTGAAGTAGCACCGCACGATTCCAGATGTGCGGCTGCCGATCGCGATGCTCCGCGCTCGAGAGAGCGCCCGTAACAAGCGAACCGAGCGGCAAAGGCCGGCTGATCGAGCCCGGGTTTGCCCACGCCATCCATGCTTGTTGAGATCTACAGATACTTGCCTTCAGCGACGACGATGATGCCAACGGTTATGACGTCGTCATCGTCGGGAGTTCGATGCTCCACCGCCCAGACGCCGCAAGCTCACCGGCTCACGAGAACAGCTGTCGTGCCTTGATAAGTGCCCGCACGAGCGTATCAATCTCTTCACTTGTGTTGTAAAGTGCGAAAGACGCACGGCACGTCGCCAGCACACCCAAGCGCTCGAGCAGCGGCATCGCGCAATGGCCACCCGCCCGCACTGCAACTCCGGCGCGGTCGATGACCGTAGCAATGTCATGTGCATGCGCGCCTTTCATATCAAAGGAGATGATCGGCCCCTTTTCGGCCGGCGTCCCGATGATTCGTACGGCGTTGATGTCCCCTAGCTTCTCATTTGCGTAAGCGAGCAGCGCGTTCTCGTGCTTGCGGATCTGTTCTTTGCCTATCGAATTGATGTAATCTAAAGCCGCCCCCAAACCGATCGCCTCGACAATCGGCGGCGTCCCCGCCTCGAACCGGTGCGGCGGTTCACCATAGATGACGCCGGCACGCGAGACCTGACGGATCATCTCGCCGCCACCATTGAAGGGCGGCATTGACGAAAGATGCTCTGACTTGCCGTAAAGCACGCCGATCCCTGTCGGACCATAGAGTTTATGGCCTGTCATTACGTAGAAATCGCAATCGATGTCGCAGACGTCGACGGTCAAATGGACACATCCTTGCGAGCCGTCGACCAGTACGGGAATACCCCGTGCATGTGCGATCCTCACTACGTCTTTCACTGGCAAAACGGTACCCAGCACGTTCGACATCTGAGTGATCGCAACCATCTTGGTGCGCGGGGTCAAGAGCCGCTCAAATGCATCGAGCAGGAAATTGCCGTCATCATCAACCGGCGCCCACTTGATGACTGCGCCGAGCCGTTCTCTTAAAAAATGCCACGGCACAATGTTGGAGTGGTGTTCCATAATCGACAGAACGATCTCGTCACCGGCGCTGACCCGTTCACGGCCGAAGGTCTGGGCGACCAGATTGATGGCCTCCGTAGCGCTGCGGGTGAAGACGATCTCTTCGTTCAGATGTGCGTTCACAAACCGCGCCACCTTGGTACGGGCGCCCTCATACGCCTCCGTCGCCGCATTCGCCAGATAGTGCAGGCCGCGATGTACATTGGCGTATTCGCTGGAGTACACATGCATCATGCGGTCAAGAACCGCATTCGGCTTTTGCGCGGATGCGGCGTTATCAAGGTACACAAGCGGCTTGTCGTACACCGTCATGGACAGCGCAGGAAAGTCCGCGCGCAGACGGCTGACCTGGTAACTACCGTTGCCTATCGCGGGGTGCACACTCATCGCGCCCGCAGCCAGTGTTCAGCTCGCGCGGTCACAAATTCGCGCAGATTGCCGGCGGGGATCTCCTCGATCGGCTCGCCAATGAATGCTCTAATCAACAACGCCTGCGCATCCTTCTCTGATAGACCTCGAGCGCGCAGATAGAATATGAGACTGGTGTCCAGCGCACCTGAAGTCGATCCGTGGCCGCAAGTCACGTCGTCGGCAAGGATTTCGAGTTCGGGCTTATTGTCCGCCTCGGCCTGGTCGGACAGGAGCAGCGCTCGCGTCATCAGCGCGGCTTCCGTCTTCTGCGAGGCGGGACGTACGACGACTTGGCCCTGGAACACCGAGCGGCCGCAATCGTCGACGACCGCGTGGAACTTATTCCGACTGATGCAATGCGGCACGGCGTGGTCGACTACGATTGTTGTGTCGGCGTGCTGTTTTTCCCTGATGAGATTGACCCCGTTCGCCGAGAGCCTGGATCCCTCGCCGGCCAGTGTGACGAATCCCTGATAGCGACCGATGGAGCCGCTGCAGGTCATGCTGAAGAGATTGAGGCTCGCTCTGGTACCGACTACGATGATTCCCGACGAAAGGTTCACGGCGTCAGCGGCATCAGCTGCCACCCGGATATACGAAAGGCTCGCCTCGTCACCAACCAGGACAATTATCGCATCGTTGGTTTGATATCGGCTCGCGCCATCAGCCGCGACGAATGTTTCCACCACAGCCGCGTGCGCTCCCTTACCTAGCTGCAGGTAGGAACGGGTAAAGTCGGACACCGACAATGAGGTTGCAACGTGAACGATCTGAATGGGACGCTTAATCGCGCTGCCCTCGGCGATCGTAATCACCAGGCCGTCGGTCGCCATCGCGGCATTGAGCGAGATCATCGCATCAGTTGTGGTCGAAAGCACCAGGCCGGCCATTGCGCTATTGGCCGGATTCTCCAGAATCTCCCGCAACGACCGCACATCGATCCCATTTTCGAGGCTACCGACGTCGGATAGCTCGGGTGCGAATATTCCATCCACCAAAACCAGTTTGACTGCTTGATCGGCAGCCGCTTGCATGACCGACGACTTTGCGCGCACCAGCGCAGCTGCATCTGGTCGCGGAGCGAGTGGCAGTACCTCGCCGATCAAGGCGCATAAATCTGTATATTTCCAAGCCTCGATGCGCCGATGCGGGAGGCCGGCACGCTCGTAGGCCTCGAATGCCCTCGCACGGATATGGGCGACAGGCCCACAGCCAGGCAGCCGTCCGTGCGCCGCGGTGAAGAGATTGCTCTTTGCACGTCCGGCGTCGGCTTCTCTTGCCAAAACTTGCTTCATCAGGAAATCTCTTGAGAGGTCAGGCCGCACCTTCAAATTGAGCGTAGCCACAAGCCTCGAGCTCCAGCGCGAGTTCTCTGCCGCCGCGCTTCCTTACCCGCCCTTTGGACATCACATGCACAAAATCCGGCGCTATATAGTCGAGAAGCCGCCGATAGTGGGTGATCACGATCATCGCCCGTTCCGGCGAACGCAGAGCGTTGATACTGTTGGAGACGATGCGCAGCGCGTCGATATCGAGGCCGGAATCTATCTCATCCAAGATGCACAGGCTCGACTCGAATAGCGCCATCTGCAAAATCTCGTTGCGCTTTTTCTCGCCGCCGGAAAATCCGACATTGAAGCCGCGCTTCAGCATGCCTTGTGGGATGTTGAGCGACTTGGCTATCTCGCGGGCCCTTTTGAGAAAATCGGGCGTGGAGAATTCCTTTTGCCCGCGCGCTTTACGCTGAGCGTTCAACGCCGTACGCAGGAAGTTCATGGTGGTCACGCCGGGAATTTCCACCGGATACTGAAACGCAAGAAATATCCCCTTGCCAGCGCGCTCCTCCGGTTCCATCGCGAGAAGATCTTCATCGTTGAACAGGATTTGGCCTGCACTCACTTGATACCCGGGCTTGCCGGAAATAATGTGGCTGAGCGTGGTCTTTCCGGAGCCGTTCGGCCCCATGATCGCGTGTACCTCACCCGCGTTGACCGTAAGATCGAACCCGCGAAGAATTTCGCGCTCGTCCATGCCGGCATGCAAATCTCGAACTTCGAGTAGCGCCATTCTGATCTATCTCCTGAAATGCATCATCCCGGGTGAGCCGCACTCGGGAGGTCCCGCGGGACGGTTGGCTATCCGACGGACCCTTCGAGCGAGATCGAGATCAGCTTCTGCGCTTCCACCGCGAACTCCATCGGCAGTTTTTGCAGAACGTCCTTGGCGAAGCCATTGACGACAAGGCCAAGGGCCTGTTGCTCGCTCAAGCCTCTCTGCACGCAGTAGAACAGCACGTCCTCGGAGATCTTCGACGTGGTCGCTTCGTGCTCGAACGTTGCCGAGGAGTTCTTGGCCTCGACATAGGGCACGGTGTGCGCGCCGCATTTGTCGCCGATCAGGAGCGAATCGCAGGCGGTGTAGTTGCGCGCGCCGGTGGCCTTACGGTGCGCACTGACGAGGCCGCGATAGGTGTTCTGCGATTTGCCGGCGGCGATGCCCTTCGAGATGATCCGGCTCGACGTGTTCTTGCCGAGGTGGATCATCTTGGTGCCGCTATCGACCTGCTGGAAGCCGTTCGAGATCGCGATCGAGTAGAACTCGCCGCTCGAATTGTCGCCGCGCAGGATGCAGCTCGGATATTTCCAGGTGATCGCCGAACCGGTCTCGACCTGGGTCCAGGAGATCTTGGAATTCCTGCCGCGGCAGTCGCCGCGCTTGGTGACGAAATTGTAGATGCCGCCCTTGCCCTCGGAATTGCCGGGGTACCAGTTCTGCACCGTCGAATACTTGATCTCGGCATCGTCGAGTGTGACCAACTCGACCACGGCGGCGTGCAACTGGTTCTCGTCGCGCTGCGGCGCGGTGCAGCCTTCAAGATAGGAGACGTAGGAGCCCTTGTCGGCGATGATCAGCGTGCGCTCGAACTGGCCGGTGTTGCGCTCGTTGATGCGGAAATAGGTCGACAGCTCCATCGGGCAACGCACGCCCGGCGGCACATAAACGAACGAGCCGTCGGAGAACACCGCCGAGTTCAGCGTCGCGAAGTAATTGTCCGTGGTCGGCACCACGGTGCCCAGATATTTCTGCACCAGCTCGGGATGCTCGCGGATCGCCTCCGAGATCGGCATGAAGATCACGCCGGCCGCCTTCAGCTCCTTCTGGAAGGTGGTCGCCACCGACACCGAATCGAACACGGCGTCGACCGCGATCTTGCGGCTGGGCGACAGCGCGCCACCAGGCGGCGGCTCGACGCCTTCGAGGATCGCAACCTCGCGCAAGGGAATGCCGAGCTTCTCGTAGGTCTTGAGGATTTCCGGATCGATCTCGTCGATCGAGGACAGCGTCTTCTTGGGCTTCGGCGCCGCGTAGTAGTAGATGTCCTGATAGTCGATCTTCGGATAGTTGACGCGCGCCCAGATCGGCTCGGTCATGGTCAGCCAGCGGCGATACGCCTCCAGACGCCATTCCAGCATCCAGGCCGGCTCATTCTTCTTTGCAGAGATGAAGCGGACGGTGTCTTCCGACAGCCCCTTCGGGGCCTTGTCGGACTCGATCTGCGTCTCAAACCCATATCGATACTGGTCAACGTCGATGCGCCGGACGCGCTCGACCGTCTCTTCTACAGCTACCATTGCCTGCTCCGCTCGCGCAAAGACAACTCCAACCAGTTCCGGCGCGCCCTCTCCGAACTGATCCCACAAGTTAGGACCAACTCGGGGCCAGCGCGTAAGAGAATCGATCGACGAAGCCGGTAGGCTGCCGCTCTCAGTGGTGTCTTCATTTTGTTTCGCGCCGGGGCCCCACTCATCAGCTAATTCCCTATGCCGGCACACAGGTCTCGGGCACCGGGCAAACGACGGCGCACTGCGGCGCGTCAGAATTTCCTTCGCATTGGGTGCACTTGGTCGGATCGATCACATATATGTCGTTCTTCAGGCTAATCGCAGCGTTGGGACATTCGAACTCACACGCACCGCAGACGGTGCACTGGGACGCGATTATCTTGTAGGCCATCACTGCGGTTCCATAAGCAGAAGGTGCGGGACAGCGTCTTGCCTTCAAGTCTCGTGCCAATCAGTCTGGGCTGATTTGCCTCGGCTATCTTCCAGAGCGCATGTCGCCGCCTCGACGGCGTGTCGCAAACTCTACATTCGGAATCATAGTGGCTTGATCTCGGTGCCGTGGCGCGCACGATCAATGACGGCGGTCAGCCAACCACGTGAACTGCGTCCGCCAGCCCTATGGCGCGATCCTTCCCATGGCCGCGGTCACGCGGCTGCGATCGGGTCGCCTCTTCCCGAGTGCTCCGCCGCCAGGTCGGCCGGGCCCCATGTTATTGGTTCTGCTCACCGGAATGGCGGCGGATTCGACTAAAGCGCCACGATGAACAACCGGCGGGGGTCACACCGGCACGACGCACATCTCCACCGCAGAGCCAGAAACTGTCGCGGCGATCGCGCCAGACAAAGTCACTCCGATGATCGCGGCGTTTAGGTGCCGCGGCACCCGCTTTTCAAGCCCCGAAGATGACCGGTAACCTGCATTCATATGCCCTGTACGGGCAAAGGCACATTGCCTCGCATCATGGGGCAACTGAAAGCCAAGCGCGATCATCTGGTGTTCCCCGGCTTCGCTTCGCGTTTCAAACATCCGCCCGCGCTGGTTAGCAAATTGATCGAGCCGAAAAAAAACACCCCGAAGGGTGGCCCAAGTCAGGGAGGAAACGCCCGTAAGGGCCTCTGGGATCAGGCCGCAGCCTGTTCGATCGGTGAGAAAGGCAACCCGAGGCTCTCGGCCACGGCCTTGTAAGTTAGCCGGCCCCGATGGACATTGAGGCCCGCGCGCAGGTGCGGATTTTCGAGCGCGGCGGCAAACCCCTTGTTGGCCAGTGCCAAACCAAACGGCAGCGTGGCGTTATTCAGTGCCTGGCTTGAGGTCAGCGGCACGGCGCCGGGCATATTGGCCACGCAATAATGAATGACGCCATCCACTTCGCAGGTTGGATCAGCGTGAGTGGTTGGGTGCGATGTCTCAAAGCAGCCGCCCTGATCGATAGCGACGTCCACGATCACCGCCCTCTTACGCATCGAACTCAGCATACCCCGCCGAACGAGCTTCGGCGCGCTCGCACCTGGAACAAGTACCGCACCAATCACAACATCGGCCGCAAATACCTCTTCCTCCACGGCGTCGATGGTCGAGAATCTGGCCCGAACGCGCCCTTCAAAAAGCTCGTCCAGTTCGCGGAGCCGGGGTATCGAGCGGTCGATGATGGTGACCTCTGCACCCAAACCGATCGCCATGCGCGCCGCGTGCGTACCAACGACGCGACCTCCAATCACCACGATCCGGGCCGGCTGAACACCGGGCACTCCACCGATCAACAGCCCTCGTCCGCCAGCACTACGCCTCAGGGCGCTACCCGCCCCTTCAATCGCAAGCCTATCCGCGACCTCGCTCATAGGCGCCAGCAATGGCCCCTTGCTCATCAGTTACGGTCTCATAGGCGATCTCGGTGCACCCAGATTTTAGGAGCCCCTTGGCCTGCTCGGGGTCCGGGGCCAGATGCAGATAAGTGAAGAGGATCTGGCTCTCCCAGAGCTGGCGCCGGTTGTTTGGACAGCGCCCCGCGGGATTTAAGTGGATTCCTGCCGGGTTATGCTGAACGCGGGGCCTTACGATTTTGTCGTTGCGTCGGGAGGGCGTAGCCCGACCAGAGCGACGACAAAATCGTCGGCGACGGTCATGCGGCCATCACCATAGCTTGCGTGCCGAAGTAAGCCTCGTCGGGCGTGCGCCCGTCAAGGCTCGAGTGAGGGCGTCCCTGATTGTAGAAGGCCAGATACTTGGCAATTGACGCTCGCGCCTCGGACACGCTGTCGTAGGCGCGGAGATAAACTTCTTCGTATTTGACCGTGCGCCAGAGCCGCTCGACAAACACGTTGTCGCGCCAGGCGCCCTTGCCGTCCATGCTGATGGCGATCTTCGCGTCCAGCAGCACATCGGTGAACTCGAGGCTGGTGAACTGGCTGCCCTGGTCCGTGTTGAAAATCTCGGGCCTGCCGTGCTTCGCCAACGCCTCCTGGACCGCTTCGACGCAGAAGGCCGCCTCCATTGTGATCGAGACGCGATGGGCCAGGACCCGTCGGCTGAACACATCGACGACCGCCGCGAGATAGACGAAGCCACGCCGCATCGGAATGTAGGTGATGTCCATTGCCCACGCCTGGTCGGGCCGCTCGATCTTCAATCCGCGCAACAGGTACGGGTAGATCTTGTGACCCGGTGCCGGCTTACTCGTGTTCGGGCGACGATAGACCGCCTCGATCCCCATGCGCTTCATCAGCGTCGCGATGTGGCGGCGACCGGCGTATACGCCCTCCCGCCGCAGCAACGATCGCTGCATACGCGCTCCCGCGAAGGGATAATCGAGATGCAGCTCATCGAGCCGACGCATCAAGGCAAGGTCCTCGGCCGAAACTGGCCGAGGTTCATAGTAGACCGTGCTGCGAGCCAGCTTCAGGACCTTCGCCTGGCGCACGATAGAAAGATCATGACCGCGGTCGATCATCGCTTTGCGCTCAGCAGGCCCGCCTTGGTGAGCGCGCCGGACAAAAAATCGTTTTCCAACGCCAGCTCGCCGATCTTGGCATGTAACGCCTTCAAATCGACCGGCGTCTCGGCCGACGCCTTGTCATGCCCAAACACGCCGGCGGCGCCTTCCAGGAGCTGGTTTTTCCAGATCGTGATCTGGTTCGGATGAACATCAAACAGTTGCGCCAGCTCCGCCAGCGTCTTCTCGCCTTTGACCGCAGCCAAAGCAACCTTCGCCTTGAATGCCGGAGAATGCATCCGGCGGCTCTTCTTCGTCATCTTCGCTCCTGATTCGCGGCAAGAATCCTCGCCGCTGTCAGGCAGAAAATCCACTCAAGCTACTGTCCGAATTTGCGGAGCCAGCTCTCCCGCAGCTGGCTCCATTCGGACGGCTGAGGCTCCTTAACCTTTACGATCATCTCGCTCGACGCGAATACCTCGACTGCGGACGCCAGAATCGTTGCGCCGGCGTTGCGATAATCTTCATCCGTCGCGCCAATGCCCGCGCCAGCATCGGTCTCGATCATCACGCGGTGGCCCGCCGCCACGTATTCGCGGACAGCTCCAGGGGTAAGGCCCACGCGATATTCGTGCGCCTTGATTTCCTTGGGGACTCCGACCTTCATTTGAAAACTGCCTGCCTGGAGCGGCTTTCTAATCGGAAGTACGTAACGATACTGCGACGCGAGCGCCACAATAGCGCAGGAATTCAGCGATCTTTGACCAGCTGCGCAGGATTTCAAACAAGATGCGGCAAGATGCTGAGTGGCTTAGATAACCATACTCGCTGAGCTCAACGATCGAGCCCTCCGCAGCCGACGCGAACAGGCTCTCGACCGCAATGGCACCCGCGCTGAAAAAATCATATAACGGATCCGTGGGCGTCTTGAAAACGTCTACAGAACTACCTTCGCCGCGATGACAGGGTCCTTCCGCTCTGGACCAAACCTATTCTCATCTCATTACCTGCGAATCACGCGTTGGCTATGCACGAGGTCGGCGAATGCACGGACCTCGGTGTCAGTGCCTTCTCCTAAGCCGCCGAGATTCAGGGGAGCAGATCGATGATTTCTTATTTCTAAGCTGCTCTTGTGCGAAACTAGGCTACAAACTAAGCGGCGCGACTTGAGCCAAGGCGCTGTAAAGAGCCTCGTAAGAGCGCCTTTCGCCTCACCTTAACCTCGAAGTGTCAAGTGGGGAGCAACGACTTTGGGTGTGCGACGGATGGCGCATGAATAAAACGCTTGGGACTGGGTTCGCGGCTTGGGAATGCCACAAATGAAAATCCAGCCTTGGCGAATTTCTGGAAGAGCGAGCATCACAGTCCGCCAGCTGGGCAGGTCGTAGACTTTAGCTCATTTTTTTGAATGGCTAATAACCGCTGATGCGTGCCCCCTCATGCCCGCCGCAGTTGGGCGTGACATGTTCAACAGATCCAAGGCAATTGTTCGCCCGACAGCCAATCGACAACTCGTCCGCCACCGAAACTGGTCGCCATCTGCACAAACTTGTGATCGTCAGCTACCGCCTCTCCAATATCAGCTGCATCGCACCCGAGCGGATGCGCCTTCATGGCTGCAAGCACAGCATCAGCAGAATCAGGCGCGACGATCGCAACGAGCTTGCCCTCGTTAGCGACATGGATCGGATCAAGCCCAAGGAGTTCGCAGGTCGCCGCAACCGCAGGCTTCACAGGAATGGCGGCTTCCTGCAGACGGAAGCCGAGGCCCGATTGATGCGCAATCTCGTTGAGCGAGGCGGCAAGGCCGCCACGCGTGGGGTCACGCATCACCCGGATACCGCTGCCACCGGCCGCAACCATGACGGCTACGAGGTCGTGCAGCGCGGCTGAATCCGAGCCGATCTCGATTTGAAAGGCGACGTTCTGGCGCCTTGACATGATCGCCACCCCATGATCGCCGAGGCTACCGGACACCAGGACACGGTCGCCAACCCTTGCCTTGTCGGCCGAGAGATCGAGCGCATCGGCCAGGAACCCGATGCCGGTCGTGGAGATGAACAGACCGTCCGCCTTGCCGCGCTCGACGACCTTGGTGTCCCCAGTGATGATGTAAACGCCGGCGTCGCGCGCCGCTACGCCCATCGAATCCGCAATCGTTTGCAAATCCGAAAATCGGACCCCCTCCTCGATGATAAAGCTAGCCGATAGATAGAGCGGACGCGCGCCGGCCATAGCGACATCATTGATCGTGCCGTTCACAGCGAGTGACCCGATATTGCCGCCAGGAAAGAACAGCGGTGAAACCACATAGCCGTCCGTCGTCATCACCATTCTGCCTGTTGCAACATCAAACGCCGATTGATCATTGCAGCGGGCGAGCCATTCGTTACCGAAGGCTCGGTGAAAAATGTCCGAGATTAGCTGCGCCATGGCACGGCCCCCGGACCCGTGAGAAAGATCAATGCGTCCGTTCTCGACATCAAGTCTGCGTTGATTGGCCTTTACGCTCATGACAACCGTCCCAGCTGATCATCGCGAACTCGGCCATACGTCCAATACGCGGCGCAAGCGCCCTCCGATGAGACCATGCAGGCTCCTATGGGATTTTCCGGCGTGCAAGCAGTTCCAAACAGCTTGCAGTCGACCGGCCGCTTGGCGCCGCGCAGAATTGCGCAGCACTCGCACGCTGGATTGTCAGCGACACGCAGTTCGTGCATCGCAAAACGCGCCTCGGCGTCAAATCTCGCGTATGCCCGCTTCAGCTTCAGTCCGCTTTTGGGTACGAGTCCAAGTCCACGCCATTCGAACTGCTCACGCAGTTCGAATATCTGCGAGACCTCGTCCTTGGCGCGCTGATTGCCTTCGCGCGTAACCGCACGGCTGTATTGATTTTCCACGCCGCAGCGGCCTTCGTTCACTTGCCGCACCAGCATCAGGATCGCCTGCATGACGTCGAGCGGTTCAAATCCCGCGATCACGATCGGCTTACCGAATTGTTCTGCCAGAGGTTCGTAAGGTCGCGTACCGATGATGGTGCTGACATGTGCAGGCCCGACGAAGCCATCAATTGCGCCCCCGCCGATATTGCGGATCTTCGGGTTCTCGAGAATGCTGTGCATGGCGGACGGTTTAAGCACGTGGTTGCAGAACACGCTGAGGCTCTTCAGCCGCTTCTTCTCGGCAATCCGGATCATCACCGCCGTCGGTGGCGTCGTAGTCTCAAATCCAATGGCAAAGAAGACCACGTCCCGGCTCGGCGCCTGTTCGGCGAGCCGAATAGCGTCGATCGTCGAGTAAACCATCCGAATGTCAGCGCCTAGCGCCTTGGCTCGCAGCAATGACTGTCCTTGCGACCCGGGGCACGCGCATCAGGTCGCCGTAAACGCACAGGATGACCCCCGGGCGCTCGGCGAGCCGGATCGCCATGTCGATCCGGCTCGCGGGCAGAACGCAGACGGGACAACCAGGCCCGTGGATCATGCGGACGTTCGCGGGCAGCAAGTCCACCAGGCCGTAGCGGGAGATCGCATGTGTGTGTCCGCCGCAGAATTCCATGAACCGATAGGCCCTATGCGGACCAGCTTCGGCGCCAATCGCACGCGCTATTCCCTGCGCCAAGGTCTTGTCGCGAAATTCGTCGGCATATTTCATGATCGGAGTTCCGGTGCTGCACTGCCTAGCTCTTGCAGGAGCTTCAACGTACGCTTGGCTTCGATCGGGTCGATCTTGGCCAGCGCGTAGCCGACATGAACGAGGACCCAGTCGTCGAGCTCGTCGATGAGTGCGATCGATATTTCCAGGCTGACGCCATCTATGGATACGATCGCCATGTCGTCGGGAAGCATTTTTGCGATCTTAGCCGGGACCGAAAGACACATATCAGACTGTTCCTTCCAGGGCTGACGGCTGTTCAGCAATCCGCAGGGCGGCAATCCACGCCTGGCCAAGGCTCAAACCGCCATCATTGGGAGGTACCTGCCGTGGCATCAGCGGGGTGAGACCGGCGCTGCTGCACCCGCGCGTAATTTGGTCAGCCAGCACCGCGTTCAAAAAGCAGCCGCCGCTTAGGACGACGGTATTGACGCCGGTTGTTCGCGCAAAGCGCGTGACCCAGTCAATGCAAGCGGCGGCGAGAGTGCCATGAAACAGCCCCGCTCCGTCCGTGGCGCCTACGTTGTCTGTAATCAAGTGCTCAAAAAGCGGACGAAGCGACAGCACGCCGCCATCCATCGTCCAGCCGGCATCGAGAATCTCAGTCCGCCGCACCAGCGCCTCGAGCTTCATTGCGGCCTCGCCCTCATAGCTCTGCAAACTCGCAATGCCCAGCAGCGCCGCCGCCGCATCAAACAACCGGCCCGCGCTGGTTGTGATGGTCCCGCCCTGCTGATTTAGCAATGCGCGCACGCGCTCAGACTGGCGTTGCGCTGCAAAGCGATGGCCGATTTCGGTTCCCCTGCCAAGCAACTGCAACATTGCGCTCGCCATGCGCCACGGCTCGCGCGCTGCACGATCTCCACCAGGCATTTGCAGAGGAGCGAAATGTCCGATGCGCCGACACCTCGTTCCTTCGCACAACAACAGCTCGCCACCCCAGTTTCCGCCGTCCGAGCCAAAGCCATGGCCGTCGAGCACCAGGGCAAGCGTAGGTCCCGCATGACCGTGCTCAGCGATGACGGCGGCAGCATGCGCGTGGTGATGCTGGACAGCGACCAGCGCGCGGCCGCTTGCCTCCGCAAAGCGCGTGGACGCCATATTGGGATGCAGATCATGGGCGATGATGGCAGGTTCGACGTCAAGAATCGATGTGAGATGACGAATCGTCTCTTCAAACACACGAATGCTTTCGGCCGTATCGAGATCGCCAATATGCTGGGAGACGAACGCTTCGTTGTTCCGCGTGACGGTGATGGTCGACTGAGCTGGCTCCGGTTGTCTGAACAGATTTTCCGCGTCGATAAGTGGAGCCTCTGCCATGGTTAGGCTGCCAAGCGGAGTGGCAGCGGGTTGAAGTAGGCTTGATCGGGGGTGACGCCGTCAAGGCTCGAATGCGGGCGCCGACCGTTGTAGAAGTCGAGGTATCGGCCGATCGACGCGAGGGCCTCGCTGACGCTGTCATAGGCCCGCAGATGCCTCCTCGTATTTGACGCTGCGCCATAGCCGTTCGACAAACACGTTGTCCCGCCAGGCTCCCTTGCCGTCCATGCTGATCGCAATGCCGTTGTCGGCGAGCACGCCGTTAAAAGCCTGTCCGGTGAACTGCGAGCCCTGATCCGTATTGAAGACGTCCGGCTTGCCGTGACGAGCCAGGGCATCCTGAAGCGTCGCGACACAGAACGCCGCCTCCATGGTGATCGATACGCGCCACGACAGCACGCGGCGGCTGAACCAGTCGAGCACAACCGCCAGATAGACGAAGCCTCGCGCCATCGGGATGTAGGTGATGTCCATCGCCCACACCTGGTTCGGCCGCGTGATCTCCATCCCGCGCAGCAGCTACGGGTAGATCTTGTGGCCCGGCTCGGGCTTTGTCGTGCGTGGACGGCGATAGAGCGCTTCTATCCCCATCCGCCGCATCAACGTCTTCACATGCCGACGGCCGATCTTGCACCCATCGGCAGCCAGCAGCCCTCGCAACATGCGAGAGCCGGCAAAAGGGAACTCCAGATGCAGCCGGTCGAGGCGCTGCATGATCGCAAGGTCGGCGTCCGGCACCGGCCGCGGCAGGTAGTACACGCTGCCGCGGCTGATGTTCAAAGCCTCCGCCTGCCTGGTGATCGACAGCTCGTGCTCACGGTCGATCATCGCTTTGCGCTCAGCAATCCCGCCTTGGTGAGCGCTCCTTCTAAAAAACTATGCGCGGCGATGCGCTCCCCCTGTGGGATAGAAACGGACCGGCGCTAGATTGCCGACCGGGAGGGAGCGGCCGATACGATTTTGGTGGCACGTGACCCCGTTAAAAAACCTGGTCCATGGGTTGTCGCGCACTTGAGAGTGGTGACGCCATCCGGCGATCCCGTTTAGGAATCTGACGTATAGCGCAGCCCAGCCCTTCCGCCGCCGTCAGCAGGAGGATTAGAGATGAACCCCAAAAGATCGAAGTCGAGGAACGGAGGTAAGATGCAGATGGTGCACCCGGACGCGGCTGCCATCGACGTCGGAGCGACTATGCACATGGCTGCCGTGAGGGCAGATCGCGCACCGGAGCCAGTCCGCAGCTTCGGTACCTTCACGGCTGATCTGCATCGGCTAGTCGACTGGTTTACTGAATGCGGCGTCGAGACTGTCGTCATGGAATCGACCAGCGTCTACTGGATTCCGATCTTCGAGCTTCTCGATGCCCGGGGATTTAACGTGTTTCTTGTCAACGCGCGCGATGCCAAGCACGTGCCGGGGCGCAAGACCGATGTCAGCGATGCGCAATGGCTGCAGCGGCTCCATTCATTCGGGTTGCTGCGGGCCAGCTTTCGGCCCAAAGGGCAGATTGCCGAGCTGCGAGCCTACGTGCGTCAGCGCGAGCGTCTGCTGGAGTACGCGGCCTCACACATCCAGCATATGCAGAAGGCCTTGACGGAGATGAATCTTCAGCTGCACCACGTCGTCACCGACATCACCGGCGTGACCGGCCTGCGTATCATACGGGCGATCCTTGCCGGCGAGCGCGATCCTGAGGCGCTGGCGTGCTTGCGCCATTATAGTTGCCGCTCCAGCGCCGAGACGATCGCGAAGGCGCTCACCGGAAGCTACCGCGCCGAGCATCTGTTTGCGCTCGAGCAGGCACTTGCGCTTTACGACGCCTACCACGAGAAGGCATCTGCCTGCGACGCCCGAATTGAAGCCGTGTTGAAGGAACTGAGCTTCCATCGGGGGCATGGCCACGGATCAGCGCCGCGGGTCTCGCGGCGTCGGAATCGAACCGATCAGGCGAACGCTCCAGCTTTCGATGTCCGCGAGGCGCTGTTCGCGTTGCTCGGAAAGGACCTCACCGCGATCGACGGCCTCGGTCCTTACCTCTCGCTGAAGCTGATCGCTGAATGCGGCGACGACCTCTCCTCGTGGCCAAGTGCAAAGCATTTTACCTCCTGGCTGGGACTGGCGCCGAGCAACAAGGTCTCCGGCGGCAAAATGCTCTCGTCCCGAACGCGCCGATCCGGCGGCCGAGCGGCGGCACTTCTGCGCCTTGCTGCCGTGACCGTGGGTCGTACAGACACTGCGCTCGGCGCCTTTTATAGACGGCTCTCAGCGCGCATCGGCAAGGCCAAGGCCGTGACCGCCACGGCCCGGAAGATCGCAGTTCTGTTCTACAATGCTGTGCGATACGGAATGGACTATGTCGATCCCGGGGCCTCGTCCTACGAGACGCGTTACCGGACGCGAGTGGTCAACAATTTGCATCGGCGTGCCAAGGCATTCGGCTTTGTTCTCCATCCCTTGGAGCCAAAAGTAGATGCTGCCGTTTCTTAGGAATCGTTCTCCAGCGTCAGTTCGCCGATCTTGGCGTGCAGCGACTTCACGTCGATGGCTGCTTGCTCCGCTCCGGAGCCGCCGCCGGGACCGAACGCATCGGCGGCCTTGCTTTCAAGCTGAGCCTTCCACGCCGTGATCTGATTGGGGTGGACGTCGAACTGCTCGGCAAGCTGAGCCAGCGTTCGATCGCCCTTCACGGCGGCGAGCGCCACCTTCGCCTTGAAGGCCGGTGTGTGGTTCCGGCGTGTTCTTCTGCTCATTGTCGCTCCTGATTCGCAGGCACAGCGTGCCCGCTGTCAGCCAGAAACTCCACTTATCGCCCTGTGCAGAATTCCGGGGCCGGCTCTGGCCCCAGCAACCTTGGGGCCTGTAGGGGCAGGCGGTTGCTGGGGCCATCTACCAGCCCGTTTGGTGCGGGCGGGCTAGCCCGTCCTATTCGTGAGAGTGCTTTTTTTAGTCCGATTGATGTGGCCGCACATCTGCTCTGACGAGGCGCGCGGGATTGCCTTCGGCTTTTCACCGCCTGACCGACCCGTACTTTGCAACGCGCTTGAGGTGTAGGTTGGGCGAACGGGGGGCGGACGCCCCGCCGGTCAAGGACCGAGAGGCAGCAGCGCGCCTGGCAAGCCGCGGATCAGGTCGGCTTCGGGACATGCCGCGGCAAACGCAAGGCGAATGCGGCTCGTGGTCTCGACCACACGGGCAGCGAGTTTCAAGAGACGAAGACGCAGCGTCGCGAACTCGGCTGTGGCCAATTCCCGGGCTTTGGGAATCGCGTCGCGCACGGTCAGCATCAGCCAATAAGCGGCGGTGTGGAGAACGAGGCGGACTTGATTGGCGAGCGCCGAACGGCAGCTGGTGCGATCGGAGGCGAGCTGTGTCTTATGCAGCTTGATCAGATTCTCGGCTTGGCCGCGCGCGCAATACAGGCTGTCGTAGATCCACTCGGCCGAGCCGACATCGAGGCTGGTGACGACGAAACGGATGTCGAGGCCGAGCATCGTCGCCTCAATACGGGCGACGGTACGCCGTTCGCGATCCCAGGACTTGGCCTTGTGGCGCGTCTCGGTATAGCCACGCAGAACCGGCAGGTTCTCGATGGCGCGTCGCGTGCGGATGTCGTCGGCGGCCTCGTCGACTTTTCTGGCGAGCGGCTTGGTGCCGGACAGACCGAAGATGTAGTCGATGCCGTTGGTCTCGCACCACGCCATGGCCTCCGGCCGGGCATAGTGCCCGTCGCCACGGAACGTGATTCGCGTGTTGTGCCACCGCGTCCGGATATGCCGTATCAGGCGGCGCAGATGGGCACGCACCTCGACGCCGCCCGGCGTCTTGCCGGGCCGCAGCACGACCGCCACGGGCCGGCTCTTCTCCGTGTCGTAGACGTGGATCGGCAGGAAGCAGCGTTCGTCATAATGAGCGTTGAACAGCGAGAGCTGCTGATGGCCGTGGACGACATCGCAGGTATCATCGATGTCGAGCGTGACGGATGCCGGCTCGCGCGGGTAGCTATCCATCCATGCGTCGACCAAAGTGTAGGTCAGTCGGATCACGTCGCGCAGGCGCGGAGCATTCTCCAGCCGCGACAGCGTCGGTTGGGAACACAGATCGCGACCCGTGTCCGGCAGCCGTCCGCAGGCCAGCTTGAATGCGGGATCGGACCGCAGATGATCGAGGTCGTCGGCGTCCTCGTAGCCGCAGCAGATCGCGAACATGCGCGCGCGGAACATATCGACAAGGCTGTGCACGACCCGCGTCGGATCGCGCCGATCCGGGAACACCCGGGCCAAATTGTCGGCCAAGCCGAGACGCCGCTCGGCCATCGCCAGAAGCATCACGCCCCCGTTCGAGGTCAGCCGACCGCCATCGAAGGCAGCTGTGACTTTCTTGGCGTGAACGGCTGGAAACGAGAAGGGCAGAAAGTATCATCGGTCATGGCGGGCCTGGCGTTCGCGGTTGAGGTGATGGGGTTGGCTTTGCAACCGAATCCTACGCCGCATCAGCGCTTTACACCACGCTCGCCAGCCTCTCAGGCGCACTCTGACGAATAAGACGGGCTAGGTAGTCAGATGAACAAAGCAAATGCAGCAAGGGCGACCGGGCAAATTCCCAGCACGACAATGCCGATGCGAAAGAAAATCTCTGGCATAGAGCAATCCTCCGGTGCTTGCTAAATCAGCACACGGCTCAGCTCTCGTCTGAGCAAAATTGCTCACTTCCTCTTGCAGAGGGGCGCTCGACTACATCGTCAGGATGAAAACTAAGATCAGCACGGAAAGTGCAATTGTGGCGCAACCGGCTATCGTTATCCCGTCCCATTTCATGCCGTGAACGCTGAAGGCGTTGCCGCGCCGCTCGTTGATCTACTAGGCCCACGGACAGCCTGCACCTGATTTGCTAAAAAATCCATCCCCTCCCTTCCAGGGAGGAATTGCGTTCGCCTGCCCGTTGGGGTTGAGTCCGATGGGAGGCCGCAATGGGGCAAAAGAAGATTCGAAAAGCGCGGTTTCTGGCGCTTCATCCGCGCTGCTGTTTTTGCGGGGGCAACGAGCGTACGGCTGACATTGATCACCAGCCGGCACGCGCCTTGTTTAACGGTCGGGTTGGTCCGGAAGATTTCGAATTTCCTGCCTGTGCCGCGTGCAATCAGAGCAGCCGCCATCATGAGAATGCCATGGCCGTTCTGGTTAGGCTGCGCGACACGCGAGATGACCTCGAAGTTTACCAAGAGGATCTACGGAAATATTTCACCTCGATGGGCAACAACTTCCCAAGCCTGGTGCGCCCGATGACCAGCAACGAGAAGCGCTCGTTTCTGAAAGATGAAGGTGTCCAAAGACCGCCAGGGTATGTGCTCAGCGACCTGAAGATGGTTACTGGCAGCGACTTTGCCATTGACGCCATTGAGAACGTCTTCAGGAAATTGTTAGTCGCCTTGCACTACAAGCATTCTGGCAGGATCGCGGCTGCGGGAGCAGCAGTGACTCTTGTCTGGTTTACGAATGCCTATGCTGACCGGGCGAAAGAAATCGAGCAGTTCATCTCGGCGTTAAATGGCCGAGGAATCGTCAAAAGAGGCAATCAAGATCTCTCTGATCAGTTCATATTCAAATATGGCGTTGACCACGCGGAGGAGTTCTCAGCCTTCGCTTTTGCGTTTCGAAACTCGCTCATTGCAATGGGTTCTGTCTGGAGCAGCAGCGAGGCCGTCGCTAAGGTCGAAAACCTGGGATCAAATATAGATGCAACGTTGAGTTCGACGAAATGATCAGCAAACCACTCGTCCTCGTTGTAGGCGCCGGCGCCAGCTACGATCAATACAAATTACCACTTGGCGGCGAACTCGCCGCTGGGATTGCTCGTGATACCGGCATGAATTGGGACAGCGATGATGTGCTGATTCGAGGAAGCCGTGAACTCTTGGACGATTTTTTCCGCCCATCCTCCGACAGTGAAGCGATCATAGCAGCAGCCAAGAAGCTGTCGTACGTGATTGCCTCTACAGCCTCGATCGACGATGCGTTGTACCTCCTGGGAGAACATCCCGAATGCGTGAAGGTCGGAAAACTTTGCATCATGCGCGCTATTCTCATGGCAGAGGCATCATCTCCACTGCGGGTTCAATCGCGCTAGGGCTTAGAACATGATGCAGGGCGAGACGGATGGATAGAACAGATCTTCTCCATGGCAATCACTGGCTATAAGCTAAGTCAGATCGTCGAGCATGCCTTTAAGAATATCACGTTTGTCATTTTCAACTATGACCGGTGCATCGAGCATTATCTCTTCTGGTCACTTCGGCGACTTGAGGTCACGTTACCCGATGCACAAGCTGCGATAGAGAATCTGAACATCATTCGGCCTTATGGAGGGCTAGGACCAATATTTCGGGATTCAGGAAGCAATCTCGTCTTCGGCGCGGCGCCGCAAAACAACTTATGGGGTCAAATTGATAGAATTCGTACTCTCACCGACATTGAGGTGATGCATGACCCGCAAAAGTTTTCTGCAGCGTGGGAAGCTGCTCAGCTGGTGATTTATCTTGGGTTTGGATTTCATCCACAGAACATGAGCCTACTGGCAAACCACAGTTTACAGCAGCGACGCGCCGTTAAAGTGCTCGCCACTACGGTCGGCATGCCTCCGTCTTCAGAGCTACGGACATCCCTCGCTAACGTCGCGATGACGACTGAACCAAAGGTCGAATTGCACGATATGACAGCCTCAAAGCTTTTGTCCGATCTTCGTTGGAGAATTAACTCGTTCGTCGGGTAAAGCGTGCAAGAAGGCACGCGTTTGCCGTCCGGCCCGGTCAGCAGATTCCCATGTCCTGATACTCGAGCGGCCGATTGAAGTTGCTGTTACTCACCACCGGGGCCCCCACCAGGCTCCGAGAACGTCAGCGCCACTGCGTCACCCTCGTCCGGGCTAGGCATCCCGCGCTTGCGCATGTCATCCTTGCTCTCGAGCATCAGGCGGCCGTCGCTGGTACTCGCGCTTGAAGTAATCGCCTCGATCTACGCAGATATTGCATCAAGGAGATCTGGCCTCCTCGATCCGTCACAATCCGACTATCGATCAGCTTGTAGTGGAAAAGCGGCACAGGACTGGCGCTGCAATTCCGGTGCCGACCTAGCCTGCAAAGCCTGGAGAGTCCGAGAGTCCCCGACCTAGGAGCTTGTCTGGATAGTCGCTGTTCAAATCTGGTCGGGTCTGATTCAACATTGGGCGATGAGCAAGTATTTTCGGCCTTGGAACATCGATCAGACGCTGCTTCTGCCGCCGAATGTGCAGGACTTCGTGCCGAAAGGCCATGTCTCGCGGTTTATGGTTGATCTGGTGCGGGAGAGCCTCGATCTCAGGGAGATCATGGGCAGCTATGTGAGCGGGCTTGGGCAGCCGCCGTTTGATCCGCGGATGATGGTGGCGCTGCTGCTGCATAGCTATGCGAGTGGGCTGTATTCGTCGCGTCGGATTGCCAAGGCCTGCCGGGAGCGGAACGATTTTGTGATGATCGTGGCGCTGGATGCGCCGGATTTTCGGACGATCTGCGACTTTCGCAAGCGACATTTGAAGGCGCTCGGCGCGCTATTCGTGCAGGTTCTGAAGTTGTGCGAGACGGCCGGGCTGGTCAAGCTCGGTCATGTCGCGCTGGATGGTACGAAGATCAAGGCGAACGCGTCGAAACACAAGGCGATGAGTTATGAGCGCATGAAGAAGCGCGAGGCGGAATTGAAGGCCGAGGTCGCTTGCATATTTCAGTGATGGTGAGCAGCGATTTCGCGCGATCATGAGCGGCGAATTCAGACGATCGTGAGCAGCCCGCTCCGGCCGAGGCGGTGATAGAGTCAGCGTTCTGGCTGCTCGTCAAGGGTGATGGTTCTGGCGTTGCGTTTTCGCATGCTTTCGCCGGCAAGCTGGAGGCGGTGAGCGTTATGGACGAGGCGATCGAGGACAGCGTCGGCGTAGGTTGGGTCTCCGATAACTTCGTGCCATGTGTCCACAGGGAGTTGGCTGGTTACGATGGTGGAGGCGCGGCCATGGCGGTCCTCAAGGACTTCCAGTAGATCGCGCCGTTCGGCAGCGGTGAGCACTGACAATCCCCAATCGTCCAAAATCAGAAGCTGGGCGCGGCCAAGGGTTTTGAGCAAGCGGGCATAACGTCCATCCCCCCGCGCGAGTGCCAACGCTTCGAACAATCTTGGGACGCGATGATAGAGAACCGAGCGATTGTCGCGGCAGGCCTTGTGGCCGAGGGCACAGGCTAACCAACTTTTGCCCAATCCGGTCGCTCCGGTTATGAGCAAATTCTCGTGGCGATCGATCCAGTCGCCGCTGACCAGCTTGGCGAAGACGGCCCGGTCGATACCCCGCGGCGTGCGCAAATCGACGTCCTCCAAGCAAGCATTCTGGCGGAGCGCGGCCAGCTTGAGGCGCGTAGTGAGCCGCCTGGTGTCGCGTTCCGCGGCTTCCCGGTCGACCAGCAGGCCGATGCGATCTTCGAACGGCAAGGCTTCGAGATCAGGTGATCGTCGCTGCTCCTCGAAGGCCTTGGCCATGCCGCTCAAGCCGAGCTCGATCAGGCGTTCGTGGGTGGGATGGGTGAGCATACAGGTCTCCTTGGCTTCAGTGGAAATAATCCCGGCCGCGGATGTTGCCGTGGCGCAGGGGTTGGGGTTCGGAGGGCTCGTCGAGAAAGGTGCGATCCAGGCCGTTCTGGAGGATGGAGCGGATCGAGGCGACGGATCGCGCCTTGATCAGAATGCCGCGCCGGCAGGCCGCGTCGACGCGCTCGGCGCTGTAGCTTTTGGCCAGCGACAGAATGCCGAGGCAGGTGCGAAAGCCTTGCTCGGGATGCGGCCGGGCCGCGATCACGGCCTGGAAGAAGGCGGCGGTCGACGGACCGATCCGCTCGCCGGCGGCGATCACTCCGGCGGGCGTCCATTGGCCGTAGCGCCGATGGGCGCTGGGCATGTGGTCGGCGGTGGTGGTGTGGCCCCGCCGGTTGGGCGCGCGGGCGTGGCTGGCGATCCTGCGGCCGTTGTGGAAGATCTCGACCGTCCTGTCGTCGATGCGGGCATCGACAAGCTCACGGATGAGCCGATATGGCGTGGAATACCAGTGTCCATCGATCTCGATATGATAGTCGGGGCCGACCCGGCATCGCTTCCAGCGCGCGAAAGCGTAAGCCTGATCCGGCAGCTTTGTGAGCTTGGGCTTGTCGAGTTCGGAGAACAGTTCGGCGCGGCTGGCGCCAAAGTCGCGCATCTGCCGGGCATTGAGTTCGACGACGAGTATTTTGATGGCTGCGTTCAGCTCCGCCAACGAAAAGAAGCGTTGGTTGCGCAGCCGCGCCAAAATCCATCTCTGGGCGACTTGCACCGCAACTTCGACCTTTGCCTTATCTTTTGGGCGCCGCGGCCGGGCTGCGAGAATGGCCGTGCCGTAATGGCTCGCCATCTCGGCATAGGTTCGGTTGAGGCCAGGATCGTGGCGGTCGGGATTGGTGACGGCGGCCTTGAGATTGTCGCAGACCACGAATGTCGGCGCGCCGCCGAGGAAGGCGAAAAGGTTGATGTGGACCCGGATCCAGTCGGCGAGCCCCTCGCTTGGGCAGGCCTCGGCGTAGGTATAGTTGGAGGCGCCCATCGCTGCGACGAACAGCTTCATCGACTGCACTTCCCCACTTGAGGGGGCGATGACGTCGATGGTGTCGCCGGCGAAATCCACGAAAACCTTCTCGCCGCCCAGATGGGTCTGCCGCATCGAAGGCCGGGCTCGCCCCTTCCAGGCCTCGTAGGTCGTGCAGAACCATGTGTAGCCGAATCCATCGGGATGGCTGGCGCTATACTCGTCCCACAGCAGCCGGCGGGTCACGTTGCGCCGGCGCAGCTCCTTGTCGACATAGCCCCAGTCGGGAACGGGCCGCTGTGGGCTCTGTGACGCAGGCCTCGGCGCAGGGAAAAGCAGCAGCTCCAGGTCTTCGTCGGTCATTCCGACCGGCAACGGCCAGTTCAGTCCGGCAGCCCCGGCTCGGCGCAGATAGCTGTGCACGGCTCCGTTGCTGATGCCCAGGGTGCGCGCGATGGCTCGCTCCGGCAAGCCTTGAACATGTTTTAAGCGGAGAACCTCTTTGATCCGGCGCATCGACAATCTCTGGGTGGGCATCGGCCTTCCTCGTTCACTGACGAGGCAGTTCCTAAGCCGGTTGAGTTGTCGGCCGAAGCGGGCTGAGCCGCTGAAAAGCTGCTCACGATCCCGCGAAATCCGTGCTCACGATCGTCTGAAATCTCTGCTCACGATCCCCTGAAATCCGTGCTCACGATCCCGCGAAACATGCAGTCGCTCGCATGCTGGCGGCCGCCGAGGCGGCGGATGCCTCGGAGGATGAGACTTTCGGCAACAGCGACGAACTGCCGGACTGGACCGTCGACAAGCAGAAACGGCTGGCGAAGATCCAGCGTATCCGTCCGAGGGCGGCCGTCTTGCGAGTTTTTCCGATCTGTAGCTGACTGTCCTTATGGACGGACATAAGGACAGTGCGGTGCTGAGCCGCATGGATTTGGTGGAGACCGGTCGGCGGCGACGCTGGACGCGTGCGGAGAAGCTCAGAATCGTAGAGGAGAGCTTCTCGGGGCCACGACTGGTGTCGGCGACGGCTCGCCGGTATGGGATATCACGTCAGCTTCTGCTGAGCTGGCGCAAGGCTTGGACCTGTCATGATCCGGCCGAAGAGGATTCGATCGGCCCGACATTCGTCCCTGCGATAGTTGCGGCAAGTACGCCGCCAACGACGGAAGCTGTCGAGACAGGTCAGATCGAAATCGTGAGCCCTCAGGGGCTGCGCGTGGTCTTCGGCCCCGGTGCGGATATCGAGGCGGTCGTTCGAATTGCTCGGGGCCTGGCGCGCCGATGATCCCGATCCCGACGGGCGTGCGGGTGTGGCTGGCGACGGGCCATACCGACATGCGGTGCGGCTTTCCGAGCCTGGCTCTGCGCGTGCAGGAAGTGCTCAAGCGCGACGCCATGGGCGGCGGTCTTTTCTGCTTCCGGGGCAAACGCGGTGATCTATTGAAGGTCATTTGGCACGATGGCCAGGGCGCCTGCTTGTTCACCAAAAGACTCGAGAGAGGCAGGTTCATCTGGCCATCGGTTGCTGGTGAATCGGTAACGATCTCTCCGGCGCAGTTGAGCTATCTGTTGTCCGGGATCGATTGGCGCAACCCTCAAGAAACCCAGCGTCCGACGCGGGTCGGATAGTCGTTTTACGGTTTGAATCTGCTGCTTGATCTGATTCAATGGCTCCATGATATCGAAGCCGGATGATCTTCCATCGGACCTTGTCAGTGCCCTGGCGGCGCTGCAGGCCGAGCGTGAGGCGCGACAGAAAGCCGAGGCGAAGGCCGCCAACTGGCAGGCGCAAGCCGCGAATGCGCAGGCGAAACTGTCGGATACCGAGGCGCTGATCGCTCATCTCGAGTTGCGCATCGAGAAGCTGAAACGCGAACTGCACGGGCAGCGATCCGAGCGCTCGGCACGGCTGCTCGAGCAGTTGGAGTTGGAGCTCGAAGAACTCGTCACCACGGCGAGCGAGGATGAGCTTGCCGCACAGGCCGCAGCGGCGAAGACGCAGAACGTCCGCCCCTTCATGCGCAAGCGGCCGGTGCGCAAGCCATGGCCTGACGATATCGAACGCGAGCGCGTCGTCATTGAGACTCCAACGACCTGCGCCTGCTGCGGTGGATCGCGGCTGGCGAAGATCGGTGAGGATGTGACCAAGACGCTGGAGGAGATTCCGCGCCGCTTCAAGCTGATCGAGACGGTACGCGAGAAGTTCACCTGCCGCGATTGCGAGAAGATCAGCCAGCCGCCCGCGCCGTTCCATGCCACGCCGCGCGGCTTCATCGGCCCACAATTGCTGGCGACGATCCTGTTCGACAAGTTCGGCATGCATATCCCGCTCAACCGCCAGAGTGCGCGCTTTAAGGCCGAGGGGATCGACCTGCCGTTGTCGACGCTGGCCGACCAGGTCGGCCACGGGACCTTCGCCGTCATGCCGCTCTTCCACTTGATCGAACGCCACGTGCTCGCTGCCGAGCGCCTTCATGGCGACGACACCACCATCCGTATTCTGGCGAAGGGCAAGTGCACGACCGGGCGGATCTGGACTTATGTGCGGGATGACCGGCCGTTCGCCGGGCCTGCGCCGCCGGCAGCGGTCTATTACGCCTCGAGCGACCGACGAGGCGAGCATCCACAGAGACATCTGGCCGCCTTCGCCGGCATCTTGCAGGCGGATTGCTACAGCGGCTTCGAGCCGCTGTTCGACCCGCAGAAGAAGGCGCTGCCGATTACGCCGGCGTTTTGCGTGGCCCATGCGCGGCGGGGCTTCTTCGAGCTGGCTGATATCGAGAAAAATGCTCGGGAAGGCAAGAAAGGCAAACCGGTCTCCCCGATCGCGCTGGAGGCTGTCAGACGCCTCGATACGTTGTTCGAGATCGAGCGCGCCATCAACGGCCGCGGTGCCGGCGAGCGGCGTGCCGCTCGCCAGGAACAGAGTAAGTCACTTCTCGAGGACATGCATGCCTGGCTGCTCCGCGAGCGCGAAACCCTCTCGCGTTCCTCCGAGGTCCTGAAGCCGATTAACTACATGCTCAGGCGCTGGGACGGCTTCGCCCGCTTCCTCGACGACGGCAGGATCTGCTTGACCAACAATTGCGCTGAGCGCGCATTGAGAGGCATCGCCTTGGGAAGGCGCAACTGGACCTTCGCCGGCAGCCAGCGCGGCGCCGACCGTGCCGCCATCATGCTGACGATGATCACGACCTGTCGCCTCAACGACGTCGATCCCAAGGCCTGGCTCGCCGACGTCCTGGCCCGTATCGCCGATCATCCCGCATCGCGTCTGCACGAGCTCTTGCCCTGGGAATGGAAGCTCCTGCGCCAGGCCGACAAGCCAGCCAATCAGCAGGCCGCCTGACCTTCACCCTTCACCCAATGCCATCATAGACCTCGCCGTGCCCGCGCGCATGCGTCAATCAGGCGGCCTCCGTCGTATGCGTACGATCCAGCAAGCGATGGCGGCGCTGGAAGCGGACGCCAAACTGGCGGCGGAGGAAGAGCGCCGCATCGAGGCCGAAAAGGAACAGCAGCGCCAGGCCGAAGGCCGCAAGAAGCCGGGCAAACCGGCGGCGCTGCCATCGGAGGAACCCAATCCCAAGGCGCAACGCAACTTCACCGATCCGGAAAGCCGCATCATGAAGTCGAAGGATGGCTTCGTTCAGGCCTATAATGCCCAGGCGGCCGTCGATGCACATGCCCAGATCATTGTCGCGCAAGAACTGACCCAGCACGGCAGCGATCAGGGCCAGTTGGTGCCCCTGATCGAGGCCATCGAGAGCAATCTTGGCCGCAAGCCGCGGCAGGCCTCAGCGGATTCCGGCTACTGCAGCGAAGCCAATCTCGAAGCGCTCGACACACGCAGCATCGATGGCTATGTCGCGCCCGGTCGCGCCAAGCACCCGACAGTAGCGAACGGAAAAGTCGGCGGCCCGCTGACACAGGCCATGCGAAAGAAGATCGACGATGGCGGCTTCGAAACACCCTACCGATTGCGAAAGCAAGTGGTGGAGCCGGTGTTCGGGCAGATCAAACAGGCAAGAGGCTTCCGCCAGTTCCTGTTGCGGGGCATCGAGAAAGTGCGCGCCGAGTGGACAATGATCTGCACCGTCCATAACCTCCTCAAGCTGTTCAACCTCGCAAACGCAGCCTGAGCCTGCTACTCTACAACAAATGCCCGTCACGAAAACATATCTGGACGGGCTCCTAGCCCGTCTTATTCGTCAGAGGGCGCCTGAGAGGCTGGCGAGCGTGGTGTAAAGCGCTAATGCGGCGTAGGATTCGGTTGCAAAGCCAACCCCATCACCTTCAGCCGCGAACACCACGCCCGCCATGACCGATGATACGATTCCGCCCTTCTCGTTTCCAGCCGTTCACGCCAAGAAAGTCACAGCTGCCTTCGAAGGCGGTCGGCTGACCTCGAACGGGGGCGTGATGCTTCTGGCGATGGCCGAGCGGCGTCTCGGCTTGGCCGACAATTTGGCCCGGGTGTTCCCGGATCGGCGCGATCCGACGCGGGTCGTGCACAGCCTTGTCGATATGTTCCGCGCGCGCATGTTCGCGATCTGCTGCGGCTACGAGGACGCCGACGACCTCGATCATCTGCGGTCCGATCCCGCATTCAAGCTGGCCTGCGGACGGCTGCCGGACACGGGTCGCGATCTGTGTTCCCAACCGACGCTGTCGCGGCTGGAGAATGCTCCGCGCCTGCGCGACGTGATCCGACTGACCTACACTTTGGTCGACGCATGGATGGATAGCTACCCGCGCGAGCCGGCATCCGTCACGCTCGACATCGATGATACCTGCGATGTCGTCCACGGCCATCAGCAGCTCTCGCTGTTCAACGCTCATTATGACGAACGCTGCTTCCTGCCGATCCACGTCTACGACACGGAGAAGAGCCGGCCCGTGGCGGTCGTGCTGCGGCCCGGCAAGACGCCGGGCGGCGTCGAGGTGCGTGCCCATCTGCGCCGCCTGATACGGCATATCCGGACGCGGTGGCACAACACGCGAATTACGTTCCGTGGCGACGGGCACTATGCCCGGCCGGAGGCCATGACGTGGTGCGAGACCAACGGCATCGACTACATCTTCGGTCTGTCCGGCACCAAGCCGCTCGCCAGAAAAGTCGACGAGGCCGCCGACGACATCCGCACGCGACGCGCCATCGAGAACCTGCCGGTTCTGCGTGGCTATACCGAGACGCGCCACAAGGCAAAGTCCTGGGATCGCGAACGGCGCACCGTCGCCCGTATTGAGGCGACGATGCTCGGCCTCGACATCCGTTTGGTCGTCACCAGCCTCGATGTCGGCTCGGCCGAGTGGATCTACGACAGCCTGTATTGCGCGCGCGGCCAAGCCGAGAATCTGATCAAGCTGCATAAGACACAGCTCGCCTCCGATCGCACCAGCTGCCGTTCGGCGCTCGCCAATCAAGTCCGCCTCGTTCTCCACACCGCCGCTTATTGGCTGATGCTGACCGTGCACGACGCGATTCCCAAAGCCCGGGAATTGGCCACAGCCGAGTTCGCGACGCTGCGCTGGTTCCGGTCCTTCGTGCCCGGGGGCCCAGGCCGTCGGCGTGAGCCGCTCCAGCCTGAGCTATCCGCCCATGGCGACATCAGCCCCTGAGTCGGTTCTGCAGTGCCTGCCGATTGGCAACGAGGTTGCTGAGGTTCAGCAGGTCTGGTTCCCGTCCTTGCTCCAATTGCCTAACCAGCGCCCGCGTGCCGTCCACCACGAAGACGCCGCAATCATACCCGTTCCGCTGCCGGGCCATGCCGGCTGGCTCCAGGCGGAGGTCCAGCCGACCTGCGAGATGTTCTGCATCCTTGTGGTTGAGTCCCCCGTAGGAATCGTAGTGATAGGCGACCGGCCGCCCCCGGTCTCTGCGATCAACGAACAGCAGCGACCAATGGTTGCCGAGGCTATTAGGATCTTCAGGATCGGCATTAATCACGGGCAGGAACAGGAAGTCGGCTGTATCGTTACCATTATCGTAGACGATGCGCTGGAATTCGGTTCGCACGACGCCATCGTCGTTAGAGCGCAGATAATTTAGGACGATGAGGGGATTCACGAACCGCGTCCGGGCGGCGAGATCCGGATGGTTCCTCCGCAAATCCAGCTCCTGGAGCCGGTAATCCCTGTCGATATGCTCGTCGCCCAGCCATTCCGTGTCCTCGAGCACCAGCCCGCGGCCGTGGGAGGAGGCTGTCGGACCTAAAGCCCCGATCTGAGCATCAGCGGAGGTGCTCGGAAACGGCCGTACAGAATTAGCATCGTCGCGTGGTTCGGACGGCGTGGGCGCAGTCAGATCAACCAATGGAAAACCACGGTAGGTGTCTGAGCGAGCCCTGGCAGCGGGCGCCGGCTCAAAGTGAGCATCGTCGCGCAATTCGGACGGCGGGGGCGCATCCAGATCAACAAAAGACTCAAGACCGCCGTAGGTGTCTGAGCGAGACTTGGCAGCGGGCGCCGGCTCAAAGTGAGCATCGTCGCGTGATTCGGACGACGTGGGCGCATCCAGATCAACAAAAGACTCAAGACCGCCGTAGGTGTCTGACGGAGCCCTGCTGGTTGATGGTGAGGCCGGCTCTTGCATCTGCCGCCGCGCCAGCTCCTCGCGCAACCACGCCAAAGCTTCATCATCCGAGAAGGCTGGCGCCGGAGAAAGCCCCTGCGGCGAGCCGGGCTGTCGAACGCCCTGGTGATGACCCGGTACTGGCCCGGCAAACGGCGGCGGAAAGTCAGGCGCCGGGCTCCAAGCATTGTCACGCAACTCGAACGGTGCGGGCGGATTCGGATGAACCGCTGCCTCAAGACCGCCTTCGATGTCTGAAGGAGCCCTGGCAGAGTGCGCTGACGCTGCTTCCAGGGTCGGCCACATACTCCAATCAAAGTTGAGCGGCATCTGCGGCGACCAGGTTGAGGTGGACCTGGCAGGTTCCTGCTCTCGAGCTTGGACTATCTCCTGCGCCTGCTCAGGGGGAACCCCGGACCACGGTGGGCCGTCTTCCACCATCAAACGCAGATCCTGATCGTAACCTCCCTGCGGCGCGCTGTGCGCAGGGGCGCCTCCGACGTACGTCGCGACCGCATGCGGCGCCGTGGCATCTTCGTGCCCGCTCGCCTGCATCATCGGCTGCGCCTGCCATGGCGATGCACCCTGTTGATGGGTGGGGGCCACCGACGTCAGCAGGCGACCGCCTGAATTGGCGATCTCGCTCAGCTGCCGCTCGCTGGCAAGGCCGTGCAGATTGTCTAGGGGCCTCGGCCTCTTCGCTGGCCTCAACTCAGCTGTGTCATGCTCATCGTTGATGAGGACCTCCTCGCTTGGCAGGAGGTTGCTCCTGGCAAGTGCAGCCATCGGCTCGTCCAGGAACTGCTGGCGGTCGTAGCCCCAGTTCAAGGGACGAATGGTCTCTCCGGGATCCGATGACTGGTCATGGCGCGCGGCTGGCTCGAGAGATGACGACGGGCCGGGTTCGTCCATCAGCTCCCAAAGCAAATCCTGATCGTAGCCTTCCGGGAGGACCAATGGCCGACTGCCCGCGTCCTGCGACGCGCTGTGCTGCGCAGCGGCGTCGCCGACGCGCCACGGCTCCATCAGTACCGCGTCTTCGAGATCAGGAACGGGGGAAATATGGCGCTCGAACTCCATCGCTTTAGCGCCGGCCTGCGATTTTCGGAGATCGGCCAGCGCGGCACCGATACGCCGATTACCCCCGGCGTCCTTCCTATAGCGCTTAACATCTTCATCCAACGTGTTGCCGGAAAGCCGACCAGCAATGCCCTTCTTGTTGTTTTCACGCAGGTAGTCACTGAAACTGCGTAGAGCAACTGCATACGTCTTGCTGGTCCCTGTCGCTGCTTCGTTTTTGTACTCTTCGATGAGAGCCACGTCCTGGGGGGGAGGATTTAGCTCAGCGCGGCCTGTGATCGGCCCGACTCCGCCCGTCGACTGGAAGGTCCGGAGATGGTCTATTGCCGGACGGAGTCTCCTGTTATGACCCTTTTCGATGGCCTCGCGCGCATCATCGGTCAGCGACTGGTCGTCGAGCCGAGCAGCAATTGGATCTTTGTTATTTGCGAAGAGCCAGCGGCCAAAGCTGCGAAGAGAACTTACATAGGCGTAGGCGGTTTGGTTGGCGGCGTTGCCATTGCGGAGGGCCTCCTCAAGCCCCGAAATAAGGCGAGCGTCCTCGGAATAAAGAGGCTCCATGCTCCGCCCTATCAAAACCCCAGCTGACTGAGCCGGCTGCAGCGCCGAGGCGGCCGGCATTGCTCCACCACCTCCATTTGAATTGGCGATCTCGCTCAGCTGCCGCTCGCCGGCAAGGCCGTGCAGATTGTCTAGGGTCCTCGGCCTCTTCGCTGGCCGCAACTCAGCTGTGTCATGCTCATCGTTGATGAGGACCTCCTCGCTTGGCAGGAGGTTGCTCCTGGCAAGTGCAGCCATCGGCTCGTCCAGGAACTGCTGGCGGTCGTAGCCCCAGTTCAAGGGACGAATGGTCTCTCCGGGATCCGATGACTGGTCATGGCGCGCGGCTGGCTCGAGAGATGACGACGGGCCGGGTTCGTCCATCAGCTCCCAAAGCAAATCCTGATCGTAACCTTCCGGGAGGACCAATGGCTGACTGACAGCTCCCTGCGGCGCGCTGTGCTGCGCAGCGGCGTCGCCGACGCGCCACGGCTCCATCAGTGCCGCGTCTTCGGGATCAGGAACTGGGGAAATATGGCGCTCGAGCTCCATCGCTTTAGCGCCGGCCTGCGATTTTCGGAGATCAGCCAGTGCGGCACCGATATTCCGATTACCCCCGGCGTCCCTATAGCGCTTAACATCTTCATCCAACGTGTTGCCGGAAAGCCGACCAGCAATGCCCTTCTTGTTGTTTTCACGCAGGTAGTCACTGAAACTGCGAAGAAAACCTGCATAAATCTTGCTGGTCCTTGTCGCTGCTTCGTTTTTGTACTCTTTGATGAGGGCCACGTCCTGGGGGTGAGGATTTAGGTCAGCGCGGCCTGTGATCGGCGCGACTCCGCCCGTCGACTGGACGGTCCGGAGATGGCCTATTGCCGGACGGAGGTTCCTGTGATGACCCTTTTCGATGGCCTCGCGCGCATCATCGGTCAGCGACTGGTCGTCGAGCCGAGCAGCAATCGGATCTTTGTTATTTGCGAAGAGCCAGCGGCTGAAGCTGCGAAGAGAATATACATAGCTGTAGGCGGTTTGGTTGGGGACATTGCCCTTGATGAGGGCCTTCTTAAGCCCCGAAATAAGGCGAGCGTCCTCGGAATAAAGAGGCTCCATGCTCCGCCCTATCAAAACCCCAGCTGACTGAGCCGGCTGCAGCGCAGCGGCGGCGGGCATTGCTCCACCACCTCCACTTGAATTGGCGATCTCGCTCAGTTGCCGCTCGCCGGCAAGGCCGTGCAGATTGTCTAGGGTCCTCGGCCTCTTCGCTGGCCGCAACTCAGCTGTGTCATGCTCATCGTTGATGAGGACCTCCTCGCTTGGCAGGAGGTTGCTCCTGGCAAGTGCAGCCATCGGCTTGTCCAGGAACGGCTGGCGGTCGTAGCCCCAGTTCAAGGGACGAATGGTCTCTCCGGGATCCGATGACTGGTCATGGCGCGCGGCTGGCTCGAGAGATGACGACGGGCCGGGTTCGTCCATCAGCTCCCAAAGCAAATCCTGATCGTAGCCTTCCGGGAGGACCAATGGCCGACTGCCCGCGTCCTGCGACGCGCTGTGCTGCGCAGCGGCGTCGCCGACGCGCCACGGCTCCATCAGTACCGCGTCTTCGAGATCAGGAACGGGGGAAATATGGCGCTCGAACTCCATCGCTTTAGCGCCGGCCTGCGATTTTCGGAGATCGGCCAGCGCGGCACCGATACGCCGATTACCCCCGGCGTCCTTCCTATAGCGCTTAACATCTTCATCCAACGTGTTGCCGGAAAGCCGAGCAGCAATGCCCTTCTTGTTGTTTTCACGCAGGTAGTCACTGAAACTGCGAAGAAAACCTGCATAAATCTTGCTGGTCCTTGTCGCTGCTTCGTTTTTGTACTCTTTGATGAGAGCCACGTCCTGAGGGTGAGGATTTAGCTCAGCGCGGCCTGTGATCGGCGCGACTTCGCCCGTCGACTGGACGGTCCGGAGATGGTCTATTGCCGGACGGAGTCTCCTGTTATGACCCTTTTCGATGGCCTCGCGCGCATCATCGGTCAGCGACTGGTCGTCGAGCCGAGCAGCAATCGGATCTTTGTTATTTTCGAAGAGCCAGCGGCCGAAGCTGCGAAGAGAACCTACATAGCTGGAGGCGGTTTTGTAGGCGGCGTTGCCATTGCGGAGGAGGACCTCCTCAAGCCCCGAAATAAGGCGAGCGTCCTCGGAATAAAGAGGCTGCTTGCTCCGCCCTATCAAAACCCCCGTTGACTGAGCCGGCTGCAGCGCCGAGGCGGCCGGCATTGCTCCACCACCTCCATTTGAATTGGCGATCTCGCTCAGTTGCCGCTCAAAGGTCGCCGCATCTGCGGACGGCGCCGCGGGTGAACTCTCTTGCGGGCCCGTGCTGTCCGATTGTTCACGCACCCACTTGATCGAGGGGAAATCCATCCCTTCTCCCTTTCAAAATATGAACCTAGCCTTCGATCTGACATGCTGGGAATCAGCAACAAACCACCCTTTACAGCCCTCGACAGGCACGCACCGTGAGCATCGGCAGCCGATGTGCTTCCAGTGCGACCAACCCTGTTAAATGGGGAAGCTGTCGAGAAACTGATGACGACAACGTGCCGCGAGCATGGTGCATGACCTGCGCGCTTCGCCGTCAACAGCCGATAGACCGAAGATTCAGAGACAAAATACTGCTTCTCATCGGTGAGGCGTACGGCCAGCTTTCGCGGCGAGGACTATCTCCAGCCAACATCTTGACAGGATGCGCTGAACGCGCGAGTCAAAATCGAAACGCAACCAACTTTTGGTGCCTTACAATTCAGTATTAATCTTGAAACGCCTATTGCATCGGCGATGTCGTCTAGCCCGTCTTATTCGTCAGAGGGCGCCTGAGAGGCTGGCGAGCGTGGTGTAAAGCGCTGATGCGGCGTAGGATTCGGTTGCAAAGCCACCCCATCACCTTCAGCCGCGAACACCACGCCCGCCATGACCGATGATACGATTCCGCCCTTCTCGTTTCCAGCCGTTCACGCCAAGAAAGTCACAGCTGCCTTCGAAGGCGGTCGGCTGACCTCGAACGGGGGCGTGATGCTTCTGGCGATGGCCGAGCGGCGTCTCGGCTTGGCCGACAATTTGGCCCGGGTGTTCCCGGATCGGCGCGATCCGACGCGGGTCGTGCACAGCCTTGTCGATATGTTCCGCGCGCGCATGTTCGCGATCTGCTGCGGCTACGAGGACGCCGACGACCTCGATCATCTGCGGTCCGATCCCGCATTCAAGCTGGCCTGCGGACGGCTGCCGGACACGGGTCGCGATCTGTGTTCCCAACCGACGCTGTCGCGGCTGGAGAATGCTCCGCGCCTGCGCGACGTGATCCGACTGACCTACACTTTGGTCGACGCATGGATGGATAGCTACCCGCGCGAGCCGGCATCCGTCACGCTCGACATCGATGATACCTGCGATGTCGTCCACGGCCATCAGCAGCTCTCGCTGTTCAACGCTCATTATGACGAACGCTGCTTCCTGCCGATCCACGTCTACGACACGGAGAAGAGCCGGCCCGTGGCGGTCGTGTTGCGGCCCGGCAAGACGCCGGGCGGCGTCGAGGTGCGTGCCCATCTGCGCCGCCTGATACGGCATATCCGGACGCGGTGGCACAACACGCGAATTACGTTCCGTGGCGACGGGCACTATGCCCGGCCGGAGGCAATGGCGTGGTGCGAGACCAACGGCATCGACTACATCTTCGGTCTGTCCGGCACCAAGCCGCTCGCCAGAAAACTCGACGAGGCCGCCGACGACATCCGCACGCGACGCGCCATCGAGAACCTGCCGGTTCTGCGTGGCTATACCGAGACGCGCCACAAGGCCAAGTCCTGGGATCGCGAACGGCGTACCGTCGCCCGTATTGAGGCGACGATGCTCGGCCTCGACATCCGTTTGGTCGTCACCAGCCTCGATGTCGGCTCGGCCGAGTGGATCTACGACAGCCTGTATTGCGCGCGCGGCCAAGCCGAGAATCTGATCAAGCTGCATAAGACACAGCTCGCCTCCGATCGCACCAGCTGCCGTTCGGCGCTCGCCAATCAAGTCCGCCTCGTTCTCCACACCGCCGCTTATTGGCTGATGCTGACCGTGCACGACGCGATTCCCAAAGCCCGGGAATTGGCCACAGCCGAGTTCGCGACGCTGCGCTGGTTCCGGTCCTTCGTGCCCGGGGGCCCAGGCCGTCGGCGTGAGCCGCTCCAGCCTGAGCTATCCGCCCATGCGACATCAGCCCCTGAGTCGGTTCTGCAGTGCCTGCCGATTGGCAACGAGGTTGCTGAGGTTCAGCAGGTCTGGTTCCCGTCCTTGCTCCAATTGCCTAACCAGCGCCCGCGTGCCGTCCACCACGAAGACGCCGCAATCATACCCGTTCCGCTGCCGGGCCATGCCGGCTGGCTCCAGGCGGAGGTCCAGCCGACCTGCGAGATGTTCTGCATCCTTGTGGTTGAGTCCCCCGTAGGAATCGTAGTGATAGGCGACCGGCCGCCCCCGGTCTCTGCGATCAACGAACAGCAGCGACCAATGGTTGCCGAGGCTATTAGGATCTTCAGGATCGGCATTAATCACGGGCAGGAACAGGAAGTCGGCTGTATCGTTACCATTATCGTAGACGATGCGCTGGAATTCGGTTCGCACGACGCCATCGTCGTTAGAGCGCAGATAATTTAGGACGATGAGGGGATTCACGAACCGCGTCCGGGCGGCGAGATCCGGATGGTTCCTCCGCAAATCCAGCTCCTGGAGCCGGTAATCCCTGTCGATATGCTCGTCGCCCAGCCATTCCGTGTCCTCGAGCACCAGCCCGCGGCCGTGGGAGGAGGCTGTCGGACCTAAAGCCCCGATCTGAGCATCAGCGGAGGTGCTCGGAAACGGCCGTACAGAATTAGCATCGTCGCGTGGTTCGGACGGCGTGGGCGCAGTCAGATCAACCAATGGAAAACCACGGTAGGTGTCTGAGCGAGCCCTGGCAGCGGGCGCCGGCGCTGCTTCCAGGGTCGGCCACATACTCCAATCAAAGTTGAGCGGCATCTGCGGCGACCAGGTTGAGGTGGACCTGGCAGGTTCCTGCTGTCCAGCTTGGACTATGTCCTGCGCCTGCTCAGGGGGAACCCCGGACCACGGTGGGCCGTCTTCCACCATCAAACGCAGGTCCTGATCGTAACCTTCCGGGAGGACCAATGGCCGAGCTCCCTGCGGCGCGCTGTGCTGCGCAGCGGCGCCTCCGACGTACGTCGCGACCACATGCGGCGCCGTGGCATCTTCGTGCCCGCTCGCCTGCATCATCGGCTGCGCCTGCCATGGCGATGCACCCTGTTGATGGGTGGGGGACGCCGACGTCAGCAGGCGACCGCCTGAATTGGCGATCTCGCTCAGCTGCCGCTCGCCGGCAAGGCCGTGCAGATTGTCTAGGGGCCTCGGCCTCTTCGCTGGCCTCAACTCAGCTGTGTCATGCTCATCGTTGATGAGGACCTCCTCGCTTGGCAGGAGGTTGCTCCTGGCAAGTGCACCCATCGACTCGTCCGGGAACTGCTGGCGGTCGTAGCCCCAGTTCAAGGGACGAATGGTCTCTCCGGGATCCGATGACTGGTCATGGCGCGCGGCTGGCTCGAGAGATGACGACGGGCCGGGTTCGTCCATCAGCTCCCAAAGCAAATCCTGATCGTAGCCTTCTACAGGAAGCACCTCCTCTGGCCAACTGCCCGCGTCCTGCGACGCGCTGTGCTGCGCAGCGGCGTCGCCGACGCGCCACGGCTCCATCAGTGCCGCGTCTTCGGGATCAGGAACGGGGGAAATATAGCGCTCGAACTCCATCGCTTTAGCGCCGGCCTGCGATTTTCGGAGATCAGCCAGTGCGGCACCGATAGTCCGATTACCCCCGGCGTCCTTCCTATAGCGCTTAACATCTTCATCCAACGTGTTGCCGGAAAGCCGACCAGCAATGCCCTTCTTGTTGTTTTCACGCAGGTAGTCACTGAAACTGCGTAGAGATACTGCATACGTCTTGCTGGTCGCTCCTTCGTTACTATACTCTGTGATGAGGGCCACGTCCTGGGGGTGAGGCTTCAGCTGCGCGCGTCCTACGATCGGCACGACCCCGCCCGTCGAATGGAAGGTCCGGAGATGGTCTATTGCCTTTAGGAGGAGACCGGACTTACCGTTTCCGGCGAACTCGCGCGCATCATCGATCAGCGACTGGTCGTCGAGCCGAGCAGCAATCGGATCTTTGTTATTTGCGAAGAGCCAACGGCCAAAGCTGAGAAGAGTATTTACATTGTTCTTGGCGGTGCCCTTGGCGCCGTTGCCCTTGATGAGGCCCTTCTCAAGCCCCGAAATAAGGCGAGCGTCCTCCGAATAAAGAGGCTGCTTGCTCCGCCCCATCAAAACCCCAGCTGACTGAGCCGGCTGCAGCGCCGAGGCGGCCGGCATTGCTCCACCACCTCCACTTGAATTGGCGATCTCGCTCAGTTGCCGCTCGCCGGCAAGGCCGTGCAGATTGTCTAGGGTCCTCGGCCTCTTCGCTGGCCGCAACTCAGCTGTGTCATGCTCATCGTTGATGAGGACCACCTCGCTTGGCAGGAGGTTGCTCCTGACAAGTGCAGCCATCGGCTCGTCCGGGAACTGCTGGCGGTCGTAGCCCCAGTTCAAGGGACGAATGGTCTCTCCGGGATCCGATGACTGGTCATGGCGCGCGGCTGGCTCGAGAGATGACGACGGGCCGGGTTCGTCCATCAGCTCCCAAAGCAAATCCTGATCGTAGCCTTCTACAGGAAGCACCTCCTCTGGCCAACTGAAAGCTCGCTGCGACGCGCTGTGCTGCGCAGCGGCGCCGCCGGCGCCCCACGGCTCCATCAGTGCCGCGTCTTCGGGATCAGGAACGGGGGAAATATAGCGCTCGAACTCCATCGCTTTAGCGCCGGCCTGCGATTTTCGGAGATCAGCCAGTGCGGCACCGATATTCCGATCCCCACCGGCGTCTTTCCTATAGCGCTTAACATCTTCATCCAACGTGTTGCCGGAAAGCCGACCAGCAATGCCCGGCTTGCTGCTTTTACGCAGGTAGTCACTGAAACTGCGAAGAACACTTGCATACATCCTGCCGGTCCCTGTCGCTGCTTCGTTTTTGTACTCTTCGATGAGAGCCACGTCCTGGGGGTGAGGATTCAGCTCAGCGCGGCCTGAGATCGGCCCGACTCCGCCCGTCGACTGGAAGGTCCGGAGATGGTCTATTGCCGGACGGAGTGCCCTGTTATGACCCTTTTCGATGGCCTCGCGCGCATCATCGGTCAGCGACTGGTCGTCGAGCCGAGCAGCAATTGGATCTTTGTTATTTGCGAAGAGCCAGCGGCCAAAGCTGCGAAGAGAACTTACATAGGCGTAGGCGGTTTGGTTGGCGGCGTTGCCATTGCGGAGGGCCTCCTCAAGCCCCGAAATAAGGCGAGCGTCCTCGGAATAAAGAGGCTCCATGCTCCGCCCTATCAAAACCCCAGCTGACTGAGCCGGCTGCAGCGCCGAGGCGGCCGGCATTGCTCCACCACCTCCATTTGAATTGGCGATCTCGCTCAGCTGCCGCTCGCCGGCAAGGCCGTGCAGATTGTCTAGGGTCCTCGGCCTCTTCGCTGGCCGCAACTCAGCTGTGTCATGCTCATCGTTGATGAGGACCTCCTCGCTTGGCAGGAGGTTGCTCCTGGCAAGTGCAGCCATCGGCTCGTCCAGGAACTGCTGGCGGTCGTAGCCCCAGTTCAAGGGATGAATGGACTCTCCGGGATCCGATGACTGGTCATGGCGCGCGGCTGGCTCGAGAGATGACGAAGGGCCGGGTTCGTCCATCAGCTCCCAAAGCAAATCCTGATCGTAGCCTTCTGCAGGAAGCCGCTCCTTTGGCCAACTGCCCGCGTCCTGCGACGCGCTGTGCTGCGCAGCGGCGCCGCCGGCGGGCATCGGCTCCATCAGTGCCGCGTTTTCGGGATCAGGAACGGGGGAAATATGGCGCTCGAGCTCCATCGCTTTAGCGCCGGCCTGCGATTTTCGGAGATCAGCCAGTGCGGCACCGATATTCGGATCCCCACCGGCGTCCTTCCTATAGCGCTTAACATCTTCATCCAACGTGTTGCCGGAAAGCCGAGCAGCAATGCCCGGCTTGCTGCTTTTACGCAGGTAGTCACTGAAACTGCGAAGAACACTTGCATGCCTCTTGCCGGTCCCTGTCGCTGCTTCGTTTTTGTACTCTTTGATGAGAGCCACGTCCTGGGGGTGAGGATTTAGCTCAGAGCGGCCTGTGATCGGCACGACTCCGCCCGTCGACTGGAAGGTCCGGAGATGGTCTATTGCCGGACGGAGTGCCCTGTTATGACCCTTTTCGATGGCCTCGCGCGCATCATCGGTCAGCGACTGGTCGTCGAGCCGAGCAGCAATCGGATCTTTGTTATTTGCGACGAGCCAGCGGCCGAAGCTGCGAAGAGAATATATATAGCGGTAGGCGGTTTCGTTGGCGGCGCTGCCATTGCGGAGGGCCTCCTCAAGCCCCGAAATAAGGCGAGCATCCTCGGAATAAAGAGGCTGCTTGCTGCGCCCTTTCAAAACCCCAGCTGACTGAACCGGCTGCAGCGCCGAGGCGGCCGGCATTGCTCCACCACCTCCATTTGAATTGGCGATCTCGCTCAGCTGCCGCTCGCTGGCAAGGCCGTGCAGATTGTCTAGGGTCCTCGGCCTCTTCGCTGGCCGCAACTCAGCTGTGTCATGCTCATCGTTGATGAGGACCTCCTCGCTTGGCAGGAGGCTGCTCCTGGCAAGTGCAGCCATCGGCTCGTGCAGGAACTGCTGGCGGTCGTAGCCCCAGTTCAAGGGATGAATGGACTCTCCGGGATCCGATGACTGGTCATGGCGCGCGGCTGGCTCGAGAGATGACGACGGGCCGGGTTCGTCCATCAGCTCCCAAAGCAAATCCTGATCGTAGCTTTCTGCAGGAAGCCGCTCCTTTGGCCAACTGCCCGCGTCCTGCGACGCGCTGTGCTGCGCAGCGGCGCCGCCGGCGGGCATCGGCTCCATCAGTGCCGCGTCTTCGGGATCTGGAACGGGGGAAATATGGCGCTCGCGCTCCATCGCTTTAGCGCCGGCCTGCGATTTTCGGAGATCAGCCAGTGCGGCACCGATAGTCGGATTACCCCCGGCGTCCTTCCTATAGCGCTCAACATCTTCATCCAACGTGTTGCCGGAAAGCCGAGCAGCAATGCCCTTCTTGTTGTTTTCACGCAGGTAGTCACTGAAACTGCGTAGAGCAGTTGCATGCCTCTTGCCGGTCCCTGTCGCTGCTTCGTTTTTGTATTCTTTGATGAGGGCCACGTCCTGGGGGTGAGGATTCAGCTCAGCGCGGCCTGCGATCGGCCCGACTCCGCCCGTCGACTGGAAGGTCCGGAGACGATCTATTGCCGGACGGAGTGCCCTGTTATGACCCTTTTCGATGGCCTCGCGCGCATCATCGGTCAGCGACTGGTCGTCGAGCCGAGCAGCAATCGGATCTTTGTTATTTGCGACGAGCCAGCGGCCGAAGCTGCGAAGAGAATATATATAGCGGTAGGCGGTGTGGTTGGCGGCGTTGCCATTGCGGAGGGCCTCCTCAAGCCCCGAAATAAGGCGAGCATCCTCGGAATAAAGAGGCTGCTTGCTGCGCCCTTTCAAAACCCCAGCTGACTGAACCGGCTGCAGCGCCGAGGCGACCGGCATTGCTCCACCACCTCCATTTGAATTGGCGATCTCGCTCAGTTGCCGCTCAAAGGTCGCCGCATCTGCGGACGGCGCCGCGGGTGAACTCTCTTGCGGGCCCGTGCTGTCCGATTGTTCACGCACCCACTTGATCGAGGGGAAATCCATCCCTTCTCCCTTTCAAAATATGAACCTAGCCTTCGATCTGACATGCTGGGAATCAGCAACAAACCACCCTTTACAGCCCTCGACAGGCACGCACCGTGAGCATCGGCAGCCGATGTGCTTCCAGTGCGACCAACCCTGTTAAATGGGGAAGCTGTCGAGAACCTGATGACCAACGTGCCGCGCCAAGACAGCATGGTGCATGTGCCTGCGCGCTTCGCCGTCAACAGCCGATAGACCGAAGATTCAGAGACAAAATACTGCTTCTCAATTCCCAAAGTCCGGGAATTGGCCACTGCCGAGTTAGCGACGCTGCGTCTTCGGCTCTTGAAAATCGCCGCCCGTGTGGTCGAGACCACGCGCCGCACTCGCCTTGCATTCGCCGCGGCATGTCCCGAAGCCGACCTGATCCGCGGCTTGCCCGGCGCGCTGCTGCCGCTCGGTCCTTGACCGGCGGGGCGTCCGCCCCCCGTTCGCCCAACCTACACCTCAAGCGCGTTGCAAAGTACGGGTCGTCAGGCGGTGAAAAGCCGAAGGCAATCCCGCGCGCCTCGTCAGAGCAGATGTGCGGCCACATCAATCGGACTAAAAAAACGCACTCTCACGAATAGGACGGGCTAGCGCATCCCCTGACGTCCAGATTCCAATAAGTTCTTTGAAAAACTCTTCGATTAATCCTGGAACATCTCCTGAAGGCGGAGCCTGATAAATAACCTGCCCAGTTTGAATATTGGCGACTTGAACGGGAACGTCGCGATATTCGCCCGGCTTGTCCAAAAGAAATAGCGTCCCGCACCGATGCAGTTCTCGAAGCGCCATTTCATTTGGAGCGTTAGGGACCTCGTTAGGTTTGTTGAAACTAATGAGAAGTGTAACCAGTGCTTCTAGGAGCTTGTCTGGATAGTCGCTGTTCAAATCTGGTCGGGTCTGATTCAACATTGGGCGATGAGCAAGTATTTTCGGCCTTGGAACATCGATCAGACGCTGCTTCTGCCGCCGAATGTGCAGGACTTCGTGCCGAAAGGCCATGTCTCGCGGTTTATGGTTGATCTGGTGCGGGAGAGCCTCGATCTCAGGGAGATCATGGGCAGCTATGTGAGCGGGCTTGGGCAGCCGCCGTTTGATCCGCGGATGATGGTGGCGCTGCTGCTACATAGCTATGCGAGTGGGCTGTATTCGTCGCGTCGGATTGCCAAGGCCTGCCGGGAGCGGAACGATTTTGTGATGATCGTGGCGCTGGATGCGCCGGATTTTCGGACGATCCGCGACTTTCGCAAGCGACATTTGAAGGCGCTCGGCGCGCTATTCGTGCAGGTTCTGAAGTTGTGCGAGACGGCCGGGCTGGTCAAGCTCGGTCATGTCGCGCTGGATGGTACGAAGATCGTAAGCGCGCATTTTACTGCACAGGCTGCGCGCGCGGCTGGCCGCGGCGTCGCGTGGCGCCGGGGCCCAGCGGGATCATCGGAACGGCTTGATTGATCCTGAGCGTTTGACGGTCAGCCGCTGTCGTTGTCAGCTGGCAGGTTTTTTTGAGCGGTGCAATTGAACGGCAACAGATCTTCGATATCGGCGTCTGGCGCGCGTTGGGGCAATTCGGTGAGCGCGTGACGTAGCCATGCATAGGGATCGACGCCGCATGCCCGGCATGTCAGCACCAAACTGTAGATCACGGCGCTTGCCTTGGCGCCGGCAACGGTGTCGCTGAACAGCCAACTTTTTCGTCCGGTGCAAAACGGCCTGATGTCGCGCTCCAGAACATTGTTATCGATCGGGGCGAGACCGTCACTGGTGTAACGGGTCAGATAATCCCATTGGTTGCGTGCATAGGCGATCGCCTTGCCGGTCAAGCTTTCGGGTAGCACCTTCGGCGCCTGGTCGTCGAGCCAGGTCCGGAAGGCGGCCAATACCGGCAGGCTATGCTGCTGGCGCAGCCGCAAGGTGTATGCGGCGCGCGTTTCGCCGTCGGGCGGCGTCTGGCGCGCCACCCTCTCGACCTCGTACAACGCCTCGAAGAACTTGAGCGCCTGCAATGGCGGACCGCCAGGCTTTGTCCTGGCCTTGAGCGCATCGGTAAATTTCCTGCGCGCATGCGCCATACAGCCGAGATGGGTCGCGCCTGTCAGCGTGCGCCAGGCGTCATAGCCGTCGCTCATCAACAAGCCGCGATAGCCGGCCAGGAAGGCCTGAGGATGTTGCTGGCCGCGACCGGGCTGGTAATCGAACAGCACGACCGGCTGCGCGCAGTCCTGGCCGCTGCGATAGGCCCACATGAAGGATTTGGCCTGCGCATCACGGCCGTCCTCTTTAAGAACCTGGACCCAGGTTTCGTCGCCGTGGACCAGGGGCTGCGACATGAGCTTTTGCTGTAGCGCGTCATAGACCCGATGCAGATGCAACTCGCTCGCCCGGATCACCCAGTTGCCCAGCGTCCCGCGGCTGATGCTGACGTCGGCGCGCCCCAGCGCGTCCGCCACACGGTACAGCGGCGTGCCGTCGACGTATTTGTTGGCGAGCACCAGCGCCAGCGTCGATGGCGTGGCGACGCTACCCGGCAGCGGCTGCGCCGGCATCGGCGCGGTCACAATCGGGGTGTTCAGCGCGGTGCGCTCGCAGTGACGGCAGGCATATTTGAACCGCACATGTTGCAGCACCGACGCCTTGACCTCGACGTGCAACTGCTCGGTGACGGTCTCGCCCATCCGATGCATCCGATTATGGCAGCACGGACAGTCCTTTTGATCCTCACCCAGATCGTGTTCGACGCGTTGGCGCGGCAGATCGTCAGGCAGCGGCTTGCGGCCGCGTGCCTTCGGCGCCGGCTTTGGAGCCTCCGGCAATCCCGTGTCCGGCACGGCGACCGCCTCGACATCGTCGTCGTCCCGGCTTTCAGCGGCGGCCTGCTCGGCTTCGTTGAAGATGCGCTCCTTGAGCTTTTCGCTCTTCGGCGCATACCGGTGCAGGCGCTCCAGGCGCAACTGCTCCTCTAGCCCGTCTTATTCGTCAGAGTGCGCCTGAGAGGCTGGCGAGCGTGGTGTAAAGCGCTGATGCGGCGTAGGATTCGGTTGCAAAGCCAACCCCATCACCTTCAGCCGCGAACACCAGGCCCGCCATGACCGATGATACGATTCTGCCCTTCTCGTTTCCAGCCGTTCACGCCAAGAAAGTCACAGCTGCCTTCGATGGCGGTCGGCTGGCCTCGAACGGGGGCGTGATGCTTCTGGCGATGGCCGAGCGGCGTCTCGGCTTGGCCGACAATTTGGCCCGGGTGTTCCCGGATCGGCGCGATCCGACGCGGGTCGTGCACAGCCTTGTCGATATGTTCCGCGCGCGCATGTTCGCGATCTGCTGCGGCTACGAGGACGCCGACGACCTCGATCATCTGCGGTCCGATCCCGCATTCAAGCTGGCCTGCGGACGGCTGCCGGACACGGGTCGCGATCTGTGTTCCCAACCGACGCTGTCGCGGCTGGAGAATGCTCCGCGCCTGCGCGACGTGATCCGACTGACCTACACTTTGGTCGACGCATGGATGGATAGCTACCCGCGCGAGCCGGCATCCGTCACGCTCGACATCGATGATACCTGCGATGTCGTCCACGGCCATCAGCAGCTCTCGCTGTTCAACGCTCATTATGACGAACGCTGCTTCCTGCCGATCCACGTCTACGACACGGAGAAGAGCCGGCCCGTGGCGGTCGTGCTGCGGCCCGGCAAGACGCCGGGCGGCGTCGAGGTGCGGGCCCACCTGCGCCGCCTGATACGGCATATCCGGACGCGGTGGCACAACACGCGAATTACGTTCCGTGGCGACGGGCACTATGCCCGGCCGGAGGCAATGGCGTGGTGCGAGACCAACGGCATCGACTACATCTTCGGTCTGTCCGGCACCAAGCCGCTCGCCAGAAAACTCGACGAGGCCGCCGACGACATCCGCACGCGACGCGCCATCGAGAACCTGCCGGTTCTGCGTGGCTATACCGAGACGCGCCACAAGGCCAAGTCCTGGGATCGCGAACGGCGTACCGTCGCCCGTATTGAGGCGACGATGCTCGGCCTCGACATCCGTTTCGTCGTCACCAGCCTCGATGTCGGCTCGGCCGAGTGGATCTACGACAGCCTGTATTGCGCGCGCGGCCAAGCCGAGAATCTGATCAAGCTGCATAAGACACAGCTCGCCTCCGATCGCACCAGCTGCCGTTCGGCGCTCGCCAATCAAGTCCGCCTCGTTCTCCACACCGCCGCTTATTGGCTGATGCTGACCGTGCGCGACGCGATTCCCAAAGCCCGGGAATTGGCCACAGCCGAGTTCGCGACGCTGCGTCTTCGTCTCTTGAAACTCGCTGCCCGTGTCGTCGAGACCACGAGCCGCATTCGCCTTGCGTTTGCCGCGGCATGTCCCGAAGCCGACCTGATCCGCGGCTTGCCAAGCGCGCTGCTGCCGCTCGGTCCTTGACCGGCGGGGCGTCCGCCCCCCGTTCGCCCAACCTACACCTCAAGCGCGTTGCAAAGTACCGGTCGTCAGGCGGTGAAAAGCCGAAGGCAATCCCGCGCGCCTCGTCAGAGCAGATGTGCGGCCACATCAATCGGACTAAAAAAACGCACTCTCACGAATAGGACGGGCTAGATGCAGCACGCGTTGTGCGAGTTTCTCGTTTTCGGCCTTCAGCGCCGCGATCTCGGCCGCGTGCGCCGCGATCAAGGCTTCCAGTTCGTGCGTCGTGGGCTTGCGACTCATCGGAGTCTTGAATCGAAGTCATGCCGCCGCGTCAACCGGGCTCCCATGTCTTCGTCATGTCTTCGGCCGCGTCATCTGAGAACGGCCACGCCGAAGCCCGATGACGCCGCCCGCATCGAACACGCTCAGCCCACGCTCTGATATTGCCGCACCGGATGACGACGCACCGCCGCGATGTTGATGCCGTCAAGCAGCCAGTGCAGCTCCTCCGTCGTCAGCGTCAGCACCGCCTCCTGACTTCGGGGCCAGTGGAATCTGTCGGCCTCCAGCCGCTTCAGCAGCATCCAAAATCCTGACCGATCATAAATCAGCAGCTTGATCCGGTCGCGGCGACGATTGCAGAACGCGAACACCGCGCGCTGGAACGGATCCAGCCCCATCGACTGCTCGACCACGATCGCCAGGCTGTTGATGCCCGCCCGGAAGTCAATCGGTTCGCGGTGAAGGTAGACCCGAAGATCAGACGCCAGTCGGAACATCGCAACGCCCCAGCGCTTCAATCACCGCCGACAGCAACTGCGCGTCGCCGCCTTCCAGCGAAAGCGTCACGCCGTTGGGCATCGATGCCGTCAGCCGCCCTGCACAGGATCGCTCCGTCGCGCAAACCGCAATCGCGCCAGCAGATCGAGTTGGCGACGGCGACGGCGCGCGAACCGGAATAAAGGCTGGCGCAATCGGCGCCCGCGCCTCCGGCTGGCCATCCCCGTTCTGAAGTTGTCGCTTGGCCACCCACTTGCGCAGCAGGTTCGCGTTCACGCCGTGTTGCAGCGCAAGCCCCGCCAGCGACACGCCAGACTGCAGACAGGCCTCGACCAGCCGCTGTTTGCTGGCCGGATCATAGCGACGCCGGCCATTGCGCAACACGCCGACCGTCTCAAGTCTCAAAGGTTCTTCTGGAGTGATCATCGATCGTGTCCACCTCGCTCATGGTGGACACCTCATCCCATCCCCGCGCTCAACTGCATAGGTGCGTAGAAAGGAGCGCTTACCGAAGATCAAGGCGAACGCGTCGAAACACAAGGCGATGAGTTATGAGCGCATGAAGAAGCGCGAGGCGGAATTGAAGGCCGAGGTCGCTCGCATGCTGGCGGCCGCCGAGGCGGCGGATGCCTCGGAGGATGAGACTTTCGGCAACAGCGACGAACTGCCGGACTGGACCGTCGACAAGCAGAAACGGCTGGCGAAGATCCAGCAAGCGATGGCGGCGCTGGAAGCGGACGCCAAACTGGCGGCGGAGGAAGAGCGCCGCATCGAGGCCGAAAAGGAACAGCAGCGCCAGGCCGAAGGCCGCAAGAAGCCGGGCAAACCGGCGGCGCTGCCATCGGAGGAACCCAATCCCAAGGCGCAACGCAACTTCACCGATCCGGAAAGCCGCATCATGAAGTCGAAGGATGGCTTCGTTCAGGCCTATAATGCCCAGGCGGCCGTCGATGCACATGCCCAGATCATTGTCGCGCAAGAACTGACCCAGCACGGCAGCGATCAGGGCCAGTTGGTGCCCCTGATCGAGGCCATCGAGAGCAATCTTGGCCGCAAGCCGCGCACGCACGCGACGCGCCATCGAGAACCTGCCGGTTCTGCGCGGCTATACCGAGACGCGCCACAAGGCCAAGTCCTGGGATCGCGAACGGCGTACCGTCGCCCGTATTGAGGCGACGATGCTCGGCCTCGACATCCGTTTCGTCGTCACCAGCCTCGATGTCGGCTCGGCCGAGTGGATCTACGACAGCCTGTATTGCGCGCGCGGCCAAGCCGAGAATCTGATCAAGCTGCATAAGACACAGCTCGCCTCCGATCGCACCAGCTGCCGTTCGGCGCTCGCCAATCAAGTCCGCCTCGTTCTCCACACCGCCGCTTATTGGCTGATGCTGACCGTGCGCGACGCGATTCCCAAAGCCCGGGAATTGGCCACAGCCGAGTTCGCGACGCTGCGCTGGTTCCGGTCCTTCGTGCCCGGGGGCCCAGGCCGTCGGCGTGAGCCGCTCCAGCCTGAGCTACCGCCCATGGCGACATCAGCCCCTGAGTCGGTTCTGCAGTGCCTGCCGATTGGCAACGAGGTTGCTGAGGTTCAGCAGGTGTGGTTCCCGTCCTTGCTCCAATTGCCTAACCAGCGCCCGCGTGCCGTCCACCACGAAGACACCGCAATCATACCCGTTCCGCTGCCGGGCCATGCCGGCTGGCTCCAGGTGGAGGTCCAGCCGACCTGCGAGATGTTCTGCATCCGTGTCGTTGAGTCCGCCATAGGAATCGTAGTGATAGGCGACCGGCCGCCCCCGGTCGCTGCGATCAACGAACAGCAGCGACCAATGGTTGCCGAGGCTATTAGGATCTTCAGGATCGGCATTAATCACGGGCAGGAACAGGAAGTCGGCTGTATCGTTACCATTATCGTAGACGATGCGCTGGAATTCGGTTCGCACGACGCCATCGTCGTTAGAGCGCAGATAATTTAGGACGATGAGGGGATTCACGAACCGCGTCCGGGCGGCGAGATCCGGATGGTACCTCTGCAAATCCTGCTCCTGGAGCCGGTAATCCCTGTCGATATGCTCGTCGCCCAGCCATTCCGTGTCCTCGAGCACCAGCCCGCGGCCGTGGGAGGAGGCTGTCGGACCTAAAGCCCCGATCTGAGCATCAGCGGAGGTGCTCGGAAACGGCCGTACAGAATTAGCATCGTCGCGTGGTTCGGACGGCGTGGGCGCAGTCAGATCAACCAATGGAAAACCACGGTAGGTGTCTGAGCGAGCCCTGGCAGCGGGCGCCGGCTCAAAGTGAGCATCGTCGCGCAATTCGGTCGGCGTGGGCGCATCCAGATCAACAAAAGACTCAAGACCGCCGTAGGTGTCTGAGCGAGACTTGGCAGCGGGCGCCGGCTCAAAGTGAGCATCGTCGCGTGATTCGGACGACGTGGGCGCATCCAGATCAACAAAAGACTCAAGACCGCCGTAGGTGTCTGACGGAGCCCTGCTGGTTGATGGTGAGGCCGGCTCTTGCATCTGCCGCCGCGCCAGCTCCTCGCGCAACCACGCCAAAGCTTCATCATCCGAGAAGGCTGGCGCCGGAGAAAGCCCCTGCGGCGAGCCGGGCTGTCGAACGCCCTGGTGATGACCCGGTACTGGCCCGGCAAACGGCGGCGGAAAGTCAGGCGCCGGGCTCCAAGCATTGTCACGCAACTCGAACGGTGCGGGCGGATTCGGATGAACCGCGGCCTCAAGACCGCCTTCGATGTCTGAAGGAGCCCTGGCAGAGTGCGCTGACGCTGCTTCCAGGGTCGGCCACATACTCCAATCAAAGTTGAGCGGCATCTGCGGCGACCAGGTCGAGGTGGACCTGGCAGGTTCCTGCTGTCCAGCTTGGACTATGTCCTGCGCCTGCTCAGGGGGAACCCCGGACCACGGTGGGCCGTCTTCCACCATCAAACGGAGATCCTGATCGTAACCTTCCGGGAGGACCAATGGCCGACTGACAGCTCCCTGCGGCGCGCTGTGCTGCGCAGCGGCGCCCCCGACGTACGTCGCGACCGCATGCGGCGCCGTGGCATCTTCGTACCCGCTCGCCTGCATCATCGGCTGCGCCTGCCATGGCGATGCACCCTGTTGATGGGTGGGGGCCGCCGACGTCAGCAGGCGACCGCCTGAATTGGCGATCTCGCTCAGCTGCCGCTCGCTGGCAAGGCCGTGCAGATTGTCTAGGGGCCTCGGCCTCTTCGCTGGCCTCAACTCAGCTGTGTCATGCTCATCGTTGATGAGGACCTCCTCGCTTGGCGGGAGGTTGCTCCTGGCAAGTGCAGCCATCGACTCGTCCGGGAACGGCTGGCGGTCGTAGCCCCAGTTCAAGGGACGAATGGTCTCTCCGGGATCCGATGACTGGTCATGGCGCGCGGCTGGCTCGAGAGATGACGACGGGCCGGGTTCGTCCATCAGCTCCCAAAGCAAATCCTGATCGTAGCCTTCTACAGGAAGCAGCTCCTTTGGCCAACTGCCCGCGTCCTGCGACGCGCTGTGCTGCGCAGCGGCGCCGCCGACGCGCCACGGCTCCATCAGTACCGCGTTTTCGGGATCAGGAACGGGGGAAATATGGCGCTCGAGCTCCATCGCTTTAGCGCCGGCCTGCGATTTTCGGAGATCAGCCAGTGCGGCGCCGATAGTCCGATTACCCCCGGCGTCCTTCCTATAGCGCTTAACATCTTCATCCAACGTGTTGCCGGAAAGCCGACCAGCAATGCCCTTCTTGTTGTTTTCACGCAGGTAGTCACTGAAACTGCGTAGAGCAGTTGCATACGTCTTGCTGGTCCCTGTCGCTGTCGCTGCTTCGTTTTTGTACTCTTCGATGAGAGCCACGTCCTGGGGGTGAGGATTTAGCTCAGCGCGGCCTTTGATCGGCACGACTCCGCCCGTCGACTGGAAGGTCCGGAGATGGTCAATTGCCGGAAGGAGTCCCCTGTTATCACCCTTTTCGATGGCCTCGCGCGCATCATCGGTCAGCGACTGGTCGTCGAGCCGAGCAGCAATCGGATCTTTGTTATTTGCGACGAGCCAGCGGCCGAAGCGGCGAAGAGAATATATATAGCCGTGGGCGGTGGGATTGGCGGCGTTGCCATTGCGGAGGACCTCCTCAAGCCCCGAAATAAGGCGAGCGTCCTCGGAATAAAGAGGCTGCTTGCTCCGCCCTTTCAAAACCCCAGCTGACTGAGCCGGCTGCAGCGCCGAGGCGGCCGGCATTGCTCCACCACCTCCATTTGAATTGGCGATCTCGCTCAGCTGCCGCTCGCTGGCAAGGCCGTGCAGATTGTCTAGGGGCCTCGGCCTCTTCGCTGGCCTCAACTCAGCTGTGTCATGCTCATCGTTGATGAGGACCTCCTCGCTTGGCAGGAGGTTGCTCCTGGCAAGTGCACCCATCGGCTCGTCCAGGAACTGCTGGCGGTCGTAGCCCCAGTTCAAGGGACGAATGGTCTCTCCGGGATCCGATGACTGGTCATGGCGCGCGGCTGGCTCGAGAGATGACGACGGGCCGGGTTCGTCCATCAGCTCCCAAAGCAAATCCTGATCGTAGCCTTCCGCAGGAAGCAGCTCCTTTGGCCAACTGCCCGCGTCCTGCGACGCGCTGTGCTGCGCAGCGGCGCCGCCGGCGGGCATCGGCTCCATCAGTGCCGCGTCTTCGGGATCAGGAACGGGGGAAATATGGCGCTCGCGCTCCATCGCTTTAGCGCCGGCCTGCGATTTTCGGAGATCAGCCAGTGCGGCACCGATAGTCGGATTACCCCCGGCGTCCTTCCTATAGCGCTTAACATCTTCATCCAACGTGTTGCCGGAAAGCCGACCAGCAATGCCCTTCTTGTTGTTTTCACGCAGGTAGTCACTGAAACTGCGTAGAGCAGTTGCATGCCTCTTGCCGGTCCCTGTCGCTGCTTCGTTTTTGTATTCTTTGATGAGGGCCACGTCCTGGGGGTGAGGATTCAGCTCAGCGCGGCCTGCGATCGGCCCGACTCCGCCCGTCGACTGGAAGGTCCGGAGACGATCTATTGCCCTAAGGAGGAGACCGGGCTTACCGTTTCCGGCGAACTCGCGCGCATCATCGGTCAGTGACTCGTTGTCGAGCCGAGCAACAATGCCCTTTTTGTGATTTGCGAAGAGCCAGCGGCCAAAGCCGCGAAGCGAATATACATAGTCCTTGGCGGTGCGCTCGGCGCCGGTGCCCTTGATGAGGCCCTTCTCAAGCCCCGAAATAAGGCGAGCGTCCTCGGAATAAAGAGGCTTGTTCCGCCCCATTAAAACCCGAGTTGACTGAGCCGGCTGCGGCGCCGAGGACGACGGGCCGGGTTCGTCCATCCGGCCCAAATCCTGATCGTAGCCTTCCGCAGGAAGCAGCTCCTCTGGCAAACTGCCCGCGCCCTGCGACGCGCTGTGCTGCGCAGCGGCGGCGCCGACCCGCCTCGACTCCGTCAGTGCGGCGTCTTCGGGAGCAGGAACGGGGGGAATATGGCGCTCGCGCTCCATCGCTTTAGCGCCGGCCTGCGATTTTCGGAGATGGGCCAGCGCGGCACCGATCCTCGAATCAGCACCGGCGACCTTCCTATAGCTCTCGACATCTCCATCCAGCGCATTGCCGGAAAGCCGACCAGCAATGCCCTTCTTGTTGTTTTCACGCAGGTAGTCACTGAAACTGCGTAGAGAAACTGCATACGTCTTGCTGGTCCCTGTCGCTGCTTCGTTTTTGTACTCTTTGATGAGAGCCACGTCCTGGGGGTGAGGATTTAGCTCAGCGCGGCCTGTGATCGGCACGACTCCGCCCGTCGACTGGAAGGTCCGGAGATGGTCAATTGCCAGACGGAGTCCCCTGTTATGACCCTTTTCGATGGCCTCGCGCGCATCATCGGTCAGCGACTGGTCGTCGAGCCGAGCAGCAATCGGATCTTTGTTATTTGCGAAGAGCCAGCGGCCGAAGCTGCGAAGAGAACTTACATAGCCGTAGGCGGTTTGGTTGGCGGCGTTGCCATTGCGGAGGAGGACCTCCTCAAGCCCCGAAATAAGGCGAGCGTCCTCGGAATAAAGAGGCTGCTTGCTCCGCCCTATCAAAACCCCAGCTGACTGAGCCGGCTGCAGCGCAGCGGCGGCGGGCATTGCTCCACCACCTCCACTTGAATTGGCGATCTCGCTCAGTTGCCGCTCAAAGGTCGCCGCATCTGCGGACGGCGCCGCGGGTGAACTCTCTTGCGGGCCCGTGCTGTCCGATTGTTCACGCACCCACTTGATCGAGGGGAAATCCATCCCTTCTCCCTTTCAAAATATGAACCGAGCCTTCGATCTGACATGCTGGGAATCAGCAACAAACCACCCTTTACAGCCCTCGACAGGCACGCACCGTGAGCATCGGCAGCCGATGTGCTTCCAGTGCGACCAACCCTGTTAAATGGGGAAGCTGTCGAGAAACTGATGACCGACAACGTGCCGCGAGCATGGTGCATGACCTGCGCGCTTCGCCGTCAACAGCCGATAGACCGAAGATTCAGAGACAAAATACTGCTTCTCAATTCCCAAAGTCCGGGAATTGGCCACTGCCGAGTTCGCGACGCTGCGTCTTCGGCTCTTGAAACTCGCTGTCCGTGTCGTCGAGACCACGAGCCGCATTCGCCTTGCGTTTGCCGCGGCATGTCCCGAAGCCGACCTGATCCGCGGCTTGCCAGGCGCGCTGCTGCCGCTCGGTCCTTGACCGGCGGGGCGTCCGCCCCCCGTTCGCCCAACCTACACCTCAAGCGCGTTGCAAAGTACCGGTCGTCAGGCGGTGAAAAGCCGAAGGCAATCCCGCGCGCCTCGTCAGAGCAGATGCGCGGCCACATCAATCGGACTAAAAAAACGCACTCTCACGAATAGGACGGGCTATTAAGGCTCAGTTGATGTGGATCCTTCGGTGGAACGCTCATCATCAGCGTGCCAGCAAGGTTTTGCCAACCATTCACGCTTTCCACTCTGGCCGCTAACGGATCGAAAATAATTCTGCCGCAAGTTCGCACACGTGAAAGACATGGGGGATCCACACATGACCGGGCTGGCCGTTGAAGAAAATGTGCGCCGCTATCGTGCGATAGCTTCGCTATGCCGTCAGGCCGCGGCATTTCGGCCCCTTCAGCGGTGTTCATTGCTCGCCCAGGCTAATGAGTGGGAGCACAGAGCAGTTGCCGAGCTCGAGGGGCATTTCAGCGGTTCGGTAACGCCGTTTGAGCGTCCCTGCGCTGAGCGCCTTCAAGGGACGACTGGGCGAGAGTCGATCCGACGGGAGGCTTATTCGGAAGAGTGACTGGCTCTGGAACCTTTTGGGACCAGCGGGCGGAGAGAGGGATGGAAAATCCATCAGGTGGAGGGAAGCCGCGTCACCCCAACTTTATTCTTGGTGCCTGAGACGCAATAAGAAGACTCTGGAGAGGCCATTCCCAGCGGCCCAGCCCCCCTTCGATCCGGAAGCGAGCAAACGAATCCTGTTCGCGACGACCGCACCCGATTTGCCGCCAAGCCCGGCGTCCACGCAACCTTCGCGCGGGATTAATCTCCAGGTGACGGAAATCAATCCGGCGAAGCCATCCTTCCTACTAGACAATCGATTTCATGAAACCTGCATCGTGGAACCTATGGGCTGATGTCGGATTTCTGTTTTGCGGTTGGCGAAACGAGGAGCGGCATCGACGCCAACAGGTTCAACGATCGTGCAATGGGCCGTCCACCGCAAACGCATCGCGCAGACCAAGTTCCTTGCCGACCGAGGTATAAGCAGCTTAACTCTGTCCACTCTTTTGTGAGAAGAGCACTTCGTTCCTCCCTTCTTCGCCTTCTTCAACAGCTGTAGCGGGCACTATCGGAACCAAGGCCGCATCCGAAGCCTCGACCGTAGGCACCAATGGAAGACAGTGACTATTTGAAATGGCCTTCAGGTCGCATCTCGGCAAAGATCCGAGAGCGAGAGCCTCGCGTGTTAGATAAGTCGCCGCCAATCCATTCCAGGATTTCGCAACACGATACCAGTGCTCTTTTCGGGTTGGCAACAGTTGAAGCTTTCTTTGCGCCTTGCGCGCAGCCGCAAGCTTTCCGTCGCGCTTAGCTAGTTCCAGACTCTTACGCTCTAGTTCTTCGGTTCGTTTCCATCCATCCCCTCTGATTCTGCCCTCGGCAAAGTACTCGAAGGCGAGCCGGAAGGTCAGAGCACGACCTGCGGCGGCCCTTGGATCCAACTCTGGTTCGGTCAACCAACGCTGAAGAGTGTCGAGCTCCTCCGGCCCGCCAAGCGTGAGAACGTCACTCTTCCTAAAGATCGAGAATGTCACGTATGCAGCGACCTCAAGTTGAGTGTCTAAGTCCTGTGATTCCAGCCAGCGGCTGATTGCTTCTAAAGGAGACATGGCTTTAGCTCTGCTTCCTCGCAGTCGCGCTCAGAGCCCTCGCGACTGGCAAAAGGTGGTTTGACCGCGATTTGGCTCAGAGAACGCTGCGCTGGTCAACTACAAGAATCCACAGTTCATGCGGATAGCCGTGCTCCTTGGCCTTGTCGCACGCCAGCGACACCAACCAGGCTTTGGCTTCCGGCGTGATGATCGGTTGCCCGCCGTGGCCGATCCTCGATCGCCGCTGGCGGCCTAGTGGCTCTGCACAGTGATTTCGACAGGTTGGGTTCGGCGATCAGATTAGCTCCGGCAGGAGTTTCGGATCAACGAGGACCTCGATGCTGCGAGGTGTCCTGGGCTGCCGTCTGATAAGGCCGGCGCTTCCAGCGTCAGCACCATCTGGTGGACCGAAGGCGGGCTGACGCGGAAATATTCTTGCATGTCGGTTTCAGCCGGGGGCCTGCGATGCAGCCGGGTATAGAGGTGGATAAAAGCCAGATACTGCCCCTGCGTGGGCGTGAAGGGTTTTGTCGAAGGACTCACGCCGGCCATCCGATTCAGTTGTTCGTGCGTGCCTCGAACGAGGAGGCACGCCATGAATGTACGCTATCGGGTCGAACTCAGCCAAATCGAACGCACCGAACTGAGGGCGCTACTCAGCGGCGGCAAGCATGCGTCCCGCAAGCTCAAGCGAGCGCAGATTTTGCTGGCTGCCGATGCCGGGGCCGGCGACGAAGAGATCGCCAGGAGCGTTGGCGTGAGCGGTTCGACCGTGTATCGGACCAAGCGACGCTTCGTGGAAGGCAATCTGGAGCCGGCGCTGAGCGAAGAGCCGCGTCCCGGAGCGGAGCGCAAACTCACCGGCAAGGAAGAGGCGTTGCTGGTGGCGGACCGCCTGTGCCAGCCCCCCCAAAGGGCCGTGCCCGCTGGACGCTCAAGCTGCTGGCAGGCGCGATGGTCAAACTCACCGAACACAAGAGCCTGTCGCACGAGACGGTTCGGCGGCGCCTGGCCGAAAATGACCTCAAACCCTGGCGCAAAGACATGTGGTGCATTCCGCAGGTCGACGGCGAATACGTCGCCCGCATGGAGGATGTGCTCGACCTCTATGCCGAGGCGCCCGACTCCAGACGGCCAGTGGTGTGCTTCGACGAAAGCCCGGTGCAACTCATCGGCGAAACGCGTCAGCCCATTCTGGCCAAGCCCGGCAGGCTCGAACGTTACGATTATGAGTAAGGCGCCTATCCCGCCACTTCCAAAGAGTCATAATCACTGTGACGAGGGTACTAGTACAACATCACCTTCATTCGTGGACGCTCGAATGATTCTCGCCAACAGACCCATCAGCTTCTGAGTTGGGTATCCGATCTTTCGCCCTTCTTACCGGTTGCTCGCTTCTCAAGCCACTGAACTGCGGTTTCAGTGCGCGGCCTTTTCAGACTGTGTCGCTTGGTGCGAGCCGGTAACACTGGGCTTTGGAGTCACGAGGTTAAAAGTGTGGTTGGTGAAGGCGCCTTGTGGGCACAAGAAGTGTGGCGCGACCTGCATGCCGAAAGCGGTCTCTCCGCCGGTGACGCCGACCCTTAACGCTCCGTCGCGGTCGACATCACATCGCGCCGCCCGACGCTTCCTCGCGCTCTCGCGGCTCAGCAGTTCCAGAACGAATTGTCGGCGCCATGGATGCCATGGATGACGCAGCGATGCTCTGAATGCGCCCTTTATTGCAGGCGAGTTTGGAGCGGGACATGGAAGCGTAGCGCAGGATGACGCCGATCGTTAACCCTCTTGATTTCCACCTGGATGATCCGTCCTGTACGGATTCGGTTGGCTGGCCGTCCGATACTTTTCCAGATCGCCGCCGAGAAACAAGACTTCGGTCTCCTCGGTCGGTGTTCCGCTCACCCACCTTCGCAAATCGTGGTCTACAGGATCCCTCGAGCGGGCAAGAATGCCATCGATGCGATCGGCCGGCCAAGCGGCAACACGCGGTACCCTGTAGGTGTGCAACTCCCTAGCGCTTTCAGCGATTGCCCTCGCGGAGTCCGTGTCCTCTGAAAGGAGCAGTCGCGAAGGGTCCTGGGCCAACGACACGAAAGAAGATTGTTCGGTGTAGCCGTTCGTGTGAAGTGCAGCACTGCGCGCCCTATCAATTTCATCAAGGTCGTCAGTGCAGAACGCCTCAGAGACATGCCGGATGCCGCGGGAACGCAAATCGGCGAGGGAGCGTACGTGGCTCATGGCATTCACATCGTCGTCCATGCGCGGCTTGCAATGACTGATCTCGTCCTGAAAGCGGTGCAGCTGCAGATACGACGACGTTAACACCTCATCGAAAACGCGGTCGCCATCGACGCGGGCGGAAGGTCCGGCTGTGCTTGGCCACTGTGCCGATCGCTGCTCGGCCCGCTCGATCTCGTTCCTGAGCGACTCAACGTTCGCTCCGGCCAGCGATGCGGCAAGTTCGGCGCGGCCCCTGACATAGGATGCGGCGGGGCACCGTTCGTAGTCTAGCGGCAACTCAGTTAGCTGCCGCTCAAAGCTCGCTTGATGCGGGGGCGAGTGTACTTGTGAGTTGGCCTGTGCGCTCACTTCTTTCGACTGTTCCTGCAGCAGGATACTGTAAGACTCCATAAAGCTTTCTGTGTCCCATGGGTCGATATTCATCGCGTTGCCTCGTTGAATAGCGCTCTCTTAGTGCTTTGTATCTAATAATACTTTGATATCTAACCCAGCTTTCGAGAAGCTGACGAGCCCCGCGGTCGGCTACAGCGACAACCACCATACCCTTTATAGTAGAAGGAAAAAAAACGGCCCCAGAGCGGTACGAGCCGGGGCCGTTGGAGTATTTGTGTATCTAAACATTTCCAGCTGACATCAGGCTTACGCCATCCCGAAAACTTTCGTTCACCCACGGTAAAATCCCAGATTGCGCTCGGCTATAGGGCGGGCCGCATGGGCCCGGGGCATGGCTATTCGTTCTCGACCCGAGCGTTCCTTGCGCTAATGCGGCACCGGCTTTCCCACCCTGCCAGACCCCAAGCTTCCGCAGGCTTCCAATCTCGACTGACGCGGGACCGGTCATGTGGCCCCAGCAATCGCCCCTGGGCCTCCAAGGGTGGCTGGGGCCACATCGTGCTGTGATGTCTCAAGACGCGACGAAATGAAGAATAATGATGGCACCTATGACGCAGGTCGCTATGGCAACGATCGCGCCGGTACGCCTATTCGGGAAACGCCAAAAGCCAGGATCGCAACGGCTAACAATATGGCGATCCTGATGAAGATCGAGGCCAATGGGATTGCTTCCTGGGTAAATCATCCGCAATTATGGGACGTCTACAGTCAACGTTCCAGCCCGAAACCTGCCGATCGTTCGTCGGAATATAACGAATGGAACTGTTCCTCCGCCCACGGTCAGTCGGTTACAAGCTCGAGAACGACCACGTCGTAATCCACGAGGAGCGCGAGGTCGGCCGGCTATCCTCTTTAGGATGAGCGGTCGCTCAGGATGATTTGTTTATATACGAGAACGCAGGTTGCGCCATCGGACTTGGGCCTGATCGACAGCGTGATGGTGTCGCCCGCCGCGACACCATCGGGCAGATCAAAGTCCTTCTCAGTGCCCGGAGACACTATCTCATTGACAGCCTCGCGTCCGTTCACGGCCGCGACGAGGACGTTCGATCCGACGCAGCCGCGGCCGATCTCGTCGATCCGGCCGTGAACCACATGGGCCGCGGCGCGCAATCCTACCGAGGCGTTTCCGACATGCGAGGTCGAGTAATCGGCGCTCACTCCGATGTGGTTCGGTACCCCGTCGGACGAGTAGACCCAAGCGCCGCCGTTACTTCGCGGCGCCGCAAGAGTTATGTTCCCGCTCTTGCCGCGCAGGTAGCCATCCGCCTTCGTGAAGTAGTCGAACGGATCAAGGCTGTTGATGAGCTGAAGTCGAAAAGAAAGTTCCGACTCATTGGTGACGGCGTGAGCTGCCCGATCAGGCACAGCTTTCGCCTCATCGAAAGACAGGATTTCGAGCAGAGATGCCTGTCCCGAAGCGGTGGGATCACGCCTGAAATAGGTTCCCCAAGTCACATCGAAGAAGGCCCATTTGCCGCTAATTTTCACTTCTGCCGCGATATGCGAGTGACGAACGTCGGCTTCATCCGGCCAGTAGAATTCGAGGCTGCGTGCCTCGAGGCCAACTCGTGTCGCGATGTTGAGAAATGCAGAAACCTGATTCCCGCAAATGCCGATCCCGCGCGACAGGGCCTCTTCATCGTTGGCGGGCAGATCCTCGGGGGATGTATTCGCGACAGCGCCATATCGCGTCGAGCTGACCTGCTGCTGGACGAGGTTCATAGCCGTGAGCGCCAGCCCAAATTGCCGCACGCGGTCCAAGTCGACATCTTTATCCCAGGTCAAACGCTTAGTGAGATAATCAGCATCTACGCGAACCTGTTCGACTACTTTCGAGATGGCTGGCTCCGTAACCGTTTGCGCCTGAACACTCGAACTCGCGATCAAAACTAGAACGGCCAACGATGGCGCGCATCGCATTCGGAACTCCGTCAAGACCTGAACAACAGCAGCGGACTCGGGAATTCACGCTAGCCAAACAACAGGGCCAAAGTGAGTTAAACGAAAGCCATGGACCTCTTCCTCCGCCCCAGCCGGGTCTTTGCCCTCTTCCTCTGGCGTAGGATCGCGGTCGGGCGTCTCGCCAGTGGCGATATCAATGATTCGCTTGGCGAGCTGGTTCGGGTCCCTAGGGCGTTCGGGGGGCATTTCGCATAACCCTGCGATCTTAGCCAAATTATCTTGCGGTTCCCATCTATCAACCGCGGGCGTCCTCGCGCTCCTTTCCCTCTGCGCTCTCTACGTGCCCCAGGCGACTGCTTTTCCTCCCTCACTGCAAAAGACTCATCAGCTTATGCAGGCACCAGCTCCATTGCCTTGCCGTACATCGTCTGCAGCTCGGCGACGGCATCAGGCCCGTCGCGCTCGGCCATCTCGCGCAGGACCGGCAGGCCGCTATCGATGCTGGCGATCACTTCGGCGCGGGTCGCGGCGCGGCCCTCGGCGAAGAACTCGACGCGCTCGGGATCGCCGACATTGAACAGCGCGCCACCGTGACCATCCTTGAAGATCGTGTAGCGCAGCGTCGTCCAGATCAGCGTCACGCCCGGATTCCTGCGCAGCATCAGGCCAGCAGGTTCAAGATGCTCGGGCACGTCCTTCTCGTTGCGGCGCATCTTCGGCTGCGTCAGGAATGGACAGGCCCGCACCGCATAGAGCGCGCAGTCCCGATGGCCCCCGTTGAAACTCTACTGTTTTCAATAAGTTGCGTCGAACATACCGCTCCGAACCTGACGCAGTTAGCCGATGCCCGCCCCCGCCAACTTACTGATCAAAACGGCCCTATCGATCCCTCTCGGTCGGTATCTCGTTGCCGGGTGGAAGATCCTTCTCAGCGCCAAAATCGCAGCATTTGCAGGTACTTGACCAGGGAGCTGGCATGCAGCAGCCCAGCGAAAAGGCCGTTTCTCCCGACAAAAACAGGCATTTCGGGCTGTCCGAAATCGCCCAAAACTGGCCTGCGGATCAGGTATCGCGCTGCCCGATCCGCGAGCTGGTGCCCAATGCCCGCAACGCGCGACTGCATTCCGAGGAGCAGATCGAGCAGATCGCGGCCTCGATCAGCGAGTGGGGCTGGACCATCCCGGTGCTGGTCGATGAAGCCGGGACGATCATAGCTGGCCACGGGAGAGTGCTGGCTGCCGAGCAGATGGGCATCGATCAGGTGCCGACGATGGTAGCTCGCGGCTGGTCGGACGAGCAAAAGCGCGCCTATCTGATCGCCGACAACAAGCTGACCGAGAACGGCCAGTGGGATCGCGCGCTGCTGCGCATCGAATTGAACGACCTTGCGCGGCTGGGCCTCGATAGCCTGACCGGCTTTTCCGAGACCGAGCTGCGCGAGATGGGCGTGGGCGTCGAGGCGCTGGGCGGCATGCCTGTGCTTGCCGATGGCGAGCGCTCGCCCTTCCAGCAGATGACCTTCATCCTGCACGAGACGCAGGCCGAGACCGTGAGCACGGCGATTGAGCGGGCATCGCAGGCGCTGGGGCCGCCGAGCGAGGCCTCGGAAAACAAGAGCCGGAACGGCAACGCGCTGGCGGAAATTTGCCGCGCGTACCTGGCGCAATGACCAGCGCGAAGGAGATCGAGGTCCGCCCCATCGCCAAGCGCGATGCTGATGCGCTGATCCGGCGCGTGCATTACAGCGGCAAGGTAGTCCGCAACTCGACGCTATCGCTTGGCGTCTTCCTGCACGGCATGCTGGAGGGCGCGATGCAATTCGGCCCCAGCCTGCAGAAGTCGAACATCGTACATCTGGTCCGCGACACCGGCTGGAACGGCTTCCTCGAATTGAACAGGCTGGCCTTCACCGATGCGCTGCCGCGCAATTCGGAAAGCCGCGCGCTCGGCATCGCGCTGCGCATGATCAGGAAGAACTACCCGCATATCGAATGGATCATCTCCTTCGCCGACGCCTGCCAATGCGGCGACGGCACGATCTATCGGGCGGCGGGCTTTCTGCTCACGATGATCAAGACCAACAAGGACCTGCACATCGCCGAGGACGGCAGCATCTGGCGGCGACGGGCGGCCGATGGCGCGGCACTGGCCCGACGCTCGAAGGCTACACGCTGCGCTACATCTATTTCACCAATCCAGCAGCGCGCTCGCGCCTGATCGGCGAGCCGCTGCCGTACAGCGCCATCGAGGCGCGCGGCGCAACCATGTATCGCGGCGTGCGTGGGAAGCAGGCGATGGCTGGCACCAACCAGCACAGCGACGGCGCAGCACCGATCCCCACGCTCCAGCGGAAAGACGAGAGGAAGAAAGATGAAACCCGGAAAGCGGCCACTGCCGACGCACCTGAAGCTACTGCGCGGGAATCCAGGCCAGCGAAGATTGCCTGACGAGCCGCAGCCCGAGCAGCTGCCGGATGTCCCCGAGCCGCCGCCCTTCATCACCGGCTATGCCGCCGATGAATGGTGGCGCACCGCCCCCGAGCTGCATCGGCTCGGCCTGCTTACGGTGGTCGATATCCCGGCGCTCGCGACCTATTGCCATGCCTTCGGGCAATGGCGGCTGGCGTCTGAAGCGCTGGCGCGGATGCAGTCAGGCGATCCGGTCATGCATGGCCTGATCATCAAATCGAAAATTGGCGACGCCGTACAGAACCCGCTAGCCCGTCCTATTCGTGAGAGTGCGTTTTTTTGGTCCGATTGATGTGGCCGCACATCTGCTCTGACGAGGCGCGCGGGATTGCCTTCGGCTTTTCACCGCCTGACGACCGGTACTTTGCAACGCGCTTGAGGTGTAGGTTGGGCGAACGGGGGGCGGACGCCCCGCCGGTCAAGGACCGAGCGGCAGCAGCGCGCTTGGCAAGCCGCGGATCAGGTCGGCTTCGGGACATGCCGCGGCAAACGCAAGGCGAATGCGGCTCGTGGTCTCGACGACACGGGCAGCGAGTTTCAAGAGACGAAGACGCAGCGTCGCGAACTCGGCTGTGGCCAATTCCCGGGCTTTGGGAATCGCGTCGCGCACGGTCAGCATCAGCCAATAAGCGGCGGTGTGGAGAACGAGGCGGACTTGATTGGCGAGCGCCGAACGGCAGCTGGTGCGATCGGAGGCGAGCTGTGTCTTATGCAGCTTGATCAGATTCTCGGCTTGGCCGCGCGCGCAATACAGGCTGTCGTAGATCCACTCGGCCGAGCCGACATCGAGGCTGGTGACGACGAAACGGATGTCGAGGCCGAGCATCGTCGCCTCAATACGGGCGACGGTACGCCGTTCGCGATCCCAGGACTTGGCCTTGTGGCGCGTCTCGGTATAGCCACGCAGAACCGGCAGGTTCTCGATGGCGCGTCGCGTGCGGATGTCGTCGGCGGCCTCGTCGAGTTTTCTGGCGAGCGGCTTGGTGCCGGACAGACCGAAGATGTAGTCGATGCCGTTGGTCTCGCACCACGCCATTGCCTCCGGCCGGGCATAGTGCCCGTCGCCACGGAACGTAATTCGCGTGTTGTGCCACCGCGTCCGGATATGCCGTATCAGGCGGCGCAGGTGGGCACGCACCTCGACGCCGCCCGGCGTCTTGCCGGGCCGCAGCACGACCGCCACGGGCCGGCTCTTCTCCGTGTCGTAGACGTGGATCGGCAGGAAGCAGCGTTCGTCATAATGAGCGTTGAACAGCGAGAGCTGCTGATGGCCGTGGACGACATCGCAGGTATCATCGATGTCGAGCGTGACGGATGCCGGCTCGCGCGGGTAGCTATCCATCCATGCGTCGACCAAAGTGTAGGTCAGTCGGATCACGTCGCGCAGGCGCGGAGCATTCTCCAGCCGCGACAGCGTCGGTTGGGAACACAGATCGCGACCCGTGTCCGGCAGCCGTCCGCAGGCCAGCTTGAATGCGGGATCGGACCGCAGATGATCGAGGTCGTCGGCGTCCTCGTAGCCGCAACAGATCGCGAACATGCGCGCGCGGAACATATCGACAAGGCTGTGCACGACCCGCGTCGGATCGCGCCGATCCGGGAACACCCGGGCCAAATTGTCGGCCAAGCCGAGACGCCGCTCGGCCATCGCCAGAAGCATCACGCCCCCGTTCGAGGTCAGCCGACCGCCATCGAAGGCAGCTGTGACTTTCTTGGCGTGAACGGCTGGAAACGAGAAGGGCAGAATCGTATCGTCGGTCATGGCGGGCGTGGCGTTCGCGGTTGAGGTGATGGGGTTGGCTTCGCAACCGAATCCTACGCCGCATCAGCGCTTTACACCACGCTCGCCAGCCTCTCAGGCGCACTCTGACGAATAAGACGGGCTAGTCTCCATCGTCCGCAAGCATGCAGGCGATGTGGTCCGCTTCGCCGCCGAGTTCGGCCTCACGCCAGCTGCGCGCAGCCGCATCAGCGCGGGCATTCATGGCGACAATTCGCAGAGCAAGTTTGCCGGACTCCTCGCCGGTTAAGCGCACGCCTGACGGCAGGCGGCGCGCACTGGCCGTTATCAAATTCATCGAGCGCCTGACCGTGCCCTCGGGGCACGGCATGGGGAAGCCCTTCAAGCTGCAGCCTTTCCAGAAGCTATTCATCCGCGCGATCTATGAGCCGCATCTCGGCCTGCGCCGCGCGGTGCGCCGCGCCATCCTCTCGATGGCGCGCAAGAACGGCAAGACCGCGCTGATCGCGGCAATCGTGCTCGCGCATCTGGTCGGCCCCGAGGCCGTGGTGCATGGCGAAATCTATTCCGCCGCCAATGATCGCGATCAGGCCGCCATCGTCTACAAATTCGCTCGCCAGATGGTCGAGCTGGAGCCCGAGCTGGCGAAGGAGATCGAGCTGGTGCCATCGACCAAGACCATGGTCGCGCGCCGCACTGCCTCGGTCTACCGCGCGATCAGCGCCGAGGCAGGCACCAAGCACGGCTATCTGCCGAGCCTCGTGATCTATGATGAGCTGGCCCAGGCGAAGAACCGCGACCTCTATGACGTGCTCGATACCTCCTTCGGCGCGCGGGATGAACCGCTCTTCATCGTGATCTCAACGCAGAGCAACGATCCTGAGCACATCATGTCGAAGCTGATCGATGACGGGCTTTCCGGCGTCGATCCCGCCATCGTCTGCCATCTCTACGCCGCCGCCGAGGACTGCGAGCTGGCCGATGAGAAGCAATGGCACAAGGCGAATCCTGCGCTCGGCAAATTCCGCGACTATGAGGACCTCGCGACCGCGATCCGCAAGGCGATCCGGATGCCCGCCGAGGAGCCGAAGGTCCGCAATCTATTCCTGAATCAGCGCGTTTCGTCCATCGCCTCGCAGATCTCGCGAGCGGAATGGATGGCCTGCGCTGGCGACGCCCCGCTGGCGCAGGGCGAGGAAGTCTATCTCGCGCTCGATCTTTCGAGCACCGTCGATCTCACCGCGCTGATGATCGGCTCCGTCGATGATCCCTGCCGCATCGAGCCGCATTTCTGGAAGCCGCGCGATCATCTCACCGAGCATTCGAGCCGCGACTTCGGCTCGGGATCGCATCGCTACCGCGAGTGGGCCGAAGCTGGCCATCTCAAGATCAGCCCCGGCAAATCGATCAACCCGGAGGTGATCGCGCTCTTCATCGCCGAGATGACGCAGCGCTACAAGGTCAAGGGCATGGCCTATGACCGCTGGCGCATCAACGACATCCTGCGCGAGTTCGACCGCATCGGCCTGCAGGCTTACGAGGACGGCGAGAAGGGCGGCGACGGCCTGCGGCTGGTGCCATGGGGCCAAGGCTTCAAGGACATGGGGCCTGCCATCGATGCGCTGGAGCTGGCGATCATCGAGCGCAAGCTGATCCATCCCGGCAATCCGGTGCTGAACTGGAACATGGCGAACGCTGTGGCGACCACGGACCCGGCAGGCAATCGCAAGCTGGACAAGGACAAGGCGCGCTTTCGCATCGACGGCGCGGTCTCCATCGCCATGCTGCTCGGGCTGCGCGCTCGGGATCGCGGCAATGAGAAGCCCATCGATATCGCGGCGCTGATCGGATGAGCCGCGAGGACTGGAAGCATTTCTACGACACCGCCTTCTGGCAGCGCCGCCGCAGGCAGCAGCTGCTCGCGCATCCGCTCTGCAAGTTCTGCGCAGCGGACGGCATCGTCACCCCGGCCACCCATGTTCGATCACGTCGAGCCGCATCGCGGTGACTGGACTCTGTTCTGCCTGGGCGCGCTGCAAAGCCTTTGCTCGCCCTGCCATAGCTCGACCAAGCAGCGGATCGAGGCGCGCGGCTTCGATGTCGCGGTCGATGCCGATGGCTGGCCGACCGATCCGAACCATCCCGCCAACCGGCACCGCTGAAGGAGACGCATCATGCCGCTTCAGGTTATCGACGGACCCACTATCGCAGCTGGCGAATCCCTTTCCGATGGCATTGATTGCTCGGCTGGCGTGATCGTCCGCATCACCGTTCCGCAGGAATACACGGCAGCGAATCTGACGCTGCAAGTTTCCAGCGACGGCAACTTCTACAATGATCTGTACGGCAGCAACGGCGAGGAAGTGACCATCGTCGCAAAGCCGAACAGCGGGATCGTCATCGCCGAGCATTGGGCTCGCGCCATTGCCTTCCTGAAACTCCGCTCAGGCACGCGCGATCATCCGGTCGATCAGAAGGTCGATTGCAAGTTCGCCATCGCTGTCGAAACAGCGGCCTAGTACCAACTTTTCTTGGAACGTGAGTCGTGATTCAAGATATGGATGATCCCCGAAGCAAGAGAAGTCCACCTTTCGCGGAGAGACCGCAAGGTTCTTGAGGCGTGCTGTCGCTCGCCGGTGACGCTGCAGCGCGATTTGAAGCGGGCGCGGATAGTTCTGTTGGCGGCGGACGGGCGCAGCACCCGCTCGATCGCCAAAGAAGTCGGAGTCCAGCCGCGGATTGTCAGCCTTTGGCGACACCGCTATGCCGATCATGGCCTTGAAGGACTGCACGACAAGCCGCGGCCCGGCAAGCAGCCGATCTATACGAAGGCCACCGACAAGCGGATTCTGAAGCTGCTGGATAAGCCGCCACCGCAGGGGTTTGCGCGCTGGACTGGCCCGCTGCTGGCCGAGGCGCTGGGCGATGTTGATGTCCAATATGTCTGGCGGTTCCTGCGTAGCCACAAGATTGACCTTGCGGCTCGCAAGTCCTGGTGCAAGAGCAACGATCCGAACTTTACGGCCAAAGCCGCCGATGTTGTTGGCCTCTACGTCGTCCCGCCCGCGAAGGCCATTGTGCTATGCGTGGACGAGAAGCCCTCGATCCAAGCTTTAGAGCGAGCGCAGGGTTATCTGAAGTTGCCCAATGGCCGCGCCTTGACCGGCCAGAGCCACGATTACAAGCGGCATGGCACTACGACATTGTTTGCGGCGCTCGAAGTCGCCACCGGAAAGATCATCGCGGCTCATTCAAAACGCCGTCGCCGCGTCGAGTTCCTCGACTTCATGAACGGCGTTATCGCGGCCTTTCCGGGCCGAAAGCTTCACGTCATCCTCGACAACCTCAACACCCACAAGAAAAACGAGCACTGGCTCAAGGGCCACCCCAACGTGCAATTTCATTTCACGCCGACAAGCGCGTCCTGGCTCAATCAGGTTGAGGTCTGGTTCTCGATCTTGCAGGGGCAGTCACTTAGCGGCACCTCCTTCACAAGCCTCAAGCAGCTTCAGGAACACATCAATGCCTACAACGACAAAGCCGAGCCCTTCGTCTGGACCAAGAAAAAGGTTCGTCAACGCCCCTTCAAAGGCCGCCGTATCACTCAGCTCTGATTCCGGGTACTAGACGCAGATCTCACGCGGGCCCACACTAATATTCCGGCGGCACCACCGGCGGACGATCCTGATGGTCTAGGAGCCCAACCTGTTCCAGCACCGAGTGAATAAAATGCGGGGCGCCCGCCTCGTGGGGAGACAGCCCATAGAATTCCTGCGCCGCCATCGAGACCAACTGCTCCTGCTGTTCCCGCGGAATCTGCTCTAGGGCTTCCCTCGCTTTTGCGGCGAACTCGGCCGACACTACCTGAGTTTCCAAAAAGCGATCCTGTTGGGTCGGATTTCGGCGCAACTCCTCCAGCCACCCTGCTGTGTATTCGTCTTCGTCCGGGTGGACGAGAGGTATCAGTCGCTCGACGCGATCTTTCAACCACAGGGCGCCGTCCTTGTCGATACTCAGGTCCTCTCCCTCCACCTGGACGTTCGCCCACGCGCTGTCTTTCAGCCGCACCGCCGGGCCGTTCGACCAGCCGTCCTGCACGATGGTCGTCTCTCCATCGCGTCCGTTGCCGCGGCGTAGCTCGTTCCATGCGTGTCCAGTTCGCGTGGCCGAGATGGTGTGATCGGCGTTCAATTCCATAATTTCCACCTCGCCGCCTGCATTCACGACCGATTCACCATCGCGCAAATGCGGCGCGTGCGAGACTGCAGCGAGGCGCGCGAATTGATCGCAAAAGCCTGCGCCCAGCGCGCCCGCCAATGCCATCTGGTTGTCGCGATCGAGGCCGCGGTAGGCCAGACGTGCGCCTACGACGTTGTGCCCGTGGGACGGCTCGCCATCCGCATGAACGTTGCCGCGTCCGTGCCTGAGGAGCAGGCGAACGTCGTGCACTGTCTGACCGGCCGCGGTGATCCGAGCGGGGCTTCTGACCGGATCGCCAGTCATCATGGCCGCAATGAGGTAGGCGAGTTGCTGCATCTCATGTCGCTGTAGTGCCACACCGCGTCGTTGTTGCAACGTGTTCGGCGACGTTCCCAGAGCGACTCGGGGAGCCATCGCGGCCGGTTCCGATGCCGTCGCAGCCGGTCCCGATGCCGTCGAAATTAGCGCGGACCATTGGCGATCGCTGGCGCCGCTGTCGCTGCGGGCCGTTGAGTGCGAGGCGCCGTCGGCGCTCGAACTATCATAAGGCGAGCCTACTCCTGAAGGCTTTGAACAACAAATTCCCACAAGCAATCTCCTTTATGCTGATGAAATTTCACTGCACCAATGCCCCTACAGAGGAGCTCAGGCGGCACCGTTAAGCTAACGGATTGGAGCGGCCGGGATATCCCCTTCGCGCCCGGCACGCGGAAAACGGAACATGATAGCCTTCATGCACATTCCCTTTAGTCTATCTAGACTCTCATTCCGCCGGTCCTCCGCGGAAATTGAGCGCCCGCGCCACGTACCAAGAAAGATCATCGTCGGACGACTCTGACTCGACACATCCTTCGTCTTCGTCGCTACTTCGTTCAACGGGATCCTCGCTCTCGGCTTGAAGATACAGCCGGGGCTTGTCTGCCCGCTGCCATTCACCCTCGTTGTTCATCGTTATCGCCCAACTGATAGCTGAAGTACTTCGAACCCGCCTCGTCATCTACGGTCGCACCGACTCTAGCGACAATTGCGGTGCGCTCAGCTTTTGAGGACACGAAATCCAAGTACTCTTGAGGATTATTGGCTATGTGCCTGACGTCGACACCATAGAAGTCCCTCAACTCTTGCCTGAACTCATCACTGTCCATCTCGTAGATAGAAGGTTCAGCGGTAAGGGAACACGGCCGTGTCGCTGACGACGAACTAGTGCCGGTCAAGCGATTCCGTAAACCTCTGATTATCTGCTGCCTGCTCCGATTCATCGGCATGGCCTGCGCTTGTGGGTTGGCTGGATGAACCAGTGACTCCGCTAACCACGCGATTCGCTCCTATCGACTGATCTGCGCTGTAGTCAATATCGGTCTACTTAAGACTTGCCAGCAGGGTAAGCGAGCGATCTGACAACAAGCTGACGAGCCTTCCTTCGACGGCGCGGCAGTCTGACGCTGTGGCTGACGGAAGAAGCCTTGGCCGGCAGGCAGTCGCTTCGACGCACGACGCGTGGCGGCCGACCCGCTATTCCGATCTTGCCATCGAGACGGTCCTGACGCTAGCCCGTCCTATTCGTGAGAGTGCTTTTTTTAGTCCGATTGATGTGGCCGCACATCTGCTCTGACGAGGCGCGCGGGATTGCCTTCGGCTTTTCACCGCCTGACCGACCCGTACTTTGCAACGCGCTTGAGGTGTAGGTTGGGCGAACGGGGGGCGGACGCCCCGCCGGTCAAGGACCGAGAGGCAGCAGCGCGCCTGGCAAGCCGCGGATCAGGTCGGCTTCGGGACATGCCGCGGCAAACGCAAGGCGAATGCGGCTCGTGGTCTCGACGACACGGGCAGCGAGTTTCAAGAGACGAAGACGCAGCGTCGCGAACTCGGCTGTGGCCAATTCCCGGGCTTTGGGAATCGCGTCGCGCACGGTCAGCATCAGCCAATAAGCGGCGGTGTGGAGAACGAGGCGGACTTGATTGGCGAGCGCCGAACGGCAGCTGGTGCGATCGGAGGCGAGCTGTGTCTTATGCAGCTTGATCAGATTCTCGGCTTGGCCGCGCGCGCAATACAGGCTGTCGTAGATCCACTCGGCCGAGCCGACATCGAGGCTGGTGACGACGAAACGGATGTCGAGGCCGAGCATCGTCGCCTCAATACGGGCGACGGTACGCCGTTCGCGATCCCAGGACTTGGCCTTGTGGCGCGTCTCGGTATAGCCACGCAGAACCGGCAGGTTCTCGATGGCGCGTCGCGTGCGGATGTCGTCGGCGGCCTCGTCGAGTTTTCTGGCGAGCGGCTTGGTGCCGGACAGACCGAAGATGTAGTCGATGCCGTTGGTCTCGCACCACGCCATTGCCTCCGGCCGGGCATAGTGCCCGTCGCCACGGAACGTGATTCGCGTGTTGTGCCACCGCGTCCGGATATGCCGTATCAGGCGGCGCAGATGGGCACGCACCTCGACGCCGCCCGGCGTCTTGCCGGGCCGCAACACGACCGCCACGGGCCGGCTCTTCTCCGTGTCGTAGACGTGGATCGGCAGGAAGCAGCGTTCGTCATAATGAGCGTTGAACAGCGAGAGCTGCTGATGGCCGTGGACGACATCGCAGGTATCATCGATGTCGAGCGTGACGGATGCCGGCTCGCGCGGGTAGCTATCCATCCATGCGTCGACCAAAGTGTAGGTCAGTCGGATCACGTCGCGCAGGCGCGGAGCATTCTCCAGCCGCGACAGCGTCGGTTGGGAACACAGATCGCGACCCGTGTCCGGCAGCCGTCCGCAGGCCAGCTTGAATGCGGGATCGGACCGCAGATGATCGAGGTCGTCGGCGTCCTCGTAGCCGCAGCAGATCGCGAACATGCGCGCGCGGAACATATCGACAAGGCTGTGCACGACCCGCGTCGGATCGCGCCGATCCGGGAACACCCGGGCCAAATTGTCGGCCAAGCCGAGACGCCGCTCGGCCATCGCCAGAAGCATCACGCCCCCGTTCGAGGTCAGCCGACCGCCATCGAAGGCAGCTGTGACTTTCTTGGCGTGAACGGCTGGAAACGAGAAGGGCAGAATCGTATCATCGGTCATGGCGGGCCTGGCGTTCGCGGTTGAGGTGATGGGGTTGGCTTTGCAACCGAATCCTACGCCGCATCAGCGCTTTACACCACGCTCGCCAGCCTCTCAGGCGCACTCTGACGAATAAGACGGGCTAGTACCCACTCTTCTTGGAACGTGAGTCGTGATTCAAGATATGGATGATCCCCGAAGCAAGAGAAGTCCACCTTTCGCGGAGAGACCGCAAGGTTCTTGAGGCGTGCTGTCGCTCGCCGGTGACGCTGCAGCGCGATTTGAAGCGGGCGCGGATAGTTCTGTTGGCGGCGGACGGGCGCAGCACCCGCTCGATCGCCAAAGAAGTCGGAGTCCAGCCGCGGATTGTCAGCCTTTGGCGACACCGCTATGCCGATCATGGCCTTGAAGGACTGCACGACAAGCCGCGGCCCGGCAAGCAGCCGATCTATACGAAGGCCACCGACAAGCGGATTCTGAAGCTGCTGGATAAGCCGCCACCGCAGGGGTTTGCGCGCTGGACTGGCCCGCTGCTGGCCGAGGCGCTGGGCGATGTTGATGTCCAATATGTCTGGCGGTTCCTGCGTAGCCACAAGATTGACCTTGCGGCTCGCAAGTCCTGGTGCAAGAGCAACGATCCGAACTTTACGGCCAAAGCCGCCGATGTTGTTGGCCTCTACGTCGTCCCGCCCGCGAAGGCCATTGTGCTATGCGTGGACGAGAAGCCCTCGATCCAAGCTTTAGAGCGAGCGCAGGGTTATCTGAAGTTGCCCAATGGCCGCGCCTTGACCGGCCTCGCGGGAGCTGGCGGGGTTGCCTCGATCTGGCTGAGAGGCACCACCTGTTGCTGCACGCGCGGCTCGTCGCCATCCTTTGCTCGATCCAGACCTTCGAAGGCTCTGGCCTCATTGGGCGCATAGATGCCGCCCTGAACGCCGCGCGCCAGCGCTTCGATCCGATCCTTCAGCGCCGAACGCAGCAGCGCCGCAGTATCGAACTCGACATATTCGTCAGGCTGGCCCTTCAAGCCGAACAGCAGCCCGATGGATTCCTCGATGTGGTTGAGCGCGAAGCCGAGACCGGACGAAATCCAGCTCTGCATCAGCAGCTCGGTCGATGACAGATTGTTGCCGCCGATGCCGAGCACCTGCGGCGGGATGCGGAAGGCGAGCGCGATATGCTCGTTTGACAGCTTCAGCATCTCGGCAGTCGCGGCATCCTTGCCGCCCTGCGACCACGGCAGCACCTTCAGCCCTGCGGTAAGAATCGGCGTGCCGCCCTGATGCTGGCCCTTGGCCTGATCGTTCCAGCGATCCCGCAGCGCCTGGACCTGATCCTTGTCGAGCACCAGATCGGTCGAGAGCACCGCCGAGGGCCGCGCCTCATTCATGTAGAAGCACAGCTGCTGCTGCGCGATGGCCGCGCCCATGCCGACATCGCTGTAGGCCGCGACAACCGGCGACTCGCCGACCAGCGGAGTCGGGAAGCGCTGCCGCATGCTGTGCAGCCGGATGTGCAGCACATCGCGCTGCGGCACGATCAGGGTCTCGTCGCCGAGCCGCTTGGCGATGATGTCGTTGCCGCCGAGCTGATAGAAAATATCGCCGGTCTGCGCCAGCCGGGGATAGGAGAGCTTCGGCTGCATCAGATGCAGCTCATCGATCTCAAAGCGGTCATTGCGCAGCGCCAGCGCATAGCAGTTGCCGTCGAGATAGAGCGAGCGCGTGCCGTTCAGCAGGAAGTCGCTGATCGATTGATAATCATTCGGATGCCGAAGCAGGCGGGAGAGGGCCGAGGTTGTGACCCGATCTCTCCCGCCCTTATCGTTCAGCCGCCAGTGATCGCCGGGGCACATCGCAACGGTCTGCGCATAGGCAGAGACGCAAGCCTCGACCATTGCCGACTGTGCTGTTGCCGAGAGAACACTGTAGCCGTTCTGCCACCAGTTGATGCTATCGCCGACATCGGCGGGCAACCAGCCGCCGCTGACCGGCAGATACCATGGCCCCGCATGCGTCTCGCCCTCCTTTGAGACAAGCGCGTTGCTGCGGCCTGCTTTGATCCGCACGCGAGGCTTGGTGGCGAGGTCAGTCATTCATGCTTTGCAGGAGCCGGGTTGGACGAGCGAGTCGAATAGTCGCCTCGGCCCTGCGCGGGTTTGGCGGCTTCGGCCTGCCGGGTGCGATGCTCCTGACCCTTCGGCATCGGCTTGCCGTCCGGACCCTGCTCGGGAGAGCCGTCCGGTTCATGCTCGCCAGTATGGAGGCCCATCGCCGCCTGATCGTTCTCATCCTGCGTCGGTGTCGGCTTCGCGTTGGCCATGTCCTCGGCCATCTTGGTGCGCGCGGCTTCCCGCTCGGACTTCTGATCGGCCAGCTGCTTTTTGATTGCAGCCTCGCGTTCGGTGTCGGTCATTTCGATTCTCCTTCTGGGGTTTGCCCCGCTTACCAAGTGACGCCGTTGACGACCGAGACCACACCGGGCCGACGAATGGTCCAGTTGATGGGCAGGATCAGGCGAAGCGCGATGCTGTCAGTCTGGAACATCGACTTCACCGGGTTGGCAGGCGTGCCAGGCGCTGCGCCGCTCACGATGTCGAGCGGTGCGGTGTCCTCCATGTGCAGCGTGGCCTGATCGCTCAGCTCGAAGCGCGGTGCATCGCCGCCGACCGAAACGTAGTCGGCTGCATCCATCGCGATCACGGTGCCAAGCGGGACCGTGCCCGAGCCGATGATCGGCCAGCCCGAGAGCCTGCCGTTGCTGATCTCGTCGCGGAACGGGAAAGCGCCCGCGCCGGGAGCTGCGACGAGACCAGCGCTGTTGACCTGCTGCGGATTCATCAGCCAGACCGGCGTGCGCACGTTGCCCTTGGTCGCGGTGAGCAGCTGGCCGCTGATCTGCTTGATGTCACCGACCAGAGCATTGAAGCCACCACCAGCAGTCGGCGTCAGCGGCGTGATGCCGTTGAGGATACCGGCAGGGCGGATCGTCGTTGCCGGGTTGCTGTCGATCAGGACGCTATCGAGCGAGATCGCGGTATCTTCCTGAATCGCATTGCGCAGCAGGCCTTCGATTGCGGGCACGCTGTGCTCGCTGATCTCCCGCGTCCAAGTGGTGATGACCGCCATCTTCTTGGGCGTCAGCGCCTGCGAAGTGAACAGACCCTGACGAACAGGGATCGGGAGACCTTCACCGACGAAGGAGCCCGCGATGGTCGGCGTCAGTGCCCGCGTCGGCACCACGATCTTGCCGTTGGTGCCAAACGACAGGTTCAGACCTGCAGCCGACAGGCGCGGATAGATCGACTTCGGCATCAAGGTTTCCATGAAGCCGATGTTCATCTGCTGCACCAGCTCAGCGGCCCAGCCGACTACGGTCGCCATTGCGGGTGCTGTCGCGGCCTTCACTGCCCAATCGTAGACAGCGCGCAGTGCTTCATCCTCGCCATAGACCTCGCGCATGATGAGATCGACCGGCTTGCGCTGCTGATGCGCCAGCAGCTGGACCACACCCAAGCGGACCAGCAGCTCCTGCGGCTCGATCTTCTTGCGCTGCACCGAGAGCGGGCGCAGCGGCTCAGCATGGGGCCGAACTGCTGTGCTGCCACGCTGCACCATGATGGTGCGGCCACCATCATCAGACTACTCGCCGAGAGTCTTCTCGGCACCGCGCAGGGCTTCGAGCGTTTTCTCTTCGCGCTCGATCTTCTCGTTCAGATCATTGGCGATCTTCAGCTGCTCGTCGCTGACATTGGTTTCGTCGGTCTTCTCCCAGTGCGCAGCAAGCTGGTCGCGCAATGCGACGAGCCGCTGCTCGGAGTTAGCGATCCTTTGAGCAAACGACATTGTCGTGCCCTTTCTACCAAACGATGGGGTGTCGGCTTGCCCGCCGGTGATCCCGCGCCGCTTGATCCCGTCCTTGGTGCCTTTCCCGGCAAAGACGAGGTCGATAGTCGCGGGGGAAATTTTCAGAGACTTGGCGACCGCGAGCGCATTCGGATTCGCGGGCACGGAGACGACGCTGGTCTCGACCAGCTCGCTTTTGGTGAAGAACAGGCCGAAGTCGGCCCCCGGTCGCGGCTTGCTCTCTTTCGGTTTGAAGCCGACGCTGACAGCGCGAAGGATGTCGGCATCGATCAGCCGCCTGATCTCATCGATGCGGTCGGAAGTGCCTTCCGGGGCCAGCTCCAGAACACCGCGCAGCTCCTTGTCTACGACGCGGACATTCTTCCACTTGCCAATCGGGAAGCTGCTTTGATGGCCGAACAGCGCAATCGGATTGCGCTTGAAGTTCGTGAGGTCCCAGCCGTCCGACATGATGACATCGTCCATGCGATCCGGCGTTTCATCGGAGAGCACGAACTCGAGACCGTTGACCTTGGCGGCATGCGTCTTGTAGCGGATGCCATCGGCGGCGCGATTGTCCCAGATAATCTGGCACTCCTCGGCATCGCCGAGTTCGTCGATGCATCGATCCATGAAGTCGGAATGCGACTCGTCATCATCGGGCTCGATGTCCTGTCGCGTGATATTCTTGTTGCGCTTCAGCATCCCCGAGATCGCCGACGCTATCGCCGCCGCGATCAATGCGGATGTGACGCTGCCGGTCACTGCTGCATCGGTGACTGGCGCGGTCACGCTCACCTCGGTGTTCAAGAGCGTCAAGCCCCTTGAGCAGTTTCTCGGCCGGCTCCTTGAACTCGGCTTTGCCTTGCGCACAACCGATGATGTATCGCGCCAACGGCCCGACCTCGACCGCGTGGCCGCGCCAACGCGGCGCTTTGATCCAGGAATACTTGCCGCCTTCATCGAGCTCCTTGATATCTGTCTTGCTGCCTTTGACCTTTGCCCCAAGCTGAAAACTTGGCTCGGTGATGCCATCCCAAGGATGCAGTCCGCAGACCCCACCGGGATATTTATACCATGAATGGGCGACGAATTCCTGAATCTGCTCGGGATCACCATGGTCGATCGGCAACACCTCGCTGAGATCGCCATCAAGAATGACGCCGCGCGGCAGCTTGAGACTTTTCGCGGAACAGTCGTTGGCATTTTCGGGGATGTCGCCATAGGACATCACACCTTTGCCCGAAAGCCCGCTGCCATGCAGCCAGTCCTTGTAGAACGAGCCGATCGCTGCAATGTCCGGCAGATAGACCTGCTCGACAAACTCGATCGAACGATCGATGATCGAGGACACATCGATGATCGAGGACACTAAGCTAAGCCGCTCCATATTGATCGCACCCACCGCGCCAGTTCCGTCGATATTGATCGCGCAGGGCACGCCGCCGACCAGCCAGTTCGGATGCGGGTTCTTGCCCCCATAGACCGCTTGGACCTTGACGATTTCTTTCTGGAAATCGAGCGCCTCCAGATAATGCGCCACGGCCATCAGATTCGCTTCCGGTGGAAGCTTGTAGGCCGGATGCCCCCAATAGCCATTCTTGAACGGACCGGGTTGCCCGGATCCGAAGAACTTAGTGAGCCTGATCTGCAAATCCTTAAAGTAGCCAGGGGACGACAGCGGCCAGGGCGAGATAGACTGCGCCAGCGCCGACGTCGACTTGGGATTGGCCTTGAGCGCGGACATCACGTCAACCCAATCGAGCGCGTGCAAGTGGTAGAAATGCACCAGGTGATCATGCACAAGCAGACACAGTTGCATGATATTGCGTATCGAGTTGGCATTCTCCGGAATGGCGATCCCTAGCGCATTTTCAACGGCGCGCACGGAGGTGAGCGCATGGGTGCCGGTGCAGACACCGCAAATCCGCTCGGTGAAGGCCCAGGCGTCCCGCGGATCGCGCCCGCGCAGGATGACTTCGATGCCACGCCACATCGTCCCGCTCGAGACCGCATTGCGGATCACATTATCAGAATCGACATTGGCCTCGACGCGCAGGTGGCCTTCGATGCGGGTCAGCGGATCGATGACAATTCGCTTGCCAGAAGGATCGAGATTGAACCCATTTGGTGTCTGGACAGCCACCGTCACCTTCCCCTCAACTCGGCTTACTTTTGTCAGCTGCGCGATCCGGCTTGTGGGTCAACCGTTTCACAGCCGTGACCGCCGCATGCGCAGCGACGGTCAGCCCAACAACGCCGGCAGCGGCCATGCCAATCTGATCGGCGTTCTTCTCAATGCCGAACTGCTTGATGGTCGTGAGTCGGTCGTAAAATGAACCCTTGTCCCAAAAGCCGTCTTCGGAGCAGCCCAAGCAGCCGTGGCCAGATTGAATCGGGAATGACACGCCGCCGTTCCACCGAACGGCCGAACAGGCATTGTAAGTGGTCGGCCCCTTGCAGCCCATGTTGTATAAGCAATAGCCCTTGCGTGCGCCCTCATCGTCCCACTCCTCGACAAATTGGCCAGCGTCGAAATGGGAACGCCGATAGCACTTGTCGTGAATGCGCTCGGAATAAAACATCTTGGGGCGTCCCTGGCGATCGAGCTGCGGCAGCTTTCCGAACGCGGTCATGAAGGTCACCAGGCCGGTCATGACCTCTGCGATGGGCGGGCACCCGGGCACCTTGATGATCGGCCTGTTGCTGATCACCTTATCGATCGGCACCGCCCCAGTCGGATTGGGCTCGGCCGCTTGCACGCAGCCCGAGGACGCACACGTGCCCCAAGCGACGATCGCCATGGACTCTTCCGCCATCGACCTGAGCTTTTCAACGAACGGCTTGCCGCCGTCTATGCAGAACATGCCCCCTTCGTTCAGCGGCGGATTGCCTTCCACGGCAAGCACATACTTGCCCTTGTACTTGGCACGGGTTTCCTCCAGGATGGCTTCGGCCTGGTGTCCTGCCGCCGCCATGATCGTGTCGTCATAGTCGAGCGAAATCATCGATAGCAGCGTGTCTTTAATCAACGGATGAGCCGATCGGATACAGCTTTCCGAGCAGCAGGTGCACTCGAGCCCGTGCATCCAGATGACCGGCACACGCGGCTTGGTCTCTAAGGCGGAAGCAATACCGCTTGCGGCGAGCGAACCGAGTCCGAAGCTCGCGGCTGTCAAACTGCAGAATTTGTGGAAACTACGACGCGTGATACCCTGACGTCTGATCACGCTGTAGAAAGTTTCCGATGCCCCGCCCATGGCCCCTTCCAAGTGACTTGTCGGCCGTAACAATTACTGACCTCGACAGCAAGAAACAGGCCACCGCATGGGAGCACACTCGGCAGATACGCGCCGCCGCTTCGCGATTATCGGTAGGGATGAGCGAACCGAGCTCGCGAGGCACAAGCTACGCGTTGCCCGCCATTCGTGCTAATGATCCGTCGGGGCGGATCGATCCGATGCATCTTTCATTCAGTGGGCGCTTGCTGCGCGAGCACTTTCACAGGATCTATAATCGGAGTCTGGACCTTCAAAGCTCTCATCCAGCGGCGCCAGTCCAGGTCAACTTACCTGAATTGCCTGGAAGCGCCGAGGAGCCCTTTCATGCGCGCACAGCCGCTCCGAGTCCCAATCCCGCAAAGTCGTTGGAGATTATGTGATGCGCCGTCTTGAGATCTCGAAAGCGTTGCCCATCGAGGTCCTGCCGTTTAGCAGCATTTGTCCAAACCGCACATCGTCATGGACTGTCGCAAATACGCAAACTCCCCCGCAGTCAAACTTCGTCGGACTTTCGAGGAGCTCGAGTTCTGTGGCTTTCCTGTCAGAGGGGCGTCTAGAAATTGACGCGCGGGGCGCTCGCGTTGCGATCCCGACAAATGGAACGTGGCATCTTGCGTTTCGATCAGCCTCCACGGGCTGTTCGCAGGATACTGTCACAATCGCTGTTCGCTGACTTTTCGACGACAATCCCGAGCACATCGGTCGAGAAGATGGGGCAGCGGCAGCTTAGTATGGCTTCGATGAAAGCCTGTTCATCGCTCTTGACCGGCGGAGCTACGAAATCCGGATGAAGACGCGCTGCTTGATCCGAGCTATCCGGGCGCGCCATAAGTGAGGCTGATCTATGGCGCCCTCGGCGTTCGAATTTTTGATCAACCGTCAGGCTGCCCCCCTCTACTTTCATGTTTTTGCGAAGTCCGGGTAGTGAGCGGTAATCTCGGCCTGCAGGGGTAGGCAACTTGCCGCATCAGCGTAATAGGCAATCGCCATTATCGGTTTGGCGACGGACGCGACTGCGAATATCGCTTCGAAGCGCATCGATGTTGCTTTCGCAGGGATCGAATTGCCCGTATGCCTTTTAGTGGATGAGCTTGCCGCCTCAGGCGATGCAACCCGCGCCGGCACGCACTTGCCAGCGATCTGGCGAGCGCAGAGCTCCTCCAGTTTGGCAAGGCGGCTCTTGGAACTCCGACGTCAAGCCCTAGCCTCGGGCAGAGGCGCGACGTGCGGCGAATTAAAGCCGATTCCAGCGGCAGCCGCGGCCATAACGGATGACCGGATCCGGCTTGCAATGCTGCTGCTCGCTCACGATCGGACATGTCTGGCCGTCATACCGAAGCGGATTCAATCAGGGCTGGTGCCCTCATGTGCCTCTTCTGGCACAGCGTTTGTCGATGAAGGTTAGAATAAAAATGACGGCAAAGGCAAACATCACCATACCGCCGGCAATCCAACTTGCCTCGCTCCAGCGCGATGCTTGCACATAGTCAATGACATAAGCTGACAACACCTTGGTGCGCCCAGGAATGTTGCCGCCGATCATCATCACTACGCCGAAGGTGCCGATCGAATGAGCAAAGCCAACCAAGGCAGCCTTGAGAAACTCCAGTCGCACCAACGGCAGACCGATAGTAATGAAGGCATACAATGGAGAAGCACGCTGATTGACGAGCGGTCCCCCGCCTATCGCAATAAAGGCATTATGGATCGGCTGCACCACCAAAGGGAACGCTGAGAGGACCGATCCGACTACAATTCCTGCAAAGGTAAAGGCGAGCGTGTGCTCGCCCCAGAAAGAGGCGAGAAAGCCACCCGGTCTGTTCGGGCCGAGCAGGACGAGTACGCAGAAACCAAGCGCCGTCGGAGGCAGCACCAGCGGCAGCGCGATGATCGTCGCCACCGCCTTGCTCAAAACCGTCTTTGAACGTGCCAGCCACCACGCGAGTGGCGCGCCAACAACCAAAAGGATCATCGTCGTCATGCTGGCGAGCTCGATCGTGAGCGCAACGGATTGCCAGATCTCGGCCGAAAAGGTATCCATGTGCGTCAGCTCCACGGTGAGAGCACGTTGCCATATCGGCAGAGCGATCGCCTGCACGTCCGGCTTGCTGAAGGATTTGGCATGCAGCGCCTTTTGGCCGGATCCAACCTCCAGAAGCGAGGCATCCTGCCAGGTCGGTTCACAAGGTCCTTTGCTAACCGCCGGCGCGTTCTCACATCGTTCCCTTTTAGCGGCGATTCAGAATCTCCGGTCTGAATCAATCGATCAATCTGTGGGATCGACGCACACTGTACTAGCTTCGGCCGCGCCGCCTTCCCCATTGCGAATGCATCTGCGGTGTCCGGCCCACTCGTCCCTTTTGCGGCGACGACGCGCCTGCAGATCGACGGCACGGAGAACGACGACGGCTTGCACGCACGATTCACAACGTTCGAAGCCGAACTCGCCAGAGAGGCGAAGTGGCTTTCCGGAGGCGCGAGGCCGCCCTCAAGCAGCCGAGCCGGGCGACCGCGGTCGCCCGAGCGAAACGCCAGAAATGTTGGAGCTTGCGTGGCCTGGCTGTATAGCTCAGTGCCCGCTATGACATTCAACATGGCTTCGGACCACCTCGCCCGCTTTGACAATCCGGCAAGCCTATCCGTCGGCATGAGGAATTTGATGAGGGGTGCCATATTGACGCGCGTCATTTCTGCGAGAGAGGGCAAGAGGGCGGAAATCGCAGGCCTCATCGGAGACTCCTGTGACAGGGCCGCTTCACCCAGTCTGACGGCAGCAGCTCCTGTCTTGTCGTCCAGCAATGTCTGTGCCGCTTGCCAAATGTGATGCACTCCGTGCTCAACGTGAGGAAAAACGCGCATAGATGGGCACTGCTGTGGAGTGGACCTAACGCTCTGTCAGCTTTCTGGCATCATTGTCCTCGAGCGGACAGCGCCGCACAATGAAACTGCAGAGTTGACGTGCGCGAGATGCCCTTGGGGTCTCATAACGTTCCGGATACTCGACGGAAATCCTCGCGTGCATCTCCTGCTTCGAAGAATTGGTTAGCCGTTCCTTAAACGCTAGCAGGCATGACGGCCGGCAACCGCGCCACAGTCCCATGCGTGGTCATGCGCCAGTTGTTCCGAGCGCTGGACTAGGACCCACTGCCGAAACAAGCGCTGCAACGAGCCTATATCGTGTCCAGGCGATGTAGTATATCGAGGGTGATCGTGCCGTGAGCGCGAGAATCACATGCACAGATCTTTGCGTTCGCGCGCTTTTGCTGCTCGCTGAAGAAGACGTCGCGGTGGTCAAGTTCACCGTCGATGTTGACGAGATCGATCGCACAGACGCCGCACTCCCCGCGCCGGCAATCCGCAATCACGTCGTAACCAGCTTCATTGGTACATCGAGCAACGAGCGATCGCGCGGAATCACTAGCTCGATGGCACGATCTGCAAGGCACACCCGGAAACCTTCAGTCGGCAGCGAGCCACTCGAACCGAAGGTCTCGTGGCGTAGGTCCGATAGTGCGCGCCCTGCGCCGGTCCAAGCCCGGCGCGCCGTATCGAGCATCCGCATCGGACCACACAAGAGTGTCAAGGCGTCAGGCGGCAGCGGGGCGAACAAGTCATCGAAATCGAGCCGACGCCCTTCGTTGCTTGCATGGATATTAAGTCTCTCGTTCAGCAAGGGGACGAGGACATCCAGATAGACGGCTTGATCACGAGAAGGCACGGCATAATGTAAAGTGAATTGGCTATCGCGGCGGGCTATCGCCTGAGCTGCCCCTATTTGTGGCGTAATACCGATGCCCCCGGCGATTAGGCAGTAGTGCCGGCGCGCCCAGTCTATCGACAGCAGTGAGACCGGCAATGTAATGGTCAGCCGCGCGCCCGGCGAGAGCGACCACATGTACTGCGAGCCGCCGCGCGAGCCTCCCTCCACGCGCCGCACCGCAATGCCATAGCCCGCCCGGTCGACTTCGCCGACCAAGGAGTAGGACCGCGTCTCCGGCCGTGTCCATCGACAGTGACGGCGACATTGATATGGCTGCCCACCGGATAGGCCGCGCTATCAAAGTTGTCCGGCTTGATCAGCAGCTCGCGGATCGAAGGCGTCAGATCGCATGTCGCAACGAGGGTTGCGGGTATCCAGCTTTCAATGAACCGCATGCAGCTCCCTTCAATCGCCTGCCATCCTAATGAGCGCCAGTCCCGGCAGCAGGTCGGAATGCGTCTTGTTCTTGAGCACCAAGCGCAAATTGCGCGCCGCCACTTGCGCGTGCTCCCGCATGATTGCTTCGGCCCGCGCGCCTTCTCGATTTTCGATTGCGTCGATTACGACGCGGTGTTGATCCTGCGCAATTAGGAGTGTGTGGCGCGCATCCGGCAGTGTCGATTGTGTCATCACAAAGCCGCTAGGCGAGGCGGACGGTAATGCGGACGCGCGATCGACCTGCCTGATCAAGGGCGGATGCGCGACAATTCCGTCAGCAGCGCGTGAAAGCGCGCGTTGAGCGCGACGTAGGAGGAGAAAGTCTCGACGGAGATTGGATCCTGCCGCACAAGACCGTCAGTCTCGTCAAGACAACCTTTCAAGGGTTCGAGATCGCGCAAAGAAACACCGCGCTCGGCGGCAACGCGTGCGGCCAGCCTCTGGAGCGTGCCGCGCAGTTCGATCGAGTCCACGACATCACGCTCGGAGAATGCCTTTACCATGAAACCGCCGGAAGAGATCGCTTCCAAAAGCCCTTCCTCCTGCAGTCGAACCAGCGCCATTCGCACCGGAGTGCGCGAGGCGCCGGTCGCCTCCACAGCCTGCAATTCGGAGATCCGTTCGCCGGGCCGCAAATCACCCGACAGAATCAGATCGCGCAAACTGAGCTGGGCACGCACCGTCTGTGAGACAGAGCGATCGCTGTCACGCTCGGCCATGTCCTACTCCGCGGCTTGCCGGTGCTGCGGCGGATTTCCGCGTCGATCATGCGATCTATCAGGCGGCGTGCCCACATCGCGCCAGCGTCGATGTTGAGGTTGTAGAAGACCCGATCGGCATGTTCGTCGATGGCGCGCTGTTGCGCCTCGAGAATAAGCTCATCCTCTCGGAAGATGCCGGAAACGCCTTGGCGGAGTTCGGTGGTCAGACGCTGTTCGCTTAAGCGGTAATTACGTACGAATGCCCAGAAATAATGGCAGGTCGTCTCCGTTTCGGGCGTGATGGTGTTGAGAACCATACCATTGACACCCGCCGAGCGATCGCCTTCGGGCGCGCCTGTTCCGGCGGGCGCCACCCCGACGTCGATATTGATGGTGCACGGCGCCTCGAAACGAATGATTTGCCAGCGGTCCACCCGACCAGGCTTTTGCAACTGTTTCGACCAGAACGGCGGCGGGGGTAATCCCCTTCATCCAGCGCATTACTGTGGCAGCCTTCTCGCCGTGCGTGACGTCAAGCGGCGCTTCCGCGATGGCGTCGTTGCCAATACTGGCCCCGTGCACAAAAGTCTCGTGCGTCAGGTCCATGAGATTGTCGACGACCAAACGATAGTCGCATTTGAGGTGAATGGTCTCACCATCACCGACCCAAGCAGGATCGTCGTTCCAGTGCATGTCCGGCACCAAATCTGGGTCAGCCAGCGCCAGATCGCCCATCCACAGCCAGATGAAGCGATTGCGCTCGACTAGGGGATAGGCACGCACGTATGCGGAGGGATTGATTGTCTCTTGCGAGGGCATGAAGGTGCAGCGCCCCTGCGCATTGAATTTCAGCCCATGATAGCCGCAGACAACGCTGTCGCCCTCAAGGCGCCCTTTTGAGAGCGGCACCAACCGATGCCAACAGGCATCCTCCAGCGCCGCCACTTCACCATCGGCCCGCCGATACATTACGGCGTGCCTGCCGCAGATCGTGCGCGGCAACAGCGCCTGCTTGACCTCGGCATCCCAAGCGGCCGCGTACAGGCATTGGTCGGAAAGCAATCGCTCATGCGGCTTTAGTGTATACACTAATTCGAGATTTCGTGGGAAATATGCTCATTATGAGAAATTTTTGCAGTCAAAATGGTCGTCGGAATGACAGCATGTATACAAGATTCGATTTTATCAACCCTATATATCCCGGCCGGCGATGGAGAGGCATCAGCTTGGTCAAACTCCCGGGACATCGCCAGACGGCACATCCTGCTGCATCTCAGTCCTGCATCGTCGCTATTCTCATGCGGCGATCACCATGACTCCTGGCGTGCATAGGGCGCAGCCTTGGGCGATTCTTGGCCGGCAGCAACAATGCCTTTACCGGGATCGGACGTTGACGCCCTGACAGCGAGATCGGCCCACGCTTTCAGCTCATCCAGTGCGTAGATGACGCGACCGCCAAATTCGTCGATACGTTGGCCCTGCGCCATATGTCCGGTGCTTCTTGAGCGTGCGGCCCGCCAAGCAGAGATAACGCGCCCAAAAAGAATCTCGATCTGATGCTCAGATGTCGCCAAGCTTCCATCGCGTGGATACCTGCGATCCAAACAATCGATTTTACCAATGCAACGCACTGTTGCATCAACTCGGCACTCGACACATTCCGATCACGCTAAGCTTCAACGCTGAGACGCGACTCGGCTTACGTGCCCTGCCAGAGCAAGAGATACGCCACCCAGCGCAACGCCTTCCATTCGAACATGCGAACGCAGGTCCGAGCATTCAGATAACCTCATCAAGAGATAGACGGCTTATGCCTGGTTTGATCGGCCGCAGATTAGCGTCTGGTGCAAATCTTGCTTGCCGAAAAAGATAACGTGACTGAATGCCTGCCTTTGGAATGACGCGCCGGCTCCCGGAACCGTCTTCAATCGGACACGGCTACGGCTAAAAGGACAGCCTCGTATGATGCCGTCGGCTCTCACGACGCGGCGGCTCACATTCGAGGGAATTCGGGAAGGAAGCGTCATGACCACCATGGCAACTGCGGCGCCTGCGCGCGCGTCGCAAACCTGGTATAAAATTCTCTACGTCCAAGTGTTGATCGCTATCGTGATTGGCGCCATCGTCGGATGGCAGTGGCCATCGGTCGCGACCAACGACTGGGTCAAGGCGCTCGGTGACGGCTTCATCAAGCTGATCAAGATGGTGATCGCGCCGATCATCTTCTGCACCGTTGCATCCGGCATCGCGCATATTCAGGACGCAAAGAAAGTCGGGCGCGTCGGCGTCAAGGCGCTGGTATACTTCGAAATCGTCTCCAGCTTTGCCTTGGTGTTGGGCCTTGTCATGGGCAATCTGGTTCAAGTCGGCCGTGGCCTTGCCGTCAAACCCGATGCTGCGGCAGTCGCCAATTACGTCAAGCAGGCGGAAGCCTCGAAAACCGTCGATTTCTTTCTCAATATCATTCCCGATACCGTGGTCGGCGCCCTGGCTCGCGGCGATGTTCTGCAGGTGCTCCTGTTCGCGATCCTGTTTGGCTTTTCGCTGATGGCGCTGGGAGAGCGTGGAGCGCGGCTGCGCGGCATGATTGACGACGTTGCGCAGGCGGTGTTCGGCGTGATCGCTATCATCATGAAAGCGGCTCCGATCGGCGCGTTCGGCGCAATGGCCTTCACGATCGGCAAGTTCGGGCCGGCGGCGCTCGGTAATCTGATCGGTCTGATCGCGCTATTTTATGCGACGGCCGCGATATTTGTAGTGGTCGTTCTCGGCCTGATCGCGCGCCTTGTCGGCTTTTCGATCTTCAAGTTCATTGCCTATATCAAGGATGAGCTTCTAATCGTGCTCGGCACCTCGTCTTCGGAAAGCGCGCTGCCGCAATTGATGGAGAAGCTCGAGCGGCTGGGCTGCTCCAAGCCCGTGGTCGGCCTCGTGGTGCCAACCGGCTACTCCTTCAACCTCGACGGCACCAACATCTATATGACGCTTGCGACCTTGTTTATTGCCCAGACGCTCGGGGTCGATCTCACTCTTGGCCAGCAGCTCACGATCTTACTCGTGGCAATGCTGGCCTCGAAGGGGGCAAGCGGCGTCACCGGCGCGGGCTTCATCACGCTCGCTGCTACGTTGTCGGTGGTCAACCCAGCGCTAGTGCCGGGCATGGCAATCGTGTTCTCGATCGACAAGTTCATGAGCGAGGTACGAGCCCTTACCAATATCACCGGCAACGGCATCGCAGCTGTGTTCGTCTCCTGGTGGGAAGGCGAACTCAAGCACGGGACGCTGCACGCCCGGCTCAACCAGCCCGCCGATTCCACCAGCATCGACATTAGAAGCACAAGGAGGTAGGCCACGGACTTTATCCGTGATTACAAGACGCGTCGAACGCGAGTGTTGCCCAAACTTGTGATTCTTCGCAGTTCAGATCGGCGCAGCCGACCTGAACTGCAAACCGGAGCGTTTTCTCACGCGATCTCGGACCGCCTGCTTTGCGCTGCGGTCCAGGCAACTGCTCTGAGAAAGATCCTCACATATAAAGGGAAAAGAGAGCATTGTTTTCGGCAGCCATCTCCAGGCGCGCCTTTTGAGGTACAGCTCCTGGCCATCCAAATGCCGGGGCAAGGTTGGCCGAGCCAGAGCATACGGTTAATGACAGAATCTGTGCGGCGTGACGGTCCACGGTACCCGGTCCGCCCATGAAACGGTTGGTACGTGGCTACTGATGAACCCGCCACGTCCGACGGCGACCTCGCTGGCGCAACTCGATCATCTGGCTTGTTCCGGTGCGCATTGCGGAAGAGACCGCGATGGACGTGATCACGGTGGACCAGATTGGCCCCTTCACCAGCCTGAGATGGATCCCAGAGGGTAACGTCACGGCGCTCCAGAGCTTTTCGCTGCTCTCTCCGCATAGGCAAGGCCTGCCGCATTGTTCAGCGTCAGCGCTTAGCTGAATTGATGTGGCCGCTGACCCTGACCTTGATGTGCCTTGGCGCCACGCAGCTGTGCTCGGCCGCAGCCTCACGCGCCCGCGAGCGTTTCAATAGCGAAGGAAAACAGATAGCCCGGGCTCGGTTGTACGCATGTCAGCGCGATATTGAATGGTTTAGGACAACTATACGTACGTTTGTAATGCGCCTTTCTTCGGTACGTGCTCAGTTCAACCGTAAGCAATCGATCCCGGAAATGCTCGTGTGCGTCTCTGGGGCAGAAAGGATTGCCTTATTTTTGCCTAGAATGTTATAGCTCTCCTGCCGCATAACGGCCGGACGGTCGAAGAATGCATAATCAGATCAGCAATTTCAAACGTTCGGCCACGCAGTTTGCCTTCGGCAGCATAACGCTGGCGGTGGTGACGCTAGCTTCCTTTTACCTTCAAACGCATTTCGCCGCGATGGCGCTCGTCTATCTGCTGGTGATATTGCTGTTTTCGTTGATCGGCAGCTTTGTCGCATCATACGCGCTTTCCGTCTTAGCCATCGCTGCTTTGGCCTACTGCTTTGTGCCGCCGGCGTTCAGTCTACGGATTGACGACCCCCAAGCTCTTCCGGTGGTCGTCGCATTTCTTACTGTCTCGATCGTTGGAACACACCTGATCGGAAGAGTCCGCCAGGAAAGAGAGGCTACGCATGAGGCTGCGGCCCAGCTGCGGCGCGGCGCGGCCGATTTGAAGGATCGCGAAAAACGGTGGCGCGCGATCTTTGAGCACAACCCGGCCATGTACTTCATGCTCGATGAAGCCGGTACGGTCCTCAACGTCAATACCTTCGGCGCGACACAACTCGGCTATGCCCGCGACGAACTGATCGGCCAATCCGTGCTGGGAATCTTTCTCGAGGAAGATCGCGCGTTCGTTCACAAATGCGTTCGCACCTGCCTTGAAGATATCGGCCAATCGCACACCTGGGATGTCCAGAAAATCAGGAAAGACGGCTCGGTACTGTGGGTACGTGAAAACGCTAAAGCCATGCTCTGGGCCGATGACCAGCCCATTGTCCTAATAGCGTGCGAAGATGTCACGGAGCGAAAGCGAACCGAACTTGCCCTGCAGCGGAGCGAAGCCCATTTGGCTCAGGCGCAGGAGTTGAGCCACACAGGCAGCTTCGGCTGGAACGTTGCTACCGGCGAGGTCTTTTGGTCAAAGGAGAACTTTCGAATTTTCCAATTGGACCCGCAGACGGCTCCTACGCCGGAACTGGTTGTCGAGCGTACCCATCCAGACGATAAAGCTTCGGTCCAAGAGATCATCGATCGAGCGATGCGAGACCCAAGGGACTTCGAGCACGAATACCGGTTGCTGCTGCCGGACGGCTCGGTGAAGCACATCCACGCGCGGGCGCGAGCAACAAGAACTGCCACCGGTGACATCGAGTTTGTCGGCGCAGCGACGGATATCACGGCAGCAAGGCAAGTAGAACAGCAGCTACGCCGTAGCGAAGCCTATTTGGCCGAGGCCCAGCGTCTCAGTCACACGGGCAGCTGGTCCTGGGACCTCTACAGTCTCGACTTTGTGTATCGCTCCGCTGAGGTCGACCGTCTATTTGGCTTTGAACCGCAAGAGACTGTATCGATCGAGACCATTCGGTCGCGCGTTCATCCAGATGACCTGCCGCGGCTTCAGGAAGTGCAGCGCCAGGCTATCGAAGGCAAGGAAGAGCGCTTCGAGTATGATTTTCGAATCCTTCTAGCAGATGGCGGGATAAGACGCATACACTCCGTCGCGCATGTGGTGGTCGGCAGCGATGGCAATGTGCGCGAACTCATCGGAACACACATGGATGTCACCGAGCAATACGCCGCTAGGGAACGCTTGGAAAACACACTTGCCGCGCTGCGCGAAAGCGAGCAGCGCTTTCGCGATTACGCCGAAACAGCTTCCGACTGGCTCTGGGAGACGGGACCAGATCATCAGGTCACCCACTTATCCGAGCACACCAGCGCTGCGGGAATATTGGCGACGGGATTGATGGGCCTGCCTCGCTGGGAGATCGCGTGCGACGTCGAGGAAGAACCTGAGAAGTGGCGGCAACATCGGGCGACGCTGGAGGCGCATCTTCCGTTTCGGGATCTGGTCTACCGCACTGTCAACCGTATGGGATCTCCGATCTACGTCCGGACGAGCGGCAAGCCTTTTTTTGATTTAAACGGCAATTTCCTCGGCTACCGCGGCGTCAGCACCGACATCACCGCTTTGATTCGCGGAGATCAAACCGAACAAGAGCTCCGAAAGGCGCAGGCGGAGCTTGCGCATGTGACGCGTGTGACGACGCTAGGAGAGCTGACAACCTCCATCGCCCACGAAATCAACCAGCCACTCGCCGCGATTATCAGCAACGCCGACGCGTGCCTCGGTTGGATGGGCCGCCAGACACCTGATCTTTCCGCCGCTCGCTGTTCGGTTGAGTGGATAATCGAAGACGCAATCCGGGCAAGCGAGGTGATCCGTCGCATTCGCGCACTTGCGAAGAAAGGCGAGATCGAGATGGTACCGCTCGATATCAATGATGTAGTCAAGGATGTTATTGCTCTGGTGGCACGTGAGCTGGTTAACCACCGAGTGACGCTAAAGACCAAGTTGACGGAAGCGCTGCCCGCAATCCTCGGTGATCGGATTCAGCTGCAACAGGTGATTATCAATCTGGTGATGAATGGGATCGAAGCCATGGACGCAGTTACGGACCGGACGCGCGAACTGGTGATTCAGTCGTCGGAGGACGATACGGGATATGTGCAGCTTACCGTGACGGATTGCGGCGTCGGGATCGCTGAAGATGATACCGACCGAGTATTAGACCCCTTCTTCACGACAAAGTCGAGTGGCCTTGGCATGGGCCTTTCGATCTGCCGCTCGATTGTGGAAGCTCATGCAGGGCGCCTTTCAGTCGTTCGCAAGCAGGGGCCGGGAGCGAGCTTTCGGTTTGACCTACCGTTGCACAAGGAGCTCGTGCCGTGAGCGAACGCCCTTCCCCCCCGCGCGAAGGCAGCAAAGCTGAAGCGTCGGCAAATGCGACAGTCTTCGTTGTCGAAGATGACATCTCGATGCGTCGGTCGCTAACGAACCTTTTTCAATCGGTCGGCCTGGACGTCGTTGCATTCGGATCGGCCCGCGAAATGCTCCAGAGCGGGCTTCCCGATGTTGTTAGCTGCCTGGTTCTTGATATCCGGCTGCCAGGTCTGAGTGGACTTGAGTTCCAGGCTGACCTGGCGCGGTTGAACATTCATATTCCGATCATCTTCATCACCGGCCATGGCGACATTCCCATGAGCGTCAGGGCCATGAAAGGCGGAGCCGTCGATTTTCTCACAAAACCGTTTCGCGATCAGGAGCTGCTTGACGCCGTGGTCGCCGCGACCGAACGTGATCGCAAAAGACGGAAGGCTGAGCAGACCGTCGCGGAACTGCAGGCTCTATTTAACACCTTAAGCCCGCGCGAGCAGGCGGTGATGAAGCTGGTCGCTACCGGCCTGATGAACAAGCAGATAGCCGCCGAACTGAGGCTCGCCGAGATTACGGTCAAGATCTACCGGGGACACGTAATGAAAAAGATGCGCGCCCGGTCGCTCGCGGATTTGATCAGAATGACTGAGACGCTGAGCATCCGCGCAAATCGGCCCGAACAAACCTAAGTATGATTTTACAATTTCAACACTCAAGCCCACTTTTCGCCGAGGGTGGCTAATGCTGCGGCAGCCGCCATTCCCGCGTCCGGAGGGCACGTCTTGTCCACGCCTTTAATATCTGTCGTTGACGACGACGCGTCGGTCCGCGCGGCGACAGAGAACCTTCTGAAATCGCGTGGCTACATCGTCCAAACGTTTGCGTCGGCCGAGGACTTCTTGAGGTCACCGCGATTGAACGAAACCTCCTGCGTAATTTCGGATCTGCAGATGCCGGTTATGAGCGGCTTGGACCTGTTGGCAGAAATGCGGGCGAGGTGTCACGGTGTGCCGTTCATTTTCATTACTGCGTTCCCGAACGACCGCGTGCGCGCCTCAGCCCTGGACGCGGGAGCGATTGGCTTTCTGGCCAAGCCCTTCGCCGGACATACGCTGATCGAGTGCCTCGATGCCGCACTGCAGGAGAATCGCGACGGGGGGCACACCTAATCCAGAAGACCGCCAACCTCATGTCCAATCTGCGCACTTCTCACGCGACACGACATCGATCAGCTTCTTGGCGCCGAGCACGCTGCGCCTGTAATTAGAACTCCGAGAGGCCGGGTCCGCGCGCTCCAGTCTAATTGGTTGGTCCGCTTTTTTAGGCTCGTCACCCGCGAGTTCGCTCAAGCAGGGTTCAAGACCTGCATGTTGAAATCCTATCTCGAGCTCGTACGATCTACTGGAATGACCCCCCCGAAATCGGCCGGCATCACCAGCGGTCGATTTCTTACTTTGGCTTATTGATCCTTGTGACGTGCTCCGCCCGCTAGCCGCGTTGATCAGGACCAACGTTGCCGCCGCGAGGCTCGCGGTACTCGGCACTCCCGGCTCCGTTCAATCTCCGTAGGCTGGTGCTCAGGGTGATCCTCCTCCCGGACAGGATTCGACAGGTTCGCGCGCTTGCTTAGCTCGGTCTCGTTGCAGCAAGCATACTATTTTCAACAACGAAAGAGCTCTGCTCAGCCCAAGAGCTCTCCGGAACGCATTTTCGAACCAATTGCTTGCGTCTTGTTCATTTCGTCGGGCGAAAAGCTCTGTGGGACGAGCTCCTGTTCACCGCGCCGCCCGTCACAGCTTCTATCCTCCTTGTCTATTGGGGGGCAGCAATCGCTCCGTAGCTCCTTCACGCCCTATCTCAGGCTGCTCCTTTGCTCCTCATGAACTCTTGGGCCTCATCAGATCGCCCGGAAGACCTTTGCCTCCAGATACCCCACATAATCTGCGTGCAAAATGCCCGGCCTCCTTTCGACGGCCGGGCGGATCTTGGCCGCGCCTCGTAAAGTTATTACGACGCCGCCAATTCGATCTATTGGCTCGTGCATTGCTGTCACAGAGCGCACCAGGCACTAGCAGCTCGGCGAAGACTACGCCGGCCGGCTCAGTCTGCGTACCATCTTCTCCGCGCAGGAGCTCTTCTGACTGTGAGCCTTCCCCAAGGCCGCCTAGGAGCCCGTCCAGATATGTTTTCGTGACGGGCATTTGTTGTAGAGTAGCAGGCTCAGGCTGCGTTTGCGAGGTTGAACAGCTTGAGGAGGTTATGGACGGTGCAGATCATTGTCCACTCGGCGCGCACTTTCTCGATGCCCCGCAACAGGAACTGGCGGAAGCCTCTTGCCTGTTTGATCTGCCCGAACACCGGCTCCACCACTTGCTTTCGCAATCGGTAGGGTGTTTCGAAGCCGCCATCGTCGATCTTCTTTCGCATGGCCTGTGTCAGCGGGCCGCCGACTTTTCCGTTCGCTACTGTCGGGTGCTTGGCGCGTCCGGGCGCGACATAGCCATCGATGCTGCGTGTGTCGAGCGCTTCGAGATTGGCTTCGCTGCAGTAGCCGGAATCCGCTGAGGCCTGCCGCGGCTTGCGGCCAAGATTGCTCTCGATGGCCTCGATCAGGGGCACCAACTGGCCCTGATCGCTGCCGTGCTGGGTCAGTTCTTGCGCGACAATGATCTGGGCATGTGCATCGACGGCCGCCTGGGCATTATAGGCCTGAACGAAGCCATCCTTCGACTTCATGATGCGGCTTTCCGGATCGGTGAAGTTGCGTTGCGCCTTGGGATTGGGTTCCTCCGATGGCAGCGCCGCCGGTTTGCCCGGCTTCTTGCGGCCTTCGGCCTGGCGCTGCTGTTCCTTTTCGGCCTCGATGCGGCGCTCTTCCTCCGCCGCCAGTTTGGCGTCCGCTTCCAGCGCCGCCATCGCTTGCTGGATCTTCGCCAGCCGTTTCTGCTTGTCGACGGTCCAGTCCGGCAGTTCGTCGCTGTTGCCGAAAGTCTCATCCTCCGAGGCATCCGCCGCCTCGGCGGCCGCCAGCATGCGAGCGACCTCGGCCTTCAATTCCGCCTCGCGCTTCTTCATGCGCTCATAACTCATCGCACCTTGTGTTTCGACGCGTTCGCCTTGATCTTCGTACCATCCAGCGCGACATGACCGAGCTTGACCAGCCCGGCCGTCTCGCACAACTTCAGAACCTGCACGAATAGCGCGCCGAGCGCCTTCAAATGTCGCTTGCGAAAGTCGCTGATCGTCCGAAAATCCGACGCGACGAATACAGCCCACTCGCATAGCTATGCAGCAGCAGCGCCACCATCATCCGCGGATCAAACGGCGGCTGCCCAAGCCCGCTCACATAGCTGCCCATGATCTCCCTGAGATCGAGGCTCTCCCGCACCAGATCAACCATAAACCGCGAGACATGGCCTTTCGGCACGAAGTCCTGCACATTCGGCGGCAGAAGCAGCGTCTGATCGATGTTCCAAGGCCGAAAATACTTGCTCATCGCCCAATGTTGAATCAGACCCGACCAGATTTGAACAGCGACTATCCAGACAAGCTCCTAGTGGTCGAACTTGATCGCACAACAAGGACATCTCGACAGCGTTCGGACGAGCCCATGTTCGAGGCGCCGTCGCATCGTCGCGATCGAATTTGGAATGTGACGTTGGGTCCGCAGCGGCAAATCCGCGGGGTCTGTAATCTGCGGGAATGCGATCGAGCAGGATCGGCCGGGCGTGCCGAGTGCCTGAGGGGGGAATCGTCTCCCGCTCGGAGATCAGGAATCCGTAGGCTGCGATGCACATTGTTGCGTGATGATGAAAGCCGCGCCAGCCGCGTCCCTCGAAGTGGCCGAGCCCGACCTCCTGCTTGAGTTCCTGATAGTCGCGTTCGATGCGCCAGCGCAATTTAGCCGTCTCAACGAGAGTCCGGAATGCCACATCCTCCGGCAATGTCGAGAGCCAGTATTTGGTAGGCTGGTCCTCGCCTTTTGGCCATTCGATCAGCAACCATTCCTCCAATCGCCGGGTGGTTTGCCAATAATCACGATGCGCGGCACGGACCCGCACGCGGGCAAAGCGCGAGGTCAGCTTTTCGTTCGTTCCTTGCCGCCACGTGATGGTGCGCCAAGCTTTGGCCGGCAGGCCGATCGCGAGCGCCTTGACGGCGGCCGGCTGATGCTGACGGTTGCGGCGCATCAGTTTCGGTGGACGGCCGCGGCCCGACCATGGCTTCGGCGGCAAGGGACCGGTACCGGGCGCCCATACCGTTGTGCTCGACAGAAGACCCGCCACATAGGTCAATCCCAGCGCCGTGATCTCCGTGCGCAGGTCGCTGTTATTGCCATAGCCCGCGTCCATCAGTACGACACCGCGTGGAAGGCCGCTCGCGCAGGCCCACCGCAACTGCTCCAGCGCGATCTCCGGCTTGGTCCGGAAGCCAACTTCGGCAGGAATGCCCACCTTGCGCCGCCGATCGCAGTCCTCAGTCCATTCCTTCGGAAGATAAAGGCGATAAGCGACAGGCAGGCTGGCGTGGTGGTTGGCAATCGACAGTGACACCGCCACCTGACAATTATCCTGCTTGCCGAGCTGCCCGCAATATTGCCGTGCAACTCCAACTGAATGTCGGCCCTGCTTGGGAAATCCGGTATCGTCGATGATCCAGGCTTCGATGGGGCCCTGGCGTTCAATCGCCGGCAGGACCATCTCACGTACCTTGCCCAGCACCTTCTCATCCGACCAGGCGCCGCTGCCGACGAAATGCAGCAGCGATTGATGCTGGGCGGCCGTCCGTTCCGGAGCTGTCACCGCCGCCATCGACTCCACGCTCTTGCGACCGCCACAGGCCATCAGGCCGACGCAATAGTCGCGCAGCGGCGCCTTCCGATCAGCATGACCGATGACACTGGCAAGCCCTTCCAAATACGTCGCAAATCGCTTCTCGCTCGTCTTGGTGCCACGCCCGCTCATGTCGGCCTCTCGACTGATGGTCCGTGCTTCATCCATCGCTGATTCTGGCCGGCGGTTTTGTGACTCAGTCAGACTAGGAGCTTGTCTGGATAGTCGCTGTTCAAATCTGGTCGGGTCTGATTCAACATTGGGCGATGAGCAAGTATTTTCGGCCTTGGAACATCGATCAGACGCTGCTTCTGCCGCCGAATGTGCAGGACTTCGTGCCGAAAGGCCATGTCTCGCGGTTTATGGTTGATCTGGTGCGGGAGAGCCTCGATCTCAGGGAGATCATGGGCAGCTATGTGAGCGGGCTTGGGCAGCCGCCGTTTGATCCGCGGATGATGGTGGCGCTGCTGCATAGCTATGCGAGTGGGCTGTATTCGTCGCGTCGGATTGCCAAGGCCTGCCGGGAGCGGAACGATTTTGTGATGATCGTGGCGCTGGATGCGCCGGATTTTCGGACGATCAGCGACTTTCGCAAGCGACATTTGAAGGCGCTCGGCGCGCTATTCGTGCAGGTTCTGAAGTTGTGCGAGACGGCCGGGCTGGTCAAGCTCGGTCATGTCGCGCTGGATGGTACGAAGATCAAGGCGAACGCGTCGAAACACAAGGCGATGAGTTATGAGCGCATGAAGAAGCGCGAGGCGGAATTGAAGGCCGAGGTCGCTCGCATGCTGGCGGCCGCCGAGGCGGCGGATGCCTCGGAGGATGAGACTTTCGGCAACAGCGACGAACTGCCGGACTGGACCGTCGACAAGCAGAAACGGCTGGCGAAGATCCAGCAAGCGATGGCGGCGCTGGAAGCGGACGCCAAACTGGCGGCGGAGGAAGAGCGCCGCATCGAGGCCGAAAAGGAACAGCAGCGCCAGGCCGAAGGCCGCAAGAAGCCGGGCAAACCGGCGGCGCTGCCATCGGAGGAACCCAATCCCAAGGCGCAACGCAACTTCACCGATCCGGAAAGCCGCATCATGAAGTCGAAGGATGGCTTCGTTCAGGCCTATAATGCCCAGGCGGCCGTCGATGCACATGCCCAGATCATTGTCGCGCAAGAACTGACCCAGCACGGCAGCGATCAGGGCCAGTTGGTGCCCCTGATCGAGGCCATCGAGAGCAATCTTGGCCGCAAGCCGCGGCAGGCCTCAGCGGATTCCGGCTACTGCAGCGAAGCCAATCTCGAAGCGCTCGACACACGCAGCATCGATGGCTATGTCGCGCCCGGACGCGCCAAGCACCCGACAGTAGCGAACGGAAAAGTCGGCGGCCCGCTGACACAGGCCATGCGAAAGAAGATCGACGATGGCGGCTTCGAAACACCCTACCGATTGCGAAAGCAAGTGGTGGAGCCGGTGTTCGGGCAGATCAAACAGGCAAGAGGCTTCCGCCAGTTCCTGTTGCGGGGCATCGAGAAAGTGCGCGCCGAGTGGACAATGATCTGCACCGTCCATAACCTCCTCAAGCTGTTCAACCTCGCAAACGCAGCCTGAGCCTGCTACTCTACAACAAATGCCCGTCACGAAAACATATCTGGACGGGCTCCTAGTCGCTCGGACGGCGGGGACGAAGCCGCCGCTTTTTCGGCGAACGGTTGACCGACCTCGCCTTGCACTTTCGGACGGCCGCGCGCGCGACTCTGGACTTGCGAACGGCCTCGATCGCGGCGGCCGTGCCGATGCAGCCGTGGCAGATGATCCTTGGGGCTCGCACCGGCGCAATCCCGCACGCCAGGCATTTGCGCGGCGGCGAGCGCTTGTTCGATTGCTTGTTCGATTTCTTCCGCATCTCCGCGGTTGAGACACCACAGAGATGCGCATATTCCGATCAATCCGTCCGGCGCCGCCAGATGAACGCCAGATAGAGCAGCACGGGCAGGCCGAGCGCCGCCCATGAGACGGCATCCCACCAGCCGTCACCGACGAGTGCGCTGACCAACCCCACCGTGCTCACGATCGCGATGACGAGAGGCGCGGCAAAGATCCGGGTCAAGGAGCGATGCGAGACCATGCTGATCACGACGAGAGCGCTGACACGTCGATCGAGGCGGCGTTGGCGATGGCGCGCTCCTGGCTCACGCCCGCCTTGCGCCGGCGCCACCACAGATAGACGCCGGTCACGAGGATGAAGATGGTGAGGATGTCGAGCAGCGCCCAGACGATCTTGAGCGGCATGCCGCCATAGTCGCCGAAATGCAGCGGCTGCGAGACGAACAGCGTCGTCACATACCAGGGCATGTCGCGGCTGTCCGTCAGCTTGCCGGCTTCCGCATCGATCAGCGCCGGCTTCAGCAGCCGTGAGGTCAGCGGCGTATCGCCGCGCAGGAAGACCGCGTAATGGCTCTTGCTGCTGAAGGTCGTGCCTGGGAACGCGACGAAGCTCGGCGTCATTCCGGGCACCGCATGCTTGGCCACCTCGACCGCCGCATTCAGCGAGGTCAGCCTCACAGGCACCGGCCGGTCGCGATACTGCGCGGTCATTTCGGCGAGTTGGCCGAATTGCCACATCTTCACGACCAGATCGGCCCAGGTGTTGATGACCCCGGTGAAGCCGACGACCAGCGTCCAGGCCACCAGCAGGATGCCGGCGAGGTTGTGGACATCGAGCCAGCGCACGACGCGGGTGCGCTGGGCACGGTAGGCGCCGAAACGCAGCTTCCGCATCGACGGCGCATAGACCACGATCCCGGAAATGATCGCGACGCAGAACAGGATCCCCATCAATCCGAGGAACAGCTTTCCGGGCAAGCCCGCGAACATGTCGGTGTGCAGCTTCAGCATGATGTAGGTGAAGCGGCCGGTCACATCGGGGGAATCGAGATAGGCGCCGCTATGCGTGTCCATCCGGATCAGCAGGTTGTTGGTCGGATCGGCATCGATCGTCGGACCGACGCTGACCCACATCGCGCCGGGTTCGTCGCGATCCCAGATCAGGAAGTGAGGCACCTTGCCCGGCGCCCGCGCCAGCGCGTTGCCAAGCAGATGGTCAAGATTGGCCGGCGGCGTGCCTGCCGGCACCTCGGCCGGCTTGACCTGGTTGTGCAGGAGGTCATCGATCTCTTCGTGGAAGATCAGCGGCAGGCCGGTGATGCACAACAGCAGCATGAACAAGGTGCAGATCAGGCTGGTCCATTTGTGGACGGCGCCCCATCGCCGCAGGGAAGTGGTGGTCGCAGTCAATTTCCGTCGCCTAATTCCAGGTACGCTTTTGCTCGCCGTCACTAACACGACGAAGGATGCGCACAGCCGCTTGCGGATTAGAACTCGTCCAGTGTTGGACTTATCGTTGATCGTGTTGCGATCTCGCAACGAGAGCATCAGGGAACTGCGACGATGCGTCCCGTCTTTCAATGCAATTCTTAGGATTGTTCTAAACTGAATCGAGGCGAGCGACGAACGACAACCGCGCGGCGAAGCGACCCTGCGCGCGAGAGCGGCGTGCATGCGGATCCCGCGTGCGACCTCGACCGCAGTTACCGCACGGCAATCGCAGCGCACGCCAGTGCCGCGGGTAGCGACCAGGTCCAATCTCCGGCCAGCGAAACCGCCGCCGCTGCAATCACACAGCCCAGAAGGAACCCGGCCAAGCGGCCAAGCGAATGCTTCAACGGCGTCGCGTCACGCGGCAGCAGGGGATGACGGACCGAAAGCAGGTCCATCACCGACAAGACGGCATTGGCCAGATTGCCGGTCATCACGGCAGTCGAGATCGCGCCCCGCACCGCGAGGCGCAGCAGCGCGTACTGACAGGCCATGGCGGACACCGCCATCATCGCCGCCGTGCCCGCCAACCATCCAGCCGGATCGGTGGATGGCCTGGCGATGATGCTGAAGGCCAGCAACGCTGCAAGGATCAGAAACTGAACCAGCAGCAAGAGCCGCACCAGTCTTGCACCGTGCAAGCGTGATGCGCGCGCAATCAGCCAGACGGTGGCCAGCGCCAGCATGAAGACCGGGATGGTCAACAACTGCGCCCAATGGAACGAGCCGCCGTCGACGGCAACGCCCGCTGCCAGCACGAGGTTGCCGGTCACGTGAGCCGTGAAGACGTGGCCCAGCGTGAAAAAGCCGGTACAGTCGACCATTCCGGCGATCACGCTGAGCAAAGCCGGCAGTCGCGCCTCCATGCGCGACAGCTCCATGGCGTCATCCGCGGAATCATCCGGCCCTTGGAAGGCGAGCAAGCCTCTGGCGAGCAGTGACATGGGCGAGCACCTGGATTTTGGCCGTCATGGGCCGGCTGAGGAAATCCCGGTCATGCTCGATGACCGTGCGCTACCGCGCCGTCCAGCCGCCATCGACCGAGATCGCGGTTCCGGTGATCTGGTCGGCTGCGCCCGAGCACAGGAAGGCGACGGTGCCGCCAAGCTGTGCCGGAGAGACGAACTCGAGCGACGGCTGCTTTTCGGCGAGCATATCTCTCGCAGCATCCTGCTGGCTGATGCCGCGCTCCGCGGCGATGTCGTTGATCTGCTTGTCGACCAGCGGCGTGCGCACCCAGCCGGGACAAACCGCGTTGCAGGTCACGCCGCTGCCGGCGGTCTCCAGACCAACCACCTTGGTCAGGCCGATCAGACCGTGCTTGGCCGCGACATAGGCCGCCTTGTGCGTCGACCCAACGAGGCCGTGGGCGGAGGCGATGTTGACGATACGGCCCCAGCGCTGCTTCTTCATCTGCGGCAACGCGGCGGCAATGCTGTGGAATGCAGCCGACAAGTTGATCGCCAGGATGGCATTCCAGCGGGCGGCCGGAAATTCCTCGACCGGCGCGGTGAACTGGATGCCGGCATTGTTCACGACGATATCGAGGCGGCCGAACTTGGCAACCGTCGCGGTGACCAAGCCGCGCACGGCATCTTCCTTCGACATGTCGGCGCCGTCGTAGCTGACGCGCACGCCATGCTCGCGTTCGATGCCGCCGCGGATCGCCTCGATTTCATTGGCGTCACCAAAGCCGTTCAAGACGATGTCGGCGCGCAGTCTGGCGAGTTCCCTGGCAATGCCGAGCCCGATGCCGCTGGTCGATCCGGTGACGATGGCAACCTTGCCTTTCAACATGGGAGTTTCCTTTCGATGCTGTGAGGATGTGAGGCGCCGCAACTCAGTCGCGGCGGTGGATGTCGTGGGTGACGATGCCGCGCTCGGGCGCCGGCCGGTCGAGGCGGCTCGGATCCGCCAGGGTGCGGCGAATATCCTCCAACCCGCTTTGCCAGTGCGCGCGCATCGCGCTCAACCCGAACTCGTAGTCCTTGGAGTGGCGCTCATGGATCTTGGACTGGTAGATCAGGTGAATGATGTTGCAGGAGCGATGGCGAGCCATCTCGGCGATCTCGCGAATTTCCGGATCCTGCCTGACACTCTCCGGCAGCAGTGCGAGCGTCCGCTGCAACGCCTGACGCATCTTCTGCATTCGCAGCGCCTGGTCGGTGATGGCACGGGTGCGGCTGGAATACTGGATGTCCTTCTGCCGGCTCGATACCTCCATCAGGTCGTTGGGCACGCGGCCCTTCGCCGACCACAGATCGATCTGGAAGGTTAGCGTATCGCGCGGCTCGCTGGACAGCACGCGGGACAAGGGCGTGTTCGAAACCACGCCGCCATCCCAATAGTGCTCGCCGTCGACCTCGACCGCTGGGAAGCCTGGCGGCAGCGCACCCGACGCCATGAAGTGCTTCGGTCCGAGCCGGCGCTCGGCGGTGTCGAAATAGGTCAGATTGCCGGTGCGCACGTTGACCGCGCCGACGCTGACGCGCACTCCTCCCGAGTTCAGCCGATCGAAGTCGACGAGCTGTTCCAGCGTCTGGCGCAATGCGGAGGTGTCGTAGAAGCTTGTCGCGGCGGCGCCCGAGAATGGCGACAGGAACGGCGGCGGGAAGCGCGGCTTGAAGAAGCCGGGCTGCCCCTGGAACAAGGCGCGCATCGCCGCCAGCGCATTGTGCGCCGAGCGCATGTCGAAGGCGAACGGCAGGGCATTGGCGAGCCCCTCGCCGGCAGGCCATTCCACCGACGCGGCACAGATGCCTTCCCAGAATTTGCGCAGCCGCTCGACGCGCTCTCCCTCGGGCGAGCCGGCGATGATCGCGGCGTTGAGCGCGCCGATCGAGATGCCGGCGAGCCAGTTCGGCCGGATGCCCGCCTCGTGCAGGCCTTCATAGACGCCGGCCTGATAGGCGCCGAGCGCGCCGCCGCCCTGTAGCACCAGCGCCACGACATCGTAGGGCAGCGACATGGTCTGCTGCGACAGCGGATTGATCTGCTCGCGCATCACGTTCAGCATTGCTGGATCTCCTGATGGACGGGTTGCGGCCGGTCAGCCGGCATTCGCGGCGGTCAAGACGTCGCCGCCGCGATGCGGTGTCGCCTGGCTCGTGGCGAGATAGTCGTGCACCACGTCGCCAAGCCCGAGCGTGAGGTCGGCAAGTATGTGCTTGGCGGAGAGAACCTCCAGCACCGGCAGCTCGGCGACAGGCGCCAGCGCATGCGAGTACAGGTCGAGCGCAGCCGGTCCGGTCCAGGCGCCCTTCACCGTGACGTCCTCGAGGTGATAGCGCACCAGCTCGCAGATGCGCGGCGTGCCGTCGACATGCGGAATGATCTTGAGGAGGAAGTTCGGCGAGGCGAGCTTTTTGGTCTCGGCCGCGATGTCGAGCGCGCGGTGCTTGTAGCCCATGGTTCCGGTCGCGATCCGCACCGAACCGTAGTTCAGGGTGCCGACCAGCGTGTCGATCTCGACCTCGAGCTTCGGCTGCGCCAGCTTCTTGGGAAAGCCCCACAACTCACGCCCGCCCGCGATCGGCGGATGATCGTTGAGGAACATCTGATGGGTGAAGCCGCCAAGCTGGCCCTTGTATGACACCGGAATGACCTGGCCGCTCTCGGTGTAGTCGCCGAAGCCGGTCGAGTCCGGCATGCGGATGAACTCGTAGTTCACCACCGGATCGGTCAGCTGCAGCGGCTCAGGCACCACGCGGCGCAGCGCGTCGGGATCGGTCCGGTACTGGATGATGAAGTACTCGCGGTTGACGAAGCGGTACGGCCCGGGAGGAAAGGCCGGACTGGTCAGCGGCATCGCGAACGACGATGTACGCACGGTCTCGTGTTTCACTTTGGTGAGCTCCAGATATGGCGGTCGAGGGTGGCCGCGCCCGTGCAGGGCGCGGCCGATGTCGGGAGTGTTAGACTTCGGTGACGTGCTCCGGATCGGCGGATGCGAGCGCGGCGGCACGCTCGGCGCGCGGCGGATAGATCCAGACGGTGTTGATCTCCCGCTTGGTCTTCTTGGCGACGTCGCCGACCATCTCGACCTTGCGTTCCCAGCCGCGGGTGAACAGCGCGCCGGCCTCGCCGAGATCGAGGCAGGTGACATAGGCCTTCTGGTGATATGGCTTGGTCGGGACGCCGAGCAGCTCGGCGGCGGCGTTGTTGCCGGCAAAGGCGCCCATCCGCGTGGCGTGCTGGCACGACATCAGCGCGTAGTTGCCGTCATCGTCGCATGCCGCACGCGCGGCATCGCCGGTGGCGAACACGCCTGCGACCGCCGGCACGCGCAAATCGCGGTCCACCAGCAGCCGGCCGGAATTGTCCCGCTCGGCCGGGATCTGCGCGGTCAGCGGCGCGGCGCGGATGCCCGCCGCCCAGACCACGGTCGCGGCCTCGATATGCTCGCCGCTGGAGAGCGTGACGCCGGACTTGCTGACCTCGGCGACGCCGGCGCCGAAGCGGCCCTCGACGCCGAGCTTGCGCATCGCTTCCTCGATGATCGGACGCGGCCCCTCGCCCATGTCGGGTGCGATCGCAGCGTTACGCTCGACGATGATGACGCGCGGCCTGGCGTCGTTGCCGAGAATCTCCTTGAGCCGTGCCGGCATCTCGGTCGCCGCCTCGATGCCGGTGAAGCCGCCACCGGCAACGACCACGGTGTCGCGCGCCACCGATGCCGGCTGCTTGGCAAGGCTATGCAGATGACGGTCGAGCGCGATCGCGTCCTGAAGGTTGTCGACGCTGAAGGCATGCTCGGCAAGGCCGGGCACGTTCGGGCGGAACAGCCGGCTGCCGGTCGCCACCACCAGCCGATCGTAGGGCAGCGTCTTGCGTGCGTCCTTGGCGGTGACGATCTGCACGGTACGCGCCTTGGTGTCGACGGCCTCGGCGCTGCCCTGCACATAGACGACGTCGATCGCGTTGAAGACGTCGAGCAGCGGCGCGGTCAGCGTCTCCGGCTTGGGCTCGTAGAGCCGCGGGCGGACCACCAAAGTCGGCTCCGGCGCGACCAGCGCGATCTCGAGCTCCTCGGGCGAAACGCCCTTGATGTCGCGCAGGCGGGCTGCGGAAAGTGCGGCGTACATGCCGGCAAAGCCGGCGCCGATGATGACCAGTCGCATGGGATATCTCCTCTGGGTTGACAGTCTCTGATGTCCGCGCGTCGCCGCCGCCGCTTGCCGCTGACGGTCAAACCTGTCGCGAGCTGCGACGCGAAGCGGTGAAATGAACGTGAGTGCCTATTGACTGATGGCACAGCCCGATACGAACGGCGTGCGCGGCGCCGGTCCACACGCCGCGCGACAACCGCGCGCGCCGGGCAGCGAACCGCGGTGAAAGCTGACCGGCTGCGCGGCGCCCGGAAAGAGGTCCCGGGTGAGCCCCTGAGCCGCGTCGTTGATCATCACCGAGGTCATCGGATGGACGCCGTGAGCGGCCTGCGCCGGGGCGTCGGCATCGTCGGCGGTTGCCGTGGTGAAGCGGACGGTGAGCGTCAGCCCGTACATCAGTGCGGTCGCGACGGCCCGGCGTCGCCGCGTGATTGCGAGGGAGCTGCCGAAATCCTTCCAGGCCATCGCTTGTCTCCGTTGTTGGCGTGGGCGCCACGGTGATCTAGCGAATTGGGCTTGTCGGTGCCCCAGAGCGATTGCCCGACCTGAAGAGCGATTGCTGCTAGAGCACTTTCGATTCTGATTAAATCAGAACCGAAGCTCCAGCCTCTTGTTTTGACGCGTTTTCTTCACGCGAACCGGCGTCCACATCGCTCGAAAACGCTCTACCGCAGACGGCGCCGCCAATCACTCGGGGTTTCGCCGGTCAGCTTCCTGAACGCCGCGGCGAACGCGGTCTGCGAGCTGTAGCCGAGCGCCGCCGCGATCGAGACGACGGATGCATCGGTGTCGCGCAGCATGTTCATGGCCTGCTCGAGCCGGTGCTGGCGCAGCCAGGCATGCGGCGAGAGCCCGGTGCTTTCCTTGAAGGCACGGCAGAAGTGAAAGCGCGACAGGCCGGCGTCCATGGCCAGAGCCGCAAGCGAGACGTCCGCATCGCTGTCCGAGCGCAACCGCTCGGTGGCGCGGCGCAGCGCGGTCGGCGACAACCCTCCCATGGTCGCCTGAACGGCGGCGGGCACGCCGGCATGCGCCGACAGCAGGCGGTTCGCCAGAAGATCGGTCAGCTGGTGTCTGAACAGCGCATCCAGCGCCTGGCCGCCGTCGAGAGCGTCGGCGGCGCTCAACAACAATCGCGATGTAATGGGATCGGGATGCGCAGTGCGCTCCAAGAGATCGCCGGGCGCGGCAGTGTCGGCTTCGCCGGCCACGCGCTGCAGCGTCGCATGCGGAAGATAGAGCTGAACGACATGCATCGACTGGTGGATGTCCCATCGCGAGGTCGAGCCGGCCGGAATGATCGTCACGACGCCTGAACGCGCCGTGCCGATCGAAGTCACCTTGCCGGTGCGCCGCTCTAGCTGCTGCGAGCCGGCGGGATAGGTCATGATGACGTGGTCGACCATCGGCCGGACGACGTCGTGCAGGGCCTCGTGCTTCCAATAGGCGATCGCGCCGCTCGACGGGTCGGCCGCGATGCGCAGCGGCCGCGTGTGGAGCACACGGGCCATCTCCTGGTCGGCGGGAGCGCGCGGGCCGACCGGCGTCTCGGGCGGCCTTGGCATCGGATGCGGCGGACGAATCCCGCAAAGGATCGTGCAGGATCGGCTTAGTCATGACCTGTGCTCGCGTTTGAAAGCTCATGCGCTACCTCCCTGCGGGCAGGGTCTACGGACCGATAAGGCGCGGAACTGTCGGCGGGAACTAAGCGCCGCGCAGTACGAATGTCTTTCCTAAAACGGCCCGCTTTATCCAATCCTGCTGCAAGCGCGCCGCCGCGACATTCTGCATCCCACAAAGTCGATCGGACCAAAGCAATTGAAATTGTTCTGGAATAGCACTGCCGTGATCGACGCGGTGCGGGTCGTTCATCATCGCGTGAGGAACTGGACGGCACCGCAGCAATCCGGATAATAAGCCACGACCACGCGAGATGACGGTGACGGTATCCGAGGTCACCCATTACAGTCGGACTTGATCGATATGGTACAGGCAGGCGTCTACGGACGGAGGCTCGGGCGGCCGCTGCAATTGGCGGAAGCGCCCTCGCTGATCACGCGCTCGCTGCGCAGTGCGGAGCTCGCGGTCACCGAGACGCGGAACGACAACCCGGTGCGCGACCTGTCCGGGTCGCTGCCCGCCGACGATGCCTATCTGCTCAGCCTCAAGTTTCGCGATTATCCGGACTGCGAGTGCTGGGAACGCGGCCGGTGCGTCATCAAGTCGGATATCCGCAGCGGCGCAACCTACCTGTACGACCTGAAGCGCGATCCGCGTTATGTGATCGACAAGCCGTTCCACTCGATCTTTTTCTATCTGCCGCGCTCCGCGCTTAACGACATCGCCAGGCAGGCCGGCGCGCCGCGTATCGGTGAACTGGCTTATCAGCCCGGTATCGGCCATGACGACGCCATCGTCCGTCATCTCGGCGCTTCGCTGCTCGAAGCATTGCGCCGGCCGGAGGAGACCAACCAGCTGTTCATCGATCACATGATGCTCGCCCTCACCGCACACGTCGCGCAGACCTATGGCGGACTGCGGAGCATCACCGCACCGACCCGCGGAGGCCTGGCCGCCTGGCAAGCGAGGCAAGCGTGCGAACGGCTCGAAGCCGACCTCGGCGGAAAAATCCCGCTGAAGCAGATCGCGGCCGAGTTCGGCCTCTCGGTCAGCCACTTCTCGCGCGCCTTCCGCATCTCCACCGGCCTGCCGCCGCACCAATGGCTGCTGCGGCAACGGGTGACGGCGGCCAAGCAATTGATGGCGGTGCGCGACCTGTCGCTGTCCGAGATCGCGATTTCGGCCGGCTTTGCCAATCAGAGCCATTTCACGCGGGTGTTTTCGGCCGTGATCGGCGTCAGCCCGGCGGTGTGGCGCCGCGAGACGCATCGCCCGACGAAAGGCGAGAGCTGAACCGGTCTGCGTTCAACCGGCCGGGGCGGCTTGGACGGCATGCTTGGCATGCCATTTGGGGCCCGGCCCGCGCATGTAGTGGCGCTCGGGCCGGTAGGGATCGCGAATTCGCTCGATCAGATTCTGCCAGCCGGTCGTGATCGCGTGCAGGCCGCGGCGAAAGGGCAGCAATGCTGGCTGCAGCGACGGCATGGCGTCCTCTCAGTGTGGTTTGCCGAGAACGGATGCGAAGGACAGGATGACGATCTCGTCGCCGGCCTCGTCGCTGACATGCACGGCCCAGTCGCGCCAGTCTTCCAGGCTGGCCGTTGCGACCAACGATCGCATCATGCACGTCGCCGCCTCGCAGGCCTCGGAAAGGCTGGTCACCGCGGTGCCGCGGCGATCCATCAACACGCCGCGCGTAGTCGAGCAATGGAAATAAACCTGGGCCATGTCAGTGTCCTTGCAAGCTCCGGGCGAGCAGGCTCGCCTTTAACAAGCTCTACGTTTCTTGGACGCGACCATCCGTGATGCGGTTCACACCGGTGCCGGCGGCGCGGCGACCTCGCGGAATGGTGATCAGGGGCGCCAGCACCACCCTCACCAAATCGCGATTTGACAGTTCTTCTATATTTGTCAAAATCGTCAAATGGGACCGAAGACCCGCATTCTCGATGCCACGATGCTGGTGTTCCGCCGGCACGGCTTTCGCCGTTCCTCGATCGAGCAGGTCGCCGAAGCGGCCGGCCTGACGCGGCAGGCGCTCTATCACCATTTCGAATCCAAGGAAGCGCTGTTCCGCGCCGTGATCGAGCGGGTGCATGAGTCCGCGATCGCGGCCGAGGACGCCGCTGTTGCCGAAGCGGAGACGGCGGGCGGCGATCTCGGCGACATTCTTGCCGCGGGCATGATCGCGCGGATGTCGACCATGATCGCGTCGCTGGACGGCTCGCCGCATCTCGAGGAGCTGTATTCCGAGCACCTCGTGCACGCGCGCGACCTCTACCAGACCTATGCCGCGCGCTACGCGGAGCGCATGGTCGCGACGATTTCACGGATCGTGCGCAAGCAGCAGCTTGTGCTGCCGCAGGGCCTGTCGCCGGCCGAATTCGCCCGGCTGGTCGAAATGGCGATGTACGCATCGAAGTCGCAGTACCCGGCGATGCAGCCGGCCGATGCGTTCCTGAAGGACATGGCGATGATGGTGCGGACGCTCTGCGCGGGCGCCGTGCCGAAATCCATGCCGAAATCGCAAAAGCCGCCCGTCAAGAAGGCGGCGATGAGGGAAAAGCCGACACGCAGGACGACAGGAGGACATCCATGAGCACGACGACCATCAACGGCCGCGTTGAATCCCTGCCCGACGATCCCGACGCGCTATTGATCGACGTCGTGCGCGACCAGCTCAAGCTCACCGGCACCAAGCTGGTGTGCGGCGCCGGCGTCTGCGGCGCCTGCACGGTGCTGGTCGACGGCGCGCCGGTCGCAAGCTGCCTGATGCCGGCGCAGGCCGCCGCCGGCAAATCGGTGACGACGGTGGAAGGCATCGGCGCCGCAACGCTACATCCGGTGCAGAAGGCGTTCATGGCGCACGACGCGCTGCAGTGCGGCTTCTGCACGCCGGGCTTCATCGTGGAAGCGACCGCGTTCTGCGACCGCTGGCGTGCAACCAAGGGAACGGCCGTGCCCTCGCGCGAGGAGATCGGCGTGGCGCTGTCCGGCCATCTCTGCCGATGCGGCGCCTATGACGGGATTTTCCGCGCGGTGGCGGATGCCTGCGCCGGCCGCTTCGACGGCGACAATGTCACAGCGCCCCGCATCGAGGCGCGCGACAAGGTGACGGGCGCGGCAAAGTACACCGTCGACATCAACCATGATGGTCAGCTCGAAGGCGTGATCCTACGGTCGCGTGAGGCGCATGCCCGCATCACCGCGCTTGATCTGGCTCCGGCGCGGGCGCTCTCCGGCGTCACCGCGGTATCGCTGCTCGGCGACGATCGTACTGTGCGCTATGTCGGCGAGCCGATTGCGGCGGTTGCAGCGAGGGACCGCAAGACCGCGCATGCCGCACTCGCCGCGATCAAGCTGACCAGCGAACGCCTGCCCGCGGTGATCGGGCTCGACGCGGGACGCAAGGATGGCGCGCCCGTCGTGTTCGACAAGGCGAGCCGCAAGCGGGCCGGCAATGTCTCGGAAGCGGCCGGCGGGCCGGCGCCCTGGAAGCAGAACATCCGCGGGCCGACCGCGGTATTCTCGACACGCGCCAAGAAGGCCCGCAACTGGGTCGATGAGGCGCGCCAGGCCAACAACCGGCTGCTCGTCGAAGCAACCTTTCGCACCGCCACGCAACAGCACGCGTGCCTCGAGCCGCATGCCGCGGTGGCGCGCTTCGACGGCGACCGGCTGACCCTGCACGCCTCGACCCAGCAGGTGTTTCACCTGAAGGAGCAGATCGCAAAACGCTACAAGCTCGGTCACGACAAGGTCCGCGTGATCGCCGATCACGTCGGCGGCGGCTTCGGATCGAAGGCGAGTCTCGGCGTCGAGACCATCGCAGCGATCGAGCTCGCGCGCGAGGCGCGGGCGCCGGTGCGGGTCGCCTACGACCGCCAGGAAGAGCTTTCCGTCGCCGGCTATCGGCCGGCCGCGGAATTGAAGGTCGCGCTGCTTCCCTCCGAGAAGGGCGGCCTGAAAGCGCTCTCCGTCACTGCGCATGCCGATACGGGGGCCGCGACCAACTCGACGATCGCGGGCCTGGCGCGGCTGATCTACCCCGCGGAGGCGAAGGACCTTTCGGATTTCGACGTCATCAGCAATTTGCCGCCCGGCACAGCCTTCCGCGGCCCCGGCGGTCCGCCGATGGCATTCGCGGTGGAGCAGGCGATCGACGAAGCCGCGCTGCGGCTCAACGTCGATCCGATCGCCCTGCGCAAGCGCTGGGATCCTGACCCCAACCGTCAGCGGCTCTACGACTGGGCATCCGGGCTCGAGATCTGGCGCAACCGGAAGCCGGCGCAGACCGGGCGCTATCGCCGCGGCATCGGGGTGGCGACGGGCTACTGGCTCTATCTGTGGCAGCCCAATGTGAAGGTCGAGGTCGCGGTCAAGGCCGGCCGCATCATCGCCAGCACCGCGACGCAGGACATCGGCACCGGCACCCGCAGTGTGCTTGCCGACACGATCGCGCGCGAGTTCGATCTCGAACCCGGCGACATCGAGGTGCGGATCGGCGATTCGTCGCTGCCCGAGGGGCCCGGCTCCGGCGGCAGCCGCGTCACCGCCTCCGTGCTGCCGCCGACGCTGCAGGCGGTGCGGAAACTGAAGGCCGCAATCCTCGAACAGGCCACGCGAAAGCCCGCGCCGGGTTCGAACGCGCCGTGGCGCGAGCTGATCGCGCGCTCGCCCGACATCGCTGTCACGGAGACGCGCGGCGAGGACGGCAAGAACACGGCGCCCGGCATCCGCTCGCCGCTGCGCGAAGTCGGCCTGATGGGATTTGTGTTCGGCTGGATGATGCGCCGCTTCTCGAACATCGCGGTCGGCGCCGGCGTGCCGAGCTCGGTGCAGGTCATCGAGGTGGAGGTCGACACCTGGCTCGGCCATGTGCGCGTGCTCAACGTGCATACCGGCATCGCGGTAGGAAAGATCGCAGCGCCCGCACTGGCGCACAGCCAGGCCTGCGGCGCGGTGATCCAGGGCCTCGGCTACGCGCTCTATGAGGCGCGCGAGCTGGATCCGACCAGCGGCGACGTCCTGACCGCGGGGATGGAGGATTATCGCATCCCGGGCATCGCCGACACGCCCGAGATCGATGTCCATTTCGACGAAGCCGGCTTCGACCATGTGCTCGGCAACAGCGTCGGCATCGGCGAGGCGTCGACGGTGCCGACCTCGGCGGCCGTCGCCAACGCGATCCACAATGCGATCGGCGTCCGCCTCACCGAGATTCCGATCCGTCCCGACCGCATCGTCGCCGCGCTGAAAGGGAGGGCTGCCGCATGAGTGCCGCAACCGCAGAGGCAATGTACGCGCCCGAATTCCGTGCCGCCGGCACCGACCTGTCGGAGCGCCGCCGCAGCGGCCTGTCGTGCGGGTCGATCATCGATCTCGCCGCCAGTCCCGATACGATCGGGATCGCGTGGAACGCCGACGGCTCGGCGCGCATCGGCGCCCTGACTGCGATCGCGACCATCGCATCCGACGGGCGGCTGGCCCAGGCCTATCCCGGCATCGCTGCCGCGGCACAGGGCCTTGCCACGCCGCAGATCCGGCACATGGCGACGCTCGGCGGCAACCTCGCCCAGCGTTCGCGCTGCTGGTATTTCCGCAATCCGCAGATCGCCTGTCTCAAGAAGGGTGGCTCCGACTGTCCGGCGCGATCGGGCAACCATCTCTATCACGTCGCGTTCGATCTCGGCCCTTGCGTGGCGCCGCATCCGTCGACCATGGCGATGGCGCTGTTGGCTTATGATGCGAAGGTCACCACGGACCGGCGCAGCGGATTGTCGATCTCCGACCTGCTCGGCGACGGCAGCAACGGCACGGCCGACAATTTGCTTGCGGCAGGCGAACGGATCGAACGGATCGAGCTCCCTGCCCCGCTGGCCGGCGAGCGCGCGCTCTACAAGCGCGCCATCAGCCGCTCGCATGCGGAATGGCCGCTGGTCGAGATCTGCGTACGAACCGTGATATCCGGCGGTGCATTCCAGCAAGTCTATATCGCCGCCGGCGGCATCGCTCCGGTGCCGCTGCGGCTTGCGGCATGCGAGGCGGCGCTACAGGGCAAGCCAGCCAACGCGGCGACGATCGCGCAAGCCGCCGAGCTCGCGACATCCGGCGCAAAGCCGCTGCCGATGACGGGATACAAGCTCGACCTGCTGGTGGGTTTGCTGCGCGATGTGACGGAGCAGACGCTCAACGTGAATGAGACCGCGCGCTAGAGCTTCGATTCTAATTGAATCAGAACCGAAGCTCTAGATTCTTGTTTCGACGCGTTTTCTTCACGCGAACCGGTGTCCACTTCGCTCGAAAACGCTCTAGCCGCCACGGGTGACAGCAAACAGCGCGGCCGCGAAAAAGAGTCCTGCGATGGTCCACAGCACCCAGGCGAGCCGGCCGTCGCCGCGCGCGTCGAGCGACGCTTCGGCGGGATTGACGGGATTGACGTGGACCTCGACGGCGGCGCCATCCTGGTAGCGCGACATCAGGCGCTGCAGCATCTTGTTCGAACTCGCGGCGGATTCCGCGCCGACCCGCGCGCATTCGTTGGTGTAGCTGACGTTCTCGTAGGTGTAAGTGTAGGACACGCGCTTGCCGAACATCTCCATCCCGCGCCCGTCGCCATCGGGGGCAGCGCCACGATACTCCTCCATCTCGGACACATGGATGATGCCTGATACCACCGGCCAATGACTCGCCGTCGACGCCTGCCGCCGCACGGCGAGCGCAAACAGCGCGACGACGAAGCCGAACGCACCGAAGCCGATCACCATCCCCGACAAATCGGGCCGCGCCATGTGGCGCGAGACAACATCGTGGATCCGGTTGAGACCGAAAGCCGAGCCGAACACGATCGCGAGCACGATCGCACTGCCGATGCCCAGACATCCCCAGATGCCCTTCGGCAAGTCACGCTCCAGCACCGCCTGATCGGGATGTCGCGGATTGTAGTAGACGGTCACGATACTGCCGGCCGGATACTTCGCCAGTGTCTCCGCAACCTGGAAATTGCCGAGGTCCTCGCCGATGCTGACGCGGTTGTTGCGCAACTTCCTGCCGTCCACCTGGTACTCGTAGACCACGTTGGCGAAGTTGCGCTGCTCCATCCGATAGCCGTCCTCGCGCTCGTCGTCGGAGACCCTGACCTCACGTACCTCCGCGGCCGCGGTCACGACCTTGCCCGATGTGTCCGGCCAGCCCCTCGCCTCGCGCACCTGCCAGGTCTTGACGGCGGCGGCGATAAGGATCAGCCCGAGCGGCGCGAGCAGCATCGCATAAACAAGCCAGGGCAAATCGGGCACGGGAAGGGTCCTTCATCGGAGGCAGCGCCGGTTTGACGCGCCACCCCTGTGAAGGGTTCAACCACCCGGCGGGGTTTATCGGGCCCGGGTCAGCGCCAGCCAGATGCCGCCGCCGATCATGAAGCCGCCGGAGATGCGCGACATCAACCGCGTCCGCTCCTTGGAGAAGAACTTTCGGGCGCGGCCGGCCGCCAGCGCGTAGGCCGCGTCGGTCAGCACGGCGGTCGCCATGAAGGTGACGCCGAGCAGCGCCACCTGCGGAATGTGCGGCTTGTCCATGTCCATGAACTGCGGAATGAAGGCGCCGAAGAACACCAGGACTTTCGGGTTCGAGAGCAGCACCAGAAAGCCCTGCAGGAAGAAGCCGCCGCGCGGCGGCGGCGGCGTCTCGTCGGTGCCGACGCCCTCGACCGGGGAGCGGACCAGCTTGACGCCGAGCCAGACCAGATAGGCCGCGCCGGCAAAGCGCACCCAGTCGAACCAGTACCCCATCGTCGCCATCAGCGAAGTCAGGCCGACCGCGACGATGCCGATCACGATGGTGAGTCCCACCTGCGCGCCCAGCACGTTGGTGAGCGCGGCGCGCGTGCCGTAGCGCAGGCCGTTGGCGATCACCATCGTGACGATCGGACCGGGCAACAGCGCCAGCGCCATGCAGGCGGCGACGAAGGCGAAATAGGCTTGCAGGGACATGGGGAGCTCGTTTGTTCTTTCCTAGACATTATGCATGTGGAGGAAGTGGATGGAAGCGGCACTGTCGCTCCCTCTCCCCGTCCTTCACGGGGAGAGGGCTGGGGTGAGGGGCTCTCTCCGCCAGGCGGTGCAGACCGAGAGACCTGTACCCCCTCACCCGGATCGCATCTGTCGATGCGATCCGACCTCTCCCCGCAAGCGGGGCGAGGTAAGAAAGACGCACGCTACGCTCAACGTCCCTCCATCGCGGCAGTCATCCATTTCCGGACTTCGCGCGACTCCAGAAACTTCAACGTCGCCCGCCGCACCCGTGCGGCATCGCCGCTGCCCTGCGCCGCCACCGCCATCAGATCGCAACGATGCGAGGCCGCGATGCCGATCGCGGTGCGTTTCCCGTCGGGCATGTCGAGATCGTACGCCCTGATCCGCCCGGACATGCCCGCGACATCAACCACATCGCCCGCCCTTAGCGGCACGAAGCGCGGGCTGATCATGTCGACATCGGAAACGCGATCGACCTCGTCGTCATCGGCGACGCCGCTATCGCAGTTGCAGAAGCCGAGTTTTGGCCTGAGATAGACCTCGACGTCGGCGCCGCATTCGGCCACGTCGCAGCGGAAGGCGCGGCCGGCGGGCCAGCCGTCGCGCGGGAACGGCCAGGCGATCTCGCGCCACGCGGCTGCCCGCGGCGGTGCCATTTCGTAGCCCGCCACGGCCGAGAGGCCGCCGAGCGCCAGGAACATCGCCGCGATGATCGGCCACGCGCGCATCAACGCGCTCACGGCGGACCGGCGATGGCGCGCGCCTCGCCGGTCAGTTCGAGAATGTGCAGGCCGGTGTTGGCGCGGTCGACCGCGTAGATATAGCCGCGCTCGTCGGTCTCGACATTGTTGGTCTGGATCGCGACCTTGCAGCGCTCCTTGCCGTCGATGGTGACGCAGCGCTTGTCGGTCGCCGACGTGATCGGCGGGATGAAGTAGCCGACTTCCCGGGGGTGATAGGGATCCCGGATGTCGAGCGCGCGGACGCCGGCGTTGAAGAAGGCGATGAAGGCCATTTTCTTGTAGTAGACCGGCGCCATGCTCTCGTTCGATGAATGCGAGCCGAACCGGCCGCCGCGCTCGCAGAACGCGCCGGAGGCCTCAGGCACGGTGTAGCTCGAAATCAGCATCGGCCGCGTTTCAGTGGTGACATCGGCGAACCACACCATCTGCCGTGCCTCGCCGCATTCGTTCTGGATCGCCTCGTCAACGATCATCACGATGTCGCGGGTGCTGCCGTCCTTGTCATGCGCAAACTCGGCGATCGGCATGCCAGGCATCGGGAACACCGTGTGTGCGCCATTCATCGCCGACAGCGGCATCCGCGCGATCTCCGGATATTTCAGGTTGTCCGGCGTCGGCTCCTTCGGCCCGTTCAACAATTTGTCGCGGTCGACGATCTGCAGGAAGCCGCCCTTGTTGGTGCCGTAGCCGAAATAGACGCGGTTGCCCTTCGGCCCGGTCGAGATCGGCCCGTGCAGCTCGGTCGGCACCGCGCCGGTGGCGCCGGGCTCCTGCCCGGGCAGGCCGAAATCCCTGATCTTCTTAGGCTGCGCGGGATCGGAGAGATCGTACACCTGCGTCATGCGCCGCGTGCGCCAGTCCGGCGCGCCCGACACCAGGAAGGCGATGCCGGTGCCGCATTCCCAAAAATTCTTGTGCGTGTCCTTCAGCCCGCCGATCCGGGTGACCAGCACCGGATTGGCGGGATCGGCGACGTTCCAGATCTCATGCGCCTCGCTGCCAAAGGTACGCAGCATGTAGACCGCGTTGCGATCACCCTTCGGCAGATCCTTGCCGTCGCAGATCCGCACCATCTGCGCGCCGCCGGATTCGTATTTGCCTTCCTGCCCGGGAATGTGCCGCAGATATTTCGGATGCGCGGGATCGGTGACGTCGACGATCGAGGTGCCGTTCGGTTCGGCCGTATCCGTCCGAGGGCGGCCGTCTTGCGAGTTTTTCCGATCTGTAGCTGACTGTCCTTATGGACGGACATAAGGACAGTGCGGTGCTGAGCCGCATGGATTTGGTGGAGACCGGTCGGCGGCGACGCTGGACGCGTGCGGAGAAGCTCAGAATCGTAGAGGAGAGCTTCTCGGGGGCACGACTGGTGTCGGCGACGGCTCGCCGGTATGGGATATCACGTCAGCTTCTGCTGAGCTGGCGCAAGGCTTGGACCTGTCATGATCCGGCCGAAGAGGATTCGATCGGCCCGACATTCGTCCCTGCGATAGTTGCGGCAAGTACGCCGCCAACGACGGAAGCTGTCGAGACAGGTCAGATCGAAATCGTGAGCCCTCAGGGGCTGCGCGTGGTCTTCGGCCCCGGTGCGGATATCGAGGCGGTCGTTCGAATTGCTCGGGGCCTGGCGCGCCGATGATCCCGATCCCGACGGGCGTGCGGGTGTGGCTGGCGACGGGCCATACCGACATGCGGTGCGGCTTTCCGAGCCTGGCTCTGCGCGTGCAGGAAGTGCTCAAGCGCGACGCCATGGGCGGCGGTCTTTTCTGCTTCCGGGGCAAACGCGGTGATCTATTGAAGGTCATTTGGCACGATGGCCAGGGCGCCTGCTTGTTCACCAAAAGACTCGAGAGAGGCAGGTTCATCTGGCCATCGGTTGCTGGTGAATCGGTAACGATCTCTCCGGCGCAGTTGAGCTATCTGTTGTCCGGGATCGATTGGCGCAACCCTCAAGAAACCCAGCGTCCGACGCGGGTCGGATAGTCGTTTTACGGTTTGAATCTGCTGCTCGATCTGATTCAATGGCTCCATGATATCGAAGCCGGATGATCTTCCATCGGACCTTGTCAGTGCCCTGGCGGCGCTGCAGGCCGAGCGTGAGGCGCGACAGAAAGCCGAGGCGAAGGCCGCCAACTGGCAGGCGCAAGCCGCGAATGCGCAGGCGAAACTGTCGGATACCGAGGCGCTGATCGCTCATCTCGAGTTGCGCATCGAGAAGCTGAAGCGCGAACTGCACGGGCAGCGATCCGAGCGCTCGGCACGGCTGCTCGAGCAGTTGGAGTTGGAGCTCGAAGAACTCGTCACCACGGCGAGCGAGGATGAGCTTGCCGCACAGGCCGCAGCGGCGAAGACGCAGAACGTCCGCCCCTTCATGCGCAAGCGGCCGGTGCGCAAGCCATGGCCTGACGATATCGAACGCGAGCGCGTCGTCATTGAGACTCCAACGACCTGCGCCTGCTGCGGTGGATCGCGGCTGGCGAAGATCGGTGAGGATGTGACCAAGACGCTGGAGGAGATCCCGCGCCGCTTCAAGCTGATCGAGACGGTACGCGAGAAGTTCACCTGCCGCGATTGCGAGAAGATCAGCCAGCCGCCCGCGCCGTTCCATGCCACGCCGCGCGGCTTCATCGGCCCACAATTGCTGGCGACGATCCTGTTCGACAAGTTCGGCATGCATATCCCGCTCAACCGCCAGAGTGCGCGCTTTAAGGCCGAGGGGATCGACCTGCCGTTGTCGACGCTGGCCGACCAGGTCGGCCACGGGACCTTCGCCGTCATGCCGCTCTTCCACTTGATCGAACGCCACGTGCTCGCTGCCGAGCGCCTTCATGGCGACGACACCACCATCCGTATTCTGGCGAAGGGCAAGTGCACGACCGGGCGGATCTGGACTTATGTGCGGGATGACCGGCCGTTCGCCGGGCCTGCGCCGCCGGCAGCGGTCTATTACGCCTCGAGCGACCGACGAGGCGAGCATCCACAGAGACATCTGGCCGCCTTCGCCGGCATCTTGCAGGCGGATTGCTACAGCGGCTTCGAGCCGCTGTTCGACCCGCAGAAGAAGGCGCTGCCGATTACGCCGGCGTTTTGCGTGGCCCATGCGCGGCGGGGCTTCTTCGAGCTGGCTGATATCGAGAAAAATGCTCGGGAAGGCAAGAAAGGCAAACCGGTCTCCCCGATCGCGCTGGAGGCTGTCAGACGCCTCGATACGTTGTTCGAGATCGAGCGCGCCATCAACGGCCGCGGTGCCGGCGAGCGGCGTGCCGCTCGCCAGGAACAGAGTAAGTCACTTCTCGAGGACATGCATGCCTGGCTGCTCCGCGAGCGCGAAACCCTCTCGCGTTCCTCCGAGGTCCTGAAGCCGATTAACTACATGCTCAGGCGCTGGGACGGCTTCGCCCGCTTCCTCGACGACGGCAGGATCTGCTTGACCAACAATTGCGCTGAGCGCGCATTGAGAGGCATCGCCTTGGGAAGGCGCAACTGGACCTTCGCCGGCAGCCAGCGCGGCGCCGACCGTGCCGCCATCATGCTGACGATGATCACGACCTGTCGCCTCAACGACGTCGATCCCAAGGCCTGGCTCGCCGACGTCCTGGCCCGTATCACCGATCATCCCGCATCGCGTCTGCACGAGCTCTTGCCCTGGGAATGGAAGCTCCTGCGCCAGGCCGACAAGCCAGCCAATCAGCAGGCCGCCTGACCTTCACCCTTCACCCAATGCCATCATAGACCTCGCCGTGCCCGCGCGCATGCGTCAATCAGGCGGCCTCCGTCGTATGCGTACGTTCGGCCTTGCCGGTCATCGGATTGACCGGATCGGGAATGTCGTCGGTGCCGCCGTGATGGCCGATATAGGCGATCCACCTGTCGCCCTGATGATGAATGGTCGGCTGATAGGCGCTGCGCGCCTGCAGGTCACTGGTTCCAACCAGCCTCATATTGGAGGCTTCGGGCGGGTCGCCGATCTTCGGCTGCTGGGCGCCCGCAGCATTTGCGAGCAGGACAAGAACAAACGTGCAGCAAACTGCCGTAACGCGACCACCCATGCGCACCACCTCGTATTCCCTGCCAATCTGCGTTGGCTGTCAGTGACGATAGCACGGCGAAATGACCGCCCAAACACACGCTCTTGACATGCAACCATTTGGTTGCGTATTATCCGACCCATGGATGAAGTCTTCAAAGCCCTCGCGGATGCCTCACGGCGGACGCTGCTTGACCGGCTTCACGATCAGAACGGGCAGACGCTCGGCGAGCTCTGCGACGGCCTCGACATGACGCGTCAGGCCGTGACCAAGCACCTTGTGATTCTCGAGGAGGCCAACCTCGTCACCACGATCAGGCATGGCCGCGAGAAGCTGCATTACCTCAACCCGGTTCCGATCCATCAGATCGGCGAGCGGTGGATCAGGAAGTTCGAGCGCGGGAAACTTGCCGCGCTGAGCGAATTGAAAAGACAGTTGGAGAAGCGTGATGAGTAAGCCGGAATTCGTCTACACCATCTATATCGCCTCAACACCGGAGCAGGTGTTCGCCGCGCTGACCGACGCCAAAATGTCGGAACAGTACTGGCACGGCAGCTCCGTCGTCTCGGACTGGAAGATCGGCTCGCCATTCGCGATCCGGATGCCCCGACACAACAAGGAAATCACCGGCGAGGTGCTCGAATACGATCCGCCGAGGCGGCTGTCCTATTCGTTCCTTGCCCATGACGGCTCCGACGGCGGCAAGGCTTCACGGGTTACCTTCGAGCTGGAACGCCAGAGAGATCAAGTCAGGCTCACGGTGATCCACGACCGCTTCGAACCCGGCAGCGTGGCGCTCGAAAAGATCAGCCTCGGTTGGCCGCTGATCCTGTCGAGCCTGAAGAGCTACGTCGAGTGCGGCCGGATGCTGCATGCGCCCTGGTATGAGAACGAGGCAACGACGGAGCAAGCGCAATGAGCAGGCCCGAATTCGTTTACGTCACCTATATCGAGACCACGCCGGACAAGCTCTGGGATGCGCTGACCGACAGCGCGTTCACCAGGCAATACTGGTTCGACACCGAGGTCCGATCCGATTGGAAGGTTGGCTCGCCGTTCCCATTGGTGATGAGCGGCAAGATCACCGACACCGGCAAGATCCTCGAGGCGGACCGGCCGCGGCGGCTGTCTTATACGTTCAAGCACGAGATGTTCGACGGCATGCGCGACGAGCCGGCGACGAAAGTCGTCTTCATCCTGCAGCCGTTCGGCGATCTCGTGAAGTTGGCCGTAACCCACGAAGGCTTCTCCGCCGGCAGCAAACTGCTCGGCGCTATCTCCAAGGGTTGGCCTGCGATCCTGTCCGGGCTCAAGAGCCTGCTCGAGACCGGCAAGGTGTCGCCGATTCCGCCGGAGGCGCTCGGGATCGAGGGCTTCGAGTGACCATGAGAATCTATCGAAGGACACGTGCGGACATGAACGTCGAAAAATTCAAGCCGGCGATCGTCTATGCGATTTACATCGCCGCCACGCCCGAGAAGGTGTGGCAGGCACTCACCCAGGCCGAGTTCAGCCGGCAATATTTCTCCGGCCACGCGGTCGAGGTCGATCTGCGGGTCGGCGGCGCCTACATCGTGCGCACGCCTCACGGCGCGCTGCATATCTCGGGCGAAGTGATCGAATGCGATCCGCTGAAGCGGCTGACCGTCACCTTCAACGTCAACTGGCCGCAGCTCGTCGAAAAGCTCGGGCCGACACTCGTCACCTACGAGATCGAGCCAGCCGGCGACGGCGTGAAGCTGACCTTGCTGCAATCGCATGACCGCCCGATCAGCGACGACATCCTCGAAGGCGGCCGCACCGGCTGGCCGGCGATCCTCTCCAGCCTGAAGAGCCTGCTGGAAACCGGCAAGGCCATGGTGATCCCGATGCAGCCCCCGCAACGCATGATGGCCGCGCTGAAGGAATTGGGAATCGCGCTGCCGTGAACATACTCCGCCGTCGTCCCGGCGAAAGCCGGGACCCATGACCACCGCTCTAACCCGTCCTATTCGTGAGAGTGCTTTTTTTAGTCCGATTGATGTGGCCGCACATCTGCTCTGACGAGGCGCGCGGGATTGCCTTCGGCTTTTCACCGCCTGACCGACCCGTACTTTGCAACGCGCTTGAGGTGTAGGTTGGGCGAACGGGGGGCGGACGCCCCGCCGGTCAAGGACCGAGAGGCAGCAGCGCGCCTGGCAAGCCGCGGATCAGGTCGGCTTCGGGACATGCCGCGGCAAACGCAAGGCGAATGCGGCTCGTGGTCTCGACGACACGGGCAGCGAGTTTCAAGAGACGAAGACGCAGCGTCGCGAACTCGGCTGTGGCCAATTCCCGGGCTTTGGGAATCGCGTCGCGCACGGTCAGCATCAGCCAATAAGCGGCGGTGTGGAGAACGAGGCGGACTTGATTGGCGAGCGCCGAACGGCAGCTGGTGCGATCGGAGGCGAGCTGTGTCTTATGCAGCTTGATCAGATTCTCGGCTTGGCCGCGCGCGCAATACAGGCTGTCGTAGATCCACTCGGCCGAGCCGACATCGAGGCTGGTGACGACGAAACGGATGTCGAGGCCGAGCATCGTCGCCTCAATACGGGCGACGGTACGCCGTTCGCGATCCCAGGACTTGGCCTTGTGGCGCGTCTCGGTATAGCCACGCAGAACCGGCAGGTTCTCGATGGCGCGTCGCGTGCGGATGTCGTCGGCGGCCTCGTCGAGTTTTCTGGCGAGCGGCTTGGTGCCGGACAGACCGAAGATGTAGTCGATGCCGTTGGTCTCGCACCACGCCATTGCCTCCGGCCGGGCATAGTGCCCGTCGCCACGGAACGTGATTCGCGTGTTGTGCCACCGCGTCCGGATATGCCGTATCAGGCGGCGCAGATGGGCACGCACCTCGACGCCGCCCGGCGTCTTGCCGGGCCGCAACACGACCGCCACGGGCCGGCTCTTCTCCGTGTCGTAGACGTGGATCGGCAGGAAGCAGCGTTCGTCATAATGAGCGTTGAACAGCGAGAGCTGCTGATGGCCGTGGACGACATCGCAGGTATCATCGATGTCGAGCGTGACGGATGCCGGCTCGCGCGGGTAGCTATCCATCCATGCGTCGACCAAAGTGTAGGTCAGTCGGATCACGTCGCGCAGGCGCGGAGCATTCTCCAGCCGCGACAGCGTCGGTTGGGAACACAGATCGCGACCCGTGTCCGGCAGCCGTCCGCAGGCCAGCTTGAATGCGGGATCGGACCGCAGATGATCGAGGTCGTCGGCGTCCTCGTAGCCGCAGCAGATCGCGAACATGCGCGCGCGGAACATATCGACAAGGCTGTGCACGACCCGCGTCGGATCGCGCCGATCCGGGAACACCCGGGCCAAATTGTCGGCCAAGCCGAGACGCCGCTCGGCCATCGCCAGAAGCATCACGCCCCCGTTCGAGGTCAGCCGACCGCCATCGAAGGCAGCTGTGACTTTCTTGGCGTGAACGGCTGGAAACGAGAAGGGCAGAATCGTATCATCGGTCATGGCGGGCCTGGCGTTCGCGGTTGAGGTGATGGGGTTGGCTTTGCAACCGAATCCTACGCCGCATCAGCGCTTTACACCACGCTCGCCAGCCTCTCAGGCGCACTCTGACGAATAAGACGGGCTAAGCGGTTAGAGCTCGCTGGAGCCACGGCGTTGCGTAACAACTTCACCCTGTGGTTATGGGTCCCGGGTCGCGCTTCGCTTGCCCGGGACGACGGTGGAGGAAGTTATCTCAATGCCCGCAATGGCGCGCGTGAGTGGCTAGACGAGCAAGAAAGCGACAACAAGATTGGCCACGAACAGCGTCGCATCGATGACGAAGATCCTGAGCATCGGGCCGGTCAACACGGGCCAATATGCCACCCCGACGCGTCCGCCGCGCATCAGGACTGGAAGGTTGTAGGCGAACTGGCTGAAGTGACATGCGGCGAAGAACAGGAACAGCGCGAGCTGCGCCTCGCCGGCCTGGAAGAACGGCGGCCTCGCCGCGAGGAGATACAGCGACAGCAGCCCGATCGGCAGATTGATCCCGCCCAGGAACGCAACGCTGGCCGACAGGGTTGGCGCGATCGGATTTGCACGCTCCTGCCGCGGCACCAGGATCTTCAGCGTATTGCCCTGGGCAATGCTGAACTGGATGAATGCGCCGCCGAACCAGAGTGCGTTGAGAAGCAGGACGAAATCCGCAAATCGCATGGCTATTTTCCGTAGAACGCTTCGCTGCGCACCACACGGCCGGCATCGTCGAAGTCCATGAACTCGCTGGCGCGCGTGTCGCCCAGTTGCCACCACACCGTCAGGCGCGCGATGGTGTCGTCCCAGCTCCAGTTCAGGATTTTGAGGTCTGCGCTTTCGATGCTTCCATAAGCTTGGCGCCAGTAGGCGCGGATGTTCTCCGCACCGGAAACCACGGGGGAATCCGTCAATTTAAGTGCCAGGGGGCTGCGCATCTCGGCGTTCTCAGCGAAATGCGCGACCACGGCGTCGATATCGACCTTGCACCAGTTGGCGCACCACGCCGCGACAAAGCGTCCGGCGGCTGCCCGATCCATTGCCTGTTCGCCCACGCTCCCGCCCTCCCCCGCTGCTTCTGGCGGAAGAGTGGCACGGAGAGTTCTTAACGTCAACTAAGTTGACGTAAGAAACGGATCAGTTGCTGTCGGCGATGGCCTCCATCACGGCCATCCAGGCGGCGGCGCCGGACTGGCCGACACGGTCGAACGCCTCGCGCATCACCTTGCGCTCGTAGCCCGATGCGCGCTGCTCGATGCGTTGTCCGGCCGGCGTCAGGCGCAGCAATTTGGAGCGATGCTGCTCGGGCGACCGTTTCGATGTCATGAGCTCACGCTGCAGCAACAGGCCGAGCGGCCGGTTCAAGGCCTGCTTGGAAATACCGAGAACGTCGATCAGCGCGCCGATCGAGATGTCGGGTTGTCGCGCAACGACGTAGAGAATGCGGTGGTGCGGGCGCGACAGGCCGAGCGTGGCAAGATACTGGTCGGCCGACAGCGTCATCCCGCGCCAGCCGTAATACATCAGCTCCAGCGCGGCGTCCAAATCGTGGACCTTGCTGAGCGAGGCGCGATGCAGGCCCGCGGCGCGCGTGGCGGCTTTCTTCATTGGTCCCCCGAACCGAACTTAGCCCAGCGCCCGCAATTCCCTTCGCAGGACTTTTCCTGTCGCCGTCATCGGCAGGCTGTCGGCGAACTGCACGAAGCGCGGATATTCGTGGGCGGCGAGCTGGATCTTGACGAACTCCTGGATCTCGCGCGCCAGTGCGTCGCTCGGCGCGTAGCCCGGGCGAAGCACGATCCAGGCCTTGATCGACTCGGTGCGGATCGGATCGGGGATGCCGACCACTGCAGACATCGCAACCGCCGGATGCTTCATCAGCGTGTGCTCGATCTCGGACGGGCCGACGCGATAGCCAGCTGTGGTGATGACGTCGTCCTCGCGGCTGACGTACCAGAAATAGCCGTCCTCATCCTGCATGCCGAGATCGCCGGTCAAAAGGAATTCGCCGGCATATTTCTTACGCGTCGCCTCCGGATTGCGCCAGTACTCGATCATGGTGCAGGGGCATGGCTGGCGCACGCCGATGATGCCGCGCTGTCCGCGCGGCAATTCCTCGCCCTTGTCGTTGACGATGCGGACGTCGAAGCCGGGCGTGGCGCGGCCCATCGAGCCCGGGCGGATCGGAAACAAATTGGAGTTGCTGCCGATCACGAGATTGCATTCGGTCTGCCCGAACACCTCGTGGGCATCGATGCCGAAGGTGTCGCGCACCCAGCCAAGCAATTCGCCGCCAAGCGACTCGCCGCCGGTGAAGATGCTGCGCAGCTTGACGCCCGAGTTTTTGACATCGGCCTGCCGCATCAGCTTCAGCGCGGTCGGCGGCAGGAACACGTTGCGGATGCCGAGCTCGGCCATCATCTGCATCGCAGCCTGCGGCTCGAACTTGCGGGCGCGGTGACCGACCATCGGGATGCCGTGGTACCAGAACGCGAACAGGCCGTTGATCAGGCCGCCGATCCAGGCCCAGTCGGCCGGCGTCCACATCAGGTCACCCGGCTTGGGGAGGAAGTTGTGGCACATCTCGACATTGGGCAGATGACCGAGCACGACGCGATGCGCATGCAGCGCGCCCTTCGGATTGCCCGTGGTGCCCGAGGTGTAGATGATCAGTGCGGGGTCGTCGGCCGATGTGTCGACGGTGGCAAACTCGGGAGATGCCGATCTGATCGCGCCCCAGAAAGATTTTGTGCCCGCCGGAATCTTTTCGCCGACGATGTAGACGCTCTTCAGCTCGGGCAGGCGATCGCAGATCTTTGCGACCTTCTGCCACGGCCTCATCGGTGATGATCGCCTTGGCGGCCGAGTTCGCCAGCCGGAACTCGAGCGCGTCCTCGCCGAACAGCGCGAACAACGGGATCGAGATCATCCCCGCGCGGAATGCCGCGAGATGCGCGATGGGCAATTCGAGCGATTGCGACAGGAACACCGCAACGCGGTCGCCACGCACGAGGCCGTCGGCATCAAGCACATTGGCGAAGCGGCGCGAGGCGTCCGCGACCTCGTCGAACGAGGTGCGCACGGTGCCGCCATCCTCGTCGACATAGATCAGCGCGAGCCGCCCGGTGCCGTCGGCATGACGATCGCAGCAGGCGGTCGCCATGTTGAAGCGCACGGGGACTTCCCAGCGGAAGTTGCGATAGAGCTCGTCGTAGGTTTTGGCTTCCTGAAGCATGGCGGCAGATTAGACCATTGCCGTCAGACCACAAACCCTCCTTGAGGAGAAAGCCGTCAAGCTGCCGCCCGCTCCATTGCGACCTCGGCCTTGAGGCTATCGAGGTCGCGATAGATCGACGCGACCGCGAGCACGCGCCCGCCGCGCTTGTAGCGGAGCACGCAATCCCTCCCGCCAATGCTGCCGTCCACCGCGATCTCGTCCCACTGTTCGGCGTGGCCGACATAGTTGATCGGCACGTCGTAATGCTGGCTCCAGAAGAACGGCACCGCGTCGAAGACCTCGCGGTGCCCAAGCATATTCCGCGCGGCGGTCTGGCCCTGGCGCTCAGCCACCACCCAGTGCTCGACCCGGATATTCTCGCCGCTGTGCCGATCGGGCCAGCGCGCGATATCGCCGGCCGCGTAGATGCCGGAAACACTGGTCTCGAGATAGGCGTCCACGTTCACGCCGCGATCGATTGCGAGCCCAGCCCCTTCCGCCAGCGCCAGCCGCGGCTTCACGCCGACACCGACCACGACGAGATCGGCATCAAGCACGGGCCCGCTCTTCAGGCGGGCGCGGTTGCCGTCGATCGCGGTCACGGTGTCACCGAGGTGGAATACGACGCCATGTTCTTCGTGCAGCGCGCGGACGAAATCGCCCATGTCAGGCCCGAGCACGCGCTCCATCGGCCGCTGTTCCAGCCCGACCACGTGAACCTCGATCTCCCTCGCGCGCAACGAGGCCGCAACCTCGAGCCCGATGAAGCTTGCACCGATCACAACCGCGCGGCGTGCTCCGCTGGCCGAGGCGATGATCGCCCGGCAATCGTCGACGGTGCGCAACACATGAATGTGGGGCTGGTCCGCGCCCGGGATCGGCAGCCGTACGGGCTCCGCGCCGGTCGCCAGCAGCAGCCGATCATACGGCAGCGCTTCGCCGCCGGCGAGCACGACATTGCGGCGGCCGGCGTCGATCGACTTGACCTCGGTCCTGAGTTTCAGATCGATGGCCGCGTCAACATAGAAATTGTCCGGCTTCAGCGGCAGCCAGTCTTCCGGCGCGCTGCCCGCGAGGAAGTCCTTTGACAGGTTCGGCCGATCCACCGGCGGCGCGGCCTCGCCGCTCAGCATGACGATGCTGCCGCGATAATCCTGCCGTCGCAGCATCTCGGCAGCGGCAAAGCCTGCCGCGCCTCCGCCGACAATCACGATCCTGCCGGGCGCATCGACCGGACCCTTGACGCGGGGCTTCGGCTGCTCGCGCTTCTCGCGCACGATGATGCGATCGCCCTCTCGCTCGACCTTCCAGACGGCGAGCGCGTTGAGGGCGGGCGCGGCGGTCGCTTCACCGGTGCGAACATCAAAACAGGCGTGATGCCAGGGGCAATGGACGGTCTCGCCCTCCACCAGGCCTTCGGCGAGCGGGCCGTGGTAATGGCTGCAATGAGCATCGATGGCGAAGATATCCGCCCCCGAGCGCACCAGCAGCACGTCCTCGTCGCCGACATGGCCGAGCAACATCGTGCCCGGGAATTCGGAGAGTGCCACGCCTTGTGTCAAATCTGGACCGGAAGGGGCTTGCTGATCGGCCATGGCCTATCTCCAGTTTATCCAGAACTTCACCCCGATGGCGCCGCTTTCACGGGGCCCCGCCCCTTTTCGGCAAACTGATATCAGCTTCCCTGCATATAGCGGACCGGGTTCTCCTTATCCGCCTTGAAGATGTCGGCGGCCTCGGTGAACAGCGCCGCAACGGCAGGCGCCTTCAGATCAACAAACGCCTCAAAGCTGAAATTGTTGCCGCCTGTCCGCAATGCGCCGAGCTGGCCGGCGTAGCAGGACACCAGCGGCTTGCCGCCACGGGTCAGCGCGACATAGACGCTGATATAGTTCTTCTGCAGCGCCACCCCGATCACGGGCCACGTTGCCGTCTTGCCGGATTTGATCGCATAGCGAAACTGGCCGTAGCCGATCATGCACATGCGCATGCCGGCCTCGCCGGCCGGCGAGCCCGCATGAAAGTGCCGCTTCAGCGAAGGCGCGGCCTTTCGTATCACCGCATGCAGTTGTTCGAAATCCGCGGTCCGGGCGGGATCAAAGGCGAGGTAGGCCTCCAGACTGTCCGCGGCGACACGAAACATCGGAAGCCTCCGCCGCTATCCCGCAAGCGCCGCCTTCACCAGGCCGCTGGCCTTGCCGAAATCCATCTGGCCGGCATACTTCGCCTTCAGCGCCCCGATCACCTTGCCCATGTCCTTGATCCCGACGGCACCGGTCTCGGCGATGATGGCCGAGATCGCGGCCTTCACGTCGTCGTCGGACATCTGCTTCGGCAGATAGGCGGAGATCACCGCGATCTCCTCGCGCTCCTGGGCGGCGAGCTCGGCGCGGCCGCCCTTGTCGTAGAGCTCGACCGACTCCTGGCGCTGCTTGATCATCTTCTGCAACAGGCCGAGCAGGTCGGCGTCCGCAAGCGGCGGCTTGCCCTGCCCGCGCGCGTCGATATCGGCGTTCTTGATGGTCGAATTGACCATGCGCAGCGTGGAGAGCTTGCGCTCGTCCTTTGCCTTCATCGCTTCCTTGACCGCAGTATTGATGTCGTCGCGCAGCATCCTGGTGTCCTTAAACTGGCAATTCCCTCATGTAGGCAGTTTGCAGCTGCCGAACAACCTAGTTGCGCAACCATTCGACCAGCGCATCAGCGCAGGCCTGCGGCTGCTCCAGCTGCACCAGGTGACCACAATTGGCGAGCACGACGAGCCTGGCCCCGGGAATCCCGTTGGCCATCTCGTCCGACAGTGCGTTCGGAACGGTGTTGTCGGTGTCCGATGTCAGCACCAGGGTCGGGCACTTGATCCAGGCCATGCTCGGCCGCGAATCCGGCCGGCCGAGCACTGCGTTTTGCTGGCGGATGAAGGCCTCGGCGCCGACGTCCTCGCTCATGTCATTTACAATCTGGCGCAGGCTTGCGTCGCCCTGCCGCGACGGATGCACGAAGCCCGGGTAGAGCTCGTCGACCACGCTCCGGTATTGGCCGCCTCTCGCGCGCTCGATCATGCCACGGCGGCGGGCGGTCGCTTCCGGCGTGTCGGCGCGCGCCTGGGTGCTCATCAGCGCCAGTTTCGCCACCCGCTCCGGCGCCTGCCGCATGATCTCGAAGGCGATGTAGCCGCCCATCGAGTGCCCGGCGAGTGCGAAGCGCGGCGGCGCCTCGGCCAGGATGCGGCGGGCGATCGCCCCCATATTGTCGTCCCTGACGTGGTTAGCGACCGTGACCGGCCCGAACCGCCACAGCCCGGGATGACAGGGGCAAAAATCCGCGGCGAGCAGATGAGGCCCGGGACGAGCAGGATCGGCATCGTGTTGTCCATGCGGGGCTCCGGTCCGGGTCATTTTCGGCAAGCAAACGGCCGCTTCAGGGAACTTTAGATTAAAAGGCCGTTCCGGCCTGTCAAATCGACCGGGATTGCCGTGTGAATCCGCGCCGTTTCGCTTTGACGCCGCAGGGTGCGGCGACTATTTAAAGGGCTCATGACAACCCCTGAAAACGCTCCCGCCTGGCCGGACCATAAACCGACCGCGCTCCTTGTGCTCGCCGATGGCACCGTGCTGGAAGGTTTTGGCCTCGGCGCGGAAGGCCACGCCGTTGGCGAAGTCTGCTTCAACACCGCGATGACCGGCTATGAGGAGATCCTCACCGATCCGTCCTATGCCGGCCAGATCATCACCTTCACCTTCCCGCATATCGGCAATGTCGGTACCAACGAGGAAGACATCGAGACGGTGAACATGGCCGCGACGCCCGGCGCGCGCGGCGTGATCCTGCGCTCGGCGATCACGGATCCTTCAAACTACCGCGCCACCCGCCACCTCGACCAGTGGTTGAAGGCCCGCGGCATCATCGGCCTCTCCGGCATCGACACCCGCGCGCTGACCGCGCTGATCCGCTCCAAGGGCATGCCCAATGCCGTGATCGCGCATGCCAGGACCGGCGAGTTCGACCTGCACGGCCTGAAGGAAGAGGCCCGCGAATGGCCCGGCCTCGAGGGCATGGACCTGGTGCCGATGGTCACCTCCGGCCAGCGCTTCACCTGGGATGAGACTCCCTGGGTATGGGGCAAGGGCTTCGGCCAGCAGACCGCGCCGGAATTCAACGTGGTCGCGATCGACTACGGCATCAAGCGCAACATCCTGCGCCTGCTCGCCGGCGTCGGCTGCAAGGTGACCGTGGTGCCGGCGACGACCACAGCCGAGGACATCCTGGCGATGAAGCCGGACGGCGTGTTCCTGTCGAACGGCCCCGGCGATCCGGCCGCGACCGGCAAATATGCGGTGCCGGTGATCCAGAAAGTGATCAATTCGGGCACACCTACCTTCGGCATCTGCCTCGGCCATCAGATGCTCGGCCTCGCCGTCGGCGCCAAGACCATGAAGATGCATCAGGGCCATCATGGCGCCAACCACCCGGTCAAGGACGAGACCACCGGCAAGGTCGAGATCACCTCGATGAACCACGGCTTTGCGGTGGACCAGGCGACGCTGCCTGCTGGCGCGACCCAAACCCATATCTCGCTGTTCGATGGCTCCAATTGCGGCATCGCGCTCGAGGGCAAGCCGGTGTTCTCGGTGCAGTACCACCCCGAGGCCTCCCCAGGCCCGCGCGACTCGCACTATCTGTTCCAGCGGTTTGCCGATCTGATGCGGCAGAACAAGCGCGCGGCGTAAGGTACTCTGCAGGCCATCTCCAAGATCGTCATGCCCGGGCTTGTCCCGGGCATCTACGTTTTTGGCGCCCAAGACGTGGATGGCCGGGACGAGCCCGGCCATGACGACGTGCTATGTTGCTTAGCGCCTTGGCAGGATGGCGCGTTGTTTATGACCAACCACGATCAAATCACGGGAAATGCCACATGACCGACAGCGCCGCCCCGAAGCCGGAATACGGCGTCTCCTCGCTGGAGGTGATGGCGTCGATGTCCGGGCTCGACTTCGTGCGCGGCATCTTCGCCCGCACCCTGCCGGAGCCGCCGATCATGGAGAACGTCGAGCCGTTCGACTGCACCGCCGAGACCGGCCATGTCGTGATCCACAGCGTGCCGGGCCTGCGCCACTACAACCCGATCGGCTCGGTGCATGGCGGCTACGCCGCGATCCTGCTGGATTCCGCGATGGGGCTCGCGGTGCAGAGCACGCTGCCGAAGGGTTTTGGCTACACCACGCTGGAGTTCAAGATCTCCTTTGTCCGCGGCATGAGCCAGGACACCGGGACGATCCGCACCGAGGGCCAGGTGCTTAATGCCGGCCGTCGCGTCGCAACGGCTGAAGCGCGCATCACCGACGACAGGGGCAAGCTGATCGCGCATGCCACGACAACCTGCCTGGTGTTCGAACTTCCCAAAAATAGCTGAAGGCAATCGCGTCTTGCCGTAAGGTCTTGGCGCATTGGAGGCATGACGAACAGCGCTGGATTGGCGCCGGCGTTCTGTGATTGAGTTTCCGTCTCCGAGATCAGGCAAACCTGATCCGGCCAGAAAAGGGAAACGCCCGATGATGTCAGCCAGTTCAGACATGACCATCCGCGACATCCGTGTCACGATGCTGCGGCTCCCCTGGGCCGATGATCGCTGGCTGAAGGGCGCAGCGCTGGGTGAGACGCGCGACATTCTGATCTGCGAGGTCGAGACCGCGGGCGGCATCACCGGCATGGGCTATCTGTTCGTGTTCCGCCCGGCGATGAAGTCGATTGCGGCCTGTCTGGACGAGTGCATCATCCCGCGCGTGAAGGGCAAGGACGCCACCGCGATCGAGGCGATCTGGCGCGATCTGTGGACGGCGACGATGACCTATGGCCGCGGCGGCATCGCCGCGATGGCGATGTCGGCGCTCGACATCGCGCTGTGGGACGCGGTGGGGAAGCGCGCCGGCCTGCCGCTGCACCGGCTGTGGGGGCATTATCGCTCCGAAATCCCGATCTACGGCTCCGGCTGCTTCCGCGGCGCCGGCGGCGACGGCATGATCGAGAAGGCGCTGCATTTCGTGAAGCAGGGCTACAAGGCGATCAAGATGCAGGTCGCGCATGTTCACACGCCCGCGCAAGACCTCGACAATGTGCGCCGCATGCGTGAGGCGCTCGGGCCCGACATCGACATCATGATCGATGTCAACATGGGCTGGAGCGCCGATGTCGCCATCGAGATGGGACGCAAGTTCGAGAAGTACGATATCTACTGGCTCGAGGAGCCGGTGCCGGCGGACGATTTCGCCGGCTATCAGCGTATCGCGGCGGCACTCGACATGCGCGTCGTCGGTGGCGAGACCCATTTCACGCGCTACGATCTGCGGCCGTTCTTTCTCAATCCTTGCCTGCCGATCCTGCAACCCGACCCGATGCGCGGCGGCATGACGGACCTGCGCAAGATCGCAGCGCTCGCGGACACCTTCGGCATCACCATCGCGCCGCATCTGTTTCCCGAACTCAATGTGCACCTGCTGGCCTCGATTCCGAACGGCATCTGGTGCGAGAACATGGCGCTGATCGACGACCTCTGGGTTGATCCGCCGGAGGTTGCCAATGGCATGATCACGGCGCCGGAACGGCCCGGGCACGGGCTCAGATTCAAGGACGAGGTCCTGAAGTTCAAGATTTAGCGGGAACGGTTTCCGGACCGACGGCTTGGTTTGTCCGGAGACCACTGCCCTCAAAACCACGGAGAGCCACCATGTCGGTCGTCAGGCCCGATGCCGAACCCCTGACCTTTGTCTTTCAGGACGACGGCCTGGTGCCAAACAATCCGATGCCGTTCCTGGTCTACAAAGGCGCGATCGACGTCCGCAAGAATCCCGAGGCCACGATCGAGCAGCTGTTCGGCGGCAATGGCTGGGGCGCGATGTGGCGCAACGGCGTCTACGACTTCGCGCATTACCACGCCACCGTGCACGAGGTGCTGGGCGTCGCCCGCGGCAGCGCGCGCGTGCAATTCGGCGGCGCGCACGGGCGAGCGCTGGAGATCGCCGCCGGCGACGTCGCCATCCTGCCGGCCGGCACCGGACATCAATGCCTGGCGGCGAGCGACGATTTCAGCGTCGTCGGCGCCTACCCGCCGGGCCCGCCGATGGATCTGCAGCGGCCGACGCCGGAGAACCACGCCAAGGCGCTGAAGACGATCCCGCTGGTGGCGACCCCCGCGACCGATCCGGTGATGGGCAAGAGCGGGCCGCTGCTGCAGCTGTGGAAGCAGTAGGATGATTGTCGAACGGGCTGCTCTTCCCTTCTCCCCCTTGGAGAAGGTGACGGGATACAGGCAACTTAAATTGATAATCGGAATTGCATAGCCCAATCTTTATGCGTGCGACGTTTTTGCGCGCTCAACGGTTTCCCGAAACGGGGCCGCTGATCATTCGGCCTGTCGCCATATTGAGCGCTACTCGCTCCCGCTTCCTGGCCATGCTAGAGTGCCACGCGTGGAGGTAGTGCAGGCCCTCTTCAACGTTAAGCCTGCTGGCATCACTTTTCCAAGAACCTTGATTTAAATCAGCATGCGCCGCGGCGATTTATGCCGCTGATGACACGTTAAGACACGCGATTCATCTGCGGGAGTTACAGACTTCCGCGTCCACTGCCGCATTTCTTGCAGGAGCAATGGAGGTCATACGCATCACCTGACGGCATCCGATGCTCCGCGCTTCCCACAAGCAACCACAACAGACATCAGAAGAGGAGAATTCGATATGTTTCGAGGAATTCTGACGCTGACATTGTCTCTCTGCATCGGCACCGCGGCCGCGCCTGCAGCGCTGGCCCAGACGGCCCCGGCAATCAACGAGCAGGAGGCGCACGCGATCGCGGTGGACGCCTATATTTACTTCTACCCGCTCCTGACGATGGACATCACGCGAAAGCAGTTCACCAACGTCGAGCCCGGCAAAGACAGCTTCAAGGGCCCAATGAACACCTTCGTCAACGTGCCCGAATACCCACCGGCGAATTTCAAGGGCGTGGTGCGGTCCAACTTCGATACGCTCTATTCCGTTTCATGGCTGGACATGACCAAGGAGCCGATTGTCGTCTCCGTTCCCGATACCGATGGACGCTTCTATTTGCTGCCCATGCTGGACATGTGGTCGGATGTGTTCGCCTCGCCCGGCTGGCGCACCACGGGTACCAAAGCGGGGACTTTTCTGGTGACGGCCCCGGGCTGGCGGCCCGATCTGCGCGACAGGTTTGCGGAGGAGTTCAAGCTTCCGAAGGACACCCAGCGCATCGACGCGCCGACGCCTTACGTCTGGGTCATCGGCCGCACCAAGACGGACGGCCCGCCGGACTATGATGCGGTCCACAAGATCCAGGCCGGTTACAAGGTCGCGCCTCTTTCCGAATTCGGCAAAACGCCGAAGCCGATCGAGGTCAGGATCGATCCCGGCGTCGATATGAAGACGGCGCCAAAGCTGCAGGTCGACACAATGTCGGCCGGCGTCTACTTCGCGCAGGCCGCCGAGTTGCTCAAACTTCACCCGCCGCACATCACCGATGAGCCGATCATCGCGCAGATGAAGAAGATCGGCATCGAGCCCGGCAAGAGCTTTGAAATCAGCAAGCTCGACCAGGTCCTGCAACGGGCACTGGAGACAGCGCCGCAGGACGGGCAGAAGCTGATGGCGTGGAAGGTGCCGACGCTGGCGCGCGTTGTTAACGGCTGGTCGATGAACACCGACACGATGGGTGTTTACGGCAACTACTACTTGAAGCGTGCTATCGTCGCGCAGGTCGGGCTAGGCGCCAACCTGCCGGAGGACGCTATTTATCCGCTCAATCTCGCCGACAGTACCGGCAAACCGCTCGACGGCGCCAACAAGTATACGATCACGTTCGAGAAGGGCGCCACCCCGCCGGTCAATGCCTTCTGGTCGATCACGCTCTACGACCAGGACGGATTCCAGGTCGGCAACCCGCTGAACCGGTTCGCGGTCAGCAGTTGGATGCCGTTCAAATCCAACCCGGACGGTTCGCTCGAACTTTACTTCCAGAACGAGAGTCCGGGCGCGGACAAGGAAGCCAACTGGCTTCCGGCGCCGAAAGGAGCCTTCAATCTGACCATGCGCCTCTACGGTCCGAAATCGGAGGCGCTGACCGGAAAGTGGAATCCTCCGCCGATCGAGAGATCGCAGACGACGGTGGGTCTGTCGGCTCAGTAAGCTTCAACCGCACTGACCGCTGCCGAGCGGCAAGACGGCGAGTTTAGCGAAGCAATCCGGAGCAAAACAGCTCTGGATTGCTTCCTCGCGGGTGTGGGCGCGCAGCTTACGCCGCGTTGCTGCCTTCCTGGCGGCTGGCCTCGAACAGGAACCAGGTGCGCCGCTCGGTTTCGTCGATGAAGGTTTCGAGCAGGCCGGCGGTGCCGGAATCCTCGTGGTCGTCGGCGATCTTGTGCGCCTTGCGCATCGCTGCCGCCATATGCTTGTTGTCCTCCATCAACTCGCGCAGCATCTCGCGCGGCGGCACATAATCCTCGTCATTGTCCTTGACGGTCTGGTGCCTGGCGATGTCGCCGATCGACCTCAACGTCGCGCCGCCGAGCTTGCGCACCCGCTCGGCGAGCTGGTCGGTGGTGGCGAAGATCGCATCCGACTGCTCGTCCAGCAACAGATGGTAATCATGAAAATGCCGGCCGCTGACGTGCCAGTGGAAATTCTTGGTCTTGAGGTAAAGCGCGAAGGCGTCCGCCAGCAGCGTATTGAGCGAGGCCGAGATCGTGTCCACCGCAGCCTGCGGCAGGTCGCTCGGCGTGTCGAGGTCGGGGGAGATCTTGTCAGTCTTGGCTTTGCTCACGTTGGACCTTCCTGTTAGGAACCCGTATTTCGGCGCATTGAACATTGGCCGCCGGACCGCTAACGCATCATCAGCCCACCCGTTCCTGGGGCCAGGAACCCGTTCTGCCGGATACCAAACGCGATGGATGAATGGATCGATTATTACGATTCCACGCATACGATCTATGCAAGCCGACTGCACCGCGACCTGCATTTCCAGGTCATCGCAAACGACATCGTCGGCTACATCACCTCACCCGACGCGGTGGTGCTGGACTATGCCTGCGGCGAGGCGCTGTCGGCCACGAAGGTCGCCAATGCCTGCGCCCGGCTGTATCTGGCGGAGCCGGCGCCCGGCGTCCGCGGGCGGCTGGTCGCGCGTTTCGCGCACGACACCAGGATCCGCGTTCGCTCGCTCGATGATCTGAAGAACATGGAGGCGGATTCGATCGACCTCGTGGTGATGAACTCGGTGGCGCAATACATGACGCCGCAGGAGCTCGACAACGCATTCGACGTGATCCACCGCCTGCTGAAACCGACGGGGCGCTTCGTGCTCGGCGACATCCTGCGGCCTGAGGTCGGCATGCCCAGGGACGTCGTGGCGCTGCTGCGCTTTGCGGCAACCCACGGCTTCCTGCGCGATGCCTTGATCGGACTGGCTTCAACCGCACTGTCTGATTACCGGCAGCTGCGCACCAGGATCGGGCTGCAGCGCTACCGCGAGGACGAGATGATCGCGAAGCTCGGCGCTGCGGGGTTCAGCGCAACGCGCGCGCCGCGCAACATCGGACACAATCCGTGGCGAATGACGTTCGTGGCGCACCACTGATCAAGGGTTGCACAAAATATTAACCTTAACCAAAGGTAAACGTGGCCGGTACCGAAATAATCGGCAATGATCCACTCGGCCCGGTGGCGGAAGCGTCGACGCGGCAGTGGTGCAACACTGTTTATCCTGGTTCAAATCCAGGCCGGGCCTCCACGCTTCGCCCTGACGGGCTACGCGTGGCGCAGCCACGCTGGACCGGCGGGGCAAAGCGTGTCCGGCGTAGCTTGAGCCTAGCGAAAGCGTAGACGGACTGGGCAGCGAGCCCGCAGGGCGAAGCCGGGCCCCGGCAAGCCCTCCCCGCATCCCGAGCCTCCCCAATGGGCCTCCCTTCAATGAGGAATTTCCCCCAGAATCGCGGTTGATTGGGCGTTTTTGGGGGTTTCGCAGGTGCGGAAACTGGTCTAAAGATCACCCGCGCGCGAGGGATCGCGCGGCCCGAGGGACGCGCGACCAGCGCGCCCTTTTTTTGTGCCCAGAATCCAGTCCGCGAGAGCTGATGCCCAAAAGAACCGACATCTCCACCATCCTGATCATCGGCGCCGGTCCCATCGTGATCGGCCAGGCCTGCGAATTCGACTATTCCGGCACGCAGGCGGTGAAGGCTCTGAAGGAGGAGGGTTACCGCGTCGTCCTCGTCAATTCCAATCCGGCCACCATCATGACCGATCCGGAACTGGCGGACGCCACCTATATCGAACCGATCACACCCGAAATCGTCGGCAAGATCATCGAAAAGGAACGCCACGTCATTCCCGGCGGCTTCGCCCTGCTGCCGACCATGGGCGGCCAGACCGCATTGAACTGTGCGCTGAGCCTGCGGCGCCAGGGCACGCTTGAAAAATTCGACGTCGAGATGATCGGCGCGACCGCTGATGCCATCGACAAGGCCGAGGACCGCCAGCTGTTCCGCGAGGCCATGACCAAGATCGGGCTGGAGACGCCAAAATCGCGGCTCGCCAATGCCTCGGCGCTGAAGAAGTCCTACCGCGACAAATACCACGCCGAGCGGGAGAAACTGTCCGGCGAGGCGCTGGAAGAACTCGAGCGACAGTGGACGCTTGGCGAGAACGATCGCCGCAAACGGTATCAGGAGCACGCGTTCGGCGAGGCGCTGATGGCACTGTCGGAGATCGGTTTGCCCGCGATCATCCGGCCCTCTTTCACGATGGGCGGCACCGGCGGCGGCATTGCCTACAACAAGGAAGAGTTCCTCGACATCATCGAGCGCGGGCTCGACGCCTCGCCGACCAACGAGGTGCTGATCGAGGAAAGCGTGCTCGGCTGGAAAGAGTACGAGATGGAGGTGGTGCGCGATAAAAAGGACAATTGCATCATCATCTGCTCGATCGAGAATCTCGATCCGATGGGCGTGCATACCGGTGATTCCATCACCATCGCGCCGGCCCTGACGTTGACCGACAAGGAATACCAGGTGATGCGGGACGCCTCGCTGGCGGTGCTGCGCGAGATCGGGGTCGAGACCGGCGGTTCCAACGTGCAATTCGGCATCAACCCCGTCGACGGCCGGATGGTCGTGATCGAGATGAATCCGCGCGTGTCGCGCTCGTCGGCGCTGGCTTCGAAAGCCACCGGCTTCCCGATCGCCAAGGTCGCGGCCAAGCTTGCAGTCGGCTACACGCTCGACGAAATCGCCAACGACATCACCGGCGGCGCCACCCCCGCCTCGTTCGAGCCGACCATCGATTACGTCGTCACAAAGATTCCGCGCTTTGCGTTCGAGAAATTCCCCGGCGCCTCCTCCACGCTGACCACATCGATGAAGTCGGTCGGCGAGGTAATGGCGATCGGCCGCACCTTCCAGGAAAGCCTGCAGAAGGCGCTGCGCGGGCTCGAGACCGGGCTGACCGGCCTCGACGAAATCGAGATCGAGGGGCTCGGCCGCGGCGACGACAAGAACGCGATCCGCGCAGCGCTGGGCACGCCGACGCCGAACCGCATCCTGCAGGTCGCGCAGGCGATGCGGCTCGGCTGGACCGACGAGGAGATCTTCAACTCCTGCAAGATCGACCCCTGGTTCCTCGCGGAGATGCGCGCCATCGTCGAGATGGAGGACAAGGTCCGCCGCAACGGCCTGCCGGCGAACGCGTTCGCGATGCGGATGCTGAAGGCGATGGGCTTTTCCGATGCGCGGCTCGCCGTGCTCACGCAGACCACCGAAGCCGACGTCACCGCCAAGCGCCACGGGCTCGGGGTGCGCCCGGTGTTCAAGCGCATCGACACCTGCGCGGCGGAGTTCGCTTCGCCGACCGCCTATATGTATTCGACCTATGAGCGGCCGTTCGCGGGCGAGCTTGCCGACGAGAGCGCGCCGTCGGACCGTAAGAAGGTGATCATTCTCGGCGGCGGGCCGAACCGCATCGGCCAGGGCATCGAGTTCGACTATTGCTGCTGCCACGCCTGCTTCGCGCTCGAGGACGCCGGCTACGAGACCATCATGGTCAACTGCAATCCGGAAACGGTGTCGACCGACTACGACACCGCCAATCGGCTCTATTTCGAGCCGCTCACCGGTGAAGACGTGCTTGAGATCATCGCGACCGAGCGCAAGAACGGCACGCTGCACGGCGTGATCGTGCAGTTCGGCGGCCAGACCCCGCTGAAGCTTGCCCGGGCGCTGGAAGCCGCCGAAGTGCCGATCCTCGGCACCTCGCCTGACGCGATCGACCTCGCCGAGGACCGCGACCGCTTCAAGCGCGTGCTCGACAAGCTGCGCCTCAAGCAGCCGAAGAACGGCATCGCCTATTCGGTCGAGCAGGCCCGCCTGGTGGCCGCCGATCTCGACCTGCCGCTGGTGGTGCGTCCGTCCTACGTGCTCGGCGGCCGCGCGATGCAGATCATCCGCGAGGAGACCCAGCTCAACGACTATCTGCTGGGAACGCTGCCTGAGCTGGTGCCCGCCGACGTCAAGGCGCGCTACCCGAACGACAAGACCGGGCAGATCAACACCGTGCTCGGCAAGAACCCGCTGCTGTTCGACCGCTATCTGTCGGATGCGACCGAAGTCGACGTCGACTGCCTGTCCGACGGCAAGGACACCTTCATCGTCGGCATCATGGAGCACATCGAGGAAGCCGGCATCCACTCCGGCGATTCAGCGTGCTCGCTGCCGCCGCATTCGCTCGACGCCAAGACCATCGAGGAGCTGGAGCGGCAGACCCGCGAGCTCGCGCTCGGCCTCGACGTGGTCGGCCTGATGAACGTGCAATACGCCATCAAGGACGGCGATATCTACGTGCTCGAGGTCAACCCGCGCGCGTCCCGCACCGTGCCGTTCGTCGCCAAGGTGATCGGCATGCCGGTCGCCAAGATCGCGGCGCGGATCATGGCCGGCGAAAAGCTCGCCGACTTCAAGCTGAAGAAGAAGAAGCTCGGCCATATCGGCGTGAAGGAATCGGTATTCCCGTTCGCGCGTTTCCCGGGCGTCGACACCGTGCTCGGACCGGAGATGCGCTCGACCGGCGAGGTGATGGGCATCGACCGCTCCTTCGAGGTCGCATTCGCAAAGAGCCAGCTCGGCGGCGGCACCCGCGTGCCGCGGCAAGGCACGGTGTTTGTTTCTGTGCGTGGCGACGACAAGATGCGGATCGCGGACGCGGTGCGGCTGCTGCACTCGCTCGGCTTCAAGGTGATGGCTACCTCGGGCACGCAGCGCTACCTCAGCGACAACGGCGTGCCGACGGAAAAGGTGAACAAGGTGCTCGAAGGCCGGCCGCACATCGTCGACGCCATCACCAATGGCGACGTCCAGCTGGTCTTCAATACCACCGAAGGTCCGCAGGCGCTGGCCGACAGCCGTTCGCTGCGGCGGGCTGCCCTCTTGCATAAAGTGCCATATTACACCACTCTTTCGGGTGCGGTGGCGGCCGCACGGGGGATCCGGGCCTATCGGGACGGGGACCTTGAGGTCCGCACGCTTCAGAGTTACTTTTCCGAAAGCTGACCGCTGCCCGGGCTGAAGGCTTGACGCGGTCAATTAGCCGAATGGCTGGAACTCACCGCGCGATTGGATGTTGTCACGGCCCTTAGCGGGGCCGAATATCACTAGGCTTCCGGGCGCGTTTGGCGCCCTGATTCCTGCGTTAGCTGAACTGGATATTCGTGCACGCCGCCGGGTGCGCACGATGAAGGACCAAGATGATGGATAAGGTTCCGATGACCGCGGGTGGATACGCCGCGCTGACGGACGAGTTGAAGCATCGCCAATCGGTGGATCGTCCGCGCATCATCGAACACATCGCGGAGGCGCGCTCGCACGGCGATCTCTCCGAGAACGCCGAGTATCACGCGGCGAAGGAAGAGCAGTCGCACAACGAGGGCCGCATCGCCGAGCTCGAGGACAAGCTCGCGCGCGCCGACATCATCGACATTTCGAAACTGTCCGGCGACACCATCAAGTTCGGCGCGACGGTGACGCTGATCGATGAGGACACCGAGAAGAAAGCCGTGTGGCAACTCGTCGGCGAGGTCGAGGCCGATGCCAAGAAGGGCCGCATCTCCATCACCTCGCCGCTCGCGCGCGCGCTGATCGGCAAGAAGAAGGGCGCCACCGTCGAAGTGATGGCGCCGGGCGGCGCCAAGGCCTACGAGATCACCAAGGTCGAGTGGCGATAGTTACTCTCAAGTGACTGATGTAAAAAGGCCGCGTGTCGCACGCGGCTTTTTTGTGCGCGCGTTTTTGCGCCCGTCTGACAGCAATGTGAGTGGAGGCCGTGACATGTTTATGAAGTATAATCATGTCGGAGACTGGAATCAGACTGATGATTGCGCCGCAACAGGTGTCGCTGCGCGCGTCACCCTGTCGCTCTCGCGGTTTCGATCACGCGAGGAATGATTCCAGATGCAAGGTGTTGACATCACACTCTGGTGGCGAACACCGTGCGCTTCCGCTTCGTGCAATGTTCCAGCGTGTCAAACAGGGGGTAAATGACAATGGACCAGATGTTCTCCAAATGGCAACCGACGGTGCTGAGCCTGTTCCGGTTCATCACCGGGCTGCTGCTGTTTCAGTACGGCGTCGCCAAGATCTTCAAGTTTCCCGTGGTCGCGTACTTCGCCAATATCCCGCCATTGATCCAGGCTGCCGGCTGGCTCGAACTGGTGCTCGGCGCGCTCTTGATGATCGGCCTGTTCTCGCGGCTGGTCGCATTCATCCTGTCGGGCGAGATGGCGTTCGCCTACTTCCTCGGCCACATGTTCAAGAACCCGGCCGAGCCGCAGTTCCTGCCGCTGCTCAACAACGGCACCGCGGCGATCCTGTTCTGCTTCGCCTGCCTCTACCTCGCGACCTCGGGCCCAGGTCCGATCAGCGTCGACGCCGCGATGGGCAGGAAGTGACAACGCTGAGATCCGTCCCGCTCAGCCGGGACGGATTCTTCGCGGCGGCGCCATACGACCGACAGCGGCAATCCCGTCGAACAATGAAGGAATAAGCCAGGAGAGCCTGAGGAGGCTGTCCAAGCGCGATGGGAGCAACCCGAGGAGGGTTGCAAGATGGGCAGGACCCCGGGGCCGATCTTCCAACCGGCCCAGACAGCGCCTGAACCATCCTTGACGAGAAAGCTAACGGTCCGAAGCGAGTTGCACCGTCTGGCGCCCGTCGTTCATGTCTCTCAACTGGTTTACGTAGTCCTCAGGCTTCTGCAAATGAAATGGAGTCTTCAAGCCCATGAAGCTGGCTATGCGACCAATAAAAGCCGTGCAATTGGTCGTTTCCGCGTTCCAGAGGGGCGAGGTCGCCTGAAGATGCTTGATGTACGCAAAGACCTTCTTCGCGTCGGCCTCACTTAGGTACACGCGATAGCTGGCCAACAAATACTGCACGTCAAGGTCGCCGTAACTTGCCCCCGTCTCGGAGGGCACCCAGGTCAGATGTCCCAGCATATAAGGCAGAACGTCGCCCGCCGGGTGCAGCCCGGCGACGTCGACCATCTTCTCGCTTGTCTTGCCGTACCAAACGAACGCATGCCCGTAAGAGGCAGCGGTTCGGGCACGAAAGTCCACGTAGTACGGCCCTTTGGCCGCAGACCTTCGAACCGGTTTCGCGTCTGCTCCAGAAACGGAAGCACCCGGTCCAGCAACGGCCGCCGCCACAACCGACCTTGACGATGGTTTGCGCGGCTTTTCCTGCTGCAGCGGGGCTTGATCCGTTTGCGCAGCCAATTGCTGCGCGTGGCTGATGCCGCCCCCCAAAGTCACGGAAGCCGCAACGACACCGATTCCGGCAAGCAGCCGCAGGCCGATCCGTGTCCGCTTCGATTTTGGCACCTTCAGACCCTCACAAGGGCAAAGACATCCCCAAGACAGCGCCGTCCGCAAAAACTGCAGGAATGCGCTGCCCGGGCGATCCTCGGATTAACCCTTGGTTACGATCGGGGCCGGAGCCTTGCCGACCGGGTACTTGCCGACCGGGTACTTGCCGACCGGGTACTTGCCGACCGGGTACTTGCCGATTGGCGCCTTGCCAATCGGAGCCTGTTCGGCGACCGGCTGCGGGCGGGGGAGGTCGGCCGCACTGGCAGCAGCCACGAAACCAAATGTCGCAACTCCAGCAACCAGAAACTTCAGCATCGTCATCTCCGAGATGGAAAACTTGAGTGTGAACACCATACCCTCTGACGGGTGCGGTGTAATTAACGCTGTGCCGAAGGTTGTGGTCGTGCGGTCGTTTCTTTGCCGGATGTGGCAAAATCGACACGGACGATTGCTTGGCCTCGGTATCTGAATGCAGATTCGGGCAAGACTCGACCTGGTACAGCCGGCTTAGAACAACCTCGGCATAATGCGCCCGGTCCGGGCCATATACTCCCGATACTCGTTGCCGAACGTTTCCAGCATCATCTGCTCTTCTCTGGCAACACGGCCGAAAAACAGCACGCCAAATCCGATCAGGCCGGCAAAACCGGCTACCAAATTCGGCAACAGCAATGCCTGGGCGACAGCCCAAAGCCAGAATGCGGAATACATGGGGTGCCGAATCTTTCGATAGATCCCGGTTGTGATCAGGTGATGATTTTCCCGCACGTCGAGGCTTAACGACCAGTTTCGACCGAGAGCGCGATGGGTTAGCCGGAACATGACCAGCGCTGCGATCGCCACGACAACGCCCAGCCAGGCTTGAGCTGGCTGGAAGTCGTACGATGCGAAATGAGGTATGGCCGTTGCCACATAGATGAACGGCACAATGCCAAGACCCGTGAGCGATATCAGCAGCAGGGTGTTCTCGCGAGCGCCGCGGACGCTCCGCACGACCTTTTCACGGCGAGCACGACGCGCGTATCTGTAGCGGATCAGATACCAACCAACCGCCATCATCACGAACACGAACTTGGCAATGCCAGGCGTCATCGTGGGCCAAGGGCTCGCTTCGCTGGCGCGCCATCCTTGCCGACCATCGAAACGGCGCCGTCCTTAGCGAGCGTCTGAGATTTGACCGAAACAGATCCACCGACCAACATGAAGCAATCATACAAGGCTTGCAGGTCGTTGCCACTGATAACTTGACAGTGGACGGGTAGAATCCAAGGCGGACGCGTCGCCGGCTTCGCTCTTTTGGGACGGTTGACCCAACGCGGCGGGCGGCGGTGGTCGTGTCAGCTCTTTCTATCTCGCCTGCGGCGAAGCCACGATGGCTCTCCGGTCTATCATCGCCAACACGCGCGGGAGTAACCGCGACGCAATGAAAGCATGGCCGTCAGCCGTGAGGTGGATGAAGTCAAAAGCGTAGTACTGTGGAGGAATTTCTTCGTCATACACGATCACTTTGATGGCGCGATCACGCAATCGCCGCTCCATCGCCGCGATATTGGCCGCCCGCTGCTCTTTCGTAACAAGGAAACGCCTGTCATTGCCCCCGGGCTGCAGGATGACGATGTCGGTTCCCCTTGGCACGTCGCTGTCGATGCGCTTGAGCATGCCGGCCGTGGTATCAAATGGAACGCCGGCATTGACGACGTTCGCACTGACGCCCTTCTCTCTCAGCAGGACCTCTAACTTGGCTGGGTAAGCGCCCTGCTTCCCGACGTACCAGCCTTGCGTGTTGCTTGCGCCGACCGCCACGACACGAATCGGCTTTGTAAAGCCGGCGCACACGATCGCCAGGATACACATGGCTATGGCAATCGAGACTTTCCTGAACGTCATCACCAGTTGCCTCACCGGCTGAAGCCTAAAGAAAAATATACACCGACACCGGGCTTCAGCAGAGGTGCGACGTCCAGCCCCGCTCGTTGCGTCGAACAGCGCCTTCAAACTGCCTTTCGGACGTCATGCTAGCCCGTCTTATTCGTCAGAGTGCGCCTGAGAGGCTGGCGAGCGTGGTGTAAAGCGCTGATGCGGCGTAGGATTCGGTTGCGAAGCCAACCCCATCACCTCAACCGCGAACGCCACGCCCGCCATGACCGATGATACGATTCTGCCCTTCTCGTTTCCAGCCGTTCACGCCAAGAAAGTCACAGCTGCCTTCGATGGCGGTCGGCTGACCTCGAACGGGGGCGTGATGCTTCTGGCGATGGCCGAGCGGCGTCTCGGCTTGGCCGACAATTTGGCCCGGGTGTTCCCGGATCGGCGCGATCCGACGCGGGTCGTGCACAGCCTTGTCGATATGTTCCGCGCGCGCATGTTCGCGATCTGTTGCGGCTACGAGGACGCCGACGACCTCGATCATCTGCGGTCCGATCCCGCATTCAAGCTGGCCTGCGGACGGCTGCCGGACACGGGTCGCGATCTGTGTTCCCAACCGACGCTGTCGCGGCTGGAGAATGCTCCGCGCCTGCGCGACGTGATCCGACTGACCTACACTTTGGTCGACGCATGGATGGATAGCTACCCGCGCGAGCCGGCATCCGTCACGCTCGACATCGATGATACCTGCGATGTCGTCCACGGCCATCAGCAGCTCTCGCTGTTCAACGCTCATTATGACGAACGCTGCTTCCTGCCGATCCACGTCTACGACACGGAGAAGAGCCGGCCCGTGGCGGTCGTGCTGCGGCCCGGCAAGACGCCGGGCGGCGTCGAGGTGCGTGCCCACCTGCGCCGCCTGATACGGCATATCCGGACGCGGTGGCACAACACGCGAATTACGTTCCGTGGCGACGGGCACTATGCCCGGCCGGAGGCAATGGCGTGGTGCGAGACCAACGGCATCGACTACATCTTCGGTCTGTCCGGCACCAAGCCGCTCGCCAGAAAACTCGACGAGGCCGCCGACGACATCCGCACGCGACGCGCCATCGAGAACCTGCCGGTTCTGCGTGGCTATACCGAGACGCGCCACAAGGCAAAGTCCTGGGATCGCGAACGGCGCACCGTCGCCCGTATTGAGGCGACGATGCTCGGCCTCGACATCCGTTTGGTCGTCACCAGCCTCGATGTCGGCTCGGCCGAGTGGATCTACGACAGCCTGTATTGCGCGCGCGGCCAAGCCGAGAATCTGATCAAGCTGCATAAGACACAGCTCGCCTCCGATCGCACCAGCTGCCGTTCGGCGCTCGCCAATCAAGTCCGCCTCGTTCTCCACACCGCCGCTTATTGGCTGATGCTGACCGTGCACGACGCGATTCCCAAAGCCCGGGAATTGGCCACAGCCGAGTTCGCGACGCTGCGTCTTCGTCTCTTGAAACTCGCTGCCCGTGTCGTCGAGACCACGAGCCGCATTCGCCTTGCGTTTGCCGCGGCATGTCCCGAAGCCGACCTGATCCGCGGCTTGCCAGGCGCGCTGCTGCCGCTCGGTCCTTGACCGGCGGGGCGTCCGCCCCCCGTTCGCCCAACCTACACCTCAAGCGCGTTGCAAAGTACCGGTCGTCAGGCGGTGAAAAGCCGAAGGCAATCCCGCGCGCCTCGTCAGAGCAGATGTGCGGCCACATCAATCGGACCAAAAAAACGCACTCTCACGAATAGGACGGGCTAGGAATTGGAGGAAGCTCCGGTTGCAGGCAAAACCAGGTTCGAAGGACTCTGGTGTTGCCGCGGGCGGGCGGATCCGATCGCCCTGATCTTTCGTATGACCATGCTATGCAGCGCCGCGCTTTTGTCGATGTTGAAGTGACTGACGTTTGCATCACGAACATAAAAGTTTGTAAGCTCGCCACGGAAGCCGGGGCCGCGGCTTATTCGGACGCCTTCATTCTTGTACAAATTCAGAACCCGCGCGACATTCGCCGTCGCCACGTGAGGCGATGTTCCGTCGAATGGCACAACCAAGGCGACCGGCACGCCCATTTGGCCAAGGTACTCCGCCATCGACATCACGGCATCCGCACCAAGAGAGTGCCCGACCAGTATGATAGGCCCACGCTGGCCCGCTCGATATTTTGCGACGATGTCGTCGGCAACGCTTCTCCACTGAGTGTGATTGGCGACAGCCGCGGCGATGCCAGCCGCTCGCAGCTGGGCGGCAAGGCCGTCCATGCCCAAGGAAAAGACGTTCAATAACCCGCGGAACAAATAGACGTGCGCCGTGGAAGAATGCAGTCGAGCGGGCGAACCGGTCGATCTCATTGCAACGGATATTGCAGGACTCGCCTGAGCCGCGCCGTTCAAATGCAAGCTGCTCGCAAAAAGAACCGCCAAGACGGCGCATACCAGCGCCGCGCTGTAACGCAATCTCTCCATTTCTGGATTCCCCGCCAACCCCAAGTCCAGCGGCATTAGATCAGACTTTGGAATCGGACAATCAAGAAACCATTGCTGGAAACGTGTTGAGGCACGCCAATTGGCTGGCTGTCACGGATTTGCCACACCGAAAGAAGCGATCAAGCGACGACCGTTCGTCACCACCCGGCGGTCACTTGGCTCTCATTCTAGCGCCGTCAGCCGTATTTTTTTCAGTCAAGGCCAATCTCCATGGGTGCACCAAGCAGATCGAGTGGTAAATTCGTAGGCTGAGATCCGCATGATCCATGTCAAGTTCACCTGGGATTTCAGGATCAGCGTCGTAAGATTTCCCGGTAAACTATCGATCCGTTTGCAGATTCGAGTTGCTGGATGATTCAACGACGGCACGTCTTCCACATTGGTGGTTACGATCCAATCACTCCAGAAGAGCAGGTTGAACGCTTGCGCCGCTCGCTGTCGAGCTTCGAAAAGATTTGGGGCGCCTCTTCACGGCTGTCGGAAATCGCGAACGCATCTGCAATCAATGCTTCATGCAACCTGGAAGCATGGGGACCGAACTGGAAAACCTGCATCACCTTCGAGATGCTCCGCTGGGACGATCTTATCCGGCGCGATTCCGGAGTCGGGATGGTACCTCGGCTGGTTCAGTCCACGGTCGCGCTATTCGACTTCATCTTGACCGGAACAGTATTCAGATATGCGATCGCAAGCTGGAAATACGCTCTCTTCTTCCTCTTTCCATATTGCTGTTTGCTGTTGATTGCACTTTGCAGCGCCGGGCTATCCTATCTGGTGGTCAGGCCGATACCCGCTACATTCTGGGTAGAGCAGTTGCTGCTTGGCATTTTTCTATCACTTGCCATCTTCATCAGCGCGGTGCTCTGGATTGGACCCAAGCGTCGGATAAATCACATTCTCGACGACGCTATTTTTTCCCACCAGTTTCTTTACGGGCAAAGAAGCGAAGTTGATGAACGACTCAACGATTTTGCGGCCGTGATATCAAGAAAAGCTCGGGCCGCAGACGTTGATGAAATTCTGATTGTTGGCCATTCCCTCGGCGCTGCGCTCTCGATAGCGGCGGTCGCGCGCGCGCTAAAGTTGGATCCTCTGCTTGAAACGCGAGGACCGAAGTTGTGCATTCTCACTATAGGCGCCACTATTCCCAAATTCTCGTTGCATGCGATGGGCAACCAAATACGGGAAGCGGCACAACTTGTAGCTGGAACGCCTGCCGTCGGCTGGGTCGAATATCAGGCACGAGATGACGCAATCAGTTTCTATCGCTTCGACCCCGTCACGCTGAAACGTATCGGTCGAGACCATTCAGAAGGGCGCCCAAAGATTCGGCGCGTCCAAATACATTCAATGGTGGATCCGATCCGCTTCAGACGTCATCGATTCAACTTTATGCAGATGCATTATCAGTTCTTGATGGGAAACGACCGGCGCTCGGTCTACGACTACTGCGTGATTACTTGCGGCCCGCTCGAGTTCAACGTCGCGACTTCACCGTCCGGGGCTGTTGAACTATTCGAGGCAAACGGTTCGGTGATGACAGCCCGAAATTGAGTAGACTCTTCGCTCCAGCCAACGCATCGCCCCGAAATGACGCGCCACGGCGCTAGCCCGCCGCCTTCAGTCCCAGCGGCACTGCGGCTTCGTACTTCGAATTGTGCAGCACCAGCGAGGTCCTGACGTTGCGCACATGCGGCGCGGCCGTCAGGTGCGTGACGAAATCCTGGAACGTCGCCATGTCGGGGGCGACGCATTTGAGGATAAAATCAACTTCGCCCGACAGCATCCAGCATTCCCGCACCAACGGCTCGGCGCGCACGAAATTCTCGAAGGCGCGCAGATCGGCATCGGCTTGGCTCGACAGATGCACCGAGGCGAACACCGTGACGTCGTAGCCGAGGCGGCGCGGATCGAGCAGACCGCGATATCCCTGGATGTAGCCTTCCTCCTCCAGCGCCCGGACCCTGCGCAGGCAGGGCGGCGGCGAGATACCGACGCGTTTGGCCAGTTCCACGTTGGTGATTCGGCCATCAGCCTGGATCTCGGCGAGGATTTTGAGGTCGATCTCGTCAAGGTTCTTCGACACGCGACTACAGTTCCCCTGGGGTTTGGAAGGCTTGGCAGGTCTGCCGGTAACTCTCATAGCGCAGCCAGCCCACCTTGCGCAATTTTATTGCGCGTGCAGCGCAGGATTTCGCGATTGTGACCTTCAGTTCCGGGGAAAAATTGCTGCCATGGATTGCAAATCTTGCATAGCTTCCCAGATATCCTAGACTTGGATTTGACACTTTTGGCGCCGCCGTGACCGTTTCCGGGGCGCTTCCCGCACAAGTCCTTGATCAAAATCCCCAAAAGAGAGGGATCTCGCAATGCCCGCGCCTACCCATGCCAAGGTCGTCATCATCGGGTCCGGCCCCGCCGGTTACACCGCAGCGATCTACGCGGCGCGCGCGATGCTCGAACCGATCCTGATCCAGGGCATTCAGCCGGGCGGGCAGCTCGTCATCACCACCGACGTGGAAAACTATCCCGGCTTCGCGGACGTTATCCAAGGCCCTTGGCTGATGGAGCAGATGGAGAAGCAGGCAGCCCATGTCGGCACCAAGATCGTCACCGACCTCGTCACCAAGCTGGAGCTCGGCCAGCGGCCGTTCCGCCTGACCTGCGACTCCGGCGACGTCTATCTCGCCGAGACCGTCGTCCTCGCCACCGGCGCCCAGGCGCGCTGGCTCGGGCTTCCCTCGGAAGAGAAATTTCAGGGCGGCGGCGTGTCGGCCTGCGCGACCTGCGACGGCTTCTTCTACCGCGGCAAGGAGGTCGTGGTGGTCGGCGGTGGCAACACCGCAGTCGAGGAAGCGCTGTACCTGACCAACCACGCCTCCCAGGTCACCATCGTGCATCGCCGCAATCATTTCCGCGCCGAGCGCATCCTGCAGGAGCGGCTGTTCAAGCATCCCAAGATCAAGGTGGTGTGGGACTCCGCGATCGACGAGATCTGCGGTTCGGAGAATCCGAGCAAGGTCACCCATGTGCGGCTGAAGAACGTCAAGACCGGCGCGCTGACGAACCTCAAGACCGACGGCGTCTTCGTCGCGATCGGCCATGCGCCGGCGACCGAGCTCGTCAAAGGCCAGATCAAGCTGAAACCGTCGGGCTATGTCGAGGTGGCGCCGAACTCCACGGCGACTTCGGTGCCCGGCCTGTTCGCCGCAGGCGACGTGGCGGACGAAACCTTTCGGCAGGCGGTCACCGCCGCCGGCCTCGGCTGCATGGCAGCGCTCGAGGCGGAACGCTTCCTGGCTCTTCGCGCGAGCGATCGCGCAGCGGCGGAATAATCATGGCACGATCTCGCGACGGATTTACAGATATGGATTGGGACAAGCTGAAGGTCTTTCACGCAGCGGCTGAGGCTGGCAGCTTCACGCATGCCGGCGAACAGCTCGGCCTGTCGCAATCGGCAGTCTCCCGCCAGGTCAGCGCGCTGGAGCAGGAGCTCTCGGTTTCGCTGTTTCACCGCCATGCCCGCGGCCTTATCCTCACCGAACAGGGCGACCTGTTGTTCCGCACCGCGCATGACGTGTTCATGCAGTTGCAGGCGGCCCGCGCCAAGCTCACCGACAGCCGCGAGCGGCCGAGCGGCGACCTCAAGATCACGACGCCGCCCGCGCTCGGCATCAACTGGCTGATCCCGCGGCTCGACGAGTTCGTTGCGCTCTATCCGGACATCCGGATTTCGCTGATCGTCACCGACGAGGATCTCGACCTGTCGATGCGCGAGGCTGATGTCGCGATCCGCACCCGCAAGCCGACCCAGCCGGACCTGATCCAGCGCAAGCTGTTCTCGATCGGCTTCCATGCCTATTGCTCGCCGGAATACATCAAGCGCTTCGGTACGCCGCGGACGCTGGATGATCTCGACTCGCACCGCATCATCATGCTCGGTGACTCGCAGGTGCCGCCGCATCTGCAGAACCGCAGCTGGCTGATCGATGCCGGCCGCAACGGCTCCGGTCCGCGCGAGCCCTACTTCAAGGTCAACAACATCCTGGGCCTCGTGCGCGCCTGCCAGCAGGGCCTCGGCATCGCCGCGCTGCCGGACTATCTGGTCGAACAGAACAACCTCGTGCAGCTGTTCGGCGAGTCCGACTCGATCGCGCTCGACACCTACTTCGTCTATCCAGAAGAGCTGAAGACGGTGGCCCGGGTGCAGGTGTTCCGCGACTTCGTGGTCAGCAAGGCGCAGCGCTGGCCGTCCTGATTAAGCCGCCCTTATGGGCTGGGTTATGGGCTTTCCGCGCTGCCCCAAGAGGCCCCTGAATCTCCGCATGACTGACATGCGACCTGGATAGTTGCTGCAGGGCGCCGATGGGGATCATATTGTTTACACGCTGAGCGGTCGCGTCGCGCATATGTCCCCCTCCTCCAGTGGCGCGGAAGTTCAGTAATCCCTCTTGGAAGGTGATTGTGTCGGCCTCACGTGGCCAATACCTTAAGCCGGGCTCTCTCGAGCCCGGCTTTTTTTCATCGCCGTGTCTTTTCATCGCTATGTCACGCTCAACCCTGCCGCACGCCCCGGTCAGCGCGCGCATTGACAACAACCTCGCAGCGCAGCATCATTGTCCCATGATCACGACTTCGTGCGCCGCTCTGTCGTCGAAAAAAGGTCCCCTCCCGGGGACACGAGATCGCGCGCGATAAGATCACCTTCGCATTCAAACCGATCCCGAAACCCCGCCGCCTGGACGGGGTTTTTTGTTGGTCCCGTCTCCGGCTTTGCCCTTTTAGGAGATGGAACATGACTGACTTACACCAGCAATTGCAGGGCCTCTGGCTGCCCCTGATCACGCCATTCCGCGACGGCGAGCTCGACGTCACCTCGCTGCGCCGCCTCGTGCGGCATTACGCCAGCGGCCCGGTCGACGGCTTCATCCTCGGCGCAACGTCCGGTGAAGGCATGGCGCTCAGCACCGATGAACTCGAGGGGTTGGTGAGCGTCGTGCTCGCCGAGCTCAGTGCCAACTCCCGCCATCTGCCGGTCGTTCTCGGGCTCTCCGGCGCCTCAACGGCCCGGATGAAGCATGCGCTGGATGACACCGCCGACTGGCCGATCAACGGCTATCTGATCGCGAGCCCCTACTACACCCGCCCGTCGCAACGCGGGCTCGTGCAGCACTTCAACGCGCTCGCCGATCATGCGGCATGGCCCATCGTGCTCTACAACATTCCCTATCGCACGGCGGTGAACCGTATCCGTCCGAGGGCGGCCGTCTTGCGAGTTTTTCCGATCTGTAGCTGACTGTCCTTATGGACGGACATAAGGACAGTGCGGTGCTGAGCCGCATGGATTTGGTGGAGACCGGTCGGCGGCGACGCTGGACGCGTGCGGAGAAGCTCAGAATCGTAGAGGAGAGCTTCTCGGGGCCACGACTGGTGTCGGCGACGGCTCGCCGGTATGGGATATCACGTCAGCTTCTGCTGAGCTGGCGCAAGGCTTGGACCTGTCATGATCCGGCCGAAGAGGATTCGATCGGCCCGACATTCGTCCCTGCGATAGTTGCGGCAAGTACGCCGCCAACGACGGAAGCTGTCGAGACAGGTCAGATCGAAATCGTGAGCCCTCAGGGGCTGCGCGTGGTCTTCGGCCCCGGTGCGGATATCGAGGCGGTCGTTCGAATTGCTCGGGGCCTGGCGCGCCGATGATCCCGATCCCGATGGGCGTGCGGGTGTGGCTGGCGACGGGCCATACCGACATGCGGTGCGGCTTTCCGAGCCTGGCTCTGCGCGTGCAGGAAGTGCTCAAGCGCGACGCCATGGGCGGCGGTCTTTTCTGCTTCCGGGGCAAACGCGGTGATCTATTGAAGGTCATTTGGCACGGTGTGCTGCAGAGCATGAAGGAGGTGAATAACCGAATTTAATGCGTACAGCTTTATGAGAGATGGAGGATGGCCCTCCTGCATCGGCGTTTCAGGCGCAGATGCAAAACCACGACACTGTGGCTTCGCTTAAAAGGCGCGGTCATGAGCAAGTGTTGCAAAAGTCCCGGGTGTACGGGGCAGGTAAGTATCCAGAAGGCGAGCGAAAGCGAATCTTCCGATGACGCGTCGAAAATTACTAAGGCGTCGCCAAAATCAGGGGCGCGTGCCATCCCTGAGATCAATCCGTGAGGCGCCTGGATTACTGCGCGGATGGCGACCGGCGTTTAGGGGACGCGATCTGGATACAGGCTCTTGTAGAGAACTGCAGGAACCAGTCGTTGTGATGCCAAGGGAGAAGTTCAAGCGGCGCACACCGCGAGACGAGAGTACCGAAGCACAACACTGGGGCGGATCGGCTCGTAGTAGTGATGAAGGTGCTGTAATGGGACTGGAGCGAAGGGGCCGAAACAAGTGGGTTGCTCCCATATGCAACTGTGATGAGCAGGAGGACATGTGAGTGTAACCGGACGTAAGCAGTACGATATCGACAAGCAGACAGTGATGAAGGCCTACCGATTGGTCAAAGCCAATGCGGGCTCGGCCGGCGTGGATAAGGTGTCGCTCGAAGCTTTTGAGAAGGACTTGAAGGGCAACCTTTACAAGGTCTGGAATCGAATGTCTTCTGGCAGCTACTTTCCACCTGCCGTTCGGGCTGTCTCCATTCCCAAGAAGAACGGCGGGCAACGCATTCTAGGTGTGCCGACAGTAGCAGATCGCGTGGCGCAAACGGTCGTCAAGCTGCAGATTGAACAAGCACTCGAGGAAATCTTCCTTCCCGATTCCTACGGCTACCGGCCCGGAAAATCCGCGCTGGACGCCGTCGGCGTCACCCGGCAACGGTGCTGGAGGATGGACTGGGTGCTGGAGTTCGACATCAAAGGCCTGTTCGACAATATCAGCCACAAGTTGCTTATGAAGGCCGTCAGGAAGCATGTGCAAGACGAATGGGCTCTGCTCTACATCGAACGCTGGCTAACAGCGCCGATGCAAGACAGAGACGGAGCGATCACCGCTCGCGACCGGGGCACACCCCAAGGCGGCGTGATCAGTCCCGTCCTTGCCAATTTGTTCTTGCATTATGCGTTCGATACATGGATGGCGCGGAACTTCCCGCAGTCGCCGTGGTGTCGATACGCGGACGACGGGCTCGTTCATTGCCGAACCAAGGCTGAAGCGGAAGCCATCAAGGCGGCGCTGCAAGCAAGGTTTAAGGAATGCGAACTCGAAATGCATCCCGACAAGACCAAGATCGTCTACTGCAAAGACAGCAATCGCCCGGGTAGCCATGCCAGTCAGTCATTTGACTTTCTGGGATTTACCTTTCGACCGCGCAGGGCAAGAAACCATCAGAAGAAAGAAAACTTCTGTACGTTCTCGCCAGCGGTCAGCAGGGCGGCGATGACGTCTATGCGTATGACGATCCGGCAGCTCCGCCTCAGGCTTCGCTCGCAGACGGAAGTCGACGCAATTGCCTTGGAACTGAACCCCGTCCTTCGTGGATGGAGGCAGTACTACGGCAGATATGGGCGGTCAGAAATGCACAACCTGTATCGATATGTCGACGAATCTCTTAACCGCTGGGCGCGACGCAAATACAAAGGGCTGAAGAATGGAAAAGTCAGAGCCTCCACCTGGCTCAGATTGATCCGCTGCCGCAGGCCGAAGCTGTTCGCTCATTGGGCGATGTTGAGTTCTGCCTCGTTACTTGTTGAGAGCCGTATGACGTGAGAGCGTCACGTACGGTTCGGAGAGCGGCTCCGGGTGCAACCCCCGGGGCCGACTCACCATGGCCAGGGCGCCTGCTTGTTCACCAAAAGACTCGAGAGAGGCAGGTTCATCTGGCCATCGGTTGCTGGTGAATCGGTAACGATCTCTCCGGCGCAGTTGAGCTATCTGTTGTCCGGGATCGATTGGCGCAACCCTCAAGAAACCCAGCGTCCGACGCGGGTCGGATAGTCGTTTTACGGTTTGAATCTGCTGCTCGATCTGATTCAATGGCTCCATGATATCGAAGCCGGATGATCTTCCATCGGACCTTGTCAGTGCCCTGGCGGCGCTGCAGGCCGAGCGTGAGGCGCGACAGAAAGCCGAGGCGAAGGCCGCCAACTGGCAGGCGCAAGCCGCGAATGCGCAGGCGAAACTGTCGGATACCGAGGCGCTGATCGCTCATCTCGAGTTGCGCATCGAGAAGCTGAAACGCGAACTGCACGGGCAGCGATCCGAGCGCTCGGCACGGCTGCTCGAGCAGTTGGAGTTGGAGCTCGAAGAACTCGTCACCACGGCGAGCGAGGATGAGCTTGCCGCACAGGCCGCAGCGGCGAAGACGCAGAACGTCCGCCCCTTCATGCGCAAGCGGCCGGTGCGCAAGCCATGGCCTGACGATATCGAACGCGAGCGCGTCGTCATTGAGACTCCAACGACCTGCGCCTGCTGCGGTGGATCGCGGCTGGCGAAGATCGGTGAGGATGTGACCAAGACGCTGGAGGAGATCCCGCGCCGCTTCAAGCTGATCGAGACGGTACGCGAGAAGTTCACCTGCCGCGATTGCGAGAAGATCAGCCAGCCGCCCGCGCCGTTCCATGCCACGCCGCGCGGCTTCATCGGCCCACAATTGCTGGCGACGATCCTGTTCGACAAGTTCGGCATGCATATCCCGCTCAACCGCCAGAGTGCGCGCTTTAAGGCCGAGGGGATCGACCTGCCGTTGTCGACGCTGGCCGACCAGGTCGGCCACGGGACCTTCGCCGTCATGCCGCTCTTCCACTTGATCGAACGCCACGTGCTCGCTGCCGAGCGCCTTCATGGCGACGACACCACCATCCGTATTCTGGCGAAGGGCAAGTGCACGACCGGGCGGATCTGGACTTATGTGCGGGATGACCGGCCGTTCGCCGGGCCTGCGCCGCCGGCAGCGGTCTATTACGCCTCGAGCGACCGACGAGGCGAGCATCCACAGAGACATCTGGCCGCCTTCGCCGGCATCTTGCAGGCGGATTGCTACAGCGGCTTCGAGCCGCTGTTCGACCCGCAGAAGAAGGCGCTGCCGATTACGCCGGCGTTTTGCGTGGCCCATGCGCGGCGGGGCTTCTTCGAGCTGGCTGATATCGAGAAAAATGCTCGGGAAGGCAAGAAAGGCAAACCGGTCTCCCCGATCGCGCTGGAGGCTGTCAGACGCCTCGATACGTTGTTCGAGATCGAGCGCGCCATCAACGGCCGCGGTGCCGGCGAGCGGCGTGCCGCTCGCCAGGAACAGAGTAAGTCACTTCTCGAGGACATGCATGCCTGGCTGCTCCGCGAGCGCGAAACCCTCTCGCGTTCCTCCGAGGTCCTGAAGCCGATTAACTACATGCTCAGGCGCTGGGACGGCTTCGCCCGCTTCCTCGACGACGGCAGGATCTGCTTGACCAACAATTGCGCTGAGCGCGCATTGAGAGGCATCGCCTTGGGAAGGCGCAACTGGACCTTCGCCGGCAGCCAGCGCGGCGCCGACCGTGCCGCCATCATGCTGACGATGATCACGACCTGTCGCCTCAACGACGTCGATCCCAAGGCCTGGCTCGCCGACGTCCTGGCCCGTATCGCCGATCATCCCGCATCGCGTCTGCACGAGCTCTTGCCCTGGGAATGGAAGCTCCTGCGCCAGGCCGACAAGCCAGCCAATCAGCAGGCCGCCTGACCTTCACCCTTCACCCAATGCCATCATAGACCTCGCCGTGCCCGCGCGCATGCGTCAATCAGGCGGCCTCCGTCGTATGCGTACGGTGAACCTCACCAACGAGACGTTGCTGACGCTCGCGGAACATCCCAACATCGCCGGCATGAAGGATTGCTGCGCCGACCGCGCGCAGTCGATCGACTTCCTCAGCGGGCGGCCGTCGGGCTTTCGCGTGCTGACCGGCGAGGATGCACAGACATTCGATGCACTCTCCGACGGCGCCGACGGCGCGATCCTGCTGTCCGCACATCTGGAAACAAATATTTTCGCTTCGATCCGCACGTTGTTGCGGCAGGGCCAGCGCGACGCGGCGCTGGCCGCCTGGCAGAGCGTGGTCGGCCTGACCCGGCTGCTGTTCGCCGAGCCGAGCCCCGCGCCGGCCAAGCACTGGCTGTGGCGGCAGGGGCTGATCGACAGTCCCGAGGTGCGGCTGCCGATGGTGGAGGTGAGCGAGGATCTCGCAACCTGGCTTGATGCCGAGATGGAGCGGCGCGCACAGCTTCTACTGCAGCCGGCATAGCTCCCGTAGCCCGGATGCAGCGAAGCGAAATCCGGGGTCGTCAGCACGTGGTGAGACCGGCCCCGGATTGCGCTACGCTTCATCCGGGCTACCGATCTCGTCAGTTTAATCCAGCTTCACCCTCGCGAGCCTCAGCGCGTTGCCGATCACGCTGACCGAGGACAGCGCCATTGCTGCTGCGGCGACGATCGGCGACAGCAGGATGCCGAACAGCGGATACAGCACGCCGGCCGCGATCGGTACGCCGGCGGCGTTGTAGACGAAGGCAAACGCCAAATTCTGGCGGATGTTGCGCATAGTCCCGACCGACAATCGCCGCGCGCGGACGAGGCCCATCAGGTCTCCGGTCAAGAGCGTGATGCCGGCGCTCTCGATCGCGACATCGGTGCCGCCACCCATCGCGATGCCGACATCGGCGGCGGCCAGCGCCGGCGCGTCATTGACGCCGTCGCCCGCCATCGCGACGACACGGCCCTCGCCGCGCAGCCGCTGCACGACCTCGCTCTTGCGCTCCGGCAGGACGCCGGCCTCGATTTCGTCGATGCCAAGCGTCTTCGCCACCGCGCGCGCGGTGGTCTCATTGTCGCCGGTCAGCATCACGATGCGCAGGCCCTCGGCGCGCAGCGCCTGCAGCGCGTTGGCTGCCGACGCCTTGACCGGATCGGCAATCGCGATCGCGCCGGCGATGCGGCCGTCGACCGCGACATAGATCGCAGTGGCGCCGTCCCGGCGTGCCGCCTCGGCGGCCTGGTCGAGCGCTGCCGTGGCGATCTTCAGGTCGCCCATCAGTACGGCGTTGCCGAGTGCAATCTGCCTGCCCTCGACGGTGCCAGTCGCGCCCTTGCCGGAGGGCGAGGCGAAGTTGCTCACGGTGACGGAACCGAGCTTGCGCTCCTTCGCCGCAGAGATGATCGCCTGCGCCAGCGGATGCTCGCTGCCCTGCTCGACGCCGGCGGCAAGGCGCAGCAGATCGTTCTCGTCGAACCCTTCGGCGGCAATGATGCGCACGACCTTCGGCTTGCCCTCGGTCAGCGTGCCGGTCTTGTCGATGACCAGCGTGTCGACCGCCTCCATCCGTTCGAGTGCCTGTGCGTCGCGGATCAGGATGCCGGAACGCGCGCCACGGCCGACGCCGACCATGATCGACATCGGCGTTGCCAACCCGAGCGCGCAGGGGCAGGCGATGATCAGCACGGTCACGGCAGCAACCAGCGCAAAGGTCAGGCGCGGCTCCGGACCGAACACCGTCCAGGCGATGAAGGCGAGCACGGCTGTGGCGATCACCGCCGGCACGAACCAGCCGGCGACACGATCGGCAAGCCGCTGGATCGGCGCGCGCGAGCGCTGCGCCTTCGCCACCATGTCGACGATGCGCGACAGCATGGTATCCCGGCCGATCTTCTCGGCACGCATCACTAGGCCGCCGCTCCGGTTGACGGTGCCACCGATCACGCTCTCGCCCTCGGCCTTCGTGACCGGCATCGATTCACCCGTCACCATGGATTCGTCGATCACCGCGTTGCCCTCGATGACGACGCCGTCCACCGGAACCTTCTCGCCCGGGCGCACGCGCAGCCGATCGCCGACCTTGATCGCATCGATGTCGATGTCCTCGTCACCGTGATCCGTGATGCGCCGCGCCGTCTTGGGCGCAAGGCCGAGCAGCGCGCGGATCGCGCCCGAGGTCTGCGCGCGGGCACGCAATTCCAGCACCTGGCCGAGCAGCACCAGCACCGTGATCACGGCCGCCGCCTCGAAATACACCGCGACCGCGCCGTGCATGCCGCGGAAGGCCGGCGGGAACAGCTGCGGCGCCAGCGTGGCGACCACGCTGTAGACATAGGCGACACCAACACCCATCGCGATCAACGTGAACATGTTGAGATTGCGCGTGACCAGCGACTGCCAGCCGCGCACGAAGAACGGCGCGCCGGCCCACAGCACGACCGGCGTCGCGAGCACGAAGGAGATCCAGTTCGACCAGTCCTGCGGCACCAGATGCCCCAGCCCGAGATGGCCGCCCATCTCGAGCACGAACACGGGCAGCGTCAGCGCCAGCGCGATCCAGAACCGCCGGACCATGTCGATCAATTCGGGATCCGGCCCGTCGTCGAGCGAGATTTGCTCGGGCTCGAGCGCCATGCCGCAGATCGGGCAGGAGCCGGGGCCGACCTGACGTACCTCGGGATGCATCGGGCAGGTGTAGATCGTGCCCGCGGGCGCCGGCGGCTCCGGCTCGCGCGGCTTCAGGAATTTCTCCGGCTCGGCCTCGAAGCGCTCGCGGCAGCGGCCGCTGCAGAACAGATACTCCTCACCCTTGTAGCTGAAGCGGTGCTTGGCGGTCGCCGGGTTGACCTTCATGCCGCACACCGGATCGATCGCGAACGCCGTCTCGGCCGGCGCGGCGTCGTGATCATGCTTGCCGCCGCAGCAGGCATGCGCGGCCGCGCCATGATGGTGATGATCCGCGTGCGAATGGTCGTGCTCTGCGTGTGCCACGAGACTCTTCCCGGCCGGTATCCCGGCCTCTTGATTAATATACCCTAGGGGGGTATATGAGACCTATGAGAGAAGAGGTCAAGACATCCTGTTTAAAACGGCTCAAACGGATCGAGGGTCAGATCCGCGGGTTGGCCGCCATGGTCGAGGACGACCGCTATTGCATCGACGTGGTGACGCAGATCGCCGCCGCGCGCGCGGCGTTGCGCCGCGTCGAGGAGGAGGTCCTGCGCGATCATGTGGCGCATTGCGTGGAGCATGCGATCTCGTCCGGCGACAAGGCCGACCAGCGGCGCAAGATCACCGAGCTGATGGACGTGATCGGCCGCGCGGACCGTTAGCGCGCAGCCGTTCTACGGGCGCTAACCTCGCCGCTTCCGACGGAGTCGAGAGCGGCGCCTCACATTCCGTGTCGTCCCGGCGAAAGCCGGGCCCCATAACCACAGGGAGTGGTTGTTTGTGCGAGGTGGGGCCCCAGCGTGCTTCATAACCACGGCCGGTGGTTATGGGTCCCGGGTCGCGCTTCGCTCGCCCGGGACGACGTGGGAAAGATCAAGCTCAGGTGTTGAAGCGGAAATGCATGACGTCGCCGTCGGCGACGACGTAGTCCTTGCCTTCAAGCCGCAGCTTGCCTGCATCGCGCGCACCGGCTTCGCCGTTGCCGGCGATGTAATCCGCGTACGCGATGGTCTCGGCGCGGATAAAGCCCTTCTCGAAATCGGTATGGATCACGCCGGCGGCGGCCGGCGCCTTGGTGCCGCGGTCGATGGTCCAGGCACGCGCTTCCTTCGGGCCGACGGTGAAATAGGTGATGAGGTCGAGCAGCTGGTAGCCGGCCCGGATCAGCCGATCGAGCCCGGCCTCTTCGAGGCCGAGCGTCTCCAGGAAGTCGACACGCTCCTCGCGCGACAGCGTCGCGATCTCGGATTCGATCTTGGCCGAGATCACGACCGCAACCGCGCCCTCCTCCTTGGCGCGTTCGAACACCGCCTTCGAGAAATTGTTGCCGTCCTTCGCCGAGCCTTCCTCGACGTTGCAGACATAGAGCACCGGCTTCGAGGTCAGGAGCCCGAGCATGCGGAACGCACGCTCCTCCTCCGGCTTGCGCTCCAGCCCGCGCGCCGGCTTGCCGTCGCGCAGCAGCACCAGCGCGCGGTTGACGAGCTCGAGCTGCTCCTTGGCTTCCTTGTCGTTGCCCTTGGCCTTCTTCGACAGGTTGTCGACGCGCTTCTCGAGGCTGTCGAGGTCGGACAGCATCAGCTCGGTCTCGATGGTCTCGATATCGGCGAGCGGCGCGATCTTGCCTTCGACATGGGTGATGTCGGAATCCTCGAAGCAGCGCACCACATGGGCGATGGCGTCGACTTCGCGGATGTTGGCGAGGAACTGGTTGCCGAGGCCTTCGCCCTGCGACGCGCCGCGCACCAGGCCCGCGATATCGACGAAGGTCAGCCGGGTCGGGATGATCTGCGCGGACTTGGCGATCGCCGACAGCTTCTCCAGCCGCGGATCGGGCACCGCCACCTCGCCGACATTCGGCTCGATGGTGCAGAACGGATAGTTCGCCGCCTGGGCAGCCGCCGTCTCGGTCAGCGCATTGAACAGCGTCGACTTGCCGACGTTAGGCAGCCCGACGATCCCGCATTTGAATCCCATGTCTTCCTCAACGTTCTCTGGTTTGTCATGGCCGGGCTCGTCCCGGCCATCCACGTCTTTCTGCGCAACTGGCACCAAAGACGTGGATGCCCGGCACAAGGCCGGGCATGACGACAAGGGAAATCAGGCTGGCTCGCCGCCGTTCTCACCCTTGTCGAAAAATCCCTTGGCCTGCATCGTCAGATGCACCTTGTTGGCGAACGAGGCGTCGTGCCCCGTCGCCAGCAGGCCGGCATTGTCGGCGATGGCCTGGCACAAGGCCTCCACCCACGCCCGGTCGCTCTTGGCGAAGTCCGACAGTACGTGGCTGTGCACGAGCTCCCTGACGCCGGGATGACCGATCCCGATCCGCACGCGCCGATATTCGTTGCCGATATGCGCGGAGATCGAGCGCAGCCCGTTATGGCCGGCGATCCCGCCGCCGATCTTGACGCGCACCTTGCCGGGCGGCAGTTCGAGCTCGTCCTGGAACACGGTGATGTCGGAGGGGGCAAGCTTGAAGAAGTTCGCCGCTTCCTGCACTGCGCGCCCGGAGTCGTTCATGTAGGTGGTCGGCTTCAGCAGCACGACCTTCTCACGGTCGACCACGCCTTCGGAGGTCTCGCCCTGAAAGCGACGGCGCCATGGTGCGAAACCATGACGCCGTGCAATCTCGTCGACCGCCAGGAAGCCGATATTGTGCCGGTTGCTGGCGTATTTCGCGCCGGGATTACCGAGACCGACAAAAAGGCGCATGGCGCGGCATCCCGCGTCGGCGCGCCATCAGATGATTGCGCGCCGACCTGATCGATTACTTCTTCTTGTCGCCACCGCCGGCGGGAGCCTTGGCACCCGCGGCCGGGGCCGCAGCACCTGCAGCCGGAGCCGCCGCAGCGGCCGGAGCAGCACCCGCGGCCGGAGCCGCAGCGCCACCTGCAGCCGCGGCCTTCTGCTCTTCGGCGTAGCCGGACGGCGGCACGATGGTGACCAGCGTTGCGTCCTCGCGGGTCAGCGACTTCACACCCGCGGGCAGCTTGACCTCGGAGAGATGCAGCGAGTAGCTGATCTCGAGCGCGCCGACATCGGCCTCGATATATTGCGGGATGTTGTCGACCGAGCACTCGAGGTCGAGCGTGTGGGTGACGATGTTGACGGTGCCACCGCGCTTGACGCCCGGCGAGCTTTCGCCGTTCACGATGTGCAGCGGCACGCTGACGCGGATGGTGGCGCCTTCGCCGAGCCGCATGAAGTCGACATGGAGCGGGAAGTCCTTCACCGGATCGAGGTGGAAGTCGCGCGGAATCACGCGGTGCTTCTTGCCCTCGAGGTCGATGTCATAGATCGTGGTCAGGAACCGGCCCGCCAGGATGCGCTGGCGCAGTTCACGATCGTCGACCGAGATGGTGACGGGGGGTTGGTTGTCTCCGTAGATCACTCCGGGAACTCTCCCGGCGCGACGCTCTGCCCGGGCGGCCCCCTTGCCGCTCTTCGGACGCGCGGTCGCCTTCAATTCCTTGACGGTCGCCATAGCGTTAAGTCCTTGTATTTAAAAAGTTAAAGGCCGCAGCGCGGCCCATGCTCAGGTCCACAGCAAGCCTCCAGGGGTGCGGGGGCCGCGGACGTGGCGGGCTTTTAGCCCCAAAGGGCCGAAATGACAAGGAAATGAAGGGATTTTTCTGCGGGCCTAGCTGCGCCCCCAATCTGTCATGCCCGGGCAGAAGCGCGAAGCGCGTCTTCGCGCTAGATGACCCGGCATCCATCAAAAAGAGGACTCTCTCGTAGGAGGATGGATGGCCGGGTCAGGCCCGGCCATGACGATCGGAGCAAGATCAGCTCGCGCCGCCTACCCCGAGCTTGGCTTCCAGCGCCGCGATCCGGGCCTTCAGCGCCTCGTTCTCCTCGCGTGCCAGGCGGGCCATGTCCTTGACCGCGTCGAATTCCTCGCGCTTGACCACGTCGAGGTCGCGCAGGATGCGTTCGGCCTGGTTGCGCATGACGGTGTCGACCTCGCGCTTGACGCCCTGCGCAGCGCCGGCGGCGTCGTTCATCAGACGGCCGATCTCATCGAAAAACCGGTTGCTGGTCTGGGTCATCTCGCAAAACTCTCCGCGTTCACTGGATTGCCAGAAGACAATGGCGATCCCCGCCATCCGGTTCAAGTCCGCCGCGAATGGCAGACCTTGCGGCAGCTTGCCTTGTCATGCTCCGGTTTCCTTGCAATCGTATGAACTCACAACAGAAATCGCACACATAACGCGAGCAGGAACGCCATGATCGAGCATACCGTCGAGATCGAGACCAAGGACGGCAAGACCACCACCTTCATCACCCATCCCGAGCGCGGCGGCCCCTTCCCTGTCGTCATCTTCTACATGGATGCGCCGGCGATCCGCGAGGAGCTGCGCGACATGGCGCGGCGGCTCGGCACGTCAGGCTATTATGTGATGCTGCCCAACATGTATTACCGCGCCGGCGTGATGGAGCTCGGCCCAATCAATCCCGATCCGGAATCGCCGGAGCGCAAGCGCATGTTCGAGCTGATGCACTCGCTCAACATTCCGCTGGTCATGGAAGACACCAGGGGCCTGCTCGCCTATGCCGAGACGCAGAAGGCCGCCAACACCAAGATCATCGGCACGGTCGGCTATTGCATGAGCGGCCGTTACGCCGTCAACGCGGCGACGCATTTTCCCGACAGGGTCAAGGCCGCCGCCTCGGTCTACGGCACGCATCTGGCAACCGACCAGCCCGACAGCCCGCATCTCGCCGCGCAGAAGACCAGGGCCGAGCTCTATTTCGCCTGCGCCGAGACCGACATCTACGCGCCGGCGGAGATCATCGAGCAGGTGAAGGCCGGCATGAAGGGCTCGACCAACGAGGTCGAGATTTATCCCGGCACCCATCACGGCTTCGCCTTCCCCAAGCGCCCGGTCTATGACCGCGACGCCGCCGAACGCCATTGGGAGCGGCTGCTCGCGCTCTATCGCCGCAATCTGGTTTGAGGCCTGAACCACGCGGATGGCCGACAGCGTACGAATTCGAGATTATCGAAGCTCCGATGCTGACGAGGTGAACCGGCTTGCGGTTACAGCCTTCGACCAATTCCGCGATGCCTTCCACGACAGGCCGGCGATGCGCGCCGGCCTGTCAAGAACCTCCGAGCTGAGTTCCGGCGGCGAGATCATCGCCGCCGACCTGGGTGACCGGCTTGCCGGCGCGGTCGGCTATTTTGGGCGCGGCGTCAAAAAGGCCGCATTCTTCGATCAGGCATGGCCGATCATTCGCATGCTGGTCGTCGACCCCGTCGACAGGGGGAAAGGACTCGGGCATGCGTTGACGTCGGAATGCTTTGCCAGAGCGCGGCGCGACCGGTGCCAGACCATCGCGCTTCACACGAGCCCCATCATGACGGTCGCCCTGCCGATGTATCTCAGGATGGGGTTCAGCAAGCTGCATGACGCCCCGCCCATTCACGGCGTGCCCTACGCCGTCTACACGAAAGTGCTCTGATCCAAATGCCGTTCCTGCTGATCGACTTTCCGGTGTTCAACCCCGTGGCGCTCTCGCTCGGGCCGATCGTGATCCGCTGGTATGCGCTCGCTTATATCGTCGGCATCGTGCTGGGCTGGGTCTATGCCCGCTCACTGATCAAGAAAGAGCGGCTGTGGGGCGGCCCGGCGCCGATCACGCTGCCGCAGCTCGACGATTTCATCCTCTGGGTCACGATCGGCATCATCGTCGGCGGCCGCACCGGCTATGTGCTGTTCTACAACCTGCCCTTCTTCATGGCGCATCCGGGTGAGATCCTCGAATTGTGGAAGGGCGGCATGTCGTTCCACGGCGGCTTCCTCGGCTGCGTTGCCGCGGTGATGCTGTTTGCCCGCCGCAACAACATTTCGATCCTGTCGCTCGGCGACATCACCACCGCGGTGGCGCCGATCGGGCTGTTCCTCGGCCGGCTCGCCAATTTCATCAACAGCGAATTGTGGGGCCGTCACGCCGAGGCGAGCCTGCCCTGGGCCATGATCTTCCCCAATGGCGGACCGCTGCCGCGGCATCCGAGCCAGCTCTACGAGGCCGGGCTTGAGGGCATCGTGCTTTTCGTGGCGCTGGCCATCATGATCCGGATGGGGGCGCTGAAGCGGCCCGGCCTGATCCTCGGCAGCTTCATCACGATCTATGGCATTGCCCGCATCATCGGCGAGCACTTCAGGGAGCCCGACCCACAGCTCGGATTCCTGTGGGGCGGATTAACCATGGGTATGCTGCTGTCGGTGCCAATGATTATTGTAGGCGTCATCATCATCAGGGCCTCCGTCCGTCGCAAGGCGAACGGACCGGCCCCGACTGCAACCTAAGCAAGTTCAATCCAAGGAACGCCGTGAGCGAACCCTCCCCGTTGCTGGACGAGATCAGGAAGCTGATCAAATTGTCCGGGCCGATGCCGGTCTGGCGCTACATGGAATTGTGCCTGATGCATCCGCAGTACGGCTACTATTTGTCGCGCGATCCGCTCGGCCGCGAGGGCGATTTCACCACGGCGCCCGAGGTCAGCCAGATGTTCGGCGAACTGCTCGGGCTGTGGAGCGCCTCGATCTGGCGCGCGATCGGCTCGCCGGAGACGCTGCGCCTGATCGAGCTCGGGCCCGGCCGCGGCACCATGATGGCCGACGCGCTGCGGGCGCTTCGCGTGGTGCCGCCGCTCTACCAGTCGCTCAGCATCCACCTCGTCGAGGTCAATCCGGTGCTGCGGGAGAAGCAGTACGAGACCCTGACGGGCGTGCGCAACATCACCTGGCACGACAGCATCGACGACGTGCCCGAGGGGCCGGCGGTGATCCTCGCCAACGAATATTTCGACGTGCTGCCGATCCACCAGATGGTCCGCCGCGAGACCGGCTGGCACGAGCGCACGGTCGGGATGGATGCCAATGGCAGCCTGTATTTCGCTCCCGCTCCCGAGCCCACGCCGCACTTCGAGGTGCTGCTGCCGCCGCTGGTGCGCGCCGCCCCGCTCGGCGCGGTGTTCGAATGGCGGCCCGACAACGAGATCATGAAGCTCGCAACGCGGGTGCGTGACCAGGACGGCGCCGCGCTGATCATCGATTACGGCCATCTGCGCAGCGACGCCGGCGACACCTTCCAGGCGATCGCGCGCCATAGCTTCGCCGACCCGCTGAAGAACCCGGGACAGGCCGACATCACGGCGCATGTCGATTTCCAGGCCCTGGCGCGGGCCGCCGAGGATGTCGGCGCGCGCGTCCACGGGCCGGCGACGCAGGGTGACTTCCTCAAGCGCCTCGGCGTCGAGGCCCGCGCCGCCGGATTGATGGCGAAGGCAAGCCCCGAAATGTCCGCCGACATCGCCGGTGCGCTGAAGCGCCTGACCGATTCCGGGCGCGGCGGGATGGGCTCGATGTTCAAGACGATGGCCATCTCCGACCCGCGCCTCACCTCGATCGCCGGACTGAGCGATCAGCCTGACGAGACCGAACAATGACATTGGGATCATCGCTGCTGTCGGCCATTCCGGGCCTGCGCCACGCCTTCTTCTCGCGCGAGGGCGGCGTCTCGGAGGGCATCTATGCCGCCCTCAACGGCGGGCTCGGCTCCAACGACGATCCGGCCAGGGTTGCGGAGAACCGGCGGCGGATGGCCGCGCAACTCGGCGTGCCGCTGGATCACCTGATCAGCGTGCATCAGGTCCACTCGCCCGACGTCGTCGTCGTGGACCGCCCGTGGAATGGCGCGCCGCGCCCGAAGGCGGATGCGCTCGTCACACGCACCGAAGGGCTTGCGATATCGGTCACCACCGCCGACTGCGGCCCGATCCTGTTCGTCGATCCCAACGCGCGGGTGATCGGCGCTGCGCATGCCGGTTGGAAGGGCGCGCTGACCGGCATCCTGGAATCGACCATCGATGCGATGGAAAAGCTCGGTGCCGAGCGCGGCGGCATCGTCGCGGCGATCGGGCCGATGATCCGCAAGGAGTCCTACGAGGTCGGCAACGAATTCGTCGAGCGCTTCATCGAGGCCGATGCCGAGAACGGCGTGTTCTTCCTGCCCGGCGAGCGCGACGGACACGCGATGTTCGATCTCGCCGGCTTCATCCGGATGCGGCTGGAGAATGCCGGCGTGCTGATGATCGACGATCTCGGCATCGACACCTATTCCGACGAACGCTGCTTCAGCTACCGCCGCTCGGTGCATCGCAAGGAAGCCGATTACGGCCGGCACGTTCACGCCATCGCGCTGGAACGCTGAGACGAGCATTTTTAGCCGTCGCTGTGCGATAACGTCTTGACTCTCCACCTGCTGGAGACCGGACAAGCGGCGCATGACACAACGCACCTACAGCATCGGCGAGGCGGCGCGGCTCAGCGGCATCAGTGTCCGCAAGCTCCGCTTCTATTCGGACCAGGGATTGCTGCCGCCGGCCGGCCGCACCGCGAGCGGCTATAGCGTCTTCACCGACGACGAACTGGTTCGCCTCGACCTGATCCGCTGCCTGCGCGATGCGGGGCTCGGTCTCGACGCCATCCGTGAGGTCCTGACCAAGGAGCTCTCGCTGGTCGAGGCGCTCAAGCTCCGCCTCGATACGCTGGAAGCGGAGATCGCGGCACAGCGCCGCGTCGCCTCGGCCCTGCGGGCTGCGTTGCGTTCACCGCAACTCACCGAAGCAGACTTGAGGAGATACCTGACCATGACCCAGCTGTCCCGCACCGAGCGCCGCAACGTCGTCGAACGCTTTTTCGAGAAAGTGTCCGACGGCATCAACATCGACCGGAATTGGGTCCGGCAGATGATCGAAACCAGCGTGCCCGAATTGCCCGACGAGCCGACGCCCGCGCAATGCGACGCCTGGATCGAGCTTTCGGAGATGCTCAATGATCCCTCCCTTGTCGCCAACCTCCGTGCCAACGCTGAGGACGTCTGGAATCACCGCGTGCTGGATCTCGCCGCCTGGCAACAGGCCAACGAGACCGTGCTGGCGAGGGCCAAAGAGATCATCGCGCGCGACCTCGGACCGACGTCGGAGGCAGGCCAGGCGCTGGCGCGCGACTGGCTCGAGACGTCGGCGCGATTGCTGAAACGCGAACCCGACCAGGAATTCCGCAACTGGATCGGCGGCAAATATGCGCTGCATGACGACCGCGCGGCGCGTTACTGGGAGCTCGTCGCCATCATGCGCGGGCAGTCGCCGGACGCGAGCCCGAACCGGGAATGGGCCTGGATCACCGCAGCCATGCGGCACCATCTCTCTGACTGAGCAGGGAAATCCGAAACCTCGTGGCGCAGCCGCCGGATCGGTTAAGGGCTGTGGCCCTCCTGCCCTAGACGTTAAGCCATTTTAACGATATCGCAGGACGCAATGAGGGAAGCGTCAAACCACCAGTTTCAAACTGGGACAGCCGTGCGCGCCGCGCTCGCCGTCACGTGGATTGCGATCGCGTGCGCGCTTGGCGGATGCGCGGCCGGCGGCAATGTGGCCGATTCCTATGCCATGGCCACACCGGCGACGAGTGGCGCGACCGTTTCGTTCGAATCGATCGACGGCCCGCCGCCCCAGGTGTTCGACCGCATGGTCGGCGTGCTCGATAGCGAATCCAAGCTGCGCAGCCTGTCGGTCGTGTCGCGCCAGGGCGCCGCGGCCTACCGCGTGCGGAGCTATCTGTCGGCACAGGTGGTGCGCGGCCGCACGATGATCGCGTGGGTGTGGGACGTCTACGACAGCAATCAGCAACACGCCCTCCGCCTCTCCGGCGAGGAGCCCGCAGGCAAGCCCGGCCGCGACGCCTGGGCCCCCGCCGACGATCTGGTGCTGCGCAGGATCGCCCAGGCCGGGTTCAGCGGCCTGTCCAGCATGATCAATGGCGGCCCGGCGCCCGCCCCGGCCCCGGAGCTCCGCGGGCCGACCGTCGCGAGCGCCCCGGCCCCCGCCATGGCCGAGACCGTGGCGCTCGGCTATTCCGCCAATTAGACCCCGTTATGTCCCGGAGACAGGCGTTTTTGCCCAGGAAAACGGCGGCGAAAGCGGGCTAATGGGTTGCCAGCCAAGCCGCCTCCCTGATATTCCCTCGCGCACCGAAAACCCGCCGGTTCTGTAAGGACTTGAGATGCTGAACGTCGTATCCAGCAAGGCGCGGGGGGAAGCATCGATGTCGGCAAAGAACGGATCAATCAAGCTCGTCGCCGGCAACTCCAATCCTGCGCTGGCGCAGGACATCGCCAAGGGCCTTGGCATCGAACTGACCAAGGCCGTGGTCCGGCGCTTCGCCGACATGGAGATCTTCGTCGAGATCCAGGAGAACGTCCGCGGCTCGGACATGTTCATCCTGCAGTCGACGTCGTATCCGGCGAACGACAATTTGATGGAGCTTTTGATCATCACCGATGCGCTGCGCCGTTCCTCGGCGCGCCGCATCACCGCGGTGGTGCCCTATTTCGGCTACGCCAGGCAGGATCGCAGGTCCGGCTCGCGGACGCCGATCTCGGCCAAGCTCGTCGCCAATCTGATCGCGCACGCCGGCGTCGATCGCGTCATGACGCTCGACCTGCACGCCGGCCAGATCCAGGGCTTCTTCGACATCCCGGTCGACAATCTGTTCGCGGCGCCGCTGATGGTGCGCGATATCAGAGAAAAGTTCGACCTCGCCAAGGTGATGGTGGTGTCGCCGGACGTCGGCGGCGTGGCGCGCGCGCGTGGCCTCGCCAAGCGCATCAACACCCCGCTCGCGATCGTCGACAAGCGCCGCGAGCGCCCCGGTGAATCCGAAGTGATGAACGTGATCGGCGACGTCGCCGGCTACAATTGCATCCTGGTCGACGACATCGTCGATTCCGGCGGCACGCTGGTGAACGCGGCCGAGGCGCTGATCGCCCACGGCGCCAAGGAGGTCTCGGCCTACATCACCCACGGCGTGCTGTCGGGCGGCGCCGCCGCGCGCATCGCATCGTCGCGGCTGAAGGAACTGGTCATCACCGACTCGATCCTGCCGACCGAAGCCGTCAACAAGGCACCGAACATCCGCCAAATCTCGGTCGCCGGCCTGATCGCCGAAGCGATCGGCCGCACCGCGGCGGAAGAGTCGGTCTCCAGCCTGTTCGATTAAGACCAGTACTTGCCGTCGTCCCGGCGAAAGCCGGGACCCATTACCCCAACTGGAAATTGCTTTGCTCCGCTGGGGCGATAACCCCTTTCACTCCCTAGAACGGTGGTTATGGGTCCCGGCTCAAGGCCGGGACGACACCGAGTTTGCGGGTGCCGCGCGCCCTAAAACCCCGGCCGCGGCACGTGGCTCATCAGCGTCCGCGCATAGCCGCCATCGACGATGATCTCCTCACCATTGACGTAGGACGAGCGGTCGCTCGCCAGGAACAGGATCGCATCCGCCATATCCTGCGGCGCGCCGATCCGGCGCATCGGCACCACGGCGGTGCGCCGCTCGGTGACCCCAGGCGTATCGTAGAAGGCCTGGCTCATCGGCGTCACGACGAGGCCCGGGCTGACCACATTGCTGCGGATGCCGTGCGGCCCCCATTCGGCAGCGAGCTGCTGCGACAGCATCACGACGCCGGCCTTGCTGACGCTGTAGGCGCCGCTCTGCCCCTGCGCATTGCTGGCGGCGATCGAGGCGACGTGGATGAGGCTGCCGCCGCGCGCTTTACGCATCTGGCCGCCGAACGACTGCGCGCAGATGAAATAGCCAGTGAGATTGACCGCCAGCACCGCGTTCCATTCTGCGAGCGGGAGCGTATCGAGCCCACCGGGACGCAGCACCGCCGCGGTGTTGACGAGGATGTCACAAGCCCCAAGCGTGCGCTCGACGGCGCCAGCGGCCGCCGCGACACTTTCAGCGCTGGTCGTGTCGCAGCTCGCGACGAGGTGACCATCGCCGAACTCGCCAAGCTTTGCCTTGGTCTCGGCAAGCCCGCGCTCGTCGCGATCGAGGGCTGCGACCCTGGCGCCGGCGCGCGCGAAGCTGACCGCAGTGGCGCGGCCGATGCCGCCGCCTCCGCCGGTGACGACAGCAACGCGACCCGACAGGCCGAGCCAGTCGGAGGAGCCTTCCTTGGTCATGGTCCGATCACTCCCATCCAGTAAGTTTGTTACCGGACAGCTTAACCGAAGATGCGATCAGACCAAGACCCCTGTGCGCGCTCAGACGCTGACCGCCGCCGCCCCGCCAACGACCTCACCAAAGGATTTGAAGAACTCGCCAGCAAGCTTCCTCGCGGTGGAATCGATCAACCGACCGCCAAGCTGCGCCAGCTTGCCGCCGATTTGCGCGTCAACCGCGTAAGCCAGAACGGTCAGGTCTGGCCCTTCCGACGTCAGCGTGACGATCGCGCCCCCCTTGGCGAAGCCGGCGATGCCGCCAGAACCTTCGCCGGAGATGCGATAGCTGTTCGGCGGATCGAGATCGGATAGCGTCACCTTACCGCCGAAGGTCGCTTTCACCGGCCCCACCTTGAGCACGACGGTAGCGGTCATTTCGGTAGGTGAGGCCATTTCGAGCAACTGGCAGCCGGGAATGCACCGCCGCAGAATCTCGGAATCGTTAAGCGCGGCCCACACCTTTTCTTTTGAGGCCGGGATACGCTGGCTGTCGTTCATCTGCATGTTGCGGCTTACCTCCCTGCAATGGAACCGGTGGAACGCTGGCCACGGCGGCGTTCAATGGTGATTTCGGCGAGGATCGACATCGCGATTTCTTCCGGCGTGATGGCACCGAGATCGAGCCCGGCCGGCGCCTTCACGCGATCGATCACGGCAGCCTCAAGACCGTCGGCAATCAACTTGTTGCGTAACGCCGCCATCTTGCGTTTGCTGCCGACGAAGGCGTGATAGGCGGCGTCGATCGCGACCGCCATCTTCAGCGCGATCTCGTCACCCCTGCCCTGGGTCGAGACCACGACGAAGCGACGAGCCTGATGGAGATCTTTGGGTTCGAAACCGTCGAAGATCACATCAGCATCCGGCGGGACAATGAGGTCGGACGCGGGTGCGGCAAGCGTCACGTGATAGCCGAGTTGGCGCGCTTGGGCGGCAAGCGACAGCGCGACCGGACTTGCGCCCAGGATGACCAGCGAGGGATGCGGCACGACCGGCTCCACGAAAATGTCCATCGTCCCCTTGCTCGGGCACATATTCGAGGCGAAGCGCACGCCGTCTCTGCTCTCGCCAGCCTTCACGCCGAGTTCGGCGAGCAAATTCTCCGGCTGCACCGAGACCATGCGCGGCTCGCCATCGATCAACGCCTCGCGCGCCGCCTTCAGGACCGCTCCTCTGGCACACCCTCCTCCGATCCAGCCCGCCACGATCGTGCCGTCCGGACGGATGATCGCCTTCGCCCCCGCCTTGGCCGCGGTCACCGAGACCGTCCGAACGACGGTCGCCAATACGAACGACTGCTCCGCGGCCTTCAGCTGCGCGACCAGATCCATGATCTCGACATGCACGCCCATCAAAGCCTCGCCAGATAGGGCTCGAGCGCCGTCAAGCTCGCAAGCGTGTTGGCCGGCGCATAGAGATCGACATGCGGCAGCGCCGCCTTGATGCCGCGCGCCTCCGGCGCGTAACCTTGCCATCCCATCATCGGGTTGAGCCAGGCGATACGGCGGCAACGCCGGCCAAGCGCCGCCATCTCGCGGCCGAGCAATTCAGCATCGCCCGTCTCGTAACCATCGGAAACGATCATCACACAAGTGCGCGAATGAACCACGCGCGCCGCGTGCCAACGATTGAATGTCTGCAGACACTCGCCGATCCTGGTGCCGCCACCCGCTCCCTGCGCCATGATCGAGAGCCGGTCGAGGGCGCGGCCGGCATCCCTCTCCTTCATCGCGTCAGAAACGTGAGCCAGCCTGGTGTGAAACAGGAACGCTTCGGCCTCACGAAATTCATCGAGCACGCCATGGATGAAGCGGAGGAAAACGCCCGTGTACATGCTCATCGAGCCGGAGGCATCGAGCAGGACCACCAGGCGTAACGGCTTCGGCTTGCGCTGGCGTCTCACCAGACTGAGCGGCACGCCGCCGTGACTGATGTTGCCGTGAATTGTGCGACGCAGATCCAGACGATAGCCTCGGCGACGCGCCAGATCGCGCCGCGTCAGCCGGGTGCGCATGACGCGCGCCAGCTGCGCCGCAGCGAGATGGGCCAGCTCAACCTGCTGCGGATCGGCCAGATTGCGGAAATCCACCTCGGCGAGATTGTCCGCGCGCGACGCGCCTTCCATGCGCCCATCGCCCGAGCGTTCGTTTTCGACCCCATCAACCGAGGGAATCTGATCGATCGCCGTGTCGGCACCGGCTCGGGGCTCGGCCGATTGGTTGGGCAGACTTTTCAGCGACGGATTGTTCGCGGGTTTCGCGGCGCCCGTCGTGATCGAACGCGACCGCACCCGCTTGCCGAGCCAGAAAGCATCAAAAATTCCGTCGAACCTGTCCCAATCGGCCTTGCGCGTCGAAAACAGATGCTTGAGTGCCGAACGCAGCAGGCCCGGCCGTGCTGCGTAGCCCGCAGCCATCAGGGCGGCGGCGTCCTGGCCCTCGGCAAGACCGACGGCGAAGCCGCCATCCCGCAGGGTCCGCAGAAACGCCGCGAGCTTGCGGGACACGAGACGGGACACCTCGTTGATGTCGTCAAGATCGGGCGGTGCGCCGCAGCAACTCATGCGACCCTTCCCAGCAAACGTTGCGTGACCTCGCGCGAGACCCGCGCCTTGTCTTCCTGCGTCTTGAGCAGGCACATCAGGGTTTCGTGCACGGTCTCGGGCGCATCGTGCAGATCCTTCACCTCGAGCCCGACCAATGCAGCGGCCCAATCGAGGGTCTCGGCGACCCCGGGCACCTTTCGCAATTCCTCTTTCCGGATGCACTCGACCATGCGTGCGATCTGCAGGGCCAACGAGGCGCTGGTACCTTCGAGCCGCGTCGTGATGATGCGCGCTTCCCGGTCGACGTCGGGATAGTCGACATAGTGATAGAGACAACGGCGACGCAGCGCATCCGAGAGCTCGCGCGTACCGTTCGACGTCAGCACGACATGAGGTATTGCAGTCGCCCTGATGGTGCCGAGTTCGGGTATCGTGACCTGGAAATCGGACAACAGCTCAAGCAGAAATGCCTCGAACTCATCGTCGGCGCGATCGATCTCGTCGATCAGCAAAACCGGCGACCTCTCTCGGCGGATCGCAGCGAGCAATGGCCGCTCGAGGAGATACTTCTCGGAAAAGATCTGGTCCTCGACCGCATCCGCATCGGCGCCGCGGTGCGCCTGGATCGACAGCAATTGCCGTTGGTAGTTCCATTCATAGAGTGCCGCGGACTGGTCGAGCCCCTCATAGCACTGCAGGCGAATCAATTCGGTAGCGTGAACGGCCGCCAGGGCCTTGGCGACCTCGGTCTTGCCGACGCCCGCCTCGCCTTCCAGCAAAAGCGGACGCCGCAATTGTTGCATCAGCGCGATCGCAATCGCGAGCTCGCCGTCGGCGATATAGCCGGAGTCGCCGAGTGCGCGCGCGATCTCGTCACGGGTCTTCATGGGGCAGCGAACACGCCGAGGTTCTTCGCCGCCAACCAGTTCCGCCAGAAATCATGCGGCATCTGGATGTGGGTCGAGCCAAGAAACGAGAATGCGTCGTTGACCGCGTTTGAGAACGCGGGCACGCCGCCGACATTCGGGCTTTCACCGACACCCTTGGCGCCGATCGGGTGATGCGGTGACGGAGTGACCGTAAAATCCGTCTCCCAATGCGGCGTCTCGACCGCGGTTGGCATGAAGAAGTCCATGAACGAGCCGGTGACGACATTGCCCTCGGCGTCGTAGCGAATCTCCTGTCCCATCGCGATCGCAAACGCCTCGGTGAGGCCGCCATGCACCTGGCCCTCGATGATCATCGGGTTGATCCGCGTGCCGCAATCATCGAGCGCATAGAAGCGCTTGACCTTGTACACGCCGGTGTCGACATCGATGGTCATCACGCAGATATAGGCGCCGAACGGATAGGTCATGTTTGGCGGATCATAGTAGCTGACCGCCTCCAGCCCCGGCTCCATGCCGGGCGGCACCGAATTGTACGCGGCCCAGCAGATATCCTTCATCGACATGACTTTCTCGGGCAGGCCCTTGACGCGGAAGCCATCGATGTCCCATTCGAGATCGTCCTCGTGGACCTCAAGCTTGTAGGCCGCGATCATCTGCGCCTTGGCCCTGATCTTTCGCGCGGCCATCGCGATCGCGGCGCCAGCGACCGGCGTCGATCGCGAGCCGTAAGTGCCGAGGCCGTAAGGCGCAGTGTCCGTGTTGCCTTCCTCAACCATGATGTTGTCGGCGGGGATACCGATCTCGGTGGCGATGATCTGTGCCCAGGTCGTCTCGTGCCCCTGGCCCTGGCTCTTGGTGCCCACCCGGGCGATGCCTGCACCGGTCGGATGCATGCGTATCTCGCACGAGTCGAACATCGCGATTCCGAGGATATCGCAGTTCTTCGATGGGCCGGCGCCAACGATCTCGGTGAAGAAGGAGACGCCGAGACCCATGATCTCGCGGGTCTCGCCGCGCTTGAACGCCGCGCGCTGCTCCGCTTGCTGCTTGCGCAAGCCGGCGTAGTCGACCGACTCCATCATCTTGCGCATCGCGGTGTGGTAGTCGCCGGAGTCATATTCCCAGCCGAGCGCCGAGTGATAAGGGAATTGCTCCGGCTTGATGAAATTCTTCAGCCGAAGTTCGGCCGGATCCATCCCCAGCTTCTGCGCCAGGATATCCATCGCGCGTTCGATGCAGTAGGCCGCCTCGGTGACACGGAATGAGCAGCGGTAGGCAACTCCGCCCGGGGCCTTGTTGGTGTAAATGCCGTCGACCGCGAGATGCGCGGTCGGGAAGTCATACGACCCGGTGACGATGTTGAAGAATCCGGCCGGCCATTTCGACGGATCGGCACAGGCGTCGAATGCGCCGTGATCTGCCAGCACATGGACGCGCAACCCCGTAACCTTGCCCTCCTTCGTCGCGGCGATTTCCGTCGTCATGTGATAGTCGCGCGCGAACGACGTCGCGGTGAGGTTCTCGATGCGATCTTCAACCCATTTCACCGGCTTGCCGGTGACGATGGAGGCGACCGCGGCGCAGATATAGCCCGGATAGGCCCCGACCTTGTTGCCGAAGCCGCCGCCGATGTCGGGCGCGATGACGTGGATCTTCTGCTCGGGAATTTTTGCGATCAACGCCACGACGGTGCGGATCACATGCGGCGCCTGGAAGGTGCCCCAGATCGTCAGTTCACCCTTGATCTTGTCGAAGGAACAGACACACTGGCAAGTCTCGAGTGGCGACGGATGGGTGCGATGGTAGGAGATCATCTCCTTGATCGTCACCTCGGCCTTCTTGAAGGCGGCATCCGTCAGGTCCTTGTCGCCGACGGTCCACTCGAAAATGTGATTGTGGTGCTTGCGCGGGCCGTGGGCGCCGGTGGTCTTGCCGGCGAGATCTTCGCGCAGCACCGGTGCATCTGCGTCCATTGCCTTGAAAGGATCGATCAGCGGCGGCAGTGGTTCGTACTCGACCTTGACCTTGTTGACACCGTCATCGGCGGCGTAGCGGTCCGTCGCGACGACGAAGGCCACCTCCTGGTTCTGGAACAGCACCTTGCCGTCGGCCAGCACCATCTGCACATCGCCTGCCAAGGTCGGCATCCAGGCAAGATTCACCGTCTTCAGCGTCTCGGCGGTGATGACCGCGAGCACGCCCGGCACCTTTAACGCCTCGGAATCGTCGATCGACTTGACGCGCGCATGCGGATGCGGCGAACGCACGAAATCGCCATGCAGCATGCCCGGCAGCTTCACGTCGTCGACGTAATTGCCTCTGCCCTGCGTAAAGCGGATGTCTTCGACCCGCTTGCGCTTGCAACCCATACCTTCGAGCGCAGCGCTGCGTTGTTCCCGCGTGGGAGTCATATCGTTCATTCTGCGGCCTCCCGGAATTCCACGCCGTTGATCTTGGCTGCGGCGTATTGAATGGCCTTGACGATGTTCTGGTAGCCGGTGCAGCGGCAGAGATTGCCGGAGATACCCATCCGGATCTCCTGCTCGGTCGGCGACGGATTCTCCTTCAGGAGCCGATGCGCGCGCATGATCATGCCCGGCGTGCAGAAACCGCATTGCAGACCGTGCATCATGCGGAAGCCTTCCTGCAGCGCCGAGAGCGAGCCGTCGGGGTTCGCCATGCCTTCGATCGTGATGATCTCGGAGCCGTTGGCCTGTATCGCGAACATGGTGCAGGACTTCACCGACATGCCGTCGATATCAACCGTGCACGCGCCGCAATGCGTGGTCTCGCAGCCAATATGGGTGCCGGTCATCTGCAGGTTCTCGCGGATGAAGTGCACCAGCAGGGTACGTGGTTCGACGAGGCCTTCGACCTCGGCGCCGTTCACCTGCATCGTGATATGCGTCTTTGCCATCTGGTCCCTCCTCAGGCCGCATTGGCGGCGGCGCGCTGCAGCGCTCGCATCACCATGATGCCGCCGACGTGCTTGCGGTATTCGACGGGCCCCCGCGCATCCGCGGCTGGAGCCATGATCGCCTCCGCCGCGGCCGCAGCCTTCCTGAGCGTGGCTGCGTCGAGGCTGGTGCCGATCACCACCTGGGCGGCGGCATCGGCCAGTAGCGGCGTTTCCGAAAGATTGGTCAGTCCGATCGTGCAGGTCGCAACCTTGCCGCTGGACATCGTGAGCACCACCGCCGCGGCAGCGGTGGCGTAGTCCCCGACCTTCCGCTTCAGCTTCTCGTAGGCGTAGCCGTGACTCGCGGGGGGGACCGGGATGGAGATCGAGGTCAGAAGCTCGCCTGGCTCGATCGCTGTGAAATAGGCCCCCTGATAGTAATCGGCGGCTGCAACCTCACGACCGCCATGCGCCCCCTCAAGATGATAGGTCGCGCCAAGCGTCATCATCAGCGCCGGCATATCGTTGCCCGGGTCGCCATTGGCGACATTACCGCCCACGGTGCCACGGTACCGGACCTGAGGATCAGCGATCAGAAGCGCGGCTTCATGCAGAATGGGGATGGATTGGGCGATCTCGACGGAGGTAAGCAAGTCGTGCTGGGTGGTCATGGCCCCAATCAGGACCTTGCTGCCTTCGCGACGAACGCCTTTCAGGTCGGCGATGTCATGCAGGTCGACCAAGTGCTCGGGGGCAGCCAGCCGCAGCTTCATCATCGGAACCAGGCTGTGGCCACCAGCCAGCGGACGAACCTCATCGCCAAGTGTCGAAAGCAGTTTCACCGCGTCAGCCAGCGTCGCCGGGCGGTGATAGCTGAACGAGCCGGGAATCATCATTTCCTCCATGTCGTGCTGCGGCCCTTAGGGTCCGGCGGACGTTGGAGGGAGGCTGGCTGGGCGCGGATTCGCCCGCAACAAATGCGGCACGGGCACGCAAAATTCGCACGAAATGCCGTCCGATGCGCACGAAATGCGTCAGCGCCTACGTCCCATCGGGCCAGGGAGGCGTTCAGGCGGTGCGGCGGGCGAGCCCGAGTCGGGCCTTCACCTCAGCGATCTTGGCTCGGCTCACCGGAACGCGATGTGGCGACGGACCGTCCAGTTCAATGACCGCGCCATCGCCCTCCTTCCGAACCAGGGTCACATGCGGTATCGCCACGATATGGCTGCGGTGCACACGCAGAAACAGGCGGGGATCGAGCAGCGCCTCGGCCTCCGAGATCGACCAAGGGCACATCCTCTCCCGGGTCCCGTCATGCACCTTGGTGTAGTGGGCATCCGCCGTCACGCTGCGAACGTCTGCGGCATCGATGAAATGGGTGCCGTCCGCCCCTTCTAGAGGCAGCCGACGTGCCGGCGGGGCGCGGGGCGGCTGGCCAATTCCACCCAAGGGGGTCGGCCGAAGCGGCGGATCGGCCTGAACAGTGGCGGCACCCGCCAGTTCGGCTGAATCGGAGCTTCCCCCGGCGGCGCTGGCAATTGCCACGGCCGTTTTCCGCGGATCAGGCACCAACGACAGCAGGAAGCCTGCGGCAATAACGAAGCACAGCAACGTCACGACCAGCGACAGCATCTGCGACGACGCCGCCAATCCATCCATGTGGTGATGAGCCTCGCCGCCAGATGGAGCTATTTGCATGCCGGCCATTGCCGTGTAGTGCATCCCGGAGACGGCAAAGCCGAAGGCCACCGCACTCAACATCAACTGGACGCCCCCGTGCCGCGCCAGGAATGCGCGTAACCCGCCATAGGCCGCGGCGATCGCGATCGCGATCGAGAGCACAACCAGTCCCGGAGCGTGCGCCATCGCGAAGTCGCCGGACAGCCCGTGCATCCCGACATAGTGCATGCTGGCAATGCCAAGCCCGAGCAACACGGCCGATGAAACAACGCGGAGCATCGACGGCTCGCCGACGCTGACGAAGAACAGCGATATGCCGACCACCAGTGCACAGATCAGAAAGGAGATAATGGTCGGCAACACCAGATAGACAGTGCCCACCGGCAATGGTGCGGCCAGCATACCAACGAAATGCATCGTCCAGATGCCGACCGCGAGAAAGAATGCTGCACCCGCGAGCAACAAGCGATGAGCGGAATCCGGTCCGCCGCGGATGCGCGCGGCCAGGCCGAAACCGGTGTAACCTCCCAGAATCGCGATCACCACCGAGAGCGCGACGAGATAAGGATCGTGTCCTTCGAACATGATCGTCTCGGCCAAGCCGTCGTCACGGCGAGGCCTCCTCCCACCGCCGACTTTATAGAGGCGGCGGTGGGAATGACAATCAGACGATTGGAAGGCCTGACCTAGCCGGGGATCCCCGCCGCGACCTGGCCGCGCAGACGCTCCAGGCTGAGCAGCGTGTTGGCGCAGGCTTCGGCGACCTCGATCCCCTTGATCACGAAGTGCTTGCGGAAGAAGTCGTAATGCACCTCGGTCTCGTGGAATTGCTGCGGCGTCAGCACCGCCGAGAACACCGGCACCTCGGTGCGCAGCTGCACGTCCATCAGCGCCTTGATCACGGTGTCGGCGACGAATTCGTGGCGATAGATGCCGCCATCGACGACGAGCCCGGCCGCGACGATCGCGGTGTAACGGCGGGTCTTCGCCAGGAGCTGCGCGTGCAACGGGATCTCGAACGAGCCCGGGACCTCGAACACGTCGACATTGGTGATGTGGCGCGCCTCGATCTCCTTCAGGAAGGAGATGCGGCACTCTTCCACCACATCGCGATGCCAGGACGACTGCACGAAGGCGACGCGCTGCGGCTTGGCGAAGTGCGGATGCTCCGGCGCCGGCGGAATTGCCGGCGTATCGGGAGCGCTATCTGCTTCGGAGGTTTGGACTTGAGAAGCTTGAACGTCTTGGTCTTGCAACATCTGATTCATGGCTTTCCTCTTTCAGGACCAGAATCAGGGCACACGGACAACGACACGAGCCGACGCGAAAATCGCGTTGGCCGCCGCAACCGTTCTCTTTCATCCGGACTGTAACCGTCGGCTTCGGAATTGCACCGAATCTGCTGACCCTTCTCCCGGCTTCGCGGAAGAAGGCGCTCGCGGGCTTGGGCTCATCACCCTTACCGCCGGTGGGGATTTTCACCCCGCCCTGAGAACATCGGCACGCCCGAGATGGACGTGCCTGAGACGAAATATGACCAAACCGCGACAGTCGGGCAAGGTCCTTTGGCATGGGGAATCGGCATGTCCCCATGAGCACGATGCGGCTCTTGCAGGGAGGGTGCGAGGGCTCGCAGGCTGATTCACGCGTGCGACGAAGCGCCTGCAAATGGTTAACAAATCGTTACGCGCGCGCCAAGATTCCGATTTGTTCGCAAAATCACAAGTGTGGCGGAGATCAGCTGTGGACGATGCGCGCTTTGGCTGTGGACGGACTCGGCGTGCGGTTGCGCGGATTCCGCAAATCACATCACTTCATCGGCGTCAGGTCCAGGAGCATCCGGAAGCCCGGTCAAGGAACTGCACTCGGCCACGACGCAGTATGTCGCAGGTGCCGGCTTCCGTGTGCGTATCAAGCGATCATAAGAACAAGGTCCGAGACGGCATGTCCCTCCTCGAAAGCATTATCGATTCCCGGAACAACCCGCTTGCGGTGGTCGAAGATATCGCCACCGACAACAACTGGGCGTTCGAGCGTTCCGGCGAAGACGAGGTGACGATCGTCTCCAAGGGAGACTGGATCGATTATCAGCTCTCCTTCACCTGGATGGGCGAGATCGAGGCGTTGCATCTCGCCTGCGCCTTCGACATGAAGATGCCGCAGGCGCGACGCGCCGAAGTGCAGCGACTGGTTGCCGCGATCAACGAACAATTATGGGTCGGCCATTTCGACCTGTGGACCCACACCGGCATGGTCATGCACCGTCAGGCGCTGGTGCTGCCCGGCGGCCTCACCGCCTCGACCGCGCAATGCGAGAGCATGGTGGTCAACGCAATCCACGCCTGCGAGCGCTACTACCCGGCGTTCCAGTTCGTGGTGTGGGCCGGCAAGTCGACCGCCGAGGCGATGGCGGCTGCGATGTTCGACACCGAGGGCGAAGCGTAAGGGTTTCGCTCCGCCGTTTCCATAAACCCGCTGTCGTCCCGGCCTAGTGCGCGATTGCGCACGGGGAGCCGGGACCCATACTCCGCGGCCATGGAGCTTACGCAAACTGCTTGTGGCCGATCGCTCGCCTCACTAGAACCGCTTGTGGTTATGGGTCCCGGCTCCCCGTGCGCAATCGCGCACTAGGCCGGGACGACACTGGGTTTGTGGAGACGCCTGTGAACACGAGCAGCGCACTTAAAAGCACGACCGGCACCATTGCGCTTGCGGGCGCGGGCAAGATGGGCGGCGCGATGCTGACCGGCTGGCTCGCACAGGGCCTCGCGCCCAAGCACGTCGCGGTGATCGATCCGTATCTCTCGCCGGAGATCTCCGCGCTCGCCGCAAAGGGCGTGCGGCTCAATCCGCAGGCAAAGGATCTCGGCACCGTCGATACGCTTGTCGTCGCGGTGAAGCCGCAATCGTTCCGCGACGCCGGCGCCGCGCTGAAGGCGCTCGTCGGCCCCTCGACGCTGGTGGTCTCGATCATGGCCGGCACGACCATATCAGCGCTGGAAGAGGTTGTCGGCGGCGCGGTGGTGCGCGCGATGCCGAACACGCCGGCGGCGATCGGCCGCGGCATCACGGTCGCGGTGCCGTCAAAGCGCGTCACCGCCGCGCAGCGCGCCACGACCGATGCGCTGCTGAAGGCAACCGGGCTCGTCGAATGGGTCGACGATGAGAGCCTGATGGACGCAGTGACCGCGGTCTCCGGCTCCGGCCCGGCCTATGTCTTCCTGCTCGCCGAGGAACTGGCCCGCGCCGGCGTCGCGGCCGGCCTGCCCGAGCAGCTTGCGACCACGCTGGCGCGGGCGACCGTCGCGGGCTCCGGCGAGTTGCTGCATCGCTCGGATCTGCCGTCGGCGACGTTGCGGCAGAACGTCACCTCGCCCGGCGGCACCACGGCTGCTGCGCTCGAGGTTCTGATGGCGAACGATGGCATGCAGCCGCTGATGACTCGCGCCATCGCGGCCGCGACCCGGCGCTCAAAGGAATTGGCGAGGTAGCCGTCTGTTAATCCCGTCACCCTGAGGTGCGAGCGAAAGCGAGCCTCGAAGGGTGCACGGCCCGTGGCCCATCCTTCGAGGCTCGCCCAGCGGCGCAAGTGCGCCGCAAGGCTCGCACCTCAGGATGACGCGGAGTATTTGGCCTAAGCCGCCCCAAGCCTTTTGTTGAAACTCTCGACATTGATCAGGCCGCGGGCGTGGCGGCCTTCGCCGAGCTTGCGCGGGCCTTCAAAGGCCTCGACCTCGAAACGGATCACGCGGCGCTCGACCGCGATCACCTTCGCGGTGGTTCGCACCGTGGCGCCGACCAGCGCCGCCGCGAGATGGCGGATATCGACCTCGGTGCCGACCGTGACCCAGCCGGGCTGCAGCGCGCCGCGGATGGCGTCGCCCGAGGCCATCTCCATTTCGAGGATCATCATCGGCGTCGCATAGACCATCGGCATGCCCGGCACGAAATGCCCGACCGTGCGCTCCGGCGGCACCACGAGCGTGCGCTCGGCGCTCATGCCGATCTTGATGAAGTCGCGTGCGTCCATTAGCGCCTCAAGAAGACTGTCGTCCCGGCCTTGAGCGCAATTGCGCACAAGGCAGGGACGACCCGTGGAGAGGTAGGGACTATTTCTTCGCCGCGGCGGCGCGCTCGACGAAGGACTTGCCGCCCTTCATCTTGTGATGCAGCGGCGCTTCATTGATCTGGATCACGACCGCGTCGGCATCGACGCCGAGATTCTTCACCAGCGCCTGGGTGATGTCGCGCATCATGCCGAGCTTCTGCTCGTCGGTGCGGCCGGCGGCCATGCTCACGGTGATCTCAGGCATTGGAAGAACTCCCTTGTTATTGTTGACGCGCAAACTGCAGCTGACCGGGCTTGGCCGGACGCGCCATCCTTTTGAAGATGGATGCGCGGGTCAAGCCCGCGCATGACAATCCAGCTATCCCCAGCTCAGCCCCAAGCCACGTCATGACGCGCCAGGACCTCGCGGACCTTGGCGACGAGATCGGTCTCTGCGCAGGAGAACTGCGCGGGACGTGTCTCGCGCCATTCCTGGTTCGAGGCAATCGCGGCCGCAGCCTTGGCGCCCTCGATCAGGTCCTTGATCTGCACCTCGCCGCGCGCCTTCTCGTCGGAGCCCTGGATGATCACGCAGGGCGAATTGCGGCGGTCGGCATATTTGAGCTGGTTGCCCATGTTCTTCGGATTGCCGAGATAGAGCTCCGCACGGATGCCGGCCTGGCGCAGCTCGGCGACCATCTTCTGGTAGTCGGCGACGCGGTCGCGGTCGAACACGGTGACGACGACGGGCCCGAACTCGGCCTGCGTGTCGAGCTGGCCGAGCATCGTCAGCGCGGCCTGCAGGCGCGACACGCCGATCGAGAAGCCGGTCGCCGGCACCGGCTCGCCGCGGAAGCGCGAGACGAGGCCATCGTAGCGGCCACCGCCGCCGACCGAGCCGAACCGCACCGGGCGGCCCTTCTCGTCCTTGGTATCGAGCAGCAGCTCAACCTCATAGACCGGGCCGGTGTAGTATTCGAGGCCGCGAACGACGGTGGGATCGATGCGGATGCGATCCGCGCCATAGCCGGACGCAGCCACCAGCTTGGCGATCTCTTCAAGCTCGCTCACGCCGGCCTGACCCACTTCACTTTTCGCCAGGTAGGTCTCTGCCGCAGCAATGGCCTCTTTCCAATCGTCGCGCTTCTGCGTGACGGCGAGAACGATATCGGCATCTGCCGGGCTCAGGTCGGCGCCCTTGGTAAAGTCGCCCTTGCCCTCTTCGCCGCCATCCCATCGCCCGGGACCAAGCAGCTTGCGGACCTCATCGGCCGGAAATTTGTCGAGCTTGTCGATCGCACGCAGCACCGTGAGGCGACGACCCGCATTCTCATCGCCGCCGAGGCCAATCGCCTCGAGTACGCCGTCGAGCACCTTGCGGTTGTTTACCTTCACGACATAGGAGCCGCGCGGAATGCCGAGCGCTTCCATCGTGTCGGCCGCCATCATGCAAATCTCGGCGTCGGCCGCCGGTGTCGCCGAACCGACCGTATCGGCATCGAACTGCATGAACTGGCGGAAGCGGCCGGGACCCGGCTTCTCGTTGCGGAACACGTAGCCGAAACGATAAGAGCGGTAGGGCTTCGGCAGCGCGTCGAAGTTTTCCGCGACATAGCGCGCGAGCGGCGCGGTCAGGTCGTAGCGCAGCGAGATCCACTGCTCGTCATCGTCCTGGAACGAGAACACGCCCTCGTTGGGACGGTCCTGGTCGGGCAGGAACTTGCCGAGCGCGTCGGTATATTCCATCGCCGGCGTCTCCACCGGCTCGAAGCCGTAGAGCTCGTAGACGGCGCGGATCTTCTCGACCATCTGCCGCGTGGCATTGATCGCGGCGGGGCCACGATCTTCCAGCCCGCGCGGCAGGCGCGCCTTCAGTTTCTGGGGTTTTTTGGGTTTCTCGGCCATGAGCGGCCGTTTACCAGCCGGCGCGCAAGGCGGCAACCGGTGCAGTCTATTCGTCCGCCGTCATTCCGGGGCGCGTCGAAGACGCGAACCCGGAATCTCGAGATTCCCCGATGCGCAATTGCGCATCTGAGGTCTGGTCCGGCGGACCATCCCGGAATGACGCCAAATAACATATCCGGCGGTATCGAGTAGGCGCCAATTACTGGACGTTTCTGATCCAGTTATGCGGGTCGTTGGTGCGACCGTACTGGATGTCGACCAGCTTCTTGCGCAGGCCCATCGCGACCGGGCCGGCCGCGCCGCCGCTGATCTGGAAGTCGCCGCTCGCCGAGCACACCTTGCCGATCGGCGAGATCACGGCCGCGGTGCCGCAGGCGAACGCTTCCTTCAGCTTGCCGCTCGCGGCATCAGTGCGCCACTGCTGGATCGTGTAGGGCTCCTCGCGCACGCGGGTGCCGGCATCCTTGGCAAGCGCGATGATCGAGTCGCGGGTGATGCCGGGCAGGATCGTGCCGAGCGGCGGCGTCAGCAGCGAGCCGTCGTCGAACGCGAAGAAGACGTTCATGCCGCCGAGCTCCTCAATATAGCGGCGCTCGACCGCATCGAGGAACACGACCTGGTCGCAGCCACGATCGATCGCCTCGGCCTGCGCGCGCAGGCTTGCCGCGTAATTGCCGCCGCATTTGACTGCGCCGGTGCCGCCGATCGCGGCGCGCGTGTAATTTTCCGACACCCAGATCGACACCGGCGCCGGGCCGCCCTTGAAGTAGGAGCCGACCGGCGAAGCGATCACCGAGAAGATGTATTCCGCCGACGGCTTCACACCGAGGAAGACCTCGCTCGCGATCATGAAGGGCCGCAAATAGAGACTGCCCTCGCCGCCCGGGATCCAGGCGCGATCGATCCGCACCAGCTGCTCGACCGCGTCGATGAACACGTCCTCGGGCAGCGGCGCCATCGCCATGCGCTCGGCCGAATTATGGAAGCGCCGGGCATTGGCGTCGGGACGGAACAGGTTCACGCCGCCATCGTCGCGCTTGTAGGCCTTGAGACCTTCGAAAATCTCCTGGGCGTAGTGCAGCACCGCGCCGGCCGGATCGAGCGGGAAATTCGCGCGTGCCTCGATGCGCGCGCTGTGCCAGCCCTTGCCCTGGCTGTAGCGGACGATCGCCATGTGATCGGTAAAGACCCGGCCGAAGCCTGGGTCCACGAGCCTGGCCGCGCGGTCCTTGTCGGGCGTCGCATTCGGCGAAGGCTGGATGTCGAAGTTCAAAGTCATTTTTCTTGCTTTCCGCTGTCGGAACCGACGCAATGTCCGGCGCCGGCCTGTTTCCCCCGGAGCCTCCCGGCTCGGCTTGGCCCGAACTTCACCACCACCGGCCCTGCGGCCGGTTGCCTGCGCCAACATGCCGTTTAGACATGCTTTTGCGGAATGCTGAAGTCCAGTATGTTTGCCGAAATGCCGCTCGACAATCGCACGGTAGTCCAATTTGCGGTCCAAACCGCCTCACAGGCTCTTTCAGGCCGCCTCAAACGCTGTCGAAGACAAAACGACCTAATGTTTCGTCGTGACAGGCAGTTTTGTAACATTGAACCCAAGATACGTCAATATGACTGACATAAATTTCTCAGGCATGGCTGCCAAGCCCGATTCGCAGGGAGACGACCACGCTCCCGCGGCGGGCGGGCGCGACCTGCGCTGGGACATCATCGAGCTCTTGTTCTTCGCCTACCGCGACTTTGTCGGCGACGCCGACCAGGAGCTGGATGCGTTCGGCTTCGGCCGCGCCCACCACCGCGTCATCCACTTCGTCACCCGCTATCCCGGCCTGAAGGTTGCCGACCTGCTCGACGTCCTGCGCATCACCAAGCAATCGCTCGGCCGCGTGCTCAAGCAGCTGCTGGACGAGGGCTACATCGTGCAGAAGACCGGCAACAACGACCGCCGGCAGCGCCTGCTCTACGCCACGCCGAAGGGCGAGGCGCTGGTCGCCAAGCTCGCTGGACTGCAGACCGACCGCATCAACCGCGCGATCGCCGGGATCGATCCGGCCGGCGTCGAGACCGTTCGCCAGTTCCTCCGCGCGATGATCGACCGCGACGATCCCGACAAGGTGCTCGAAGCGATCTTCGGCGTCGGCAAAAAAACAAGGGAGTGAACCTGGTGCAGGCTGCAACCATGCTGCGGACACCGGCCGAGCCGGCCGACGACGCACCGCATCTCCTTTTGGTCGACGACGACCGGCGTATTCGCGACCTGTTGTCGCGCTTTCTGTCCGGCGAGGGCTATCGCGTCACCACGGCGATGAGCGCCACCGACGCCCGTGCCAAGCTGCTCGGGCTGCATTTCGACCTGCTGATCCTCGACGTGATGATGCCTGGCGAAAACGGCTTCGACCTCGCCCGCTTCATCCGCAGTTCCTCGACGGTGCCGATCATCATGCTGACCGCCCGCCACGAGGCGGAAGCCCGCATCGAGGGCCTGCAAATCGGCGCCGACGATTATGTCGCCAAGCCGTTCGAGCCGCGCGAGCTCGTGCTTCGCATCGGCAATATCCTCAAGCGCACCACGCCGCCGCAGGTCGTAACCGTCGAGCAGATCGCGTTCGGCCCCTACATCTTCCACATCGAGCGCAGCGAGCTGCGCCAGGGCGAGGAAATTATCCATCTCACCGATCGCGAGCGCGAGATGCTGCGCATCCTCGCGAGCGCGCCCGGCGAGACCGTGCCGCGCGCCGAATTGACCTCTGGCGGCACCGTCAATGAGCGCGCGGTCGACGTGCAGATCAACCGCCTGCGCCGCAAGATCGAGCACGATCCCGCCAATCCGCTGTTCCTGCAGGCGGTGCGCGGCATCGGCTATCGCCTGGTGGCCTCGCCGTAAGATGCAGCCATGAGCACGCTCGACACCGGCCTGACCCTGATCAAGAACGCCTCGCAGCGCGTCTCGAAGGCGAACGGCTGGATGGGCAATGCGTTCAAGAGCTGGATGCCAACCGGCCTCTACGCCCGCGCGCTGCTGATCATGATCGTGCCGATGGTGATCCTGCAGACCGTGGTCGCGTTCGTGTTCATGGAGCGGCACTGGAACACGGTGACGCGGCGGCTGTCGGCCGCGGTGGTATCCGACATTGCCGCGCTGATCGACGTCTACAAGACCTATCCGCAGGACAAGGATCGCGCGCAGCTGCGCCGCATCGCCCAGAAGCTGCAGCTGGTGGTCGACTTCCTCCCCACCGGCGACATGCCGCCGCCGGGACCGAAGCCGTTCTTCTCGCTGCTCGACCAGACGCTCTCGGTGCAGCTCGGCCGCCAGATCAGCCGTCCGTTCTGGATCGACACCGTCGGCAAGTCCAACCTGGTCGAGATCCGCGTGCAGCTCGACGATTCGGTGATCCGGATCTTCGCCCAGCGCAGCGCGGCCTACGCCTCCAATTCGGAGATCTTCATCTTCTGGATGCTCGGCACCTCGACGATTCTGTTGATCGTCGCAGTGCTGTTCCTGCGCAACCAGATCAAGCCGATCCTGCGGCTTGCCGACGCCGCCGAAAGTTTCGGCAAGGGCCGCGAAGCGCCGAACTTCCGGCCGCGCGGCGCGCGCGAGGTGCGGCGCGCGGCGCAGGCCTTCATCGAGATGAAGGCGCGCGTCGAGCGCTCGATCGAGCAGCGCACCGCCATGCTCGCCGGCGTCTCGCATGATCTGCGCACCATCCTGACCCGCTTCAAGCTCGAGCTCGCCTTGATCGGCGAAGGCCCCGAGATCGACGCGATGCGCAAGGACGTCGACGAGATGTCGATGATGCTGGAGGATTATCTCGCCTTTGCGCGCGGCGATTCCGGCGAGGTCGCGCAGCCGACGGACATGGCGCTGGCGCTTGAGGAATTGCGCAGCGACGCCGAGCGCCACGGCCACACCGCAACCGTCGCATTCCACGGCCTGCCGGTCGTCACGGTGAAGCCGGCCTCGTTCAAGCGCTGCCTCGGCAACCTTGTCTCCAACGCGGCGCGCCACGCCAACACCATCTCGATCACCGGCCACCGCGACCATCGCTATCTCAACGTCACGATCGACGACGACGGGCCCGGCATCCCCGCCGCGATGCGCGAGGAAGTGTTCAAGCCGTTCCTGCGGCTCGACGATGCGCGCAACCAGGACGAGGGCGGCAGCGGGCTTGGCCTTGCGATCGCCCGCGACATCGCCCGCTCGCATGGCGGCGACATCTTGCTCAGCGAAAGCCCGATGGGCGGCTTGCGGGCGGCGGTGCGGGTGCCGGTGTAGCAAAGCTCTGCCTTCGGCTCGAAGCTCAGGAATGGCCGCTACCAGCGATAGGACAAGGTGCCGATGACCTGACGCCGTTCGCCGGCATAACAATAGCCGGACTGGCAGGTCTGATAGTGCTTGTCGAACAGGTTGGTCGCGTTCAGCCGCATCGTGGCTCCGAGCAATCGCCGGTCCAGCTTGCCGAGATCGTAATCGATCACGGCATCGAACAACGTTGTCGCCGCATTCTGGAACGTGTTCTGGTCGTTGCCGAAGTTGGTCCCGATGTAACGGACACCCAGGCCGAGCCCGAGCCCTTCGACGGGGACACCGGACTGGAACGTGTATTTGCCAAAGGCGGCGAAGGAATTCCGCGGAATGCCGGAGAGCTCATGGCCGGTCGTATCGGGATTGCCCTGGGTGATCACCACGTTGAGATGGGTGTAGGCAGCGGTGAGATCGAATCCCTGCTTGAGCGCGAGCTTCGCCTCGAGCTCCACGCCCTTCGATTCGACCTGACCGGTTGCCGCCTGGAATGCCATGTTGTTGGGATCGGTGCGCAGCACATTGTCCTGCGTGATGTCAAACACCGCGGCGGTCAGCAGCACCGGAACGTGCGGCATCTGGTACTTGATGCCCGCTTCCGTCTGCTCGCCGGTGGTCGGCTTGAACGGCAATCCCGATGCGTCGACGCCGACCTGCGGGCTGAATGCCGTCGCGTAGCTGACATAGGGCGCAAGGCCATTGTCGAAGACATAGCTGAGGCCCGCGCGGCCTGTAAAGGCTGTCGCCTTTTGCGTTGACGGCACGCCGTCCAGACCCGCGGTCGTCGTCTGCGACACCCAGCTCTGACGGCCATTGAGTGTCAGAACGAAGCCGCCGAGCTTCGCCTGCTCCTGAGCGTAGACCCCGACCTCGTCGGTCGACTGCTTGTTGAAGATCGAGAATGCCGGCGTCGCGATGGCCTGGGCGCCGTAGTTCATGGTCAGGAGATTGAGATCGGGTGCCGCTCCGTAGCCGATCTTGTCGTTGTAGTAGGAGTGGCCGTAGTCAACGCCGAACAGCGCCGTGTTCCTGATCGCGCCGACCATGAACTTGGCCTCGGCCTGATTGTCGAGGGTCACGGTGTTGAAACTATCGAGGATCCGCCAGGCGGAACGCGACGCGAGATTGGTCCCATAGTCGATGGAATCGATCTGGGTGTATTTCGCGTCCACGTCGACCTGATAGAAGCGGAAATTCTGCCGCACCGTCCACACGTCGTCGACATTGTGCTCGAACGCGTAACCGATGCGATACTGCTTCTGGTCCATGGCGCTGAAGGCCGGATCATTCGAGTAGATGTTGGTCAATTGTCCGTCAGCCGTGCGGAAATTGCCGATGCTCGCGGCGGTGCGGCTGGTTTGATATTCGCTCAGGATGGTGAAGGACGTATCGGCGTCCGGCCGCCAGGTAAAAGCAGGCGCGATGTAGGCACGATCGTCGTCATTGCCGGGATACCAGGTCTTCGCATCACGGAGCAAACCCGTCAGCCGGTAGCACAGTTGATCGCTGCCGGGCACCGGACCACCGATATCGAAACTGCCCTGGTAACGGTCATAATTGCCGGCCTGCAACTGCACCTCGCCGAACGGCGTCAACGTCGGCCGCTTCGTGGTGACATCCACGATGCCGCCCGGAGAGCCGAGACCGTAGAGACCCGAGGCGGGACCACGGAGGATCGACACGCTGTCGAGACCGTAGGGTTCGATCTTGGGAATGGCGAAGTTGCCGCCACCCTGGCGCAGGCCGTCCCGATAGATCCCCGTGTAGGTCGCATCGAAGCCACGGATGTAAAAGCTATCGAACCGCGGATCATAACCGAATGCCGTGGTCGTGACGCCGGGCGTGTAGTTGACGGCGTCCTTGAGTGTCTGAACGTTGCGATCCCTGAGCTCCTTCTGCGTCACCACCGAAAGCGATTGCGGCGTTTCGAGCAGCGGCGTGTTGGTCTTGGTGCCGGCGGTGCTGTTGGTTGCCACGTATCCGGTCGTCACGCCGATCGCCTCCGCCGCCTTGCGCCCGCGGAGCCTGGCTCTGAACGGGCGCCGCATCGCGGCGCTGGTTCGCCGCGGCCGTGCGCGAAGTCCTGGCGCGCTGACTTGAAGCGACGGCGCCGCGCTTCTTTGCCGCATCAGGTTGATCCACCGTCACCCGAGGGAGCACGCTTACATTGTTCGGCGGAGCACTGGTTTGCGCCTGAGCGTTGGCGACGTTTGCTCCCACTGGTAAAAGCAACACCGAACCGAGAAACGCCGCATTGATCGCAGCCGTTGATCCGAGCAAGCCGCGCTTGCCCCGCGACGAAGCCATTCCCACCAAACAATCCCCACACTGCCCCAGTTGATCGTGATCGAGCCGCGTGTTCGCAACTCAGCGGGCATCGATTGGGGCGGACTTCTATCGGCGGGTTGAGCGAAATTCCACACGCGCAAAATAGAATCCATTGAAGCGCGCACGATGCGAAACACTGGAACGATTCAAGATGCGCAACACTGGAGCGATTCAAAACGACATGTAGTCGCAGCACGCTTGCAGCGCGAAGAATTCGATGCGCGTCTTCGCTTTCTTAGATTGCTCGAGCGCGAGGCACGCGGCGATCGTTCAATGATGTTGATTTCGTCCTGCAATGCCCTTGGCATTTTCGCGCGCGATCAAGGCCAGCACCTCGCAAGTGATGCGCGCTATCCATGTCATCGCATCTAACGGGGCGGGCGAACGCGCGCGATGTTCGGCTGCGCGAAGCAGCCATCGCTCCTCGACAAGCAAGCTGCGAATTGGATCGCGTTCGCCTTCGCCGAGCTTCGGCGGACAAGTCGTCGCTTCAGCGCAAAATTGCTTTGCAATTTTGTTGCGAGCTCCTCGCAATGGAGGTGGTGCAAAGCGTCACAGCCTCTCGAGATGAGAGGCGATACATTCAGGCGCGCGACGTCAGTGCGCTGCGCCCTACTTCTGCTTGGGCAAGGCCCTTCAGCTTTTCCATGTCCTTGACGTTCATCTTCATGCCGCCGGGCATGACGATGTCACCGGGCTTCTGGTCGGCCTTGCAGGCGCCAAGCCATTTCGCCTCGATGGTCATCGTGGTGTCGCGGGTGCCCGCCGCGCCGCCCTCGGAATGCGAGGTGCTCTTGACCGTGTAGGCGGAATTGAAATCGCCGACGATCTCGGCGTGGCTCTGCACCGTCATGCCGGCGACGCTGCAGACGGAATCGCTGACATAGCCGGTCGCGGTCTTCTGGATATCCTGCTTGGAGCAGACTTCCTTGGCCATCGGCGATGCCGCCGCGCTCATTTCCTTGTCGGTGGTCTCGTCGGTGCAATGCTGCATGGTGATTTCGGGCATCGGTCCGCCGGTGCGCAGCATTTTCATCTCCCAAAGACCGGCCTTGCGGGTCGGCAGGTCGACGGCACTTGCGGCGCCGGCGGACAAGACGAGGCAAACAGCCGAACCAAGCAAGGCAAGCTGTCGGGTCATGCGGTGAGCTCCCGGCTGAACGATCGGAGAATGGAGCGGCGCGCTCAGTAGAGCGTGCGCACCGGCCTCTCGGCCGCGCCGTAGGGCACCCAGCGGCAGGCAAAGGAGAGATAGCCACCCGGATAGCGCTGCACCGCAAGGAACTTCACCACCTTGCCGTAGGAGGCGCAGTGATCGACGGCGAGCTGCCGGGCGTCGCTCTGGACCGCCAGCGTATAGGCGATAATACCGCCGGTATCATTGCCCTTGAACGGCGGCACCGGCTGCAACCAATCGGCCCGCGCCGGTACAACGGCCAGCATCCCGCAAACGGCAACCAGGCACGCGGCCAATTTCCTTCGCATCGCAGACTCCATTTCGCTTGAAGCAACATAGAGTGCGCCGGCCACCGTGAAAAGAACGAGCCGGCCGCTAGAAGTGGACTTCTCTGCAGGTGTTGCCGCGCTGCACTTGACCTTGCCGGGGCTTCGCGGCACCGTCCGCGCATCGGATCATCGGGTGGATTCCCATGCGCAACCTGTTCAACTCCCGCAATAAACTCGGCCAAAAGCTTGGCCTCGGCGCCGCACTCGTGGTCGGCCTGCTGGCTTTCGGGGGTACGGCCGAGGCCGCCAATCCGTTCGAGCTGAATTTCTGGCTGTCCGGCCCGCGCTATGACGGCAATGTGGCGCCCTGCGAGAGGGCGCTGAGGGTCATCAGCGAGCAATTCCAGGAAAAGGAAGCCACTTTCTGGAATTCGCCGCTCGTGATCACCGGCTTCAACCGGATCCACGAAACCGCCTTCCGCCCTTGGCAGGCCGACAATATTCCGCGCCGCTATTGCTCGGGCGACGTGATGTTGAGCGACGGCAAGGTGCGCGGCGTACACTATTCGATCATCGAGGACGGCGGCTTTGCCGGTGTCAGCGACTCTCTCAGCCTCAGCCCGGGCGTCGAATGGTGCGTGACCGGCCTCGATCGCAACTGGGCCTACAACCCGTCCTGCAAGGCCGCCCGGCCCTGATCTCCGACCAGATTGCTGACAGCAGAAGCCGCCGCCATTCAGACGGCGGCTTCTGTTCTTGAAATGTTCCGGTGGCCTGCTAGGCTCCGGGCGGTCGAGTGAGGGGAGCGTTTGATGCCGCGGTTGGTCACAATTTCCCGACTTCTGATTTCGATTGCCTTTGTTCTATGCGGTGCGGTGGGGGCCTCGGCCCAGGATCGCCGCCAGAATGCGCCGGGTGAGTTCGATTTCTACGTATTGTCGCTGTCGTGGTCGCCTTCGTTCTGCGAGGCGGCGAGCGAGCGCGGCAACAATGGCCGCGGCACGCAGGCCCAGTGCAGCGGGCGGCCGTATTCCTTCGTGGTCCACGGCCTGTGGCCGCAATATGAGCGGGGCTTTCCCGAATACTGCCAGCGGCCCTCGCCGCGGCTCGCCCGCAACATCATGACCTCGATGCTCGACCTGATGCCGGCGCCCGGGCTGATCTACAACGAGTGGGACAAGCACGGCACCTGCTCCGGCCTCGGCGAGCGGGCCTATTTCGAAGCCATCCGCAAGGCCCGCGCTGCGGTGAAGATCCCCGAGGAATTCCTGCAATTGTCGGAGCCGAAGACGATCGCGCCCGACGAGCTGGAGGCGGCGTTCATCAAGGTCAATCCGGGACTCAGCAGCTCGGCGATCGCGGTGACCTGCGACAGCAGGCGGCTCAGCGAGGTGCGGATCTGCCTCAGCAAGGACCTGCAATTCCGTTCCTGCGAGGAAACCGACCGCCGCGCCTGTCGCCGTGATCAGGTGCTGATGCCGCCGGTTCGCGGCGGCTAGCGCGTTTTCGAGCGAACTGGGCACCGGTTCGCGTGAAGAAAATGCGTCAAAACAGGAAGCTGGAGCTTCGGTTCTGATCTCAATCAGAACCGAACATGCTCCAGCCCATCGCTTCCCGTCATTGCGAGCAACTCGCGACAAAATTGCAGGGCAATTTTGCGCTGAAGCGACGACTTGTCCGCCGCAGCCTCGGCGAAGGCGGAGGCAATCGATACTTTCTCGTGGTGAGATGGATTGCTTCCGCCTACGCTCCCCGAGCTTCGGCGGACAAGTCGCTCCCCCCGCAATGACGTGGTAATTGCTATCCCATGAACTACCGTCACGCCTTTCACGCCGGCGGCTTTGCCGATGTCATCAAGCACATCGTGCTGGTGCGCATGCTCACCTATCTGCAGGAAAAGCAGGCGCCGTTCCGCGTCATCGACACCCATGCCGGCGCCGGGCTCTATGACCTGACATCGAGCGAAGCGCAGCGCAGCGGCGAATGGCTCACCGGCATCGCGCGGCTGATGCAGGCGCGACTCTCCGACAAGGCGCTGCCGCTGATCGCGCCGTATCTCGACATCGTCAGGGCATTCAATTCGAGAGGCGAACTGAAAACCTATCCCGGTTCGCCGCTGATCGCGCGTGCGCTGCTGCGGCCGCAAGACCGCCTCACCGCCTGCGAGATCGAACCGACGGCGCGCAAGCAACTGATCGATGCGTTGCGGCGTGACGCGCAAGCGCGCGTCGTCGATCTCGATGGTTGGACGGCGCTGCCCGCATTCGTGCCGCCGAACGAGCGGCGCGGTCTGGTGCTGATCGATCCACCGTTCGAGGCAAAGGATGAGTTCGAACGACTGGCCCGTGCTTTCACTGAAGCGTTCGCGAAATGGCCGACTGGCGCGTATCTTTTGTGGTACCCCGTAAAATCCCGGAGGGTCACCGACGAGCTCGCGCACAGCGTCGCTGCAGCGGCAGCAACAAGCCGGCCTGCCGGCAAATGCTTGCGTTTGGAATTCAGTGTGGCACCGCAAGAAACCGACGGCGGCCTCGTATCCACCGGCCTTTTGATGGTGAATCCGCCGTGGACGTTGGCAGGTGAGCTGAAGATCATCCTGCCCGAACTCGAGAAGCCGCTCGGTCAAGGCGGCGCTGGCCGCTTCAGACTCGAGACGCTCAAGGCGTAATCCGCAGCACCCACTGAAAAGTTCGAATTGATCGTAGGCAACGCGCGCGGAACCGTATTATGCTCATCCTGTTACGACTGGCTTTACGTTCCGCTTCCGCGAATGGTTGCGGCGGAGTGACAAGGCCGAAATAAATCCAGGCAGACCGGCGGCGTGACACCGGCCTGTTCAGGTGGCCAAGCTTCCGACAAGCGAATGTCGGTCAACCGCTACGCGGCGTGCGCGTAGCGGTGGAGCAATACGGGGGAGGAGTTTTCCCGATGGCCATGACTGGGACAGTCAAGTTCTTCAACGGAGAGCGTGGCTACGGCTTCATCAAACCTGACGATGGCGGCCGTGATGTGTTCGTTCACATCACAGCTGTCGAGCGTGCAGGATTGAAGGACCTGACTGAAGGACAGCGCATTACGTTCGAGGTTGAACCGGACAAGAAGGGCAAGGGCCCGAAGGCGGTCAACCTGGTGGTTTCATGAGGAGCGCTCGCGGCGCGCGGCTCGTGATGAACGCCAAATGAAGCGTTGCGTGTGAGTTGACCGCCGAGCGCGGGGCTCGCGCTCGCTGCTTGACCATCTGCATGATGCGGACGCGACTGGCGGTGCCCGCATAACCGACACGTGCGGCGCGATTGGCTTCGCGAGCGCCGCGGCGTGCGTGCAGCTGCGCATGATGTCCACGTCATCAGCACAAAGAAAAACCCGACCGCGCGACGCGCGGCCGGGAGTTGATATCTGACGTTTTCTTGTTCTCAGAAGTGATAGTTGATGCCGGCGCGAACCAGGCTGAAGCTGTAGCCGTTCGACGCGCCGCCGGTGATCGTGAAGTTGCTGTTGGCGAGATCGACGTAGAGATACTCGATCTTGGCGCTCCAGTTCGGGGCAAAGCCCATTTCGGCGCCGGCGCCGACGGTGAAGCCCGCATTGGTATGCGTCTCCGAAATGCCGAAGGTTTCGCCGCGCAGCTCGCCGAAGGCGAGACCGCCGGTTACGTAGAACAGCACGTTGTTGACCGCATAGCCGGCGCGGCCGCGCACCGTGCCGAACCACGGGTTGGAGAACTTCCAGGGCGCGAACCGATCGTCCGCGGCGGAGCCCTGGATATCGGCTTCGATACCGAACACCCAGGGGGTGCCGTTCTGGAAATTGTAGCCGGCCTGCACGCCGCCGGCGAAGCCGGACGGCTTGGTCGGGTTGTTCTCGACCGAACCCCAGCCATAGCCGATGTTGCCGCCGAGGTAGGGGCCGGCCCAGCTATAGGCGTTGAGCGGCTGATGGACGGTATAGGGCGATCCGTAGTTGAGGTCGGCCGACGCCGCCGAAGTCGTCCAGCCTGCGACGATCAGTGCCAGCGCACGCGCAACCAACCGGGTCATTGTACTCTCCACCACGCAACTGCCGGAGCCCGCCGGCCAAGGCCGGCGTGGTTACGGAATTCCACTTTTTTCGCTAAGGTTTATCGAGAGTTTTAAGTTAAAGGGCTGTTAAGCCCGGTTACCGCGGCGCTCATCAATCTTAACAATGTGTTACCCACCCGCCCGGGTCGGCCCGCGGGGTCCGTAACCTCCTGCGATCGGGCTTGTTTTTCCGGCGCCGCCAACGCTGGCGAGCGGTCGCCCAAGCGCTTAATTTACGGCCCATGGTTCACGATTCTCCCGAACGCCCGACGCCGGCCCCGAAGCCACGGCGCGGTTCAAAGTCCGACCTGCCGCAGGACGATCTGACGCTCGACACGAGCGACGTCGATCCGGAAACCTCCGCAGCCGAGGAGGAGGATGAGGCGCGTCTGCCGGACGCTTCCGACGACGCCACCGAGGCGGTTGCCGAGGGGACGCTCTCGGTCGGGCATGCCGCGATCGAGAACGCGGTTCGCCTCGCCCCGACCTCGCCAGGCGTCTACCGCATGCTCAACGCCGCCAACGACGTGCTCTATGTCGGCAAGGCGAAGAACGTCAAAAAGCGGCTGTCGTCCTATGCGCGGGCCAACGCGCCGCTGCCGGCGCGGATCCTGCGCATGATCGCAGCAACCACGCATGTCGAGATCGTCTCGACCACGACCGAGACCGAAGCACTGCTGCTCGAAGCCAATCTGATCAAGCAGCTTCGCCCGCGCTTCAATGTGCAGCTGCGCGACGACAAGTCGTTTCCCTATATCCTGATATCAGGCGATCACTGGGCGCCGCAAATCCTCAAGCATCGCGGTGCGCAGTCGCGGCCCGGACGCTATTTCGGTCCGTTCGCCAACGCCGGCGCGGTCAACCGCACCATCACGGCGCTGCAGCGCGCCTTCCTGATCCGCTCCTGCACCGACGGCTTCTTCGAAAGCCGCACCCGGCCCTGCCTGCTCTATCAGATCAAGCGTTGTGCCGGCCCCTGCACGCGCGAGATCGATTTCCCCGGCTACAGCGAGCTGGTCCGCGAGGCGACCGAATTCCTCTCCGGCCGCAGCCACGCCGTGAAGGAGTTGCTCGCGGCCGAGATGGAGAAGGCCTCCGGCGAGCTCGAATTCGAGACCGCGGCACTGTACCGCGACCGTCTCGCGGCGCTGTCGGCGATCCAGTCGCAGCAGGGCATCAACCCGCGCACGGTCGAAGAGGCCGATGTGTTCGCGATCCATCAGGAAGGCGGCTATTCCTGCGTCGAGGTGTTCTTCTTCCGCACCGGCCAGAACTGGGGCAACCGCGCCTATTTCCCGCGGGCCGAGAAGAGCTTTACGCCCGAGGAGGTGTTGTCCTCGTTCCTCGCGCAATTCTACGATGACAAACCGCCGCCGAAGCTTATCCTGCTGTCGCACGAGATCGAGGAAAGCGCGTTGCTCGCCGACGCGCTGTCGGTCAAGGCCGGATCCAAGGTCGAGGTCTCCGTGCCCAAGCGCGGCGAGAAGAAGGAACTGATCGGCCACGCGCTCACCAACGCGCGCGAGGCGCTCGGCCGCAAGCTCGCCGACACCGCGACGCAAAGCCGGCTGCTCGAGGGTATGGTTACCACGCTTGGCCTGCCGCATACGCCAAAGCGCATCGAGGTCTACGACAACAGCCACATCCAGGGCACCAACGCGGTCGGCGCAATGATCGTGGCCGGCCCCGACGGCTTCATGAAGAACCAGTACCGCAAGTTCAACATCAAGTCCGAGGGTCTGACGCCGGGCGACGACTATGGGATGATGCGCGAGGTGCTGGAGCGCCGCTTCAAGCGGCTGCTGAAGCCGCCGGAGGGCGAGGCCGCCAGAGCCAAGGAAAACGACAAGGCGGACGACGATTCGTTCCCGCAATGGCCCGACCTCGTCATCATCGACGGCGGCCGCGGCCAGCTCAACGCGGTCAGGGAAATTTTCCAGAATCTCGGGCTGACCCAGGTCTCGCTGATGGCGGTGGCCAAGGGACCGGAGCGCGATGCCGGGCGCGAAACCCTGTTCATGCCTGACCGCGAGGCCATCAAGCTGGAGCCGCGGGACCCGGTGCTCTATTTCATCCAGCGGCTGCGCGACGAGGCCCACCGCTTCGTGATCGGCTCGCACCGCAAGCTGCGCAAAAAGGACATCCGCGAGGCCGGCCTGCAGGAGATTCCCGGCATCGGCCCATCGCGCAAACGTGCCCTGCTGCACCACTTCGGAACTCTCAAGGAGATCGAGCGGGCCTCGATCGCCGACCTCGGCAAGGTTCCCGGCGTCAGCGCCGAGAGCGCCCGCAAGATTTTCGAGTTTTTCTACGCCCAGCCGGGTTAAACGAAAGACGAGTCATCAGGGCGTCGCCTGCGACGGGGCATCTGGGGCATGATGCGGGCAATGTTCCCTCGCGACAAACGCGAGGCGTTTGCGCGGAGATCATGCATAAACAAGGAGCTAAAGTGCCATGAGGATTCGGCGTAATCTCACCGCGCTTTGGCCTGCGCACGGTTGACCTTCTTGCTTCAGCGGTATTGGTAGAACGGATGAACATCGCCACGACCCGGGGACAGCCCAAGACCTTGTCCCTCCCGAATATCCTGACCTATGCCCGGATCGCCGCCATCCCGGTGGTGATCGGCTGCGTCTACTGGCAATCGATCCTGGACGGCCCGCTTTGGCTGCGCTGGGTGGCGCTGGCGGTATTCATCGCAGCGGGGATCACCGATTATCTCGACGGTTACTACGCCCGGATGTGGGACCAGCAGTCGGCGTTCGGCCGGATGCTCGATCCAATCGCCGACAAGCTTCTGGTCGCCTCCAGCCTGTTGATGCTGGCCGCCGACAACTCGATCCATGGCTGGACGCTGTGGGCAGCGATCGTGATCCTGTGCCGCGAGATCCTGGTCTCGGGCTTGCGCGAATATCTCGCAGGACTGCGGGTCAGCGTTCCCGTCACCAAGCTTGCGAAATGGAAGACGACTATCCAGCTGGTGGCGATCGGTTTCCTGATCGCCGGCGAAGCGGGCGAGCAGGTCGTTCCGGCGACCACCCTGATCGGCATCGTGTTGCTTTGGATGTCGGCGATCTTCACCATCTACACCGGCTGGGATTACTTCCGCGCCGGCATCCATCACCTCATCAAGGAGGATGAGGGATGAAGCTGAAATATTTCGCCTGGGTCCGTGAACGCGTCGGCAAGGCCGAAGAGGTCATCGAGCCGCCGGCCGAGGTGCGCACCGTCGGCGACCTGATCGGCTGGCTTGCCGCGCGCGACGATGCCTACGCCTATGCCTTCGAGAAGCCCGCGGTGATCCGCGCCGCGATCGACCACGCCCACGTCAAATCGGACGCAGCGATCTCCGGCGCCCGCGAGATCGCGTTCTTCCCGCCGATGACCGGCGGCTAAATCTCATCATGGCTGTCGCAGCGACCATCCGCATCCAGGAAGCCGACTTCGATGTCGCGCGGGAGATTGCGGAGTTGAGCAAGGGCCGCACCGATGTCGGCGCGGTGGTCAGCTTCAGCGGCATCTGCCGCGGCAGCGAACAGGGCGAGCCGATCACGGCGCTGACGCTCGAGCATTACCCTGGCATGGCGGAAGCCGAGATTGCGCGCCATGCCGACGAGGCACTGTCGCGCTGGCCGTTGCAGGGCCTCACCGTCATCCATCGCTTCGGCCGCATCGCGCCGGGCGAGAACATCGTGCTGGTCGTGACCGCCTCGGCGCACCGGCAGGCCGCGTTCGAGGCAGCCGAGTTCCTGATGGACTACCTCAAGACCAACGCACCGTTCTGGAAGCGCGAGGAAAGCGCGCGCGGCACCGGCTGGATCGAGGCGCGCGACCATGACGATGCGGCCACCGCGCGCTGGACCAAATCCTGATGGCCAAGCGCAGCAAGGTGCCGGCCAGGCGCGGCCCCGCCGCGCCGAAAGCGCCCAAGAAAGCACCCAAGGTCGGCGCCGGCGAGCTTCACACCCTGTTCGATTTCCTGCGCTACGCGGTCAGCCGCTTCAACGCGGCAAAGCTCGTGTTCGCGCACGGCACCACCGATCCGGTGGCCGAGGCCGCATTCCTGATCTGCGAGACGCTGCACCTGCACCCCGACCAGTTCGAGAGCTTTGCCAACGCGCGCGTCACCGTTGCCGAAGGCAGGCAGATCCTCGACCTGATCGAGCGGCGGATCGCGACGCGAAAGCCGGCCGCTTATCTCGTCAACAAGGTCTATATGCGCGGCCTGCCGTTCTATGTCGACGAGCGCACCATCGTGCCGCGCTCCTTCATCGGTGAATTGCTGGACTCGCATTTCGGCGGCGATGAGGACGGCACCTCATTGATCGGTGATCCCGCCGACGTCGAAAGCGTGCTCGACCTCTGCACCGGCTCCGGCTGCCTTGCGATTTTGGCCGCCCGGCATTTCGCCAACGCCGCGGTCGACGCGGTGGATATTTCGAAGGATGCGCTGGAAGTCGCCGCGCGCAACGTCGCCGACTACGGCCTCGATGATCGCCTGACGCTCCATCGCGGCGACCTGTTCAAGCCGCTCGGCGTCCGGCGCTACGATCTCATCATCTCGAACCCGCCCTATGTCGACGCTAGAGGCATGGCGGCGCTGCCGCGCGAGTGCCGCGCCGAGCCGAAGATCGCGTTCGACGGCGGCGCCGACGGGCTCGATATCGTCCGCCGCCTGCTCGACGAGGCCAGGCAACATCTGACCCCGCAGGGCGGCCTGCTCTGCGAGATCGGCCGCGGCCGCGACAATCTCGAGGCCGCCTATCCGAACCTGCCGCTGCTCTGGCTCGACACCGAGGACTCCGAGGGCGAGGTGTTCTGGATCGCCGCCGCGGACCTCTGACGTATCGACCACATGGTGATGCTTCGCTGCGTCCAGGTGCTGCGACGCCTGATGATCCGCAGCAAGGATGTCGGCGTGTTCTGCAACGTGGCGTCGGCGACGTTGTCCAACCCGGCGCATTTCACCCAATGCCTCGATTTCCTCGAGGCCAACCGCGCGCTGGCGCCGTCCTTCGTGCTCGAGTTCAAGCAGGCGACCTTCCGCAATCTCGGCCCGGTCGAAAGCGAGAACCTCGCAGCGCTGGCGCAGCGCGGCTACCGCTTCTCGATCGACCATGTCAGCGACCTCCGCCTCGAGCCGCGCGAGCTCGCCGATCGCGGCGTCCGCTTCATCAAGGTGCCGGCCGCGCTGCTGCTCGACGCCAGGCAGAGCGCGACCACCGATATCCATCCCTCCGATCTGTCCGACCTGCTCGGCCGCTACGGGATCGACCTGATCGCCGAACGGATCGAGGGCGAGCGCTCGGTGGTCGATTTGCTCGACTTCGATGTCCGGTTCGGCCAGGGCTTCCTGTTCGCCCCGCCGCGGCCGTTGCGGCCGGAAGGGGCATCTGCTACCGCCGAGACTGCACAGACCAAGCCCCAGGACCTCAATGGCGCCAGCACTTCCGCACCCGTCTCCAGCCCCGCAGCGCCACCGCGCACCACCGGCAGCGCTGCGCTGGCGCGCCGCGCGCTCGGTCCGAACTAACCAACGGTTCGCCTCATGACGCTGCGTTTTGTGGAGCGGCTGCGCGATCTCGTCGACGGCGTCGACGTCGTGCTGTCGGACATCTGGGGCGTCGTGCACAACGGCCTCGAATCCTTTCCCGAGGCCTGCGCGGCGCTGCACACCTTCCGCCAGCAGGGCGGCACCGTCATCCTGATCACCAACGCGCCGCGGCCGGCCGATTCCGTGCAGCGGCAGTTGCGCAAGCTCGGCGTCGCCGACGAGACCTATGACGCGATCGTCTCCTCGGGCGACCTGACGCGTCATTTTGTTTCTGATCATCCCGGCCAGAAGATCTTCTGGATCGGCCCAGAGCGCGACAGTTCGATCCATCGCGGCCTCGACGCCACCATGGTGCCGCTGGAGCAGGCCGACTACATCATCTGCACCGGCCTGTTCGACGACGAGACCGAGTCCGCCGAAGACTATCGCGACACGCTGTTGAAGGCACTCGAGCGCAAGCTCACGCTGATCTGCGCCAATCCCGACATCGTGGTCGAACGCGGCGACCGGCTGATCTATTGCGCCGGCGCGGTCGCCGAACTCTATCGCGAACTCGGCGGCGAGGTGATCTTCTACGGCAAGCCGCACCGGCCGATCTATGAACGCGCCATGGCGCTGGCCACTGAGCGCCGCGGGCGTCCGACCGAACTCAGCCGCGTGCTCGCGATCGGCGATTCCGTGCGCACCGACCTCACCGGCGCCCATGGCTTCGGCATCGATCTGCTGTTCGTCACCCGCGGCATCCATTCCGATCAGTTCGAGGGCATCGAGCAGCTCGATCAGGCCTCGGTGAAGGAATTGTTCGGCCATCCGCCGCGCGCGCTGATGCGCGACCTGAAGTGGTAGCGGCGCTTCACAGCCAAAATATCGAAAACAACCCCATGCAAAGTAGCCGCCGGCGGCTGACGGTCGACCCGGCGACTTGACACGTCGGGCAACTCAGGGACATTCTTCCAATATTCCGAAATCGTGCAGGCACACCCTCCCGGCAGGACTATCGCATTGGCATTTGACGCAAATGCCCGGGACATCTAGAGCATTTTCCGATCACGTTGCGTCGTAACCAGCCGCGACGAGATAATTTTGGCATTCCTCGGGTGAGAAGCGCTTGAGAGCGTTGGCGATTGCTTGCCAGAGATCGGGCATGGTGCGCGCTGCGGCGGCCCGCAACAGGGCTTTCAGTTTAGAGAAGGCCATTTCGATCGGGTTGAAGTCTGGACTGTAGGGCGGAAGATAGAGCAGGCTTGCTCCGACCGCCCGGATGGCCTCTCGAACGCCATGGACCTTGTGAGCGGGCAAGTTGTCCATGATAACGGTATCGCCCGGCCGCAGCGATGGGGCGAGCAATTGCTCGACGTAGGCCAGGAAAGCGTCGCCATCCATTGGACCGTCCAGAACAAGCGGCGCGATCAGACCGTCGGAGCGCAATCCAGCGGTGAATGTCGTCGTCTTCCAATGTCCGTGTGGGATAGCTGCACGACATCGCTCGCCGCGTGGCGAGCGGCCGTAAAGCCGCGCCATTTTGGTGTTGGCGCTGGTTTCGTCGATGAAGACGAGACGCTCAGGGTCAAGATCGATTTGCCCTTCGAACCACTCCTCACGCGCGGCATTTATATCGCCGCGCCGTTGCTCGGCGGCGTGCGCTGTCTTTTTTTAAGTGTGATCTTTCTGCGCTGGAAAAAACGCCAGAGCGACGCGATGCCGGTCGATATTCCACGACGTTTCAACAGTTCTCGCAACTCGGCGAGCGTGATATCCGGCTTCGCTGTCACTGCCTCCAGAATCAATTGCGAATGCGCTTCGATGCGCTGCGATTTGCGGTCACCGCCCTGGCGTTTAGGAACGATGTCGCCAACTTCCTTGAGGCGACCGCGCCAGCGGATCGCACTGGCCGCGCTGACACCAAAGCGCTCAGCAGCCTGTCGACAGGACATGCCACCGTCAATCGCGGCTATCACCCTTTGACGAAGATCAACCGAAAGCACCCTGGCCATACATGCTGGCCTCCCTCGCCAGCATGCAGCTTGAATCTGACTCGCGCCGTTTTGGGAATCCCCACCCGATTCATTCCGGTCGGAAAATGCTCTAGCGCGAAGACGCGCTTCGCGCTTCTGCCCGGGCATGACGAGATATTCAGTTGGCGCGATGAACGGGCGTCTTACGCCGTCGCCATATCCGGGAAGACCGCCTCGATCTTGGTCTTCAGCGTGGCGGCGTTGAACGGCTTGACGATGTAATTGTTCACGCCGGCCTTCTTGGCCGCGATCACGTTCTCGGTCTTGGACTCCGCCGTGATCATGATGAAGGGCGTGGTCGCGAGGTTGGGATCGGCGCGGACTTCCTTGAGCAGGTCGTAGCCGGTCATCGGCTCCATGTTCCAGTCGGAAATCACCAGGCCATACTTCTTGCCGCGCATCTTGTTCAGCGCCGCAGAGCCGTCGGAGGCATCGTCGATATTCTCGAATCCAAGCTGCTTGAGAAGATTCCGGATGATGCGGATCATGGTGCTGTAGTCATCAACCACCAGAACCGGCATGGACAAATCAACCGCCATCTTTTCCCCCAAAACAACTGACGCAACTGGCTTCTGCGCAAACGCAGCTTTCCGCCAACGACTAACAGCAGGCGTTAAACAGCGCGTTAACCGGCTGAATCCGGATTGTTACGGATTTGACGCGATTTTCGCTACGCTTGACTTCCACGCCGCCGCCGCGTCACGGTCCGGCCCGCAACAATCATCCTTAAGAATCCTTGAAGAATCCCTGAAATGAGCACCGGCTTTACCGTTATCCGCGACAACACCCCCGCCAGCGCCATTCCGAAGGGCGCCGTGGTCGCGATGGGAAATTTCGATGGCGTCCATCTCGGTCACCGCGCCGTGATCGGCGCGGCGCTCGCGATGGGCAAGGCACATGGCGTGCCCGCGTTGGCCGTCACCTTCGAGCCGCATCCGCGCTCCTTCTTCAGCCCGAACACCCCGCAATTCCGCCTCACGGACGAGACCAACAAGCTGCGGCTGCTCGCGGCCACGGGGCTTGCCGGCGCGGTCGTCATGACCTTCGACAAGGCGCGCGCCGGCACCACGGCACAGGACTTCATTCATCATGACCTGATTGACCGGCTCGGCATCAGCGGGATCGCGGTCGGCTACGACTTCCATTTCGGCAAGGGCCGGGTCGGCTCGCCGAGCCTGCTGGTCAGCGAAGCGCCGCGGCTCGGCATCGAGGTCGATGTGCAGGCCCATGTCGATATCGAGGAGCGTCCGGTTTCCTCCAGCGCCATCCGCATGGCGCTCGCCGAGGGCCAGGTCACTGACGCCACCACGATGCTGGGCGGACCGTGGTTCGTCACCGGCAAGGTGATCCACGGCGAGAAGCGCGGCCGCGACCTCGGCTACCCCACCGCCAACATCCGCCTCGACAAGCATTGCGGCCTGAAGCACGGCATCTATGCGGTGCGGGTCGGCAAGGGCTCGCAACGTTTCGACGGGGTCGCAAGCTTCGGGCGGCGTCCGACCTTCGACAACGGCGCGCCGCTGCTCGAAGTGTTCCTGTTCGACTTCAAGGGCGATCTCTACGACACGGTCCTTGATGTCGCATTCATCGGTTTCATTCGCGAAGAGCTGAAATTCGACACCATCGAGGCGTTGATCCGCCAGATGGACGACGACAGCGCCAAGGCGCGCGCGGTGCTGGCCGCGGCACCCGATGCGTTCCCGCAGCTCGGAGCGATTGGTTGAACAGGACTGAGAAGCAGAAGATGCTGGCGGGCGAACTGTATCGCCCCGATGCCGAGCTCGCCGCCGACCATACCGCGGCGGAACATTGGATGACGCGCTACAACGCGTCAGGCGCCTCTTCCGCAAGCGAGCTGCACGCGCTGCTCGCCGAGCGCTTCCGCAGGGTCGGCAACGATGCCGTGATCCGCCCGCCGTTCTTCTGCGACTACGGCAGCAATATCAGCCTCGGCGACGGCGTGTTCCTGAACTTCAATTGCGTCATCCTCGACGTGGTCGAGGTCGCGATCGGCGATCGCACCCAGATCGGGCCCGCGGTGCAGATCTATACCGCCGACCACCCGCGCGACGCCGCGACCCGGCGCGCCGGGCTGGAATTCGGCCGCCCGATCCGGATCGGTAGCGACGTCTGGATCGGCGGGGGTGCCATCATCCTGCCCGGCGTCACGATCGGCGACGGCGCGCTGGTCGGGGCCGGCAGCGTGGTCACCCGGGACGTCGCCCCGGGCGCCATCGTGGCCGGAAATCCGGCCCGGCCGCGGCAGGCCTAGAACACCCCGGCGGTCCGGATTTGCCGGCGGCGGGGGGCTTTGCGATTTCCCTGCCCGGCTGCTATGGAAACCCCATGTTTTCGCGGCGCATCATACGGATTAGCGGCCCGGCTTCCGCCTGAGCCTGAAGGCTCGGCGCAAGACCGGGACTTTCGCCGTTTCACCCGCGATTGATCGCGTATCCGCGCCCTCACCTGCCAAATCAGAGCCTTCATGTCCGACAAGCCGCAAAAGACCGACGCCAACGACTATTCCAAGACCCTTTACCTGCCGCAGACGGAATTCCCGATGCGCGCCGGCCTGCCCCAGCGCGAGCCGGAAATCCTGAAATACTGGAACGACATCGGCCTCTACACCAAGCTCCGTCAGGAAGCCGAGGGCCGCGCCAAATTCGTGCTGCATGACGGCCCGCCCTACGCCAACGGCAACATCCATATCGGGCACGCGCTGAACAAGATCCTCAAGGACGTCGTGACCAAGAGCCAACAAATGCTCGGCTTCGACTCCAACTATGTGCCGGGCTGGGATTGCCACGGCCTGCCGATCGAATGGAAGATCGAGGAGGAGAACTACCGCTCCAAGGGCAAGCAGAAGCCCGACTTCCGCGACTCCGCCGCGATGGTCGCTTTCCGCAAGGAATGCCGCGCCTATGCGACGCACTGGATCAACGTGCAGCGCGAGGAGTTCAAGCGGCTCGGCATCATCGGCGACTGGGACCACCCCTATCAGACCATGAGCTATCCGGCGGAAGCTGCGATCGCCCGCGAGCTGATGAAATTCGCCGCCAACGGCACGCTCTATCGCGGCTCGAAACCCGTGATGTGGAGCGTGGTCGAGAAGACCGCGCTTGCCGAAGCCGAGGTCGAATACGAGGACTACACCTCCGACATGGTGTGGGTGAAATTCCCGGTCACCTCGCCGGCGCATGGCGTGCTGGCCAATGCCTCGGTCGTGATCTGGACCACCACGCCGTGGACGCTGCCGGGTAACCGCGCGATCTCGTTCTCGCCGAAGATCGCCTACGGTCTCTACAAGGTCACGGATGCGCCTGCGGACAATTGGGCGAAGACGGGCGATCTCCTGATCCTGGCCGATGCGCTTGCCGCCGAGGTGTTCAAGCAGGCGCGCGTCACGGCCTATGAGAAGGTCCGCGATATCCCCGGCGACACGCTCGACGCCGTGGAATGCGCCCATCCGCTGCGCGGGTTCGGTGGCGGCTACGAGTTCACCGTGCCGCTGCTCGCCGGCGAGCATGTCACCGACGACACCGGCACCGGCTTCGTCCACACCGCGCCGAGCCACGGCCGCGAGGACTTCGACGTCTGGACCGCCAACACCCGCGAGCTCGACGCGCGCGGCATCCCGACTGCGATCCCCTACACGGTCGACGAGAACGGCGCCTACACCGCACAGGCGCCGGGCTTCACCGGAAAGCGCGTGATCAACGACAAGGGCGAAAAGGGCGACGCCAACGAGGCCGTGATCAAGGCGCTGATCGAGGCCGGCAAGCTGCTGGCGCGCGGCCGCCTCAAGCATCAGTATCCGCATTCCTGGCGCTCCAAGAAGCCGGTGATCTTCCGCAACACGCCGCAATGGTTCATCGCGATGGACAAGGACGTCGCGGAGAACGGCCATGCGAAGAAGGGCGACACGCTGCGCGCCCGCGCCCTGCACGCGATCTCGGTCACGCAATGGGTACCGCCGGCCGGCGAGAACCGCATCAACGGCATGATCGCCAACCGTCCGGACTGGGTGATCTCGCGGCAGCGCGCCTGGGGCGTGCCGATCGCCGTGTTCGTGCGCGAGAACAGCGACGGCTCGGCCGAGATCCTGCAGGACGAGGTCGTCAACCAGCGCATCGCCGAGGCGTTCATGGAAGAAGGCGCCGACGCCTGGTACATGGACGGCGCCCGCGAGCGCTTCCTCGGGGCCCGCGCGTCGGAGAACTGGAAGAAGGTCGACGACATCTGCGACGTCTGGTTCGATTCCGGTTCGACGCACGCCTTCGTGCTGGAAGACCGCCAGAACTTCCCGCAGCTCGGCAACATCGTTCGCAAGATCGATGGTGGCGACGACACCGTGATGTATCTGGAAGGCTCGGACCAGCATCGCGGCTGGTTCCACTCCTCGCTGCTGGAAAGCGCCGGCACGCGCGGGCGCGCGCCGTACGACATCGTGCTCACCCACGGCTTCACGCTCGACGAGAACGGCCGCAAGATGTCGAAGTCGCTCGGCAACACGGTCGAGCCGCAGAAGGTGATCAAGGATTCCGGCGCGGATATCCTGCGGCTGTGGGTTTGCGCCACCGACTATGCCGATGACCAGCGCATCGGCCCGGAGATCCTGAAGAACACCATCGAGACCTACCGCAAGCTGCGCAACTCGATCCGCTGGATGCTCGGCACGCTGCATCACTTCAAGCCGAGCGAGAAGGTCGGATTTGCCGAGATGCCCGAGCTCGAGCGGCTGATGCTGCACGAATTGGCCGGGCACGCCGAGACCATCCGCAAGGCCTATGCGGAGTTCGACTACAAGACCGTGGTCGCCAGCCTCGCGGCCTTCATGAACTCCGAGCTGTCGGCGTTCTATTTCGATATCCGCAAGGACACGCTGTATTGCGATCCGCCGTCCTCGGTGGCGCGCAAGGCGGCGCTGACCACGATCGACCTGCTGTGCGACGCGATCCTGAAATGGCTGGCGCCGATCCTGAGCTTCACCACCGACGAAGCCTGGCGGATGTACCGGCCGAACGCGGAGCCATCGGTGCACCTCACGCTGTTCCCCGAAGGTCTCGAGCGGTTCCGCGACGACGCCCTCGCCGCAAAGTGGGAGACGATCCGCAACGTCCGCCGCGTCGTCACCGGCGCACTCGAGCTCGAACGCGCCGCCAAGCGGATCGGCTCCTCGCTCGAGGCATCGCCGGTGATCTACGTCGCCGACCGGCAGATGTTGGCAACCCTGTTCGACATCGACCTCGCCGAAGTCTGCATCACCTCGAACTACGAGGTGCGCGAGGGCGAGGCGCCGGCCAATGCCTTCCGCCTCGATGCCGTGCCCGGCGTTGCCGTCGTGGTCGAGAAGGCGGTCGGCACCAAATGCGCGCGCTCGTGGAAGATCCTGCCCACGGTCGGCGAGGATCGCGAATATCCCGACGTTTCGCCGCGCGACGCGCAAGCGCTGCGCGAATGGAAGGCGCTGGGGGTCAGCATCTCCTGACTGTCCGTGGTCCCGGCCTAGTGCGCAATTGCGCACGGGGGCCGGGACCCATAACCACCGCTGTCTCGAATGGACGAAGGTTGATGACCCCGAGTCATTCAAACAATACCCGGCACGGCGTATGGGTCCCGGCCTTCGCCGGGACGACGCCTTTGGCGGCAAGCCGATGACCCCTGCTGTCCGCACCGGCGTGATCGCGGCAGTCATCACCCTGATCGCCGACCAGGCCTCCAAGCTCTGGCTCCTGTACGTCTTCGGCATTGCCCACCGCGGCGCGGTGCAGGTGACGCCGTTCTTCGACCTGGTACTTGCCTGGAATCCCGGGATCAGTTTCGGCTGGTTTCAGAGCGAGACCCCGGCGGCCCAGATTCTGCTGATGGTGGTCAAGGCGGCCGCCGTGATCGCCCTGGCGATCTGGATGGCGCGGTCGCGGACCTGGCTGGCGACGCTGTCGCTGGGGCTGATCATCGGCGGCGCGATCGGGAACGGCATCGACCGCTTCGCCTACGGCGCCGTGGTCGATTTCGCCCTGTTTCATGTCGAGATCGGGGGAAAAACCTTCAATTGGTACGTATTCAACCTCGCCGATGTGGCGATCGTTGCTGGCGTGGCGGCCCTATTGTATGATTCCGTGATGGGGACCCCCGCCGTAAAAGCGCCCTGATCCCGGCCGATACGAGCCGGTCGGCGGCCGACTTGCACCCAGCGGAACTGAGCGCTAAGCCAGTGATCGCTCGGGCGAATTTTGAGATGGGAATAGCGCGATGCGCAACACCAAAGCCCGCGGTTACCTGATCGAGACCTCCCGGATGCCGCTGATGCGCGGCCTCCGCCTGGCGTTCGTTGCGGCCGGAATCGGCCTCGTCATGACGGCCGGCCCGGTGCGCGCCGGCGACGATGACGACGATGGCGATGACGGCCTGACCTTCGAAGAGCGGATCGTCGACAATCTGATGACCGGGCTCGGCGCCAAGAGCGCGGCCAGCAAGGGCATCGACTACCGCGAGCGCTCGCCGCTGGTGGTGCCGCCGAAGCTCGACCTGCCACCGCCCGCTTCGGCCGCCCAGGTCAATGCGCCGAACTGGCCGAAGGACCCCGATATCGCCAGGCGCAAGGCCGCGATCGCGGCGCGCAAGAAGGAAGTCAAGAAGGAGTCCTGGGAGTCGGCGATGCCGCTGACGCAGGCCGAGATCGAGGCCGGCCGCAAGCAGCAGACGGCCACCGACGGCCGGAAAGAGCCGCTCGAGCCTGGCGTGAGCACGAATCCGGCGCTGTCGCCGAGCCAGCTCGGTTACAATGGTGGCCTGCTCGGCATATTCAAGGGAAACAGCAGCGAGTCCAAGCCGTTCAAGGGTGAGCCGACGCGCGAATCCCTGACCGAGCCGCCGCCCGGCTACCAGACGCCATCATCGGGCTTTGCCTATGGCACTGGACCGATGCAGCCGGTGGCGAAAGAGGGCCAGTACGACGTCATGTCCGGAAAACCGGTGCAGTGATCGATTGGCCCGATCACTTGGCCTCTGCGGGCGAAGGCTGACATGAGCAAAGCTTAATGCGGGGTGACGCGTGTCTCTCCGCTTCGTGACGACGGGCACGGATGCGACCGTGTACGATGGCTTGCTTTCGCGCCCCGGCTGTGTGTCCGGGCTTCAACAAGGATCATGATGCCCTCACGCCGATCGATTGCCCTGTTTGCTGCCGCATTTGTTTCCACGATCCCGCTGTCGGGCGCCAGCCTCCGCGCCCAGACCACCGTCACCTCGGAACGCCCCGCCAGCTTCACGCTCGATAACGGCCTGCAGGTCGTGGTGATCCCCGATCGCCGCACGCCGGTCGTCACGCAGATGATCTGGTACAAGGTGGGCTCCGCCGACGAGACGCCCGGCAAATCGGGGCTGGCGCATTTCCTCGAGCATCTGATGTTCAAGGGCACCGCCAAGCATCCGGAGGGCGAGTTCTCGAAGACCGTGCTGCGGGTCGGCGGCAACGAGAACGCCTTCACCTCGGTTGACTATACCGGCTACTTCCAGCGCGTGCCGCGCGAGCAGCTCGCCTCCATGATGGAGTTCGAGGCCGACCGCATGACCGGCCTGATCCTGAAGGACGAGAATGTGCTGCCCGAGCGCGACGTCGTGCTCGAAGAGTACAACATGCGCGTTGCCAACAACCCGGACGCCCGGCTCACCGAGCAGATCATGGCCGCGCTCTATCTCAACCATCCCTACGGCCGGCCGGTGATCGGCTGGCACCAGGAGATCGAGAAGCTCGACCGCGAGGATGCGCTCGCCTTCTACCGGCGCTTCTACGCGCCGAACAACGCGATCCTGGTCATCGCCGGCGACGTCGACGTCAAGGATATCCGCCCGCTGGTCGAGAAGAATTTCGGCCCGATCCCGGCGCAGAAGGCAATTCCCGAGAAGCGCGTCCGGCCGCAGGAGCCGACGCCGGCCGCACCGCGCACCGTGACGCTGTCCGATCCGCGTGTCGAACAGCCGGGCCTTCGCCGCTATTATTTGGTGCCCTCGGCGACCACAGCCGCATCGGGCGAAAGCCAGGCGCTCGATGTGCTCGCGCAGTTGATGGGCGGCGGCGCCAACTCCTACCTCTATCGCTCGCTGGTGATCGACAAGGGCCTCGCGATCTCGGCCGGCGCCGGCTACCAGGGCACTTCGCTCGATCCGTCGCAATTCTCGATCTCGGTGACGCCCAAGGCGGGCGTCGAGTTCGCCCAGATCGAGGACGCGATCGACAAGGTGATCGCCGACCTCGCGCAGAACCCGGCCCGCGCCGAGGACCTCGAACGGGTCAAGACCCAGCTCATCGCGGAAGCGATCTACGCCCAGGACAATCAGGCGACGCTGGCTCGTTGGTATGGCGGAGCGCTGACCACCGGGCTCAGCATCGACGACATCAGGAGCTGGCCGGATCGCATTCGCGCCGTGACCGCCGAGCAGGTGCGTGCCGCGGCCGCCACCTGGCTCGACAAGAAGCGGTCGGTGACCGGCTATCTGATCAAGGATACTGCGCCGAAACGCGAGGAGAAGCGCTCGTGATCTATTCCCTGACCCGCCGTGCAGCGCTGATCGGTGGCGCCTGCGCCGCGCTGCTTTCGCTGTCATCGGCGCCCTCGCAGGCCGCGGCCAAGATCCAGCGGCTGGTGTCACCCGGCGGCATCGAGGCGTGGTTCGTGCAGGATGCGACCGTGCCGCTGATCGCGATGGAATATTCCTTCAGCGGCGGCGCCAGCCAGGATCCGCCCGGCAAGCCCGGCGTCGGCAATCTGGTCGCCGACCTACTCGACGAGGGCTCCGGCGATCTCGATTCCAAGACCTATCACGAGCGGCTCGAGCGCCGCGCCATCGAGCTCAGCTTCCAGTCGAACCGCGATCAATTCCGCGGCTCGCTGCGCATGCTCAAGGACAACAAGGACGAAGCCTACGACCTGTTGCGGATGGCACTGACCTCGGCGCGGTTCGAGCCGAAGGACGTCGAACGCATCCGCGCTCAGGTGATCTCGAACCTGCGCCGCGAATCGACCAATCCGTCGTCGCTGGCCGGCCGCAAGTTCCTCGAGCTCGCATTCGGCGATCATCCCTATGCCAGGACCGCCACCGGCACGCTCGAGAGCGTACCGACCATCGAGATATCGGACCTGAAGGACTATGTCCGCCGCATCATCGCCAAGGATACGCTGCGCATCGCCGTGGTCGGCGACGTCGACCCTGAGACGCTCGGCAAGCTCCTGGACAAGACCTTCGGCGGCCTGCCCGCGAAGGCCGAATTGGCGCCGATTCCCGACGTCGCGGCGACCAAGCCGCCACAGCGCGCCTTTGTCCCGCTCGACGTGCCGCAGACCGTCGTCACTTTCGGCGGCCCCGGCATCAACAGGCACGACCCGGATTTCATGCCGGCCTATGTGGTGAACCACATTCTCGGCGGCGGCGGGTCGTCGTCGCGGCTCTACAAGGAAGTGCGCGAGAAGCGCGGGCTGGCCTATTCGATCTATGAAGCGCTGGTCTGGATGGATCACTCCGCGCTGTTCATCGGCAACACCGGCACCCGCGCCGATCGCGCCGGCGAGACCGTCGATGCGATCGATGCCGAAGTCCGCCGCATCGCCGAGGAAGGCCCGACGCAGAAGGAACTCGACGAGGCGAAGTCCTATCTGAAGGGCTCGCAGATGCTGGCACTCGACACCTCCTCCAAGCTCGCGCAGGCGATGCTGCAGTACCAGCTCGACAAGCTGCCGATCGATTACATCGAGAAGCGCAACGCCATCGTCGATGCGGTGACGCTCGACGACGCCAAGCGGGTCGCCAAAAAGCTCTGGGGCAACGGCCTGCTCACCGTAATCGTCGGCCGCTCCCCGCAAGCCGCGGCGCAGCCGGTGTCGGCGCCGCCGAAGGCGAACTGACGCGCTTCGGCACGTACCGACTTCTACACACACCTCCGTTGTGGCCACCCCTCTCCCCCAACCCTCCCCCGCAAGGGGGGAGGGAGCCTGACAGGCGTGCTCACCTCACATCGTGTTCTCGCATCACGTCACAGCTGGCGATTTGGCTGGATCGTTAGGGACGCACCGGCGGATGGGCTCCCTCCCCCCTCTTGTCCGCCGAAGCCTCTTGGCGAAGGCGGATGCGGGGGAGGGTTGGGGAGAGGGGTGGCCCCGCACTCCGGTAGCAGACGTAACGCAAATCCTATCAACACCGCCCGAGCACGCCCAGCGCAAACCCGCTATCCTGCGGCCGCCGATTCTTCCCCACCGGGTGATGTCATGCTGCGGGTGTCCCGCGACCTTACGATCGACGAGAACGACATTGAGATCGTGTTTGTCCGCGCCTCCGGACCGGGCGGACAGAATGTCAACAAGGTCTCGACCGCAGCGCAGCTCCGCTTCGACACGCACAAGATCACGCTGCCGCCGGACGCGGCGCAGCGGCTGGCGCGCCTCGCGGGCAGCCGCATGACCAAGGACGGCGTGATCGTGATCCAGGCCTTCCGCTTTCGCACCCAGGAGCGCAATCGCACTGACGCGATCGAGCGGCTGCTTGAGATGCTGAAGGAAGCAATGGTGCGGCCGACACCGCGCCGCCCGACCAAGCCGACATTCGGCTCCAAGCAGCGCCGGCTCGAGGGCAAGAAGCACCGCAGCGACATCAAGGCCGGCCGCGGCACCCGCCGTTTCGACGATTGAGGAGCACCGGACGCAGCGCACGCGCGGCGCTGCATCCGGTATCCGATCATTGCGGGATCAATATTTTTTGGTCCCCGGCGCCATCTCGGAACCGCTGGACTTCGGCGTGGCGTGGCCGCTGCCGACCGTTCCCTTGCTGCCCGCCTTGGCGTTGGCCCCGCTCTTCTGCGTCGGAGCAGTCGGTTGCGCTGCCATCTCCTCATCGCCGCTGCCGGACATGCCGCCGCCTTGCTGCATGGTACCCCTGCCCTGTGCACCGCCGCGAAGCTGGGTATCCGATGCAGCCCCTTGCGCCAGAACGGGGCCGGCCATCGCGGCTGAGACGGCAAGGGCGAGCACGCTGGTTTTCACAAACGTCATCCATTTCTCCTGGACTTTAATTGACGATGGACGGAGCGGCGCAGGACGTGCGCCGTTTGCAGCGCCGACCCTGAACCCCATCGCGCGAGACTGAATTTTCCGCAAACGGCGCACGCGCAATGCAAGCTGCGTCGTGTGGTGATCGTGCAGGGATTTCGCGGTCATTTTGCGGATTTGTCGTTCGCATATGCGGCAACGATCGGTTCCGCGCCAGATCACCGCCCATCTTTGTTCTGCGGTGAAACAGCCCGCTACTACCAATGGCCGATTTCAGCCTCCTACAGTCACCGCACAGAGGCGGTGATGTATATGACAAAGCTGCGGGCCAAGTGGACGTTGGCGCTGGGATTTTGCAGCGCGATGTTTGCAGTGCAAATGGCCGGCGCGCAAATGCCATTGCCTGCCGCCAAGCCGCCCGACGGGGCGACGCTGTTCAAGCAGCAATGCGCGACCTGCCACACCACCAACACATCGGATCCCGTCCGGCAGGGACCGTCGCTCTTCAAGATCGTCGGCCGCCATGCCGGCCAGGCCGACGGCTTCAAATATTCCGCGGGCTTTACCAAGGCGGATTTCGTCTGGGACGACGCCAGGCTCGATGCCTGGCTGGCCAATCCGCAGGAGGTGATCCCTGGCGCCGTGATGGCCTATCGGCAGGCCAAGCCGGAAACCCGCGCCATGATCATCGCCTACCTGAAGGAGCTGAACTGAATGGCGAAACCCGTGCACTCGATGATCCGCGTGTTCGACGAGGCCAGGGCGCTCGACTTCTACAAGCGCGCGTTCGGCCTCGAGATCGCGGACAATCTGCGATTTCCCGATTTCGCGCTGATCTATCTGCGCCATCCCTCCTCGCCGTTCGAGGTCGAGCTCACGGTGAATTTCGATCGCAAGGAGCCCTATGCGCTCGGCGACGGCTACGGCCATCTCGCCGTCGTGGTCGATGACGTCGACACCGAGCACGCACGCTTCGAAAAGGAGAAACTGTCGCCCGGGCCGCTGCGCGACTTCAAGCATGACGGCAAGACGCTGGCGCGCTTCTTCTTTGTCTCCGATCCCGACGGCTACAAGATCGAGGTGATCCAGCGCGGCGGGCGGTTCGGTTAGAGCAATAACAATACAATTGCACAAACAAAAATTGACGGAGGAAACCCATGAGAGAAATCGATCGACGCAGCAAATATGACCGGCGTGTCTTCCTCAAAGGCGCGGCCGCCACCGCACCGGCAGTCGCGATCGCGACCTCCACCGGGCTCGGCATCACCGACGCGTGGGCCGATGAGGCCTCGACGCTGCCGCCGGCCACGCTGAAGACGCTGTTGAAGATGGCGCGCGACATCTATCCGCACGACTTCCTCGGCGACAGCTATTACATCACCGCGGTCAAGCCGTGGGATGCGAAGGCGGCGAAGGATCCGGCGGTCAAATCGCTGATCAATAACGGCGTAGCGCGGCTGGATCAGGCGGCCAACGACCGCCACAAGATGCCCTATGTCCAGGTCGCCTGGGAGAACGATCGCGTCGCGCTGCTGCAGCAGATCGAGGGAAGCGCGTTCTTCCAGCAGATCCGCGGCGACCTCATCGTCTCGCTCTACAACAACAAGGAGGTGTGGCCGAGGTTCGGCTACGAGGGCTCCTCCGCCGAGCATGGCGGCTACATCAAGCGCGGCTTCGCCGATATCGACTGGCTGCCGAAAGCCTGAATCGGACAACGAACGCTCGGGAGGAAACAATGGCAAAATTCGATCTGAATGACAGCGGCGTTGTCGTGATCGTCGGCTCCGGCGCCGGCGGCGGAACGCTCGGCAATGAACTGGCGCAGAAGGGCGTCAAGGTCGTGATCCTGGAGGCCGGTCCGCGTATCGAGAACCAGGACTTCATCAATGACGAGTGGGACAGCTTCACCCAGCTCGCCTGGGCCGACGCGCGCTCCACGTCGGGAAGCTGGCGCGTCGCCAAGGACTTTGCGGGCCTGCCGGCCTGGATCGTGAAGGCGGTCGGCGGCTCGACCACGCACTGGGCCGGCGCATCGCTGCGCTTCGACGAGCATGAGTTCAAGATCAAGTCCGCCTACGGCAACATCCCCGGCGCCAACTTGATCGACTGGCCGATCACGCTCGCCGAAATGGAGCCGTGGTACGCCAAGGCCGAGGACAAGATGGGCGTCACCCGCACCAACGGCATCCCCGGACTTCCCGGCAACAACAACTTCCAGGTGATGGAGGCCGGCGCCAAAAAGCTCGGCTACAAGGAAGTCCACACCGGGCGGATGGCGATCAACAGCGAACCGCGCGACGGCCGCGGCTCCTGCCAGCAGATCGGCTTCTGCTTCCAGAGCTGCAAGTCGGGCGCCAAATGGTCGACGCTCTACACCGAGATTCCGAAGGGCGAAGCCACCGGCAATCTCGAGGTGCGCCCCGGCAGCATGGTGATCAAGATCGAGCACGACCAGTCCGGGAAAGTCACCGGCGTGGTCTATGCCGATACGAGCGGCGCGATACAGCGCCAGAAGGCGCGCGTGGTCGCGGTCGCCGGCAACTCGATCGAGAGCCCGCGGCTGCTGCTCAACAGCGCCTCCAGCATGTTCCCCGACGGGCTCGCCAACTCGTCCGGCCAGGTCGGCCGCAACTACATGCGGCACATGACCGGCAGCGTGTATGCGAGCTTCGAGAAGTCGGTGCACATGTATCGCGGCACCACGATGGCCGGCATCATCCGCGACGAGGCCAAGAACGATCCGAAGCGCGGCTTCGTCGGCGGCTACGAGATGGAGACGCTGTCGCTCGGCCTGCCCTTCATGGCGGCGTTCCTCAATCCCGGCGCCTGGGGCCGCAGCTTCACCAGCGCGATCGAGGGTGGCTATCCGCGGATGGCCGGCATGTGGCTGGTCGGCGAGGACATGCCGCAGGAGACCAACCGCGTCACGCTGGACCCGAAGATCAAGGACAAGTTCGGCATGCCGGTCGCCAGCGTGCATTTCGACGATCATCCGAACGACGTCGCGATGCGCGATCACGCCTACAAGCAGGGCTCCGCGGTCTATGAAGCGGTCGGCGCCACCGTGACCTATCCGACGCCGCCCTATCCCTCGACCCACAACATGGGCACCAACCGGATGAGCGAGAAGCCGCGCGACGGCGTGGTCAACAAGTTCGGCCAGACCCACGACATCAAGAACCTGTTCGTCTCCGACGGCAGCCAGTTCACCTCGGGCGCGGCGTGCAATCCGACGCTGACGATCGTGTCGCTGGCGATCCGGCAGGCCGACCACATCGCCGGCGCAATGCAGCGCAAGGAGATCTAGAGCGTTTTCGAGCGAAGCGGGCACCGGTTCGCGTGAAGAAAACGCGTCAAAACAAGAAGCTAGAGGTTCGGTTCTGATTCAATCAGAACCGAACCTCCAGCAAGAAAATCCAATTCCCCTCTCACTGAAACGGCCTTGCCCAACAGGACAAGGCCGCTTTTCTCTTGCGTGATGGGTTGGCGCGAACGCCTATTCCGCCGCGTCCAGGATCGGCGCCGCCGTGCCGCGATAGTCGGGAACGACCGCCGGCGCATTCGCCTTGGCGCGGTAGATCAGGCAGGAGCAGCGCAGCAGCGACGCGAAATTGTTCACCTCGCCGTGATGGTCGAGCACCTCGTTGTGCAAGGTGGTGAGGAACTTGGCCAGCGTCATGCCTTCCTTGGCCGCGATCTCCTCCAGCGTGTCCCAGAACGACATTTCCAGCCTTATCGAGGTGCAATGGCCGTCGATCCGCAACGATCGGGTGTGCGATTCATAGTCGCGTTGCGGCTGGTGCGCGAAAAGATGGCACATGGCGTTCCTCCGGCAAGAACTTATAATTTATCTAAACGATATACCGGCGCGCGCGGCCCCACAATCGCGACGTAGGGGGTAACGCGCCGGTCGCTGAAGATGAGCGTCTTCAAGGCGATAGGCCGGAATCATCCCCAGCTGGATCGGGCAGGCGCAGCGCTCCCATGCATTTGCCGGCGCGGCCATTTATAGTGGCGACCAGGCTCGAATCGCTCATCCGACATCCAATCCATGCCCGTCCGCCAGCTCCCAGAACAGCTCGTCAACCGCATCGCCGCCGGCGAAGTGGTCGAACGCCCGGCGAGCGTGGTCAAGGAACTGGTCGAGAACGCGATCGACGCCGGCGCGAGCCGGATCGATGTTTTCACCGATGGCGGCGGGCGGCGTCGGATCGGCATCACCGATGACGGCAGCGGCATGACCCGCGCCGACCTCGCGCTTGCGGTCGACCGCCACGCCACCTCCAAGCTCGACGACGAAGATTTGCTGCGCATCCGCACGCTCGGGTTCCGCGGCGAGGCGCTGCCGTCGATCGGCTCGGTTGCAAAACTCGGCATCACCACGCGTCATGCCAGCGAGCCGCACGCCTGGTCGCTGTCGGTCGAAGGCGGCGAGAAGTCGGCGATCATGCCGGCTGCGCTCGGCCAGGGCACCCGCGTCGAGGTCAACGAACTGTTCTACGCAACGCCGGCGCGGCTGAAGTTCCTCAAGACCGACCGCACCGAGGCGGAGGCGATCCGTGAAGTGGTGCGGCGGCTGGCCATGGCGCGCCCCGACATTGCCTTCACGCTGGCCGGCGAAGAGCGCGCACCGGTGACCTGGGCCGCGGCGCTGCCCGGGGCGGCCGGCCGGCTGACGCGGCTCGGCGATATCCTGGGTGCGGATTTCCGCAGCTCCGCCATCGAAGTCCGCTCCGAGCGCGAGAGCGTCGTGGTCGAAGGTTTCGCCGCCGCGCCATCGCTGACCCGCGCCAATGCGCTCGGGCAGTATCTGTTCGTCAACGGCCGCCCGGTGCGCGACAAGCTGATCCTCGGCGCCGTGCGCGCGGCCTATTCCGACTATCTGCCGCGCGACCGCCATCCCGTCGTGGCGCTGTTCGTGACCTGCGACCCGCAAGAGGTCGACGCCAATGTGCATCCGGCCAAGACCGAGGTGCGCTTCCGCAATGCCGGCCTGGTCCGCGCGCTGATCGTGCACGCTTTGAAGGATGGCCTGGCGCGCGAGGGCAGACGCACCGCGGCCAACACCGCCGACGGCGCGACGTTGCAGGCGTTCCGGCCTGCCTTCACGCCGCCGCGCCCGGGCAATTGGGACTGGCGCGGCTCGCCGTCATATCCGGTCAATCCGATGCGCGCGTTCGAGGGCGCGGCGGCGGCCGCGTTCGCCGAGCCCGGACAGGCCGCCTTCGATGTCGGCACGCCGACCGCCGATGTGCGTTTCGAGGCGGCGCCCGCGCCCGATCTGCTCGACCGCCCGCTCGGGGCCGCGCGCACCCAGATCCACGAGACCTACATCGTCTCGCAAACCCGCGATGGCCTGATCGTGGTGGACCAGCACGCGGCGCATGAGCGCATCGTCTATGAGAGACTGAAGGCCTCGCTGGCGAAGAACGGCGTGCAACGGCAGATCCTGCTGATCCCCGAGATCGTCGAGCTCGACGAGGCGACCGTCGAGAAGCTGCTCGACCGCGCCGAGGAGCTGGCGTCGTTCGGGCTCGCGATCGAATCCTTCGGTCCCGGCGCGGTCGCGGTGCGCGAGACGCCCTCGCTGCTCGGCAAGGCCAATGCGGCGGGCCTGTTGCGCGACCTCGCCGAACACATGGCGGAATGGGACGAGGCGCTGCCGCTGGAGCGCCGCCTGATGCATGTCGCCGCCACCATGGCCTGCCACGGCTCGGTCCGCGCCGGCCGCCGTCTCAAGCCGGAAGAGATGAACGCGCTGCTCCGCGAGATGGAAGACACGCCGAACTCCGGCCAGTGCAACCACGGCCGTCCGACCTATGTCGAGTTGAAGCTGAGCGATATCGAGAAGCTGTTCGGGCGCAGGTAGGACTGCACACTCCGCTGTCATCGCCCGGCTTGCCGCCTTCGCTAAAGCTTCGGCGTGCCTGGGATCATAGGCCTCGTCGAAGCCTTGGCGTAGACGGGACCGAGCGATCCAGTACGCCACGGCGATCGTGATCAGTCGAGAGGCCTCGGCGTACTGGATCACCCGCATGCGCGGGTGATGACAGCACATCAAGCGGTAACATCACGGCCTGCGCAAAAACACGAACTCCGTGTCGTCATACGCACGCCGCTCGAGCTCCTCGAAACCCGCGGGCGGCGCGAACGCTGCGGCCTTCGCCTCCTCGACCACGAGCAGCGCGCCCGGCGTCAGCCAGCCGCCATCGCGCAGCGAGGCGAGCGCCTTGTCCGCGAGCCCCTTACCGTAGGGCGGATCGAGAAACACCAGCGAGAACGGCTCGACCGGATGCGCCGGTCCGAGATCGGTGGCATCGCGGCGATAGACCTTGGTCGTGCCGCCAAGCCCGAGCGACTCGACATTGTTGCGCAGCAGCGCCCGCGCCTCGGCGCCATTGTCGACGAACAGCGTGAACTTCGCGCCGCGCGAGACGGCCTCGATACCGAGCGCACCGGTGCCGGCAAACAGGTCGAGCACGCGCGCGTCCGCGATCGGATTGTCGTAGGCGTGGATCAGGATGTTGAACACGGACTCGCGCAGGCGATCCGCGGTCGGGCGGATCTCGCGGCCCGACGGCGACGCGAGATTGCGGCCCTTCAGCCTGCCCCCGACGACGCGCATCGACCGTTACTCGTCCTTCGGCGTGAGATCGCGCTTGCCGTGATAGCCGCGCTTGGGACGGCGCGGCGGGCCGTAGCCGCTGGCCTCGTCCTCGTTGCGCGCGCGGGCTTCCTCGCTGCCGGTGCGCTGCACCAGCACGCGGCGGCCCTTGCGGTCATTGATCACCGCCCGCTTCGCCACCGGCTTGGACGGCTTGCGCGTATCGTCACCGTCGCCGGCGTCGCGCTGCTCCGGCCGCGCGAAATCGGCGCCCGCGACCTTGGCGATCTTCTCGCCGAGCTGTTCGCGCAGCACCTGCGTCTTGACCTCCTCGACCTTACCCTCCTCGAGCTCGCCGAGTTGGAACGGACCGTAGGAGATCCGGATCAGCCGGTTCACCTCGAGCCCGAGATGCGCCATCACGTTGCGCACCTCGCGGTTCTTGCCCTCACGGATCGCGAACACCACCCAGACGTTGGAGCTCTGGTCGCGCTCCAGCGTTGCATCGATCGGCCCGTATTTGACACCGTCGACCTCGACGCCGTTCTTGAGCTGGTCGAGCTGGCCCTGCGTCACCTCGCCATGCGCGCGCACGCGGTAGCGGCGCAGCCATCCGGTGTCGGGATGCTCCAGCGTCCGCGCCAGCCCGCCGTCATTGGTCAGCAGCAGCAGGCCCTCGGTGTTGAAATCGAGCCGGCCGATCGAGATCAGCCGCGGCAGGCCCTCGGGCAGATTGTCGAACACGGTCGGCCGTCCCTCGGGATCGGCATGCGTCGTCATCAGCCCGCGCGGCTTGTGATACATGAACAACCGCGTCCGCTCGCGCGGCGGCAACGGCTTGCCGTCGACCGCCACGACATCGTTGTCGGTGATATCGAGCGCCGGCGAATTGATCACGCGTCCGTTGACGGTGACGCGCCCCTGGGTGACGATCTCTTCGGCATCGCGGCGCGAGGCGAGACCGGCGCGTGCCAATACCTTGGCGATGCGCTCGCCGGATTTCTTCGGCTTCGGCTCGGGACGCTCGCGGCGATCGTCGTAGGAACGTTCACGATAGGCGCCGCGGCCGCCGAAGGCCGGACGCTTCGCAAAAATCTCGCCGTCGTTTTCATTGTCGCGGCGCGGGCGATCGCCGAAACGGCCCTCGCTGCGCGGATGCTCCTGCCAGTCGGTGCGGCCTTCGGGCCGTTCGCGTCGGCGCTCGCCGCCTTCCTCGTCACGACTCCAGCGCGGCCGGCTGAACTTCGGCCGCTCATGACGGTCACCTTGCTCGCGATCGTCGCGGGAACGCGAGAACCTGGGCCGCTCGCCGCCGCGATCATCGCGCGGCTTGTCGTAACGCGGCTTGTCGAAATTGCGCGGGCCGTCGCGGAACGGACGCGAACCACGCTCGGGACGATCGGAGCCGCCCTCGCGCTTCTGCCACGGCTTGGATTCGCCGCGCGGCGGCCGATCGCCAAAGTCCTTGCGCGGGCCGCGGTCACCACGATCACGATCGCCCCCGCGATCCGCCGCACCGCGCTTGAACTTGCTGTCGCCGCCGAATTTCCGTTCGGGCCGATCGCCGCCGCGCGAAGGACGGTCGCCAAACGATCGCTCGCCACGCGGCGTATAGGGCCGCTTCTCGCCGTCACGCTCGCGCGCTGCGTAAGGCTTCTTGTCACCGAACTTCCGATCGGAAAAGCGCCCCGCCGCGCGGGCGTCATCGCGATCGCGACGCGGCGCGCGGTCGTCGCGATTGTAGTTCGGGCGGTCGCCACGGGGGGGGTAGGGGCGCTTTTCGCCGCCGCGGTCGTCGCGCGGCTTGAACGTGCGCTTCTCGGCATCGCCGCCGCGATCAAATCTCGGCCGGTCGCCACGCGGCTTGAAGCTGCGCTTCTCGCCGTCGCCGTCACGCGGGGGACGATCGCCACGGGGACGATCGTCCCGGTTGAACCTCGGCTTGTCGCCGAACTCGCGGCGCGGCGGACGGTCCTCGCGGTCGCCGCGATAGGGCCGCTTCTCGCCATCGCCCTTGCCGGCAAACTTCTTGTCGCCAAAGCCGCGCTTGGCGAATTTCTTGTCCGGTCCACGGGCAGCGCCGGAGCGGCCCTTGCCGCCGCCGGCGCGGCCTTGACCACCGCCGGGCCGATCACGCCGGCCGCGGGAATCGTTGTTTTTGTCGCTGTCGCGGGGCATGAATAATCTCGCTGGACGTTCAATTGGGGTGCAAGGGGACGGGCCGTACGCGCCTGTTGGCAGCGCATTTGACGCAAAACCGGCATCCACTTTTGCTGAAGGCGAAGCTACTAGCAGGTTTCTGGCAATGATACGAGGCATGACAGCCCCTTCTTTCATGGATTTGGCGCTGAAAACGGCCGAAAACGCCGGAAAATCGGGCGAAGTTCCGATCGGATGCGTGATTGTTAGGGGTTACGAGGTGATCGCCACCGCCGGTAACCGCACCCTGACCGACCGCGACCCCACCGCCCATGCCGAAATCCTGGCGATCCGGCAGGCCGCGGACGCGATCGGCACCGAACGGCTGGTCGACTGCGACCTCTACGTGACGCTGGAGCCCTGCACCATGTGCGCCGGCGCGATCTCGTTTGCCCGCATCCGCCGGCTGTATTACGGCGCCGCCGACCCCAAGGGCGGTGCGGTCGAGTCAGGTGTGCGGTTCTTCGCGCAGCCGACCTGCCACCACGTGCCTGAGGTCTATGGCGCCGTCGGCGAGCGTGAGGCCGCGCGCCTCTTGCGCGAGTTCTTCAGGGAGCGGCGCTGACGAACTTGTAGCCGAGTATCCATCCCCGTCATCCTGAGGTGCGAGCTCTTGCGAGCCTCGAAGGATGCACGGCCACCGGCCGGGCCGATTCATCCTTCGAGGCTCGCAAGAGCTCGCACCTCAGGATGACGGTACGCGCACCGCATTATCCCGCCAGGAAAAACTCCCGCAGCAGCTTCGCCGTTGCGTCGGGAGCTTCCTCGGGCAGAAAATGCCCTGACGCCACCGGCGCGCCGGTCACATTGGTCGCCCAGTTCTTCCAGGTGTCGAGCGGCGTCGTTGCGGCGCTGGCAACCCCCGCATCGCCCCACAACGCCAGCATCGGGATCGTGATCTTCTTGCCGGCGTCGACATCGGCCTTGTCGATCTCGTAGTCGGCATAGGCGCCGGCACGATAGTCCTCGCACATTGCATGGATGCGGGCGGGATCGCGGAACGGCGCGAGGTAATGCTCGAGCGCGCGCGGATCGATGGCATCGAGCGTCTTGCTCCTGGTCTGGCTCGCCATCTTCTCCTTGAGGAAGAATTCGCCGTGGCCGGAGATCAGCGTCTCCGGCAGCGGATAAGGCTGCGCCAGGAAGGCCCAGTGGTAGATCTTCAGCGCCGAGAGGCGATTGAGCTTCTGCCAGTAATCATAGGTCGGCGCGATATCGAGCACCGCGAGCTTCGACAGCCGACCGGGATGGTCGAGCGCGAGCCGATACGACACCCGGCCGCCGCGGTCGTGACCGGCAAGTGCGAAATGCACATGGCCGAGCCGCTCCATCACCTCGACCATGGTTTTCGCCCAGACCCGCTTGGTGTAGGGCGTATGGTCCTTGTCGCTGTCCGGCATGTCGGACCAGCCATAGCCCGGCAGGTCGGCAATGATCAGCGTGAACTTGTCGTCGAGTTTCGGCGCCACCGTGTGCCACATCACATGGGTCGAGGAGAACCCGTGCAGCAACAGCAGCGGCGGCCCCTTGCCGCCGACGCGGGCGAAGATGCGGCCCTGCGAGGTGTTGACCCATTCGGAGGCATAGCCGGGAAAAAGATCAGCGAGATCAGGCATCGGTGGCTCCCTTCCCTGTCGCGGCCGCGCTGCTTCAAACTTTGTTCGGCGTTGCCGCTGCTTTCGGCGAGGTTTATGCCATCCTCAAGCCAAGCCAACAACAACATGAAACGAGGAAGTGCCATGTCGATCGATTTCGAGATTCCAGCCGAAGCCAAGGCGATCCGCGAGAAGGTCCGCAAATTCGTCCACGACGAGTGCATTCCGGCGGAAAAGGAACTCGACACCAAGCCGCTTGCCGAGGTGCTGGGGCCGCTGCGCAAGAAGGCCCGCGCGCAGGGTCTGTGGTGCCCCTTCGTGCCGAAGGAGTATGGCGGTATGGGCCTCGGCCCGCTGGCGAACGCGCTGGTGCAGATGGAGCTCGGCGAGAGCATGCTCGGCGCGCTCTCGATGAACACACAGGGGCCGGACGACGCCTCGATGATGACGATCCTGGCGCACGGCACCGAGTATCAGAAGGAAAAATTCCTTAAACCCCTGTTGAACGGCGAGAAGCGCATCTGCTTTTCAATGACGGAAAAGGCCGCCGGCGCCGACGCCACCGGCATGCAGACCACGGCGGTGAAGGACGGCAACGAGAATTACATCCTCAACGGTGAGAAATGGTTCTCGTCGTCGGCGAGCGTCGCCGACATGGCGCTGGTGATGGCGAAGACCGATCCGAACGCGCCGCGCCACAAGCAATACTCGACCTTCATCGTCGAGCTGCCGAATCCCGGCTACCGCATCAAGCGCAACGTCGCGAACATGGCGATCGAGGGTCCGCACGACGACGTGATCCATGGCGGCCACTCCGAGATCGAGATCAAGGATCTGAAGGTGCCGGCCGACAATCTGCTCGGCGGCGAGGGCAACGGCTTCAACATGGGCCAGCACCGCCTCGCCTACGGCCGGCTGCGGCACGGCATGCACAACGTCGCCAAGGCGCAGCGCGCGCTCGACATGGCGGCGTCCCATGTCACCAAGCGCTCGACCTTCGGGCAGTTGCTGGCCGACCGCCAGGCGGTGCAGTTCATGCTCGCCGACTGCGCGAGCGAGCTCTATATCGGCCGGCTGATGCTGCTGCACATCGCCTACAAGGCGGAGAAGGGCCTCGATATCCGCCAGGAGAACTCGATCGCGAAGATCTTCCACGCCCACATGGTGCACAAGGTGATCGACACCGCGATCCAGCTCCACGGTGCACTCGGCTTCAGCCAGGATACGCCGCTGGCGAAATGGTACACCCAGGTGCGCTCGCAGCGGCTGGTCGACGGCCCCGACGAGGTGCACAAGTGGAAGATCGGCAAGAACGTCATCAAGGCGTTCCGCGAGCACGGCACCACCGCATCAGCGGCGGGCGGGGATTTGCTCTGACCCACTTCGTCATTCCGGGGCGGCGCAACGCGGCGAACCCGGAATCTCGAGCTGAGGGACGACGGTGCTTACAACATCGAGATTCCGGATCGACGCGCGATGCGCGTCGTCCGGAATGACGAGTTAGCCCCTCTCCGCCTCCACCGCCTGCCACCCAATATCGCGCCGGCAGAATCCGTCGGGCCATTTGATGCGATCGACCGCCTGATAGGCGCGGTCGCGCGCCTCGGTGACCGTCGTGGCCATCGCGCAGACGTTCAGCACCCGCCCACCATTGGCGAGAATGGCGCCGTCCTTGGCAACCGTGCCGGCGTGGAAGATCTCGACGCCCTCGACTTTGGCGGCGTCATCAAGGCCTTCGATCCGCGTGCCCTTGATGTAGTCGCCGGGATAGCCCTTCGCCGCCATCACGACCGTTAGCGCCGGTTCGTCGTACCAACGCAGATCGAAATGTTTCAGCTGCCCCTCGCAGGCGGCATGCAGCGCCGGCACGATGTCCGACATCATCCGCAGCATCAGCACCTGGCATTCGGGATCGCCGAAGCGGACATTGTATTCGAACAGTTTTGGGCCCTGCGCGGTCAGCATCACGCCGGCATAGAGCACGCCCTTGAACGGCGTACCGCGACTCTTCATCCCGGCGACGGTCGGCAGGATGATCCGCGCCATGATCTGGTCATGCACCTCGGGCGTCACGAACGGCGTCGGCGAGTAGGCGCCCATGCCGCCGGTGTTCGGTCCCTGATCGTGATCGAACACGCGCTTGTGGTCTTGCGCCGAGGCCAGCGGAATCGCGGTCTCGCCGTCGCACAGCGCGAAGAAGCTGATCTCGCGGCCGGAGAGGAATTCCTCGATCACGACCTCGGCGCCGGCCGAGCCGAACGCGCCCTCGAACATCATCGCGATCGCAGCTTCCGCCTCGAGTAGCGTCTGCGCCACCACGACGCCCTTGCCGGCCGCAAGCCCGTCCGCCTTGACCACGATCGGCGCCCCCTGCGCGCGGACATAGGCGACCGCGTCCTTCGCATTGTCGAAGCGGCGATAGGCGCCGGTCGGAATGTTGAACTCGCTGCAGAGGTCTTTTGTGAAACCCTTGGAGCCCTCGAGCTGGGCGGCCTGCTTATTGGGCCCGAATGCCTTGATGTCGACGGCGGCGAGATCGTCGACGATGCCGGCGGCGAGCGGCGTCTCGGGGCCGACCACGACCAGATCGACCGCGTTGCGCCGGCAGAATTCGATCACAGCGGCATGGTCGGCGACATCGAGCGCGACGCATTCCGCCTCGCGTGCGATCCCGGCATTGCCCGGCGCGCACCACAGTTTCGTCACCAGCGGGGATGCTGCGATCTTCCACGCCAGCGCATGTTCGCGGCCGCCGGAACCGAGCAAAAGGATGTTCATCTGATACGGGCTCGAAAGGGTGCAAGAAACGGGTGCAAGACCCGTGTCGGTCGCACGAATCCCCGCCGGCCTGCAAGGGGCGAGGCGGCCGATTCCCCGTCATTCCGGCTCACGGCTGCTTGCCGGCGATGATCTCCTGCAAGGTCGCGACATGGCGGGCGAAGGCGCCACGGCCGGCCGCGGTCGCGGTCACCGTGGTCTGCGGCTTCTTGCCTACGAAGGCCTTGTCGACCGAGACATAGCCGGCCCTCGCCAGCGTCTCGATATGGGCGCCGAGATTGCCGTCGGTGGCGCCCGTCAGCTTCTTCAGCCGGGCGAATTCGAGCCCGGTCGAGACCGGCAAGGCGTTGAGCGCCGCCATGATCCGCAGCCGCAGCGGCTGGTGGATGATCTCGTCGAGTTCGGCCATCGCGTTAGATCCGGCGCATCCAGAGGCCGCCGAGCATCAGCCCGCCGCCATGCACCACCGCCATCCATAACAGGAACGCCGGCCCGATATAGTAGTAGCCGATCAGCGTCAGCGCGCTGGTGCAGGCCGCGATCACGATGAAGGCGTAACCGAACCACACGCCGGCGATGGCGTAAAACAGCATGCCGTAGAGCACCCAGAACACGATCATCTGGCGCGGTCCGAAATGGCCCAGCATGACCGAACAGTAGACGCCGAATACGCTGATCAGCAGGAAGCTGATCGTCGAACGGATCGGAAAGGTGCGATTGCCGGAGCGGAGGTTGATGACGAAGCCAACCGCGGTGCTGATCGCAAGGCCGCTGAGATTGGTGACGGTCCAGATCGTGTAACCCTGCCGGGGCCAGAGATGGTTGGCGATGTAGGCCACGAATAGCAGCACGCCCCACAGCGTGATGATGATGCTCGCGATCTGATAGATCCGCGACTGACGGACGCGCTGGACGACGTCGTTGATGTCGGCCAGCGCCGCGCTGGCCTGCTTGCTGTCGATCATATCGGCGCCCCACCCTGCTCGGCGAGCTGGGCGGACACCGGCGGCGCTTCCGCCGGCGGGCGATATTTGCCGATCAGGATATAGCCGATCGTCATCGTCACGATCGACAGGACGAGAGCGGTCAGCCCAATTTGCCCGCGCGTCATCGGCGGCAGCAGACGCACCACGATTTCCGTCGACGCCGCCGACATCAGCGACACATAGGACCAGGAGATGAAGTAGTAGTGCTTCAGTTTCCAGTTGGCCGGCCGCGGGCTGCGCAGCAGCGGAACAATCGCTGCCACGATGCAGGCGAAGTTCACGATCGCGCCAACATGGAACAGGTTGAAGCGGCCGCTGAACTGATAGACCAGCATCGCCGTCCCGTCGGCGACCAGCATGGCGTAGACGTAGAGATAGCCGCGCGCCCGGTGGCCCGCACCGCGCTTCGGGCGCAGGAACTGGATCAGCCCGACACCGATGCAAAGGGTTGCCACAACGGCATGCACCGCGCCCGCCGCGGAATGGACAAAACCTGCCAACGTGACATGCGGGATCATCGGTCTGCCCCCCAAACGAGGATCGTCATCGGCTTTATGCAGAGAACTCTGTATCACAGAGTATATGAACAAACAAGCCCTCGGATTGGCGATGTCCCGCAAAAGTCCCTACGTTGCGTTGAAGCTCACAAACAGCCGAATCACCTGCAAATGACTGCTGCCGCGCCTAATCTCGTCAACGCGCCTGAATTCACCGTCTCGGAACTCTCCTCCGCGCTGAAGCGGACGGTGGAGGACCGGTTCGGCCATGTCCGCGTCCGCGGCGAGATTTCCGGCTTTCGCGGCCCGCACTCCTCCGGCCACTGCTATTTCGCGCTGAAGGACGAGAGCGCCAAGATCGAGGCGGTGATCTGGAAGTTCGCCCACGCCCGCATGCGCTTCAAGCCGCAGGAAGGGCTCGAGGTCATCGCCACCGGCAAGCTGACCACCTATCCGAACTCCTCGAAATACCAGATCGTCATCGATTCGCTGGAACCGGCCGGCGTCGGCGCGCTGATGGCGCTGATGGAGGAGCGCAAAAAGAAGCTCGCGGCCGAAGGCCTGTTCGACGAGGCGCGCAAGCAGCTGCTGCCGTGGCTGCCGGAGGTGATCGGCGTCGTCACCTCGCCGACCGGCGCGGTGATCCGCGACATCCTGCATCGCCTCGAGGACCGCTTTCCCCGCCGCGTCCTGGTCTGGCCGGTCAAGGTGCAGGGCGACGGCTCGGCCGAGCAGGTCGCGACCGCGATCCGCGGCTTCAACGCGCTGCCGGAAGGCGGCAGGATTCCGCGGCCCGATCTGTTGATTGTCGCGCGCGGCGGCGGCTCGCTCGAGGACCTCTGGTCATTTAACGAGGAGATCGTGGTCCGCGCCGCAGCCGAGAGCCATATCCCGCTGATCTCGGCGGTGGGTCACGAGACTGATATCACGCTGATCGACTTCGTCGCCGACAAGCGCGCGCCGACGCCGACCGCCGCCGCCGAAATGGCGGTGCCGGTGCGCAGCGAGCTGTTCGTCGAGGTCGAAAGCCTCGCCCGCCGCACCATGGTGTGCTGGCAACGGGCCCAGGAGGCCCGCCGCACCGAGCTGCGCGCCGCGGCGCGTGCGTTGCCGGCGGCGAACGAGCTGCTGGCGATCCCGCGGCAACGGCTCGATCATCTCGGAGCCGGGCTGCCGCGCGGGCTGAAGGCCAATACGCACGCGCATTTCCGCCGCTTTGCCGCGACGAGCTCCCGGCTCACCATCGGCGTGCTGCGCGGCCAGGTCGCGCATGCCAGGCAGCGGCTCACCGTCTCGGGCGAGCGCATCACGCTGTCGGCGCGCGCGCTGCTGCATCGCCGGCGCGAGCGTTTTGGCGGGCTCGAGATCCGGCTCAAGGCCTCGAAGCTCGCCAATGCCAAGGCCCAACGCAACGCGATCGCGCGCGATCTCGAGCGCACCCACCGCCTCGCCGAACGCGCCCGGCGCGCGCTGCTGACGACGATGCAGCGGCTGGAGGCGCGGGTCGCCCATCGCGGCCAGCTGCTGTCGGCGCTGTCCTATCGGGGCGTGCTGGCGCGCGGCTTTGCGCTGGTGCGCGACGATCAGGGCCACGCACTCCATTCCGCCGCGGCAGTCGGCCCGAACGCCGGCCTTTCGATCGAATTCGCCGATGGCCGCGTCGCCGCCACCGTGAATGCCGATCAGCCGCCGGCGACGGTGGCGCCCGAGAGCCAGGGCAAGCCGCAGCCGCGCGAGGCAAAACCCGCTGCGCCGAAGCGGGTCGCAAAGCCAGTCGATCAGGGCAGCCTGTTTTAGCGCGCCAGCCACTCGGCGACTTGCTTCTGCGCACCCTTGCGCGCGTCCGCATCAGTGCCGATGTGACCGCGCTCGGCGATGTCGGCATCGGAGGCGGCGACCGCGTGCAGCGGCAGGTTGGCACGGTCGAAGTCGTGATACGCCTCGGGATAGACCACGATCCGCGCCAGCGCGCTGCGGCCATGCGCGGCCTCGACCATCTGGTGGCAGGCCGATGGCGATGTGACATCGTCGCGCGCGCCGATCAACACCAGCGTCGGCACCCGCGCGCTCCAGCCGAGACCGAACGAGGCGCGGCAATCCGGATAGAACGCGACCGCCGAGCGGAAATCCGGCTCGGCATTGCGCGACCCTAGGAGCTTGTCTGGATAGTCGCTGTTCAAATCTGGTCGGGTCTGATTCAACATTGGGCGATGAGCAAGTATTTTCGGCCTTGGAACATCGATCAGACGCTGCTTCTGCCGCCGAATGTGCAGGACTTCGTGCCGAAAGGCCATGTCTCGCGGTTTATGGTTGATCTGGTGCGGGAGAGCCTCGATCTCAGGGAGATCATGGGCAGCTATGTGAGCGGGCTTGGGCAGCCGCCGTTTGATCCGCGGATGATGGTGGCGCTGCTGCATAGCTATGCGAGTGGGCTGTATTCGTCGCGTCGGATTGCCAAGGCCTGCCGGGAGCGGAACGATTTTGTGATGATCGTGGCGCTGGATGCGCCGGATTTTCGGACGATCAGCGACTTTCGCAAGCGACATTTGAAGGCGCTCGGCGCGCTATTCGTGCAGGTTCTGAAGTTGTGCGAGACGGCCGGGCTGGTCAAGCTCGGTCATGTCGCGCTGGATGGTACGAAGATCAAGGCGAACGCGTCGAAACACAAGGCGATGAGTTATGAGCGCATGAAGAAGCGCGAGGCGGAATTGAAGGCCGAGGTCGCTCGCATGCTGGCGGCCGCCGAGGCGGCGGATGCCTCGGAGGATGAGACTTTCGGCAACAGCGACGAACTGCCGGACTGGACCGTCGACAAGCAGAAACGGCTGGCGAAGATCCAGCAAGCGATGGCGGCGCTGGAAGCGGACGCCAAACTGGCGGCGGAGGAAGAGCGCCGCATCGAGGCCGAAAAGGAACAGCAGCGCCAGGCCGAAGGCCGCAAGAAGCCGGGCAAACCGGCGGCGCTGCCATCGGAGGAACCCAATCCCAAGGCGCAACGCAACTTCACCGATCCGGAAAGCCGCATCATGAAGTCGAAGGATGGCTTCGTTCAGGCCTATAATGCCCAGGCGGCCGTCGATGCACATGCCCAGATCATTGTCGCGCAAGAACTGACCCAGCACGGCAGCGATCAGGGCCAGTTGGTGCCCCTGATCGAGGCCATCGAGAGCAATCTTGGCCGCAAGCCGCGGCAGGCCTCAGCGGATTCCGGCTACTGCAGCGAAGCCAATCTCGAAGCGCTCGACACACGCAGCATCGATGGCTATGTCGCGCCCGGACGCGCCAAGCACCCGACAGTAGCGAACGGAAAAGTCGGCGGCCCGCTGACACAGGCCATGCGAAAGAAGATCGACGATGGCGGCTTCGAAACACCCTACCGATTGCGAAAGCAAGTGGTGGAGCCGGTGTTCGGGCAGATCAAACAGGCAAGAGGCTTCCGCCAGTTCCTGTTGCGGGGCATCGAGAAAGTGCGCGCCGAGTGGACAATGATCTGCACCGTCCATAACCTCCTCAAGCTGTTCAACCTCGCAAACGCAGCCTGAGCCTGCTACTCTACAACAAATGCCCGTCACGAAAACATATCTGGACGGGCTCCTAGGCGATCGTATTGAAGCGATGCTTCGAGCGACACGTTGTTGTTGGGGGCGTCGGCATCACGACCAATACGATGCGGCGATGTCTCAAAGGCGGAGCGTTGGACGAGCCGCTTCTGTACTCGCCCCGCGGGTCTGGGGATCTCATCAGTTCCGCACGCATTACCTTTTCAAGGGCCTTTTCATCCGACATTGGCACGTAGCGGATCCGAAGTTGACGCGGCGTCAGATTTCAATGCGCTTTTTCCCGATCGATCGTTGCGCGGCAGTTTCGGTGGCAAGCGCCACATTGAAAGTTGTGAAACAGCCGGCGTTTGCTCCCAGCTGGTATCAAAGGACATTGAGTCGAACGGCCATGATGGCGGCCTGGATTCGACTCGTCGAGCCCAGCTTTCGCATCACATTCTTAATATGAAAGTTCACAGTATTCTCGCTGATTTGCAAGATGATCCCGATTTCCCACGACGATTTACCCTCGGCCACCCACCGTATGCAGCTGGTTTCCCGCTGTGACAGCGCAACTTTCCTGTCGCAGTCAGCATCCGCGCGGCGCGCGATTTCGCCATAGGCAGTGTGAAATTGCCAAGCCAGAGCGTTGAGGTGACTGATGCAATGCTGAGGATCAATATCCTCTGATAGAGACGCAAACGAGGCGACAGATACCCGGCCCAGCGGACCAAACAATGGCACGCTCATACCATGCTTCAGACCTGCCTCTCTAGCCTCGTCAAGCACCCGTCTTTCGTCCGGCTGAAGTTGATATTGTTGGCCGAGCTGATCCCACAGATAAGGCCGCGAAAGCAGCGGAGTGCGCCGGACCACCGGATCGATGGTATGGTACTTGCGTTTAAAATAGCGGTCGCACCAGTCTATTGGCCATTTCACGGCTACGGTCGGGGGTGGGTAGTCCGCCAGCCGAAGTGGCTCGACGAAGTTGAGAGATCCATAGGAAACTTCAGTAAAGCCCTCCTGGCTCGCACAGCTTACAAGAAGGTCGAACAGGGCTCTGAGAGAATGTGTCCGGTTTGCGCATTCAGTGAAGCTAAAAAGATCCATAGGCGCCTCAGGACGCCCATCACCATCGGTGTTGGTGTGTTCGATTGCGCTTGTTTCAGGCGGAGCCAAGTTTCTTTCCATGACCTGAACTCTTGGGTTGCTCTTCGTCAAGGCCGGAGCGCTCGGATGCTGCGCCAGATCTGCCATTGCCGAACTTGTCCCCCTCCCGTCCGCTGTGGTCGCGTGACGCATCCTTCAAACATTGCGAGGTGCCGCCGCTATCCTTGATCAAAGGTTGAACCGCACGCGGCAACCGCCGCGCCGATGCCCCCTCAATATGGTCTGTCCGGCTCATCCGATGATGCATGGGCACATTGACGATTGCCCAGCTCGCCCTGGGTTGGGGGGGCCGGCCCGCGGCTAAAACGTCGGCTCTGCTCAGACTGGGCCGTATGAAACCGATGTCCCACCGAATGAAGCTTCGCCGCGCGATCCAGGTGAGATAGAGCACATCGATCGTTTTGGCGGCGCCAGGATCGAACTGCGCGGTGTGGTCATCGATCTTCTGCGTGCCAGTAACAACGACAGCAACCTTATTCTTCCTCCCAATCCAGCGAATTGGCGCCGTTAGCCCGTGAGTGGTCCTCTCCTTTCGACTGCCTCGAAGAGGTGATCGATGAGCTTTACGGGGTACTACCCGAGGCAGAAGGTAGCCGCCTAGCATCAGTGCCCCGTGTCGGACGGGGAAGGTCGGGCAGGTCCAGCGCGAATGGGTTGTGCCTGCAAATTTTGGCCGCGACGGCGGCGCAACTTTACATGCGCGGAGGCGCGAGGCTCGCGTGATGCAGACGACACTTTGCATACACATCTCCAGAAAGGAGAGGACGTGGCATCTGAACAGCAAGCGTCGTACCAATTGCCGGCCACGCGAAACCATCCGTCTGATCAATGGCTTGAAAGACGGACGACGCGTTCGCGCGCCTTAGGCACATTGAAGCGATCGCGACATCGGGAGGAAACGCGACAATGGCGCAGCACGAATCAATCGAGATCAGTCAGCCCAATTGCAGCTCTCTGCGCTGGAGCGAGCTGCTCGCGCTGCTGCTCACGCATTATACGCTTGAACGGCTCCATCGCATCCAGCATCCGCGAGGAACACCACCCGCTTGTCTTGAAGGGCGCGAAACTCATGCGCGATTGGCTCGAAGGTCCTCATTGTACCTATGCAGAGCCATCGATCTGCTCGAGTTTGGCGAAATCGATCCTATCGATAGTTCAAAGTGATCGGGGTCACGGCGACAGCTCGCAATTCGCGCCGCAACATAGGGGGACTCGACAGATCATTCTGCCCGAATTCGGCGAGCGCGAGACGCCGTCGAACCAAGGCGCCCCGACGCACTTTGCCGGGGTTGGAAGTGCGCCGGGTCCGCCCCAACATCATCAGTACATCCGTGATGATGCTTGTGGCAATGAGACAAGCAGCGTGGCGGAATTGAGGCTCGTCGATTGCTTTGACCTCCAGTCCGAATTGTTTTCATGCGCGCTCCCAGAAACTTGTATCGGACGTAGCGTCGGGTTGTACAATTCTCTATTGGGGTCTTCGTCGCACAAGCAGCTTCTTGTTCATGACTCGCCAGACGTCGAACGAAACGCATGCTGGGCATCTGGAGGAGAGATGCCGAGCATGGTGAGCATAAGCGGCGAGAGGCAACTCGCCTCGCCAAGTTGCACTTCCAGATTCCCGCCGCCGGCTACCGCGTGGACATTGTGGTTAAAAAGATAAACGTTCAGCCCTTCTCTCTAGGAGGAGCTCCTATTCGGCACTCCCAAGCCCAGATTGGCTTGCCGGCCGGCAACTCGTTCATCGACACATTCAGACTAGGGTTGCACGTTCAAAAACAAGGCGCGATGAAAACATCGTGCGGCACCTATCCGCGCGATGAAGTCTTAGCGGTTCCGACGCTTGTCATCGAATTCCATCACCGCTCAGGAAGAGCATCCCTTGCAGATATCGGGAATGAACTCTTCCGCGCGGAAGCCCGGAGTGGCGCTGAACTGACGCTTGGGGCCGGCTTTCCGGATCGACATCACCGGATCGGATGACTTCGCTTGACTCGCCGCAAAACACCACCAGCATTTGCATGCTGAAGCCGCGGCAGCGGAGCCGCATTCGCACCGGCATCTCCACGAGCCGCTTCGCCACAAGCATTCGCACTATCCAGATTTGCATTATCGACATCAACACTGTTGCGACTACGCTCTCCGCAGATAACGGCTGCTTCGCGACGGCTCGGGTCCGAATCGGACGAAGGCGATACATCGCATCACCTTCGCAGATAGCGGCTGAACCGAAAACGCTGCGTGTTGCCGCTGGGGGTAACATGATCGTGCCGCTTGGAATCGACCAGGTCGAACTCGGGTCCAAGCGCGGAGGCGCGGCAGCGCAATGGGGACGCAGAAAATTGGGCCCCACGCCTTCCGGGACCGCAGACCTCGTCAGCTTCTCGAAAGTTTGCCCGATTAGGCTGTTTAGCCCGTCCTATTCGTGAGAGTGCTTTTTTTAGTCCGCTTGATGTGGCCGCACATCTGCTCTGACAAGGCGCGCGGGATTGCCTTCGGCTTTTCACCGCCTGACGACCCGTACTTTGCAACGCGCTTGAGGTGTAGGTTGGGCGAACGGGGGGGCGGACGCCCCGCCGGTCAAGGACCGAGCGGCAGCAGCGCGCCTGGCAAGCCGCGGATCAGGTCGGCTTCGGGACATGCCGCGGCAAACGCAAGGCGAATGCGGCTCGTGGTTTCGACGACACGGGCAGCGAGTTTCAAGAGCCGAAGACGCAGCGTCGCGAACTCGGCTGTGGCCAATTCCCGGGCTTTGGGAATCGCGTCGCGCACGGTCAGCATCAGCCAATAAGCGGCGGTGTGGAGAACGAGGCGGACTTGATTGGCGAGCGCCGAACGGCAGCTGGTGCGATCGGAGGCGAGCTGTGTCTTATGCAGCTTGATCAGATTCTCGGCTTGGCCGCGCGCGCAATACAGGCTGTCGTAGATCCACTCGGCCGAACCGACATCGAGGCTGGTGACGACGAAGCGGATGTCGAGGCCGAGCATTGTCGCCTCAATACGGGCGACGGTGCGTCGTTCGCGATCCCAGGACTTTGCCTTGTGGCGCGTCTCGGTATAGCCACGCAGAACCGGCAGGTTCTCGATGGCGCGTCGCGTGCGGATGTCGTCGGCGGCCTCGTCGAGTTTTCTGGCGAGCGGCTTGGTGCCGGACAGACCGAAGATGTAGTCGATGCCGTTGGTCTCGCACCACGCCATTGCCTCCGGCCGAGCATAGTGCGCCCGTCGCCACGGAACGTAATTCGCGTGTTGTGCCACCGCGTCCGGATATGCCGTATCAGGCGGCGCAGATGGGCACGCACCTCGACGCCGCCCGGCGTCTTGCCGGGCCGCAGCACGACCGCCACGGGCCGGCTCTTCTCCGTGTCGTAGACGTGGATCGGCAGGAAGCAGCGTTCGTCATAATGAGCGTTGAACAGCGAGAGCTGCTGATGGCCGTGGACGACATCGCAGGTATCATCGAGCGTGACGGATGCCGGCTCGCGCGGGTAGCTATCCATCCATGCGTCGACCAAAGTGTAGGTCAGTCGGATCACGTCGCGCAGGCGCGGAGCATTCTCCAGCCGCGACAGCGTCGGTTGGGAACACAGATCGCGACCCGTGTCCGGCAGCCGTCCGCAGGCCAGCTTGAATGCCGGATCGGACCGCAGATGATCGAGGTCGTCGGCGTCCTCGTAGCCGCAGCAGATCGCGAACATGCGCGCGCGGAACATATCGACAAGGCCGTGCACGACCCGCGTCGGATCGCGCCGATCCGGGAACACCCGGGCCAAATTGTCGGCCAAGCCGAGACGCCGCTCGGCCATCGCCAGAAGCATCACGCCCCCGTTCGAGGCCAGCCGACCGCCATCGAAGGCAGCTGTGACTTTCTTGGCGTGAACGGCTGGAAACGAGAAGGGCAGAATCGTATCATCGGTCATGGCGGGCGTGGTGTTCGCGGCTGAAGGTGATGGGGTTGGCTTTGCAACCGAATCCTACGCCGCATCAGCGCTTTACACCACGCTCGCCAGCCTCTCAGGCGCCCTCTGACGAATAAGACGGGCTAGTTGCCGGTATATCAGCACTATCCCACTGCTAAACAAGCAATCGAGTTGCCGCGAACGTGCAATCGCAACGCTGTCGCCGCACATCGGAACATACAGCGGCGCATCGCGGCAGCTGCGTGGGGTAAGAGAAAATGATCGAAAGACGCGTGCTTTGGTTCGGTCTCGGGCTCGGGGGGGTCCGTCGTCAGATAATTTGAGATTTATCGGGCGTTTCGAGAAGGGAGGCTCTGGCTCATCAGGGGTTAGAGTTTAAGCGGCCTGCAGCTGATGCTGCAATAGCGGCGGTTTGCGATAGTGACAAGCTTGATGCGTTTGCGTTCTGCAAGGATCGCTTCGGCCCTGCCGAAGTAGACATCGGCAGGTGTGAGGTTATCGATGCTCTCATGATAGCGGACATGATTGGAGTTGTCGACGAAGGCGCGTACCTGCCGTTCGAGATCGCCAGGCAGGTAGTAATTGTCGAGCAGAATGCGATTCTTCAGAGTCTGATGCCAGCGCTCAATCTTTCCCTGGGTCTGGGGGTGATGCGGAGCACCGCGCACGTGCTGCATGCCCTTCTGGTCGAGCCACTTGGCCAGATCGTCCGCGACGTAACTCGAACCATTGTCGCTGAGAAGCCTCGGCCGGTGCGCGACGGTGATATGGTCAAGGCCGGAGGCCGCGAGTGCCTGGTCGAGCGTGGCCGTGACGTCGGAGGCGCACATCGTGGGACCAAGCCTCCAGGCCACGATGTAGCGCGAGAAGTCATCGAGCACGGTCGACAGGTAGTACCAACCCCAGCCGCTTGAGGTAGGTAAAGTCGGTCTGCCAGAGCTGGTTGATGGCGGTGGTCTTGTCCTTGAACTCGTCCGCCGCCTTGATCACCACATAGGCCGGGCTGGTGATGAGGTCATGCGCCTTCAGCAGCCGATGGACCGAAGCCTCGGAGACAAAGTACTTTCTCTCATCGGTGAAGCGCACCGCCAGCTCATGCGGCGACAGTTCCGGCAGTTCCAGTGCAAAATCGATGATCTGGTCACGGACGTCATCCGGGATGCGATTCCACACCCGAGCCGGCCTTGATCGATGATCGGTCAGGGCCTCAACGCCACCTTCCCGGTAGCGATCATACCAGCGATAGAACGTGGCGCGCGGGATGCCGAGTTTGTCCAGCGTGCGCTTGGCCGGCAGATGCGATTGCTCGACCAGCTGGATGATCTCGGCCTTCTCTGAGGCGGGATACCTCATGCCTCGTTCTCCCCATCACTTACCCGACTTGGTGAATGCAAGGCATTCACCGAAAGGGGCCCGTTCATGCTTTTTTTTTGAGCAGCCGGTTTTCCAGGGTGAGGTCGGCCACAACTTCCTTCAACGCGGCCGTCTCACGACGCAGATCCTTTACCTCACCGGAGGTTGCCGCACGCGCCGTATCGCCCGTCAGGCGACGCTTGCCGGCCTCGAGGAAACTCCTTGGACCAGCCGTAATACATCGAGGCGGCCATGCCCTCGCGCCGGCACAGCTCGGAGATATTCTCCTCGCCCCGCAGGCCCTCCAGCACAAATGCGGATCTTCTCTTCCGCCGCGTGGTGCCGACGGGTCTGACGCCGAATGTCCTTTAGCACTTGTTCTGCCGGCGCTTTGCCCGGTCCGGACTTCTGCTTCATCTTCGCTCCTGGTGGCTACGATGAACCAGAAATCCTCCCTCCGCAAAATCCCTCAATTTGTCTCACAGGCCCTGACGGCGAACACCGCCGCGTCATGCGCGGCAATCTCCACCTCCGCGACGCGGGCAAGCGAGCGATTCCGGCGCCCCTCAAGCTCAGCGGCAACCAGGCGGTTTGCCGGATCAGCAGCGTCATATTGCCGGAAGGCGCGATCGGCAGCGTAACGGGCCGCTTCAAGATCACGGCCGAGCGCTTCGCGAACTTGTTCCTTCTGATGTGTGGCCTCGGCTGCGGCGACCGTAGCCGCCGCGACGGCGCCGGGGCCGACGACGCCGAGCAGTGCCTCTTCGATTGCATCATCGACGCGCAAGCCTCCGAACGCGATGCAGCGCGGTTCGCCGTTGTCCATCCAGCCGCGCGAGCAGCTGTAACGGGGGATGTGATGCTTCATACCGCTGTAGCACAGCGTCAGCTTGCGGCAACAGCGCCGACAGCGGATGAGCCCAGCGAGCAGCGCCTCGCCATGCTTGGGCGCGCCATGATGCCGGCTGGTTGGCAAGTTACTGGAGACCATTGTGCGGATCGCTTCGAACCTCTCCCAGTTCACATAGCCGTCGTGGGCGCCCGGCTTGAGGGCGCGCCTTCCGGCGGCTCTTCGCGCCTGTACCATGGGCGCCACAACCCGTCGTTACGGCTGTTCTACCAGGCTGTATCGCCGTTCGGCTGCTTCACCGGTAGGTCGAGGCCGTGCTCATGGAACCACAGCAGCGTCTGCCGCGCGGTCCCGAGCTCCTCAATCTTGTCGAAGACGAGCGTAATAACGTCCTGCACACGCCGGTCCGGATCCTTCTCGTAGCGATCACCGACCTTCACAAAGCCGACGGGCGTGGCCACAACCAGTTCGCTGCGGCGGGCCTTCTCGTAGCGTGCCGAGAGCGACCGTTGTCGTAAAAGGTCCAGCTCATACTCGTTGAGGCTCCCCTTCAACCCCAGAAGCTGTTCGCCTAAACCACCCTCGGTAGGCCAATGTAGTAGCCGCGCCTGCGAAGCTCTGGCTCGGACCTATTGAGCGCTTCGCAAATGGATTCCACAGGCGCGCCTGCATCAACCAGCTCGCGCAGCAGTTCGTCTTCTCGTTTGATCCAGCGGGGAGAGCCGAGAGTCACCTTCAATCAACCTCTTAGCTTCGATTTCATGCGGTTCTCATATTTGAGTTGCGATCCGAAAGTTTTACTACTGTTGATCTTCGACGTTACAATTGCTTGTAGAAAAATGTTGCTGCCGCGTGCTTCCCGTCCGCCATTAGGACGCATCCTGGCACTACACCTATGCGTTGCCAGCCTTCGCTGTGATAGAGCTGCTCCGCCACCGATCCTGTAGCCGTACTCAGCACCAACAAGGTTTTCCGCTCACGTCGTGCCAGCTCCGTTACCGCTGAAAGCAGACGGCGCCCGACACCGCGACCGCGTGCGTCCTTCTCGACCAATACCTTAGTGACCTGCGCCATGTGCGGTTGATTTTCAGATGGCATGTGCACCATTTGAATTGAACCGACTGTCCGGCCCGTCCTATCCTCAGCTACGAGCAAGATTCGATCGTTGCGGGACAGCTCCTTGGACACGCGACGCCAATAATCCACCGCGCGTTCGCGCGGCAACGGCGACAAGAAACTAACTGACGCCCCCCCTTGCACGCACTCAATTAGGATTTCGGCTAGCCTACTCACACGGTGATCGTTCAGCTCTGCGGCACTGATACGCCGTATACGAATCTCGCTTTTCATCTGCACTCGATCGAGCTATCGCTGAATGTGGGTGACGGCGGAAATTGGGAAGGCGGCATATCGTGGGGGTGCTTGACGCTCCACTTCTCCACCGAAGGAGCGGTATGCCGTGTCCAAAGGTAACATTCAACCTGATTCACCAGGAAACGTCGACGATCAACCGGGGCGGCGTCTGCGCTGGCGCCGCTTTACATCATTCTCACCCGAACGCCTTGCCCCGATCCTGGCCCGGGAAGTCGCGCGTCGCAGGCCGGTACCGCTGACCTTCCACATGCGGCATGTCGAGAGGGATTGGGTGGGCATCCATTGCGTCCTGGTCGTTCGGGTCGATCAGGCGGGCATCCACGTCATCGATTCGCTGGGGCGGCGCGGTCGTAACGCAGAGAATTCGACCATCCTTCCGCATTGGCACGGTGACGGCTGGCGTATGGCCGGCGCGCCGCTGATCGTGGTCCCTCGCCCTGCACGAATTCTTCTCGGCTTACCCGCGCTCACCGAAAGGGCCGCCAGATGACAATGAAGGTCGTGCCAAAGGCCCTGTCGGGCCTTGCCTCGAAACCTGCTTTCAAGAAGGCCCATAAAGCTTGCGGCGCCGACTTCAATGGCCATCTCGAGCGGTTCCTGACCGCTACGATGGATGAAGTTCGGCTGACGACATCCGGCCGCGTGGTTCAGAGCATCCTGAACATGATCGGGCTCGCCGACTCCATTCAGTTTCGCGACGCGGTGCAGCCCCGAGAAATCTCGGGCATGATCGAGTACGAGAAGCAGCGCGATCATTCCTCCCACACGCTCTATAATTATCTGCTGGGCTGGTACTTCTTCGTTCACAGCGAGAGGTTGCGCGACGCCCTCGCCGTCGAGTTCGCAAAGCGCGGGATCCCGGCCGTCAGGAATCATCCCGTGGAGGGCTTTCGGACCGATGCTGCTTTCTTTGGCTTCATCTGGCAGTACGTCTCGATCCTTCACGACATCGGCTACATGTTCGAGGGCAGCCTATCCCGCATGTCCTTCGACCACTCGAGCAAGCAGGCCGAGATCGGCGCCCGGGTCGCGCGGCATTACTTCAACCGGGCCGTCTGGAGCGAAAACGACATCGATCTAGCCCGTCCTATTCGTGAGAGTGCTTTTTTTAGTCCGCTTGATGTGGCCGCACATCTGCTCTGACGAGGCGCGCGGGATTGCCTTCGGCTTTTCACCGCCTGACGACCGGTACTTTGCAACGCGCTTGAGGTGTAGGTTGGGCGAACGGGGGGCGGACGCCCCGCCGGTCAAGGACCGAGCGGCAGCAGCGCGCCTGGCAAGCCGCGGATCAGGTCGGCTTCGGGACATGCCGCGGCAAACGCAAGGCGAATGCGGCTCGTGGTCTCGACGACACGGGCGGCGAGTTTCAAGAGACGAAGACGCAGCGTCGCGAACTCGGCTGTGGCCAATTCCCGGGCTTTGGGAATCGCGTCGCGCACGGTCAGCATCAGCCAATAAGCGGCGGTGTGGAGAACGAGGCGGACTTGATTGGCGAGCGCCGAACGGCAGCTGGTGCGATCGGAGGCGAGCTGTGTCTTATGCAGCTTGATCAGATTCTCGGCTTGGCCGCGCGCGCAATACAGGCTGTCGTAGATCCACTCGGCCGAGCCGACATCGAGGCTGGTGACGACGAAACGGATGTCGAGGCCGAGCATCGTCGCCTCAATACGGGCGACGGTACGCCGTTCGCGATCCCAGGACTTTGCCTTGTGGCGCGTCTCGGTATAGCCACGCAGAACCGGCAGGTTCTCGATGGCGCGTCGCGTGCGGATGTCGTCGGCGGCCTCGTCGAGTTTTCTGGCGAGCGGCTTGGTGCCGGACAGACCGAAGATGTAGTCGATGCCGTTGGTCTCGCACCACGCCATTGCCTCCGGCCGAGCATAGTGCGCCCGTCGCCACGGAACGTAATTCGCGTGTTGTGCCACCGCGTCCGGATATGCCGTATCAGGCGGCGCAGATGGGCACGCACCTCGACGCCGCCCGGCGTCTTGCCGGGCCGCAGCACGACCGCCACGGGCCGGCTCTTCTCCGTGTCGTAGACGTGGATCGGCAGGAAGCAGCGTTCGTCATAATGAGCGTTGAACAGCGAGAGCTGCTGATGGCCGTGGACGACATCGCAGGTATCATCGATGTCAAGCGTGACGGATGCCGGCTCGCGCGGGTAGCTATCCATCCATGCGTCGACCAAAGTGTAGGTCAGTCGGATCACGTCGCGCAGGCGCGGAGCATTCTCCAGCCGCGACAGCGTCGGTTGGGAACACAGATCGCGACCCGTGTCCGGCAGCCGTCCGCAGGCCAGCTTGAATGCCGGATCGGACCGCAGATGATCGAGGTCGTCGGCGTCCTCGTAGCCGCAGCAGATCGCGAACATGCGCGCGCGGAACATATCGACAAGGCTGTGCACGACCCGCGTCGGATCGCGCCGATCCGGGAACACCCGGGCCAAATTGTCGGCCAAGCCGAGACGCCGCTCGGCCATCGCCAGAAGCATCACGCCCCCGTTCGAGGTCAGCCGACCGCCATCGAAGGCAGCTGTGACTTTCTTGGCGTGAACGGCTGGAAACGAGAAGGGCAGAATCGTATCATCGGTCATGGCGGGCGTGGTGTTCGCGGCTGAGTGTGATGGGGTTGGCTTTGCAACCGAATCCTACGCCGCATCAGCGCTTTACACCACGCTCGCCAGCCTCTCATCGCCCTCTGACGAATAAGACGGGCTAACTGGGACCTGCTCGGCGTTCCCGGCGCTGCCGATTTGCCCGCAATCAAGTGGAAACAGATTAATCTCGAAAAACTGAGCTCCGCTGCGAGGAGTGCCCTCGTTGCGCAGCTCGAAAAAACATTGAACGAAGCCTAACGAAGGGCAGTCCATCCCATGCCAACCGGCAACATACGCGACGATCAATCCGTTCGGTGCTGTCCGTATTTAAGCCCCCGCGCAGAAAAAGCGCGGAACTCCATTGACCCACGGAGAACCCCGGTAACACTTCTCCTCTGGAGGGAGAACAGTTGGCGGACCATAAGAATTGCTAAGGGCAGAACATTGGATTGCCGACTCAGTAGTCCTACCGAGAACACCGACCAAGCAGGACAGCACCATCCGTTCAGACGGCGGTGAGAAATATTTTTTTGGGAAGTGCTCCCGAGCGAGAATCCGATCTGTCGCAGATGTGGGTGGACCTTGACCCGAAATTCCAGCTGACGCCAGACACCCATGAAGGCGAAAATATCATCATGGATGCGGGCGCTTATCGTTATGTCCGCTTCAACCATCGCGTCCTGCGCGCATTTTGGATCGCCGGATACACTGCTTGGGAGGGCTACCGCCTGATTGCCGAAAGCACACCGCTTGAGACACTCCAGCAGATCGCTTTACCAGCCTGATCGCAGCCTTTGAGAAAACCATTTCTAGCGATCAGCCTGAATTGGAGGCCCTGCCTGCGGGCGTTGCCGAGCCGGGCAGCTACGCGGATGCCGGCACGGAACCCCAGAGTCGCGCGGCTGGCGAGCTCGCGACTATAGCGGTTGCTTGGGCGCTGCTGCACGAAGTTCGCCATATCCGGCATCAGCGTGAAGGAACGGGCGCTGCTCCATATGGATCGGACGCGACCGAAAAACACAGGGAAGAGTTCTCCTGCGATGAGTTCGCCACGGCGTTTCTGTTAGAGCAAATCGAGCAGGAAACGAAACAACCCGCGGAGCTGGTAAGGCAGAAACGCCAGCTGGGTAAGGCAGGAGACCAAAAACGTCCCGATTACGTCCGTGGTGCTCTTAGCCGTCGCGGGTTCATGCAGCGCAATTAGGAGACCTTACGCATGTTAACGAGCGATGACATTTGTGGAAGTCAGCGCTCGCTGACATTTTTCAATTGTCGCCGAACGCGGACATATGGTAATGTAAGCGAACGACAACATTTTGAATTGCCATGCTCATACGCACATCGGCCGATCTCGGGGCCATCATTCGGGATACCCGCAAACGGCACAAGCTTGATCAGTCCAGCCTCGCCAAGCGCATTGGCGTCAGCCGTCAGTGGGTCATCGAGGTCGAGCGCGGCCACGCGCGCGCCGAACTCGGCCTCGTACTCCGCGCTCTTGACGCTCTCGGCATCCATCTAGACGCAGGCAGCGAACAACCACATGGCCGCGGTTCAGAAAAGTCAGCCGTCGATATCAATGCAATCGTGTCAAAAGCCAAAAGAAGCAGACCATGACCAGCGAACTCGTCGCGCTCCTGGACGGCAGGGAAGTCGGCCGCGTGCACAACGACGCTCGTGGCCGCCTCACCTTCGTCTATGACAGCGATTGGCGTCAAACGAGGGGCGCGTACCCCATTTCGCTCTCCATGCCACTCGCGGCCGAGGAACACGGTCCCGCCGCTGTTCAGGCCTTTCTATGGGGACTGCTCCCGGACAATGAGCGCGTTCTCGATCGTTGGGCGAAGAAGTTTCAGGTCTCGGCTCGCAACGTCTTTGCCCTGATTTCCCATGTCGGCGAAGATTGCGCCGGCGCCATTCAATTCGTCACGCGCGATCGTTTGGAGGAATTGCGAAGCGGTACGAATGACAAGGTTGAGTGGCTTGACGAAACCGCCGTCGCAAAACGTCTGCAAGCATTGAGAGAAGATCATGCCGCGTGGCGGTTGCCGCGTGACACGGGGCAATTCAGTCTTGCCGGCGCCCAGCCGAAAACCGCGCTGCTTCTGCAAAAGGGGCGATGGGGGATACCGTCTGGACGCATTCCGACAACCCATATCCTTAAGCCGCCGACCGGCCATTTCGACGGCCATGCCGAGAACGAGCACATCTGCCTCAATCTCGCGCGCAATCTCGGCTTGCCCGTCGCCGGAACCAAAGTCGTGCGGTTTGAGAAAGAGATCGCCATTGTCGTCGAACGCTACGATCGGCAGTTCAGTGGCAATGACGTCATTCGCGTCCATCAAGAGGACGCGTGCCAGGCACGCGGCATCATGCCAACCAAGAAGTATCAAAGCGAGGGCGGCCCGTCCGCTGCGGATATTATCGAACTTTTACGCACCTACTCCACCGACAGTGTTGATGATCTCGATACATTCATCGATGCCCTCGGCTTAAATTGGCTCATCGGAGGCACCGATGCACACGCTAAGAACTACTCACTACTCCTAGCCAGCGGCCCCACGGTGCGACTTGCGCCACTCTACGATGTTGCCAGCATCCTTCCCTACGACGATGTCGACTTGCAGAAGATGAAGCTTGCTATGAAGGTCGGCGGGGAATACAGGCTAGCCCAGATAGGTGCGCGCGAATGGCAGAAATTCGCCCGCGAGACCCGTTTCGATGCGGAAAAAGTGATTGCCGGATTGAACTCGCTGGCCGAACTGCTCCCCGACAACGTGAGCGACGTGTGCGCTGCCGCGCAAGCGGAAGGGCTAGATAACGCCATTATCGAGCGCCTTTCCGCCAAGTTGATCGAGCGAGCCAAAGACTGCCAACGCCTTCTGAAAGGCTCCTAAGCTTGCACGAGCTCGCGGTTCGCGGTCCGCAAGCACCGACGGAGTCGACGTTCATTCGCGGCCAACTCAAGAAACCACGCTGGGCGGCTGTCTGCGAACTCGGACTTTCCAAATTGTCGCGCTGGGTTACCAAGGGGAGTATTGCCCGACTCGAATGCGCACTTGGTTCGTCGGATAGCTTCGAATCGATAGCTGACAGCGCCCTAACTGCCTTTTGTTCTTTGGAGTGTAGGCCGTGAGGCCTTACTCTTCGTCTTCGTAGAACACTCCAGCTGACCAGCGACTTGCCGATCCAGTCCCGCGCGATCACGTTGGAGGGGCCCATCGCAATCGCCGCGCACGCATCGCGGAAGGAGCCCAATTTGGAGATACTCCGACAGGGCCGCTAACCGAGGGGCAGCAGGTCCTAGGAGCTTGTCTGGATAGTCGCTGTTCAAATCTGGTCGGGTCTGATTCAACATTGGGCGATGAGCAAGTATTTTCGGCCTTGGAACATCGATCAGACGCTGCTTCTGCCGCCGAATGTGCAGGACTTCGTGCCGAAAGGCCATGTCTCGCGGTTTATGGTTGATCTGGTGCGGGAGAGCCTCGATCTCAGGGAGATCATGGGCAGCTATGTGAGCGGGCTTGGGCAGCCGCCGTTTGATCCGCGGATGATGGTGGCGCTGCTGCTGCATAGCTATGCGAGTGGGCTGTATTCGTCGCGTCGGATTGCCAAGGCCTGCCGGGAGCGGAACGATTTTGTGATGATCGTGGCGCTGGATGCGCCGGATTTTCGGACGATCAGCGACTTTCGCAAGCGACATTTGAAGGCGCTCGGCGCGCTATTCGTGCAGGTTCTGAAGTTGTGCGAGACGGCCGGGCTGGTCAAGCTCGGTCATGTCGCGCTGGATGGTACGAAGATCAAGGCGAACGCGTCGAAACACAAGGCGATGAGTTATGAGCGCATGAAGAAGCGCGAGGCGGAATTGAAGGCCGAGGTCGCTCGCATGCTGGCGGCCGCCGAGGCGGCGGATGCCTCGGAGGATGAGACTTTCGGCAACAGCGACGAACTGCCGGACTGGACCGTCGACAAGCAGAAACGGCTGGCGAAGATCCAGCAAGCGATGGCGGCGCTGGAAGCGGACGCCAAACTGGCGGCGGAGGAAGAGCGCCGCATCGAGGCCGAAAAGGAACAGCAGCGCCAGGCCGAAGGCCGCAAGAAGCCGGGCAAACCGGCGGCGCTGCCATCGGAGGAACCCAATCCCAAGGCGCAACGCAACTTCACCGATCCGGAAAGCCGCATCATGAAGTCGAAGGATGGCTTCGTTCAGGCCTATAATGCCCAGGCGGCCGTCGATGCACATGCCCAGATCATTGTCGCGCAAGAACTGACCCAGCACGGCAGCGATCAGGGCCAGTTGGTGCCCCTGATCGAGGCCATCGAGAGCAATCTTGGCCGCAAGCCGCGGCAGGCCTCAGCGGATTCCGGCTACTGCAGCGAAGCCAATCTCGAAGCGCTCGACACACGCAGCATCGATGGCTATGTCGCGCCCGGACGCGCCAAGCACCCGACAGTAGCGAACGGAAAAGTCGGCGGCCCGCTGACACAGGCCATGCGAAAGAAGATCGACGATGGCGGCTTCGAAACACCCTACCGATTGCGAAAGCAAGTGGTGGAGCCGGTGTTCGGGCAGATCAAACAGGCAAGAGGCTTCCGCCAGTTCCTGTTGCGGGGCATCGAGAAAGTGCGCGCCGAGTGGACAATGATCTGCACCGTCCATAACCTCCTCAAGCTGTTCAACCTCGCAAACGCAGCCTGAGCCTGCTACTCTACAACAAATGCCCGTCACGAAAACATATCTGGACGGGCTCCTAGGGCGGGAGATTGCGATCGCGGCGGCCGGTGCGAATGCGACCGAAGACAACATCGCGCGCCTGCGCGCAGCCGACGATCCGGAAGAGCTGACGTAATGCGCGGATCGGACGCGCGGCCGGCTAGGCGACCGGGCCCGCGTCGGTAGACACCACCTGCGATTCCTTGGATTTGCGCGAGATCAGGCGCGCCAGTTCGCTCTGCTCGTAACTCTCGCATGGCAGTTTTATTTAGCGAACAACACAACTACCGGGAGAGTTAATGCATGCCGATGCAATCGCGCCGTGCTCTAAACAGCCTGCCTCGGCTTGCAAGCCGGTGCTAGCTTTGGCCGAAATCAGACCGGACCCTCGGATACCAAACATGTCAGATAAACCGCTTGCCGACGGCAAGATCCTGCAAAGCGTGGTCGATGGCGTCGGCGTCATCACCTTCAACAATCCCGGCAAGCGCAACGCGATGTCGCTGGAGATGTGGGAAGGGCTCGGCGAGGCGCTGATCGCGTTGCGCGACGATCCTGATGTCCGCGTCGTGATCCTGGTCGGTGCGGGCGACAAGGCCTTCGTGTCGGGCGCCGATATCAGCCAGTTCGAGAAGACCAGGCACAACGCCGAGGCCTCCGAGGAATATTCACGGCGCAGCGCGGCCCAGCGCGCTTTGCTCGCCGACTATCCGAAGCCGACCATTGCCTGCATCCGCGGCTTCTGCCTCGGCGGCGGCATGCAGGTCGCGATGCTGACCGATATCCGCATCTCCGGCGCCAGCGGCCAGTTCGGCATTCCCGCCGCCAAGCTCGGCATCGCCTATGGCTATGAGGGCTTACGCCATCTGGTGTCGCTGGTCGGCCCGTCGTGGGCGCGGCTGATCATGTATACCGGCATGCGGATCGACGCCACCGAAGCGCTGCGGATCGGCCTCGTCGATCGCGTGCTGCCGGATGCCGAGCTCTGGGACGCGACCATGGAGATCGCGCGCACCATCTCCGGCAACGCGCCGCTGGCGATCAAGGCCGCCAAGATCACCATCGCGCAGGTGCTGAAGGACCCCGCCGATCGCGACATGGCCGCGATCAAGCAGATCGGCATCGACTGCATGGACAGCGCGGATTTCCGCGAGGGCCGCAGCGCCTTCATGGAGAAGCGCAAGCCGCAGTTCAAGGGCCGCTAGCCATCCGGTGTCATCACCCGCGCATGCGGGTGATCCAGTATTCCAGAGGCGGTCGTGCTTGAGCCGATGGGCCGCGGCGTACTGGGTCGCCCGGTTAAACCGGGCGATCCAGGTGAGGATGAGGACGCCACTTGCGTGATTTCTGAATAACGGAATAATACCGCCGATTTGCCCGACATGTCAAGTTGCCGTGTCGAACGCCGGCCGCGGGCTACTTTGCATGGGGTTGTTTTCGATATTTTGGCAATGCGCCCTTGCAACGGCAGGCCGAGGAGTTTCGCTGTGCTCGCGATTGAACCTGCCCTCTACTTCTTCTCGTTGACCGGCACCGTGTAGTTGAGGATCAACCGCCCGCCGTCGGGGTAAATGGTCTGGCCGGTGATGTAGGAGGCATCTTCGCTGGCGAGGAAGGCCACGACGGAAGCGACCTCGCTCGGTTCGCCGCAACGGCCAGCTGGGGTGCGCGACAGCACGCTGCGCCGGGCATCCTCGGACGAGAAGATCGCCGTCGCCACCATCTCGGTCAGGATCGTGCCGGGTCCGACCGCCACGACCCGAATGCCGTGCGGCGCCAGTGCCACCGCGGCCACCGAGGTCAGCTGCTTCATGGCGCCCTTGGACATCGCATAGGTCGCAAGCGAGGGGATCGCAAGCAGCGCATTGACCGAGGACATGTTGACGACGACGCCGCCACCGCCCTGCGCGATCATCTGCCGCGCTGCGGCCTGGACGCCGAAGAACGCGCCCTTGAGGTTGATCCCCATGACGTCGTCGAATTCGGCTTCGCTGATCTCGAGGAAGTCGCGGTTGCGCGCCACGCCCGCATTGTTGACCATGACGTCGAGCCGGCCGAACTCCTTGACCGCCGTAGCGACGATGCGATCGACATCGGCGCGCTTGCTGACGTCGGCTTCGACGGCCCGCAACCGATCCTCATGTCCGAGTTCGTTGGCGGTGTGGACGAGCCCAGCAGCGTCGACATCCGAGATGACGACCCTGGCGCCATCGGACAGGAAACGCGCCGCGCAGGCCTTGCCGATGCCGCGCGCCGCCCCCGTGATGGCGACGACCTTGTCGGAATTCTTCATGGAAGTGCCTCCAGACCAAAACTGTTCAAGGAGCAATAGCGCATCGCGCGTCCGCAGGGAACGCGACGGATTCTCCGCAGCAGGTTTCAGGACTTGATGCGCGCGAGAATTCTATCGGCCTCGGTACGCCAGTCTGCGCTGCGGGCGAAGTCCGGCGTTCCCTTACGCCCGAACACGCCCTCATCGGCAAGATCGGCGACCCAGCCCTGCCGCTCGGCGGTAGCAGACGCGGACCATGGCGCAAGCCCGGCCTCGCGCACGGTCTCCGCCACCTCGCGCACCTCCTCGGCGCGCCGTCGGCCATGCTCGATCACCCGTTGGAAGAAATAGGGGCCCTGCTTCTCCCAATCGATGCCAGGGAAGGTCTCCTTGAGCGAGGCGAGCACCGCATCCTCGACGCCATAGGCACGCGCGGTGGTAAAGCTCTCGATCACCATCGCCTCCAGGCCCTTGATCATGATGCTGCGGCACATCTTGACCGCCGACGACACGCCAAGTTCGTCACTCGCGACCTTCGCCGCGAAGCCGAGCGCGACCAAAAGCGGCGCCAGCTCGCGCGCGCCCGGGCCGCCGAGCAGCAGCGGCACCTTGATCCGATACGGCGGCAGCGAGGTCATCACCGCGCCCTCGACATAGCGGCCACCGGCGCCATCGATGTGCGCGGCGGCGCGCTGCTTGGCGCCGGGCGAGGCCGAGTTGAAATCGAGAAACCAGGCGCCCTTCCCGATCGCCGGCGCGCAGGCCTCGGCCACCGCCACCGCCTGGCTCGCCGTCACCGCCGAGATGATGAAATCGGCCCGCGCCGCGAGATCGGCGTGGGATTGCGCCAGCGCGACGTCGATCTCCGCCGCGTGCGCGCGCAGCGGCGCGCCCTGCTCGCGGTCGAGCTTGATGTCGTAGGCAGCGACCTTGACGCCCTGCTTGCGCAGATCTTCAGCGAGGATGCGGCCGACCTCGCCATAGCCGAGCATGCCGATCTGCCATTGCCGCGGATCGCTGGAGATTGTCATCAGTTCAAGTCCCGTGTTGTGTCGTCAAACAGCGCGTCGACCGCGACGCGACGCGGGATCAATGCCTGCTGGACGCAATAGTCGATCATCAGTTCGAGCGGCCTGCGGTTCGCCTCGACGCCGAACGGCACCAGGTCCGGCACGCCGGACGGACCAGCCCTGGCCTTGCCGCGCTTGAGGAGCTCGTAGAGGCTGCGCACCACATCCGGCCGCGATGTCGCGAGCCGCTCTGTCACCACCACCAGATGATTGACCGGCACGACACCCTGCCGCGCATACCACCGCGCCGCCTCGCCGGCCGGATCGGCGAACAGCGGCTTGAGCGCGGGATCGCTCGAGGTCTCGCCCAGCACGGCGTCGAGCTCGCCGTCCTTCAGCATCTGGATGATGGTGCTGCCCTTTGGCGCGCGTTCGGTGCGGTCGACATATTCGGCGATATGCGGGTCCTCGAAGGTCACCCAGTCGATGCTGTCAAGGTTGACGCCGTAGTCGTTGGCCAGGATGCCGCGCATCCATGCTCCCGTCGTGGTCGTGAACGAGCGGATGCCGACCCGCTTGCCCTCGAGGTCGGCAGGCGCGAGCGCGCCGCGATCGGCGCGATAGAGCGCGTGACCGTGTTGGAAGCGGCCGACCATCGCTGCCGGCAACAACACCAGCGGCTTGCCGTGCGCGCGTGCCATCAGATAGGTCACGATGGCCATCTCGCAGACGTCGAACGCCTGCTCGCGCACCATCGGCTTGAATGCGGCGTTGGTCGGCGTGAACTCGATGAAGTCGAGGTCGAACAGCTCCGAGCCCAGCTCACCGTCCTTCACCGCCTGGATATGCGGGTGATTGCCGAGCACGGTCCGCAGCCGAAGTTTCTCCATGGCGATCGACTCCGCGGGATCAGGTCAGCGCTCGTCCGGGAATTGCGCCCGGTGCCTTGCGCGGGGCAGGCGTCGCTGGATCAAGTGGAGGAGCCTGCAGCGCGGCCACCGTCGCGCGCACCAGTTCCTCGATAGCGTGGCCGGCGTCGGTGCCGTCGGCGCTGCCGCGCGACAGGCGCGAGACGCGCTCCGGCGTCACCAGCGTGTAGTAGAGCGCACCGAGCAGGAAATGGCCGCGCCAGACAAGATCGGTGCGCGGAATATGCGGCAGGCTTTCATGGATCGCATCGATAAAGGCGTGGCTGGTATCGTCGAACGTCTGCGCGATGATCTTGCGCACGACCTCGTTCCCTTCGGCCGACATGATCGCGCGCAGCCGCGTGAACCGCGTTCCGCCGCCGGCGAGGTCGCTGCCCGAGGTGAAGGCCGGCAGCACATAGGCGCGCACGATTGCCTCCAGCCGGTCCTGCAAATCGCGCACGCGTCGCGCCGCCGCCAAAAGCTCGGAGCGCCGCCGGTTCATCGGACCACAATGCCGCCGGTAGATTTCCAGCAGCAGGCCGTCCTTGGTTTTGAAGTGATAGGTCACGCTGCCGGGATTGGCGCCTGCCGCCTGCGCGATGTCGCGCACCGAGACGGCGTTGAAGCCGTAGGTCGAGAACAACTCCTCGGCGGCGGCGAGGATCGCCTCGCGCATGTTGGGCTTGCGTGAGCTTGCGGCCTTGACGTCGGCCTTAACGCCAGACTTGGCAGGTTTGCGGACCATATTTGTACTATCGTCCAAATAATCAGGTCGCGTCAACGAGGCGGCCGGCAAGCGCGCGGTCAGGACAGTTTGACGTCGGGCTCGGCTCGGCCGCGCGCGGCCGCATCGAGCAGGAAGGTCTTGCCATGCCCGGGATCGGCGGCGCGCTGCGCGTCATCCATGTCCTGCCAGGCCGAGGTCACCAGTACGCGTGAGAAGTCACGGCCGACAAAGGCCGGGCAACTCGATTGGCTTGCCGGCACGCGCAGCGAGCGTAGACGCTTGCCCAGTGGATCATAGATGTCGACGCAGCCGCCGCCCCAGCGCGCGTTCCAGATCAGCCCGTCGGCATCGACGATCGCGCCGTCGAGCCCGCCAGTGCCGTGATGCTGGATCAGGACGGCGGGTTGCCCCACCGGCAGTCCGGTCTCGGCATCGAGCGGCACCCGGTACAGCGCATTGCGCGCGGTATCGGCGAAATAGCCGATGTCACCGTGCGGCGAAAAGCAGATCGCGTTCGGGATCGTGATGTCAGGATAAAGCTGCGTGATGCGACCACGGTGCAGGGCGTAGATTGCGCCCGCTCCCTGCTCGGCCTGGCGCCCCATGGTGCCGAGCCAGAACGTGCCGGACGGATGCACGCGCGCATCGTTGGAGCGCGTCGCCGGGTTGTCGGCCTCGAGCGCAGCGAACAGCTCCATGCGGCCATTGGCGATCTGCCGCACATAGAGCCCGTCGTCGGTGAGAACAAGCTGCCGCTCACCGTCGATCCGCGCCAACGCGCTCGCCATGTTGGGCAGGTTGTGGATCACGGTCCGTCCGCTGGCAAAACGATGCTCGAACAGGCGACGCTCGCGGATGTCGAACCACCACGCGGTGTCGGTTGACGCATCGTAGGTCGGGCCTTCGCCGAGATGGCAACGTTCGGCCGACAACACGGATGTCGGCACCTCTTCCATGAGCGGCTCGGCGGCACGGTCAGTCATGGCATCACTCACACGGTCGAGAATCGATAGATGGCGGTGCGCCGGTAGGTCTGCCCGGGATCGAGCCGCGCCGAGGGAAAGTCGGGCCGGTTCGGCGCATCGGGCCAGGCATGCGGCTCGAGACACAGCGCATCGGATTGGCGGTACAGCCGGTCGCCCTTGCCGGCGGTCGAGCCGTCGAGAAAATTGCCGGAATAGAACTGCAGTCCCGGTTGATCGGTGAACAGCTCCATTACGCGGCCGCTGTGCGGCGCCTCGAGGCGCGCGGCGAAACGGAGGCCGGTCCCCGAGGCCAGACAGAAATTGTGGTCATAGCCGCGCCCGAGTCGCAGCTGCTCGTCATTCATCCTGATCCGCGCGCCGATCGCCGCGGGCTTGCGGAAGTCGAACGGCGTGCCGTCGACCGGCCGCGGCGGCTCCGGCAGCGGGATTGCCGTGGCGTCGACCGCGAGGAAATGGTCGGACGCGATCGTAAGGTGATGATCGAGGATCTGCGTGCCTGAGCGCGCGCCGTCGAGATTGAAGAAGCTGTGATTGGTGAGGTTGAGGCAGGTCGGCCGGTCGGTGGTCGCCTGATAGGTCACCGAAAGCTCCATCGGCGCACGCACGCGATAGGTCACCCGCGTCGCCAGATTGCCCGGATAGCCCTCCTCGCCATGCGGGCTGTCGCGCTCCAGCACCAGCGTCGGCTCCGGATCGTCGCTGAGCTCGACGATCTTCCACAGCTTGCGATCAAAGCCCTGCAGCCCGCCATGCAGCGCGTTGGGGCCGTTGTTGGCGTCGAGCCGCACCGTTTCGCCATCGAGCATGAAGCGCGCGCCGGCGATCCGGTTGGCGTAGCGCCCGACGGTCGCGCCGAAGAATTTGCGCTGCGCGAGATAGCCGTCGAACGCGTCGTGACCGAGCACGATGTCGTCGCATTGTCCGTTGCGATCCGGCGTTACTAGCGCCTGCAGGGTGGCGCCGAAGGGAAGGATGGCGGCCTCAAAGCCGTGCTCGCCGCGCAGCGTCACGCGCTCGACCACGGTACCATCGGGCAATGTGCCGAAGGGCGCACGACTAATTCCAGCTGATGTCATTGTCAGTCCTCGAACGCCTCGACGAGGCGCCGCCGCCCCAGCATGAAGCTGTCGGCGACAAGCTGCAAGGGCACCAGATCGACGTCGGATCTGCCGTCCGACGTCAACGCGACGAAGCGGCGATACAGCGCGGGATACTCCTCGTCGGCGGCATCGACGACCAGCCGGTTGCCGTCGCGCAGCTGTCTGCCGCCCTTGGACAGCGTCACGGGCCCGGCATCGGTCTCGCAAAGGATGTCCCAGGTCTGCGGACCGGTCTGGCGGAAATCGAATTCGGCATGGATCTGCAAGCCGCTCTCATCGGAGAGTTCAAGTTCCGCGGCAATCGGCGCTTCCCGATTGGAGGGAAAATCCAGCGTCGCACTCCTGACAAGAAGCGGGCGCGGCAGGATCTCGGTCAGGATCGAGAGCGCGTTGATGCCGGGATCGAACACGCCGAAACCTCCGGCCTCGAAGATCCAGGCCTGGCCCGGATGCCAGACGCGCACGTCCTCCTTCCAGATGATGGTCACCTTGTTGATGGTGCGGCCGGCGAGCAGCTTGCGCGCAGGCCCGACCGCGGGCGCATAACGCGAATGCCAGGTCGCAAACAATGTCCGGCCTGCTTGATGCGCTGCGGCGATCAACGGCGAGAGTTCGGCAACGGTCGCGCCCGGCGGCTTTTCCAGCAGCACGTGCTTGCCCGCAGCGAGGGCGGCCGCGGCCTGCGCGTGACGGATCTGGGGCGGCGTGCACAGCGCGACCGCATCGATCTCCGGCCCGTCGCGCAGCAGTTCATGCAGGTCGCGGAAATGCGGCAGACCCGGTGGCGATTTGACCGGATCGGCGACCGCAACCAGGGCCGCGCCCGAAATCTTCGCGATCGCCGGCACATGCTGCCGGCACGCGATCTCGCCGAAGCCGACAATAGCGATACGCAGCAAGTCGCTCATGCCCGTCCTCGTGTTGTCGGCTGCCCTGATCGACAAACACCCTCGGCGCAAGACCACAGGTAAGCGCCCAACATTAACCGCACGCTCTTGGTTTGGTTGCAATCCGGAAAATCCGCCACGCCCCGTTGCAAGACCGTTTCTCAAGACCGCGTCTAGCGCGCGGCCTCGAACCCGCCCAGCACGGCCGTCAGATTGGCCCCGAGGATATCGGAGAGATAGCCGCCCTCCTGCACCAGCACCGTCGGCAGACCGAACCGCGCCAGCCCCTCGCCGATGCGGCGGAAGCCGTCGGTGGTGACCGCGAGGCCCGCCAGCGGGTCCTTCTCGGAGGCGTCGAGGCCGAGCGCGACCACCAGCGCGGTCGGTGCGAAGGAGCGGATCGCCCGCTCCGCCGCCGCCAGCGCCTTCATGTAGCCGTCGTCGCCGGTGCCCTTGGCCAGCGGAATGTTGAGATTGGTGCCGAGGCCACCTCCGGCACCGCGCTCATGCGCATAGCCCCAGACGTAAGGATAGAAGAACGACGGATCGGCGTGGATCGAGACGGTGAAGACATCACCCCGTTCGTAGAAGATGCCCTGCGTGCCGTTGCCGTGATGCACGTCGACATCGAGGATCGCGACGCGCTCGTGCTTCTGGCGCAGATGCTCGGCCGCGATGGCGCTGTTGTTGAGGAAGCAGAAGCCGCCGGCGAGATCGCGATAGGCGTGGTGGCCGGGCGGACGGCACAGCGCATAGACGGCATCCTCGCCGTCCAGCACCATCTGCGCAGCGGTGACCGCGACGTCGCTGGAGGCGCAGGCGCCGGCCCAGGTGCCGGGGCCGATCGGGCAGGCCGCCAACGCGCTGGTCGCGGCGATCGCCTACCTCTTCATCGTCGGCGAGATCAAGCGGGTGCAGCTGAAGGCGGCGTGAGGCAAGTCCGGCGCAATAGGGCCGCCGCGACAATGACGACACATCAACGGCGGCTTCGGCCGCCGTCTTTGTCTTCTTGGCCAGTGGGAGGCATCGATGCTAGAACGTACAAATCCTCGAACGATCCATTCCAGGCTAGCATCGATGTTTGACCTGAACCAGCTCCGCTGTTTCGTCACGGTGGCCGAGGAATTGCACTTCGGCCGGGCCGCGGCGCGGCTCAACATGACGCAGCCGCCGTTGAGCCGCCAGATCCAGGTGCTCGAGCACATCATCGACGCGCCGCTGCTGGAGCGCACCAGCCGCTCGGTGCGGTTGACGCCGGCGGGACGCAGCTTCTTGCCGGAGGCGCGGCGCATCCTCAAGCTCGCGGAATCCGCGTCGCAGGTCGCCCGCCGCATCGCGCTCGGCAAGACCGGCTCGCTCAAGATCGGCTTTACGGCCGCCGCCGCCTATGGCTTCCTGCCCGACCTGATCGCGGCCGCCCGCTCCCGCCTGCCCGAGGTCGATTTTTCCCTGAAGGAAATGGTCTCCGGCGATCAGTTCGAGGCACTGACCACCGGCCAGATCGATGCCGGCCTGCTGCGCCCGCCGATCGCGCGGCCGGAATTCGCCAGCCGGCGCGTCGTGGCCGAGCCGCTGCTTGCCGCGATCCCGAAGAAGCATCCGCTGGCCGCGGCCGAGACCGTCAGCATCAAGGATTTCGACGACCAGCCCTTCGTGATGTATTCGCCCTATGAGGCGCGCTATTTCCACGATCTGCTGGTCTCGATGTTCACCCGCGCCGACGTGCTGCCGCGCTATGTCCAGCATCTCAGCCAGATCCATTCGATCCTCGCCATGGTGCGCGCCGGGCTCGGCGTCGCGATCGTGCCGGAAGCGGCCCCTGAAGATCGCGGATGTCCGGCTGAAGCCGCTGAAGTTGCGCACGCCGGTGCCGGTCGAGCTGTTCATGGTATGGCGGCGCGATCACGAGAACCAGCTGCTGCCGGCATTGATCGAGATCGCGACCGAAATCGCTGGCCCGCATCTGCGCGGCGATTGATGCAGATTGTGCATCGCTCGATACCGCGTTTGGCTTGGACGCGCATCGAACGATTTCCTAGGAATCTCGCCATGGACGCGCGCTGCTCGCGCATCTGTTCCCCATAAGCATTTTAGGAGTGGCGCCATGAGCAAGATGACCCCTCAGGAGATGGCCGCGAGAATCGGTGGCGGCCTCCTGTCCTTCCCCGTGACCCCGTTCAACGCGGATCATTCGTTCGACGAGGCGACCTATCGCGCCAACATGGACTGGCTGTGCGGCTATGACGTCGCCGGCCTGTTCGCCGCCGGTGGCACCGGCGAGTTCTTCTCGCTGACGCCGGCTGAGGTTCCGCAGGTCGTGAAGGTCGCGGTCGAGGAGACCAAGGGCCGCGTTCCCGTGCTGGCCGGCACCGGCTACGGCACCGCGATCGCGCGCGAGATCGCGATCGGCGCCGAGAAGGCCGGCGCCGATGGCCTGCTGCTGCTGCCGCCCTATCTGACGCATGCCGAGCAGGACGGTCTCGCCGCCCATGTCGAGGCGGTGTGCGCGTCGGTCAAGATCGGCGTCATCGTCTACAACCGCGACAACGCGATCCTGCAGCCCGATACGCTGGCGCGGCTCTGCGAGCGCTGCCCGAACCTCGTCGGCTACAAGGACGGCATCGGCGACATCGAGCTGATGACCCGCGTCTACACCCGGCTCGGCGACCGCCTGACCTATATCGGCGGGCTCCCCACGGCGGAAACCTTTGCCCTGCCCTATCTCGACATGGGCGTGACCACCTATTCGTCGGCGGTGTTCAACTTCGTGCCGGAATTCGCCACCAATTTCTATGCCGCGGTGCGCCGGCGCGATCATCAGACCATCCATGCAGGGTTGAAGGATTTCATCCTGCCGCTGATCGCGATACGCAACCGCAAGAAGGGCTATGCGGTCTCGATCATCAAGGCCGGCATGAAGGTGATCGGCCGCGATTCCGGCCCGGTGCGGCCGCCGCTCACCGATCTCACCGAGCAGGAGATCGCCGAGCTCGCGGCGCTGGTGGCCAAGCTGCCGCAGGCTGCGAGACAGCAAGCGGCAGAATAGGCCGAAGCGGCGCAAGAACGGAAAGAAGACCAAGGGAGGAGCAGATGATTCAAGACACGATCCGCACCGGCTTTACCGGCGCCCCCGTCGTCACGGCGATGGAGGTGATTCCGGTGGCCGGCCGCGACGGCATGCTCCTCAATCTGAGCGGCGCGCATGCGCCGTTCTTCACCCGCAACCTCGTCATCCTCACTGACAATTCCGGCCACACCGGCGTCGGCGAGGTGCCGGGCGGCGAGAAGATCCGCAAGACGCTCGAGGACGCACGCGACCTCGTCGTCGGCCAGACCATCGGCGCCTGCAACAACATCCTGGCGTCGATGCGCCAGACCTTTGCCGACCGCGACGCCGGCGGCCGCGGCAAGCAGACCTTTGATCTGCGCGTCACCATCCATGCGGTGACGGCCGTGGAATCCGCACTCCTCGATCTGCTCGGCCAGCATCTCAATCTCCCGGTCGCGGCGCTGCTCGGCGAAGGCCAGCAGCGCACCAGCGTCGAGACGCTCGGCTATCTCTTCTTTGTCGGCGATCGCAGCAAGACCAGCCTGCCTTACGTTGAAGGCGAGACCGGCAAGGCGGACTGGTTCAATTTGCGCCATCAGGTTGCGATGACACCGGACGCGATCGTGCGGCTCGCCGAGGCGACGCAAGCGCATTACGGCTTTGCCGATTTCAAGCTCAAGGGCGGCGTGCTCGCCGGCGAACAGGAGATCGAGGCCGTCACCGCGATCGCCAAGCGCTTCCCACAGGCGCGCGTGACGCTCGACCCGAACGGCGCCTGGTCGCTCGACGAGGCGATCCGTCTTTGCAGCAACATGCACGGCATTCTCGCCTATGCCGAGGACCCCTGCGGCGCGGAGGCCGGCTTCTCCGGCCGCGAGATCATGGCCGAGTTCCGCCGCGCCACCGGGCTGCCGACCGCGACCAACATGATCGCGACCGACTGGCGCCAGCTCTCGCACGCGCTGCGGTTAGGGGCCGTCGACATCCCGCTCGCCGATCCGCATTTCTGGACCATGCAGGGCTCGGTGCGGGTGGCGCAGACCTGCCGCGACAGCGGCCTGACCTGGGGCTCGCACTCCAACAACCATTTCGATATTTCGCTGGCGATGTTCACCCATGTCGGCGCCGCCGCGCCCGGCAAGGTGACCGCGATCGACACCCACTGGATTTGGCAGGACGGCCAGGCGTTGACCAAGGAGCCGCTGCAGATCAAGGGCGGCAAGATCGCGATCCCGGATCGTCCCGGCCTCGGCATCGAGCTCGCTCGCGGTGCCATTGAAGCTGCGAACGCGCTATACAAGCAGCATGGCCTGGGCGCCCGCGACGACGCGCTGGCCATGCAGTTCCTGATCCCCGGCTGGACCTTCGACGACAAGCGTCCCTGCCTCGTGCGCTAGACAAGAAAGGTTGGAAACATGACCGCTCACCAGAAGAACTTCATCGCCGGCGAATGGGTCGACGGAACAAGCATCACGCGGGACATCAATCCCTCCAACACCGGCGATGTGGTCGGCGAATACGCCAAGGCCGACAAGGCGCAGACCGAAAAGGCGATCGCCGCGGCAAAGGCCGCCTTCCCGGCCTGGGCGCGCTCGACACCGCAGGAGCGCTTTGACGCGCTGACCAGGATCTCGGTCGAAATCCTCGCCCGCAAGGAAGAGCTCGGCCGCCTGCTGGCGCGTGAGGAAGGCAAGACGCTGCCGGAAGGCATCGGCGAGGTCGCGCGCGCCGGGCAGATCTTTGCGTTCTTTGCCGGCGAGGCGCTGCGGCTGATCGGCGAGAAAGGCGCGTCCGTGCGCCCCGGTCTCGACGTCGAGATTACCCGCGAGCCGGTCGGCGTCGTCGGCATGATCACACCGTGGAATTTTCCGATCGCGATCCCGGCCTGGAAGATCGCGCCCGCGCTCTGCTACGGCAACAGCGTAGTGTTCAAGCCGGCCGAGCTGGTGCCGGGCTCGGCGCATGCGCTGTCCGAGATCATCGCGCGCTCCGGTATTCCCTCCGGCGTCTTCAACCTCGTGGTCGGCTCGGGCTCGGTGGTCGGCCAGACCCTGCTCGAACATCCCGATGTCGCCGCGATCTCATTCACCGGCTCGGTTCAGACCGGCCGCAAGATCGCGCAGGCCTGCGTGGTCTCCAACCCCATGAAGAAGTTCCAGCTCGAGATGGGCGGCAAGAACCCGCTGGTCGTGCTTGACGACGCCGACCTCAAGGTCGCGGTCGAGGTCGCCGTCAACGGCGCCTATTTCTCGACCGGCCAGCGCTGCACCGCGTCCTCGCGCCTGATCGTCACCGCAGGGATTCACGACCGCTTCGTCGCCGCGATGACCGAGCGGATGAAGGGGCTCTCGGTGGATGACGCGCTGAAGAGCGGCGTGCATGTCGGCCCGGTCGTCGACCAGAGCCAGCTCGACCAGGACCTCCGTTATATCAAGATCGGCCAGGATGAGGGCGCCCGCCTGCATTGGGGCGGCGAGTTGTTGAACCGCGAGACGCCCGGCTTCTATCTGCAGCCGGCGCTGTTCACCGAAGCCACCAACACCATGCGCATCGCCCGCGAGGAGATCTTCGGCCCGGTCGCCTGCGTGATCCGCGCCAAGGATTATGAGGAGGCGCTCGCGATCTCCAACGACACCGAGTTCGGCCTCGCCTCGGGCATCTGCACGTCAAGCCTGAAATACGCCTCGCATTACAAGCGCAACAGCGAGGCCGGCATGGTGATGGTCAATCTGCCGACCGCCGGCGTCGACTACCACGTGCCGTTCGGCGGCCGCAAAGGCTCGAGCTACGGCGCGCGCGAACAGGGCGCCTATGCCCGCGAGTTCTACACCACGGTGAAGACGGCTTATACGTTCCCGGGGTGAAATTAGATCGCACCTCGTAGGTGCTTCGCCCCCTCTCCCGCTTGCGGGGGGGGGGTTGGGGTGGGGGCTCTCTCCACGAGTCACACTGTGGAGAGAGTCCCCACCCGTCACGCTACGCGTGCCGACCTCCCCCGCAAGCGGGAGAGGTAAAGCAAGAAAGCCGTTGGCGCCGAAACCTCAGGAGAGCCCGCATGGACCAGTCGATCGGCGCGCAGGAGCAGCCCCGTTACATCAAGCTCAACGAGCGCGACAATGTCGCGATCGTCGTGAATGATTTCGGCCTGCCCGCCGGCTCCCGCTTCGCCGCGGACCTGCTGGTGCGTGCCGGCGCCACCGTGATGTTCTCGGAAGTGACCGAGGTGCGCGACGCGATCCAGCTTCTGACCCGCCGCACCGTCAACGAGGATGTCGGGCGCGCGCTGATCCGCGAGATGGCATGGTACGACGCCTATCTCGCCCGCGGCGGCGCCGACCGCAGTGCCAACACCACGCCGGGCAACAAGAAAGGCGGGCTCGCCAACATCGTCGAAAAATCCTTGGGCTCGATCGTCAAGTCGGGCTCCGGCCCGATCGCGGGCGTGCTGTCGCCCGGCGAGAAGGCGCGGCAGAAGGGCATGCTGTTTGCGGCTACTCCTGCAAGCGACTTCATCTGCGGCACGCTGCAGCTCGCCTCCGGCATGACCTTGCAGGTGTTCACCACCGGCCGCGGCACGCCCTATGGCCTCGCCGCCGCGCCCGTCATCAAGGTCGCGACCCGCAGCGAGCTGGCGCGGCGCTGGAAGGATCTGATCGATTTCGACGCCGGCTGCATCGCGACCGGCGAGAAGACCATCGAGGAGACCGGCTGGGACCTGTTCCGGCTGATCCTCGACGTCGCGAGCGGGCGGACAAAACCGTGGTCGGATCGCTGGGGCATCCACAACGATCTGACGCTGTTCAACCCGGCGCCGGTGACCTAGGACCGGCGCCGATCATCAACGCGCATGGAACTCGCTGAACAGACATTCACCAGCGTGGCGAAATGCTCATGTTCCGTGCGTTGAATCGCCCGAATTGATGTCCCACGTCCTCAGCAACAGGAGGACGTTCCATGAAACAATCGCAGCACTTTCTCGACAATGCGGAGAACTGCGCGCAGCTTGCCGAGCGCGCCGACGACGAGCCAACCTATAATCGCTTCAAGCGCATGGAAGCGGCCTGGCGCGCGCTGGCCAAGGAGCAGGATTGGCTCGACGGCGAGAGCTCGCCGTCGGAAACGGCGGCCTAACACCGAAGGTGGCCCGTGCGCGATAAATCAAATGTCGCCGCGGGCCGCTTTCTATTCGGCGCTGCGCTGCCGCTGCCAGCGCAGCAGATAGGCCTGCAGCCGCCAGATGATCGCCGACAGCACGACACCAACCAGCATCAGCACCACGACCGCGACCATCATGCCCGAGGCCTCGCCGCGCGCCTCCGACTCGATGATGAGACGGCCGATGCCGCGCTCGGCGCCGATGAATTCGCCGACGATCACGCTGATCAGCGCAAAGGAAATGGCGGGCGTCAGCGAGGCAAACACCCAGGCCATCGTCGAGGGGATCACCACGGTGCGGGTGATATGCCACTCGCTGGCGCCGAGCAGACGCGCAGCATTGGTAAAACCCTCGTCGATCGAGCGCGCGCCCTCGAAGGTGTTGAAGAACACCAGGAACACCACGACGATCCAGGAGGTCACGATCTTCGACATGTCGCCGATCCCGAACGCCAGCACGATGATCGGCGCCAGCGCAATCCGCGGGATCGAATTCACCGCGGTGATGAAGGGCTGGAAAATCGCGCTGAGGCGGTCGGATCGCCCCAGGATCAGCCCGGCGACGAAACCGCTGACCACGCCGGTGACGAAGCCGAAGAAGGTATTCTTCAGCGTGATGGCGGTCGCCGCCCAGAGATTGTTCTCGTTGCGCGCCAGGCACTTTGCGAAGTCGCCGTTGAACCAGCCGTTGAAGACGCCGAGCTTCGATTTGAGGCAGCTCTGGATCAGGAAATTCTCGTAGATCATCGACGGCTTCGAGATGAAGTACGGGTCGAGCAGATCCGGCACCAGCCACGGCAGTTTCGCCCGCAGGTCGTAGCCCCATTGCCACACCGAAAGCACGATTGCGCAGATCAGGACCTGCCAGCCGATCGTGTTCATCATGCTGTATCGCTTCATGGGCTGCGGCCCTTGACGAATTCCTCGCCGAGCGAATGCCAGATGTGCTGGAACAGCTCGGCATAGCGCGGAGTCTCGCGCACCTTCACCGCATCGCGCGGGCGGGCGAAGTCGACCTCGAACATGTCCTTGATCCGGCCCGGCCGCGCCGAGAACAGGATGATGCGGTCGGCGAGTGTCAGCGCCTCGCCGAGATCGTGGGTCACGAACAGCACGGTCTGCTGCTCGCGCTCCCAGATCCGGAGCAGCACCTCGTGCATGTCGATCTTGGTGTGGGTATCGAGCGCGCCGAACGGCTCGTCCATCAACAGGATCTGCGGCTCGACGATCAGGGTCCGCATCAACGCCGCGCGCTGCCGCATGCCGCCCGACAGCGCCGACGGATAGGCGTTCTCAAATCCCTTCAGCCCAGCCTGCGCGACGCATTCCGCGATGCGCGCTTTCCGTTCGCTCACGGCCACGCCCGCGAGCTCCAGCCCATAGCCGATATTGTCGGCCACCGTCCGCCAGGGGAACAGCGTATCGCGCTGAAAGACGTAGCCGACATCGGGCGTCGCCTTGCCGGCGACGACGCGCTTGCCGTCGATCAGGATCTCGCCGCCGGTGGGGCGGATCAGCGAGGCGATCATGTTGAGCACGGTGCTCTTGCCCGAGCCCGACGGCCCGAGCAGCGCGACGAACTCGCCGCGCCGGACGTCGAAAGTGACGTCGCGCACCGCCTCGATCGTGGTTTTGGCAAGCTGGAACGACTTGCACAGGCCGTTGACCTCGACGCGGCGGTCGGCCGAGGCGCGCGGTGACAGAGTGACGCTCGTCTCGAGCGCGCTCAACCCGGATAGGCCTTTCGCGCCGCGTCGATCAGGTTGGAGTTGACCACGTCGGCGATCTTGAGCGGCTTGATGCCGGTCATCTCGCGGAACCAGACCTTCTCGCCGCGCGCAAAGCTTGCGGCGTCGATCGTGCCCTCATAGTCCGCGACCTTCTGGATCGCCGTGATCTCGAGCAGATTGGCGTCACGCGAGGTGCTGCCGACATAGGGCTCGATCGCGTCATAAACCTCCGTCGGCTTGTGCGTCTTGATCCACTGCGACGCACGCCACAGCGCGGTGACGAAGGCCTGCATTTTGGCAGGGTCCTTGTCGATGGTTGCCTGCAGCGTGAAATGCGCGGTCACCGGCACCTTGCCGCCGATATGCTTGTTCCAGATCGCCTCGTCGGTGCCGTCGAACAGCAGTTCACCCCAGCCCTGCTGCTGTGCCTCGTTGAGCAGCGACAGCGAGCTGACCAGGATATCGACCTGCTTCGATTTCAGCGACCCCAGCATGGTGTCGACATTGCCGGTGCCGATCCAGGTCACCTTGTCGTCGAGACCCATGGTTTCCATGTAGTAGGACGCCCAGACATGGTTGGTGCCGCCGAGCGAGGAGACCGAGACGATCGGCTTGCGGCCGTCGGGCCGCTTCCATTGGGTGAAGGCCTCCAGCGAGTTGATGCCCTGGTCCTTCAGATCCTTGCGGATGATGAACATCACCGAGTTCGACCGTGTGTCGACCGGCAGCAGCACGCGCGCGGCGCGGCCGTGATTGGTCAGCTGCATCGGATGGGTGACGTCGCCGATGCCGATATCGCCCTGCGACCAGGCGATGATCTCGCGGGTCTTCACGCCGCTGCCGCCCTGCAGCAGCTTGCAGTCGAGCCCGGCTTCCTTGAAGAAGCCGATGCGATCCGCAACAAATTGCGTCTGATAGACCGGCACCGCGACCGGATAGATCGCGCGGCCGGTGGCCGCCTGCGCCCACGCACGCCCCGTAGCCAGCGCCGCGCCGCTGGCGGCGATCACCGTCAGCGCCGATCGCCTCGAAATGTGGGGCATGGCGACATCAGCCATCACGCGTGCTCCTTGGCCGAAATCCTGTCCAGCGCGCCGAGCACAGCATCGCCCATCTGGACGGTCGAGAGTTTTTTCGCGCCGGCCTCGGCGATATCGGCCGTGCGCGCACCGGACGCCAGCGCGGTCTGCACCGCCTTTTCCAGGAGGTCGGCATCCTCGGGGCGGTTCAGCGTCAGGCGCAGCAGCATCGCGACGCTGAGGATCGAGCCGAGCGGATTGGCGATGCCCTTGCCCGCGATGTCGGGCGCGCTGCCATGCACCGGCTCATACAGCGCCTTGCGCCGGCCGAAGCGATCGACCGGCCCGAGCGAGGCCGACGGCAGCATGCCGAGCGAGCCCGAGGCCATCGCCGCACAGTCGGACAGGATGTCGCCGAAGATGTTGCCGGTCACCATCACGTCGAACTGCCGTGGCTCGCGCACGATCTGCATCGCGGCGTTGTCGACATAAAGATGGGTCAGCTCGACGTCGGCGAACTCCTCCTTGTGCAGTTTGATCATTTCCTCGCGCCAGACCACGCTGGTCTCCAGCACATTGGCTTTGTCGACCGAGCAGACCTTGTTGCGCCGGGTCCGCGCCAGCTCGAACGCCGAGCGCGCCACGCGGCGGATCTGGTTGGTGGTGTATTGCTCGGTGTTGAAGCCGCGTCGCTGGCCGTCGGGCAATGTTTCGATGCCGCGCGGCTCGCCGAAATAGATGCCGCTGGTCAATTCGCGGATGATGACGAAGTCGACGCCGTCGAGCACCTCGGCCTTGAGCGGCGCCGACGCCGACAGCGCCGGGCTCGCCACGATCGGCCGCAAATTGGCGTAGAGATCGTATTTGCTGCGCAGGCCCAGCAGACTGCCGGCCTTGCGCGCGGCCGCGGGCACTTCGGTCGTCTCCGGCCCGCCGGTCGCGCCCCACAGGATCGCGTCGGCCTCGTCCATCGCCTCGGCCGTGTCCTCGGGCAGCACCTTGCCGGTCGCCAGATACGGGATCAGGCCGTATTGCGCCTCGCGCAGCGTCATCGGCACGTTACGTTTGGCCGCGAACCAGTCGAGCACGCGGCGGGACTGTGCGGTGACCTCGGGGCCGATGCCCTCGCCGCCGACGACGGCGACCTTGACCATGTTGGATTGCGTGCTCATGCAGGTGTCCTTGAAGCGGGTGTCCTTGTAGAATGAATCCAGGGCCGCGCCGCGCGGTCGGCGGCCTGGAAGGCGTGGATCTCGTCGTCGCGCTGCAGCGTCAGCGCCACCTCGTCGAGCCCCTTCAGGAGCCCGTCGCGCCGCCGCGGGTCGATCTCGAACGAATGCCGCGCGCCCGACGGCGAGACGATGGTCTGGGCCTCCAGATCGATCGAGACCTTGCCTGCGCCCTGCGTCGCCTCGATGTCGGCGGCAAGCGAATCCACCACCGCCTTGTCGACGATGACGGGGAGGATTCCGTTCTGGAAGCAGTTGGCGAAGAAGATGTCGCCGAAGCCGGAGCCGATGATGGCGCGGATGCCGCGCTCCTGCAGCGACCACACCGCGCCTTCGCGCGACGAGCCGCAGCCGAAATTCGGCCCCGTCACCAGGATCTCGGCCTCGCGGTACGGCTCGCGGTTGAGAATGAAATCCGGATTCTCCGAGCCGTCGGCCAGATAGCGCAGCGAGCCGAACGCCCATTTGCCGAGCGTGCCGCGGATCGAATTGCCGACCAGGCGCTCGATGCGGATGATGACGTCGGTGTCGATATTGGCGCGCATGATCGGCGCAGCGGTTGCGGTGAGCTTGTCGAACGGTTTCGGCATCACTGGCGTCCCATCATCCTGACATCGGCGATCGCGCCGGCAATGGCTGAGGCCGCCGCGCTCGCGGGGCTCGCCAGATGCGTGCGGGCGCGCGGCCCCTGGCGGCCGACGAAATTGCGGTTCGAGGTCGAGACCGAGCGCTGCCCGGGCGCCACCACCTCGCCATTGGCGGCAAGGCACATCGAGCAGCCCGGCTCGCGCCACTCGAAGCCGGCGTCGATGAAGATCTTGTCGAGCCCCTCGGCCACCGCCTCGCGCTTGACGTTTTCCGAGCCCGGCACCACCCAGGCCCGCACGCCGGCCGCGACCTTGCGGCCACGCGCGACCTCGGCCGCGGCGCGCAGATCGCTCAGCCGGCTGTTGGTGCAGGAGCCGATGAACACCCAGTCGATCGGCGTGCCGGCAATCGGTGCGCCGCCTTGCAGGCCCATATAGTCGAGCGCGGTCTCGATCGCGGCGCGCCGCGCCGGATCGTCGACCGTCTTCGGATCGGGAATGACGCCATCGACGCCGACGACGTGCTCTGGGCTGATGCCCCACGTCACCTGCGGGATGATCTTTTCGACATCGATCACGACCTCGCGGTCGAACACCGCGTCCGGATCGCTCGGCAGCTCGCGCCACGCCTTCACCGCGAGATCCCACATCTCGCCCTGCGGCGCATAGGGGCGGCCGCGCAGGAATTCGAAGGTCTTTTCGTCGGGCGCCACCATGCCCATCTTGGCGCCGAGCTCGATCGAGAGGTTGCAGATCGTGAGCCGGCCCTCGATCGGCAGTGCCCGGATCGCGCTGCCGGCATATTCGACCGCGTAGCCGGTGCCGCCGGCGGCGCCGATATGCCCGATCAGCGCCAGGATCATGTCCTTGGCGGTGACGCCGAGCGGCAGCTTGCCTTCGAAGCGCGCGCGCATCGTTTTCGGACGCTTCTGGATCAGCGCCTGCGTCGCCAGCACATGGGTGAGCTCGCTCGATCCAATGCCGAAGGCGAGTGCGCCGAGGCCGCCATGGGTACAGGTGTGGCTGTCGCCGCAGACGATCGTCGCGCCCGGCAGGCTCAAGCCGAGTTCCGGCCCGATGACATGGACGATGCCCTGGCCGGGCTGGTCGACATCGAACAGCGTGATGCCGCTCGCCGCGGTCTCGAGGCGAAGCGCGGCCAGCAATTCCATGCCGATCTTGCTGGTCCCAGTGCGGCCGGGCGCCGTCGACAGCGCATGGTCCGGCGTCGCGAAGACCAGTTCGGGATTGTGAACCTTGAGCCCCCTGCTCTTCAGGTCGAGCAGGCCGCGCGAGCCGCCGAGATCGTGCAGCAGATGGCGGTCGATATGCAGGAGATCGGTGTCCTCGCTGAGGCGGGCAATGACATGCTGGTCCCAGATCTTCTCGAGCAAACTTCGTCCGGGCATCCGCCTTCCCCTGCTCTCTGCGTTTCCATACGGCTTGATCTTATTGGCGCCAATCTGTGCCAAAGTTGTCGTCAAGTGAAGCAGTTTCGTCCTAACATCACATATGTGATGGAGGTGCGGTAGTTGACCCGCCGCGGAGACAGCCATGCCGAACTCGAATAAGACGGCCATTGTCAAATCGGCCATGCGGACGTTTGCAGTTCTGGAATTCTTTCGGGAAACAAAGCGGGCTGCTTCCGTGACTGAAATATCTTCCGCGTTGGAGATGCCCCAATCGAGCACATCGGTGTTGCTTAGCAGTCTCGTTGAATTGAACTACCTTGAATACGACCGACAGACCCGGCGTTTCATCCCTAGCTACCGGGTCAATCTGCTTGGTGATTGGATCCGTCGTTCTCCGTTCCGTGACACAAAGCTCACCGATCTGATGGAGGAACTCTGGACCGCGACTGGCGGCGAAACCGTGATGCTTAGACAACAGGCAGGCGCCGCCGGGATGCAGTATCTACACGTCGTACGCGGCGGCTATCAGCTTCAGTTCATTGCACATGCCGGTCAAATACGACCGATGGTTCGTACCGCGCTCGGACACGTGCTGCTGAGCCAAATGCCAAACACCAAAATTCGCGGCATCATCCGTCGCAATAACGCTGAGGAGCCGAGTCAGTCGGCGCGCGTTCGCGAGTCGACCTTTCTCGAAGAGGTCGAGCGCATTCGCCGCCGCGGCTTTTCCGAGTCGAGCGGCCGCACGACGCCGGGCGCAAACACAATAGGCATGCTTGTACCTCTACCCAAGAGACGCGCTCCGCTCGCGATCGGCATCGGCGGACCAATCGAACGAATCGCGGCAAAGCGCGCGCGCATCATTGAAGTCATGCAGAGCCGGCTGAAGAAACTGGCAGATGAAGCCAGGCCAGGATTCGTTGAGAAATGACCTCTCAGGACGCTAAACGCGTGCGGGTGACAGAACCGTAGCCCGGATGGAGCGAAAGCGAAATCCGGGGCCAGTCCCTCCGCGGAGAGATCGGCCCCGGATTTCATTTCGCTTCATCGGGGCTACGATGCCTCAATTTCGTCATGGCCGGGCTTGTCCCGGCCATCCACGTCTATTCTCGCGGGTCGAAGCAAAGACGTGGATGCCCGGCACGAGGCCGGGCATGACGGAGTTAAGTGAAGGAGCTGGGCCTTAACCGCTACGACGCCAGCGCCTCCTCCGGCATCACAACCGACAGATGCTGGCTCTCGGCCACGGCGCGGTTGGTGATGCGGCCGCGATGCACGTTGAGGCCGGCGCGCAGGTGCGGATCCTCGACCAGCGCGCGCAGTCCCTTCGATGCCAGCGCCAGGCCGAACGGCAAAGTGGCGTGGTTGAGCGCGTGGCTCGAGGTAACCGGCACCGCGCCCGGCATGTTGGCGACACAGTAATGCACGATGTCGTCGACCAGATAGGTCGGCGCCTGGTGCGTGGTCGGCTTCGAGGTCTCGAAGCAGCCGCCCTGGTCGATCGCGACGTCGACCAGCACCGCCCGGCGCTTCATGCTGGCGAGCTGCGCGCGCGAGACGAGCTTGGGCGCGCTGGCGCCAGGGACCAGCACCGCGCCGATCACGACGTCGGCGGCGATGATCTCCTGCTCGATCGCCTCCAGCGTGGCGTAGCGGGTGCGGACACGGCCGATGAAAAGATCGTCGAGCGCGCGGAGCCGCGGCAATGAGCGGTCGAGGATGGTGACGTCGCTGCCGAGCCCGGCGGCCATCCGCGCCGCATGGGTACCGACCACGCCGCCGCCGATGATCGCAACCCTTGCCGGCGGAACGCCCGGCACGCCGCCAAGCAGCTTACCCATGCCGTCGGCGGATTTGCGCAGCGCAGCGCCCGCGGCCTCGATCGCGAGCCGGCCGGCGACCTCGCTCATCGGCGCCAGCAGCGGCAGCCCGCCATGCGCATCCGTCACGGTCTCATAGGCGATCGCCGTGCAGCCGGAAGCGAGCAGGCCCTTGGTCTGCGGGACGTCGGCCGCAAGATGCAGATAGGTGAAGAGGATCTGTCCCTCGCGCAGCCGGGCCCATTCGGCCGGCTGCGGCTCCTTCACCTTCACGATCATGTCGGCGACGGCAAACACCTCGTCGGCGGTATCGGCGATCCGCGCGCCGGCCTGCGTGTAGACGTCGTCGCCGGCACCGATGCCGTCGCCGGCGCCGCGCTGCACCACCACCTCATGTCCATGCGCCGCATATTCCCGCACCGAGGCGGGCGTGAGCCCGACCCGATATTCCTCGACCTTGATCTCCTTGGGCACGCCGATGCGCATGGTCCGCTCCTTGAATGGTTCGCTTCCGCCAGCCTCGAGCGTATTCCCCGTCACACGGCGTTTCTCAGCGAATTCCGGCTTGTGTGCATCCAGATACGCTCATATCCTTCGTCGTAGGCACAGATCTTGAAGGAAAACTGCGTGGACGGTCTCGATCGTATCGACCTCAGAATCCTCGGCGAGCTGGTCACTGATGCCCGCGCGAGCCAGATCGAGCTTGCGGAAAAGGTCGGGCTATCGCCGACCGCCTGCGCGCGGCGCATCCGCCATCTCGAGGAGATCGGCGTGATCCGCGGTTACCGCGTCGATCTCGAGCCGAGCGCGCTGGGACTTGTGACAACGGTCGTCGTGACCATCACGCTGGAGAGGCAGAGCGAGGACTATCTGGCGGCATTCGAGGCCGCGATCGCGCGGTGCCCCGACGTCGTGTCATGCCATCTGATGTCGGGCAGCGACGATTATCATCTGCAGGTCATCGCCCGCGACATCGCCGACTTCGAGCGCATCCACAAGCAGCATCTGTCGCGGATGCCCGGTGTGGCGCGCATCCATTCCAGCTTCGCGATGCGCGAAGTGGTCCGCCGCACCATTCCAGAGACCGCGCTGCGCGGTTGAGCGCTAGGCAAGGCAGCGAGCACTTTCTGCATCGTCATTCCGCGGCGCGCACCACGCCCCGCTGTCACAAATCTCACTGTCACAAATCGCGCTGTCACAATTGGAGCCTGCCCGCGCCACACGCATTTTTTAGTCGTGATTCCCGGCCGCCTGTGACAGAATTAATACATCCAAATGTCAATTCGGTTAAACGCGGAGCGGTGAATGAGCATGGAGTGGCGGGCACGGCCGGTTTCGCTGGCTTGGTCGAATCCAGTGATCCGGTGGTGGGGCCTGTTGAGCCTCGTCAGCGCCGCCAACATCGCGGTGTGGTTCGCGCTTTACCGCCAGTTCCACGAGCAGGCCAATGGCAGCCTGAGCAACACCTCCGGCATCGGGTTGATGCTGCTGCTCTGCGCCGCCTACGTGTTCGGCTGCGCGTTCCGCTCGGTGCTGCCGCGCGCCGACGTGCAGCGCATCTGCCTGGTCGACACCTGGCTGTCGAGCGTCGTGGTCGGCCGCACCGTCGCCACCGTCGCCGAGGTCTGCTTCGCCGCGCAATGGGCGATCGTGCTGTATCAGCTCGGCACCATGACCGGCGCCGAGACCACCGTGACCATCGCCTGGATCATCGTGCCGCTGATCGTGATCGCGGAATGCTTCTCCTGGTATGCGGTGCTGACCACCCATTATCTCTGCAACGCGATCGAGAACTCGATCTGGGCCGTGGTGTTCTTCCTGGTCGGGATTGCGCTGTGCCGGCTGCTGCCCGAGTTTCATGGCCCGGTGCGCTGGGCCTTCATCGTCGCGATCGTCGGCATCGCCGCCTTCCTCGCCTTCCTGATGACCGTCGACGTCCCGATGTATCTGAACCGCTGGCGCGCCAATCTCGCCGCCGGCGGCACGCTGCTGCACCCGCTCGAGGGGCTGCGCGACGTCAGCCGGCGCTGGGTCGTGACCCACGACATCGCCGAGTGGCGCGAGGAGATCGCCTGGATGTCGCTGTATTTCAGTATGGCGGTGTGGTCGAGCCTCGCGCTCTGCGTCGGCTATTCGCTCGAGGATCAGCTGCCGCGCTACCGCACTGAGCCCGTGATCGTCAGCACGAGTGTGACGCCGGCGGCGCAGCGCACCGCCACGATCGAAACTGCGGCAACGCCCCGCAATTGATCGGCGGCCGCCGGCCGCAGCTTGTGGCCAACAGCGCTTTCGGAGTAAAGGCTGGGGCGTCCCCGCTTATTCATTCGCGCATCCCATGCCCCGCATCACCATCATCGAAACCGGGCTCGTCAGTCCGCAATTCCGCAAGCGCCACGGCAGCTATCCGCAGATGTTCCAGCGGATGGTCGCTGCCGCCGATCCCTCTGTTGCCTGCGACGTCGTGAGCGTCGCCAACGGCGAGGCGCTGCCGGAGCCGGCGGCGCTGGATGCGATCCTGATCACGGGATCGTCGGCCGGCGTCTATGACGATGTCGACTGGATCGCGCCGCTCGAATCCTTTGTGCGTGCGGCGCACGACCAGCGCGTTCCGATGGTCGGCGTCTGCTTCGGCCATCAGCTGATCGCACAGGCGCTCGGCGGCACCGTGCGCAAGTCGGAGAAGGGCTGGGGCATCGGCCGCCACGTCTATCGGCTGGCACCGAACAACGGGCTGATCGCGGGCGAGACGATCGCCGCGGCCTGCTCGCATCAGGATCAGGTGATCACCCCGCCGGCCTCCGCACGCACCATCATGTCATCAGACTTCACGCCGCATGCCGGGCTGCTCTATGCCAACGGCACCACGCTGTCGGTGCAGCCGCATCCGGAATTCACCACCGACTACGCCGATGCGCTGTGCGACCTGCGCCGCGGCCTCGCGCCGGATGCCGTGGTCGAAACCGCCAAGGCGTCACTCGCCGCGCCGCTCGAGCACGCCCGGCTCGGCGGCGTGATCACGCGCTTTCTCACCGGCCGCGCGCCCGCGTGAGACGATCGCTCAGGTCATGCTGCCCGGCATGAAGCAGCGCACCCGCGGGTGGCCGTCGATATAGTGCTTCCACACCATGGTGCGCCCAATCTTGTTCGGCTCGGTGATCACGGCTTCGTTCGGCACCACGACCCATTCATCGTCGATGTGGACGCGATAATGGCCGTGATCCGACTCCCAATCGGGATCGGCGACCACATAGCCGTCGGCATCCGAGCAGCATTGTCCGTAACCACTGTGCAGGCTTTCAAACCAGGGTTTTAATGGTGAATTGGCGTAGCGGCCATCGTCGCGCGCCAGGGACGGCGATGTCAGCCACATCGTCCCAAGCAGCAGTGCCGCACGCGTGATGGCGTGCATGGTGTCGTCTCCGCAGATTTCGATCCCGCTGCGGGCGCGCATCACTCCAGTTCGCCCGCGACATTGCGGTCGCAGGCGAGAACGCGGCGAATCGGCGCCCCAGCTCCTGCCATTCAGCTATGCAAGAGCAGCGCCAGACTGCATTCCGGCAGACTACTGCCGACGAAAGTATGGGGTGCGCGCGCCGCCGCAATCTCACGCGGGAAGCAGCGCGCGCGTGCTCGCTGGAGCGCGATCAACGGCCCGCCGCGGCGACCTCGGGGACGAGCGGCGGTGCACTGCGCGACGCCGCCTGCAATGCGCATTCGACGAAGCGGCGCGGCAGCAGCGAGGCGTTCGCGCGCATCGCCACCAGCATGCGGCTCTCCGCATCCGGCGTGTCCAGCGGCTTCGCCACCACATTCATGACGCCGGCCTGCTGGTAGCAGGACGGCAGGATCGAAAGCCCGATCCCGGCCGCGACCAGGCTCAGCACGGTACGCAGTTCATGCGCCTCCTGCACCACGCGCGGGGCAAAGCCCGCCCGCCGGCACAGCATCGCGGCCTGATCGCCGACGCCGCAGCCGCTCTCGGCCATTCCGACGAATTCGTGATCGGCGAGATCGGCCATCTCGAGCGCACCTTTGGCGCCGGCCAGCGGATGATCCAGCGGCAGGAACACCATCAGCCGGTCGCGCCACACCACATGGACCTGCAAATCGGCCGCCGGCCTGAAATCGAGCGGCGGCCGCATGATCGCGACATCGAGCTCGGCGTCGGCGAGCGCCCGCAGCTGCGTCGCCGTCGACATGTGCCGGAGCTCGATCTTCACCCGCGGATAGCTGGCGCGAAAGCTGCGGAACAGTTCGGCGAACATGTCGAGCATAGGCACCGAACCGGTGAAGCCGACGCGGATCATGCCGGCCTCGCCGCGCGCTGCACGGCGAACCGTCTCCGACGCCAGATCGAGCTCGCTGACCGCGCGCCGCGCATGTTCCAGCAGCAATTGCCCCGCCTGCGTGAGTTCCACCGCACGTCGCGTCCGTGCTAGCAGGCGCGTCCCGAGCTCCGCCTCCATCGCCTTGATCTGCGTGCTCAGCGGCGGCTGGCTGACATGCAAACGCTTCGCGGCGCGACTGAAGCTCAATTCTTCGGCCACCGCGATGAAGTAACGAAGCTGCCTGTAATCCATCGCTTATTCCGTTTCCCTATAAGTGGGGGGTCAACAAAATTTGACCTCACGGGGCCGTTTCCCGATCTTCGCGCGAAATCAGCAATGCTCCAAGGGAGAAGAAGGGAGAAGCGCGAAAAATGCGTCAGGTTCTTGCAGTATGGCGCGGCGCACGTAGCGGGGCAGCCATGCAATATCGCAGCAGGCGATAGGCCATGACCGCTTCGTTTCGTGTCCTGGTCACCGGCGACAACCTCGCCCCCGCAGCCGTCAAAATCCTCAGCGAGATCGGCGCTGATGTCGTGCTGATGCGCGATGCGGTCACGCCTGAACGCCTCACGCACGAGATGGCAACAGCGCCGACGCAGGCGATCCTGATGCGCGGCAATCCGGTATTCTCCTCCGCCGTCATTGCCAGCAATCCGCATCTGCGCGTGATCGCAAAGCACGGCGCCGGCGTCGACAGCGTCGACATCGATGCCGCAACCAGGCAGCGCGTGCTGGTGATGGTGGCGGGCGATGCCAACGCGCCCGCGGTCGCCGAGCACACCATCGCGCTGATCCTCGCGCTCGGGCGCGACGTCGTCAGCCTCAACGAACGAACCCATTCCGGCGCCTGGGACCGCGCCACCTATCGCGGCCGCGAAATCCGTGGGCGCACCCTCGGCCTTGTCGGCTTCGGCCGCATCGCCCGCCACGTCGCGCGTACAGCGGCGGCGCTCGGCATGACCGTCGTCGCGCTCGGCCGGAGCAAGGGCCGGGTCGACCCAGCGCTGGCGCGCGAGGCCGCCGATCTCACTGAGCTGCTCGCGGTCTCCGATATCGTGAGTCTGCACGCGCCGCTGACCGATGCGACCCGCGGCATGATCGATGCCGCGCGCCTCAACGCCATGAAGTCCGGCGCCATCCTGATCAACACCGCGCGCGGCGCACTGGTCGACGAGGACGCACTATGCGCGGCACTCAGCAGCGGACATCTCGCCGGCGCCGGCCTCGACACGCTGGCGCAAGAGCCGCCGGCCAAGGACAGGCCGATCCTGCAGGCGCCGAACCTGATCGTGACGCCGCATATCGCAGCCCAAACCGGCGCGTCGATCACACGGACCGGCGTCGAGGCCGCGCGCAACATCGCAGCGGTGCTAACGCGCGGCGACATCGATCGCGCCAACGTCGTCAATCCGGCGGCGCTCGATCCGCCTTAAATCTCGCAGCAACGGCCCTACAACAAGAGGCCGAGATCATCAGGGGGAAGCGAACATGAATCTGGGGTGGCTGTCCAAGCTGTCCGCCGTCGAACGCAAGACATTCTTCGCCGCCTTCGGCGGACTTGCGCTCGATTCGATGGACACGACGATCTACGCGCTGGTGACGCCGGCACTGATCGCGACGCTGAGCCTGTCGCGGCCGGACGCCGGGATTCTTGCATCAAGCTCGCTGATCGGCACTGCCGCGGGCGGCTGGATCGCCGGCATTGCCGCCGACCGGTTCGGCCGGGTGCGGGTGCTGCAATTCACCATCCTGCTGGTCGCAATCTCGACATTTGCCGCCGCCTTCGCCGACGGCTTCTGGTATCTGCTGGTCGCGCGCGCCGTCCAGGGCATGGGCTATGGCGGCGAGGCCGCGGTCGGCGCTGTGCTGGTGGCCGAAGTGGTCTCGGCCGGGATGCGCGGCCGCGTCGCCGCCGCGATCCAGAGCGGATATGCCGTCGGCAACGCGCTGTCGGTAGCGGCATTTCCCGTCATCTTCGGCTGGCTGTCGCAGGACATGGCCTGGCGCGTGTTCTTCGCGATCGGAATCCTCCCCGCGTTGCTCGTCTTCTTCGTCCGCCGCTTCGTGCCGGAATCCGCAATCTTCGTCGAGGAGAAGGCGCAACGCGGCGCCTCGTCGACGCACAGCTTCTGGACCATCTTCACCGGCGAGCATCTGTTCAAGACGCTGGTCGCGACCTTCTTCACCACGGGCACGTTAGGTGCGGCCTATGTGATGATCACCTGGCTGCCGACCTATCTGCAGACCGGGCTGCATCTGCCCGTCATGCACACCGCCGGCTATCTCGCCGTCAACATCTTCGGATCGTTCGTCGGACCGATCGCCTTCGGCCTGATCGCCGACCGCATCGGCCGCCGCAAGGGCTTCATGCTGTTCCTGCTCTGCCAGGCGCTGAACGTCACGGTCTATACCCAGGCGCCGATCGGCCAGGGCATCACCATCATCCTCGGATTTTTCCTCGGCGCGCTGCAGGCCGGCCTCGCCTCCGGCCTGATGCCGACCTTTGCCGAGCTGTTTCCGACCAACATCCGCGCCAACGGCGCCGGCTTTGCGCTCAGCGCTGGACGCGGCCTCGGCTCGATCGTGCCGGCGAGCGTCGGCATCCTGTCGACGCGGATGCATCTCGGCGACGCAATGGCGATCTGCGCCATCTGCGGCTACGCGGCCGCCTTTTGCGCGGCATTGATGCTGCCCGAACAGCAGGGCATCGACCTCAGAACGATGGCGGCAGGCCCGGCTCCGGACGGAGCCGAACGGCTGCCTCCCGAACGAGAGGCCGTCCCCAACAACATCCGAAATGGCGTCGCGACCCAATGAACGCCATCACAACGAACGGGAGGATTTTTATGGCCGGAGCATCCGTCAAAGAACTCGAACAGCAAACCATCCGCCGCGTCTACTGGCGGCTGATCCCGATCCTGTTCGCGATGATGTTCTTCAACTATCTCGACCGCATCAATCTCGGTTACGCCGGGCTGACGATGAACAAGGACCTCGGCCTCAGCCCCGCGATCTTCGGCTTTGCCGCCAGCATCTTCTTCCTCGGCTACATGGTGCTCGAGGTCCCGAGCAACCTGATGCTGCACTGGCTCGGGGCGCGGATCTGGCTGGCGCGCATCCTGATCAGCTGGGGCCTTGTTGCGACGCTGACCGCCTTTGTCTGGAATCCGCTCAGCCTCTATGTGATGCGGTTCGGCCTCGGCGTCGCGGAAGCCGGCTTCATGCCCGGCGTGGTGCTCTATCTGACCTACTGGTTCCCCCCGCGCTATCGCGCCCGCGCCGTGGCCGGATACATCATCGCCGGCTCGTTCTCGGCAGTCTTGGGCGGGCCGATCTCGACCAGCATCATGACCTTCTTCGACGGCGCCGCCGGCCTGCATGGCTGGCAATGGATGTTCATTGCCGAGGGCGTGCCGACCATTCTGCTCGGCCTCTTCACGCTCTATTATCTGACCGACCGCCCGGCCAAGGCGAGCTGGCTGAGCAAGGAGCAGGCCGCCTGGCTGGAGGGCGAGCTCGCCGCCGAGCGGGCCGAGATCGAACAACAAGGGCAGCACAGGTTGATCGAATGTATCATCGATATCAGGATCTGGCTGCTGGCGGCGCTGTTCGGCTGCGCGCTGGTCGGCATCTATGGCCTGTTGCTGTGGCTGCCGCAGATCATCAAGGGCATGGGCAATCTCAGCAACATTCAGGTCGGCTTTCTCTCGGCGATCCCGCCGCTGCTCGGCGTCATCGGCACCATCGTGGTCAGCCGCAGCTCGGACAAAACAGGCGATCGCAAGTTTCATCTCGCGGCCGTCTATCTGCTTGCGGCGATCGCGATGCTCGGCAGCGCCTGTGTCTCGAGCCCGGTGCTGGCCTTCGTGTTCCTTTGCATCGTCGGCTTCAGCCTGAACGCCGGCAACCCGCTGTTCTGGAGCATCAACGCCTCGCTGCTGACGGGCGCCGCCGGCGCCGCCTCGATCGCCATGGTCAACACGCTGGCGCAGTTCGGCGGGCTGATCGGCCCCTGGTGCATCGGCCTGATCAAGGACTCCACCGGAAGCTTCTCCTGGGCATTGGTCGGCATCGCCGGCTTCCTGCTCATAGCCTCCGCCATCGCCGCCACCATGCGCGTCAAACCGCGCGAGGCGGAATTGACGGGAGCCATCCCGTCATCCGTCGCACACTGACAACCTTGTAAGGAAGCAACCATGATCATCGATTGTCACGGCCACTACACCACGGAGCCGGCCAAGCTGCAGATATTTCGCGACAAGCAGCTCGCCGGCCTCGCCGACAGATCGCGCCGCCCGCTCACCACCAACCTCGGCATCACCGACGATGAGATCCGCGACAGCGTCGAGGGCGCGCAGCTCCGCTTGCAGAGGGAGCGCGGCACCGACGTCACCATCTTCTCACCGCGCGCCGCCGGCATGGCGCATCATGTCGGCAAGGAAGCAACCAGCCGGGAATGGACCACGATCTGCAACGACCTCGTGCATCGGGTCTGCACGCTGTTCCCGCAGAACTTCGTTCCCGTCTGCCAGCTGCCGCAGAGCCCGGGCGTGAAACCTGCGAACTGCATCGAGGAGCTGGAGCGCTGCGTGACGCAGCTCGGCTTCGTCGGCTGCAACCTCAATCCAGATCCCGCCGGCGGCTACTGGTGCGATCCGCCGCTATCAGACGAATGGTGGTATCCGCTGTATGAGAAGATGGTCGAGCTCGACGTGCCAGCCATGGTCCATGTCTCTTCGTCCTGCAATCCCTGCTTCCACGGCACCGGCGCGCATTACCTCAACGGCGACACCACCGCCTTCATGCAGTTCCTGACCTCGGACATCTTCAAGCGCTTCCCGACCCTGCGGTTCATCATCCCGCATGGCGGCGGCGCGGTGCCCTATCACTGGGGCCGCTACCGTGGCCTCGCGCAGGACATGAAGCTGCCGCCGCTGTCCGAGCATCTGTTGAAGAACGTGTTCTTCGACACCTGCGTCTATCACCTACCCGGCATCGAGCTGTTGACCCGGGTAATCCCGGCCGAGAACATCCTGTTCGCGTCGGAGATGGTCGGCGCGGTCCGCGGCATCGACCCGGAGACCGGGCATCACTTCGACGACACCCGCCGCTATATCGACGCGTTGCCGCTGAGCGCGGCGGACAAGGCCAAGATCTTTGAAGGCAATGCCCGCCGTGTCTATCCCCGCCTCAACGCCCATCTCGACCGCCGCGCGCATTAAGCGATCGCGCCGCCAACAAACCGGAGAAAACCGATGGCCATAGGATTTGCAATTCACAAGGCGAAGCGGAAAGTCTCGCCTGACCTCGTCGCGCGCTACCGCCCGCTGCCAGTCGCCAATATCAGCGATTCGATGTCGCGGATCGCGGGCACCAACCGGCTGCGGCCGATGCATGCCGGCGGCTGGCTCGGCGGCCCGGCGCTGACCGTCAAGACCCGGCCCGGCGACAATCTGATGGTGCACAAGGCGATCGATCTCGCCCAGCCGGGCGACGTCATCGTCGTCGACGCCGGCGGCGTCCTGGTCAACGCCATCATCGGCGAGATCATGTCGACCTTGGCCGAGAAGAAGGGCGTCGCGGGCTTCGTGATCGACGGCTCGATCCGCGATGCCGGCGCGATCCGCGCTGGTGCGTTCCCGGTGTTTGCCGCCGGCGTCGCGCATCGCGGCCCCTACAAGGACGGCCCGGGCGAGATCAATTGCGCCATCTCGATCGACGGCATGATCGTCGAGCCCGGCGACCTCATCGTGGCCGACGACGACGGCGTGCTCTGCGTGCCCTATGACGACGCCGAGGCCATCTGCAAGCTGACCGAGGCCAAGAAGGCCACCGAGGAGAAGGCGATCCAGCAAATCCTGGCCGGCACCAGCGACCGCCGCTGGGTCGACGAGGCCTTGCAGCGCCTCGGCTGCGAGTTCAAGGACTAGACACGATACCGTTGCCTAAGAGGCGGGAATGCCCGTCTCTTAGGCACAAACCTGCGTAAAGCCGCCCAGTATCACCGCCCCGTATCGGATTCGCGCGGCCGTCCACCGGCATCGGGAATTTGTCCCGAACATATCTGGAAAAGAATCCCGGTCCTCCGGGACACATCTTGTTTGCCAAAGCCTTAGCGCTCCCGCAGTCTTAAAACCAAGGTTCGTCGGGGATAAAAGTCGAACCGCGACTTTGGGGTGGGGGTCATGGCTGGTGTGTTGTTGCGTACGGCAACACGATTTCTGTCTTCTTCGGTACACACACGTGGCGCCGCGGCCGTGCTCACGGCGATCGGCGCTGCGGCGCCGCTGACCGTTGTTTACGCCCAGACCCCCGCACCCGCCCCGACCGAGCTGCCACCAGTCACCGTAATTGCCCCCTCGCCGCTATCCGGCACGCGCAGCGCCAAGCCGGCGGCCCGGCCGGTGATACGGACATCGCGAACCACACGAACACGGGCCGCGCCGGTGCAGACCGCGGCGGCGCCCGAGGGCGGCGCCGGCGTTCCGGGCGTCTCCGACCGCGACGCGAGCCTGCTCGACCGCGACAAGATCCCGTCCAACACCGAGGTGCTGACCTCGGCGGATTTCAGCCACAACTATTCGACAAACTTTCTCGACTCGGTGAATCGCAAGCTGCCCGGCGTCACCCTGACCGACCAGACCGGCAATCCGTTCCAGCGCACTCTCGACTACCGCGGCTTCGTCGCCTCGCCGGTTCAGGGAACGCCACAGGGCATCGCGGTCTATCAGAACGGCGTCCGCATCAACGAATCCTGGGGCGACGTGGTCAACTGGGATTTCATCCCGGAAAAGGCCATCGACCGGGTTTCGCTGGTTCCCAACAACCCCGTGTTCGGCCTCAACGCGATCGGTGGCGCACTCAGCATCCAGATGAAGAACGGCTTCACCTATCAGGGTGTCGAGGCCGAAGCGTTCGGCGGCTCCTACGGCCGCGTGCAGGGCAGCGTGCAGGCCGGCGGCCAGAAGGACAACATCTCCGCCTATGCGGCGTTCGAATCCGCCTATGACCGCGGCTGGCGCGACTACGCCAATTCGTCGCACGTCAACCGCATGTATGTCGACATCGGCGCGCGCAACGATGACACCGAATTCCACGTCAATTTCACCGGCGCCAGCAATCTGCTCGGCAACGTCGCGGCCACGCCGGTCGAGATGCTCAATCAGCGCTGGTCGAGCGTCTACACCTGGCCGCAGTCGACGAAGCTTCAGCTCGCCTTCGTCAACGCGACGCTGAACCACAATTTTTCGGACACATGGTCATTCCAGGGCAACGCCTACTTCCGCGGCTTCCGGCAGTCCCATGTCGACGGCAATGGCACCGACGTCGCGCCGTGCGACGATCCCACCAATTTGTGCATCGGCGACGGCCTTCCGATTTTCGGCCCGGCGGACGGTACCGTTCCGAACACGCTGGGCACCGCTTTCCTTGGCGAGATCGACCGCAACCGGGTCGCCACCAACAGCTTCGGCGGTACAGCCCAGTTGACCAACACCGACAAGCTGTTCGGGCATGACAACCACGTCGTGATGGGCGTCAGCGTCGACCACGGCAACACAAAATTCACGGCGACCAGCGAACTCGGTACCGTCGACCAGAATCTGTTCGTGACGGGCACCGGGGTCTTCATCAACCAGCCCGACGCCGGTCTCAGCCCGGTCGACCTGCGCGCCACCAACACCTATACCGGCGTCTACCTCACCGACACGTTCGATGTGACGAACAAATTCTCGGTCACCGCCGGTGGACGATTCAACTATGCCCAGATCGACCTGCAGGACCAGACCGGCACAAACGACCTGCTCAACAGCAGCAACCGCTTCCAGCGATTCAACTCGGTGATCGGCGGCACCTACAAGATCACCCCGAACCTCACCGCCTATGCCGGCTATTCGGAAGCCAACCGCGCGCCGACGCCGCTGGAGCTCGGCTGCTCCGATCCCAACCATCCCTGCATGATCGACACCTTCCTGGTGGCCGATCCGCCGCTCAAGCAGGTGGTGGCGCACACCGTCGAGGCCGGCCTGCGCGGCGGCTGGGGCCGCGACGCCAGGACCGGCGTGCTGAGCTGGGGCCTCGGCGTGTTCCGCACCTTGTCCGACGACGACATTATCCAGGTGGCAAGCCCGCTCGGCGTCAACAATTTCGGCTTCTTCCAGAATGCCGGCCAGACCCTGCGGCAGGGCATCGAGGCCAAGCTCGAATACCGCTACAACAGCTGGAACGCCTACGCCAACTACACCTATGTCGACGCGACCTATCGAAGCGCGATCACGCTGTTCTCGCCGAACAATCCGAACGCCCAGACCGACCCGAACAACGACGACGTCTCGTTTGTCAACGTCAAGCCGGGCGACCACATCCCGGGCATTCCCGCGCACCGCTTCAAGGCCGGCGTCGAGTACAACGTCACTGACGCGTGGAAGATCGGCGCCGACCTCAACGTCGTGGGCAGCCAGTGGATCATCCACGACGACACCAACCAGAGCCCGAAGGTGCCGGCCTATTCGGTCGTCAATCTGCACACCTCATATCAGATCACAAAGAACATCGAGGTGTTCGGCCTGATCAACAACGTGTTCAACCAGCACTGCTATCTGAGTGGCGCGTTCTATCAGACCGGCGGCTTTGCCAGCGCCACGCCTGGAGTCACCAACCTGATGGCGCAACTGAGCGATCCGCGCACCTTCGTGCCCGGCATGCCGCTCGCCGCCTATGCCGGCATCAGGGCGAAGTTCTGAGTATTATGAAAGTCTGGTCAAGCGGCGTGGCGACGCGAACTCGCTGCACCTCTCCCGCTTGCGGGGGAGGTCGGATCGCATCGACAGATGCGATCCGGGTGGGGGTTCTCTCCCCATAGAGAGCATCGATCGCGGAAACACCCCCACCCCCGCCCTCCCCCGCAAGCGGGAGAGGGAGCGCACTTCCTTCGCGGAAACTATTCAACCTATCGTGGCCCTGACGAGCGATGCGGAATCCTACGCCAGCGTCCCGCCGTCGACCGGCATCGCGATGCCGGTGACGAACGACGCCTTGTCCGACAGCAGGAACACCGCGACCTCCGCGATCTCCTCGGGGCGCGCGGCGCGGCCCATCGGATTGCGGGTCACGGCGGCCTTGATCAGTTCCTCCGGATCGGCCTCGTTGTGACCCGGCTGGTCCGGCCGGTTGACGAACACCCGCAGCATCGGCGTGTCGATCGCACCGGGACAGATCGCATTGACGCGCACGCCGTCCTTGGCGTGGCGCTTGGCGAGCGCCCGCGCCAGGCCGATCACGCCGGCCTTGGCCGCCGAATAGGTCGGGCTCCACGGCGAGCCTGTCAGCCCCGAGGTCGATGCCGTGAACAGGATGCTGCCCTTGCGCCGCGCCGTCATCTGCGCGAGCGCCGCGTTGGTGGTGATCAGCTGCGAGCGCAGATTGAGGCCGACGCTGAGGTCCCAACCCTCCATGTCGTCGATCACGGACGGACCGGGAATGCCGAGATGGTTCCAGACGCAGTCGAGCGCGCCGAATTCCTCCACCGTCGCAGCGACGATCTCGCGCGAAAAGCCGTCGTCGCGGAGATCGCCGGTCAGCGCCAGCGCGCGGCCGCCGCCCTTCCTGATCTCGTCGACCACCGCCTTCGCGCCGGCCTCGTTCTGATCGACCACCGCAACGGATGCGCCCTCGCGCGCGAGGATGCGCGCCCCGGCGCGGCCGGCGCCCGACGCTGCGGCGGTGACGAGCGCGATCTTGCCCTGCATGTCCATGTTTTCGATCCCGGCTGTGCTCTTGATCTCGAGCCTTCTCGGCTCTGGTTGGATCAGGACCGCAGCGCTCCGGTCTTGCGCTGATGCGCTATCCGCCCGATCTGCGCGAGAATGCGCTAGCGGCCGCCGAACAGAACCGGCGACTGGCCAGGCAGCAGCTGCGAATGGATGTCGCTGTCCATCCGCTCCGTCCCTTGCTGGGTGAAACCGGCCCCGAACGACAGGGTGACATTTGAACTGGGGCGGAACTCCAGGCCCGCGCGCGCCGAATAGCCGGCGTTGACGCCGGGATTGCCGCTGAACGGCGCCAACGGCCCGCCGGCGCCGGGCGGATTGTATTTCAACGTGTCGAAGCCGGCGAAGAACGTCACGGGTGTATTGCCGACGCCCTTGAAGTTGTAGCCGAACTGCGCGCCCTGATATTCGAGCGAGCCGAACGCCGCCGATTGGCCGAGCGCGCTCCAGCTGGCGCGGCCGCCTTCGCCGCCGATGAACCAGCCGTCCGGACGGCCGTTCAGATACGAGAAGTCACCGCCCTGCGCGCTGGCGGCGTCGAAGCCCGGAAAGTTGCCGTAGGTGTCCGCCTTCTGGCCGTCGGCCAGGCTGCCACCGAAGCCGAACAGCGACCCCGGCGTCCAATAGCGCACCGGGCCGGCCTGGGCATGCGCTTGCTGGCCGCCGAGACACAGCGCCGCCGCGATGATTGCGAGACCGGTTTTGCTTGCGAAGATCGACATTCCGGAGACCGTCATTTGTGCCCGCAAACTATACGCGCCGGAGGCCGACAATGCCAGCGTACCGCTCCCCGGCAACACGACCGCCTCTTGCCAATCGCGCGGCCACCCCTTATGTACACGCCTCCTTTTCTTGAGCGAGCGACCCAGGTTTCCACATGCGGCGATCACAGCAAGCATCGATGCTGATGACGGGAGGGCTATTGCCCTCAGCCGCCGCTATTCTGCTTTGGACCTGACCTCACGTCACACCTGACATTGGAAGGCAGCCCGGAGCGGAAGCGGCTCCGGGCGCCGAACGAGCTCTCGCGGTGCCTCGAGTCGTGCAAACCCAGCACGGGAGCTCGAACACCACAGGTGTCCCATGGCCAAAGAGAAGTTCATCCGCCTCAAGCCCAACTGCAATGTTGGCACGATCGGCCACGTGGATCATGGCAAGACGACGCTGACGGCAGCGATGACGAAGGTTTCAGCCGATCACGGCTGGGGCGCGTTCGTCTCCTATCAGGACGTTGCCAGGGCGTCGGCAGCGCAAGGTACGCGTGACGACACGAAGATCCTGACCATTGCGACGAGCCACGTCGAGTTCTCGACAGCGGCGCGTCACTACTCGCACGTCGACTGCCCGGGCCACGCCGATTATGTGAAGAACATGATCACGGGCGCAGCGCAGATGGACGGTGCGATCCTGGTCGTCTCCGCCGTCGACGGACCGATGCCGCAGACGCGCGAGCACATCCTGCTCGCGCGCCAGATCGGCGTGCCGCGCATCGTGGTGTTCCAGAACAAGTGCGATGTCGCTGACGATCCGGAGCTCGTCGATCTCGTCGAGATCGAGGTGCGCGATCTGCTGTCGAAGTACCAGTATGACGGCGACAACGCGCCGGTCGTGCGCGGTGCGGCGATGGCGGCGCTGCGCGGCGAGCGCGGTCCGCTGGCGGATCAGGCGATCCTGAAACTGTTCGAGGCGCTCGACAGCACTATCGAGCTGCCCGAGCGGCCGAAGGATCGTCCGTTCCTGATGCCGATCGAGGGCGTGCAGTCGATCGCAGGACGCGGCACTGTGGTGACCGGGCTGGTCGAGCGCGGCACGATCAGGCTCGGCGACGAGGTCGAGATCGTCGGCCTCGGCGAGACCCGCAAGTCGGTCGTGACCAGCATCGAAGAGCTACCGGAAGATCCTCGACCAGGGGCAGGCCGGCGACAATGTCGGCTGCCTGCTGCGCGGGATCGACAAGGCTCTCGTGCAGCGCGGTCAGGTGCTGTCGCACCCGGGCGGTGCGTCGCCGCACCGGACCTTCCGCGCGGAAGTGTATGTGCTGACAAAGGACGAAGGCGGACGGCACACGCCGTTCTTCGCCAATTATCGTCCGCAGTTCTACTTCCGGACCGCCGACGTCACCGGCACCGTCCAGCTCGCCGATGGCGCCGAGATGGTGATGCCGGGCGACAGCGCCGAGTTCACGATCGAGCTCAACAAGCCGATCGCGCTCGAGGAGCGGTCGCGCTTTGCGATCCGGGAAGGCAACCGCACCGTCGGTGCCGGCGTCGTCACCGCGATCGTGGAGTGAGGGATGGGGGCCTGGCGCGAGCCGGGCCCCTATTTTCATAACGAGTGCTTCACGGCCACCACGAAAGAACGCCGCAAGTCGCGACGTTGCCCAATCGCCCCAGACGGCTGGAAATTGATCGCATTGCCCAGCAATGCGGATTGACAGGCTGACACGTTTTCGAAAATGTGCGACACCGCGTCGCAGGCACCGTCCATCGGTGTTGTGACCATCGACGCGGAATGGCGTCGTCATGAAGTGGTTTCGTTCGAACATCAGGCACGGGGCTGGGCTGGCGCTTTTGGCGCTGGCGATCCAGTTCGCGCTGTCGTTCGGGCATTTTCATGCCATCGCATCGGCACAGGCGACGGCGTCGTTCGCGGCGCATGTCGAGAACGCCTCGCGCGATGAACCTCGTTCTGCCCCTGATTCCGATCAGGCCGCGGACCTTTGCGCGGTCTGCGCCGTCGTGGCGATGGTCAATACGGCGACGCCGGCACCGGCGCTGCCGCCGCTGCAGTTGCCCGATGCCGTCGGTCTGCTGCGTTGGCGCATCGACAGTTATGCGGCCCCGGTCGAATTCGGCCGGCCGCACTTTCAGCCGCGCGCACCTCCGATCTCCTGACCTCCAGGCACAACTGAACTTCGAACGCGGCCACGCATCGGCTGCCGTTTGATCAATGGGGAATCTGGCCGTCGCGCATCGACGGCGGGCTCGACCGCGTCCTCATCGGAAGGATCCGGATCGCGGCCTGGTGAGATCGGAAACGAACATGTCAGGACATATCAGACGACACGCCGCCGCCGGCGCGGCATCGCTTTTGGTCTGCGGGATGAATGGCGCTGCATACGCGCAGACGACCGCGCCGACCACAGAACTTCCGGATATCACGGTGACGGCGCCGCTGCATCACAGCGCGCCGTCTGCGTCGAACAAGCCGAAGACACGCGTTGCGGCCGGCGGCGGTCGACGCGCGCGGCGAACCGGTGCGGTATCGGCTGCGCCCGAATCCGCCGAGCAGGTTCAGGCGCGAGGGATCGCTGGCCAGAACGCGCGGCTCGACCAGGCCCGCGCCGCGCTGCTGGCACCGACCGGCGCCAATACCTACGAGATGAGCCGGCAATTCCTGGAGTCGCTGCCGCAGGGCACCAACACCACCCTGGACAAGGCGCTGCTGCAGGCGCCCGGGGTCTCGCAGGACTCGGCCGCAAGCGGCGAGCTGCACGTGCGCAACGAGCACGCCAACCTGCAATACCGCATCAACGGGATCATGCTGCCGGACGGCGTCGGCGCCTTCGGCCAGATCATCGACACCGGCATCGTCGGCAGCATGGCGCTGTTCACCGGCGCCCTGCCCGCGCAATACGGCCTGCGCACCGCCGGCGTGCTCGACATTCAGACCAAGACCGATGCCTTCAACAATTCCGGCAGCGTCAGTGTCTATGGCGGCAGCCACGGCAATTTCACGACCAGCGTCGACTATGGCGGCACCATCGGACAGACGCAGTATTACGTCTCGGGACGCTATTTCGGCAGCGATGTCGGCATCGAGAATCCGACGCCGGCCTACAATGCGATCCACGACCGGACCGATCAGGAAAAGGGCTTTGCCTATGTCTCCACAGCGCTCGATCCGACCAGCCGGCTGACCTATATCGGCGGCGTCTCCAACGGCAATTATCAGATCCCCAACAATCCGGGCCAGTCGCCGGCCTTCACCGCCTTCGGCGTCTCCAATTTCGATTCCGCGCTGCTCAACGAGCGGCAGCGGGAGTTCAACCAGTTCAACGTCGTGGCCTATCAGAAATCGGCCGACGGCCTCGATTACCAAATCGCCTATTTCAACCGCTACAGCCAGTTGCACTTCACGCCCGATCCGGTCGGCGATCTCGTCTTCAACGGGGTCGCGTCCGACGTCTACCGTCAGAGCTTCATCAACGGAATTCAGGAAGACACGTCCTACAGAGTAGGCTTCGCCCACACGCTGAAGTTCGGTGTGTCGTTCAGCGCCGAGCGGTCGCTGGTCAACAACGGCTCGACCGTGCTGCCGCTGGACGATACCGGCAACCCCATCGACGCGCCGCTCTCAGTGTTCGATTCCAGCGCCAAGACCGGGTACCTGTTCTCCACCTACATCAGCGACGAGTGGAAGATCACCAACCAGCTGACGCTCAACGCCGGGCTGCGCTTCGACCAGATGTGGCAATATGTCGATGCCAACCAGCTCAGCCCCCGGATCAGCCTGACCTGGAAGCCTCTCGAAGGCACGACCTTCCATGCCGGCTATGCCCGCAACTTCACGCCGCCCGAGCAGGTGCTGGCGGCGCCGACCAATCTGGGACTGGTGCAGAACACCACGGCGCAGCCGGCGGTCACCGCCAACGACCCCGTGCTGCCAGAGCGCTCGCACGTGTTCGACGTCGGCGTCACGCAGAAAGTCTATGCGATCCCGGGCCTCGAAGTCGGCATGGACGCCTATTACAAGATCGCGACCGATCTGCTCGACGACGGCCAGTTCGGCGCGGCCTACGTCCTGACCGCTTTCAACTACGCGAAAGGCACCAACGAAGGCGTCGAGCTGACGGCGAGATACGACCACGACAATTTGCACCTCTACGGCAACGTCGCCATCGCAAGACAGGTCGCGACCAACGTCGTCTCGAACCAGTATCTGTTCGATCCGGACGAACTGGCCTACATCGCCAACAATTACGTCAACACCGATCATGCCCAGACCCTGACGGCATCGGTGGGCGGCTGGTATCAGTGGCACGACACCAAGTTCAGCGCCTCGCTGATCTACGGCTCAGGCCTGCGCGACGGCTTTGCCAACATCGGCACGGTGCCGCCCTACACCCAGGTCAATCTCGGCGTCTCGCACGATTTCTACCTTGTCGCACCGAACAAGCCGACCACGCTGCGTCTCGACGTCGTCAATCTGTTCGATACCGTCTACCAGATCCGCGACGGCTCCGGCATCGGCGTGTTCGCGCCGCAATACGGACCGCGGCGCGGCGTCTATGCCGGCATCACCCAGAAGTTTTGACGAAAGTCCCACGTCAACCGGGGGATGACGACGCCGACGGCATCGTCATTGCTCCAGTCCGCGGATGTCCTGGGACCCGCGGGCTGGCACTATTTGACCGCCGGTTTGGCCGGCGATATCTTTCGACCGCTGGGCCCTTCGCAGTGACAGTCTATTCGAGGCGCACATGGAATGGTCGACCAGGCCGGCCCGTCCGGATCAGCCCTTCGGCAGTTGGGCTGATGACCTCGCGGCTGCGTTCGTGCGGTTGGAGCCGCGCAGGATTGCCGAGGAGTCCTTTGCCGGCACGATCTGCATGGTCGATGCCGCGCCGCTGCAGATCTCGCGGGTCACGGCGAGCGGACACACCGTGCTGCGGCTGCCGTCGCACATCGTTGCGAGCACCGACGACCTTTGCTTCGTCAACCTCCAGCTCGAAGGGCTTGGACGCACCTCGCAGCGCGGCCATGAGCAGATCAGCGCGCCCGGCGATCTCGCGGTTGCCGATACGACGCAGCCGTTCGAGATCGCCCACCGCCACAACTTCAAGCTCTTTTGCTTTGCGGTGCCGCGACGTCTGTTGCCGGACGCGCTGTTCGATCGCCCGCGGCTCGGCCTGTCGGCGACCGAAACCGGCCGCGCGCTCTCGCGGACGCTGGCGAGCTATGCCGAGCTCTGCCTGAGCGGCCGTCAGCTCGCGACAACCTCGGCGATGCTCGGCGCGCATATCGCCGAGCTGATCGCGCACGCACCCGACATCCTCGCCGACATGTCGCCGGAGCGCGTGCATACGCCGGTGCTGCTGTCGATGATGCTTGACCACATCGCCCGTCACAGCGACGATCCCGAGCTCGGTGCCCCGGCGCTGGCCACGAAATTCCGCTGCTCCGAGCGCTATGTGCATCGCCTGTTTGCGACCACCGGCCGCTCCGTCGGCGAACACGTCAACGAGCAGCGGATCGCCGCGTGCACGCGCGCCCTGCTCGATCGCAGCGCTGCCCACAGGACCATTGCCGAGATCGCCTTTGCCGCGGGCTTCCGCGACATCTCGCATTTCAACCGCCTGTTCAAGCGCCACAATGGCCTCGCCCCGCGCGAGTTCCGTCGCTCAGCCGCGCATTGAAAGCGCGACGAGACCGGGTTCAAGACCCGGTTCACCCCACGCCAAGAAATCGGGCACTGCCGTCCAAGATTTCCTGACCATGCCGGGATAGCGATAGCCCGACACGGAGGACATTGGCATGGCGATCGATTTCACGCTCACGGCGCAGCAGCGCGAGTTGCAACTCGCCTCCCGCAAATTTGCCAGGGAGGGGCTGGCCGAGGCCAGGGCGGCCGAGAAACTGGCAACGCCGGAGCAGCGCTTTCTCGCCACCAAACCGACCTACGAGGCGATGGTGGCGGCCGGCTACGTGCGCAAGTGCATTCCGGCGCCGGCAGGCGGCGACAATGCCGGCATGATCGACATGGCGATCCTGGCCGAGGAATTCTACAGCGTGAACCCCAGCGTGACGCTCACGATGCTCGGCAGCGTGCTCGGCCTGCTGCCGCTGCTGCTCGGCGGCACGGCCGAGCAATGCCAGCGGCTGCTCGCGCCGTTCCTGAAGACCAGCGGCGCGCCGCTCGCGGCCTTCTGCTCCAGCGAACCGGGCGGCAGCGCCAACGCCGCCTCGCCGCCGCCCGGTGAGGGCGTCCGCACCACGGCCCGGCGCGAGGGCGACAATTGGGTGATCAACGGCCGCAAGAAATGGGTGTCCTCGGCCACCGGCTGGAATCGCGAGGGCGCCGATCTCCTGACCGTCGTGAGCCGAACCGATCCGGCGGCGGCACCCGACGCGGCCATCTCGATCATTGCCGTGCAAGGACCGGTGACCGGTCTGGTGTTCGAACGCGCGATCGACAGCATCGGCCATCGCGCGCACCTCGTCCCCCAGTTTGGCTTGCAGAATGTCACGGCGCCGCAGCGCAATCTGCTCGGACAGCAGGGCTCAGGTCTGGCGCTGACGGCGGCGGCGTTCACCGGCACCGCGGCGCTGGTCGGAATCTTCGGCGTCGCGCTGATGCGGGCGGCGTTCGCGTTCGCGCTTGATTTTGCCCGCACCGAAAAGCGCGGCGGCGTTCACCCCATCATCGAGCATCAGGCGGTTGGATACGCACTCGCCGATGCCAAGACCACGATCGAGGCGGCGCGCTATCTCAGCTGGCGCGCCTGCCATGCCCTAGACACCCAGTCGCCGGCGGCCGAGGAACTCGCGGTGCAGGCCAAGATCTTCGGCTCCGAAGCCGCCGTGCGCGTCATCACCGATCTGATGCGGGTGGTCGGCATCGACAGCTATGACCATGAAGCGCCATTCGGCGGCCTGCTGCAGGACGCGCTCGCGCTGCCGATCTTCGACGGCGGCAATCTGGGCATCCGCCGGCGGCAACTGCACACGATGTTCAAGAGCCGCGACTACAGCCCGCTTGCTGCAAGCGGCGCGGCGTAGGCCAGAGCGTTTTCGAGCGAAGCCTGCCCCGCACGTGATGCGGGGTGGATACCGGTTCACGCAAGGAAAACGCGTCAAAACAAGAATCGAGTTTTGAAGGAGTGCGATCATGAGCACAGAGCGGAAAGTGGCTGTTGTCACCGGCGCATCGCAGGGCATCGGCGCCGGCATCGTTCAGGCCTTCAGGGATCGCAACTGCCGGGTCGTTGCGACGTCGCGCTCGATCAAGCCAGCTGCCGATGCGGATTTTTTCACGGTGCCAGGCGACGTCGGCGCAGCTGATACGGCTGCGAGCGTGTTCAAGGCGGCGATCGAGCGTTTCGGCCGCGTCGACACGCTGGTCAACAATGCCGGCATCTTCATGGCCAAACCGTTCGCGGCCTACACGCAGGATGACTACGCCACTTACATCTCCACCAACGTCACGGGCTTTTTTAACATGCCCCGGCGCGCGCTGGAGCTGATGAGCAAACAGGGACACGGTCACGTCGTCACCATCACGACAAGTCTGGTCGACCAGCCGATGAGCAGCGTTCCGGCCGCCCTCGCCTCGCTGACAAAGGGCGCCCTGAACGCCGCAACCCGCGCACTCGCCATCGAATACGCAAGGACCGGAATCCGCGTCAACGCGGTGTCGCCCGGGATCATCAAGACCCCGATGCACCCGGCAGAGGCGCATCAGGCGCTGGCGGCGCTTCACCCGGTCGGCCGGATGGGAGAGATCTCCGATATCGTCGACGCAGTGCTCTATCTCGACGGCGCAGGCTTTGTGACCGGCGAAGTGCTCCACGTCGACGGCGGACAGGCGGCCGGCCACCACATGCCTGGCTGATGTATGCAAGAGGCACTGCGCGAGGAGCTGTCCGTCGTCTTTGACGACGAGGAACAGGCACTCACTCCGTAAAAACCCCGCTTGCACTCCGCTGCCGGCTGCGGGAAGCTTCTCCGGTCGATTTTGGGGAAGGAGCGGAAAGCATGGTGTGCGCACGCAAACTTCTTTTGAGCTGCCTTGCAGTCGCGGCATTCGCCGCCGCCTTCAGTCCCCGAACCGCCAACGCGGTGTTTTGGCGCGGCGTCACCGCCCCGACGAACATCGACATCCACGGCTACCCGATCATCAAGGAGCCACCTCCGAGCCCGTGCCAGCTCATCCATGTGAATGGCTTCTGGGTCCGGCAGTGCCTGGATTTGTCGTATCGCCGATGGCGGTGAACGAGTAGCGCCGCGCTTGCGCTGCGATCTCCGCGATGCTCGCCTTGTCCGTCCACCGCGGGCATGAGCCTCCGCGCCGGCCCTGCATTGCGCTGACCCGGGTGGTGCGGCGGGCAAGCGCCAGACAGGCCCGAAAGTTGCCATCGTTGTTGTGAAAACTTGCTGTCGGATCCGCGTTATTGCTGTCGAATTCGCGTTCGGCGTAACAAATGCTCCGCGGATATCGTACCAGCCTCGATCGTCAAATCTTTGCGGGAGGCGGCAATGGGATTGTCCTGGCAACAAGGTCCGCTCTCGGCGGGCGCACTCGGCCGGTTCCTCGTGCCCGAACCGCTGCCCAAGCGGTTATTGTTCGTCGAGCGGCTGCGCCGGCGCATGCGCGTGCGCTTCGCCGAGCGCTGGATCGCCGACAGCGAGCAGGTCCTCCTGTTGTTCGAACCGGCTCGCTATCCCGTCGCCTACTTTCCGGAGGCCGATGTTGCTCCGGGTGTCCTGGAACCCACCGAGCACGTCACCGAGCACGTCGATCTCGAATCCACGTCCTGGTATAGCGTCCGCGCCGACGAGCAGCACATCGCAGCGCGGGGCGCGTGGCAGCACACCGGCCTGCCGGCCCACGCAAGCGAGCTGCAGGGCCGGGTCGCGTTCGCCTGGCGGGTGATGGATGCCTTCTATGAGGAGGACGAGCGGATCGTCGGCCACGCCGCCGACCCCTACCATCGCATCGACATCCGCCAGGCCTCCCGTCATCTCGTGGTCCGCCACGGCGAGCGCGTCATTGCCGACACCAGGCAGCCGCTGGTGATCTACGAGTCCGGCTTCGCGCCACGCTGGTACGTTCCGCGCGCCGATATCGACGAGTCCACCCTCGTTCCGGTCAAGCTCCAGACCTTCTGCCCCTACAAGGGATTATGCAGCTACTACGCGATCGGTGAGGCACGCCAGGCGGCGTGGTCCTATCCCGACGCCTATCCCGAGGTGCGCCGCATCTCCGGCCTGGTGTCGTTCGAACCCGATATCGTCACCGTCCATCTCGACGGCGTCGAGCTGCATCTCGAGCCCGGCCAGACCGTCGTGCCGCACGGCCCGGATCGCAACCTCGACGTCGCCGAGATCGTCCGCGAGTAATCCTCCGGCGGCTTGCTGCCATTTTAGGCCGCGAGAACGGCCTCCGATTCTCATTCAAGGCGGAGCAGAACATGGCGCGACTGCTATCCGTGAACGTCGGGCTTCCGCGCGACATTGAGTGGAAGGGCCGGACCGTTCACACCGGGGTCTGGAAAAGCCCGATGCCTGGCCGCTGCCGGGTCGGCCGGCTGAATCTGGCCGGAGACGGCCAGGGCGACCTCGCAGGCCACGGCGGCGAGCATCGCGCCGTGTTCGTCTACCAGATCGAATCGTATCGCCACTGGCAGGAAGAGCTGAAGCGAAACGACTTCGTCCACGGCCAGTTCGGCGAGAACTTCACGATCGAGGGGTTGCCCGACGATGCCGTGTGCATCGGCGACCGTTACCAGATCGGCAGCGCGCTGTTCGAGGTCACCCAGCCTCGCGTGACGTGCTACCGCGTCGGCATTCGCGTCAACGAGCCGCTGATGCCGGCATTGCTGACCTCAAGCGGGCGGCCGGGCTTCTACTTCCGCGTCCTCAGGGAAGGCGATGTCGGCGCCGGCGACGACATCCTGAAGGTGGGCGAGGCGAAGGAGCGAACGACCGTTGCGGAGATCAACGCGCTGCTCTATTCGCCGAACCATCCGCGTGATCGGCTGGAGCGCGCCTTGCGCATCGAGCAACTCTCGCCGGGATGGCGGGCGTCGTTCCAGGCTTTGCTGCAGAACCAGGCGAGTGGCGCGGGCACCGGCAACGCGGGGCTCGCGCCGGAAGCGGCTGCGTATCCCGCTGCGCCGGGATTTCGTCCGCTCGTGGTCGCCGCGATCGATCACGAGGCCGCGGACGTCCTCTCGCTGTCGATGCAGGATCCGGACGGACAGCCGCTGCCTTCGGCCCTGCCCGGTCAGTATGTCGTGCTGCGCCTTCGACCCGCCGGCAACGGGCCGCAGCTGTTTCGCAGCTACTCGCTCTCGGGCCCCGCTTCGACGGAGCGCTACCGGATCAGCGTGAAGCTCGAGCCGAACGGTGCTGCCGGAACCTACCTGCGGGAGCAGGTCCGGTCCGGCGACCGTCTCGACGTCAGCTCGCCGCGCGGAAGCTTCGTGCTGCAGTCCGGGGAGCGGCCCGTCGTGCTGCTCAGCGCGGGAATTGGCGCAACGCCCGTGCTGGCGATGCTGCACGCCCTGGCGAAGACCGGCTCGACACGGCAGGTGTTGTGGCTGCACACGGCCCGCGACGGGCAACATCATCCGTTCGCAGCCGAAGTCCGCCGCCTGATGCCCGCTCTCACCCACGGTCGCAGCTATGTTTGTTACAGCAGGCCGGCCGCACGCGATCGGAAGGGCATAGATTTCGACGGCAGCGGTCATCTGTCGCGACAGGTGTTCGGCGAGGTCGGCATTCCCGGGGAGGCGGACGTCTACCTCTGCGGGCCCACGCGCTTCATGGCAGACATGAAAGACGCGCTGACGGCCTTCAGCGTGGCGCCGCAGCGAATTCATCTCGAAATCTTCAACGGCAGCGAATCGATGACGCCGGGTGTCGTCGGCGCCGCGGCCCGAGCTCCACATCCGCCGAGCGAGGATGCGGACACCGGTCCATTGATCTCCTTCGCCAGAAGCGGCGTTGCCGCACACTGGAAAGCGTCAGCCTACCAAAACATCCTCGAGCTCGCCGAGGCATGCGATGTCCCGGTGCGCTGGGCGTGCCGGAGTGGCGTTTGTCACAACTGCGAAAGCGGCCTGGTTTCAGGCACGGTCGCCTATGAGCCAAAGCCGCTCGACCGGCCCGCGGACGGCAATCTTCTGATTTGCTGCTCACGGCCGGTTGGTGATCTCGTCATCGATCTCTGAACGGCAAGCGCAACACGCATCAGACCGAACCGCCGCCATCCGCGCGCGGCTGTGAGATAGCTGATCCGAGAGTTCGCTACGACGACTGGTTCAAGCGCGACGCTGCGATGAAATCAACGAACAGGCGGACGCGTGGCGGCACGGGATGGCCCGGCTGAAACGTGGCGAACAGTTCGATTTCATCGCACGCATGATCGGCAAGACAGGCCACCAGGCGCCCGGCCTGCAGGTCCTCGGACACGTCCCATAGCGCTTCCGACGAGAGGCCCCGACCTTCAAGGGCCCAGCCGTGAAGCACGTCGCCGCTGCTGCTGGACAGGTGACCCTTCACAACGATCTCCTCGACGCCGTGCTCCGTCCGGAACCGCCAGCGATCGTGCAGATGATGCCGGCGCGCCAGACGCAGGCATTCGTGATCGATCAGATCGGCTGGCCGCTCGGGCATCCCGCGTTTGGCGAAATAGAATGGCGCAGCGCAGAGCACGCGCGGCGTGGTCGCGATCTTGCGCGTCATGACCGCCGGATCGTCGGGCCGGTCAACGCGAAGGGCAACGTCGATGCCATCCTGTCCGACCTCGAGGCCGGCATCGGACAGCACCAGATGGACGTCCAGTCCCGGATGCTGGTCGGCGAATTCCGCCAGCAACGGCGCGATCCGCCGCCGGCCGAGCTCCATTCAGCTTTCGGCAATGTTCGTAGAACAGCGCCCCCTCTTCCGTCAGTCGAAACCGCCGCGCATTGCGTTCCGCAAGCTTGACGCCGAGCCGGGCCTCGAGGGCGGCAAACCGCCGGCTGGTGGCGGGCGGCGACGAGCGCAGCGCCGCGGCACCGGCGGAGATTCCGCCGGCTTCAACGACGCCGCAGAAGAGCTCGATGTCCCCGATGCTGTCCGGCATTTCAGCCCCCATGTTTCCATTTAATGGAAGCATAGCATCCTTGCCGGCATCTTTCCGGTCCTCTCAGGCCGGTCCATTTTCCTGCTCAGGAAAGATGAGGAGCAAGATTCATGCGCGCAATCCGGTTCGAGACCTTCGGAGACCCCTCGGTACTGAAACTGACCGAGGTCCCGGCGCCGACCGTGGACGCGGCGACCGCGCTGGTGCGCGTCGTCGCCGCCTCCATCAACCTCAGCGACGTCAAGAACGTGGCTGGCGCGATGAGCCAGACCACGCTGCCGCGCATCCCCGGCCGGGATTACGCCGGCATCGTCGAGGCGGGACCGGCCGAATGGCGCGGCGCCGCGGTCTGGGGCACCGGCGGCGATACCGGCTTCACCCGCGACGGCACCCATGCCGAACTGCTCGCGGTGCCGGTCGCGAGCCTGCGACGGAAGCCGGACAATCTCAGCTTCGAGCAGGCGGCATCGGTCGGCGTCAACTATGTCGCCGCCTGGTGCGGCATCGAGGCCGCCGGTCTCAAGGCTGGCGAGACCATGGTCCTGATCGGCGCCGGCGGCGGGGTCGGCGGCGCCGCGGCCCAGATCGCCCGGCGCATCGGCGCGCGGGTGATCGGCGTCGACCGCCACGCGCCGCATGCCGACGCGCCGATTCATGCGATTGCGGAGCATCTGATCATCGGAGCGGAGGACGTGCCGGCGGAAATCCGCGCGGTCACCGGCGGCAACGGCGCCGATGTCGTGTTCGACCTCGTCGGCGGCGTGATGTTCCGCAGCGCTGTCAACAGCCTCGCGCTGCGCGGACGGCTGGTGGAAATTTCCGCGACCGGCCAGCGCGAGGTGAGCTTCGATCTCGCCGATTTCTACCACAATGAAAGCCGGCTGTTCGGCGTCGATACCTTGAAGCGCGATCTTGTGGCCTCAGCCGACGTGCTCGACGCGCTCACGCCCGGTTTCATCGCCGGCGATTATCGCGCGGCCCCGATCGCGGAAACCTGCGGGCTAGCTGACGCTGCGCAGGGCTATCGCAAGGTCGCAGCCGGTGCGGCCGGTCGCATCGTGATCAAGCCGCAGCAATAGGAGGGCGACGATGATCGGCTATGTGCTGTCCCTGCTGATGGGCGTTGCCGCCGGGGTCGCTTACGGCCTCGTCCAGATTCGCTCTCCAGCCCCGCCGCTGATCGCGCTGGTTGGCCTGTTGGGCATGGTGGTCGGAGAACAGATGATCAATACGGCGCGGCATCATCTCGCGCCCGCTTCAGCACCGATCGCGCAGACCGACGACGCACGTCCGGATCCGAACGGCCTTGTCGCCGGTCAAATGCCGAAGCGCATCGACGGTGCAGCACGGTCTCCCTGACACCCGTTGCGATCGACGGTCGGCGTCGTGGTGAAAGATCGGCCGGATCCCCACCCTCACCTGTCATCGCCCGGCTTGACCGGGCGATCCAGTACGCCGCGGCTTCTCGGCTCACACGCCGGCGTCTCTGGAATACTGGATCACCCGCATGCGCGGGTGATGACACCAAACAACCGCGACATTGCGCCGCGAACCTCGTTGCGGCGCAACAATCAAAATGAGACTGCCCGTTAAGCGATTGCGCGGCGACGACATCCGCGCTGTGCCCGCCTTCGGCTAGCTTTGCCCCCAACAACCGGACGCCCTCGCGCCACGTGGACGCCGGCGACAACACAGAGGGAGGAGAGCGATGTTGAAAGGCAGTTTGGGACTGATTGCGTTGAGCAGCCTGTTGCTTTCGGGCACGGCGTTCGCTCAGGAGAAGATCAAGGTCGGCGTCACCGCGACGCTCGAGGGCACCTACACCGTGCTCGGCGAGGATGGCATGCGCGGCCACCAGACCGCGCTCAACGTGCTCGGCAAGAAAATCGGCGACAAGGAGCTTGAATTCATCGTCGCCTCGACCGACGCGACGCCGGACTCCGCGGTGCGCGCGGTGCGCAAGCTGATCGAGCAGGACAAGGTGCAGATCCTGCTGTCGCCGCTGTCGGGCGACGAGGGCATTGCGGTGAAGAACTTTGCAAAGACCCATCCGGAGCTGACCTTCGTCAACGCCGCCTCCGGCGCGCAGGAGACGACCTATGTCGACCCGGCGCCGAACTTCTTCCGCTTCAACATGGACGGCGCGCAGTGGCAGGTCGGTCTCGGCAAATACGCCTATGAGACCAAGGGCTATCGCAAGATCGCGACCGTCGGCGAGGACTACTCCTTCATCTACACCCAGGTGTTCGGCCTGGTGCTTGAATTCTGCGGCGCCGGCGGCCAGGTCACCAACCGGCAATGGGTGCCGCTCGGCACCAAGGACTTTGCCTCGGTCATCGCAGCGCTGCCCGACGATGTCGACGCGATCTATCTCGGCCTCGGTGGCGCCGACGCGGTCAACTTCCTCAACCAATATCAGCAGGCCGGCGGCAAGGCGCATCTGATGGGCGGCTCGATCATGATCGACCAGACCATCCTGTCGTCGAAGGGCAGCGCCAAGAACGCGCTGGTCGGCACCATCGCCGCGAGCGGCCAAGCCGATACCTGGGAGGATCCGAGCTGGCAGAAATTCGTCAAGGCCTACCAGGACGCCTTCCCGCCGGCCAAACGCTTCCCGAGCCCGTCGTTGCTCGCCACCAACTATTACGGCTCGACCATGGCGCTGATCCTGGCGCTGCGCCAGGTCAACGGCGATCTCTCCAACAACCAGGCCAAGCTCAAGGAGGCGCTGGCCAAGATCGAGATCGATGCGCCGAACGGCAAGATCAAGCTCGATTCCAACCGCCAGGCGATCGGCACCAATTTCGTCACCGAGGTGGTCGATGACGGCAAGGGCGCGCTGTTCTCCAAGGTCGTGAAGGTGATCCCGAACGTCAACCAGACGCTGGGCTACGATCCGGCGGTGTTCGCCAAGATCGGCCTGCCCGGCCGCACAATCCCGGAGTGCAAGAAGTACTGACGTATTTGTTGCAGTGCAGGCAGAGCGGCCGCGGCATGGCGCGCGGTTGCACCAACAGCCCTGCTCGCCCTTGCTTTCCGCGGGCGGATGATGAACGCTTGTCGAAAAGACAAGAACATCCCGCGGGAGGGGAGGCATGAGCAGGGCGCTTGCCGTCTTCCACGGCCGGTTCGGTCGCGCGACGGTCTATCAGTTGAACCGTCCCTTCAACGTGCATGCGCACCGCGAAGGGCATCTGATCTTTCATGTCGGCGGAACGCCGGCGCAGATCGATGTCTCGGAGCAGCGCCTGCTGCTCAAGGACGACACCGTCGTCGCGGTCAACCCGTGGGAACCGCACAATTTTCTGCCGACCGACATGGACCATGGCGCGATCTTCTTCGTGCTCTATGTCAACGCCGAATGGTTCGCGCCGACGGCGAATGCGCAGGGCCTGCGGTTCGGCCGCACCTTCTTTCCCCGCACCGAGACGCTCGACCGGCTGATCCGCCGCACCGCAGCACTGGTGTGCGGCGCGCCGTCGCTGCGCACCCTCGATTGCGAACTCCGGCAATTGATCGATTCCTGCTACGAGGAGAGCTGGCAGGCGGCGCAGGACGCCCCCGCGGCGGCCGCGGTGACCGATTTCCGGGTCCGCAAATCGATCAAGCTGATGTCGGAAAGCCCCGGCGCCGAGATCGAGCTCGATGCGATCGCGCGCGAGGCCGGCCTGTCGCGGCCGCATTTCTACCGGCTGTTCCGGACGCAAACCGGCGTCACCCCTCACCTCTACATGAACACGCTGATCATGGAGCAGGCGCTGGACGCGCTGGTCGCGACCGAGACGCCGATCGCCGATATCGGCTTCGATCTCGGCTTCTCCTCGCAGAGCGGCTTCACCCGCTTCTTCGCCGCCAATGTCGGCATGGCCCCGACCGACTATCGCCGCGCCGCCAAGGTGTTGCGGCCGTGAACGAGTTCCGGAAAGGAAAACGATAAAAGATACTCTGGATCAAATCCCTAGCTTTCGCCCTCGATAGGATGTCAGGACACGCGGCCCGGCAGACGGTCGCGGCCAGCTGAGGGAACGCGACGGAGATGGCCAGGTTCATCGAACGCCATCCGGCCTGGGCGCTGATCGTAATCATCGCGGTCGCGGTGCTTGCGTGGCTGGTGTTCGCGATCTGGCCGCCGGGACTGGAGGCCGCGATCGGCCGCAAGCGCGTGTTCCTCAATGCCGTGCTGAACGGCATCACGCTCGGCGGGCTGTATTTCCTGGTGGCGAGCGGCTTCACGCTGATCTTCGGCCTGATGCGCAACGTCAACCTCGCGCACGGCTCGCTCTATCTGTTCGGCGGCTACATCGGCTACGCCGTCAGCACATGGACGGGATCGTGGATCCTCAGCTTCATCGTGGCCTTCATCGCGGTGGCGCTGGTCGGGGTGATCCTGCAGCTCGCCGTGTTCCGCCGCATGGAGGGGCAGGACCTCAGGCAGACCATGGTGACGATCGGGCTGTCGATCGTGTTCGCCGATTTGATGCTCTGGGTGTTCGGCGGCGACTTCTACCAGGTCCAGACCCCGGCCTGGCTGATCGGCCCGGTGCAGCTGCCGCTGCTCACCGCGATCAAATCGTCGGGCGAGCCGGTCTATCTGCAATACCCGCTGGTGCGGCTGGTGATCTTCGCAGCGTCCGTCGTGATCGGGATCGCGATGTGGCTGGCGCTGAATCGTACGCGGATCGGCATGATCGTTCGTGCCGGCGTCGACGACCGCGATATCCTGGCCGCGACCGGAGTGCGGATCCAGCTCGTGTTCGTGCTGGTGTTCGCGCTCGGCGCAGGCCTTGCCGGCATCGCCGGCGTGGTCGGCGGCACCTTCCAGTCGCTGTCGCCGGGCGAGGATACCCGCTTCCTGCTCGCTTCCCTCGTCGTCGTGATCGTCGGCGGCATGGGCTCGATCCCGGGGGCCGCGCTCGGCGCCGTCATCATCGGGCTCGCCGAGCAGCTCGGCTCGGTCTACATCCCGACCTACGCCATCGTCGTCACCTTCCTGATCATGGTCGTGGTGCTGGCGCTGCGGCCGCAGGGCCTGCTCGCGAGGCGATGAAATGTCGTTGCTCCAGAGCACCCAGTTCCGCCCCGACCCGTCCGCCAACGCGACGCGACGCGCCTTGATCCGCGCCTGGCCCGAATTGCAGAACCCGGCAGCGTGGCTGGTCGCGCTGATCCTCGTGATCATGCCGTTGATCGCCAACGGCTTCTTCCTGATCGAGATCTTCGCCACCACGCTGATCCTCGGCATCATCGCGCTCAGCCTGATGTTCCTGGCCGGCTATGGCGGCATGGTCAGCCTGATGCAGCTGACGATCGCGGGCTTCGCCGGCTACATGGTCGCGGTGTTCGGCATAAGCGGCAACGCCAATATCAGCCTGGGCTGGCCGTGGTGGCTGGCAACGCCGATGGCGCTGGCGCTGGCGACGCTGTTCGGCACGCTCGGCGGCGCGCTCGCGGTGCGCACCGAGGGCATCTACACCATCATGATCACGCTGGCGATCGGTGCTGCCTTCTACTACTTCACCAACCAGAACTGGGCGATCTTCAACGGCCACACCGGCATCAACACCGTCGCGACGCCGCATTTCTGGGGCGTCGACTGGCGCGCCGACATCGCGTTCTACTATGTGACGCTCGGCGTCGCCGCGATCTGCTACTTCGCCGTCCAGTATGTCTCGCGCGCGCCGTTCGGCCTCGCGCTGCAGGGCGTGCGCGACAATTCCCGCCGCATGGCCGCACTCGGCTTCAATCCCAATGCCCACCGCATCGCGGCCTACGCCTTCGCCGCCTTCATCGCGGCGCTCGGCGGCGTGCTGCAGGTCTGGAACTACCGGCAAATCTCGCCCGGCTCAGTCAGCGTCGGCGCCTGCATCGACGTCTTGATCATCGCCATAGTCGGCGGCATCACGCGGCCGATCGGCCCGTTCATCGGTGCGCTGATCTTCGTGCTGCTGCGCACCTTCGCGCTCGACGTGCTGATCAAGTTCGGGCTCGACGGCAATCGCTTCCGGCTGCTGATCGGGCTCGGCTTCCTCGCCATCGTGTTCTGGTCGTCCGACGGCGTGATCGGTCTCTGGGAACGCTGGCGGCGCCGCACCACCTCCTCGACGCAACGTCCAGGCGGAGGCCGCCATGGATAGCGTCGCGCAGCGGCTGTCCGTGGTCGGCGCCGGTGCAGCGCTGGAGCTGCGCGGCGTGACGCGGCTGTTCGGCGCGCTGGCGGCGCTGACCGACGTCACCATCACCGTGCGGCCCGGCGAACGCCGCGCAGTGCTCGGCTCGAACGGCGCCGGCAAGACGACGCTGTTCAACTGCATCACCGGCGATTTCCCGCCCTCCTCCGGCACGATCCGCTTCTTCGGCGAGGACATCACCCAGTTCCCGCCCTATGAGCGCATCCGCCGCGGCTTGCGCCGTACCTACCAGATATCGGCACTGTTCCCCGGCCTCACGGTGCAGGACAACGTCTACCTCGCCTGCCGCGGCGTCTCGCGCGGCCGCTTCTCGTTGCTGCGCCCGGGGCAGAACGATGCGCTGATGCACGCGACCGAAACACTGGTGCAGGCGGTGCATCTCACCGGCGTCAAGGACCAGCGCGTCGCCGAACTCGCGCATGGCCAGCAGCGCCAGCTCGAGATTGCGCTGGCGCTGGCCGGCGCGCCGCGCTTCATCCTGTTCGACGAGCCGGCTGCGGGACTGTCGCCGACCGAGCGGCGCGAGCTGATCGAGATCCTGACCTCGCTGCCGGCCCATATCGGCTACATCATCATCGAGCACGACATGGATGTCGCGCTGCGCGTCGTCGAGAGCGTCACGATGATGCACAACGGCCGCATCTTCAAGGAAGGTCTGCCGCGCGAGATCGAATCCGATCCCGAGGTGCAGCAGCTTTATCTCGGAGGCGGCCATGAGTGACCGCCGCGCCGCTCCTGCCCTCGAGGTCAAGGGCCTCGACGTCTATTACGGCCATTCGCATGCGCTGCAGGGCGTCGATCTGACGCTCGATACCGGCGTGTTCTCGGTGGTCGGCCGCAACGGCATGGGCAAGACCACGCTGTGCAAGGCGATCATGGGCCTGGTGCGCGCCAGCGCCGGCTCGATCCGGATTCGCGGCGAGGAAGTCACGCGGCTCAACCCGGCGCGGATCGCCCGGCTCGGCGTCGGCTATGTGCCGCAAGGCCGCCGCCTGTGGCGATCGCTGACCGTCGACGAACATCTCGCGCTCGCCGGCGGCCTGCGCCGCGGTGCCTGGACCGTCGAGCGCATCTACGACACCTTTCCGCGCCTCGCCGAGCGCAAGAACAACGGCGGCAACCAGCTCTCCGGCGGCGAGCAGCAGATGCTGGCGATCGCGCGCGCGCTGCTGACCAACCCGCAACTGCTGATCATGGACGAGCCGACCGAGGGCCTTGCGCCCGTGATTGTCGCGCAGGTCGAGGAGATGCTGCTGCGGCTCGGCGACGAAGGCGACATCTCCGTTCTGGTCATCGAGCAGAACATCGGCGTCGCGACGACGGTGTCGCGCAACGTCGCCATCATGGTCAACGGCCGGATCAACCGCATCATCGACTCCGCGCGCCTCGCCACCGACCGCGAGCTGCAGCAGCGGCTGCTCGGCGTCGGCACCCACGGCGCGGATGTGACTGAGGCCGAGGCCGCGCCAGCAAAGGCCGAAGCGGCCGGCGCACCGCTGCCGGAACGCAAGGGGCCGGCTCGTATCTACGTCTCCAATCCCGTGCTGCCGACGCGCTGGTCGCAACCGGTGCCGATCGCCCGCATCGAGGCCGCCGCACGGACGCAGTCCGCCGCCGTCACGAGGCTCGAGGAGACGACCCGCACGCGGCGCGAGCCAGCGACATCCAGGACGTCGGGGCCACCGGTCGTGCTGATCGTCGGCACGCTCGACACCAAGGGCGCGGAGCTGCGGTTCATTCGCGACATCATTGCCGGCAGCGGCCTGCGCACCCGGCTGGTCGACGTCTCGACCAGCGGCAAGGCGGCGAGCTGCGACGTCACCGCGCAGGAGATCGCACTGAACCACGGCCGCGGCGGCGCGGGCGTGTTCGGCGCCGATCGCGGCGCCTCGGTGACGGCGATGGCCGAGGCCTTCGAGCGCTGGCTGCGCCGCCAGGGCAATATCGCTGGCATCATTTCGGCCGGTGGCTCGGGCGGCGCGTCGCTGGTCGCACCCGGCATGCGCGCGCTTCCGATCGGGGTGCCCAAGCTCATCATCTCCTCGGTCGCCTCCGGCGACGTCGGCCCCTATGTCGGTCCTGCCGACATCACCATGATGTATTCGGTGACCGACGTGCAGGGCCTCAATTCGATCTCGCGCGCGGTACTCGGCAACGGCGCCAATGCGCTGGTCGGCATGGTCAAGGCGCGGCTCGACCAGCAGACCAGCAAGCAGCGCGACACCGCTGCCAGCCTTCCCGCGATCGGCATCACCATGTTCGGCGTGACCACGCCGGCGGTGCAGAAGATCGCGGCCGACCTGCGCGAGGATTTCGAGTGCCTGGTCTTCCACGCCACCGGCGTCGGCGGCCGCTCGATGGAGAAGCTGGTCGAGTCCGGCCAGCTCGCCGGGGTCATCGATCTCACCACGACCGAGGTCTGCGACCTCATGATGGGCGGCGTATTCCCGGCGACCGACGATCGCTTCGGCGCAATCATCCGCAGCCGCGTGCCCTATGTCGGTTCGGTCGGCGCGCTTGATATGGTGAACTTCGGCGCACCCGACACCATTCCGGAGCGCTACCGGCAGCGCAAGTTCCACATCCACAATCCGCAGGTCACCTTGATGCGGACCACGCCAGAAGAGAACGAGCGCATGGGCCGCTGGATCGGCGAGCGCCTCAACCAGATGGACGGACCGGTGCGCCTCTTCCTGCCAGAAGGCGGCATCTCCGCGCTCGATGCACCGGGCCAGCCGTTCTGGGACCCCGATGCGGACGTTGCGCTGTTTGGCGCGCTGGAGCGCACCGTGCGCCAGACCGGCAACCGGCAGATCATTCGCATCAAGCGCAACATCAACGATCCCGAGTTCACCGCCGCCATCGTCAGCGCGTTCCGTCCGCTGCTCGGACGCGCCGGTAGCAGGCGGAGAGTGGCGAGGTGACCCATGCCCAGGTTTGAACGCACGGCGCTGTTGGAGAAGTTTCACGCGATGATCGCGCGCGGCGAGCCGATCGTCGGCGGCGGCGCCGGCACCGGACTGTCCGCGAAATGCGAGGAGGCCGGCGGCGTCGACCTGATCGTGATCTACAATTCCGGCCGCTATCGCATGGCGGGCCGCGGCTCGCTCGCCGGACTGATGCCCTATGGCGATGCCAACGCCATCGTCGTCGAGATGGCCGGCGAGGTGCTCCCGGTCGTGACAAGGACGCCGGTGCTCGCAGGCGTCAACGGCACCGATCCGTTCCGCGACATGGATGCGTTCCTTGACCAGCTCAAGGCGATCGGCTTTGCCGGCGTGCAGAATTTTCCGACCGTCGGCCTGATCGACGGCACCTTCCGCGCCAATCTCGAAGAGACCGGGATGTCCTACGCGCTCGAGATCGACATGATCTCGAAGGCGCATGAGAAGGACATGCTGACCACGCCCTATGTGTTCAGCGAGCAGGAGGCCGCCGCGATGGCGATTGCGGGCGCCGACATCATCGTCTGCCATATGGGCCTGACCACGGGCGGCACAATCGGCGCGCAGACTGCGCCAAAACTTGCCGACTGCCCTGCCCGCATCGAGGCCTGGGCGGAAGCCGCGCTCAGCGTCAATTCCGACATCATCGTGCTCGCGCATGGCGGTCCGATCGCCGACCCCGCGGATGCCGATTTCATCATGAAGCAGACCCGCAACTGTCACGGCTTCTATGGCGCCTCCTCGATGGAGCGCCTGCCGGTCGAGCGGGCGCTGACGGATCAGGTTCGCAAATTCAAGGCGATCGGCGCACGCTAACGCGCCGTGACCAAGGGAGGAAGAGATGTCGGGGATGCTGGTCGGTGAATTGATCCTCTGGCTCATCGTCGCAATCGTCGCGATCGTCATCATCGTCTATGTGGTGAACTGGCTCTACCACCGCTCGTCGAAGGAAACCTCCTTCGTCCGGACCGGCTTCCTCGGCGAACGGGTGGTGATCAATGGCGGCGCCTTCGTGCTGCCGTTCATCCACGACTACACGCCGGTCAACATGAACGTGCTGCCGATGGGGATCGTGCGCTCCAAGCAGGACGCCGTGATCACCCGCGACCGCATGCGCGTCGATATCGAGGCCGACTTCTACGTCCGGGTGCAGGCGACCCGCGAAGCCGTCTCGATCGCCGCCGCCACCCTCGGCCGCCGCACCATGGAGCCGGAGCAGCTGCACACCCTGCTCTCCGGCAAGTTCATCTCCGCGCTCCGCTCGGTCGCCTCCGAGATGACGATGGAGCAGATGCACGAGCAGCGCGGCGACTATGTCGCGCGCGTCAAGGCCAATGCCGCCGAGGCGCTGGCGCAGAACGGCCTCGAACTGGAGTCGGTCGCGATCACCGATCTCGACCAGACCGACCTCGAATATTTCAACCCCTCGAACCGCTTCGACGCCGAAGGCCTGACCCGCCTGATGGAGGACATCGAAGCCAAGCGCAAGCTGCGCAACGACATCGAGCAGGACTCGATGATCAAGATCCGCTCCCGCAACCTCGAGGCCGAGCGGCAGGCGCTGGACATCGAGCGCGAGAGCGAGACCGCCCGCCTCGAGCAGGAACGCGACATCGAGATGCGCCGCGCCCTGCAGCGCACCGAGGTCGCCCGCGAGCGCGCGCTGCGCGAGACCGAAGCCGAGCAGGCCCAGATCACCGCACGCGAAGCCATCGAAAAGGCGCGCATCGCCAATGAGCAGGCCATCACCGAAGCCCGCATTGCCTCCGAACGCGAGACCCGGCACCGCGAGATCGAGCGCACCCGCGCGGTGGAAGAACGGGAATTGCTGGCACGCGAGGAGATCGAGAAGGCCAGGATCGCCAACCAGCGCTCCGTCGACACCACCCGCATCGCCTCCGAGCGTGAGGTGCGCCAGCGCGAGATCGAGCGCATGCGCACGGTCGAGGAGGCCGAGATCGCCGCCCGCGTGTCGATCGAAAAGGCCCGCATCCAGCAGGACCGCGTCGTCACCGATGCCCGCATTGCCAATGAGGAAGAAACCCGCCGCCGCGAGATCGAGCGGACCCGCGCCGTCGAGGAAGCCGAGATCGCGGCCCGCGAGGCCACCGAGAAGGCGCGCATCGCCCAAACCATGACGGTCAATGTCGAGCGCATCTCCTCCGACGAACGCACCCGCGCGCTGGAAATCCAGCAGGTCCGCACCATCCAGGAAGCCGAGATCGAGGCGCAAAAATCGGTCGAGGCCGCCCGCATCATCAGAGAGAAGACGCTGGCCGCTGAGCGCATCGCCGCCGATCACACCACGCGCAAGCTCGAGATCGAGCGCAACCAGGCGATCGAAATCGCCGGGATCACGGCACGCGACGCCACCGAGGCGTCGCGGATCGCGCAGGAAGAACATGTCCGGGCACTCGAAATCGCGCGGACCCGTGCGATCGAGGGGGCCGACATCGCCTCGCGCGAATCGATCGAGGCTGCACGCATTTCGCAGGAGAAGTCGGTCGCTGCGCAGCGCATCCGCGCCGAACGCGAGACCCGCGCGCTCGAGATCGAGCGCACCGGGGCCATCGAGGCCGCCGAGCTGAAGCGCCGTGACGCGGTCGAGCGGCAGCGGATCGACGTCGAGCTGGCGCTGGAGAGCGAGCGGATCACCTCCTCCAGGACCCGCGAGGTGCTCAATATCGACCAGAAGCGGGCGATCGAGCTCGCCGACGAGGAACGCGTGATCGCGCTCGCCGCCAAGCGCTCCGAGCGCATCGATGCCGACCGGCAGGTCAAGCAGGCCGAGATCACGGCCCGCAAGGAGGTCGAGACCACCGATGTGACCCGCGAGCAGGCGCTGGAGGCCGCGCGGATCGCACGGCGCCGCTCCATCGAGCAGCTCGAGGTCGCCCGCAATCAATCACTGCAGGAAGCCGAGATTGCCGCCCGCGAGGAGGTCGAACGCGCCCGCATTGCGTCGGACCGCGGCCTCGACGAGGCCCGGATCGGTCGCGAACGCGAGCTGCGCAAGCTCGAGGTGAACCGCGAGAAGGACGTCGAGACCGCGCTGATGGAGAAGGCGATCGCGCTGCATCAGAAGTCGCTGGAGGAATCCGCGGCGCGCGCGGCGGCTGAAGACGCGAGGGTGCACGCCACCGAAGCGGCCGAGCGCGTGGTTACCGCGCGTGAGAGCGAAATCGCGAAGCGGCGCAAGACCGTCGAGGTTCTGCTCGCCGAGAAACAGGCCGAGGAAACCAGGATCGCGGCCGGAGCCGAACGGGTTCGCGCCACGGTCGAGGCCGAGGCGCAGCGCCTGCTCAACGAGGCTGAAAATGTGCTGACCGATCAGGCACGCTACTCGCTGTTCCGCCGCAAGCTGCTCGACCGGATCGAGGGCATCGTGCGCGAGAGCGTCAAGCCGATGGAGAAGATCGAGGGCATCCGCATCCTCCAGGTCGATGGCCTCAACGGCAACGGCCAGGGCGGCAGCGGTGGCCGCAGCGCCACCGACGAGGTGATCGATTCGGCGCTGCGCTATCGCGTGCAGGCGCCGCTGATCGACTCGATCCTGTCGGATATCGGCGTCGAGGGCGGCAGCCTGGCAAAAATGCCCGGCCTGATCCGCGAGGCGCGCGACATGCAGGGCATCAAGGACTCTGCACGCAAGAGCGGCGGCGAGGCCAAGCCGGCGGCGCCCGAGGGCGGCGGCGAACCACCGCGCCCTGAGCGCACGCCGCGCAAGAAGGACTGAGCTCACGCCATGGCACGGGTTTACGTCTCCACTGTCGTCAATGCCCGCAACGACCGGGTCTGGGCTCGTGTACGCGATTTCAACGGCTTGCCGAACTGGCACCCCGCGATTGCGGAGAGCCGGATCGAGGGCGGTGAGCCCGCCGACAAGATCGGCTGTATCAGGGATTTCCGGCTGCGCAACGGCGATCGCATCAGGGAGAAGCTGCTCGGGCTGTCCGACTACGACATGTTCTGCACCTATTCGATCCTGGAATCGCCGATGGGCGTCGAGAACTACGTGGCCACCCTGCGGCTCACGCCGGTTACCGATGGCGACCAGACCTTCCTGGAATGGACCGCCGAGTTCGACTGCGCGCCGGAGCGCGAGACCGAGCTCGTCAACAATATCGGCGGCGGCGTGTTCCAGGGCGGGTTCGACGCGCTGAAGCGGGCGTTCGGAGGATAGGCAGTGCCGCACATCGTCAAAAGCACGATCCTGGATGCACCGACCGATACGGTCTGGGCCGTGCTGCGCGATTTCAACGGCCATGACCGCTGGCACCCGGCGGTCGCGACCAGCGGCATCGAGCGCGCGCAGCCCTCCGACAAGATCGGCTGCGTCAGGCGCTTCAAGCTGAAGGACGGCGCCGAGCTGCGCGAACAGCTGCTGGCGCTGTCCGACCTCGAACAATCGTTCAGCTACTGCCTGCTCGATACGCCGATCCCGATGTTCAACTACGTGGCGCATGTCCGGCTGCTGCCGGTCACCGATGGCGACCGCACCTTCTGGCACTGGGAATCGCGCTTCACGACGCGGACCGACGACCGGGATCGCATCACGCAGATGGTTTCGGAAGACATCTACCAGGCCGGCTTCGAAGCCATCCGCCGGCACCTGAAGGAGGCCGCGTAAGCGGAGAGGGACATCATGCCAGTCACGGTGAAGACCTTCACCAGCACCAACGAGGCGGCGGCCGCGCTGTCGTCGGATCGCAGCGCGCGTTACCTCGGCGGCGGCACGCTGGTGATGCGGGCGCTGAACGAAGGTGACATCTCGATCTCGACCGTGGTGCGCGCCAGCGACCAGGCGATGACCCGGATTGATACGTCGAGCGCGCGGATCGTGCTCGGCGCCGGCGTCACCTTCGCGCGCATTCTGGCCGAGCGCGATCTCGCCATCCTGCACGCCCCTGCCCGCTCGATCGGCGGACCGGCGGTGCGCAACATGGGCACGGTGGGCGGCAATCTGTTTGCGCCGGCGCCGTATGGCGACTTCACGGTCGCGATGCTCGCGCTCGACGCGGTGGTGTCGGTGCAGGGTGGCCTCGGCGGCCGCGAGATCGGAATCGAGGAATTCCTGCAGGCGCGCGACCGGCAGACCGGCACGCTGGTGCTGGCGATCTCCTTTGCCAAGCCGGGCAGCACTGAGGCCTTCCGCTACCGCAAGATCGCGCGCATCAAGCCCAAGGGGGGCGCGGTGATCACGCTCGCCGCGCATCTGCCGGTCAACGGCAGCCGGATCGTCGGCGCCCGCGTCGCGCTCGGTTCGATGGCGCCGACGCCGATCCGCGCCCGCGCCGCCGAGCGCGCGCTGGAAGGCCGCTCGCTCGACGCGTCCACAATCAACGCGGCCGCCGCGGCAGCCGTCGAAGGAACGTCGCCCGGCGATAATGCGCTCGCCAGCGCCTGGTATCGCCGCGAGATTGTCGGCGTGCATCTCCGGCGCCTGCTGTCCGGTCAGGAATAGATCGTCATGGCCAAGACCCCTCTGCAATTTCGGCACAACGGCCGTGACGTCGCGATCTTTGTCGACGGCGGCACCAACTTGCTGGTCGCGCTGCGCGAGCTGATCGGCGACATGACGCCGAAATTCGGCTGCGGCCAGGGCGGCTGCGGCACCTGCAGCGTGCTGATCGATGGTGAACTGCACCTCTCCTGCCTGACGCTCGCCGAGACCGTCGCCGGCCGCTCCGTCGAGACGCTCGACGGCATCAAGGACGGCCCCAATCTGCATCCGCTGCAGCGCGCCTTCGCCGACAATTTCGCCGCGCAATGCGGCTACTGCTCGCCGGGCATGCTGATGGCCGCGAAGGCGCTGCTCGACCGCAATCCGCAGCCGAGCCGCGCCGAGGTGGTCGAGGCGATCTCCGGCAATATCTGCCGCTGCACCGGCTATGAGCCGATCATCAACGCTGTGCTGGCTGCCGCCTCCGGCGGCCGCGCACGCGCGTAAGGGAACAGTGCCATGCTGGAATTGCGCAAGGACCTCTTCGCCGACGAGCGCGACGATAATCTGAAAGAAATCGGCAAGGGTACGCAGCGCCAGGACATGCTCGGCCATGTCACCGGCACCTCGCCCTATTTCGACGACCACAAGCTGCAGGGCATGCTGCATCTGAAGGTGGTGCGCAGCGAACATTCGCACGCCCGGCTGCGGCGCATCGACACCTCGGAGGCCGAGCGGTCGCAGGGAGTGCGGCGCGTGATCCGCGCCTCCGACGTGCCGCGCAATCTGAACACGCTGCTCAGCCTGATCAATTTCGGCAAGGACGACGAGCCGTCGCTCGCGGTCGACAAGGTGCGCTACAAGGGCGAGCCGATCGTCGCGATCGTCGCCGACAGCCCGCGCGAGGCCTTCGAGGCGATCGCCAAGGTGAAGATCGACTATGAGCCGCTGCCGGCGGTATTCGACGTCGAGGACGCGCTGAAGCCGGGCGCGCCCGTGGTCAACGAGGTCTATCCGAAGAACACCTTCACCTATCACGAGACCTACGATCGCCAGCAGTTGCGCTTCGGCGATGCCGATCGCGCGCTGGCCTCGGCCGACCATGTGCTGGAACAGCGCTACCAGATGTCGCCGATCGAGCATGCGCCGACCGAAACCAACGGCTCGATCGCCGCACCCGACACCAATGGCCGCTACATCGTCTACACCTCGACGCAGGCGCTGTTTTTCGCGGTCGACACCTGTGCAAAAATCCTCGACGTGCCCTCCAACACCTTCCACTTCATCGGCGGCACGGTGGGCGGCGGGTTCGGAGGCAAGGTCGACACGCTGACCGAGCCGCTCTGTATTCTCGGCGCGATGCTGACCGGACGCCCGGTGCGCTACGTATTCGGGCGCCAGGAGGAGATGCAGTACGGCCCGCCGCGCGGCGCCGAGCGCATCTACATCAAGGATGGCGTGATGCGGGACGGCCGCGTCGTCGCCCGCAAGGTGCGCGCCTATTTCGACAGCGGCGCCTATACACGGCTGTCGAGCTATGCGGCGGTGAAATGCGCAGCGCATCTGCCCGGTCCCTACACCATCCCGAACGTCCATGGCGACGTCTACTGCGTCTTCACCAACCGCACGCCGGCGACCGCGATGCGCGGCTTCGGCGTCACGGCGATGGATTTCGCCATCGAATGCCAGATGGACAAGCTCGCCCATCTCGTCGGCATGGATCCGATGGAGTTCCGGATCCTCAATGCGTATCGCGACGGCGACATGAAGGCGCACCGTCGCGAGGCCAAGAACACGGCGCTGATCGAATGCGTGCAGGTTGCCGCGGAGAAGGCCAAATGGCCGCTCCGCGAGGAATTCAAGCGCATGTCGTCGCGCAAGGATGGTGGCGGTCTCCGTGCCGCCGTGACGCTGACGCCACGTGAAGCGCATCCGCCGGCGCCCGCACCGTCGCAGCAGCGCACGACGTATGATCGCGCCCCGGCTGCAACCCGCGAGCGGCCGCCTCCGCCTCCCTCTTCGACGCCACCATCACCTCCGTCACCGCGGCCGACCGCGCCGTCGCATGGCGCCACCCGCTTCTCATCCGTCTTCGGCACCAGGAGGCGCTGACCATGACCCGGCATCGCGGACGCGGCATCGCGTCGGTCAACTATCCCATCGGCATGAATCTCGGCGGCGATCCGAGCCAGGCGTTGGTGCACTCCAATCCGAGCGGCAAGTTCACCGTGGCGCTGTCCTCGATCGATCTCGGCCAGGGCATGAAGTCGGTGACGCGGCAGATCTGCGCCGAGACGCTGGGCGTGCCGGTCGAAGACGTCTATGTCGACACCGCGGATTCCGACACTGGTCCGCACTGCATGGGCTCGTTCGCCTCGCGCGGCACCCATCGGGTCGGCAACGCCGTGATGGCGGCGGCGCGCGAGGCGCGCGGCGTGATGATGGAGGCGGCGGCCGAGGAGCTGGAAGTCAATGCCGCCGACCTCGAGACCGACGGCCGCGGCAACATCCATGTCAAGGGCGCACCGCACCGCTCGATCTCGACCAAGGATGTCGCGATCGCCGCGCAGTTCAAGCAGGGCAAGACGATTTCCGGCCGCGGCATCTTCCTGGTGCCGCTGTCGGACGTCGACCCCGAGACCGGCGAGATGTCGCCCGCAACATGCTATGGGCACGCCTGCCTCGTCGCGGAGGTCGAGGTCGACGACGAGACCGGCGAGGTCGACATGGTCCGGATGGACAGTGCCTATGAGCTCGGCCGCGCGCTCAATCCGCGGCTGGTCGAGCAGCAGCTGGTCGGCGGCGCCTGGATGGGTGTCAGCCACGCGCTCTATGAAACGCCGGAACCCTATTATCCAGAGCCGGTGCACGGCCCGCGCGACTTCGTCGAATATCTGATGCCGGGACCGGGCGACATCTGCCCGCACGACATCGCGGTGCTGGAACGCCCGGCGCCCGACGGCCCGTTCGGTGCCAAGGGTCCGGGCGAGATGTGCGCCAATCCGGTGCTGCCGGCCGTCGCCAACGCGATCTTCAACGCCGTCGGCGTGCGGATCGACGATCTGCCGATCACACCCGAGAAGGTGCTGCGCGCGATCAAGGCGCAGGGCGGCGCGCGGCCGCAGCCGCGGCGCTGAGGTCGCTCCATGCCGGTCCGCAGCAACATCGTCGGCATCGACAGCCCCGAGGCGCTGGAGAAGGCGCTGCGCGCGGCCTATTACCTCGCAGACGACGGCATCGCGACCGCCTCCTATCTCTCGCTCGCGCTCGGCAAGCCGCTGCTGCTCGAGGGCGCGCCCGGTGTCGGCAAGACCGAGGCTGCGAAAGCGATCGCCGCCGTGCTCGGCCGCCGGCTGATCCGCCTGCAATGCTATGAGGGCATCGATGCCGCCGCCGCACTCTATGAGTGGAACTATCCGCGCCAGATGCTGGCGATCCGGCAGGCCGGCGAAGAGAGCATCGACATCTATGGCGACGCCTTCCTGATCGAGCGTCCGATGCTCGCCGCGCTGCGGGCGCCCGACGCGACCGTGCTGCTGATTGACGAGATCGACCGCGCCGACCAGGAGTTCGAGGCCTTCCTGCTCGAATTCCTCTCCGACTTCCAGATCTCGATCCCCGAGCGCGGCACCATCCGCGCCGCCGAGCATCCCGTCGTCGTGCTGACCTCGAACCGAACCCGCGACCTGCACGAGGCGCTGCGGCGGCGCTGCGTCTATCACTGGATCGACTATCCGAACGCCGAGCGCGAGGCGCGGATCGTGATGATGCGCGCCTCCAGCGTTGCCGAAGCTACCGCCCGCGCTGTGGTCGCCGCCGTCGGCCGGCTGCGCCGCGAACCGCTCAGCAAAGCGCCAGGGATTGCGGAAGCGGTCGACTGGGCGGAGGCCGCAACCTTGCTGCACAAGGGCGGCGCGCGCTGGCCGGATGCCTTCAAGCGTTCGATTGGCGTTGCGCTGAAGGACGAGGAGGATCTGCATTTCATCTCACCCCGGCTCGATGCATTGATCGCGGAGGCAGCCGCGTGAGCGACGATCTCAAGCTGCCGCGCGCCGCGCAGATCTTCGTGTCCTTCGTCGCGCTGCTGCGCGCCAACGGCTTCCTGGTCGCGCCGGAGCAGACCACGAGTTTTCTCGCCGCGATCGAACTGCTCGGGCCAAGGAGCCTCGAGCACATCCGCCAGGCCGGGCTCGCGACGCTGGCGCCGCCGCCAGAGCGCCGCGCGACGTATGACCGGCTGTTCGACATCCATTTCCGCGGCGCGGAGGCAATCGAACAGGCCGAGGGCGAGGACGACGAAACCGTCCGCCTGCAGGAGGAAGGCCGCGGCGGGGACGAGCCGCCGCTCGCCGACGAGGCCAACGAATCCGGGCTTGCCGCCGCGCGCGCCGAGGCGCTGGTCGAACGCCGCTTTGCCCAGACCGCGACGAGCGATCCGCTGCGAAAGCTGTCGCGCGAGGCGGCAAAGCGGCTGCCGCGGCGGCGTGGCCACCGGCGGCGGCGCGCACGCAGCGGCCCGTTCGCCGATCTGCGCCGCACTCTACGTGAAAGCATCCGCAATGACGGCGAGGTGCTGCGGCTCGGCCGCATGCGCCGCCGCCAGCGCCCGCGCAAGATGCTGTTGCTGATCGACGTCTCCGGCTCGATGAAGGCGCGCACCGAAGAGAACATGAGGCTCGCGCATGCGCTGGTGCAATCGGCCGGCAATGTCGAGGTCTTCACCTTCGGCACAAGACTGACCCGCGTCACCCCGGCACTGCGGCTGAAGCGCCGCGAGCAGGCGCTGAATGCGGCCTCGTTCCTGGTCAGCGACTGGGACGGCGGCACCCGCATCGGCGACGCGCTGCAGGCCTTCCTCGCCGTGCCGCGGTTCGGCGGATATGCCCGCGGCGCGGCGGTCGTGATCGTCTCCGACGGCCTGGAGCGCGGCGATCCGGCCGCGCTCCGCGATGCGGTCGCAAAGCTGTCGCGCCGGGCCTGGCGCATCAGCTGGCTGACGCCGCTCGCGACCTCGCCCGGCTTCACGCCGCAAACCGAGGCGCTGATTGCGATCCAGCGCTTTGTCGATGATCTCGTGGACGGCGGATCGAGTGCGGCGGTGGTCGCGCATCTGCTGTCGCTCGGAACAAGGAGAGCTGCGTGACTGGCATTGTCGACGGACATCATCACATCTGGCGCCAGGCCGATCTCGCCTGGCTGTCCGGCCCGATGCAGCCGCGCATCTTCGGCCCCTACGAGCCGATCCGCCGCGACTATCCGATCGAAGAATATCTCGACGATCTCAAAGACACCGGCGTCACCCGCTCGGTCTATGTCCAGACCAACTGGCCGAACGGAAAGTTCGAGGATGAGGCGGCCTGGGTGCAGCAGACCGCCGACCGGCACGGCTGGCCGCATGCCCTCGTCGCCTATGCCGATTTTTCCGTCGACGACGTCCGTCCGCAACTGGATCGCCTGAAGCGTTATCCGCTGGTGCGCGGCGTGCGCATGCAGCTGCACTGGCACCACAACCCGCTCTATCGCTTCGCCGCGCGCCCCGATCTCTGCACCGATCCCGTGATCCGGCGGAATGTCGGCCGCCTTGCCGACTATGGCTGGAGTTTTGACCTGCAAGTGTTCGCGCCACAGATGGCCGATGCGGCCGGCCTCGCAGCGGCCTGCCCTGACGTGACCTTCATCCTGCAACACGCCGGCATGCTCGAGGATCTGTCGCCGCAGGGCCGCGCCGCCTGGCGTGTCGGCATGGCGCGGCTGGCGCGCTGCCCGAACGTGGTTTCGAAATTGTCGGGGCTCGGCACCTTCATCCACCGCAACGATGCCGCGCATATAGCCGGCGTCGTGATCGACACCGTCGCGATCTTCGGCGCGGACCGCTGCCTGTTCGGCTCGAACTTTCCGATCGAGAAGCTGTGGACCAGCTACCGCGACCTCATCGACGCTTTCAAGGCGGCGGCCGAACGGCTCAGCGGCGAGCAACGCGAGGCGATCTTCAGCACGACGGCGGCGCGGGTCTATCGGCTGGGGCCGTAGGCGCCCCACGAGCACGGCCAAAACAACGAACACGAATTGGGAGAGGGACAGATGCCGTTGGAGATCAAGATCCTGGACTATGGCGATATCGAGCTGGAATCGAGCTTCCTTGTGCTCGGGCACAATTGCGGTCGCACCCGCCGCGTGCTGACGCTTGGCTTTTTGATCCTCGGCGGCCCCTACCCGGTGCTGGTCGATACCGGCTATCGCTCCAACCAGATCATGGAGACGCTCGGCATGCGCGGCCTCCAGTTCCACGAGAACATGATCGAGAACCAGCTCGCCCGCCACGGTGTGCGAATGGGCGACGTCCGCTTCGTCTGCCACACCCATCTGCACATCGATCACGCCGGCAAGGACGACCTGTTCCCGATGAACACCACTGTCGTCGTCAATCGCAAGGAGCTGGAATACTCCGTCTCCGGCCTGATGCATCCGCAGTATCCCGCGCCCGACATCAAGCACCTGATTGACCGCCTGCACACCAAGAGCGGGCTGCGCTTCCTCGACCTCGAGATCACCGGTCCGGTCGAGCTGATGCCGGGCGTCTATTGCGACGCCGCCAACGCCCACACCGAGGGCTCGATGAACATCCACGTTCACACCGCCGACGGCATCGCGACGATCTGCGGCGACGTGATCTACGACTTCAACGACCAGATCGTCACCCCCTTCAACGAGATCCACGACGCCGAGCCGCGCACCACCGGCAACCACGGCACCAGCAAGCGCGCCGAGAAGGCCGCGATCAAGAAGCTGCTGAGTAGCTCGCGCTATCTGCTGCCGGTGCATGATCGCCCGGCCAAGATCGAGGGCGGCGCGGTGGTCGGCCGGCTGCACGACCAGGTGCCCGGGCCTGTCGTGCAGAGCCTGCCGCAGCGCAACTGGTTCCCGGCATAGGCACAGAGGCCTGTCACGATGACGCATGTCACGCTGCGCGCCGAGTTCGACGACCTGATCGACCCCTATGCGCCGGTCGGCCAGGTCGGAACAGGATTCGATTTCACCGAGGGCCCGGTCTGGCATCCGCTGGATCACTTCCTGCTGTTCTCCGACATGCCCGGCGACGTGCGCAGGCGCTGGGATGCGCGGCGCGGCGTGGTCGAGGTCAAACGTCCGTCGAACAAGTGCAACGGCATGACCTATGACGCCGAGCTCAACCTGATCGTCTGCGAGCACGCGACGTCGTCGCTGATCCGCGAGCGGCCCGACGGGCGGCGCGAGGTGCTGGCCTCGCATTTCGAGAACCAGGAGCTCAACAGCCCGAACGACGTCTGCGTTCACTCGAGCGGCGCGATCTACTTCTCCGATCCATGGTACGGCCGGATGCCGGTCTATGGCGTCGAACGGCCGCGCCAGCTCGGCTTCCAGGGCGTGTATCGCGTGCCGCCCGGCGGCGGCGCCCCGAAATTGCTGGTCGACCGCTACCTGTTCGAGCAGCCGAACGGGCTGTGCTTCTCGCCCGACGAGCGCATCCTTTACGTCAATGACACCGTGCAAGCTGTGATCCGCGCCTTCGACGTCAGCGCCGACGGCTCGCTCGGCAACCCGCGCGTGTTCGCGAGCGGCATCCGCTCCGAGCTCGAGCCCGGCCTGCCCGACGGCATGAAGTGCGACCAGCGCGGCAATGTCTGGGTCACTGCGCCCGGCGGGGTCTGGGTCTATTCGGCTGACGGCAATCTGCTCGGCAAGGTCCGCCTGCCCGAGCTCGTCGCCAACCTCGCCTGGGGCGGCGCCGATTTTCGCACGCTGTATCTGACCGCGACCCATTCGGTCTATGCGGTTCCAACCAAGGTCGGCCCACGGCATGAGCCCTATATGAGCGGCAAGCGTGGGGGCGCCGGTGCGGCAACGTCCACGACGGCCGCGCCCAATCTCGCCGCTGGCGAGATGCAGCTCGATCCGAGGCGCTGCGCGATGATCATCCAGGACATGCAGAACGACGTCATCATGGACGGCGGCGCATTCGCCGAGTCCGGCGCGCCCGCGCATGCCCGCCAGCAGCATGTCGTCGAGAATGTCCGGCGCGTGGCCGAGGCGGCACGGGCGCGCGGCGTCGCCATCATCCATGTCTGGTTCGTGGTCGAGCCGGGCGCACCCGGCGTGACACTCAACGCGCCGCTGTTCGAGGGACTGGTCGACAGCAAGGCGATGGTGCGCGGCAGCTGGGGCGCAGCGCCGGTCTCCGGGCTCGAGCCGCGTCCCGGCGACTTCGTGGTCGAGAAGATGCGGATGAGCGCCTGGGAAGGCACGCGGCTCGAGACCATCCTGAAGGCGACCGGCCGCGACATGATCATCAACACCGGCGCCTGGACCAACATGTCGGTCGAGCACACCGCGCGCACCGGCGCCGACAAGGGCTATTTCATGATCGTGCCGGAGGATTGCTGCTCGACCATGAATGCCGACTGGCACAACGCCGCGATCAATTTTGCCTTGCAGAACGTCTCCGTCGTGACCAACGCCGACACCGTCATCAAGGCGCTCGGCTGAGGAGGCGCGGTGCCGAAACTGCTGCACCTCGCCTGCTCCCCCCGTGCCGATTCGGAATCGGCGGCCGGCGCGCGCGTCTTTCTCGATCGCTTCCGCCAGGCGCGGCCGGACTGGGAGATCGACGCGATGAACCTCTGGCGCGAGCCGTTGCCGGAGTTCGAGGGTTATTTGCTCGAGGCCAAATACGCCCGGATCGGCGGCAAGAGCTTCACCAATTCGCAGCACGACGCCTTCGCCGTCGCCGAGCGCCTCGCACTGCGGCTGTCGCTCGCCGATCGCGTGCTGATCTCGACCCCGATGTGGAATTTCGGCATTCCCTACAAGCTCAAGCAATGGCTCGACGTCATCATCCAGCCCGGGCTGACCTTCCGCTTCGATCCGGCGTTAGGTTATCTGCCGCTGCTCAAGGACCGGCCGACCATCGTGATCATCGCCAGCGGCAGCGACTTCGTCACCGGCATGAACCGCGGCCGCATCGACATGGCGACGCCCTATCTGCGCGAGGCGCTGCGCTTCATCGGCGTCAGTGACGTGCGCTTCGTGCCGATCGGCCCGACCACCGGACCCACCGAGCCGATCCGCGTGGCCCGTGAGGCCGCGCACCGCAGACTCGCGGAGATGGCGGGGCGGTTTTGATCAACGAGACCGATCGCAGCGTCAATCCGACGAATGCGGCAATGACGCCGGCGTGATTATCCGATTCACCGATCAAGCATCGCGGTGTCATCACCCGCGAAAGCGGGTGATCCAGTATTCCAGAGACGCCGGTGCTTGAGCCGAATGGCCGCGGCGTACTGGATCGCCCGGTCAAGCCGGGCGATGACAGATGTGGTGGGGACGCGCCTTCGCATTCTCGCGACATGAATCGTCCGAGCTTTGCTCTTCGTCTCACCCTCTCTTGCAGAGGCGCAGGGAAAGCCGGGTGCCGATTGCACCCATGGGCCCCGAGCAATGGGTAGAAAGCTCGGGGGTAGGACCACAGGTGAACCGGAAACAACCCGGCTTTCCCTGCGCGATGGGTTACGGCTTACTTCGTGCTCTCCCCGGCGAGACTTGGCTTGTTTGTCACCGCCTTCGCAAGACGCAATTGCGTCTTACAAGGGGACACCGGCCGCTAGTACCTACTGTTCTTAAAGCGTGAGTCGTGATTCAAGGTCGGGATGATACCCGAAGCAAGAGAAGTCCACCTTTCGAGGAAAGATCGCAAGGTGCTTGAGGCGTGTTGCCGCTCCCCGGTGACGTTGCAGCGCGATTTGAAGCGGGCGCGGATAGTTCTGTTGGCGGCGGATGGACGCAGCACTCGGTCGATCGCCAAGGAAGTTGGGGTCCAGCCGCGGATTGTCAGCCTTTGGCGGCATCGCTATGCCGACCAAGGCCTTGAAGGGCTGCAAGACAAGCCGCGACCGGGCAAGCAGCCAATCTATACGAAGGCCACCGACAAGCGGATTCTGAAGCTGCTGGACAAGCCGCCGCCGGACGGGTTCGCACGCTGGACCGGGCCCCTGCTGGCCGGGGCGCTGGGCGATGTTGACGTCCAATATGTCTGGCGGTTCCTGCGCAGCCACAAGATTGACCTCGCGGCTCGTAAGTCCTGGTGTGAGAGCAACGACCCGAACTTTACGGCCAAAGCCGCCGATGTTGTCGGCCTCTATGTCGCCCCGCCCGCGAAGGCCATTGTGCTGTGCGTGGACGAGAAGCCCTCGATCCAGGCTTTGGAGCGAGCGCAGGGTTATCTGAAGTTGCCCAATGGCCGCGCCTTGACCGGCCAGAGCCACGATTACAAGCGGCATGGCACCACAACATTGTTTGCGGCGCTCGAAGTCGCCACCGGAAAGATCATCGCGGCGCATTCAAAACGCCGACGCCGCGTCGAGTTTCTCGACTTCATGAACAGCGTCACCGCGGCTTTTCCGAACCGGAAGCTTCACGTCATCCTCGACAACCTCAACACCCACAAGAAGAACGAGCATTGGCTCAAGGCCCACCCCAACGTGCAATTTCATTTCACGCCGACAAGTGCGTCTTGGCTCAATCAGGTCGAGGTATGGTTTTCGATCTTGCAGGGGCAGTCGCTCAGCGGCACCTCCTTCACAAGCCTCACGCAGCTTCAGGAGCACATCGATGCCTACGTCAACGCATACAACGACAGAGCCGAGCCCTTCGTCTGGACCAAGAAAAAGGTCCGTCAACGCCGTTTCAAAGGCCGCCGTATCACTCAGCTCTGATTCTGGGTACTAGGGCGTCAGGACCACACGACTTCACCGTCCGCTTCGCGTGCTCTCGTCAGTCACACGCTCGGCGTCCACCGCATCTCACCGCAACACCCGTGACGATCGCGAAGCGCCCCTCGATCGGGTGAGACGGGGAAATCTATAACACTGAGTCGCACTTCTGATAAAGCGAAATATTTTCGCGGTGGCGGGCTTGCGCCGTCGGGCAACTCAGTGATCTTCCCCCGAAAAAATGGACAAGGTTAAGCTGCTTTTAGCTCCATCTCGATCGGACTGACATAGCCGATGGCGGAGTGACGACGAGTTCGATTGTAGAAGCCTTCAATGTAAGCAAAGATATCACGTGTGGCCTCTGCGCGTGTTGCATAGTGAGTGTGGTAGACGAGCTCGATTTTGAGCGTGTGAAAGAAGCTCTCCATTGGAGCATTGTCATAGCAGTCGGCCTTGCGGCTCATCGATGCCCTCAAGCCGGCAGATTGCACGACCTTGCGGTATTCCGCCGATGCGTATTGGACGCCGCGATCGGAATGATGGATCAGACCGGCGCCAGGCCGCTGCGCTGAGACGGCCATCCGCAAGGCTGCCAGCGGCAGCTCGGCACGCAAATGATCCGCCATCGCCCAGCCGACGATCCTGCGGCTGTACAAATCCATGACGGTGGCCAGATAGAGCCAACCCTGATCGGTCTCGATGTAGGTGATATCGGCGAGCCAGATCCGGTTCGGCGCAGTGGCGGTGAAGTTGCGCTCGAGCAGGTTCGCCGCGATCGGGAGGTCGTGACGGCTATCGGTCGTCCGCACCCGGCGAGGCCGTGCCATGATGGCCCTGATACCGTGATGGCGCATCAGCCGCTCGATGCGGCCACGGCTCGCCCCGCGGCCCTGGGCCTTCAATTCGACATGGATACGCGGGCTGCCGTAGCGTCCGTTTGTCTCGCGATGGACGCGCTTGATGTCGTCGACAAGCTCACGGTTGGCGACCGATCGCTGGCTCTCCGGCCGGGAGCGCCAAGCATAATAGCCGGCCGGCGAGACACCGAGCACGTCGCACAGGATCGTCACAGGATAGTCGGCGCGGCGATCTTCGATGAAGCGGAATCTCATTTCGGCCCCCCAGCAAAGATCGCGATCGACTTTTTTAAAATGTCGCGCTCCATGCGCAGCCGCTCGTTCTCTCGCTGCAGACGAGCGATCTCCGCCGCGTGGTCCGCCGACGGCAGCGTCGCTTGCGTTGTGGGGCGCCGCGCCGCAGCCGTCGGCTCTCGCCCAGTTCCACGTAGTTCCACCCAGCGCCGCAAAACTGAATCGCGCAGGCCAAGTTCCTTGGCCACCGATCCGATCGAGCGGCCACTCGAAGCGACCAGATCGACCGCTTGCCGCTTATAGTCGTCCGTAAACGACCTACGCTGACGTCCTTCCATCCAACACCTCTCCTGGCTCTTCGAGCCTACTACAGGTGTCCATCAATTCGGAGGAGGTTCACAGTGGCACGCGCGCGTGAGGGACGCACCGGCGGAAGGGTTCCCTCCCCCCTTGCGGGGGAGGGTTAGGGAGAGGGGCGCTACACGGCGCGCGCTCTCCGAATCCGTCACGGCGACAAGCGAACAGGTTACGCAAGCGTTGCACTCATCAATCATCTCGCCCGGGGCCACCCCTCTCCCCACCCTCTCCCGCCGCAAGTCGGGCCTGCCCGACTTGCGCAAATTTACAATGCGCAACCGGGGTAGACCCCGGTTGCGTGGAGAGGGTGCCTTGGGGCGTGCTCACCTCACGTACGATACTCCGCACTCACCCTACGTTTCTGCAGCGGCAAAACACAGCCTGCACAACAATCCCGGTGCGTTGTCGCGCAATTCAATTCGCGCGCCGTGCAGGCTGGCGACCGCCGCGACCAGGCTGAGGCCGAGGCCGTTGCCCGGCGTGTAGCGGCTCTGTTCGAGCCGGTAGAAGCGTTTGAAGACGCGGTCGTGCTGGCCGGGTGGAATGCCGGGGCCGTCATCGGCCACCGCAATCACCGCGCCGCCCTCGTCGTTGTCGCAGGTCACGGTCACCCGCCCGCCGGGGCGGCCATGCTTGATGGCGTTGTCGACGAGATTGGCGATCGCGTCGAACAGCAAATCGCGGTCGCCGGTGACCAGCACCGCGGCATCGCCGGCAAGCTCGAGATGCGTGGTGACCTCCTCGGCCGCGGCATCGTAGAGCTCGACCACTTCGCCTGCGATCTCGACGAGATTGACGGTGCGGAAGGCGTCCTTGCGGGCCCGCGTCTCGATCTCGGAAATCCGCGTGATCGACGCGAACATTCCGAGCACCGCATCGAGATCGGCGATGGTATCGCCGATCAGCGCCGCATCGCCTTCGCCGTTGCGCGGAGCGTGGTAGGCCTTCTCGAGCCGGCCGCGCATCCGGGTCAGCGGCGTGCGCAAATCGTGCGCGATGTTCTCGCCGACCTGCTTGACGTCTCCCATCAGGGTCTGGATCCGATCCAGCATCAGGTTGAGATTCTCGGCGACGCGATCCCATTCGTCGTGGCTGCCATGCAGCGGGATGCGCTGGTCGAGCCCGGAGAGCATGATGGCGCGGCTGGTCGCATTGATCGACTCGATCCGGCCGACGGTTCGCCGCGTCACCCCGATACTGGCGACGGCTGCAAGCACGATGATGAGCAGGACAACGGCGATGCCGGCGGCCCTGATCTGGGCCATGAAGCCGTCGAGATCACCGATGTCGCGGCCGACCAGCAGGCGATCGCCGTTTGGCAAGGTTTCCGTCACGGCTCGCACCAGCGTGGTTCCCGCAGCGAGCGACGGCGGCGGCGGCGCGCGAAATTCCACCCATCCCCGCTGCGCAGTGCCCTCGGGCCATTGGCTGAGATTTCCGGCGAGCACCGCGGAGCCGGGACCGGCCAGCAGGTAGACGTGATCGGCAAAACCCCTGTCCGCGATCCGCTGTGCGATCAACGCGGCCAGGCCGTCGCGGCCGGATCGCACATAGGCATCGTGCAGGCTGGCCCGTTCGACGGTGATGGCGCGATCGGCCCGATCGCGCGCATAGGACAGCGTCGACCAGTAGACATAGGCAAAGATCGCCGAGACGATCAGGCCGAACGCACCGATGGCGATCAACGCCAGGCGGAATGTCGAGGACTTGAGGGTCTTAGCCAGGAGCACGGAGGCAGTACCCGATGCCGCGGATCGTGTGAATCAGCGGATAGGCTTGCTGATCGTCGACCTTGCGGCGCACCCGTCCGACATAGACGTCGATGATGTTGGTCGATGGATCGAAGTGCAGGTCCCAGACATGCTGCAGCAGCATCGCGCGCGACACCACGCGGCCTTCGTTGCGCACGAGATATTCGAGCAGCTGGAATTCCTTCGGCAGCAGCGGAATCTTGCGGCCGCGCCGGCTCGCCGTCCGCGCGATCAGATCGACCGCGAGGTCGCCGACCCGCAGGATGGTCTCCTTGGCAACGGTCTCGCTGCGGCGGCCCAGCGCCTCCAGCCGCGCCAGCAACTCGACAAAGGAGAACGGCTTGACCAGATAGTCGTCGCCACCGGCGCGCAAGCCCCGCACGCGGTCGTCGACCTCGCCGAGCGCGCTGATGATCAGGAACGGCACCGCGATGCCGTCGTCGCGCATCTGGCGCATCACTGTGATGCCGTCGATGTCCGGCAGCATGCGATCGATCGTGATCACGGCATAATCGCGCGCCGCACCCTGGCTCAGCGCTTCGCGGCCGTTCGCCGCCAGGTCGACATCGTAGCCGCTGGTGGTGAGCTCCTCGACGAGCTGACCGGCGGTCTCAGGATCGTCCTCGACGACGAGAATGCGGCGGTGTGCTCCGGTCATTATCTTGAACTCCGAGTTGTCTTGAACTCCGAGTCTTCTTGAACTCTTGGAGTTCTCAACTCTCCGGGCGCCCGCCCCGCGACGGCCGACGCCAGACTATCCCATTCCGGGGCTGGATGGAACGCCTGGCGACGACCGCGACAACGGTGCGGTTGGTTGGGCGATCACCAATAGTCCCCGCACACATTGACCCATTGCAATCCGTACGGCGTCCACGACCTGCGCCAGCAGCCATCGTAATAGCCGCCGGCGTAAACGTAGGGCGCGCCGAAGACCGCGAAGCGATGGAAGCGGTGGTGGCGGAAGCCGCCATGATGGAAGAAGCGCGCGCCGTGGACTCCGGCGCCGGCAAATCGCGGGCCGATTGCGGGCGCACCGACGAAGCGGGGGCCACCAACGCGCCCGCCGGCAAAATGCCCGCCGCCGCCCATCGCGGCGAACGCCGCGCCGCTGCCACCACGCATACCGCCGCCGAAACCACCGCCACGCATTCCGCCCATTCCGCCGCCATGCATGCCGCCGCCCATGGCGCCAGCAAAGCCACCGCCATGCCCGCCACCGAAGCCACCGCCGTGACCACCGCCGCCACCGCCATGTCCACCGCCACCACCGCCGCCTCTGGCGAAGGCTACGGGTGCAAGCGCAACGCTGGCAGCGAGCGTCGCCGCCGTGAGAAACGTGAACAGCCTGTTCTTCATCAAATCCTCCCTGATTGGGACCGCGGCGAACCTCTCGTCGCCGCAAGCAGAGGACGCTCAGAAGACGCAAGCCGATGCCCGACTTCAACTGACAAATGCGCCAGATTCTGACGCCGGATTTAGGATTGGCGCGCGAGCTCTGTGCGCAAGGCGACCTTCAAGTGTCCGAATCAAACCACCAGACGATCTCGGAGCCAGGGCAGACTTCGCGTCACGTCACGAGCGCTCGCCTTGAGGATGCGCGCGGCACCGGCACACCCCTTGATCATGCGCGATCTCCGTGGTAACTGGGCTTCATGATCAACGTCGTGCGCATCGCGAACCGCAAAAACATGACCCACTCTCGCTGGGCCGTGGAAGGAGTCGTGCGCTAGGAATTCGACGACGCGATCTTTTCACCAGGCCCCGCCGACATCGGACGGGGCCTTTTGTTTGGCCATGCTCCCTGCCGGCACAACAGCAGGAGCTTCCGATGCCACCCCAACAGACGAACCTCAGCCCCTCGACCGGGCGCGATGCCGCAGGGCTGCGCCTCGACCCCGCCATCGCACTGGTGGAAGGCACCACCGGCGATGCCTTGGCCGAGGCATGCCCCGATGCCTCCATCGCAGCGCTAAGAGACGCTTTCTCGGAAAAGGAAGCGGCTGGACCACCAGTCGCATCGACGCGGAGCCTCCTGGGTTTGCTCCAGGGATATTGGCGCGCCTTCCGAAATTGGCGCCAACGCGCGAGGTCGCGAGTCAGTTTGCACGACCTCAGCGACAGGGAGCTGATGGATATCGGCCTGACACAAGGTGAGATCGACTGCCTCGTTGCCGGCCGAGCCATTGAAAGGCTCAGAGAAGGCGCGACGTATCTTTGGCTGTCTCGTGGTGTGATGTAACTGATGGCAAGTCACCACCAGCTCTGCACATTGAGTGGCTGGCCGCCGGGCGGATCAACGAAGCGTGATCCGCCCCTTTTCTATCGCCGTGATGTGGCGGACGCCAACGCGGCTCAGGTCGGCTTGCCGCGCCCGCTCTTCTCGGCGGCGCGGCGCAGCGCTTCGGCGAGCGCGCCGCCGCCGGACTGCTCGGCCGGCTTGCGCGGTGCCGACGACGTCATCTTGGCCGAGCCGCGCGAAAAATCGCGGGACGGTCCCGCATTGTCCTTCTTCGGTCCGATCTCGTCGTCGAGCCGCAGCGTCAACGCGATGCGTTTGCGCGCGACCTCGACGTCCAGCACCTTGACCTTGACGATGTCGCCGGGCTTCACCACCTCGCGCGGGTCCTTGATGAAAGTTTTTGACATCGCCGAGATATGCACCAGCCCATCCTGATGCACGCCGATGTCGACGAAGGCCCCGAAGGCGGCGACGTTGGTCACGGTGCCTTCGAGGATCATGCCCTTCTTGAGGTCCTTGACCTCCTCGACGCCTTCCTTGAACACCGCCGCCTTGAACGCCGGGCGCGGGTCGCGGCCCGGCTTTTCCAGTTCGCGCAGAATGTCGGTGACGGTGGGCAATCCAAAGGTGCCGTCGACGAAGGATTGCGGCCTGAGCCCGCGCACCATATCGGCGTTGCCGATCAGCGCCTTGATGTCGCTCCTGGTCGCCTCGAGGATTCGCCGCACCACCGGATAGGCTTCCGGATGGACGCCGGATGAATCGAGCGGGTCCTCGCCATTGCTGATGCGCAGGAAGCCGGCGCATTGCTCGAACGCCTTCGGCCCGAGCCGGGGCACGTCCTTCAGCGCCTTGCGCGACTTGAACGGGCCGTTGGCGTCGCGGTGCTGCACGATGCTTTGCGCCAGCCCCGCGCCAATGCCCGACACCCGCGAGAGCAGCGGCACCGAGGCGGTGTTGGCATCGACGCCGACCGCGTTCACGCAGTCTTCCACCACGGCATCGAGCGAGCGCGCGAGCTTGGCTTCGCCGAGATCATGCTGGTACTGGCCGACGCCGATCGCCTTCGGATCGATCTTGACGAGCTCGGCCAGCGGATCCTGCAGCCGCCGCGCGATCGAGACGGCGCCGCGAATGGTGACGTCGAGGTCGGGCAATTCGTTCGAGGCGAAGGCAGAGGCCGAGTAGACCGACGCGCCGGCCTCGGAGACCACGATCTTGGTCATCTTGCGCTCGGGCAGCCGCTTCACCAGCTCAGCGGCAAGCTTGTCGGTCTCGCGCGAGGCGGTGCCGTTGCCGATCGCGATCAGCTCGACGCCGTGCTCGATCGCGAGCTTGCCGAGAATGGCGAGCGCCTCGTCCCAGCGCCGCTGCGGCTCGTGCGGAAAGATCGCCGTATGCGCCACCACCTTGCCGGTCGCATCGATCACCGCGACCTTGACGCCGGTGCGATAGCCGGGGTCGAGGCCCATGGTGGCGCGCGCGCCGGCCGGCGCGGCGAGCAGCAGATCGCGCAAATTCGAGGCGAACACGCGCACCGCCTCGGTTTCGGCCGCGGCCCACAGCCGCATCCGCAGATCGATGTTGAGATGGATCTGGATCTTGGTGCGCCAGGCCCAGCGCACCGTCTCCGTCAACCACTTGTCGCCCTTGCGGCCCTGGTTGGAGACCGCAAAGCGGTTCATGATCTTCAGCTCGTAGATGCCGGGCACGCCGACAGCCGGCGCCTCGGCCTCCGGCTTGATCGCGAGGTCGAGGATCTCTTCCTTCTCACCGCGGAACAGCGCCAGGATGCGGTGCGACGGCAGTTTCGGCAGCGGCTCGGAGAAATCGAAATAGTCCTTGAACTTCTCGCCTTCGGTCTTCTTGCCGGTGCGGACGGTCGAAGCCATGATGCCGTTCGACCACATCTCCTCGCGCAGCGCGCCGATCAGATCGGCGTCCTCGGCGAAGCGCTCGACCAGGATGGCGCGCGCGCCGTCCAGCGCGGCGGCGACGTCGGCGACCTGCTTCTCGGCATCGACGAAGGGAGAAGCGGCCTCGTTGGGATCGTTTTGCGGCTGCGTCAGCAGGAGATCGGCGAGCGGCTCGAGCCCGGCCTCCTTGGCGATCTCGGCCTTGGTGCGGCGCTTCGGCTTGTACGGCAGATAGATGTCTTCGAGACGGCCCTTGCTGTCGGCGGCCATGATCTGGGCTTCGAGTGCGGCGTCGAGCTTGCCCTGCTCGCGGATCGAATTGAGCACCGCGGTGCGGCGCTCCTCGAGCTCGCGCAGATAGGTCAGCCGCTCTTCCAGCGTGCGCAGCTGCGCGTCATCGAGCGCGCCGGTAAGCTCCTTGCGGTATCGCGCGATGAACGGCACCGTGGCGCCGCCGTCGAGCAGCGTCACCGCCGCCTCGACCTGCTCGTCGCGAACCCCCAGCTCCTGCGCAATCTGATGATGAATCTTTGCCACGCTCGTCTCTCTGAATCGTCGCGCCGCTGATGGCGCGGACGCCGCTTATGAACCATCCCGGAATGATTCATCAAGGCGCGCTGTGGATCAAATTTGGCACCTCGCGCAATCTATTTCCGGGATGTGCGCCACCCGCGGCTTGACAAATAGACCCGCGCCGCATTGCCGCCGAAAATCGCAGCTCTTGCCTCACTTGACAAATCAGCCAGCAGGCTCTCCGCAGCAGCGAACCAGCGCGCATAGCCGCCGGCGAGATTGACGACTGGCCAGTCGCTGCCCCACAGCATGCGCTGCGGCCCGAAACATGCGAGCGCATGGTCCACAGCCTCGCGGAGATCGGCGACCTGCCAGTTCGGCGCCGCCTCGGTCGCGAGGCCCGACAGCTTGCAGACGACGTTGGCGCGCGCGGCAAGGCTTGCGATGTCGTCCTTCCAGGCCGCGATGTCGCCGGTTGCGAGATTTGGCTTGCCGAAATGATCGAGCACGAATTGCAGGTCCGGATGGCGATCGACCACCTGGACGAGCCTTGGCAGATGGCGCGGCAGCACCAGCGCGTCGAACACCAGGCCGTACTGCGCCATGGCCTCGAGCGGCGCGGCCAGTTCCGGGCGCAGCAGCCAGTCGTCATCGGCGATGTCCTGCACCATTGGCCGCAGGCCGACCAGCAACTCGCGCCCGGCAATCGCATCGATCCGCGTCGCCGCGTCGTCGGCATCGAAGTCGATCCAGCCGACCACGCCCCGCACCAGATCGGAGCCTTTGGCAACGTCGAGCATAAACGCAGTTTCCGCCTCGGTCGGCGCGGCCTGCACCAGGATGGTACCATCGATCTCGGCTGCGGCGAGACGCGGCATCAGATCTGATAGCCCGAAGTCGCGGTAAATCGGTCCGCGTTCGGGTGTCAGCCAGCCGTAGTCGGCGCGTGCCAGGGTCCAGACATGATGATGGGCGTCGATCCGGATCATGCCGGCACCGGCGCATTCGGATCGAGCAACCTCTCGGCTTTCAGGTCACGCCACAACGCGGTGGGGATGGAGGCCGACAGCGCGGCGACATTGCGCTCGACCTCCTGCGGTGTCTGCGCGCCGAGCACGAGGCTCGCGACCGCCGGATGACCCAGCGCGAAATGCAGCGCGGCGGTCGCCAGCGTTACGCCATGGGCGCGGCAGACGCGCTCGATTGCGGCGACCTTCTGCATCACGTCGGGTGGCGCGTCCTTGTAATTATACTTGGCGCCGGCGACCGCGCCGGTCGCCAGGATGCCGGAGTTGAACACGCCGCCGAGCATCACGCCGATGCCCTGTGCCTGCGCCAGCGGCAGGAATTCGGCGAGCGCCGGCTGCTCGAGCAGCGAGTAGCGGCCGGCGAGCAGCATGGTGTCGAAGGTACCCGCCTTGGCGAAGCGCACGCACATCTCGGCCTCGTTGACACCGATCCCGATACCCTTGACCACGCGCTCGGCGCGCAATTTGTCGAGCGCGACATAGGCGCCGTCCATCGCCTCGCGAAACCGCGCCTCGATCGCGTCAGCGCCATGGGTCCAGACGTCGACGTCGTGGATCAAGAGCAGGTCGATGCGATCGGTCCCAAGCCGCAGCAACGATTGCTCGACCGAGCGCATCGTGCCGTCATAGGAATAATCGACCACCGCGCGATGCGGCTGGCCGCCGGCGAAATTCGAGCCGTCGCCGCGGCCGTGGAACGGGTCCATCCAGCGCCCGACCTTGGTGCAAACGACGACGTCGTCACGCGCCACCCGGCGCAGCGCGGTGCCGCAGCGATGCTCGGCGAGGCCATGCCCATACAGCGGCGAGGAATCCAGCAAATTAACGCCAAGCGCAAACGCCCGCTCCGCCGCTGCGATCGCGGCGGTGTCATCGAGCCGCGCAAAGAGATCGCCGAGCGGCGCGGTGCCGAAACCGAGGATGGAGACCTCGAGCCCAGTGCGGCCGAGCCTGCGGCGCGGCAGTGCTGACGCAGGGGCCGTATGTGAGGATTGAGGTTGGTTCATCGCGAGGGCTCCCTGCAGTCTTCTTGCTTGCAGGCAGACTAGCCCTGCGGCCGTGCTGAACACAAGCCGACGCGCATGGCGACTGGCACGCGGACAATGCGCAGCCGAGCGCACAATCCAGGGTTCCGATCAGCGGAGAGGCCGACGGTCGTGGCGCTCGTTACGCGTCGGAAAGCACCTGCTGCGCGACGTTATCGACCACGACGGGGCTCTCGAAATAGGTGACCGTCGGATCGGCGCCATATTTCTCGCGGGCGCGGGCGCGCCACGCTTCGGTGTACAGCGCTTCCGCCTCTGCCCTCGAGTTCCAGAAATAGATGCCGCCGGCCGTCATCCCGTCCTCGGACAGCACATAGGTCTTTCGAAACAGCCCAGGTACGTCGCGATAGATCGGGGCCGTGCTCAGGAAGATGCTGCGCGCTTCCTCGGGCGTGACCGGCTTCGGCAATCTGAACGTCGTGACGGCGGTAATCATCCGGACCTCCTGGGCATCAATCTTGACACAATTGTAAAACTTGACGATAGTGTCAAGAATGAATCAGCGGAGCGAACCGAATGGTCGGCATGCGTCAGTTTGACGAGGACGAGATGATCGCGAACGCGCTCGACGTGTTCTGGCGCAAGGGCCTGCACGACGCGACCATGCAGGACCTCGCCGCCGCGACAGGCGTCCAGCGCGGCAGCCTCTACAACGCCTATGGCGACAAGGAAGCGATCTTCCTGCGCGCCTTCGATCGTTATGCCGAGGAGTTCCTGGACGCGGCCGGCACCGCGCTGGCCCAGGGCGACACAGCGGCGGGCTTCAGAAATTTCTTCGACATGATCATCGTCAATATGACGGACGGTTCGCCGCCGCGCGGTTGCCTGACCACGCGCACCGCGCTCGACGCGGCGATCTCGAGCACCGACGTCCGTCAGCGCGTGCAGGGCGTGCTGGGCCGGCTCGAGCAATTGATCGGCAAGGCCCTCAGCGCGGCCCCGGGCAAGCGCAGCGCGGCCGATGCCAACCGGCTGGCGCGGGTAATCGTGACCTTCACGCGAGGGTTGGCCGTGATGGAGCGCGCCGGATACAGCCGCAAGCAGCTGAAGGAGACCGCTGCGACCTTCATCGATGCGGTGGTCGACGATGTCTGAGGCGGCATCTCCGTCGTGGCGATCGATATCATATGGGAGACAACATGATGCAGGATCGGAAAGGTGGTTGCCTCTGCGGCGCGGTGCGCTACGCGCTGAAGAGCGAGCCGCGGAGCATCGCCCTATGCCATTGCACGCACTGCCAGCGGCAAAGCGGAAGCCTGTTCTCGTTCAACCTCGTCGTCCGCGAAGCCGACTACCAGCAAACGGGCGAGACCGCGGTGTTCGTCGACCAGGGCGATAGCGGCCATCCGGTCTACCGCCATTTCTGCGGACGCTGCGGCTCCCCTCTCCTTGCAAAGACCGCATTGATGCCGGGGAAGGTCGTGGTGAAGGCCGGCACGCTCGACGAGCTGGAGGGGCTGCAGCCGCAAGTCGAGATCTATACCGATCATGCGATGACGTGGCTCACGCCGGTCCCGGACGCGGCACGCTTTGCCCAGAACGTGTGACCGGCCGCGCCGGCCGCAGGCGCTGCGCAAGCCGGCGCAGCCGGACAGGAGTTGCCGCGACATCGGTCAGGGACGAGTGCCGATGTCGCGGCTTGCGATCATTGACCAGCCGCCAGTTCGGCATAGTTGCCGTCCTTGTCGCGGCGGTACACGACATAGTCGATCAGCGTGATGTCACCCTTCGGCGTGTAGCTGATGTTGCCGAGCACGGTGTCCCAGTTTCCCGCCTTGATGGTCGTGGCGACCTTCTTGGCATCCGTGGTCTGGGCGCGCGCCACGGCCTGGCTCCAGATCTGGAACGCGGCATAGCTGTAGAGGGTGTAACCGTCGGGATCGATGCCCTTGTCCTTGAACTTCTTCAGGGTCGCGGCCGCGGTCAGCTTCTTGCGCGGATCGGGCGAGAAGGTGAACAGCGAGCCCTCGGCAAGCGGACCCGCGATCGCCGCGAACTGCTTGTCGACCAGGGCGTCGCCGCCCATCAGCACGGCATTGACGCCCTGCTCGCGCATCTGGCGCAGGATCAACGCAGCCTCCGCGTAGTAGCCGCCGACATAGACGAAATCGATTCCCTCCTTCTTGAAGCGGGACACCAGCGCGGCAAAGTCCTTGTCGCCCTTGGTGTAGGCCTCATAGAGCTTTTCCTTCACGCCCGCGGCGTTGATGGCGTTGCGCGTCTCGTCGGCCAGGCCTTTGCCGTAGGTCGTCTTGTCGTGGATGATCGCGACGTTCCTGGTCTTGTAGTTCTTGATGATATAGGCGGCCGCGACCATGCCCTGCTGGTCGTCCCGGCCGCAGACGCGGAACGTGTTCCACAACCCGCGCTCGGTGAACAGCGGGTTGGTCGAGCCAGGAGTGATCTCCAGCACGTTGCCCTCGGCATAGGCATCCGACGCGGGGATCGAGGTCGACGAGCAGAAGTGCCCAACGACGAACGGAATGTTCGCGCCTGCCATCTTCTCGGCAACCGACACCGCCTGCTTCGGATCGCAGGCGTCATCGCCGACCTCCAGCTTAAGCTTCTTGCCGAGCACACCGCCCGCCGCATTGATGTCGGCAATGGCGAGATCAGCGCCGTTCTTGAACTGCTGGCCGAAGCTCGCCTCCGAACCGGTCATCGGGCCGACCACAGCAACACTGATATCCTGCGCCATGGCCGCGCCGGACAAAGCCAGGCTCGTGCCGAGCGCAAGAAAATATCCTCGAAGTGCAAACTTCATCACATTCTCCTCGATGGTGTTAAGTCGCCTCAATGCATCGCACTCGACGAATCTTGCCGGCTGCGACGATCACCGGGGGCTGCCTTTTAGGCGCGAGATGGTTGGCAGGCTCGGACTGGGGCGACGGGGGATTGGACATATGCGACATCGCGCAACAATGTGAAAACACGTTGCCGTGCATTGCTGCTAAAATCATCCGCGCAGCTGGCGCGATCGAACGCGATCTTGTGTGCGCGACAGCACATAGCCAATGCATCGGCGGTATTGCTCGGCACCGCGACAACGCAGCGCCTGCGATCCTGCGTGCTGGCGGGATAGGCGTCATCGCGACTGCCGCGACGACAGCATCAACGAACTCCATCCGTTGATGCCGCGAGGTATGCTTATCTCAAATGCGACGGCACCGTCGTCTGGCCCTCGGGACCGAAGACACTCGGTCAGGACCGCCGCGGTACCGCGCGGATGTTCGACGGCGTCGCGCCGTAGTGCCGGCGGAAGGTGCGATTGAAGTAGGAGAGATCGCCGAACCCGACCTCAAAGGCAATCGTGCCGATGGTGCTGCCGCTGTGGCGCGGATCGGTCAGCAAATGATGCGCGCGCGCCAGGCGCTGGCCGAGCACGACTTCCAAGCCGGCGCTTTCAAACACCGTTGCGCGGATAATTATAATTGACCAACCGGTTGGTCAATAGTAATCCGGTGGCAGGTCATGCGACCTTCGGCCGTAGAAGCCGCAACGGGAGGTAATCATGGTCAGCAATCTGGTGTTGACCGATATCCGCGCCGGATATCGCGTCCTGACGCTCAACAGGCCCGATCGCCTGAATTCATTCAGCGCCGATCTGCACTCCGCATTGATGGCCGCGTTGATTGCGGCAGAACAGGACAAGTCCTGCCGCGCTGTGATCCTGACCGGAGCGGGACGCGGGTTCTGCGCCGGCCAGGATCTTTCGGATGGCGTGTTCACGCCGGGCGAGACGCCGGATCTCTCCGTACCAATTGAAAAATTCTACAACCCGCTGGTGCGCAAGCTGCGCAGCATCCCGATGCCGGTCGTGTGCGCGGTCAATGGCGTGGCTGCAGGCGCCGGCGCCAACGTCGCCTTTGCCTGCGACATCGTGCTCGCCGCGCGCTCGGCCAAGTTCATCCAGGCCTTCGCGAAGCTGGGGCTGGTTCCGGACTCCGGTGGCACCTGGTTCCTGCCGCGGCTGGTAGGGCCCGCCCGGGCGCGCGCCTTGGCCCTGCTCGCTGAACCCGTCTCCGCGGAACGGGCGGAATCCTGGGGCATGATCTGGAAGATGGTCGAGGATGCGGAGCTGATGACCGAGGCACATGCGCTGGCCGCTAATCTCGCGACGCAGCCGACCGACGGCCTCGCGCTGATCAAGCAGGCACTTGATGCCTCCGAGACCAACACGCTCGACGCGCAACTCACGCTCGAGCGCGACCTGCAGGGACGCGCAGGCCGATCGGCGGACTATGCCGAAGGCGTCACTACGTTCCTCGAGAAGCGCGCGCCGCGGTTCGCCGGCAGAGCCTAGAGCGGGATGAAGATTCTTCGAATCATCATCCCGCTCCAGCTCTTTGTTTCTGAGCATGATCTTTTCGGAAAACCGCTCCACACTTTTCCGGATCATGCTCTAGGCGCAAATTGAACGTTCCGCCGGCAAGGCGAGACGCATCACTTGATCACAGTTCAGAGGAATCAACTTCGATGACACAGCCTCAATCCAGTGGCGCGCGGAGCGCGGATACCATCATGAAACTCGACAGCTTCGTCTGCGGAAAATGGACCGGCTCCGGCGAACCCGCGGCCGAGATTCACAGTGCCGTGACCGGCGATGTGGTGGCGTTCACGACCCGGAGCGATCTCGACATGCGGGAGATCCTCGCCTATGGCCGCACGGTCGGCGGCAACAATCTCCGCAAGCTGACGTTTCATCAGCGCGCGGGCCTGCTGAAGGCGCTGGCCGACTATCTGAGCCAGCACAAGGACCGGCTCTACAAATTGTCGTTCCAGGCGGGTTGCACGCGCACCGACGCGATGATTGACGTCGATGGCGGCATCGGCACGTTGTTCGCCTATGCCGGCAAGGGCCGCCGCGAGCTTCCGAACATCAAATTCCTGCTCGACGGCAATGTCGAGGGGCTCTCCAAGGGCGGCGCATTCGCCGGCCAGCACATCGTGACGTCCTTGCACGGAGTTGCCGTGCACATCAACGCGTTCAATTTCCCGTGCTGGGGCATGCTGGAGAAGCTGGCACCGGCGCTGCTCGCCGGCGTTCCCGTCGTCACCAAGCCGGCAACCGTCACCTCCTATGTCGCCTACGAACTGGCCCGGCTGATCGCCGAATCCAGGGCGCTGCCGGAAGGCGCGCTGCAGTTCATCGTCGGATCGACCGGCGACCTGTTCGATCACCTGACCTGCCAGGACGTGGTGTCCTTCACCGGCTCGGCCGACACGTCGCAAAAACTGCAGCGCCATCCGGTGATCGCGCGCGAAGCCGTCAGGTTCATCGCGGAACGCGATTCGCTGAACGCCGCGATCCTCGCGCCCGACGCCGCGCCGGGAAGCCCGGAGTTCGACCTCTTCATCAAGGAAGTGGCCAAGGAGATGACGGTCAAGGCCGGGCAGAAATGCACGGCAATCCGCCGCGCATTGGCGCCGTCGGCGCAGATCGACGCGGTCATCACGGCGCTGCGCGAGCGTCTCGCCAAAGTCACGATCGGCAATCCCGAAAACGAGAAGGTCAGGATGGGGCCGCTGGTTGGCCTCGGCCAGCGCAGCGATGTGCTTGCGCATGTGGCCAGGCTTCGCACTGAGACCGAGCTGGTGGCCGGCGATCCCGGCAATTTCCCGCTGGTCGACGCCGACGCCAGGCGCGGCGCCTTCGTCCCGCCGCTGCTGCTGCACTGCGCCAACCCGGTTGCCGCAACAGCGGTGCACGAGATCGAAGCGTTCGGGCCTGTCAGCACCGTGATGGGCTATGACGATCTCGACCAGGCCATCGCGCTCACCAACCGCGGCGGCGGCAGCCTCGTCGCATCGGTCTACACGCATGATATCCCGACCGCGACCGAGCTCGCCTTCGGCATCGGCAGTTTTCACGGCCGCGTTGCGATCATCGACCGCGACTGCGCGACGGAACACACCGGCCACGGCTCGCCGATGCCGCAGATGGTTCACGGCGGCCCGGGCCGCGCCGGCGGCGGCGAGGAACTCGGCGGCGTCCGCAGCCTGCAGCACTACATGCAGCGCACCGCGCTGCAGGGCTCGCCCGCGATGCTGTCAGGCGTCACCGGCCGCTGGTTCAAGGGCAGCCCAGTGCTCGAGGGTGACCTTCACCCGTTCCGCTATCACTATGACGATCTCGAGATCGGCCGCACGCTGGTCTCGAAGGCTCGGCAGATCACGCTCGACGACATCGAGCATTTCGCGCATTTCACCGGCGACACCTTCTACGCCCACATGGATGAGGAAGCGACCAAGGGACATCCGTTCTTCCCCGGCCGCGTCGCGCATGGCTATCTGCTGCTGTCGTTCGCGGCCGGCCTGTTCGTCGATCCCGACTACGGCCCGGTGCTGGCGAATTACGGGCTGGACTCGCTGCGCTTCGTGAAACCCGTCCAACCGGGTGAACAAATCCAGGTGCGGCTGACCGCGAAGGAGAAAACGCCGCGCAATAAGCAATATGGCGAGGTGCGCTGGGACGTCGAGATCACGACCGGTACAGGTGAGACCGCGGCGACCTATGAACTGCTGACCATGAATGCGATGCGAACCTAGGATCCGCCGAGGGCCCGCTTCAGAGCAGCGCAGCCTGCCGGCTCCGGCCGGCGGGCTTCGCCTTGCTGCGCGGCCGGGCAACGGCGGCAGCCGCTTCCTCCGCACCGGCCAGCACCAACTGCACGACGAAGTCGGCATAATCGGCGCGGGTCATCGGCCCGCCCTCGCGAAACCACATATAGTGCCAGTTCAGCATGCCGAACACGCTCATCGTCAGCGGCTTGAGCACGCGCTTCTGCTTCGCCGCCGGCACGGCGGCGGCCAGCGCATCCGACATGATCCCGACCAGTATCCGCTCGCTTGCGAGCAGCGGCTGCTGCTTTTGCTCCGGCAGCAGCCTGAGGCTTGCGATCTGGACCTGATGCTCGGCGTCGGCATGCCGGTAGAGCTCGAGCAGGGTCGTGACGATCGTCCCGAGGCGCTCGACCGGATCGCCGGCCGAGGCGCTCGCCTTGCGAACCGACGCCACCAGCCGCTCGAGATGCGACGACAGGAGATCGAAGAGGATCGCCTCCTTGTCGGGATAATAGTGATAGAGCAGCGCTTTCGAGACACCGCACGCGTCGGCGATCGTATTCATCGACGTGCCGACATATCCCGATGCGGCAAACAGCTCGGCCGCACGATGCAGCATCGAGAGGCGCTTGTCGTCATAGTCCTTGGCGCGCGATCGGGCCATGTCTCGTCCGTTCCACCAGCCGGCCGTTCAGCCGTCGTCGTCAGACGTGAATCAACAACGGCAAATTTCTCAGCCCAGTCCGGCCCTGTCCATTGCCAGGGCCGGTCTGAGCGCCATTTATTGACCATCCGGTCGGACAATTCCATGACCTATATGGAATGGACCCCTGCGTTGCAATGCTCAGCGCAGGGCGGCGGCCGGATCCGGCGCCAGCCGGGCCCCCATCGACGCCACCCATCGTCCGCCCAGCTGGCATGGCACCAACCGGGCCTGCGATGTCTCATCAACTCCTTCGCATGAAGCTCAGGCGGCTGCGACCTCGTGGCCGGCCATCACTTCCAGCGCTCTCAGGATGCCGGAATGGTCCCAGGCCTTGCCGCCGAGCGCGGTGCAGGCGTTGAACAGCTGCTGGGCTGCGGCAGTGCCCGGCAGCGACAGCCCAAGGGCCCGCGCGCCTTCCAGCGCGAGGTTGAGATCCTTCTGATGCAGCTCGATGCGGAAGCCCGGATCGAAATTGCGCTTCAGCATGCGCTCGCCGTGCACTTCAAGGATCCGGGACGACGCAAAGCCGCCCATCAGCGCCTGGCGCACCAGCGCAGGATCGGCGCCCGCCTTGGACGCGAACAGCAGCGCCTCGCTCACCGCCTCGATGGTCAGCGCCACGATGATCTGGTTGGCGACCTTGGTGGTCTGGCCGTCACCGTTGGCGCCGACATGCGTGACGTTCTTGCCCATGGTATCAAACACGGGCTTCATCGCGTTGAACGCCCGCTCCCGCCCGCCAACCATGATGGTCAGGCTTGCCGCCTTTGCGCCAACCTCGCCGCCGGAGACCGGCGCGTCGAGATAGTCGGCCCCGAGCGCATCGATCTTCCGCGCGAACTCCTTGGTCGCCAGCGGCGAAATCGAGCTCATATCCACCACGATCATGCCCTTGGAGACGCCCTCGGCGACGCCACCTTTGCCAAACAGCACGGCTTCGACATGCGGCGTGTCCGGCACCATGATGATGACGGCATCGGCTTCCTGCGCGACCTGCTTGCCGGACTCGCACGCGACGGCGCCGTTCGCGATCAGGTCGGGCGGCAGAGGCGCGACGTCGTGCAGGAACAGGCGATAGCCGGTAGCCAGGAGATGGCCGGCCATCGGACGTCCCATGGTGCCCAGCCCGATGAATCCAATGTCTTTCATTGTCGTCGCTCCTGTCAGCCCGATGAGGGCGTTTTCTAGCGAAACGGATACCGGTTCGCGTGAAGAAAACGCGTCAAAACATAAAATTGAGAGCTCCGTTCCGGTTCAATCGGAACGGAAACGCTCTAGGTCACGAAAGTCTGCGCGGCATGCCAGGCAAGGCTCTCGAGCGTGGTCGTCCGCGGCTTGTATTCGCATCCGATCCAGCCGCGATAGCCGATGCTGTCGAGATGCTTGAACAGATATGAATAGTTGATCTCGCCGGTCCCCGGCTCATGACGGCCCGGGTTGTCGGCGAGCTGGACATGCGCGATCCGGCCGAGATGCCTCTCGACGGTTCGCGCCAGATCGCCCTCCATGATCTGCATGTGATAGATATCGTATTGGATGAACAGGTTGGGCGACCGCACGTCGGAGATCAGCTGCACCGCCTGTTCCGTCCCGCTCAGGAAGAAGCCCGGAATATCCAGCGTGTTGATCGGCTCGACCAGAAGCTTGATGCCATGCTGGGCGAGCGCGCCGGCGGCGAAGCGCAGATTGGACACCAGGACTTCGTGCAGCTCTGCCGCATCCGCGCCAGTGGGGGCGATGCCGACCAGGCAGTTCAGCTGCCGGCAATCCAGTGCCTTCGCATAGTCGATCGCGCGCGCGACGCCGTCGCGAAATTCATCGGTTCGATCGCGCAGGATCGCAATGCCGCGCTCGCCCGCGGCCCAATTGCCGGCCGGAAGATTGTGCAGCACCTGGGTCAGCTCAGACCGCGCCAACTCCTCCCGCAATTCGCTCTTGTCGTAGTCATAGGGAAAAAGATACTCGACCGCGTTGAAGTCGGCGGCCTTGGCGACCGCGAACCGATCGAGGAACGGCAACTCGTTGAAGAGCATGGTGAGGTTGGCAGCAAATTGAGGCACGGTTGGTATCTCCGCTTGAGGCAGCGCTAATGATGTCGTCAGGCCGGCAACAGCGTGCCGGATCGTGCTGCGCTCGGCACCTCATCGAGCGGAAGGTCGAGCACCTCTTCGAATTCGACGATGTTGTCGATCTCCGTTCCCATCGCGATGTTGGTGACCCGCTCGAGGATGAACTCCACCACCACGGGCACGCGGTGCTTGGCCATCAATTCGCGCGCGGTCGCGAACGCCGCCTGGGCGTCGTTCGGGTCGGTCACCCGGATCGCCTTGCAGCCCAGCCCCTCCGCGACGGTGACGTGGTCGACACCGTAGACGCCGATCTCGGGCGCGTTGATGTTCTCGAACGAGAGCTGCACGTGATAGTCCATGTCGAAGCCGCGCTGGGCCTGCCGGATCAAGCCGAGATATGAATTGTTCACGACGACGTGGATGTAGTACCCAGAATCAGAGCTGAGTGATACGGCGGCCTTTGAAACGGCGTTGACGGACCTTTTTCTTGGTCCAGACGAAGGGCTCGGCTCTGTCGTTGTATGCGTTGACGTAGGCATCGATGTGCTCCTGAAGCTGCGTGAGGCTTGTGAAGGAGGTGCCGCTGAGCGACTGCCCCTGCAAGATCGAAAACCATACCTCGACCTGATTGAGCCAAGACGCACTTGTCGGCGTGAAATGAAATTGCACGTTGGGGTGGGCCTTGAGCCAATGCTCGTTCTTCTTGTGGGTGTTGAGGTTGTCGAGGATGACGTGAAGCTTCCGGTTCGGAAAAGCCGCGGTGACGCTGTTCATGAAGTCGAGAAACTCGACGCGGCGTCGGCGTTTTGAATGCGCCGCGATGATCTTTCCGGTGGCGACTTCGAGCGCCGCAAACAATGTTGTGGTGCCATGCCGCTTGTAATCGTGGCTCTGGCCGGTCAAGGCGCGGCCATTGGGCAACTTCAGATAACCCTGCGCTCGCTCCAAAGCCTGGATCGAGGGCTTCTCGTCCACGCACAGCACAATGGCCTTCGCGGGCGGGGCGACATAGAGGCCGACAACATCGGCGGCTTTGGCCGTAAAGTTCGGGTCGTTGCTCTCACACCAGGACTTACGAGCCGCGAGGTCAATCTTGTGGCTGCGCAGGAACCGCCAGACATATTGGACGTCAACATCGCCCAGCGCCCCGGCCAGCAGGGGCCCGGTCCAGCGTGCGAACCCGTCCGGCGGCGGCTTGTCCAGCAGCTTCAGAATCCGCTTGTCGGTGGCCTTCGTATAGATTGGCTGCTTGCCCGGTCGCGGCTTGTCTTGCAGCCCTTCAAGGCCTTGGTCGGCATAGCGATGCCGCCAAAGGCTGACAATCCGCGGCTGGACCCCAACTTCCTTGGCGATCGACCGAGTGCTGCGTCCATCCGCCGCCAACAGAACTATCCGCGCCCGCTTCAAATCGCGCTGCAACGTCACCGGGGAGCGGCAACACGCCTCAAGCACCTTGCGATCTTTCCTCGAAAGGTGGACTTCTCTTGCTTCGGGTATCATCCCGACCTTGAATCACGACTCACGCTTTAAGAACAGTAGGTAGTAGGGCAGATTGAACTGCGCCCCGACCGCGAGTTCCTCGATCAGGAACTGGAAGTCGTAGTCACCCGACAGCGCGACGATGTCGCGGTCGGGGTCGGCGGCGCGCACACCGAGGGCGGCCGGCAGGGTCCAGCCGAGCGGACCGGCTTGGCCAGCATTGATCCAGTTGCGCGGACGATAGACGTTGAGGAACTGGGCGCCCGCGATCTGCGACAATCCGATCACCGTCACGTAGCAGGTGTCGCGGCCGAAGGCCTTGTTCATCTCCTCGTAGACGCGCTGCGGCTTGATCGGGATGTTGTCGAAGTGGCTCTTGCGCAGCATCGAACGCTTGCGGTCGCGGCAGGCGGCAGGCCAGGCCTGCCGATCGCGGAGCTTCCCTGACTTGCGCCACTCCTTGGCGACGCTCACGAACATCTCCAGCGCGGCCTTGGCGTCCGACACGATGCCAAGATCCGGATTGAAGACACTACCGATCTGGGTCGGCTCGATGTCGACATGGACGAATTTGCGCCCCTTCGTGTAGGTCTCGATCGAACCGGTGTGCCGGTTGGCCCAGCGATTTCCGATGCCGAGCACGAAGTCGGATTCCAGCATCGTGGCGTTGGCGTAGCGATGGCTGGTCTGCAGGCCGACCATCCCCGCCATCAGCGCGTGATCGTCGGGAATGGCGCCCCACGCCATCAGCGTCGGAACCACCGGGACGTTGACCGCTTCCGCGAAGGCGACCAGCAGCTCGGATGCATCGGCGTTGATCACGCCGCCGCCGGCCACGATCAGCGGCCGCTCCGCGGCGTTGAGCATCTCGAGCGCCTTCTCGATCTGCTTGCGGGTCGCCGTCGGCTTGTAGACCGGCAGCGGCGAGTAGGTCTCGTCGTCGAACTCGATTTCGGCCAGTTGCACGTCGAGCGGAAGATCGATCAGCACCGGTCCGGGCCGTCCCGACCGCATGACATGGAAGGCCTGGCTGAACACGCGCGGCACCAGCGCCGGCTCGCGGACGGTGACGGCCCATTTCGTCACCGGCTTTGCGATCGCCTCGATGTCGACGGCCTGGAAATCTTCCTTGTAGAGCCGCGCCCGCGGCGCCTGACCGGTGATGCAGAGGATCGGGATCGAATCCGCGATCGCCGAGTAGAGGCCGGTGATCATGTCGGTTCCGGCGGGTCCCGATGTGCCGATGCAGACGCCGATATTGCCCGCCTCCGCCCTTGTATAGCCTTCCGCCATGTGCGAGGCGCCTTCGACGTGCCGCGCCAGAATATGCCGGATCGAACCGTTCCGCTTCAGCGCGGAGTAAAGCGGGTTGATCGCGGCGCCGGGAACGCCGAACGCGCACGTGATCCCTTCGCGTTCGAGAATGCGCACTGCTGCATCGATTGCTCGCATTTTCATCTGATGATCCCGCTTCGCTAGGAGTTGGCCTGAGCATGATCATCAGACCCGCGCGCATCGATCTCAACGCAATCGATGGGATTTTCCACGCTATGGCAGCGCCCACGATTTTGTGGGTGTCTTCAAGAGATTAGGGTCAGCGGAGAAATGGAAATCGTGATGGACGAAAATGCGAAAAGCCTCACGCCTGCCCTTGCTGCGTGCGGCTCCCGCGAAGCTCGGCCGTGAGTTCGGCTGCGATCTGGTGCACGATCGTACCGATGTCCGGCAAGCGTTCGTTCGTCAGCCGGTCCGCCGTGCCCGATACCGAAACCGCGGCAAATGGCTCGCTGCAGTCGTTGAAGACGACCGCAGCCACACAGCGCAGGCCGAGGCGGGCCTCTTCATCATCCACCGCATAGCCCTGGCGCCGCACGTTCTCCAGTTCCTTGAACAGCTCGCCGGGCCGCACGATCGACTTTTCCGTCAGCCGCGGCATGCCCTGACGGCGGATGATCGCGTTGACGTCGGCATCGGAATAGGTTGCCAGCACAGCTTTGCCAACGCCCGAGGCGATCATTGCGACGCGTCCGCCCACCTTGGTCAGCGAACGCATGATCTCCCGGCTTTCAATGCGGGACACGACGATGATGGACTCATCATCGACCACGGCCAGGTTGGCGGTTTCCCTGGTCTGGTCGCGCAGCTTGCGCAGATAGGGCAAGGCCTGCGCGGCAAAATTCCGCCGGCGCATGAAGGTCGAGCCGACCACGAAGCTTTGCGCGCCGATGTGCCATTTGGATTCGTCGCGGTCGAACTGCACGAATCTGCGGTTCTCGAGCGTCGTCAGCAGCCGATGAACGGTCGACGGCGACAAGCCGGTGCGGATCGCGAGATCGGTCAGCCGATAGCCTTCGTCGTCCTCTGCAAGCGTCTCCAGGATCTGCAGCGCACGATCGACAGATTGAACGCCGCCGTCTCGTGCGTCCGGATCCGGCTGCGCGCGAAAATCGGGTTCGGTCGGCTTGCGCCGGATCGGCGCTCTTTTCATCACGACCCTGCCCCTAACCAGTTGCGATTCAGAACGGTATTGCGTCCGAAGGACGAGCGTCAGGTTTGGCATGTGGCATGCCAATTACACCAGGAGTCAAGCTGCAGAGATCGCCCGATTGGTCAGTATATTTGCCGTTTTCCTCAAAATCTTTCTGATTCTTTTGTTTGACAACTGGGATAATGTATACAACGATTATTTTACAACGACCTGATCAGACAAACGGGAGAACGCTGCCATGTACGTCGGGGACATCCTTCGCAACAGCCCGCACCTCGTGACGATCGGCTCGAACGAAACCGTGAGCATTGCGGCGAACCTGATGTACGCGAGCAATGTCGGCGCAGTCGTGGTCAGGAACGTCTCGGGCAGCAAGGACGCCGCGGTGATCGGAATGTTCAGCGAGCGCGACGTCGTCGCTGTGATCGCCGAACACGGCACCGGTGGGCTTGCCGTGAAAGTCGCGCAGTTCATCTCGCGGCCACTGGTGTCCTGCAATTCGCAGGACACGCTCGCGGATGCCGAACATCTCATGGGCCGGCACGGCATCCGCCATGTCCCCGTCATCGACAACGGCCGGCTCGTCGGCGTCGTCAGCATGCGGGACATCACCACTGCTTACGACGAGGCCACCTGCGCAGTGCAGGCGGCCTGACAGAATTTTCCAAGACAACTGCCACGCAACCCAGTTCGAGCCGCAGCGGCTCGAACTGGGTCCCCACTCTGCTCGCGAGGATTTCATGAGGATCTGCATCTACGGCGCCGGCGCCATCGGCGGTTATCTCGGTGTCGAATTCATGCGCGCTGGCGCGGATGTTAGCCTGGTCGCGCGCGGCGCGCACCTTGCCGCGATGCGACAGAACGGTCTGAAGCTCCTGATCGGCGACGAGGAGCGCGTGGTACATCCGCGCTGTACCGACGATCCCGCCGAGCTCGGCGAGCAGGATTTCGTCATCGTCTGCCTCAAGGCGCACTCGATCACCGGCGTCATTGAACGCATGCAGCCCCTGCTCGGTCAGCGCACCCGCATTGTCACCGCCGTCAACGGCATTCCCTATTGGTATTTCTACAAGCACGGCGGACGGCACGAAGGATCGGCGCTCGAGAGCATCGATCCCGGCGGACGGCAATGGAAGGAACTCGGCCCCGAGCGCGCGATCGGCTGCGTGGTGTATCCCGCCACCGAAATCGAAGCGCCCGGCGTGATCCGCCACGTCTACGGCAACAACTTTCCGCTGGGCGAACCCTCCGGCGAGATCACCCCCGAGGTCGAGAACCTTTCCGCCCTGTTCGCGGCAGCCGGCATGAAGGCGCCGGTTCTCGATCGCATCCGCGACGAGATCTGGCTCAAGCTGTGGGGCAATGTCTGCTTCAACCCGATCAGCGCCCTGACCCATGCGACCCTCGACGTGATCTGCAGCAACCCCGGCACGCGCGCGCTGTCGAAAGCGATCATGCTGGAAGCCCAGGCGATCGCGGAAAATCTTGGCGTCAAGTTCCGGGTCGATGTCGAACGCCGCATCGAAGGTGCGCGCAAGGTCGGCGCGCACAAGACCTCGATGCTGCAGGATCTCGAGCGCGGACGTCCGGTCGAAATCGATCCGCTGATCACTGTCGTCCAGGAGATGGGCCGGATGACGGGGATTGCAACGCCCGCCCTCGATGCGGTGCTGGCCCTGGTCGCGCAGCGCACCAGGCTGGCAGGCCTCTACGACGGGGCGGCCGGCGTTGCCGAAACAAAATCGCTTGCGGTGGCGTGACCCTGATGAACAACGTCACACGCTGGGTCCGCTTTCGTCACCATGCCGACATCGGCTTCGGGCAACTCACGCCGTCCGGCATCTCCGTACACGTAGGCGACATGTTCGGCGACGCGCGGCCGACTGGACGAATGCTGGCGGTGGAGGCTGTCGAGTTGCTTGCGCCTACGCAGCCGAGCAAGATCATCGCGCTCTGGAACAATTTTCACGCACTTGCCGCCAAGCTGAAATCACCCGAGCCGGCCGAACCGTTGTACCTGCTAAAGGCGCCGACCAGCGTCACCGCGCCTGGCGCCGTGATCAGGCGTCCCGCTGGTTACGACGGCAAGACGACCTACGAGGGCGAGCTCGGCATTGTCATCGGCAAGACCTGCACCGCGGTCGCTCCCGAACAGGCCGACGCCTTCATCTTCGGGTACACCTGCACCAACGACGTCACCGCCGCAGACATTCTCAATCGCGATCCGACTTTCCCGCAATGGGCCCGGGCCAAGGGCTTCGATGGCTATGGCCCCTTCGGTCCCGTTGTTGCGTCGGGCCTCGATCCTGCAAGCCTTGTGGTGCGCACCATCCTCAACGGCGTGGAGCGCCAGAATTATCCGATTGCGGACATGATCTTCAGCGCGCAGGCGTTGGTCAGCAAGATTTCACACGACATGACGCTGTTGCCGGGCGACCTGATCTGCTGCGGGACATCGATCGGTGTCGGCGTGATGAAAGAGCCGATCAATACGGTCACCGTCGCGATCGACGGAATCGGCGAACTGACCAACGAATTTTGCCAGTAAGCGGCCGCGGGACGAGAGCCCGACGCCGCCGGACCATCAGCCATTAAAACCACAAACTCCTGCTTTGGGGGGACTCATGAACTCCAGCACGAAACCGGTATCATCGCCCGGCGGCTTCCGCTGGCTTCAGCTGGCGATCGGCATCGTCTGCATGGCGATGATCGCCAACCTGCAATACGGGTGGACGCTGTTCGTCGACCCTATCGACGCGCAATATCATTGGGGCCGCGCCGCGATCCAGCTGGCCTTCACGATTTTCGTGATGACGGAGACTTGGCTTGTGCCGGTGGAAGCCTGGTTTGTCGACAAATACGGCCCCCGTATCGTCATCATGTTCGGCGGGCTGATGATCGCCCTCGCCTGGGTGCTGAACGCGTATGCCTCCTCTCTCGTCACGCTTTATGCGGCAGCGATTGTTGCCGGCATCGGCGCCGGCGCCGTCTACGGCACGTGCGTCGGCAACGCGCTGAAATGGTTTCCGGACCGCCGCGGCCTGGCCGCGGGCGCGACCGCCGCCGGGTTCGGGGCCGGCGCGGCGCTGACCGTCGTGCCGATTGCCAACATGATTGCCGCAAGCGGCTACCAGAGCGCCTTCCTGACGTTCGGCATCGGGCAGGGACTGACGGTTATCCTGCTCGCCACGTTCGTCCGTCCGCCTGATATCACCGTGTCCGCCAGAAGGAAGCAGCTCAATCTGCCGCAGACCGCGGTCGACTACACGCCGGTTCAGGTGTTGCGCGCCCCGATCTTCTGGATGATGTACCTGGTGTTCGTGATGGTGGCTTCCGGCGGGCTGATGACCGCCGCCCAGATCGGGCCAATCGCCCATGACTTCAAGATCGCCGATACTCCGGTCAAGTTGGCCGGCTTCCAGATGGCGGCATTGACGTTCGCCATCTCGCTCGATCGCGTGTTCGATGGTTTCGGCCGCCCGTTCTTCGGCTGGATCTCCGACAATATCGGCCGTGAGCACACCATGTTCATTGCGTTCGCGACTGCGGCGCTGATGTTGCTGACGCTGTCGGTCTACGGCCACATTCCGGTTGTCTTCGTGTTGGCCACCGCCGTCTATTTCGGCGTTTTCGGGGAAATCTACAGCCTGTTTCCGGCAACATCGGGCGACACGTTCGGCGCCAAATACGCGACCACCAACAACGGCATGCTCTACACCGCGAAGGGGACTGCGGCGCTGCTCGTGCCGCTGGCGAGCATCATCTCCTCCCAGTTTGGCTGGCAGGCCGTGTTCATCGTCGCAGTCGCGCTCAACGCCACCGCAGCCCTCATGGCCGTGTTCGTGATCAAGCCGCTGCGCCGCGCGTTCATTCTCGGCAGTGAAAGCACGGCACGTGCCGCGGTTCCTCGTGCAACGGCAGCTCACAGCGAAAGCGATCTGCCAAAGGGACCGCTATCCTACGACAGCCTCGAGAAGGCCCCCTGACGGAGGACTTCTCCCGGCCCGAAGCTGCGCTCGATTTGAGACGGCCGCGTCGTTCGAGAGAGCCATTGACCATTGGACCAATTGGCCGGAGTGCAGCGATTGAACGCGAACTGGACTGACCGGCGAGCCCGCACTGCGCTGCGACGAATCTTCGACGCCGCAATCGCCAGCGCCGATCCAAGGATCACGATCGCATCTGCCTTGCCGGCAAAGCCCAGGGGCAGATGCATCGTCATCGGCGCAGGCAAGGCTTCGGCGGCGATGGCAGCCGGCCTCGACGCGGCATGGCCTGACGTCGACCTTTCGGGCGTCGTGGTCACGCGCCACGGCCATGCGGTTCCCGCGGGCCGCATCGGGGTACTGGAGGCATCTCACCCCGTACCCGACGACACGAGCAAGGCGGCCGCCCTTCGCATGTTGCGCGCCGTTGAGGGACTTTCATCGGATGATCTTGTGGTCGTGCTGATGTCCGGTGGCGGCTCGGCGCTGATGACGCTTCCTGCATCCCCGATGACGCTCGCCGACAAGCAGGCGGTCAACCGGGCACTGCTTGCAAGCGGCGCGACGATTGCCGAGATGAATGTCGTCCGCAAGCATTTGTCGGCGATCAAGGGCGGACGGCTGGCGCTGGCCGCGCGTCCCGCACGCGTCACGACCCTGGTGATATCGGACATTCCCGGCGACGATCCGGCGGCGATCGGTTCCGGTCCCTCGCTTCCGGACAGCAGCACAAGAGCCGATGCGCAAGAGATCGTTGACCGGTTTGCAATCCGATTTGCCGGCAGCGGCGCGGCTTGCACTCGAGCAGGCCGACGAGACACCCAAGCCGGGCGAGATCGACGCGGATGTCCGCATCCTTGCCGCGCCGTTCCAGGCGCTCGACGCTGCGGCCAATGTGGCCCGCGACGAGGGCCTCACGCCGATCCTCCTTGGAGATGCGATCGAGGGCGAAGCACGGGAGCTCGGAACCGTGATGGCCGGCATCGCCCGGTCAGTCGCGATACATGCTCAGCCAGGCCAGGCCCCCGCGGTTCTGCTGTCGGGGGGAGAGACAACGGTCACAATCGGACGCGGGCCGGCGGGCCGCGGCGGCCGCAACACCGAATTCTTGCTGGGACTTGTCATCGCCCTGTCGGGCGCGGCCGATATCTGGGCCATTGCGGGAGACAGTGACGGCATCGATGGAACGGAAGATGCGGCTGGTGCTTTGATCGGTCCGGATACACTGCAGCGCGCCGCCGCGAAGCTCCTCGACGCACGGGCTTGTCTGGCGGCCCATGACAGCTACACATTCTTCGATCGCCTTGGAGACCTCGTGCGCACCGGGCCGACACTGACCAACGTCAACGATATCCGCGCCGTGCTGATCGGAGCCGGCAAGCCGGGAATCAAGTTAAGGATGAGGTGATCCATGCGTCGTCATCGACGGGCCAAGATCGTTGCAACCGTCGGCCCCGCCAGCAGTTCTCCCGAAATGCTCAAGGCGCTGCTGGAGGCGGGCGTCGATACGTTCCGCCTGAATTTCAGCCACGGAACCCAGAACGATCACGCCAGGATTCACGCCGCGATCCGAAAGCTGGAACAGGAAGTCAACCGGCCCATCGGCATTCTGCTGGACCTGCAGGGCCCGAAGATCCGCGTCGGCACCTTGCGCGATGGCAAGATCATCGTCGCGGCCGGAGAGACCATCCGCTTCGTGCTGTCCGGGTCGGATGGGGATCGTGGCGCGATTCCGCTCCCGCATCGGGAAATCTTTGCGGCCGTGCCGGTCACGATCTCTTGATCGACGACGGCAGGGTCCGCGTTCGCGTCACCGGGCTGGGTGACGATTTCATCGAAGCCAAGGTGATCGTCGGTGGCACGATCTCGAACCACAAGGGCGTCAATCTACCGGGGACGGTGCTTGATCTTTCACCACTGACGACAAAGGACCGTCTCGATCTGGAGTTCGGCCTGAAACTCGGCGTCGACTGGGTCGCCTTGTCGTTCGTGCAAAAGCCCTCCGATATCATCGAGGCGAGAAGCCTGATCGGCGACCGTGCCGGTCTGATGGCCAAGATCGAGAAGCCAGCAGCGCTTGAGCGGATCGACGATATCATCCAGCTGTGCGACGCCATCATGGTTGCGCGGGGCGACCTCGGCGTCGAGATTCCACACGAAGACGTGCCGGGCCGTCAGAAGGAATCGGTGCGGGCCTGCCGGCTTGCCGTGAAGCCCGTGATCGTCGCCACGCAAATGCTGGACTCCATGGTCGCCGCCCCCACGCCGACTCGCGCCGAAGTCTCCGACGTTGCGACCGCCATCTATGATGGCGCCGATGCGGTGATGCTGTCGGCGGAATCTGCCACCGGCCGCTATCCGCAGGAGGCGGTCGAGATGATGGACCGCATCATTCGCAGCACCGAGCAGCACAAGTCCATCGTCGAGGCCACCCAGCCGGGCGAAGAGCAGACCGCGCCCCATGCTGTGGCAACGGCCGCGGCCGACCTCGCTTCCGTCGTTCACGCCAAGGCCATCGTGGCCTATACGTCGAGCGGAACGACCGCCGCGCGCGTGGCGCGCAAGCGGCCGAGCTTGCCGATCCTCGTCATCACCCCGAGCCGCGAAGTGTCCCGCCGCCTGTGTCTGCTGTGGGGCGCTCACAGCGTGCTGTCCGACGACGTTCGCAGCTATGAGGAGATGGTCGAACGCGCGACTGCATTCGCGCTTGCGGAGCAATTCGCATCAAGCCGGGATCTGCTGGTTGTCGTCGCCGGCATTCCGTTTGGACAAGCGGGTACAACAAACAATCTGCGCGTCGTTTCGCTCCCGTGACAGAACCAGGATTGCGTCATCAGCCCATCGCCAAGGTCGTGGTTTGCCGGAGCATCGCGTGGGCCATGCTACTCTAGCGAGGAGGCGCTGCCGTTCTTCCCAAGATCAGCCGGTATCTCGTCCGTCAGGTAGAGGATGAGATCGCGAGCGTGGCAAGAACGGTCCTGTTGCTGATCTCGAGTTTGCGGAAGATGTGGTGGAGATGAACCTTGATGGTTCCGTCGGCCACCTTCAGACGGCGGCCAATCTCCTTGTTCGACAAGCCTTCCGACACCAAACGCATGATCTGACGCTCGCGCTCCGTCAGCACCGCAAGATACTTCACCGGAATCGCCGTCGGTGCACGAGAGATGACTTCCTCGGACGCGGGCGGCGGCAACATTCGCTGGCCGTCGGCGACCTGCCGCAACATCTGAATAAGGGTTTCAGGCTCCTCCTCGCTCAGGATGACGCCGTAAGCCCCCGCTGCCGCCAACAGGGCGAGATCGCGATCCTCAACAGAGGTGGCGAGGAAAACGAGCCGCACACCAGGCGTCCCGGAATTTGCGATATCTGGCGTGGCCTGCGCAAAGATGTCAGGCATCGACATGTCCAAAATGGCGATGTCGGGCGCGAGGCTCCGGATTGCCTTGAAACAGCTCGCTCCATCATTGCAACGAGCAACAACTTTGAAATCACGCTCTGCTTCGAGCAGACAATTCAGACCCAATAAAACGACCGGATATCTGCTAGCAATTACCACACGACTGAAATTCATTTACGTCCAATCCCTCAGTCCCTCCAATTCAGCAACGCGCCCATTTCATTAAGAAGCTACTCCAATATGAGGCTTTTCAGTAAGCTTTTGTTGTTGCGGCGCCCCGTGAATCTACTGGCCGAGCGCCCAAGCACATGCGATTTGCGCAACGTTTGATTGCAGCGACGGACCCAACTAACCCCAAGCGAGCGTCCAAAATGCCTATAACCAACGGTATATAGGGATATTGGGGATTAGCATTTAAAATTCCTAAATATTGAGACACTGGACTCGGGATTTTTCGTCCCAAATTTGTGTCCAAATCTACGAAGTCTGAAGAGTGGTTTTGTTGCGTTTTTTTAGCTGGGCGGTCCATCAAGAAGAATGAGCCGGATTCAACTGACCCGCCCCCTGTATCATTGTAGCGTCCGGGAGAGTTTCCATGAGACGGCGATATCCTTTTACTGCTGTGCTTGTTGGTGAAAATAGTCTTCGCAAAGAAGGTCTTGCCAGAATTCTGAACTCCGAGAATTTTCAAGTCCTTACTTCAATAACCGATGCCAACGATTTGCTAGGCGATGACGCGCTTCAGAAGGTGCCCGTTGCTTCGGCATTGTTTCTGATTGTTCACAATGGCGATGATTTTCGCCCGACAATCGAGCAAATCGACTCCCTCAAGCGCCGTCACGCCGACGGACGCGTGGCGGTCGTCGCAGATCAATATCGACTGAGCGATCTGGCGGCCGCATTCCGGGCCGGTGCCACCGGCTATTTCATCGACGTGATGAACTGTGACGCGTTCATCAAGTCCATCGAGCTCGTCATGATGGGCGGGACGGCATTCCCGCCGGCATTCCTCACCTCCGCCCTCGATGCCGAGAAGCGCGACGTGGACGATGCTCCCGCACCCGCCGATGCCAATCATGTCGTCGCAAAGCCGGATGACAAGCTTGCCCAGCAACTTTCGCCGCGGGAAATTTCAATTCTGCAGTGCCTGATCGAAGGCGATTCCAACAAGTGCATCGCGCGCAAGATCAGCATTGCCGAAGCCACGGTGAAGGTTCACATCAAGGCGATCCTTCGGAAGATCCGGGTTCAGAACAGAACCCAGGCAGCGATCTGGGGGTTGAACCATCGGTCTGCGGCGTGGGCGAACAACAACAGGGCCACGCATCAGGCCGCTGATGGAGCTGAGCGGCCTCTCCCTCCTCAGAGAGAACTTCCCAAGATCGCGCTGGCGGGTCGGCCGGCACCACTTGGCGCAATCGACCACGCAGCGAACTATTTTGACGTGTCGCTCGCAAACGGCCACGTCCGCAAGGACTCAAAAATCGACGGGGCGATCCGGCTACGTAAATAGCCGAAACCCGTCCAGTTCGGTATCCCGCCGGGTAACCTTCGGCGGGATGCCGGGCTTCGACTGTATGCCGCACAGATCGATGCGATGCGCGACGGCCAACACGGCGGTTCGCGCAAACGTCGGCGGTTTGCTTATCGTTCCCGCAACGCTTCCTGCTGGTGTCTTGCCAACGGCGAGAGCAGATAGCTGATGATCCTGCGGGTACCCGTCTTGATCTCAACCGTCACCGCCATGCCAGGGCCGAGCTTGACTTGCTTGTCCTCGACCTGCATCTGCGTGCGGTCGAGGGAGACGCGCGCAGCATATTCCAGCTCCTGGCCTCTCGACTCGCTGCCACTCTGCACGCTCCCCTGCGCCCGATCATTCGACGCGCCCTGTGGTCTGTCGCGCGTGATCGCGTCCGACGATACGCTGAGGACTTCGCCGTGGAGGAGCCCGTAACGGGTGAAATTGAATGTATCGACCTTGATCTCCGCCTGCTGTCCCGGATGAACAAATCCGATATCGCGATTGGAGAGCATGGCTTCGATCTCGAGATGGCTCTCGCTGGGAACCACCACGGCCAGCGCCTGCGCCTGCGCGACCACGCCTCCCACCGTGTGAACGGCAAGTTGCTGCACCACGCCATCGACCGGCGCCGTCAACTGCTGCAGCTTTGTCCGCTGCTCCGCCTTCACCACCTCTTGCGCAACGCCCGCAGCCTTCTGCTCCGCTTTCGCAAGAGCATCATAGGTCGTACGCCGATATTCGGCGGCGGACCTTTCCCTCGTTTCCTTCAGCAAGGCAATGGCGGCGTCAGCTTCGCGCAGCCGGCTCTGCTGCAGGATGAGATCCTGCTGAAGGCCGACCAGGTCCTGATACTCGGAGAGATAGGTAACCTTCGAGCCGAGCGCCTTGTCGAGAAGCGTTTTCCGGATTTCGACCCGCTCCGTGAGCACCGGTATCGTGGCCTGGATCTTCCCGACGTTCGCGGAAATGGTCGACCGCTCGGCGTCCTTCTGGCTTTGCTGCCGCTCGATCTCGGCAAGCTTGGCTTGCTGCTCCGCGCGCTGGCTGGCCAGAAACTGGCGATGCAGATCGATATCCGCGGCGCTTGCGCCGCGCGGCGCCTGGAAAGCCGCGAGCGGATCGTCCGCGAGCGCCGCGCGAAGCCGCGCCACTTCGAGCTCGGCGGCCAGCAGATCGCTGCGGTAACGCTCCTGATCTGCTCCCGTCATCGTGGGATCCAGCTCGATCAGGACATCACCGGCCTTGACGCGCTGTCCGTCTCGCACATGGATCGCACGCACGACGCCCGACTCGAACGGCTGAATAAGCTTGGTGCGCCCACCCGGCACGATCTTGCCGGTCGCCGTTGCGACGATATCGACGTGACCGAGCGATGCCCATAGCAGCGCGACGCAAAATGCCGCGATAATGCTCGCCCCAATCGCGCGCCCGATCGGTGACGGCGGCGATTCGGTGATCTCAAGCGCCGCCGGAAGAAACGCTATCTCCTGCTCGCGACGGCGAACCTCGGCTTTTGGAAACGGAATGATGTTCCGGCTAGCGAGCGTCATTGGATACCTGCCTGCAGCTGGTGCAGTCTCGCGTAGCGTCCATTCGAGCGGATCAACTCATCATGGTTGCCGTCCTCGACGATGCGGCCATGTTCGACCGAGATGATCCGGTTTGCGTGACGTACGGTGGAAAGCCGATGCGCGATCACGAAGACGGTCCGACCGGCAGAAATCCGCTTCATGTTCTGCTGGATCGCGCGCTCGCTTTCGTAGTCCAGCGCACTGGTCGCCTCGTCAAAAATGAGGATGCGTGGATCGGTGACCAGCGCCCTGGCAATCGCGATGCGCTGGCGCTGTCCGCCGGAAAGACTGCTGCCGCGTTCACCCACGACAGTGTCATACCCCTCGGACAGCTCCAGGATGAAATCGTGGGCGCCGGCGAGCGAGGCCGCCGCGATGACACGCTCCATTGGCATGGCCGGGTCAGCGAGCGCGATGTTCTCGCGAATGGAGCGATTGAAAAGCACGTTCTCCTGCAGCACGACGCCGATCTGACGCCGAAGCCAGGCGAGATCGACCATCGCAAGATCGACGCCGTCGATAAGCACGCGCCCGCTTTCCGGCACGTAGAGGCGCTGGATCAGCTTCGCGATGGTGCTTTTACCCGAACCGGAAGACCCAACAATTCCAATAACTTGCCCGGGATCGACACTGAAGGATACGTTGTGCAGCACCTCGGGACCGTCGAGGCGATAGCGGAACGTGGCGTGCTCGAATGAGACCTGGCCACGGATCGCCGGCAGCGCAGCGCGGCCGGGACTGGAGCTCGGCTCGGGAATGGTGTTGAGGATGTCGCCAAGCCGATCGATCGACAGCCGCGCCTGATGGAAATCCTGCCAAATCTGCGAAAGCCGCAGCACCGGCATGCTCACGCGTGACGCCAGCATGTTGAATGCGACGAGTTCACCGACCGTCAGCGCGCCGTCGATCACGAGCCGGGCGCCGAAATACAGGGTTGCCGCCACGACCAGCTTGTTGATCATCTGGACCGACTGGCTCGCCGTATTGTTCAAGCTCAGCACGCGAAAGCTCGCGGCTACATAGGCGGCGAGCTGCTCCTCCCAGCGACGCTGCATTTGCGGCTCGACCGCCATGGCCTTCAGCGTTTCGACGCCGGAGACGCTCTCGACCAGGAAGGCCTGGTTCTCGGAACCGCGATCGAATTTCTCGGCGAGGCGCCGGCGAAACAGCGGCGCGGCGCCCGCCGAAATGCCAATATACAACGGGAACGACGCCAATACGATGAACGTCAGCGTCGTGGAGTAGTAGAACATCACTGCGAGGAACACGACGGTGAACAGAAGATCGATCACGAGCGTGAGCGCCGAGCTGGTCAGGAACTGACGGATATTCTCCAGCTCGCGGACGCGCGCCACGGAATCGCCGACACGGCGGGTCTGGAAATATGCAATCGGCAACGCCATCAAGTGATGGAACAGCCGGGCGCCAAGCTCCACGTCGATACGATTGGTCGTGTGCGCGAACAAATAGACGCGCAGCGTCCCGAGGATGGTCTCGAAGACCGTGAGCGCGACAAGGCCTGCGACCAGCACGTCGAGCGTGCTCATGCCGCGATGCACGAGCACCTTGTCGATGACCACCTGGAAGAACAGCGGCGAGACGACCGCGAAGACCTGGAGGAAGAACGATGCGACCAGGACCTCGCTAAGCAGGCGGCGATACTTGTGGATTGCGCCGAAGAACCAGCTGATGTCAAAGCGCCGGGAGGTATCCGTCAACGCCGCGCGCCGCGTCATCAAGATGACGTCGCCATTCCACACGGCCTCAAGCTCGGCCTGGGTCATCATCTGAGGCTGGGGATGCGATGGACGCTGAACGAGGAGCTTGTCGTCGACGACCTTGCCGAGAACCAGGAATCCGCCGTCGCGCAACACGGCGATCCCCGGGAGCGGCGTTACAGCAAGCCGATTCCAGCTGGTTTTCTGCAACCGGGCCTTCAGCCCGAAACTCCTGGCGCAGCGGACGATGTCGGTGACGCCGAGGCGGGCCGCACCGGTCCGGTGTCGAATCTGGTCCGGGTCGGCCGCGATCCCATGGCAACGCAGCATGACCGCCAGCGCCATCGGCCCCGAGTCGTCGCCGCTGTCAGGTTCGATTGCGCTGGTCTCAACCGCGACATCGCGGCGCGCGGACCACATTGGAAGCTCGCGGACGCGTCGCAGCAGGCTCTCGCGCAGCTGCCGCATCAGATTGCGCCCGCGCGCGCTCAAACCAGCGAGCAGATCAAGCGCCTGGTGCGCGACCGGACGCGAATCGGCCGAGATCAGACGGCCGTCCCAGATTTCCTCGAATTCGGCGCGCGTGACGCGCCGCGGATGCGACGACGACGGATGCAGCACAAGCGCTTCGTTGCCGTCGACTTTGCCGAGCAGCAGAAATCCACCATCCCGCAGCGCCGCGATTCCGGGCAACCGGATATTGGCAAGCCGCGTCCAATCCGTCGTCCACGAGCAGACCTTGAGATCAAATTCGCCGGCGCAGCGGAGCATTGCGCGGATATCGATCGCCCGGCCTCCGCAAAGATCACGGATCTTGTCGAAGTCAGTGCTCACACCATGAAGTCGCAAGAACAGAACCAGGGCCCGGAGCCCAAGGTCTGCGGCATCGGCATTTCCATTCTGGATCGCCATTTATCAACTCGATTGTTCTGCGGTCACGCGACCGGCTTCAACAATTCCTTATTATGCATTCGCAAAAAACGAGGCAGTATCGAACGCAACTGCCGAACCGGTCAAATCTCGTTTCCGCGCCGCCGATCGACGGCGCGGAAACGCTGCCGGGTAGGCCGCAGCATCAATGCTGCGGCTTGCTCAGATACGATTGTTCGTTCCAGCTCCCTCCCTGCGCAACGGCCGTGAGGAGCTGCCCCACACCACTGCTGCCGTGATGGGTTGCCAGATACTGGCTCAGCACCGCAAAGTTCAGATTCGCCGATGCGCTCATGGTGGAAGACGCTGGCGGCGGGTCCGTCACCGTGATGCTCTGCGACGCAGACCTCGTGACGGAGCCGGTCGACGGGTCCGTTGCAGTCGCCGTGATCGAGAGCGTAGCAACCGGATGGTCGCTGCCCCGGTAGTTCGACTGCAGCGTCAATCCACTTTCGACCTGCGCGGCGGTCAGCGTGATGTCTCTCCCGCCCTTGTAGGTGCGGCCATCGAGGTTGTCGGTGATGGTCTCGTACCTCGGCAACCCCTTGATGGTCACGGTCACAGCATCATTCGGGTCGGTGGTCGCCACCTTGACACCCAGGTCGACGGTCCCGCCTCTTCCGTCCACCGACAGCGAGGTATCCGCGATCATGAGCACCGGCGCGACGGACGACGTCGGCGTTGACGGCGCCGTGACGCTCGGAGAGATCTGCAGACCGGCGAACGTCTTCACTGCGCCGGCAAGATTCGCCGCGGCACCGCCGGCGTCGCTGATGCTCGCACCGCTGGGCAGGTTGACCCCGGTGATGGCAAGGGCGGACGTCTGAAGATCGGTCGACGCAACGGTCGTTCGGAAGGTGAGCGCGCTGGTCCCCGAACCGCTGACATAGGTAGCGGTGCTGCCATCATTGAGCGACAGCGTCGGTTTGCCGGCCACATTCACGGCCTCGTTGAACCCGAGCGTAAATGTCACGGTATCGCCAACATGCTCGACCCCCGTCCCCGGCGAGGCGACAACCTGCGTCACCGCCGGCGTAACCGCTGGCGTGGTCGGCTGAGACGGTAGCGTGGGGCTCGTCGGATCGATCTGGAGACCGGCGAACGTCTTCACCGCACCGGCAAGATTCGCGGCGACGCCGCTGGCGTCACGAATGCTCGCACCGCCCGCAAGGCTGACCCCGGTGACGGCAAGGGCCGACGTCGCTGTATTGGTCGACGCAACGGTCGTTCGGAAGGTGAGCGCGCTGGTCCCCGAACCGCTGACATAGGTAGCGGTGCTTCCGTCATTGAGCGTCAGCGTTGGCTTGCCAACCACGTTCACGGCCTCGTTGAAGGCGAGCGACAATGTAACGGAATCGCCAACATGCTCGACCCCCGTCCCCGGCGAGGCGACAACCTGCGTCACCGCCGGCGTAACCGCTGGCGTGGTCGGCTGAGACGGTAGCGTGGGGCTCGTCGGATCGATCTGGAGACCGGCGAACGTCTTCACCGCACCGGCAAGATTCGCGGCGACGCCGCTGGCATCACGGATGCTCGCACCGCCCGCAAGGCTGACCCCGGTGACGGCAAGGGCCGACGTCGCTGTATTGGTCGACGCAACGGTCGTTCGGAAGGTGAGCGCGCTGGTCCCCGAACCGCTGACATAGGTAGCGGTGCTTCCGTCATTGAGCGTCAGCGTCGGCTTGCCAACCACGTTCACGGCCTCGTTGAAGGCGAGCGTCAATGTAACGGAATCGCCAACATGCTCGATACCCGTCCCCGGTGAAGCAGCAACCGACGTCACCGTCGGCGTAACCGCTGGCGTGGTCGGCTGGGTCGGTGGCGGGGGGCTCGTCGAACTGACGTTCGCTCCGGTGACGGAGCCGGCGCTGCCGGGCAATCGATAGAGCTGGATCTCGTCGATCTGCATCTGCATCGTCGAGGGGGTAGAGCCATCAAGTGCAGTATGCCAGCCGGCCGCGTTTGAATTCGCGACCTGATTGCTCATGATCAGCTGCATCGGCTGGTTCGGAATCTGCACCTGCGCGCTGGTCACCGTCGCGATCTGTCTTCCGTCGAGGTACCAGGTGATCGATTGGCCGGGCACCCAATTGATGCCGTAGGTATGGAAGCCGGCCGTGAGATCGACGCCGGTGTCGACAACACCGCCGACCGTCCCTGACGGCGAGTGAAGATGCCAGGAGAAGGCCTGGTTTGCCGGTCCCGAGCCGGTATATCCGCCCTCCTGGATATCGATCTCGAAATTGTCGCCGCTGTTCGAGCCTGCGCCGGGCATCAGCCAAAGCCCTGGCCATGCACCATTGCCGCTCGGCGCCTTCATGCTGATCTGAAGGTAACCGCCGTTAAACTCGAAGTTGCCGTAGCTGCTGACGGCGCCCGACGTAATCGGAAATGACTGCACCGAGCCCTGATTCATGCCGGTGACGGTCTGCTTGGCCGCGGTGAGATTCAGCAGACCGTTGCTCACGGTCACCTGGCTCGGCATGTCGTAATCGGCATCGTACGCGCCGCCCGGCCCGCTTCCACCCGATCCATAGCTGTTCCACGCCCAACCGTTGGCGGCGCGACTCGTGATGTAGGTGTGCCAGTCGCTGTCTAGCGAACTGGAAAAGGTATCCTGATAGACGAGATTGCTTGACGTAAAGCCTGCTGGTGCGGCAAGGGCCATTCCATGTTCCTTCCAAGGATTGAACTAAGAATTCCACCGTCGCGAACCGCGCGACGTACCGCATGCTCGCAGCGCATGGCGCCGCGGGCAGATTTCAGTCCAGTAGCGATTCGGTAGTACGCCCCTTCGACTGCTAGGTCGGTTGGCTAAAGATCAAGTATGGCGAAAAATCGTTTCAAAATGATCTTCTCACAGGCGTTTTTTGCCGCAGCGCGCCCCATTCGGACGGTGCGTTGGCGCTCAATTTTAACATTAGCTAGGATTTAATTCTCTGCGGCGGCTATGCGAAAAAGCCGTTACGTGGAGGCCGCGTTGACAAAGTGGCAAGGGTGCCATCCGCCAAGACGTCGCGATCACGCAGGCGTGTGTGGACCACTCAAGTGCTAGATGTGGCGGTAACCGTCGGGATTCTTCAGCTGCCAGTGCCAATGATCGGCGCACATCTGCGCCAGCGACCGCGCCGATTTCCAATCCAGCGTTCGTTTCGCAAAGCTCGGATCGGCACAGCAGATCGCGACATCGCCGGTGCGGCGATCTGCGATCTCGTACGGAATTGACCTGCCGCTCGCGGCCTCGAAAGCGCGAACGACCTCCAGGACGCTGCTGCCGCTTCCCGTTCCCAGATTGACCGTGAACACGCCGGGCTGCTCGAGGTGGCGCAAGACACTGAGATGGCCGGCAGCAAGGTCGACGACATGAATGAAATCCCGGATACCGGTGCCATCCGGAGTGTCGTAGTCGTTGCCCCAAATCCTCAGCTTCGCTCGCCTTCCAATCGCCACCTGCGCCACGAGCGGCACCAGATTGTTCGGAACGCCGATCGGGTCTTCTCCGACAAGCCCGCTCTCGTGCGCGCCGGCCGGATTGAAATAGCGCAGGATGCCGATGCGCCAATCGTCCTCGGCGCGATAAAGATCCTTCAGCATTTCCTCGACGATCAGCTTGGTACGACCGTATGGGTTGGTCGGTGCGAGCGGATGCCTCTCGTCGAGCGGCAGATAGGTTGGCATGCCGTAAACGGTGGCGGATGAGCTGAAGACAAGCGTCTTGACCTTCGCCCGTTTCATTGCCGACACCAGCCGCATCGTCCCCACGACATTGTTGTCGTAATAGGTCATGGGATCAGCGCTGGACTCGCCAACGGCCTTCAGCCCCGCAAGGTGGATGACCGCGGTCACGCCACATGCACGAAGCACCTCGAAGACGGCCTCCTCATCCCGGATGTCGACGTGTCGGAAAACGAGCGCTCGCCCGCAGATCGCTTCGACCCGGTCGAGAGAGGCCCGGTTGCTGTTGCAGAGATTGTCGATCGCCACGACATCGAACCCCGCGTCCAGCAATGCGATGCAGACATGGGACCCGATATAGCCAGCGCCTCCCGTCAACAAGATCATATCGATCACCGTGCCAGTCCAACAGGCCTTCCGTGCAACGCCGCTCTAGGATCTCCAGATCTGAGCCCGCGACGACAGATTCTGCGAGAAATCTTCGGCCATTCCGCCGAGACGCGTCGCGGTGTAGGCAAAGGCGGTCAGGCAAAAGCCGGCTACAATCGCCCCGGCCCGCCGGGCGGAGCTGAATTTGCCAAGCATCGCGGCCTTGAGCTCGCTCGCGACGGCGCGCGGCAAGACTTCGCGAACATAGCGCTGTTCGGTCTTGAGTCCGTCGCCGGAGCCCGCGAGATTCCTCAGGACCGCCTTGGCGGTGCCCTCGATCAAGCAGCGATTGACGAAATACGCCCACGTCGCCCGCTGCGCCGGCACGACATGGTGCACCCGCGCTCGCTGGCGATAGGCAAAGTAGCCGCCGGGAAATAGACGAGAGGCGCGGATGCAGAGTTCGGTCTCTTCGCAGCTCTCGGCCTTGCCGCCGATCCGCGCGCGACCGCTGACGGAAAATCCGAGCTTGCGGCGGCCGAGCTCCGAGGCGAAGCCACCGGCGCGGCGCAACACATCGGCGCGCACTGACATGTTGGCGCCGATCGGGTTGCGAATGCGCCCGTCCTGCACATCCATGCCGGCATAGGTGCAGCCGACGACCCAAGCGAATTCGGCAGGAAACCAGGACGGCGGCGGCGCCTGCCACATTGGCACCACCGGTCCACCCGCTCCCAACACCGCCGGATCCCGATAGGCCTCCAGCAGATCCTCAAGCCAGCACGGGTCGGCAGCGGCATCGTCATCCAGGAAACAGATAACCGACGCCGTGGCGTGCTCCGTTCCTGTCATGCGGCCACCCGACAAGCCGGGCTTCCCGGCATTCGCGAGAACGGTGACGCCGGCGAATTCCTGCGCGGCCCGCGCTCGCAGGGCTTCGTTGTTGTCGATCACCACGATGATTTCCCGGGGCGCGCGGGTTTGGGCGCGGACTGACGCGACGGCGCGTTGCAGCTCGCCCCAGCGGTCGAGCGTGTGCGCGCAAATCACCACAGATGCGTCGATCATGGCAGCTTCCGTCCGTTGTCCGGGGCCCGGTTCGTTTCCTGGGACCGCGTCGCCCGCGCTGTCGCCGCTTTGAAGGCATTCCAGATCGCGCTTCCGTCATTGCGGATATCAAACTGATCATGCTCGTCGACGGGAAAGCGCCCGCTGTCCTGACGCGACACCAGCCGCCACACCAGCCACCCCGCGCAATCGGGGTCGCGGCCAAGCTTGTCGAGCCACATGGCGTAGGCAGCGGCAGCGTCCGGATTGGAGCGGGCGTAGCCGAACTCCTCGAGCAAAACGGGCTTGTTGGCGCGAACACCCAACTGGCAAAACTCGGTGATGGTGTCGCCGAACTGCTGAACCGTCTGGTTGAAAAAGAGCGGGTAACCGTGCCAGGTCCCGTAATCGAGGGTGGGAATCGTCAGGTCGGACAGCTTGTCGGAGGCGCTGATATTTCCGGCATTTCCTGAACTGACGAGATGATTGGGATCGAGGAACTTGACGTAGGCAGACATCTCTCTGGTCCAGGCCAATCGCAGGCTCTCCGGATTCGCATTGCCTTCGTTCATCAACTCCCAGGCCATGATGTTCGGATCGTCGCGGTAGGTGATCCCGGTGAAGGAGTTGACGCGCTCCACGACGTGGCGAACCCAGGTCATGTAATCGCGCCGGGTGCGCCGGTCGCGAAAGAAGAAGCCGGACTTGTCCTGGCTCCCGTACCAGGCCCGCATCTGCTGAGCGCCGCCCGTATAGTCCCAGAAGTCGAGGAAGGCGATGATCAGTCTCAGGTGTCGCTTGCTGGCTTCGGCGACCAGGAAATCAATCTTCTGCATTCCGTTCGCGCCATCATTGATGGCCATCCCGCCTTCGCGATCGTCCCAGTAGAGCAGGTACGTCCCCTTGACGCCGAGATCGCTCGCGTCGGCCTGCATCTTCCACTGCCAGACGGTCGCCATGCTGCCGTCAAGCGATCCGATGACCGGCTGAAGAAAGGTGCGAACCACGTTGGCGCCCATCGCCACCGCGTCGTCGAGAACGCGAGTGACTTCGTTCTCCGAACCGAAGGTGAGATAATGGTTGTTCACGCCAGTCACAAAGAACTGTCTGCCGTCAAGCGTAAAGCGCGTTCCCTGAGCTTTGACGAAGGGTGTTGCCGGCGGACCGTCTGCCGCTTGACCATCCGCTGCGCTGGCGATGGTTGGGGCAGATAGCAGCGCACACACCAGTACGCGCAGTCCGGTGTTGCGCAGCCTGTCTCCCGCCCATTTCCAGCCAACAATCATTCCTCCACGTGACTATTGCAGGCGGCCGAGCGCAACTTCCCCGAAGGGTTACTCCCTTCGGCGCCGCGCTCCGAAGGGCCGACTTCCGATCAAGTGAAGGTGATTAGCCGGCTGGCGAGGAAGGCATTGGCTGAAGTGTCCAGCGCAGGCTGCGCGTCTTCATCGGCGCGGCAAATCGCCGCCGTTTTGCGGATCGGCATGACCTTAGACGGAAATCAGTGTGTGTCTGAAGGATCGGCGCAGCGCCCGCGGGGTCGCCTTGTCACAAGGCAAGCACATGACAGTGATGCGGCCAGCATGTGACCAGGTTCGGAAACTGTGACGCGCTCTGCGCGCGCCTTACCCGGAATGCTGGATCGTGTGCCACATTCGGCTACGCTCGCCGCCAAATTGCAGACGGCCCTCGTGCTGCGCCACTTCCATCGCGAACGCCTGCGAGCTGCGCATATGAACATCGATCAGGGCATCGACCATGGTGCGTCGGCCGGTCCACAGCTGCGACATGATTCCATCCGCCAACGAACACGAGTCGATCGCGGCGATCTGACCGGATTCAAGCAGCTCGTCCGTAATCCTGCTGATCAGCAGAGCCCCTGGGGAAAAGCGCGCGAAGGACGCATCGAATGCGGTCTTCCACGTATAGGCCTGGCGGCCGCTGTAGATCAGGACTTGGCCAGCGATCGCAACGTCATCGACGCGCAGCAGGGCGACCGAGGCCAGGTTGTGCGCGGCGAGGTTTCGGATCAGCTGCCGGGCAAATTGTGCATCGCCGGCGTCGCACAGCAGCGCTGTACCCTCCTCACCCTTCCAGCTCGCCGCCTCGAGCGCGAGAAAGACCTCGAACGCGGCTTCCGTTTCGGCCGGTGTCCGGCCGTTCACAATCTCCGCCTTTCCTGTCGCGGAGAGCCGATTCCAGTCCTGACGCAGCTTCTTGCGGGTCGATCCCGATTTCTTGGTCCCTGAGCACCGATCGGCAAACGGGCGTTCGACGCGCACAAGCTCGCGGTGCCGGCCCACGCCCTCGAGCTGCCGGAGCATCGCCGGGTAGACAACGGGGTCAGCTTCGAACGACCGCAATCGGATGATCTTGGGCAGGCGGAGGTCGTGCCTGATCACGTCAAAAAACGCTGCCATCACCTCGTCAGCGCGAGCACGGTCGATCACGGCATTCGAGGTGGACGCGTAAATCGGGATCGCTTCCAAAAAAGCGGGCGTGGTCGGCAAATTGCGCCTTTCGCACAAGGCCCAGAAGCCAACCGGACAGCGAGGCTCCACCCCCTCGTCCCACGCGATCAGGACGTGGATCTCGGCAAAGCCGGTCTCGGCAGTGGCAAGCAGCGCCGCAGGATGCATGAACGCATTGCCGTCGACGCGCGCAACGAGATCGTTCCACGGTTCGCAGAGTTCTGCACTCGGCGAGCAGCGGTACGCTGCAATCAATCCATTCTTGGCCCGTTGCCAGCCGACATTCATGCATCCAAATGACCTTCCCGACCGGCCGAGCGCAACTTCCCCGAGGGATTACCCCGTCTGACATCACACATCCCAGCGCTGTTTGGGCCATAGTTTTGCAGCCGATCGCCCTGGCGTGACCGTGTGCCGTCAGACCGAAAAAGGTGCTGCCTTTCCTCGTCGGCAAGGCACGCGGTTGCGGCGGGCGAAGAAACCGAACGGGCTCGGGGAGTGAATGCGCGTTTGCCTGCATCTTGATCCGTCGCGGCTGCTGCGCTGGCATCTGTGGCTCGCGGAGGCGCTTGCCAAGAATCCTCGCAACGAGGTCTCGTGCACCTTCGGCTCCGATCGCCACCCGATGCCGCAAATTTGCCGCTGGCTGCTCGAGCTGGAGCGGCTCGTCTACGGCGTTCGCGGAGATTGTGCCACCGATTCCATCCCGGCCGCACTCCGAGCGCTGCCGCCCCCGACCACCACGCCGGATGTCGTGATCAATCTCAGCGGCGAGACACCCGTCACGCGCGCACGGCGCGTGCTGACACCACTCTTCAACGGCGTCCCCGGCGAAATCGGAGTGATGGCAGCGCTGACGAATGGTGAGGACCTGCTCGTCGAGCTGCACGATACGACTTGCCCCTGGGGTCCGTGGACGGCGCGCCCCGCCAGCGCAGACCGCGACGTGTTCGCGGTGAGCCTTGATGGCACCCTCTCATGCGCTATCCTTCTGATCCTCAAGGCGGTACGCGGGGACAAGCGGGCAGCTGCATCCGATGCCGCCCGTCCACGGATGACCAGCCCTCCAGGCAGCGCTGCGGCCCTCATTTGGGCGAGTCGCACGGTGGCATCGAAGGCCATTCGTCTCCTGAATATCATTGCAAAAGGCGGAAAGATGTGGGCCGTCGGCTGGCGCCGCAACGAAGGGACAAGCCTGCTCGACAAGGGCAAAGCCGTCTTCAAGGTGCTCGCTGCGGATGCCGACAGCTATCTTGCCGACCCGTTTCCGTTCAGCCACCACGGGCAGGATTTCATCTTTGTCGAGCAGTACTCCTACCGGAAAAAGCGGGGATGCATCGCGGTCGCGAGAGTGAACCCCGACGGCACTACCAGCGCGCCGCGGATCGTCCTGGAGGAGCCGCACCATCTCTCCTATCCGTTCGTGTTCGAGCGGGACGGACAGATCTGGATGATCCCGGAATCCGGGGAAGCGAGCAATGTCTGCCTCTATCGGGCCATCGAATTCCCCTACCGGTGGACCCGGGAAGCGTGCCCGATCGACCGCGTCGAGGCCTACGACTGCACGCCGCTGTTTCGCAACGGCCGCTCGTGGTTCTTTGTCACCCCGAGACGGTGGAGATCCTCGGCATGGGACGTGCTCGAGGTCTACCACGCGGAGGGCCTGACCGGGACCTGGGTACCTCATGCCGCAAACCCAATCCTGATCGACGCCTCGCTCAGCCGTCCTGCCGGCGCCTTCATCGAGCACGGCGGGCAAATCCTGCGCCCGGTCCAGAACTGCTCCCGCGGTTATGGCGATGCGATAACGCTATGCCGGATCGATGCGCTCGGACCGTCGGAATTTGCTCAAACCCCGGTTGGGGTCATCCGAGCGGCAAGCTTCGGCTGCCACACCTACAATCGCGGGTCTGGCCTCGAGGTGATCGACATGTTCGGTCGCGTCAGGCGATTGCGAGAGGTCACAGCCTCCTACGAGCCGCTGTCACCTGAGGTGTCGGCCGCGGTGAACCGACAATCCGTCCTGTCTTCAATTCCGGCTGATGTCGCTTGAAGAAGGACGGGCGGTTGCTCTCCCGCACGATGGAAATCATCACCGGCGAAGTGGTTGCTGATGCAGGACTATTTCGTCGGCATCGGAAGCGATCTGAACGGATAACTACAAAGAGCTAACCACCTATCGTGCTTCCACTGTGAAGCGGCATCAGCGATCCTTGGCGTCGAGGGTAGCCGGAAGAGGGCCGCAAGGAGAGACTTCAGCGTTGGTAATCTCCCGATCTCTTTTTCATTTCAACTTCTGTTTTTATTTAGTGCGGGAGGTGCACATATGGGCCGATTAAGCACATCCGTAGATGTGGCCGTCATAGGCGCCGGCCCCTACGGCTTGTCGCTGGCTGCGCATCTGCGCGCACGCGGTGTGGAGCACCGGATTTTCGGTGAACCCATGGGGCCCTGGAAGCACAACATGCCACGCGGCATGCTGCTGAAATCATATCCTTGGGCAACAAGTCTCTCCGATCCCGGATCGGAATTCACGGTGAAATCGTTCTGCACCGAACGCGCCATGCCGTATCATGACGTGCTGACGCCGCTGACGCTCGACCGATTCATCGAGTACGGCGAGGCGTTCCGGATGCGGTACGTGCCCGCCGTGGAAAGCAAGGTCCTCACCGCGTTGGAGACCGCCGATGGCGGCCTTCGCGCCAGTTTTGACGACGGCGAGACGATCAACGCGCGGCGCATCGTGGTGGCAGTCGGCCTGCAGCCCTTCGAGCACCTGCCGCAGGACGCCGCGCATTTGCCTGCCGAGTTGTGCTCGCACAGCGGCAAGTACGGTTCGCTCGAAGCATTGGACGGCAAGGAAGTCGTCGTGGTCGGATCCGGATCGTCCGCGACAGACCTCGCCGCGCTGCTCCATGAACGAGGGATTTCAGTTGCGCTCGTCGCGCGCGCACAGCAACTGCGTTTCGCCAACCGTCCCCATAACCGCTCTTCCATCGAGCGTGCGATGGCGCCGTTGAGCGGCATCGGCCCGGGTTGGACACTGGGGGCCTACGCAAAGTATCCTCAGCTCATCCGGCTGCTGTCGAAAGAGCGGCGTATCAAGATCGCCAACCACGAGGCGCTTGGCCCGCTGGGCGGCGCCTTCGTGAGGGACCGCGTTGTCGGAAAGGTGCCGACGCTACTCGCCACTTCCCTCCAGAGCACCGAGACCCGCAACGGCAAGGCCGTGCTCAATCTGGTCGACGCTGGCCATGCCAAGCAATCGCTGCAGGCCGATCATGTGATCTTCGCGACCGGGTACAAGATCGATGTCAGCCGGCTCGGCTTTGTTAACCAGGCGCTGCTTCGCAACATCCGTCTTGAAGAGGGTGCGCCGCAGCTTTCGTCGCATTACGAGACGTCGGTGCCAGGCTTGCATTTTATCGGTCCCGCCGCAGCAAACAGCTTCGGCCCGGTGTGTCGCTTCGTATACGGGACCTATCATCCTGCGCGGACTCTTGCCCAACACCTATCAAGTATCCTTGTCCGGTCGCGGCCTGCGGTGCAGGTCCGGCCATTTGATCGTACGGTGCTGCCATGAACGCTCCTGTCCCCAACAATCTCTCCTACGTCAGTACCGTATGGGTGCCTGACCCGGTCAATCTCGCGCTGGCACACTCGCTGGCGATGCCGCGGGTGAGCTTCGTGGTCCCGACACTCAATGAGGCCAAGAACCTGCCTTGGCTGCTGCCGCGTATCCCGGCATGGGCACACGAAGTGATCATCGTCGACGGACGTTCGACCGACGACACGGTTGCGGTGGCGCGCAGCCTGCGCGAGGACGTGAAGGTTGTGATGGAGCCACGGCGCGGCAAGGGCGCCGCCCTGCAGGCCGGATTCCGCGCCGCCACCGGTGATATCATCGTCATGATCGATGCCGACGGGTCGATGGTGCCGGAGGAAGCCATCGTCTTCGTCGGCGCGCTGATCGCGGGCGCGGATATGGTCAAGGGCTCGCGCTTTCTCCAGGGCGCAGGGACCGACGACATGTCGTTGTTCCGGATGCTCGGCAATTGGGGGCTCACCCTGATGGTGCGGCTGCTCTACGGCGGCTCGTTCTCCGACCTCTGCTACGGATATATGGCATTCTGGACCAAGCACGTCCCCACGCTCAACTGCGACTGCGACGGGTTCGAGATCGAGACCCTCATCAACGTACGGGCCTTGAAGAACCAGCTGAACATCGTTGAAGTCCCGAGCTTCGAGGCTCCACGCATCAGCGGCCTGAGCAATCTGCGCGCCATTCCGGACGGCTGGCGCGTCCTCAAGACGATCCTGCGCGAGCGGGTGCGTTCTCCGGCCTCTCTCGTTGCCTATGGTTATCCATAGGCGGCGCAGGCGGAACGCAAGTGCACGATGATGGCGAGTGAGTCGAATGCGTATCCTGATGGTTGCCGCTCGCTGCCACCCCTTCGTCGGCGGTATCGAAACCCACATTCAGGAGGTGGGTCCCCGCTTGGCGGCGCGCGGCTACTCGGTCGACGTGCTTACAACCGATCCGTCGGGAAAGTTGCCGATCGAGGAGAACGTCCGTGGCATGAGCGTGCGGCGCGCGCCGGCCTGGCCGAAGGAATTGGATCTCTATATCGCACCACAAATCTATAGCGCGATCCGGCGCGGCACATGGGACCTGATCCATTTCCAAGGCTACAGCACTTTTGTGGTGCCGATCGGATTGCTTGCCGCCGTCCGCACCCAAATCCCATTCGTCCTGACCTTCCATAGCGGCGGGCATTCCTCGCGGCTGCGCAATGCCGTGCGCGGCACCCAGCGCGCGGTGCTCCGTCCGCTGGTGGCGAAAGCCGCGCGGCTGATCGGGGTCTCCGAATTCGAGGCCAGTTTCTTCAGCACGAAGATGGGCATCCCGCGGGAGCGGTTTGTGGTCATCCCGAATGGCGCCGCGATGCCGGCCGCCAGCCCCGGCGTCAAGGTCGATCCCGGCCTGATCGTCTCGAGCGGCAGGCTTGAGCACTACAAGGGCCATCACCGGGTGATTGCGGCCATGCCGGAGTTGATCCGCAAGGTGCCGAACGCGCGCCTGCACATCGTCGGGACGGGGCCTCACGAGGGCGCGCTGCGCCGTCTCGTCAGTACGCTTGGTCTTGAAGATCGCGTCACCATCACCGCCATCCCGGGATCCGAGCGGCAGAGAATGACCGACCTGCTGGCGAGCGCCGGTCTGTTCGTGCTGCTCAGTGAATACGAAGCTCACCCCGTTGCCGTGATGGAAGCGTTGTCGCTGCGCCGGCCTGTCCTCGTCAGCGACACGTCAGGGCTGAGCGAGCTTGCGACCAACGGCCTGTGCCGCGCGCTTCCGCTCAACGCGAGCCCGGGCGAGACCGCCGCTGCGATGGCAGAAGAACTCGCGGCGCAGCGAGAGATCCCCGACCTGGCCTTGCCGGATTGGGACGCCTGCGCGCAAGCGTTGAGCGACGTCTATCGTGATGTGGCTGGCAACCGGTCAACGGTCAGTCTTCCGCTCGACGACGCACTGAGCTTGCGATCCGTCACGAGGGCACGGGGCGGATGATACGAGCCCATCTCAACGCCGAAATCGCGATCGCACCGGCGCGTGCCTGGATGCATTCCATCCTTGCCATTATCGGCCCTGACCTGCGCGGCGACGATACGACGTCGGAGCCTGCGAACGCGAACTGGATTGCGACGCTGTGCCTCATCGTCGCCACGGGCCTGCTGCTGGTTGTGGCCGGACAGGGAGCCGGTCGTCGCGGCGCTGAAATGGCATCGCTGCTGTTCTGGTCGGGCACCATCCTGGTGATCGCTCCGACCAGCTTTCGCATCGCTTGGCCGGGTGTGGCCCGCAGCGAGCGTCTCTTCCTCCTGGTTCTCCTTGCCGGAGCCCTGTTCTTCCACAAGAGCGTCTATTCGCCCACGGGTCTCGGGTACCACGACGAATTCCTGCATTGGGCCGCAGCTGATGACCTTGTGACCGCCCGCCGGCTCTTCCTGCCCAATCCATTGTTACCGATCGCGTCGGCGTATCCCGCCCTCGAGATCGTGGCGACGGCGATCATGAATCTCACCGGCCTGCCTTTATTTGCGACTGCGACCCTGCTGTTGGCGGTCCTGAAAGGCACCCTCGTCGCAGCCATGTTTCTGTTCTACGAGAGGATTACCGGGTCTCCGCGCATCGCGGCCATCGGCTGCCTGACATACATGGGCTGCTCGACTTTCGTGGTGTTCGAGTCGATGTTCTCCTACGAGAGCCTCGGCTTCGTGCTGTGCATGTTGATCCTCGCGGTCGAGGCTGGATCGAAGGATCTTGCCGGGCGACCAAAATTAAGCGCGCTCGGTCTGATTGCTCTTCTGTTGGCGAGTCTGGCGGTCACCCATCATGTCACGGCGGCCTTTGTCGCTGTCTACCTTGGAATGGTGGCGGCCCTGGAGGCATTGCGGCGGGACGTCTCGCTCCGGTTCGAGGCAAGGATCGCCATGGGCGTCACTGCGGTGCTTGCCATCGTTATACCGCTCGTATGGGTGATGGCGCACGGCAATCCCTTCACTGGTTACGTCGGCCCCGTGGTCGAATCCGGCTTCAAGGCACTGCTGGCAAAGGTCCTGGGCACCAGCACCCCACAGTCAGAGCAGGTGGCCGTGCCGTCCCAGCCCCTCTTCATGCGCCTGACCACCTTGTTCGGTATCCTGTTCGTGGCCCTCGGGTTGGCGACGGGCTTCTTTCGATCGTTGGCCATGACAGCGCCGGGCAATCTGCGCTCAGGCTGGCTTGCAATCTACGGCATTCTGAAACGACGCTGGACCGACAGCCGCGTCGTACTGCTCACCGTGCTGGCCTGCGGCTTTCCTATCTCGGTTGCGTTCCGCTTGACCGTGAACGGATGGCAAATCGGCAACCGGATGGGAACGTTTGTCTTTATCGGCGTCGGACTGGTCGTCGGGGTGGGTATCGTCCATTTCTGGCAGGGTCGCGCCGCCCGCGGTTGGCGCCGGATCGTGCCATCCACTGCGCTGGCGGTGATCGTCATGAGCGGGGTCACTGCGGCATCGGTCGATCCGATCCGTGGCCGCTACAGGGTGGCTTCGGACGCGCAATCCATCGAGCACCTCGGAATCGAAACGGCGCTCTGGACCAAGGAGTGGCTTGGACCCGGCAACCGCTTCATCGGCGATCGGGTCAATCGTCTGCTGCTTGCCGGCTACGGCCGGCAGGACGTGAGAACCAAGCTCAATGATGCCGTCTATGCTGCCCGCGCGTTCAGGAACGAAAAACTCAGTTCAGACGATTTCTACGCTCTCGCCAGGAGCGAGCTTGATTTCCTGCTGGTGGATCTCCGCCTGACCACCGGGTCGCCGGTCCTAGGCTTCTACTTCGAGCCGTGGGAAACGCAGCAAGGAAAGCGGCTCTCGGCTGCCGAGTTGCTGAAGTTCAATGACGTCAAAGGTGTCACGCGCACTTACGATAACGGCTCGATCATCATCTATGACATAAGAGGACTGCATGCCGAGCCCTGACAAGCGCGACCTTTTCGGTGCCTGCTTGTGGGCAGGAGCCACGGTGGCCCTGGTCGCGGCCAGTGACAGCACGTTCCTCCGCTTCATCCTGGGCGTGCCGATGGTTCTCCTCATCTCCGGTCATGTCGTGCTGCGCGTTATCGGCGTAAGGAACTCGTCGCTGTCCGAACATCTTGTCTGTTCGATCGGTGCGAGTCTCGCCGTCACCATCGCCGGAGGCTTTGTGCTGAACGCGATCGGCTCGCTCACTCCGCTTGGCTGGGCGTTCTGGTACCTGGCGGTGACAACAGGAGCGATGCTGATACCTGCCAGCGGCAGCGATGTCTCGATTCCGAGTGCCTGGCCTGGTTCAGTGCGAATCCGCTCCAGGCAGGGAGCTGCGGTCGTATTGGCGATGCTTTTGGCAACGGGAGCCTACGCTCTCGCCGTCCGCGATGAGGCCAGCGACCGGCAGTTCAAATACACCGAGCTATGGATGTTGCCACCGGCCAAAGGAGTTCCGGGCCAACTCGTCGTCGGCGTTCGCAGTGCAGAGACCGAGGCTCGGCGATACGACCTGGAAATCACCCTCAACGGCCAACCGTTCGCCGTCTTCCGCTCGCTGACGATCGCGCCGGGCGACACCTGGGTACGGAAGTTCTTCGTGCCCGTCCTGGCCGCCCAGCAGAACGCCGAGGCCCGGCTCTACCGGCCGGACGACAACCGGCTTTATCGCAGGGTCTCGGCCTTGGTGCCGGGTACCTGAGGCGGAGGGCTCGGTCATGCGCATCTTGCTGCTGTCGCAATTCTATCCCCCGGTGATCGGGGGCGAGGAACGCCATGTCCGCAATCTCGGCGCGGCGCTGGCGCAGCGGGGCCACGACGTGAGCGTCGGGACATTGATGCGTCCGGGATCACCGGAGACCGAGCTGGACGGAGCGGTCCGCGTTCACCGGTTGCGCGGCACGCTGCAGCGCCTGTCGGGACTCCATGCCGATCCCGAGCGTCAGCACGCCCCGCCCTTCCCCGATCCCGAACTTGCGCTCGGCTTGAAGCGGCTAATTGACCGGGAAAGACCTGATGTCGTCCACGCCCACAACTGGATCTACGCATCCCTGCTGCCGCTCAGAGCCCTGAGTGGGGCCCGCTTCGTGGTTACCCAGCACGATTACGGGCTTGTTTGCGCCAAGAAGAACCTGATGCATCTCGGGACTCAATTGTGCAGCGGTCCGACGCTGACGAAGTGCCTGCCGTGCGCGGCCCGGCATTATGGCGCAGCGAAGGCGACCGCGACCACCTTCGGCAACTGGGCCTCGAGCTTCGCTGCCCGACGCATCGTGGACCGCTTCATCGCGGTGAGCCACGCAGTGGCCCGTCACACCGGGCTCACCCACGGCAGCGCGCCCTACGAGGTGATCCCCAACTTCGTGCCCGACGATGTCGAGGTGCCTGGCCCGGAGGACCCTTGCCTGCACGAACTACCTGACGACGGCTTCATTCTTTTCGTCGGCGACATGATGCGTCTCAAGGGCATCGACGTCCTTCTCAAGGCCTATGCCAGGCTGGAACGGGCGCCGCCGCTTGTCCTGATCGGACGCCGGCTCGCCGATACGCCGACCGAGTTCCCGCCAAACGTGCACACCTTCAGCGCATGGCCGCATTCCGCCATCATGCACGCTTGGCGGCGATCCCTGTTCGGAGTGTTGCCGTCGACCGGCCCGGAGGCGTGTGCAACGGTCATCATGGAAGCGATGGCGTGCGGCAAGGCCATCGTCGCAACCGATATCGGCGGCATGCCGGATCTGGTCGATCACGGCGAGACAGGATTTCTCGTACCGCCCGGCGACACGCCGGCGCTCGCCGACGCCATGCAGGCGCTGCTGGACGACCGCGCCTTGCTGGGCCGTCTCGAGGCGACAGGCCTGGCCCGCGTGGGGCGCCTCAAGGCCAAAGCGGTCGTGGCCCGGATCGAACAGGTCTACCGGGATGTCCAGCTCGCGGCTCCCGCCGAGGTCGCGATGGCCGCATACCGGGACACGGGAGAACCATCGTGCCGATAGACTTCGCCCGAACGGCCATCATGCGGCTGCGCCAGGCACTGCAAAAGAGCGCCACCCTCGTCATGAATTCCGGCGCGCTGGCGACCGGAACGGTGGTAACGGCTGGTCTTGGCTTTGCCTATTGGTGGCTCGCAGCCCGGCTGTTTCCGCCTGATGTGATCGGCGTTGCTTCCGGCCTTCTGGCCATGATGAGCCTCGTCACCCTGCTCGGCGAGGGCGGGCTCACGACCTTGCTCACCGGCGAGCTGGTTCGGCATCCCGGCAAGGAACCCGGGCTCGTCGCGGCCGCAGCCTCCGCCGGCGTGGCACTGACGGTCGGATTGGCCCTGTTGTTTGTCGTCGGGGAGACGCTCTTCAACAGTTCGACCGGGCCGATCGACGGTTGGTTCCTGGCCCTCGTCTTCGTCATCGGCTGCGGGCTGAACAATCTGACAGTAGTAGGCGATCAGGCATTTGTCGGCATTCTGCGTAGCAGCAGCAAAATGATCCGACTGGTCCTGTTCTCTATATTCAAGTTGCTGCTGGTTGCTGCGGCGGCCGCCCTCGGGTTTACCTCTCCTACCGCGCTCCTTTTGACCTGGGTGGCGGGAATGCTCGTGTCCTGGATCGGCGTCGATCTTCTGACGAGGGGAGGCGCGCGTCGCCTCGTTGGGCCCCCGGATTTCCGACTGCTGCACGTCCATCGCCGCCGGGTCCTCGACCATTATGCACTCGATGTCGCATCAATGGCACCGGTCTTCGTCATGCCCTATCTCGTTCTGGTGCTCCTGACGCCGGCCCTCAACGCCACGTTTGTGGCGGTATGGATGATGGTCTCCGTCGCCTCCCTGATTCCGTCAGCCATGGCGATGGTCCTGTTCCCGGTTGTCCGAGCAAACCCGAAACAATCCCGACACAACATCCTGGTGTCGCTGACGGTATCACTGCTGTTCTCGCTGGCGTGCGCCGTCTTCATCTTCACCTACTCACAGCAGATCCTGGCAATCTTCAATCCGGCCTATCCCAAGATCGCCGGTTCGAGCCTGAGCTTGCTCGGCTTCAGCCTGCTCGGATCAACATTGAAATTCCATGCCTGCACGCTCGTGCGGGTGGCAGACAGGATGCTCAAGGCAGCGCCCTGGTTTGCGCTCGGCGGGCTGCTGGAGCTGTGCGGTGCGGTCCTGGGAGCGAAGCTCGACGGACTTCAGGGTCTGGTACTGTGCTGGACGCTCGCCGTCAGCATCGAGGGAGCATGCGCGGCTCTCTGGTTGGCATCGGCTACGAAGTTAGCTTCCGACACCGATCCCGTACTCCAAAGCCCGACCTCATCACCGGTCCAGACCTGAGAAAACGCTCCTGATGGTAACCGGCGCGCCGGCGACGGCTTGAGCAGCAGCCCCTAGCGCAGCATCAACGGGAGTAAGGCCGGGATCGTCAGGCTGCAAGTTTGAGCCAGGCTGCGCACGACCGGCGAGGCCGTTCATGGCCCTTCGATGGCTTGAGGCGAACTGCCCTCGGCGTGTCCGGTCGGGGCCGTTCGCACGCTCATTTGCTTTCGCACGAACTGTCCCAGCGCTTGCCTGGCGCGCCGTAGCCTTGCCTCGACGCGGCGCTCCAAGGTGTCCCCGCCTATGATGCTCCACGTCATCGCGTGCTCGGCATTGGCAAGCTGGGACTTGTGGCGGGCGAAGCCGGCCAGGAAATCGTAGCCGCGCTCGCCGCGCGACATGCTGTCCTCGATCGACAGCACATGGCTGACCAGGCCAGGCTTCACCCGGCCATCCTGCTCGTAGAGAAGCCCGCTTTGGTAGTTCAGGACATGGCCATCGTGCACGAAATTGTACAACACTCCGACCGTTTGCCCTCCAACCAGCGTCCGTGAGATACGGATGGCGCCGCTGGGGACCCCGCGCGCAATCAGGTCTTCATGAAAAGTGCGGAAGCCGGGGTTGGCAAAGGATCCCTTGGCTCCCCATCGCGATTGATGAAAGCCGGCCAGCACATCGAACGCGGCGAGCGCCTCCGACGTCGTCTCCATGATCCGGAACTCGACGGGGCCGCGTTCGGCATAGAGCCTGATGGCGCGGTTGATGGCCTGGCGGGTGTTGCGACCCAATGAGGCTCGGTAGTCCCCGCTCTTCTCACCGATCTTGGTGAAGTCGACCCACCGCGCAACGTCAGCTTTCCTCACTTCATTCAAAAGCCCGACCCGGTGAGCCGCGCGAGAGGCGAGCGCCCCAAAGTCCAGATCAATTCCGGAGAGGACAAGCTCGTCGGAGACACTTAGGCTGCCCGCAAGAGCGTCGAGGCATGCCACCATGACGGGAGCAGCCGAAGCTTGCTCGGCAAGGATGCCGTTATATTCGATGAACAGCCGGTCGAAGCGAGCGTCTCCGGTTTCGTTGAGCAGCCAGCGCGCCCGCCCCTGCGGTCCGAAGCTCCACACCGTCCGCCGGCACACGATCGCCAGGCCTACGGTTCTCCCGGACATCCGCGCGACCAGCACATGTGGTCGTGCGCCGCGCGGGAGGTGCCTGAGCCACGTGCCGATCCAGAGCCAGGACAGATAGAACGAACCTGCCGCTCGCCGCTCCAGCTCCTTCCAAGAGACCTCAAGTTCTGCAATGTCCCCCAAGGGCTCAATGCGGACATCGATCGGCTCATGGCAACTGGCCTGCTCGACCGAAGCCGCGCGATCGACATCCGGCGAGGATTTCAGACGGGATGACGTCCTGCCGGGCATCATTTTGGAGCAGTCGTCTGATCCGCGACCGCTCGGCCAATCTCCTTTCGGTCGGAAGTTCGCCCAACGGGCGGTCGGTCGGTCGGTGACGCAGCAGGGGCCGGCGAACCGGCCTGGTTCGAATTGACCTGACTCGAATTGACTTGGCTCGGGTTAGCTTGGCTCGAGTTAACCTGGCTCGAGTTAACCTGGCTCGAATTGGCTTGGTTCGAATTGGCTTGGGTCTTCGCGTCGCCCTCGTTCACAATGATGTTCACGAGATCGCCCGGCTGCAACACGGTCATCCCGTTAGACTCGATAGCGACCGGCCCGGTCGCCGTTTGCCGCACCACCTGGTAGGTTGTCCGGTTTGCCTCTTTCTGGGCACGGACCGCAGGTAATGTGTTGAGGACCCCGTCACTGATATTGTACTCGCGCTCATTATCCGCGATTTGGCGTTCGATGGCCTCGATCTCGACCTCCAGGTCGTTCCTGATATCGGCCTGGATTCGAAATCCTTCGGCCTCGAGCGTGGCAAGGCGCTGTTTGGCCGTCGCGTACTGATTGAGCGCCTCTCGCTTACGCTGCTCGGCATCGGTCAACTCGATCTGAACCTGATTCATCACCGTTGCGCTGATGACATTGCGGTCCGCGAGCGCGCGCATGCTGTTGGCACGCTCCTGACGCAGCTTGACCAGGTCGTCGAGCGCTTCCGTGCGGCCATACACGGCAACATCCTGCTTGGCCGCTTCCAGCGAGCTCTGAAGCGTGCGCTCGCGGTTGATGCGGGCAGTGGCGATAACCTTACGCCGATCCGCCTGTTCGCGGACAAGGTTGGCCGCTTCAGCCGCTCCCGCCAGATCGATCAACCGGAGCGGAATCTTGGGCTCGGCGCCGTCCCGTTCGGCCTTCAGCACCGCTGCCCGTGCCAACAGCTTGAGCATGGCATCAGCCGAGCCGCTCCGCCTCAGGGATTCCCGCACCGCTTCGATCTTCTGCCACGGCTCAGAGGCGGCCCGGTCGAGCCCACCGGCAAGCGCCATCGCGTGCAGCACGGTCATGCCCGACACATACTTGAATGAGCCGGGGCTCTTGACCGGCCCCAGCACGTAGATGGGTGCGTGCTCCACCGACAGAATATTGACCACACCCTTGTGGCCGAGCAACTGATCGAAGGCCTCTGCCAAATCGGTACGAACCTGCAGTGTTGACCGCTCGGCAACCCGAATGGCGCCAAGCAAGGGGACCGAAATCGTGCCGTCGTCCTGAACAGTGTATGGGCCGCTCAGTTCCGGACGCTGCACGAGACCGCGCAAGGCCGAGCCTGAGCCGCGCCCCCATTTGTCCTCTTCGAGTTCGACGCGCTCGTAGAAGGCGATCGTGAGTTTGTCGCCGATGCCGCACAACTCTCCGGCCGGCGCCGCCCGCGCCGGGCCGGCGATCTTGGAGCGTTCGGCGATTGCGGAGGCAGGCGTGCCGTTTGATACGACCGGCGTCATCGACGGCCCGCCCGACGAAGCCGGCTTTGCTGCAGCAGCGGCTTGTGGCACGGCCTGAGCCGGCCTGTCGTACTGGGCACCTAGCGTGGCAAACGCCTTTTCCACCACCGCGTGGGACAGTATCTCGACTGCACCCCAGTTCCAGACCGCTGCCACACCGACGACGGCAAGACTGGCGATTGCAAGGATAGTGCTCATTCCTCCGCGAGTTCGGAATGGATTAGGCCGAGCGGGCTTGGACTGATGTTCGACAACCATAGACGCGACTTTCGCGTTCGATGATGGCTACCACGTCGCCGAACGCGACCGTGGCTCCAAAAGCGGCACTACGACAAGCAGGGCTTAGCCATCGTGACCCCTGGGAGGAGGACGCACAACTATCCCATTGTGGGCACCCCTTTTGAGTAAACCGCGGCAAGCCCCGCGCAGACGGCTGTTGGTCGTTAAGTCAATGAGATCGCCCGGTTAATTTGCGCATGCGCTACTGGCGCAGCGCTTCCAGCCGCGATTTGGCCTCCCGGACTCCCGCGGCGTCGGCATTGACATAGAGGTCTTGCGCTCTGCGGGCGTCACCGCGCGTGCCGTAGGTCCCCCATTTCGCAAGAATCAGCGGATCGTAGGTCTCTGCCAGCGCGAAGCTCGCTTGGGCGCTGCCCATTTCGATGGCCCGCTCCAGTACGAGCCGCGCCGCGCCAATATCCCCCTGCCGGAGCAGCGAGCTCGCTCGCGCGACCAGCCCTGCAGCTTCCGCGGCTTGCTCGGGAGCAGGCGGAGCAGCGGCACGAGCAGGTGCTGGCAGGGTTTGCTGGGCGACTGGATGAGCGGTCACCTCGATGGACTTGGGCTTGTCCCGCGGGATCGAACCGGTCGTCAGGGCTTCCGGCGCAGCGCTACGCGCGTTGCGAACCTGGGCCTCATACGCATGGACCGTGCTCAGCCACAGGGAGGAGCTCTGTGCCTGATCCATCCTTGCGCGCAATTGCCTCAACTCGGAAGCACCGGCTTCCGCTGCCTGCTTCTGCAGCGAGACTTGCTCGCTTGCCTTTGCCGCCCGCGCCGTCTGGGCCTCACCATCGCGACGCGCTGCCGCCAGATCCTGCTCCAGCCGGGCGGACTGTTCTCGCTCCTTTTGCAAATCCGCGGCGGCGCTCTTCGCCGCCGCTTGCAGGCGGGACGCTTCCTCCCCTGACTTCGTCACGAGTACGGTCTTGCTCTCGATGTCACGTCGCGCCGCCGCCAGGTCCTGTTCCAGCCGGGCGGTTCGCTCTCGCTCCTTTTGCAAATCCGTCGCGCCGCTCTTCTCCCCCGCTTTCAGCCGGGAGAATTCCTCACTTGCCTTGGTCGCAAGCGCAGTCTTGCTCTCGACGTCGCGTCGCACCGTCGCCAAATCCTGCTCCAGCCGGGCGGACCGCTCTTGCTCCTTTTGAAGGTCCGTGGCGGCGCTCTTCCCCGCCGCTTGCAGGCGGGACGCTTCCTCCCCTGCCTTGGTCGCGAGTGCGGTCTTGCTCTCGATATCGCGTCGCGCCGCCGCCAGATCCTGCTCCAGCCGGGCGGACCGCTCTTGCTCCTTTTGTAGGTCCGTGGCGGTGCTCTTCCCCGCCGCTTGCAGCCGGGAGGATTCCTCCCCTGCCTTGGTCGCGAGCGCGGTCTTGCTCTCGATATCGCGTCGTGCCGCCGCCAGATCCTGCTCCAGCCGCGCAGACCGCTCACGCTCCTTTTGCAGGTCCGCGGCGGCGCTCTTCCCCGCCGCTTGCAGGCGGGATGTTTCCTCGCCTGCTTGCGTGACCAGCGCAGTCTTGGTCTCGACATCACGTCGCGCCGCCGCAAGGTCCTGCTCCAGCCGCGCTAATCGTCCAGAGTCGTCGGGCATGGATTTGCGAGGCGAAGCCGCGGCCTTTTCAGCCGCCTGCCTGAGCTCCGCCGCTTCTTCCGTAGCTTTGCGGGCCTGCGCCTCATAGGCGAAGATCGAACTGCGCGCCCGGGAGAGGTCCTGTGCGAGCATGTCCGCTTTCTCGCGCGATTGCTTCAGCTCGGCGGCCCCGGCTTCTACCACCCGCTTCTGGCGCAGGACATCCTCGCCCGCCTTTGCCGCCGCCGCCGTCTGGGCCTCGACATCACGCCGCGCTGTCGCGAGATCCTGTTCCAGCTTCCCTGCCCGCTCGCGCGCCTGTTGCAGGGCGTCCTGCAACTCCGCGCCGCCCTGCGCGGTCTGCTTGGTCTGGGCAGCGCCTTCGGCCGCTTTCGCCGCCAGCGCAGCCTGGGTTTCGCGTCGGGCCGCCGCGAGATCCCGCTCCAGCCCTTCCGCCCGCACGTGCTCGTACTCGATACGCTGCATCAGGCTGATATCAAGCCTTGCACTGGAGAGTTCGCAGGACAGCTTCTCCCCCAATTGGGACTTCTGTTCCGGAGGCTGCTCAGTCTCGGTGGTCGCTCCCTGCGCAACCTGCACCGGTTTGCCGGTGTCCCCTGGGCCCTGTGGCACGACTTCGGATGCCGAGGAGCGCGCAGGATCGGGCGACGCCCGTGTCTCCGGCGCCCACGCCATCGCCAGCACGACCGCGGTCGTCCACAAGAGCGCGGGTCGTCCGAGCTTGAGCGCGTGCCGACGCGGCGAGCCCGCGATGTTGCAGAGAGTACCTACTTCATCATTGAGAAGAACCGTGCGACCCATCCGCAATCACCCGTCGCAAGGCGACACGATCTGTTGAGGTGCGGCATTATGCGCCCCAACTCCGCGCGAAGCCATCCACCCCTTTCGGGTTAGGCGGCGGTCACGGCTTCACATAGGACCAGCCCTTCTCCTGCAGTTCCATCACCCGCACGACGCCCGACTTCACCACCTCCGCCTGACGAATGATCGGGATGTCCTTTTTCTCTGCATTGTGCATTTTTTCCTGGGTGTTGCCGCAGGCCTTGAACGCGATCTCGGGCGTGCTCAGCGCCAACTCCTCGATACGGGACTTCACCGGCGAGGTGTCATCGCGCAGCATATGCAGGCCGGGCCCGAACGTGACAACCTCGATTTTTACCTTCTCGCCGAGATCCTTGTAGTATTGCGCGACGTTGGTCGCATTGTTGAGCGCGAGATTCATCGCGGCGGGATCATTGGTGTTCACCTGCAGGATCAATCGGTGCGGCTTGCTGTCGGGCTGCAGCCGGGCGTTGGCGGAAAGCGGCGACCGCTCCCTCTTCTGTTTGGCCGCCCTGTGCTTGAGCGTTTTGCTTTCTGCAATCTGCTTGCTGTCGACAGCGGGATTTGTCGTGCCCGGTGTCCAGTACCGTCCGCCACTTTGCTGCGCCGCTGCAAACGACGTGGCGAGCAAGACCGTTACGGCTCCGATGATGGCTACTCTCGCAGTATGTTGAAACACGCGCATAATGCCTCTCCTGTCGAACACACGTTGCTACTTGTTACCCATTGGGCTTGGCGACTGGCTGCGGCCACTTGCACGCGGCGGCGATCTTCACGCGCACCGCGTCCAACCCGCCGAGCGGAAACGCTGCATGCAGGGCTGGGCCTTTGCGGGATGTGAGGTGAATATTGAGGCCGCCGTTACCCGGAAGGGACTGCAGCAGGCGGACGACATCGCCGCCGAACGCAACGCCGGTCCCCGACGCCGGCACGTCTGCCGCGACCTGCAGCGTCTGGTCGTCGTTGACGCGATAGGAGATTGCATAATCGTCGCCGCGACCGGATACGCCCGGCCCGGCGACGATCAGTTCGTTCCGTCCGCCGTGGCAGCGAATCGAAAGCGTCATCCCGGCGCCACCGGCAGCATCGCGCGACGATGTCGTGGCGGTGGCGACCGGTGAATAATCGACCGGCGACGTCGTCAGGCTGACGATCCAGTTGCCCGTCGGGTTCGCCGGACGAGGCGCTGATGTACGCGGCGCCTTCTCGGGACACTCCATCCCTTCGGGACATGCGCGAAGCTGCGCGATCCGGCGATCGTCTGCCGCCTGCGCCCAGGACATCCCGCCCAGAAGCATGATTCCAGCCACCACGCGGGTCGCCGCGCGTTTCATTGCGATCGATTTGCGGCGGCGCGCGGCTCGCGATCGAGCCACGCCTGCGCCGCAGGGAAGCGCGCCAGGCCGGGAACGGTCGCTGCGAGATTGATCGCCTTCCACTTCGGGTCGAAGCCTGGCTGCTGCAGCTTGTCAATGCGCGAGAACAGATACTCCACGAAGCGCGCAAGGCGTTCATAGCGGTTCGACTTGGCCGGGAAGTTGAAGGCCACCAGAGCGGTCGGTACCGCGATTGTCGTGACGCGCTCGCCCGGCTTGATGAGATTGGGATACTCCGATGCCTCGAGCGAGGCGGGAAGATAGAAGTCCTCGAACTTCTTGTCATAAGGCACCGGCAGGAACTTGAACCCCGGCTCCCAGCGGCCGCGCACGAAGGCGTCAATCGGCTTCGAGGTGATGAAGACGACCGCGGCCATTTCGCCCTTGCGCATCTGCTCAAGCGCGACCTGATGCGGAATGAAGGTTTTTTCCACATCGAGGCCGAGGCGGCTGAAGATCAGGGGCCCCGAATAGGCCGCGGCGGTCCCCAGATTGTTGAAGTTGACCTTCTTGCCGGCGAGATCGCTCAGGCTCTGAATCTCGGGACGAACGAATATATGCAGTTCGGACGGAAACAGGTTCAGCACGTAAGCCAGCCGTTGCTGGATGTCCGGCACCTGGCTCTTGTACTCCTCGAGCGCGTCGGAGTTGATGATGGCTGCATCGATGCCACGCAAATAGAGCAGTGAGTTCACGTTCTCGGTCGGTCCGCGCGTCACGACCGGCAAAACGTGCAGCTTGTCGCCATCGTCCACGACGCGGGCGATTTCGGACGCGAAGCGGATGGGCGCGCCTTCGAGCAGGCCTCCGGCGAGGCCGACCGTCCAGGCATTCATCGTCACCTGCGGCTTTTCCGGCGGTGGATCACGCCGCACTTGACGAGGTGCAGCACGTTGCGCCTGCGCATCCGTGCTGGACGGTGGAATGGTCGTGAGCAGCGGAACCAGCGCCGCCAGCACGAGCAACCGGAGCACTCCCCGCTTTGCGGTCGGCGCCCCACCTGAAATCACCTGTCTCATGGGGGGCTCCACCCTCGCCGATCCGATATTTTGCTGTAGTCTCATGCAGTTCGGCCGCGCGCGCCACTTCCCGCATGGAGTGCCCACCTACTCCTTCCGGATTATGCGCGTGCCTCCCCTAGCGCCGCGGCAGCGAGGGATCGATCGGTATCGGTCGAGGCCTCGGTTGCGCGGGCGCCGCGCGATCCGGCATCTCGAGACGCCAACGCCGATCGCGGCTGCTCAGGGAATGAACTTTCTTTGTCCGCGCGGCCGACCAAACGACCGTTCTGCAAGATCGCCTCAACCCTATCCATTGATTGCAAACTTGCGATACCGCCGGCGTGCGCGCTCAAGCCGGACAAGGACGTGTTATCGTGCAGTGAAACGACACTTCAGTGGAGGTTCTATGCATCCGGCGTCTTCTTGGCTCCACGCGCTTGGTCGTGTGGCCCGGCGCGTCCGGCGGTGGCGCAGGAGACTTGCGCGCGCCGCAAATCCCGACGGACAGCGCGACTCCCGTGAGATCTTCCTGTTCGGGCCGCACGGCTAGTCGAGCCCGTGCGCACAAGATGCCTGCATCTTCGGCTGACCCGCGACACCTGCGGCTGACATTCCAGGCTTCGGCCTACACCCAGCGGCTATGGCGCGAATTCCTTGCTGCCCTGCTCTCCCGTGCCGAAGAGACAGGGCAGCTCCCGCTCCGCCGTGAACTGACAAGTACTAGAGCATTTTCCGATCACGTTGCGTCGTAACCAGCCGCGACGAGATAATTTTGGCATTCCTCGGGTGAGAAGCGCTTGAGAGCGTTGGCGATTGCTTGCCAGAGATCGGGCATGGTGCGCGCTGCGGCGGCCCGCAACAGGGCTTTCAGTTTAGAGAAGGCCATTTCGATCGGGTTGAAGTCTGGACTGTAGGGCGGAAGATAGAGCAGGCTTGCTCCGACCGCCCGGATGGCCTCTCGAACGCCATGGACCTTGTGAGCGGGCAAGTTGTCCATGATAACGGTATCGCCCGGCCGCAGCGATGGGGCGAGCAATTGCTCGACGTAGGCCAGGAAAGCGTCGCCATCCATTGGACCGTCCAGAACAAGCGGCGCGATCAGACCGTCGGAGCGCAATCCAGCGGTGAATGTCGTCGTCTTCCAATGTCCGTGTGGGATAGCTGCACGACATCGCTCGCCGCGTGGCGAGCGGCCGTAAAGCCGCGCCATTTTGGTGTTGGCGCTGGTTTCGTCGATGAAGACGAGACGCTCAGGGTCAAGATCGATTTGCCCTTCGAGCCACTCCTCACGCGCGGCATTTATATCGCCGCGCCGTTGCTCGGCGGCGTGCGCTGTCTTTTTTTAAGTGTGATCTTTCTGCGCTGGAAAAAACGCCAGAGCGACGCGATGCCAGTCGATATTCCACGACGTTTCAACAGTTCTCGCAACTCGGCGAGCGTGATATCCGGCTTCGCTGTCACTGCCTCCAGAATCAATTGCGAATGCGCTTCGATGCGCTGCGATTTGCGGTCACCGCCCTGGCGTTTAGGAACGATGTCGCCAACTTCCTTGAGGCGACCGCGCCAGCGGATCGCACTGGCCGCGCTGACACCAAAGCGCTCAGCAGCCTGTCGACAGGACATGCCACCGTCAATCGCGGCTATCACCCTTTGACGAAGATCAACCGAAAGCGCCCTGGCCATACATGCTGGCCTCCCTCGCCAGCATGCAGCTTGAATCTGACTCGCGCCGTTTTGGGAATCCCCACCCGATTCATTCCGGTCGGAAAATGCTCTAGCTGCTGAAGCCGGCGGGAATGAACGCCGGCAGCTTGTTCTCGATGAATTTCTTCACCTCGGGCGAGTTGAAGACCTGGATAAAGGCCTTGAGGCGCGGATCGTCCTTCTTGTCCGGCCGCGCTGTGAAGCGCAACACCAATCCGTCGTCCACGGTACGATCGATGAGCAGTGCCGATTTCGGATCGCCGCCCGCGGGGATCAGATAGGTGATGTTGACGAGCGCGGCGTGACGTCGTCGAGCGAGCGATAGGTCTGGGCCGGATCGAGTTCGACGATCTTCAGGTTCTTGGGGTTCTCGATGATCGAACCGGCTCACCGAGAAGCCCTTGCCCGGCGTCAGCTTGATCAGGCCGGCCCGCTCGAGCAGGATCAATCCCCGCGCGCCGTTGAGCGGCTCGTTCGGAATAGCAACGCTGTCGCCGGGCTTGATCTCGTCGAGCGACTTGATCTTCTTCGAGAACAGCCCGACCGGGGCGATCACGCCGACCTTGTCAACCTGGACCAGATTGAAGCCGCGCTGCTTGTTCTGGATCGCGAGATAGGTGGCGTGCTGGAACAGGTTCGCGTCAACGTCGCCGCTGTTGACCACCTCGTTCAAGGCGACCCAATCGGACAGCTCGACGATCTTGACGTCCTGTCCCTTGTCCTTGGCGAGCTTGGCGGCGAACGCCGCCAGCTGGCCAACCGGACCGGCGCTGGTCGCGATCTTGAGGGGCTCGTCAGCGACGGCGTTCGCCGTCAAGGCAAGGAGGACGCCTGCCGCTTGCGCCAGGCGCAACAATGTCTTCATCATCTCAATCCTGTTCCAATGTTGTCGAGTGCGATCACGCTGCCTTGCGGGCGCTGCCACCGGCCTCGGCCTGCGCCAGGGCCTGAACGAGGTCTGCGATGATGTCGTCGGCGTGCTCGATCCCGACCGAGAGCCGCACGTAGCCAGGCGTGACGCCGGCCGCGAGTTGCTCCTCAGCGGTGAGCTGCTGGTGGGTGGTCGAGGCCGGATGGATCGCCAGCGACCGCGCATCGCCGATATTGGCGACGTGATAGAACAGCCTCAGCGCGTCGATGAAGCGGCGGCCGGCCTCGACGCCGCCTTTCAGCTCGAAGCCGACAAGCGCGCCATAGCCCCCCTTCAGATAGGCGTCGGCGCGGCGCCGATTCTCCCCCTGCTGCAATCCCGGGAAGATCACATGCGAGACGGCGGGGTGCTTGGCCAGGAAATCCGCTACCTTGATCGCATTCTCGTTGTGCTGACGCAGCCGCAACGGCAGCGTCTCGAGCCCCTGGATGAACTGGAAGACGTTCTGTGGCGCGATCGCGGCGCCGAGATCGCGCAACAACTTCACGCGCGCGCGCAGGATGTAGGCGATCGGACCGAGCGGTTTGGCCGCTTCCGTCCAAATCGCGCCGTGATAGGCGGCGTCCGGCTGGGTCAGCAGCGGAAAGCGCTCGGCATGCGCCGCCCAGTCGAAATTGCCGCCATCGATGATCGCACCACCGATCGACGTGCCGTGGCCGCCGATATATTTCGTCGTCGAATAGACCACGATCGCGGCGCCATGATCGAACGGGCGCGCAACCAGCGGCACCGCCGTGTTGTCGAGGATGAGCGGCACACCGAGCGAGCGTCCGATGTCAGCGACTTCCCTGATCGGGAACACGTTGAGCTTGGGATTGGGCAGGGTCTCGGCAAAATAGGCACGGGTCTTCGCGTCGGTGGCGCGACGGAAATTCTCGGGGGCGGCCGGATCGACGAACCGCACCTCGATGCCGAACTGCTTCATGGTCTGCGACAGCAGCGTCCATGTGCCGCCATAGAGATCGGTGGAGGAGACGATGTTGTCGCCGGCCTGGGCGATGTTGAAGATCGCAAAGGCCGATGCGGTCTGGCCCGACGCCACCGCGAGCGCGCCGACGCCGCCTTCCAGCGCGGCCAGCCGCTCCTCGAAGGCATCGGCCGTCGGGTTCTTGATCCTTGTGTAGATCTGCCCGATCGATTCCAGCGCGAACAGCCGCGACGCATGGTCGGTGCTCTCGAACTGGAACGAGGTCGTCTGATAGATCGGAACCGCTACTGCGCCGGTCGCAGGATCCGACCGGTAGGACCCGCCATGCAGGGCGAGCGTCTCGAGATTTTTCGTTTCGACCGGCATTTCGAAATCTCCTGGGATCGGTGAACCAAGCGTTGCAAGTCGCGAAATAATGCGCAGCGACTTTGCGGCTGTCGAGATGTCCAGGAAAATAGCGATGGACGTACTGGCGTCTCACGGAACGGCATCGTGAATTTTTCAGATGGCACATCCGTCGCGACGCATTTGTTTCGTGCGCGACCGCCATCGCCGGCGCGCGATATAGCGGGTCACACAGCGCGGATCGCGCAGTTGATCGCCCGCGCGCGCGGATTCCCGCAGACTTCCGACCGGACCGGAGGCGCCAATGAGCGTGACCCTGCTACCCGGGATTTCCGATACAGCAGGATTTTCACGCTTCCTCGCCGAATACAAAACAAAGTCGCGCAGGCAAGCTGTTACGTTGGTCCGACACGCTCCCTATCGGAACAGGTCGATGGCAAAATCAAAAGAGCTTCGCTTCAATGCGTTCAACATGATGGCGCCAAGCCACAACTGGGCCGGCCTGTGGTCGCATCCGCGCGACACCTCGCTCAACTACAACTCGCTCGACTATTGGATCGAATATGCCAGGACAGCCGAGCGCGGACTGCTCGACGGCATCTTCCTGGCCGACGTGTTCGGCATTTATGACGTCTACGGCAACACCCCGGACACGGCGCTCAGTCAGGCCGTTCAATTGCCGAACGCCGAACCGACCCTGCTGGTCTCGGCCATGGCGCTGGTCACCAGGCATCTCGGCTTCGGCATCACGTCCAACCTCACCTACGAACATCCCTACCAGTTTGCCCGTCGCTTCTCGACGCTCGATCATCTGACCAACGGACGGATCGGCTGGAACATCGTCACCGGCTATCTCGACAGCGGCGCCCGCGGCATGGGGCTCGAGGCGAACCGCGCGCATGATGAGCGCTACGAGGCGGCCGAGGAATTCCTCGCCGCGAGCTACAAATTATGGGAGGGCAGTTGGGCGGACAGCGCAGTGCGCCGGGACCGTGCGGCGCGTATCTTCACCGATCCGGCGAAAATCCATCCCGTCCGTCATCAAGGGCCGCACTACAAGGTCGACGGCATCCATCTCGCGGAACCCTCTCCGCAACGCACGCCGCTATTGTATCAGGCCGGCACTTCGAAACGCGGCCGCGCCTTTGCGGCACGGCATGCAGAGGCGATCTTCCTCAACGGCCAGACCCGGCCGATTCTCGCCCGCGCCGTCCGCGACATCAGGAGCGCGGCAAAGGAGTTTGGCCGCGATCCCTATGATATCCGCCTGTTTGCCGGCGCGACCGTGATCGTTGCGCCGACCCGTGCAGAGGCCGAGGATCTGCTCTCGGATTATGCCGCACATGTCGACCAGACCGGTCAGCTGGCTCTGCTCTCGGGCTGGACCGGCATCGATTTCTCGACCTATCGCCCCGACCAGGCGGTGCAATATGTCGAGAGCAACGCGATCCAGTCGATGGTCGAGAACTTCACCTTGCGCAGCGATCGCCCGGTCAAGGTCGGCGATCTCGCGACGCTGAGCCGCGTCGGCGCGCGCTCGCCCTTCGTGGTCGGCTCGCCCCAGGATGTCGCGGACGAGCTGATCGCCTGGGCGGATGAAACCGATGTCGACGGCTTCAACTTGTTCCGCCTCGTCGCACCGGAATCGCTCGACGCATTCGTCGATCTCGTCGTGCCGGAGCTGCAGTCACGCGGGGTCTACAAGACGGCCTACCGCGAGGGTACGCTGCGGGAAAAGCTGTTCCCCGGCCGCGGGCCGCGGCTTCACGTCACGCATCCCGGCGCGAGCTATCGGCTCTCGCCGTCGAATGCGGTCCGTCCCGACGCTGCCGAATAGACGCGTTGCCGGTTGCGCCGCTCACCAAGTCGCGATGTAGGTGCCCTTGAACCGCGTGTCGAGGAACGCCTTCACCTCGTCCGAATGATAGGCCTCGATGAAATGCTTGACCCAAGGCTTGGCCTTGTCGTCCTCGCGCACCGCGAGGATGTTGACCCAGGGGCCGTCGGCCGCCTCACGGGCAATGGCATCGACGGCGGGATTGAGGCCGGCCTGCACCGCATAGTTGTTGTTGATCGACACCAGGTCGACGTCCTGCAACGAGCGCGGCAGCTGCGCGGCGTCCAGTTCGACGAAACGGAGCTTCCGGGGATTGTCGGTGATGTCGGCAATCGTGGACGCGACGTTGGCCGGGTCCTTCAGCTTGATAAGGCCGTGAAGCGCGAGGATCATCAGGCCACGCGCACCGTTCGAGGGATCATTGGCGATCGCCACCCGCGCGCCCTCGGGCAAGTCAGCCAGCTTCTTATACTTCAGCGAGTAGACGCCCTGCGGCGAGGCGATGGTGTTGGCGACCTTGACGATCTTCCAGCCGGTCTTGGAGATCTGGTTCTTGAGGTAGGGCTCGTGCTGAAACGAGTTGGCCTCGAGATCCCCGAGCGCCAACGCCTGGTTCGGAATCACGTAGTCCGTGAACTCGACGACCTTGATGTCGAGCCCGCGGCCGGCGGCCACCTTTTTCACCACATCGAGGATCTCGGCATGGGGGCCTGCCGTGACTCCGACGCGGATGGTCTCGGCCTTGGCGCCGCCAATCAGAAGCACGGCGGCAACAACGGTCATCAGGATACGCATAAAATTCCCCAACATCGCGGCAAGCTGCGCTCCACGGTGGCCAAGCCCGTGGAAGCAACGCCTGCCCGCTCAACTTTCCTGGATTTGCGGCTACCAGCTCGGCAGCACGGCGCCCTTGAACTTGGTCAGGACAAACTCCTTGACCTCGGGCGTGTGATAGCTGTCGACGAGGATCTTGACCCACGGCTTGTCCTTGTCCGCGGCGCGAACCGCGATCAGGTTGACGTAGGGGCCCTTCGGATCCTCCCGCAGGATCGGATCCTTGACCGGATCGAGGCCGGCCTGGGTGGCGTAGTTCGTGTTGATCACGGCCGCGTCGACATCGTCGAGCGCACGCGGTGACTGCGCCGCATCGACCTCGACGAATTTGAACTTCTTGGGATTGTCGGCGACATCAAGGACCGTGGGCTTGAAGCCAACGCCGTCCTTCAGCTTGATCGCACCCCTGTCGCGCAGCAGCAGCAACGCCCGGCCGCCATTGGTGGGATCGTTCGGGATCGAGACCTTGCCGCCGTCCGGCAGATCGGCCCAGCTCTTGTGCTTCTTGGAATAGACCCCGATCGGAAAATTGACCGTCAGGCCGACCGGCTCGATCTTGTAGCCGCGATCGGTCTTCTGGTTGTCGAGATAGGGCTGGTTCTGAAACGAATTGGCCTGGATGTCGCCGGCATCGAGCGCCGCGTTCGGCACCACATAATCAGAGAATTCGACGAGCTGGATATCGAGCCCGTTCTTGGCCGCGATCGGCTTCACCGCCTCGAGGATTTGCGCATGCGGCCCGGGCGTCACGCCGATCTTGATCGCTTCCGCCGAGGCGGCGGCCGACCAGATCGCCAGCACGCCGGCAAGCACGATAATGGGACGAAAGGACATTTTGGTCTCCGTAGGAACTCGCAATATGACAAACAGCCCCGAAGGGCTCGTGACGGATTCCCGTCTCAGCGGTGGCGCAGGCGGCGGTTGACGCGGCGGGCGAGATAATCGCCGGCGGTCTGCACTGTCTGCACCAGCGCGATCAGGACGACGACGACCGCCAGCATCATTTCCGGCATGAAGCGCTGGTAGCCGTAGCGGATGCCGAGGTCTCCAAGCCCGCCGCCGCCGACCGCTCCCACCATCGCCGAATAGCCGAGCAGGCTGACCACCGCGAGCGTCAGAGCAAGCACCAGGCCGGGCAGCGCCTCGGGGATGAGCACCTTCAGCACGATCTGCAGCGGGCTGGCGCCGAACGACGATGCGGTCTCGATCAGTCCGGCATCGACCTCGCGGATCGCGGCCTCGACCAGTCGCGCGATGAACGGCGTTGCCGCGATGGTCAGCGGGACGATCGCTGCGCCCGAGCCGATCGAGGTGCCCGCGATCAGCCGCGTGAACGGGATGATGGCTACCACCAGGATGATGAACGGTGTCGAGCGCGTCGCATTCACGATGATGCCCAGCACGCTGTTGACCGCCGGTGCCGCGAACAGCTCCCCTTTGCGGCTGGTGGCCAGGAAAACGCCGATCGGAAGCCCGAACGCGGTGGCGATCAATGCAGCGACCGACACCATGAACAAGCTCTCGCCGGTGGACTGAACGATCAGGTTGATGAGTTCACGCGACATAGCCGAGGCGCTCCACCGGAAGGTTATGCTGGGAGAGATAGGACGCTGCCTTGTCGGCCGCGGCCTCGCCGCCGGGAATGCCCAACGTCAATGAGCCGACATGCTGGCCTCCGATCTCGTCGATCCGGGCCGACAGCAACGCGACATCGATCGAGAGCTCGCGCGCCAGGCGGGCGACGATGGTGTCGCCGGCATCGGCGCCGCGAACCTGCACGCGGATAACGGCATGTCCGCCCGCGACCGGCTGCCGCTGCAGTCGGCTTGCCAGCGACACCGGAACGCTGTCGCCGACCACTTCCGACAGAAAGGCCTGCGTGACCGGATGGCCGGGATGCGTGAAGATATCCGCGACATGGCCGCGTTCGACGATGTGGCCGCTGTCGATCACCACGACTTCCTTGGCGAGCTGCCGGACCACCGACATTTCGTGGGTGATCAGGATGATGGTGACGCCAAGCTCGCGATTGATGTTGGCCAACAGGTCCAGGATCGAGCGGGTGGTTTGCGGATCGAGCGCCGAGGTCGCCTCGTCCGACAGCAGCACGTTCGGCCGCGTCGCCAGCGCGCGGGCGATGCCGATGCGCTGCTTCTGGCCGCCCGACAGCTCGGACGGGTAGCGATCGTATTTGTCGGCGATGCCGACGAGCTCGAGCAGCTCCGCGACACGAACCGCGATATCAGCTCGCGACCAACCCGCGATCTCGAGCGGCAGGGCGATATTGTCGGCGGCGGTGCGCGACGACAGCAGGTTGAAATGCTGGAAGATCATGCCGATCGAGCGCTGCGCCAGCCGCAGCTCGCGGCCCGCAAGTCCGGAGATATCGCGCCCATCGACAATGACACGGCCGCTCGATGGCTTCTCCAGCCCGTTGATCAGCCGCACCAGGCTGGATTTGCCGGCGCCGGAACGGCCGATCACCCCGGTGATCGAGCCGCGCGGAATCGCAAAGTCGATGCCTTGCAAGGCCTGCACGCTCGGCTTGTCGCGGTAGGCCGGATAGGCCTTCGAGACCTGCTCGAACCGGACCATCGTGTCAACCGCGCTCGGCGGATGCGCGACGGGTAGCAGCGGCTCGACGGGCCGAACCGCCGTCAGGGATTGATGCACGTTCATTCAGTCAGTCCATTAGGTCGCTTTGGTCGCCGCCATCGCGGCCGGGGCTTCAATGACCAAAGAGCAGATAGCTGCGGTCGATGCCGCGGCGATCGCTGGTGTCGTCGGTCCAGCCCACCGCCCGGCGGTAGCTGCCCATCCTGTCCGTTTGCCTGAGCGCAACGAGGTCGATCGGTTGCGCCTGATCCGCAAAGGGCGAGACATAGAGCGCATCCTCGGGACAATAGAGCTCGCAGAGGAAACAGGTCTGGCAGTCGCTTTGCCGGGCGATTACCGGAATTCCATCGGTCTTGTCAAATACGTTGGTCGGGCAGACGTTGACACAGATGTCACAGGACGTGCAGCGCTCGGCATCGATAATTTCGATCACTCCGCAGCCTCCGCGTAGCTGGCCTCGGCATGGGGCCGGGCCACGGTCCAGATCTCGTCGAGACCGCCGGTCGTCACATAATGCCGCTGCCGGTCGTCCTGGTTGGGGAAGTCGTCGCGGCGATGCATGCCTCGGCTTTCCTGACGGGCGAGCGCGCTGCGGTACATCCACCGTGCAGTCGCCAGCATCGCCGCGGCCTCGCGCGCCCGCAAGATCTCGGACTTGCCGGCGGCGTCGGCTTCCGACACATCGCGCCATGCCGCGTCGAGACGTCCGAGCGCTCCCTGTAGTCGCGACGCTTCCCGGAAGTAGTTCAGCTCATAAGGGAAGACCTCGCCCTGAACGGCTCTCGCCAGCGCGGCCGGTTCGAACGCACGACGCTGCCGGCTTCGAAAGCCGACGGTTCCCGCGGACGATAACTTACGCCTGGCGATCGGCCCAACCTGCCTGGCGTAGTCGGCCGCGCCCTGCCCCGCCCAGGATCCCGACGACATTGCCCAGGCGGCGTTGTGGCTGCCGCCGCCGGTGAAGCCACCGCAGATCAATTCACGCGTCGCCGCGTCGCCCGCCGCATAGAGGCCGGGCACGCTGGTGGCGCAGCTGTCGTCGACGATACGAAGACCGCCGGTGCCCCTGACCGTGCCCTCCAGCCGTAACGTCACCGGAAAGCGGTCCTTGAACGGATCGATCCCGGTGCGATCGAATGGCAGGAAGAAATTCGGCTGCGATGCGCGCATGTGACGCTGCACGTCGTCATCGGCCTTGTCGAGCCGCGCATAGACCGGCCCCTGGAGCAGTGCGCGCGCAATCGCCGATCGTCCGCCCTTCGACGCCGCGCCGGGCACCACGCTGCCGTCGTCATAGCTGAAGGTGGCCCAGCCGTAGAACAACGTCTTGGTCACCGACCCGAACGCCGGTGAGATCGCGTAAGCGTTGGAGAACTCCATGCTGCTGAACTCGGCGCCGACCTCCGCGGCCATCAGGTAGCCGTCGCCGGTCAGCACGTTCGATCCAAGCGTCTTGCTGAGGAAGGCACAGCCCCCGGTCGCGATCACGACCGCCCTGGCGCGCACCGTCCAGCGGTCCTGCTTTTGCCGGCGGATGCCGCTGGCGCCGGCGACAGCCCCGTCGTCGTCCATGAGCAGTTCGAGCGCCGGGCTGTGGTCGAGAATGGTGACGCCGGCCTGCTTGGTGCGCTTGCGCATCAGCCGCATATACTCGGCCCCCTGCAGCGAGTTGCGCTGCGGCCCGCCGCGGTCGTCCACTGGATAGGGATAACCCCAGTCGGCCAGGCGATTGCTCTGCTGATAGGTCCGGTCGAGCACGCGCGCCATCCAGCGGCGATCCTGCAGATAGCCACCCATCTTCTCGCGGTTGGTCATCGCGACCTCACGCAGGGCCGGATTGGGATCGATGTACCAGACGCCGGTTCCCGCCGACGCCGTTGCGCCCGAGGTGCCGCAGAAACCCTTGTCGGCGAGCACCACCCGCGCACCGCGCTCCGCCGCGTTGACCGCAGCCCAGGTCCCCGCGGGTCCGCCGCCGATCACCAGAACGTCGGCCTCGAACGCGACCGAGCCGTCGGGCGCGGACACGCGCTCGGCGCGATGAGTTTGGTTCGGCATGATTCACGGCTCCAGGCAGGATCAATCGCGATGATGCGGCGCGTCGCGATATCGTTGCCCGCGCAGGCCCGCCCTGGCAATTTCAGATATTCGCGGAGACTTGGACGAAGCTTTCACCCGCCTCACCGCACGAAGAAGATTCATGTTGCGGCGTGCCGGATGTTGCGTCACCGGAAGGCAACGCGACATGGACTTGCGCACAGGATTGCCGCGGGGAGACGGATATTTCTTTTTGCCCGCACCCGCCCCCGACGCATTCTCGCGCACGCATCAGGCCGGTATCTAGCGACAAGCATCATCGCAGATACGGCAGCCATGTCTCATCGTCAGCTTCATCTCAACGTCAATCTTCTGCACTCCGGCGTCTATGCATCCGCCTGGCGACTGCCGGACAGCGACCCGCGTGCCTGCTTCGATGTCGGCCACTACGTGCGCGTCGCAGAGATCGCGGAGCGTGGCAAGCTCGACGCGATCTTCCTCGCCGATACGCCTGCCATCACTGACCGCATCGACTACCGCTCGTTCATGTCGCTCGAGCCGACCATCGTGCTGGCGACCGTCGCCGCCGCGACCACCCATATCGGGCTGATCGCGACGGCCTCGACGACTTACAACGAGCCCTACAACATCGCACGCCGCTTCGCGACGCTGGACCTGGCGAGCGGTGGCCGCGCCGGCTGGAATGCCGTGACCACGGCCGACGCGTCAGCCGGCCGCAATTTCGGTCTTCCCAACGTGCTCGAGCACAAGGCGCGCTATGACCGCGCCAAGGAGTTCGCCGAGGTCGTGCATGCGCTGTGGGACAGCTGGGAAGACGATGCCTTTGTCGGCGACAAGATGAGCGCGCGGTTCGTCGATACGTCAAAAGTTCACCCGATCGGACATCGCGGCACCCACTACAGCGTGGCCGGACCGCTCAATGTTCCGCGCTCGCCGCAGGGTCGTCCGGTCACCGTCCAGGCCGGCGGATCGAGCGACGGCCGCGACCTCGCCGCCGCGCAGGCCGAAGCGGTGTTCACGCTTGCACAGACGATCGATGAAGGCGTCGCCTATGCGCGCGATCTGCGTGCGCGTGCCGTAGCCTACAGCCGCGCAGGAGGGTCCATCGTGATCCTGCCGGGGCTGGCCACCGTCATCGGCAGCACGGAAGCGGAAGCCAAACGGCGCCAGGACGAGCTTTGGGAGTTGGTCCCGATCGAATACAGCCTTGCGCGGCTTGCCGGCACATTGCAGGTCGATCCTGATAGTCTCGATCTCGACAAGCCCCTGCCCGATCCGTTGCCGCTGCCGGCCAACGCCAACCACACCATGTTCCAGGGAACGGTGAACATCGCGCGCCGCGGCAATCTCACCGTCCGTGAGTTGCTGCGCGCCCTCGGCGGCGGCGTCGGCCACAGGATCATCGTCGGTACGCCCGAACAGATCGCCGACGACATCGAGGCCTGGTTCAAGGCAGGTGCGGCCGACGGCTTCAACCTGATGCCGGATGTGCTGCCCACCGGATTGGCGATCTTCGTCGACACAGTGGTGCCGATCCTGCAGCGCCGCGGCCTGTTCCGCACCGACTATGCCGGCACCACGCTGCGCGAGCACTTCGGATTGCCGCGGCCGGTCAGCCGGTTTACGCAAGCGCCGGCGGCCGCGACAAGCGCCTGATCCGGTCACCGCGAGCCGGCCAGAAGGCCCGGCTTGCCATCGGCCGTGACTGGAGCCCGACGCACGCGCGGGATGATCTCCTTTGCAAAGCGCTCCATCTCGGCTTCGAACGGCTGGAACTGCAGCATGAACAGTTCAATGCCGGCGGCATGAAATGCCCGGATACGCGCAGCCACCTCGTCATAGCTTCCCACCAGCCCCGCAGCCGTTCCACCATTGCTGCCGACCCGCGCCGATTTCTGCATCGTCTGCATCATCACGACCTTGGGATCGGTGTTCTGCCTCTGGATCGCCTTGATCGGCGCATCCTTGCTTGAGAGATCGAGCAACCTTTCATAGGCCCCCTCTGCCTCAGCCTGCGTCTCGCGCGCGATCACAAAGGCGGACAGCCCAAACCGAAGTGGAGCCGCCGTTCTCGGCCGGGCCGCGACATCGGCGATCAGGCGGGCAACGTCGTCGAGCGGCTGCCCATTGATGAACCAGACGTCGCCATGATCGGCGACCAAGGCGCGCGCCGGTTCCGTCACCCCCGACATAGATCAGCGGCCGTGGCCGGTAGAGACTCCCGGGCCGCAAGACATAGTCCCTGATATCGAAATGCTCGCCCTTGTAGGTCAGCCGCTCGCCCTGCATCAGGCGGGACACCACGGCGATCCACTCGCGGCCGTAGGCATAGCGGGCGTCATGCTCCGCAAAGCCGATGCCTGCCTTGTCCAGCTCGGGCCGGTTCCAGGCATTGACCAGATTGATCGCAAAACGGCCGCGGCTGATGTTCTCGATCCCGAGCGCAAGCTTCGCCAGCACGACCGGATGATAGAGATAGGGCTTGATCGCGGCGATGATCTCGATCCGGCTGGTCAGCGCGGCCAGTGCGGCCGCCGCGCTCCAGGCCTCGAGCTGATCGAGATCCTCCTGATGCGGATTGATCGTGTGCTGCGCAATCAGCGTGGAGTCGTAGCCCAGCGCCTCTGCCGCGAGCACGAGATCGCGGTTGCGCTCCCATGACGCATCATAGGGCTCTTCGGGATCCTGATAGGCGGCGCGCGAACCGTGCACCAGCGCCCAGATGCCGAAGCGAAGCGGTCGTGTCGTCATTGGCGATCTCCGAATTGGCGTTTGCCGCTCCGCTTGTGTGGAAATCGCGGCGCGAGATCAAGCAACGGCGCATCAAAAGATTTTCCTTGCTGCTCGGCGCGCGCGGACAAATCAGAAAACTCCGAATCCCGCGACAATTGAAAAACCGCTCTATTTCTGTCCGCGAAAAATCGTGGGACAGTTTGCAACATGTGCACGATGCCGGCATTCGACCTCAGGTCGAACAAGCAACCGAGCAAGATCACCAACCATCGCCATCCCAGGTCGACATCCATGAACAAGCCCGTGCCCGCCACCTCACTGCAACCGTCCGACCGCCTGGATAGCCATCCCCCCGACATCGACGCGCTGCTGAGCCGCATCGCCGAGGGTGCGAGCAAGCGCGAGCGTGTCCTGCCATTCACTGAAATTGATCTCATCCGCAAGGCACGTCTCGGCGCGCTACGGCTTCCGGTCGAGGCCGGTGGCGCGGGGGCGTCGATCCGCGCCCTGTTCGAGATCGTCATCCGGCTCGGCGCAGCCGACGCCAATGTCGCGCATATCCTGCGCAACCATTTCAGCGTGGTCGAGCGGCTGGTGCGCCGGCCGAAGGACGAGCAGCATCGGCAATGGCAAAAGGCCGTCGCCGATGGAGCGATCATCGGGCTCGCGGCCACCGAACTCGATACGCCGAAGGTCGGCAATGTCACGCCGAACACGACGCTGACCGCCGACGGCGACGACTATCTGCTCAACGGCACCAAATACTACAGCACCGGCACGCTCTATTCCGACTATGTTCTGGTGCGCACCGCCGACACGACAGGCGCCAATGCGGCCGTGCTCGTCCCGGTTGCTCGCGAAGGCATCGAACTGATCGACGATTGGGACGGGCTCGGACAGCGCCTGACCGCGACCGGCACCACGCATTTCCGCAACGTGCGCGTCAAGCGTCAGGAGACGGTGTTCGATGCACCCGATACCGGATACGGCATTCCCTACTCCAACACATTCGCGCAATTGTTCCTGACCGCCATCAACGCCGGCATCGCGCGCGCCGTGTTGCAGGACGCCACCGAGCTGGTGCGATCGCGCAAGCGGACCTTCTACTATGCGCCGAGCGAAATTCCGGCGGATGACCCGTTGCTGCAGCAAACGGTCGGTCAGATCGCGAGCGGGGCGTTTGCGGCCGAGACCGTCGTGCTCGCGGCGGCGGAGGCGCTCGACGCCGCCACCGATGCATTCGACGCCGGCGACGCCGGCGCTGTCGATGCCGCCCACAGGGCGGCGCTGCTCTCGGCAAAGGCAAAGCTCGTCGCTGACGAGTTTGCGATCCGCAGTGGCAGCCTGCTGTTTGACGTCGGCGGCGCGTCCGCCACCAAGAAGGCGACCAACTTCGACCGCCACTGGCGCAACGCGCGGACACTGGCGTCGCACAATCCAAACAGCTTCAAGGCCCGTTCGATCGGGCAATATGAGATCAGCGGCACGCCGCTACCTGCCAAGGGCTTCTTCTGATCGGAAACGATCCGGCGAAGCGAAGCGAAGAGAGGGGAGAGACTCGATGAGCAAGCCGGACCTCCATTTGGTCGATGCCGACCATGAGATCGAGCAGCAGTTTCGGCTCGTGATGCGCCGCCTCGCCGGCGGCGTTTCGATCATCACCGCGGGACAAGGCGACGACATCACCGGGATGACCGTCACCTCGCTGACATCGCTCAGCGCCGCTCCGCCGCGGCTGCTGGTCAGCATCAACCGGCAGGCCTCGTGCTTTGCCCCGATCGCCCGTCATCGGCTGTTTGGCGTCAATATCCTCGGCTCCGACCAGCAGGCGCTGGCGGAGCGTTTCAGCAATGGCCGCCTGAAAGGCATGCAGCGTTTCGAGGGAACGGCCTGGACATATGGCCCTTCCGGCGTCCCGCTGCTGCAACACTCGCTGGCCATGGTCGAATGCCAGGTCGAGGAGATCATCGAGCGGCATTCGCACGGCATCATCGTGGGTCGCCTCTCCAGCATGGAACTATCGCATCGCCCAACCGGCCTCACCTACTGGAATGGGCAATATGTGCAGATCGATCACGAAGCCGATCTCGATCTCCTGGCCGAGGTCAGCATTCCTCTGGCGCATGTCCGTTAGGACAGGGAAAGGCAAAGCATGAAACGCGAAATGCCGCCACCGTCGCCTCCGGCATCGGCCGGCGCGGTCAGCAGAGCACCGGGCCGCTGGCAGCTGGACCGGATCGTGGCCGAGTTGCGCACGTCCCGCGAGGAGACCCATAGTATCCGGCGGGACGGCGAGGCGCATCGTGCCCCTTCTCGCGAGGCGCTGGAGGCGATCCTCGACGGCCTCACCGAGGCTCTATTCCCGCGACACTACGGCCAATCTGACCTCGACGGCGAGAACATCGACTATTTCGTCGGCAACACGCTAAGCACGGCACTGGATTCCCTCAGCGCGCAGATTCATCGCGGCGCATTGTTCGTTGGCGACGAGCTGGAGCCAGGCTTTGTGCACGAAGAGGCGATCGAGCTGAGGCGGGCGTTCGCTACGCAGCTGCCGTCGGTCCGCGGACTTCTGATCAACGATCTGCGGGCGGCATTTGTTGGAGACCCGGCCGCGCGGAATTTTCCCGAGATCCTGATTGGCTATCCCGGGATGACCGCCATCATCCACCATCGCCTTGCCCATCTCCTCTACCAGATCGGCGCACGGCTGGTCGCCCGCCTGATGTCGGAGATTGCACATACCCGGACCGGCATCGACATTCATCCCGGCGCCCAGATCGGCTCGGGCTTCTTCATCGATCACGGCACCGGCGTCGTGATCGGGGAGACTGCGATCATCGGCAACAACGTCCGTGTCTATCAGGCGGTCACGCTCGGCGCGCGGCATTTCCCGACCGACGACGAGGGACATGTGATCAAGGGCGACGCACGCCATCCAATCGTCGAAGACGATGTCGTCATTTACGCCGGCGCGACGATCCTCGGCCGGATCACGATCGGCCGCGGCTCCACCATCGGCGGCAATGTCTGGCTGACCAGGGATGTTCCGCCGAACAGCGTGGTGACCCAGGCCACGGCGCGCAATACGCCGGCGTCTGGCTAGACGTTCCTTGTCTCAGGCTGACACCGGCGCCTTCCAGCGCATGAAGTGCCGTTCGATCGCCTCGAGGACGGCATTGAACGCCAGGCCGATCACGGTGATTCCGAGAATGCCGAAATACATCTGCGGGATCAGGAAGCTGTACTGGCTGTTGATGATGAGATAGCCGAGACCGGCCTTGGCCCCGACCATTTCGGAAGCCACCAGCACCAGCATGGCCGATGCGCTGGCCAGGCGAATGCCGACGAAGATCGTGGGAAGCGCGGCCGGCAGGATCACCTTGCGGAACAGTTGCTGCGGGGTCGCTCCCATGGTCCGCGCCGATTTGATCAGCAAGGGGTCAACCTGCTTCACCGCGGCGATGGTGTTGAGCAACAACGGCCAGGCGCAGCTGTAGATCACCATCGTGACCTTCGACAGCTCACCGATCCCGAGCAGCAGAATGAACACCGGCAACAGCGCCAGCGGCGCGGTGTTGCGGCAGATCTCGATGAACTGGTTCAGGAGATCGCCGAGCCGGGCGTACCAGCCAACGACAAGGCCAAGCGGTACGATCAAGGCAACCGAGATCAGAAATCCGCTCAGGGCGCGCAGCAGGCTGGCAGAAACATCGTCATAGAGTTCGCCGGTTTGCGCGAGCTGCCAGCCGGCCGCGATCACCTCCGAGAACGGCGGCAGGAACACCGGATCGATCAGCCCAAGCCGCGGCGCGGCCTCCCAGGCGGCGAGCAGGACAATCAGTAACAACGAACGTCGCCCGCGCGCCGCCAGACCGCGGATGCCTGCGCGCAACCGACTCGTGATCGGCGGGAGTCGGCCTTCCACCGCCTGCTCGCGCCGCCCATGCGCCAGTTCCAGCAACGTCAGCATTTCGAGACTAGACATGAGCAACCTCCGCAGCTTCAGGGCCCGCACGGCGTGCGCCGGCACCATCCGCCAACTGGCCCTGCTGGGCCTTCCGCACTTCCTCGCGAAGCAGGCTCCAGACCTTGTGCCTCACGCGGCCGAACTCCGGCAGCGACCGCACATCCTCGGATTCGCTGCGCAAGCGCTCGGGGATATCAACCACCTGCTTGATCCGCCCCGGGCGCGAGGTCATCACCGCCACCCTTTGGCCGAGCACGACGGCCTCGTCGATGCCATGGGTGATGAAGACGATGGTCTTGCCGGTGGCACGCCATATCCGCAGCAGTTCACCCTGCAGCGTCTCGCGCGTCTGCGCGTCGAGCGCGGCGAACGGCTCGTCCATCAGCAGCACCTCCGGATCATACGCAAGGCTTCGCGCAATTGCGACACGCTGCTTCATACCGCCGGAAAGCTCGTGCGGATAGCGGTCGGCAAAGCTGGACAAGCCGACGAGATCGAGGAAATGCTCCGCGATCTCGCGCCGCTGCCTCGCCTTGAGGCCTGCGATGTCGAGCCCGAACTCGACGTTCTGCGCCGCAGTTCGCCACGGAAACAGGGCGTACTGCTGGAAAACGATACCGCGATCGCGTGCAGGTCCGGCGATCGGCCGGCCATCGAGCAGGATACGGCCGCTGGTCGGCGCGGTGAGCCCGCCCAGAAGGTCGAGCAATGTGGATTTGCCACAACCGCTCGGACCCACCAGCGCGAGGAACTCGCCCGCACGAACATCCAGCGTGATGTCCTCCAGCGCGGTGAAGCGACCTGCCGGCCGGCCGCCTTCGCCTCGCGTCACAAACTCCTTACGGACCTGCTCGATGCGGATCTTGACCGAGCTCATCGTGCCTCCGCGGTCTTGCCGGGACGGAAATAGTTGAACTCGTTGGTGTAGGTGTCGGACGCCTTGAGTTGCCCCGGCTTGAACAGCCCGTCCTTGACCAGCCAGTCGATCCACACCTGGATCTCACCGTCCGATATCAGGCCGCCTTTGGACGCAACCCCGGTGCTCTTCCAGTACTTGATCGAGGATGCATCCTCATTGCGCTTGCGCTCCGCGATGATCTTCTCGAACCGGGCCCGCACCTCTTCTGGCGGCGTTGTCTGCGCCCACTGGATCGCGCGCGAAATCCCTTCCACCAGCTTGCGGGCGGTGTTGGGATTGTCCTTGATGAACTTGTCGCGCAGCACATAGGCGCCGCCGGTGAACTGGCCGAACAGGTCGGTATCGGCGAACAGCGAGCGGATGCCGCCACGCTCCAATGCCTTGTCGCGCAGCACGCCGCTGAGCACGCTAACTTCGACCTGACCTTGCCGCAAGGCCTGCTCGCTGCTGACCGGCGGGATCGCCACCAGCGTCACCTGCTTGGCCTCGCCGGCGCTGAGGCCGTTACGGGCCAGATATTCGCGCAGCACGAATTCCAGATGCGCGCCCAGCGTGTTGACCGCAACCTTCTTGCCGATCAGGTCGCGCGCCGCCTTGATCGGGCTGTCCTCCTTCACGAAGTAGCCCTCATAGGTGTTGGCATCGGAGCCGTAGTAACCGACCACGGCCTTGATCGGCGCCCGCGCCGCGATCAGCTTGAGAATCGCGCCATAGAACGCACCACCGATGTCGATGTCGCCGGTGACGACGGTCTGGATGTCCTGCGGTCCGCTGATCGTGTTGCCGACCCATTTGAGCTTCAGCGGCGCGAGATAGCCGAGGTCTTCGGCGAGCTCGGTGAACGTCACCTGGCCGGCCCAACCCTGGTAGCGGATCTCGGTCTTTTCGAATGGCGGCTCGGCGAAAGCCGAAGCCGCCAGCCCCAGTGCCACGGCACCGGCGAGGATGAGCCGCGCGGCCGCGCGCGCGGCGAAACGCCGGGCGCGAAGGATTCGGATCAATGCATTCATGTTCGCAACTCCGCTCGATCGGATCGGGATCACGCCGCCTTCGCGGCCTGCTGCTTCGGTGCCTTGATGCGCGTCACGCTGCGGCGGCCGTCGATCGACACCGGCACTTCGCCGTCGATCGTGGCACGGCGCACCACGCGGTGCTGATCGCCGTAATCATTGACCGCATAGTGCTGGGTGGCGCGGTTGTCCCAGATCGCGACGTCGCCGGCCTGCCAGCTCCAGCGCACGGTGTTCTCGGGCGCCGTGATGTGCGACTGGAACAGGTCGAACAGCTTCTGGCCGTCATATTTCGGCAAGCCGACGAAACGCTGGACGAAGTTGCCCAGCACCAGCGTCCGCTCACCGGTCTCGGGGTGAACGCGCACCACGGGGTGCTCGGTCTCGTAGACCGTGCCGGTGAACACTTCGTCGAAATGCTTGCGGTCGGCCTCGCTTGCGCGGGCCTTGACGGCATAATCATAGGCGTTGCTGTGAACCGCCCACAGCTCGTCGGCGAGCCGTTGCAGCGGTGCCGGCAGGTCGAGGTAAGCCGCTGCCGTATTCGACCAGACGGTGTCGCCGCCGTAGGGCGGAATCACCACCCCGCGCAGGACCGAGATCTTCGGATAGACGTCAACGAAGGTCACGTCGGTATGCCATTGATCGGCACGGCCGCTGCCGCGCCCCGAATCCAGCTCCAGGATCGACGACGTCCCCTTGATTGCCCCGACCGTCGGATGCGGTACGAGCTTGCCGAGCCGCACCGCAAAGCGCTCCTGCTCGGCGTCGTCGAGATGCCCCTGGTCGCGGAAGAAGATCACCTTGTGCTCGAGCAGCACCTGGTTGACGGCGCGGATGACCTCGTCGGACAGATCGCCCGACAGCCTGACGTTCCTGATCTCCGCTCCAAGCCTCGCCGCGCGCTTGACGATGTCCGCGCGCGGAATGACGTTATCAATAGTCGTCGTGCTGCTCATGATCGTGCTCTCACCACCGCGATCTCCCAGACAAGGCTCCACCATGCGCCGGTCGCGGGAGCGACGGCGGAGACAAATGAATTCAATGCTGTGCTGCTCTGACCTACTCGGCCGCGACGTACTCCGGTGGCCGCCACACGGCCGGTGCGTAGAGCTCAGCGCCGAAATCGTCTGCGATCGATCCGTTGATGCGCGCTTCGTGCGCCAGCAGATCTTCCAGAAACAGATCGCGGCTGATCCGTGCCACAACGGCGGGAACGTCGCGCCTGAAGCTCGGGACATCGCCGACCGGCAAGCCGAAACTGACGAAAGCCGCCGGGTTGAAGACATGAATATTTTTCAGGAAGGGCGCGCGGCCGGGCTCCCTCTCCAGATATTCATGCCCCGATCCCAGATAGGGGTACGCCGCCAGCGTCTCGTCCCTCTCATCATCACGCGGCGTGAACCGGTCACGCCACAGCAGGATCTCGTTTGTGAAGTCGCGAAGCTCGGCCTGCGCGCCGAGGTCCACCGAATATCCGGTGCCGGCGATGGCAAAGTCGAACGCAAATTCACCCTGCGGCGTCACCGCGACGGCACGCCCGCCTTCGAGCCTCACCGCCTGCCATGGAGCGCCCAAATGGAGATGAAAATTGGGAAACGCGACGGCGCGCGAGATCGCATCCGGTGGCGGCGTCGAGCCGGCGCGACGGAAGCGGATCGCCTGTTGCCAGCGTACCGCATCCGGCAAAGCTCCGTAATTGTCGTAGGCACCCGGATAGCCCCGGATCCGGATCACCGGGAGCGAAGCCAGTGTTCCGCGCCGCGCATAGAGATGGACGTCGCGCGCGCCGGCTTCGAGCGCGACGGCGGCGGCATCAAATGCCGACGCGGCGCTTCCGACCACCGCGACCGACCGACCCCGCAGGGTCCTGAAGTCGATCTTCTCCGAGGTATGCGCATGAAATTGCTTCGGCAGATTGCGCAGCACGTCTGGAACAAGGGCGCCACCACTGCCGGCAAAGCCGGTCGCGAGCACAAGCTTTCGCGTGGTTTCGACTGTCGTGCGATCGCCCTGCGCGAGATGCAGTCGCAGATGATCTCCCGCGGGCTCGATGCGAACCAGCCGCGTCCCGTAACGAACGCCGACGCCGGTGACCTTGCGATACCAGTCGAGATAGGCGGCCCAGTCGAGCCGCAGAATGCGATCGAGCGCGTCATACGCGGCTGCGCCGTAGCGCGCCTCGTACCACGCCTGGAATCCGAGACCGGGCAGACCAAGCTCGGGGCCCGGCAAGCTTTTGGGCGTGCGCAGCTTGTGCATCCGCGCACTCGTCAGCCAGACGCCCGACGCACTGCCGTCGGCCGCGGCATCGATCACCGAGACCTTGCCGATCCCGGCCCGCCGCAGTGCAAACGCAAATGCCGAGCCGGATTGTCCGCCGCCGACGACGACCGCATTGTGATCAATCCCGTCGCGATCGGGCACCCAGTTTTGCGGATCGGGTCCGATCAGGCGCAGGGCTTCGCGGGCAACGCTGTCGGGATCGGATTGCGGCATGTTGATCGGCCTCGCTTTGACGCTGTAAATCGTAAAAGCGAACGATCCCCAGTCAATGAAACGAAACCAGCTTTGTTTTCGACGGCGCGCAACGATCGCTTCGCGGTCGACGCAGCCGTTGAAATATTTGCGGCGATCATCGCCTTGCTTGCTCCGGCTGCGCGCAAAAACCGCAAGACTGCGCCGTCTCACGCGCGAGATCAGCGCTAATCGCCTGCCGATTTCGTCGGGACGGCTGCACTCGTCTAACATCGCCGATCAACTCACAAGGTGAGTGCTTGCTTCCCACGCAACAAAGCAAGTTCATTTCATCGACAGGCTTGCGATCACCGACGTAGAGTCAAAGTCCAGCTCGCACGCCGAAGCGCGCGCAGCGCCGCAATCATGGATCATCGAACATGCCGCAAACGAGTGGCGCCATCAGCCTCGACCACGATACTCCGGAGCTGGCTCGTTCCTACGATGAAGCCGGGCTGGTCCAGTTCCGTCACGGCAAATTCCTGATCGGACCGTTGGCGATCAAATCCGGCGAGCATGTCCTCGACATCGGGACCGGCACCGGCCGCCTCGCCGAATTCGTGGCAGGTCTCGTCGGACCGAACGGTCAGGTGATCGGCATCGATCCGCTCGCCGGCCGCATCGAGATCGCGCGGCTTCGCCAGTCGGACAATTTGCAATTCCACACCGGCCGGGCCGAGGACCTCTCGCGCTTCGATGACCGCCAGTTCGATGCGGTCTATCTCAACAGCGTGTTCCATTGGATCGCCGACAAGAGCGGCGCCTTGCGGGAGATCCACCGGGTGCTGAAGCCGGGGGGCCGGCTTGGGCTGAACGTGCAGGACCCGTCGCGTCCGCATCAGTCCCGCGTACTGCTGCGCCAGGCCATCGCCGAGGCAGGGCTCGCCGATCATCGCCAGGATTCCAACCCGGTGCTGGGCCTGACCGATGGCGAGCTCAGGCCGCTGTTTGTCGCCGGCGGCTTCACCGATTACCGCAGCGAGTTGCGCGCGCTGACCGACGTCCATGCAGATGCAAATTCGCTGCTCCGCTGGTCGGAAGCGAGCGCCTTCGGCAACTTTCTGGAGGCATTCTCGCCGGCCGAACGTGAACAGGTCCGCAGCGCATTTGCACGCCTGGTCGAAACCAAACGAACGCCGGAGGGGCTGATCCTGGAGCGTTATTTGCGTTTCGCGTTTGCGCGCAAGGCGTCGGCCGGCAACTGACACCACCAACATTCCCGAGTTTCAGGCATGAGCGATCGACGGCTTTCTCTCAATCTCTTCATCTATCCGGGCGGCCATCACGAGGCGGCGTGGCGCTACAAGGGCTCCGCCGCGGACCGCATCCTCGACGTCACCTTTTATCAGGAGCTGGCGCAGAAGGCCGAAGCGCACAAGTTCGACGCGATCTTCTTTGCCGACGGACCGGCCCTGGCCGACAATGTCCACTACGCGCAGCGCTTCCGCTTCGAGCCGATCACCTGGCTCGCCGCAATCGCGGTCGCCACCAAGAGGATCGGCCTGATCGCAACCGCGTCGACGACCTACAGCGAACCTTATAACCTCGCCCGCCTGTTCGCCTCGCTCGACCATCTCAGCGGCGGCCGCGCCGGCTGGAACATCGTGACGACAAGCACGGCGCAGGCGGCGCAGAATTTCGGCCTGCCGGAGCATCCGCCGCATCACGAACGCTACGAGCGGGCACGGGAATATCTCGACGTCATCACTCGTCTCTGGGACAGCTGGGAAGACGGCGCGCTGATCAACGATCCCGTCTCCGGGGTCTTTGCCGATACCGGCAAGATCCATGCGATCGACCACGTCGGGAAGCATTTTCGGGTTCGCGGGCCGCTCAACATCTCGCGGACGCCGCAGGGACGGCCGGTCTACGTCCAGGCGGGCTCGTCGGACGACGGCCGCGCCTTTGCCGCGCGCTTTGCGGAAGCGATCTTCACCGCGCATCAGACGCTGGCGAGCGCCCAGGAATTCTACGCCGACATCAAGCGTCAGGCGCGCGTCTTCGACCGCAGCCCCGATCAGATCAAGGTCCTGCCGGGCATCAGCCCCTTCATCGCCAGCACGCAAGCCGAGGCGGATCGGCTGCAGGACGAGTTCAATGAACTGATCCAGCCGGAATATTCGCTGACCCAGCTGCGCCAGATGATCGGGCTCGACCTCTCCGGTTTCGATCTCGACGGCCCGTTCCCGCGCCATCTGATCGACACCGACGGTGCGCGTGGCGTGGCCAGCCGTTTCAAGCTCGTGGTCGACATCATCGACCGCGAGAAGCCGACGATCCGCCAGCTGGTCCAGCGCCTTGCCGGCGCGCGCGGCCATTGGGTGATAGCGGGTCCACCGGAGAAGATCGCCGACAATATCCAGACCTGGTTCGAGAACGGCGCCGCCGACGGCTTCAACGTCATGCCGCCCTGGCTGCCCGGCGGATTCGATGTCTTTGCCGAGCAGGTCGTTCCGATCCTGCGCAAGCGCGGCCTGTTCCGCGACGACTACGCCGGCACGACATTGCGCGATCATTACGACCTGAATCGGCCGCCGAGCGTCTTTTCCGGCTCGATTCAGGCGATCGCCTGAACGCTTCCCATTCCCAAATCGTTCGGCCTTCCGCGGCAAGTGCTGCCGCACGGCTCCCATCAAGGACGCAATAACGACCATGCAGACTGCGCGCTTCTCCTGGCTTTCCGCTCTCCTGCTTCTTGGCGCCGTGATCAGTACCACCGTGCGCGCCGAGGCGCCTGCCAAGCCCGAGTTGAAAGTCGGTTTCGTCCCGGGCCCCTATATCGACGAGTTCAAGGTCGGCGTGGCGCCGGAGCTGCAGAACAAGGGCTATCGCATCAGATATGTCGAGTTCTCCACCGGGCTCGAGGCCAACAACGCGGTGTTCAAGGGCGAGATCGATGCCAACGTGATGCAGCACACGATCTTCCTGAACTCCTATAACGAGCGGCAGAGCACCGATCTCGTCGGAATCGTCCACGTGCCAACGCCGCCGATGGGGCTCTATTCCAAGAAGCACCCGCCGGGCACGCCGATCAGGCCGGGCTCGACGATCGCGGTGCCCAACGACCCCGTCAATCTGCAGCGCGCATTGTGGATCCTGTGCGACCTCGGCCTCGTCGAAATTCGCGACTCAAAGCCGGTCGACGTCAGCGAGCTCGACGTCATCAAGAACCCCGGCGGCATCAAGATCGTGCCGCTGGAAGCAGCCCAGGCGCCGCGCGCGCTCGACGACGTCGACTTCGCCGCGATCCAGGGCAATTTCGCGATCTACAGCGGATTGAAGCTGACCAATGCGTTCGCGCTGGAAAAGATGACGACGCCCTACATCAACGTGGTCGCCGTCAAGAAGGCCAATGCGGATGCGGCGTGGGCGCAGGACATCGTTGCCGGCTACAAATCGCAGACCTTCAAGACCGCGATCTTCTCCGACCGCTTCTATGACGGGTTTACCTTGCCGGACTACCTGAAGTGATGGCCGAGCCGTCCAGAGCGCCGGAAATCATCCGAAGCAGCGCTCACACGGCTCGCTATCGCTGTCAGTTCGCTTTGGCCATCACGTATCGGCCTGGCGCGGATTCCCCTGGAGGATAGAGATTGCTGCCGAGTTGCGGGCGGGCGGGCACCTGGTCTTCAGCCCACGGCTTGAGCCATGCGATCCAGTCGTTCCACCAGCTGCCCGGCTTTTCGGCCGCGCCCGCCAGCCATGCCGCCGGGTCGTCGCATCGCTCGTCCGACAGCCAATAGCTTCGCTTGTTCTTCGAGGCGGGGTTGATCACGCCGGCAATATGCCCGCTCGCGCCCAGCACAAAGCGGGTGTTGCCACTGAACAGGCCCGTGGTGCGATAGGCCGATCGCCAAGGCACGATGTGATCCTCAACGGTCGCAAGGACGTAGGCAGGCAGGTCGACCCGTCCGAGATCGATTGGCGTTCCGCACATCGTCAGGCGGTTCGGCTCCCGAAGGTTGTTCTCCAGGTACATGTTCCGGATGTACCAGCAATACATCGGCCCCGGCAGGTTGGTCACGTCGGCGTTCCAGAACAGAAGATCGAAACGCTCAGGCGATTTTCCCTTCAGATAGTTATTGATCACGTTCGGCCAGATCAGCTCCTTCGAGCGCAGGGTCTGGAACACAAACCCGAGCTCCGAACCGCGGTAGATGCCGCCATTGCCGATGGTCTGCTCCCGCTGCCGCACCCCCTCCTCGTCCACGAACACGCCGAGATCTCCCGGCTCGCGGAAGTCGAGCATCGTCGTCAGCAATGTCACGCTGGCGACCGATTCGTCACGCCGCGTCCGCAGGATCGCCAGCGCAGACGACAGGATGGTTCCGCCGACGCACCAGCCGACCACGTTGACCTTGTCGGCACCGGAGATCGACCGGGCCACCTCGATCGCGCGCATGGCGCCCTGTTCGACGTAGTCGTCCCAGGCAAAGTGCCCGCATGAGACATCCGGATTGCGCCAGGAGACCATGAAAACGGTCAGACCATGCTCGACCGCAAAGCGGACGAAGGAATTGGCCGGCTGCAGGTCGAGAATGTAGAACGTGTTGATGCAGGGCGGCACGATCAGCAGCGGCCGCGCCGTCACCTGCGCGGTCGCCGGTTCATATTGAATGAGCTGAAACAGCTCGTTCTCGAACACGACCGCGCCCCTTGATGTGGCGACGTCCTTTCCGACTTCGAAAGCTTCCTCGTCCGTGATCGTGAGGCTGCCTCTGCCCAGATCGGTCATCAAATTGTCGAGACCGGCCTTGAGACTCTGACCTTCGCTGTCCGTCGCAAGCTTGATGACGTCAGGATTGGTGGCGATGAAATTGGTCGGGCTCATCGCCTCGACAAGCTGGCGCGTGAAGAAGCGCAAGCGATGCTTTTCCTTCTCATCGAGATCGAGCGCTTCGACGAAGTCGACGCAATAGCGCGCGTTCAGCAAATAGCATTGCTTCAAAACGCTATAGGCCGCGTTGTCCCGCCATTCCTCGGCGTTAAACCTGCGATCGCCACGCGCAGGCTCGATGCCCCCTTCGCTCGGCACCCCGGATGCCGATCTGATGATGTGCTCGGTGAGCTGGTACAGGCGCCTGAGGTGATCCGCCTGCAATTCGGCGAAGCGTTCCGACGAATTCAGGGTTGAGCCGAGGTTCGCCCCCTCGCGATCGACGTTCGTCGCCCACCCGAGCGACCGCCACAGGCTTTCTCCCGCTTTCATGAAGCCCTCGACAAATTCGTCGGGCATGTTGAATGGCCGATTCATGACGTCCCTCGCTAGGCAAGATTGCCTGGTTCGCTTCCGATCTCGGGCAGCTTCTACCGGCGCCGTTTGCCCTCGCATTCACCGAGAGCCTGCTATCTATCCGGGCGCCCGCGCGGTGCGGACTTCCGCTGCTCCCGGCGCCGCAATCGCTCACCGCAGTCTCAGGAGCCGGAGCGCACAGCGCCCTCCCTGATCCCGTCGACGCTGACGGAGAGGCGCTTGATCTTGTCGTACAGTGTCTGCTTCGGGATGCTCAGGAGCGCGGCGGTCGCCTGGACGTCGCCTTGCTTGCGGCGCAGCGCGTCCTCGATGATCGATCGCTCGATGTTCTCCAATTGCCGCGGCAATGACATATCCGACGTACCGAAGCCCGCCTTGTTGATCGTCTTGCGGTCGAGCACACCAAGCACGAAACGATCGGCTACGTTGCGAAGCTCGCGCACATTGCCCGGCCACGAATAGGCCAGCAGATGCGACATGGTCTGCTCGTCCAGGATCGGCGCATCACGCTCGAACCTCCGCGCCGCGTCCAGGGTGAAATGCTCGAACAGCAGCGGGATATCCTCCCGCCGCTCGCGCAGCGGTGGCAGCTCGATGAATGCGACGCCGAGGCGATAGTAGAGATCGGCACGAAACAGCCGCTTTTCGCTCAGTTCGAACAAATTCGCCTTGCTCGCGGCCACGACGCGGCAGTCCACCGAGATCGGCTTGTTGGTTCCGACGCGCTCGATGGATCTGTCCTGCAGCGACCTTAGCAACTTGACCTGGACGCTCAGCGGCATGCTCTCGATCTCGTCGAGAAACAACGTCCCGCCATTGGCATATTCGATCTTTCCGATCCGTTGCCGGGTGGCACCGGTGAACGCGCCCACCTCGTGGCCGAACAGCTCGCTCTCGACCAGCGATTCCGGAAGGCCGCCGCAGTTCACCGCGACATAGTTGCCGCCGCGGCGACCGCTGTGATTGTGCAGACAGCGCGCGACCACGTCTTTGCCGGTTCCGGTTTCACCATAGATCGTGACGTCGACATTGGTCGTGGCCAGGGTAGAGACGAGCCGGCGCACTTCCTGGATCTGCGGCGATCGGCCTTGCAGGCTCGCCTCGATTCCCTGGCGATCCGCCAGGGCCGATCGCAGCGAACGAACCTCCAGGGTCAGCCGCCGCTTTTCCGCCGCCCGGCGCACCACCGAGATCAGCTGCTCCGAGGAGCACGGGTTCTCGATGAAGTCATAGGCGCCGCTCCGCATCGCCTGCACGGCCATTGAAATATCGCCGTGACCGGTGATCAGGATCACCGGGAGATCCTGGTCCAGCCGACGCAGATCGGACAGCCAGTCAAGGCCGCTCCGCCCGCGCAGGCGCACGTCGCAGACCACGACGAAGGGCATGTCGGCACGAACGGATCCGTTGGCGGTCTCGACCGAGGCAAATCCGGAGACGGAAAATCCTGCGAGCTCGAGCGCCTGGACGCCGCCGATCCGTACGTCGTCGTCGTCCTCGACATAGATCACGCCGATCGATTGGTCATCGCCCATGCGAAGCCGCCTCTGCTATCTCAGCCAATGGAAGGATCACGACAAACTCGGCACCATCAGGCATCAGGTTTCGCGCACGCAGTTCGCCGCCGAAGGAGCGCGCGATGTGATTAGAGAGCATCAGGCCGAGGCCTAACCCCTTGCCGGCGGGCTTGGTCGTCACGAATGGTTCGAACATGCGCTGCAGAACACCGGACGCGATCGCGGGCCCGCTGTTGCTGATCGCGATGCGGCAGCGCGCGGTCTGCGCCTCTTCCCTGCTCGCCCGGATCAGGATCGACTTCTGTTCGACGCTCTCCACCGCATCCAGAGCATTCGCCACGATGTTGCACAACAGCTGCTCCAACCGTGTCTGATCGGCAACGACGGCCAGCTTCGCGTCGATATCGGTCGCGACGGCGACCCCGCCGTCCTTGACGCGCCCGGCGAGTATCTTGAGCGCCTCGGCGACGGCCTGTTCGACGGAGACCGCATCAAGCGGGCTGCTCGACTTGTATGCGAAAACCCGCAATTGGCTGGTCAGGCGTCCGAGCCGGCGTACCAACTCGCCAATTCGGGTAAGGTTTCCACGGGCATCGCCGATCGACCCGCGGTCGACCAGCAGGACCGCATTGTCGGCAGCAGTCTGCAGCGCAGCCAGCGGCTGGTTCAGTTCGTGCACGATGCCGGCCGACATCTGGCCGAGCGCGGCCAGCTTGCCGGCGTGAACGAGTTCGTCTTGCGCTGCCCGCAATTCGGCAGTGCGCTCCTGCACCCTCGTTTCGAGCATGTCGTTGGCCGTCTGCAACGCGGCCTGGCTGGCCAGCCGGTGCTTGATCTCTCTCCGGCGTTGCTCGACAAGGCCGAGCGCCAGCAGCGCAACGACGGCGACGAGCCCGGATATGCCCCCGATGATGAGTGCGATCTGCCGTGTGGGCGCCTCGTCATCGAGAAGGACTAGGTTCCACAAGCCGCGGTTGATCGGAAGCTCGCTGACCGTGTAGGCGGTTCCGTTCTGCGTGGTGATCCGGGCGGCGTCGCTCTCGGACTGGGCGGCGAAGGTCCATCCGAGTGGCGCCAGGTCGTGGTTTCCGTAGGGTTTGGACCGTGCAATGTCATCGCGCGTCTGGACCGACAGCGGCGCCAGCGGGCGATAGCGCCACTCGTCGCGCGACGCAAGGATCGTCACCTTGCGCTCGTCGACCAGAAGGATGTCGTTTTCGGTGTTGCGCCACGCACGCTCGAACGAATCCAGATTGACCTTGACCGTGGCGACCCCTTTCGTCGTGCCGCCCACCTTCAGCGCATAAGACAGATAGTAGCCGGCGCGCGCCGTCGTGATGCCGATGCCGAAGAACGCTCCGCGGCCGCTCGCGAGTGCTTCGCTCACATAGGGGCGATACGACAGGTTTTCGCCGAAGGGTGTCCCGGGCTGGTCGAAATCGGCCGCGGCCAGCGTCGCGCCGGAGACGCCCAGGACATAGAGGTTGTCGGCGCCCGCAAGCAGGTTGATCGACTTCAGATAAAGGCTGACGGTTTGCTGCAGTGCAGGATCGCTGGGGGCCTCGAGCAGCCGGAACACACTGGGCGACGTCTCCAGCAGGGACGGCAGATATTCGAATCTCGAAAGATAACCGTCGAGCCTGGCGGCCTCGACCGCCAGCCGCTGCTGCGCCGCGGCGTGCAAATGGTCGAGCCCGCGGCGAAACGTGATCGCATATCCAAGCCACGATGCCGCGGCGACCAGCGCAAGGGCAAGCGCGCCGCGAACCAGCCACCGCGTGGAAATGGGCATCACCAAACCGACTTTGGGAGGCCCCTTGATGTTCACCAGGGATGGAAGCTCCGTCATCTTGTGAACCAGCACAAAGCGGGGCGCGCCGGCCACTGCGGACGACCACTCACGCATGGGCCAACTCTATGGTCTTGCCTGGGAATACGCGACAGGAAAATCCGGTGTGGGCGATGATGCCCGGCAGCGTCATGCACACCCCGATCAGGATGACCTTGAGCGTGGCAGGACTCTTGGCGGCCTGCCAGACGGTGAGCTGGTCCATCACGACATCGATCTCCTCCGCGACCGCAATCAATGCAGCTTGACGTGCGGCTCGGTCCGCCGGGTGATCAGGCGGGCCAGCGTGTCGAGCGCGACCTTCGCCGGACCGTGCAGGGCGTATTCGTGCATCTTGTACAGCGACAGGTACATCATCCGGGCGAACAGCCCCTCGAAGACAAGGCTGCCACCCACCAGCGCGCCCATCATCGAGCCGACCGTGCTGAATTCGCCGAGCGACACCAGCGATCCGAAGTCCCGGTAACGATAATCCTTGAGCGCCTCGCCCTGCAGAAGCCGCGGGATCTGGGAATAGAGGTGGGAGGCCTGCTGATGCGCCGCCTGGGCGCGGGGCGGCACATTGCCCCGTTCGCCCCATGAGCAGGCCGAACAGTCGCCGATCGCGAAGATGTTGTCGTCGCGCGTGGTCTGCAGGGTCGGCCGCACCACCAGCTGATTGATGCGGTTGGTTTCGAGGCCGGCAATATCCTTCAGGAAATCCGGTGCCTTGACTCCGGCGGCCCAGACGATCAGCTCGGCAGGAATCGTCCGGCCGTCGGTCAGGCTGACATGGTCGCAACCGACCTCGGAAACCTTGGCGCCGACCAAGAGATCGACGCCAAGCCTGACGAGGAGTTTCTCCGTCTCTTGCGAAACCCGTTCCGGCAGCGCGGGAAGCACCCGGTCCGCGGCTTCAATCAGCGTGATCCTGATGTCCTTGTGCGGATCGACCTGATCGAGGCCATAGGCCACCACCTCCCGCGTCGTCCGGTGCAGCTCCGCCGCAAGCTCGACTCCGGTCGCGCCGGCGCCGATGATTGCGACCTTCAACTGGTGCTCCCCAAGAGGTGACGAATGGGCGTGGGCGCGGATGCACGCATTGACCATGCGTTCGTGGAAGCGCTTCGCATCGACCTGCGATTCGAGCTTGATCGCGTGATCCACGACACCAGGCGTGCCAAAGTCGTTGTTCTGGCTGCCGACGGCGATGACAAGGACGTCATAGTCGAAGCTGCGCTTCGGCGTCACCTCGCGACCTTCGGCATCGAGATACGGCGCCACCTGCACCTGGCGCTGCTCCCGGTCGATCCCGATCATCTCGCCGATCCGGTAGCGAAAGCCGTGCCAATAGGATTGCGCGAGATAGTCGACCTCATGGGCGGCGATATCCATGCTGCCGGCCGCGATCTCGTGCAGCTTCGGCTTCCAGACATGGGTGCGGTTGCGCTCGATCAGCGTAACGTCGAGCTTTCCCTTGCGGCCGTATTTGTCGCCGAGCCGGGTCGCGAGCTCCAGTCCGCCCGCGCCGCCGCCGACGATCACGACCCGCCGCTTTCCCGATTGCACCTCACTCATGATGGCCTCGACCGATCGCGTTCACGTCCGCCCAATCATGTCCTTCCGGTCAGGCGCGCTCGGAAACCGCATCCGCGACGGCGACTGCAGCCATGTTCACGATGCGGCGGACAGTGGATGATGGCGTGAGAATATGCGCCGGCTTTGCCGCGCCGAGCAAAATCCCGCCGACCGTCAGCCCCTGCCCCGCGGCCATCCGCAACAGATTGTAGGAGATGTTGGCGGCATCCAAATTGGGCATCACCAGCACGTTGGCCGGACCGACGAAGCCGGAATCGGGGAATTCATGATCGAGCACGGACTGCGAGAGCGCCGCGTCGCCGCGCATCTCGCCCTCCACGGCCAGATCGGGCGATCGCCCGCGAATGATCGCACGCGCCTCCCGCATCTTGTGCGCTTCCGGCACCGCCGAGCTCCCAAAACTCGAATGCGACAGCAGCGCCACCCTCGGCGTGATACCGAAGCGCTTGACCTCCTCGGCTGCCAGCAAGGCGATGTCGGCAACCTGCTCGGCAGACGGGTTGAGATTGCAGTGGGTATCGCAAATGAAAAGCTGATGCTGCGGGAGAATGAGCATCTGCATCACGGCTAGTGTCCGCACGTTCTCCCGCGTTCCGATCACGTTGCGGATCGCAGCCAGGTGATCCGCGGTCCGTCCGATCACGCCGCACAGCATAGCGTCGCCGATGCCCCGTTCGAGCAGGATCGACGCAAGCACGGTCGCGTTGCTCCGCGTCTCCGAAAGCGCCAGCGCGGCCGACACGCCATCGCGCTTCCTCCGCGCGTGGTAGACTTCGGCGCATTTGGAATAGACCTCGGCATCGTGCGGATCGATGATCTCGCAGTCGGTGCCAGGCTTGAGCCGGAGCCCGAACGCCGCGATCCGATCGTCGATCGTCGCCGGCCGGCCAAGCAGCAGCGGCCTGGCGATCCCCTCGTCGACGATGACCTGCGCCGCGCGCAGCACGCGCTCATCCTCGCCCTCGGCCAGAACGAGGGATTTCCCGCTTCCCTTGGCCACGGAAAAGACCGGCTGCATCGCGTTGCCGGATTGATAGACGAACCGACCCAGCTGCTGGCGATAGGCATCCATATCGGCAATCGGACGTCGGGCGACGCCGCTGTCAACCGCGGCCCTGGCTACCGCCGGCGCGATCATGTCGATCAGGCGCGGGTCGAACGGTTTTGGAATGAGGTAGTCGCGGCCAAAGCGAAGTCCTTCGTCCTTGTAGGCGGCGGCGACGACTTCCGGAACCTCCGCCATGGCGAGGTCCGCGAGCGCGCGGACCGTCGCAAGCTTCATCTCCTCATTGATGGTGGTCGCGCCGCAGTCGAGCGCGCCGCGGAAGATGAACGGGAAGCAAAGCACATTGTTGATCTGGTTGGGGTAGTCCGAACGCCCGGTGCCGATGATCGCATCGGGACGCACCGCCAGCGCATCCTCCGGCATGATCTCAGGAATCGGATTGGCCATCGCGAAAATCAACGGATCGCGGCCCATCTTCTTGACCATATCAGGCGTCAGCACCTTGCCGGCCGACAGGCCGAGGAAGATGTCCGCGTCCGCAATGATGTCGTCCAGGCTTCGCGCATCCGTCTTCACGGCATAGCGCGCCTTGCTGTCGTCCATGCTTTCCAAGCGGCCGGCATAAACGACACCCTTGGCGTCGGTCACGATGATCCGCTCGCGCCGCAGTCCAAGGCTCACGATCAGATCAAGACAAGCGAGCGCAGCGGCGCCGGCGCCGGAGCAAACCAGCTTGACGTCCGCGATGTCCTTCTTGACCAGCTTCAGTCCATTGAGGATCGCCGCGGCCGCAATGATCGCGGTGCCGTGCTGATCGTCGTGGAACACCGGTATCTTCATCCGCTCGCGGAGCTTCTTCTCGATGTAGAAGCATTCCGGCGCCTTGATGTCCTCCAGGTTGATGCCGCCGAAGGTCGGCTCCATCCTGGCGATCGTCTCGATCAGCGCGTCGGGGTCTTCCTCGGCGAGTTCGATGTCGAAAACGTCGATTCCGGCGAACTTCTTGAACAGGCACGCCTTGCCTTCCATGACCGGCTTTCCGGCCAACGCGCCGATATTGCCGAGGCCGAGCACAGCGGTGCCGTTGGTGATGACGGCGACGAGATTGCTGCGTGCCGTCAGCACATCGGCCTGTAGCGGGTCCTTGGCGATGACCAGGCAAGGCTCCGCCACACCCGGTGAATACGCCAGCGCCAGATCGCGCTGGGTGGCCATCGCCTTGGTCGGCACCACGGAAATCTTTCCCGGCGTCGGCAAGCGATGATATTCGAGTGCGGCTTCCTTCAGATCCTGGTCCATCATGTTCCCCGGCTTGATGTCTTCGTCCGAGGGGCCGCAATGGGCTTGTCCCTCGCTTTCATTTTCGCCCTCGGCTGACGCCAGGCGGGCCCGCGTCGAGCGCACGCGCCGTCACCCTTGCGGCGCGTTGCCGGAACAGCTCAGACCACGTGCTGACCGCCATTCGCCGAGATCGTCGAGCCCGTGACGAAGCCGGCATCGTCGGACGCCAGGAACAGCACCGCGCGCGCGATCTCGTGCGGTTCACCCAAGCGGCCGACCGGAATCTGAGGCAGGATGTTCTTGGCCACGATCTCCGGGTTGATCGCCTTGACCATCTCGGTGGCGATATAGCCGGGACAGATCGCGTTCACCGTGATCCCGGCGCGCGCGCCTTCCTGGGCCAGCGCCTTCACGAAGCCGATGTCGCCTGCCTTGGCGGCGGAGTAGTTGACCTGGCCCATCTGGCCCTTCTGGCCGTTGATCGAGGAGATGCAAATCACCCGGCCGAACTTCCGCTCGCGCATGCCGTCCCACACCGGCCGCGTCATGTTGAACAGCGAGTTCAGGTTGGTGTTGATGACCGCGTACCATTGCTCCGCCGTCATCTTGTGGAACATGCCGTCCTTGGTGATGCCGGCATTGTTGACCAGCACCTCCACCGGCCCGAGATCGGCCTCGACCTGCTTCAGGCCGGCGACGCACGCCTCTTAGTTCGAGACATCCCATTTGTAGACATTGATGCCGGTCTCGGTCTTGAACTTCGCGGCCGCTTCATCATTGCCGGCATAGCTTGCCGCCACCTTGTATCCGGCTGCCTTGAGGGCGATCGAGATCGCCTCGCCGATACCGCGCGTTCCACCGGTCACCACTGCAACTCTGGACATGATTGCCTCCCGATCTTGATTGATTTGCACCCGCCGGCCCTTGTTGAGGTGAGCCCGGCCTCGCTCAGCGCTCGACCGTCAGGGCGACGCCCATGCCGCCGCCGATACACAGCGTGGCGAGACCCTTCTTCGCGCCACGCTTCTGCATTTCGAACAAGAGCGTCGTCAGAACCCGCGCGCCGGACGCGCCGATCGGATGGCCGATGGCAATGGCGCCACCGTTCACGTTCACGATCGACGGATCCCAGCCCATGTCCTTGTTGACGGCGATCGCCTGCGCCGCAAAGGCCTCATTGGCTTCGACAAGATCGAGGTCTTTGACTTTCCAGCCGGCCTTTTCCAGCGCCTTGCGCGATGCCGGAATTGGCCCCGAGCCCATCACCGCCGGATCGACGCCGGCGGTGGCCCACGAGACGATCTTCGCAAGCGGCGCCAGGCCGCGCTTGCTGGCTTCGTCGGCGCTCATCAACACCAGCGCGGCCGCACCGTCGTTGAGACCCGAAGCGTTTCCGGCGGTCACCGTGCCCTCCTTGTTGAAGGCAGGCTTCAGCTTGGCAAGCGCGTCCAGCGTCGTGCCCGGGCGGATGTATTCGTCCTGATCGACGACGATTTCTCCCTTTCGGGTCTTGACCGTGACTGGAACGATCTCGTCCTTGAACCGGCCGCCCTTCTGCGCATCCTCGGCCTTGTTCTGCGAGCCGGTCGCGAACGCATCCTGCTCCTCGCGGGTGATCTGCCATCTGGCGGCGATGTTCTCCGCCGTGACTCCCATGTGGTAGCCGTGGAAGGCATCGAGCAGGCCGTCCTTCAACATGGAGTCGATGAATTTGACGTCGCCCATCTTGGTGCCGCCGCGCATATGTGACAGATGCGGCGCCATCGACATCGACTCCATGCCGCCGGCGACGATGATCCTGGCGTCGCCATTGGCGATCTGCTGCAGGCCGAGCGCCACCGACCGCAGGCCCGAGCCGCACAGCTGGTTCATGCCCCACGCCGTCTTCTCCTGCGGAATGCCGGCTGCCATCGCGGCCTGCCACGCCGGGTTCTGGCCCTCGCCGCCGGACAAGACTTGGCCCAGGATGACCTCGTCGACGTCTTCAGGCGACACTTTGGCGCGTTCGAGGGCGCCCTTGATCGCGATCGCCCCGAGTTCGTGAGCGGGTATCGCCCCGAACGCTCCGTTGAAGGAGCCCACCGGTGTCCGCGCCGCGGAAACCACAACCACGTCCGTCATGACCAACTCCCTTGATACATTTCTGATGAACTGGCGGTGATCGTCGGCGACCACCTTCCGTATTCGCCTAGCCCGTCGTTACAGCGACTTCGATGTCGCTCGGATCGATGTCGCGATCGAGTCCGGCGCGCAGCTTCTCGCGGTCGAGTTCGCCTTCCCACCACGCCACGACGACGCAAGCGACGCCGTTGCCGCACAGATTGGTCAACGCCCGGCATTCGCTCATGAACTTGTCGATGCCGAGTACGATCGCCATGCCGGGAAGCAGCTCCGGCCTGACTGCCGCAAGCGTGCCAGCGAGCGTGATGAAGCCGGCGCCCGTGATTCCCGAGGCGCCCTTCGACGTCAGCATGGCGACGATGAGGATCGTCATCTGCTCGCCGAAGCTGAGCTCAACATTCATCGCCTGGGCGATGAACAGCGTCGCCAAGGTCATGTAGATGTTGGTGCCGTCGAGGTTGAAGGAGTAGCCGGTGGGCACGACAAGGCCAACGACCGACTTGGAGCAGCCGAGACGCTCCAGCTTTTCCATCAGCTGCGGCAGCGCGCTTTCCGAGGATGACGTGCCGAGCACGATCAGCAGCTCGTCCTTGATGTATTTGAGGAACTTGAAGATGGAGAAGCCGGCGATGCGGGCGATGATGCCGAGCCCGACGACCACGAACAGCAGCGCGGTGAGATAGAAGGTCGCGATCAGACCGGCGAGATTGCCGAGCGCCTGGGGACCGTAGCGGCCGATCGTGTAGGCCATGGCGCCAAAAGCGCCGATCGGCGCGACCTTGACGACGATCGAGATGACGCCGAACATCGCATGCGCGACGTCGTCGATCATCGAACGGACCGTGTGAGCCCGTTCGCCGAGCCCCATCAGCGCGAAGCCGAACAGGATGGCGAACAGCAGCACCTGCAGGATTTCGCCTTGGGCGAACGCTCCGACCACGGTGTCCGGAATGATGTGCAGGACGAAGTCCACCGACTTCATCTCGCTCGCCTGCTTGGCATAGCCGGCGACCGCGGCGGCGTTCGACTGGCCCTGGAAGCCCGCGCCCGGCCGCAGCACGTTGGCGACGATCAGGCCCAGCGCAAGCGCAAAGGTCGAGACGACCTCGAAATAGACCAGCGACTTGATCGCGACGCGACCCACTTTCTTCACTTCGGAAATGTGGGCGATCCCCGAAACCACCGTGCAGAAGATGATCGGCGCAATCGCCATCTTGATGAGCTTGACGAAGCCGTCGCCCATCGCCTTGATCCAGTCGTTCTTGGCGAGATCAGGCCAGAGCCAGCCGACAATCACGCCGAGCACGATCGCCGCGAGCACCTGAACGTACAGAATCCGGTAAAACGGCTTCTTCTGCGTGACAGGCAACGTTCCGGACGTCGCAGTGGTCGCTGCAGACATTGTGTCTTCTCCCTGATCTCTCTGTGCCTGCGTATCGGCAGGCAAACGTCATTTCTTCTTCTGTGGCGGCAGATCGGTGCAATGGCCCTCAAAGACCTCCGCCGCCATGCCGATGGACTCGCCGAGCGTCGGGTGCGGATGAATGGTCTTGCCGATATCCGCAGGCTCGCATCCCATCTCGATCGCAAGGCAGACCTCGCTGATCAGATCGCCCGCGTGCGTGCCGACGATCCCGCCGCCGATCACCCGATGGGTCGCCGAGTCGAACAGCAGCTTGGTGAAGCCCTCGTCGCGTCCGTTGGCAATGGCCCGGCCGGAGGCCGCCCAGGGAAAGACCGCCTTGCCGAACTTGATGCCCTCGGCCTTGCACTGCTCCTCGGTCTTGCCGGCCCAGGCCACTTCGGGATCGGTGTAGGCAACGGACGGAATCTGCCGCGCATCGAAATACGACTTCTCGCCATGGGCCACTTCGGCCGCCACATGACCTTCATGCACAGCCTTGTGCGCCAACATCGGCTGCCCCACGACGTCGCCAATGGCGAAGATGTGCGCCACGTTGGTGCGCATCTGCCTGTCGACGTCGATGAAGCCGCGATCCGTGACCGCGACACCGGCCTTGTCGGCGCCGATCTTCTTGCCGTTCGGGCTGCGGCCGACCGACACCAGAACGAGGTCATAGAGCTGCGGTCCGGCGGGGGCTTGCTCGCCTTCGAAGCTGACCTCGATCCCGGCTTCGGTGGCCTTCCCGCCGACCGTCTTGGTCTTCAGCATCACCTTGTCGAAGCGACCGGCGTTCATCTTGTCCCAGACCTTGACCAGGTCACGGTCGGCGCCCTGCATCAGGCCGTCGAGCATCTCGACGACGTCGATGCGCGCGCCAAGGGTAGAATACACCGTCGCCATTTCGAGCCCGATGATGCCGCCGCCGATCACCAGCATGCGCTTCGGGATCGACTTCAGCTGGAGCGCGCCGGTCGAATCGACGATGCGCGAATCCTCGGGTAGGAACGGCAGCTTCACGGACTGGCTGCCGGCGGCGATGATCGCCCTGGCGAATTTGATCGTCTTCTTGCCGCCTGCCACGGCAACCTCGAGATGATGCGGATCGTGGAACGCGCCGACGCCGGTCACCACCTCGACCTTGCGGGCCTTCGCCATCCCGGCGAGCCCGCCCGTCAGCTTCTTGATCACGCCTTCCTTGAAGGAGCGCAGCTTGCCGAGGTCGATCTGCGGCGCGCCAAACGAAATCCCGTGGTCCGGGAGATGCTTCACCTCGTCGACGACGGATGCCGTATGCAGCAGCGCCTTGCTCGGGATACAGCCGACGTTAAGACACACGCCGCCGAGCGTGTCGTAACGCTCGACCAGCACGGTCTTCATGCCGAGATCGGCGGCGCGGAAGGCGGCCGAATAGCCGCCGGGACCGGCGCCCAGCACCAGCATGTCGCATTCGATCTCCGCCTTGCCGGAATAGGACGCCGCGGCGGGCGCAACCGGCGGCGGCGCGGCGGCCGGCTGCGATGTGGGCGCGGGTGCCGGCGCAGCCACGGCGCCCGAGGTCTCCAGCACGAGGATCGTCGACCCTTCGCTCACCTTGTCGTCGACCTTGACCCTGACTTCCTTGACGACGCCGGCGTGCGAGGACGGGATCTCCATGGATGCCTTGTCGGACTCGACCATGATCAGGCTGGTATCGACCGCGACGGTCTCGCCGGGCTTCACCATGACCTCGATGACGGCGACGTCCTTGAATTCGCCGATATCGGGCACCTTCACTTCGATCTGCTGAGCCATGCTGCTCTCCCCCGATCTCAGAACAACACGCGCCGCAGATCGGCGAGCACATTGGCGAAGTAGACGTTGAAGCGTGCGGCGGCCGCACCGTCGATGACGCGGTGATCCCAGGACAGCGACAGCGGCAGAGTGAGGCGCGAGGTCCAGGTCTTGCCGTCAGGCGAATGCTGCTTCCAGTATCCCTTGCAGACGCCCATGATCGCGACTTCCGGCGCGTTGATGATCGGCGTGAAGTAGATGCCGCCGATGCCGCCCAGCGACGAGATCGAGAAGGTGCCGCCCTGCATCTGGTCCGGCTTGATCTTGCCCTCGCGCGCCAGCTTGGCGAGCGCGTTCATCTCGTTGGCGATCTCCGGCACCGATTTCTTGTCGGCATCGCGGATCACCGGCACCATCAGGCCGTTGGGCGTGTCCGCGGCAAATCCGATGTGCCAGTAGTTCTTGTAGACCAGCGTGTCGCCATCGAGACTGGCATTGAACTCCGGAAATTTCTGCAGCGTCGCGACCGCCGCCTTCACCATGAAGGGCAGCAGCGAGAGCTTGACGCCGCTCTTCTCCAGCTCCTTGTTCATCTTCACCCGGAATTGCTCGAGATCGGTGATATCGGCCTCGTCATGGGTCGTGACGTGCGGAATGACGACCCAGTTGCGGTGCAAATTAGCGGCCGAAATCTTCTTGATGCGGCCGAGCTCCTTGCGCTCGACCGGCCCGAATTTCGCGAAATCGACCTTGGGCCAGGGCAGCAGGTCGATGCCACCGACGCCGCCTCCGCTTGCCGCCGCAGCCTGCGGCTTGGCGGCTGATGCTCCGCCCTTGGCAAAGGTCTCGACATCCTCGCGCAGGATGCGGCCATGATTGCCCGAGCCCTTTACCTTGCCGAGATCGACACCCATCTCGCGCGCCAGCTTACGGACCGCGGGGCCGGCATAGGCAAGCGCAAAGGCCTTCTCGTCGACCCCGCCGGCCTGCGCCACGGCAGCGGCGGGTGCCGATGCTGCCGGTGCCGGCGCAGCCGCGGCAGGGCTGGCCGCGGCGGATGCATCGCTGGTCGCAAGCACGAGAATGATCGCGCCTTCGCTGACCTTGTCACCGGTCTTCACCTTGATCTCGCGCACGGTGCCCGAGAGCGGCGCCGGCACTTCCATTGTCGCCTTGTCCGACTCGAGCGCGATCAGCGGATCCTCAGCTTTGACGCTGTCGCCGGGCTTGACGAAGATCTCGATGACCGGAACGTCCTTGAAGTCGCCGATGTCGGGAACACGGACCTCGGCGATACCCGCCGGCGCGCTGACGGGCGAAGGCGGCGCGCTGACGACGGGGCGCGTTTCGGCCTGCTCGGCGCCCGCACCTTCGAACTGAACGATCACCACGCCTTCGCTCACCTTGTCGCCAACCTTGACGACCACTGCCTTCACCACGCCATCGCGCGGCGACGGCACCTCCATGGTCGCCTTGTCGGACTCCAGCGCGACCAGCGGATCCTCGGCCTTCACCTTGTCGCCCGGCTTGACGAAGACCTCGATGACCGGGACGCCTTTGAAGTCACCAATATCGGGAACCTTGATGTCGATCAGACCACTCATCGCTCTGCCCTCGGCTCCCCTGCCTCACACGGTCCACGGCGCGGCGCGCCCGGCATCGATCGGGTATTTGGCGATGGCCTCGGCGACGATTGCGGGCTTGATCGTTCCCTCATCGGCGAGCGCCTTGAGTGCCGCGACGGCGACATAGTGGCGGTCGACCTCGAAGAATTTCCGGAGCTTGACGCGATAGTCGCTGCGGCCGAACCCGTCGGTGCCGAGCACGACGTAGCGGCGGCCGGCCGCCTGCACGTATTCCCGGATCTGGTCGGGGTAGTTGCGCATGTAGTCGGTCGAAGCCACGACCGGCCCCGGATGCCCTTCGAGCTGCGCTTCCACCCAGCTCTTGCGGCGCGGCTCGGTCGGATGCAGCAGGTTCCAGCGTTCCGCCGCCATACCGTCACGACGCAGTTCGTTGAAGCTGGTTGCACTCCAGACGTCCGCGGTCACGCCGAAGTCCGCCTTGAGCAGATCGGCCGCCGCGATCACCTCGCGCAGGATCGTGCCCGAGCCGACGAGCTGGACGCGCAGTCCCTTTAACGCGGTCTCGCCGCCGTTCTTCAGGAGGTAGAGGCCTTTGAGAATTCCCTCCTCGGCGCCCGTGCCTGCGTCAGCCAGCGCCGGGTGCTGATAATTCTCGTTCATCAGGGTGATGTGGTAGAAGACGTCCTCCTGCGCCTCATACATGCGGCGCATGCCTTCGCGGACGATGGTCACGACCTCATAGGCGAAGGTCGGATCGTAGGAGATGCAGTTCGGGATGGTGGCGGCGAGCACGTGGCTGTGGCCGTCCTCATGCTGCAAGCCTTCGCCGTTCAGCGTGGTGCGGCCGGCCGTGCCGCCGAGCAGGAAGCCCCGGGCGCGCATGTCGCCTGCGAGCCAGGCGAGGTCGCCGACCCGCTGCAAGCCAAACATCGAGTAGTAGATGTAGAACGGGATCATCGGCACGTTGTGGTCGAGTAGGACGTCGCGGCGACAATCCAGCTCGACATCGCGCCGCCTTCGTTGATGCCTTCCTGGAAGACCTGCCCGCTCTTGTCCTCGCGATAGTACATCAGCTGATCGGCATCCTGCGGCCTGTAGAGCTGACCGACAGACGAATAGATGCCGAGTTGGCGGAACATGCCTTCCATGCCGAAGGTGCGGGATTCGTCCGGCACGATCGGCACGATGTGCTTGCCGATCACCTTGTCGCGCACAAGCGTACCAAGCAACTGCACGAACGCCATCGTGGTCGAGATTTCGCGCTCGCCGGTGTTTTCGAGCAGCCGCTGGAACGTCGAGAGCGGCGGAATTTGCAAGGACGCTGATTTGCGCCGGCGTTGCGGCAGGTAGCCGCCGAGCTTTTCGCGCTGTGCCCGGAAATACTTCATTTCCGGGCTATCTTCCGGCAGCCGGAGGAAAGGCACCTTGGCCAAATCGGCGTCGGAGACCGGCACCTGGAAGCGGTCACGGAAACCGCGCAGCGCGTCCTGCGTCATCTTCTTGGCCTGATGGGCGATCATCTGGCCTTCGCCGGATTCGCCCATGCCGTAGCCCTTGACGGTCTTCGGCAGAATGACCGTCGGCTGGCCCTTGTGGTTCACGGCCGCGGTGTAAGCGGCAAAGACCTTCTCGGGATCATGGCCGCCGCGCGCGAGCTGCCAGATATCGTCGTCGCTCATATCAGCGACGAGCTGTTTCGTTTCCTCATACTTGCCGAAGAAGTGTTCGCGAATGTAAGCGCCGCTCTTGCTCTTGAAGTCCTGGTATTCGCCGTCGACGCATTCCTCCATGAGCCTGAGCAGCAGCCCGCTCTTGTCCTTTTCCAGCAAGCGGTCCCAGCCCGAGCCCCACAGCACCTTGATGACGTTCCAGCCCGCACCGCGGAAAACGCTTTCGAGCTCCTGAACGATCTTGCCGTTGCCGCGGACGGGTCCATCGAGCCGCTGGAGGTTGCAGTTGATGACGAAGATCAGATTATCGAGGTTCTCGCGGCCGGCGAGCGAGATCGCGCCGAGCGATTCCGGCTCGTCGGTTTCGCCGTCGCCCATGAACGCCCAGACCTTGCGGTTGGACGTATCGGCCAGCTTGCGGTTCTCGAGATATTTCAGGAAGCGCGCCTGATAGATCGCCATCAAGGGCCCGAGCCCCATCGACACCGTCGGGAACTGCCAGAAGTCCGGCATCAACCAGGGATGCGGATAGCTCGACAATCCCTTGCCGCTGGTCTCCTGCCTGAAGCTGAGCAGCTGCTCCTCGCTCAATCGTCCTTCGAGGAAGGCGCGCGCGTAGATGCCGGGCGAGCAGTGCCCCTGGACAAAAATCAGGTCGCCGCCATGAGCATCGGTCGGCGCGTGCCAGAAATGGCCAAAGCCGATGTCATAGAGTGTGGCAGCCGACTGGAAGCTCGCGATATGGCCGCCGAGCTCCGAGCTTTCCTTGTTGGCGCGCAGAATGATCGCAAGGGCGTTCCAGCGGATGATGGAGCGAAGCTTGTGCTCGATCGCGCGGTCGCCGGGCAGCGCCGGCTGCTGGTCCAGCGGGATTGTGTTGCAATAGGGCGTCGTCAGCGACTGCTCGATCTGAAGGCCGCCGCGGCGCGCCGCCTCCAGCATCGCATTGACGACGAACTCGGCGCGTTCATTGCCGCGATGCCCCTGGACCGCCGACAAGGCATCAAGCCAGTCCCGGGTTTCCTGCGGATCCTGATCGTGAGCGTCCGCCATCGTCATTGCCTTCTCCATTGCATGCCAAGCCGAAGTCGCACGCCCGCGTTCATTGCGGCCCGCATTCATGCGGAAGCGCGCAATGCAAAACTGGCGATGTCCCGGTCGCGTTAGGTGGTGAGCTGAGTGTTGGTTGGCATCTGAACGTCCCCTCGCACTGTATATTCTGGAGCTGTTGCTCCTTTTGGCAGGTACCCAAGCAGCATTCGTGCCAAACCGCGAAATGCGCGAGCGATCGCGGGGATGTCGTTCAGTTTGCTTGGTTTTGCTCTGTAGGCCAACGCACCCGCCGCTGCATCGGCGTCGGATCCGTCTGACGCTCCGGAAAACCGGGCGGAGCGGTCATCCGAAATCTCGGATTGCGCTGGTCGAGGCGTCCGAAGATCGGGGACGATGCCGTCAAACCGCCCTGCGCACGCGGAGCGAGAGCTTCTCCGCACAGGCCGCACGCGGTCACCAACCGACAGCAGCGCGGAACGACAAATTCAAGTTGACGAGCTTCGCCTCGATGACTGAATGTCTGCGATCAAGCGCGCATCGGCGTTCTCATCGCGCGATGGCATGCGCAATTCGGAACGTGTCGCACGGTTTGAGCGGGGTCGCTGGCATGGTCGGCTCTCGCACACCACGAGGTTGGGGCGCATGACAGTGATACTCGATCTCCTCAACAACGATCCGCGCACGAAGCTGCGGGCCGATAGGCCGCGCCATCCCGAAAAAGCCAACCGCCCCGACACACCGCTGCAGAGCAAGCCGGCATGGATCCGCGTGAAGGCGCCCGGCTCGGCCCAATGGGCCGAGACGCGGCGCATCGTGCGCGAGAACAAGCTCGTGACCGTCTGCGAGGAAGCCGGTTGTCCCAACATCGGCGAATGCTGGACGAAGAAGCACGCGACCTTCATGATCATGGGCGACACCTGCACGCGCGCCTGCGCCTTCTGCAATGTGCGAACCGGCCTGCCCGGTCCGCTCGACGCCGATGAGCCCAGCAAGGTCGCCGAAGCAGTGGCCAAGTTGGGACTGGAGCACGTGGTCGTCACCTCGGTCGATCGCGACGATCTGGCCGACGGCGGCGCCGCCCATTTCGCTGCGACCATTGCCGCCATTCGCGCAACCAGTCCCGGCACGTCGATCGAAATCCTCACCCCGGATTTTCTGCGCAAGAGTGGCGCGCTCGAAAGCGTTGTTGCGGCGAGCCCTGACGTGTTCAACCACAATCTGGAGACGGTGCCGTCGAAGTATCTGACGGTGCGCCCGGGCGCGCGCTATTTCCATTCGGTCCGGCTGCTACAGCGCGTGAAGGAGCTCGACGCACGGATCTTCACCAAGTGGGGGACATGGTCGGCCTCGGCGAAGACCGCAGCGAGGTGCTGCAACTGATGGACGATCTGCGCTCCGCCGACGTCGATTTCCTGACCATCGGCCAGTATCTCCAACCGACGCGCAAGCACCATCCCGTCGTCAGCTTCGTGCCGCCTGACGAATTCGAAGCCTATGAGAAGACCGCGTATGCCAAGGGCTTCCTGATGGTCTCGGCCACCCCGCTGACGCGCTCCTCGCACCACGCAGGCGACGACTTCCGCAAATTGCGTGAGCGCAGACATCGCTAGCCACTGGCTGCGATCGAACGGCGCATCTCATTTGATGGGAGGATTCCCGCCAACTGGTCGGCGGCGAGGTCCCAGCGCGCCTTTGCGCACATATTTGGTAGGGGAGCGTTACCGCCTTTTCCCGGATGCTGCGCCGCACTACAGCGGGCCCTAGCCCGGACTTTCGAACACATCGAGCCGCGGCCCAGCGGAACCTCGATCGCCACCTTTGCTAGAACCATTCAAAACGTATAGGCTGATCTGGTCAACGGGCTTGGGAGAAAAGCCTGGGACGTTGGGGACGTGGGACGCTGAAGGGTTGTTTGATCGGAAGGCGCGATCGTCTTCACTGCGGGTGCGACGGGTAGGGAATCCGATTCAGGCGCCGTTACGGTGGCCTGGAAGGGTCTTACCGTCGGACTTTGCGTGAGCGAACCGGCAGTTGCGGCAGGCCCCCCCGCATTCAGGTGAATGATCGCAGGGCCCGTCATGAGCGGGTCCGGCATCTTTCACGTCGGAGGAGCCGGGATGGATCAACGAGAAGTGCTGGCGGCGTGGGAGAAGTTTGTCGAGCGCGGAGCGTTGTCATCCGACCTGAGATCATCGGTAGCAGCGTCGTGGCAGCGATCCAGGAACCATCACGTCACCGTCGACCGTGCGCGAGCGCCACTCGTCGCGGACGCCGAGTTGTTTCGCCATCGCTCCAAGTACGCGTCGCTCCGTCATGCCGCCCGCTGCGCGCTCGAGAATTCAAGAACATTCCTGCGCGATGCAAACTCAATCATGATCCTCACCGATCCGAGTGGGCTGATCATCGATACGCAGGGTGACGACAGGGTCATTGACGCCGGCCGCGCAGTCCATCTCGAACACGGAGGTCGCTGGAGCGAGGCCGACATCGGCACCAACGCGATTGGCGCCGCGATAGCGGAATCGAAACCTGTCCAAATTCACGGTACCGAGCATTTCTGCTCGGAGGTGCAACGGTGGACCTGCGCTGCCGTCCCGGTTCATGACCCGACCGATGGCGAACTGCTTGGCGTGGTCGATATCTCGGGTCCTGCAAGCACCTTCAATCCGCAGAGCCTGGCCTTGGCCGTCGCGGTCGGCCATCACGTGGAAAGCGTCCTCGCCCAATCGGTCCGACAGGAACATGAGGAGTTGCTTTGCCGCTTTCTCGCCAAGAGATCGCAATGGGCGAACGATGAATGCATCGTGCTTGATCGCCGTGGCATGATCCTCCACGCCACCGAGCGTGCCCTGAACGCGCTCCAGCATGATCGCCACGGCATTCGCAACGACGCGCCAACCCGCTTCTTGAAGACGGTTCCCTTCGACGAGTGGCCGATCAGGTTGAAGGAGCTGCTTCCCAATGCGAGCGTCAACTTCGTCGAGAACGAGCGCTCCGGCATCGGCGCCATCGTGGTGCTGCATGCGCGACGACGCCAGTTGATCACGCATCGCGACGTCCAGAAATCGAGATCCGAATCTGAAGGCCGCGAGACCGCGAGCTCATCATCTGCCCGAAAGGATTCAAAGCCGGAACCGCGGTCTCTTCAGAGCCCGGCCGCCGGCTTCGTTGCGCGCGACCCCGCGGTCCGGGCCATCGTCCGTCAAGTCGAGACCGCGGCAGCACGCAAGATGCCCATCCTGATCCGCGGCGAGACCGGAACCGGCAAGGAGCAGCTTGCCCGCCACGCCCATATGGCAAGTGGGCGAACCGGCGCGTTCATCCCCGTGAATTGCGCCGCCCTGCCGGAAAGCCTGATCGAGAGCGAGCTGTTTGGCTATGCCGAGGGAGCATTCACCGGGGCGCGGCGCGGCGGCGCGATTGGACTGGTCAGGGAGGCCGACGGCGGCACGCTGTTCCTTGACGAAATCGGCGACATGCCCGTCGCGCTGCAGGCGGTGCTTCTGCGCCTGCTCGACGACTGGACCGTGCGCCCCGTCGGCGGCGTCAGATCGAAGGTCGATGTCTTTCTGATCTCCGCCACCAACGCCAGGTTGGACAAGGCCATCGCCGAAGGCCGGTTCCGATCCGACCTGCTCTATCGTCTCAATACGCTCGAGGTCACTCTGCCGCGACTCCGGGACCGCAACGACTTTGATGCCATCGTTCGCCATCTGCTCAATACGATCGACCCGACTTGCGAGATCACGCCGACCGACATTGCGCATCTCGCCGCACGTCCCTGGCCTGGCAACGTCCGCGAGCTCCGCAACGTTCTGGCGCGATTCAGCCTTGCCGCTGCGGACGGATTCATCAACGAAGCAAGCGCGGAGAACATCGTTCACCCCGCCGGAACTGAGTCCGGATCACTTCACGACATCCATCGCGCGCGAATCCTTGTGGTTTATGCCGAGACCGCCGGAAACGTCAGCGAAACCGCGCGCCGTCTCGGCGTCTCAAGAAACACCATCTATCGCGCTCTCGGGCAGAAGAAGCCCGAGTGATGCCATAGCGCCTCGAACCGCTGGATGCCGCGAGTATCGCAGCATGCTCGGCTATCGACGGAGCGCCGGTCGCTTCGAACCGATGATCCGTTCCGTTCAAAGCAGCTCAGCACCACCACCTCGCGCCGGGCCAGCGGTCGGATCATAATCATCCGGCTTCTTGGCGATCAAGGTCTGCGTCGTCAGGATCAGTCCGGCCACCGATGCCGCATTGCGAACCGCGCTGTAGCAAACCTTGACCGGGTCGATGATGCCAGCTTCGACAAGATCGACCGCCGAGCCATTGCGCACATCGAGCCCTTGGCCATTCCTGGCCTTGGCAACTTTCGCTACCTCCGCCTCCCCGTTCAGGCCGGCATTGGCGGCAATGTAGAAAAGCGGCCGACTGAGCGCGCGTTGCAGCAGCTCGGCGCCCTGCCTGGCGCCTCCGTCCAGACGATTGATCAATTCGTCGAGCCTTGCAGCGATCCTGAGCAAGGCCACTCCGCCACCCGGCACAATGCCTTCTTCGAGCGCGGCGCGGGTCGCGTTGATGGCATCCTCGATCAATTGGGTCCGGCGTTTTTGCTCGACCGGCGTCGCGCCGCCGGCGAGAATCATCGCTGTGCCGCCGGACAGTTTTGCGATGCGCTCCTGGAACTTGTCCCGCTCGATATTTTCGGGACCGGCATCGTATTGGCGCAACACCTGTTCGCGTCGCGCCGCGATGGTCTTCTGATCGCCACCTCCCGCCGTGATCAGGGTCTTCGAGGCGGAAATGCGCACCTGGCGCGCGGACCCAAGGTCGTGCAGTTCCGCCTTCTCGAGCCTTCCGCCCAGATCAGCCGAGATGACGCGCCCTCCGGTCGTGATCGCAATATCCTCGAGCATTGCCTTGCGCCAATGGCCGAACTCCGGCGGGTGAATCGCGGCGACCTTGAAATTGGATTTCTCCCGACGCGCCAGCAATTGCATGATGACCGATGGCGCCACTTCCTCGGCGATGATCAGCAAAGGTCGACCGCTCTTCTCGATCAGGGAGATCACACCAGCGAGTTGCTCCCCGGCCTGGATCTTGAGATCGGTCATGACGATGAACGGATTGTCGAGAACCACCTGCATTTTCTCGACATCGGTGACCATGTGATGTGAAAGATAGCCGCGATCGAAGGCCATGCCTTCAACGATTTCCAGCGTCGTCTCGACTGTATTGCCGAATTCCACCGCGACGATTCCGTGATTGCCGGCGCGCTCGAAGGCTTCGCCCACCATGTCGCCAAGCGTTGTGTCGTTGGCCGCAATGCTCGCGACAGCCCGCAGGCCGGCAGGCCCCTGCAGCGGTCTCGCCGACCGTCGCAACGCCGTGATGGTCTCGGTAACCGCCAGCTCCAGCCCTTCAACCAGCTCGACCGGATTGGCGCCGGCCGCCAGACATTTCAGGCCTTCCTGCACAAGAACATCGGCGAGCACGGTGGCCGTGGTGGTGCCGTCCCCCGCCACCTCATTGGTTCGCGCTGAAACCTCGCGTAACACTTGCGCGCCCATATTCTCAAACGGGCATTCAAGTTCGATTTCGCTGGCAATGCTGACGCCATCGCGCGACACGATCGGCGTGCCGATCGGTCGGTCCATGATCGCGTTCATGCCCTTCGGACCCAGCGTACCGCGTACCGCCTTGGCGAGCTTGGCGACGCCCCGGCCCAGCGCGGCCCGCGCAGCTTCATCGTGCAACATGATCTTCGGCATTCTAAATCCCCGACTTTGCCTTGAGGTCGTCTGGTCTGAACGAGTTTTCGATGCTGCGCGCCCGCATCACGGCCCTGTTACGTACCCGGCGACGCCGGCATCGTCCTCGATTTCGGTACGAACGGTGTCTCGAGGTCGAACCGCGCGGCAAGGAGGCCACGGCACAGCGCGCCGTTGAATTCGGCATTGATGCCGACGCGCCGTAGATTCGATACGTATCCGGCAAGGCTGTCGGCGCTGAGCCGTGCTCCGTTCGCATCGACAAAGGCAGGCTCATCGCCGCTTGCCGGGCCTACGACGGCACGCCGCTCAAGATAGCGCTGAATCAGCTTCTCACCTGCATCGTCGAGCGGCAGGCAACCCAGCTCCCTCAACGTCAGGCTCACGATCTCTGCTGGCGACTGCCCCAGCGCAACGAGGTGGCTGAGCAGTGCAACCTGGCGGCGCTGGAACGCCTTGACGAGGAATGTCTGACGCAGGTCATCGAGGCTGCCATCGGCCTCGGCGCCAAACGTTTCCTGGAACGAGCGCCCCTGGGCGAGGCCCGCATTGATCTTGTCGGCATACATGTGCTCACCCAAGACCACGCTGACGCCCTTGACCCAGTCCAACGCGCTGACGGCCCGGCGCATGTCGTCTGCCATCAGGAATGAGAAATTGGCAGCGCACCAATAGGTCGGCAAGCGAAACTCGATGTGGACATGGTCCTTCGAGTCGACATTGGCCCTGGTCACGAAATTCAACTCGGTGACGGACTCGTCGAGTTCCGGATCCATCACGCCCTGCAAGCAGGCCCATATCTGGGACTGCCTGTCATCCGACGAGCGGCTTCTCGGCCGCTCCCTCCCCTCAGCGCCACGCTTCATGACCATCACCTCGGCGCGTGAACGGCTTCGGGCAAGTGGGCATAACCGCCGCCGGCCCGGATCATCTTCTTCTGCGCCTCGACATCGATGCCGTAGATGCGGGCGGCGTTGAGGCCGAGAATCTTGGTCTTGGCCTCCATCGACAACACCGAACCGGTCTCCTTGGTGACGTCGGCCGGAATCTCGAATGCCATGAACTTGTCGATCAGCCATTTCGGCGTCCAGATGCCGTAATCGCTGCCGTAAAGGATCTTGTCCGGTCCAACCCAGAACAACAGTTCGGAAATCACATGGGCGAAATAACCCGGCCGCGAATGGATGAAGGGCAGCGCCACCGCGAGACCCGCATAAACGTTGGTCTCCTGGGTCGCGATCCAGCAGAAATCGTCAAGCCGCGGCAAGCCGCAATGCTCGACGATGAAATTCAGGTCCTGGAACGAGGTCGCGACATCATCGATGTCGGCCACATCGAACGCATCGCGGTTGAGCGGGATGATCGTCGGCCCCTTGTGGACGTGGATATTCTTGATGCCAAGCTTTTGCGCGGCCTCGAGATACTGGTAGGACGCCTTGTCGGTCAGCTTGTAGCCCTTCGATTCGCCGCGCCATTCCGCGGTGTAGAGCTTGACGCCCTTGAGTTTGTGCTTCTCGGACAGCGCATGAAGGGCTTCCAGGCCCTTGGTGCCGTCACGCGGATCGAACGCGCCATTCAGGATGAAGCGATCCGGATGGCTCTTCTTCATCGCCGAATTTCGTTCGGTGGTGTTGAAACCACTCTTGTAGAAATCGGTGAGGTAGGTCGGTTGCAGGATCGCCATGTCGTCATAGCCGGTGACGAACAGGTCGTCGAACATTGTCTTGGCATCGTATTTCTCGAACTTCTCCTTCTCCCATTTCTCCGAGGGCGGGCTCAGGTTCGAGTGGTAGGCGTAGAAGCAGTCGATGAACTGCTTGCCGTGGATGTTCTTCTGGTTTGCCGGACTTCCATCCCAGAAATGCGTATGCCCATCGATGACAAATATCTCTTCACCCTTGGCTGTCCTGTACATGGCGTTTCTCCCGATCCCGCTGGATGGCGTATTGTTATGAGGCGGCGCGATTGATGTCGTCGAATGAGCCCGGCCGGCGTCGCGCCGGCCAGGGTTTGTTCGCAGGCGGCCGTCAGACGATGTATTTCATCATCTCGTTCATGTCGCCGAACAGCATGACGGTGTTGTCATCCGTCATCACCATGCGGCCGTAATGCGTCGAGGTCGAGATCTCGAAGAGATGCCGGGTCATGACCCGGCCGAGCTCTTCCGAAATCTCGTCCATCTTGAATTCCATCTTGCCGTCGCCATCGATGCGGATCATCGCCGGCATGTACGTCACCTTGATGTGGTCGTGACGGCTCATGACCTCGGCAATGGCGCGCGCCTCGACACTGTCGTTCATGGTGACCCCGCATTGATGCGACACCGTGTCCTCGAACGTGATGTCCTTCATCGATTTGAAGATGTTGTCATTCTCGTGCAGCATGTCGATCTCCTGAAGAATTGAGTGAAGATGTGAAGCAGTATTGGTTACGACGCGAGATTTGCGGGAACCGTCAGGCCAAGCTCGGCAGCGATGCCCCTGATGCGATTCTTCGCGTGCGCCAGCGCGTCGGCGAAAGCCGCGACCTTGACACGCGGCTGCGACCAGATCGGCTGCAGATGATTGGCCGCATCAAGCGCGAGATCGGCATGCTTGCCCAACCATTTGTTGAACAACGCAAGGTTCTGCGCCGCGTAGGTCGGATCGGTGCCGAGGATGTGGAACAGCTCGACGGTGTTGGCGAGATTGCGCTCATAGTCGGCTTCCGCGGCGGAGACGACGGCCGGAGTGATGAAATCGTTCTGCGCAGATGCCGCCTGCATCAGGAAGCCTGAGCGGAAGAGTTCTCCGAGAAGCGGCTCGAACACCACATTGGTCGCAAAATATTGCTCCAGATAGTCGTTTGAACCCATCACCGACTCAACCGACTTGCGCACGCCCTGCCAGATCGGATCTTCCAGCCAGTGCTTCTTGCCGGCGGCAATGTCGTAGCCTGGAAGGTCGAGGCCGATTTCGCTCAGATAGAGAGTGATGTCCTGCGCGAAGCGAAGCTTGTAGGACGAGTTGGTCAGGATCGCATTGTTGACCATCTGCGTGTAGCCGTAACGCTGCGCCTGCATCGTGGACGTGCCGAGACCGAACTCGGCATGCTTGTAGGCGCCCAGATGGTTCTGCAAAATCTTCACCCAGGCGGGATCGAAGCGGGTTGGCGCTCCCGATTTCCGGCCATTCTCGATGGTGTTCTGCACCATGCCGCAGATCGTCGACTGGCGCTGATAGTGCGTGCGCTCCCATTCCTGGTCGACGGCGCGGAACTTGTGCCAGTTCGAACTTTTCGCAGCCGTCCAATCCTTGGAATAGGTCGGCGTTCCGTCCGGGAAGGAGATGATCCAGTCCTGCAGCAGATAGCGCTCCGGATCCGGCTGAACGTCGACCGTCATGTCCTCGTAGTGGGTCGCCTTGCGGCCCTTGGGTTCGAAGTAGTTGTACTTGCGGCTGTCGGACCCCGGGAACACCGCGGCCCCCGCCGCCCCGGATTTGACGATTGCTGCCGGCTTGGTCGCTGCTGCTCTGCTTGCTTGCGCGCTCATTGCTCACTCCCTTTTGCCATTCTGTTCTGCGACGAACTTTTGAACGCCGTCATCGCACCGCCGGCGTAAACTTGTCGAAGTAGATGTGGTCAGGCTCGACCCCGTTCATTTGCAGGACGGGCAATACGGCGTCGATCATCGGAGTCGGCCCGCACGCGTACGCGTCGATGGCGCCGCTGAATTTCTCCTCGCGCAGATGGCGCAGCACGACCTCGTGGATCAGCCCGGTCTCGCCGTCCCAGCCGTCATCCGCCTCCGCGTGCGACAGCGCCGGCACGAACTTGAAGTCGTCGAGCCGCCCCGCGATAGCTGCCAGCTCCTCGAGGTAGAACAGATCGGCGCGCGTGCGGGCTCCGTAGAAAAACCGCACCGGCCTCTGCTCCCCGCTCCCGATGTGATCGGCCAGGATCGACCACAGCGGCGACATCCCCGAGCCGCCGCCGATCAGCAGCATCGGACCCGGGCGCTCTTCACGCCGGAAGCAGGTGCCATACGGCCCCTTGGCGGTCACGGCGTCATCGACGCCCAATTTCCCGTCAAGCTGGGACGAAAACGCCCCGTTCGGATATTTCTTGATGATGAAGCGGAGATGGGTGCTCTCGCTGGGCGGGTTCGCCATCGAAAAGGCGCGGGTAATGGTGCCATCCTGAAGCGTCAGATCTACATACTGGCCGGCCCAGAACTTCATCGGCCGCTCGATCTCGATCTCCAGCAATCTGATGTCCGACGTCAGCGCGTGGATCGCAGCCACGCGGCCGGCAAATGCCTTCACCGCGATCGAACGGCTGAGCAGGTCTTCGTCATAATTGAGCAGTTCGACACTGATATCGCTGTAGACGTGCGTACGGCACAACAGCACATGTCCGGTCTCGCTCTCGTAGTCCGGCAAGGCGAAGGTCGAGTACTTCAGCAGTTCGATGTCTCCGTCGACGAGTTTCGATTTGCAGCTGCCGCACTGGCCTTCCTTGCAGCCGTGCATCAGCGAGATGCCCTGACGAAACGCGGCGTCAAGGACGGTCTCGCCCTCCTCCACTTCCATCTCGATACCCACTGGCTCGAAACGAACCTTGTGAATCCGCACGTCCGTCATCATCTGGGCCTTGTCATGGCAGTTGAACAGAACGATCGGCAAAGCGCTTGCCGATCCCGGCAAGAGGGGCCGCAAGGAGCGGCCCCTCCCGTCGTCATTTTAGTTGCAGGGATTGATCTTGAAGCCCTTGCGATATTCGGCCGTCGCGACCTCGCGTTCGGCGGGCGAAAGTGCCCTGAAGCCACGCAGCGGACTGCCGAGCGTGTGTCCGCGCACGTGATCGAGCGTCCACATGTCCTTGGCGTCGAAGCGCAGATGCGGTTGCGCGATCATGGTCTTGCCGTCGGGCCGGACAAAGCCGAGATCCTTGATCGCATCAGCGACATCCCAGCCGTGATAGCAATCTTCCCATTCACGGCGACCGCTGAAGCGGCCCATGGCCGGCGTCGCCCGCCCCTCGTATTCGGCGGCGAACGCCACCTTGTGGGTCCAACGGCAGCCTTCCGAACAATAGGTGTAGATCTTGCCGTCGACCTCGTCGCAGACGAAGTCTTCACGGATCAGGCACGGAACCATGCAGCTCCAGCACCGATGCGGGTACGTGTAGCCCACTTCGCTGTTGAAGAGGATGTTGGTTTCGCCGGGTACGCTGAGCTTTGCGTGCCACTTCCAGAAGTCGCCGAATTCAGCGTACCAGCCCGGATATTTGTGCTCGAACCACTCGAAGTCCCGCTCGGTCTGAGCCTCGATGCGCCAGAAGTTCACCGACCAGCCGACCGTGAAGAACTGCGCGGTCTTGTGGACATAGTTCTTCTTGACGATCCGATCCCAGGCGGCGGCGACGTCATCGTGATGGATCTTGATGCCGTACTTCTCGAGCGGCAGCATGTAGGTCCGGTAATAGTCTTCGTAGATCCAGCGATGCCAGAGCTCGGCGTAGGATTCCTTGTTCTTGTCGCGGTTGGTCGTGCCGTACTCGATGAACGTCCCGATCGCGGCATCGACAATCGCGTGATTCTGCCAGAAGGCGTATTTCAGGTCGCGCTCCAGCAACTGGTGGTTCGACGGATCGTTGATCATCGCCATCAGCATCGAGTGACCGTTACCGATATGGCGGGATTCGTCCGACTGAACCGACAGGAACACCGTCGGCAGCGCGTAGTCGCCGTTGCGGGCGGCTTCTGACGGCATCGCCACGAACAGCGTATTGGTGAAGGCGGTTTCCGCGACGACCGTCAGATAGACGTTGGCCGCGGTGATTGCATCACCGGTCAGGAAACCCTCGGCGAACTGGCGGCCGATCGTGGTCGCATAGCACTTGCCGAACGCGGCTTCCGTGATATCGAACCCCGCCGGGTCGATGTAGTTCTCCATGTACCACTTCTTGAGGTTCATCTGGATCGTCGAGTGACGGAACTCATCGACCATCTGCATGGTAAAGCCGGTGCGCAATTCCTCACCGGGGGCCAGCCGCCCGACCATCGCCATCGAACGCGCCGCCGAGATCTCCGGGAACGGGATGATCGCCAGGAACAGCTTCATCCACTCGACCCATCGCGGCTCGACATTGCGGAACATGTCGCCCCGCAACGCCGCATCCAGCGCACCATAGACGCGGTTGTCCTTTTCTTCCTGCATCGGGAAATACGACCGCAGGACCTGCTTCATCGGGTCGCGCGGCGTCTTCGATATCTTGTAGTCGGTCGGGAAGGTCATCGCCTCCTGCACGTAGCTTGGCGTCCAGCCAAGGTCCGCGACACGGTTGGCCGCTTCAGCGATGCTGATGCCTTTCTGCGCGGTTATCTTGTTCAGTGTCAGACTTGCAGTCATTTCCAGCTCCTTTGAACGTTGCGTTGCTTCCGGCATTCTCGCTTTTGATCCCAGGTCAAAACCCCTGGTTCGCACTGTTGAAATTCTCGGCCGCAAAACTCACTTTGAGTCCGTTAAATGGATTGATCGATCTGCTGACTCGTCGTTCCACGTCAGCCCGATTTCTCGGCGCTGACGGTCTCGTCACCCTCCGCTGGCTCGTTTGATGAGAGGTTTTCCTTCGGCGACGAACTTCGCCGAGAGAACCAGTGCGCCGGTGGCGAAATCCTTGCCGTGCGCGGCGATCATGGCCTCCGTGATCTCGGCCAGCTGAATGAAGAAAGCGTCTTTCGACCTGGCTTCCTCGCTCATGTCCGGTTGCGGAGACGGCATGTGTGGCTGTTCCTTTGATGCAATCATGGTTGCGTTGTTCCTGCTCATCATGCGTGCCCCGAACGTTGGTGGTCGCCGGACGAAGGACCGTTGTCGATCTCACGCAGGGACGTGTTGAGCCATTCACGCTCGGCCACCAGGCGTCGTTGCTCCTCCCGGAGCATCTCCAGGCGCGCGATCGCGCGTTCCAGTTCGGCAAGCGCGTCGCTTCCGGGCTCGGCGCGCGCCGCGCCACGCACGGCGCAGGCAAGTTCGATTTCGGCTCCGCCGCGCGCATGCTCATTCTTGATTTGCATCTCGTTGTTGTCGACCATCTCGTCGATCAGCCTGTCCCGAGCGATCATCCGATCGCGGGCGCGCTGCAATTCAGCAGCTTCCTCGACGGTGATCGGCGGCTGGCGTCGGCTGTCCTTTGTCACTCGCGCCACTCTCGTTCGATGATCTGGTCCGATGCTTCGCATCTCGCGGTACATGCCCTACGGGATCAGGACCGCACGGCCATGAATGCGTCCATGATGCAGATCATGAAGCGCGTCATTGGCCTCGCTCAGCCTGTATTCCCTGGTGTGGAGTTCGACGAGGCCGCGATCCGCGAGCGCCATCAGCTCGACCAGCTCGGCATATGTGCCGACTAGGTTGCCGACGATGGTCTTTTCCGACGTGATCATGTCGATGGTCGGGATATCGATCTTCCCGCCATACCCGACGATGTAGTAGTAGCCGGCGTTCGCTGTCATCGACAGGCCTTTGGCGATAGCGTCACCCTCGCCAACGAAATCGATCACAGCCTCCGCGCCCCGCCCGCCGGTCAGCGCCAGCACGGCTTCGACTTCATTGCCGTCTGCCTTCACGACATGATGCGCACCGCACTTCTTGGCGAGTTCGAGCGACTGTTCGGCGCGATCGACCACGATGATTTCTGCCGCGCAGAGCGCTGCGAGAACCTGGATGCCGATATGACCCAGCCCACCGGCGCCGATCACCGCGACATACTCGCCGGGCAGCCGATGGCGGGATGCCTTCTTCGCGGCGCGATAAGCCGTCAGCCCGGCATCGGTGTAGGGAGCAACATCCTTCGGTGCGAGCGACTTCGGCAGCTTGATCAGCGAGCGCTGTCCCGTCAGCAGATACTGCGCATAGCCGCCATTGGCATTGATGCCGGGAAACGAGCTGTCCAGCGCATGCATGTCGTCGCCGCGCCGGCATGCGAGACAATGCCCGCTGGTCACCAGCGGATGGCAAATCACGCTGTCGCCAACCTTGCCCCCTTCGACACCCGGGCCGATCGCTTCGACCCAGCCGGCGTTCTCGTGGCCCATGATGTATGGAAGCTTGACGTCGACCTTGCTGCGCCAGATGCCTTCAACGATGTGCAGATCGGTGCGACAGACACCGGCACCGCCGATGCGCACGATCACGTCCATCGGGCGCGAGATCTTCGGGTCAGTCACGTCCTGGAATTTGACGAACTCCTTCGCCGTCAGCTTCTCATCGAACTCATGAAGCACCGCCGCTTTCATTGAACAGCCTCCCCGGCAAAATTTTTTATTCTGTCGATCTGACGCGATCGCCATCCCGCTAAACAGTTGAGCAAGGGCTGTGCCAAGCGCACAACGGCCTGATCTTTCTATTGTTCTTGCCATCGCTGAAGTGCTCGCGCCGATCCGCCTCGGAGCAGACTTTGCGCGCGACTGTTCCGAGACGGAACAGTTTGGCGACTGCAACAGCGCGGGAGCAGAAATTTGGATTTTCAGTTGTTTGATCTATGATCGCGAGAACCGCGCCACGCGCGAGAACGACCCGAACCGGGCTACGACCAAGAGGAATTCGCCAAGCAGCGACTCCGGGAGGAGCTAGGATGCTGACCGCCAGCCGACGCATGGACAATGCTTGGATGACGCTCGATCACCGCGGTGCGCCGCCGGCAGAGCTTTTGTCAGCCGACATCTACGACAGCTGGATGCGCTGCATTTCGCTTGGTCTCGACACATTGCGCCCTCCATCGCCCGAGTTCGTGAGCTCCGCGGTTCTGCGTCAGGAGCAGCAGCGCTGTTCACTGATTCGCGGCCTCGCGCTCGCGGAGATGCACACGCTGCATCAGCAGATTGCCGGCTCCAATTTCATGATCGCCTTTGCCAATGCCGACGGCCTGCTGCTCGACATCATCTCGGACTCGAGCTTCAGTGATGCCTCGAACGCCGCGAGCATTCGGCCCGGCACCATCTGGACCGAAGCCATTTGCGGCACCAACGGCCTCGGCACCGCCGCGTATCTCAAGCGGGCCATCGTCGTTCACGGGGGCGAGCACTTCTTCTCGCGCTACAACAATCTTACATGCATCGCGGCGCCGATCTTCGCGCCCGATGGCGAACTGGCCGGAATACTGGACGCGTCATCGGATTGCATGTCGAGGCAGGCGCATACCCAGGCGCTCGTCGCGATGGCCGCAACCCAGATCGAGAATGGTCTATTCCGTGAACATCACCGCGGAAACATCCTGATCGCTTTCCATAACCGCGGCGAGTATCTGCATACGTTGAGCGCGGGCCTGCTGGCCGTCGACAACGAGGGCAGGATCCTTGCAGCCAACAGGGCCGCAAGCGTCCTGCTGCATGGCCTGCCAGCCTCGCCGGGTCGTCGCTTCGCCGACGTCTTTCGTACGAAATTCAGCGCCTTTGTCGATGAAGGCCGGCGCAAGGAACGCCAGCGCCTCGAGGACGAGGTCGGTAGCCAGTTCGTCGCAACAATCGAGAACGCACGCCAGTTCTCGATGATGCAGGCCATCTCGCGGCCCCGGCCGCCGACGCCGAAGGACGTCCCCACCCAGTTCGTCTCCGCCGATCCGGCGATGGCTTCCGTTGTCCAACGGGTGGGGGTCGCTGCGGTCCGCAAGATGCCGATCCTGATCCGTGGCGAAACCGGCACCGGCAAGGAGCAACTCGCCCGCCATGCTCATGCCGCCAGTGGACGGACCGGCGCTTTCGTCCCGGTGAATTGCGCAGCGCTCCCCGACAGCCTGATCGAGGCGGAGTTGTTCGGCTACGCCGAAGGCGCTTTCACCGGAGCCAAGAAAGGCGGGGCTGCGGGACTGTTCAAGGAAGCGGACGGCGGAACGCTCTTCCTCGACGAGATCGGCGACATGCCGGTGACGCTGCAGGCCGTGCTGCTGCGCTTTCTGGACGATTGGACTGTCCGGCCGGTCGGCGGCACCAAGCGTCAGGTCGACGTCCTCCTGGTGTCTGCCACCAATGCCAATCTCGACGACTCGATAGCGAAGGGCCTATTCCGATCGGATTTGCTGTTTCGCCTCAACACGCTGGAGGTGACGTTGCCGCCTTTGCGCGAGCGTTCCGATTTCGCCGAGATCGCGCGGCATTTGATCCACAAGATCGATCCCTTGATGGATTTGACCGGAGGGGCGATCGATCGTTTGGCCGAACTCGATTGGGATGGAAACATCCGCGAACTGCGCAACGTGCTTTCCCGATTGTCGCTGGCCGAGCCGGGAGATCTGATCGACGAGACATCGGTCGAGTCCGTACTTGCGCATTCCGGCGGCGAGCGCCTGACCGGCAAGGCGGTGGGTGGTGGGCTCAAGGCCAATCTGCATGAGATTCAGCGCTCGCATGTGCTGACCGCGTACGCCGAAACCGGCAACAACATCAGCAAGACCGCGCGCCGCCTTGGCGTGTCGCGCAATACGATCTATCGCGCCCTGCGCGGCAACAAGGACTAGCACGATCGCGGCGAAGGCGCCGCGACGACTCGATCCGGCTGTAACTGGAGGCGCTGAAGTCCAGCCCCTCGTCGGGTTCAATTGGGAGTGTCGCCATGTTCGAACCGGAAAACAGTCTCGAAGCCCTGATGCAGGCCGCCGCAAGGGACGCCAGCATCGTTCCCGCATTCTATCGCGCCTTGCTCGAGACGGAGATTTACATTCTGACGCCGGAAGCGCCGATGAAACCCGGACGCCGTCGCTCGCTCAAATTTCAGGAAGAGATCAAGGTCGCAACGGTCGAATTCCAGAACATGACATGGCACCCCACCTTCACCTCAAAGAAGCGCATCTACGACTATATAAAGGAGCCTGAGGTGTGCCTTGGCGCCGCTGCGCGCAATCTGTTCGAAATGTTGCCTGACTCTAATTTCTGGCTCAATCCGTTGTCCGAATGTCAGAAGCCGCTGCCCGCCACCGAAATCGCTCTCCTCATGAGTGGCAAGATCTTTGGCATGGCGATGAAGTCCGCGCGATAGGCGCGGTGCTCCTGCAACATTGCGCCCATCCGGTTTGCATCAACAGAAGTTCATCGCCGCTCTTGTCAGACGTTGTCGGGCTCAGGCCGATCAACGGGCCTGAGGCGATCATCGATGTAGCGCCTGAGCGCCGCGGCCGCGTTCAGCATATGCGCACGCATCCTGCGCGATGCTGAATCGCCATCGCCTTCCGCGATCGCCTGCATGATGGCCTCATGCTCCTCGCGAGACCGCCGAATACGATCGCCCTGGCGCAATTGAGTTCGACGGAAGGCGCTGAGACGGGCGCGGACATCTTGCGCTTGCTCCGCAAGGAACGAGTTGTGCGTCGCCCGGTAGATGCATTCGTGGAATTGCCGGTTGAAGGCATCATAGGCATCAACGTCGTTCGCCTCGACCATCGCACGCGATCCGTCGTGGAGCTCGATCAGGTGACTGCGCTCGAGCGGCGTCATGCGATAGGTCGCAAGCCTGACGCACATCGCCTCCACCTCGGCGCTGGTCTCGAACATGTCCATGATGCGCTCGGGCGTCATGCGTGCAACGACGACCCCACGACGCCCACGGACCTCCACCAACCCGCTGACGGCGAGCTGCCGGAGAGCCTCCCGCACCGGAGTCCGGGAAGCCCCAAAGCGATCGGCAAGCTGCTGTTCTTCCAAGGCCGCCCCGGCGACGAGCGCGCCGGATGCTATCTCGTCTGTGAGCGCGTTTCGGATGCGGTCGGAAAGCAGACCACCATCGTCTTCCGCTTCGGCTACGACTTTCAAGAAACTCACCATTTTCAGTTAACCCGTGATCGCGCGCACTGCGAAATACAGGACAGAGGGGGCAACCAGACACCCCAAGCCGGTATGAAATGTCGCAGTCAACGCGCCATACGGGACCAGACGCCGATCGGTTGCCGCAAGCCCTCCCGAAACGCCGCTGACCGTTCCCATCAAGCCGCCGAACACCATTGCGCTGCGCGGATTGTCGAGGCCGATCATCTTCGCCACGAAGGGCGTACCGATCATCACGATCACTGCCTTGAATACACCGGTCGCGATCGAGAGCGCAATGACCGGTGAGGATGCGCCGATCGCCGCCCCCGTGACCGGCCCCACGATATAGGTGACCGCGCCGGCACCGATCGTCGTCAATGATTCGGCGTCGGTGTAGCCAAACGCCGCGGCGACGACAACGCCCAGAATGAACGGAACGACGGTTCCCAGTCCGAGTGCAATCGCGCCGATCACGCCGGCCTTGCGCGCATGAACGACATCGACCTCGAAGGCGGTGGCGACGATGGCAAAGTCCCGGAGCATCGCGCCTCCCATCAGGCCGATCCCGGCGAGCGCCGGCAGGTCGGCCACACCCTTCTCACCGCCGGTGGAGATGCCTCCGAAAAAGGCCAGCACGAGACCCAGCATGATCGCGATCGCCGAGCCGTGAATGCGCCCGAAGGTGAGATATTTCGAGATTGCTCCGGATACCCACATCAGGATTCCGACAGCGGCGAACGCGGTCACCAGCGAATTCGCGGTGAGAACGTGAGACGTCATGTTCATCCGATCCTCCCGGACTTGAACTGAGGCACTGGCGCGGCGAGCACTTCAGCCTCTCGCGCCTCGATCTCGTCCATCGTCTCGACACGACCGCTGAACCGACCGATCAGGGCCACCATCGCGAAACACACCGCGACCGCCCCGATCCCCGCAATGACGACGATCGGACCGCCTTTTGCAGCAGCGACCACGTTTTGCTGCGCCGCCATCGCGACCACGATCGGAATGTAGAAGCTGCCCCAGAACTCGACGCCGGTCTTAAGCCCATGGCTGAGCAGGCCGCGCCGCACCAGCCAGAGCCGGGCCGCGATCAGGAACATCATCGCAATGCCGACGCCGCCGACATTGGCCTTAACGCCGAGGGCAACGCCGAGCAGGTCTCCCAACAGGCCTCCGAGCAGGGTGCAAATCGCGAGCAGTGCAACGCCGGAAATGGTCACGGGCGCCTCCCCTCAGAGAATGAGGCGCGATGCCCCTGGCTTGGACGCCTTGTATCCATTCGCATCTTAAATTCCCTCCTATGTATGCGAATATCCATCGCTTATGAATATGCGTATACAATAATTGACAATCCAATGCAATACGCATACATTAGCGTCCATTGAAGCCAATCCCGCATGCCAAGGAGGCGAGATGAGCGATTGGGGTATGCAAAAGGCCGCCCTCGGAGAGCGCCTGGCGGCCGGTCAACGGCACGCAAAGGGCAAGATTGTCCCGATCCCGAGCCTGCCTGCGTTTCTGAAGGCGGTGATCCGGTCAGGCGACCGGGTGTGCCTGGAGGGCGACAATCAGAAGCAGGCCGACATCCTCGCCTCGGCGCTCGCGAACCTCGATCCCCAGGATGTCCGCGACCTGCACATGGTGCAATCGGGCGTGGTCCTGCCCGCGCACCTCGACATCTTCGAAAAGGGCATCGCGCGGCGGCTCGACTTTTCCTATTCAGGCCCGCAGTCGGCCCGCATCGCGCGGATGCTTTTCGGGGGCAAGATCGAACTCGGCGCCGTGCATACCTATCTCGAGCTGTTCGCCCGCTACTTCATCGATCTGACGCCGAACGTCGCTTTGATCGCGGCGGTAAGCGCCGACAAGGACGGCAATCTCTATACGGGGCCGAACACCGAAGACACACCGACGGTGGTCGAGGCGACCAGCTATAAGAACGGTCTCGTCGTGGCGCAGGTCACCGAGATCGTCGACAAGGTCCCGCGCGTCGACATCCCCGGCGACCTCGTGCATTTCGTGGTCGAAGCTGGCCGACCGTTCTACGTCGAGCCGCTCTTCACCCGCGACCCGGCAGCCATCACTGAAACCCAGATCCTGACGGCGATGCTGGCCATCAAGGGAATCTACGCGCCCTACGGCGTGCGCCGGCTCAATCACGGAATCGGCTTCAATACCGCCGCGATCGAGTTGTTGCTGCCGACCTATGGCGAGAAGCTCGGCCTCAAGGGCAAGGTTTGCACCCACTTCGCGCTCAATCCGCATCCCACGATGATTCCGGCGATCGAAGCCGGATGGGTCGAGCAGATCCATTGCTTCGGATCGGAAGTCGGCATGGAGGATTACGTCGCCGCGCGCTCCGATATCTTCTTCACCGGGCCCGACGGATCGCTGCGCTCCAACCGTGCCTTCTGCCAGACGGCGGGCCTCTATGCCTGCGACATGTTCATCGGATCGACGCTTCAAATCGACCTCGAAGGCCACAGCTCGACGGTGACGACCAGCCGCATCGCAGGCTTCGGCGGCGCGCCCAACATGGGCTCCGACCCTCGCGGCCGCCGCCACCCGAGCGAACCCTGGCTCAAGGCGGGCGCCGAGGCTGCGCCCGACTCCTCCCCCGCGCTGCGCCGCGGCCGCAAGCTCGTGGTGCAGATTGGAGAGACCTTTGGTGACCGCAATGTCCCGCTCTTCGTCGAGCAACTGGATGCGCTTGAACTGGCGCGCAAACTCGATCTCGATCTGGCGCCGGTGATGGTCTACTCCGACGACGTGACGCACATCGTTACCGAGGAAGGCATCGCCAACCTCCTGATGTGCCGCAACAAGGACGAGCGCGAGCAGGCCATCCGCGGCGTTGCCGGCTACACCGACGTCGGCCGGGCGCGTGATGCGAAGCTCGTAGAGCAGCTCAGGCAGCGCGGCGTGATCAGGCGCCCTGAAGATCTCGGCATCGATCCGCTCGACGCCGACCGGCGCCTGCTGGCGGCCCGCTCGATCAAGGATCTCATGCTGGCTTCCGGCGGCCTCTACCGTCCGCCCAGCCGCTTCCGGAACTGGTGAGGAGTTTTGAATGGAAACGCTCAGCTTCAGACTATCTGCCCCGACACGCGCCGGCGGCACCCGCATCCAGGCGATCGTCGGCGTCGTCGCTTCCGGCAACCTCGAGGTTCTGCTGGAACGCGCTTCGCCGGCCGACACCTGCGTGATCGACATCGCGACCGCGGCCCACGGCTTCGGTGCGGTGTGGGACGCCGTCGTGCGCGACTTCGTCGCCCGCCGCCCTGCCGGTGGCTTGCGTATCTCGATCAATGACGGCGGAGCCCGGCCCGACACGGTCGCGCTGCGCCTCGCGCAAGGCATCCGCAAGATCGAGGAGCCGGAACGATGACCGCGGCCACAGCCAATACGGTTTCGCTGAGCTGGTACGAGGCGAGCGCCCGGCAGCGCATAGAAGCGCTGGTCGATGCCGGCAGCTTTGCCGAATTCATCGGTCCCGAGCAGCGCGAGATGAGCCCGCATCTGGCGATCTTCGACCTGCCGGAGCAGTTCGACGACGGCATCGTCGTCGGACGCGGCCGCCTGGAAGGATCGCCCGTGCTCGTCGCAGCGCAGGAAGGTCGCTTCATGGGCGGCGCCTTCGGTGAGGTCCACGGCGCCAAGCTCACCGGCCTGCTGCGCGCGGCACGCACACTGAACCAGGATGTGCTGATCCTGTTCGACACCGGCGGTGTTCGTCTTCAGGAGGCCAACGCCGGTGAGCTCGCGATCTCGGAAATCATCCGCGCGGTGGTCGAGGCGCGGCGCGCCGGCGTCAACGTGATCGGACTGATCGGCGGACGCGCCGGATGCTATGGCGGCGGCAGCCTGATCGCCGGCAGCTGCTCGCGCCTCGTCGTCTCCGAGCAGGGGCGGATCAGCGTCAGCGGCCCCGAGGTGATCGAGACCAACAAGGGCGTCGAGGAATTCGACTCACGCGATCGGGCCCTCGTCTGGCGCACGATGGGAGGCAAGCACCGCTACCTCATTGGCGGCGCCGACACGTTCGTTGACGACGAGGCGCTGGCGTTTCGACAGGCGGCGATCGATGCACTCACGATCAGGCGCGATTGCGGCGTAGCGGTTCTCGAAGCCGAGCAGAAGCGCCTGGAGCGACGCCTGCAGCGTTTCGGCGCGTCCAAGGATGCCGTCGAGATCTGGCAGGCGCTGGGCGTCGGTCAACCGGCCGATATCCCATCGCTTTCGACCGACGCGTTCCTTCGCGCGGCAAACAACAGGGAGAACGCCGATGGTGCTCGATGACATTCTGACGAGCCTGTTCCCCAGCGGCAGCGATATCGACGTCATCGCCGCGACGATCGCGGGAAAGGCGGTCCTTCCCGGTGCAGGGCCGGTCCACGTGCTCGGCATCACGCAGGGACAGCCGCTCGGCGTGGACGAGGCGATTATGCTCGCTGGACGCGTGATCGAGATCGTCAGATCAGGCGATCGGGCTCCGATCCTGTTCCTGGTGGATTCCTCAAGCCAGCGCATGAGCCGACGCGACGAATTGCTCGGCCTCAGCGAATACCTGTCGCATCTCGCCAAAGCCTTGCTGCTGGCGGAAGCGGAAGGCCACCGCACCGTCGCCCTGCTCTACGGCGGCAGCGCGGCCGGAGCGTTCATCGCGACGGCGCTTGCCGCCGGCACGCTGGTCGCGCTGCCCGGCGCGCATCCCGCGGTGATGGATCTGCCGTCGATGGCGCGGGTCACCAAACTTCCGATCGATATGCTCAAGGCCAAGGCAGAAGCGACACCGGTGTTCGCTCCGGGCCTCGAGAACATGGTGCAGACCGGCGGCATTCACGTCGTCTGGGACGAAAATGCGCCTTTGGCGCCGCAGCTTGCGGCCGTGCTGCAACGGCCGCAAGGACAGGATGATCGCGGCCGGCGCGGCGCCGAACGCGGCGGACGGCGGAAAGCGGCCGAACTGGCTGAACGCGTTGCCGTCGCGGCAGCCTTACATCGGGGATCGCAAGATGGTTGAAGCTCTCGCGCGCCACAGTATGGTGAAGGCCTCGGCGTCCGGATGGACCGCCGTGATGAGCCGTTATCCCGAACTCGCCAGCGAGCCGATCGTCGCAGGCTGGGTGCACGCCGGCCGTCCCCTCATCGTTCGCCGGCCGGCTTGCAGCGATACTGCCGGCATGATTCCGCTCGGTCTGCCACTGCCGCCGAGCCACGGCAAACGGCGCATTGCGATCTCACTCGCCGCGGCCGATATCGTCGCATCCGCCCCGCCCCCATTGCTGGCCGACGCCGCCGCGACGGCGCCCGCAGCTTGGGGCGAGACGATCGACGAGCTTATCCAGCTTTTGCCGGAGACCCGCACCTTTGGCAGCCTGGCCTGGCAGCATCTCACCGGCCTTCGCTATCTTTCGAACAGTTCGGACCTTGATCTGCTCTGGCCGCTGTCGGCAGCCAGGCGAGGAGATACTCTGCCGTCCGACATCGCCCGGATTGCACAGCGGGCGCCGATGCGGCTGGACGGTGAGATCGTCGGTCCGGCAGGAGGGGTTCAATGGCGCGAACTGACCGGCGCTGACGAGGACGAAGTGCTTGTGAAAGGCCCGACCGGGGTCACCAGCACGACGCGGGCAGCCTTTCTCGCGGGTCACGTGTCATGAACGTTGCACTCAAATGGCAATCGCGGCCGGAATCCGCGCTTGATGCGGAGCAGCTCGGCCATCTGGCATCGTCTTGCCTGAAGCTCGAAGTCGAGACCTATCCCAAGCCGGGGTTGGTCAGCCATGTCGACAATGGCGCGCATGGCGACATGGACGCCGAGCTCCTGTGCCGCAGCGCCGAAACCCTGAAGCCGTTCTTCAGCGATCTGGCAGCCGCAGGCGCCGAGGGCGCCGGCATGAACCGGTTGCGCGCGATCGGAGTTGCGGCGGAGCGCGCCATGCTCGCTGCAACCCGCGGCGTCAACACGCATCGCGGCGCGATCTTCGGATTAGGCCTGCTCTGCGCCGCGGCCGGATATCGTGGCGCGCTCGGCATCCGCAAATCGCTCGGCGACCTGGTGTCGCGGCGCTGGGACAAAGACATCCTTTCAGGTCCCATATCCCTGCGCAGCCATGGCGCCGTCGCCTCGCGGCGCTACGGCGCCGGCGGCGCCAGGGCGGAAGCCGCCCATGGCTTTCCGTCGGTGTATGACATCGCCCTTCCCGCGCTGCATGCGGCGCGGAGGCTCGTTCCTCATGATGAGGAAGCGGTGCGCATTCAGACATGCATGACGCTCATCGCCGACGTCACCGACACTAACCTGTTGCATCGGGGCGGACCGGAAGGATTGCGCTTCGTGCAGGCCAGCGCATCCGCATTTCTGGCGGCAGGAGGCATCGGATCTGCCGGCTGGCGGAGACGAGCGGTCGACATTCATCACGCGTTCGTGGCGCGCAATCTGAGCCCGGGCGGCTCGGCGGACCTGCTGGCCATGGCCCTCTTCGTCGATCGACTGGAACGCTGATGCTTGCACTGCTCTGCGGCGGACAAGGCACCCTCTCGGACAAGATCTTCGATCTGGTCGCGGAGCAGCCCGCCGCGAAGCCGGTTTTCGACGCAGCAACCACCTGTCTCGGCGAGGATCCGCGACAGCTCGTCAGGACACAAAGCGTGGACGTATTGTCCACCAACCGTGTCAGCCAGATCCTGACCGTCACGTCGGTGCTCGCGATCCACGCCTGCATTGCCGACCTGCTGCCTGAACAGACTGCCGTCACAGGTTACAGCGTTGGTGAGATGGCGGCCTGGAGCATCGCCGGAATATGGACAGCCGACGAAGCCCTCCGACTGACAGATGTTCGCGCGCGCCAGATGGACCGCGCGGCCGGACCAGATGGCCGCCTCGGCTACGTCCGCGGGCTCGACCGGGCCGCGCTCGAACGTCTGCTGGAACACCACCGCTGCGAGATCGCGATCAAGAACCCCGACCTCCTGTTCGTGATCGGAGGCGCAGAGCGGGACGTCATCGAGCTCTGCCGGGAAGCGACAAGACAGGGCGCCGCACGCACCGGCCTTCTCGCCGTGAAAATCGCATCGCACACGTCACACCTCGCGCAGGCCTGCGCGCCGCTGCAACAGGCGCTCGACGGCAGCAGACGCGCCCCCGTCGCAAGCGAGCTGATCCTGCTTTCCGGGGGCGACGGCGAGCGCATCTTCTCTGCAGGGAGTGCAACAGCGAAGCTCGCAGGCCAGGTCGCGTGCCCCATCGACTGGGAAGCGACCTTGGAAGCCCTCGCAGAGCTGGGAGTCACCAGGGTGTTGGACCTCGGCCCAGGACATCCGCTTGCAGAGATGGCGCAGGCCTTCCTGCCATCCATTCGGTGCTACGCCACGGACGGATTTCACACGGTCGACGGCTTGCGAGGCTGGGTTGCTTCCAGGTAGCCGGTACGCATGACTTTAGACGCGGAGTCTCACAGCAGGCGACGCAGAGGCCGCAGAAGCGGCCGCCCAAAATGCCCTGCTCGGCAAAGCCGCTTACCCCAACCGGGCAACGGGTGTGTGGAGAAAGGTGGTAGCGGGAGAGGGACTTGAACCCCCGACCCCAGGATTATGATTCCCGTGCTCTAACCAGCTGAGCTACCCCGCCATGGGCTCGCGAACGTCGGCGTGCAGCCGCGGGTGCGAACGGGCGGCATATAAAGAGTGGCATGCTCGCCTGTCAAGCAAAGGCGGACAGAGTCGCAACTTATTGCAGACAGAGGCTATTTCGGCCGCACCGATGGGTCGCCGCCAGGGCTGCCGGGCGGTGGAATCACCGGCGTGTTGCCGCCTTGCGGGGTCGGCGCACGCATCTCGGGATCGACGCCGGCCGGCGGGCACAGCACGCCGTCGGATTTGGCGAGCTTGTCGCCCAGCGCCTGGCCGGTGGTGGTTCCCTCCGGAACCACCACGCCGGTATGCGAAGGCTGTTGCGGCGCGCAATTCACGGCAGCGCGCGACGGTGCCGGCGGCGCGGTCCGCGCCGGCGGCGTGGTAGGCGTCGGCGGCGCCTGCGCGGCGGCCACAACGGGTGCCGTCATCAGCACACAGTAAAAAGCCAGCGTTCGAATCCTCATGACGGGAGAACCGTGACGACGCGCCGATGTTCCCTATGAAAATCGCCGCAGCCTCACGATTTGCGGAATCGGATCAGCGAGAAGTGCCCCATCGGCGGCATCGGCCGACGCTCCGCGAGACTGACGCCGCCATGCTTGGCAGCCCAATCGGTCAGCCGCTCCCACGGGAATTCCGGACGCCAGCCGAGCCGCCGCGCCAGCGGCGCAAAGGCGAGCTCGAAGATGCGGCGCGGACCGCTCTCGGCGCCGATGTGATTGACCAAGATCAGTTCGCCGCCGGGCTTCAGCACGCGAACAAAATCATCCAGCGTCGCCTCGGGATCCGGCACCGCGGTAATGACGTATTGCGCGACAACCGCATCGAAGAACGCATCCGGAAATGCGAGGTTCTTGGCGTCCATCACCGCCAGCGTCTCGACATTGGAGAGGCCCAGCGCGCGCACGCGCTTCAGCGCCCGCCGCAGCATCGGCTCGGAAATATCGACGCCGCACAGTTTTGTGGTGGGCGCATATTCCGACAGCGACAGCCCGGTGCCGACGCCGACATCGAGCACGCGCCCGCCGATCCGGTCGGCTTCCGCAATCGTCGACTGACGGCCCTGATCGAACACCTTGCCGAACACCAGATCGTAGATCGGTGCCCAGCGGCCATACGCCTTTTCGACCCCCTCGCGGTCGATGTCCCCAGCCATTCCCTGCCCCGACGTTTCTTCTGTCTATCCGCGAACCGCATCGGCGAGCGCCGCCGCCGCATCCCGCACAGCCGCCCGCGCCACGCGGCTCGCGCTCGCACTCCTGATGAAGCCACCGCCGAGCACGCGCGCCTGCCCAGAGGCTGCGTCGTAGAACACGCAGGCCTGGCCGGGCGACACGCCCTCCTCGCCGGCGACGAGCTCGACCTCATAGCCGCCATCGGCGGCGCGCAACCACGCCGGCTGCGGCGCGCGCGTCGAACGCACGCGGACATACAGCTCGATGCCCTCGCCGATCACGCGATCCAGCGCGCCGTCGCCGATCCAGTTGACGTCGCGCAGCGCGATGCGATCCATCCGCAGCGCCTCGCGCGGCCCGACCACGACACGGCGCGTCGCCGCATCGAGTTTGACCACATAGAGCGGGCTGCCCGAGGCAATGCCAAGGCCCTTGCGCTGGCCGACGGTGAAATGAACGATGCCCTGGTGCTGGCCGACGACATTGCCGGCGAGATCGACGATGTCGCCCGGCGCGATCGCATTCGGCTTCAGCCGTCCGATGATGTCGGTGTAGCGGCCGGTCGGCACGAAGCAGATGTCCTGGCTGTCCTGCTTGTCGGCGACCTCGAGATCGAAGCGCCGCGCAAGCTCGCGGGTCTGCGGCTTGGTCATGTCGCCGAGCGGGAAGCGCAGGAAGTCGAGCTGCTCGCGCGTGGTGGCGAACAGGAAATAGCTCTGGTCGCGGTCGGCATCCGCCGCGCAAGTCAGCGAGCGCGATCCGTCGGCCAGCCGGCGCGAGGCGACATAGTGTCCGGTGGCGAGCGCCTGCGCACCGAGCTCGCGCGCGGTTGCGAGCAGATCGCGGAACTTGACCGAACGGTTGCACTCGATGCACGGCACCGGCGTCTCGCCGAGCGCGTAGCTGTCGGCGAAATTGTCGATCACGGATTCCTTGAACCGGCTTTCATAGTCGAGCACGTAATGCGGGATGCCGATCCGCTCGGCGACATTGCGCGCGTCGTGGATGTCGCGGCCGGCGCAGCAGGCGTCCTTGCGATGGGTCGCGGCGCCGTGGTCGTAGAGCTGCAGCGTGATCCCGACCACGTCATAGCCTTGCGACTTCAACAGCGCAGCCGTCACCGACGAGTCGACGCCGCCGGACATGGCGACGACGATCCGTGTGTCTTCAGGGCGGCTTTCGAGATCCAGACTGTTGAGCATCTTCAAGGGGTCATTGAGCAGTGTCGCGGCGAGCTTACGCACTCCGCGACGAAATTGGAAAAGCCTTTTATCCAGAATGCCTTAGAACGCATCCACGGCGGCTTCGGTCGGTTCAGGACGCGTCGGAGGCCACCTTTAATATAGGCCGTATTCCGGTGAGGCAATCCGGCGGAAACGACGCGTTGCCGCGCGCGGACGGCAAATCTTGCCGCCGGGCAAAAAGGAGACCCGTCGGGAACCTGTTCCAGTCCATGAAGGCGACACGTAACCATCTGAAATAGCTGAGTATTTATTGCACGCCATGATTGGCCCGCTCCTTGCTGACAAAAGCCCGGAAGTCTCATTTGCGAGGGTTGGCAGTGGTCAGCGTCACGTCGGAAGCATTGGCAAGCCGGTCTTTTCAGGGCACGACGCCGCGGTCGTCGCGGCCCGACCCCGCCGCGCAGGCGGGGAACGACGGCTTTGCCGCGCTGGTCGACAGCAGCACTTCGTCCAGCAACGACTCGAGCCGCTACGACTCGCAACCGGCGCCGTCGCGCCGCTCCGACGATTCGTCCTCGACGACGGATACGCGCTCCCGCGACACCACGACGGCCCCCGACCGGACGCGGGATTCCAGCAGTTCGCCTGACGACAAGAAGGTCGATAGCGACAGCGACGCGCAAGACCAAGTCGAAATCCAAGTCGGATGACGCGAGCACCGATACGCCATCCACCGATGACACGCCGGCCACGACGCAAGCCGTTGCGCAGCCAAATCCATCCAGTGCTGCCACGGCCGCCGCGGTGATTGCTGCCGCTACCGCTGCTCCGGCGGCTGACCCGGCAGTGACGGCCACCACGCCGTCCGACCAGCCGGCCGCACCGCTTGCGATCGCGGCCGGGGCGATTGCGGCAAGCGTGGCCATCGCCGGCACGGGAGCGCCGGGCAGCAGCGGCGCGCCTGCCGGCGCCGACACCGCAACGGCGGCGGCCACGACGGCGAATGCCGGCAAGGTCGCCAAGGCGGCCGGCGTCAAGACCGAGACTCCAGTCATCACCACGGCCGATGCAACAACGGCCGAGGGCGCAGCGACAGCGACCGGCGACGCGACGCTCGCTGCAACAATTGCCGCCGGAACACCGACGAAGACGACGCAGGCCAAGGTCCAGGTGGCCGCAAAGGACGCGACCGCCACGGCACCTGCGGACCAGGACAGCGCAGCCACGGGCAGCGGCGGCGCCGCACCGGCTGCGCCGACGACCATCGTTCCTGCAGCCGCGCCGGCCGCCGCTGTCGCCGGCAAGGCGAAGGCGGCTGTGGACGGTGCCGCCGATGCGATCAAGGCCGATGCGAGCGGCGACGGCAGCGCCGCGCCAACGCCGCCGGTAGGCGGACACACGGCTGCGTCGACCCAGCTCACCACGCCCGATCCCTCCGCGCAGGCGGCGAATGCAATCCAGCCGCAACTGACGACCACGCAGACGCCGCCGTCCGCGACCGCGCAATTGACGGTGACCAACGCTGCGCAAAGCGCCGCCGTGCCGCTCAGCGGGCTTGCGATGCAGATCGCAGCCTCCGCCAAGAGCGGCAAGAGCCGCTTCGAGATCCGGCTCGACCCCGCCGAGCTCGGCCGCATCGACGTCCGCATCGATGTCGATCGCAACGGCCAGGTGACATCGCATCTCACGGTCGAACGCCCGGAGACGCTGTCGATGCTGCGCCAGGACGCCAACCAGCTGCAGCGCGCGCTCGACAATGCCGGCCTCTCGACCGGCGATGGCGGATTGCAGTTCAGCCTGCGCGACCAGTCGCAGTCGGGCCAGAACAACAACGGCCAGCCCAACCCGAACGCCCACCGTTTGATCGTCGCCGAGGAGGACAGCGTTCCTGCCGCGGTGGCGGGCCGCTCCTACGGACGCACAACCGGCGCCCTCGGCGGCGTCGATATCAGAGTGTAAGGAGTTCACGATGTCAGTCGATGCAACCATGCCGACGCCCGTCGTCTCAGCACCGGGCACCAGCAACGGAACGAGCTCCGGAAGCAGCAGCAGCTCCGGCAGCGGCTTGACGACGTCGTCGCAGGGCATTGCCGACAATTTCCAGACCTTCCTGACGTTGCTCACGACCCAGTTGCAGAACCAGAACCCGCTCGATCCGCTCGACACCAACCAGTTCACCCAGCAGCTCGTGCAGTTCGCCGGCGTCGAGCAGCAGCTGAAATCCAACGACCAGCTGAAGTCGCTGATCGAGATCGAGAAGAGCGCGCAGTCGACCCAGGCGCTGGTCTATGTCGGCAACACCGTCGCGGTCGACGGCAGCAAGACGCAGTTCGACAAATCGGCGACCTGGAATCTGGTGTCCCCGCAAGCCACCAGCGCCACCATCACGATCACGAGCTCGACCGGCCAGACCGCCTATTCCGGCAATTTCAGCCTGAAGCAGGGCAACGCCAGCTTCGTCTGGGACGGCAAGGGCAATGACGGCACGCAGTGGCCGGCCGGCACCTACACGCTGACCGCCACCGGCAAGGATTCCAGTGGCAAGGACCTCGCGATTTCCACCGAAGTGCAGGGCGTCGTCGACTCCGTCGACCTGACCGCCTCGCCACCGCTGCTCTCGATCGGCGGGCAGACCTACACCACCGACAAGATCAAGCGCGTGGTGCGCGGCACGTCGAGCGGCAGCAGTTAAGCTACGTCGTCCCGACTTGCGCCGCGCCGACGGACGCGATTGTTCTCGATTCACGATCAAGCATCGCGGTGTCATCACCCGCGAAAGCGGGTGATCCAGTATTCCAGAGACGCCGCTGCTTGAGCCGAGAGGCCGCGGCGTACTGGATCGCCCGGTCGAGCCGGGCGATGACAGTGTGGGTGGGGACACAACTTCGCATTCTCGCGACATGATCCGCCCGAGCTTTGCTTCTCGTTCCGCCCTCTCTCTTCACAGAGGGCGCAGGGAAAGCCGGGTGCCGATCGCACCCATGGGCCCCGAGCAAAGGGTAGAAAGCTCGGGGGTAGGACCACAGGTGTAACCGGAAACAACCCGGCTTTCCCTGCGCGATGGGTTACGGCTTATACGTGCTCTCCCCGGCGAGACTGGGCTTGCTTGTCACCGCCTTCGCAAAACGCGTTCGCGTGTTGCGACGAGACACCGGCCACTAGGTGGTGTGGACACTAGCGCATCCATAGAACGATGGCTGCGAGAGTGACGACGGCCCGGTAGTTCCGGGCCGTTTTTTCGAAGCGGGTTGCGACGCGGCGGAACTGCTTGAGCTTTGAGAAGCAGCATTCGACGAGATGACGCTGGGCATAGAAATGCTTGTCGAGTGGATATTTGAGCGCGCGTGACGGGTTGTTGGGGATCACGGCGAGCGCGCCTTTGGCGGCGATGGCTTGGCGCAAGTGATCGGCGTCATAGGCCGTATCGGCCATGACGACCTCGGCGGATAAGCCTTCGATCAATGCGGCGGCTTGCGGTGCATCGCCCTTCTGACCTGCGGTGAGCGTGAACCGCACCGGACATCCCAAGCCTCGAACGGCCATATGTATCTTGGTGCTCAGGCCGCCGCGCGAGCGGCCGATCGCTTGATCTTCCGCTTGATCTTCAGACCCCCCTTTTTGGCGCCGGCGGCGTGCTGATGCGCCCGAACGATGGTGGAATCGACGATCAGATATTCGAAGTCCGGATCATCGGACATCGCCTCGAAGATCCGCCACCAAACACCCTTGATGCTCCATCGACTGAAGCGCCGGAACACGCTGTTCCAGTCCCCAAACACCTCCGGAAGATCGCGCCAGGGAGACCCCGTACGCACGATCCACAGCACACCTTCCACGAACATCCGGTTGTCGCGCCCGGTGGAGCCCTTCTGATCGGGGCGCCCTATGATCAGCGGCGCTATCCGCTCCCACGCCGCGTCGCTCAATACCAAACGGTCCATCACACCCAAGGCGGCCTCCCCAAAAGCAGCCTTGAATCTGATTTGCCTAAAAGGGAATCCTTAGAGTCCACACCACCTAGGGCGTCAGGACCACACGACTTCACCGTCCGTTCGCGCGCTCTCGTCAGCACCACGCTCGGCGTCCACCGCATCCCACACCGCGTTCGTGACGACCGCGAAGCGCCCCTCGATCGGGTGAGACGGGCGAACCATACACCGAGTTGTCATTCCGTAAAACCGAAATATTTTTATTACAGAGGATTGACAGGTTTTGCTGAGTTGCCCGTCGTGTCGAATTGGCAACACCGGTTACCATCACGATGTCCATCGTAGGATGAGTAGAGCGCAGCGAAACCCCATCATCTCACCGCGCGGATAAAAATGCTGGGTATCGCTGCGCTCCACTCATCCTACCGGCGAAGCCCGGAATCCATCTCCGGTTGACGCCGCCCGGGGAGCAGGAGCCGCCTGGCGTCCGTTTTGGCATGTTGCAGCAAATGGAAGCCGCGCTGGCGGCGTGCCTGTGATGAAGGTCTTGCGGAGGACGTCCTGCCTGAGCGACACTCTCAATTCCGGGTGATTGCCACCTCACTGCTCCCGCGCGAGATGAGTTGATCGAATGAAGCCAGCTCCGGGCCATCGACGGCCGATCCACCATTCGCCAATCTTCTGGATCGGCATCGCACTGTGCCTCGCAGCGATCGCGATCTACCTGTGGTCCGACGATCTTTCCTGGCGACCGACACCGCGTCCGCAATGAAGAACGATCTAGCGATAGCGGCGCCAGTTCTTCCGTCGGCCTCTACAGCGCTATGAGATCGTCATCGCGCTGTAGCTCGTTGTTTAAGCATGATCTTTTCGGAATGCCGCTTCGCACTTTTTGCGGATCGTGCTCTGGCAGGCATTGCCCACCATCTGCTTTTCACCTGAAGCCGACTTCGGCAACTATCTGCTGAGCGTCCGAACGACTGTCGGCATGCGGCGCGGCGTCCCGATGTCGCGCCCCTCATCGGTGGACACTGTAACGGTCACGGCTTTAGGATGCATCATTTCGACGACGCCTCCAGATGTCGTCCCAGAAGCCAAATTTTTCCCGTCGGAGCTGCAAGGCTCGGGCGCAACGGCGCTGCGGAGAAAAGAGTATGGGTTTCGTCAACATTAGCTTCAACACTTTGCTGGCTAACCACCCAAGCATGACCGACGAATTCAAGACCATGATCAATGGTCCCATAAAGAAGTTTCACGACGAACCCGGGCACAAGAATACGTGCGTCTCGAAAATGTGTTGGGCGTTCAACCACGTTGATGGTCACTACATCAATTGCGACGGCGACTACGGCAAGGGCGGCGTACTCGTCAAAAAGGTGCGGTTTCTCATCGATAAGGATGGCTGGGAGTATATTTTTTCCACCCTCGATTTCCGGCAGTACCTCAATAACCGGTACGGCTCAGGGGAAATGTTTTCGAATACATCAAAGATCGGTGCCCGAAACGGGGTGATCATATTTGAACCAACTGACACCAGTAACATCGGTCATACCGACATCTGGGTGAATGGCCAGATACACGATGCTGACATGTACTTTGGCAGTTGGTATTCGGCAGTGACAAGCGACAGGGTATTTTTCTGGGACCTGAACAAGTAGCGTGGCACGCCGCACGCCGATCGCCTGGATCGGCTCAGTGAGAATCCTTTCGGGCGAGGCGGACGCCGCGCGGCGAATCGCCGAAACGCGTTCGGAACAGGCGATTGAAATAAGATACATCCGAGAAACCGACCTCCAGCGCGATATCGGAAATTCGCTGACGGCTGGCGTGAGACTCGGTTAGCAATTTGAGCGCCCGTTGCAGACGCAATTCATTCAAGCGCTCGGTGAACGATGACCCCGATGACGCCATCAGGCGCTGCAGATAGCGAGGTGAAATGCCCTGGCAACGGGCGACCGTTTGAACGTTGAGCCCGGGCTCCTGAAAGTGTATGGCCAGGTAGTCGAGCACTGCGTTGTGCCGAGCGGCCACGACGGCGCTCGCGCTGCTCTCGCCCAAGGCAGGCCCCTCGCCGATTGCGAGCGCGATGAGATCATGGATGTGGGTCACGACCGTATCATGAAGCCTGGGGGCGGACAGCGCCCTCGTCCTAATGACCGACTTCAGATACGCCGTGAACAGCCGGAATGCTTCGGTTCGGTGCCAAATCGGCCGCATAGCCAGGCTTTCGACGTCAGTCAAGCGCTGCGCAAGCACCTCGCGCGGCACGGCCAGACCAAATTGCAATCCCTCGACATAAGTAACGCTGACGGGCTCGGAATGCAGAATTGCGATTGCATCGCTGCCGCGAACTTCAACTTCCCCGCCGCGCTGCGACAGCTGGCTTCCGCCGGAAGAGCAGAAGATCACGCCGATTGAGTCATCACCATCGGCAAGGTTCGCTTGCAAGCGCTTGAAACGCATGGAAGTGCCTTTCAGCGCGAGCGTACGCAAACCCCGAACCGCATACAGGGACGCATCGGCCTCGAACGGAACGTTCGATAGAGGCTCGATATCTGCATGCACGACGCATCGCCCAAAGTGCTCGCGCCATGCGGGGATGCGAATCCGCTCCGGAAGATCGCGCGTTGAAAATCGATACGATATGAAATTGGCTGCGTCCGTAGGCATGGGGACCTCCAGCCTTCACAGAACATCAGAATGAAGTACTGCGGCACACCAACGTCGAATCTGCATTTTGCAATTCACGCACCGGCCTGCTCTTGATCCGTGCGCATGAGTCCAAGAAGCCACGCTATCGGTCTGCTAGTCTGATTTGCCTGTGATTGATAGTAGTGTGAACTGGTTCACTCAGTGGCCAGAATATTACGTGTATAATATCCGCGAAAGTCGCAGCCGATTTTTCTCCTTTAAGAGGATATGGTCGTGACGGCTCAATTTATGATTGCTGCCATCGGATCCAGTTCAAACATTCCTGGCAGAGTGCAAGCGCAAATCAGCCCTACGACCCTGTTTGCGATTGATCCAGCTTAAGGAGCCGCACTAAGGCTCCCTTGTAGAACTACTGGTCTCGATTTTGTTTGGTCGCTCCGGCCAAATCGCTATCAGTATTCGTTGGACTGCCGGCGGCACCGTTGGTTTTTTGGCCCCGGTTGAAATGGTCGAAATCTGTCACATGGGAAGTCAGCCTTAGTGATCAGGAAAGGGTTCGATCATGTCCACCATATTCGACATGCTTTATCACGAATACTGCCGTGCCCGCCTCGCCGAAATGCGGAAACAGCTTTTGATACCGGTCATCGGCGGAACCTTGCTGGCGCCGTCGGAGGACGATGATCCTTCTGGCCCCGACGAACGTGGCTGGCCGGCGAAAGCGCCGCCAACCATCGGATAGCTGCAGCGCGCAATCCCATAGGTTGACCGGAGGCTAGTCCGGCACGCGCACGCCTCGGAGCATCCGATCGTCTCACGGACCTGTGCCCGATCAGGCCGTGCGCGCACGCCAGACAGATCAACAAATGCTTGATCGAACCCACACTTCGAAGCGATTGATCGGCGAAACTCCGCCGGAGTTCAGATCGACCGGCCGCGACCCGCGCATCGACGTCTGCCGCGGGATCGCGTTATGGTGGATCTTTCTCGATCACATTCCAAATAACGTCGGAAGTTGGCTGACACTGCGCAACTACGGCTTCTGCGATGCCGCCGAGATATTCATGTTCATCTCGGGCGTGACCTGCGCACTGGCCTACGGCAGGGCGCGTCAGCGTGACGGCTGGAGCGGCATGATCGGCCGTTCGCTGCGGCGGGGATGGGACATCTATGCCGCCTTTCTGCTGCTTACGCTCGCTTGCGCCATCCTCGTCTACCTCACGGGCAGCGATCGTCTTGCCGACGAGAGCAATACGCGGGTTCTGTTCGAGCGTCCGGGCGCCACGCTTGCGCACGCGGCGGTCCTGCAGTACCGCCCCGTCAATACCGATGTCTTGCCGGTCTTTGTGATCTGTCACGTATTGTTCGCGCCGCTGTTGTGGCTGCTGCTGCGAGCTCCAAACGTGACGCTTGGCATCTCGTTGTTGCTTTATGTGCTGGTGCACGTCTTCGGCTGGAGCGTTCCTGCCTGGCCCGATGGCGTCTGGTTCTTCAATCCGCTGGCGTGGCAGCTGCCGGTCGTGCTGGGCGCGTGGTACATCATCGAGAGGAAGAGGATCCGAGGATGGGTGACGTCGCGCCCTGCGCTCGTTCTTTCTGCTCTCTATCTGGCGTTCAGCCTGGTCCTTGCGCTGGGCCAGGACATCAAGCTGGTCCCGCCGACCCTGACGGATCTATTGTTTCCATTGGACAAATCGAATTTGAGTCCGTTGCGGCTGCTGCATTTTCTGGCGCTTGCGATCGTGGCGTTATGGCTGGTTCCCGAGGGCTGGCGGGGGCTATCGACACCGATTCTACGCAGCGCGCGGTGTTGTGGCGAGAATTCGCTGCCGATTTATTGTCTCGGCGTCCTGCTGGCGCTCGTCAGCCGGTTTGATCTGTTCGACATCTCGAACCGGCTTTCGATGCAGATCGTGCTCAGTCTTGCCGGCGTCCTGGTGATGATCCTCGTCGCCACGCTACTGAACGCGCTCAGCACCAAGCGCAAGCGACAGGTCGACGTCGATGCCGTCGTGCATGATTTGATTCCACGCGCGAGCCATCACGGCATCCTCGACAGCCATGGCGCGCACATCCTCTAGGCGGCACCGAGTCGCAAAGCGGCCCTGGGAGCGTCGCCACACCCCAGGGCTGCTTTCGTTATCGCGCGTGGGGGAAGCGGGCGCGCTCCGAAGGACGGTTAGCGCCCACGCTCACTTCGATTGTCCCGCTGCGTCGAGGATCAGCCGCGCGATCGCGTCGGGCTGCGAGATCAGTGCGAGATGGCTCGCCTTCACCTCGATCGTGGTGGCGCCCATCCGCTTCGCCATGAAGCGTTCGAGATCCGGATTGATGGTGCGGTCTTCGGTCGAGACGGCGTAGTAGCTCGGCTTGCTGCGCCAGGCCGCGTGGCTGACCTTGCCGGCCAGCAGTTGCTTGTGGAACGGCTGCTGCACGGCATAGAGCACCTTTGCTTTCGCTTCCGGCAGGTCGCCGGCGAAATCGCGCAGGAAGGCCTCTTCCGACAGCCGGCCTTCGTCGCCATCGAACACGATGCCGGCGCTGGCCGGCGGCGTCGGATAGGTTTTTGCCAACGCGGTATAGTCCTCGTCCGCATCGGGGGCGCGCGCGGCGACATAGACCAGCGCCGAGACGTTCGGATGCACGCCGGCCTCGGTGACGATCATGCCGGAGAAGGAATGACCGACCAGCACCGTCGGGCCGTCCTGGCGATCGAGCACGCGCTGCGCCGAGGCGACTGCTTCCGGCAGCGTGGTCAACGGATCTTGCACCGACGTCACATTGAGCCCGGCGGCCTGCAAGCGCGCAATGACCTCGGTCCAGCAGGAGCCGTCGGCGAACAGGCCATGCACCAGCACGACGTTGCGCGCCTTCACCGGCGGCGTGGTTGCGGCCATACCGCGCGAGGACACCAGCGAAGCCGCGGCGCCGGCAAGCAAGGCGGTCGAGAAAGTGCGTCTGTTCATCATCATGACAAGTGCTCGGATCGAGTGAGTGGAGGGGCGCGTCCACCTGCGGTGAACGGACAATCTCTCCTACGCAGGCGGTCGCGCGTCGTTACGGCGCGGGGCTGTCGTGTTGGTCAAGGAAAATTGACCAAGGTGCCGTCCGGCAATCTTTCGACACATGTTGTCACACGCGAGATGATTGCGGAAGCGAGTCGCACGTCGATTATCTCGCCCGGGACCCCCTCTCCCCAACCCTCCCCCGCAAAGGGGACAGGGAGCCTGAGCAGTGTGCTTACCTCACATTGCACAGCGTGTGAGATGCGAGGGAATTGCGGGTAAGCGACGTAAGGGACGCACCGGCAGGAGGGTTCCCTCCTCCTTGTGGGGGAGGGTTAGGGAGAGGGGTGCCGCTCGCTCCGGAGCCTGATGACAGGCCAACAATCGGCCCCCGGGCACCCGATCCGCCCCCAGTTCCCGGCCGGTCCAACGAGATTCGTATTGAACGCTTGGGCTTAGGCAAATTTTAAACCGGTGGGCGTAGGTTACCTCTTGCGAGTTCAGTGGTTGAGAGTTTGTGAGTACGCCATGACAGAACCCCATCGCCCGAGGGTGAAATACGTCATCGGGCCTGACGGCAGCCCGTTAACGATTGCGGATTTGCCGGCCCCCGGTACCAAACGGTGGGTCATCCGCCGCAAGGCCGAAGTCGTCGCTGCGGTCCGCGGCGGCCTGCTCTCCCTTGAGGAGGCCTGCAGCCGCTACACATTGACCGTCGATGAATTCCTTTCCTGGCAGTTCTCGATCGACCAGCATGGTCTGGCCGGGCTGCGCACCACCCGGATCCAGCAGTACCGGCAGTAAATCCGCCCGTACCCGTGGCATTTGACGAAAACCGGCTTCGCTTTTCGAAGCCGGTTTTTTTCATGTCCGCGATTTTGCCGCGGTTCTTAACCTTCGTTAACCATATGGAAACCATACCCTAGGCAATATTTGCCCAGTCGGACCCGCTTGGGCCGAATCCCTGGGGGCCGTTGGTGCAAAGTCTGGTTGCTTTCCTGAGAGGTCTTGGTGCGGCCCGTCTCGGGGCCATGGTTGCGGTCACCGCAGCCCTGATCGGTTTCTTCGCTTTCGTCATCATGCGTGTCACCACGCCGCAGATGACCACCCTGTTCACCGACCTGTCGACCGAGGATTCCTCCGGAATCATCAAGGAGCTGGAGCGCCAGGCGATCCCGTTCGAGCTGCGCAATGACGGCGCCGCGATCATGGTGCCGAAGGACAAGGTGACGCGGCTCCGGATGAAGCTTGCCGAGGGCGGCATGCCCAAGGGCGGCGGCGTCGGCTACGAGATCTTCGACAAGTCGGACGCCCTGGGCACCACGAGCTTCGTGCAGACCATCAATCATCTGCGCGCGCTGGAGGGCGAGCTCGCCCGCACCATCCGCGCCATCGATCGTGTCCAGGCCGCGCGCGTCCACCTGGTGCTGCCGGAAAAGCCGCTGTTCTCGCGCGAAACGCCGGAACCCTCGGCCTCGATCGTGCTCAGGGTGCGCGGCGCGCTGGAGCCGCAGCAGATCCGGGCGATCCGCCACGTCGTCGCCTCCGCGGTCAACGGGTTGAAGCCGCAGCGGGTCTCGATCGTCGACGAGGCCGGCTCGCTGCTGGCCGATGGCGCCCAATCCGATGCCGACGCCACGGTCGGCGACGAGCGCCGCGCCGCGTTCGAGAAGCGGATGCGCAAGCAGGTCGAGGACATCGTCTCCTCGGTGGTCGGCTCGGGCCGCGCCCGCGTCCAGCTCTCCGCCGACTTCGACTACAACAAGATCACCCAGACCTCGGACAAGTTCGAACCCGAGGGGCGCGTGCTGCGCTCGACCCAGACCCGCGAGGAAAGCAGCGCCACCGCCGACAATTCCGGCCAGGTCACCGTCAACAACGAGCTGCCGGGCAACCAGAACCAGGACAACGCCGTCCGCGCCCGCGACCAGAGCAAGAAGAGCGAGGAAACCAACAATTACGAGATTTCCCGCACCACCAAGACCGAGGTGACCGAGGCCGGACGCGTCAACCGCATCTCGGTCGCGGTGCTGGTCGACGGCGCCTATTCCAAGAACGAAAAAGGCGAGATGGTCTATCAGGACCGCACCAAGGAGCAGCTCGACCGCATCGCCACCCTGGTCCGCTCCGCGATCGGCTTCGACCAGAAGCGCGGCGACCAGGTCGAGGTCGTCAACCTGCGCTTCGCCGAACCGCCCGCCACACAGCCGATCGCCGAGCCGACCGGCCTGCTCGGCATGTTGCAATTCACCAAGGATGACGTGATGTACGTCATCGAGCTCGGCGTGATGATGATGCTGGGCCTCGTCGTGCTGTTCATGGTGGTCCGCCCCCTGGTCAAGCGCATCGTCGCCGCCGACGCCATTCCGGCGCTGATCGGCGCGGGTGTGCCGGCGATGGCCGAAGCCCATGCCGAGAGCGCCGGTACGACCGGCCAGGCGCTGATCCCGAGCGGCAGCGGCGCAGCGCAACTGATCGACGTCGCCCAGATCCAGGGCCAGGTCCACGCCCAGGCCGTGCACCGGGTCGGCGAGCTCGCCGAACGTAATCCGAACGAAACCGTCTCCATTGTCCGTCAATGGCTGAGCGAGCCGGTAGAGAGCTGAGATGGCCGCAGTACCCCAGACCATCAACGCCAACGACATCGCCACCGTCCTGTCGACGCTGGCGAACCGGCAGAGTGCCCGGCCCAAGGGCAAGCCGCTGCCCGGCCCGAAGCGCGCGGCGATCCTGATGCTGGCGCTCGGCGAGCAGTATGGCGGCAAGATCTGGTCGATGCTCGACGACGAGGAGGTCCGCGAGCTGTCGGTCCACATGTCGACGCTCGGCACCGTCGAGGCCGACGTGGTCGAGGATTTGATGCTGGAGTTCGTCTCGCGGATGTCGGCCTCCGGCGCGCTGATGGGCAATTTCGACGCCACCGAACGGCTGCTGCAGCAGTACCTGCCGGCCGAGCGCGTCACCGGCATCATGGACGAGATCCGCGGCCCCGCCGGCCGCAACATGTGGGAGAAGCTCTCCAACGTGCAGGAAGAGGTGCTCGCCAACTACCTCAAGAACGAATACCCGCAGACCATCGCCGTGGTGCTATCGAAGCTGAAGCCGGAGCACGCCGCCCGCGTGCTGGCGATCCTGCCCGAGGACATCGCGCTCGACGTGGTCGGCCGCATGCTGCGGATGGAGGCGGTGCAGAAGGAAGTCATCGAGCGCGTCGAGCAGACGCTGCGCACCGAGTTCATGTCGAACCTGTCGCAGACCCGCCGCCGCGACGCCCATGAGGTGATGGCCGAAATCTTCAACAATTTCGACCGCCAGACCGAGACCCGCTTCATCACCTCGCTGGAAGAGGAAAACCGCGAATCCGCCGAGCGCATCAAGGCGCTGATGTTCACCTTCGACGACCTGATCAAGCTCGATGCCGCCTCGGCGCAGACGCTGATGCGCAACATCGGCAAGGACAAGCTCGGCGTCGCGCTGAAGAGCGCCAACGAGGAGGTGCGCAGCTTCTTCCTCGGCAACATGTCCTCCCGCGCCGGCAAGATGCTGATGGACGACATGGCCGCGATGGGTCCGGTGCGCCTGCGCGACGTCGACGAGGCGCAGGCGCTCTTGGTCAACCTCGCCAAGGATCTCGCCGCCCGCGGCGAGATCACGCTGACCAAGAACCGCGCCGACGACGAACTGGTGTACTGATGGCCGCGCCCGCAAAATTCCTGTTCGACACGGATTTCTCGGCGCCGGACCGCGCCCGCGAGCGCGCGCCGACCCCGGCCGAGGTCGCGCAGAAGGTCGCCGACGCCGAGGCGCGGGCCTATCGTGCCGGCTATGAAGCTGCGCTACGCGAGGCCAAGGTCGAGAGCGACCGCCGCGCGGCGCAGGCGCTGGAAGAGATCGGCACCGCGATCAAGGGCATCGCGGCGCGCTTTGCCGGCATCGAGACGCGGATGGAGACCGAGGCCGTGGACGTCGCGGTCGCAGTCGCCCGCAAGCTCTGCACCGAACTGGTTGCGCGCGAGCCGCTCGGCGAGATCACCGCGCTGGTCTCTGACTGCTTCTCGCATCTGGTGGCGACGCCGCATCTCGTGGTCCGCATCAATGACGCGCTCTACGAGGCGGCGCACGACAATATCGAGCGGATGGCGGCGCAGAGCGGCTTCCAGGGACGGCTGGTGATCCTGGCCGAGCCGACGATTGCGACCGGCGACTGCCGGATCGAATGGGCTGACGGCGGCGTGGTGCTGGAACGCGCCGCGATCGAAGGCAAGATCAACGAACTCGTCGGGCGCTATCTGGCGTCCCGCGGCCAGGCCGGCTGACGGCGATTGAGGGCTGAACCATGAGCGACACCGACACCCACGTCCCGCTTCCCGATCTCAATTCCGCCGACGCGCCCGGGATCGACGACATCGGCTACAACGAGGACGAAAATGCCGCGCGCATCGCGGCCGATCTCGAGGCCGTGTTCGACGTGCCGGTGCAGGTCTCGGCGGTGCTCGGCCGCTCCAAGATGGACGTCGGCGACCTCCTGAAGCTCGGACCGGGCACCGTGCTCGAACTCGACCGCCGCGTCGGCGAGGCGATCGACATCTACGTCAACAACCGCTTGGTGGCGCGTGGCGAAGTGGTGCTGGTGGAAGACAAGCTCGGCGTGACCATGACCGAAATCATCAAGACTGAACGTTCTTAAACGGACCCAACGGTAGCGCGCGGAACCTGCGCGACCAGACGAACAGGAGATCATCATGCGGCTTCTCATCGTTGGCACCCTGAAGGGCCAGCTCACGACCGCGACCAAGATCGCGATGGACAACGGCGCCTCCGTGACCCACGCCGAAACCATCGAACAGGCGATGAACGTGCTGCGCGGCGGCAAGGGTGCCGACCTCCTGCTGGTCGACGTCGGCCTCGACATCCGCGACCTCGTGATGCGGCTCGAGGCCGAGCACATCCACGTGCCGATCGTCGCCTGCGGCATCTCCAACGACGCCCGCGCCGCGGTCGCCGCGATCCATGCCGGCGCCTCGCAGCGGTGCTCGCCGCGGTCGCCAACGACGCCCGCGACCTGATCTGGCGCGACGAGGCGATGGGCCGGGTGATCAAGCTCGCGCAGCAGATCGCGGGCTCGGACGCTTCGGTCATGATCACCGGCGAATCCGGTACCGGCAAGGAGGTGCTGGCGCGCTATGTCCACTCCCGCTCGGCCCGCGCCAAGCGGCCGTTCATCTCGATCAACTGCGCGGCGATCCCGGAGCACCTCCTGGAATCCGAGCTGTTCGGCCATGAGAAGGGCGCCTTCACCGGCGCGGTGGCGCGCCGCATCGGCAAGTTCGAGGAAGCGACCGGCGGCACCCTGCTGCTCGACGAAATCTCCGAGATGGACGTCCGCCTGCAGTCGAAGCTGCTGCGCGCGATCCAGGAGCGCGTGATCGACCGCGTCGGCGGCACCAAGCCGGTCCCGGTCGACATCCGCATCATCGCAACCTCGAACCGCAATCTGTCGGAGGCGGTGCGCGAAGGCTCTTTCCGCGAGGACCTGCTGTTCCGCCTCAACGTCGTCAATTTGAAGATCCCGCCGCTGCGCGACCGCCCGGCCGACATCCTCGAACTGGCGCAGCACTTCGCCAAGAAATATGCCGAGGCCAACGGCCTGCCGGTCCGCCCGGTCTCGACCGAGGCCCGCCGCGTCCTGACCGCGAACCGCTGGCAGGGCAACGTCCGCGAGCTCGAGAACACCATCCATCGCTCCGTCCTGATGGCGCAGGGCGACGAGATCGGTGCTGAGGCGATCCTCACCCCCGACGGCGACCGGCTCGACCTCGCCAAGACCGCGCCCGCGGTCGCGCACGCCACGCTTGCCGCCGAGCAGGTCACCCGCGCGCTAGTCGGCCGCACCGTCGCGGACGTCGAGCGCGATTTGATCCTGGAAACGCTGAAGCACTGCCTCGGCAACCGCACCCATGCCGCCAACATCCTCGGCATCTCGATCCGCACGCTGCGCAACAAGCTCAACGAATATGCCGACGGCGGCATCCCGATCACCCCGGCCGGCAATGGCGCTCCCGACTATCAGCGGATGGCCAGCGCTGGTTGAGGACCGCACGCGGCAGGGCCCTCCTGCCGCGATTGCCTCACGTCACGAGTAGCTTGGAGCGTCGGGCTTACGGAAGATTCGGATCGGATCGCCGGGCGTGATGTCGCGGCCGGTAAAGGTCGCATACGCATATAGCGCAAGATAGCCGACGGCTATTGCACCGACGAGATAGAACAGCCAGGTTCCTGCGCGCTTCATCGAACCGTCACGTCTCTGAAATCCGACCGGCATTTAATGCGCTGATCAAGAAAGCGCCACGGCCAACATGCCGCGCCGGCCCCGCCGCCTGTCATCTCTTGTATCTAGCAGCCATTTGCCTTACTCAATCTCCTATTGTTTTAGCGTACTTTGACAACTGGAGAGAGAGATATGGCCCTTTACGCGCAGACCGCCGGCACCCTGTCCACCAATTCCTCGACCTTCACGCCGATCCAAGGCCTCACCCTGACGATTCCCGAGGGCGTCGGCACCACCGCCATCATCATCCTGAATGTTCCGATGCCCTACGCGACCGGCACTGATATTCCCGGCGGCACGTTCGGCATCGCCCTCAATGGCGCGGTCTCCACGGTTACCGCGAGCTTTACCTATAACGAAGGGACTCCGTCGAGCTTTGGCCGCATTCCGACCACGCTGGTCGTCGGCATCCCGCTCGGCAATGCGGCTCAGACCGTCCAGGCGGTCTGGTACGGCGTCCGCGGCAGCACCGTGATCATCGACAGCCCGGCGACGCTGACCGCAATCCTCTAAAGCCTGATCTGGGGGCCCTAGCGCACGCCCCTCGCATGGACGTGACGTGACGGCAGGCTGACTTCGGCCAGCCTGGCGGCGTCTTCTTCCTTGTCGATCGCGACATACTCGCCGTGCCAGTACGCCAGCGCGGCGGTGCGCTCAGAGGCAATCACGTCGAGCACGCGACCGATGACGATCGCGTGCGAATGCCGTTCGATGATCTCCTCGACCTCGCAATCAACAGCGGCAAGCGCGCCGACCAGCAGCGGAACGCCGGAGGCGCGCGTCGTCCATTCGGCGCCAGTGAAGCGGTCCGCGCCCTTCAGGCCGCCCTTGCCGGTGAAGCGCTCGGCGATCTCGAGCTGATCGGCGGTGAGGATGTTGACGCCAAACACGCCATGGCGCGCGATCAGCGGCCACGACGAGGCAGCGCGGTTGATGCTGACGATCAGCGACGGCGGCTCGACCGACAGCGACGACACCGAGGTCACCGTCATCCCCGAGATTTCTTTGCCGCGACCGGCCGTGATGACGCTGATGCCGACGGTGAGATGGCGCATCGCGCCGCGGAATTCAGCGGCCGCCACCGCGGGCTCGATCGAAACATTGCGGACGACGGAATTCATGGCGACCTCACAGGATGTCTTCGCTGCCTTCGAGCAGATGCTTCAGGATCTCGCCCTCCAGCGCGGCGAGTTCGGCCGAGCCGCGCCGGCGCGGCCGCGGCAGGTCGATCGTGACGTCCTGCGCTATCCGGCCGTCCTCGATCACCAGCACGCGGTCGGCGAGCGCGACCGCCTCGGCGACGTCATGCGTCACCAGGATCGCGGTAAAGCCCTGGTCGCGCCAGACGCGCTCCAGCAATTGCTGCATCGAGATCCGGGTCAGCGCGTCGAGCGCGCCGAGCGGCTCGTCGAACGCCAGCACGCGCGGCTGGCTGACCAGCGCCCGAGCCAGCGCTACGCGCTGCTTCTGGCCGCCCGAAAGCACCGACGGCCACTGCCCGCGCTTCTCGCCGAGGCCGACCTCGACCAGCGCCTGCTCGGCGCGCACCTGCGCGTCCGCAGAGGAGCGCTCGCGCCCCAAACCCACCTCGACATTGGAGAGCACCCGCGCCCAGGGCAGCAGACGCGGCTCCTGGAACATGACGCGGACGTCCTGCGCCCGCGGCTCCTCGCCGAAGGCGATGCTGCCCGCGGTCGGCGCCTCGAGGCCGGCGATCAGGCGCAGCAGCGTACTCTTGCCGCAGCCGCTGCGGCCGACGATCGCGACGGACTGGCCCGTCGGGATATGCAGGTCGATGCCGCGCAACACCTCATTGTCGCCGAACGCCTTGCGCAGGCCGCGAATGGTCAGCGACAGGCCACGGGTCGCACTTTCCGATCCGCGCCGCAGCTGCCGTGCCTGCACGACAATATCGGCGCGGTCGACCGGCTCGGCGTCGACGGGCTGGAAACGAAGCGCTTCTTGCATTCTCATTCTCACTTCTTCTGGAAGGCGGGGTGCCACGACAGCGTCAGCCGCTCCAGCGCCCGCGAGGCACTGTCGGCGAGCTTGCCGAGCAAGGCGTAGATCAGGATCGAGAGCACGACGACGTCGATCAGCATGAACTCGCGCGCCTGCATCGCCATGTAGCCGAGGCCCGACGAAGCCGCGATGGTCTCGGCGACGATCAGGGTCAGCCACATGATGCCGAGCGCGAAGCGCAGGCCGACGAAGATCGAGGGCAGCGCGCCGGGGAAGATCACCCGGCGGAACAGCTCGCCGTCGCTCATGCCGTAGATGCGGCCCATCTCAATCAGCTGCGGGTCGACGGTGCGGATGCCGTGCAGCGTGTTGAGATAGATCGGGAAGAACACGCCGAGCGCGACCAGGAACAGCTTTGCCGACTCGTCGATGCCGAACCACAGGATGACCAGCGGGATCAACGCCAGATGCGGAATGTTGCGCACCATCTGCAGCGTGGTGTCGGTGAGCTTCGCCGACAGCTGCGACAGCCCATTGGCGAGCCCGAAGGCGAAGCCGATGCTGCCGCCGATCACAAATCCGATCGAGGCGCGCCAGAAGCTGACCCAGATGTTGCGGATCAGCTCACCTGACAGCAGCAGCTTCCATCCCGCCAGTGCGACGTCGGACGGCGCCGGCAGCACGCGCGAGGGAACAAAACCGGTGACGCAGGCCAGCTGCCAGATCAGGATGATGGCGAGCGGCACGATCCAGGGGATCAGGCCGTCGACCTTGGGGAGTTTGGGTGCGCCGACGCGCGGGAGACTATCGATGAGACTCATGATTGCGATGCCTGCTTCTGCGGACGGTAGTCATTGCCGATGGTCTCGCCGAACGGCCCGGTATTGACGCGGATCGGCGTCACATTGCCGGGTTGCGCCAGCGACAGCAGCGGGAACACCAGCTCGGCGAAGCGATAGGCTTCCTCGAGATGCGGGTAACCCGACATGATGAAGGTATCGACGCCGATGTCCTGATACTCCTTGATGCGCGCGGCGACCGTCTGGGGATCGCCGACCAGCGCGGTGCCGGCCCCGCCGCGCACCAGGCCGACGCCGGCCCAGAGGTTGGGGCTGATCTCGAGCTGGTCGCGGCGGCCGCCATGCAGCTGCGCCATGCGCTGCTGGCCGACCGAGTCCATCCGGGCAAAGATCTTCTGGGCGGCCGCCACCGTGTCGTCGGTGACGTACTGGATCAGCTCGTCGGCGGCGCGCCACGCCTCCGCATTGGTCTCGCGCACGATCACATGCAGGCGGATACCGAACGAAAGCTTGCGGCCGCGCTGCGCGGCCACCGCCTTCACCTTGGCGATCTTCTCGGCGACCTGCGCCGGCGGCTCGCCCCAGGTCAGATATTTGTCGACGGTGTCGACCGCGACGTCGATGCCGGCGTCCGACGAGCCGCCGAAATAGAGCGGCGGCCGCGGCGATTGCACCGGATTGAACAGCAGGCGGCCGTCCTCGATCCGGATGTGCTTGCCCTCGACATTGACCGTCTTGCCCCCCAAGAGATCGCTGTAGACGTTGAGGAACTCGCGCGTCACCGCGTAGCGTTCGTCGTGGTCGAGGAAGATGCCGTCGCCCTTGTTCTCGATCGGATCGCCGCCGGTGACGACATTGATCAGGAGACGGCCGTTCGACAGCCGGTCCAGCGTCGCGGTCATGCGGGCGGCGACGCTCGGCGATTGCAGGCCAGGCCGGACCGCCACCAGATAACGCAACCGCTCGGTCCAGGGCGCGACGGCTGACGCCACCACCCAGGAGTCTTCGCAGCTCCGCCCCGTCGGCAGCAGCACGCCGTAATAGCCGAGCTGGTCCGCAGCCTGCGCGATCTGGCGCAGATAGTTGAAGTTCACCTCGCGCCCGCCGATCGCCGTGCCGAGGTAGCGGCTGTCGCCGTGGGTCGGCAGGAACCAGAGGATATTGGCGTTGGTTGCGGTGCTCACGTGCCCGGTCTCCATGCGACGTCGGAAATCTTGATTTGCTTCGGGATCAGGCCGAGCGCGAAGAACGCGTCGGCGACCTGTTGCTGATCCGCGATCACGCTGTCGGTGACCGGCTTGATGCCGTAGGACTGGCGCTTCAGCGCGACCTCCACCACCGGCACCGAGAGGCCGATGCTCGGCGCCAGCTGTTCGGCAACGGCGTGGATATCGCCCTTAGCCCAGTCATCGACCTCGCTGAGCTGCGCCAGCACCAGCTCGACGATCTTCGGGTCGCTGTGCAGGAACTGCTTCGAGGCAAAGTAGAACTGATAGTTCGCGACGACGCCGGTGCCGTCGGCCAACGTGCGGGCGCCGGTCGCAGCCTCTGCCGCAGCCTGGAACGGATCCCAGATCACCCAGGCATCGACCGCGCCGCGCTCGAACGCCGCGCGCGCATCGGCGGGCGCGAGATAGGCGACCTCGACGTCGGAATATTTTACGCCGGCTTTCTCCAGCGCCTTCACCAGCAGATAGTGGACGTTGGAGCCCTTGTTCAGCGCGACCTTCTTGCCCTTCAGCTCCGCGACCGATTTGATCGGGCTGTCCTTCGGCACCAGAATCGCCTCGCCCTTCGGCGCCGGTGGCTCATAGGCGACATACTGGATCGGTGCGCCTGCGGCCTGCGCGAAGATCGGCGGCGCCTCGCCGGTGTTGCCGAAATCGATCGCACCGACATTGAGCGCTTCCAGCAGCGGCGGACCCGACGGAAACTCGGTCCAGACGACCTTGTAGCCGACCGATTTCAGCTTCTCCTCGAGCGAGCCCTTGCTCTTCAACAGCACCAGCTTGCCGTATTTCTGGAAGCCGATGCGAACGACCTTGTCCTGGCCGTAGGAAACGCCGACGCTGGCTGCGACGATGCCGACCGACAGCACTGCGCGAGCAATCCAGCGTCGAAATAAACGCGTCATGGGAATGTCCTCTGCATTGAATTGACCAAGGAATTGACCAAGGAGCGATCAGGTCTGGGGATTGCGCCAGACGATGTCGCGGATCGCGATCTGCTTCGGGATCAGGCCGAGCTTGAAGAAGCGGTCGGCGACGCCCTGCTGGGTCACGATGATGTCGTCAGTCACAGGCCCGACCGAGAAGCCGGCTCGCCGCGCCGCGATGGTCTGGATATCGAGCGGCACGCCGGTGACGGCGGCCAGGGATTTCGCGACCTCATCGGGATGCGCCTGCGCCCACGCCGCCGACGACGTCGTGACATCGACGATCTGCTGCAGGACGGCGCCGTGATTTCGGGCGAAGTCGCGGTTGGCGATGTAGAACGAGTTGGTCTTGGTGATGTCGCGAGTCTTGACCAGAATGCGACCGTTCTGCTTGGTCTCGGCGATCGCGAAATACGGATCCCAGATCGCCCAGGCATCGATGCCGCCATTGGCAAAAGCCGGGCCGGCGTCGGGGGGCGTCAGATAGACCGGCGTGATATCGCCATAGGTCAGCCCGGCTTTCTCCAGCGTCTGAATCACGACGTTATGCGCGCTGGATCCCTTGGTGAAGCCGACGCGCTTGCCCTTGAGATCGGCGATGCCGGTGATTGCCGAATTCTGCGGCACCAGGATGCCCGAACCATTGATGATCGGCTGGGCCGCGGCATAAACGATGGCCGCGCCCGCGGCCTGGGCGAAGATCGGCGGGGAATCGCCGACGGCGCCGTAATCGACGCTGCCGACATTCATCGCTTCCATCATCGGCGGGCCCGAGGAGACTCGACCCATTTCACGCTGATGCCCTGCGGCTTGAAATGATTTTCCAGGGCTTCATGCTGGCGCGTGATAACCAGCACGCCGTTCTTCTGGTAGCCGATACGAATTTCCTTCGCGTTCGCCTGGGCCTGCGCACCCCGTGACAGCGCGGCAGCGGCGGCTGTGACGAGCGACAGCTGGAGGAACTCACGACGCTTCATTCCAAAACTCTCCTGACGATCAAGCGCGTTTCTCAACACGCGATCATGCGTTGTCAGGATGATGGGGCGCGCGAATGGAGCTGTCGAGCACCGCACAAAAATAGCGATGCCAGCACTTCGGTGCAGGCATCGCGCGGGTCGTTTCTTTTAAGGCGCGGATCGCGCGTAGCGAATTATTTTCCTCACGAGATCGCGAGGTCGCTGCACAACAATCGATCAGCCCGCGGCGGCGGTTTTCGGCGCGACATTGACCGCGAGTTTACCGTAGCGATCCGAGAACGCCTGGGTGTCGATCTCCTCGAGCTGGATCGCACCACTCAACACGCCCTTCTTCCAGGCATCGTGCTCCAGATCGTGCTGGAACTCCGGCATCACTTCCTTGCCGAACAGCTCGAGCGACTCGCAAATGTGCTCATGGGTGTTCTTGCCGGCCTGGTTGAGCAGGATCACCTGGTCGATATGCGACGCGCGGAAGCGCCGCAGCTTCTTCGCGATCGTCTCCGGCGAGCCGATCAGGCCGCCGCGCAGTGCCGCCTCCTGCGCCTCCGGATTCTCGCGCTTCCACTTGTTGTACTCGTCCCACATGTTGACGGTGCCCGGCGCCGGCCGCTGCCGGTTCTGCGCCTGGCCGTAATAGCGCAGCGCGAACTGGAAGAAGGTCGCGCCATCGGCACGCTTGCGCGCCTCCTCGTCGGTCTCGGCGCACATGAAGAACGAGACCAGCGCCATGTTCGGATTGATCTCGTAGTCGGCGAGCTTCTTCAGCCGCTTGGTGATCGCGTTGTAATAGGCATGCACCCAGGCATGCGCCGCCTCGGCGCTGACGAACTGGAAGCCGAGCGCGCCAAATCCGTTCTGCCCGGCGCGCTCGATGGTCGGCAATTGCGAGCAGGCCATCCAGAGCGGCGGATGCGGCTTCTGCACCGGCTTCGGCACGACGTTGCGCAAGGGGATGTCGAAATACTTGCCGTGATGCTCGGTGCCGATCTTGGTGAACATCGGGAAGATCGCCTGCACGGCTTCCTCGAACACCTCGCGCTTGGTCTCCATGTCGCGGCCGAACGGCGTCAGCTCGGTGATCGAGGCGCTCTCGCCCATGCCGAACTCGCAGCGGCCGTTAGAGAGCAGATCGAGCACCGCGACCCGTTCGGCGACGCGGGCGGGATGATTGGTGGTGAGCTGGAAGATGCCGTGGCCGAGCCGGATGTTTTTGGTGCGCTGGCTCGCGGCGGCGAGGAAGGATTCCGGCGCCGGCGAATGCGAATATTCCTCGAGGAAATGATGCTCCACGACCCAGGCATAGTCGTAGCCGAGCCGGTCGGCGGTCTCGAGCTGCGTCAGCGCGTTCTGGTAGAGGCGGAGTTCGTCGCCGTCGTTCCACGGGCGCGGCAGTTGCAGCTCGTAAAAGATGCCGAATTTCATGGCGTCACTCCCAAGGTCGCGCTCCCGACCACTTGTTGTGGTCCCGACCGCTTGTTGTTTTCGGTCAGTCTAGTGGCGGCGCGACCCAAGTCCAGCCTCGGGGGCGAAACTCCAATTCCGTGCAGCGGGAGATAGCTTGATCGGACCGCATGAATGTTTAGCTTGTGCTGGCACGAGTCGCGGCGCTATCGGTCGCGCGCTCATTCCTCCGAAAGCCACATGACGACCTTCACGCCGCATCAGGACTCCGCGCTGAAAGCAGTTGCCGACTGGCTCAAAGCCAAGCCCGGCAAGGGCGCCACGCCGCCGGTGTTCCGGCTGTTCGGCTATGCCGGAACCGGCAAGACCACGCTTGCCCGCCACATCGCCGAAGGCGTCGACGGCGAGGTGAAGTTCGCGGCTTTCACCGGCAAGGCGGCGCTGGTGATGCGCAACAAGGGCTGCGACAGCGCCTCCACGATCCATTCGCTGATCTATCGCGCCCGTGAATCCGGCGTCGAGCAGCCGAGTTTTGAGCTCTGGGACGACGCTCCCGCGTCAAAAGCGAAGCTGATCGTGATCGACGAATGCTCGATGGTCGATGCCGAGCTCGGCCGCGATCTGATGTCGTTCGACTGCCCACTGCTGGTGCTCGGCGATCCCGCGCAATTGCCGCCGATCCAGGGCGGCGGCTTCTTCACCGATGCCGAGCCGGACGCGATGCTGACCGAGGTGCACCGCCAGGCCCAGGACGATCCGATCGTGCGGATGTCGATGGATATCCGCGAGGGCCGCGAGCTCGAGATCGGCCGCCACGGCGAGAGCGAGGTGGTGTCGCGCAAGGAGCTCGATCCAGACCGCGTGATGCGCGCCGACCAGGTGCTGGTCGGCCGCAACAACACCCGCCGCGCCTACAACATGCGGGTGCGGCAGCGGCAGAACATCGAGGACCCGCTCCCCGTCGCCGGCGACAAGCTGGTCTGCCTGCGCAACAACCGCAAGAAGGGCCTGTTCAACGGCGGGCTGTGGCGGGTCAAGGCACGCGCGCAGTCGAAATCGAAGATCATCACCATGCGCGTGATGCCGGATGAGGATTTCGGCTACAAGGTCACCAAAGTCTCGGTGCGCGGCGAATGCTTCGACGGCGGCGTCGAGGGCGTGCCGTGGGAGCAACGCAAGCCTTATGACGAGTTCGACTATGGCTATGTGCTGACCGTGCACAAGTCGCAGGGCTCGCAATGGGACGACGTCGTGCTGTTCGACGAGAGCTTTGCGTTCCAGGATTCGCGCGCGCGGTGGCTGTATACGGGCATCACGCGGGCGGCGAAGCGGCTGAGTATCGTGGTGTGACGGAGTCATTCCGGGGCGATGCGGAGCATCGAATTGCGGTGCGCAATTGCGCATCTGAGGTTCGGCCCTGCGGACCGCCCCGGAATGACACTCTTCGACCAGCTTTCCCTCACGAAACCGTGTGGCCGGCGGCGTAACAAAACGCGCGCTGACCCGTATTTTGAAGCGTCGGAGCAGCCCGGCCCGATTTGCGAATGCCGGCTGCCGCTCTAGACTGGCCCCCAATTGCGATCCCACGAGGAACCCATGCCCAAAAGCTCCCTCAGCCGCCTCTCGCTGTGCGCCGCCGCGATCGGCGCGCTGGCCGTCGCCGCTTTTGCCGTTGCGCCCTCGCTTGCCGCCGAGGACGCCGTGATCATCCCGCCGCCCGCGGCAAGCGCGCCGGAGGCCGGCATCAAGACCGCGGTGCTCGCCGGCGGCTGCTTCTGGGGCGTGCAGGGCGTGTTCCAGCACACCGCCGGAATCGTCAGTGCGGTGTCCGGCTACTCCGGCGGCAGCAAGTCGAATGCCGACTACGAGAAGGTGTCGACCGGCACCACCGGCCACGCGGAATCGGTCGAGATCAAATACGACCCGCAGAAGATCTCCTACGGCAAGATCCTGCAGATCTTCTTCTCGGTCGTGCACGACCCGACCCAGCTGAACCGCCAGGGCCCCGACTCCGGCACCCAGTATCGCTCGGCGATCTTCACCACCAGCGACGAGCAGAAGCAGGTCGCGGACGCCTATATCGCCCAGCTCAACGCGGCCAAGGTCTACAAGAAGCCGATCGTCACCAAGGTCGGCGCGCTCGAGGCGTTCTATCCGGCGGAGGGCTACCACCAGGACTATCTGACGCTGCACCCGACCCAACCCTATATTGCCTATAACGACATCCCGAAGGTCGAGAACCTGAAGAAGATCTTCGCGGAGAACTACATCGAGAAGCCGACGCTGGTGAGCAGCACCAAGGCCACCAACTAGGAGCTTGTCTGGATAGTCGCTGTTCAAATCTGGTCGGGTCTGATTCAACATTGGGCGATGAGCAAGTATTTTCGGCCTTGGAACATCGATCAGACGCTGCTTCTGCCGCCGAATGTGCAGGACTTCGTGCCGAAAGGCCATGTCTCGCGGTTTATGGTTGATCTGGTGCGGGAGAGCCTCGATCTCAGGGAGATCATGGGCAGCTATGTGAGCGGGCTTGGGCAGCCGCCGTTTGATCCGCGGATGATGGTGGCGCTGCTGCTGCATAGCTATGCGAGTGGGCTGTATTCGTCGCGTCGGATTGCCAAGGCCTGCCGGGAGCGGAACGATTTTGTGATGATCGTGGCGCTGGATGCGCCGGATTTTCGGACGATCAGCGACTTTCGCAAGCGACATTTGAAGGCGCTCGGCGCGCTATTCGTGCAGGTTCTGAAGTTGTGCGAGACGGCCGGGCTGGTCAAGCTCGGTCATGTCGCGCTGGATGGTACGAAGATCAAGGCGAACGCGTCGAAACACAAGGCGATGAGTTATGAGCGCATGAAGAAGCGCGAGGCGGAATTGAAGGCCGAGGTCGCTCGCATGCTGGCGGCCGCCGAGGCGGCGGATGCCTCGGAGGATGAGACTTTCGGCAACAGCGACGAACTGCCGGACTGGACCGTCGACAAGCAGAAACGGCTGGCGAAGATCCAGCAAGCGATGGCGGCGCTGGAAGCGGACGCCAAACTGGCGGCGGAGGAAGAGCGCCGCATCGAGGCCGAAAAGGAACAGCAGCGCCAGGCCGAAGGCCGCAAGAAGCCGGGCAAACCGGCGGCGCTGCCATCGGAGGAACCCAATCCCAAGGCGCAACGCAACTTCACCGATCCGGAAAGCCGCATCATGAAGTCGAAGGATGGCTTCGTTCAGGCCTATAATGCCCAGGCGGCCGTCGATGCACATGCCCAGATCATTGTCGCGCAAGAACTGACCCAGCACGGCAGCGATCAGGGCCAGTTGGTGCCCCTGATCGAGGCCATCGAGAGCAATCTTGGCCGCAAGCCGCGGCAGGCCTCAGCGGATTCCGGCTACTGCAGCGAAGCCAATCTCGAAGCGCTCGACACACGCAGCATCGATGGCTATGTCGCGCCCGGTCGCGCCAAGCACCCGACAGTAGCGAACGGAAAAGTCGGCGGCCCGCTGACACAGGCCATGCGAAAGAAGATCGACGATGGCGGCTTCGAAACACCCTACCGATTGCGAAAGCAAGTGGTGGAGCCGGTGTTCGGGCAGATCAAACAGGCAAGAGGCTTCCGCCAGTTCCTGTTGCGGGGCATCGAGAAAGTGCGCGCCGAGTGGACAATGATCTGCACCGTCCATAACCTCCTCAAGCTGTTCAACCTCGCAAACGCAGCCTGAGCCTGCTACTCTACAACAAATGCCCGTCACGAAAACATATCTGGACGGGCTCCTAGACATCTCGCAAAGGAGGTTGAATGTCCGACACCAAAACCGACGGCAAGGTTCACAAGAGCGAGGCCGAGTGGCGCAAGGAATTGACGCCGATGCAGTATGCGGTGCTGCGGGAAAAGGCGACCGAGCGCCCCTTCACCGGCGAATACGAGCATGATCCCCGCAAGGGCACCTATGTCTGCGCCGGCTGCGGGCAGACGCTGTTCGAATCCGACCAGAAGTTCGACTCCGGCTGCGGCTGGCCGAGCTTCTCCAAGCCCGCGATCGAGAGCCATGTCGACGAGGAGCGCGACGTCAGCCACGGCATGATCCGCACCGAGGTGCTGTGCTCGAAATGCGACGGCCATCTCGGCCATGTCTTCAACGATGGCCCCGGCCCGACCGGCCTGCGCTACTGCATCAACTCGGCGGCGCTGAAGCTCGACGAGAAGAAGTAACAACTCGTCATGCGCGGGCTCGACCCGCGCATCCATCAAGGAATGAGTCTTTCATCACGATGGATTGCCGGGTCAAGCCCGGCAATGACGATAGCGGGTTCGGCAAATATCCCGCCCTCACGTCGAACAATTTCTCCGCCCCGCGCGACCAAGAACCGGTCGCGCGGGGTTTGTTTTGGCCGCGGCGGCCCTCGCGCGCCTGAACATGAGGAAATTTTGATGTCACGGATTCCAGGAAAGCTTTTGCGGTCTTGCCGGCCTGATCATGGGGAGCACTTTGAGCATGCCAGCGTTCGCCGCCGACAAGATCTCGCTGTTCAAGGTCATCACCTCGAAGGACGAAATCGTCATCGGCCTTACCGATGCCGATCTCGCGCAGGTCGAGGGCCAGAATGCCGGCGGCATCGCCAAGATGCTGGTCGCCAAGGGCTCGATGAGCGTCTGGCAATACGCCGTGCACAAGTCGGCCTCCGGCGATCTCGAACAGGCGCCGCTGCACAAGATCGGCCTGATCGCCAGCGACTCTCTGCGGGTCGAGCCCTATCCGACCCCGCTGAAGGTGCTGCCGATCGACGAAAGCAAGAAGTGACGGCGAAGCCGTCATCCCGGGGCAGTCCGCAGGACTGAACCTCAGATGCGCAATCGCGCATCGGGGGATATCGAGATTCCCCGGTGCGCAATTGCGCACCTGAGGTTCGATGCTGCGCATCGCCCCGGAATGAGGACTGAAGTTAACGACTCGCGGGCCGGAATGTGCTTTGCTCCGAATTCGCGGGGCCATCGGCGTCTCGCCGTGCGGCTGCCGCCTATTCTGAGGAGGGCGCCATGTCGCTCGGACTGATCCTCATCATCCTCCTGCTGATTATCCTCCTAGGCGGCTATAGCGGCCGGATCCGCGGCTATGGCTATGGCCTCGGCCACTCCGGAATGGGCCTTTTCGGGGTGATTTTGATCGTGGTCGCGATCCTGGCCTGGCTCGACAAGATATGAGAGCCTTAAGGCTTTGAAATAAAATGGATTATTCGGATCGATCGCGTGCTATGCGCGGATTCAGCATGTGCCTTGCCGGGGCCGCTTCTGGGGTCGCATTTTTGTCAAAGAGGCCTATATTAGGGGTCGAAATGACACGTACGGCGCGCCGCCGATGGTAGGCCGCCGTCCCCAAAATCCCTTTCGCCGCATCGCGCCAAGAACACAAGAGGTCGTCGACCATGCGTCCCCTGCGTCCGTTCAACTACAACACGTCTGCCGAGCTGTTTCCTGCCGCCATCCGCAAGAAGAAGCGGGCTGGTTTCGCCTATCGCCGTTTCGGCACTGCCGCCGAAGCCGTGCGCTTTGCGATGGAAGAGCTGCCGGCGGATTCGCTGAACGGCGCCTATCTGCAGGTCGAGGAAGCCCGTTTCGACCAGAACGGCATCCGCTCGCTGTATGAGAGCGAAGGCTTCCCGCTGCCGCGTCGTCCGCGCCCCGCCGCCAGCCAGACCGACGCCGACGCCGCGTAACCTTTCCGCTCCTCCTAAAACGAAAAGCCCTCGGACCGATCCGGGGGCTTTTGTTTTGGGGAGTTCGTTAGATCCGCGGCTGCTTGTCCAGCCAGCGCCGCAGCATCCGCACATTGCGGATATTGGCGCGGAACATGACGTCGAACGCATCGCCCGCCACCGGCACCATGCCGATCACGCCGTCGACCGCGACATTGGCGAGCATCCGCGCCGTGATGTCCCAGGGCGCGCCCAGCAAGCGGGCCTCGCGCACCAGCCACAGCGAGATCGCGGTGGTGATGATGTCGCCGACCACGGGGATCAGGCCGATCAGCCCGTCGATGCCGTAACGGACATTGGTGCCCGGCACGATGAAGGCGACGTCGAGCAGCTTTGCGATCATCTCGAGCCGCGCCAGCCGCTCTTCGCGCGTCAGATTGCCGAACGGATTGGCGCTGGCGTTGCGGAAGTCGAACTGGAAACCCTCGAACTGCGGATGCAGCGTGGCGTCGGAGAATTCGCGCCCGTCCTGGTCGATGACCTTGCCGCGCGCCTGCGCCCCGCCGAAAGGCGGCCGCGATCGCGCAGCGTGGGGCATGAAAATGTCGTCCTCGGGCATGGCCATCACATGGTAACGCAGGCAAGCGGTTCAAGTTGCGTCACATTACCACTGTGTCACGTTTGAGGCTCCGTCACGTCCACGGCCGCATCAAGCACCGCGCACCGAAGCGGCGGCGGAAGCAGCGGTTTTCGATCGCCTTGCTTAGTCGACGACCTTGTTCATGGTTCTGAGCCGGTGGGCCAGCGTCCTCATCACCTTCAGGGCAAAATGCGGCGTCTGGCTGACGAGGAAGAGAAACTGCTTTTCCGAGACCGGGACGAGCTCGACATCGGTGAGAGCTGTGGCGGTCGCGCTCCTTGGCTCGTTGTCGATCAATGCCATTTCGCCAAAGATCGTATCAGCCGCCAGGTCTGCCACGGTCTTGTTGCCGACCTGAATGCGCACGTAGCCGCTCTTGATCACGAAGAGCTCGTTGGCTTGCTCGCCTCGCGAAAAATGATGCCTCCGGCTCGGACCAGGCGCGTTTCGATACTGTTGCCCGTCAGAAGGCTAAAGCTTGCATCTACCACTATGAACCCTTTCCCCGAAGCTGGACGCAGGTCTCATACGTCCCGGTCGTCTGCCGCTCCGGCTAAAACAAATGCGATAAAAACAAAGTACAGCAGGCCCGAGATCAGCATCGCCATCGGCAAGGTCAGGACCGAGGCCATGGACGCGCTCATCGATCGCCCCTCACAGCCGCGGCTCATGAAGACGACGCGGGCGTGTGACATTGGGACTACACTTGGATGACGTCGGTATGACAGTTATGTGAAGGGCAACGCGCCCGGCTCGCGACCGGCGCCTGGTGCACCGATAAGATTACCGTAGTGGTGCGATCTGTTGCTCGCCGCGCGCTCAACCCGGCTGCCTTGTCCGATTGCGGCGCGCTCATTTCGCCGCTCGGTCCCGAGCCGTCGATCACGCCGAAGCCGGCGACTTCCGCCTTCCCGTTGCACACTGTCGCTTGTGAGTGCGTGCCTAGTGCTGGGCTGCCGTCGTAGCCGGCTGGTAGAGCTCTTCGGCATATTTGTGCGCCAGCCAGGACGTGATCACGCCCGGGATGAAGCCGACCAGCCCGTAGAGGATGAACTGCACCGCACCGCTTTCGGAGCCGTGCGAGGCGTACATCAGCGCCGCGCCGACGAACGCCACCGCGCCTACAATCAGCATCCGCACCGTTGGCGCGATCCGCCTGACATGCATCAGGATGTCGTCGATCGCTCCGAACATCAGCGATGGCACGATGCCGAACAGATAATTATATTGCAGCGACTTCACGAACACGACGAGCAGCTTCGCCACCTCGCCGCCATTGGTCTCGGTCCAGTAGCCGGACTGATAGGTGGTCATGAGCAGCAGCAGGAAGCCGCCGATGAACGGCCCGATGGCTGCGAAGATCAGATAGCGTTTCATGGCGTGCCCTTGCCCGACGTCAGACGAGTGTAACGCAGTCGCGCGACGGTGCTAGAGAAAATCGAAAACGCCCGGCAATGTTCCGGCGCTCTGCGCGTCGAATGCGCTGCAACAGACGGCCGCCGCGATGTCGCTGCGATATGGAATCGCCCGGACGGAGCCGGGCGATGACATCGTGAGCACCGAGGTGAGCGCGAAGGCCGCTACTCACCCCACGCAGCGAAGGCGTCGTTGAAGGCCCGTTCGCCGGGGGCGCCCTTTTCGATCGCGATGATGGCGCGGCGCTGGTTGGTGTAGACCAGCGGCACGTCGAACCAGGAGCGCTCCTTGAGCAGCTGCAGATTGCGCGAGCGGTCGGCGTCGACGTTGGAGAGGCCGACCAGGAAGAAGCCGTCGGTGACCTTGACCGCGAGCCCGGCCAGCGGCGTGCCGCGCGCCTGCTCGTTGGACTTCATCAGGATGCCCGGCACGTTGCCGACGCCGCCATTGGCGAAGTCCTGCGGCAGAATGAAGGTCAATTCCGCGGTATGGCTCGCCGGCAGCGATGAATCGGTGTTGCGGCGGAACGACATCGTCATCTTGAACTTGCGGTCGGGGATGTCGATGTCGGCGCGCACGGCGATGTCGGGCTTCTGGTTGCCGGAGCCCTTGATCTGCTCGGTGCGCCAGACCACCGAGCCGACATATTGCTTGCCCTTCGGATCCGACGGGTCCTCGTCATAGAGCACCACGCGCTGCGCCACCGGAGCGACCGGCTCGCCCGACGACGAGGGCTGGCCGACGCGGTCGATGATCTTCTTGCTCGCAGGCGTCGCGGCGGCATCCTTCGGCGCCTCGACGGGCGCGGACGACTTGAACAGGCTGCTGACGAAGGTGGTGACCTGCTGCCGCAACAGGATGCCGGTGCCGACCAGGATCAACAGAATGCCGATCGCGATCGCGGTCTTGAACGGGAACATCGACCGGACGCGCGGCGGCTTGCTCGGCTCGCGCTCGCCATTGCCAATGCCAATGCGCGACCGTTGCGGCGGCGGCGCCTGCGGCGGCTGCGGGGTGTAACGCTCCGGCTCCTCGACCGACTCCTCATAGGAATACGGCGCGTCGGGATCGGCGCCGCGGTTCTCCAGGCTCGGCTCGAGCCGGTCGAATTCCGGCGAGGGCGACGGCACGTTGGCGTAGGTCTTGCGCGCGTTGCGGCTGGCCTGCGCCGCGGCGCGGCCGAGATCGTCGGCGTCGGCGGTGATGTCGCGGAAACCGCGCACGCCCGGGGCGGCCGGCGGCACCGGCGGCTGCGCGCCTTCCGGACCGCGGCGCGGCGGACCCGGCCGGGCCTGTGGCGGCTGGGTATCGAGGCCGGGCGGGACGTTAGGAGGAATCTGCGGGTTCTGCGGCCGCGGCGAGGCCGGCGGCGCATCGGGGCGCAAATTGCGCGGCGGACGGGGGTCGGCCGGGGGCCGCGGGCGCGCGGCAGCGTCGGCGGAATTGGCCTCGGGCGGCCTGGGATTGGCGCGGCGCAGCGTATCGCTGCTGCGGGCGGAGGCGCCGCCACCGGGGCGGGAGGCCTCGCGGGCGCGCTGCGCGGCCTCGGACTCGACCTTGCGAACCGCCTCTTCCAGCGACAGCCGTTCGCGGGTGATCTCGGACTCCGAGAGCGGCGGCTGCACGCCACGGAGTTGCTGGATCAACGCCGTCCGCGCCCGCGCGTACAGCGCGCGGCGGGCTTCGCCGGGAGCGTTGGGGTCCAGTCCGGCGATGGCACGGGCGATCAGCGGGTAGTAGTCAGCCATTTCCACACAATTGGTGGGATATAGGTAATATCCCGTTAAGCCTCGAACGGATTCTGTACCAGAATAGTATCTTCACGCTCCGGGCTGGTGGACAGCAGGGTGACCGGGCACCCCACCAGTTCCTCGACCCGGCGAACGTATTTGATGGCCTGGGCCGGCAGGTCCGCCCAGGACCGCGCGTTGGCGGTCGGCTGCTTCCAGCCCTCGATGATCTCGTAGATCGGCTCGACCCGGGCCTGCGCGCCCTCGCCGGCCGGCAGATGGTCGATCTCCCTGCCATCGAGCTTGTAGCCGATGCAGACCTTGATGCTGTCGAACCCGTCCAGAATATCGAGTTTGGTCAGCGCCAGCCCGGCAATTCCGCAGGTACGGACAGTCTGTCGCACCAGCATGGCGTCGAACCAGCCGACCCGGCGCTTGCGCCCGGTATTGACGCCGAATTCCTTGCCGCGGCGGCCGATTTCCTCGCCGATCTCGTCGTTCAGCTCGGTCGGGAACGGACCCTGGCCGACGCGGGTGGTGTAGGCCTTGCAGATGCCCAGCACATAGCCGACCGCGCCCGGGCCCATGCCGGTGCCGGTCGCGGCCTGCGCCGCCACCGTGTTGGACGACGTCACATAGGGATAGGTGCCGTGGTCGACGTCGAGCAGCGCGCCCTGCGCGCCCTCGAACAGGATTCGCTTGCCCTCGCGGCGCTTGAGGTCGAGCAGCCGCCACACCGTCTCGGCATAGGGCAAAAGCTTCGGCGCCATCGCCGTCAGCTCGGTCAGGATGCCCTTGCCGTCGATCTCCTCCAGATTGTGGCCGCGGCGCAGCGCATTGTGATGCGCCAGCAGGCGTTCGATCTTGTGCGGCAGGGTGTCGAGGTCGGCGAGGTCCATCAGGCGGATGGCGCGGCGGCCGACCTTGTCCTCATAGGCCGGGCCGATGCCGCGGCGGGTGGTGCCGATCGAGGTGATGGCGTTGCCGGATTCGCGCAGGGAGTCGAGTTCGCGATGCAGCGGCAGGATCAGCGTGACGTTCTCGGCGATGCGCAGATTGTCCGGCCCGACCGCAACGCCCTGCCCCCTCAGCTTGGCGACCTCGTCGAGGAAGGCCTGCGGGTCGAACACCACGCCATTGCCGATCACCGCCAGCTTGTTCGGGCGCAGCACGCCGGACGGCAGCAGCGCCAGCTTGTAGGTCTCGCCATTGATCACGAGCGTATGGCCGGCATTGTGGCCGCCCTGGAAGCGCACGACGATGTCGGCCTGTTCCGACAGCCAGTCGACGATCTTGCCCTTCCCTTCGTCACCCCACTGGGCGCCGACGACGACAACATTGGCCATTTCGAAGATGTTCCCTTCAGGTGTTTCAGACCATGATCGCGGCGAAAACGCGTCCGCCCACAGCGATCCTGCATGATATGCCCAGCCCAAATCACGGCGCCCGGCCGTGCGCACGCAAGGCGCCTACCGGATAACGGAAGCGGCCCGGCTTCGCAAGCAAGAACGGGGTCGTTTATGCCTTTTAGACGAACGACAACCCTTTGATATCCCCTAAAAATTCCACCCCGTGCGCGGCGGCGCCGCCCTGGCCGGAATTTAATGTTGGCGCGGCCCGGTGCGACACGATCGGCCGATTGATCGCAGCCGCCATTGCGGCGATCATTCAGCTGGATTAACCGGCAGGGTCCATGCCCAATTCGACACCAGCAACCATGGCGCTGCGGAAGCTAGGCCTTGCCTTCAAGCTCCACACCGATGTCTACGATTCCAGCGCTGAGAGCATCGGGCTGCAGGCGGCGGAGGCGCTCGGTGTCGAGCCGAGCCGGATGCTGAAGACGCTGATGGCCGAGGTCGACGGCAAGCCGGTGTGCGCCGTGGTGCCGTCCGACTGCGAGGTCAGCATGAAGAAGCTCGCCGCCGCGCTCGGCGGCAAGTCGGCCAAAATGATGCGCCCGGCCGATGCCGAGCGGCTGACCGGCTACCATGTCGGCGGTATCAGCCCGTTCGGCCAGAAGAAGCGGGTGCCGACCGCGATCGACGAGACCGCCCTCACCCACATCACCGTGTTCGTCAATGGCGGCCAGCGCGGCCTGCAGATCGAGATCGATCCGAACGACGCCGCGCTCGCCGCCGGCGCCACGATGAAGGCGCTGGTGGCGACGCAAGACTAGGTGGTGTGGACACTAGCGCATCCATAGAACGATGGCTGCGAGAGTGACGACGGCCCGGTAGTTCCGGGCCGTTTTTTCGAAGCGGGTTGCGACGCGGCGGAACTGCTTGAGCTTTGAGAAGCAGCATTCGACGAGATGACGCTGGGCATAGAAATGCTTGTCGAGTGGATATTTGAGCGCGCGTGACGGGTTGTTGGGGATCACGGCGAGCGCGCCTTTGGCGGCGATGGCTTGGCGCAAGTGATCGGCGTCATAGGCCGTATCGGCCATGACGACCTCGGCGGATAAGCCTTCGATCAATGCGGCGGCTTGCGGTGCATCGCCCTTCTGACCTGCGGTGAGCGTGAACCGCACCGGACATCCCAAGCCTCGAACGGCCATATGTATCTTGGTGCTCAGGCCGCCGCGCGAGCGGCCGATCGCTTGATCTTCCGCTTGATCTTCAGACCCCCCTTTTTGGCGCCGGCGGCGTGCTGATGCGCCCGAACGATGGTGGAATCGACGATCAGATATTCGAAGTCCGGATCATCGGACATCGCCTCGAAGATCCGCCACCAAACACCCTTGATGCTCCATCGACTGAAGCGCCGGAACACGCTGTTCCAGTCCCCAAACACCTCCGGAAGATCGCGCCAGGGAGACCCCGTACGCACGATCCACAGCACACCTTCCACGAACATCCGGTTGTCGCGCCCGGTGGAGCCCTTCTGATCGGGGCGCCCTATGATCAGCGGCGCTATCCGCTCCCACGCCGCGTCGCTCAATACCAAACGGTCCATCACACCCAAGGCGGCCTCCCCAAAAGCAGCCTTGAATCTGATTTGCTCCTAAAAGGGAATCCTTAGAGTCCACACCACCTAGACCGGGATGACTTTTCTTCGAAACGTCGTCCCGCTCTATCTCTTTGTTCTGAGCATGATCGTTTTCGCTTGAAAACGCTCTGCGCGATCAATGCGGGGATTTGTCCCTGCCGAACTCGGCGCCAACGAGGTCGGACAGGCCGGACAATTCCTCCGCCGAAATATCGTTGACGTTGAGCCGGAGCTGCATGATCGCGAGGTCGAGCAAATGTGCGGCAAAGGTTGCGCCGGCCGCCCTCACGATGCTGCGCTGCTCGATCAACACCGTGATGACGTCGCGCAAACTGCGCACTTGCACTTGATCCATGGCCCTCTGCCCGATGCTGGCCGTTGTGATGTGTGTTGTCATTAGGATACCGATTGTAATGTGCTGATGGATGCCGTGGCGGCGGACGGAATGTAGGGCAGGTGCTGCGCTTCCTCGCCCGGATGCAGGATGCGCGAGGGCACCTCCCGGACTTCGATGTCGATCGTCATGGGCGGCGGAATCAGCGTCACCGACGCTTTCGGCCACGGCGCCGGATTTGGCGTGACGGCGGTGAAGCGATAGGCGGCGGCGATCTCGAGCGCGAGCAATTGCAGCTCCAGCATCGCAACCCCCATCCCGGCGCAGGCGCGCGGACCGGCACCGAACGGGATGTAGGCATCGGTGTTGTAGCGCCGCGTCATCAGGAAGCGGTCGGGATCCTCGAAATGCCTGCCATCGCGCTGCAATTGCCAGGGGCAGATCAACAGCGAGGTGCCGACCTTGAGGTCGTGCCCGCCGATCGTCACCGGCTGCATCACCTCACGCGAGAACCACCATGCGCTGGGATAGAGCCGGCAGACCTCCTTGACCAGCGTCGCGCTCAGATTGGCGCGCTTCACTGCGTCTAGTCGCAGCTCGCCGTCGTCGCCCAGGCACTCCGCGGCCTCGTCGGCGATGTCGTCCATCAGCGCGGGATCGGCGGCCATGTGGTAGAACATCCATGCCGCGGTCGAGCCTGTGGTGTGATGGCCGGCCAGCAGCAATGTCAGGATCTCGTCCTCGAGATCGCGATCACTCAGACCGAGCGCCTCGAGATCGCGCAGCGCGCTGCTCGAGCCCGCCTTGCGGCGCAGCCGCTGCACCACCGTCGACATCGCAAGCTTGGCACAGACCCGGTTCTTGCGGCGGCGGTACCACGCCACCGGACCGAACGGCAACGCGCGGAACATCTCCTCCGCCAGATCGTCCTCGATCGCGCCGACGGCCTGAACCAGGGCTTCCTCGTCACCAGACGACATCACCTGGGAGCCGAAGATCGCGACGCAGATCGTCCGCAGCGCCAGCATCGCGGTGACGTGGTGCGGATCGAACGATCCGAGCGCCAGGCTGGCGCCGACCGCGCGGATCTCGGCGCACATATGCGGCAGGAATTTCTCGACGCTGCCTTTGGCCATGTGCTTCTGCAGCACCGCCCGCCGCCGTTTGTGCTCCTCGCCGCTCAGCATCAGCGAGCTGCGGCCGAGCACCGGCGTCAGCTTCTTGATCAGCTTGCCCTTTCCGATGTCGGTCTCCGGCGCCTTGAGGATCGGGCGCAGCAGATCGGGATCGTTCACCAGGAAGACCGGCGCAGGACCGAGCCGCAACGGCACCAGCCCCCGCTCCGCCTCGTTGCCGCGCGTCAGCAACAGACGCAGCGGATCATGCTGGAATGCTCGAACGTCCGAGAACATGTGAAGCATCGTGGATCTCCAATTGCCGTCCAAGGTCGAGGAATTTGGTCAGGCCGGGATTGTCGGCAAGACCAAGCGGGATTTCTCCGGCGAGCGCCGTCAGCGGGCGGCCCATGCGATCATTGCCTATCACCTGCGGCGGGCCGTAGCGGCGGGTGCGGATGTCCATGCGGGTGAGAAAACGCTCATAGGAGAGGTCGGCCAGCGCCACGAGCGCCTTCGCTGCGCGCAGCTCGGCGAAGCGGAACATCAGCGCGTAGTTCACGCGTGCAGTCTGCGACCTCGCGACACCAGGCAGCACGCCGAAACGGCTGATCTCCCAAGCGTCGCGGCGGCTCGGAAAGCGGCGCACCGCAAGCTGCGGGAACACCGACTTGGTGAGATAGGGATAGTCGGTGCGGATCGCCCGGAAGCCGCCGACGAGCTCGACGCCGGAGAACAACAGGCAGTGCTCGGTATACCAGCAGTCGAACTGATCGCGTTCGACATCCCCGACCGTGGTCAGAAGCCAGCCGCAATGGTCGACGAACAGCAGCTTGCGCAGCCGCAACATCGCTCCGACATGCGCCGGATCAAGCTCTTCCCTGGTGATGAGTGCGTGAAGGCCGTCCAATGAATGCGGCATTATCCCTTCCTCCAAATGCGGAACATCTGGAACAAAAGGGGCCAACTGTGGTACCCCCGGAAACCGGGGGTTTTAGTCAATGGTCCTGGTAGACGCGATTTCGACCATCGAGGCGTCAGATACCATCGACGAGCTCAGCTCGTCATTGCATCGTATTGTCCAGAACTACGGCTTCTCGGGCTTCGCCTTTGTCGATGCCGGCCGGCCCGATCTTGATCTGCCCTACCATATCGGCACATTTCCCGACGCCTGGAAGCGGGCGTATGTGCAGAACGAGTTCGTCCATGCCGATCCGGCGCTGGCGCGGTCGCGACGCACCAACACGCCATTCAGCTGGAGCAGCCTGAAGCTGCCGGAGCGAAGCGGACACAAGCGGGCGCCCGAGGTCAAAACGATGGATGCCGCCCGGGAGTTCGGATTCAAGGACGGTTTCGTCGTGCCGTTCCACTATCGCGACCGGCTCGGAGCCGTGCATTCGAGCTCGACGGTGTTTTTCTGGCAAGACCAGCCGCGCGATTTCGACAAGCTGTTCGTCTGCCATCGGCATGAACTGCATCTGTTGATGATCTACTGGGTGCAGCGGGCGATGGACATCGTCAACCGCGACCAGCGCAACGCGCCGACCATCCTGCGGCCCGCCAACGCCGCCGAGACGATCAAGCTCACGGGCCGCGAAAAGGAAGTGATGGCCTGGGCGGCGCGCGGCAAGACCGTGGTCGACACCGCGCAGATCCTCGGCATCTCGCCGGAGACCGTGGAAGGCTTCATCAAGCAGGCGCTGCGCAAGCTCGAAGCGTCCAACAAGACGCATGGCGTGGCGAAGAGCATCGCGCTCGGGATCATCGACCTGTGAGCGGCGCCGCGCGGCCATCGCAGCGTGCTCAGGGCTGCTGCCGCGCCCAACGCATGGCCCCGCGAACAGGAAACGCGGCATTATGTGGCAAGGTCATATATCCGGGTTGGGTTCACCACACGCGTCGCCCCCTGATTGCATTCGCGGACAGTCTTGATAAAAAAGCGAAGGCCGGATGACGCGGATGCGAGCATCTCAGGCCACGAGGTGCGCGGGCCGCGCGATTGGGCGGCTGAAGTCCAGGTACGGATCGTCCTGCGCGTCGCCCGGTTCGGTGGGACCATTTGTCCATCCGAATGATCCGCCGGAGTCCCATTGCGGCGCGCTGGCCATTTGCCGGCAGCCTTCGTCGACGAATTGCTGTCCACAGTCATTGCCGGAGATGGTCTGAACGCACCATGAGCACATCGCAGGACGACCAGATCGACCAACTGGTGCAGGCGCGCTGGCGCGAGATCGGTCTGTCGCAGGCTGATCTCGCCGAGATCCTGTGCGCGGGCGCCTCGCTGCAAAAGAACGGCGTAAGCGGTACGGTGAAAATCGATACCGGCCGTCTGGCGACCGTCGCCGAGATGCTCGGGATCGCCGCCGACATCCTCAACCGGCGGAGCGCAACCACCGCGCCGGCACAAGGCGGCGGCCAGACCGCGGAATCGCTGCAGTCGCTGCTCGAACTGCGCATGCTGCGGGTGTTCCGCGAGGTGCAGGATCCCGACACCAAGCGGATCCTGATCGAGCTCGCCGAGCAGATCGTCAAGCGCCAGACCGCGCCGCCGCAGACCGGTTAGAGGTTCATCCCGGCCCGCAGAGCGCCGTAGCGAAACCGCCGTCGTCCGCCGCGAAAGGGGCCTTCGCGCATGGTCGCGATGCGTCCATCCCCATTGATGGATCGGCGGAATCCGTGTCTGTGACAGGGGCCGGGGAGATCCATACCGGCCCGGTGATGCCAGCCGGGCAGGCCGCGGCGTCGTGAACCGGGGCCTGTCGCATGTCTGCCTCCGATTCCACCACCACGCCTGCGTCCGGCTCCTGGATCGCCAACCAGCCGTATCTTTTGCTCTGCATCACGGCGATGTGCTGGGCCGGCAATGCGATCGTCGGCCGGCTCGCCGCCGGCCACATTCCGCCGGTGACGCTGTCGTTCCTGCGCTGGTCGGCGGCATTCCTGATCATCCTGCCGTTCGCCTGGAAGCACCTCGCCCGGGACTGGCCCGCGATCCGCAGGAATCTCGGCATCATGATGCTGCTGTCGATCACCGGCATCAGTGCCTTCAACACGCTGCAATACTGGGCGCTCGAGCACACCCAGGCGCTCAACACACTGCTGCTGCAATCGGCGGCGCCGCTCGTGGTCGCACTGTGGTCGCTGATCCTGCTCGGCACGCGGCTGACGCTGGCGCAGTTGCTTGGCGTCTTGCTGTCGCTGTGCGGCGTGCTGGTGATCCTGCTGCATGGCGACCTCACCACGCTGTCGAAGATCGACTTTAACAAGGGCGACCTGATCTTCACCGTCGCGCTGGTGATCTTCGCGCTGTATTCGGTGCTGACCTTGAAGCGGCCCAACATCCACGGCCTGTCGGTCGCGGCCTTCACCTTCGGCTGCGGCGCGCTGTTCCTGGTCCCGTTCTTCATCTGGGAACTCGGCGCGCGTCCGGTGATGCAGCTCACCACCAACAACCTGCTGTCGCTGTTCTATGTCGCGGTGTTCCCCTCGACGCTGGCCTATCTGTGCTTCAACCGCGGGGTGCAGCTGATCGGCGCCAACCGCGCCGCGCCGTTCTTCCACATGGTTCCGGTGTTCGGCACCATCATGTCGATCGTGTTCATCGGCGAGCATCCGCAGGCCTTCCATTTCATCGGCTTCGCGCTGGTCTTGGCCGGCGTCTTCGCGGCGTCGCGGAAGCAGTCGGCCTGACCGGTCCCTGCGCCCCCGAGGTGCGGTGACTATCGGCGGCAAATCCGCTATCTCCTAGGGTCTGCTTTGCGACAGGTCCCAACACATGGCGCGCGCCAGCAATCTCTTGATCGGCACCCTGACGCTGGCCCTGATCGCCGGCTCGCTCGGCGGCTGGCTGGGCTATCAGCGCTATGCCGGCATCAAGCGCATGGTGCCGTTCCGTGTCGTGTTCGAGGGCTCGGCGTCGGGCCTGCGCCGCGGCGCCAGCGTCAATTTCGCCGGCGTGCGGATCGGCGAGGTGGTCTCGATCAGGCTCGACCGCCGCCGTGTGGTGGCGATGACGCGGATCGAGGGCAACGCCCCGATCAAGAAGGATACCCAGGTCGGCCTCGAATTCCAGGGCCTGACCGGGATCGCCTCGATCTCCTTCACCGGCGGCACCGACGACGCCGCGGCGCCGCCCGTCGGCGCCGACGGCATTCCTGAGCTGACCGCCGACGCCGAAGGCACGATGGGCATACAGGAGAAGCTGCGCGTCGCGCTGCGCAATGTCGACCGCGTCATCACCGAGAACGAGGCCGACATCAAGGACTCGCTGCTCGGGCTCGAGAACTTCACCAATTCGCTGTCGGGCAATGGCGAGCTGATCGCCGCCTTCATCGACGCCGCCGACGCCGGCGTCAGCGCGGTCGACGACAAGATGACCTCGGCCGACAAGTTCCTGAAGAGTTTTGGCAGCGACAAATATGGCGGCGAGCTGCTGCCGACCGTGATCTCGCTGCGCGAGCTGATCCAGAGTTTTGACAAGAAATCCGGCGCCGTGATCGCCGAGACCCGCAAGACACTCATCGACGTCAGCCAGTCCATCAACAAATTCAACGAGAAGATTGTCGGTCCAGGGGGCAGGCGCTAACCTGGAAGCTCCAACCAAGAACCAAGAACAACGGAAACGCCAGACGTGCACGACCGGACCGCAGCCTCTTCCCCGCCTCCAGCAACCGTCAACCGCGCCGCTCCCGCCGTGCCGCGGCGCTTGCGGCACTATCTCACACTCGACGATTTCGAGCCGCAGGCCCGCCGGCTGCTGCCGAAATTCCTCTACGGCTACATCTCGGGCGGCGCCGAGACCGACGCGGCCCGCACCGACAATCGCCGGGCGTTCGACGAATACGGTTTCGTGCCGCGGGTGCTGAAGGACGTCTCCGGCCGCGACCAGACCACGACGCTGTTCGGCAAGACCTACGCCTCGCCGTTCGGGATTCCGCCGATGGGCTCGTCGGCGCTCTGCGCCTATCGCGGCGACATCGTGCTGGCGCGGGCCGCGGCCGCCGCCAACGTCCCGATGATCCTCTCGGCCTCCTCGCTGATCACGCTGGAGGACGTCCGCGCGGCCAATCCTTTGGCTTGGTACCAGGCCTATCTCGCCGGCCTCGACGAACGCATCGAGCCGCTGGTCGATCGCGTCGCGGCGGCCGGCTACGACACCTTCGTCGTCACCGCCGACGTCCCGGTGCCGCCCAACCGCGAGAACAACATCCGCAACGGCTTCCAGGTGCCGCTTGCGATCACACCGCGGGTGTTCTGGGACACCATCACCCATCCCGACTGGCTGCTGAACACCTGGGCGCGCACCGTGTTCAATCACGGCATGCCGCATTTCGAGAACATGGACGCCAAGCAGGGCCCGCCGGTGCTGTCCAAGAACCTGATGCGCAACATCGGCAGCCGCGACCAGCTGGCCTGGAAGCATGTCGAGCTGATCCGCAAGCGCTGGAGCGGCAAGCTGGTGGTCAAGGGGCTGATCTCGCCGGAAGACGCGCGGCTGGCGCGCGAGCACGGCTGCGACGGCGTGATGGTCTCCAACCATGGCGGCCGCCAACTCGACTACACCGTCTCCGGCTTGCGCACGCTGCCTGAGATCGCGGCGCAGAAGGGCAACATGACCGTGATGGTGGACGGTGGCATCCGTCGCGGCACCGACGTCATCAAGGCCTTGGCACTGGGAGCGGACTTCGTCTGGGTCGGCCGTCCGTTCCTCTATGCCGCCGTGGTCGCGGGCGAAGCCGGCGTCGCGCGCGCGATCTCACTGCTGCATCACGAGATCGATCGCGACCTCGCCTTGCTCGGCATCCGGAGCCTGAAGGAGATCACCCCGGACCTGGTGCGGAAGTATTAAGTTCACGCATAGCGCGCTGCGCCCATGCACAGCGCGGTGATCGCGAGCAGCCCGGCCGCGATGCGCTGGGCGAGCGCGAGCCGCGCGCGCGCCGCCGACGGATCGCCGGCGCTGTTGCGCAGCTGCCTGATCGCGCCGCCGCCGACGAAGATCTGCACCGCGATCGCGGCCAGCGCTGCGATTGCGCCGCCGGCCAGGATCTTTTCCGACAGCGCGAACGACCCTTCATGGACCAGACGCCAGAGCGTCACGCCGGTGACGATCGCGACCGTCGCGGCGCCGATCTGCGGGCCCAGCAGCTTTTCGCTGCCGAGGCCGCCGGTGCGCGCCAAGGTGAAGCTGGAGCCGGCCCAAAACACCGATGACAGGACGTGAAGGGACAGGGCTATGATGAGGGCGATCTGCATGATGTTGCTCCAAAGGGCCTTGGAAATTAGATATACATAATGTATAGTCAATCTGACGAAAGCAAGGCCAGCCGATGCCGCCGCGCAGCTATGTGAGCCCGGCACGTAGCGCAGCCGCCGCCGAGACGCGCGAGCGCGTGATCGAGGCCGCCTCGCGCACCCTGCGTGAGGGCGAGAGCATCGCGCGCTTCTCGCTGGATACGGTGGCGAAGGCGGCCGGCGTGACCCGGCTCACCGTCTACAACCAGTTCGGCTCGCGGCGCGGGCTGCTCGAGGCCGTGTTCGACGAGATCGCCCGTCACGGCGGGCTGCATCAGCTCGCCGACGCCATGACGATGGCCGATCCGCGTGCCGCGCTCGACCGCATGGTCGAGATCTTCTGCGGCTTCTGGAGCCGCGATTCCGCGGTCGCCCGGCTGCACGACGCAATGGCGACCGATCCCGAATTCGCCGAAGCGGTGCGCGAGCGCAACGAACGCCGCCGCCGCGGCGTCACCGCATTGATCGACCGTATCGCGGCCAAAAGCGCGGCGCCGCGGGCCCGCAGGGACGCCGTCGACCTGATCTTCGCGCTGACGAGCTATCCAACCTTCGCCTCGCTGAGCGCGGGGCGGTCGAGGGATGAGGTTTGCCGGGTACTGCAGGCCGCCTGCCGAGCGGCCATTGCCAATCTGTCAGACCCGTCATCCTGAGGTGCGAGCTCTTGCGAGCCTCGAAGGATGAATCGGCCACAGTCGGGCCGTCGACCCTTCGAGACGCGCTACGCGCTCCTCAGGGTGACGGTGGTGGAGTTGCAAAAGGCGCGCTCTAAGCCGCCTCACCCGACCTTGAACTTGCTGTACGCCTCGCGCGTCGCGATGATGACGTGCTGTTCGCAGCCGTTGCGGCGATGCGGGTCGCAGCGGTTTTCGTAGTCGGCCGAGGTCATCATGTCGATGAAGGCCGCGACGCTTGGATAGTAGACCAGCGCGAGATAATCCCAGCGCTGGCCAGCAGGCTCTCCCAGCGCGACCGTCTCTGCGTTTCCGGTCCACAGCAGCGTGCCGCCGCGCGCCTTGATCATCGGCACGGTGAGCGCGCTGTAACGCAGGTACGCATCCCAGCCTGAGCCGTCGCCGTCGAGCGATCGCTCCCGAAACCGCATCAGATTGACCATAACGACCGGAGCCTGGCGATCCAGCTCGTTCAGGCCTTTGACGTTCAAGAGATCGACACCCATCACCCGCTCCCGCCCAAAGCCTCTTCGGTCCAGCCGTATCGATACGGCCGCAAACATTATGTCACATCGCGGGACTAGCCTGAAATGCCGCCGAGCCCTAAGCTACCCCTGCTCTCGGAGGTCAAGGCCGTGATGACCCTTCCCGAACTTGCAGCCGACGCGCTCGGCAAATTCCTCGGCGAATACATGCAGCGCCGGTTTGGCTCTTCGCAAACCCAGCTGGTGGAGATGGTGCCCTCGATCGCGCGGATCGCGATCGAATGCATCGGCAACAGCGACGCGCTCTATCACAATGTCGAGCACACCATGCTGGTGACGCTGGCCGGCCACGACATCCTGCGCGGCCGCGCGCTGCATTCGCACATGAGCGCCGAGGATTATGCGCATGTCATCATCGCCTGCCTCACCCACGACATCGGCTATGTGCGCGGGCTGTTCCAGGCCGACGACCAAGACGGCTATCTGATCAATGCCGATGGCCGCAAGGTGATCCTGCCGCGCGGCTCGTCGGATGCGGCGCTGATGTCCTATCACGTCGACCGCTCCAAGATCTTCGTGATGGAGCGGATCAAGGGCGTCGCCCAGCTCGACAACGAGCGCATCGCCCGCGCCATCGAGGGCACCCGCTTTCCGCTCAGCTCCCACGACGACGATGAGGATTTCGGCGAGGAGGCCGCCTTGCTGCGCGCCGCCGATCTGATCGGCCAGCTCGGCGACCCCCACTACATCCGCAAGGCCAACGCGCTGTACATCGAGTTCGAGGAGGCCGGGCTCAACCGCCAGCTCGGCTACGATTCGCCGGCCGATCTCGTCGACCTCTATCCGCGCTTCTACTGGGACAGCGCCGCGCCGCATGTGCAGCCGGCGATCCGTCACCTCAACGTCACCTCCAGCGGGCGGCAATGGATCGCCAATCTCTACAGCAACGTGTTTCGCGCCGAGCGCGACATCTCGCTGTCAGGGCCGCAGAAATAGGCGTGGCGACGGAGACACGCGCAATATCTATCTCCGTCATCCTGAGGTGCGAGCGGAGCGAGCCTCGAAGGATGCACGGCCCCGCTGGTGGCCGTCGACCCTTCGAGACGCGCGTGCCGCGCTCCTCAGGGTGACGGAATCAAGTGTTCATGACGCTGCGAGCGACGACGAGCCTTGGCCGCGCATGGCACCAATCCGCTCTTTCGTCTTGTCGCGGCAGCGGATTCGGGCACAACATCCACCAGATAATGACCGCTTTGCCCGCACCTGCCGCAACCCCACGCCATCAGCCGCTGCACTGGCTCAACAACCAGCCCTATCTGCTGCTCAGCCTGACGTCGCTGTTCTGGGCCGCCAACATCGTGCTGGCGCGCCATGTCGGCAGCCATGTGCCGCCGGTCACGCTGACCACGATCCGCTGGTTCGGCGTGTTCGTGATCCTGCTGCCGTTCGCCTGGCCGCATCTGAAGAAGGACTGGCCGAAGCTGCGCAGCGCGCTGCCGCTGATGCTGCTGTTGTCCGCAGTCGGCTTCGCCTTCAACAACGCGATCTCCTACTGGGCGATGCAGTATACCGAGGCGCTGAACGCGCTGTTGATCCAGTCGGCGGGGCCGCTGTTCGTGGCGATGTGGTCGCTGATCCTGTTCGGCGTGCGGCTGACGCCGGCGCAGCTCGCCGGCATCGCCATCTCGCTGGCCGGCGTGCTGACCATCATCCTGCGCGGCGACTTCTCGGCGCTCGCCAGCATCAGCTTCAACCGGGGCGACATCATGTTCGGCGCCTCGCTGGTGTCGTTCGGGCTGTATTCGGCGCTGATCCCGCGCCGGCCGAAAATCCATCAGCTCTCGCTGATCTCGTTCACCACCTGCTGTGGTGCGATGATGCTGTTGCCGGTGGCGGCCTGGGAATTCGCCAATGGCGTGACGCTGAAGCTCGACGTTCTGACGTTTGCCACGCTGGGCTACACGCTGATCTTCCCGTCGACGCTCGCCTATCTGTTCTTCAACCGCGGCATCGCGCTGATCGGCCCGAACCGCGCGGCGCCGTTCTTCCATCTGGTGCCGGTGTTCGGCTCGGCGATGGCGATCCTGCTGCTCGGCGAGACGCTCGCGCCGTTTCATCTGATCGGCTACGCGCTGGTGCTCGCCGGCGTCATCATCGCCTCGCGGCAGGGCTCGGCGAAGCGCTAGCTGACGCCGAGGATATGGCTAGAGATTTTCGGTTCTGATTGAATCAGAACCGAAGCTCTAGCTTTTTGTTTTGACGCGTTTTCTTCACGCGAACCGGGGTCCACTTCGCTCGAAAACGCTCTAGCCTACCTTGCGCAAGCCGGCGGATTTGCGTGGCAAATGTGGCTTTGCCGCCAGCGTTTCCGTGATGAAGTCGATAAACCGCCTCACCTTGGCCGGCACGTGGTTACGCGAGGCGTAATAGACGTAGAGCGGAAAACGCTCGTCGGGCCAGTCCGGAAACAGTTCGATCAGCGCGCCGCTCCTCAGGCGATCGTCGAGCCCGAGATCGATCACCTGCGCGATGCCGAAGCCGGCCAGGCAAGCGCCGAGCTTGGTTCCTGAATCGGTCACGGTGAGCCGCCCGTTGACCGCGACCGGCACGACCTCGCCGCCGCGCCAAAACTCCCAATCGAACGGACGCCCGGTCGCCGCGTCGATTGCCAGGATGCACTGATGGTCGCGGCTCGCCAGCTCCCGCGGATCAAGCGGCCGGCCGTGTCGTTCGAGATAGATCGGCGAGGCCACGGTGAGCACGCGCGCATCGAGTACGCGGCGCGCAATCAGCGCCGACGGCGCCGGCTCGCCGAAGCGCACCGCCAGATCAAAACCGTCGCTGACCAGATCGGCGATCCGGTCGCGGGTCTCGATACGCAGATCCATGCCTGGATTCTGCAGCAGGAACTCGCTCAGCTTCGGCGACAGCACCATGCGGGAGAACAGCGGGTCGACATTGACCCGCAGCCTGCCGCGGACCGCATCGCGCGATTTCGAGGTCTCCGCCGCCGCCTCGCCGATCCCGGCCAGATGCGCCGCAACCCGCTCGTACAGCGCGCGTCCTTCCTCGGTGAGCTCGACGGCGCGGCTCGTGCGGTGAACCAGCCTGGCATCGAGGCGCGCCTCGAGCTTGGCAATCGCCTTGCTGACGCCGGACTGCGTCATGCCGAGCCGTTCAGCCGCCTTGCCGAAGCTGCGCGCGTCCGCAACGGCCGCGAGGATCACAAGCCCGCCGACGAGCCGACCGTCAACTTCGTCCATGTCGATGCCTCTCAGTCATCCATGAGATGACAGCCCAGTCGTAGCACTCCGCCACCGTATCGGCCACTGTCGGCGCAGACCGATCCGGTTCGATCCGGTGAGGCCACCGCCACATCATCCGCTACGGAGATTTTGCCATGAGCGACATCCAGGCCATCGCATCCGCGATCGAAGGATATTTCAACCTGATGTATGACGTCGACGATAGCCGGTTCCGCGACGTCTTCTCCGATGCCTGCATCGTGCACGGCATCCGGGACGGCAAGCACACGGTGCGGTCGGCCGCGGAATTCCGCGACTTCATCGGCAGCCGTCCCTCGCCGGCATCGATGAAATCGCCGCGCGAGGAGGCCATCATCAGCATCGACCAGACCGCGTCCGATCTGGCCATCGCCAAGGTGCGCGTCAGGGCCGGCCAAACCGGCTTCATCGACCATCTCGTGTTTCATCTGATCGACGGCAGGTGGCTCGTCACCACCAAGGCTTTTCACGTCGCGCAGGTGTTCCCGGCGGGATCCTAGCGTCCCCACCCGCGTCCGGGAGTGGCCATGCGGCGAAAGGCTGCTCCCGGCACGGCTTCCGCAGCCATGGCGGCCGGGCTAGCTTCGGCCGCAATGGGCCTGTTCAGGGCCTGCGCGGGGGGACGACGACATGATCATGGGATTGCGACGATACTGGTGCCTGGCGGCCGCAGCCGCCGCCGTGCTCGTGGCGATGTCCGAGACGGCACTTGCCCAGACCTATCCCACCCGCAACATCACGCTGGTGCTGCCGTTCGCCGCCGGTAGCGGCACCGACACCACGACACGGCTGATTTCCAAGGAGCTCGGGGTTGCGCTCGGCGTCGGCATGGTGATCGACAACCGGGCCGGCGCCAACGGCTCGATCGCGGCGAACTATGTCGCCCGCTCCGCCCCCGACGGTTACACCTTGTTCGTCACCACCAACACGACGCACTCGGCCAATCCGTATCTGCTGAAAACCATGAATTACGATCCGATCAAGGATTTCACGCCGATCGCGCGCACCGGCGACCTGCCCTTCATGCTGGTGATCCATCCTGACATCCCGGCGAACTCCGTCGCCGAGCTGATCGCGCTCGCCAAGAAGGAGCCGGGCAAATACACCTATGCCAGCGGCTCGTCGTCGGCGAGCGTCTCCGGCGCGACCTTCGCCCGCCTCGCCGGCATCGATCTGCTGCACGTGCCCTACAAGAGCTCGCCGCCGGCGCTGACCGACGTGATCGCCGGCCGGATCTCGATGATGTTCATCGATGTCCCGACCGGGCTGCCGCACGTCAACGCCAAGGCACTGAAGCCGCTCGCCGTCACCACCAAGCGGAAATCCGCGCTGCTGCCGGACCTGCCCACCATGGACGAGACCGTGAAGGGTTTCGACATCACCTCCTGGCAGGGCTATCTCGGCCCCGCCAACCTGCCGAAGGATGTCGTCGTCAGGCTGAATGCGGAGATCCGCAAGATCGTCGAGCGGCCTGATATCAAGAACCAGCTCGCCGAGCGCGGCATGGAGGCGTTCTCCGGCACGCCCGAGGAGTTCGAGGCGTTCCTCAAGGAGCAGCTGGTGCTGTGGGAGAAACTGATCGCCGACGCCGGGATCGAGAAGCAGTGAGAAAATGTAGCGTTGCAGAGCGGGGCACACCCTCCGCTTTACTCTCCCGCGAGGCCTGCCATTTCCGTCATCCTGAGGAGCGCGCTCTTGCGCGCGTCTCGAAGGATCGACGGCCACCGGCCGGGCCGTACATCCTTCGAGGCTCGCCCAGCGGTGCAAGTGCACCGCAAGGCTCGCACCTCAGGATGACGGGGATATGGAATTGGGTGGGTTAGAAATTGTAGGGTGGGTTAGCGTAGCGTAACCCACCAACCTTCTTCGCGGACCTGCGGTGGGTTACGCCTTCGGCTAACCCACCCTACGCAACTGCGCATCCATTAAGCCGCGCGGACCTTCTGCAGGAACTCGTCGACCGCGTTGCGCAGCATGCCGGACTGGGTGTCGAGCTCGCGCGCATTCGACAGCACGTCGCCCGCCGCGGTGCCGGTTGCGGCGGCTGCGGTGGTGACGCCGCCGATATGGGCGGAGATCTCGCTCGAGCCGGCCGCGACCTGCTGGATGTTGCGGGCGATTTCGCGCGTCGCATCGCCCTGCTGGTCGATCGCGGTCGAGATCGAGGCCGTGATCTCGCTCATCTGCGCGATGGTCGCGGTGATGCCGCCGATCGAGGTCACCGCCTCGCCGGTGGAGGCCTGCATCGCGGCGACCTGCGCCGAGATCTCCTCGGTCGCCTTCGCGGTCTGGTTGGCCAGCGCCTTCACCTCGGAGGCGACCACCGCGAAACCGCGGCCGGATTCGCCGGCGCGCGCCGCCTCGATGGTGGCGTTAAGCGCGAGCAGATTGGTCTGGGCGGCGATCGAGTGGATCAGCTTGACCACCTCGCCGATCTTCTCGGCGCCGGTGGAGAGCGCCTGCACGGTGGCATTGGTACGCTCGGCATCGGCCACCGCCTGACTTGCGACCTCGCTTGAGCGCGCCACCTGGCGGGAGATCTCGGCAACCGAGCTGGAGAGCTCCTCGGCCGCGGCAGCGACGGTGCCGACATTGTTGGAGGCAGAGTCGGATGCGGCGCCGACGGTCGCGGCACGCGCGCTGGCGTCGCTGGCGGTCGCGGTCATCGACTGCGCCGTGGTCTGCATGCCGGCGGCGGCGGAAGCTACCGTCCGGACGATGCCGTTGACGCTGCGCTCGAAATCGCTGGCAATGTTCTGCATCGCCGAGCGTCGCTCGGTGGCGGCGCGCGCCTGGGTCTCGGCCTCGGCCTGTTCGAGACCGCGGATACGCACCGCATTGTCCTTGAAGATCTGCACGGTCGCGGCCATACCGCCGACCTCGTCACCGCGGTCGACGCCGGGGATGTCGCCGTCGAGCTTGCCGTCGGCGATATCGCGCATGCGGCTGCCGAGCAGATTGAGCGGCCGGGAGATGCTGCGGCCGATCAGCCAGGCGACCGAGCCGGAAATGATGCCGATGCCGAGGATCGCAAGGCCGAGCAGCCACGCGATCGGCCGCATCTTGGCATCGATATCCTCGAGATAGGCGCCGGTGCCGAGATACATGTCGAAACCGGGAACCGCCACCGCATAGCCGACCTTGCGGATCGGGGTCTCCTGGCCGGGCTTCACATACTCATAGAACAACAGGATCTCGCCCTTGGACTTCACGCCGTCCATCAATTCCTGCGAGAGCTTGCGGCCGTTGGTCACGACGTCCATGCGGTTGGTTCCGACCTGCTTCGGATCGGGCGCCAGCACCGTGATGCCGTTGTAGTCGGTGCCGAACAGATAGCCGGCGCCGTTGTCATAGGTCATGGTGTTGGCGCGCTTGCCGAACTCTGCGAGCGCCGCCTCCTTGGTCATCTTGCCGGCATCGACATCCTTCTTCAGGCCCGCCGCCATGTTCTTCGCCATCTCGACCATGGCCTTGGCCTGGTCGATGCGCGCATTCGTCATCTCACGCTGCATCAGGTTGATCGCGAGGATGCCGGCAGTGCACAGGCCGATCAGGGCCCCCCCCACCAGAATGCCGAGCTTGGGGGTGATCTTCATATTTGACAGCTTCACGGGGGTCTCCAGGAGGCGGGGAACGCGACGCGATTGGCGGATTGATTCGGTTCACCGTAATGTGAGACCCTTTACCCGATGGTTACGGAGGTTCCCCGTAGAAGCCCGGAGAATCGGGCCGCGGACCAACCGGCAATTGTAGAGGGAATGGCGCAGCTCGCGTACAAGTATGGGAAAGCGGTGACGCAAGCCGCGCTCCAAGAAGCAACAAGACCAAGAAGCAAGATCAAGAACCGAACCAGCAAGAAGCAAGAACAGAAGACCTCACATCGGGAGCAGACAATGTCGAAATTCAGGGTGGTGACGCCGAAGGGCGCGAGCTTCACGGTCGCCGGCGGCGGCTACGATTATGAGCGCGAGGCGCTCGATCCGATCGGCGCCGAGATCGTCGAGGCGCCGGCCAACGAGGCCGAATTCATCGCCGCGGCACGGACCGCGGACGCGATCTACGCCAAGGGCATGCCGATCACGAAAACGGTCATCGACGCGCTGGAGAACTGCAAGGTGATCACGCTCGGCAGCGTCGGCGTCGACTCGGTCGACGTCAAGGCCGCGACCGCGCGCGGCATCCCCGTCACCAACATCCCCGACACCTTCATCGAGGAGGTCGCCGACCACGCCATGATGCTGCTGCTCGCAGGCTTCCGCCGCCTGATCGAGCAGGACAAGATGGTGCGCAGCGGCCGCTGGGCCGAGGGCCGCCCGGCGCTGTTGAAGATTCCGCGGCTGATGGGCCAGACCCTCGGCTTCATCTCGTTCGGCCGGGTCGCCCGCGCGGTGGCCAAGCGCGCCGCGCCGTTCGGCCTCAGGATGATGGCCTACGATCCCTTCATCCAGGAAACGCTGATGTACGACCACGGCGTGATCCCCTCGACGCTGTCGGAGGTGCTGTCGCAGTCGGATTTTGTCTCGATGCACGCCCCGGCGCGGCCCGAAGTGCACCACATGCTGACCGAGAAGCATTTTCGCCAGATGAAAAAATCGGCCGTCTTCATCAACACCGGCCGCGGCGCCACCGTCGACGAGGAATCGCTGATCAAGGCGCTGCAGGAGGGTTGGATCGCCCACGCCGCGCTCGACGTGCTGGAAAAGGAGCCGCCGTCGCACAACAATCCGATGCTCGGGATGGACAATGTTACCTTGACCGCCCATGTCGCCTCGGCGTCGGCACGTTTTGACGAAGCGCGCAAGCGCCGGGTGGGCTACGAATTGTCACTAGTGCTCCAAGGCATGTGGCCGGTAAGCTGCGTCAACCCGTCGGTGCTGCAAAACACCGCGTTGCGCCGCTGGCAGCCCGTCAGCATGGATCGCGGTCCGAACAGCTAGGCGGGAATGCGTTCTTCGCACGAGGGCCCGTCTCGCTGACGATACGGGCCCTTCGTGTGGCGGGCGCCGAGACAACAAGATCCTTCACCGGCGGCCAAACGCCGGGAAGACACAACAAGAATGGGAGTGCGAACGACATGAAGTACGAGATCACGCGCCGCGACGCGCTGGCGCTGGGGGCGTCCGCAGCGGCACTGGCAGTCACCGGCGCATCGGCGCAGGAGGCGTCGAAGGTCAAGGCTGCCGACGTGGCGGCGCCGTCGCTGCCGATCGAAAAGGGTGCGACCTTGCGCATGCTGCGGCCGGTGCGCTTCGTGCAGGCCGACGAGGACGTGTTCCGCGCCAATGCCAAGCGCTTCACCGACAAGACCGGCGTCGAGGTCAAGGTCGACTTCGTCGGCTGGGAGGACATCAACCAGCAGACCGCGGTGACTTCGAACTCCGGCGCCGGCCCGGACATCATCATCGGCTTCGGCGATGCACCGCACATCTATATCGACAAGCTGATCGAACTGACCGACGTCGCCGATTATCTCGACAAGCGCTATGGCGGATGGCTGACGCTGGCGCGCCGCTACGGCATGCGCTCGAAGTCGAAGAGCTGGGTCGGCCTGCCGTTCGGCGCCTCGGGCGGCCCGCTGGTCTACCGCAAGTCGCTGGTCAATGCGGCCGGCTTCGACAAGGTGCCGGAAGACCATGCCGGCATCCTCGAGCTCTGCAAGAAACTGAAAGCGGCCGGCAAGCCGGCCGGCTTTGCGCTCGGCAACGCGGTCGGCGACGGCAACGGCTTCGCCAACTGGCTGTTGTGGTCGCACAACGCCGCGCTGCTCGATGAGGAAGGCAATATCATCATCAACAGCAAGGAGACGATCGCGGCGCTGAAATATCTGAAGGAGCTCTATCCGAACTTCATCGCCGGCACGCCGTCCTGGAACGACGTCTCCAACAACCGCGCCTACTCGTCGCAGGAGATCGGCCTGACCGCCAACGGCGTCTCGCTGTACTTCTCGCTGAAGAACGATCCCGCGACCAAGGCGGTCGCCGACGACACCCAGCATCAGTTCCTGCCCAAGGGGCTCGCGCCGGTCTCCCCGATGTCGGGCCTGACGCTGAACGCGATGGCGTTCAAGCACAGCCCGTATCCCAACGCGGCGAAGGCCTTCCTGCAGTTCATGCTGGAGCACGAGCAGTACGAGCCGTGGCTCAACGCCAACTCCGGCTACTGGTCGCAGCCGCTCGCGGCCTACGCCGATGCGGCGGTGTGGTCGGGCGATCCCAAGGTCGCGATCTTCAAGGACACCATGAAGAGCCCCTATTACAACGGCTACAAGGGGCCGATCTCGACCGCGACCGGCGCCGTCAACGCCGACTATGTTCTGGTGCAGATGTGCGCCTCGGTGGCGACCGACGCCGCAACGCCGGAAGCCGCCGCCGCGGAAGCCGAGCAGCGCGCCAAGCGGTACTTCCGGCGGCAGGGCCGGTAAAGCCGAACAGGGCAGCCGTCATTGCTATGACAGCTGTCATTCCGGGATGGTGCGCTAGCACCAGACCACAGATGCGCAAGTGCGCATCGGGGAATCTCGAGATTCCGGGTTCGATGCTGCGCATCGCCCCGGAATGACCTTGAAAGTCAGACCGGGAAAAGGATCTGATGTCTGTAACAACACTACCTTCACGCGGACATACGCTGCGCCAACCGGGCTGGCTGGCGCGCCTGTTCGACTACAAGCCGTTCCTGATCGTGATGTGCCTTGCGCCTGCGATCGGCCTGCTGTTGGTGTTCCTCACCTATCCGCTCGGCCTCGGCATCTGGCTCGCCTTCACCGACACCACGATCGGCCAGCGCGGCGTCTATATCGGGCTGGAGAACTTCCAGTACCTGCTCAAGGACCCGCTGTGGTGGAACGCGGTGTTCTACTCGGTCTTCTACACCGCGATCGCAACCTTCGGGAAATTTGCGCTCGGCTTCTGGCTGGCGCTGCTGCTCAACAACCATTTCCCGTTCAAGAGCCTGATCCGCGCCATCGTGCTGCTGCCGTGGATCGTGCCGACGGTGCTCTCGGCACTGGCGTTCTGGTGGATCTACGATCCGCAGTTCTCGATCATCTCCTATCTCCTGGTCGACGTGCTGCATCTGCGTGACAGCAATGTCGACTTCCTCGGCTCGCCCTGGCCGGCGCGGTTCTCGCTGATCGCGGCCAATATCTGGCGCGGCATCCCGTTCGTCGCGATCTCGCTGCTGGCAGGGCTGCAGACTATCTCGCCCTCGCTCTATGAGGCGGCGATGCTCGACGGCGCCACCGCCTGGCAGCGCTTCCGCTACATCACCTTCCCGATGATGATGCCGATTCTCGCGATCGTGATGACGTTCTCGATCATCTTCACTTTCACCGATTTCCAGCTGGTCTACGCCATCACCCGCGGCGGCCCGGTCAACTCGACCCATTTGCTCGCGACCTTGGCGTTCCAGCGCGGCATCGCCGGCGGCGAGCTCGGCGAGGGTGCCGCGATCGCGGTGTCGATGATCCCGTTCCTCGTGTTCGCGACGTTGTTCAGCTACTTCGGCCTCGCGCGCCGCAAATGGCAGCAGGGAGAAGCCAATGACTGACGTCGCAGCCCAATCCTCCAACGTCGCCAGCGCGACGCCCGATACGATGGCGTGGGACTCCCGCGCCCGGCGCGTGGTGATGATCTATCTGCCGCTCGCCTGCTTCATCCTGATCCTGCTGTTCCCGTTCTACTGGATGGCGATCACCTCGTTCAAACCGAACGCGGAGCTTCTGAACTACAAGGAGCACAACCCGTTCTGGATCACCTCGCCGACGCTCGCGCATCTCAAGCATCTGTTGTTCGACAACTCGTATCCGCGCTGGCTGAAGACCACCATGCTGGTCGCGATCGGCTCGACCTTCCTGTCGCTGTTCGCGTCAACGCTCGCCGCCTACGCGATCGAGCGGCTGCGCTTCCGCGGCAGCCCCTATGTCGGCCTCGGCATCTACCTTGCCTATCTGGTGCCGCCGTCGATCCTGTTCATTCCGCTCGCCACCGTGATCGTGCAGTTCGGCCTGTTCGACTCGCCCTTGGCGCTGATCCTGGTCTATCCGACCTTCCTGGTGCCGTTCTGCACCTGGCTTCTGATCGGCTATTTCAAGTCGATCCCCTATGAGCTCGAGGAATGCGCGCTGGTCGACGGCGCGACGCGGCTGCAGATCCTGTGGCGGATCACGCTGCCGCTCGCAGTGCCCGGCCTGATCTCGGCCGGCATCTTCTCCTTCACGCTGTCGTGGAACGAGTTCATCTACGCGCTCGCCTTTATCCAGAGCGCCGCCAACAAGACGGTTCCGGTCGCGATCCTGACCGAGCTCGTCACCGGCGACGTCTACCAATGGGGCGCGCTGATGGCGGGCTCGCTGCTCGGCTCGCTGCCGGTCGCGCTGTTCTACTCGCTGTTCGTCGACTACTACGTGTCGTCGCTGACGGGCGCGGTGAAGGAGTAACTGGGCGCGCAACACTATCCCCGTCATCCTGAGGTGCGAGCGGAGCGAGCCTCGAAGGATGCACGGCCCCGCTGGTGGCCGTCGATCCTTCGAGACGCGCGTTCCGCGCACCTCAGGATGACGGGGATAGGCTGGTGCGTGGATTGGCGTTGCCTGCACTACCGCGGCACGAACGCCACCGGCACGCTGAAACCCATCGAGCCCTGCGTGATCTCTGACGGAAATGCCGGGAACGGCTGGGCCTGCCGAACCATCGCCAGCGCCCGCGCGTCGAAGGTCGGATTGCCGGAGGAGCCGCCGAGATGGCTCGACAGCACCTGCCCGCCCCGGCCGAGCGTGAAGGCCAGCCGGACCACGCCGCGCTGGCCGTTGCCGCCGGCCGGATAAGAGTGGAAGCGCAACAGATGCGCGCGGACCCGTGCGTTGTACGCCGCGATCGCCGATGCCGCCGCGCCTGCGCTGATCGCGGACGCCGTCGGCGCCTGGCGCTCGGCCCGGCTCGGCGCGCTGGTGCGCGGCGCCGGCGTCGCCTCGGACGGCTTCTTGGCCTCGCGGCGCACGACCTTCGGCTTGATCGGCTCGGGCTTGTGTTCGGGAACGACTTTGGCGGGCTCGGGCTTGGGCGGCGTGACCTGCTGCTTCTGCTCCGGCGGCGCGGCGACGTCAGGCTTCTCCTGCAGCGGCGTCGGTACGATCTCCTGCTGCACAGCCTGCGCGGCGGCAGGCTCCGGCGGCGAAGCATCGGCCTCCTGCATCGCCGGCCCCGGCGGCAGCTCAGTGTCGGAAATCTGGGGCGAAGAGGTGATCGGCGTCAAGTCGACCAGCACCGTGGGCACGGCAACGCCCGGCGGCGGCGCCGAGACCCAGTTCATGCCGAGCGCGAGCAGGGCGGCATGTGCCGCCAGGATCGCGGCCGCCGACAGGCCCCAGCGCCGCAGCCGGACTTCGCCACCCGTATCATGAAGGGCATAGGCGTTCATGACGCTCGCCCCGTTCCGCAGAGGCGTGCCCTCTCCCGCTTGCGGCAGGGCTGTCCGGGGAATGATTCACTGTGTCGCGGTGCATGCTCGGCAAAACCGAGGCAAATCGGTCTTTTCTGGTTGTCGAGACACAGAAGGCCGAGCATGCGATTTCGCGATAGCATTTTTAGTAGGCTGCTTGAACCGATCAATCGGCGGCAGTTTCAGACGGCTGTGGATCGTCTGGACGGGGATGCCTACGACAAGTCGTTCAAGAGCTGGGATCACCTGGTAGCGCTGATCTATGCGCAGTTGAGCGGGAACAACAGCCTGCGCGCCGTGGTGACCGGCTTCAACGCCAATCCTCAGCATCACTATCATCTGGGCACCGGCAGGTTGTCCCGCTCGACGCTGTCGGATGCCAATACCCGCCGCCCGTCCAGCATTTTTGCGCAAACCTTTGCACGATTGTCGGCGATGGCAAGCCGGCAGTTGCGGGGCGAAGGCAAGGAGATGGTGCGCCTGATCGACGCCAGTCCGATCCCGCTTGGCAAAGTTTGCACCTGGGCGGTGTGGAACGGCCGCATCCGCGGCATGAAGCTGCACGTGGTCTACGATCCCAAGGGCGATATCCCGAAGTGCGTCGAGGTGACGGCTGCCAACGTCAACGATATCGAGATCGGTCGCCAGACTCCGATCCAGGCCGGCACAACCTACGTGTTCGACAAGGGATATTGCCGTTTCGACTGGTGGCAGAAGATCAATGATAGCAAGGCTTTCTTCGTGACCCGGCCGAAGACGAGCATCCGGCTACGCGCGGTCAGGCATCGCACCATCCGCAACAGCAAGGGGGACGGCTTCAGGATCATCGTCGACGACGAGGTGAAGCTCACCAGTAAGGGCGACTCGCGTTTGCCGATACCGCTGCGGCGCATCAAGGTCAGGCGGGAGAACGGCGGCGTGATCACGCTTCTCACCAACGATACGACCCGAACGGCCGTCGAGATCGCCGCCCTCTACAAGAGCCGGTGGCAGATCGAACTGCTGTTCCGCTGGATCAAGCAGCACCTCGACATCCGCAAGTTCCTCGGCACCAACGACAATGCAATCCGCCTGCAAGTGCTTGCTGCGATGATTGCCTACCTACTGTTGCGCATTGCCGCGCGGACCAACTGCATCAAAATGCTGCCGCTCAGGCTCGCCGAACTCGTCAGCCAGTTCCTGTTCACCCGGCGAGCCTTCGCCAGCATCGACAAGCCTCCGCCAATCAACCCTAGCCGCCGCAAATGCAGAACGCCCCTCAACCAGATGGAACTCTGCTATGGTTGAATTTCCCCGGACAGCCCTGCGCTTGCGGGGGAGGGTTAGGGTGGGGGTCTCACCGCGAGTCGGACCGATGATGTGGAGAGAGCCCCCACCCGCATCGCATCTTCGATGCGCTGCGACCTCCCCCGCAAGCGGGAGAGGTGAACCGAGTCCCTGGCGCACCGCTTCAATCAAGGCCAATCCGCCCTAGCTACGCCCGTCGAGGCCGACCAGCGCGATCTTGAGATAGCCGGCGTTGCGCAGCAGGTTCATCACCTCCATCAGATCGCCATAGCTGACCGCCTTGTCGGCGCGCAGGAAGATGCGCTCGTCCTTCTTGCCCCGCGTGGCGCCATCGAGCGTCGCAGTCAGCACATCGCGCCCGATCACATCCTCGCCGACGGCGACCGACAGATCGGGCTTCACCGTGACAAACACCGGCTTGTCCGGCCGCGGCTGCGGCTCGGCGGTCGAGGCCGGCAGATCGACACCGAGATCGACGGTCGCGAGCGGCGCCGCCACCATGAAGATGATCAGCAGCACCAGCATCACGTCGATGAACGGCGTGACATTGATCTCATGTGCCTCGACCAGATCGTCGTCGCCGCGACGCCGGCCGCCGAACGCGCCACTGGTACCGAGCTTCGCGCCCATGTTCTACTCCGCCGCGCGCGCCAGACGGAACAGGCTGCGATCGCCCTCGCGACTGACGAGCAGCATCACCATGACGGAGGCGTCGCCGAGCAGCGCGCGGTAGGCCGCGATCGAACGGGTCAGATGATTGTAGATCACGACCGCCGGGATCGCCGCGACCAGCCCGAGCGCGGTTGCGAGCAGCGCCTCGGCGATACCGGGCGCGACCACCGCGAGATTGGTGGTGTGCGCCTCGGAGATGCCGATGAAGGCATTCATGATGCCCCACACCGTGCCGAACAGGCCGACGAACGGTGCGGTGGCGCCGATGGTGGCAAGCACGCCGGTGCCGCGCGCGATCTGCCGCGACATCGCCGCCTCGACCCGCTCCAGCCGCAGCGCGATCCGCTCCTTGAAACCGTCGTCGAACATGCCGCTGGAGAGCGCGGCCTCGCGCGAGGCCGACTGCACGATCTGCGCACGGCGTCGTCGCCGTCGCGGCTCGCCTGCTCGACCTCGGCAAGCTGGGTGTCGCGCTCAAGCAGGCCGATCCGCTGCCTGGCGAGCGCAGTCTTGCGGCGGATCTCGACGGTCTTGGCGAGCCAGACCGTCCAGGTCACGAGTGAGGCGAAGGCAAGCCCGATCATCACTGCCTTCACGACGATGTCGGCGCTCGCAAACATGCCCCAGGGCGAGAGGTTGCGCGGCAGCAGCGCGGCGTCGGACGCGGCAAGGCCCGCCCCCGGCAGCATGCCGAGCGCGCCGGAAGCCGCCATCCAGATGCTCCGCCCAAGCCAGCGATGCGACATGGTCGCCTCCCGTCCTTCGTTGGTCTCAGCCCGCTTTCGGCGCGAGGCGGTCCGCCAGCGCGTGGAAGCGCACCAGCTGATCGCCGCGCAGCGCGCGCGTCTCGTCGCGGCCGACGAACACCTTGAACATGATGCCGCCGTCGAGATTGATGAAGGCGATGAAGGCCGACACCTTGCCCATGAAGGGCCGCTCGACGAACGCGATCGCAGAACAGCGCTCATGCCTGAGGTGGCCGTGCAGGCCCTTCGGCTGCATCAGGTTGAAATAGCCGCGGCCGACCTCGCCTTTCGGAATGGCGCCCGTGAATTCGAAGATCGCATCATCAGTGTGCACGATCAGCGTCACCTCGCCCCATTCCGCGATATCCTGCATCGCGGCGGCGAATTCGCCGGCGCCGATCCGCACCATGCTTTCGGGCAGCGCCTCGAGCACGGCGCGCGGCGTCACCTTGCGCTCGCGCGCGACGTCCTCGATGACAGCGCCGGGATTGTCGGCCATAAAGGCCTTCAATCCGGCTAACTCCGCGTTCTGCACGATCGCCTCCGTCACGCCAGGCTCTTTGCGCGCTCGGTGATCAGCACCTCAAAGCCCTCGAAGCTGGGATGGCCGAGATAGAGGCTGCCGCCGGTCTCGTTGCCGGCGCGGGAATGGGCGCGGCGGAACGCATCCGATTTGGTCCAGTCCTCGAACGCCGCCTTGCTGGCCCACACCGTATGGGTCGCGTACAGCGTGTGGTCCTCGGCCTCGGGTCCCTTCACCAGATGAAACTCGATGAATCCAGGCAGATCGCCGAGAAAGGATTCGCGGGTCTTCCAGACCGTCTCGAACGCCTGCTCCTTGCCCTTGATCACCTGAAACCGGTTCATTGCGATGAACATGAAAACCCTCTCCTGTTTGGCGGCGGATGCATGGGATCCTGCCGGCTGATCTCGTTGATATCATGAATGCGCCAAGAAATGCGCCAAGGCCGCGCTGGGGGCACCAGCGCGGCCGGAGCAACCTGGATGGAATGATCGCCGTCTCGCGTTACGCTCCACCTAGGTGAATCCTGAGCCCGGCCTTGTAGACGGTGCCCGGACCGGGGCTCGAGAACAGCACGTCGTTCTGGGCCGTGCCGTCGGTCGAGGAGCCCGGGATCGCATAGGGCCGGTAGTACTGGTTCAAGAGGTTGTCGACCGACGCCGTGAAGGTGATGTCCTTGGTGGCGTTCCAGGTCACATAGAGATTGACCAGCTCATAGCCGGTCGAGGGCAGATAGCCCGCCGGCAAATCGTTGTTGGCGCCGAACGACGACCATTGCGCGGCAATGATCAGCGATCGGTCGAGCAGGCGCACGCCGCCCGTCGTCGTCACCTTGCGTGGCGTGATGGTGGCGAGCCCGACATTGGTCTGGGTGTTCCGGCCGCGCATCAGATGGCCGGCGACGCCGAGGAACCAGTCGCCTGCGTCATACATCGTCTCGAGCTCGAAGCCCTCGATGCGGGCATGGGCGATGTTCTGGTACTGGTAGAACTGGCTGAACGGACCGAACGGCGTCAGCGTGGGTGCCGAGGCGACGAGATCGATATAGCCGTCGACATCGTTGCGGAACAAATTGATTTTGCCGCGGAACGAGTCCTTGGCCGAGAAGATGCCGTCATACTTCAGGTTGATGCCGACTTCCTTGTTCTTGCCGACCTCGGGCCGCAGTGCCGCGTTGGGCAGGAAGCAGAACAGGCCGCTGGTGCCATCAAGGCAGTTGAACAACGCCGGGCCGCCGCCGGTGGCGTGGCCGCCCGCGATCAGGGTTTCGGTGATCGACGGCGCCCGATAGCCCTCGGCGTAGCTCGCATAGGGCGTGAAGCCGGCGACCGGCGTGACGCCGACCGTGATCTTCGGCGACAGCCGATCGCCGCTGGTCGTGGTGTTGATCGAGTTGAGCTCGTAGTGGTCGTATCTGACGGCGCTGACCAGCTCGAGCCAGGTCGAGTAATTCTGCTTCAGCTGCACGAAGCCGCCGGACACCGTGCGCTGACCGCCCGGCGTTGTGATGTTGGAGTTGCCGCGCGAATCGAAGGTCTCGACATCGTCACGGAAGGCGTCGAAACCGTAGGTCACGGCATTGCGCCAGTCGCCGAAATTGAACCGCGAGGTGTTATTGACGTCGATACCGACGGTGTCGAGCAAATAGCCGCGCTTGTCGCCGACGCAGCCGGAGATGTTGTTGCCGGGATTGGCGAGCGTGCAGACACCGCCGCCGGTGGTGATGCGGTTGTTGTAGGTCTTGACCTGGTCGTTGTCGGTGCGGTTGCCGTAGACCGAGATGTTCCAGTCGAACAGCATGTCGTCGGGCTTGGCATATCGCCAGCTCAGCGTGCCCGTGTAGTTCTTGGCGTCGGAAGCGTAGACCGAGGAGCCCGCGATCGCCGCCAGCGGCGCTGCCGTCGTGGTCGAGCCGCGGTTCGGCTGACCGATATTGTACTGGTAGTCCTGGAAGATGCCGCCGATCTTGAACTCGTGGCCTTCGGCCAGGCGGAATGTCACCTTCATCAGACCGGCCGCGACGTCATTGCCGGTGTTGCCGATCTCGGTGCCCGCGCCGTCCTTGTAATTGCTCTGGGTGCGATAGACCGCGCCGCCGAACACGTCGACATTGGGATCGACGCGCACGCCGCCGAACACCGAGCCCATGCCACGGTCCTTGTTGGTGCCGTAGGAGCCCGACATATCGACGCCCCAGCGCTCGCCGGGCCGCACCACATCGTCGATGTCCTTGGTGCGGAACGACACCACGCCGCCGATCGCGCCGGAGCCGTAGATGTTCGCGGTCGGTCCGCGTACCACGTCGACGCCGCCGATCAGTTCAGGATCGAGGAAGAACGAGCCGTTGGCGTTGTGGCCGGTGCGCTGATAGTTCTGCCGCGCGCCGTCGACCACGACTGCGACACGGCCGAAATCCTGCAAGCCGCGGATGTTGATGACGGTCGCCGGATCGTCGCCGCGTTCCTGGACCGAGACGCCAGGCACGGCGTAGAAAATGTCCGACAGTCGGTTCGGCTGCAGGCCCTGGATCTTCTCCAGCGTGACGGAGCTGACCGGCGCCCGCGCATCGATCGCGCGCTCTTCGGTCTTTGATGCCACCGCCGTGATGGTGTCGAGCGACTGCACCGGCACTGCGCCGATCTGCGCGCGCGCATTCATTGCCGGCGACGTTGCGGGCTGCTGCGCAACCTGGGGCTTCGGCTTGCGCTTGGCCTGCTTCGGCCGCTCGGTTGCGGGACGCGCAGCCGAAGCATCGGCGGTTTGCGCGAGACCGTTCTCCGGCAATGCAGCCGCAAATGAAAACACCGACGCTCCCAAAATCAGGGCGCGCGAAATCTTAGCCCCGTCAGCCATTCTAGCCCCAGCCCGATCATCGCTTTTCTGGTTTGGCTGGCGTGCGCTCTGGTGAGCGGCTTGCTGGCTACGTTGCGATGCGAGCCATCCGCTCGCATCGCGTGATGATTGGTTACGAGCCGGCAACAAAACGGTCAAGAATGCGGCGGCGCTGTTTACATCGATTGTAAAGTGCAGCCGTTGGAATGCGCGTTCGCCCGCTTATACAAGCAAACAGCATTTGAAAATTTCGCAGGCGCAGCACCAAGAGAATGTCGGCATCATCCGGAGACAGTATCGGCGCGGCCGGAAAGCAGGCCGCATCAGCGTCTGACGCGGCGAAATCGCTCATCATGCGCGGAAATCGTCTCGACAGCCGCGACCTGTTCTCGACGGAGCGCGAGATCATCATCGTGCATGGCGAAGAGCATTACCGGCTGCGGCTGACCTCGCAGAACAAACTGATCCTCACCAAGTGACGGCCCCGATGACAATTTGTCGCACGCTCGCTCTGCTCGCATTCTCCTGTTGGCTGCCATCAGGCGCGGCTATTGCCGAGGGCATCACCGTGCACGACGCGCGCGACCGCGACGTCGTGATCGACGATCCCACACGGATCGTCTCGATCGGCGGTGCGATCACCGAGATCCTCTATGCGCTCGGCTTCGCGGACCGCATCGCCGGCGTCGATGCCACCAGCCTCTATCCACCGGCGGCGCTGCGCGAGAAACCCGACGTCGGCTACATGCGCCAGCTGTCGCCCGAAGGCGTGCTCGGCCTGCACCCGTCGCTGGTGCTCGCAGTGCAGGGCTCCGGGCCGAAGGAGACTATGGACGTGCTGGAGGCGGCCAAGGTGCCGCTGGTGCTGGTGCCCGAGACCTTCTCGGAGGCCGGGCTGATCGAGAAGATCAGGCTGGTGGGCCACGCCATGGGCGCCGATCCGCGCGCCGCCTGCCTGACCGCGGCGGTAGAAAGCGATCTCGCTCAACTGCGCGTGCTGCGCGCCAAGGTGACGAAGCCGGTGCGCGTGATGTTCGTGATGTCGCTCTTGAACGGCCGCGCGATGGCCGCGGGTCACAAGACCGCCGCGGACGAGATCATCCAGCTCGCCGGCGGCGTCAACGCAATCGATGGCTACGACGGCTACAAGCCGGTCAATGACGAGGCCATCGTGGCGGCGAAACCGGATGTCGTGCTGTCGATCGATCGCGGCAAGGACTCGCTGACTGCTGACGCGGTGTTTGCGCATCCGGGCTTCGAGCTGACGCCGGTCGCCGCCAACAAGGCCTTCATCTCGATGGAAGGGCTTTATCTGCTCGGCTTCGGACCGCGCACCGCGGCCGCGGCACGCGACCTCTCGGTCAAGCTTTATCCGGCGCTGGCGCCGGAGGCCGACAACTTCAAGCCGGCAGCGCTGACCGCGAATTGCCGGCAATGAGCGTGCTGGCCGAGCGCCGCGCGCGCCAAGCAACAGCGCGCCGGCATGTCGCTGCGGCCAGCGGCCACACTCACTCTCTTCTGCCTGCTTGCGGCGCTCACAGCGACCGCGCTGGTTGCGCTGACGGTCGGCGCTGCCGGCATTCCGCTGGCGCGGCTTCCGGCCGCGCTCGGCCTGTGGGCCGACGGCACCGCCAATCCGCTGCTCGCGCGCGACCAGCTCGTGGTGTGGTCGATCCGCGTCCCGCGGATCGCGGCCGCCGCGATGGTCGGCGCCCTGCTCGCGGTCTCCGGCGCGATCATGCAGGGCCTGTTCCGCAATCCCCTCGCCGATCCCGCGCTGGTTGGCGTCTCCTCCGGCGGCGCGTTTGCCGCAGCGGCGGCGATCGTGTTCACCGACAGCCATCTCGGCGAGAGCCTGCGCTTCCTGCAGCATCAGTTGCTGCCGATCGCGGCCTTTGCCGGCTCGCTGCTCACGACCATCGTGCTCTATGGCATCGCCAGCCGCGGCGGCCGGACGTCGATTGCGATCTTCCTGCTGGCCGGGCTCGCGATTGCCGCGATCGCCAATGCCGGCATCGGCCTGTTGGTGTTCGTCGCCGACGACCGCCAGCTCCGCGACATCACCTTCTGGCTGCTCGGCTCGCTGAGCGGTGCGACCTGGACCAAGCTCACGGCGCTGGCGCCGGTGCTGGCTATTGCGCTGATCGCCTGCATCGCGATCGCGCGCGGGCTCGACGGGCTGGTGCTCGGCGAGGCCGAGGCATTCCACAGCGGCGTCGATGTCGAACGTCTCAAGCGGATCTCGATCGTGCTGGTGTCGGCGATGACCGGCGTTGCGGTCTCGGTCTGCGGCGTGGTCGGCTTTGTCGGCATTGTGGTGCCACATCTGCTGCGGCTGGTGATCGGGCCCGCGCACCGGCTGCTGCTGCCGGCCTCCGCATTGCTCGGTGCCATCCTCCTGGTCGGTGCCGATACGGTGGCGCGCACCATCGTGGCACCTGCGGAAATGCCGATCGGCATCCTGACCGCGGCGATCGGCGCGCCGTTCTTCCTCGCCATGCTGCTGCGCCAGCGTGGGCTGGTGTCGCTATGAGCGCGCTGCTCGAAGCACAATCGGTGTCGATGACGGGCGGCACGACTTTGGTCGATGCGGTCTCCCTGCAGATCGGCGCCGGCGAGATGGTCGCGATCGTCGGTCCCAACGGCGCCGGCAAATCGACGCTGTTGCGGATGCTGTCCGGCGACCTCCGTCCATCCCGCGGTTCGATCAAGCTCAAGCAGCGCGACCTCAACGCCTATGGGCCGCGCGAGCTGGCGCAACACCGCGCGATGCTGTCGCAGCATGTCAACGTCACCTTCCCGTTCACCGTCGAGGAAATCGTCAGCATGGGCGCCGGCGAAAGCCCTCGCGCAGCGGCGCGCAACCTCGTCGAAGCGGCGCTGGACGAGGTCGGGCTCGCGCATTTCCGTTGCAGGCAATTGCCGACGCTGTCCGGCGGCGAGCAGCAGCGCGCGCATTTCGCCCGTGTGCTGGTGCAACTCGCCTGCGGCGAGGCGCTGCATGGGCCGGGATTTTTGCTGCTGGACGAGCCGACATCGAGCCTCGATCTGCGGCACCAGATCGACCTCGTCGAGACCGCGCGGCGGCGCGCCGGGCGCGGCACCGCCGTAATCGCGATCCTGCACGACCTCAACCTCGCGATGCGGTTCGCCGACCGCATCCTGCTGCTGCATCGCGGCCGCCTTGCCGTCGACGGCGATCGCACCGCCGCGATGCAGGCCGAGACGCTGCGCAAGATCTTCGAGATCGACGTTGTGATCGACTACACCGCAAACGGCGTGCCGTTCCTGCTGCCGCAGACGATGCGGCCTGCGGGCAAGGCGACGTAACGCCGCAAGGCTTATCCCGCGGCAACACCGGCGATTCACAAAACTGTCAGCCGCCTGTAACAGGCGCCTCCGAGAACACCGCATCGTTTGTTCCTTCGTATCTTTCCTTAGGAGACCAACCATGCGCCTGTCATTGCTTTGCTCCGTCGCCTCTATCCTGCTCGCGACATCGGCGTTCGCGCAGAGCGAAGGCGAATTTCCGGCAAACCTGGCGGGACACGCCGTGATGCCGGCGGAGAGTTTCATCGACGCGCCCGCGGATGCGCCTAATGATCTCAAGACCTCGGGCAAATACACCACCGGCAAGCGCGTCGACGCCATCGGCACCGTGATGGGCAAATCCTATGAGCGGCCGACCGGCGCGTCGCTGCCGTTCAAGGGCCAGCCGCTGCAGGGCCATTCCGGCATCAAGGTGATGGCGGACGGCTCGTTCTGGGTGATCACCGACAACGGCATGGGCTCGCGCTACAACTCGGCGGATTCGATGCTGTACCTGAACCGGCACAAGATCGACTGGGCCAGCGGCAAGATCGAGCGCCAGGAGACCGTGTTCCTGCACGACCCCGACAAGAAGGTGCCGTTCCGCATCGTGCACGAGGACACCGCCAAGCGTTACCTCACCGGCGCAGACTTCGACACCGAAGGCTTCCAGATCATCAACGACACGTTCTGGATCGGCGACGAGTTCGGGCCCTACATCCTCAAGGCCGACAAGACCGGCAAGATCCTTGCCGTGTTCGAGACCGTCGCGGACGGCAAGCCGGTGCGTTCGCCGGATCACTGGGCGGTGCAGTCGCCGGGTGCGCCGGGTGCCTCCTACACCAACGTCAATCTGCGCCGCTCCAAGGGCTATGAGGGCTTCGCCTCGTCCAAGGACGGCAAGTTCCTCTACGGGCTGCTCGAGGGGCCGCTGTGGGATGCCGACAAGAAGGATTGGGGGAAGGTCGACGGCAAGGAAGCCTCGCGCATCCTCGAATTCGACGTCGCGGCGGAGAAGTTCACCGGCCGCCATTGGCAATATGTGTTCGAGCAGAACGGCAATGCGATCGGCGACTTCAACATGATCGATCCGACCCAGGGCCTCGTGATCGAGCGCGACAATGGCGAAGGCACCGCCGACAAGGCTTGCCCGCAAGGCCAGCGCGGCGAGAACTGTTTCCCGGATCTTGCCAAGTTCAAGCGCGTCTACAAGATCGAGCTCTCCGACGCCAATGTCGGCAAGCCGGTGCGCAAGATCGCCTATATCGACCTCCTGAAGATCCGTGATCCGAACAAGAAGGCGAAGAAGCCGCTCAACGATGGCGTCTACACCTTCCCGTTCTTCACCATCGAGAATGTCGACCGGGTCGACGAGACCCACATCATCGTCGGCAACGACAACAATCTGCCGTTCTCCTCGAGCCGCGACCCGAACAAGGCCGATGACGACGAGTTCGTGCTGCTCGAAGTCGGCTATTTCCTGAAGGCGAAGTGAGGAAATTGCTTCTCACCAAATACGGTGTCATCGCCCGGCTTGACCGGGCGATCCAGTATTCCAGAGGCGTCCGAGTCCAACGGATAAGCCGCGGCGTACTGGATGCCCCGCTCAAGGCGGGGCATGACAGCGAATATGCGGATACGATGTCCCGTCATCCTGAGGTGGCGCAATTGCGCTGCTGGGCGAGCCTCGAAGGATGCACGGCCCCGATCCGGCCGCGCAGATGCAGTCGGGCCGTCGCCCTTCGAGACGACCGCTGCGCGGCCTCCTCAGGGTGACGGTGAGAGAGTTGCGCAGCCCCATCCGCGTCATTGCGAGCGAAGCGAAGCAATCCATCGCGTCGCAAGCGGAGAAATGGATTGCTTCGTCGCTATCGCTCCTCGCAATGACGGCGTCCAATGCGTCGCAGCCTCCTCTCAGGGTGACAGTGATAAAGCTCAATGCGCGGCGTGCATGCCGCCGTCACTCCTTCTTTGTCCGATAATCCCCGAACGTCGTGTCGCGCTGGTCGAGCTGGGCTTTCACGCTGCCGCCATCGCGGCGGAAGCCTGCCATGTAGGCCTTGCTCGCCTCGGTGGTGAAGGCCAGCGCCTGGATCTCGGTGCCGGCGCGCATCGCGGCGCGGGCACCCATGATCTCCATCGCGCGATGCACGCTGCGCTTGTTGAGCTGCTGCAGCTCGATCGGCACCTTTGCCGCGCGCTCGGCGAAATCCAGCGTCTTCGCCTCGAGTTCGGCGAGCGGAAATGACCGGGTCGCATAGCCCCACTCGGCGGCCTCGCACCCTGACATCGCGTCGCCCGTCAGCATCAATTCCATGGCGCGGCGCATGCCGACCAGCCACGGATGATACTGCATATCGGGCGGGCTCATCAGCCGCACCGGCGGATACCCGATCTGGGCGTCGTCGGCGACATAGACCACGTCGCAGGCGGTCGCGAGCTCGGTGCCGCCGGCGAGGCAATAACCATGTACCTGCGCGATCACGGGCTTGGCGAGGTCCCAGATCGAGAACCAGCCCTCCACGACGTGGCGCGACCATTGGCCGGGGCCGGATGCCGAATGATAGGGCTGATCGACGCGGTTGTCGGCGGAGAGATCATAGCCTGCCGAGAAGCAGGGTCCCGCGCCGCGCAGGATCGAGATCGAAATCCCGGGATCGCGGTCGGCCTGCTCCAGCACCTCGAAGATCTCGCCGCGCAGGCGGTTATTCAGCGCGTTGCGCTTCTCGGGCCGATTCAGCGTGATGCGGCAGACGCGCGGACGCGGATCATCGACGATGATGTGCTGGTAGCTCATGGTTCCTCCCGATCTCAGGCTTTGCTGCCTTTGGCAAAGTGATGCCCGAGATCGGGAGGGATGTCATCGCCGCGAGATGCAGATCAGCCCGCCGGCACCATCACGACGCCCTTGTCCTTGGGCCAGCGCATCCGCCAGGCGAAATTGATGTCTTTGACGTCACCCCGCTTGGCCTCGAACGCCCATTCCAGCACCCCGCGCCTGTCACGCAGATTGGTGGTGGTGGCAGGCGTCGACGACGGAAGCATCTCGACCACGATGTCGTCGTTCTCGCTGACCGGGAGCTGATCCTGGATCGCGACCTTGATCGGGAAGTCGTGGCCGTTGCGCACCGTGGTCTTGAACGCGCGCTCGTCGGTCTTCGACGTCGTCACGATCAGGCCGGCGGAGCCTTCATTGCGCTTCACCACCGTGCGCTCGATCTTGACCTTGTCGTCGGCACCGAAGCCGAGCCGCACGGTCTCGTCCTTGGCGGCCGTGGCCATCCGGCTGCGGCCGACAAAGATGCCGTCGCGATAGATCGCGACCTGTCCGGGCAGTAGCGGCGCATCGTCGGCCTGCACGAAGCTCGCTTCCAGGAACGCGGTCGGATCGATCACCGGGACGGCGCGGACCGCGAGATCCGGGGTGATCGTCGCCGTCGAGATGCGCAGGCTCTTGGCGCCCTCATTGGCGACGACACTGACGCGGCCGGGAATCTTGAAGGTGGCCTGGAACGCGCCGATCTCTGGGGTCGCCTCCAGTTCCCCAAAGGTTGTCCCCCCACCAAAGCGGAATTCCTTGAGCGCGTCCGCGGCCGGAGCGGGTGCCAGGGTCGCCGCGCGCTGTTGCACGCCGTCCTCTCTGCTTCGCGATGCCAGCGGCCGCGGCGGCTGCGGATATTGCACGATCAGCGAATTGAGATCGGGCGCATTGCCGCCGCGGGCGACGCGCACGGTGGAGACGACGAGCGCCACGTTCGACCAGTCCTCGCCGGTCGACTGGGTGATCTCGGCGCGGCGCACCAGTTCGATCGCGGGCTTGCGGTCCTTGGCGCCGGTATCGAGACGGGCATCGTAGAGCGGCGTCCAGCGCGCGTTGCGCACCGCATAGGTCACCCGCAGCGTCGCGCGGGTGGCGGCGGCGGAGGCAAGCTCGATCCGCACCTCGAGCTTGCTCGGCGGCTTGGCGGCGCGATCGGCTTCAAGCAGCGCGATATCGCGGTCGATATCGCGCTGCTTGCGCGTGGCGTCGCGGATCGCGGTGTCGGCCGTTGCGACTTCATCCCCGACCGCCGAGAACGCGGTGCGCCACTCGCTCACCGGGCGCGCCTCGCCCTTCTCGCCGATGCCGACCGGTGCGGCCTCTGCGAAGTGCTCGGCGAATTTGCGCCGCGCCTCGGCGGAAGTGATGATCCCCTGCAGATCCTCGCGCTGATCCCTGAGCGCCTCGATCCGCTTGTCGATCTCGGGCAGGTTGGCCGGCGGCAGCGGGCGCGGCGGCCGGGCGTCGATCGCCCCGATCGTCAGCCTGCCGCCCGCCTCGCCCTCGACCCGCAGCGAGGACGGATCGAGCCCCATCGGGAAGTCGTTGGCAATGAGCGTGTTGTCACCTGCGGGCAGGTCCAGCGTGATGACGCGGGTGACGCTCGCGCCATCGGGATAGACGGTGACGGCGTCGACCTGCGAGGCCGCATCGAGATTGGCCGCATGCAGCGGCTCGGCAACCAGCGCTCCCGCCAGCACCAGGCTGGTGGTCACAAGACAATTCGCAATCTTTCGCATGACATCCCTCCGGGAAAACGTCGCATCGCACGAGCCGAACGGCACGCCGGGCTCGCAGGCGCGCCGTTTCTCGTGGTGAGACGCAGCGAGGAAGGGACTGGTTCGATTGAGGTTTCGGTGCGGCGCCACAATGGCGCCGTCGCGGCTGCGGTATGGCGCGGCCGGGGCTTTCCGCCGTTAGCGATCCGTTTTGCGCCGGATGAACAGGTAATTCGGCACGAAAGCGGCCATGGTGATGGCGATCATGATCCACCATCCGCGCTGAAACGCCGCGATCCGCTCGGCCATCGAGACCGGCGTTGCGAGGATCGCGACGAAGATCGCGACGCCGATCGCTAGCGCCGCCTGCCGGATCATGTTGATGACGGCGGAGCCGGTGGCGAATGACGACGGCGGCAGAGAACCGGCGCCGACGCCCATCAGGGTCGGAAAGGTCAGCCCGACACCGATACCGGTGAACATCATGCCGACCACAGCGGCAGGCACGTTGGCCTCAGGACCCATGCAGGTCGCCCAGATCGCGAGAGCGCCCGCGAAGGACAGGATTCCGGCGGACACGACCGCTGCCGCGCCAAAGCGCGCGATCAGGCGGCCGGCGAACAACAGTGAGGTGAACGGAACAAGCAACGGACCCGGCGCGATCGCAAGTCCGGTCTGCAATGCCGACCAGCCCCATACGGTCTGGTCCCACAGCGCGACCGACAGCAGCATCGCGCCAAACGCCGCCGAGTAAGGCGCCATCACTAGCGTGGCTCCGGTGAAAGGCCTGACCCCGAACAGCGCGGGATCGACGAACGGGTTCTTCGATCTGAGACAGTGCCACGCGAAGGCGGCAAGCGAGACCGCTGCGACGGCAAAGCCGAGGACGACACCGCGCGAACTCCATCCCCAGTCATTGGCCTTCACGATCGCAAATGTCAGCGCGCCGATGCCAGAGGTCGCCAGCAGCGCCGCCCGGAAACTGGGACGCGGCACGTCGTGGCCGGGCACCTCGGGCAATTTCAGCCAGCCGATGATGAGCGCAACCACGCCGATCGGGACGTTGACGATGAAGATCCAGCGCCAGTCGAAGGTCACAAGGACGCCGCCCGCCAGCGGCCCGAGCGCGGCGGCAAGGCCACCGATCGCCGTCCAGGTGCGCACCGCGCCAGGGCGTTGCTCGGGCGGAAACGACGCCAGCAGCAGGCCGATCGAGGTCGGGGTCATCAACGCCGCACCGGCGGCCTGCGCGATGCGGGCGGCGACCAGCAATTCGACGTTGGGCGCAAGCGCGCACGCCGCCGACGCCGCGGTGAACAGCGCAACGCCGAGCAGAAAGCTCAGATTGCGGCTGTGCCGCTCGGCCAGCCGGCCGAAGAACACCAGCAACGCTGCATAAGCGATCGCATAGCCGTTGAGGATCCAGGACAGGTCCTCGAGCGAAGCGCCGCGGAATTCCTGCGCGATGTTCGGCAGCCCGACATTGACGATGAACAGGTCGAGATTGGCGAGGCAGATCCCGACCGATACGATTGCCAGCACCTGGCGTGGGGATGCCGTCGCCGCGCGCGGCCGCGGCTGCGCGTCAGTCCCGACGGCCAGCCCGATCGTCTCCACTTCCACCTCCGACATCATACCCTCCAGATACGTGCATATACATCTATTGCCATTAGGTGCATATGCATGTATATGTCAAGTCCAGTCTGGAGGCAGCATGGCGAAAATCGATACCAGCCGGTGCAATCTCACGGCGTTGCGCAAGGCGACGCGGCGCGTGTCGCAGCTCTACGATTCGATCCTCGCGACGTCAGGCCTGCGCGGCACGCAACGGGCTATCCTGGTCTATGTCAGACGATCGGGCTCGCCGACGATGGGTGAGCTCGCAGCCGCGCTGGTGCTCGACCGCACCGCGCTGAACCACAACCTCAAGCCGCTCGAGCGCGACGGCCTCCTGACCATCACCGTCGACAAGAACGACCGCCGCAGCCGACTGGTGCGGCTGACCAAACGCGGCGAAGCCCGGCTTGACGAGTCGCAGGCCGCCTGGCGTGAGGCACAGGACCGTTTCGAGGCCGCCTTTGGCGCGAAGCAGGCGGCCGATCTCCGGCAGACGCTCGAACTGGTGGCCGCGCTCGAATTTGGCGAACGCGCGGCCGATTTGCCGGCGTCATAGCCTGCTTCAACGAAAAGCAGCCCGGCGTTGCCGCCGGGCCGCTCGTTCTCACGCAATCAGTGTTGATCGCGCTTAGCTGTAGATCTCGAACAGGCCGGCGCCGCCCTGACCACCGCCGATGCACATGGTCACGACGCCCCACTTGGCCTTGCGGCGGCGGCCTTCCTGCAGCAGGTGGCCGGTGAGCCGGGCACCCGTCATGCCGAACGGATGGCCGATCGCGATCGAGCCGCCATTGACGTTGTACTTCTCGGGATCGATGCCGAGCTGGTCGCGCGAATAGAGGCACTGGCTGGCGAAGGCCTCGTTGAGCTCCCAGAGATCGATGTCGTCGATCTTCAGGCCGTGGCGCTTCAAGAGCTTCGGCACGGCGAAGACCGGACCGATGCCCATCTCATCGGGCTCGCAGCCGGCCGAGGCCCAGGCCACGAAACGGCCCAGCGGGTTGAGGCCGCGCTTCTCGGCATCCTTGGCTTCCATCAGCACCACGGCGGCGGCGCCGTCGGACAGCTGGCTGGCATTGCCGGCGGTGACGAACTTGCCCGGGCCCTTGACCGGCTCGAGCTTGGCAAGGCCCTCCAACGTCGTCTCGGGGCGGTTGCACTCGTCGCGATCGACGACGTAATCGACGATCGACTCGGCCTTGGTCGCCTTGTCGACCACCTTCATCCTGGTCTTCATCGGGACGATTTCGTCCTTGAACTTGTTGGCCTGCTGCGCGGCCGCCATGCGGCGCTGCGACTCCAGCGAATACTCGTCCTGGTATTCGCGGCTGAGCTTGTAGCGCTCGGCGACGATGTCGGCGGTATCGATCATCGCCATGAAGATGTCGGGCGCGGTCTTGAGCAGGTCCGGATCGATCGATTCCTTCGGCGAGCCGCCGCCGGGGATCGAGATGCTTTCGACGCCGCCGGCGACGATGCAATCGGAGCCGTCGGAGCGGATCGAGTTGGCGGCCATCGCGATGGTCTGCAGGCCCGACGAGCAGAAGCGGTTCACCGAGACACCCGCGGTGGTCTTCGGCAGGCCGGCGAGCAGCGCCGCTTGACGGCCGATGTTCGGCGCGCCATGCGCGCAATTGCCGAGATAGCAATCCTCGACATAATCCTTGTCGACGCCGGCGCGCTCGACCGCGTGCTTGATGGCGTGCCCAGCCAGCGACATCGGCGGGGTGATGTTGAATCCGCCACGGCCGGACTTCGCCAGGCCGGTGCGCGCGTAGGAAACGATTACGGCTTCACGCATTGTTTTCTCCCTCTGAGTGGATGATTTCAGCTTGGATGCTGTCTTCGTACACATGGGGCGTCAAGGCAACAGAAATAAGCGCCATCAAAATACCGCTCTGCGGAACGGAAGCGGCCCGACGCAACCGACGAAGCAGGATCACGTGGCGGCGCGGATGAAGCCTACAAACGTGCCTGGAATTCCAAGGTGCTCCTCACAGGGCCGATTTCGCGAGCATCATGTGAATTCCCTTATTGCCGTCGACCAATTGCGTTACGCGCAGATTGCCTGCGAGAGAGCACAGCATATACGCCTCGTTGCGCGTGAGATTCGTGCGCGCGCAGATGTGGTTGACCATCTCGCGGACGGCTTGTTTGGCGGCGTCGTCCAGGTCTTCGTCCAGTCCGATCGAGATGAGGTGGGTTGCATTTTCTGCAAACGGCCATTTGACCCGCATGTCCTTCCGCACGGTCAGGCGGACCGTGCCTGTGACTCCGGTCTCCAGGGCCGTGATGCAGACTTCGCCATCACCCTGAACGGCGTGCCCATCGCCGGCGAAAAACAGAGCGCCCTCATTGAATACGGGCAGATACAGCGTGGTGCCCGCGCGAAGCTCCTTGTTGTCCATGTTGCCACCGAACGCGCGCGGGACCGGCGATCCGCACCGGCCCCACGCCGGCGGTGGCGCGGTTGCCAAGATTCCGAAAAACGGACTGAGCTCGATCCTGCTTCCCCAGGGCATCGTACAAAAATTCCCATCGCGGTCGATGGTCGGATGAATGGTTTCGTAGTCGGTGAATTCGTCCGGCAGCGTGCCGAGCAAAGGCAGGATCGAAACAAATCCCCAGTCCTGTCTGACCTTCACGTCGAGAATGTCGACCTGAAGCGTGTCGCCGACCTGGGCACCCTTCACGTAGACCGGCCCGGTGATGAAATGCGGTCCGGGTCCCGGCGGCAGCGTATTCAGCGCATGGAGATAATCGGCAGGGACACGACTGAAATCGTCCGGCAAGGTTTCTTTCCCACCCGCCGGGAAACTATGCAGCGTGACCGCGTCACCGGACTCCACGGTAAGAACCGGTGGACTGGCACTGTCTAGGTACCCCCATACCATGTTCTCAGGAGTGGCGGGAATTTCATGGCGGCGCGGCATCGCTCCTCCAAAGCAGTTGCCCTCGGGAAATGTCGGCCATCATCCTAGGCAAGACTTGGTGTCAAAAACAGCCACAGGCTTGGGCCCTTTGAGCATTCCTGGTCCATGGTAGGGTGGCCCTGGTAACCCGATGCGCGGACGCCATGCGCCACCTTTCCGTGCGGCCGCGCGACAAATGGAGACTCTGATGAGGCGGTCTCAATTCACGGAAAATGAGATCCGGCATCTCCTATACGAGGCGAATACCGGCGTCTCGGTGGCCGAGATTTGCACGACATCCGGCATCTCGCTTCGAACATTCTACCGATGGAGGCGGCGGTATGGCGGTCTAGCCCGTCCTATTCGTGAGAGTGCGTTTTTTTAGTCCGATTGATGTGGCCGCACATCTGCTCTGACGAGGCGCGCGGGATTGCCTTCGGCTTTTCACCGCCTGACGACCGGTACTTTGCAACGCGCTTGAGGTGTAGGTTGGGCGAACGGGGGGCGGACGCCCCGCCGGTCAAGGACCGAGCGGCAGCAGCGCGCTTGGCAAGCCGCGGATCAGGTCGGCTTCGGGACATGCCGCGGCAAACGCAAGGCGAATGCGGCTCGTGGTCTCGACGACACGGGCAGCGAGTTTCAAGAGACGAAGACGCAGCGTCGCGAACTCGGCTGTGGCCAATTCCCGGGCTTTGGGAATCGCGTCGCGCACGGTCAGCATCAGCCAATAAGCGGCGGTGTGGAGAACGAGGCGGACTTGATTGGCGAGCGCCGAACGGCAGCTGGTGCGATCGGAGGCGAGCTGTGTCTTATGCAGCTTGATCAGATTCTCGGCTTGGCCGCGCGCGCAATACAGGCTGTCGTAGATCCACTCGGCCGAGCCGACATCGAGGCTGGTGACGACGAAACGGATGTCGAGGCCGAGCATCGTCGCCTCAATACGGGCGACGGTACGCCGTTCGCGATCCCAGGACTTGGCCTTGTGGCGCGTCTCGGTATAGCCACGCAGAACCGGCAGGTTCTCGATGGCGCGTCGCGTGCGGATGTCGTCGGCGGCCTCGTCGACTTTTCTGGCGAGCGGCTTGGTGCCGGACAGACCGAAGATGTAGTCGATGCCGTTGGTCTCGCACCACGTCATGGCCTCCGGCCGAGCATAGTGCCCGTCGCCACGGAACGTAATTCGCGTGTTGTGCCACCGCGTCCGGATATGCCGTATTAGGCGGCGCAGATGGGCACGCACCTCGACGCCGCCCGGCGTCTTGCCGGGCCGCAGCACGACCGCCACGGGCCGGCTCTTCTCCGTGTCGTAGACGTGGATCGGCAGGAAGCAGCGTTCGTCATAATGAGCGTTGAACAGCGAGAGCTGCTGATGGCCGTGGACGACATCGCAGGTATCATCGATGTCGAGCGTGACGGATGCCGGCTCGCGCGGGTAGCTATCCATCCATGCGTCGACCAAAGTGTAGGTCAGTCGGATCACGTCGCGCAGGCGCGGAGCATTCTCCAGCCGCGACAGCGTCGGTTGGGAACACAGATCGCGACCCGTGTCCGGCAGCCGTCCGCAGGCCAGCTTGAATGCCGGATCGGACCGCAGATGATCGAGGTCGTCGGCGTCCTCGTAGCCGCAGCAGATCGCGAACATGCGCGCGCGGAACATATCGACAAGGCTGTGCACGACCCGCGTCGGATCGCGCCGATCCGGGAACACCCGGGCCAAATTGTCGGCCAAGCCGAGACGCCGCTCGGCCATCGCCAGAAGCATCACGCCCCCGTTCGAGGTCAGCCGACCGCCATCGAAGGCAGCTGTGACTTTCTTGGCGTGAACGGCTGGAAACGAGAAGGGCAGAATCGTATCATCGGTCATGGCGGGCCTGGTGTTCGCGGCTGAAGGTGATGGGGTTGGCTTTGCAACCGAATCCTACGCCGCATCAGCGCTTTACACCACGCTCGCCAGCCTCTCAGGCGCACTCTGACGAATAAGACGGGCTAGACCACCCAGCCGTGCTCGACATGCGCGGACTTGCCGTCGAGAATGTCAGGCTGCGAAACGTCATCGACAATCTATCTGCCTGCCTGAAGGCGACGCCGGCCGGCGAAATAGCAAGCGGCAGCACGCCGCAAACGAACGCGCCGAAGGACGTCGACGGCCGGGGCCGTCGTGCGATCAGCATCGCCGCGGAAAAGTGCGGAGGCGCTGTGACGGGCCGCTTCGCATCAATCCGTGTCAATCGCTGATCTCGACGAGAACAATTCAGGCAGCCATTCTGGCAAAAGTGACATAATGCGCTGCACCGTGGCGGGGATTTGATCAAGCTGCCCCTGCATCGAGCGCAATTTTTCGATCCGGGGGCACACTCCCGGCAAGAACTGGCACGCCGCTGACGCAAATCCAAATCTTGCACAAAACCCGGCAGCAGCTGTCTGTACTTTCTTCTTGTCGCAAATCCGAACGACCGATTACCCTCGCCGCGGACGCCAACGGTCCTGCAGGGAGTTGAGATCATGACTGGCCTTGTCCGCGATTTTACCGACGTCAAGACCGGCGTCAGCCGCCGCAACATCCTGACCACTTCCGCTGGTCTTGCTTGTGGTTTCGCGCTCGGCGGACCGATCGCGATCAGGACGGCCGCGGCGGCCGGCTTGAAAGAAGTTCGTTTCAGCGAAGCAGTCCACAACCTCGGTTACATCAATCTCTACGTCGGCATGCATGCAAAGATCTTCGAAAAGAACGGTCTCGACATGAAGGTCAGCGCCGCTGGAGGCGACACGCAAACGTTCGCTGCAGTGCTTGGCGGATCGGCTGACTTCGCCATCGGCGATGCGACCATGGCGCAGATCTCGCGGGAGAACGGTGGTCCGGGCGTCGTCGTCGGCACGGTCGTCCAGCGCGCACACTATTTCGGCGTCTCAAAGACGTTAAAGCCCATCACCGACCCGAAAGAGTTCAAGGGCCTGAAGATCGTAACCTCGCCGGAACCGAATACGAATTTCAGCGTGGCGAAGCGCCTGCTTGAAAAAGCCGGCCTCAAGGTCGGCGTGGATGCCACCATCGTGCCGGTGAATCCTGGAACCGAAATTGCTGCGATGCTGGCCGGTCAGGCGGATATTGCCATCGCGTATCAGCCCAGCGTGGCCGCGGCCGAGGCCCAGGGAGCCAAGGTGGTGTTCGACTTCTCCACCTACATCGGCCCGTTCTGCAATACGGGAATCATGGTCCTTCCATCGACGATCCAGAAAGACCCCGCGATGGTTCAAGCCCTGGTGACATCGTTCGAGGAGGCCTCGCGCAAGACCTACGCAGACCCCGCCTTCGCAAAGGAAGTCGCCCGCAAGGAATTTCCGGATCTGCCGGGCGAGGTTGTCGACAAGGCGATCGATGCCGAATTGCAGTATCTGATCCCGGCACAGTCCGTGGTGACCAAGCCGGATCAATGGAAGAATCTAATGGAGATGCAGGTCTACCTCGGCAACGCCAAGGGCACGATCCCGTTCGACCAGATCATCGACAATTCCTTTGCCGACAAGGCCGTCGCCAGTCTGAAATGACAGTTGCGATCACCACCGGCCACGGCGGCACCGGAACATCCACAGCGTCCTTGGTGCCGTTGACCGTGGAAGGCGTCGCCAAAGGCTACGATGTTGCGGGGCGATTTGTCCCGGTGATCGGCAATCTTAGCTTGACGCTGAAGAAGGGCGAGATTGTCAGCATCGTTGGTCCATCGGGATGCGGAAAGACGACACTGCTCAATACGCTGTGCGGACTGATACCGGCTGACTCCGGGCGTATCCGCTGGTACGGGCACGAGATCGTCGGCCAGCCGCAGAACGTAGGCTACATGCTGCAGAAGGATCTGCTGTTTCCCTGGCGCACTGCATTGAGCAACGTCAAGCTGGGACTGGAAATCCGCGGCCTTGCGGCGAGCGAAGCGCATGACCGCAGCCGCGCGATGCTGGATCAACTCGGATTGCACGGCTTCTCCGATCACTATCCGTCGACATTGTCAGGCGGCATGCGCCAACGGGTGGCACTCGCCCGCACATTGGTCAATGATCCGGAGGTGCTGCTTCTCGACGAGCCGTTTGCCGCGTTGGACTTTCAGAACAAGCTGCTGATCGAAAGTGACACGGCAAAGCTGGTTCGCGAGCGCGGGCGCTCCTTGTTGCTGATTACCCACGATATCGAGGAGGCCGTCTCTCTGGCGGACAGGGTCATCGTGCTGTCGAAGAGGCCGACAACCGTCAAGGCGACGTACGACATAGATCTGGACGGTGAACGAACTGACATGATCGCCGCTCGCGAAAGCCGGCAATTCAGCGCCTACGTTCGGGAGATATGGGCCGATCTCGACGTCGTACTCCAATGACCGCGAATGCACAGGACGATTTTGGGAACGTTGTGCAAGGATCACCGCCTCCGCCGGCGCACCGCTGGAAGCGTTGGCGCGTAGCCGGACTCGTCCTGCTCACTCAGGTCGCGCTCTTGGCTGCGCTGCTTGTGTTGTGGGAGCGCGCGACAGGGCAGGACAAGCAGGCAGCCTTCATGTTCGGGTCGCCCTCGGCGATCTTCGGCTTTCTGGGCCAGTCGGCGCGCGATGGCTCGCTGTGGCGCGATATCTATGTCACCGGCTTCGAAACCCTGCTCGGCTTCGTGGTCGGTAATTTCTTCGGAACGCTGATCGGGCTTCTGCTCTGGTACTCGCGTTTCGTATCGCGCGTTGTCGAACCCTTCATCATCGCCTTGGGATCGATTCCCATCATCGCGCTTGCGCCGATCATCATCATTTGGTTCGGCACAGGCCTGATCTCGAAAGTCGCGATGTCGACGTTGTCGGTCGTGATCGTGGCGCTCGTGACGTCCTACAAGGGCGCGACGGGCGTTGACGCCGACCAGGTCAACCTGATGCGGACACTGGGAGCCTCGAAGTTCCAGATATTCCGCAAATTGGTGGTGCCCGCATCGCTCACCGATATTTTTGCAGGATTGAAGCTCACCGTCGGATTTGCGCTGATCGGTGCGATCGTCGGCGAATTCATGTCGTCGTCAGAAGGTCTGGGACACGCAATCTTCAAGGCCGGCTCGCTCTACATCATTCCCAAGGTGTTTGCAGCGCTGATTGCAACGATCGGCCTGGCATTGCTGCTGACGTTCGTGGTGGGCCGCCTTGAACGGCTGCTCATGCCCTGGCGCAAGGTTCAATAGATCCCCCTATTTCGGCAACAGCAAGAAAAGGAACGTGGAGATGTCGCAGCGCGTCGCCAAAGAAGGCAATATCAAGTATGCCCTGTCGGGCCTGGACCGTTTCATTGCCAGCGTCTCTCCCGGCGAAACGTTCGTCGTCGAATGCGCGATCAATGCCAACGACGGAACGATCCGTCATCTCGGGCAGCAACTGATCGAAGCCGACATCACCATGCCGTTCGTCAACGGGGCGACGGGGCCCATCGAGGTTCGCGGCGCCAAGGCCGGCGACATGCTGAAGGTCGAGATCGTCAACATGGAGGTTGGGGGGCTTGGATTTACGGCGCTGTGGCCCGGCATCGGTATGTTCCCGGACTGGGTGCGCCGCAGGGAGTTCGGCATCCAGACGCGTGTTGTCGAGGTCAAGGATGGCCTTGTGCACTGGAACGAGCATCTAAAACTTCCGGTCAAACCGATGATAGGCGTGATCGGAGTCGCACCGCTTCATGGCGCGGTTCTCACCGTGGACAACGGCACGCACGGTGGAAACCTGGATGTTCAGGAAATCACCACCGGCAACACCGTCATGCTCCGGGTCCATGCCGACGGTGCACATCTGTTCCTCGGCGACTGCCACGCAATCCAGGGGGACGGGGAATGCAACGGCATGGGCGCCATCGAGATCGCAGCCACCCTCACTGTCAAAGTGTCGCTCGAAAAAGCTCCGGCGCGCCTGAACCATCCCCGGATCGAAACGCCAACCCACATCTGCACGCTCGGCTGTGCGCGTCCGCTCGAAGACGCCATGCGGCTTGCATTCGAAGAAATGGTTTACTGGCTTGAAGACGAATGGAAGATACCCGCAGCCGAAAGCTACATGCTGCTCGGTCAAATCGCGGAGGCGCGATGCACGCAGGTGGTCAATCCGAAATACACCTATATCTGCAAGGTGAATAAGAACATCGTCCGAAAATACTTCGGGTGACCTCATGGAGCGCGCGTAGCCTCGCCGCTGAAATCGATACCGTCGGGCCTGCTCACGCAACCCGATGGAAGGGCGAAACCATCTCGGGACAAGCAAACGTCCATGCAGACCGTCCGCCGACGCCGGACCTGTGGCCCGGCGTCGCCCGAACCGGGTTAAAACGTCAGCGCCTTGGCCTGCTTCACCTGCGGCAGCGCCTGCACCTTGGCAAGCAGCTCGGCCGGCACCGCACCGTCGACCTCGACCAGCGCGATGGCGTCGCCGCCCTGCTTGACGCGGCCGAGATGGAAGGTCGCGATGTTGATCTTGGCATCGCCGAGGAGGCTCGCGAACGCGCCGATGAAGCCCGGCTTGTCCTCGTTGGTCACGTAGATCATCGACTTGCCGAACTCGGCGTCGACGCGGATGCCCTTGATGTCGACGAGGCGCGGCTTGCCGTCGGCGTACACGGTGCCGGACACCGAACGCTCCTGGCGCTCGGTGGTGACGGTGACCGTGATCAGGCTTTCATAGTCGCTCTGCGCGGCGCGGACCACCTCGTCCACCACCATGCCGCGCTCCTTGGCGACAACAGGCGCCGAGACCACGTTGACCTCGCCCAGCATCGGCCGCAGCAGGCCCGAGAGCACCGCCGAGGTGATCGCCTTGATCTTCATCTCGGCGACGTGGCCCTCATAGGTGATCTGGGTCTTGAGGATGCCGCTCTCGGTGAGCTGGCCGGCGAACGAGCCGAGCTTCTCGGCGAGCTCGATGAACGGCTTCAGCTTCGGCGCCTCTTCCGCGGTGATCGACGGGAAGTTGACCGCGTTCGAGATCGCGCCCGACAGCAGGTAATCCGACATCTGCTCGGCGACCTGCAGCGCGACGTTCTCCTGCGCCTCGGTGGTGGACGCGCCGAGATGCGGGGTGCAGATCACGTTGGGATGACCGAACAGCACGTTCGAGGTCGCCGGCTCCTCGACGAACACGTCGAAGGCGGCGCCCGCGACATGCTTGGAATTTAGCGCATCGACCAGCGCCTGCTCGTCGACCAGGCCGCCGCGGGCGCAGTTGATGATGCGCACGCCCTTCTTCATCTTGGCGATCGCGGCCGCGTCGATGACGTTGCGGGTCTTCTCGGTCAGCGGCGTGTGCAGCGTGATGAAATCGGCGCGCTTCAACAGGTCGTCGAGCTCGACCTTCTCGACGCCGATGTCCTTGGCGCGCTCCGGCGACAGGAACGGGTCGAACGCGATCACCTTCATGCGCAGGCCGAGCGCGCGGTCGGCGACGATCGTGCCGATATTGCCGCAGCCGATCACCCCTAACGTCTTGGCGGTGATCTCGACGCCCATGAAGCGGTTCTTCTCCCACTTGCCGGCCTGGGTCGAAGCGTCGGCCTGCGGGATCTCGCGCGCCAGCGCCAGCATCAGGGTGATGGCATGCTCGGCGGTCGTGATCGAATTGCCGAACGGCGTGTTCATCACGATGATGCCCTTGGCGGTCGCGGCCGGAATCTCGACATTATCAACGCCGATGCCGGCGCGGCCGATCACCTTGAGCCTGGTCGCCTTCTCGAGGATTTTTGCGGTCGCCTTGGTGGCCGAGCGGATCGCCAAACCGTCGTAATTGCCGATGATCTCGGCGAGCTTTTCCTTGTCCTTGCCGAGGTTGGGCTGGAAGTCGACCTCGACGCCGCGATCCTTGAAGATCTGCACGGCGGCGGGAGACAGCGCGTCGGAAATCAGAACTTTGGGTGCCATGATTGCAATCCTTGTGATCAGTCCGGTTAAGCCGCGAGCCGCGGCCCTTGAATGGTTGCTTGCAACGAATGCACGGGCGGTCAGCGCAGCCAGCGCACCATGAACGGAAATGGCGGGACGCCGTTCTCGGCGGCCTGCCGCTTTTCGAAGGTCATGCCGTAGTACTGCAACAGCGGCTGACCGAAGGTGCGTTCGGCGTCGAAGTCCGCGACCAGGGCCTTCGAGCTGCCTCGATAGCCGTGCTCGTGGAAGACGATCGCCGGATCGATATCGAGGTGCTTCGCCGCCGCGTAGGACCAGGCAATGGCCGCGATCTCGTCGCCGTCCGACGGCGTTGCCACCTCCGGTGTGTTCCGCATCGACGGATCGGTCACCGCGAGATGACCGGCCTCGTGCAGGAGATCGCCGGGATGAGCGAGCTTCTCCTCATCGACGAAAATGACGCCGCCACTGATGCGAAGTCCGGGCAGGAACGTCGCGTCCGGCAAGTGCGCCGGACGCACGTCGATCCCGATGCCGCAGATGAAATCCGCGAGCCTTTCGGTCAGCGGATTGGCGAACATCGTCAGGCCGCCTTGGGCAACGCTGCCTTGGTTTCGGCGAAGGCCCAGTCGATCCACTGCGTCAGCAGCTCGACGTCCTTTGCCTCGACGGTGGCGCCGCACCAGATCCGCAGGCCGGCCGGCGCATCGCGGTAATACGCGAAGTCGAAGCCGGCGTTCTCCTTCTCCACCAGCGCGACCAGCTTCTTGCAGAAGTCGGCCTGCGCATCTGATGGAAGCGAGGTGATCGCGGGATCGGTGAACTTCAGGCACACCGAGGTGTTGGAGCGTATCGCGGGATCCTTGGCCAGGAAGTCGATCCAGGGCGTCTTCGCCTTCCAGTCGGCGAGCGCCTGGGTGTTGGCGTCGGCGCGCGCGATCAGCGCCTTCAGGCCGCCGATCGACTTCGCCCAGTTCAACGCATCGAGATAATCCTCGACGCAGAGCATCGACGGCGTGTTGATGGTCTCGCCCTCGAAGATGCCCTGGTTGAGCTTGCCGCCCTTGGTGAGGCGGAAGATCTTCGGCAGCGGCCAGGCCGGCTTGTAGGTCTCGAGCCGCTCCACCGCGCGCGGCGACAGGATCAGCATGCCGTGCGCCGCCTCGCCGCCGAGCGCCTTCTGCCAGGAGAAGGTGACGACGTCGAGCTTGGCGAAATCGAGCGGCTGCGCGAAGGCGGCCGAGGTCGCGTCGCAAATCGTCAGGCCTTCACGGGTTGCGCTGATCCAGTCGGCGTTCGGAACGCGCACACCGGAGGTGGTGCCGTTCCAGGTGAAGACGACGTCCGACGCGGGATCGACCTTGGCGAGATCGGGGATTTCACCGTAAGCCGCGTTCAGCTTGGTGACGTCCTTCAGCTTCAATTCCTTGACAATATCGCTGACCCAGCCCTCGCCGAAGGATTCCCAGGCGAGCGTGGTGACGGGCCGCGCACCGAGCAGCGACCACAGCGCCATCTCGACCGCGCCGGTGTCCGACGCCGGCACGATGCCGATCTTGTAATCGGCAGGCACTTCAAGCACTTCACGCGTCAGTTCGATCGCGAGCTTGAGCTTGGCCTTGCCGACCTTCGCACGATGCGAGCGGCCGAGCGCGGCGTCCTTCAGATTGTTGGGGTTCCAGCCGGGGCGCTTGGCACAGGGGCCGGAGGAGAAATGCGGCACATCAGGCCGCGAAGCGGGCTTCGCTGCAGTCATAATCTACCCTTCCAGATAGCTGCCTCTCGGTGGGGAGAGGTTTCCCGCTGCCGGAGATAGTGGACGGGCGCCCAAACGTCAAGGAAGTTCAGAAGGGTCCGGAACGATGGGGGGATCACGGCTGATTGATGGGGAGTCCTCGACCTGCTGCACCGTCTCCTGATCGAGCAAATCTGCCGCGAGAGTCATGATCTTAACCGCCCTGCGCCGGCTCGATATTTTCAAAATGCTCTTCTCGCCGGCCTGCACGATGTACTCGTTGCCGACCCGCACGATCGAATAATCCGACATCGAAATCCCCAGTTGCCCGCGCCCCCGTGGGAGACGTCCGACATAGCGGACTCGTTCCGACCCGTAAATTCGCGGAGGCCGGCTTAGTTTATTGGCTGTTAACCGGATAGCGGAGCAACAGCTACCGCAGGCATTGCCATGTGGATGGCACAACTTCGCGCACACATTTCAGAAGTGCAACGTCTCAGAAGCGCAACGTCATGCCGACATGGCTGCGCGCGAATCCGAGTCGCTCATAGAAGCGCTGCGCATCGACGCGTGTGTGATGCGTCAAGAGCTCGACGAGCATGCAACCTCGCGCACGCGCTTCCGCGACCGCCCACTGCACCAGCTGCTCGCCGATGCCGCGGCTGCGGCAATGGGTTGCGACGCGGACATCCTCGAGCAAGCCGCGCGAGCCGCCCTGCGAGCTGATGCCCGGCAGCACCGCGAGCTGCAGGCAGCCGACCACGGTGCCCTCGCCGTCGACGGCGACCACGAGCTGAAGGTTGGGATCGCGCTCGACCCGCGCGAAGGCCTCGTAATAGCTTTGCGGCAGCGGATCCTCGATCCGCTCGCGCGCGCGGCCGAGCGGATCGTCCGCCAGCATGCCGACGATGACCGCGACATCCTCGCGGCGGGCACGGCGGATCGTGATGGATGAGGCTTCAGTCATATCGATCTTCACCAGAGGTCAGCGGGCCGGCGGCAGGCCGAGCACGCGCTCGGCATCGGAGATCCAGCGGCGGATGACGGGATAGCGTTCGAGCGCGAGGCCGCCATCCTCCGCGACCCGCGTATAGGCAAGCAGCGAAACGTCGGCGAGCGAGAACGCATCACCGACCAAAAATTGCGTCGCCGCAAGATGCCGTTCCAGATGATCGAGCGCCACATAGCCGCGCTTCAACAGGTTCGGATCGATCTCGGAAACGGCCTTGCCGAGATACACGGTCTGAAACCGGCAGACCGCGACATAGGGCTCGTGGCTGTTCTGCTCCCAGAACATCCAGGCATCCATCTGCGCCGCGCGATAGGGATCGCCGGGGATCAGGTCGCTGCCGCGCGCGAGGTAGCGGATGATGGCGTTGGATTGCGCGAGCGTGCGGCCGTCATCCAGCTCCACCGTCGGCACCTGCCCCCAACCGTTGAGCTTGAGGAATTCCGCCGTCCGGCTGCCGCCCTTCATGGTGTCGATCTCGACCCATGTGTAGGGCAGCGCCAGTTTGTCGCACACCCATTTCACCTTCAGGCAATTGCCTGAATTGGAATCGCCGAGGATTTTCATGTGAGGTCGCTCCGCTTGCGGAGCGATATCCGACCAGTCACGCCATGCACTGTCAAGCCGCGCGGCTTGGCCTCAGAACTTGTAACCGAGACCGGCGCGCACTGTATTGATGGTGGTGTCGACGGTCGACGTGAAGCGAACGTATTCCCACTCCGCGCGCATGAACAGCCCGCCCGTGATATTGACGTCGAAGCCGAGACCGCCGGTGTAGCCGTACACCAGGTGATTATGCTGGACGTCGTTCGCGTTCAACGTCGCCAGCGGCGTGAACGGCCCCGAGATGGTGGCACTGACGGCGTCGTGAACCGTGACCGAGCGCGAGATGTCGGCATTGCCGAACGCAACGCCGCCGAAGATATACGGCAGGAAGCAACCCCAGGCGTAGCCGGCGCGGCCGCGGATCGTCGCCATGTCGTTGATCTGGATCGCCGCTGACGAATCGACGCGCACGTCGTGGAACAGGGTGTCGGTCAGCGCGGTGCCGCTGACCAATTCCTTGCTCGCGGTGGACGAGCCGCCGAACTTGCCGTGCATGTAGCTCGCATCGATGCCGACCACGACGTCGTCGTATTGCCAGTTGTAGCCGGCGAACGCACCATAGGCCGCCGAGCGTTGGGACGCCTTGCCGAGCCCGAGATTCCAGTTCGAGACGTCCATCTGCTGGATCACGTTGTGATCGAGCAGGGCCGCGAGCATGTTGGCATTCGTGCCGCTGAAATTCTCATCGGACGAACCGTAGCCGCCCTGGCCCCCGATGTAGAAGCCCCGCCAGTTGACGGGTGCGCTGGGTGCATCGCTGAAGCCGCCGCGCAGAACCGGGAAGTCCGGCAGATCGGCCGCGTGCGCAGCCGTCACCGCGCCCATCATCATCGCCGCCAGCAAGAACCTACGCATCGCAACGCTCCATCCCACTCATCGAATGCGCGCTGATCATCGCCTGTTAACCTTAACCAATCGTTGTCGTCGCACGCTTTCGACCACCCAAGTTGCAGAAGCTCGTGACGTCGCGCGGCAAAGAAAAACGGCGCGGGATGGTCCCGCGCCGTTGCAATCGTTAACCGTGAAGGCTCGAAATTAACCCTTGCGGATCAGCGGGGGCGGCGGCGGCGGGGGCAGCGCGTCGCAGCAGGGCAAGGCGAAGCGCACGCCGAGCTTCACGTCCTGCGAGGTGATGTCGCGGTACTGGAAGCTCGAGGGACCGGCCGGCGTGCCGTCGAAGAAGTGACCCTGGCCCTGGCCGGCGGTGCCCATGTCGAGGTAGCGATAGGCCAGTTCGACCGTGAAGTTGTTGGTGACCCTGTAGGCGACACCGGCATGCACGGCCCAGGCGAAGTTGGTCTTCGTGGCGCCGTCGGCGATGAAGGAGCTGGTCAGGCCAGACCCGCTCGGGAACGTGGCGATGTCCGAGAAGGCCGAGGTCTTGATCGTCGCGGCACCGACACCGGCACCGATGAACGGGGTCAAGCATCCCCAAGTGCCGAGATCAGCGTAGACGTTCACGAGGCCGACCCAGCTCTGCATGCCGCCATGATAGGTGTCGCCCAGCGAGCTCGGCCCGGGGAACGTGAAGAAGTCGGTGCCGTTGAAGCTGACCTTCGAGCGGTACTCACCGGTGATGTCCGCGCGGAACCAGCTGTTGAACTGATAGCCGACGCCGATGCCGAACAGCATGCCGCTGTCGAAGCCGGTGCCGTACTGATTGAACACGGTGCCGGCCGGCAGCGTGTCGTACGCGTTGACGTGCAGCCTGGCCTTGGTGTTGGTCACGCCGATGTCGCCGCGCAGATACCAGCCGCCGAAATCCTGGACCGGCGGGGGAGCATACGCCATCGGGGGCGGCGGCATGATCGGCATGTCGGCAGCGAACGCCACCGACGACAGCAGGGATGCCGCGCCTGCGGCAATCAGGGTCTTTACGCTACGCATTGGCTTCGTCCTTTTGGGCCAAGTGAGGCGACACGAAAGCCCCACGTCTGAAACTCACGGCGGACGATGCCAGCAAATGTTTAAGCGGCACTTAACCCTAATTTTTAAGGTTGATTTTCTCTGACCTTTTTCTGCGGCTGGTGCTTATGGGTCCATCAATACGCGCGTGCAGCAGCGAAAGATGGCGATCCTGCCACAAGTGCTAATGAAGCGTTGATGATTGCGCGCCGTTAGCGGCGCACGCAGGCCGCGTGCGTCAGCGAACGCTTTAATGCGGGGGCCTCGCGACAGAGGTTCAGCGAGCAGCCTTCGGCATCTTCGGCAGGAGCACCGCGAGCAGGCCGATCGCCGGCAGGAATGCGCACAGCTGATAGACGAAGGCGATTGAGGTGTGGTCGGCGAGCTTGCCGAGCACCGCGGCGCCAAGACCGCCGATGCCGAACGCGACGCCGAAGAACACGCCGGAGATCATGCCGAAGCGGTGCGGCATCAGTTCCTGCGCGAACACGATGATCGCCGAGGTCGCCGACGAGATGATCAGGCCGATCACGACCGTCAGCACGGCGCTTGCGAACAGGCCGGCATAGGGCAGCGCCAGCGTGAACGGCAGCGCGCCGAGGATCGAGAACCAGATCACGTATTTGCGGCCGAAGCGGTCGCCGAGCGGGCCGCCGATGAACGCGCCCACGGCGTTGGCGGCAAGGAAGATGAACAGATAGAGCTGCGCCGCCTGCGTCGAGACGCCGAACCTGTCGATCAGATAGAAGATGTAGTAGCTCGACAGGCTCGAGACATAGAGCTGCTTGGAGATTAGCAGCGCGACCAGCACAATCAGCGCAAGCATCACGCGGCGCTGATCTGGATGGTCAGGATGCCGCGCGATGGTGGCCGCCTTCTTGCCTGATATCTGCGGCTTGTACCAGACGCCGATGCGCCAGAGGATCACGATGGCGAGGAACGCGATCGAGGAGAACCAGGCGATCGAGGGCTGGCCGAACGGCACCACGATCAACGCGGCCAGTACCGGTCCCATCGAGGTGCCGAAACTGCCGCCGAGTTGGAACACCGATTGCGCGAAGCCGTAACGACCGCCTGACGCCAGCCGCGCGATGCGCGACGATTCCGGATGAAACACCGCGGAGCCCAATCCGACCAGCGAGGCGGCGATCAGGATGATCCCGTAACTATGCGCGACGCTGAGCAGCAACAGCCCGAAGAAGGTGAAGCCCATGCCGATCGAAAGCGAGAACGGCTGCGCCTTCTTGTCGGTGAAATGACCGACCAGCGGCTGCAGCAGCGAGGCGGTGAACTGGAACGCCAGCGTGATCATGCCGATCTGCGCGAAGTCGAGCGCGTAATTGTCCTTCAGGATCGGATAGACCGAGGCGATCAGCGACTGCATCGTGTCGTTGAGGAAGTGCGAGAAGCTGATGCCGGCGAGCACGACATAGGCCGGTCCCGCGGCAGCCGCCTTCGCGGCCAGCGAGCGCGGCAACTCGGGCACCAGCACCGGTTCGCCCAGTGCCTGTTCGCTCACGACGGGCTTGTTCACGGATTTTTCCCGGACGGATTCGCAGAAATACCTCCGTGTCGTACGACGCGGAGGTCAGGCGGACCAGTTGCATTAGCCGATAGCAGCGATGCGCTGTGTGAACCGCGACGAAAGCCTGCTCCCTCTCCCCGTTCTTCACGGGGAGAGGGTTGGGGTGAGGGGCTGTTTCAGGACGGACGGTGAAAGCTGGATTCGCGGAGAGCCCCCTCACCCGAAATTCAAGCGCAGCTTGAATTCCGGCCTCTCCCCGCACGCGGGGCGAGGCTGGAGCGGCGTTCGTCGATCGATTGACTAGGAGCTTGTCTGGATAGTCGCTGTTCAAATCTGGTCGGGTCTGATTCAACATTGGGCGATGAGCAAGTATTTTCGGCCTTGGAACATCGATCAGACGCTGCTTCTGCCGCCGAATGTGCAGGACTTCGTGCCGAAAGGCCATGTCTCGCGGTTTATGGTTGATCTGGTGCGGGAGAGCCTCGATCTCAGGGAGATCATGGGCAGCTATGTGAGCGGGCTTGGGCAGCCGCCGTTTGATCCGCGGATGATGGTGGCGCTGCTGCTGCATAGCTATGCGAGTGGGCTGTATTCGTCGCGTCGGATTGCCAAGGCCTGCCGGGAGCGGAACGATTTTGTGATGATCGTGGCGCTGGATGCGCCGGATTTTCGGACGATCAGCGACTTTCGCAAGCGACATTTGAAGGCGCTCGGCGCGCTATTCGTGCAGGTTCTGAAGTTGTGCGAGACGGCCGGGCTGGTCAAGCTCGGTCATGTCGCGCTGGATGGTACGAAGATCAAGGCGAACGCGTCGAAACACAAGGCGATGAGTTATGAGCGCATGAAGAAGCGCGAGGCGGAATTGAAGGCCGAGGTCGCTCGCATGCTGGCGGCCGCCGAGGCGGCGGATGCCTCGGAGGATGAGACTTTCGGCAACAGCGACGAACTGCCGGACTGGACCGTCGACAAGCAGAAACGGCTGGCGAAGATCCAGCAAGCGATGGCGGCGCTGGAAGCGGACGCCAAACTGGCGGCGGAGGAAGAGCGCCGCATCGAGGCCGAAAAGGAACAGCAGCGCCAGGCCGAAGGCCGCAAGAAGCCGGGCAAACCGGCGGCGCTGCCATCGGAGGAACCCAATCCCAAGGCGCAACGCAACTTCACCGATCCGGAAAGCCGCATCATGAAGTCGAAGGATGGCTTCGTTCAGGCCTATAATGCCCAGGCGGCCGTCGATGCACATGCCCAGATCATTGTCGCGCAAGAACTGACCCAGCACGGCAGCGATCAGGGCCAGTTGGTGCCCCTGATCGAGGCCATCGAGAGCAATCTTGGCCGCAAGCCGCGGCAGGCCTCAGCGGATTCCGGCTACTGCAGCGAAGCCAATCTCGAAGCGCTCGACACACGCAGCATCGATGGCTATGTCGCGCCCGGACGCGCCAAGCACCCGACAGTAGCGAACGGAAAAGTCGGCGGCCCGCTGACACAGGCCATGCGAAAGAAGATCGACGATGGCGGCTTCGAAACACCCTACCGATTGCGAAAGCAAGTGGTGGAGCCGGTGTTCGGGCAGATCAAACAGGCAAGAGGCTTCCGCCAGTTCCTGTTGCGGGGCATCGAGAAAGTGCGCGCCGAGTGGACAATGATCTGCACCGTCCATAACCTCCTCAAGCTGTTCAACCTCGCAAACGCAGCCTGAGCCTGCTACTCTACAACAAATGCCCGTCACGAAAACATATCTGGACGGGCTCCTAGCCCGTCCTATTCGTGAGAGTGCTTTTTTTAGTCCGATTGATGTGGCCGCACATCTGCTCTGACGAGGCGCGCGGGATTGCCTTCGGCTTTTCACCGCCTGACGACCCGTACTTTGCAACGCGCTTGAGGGATGGGTTGGGCGAACGGGGGGCGGACGCCCCGCCGGTCAAGGACCGAGCGGCAGCAGCGCGCCTGGCAAGCCGCGGATCAGGTCGGCTTCGGGACATGCCGCGGCAAACGCAAGGCGAATGCGGCTCGTGGTCTCGACCACACGGGCAGCGAGTTTCAAGAGACGAAGACGCAGCGTCGCGAACTCGGCTGTGGCCAATTCCCGGGCTTTGGGAATCGCGTCGCGCACGGTCAGCATCAGCCAATAAGCGGCGGTGTGGAGAACGAGGCGGACTTGATTGGCGAGCGCCGAACGGCAGCTGGTGCGATCGGAGGCGAGCTGTGTCTTATGCAGCTTGATCAGATTCTCGGCTTGGCCGCGCGCGCAATACAGGCTGTCGTAGATCCACTCGGCCGAGCCGACATCGAGGCTGGTGACGACGAAACGGATGTCGAGGCCGAGCATCGTCGCCTCAATACGGGCGACGGTACGCCGTTCGCGATCCCAGGACTTGGCCTTGTGGCGCGTCTCGGTATAGCCACGCAGAACCGGCAGGTTCTCGATGGCGCGTCGCGTGCGGATGTCGTCGGCGGCCTCGTCGACTTTTCTGGCGAGCGGCTTGGTGCCGGACAGACCGAAGATGTAGTCGATGCCGTTGGTCTCGCACCACGTCATGGCCTCCGGCCGAGCATAGTGCCCGTCGCCACGGAACGTAATTCGCGTGTTGTGCCACCGCGTCCGGATATGCCGTATCAGGCGGCGCAGATGGGCACGCACCTCGACGCCGCCCGGCGTCTTGCCGGGCCGCAGCACGACCGCCACGGGCCGGCTCTTCTCCGTGTCGTAGACGTGGATCGGCAGGAAGCAGCGTTCGTCATAATGAGCGTTGAACAGCGAGAGCTGCTGATGGCCGTGGACGACATCGCAGGTATCATCGATGTCGAGCGTGACGGATGCCGGCTCGCGCGGGTAGCTATCCATCCATGCGTCGACCAAAGTGTAGGTCAGTCGGATCACGTCGCGCAGGCGCGGAGCATTCTCCAGCCGCGACAGCGTCGGTTGGGAACACAGATCGCGACCCGTGTCCGGCAGCCGTCCGCAGGCCAGCTTGAATGCGGGATCGGACCGCAGATGATCGAGGTCGTCGGCGTCCTCGTAGCCGCAGCAGATCGCGAACATGCGCGCGCGGAACATATCGACAAGGCTGTGCACGACCCGCGTCGGATCGCGCCGATCCGGGAACACCCGGGCCAAATTGTCGGCCAAGCCGAGACGCCGCTCGGCCATCGCCAGAAGCATCACGCCCCCGTTCGAGGTCAGCCGACCGCCATCGAAGGCAGCTGTGACTTTCTTGGCGTGAACGGCTGGAAACGAGAAGGGCAGAATCGTATCATCGGTCATGGCGGGCCTGGTGTTCGCGGCTGAAGGTGATGGGGTTGGCTTTGCAACCGAATCCTACGCCGCATCAGCGCTTTACACCACGCTCGCCAGCCTCTCAGGCGCACTCTGACGAATAAGACGGGCTAGGCCGCCGCGGCGTGGCCGAGCGCGCTGACGATGTTGTCGACGACCTCTTCCACCAGGATGCGATCGTCACCCTCGCCCATGACGCGGATCACCGGCTCGGTGCCGGAGGGACGGATCAGCAGGCGGCCATGGCCGTTGAGACGCTTCTCGCCGTCGGTGATCGCGGACTTGACCTCGGCGTCGTCGAGCGGCTTGCCGCTGCGATAGCGCACGTTCTTCAGGATCTGCGGCAATGGGTCAAAACGCCGGCAGATCTCCGACACCGGGCGGCGCAGCTTCTGCACCACGGCCAGCACCTGCAGCGCGGCGACGAAGCCGTCGCCGGTCGTCGAATAATCCGACATGATGATATGGCCGGACGGCTCGCCGCCGAGATTGTAGCCGCCGCTCAGCATCTGCTCGAGCACGTAGCGGTCGCCGACCGGGGTGCGGACCATCTGCAGCCCGAGGCCCTGCAGGAAGCGCTCCAGCCCGAGATTGGACATCACGGTGGTGACGATACCGGGCTTGGAGAGGCGTCCCTCTTCCTTCCAGCTCTGCGCGATCACCGCGAGCAGCTGGTCGCCGTCGACGATGTGGCCGCGCTCGTCGACCAGGATGACGCGATCGGCGTCGCCGTCGAGCGCGATGCCGATGTCGGCGCGCATCTCGCGCACCTTCCGCGACAGCGCTTCCGGCGAGGTGGAGCCGCATTCCTTGTTGATGTTGAAGCCGTCGGGCTCGACGCCCATCGGCACCACGTCGGCGCCGAGCTCCCACAGCGCTTCCGGCACCACCTTGTAGGCGGCGCCATTGGCGCAATCGACCACGACGCGCAGGCCGTCGAGCGAGAGATCGCGCGGCAGCGTGCGCTTGGCGAATTCGATGTAGCGGTCATGGACGCCGTCAATGCGGCGGGCGCGGCCGAGGCTTGCGCTCTGCGCCAGGCGACGGTCGAGCGATTCGTCGAGCAGCTGCTCGATCTGCTTCTCGACATCGTCGGAGAGCTTGAAGCCCTGCGGGCCGAACAGCTTGATGCCGTTGTCCTCGAAGAGATTGTGCGACGCCGAGATCATGACGCCGAGATCGGCGCGCATCGACTTGGTGAGCATCGCGATCGCCGGCGTCGGCATCGGGCCGACCAGCAGCACGTCCATGCCGACCGAGGTGAAGCCTGCGACCATGGCGTATTCGATCATGTAGCCGGACAGCCGCGTGTCCTTGCCGATCACGACGCGATGGCGATGGTCGCCACGCTGAAACACCAATCCTGCGGCCTGCCCCACCTTGAGCGCGAGCTCCGGCGTGATCAGCCCATTGGCGCGGCCCCGAATTCCATCGGTCCCGAAATATTTGCGGCTCATGGTACCCCCAACACGGACCTCTCGAACCACCCGGCGAGAGAGTCCCGAACGCCCACCAGTCTAGCGTGCATCGGCCTTATAGACTGTCAGGCGCTAAGATGACTTCAAAAAATATGATGAATCATTACCGCCATCGAACCCTATGGTTCGAGCTTAAGACACTAAAAAATATAACATTCTCTCCTTAACCGCAATCCCGTAAAACGCGGGCCGGCCCTAACCCTTGCCGCCTCGCTTGACGTGCTGGTCGCCCTTGCTGGGGGCCGGCTGGGTGACATTGACGGGGTCGGAACCGGGAAACGTCTCCTCCAGCCCCTCTTCCAGGGCCTCGTCGAGCCGGCGCTTCTCGGCGTTGTCGTCTGCTTTCGGCTTGGAGTTCGGCTTAGAGCCTGATTGCGTCATCGTGCTCTCCCATCCGTCTTGGCATTCATCCTGGCATTCGTCTTGGCATTCGTCTTGGATTTGGCAGGCCATCCAACCATGCTAGATGACGGCAAGCGCGAACAGCCGCAAGAGTTCGCTGGATCAAGACTTCGCTGCATACAACTTGCGACATAGAAGAAGGGCCGGGAACGTCCATGAAGCACATTACCTGCATCGAAGATCTGCGCCAGCTGCACAAGCGCCGGGTGCCGAAGGCGTTTTTCGATTATGCGGACCGCGGCTCCTACACCGAGGACACGCTGCGCGCCAATTCCGAGGACCTGCAGCAGATCAAGTTCCGCCAGCGCATCCTGGTCGATGTCTCGAAGCGGACCCTGGCGACCACGATCCTGGGCGAGCCGGCCGCGATGCCGCTGATCCTGGCGCCGGTCGGCCTGCTCGGCATGCAACATGGCGACGGCGAGATCTACGCCTGCCGCGCGGCGCAGGCGGCCGGCATTCCCTTCACCCAGAGCACGATGTCGATCTGCTCGATCGAGGACATCGCGGCTGCCGTCGACAAGCCGTTCTGGTTCCAGCTCTACGTCATGAAGGACCGCGGCTTCATCAAGTCGCTGATCGAGCGCGCGATCGCGGCGAAATGCTCGGCGCTGGTGCTGACCGTCGACCTGCAGGTGATCGGCCAGCGCCACCAGGACATCAAGAACGGCCTGACGGTGCCGCCGGAATGGTCGCTGTCGAAGCTCTTGGACTTCGCGAGCAAGCCGTCATGGGTCGCCGGCGTGCTGCGCGGCAAGCGCCGCAGCTTCGGCAACATCGTCGGTCACGTCAAAGGCACCGAGGATCTGACCAAGCTGTCGGAATGGACGGCATCGCAGTTCGACACCACGCTGAACTGGAAGGACATCGACTGGATCCGCTCGATCTGGCCGGGCAAGCTGATCCTCAAAGGCATCCTCGATGTCGAGGACGCCGAGCTCGCCGCCAAGACCGGCGCACAGGCGATCGTGGTGTCCAACCATGGCGGCCGCCAACTCGACGGCGCACCGTCCTCGATCGAGGTGCTGCCGGAGATCGTCGACGAGGTCGGCTCGAAGCTCGAGATCATGTTCGACGGCGGCATCCGCACCGGCATGGACGTGATGCGCGCGCTGGCGCTCGGCGCCAAGTCCTGCATGATCGGCCGCGCCTATGCCTACGGCCTCGGCGCCGGCGGCCAGGAAGGTGTCGCCAAGGCGCTCGACATCCTGGGCAAGGAGCTCACCACCACGATGGGGCTGTGCGGCGTCAACACCATCGCCGAGATCGACGATCACGTGCTGGCGGTGTGAGGCAATCGCCATCCGGCCCACAAGCGTCGTCCCGGCGCAGGCCGGGACCCATAACCACAGCCGTGCAAGATTAGAACACGACTGTGGCCACAGCTTATCTCAACAAAAACCATCGGTGGTTATGGGTCCCGGCTCCCGTGCGCAATCGCGCACTAGTACCTACTGTTCTTAAAGCGTGAGTCGTGATTCAAGGTCGGGATGATACCCGAAGCAAGAGAAGTCCACCTTTCGAGGAAAGATCGCAAGGTGCTTGAGGCGTGTTGCCGCTCCCCGGTGACGTTGCAGCGCGATTTGAAGCGGGCGCGGATAGTTCTGTTGGCGGCGGATGGACGCAGCACTCGGTCGATCGCCAAGGAAGTTGGGGTCCAGCCGCGGATTGTCAGCCTTTGGCGGCATCGCTATGCCGACCAAGGCCTTGAAGGGCTGCAAGACAAGCCGCGACCGGGCAAGCAGCCAATCTATACGAAGGCCACCGACAAGCGGATTCTGAAGCTGCTGGACAAGCCGCCGCCGGACGGGTTCGCACGCTGGACCGGGCCCCTGCTGGCCGGGGCGCTGGGCGATGTTGACGTCCAATATGTCTGGCGGTTCCTGCGCAGCCACAAGATTGACCTCGCGGCTCGTAAGTCCTGGTGTGAGAGCAACGACCCGAACTTTACGGCCAAAGCCGCCGATGTTGTCGGCCTCTATGTCGCCCCGCCCGCGAAGGCCATTGTGCTGTGCGTGGACGAGAAGCCCTCGATCCAGGCTTTGGAGCGAGCGCAGGGTTATCTGAAGTTGCCCAATGGCCGCGCCTTGACCGGCCAGAGCCACGATTACAAGCGGCATGGCACCACAACATTGTTTGCGGCGCTCGAAGTCGCCACCGGAAAGATCATCGCGGCGCATTCAAAACGCCGACGCCGCGTCGAGTTTCTCGACTTCATGAACAGCGTCACCGCGGCTTTTCCGAACCGGAAGCTTCACGTCATCCTCGACAACCTCAACACCCACAAGAAGAACGAGCATTGGCTCAAGGCCCACCCCAACGTGCAATTTCATTTCACGCCGACAAGTGCGTCTTGGCTCAATCAGGTCGAGGTATGGTTTTCGATCTTGCAGGGGCAGTCGCTCAGCGGCACCTCCTTCACAAGCCTCACGCAGCTTCAGGAGCACATCGATGCCTACGTCAACGCATACAACGACAGAGCCGAGCCCTTCGTCTGGACCAAGAAAAAGGTCCGTCAACGCCGTTTCAAAGGCCGCCGTATCACTCAGCTCTGATTCTGGGTACTAGACCGAGACGACAACGGAGTTTGTCGCTCGATATCCCGGGCTCGATGCTGCGCATCGCCCCGGGATGACGCTTCGCGTCACATCGGCGGTGCGATTCCGTCGCGGCCGACATTGACGCGGTTGGCTTCCAGGGTGCCGTCCTCCTTCTTCGCCGCGCCGAAGATGATGATCTTGGCGCCCGGCTTCAGCTCCGCTTTGTCGCCGGCGACGAAAGTGACGACCGGGGTGCCCGGCGGCACCACGACCTTCTTCTCACCGTCCTTGTATTTCACCGTGATGTTCTGGCCGTCGGTGCCCTCCACCGTTTCGGCGACGGTGGCGTTGGTCATGGTCGAGTTGGCACGCAGGTCCCAGGGACGAAAGCCTTCGGCGGCGCCACGCTGGTTTTCCGGGAAGATGTGAACCGCGATCGCCTTCTGCGTTCCGTCGGGCTCGGGCATCGCGGTGACGCCGATATAGGAACCGGGCTTGATCTGCGACAGATCGGTCTTGGCGACGCCGAACACCGCGACGTTGTCGGTCGTCCGCACCTTCATGTCGGCGCCGTCGCGCGACTTGATCGACAGCATGGCGCCGTCGACGGCCTCGATGGTGCCGCGAATGCGCACCGTCGGCGACTGCTGCGCCGATGCGGTCGAGGCAAAGGCAACGAGAAGCAATGCGGCGAATAGCGTCGATTTCGGCATGATGTCCCTCATGGGTTTGGCTGGCGGAGTCAGGAACACCGGGGAAATGATGGTATTCCGCGCGTCTCGAGTCACCCTCCCTTTGCGGGAGAGGTGCCTCGTTCGACAACTACGTACCGGATAAGGAGTCTGTTACTTCGATCACGAACATGTTCACGCGCGCTCTTCCCTTCTCCCCTTGTGGGAGAAGGTGGCGCGGACGCAGTCCGCGACGGATGAGGGGTCTCTATCCGCGGAGACAGAACCCTCACCCCGCTTCGCTGCGCGAAGCGACCCTCTCCCACAGGGGGAGAGGGTTCTTAAGGTCACATTGGCGGCGTCAGGCCGTCGCGGCCGACGCTGACGCGGTCGGTTTCGAGCGAGCCATCGGGCAGCTTCTTCATGAAGGCGATGATCTTGGCGCCGGCCTTGAGGTCCGCCTTGTCGCCGGGAACATAGGTCACGACAGGCGTATCGGGCGCGACCTCCACCGTCTTCTCGCCGTCCTTGTACTTGACCATCAGGGTATGACCGTCATTGCTGACCACGGATTGCGCGACGGTCGCGTTGGTCATGCTGCTGTTCGGCTTCAGATCATAGGGCCGCGAGCCTTCGCCGGTGCCGCGCATGTGCTCCGGGAAGACATGCACCTCGACCGCCTTCGGCACGCCATCGGGCCCGGGCACCGTGGTCGTGCCGATGAAGGAACCGACCTTGATGTCGGACAGCGCGATCCTGGTGAGGCCGAGCACCAGCATATTGCTCGCCATGTGGAGCTTGACGTCTTCGCCGCTGCGCGACTTCACCTCGAGCGTATCGCCATCGACGCTTTCGACGGTTCCACGCACCCGCGTCGGCGTCGGCGGCTGCTGCGCGAGTGCGTAGAGCGTGGACGCCGTCACCATCGCGAATGCAATGAACGGGCGAATGAGCGAGGAACGGCTGGCAGACATTGGGGGATCTCCGGGAGGGGCGCAGGTGATGTAACACTGACCCCAGCCGTATCACGCTATTCCAGGCCTCAAGTCTTTGTGAGATCGGCTTCAACGAGCGCACGCAGTTCCGGCGTCACTTGCGGACGCTGCCCGAACCACAATTCGAAACCGCGCACCGCCTGGTGCAGCAGCATGCCGAGGCCATCGGCGGTCTTCAGGCCGCGCGCCTGAGCCGCCGCAAGCAATGGCGTCACCAGCGGCACATAGACAAGATCGGTCACAACCGCGCCTTGCGGCAACAGGCCGACATCGATCTCGAGCGCGGGCTGGCCGTGCATGCCGAGCGACGTCGTGTTGACGAGCAGCCCGGCTCGCGGCAGCAGATCGCCGACCGTGTCCCACGTCGCGGGATGAACGCGCGCACCGAACTGATCGGCCAGCGCGCGAGCGCGGTCGATGGTGCGGTTGACCAGATGCACGCGCTTGATGCCGCGCTCGATCAGGCCGAACACCACCGCACGCGCCGCGCCGCCGGCGCCGAGCACCAGCGCATCCTCGGTGTTGTCCCAGCCGGGCGCGCAGGCGTCGAGATTGTTGATGAAGCCTTCGACATCGGTATTGGTCGAGCGCAGCTCGCCATCGGCAAACCACAGCGTGTTGGCGGCGCCGACGGCGCGGGCGCGCTCGTCCGGCGCCGACAGCGCCAGCGCCTGCTCCTTGTGCGGGATGGTGACGTTGGCGCCGACGAAGCCGCGCAGCGACAGGCGGAACAGGAAATCCTTGAAATCCTCCGGCGGCACCGCCTCGATCACATAGCCGCCCTCGATGCCGAGCGTACGCAGCCAGTAGCGATGGATCAGCGGCGAGCGGGAATGCGCCGCCGGCCAGCCGATCAGGCACGCGGCGCGGGTTTTGCTTGATGATGTCATGGCCGTGACATCGGCCAAGGCAGCCGCGCTGTCAATCCGTCCGCTTCGCGGTTGCGGCAACCAGCACGCTGAGCCCGAGCGCCGTGCCCGCGGCAAACCAGATCGCGGCAAGGTTGATCCAGTGGTAGGCCAATGCGCCGGCAAGCGCGCCTGCGACCAGCGCCGCCCACAGCAGGAGGTTCGGCAGCCAGGCCCAGCCGGCTCCGCCGGTCAGCGCGGCGGCGATCAGCTGGCCGGCCTTGACCAGCGCGCCGGTGACATAGGTGAGGCCGAGCCCGGCGCCGCCTTCGAGCTGGAATACGGCGTTCTCGAGCCCCATCGCCAGCACGATGGCGGCGACCGCGGCGTTCGGCAGGCCATAGGCATAGGCATAGGCGGCCGCCGTCAACAACAAGGCCTCGCCGAGCAGGATCAGCGGCTGGCGATGGCCGATGCGGCTGAGCACGATCAGGCTGCCGGCCGCGGCACCCACGACGAACAGCACGATCAGCTCCAGCGCCTCCAGGGCGTGCTGCCAATGCCCCGCGGCCAGCGTCACGCCAAGCCGCGTCGAGTTGCCGCTCATGAAGGAGACGAACAGCCCGCCGAGATGCAGGTAGCCGATGCCGTCGACATAGCCGGCCAGCGCGCTGAGCGCGCAGGCCAGCGCCAGGTTACGGCGGGATTCAAGCATGATGTCCTTGCGCCCCCATCAGGGACGCAAGGCTAGCGGCCTCGGGCCATCTGCCAACGATCACGCCCCCTTGGGGCGTGATCGTTAGCGCTCGACCTTGCACGCGAAGCGGTCATCTCGACCCAGGGGGTTGGTGTCGGCGCAGGCGATGCCCGGGACCGGGTGACCGTGCCGGTCGATGGCGCACCATCTGCCGTCGTGCTTGGCCCACGCCACGCCGCGCTGGCGCGGCATGAAATAAACCGGCTCGTCGTACTGCGGCTCGACCATGACCTGCCCAGCGGTGTCGACCAGCCCCCATTTGCCGTTCCTGAGAAAGGTCACAAGGCCGAAATCGAGGTTGGCCCCAACCCGCTCGGCACCAACATCGATCCAGGTCTCCCCGGTTTGCGACAGGATCGCGCGCTTGCCCGCGGCTTCGGACATGATCACGTGGCTGATACTGACATCGCACAGAACGCCCGGCCGCGGCGGAATGGCCCAGGATTGATCCGCAAGCCGCAGCACGCCGGTCGCGCCGGCAAGCGTCACGAAAGCAGTAGCATTGTCGCGACGCAGCGCGGCAGCATCGAATTTCGACGCGATCAGCCATGATCCGTCCGAGCGCATGAAGCCGCGCTTGCCATCGATCGATGCAACGAAGAGATCGGTGCCGGTTGAGAGGTAGTCGAATTTGGGTTCGAGCACCCAACGTCCATCGGGACCAAGGCGTCCCCATTTGCCATCGAGCTTGGCATTCTTGACGTCTCGTCCAGCTCCGAAGATCGCGTCGTAGAGCACGGGCGTCACAGGGCTTGAGTCAGCATCCACCAAACGGAATTTGTCGCCGATTTTCAGAACGTACGGGGGCGGCGCGCCGCATGACGCGTCGATAATCCTTCCGTCCGGCGGCTGCAGCGGGCTGCCATCCGCTTTGAAGTAGAGCCATTCCTTGTTCTTGTAGGCGTCGAGCCGGCCATCGGCACATTGCTGGATCGGCTGATCGAATTCGGCGCCGATGACCACGTGGCCATCAAGGTCCAGAAGCCCCCACCGGTCGGCCGTCCTGAAGTGCCAGCCGAACACAGTGGCGGGGTGATCGTAGTTGATAGCAAAATGAATCTGCTGATAGTGCGTTTGAAATATCCATGTGCCGGATTTGTCGATCACGCCGAAGCTGCCGTCGCGCTCGGCCGACGTGCGATCGAAACCCGGTACGAACCACCAGGCCTTATCAAACACCGGTTCGATGGCGAAGCTCCCGGTACGGTCGATAAAGCCGATCTTGCCGTTGAGCGTCACCCGCGCGAGCCCGTTCTTCAACGCATCCACCTGCTGGAATTTCGGCTCGACGAGCCAGCTTCCATCGGCCCGTGCCAGCCCCCAAAGCTTCTCCTTTTGCACCCAGCGGAGTGACGGATCGTCCTTGTCGAACCAAGGAATCGGCAGCTTGCGCGACTCGATCAGTCGGCCCTGGATGTCGATGACGTCGGTCAGCATCGGTTCGAAGATAGCGTCGCTCAGTCCGCCGAAGCCGATCCTGCTATTGGAAAAATCCTCCCCGCCAGGCATTCCGCCAAGCCGTCGATCTTCTGATACGGCAAAACGGTCCGGACCGATCGCGCGGATGAACCCATATTTCGGCTCGACCACCATCCTGCCGTCCTCGTCGATCAGGCCGGACTTTCCGTCCACATCGACCTGCGCGAAGCCGAATTTGTAATCGTCGACGATGCGGTATTGCGGCCTGACGATTTCGCGGCCGTCCTCGTCGATGATGCCGTAGAGACCGCCGATGCGGACAGCGGCCCGATGATCCGAGAATGTGCCGACCCAGTCGTACCGCGGAAAGACCGCGACCGTGCCGTCGCGGTGGACCGCACCACACAGGCCGCCAGGAAACATGCACGTCGCGAGAGGGAAAGTCATCGGCTGGCTAGGCCCGGAGCGGCCCAAGAGTGGCCGGCCATCCTGCGCGATCGTGGCCTGCAAATTGGCTTTGCCGGCGGGCGTCAATTCCATCGGCCTGTCTTGCGCAAGTGCGCCGTGCACCAGCATCACGCTAGCCAACCCGGCAAATTTCCAGCACACCCGCACTGCCTTGCCCTCACCGTCCAAACGGCGACCGAGGACGTAGGCGCAATCCATGGCAAGACAGTGTCGGCCGCTTTACAATGTGTAATTGCACATCGTAGCAGGCCGATTTTCAGCAGGATCGAACGTTGACCTTGGGTCCCGGGCGCGCGTTTGGCGCGCCCGGGATGAGATCACATCATCACGCCGCGTCGCGATGCGCGGCGATGATCTGGTCGGCGGCGCGGCCCGTCACTTCGGCCATGCGGTCGAACTGGCGGGTGAACGTGCCGGCGCCGGCGGTGGCCGAGCGCAGCTCGACGATGAGGTCGCCGATCTCGGATTCCGGCATCGTGGCGCGAACGCAATCCCAGCCGCTCCAGCCTTCGCGGGTGTCGAAGCCGAGGATCTGGCCGCGGCGCGCCGACAGGATCGCGTTGACCTTGGCAGTCGCCTCGTTCGGACAGAATATCTCGACCAGATGGATCGGCTCCAGCAGCACCGGCTGGCACTGCGGCAACCCTTCGCTGACCCCGACCCGCGCCGCGGTGCGGAAAGCGAGATCGGACGAGTCGACGCTGTGATAGGAGCCGTCGGTCAGCGTGACATCGAGGTCGATCACGGGGAAGCCGAGCGGTCCACGCGCCAGCGCGTCGACGACGCCCTCTTCCACCGCACCGATATAGTTGCGCGGCACCGCGCCGCCGACCACCTTCTCGTGGAATTCGAAGCCTGAGCCGCGCGGCTTCGGCTTGATGTCGAGCACCACATCGCCGAACTGGCCGTGGCCGCCGGACTGCTTCTTGTGCCGGCCGCGCTGGGTAATGGCTTTGCGGATGGTCTCCTGGTAGCCGATCGCCGGTGGATGCGATTTGACGTTGACGCCGTAGCGGTCCTTGAGCCGCTCCTGCGCCACCCGCAGATGCATCTCGCCCTGCCCCCACAGCACGGTGTCGTGGGTGCGCGGGTTCTGGATCATCGTCAGCGAGGGATCCTCCTCGTTGAGCCGCAGCAGCGCCTGGCCGAGTTTGACGTCGTCCTTGCGGTCGGTCGCGGCGATCGAGATCGACAGCACCGCCGCCACCGGCTCGACCTTGACCAGCGAGGCCGGGGCTGTCTTGCCGCTCGAGACCGTATCGCCGGTCTTGATCGCGTCGAGCTTGCCGAGCGCGACGGTCTCGCCGGCCTCGGCCTGCGGCCGCTTGCTGTCATGCGTGCCCGAGACCGCGAGGATGCCGGAGATGCGCCCGGTCTCGCCGCTTGAGGATTGCAGCGTCGCGCCGTCGTCGAGCCGGCCCGCAAGCACGCGCGCCAGCGACAGCTTGCCGCCGTGCTGCAGATGAACGGTCTTGAACACATAGGCCAGCGCGTCCTTCTGATCCTTGACGCCGAGCCGGCTAGCGGTCTCGGTGACGCCGGGCGCCTCATGGCGCAACGCCTTCATCAGGCGCAGCACGCCGTTCTCGCGGCTCGCCGCGCCAAGCAGCACCGGACAGATCAGCCCTTCGCGCAATTCGCGGGCGAGATCGTCGAACACCGCGTCGCGCGGCGGCTGGATATCCTCCAGCAACTGCTCCATCAGCGCATCGTCATGATCGGCGAGCTTCTCCAGCATCGAGAAGCGCGCTTCCTTCTCGCGGTCGAGATTGCCGCCTTCCAGCGCGACCACCTCCGACGGCTTGTGCTCGCGATAGACGAAGGCGCGCTCCAGCGCGAGATCGACAAAACCTTCGATCAGATCGCCGTTCCAGATCGGGATCTGGCGCAGCACCAGCGGCACGCGCGAGGCCGGCTGCAGCGTCGCAAGCGTCTCGCGGACCCGCTTGTTGGCGCGGTCGATCTTGTTCAGGAACAGGAAACGGGGAATGCCGAGCTCCTCGAGCTCGCGCAGGATGATCTGCAGCTGCGGCAGCTTCTTCTCATCGGCTTCGCAGAGCACGACCGCGGCATCGACGGCCGGCAGCGCGGCACGCATGTCGTGCGCGAATTCGATCGAGCCGGGACAATCGATGAAGGTGTAGCTGTCGCCCATGAAGGTGGTGGTGGCGGCGGTCAGGCCTACGCCCATCTTGTGCTGACGCGCCTCGGGGCTGGCATCGCCGACGGAAGTTCCGGCGTCGACGCTGCCGGCAGTCTTTATGGCGCTTGTACGCGCCAGGATCGCTTCCAGAAGTGTGGTTTTACCGCTTTGGAAAGGGCCCACCAGTGCGATGCACCGTGGACCTCGGGGACTTCTGACGTCTTGTCCCATTGCCGCCTCCTCGTTTTGGAGCTCGGCCCATGATTGGGTCGGCGACCATTCATGCTCTGCCTGCGTTTCGCGTTTGGCAAGCGGGAAAACGTCGCTGCGGTGCGGCGTCGTTTAACCATGGCCACGACGGCGGGAATTACCACTATTGTCCGGACGAACGTATCCGGTGCGCCAGTTCCTTAGGCCGGTGCCGCCGCTGTCTCGCGCCAGCGCGTCGCGATGTCGAGCAGGCGCTGCACGGCAGGCGAGACGTCTTCATCACGCCATGCGATCGTGAGCGGTGCCATCACCGCCGGTGCGGCAAGCGGAACGTAAGCCACGCCGCGACCGGTCTGCGCGCGTGCCGCGGCCTCCGGAACGAGCGACACGCCGACGCCGGCTGCGATCAGACCGATCGCGGTCTGCAGATGAAGCACCTCCTGCGCCAGACGCGGCGTGAATCCCGCAGCCTGGCAGGCGGTCACGATCAGGCCGGTGACCGACGGCTCCGGCCGCGCCGGATAGAGCACGAAGGCATCGTCGGACAATTCGGCGAGCGCGATGTCATCCCGCGCCGCGAGCGGATGCGCGCGCGGCAGCGCTGCGACATAGGGCTCATCGAGGATGAGACGCTGGGCGAGCCCCGCCTCGGCCAGCAGCGCCGGGCGTGCGAAGCCGACGTCGATCCGGCGCCGCCGCAGCGCCTCGGCAATCTCGGCCGCCAGCATCTCGTCAAGCACGAGCTCGACATCGGGAAACGCGTCGCGATAGCTACTGATAATATCGGGAAGGCCGGCAAACATTGCGGAGCCGACGAATCCGATCGCGAGCTTTCCAGCCTGACCGCGGCCGACGCGCCTGGTATCGGCAACCGCGTCCTCGAAATTGGCGAGCAACACACGGGCGCGCGCAAGAAACAGCTCGCCGGCCTCGGTGAGCCTGATAGGACGGTTATTCCGCTGCAGCAGCGTCACGCCGAGTTCGTCCTCGAGCTGGCGAATCTGCTGGCTCAGCGGCGGTTGCGCGATGTGCAGCCGCTCGGCTGCGCGCGTGAAATTCAATTCCTCGCCGAGCGCCACGAAATATCTGAGGTGTCGCAATTCCATGCCGGCGGTATAGCACGGCGGCCGGCGCCTACGGTCATACGCAATAGCTCTGCTACCGTATCGAACGAATATTGGACCGGAGAAGCGAACGCGGACAGCCTGCGGCGAACCACAGGAGGTCTTAATGACGGCGCTGGAAAAGGCTTTCGCGGAAGCGGCCGCGGCAGGCATCGCGCAGGAGAAGATCGATATCGGCGATATCAGCGTCAACGTCGCGCGCTTCGGCAAGGGCCCGCCGCTGCTCCTGCTGCACGGCTGGCCGGAATTCTGGCTGGTGTGGCGTCCGGTGATGCTGCGTCTCAGCGACAGTTTCGAATTGATCGCGCCGGACCTGCGCGGCTGCGGCGACACCGGCAAGCCGGCGGCTGGCCCGGATGCGTCCGCCACCGCGGAGCGCCACGCGCTGGATATGTTCGCGGTGATGGATGCGCTCGGTCACGACAGCTTCGGCGTGATCGGCGGCGATCTCGGCGCCTATGTCATGCAGGCGATGTCGCATCGTCAGCCGCAGCGGCTGACGGGTACGCTCTATCTGTGCACGCCCTATCCGGGCCTCGGCAACCGCTACGGCCAGCCCAGTCACCTGATCGAAGTCTGGTATCAATACTTCCAGCAGCTGCCATGGGCGGCGCAACTGGTCGGAAGCTCGCGCGAGTCATGCCGACTCTATTTCCGCCACTTCCTCGATCACTGGTCGGGCGACAATTCCGCCGTGTTCGGCGACCTGCTGGAAGCCTATGTCGATAACTTCATGAAGCCCGGCAACATCCAGGGCGGCTTCGACTGGTATCTCTCGTCGGCACCCAATCGCCGGCGCTGGCTGGAAGGCAGGCTGCCGGCGCAGCCGCGCATCGAAATCCCGTCGCGCTTTCTCTGGGGCCGCCGCGATCCGCTGATCGCGCCGGAATGGTCGGACCGGCTGGATCAATACTGGACCGAACCTTCGATCAGGTTCGTCGAGGCCGGGCACTATGTCCACGCCGAGGCGCCCGAGGTGGTTGCCGAGGAAGCCCGCAGCTTCTTCGGCGGAATACAAAACGGTGCAGCTTGAGTTAGCGCCCCGGACGCAGCTCCAGGCTCTCGAGCCCGGCGGCGATGTTGACGCCGACCTGACCCTGCACGCTGAGCGGCTGCAAGGCGATGGTGTTGTCGGAACCGCCGACCAGCACGTTACCGCCGACGCCAACGCCGAGCGTCGCGCTGCCCTGCGCGCCGGCGTAGTTGCCGGAGAGCGCGCCAGGCCCAAGCTGGGCCACCGGCGCGTAGACGCCCCAGGCCAGCGCTGACTCCTGGGTGATGCCGAGATCGATGCCGACCTTGCGAATGGTCGCGATGTAACGGTCCTCAGGCGCGCCATCGACGCGCAGCACGCAGCCGAGATTGGTCACGGAGCCGACGATGAATCCGACGCTCGCGCCGCCGCGGCATTCCAGGATACCGACCTGCACGCGCTGGATCGGCTGTTGGGCGTTGGCGCCAACGATCGCCAGCGAGGCGAGGGCGGCACCGGCGAGGAGGATGAAGCGACGCATGTTGGAGGTCTCCGGCTGAAAGGCGTGACGCGAGCAGAGAACAGAACGGCGCCGTGTCTGCGGCGCCTGTCGCTTCCTATGCCATAACATCGGATGCACAGCCAGAATTTGCGGTGTCCGGCCACCGATTGTTACGGGATGTGGCGATGTTGCTATGATCCCGCTGCCGTGCAGAACCTGCCGCGCAAAACACAACAAACGACAGACGCAAAAAAAGAGGCCCGCTTTCGCGGGCCCCTTTGATCAAACACCGACCGGCTTAGTGGTGGTGGTGATGACGGTGGTGATGATGATGACGGCGCGGACCAGCGAGGCTGACCGGCCCGAGATCGATGCCGGCGATGCCCGCCGCGACGTTGAGGCCGGTCTGGCCCTGCACGCTGATCGGCTGCAGCGCGTATGCGTTGTTCGGGCCGCCGAACAGGAAGTTACCGCCGGCGCCGAGGCCGACCGAAGCGTTGACGCCGACGCCGCCGTAGCTGCCGGCGAGCGCACCGCGCGGGAGCTGCGTGGTCGGCGCGCTGACGGCCCAGGCGAGCTGCGTCGTCGCGGTGACGCCGAGGTCGAGACCGATCCGCTTCACGGTCGCAACATACGGCTCCGGCCGGCGGGCGTTGGCGCTCTGGAACACGCATTCGAGGCGGGCGACGGAGCCGACGACGAAGCCGACATTCTCGCCGCCCTGGCATTGCAGGACCCCGGCCTGAACCTCGGGCGCCGCATTGGCGGTGGCGAACGGCGCCAGCAACGCAAGCGCTGCAAGGGTGAGAGTCGAAAGTCGCATTTGGTCTGTCTCCGCAAGATGAACTGAATTAGCGCGGCGGACAGAAGGGAAGGCTCGTGTCCAAAACAAGGCAGTCCGCAAAGACGCCCTAAAAACTTCGCGCGTGTGGCATCGTTGTTCGCGCACACGCGCGTGAGATGAGCGGGATGTGATTTGACTCGTCGAATTTACCGGCGCGCGATCTGCGCACACAAATAGAAACGCTCCCACACCTGGTGCAGGAGCGTTTCCTGAGTTTCGTAACGACTAGCGCAGATTGCCGCAGAAGCGCTGGATGCGCTTGCAGGCGTCCTCGAGATCGGACGTCTTGGTGGCGTAGGAGATGCGGAACGCCGGTCCGAGACCGAACGCCGAACCCTGCACCACGGCGACACCCTCGCTCTCGAGCAGCTCGGTGACGAAGGTCTCGTCGTTGTCGATCACCTTGCCCGACGGCGCCGTCTTGCCGATCGTGCCGGCGCAGGACGGATAGACGTAGAACGCGCCTTCCGGCCGCGGGCACTCGATGCCGCTGGCCTGGTTGAGCATCGACACCACGAGGTCGCGGCGCTCCTTGAACACCTTGTTGTTCGCAGCGATGAAGTCCTGCGGTCCGTTGAGCGCCTCGACCGAAGCCCATTGCGCGATCGACGACGGGTTCGAGGTCGACTGCGACTGGATCGTCGCCATCGCCTTGATCAGTTGCGCCGGGCCGCCGGCGTAGCCGATGCGCCAGCCGGTCATGCAGTAGGCCTTCGACACGCCATTCACGGTCAGCGTGCGATCGTAGAGGCTCGGCTCGACCTGCGCCGCCGTGGTGAAGACGAAGTCGTCATAGACGAGGTGCTCGTACATGTCGTCGGTCATCACCCAGACATGCGGGTGCCTGACCAGCACGTCGGTGATCGCCTTGAGCTCGCTCTTGGTGTAGGCCGAACCGGTCGGGTTCGACGGCGAGCACAGGATCACCCACTTGGTCTTCGGCGTGATCGCCTTCTCGAGATCCTGCGGGCGCAGCTTGAAGCCGCTCGACGCCGGACAGATCACCGGCACCGACTCGCCGCCGGCGAGCGCCACCATCTCGGGGTAGCTGACCCAGTACGGCGCCGGGATGATCACCTCGTCGCCCGGATTGATGGTCGCCATCAGCGCATTGTAGAGCACCTGCTTGCCGCCGGTGCCGACGATGATCTGGTTCGGCTTGTAGCTCAGGCCGTTCTCGCGCGAGAACTTGTTGATGATGGCTTCCTTGAGCTCCGGAATGCCGCCGACATCGGTGTACTTGGTCTTGCCGGCCTCGATGGCGTGGATCGCAGCCAGCTTGATGTTGGCGGGCGTGTCGAAGTCCGGCTCGCCGGCACCGAGGCCGATGACGTTGCGGCCCGCGGCTTTCAGCGCGCGTGCTTTGTCCGTGACCGCGATCGTCGCGGACGGCTTCACACGGTCGAGCGCAGCGGACAGGAAGGCCATAATCATCTCCTGGCAAACGTCGTGAGCCGTTCGGCCACGACTTGATTTGAATGGGATCGCGGCACCCTAGGCCTGTCGCCGCTGCATCGCAAGAAGCTTGGCGGCAAAGCACGAAAACTTTCGCGCTTGGCCCGCAACGCGCGCAACATTCCGCAAGTTCCGGAGCCAAATGGCTCATATCCGGCAAGCCCGACGGCGGCCGCTGCAGCCTCGCCGGCAAGGCTTCCGGCGGCCTGCGCCCGCGCGGATTGCTCCGAGGACAAGGTGCCGCGTGGCGCCCACCTCGCAGAGCTGACGGCGCGCAGTCCGGCGGCCCTGTCGCGCGTTAACGGTTGTGAATTGCCGCGCGTCCGCGACGGCATCGACCGGCACCGTGCACAGCGTCGCGCAGCCGTGATCCGAGTTGTTGCGCCGTGTTGATGGAATCGTTCTGAACGCGTGCAGTGCGGTAGACGTTTCGACTTTTTCCACTGTGCAGGGCTTGCGACGCACCGCTGTCGGCATCATTGTTTAAGCGCGTTGCGGTGTGACAGGCCGCGCAATTTTTCAAGCGTACCGTCTCAGACCAAGTGAACCCGACGCACCGAGTGAACACCGACGCAATGTACAAGCTCTATTCGATGCAGCGCTCCGGCAACAGCTACAAGGTCCGGCTGGCGCTCGCCGTGTTGAACACGCCGTACGAGGCGATCGAGATCGACATCCTGCGCGGCGAGAGCCGCACCCCGGAATTCCTGGCCAAGAATCCGAGCGGCCAGGTGCCGCTGCTGGAAGTCGACGGCCGCCATCTCGCCGAGTCCAATGCCATCCTCTGGTACGTTGCGATCGGCACGCCGCTGGCGCCGGAGTCGCGGATCGAGCGCGCCGAGGCGCTGCAGTGGATGTTCTTCGAACAGCACGCGCTGGAGCCGAACATCGGCGCCGCCTATTTCTGGCTGTCGCTGGTCAAGGGCGGGCGCGACCTGCAGACGCACGCGCTGGAGGACTGGATGGAGCGCGGCTACGCCGCGTTGCAGGTGATGGAAAATCACCTCAAGGGGCACGCCTATTTCGCCGCCGACCAGTTCACGGTCGCCGACATCGCGCTGTACGGCTACACCCATGTCGCCGACCGCTGCGACTTCGACCTCGCGACCTTTCCGTCGGTCCGCGCCTGGCTGAAACGGGTCGAGCAGACCCCCGGATTTGTCTCGATGGATTGGCGGCCCGGGACCGATGCCGAGCCTGAGGCCCGCCTCGCGGCAGGCGTCTGAACAACCGGGTCTGAATATCGGGAATAGCGGGGAAACTGCCCAAATAGCGGGCAAACCCCTCGTCGTTGCCGTATTTCTGCCGTTTTCGGGGGGCGTCACCGCCGCAATCTTGCCGGTGACAACGGGCAGATTTGCTCGGATGTCGCGAGTGATTCGCTCGCGGCCTGAGGGATTTACACCATGACACGGTGGTCCGGCACGGCAGGCTTCCATGGCCGCCCTGCCCCAGTGGCATCGTCCCGGCTGACCCACGCGATCGCGGCGTTGCCGCGCTTGGCGCGCTGACGCTGTGCCTGGTCGTCGCCGTCACGGTGCTGTCGAGCAACATCAGCATGGCAACGGCGTTCCCGGCGTAATCAAGCAATTCCACTTGGCACCTTGATCCGCGGCAAGGCGCGGGAGAGACAGCGGCGCGACATGTTGAAGACCCCCGTCGGACTGGTGACCGTGACGCTGTCGGCGGCGATCCTGCTGGCCGCTTCGCTGTTGATCGTGACCGGCACCCAGGGCGAGGACCGCGCGCACCCTGCGCAGCTCACGGCGCCTGCCGCCAAGCCGGCCCCGCACAACTAACCCCATTTGTGGAAGATAAGGAACGCGCCGGCGGCGATGAAGGCAAAGCCGAGCGCGTGATTCCAGCCCAGCGGCTCCTTCAAATACAGCACCGAGAAGCCGGCGAACACGACCAGCGTGATCACCTCCTGCATGGTCTTGAGCTGCGCCGCCGAGTAGACCGCGCTGCCCCAGCGATTGGCCGGCACCGCAAGCCAGTATTCGAAGAAGGCGATGCCCCAGCTCACCATGATGACGATCGGGAGCGAGTGATCCTTGAACTTGAGATGGCCGTACCAGGCGAAGGTCATGAAGACGTTCGAGGCGAACAGCATCAGGATCGGCAGCAGCGAAGGCGAAATGGTGGGCATCGATGTCCTCTTGAGCAAAGCAGGCGGTAACCCGCAGGCACGAAACCGGGTTCCATGCCGATCTGCATATCATTTGATTTGAAAGCAGCGAAAGCTGGTTCGGATGGGACAAGGCCACCTTAACGGTCGGGGGCAAAATCCCGGCACCATTGCGGCTCTGTCGTCAAACTACGGCTTTATCGTTCGTTTGAGAGACATGAGAACGAGCATGCGGTTCGACTGGCGTGCAATTTCAGGACCGGCCTTGACGGCGATCACGGCGCTCGCCGCCTTCCTGATCGATCGCCTGATCGTCGCCGTCCCCAATCCCGCGCCGCTGTTCGTCTGCATCGTGGCACTGGCGAGCTCCGTCAGCGGCATCACCTCCGGGCTGATCTCCGCCGCGATCGCGGTCGTCGCCTCGGCGCTGTTCTTCCTCGATCATCGTGCGCTGCCCGGTTATGACACCGCCGACGTCGCGCGGATGCTGATGCTGGTCGCGACGACGGCCGGCACCGCCTTGATCACCGGGATGCTGCGGCAGAAATGGATCGATGCCTTTGCCGCGGAGCAGCAGCATCACGCCACCGCGGCCCGGCTCGCCGCCGCGCTCGACCAGGTCGACATCGGCATCGTGCTGCTCGACGTCGACACCCGCGCCGAGTTCATCAACCGCGCCTTCCGCGATTATTTCGCGCTGTCGGATGCGCAGGCCGAGAGCAAGCCGCCCTTCGTCGCGCTGATGTATCACGGCCGCGACACCGGCGCCTATGAATTGCCGGAAGACGAACTGAGTGCATTCGTTGCCAAGCGCATCGAGATGATGCGCGCAGGCGATTCCACGCCGATCAACCTCAATCTCGCCGACGGCCAGGTGCTGCGCTTCAGCTGCACGGCGTTGCCCGACGGCGGCCGCATGCTGAGCTACACGCCGGTGACGGACCTGGTGCGCCACACCGACGATCCCGCCAAGGCCGACGAATACCGGGCGCAGCGCGCCGGGCGCGAACGCCATCTGGCGCGGCTGCTCCGCGCCGCCGAGTGAAGCGCGACTTCCTCCGCAATTGATCCGGCTCCACAGCGACGGTAGAACGTGCCAAGCGATGCGCACGCATCGCGCAACGCGGGATCATTCATGTCCGACGACGTCACCATCCGCTTCGTCACGCGCGACGATTACGCCCAATGGCTTCCTCTGTGGGACGGCTACAATGCCTTCCACGAGCGGTCCGGACCGACGGCGCTCGCGCCCGAGATCACCGCGATGACCTGGGAGCGCTTCTTCGACGCCTATGAGCCGGTGCATGCGCTGGTTGCCGACGCCGGCGGAAAACTGCTAGGGCTGACGCATTATCTGTTTCACCGCTCGACCACGGCGATCGCGCCGACCTGCTATTTGCAGGATCTCTTCACCAGCGAGGCCGCGCGCGGTAAGGGCGTTGGCCGCGCCTTGATCAACGGCGTCTACACGCAGGCGAAGCTGGTGGGTTCGCCGCGCGTCTACTGGCAGACGCATGAGACCAACCACACCGCGATGCAGCTTTATGACAAGGTCGCCGACAGGCCGGGCTTCGTGATCTACCGCAAGATTCTCTGAGCACCGTTGCGCAACCTGTGGATTAACCGGGATGTCACCGGCGCGTTACAAAGCCCGGCTAGGCTTCGCTCGCGTAAGATCAGGCCCCCCGTCTCAGATCCTGCGCCCCGAGCGGTCCCCGTCAGTCGCCGCGTCTGACCGGGACCGCTTTTTTTTTGCGATATTGCCGTGCGTGATAGGTGCCATGCGTCACCCGCGGTAGGTCGGCACCTTGCCGCGCTCCGGCGTGCACGCCACTATGCGCGCCGTCCCCTCGCCTATCCCACAGGATTATCTCATGGAAATTCGTAATCTCGGCGGCTCCGGCCTGCGCGTGTCCGCGGTCGGCATCGGCTGCAACAATTTCGGCCAGCGCACCGATCTGGAAACTTCGCGCAAGGTGATCCACAAGGCGATCGACCTCGGCATCACCCTGTTCGACACCGCCGACATCTATGCCGGCATGGGCGGCTCGGAAACCGTGCTCGGCACCGTGCTGGGCGACCGCCGCAAGGACATCGTGCTCGCCACCAAATACTCGAAGCCGATGGCGACCGACGGCACCAGGCAGGGCGCCTCGCGGCGCTACATCATGGCGGCGGTCGAAGCGAGCCTCACCCGCCTGAAGACCGATTACATCGATCTCTACCAGCAGCACGACTACGATCCGCTGACGCCGATCGACGAGACGCTGCGCGCGCGGATCGCGGAAGCGGAATACGTCGCGCGCCAGATGAACGTGAACCGCTTCGTCTCCTGCCAGGACGAATACAGCCTCGTGGTGCGCGGCATCGAGAAGGATCTGTTGCCCGCGGCGCAGCAGTACAATCTCGGCCTGCTGCCGTTCTTCCCGCTCGCCAGCGGTCTGTTGACCGGAAAGTACCAGCGCGGCACTGCTGCGCCCGCCGACACCCGCTTCGCCAAGGCGCCGGCCCTGAAGGATCGCTACGTCACGCCGCGCAACGAGGACATCGTCGAGCAGCTGCAGGTCTTCGCCAAAGAGCGCGGCCACACCATGCTGGAGCTCGCCTTCTCCTGGCTCGCCGCGCGCCCCCAAGTCGCAAGCGTGATCGCCGGCGCGACGCGTCCCGAGCAGATCGAGCAGAACGTGAAAGCGATCAGCTGGAAGCTGAGCGCGGACGAGATGGCGGAGATCGATAGGATTACGAAGTAATTTCGTCGTCGTCCCGGCGAAGGCCGGGAGGTGGATTCACACTCGAAGTGCAACACTTGGGAGAAGGCCTCGGCGGGAGTTTGGAAGTCAAGAGATTTGCGCGGGGTGTTGTTGTAGGCGTTGAAGGACTGATGGAAGCGGCGGGTCGGGAGGGTTGCGAGGTCGGTTTTGCGCGGGATGAAGCGCCGCATTCGACCGATCGCATTCTCGATGCCGCCCTTCTGCCAGGGCGCGTGCGGATCGCAGAAGAAGGTCTCGATCGCGAGGCGGTGCAGCGCCGTGTGGCAGGCGAACTCGGTGCCATTGTCGAAGGTGACGGTCTGGCACAGGTCCTGTGGCAGGGATGCGAACAAGCGAACGAGATGACGGGCGACCCCGCGCGCAACCTTGCTGGCGAGGCGGATGCCGAGCAGCAGGCGCGAGGTGCGCTCATGCACAGTCAGGACGGCCTGACCGTATTTGGAGAACATCATCAGGTCGGCTTCCCAATGACCGGGAGTGCTGCGATCGGCGGCCTCGATAGGCCGTTGATCCAAGGAAACACGGCCTTCGATGAAGCTTGCGGGGCTGCCGCCCTTCTTGCCGCGGTAACCGCGCTTGCTCTTGCCGCGCGGCAGATAACGCCGCCAGCTGAAGTCCGAGGTGCGTCGGATCTGGGCGTAGATGAAGCGGTAGATGGTCTCGTGGGAGATCACCTTGCGGCCGTGTTCGCGGGCCAGCCGGCCGGCGACCTGCTCGGGCGACCAGCCCCGACCCAGGCGTTCCAACACCGCACGGCGCAGGCCGGGCTCCCGTTCGAGGCGTACGCCCGTCCAGCGCCGTGCTCGCATCTGTTGCTGGGCATAGCTGGGTTTGTAGCCGACCTGGACGCCTCGATTGCGGGTCAGCTCCCGAGAGATCGTTGATGGCGAGCGATCCAGAGCTGCCGCGATTTGCCGGACCGAGCTGCCATTGGCCGAAAGCCGGGCAATCTCGCATCGCTCGTCCAGGGATAGCTGCTCGTAACTCCGCCCCATCGCAACACCTCCTCAAGGAAGTGTTGCACTTCGTTTGTGAACTCAGGGGACCCATAACCACAAATGCGCGTGGTTATGGCGCGCTGTGGCCCCAGCGTGCTCGAAAAATTGCAACGGTGGTTATGGGTCCCGGCCTTCGCCGGGACGACACCGTTGCTGAGGTCAGCCCTTACACCACCAATCCCTTCATCGGCTTCGCCGGTGCGCTGTCGGGAAACACCGTCTCCGCCAGCACCCGCTCGCTGAGGCCGAACTGGTCGTGCAGCACGCCCTTGATCACGGCGCGCAGGTCGGTGGTCGGGGCGAGGTCGCGGGCCTGGTAGAGATTGGCCGGCTTGAGGCCCGGCCAGTCGGTGATCATCCGGCCGCCGTTCACCGCGCCGCCGGCGAGCAGTGCGATGGTGCCGGTGCCGTGATCGGTGCCCTCGGTGCCGTTGATGCGCGCGGTACGGCCGAACTCGGTGGCGACCAGGATCACGGTGTCGCGCCAGCGCGCGCCGAGGCCGCTCTGGAATTCCGCCAGCGCGCCGTCGAGCCCGCCGAGCAGCTGCGCGAGCCGGCCGACCGGCCCGCCTTCGTTGGCATGCGTGTCCCAGCCGTCGAAGGCGAGCGCGCCGATCCGCGGGCCGTCATCGGCCGCCATCAGCTTGGCGGCGCCGCGCGCCACCAGCCGCATCGCCGCCACGCCGCCCGCGCCGGGCTTCGGCTTCATCTCGTCGCCCTGCGCCTGCTTCTCGAGCTGCAGACCTTGCGTCAGCGCGTTCGCCAGCGTCGGATCGCGGTGCTGGTAGAGATCGAGCAGCCGCATCGCGGTGTCGTCGGCGGCCTGTGGCAGCGCGGTCGGCGCCCAGCCGACGGTCGGCGCCGCGCCGCGCAACACCAGCGGCGTGGTCGGGCCGACCGCGAGCGCACTCGTCACCCGCTCGCCTTTCGGCAGCGCCTCCAGCGCGCGATTGAGCCAGCCGGACTGCACCCGGCCGGGCCCGGGGAAACCGCTCTCCAGCACATCCTGGCCATCGAAATGCGAACGGTCGCGATAGGAAGTCGCCACCGCATGGACCACTGCCGCCTGCTTGGCGCGATACATCCGCGCGAATTCCGGCATCGCCGGGTGCAGGCCGAAGAACGGATCCAGCATCACGGCCGCGTTCGGCCCATCGGCCTTCAGCGCGATCGCACCGTGCAGGGCGGCGTAGTCGGGATCGCCAATCGGCGCGACGGTGGCAAGGCCGTCGAGCGCGCCGCGCAGGATCACGACGATGAAGCGGGGATCGCGGCCATCGGCAGCGCGCGCGAATTTCGGCAAATAGGCCCAGGCAGCGAAGGAAGCGCCGCCGAGCAGCAGCGCGCGCCGCGACGTCGCCTGCAGCATCAGGCTCTCGGAGCAATCCATCGTCATCTCCTCTGGAATTCGGGCGACATCAACAGCAGCGCCAGCGCCTACTGCCGCGATTCCGCGCGCTCGATGGTGCGCCGCGTCTCCGGCGAGGCGGCATCCGCCACCACCAGCTCGAGCAGATCGCGCGGATCGAACCGGTCGGCGAGTTGCGAGGCGAGCTGCGCCGAAATATCGAGCCTGAGCTTGAGGCCCTCAGGCGCCGCCCAGGCCGCGCTCGTGTCTGGGAAACCGTTCGGCCCGGCGGGCGACCACAGCGGCTGGCCGAGCACATTGAGCCCGTTGAGATAGCGGCCGGGATCCTCCGGATTGCGCGCCAGCAGGCGGCCGGAGGCGACCAGGAATTCGTAGGGCGAGCGCATCTTCGTCAGCGGCGCCTGCCACGCTTCATTCGACCCGACCAGCGCGGTGGCGAGCGCCCTGAGATCGCCGTCGGTCTTGCTGAACGTATCCTGCAGCTTCGCCACCAGCGCCGGCGGCGGATCATCCGTGACAAAGTGGCGGGCGAACTTGGTCGCGATGTATTTTGCCGTCGACGGATGCCGCGCGATATCGGACAGCACCGCCTCGCCCTGCGCGACGCCGGCCTGCGCATAGGTCTTGCCGAGCACCTGCTGCGGACCGGGCTGGTGCGCATTGGCATTGAACACAAAACTGCCGGGCGTGCCGAGCTGGCCCTGCCGGCCGGCAAAGGTCCAGCCGGTGATGACCCGCGCCAGCGAAGTCACATCGTCCTGGGTGTAGCCGCCGCCGACACCGAGCGTATGCAGCTCCATGATCTCGCGGGCGAGGTTTTCGTTGAGGCCGCGGTTGCGGTTGATGCCGGCGCGCGACTCCGGCCCCAGCGATTGCTGATTGTCGAGGAAGAACAGCATCGCCGGATGCTGCTCGACGGCCTTCAGCATGTCGCCGAAGCGGCCAAGCACATGCGGGCGGATCGCCTCGCGTTCGAACGAACCGGCCCACATCCGCGCCAGCGCGCCCTTGTTGGCGGAGATGCAGAAGTGATTGGACCAGAACACCACGAGCCGCTCGACGAAGCCGCAATCGGCCACCACGCCGCGCTGCAGCCGCGCCAGCGCCTCGGCGCGGAACGTCTTCTGGATGATGTTGAGCGGCTGCCCCGGCGGCTTGGGTGGAGCTGCCGATGGCTGCATCGTCGGAGGCTGCATCGTCGGCGACGGCGTCATCGCCGCATTGGCGTTGTCGACAGCCTGCGCCTGCATCGCAGGATCGATCTCCTTGGCGGCGGAAGAGAGCGACAGATTGCGCCGCTGCTGCGGCTTTGGGTCCGGCCCCTGCGGCGTCTCGCTGGCGCCGGATTGCGCGGCCTTCGCGGCGTTGCGCGCCTGCTGGATCTCGAACTGATAGTCGAACACCTGCTTGCCGAGTTCCGGCGTCGAGAGCAGGCCGGGCACTTCGAGCAGCGCACCGTTCGGACGCGCGAGCTCCGCCAGCACGAATCCGCGCGGATCGGAGGCCGCGTTGATGAAGTCGCCGGCCGCCCCGCCGCGGGCGCCAAATCCAAACCGGTTGAGGGCAACCAGCGCGGCGTGCTAATCACGGGCCATCACAGTGTCCTCAGCAATTCCCTTGGCGGCCGATCCCGGCTATATCAGTGCACGGCATCATTGCGCGGTTCGGGATGAACCCGAGATTAATTCGCGCATTAAATCGCGGTTAGAAATGGACCTCTCGTCGAACGATCGTTCCGAACAAACGTCGCCGCGCCGGCTAGCCTGCACGGCATGTGGCAGCGACTTCTCCTGCTCGCTCGGCGGACCGTGCTGGTGTTCCGACGAAGACTTTCGCCTGCCGTTGCCGACCGACGGCGGCGACTGCCTGTGCCCTTCATGCTTACGGAAACTGGCGAAGCAGCAGGCAACGGTGGGCGCAACGTGAACGCACGCTGGGCCGTCGACGCCGTCCTGCTCGACATGGACGGCACGCTGCTCGACACCGAGAAGGTTTACTTCGACAGCCTGGTCGCGGCGCTGAACGCATGCGGCTACACCGATGACGTCGTTGCGCTGTGCCATTCCATGGTCGGACTGCCCGGCCCGGTCTGCGAGGCGATGCTGCGCGGCCACTACGGCGCGGCGTTTCCGCTCGACGACGTCAATCGCGCCTTCCTCGAACATCGCGATCGGATGATGCGGTCAGGCCTGCCGCTCAAGCCCGGCACGCTCGATCTGCTGGATGCAATCGCCACCGCGGGACGCCCGATGGCGATCGTCACCTCGTCCTCGCGCCGCTCGGCCGAGCGCAACCTGGCGCTTGCCGGCATTCGCGACCGTTTCGAGACGCTGCTGACGCTTGACGACGTCGCCGAAGGCAAGCCGGACCCCGAGCTTTATCTCAAGGCAGCGGCGCGGCTCGGCGTAACGCCACAGGCCTGCATCGCCGTGGAAGATTCCAACCACGGCGTCACTGCCGCCCACGCCGCCGGCGCCATCACGCTGATGGTGCCGGACATGGCGCCGCCGACCGAAGCGACGCGGGCGAAATGCGCAGCCGTGCTGCCGGACCTCAATGCGGTGCTGGTGTTGCTGCAGGAGCGCGGCGCGCTTTAGCCGTCATTGCGAGCGAAGCGAAGCAATCCACCTATCCACTGGATACATGAATTGCTTCGTCGCTTCGCTGCTCGTAATGACGGAGGCTATTCAGCGGGCCCGGCAAACAGCAGCAGATTGCCGTCCGGATCATTGACGATAAAATCCCGCGCGCCCCATGGCTGCCGCTTCAGCGTCTGGAACAAGTTCACATCAGCCGCCTGAAACTCCAGGAACAGCGCCTTGATCTCGTTGGCGCTGGCGACCGTCAGCGACGCCGCCAGCAACTGCTCGCGATCGCGCAGCGCGCCGTCAATCAGCGGCGCCGCGACGCAGCGCAGATTGAGTTTTGCTCCGTCGCGCACGACCTGCGCGTAGAACGGCGGCTCGCCATAGGTGAAGGCGACGGTGAAGCCGAGCTTGCCGACGAAGAAGTCGCACGCCGCATTGATATCGGCCACGAACAGCTGCGGCTCGGCAGCGGTGATGAAGGGTCTGGTCGATTGAACGTCTGCACGATCGGTCATGGTCAAGGATCCTGTCTTGAGCGCCTGCCAGCTCTCGAACCCGTGCTGCCGCGCGACCAATTCCTGCGCATCGCCCAGCTTGAAGCTGTGCGCGAGGATTTCGGAATCTGTCATCTGGCTGAAACGGGACAAGCCCGACCTGATCTGGGCGGCCGAGCGCAAGGCGACCGCAGCAGACATTGCCGTCGCTAACAACGCTTTCGCTCCCCCAGATCCGCAACCTCACCCCACCGGCATTTGGCCATCGTGCTCGGCGGAAGCAGTCCCGGCCTGCTTCGGAGGTAGGGTGAACTGAAATATGGCGCCCCGAGGTTTATTTGCGCATCCGTCCCCCGTGCGCCGCGACGATCGACTGACAGATGGCCAAGCCCATGCCTATGCCATGGGGCTTGGTTGTGTAGAAGGCTTCGAAGATGTGGTCCACGCTCGACGCTTCGAATCCCATGCCGGAATCCAGCGCGCTGACGAGCACGCCGCCAACGGCGTCCGCTTCGGTTCTGATCTGCAGCTCCCGCTCCCCCTCGTCGAGGCTGGCCATGGCTTCGACGGCATTGACGATCAGGTTGAGGATCACCTGCTGCAGCTGAATGCGATCACCTTCGATCTGCGGCAAGTCCCCGGCGAGTTGCGTCTGCAGCGAGACGCGATGCCTCAGCACTTCGTTCCGGACCAGGGCAATGACGTCGAGGACGGCTTCGTTGAGGTCGAAACGGCTCCTGGGCGGTGGCGCCTTCCTGATCAGGGCTCGGATCCGGCTGATGATGTCCCCGGCCCGTTTCCCGTCCGCGGCGATCCAGGTGAGGGCCTGACGGACCTCGTCGAGGTTGGGCGGGTGGGCACCCAACCAGCGCAGAGCCGCCTCGGCGTTGGTGACCGCCGCGGAAATCGGCTGATTGACCTCATGGGCAATCGAGGCCGTCAGCTGCCCCACCGTCGCGATGCGATTGAAGTGCGCGAGCTCTGCCTGGGTCCGCTCGCGTTCGATGATGCGCTCTTTAAACACTTGAACCGCCGCCGCCATCGCACCGATTTCATCGCCCCGGCCAACCCCGGGGACGGCGATGCTGGTGTCGCCCCTGGCCAGTGCTGCCATGGCGCTGGTCATGCGGGTGATCGGCATCGTGATGGTGCGCGTGAGTAGAACGCCCATCAGCACTGCGGTCATGAGCGAGGCTGCGCCGCCGAGAATGGTCATTGCGTATGCAGTCGCGTACGCCTGTTTCTGCACGACGTCGCGTTTTGCCAATAAGTCGCGCTCAACCGTGTCGATTTCGTCCAGCTTGCCGCGGACGAGGTCCATTGCGGTTTTGCTGACCTCCGAGGCCGTCACCGAGTGTGCCTCCTCGCGAGTCTTTGGGTTCGCCATCAGCGCGACCTTCCGCTCGGCGACCTCCGAGCGCCACTTCGTCGCCAGCTCGTTTAATTCATCAAGCCGGCTCTGCTGAGCGCGGTTGTCCGAGGTGAGGTCCCTTAGCCTCCGGATCGCCACGCCGAAGACTTGGCCGCCCTTATGATAGGGCTCCAAAAATTTCTGGTCGCCGGTGAGCAAATAGCCGAGCACACCGATTTCCTGATCCAACATTGCCTCCAGTGCCATGTCTAGCGTGTCCAACACGTCAGTGGTGTGAACCCGCAAAATTTTGGCCGCTTCGATCACGCGAAGCCTGTCGTATACGATCGCGCTGCTCACAAATATGATCGCAACTACTGCGGCAAACGCGACCATGAGCTTGTGTGAGATCTGCAAATTCGGAAAAGCGGACACATGATCCTCGAAAGCCGAAATCCACCGAATGACCAGCTTTTTAGTCGAGATTGTCCCCGAGCGAGGGCATTAGCAATGGAGTGGCCATAGGGCAAAGTGGCGCGTCCGCAAGTTCCGCGCCAGTGGGACGCTTGATGCGATGCGCTCGTTCGGTCTTGGCGACGGGGGCCGTCGTCGTTGGAACTATAGCTTTGCCCATATCTGAGGGGGTGCTGGCGAATCGGCGAGGTGAACACTCCCGTGCCGTTGACCTCATGAAACCGATCCTCGACAGGATGCACCGTCTCGGAGGAAGTCCCGCGCAACAGGACGTTCTGGAGCAAGTCTTTGGCGACGACGTGCGCCTGATACTCGCTCGGGGTACGGCGCGATATCCAATTCCGCCCGAACGCCGGACTGGATATGCCCAAGCAGCACGGCAGTTTCGGCACTAAGTTTGGGCTAAGCCCAACCCGCCTTCGCTGCTTCGACACCACGTAATCGAACGAAGCAGCTATTTGCTGCGGTGCATGAGTCCGGATGTGCCCAAAGTAGACCCGCCCGCATGAGCCGCGAACGTCCGCTTTGGGAAGCAAGGCAGACGAAACTCAGGAACGTCCCATCGGCCCCTACCCCGAAGCGGATATGCCGTGATGGTCATCGCCCGCTTGGGCTTGGGCGGGTGATCTAGCCCGTCCTATTCGTGAGAGTGCTTTTTTTAGTCCGATTGATGTGGCCGCACATCTGCTCTGACGAGGCGCGCGGGATTGCCTTCGGCTTTTCACCGCCTGACCGACCCGTACTTTGCAACGCGCTTGAGGTGTAGGTTGGGCGAACGGGGGGCGGACGCCCCGCCGGTCAAGGACCGAGAGGCAGCAGCGCGCCTGGCAAGCCGCGGATCAGGTCGGCTTCGGGACATGCCGCGGCAAACGCAAGGCGAATGCGGCTCGTGGTCTCGACGACACGGGCAGCGAGTTTCAAGAGACGAAGACGCAGCGTCGCGAACTCGGCTGTGGCCAATTCCCGGGCTTTGGGAATCGCGTCGCGCACGGTCAGCATCAGCCAATAAGCGGCGGTGTGGAGAACGAGGCGGACTTGATTGGCGAGCGCCGAACGGCAGCTGGTGCGATCGGAGGCGAGCTGTGTCTTATGCAGCTTGATCAGATTCTCGGCTTGGCCGCGCGCGCAATACAGGCTGTCGTAGATCCACTCGGCCGAGCCGACATCGAGGCTGGTGACGACGAAACGGATGTCGAGGCCGAGCATCGTCGCCTCAATACGGGCGACGGTACGCCGTTCGCGATCCCAGGACTTGGCCTTGTGGCGCGTCTCGGTATAGCCACGCAGAACCGGCAGGTTCTCGATGGCGCGTCGCGTGCGGATGTCGTCGGCGGCCTCGTCGAGTTTTCTGGCGAGCGGCTTGGTGCCGGACAGACCGAAGATGTAGTCGATGCCGTTGGTCTCGCACCACGCCATTGCCTCCGGCCGGGCATAGTGCCCGTCGCCACGGAACGTAATTCGCGTGTTGTGCCACCGCGTCCGGATATGCCGTATCAGGCGGCGCAGATGGGCACGCACCTCGACGCCGCCCGGCGTCTTGCCGGGCCGCAACACGACCGCCACGGGCCGGCTCTTCTCCGTGTCGTAGACGTGGATCGGCAGGAAGCAGCGTTCGTCATAATGAGCGTTGAACAGCGAGAGCTGCTGATGGCCGTGGACGACATCGCAGGTATCATCGATGTCGAGCGTGACGGATGCCGGCTCGCGCGGGTAGCTATCCATCCATGCGTCGACCAAAGTGTAGGTCAGTCGGATCACGTCGCGCAGGCGCGGAGCATTCTCCAGCCGCGACAGCGTCGGTTGGGAACACAGATCGCGACCCGTGTCCGGCAGCCGTCCGCAGGCCAGCTTGAATGCGGGATCGGACCGCAGATGATCGAGGTCGTCGGCGTCCTCGTAGCCGCAGCAGATCGCGAACATGCGCGCGCGGAACATATCGACAAGGCTGTGCACGACCCGCGTCGGATCGCGCCGATCCGGGAACACCCGGGCCAAATTGTCGGCCAAGCCGAGACGCCGCTCGGCCATCGCCAGAAGCATCACGCCCCCGTTCGAGGTCAGCCGACCGCCATCGAAGGCAGCTGTGACTTTCTTGGCGTGAACGGCTGGAAACGAGAAGGGCAGAATCGTATCATCGGTCATGGCGGGCCTGGCGTTCGCGGTTGAGGTGATGGGGTTGGCTTTGCAACCGAATCCTACGCCGCATCAGCGCTTTACACCACGCTCGCCAGCCTCTCAGGCGCACTCTGACGAATAAGACGGGCTAGTGGCGTCGCTAACGGACGTCTTTTTCAGTGCTCTCTGGCAGTCGAAGGGCTCGATTATGAACCATTTGAACTCGACTCATTGCCTGACAGCTTTCGGTATGACCGACGCGTCTTGGCTTTTGGCATCAACTGCGGGGTTGAAGCTATTGAAAGCGGACTTAGGACCTCTGATGCACCGAACACATCAAGAATGCGCCCATCTTACTGGACCCCTGCTTCACAACCGCCCGACTTAAAGTTCGAAACACTTTCAATTGATCCTATTGGGTCCTGCGAACTGCTCGTGTCCGAGTTCGAAACGTGGGCGATTGGTTCTTGGGCGACTAACGTACTTGAGGCGCGAGCGAACTCCGAAGGCTGGTCCGAGGGCATGCGGAATGAGGCGACAAGAGCGGCTTCTGACTTCGAGAAAGAGATGTCTCGTGTTCAAGAGGGGCTCAGCCTCTTGAAGGGCGATTCCCAACTCCAGCTAGCATTCCGCCTTATGAATCGAGCGATGCAAATCTCCGCAAGAGGTAAGTACGAGAGTTGGCGACCTTTCCAGATTGCATTTTTGCTCGCGAACATACGATGTCTCGTCGAGCCGTCGCAGGAAGCTGATATCGTCGATATCGTTTGGTTTGCCACTGGCGGCGGCAAGACCGAAACTTACCTCGGATTGCTGATTACGGCTGCACTTCTTGATCGCTTACGCGGCAAATCATCCGGAATAACCGCTTGGTCACGGTTTCCCCTAAGGCTTCTCTCCCTGCAACAAACCCAACGTTTTGCAAATGCCCTCGCAGCCGCCGAAACCGTTCGACGCGAAGAGAACATCGATGGCGATCCATTCTCGCTGGGCTTTTTGGTTGGGGGGACGGCAACCCCAAACAGGGTTAGGAAGGAGGCTCTTCGCGAAGGGGAGTGGGATGCAGATAAAATAGACGATACACCCAATGCCTTTCGAATTATTGAGACCTGCCCCTTTTGCCGCTTACGGACGGTGACCACGAGTTTTGATCGAAAGTTCTGGCGATTAGTGCACGTGTGCTCAAACCAACAGTGTGACTCCAAAGAGGAACCGCTTCCTCTCTATGTCGTGGATGATGAGATTTGGCGCTTTCTCCCTACTGTTGTTGTAGGAACACTTGATAAAGCCGCGAATATCGCTCGTCAGTCGGGCATGCGGGGTCTCATTGGGCCACCTTGGGGTCTCTGCACGAAGCCCGGCCACGGTTACACCTATGCCAAAAGGTCTGACCGCAAGAACGGGTGCCTTGTACCCGATTGCGTTGGTGGCGATCCGATAGAACCGCCACTAAATCCAACGCTTTTTGCACCGACCTTCCGGCTTCAAGACGAGCTTCATTTGCTTCGAGACAGCTTGGGAGCGGTCGACGCGCACTACGAAGCTGCACTTGACAGCATGCAGGAAGAGTTGACTGGGACGAGAGCAAAAATTCTCGCGTCTTCTGCGACGTTGACGGGATACGAGAAGCAAGTTTCGGTGCTGTACCGTCGCGCTGCTAGAGTATTTCCGCAACCTGCGCCTCAGGATGGAAAGGGATTCTGGACATCCGATTCTGCGGAACTGATGCGTCGATACATTGCTCTTGCTCCAAGGCAGCTAACCGTGGAGTTCGTGGTCGACCGGCTCATCGTGACGTTGCAGTCTGCCATTCGCAGATTACTGACCGAGCCGGAGACGGTTTGCTCGGAACTTCAGATTGATCCGGCATATCGCGAGTTCCTTGTCAGCACATACGGAACCAACGTCGTTTATGGGAACACTCTACAAGACCTGGACGCGGTAGTTCGTTCTTCCGAAACTCAGTATGCGGGCCTTGAGCCTCCGCCCAACATTGAGTCGCTGACCGGGCGAACAGGTTTTGAGAATGTGAGAGAAATCCTTGATCGATTGGAAAATCCTGAGCAAGAATTCGATAAGCGGCTGCATTTGATCGCTGCCTCGTCAATGATGTCGCACGGTGTCGATATCGATCGACTAAATGTGATGATCATGATGGCTCTGCCGTTAGGCGTTGCTGAATTCATACAAGCAACTGCGCGCGTCGGCCGTCGATGGCCGGCCCTTGTCATCGTTGTGCCAAAAATGACACGCGAACGAGACGCAAGCGTATATCGATCATTTGCGGAATTTGTTTCGCACGGTGACCGATTCGTAGAGGCGATACCGATCACGCGCAAGAGCCGGCGCGTCTTGGAGCGCACGTTGGCAGGCTTGGAACTGGCTCGCCTTCAGCTCATACATGAGCCCAGTTCTTCATCGTCGTTAACGACTCCACGTCATCTAAACGCTTTGGTTAGAGAACGGCCCACTCTCTTAGAAGAAGACTGCGACGCCATAAAGCGGGCGCTGGGATTAGGCGAACTTGACGAATTCTTGAATGATCAGGTGGACATCTGGTTCGAAGGCTTTAGCAGGAACCTTCGAGAGCCCCCTGCCGATACCCGCTTTATTTCCGACTTGTCTCCTACCGGCCAAGCGATGCTGTCTTTACGAGACGTCGAAGAACAATCGCCCGTTTCTGGGGATAGCAGCCAATGAGGGAAACAAGAAGCAATTCACAAATTCTGTTTGGTCATTTACCGGAGCAAACCGTAGACGCCGCCGGCGGGATTTGGAAAGTACGGCGATGGACCGACGCACGCGTCGAGAGCGCAATAGATCCGCAAGCTCTACGCGAGGAACTCATTCGGGCGGCCTATCCTTGGTCGGCCGAGGATGAGGATGGTGGCTTCGTGGCAGACCTGCTCAGGAATCGAGCGGTACGCGTGAAGTCAGTGAACAAGGAGCGTGGAATTTGGTGCGAGCCGTTCCCACGCCTATATCTTTGCCGACGTTGCAAGCGGCTTCACAATACGCCAACCGGCCGGTGCCAATGCGGTTCTACCACACGACGCGGGCAACTGCCTTTCGTCGGCTATCATCAGGCATGCGGCGCGTTGAAGACGCCGTACGTTAGAAGGTGCCCGAAACACGGTGAACGCGCGGTCAGGCTGCCGGGCACAGCTTTGGCAACGGAATTGGTTTTCTATTGCCCGGTTTGCAATGACACGATTCACCGTGGATTTGGGGCAGCATGTGATTGTGATCAGGGCGGCGCCCTCTCATTCACGGTCCACCGTTCCGGCAACGTGTTCAAACCTCGCGGTGTAGTACTTATCAATCCGCCTAAACGAGAGGTCTTACAGCGTGTTGAAGCCGCAGGAGGTGGCGAAAGAGCGTTAGAATGGATTCTGGATGGGATGCGGGGCCGAAGTCTCGTAGATGCGCCCGCCGCTACAGATTCGGACTCTCTGCGTCGAATGCTGAGGGAGCGTGGCTTCGACGAAGCAACAGTGGCCGCCATGGTAGCCGCTATGCCCGCACAGGCTAGGCAGCCGGCATTAGCCGCGAATTTGGCACCACTTGCTAAGGAACGCGCCCAACGCGAAGCGCGTCAAATAGCGTTGGCTAATTTTGAGAGCAGGATCACTGTCTCCGACATGATAGAAGCTGCGGTAGGAGACCAAACAAAGCAGCTCTATGAACGGACCTATCCGGCCATCCTCAGGCGTGCGGGTATCGAACGAGTAGAATTGGTTGATCGATTCCCTGTGCTAACAGGGCAGTTTGGATACACGCGTGGAGAAGCCACTCCTGGAAAAAGCAGATTACGAACCTACCGAGAAACCAACGGCGATTACACCGTCTACGGTGAACTGGTACAAACGGAGGCCCTCTTTGTTCGTTTGGATCCGTTGTACATCCACAAGTGGATGGTTCAACGTGGACGGCAACTGACGACAGCCACCAACTCGAAGGAAGCTGCCATAGCTGTTTTGGAAGATTTGGCAGGGCCTTCCGGTGAATACACCATAACCAATGAGTCGGATCGCCTATTGGTGACATTGGTCCACTCGTTCGCTCACGCTTTCATCAAGAGAGCGGCGGTGTTCTCCGGTATCGAAAGAAGCGCCCTTTCCGAGCTAGTGCTACCTTACTGCTTTGGCTTTTTCGTGTACTCGGCTGCAAAGGGCGATTTCATCTTGGGAGGACTTCAGGCGCTATTTGAAAGCGACTTGCACACATTACTGGACGGGTTGGTCGAAGATGAGCAAAGATGCGCTCTTGATCCTGGCTGCTCCGACAACGGAGGCGCCTGTGCCGTTTGCCTCCACCTTGGAGAGCCTTCTTGCCGCATGTTCAACACGATGCTTGAACGTTCCGTGCTCGCGGGGGGCACCGGCTACTTTGATTTAACAGCGGCCACATGAGTCCAATTCAGGCGTTCCGCTGTTTGCCATGTCCAATAACAACAAGGACAGTTCGAGCACGGCTCATCCCAACATAGGCCAACATCTTCTCTGAGTTAGCGCCTTCGGAGGAATCGAGTAGCAAAACAACTGCCTCTGAATCGAGCCCTTTGAATCGCGCAATAGTTTCAACCGCGATGCCTCGACTGCCCCATTGGCCAAATGAGTAAGGCCCCACTGTGAAGCTTCTTAGCCGGGCGGCCGTATTCGCCGAGGCGCACAGAACCAACAGGTTAGCCGGACCAAATCCTTCGTCTATAAGCCGCTCAACGACGGTGATGACGTCTATTTCTGGGTTCTTGGGTACGCATACGACGGAGGCCGCCTGATTGACGCATGCGCGCGGGCACGGCGAGGTCTATGATGGCATTGGGTGAAGGGTGAAGGTCAGGCGGCCTGCTGATTGGCTGGCTTGTCGGCCTGGCGCAGGAGCTTCCATTCCCAGGGCAAGAGCTCGTGCAGACGCGATGCGGGATGATCGGCGATACGGGCCAGGACGTCGGCGAGCCAGGCCTTGGGATCGACGTCGTTGAGGCGACAGGTCGTGATCATCGTCAGCATGATGGCGGCACGGTCGGCGCCGCGCTGGCTGCCGGCGAAGGTCCAGTTGCGCCTTCCCAAGGCGATGCCCCTCAATGCGCGCTCAGCGCAATTGTTGGTCAAGCAGATCCTGCCGTCGTCGAGGAAGCGGGCGAAGCCGTCCCAGCGCCTGAGCATGTAGTTAATCGGCTTCAGGACCTCGGAGGAACGCGAGAGGGTTTCGCGCTCGCGGAGCAGCCAGGCATGCATGTCCTCGAGAAGTGACTTACTCTGTTCCTGGCGAGCGGCACGCCGCTCGCCGGCACCGCGGCCGTTGATGGCGCGCTCGATCTCGAACAACGTATCGAGGCGTCTGACAGCCTCCAGCGCGATCGGGGAGACCGGTTTGCCTTTCTTGCCTTCCCGAGCATTTTTCTCGATATCAGCCAGCTCGAAGAAGCCCCGCCGCGCATGGGCCACGCAAAACGCCGGCGTAATCGGCAGCGCCTTCTTCTGCGGGTCGAACAGCGGCTCGAAGCCGCTGTAGCAATCCGCCTGCAAGATGCCGGCGAAGGCGGCCAGATGTCTCTGTGGATGCTCGCCTCGTCGTATCCGTCCGAGGGCGGCCGTCTTGCGAGTTTTTCCGATCTGTAGCTGACTGTCCTTATGGACGGACATAAGGACAGTGCGGTGCTGAGCCGCATGGATTTGGTGGAGACCGGTCGGCGGCGACGCTGGACGCGTGCGGAGAAGCTCAGAATCGTAGAGGAGAGCTTCTCGGGGCCACGACTGGTGTCGGCGACGGCTCGCCGGTATGGGATATCACGTCAGCTTCTGCTGAGCTGGCGCAAGGCTTGGACCTGTCATGATCCGGCCGAAGAGGATTCGATCGGCCCGACATTCGTCCCTGCGATAGTTGCGGCAAGTACGCCGCCAACGACGGAAGCTGTCGAGACAGGTCAGATCGAAATCGTGAGCCCTCAGGGGCTGCGCGTGGTCTTCGGCCCCGGTGCGGATATCGAGGCGGTCGTTCGAATTGCTCGGGGCCTGGCGCGCCGATGATCCCGATCCCGACGGGCGTGCGGGTGTGGCTGGCGACGGGCCATACCGACATGCGGTGCGGCTTTCCGAGCCTGGCTCTGCGCGTGCAGGAAGTGCTCAAGCGCGACGCCATGGGCGGCGGTCTTTTCTGCTTCCGGGGCAAACGCGGTGATCTATTGAAGGTCATTTGGCACGATGGCCAGGGCGCCTGCTTGTTCACCAAAAGACTCGAGAGAGGCAGGTTCATCTGGCCATCGGTTGCTGGTGAATCGGTAACGATCTCTCCGGCGCAGTTGAGCTATCTGTTGTCCGGGATCGATTGGCGCAACCCTCAAGAAACCCAGCGTCCGACGCGGGTCGGATAGTCGTTTTACGGTTTGAATCTGCTGCTCGATCTGATTCAATGGCTCCATGATATCGAAGCCGGATGATCTTCCATCGGACCTTGTCAGTGCCCTGGCGGCGCTGCAGGCCGAGCGTGAGGCGCGACAGAAAGCCGAGGCGAAGGCCGCCAACTGGCAGGCGCAAGCCGCGAATGCGCAGGCGAAACTGTCGGATACCGAGGCGCTGATCGCTCATTGTCATTCGGCCTGCAATATTGACCCCCTAAGCCGGGGGATCGGCGTCCAAAATTGACCCCCTACAGATTGATCTGTTGCGCTGCCTGCTTTGGAACGAAGCAGGTGGTGGGGGATGCTGATCGTGGAGACAATTGCCCGGATCCGGCGCGAGCACTTCATCAAGGGCAAGACGATCAAGGAGATCGCCCGTGACCTGAAGGTGTCGCGGAACACGGTCCGGAAGGTGCTGAGGTCGGGAGAGACCTCCTTCGAGTACGAGCGGCAGGTGCAGCCGCGGCCAAAGCTGGGACGATGGGCAGTAGAGCTTGACGGATTGCTGGCGGCGAACGCGGCCAAATCGGCTCGTGAACAGCTGACGTTGATCCGGATCTTCGAAGAGCTGCGCGGCCGCGGCTACGACGGCGGTTACGATGCCGTGCGGCGTTACGCCAGGCGGTGGAGCAAAGAACGCGGGCAATCGACCGCGGCGGCTTATGTCCCGCTGAGCTTTGCCCCAGGCGAAGCCTACCAGTTCGACTGGAGCCACGAGGTGGTCTTGCTGAGCGGGACCACGGTGATGGTGAAGGCCGCCCATGTCCGGCTCTGTCACAGCCGCATGCTGTTCGTGCGGGCCTATCCGCGGGAGACGCAGGAGATGGTGTTCGACGCCCACGACCGGGCGTTCGCTCTGTTCAAAGGCACCTGCACCCGCGGCATCTACGACAACATGAAGACCGCCGTAGAGACGATCTTCGTCGGTAAAGGGCGTCTCTACAATCGCCGCTTCCTGCAGATGTGCAGCCACTATCTGGTCGATCCGGTCGCCTGCACGCCGGCGTCGGGCTGGGAGAAGGGGCAGGTCGAGAACCAGGTCGGGCTGGTCCGGGAGCGCTTCTTCACGCCGCGGCTGCGGTTCAAAAACCTCGACGAGTTAAACGCCTGGCTGCTCGACAAATGCATCGCCTACGCCAAGGCTCATCGCCACCCGGAGCTGGTCGATCAGACGATCTGGGAAGTGTTCGAAGCCGAGCGTCCCAAGCTCGTTCCCTATGCCGGCCGCTTCGACGGCTTCCATGCGGTGACGGCATCGGTCTCGAAGACCTGCCTGGTGCGCTTCGACAACAACAAGTACTCGGTCGCAGCCAGCGCAGTCGGACGGCCGGTCGAAGTCCAGGCTTATGCCGACCGCATCGTGATCCGTCAGGATGGACGCATCGTTGCCGAGCACCCGCGATCCTTTGGCCGCGGCGAGACGACCTATGATCCCTGGCACTATGTGCCGGTGCTGGCTCGCAAACCCGGTGCCTTGCGCAACGGCGCTCCCTTCAAAGACTGGGTGCTGCCGGCCGCGATCGAGCGGATCCGGCGCAAGCTTGCCAGCACCGACGATGGCAATCGGCAGATGGTCGACATCCTCACCGCGGTGCTGACTGACGGTCTGTCCGCGGTGGAAGCGGCCTGTGCCGAAGCGCTCGGTCATGGCGTCCATTCCGCCGATGTCGTGCTCAACATCCTGGCCCGTCAACGTGAACCCGCCCCACCGGCCAACATCATGACGCCGGCCGCACTGACGCTCCGTCATGCACCGATCGCCGATTGTGCCCGCTACGACAACCTCCGGAGGACCATCTGATGGAACGAACCCAAATCTTCGACCTCATGGGCGAGCTCAAGCTCTACGGCATGAAGGCTGCCTTCGACGAGATCATGGCAACTGCCGTCAAGCGCCAGCACGAACCTCAGCGCATTGTCGGCGACCTGCTTAACGCCGAGATCAACGAGAAGCAGGCCCGCTCGATCAAATACCAGCTGACCATTGCCAAGCTGCCGCTTGCCAAGGACATCGCCGACTTCCAGTTCGACGGCACGCCGATCAATCAGACTCTCGTCAATGATCTCGCCAGCGGCGGCTTCATCGCCCAGCAACGCAATGTCGTGCTGGTTGGCGGCACCGGCACAGGCAAGACCCACCTGGCCATTGCCATCGCCAGAAGCTGCATCCGATCCGGTGCCCGCGGCCGCTTCTTCAACGTAGTCGACCTCGTCAATCGCCTCGAGACCGAGACCCGCAACGGACGGCAAGGACGGCTCGCCGAGCATCTGACCCGGATGGACTTCATCGTGCTGGATGAACTCGGCTATTTGCCCTTCGCCCAGTCCGGTGGCCAGCTCCTCTTCCACCTCGTCAGCCGGCTCTATGAGCGCGCCTCCGTCATCGTGACGACCAATCTCGCCTTCGGCGAATGGCCGAGCGTGTTCGGCGACGCCAAAATGACCACAGCGCTGCTCGACCGATTGACCCATCACTGCGACATTGTCGAGACCGGCAACGATAGCTGGCGGTTCAAGAGCCGAGACGACGATCACGCCACCCGCGCTCGTCTCGCCTCCGCTATCCCGGCCAGCTCCGACGAGACGAGCGCTACCAGCAAAGCCCGCCGCACGAAGGGGTCAAAATTGGACGCCGATGAGGGGCGCATTGCCTCATCGAAAATGTTACCGAACAATTCCGCTGATGACTGGGGCGGCGTTACCGAATCAGGTCGGTGGCGCCAATGGCGAGCGGGATCAGCATGGGCGCAAGGCGCGAGGTGTTGGCCGTGGTGGCGAGGCGCTACCGTGCGGCTGGACGAGTTGAGAAGGGACGGATCCTTGACGAGTTGACAGCAACGACGGGTTGGCACCGCAAGCACGCGGTGCGAGCACTGTCGGTTGCCGGAAGGGACAGGCCCAGACCACCACTGGACGAAGGGGCAACGAGCCCAACCGAACCAGCGACAAGTCGGCGACGCAAATACGCCAGCGTGCGCGACGCGCTGATCGCGCTGTGGGAAGCCTCCGATCGCGTCTGCGGTAAGCGCCTCGTATCGATGATCCCAGTGCTGTTGCCCGCACTCGAGCGGCATGGCCGGCTGAAGCCAACGAGCGCAGAGCGTGCGCTGCTGACAACTCTGAGCGCGGCGACGATCGATCGGATGTTGATCGACGTTAAAATTGCGGCTGCTGGGGGGCGCCGGCGGCGAGTCGGATTCTACTCGGCGATTCGACGCGAGGTGCCGATCCGCACTTTCAATGACTGGGCAAACCCGCCGCCAGGCTTTTGCGAGATCGACATGGTCGCGCACGGTGGGACCAGCGTCGCCGGCTCGTTTATCCAGACTTTGACCATGGTGGACATCGCAACAGGATGGACGGAATGCCTGCCCCTGGTGACACGCGATGGCAGCCTCGTCGTGGAAGCGATGACGCGAGCACAGGGCCTGTTCCCGTGGGTGATCTGTGGCGCCGACTTCGATAACGACAGCGCGTTCATGAACGACGTCGTCGTTCCATGGTGCCGAGCACAGAAGATCGAGGTAACGCGGTCACGTGCCTACAAAAAGAACGATCAGGCTTTCGTGGAGCAGAAGAACGGTGCGGTGGTCCGGCGGCTCGTCGGATACGGGCGCTTCGACGGGGTCGAGACGGCCCGCGTGATGGCACGTCTCTACGCGGCGGCGCGCCTGCTGGTGAACTTCTTCCAGCCGTCATTCAAGCTCAAAGAGAAGCGCCGCGAGGGTGCCAAGATCATCAAACGCTATCATCCGCCTGCCACACCATACGAACGTGCACTGGGGCACCCGAAACTCCCATCAGCGGTCAAGCGCCGTCTGCGCCAGACGTATCGGACTCTCGATCCCATACAATTGCTTGCCACGATCCGCACGGCGCAGGAAGAGCTCGGCGAACGGATCGGCAAGCGCGGTCTTGCGAAGGTTCCCACCGTATCGCCGGCTGATCCGCTCTCGTTTGCCCGATCGCTCGGCACGGCGGCAAACACCGCCGAAGTGCGGGCCACGCACCGCCGGCCGAAACGGCGATACAAAAAGCGTATTCGCATGCCCTCGAAGCTCGATCCCCATCTCGCGATCATCGAGAACTGGCTCGCCGTCGAGCCACAGCTCACTGCACTGGCCATCGTGGGCAGGCTCGCCACGATCGATCCTTCGATGTTCAGCGACAAGCAGCATTCGATCGTTCAGCGCCTGCTTCGGTCCCTCCGGCGGAAGGTGGCGGAGACAGCCATCGTATCCATGCCCGTGGATGAAATACGGCCCGAGGCTGTGGACGGCGCTGCGTGTGATGAGCACTCCGCCCCGCCCACAGCCTCTCCACCGAGCTGGCCGCGGCTCGAGACCGGTCTGGGGCAGTTCGTAGACCTTCATCCCGGGTAACATTACTTCCTGAGGCAATACGAGGGGTCAAATTTGCAGGCCGATTGACACGCTCATCTCGAGTTGCGCATCGAGAAGCTGAAACGCGAACTGCACGGGCAGCGATCCGAGCGCTCGGCACGGCTGCTCGAGCAGTTGGAGTTGGAGCTCGAAGAACTCGTCACCACGGCGAGCGAGGATGAGCTTGCCGCACAGGCCGCAGCGGCGAAGACGCAGAACGTCCGCCCCTTCATGCGCAAGCGGCCGGTGCGCAAGCCATGGCCTGACGATATCGAACGCGAGCGCGTCGTCATTGAGACTCCAACGACCTGCGCCTGCTGCGGTGGATCGCGGCTGGCGAAGATCGGTGAGGATGTGACCAAGACGCTGGAGGAGATCCCGCGCCGCTTCAAGCTGATCGAGACGGTACGCGAGAAGTTCACCTGCCGCGATTGCGAGAAGATCAGCCAGCCGCCCGCGCCGTTCCATGCCACGCCGCGCGGCTTCATCGGCCCACAATTGCTGGCGACGATCCTGTTCGACAAGTTCGGCATGCATATCCCGCTCAACCGCCAGAGTGCGCGCTTTAAGGCCGAGGGGATCGACCTGCCGTTGTCGACGCTGGCCGACCAGGTCGGCCACGGGACCTTCGCCGTCATGCCGCTCTTCCACTTGATCGAACGCCACGTGCTCGCTGCCGAGCGCCTTCATGGCGACGACACCACCATCCGTATTCTGGCGAAGGGCAAGTGCACGACCGGGCGGATCTGGACTTATGTGCGGGATGACCGGCCGTTCGCCGGGCCTGCGCCGCCGGCAGCGGTCTATTACGCCTCGAGCGACCGACGAGGCGTACGCATACGACGGAGGCCGCCTGATTGACGCATGCGCGCGGGCACGGCGAGGTCTATGATGGCATTGGGTGAAGGGTGAAGGTCAGGCGGCCTGCTGATTGGCTGGCTTGTCGGCCTGGCGCAGGAGCTTCCATTCCCAGGGCAAGAGCTCGTGCAGACGCGATGCGGGATGATCGGCGATACGGGCCAGGACGTCGGCGAGCCAGGCCTTGGGATCGACGTCGTTGAGGCGACAGGTCGTGATCATCGTCAGCATGATGGCGGCACGGTCGGCGCCGCGCTGGCTGCCGGCGAAGGTCCAGTTGCGCCTTCCCAAGGCGATGCCCCTCAATGCGCGCTCAGCGCAATTGTTGGTCAAGCAGATCCTGCCGTCGTCGAGGAAGCGGGCGAAGCCGTCCCAGCGCCTGAGCATGTAGTTAATCGGCTTCAGGACCTCGGAGGAACGCGAGAGGGTTTCGCGCTCGCGGAGCAGCCAGGCATGCATGTCCTCGAGAAGTGACTTACTCTGTTCCTGGCGAGCGGCACGCCGCTCGCCGGCACCGCGGCCGTTGATGGCGCGCTCGATCTCGAACAACGTATCGAGGCGTCTGACAGCCTCCAGCGCGATCGGGGAGACCGGTTTGCCTTTCTTGCCTTCCCGAGCATTTTTCTCGATATCAGCCAGCTCGAAGAAGCCCCGCCGCGCATGGGCCACGCAAAACGCCGGCGTAATCGGCAGCGCCTTCTTCTGCGGGTCGAACAGCGGCTCGAAGCCGCTGTAGCAATCCGCCTGCAAGATGCCGGCGAAGGCGGCCAGATGTCTCTGTGGATGCTCGCCTCGTCGGTCGCTCGAGGCGTAATAGACCGCTGCCGGCGGCGCAGGCCCGGCGAACGGCCGGTCATCCCGCACATAAGTCCAGATCCGCCCGGTCGTGCACTTGCCCTTCGCCAGAATACGGATGGTGGTGTCGTCGCCATGAAGGCGCTCGGCAGCGAGCACGTGGCGTTCGATCAAGTGGAAGAGCGGCATGACGGCGAAGGTCCCGTGGCCGACCTGGTCGGCCAGCGTCGACAACGGCAGGTCGATCCCCTCGGCCTTAAAGCGCGCACTCTGGCGGTTGAGCGGGATATGCATGCCGAACTTGTCGAACAGGATCGTCGCCAGCAATTGTGGGCCGATGAAGCCGCGCGGCGTGGCATGGAACGGCGCGGGCGGCTGGCTGATCTTCTCGCAATCGCGGCAGGTGAACTTCTCGCGTACCGTCTCGATCAGCTTGAAGCGGCGCGGGATCTCCTCCAGCGTCTTGGTCACATCCTCACCGATCTTCGCCAGCCGCGATCCACCGCAGCAGGCGCAGGTCGTTGGAGTCTCAATGACGACGCGCTCGCGTTCGATATCGTCAGGCCATGGCTTGCGCACCGGCCGCTTGCGCATGAAGGGGCGGACGTTCTGCGTCTTCGCCGCTGCGGCCTGTGCGGCAAGCTCATCCTCGCTCGCCGTGGTGACGAGTTCTTCGAGCTCCAACTCCAACTGCTCGAGCAGCCGTGCCGAGCGCTCGGATCGCTGCCCGTGCAGTTCGCGTTTCAGCTTCTCGATGCGCAACTCGAGATGAGCGATCAGCGCCTCGGTATCCGACAGTTTCGCCTGCGCATTCGCGGCTTGCGCCTGCCAGTTGGCGGCCTTCGCCTCGGCTTTCTGTCGCGCCTCACGCTCGGCCTGCAGCGCCGCCAGGGCACTGACAAGGTCCGATGGAAGATCATCCGGCTTCGATATCATGGAGCCATTGAATCAGATCAAGCCGCAGATTCAAACCGTAAAACGACTATCCGACCCGCGTCGGACGCTGGGTTTCTTGAGGGTTGCGCCAATCGATCCCGGACAACAGATAGCTCAACTGCGCCGGAGAGATCGTTACCGATTCACCAGCAACCGATGGCCAGATGAACCTGCCTCTCTCGAGTCTTTTGGTGAACAAGCAGGCGCCCTGGCCATGGTGAGTCGGCCCCGGGGGTTGCACCCGGAGCCGCTCTCCGAACCGTACGTGACGCTCTCACGTCATACGGCTCTCAACAAGTAACGAGGCAGAACTCAACATCGCCCAATGAGCGAACAGCTTCGGCCTGCGGCAGCGGATCAATCTGAGCCAGGTGGAGGCTCTGACTTTTCCATTCTTCAGCCCTTTGTATTTGCGTCGCGCCCAGCGGTTAAGAGATTCGTCGACATATCGATACAGGTTGTGCATTTCTGACCGCCCATATCTGCCGTAGTACTGCCTCCATCCACGAAGGACGGGGTTCAGTTCCAAGGCAATTGCGTCGACTTCCGTCTGCGAGCGAAGCCTGAGGCGGAGCTGCCGGATCGTCATACGCATAGACGTCATCGCCGCCCTGCTGACCGCTGGCGAGAACGTACAGAAGTTTTCTTTCTTCTGATGGTTTCTTGCCCTGCGCGGTCGAAAGGTAAATCCCAGAAAGTCAAATGACTGACTGGCATGGCTACCCGGGCGATTGCTGTCTTTGCAGTAGACGATCTTGGTCTTGTCGGGATGCATTTCGAGTTCGCATTCCTTAAACCTTGCTTGCAGCGCCGCCTTGATGGCTTCCGCTTCAGCCTTGGTTCGGCAATGAACGAGCCCGTCGTCCGCGTATCGACACCACGGCGACTGCGGGAAGTTCCGCGCCATCCATGTATCGAACGCATAATGCAAGAACAAATTGGCAAGGACGGGACTGATCACGCCGCCTTGGGGTGTGCCCCGGTCGCGAGCGGTGATCGCTCCGTCTCTGTCTTGCATCGGCGCTGTTAGCCAGCGTTCGATGTAGAGCAGAGCCCATTCGTCTTGCACATGCTTCCTGACGGCCTTCATAAGCAACTTGTGGCTGATATTGTCGAACAGGCCTTTGATGTCGAACTCCAGCACCCAGTCCATCCTCCAGCACCGTTGCCGGGTGACGCCGACGGCGTCCAGCGCGGATTTTCCGGGCCGGTAGCCGTAGGAATCGGGAAGGAAGATTTCCTCGAGTGCTTGTTCAATCTGCAGCTTGACGACCGTTTGCGCCACGCGATCTGCTACTGTCGGCACACCTAGAATGCGTTGCCCGCCGTTCTTCTTGGGAATGGAGACAGCCCGAACGGCAGGTGGAAAGTAGCTGCCAGAAGACATTCGATTCCAGACCTTGTAAAGGTTGCCCTTCAAGTCCTTCTCAAAAGCTTCGAGCGACACCTTATCCACGCCGGCCGAGCCCGCATTGGCTTTGACCAATCGGTAGGCCTTCATCACTGTCTGCTTGTCGATATCGTACTGCTTACGTCCGGTTACACTCACATGTCCTCCTGCTCATCACAGTTGCATATGGGAGCAACCCACTTGTTTCGGCCCCTTCGCTCCAGTCCCATTACAGCACCTTCATCACTACTACGAGCCGATCCGCCCCAGTGTTGTGCTTCGGTACTCTCGTCTCGCGGTGTGCGCCGCTTGAACTTCTCCCTTGGCATCACAACGACTGGTTCCTGCAGTTCTCTACAAGAGCCTGTATCCAGATCGCGTCCCCTAAACGCCGGTCGCCATCCGCGCAGTAATCCAGGCGCCTCACGGATTGATCTCAGGGATGGCACGCGCCCCTGATTTTGGCGACGCCTTAGTAATTTTCGACGCGTCATCGGAAGATTCGCTTTCGCTCGCCTTCTGGATACTTACCTGCCCCGTACACCCGGGACTTTTGCAACACTTGCTCATGACCGCGCCTTTTAAGCGAAGCCACAGTGTCGTGGTTTTGCATCTGCGCCTGAAACGCCGATGCAGGAGGGCCATCCTCCATCTCTCATAAAGCTGTACGCATTAAATTCGGTTATTCACCTCCTTCATGCTCTGCAGCACACCGTGCCAAATGACCTTCAATAGATCACCGCGTTTGCCCCGGAAGCAGAAAAGACCGCCGCCCATGGCGTCGCGCTTGAGCACTTCCTGCACGCGCAGAGCCAGGCTCGGAAAGCCGCACCGCATGTCGGTATGGCCCGTCGCCAGCCACACCCGCACGCCCGTCGGGATCGGGATCATCGGCGCGCCAGGCCCCGAGCAATTCGAACGACCGCCTCGATATCCGCACCGGGGCCGAAGACCACGCGCAGCCCCTGAGGGCTCACGATTTCGATCTGACCTGTCTCGACAGCTTCCGTCGTTGGCGGCGTACTTGCCGCAACTATCGCAGGGACGAATGTCGGGCCGATCGAATCCTCTTCGGCCGGATCATGACAGGTCCAAGCCTTGCGCCAGCTCAGCAGAAGCTGACGTGATATCCCATACCGGCGAGCCGTCGCCGACACCAGTCGTGGCCCCGAGAAGCTCTCCTCTACGATTCTGAGCTTCTCCGCACGCGTCCAGCGTCGCCGCCGACCGGTCTCCACCAAATCCATGCGGCTCAGCACCGCACTGTCCTTATGTCCGTCCATAAGGACAGTCAGCTACAGATCGGAAAAACTCGCAAGACGGCCGCCCTCGGACGGATACCCTTCAATTCCGCCTCGCGCTTCTTCATGCGCTCATAACTCATCGCCTTGTGTTTCGACGCGTTCGCCTTGATCTTCGTACCATCCAGCGCGACATGACCGAGCTTGACCAGCCCGGCCGTCTCGCACAACTTCAGAACCTGCACGAATAGCGCGCCGAGCGCCTTCAAATGTCGCTTGCGAAAGTCGCTGATCGTCCGAAAATCCGGCGCATCCAGCGCCACGATCATCACAAAATCGTTCCGCTCCCGGCAGGCCTTGGCAATCCGACGCGACGAATACAGCCCACTCGCATAGCTATGCAGCAGCAGCGCCACCATCATCCGCGGATCAAACGGCGGCTGCCCAAGCCCGCTCACATCCACGCATGGGTTGGGCTCAGTTCTGGGTCGGTGACGCCTTGCGCCCGGACCCATTCCGCCAAGTCTCCGCGCACGTTGCCCGCTCTGCTCCGACTGGGGTTCATCGGATCGCTGCTCGCGCGAGGCGGTGTTTTGTCATCGTAGAATAGTGCGCCCTTCCCGACGGAGCGGACCATTTCGAGAAAGCCCTGAGCGATCAAATGCTCATGGATCGGCACAACTCGGGTTTTCCGCGTCTTGATCGTGCCCGCATCCGGCATGAGCTTCATGTAATGGAAGCTGCCACGCTTCTCGATGTCGTCGCCACGGAGCTGCGTAACCTCGCCCGCACGCGCACCAGAATAAGCGCACAGCCAAGGCACCCACCGCTTCGCCCGATCCAAAGGTGTCTTGGGGTTCTTGATGGCTAATGCAGCCCTCAGGATCGTGCGCGCTTCTTCTTCGGTGAAAGCCTTCGTTTCGCGGCTGCGGGATTGCCTTGGTACATCCACCTTGATGTCGGCGAACGGGTTCCTTCTGACGTGCTTGTGCTCCGCGCCCCAACCGAATACCCGACGCGACGACGAAAGCCACACTTCACGCACGGTGGTCGCGGATCGCTCCTCGGTAACCAAGCCTCTCACCCATGCACGCGCGGCATCCTCGGTGATCCCATCGGCTCCGACATCCGCAAAATGACGCTGCATCTCAAGAAACACGGCACGCCAACGCTGCACTGTGTTGTCTGCGGGTTTGAGGGCTTTCACGAATGCCTCGAACAAATCCCAACAGCTGATGCCCGCACTTCGCGTCGGCCCATCGGTGAATGCCGGGAAGCTGTCCGGGGTATCGTCGCGGGAGTAGTCGCCGTTCGCCCGCCGTTCAAGGAGCGTTATGGCGGGCAAGAGATTGTCGCTAACGGCATCGACAAAGAGCGCGTAGGCGTTGGCGTTCAGCGCCTTACCCTCGCTGGCGAGAAATGTCGCCACACGCGCCAACTCGGCAACCTGCGGCCTTACTGCTTCGCGGACCTCGGGCTCCCTTTGCCATTCCCAGTGAGGATCGGCCTTGGGGTCCTCGTGGTAGCTTTCAGGCGCCTCAGGGTAAATCACGTCCCAGACGAGATGATCGCTCATCTCCCGCCAACGCTTTGGTGGCCCCGGATCGCCTTCGTACTGTCCGACGAACCATGTGTACCACCGTCCAGCAAGAGCTATCGCATTGAGCTTGGTGAGCGGCTGGCCTTCGCCGTTTCGTTCGGCTCGCAACGTGGCGATTTGAGTTTCAACCTCAGAAATCCATTCGGCTAGACGAACCTTGGCCTCGTGTTTGGGCGTGTCCGCAGGCAGCTTTAGATGAACTTCGCGCTTCACCTTGTACAGCCGCGCGTACTCCTCTCGGACATCCTGCGGGATGACCTTCCGAGCAATCCATCTGTTATCAGCAAGTCGATTTAGCGCGACCATCCGCAACGCCATTTGTGCGCCCTTTTGTATTTTGCAAGGCGCAAATCCGTTTGGCTTATCAGTAAGATGCTGAGAGTGCGGGGCATTTGTACTGTTGTGGTACAGTTGGGTGGGCTCGAACCACCGACCTCCTGTTCCACAGACAGGCGCTCTAACCAACTGAGCTACAACTGCATCCTGACGCAACGCCCCAACCCGAAGGGGGGCGGCGATTTCGGGCGGAAACTAGGTGCAACGCCGCGCTTTGGCAAGGCTTTAACGCGGGCTTTCGGCCCGCATTTCGCGCCGTTGGATAACCGATTTTCAAGCAAAAGGGCCCGGACCGCTGCGGGCCCGGGCCTTTCGCTGGTCTCTTGCAGGCTTAGGATCAGGCGGCCGGCTTGTAGAACTTCGAGGCGTTGGCCTTGATCGGCTCGGCGGCCTCGGTGGCGACCTTCTGGCCGAGCTCGGCCAGTTCCTTGGCCTGCGCGGTGTAGGTCTCGAACTGCTTGCGGGCTTGCGACGTCCACAGCTCGACCGCTTCGGTCGGCGACTTCACGCTGAACAGTTCCTGGGCGAAGTCGAGCGACGAGGTGGTGTTGGCCTTGAAGAACTCGATCAGCTTGGCCGAATACTCGCTGGCGCCCTTGCTCACCGAGGTGAACACGGCCTCGACGGTCGAATTGTGGGTCTCGGCGGCGTCCTTGAATTTGGCGTAGCTGTCGCGGGCCTGCAGCACGCCCTTTTCAGCGAACGCACGCATCTGCTCGGGGACCTCGAACGGGATGATCGAGGCGGAAAACGGATCGGACGGGTTGGTCATACGTGTAATCCTTCGCAACGGGTGAGTAGATGTGACCATTGCGGACGCCCCGGAGCCAAAGAGGCCGGGAGCGCAGAAATGGATCACGCTGCCTTCGATTCACGGGAGTGCCCTTTTTGTTGGGCCCGCCTAATAAACACCCATATCATGTCAATTTTGTGCAACGCAACGTAAGATCGTGTGCGACGCGTTATTTTTATGTGGCGGAATATAGGGGTACCGCGGCCGACCGAGGCTGGGTGCACCAAGGTCGGCTGCGGTCCAGCCGCCGTCAGTTCTCCGTCAGTTCTTGGGCTTGACAGCATCCATCGCGGCGCGGCTGACGGCCTGCCCCATCTCGCTGGCCTGCTCGGCGAGCGAGCGCATCTGGCCCTGCACATATTCGCTGTGCAGCCTCATGACCTCGTTGAGGTCGTTGGCCTTGAGCAGCGACTGGGCGTAGTCCAGCGACGACTGCACGTTCCTTTCCGCATAGGACAGCGCCTTGGCGGAAAGGTCCTTGGCGCCGGCCCGCATCTCCGCGTTGCGCTCCTCGATCTTGCCAGCGGTGTCCCTGGCGTTGGTCACGAACTGCTCGAACGCCTTGCGCGCCTGATCAAAGCTCGCCTCGGCCATCGATCGCATGTCCTTGGGGATTTCGAATTTGGGAATCTCGAAATGGTCACGCGCGTTGTCGCTCATGGTCGTTCTCCCTCGCTTGGTGATCGGCCCGCCGGTTGGCTCCGATGGCCTGCGGCAGGTTATATCGTGGACTGCAATCGCAGGTGTGACGCGGAGCCGCCCTGGTTCCGCAATCACCCGCCTCGCAGCAGCCTATTCCGACAACGCCAAACGGCGGTGGATCGTTCAGCCAAGTTAACGTTATCCCGGCTTTGGCTGGCGCACTCTCGCCGCGGACATGGACCTGCCGCCCCCCAGTTGCGATACTAACCTTCTGTTAAGGCTGTCGTCCTGCGGCTGCCGGCCCCTTCGGCAAAGCTAAGGAAGTAAGCCCAACCCATGCGGTCAAATCTGGCGTGATCAGCGACGCGGAATTCCAGATCCAGGCACTCGGCGATGTGAGGCTGATGGATCATGCGACGAGCGCCCAGCCGGCATGGCTGTGGTCGGCTGACGGCGCACGGATCCTGTGGGCCAATCCGGTCGGTGCGCAGGTATTCGGTGCCGCCAATGGCGCCGAATTGGCGAAGCGCGCCTTCGGCCCGGCCGATCCGCATCGCCGCCAGGTCGCCCGCCTTGGCCGCAGCCTCGCCGCGACCGGCGCCATCAGGCTGGAGCGGCTGCCCGGGTTCGGCGCAGCGCCTGGAATGCTTGCGACCTGCGGCTGCGCGCGGCTCGAGCTATCAGACGGCAGCCACGGCATCCTGGTTTCGGCGCTCAATGCCAGCGGCCGCGGCATGCCGCTCGCCGAGCGATTGCTGCGGCTGGTGCAGGGGCTCGACCGGCCGGCGGCCGCCTTCAACGGCGACGGATTGTTGATCGCAGCCAACGAGGCGGCGCGGCCTCTGCACGATCTCACCGAGGCCGGCCTCGATGCCGCGCGCGGCGAGGCGCTGGCGCAGGGCCGCGCGTCGGCCAGCGTCGCGATCGGCCGCGTCGTGCTGCAGCGGATCGGCCGCGGCGCGGATCGCGCATTGGTCGCGCTGATCAAGCCGGCGCCGCATCTCGCCGCAAAACCGGCGGCGCCGATCGTGCCTGAGCCGGTTGCGCCGGTGACAGCAGCACCCGAAACGCCAGCGCCCGCGGCGGCGACGGCGCAAGAGGCAGCGGCAGTGGAGCCGCCGCCAGCGTCGGCCGTTGTCGAACAACCTGTTGCGCAGGACGAAGTCCCCGCGCCGGCCAGCGAAGCGCCGGCCACCATCACGCTGTTCGATGCGCTGGATCCGCCGCCCGACGAAGCAGCCACAGCCGAGCCGATCATCAGCGTGGCTGAAGCCGAACCAGCGGCGACTGCGCCCACTCTCGCATCAGCAGAACAGGCGCAGGCGGAAACACCACCCGTCGATACGGTGGCCTTCGACACCACGCCTGACGCAACTCCTGCGGTAGAGGAGCCGCTGTCGGAAGCGCTCATCGAGATGCCCGCTGAGGCGCAGGCCGAACAGCCCGCGGATGTTGCGACGTCTCCCGCGCCAGCAGAACAGGCGCACGCAGAGCCCGCGCCCGTCGAGACCGCGCATCCCGAGACCGCGCCGGACGAAACTCCCGCCATCGAGGAGCCGCTGTCGGAAGCGCTGATCGAGGTGCCCACTGAGGCGCAGGTCGAACAGCCTGCGGACGTTCCGGCGTCACCCGTGGTGGCAGAACAGGCGCACGCAGAGGAGCCGGCGCTCGTTGTCGAACCTGCGCATCTCGACACCGCGTCAGCCGACACTCGCACCATCGAAGAGCCGCTGTCGGAAGCGCTTATCGAGGTGCCCGCTGAGGCGCAGGTCGAACCGCCTGCGCCTGCCCCCCCGCGCGATCTCGAGGGGACGGCAACCGCGCCGGCCGCCGCGATATCATCCCCGCCGGCCGATCACGCGCCCTCGCCCTATGCGATCGCGGATGCGCCCCTTCCGCCGCCCGCCGCCGAGCCGGAGCCCGCGACGCAGGCGGCGGTGAAGCCATCATGGCTCGACGAACCCTTGCCGGTACGGCGGCATCCGCTGCGCTTCATGTGGCAGATGGACCATGAGGCGCGCTTCTCGCTCGGCTCCGACGAATTCACCCGCCTGATCGGCCTGCACACTGCCGCCGGCTTCGGCCGGCTGTGGAGCGACATCGCCGCGAGCTTTGGCCTCGATCCCGAGGGCCGCGTCATGCAGGCGTTCGCCAGCCACGACACCTGGAGCGGCATTACGCTGCATTGGCCGGTCGACGGCGGCGGCCGGCTGCCGGTGGAACTGTCCGGCCTGCCGGTGTTCGACCGCAACCGGAATTTCGCCGGCTATCGCGGCTTTGGTGTGTGTCGCGACCTCGACGGGCTTGCGCGACTCGCAGCAATGCGCCGCTATGAGTTCTTCAGCGGCGCGATCGCGCCGCAATCCTTGTCGGCCGATGTCGCGCCTGCGCCGCGCACCGATGCGCCGCCCGGGCCCGCCGCCCCGCCGCATGACAATCCTCCGCCGCACGCGGAGCCGCCGCCCGACACGACCGCAGCCGCACCACCCGAGGAATTGACCGAGCCGACAGCAACAAAGACTTCACACCAAGCCGATCCGGATCACGCCGTGGAAACGAACGAGGAAACGCGCGAAGTGCGTCACGACCCGCCACCGAACGTGGTGCAGTTCCGCCCCGCCGGCGACACCCGGCCGCCGTCGCTGACGCCGGTCGAGAACAACGCCTTCAACGAGCTCGCCCGCCAATTGTCGGCGCGGCTCGAGAGCGAGGCGGGGCTCACCGCGACAACGAATGAGAGCGCCGCCGCGGAGCCGGTTCCCGAGGAGCCCGACCCGACCGAGCCGCCACAGGAGGCGACGCCGCAGCAAGAGACGGTCGCGCAGCAAGCGCCGCCGACCGACCCGCAAAAGGCCAGCTGGCTCGCTGCGGCCGAGCCGGCGCCGCGCGCCGACTCCCGGCGCGACCGCGCGCTGCTCGATCTTTTGCCGGTCGGCATCCTGATCTACCGGCTCGACCGCCTGCTCTATGCCAACCACGCCTTCCTCACCCGCGTGGGCTATGACAGCCTGCACGGGCTGGAAGCTGCTGGCGGGCTCGACGCGCTCTATGTCGAGCCAGGCGTCTCGCAGGCGAGCAGCACCTCCGGGACCGGCACGCCGGTCACGATCTCGGCGAACCAGAACGGCGGCAGCGACGCAGAGTCGGTATCTGCGGAAGCGCGGCTGCACACCATCACCTGGGACGATGATTCCGCGCTGGCGCTGATCTTCTCGCGCACGCTCGAGGAAGATGCCGCGGTCGCCGCCGCGCTGTCCGATCCCGAGCCTGCGGCCGCGATCGCGGAGCCGGTGCTTGCGCCACCTGAGCCGCAGGCCGGCCACGCCGACGCCGAGGAACTCGGCGCGATCCTCGACACCGCAGCCGAGGGCATCATCATGTTCGATGCCGAGGGCAACATCCATTCCTGCAACCGAAGCGCCGAGGCGCTGTTCGGCTATGACGGCGACGAGTTCATCGCGCACAACCTCGCCGATTTGTTTGCGCCGGAGAGCCAGCACGGCATCCTCGACTATCTCGCCAGCGTGAAATCGGCCGGCGTCGCCAGCCTGCTCGACCACGACCGTGAGACGCTCGGCCGCGTCCGCCAGGGCGGCATCATCCCGCTGTCGGTGACGATGGGCCGCACCCGCGCCGACGGGCCGAACTTCTTCGCGGTGTTCCGCGATCTCTCGCAGGCGAAGCGAAGCGAGGTCGAGCTGCGCGAGGCGCGACGGCTCGCCGAACGCGCGGGGAACGCCAAGACCGACATGCTGGCGCGGATCAGCCATGAGCTCCGCACCCCGCTCAACGCCATCATCGGCTTTTCCGAGGTGATGATCGGCGAACGGTTCGGCGTGCTCGGCAACGAGCGCTATGTCGAATACATGAAGGACATCCGCGCCTCCGGCGAGCGGGTGATCGCGATCGTCAACGACCTGCTCGACCTGTCGCGGATCGAGACCGGCAAGCTCGACCTCGCCTTCACCAACCAGAACCTCAACGAGATGGTGGAGAGCTGCGTCGCGGTGATGCAGCCGCAGGCCAACCGCGAGCGCATCATCATCCGCACCTCGCTCGCGCACACGCTGCCGCCTGTGGTCGCCGACGCCCGCGCGCTGCGCCAGATTACGCTGAACCTGATCGGCAACTCGATCCATCTCGCCAATGCCGGCGGCCAGGTGATCGTCTCGACCGCGCTGTCGGATTTCGGCGAAGTGATGCTGCGCGTGCGCGACACCGGGCAGAGCCTCAACGACAACGAGGTCGCCGCCGCGCTCGAACCGTTCCGCGCGCCGACGCCGTCGGATCAGGCCGGCTCCGGCGGCGTCAGCCTGTCGCTGACCAAAGCACTGGTCGAAGCCAACCGCGCCAAATTCCAGATCAAGACCGGCGGCCGCACCGGCACGCTGATCGAGATCGTGTTCTCCCACGCCACCGCAAGGGCGTGAGGGGGCAAGTGCGTGCTGCTGAGGTCTTCAGCGCGCGCGTGACACTTATCGTCTCCCGCCAGTTACGTGAGGGACGCACCGGCGGAAGGGTTCCCTCTCCCCTTGTGGGAGAGGGTTAGGGAGAGGGGTGCCACACGGCGTGCTCTCTCAGTTGGCAATTCAACGACACGAGCAGATTTGCGCGCGCGACGCTTCCGTCAAGCATCTCTCCCGGGGCCACCCCTCCCTCTCCCGCAAGGGGAGAGGGAGCCTGACAAGCGTGCCCTCCTTACTTGGCCGAGCGGCGCATCCGCGTGAATTCAAATCACGCTCCAGTTCGAGCCCCTCCACCCAAGTAGGACCAATGCACGACACTGCGAAGATTTGTCGCGCTTAATCCGCGCCGAACGGCATAAATCTTGCTGCAATTCAGATTGTTTGAAATTCATTGCCTTACCAATTCACCGCCGTTGTCCCCAAGCATTTGGATTTGCCGGATGCGCTGCCTCGTCGTCGCCGACTTGCATTACTCGTTGCCGCAGTTCGACTGGCTGCTGGCGGCCGCGCCGCAATTCGATCTGGTGATCTTCGCGGGCGATGCGCTCAACCTCGGCTCGGCGGTCGATTTCCGCGCCCAGATCGTGGTCGTCACGAAATACCTGTCGCGCCTCGCCGGCCTCACGCGCGTGATCTTCTGCTCGGGCAATCATGACCTCGACGAGCGCAACGCAGAGGGCGAGAAGATCGCGCGATGGGTCGCCGGCATCAGGGAATCCGGCGTGGCCTGCGACGGCGACAATCTGACCATCGGCGACACGCTGTTCACGGTGTGCCCGTGGTGGGACGGCCCGCTGGTCAAGGCGCGGATCGACGACCAGCTGCGCGAGGCGGCCGCCGTCCCGCACCGCCGCTGGGTCTGGGTGCATCACGCCCCGCCGGCGGATTCCCCGATCAGCTGGGGCGGCAAGCGCTTCTTCGGCGACGTCGAGCTGCTGCGCTGGATCGAGCGCCACCATCCGGCGATGGTGATCTCCGGCCATGTGCATCAATCGCCGTTCATCCCGAGCGGCTCGTGGTTCGACCGCATCGGCACCACCTGGGTGTTCAATACCGGCCTGCAGCCCGGCCGGCCGCCGGTCTACATCGTGCTCGATCTCACCCAGGACAAGGCGTTCTGGCTCGCCGCCGGCGATGCGCAGATCGTCGATCTCAACGCCCCCCTGCATCGGCCGGCAACGCCGCTCAGCGAGGCGCCGGACTGGCTCACATCCTTGGATCGGATTGCCGATCCGAGCCTGGCGCGACCTGCATCGGCGGCAGGTTGATCATGCTCTGCAGCACCTCGCCGACCATCGCCAGATGGGTGCCGTGGTCAGCATATTGGTGCATCAGGTCGGCCAGATAGGTCGTGGCGACGTGCAGCCGCTGCGCCAGGAGCTGCGCGATCAGCAGCGCGACCGCAGGCTGCTCGCGCAGGAACGACGCCGCGTCGTCGAATTCATACAGCACGCAATCGGACACCGTGCGCACCTTCGCGCTGTGCGGCCGGTCGAGCAGGACACTCATCTCGCCGAACACCGCGCCGGGCTCGTCGATCACGGCCACCAGACTGTCGCCCTTCACAACCTCCACCTTGCCCTCGAGCAGCACGAACAAATGACCTGTCTTGCCGCCCTCCTCGATGAAATCCGTGCCGGCCGGCAGGCTCCGTTGCGTTGCTCCGCTGCAGTGATCAAGGATCGCGCGCATCTGGCTTCGTCTCCGTGTCCGCCAGACTAGGCAGAGATGCCGTCGAGGTGAAACGGATTAGCTGGGCGTTCTGCCCAAATTGTCGGCAGGCCGCGGTGCGGGCGCGAGGGGCGGCGCCGTCACGCAGTGGGCGCGGCATGCTTGATCGACAGGAAATCGCCGATCGTATCGAGGAACAGTTTTGGCGATTGCAGCTGCGGGACGTGCGCACATCCCGGAACGACCCTGAGTTCGGCCCGCGGCAGTCCGGCGGCCAATTCGTATGACATCGGTGGCGGCGTCGCCTCGTCGTATTCGCCGACCACCACAAGTGCCGGGACGGTCACGCGGCCGAGTTCGGCACGAAGATCGAGGCTCGCCAGCGCATCGCAGGCCGCGCAGAACACGTCGGGATCGGTGCGCAGGAAAGCTTCGCGGCGATCCTGCATCAGCGCCGGATGCTGTGCCTGGAAATCCGGTGCGAACAGCCGGCGCATCGCAACGTCGGTGATCGCGGCGAGCCCCTTCTCGCGGGAGACCCTTGCCATGGTGCGGAACGCCTCGCGGCCCGGCTCGGAGAACGCAGCTCCGGTGTCGGCGAGGATCAGCCGGCTCGCGAGCGCCGGGTGGCGGATCGCCATCTGCAGCGCGACGAACCCGCCATAGCCGTTGCCAAGCACGATCGCCGGCATGCCGTCAGCCGCATCATGCACCGCCTTCGCCATCCGGTCGGCGATGGCAGCAAGGCCGCCTTCGACGGCGGCCGATCGGCCAAATCCCGGGAGTTCCGGCACGATGGTCCGAAACGACCGGGCAAGCTCCGGCACGATCGCATCGAAGCTCGCGCGGTCCGACAGCAGGGAGTGAAACAGGAGCAGCGGCGGCCCCTCGCCCGACTGGGCTGCGTTGACGGTGCGGTTGGCGAAAAGCCTGTCCATTGCCGGTCTCTTTCCAAATCGGGCCGAGGGCTCCGAGGCCCCTTTCGCGACGATTGATAAATCAAATCGGGCTGATTTCAAGCATTTTGGACTTGATGTGATATTTCACAGACTGCAATTTAATAGCAGGAGTCTTGAGAAGAATGATCCTTTTGCGCGACAATATCTACGAAAACCTGCGGTCTGATATTTTATCATGCCACTTCGCGCCAGGTGATGAAATGCGGGAGCAGGAACTGGCGGAGCGCTATGCGGTCAGCCGCCAGCCCGTCCGGGACGCCCTGCTGCGGCTCGAACGCGAGCATCTGGTGACGGTGCAGCCCCGCCAGGGCTACCGGGTAAATCCGATCTCGCTGTCCGACGCGCGTGACCTGCTGCGCTTTCGGCTGGCGCTCGAGCCGGCCTGCGTCGCCGAGGCGATCGAGAGCGCGCCCGACAGAATCCTGAAATCACTCGATGAATTCCGCCGCTTCTCCGGCAGCCATGAGGACTTCATCGCCTACAATCGCGGCTTCCACTCCGCGCTGGCGCACGCATCGGGCAACCGCCGGATGGCGGCGACGCTCTGCGACCTGATCGGTCAGGCCGACCGGCTGGTGCGCGTCAGCGTCTCCAACCTGAAGGGCCACGATCCGGCGAAGCTCGTGGCCGAACACGTCGCCCTGATCGACGCCATGCAGCAGCGCGAGGCCCGCACCGCGGCCCGCATCATCAAGGCGCACATCGCCGCCACCGAAAAGCGGGTCCTGCCGGCGCTCAAGCGCAACGCCATCATCGTCGAAGAGAGGTCATCATGAATATTTCGTCGAAGCCCGCGACGATCGAGGTCGAGATCCACGGCAATTTCATCGACGGACGCGAGGTCGAGGCCGGAAGCGGCGAGCTGCTGGACGTCCGCAATCCCGCGACCGGCGACGTCATCGCCCGGATCCCGAATTCGACCGCTGAAGACATCGACCGCGCGATGAAGAGCGCGCGCGCGGCGTTCGAAGGCAAGGCATGGGGCGGAATGGATACCCGCGCGCGTGCCCGGCTCGTCAACAGGCTCGCCGACGCGTTCGTAGCCAATCTCGATACGCTGTACCGGCTGGAGACGTTGAACAACGGACGGCCCGTCAACGAGACCCGCGCGCAGCTGTCGCGGCTGCCGGATTTCTTCCGCTATTTCGCTGGCGTGGCGCTGTCGCGTCGCGATTCCGTGATCCCGGTCGAAGGCTCCTATCTGAACTACACGCTGCGCACGCCGATCGGAATCGTCGCCAACTGCACGCCGTTCAATCATCCGCTGATGATCCTGTGCAAGTCGCTTGCCGTGGTGCTGGCGACCGGCTGCGTCACCGTGGTCAAACCGTCGGAATACACGCCACTGACGACGCTGAAGCTCGCCCAGATCTTCAGCGAGGCGGGCTTGCCTCCCGGCGTCTTCAACATCGTGCTTGGGTTGGGCCATAGCGCGGGCAAGATGCTGGCCGAGCACGGCGACATCAACAAGCTCGTGCTGACCGGCGGCACCGAGGCGGGCCGCATCGCGGGCAGCGCCGCGGCGAAGGTGTTCGCGCACCAGACCATGGAGCTCGGCGGCAAGACGCCGGTGATGATATTCGATGATTTCGACGTCGATCGCGCCGTCAACTACGCCGCATTCGGCGCCTTCATCGGCGCCGGACAGACCTGCGTTTGCGCGTCGCGCCACATCGTGCAGGCCTCGATCTACGACGAGTTCGTCGAAAAGCTGAAGGCCAAGACCCGCACCATCCGCATTGGCGATCCCTTCGATCCGAACACCCAGCTTGGGCCCGTGATCTCGGCGCGGCAGCGCGACCGCGTGCTCACCTATACGCGCTATGGCCATGAAGACGGCGCGCGGCTGCTCACCGGCGGCGTCGCCGCCAAGGTCGCGGGTCACGACAACGGCTATTTCGTCGAGCCGACGGTGTTCGCAGACGTCAAATCCGACATGCGGATTTTCCAGGAGGAGGTGTTCGGTCCCTTCACCTCGGTGACGCCGTTCGAGGACGAGGCCGACGCGCTCCGGCTCGCCAACGACTCGCCGTTTGGCCTCGCCGCCGCGATTCGCACCCGCGACGTCGCGCGCGCCCATCGCGTCGCCGCCGCGGTCAAGGCCGGCATCGTCTGGATCAACGACCACCACCGGCTCGATCCGGCCTCGCCCTGGGGCGGCGTCGACGATTCCGGCATTGGCCGCGAATGCGGCACCGAGAGTTTTGACGACCATTTCAACACCAAGAGCGTGATGGTCGCGACCCACGAACAGCCGTTCGATTGGTACCGCGACACGGCCAGCCAGCGCCGTTTGAACTAGTACCCAGAATCAGAGCTGAGTGATACGGCGGCCTTTGAAACGGCGTTGACGGACCTTTTTCTTGGTCCAGACGAAGGGCTCGGCTCTGTCGTTGTATGCGTTGACGTAGGCATCGATGTGCTCCTGAAGCTGCGTGAGGCTTGTGAAGGAGGTGCCGCTGAGCGACTGCCCCTGCAAGATCGAAAACCATACCTCGACCTGATTGAGCCAAGACGCACTTGTCGGCGTGAAATGAAATTGCACGTTGGGGTGGGCCTTGAGCCAATGCTCGTTCTTCTTGTGGGTGTTGAGGTTGTCGAGGATGACGTGAAGCTTCCGGTTCGGAAAAGCCGCGGTGACGCTGTTCATGAAGTCGAGAAACTCGACGCGGCGTCGGCGTTTTGAATGCGCCGCGATGATCTTTCCGGTGGCGACTTCGAGCGCCGCAAACAATGTTGTGGTGCCATGCCGCTTGTAATCGTGGCTCTGGCCGGTCAAGGCGCGGCCATTGGGCAACTTCAGATAACCCTGCGCTCGCTCCAAAGCCTGGATCGAGGGCTTCTCGTCCACGCACAGCACAATGGCCTTCGCGGGCGGGGCGACATAGAGGCCGACAACATCGGCGGCTTTGGCCGTAAAGTTCGGGTCGTTGCTCTCACACCAGGACTTACGAGCCGCGAGGTCAATCTTGTGGCTGCGCAGGAACCGCCAGACATTTTGGACGTCAACATCGCCCAGCGCCCCGGCCAGCAGGGGCCCGGTCCAGCGTGCGAACCCGTCCGGCGGCGGCTTGTCCAGCAGCTTCAGAATCCGCTTGTCGGTGGCCTTCGTATAGATTGGCTGCTTGCCCGGTCGCGGCTTGTCTTGCAGCCCTTCAAGGCCTTGGTCGGCATAGCGATGCCGCCAAAGGCTGACAATCCGCGGCTGGACCCCAACTTCCTTGGCGATCGACCGAGTGCTGCGTCCATCCGCCGCCAACAGAACTATCCGCGCCCGCTTCAAATCGCGCTGCAACGTCACCGGGGAGCGGCAACACGCCTCAAGCACCTTGCGATCTTTCCTCGAAAGGTGGACTTCTCTTGCTTCGGGTATCATCCCGACCTTGAATCACGACTCACGCTTTAAGAACAGTAGGTACTAGCCACAGTCAGGCAAGCGGCAATCGCCCACAGATGGCGGGCCGCATCCACGAGGAAACAGTCAAGGGGAGAGCGTACATGTCCACATCGGTCAACGCGGGGAGCCGTCTCGATCGGCTGCCGATCGGACCATTCCATCGCCGCATCATGATCCTGATCGGGATCGGGATGTTCTTCGACGGCTTCGACATCTACATCGCCGGCACCGTGCTCGGCGTAACGCTGAAGACCGGGTTCTCGACGCTCGCCGAGAACGCCGCGTTCATCTCCGCAACCTTTGTCGGCATGATGCTCGGATCATTCGGCACCGGCTTCCTCGGCGACCGTTACGGCCGGCGCTTCACCTACCAGTTCAATTTGCTCCTTTTCGGCATCGCGTCTCTGGCGGCGGCGTTTGCGCCGAGCATGGCTTTCCTGATTGCCTGCCGTTTCGTGATGGGCGTCGGTCTCGGCGCCGAGAACGTCGTCGGCTATTCCACGATGACCGAGTTCGTGCCGGCGCGCAGCCGCGGCAAATGGCTCGGCTTCACCGCCGTCTGCGTCGTGACCGGCCTGCCGGTGGCGCTGTTGGTGGCGTCCGTCGTCGTCCCGCTGTTTGGCTGGCGCGCGATGTTCGTGATGGGCGGCGTTGGCGCCTTGATCGTGTGGTACCTGCGCAAGTCGCTGCCGGAATCGCCGCGCTGGCTTGAGGCGGTGGGACGCACCGCCGAGGCCGAGGCGCTGATGCAGTCGATCGAGAAGGAGGCAGCCCAAGGCCGCCCCTTGCCGGCCCCGGCCGCGGCAACGAAGGCGCCGGTGTCGCCCGATCTCGCCACCCTGTTCACCGCGCCGCTGCTGTCGCGCATGATCGTCGGCTCGATCTGCCTGATCACCATCAATACGCTGCTCTACGGCTTCGTGACCTGGCTGCCGGTGTTCTTCATCAAGCAGGGCCTCTCGGTCGCGACCTCGTTCGGCTACTCGCTGCTGATGGCGCTCGGCGCGCCGATCGGCTCGGCGATCGGCGCCCTCACCGCCGACCGCTGGGGCCGCAAGCCCACGATCATCGGCGCGTCGCTGATCACGATCATCCTCGGCGTGATCTATCCGATGATCTCGGATCCATTCCTGCGGTCGGCTTCGCGCTGACCGTGCCTATCTATGTTTTGGTCGCGCTGTTGTTCGGCATCTATATTCCCGAACTGTTCCCGACCGAGGTGCGGCTGCGGGCGTCCGGTATCGTCAATACGCTCGGCCGCGGCGCCACCATCGTGACGCCGTTCCTGGTCGTGATGCTGTTCGAAGCGCGCGGCGTCGCCGGTGTGATGGCTCTGATGATCGGGCTGCTCGTCGTGCAGATCATCACGGTGTGGGCGCTCGGCATCGAGCCGCGGCACCGCAGCCTCGAGGAGCTCAAGGGCGAGGAAGCGCCATCCGCGGTCCCGCAGGAAGCGTCGTGAAACGGTGGGTGCTCCTGCAGCCCACCGCCTGATCGTCAAGCATTCCGGCGCCAGACCATGATCCGGAAAAGTGCGAAGCGGTTTTCCGAAAAGATCATGCTCAGACAAAGAGCGAAAGCGCGATGACGATTCAACCCAATCTCATCGCGCTTTAGGCCGGAATGCTTGAACCGAGATTACGCGCGACGAGCAACGCCGTATCGCTCTACGGCTTGATCTCCAGCGTTTGGCGTTTGCCGGCAGCGACGGAGAACGGCTTTTTCTGGCCGTCGGCATAGGTCGCGACCGCGACGTTATCGCCGGCGCCGAGCGCGACATTGACGGCTGCGTCATAGGTCACCGAGACGCGCTTGCGCTCGTCATTGATGTCACGCTCGGTCGCGAGAATGCGAAGTTGCGTCCTCATCAACACCTGTCATCGCCCGGTTCGACCGGGCGATCCAGTACGCCGCGGCCTCTCGGCTCATGCAGCGGCGTCTCTGGAATACTGGATCACCCGCTTTCGCGGGTGATGACACTGAACAGGCTGTTTGACATGTGAATCGGAATCCCATTGTCGTCCTGGCGAAAGCCAGGACGACGGCGGTGTGTGTGGCCGCGCGCCGCCCCTCACATCCCGCGCGCAAATCTGCGGAAGCCCGGCGCGCCGGTCAGTGCCTCGAATGCGGTGTCGCGCTTCTCTTCGGCGAAGGAAAAACCGGCCTGGGCGTAGCAGCGCTCGGCCGCTTCGTTGCCGATCACGAACGAGATCGACGCCTGCCCAAAGCCCGCGGCCTTGCCGTCGGCGAGTGCGCGCCCGATCAAGGCCTGCACCAGGCCGCCGCCACGATGCGACGCTTCGGTTGCGACATGCTCGATCAGCCAGTCGCCCTCGCCGCCCTGAACCCAGCAATTGCGGGCATAACCGCCGCGCGCGACGATGGCGGCCGGATCGGCCCCGATCTGTGGCGCCACCTCCTCGATCGCGGCGCGGGCTGCGACGACGGTGCCGGAGGCGGGCAGCGCGCACAGCGCGGCGGCCGGCACGCCATCGACCTCGGCGATCAGGAAATGGGCGACGTGGTACCATGACCGCACCCGCGCAATGGCGAGCCGCGCCATGAAGTCGAGGCATTCCGGTTCGGGACGATCCAGCGCGATGTCGGTCCAGCCGCGCGACAACGGGCCGCGCTGCGCGGCCAGCACGATACGGGCGATGAAGCCGGCGTCGGCGGATCGTGCGGGACGGATCGAGGATCGTCCCGCGCCGATCATCTCAGGTGTTCTTCAACGCGACGCGGAATTCGGCCTCGGTCTTGGCCTTGACCTCGTCGAGCGTGACGCCGTCGGCGAGCTCGATCAGCGCCATGCCGTCCTTGCCGTGCTTGTCGATGGTGAACACCGCAAGATCGGTGACCACCATGTCGACCACGCGCTCGCCGGTCAGCGGCAGGTTGCACTGCTTGAGCAGCTTCGCGCCGTCCTTGGCGGAATGCTCCATCACGACGACGACGCGCTTGACGCCGGCGACGAGGTCCATGGCACCGCCCATGCCCTTCACCATCTTGCCGGGGATCATCCAGTTGGCAAGGTCGCCATTCTGCGCCACCTGCATGGCGCCGAGGATCGACAAGTCGATATGGCCGCCGCGCACCATGCCGAAGGATTCGGCCGAGGAGAAATAGCTGGTCGAGGGCAGCTCGCTCACCGTCTGCTTGCCGGCGTTGATGAGGTCGGCGTCAACCTCGTCCTCATAGGGGAACGGGCCCATGCCGAGCATGCCGTTCTCGCTCTGCAGGCTGACGTCGATGCCGTCGGGGATGAAGTTCGAGACCAGCGTCGGAATGCCGATGCCGAGATTGACGTAATAGCCGTCGCGCAACTCCTTGGCGGCGCGGGCGGCCATCTGTTCACGGGTCCAGGCCATGAGGCTCTCCTGAAGAGTTATGTCTTAGTTGCGCATGATCTTGTCGGAAAACCGGTTCCCGCTTTTCCGGATCATGCGTTAAGCGGCGGGACGCGGGCGGGTGTTGCGGAATTCGATCCGCTTCTTGCCGGTCACGACCTCGATGATGCGTTTGACGAAGATGCCGGGGGTGTGGATGTGGTCCGGGTCAATCTCGCCGGCCGGCACCAGATGCTCGACCTCGGCGACGGTGACCTTGGCGGCGGTGGCCATCATCGGGTTAAAGTTACGCGCGGTCTTGCGGTAGACCAAATTGCCGGCGGTGTCGCCCTTCCAGGCGTGGACGATGGCGACGTCGGCGAACAGGCCGCGTTCCATGATGTACTTCTCGCCGTCGAATTCCTTCACTTCCTTGCCTTCAGCGATCAGCGTGCCGACGCCGGTCTTGGTGTAGAAGGCCGGGATGCCGGCGCCGCCGGCGCGGATGCGCTCGGCCAGCGTGCCCTGCGGGTTGAACTCGAGCTCGAGCTCGCCGGCGAGATATTGCTGGGCGAACAGCTTGTTCTCGCCGACATAGGACGAGATCATCTTCTTGATCTGGCGCGTTTCCAGCAGCCGGCTGAGGCCGATGCCATCGACGCCGGCATTGTTGGAGACGACCGTCAGCCCCTTCACGCCGGAGTCGCGGATCGCGTCCGACAGGGTTTCGGCAATGCCGCAGAGGCCGAAGCCCCCCGACATGATCATGATGCCGTCCTTGAGGAGACCATCGAGTGCCGATTTGGCGTCGGGATAAACCTTGTTCATGCAGCAAATACCTGATGGAGGGCGCGGAACGGCTGTGACCAGCGGATTATTAGGCGGAATCTTCGCAGCGCGTCAATCACGGCCCGTACGGCGACCGGCGGCGGCCCGCGGCAGCAACATGGCCTTGAAAGCGACAAGAAAACCCTTCAAGTTGCGTGGGTTGGCACCGGCTACCATTGCGCAGCCGGCAGTGTTCGACGACGACCCCACAAAACTCAATCCGACCCGGATATGTCATTGACGATGGCCCAAGGAATTAAGCGCCTGGGGATGCCGATCGCGGCTCTTTTAGGCTTGGTGCTCGTCGGGCTGGTGGGAACGTCGTGGTTCCTCAACCGGGACGCGCTGCAGCGCGCGGTGGAAGCGCAGATTCGAGCCGTGACCGGGCTTGAGCTGGTGGTCAACGGCCCGATCGATGTTTCGGTCTTTCCCGGCAGTTATGTCTCCTTTCATAATGTCGGGCTGAAGGGCGCCGACACCATCGGTCCCGCCCTGCAGGTCGATGTGCTGACCGCCAATCTGCGCCTGCTGCCGCTGTTGCTGCGGCGGTTTGAGATTGCCGACGTCATGATGCTGCGCCCGCATATCCGTGTGGTCCGCGACGGCGCCGGCGAGAGCAACTGGACACCGTTCGTCGAGACCATCGCCAAGGCGATGACGCCCGGCGCCGAGAACCAGGTGTCGTTCTCCGAAATCCGGATCCAGGACGGCGAGCTGAATTACCAGGATGGGACCAACAACATCTCCGAGCAACTCGGCGATATCGATCTTTCGTTGGCTTGGTCCTCCATATCGCGATCCTTTGCCGCAACCGGCCAGTTCGACTGGCGCGGCGAGCGCGTCGACGGCTCGATCAGCGCTAGCGATTTCGTCGCGCTGCTGTCGGGCGACCGTTCCGGCCTCAAGGCCCGGCTCGCCAGCGCACCGCTGAAGGTCGCATTCGACGGAACCGTCGCCAACCGTACCAGCCTGATGATGGAAGGCGTCGCCACCATGGACTCACCGTCGCTGCGCAACGCGTTGCGCTGGATGGGGCAGGCGCCGCCCGGCGGCGGTGGCGGGTTCGGCCGCTTCGCCCTGAAGGCCCGCGCCAATGTGGTCGGCGGCTCGGTCGCGCTCACCAATGTCAATGTCGAGCTCGACGGCAATGTCGCCGAGGGCGTGATGACCTATGCCAATAACGGCCGCCAGACGCTGCAGGCGACGCTTGCCGCCGGCAATCTCGATTTCACGCCCTACATCTCGACGTTCCGCCTGCTCGCCAGCGGCCAGCGCGACTGGAACAGGCAGCTGTTCGACCTGACCTCGCTGTCGTCGACCGATCTCGACATGCGCCTGTCGGCCGCCAAGGTGACGGTCGGCCCGTCGAAGCTCGGCCGCACCGCGTTCGGCGCCAATCTGCGCGGCGGCGCGCTCGCACTCAGCGTCGGCGAGGCGCAGATGTATGGCGGCATCGCCAAGGGCTCGTTCGCGATCGCGCGCTCGGATGCGGTCGCCGACGTCAGGGCCCAGTTCCAGTTCACCGATGTCGATTTGCAGGCCTGCGCCAGCGAATTGTTCGGCATCAACAAGCTGTCCGGCCGCGGCAACCTCAACGTCTCGCTGACGGCCTCCGGCTCGAGCCCGTTCGGGCTCGCGTCGTCGCTGGACGGCACCGCCACGCTGAACGGGCATGACGGCGCCATCGCCGGCTTCAATGTCGAGCAGCTGTTGAAGCGGCTGGAGAAGCGGCCGCTGTCCGGCGGCGGCAATTTCCGCTCCGGCTCGACGCCCTATGACAATCTCAGCATCTCGGTGAAATTCGCCGACGGCGTCGCCACCGCTGATGACATCCGGGTCGAGAGCCCCACCGCGAAGATCACGCTGACCGGCACCGCATCGGTGCCGTCGCGCGAATACGATCTCAAGGGCGTCGCCAGCCTGACCTCGACATCCGCCGGCGGCAACGCATTCGATCTGCCGTTCGTGATCCAGGGCCCGTGGGACGATCCGCTGATCTTCCCCGATCCGGAAAGCCTGATCCGCCGCTCGCCTGCATCCGCCCCGCTGCTCGATGCGGTGAAGGATCGCAAGACCCGCGACGCGGTGCGCTCGGTGATCGAGCGCTTCACCGGCGGAGCCGCGCGGCAGCCGGCAGCGGATGCAGCGACCGGCGCGCCCGCCGGCGCACCGGCGACAGCAGCCGACAATGCGAAGTCGAACTGATCGATCCATTCACTTTCCGCATCGATGCACCGGGACTGATCCACGCCCTGCCGCGAGCCCCCTACAGAAGTCGTCGGTGCGACATCTTTATCAGGTCACGGGCATGCGCTAGTGTTTTATCCAACCGGTTAAAAAACCGGCGCCATGAGGGAGAACAACGTGAGATCCAAGGTTATCGGTGCGCTATCACTCGCGGTCGCTGCGGTCGGTCTGTTCGCGGCCACGGCACCTGCTTTGGCCCAGGGCAAGACCATCACGGTCTGGTGGGGCAAGGGATTCTACAAGTCCGAAGACGACGCGCTGCTCGAGACGATCAAGACATTCGAAGCCAAGACCGGCATCAAGGTCGAACTGTCGCAATACGCGATTCAGGACATGATTCCGAAGACGGTCGCCGCGCTCGATTCCGGCACCGTGCCCGACGTCGCCTATTCCGACACTTACGATGTGCAGGCGCAGGGCAAGTGGGCCTTCGAGGGCAAGCTCGAGGACCTCTCCGACATCATGCTGCCGATGAAGGACGCGTTCGCGCCGAACACGCTGGAAGCGGCCCTGCTCTACAATGACGTCACCAAGAAGAAATCCTATTACGGCTTCCCGCTGAAGCAGCAGAGCATGCACGTGCAGATCTGGGGCGACATGCTGGACAAGGCCGGCTTCAAGGCCGCCGACATCCCGACCAAGTGGGAGGATTACTGGACGTTCTGGTGCGACAAGGTGCAGCCGGCGATCCGCAAGGCGACCGGCCAGCGCACCTACGGCGTCGGCCAGCCGATGGGCGTGGAATCCACCGACTCGTTCCAGTCGTTCTACACCTTCATGGACGCCTATCACGTCAAGCTGGTCGACGACGACGGCAAGCTCCTGGTCGACGATCCCAAGGTGCGCGACGGTCTGATCCACGCGCTGAAGGATTACACCGACACCTACATCAAGGGCTGCACGCCACCCTCCTCGACGACCTGGAAGGACCCCGACAACAACGTCGCGTTCCACAACAAGACGATCGTGATGACCCACAATTTCACGATCTCGATCGCGGCGAAGTGGTTCGAGGATTCCACCAACCCGGCGCTGACCGACGCGCAGCGCGCGGCCGGCAAGCAGGCCTATGAGCAGGACATCATCACGGCGTCCTTCCCGAAGGCACCGGACGGCTCGACCATCAAGTACCGCTCCGACGTCAAGACCGGGCTGATCTTCGCCAACGCCAAGAACAAGGCCGAGGGCAAGCAGTTCATCGCGTTCCTGATGCAGGAAGACAATGTGCGGCCCTATGTCGAGGGCGCGCTCGGCCGCTGGTTCCCGGTGACCAAGGCAAGCCAGGCGAGCCCGTTCTGGCAGGCCGACCGGCATCGCAAGGCGGTGTGGAATCAGTTCACCGGCGGCACCGCGCCGTTCGACTTTACCAAGAACTGGAAGTTCACCATCCTGAACAACGAGAACGTCTGGGCCAAGGCCATGAACCGCGTGGTCAGCGAGAAGGTGCCGGTCGACAAGGCCGTCGACGAACTGATCGCCCGCATCAAGCAGGTCGCGGGTTGAGGCAGTGACGCCAACCGCTACCAAGCTGTCTCCGCGTCGTCCCGGCGAAAGCCGGGACCCATACGCCGAGGCAGTCATTTGGGAGCAGGCTGGTCGACGGCTTTCGCGCAACGGCTGGGCCCTGTGATTATGGGTCCCGGCTCCGTGCGCAACTGCGCACTAGGAGCTTGTCTGGATAGTCGCTGTTCAAATCTGGTCGGGTCTGATTCAACATTGGGCGATGAGCAAGTATTTTCGGCCTTGGAACATCGATCAGACGCTGCTTCTGCCGCCGAATGTGCAGGACTTCGTGCCGAAAGGCCATGTCTCGCGGTTTATGGTTGATCTGGTGCGGGAGAGCCTCGATCTCAGGGAGATCATGGGCAGCTATGTGAGCGGGCTTGGGCAGCCGCCGTTTGATCCGCGGATGATGGTGGCGCTGCTGCTGCATAGCTATGCGAGTGGGCTGTATTCGTCGCGTCGGATTGCCAAGGCCTGCCGGGAGCGGAACGATTTTGTGATGATCGTGGCGCTGGATGCGCCGGATTTTCGGACGATCAGCGACTTTCGCAAGCGACATTTGAAGGCGCTCGGCGCGCTATTCGTGCAGGTTCTGAAGTTGTGCGAGACGGCCGGGCTGGTCAAGCTCGGTCATGTCGCGCTGGATGGTACGAAGATCAAGGCGAACGCGTCGAAACACAAGGCGATGAGTTATGAGCGCATGAAGAAGCGCGAGGCGGAATTGAAGGCCGAGGTCGCTCGCATGCTGGCGGCCGCCGAGGCGGCGGATGCCTCGGAGGATGAGACTTTCGGCAACAGCGACGAACTGCCGGACTGGACCGTCGACAAGCAGAAACGGCTGGCGAAGATCCAGCAAGCGATGGCGGCGCTGGAAGCGGACGCCAAACTGGCGGCGGAGGAAGAGCGCCGCATCGAGGCCGAAAAGGAACAGCAGCGCCAGGCCGAAGGCCGCAAGAAGCCGGGCAAACCGGCGGCGCTGCCATCGGAGGAACCCAATCCCAAGGCGCAACGCAACTTCACCGATCCGGAAAGCCGCATCATGAAGTCGAAGGATGGCTTCGTTCAGGCCTATAATGCCCAGGCGGCCGTCGATGCACATGCCCAGATCATTGTCGCGCAAGAACTGACCCAGCACGGCAGCGATCAGGGCCAGTTGGTGCCCCTGATCGAGGCCATCGAGAGCAATCTTGGCCGCAAGCCGCGGCAGGCCTCAGCGGATTCCGGCTACTGCAGCGAAGCCAATCTCGAAGCGCTCGACACACGCAGCATCGATGGCTATGTCGCGCCCGGACGCGCCAAGCACCCGACAGTAGCGAACGGAAAAGTCGGCGGCCCGCTGACACAGGCCATGCGAAAGAAGATCGACGATGGCGGCTTCGAAACACCCTACCGATTGCGAAAGCAAGTGGTGGAGCCGGTGTTCGGGCAGATCAAACAGGCAAGAGGCTTCCGCCAGTTCCTGTTGCGGGGCATCGAGAAAGTGCGCGCCGAGTGGACAATGATCTGCACCGTCCATAACCTCCTCAAGCTGTTCAACCTCGCAAACGCAGCCTGAGCCTGCTACTCTACAACAAATGCCCGTCACGAAAACATATCTGGACGGGCTCCTAGGCCGGGACGACGACGTAGGCGATATCTCGTTCTTAGAGTAACCATATGGCGATCACACTCTCCGCATCCGACGTCCCCTCGCCGCCACTGTCGGCGCGGCTGTCGCCGCCGCAGATCTGGGGCATCGCGCTGCTCGCGCCCTATCTGCTCGTCTTCCTCGCCTTCGTGGTCTATCCGGTCTGCTACGGCCTGTGGCTGGCGCGCCATCCGTCGAGCTATGTCGCGCTCTATCACGACCCGATCTTCGCGCGTGCCGCCGTCAATACGCTGATCTTCCTGGTCATCGGCATCAACATCAAGATGCTGATCGCGCTGTTCCTGTCCGGTTTCTTCGCCCAGCAGCGGCCGTGGATCAGGTGGCTGTCGGTGATCTTCATCCTGCCCTGGGCGGTGCCGTCGATCCCGACCATTCTCTCCGTGCGCTTCATGCTCAATCCGGAATGGGGCGTGGTCAACCAGTTGATCTTCAAGTTCACCGGCGACGACGGCCCGAACTGGCTGAACGATCCAGCGGTCGCGCTCGCGATGGCGATCGGGGTGCACATCTGGAAGTCGCTGCCGTTCTGGACGCTGATCCTGCTGACCGGCCGGCTCGCCATCTCGCACGATCTGTACGAGGCATCCGACGTCGACGGCGCCAATTGGTGGCAGAAATTCCGCTACATCACCTGGCCCTCGATGCAGACGCTCTACATCACCTGCACGCTGCTCTCGATGATCTGGACGCTGGGCGACTTCAACAGCGTCTATCTGCTCACCGGCGGCGGGCCCGCCGACCTCACCCACGTGCTGTCGACGCTCGGCATCCGCTATCTCAGGCTCGACCAGCTCTCGCTGGCGATGGCCTCGATCGTCTGCGCGATGCCGTTCGTGCTGCCGCTGGTCTATTTCATGATGAAACGGTTGTCGCGATGAAGCTGCCCACCCTCCGCGAAGTCGGCACCGAGGCCAAGCTGCTGTTGATCGGCATCCCGGTCTTCATCTGGACCATGATCCCGATCTACCACATGTTCGTGTTCGCGATCTCGCCGAAGGAGGACGCGTTCGCCGGCAAGCTGTGGCCGGCGCATCCGACGTTCCACAATTTCTCGATCGTGTTCCACCAGCAGCATTACTTCCTGCGCGACTTCTGGATCCAGTTCTGGAATTCGACCGTGATTGCGCTCGCGGTCGGCGCACTGACGCTGTTCGTCGCCACCGCCGCCGCCTTCTCGATTTCGCGGCTGCGCGTGCCGGGCGGCCGCGCGGTGATGAACCTGGCGCTGTTCACCTATTTCATCCCGGCGGCGTTCCTCGCCGTGCCGATGTACCGCACCATGGGCACCTACGGCCTGCTCAACAATCACTGGTCGCTGATTCTGGCGATGGTGACGATCGCCGCGCCCTACGCGATCTGGGTCCTGAAACAGGCCTCCGACAAGCTGCCGGTCGAGCTCGACGAGGCCGCGACGATGGACGGCGCCACCACGCTGCAGCTGTTCCGCCTGGTCTACGTGCCCTTGATGATGCCCTCGCTGGTCGCGGTCGGCACCTATGCGATCCTGCTCGCCTGGAACGAATATCTCTACGCGTTCCTCTTGCTGTCGAAGGACACCGACATCACCCTGCCGGTCGCGCTCGGCAACTTCCTCGCCGCCGACGATTCGCCGTGGGAGCTTCTGATGACCACCGGCTTCATCTACGCGCTGCCGCCGGCCGCGGTGTATTACGCCTTCAAGCGCTACATGGTGGGCGGGCTGACGGCAGGCGCCGTCAAGTCGTGACGGCTCACAGCGGCGCAGCGCTCTCGCCGCGCGCGCTCGACAGTTTCGAGGCGAACGAGGCGATCACGATGATGACCGCAATCAGCGCGATCACCAGCGTGCAGATCGCGTTGATCTCGGGCTTCACGCCGAGCCGCACTTCCGAATAGATCCGGATCGGCAGCGTCGCAGAGCCGGGGCCGGTGGTGAAGCTCGCGATCACGACGTCGTCGAGCGACAGCGTGAAGGCGAGCATCCAGCCGGCGACGATCGCCGGCACGATCAGCGGCAGCGTCACCAGCAGGAACGCGCGTACCGGATCGCAGCCGAGGTCCATCGCGGCTTCCTCGAAGCTGCGGTCGAGCGCGGTCAGGCGCGACTGCACCACCACGGCGACGAAGCACATCGTCAGCGTGGTGTGGGCGATCGTCACGGTCCAGAAGCCGCGCTCGGCGTTGAGCGCCACGAACAGCAACAGCAGCGACAGGCCGGAGATCACCTCCGGCATGACCAGCGGCGAATACAGCATGCCGGAGAACAGCGCCCGCCCCCGGAACCGTTCGCCGCGCGCCAGCCCGATCGCCGCCAGCGTGCCCAGCAGTGTCGCCAGCGTCGCCGACACCGCGGCGACCGACAGGCTCATCCAGGCCGCCTCCAGCATGGCGCGGTCGTTGAAGAACTCGTGGTACCAGCGCAGCGACCAGCCGCCCCACACCGTCACCAGCCGCGAGGCGTTGAACGAGTAGATCACGAGGATGACGATCGGCAGATAGAGGAACGCCAGCCCGAGCGCCAGCGACGTCATGTTGAAGCGCGTCAGCCTGGTGACGGTGCGCGCCATCAGCGATTACTCTCGAGCTGACGGCGTTGCAGGCGGTCGTAGAGCACGAGCGGCGGCACCAGCAAAAGCAGCAGCGCGACCGCCGCGGCGGAGGCCACCGGCCAGTCCTTGTTGGTGAAGAACTCGAGCCACAGCGTCTGCCCGATCATCAGCGAATTGGAACCGGCGAGCAGATCGGGGATCACGAACTCCCCAATAATGGGAATGAAGCAGAGCAGCGCGCCGGCGCCGACGCCCGGCAGCGACAGCGGGAACGTCACCAGCCAGAACGCCTGCCGCGGCGAGGCGCCGAGATCACCGGCGGCCTCCAGCAGCGACGCATCCATCTTCGACAGCGTGGCATAGAGCGGCAGGATCATGAACGGCAGATAGGAATAGACGATGCCGAGATACATCGCGCTGTCGGTCGACAGCCAGACCACCGGCGCGGACACGATATGCAGCGCCAGCAGGATCTGGTTGAGCAGACCGTCATGCTGCAGGATGTTGATCCAGGCATAGATGCGGATCAAAAACGAGGTCCAGAACGGCACGATGACCAGCATCATCGCCACGCCCTGCCAGCGCTGCGGCAGCCGCGCCATGCCATACGCGATGGGGTAGCCGATCACGAGCAGGATCAGCGTCGAGGTCACTGCGACGACGAGGCTGCGCAAATAGGACAGGATGTACAGATTGTCCTGCAGCAGCAGGCGGAAATTGTCGAACGACAATTGCGCGAACGCGGCGGCCAGCGCCGCGGGGCCCTCGGTGAAATCGAACACCGGCGTATAGGGCGGCTGCGCGATCGCGGTCTGCGACAGGCTGATCTTCAGCACGAAGCCGAACGGCACCAGGAAGAACAGCACCATCCAGAGATAGGGCGCGATTGCGGCAAGCCGCGCCGGCCGGGCGAAGATGCGGCGCGCGCTCATTGCTCGAGCACCAGGCAATCGTCGGCGGTGAACCACGCCACCACGCGCTGGCCGGCGAGATAGGCATCGACATCGAGCCGCGCTGTATTGGCCATCGACGAGCGCACCACCGCGCCCGTCTCCAGCTTCACCCGATAGCTCGTCACGCCACCGAGATAGTTGACGTCAACGACGACGCCCTCCAGCCGGTTGATCGCGTGAGAGCCGCCCTCATCCGTTGCTGGCGCGCGGCGCGACAGCTTCACCTTCTCGGGACGGATCGCGACGCTGACGGCCTCCTTGGTCACCGGCGGCCACAGCTCGCTGACCACGAGCCGGCCCGCCTCCGCGGTCGAGACCGTCAGGCGGCCATGCTCGCGGGCGGCGACCTGGCCGTCGAACAAATTGATGTCGCCGACGAACTCGGCGATCCAGCGCGAGGCCGGCGCCTCATAGAGATTGCGCGGGGTGGCGACCTGGACCAGACGGCCGGCATCCATCACGCCGATCCGGCCCGCCATCGTCATCGCCTCTTCCTGATCGTGGGTGACGATGATGAAGGTCATGCCGAGCCTGCGCTGCAGCTCCATCAGCTCTCCTTGCGTGCTTTCGCGCAGCTTCTTGTCGAGCGCGGCGAGCGGTTCGTCGAGCAGCAGCACCTGAGGGCGCCGCGCCAGCGAGCGCGCCAGCGCGACGCGCTGCCGCTGTCCGCCGGAGAGCTGGTCCGGCTTGCGCCTCTCGAGCCCCTCGAGCTTGACGAGCGCCATCATCTCCGCAACACGGGCCGCGATGTCGCGACGCGCCATGCCGGCGCGCTTCAGCCCGAACGCGATATTGTCGCGCACCGACAGATGCGGGAACAGCGCATAGTTCTGGAACATCATGTTGACGGGCCGCTCGTGCGGCAGCACCTGGGCGATGTCATTGCCGCCGAGCAGGATACGGCCCTCGTCCGGCGTCTCGAAGCCCGCGAGCATGCGGAGCAGCGTGGTCTTGCCGCAGCCGCTCGGGCCGAGCAGCGCGAAGAACTCGCCGGCGCGGATATCGAGCGAGAGCTGGTCGACCGCACGGAAATTGCCGAACGATTTGGCGACGCCCTCGATCCGCAGCAGCGGCATGTCCGAGACGGCCGGTTCAGGCAACGGCTTTGCCGCCTCCGCACTCGCTTCGCCTGATGTCACGTCCACCAGCCCCGATTCCCCGTAGGGTCCAATCCCGGCCGCAAGCTAGCGGCGGATCGCTGCCGGCTCAACCGCCTCACGGACATCTCCCGCAATATTGTCGGCTCCCATGCCTCTGCTAAACTTCGTAGTCAAATTCGGGAGGACAACCGATGATTCACGACCGTTATGGCCTGCCATTGACCACCGCTTCGGACCGCGCCGCCGCATATTATGTCGACGGCGTCGATCGCATGCTGGCGGCACTGCACGGCGCCGATGCGGCGTTCGATGCGGCGATCGCCGAGGACCCCGACTTCGCGTCGGCCGATATCGGGCGCGCCCGCGTGCACCAGCTGAACATGGAGGGGACCGCGGCCCGCGCCAAGGCCGCCGATGCAAGGCAGCTGGCCGCGGCCGCGAGCCCGCGCGAGCGCCGGCATATCGACATCATCGCCTCCGTGATCGAGGGCCAGGGTAAGAAGGCGATGACATCAGCCGAGCAGCATCTCACCGAATATCCGCGCGATGCGCAGGTGCTGTCTCTGCTGCTCGGCGCCTTCGGCCTCTATGCCTTCTCCGGCCGGCCCGACCACGACGCCGCGCGGCTTGCCATCTGCGAACGCTACGTCAGCGACTATGGCAATGACTGGTGGTTCCTGACCTATCTCGGCTGGTCGAAGACCGAGGCCGGCGATGTCGTCTCGGGCCGCGCCGTCACCGAGCGCGGCTATGCGCTGAAGCCGGAAAACGCCGGCGCCGCGCACGCCGTGGCCCATGCGCTGTTCGAACAGGGGGACGCAGCGGAAGGCCGTAGCTTCCTCTCCAGCTGGCTGCCGGCGAATGATCGCACCAGCTTCCTGCAGGGCCATCTCGCCTGGCACCTTGCCCTGATCGCGATCGAGGAAGGCGACGCCGACGGTGCGCTCGCCATCTACGAGCAGCACATCAAGCCGGCGGGCCGGCCCTATCCGCCGCTCAATATCTACACCGACACGGCCTCGCTGCTGTGGCGGCTGTCGGTCGCCGGCAAGACCGGCCTCGAGTCGCACTGGAAGGATGTCGCCGCCTATGGCGACGGCTATTTCCCGAAGGCCGGCGCGCATTTCGCCGATGTGCACCACGCGCTGGTCTCGGCCACGACCAACAATGACGCGCTCGAGGCGCGGCTGGCCGAGATGGCGGCGCGCGACGCCGACGGCAAACTGGCGCCCGGGCCTGCCGCGATCGGGCTCGGCCGGGGCGTTGCGGCCTTCGCCGCCGGCGACCACGAAAACGCCGTGCGCATCCTTGCCCCGCTGATGCCCGAGCTGGTGCGGATCGGCGGCAGCCATGCGCAACGCGAATTGTGGGAGGACACCTTCATCGTCGCGTGCCTGCGTGCCGGTCAGGGCCGGCAAGCGACAGGCCTGATCTCGGAGCGGCTGCATCGCCGTCCGTCCCGGCGCGACTTCGCCTGGTCGCAGGAGGCAGCAAGGCAATAGCCGCTGTTGCGGTTGGTGACTGTCTGGTCGCCTGTTCCCGGATTTCGCTGCGCTCCATTCGGGCTACGCTGTCGCGCGGCCGGGAGCTGTTCTCCTTCCCCCCGAAAGGGGGAAGGTCGGGATGGGGGTCGGCCACAAGCGACACCGGTTGTCACTGAGGCAGGATTCCCACCCGCTTTGCTCTGGCGAGCAAAGCGACCTCCCCTTTGCAAGGGGAGGTTTGAGAGTTGCGCTCAATCCACCTTCGCCATGAACGCCGCGAGCGCGTCGCGATCGGCTGGCGCCATGGTCAGCCCTCGCTTCGAGCGCCGCCACAGCACATCGTCGGGAAAGCGCGCCCATTCCTTGCGCATGAGGTAGCGCACCTCCGCGCCGGTGAGCTCAGCACCGAAGGCCGGGCCGAGATCGGCCTTGTCCCTGGCATCTCCGAGAACGTCCTTGACGTTCAACCCATAGGCGGCCACCAGCCGCCGCGCCTGTGCCTCGCCGAGAGAGCGCCAGCGGTCGCGGGCGATGTCGACCTCGGTCTCAAACCGTTGCCAGACGAATTCGCCGCCCGGCAGCGGCGCGGTCGCGCTCCAGCGCGGCGTCATCGGATAGAACCGCGTGAACTCGGAGACCGCCCGCTCGGCGCGGCGCCGCGAGGTGGTGACGTCGCCGCCGAAGATCGTGAGCAGCGGCGCCTTGCCGCGCCTGAGATCGAGCGACGCGGCCCCGTCGCTGGCGCGCCGGTGCGCTGACGCGACAACGGAGTTGGCGCCGGAGACCGTTCGCAGCACATCGACCGGCGCGATCTGTTCGCGAAAGTAGCGATTGGCTGCGTCGCAGAGATAGGCCACCTCTCGCACGCCCATCGCGACAATAGCCGGATCCCCCTTGAAGGGATGGCTGACGCTGCCGATCAGGGTGAAGTCGCGCTCATAGGGACTGGCGAAGATCAGTTGCCCGTCGCTGTTCTGGAACGCATAGACGTTGTCGCAGTCGAACAGGCGGCGCACCACGATCTGGCTGATCTGCACCGTCGCAAGCGGTGGCGCCGGCACGCGCAACACGGTGTCGGCGACGGAAGCGGTCCAGGCGCCGGTCGCGTTGACCAGCGACCGCGCCGTGATCACCCGGCGATAGCCGCGGTCGATCGCGACCAGCCGCCAGGTCTCGCCACGCTCGGCCCGGGTCAGGCGCGCGCCGGTGCGGATATCGGCGCCGCGCGCCGCGGCATCGACGGCGGTGAGCACGACGAGCCGGGAATCGTCGACGATGCAATCGGAATATTCAAACGCGGTTCCGAACGGCCGCTTCAACGCATTGCCAACCGGATGATGGGTGACGTCGAGCGTCGCCGAGCGCGGCAGGCCGCTGCGCGAGGCGAGACGCTCGTAGAGCAGCAGCAACGACCGCAATTGCCATGGCGGCCGCTCCTCGGCATGCGCCGGGATTGCGAAGCGCGCCGGCCGCACCAGATGCGGCGCAATGCGCAGCAACACGTCGCGTTCCCTGAGCGCGCGACGGACGCGGAAGAACTCGCGCCGCTCCAGCCCCGCCAGATCGCCGTGGACCAGTCGCGGCGACGCCTGCGACGCGCCGGAGCCGAGATCGCCCTGCTCCAGCAGGATCACGCGCAAGCCGCGGCCGGCCGCATCACGCGCAATGCTCGTGCCGTTCAGGCCACCGCCGATGATCGCGACGTCGTAGTCCGCCATGCGCAACGCCTATCGCATTTCCATGCGAACGGAATATGTGCTCGTACAAAAAAGGCGTCAGCTTGCGCCGACCGAGGCGAAGAAGTGTTCGGGGCCATCGACCTCGATCAGCTTCTTGCCTTCGATCACCCAGAACCGGTTGGCGACCGTCCGCACGAACTGGCGGTCGTGCGACACCAACAGGCAGCTGGCCTGCTGTTCCATCAGTTCGTCCTCCAGCGTCTCCTGGCCCTCGATGTCGAGGTGGTTGGTCGGCTCGTCGAGCAGATAGAAGTTGGGCTGCGTGAGCCGCAGCACCAGCATGCCGAGGCGCGCCTTCTGCCCGCCCGACAGCCGCCCGATGGGACGGCCCTGCATCTCGATCGAGAGCCCGGCGCCGGCGAGCAGGCCGCGCGCACGCTGGTCGCCGACCTCGAAGCGCCGGGTCAGCATGCGCATCGGCGTGTCGCTATCGACGAGATCGGCCAGCGCCTGATCGCAATAGCCGAGCACGAACGACTCCGTGGCGCGAATCTCGGCGATTGCAGCCTCAGGACTCTCGATCACCAGCCGCAGCGCCGCGACGAACCTGGTCTTGCCCGCGCCGTTCGGTCCAAGCAGCGCGATGCGATCGCCTTTGCAGATGAACTGCTGCCCGGTCCGGAACAGCGGCCTGCCGTCGGGCGCGGCGATCATGGCGTTATTCAGCCTGATCAGCACCTTGGCATGGGTGTCGCGGTTGGCGAGCCGGATGGTTCCGGCCGACCGTTCCAGATGCGCCGGCTTCGCCGTCTCCTCCAGTCTCTCGGCGCGCTGCTTCAGTTGCTTGGTCTTTGACAGCAGAAGGTCGCTGCCCGAATTGATGCCGAGGTTGTTCAGCTTCGCGGCCTGCTGCCGGAGCTGCCGGACGGTCTTCATGTCGCGCTGAAAGCGCCGCTCGTCCGCTGCATCGAATTCGTCGAGCGCCGCGCGCGCCGGCGTGTAGGGCAACGAGAACAGCTGCGACCGCTCCGGGCGCAGGAACAGCGTCCGGTTGGTGGTCGCATCGAGAAAGGCGCGGTCGTGGCTTGCGATCACCACCGGCATCTCGCGCGGCAGCGTGTTCAGCCAAGCCTCGAGCCGGCCGATCTTGGCGAGGTCGAGATGGTTGGTCGGCTCGTCGAGCAGCAGCACATCCGGCTCGGTCACCAGCACGCGGGCGAGCAGCGCAAGCCGCAGCCAGCCGCCGCTCAGTTGCTTCAGCGGCCTCGCCCACAGCTCCTCGGGCACGTCGAGCGACTGCAAGGCGACATCGACCCGCCAGCCCTCGCCCGCGCGTTGCTCGGCGGGCAGCGCCCCAAGCACTGCGGCATGGAACGGCGCATCCAATAACCTTGCCGGCGCATCCTGCTCGACATGGCCGATGGTCAGTCCGCGCGCGCGGGCGATATCGCCCTCGTTGAGCTCCATCGTGTCAGCGATACAGCGCAGCAGCGTGGATTTGCCGCGGCCGTTGGCGGCCACCAGCCCGATCCGGTCACCGGCATTGACGACAAAATTCAGTTCGGAAAACAGCGGCGCGTTCAGCGTCACGCCGAGATTGCGTACATTGATGATGGTCACGGTCAATTCTCTGGTCTTGCCGGCAATCACGACATCCGGAGGCATCCAGCCATCATCGGATGTGCGTGTCGAAGCGCGGCGAGGGATTCAAGTGCAGGCGCAAACGTTCAAACGTTCGACGCCGCACGGCCACGAAGGGCAGACCAGAGATTTTACGCGAGTTTCCGGTCAGCCCTGCAAACGCATTTGCAGGGCGTTGACGGGGCCACGCTTGAGGTGGGGATCGGTGAATCTCGCCATGACGCAGCCCTCCTTTCTCGGCTGAAATGATGCGGTGTGTCGACGGTAGCCGGAGGTGCAATGAATGGCAAGCCAGCCGGCAACCGGCTCCAAAGGTTCAGGCCCGGCTACCCGGCTTTGCGCACGGATTCCGCAAGATGGTCGCCGCCGACCAGCGCGGCAAATTGACCGATCGGGGCCGGCCTGCCGATCAGATAGCCCTGCACCGCGTCGCAGCCTTCTTCCGACAGGAAGAGGAGCTGCGCCTCGGTCTCGACGCCTTCGGCGACGATCGACATTTCGAGGCCGTGGCCGAGATCGATGACCGCGCGGACGATCGCGGCCGATTGCGGATTGCGGCCGAGATTGATGACGAAGGCGCGGTCGATCTTGATCTTGTCGAACGGGAACGCCTGCAGGTAGCTCAGCGAGGAGTAGCCGCTGCCGAAATCGTCCATCGAGATGCGGACGCCGAGCGCCTTCAGCCGCCGCAGCAGCGACAGGCCGCGGTCGAAATCCTCGATCAGCACGCCTTCCGTGATTTCGAGCTCGAGCCGGTCGGGCGTCAGCCCGGTCTCGAGCAGGATCGAATGGACGAGGCCGACGAGGTCGCCATGGGTGAATTGTGCCGGCGACAGGTTGACCGCGACCTGCAGCGGAGCCGCCCAGGAGGCCGCTTCCCGGCAGGCTTCGCGCAGGATCCATTCGCCCATCTCGACGATCAGGCCGCTTTCTTCCGCGAGCGGAATGAAGTCGCTGGGCGGCACGAAGCCGCGCACCGGATGGTGCCAGCGCGCCAGCGCCTCAAAGCCGATGATCTCGCTGCCCGCAACGCTCGCGCCAGTAGCCGCTTGCGGCTGGTAGTAGAGCGACAATTCGCCGTTCTTGATCGCGACCGACAGCTCCTGGTGCAACACCCGGCGATCGCGAATCTGCTGATCCATCTCCGGCTCGAAGATCGAGATCGTACCGCGCGATTTCGCCTTGGCGCGGAACAGCGCCGCGCCGGAATTGGCCAGCAGCGAGGCAGCGTCGGATCCGTTGTGCGGAAACACCGCGATGCCGGTGGTGAGGCCGGTGCGCACCGACTTGCTATCGATCGCAAAATCCTCCGCGAGGGCCTCGGCGGCCTGCTCGGCCAGCGCAATGCCGGCGGCAGGCTGCTTGCCGTCGATGATGAGGCCGAATTCGTCGCCGGACAGGCGTGCGACCACGCCGCCGCGCGCCGCGCTTTGCAGGCGTTGCGCGACCTCGATCAGCACCTTGTCGCCCATCGCATGGCCGTAGACGTCGTTGATCTCCTTCAGCCCGTCGAGGTCGACGCAGAGCACCGCGAACTCCTCGTCGGTGCCGGCGCAGGCCTCGATCATCTGGGTCAGCGCCTGCAGGAAGGCGGCGCGATTCGGCAGATCGGTCAGGCCGTCGTGATAGGCCATATGCGCCATGCGCGACTCGGTCTGGCGCCGATCGGTGACGTCCTCATGGGTCTTGATCAGATATTGCGGCTCACCGACATCGTCGAGCACGGTCATGCGGCGGGTCAGGAACAGCCGCAGGCCGTCCTTGGTCGAGATCGGGTGCTCCTCGGCGATCATGCTGCGCTTCCTGATCGCGGCCTCGTCGCGGGCGACGATCAGCTTGGCTTCGCGCGCGTTGAAGATGTCGGACGCGGTCAGGCCGGCGGCGTCCTCGCGGCGGCGATTGAGGATCGTCTCGGCGCTGCGGTTGGCAAGCAGATAGCGGCCGTCGCTGACGCGCTGGACGATCAGCGAGACCGGGATGTTGTCGACCACGAGCTCGAGGAATTTCTTGTTGTTCTCGAGCTCGCGCGACAGCGAGCGGCGGTCGGTGACGTCCTCGAACAGCGCGATCAGGAATTCCGGTTCGCCGGCCTCGTTGCGGGCGATCACCCGGTTCGAGGCCAGGATGCGCTTCTCCGAACCGCGTTCCACGAAGAATTCGCTGCGGTGATAGCCTTCCGGCGCGTTCAGCGCCGCACGGTCGGCGGTGTCGATGCTGACCGCGGTCTCGGGACGGAAGATCTCGTCGGCGCGCTTGCCCACGATGTGCTCGCGCGAGAAACGCGAGAAGCGCTCGAATGCGCGGTTGGCGAAGATGTAGCGGCCGTCCTCGATGTTCTTGGCCGCAACGCAGACCGGAACGTTGTCGAGCACCGATTCCAGGAATTGCGTGGTCGAGGCGAGCTTGCGCGACAGCTTGCGCTGGTCGGTGCAATCGAGATCCGTTGCGACCGAGCCGCCGTTCGGCAGCGGAAAATATCTCACCAGCACCGACCTGCCGCCGGGCAGTTCGGTGACCAGCCCCTCCGGTGCGGCTGCCCTGGCGAAGAAATCCCCGGAGCTGATGTCGAGCACGCCGCGGCTGCGGCGCAGCTCCAGCAGCTCGGTGCCGGTCATGTTGCGGCGGATATCGGCGCGCGACAGGCCATAGATTTCCAGATAGCGGTCGTTGCAGAACACGATGCGCGCGCGCGCATCCGTCATCACGACGCCCTGGTTCAGATGGTTGAGCGCCGACGAGACGAAGGCGTTGCGCCGCAGCTGCGCGCGCTTGGCCTTGCGCAGGGCCGAGAGGATCCAGAGCCCGACCGCACCGAAGAAGGACGCGAGCACCACGCTGCCGATCAAAAGCTCCCAGACCACGCCGGGGTCGAGGTCACCGAGATAGGTCAACGGCGCGAATGCGCCGGTGCCGGCTCGGGCTGAAGCGCACGGCGCGACGGCGGCAATCAGGCAAAGCACGGCCGTTGCCGGAATCGAATTCTTCCCGCCCGCCTGCCACTTCCTGTGAGCCATCATTCACCCGCGGATTTCCGGTGCGAGTGTCCGGCTCCGGCGGTTTGGATCGGGTAAACGCGTAGGGATGCAACCGGAAAATGCGACTTAATATGCGGCAATTGCCCTGACATGATTAATGCTCCACTAACAGGGCATGGCTCCCCAACTATTCGAGATGGCCCAAGCACTTGCTCAAATGCGCGGGATCGGCTGAACGATGCTGGCGCGGGGCGGCAAGCCTGCAATGCGCAGAAATATTCGGACCTGAAGGACGAGATGGACAGGGTTGATTGCGTGATCGTCGGTGCGGGGGTGATCGGCCTCGCCGTGGCGCGCCGGCTGGCACAGGCCGGCCGCGAAGTGATTGTGATCGAGGAGGCCGAGGCGATCGGCACCGTGACCTCGTCGCGAAACAGCGAGGTGATCCACGCCGGCATCTACTACCGCGCCGGCAGCCTGATGGCGCGGATGTGCGTCAGCGGCAAGCGGGCGCTTTATCGCTACTGCGCCGAGCACGGCGTGCCGCACAAGAATTGCGGCAAGCTGATCGTCGCCACCACAGCTGCGGAGACCGAGAAGCTGCAGTCGATCCGCTCGCATGCCGAGGCCAACGGCGTCGACGACATGCAGCTGTTGTCAGGCGAAGCCGCGCGTGCGCTGGAGCCGGCGCTGAATTGCGACGCCGCGCTGTTGTCGCCCTCGACCGGGATCATCGACAGCCATGCCTATATGCTGGCGCTGCGTGGCGACGCCGAGGCCGCCGGCGCGGCATTCGCGTTCCACACGCCGCTGCTGCACGCCCGGGCCACCGCCAACGGGTTCGAGATCGAGGCCGGCGGCGCAGCGCCGATGACGCTCGCCTGCGACCTCCTGGTCAATGCCGCCGGCCTCGGCGCCACGGCGGTCGCCCGCGGTGTCGAGGGCATGCCGATCGAATTGATTCCAACGGCATATTTGGCCAAGGGCAATTACTTCAGCTGCAGCGCCCGTGCGCCGTTCTCGCGCCTGATCTATCCGGTGCCGGAGCCCGGCGGGCTCGGCGTGCACCTGACGCTCGACATGGCCGGACAGGCAAGGTTCGGCCCTGACGTCGAATGGATCGATCACATTGACTACGCCGTCGATCCGGCGCGGGCCGAGCGGTTCTATCCGGCGATCCGGAAATACTGGCCGACCCTGCCGGATGGCGCGCTGATGCCGAGCTATTCGGGAATCCGGCCCAAGATCGTGCCGCCCGCGGTGGCGACCCAGGATTTCCTGATCCAGGGGCCGGCCGACCACGGCGTCGCCGGCCTGATCAACCTGTTCGGGATTGAATCACCCGGACTAACGTCATCGCTCGCGGTCGCCGATCATGTCGGCGACCTGGCCGAGCTCTGAGCATACGCAGCATAGCCTGCCGGGGGATGGTCGCGCTCAAGCGTCCATCCGGCGGCAGATAAGCTTGGTTGATGTTGGTGGGGAACTAGTGGACCGTATCGTCCGCGGAACTCTTCAACCGCTCGATTTGATCCTTGACCATCAACTTGCGGCGCTTCAGCTCGCAAATATGCAGGTCGTCGACTGAGGGGTGCACGAGCGCTTCGTGCAGTTCGTTTTCGAGTATTTTGTGCTTACGCTCCAACTCAACGAGATGGGCCTGTATTGCCATTGCGAACACTCCTCGGTGCGTTAAACCTCAGGTTCGATCCGGACTCCCGAGTGTACACAAGTGGACGGCGCTGTCGACGGGGAAAGCGAAATGCCGCATGCACGTGTTTCGGTTTATCTGTAACCAATCGTGACTATGGAACCGGTTCGGCTTGCGCGGCGCGCGCGCAGGGAGGATATTCCAGCAAGCGGCTGCTTCGGCCGCAGCAATCTCATCGTGCTTATCAGTTAATACACAACCATGAACGATCAGGATGAGCGCGAACTCCACGCCGAGCTCGCGCGTCTGCAACAAGAGCACCGCGACCTCGATGCCGCGATCGACGCGCTGCATCAGTCTCCGGCGCCGGATCTCCTGATGCTGCAACGCTTGAAGAAGCGGAAGCTGCAATTGCGCGATCGCATCGCCTTCATCGAAGACCAGATCACGCCCGACATCATCGCCTGATGCGCGCGGCGCGCGGTTCGGCGACCCGATTCAAAATCAGACGGCAGTTTTCCCCGTCATCCACAGTTCGCGTGCCGGCTTCACATTCGTGGCACCGGCGGGGAATGAGGATAGATCAGGACGGGCCGCTTCGCGGTCGCTTCGGCCGTGGCACCACGAGCCGCAGGATCGACTTGCACCCCGGGCACTGGAGGGCCATCGCCTCGTAGTCGCTGTTCAGCATCTCGGCGCCGATCCAGCGCCTCGTGAGATCGCAGGACTCGCAGCGTTGCTCTAAGTCGTCCATACGCCGTGCTTCCGAACTGTGCGGGCGGTGTGCACGCTATCGTGCATATGAAGTCTACATCGTTAAGAAGCGATTAGGAAAGCGGCTGTCCGGGCCGTTGCGGGCGATCACTCGCGAAGGCGGAAGCATGCTTGACTCTGCGCCGTGCGGAGACGATGTCGCGAATGCCCGGCAGCATCGGCGCGGTCGCATTCAGCCGCACCGGCGATCCTGCGATCGGCGAATTCGGCGACGCCAAGCTGTTACGGGCCTACGGCAACGTGCCGGAGGATCTGAGCGCGCTCTAATCCCTAGGAGCCCGTCCAGATATGTTTTCGTGACGGGCATTTGTTGTAGAGTAGCAGGCTCAGGCTGCGTTTGCGAGGTTGAACAGCTTGAGGAGGTTATGGACGGTGCAGATCATTGTCCACTCGGCGCGCACTTTCTCGATGCCCCGCAACAGGAACTGGCGGAAGCCTCTTGCCTGTTTGATCTGCCCGAACACCGGCTCCACCACTTGCTTTCGCAATCGGTAGGGTGTTTCGAAGCCGCCATCGTCGATCTTCTTTCGCATGGCCTGTGTCAGCGGGCCGCCGACTTTTCCGTTCGCTACTGTCGGGTGCTTGGCGCGTCCGGGCGCGACATAGCCATCGATGCTGCGTGTGTCGAGCGCTTCGAGATTGGCTTCGCTGCAGTAGCCGGAATCCGCTGAGGCCTGCCGCGGCTTGCGGCCAAGATTGCTCTCGATGGCCTCGATCAGGGGCACCAACTGGCCCTGATCGCTGCCGTGCTGGGTCAGTTCTTGCGCGACAATGATCTGGGCATGTGCATCGACGGCCGCCTGGGCATTATAGGCCTGAACGAAGCCATCCTTCGACTTCATGATGCGGCTTTCCGGATCGGTGAAGTTGCGTTGCGCCTTGGGATTGGGTTCCTCCGATGGCAGCGCCGCCGGTTTGCCCGGCTTCTTGCGGCCTTCGGCCTGGCGCTGCTGTTCCTTTTCGGCCTCGATGCGGCGCTCTTCCTCCGCCGCCAGTTTGGCGTCCGCTTCCAGCGCCGCCATCGCTTGCTGGATCTTCGCCAGCCGTTTCTGCTTGTCGACGGTCCAGTCCGGCAGTTCGTCGCTGTTGCCGAAAGTCTCATCCTCCGAGGCATCCGCCGCCTCGGCGGCCGCCAGCATGCGAGCGACCTCGGCCTTCAATTCCGCCTCGCGCTTCTTCATGCGCTCATAACTCATCGCCTTGTGTTTCGACGCGTTCGCCTTGATCTTCGTACCATCCAGCGCGACATGACCGAGCTTGACCAGCCCGGCCGTCTCGCACAACTTCAGAACCTGCACGAATAGCGCGCCGAGCGCCTTCAAATGTCGCTTGCGAAAGTCGCTGATCGTCCGAAAATCCGGCGCATCCAGCGCCACGATCATCACAAAATCGTTCCGCTCCCGGCAGGCCTTGGCAATCCGACGCGACGAATACAGCCCACTCGCATAGCTATGCAGCAGCAGCGCCACCATCATCCGCGGATCAAACGGCGGCTGCCCAAGCCCGCTCACATAGCTGCCCATGATCTCCCTGAGATCGAGGCTCTCCCGCACCAGATCAACCATAAACCGCGAGACATGGCCTTTCGGCACGAAGTCCTGCACATTCGGCGGCAGAAGCAGCGTCTGATCGATGTTCCAAGGCCGAAAATACTTGCTCATCGCCCAATGTTGAATCAGACCCGACCAGATTTGAACAGCGACTATCCAGACAAGCTCCTAGGATTCGTGGCGCCGCTGCGCCTTGCGCACATACATCGCCCGGTCGGCCTCATCGAGGACGCGCTCGACATCCGAATGTGTGGTGAGGATCGCCACCCCTGCGGAGGCGCCAGCAGAAACGTGGTTGCCACGGAACATGAAGGTCAGGCGGTCGATCGCCTCCTCCAGCGCCGCGGCCTTGGCCCTCGCATCGGTCTCGCTGAGATTCCACAGCAGCACGGCAAACTCGTCGCCGCCGAGACGGCCGACCACGTCGGACGCACGCACCTGATCCGATATCGCGGCAACGATCGCCTTCAGCACCTCGTCGCCCGCTGCATGCCCGAAGCTGTCGTTGATCGGCTTGAGACGGTCGACGTCGAGCACGATCAGCGCGCCGGAGGCGTGATAGCGCTTGATGAAGGAGAGCGAACGGGCGAGCTCGCGCTCGAAGCCGCGCCGGTTCAGGATGTCGAGCAGGAAGTCGGTCTCGGACGAGGCCTGCAGCTCCTCGATCCGGGCCTGGGCCCGCGCCAGCTGTGCCCTCAGCCTGCGGATCGTCGATTTGTCGCCGGATGCGACCGCCCCGCGCGTGGACGCTTCGGTTCCAGCCCGTTTTGTTCCAGCCTGTTCGCTTCCAGCCTGCTTGCTTCCAGCCCTGCCCGGCCCGGATTTGCGCGCGGCCGTCGTGCCTTTGCGTCGTTTCGATGCCCCCGAGGCGGCCGCCGTCGTCTTCTTCTTCATGCGCATCCTTGTTGAGGCCTGCTTATGAAGGCTTGCCGGGATTCACCAAGACAGGATAGTCCATTCTAACTCCCTTGCCACGCCTTGGATGACGCCCGGGCCGCCCCTATAATCGGCCTATGCTTTTGGATTCCTGCACAGAATTGAAGAGATGACCGCTCCGATCGCCATCATCATGGGAAGTCAGTCCGACTGGGGGACCATGCGCCACGCCGCCGACACGCTGGCTGCGCTCGGCATTGCCTGCGAAACGCGCATTGTTTCGGCCCACCGCACCCCCGATCGGCTCTATGCCTTCGCCAAGGGCGCCAAGGCTGCCGGCCACAAGGTGATCATCGCCGGCGCCGGCGGCGCGGCCCATCTGCCGGGCATGGCGGCCGCGCTGACGGAGCTGCCGGTGTTCGGGGTTCCCGTCGAGTCGAAGGCGCTGTCCGGTGTCGATTCGCTCTATTCGATCGTACAGATGCCGGCCGGGATCCCGGTCGGAACGCTCGCGATCGGCAAGGCCGGCGCGATCAATGCCGCCTTGCTCGCGGCAAGCGTGCTCGCGCTCAACGATGCTGCTTTGGCCGGCCGGCTTGCGGCCTGGCGACAGCTGCAGACCGACGCGGTCAAGGACCATCCGGAGGGCACGGCGTGACGGCTTCAAACGCAGTGAAGCTGAAGCCGGGCGACACCATTGGAATCCTCGGCGGCGGACAATTGGGCCGGATGCTGGCGATGGCCGCAGCGCGCCTCGGGCTCCGCTGCCAGGTGTTTTCGCCGGACCCGGACTCGCCCGCCTTCGACGTGGTGCAGAACGCGACTTGCGCGGAATATGCCGACGTCGAGGCGCTCGAACTGTTCGCCAACGACGTCGACGTCGTCACCTATGAGTTCGAGAACGTCCCGGCCGCGACCGCGATGGTGCTCGCCGCGCGACGCCCTGTGCTGCCGGCGCAGAAGATCCTCGAGACCACGCAGGACCGGCTGATCGAGAAGGATTTCGTCAGCAAGCTCGGCATCGGCACCGCTGATTATGCCGACGTCTCCTCGGTCGCGACGCTGCGCGCGGCGATCGAAGGGATCGGCCTGCCCGCGGTGATCAAGACCCGCCGCTTCGGCTATGACGGCAAGGGCCAGGCGATCATCCGCGACGGCGACGACCTCGAACAGGTCTGGCAGGACCTCGGCACCAAGTCGGCGATCCTCGAGGCCTTTGTGCCGTTCGAGCGCGAGATCTCGGTGATCGCGGCGCGCTCCGCTTCCGGCGAGGTCGAGTGCTTCGACGTCACCGAGAACGAGCATCGCGACCACATCCTGAAAATTTCCCGCGCGCCCGCCGCAATCCCCAAGGAGCTTGCTGCACAGGCGCGGGCGATCGCCGAAAAGATCGCCACGGCACTCGACTATGTCGGCGTGCTTGCAGTGGAGATGTTTGTCGTGCCTGGCAATGGCGCGGCGACGGTGCTGGTCAACGAGATCGCGCCACGCGTGCACAATTCCGGCCACTGGACGCTCGACGGCGCCTCGATCTCACAGTTCGAGCAGCACATCCGCGCGATTGCCGGCTGGCCGCTCGGCAAGCCGGTGCGCCATGGCGAGGTCACCATGACCAACCTGATCGGCGACGATATCCTGAGCTACGAGCAGTGGCTCACCGTCCCCGGCGCCACCGTGCATCTCTATGGCAAGGGCACGCCGCGCCCCGGCCGCAAGATGGGGCACGTCATCGAAGTGACGCCGCCCCGCAAGCCTTGATCCGCCACGCTTCGCAGCGGCATTCGCGACAGATCGATGGAACCGGGATCGTGGCAGCCACGATCCCGTTTTGCCGGTCAGGTCTTGACGCCGGCGACGACACCGGTCGGCTCGTCGCTGAGCCAGCGATAGATCACGCCGCCCAAGGCACCGCCGATCAGCGGTGCGACCCAGAACATCCAGAGCTGCGCCACCGCCCAGCCGCCGACGAACAGTGCCGGCCCGGTGCTGCGCGCCGGGTTCACCGAGGTGTTGGTGACGGGAATGCTGACCAGATGGATCATCACCAGCGCAAGGCCGATCGCGAGCGGCGCGAAGCCGGCAGGCGCCTTGCCATGGGTCGATCCCATGATGATGAACAGGAACATCATGGTCATCACCACTTCGGTGATGAAGCACACCACCATGCTGTACTGGCCGGGTGAATGCGCGTCATAGCCGTTGGAGGCGAAGCCCTTGCTGACGTCGAAGCCGGGCGCGCCGCTGGCGATCACATAGAGCAGCCAGGCCGCGATGATGGCACCCACGACCTGCGCGATGATGTAGGGCAGCACCTGGCCGCCCGGAAAACGCCCGCCCGCAGCCAGCCCGACCGTGACAGCCGGGTTGAGGTGGCAGCCCGAGATATGGCCAATCGCATAGGCCATGGTGACCACGCTGAGCCCGAACGCCAGTGACACGCCGACCAGGCCGATGCCGACCTGCGGAAAGCCGGCCGCGATCACCGCGCTGCCGCAGCCGGCAAATGTGAGCCAGAACGTACCGATGGCCTCGGCCGCGTATTTCTTCATCGCCATGTGGCATCTCCCCTATTTCCAATGTCCGAAGTTCTCAAAACTCCGGGAACGGCCCCCATCCCGGCGCCAAATCACCCAAATCAGGGCCGCACAAAGGCATTTTCGCCCCATTTCGTGGCTTTACTAGGCCCGAAAGTCACTCGACCGGTGGACATCTGCGCGTTTGTCTGATACATGCGCGCGCCTAGGGTTAAGAGGCAGGCCTTTTGCCGCCCCTTCACCTCGCCAGAATTCCGAACCGATCAATTCAAAAGAGGATGCCGCGTGCAGGTTCTCGTCCGCGATAACAATGTCGACCAAGCTCTCAAGGCGCTGAAGAAGAAGATGCAGCGCGAGGGCATTTTCCGCGAGATGAAGCTCCGCGGTCACTACGAAAAGCCCTCTGAGAAGAAGGCTCGCGAAAAGGCCGAAGCCGTGCGCCGTGCACGCAAGCTGGCGCGCAAGAAGCTGCAGCGCGAAGGCCTGCTGCCGATGAAGCCGAAGCCGGTGTTTGGCGCTGGTCCGGGTGGCGATCGCGGTGGCCGTCCTGGTGGTCCGGGCGCTGGTCGCGGCCCCCGCTGAACCGTTTTGCAGATTTGGAAGTCTAACAGCGCGGGCCCCGGGCCCGCGTTGTCGTTTTGAAGCGAGCCTCGTTCCGGGGTACCAATGCAAAATTACCGGCAGGAGCGTTTTGCATAATGGCTGCTTCGGCGCTCCGCCCCCTTCCCCCAGGACCAGTACATCCAGGGACTGCGCACCGCCGTCGCGCATCGCAACTCATCATCGTTGCAGTGGCTCTCGGCCTGCCGCTCGGAGGCTGCTCCTTCGGCTTGGGATCATGGGGCTCGAACGACAAGCCGAAACCGGCTGCCACCGCCGACAAGCCGGCTGCCGACAAGATCACGCCGCAGGACATCAACAGCGCCAAGGATCACGCCACGCGCGGCCAGATGCTGGCGCATTCCGGCAAGCTCGACGAGGCGCAGGCCGAATTTGAGCAAGCGCTGACGACCGATCCCTACAACATCCAGGCTCTGTACGGCCGTGGCCTGATCTATCAGGGCCGCGGGCAACATCAGCAGGCGATCGACGATTTCACGGCGGCCAGCGGGCTGTCGCCGCAGAAGGCCGAGCCTCTGGTCAGCCGCGCCACCAGCTACCTCGCGCTCGACAAGGCCAACCAGGCCGTCGCCGATCTCGACGAGGCCGTGCAGGCTGATCCCAACAATGTTGCGGCGTGGAGCGCGCGCGGCCAAGCCTATGAGCGTCTCGGCGACAAGGCCAAGGCGGCGGTGTCCTATAATCGCGCGCTGGCGCTGCGGCCAAGGGACGAGACCGCGCGCAGCGGGCTGGCGCGCACCGGCGGATAATTGAATTGTTCGGCTTACTTCGGCGAGTTCGGCTTACTTCGGCAAGACGGCGTGGAACATCGACTTCATGCCGGAGAACATGTCGTCGGTCACCGAGGTGCGCTCGTTGGTCCGCTCGTTCTTGGGCGCCGGCATGGCGGCGTCGGCACGCAGGTCGAGCGGGGCCTGCAGCACCGGAACAGGAATATCGGCCGGCGGCGTCAGCCGGTTCGAATCCCGGTTCGAATCTCGGTTAGAATCTTGGGCGCTGGCGGCGTAGGGCGGACGCGGCTGCGAGGATTGATCGGCATTCTCGCCGGACGGGTTCGACACCATGATCGGCGGCGGCAACGGCCGGATCGCCGACGCGGCGGCCGGACGCTGCTGGTCAGGCAGCCGGGCAAGATCGGTGCGTGCAGCGTCCTGCGGACGCTCCTTGCGCAACCGCTCGATGGCGGCGCGGGCAAGATCGTTGGCGTCGCGGTTTTCCTCAGGCGTGACCGCGGCCTCGGCCGGCGCGGCTGACGTCGCAGGAGCGGAAGGCTGCGGCGCGGCAGCTGGCGCCGCCTTCGCGACCGCCTTCGGCGCCACTGGATGATGGCGCGTATCGGCAGGGATGCTGGCGGTATCGGCCGGCGCATCAGGCTTTACGTCAGCAGCCTTGGGGTCAGCAGATTTGGGGTCGGCCGGCTTCTCGGTGACGGTGGCCTTCTCGGACGCGGAGCGCTCGATCAGCGTGCGCTCGGACATGCCCTTGGCCTTCACGCCGGCTTCCGGGAGACTGCTGACCACGGTGGACTTTTCGGCGGGCTTGGCGGCGGCCTTCGGATCGGCTTTGGGATCCACGGCGGCGGTCACGGCTGCGGCCGCCGGCGCTTCCGGCCTGGCCACGATGTAGTGATTAACGATGTACGCCCCGATGATGGTCGCTGCCACCGAGGGTAAGATGTCCATCACGAATTTCTTCAGGTAACTCAGCATGACCTGCCACTCCCCGCCCCGGTATTTCATGCTGGAACTTTGAGGCACATTCAGGGATCAACTGCGACGGATCGGTGGCCCCCCCCCGTTCCGCCGTCACCTTTGGTGTCATCTTGGTTTCAGCCGGAGGCGCCCCCTGCGCAGGCCGCATCCACCTGCTAGATCATCGTGCAGCCGTTAACGGGTTATGAATTTCCACAGCCCCGCAGGCTCGGACCTGCCATTCGGCGCGCGCAGGGTTAAGGCGCCGCGTCAGGGCTTGAGTTCGACCTCGAGGAACACGATCTCGCTGGCCGTCTCGTTGAGCACGTCGTGCTGGACCCCGGCCTTGCGGAAATAGGACTTGCCGGCGGCGAGCTGCGCCTTGGAGCGCTCGCCGTTCGGCGCCACGATCGTCATCTCGCCCGCCGTGATCGGAACGATGACGTAGTCCATCTCATGGGTGTGGTGGCCAGTGGCGCTGCCCGGCGCGAGCCGCCACTCGGTCACGCGGACCTCCACCGTATCCACCTGAACGTCCGATTTGGCGCTGAGCATCGTCATTCTCTCCACTACGGTACGAAAACCATGAACACGAACACGGCGAACACCACCATGTGAACGAGCCCGAACAGGATGTTGGTGCGGCCGGTTCCGAAGGTGAGCATGCTGACCATGAAGGTGAGCAGCAGGATCAGCATATGCTGGTTGCTGAGCCCGAGCACCAACTGCTTGTCGAGCGCATAGGCGGCAACGGCCACGGCGGGAACGGTGAGCCCGATGGTGGCGATCGACGAGCCGAGCGCGAGGTTGATGCTCTTCTGCAGGTCGTTCTTGCGCGCCGCCGCCACCGCGGCAACGCTTTCCGGCAACAGGATCAGCGCCGCCACGACCAGGCCGGCAAAGGCCGGCGGCGCCCCGATCTTGACGGTGACGACATCGACCACCAGCGAGAACTTCTTGGCCAGCAGCACCACCGCCAGCAGGGAAGCCAGCAGCAGGACAACGCTGATCACCGTCATGCGGTCCGACATCACCTCGCCATGCGCCGCCGCCTCATTGGCGCCGCTGACGAAGTAGTCGCGGTGGCGGATGGTCTGGGTGTACAGGAACACCGCATAGAGCAGCAGGGTCACGACGCTGATGACGGCGAGCTGGGCCGTGGAATAGACCGGCCCCGGCGCCGTGAGCGTGAAGTTCGGCATATCCAGCGTGATGGTCGCGAGCACGAACAGCACGCTGAGGTAAAGGTTGGCGCCGGTGATCTGGAAATCCTGCTCGCGGTAGCGCAAGCCGCCGATGAAGATGCAGAGCCCGACCAGGCCGTTGCAGACGATCATCACGACCGCGAACACGGTGTCGCGCGCCAGGGTCGGGGCCGGCGTGTCGCCCAGCATGATGGTCGAGATCAGCGCCACCTCGATGATCGTCACCGCAAGCGTCAGCAGCAGCGTGCCGAACGGCTCGCCGATCCGTTCGGCAATCATCTCGGCGTGGTGGACGGCCGCAAACACGGTGCCGAACAGGATCACGAGCAGCACGGCCGCGAACAGCCAGCCAGCCGCGGACGGCGCGAAGGCGTAGCCCGACGCTGTGACCGCGACGAACAACAGCATCGCCAGAACGGGATACAGCCAGGACGACCGTGGCATCGGTGCGTGTGCGCTCATGTCGTCAGCCCCCTCAATTCGACCGGCCCGATTATGCGACAGACGATCGCCGCCGTCAGCCTTTTGCGGCGTCGATAAACCGCCTCGCCGTCTCCATCGCACCGAAATCGTCGAGATTGTCGTGCCCGCCCCCGGGTAAACGCACGAACTGCTTGGGCTCACGGGCGAGACCGAACAGGCGCTCGCCGAAGCGGATCGGGATCACCGGATCGCTGCTGCCGTGCATGATCAGGAGCGGCGCGGTGACGCCGGTGATTCGCCGGTCGGAATGGAATTGATCGCGCATCAACAGACTGACCGGCACATACCAGAAGTGCGCGCCGGCGACGTCGGCGGTCGATGTGTAGGGCGCCTCCAGGATCAGGCTGCCGATCGGATGTTCGGCGGCGAGCGCGACCGCGACACCGGTGCCGAGCGAGAATCCCCAGGCCACGATCTGCTCGGCGCGGTAGCGCGCGGTGGTGAACGCGTAGGCCGCCGCGGCGTCCTGCAGCAACCCCTGCTCGCTCGGAGATCCGCTCGACCCGGCGTAGCCGCGAAACGACAGCGCCACCAGCCCGGTGCCGTCGGCCGTGACGGCCTTGAAGCGCGCCACGCGGCCGGCAAGGAAATCGCCATTGCCATGAAAGAACAGCACCACAGGCCGGCCCGGCTTCGCCGGCACATGCCAGACGATGACCTTCTCGCCGTCGGCCGTGGTCAGGACATGCTCTTCCGCCTCGGGAAACCCTGCGGCTGCCGGCGCAGTGCGCCCGACCGGTGGGATCGGAAACAGCAATTCGCGCTGCTTGACGAACAGCACCAAGAGCCCGCCGAGATAGACGACGACCGCGGCGATCACGAGCCATTTCAGGATTGCGAGTGCCAGCGCCATCACGGTGGCCGCTTCTATGTCTTGCCGCGGCGCTTGCGCAGTTTCTCGACGTCCACCTTGATGCTGTCGGGCACCGGCCGGCATGAACACGCCGCCGCATGCGCGACATGCCACTTGATGCGCTGCTCGCGCGTGGCCCGGGGCGGCATGCGATGGGTTCGATGCCACTCCCGGTTCAGCACCATTGCGCCCGCCCTACATCGCCTTGACGATGTTCTCGGTGACCTTCTTGGCGTCGCCGAGCAACATCATGGTGTTGTCGCGGTAGAACAGCGGGTTGTCGATGCCGGCATAGCCGGATGCCAGCGAGCGCTTGATGAACATCACGGTGCCGGCCTTCCAGACCTGCAGCACCGGCATGCCGTAGATCGGCGAGGTCTTGTCCTCTTCCGCCGCCGGGTTGGTGACGTCGTTGGCGCCGATCACGAAGGCGATGTCGGCCTGGGCGAACTCGGAGTTGATGTCCTCGAGCTCGAACACCTCGTCATAGGGCACGTTGGCCTCGGCCAGCAGCACGTTCATGTGGCCGGGCATGCGCCCCGCCACCGGGTGAATGGCGTATTTCACCTCGACGCCTTCCTTCTTCAGGATGTCGCCCATCTCGCGCAGCGCGTGCTGGGCCTGCGCCACCGCCATGCCGTAGCCGGGCACGATGATGACCTTGGAGGCGTTCTTCATGATGAAGGCGGCATCGTCAGCCGAGCCGAGCTTGGCGGGCTTCTGCTCGCCCGAGCCGCCGCCCGCGGCCGCGGTCTCGCCGCCGAAGCCGCCGAGGATCACCGAGATGAACGAGCGGTTCATCGCGTGGCACATGATGTAGGACAGGATCGCGCCGGAGGAGCCGACCAGCGCGCCGGTGATGATCAGCGCCGAGTTGCCGAGCGTGAAGCCGATGCCGGCCGCGGCCCAGCCGGAATAGGAGTTCAGCATCGAGATCACGACCGGCATGTCGGCGCCGCCGATCGGGATGATCATCAGCACGCCGAGCGCCAGCGCGATGATGGTGATCAGCCAGAAGTCGAGCGCGCTGCCCGACAACACGAGGCCGACGATGAAGAACACCAGCGCCAGCGCCAGCACGATGTTGATGACGTGGCGGAACGGCAGGATGATCGGCGCGCCGCTCATCCGGGCCGACAGCTTCAGGAATGCGATCACCGAGCCGGTGAAGGTCAGCGCGCCGATCGCGACGCCGAGCGACATCTCGACCAGGCTCTGCGGATGGATGTTGCCGGGCGTGCCGATGTCGAAGGCTTCAGGCGCATAGAACGCGCCGGCGGCGACCAGCACCGCGGCCATGCCGACCAGCGAGTGGAACGCGGCGACGAGCTCGGGCATCGAGGTCATCGGCACGCGGCGCGCGATCACCGCGCCGATGCCGCCGCCGATCGCGATCGCGACGATGACCAGCAGCCAGGCCACGCCGTCGGCCGGCGGATGGCTGGCCAGCGTGGTGGCGACGGCGATCGCCATGCCGATCATGCCGAACATGTTGCCCTGGCGCGACGACGCCGGGCTCGACAGGCCGCGCAGCGACAGGATGAACAGCACCCCCGCCACGAGATACAGAGCAGCAGCCAGATTGGCGTTCATCTCAGGTCCCCCTTTGTCTTCGTCACCCCGAGGTGCACGCCGCTCACTTTGCTTTCTTCTTGTACATCGCCAGCATGCGCTGGGTGACAAGGAAGCCGCCGAAGATGTTCACGCAGGCGAAGATCAGCGCGACAAAGCCGAAGCCGCGGGCCCAGCCCGAGCCGCTCGACACCATGCCGACGCCGACCGCGAGCAGCGCACCGACCACGATCACCGACGAGATCGCATTGGTCACGCTCATCAGCGGCGTGTGCAGCGCAGGCGTCACCGACCACACCACGAAATAGCCGACGAACACGGCGAGAACGAAAATCGACAGCCGGAACACGAACGGATCGACGGCCTGCGCGAGATGCTCCATGGCTTCTCTCCTTACTTCGGCTGGAAGTTGGGATGGATGACGGCGCCGTCTTTGGTCAGCGCGGTGGCCTTCACCAGCTCGTCGTCCCAGTTGACCGCGAGCGCCTTGTTGGCCTTGTCGACCATCGTCTCGATGAACGAGAACAGATTGCGCGCGTACAGGCTCGAGGCCGAAGCGGCGACGCGGCCGGCGACATTGGTGTAGCCGACGATCTTGATGCCATCCGTCTCGACGACCTCGCCGGGCCTGGCGCCCTCGACATTGCCGCCGCGCTCGACCGCGAGATCGACCAGCACCGAGCCCGGCTTCATCGATTTCACCATCTCACCGGTGACCAGCTTCGGCGCCGGACGGCCCGGGATCAGCGCGGTCGTGATGACGATATCCTGCTTCTTGATGTGCTCGGCGGTCAGCGCGGCCTGCTTGGCCTGGTACTCCTTGGACATTTCCTTGGCGTAGCCGCCGGCGGTCTGCGCGTTCTTGAACTCCTCGTCCTCGACGGCGAGGAATTTGGCGCCGAGCGATTCGACCTGCTCCTTGGTGGCGGGGCGCACGTCGGTCGCGGTGACGACGGCACCGAGCCGCCGCGCGGTCGCGATCGCCTGCAGGCCGGCAACGCCGACGCCCATCACGAACACTTTCGCGGCCGGAATGGTTCCGGCGGCGGTCATCATCATCGGGAAGGCACGGCCGAAGGCTTCGGCGCCCTCGATCACAGCCCGGTAGCCGGCCAGGTTGGCCTGCGAGGACAAGACGTCCATCACCTGGGCGCGGGTGATGCGCGGCATCAATTCCATCGCGAAGGCGGCAATGCCGGCATCGGCCATCGCCTTCAGCGCGGCATCATTGCCGTAGGGATCCATGATCGCGATGACCAGCGCACCGCGCCTGTACTTCGACAGTTCGGAGGCCTCGGGCCGCTTCACCTTGATGATGATGTCGGCGTCCTTGAGCGCATCGGCGCTGACGGTGGCGCCAACCGCGGTGAACTCCGAATCGGGTAGGCCGGACTTGATGCCCGCGCCCGGCTCGACCGCGACCTCGGCGCCGATCGCCTTGAACTTCTTGATGGTGTCAGGCGAGACCGCAACCCGCGGCTCGGACGGATCAATTTCCTTGGCAACGGCAATCTTCATGGGCCCTCCGGCGGCGCGAGCCGCGCACGCGTCTTCAAACTAGCGTTATTTTCGCCAGATTGGATACCCGGTTTTTACATCCGGGTTCGATCAGGAATTCTGGCACCGCCGCGGGACGGCGATGCCGGTAGCCGATCAGGGATCAAACCAGGAAATACGCCATCAGGGCGAGAATGATGGCGACGGTGATGCTGCCGTATTTGACCAGGATGAGAAACCCCTCATAGGTCTGCTCATGCGCCACGTAGTCGTTGCCGTCGGCCGTCGTGTAGGCCACTTCGCTATGGTCTGCCATCGCTGTCCCCAGTCAGAAATTCGCGTTCTGCGAGCCATTACCGCAAACGGGTTGGCAGGGCAACGGCGCGGTCCCGATCGGGTGATTTGAAGCGCAAATCGTCCCCGGCCCGGACGGTCGAGCGACGGCCAGCGCCGCCGCGGGGGCAGGACTGATCTCCCAAACGCGGGCGTCATGGAAAGATCATGCCGTCAGGCGCAAAAACGCCGAATGACCCTGCCCGAAGCACGGCCAACCGTGCGGCGGAAGGCCGTTTGGCTTCATCCCATCGCCTCCAGCTCGTCGATCATGCCGGCGATGACGGACAGGCCGCCGTCCCAGAATTTGGGGTCCTTGGCGTCGAGCCCGAACGGCCTCAGCAGCTCGGAATAATGCTTGGTGCCGCCGGCCGCGAGCATGTCGAGATAGCGCTCGGCGAATCCGTCGGACGCATGCTCGTAGACCGCATAGAGCGAGTTCACCAGGCAATCGCCGAACGCGTAGGCATAGACGTAGAACGGCGAGTGGATGAAATGCGGGATGTACATCCAGAACGTCTCGTAGCCCGGCTTGATCTCGATCGCCGGCCCCAGGCTCTCGCCCTGCACGCTGAGCCAGATCTGGCCGATCCGCTCGGCGGTGAGCTCGCCGTTCTTGCGCTCGGTATGAACCGCGCGCTCGAATGAATAGAACGCGATCTGCCGCACCACCGTGTTGATCATGTCCTCGACCTTGCCCGCGAGCAGCGCCTGGCGCTGCTTCGCGTTCCTGGTCTGGGACAACAGCCGCCTGAAGGTCAGCATCTCGCCGAACACGCTCGCGGTTTCCGCCAGCGTCAGCGGCGTCGGCGCCATCAGCGCGCCGTTCTTCGCCGCCAGCACCTGATGCACGCCATGGCCGAGCTCATGCGCCAGCGTCATCACGTCGCGCGGCTTGCCCTGATAATTCATCAGCACATAGGGATGCGCCGACGGCGTGGTCGGATGCGAGAACGCGCCGGGCGCCTTGCCGGGACGGACCGGCGCATCGATCCAGCGATCGGCGAAGAAGCGCTCCGCGATCTCGGCCATCCGGGGCGAGAAGCCGTTATAGGCCGACAGCACCATGTTGCGCGCCTCGGGCCAGGCGATGGTGCCGGTCGCGGCAAACGGCAGCGGCGCGTTGCGGTCCCAATGCGGCAGCTTCTTCTTTTTGAACCAGCCGGCCTTCAACGCGTAATAGCGGTGCGACAGTTTCGGATAGGCCGCGCGCACCGAGGCGACCAGCGCATCGACCACCTCGCGCTCGACGCGATTGTTGAGATGGCGGGAGTCCGCGACGTCCTGGAAGCCGCGCCAGCGGTCGGAAATTTCCTTGTCCTTGGCGAGCGTGTTGGTGATCAGCGCGAAGGTGCGCTCATTGTCCTTGAAGGTCTTGGCGAGCGCCTGCGCGGCGGACTTGCGCTTGTCCCCCGCCTTGTCCTGCAACAGGTTCAGCGTCGGCTCGATCGCGAGCTCCTTGCCTGAGACCTTGAAACGCAGGCCGGAGATGGTCTGGTCGAACAGCCGGTTCCAGGCGGCGTAGCCGCTCTGCGCCTTTTCGTGGAACAGCTGCTCGACGCGATCCTCGAGCTGGTACGGCTTGTCCTTGCGCAGATCCTCGATCCACGGCCGGTAATGGCCGAGCGCGGGTTCGGCCATCGCGCGCTCGATCACGTCATCGTCAACGCGATTGAGCTCCAGCGCGAAGAACAAGAGATGCACCGACGCCGCCGTCAGCCGCTCGGACACATCGCCATAGAATTTCGAAATCGCGGGATCGACGCTGTCGCCGGCATGGACGAGGCCGGCATAGGAGCCGAGACGGCCAGCCAGGTCGTCGATCGCCTCGTAGCGCCTGACTGCCTCGGCAAGCCACCTCCCGCCGCCCTCTTTGGCGGTATTTTCGGCAAGCTTGCCCTTGTAATCGGTCTCAAACGCGACGCAATCTGCATCCATTTTCTGCAGGTCGCGGGCGACTTCAGGCGCGTCGATACCGGAGTAGAGATCTGCCAGATTCCATTCCGGCAGCTTGCCGGTCTTGCCGGCCGGCTGTTTCGCCGCCGGTCCGGTTGCGGCCGGCTTGCGTTGCGCGACCGTCTTGCGCAACGCGGATTCCTTGCGGAGGGCTGCCTTGCTGAGAGCAGACTTGTTCGGAGCAGATTTGGAGCGCGAGGTCATCTTGTTCGAAACCTTAGTTCAGTCGGAAAGATGTCGGCGGCGGAATGAAAGCGGGTTTGCAACGTTTAAGAGTGCGTTAATCGGCATCGGCGACAGTGCCCCGATTCGAGACAAATAAACGTAGCGTGCGGGGAAAACCATGACTGCCACCATTTTGATCGCCGATGATGACGCCGTACAGCGTCGTTTGGTAGAAAACATGGTGCAGAAGTGCGGCTATGAGCCCCTCGTCGTGGACAGTGGCGACGCGGCGATAGCGGCACTGACCGCATCCGAGACGCAGGCGATCGACGCCGTCGTGCTCGACCTCGTGATGCCGGGCCTTGACGGTCTCGGAGTCCTCGCAAAAATTCGTGAAGCTGGTTTGACCATCCCGGTCATCGTGCAGACCGCGCATGGCGGGATCGACAATGTGGTATCGGCGATGCGCGCCGGCGCCCAGGATTTCGTCGTCAAGCCGGTCGGCTTCGAGCGGCTGCAGGTATCCCTGCGCAACGCGCTCAACGCCTCCGCCCTGAAGGGCGAATTGCAGCGCATCCGCCACAGCCGCGAGGGCCGGCTGACCTTTTCCGACATCATCACCCGCAGCGAGGCCATGGCCGGGGTGCTGCGCACCGCGCAGAAGGCCGCCTCCTCGACGATCCCGGTGCTGATCGAGGGTGAGTCCGGCGTCGGCAAGGAACTGTTCGCGCGCGCCATCCACGGCAGCAGCGAACGCAAGGCCAGGCCGTTCGTCGCGGTGAACTGCGGTGCGATCCCGGACAATCTCGTCGAATCGATCCTGTTCGGCCATGAGAAGGGCGCCTTCACCGGCGCCACCGAGCGCCACCAGGGCAAGTTCGTCGAAGCCCATGGCGGCACGCTGTTCCTCGACGAGGTCGGCGAATTGCCGCTGGCGACGCAGGTGAAACTGCTGCGCGCGCTGCAGGAAGGCACCGTCGAGGCGGTCGGCGGCCGCAAGCCGGTCAAGGTCGATGTCCGCATCATCTCGGCGACCAACCGCAAGCTGCTCGATCTCGTGAAGGGCGGCCAGTTCCGCGAGGACCTGTTCTATCGGCTGCACGTGCTGCCGCTGACCATTCCCGCGCTGCGGCAGCGCCGCGAGGACATTCCGCATCTGCTGCGGCATTTCCTGGCGCGGTTCTGCGCCGAGGAAAACCGCAACATCACCGGCATCAGCGGCGAGGCGATGGCGCATCTCGCCCAGCTCGATTGGCCGGGCAACATCCGCCAGCTCGAGAACACGGTGTACCGCGCCGTGGTGATGAGCGATGCCGACCAACTCGGGCTCGCCGATTTCCCGCAGGGGTCGGCGCATCCGGTACCGGAGGGCAAATCCTTGCAGGGCGAGCCGCTGGTGGTGTCGCCGTCCACGGCACCCGCCATGATATCCGGTAGCGAAATACCGGTCGCGCTCCCCCTCCCGACCGCGGGTGGCCTCCCGATGCTCAATGCCGCGGGCGAGGTGCGTCCCTTGGAAGATCTCGAGAACGAGATCATCCGCTTCGCGATTTCGCATTATCGCGGACAGATGTCGGAGGTCGCGCGCCGCCTCAAGATCGGCCGCTCGACCCTCTACCGCAAGCTCGACGAAGCCGCGGCCGGCACGCGCGCAAGCGACGTCACCTAGGCCTTGAGGCCGGCAGGGCCTTACCAGGGAACCTTTTGAACCGTGTCGTGGCGGTGACAGACAAAGGCTGTGCCGCGTGGCAAAAACGCACGGCCCGAGCGAAATCAGCTGCTTCGAGGTCAGTTTGTCGTGAGTTGCCCCGCATGGCGCTGGCTGCATAAGAGGGGCAAATGTATCGTCTGCGTCAATTGCGTTGCAGGCGTGCGAGTCGATCGAAGAGCCGGCGCTTTCGCGCAAGCTATGAAACCAAATACTGACTTGAACTGTTCCAGAGAGCGAGGGGCAGTTCCACCCAGGGGGTGCGATAATGCGTGACTGTTCGAACCACCGTCGAGGATTTGACCGCGTATTGATGGCCGTCGCGGCGACCTTCCTCACGGTGTCCGCGACCTCAGCCTTCGCGCAGGACACGCCTCGCTCCAGCGCCTCGGAACTCGCGATCGACGCCGCGATCCCGCGCCCCGAACCGGCCAATGTGCCGCCGCCCACCGCAAGCGATTTCAAGGCCGACACCACCGCCGCGCTGCCCGACGCAGCCAAGCCGGCAGATGTGAAACCGGCCGGCGTGCAGGCCACCGAGGCCAAACCTGCCGATGCCAAGCCGGTTGACGCCAAACCGGCAGAGCCCAGCACGGCCAAGGCCGCCGAGCCGAAGCCCGCCGATGTCGCCACGACGCCGGCGACGACGCCCGCCGAAGCGCCCAAGACGGATACTGCGAAGACCGATCCTGCGGTCGCGCCGCCTGCGGCAGCACCCGCCCCTGCAACCGCAACAGCGCCTTCGGCAAGCCCCGCGCCGGCGACGGCCGCGGCTCCGGCTGCCGAGCCCGCGAAGGCTGCGAGCAACGTTGCCGCCGAGGATCAGCCGGTTGCCGACAGACTGCGCGAACAGCTCGCCAGCAAGTCGCTGCGCACCTTCGATCGCAAGAACGAGCGCGCGGCGGCCGAGAAATTCTATTCGGCCCGCGACTACGCGCCGGTCTTCACCAAAGCCGGCAAGCTGACCGAAGCTGGCAAGGGCGTGATCGCTCGCCTCAAGGACGCGGCCGCCGACGGCCTCGATGTTTCAGACTATCCGGTGCCGGATTTGGCCGCGGCCACGACATCAGATGCGCTGGCCGACGCCGAGCTGAAGCTCGCGGCCAGCATGCTGGACTATGCACGCCAGGCCCAAAGCGGTCGCATGCACTGGTCGCAGGTGTCGGCTGATATCCTTTATCCGGAGCACCCGATCGATCCGGCGGAAGTTTTCGCGCATGTGACCTCCGCCAAGGACGCCTCCGCCGCGCTCGACAGCTACAATCCGCCGCAGAAGCTCTACAAGGAGCTGAAGCAGAAGCTCGCCGAGCTGCGCGGCCAGAGCGACGGCCCGGTCATCACGATCGCCGACGGCCCCGCGCTGAAGTACGTGCCGGCGCGCAAGAAGCAGGCCGCGGTCGAGGTGGACGATCCGCGCGTGCCTGACCTGCGCAGCAAGCTCGGCGTCACCGAGAATGCCGACAGCACCAAGTATGACGCGACGGTCGCGCGTGCCGTGGAGAAGTTCCAGAACAGCGTCGACCTCAAGCCATCAGGCGTGCTCGACGAGCGCACGGTCAAGGCGCTGAACAGTCCGAAGCGTGACCGCCAGATCGACACCGTGATCGTCAACATGGAGCGCTGGCGCTGGCTGCCGCGCCAGCTTGGCGCCGCCAATGTCGGCAACGCCTATGTGATCCTCAACATCCCCGACTACACGCTGAAGGTGATGCAGAACGGCGCGCAGGTCTGGACCACGCGCGTCGTGACCGGCAAGCCCGGCCAGCACGCGACGCCGCTTCTGACCGAGACGATGAAGTACATCACGGTCAACCCGACCTGGAACGTGCCGCCGTCGATCATCTACAACGAGTATCTGCCGGCCCTGCAGCAGGATCCGACGGTGCTGCAGCGCATGGGCCTGAAGCTCGAGCGCAACCGCGACGGCTCGATCCACATCTCGCAGCCGCCGGGTGAAGCCAACGCGCTCGGCCGCATCCGCTTCAACTTCCCGAACAAGTTCCTGGTCTATCAGCACGACACGCCGGACAAGAACCTGTTCGCCAGGGACGAGCGCGCCTTCAGCCACGGCTGCATGCGCGTGCAGAACCCGGATCAGTACGCTTCGGTGCTGCTCAACATCGCGATGCCGAACGACCATTACACGCCGGAGAAGATCCGCAGCATGTACGGCTCGAGCGAGATCGACCTGAAATTCGCGACGCCGATCCCGGTCAACATCACCTACCAGACCGCGTTCGTGGACGACGCCGGCAAGCTGCAAATCCGCCGGGACGTCTACGGCCGCGACGCCACCATGCTGTCGCTGCTCAAGAACAGCCGCGGCAAGGATCTCGAGACGGTGGTGGCGCACGCCCAGCCGAGCTATTCGCGTCCGCCGAGCAGCAGCCTGCCCCCGGGCGTCAATGTCGCCGGCGACAACAGCGGCTTTAATTCCTCTGGACCGAACTTTTTCGAGCGCCTGTTCGGGGGATTCGGACAGCCGGAGCCGCAGCCGGTCCGCCGCGGCCAGGCCCAGCAGCAGCGCCGGGTGATCACCCGCTAAGCTGTTTCTCTGGCCAGATTGAGATAAATTTTGAAGTAAAATCAACGATCTCGCTCAAAAAGCGGGATCGTTTATGTTAACCATTACCCACCTCTGCCGCGGAACTGGGCTATCTTTTGCCACAGTCGCCCAGTTAGTTAAGCCTAACTTGGGGGCGGGTCGGTAAACCTCGGTTAACCGTCCCGCTTTAAGAAAGCGTTCACCGTCTTTCGCGGGGGGTCTGCGAAAGGTGCCGACCGAACGCTCGTCGACTTGGGTGGGCTCATTAGTGCTGGCTGTCTTCGCACGCCGCTGCAATCTGCTGTCGCTGCCTAAGGCCGGGTACCAAGTCGGCCTGAGCGCGCTATTGCTATTGGCGGGCGCGGGATCGGTGCACGACGCGACGGCGCTGAACCAGACCCGCACCCTCTCGTTCCACCACACCCATTCCGGCGAAGACCTCACCGTCACCTTCAAGCGCGACGGCCGCTACGACGAAGCCGCGCTGAAGCAGCTCAATCACTTCCTGCGCGACTGGCGCTCCCAGGATGAGACGGTGATGGACCGTCACTTGTTCGACATTCTCTGGGAAGTCTATAGCGACGTCGGCGGCAAGCAGCCGATCCAGATCATCTCCGCCTACCGTGCCCCCGCCACCAACGCCATGCTCCGCCGCCGCTCCTCGGGCGTTGCGCGCCACAGCCAGCACATGCTGGGCCATGCGATGGACTTCTTCATCCCGGGCGTACCGCTGGAGCAGATTCGCTTCGCCGGCCTCCGCCTGCAGCGTGGCGGCGTCGGCTTTTATCCGACCTCGGGCTCGCCGTTCGTCCATCTCGACACCGGCAGCATTCGCCACTGGCCCCGCATGACCCGCGAGCAGCTGGTCCGGGTGTTCCCCGATGGCCGCACCGTCCATGTCCCGACCGACGGCACGCCGCTGAAGGGCTATGAGCTCGCCAGGGCCGACATCGAGCGCCGCGGCGATGGTGACAATGCAGCGACCGTTAGCAAACCGAACCTGTTCGCGAAACTGTTCGGCGCCGGCAAGTCGGGCGACGACGAGGACGAAGGTTCGTCTGCTGTGAACGACAAGCCCGCGGCCAATACCGTGGTCGCGGCCGCAGCGCCTGCCAAGTCTGCAGATACCAAGGCCGCCGATCCGATTCCTCTGCCGCGCTCCAAGCCGCAGCAGTTCGCCGCCGCCATCCAGCTTGCCGCCGCCGACGCGCAGCTGGTCCCGATGCCGAAGGCCAAGCCCGCGGTGCAAGTGGTGCAGACGGCCGAGAGCACCGCGCCGCAATCGCCCGCCGACATCATCAACGCCCGCGGCTTTTGGGGTGACGATTCAGCGGCGCCGAAGCAGGCATCGGCGGCGCAGATCGCCGCGCTGAAGGCCCGTGAAGCCGTCGGTGCCGCCGATCCGCAGACCACCGCCAGCGCGACCGAGAACTTCAACAAGGCGCTGGCCTACGTTCCGACCAGCTCGCCGGTCGATCGCGCCAACATCGTCGCGGCGACAGCGCCGATCCCGCGCAATGTACGCCCGACCCGCAATGCGGCAGCGCCAACCACCGAAATCAACACCGTCGTTGCGAAGGGCGCGCCCGGCCAGGGCGTGATCACCACGTCGGCGCGGATCTCGGCCGCCAAAGGCAACGACGTCTGGATGCGCGTGGTGATGCTGGCGCCGAGCGCGAGCACCGGCATGCTGACGACGGTGCTCGGCGATACCGACATGAGCCTGATGCGCGCGCACTTCGTGAAGCCGCAGGCCGCCGTCGCCATGACCTTCTCGGAAGATCCGATGATGGGCATGACCTGCGACCGCTTCTCGGGCTCGGCGACAAGTCTGCTGACGACCCAGTCGTTCGTGCTGCGCACCGCCTCGCTGCGGTAGGCTCTACCCACAATATCCCTTCATCAAGCCGGTCAGGCCGGCAGTCCCGCCTTGAGCAGGCCGGCCTCGTAGCGCGCCCGGTCGGGTTCGCGCTTGTAGTGCTGGGTTGTCAGATGGGCGGCGACCGTGAAGGCCGGCTCGCGCTTCATCACCTCGGCGGCGTGCGCCGAGGCCGCCACCGGGTTGCCCATCTGCGCCAGGGTCGCTGCGAGGAAGGCGTGATGGGTGTGGTCGGGCCGCGTGATCCGCGAGAACGCCTCGGCCGCATCGGCGTATTTCTCGGCACAATAGCAGGCGCGGCCGAGATGGCTCCAGAAGCGCTCCGGATGGAACGGATTGAGGCGCATCGCCCGCTTGATCCAGTCAATGCCCTCCTCCGGCCGCCCGAGCCAGGTCAGGAGTTCGCCCTGCTGCACCACAACGAGGTCGTAGTTCGGGTTGAGCGCGAGCGCGCGCTCCTGATGGAAGGTTGCCTTGTCATGGTCGTCGCGGTTGAGGTTCAGCGCGGCGAGGATCCGGTGCACGTCGCTGTCGTTGTCGTCGAGCTTGAGAGCGATCTCGAGCTCGGCGGCCACCTGCGCGAAGGTCGCGTCGCGATCCTCGCACCAGTTGTAGACCCAGGTCTGCCCGAGCACGCAAGCCCGCCAGGCGTGCGCGTGCGCATAGTTGGGATCCAGCACGATGGCGCGCTCGAGCAGGCGCTGCGCCTCCGCATTGTCGTCGCGCGCCGAACGATGATGCAGCACCTTGGCGGCCAGCACGCACTCATAGGCCGCCATGTTGTCGGTCGGCTTGCGCTTGACGCGGTCATGCGCGGCGGCCTCGACGCGCCCCGGCAGCGTCGCCACGATCGCGCGCGTCATCTCGTCCTGGATGGCGAAGATATCGGCCAGCTCGCGGTCGTAGCGCTCGGCCCAGACGTGCCTGTCCGCCTCGGCATCGATCAGCTGCACCGTGACGCGGATCCGGCCACCCGCCTTGCGCACGCTGCCCTCCAGCACATAGTCGACGGCGAATTCCTTCGCGACGTCCTGCACCTTCACGGCCTTGCCCTTGTACACAAAGGCCGAGTTGCGCGAGATCACGAGCAAATCGTGGAAGCGCGACAGCTCGGTGATGATGTCCTCGGTGAGCCCGTCGGCGAAGAATTCCTGCTCCGGATCGCCGCTCATGTTGACCAGCGGCAGCACCGCAATCGACGGCTTCCTGGCGATGACGGGCGCGGCCGCCGCCCCCTTCGACTGCTCGGCCCTGGCATCTGCTCGGAGATGGACGCGGAAGACCCGGATCGGGCGCGCGATGTTCTTGACGGTCTGATCGCCGAGATCCTCGAAGCTCAAATCTTCCAGGCGATCGCCGACCTGATCGCGTACCGCGCCGGAAATGCAGATGCCGCCGGGCTCGGCCAGCACCTCGAGGCGGGACGCGACATTGACGCCGTCGCCGAAGATGTCGGCGCCGTCAACGATCACATCGCCGAGATTGATGCCGATGCGAAACTGCATCCACCGCGCCGGCGCGACGTCGGCGTTGCGTTTGGCCATCCGGCGCTGCACCTCGGCCGCGCACAGCACCGCATCGACGACGCTGTGGAACTCGACCAGCAGGCCGTCGCCGGTGGTCTTGATGATGCGGCCGCGATTCTTGGTGATGGCCGGATCGATCAGTTCGATCCGATGGGTCTTGAGGCGCGCAAGGGTGCCCGTCTCGTCAGCCTCCATGAGCCGACTAAAGCCGACCATATCGGCGGCGAGCACCGCAGCGAGCCGGCGCTCTGGTCCTGGCACGTCCATTTGAACGATCTGCCCGGTTACCTCGCCGGGCAGTCTAGCAGTTCACGGGATTTCACCCAAGCCTTGTTCATCCAAGCCATGTTCGCCGAAGCCATGAACGCGCCTCGGGCGCCCGAAGGGCCGCCCGGCGCCGCTTGCCGGCCGAAAACGCCGGCCGCCTCAGAGCATCCCAAGCGCCTGCATGTAGGTCTCCAGGATGGTCTCCTGCTCCTGGCGCTCGTTGGCGTCCTGCTTGCGCAGGCGCACGATGGTGCGCAGCGCCTTGACGTCGAAGCCGTTGCCCTTGGCCTCGGCATAGACGTCACGGATGTCGTCCGAGATCGTCTTCTTTTCTTCTTCCAGCCGCTCGATGCGCTCGATGATGGACTTGAGCTGGTCCTTGGCAAATCGCGTTGCGGGCTCATCCTGAACGGCGGCAGACGTGGTGGCCATCGCGTACTCCTGAAATGGCAATGAAATGTCGCGCGAATACGCGCCACGCGCACCGCTTGCTGCGGGCGACCCTCGATTTTGGCGCACGTTCCGTCAAGGAAACATCGCGCTCATCCACAGCGCGCCCACAGGAGATGCAGGCGGCCACGGAACTGACGCCACACAGGCTGAGATTTAATGCCCGCTTTGGGCCTTCTTCATCGCCGCGAGCTGCTCCGGCGTCGCGTTGCCCTGATACTTCGCCTTCCATTCCTCATAGGGCATGCCGTAGACCGCTTCGCGGCTCTCGTCCTTGCTCACGGCAAGGCCCTTGGCGTCGGCCTCTTCCTTCATCCAGTTGGACAGGCAGTTGCGGCAGAAGCCGGCCAGGTTCATCAGGTCGATGTTCTGGACATCGGTCCGGTTGCGCAGATGATCGACGAGGCGCCGGAAGACCGCGGCCTCGAGTTCTGTTCTGGTTTTGTCGTCAATGCTCATCTTCGTGATCCCGGTGTGTCGCGCTCACCATATTGATATCAAGTGGGAATTGTCACAGATTTTGCCATATCGGCGCGCAAAACGGACCTCGCCGGCCGGATTTGCCATGGTCCCGCAGCATGGCAGACGGGCGCCCGCCCGTTGACAGCGCCCGCCGGGCACGCGAAATCGATAATGATTTGATATAGCTTCGCCGCATGAGCCCAATAGATTCTCCCGCCTCAGCTCCCCGCACCATCCGCCTGATCCTGGCCGGCATCCTGCCGGTGCTGGCGCTTGTCGCGACATGCCTGTGGACGAGCCCGGCGGCCGCCGATTTCCGGCTCTGCAACAACACGTCGAGCCGGGTCGGGATCGCGCTCGGCTACAAGGACGCCGAGGGCTGGACCACCGAAGGCTGGTGGAACGTGTCCTCGCGGACCTGCGAGACCTTGCTGCGCGGCAACCTTGTGGCGCGCTACTACTACATCTACGCTCTCGACTATGATCGCGGCGGCGAATGGTCCGGCCAGGCCTTCATGTGCTCGCGCGACAAGGAATTCACCATCAAGGGTACCGAGAATTGCCTAGCGCGCGGCTTTGACCGCACCGGCTTCTTCGAGGTCGACACCGGCGAGCAGCGTGCATGGACCGTCCAACTGACCGAAGCCAACGAGCAACAGCCGCAGAAAGTACCGGGAATGCCGGGCGGCGTGGGCCCAGGAAGCCCCGGAGCGATGCCGGGCCTGCCGAACCCGCCGCCGGGCGCAGCGCCTCCGGGCGCGTCTGGTCTGCCGCCAGCCGCACCACCCGGAAACAAACAATGAGACGACTGCGTCGAATCAAGATCCTCGCAACGCTCGGCCCGGCCTCCTCAGACAGTGCGATGATCCGCAAGCTGTTCGAGGCGGGCGCCGACGTCTTCCGCATCAACATGAGCCACACCCCGCATGACAAGATGCGGGAGCTGGTCAAGACCATCCGCAATGTCGAATCGAGCTACGGCCGGCCGATCGGCATCCTGGTCGACCTGCAAGGGCCGAAGCTGCGGGTCGGCGCGTTCGCGGAAGGGTCGACCCAGCTGAAGAACGGCCAGAGCTTCATTCTGGATTCCGACAAGTCGCCGGGCGACAACAGCCGCGTCCAGCTCCCGCATCCGGAAATCCTCGCCGCGCTCCGGCCCGGGCATGCGCTGCTGCTCGACGACGGCAAGGTACGGCTGATCGCCGAGGAAACCTCGCCCGACCGCGCGGTGACGCGCGTCGTGATCGGCGGCAAGATGTCGGACCGCAAGGGCGTCAGCCTGCCCGACACTGATCTGCCCGTCTCCGCGATGACCGCAAAGGACCGCGCCGATCTGGAGGCCGCGCTGCCGGAGGGGATCGACTGGGTCGCGCTGTCCTTCGTGCAGCGTGCCGAGGACGTGATCGAGGCCAAGAAGATGATCCGCGGCCGTGCCGCCGTGATGGCCAAGATCGAGAAGCCGCAGGCGATCGACCGCCTCGCCGACATCATCGATGCGGCGGACGCGCTGATGGTGGCGCGCGGCGATCTCGGTGTCGAGCTGCCGCTGGAGCGGGTGCCGAGCCTGCAGAAGCAGATGATCCGGATGGCGCGGCGCGCCGGCCGGCCGGTGGTGGTCGCGACCCAGATGCTGGAATCGATGATCCAGGCGCCGGTGCCGACGCGCGCCGAAGTCTCCGACGTCGCCACCGCCGTCTACGAGGGCGCCGACGCCATCATGCTGTCGGCGGAATCGGCCGCCGGCAAATTCCCGGTCGAGGCGGTCTCGACCATGAACCGCATCGGCGAGGAAGTGGAGCGCGACCCGACCTATCGCAGCGTGCTCAACGCGCAGCGCGTCGATCCGGAGCCGACGGTGGGCGACGCCATTGCCGACGCCGCGCGGCAGATCGCCGAGACGCTCGATCTGTCGGCGATCATCTGCTGGACCTCTTCGGGTTCGACCGCGATCCGTGTGGCGCGCGAGCGGCCGAAGGTCCCGGTGGTCGCGATCACGCCGAACCTCGTCACCGGCCGAAAGCTGGCGGTGGTGTGGGGCGTGCATTGCGTGGTCGCCGAGGACGCCCATGATCTCGACGACATGGTCGACCGCGCCGGCTCGATTGCGTTCCGCGACGGCTTTGCCAAGGCCGGCCAGCGCGTCATCATCGTCGCCGGGGTGCCGCTGCGCGCGCCCGGTACCACCAACATGCTGCGCATCGCCTCGGTCGGCCCGAACGGCGACGCGCAGCTCTAACGTGCTCCGCCGTGCTTGGGGCGCGGCGCTCAGCCCTGCAACGACGCGTCGAGCGTGATCTTGGTGTTGAGCAGTTTCGACACCGGACATCCGGCCTTCGCCTTGCCGGCGAGTTCCTGGAACGCCGCGTTGTCGGTGCCCGGAATCTTCGCCGACAGCGTCAGGTGCACCGCGGTGATGGCAAAGCCGTCGCCGACCTTCTCCAGCGTCACATCGGCCCTGGTCTCCATGTGCTCGGCCGTGAGCTTGGCTTCGCCCAGGATCAGCGACAGCGCCATCGTGAAGCAGGCGGCGTGCGCCGCGCCGATCAGCTCCTCGGGGTTCGAACCGGGCTTGCCCTCGAAGCGGCTGGCGAAGCCATAGGGGTAATCCGAGAGCGCGCCGCTCTTGGTCGAGATCGCGCCCTTGCCGTCCTTGATGCCGCCCTGCCATTTGGCCGAGCCGTGGGTCGTCGTCATGCGTTGCTCCGTGAGGTGGTTGTGCCCAGCCCCGAAACTACAACGCCAATGCGACAGAAGCGTTCGCTGTGCTCCCGGCGCCAGAGCGTTTTCGAGCGCAGTGGACGCCGGTTCGCGTGAAGAAAACGCGTCAAAATAACAATCCAGAGCTTCGGTTCGATCAGAACCGAAGTGCTAGGCGCCGACCAGCGCCTTCGCCGGGGTTGTCGCCTGCACCACGAGGCCGCGGGCGCGCGCATCCATGACGCCGACCGCGCGCAGCGCGAGCAGCGTCACGGTTTGCACCGCATCGCGCAGCTTGATCGGATCGTCGAGATTGGCCGGCGCCAGCGGGCCGAGCAGCGCTTCGTGCAGCGCGCCGAGCAAGGCCGTGGCGGCCAGCGCCGTATCCTGTGCCGGCAGATGCCCGGCACGCACGGCGGCGTCGATGCGCATGGCAAGCTCGCCGGAAATATCGCGGCGGCTGGCGAGGCGCGAGGCGGTGACGTCGACATCGACAGGCTCGGCCAGGATGCCCCAGGCGAGCTTGCGCTGCGACAGCACGTGGACCGCAATCGTCGTCACCGCGGTGGCCAGCGCCGACGACGGTCCGGGCGCGGCATCAGCGGCGCGCCGGATCGCGGACAATTCGTCGCGCGAGACTTCCGTGATCAACTCCGAGATCAGCTCGGCCTTCGACGGGAAATAGCGATAGACCGTCCCGGCCGCGACGTTAGCCCGCACCGCAACGGGTGCGATCTGGACCGCCGCCATGCCGCCCGCTGCCGCCGCGTCCCGCGCCGCCGACAGGATGGCGCTGCGCCGGGCGGCCAGCCGTTTCACGACCTGATGAGTTCGCCGGTAGACCATGGCGTTCCGTCCCCCCACCGTGCGCTTGGCCGGCGCCCACCGGCAGAACACACGCGTCTTCAATGTTTTGAACGATTGATCCCGCAATCGTCTGAAGAAGTGAACAACTATTCAGACTGGTTGACAAGCTGGAATTGTAGGGATTTTTTACAACCGCCGATGCCACCTCTGATTGAGCCGGCGGCACTACGGCCGGCAGGCCAGCGTCGGCCACGGGATGTGGTGACCCGCTGCTCGCGGTTGGCGGCTGCGATCACGTCGGAGCATGATCGAGATGGTAAATCGCGCGCTAACATGATCGCTCGAAATCGAGACGTCTGATCGCGCTGGTCCACGATGTCGTGGCCGCATTTACCCGAATTTATCGGTAGCCATGGTCGAGTGCGCATAAGCGCCACGCGTGGCGTTGTCTCTCGATGCATCGGGCCGAAACCAGAAAGCGCATGTCACTCTCCATCACCAGCAGCGTGATCAGCCGCAATGCGGCGCGAGGACTGGTGCCGCTATGCGCCGCCGTGGGCGCCTATCTGTTTTACCTCTCGGCCGGCGAAATCCTGCTGCGCGATTCCGATACGATGTGGCAGATCAGGATCGGGCAGTGGATCCTCGAACACGGCGCGATGCCGACCACTGACGTGTTCTCGTTCACCCGCTATGGCGAGGCCTGGATCTCGAGTTCGTGGCTGTCGCAAGTGGTGTTTGCGCTGGTGTACGGCGGAGATTGGGCCGGGCCAGAGATCCTGACGTCGATCGCGATCGGCGCGACGGTCGCGATCTTTCTCAATCTCCTGAGCCCGTATTTCGATCCGGCACGTGCAGTCCTGATCACGGCGCTGGCGCTGCTGCTGTCGACGATCCACTTCTTCGCGCGGCCCCACGTACTGGCGCTGCCGGTGCTGCTGGCGTTCATCGGCGGCCTGATGGCGGCCGCCGACCGCCGCACCTCACCGTCATGGTGGCTGCTGCCGCTGATGGCGCTGTGGGCCAATCTGCATGGCGGCTTCGTTCTCGGCCTGGCGCTGATCGGACCGATCGGGCTGGAGGCCATCTGGAACGTGGAGCCCAGCCGCCGCCGTCAGCTCATCGTGCGATGGGGACTGTTCGGCCTCGCCGCGCTGGTCGCGAGCTGCGTGACGCCCTACGGCTGGAATAGCCTCCTGGGTGCGACCAAGATCCTCAGCCTCGGCAAGCTGCTGACCCTGATCGGGGAGTGGAAGCCCGCGGATTTCAGCAAGCCCAGCTTCTTCGAAGCCACGCTGCTCGGCCTGATCGGCCTGATCTGCTATCGCAGGCTGACCCTGTCGGTGCCGCGAATCCTGCTGCTGCTCGGCCTGATCTGGATGGCGCTGAGCCATGTCCGCAACATCGAGGTGTTCGCGTTCATCGCCCCCTTGGTGCTCGCCAAGCCGATCGCCGAACAATGGGGAACGGCGGGCGCTGCCGCGTCCCGCTTCGAGGAGACCCGCGCGATCCCCGTCGTCACGATCCTGGCTGCGATCGCGATGGTGATCGGAGCATGGGTGACGACGACGATGTTCGTCGCGCAGCATCAGTTCAAGTTCCTGCCGCAGTTCTCGCCCGTGGCCGCGGTCGATGTCCTTCAGCAGCACAAGGCGCAGCGCGTCTTCAGCACCGCGCCGTTCGGCGGCTACATGGTGAGCCGCGACATGAAGGTGTTCATCGACGGCCGCGCCGAGCTCTATGGCGAGCAATTCGTGCTCGACTATTACGACGCGCTGGATGCCCGCGACGTCGGCCAGCTGCTTGGCCTGCTCGACAAATACCGGATCGACACCACGCTGCTGAGCTCGGACTCTCCCGCCGGAAACGTGCTGGACCACCTCAAGGGCTGGAAGCGGCTCTACAAGGACGACATCGCCGTCATCCATGTGCGATCGGACGAGACGAAGGCTGGCGCGGTCCCGGCAGGCGAGAGCGCCAAGTAGGCTGCGCTGTCGCGTTCTCCTGAAGCGCAGTTCCGTCACCCTGAGGAGCGCGAAGCGCGTCTCGAAGGGTCGACGGCCACCGGCCGGGCCGTGCATCCTTCGAGACGCGCGCAAGAGCGCGCTCCTCAGGATGACGGGGATGGTGTGGAGCGCGAGTTCACGTGTATTCGACTCAGCCCTCAATTCCCCGTCTGAAGCTCGCCGAAGCGATCCCAGGTCTTGCCGTTGAAGCGCATCAGCTGCATCTGGTCGACCGGCACGTGGTCGGACGGCGACGTGTTGACCTTGATGCCCGGCAGCAGCATCGGCAATTGCAAGTCCTTGATCGCAAACGCCTGGCGCAGGATGTTCTCGGTCGAGAGATCGTCGCCGCAGGCCTTCAGCACCGCCTCCAGCACCATCGCGCTGTTGTAGGCGTTGACATAGTTGGTGTCGTGCTGATCGCCATCGGGCAAATATCTGGTCATGAATTCGCCCCAGCCCTTCACCCCGGAATCGTCCTTCCACGCCGGATCGTCCGGGTCCTTGACATAGGCCGTCGAGATAATGCCGGTGCCGGCTTCGACGCCGGCCGGCTGCATCACGGTCGAAATCCACACCGCGGTGTTGGAGAGGAAGGCCATCGGCCGCCAGCCGATCTCATAGGCCTTGCGGATCGACTGCGCCGCGAATTTCGGCGTCGCGGCGATCACGAAGACATCGGCGTTGGTCGCCTTCAGCTGAACGATCTGCGAGTCGATGGTTGGCTCAGTGATCTCGTATTTCGCAACGGTGACGACGGAATCATATTTCTCGCCGAGCACGTCCTTCAGGCCGGCGAGATAGTCGCCGCCGTAATCGTCGTTCTGCGAGATCACCGCAAATCTCGCATTCGGATTCTTCGCCAGCGCATAGCGCGCGTAGAGCCGCGCCTCGTAGCGGAACGGCGCCTGCACGCCCATCGTCGCCTGCGGGAATTGCGTGATGTCGCCGAATTTCGAGGCGTGGAGGCCAGGAACAGCTGCGGGATGTTCTTGCCCTGCAGGTACTTTGCGATCGCGGTGTTGTGCGCGGTGCCGATCGAGGAGAAGATCAGCGCGACCACGTCGCTCTCGACGAGGCGGCGGGTCTGCTCCACCGTCTTCGGCGGCGCGTAGGAATCGTCGAGCGAGATGAAGTTGATCTTGCGGCCATTGATGCCGCCGCGCTCGTTCAGCATCCTGAAATAGCCGGCTTCGCCCTTGCCCAGCGCACCGAACGCCGACACCGGCCCGCTATAGGGCATAGTCTGGCCGATCCTGATTTCGGTCGATGTGACGCCGCGCATCTCGGCGGCGAATGAAACGGTGGGCAGCAGCAGGAATGAAATGGCGCCAAGCGCGCCGAATGCCTTGCGCATCAGCCTCCCTTCCCCTTTTTGTTGCCGCGCGTCTCGGAGGACGCGGACGTGCCGTTGAACGGCTTGGCGCGAAGATGCCACGGCGCCCCGACGGAGGCCAAGCATATTCGCCGCGACGATCTCAGCGCTTGCCGCGCTCCTTGAGGGGGATCACGAATTTCAGTCCCGACCAAACCGCATCGACGGCGCAGACCTTGACGTCGACCAGGCCGGATGCGAGCCCCGCTTCGCGTACGACCGTATCGTTGAGGTCTGTCACGACGCCGGACGCCTTCTTCGGCCACGACACCCAGATCATGCCGCGAGGTGCGATCGCCTCGCGGTAGCGCCGCAGCTTGGCGGCGAGCCCTTTGGCCTCGGCGGCGAACAGATGCACGGCATCGAGCGGCGCCCGCGCGGTCTTCGCGATCCGCATATCGGCCGGCAGTTCGCCGACGATGTCGCTGTAGGGGACGGACAACCCGTCGACAAAAATACAAAAGCCCGGCTTGAGGCCGAGCTTTTGCACAATCGGTTTGCCGGAGTAGCCGGCCATCGCTGGCTAAGGCTTATGCCTGCGGCTGCGGCTCCATGCCAGTGTCCGGATCGGGACGCGGGCGCGGCTTGCCGGCCGGCGGCACGGCGGAGGCGCGCGGCGTCGAGGGCTCCAGCACCGACTCGCGGTTGGGCTTCTTGCCCTTCAGCAGGTCGATGATTTCGTCGCCGGTTAGCGTCTCGAACTCGAGCAGGCCCTTGGCGAGCGCCTCGAGATCTTGCCGCTTCTCGGTGAGGATCTTGGTCGCCTCGTTGTAGCCTTCCTCGACCAGACGCCTGATCTCGGAGTCGATCTTCTGGACGGTCGCCTCGGACGCATTCTGGGTGCGCGAGACCGACATGCCCAGGAACACCTCGTCCTGGTTCTCGCCGTAGGAGACGGTGCCGAGCTCTTCCGACAGGCCCCAGCGCGTCACCATCATGCGGGCCAGGCGGGTCGCCTGCTCGATGTCGGAGGCGGCGCCCGAGGTCACCTTCTCGCGGCCGAAGATCAGCTCTTCCGCGACACGGCCACCCATCATGATGGCGAGGCGCGAGGTCATCTGCTCCAGCGACATCGACAGCTTGTCGCGCTCCGGCAGCTGCATCACCATGCCGAGCGCACGGCCGCGCGGAATGATGGTCGCCTTGTGGATCGGATCGGTCGCGACGACGTTGAGGCCGACGATGGCATGGCCGCCCTCGTGATAGGCCGTCAGCAACTTCTCTTCCTCGGTCATGACGAGCGACTTGCGCTCGGCACCCATCATCACCTTGTCCTTGGCCTCTTCGAACTCGGCCTGCGTCACCATCCGCTTGTTGCGGCGGGCGGCGGTCAGCGCAGCCTCGTTGACGAGGTTCATCAGGTCGGCGCCCGAGAAGCCCGGTGTGCCGCGCGCGATGGTCTTGAGGTTGATATCCGGCGCCAGCGGCACCTTGCGGACGTGAACCTTGAGGATCTGCTCGCGGCCGACGACGTCCGGATTCGGCACCACGACCTGGCGGTCGAAGCGGCCGGGGCGCAGCAGCGCGGGATCGAGCACGTCGGGACGGTTGGTCGCCGCGATCAGGATCACGCCCTCGTTGGCCTCGAAGCCGTCCATCTCGACCAGCAACTGGTTCAGCGTCTGCTCGCGCTCGTCATTGCCGCCGCCGAGACCGGCGCCGCGATGACGGCCGACCGCGTCGATTTCGTCGATGAAGATGATGCAAGGCGCGTTCTTCTTGGCCTGCTCGAACATGTCGCGGACACGGCTCGCGCCGACGCCGACGAACATCTCGACGAAGTCAGAACCGGAGATGGTGAAGAACGGCACATTGGCTTCGCCCGCGACCGCGCGCGCGATCAGCGTCTTGCCGGTGCCGGGAGGGCCGACCAAGAGCACGCCGCGCGGAATGCGTCCGCCGAGCCGCTGGAACTTGCCGGGGTCGCGGAGGAATTCGACGATCTCCTGCAGATCCTGCTTGGCCTCGTCGACACCCGCGACGTCCTCGAAGGTGACGCGGCCATGCGCCTCGGTCAGCATCTTGGCGCGCGACTTGCCGAAGCCCATCGCCTTGCCGGCGCCGCCCTGCATCTGCCGCGACAGGAAGATCCAGACGCCGATCAGCGCGATGAACGGCAACCATGAGACGAGCAGCGAGACGAACCACGGCACGTTGTCGCCGGGCGCCTTCGCGGTGATCTGCACCTTGGCGTCATAGAGGCGCTTCACGAGCGTCGGATCGCTCGGCGCGTAGGTCTGGAAGCTCGTGCCATTGTTGAAGGTGCCGTGAATATCGGGCCCCTGGATCACGACATCACGGACATGGCCCTGATCGACTTCAGTCAGAAGTTGCGAGAACGAGATGTCCGAGGACGACGAGCGCTGGCCAGGATTCTGGAAAAGCGTGAACAACGCCAGCAACAGCAGGACAATGATGACCCAGAGGGCGAAATTCCGCAGATTGGCGTTCATGGTCTTCCTTCGTGGTCGCGCGGATCGCGGCCTCTCTCTATCCTTGGGCAGGCTCTGTTGGAATCCCCAGGGAATCCATCCCGTCGATGGCATACAATCTAGGTGCCGCTGGGGTCGATGCCAAGGGAACCACGCATGACTATTTACCGCATCCTAGCGCGATTCCCGGTCAAAAAATGGCGCTAAATCCCGTGTTTTCCGGGGGTGGTTAAGCCTCTTTGCCGGATTATGACAGCGATTGAAACAATCGAACCCGGCTCAGCGGGAACGCGCCCGGCGCGGCGGCGCCGGCCCGATCCTGATACGACCGCCGCCGACGCTGATAACGGCTCCGGCAAGCGTCTGTTTCAGCTTCGGTTCGCGCTTCCCGAGGGCCTCATCGACGGCGGCGAGCAGGGTTTCGACCTTGCCGAGTTCGGCCGGGCCCTCATGTCCGATCCGGTCGATCGCGCGCTTGAGGAGGCGAAGCCGGATTTCCTCAGGCATCGCCGCGAACAGCGCCGCGTCGAAGCCATTGCGCGGGTTATCCTCGCTTTTCAATGCAAGATTGTGCTCGGCGTCGTCGACCAGCACCTCCAGGGCGGTGTTGGCGCGCGCGATCCGCGCGGCAAGCCGCGCCAGGCTCCGCGCATCGCCGCCCTCCTCCGCCAGCATCGGCATCAACGCGCGCAGCCGCGGACGCGTGAAAGCGGGATCGCGATTGGTCGGATCGTCGGCAAAGCCGATGCGCGCCTTCTTCAGCGTTGCGATCAGCTCTGCCTTGGAGATTTCGAGTAGTGGCCGCGTCAGCCAAACGCCGTCGCGCGCGGTCTCGCGCGCCATCGCCGAGAGGCCTGCGATGCCGCTGCCGCGCAGCAGCCGCATCAACAGCGTCTCGGCCTGATCGTCGCGGGTGTGTGCGGTCAGGATGTGCGTGGCGCCATGCTTGCGCGCAGCCTGCGCGAGCAGGCGGTAGCGGGCCTCGCGCGCGGCCGCCGGCAGGCCGGTCCCGGGTTTGGGCCCGCTCCAGCGCAGCGTTTGATGTGGCAGGTCGAGGCTGTGCGCCAGCCGCTTGACGTCGCGCGCCTCGCGCGCCGCTTCAGGACGCAGGCCGTGATCGACAGTGACCGCCACCAGCCGCGGTCCCCGCGCGAGCGCGCGGCGCCAGCGCGCGGCCAGCCACATCAGCGCAACTGAATCGGGACCGCCTGATACCGCGAGCACGATCGCCGGCGCGGACGAAAGCCCTGCGAACAGGCGCTTGGCGTCCCTTGCCGGGATGGCGGATTGATCGTCGGGCATCGCAAAACCAGCATGTCACGAGGAGGCCGGACGTGGCCTCCCGCATCTGGTTTAGCACTTCACGCGCTTCTGCTCGCGGTCAACCGCGGCTTTAACCCCGCCGGATGCGCGCGGATACTTCCGCGTCACCTCGCCGAACGCGGCGCAGGCAGCTTCCTTCTCCTTCAGCGCCGCCAGCGACTGCCCGAGCCGCAACAGGGCGTCGGGCGCCTTCGCGGACTTGTCGAACTTGGTGGTCACGCCGAGGAAGGTTTCGGCAGCGTCGCGATACTGCTGGCGCTGGAAATAGCTTTCGCCGAGCCAGTATTGCGAGTCCGCCACCAAGGGATCGCTCGGATACTTCGTGGCGAAGTTCTTCATCGTCTCTTCGGCGAGCGCATAGTCCTTGCGCTGCATGTAGCCGATGCCGAGGTCGAAATCGTCCTTCGACGTGGCCGACGGCGGCAATGTGGTCAGGGCCGCGCTCGCGCCGGGCGCCCGCGGCGGGCTGGTGTTGCCGAGATCGAGCGGCTCGCCCGCCCCGCGGCCGCCGGGAGCACCGACCGCCGCTTCGCCTTGCATTGGCATCTGACCACCGCCAAGCGCGCGCGGGGCGCCCGGGGCGTTCGGGTTCTGGCTCGGATCAAAGGCGTCACCGCGACCGCGTCGGCCCGCCGCCGCCGACGGCGCAGCCTCCTGCACGATCGGCGCGGGTGCCGCGATCTGCTGCTGGTCGTAGCCGCCCTGCGGCTGCCGGCCATAGCCTGGCTGCGGCTGGCCATATCCCTGCCGCGGCTGGGCGTAGCCAGGCTGAGCTTGCGGATAGGCCTGCGGCTGCTGCGCCGGCGGCACCGCCGCGACGCCGGGCTGGGCCGCCGGAGGCTGTCCGCCCGGGCCGGGCGGCTGGCCGCCGAGCTGGCGCAGCCGCTCCTCGAGCTGGCGGTTGCGGTACTGCAACTCCTCGTTCTGCCCGGTCAGCTGCCGCAGCTGATTCTCGAGCCGCTCGATCCGCATTTCGGCATCGGAATCGTCGGATTGGGCAAACACTGGCGAGGAAACGGCGAACAGCGCCGCGATCGCCGTGGCGGTGGAAAGGAAATGAAGCCTGGATGACATTTTGCCCTGACGACGAGATCGACGTGAAAAGCGAGCGACATTGAGGGACGGAGTACGCCAGAATTGTGACTGGCACTTCAAATCCGGGACAGCGCCGCGGACACCGGTTTAGTACGGACGCCGGAACAAGCAAGCGGCCAATTGCGCGCAGCTTCGTTCATCAAGATGACGGCGCCTCAGTGTTTCCTGCGGCCAAAACAAAACCGGCGCCCGAAGGCGCCGGCTTGGAAGAATTCATTCAGACTCGCGTCAGGAGCTGGCGTTCAGCACGGTGACGGCGCGGCGGTTCTGCGACCAGCAAGAGATGTCGTTGCAGACCGCGACCGGGCGCTCCTTGCCGTAGGAGATGGTGCGCATGCGGCTCGGATCGATGCCGCGCGAAGCGAGATAGGAGCGGACCGACTGGGCCCGGCGGGCACCGAGCGCGATGTTGTATTCGCGCGTGCCGCGTTCGTCGGCGTGACCTTCGATGGTGAAGGAATAGCGGTTATAGGTCTGCAGCCACTGCGCCTGCTTGTCCAGCGTCGCGGTCGCCTGCGGGCTCAGATCGGTCTGATCGCTCTCGAAAAACACGCGGTCGCCGACATTGACCACAAAATCCTGCTGGCTGCCCGGGGTCGCGGCGCCCCCAATTGCGCCATTGGCGTCCAGCGGGTTCTTGTTGGCGCAGGCACCCATCGACAGCGCCACCGCCAGAACCGCGGCCAGCTTCATACCCTGGAGGATACGCATCTGATATTTCATTCGGGAGCCTCCACGCTCACGCTCTTCGTACTGGTCCATTGGGTCTACAGGGCGATGGTTAAGCGAACGTTCCGTCAACCTTGACGAGACCTTGCTGGACCCCATCAAATGCCGCGCAATGCCGAAAAGCGCCCCCGATGGTTAATGGGTGGCAAATGTGGCGCGATGGTGAAGGGAAGGCAAGGTTCGCGGGAACCGGCCGCTTTTGCAGGACAATTTGGCCTGCGCGCAACAGTCGATGGACGCCAGATCGATCAGATCGCCGGTGTGCTCAGGGATTCGGCACGATCGAGGCGCGCTCGAACGGCCGGACGATGCCGTCGGGCTGCAACTGGCCTTCCCGGTCGAACAGCATCCGCCGCTCGAACGCGCTGGAGCGCAGAAACGGATAGCGGGCGAGCACACGCTCTCGCACCGACGGCAGATGCGAGGCCATCAAGCCGACGGGCTTCACGAGCCCGGGATAGAGCCGCGCCTCCGACCAGGTTTCGTGCAGGAACACCCGCCGGTAGAACGCCATGTGCTCGGGCCGGACCGGCGCCAGGCCGTAATCGGCATTGAAATGCACGCCGGCGGTCGAGCCGAGACGCACCGTGACGTAGGGCAGTTCCGGATTGTTCCGCGCCTTCTCGGGATCGGCAACGAAGCGTGTCGAATCGATGAAGACCAGACCCTGATCGAGCTTCGGTTGCAATATATCGCCGAACACGTCGAGCGTCGGCGAGGCGCGCCACTCCGGCGTCACCACGGTGATGCGAATCGAGCTGCAGAGTTCGCCGTGAAGATAGACACCGAACACCCAGGCGTTCGGGGCCTCATCGAACCGATCGACCACGCGCTCGTCCGCCGACGGCCGGATCGCGCCTTCGCGCAGATAGGCGCGATAGCGGAGGCGGTAGATCTCGTCTTTCTGTTCCGGGGTCTGAGCGAGACGGTAGTCGACTTGATCCAGAGGGTCCGCAAGCCTTCCTGTCGCGGGCTTGATGGCTTCGGCCGCGGACCTCATTTAGTACTCCCCTGAACAACCCAACAACTTCAACGCGAGCCAAAAGATTAACAGCTTCTTAATTTTCGTCAAAGCAATCGCGGCAATACAGTTAACCCCTGACCGCAAGGGTGCACTTCGAATCGTGCAGTCGAAGGTTCTCACAACTATCGATTGAAGGCCTTGGCGCCGGATCAAGCGATCGAGCGCGACGGAACCACGTGCAACTGCTCGTCGGGGCGGCGGCCGTGCGAAGCGTTGAGCAGCTGGCGGATGCGCACCGCGGGAACCGGCCGGCTGAACAGGTAGCCCTGTGCTTCGGTCACCGCGCCGTCGGCACTGATCAGTTCCAGCTGCTCGTTGGTCTCGATGCCCTCGACCACGACCGACATGCCGAGATCCGCCGACAGCCGCGCCACGCCGCGCAGCAAGGTGAGCGGGCGATCGCTGTCGATGCCTTCGAGGAAGGAGCGGTCGATCTTGACCTTCTGCAGCGGGAAATTGTGCAGGTAGCTGAGCGACGAGTAGCCGGTGCCGAAATCATCCAGCGAGATCCGCACGCCGAGCGAACGCAGCTGCGACAGCACGTCGTGGGTCAGCTCGGTGTTGTGCAGCAGCGAAGATTCGGTGATCTCGATCTCGAGACGGTGCGCCGGCAGGCCGGAGACCTCGAGCGCGTAGCGCACCTCGCTCAGCACATCGCGCTGATGGAACTGCTGCGGCGAGAAATTGACCGCGACGCTGACCGCCTCGGGCCACTTCATGCACTCCATGCAGGCCTTGCGCAGGATCCAGCGGCCGAGATCGACGATCAGGCCCATGTCCTCGGCGACCGGGATGATGTCGACGGGAGAGACGGTGCCGCGCGCCGGATGGTTCCAGCGCAACAGCGCCTCGCAGGTCGAGACCTTGCCGGACTTGAGGTTGATCAGCGGCTGGTAGAACAGCTCGAATTCCTCGTTGGCGAGCGCCTTGCGCAGATCGAGCTCGAGGATGCGGCGGGCCTCGACGGTTTGCGCCATCTCGTCGCGGAAGAAGCAGAAGGTGCCGCGGCCGTCGGCCTTGGCGCGGTAGAGCGCCATGTCGGCGTTCTTCAGCAGCGTATCGGCGCCGACGCCGGGCGCGGTCATCGCGATGCCGACGCTGGCGCCGATCTCGACCAGATGGTTGTCGATCTTGTAGCGCTCGCTGAGGCGGTCGACGATGCGCCGCGCCAATGCGGCGGCGTCCTCGTGCGAGTGGATGTTCTGCTGGAACACGACGAACTCGTCGCCGCCGAACCGCGCCACGAAATCCTCCGGCCGCAGCATCTCGCGCAGCCGTTCGGCAACCGCGCAGAGCAGCTGGTCGCCGCAGGGATGGCCGAGCGTATCGTTGACCTGCTTGAACTGGTCGAGGTCGACGAACAGCAGCGCGGAGCGGTGCTCGCCGTGCTGCATGGTGAGCAGCCGGCCGATCTCGTCGCGGAAATTGACGCGGTTGGGCAGTGCGGTCAGCTCGTCGTAGCGCGCGAGGTGGCTGATCCGGGCCTCGGCGTCCTTGCGCTCGGTGATGTCCTCGACCAGCACGACGGTGCCGCCGCCGGCCATCGGCTGGAAGGTCCAGTCCAGCGAGCGGTTCTTGGCGGAATCGGGGTCGCTGATGACGATATCGCCGCGCTGCGAACTCTCGATCTCGTACAGGATCTGCTGCGCGGCCGCGGCCGAGATCGAGCCGGACAGGACGCAGGCATTGCAGATGTCGGTCGCGCTGGCGCCGCGCTGCACGAAGTCGTCCGACAGCTGCATCATCTCGATGAAGCGGTGGTTCATCACCGCAAGGCGGCCGTCGGCGCTGAACATGCACAGGCCGTGCGGCATGTTGTTCAGCGCGGTATCGAACTGGCCCGCCAGCGCGGCCTCGCGCTCCTTGGCGATCCAGGCGTTGACGTAGATCCGCTGCAGGCTGGTCGTGAGGTGGCGAATGGCGCTGAAGAACACCAGGCTGAGCAGCGCAAGCGCGATGTGATAGGGACCGCCGACATACATCAGCGCCGCGATCAGGGGACCGATCGACATCAATAGATGCAGGTGGAATATCTGCGGCCGGCCGAAGGTCCGTCCGACCCCCGCCGAGGTGTAGGCGACCACCGTGGTCACGCACAGCATGTGGGCGGCGGCATCCTTGGTCGTGAGCAGCACGGCGGAGCCCCACAGGCCGAGCGCAATGCCGTAGGCGAGGCTGCCGATCCGGTAGCGCTTCTCCCACGCCTCGGACTCTTCGACCGTGAGCCGGGAATTGCGCTGCTGGTAGCGGTACATCTGCCACGCGCGCGCCAGACCGACCACGATGAACAGCGGCACGCACAGCCAGGACAAGAGATTGCCGGTGACAAACGCAATCACGGCGCCCGCAATGGCGGGGCCGAAGGCGCCGAAGATCATGGGCGCGGGGTTCATGAACAGGGAATCGACCAGCGCCGCGGAGATCGTCGGCGACATCGATCGGTCCGGTTCTCCCGTCTGACTTGCAAACTGCATTGTGAGAGCGCGCGTCCTTTTCAGCTCGCACTCTTACTGATCGCAGGTGAAGTCTTTCTGAGGGAATATCGTTAGCAAGTCCTTGCCGTGCCCCATTGACGATCGAAATTCGGCATAGGATTCAGTGCGCTAGGTGAGAACCGCCGACCAGCCCCGGGGTTCCGCGGAGCAGGTCTGCGCCGGCTCACGACAACAGCGGCGACCAGGCGGGATCGGAGGCAAATCCGGGCGTCGGCACCCGCAGCTCGTTGCGGCCGGAAACGTCGATCGTGTACAGCGACGGCCCGCTGTTGCCGCCGGGATCGCGGAAGAACATCACGACGCGCCCGTTCGGCGCAAAGGTCGGGCCTTCATTGTGGAAGCCCGAGGTCAGGATGCGCTCGCCCGAGCCGTCCGGCTTCATGATGCCGATCGCGAACTGCCCGCCGCCCTGCTTGGTGAAGGCGATGTAGTCGCCGCGCGGCGACCACACCGGCGTCGAATAGGTGCCGTCGCCGAACGAGATGCGCTGGGCCGCGCCGCCGGTCGCCGGCATCACATAAATCTGTGGCTTGCCGCCGCGATCGGATTCGAAACAGAGCCGCGTGCCATCTGGCGCATAAGACGGAGAAGTGTCGATCGCCGGCGTGTCGGTCAGCCGCGTCATCGACTTCGAGCGCAGATCCATCACGAACAGGTTGGAATTGCCGCCCTGCTGCAGGCTCATGATGACGCGCTGGCCGTCGGGCGAGAAGCGTGGCGAGAACGACATGCCCGGGAAGTTGCCGACGATCTCGCGCTGGCCGGTCTCGATGTTGAGCAGATAGACCCGCGGGTCGCCCTGCCCAAACTCCATATAGGTGATTTCCTGGGTCGACGGCGAGAAACGCGGCGTCAGCACCAGATCCGTGCCGCGGGTCAGATAGCGCACATTGGCGCCGTCCTGATCCATCAGCGCCAGCCGCTTGACGCGGCGATCCGCCGAGCCGCTCTCGTCGACGAACACGACGCGGGTGTCGAAATAGCCCTTCTCGCCGGTCATCCGCTCATAGATCTGGTCGGAGATGATGTGGGCGATGCGGCGCCAGTATTCCGCCGAGGTGTCGTATGACTGGCCGGCGAGCTGCTGGCCGGTGCCGACGTCCCAGAGCCGGAATTCGGCTTTCACGCGGCCGTTGCCCTGGCGGGTCATGCGGCCGACCACCAGCGCCTGTGCCTTGATGCTCGTCCAGTTATTCAGGTTCGGCGGCGCGTCGATGTTGACCTGCTTCTCGAGAAAAGCCGCTTGGTCGATCGGCGCGAACAATCCGCTGCGCTTCAAGTTGTTGGTGATGACTTGCGCAACACCGACGCCGACTTCGGTATCGCCGGGCGTGCCGGCCGAAAAATTCGGAATCGCGATCGGCACCGGCGCGAACTCGCCCCCCGGGACGGGAATCTGCTTGCGGCCGCCTTCCTGCCCGATGGCTTGACGGAAGGGTGCACCCGCAAGCGCGCCAAAGGCGGCCATTCCGGAAATCATCTGTCGGCGGTTGAGGCGAAACATCATTTCACGCAAATCATTGTTGTCGGTCATTGTCGGTAGACTTTGTCTGCTATTGGCCAAACGTCGCAGCTGATCTCACGTATTATTCTCTTTGAACACCGGTGCGAATGCCTTCCATTCGTCGAACCAGCCCACGGGCAGATTATAGGGCTGACATGCGATAATCGCGCGCAAGGCACTCTCCTGATAGACGCGCATGTAGGGCGTGCTTGGCGAGCCTTCCGCCACCGGCATGCGCGCGAGCGTGCCATCGCGCTTCAGATCGACATCGATCACCACCTGGGTCCGCTGCTCCTCGATGCTACCGTAGGGCTTGTTCTTCCAGCAGCGTTCGACTTGCTGCCTGAACATCGCGCCCCAGGTCGCGGAGTTGTCGGCGGCCTTGCCCTTCGCCGTGCCGAGCGCAGCGTTGGCGTTGAGCGTATCGCCGGTCGCCGCGGCGCGCGTCGGGTCTCGCTTGTCGAGCAGCGCTGCGATCTTGCTCTGGTCGAACACGCGATCCTTCGGCTTCTGCTCCGGCGGCGGCTTGGCGGCCTGCTCAACCGGCTTCTGCGGCTTCTTCTCTTCCTTCTTGATCGCTTCCGCGATCGGGTCGGGCTTCGTCGGATCGGGTTTCTTTTCGACCGGCTTCGGCTCTTCCTTCGGCTTGTTCTCGACCTTCTTCGGCGGATCCGGCTTCTTGTCTTCCGGCTTCTCCACCTTCGGCGTCGGCTGCGGCGCGGTTTCCGTCACCACCGGCGGCTTCTTATCTTCGACCTTACCGACCATGTCGTCGACCGGCTTGGCTTCGGCGACCTTGTCGACCAGCGGCTTGGGATTTTCCTTCTTGCCGTCCTTCTGGCCGGTCATGACATGGGACAGCTGATCGGCCGAAATGACGTCAACAGCGACGGACTCTTCTTCCGGCATCACGTACGCCCTGGTCGAAAACGACACGAGGCCCCACCCGATCACGAGGACGTGCAGGACAATCGATGCCGCCAGAGTCTTGTCGACCTTGACCTTCAATTCAGGCTTCCTCGTGCCGCTTGCCGCACATGGACTCATCATGTTGGAGCATGATCTGGCCGGAAAACCGGTTTCCACTTTTCCGGATCATGCTCCTAGCCACCTTCAGGGATGATGACGATATTCGCCTTGAACCCCGCGGTCCTGATCTCCCCGAGCAATTTCATCATATCCGTGTAACAGACGTCCTTGTCGCCACGCAGATAGACCACTCGTTCGGCCTCCGACCGGGCCTCGCCGATGGCCTTGATCTTGGGCAGAAGATCGGCCGCCGCGATCGACGCGTCACCCAGATAGAGCTCGATGTTCGAGTTGCAGCCGCCACCGGTGCGCTTGACCGACAGCGTCAAGGGCGGCGCGTTAGACGACATCGACTTGCCGCCGCTCGCGACCGGCAGATCGATGTCGATGTTCGAGGTCATCAGCGGCGCCGCCACCATGAAGATGATCAAGAGCACCAGCATCACGTCGACCATCGGCGTGACGTTGATCTCGGCCATGACAGGCTTGCGCCCGCCGCGACGACGCCCACCGCCACCGCCGGACCCTGCCATGCTCATCGCCATGATCGCACACTCGCCAAAGTGACTATCATCTGTCTCAGCCCCGCTCGTCGATCTGACGCGACAGGATGGCGGAGAACTCGTCGGCGAACCCCTCCAGGCGCTGGGCCTGCCGGTTCACCTCCGAAGTGAACTTATTGTAGAAAATAGTCGCCGGAATTGCGGCAATCAGGCCGATTGCGGTGGCAAATAGCGCCTCCGCGATGCCCGGCGCCACCACCGCCAGGGAGGTGTTTTTCGAGGCCGCGATCGACTGGAAGCTCGACATGATGCCCCAGACGGTGCCGAACAGGCCGACAAAGGGGCCGGCCGAGCCCACGGTGGCGAGCACCAAAAGCCGCCGTTCCAGCCGCTCCACCTCCCGGGCGATCGAGACGTTCATGACCTTGTCGATCCGGGCCTGCAGGCCGGCAAAGGACCGCGACTGGCTCTCGAAGGAGCGCTTCCACTCCCGCATCGCCGCCACGAAACAGGCCGCCATCGACTGGGTCGGCTTGGCCGACAGCGCCCGGTAGAGTTCCTCGATCGACTGGCCGGACCAGAAGGCCTGCTCGAACTTGTCCATCGCCCGTTTGGTGCGGGCATAGAGCAGGATCTTGTCGATCGCGATCGCCCAGACCCAGACCGAGCAGGACAGAAGTCCCAACATCACGCATTTGACGACCCAATGGGCCTGCCAAAACAATGCGATCAGCGACACATCGCTCGATGCCAGTGGCAGCGTTGACTGAGCCACGTCGGCGGGATTCATCGGCAATATCCTCTCAACGCAAGTGTCCCTATCAGGCGGGCCGCCAATCGGCACCGGTTCCACGGCCGCGTATCAGGCGCGGCAAAACTGCGCGAGAGCCTCTTACATCTGTCGCATGGGGGGCCCGTCCAAAAGCCGGGCCCTGCTTCCCCTGCCAACATGTCAAAACGAGGGCTTTTCGCGCGGCATTCCGACCCTAACCAAACGCTAATCATGGTTAAGGCGAGGTTACCAAAGGGAAATTTGGAGGCGGGAAATGCCGCCGGCCGAGCGGGTTGGCGGGTTCCCGGGATGAACGGTTTCCGCTGGAGGGGATGACCCCTTCCCCATGTCGTCCCGGCGCAGGCCGGGACCCATAACCCAGCATTGGGCTGGTGAGGAAAGCTGTGGCCCCAGCGTCGCGCAACAATCACCTTCAGTGGTTATGGGTCCCGGCCTGCGCCGGGACGACACTGAGTTTGTTGCGTCACTTGTGAGTCAGACATCCGCGTTCTCGCGACATGATCCGCCCGAGCTTTGCTCTTCGTTCCGCCCGCCTCGATCAGAGGGCGCAGGGAAAGCCGGGTGCCGATTGCACCCATGGGCCCCGAGCAAAGGTAGAAAGCTCGGGGGTAGGACCACAGGTGTAACCGGAGCAGTCCGGCTTTCCCTGCGCGATGGGTTACGGCTTACTTCGTGCTCTCCCCGGCGAGACTGGGCTTTTTTGTCACCGCCCTCGCAAAACGCCTTCGCGTCTTGCGACGAGACACCTGCCGCTAGGGCGTCAGGACCACACGACTTCACCGTCCGCTTCGCGTGCTCTCGTCAGTTCCACGCTCGGCGTCCACCGCATCCCACACCGCGTTCGTGACGATCGCGAAGCGCCCCTCAATCGGGTGAGACGGACGAACCATACAACTATTCCGATAAACCGAAATATTTTTGCGCCTGGGGCTTGCGCCGTCGGGCAACTCAGTGGCACGCGCGCGTGAGGGAGCCACCGGCGGCAGGGTTCCCTCCCCCCTCTTGTCCGCCGAAGCCTCTTGACGAAGGCGGATGCGGGGGAGGGAGCCTGAGAAGCGTGCTCACCTCACCGTCATTTCTGACTCACACTGTACGCGCCCCGGAATGACGGAGATATGCGCGCCTCAGCTCAAATGCCTGATGATCGCGAGGCCGGCGAACAGGCCCGCGATCGACAACACGACCGAGCCCGCGACATACAGCGCCGCAAGTCCGAGCTCGCCGCGTTCATAGAGCACCGCGGTGTCGAGCGAGAAGGCCGAGAAGGTGGTGTAGCCGCCGAGGATGCCGGTCATCAGGAACAGCCGCCAGGGCTGCGAGGCCTCGCCCTTGAAGGCGAGATAGCCGGCGATCAGGCCCATCACGGTCGAGCCCGTGATGTTGATGATGAAAGTGCCGTAGGGAAACGCGGTGCCGATGCAGCGCGCGCAGGTGACGTTGATCAACTGGCGCAAGGTTGCGCCGAGACCGCCACCGAAGAAGACCAGGAGATAGCTTGCCGCGTTACCCACCAATGCCCCCGCTGGTGTGTGGTCAGGGTGGCGGCGCATTTACCGCACACTCGAATCACCCACCCCTGAAAGGGGAGGGGCGACGCGAATGAAATGAGTGGCGGGGCGGGGTCACAGTCTCTCCGGTGAGAGACCGCGTGTTGAGAGAGTTGACCCCTCCCCGTTTCGCATTTCGCTTCGCTTCATGCGAAACGACCCTCCCCTTTCCGGGGAGGGTGAAGAGTCGTGCGACGACCGAATCCGCGCTTAGCCAGCCTTGCCGAACAGCTCGTCGACGTAGTCCCAGTTGACGAGGCTGTCGACGAACGCCTTCAGATAGTCCGGACGGCGGTTGCGGTAGTCGATGTAGTAGGAGTGCTCCCAAACGTCGACGCCGAGGATCGGCACCGCGCCGTGGACCAGCGGGTTCTCGCCGTTCGGGGTCTTGGCGATCTCGAGCTTGCCGCCCTTGACCTGCAGCCAGGCCCAGCCGGAGCCGAACTGACCGACGCCGGCAGCGGCGAAGTCGGTCTTGAACTTCTCGAAGCCGCCGAAATCCTCGTTGATCTTCTTCTCGAGCCGGCCGGGCAGCTTGCTGCCGCCGCCATTCGGCTTCATCCACTTCCAGAAGTGGATGTGGTTGTAGTGCTGGCCGGCATTGTTGAAGACGGCCGCGTTCTTACCGAACGAGCCCTTCACGATCTCCTCGAGGGACTTGCCTTCGAATTCGGTCCCCTTGATCGCGTTGTTGCCGTTGGTGACGTAGGCTTGGTGATGCTTGTCGTGGTGAAACTCCAGCGTTTCCTTGGACATGTAGGGCGCAAGGGCGTCGTGGGCGTAGGGCAGATCGGGTAGCGTGAAGGTCATGGGGTAATGTCCAACAGAGGGTGGGAGACTACACTTAACGGGTCCCCCTTATAGAAGGTTCCATCGCGGAGAAACACCGCATTTTCGGATCGTGTATGACAGATCGGCACAGCCGAGTCACCCAAGGCCCAGGACCCCCGCGATGAGCATCGAAATCGACATTCTCAACGGAGATGCGTCATGGCGGCGCGCCGAGCCGCTGCTCCGGTCGGTGTGGAGCCCAGATATCGTCGAGAAACAGCCCTGGGCCGACATCAAATGGGCTCACGCGGATTTGCGCGTGCTGCTCGACGCGCCCGACGACAGCGGGCTGGCCTGCCATGTCGGTATCTACTTCCGGACCATCACCTGGAACGGCCACAAGGTGCATGTCGGCGGCATCGGCGGGGTCTCGACCCGCGAGGACTGCCGGCGGCGCGGCTATGCGTCGCTCGCGCTCGACGCCGCTGTGCACACCATTCGTGCCAATGATGCGGTGAAATTTGCAATCTTATTCTGCGAGCCGCACAATTTCGCGTTCTACCAGGCGCGCGGCTGGCATCCCTTCACCGGCGAGGTCACTTGCGAACAGCCGTCGGGGCAGATCCGCTTCGAGGCGATGGCGCCGTTCGTCAACGACATCGTCCGCGCGCCGCGCCAAGGCAAGATCGACCTATGCGGCCTGCCGTGGTGACCCCTGCGCGCGCGGCGGTGGCGAGAGGTGCCTGCGCGCCTTAACATGTCACTCATCATTTATTGATTGCAGGCTTTCACAAGGTGACCTCGAACTACGGCCGCAAGCATACTGCGCCCCCTCTCCCGCTTGCGGGGGAGGGTTGGGGTGGGGGCTCTCTCCACGAGTCGCACCGTGGAGAGAACAGAGCTGGCGCCGGTTGTTTGGACAGCGCCCCGCGGGATTTAAGTGGATTCCTGCCGGGTTATGCTGAACGCGGGGCCTTACGATTTTGTCGTTGCGTCGGGAGGGCGTAGCCCGACCAGAGCGACGACAAAATCGTCGGCGACGGTCATGCGGCCATCACCATAGCTTGCGTGCCGAAGTAAGCCTCGTCGGGCGTGCGCCCGTCAAGGCTCGAGTGAGGGCGTCCCTGATTGTAGAAGGCCAGATACTTGGCAATTGACGCTCGCGCCTCGGACACGCTGTCGTAGGCGCGGAGATAAACTTCTTCGTATTTGACCGTGCGCCAGAGCCGCTCGACAAACACGTTGTCGCGCCAGGCGCCCTTGCCGTCCATGCTGATGGCGATCTTCGCGTCCAGCAGCACATCGGTGAACTCGAGGCTGGTGAACTGGCTGCCCTGGTCCGTGTTGAAAATCTCGGGCCTGCCGTGCTTCGCCAACGCCTCCTGGACCGCTTCGACGCAGAAGGCCGCCTCCATTGTGATCGAGACGCGATGGGCCAGGACCCGTCGGCTGAACACATCGACGACCGCCGCGAGATAGACGAAGCCACGCCGCATCGGAATGTAGGTGATGTCCATTGCCCACGCCTGGTCGGGCCGCTCGATCTTCAATCCGCGCAACAGGTACGGGTAGATCTTGTGACCCGGTGCCGGCTTACTCGTGTTCGGGCGACGATAGACCGCCTCGATCCCCATGCGCTTCATCAGCGTCGCGATGTGGCGGCGACCGGCGTATACGCCCTCCCGCCGCAGCAACGATCGCTGCATACGCGCTCCCGCGAAGGGATAATCGAGATGCAGCTCATCGAGCCGACGCATCAAGGCAAGGTCCTCGGCCGAAACTGGCCGAGGTTCATAGTAGACCGTGCTGCGAGCCAGCTTCAGGACCTTCGCCTGGCGCACGATAGAAAGATCATGACCGCGGTCGATCATCGCTTTGCGCTCAGCAGGCCCGCCTTGGTGAGCGCGCCGGACAAAAAATCGTTTTCCAACGCCAGCTCGCCGATCTTGGCATGTAACGCCTTCAAATCGACCGGCGTCTCGGCCGACGCCTTGTCATGCCCAAACACGCCGGCGGCGCCTTCCAGGAGCTGGTTTTTCCAGATCGTGATCTGGTTCGGATGAACATCAAACAGTTGCGCCAGCTCCGCCAGCGTCTTGTCGCCTTTGACCGCAGCCAAAGCAACCTTCGCCTTGAATGCCGGAGAATGCATCCGGCGGCTCTTCTTCGTCATCTTCGCTCCTGATTCGCAGCAAGAATCCTCGCCGCTGTCAGGCAGAAAATCCACTCAAGCTACTGTCCGAATTTGCGGAGCCAGCTCTAACCCCCACCCGCCCCGCGCTGCGCGCGTGTCGGCCTCCCCCGCAAGCGGGAGAGGCGAAGCAAGGCAAAGCCTCTTCGCATGACCATTGACGCCTCGATCGACGACGTCAGGCCCGCCGCAGTCGCGCCTGCGGTACCGGTCGATCATTTGCTGACGGCGCCGATCCTGCCGACGCTGCTGACGCTCGCGATCCCCAACACCATCGCGATGTTCGGCTCGACCCTGGTCGCGGTTGCCGAGACCTCCTATATCGGCCGGCTCGGCACCGAGCCGCTGGCGGGCATTGCGCTGGTGTTTCCGTTCGCGATGCTGACGCAGATGATGTCGGCGGGCGCGATGGGCGGCGGCGTCTCGTCGGCGATCAGCCGCGCGCTCGGCGCCGGCGACCGCGACCGTGCCGCCGATCTGGCGCTGCATGCGGCGATCATCGGCGCCTGCGCCGGACTGTTCTTCACCGTGATGATGCTCGGCTTCGGCCAAAGCTTCTACGCGTTGCTCGGCGGACGCGGCGGCGTGCTCGAGCAATCGATGCATTACTCGCAGGTGCTGTTCTCCGGCGCGATCTCGATCTGGCTGGTCAACACGCTGGCGTCCGTGGTGCGCGGCACCGGCGACATGCGGATTCCGTCGATGACGCTGATCACCGTCTCGATCATCCAGATCGCGGTCGGCGGCGTGCTCGGTCTCGGCCTGTTCGGCATGCCCGGTCTCGGCATGCGTGGCGTCGCCGCGGGCCAGCTCACGGCCTTCACGTGTGGTGCGATCTTCCTCGCCTGGTATCTCGCCAGCGGCCACAGCCCCTCAAACTCGACTTCGCCGCGTTCAGCTTTCAGCGCGCGATGTTTCTCGACATCCTCAAGGTCGGCGCGATCTCCTGCCTGTCGCCGCTGCAGAGCGTGCTGACCATCCTGATCTTCACCAAAATCCTGGCAGGCTTCGGCACCGAGACGCTGGCCGGATACGGCATGGGCTCGCGGCTGGAATTCCTGCTGATCCCGATTGCATTCGCGGTCGGCGTCGCCTCGGTGCCGATGGTCGGCATGGCGATCGGCGCGGGCCTCGTGACGCGCGCGCGCAAGGTGGCGTGGACCGCCGGCACCGTCGCTGGCCTCGTCGTCGGGCTGGTCGGGCTTGTGGTCGCAGTCAAACCGACGCTGTGGATCGCGCTGTTCACCCGCGATCCCGGCGTGACCGCGGCCGCCTCCTCCTACTTCGCGCTGGCCGGCCCGGCCTTCGGCTTCTTCGGCGTCGGCGTCTGCCTTTATTTCTCGTCGCAAGGCGCGGCCAAGGTCGGCGGGCCGGTGCTGGCCGGGACCATCCGCCTGCTGCTGGTCGGCATCGGCGGCTGGTGGTTCGCTACCGTGAGCGCGCCGGCCTGGACGCTGTTTGCGCTGGTCGGCGGTGCCATGGTGGCGTTCGGCGTCGCCACCATCATATCGATCAAGGTCACCCGCTGGGGATAAACAACCACGCATCTGCGCGTTGCCTGAGCATGACCGTCCCGGAAAAGAGCAAGAAAATTTTCCAGACGGCGCGCGCCTGATCGCGCGAAAATGACATTGCAGAAATCTTTCGACTTGTTATGCAGGCCGGCCTTCTGGGGGATCAATCATGGCCTGCCGATTCGGATTCGTGATCGCACTCGTCGCGACGGCGCTTGCCGTGCCTGCCGCGCATGCGCAGAGCGCGCCTGAGCCGGCCGGCGTCTGGCAGACCCAGGCGGGCGATGCCCGCGTCAAGATCAGCAAATGCGGCGGCGGCATCTGCGGCGTGGTGGTGAGCCTGCGCGACCCGATCGATCCGATGACCGGCAAGCCGCAGGTCGACAACAAGAATCCCAATCCGTCGCTGGCCAACCGGCCGATCATCGGGCTGCCGCTGTTCGCCGGCATGCATCCGGTCGCGGCGGGCAAATGGTCGGGCCAGATCTACAACGCCGACGATGGCGGCACCTATGCAAGCAGCGTCACGGTGACCGGCGAGAGCACGCTGCGCGTCGAAGGCTGCGTCGGCGCGCTGTGCGGCGGCGAGACCTGGACCCGGGTCGGACGGTAAAGAGCAAGAGTTGGTCTCTCCGCTCCCTCTCCCCGCTCTTTCGCGGGGAGAGGGTTGGGGTGAGGGGCTCTATCCGCGTAGCCCGGCCTGAATTGTCGTCAACACACCCTCGATGTTACCGAGAACGTCGTTGTTCCAGAAGCGAAGCACGCGATATCCCTCATCAGCGAGATATCGGTCACGAATTGCATCTGCTGCCGACTCCGCATGCTGACCGCCATCGACCTCGATGACGAGTTGCTTCTCGCGGCAGGCGAAATCGCAGATGTAGTTTCCAATAGGGACCTGCCGCGCGAACTTGTGGCCATCGATCTGACGATTGCGGAGGCGCTTCCAAAGAGCGGTTTCTGCATCCGTTTGATTGGCGCGCAATCGTCTCGCGAGTCGGATGGATACTTCCTTGCGGCCACGCATTGCCCTGCCCCTCACCCGGAAGCCACGCGATGCGTGGCTTCCGACCTCTCCCCGCAGAAGAGCGGGGAGAGGTTAGAAAATAGCTACGCCGCCCGCGTCTTCAGCACGGTGGCCGCCGAGGCGTAGCCGCCGCGGGCGCCGTCGATGAAGTGGACGTGGTCGGCGCGCATCACCGACGGCGTGAAGCAGGTCATCATCGCGGCATCCTGTTCGTGCAGGCCGTAGCGCACGACGCCCTGCGCGGCCGCGGCGACCAGGCGCTGTTCGAGCTCGGCGGCGAGCTCCGGCGTGCAATCCAGGATCATGCGCAGGCCGTCGTCGAACTTGCGGAAGTCGGAATTCTCGACCACCTGCTGCACATAGTTTTTCGGCACGAACTTGCCGACCGGGATATTGAACCGCATCAGCGTGTAGGCCCACAGCGTGAACGCGAGCACCGTGGCACGGCGCAGCGCGAGCGAGCCGCCGCGCCGCGCGCGGGCCTCGTATTCAATCCCCTGCGGCGGCCAGCGCAGCGGCGGGCCGCTTGCAGGCACCGGCCGTCCGGCCTCCGGGCTCTTCTCGACCAGCACGACGATGTCCTCGATCACCTTGCGGAAGGCTGCGGGATCGGCGTCCCTCGCCGGCAGCACCAGGACCGAGAGGATGACGCCGCGCACTGAAGGCATCACCTCGAAGCGGCAGGACAGGCCGGACAGATCGGGCTGCGTGCCCGACGGCGCCGGATCGACCGCGAACTCGCCGCGCTTCATTGCGGCATCGGCGTAAGCCAACCCACCGCCGGAGAACATCGCATAGGACAGATTGGCCGACGGCCCGAAGCGCGCAATGCGGACATCGACGCCCGCGGCGCGGATCGCCGCCATCGGCACCAGCGCCACCCGCAGCACCAGATCGAGGTCGTCCTGAACCCAGCGCGCGGTCGCGGCCAGCGCCTCGCGCGCTTTGTCCAGATCGGCGGGGGAGATCGCGAAGCTCGCGCCGTCGCCGCCGAACACGAAGGGGAATTCGCGGCCATCGAGCGCATTGGTGACGGAGGCGACCACCGCGGCGCCGGCCATGTTGACCGCCTTGTAGCGCTGCGCCGCGATCGCCTTGGTCGACTCGACGATATCCGCGACGCCGACCGTCCAGTCACCGGGCAGCCGCGCATATAGCGCCGGATCCATCAGGCGCGCGAAGCCGCGAAACACCGGAATGCCGCCGTAAAAGATCTCGCTGCCGCCCGCCATCGCAACGCCGCGCCGTTGTTCGCCACCGTAGGACTCTCTAGCAGATACGTGGCGGTTTGGGATCGGGTTTTGCCTCGCAGCCCCCGCCCTCCGTGACCGTCACCCTGAGGAGCGCGCCTTGGCGCGCGTCTCGAAGGGTCGACGGCCGGCTGTCGGCACGAGCGGATGGTGCCCCGTGAAAACATTCGGGGCCGATTCATCCTTCGAGGCTCGCGCAGCGGCGCAAGTGCGCCGCAAGGCTCGCACCTCCAGCGACAAAGGCGGAGCCTTTGCGCGGGGATGACGGGGATAGAGGGCGCGTCCCTATCACTTCACGCCGCCTCGCCTGCCCTTCTCCACGGCGGAAACGGATCGCGCAGTTTTTTCCAGGCCTGCGGGTCCATGCCCGGCCGGCCGGTGACCAGGCAGGCATCGAGCCGGCGGCGGATGTCGTCGTCGTTCATATCAGCGCCGATGAACACCAGCTCCTGGCGGCGATCGCCATAGAGGTCATTCCAGCTCCGCTGCATCATCAGCTGCCAATCCGGATGATCCGGCCAGCGCTCGCGCGGGATCGCCGCCCACCACGAGCCGAGGCCTTCGGTGCGGACGATCGCGCCGGCCTGGCTCATCTCGCCGCACCAATCCGGGCGCGTCGCGATCCAGAAATGGCCCTTGGCGCGGATCACACCGCCCCAACTCTCGCACAGGAAGCCGTGGAAGCGCACCGGATCGAACGGGCGCCGCGCGCGATAAACGAAGCTCGTGATGCCGTATTCCTCGGTCTCCGGCACATGCTCGGCAAAGCCGTAGAGCTCCTTGTGCCAGAGCGGATGCTGCTGCGCGCGCTCATAGGCGAAGCGGCCGGTGTCGAGCACGCGGTCGAACGGGACTTTTGCAAAACTCGCCTCGACGATATCGGCGTCGGGATTGAGCGCGCGCACGATGGTCGCCGCGGCCTCGCGCTCGGCCGGTGTCGCGGCGTCGATCTTGTTCAGCACGACGACGTCGGCGAACTCGATCTGCTCGACCAGCAAATCGACCAGCGTGCGCTTGTCGCCGTCGAGCGCCTCGCCGCGCTGGCTCAGGAAATCGGTCGAGGCATAGTCCTTCAGGAGATTGGCGGCGTCGACCACCGTGACCATGGTGTCGAGCCGCGCGACGTCGGACAGGCTTTGGCCATCTTCATCGCGAAACTCGAAGGTCGCGGCGACCGGCAGCGGCTCGGAAATGCCGGTCGATTCGATCAAGAGATAGTCGAACCGGCCACTCTCGGCCAGCGCGCGCACCTCCTTCAACAGATCGTCGCGCAGCGTGCAGCAGATGCAGCCATTGCTCATCTCGACCAGTTTTTCGTCAGTCCGGGACAGGTTCGCACCGCCATCGCGAACCAGGTCGGCGTCGATGTTCAGCTCGCTCATGTCGTTCACAATCACCGCAACCTTCAGGCCGTGGCGGTTGTTCAGCACGTGGTTCAGCAAAGTGGTCTTTCCAGCCCCGAGGAAGCCGGACAAGATGGTGACGGGGAGTTTTTGCATCGAGATCAAACAGTTGCTGAAGGGATGGGCGGCGGCGGGACATGGGTCACAGGGTATGTAATGTTATAACATAACATAATTGAGGCAACGACCTGTCAAGCGCGGGATGCGGGGCAGTCGGTTTATGTCTCCATGAAAGCGAAGCCCGGATGAACGGAGCGATATCCGGGGTCAACTCGCGCCTACGGCGATGCTCCTGGTCCCGTCATGCTGAGGAGCCGCGAAGCGGCATCTCGAAGCACGACGGCCCGGCTCTTTCCGCGTTGATGCATCGAGGCCGTGCATCCTTCGAGACGCGCGCAAGTGCGCGCTCCTCAGGATGACGGGGATAGAGAGCTACGAACCTTCCCTACTTCGCCACACCGCGCAGCACGAGCTGGTTCATGCGGCTCGCGAAAGCGGCCGGATCGTCGGGTATCTCGCCGTCGAGGATCTGCGCCTGCTCGAACAGCAACAGCGACAGGTCCTTGGCCTGCGCGGTGTCGGTCGCGAGCGCTGCGACCAATGGGTGGCGCAGATTGATCTCGAGGATCGGTTTAGTGATCGCGCCGCGGTTCTGCTGGGCGAGCAGCCGCTCCAGCGCGCGGTCGCGCGCGTCACCGCCGGCGACCAGACACGACGCGCTCGCGGTCAGCCGCTGCGAGGCGCGGACGTCAGAGACGCGCTCGCCGAGCGCATCCTTGATGACAGCGATCGTGGTCGCGGCATCGGCTGCGGGCTCGTCCTTGTTGTCGTCCGTGTCATCGGCCAGCGGAATCAGGCCGAAATCGACGTCGCCCTGGCTCAGCGACTTCAGCGGCTTGCCGCCGAAATCGAGCGGCGCCGAGGTCCAGAACGCGTCAACCGGATCGGTCAAAAGCAGCACCTCGATGCCGCGGGCGCGCGCCGATTCCAGCTTCGGGTTCGACTTCAGGCGCTCGACGCTGTCGCCGACCAGATAATAGATCTCGGTCTGGTTCGGCTTGAGATCGTCGACATACTGCTTCAGCGAGCGGTTCTCGCCCGACGTCGTGGTGAAGCGCGCCAGCGCCAGCAGTTTTTCGCGGCGCTCGAAATCCTCGTAGAGGCCTTCCTTGATGACCGGGCCGAACGCATCCCAGATCTTGGCAAACGTCTCCGGCTCCTTCTCGCCTATCGTTTCCAACTCGCCGATCACGCGGCCGGTGATTGCCTTGCGGATCTGCGCGAGCTGCGGATTGTTCTGCAGCATCTCGCGCGAGATGTTGAGCGGCAGGTCCTCGCTGTCGATCACGCCGCGGATGAAGCGGAGATAAGCCGGCAACAGCTCGGCATCGTCGGCGATGAAGACGCGGCGGACATAGAGCTTGACCTTGCCCTTGCGCTCGACCTGGAACAGGTCGAACGGCTTTGTCGATGGCGCAAACAGCAGCACGGCGTAGGACTGCCGGCCTTCGGCACGGTAGTGCAGCGTCATCGCCGGCTCGTCGAAGGCGCCTGCGATCTGCTTGTAGGCCTGCGCATAGTCTTCCGGCGAAAGCTCCGACTTCGAGCGCTGCCACAGCGCGCTCGCCGAGTTGATCTGGCGCGGCTCGCCCTCCTCCGGCACCAAAAGAATCGGAAACTGGATGTTGTCGGAATATTCGCGGACGATGCGCTCGATCTCGTAAGCCTCGAGATATTTGGCGGCGTCCTTTTTCAGATGCAGCACGATCTCGGTGCCGCGCACGACGCGCTTTGCCGCCTCCTCGCTGGCCGGCGCGATCTCGAAGCCGCTGCCGCCTTCCGACGACCACACCCACACTTCATCCGAGCCGGCGCGGCGGCTGGTGACGACGATCTTGTCGGCGACCATGAAGGCGGCGTAGAAGCCGACGCCGAACTGGCCGATCAGATTGGCGCCGTCCTTGGCCTCGGTCAGCTTCGACAGGAACGATTTGGTGCCGGAGCGCGCGATGGTGCCGAGATTATCGATCAGCTCCGCACGCTCCATGCCTATGCCGGTATCGACCACGGCGAGCGTATCGGCCGCCTTGTTCGGGATGATCCTGATCTCCGGCGGCGTGCCGTCGGTGATCAGGCCGGGATTGGCGATCGCCTCGTAGCGCAGCTTGTCGCAGGCATCGGATGCGTTCGAGATCAGTTCGCGCAGGAAGATATCGGTCTCGGAATAGACCGAATGCACCATCAGGTGCAGCAATTCGGCAACCTCGGCCTGGAACGGCTGGGATTCGGCGGCAGCAGTTGATGTCATGCGGAAACTCGGACAATCGCAGGTGGCGGGAAAGCCCTGATATAGCGCGATCGCACCGCCTGGCAAGCCAAGCGGCCGGAACCGTCAGTCCGAGATCGCCGCGAGATAGCGCTCGACCGAACGGTCGAACGCCGCTTTGGCGTCGGAAGCGATGTTCTTGCCCCACCAGGCGCCGTAGATCCGCTCAAAGGCCAGCGGCGCGACCGCGTGCGCGACGCGGCGGACCGCGGATGCATTGAGCGGGATGTAGTTCGGGTAGGAATACATGAAGCTGACCGAACGGCGGTCCATCGCGACCATCGCGATGTCGCCGGTCAGCAGCGCGCCGCGCCCGTCCGCCCCCTTGCGCCAATGCAGCATGGTGGCGCCGGCAAAATGGCCGCCGGCCCGCACCAAAAGGATATCGTCGGAGATGCGATGGCTGTCGCCCTGCCATGGCACGATCGACGGATGAGGCCGCGTCACCCATTGCGCATCGTCGCCATGCAGATAGACCGGCGCATTGTCGAACGCCACGCTCCAGTCGGCGACCGCGCCATAGTAATGCGGATGCGAGATCGCGATCGCCTTCAGCCCGCCGAGCGACCTGACATGTGCGATCGCCTCGTCCGTCGCCAGCGGCACGCAATCCCACATCACGCAGCCGCCGCGGTCAGGCACCAGGAGCGCGCGCTGCCCGATCGCAAATGCCGGCTCGAGCGCTATCCCGACCAGATCGAGATCGTCGCGCCAGACCAGCCGATGCCGCGCGGCGAGCTCCGCGCGCGTCAGCCACGTCTGCCCCTTCCAGTTCACATATTGCCGCTCGTCCTCACAGATCGGGCAGGACGGCGGCGGCCCCGCGGTTTCAGGAAATTGCGCGCCGCATTGTTCGCAGGTCCAGATAGGCATTGGGAGAAGCCACGTGTTGGAATGAAGCCGGTCTCGCTCTACGTCAGCAGCGCGAGGCGTTCAATGCCGGCGCCCCAGTTCCATCTGCATCTCTGCCGGAGCTGTGCCGAACTTCCGGCGGAACGCGCGATGGAAATAGGACAGGTCGTTGAAGCCGGCCGTATAGGCGATGTCGCTGACCTTGCGGCCGGCGCCCTGCTCCTGCAGCAGCAGCCGGCGCGCCAATAGCAGACGCTGCTCGAGCACGAATTCCGAGAACGTGGTCCCGGCGGAGGCAAACAGGCGCTGCGCCTGCCGCGTGCTCAGCGCATTCGCCCGCGCGACCACCTGGATCGTGAGGTTGCCGTTGTCGAGATTCTTCAGCACGTCGGCCTTCATCAGATCGAGCCGCGTCTTCGCCACGCCGTCGCCTGCGGCCAGTTCCTTGTGCTCGGCACTGCTGCCGAGCACGAGACCGACCAGATCGGCCAAATGATGCGCCGCCGCCTGCTGGCCCGGCACGTCGAGATCGCCGGCAAGGTCGGTGCAGAGCGCAGAATAGCGTTCGATCATCGCGCTCAGGGCCGGGTCGCGCCCGAGCGTCCGCGCCAGCTGCGTCTCCACGGACGGCGTCACCTGGAGCAGGAGGCGGCGCGGAAACCTTGTCGTCGTGAAGCTGCCAGACTGGGTGAGATCGGCCGTGCCGACGATATTCATTTCGGTCAGGCACATCTGGCCGCGCGCCAGCTCGATCGCCTTGCTGCCCTGTGTGACCTGCACCTTGCCGCGCGTCGCGAAGATCAGGACGAGGTCGTCACAGCCGTCGTCCAGCAGGGCGCGGGTGCGGGCAAAGCGGGCCGAACCGCCGTGTGGCGTCGCGATCGCGACCGTATGCAGCAGCGTGAACTCGTTGTGGCAATCGATGCGATTGTCGTCGGTCGGTCCGACATCGAGCCGGCAGAAGCCGCGGCAAATGCCCTCGCGCCACGCCTCATAGGCCGGCCCCCTGGCCAGCCCGTGATGGAAAATCGAGAACCGGTTGGGCACCTGCGTCTCGGACATGATCCGTGCTCCGAAAGCGCGATCGATCGAAACGAGGCGATGAACGATCGCGTTCTACCAGATATGCGCAGGTCGGGTGCGCTTGTCGTTCCTGTCCCTACGCTTGGCGCGACGGTCCACGACTCCGGCGGGGAGCCTGATACCACTCCGCCGATTGCTGGTAAAGCTATTCACGAGATGCAACCCTATGATGCGAAGTGCGGAAGCCGGGAATAAAACCGCGCAGCAGTTTCGTGACGCGGCACTGCCGTGCCTCGACGATGCCTATGCGTTCGCCCAGGTCCTGATGCGAACCCCGGCGGAGGCCGAACAGGCCGTGCAGGAATGCTATCAGCGCGCACTGCGCCAGTTCGACGGCTTGCGTGGACCGGCCGTGCGGCCGTGGCTGCTCGCGATCCTCAAAGCTGTCTGTCAGGAGAAGCTCGGCGAGAAACCCGGCCGCCGCGGCACGCCGGCGGATGCTGCCGGCACGAATGGAACTCCCGCCCCGCGTGGCACCCCGACCATCCAACAACTCGTCGACGAACTGCCCGCGCCGCTCGGCGAGGTCATCGCGCTGCGCGAAGTTATCGATCTCTCCTACAAGGAGATAGCCGAGGTCACCGGCGTTCCGGTGACCACCGTGATGTCGCGCCTCGCAGAGGCCCGCGCACGGCTGCTCGCGGCGCGCCGCGCCGCAAAGGCAGCGCCGGAGGCGAGACCCGCAGGCGGCGCGTCAAAGCTGACGGTCTACCGCGCGAACGCCTGTTGAACCGCCGAGGACTCAGTGACGCCGTTGGCGATCAGGAGCTGAAGCAGTACGCGGGCCTTCTGCGGATTGAGATCGAGCGCGACCGCAAAGCCGAGCTTGTCGTCCTCGACCTCGACGTTGCGGTTCACGAAGCCGGAGCCGACGCGGCTCGAGCGCACGACCACGACGCCCTGCTTCGCCGCGGCCGCCAGCGCATCGATCGCGCCCTTCGATGAATTGCCGTCGCCGACGCCGGCGAGCACGATGCCCTTGGCGCCGCGCTTGACCGCGTCCTCGATCTCGGCGGCATCCATGTTGGCATGCGAATAGATGATGTCGACCCGCGGCAGCGGCGGCGCATCCGGCAGCTTCAGCTTGGCACCCTTGGCTGGAACGGCCGGCTGCAGGAAGCGCAGCGAGCCGGTGTCGACATAGCCGACCGGCCCGGCATCGGGCGAGCGGAACGTCTCGACGCTGGTCGTGTTGGTCTTCTGCACCCAGCGCGCCGCATGGACGGTGTCGTTGAGCACCACGAGCACGCCGCGGCCGCGGGATTCCGGCGCCGAGGCGACCCGCATCGCCTCATAGAGATTGGCCGGACCGTCGGCACCGATCGCAGTCGAGGGCCGCATCGACCCGACCAGCACAACCGGGATGTCGGTGTCCAGCACGTTCTGCAGGAAGAACGCCGTCTCCTCCATCGTGTCGGTACCATGGGTGATGACGACGCCATCGACCTCCTTGTTGTCGATCGCGGCGCGGATCCGCTTGACCAGATCGAACCAGACCTTGTCGTTCATGTCCTGCGAGCCGATCGACGAAATCTGCTCGGCCGAGATCTGGGCAAGATTCTCGATGCCCGGAATGGCCGCGACCAGATTCGCCGAGCTGACCTTGCCCGAGTCGTAGGCATTGCCGGCGCGTGCGCTGGCCTGGCCCGCGATGGTGCCGCCGGTGCCGAGCACGAGCACCCGGGCGAGCGTGGTGTCGGTGGCCCTTTGAGCGGCCGCCGGCGACGCGAGCCCGATGACAAGGGCGGCGGCAAGGCCGGCGATCCATCGTGCGGAATAGTTCGATTGACCCGAGTGCAGCATCATTTTCTTTCCCCAGTGACAATTTTCCTACCCACAACTCGTGGTTTATCCCGCAACAAATCGACGAAGTTGCGGCGGAAAATGTCGTGGACGAAATCCCGGCTCTCGCCGTGTTTCTCCGCCACTCCCGCAAAATCTTGACATCTCCTGGATGACGGCGCACATTTTTCGAAGATTATTCGAATTTTGGTGAGGCCATGCATTTCGAGCTTCCCGACGATCTCCGCGTTCTGCAGAGCCGCCTGCGCGAATTCGTGTGCAGCGAGCTTAAGCCCCACGATGCCGCGATCGAGGCGACCGGCGAGGTGCCCGAGAGCGCCATGGCCGGCCTGCGCAGGATGGGACTGTTCGGAACCAACACGCCAAAACAATTCGGCGGCCTCGGCCTCTCGATGCTGGGCAGCTGCATCGCGATCGAGGAGCTCGCGAAGGCCCACACCGCCTTCTACTATCTGAGCGGGGTGAACGTTCATATCGGCTCGAAGGCGATCGAGTTCTACGCACAGCCCGCCGTTCGCGACCGATGGTTGCCCGAGCTTGCCAGCGGACGCGTGATCGGCGCCTTCGCGCTGACCGAGCCGAACGCCGGATCCGACGCCGCCCGCATCCAGACCCGGGCGCGGCGGGACGGCGATTATTACGTGCTCAACGGAAGCAAGACCTACATCACCAATGCGCCGGTCGCCGGCGTCTTCACCGTGTTCGCCACGCTCGACCCGTCCGCCGGCGCGAAGGGCATCGCTGCCTTTGTCGTCGATGCGAGGACGCCGGGCCTGAGCATCGGCCGCCTGGTCGAGATGGCCGCCGGGCGCGGCTCCGATCATGCCGAGGTGATCTTCGAGGGCTGCCGCGTGCCGCGCGAGAATCTGCTTGGCCAGGAGGGCGAAGGCTTTGCCATCGCGATGCGGTGCCTGGATGCCGGACGCACGCATTGGGGCGCCTATTGCGTCGGCGCGGCGAGCCAGCTGCTGGACTATGCGCTCGATCATGTTTCCGAGCGGGAAACATTCGGACGCAAACTGCGCGACCATCAGGGCATCGAGTGGCAGATCGCCGACATGGCGAGTTCGCTGCACGCCGCGCGCCTCGTCGCCTATGAGGCGGCCTGGCGTTACGACCAGGGCGACGCGGCCGCGCGCACCGCCGCCGCGGCGCTCTCCAAATATACCGGCGCCGACATGGTGCAGCGCGTCGCCGACACAACCATGCAGCTGTTCGGCGGTGCCGGTTATTCCAAGGACCTGCCGCTCGAACGTATCTGGCGGGAAACACGGGTGGTGCGGATTCTGGATGGCACATCCGAGATCATGCGCCAGATCATCGCCCGCAATGCGTTCCGCAGCCATGAACGGCGCAACACAACCATCTGACAACGGCCTCTTCCACTTTATGTTGCAATTGTCCTTGGTGATCCGCTTCCGCTGTCTTAGTGTTTTGCGGGGGATGGGAGATTCTTGTTCTGACGCGTTTTCTTTGCGCGAACCGGTATCCATCCCGGATCAAGTCCGGGACAGGCTTCGCTCGAAAGCGCTCTTGGAGAAGGAAGTGGCTTCGGGGACGACACTCAAGCTCAAGCAACAACGCAGCCGCGACCGGCGCGAGCAGATTCTCTCGGCAGCCACCAGGCTGTTTGGCGAGAGAGGCATTGACGGCACCTCGCTCACCGACATCGCCGCGGCGGCCAAGGTGCCGCTCTCCAGCCTCTATGATTATTTCGAGGACAAGCGCGCGCTGGTGCTCGATGTGCCCGCGGGCAATTTCGAGGCGCTGTATCAGAAGACCGAACCGCTGCTGGTCAAGGGTGGCGACCCGGTCGAGCAGCTCCGCATCATCTTCCTGACCAACTTCCAGTACATCAAGGACAACCCGGGCTGGGGCCGCGTGTTCTTCCTGGAGATATGGCCGAGCGTGCTTGCCGCCGAGCCGCGGGTGAAGAAGGCCGTCGACAAATACGCGCTGCTCTATGTGCAGCTGCTGAAGCAGGCGAGCCGCGCCGGCACCTATCGCAGGAATCTCGACCCCTACACGGCGATGTCGCTGATGATGGGCGGGATGTGCCACCTCACCGCGGTCTGGCTGCTCTACGGCCACAAATACGATCTGGTGAAGAAGGGCAAGGCACTGTTCACCACGCTGCACAACGGGTTCGTTCGGCGTTAGCGGCTGCCCTGTCCCGGCTCTCGTAGGATGGGTGGAGCGAAGCGATACCCATCGAACTGGTGGCGAAATGATGGGTATCGCTGCGCTCCACCCATCCTACGCACTACGCACAGAACGAACCGGCATGGCGGTTCTCATCCGAGCATGATCTTTCTAAAACCGTTACACAACTATGCTGATCCTGCTCTACTATGACGCTGTGTGCGCGCGCTGTGCGGAATGCGCGGGGTTGGGGAAGGGAACGAACCGATGGACGTCAAGGCTGTCCTGCCGCCGCGTGGCCGCGACTATCGCCTGGATCTCTTGCGTGGCTTCGCCAACTGGGCGATCTATCTCGATCATATCCCGAACAACGCGGTGAACTGGGTCACCCAGAAGAATTTCGGCTTCAGCGACGCGGCCGATCTGTTCGTGTTCATCTCCGGCTACACTGCGTCATTCGTCTACGCGCGGATGATGCTCGAGCGCGGCACCGTGATCGGCGCCACCCGCCTGATCAAGCGGGCCTGGCAGATCTACGTCGCGCACGTCCTCTTGTTCGTGATCTATATCGCCGAGATCGGCTATCTCGCCCAGCGCTACCACGACCCCAACCTGGAGAACGAATTCAACGTCGCGGGCTTCATGCACAACCCGGCCGAGACGCTCTATCAGGGCCTGCTGCTGGCGTTCAAGCCGGTCAACATGGACGTGCTGCCGCTCTACATCGCCCTGATGGTTTGCTATCCGCTGGTGCTGTGGGCAATGCTGCGCAAGCTCAATCTGACGCTGCTGGCCTCGTTCCTGCTCTATCTCGCCGCACGGCATTTCGGCTGGAACCTGCCGGCCTATCCGTCCGGTACATGGTATTTCAACCCGTTCTGCTGGCAGTTCCTGTTCGTGTTCGGCGGATGGTTCGCGCTCGGCGGCGCCAGCGAGTCGATCTCGTTCATCCGCTCGCGCGCCTTCCTTTGGCTCGGCGGCGCCTATCTGTTGTTCGCGCTCGTGATGACGCTGGCGGGCCGCTTCCCGGAGCTCGGGCAGGCGATGCCGGCCTGGCTCTATGATGCGTTCAACCCGAACGACAAGACCAACCTCGCGCCCTATCGCGTGCTGCACTTCGTCGTGCTCGCCTTCTTCGTCACGCGCTTCCTGCCGCGCGAGTGGCCCGGATACGAATGGCCGATGTTCCAGCCGTTGCTCAAATGCGGCCAGCAATCGCTCGAGGTGTTCTGCTCCGGCGTCTTCCTCGCCGTCATCGCGCATGTCTTGCTGGTCGAGGTCTCCGGCAGCATCTGGATGCAGATCCTGGTCAGCATTGTCGGCATCGTGCTGATGACCGCGCTGGCCTACTACCGCTCGTGGTCGAAGAAGGTCGACAAGGCGCCGGCGAAAGCGCCGGCCGCCGCTAAGCCGGCGGAATAGCCCCTTCGGGTGTTACAGAGCTCAGCCGAGCTGGCCGCGTCCGAGATCCGACGCGTTCGCCAGGCGATGCCGATGACAGCTGGCTGAGTTGCTGACGTCGATTTTGCGAGCGCCCTCGCGCTGGGAGAAACGCGAAGCAATTGACAGCAAAAGACCTCGCCGCTGGCGCGTCTGGCGCGACAACGGATTCGCATCTGCGCTGCGAGACTGCCCATCCGGAATATTCAGGTCGCGAGACCATTGAAATGGGCACTCGCAAGAGTAGTATCACTATTATTAATCGCCCTTCTTTGCAATTATTTTCGATTGGGAGATTTCAATGCTTCGCGTCTTCAGAGCTTGCGTCATAGCAATACTGCTGACGGTCTGCGTTCAAGGCGGCGAAGCGGCACCGGATTTCCTGGTCGATGGATGGACGCTTGGGACGCCCGTTTCGGCCACAGATTCCAGGCTGAAATCATTCACCTGCAATTCGAGTCCGGACTTTGCGCGTCTTACATCCTGCAATCGCACTCAGACCAGAAACAGAGGCTACAGTTACACTGCTGACAGCATATTGCTGTTCGGCGAAGATCGGAATCTTCTGCTCGTCGCAATCAAGGTAGCTCCTGTCCAACTGACCAAGAAGGAGATCGCACGAGAGATTGAAGAGCTCTCGTGCGAACGCGGCGGCGCACCGGAGTCAACGGAGTGGACTAACGATGGTCAATCCGTAATCGTAAAATGGGGAGATCTGAAGTTCGAGCAACTCACGCTTGCCTCTCTTGAATACGGCGCGCTGGGAGAAGGACGAGACATACACTCCGGCGTACTCGTCGACCCTCTCGGCGACGCTCAGGCGTCTGCAAACAAGGGCCTATCTGTCTATCGTGCGGGCGGCGGCAAAGGCTATGTTTATACGGCGAGCTTCGACAAGAAGGGACAAGGACACCGGCAATATATCGCGATCAACGGCACGGAAATCAGCCAAAGGCTGCTGGAAACAGCCGTATCTTCGGCGCTCGACAAGGACCGGCGCCTATCAGGCAACGACTATTCTCTTTGGCCTGAGGTCGCGTTGGCATTCCGACGATTTGCGCGGGATACTTCGGTGGAAACAGCCATTGCGAGCGTCGACACCGTTTTCGATCGATATCCGTCAAAAAAGTATCGCACGCACGTTTGGCCGATGCTTCCGTCCGGTGCCATCGGGCACCTTGCCGATCATATGCACTATGCGTTGGACATCTACGGACCGAAAACCGATTTCCCGGAAGTCCGGAAATCGATCGAAGCCTTTCTTGCGAAAAATCCTTCAGATCGCTTCGTCGAGTGTCTTCACTATGTGGTCGGCGATCTCGACGAAGCACTCAAGAAGAGCTCCGACGACTCTCCGATAAGAGCGGTTTTGCACTATGCAATCGGCTTGAGAGAATTGGGCAATGTACTGCACGATGTTTATGCGACCCTGAAGAAAAAGCAGACCGATATTGAGGAGCCGGATACGGTGGTCGAGCGGGTAAGCGATCTGATACGAGATACCGATCTCATGAACGGCAAGTACATAGTCGACGTATTACCTGACTACTCCGCGCGCGTCAGCCGGATCTACCCCCATTTTGAAGCCGTTCTCGCCGATCCAAAAACACCTCACGCCGATGATTCCGCCTTCATGCTGGGTTGGCTGAAAATCAACGAAGGGAAGCTCGATCAAGCACTGCCCTATCTATCCAAGGCGATGATTGTCGGAAACGGAGACTATAAGGATCCGGGCGCAAGGAGGACGGTCCTTCGCGCCGTCTCGGGTCTTCCAACGACCGAAATGCGATCAATCGTCGACAAGGATGCCAACTTCCCGAAGCAGCCGATCCTCGCTTACGTCGCCGCCAGATCGGCATATCGAGAGTACCTGAAGCTGATGGGCATCACGCCTGAAAGCTTACCGTCAACGACAAGCCCGGAACGGATAGACGCGGCCCTTCAGAAGTTCGACACCGAGGAGCGAGACGATCCGAATCTTGTTGAATTGCCATACTTGCTTCAGGCGTCGAGAGAATTTATCGACTTCATCAATTTCACCACGACGATTCAGAGCAAACAACCGGCCGAGGTAATACGGCGGACCCGAACCATAGTCATAAAGTACTCAACGATCATCGACGATGAGAATCCCAAGCGGAAGAATCTGAAGAAGTATGGCTTGTTGGAATTCACGCATCGCGACCTGCGGCAAGCAATCCATATGGCCGATATTGCTCTCTCCATCACACCGAAGGCTCCTTCATACAACAAGCTGCGCGAATGGCTTTACTATCGGAAGGTGCGCTTGTCGGCCACTTTTGCCCCGGACAGCGTCGCGGCGACCGTTAACCCGTCTTATTCGTCAGAGTGCGCCTGAGAGGCTGGCGAGCGTGGTGTAAAGCGCTGATGCGGCGTAGGATTCGGTTGCAAAGCCAACCCCATCACCTCAACCGCGAACGCCAGGCCCGCCATGACCGATGATACGATTCTGCCCTTCTCGTTTCCAGCCGTTCACGCCAAGAAAGTCACAGCTGCCTTCGATGGCGGTCGGCTGACCTCGAACGGGGGCGTGATGCTTCTGGCGATGGCCGAGCGGCGTCTCGGCTTGGCCGACAATTTGGCCCGGGTGTTCCCGGATCGGCGCGATCCGACGCGGGTCGTGCACAGCCTTGTCGATATGTTCCGCGCGCGCATGTTCGCGATCTGCTGCGGCTACGAGGACGCCGACGACCTCGATCATCTGCGGTCCGATCCCGCATTCAAGCTGGCCTGCGGACGGCTGCCGGACACGGGTCGCGATCTGTGTTCCCAACCGACGCTGTCGCGGCTGGAGAATGCTCCGCGCCTGCGCGACGTGATCCGACTGACCTACACTTTGGTCGACGCATGGATGGATAGCTACCCGCGCGAGCCGGCATCCGTCACGCTCGACATCGATGATACCTGCGATGTCGTCCACGGCCATCAGCAGCTCTCGCTGTTCAACGCTCATTATGACGAACGCTGCTTCCTGCCGATCCACGTCTACGACACGGAGAAGAGCCGGCCCGTGGCGGTCGTGTTGCGGCCCGGCAAGACGCCGGGCGGCGTCGAGGTGCGTGCCCATCTGCGCCGCCTGATACGGCATATCCGGACGCGGTGGCACAACACGCGAATTACGTTCCGTGGCGACGGGCACTATGCCCGGCCGGAGGCAATGGCGTGGTGCGAGACCAACGGCATCGACTACATCTTCGGTCTGTCCGGCACCAAGCCGCTCGCCAGAAAACTCGACGAGGCCGCCGACGACATCCGCACGCGACGCGCCATCGAGAACCTGCCGGTTCTGCGTGGCTATACCGAGACGCGCCACAAGGCCAAGTCCTGGGATCGCGAACGGCGTACCGTCGCCCGTATTGAGGCGACGATGCTCGGCCTCGACATCCGTTTCGTCGTCACCAGCCTCGATGTCGGCTCGGCCGAGTGGATCTACGACAGCCTGTATTGCGCGCGCGGCCAAGCCGAGAATCTGATCAAGCTGCATAAGACACAGCTCGCCTCCGATCGCACCAGCTGCCGTTCGGCGCTCGCCAATCAAGTCCGCCTCGTTCTCCACACCGCCGCTTATTGGCTGATGCTGACCGTGCGCGACGCGATTCCCAAAGCCCGGGAATTGGCCACAGCCGAGTTCGCGACGCTGCGTCTTCGTCTCTTGAAACTCGCTGCCCGTGTCGTCGAGACCACGAGCCGCATTCGCCTTGCGTTTGCCGCGGCATGTCCCGAAGCCGACCTGATCCGCGGCTTGCCAGGCGCGCTGCTGCCGCTCGGTCCTTGACCGGCGGGGCGTCCGCCCCCCGTTCGCCCAACCCATCCCTCAAGCGCGTTGCAAAGTACGGGTCGTCAGGCGGTGAAAAGCCGAAGGCAATCCCGCGCGCCTCGTCAGAGCAGATGTGCGGCCACATCAATCGGACTAAAAAAAGCACTCTCACGAATAGGACGGGTTAATAGCATGCAGGCCGAATTCCCGAACTCCAACCTGTTGGACGATGCGTTAGCGGAGCAGCTTTATGCCGAGGGTCTTGGCAAGAAGGACTTGGCGGCGGCGCAAGCGACCTTCAAGCGACTCCTCGAAGTCTCACCGAATGGAAACGCCGTCGACAACGCCTACTCGATCATGGCCCAAACACTTGCATGCGCCGGCAAGGGTGAGGAAGCAAAGAAGATGGACCAGGAAATCGTCAGGCGATTTACTTTCACACGCCACGCGGACGATGCGCGAGGACGGTTAGCGGGAGACTACAGCGTGCGCACCTGCGACGATGACGAATGACAGGACGCATCGAAAGCAGAAGAAATACGCTTCAATCGGCCAGATCACGCGCGACACGCATCCCGCGATCGTCATCGAATGTATCGATCCCTGCGGAATCACGTGCCGCCGACCTTAGCGCAAACGGTCCGTAGCGCCAGGATCCTCCGCGTATCACCCGCTTGCCACAATTCGCCGCCACCCATGGCGAGCCGTCCCGCTCTTTCGTGGAGTATTCATAGAAGGCACAATCCTCGACCCATTCGGCGACATTTCCATGCATGTCGTGCAGGCCGAAGGCATTGGCCTTTTTGCTGCCCACGGGATTGGTGCGCCCATCCGAATTGGCATCGTACCAGGCATATAGCTTCAGAAGCGCGTCATCGTCGTTGCCAAAGGAAAAGAGGCCTTGCCCCCCGGCGCGCGCGCTGTATTCCCATTCGGCCTCCGAGAGCAGTCGATATCGCTGCCTGGTAACCCGCGAAAGCCAGCTCACGTATCGTTTTGCGTCATTCCAGGTGATGTTGATGACCGGCCGGTTGCCGTCCTCCCATGCGCCATGACGCGGCTCGCAGTCGCCATTCGCAACACAGAGATTCCATTCATCAAAGCTGATCTCGTTTCTGGAGACGGCGAACGGCCTTGTAAGGGATACCTTGTGCTGGGGATGCTCGCGAGCAAGGCCTTGCGTTCCGGGCGCCCCCATCAAGAATGACTCGACCGGTATCGCGACCATCTCCGGACAACCGGCACAGTCCGCAAATGGCTGCCCTCGGTCCAGCGAGAGGACTTGCTGATCGGTCTTTGCTGATGCCTTCGCAAATCGAAAGTAAGCCTCCCTTATGGTCGTCAGGTATTCGCTCCTGCCGTATTCCCACAAGCCAACGGCCGAAAGTATCAGCGCCACCGTCCCGACGAGTGCCGCTTGCGCACGAAGCCTTGGTGATCTCAGGGAGCTTCGGCTGCGCGTGATGAACTCGCGATCCTTGACGGGAATATCCTCCGAGCGGCTAGCCAACCAGGTGAGAGCCTGCTTCAGCGCCAGGCCAAGGAGCAAAGCCTCATCCTTGGAGTCGGAAGGCGCGGAATCCCACGCGCGACGCGCCAGCTCAAGTCCCGTCCGCCATGTCAAGAACTCTCGTTCCGATGAAATCCACGAGCGAAGCTTGTCCCATCTCCGAAAGATCGCTTCGTGAGCGACCTCGGCGTAGAAACTTCTGCCGAGAACGCGCTCCCCGTCCTGCGGCTCGGACGCAGTGGTCGTCATTTCCGGGGTAAAGGTACTCAACAGCCGATATGGATCGTTTGCAAGTTGAGTAACCAGGCGCCATTCGGCATCCAAGAATTCCGAGCGGGACGCGCGCCTGCGCGTCGGCTCGCCGTCTTCGCGAACCGTTGCAAGCCGGAGTGTAAAGATTCGACGGAGGTCGTCTTCCGACCCCGGATTGGACGAAATGAACAGATTGGCTCGATCCACCAAGACACGTCCCAGATCGATCGACTGGTGCGGAAGCCGGAGGATCCCGTCGCCGCGCTCAACCATCTGCTTCCACATTCCGTCGAGCAGGTATGACAGGAGCGGCAAGGCGCCGGCATCCTTTATCGAATCATCGGCAGCGCGCTTTGCAAGATCATCAGGCAGGGTATCGCTCTCGAAGCGGGCGGAGAGCAATTTGGCCGGCCCGCCGACCACCTGAAGAAGCTGATCTTCCCGAAGAGGAGGAACGTTGATCTGAATATGAGCCCGATACAGAGAAGCGTCGCTCTGCAGTTCGCCCAGGAAATCCGATCTCATGCTCATGAGGGCACGGATACGTCCGTCGACAACTCCCCTTTCCAGCAATTTCGAGAAACATTGACGTTGCTTGGGGTCCGAACGCAAATACAACTCTTCACCTTGATCGACGTAGAGAAAGAAGGACGCAGGTGGGGCCTGGTTCAATTCGACATATCGACGGCAGGTCTGGTCGATCAGGTCTTGCAGATCGAGCTTCTCCTCAAGCAGCTTCTCGATCCATAGCTTCCGACGATCGGGCCAATCGGTCGTTGTGCCATCCAGTTGCCAGGTCGCCAGGAATGCTTCGACCAGCGATTTGATCGGCGTGGCGCCCGGCCGAAGCGACAAGACGCACCAGCGCCGGCTGTTGTTGAAGCTGGCTGGCCATGCTTCAGCGCTCTCTTCCGGCCACCGCTGCCTGACCATCGCAGCGAGCACCCCCGCCTGGGCTACAGACGACTTTCCAACTCCAGAGTTACCGAGCAGAATTGGCACCTTGTCCGGATGATTGTGCAAGGATCGAAGGACCTGAGTTGTTTCCTTGGCACGGCCAAAGAAATAGTCGCTGTCCTTTTGCTCCATCGCGGAAAGGCCTCGATATGGAGACGTGTAGCGCCAGAGGGCTTCCGGGGTTTCGGCGGAGTTTGCGGCTGCTCCAAACAACAGTGCTATGGTGGCTTGCGACGATAGATTCGCACTCACAATCCAATGCAGTCTTCGCAGGAACGGCAGTCCCGGCGCGGTCTGTCCCTCCTGCAACAGAACGATAATCGGCAAATCGTCATGCGTTACCTTTCTATCGAGCGCTTCACCGTATTCCAGCACTTGCCATGGCCCGATTCCGCACTCTCCCAAGACCAGAACAAAAACGGTTGCAGTAGCGATTTCCTGCGCAAGCTGGTTGGTCCAATCCTCCGGCCCGCATACTTGCCGGGGCAAAAAAAAATGCTGGCACTCGCATCGTGCCTTTCAATCCCCTCCTTGATGCGTTCGGCAAGCGGGCGTTCCGGTGAGTGATAACTGATGAACCAGCGCTGCACCTGCACCTCCCTTGGAGCGACTGCTCTGGGTGTATTCGCTATATAGTTGTACCTCTAAAACAGTGTGCGTAAAGACTGTGATTTCCCCGATCAGTGGCGACGTCTGAGGCTCCCTGTTGTCTCGCCGACCGACAAAGGTGCCTGCGTACAATTGATTTCGGACTTCTGCTCGCGACCTGCGAGCTCATATCGTCGGCTTCGACCTGGCGGCGGCATCCGAGCGCAACCCTTTCGAAGATGGGTCGACGTCCCGGCCGCGCCTGGGGATGATGTCGCGGTTCGCTCGACGGGACGCGATCGGCTTGTTAAGCCGCGTCTCCGCAAGGATGATTTGAGTCGGGGCAGATGACCGTAGCGATCGAGATGGGACAAACGACGGCCGGCGCTTCGGCGGCCATCGACCTCGAGGAGCTGTTGGCCACGCGCCTCCTGGTGCAGGGCAATTCGGGTTCCGGCAAATCCCATCTGCTGCGCCGGCTGCTGGAACAGAGCGCGCCCTGGGTGCAGCAGACCATCATCGACCCCGAAGGCGACTTCGTCACCTTGGCCGAGCGCTTCGGCCACCTCGTCATCGACGCCGAGGACCATACCGAGCGCAGCCTGCAGGTCGCCGGCGAGCGCGTGCGCATCCACCGCGTCTCCACCGTGCTCAATCTCGAAGGGCTCGACGCCGAGAACCAGATGCGGCGGGCGGCGGCTTTCCTCGGCGGTATGTTCGAGGTCCCACGCGACCACTGGTATCCGATGCTGGTGGTGGTGGACGAGGCGCAGCTGTTCGCGCCGGCGGTTGCGGGCGAAGTGACCGACGAGGCGCGCAAGCTCTCGCTCGGCGCGATGACCAACCTGATGTGCCGCGGCCGCAAGCGCGGCCTTGCCGGGATCATCGCAACCCAGCGGCTCGCCAAGCTCGCCAAGAATGTGGCGGCCGAGGCGTCCAACTTCCTGATGGGCCGCACCTTCCTCGATATCGACATGGCGCGCGCCGCCGACCTGCTCGGCATGGAGCGGCGGCAGGCGGAAGCCTTCCGCGACCTCGAGCGCGGCCAATTCATGGCGCTCGGGCCTGCGCTCTCGCGCCGTCCGCTCGGCTTGCGCATCGGTCCAACGGATACCCAGCCGCGCAACGCGGCACCGCGGCTGATGCCGCTGCCGGAAGCCGCACTGAAGGACGCGCGCGCCATCATCCTGGCAGCGCCGCCGCCCGAGACCGTGCGGCCACAGCGCCGGGCGCCGTCGCCGGACCTGCTCAGCCAGCTGATGGCCGCCAAGCAGCCAGCGCCGGAGCCAAATCCCGAAGCCGCGGAGCAACCACTCAGCGCCGAGCAATTGGCCGAGCGGCGGGAACGGCTGGACCGCATCCTGCGCGCCATCCTCGCCGAACCCGATGCCGGCTTCCGCGCCATCGGCGTGCTCTATCAGGAGTTCGTGGTCCGCTGCCGCATCGAAGGGCTCGGTGCTGTCGTGCCGGAGCTGACCGATTTCCGCCGCATGCTGACGCGCGCCCGCGCCGGGCTCGGCACCGAGATGGCGGAAGACGACGCGTGGCAGGATGTCTCGATGCGCGCCGCGCTGCTGCCCGAGGACATGCAGGGCGTCTTCATGATGATCGCCCGCGCCGCGAAGGAAGGCTGGCCCTGCCCGAGCGATGCCGCGATCGCCCGCGCCTACGGCACCCACTCGCTGCGCCGCGCCCGGCATCTTTTGACCTATATCGAGGAACAGGGCCTGATCGTCTGCCAGCTCGACGGCGCCGGCCGACGGACCGTGACCCTCGTCGAACTCGCCTGGGCGACGGCGGCGGCCGATCCGAATGCGGATGAGGCGACGGCGGAAGCGGCGTACAACAGCTCAACCCTGTGATCCAATCGGTCAAGCAGCGAAGCCCACGATCGAGACGTGCCGTTCAACACGAAAAAGCCCGCCGAGAGGCGGGCCTTTTCCTCTCTTCCGGTCGAGAGATCGGGGTCCGTTTGGAGCGCACCTGCTAGCTTCGCAACCGAAGCTTGGCGGTAAGGCAGCTACCCGCCGCAAGGGCCGCACCGACGCCTGCAACGCAGGCGACCCATCCGAATTGGTCGAACACTTGGCCAAGCACAGCACTGCCGACCAGGCCGCCGAAGAAATAGCAGGCAAGGTAGGTGCCGCTGGCAACCCCGCGGTTTGTTCGTGCCGCCTGCCCGACAAAGCCGGTGGCGCAGGCTTGTGCAAAGAAGGTGCCGACCCCGACCAGCACCATCCCGGCGAGCACAGCCGCCAGATGCGACGAGAGCATCAGCGGCAAACCCAGCATCGCGATTGCAAGACCGCCCCAAAGCGAGGGACGCATGCCAAACAGTGCCACGGCCTTGCCCGCCAGCAGCGTCGTGACGATCGAGGGCAGGAATACGAAATAGACAAGGCCCACCCCCATCATGCCGAGCGACAGCGGAGCGCGGACCAGGATGAAGTTGACGTAGGTAAAGGTGCCAATGAAGGCGAACAAGACGCAGAAGCCCAGGCCAAAAGCGGCGCGCAAGGCGGGATCGCGCCAATGCTCGGCCATGGCCGAAAGCGGCGATTGTGCCGGACCGATCGCTCGCATGGGCTGGACGCGCCGGATGGTGAAATAGACCAGCAGCGCGCCTGCGAGATTAAGCAGGGCAAAGAAATAGAAATTCGTCGCCAGGCCCAGATTGTCCGACACAGTCGCCGAGACGAGGCGCCCGATCAGATTGCCGGCGACGTTCCCGGTGATATAGGCCGCGAAGGCGCCGCTGGCATCCATCGCGCTGCACTGCTCTCCGAGATAGGCGAGCGTGAGCGTGAAGGCCGAAGCCATGCAGAGACCCTGCATGATGCGAAGAATGGTGAAGACGGCCAGGTTCGGCGCCGCCGCAAGCAGGGCTGTCGGGATCGCGAGCAGAAGCAGGCTTGCCAGAATGCCCGTCCTGCGGTCGATATGCGGGCTGAACGACCCGACCACCAGCCCTGCGACGGCCATGCCGATCGTGCTGGCGTTGACCGCAAAGCCCATCGCTCCGGGCGTTACGCCGTAATGCCGCGTCAGAGCCGGCAGGATCGCTTGAGTCGCGAACAGATCGACCACGGTCAGGAATGCGGTGAGGCCGATCAGCAGAGATCGCATCGCTACGCCGGGCGAATGACCGTGCGCTTGCATTGCCTTCGCCGTTTCCATCGGCATGTCGGTCATGGCGATAACTCCGGTGATGGAAAAGGGGGATGTGACGCCCGGGCGTGCGGGGCCAACACGGGAGTCCCGGCCGTCACATGCGGTAACGAGGCGTGGGGGTCGGCACTCGTTACATGTTGTGGTCGGCCGGATCCTTGCGGAGGTCGCCGACATAGAGAATGACGGTCTCCTTGCCGAGGTTCTTCCACCAATGAGAAGTTCCGAAGACCTCCGGTCGTAGGTCGCCGGCCTTGTGCACGATCGGATCGACGCAGTTGCTGGCGTACTCCACGATCTCGCCCTGCTGGACAAAGATCAGCGCCGGCCGGTCGTCATGGCTGTGCCAGGGCACGATGCCACCAGGCTCGATGGTCAGTCTGCGGAAGCGCAGTTCGCGGCCCTCGATATGCGCGGGCTGCTTGCCAAGCTCGATGGAGCCAAGCGTCACGTCCGCGACGCCGACCGGCTTGTAGTCCACCATCGAGCGGGCGTTGGGCTTCATCTTGTCGGCGGGACATTCGCCGGCGAAAGCGGCGGGCGATGTCGCAAGCGAAACGGCAATAGCGCCGGCGACGCCGAGAGCTTGCCAGATCTTGCGCGAGGTTGCGACGTCTTTGAACATGTCGTGGTCTCCTTGCTTGTTGTCGCGGCCCCGAAAGGCTGGCCGGCATGTCATCAGCATCGCGCAGAGCGTTTACTTCTGGAAATGCCGGTTGGCTGTTGAGTCGATAGCGGTGGGCTATGCGGCTCACGCGTGGCCGAGCATGTGCTTGATGTCGGAAGCGAAGGTCGGGTAGGCGTAGACGTGCTCGCGAAGCTCGCTTGCGCGGATGCCGAACTTCATGGCCAGGCCGAAGATGTTGACGAGCTCGTGACCGGCGTGGCCGACGAAACGGGCACCGAGGATGCGGTCGCTGTCACGATCGACGATGATCTTCGACCAGGCGACAGTTTCGGCGTAGGTTCGCGCCGAAAACCACTCCTGCATGTCGTTGACATGGACTTCCGCCGGCAGACCCTTGGCTTTTGCAGCGGCCTCGGTCAAGCCGACGGCGGCAAGGGCGGGAACGGTATAGACCGCGGTCGCGATGGCGGCATAGTCGGGGCTGTGCTTCGGTCCATCGACGATATTGCGGCCGACCAGATCGCCTTCGTAAGTCGCGATCGGCGAAAGCTGCGGTGAGGTTGGAACGACATCGCCGCAAATATAGACGCGCGGATTGGAGATCGAGCGCAGATGGCTGTCGGCGGCAATGCGGCCGTTGTCGTGATCGACCTGGCCGGCGGCAAGACCGAGCGCATCGACGTCGGCAATGCGGCCCGCGCCGTTGACGACCCAGTCTGCTTCGGCCGCTTTCTCGATGCCCTCGTGAGTAAAGACAACGCGAAACCGGCCGCCACTCTCCTCGATACGCTCGATTCCAACACCCGTGCTGATCTGCAACCCGATACGCTCGCTCTCCGCCTGGAGCCTGGCTACCGCATCGGTGTCAATCGCAGGCAAGAGTTGCGGCAGCGCCTCCAGGATCGTGACCGAACTGCCGGCTCGCGCATAGACATGGCCGAACTCGAGAGAGATCACGCCGCCGCCGATGAAGATCACGGAGTCGGGGCGCTTGCTTTCGCGCAACATGTCGTCCGAGGTCACCATGTGTCGGGCGCCGGGAATGGACAGCGGCCGGGGCTTTGACCCTCCGGCAATCACGATGTGGCCGGCGTGAAGCGTGCGATCCGCGACTCGAATTGTGTCCGGTCCGACGAAGGTGCCGTACCCCTTGATCACCTCAACGTCGCGCCGCGCCATGGCGCGCGCAAGGTTTTCCGGGATGTCCTTGATCATGTCCTTCTCGCGCGCGATCAGGGCTGCCCAGTCGAGTTTTGGTCGGCCTACTGAAATCCGGTGTACGTCGGCGCGCTCGATGTCGTGAAGGGCCTGCCCGGCGGCGACCAACACCTTCTTGGGCGTGCAGCCGCGGTTCGGACAGGTGCCGCCGAGGTCGAGCGCTTCGATCATCGCGACCGACAATCCCGCACGCCGGACCGGGCCGGTCACGCCGATCCCGGCATTGCCGCCGCCGATGATCACGACGTCGTATTCTTGAGCGCTCATCGGCCCCTTCCTTCGTCAGCGACTGGAAATTGTCGGGCCATCATTTGGCAGTGATGGTAGAGGTGATCGATTTGACGACCATCGTCGCCATGTCGAATTGGGCGTCACGATCCCGGATGTTGTGACGTCGCGCGATCCAGGCGAAATCGGTCCAGACCGCCCAGAGGTCACCGTTGTCGTCCTGCGTCAGCAGCAGGCGGACCGGCCAGTCCAGCCCTGCATCGGGATTGGACGTGATGAATTGCGTGCCGAGCGGCGGATTGCCGAAGACAAGCAGGGTGGAAGGACGTAGCTTGATTCCAGCGGCGGCGGCGAGTTTCGATTGGTCGATCTCGTCAACGAACTTGATGCCCTTTGCGGCAATATCGGCCTTGATCCGGACGATTGCCTCGGACATCGGAACGGCGCTCTTGACGCGAACGATGCCGTTGTTGCGCTCGATCCTGGCATCGATCGGCGCCGCAGAGGCCCAGAGAAGCATCAAGACGAGAAAGGTGCCAAATCTGCCGAGGCGCAAGGTGTTGTGGCGGGACATGGACGCTCCTGTCGGGTAGGCGGTTTCCGCGACAGAATCACCGCTTGAGCTTCCGAAATGAAATGCCGGCCCGCTCTGGTATCGATAGCCCAATGCTATTGTGCTTCGTGCAATGCTGCTGGCAGAGAGAAAACGCCCCTTGTGGGGAGTTTACGTGGGAACTTACTATGTGAAGGTCCGACATGCCGGAGCAAGGGATGACATCGCTTTCGCCAGCCGACGCCGAGCGGCTCAAGCTCGCCTTTGAGCGCTGCCGGGAGATGGAAGGCACTCTCAAAGAGCAGCTCCAGGCCTATGCGGAGGCAGGTCGGGAGATCTTTCCCGCCTATGGCGATGCCGTCGACCGCCTCGTCGTCAGGATCAACGAGAATGGCGGTGGAGAAAACGCGCCGCGTCCCGGCGAGCCGATGCCATCTTTTCTCCTCCCCGATGACAGCGGTCGCCTGGTTGCCTTACCGTCTCTGCTCGAGCGGGGTCCCATGGCCGTGATGTTCTTCCGCGGCCATTGGTGCCCCTATTGCCGGCTCAATGTCAGGGCTGTGATCAAGGCTTATGACCGCATCAAGGCCCTGGGCGCGGACGTCGTCGCCATCATGCCCGAAACGCAGGAATATGCAGTTAAATTCAAGACCGAGTCGGACGCACCGTTTCCGGTGCTGACCGATCTCGACAACGGCTATTCGCTGTCGCTCAATCTGGCGATCTGGCTCGGCGCAGAGATTGAGCGTCTGCTCTCCTATCTCGACATGGCGAGCTTTCATGGCAACGACGGTTGGGTGTTGCCGATTCCGGCGGCTTTTGTCATCGGGCGCGACGGCATGGTCAAGGCGCGCTTTGTCGATCCCGACTTCCGGCGCCGCATGGCGATCGAGGATCTGCTCGCAGCTCTAAGGGATGCGAGGTAGGCTCGTCCAGGCGACCCGCGCGCGCCTCATGCTCTCATGCGGCAGCGCTCTTCTCCAAAAACTGCCGCCAGTCGGAACCGCGCAGCATACGCATCACGGCAGATGCCACCGCGGTGCGTTCGCGGCCAGCAACGCCATAAAGATTGACCGCGCGTCGCGCATCGAGCCCCTCGACCGAAGCACGCTTGAGCGTCCGCGGTATCCGTGAGGTGTCGGGAACTATCGCGACGCCGATACCGGCCTCCAGCAGCGCAATGAGATCGCGCTCGCTCGAGATTTCATGACAGTGATCGACATCTACGCCGTGTTCCCGCAGGACGGCATTCAAGCGCGAGGCATGCTCGCAATATCCGCGAGACAAGAGCTGCTCGGAACGCAGATCATCGAGGTCGATCCCATCTCGCCCGGCAAGCCGGTGGTCAGCGTTGACGACGAGTCGAAAGTCCTCCGTAAACAGCGGCCAGGCGTCGAGCCGGTCCCAATCCGGGTCGAGTTCAGTCGCGATGCCGAGCTCGGCGTCGCCTTTCTTTAGCATTTCCCCGACTTCGCGGCCGTTGCCACGGAGAAAGCGAAATTCCAGTCGATTGAACTGGCGCTTGATCTGATCAAGGAAGGGAATCAGCAGGGACAGATCGATCGAGTGGGTGAGCGCGATCCTGAGCGCTCCGATCTCGCCGCTCTTGAACGACGAGGCGAGCGAGCGCGCACCGACGGCGGCCTCGTAGCATTGTTTCAGCAAGGGGTGCATGCGCTGACCGAGCTCGGTCAATCCGGCCGGACGCTCGCGGCGAAACAGGTCGCCGCCAAGCTCAAACTCGAGCTGCTTGATCGCCCGCGTCAGCGATGGCTGGGTGACATTGCACTCATCAGCCGCACGCGTGAAATTGAGCGTGCGCACGACCGCGAGGAAATACCGAACCTGATGCATTTCCATGGTCGAACTCCCCTGATCCGGTCAGCAGTCTAGCCGATTGAGGGCCAAGGCGGCCATAGCGCACACCTATGGTTTTGGAAGCCAAAAGGCATTTCCGCAAATGCGTTTAGCGATGCAGATTTTGGCGACCGTCGGACACTGCCGACGATGCAAGCGGGATTTCAGAAGATGAATATCCAGGTCAAATCGCACGCCACCGTCGACGCCAGAATACTCTGTGGCAGGGTAGCCCTGGTGACCGGCTCAACCAGCGGGATCGGACTCGGCATCGCCCGCGCGCATGCCGCGGTGGGCGCAAACGTGATGCTCAATGGCTTCGGAGTCGCAGCCGAGATCGCCAGGATCAACGAGGACGGCACATTAAGACAACGCCGGTAACAAAGCCGGGTGCGCTTGCGAATATTAAGCCGGGCTCAAATGGGAGCAGGACATGCAGGACAGGACTTCGTCGCGACGCCTCAAATCGCTCGCCAAGGATCTCCCCGGCCAGGTGGTGCTTGTGTTGCAGGGCGGCGGCGCCTTGGGCTCGTACCAGGCCGGCGTTTACCAAGCCTTGCACGAGGCGGGCATCGAGCCCGACTGGATCGTCGGTACATCGATCGGCGCCATCAATGCCAGCCTTATCGCCGGCAATCGGGTCGAGGACCGGGTTTCGAGACTGAAGGAGTTCTGGAAGCGGATGGAGCAAAATCCCGTCTGGAATATCCGCACCGCCTTTCCCGACTTCAATGAGCGGCTGACCTACTGGGCGACCATTACACACGGAATTCCGGGCTTCTTCCGGCCAAATGCTCTGGCCCATGCGGGTGACAGCTATCCGTTGGGTGCCGAACGGGCCGGCTATTACTCGACCGCGCCACTCGAGCAGACCCTGAGCGAACTCGTCGATGTCAACTTGCTCAACAGCTGTTCGCCCCGCCTTACGATCGGGGCCGCCCACGTGCGGACCAGCCAGATGCGCTATTTCGACAGCCGCGACGGCGAACTCACCATCAGGCACATCATGGCCTCCGGCGCCTTGCCACCGGCGTTTCCCGCCATCCGCATCGACGGCGAACTCTATTGGGACGGCGGTATTCTGTCCAACACGCCGACCGAAGTCGTGTTCGACGACAATCCCCGCAAGAACTCGCTGATCTTCGCCGTCCACCTGTGGAATCCGGCTGGTCTCGAGCCGACGACGATGTCGGAGGCGCTGAATCGGCACAAGGATGTGCAATATTCTAGCCGCATCATGAGCCACGTCGCGCGCCAGCAGCAGGCGCATCGGTTGCGTCACATCATCAACCAGCTGGCCGAACGGCTCCCCGACAGCGAACGCAACACTCCCGAGGTGCGCGAGCTGATCGGTTACGGCTGTCAAACGCGCATGCACGTCGTGCGTCTGCTTGCGCCGCAGTTGGATCGCGAAACCCATACCAAGGACATCGATTTCAGCCCGCGCGGCATCATGCAACGCTGGGACGCAGGCTACTCGCACACCGCGGCAGCCCTCGAACACGCTCCGTGGACGGGCGAATTTGATCCGCTCTCAGGCGTTATCCTGCATGAACAAATGGAGCTGATGCCGGTCGCAGCGGAGTGAGGCGCGTTCCACAGCGCCGTGAGCGCCGACGCGAGGTCAAAAAACAACCCCAACAACCCTTTCGGATTGCTGGGATTTTTCACTAACTTGGTTGCGGGACATGCAACCATCTCGAATTGCTATTTCAGGCGGTCGCCTAGGCATCGCGAGCCCATCGGAAAATGGAGTTTCGTCTGCTGAAGCGGTGAGCGGGCATAGCACAAGCTTGCATTTTGCGGAGCCTGCCCAGCAAACTGTCGCTAACCCAGGATAGCCCACCCATGCGGTGGCAGCGTAAGCTCGGTCCTGACGCCCGTCCTGCGCACCGCGCCTGATCCTGCGAGCCTGTCGACGCCGGAATCGACGGTACGACCGACCGCCGCGTCGGCCAGGTTCAGAGCAACCCATAGCCGATTGCCTTCATCGAATGCTTCGAAGACAATGTCCGTGTTGCGAAGCGCGACCATACGGGACTTCGCTCGATGGAGCCATGGATGCCTCCGCCGCAGTCCAATCAGCTCCTGATGCAGCCGGTATGTTGGCCAGCCGAATGGCGCCAGTTCGGCTGGCGCCGCCGGAAAGCTTGGGCGGATCGCGTCGTCACCTCCGGCACGGCGCTCCTTGATCCCGCGGAACGCCTGTTCGTCACCGGCGTAGATCGAGGGCGTGCCGCCACAGGTCATGAGAATGACCAGCGCGTGCGGGATATGCCGTTCGTCCAGAACCTGGCTCGCGATCCGCGTGACATCGTGATTGCCGATGAACGTCTGCGGCACGAACCGGTCGATCATCGCATTGTGCCGCGCGAGCGCCCATGCGAGCTCATGGAAGTTGCGATCGTTCAGGGCGCTCCAGATCGCCTTCCAAAGCTCGTATTGCGTGACCGCATCGACACCGGTCTCGTCGACGAAGCCGGCGTAGTCACCGTGGATCACCTCGCCGAAGATATAGGCGTCGGCATGCCGCGCGCGAACCGCGGGCAAGACGTGCCTCCAGAATTGCCGCGGGACAGCATAGGCCGCGTCGAGGCGCCAACCATCGGCACCGCGATCAAACCAGTGATTCATCACCCGGATGACATAGTCGGCGACTGCGGGTTCGTCATGGTCGAGCGTCACAAGCTGGTGGTGACCTTCGAAGGTCGCGCAATCGGGCTCCCTTCCGTCCGCCGGCCAGGTCAGACGAAACCACGATGCATCCGGCGATAGCGGACCGCTGGCGACGGCGCGCCGGAAGCGCGGCGATTCGCGGCCGACATGATTGAAAACACCATCCAGGATGATGCGCAGGCCGCGGCGACGGGCTGCTGCGACCAATGCATCGAAGTCCGCGTCGTCCCCAAGCCGCCTGTCGATCAGGAGGTGATCGATCGTATCGTATCCATGGGTCGACGAGGCAAAGATCGGGCCCAGCAGGATACCGGATGCGCCGAGCTCCACGGCGTAATCGAGCCACCGGACAAGGTGGTCGAGGCGATGCACGACACCGGCACACGCGCCGGCCTCGCGTTCGGCGCCAACGAAGCCGAGCGGATATACATGCCACCAGACGGCGTGCTTGATCCAGTTGCTCACCCGACCACCCGCGCCACATTCACTCCTCAAGCCGGTCGCCACCCTTGACGAAGAGCATGCCGATCGCGCCGAGGGTCAACAGCACGGCGATCGGAGCGAGACCGACGGCCTGGGACTGAAAGCGCGCCGTCAGGATACCGACCAGCATCGGGGCGATCCAGACCGTCGTGCTGGCGGTCAGGCCGAACAGCCCGAAATAGGAGCCGACGCGCATCGGTGGCACGATCTGAATGATCATGGCGCGCCCCGACGCGATCGAGGCCACCGCAAACGCCGTCATCGAACCTGACAGCAGCATGAAGGCGACCTCGGGCAGGGTTCGAAACACCGGGCCGCTCCAGAGCGGCTGCGCCGCCGGGTCATGGGGCCAGAAAAAGATCATCCGGTCCGGCGTAATGCCGAGGACCATGACCAACAGAACGACCGTGATCGATATCTGAAGGATGATGGCGCGGCGCGTGCCAAGTCGCGCGTTCAGGCTTGCCGCCAGCAAGCCACCGAGAGCGGCGAATGCGATCTTGACGACGGCAAAACTCAGCAGCTTGAAGCCGTGCCATCCCATCACACCCGAGGCATAGATACCTTCGAAGATGATGAGGGTGTGAAAGCCGTCGGCATAGAGGGTCCGGGCGATCAGGAATTTCAGCATATCCGGCTGCTTTCGCAGACCGGCGATCAGGGCGAACACGTCCCTCGAGCCGAGGCGCACGGCCCTCGAAAAGGTCTCGCCCGATGCCGGCGCGTCGACGGTGAAGCGAAGCAGCATGAACAGACCGGCGCAGGCGAGCGCTGCGATCAGAGGCCCGATCAGTCGCTCCATCTCGTGGCTTGCCTGCGACAAGCCAAACAGCGGTTCGTCAGGAACCCCGAACCAATGCAACTGCCCGGGAAGGGCAAATCCCCACAACAGGAACGTCATGATGGCGACGGACACGAGATTTGCGACACCCAGGCTGACACCAGAGTAGCGGCCAACCCGCGACATCCCGACCGCCGGTCCCAGCATCGCGTTATGCAGGATTTCGGAATAGACGAACAGCAGATTGAGCGCCATCACGATCACCAGTACGGCATGGACCGACAGTCCGCTGCGGTCCGGCTTCGCCCACCACAGGCTGACCAGCAGCGGCAGCGAGATCAGGATGCAGGCGGTGATCCACGGCTTTCGCGGGCCCATCCGGTCGAGCGAGGCGCCGAGAAACGGCACTGTCACGGCTCCGACCAGACCTGCAACAAAGCCGTATCGGGCAAACAGCGTCTGCCCGAGCACGGGATCGCCGATCATGACTTTGCTGACATAGGGCGCAAAGATGTAGATCTTGAGCAGAACGAGATACGGGATCCGCGTCGCCTCGTAGCCGATCCAGGACCACGCGCTGAGCGTCAGGGCGCGAGAGCCAGAGCTCGCGGCCGTGGCAGGTCGCGATACGGCGATAACATCTTCAGACATCCGGTGCGTTTCCCTGTGGCGTGACTGCTACGATCACGCGCAGTTGTTACGACGGGCTCATTGCGATCAGGCACCACAAACCAGGTGACCAATGCCGGCCACTGCATCGATCCTATCGTCACTGCTCGCGAACCGCCTCATCTGCGCGGGACGTACGCGCACTTCCATGGATGTGGAAATACCCGTCGGCCCGGAGATCTTGCGCAGTCCGGTCATGGCTGCTGCCGTGCGAGCCGCGTCGCGATCCGCTCGCCGGCAAGGTTTGCAACAATGACGAGGCCACCGCCGATCAGCGTCGCGATCGTCCGGTCCACCAGCACCGATGCTTCGAGCGGCTGCTCGAAATCCATCATCAGCACGATCAGGGTCGTCATCATCGCCGAATAGGAGAGGTAGTGGCGCATCTTCAGCAGCGGGCGTGTGCCGGCGATCAATCCAATGCCGGCAATCAGGAGCCCCACGGGCGGATGGGCCGCGACGCCGAGGCCGGCGACGATCCCTCCGAGCGCGGCGCCCAGCGCACGCTGGGTGATCTTGACCGGCATGAGGTCGGTGCGCCGCTGCGCAAGAAGGACGACGGTCAACGAAATCCAGTGCAAGTGATGGCCGGGATAGGCGATATCGAACAGCGCGGCCGCCGCGAGACAGAACACAAGCTTCAACGCATATTGCAGACCGGAGAATTGCCGGATCGACGCCGACCAGCGCGCGAACTTCTCCGCCCTTGTCGAAGACGGCCGGACTTCCTCCACCACCTGACTGCCCCGCATCGTCCGCGCGAACATGCCGAACAGCAGCCAGAGCAGCGCCGTCCAGACCGCGCCACCGGTGAGCAGCAGCATCAGGAGCAGGCGGTGGGACATCGTCGCGGCAAGGCTCAGCGTGATGATGAGAAACAGGGTGAAGCGCGTGGTGACGATGGCGGCGGTGCGGCTGTAACCGCCGACGATCGCCGCGCCACCCGCCAGCAGAACCACCAGGATCCGTCCTGCACAGCCTGCGTCGGTCAGGGCGACGGCAAGGCCCGCCGCACCGATCGTTGGCAACAGCGCGAGCGCAATGCCGCGGGCCTGTTCGCCCGCACGGCGTCCGGCCGCCTGCGGTGCGATCGGCAGGCTGCCGGCGGAGGCGGCAAGACCAAGCGACAGGTTTCCGAGCATGGCTGCGAGTATGATCGGTCCGACGAAGCCGAGGCCGGCAACGATACCCTCACCGAATTCGATCTCGGTCTCCGGATTCCAGCGAAGCGCCTCGCCGAGGTGAGCCTTTGCGCGGGCCTTGTAACTGTCATTCAACATGGCAATCCGCTTGGCTTCACCCGGCCACGATGATGCTCCGGGGATCAGTTCGCTTGCCCATCCGACGCCGCGATGTGTGCGAGCCGCTGCGACAGCGCGCCATCCGGGCCGAGCTTGCCGGCATGGGACTGAAGACGCGTAGCGATGCGGCCGAGCCCGACGCCCTCCGCCCAGAACATCGGGCCTCCCGTGCGCGCAGGCCAACCGTAGCCATTGAGCCAGACCACATCGATGTCAGAGGCGCGCTGCGCGATACCTTCATCGAGGATCTTCATGCCTTCGTCGATCATCGGATAGAGCAGCCGCTCCAGGATCTCATCGTCCGTGACCTGACGCGAACGATAGCCGCGGCTCCTTGCAAACTCGGCAATGAGCGCCTCGACTTCCGGCGAGGGCGTCGCGACACGCTCGGCGTCGTAGTCGTAGTAGCCCTTCGACGTCTTCTGTCCGCGGCGGTCACGTTCACACAACAGATCGCGAATGCTTTCGCCCTTCGAGGTCTCGCGCCGCCAGCCGAGATCGAGGCCCGCCAGATCGCTCATCTGGAACGGCCCCATCGGGAACCCGAATTCGGTCAGCACGCGATCGACATCCCAGGGTCTTGCGCCTTCGAGGATCAGCCTTTGCGCCTGCGCCTGTCGTCGGCCCAGCATGCGGTTGCCGATGAAGCCCGGGCAGACGCCCGAGACGACGGCGATCTTGCCGATCCGCCCGGCGAGGTCCATGGCCGTCGCAAGCTGCGACGGCCCGGTCTTCGCCCCACGCACGATCTCCAGCATGCGCATGACGTTCGCCGGCGAGAAGAAGTGCAGGCCGATCACCGCCTCGGGCCGGCGTGTCTCCGCCGCAATCACGTCGATGTCGAGCCGGCTGGTGTTCGACGCAAGGATCGCGCCCGGCTTAGCGATCGCATCGAGCTTGCGAAACACATCCTTCTTGACCGCCATGTTCTCGAACACGGCCTCGATGATGAGATCGCTTTCGGCAAGGTCGTCGATGACGAGGCCCGGCGTCAGCAATGCCAGCGCGCGCTCGACGTCTTCCGCGGCAAGGCGGCCGCGGCTTGCGGCGCGCTCGTAGTTTCGGCGGATCGTAGCGATGCCCCGTTCCAGCGGAGCCCGGTCACGCTCGACGATCGTCACGGGAATGCCAATCGACAGGAAGTTCATGGCGATGCCGCCCCCCATCGTACCGGCGCCGAGGATGCCGACGCGTTCGATCGGAATCCGCTGCGTATCGGCACTCACACCATCGATCCTCGCCGCATCGCGTTCGGCGGCGAGGATGTGCTGCTGCACCTCCGGCAGATCGGCCTCGCGCTTGCTCATGCAGTCCCTCCATGAAAAATCTCGAACAGGCCGGCAGCACCGATGCCGCCTGCGCAGCACATCGTCACCACGCCGTAGCGGGCCTTGCGGCGCCTCCCCTCCCGCATCAGATGTCCGACGCAGCGCGCGCCCGTCATGCCATAGGGATGACCGATCGCGATCGCGCCGCCCGAGACGTTGAGCCGCTCGTCGGGAATGCCGAGCCGGTCGCGGCAATACAGCAGCTGCGACGCGAACGCCTCATTCAGCTCCCAGAGGTCGATATCGTCGATGCGCAGTCCGTTGCGCTCGAGCAGCTTGGGCACCGCGAAAACCGGACCGATGCCCATCTCCTCCGGCGCACAGCCGGCAACCGCCATGCCGCGATAGGCGCCGAGCGGCTCGAGACCGCGCCGCTCCGCCTCCGCGGCCTCCATCAGGAGCACCGCCGCGGCGCCGTCAGACAGCTGCGAGGCGTTTCCGGCGGTGACAAATCGTCCCTGCTTGACAAAGCGCCCGCCTGCGAACACGGGCTTGAGCTTCGCGAGATCCTCCAGGGTGGTTTGCGGACGATTGCCCTCGTCCCGCGTCAGCGTAACCTCCCTGACGGTGGTTTCGCCGCTGGCGTGATCTGTGACCGCCATCTCGGTCTTGAGCGGCGCGATTTCCCGGTCGAAGCGGCCTTCGGCCTGCGCTATCGCCGTCCGTTGCTGCGATCGCAGGGCATAGTCGTCCTGCGCTTCGCGACTGATGCCGTAACGCTCCGCGACGAGCTCGGCCGTCTCGATCATCGAGCTCGTGAGACCCGTCGCATGGCGGACAATCCAATCGTCCCACACCCGATAACGATTGACCTTGTCGTTCTGCACCAGGCTGATCGATTCCAGGCCGCCGCCGATCGCGACCGGTGCACCGTCATTGATGATGTACTTCGCGGCGGTCGCGATCGCCATCAGACCGGACGAGCATTTGCGATCGATCGACATTGCGGCGACGCTGTCGGGAAGTCCGGCGCGCAGCGCGGCGTGACGAGCTACATTGTTGCCCGAGGTCCCCTGTTGCTGGGCGGCGCCCATCACCACGTCGTCGACCTCGGCTGGATCGAGCCCGGCGCGCTCGACGACCGCGCGAATGACGTGGCCGCCCAGCGTCGGCGCCGTCGTGTTGTTGAACGCGCCTCGATAGGCCTTGCCGATCGGCGTCCGCGCCGTCGAAACGATCACAGCTTCGCGCATCAAAACTTCTCCTGTCGGGAACTTGCCGTCGATCAACCGCCCCGGGCTTTGGTCTGTGTCCTGCGTTCAACTGAGCTCAGCCGACGAATATCCGAGGATGGCGCGGGCGATGACGAGCCGCTGGATCTGGCCGGTCCCTTCATAGATGTCGGTGATGCGGCCATCGCGCAGGAATTGCTCGACCGGATGATCGTGGCTGAGGCTCATTGCCCCCAGCAGCTCCATCGCGCGCTGCGGACCGCTGCGGCAGAGCTCGCCGCCCTTCGCCTTTGCGACCGATGCCTCAAGATTGTTGGGTTCGCCGCGCGCCGCGAGCCAGGCTGCGCGCAGCACCGTCAGCGTCGCGGCCTCGATGTCGGCCTCGAGCTCCAGCAGCGTCTGCTCCGTGGCGGTCCGATCGTGCGGCCCCTTGTCCCAGTCGACCGCGATCCCTTCCGCGGCCAGGTGATCCCGCGCATACCGGAAAGCGCCGAGCGCCTTTCCGATGCCGCCCGCGGCGACGGTCGGACGGGTGATGTTGAACGTCTTGAGGACCCCTTTGTAGGAGGCGGAGCCCTCGTCCGCGCTTTGCGGCACGCGCTCGTCGCCACCGATCAGATGGTCACGCGGGATGCGGCAATCGCGAAACGCGTAGGCTGCGGTATCGCTGCTGCGAATTCCGAGCTTCTTTTCCTTGCGGACCAGCTCGAACCCGGCCGTACCCTTCAGCACCAGGAACGATTTGATGCCGCCGCGACCGGCCGCCTTGCTGACGGTCGCCCAGACGATCGTGCCGTGGCACCGCACGCCATTGGTGACGAAGATCTTGTCGCCATTCAGCACCCACTCGTCGCCGTCGAGCACGGCGGTCGCCTGGATCGCCTTGGTATCGGATCCGGCACCCGGCTCGGTGATCGACATCGCCAGCATCAGATGCCCCCACCGTTTCTGCTGCGCGGGCGTGCCGGCCGCGCCCAGCGCCGCATTGCCTAGCGCCGATGGCGCCTGGCGCAACGGCACGCCGTTGTGTGCCTCGCGCTCGATCTTGATCAGCATCTGCATGATCACAGATGGCGTGTCGTCGCTCGGCCGACGTCGCATCCGTTCGAGCAGCGAGGGGAACGCCGCGGCCTCGGCGAACGCCTTGGGCAGGATTTCGTCCTCGTGCGCGTCGTAGTGCCGCGCGTATTTCTCGCTGGCCTTTGCCTCTTCGGCTACTCCCGAAAGAATTTCCCGATCAGTGTCGGAAAGCGTGAAATCCACCATGCTCTGCTCCTTCACGCCGCCGCAAGCGCGCCGTGGATGGTCAGCATCCGCGCGTTGCGCAGCCACATCTCGAGCGGAAGGTCGCGGATATAGCCGTGACCGCCGAATATCTGCAGCCCGTCATCGGCGATCCTGATCGCGCGGCGGTTGACGTAGTTCTGCGCAAGGACGGCCGTTTTCGAAACATCGACTCCCCGATCGAACGCGGCAGCCGCCTTCCAGACCAGCCAGCGCATCGCGTCGCACTCGACATGCATGTCGGCGAGCATGAAGGCGATCGACTGCTTCTTCGCGATCGGCTCACCGAACGCGATCCGTTCCCTGGCGTATGGAATCGCGAAATCGGTCACCGCGCGCGCCAGCCCCACGGCGAGTGCCGCACCGCCGATCCGCAGGCTGGCCAGCAGGGGACGGATATCCGCGCCACCGCCCTCGCCGAGGATCGCGTCAGCCGGAAGCGACACGCCGGCAAGCTCGACCCGGGCAAATCCCATCGGCGTCAGGCCGATGGTGCCGCTCTCGCGGGCGATCGTGACGCCCGGGGCACGCGGAGGGACGATGAAGGCCTTGATCCCGTCGATCCCCGGCGCGTCGGATGCCCGCGCGAGCACGAGCATGTCCTCGGCCTGCTCGCCCAGAGGGACCAGCCGCTTGACGCCGGTGATCCGCCAACCGTCCTGATCCGGTTCGGCGCGAGTGACGATCCGCGACGGATCGAACGCAAGCGCGTCCTCATGCAGCGCAAGCGTCGCCACGCGGCGTGAGGTCCCGCAGAATTTCGGCAGGTCACGCTTCCTCTGCTCTTCCGTCCCGAGGTCAATCAGCGGGTTGACAAACAGCGACGACGCAACGGCGGTGCCGCCGAGCCCGGCGCATCCGGAGCCCATCGCTTCCAGCATCAACGCGCCCGTCAGGGCCGAGCGCGGCGCACCGCCGCCGCCATAGGCCTCCGGAATCGCAAGTGAGGCCAGCCCCAGGGACCACGCTTCGTCGAGCACGTCAGCCGGCGCGGCGCACGCTTCGTCGGCCTGCCGTGCCCGCGGCGCCAGCTCGTTGTTCGCGAACGCGAGGAGCATGTCGCGAATCTGGCGTTGTTCGTCAGTGACATCAAAGCTGATCATGACGCCACGGCTTCGCCGCCGAATGCGCGCGTATGGTCGTCGCCGCCGACCGTGCTCAGTGCGCGCATGGCGACGACAAGGTCCCGGGCTCGCTCGAACACCGCAAATCCCGCAGCCGTGAGCGCTTCGCGCGCGAGGGGCGACAGCAAGGTGTAGCTGTAGATCAGAACGGGCTTTGATCGGCGCGAGCGGAGCGCGCTGAGCGCCTCCACGTCCAGCGAGATGCTGCGGTCGTTCGACAGGGACAGGGCAAGCACGACGGAATCGACCTCCTCGCCGTCGAGCAGCACTTCGAGCGACTGAAGAACACCACCCGTGAAGATGCCCTGCGCGGTGACGTCGATCGGGTTTGCCGCGGAGCCGTAGGAGGGGAACGTCGGTCGAAGCCGCGCCTGCAGCTTCTGATCCAATACGGGAACGTTAAACCCTGCTTCCGTGAGGCATTCGCTCAGGACAGTTCCGGCGCCTCCCGCTGTCGTGACAATGCCGACGCGACGACCCGCAGCAACCGGGTTGGTCAAGCGTCCGAGCGCTGCCGCAACCGCATCGTCCGGATCGGCGACCGCGATCACGCCGGTGGCCGCGAACATCGTATCAAAATCCACAGCCACGCCGGTATCGCTTGCGGTGTGTGCGACAGCCGCGCGACGGCCAGCTTCGGAGCGGCCATTCTTGATCACGATCACCGGCCTGCCCGCCGCACGCGCCTTACCCGCCGCGACAGCGAACCGTTCGAAGTCACGAACCTCCTCAAGGTAGGCAATGATGGCCGCGCAATCGGGATCGCCTGCAAAATGCATGATGAAGTCGACCGCGGTGAGATCGCACTCATTGCCCGTCGTGACGACATGGCCGATCTCAAGGCCGGCGGCGCGCCCGCGACTGAACAACGAGAAGCCGAGGCCCCCGCTCTGCGCCACGATCGCCACGCGATCGGCAGTCGCGTTTTGCGCCGCGCCCGGATGCAAGGGCTCCGTGGCCGCGCTGAATGTCGCCGCGACGCGTCCGCCGACATTATAGAATCCCTCGCAATTCGGACCGCAGATACGAATCCCGGTGCGTCGCGCGATCTCCGACAACCGCGACTGGCGCTCGGCCTTCGCAACGCTTTCTTCGGCAAATCCCGAGGAAATAATGATCGCCGCACGAACGCCAGCCGCGGCGCATTGCCCAACGACGTCGCAGACCAACTCCGCCGGGAGGGCGATGATGGCGAGATCGATCGGGAACTCGACCGCGGCAATGGCGGGATAGCAGGGCAAGCCGTTGACCTCGCGGTAGCTCGGATTGACCGGTGCAATCGGTCCGGTGAATCCGGCGCGGCGCAGCACCCGCAGCAACATGCCGCGGATCGAGCGCTGTTCGGCGGGCGCGGCGCCGATGACCGCGATCGAGCGAGGTGCCAGAAAGGCGGCGATCGACGCCGCGTCCGATGGGCGAAGGATTTTGTTCAAGGGACCATCCATGCAAATGTTTCGGATCGCGTCAGCGCGGCAGTCCGACGAGATTTCTCGCCATGATGATGCGCTGGATTTGCCCGGTGCCCTCGACGATGTTGAGCGCCTTCGCATCGCGAAACAGCTTCTCGACGAGGTGATGACCGGCCCCCGCCTCGAGCCCGACGATCTCCATGCCCGCACTGGCGAGATCCTGGGCGGTCTCCGCGGCAAACACCTTGGCCATCGAGGCGTCCACGATGTTGGGAATCCTGTTGTCGGCCTTCCAGGCCGCGCGCAGTGTCATGAGCCAGGCCGCGCGAAGCTGCCGGTACATCGCCTCCAGCCGGTCGCGCACCCGTATCGACCTGAACGCGCCCGACTGCGTCGCAAAATTCAACGCCTCGTCATAGGCGGAGCGCGCCAAGCCGACGGCGCTCGCCGCGACGCCGACGCGCGTGGTGTTGAGCGTCCCCATCGTTGCGCCGTAGGCGCTCGACTTCGACGTCCGTTCGGGCCGCTCGCCGCCCAGGATGTTGTCGTGCGGGACCTCGCAATCCTCGAGGATAAACGAGACCGACTCATAGGCGCGAAGCCCCATCTTCTTCTCGATCTTGATCCCGGTCATGCCGCGGTTGCCACGCTCGACGAAAAACGACCGCTGCCGGCCCGCCCCTTGTCGGGATCGAGATTGGCCTGCACCAGCACCCAGTCGGCGCGCGCGGCATTGCCGATGAAGCACTTGGCGCCATTGAGCAGATAACCGCGATCGGTGCGTGTCGCGCGGGTGCGGAACGCCGCCGTGTCGGAGCCTCCGCTCGGCTCCGTCAGCGCGAAGCTGCCCCAGCGCGGAATGTCAGTGCCGCGGAATGGCCCAAGGAAGCGCTCGCGCTGCTCCGGCGTGCCGGCGGCGGTGACGATCGGCGCCGGCAGTCCCGGTCCTGGCGCAGCGACGCCCATGCCGCGATCCCAATAGGCATTCTCCTCATTGATTGCGGCCATTCGGACCGCGGGACCTTCAGGCATCGCGCCGTCGTCGGCCGGCACGGGATGCCTCCTCCGGAAATCGACATACGCGGCAAAATAGGGATGATCAGGCGGCAACGGCGCGCCGTTGCGATCGGCCTCGAGTCCGGCGCGCCGTACCTCGCGCTGCCCCCACTCCCGAACCTGTTCGATATACGCATTGAGCGCGGCGCTGAAATTGTTCACGCGGCGATCCTCTCCGAGATGGTAGCCGCGAGCGCGGCACCGGCCTGCTCGCGCGCGGCATCGCATCCACCCGCGAGCAGGCCGAGCGCACGACAGTCCCGCATCGCCTTCTCGACAGGGAAGTCACGCATGAAGCCGTGCCCGCCGAGGATCTGAACGCCATTCGGACCGACGAAGCGGCTCGCCTCAATGGCATCGACGAAAGCCGCCGCCGCCGCACCGACGGCGCGTCCTTCGCCGGCATCGATCGCCAGCGCCGCATCTTCGATCAGAAGCCCCAACCGCTCGACGGCGACGTACATATCGACGATCAGGAATGCGAGCGCCTGGTGATGGGCAATCGGCTTGCCGAACGCGACGCGGTCGAGCGCGTAGCTGCGCGAAAACCCGGCAGCATCGGAGAGCACACCCCAGATCAGCGACGCGTAGTAGACCCTGATCCTGGCCAGCGCGCGCGCCGCACGCGCCGGATCATGCCATGCCAGAATGGGCGTGCCGTCAAACGTCACGCTGCTTGCGCCTGCGGCGTGCAGGGCCGAGCCACCGACGGGCTCGAACGCAAAACCTTGCCTCAACAGCCACGCGCCCTGCGGACCAAGGCCGACGAGCACGTCCGTTCCTGCGGCAGGTATCCAGGCCACCCGGCCTGCAACGCGGGCACCGGCAACATCCCCGGCACCAGGATCCATCACCAGGGCGAAGCGAACGTCAGACTGCCCGAGGTTCAGCTGAAGCGACTTCAGGGCTTCAACCCCGCCGAAGGCCTCGATCACGTAGATCGCCGGCGCGAACCGGTCCAGCGCAAGCGCGGCGCCGGCGTCGGCTTCAGCGAGCAAACGGTTGGTCCTGACACGATGGAGCAGACCGAGGCCGGCACCACCGGCTTCCTCGGCGACATCCAGCGCCTCGAAGCCCAGCGCGGCGAAGCGCTCCCGCACGCTTTCGCTGACCGTGCGCGCACTTTCGAACTCGCGAAGACGGGGACGCAACTCGTCAGCCGCGAATCGCCCGATCGTCCCGGCGATGATCTCGTCGCCTTCTCCCCGCGCAAAGTCCACGCTTAACCTCCCGTGCCGATTGTGCCGGGCGATCTGCAAGCCGGCTCGTCATTCGCCGGCAAGTTAGATCGGGGAGGTCGCGCCTCGCAATCCGTTACAGGGATATGCCTTGCACTTCCATATCCATGGAAATGGAAGGCGATCAGCTTCTCGCATTCCTTGGCAGGAATCGACGGATCGCGCCGTGCAGCGCCGCGACGTTCTGATCGAGATGCCGCTCGAGGCGGTACACCGGCCCGCCAAGCGCTATGACGAAGCTGCGGGTGAACGGCGCTTGCGGCAGTGGCATCGCGATCACGCCGATGCCTTCACTGTAGATGCCGCGGGAGAAGAAGTAGCCCTGCTTGCGGATGCGCTCGATGTTCGCCATCACGTCTTTCAGCGCCACGCGGTGGCTACGCGTCGGCTCCGCATGATTGCTGCGGTAGACAAGCGTGTCGATCTCCTCATCCGACTTGCTGCTGAGCAATGTCAAACCGACACCGCAGCGTGCCAGCGGGCGCAGCGATCCCGGCTCGGCCGAATAGGCGAGCGCCTGGTTTGAGCGCAGCACGTGCACATATTGGGCGCTGATGTCGCTCTGGGTCCCCACGATCACCGTTTCGCGGGTGCGGTCGCGCAATTCCTCCATCAGCGGCAGCATCCTGATTTCGCCGAACAGCTGCTCCGACACCCATCGCCCCAATACCGCGATCCGCATCGTCGGCAGATAGGTCTGCGTCTTGCGATCGTACTCCAGATAGCCCAGCGTCACGAGACTCTTCAGCATCGCCGCGCCGCTTGAGACGGGGTAGCGTAGTTCGTCGCAGATCGCCTTGAGGCCGAGCGGGCGACGCGCGCGATCGAAGAATTCCATGATCTCGAACACGCGCCGTGCCGACTTGATCGCGGCATCCGCCATCGCACCCTCCAGGACGTCGATCCGTGTATGTGGAAGAGGCTTTCATATACGTGTTTGCAAACGAACGCCACTCCCTGGCGCCTGTGAGGCCGGCTCGTCGGCAGGGATGCCGATGCTGCGGGGAACGGATCTCCCCTCACGCGCTCGGATTCGAACGATCGGAAACAGTGGAGAACAGTGCAGCGGCGGTTTCAAACCAATCGTGGCTCGCCCGAGTTAGCAGGGCGACGCCGGAGTGCTTTCGCTTTTCCAGGCCTATCGTCAGCGACAGGCCGAATACAGCTTGAGTTCACCGCAGCGAAATGGTGAGCCCGCCGAGGTTTGCGGCAAATTCCAGTCCTGCTTTCGGCCCTTTGAGCGTAAGCAGAACACCGCGTTCATTTCGCATACTCACGCCGCCCACGCCGGCAGCCCATGCGCCACCTCCCCCGACCAGCGTATAGCTGCCGGCGAAATCGTTGACCTCCCTGATGCCAGAGGCGGAGCCTTCCAGCCAGTTCACCGACGCGCCCGCGCTTAAGCCGAGGCTGAAGCCGGACACGATGAACCGATAGTGCCGCCCACGGTAGGTGAGCGTGCCGCTCCCGCCGCCACCACCCAAGACGAGAGCCGCCTTCACGAACTTGACCTGGACATGGCCGGTCGCCTGTGCGGAGCATGGCGTGACCGACAGGACCATCGCCGCAAGCGCCAGTATGACGGGACGGATCATGGATCGCATCGCTGCGGCCCCCTCTGAGCTCAGGGATTTGTAAGGTCGATCTTCTTCCAGGTGTGATCCGGATCGAAAACGATCATGCGCGAGGCGAGGAAATCGGTGCGTGAGCCGAGATCCTTTTGATAGACAGTGCCTGCGTGGTTGACCAGGAACGTCATGACGCCGGAATTGGCGTATTCGGCGGGATAGGCGACCAGTGCAAATCCACCGATCATCTTGCCCTTCACGACATAGTTCAGCGCGCCGCCCGGGGCGTCGGAGCCCTGCGCTTTCAGGATCCGATAGTAGTATCCGTGATACGGCGCGCTCTGCTCGCCGACCTTGTAGCCCTCCGCCGCGGCCTGGGCCGCCAGCTCACCGAGCGGACTCGGGTCCTTGTCGTCGCGCCAGAACAATCCGTCGGTCTTGCCTGGCCTGCTGACGATGCGCTGGGCATAGGCGCCCACACCCTCGCCGCGATCCTTCTCGGCATATTCATTCTGAGCGTCGACATAGGCGAGACAGGTCTGGATCGCGGCAAGTTCGTTATTGCCAATCCTGCGGTAGAGGATTTCGCGACGTCCCGCAGCCGCGTCAAAGCTCCAGCCGTCACGGTTGTTGACGAGGGGAATCGGGAACGGGAAGTCGTCGGGCCCCAGAATCAGGGTGGCCTTCTTATTGTCGTCGGCCTTGATCGAATGCTTGGCGTCGTAGGCCGAAAGGAAGCGCTGTCGCGCATTGGCGTCGGCGACATCGTCGCCCGACTCAATGATATCGGCTGCATCGCGGCCCAGCACCTTCAGCACGGCCCGGCTGGTGCCGGTCTTGACGGCGGTCGCCAAGGCGGACGCTGCGTCTTCGGGATTGGGGAAGCCCTGCTGGGCGCGAGCCGGAGACAGCAGCAGAGCGAGTGCTGCTGCCGCAGCGATGCTGACGGAAGCAATGCGATTCAATCGCAAGGACGAAAAGCCTGTCATCGTGATGCCTCCGACCGAGATGGAATCTTCGCACCAGTGGCACGCCATTCGTCGTAGCTGCGAAGCTTGAGACCGAGCCTGTCGTAATAGACCCTGAGATAGCCGTCGGCGCCGCGCGTCACCGCCGCTGGCATGACGTGCTCGACTTCCTGCGCCATCACGCCGACATAGGATTTGCTGCTGCCGAGATAGCTGAAGCGGTAATAGCCGAGGCCGTTGGCGAGATATCCAAGCAGTTCGATATCGTGCTTGAGCGCGATGTCGGAACGCCGTCCGCCGCCACCGCCGCCGCGGAAGCCGCCGCCTCCTCCACCACCACGGAAGCCGCCTCCGCCGCCGCCCTGGAATCCACCGCCCCCACGACCGGCGAAGCTTGCTCCGCCGCCGCCGCGCGGCATGCTGGCCATGCTCGATCGCCCCCGCGCCGATGCCGCCGCAGCTGCCCGTCCGGACGACACGTTCATGGCGCCGCCGCGATTGCCGCCGCCACCGCGATTGGCCGCAGCTGCGCGGTTACCGGCATTGCCGCGGTTGGCGGCCTTTGCGCGATCGCCGCTCCCCTTTGCTCCGGCTCGATCGCCGCCACCCTTTGCTCCAGCTCGATCGCCGCCGCCCTTTGCACGATCTGAAGCACCTGCGCGATCACCGCCGCCGGGCCGATCGCGCGTGCCGGCACGATCTCCGCCGCGGTCACCACCACGGTCACCCGCACGATCCGCCGCACGATCTCCTGCTCGGTCGCCCGCCCGATCTCCGGCGCCCTGGTCAGGACGCAGCACTTGCTGTCCGTCACGGCCGCGGAAATCCATCCGGTCCGAGACGCCGGCCTTCACATTGTTGCCGCCGAACCGCTGCTGGACGTTGGTGTTGCTGTAGCGGACGCCCTGGCGATGCGCCGGGTTGTGCTGCCAGCTGTTGCCGATGTTGTTCACCCGGTTGTAGTGGTTGACGTAGACGTTGCGGTTGCCCCAGTTGCACCCGCCGCCCCAGTAGTTGCCCCAACGGCCGATTGCCCATCCCGCGCCGAACGCCAGGCCGGTCGCGATGACGCCCGCGCCGATATAGGACGGATACCCGAAGTAGTCAGGCGGATATTCCGCGTATGGCCAGGTGCCGTAGACTGTAGCCGGTTCATAATAGGGCACGTACATCGTATTTGGATCTGCCGACTCGATCACGACCACCTGCTTGTTCTCTTGTGTTTGAACGCTGACCTTCTGCTGCTTGGTCGTCACCAGCTTCTTGTTGTCATAGGCCTTCGAGCGCAACCGCTGAATCGCATCCATCACATCCGGTTGTTGCGCGAGCACCGCATCGCCCAGATTTTTGGTCCAATCGATCTTTTCGCTCATCATCGAAATAACGTCGGGCGTGCTCGCAAGCGCCTTCACGCTGTCGTCCCAGGCCTGCTTCTCGACCTCCGTCTTCAACGCATCGCCTTTTAGATTCTTGCGCTCCTTCAGCCAGCGATCGGCCTGCACAATTTCCAGCGGGTATGTCGACGCCGCCAGCACGTTGGCCAGCAGCTCGTCGGGATAGAGCGCAATCGGCGCGACCAGCGCTTCGAGCTGCTCGGGCTTCAACAACTTGTCAGCCGGCTGCGTTGTCGGCGCAGCTGCCTGTGGCTGACTACTCTGCGCAGGCGGCTTGTCGGCGGTTTGCGCCACCGCAGCGACGGGGATGGCTGATACCAGCGCAATCGCAACCAGAGTCTTGCCCCAACGGAACATCGCGACCTCCATCGACACCGACGGTCGACAGCATCGGTCACGGCCGCGTCCCTCCTTTGATCGAGATCAAGGAAAGCGTCGCTCAGCTTCCGGCCGGGCCCGGCTGCTGCGATGCAAGATAGGCACGGCGATCATGGATCAGGTTCTCGAGCCGATGGGCTGCAACGTTCACCGCGGTGACGGCACGCTCGGCCTGGTCGTCCGCGACCGGCTGCTTACGCTGCGTCCGCAGCACCTGGTCGATTTCGCGCTCGATCTCTTCCAGCTCCGGCATTTGCTCAGCCGCCCGGATCCGAGGCCCCGGCGTATAAAGCATGTCGAGCGCCTCCTGTCGGCTCTGGGTCTCGACCGGCCGGAGAAATTTCCAGGCCGCGGCGAGCACCGATGCGAGGCCGCCCGCGATCATCGGCGCCAGGAAAATCGCATTTCCCCATTGATCGAGAAAGCTCTCCCGGGTCCCCTCGTAGAATGCGGCGGCGCCCGGATGCACGGGGATGTGTGCATCTGCATCGGTGTCGGGCGTCGCGATCTGCGCCAGTCCCGGCAACTCAGCGAGCAAATCGTGGCGCGCGGTCATGATCGACTGGGTCAAGTCGCCAATCAGGTCGTTGCCAAGCTTCTTCTGCGCCACCAGGTAGAATGAGGTCCGCAGCGTCGTCAGGTCGTCGGGGGGAATTGGTGGCGAGCCCCGCAATGTTCCCTTGGGCACGTCGAAGCTTTCGTAGGCCCGCTCCCTTTCGGCGATCGCGCCCGCCGACTCGATGGCAATCATCAGGGGGCCGGTTCGCGCGGTGTGCGGGAGAACGCCGCGCAGCAGGGACAGATATTTCTCGGTCAGAGGCATCACGACCAGGATGGCGCGGACCTCCTTGGCCTCCAGCGCCCGGCGCGCGTCCGAGGGCAACAGCGGCTTGAACGTCACGCCCGCGCGCGCGAGATCGTATTCGTCCGACAACACCTTGATCAGCTTCTGATTGGCCTCGAACCCGATCACGCCGAGCGTGGCGCGCTTCAGCTCCGTCACGTCAGATATCGAAGTACCGGGCGGAGCAATGATCAGTGCGACGGCGTGGGCCAGCACGATCACGACCTGGGCCTGCGACAGGTCGCCGACATCGCCGCGCACCACCGCGAGATCGACCTTTCCGGACGCGAACGCAGCGGCAGACTCGAGCGGCCCCGTGGTCTGGACCAAGCGCAGCCGGACCGTCGCCTTCGACTCCGTGAGCTTGCCCGCGATCGCCGAAATGAGCTTGTTCGCTTCGCCATCGAGCGAACCGACGGCGACGGTGAGCGTTGTCGGCCGAAGATACCAGCGATAGGCCAACAAGCTGGCGCCCCCGAGCATCAGAACGAGCCCGGCCACCAGGGCGATGCGCAACGACCTTGGTAAACTGCGAGGATCCACGGAGCGTCACTCGGTCAATCCGGCGTTGACCGGATTCTGCTTCACAACGCTCAATATATCGGGCCGCAGAAATTGGTCAAAGGCTGCATTCCGCTAGAGCTTGCAACGATGATAGGAAACCTGCATCCCCTCGACGCCCGGAAACTCGCGCGTGATGGTGTCGTCGTCGACAACCTTGAGGAAGAACTGCACGTTGGACACCATGATCCCCGAAGCGCAACTCACAATGATATTGAGGTCCTTGCCATCATCCTTGTGCGACTTGATCTTGCAGTTCTCGAACTTGCCCCTGAGGCGATCGGACTCGGCGATGAACCCGCCGCCATAGATCCCGGAGAAATTCGTGAATGTGACCTGGTTCGCCCTGCCCTTGCGGGCGAACACCTTGCCGCATTGGTCCGCACTGGTGGCCCAGGCGCCGGCGAGATCGAACGCGTGCGCGGAGTCCGGCAATCCGAGGATCATGCCCACCACCACGATTGCGCGAAGGTTGCCGTCCGGTTTCATCTGCCGTCTCCCTGTTCGCGCCCGTCAGTGACCACTCAAGACCAGCGTCTGGATCGGCAGCAGCAGCGCCTGGATCCGAAGCAGCAATGCATGAACGAGCGCGGTCGCGTCGACGACGTGCAGGGCAAAACCCTTCAAGGCGCCGGTTTTCGGATCGGCGATCACGTCATGGTTGCTGGTGTAGGCATTGACGATGCAACTGCTGCCCGGTGTCACGCCGTCAAGGCCGCCCTTGTAGAGCGGCTCAAGGAACACGAGGATCGAGCCGGGCTTTTGCAGGCTCTGCGGGTCGATCAACAGCTCGGTGGCCCGAAACTGGCCGGCGGCGATGAAATCCTGCACGCTGGTGACGACCAGCGGAATGATCACCCAGGGCTTCGACATACACGCGGCTTCCGCGACCATGCCGGGCTTCATGACCTGCGCCTCGATCTGCCCGAACCCCGCCTGCAAACTGTTCCGGCCGGCTTGGTCGGGTATCAGGATTCCGGCCGGCCGCATGATCTGGGCCACAAGATCTCCGGGGCGAACGAGGAATTGCTCGACGCGGCCATCGACGCCGGCACGGATGAAAGTCTTGTCGAGATCCACTTGCGCCTGCGCCTGCGCGGCCTCGGCACTTGCCTTCTCGGCCGGCAGAAGCGTAGTGACGCGCAACGTCGCCGATTGCTTGACGGCGCTAGCGGCATCGACGCCGGACTGCCGCTGATCAACCAGCACCTGCAGCTTCTCGATGTCGCGTTGCGGCACAATGCCGGGATTGCGGCGTTGCAATTCGCTCTTCACATCAAGCTCGTCCTTGGCTTGCTGCAAGGAGGCTTTCGCCTCCCCGATCTGAGCGTCCGCCTTGACGACATCGGCCTGCGCCGAGATCAGCGACGCATCCACCTCGGCGATCTTTCGCCTGGCTGTCTCGAGCGCAGCTTCTTGCCTCGAACTATCGAGCCGGAACAGGACGTCCCCCTTCTTCACCGATTCCGTGAAGCCGACATTGACCTCGACGACGCGGCCGGAGCCCTCGGGCAGGATCGGCACGGTCCTGAAGTAGATCGCCGCGGAGGTCGTCGAGGGATGAAAGTAGAAGATCATCGTGATCAGCGAGATCGTGAGCATCAGGCAGCCGGTGATACCCCACCTCAATTCGTACCAGACGGAGAAGAACGTGATCTCCTTGCCGAACCGCTTGCCTTGCCGATAGCGGCGGTAGAGGTAATCCGGCAGGATCGTCACCAGCGAGCAGATCATCAGCTCAAGCATGGTTGTGCACCTCTTGCTTCGCGGGCGTCCGGACGTCGGGACTGCCGCCAGATACGGATTCGGCTTCCGGTTCGGCAGCGGGCGCGCCCGGCGTAGCGTCGGCAATGCGCTCGACGGAATCGGCAATGCTGCGCATCGGCGTGCCGAAATCCGGCAGGTCGATGAGTGCCAGCAGCAGGCCGGCGACCCAGAAGATATGCATGTGGGTGAAAAGCGATATCAGGCCGAGGACGGCGACGATCTCAAACTGCAGCTTCTGCGACTTGTGCGCCATGCGCTCCGGCAGGCTGTGCAGCTTCCAGTAGAGGGTACCAACCCAGAAGACTGTAGCTACAAGGAAAATGCCCATCACCACCATCAGGGTGTCCGACCCGTCGACGCCGGGAATGAAGAACGGCAGATGATGGGGAGCTGCCGGATGCATCTGTTCGCTCAAATTTCATCTCCCGTCCGGGCGCCTGGCGCTTCGCAGCCGTGCCTCGCACCGTGCCTTTCTTCCGTGCGGCTTGCTTGATTTGGATCAAAGAAGACGGTCGGCTTGCTCCTACCGTTCTCGGGCAAGGCTCAAGATCGATCCCAGGAGTCCCGGCCATGCGAGACAAAATCGATGACCTGATCCCGAAGGCGCATGAAATCCAGAAGCAGGCGGCGTTCAAGGAAGCGGAGAAGGCCGAGGAACATGCCAAGCGTGCGGCTGCTGTGGAGGCCGAGAAGCGCGCCTTGATCGAGCGGTTGAGCAAGCCGTCCGGTCTCAGCGAAGACGAGAAAGTCAAACTGGCCTCGACAGTGATTCAGCGTGCGGTGCGCAACGGGCTGACCGAAGTGCAGGTCTATCGCTTCCCCAACACGCTGTGCACCGACAAGGGGCGGGCCATCAATCAGATGGAGGCGGGATGGGAGAAGACGCTGACAGGCATACCCAAGGAAATATACCAGCTCTGGGCGGACTATCTGCAACCGCGTGGCTACCGCATCCGCTACCAGGTCGTTGAATACCCCGGCGGCATGCCCGGCGACATCGGCATCGTCATTGCCTGGGGCTGACAGCTCAAACGATGGACGGGGATCGATGGCGAAGGAAAACTCCTCCGGAAAGATGAAGCGCAAGCAGTATGAGGAAGAGCTGCACAAGCTGCAGATACAGCTCTGCCATCTCCAGGAATGGGTGGTAGCGAACAAGCTCAGGGTCATCGTCCTGTTCGAGGGGCGCGATGCGGCCGGCAAGGGCGGAACCATCAAGGCCTTGACCGAGAAGGTCAGCCCGCGTGTATTTCGGGTGGTCGCCCTGCCCGCGCCATCCGATCGTGAGAAGTCCCAGCTCTTCATCCAGCGCTACATGCAGCAGTTCCCTGCCGCCGGCGAAATCGTCATCTTCGATCGCAGCTGGTACAATCGCGCTGGCGTCGAATATGTGATGGGATTCTGCACACCGGCGGAGCACAAGCGGTTTCTCTCGCTCTGTCCGCAGATGGAGCAGTACATCATCGAGGGCGGCATCATCCTGATCAAGCTGTGGCTCGAGGTCGGAATGGACGAGCAGGAACGCCGCTTCAGGGCCCGGATCGACGATCCGCTGCGGCAGTGGAAACTGAGCCCGATGGACACGGAGTCGTACCGGCGCTGGTACGACTACTCCCGGGCACGCGACCTGATGTTCAAGGCGACGAGCTCGAAGCACGCGCCCTGGCACATCATCCGCTCCGATGACAAGCGGCGGGCGCGACTGAACTGCATTTCGCACCTCCTGAAGACGATCCCCTACGGACGGGTGAAGCGCGACAAGGTGAAACTGCCCAGGCGCTCCGACAAAGGGCGCTACAACGATCAGGCCGGTCTGCGGGGAATGAAGTTCGTCGAGGAACGCTACTGAAAGACCAGGCCGCACCGGATGCGCGGCCTGGGCCCTTCCGGCCTATTTCAGGCGGATCGTGACACCCCCCACGGCGGCCGAGACTTCGGCGCCGACCTTCGGACCGCTGAGCTGCAGGATCACGCCATTGGCGTTCTGCAGCTGCACGCCTCCGGCGCCCGCGGCGATCGCACCTCCAGCGCCTGCGGCGCTGTAGGAACCTTCGATTGAGCCGGGCCCCCTCAGGTTGATCGCGCGCCCGACAAGCTTGGTGGTCGAGGCGCCGATCGTGAAGCCGACGCTCATGCCCGACACGGTGAACGGATAATGCTTGCCGCGCAGGGTCAATACGCCCTCGCCGCCTCCGACACCAACGATGAAGCCACCCTTGGTGAAGATGACGGCGACCGCGCCGGTTTCGGCCAGCGACGGCATGCCGAAGCCAGCCAATCCGATTGCCAGCGCGGCAAGAGCTCCAAGCAAATCCACTTTCCTCATGATTTCCCTCCAGGGATCGGTTGCGCTAACGGATCTATGATGCAGCCTTGAGCTTCGGCGCTGACGCCTTCGGCTTGCCCATCCTAGCGAGAGCCTCGGTCGTCACGAGCTTCAGGCCCTCGGCCGCGTCGTAGCCATGGATCTCCTTCACATCGAGCTTGCGCATAAAGTCGATCGTCTCCTGCGTGATGACCTGGCCAGGGACCATGATCGGGAAGCCCGGCGGATACGGGATCACGAAGCTCGCGGACACGAGAGCGGGCCCGTTCTTCAGGCGCCTGTCGATCTCGGGGTCGTTCAGGCGAATGTATTCGCATCCAGCGGGGTCATAGGCCGAATAGAACCCGCTGCGGATGTCGCCTTCGTTCGTCCTGGTGCCGGCATCGCCGCGATAGGTCTCGTGGAAATGCGAGAAGTTCGGCAGGTCGGGCACGTCCTTCATCAGGCTGTTGACCCGCACGTCGAAAGCGACCTTGGCGTTCGCTCCGCCTTTGGCCAAGGCCTGATCGATTTCACCGGAGATTTCGGCCAACACCCGGACAAGATGCGCGACATCGCTGCGCGTATTGTTGATGTTGGACTGGATCAGGACCGAGTTGCGCGACGTCTTGTTGACCTGGATGTTGTAGCGGTTGGCGAGCAGACCCTTGAACTGCGTTCCGTCGTACCCGGCCGTGCCGCAGACCAGCGTCATGCGGGTCGGATCGAGGCAGAACTCGTCGTCGTTCAGGCTCTTCAGGGCGCTCGCCCAGTTGGTACCGGCCGCCAGATAGTCGGTGAAGCCGCTCTGGCGATACTCCTTGGGGACCATCGCATCCGCACCCAGGACGCGGAAATACCGGGAAATCAGCGGATTGGTGTTGACCGCATTGCGGATGGCGAACGCGATCTCCATTGCATTGGCCACCAGTCCATAACCCTCGAGCTCCATCTGGCGGCGCGAGACGTCGAGGCTTGCGATCAGCTGCTGGTTCGGGCTGGTCGAAGCGTGCGTGAATACGGCCTCCTTGAACTGCGCTTCGACCGTGTGAAATTCGATGTCCTTGACGGACAGCATCGAGCCCTGCCGGATTGCCGACATCGACTTGTGCGTCGAGTTGGTCTGGTAGACCCGCAACCGGATCTGACGCGGATCGGGGATGAGCCGGGTCTTGAGCAGCACCTCCTCCGACGGGTTCTTGCCGAGTTCGGCCTGCTGCTTCTCGTAGGCCGCAACCGATTTGGGATCGCGCATCCAGGCTTCGATCTCGTTCGCCGCGCCCATCGCGGTTCGTCGCCTCAGGAATGGCGAGAACCGCGCGAAGCCGAACCAGGCCTCGTCCCAGAGGAAGATCAGGTCAGGCTTGATCGCGAGGCATTCCTCCATCACCCGCCGCGTGTTGTAGATGTGACCATCGAAGGTACAATTGGTCAGGTCGATCATCTTGACCCGGTCGAGCCGGCCATCCGCCTTCGCGTTCAGAAGCGCCTGCTTGATCGTCTTCAGCGGCACCGCGCCGTACATCGAGTATTCCGTCATCGGGAATGCCTCGACGTAGAGCGGCTGCGCGCCCGCCAGCACCATGCCGTAATGGTGCGACTTGTGGCAGTTGCGATCGACGATCGCGATGTCGCCGGGACCCAGCAGCGCCTGCACCGCCATCTTGTTGGAGGTCGAGGTACCGTTGGTCACGAAGTAGACGCGGTCGGCACCGAGTGCGCGCGCGGCCTTCTCCTGCGCCTTCTTGATGTTGCCGGTCGGCTCCAGCATGCTATCGAGGCCGCCGGTGGTGGCGCTGCTCTCGGCAAGGAACAGGTTCAGCCCGTAGAATTCGCCCATGTCGCGGATCCAGTCCGACTTGAACACGGACTTGCCGCGCGCGATCGGCAGCGCGTGGAAGGTGCCGATCGGCCGCTGCGCGTATTTCTTCAGATTGTCGAAAAACGGCGTGTCGAAGCGGTCCTGCACGCCTTCCAGAATTGAAAGGTGCAGTTCGAGGATATCCTCGACCGAGTAGAACACCCGTCGCACCACGTCGGCCTCAGGATTGCCGGCCAACTCCTCGACGTCGCGATTGGACATGAGGTAGAGATCAAGCTCGGGACGGATCCGCTTCAAGATATGGGCCAGCCGTAGCGCGGAAGCATCGGACTCTTCGTTGAGCCCCATGGCGCCAGTCATGGCACGAAGCACAGGCGCATCGTGGCGCGAGCGCAACCCGAAGCCTTCATTGATCACCACCGCCGCAATGTTGGGGTTCAGCATTGCCGCACAGAAGGCGTCCTCGAGACTGCCCACCATCACGGGCTCATAGATGAAGGCGTCGACCGGACGCCGCAGCCTGCGCCATTCCGCCAGGAGTCCCGGCCAGTTGCTGGCTGGCACCCCGGTCACGATCAGGGTCTCGAAGTAAGGACGGCGCGCCGCCGATTGTCCGAGAGTTGGCGGGAGCAAATCGGGAACGTCACCATTGCCCTCGTCCTGCGTGCTCCAGTCACTGCCATGCTGGCGGAAGGATTTTGTCTGAAGTGCCTGCGCGATCCGCGTCGAAAGCATATGCGAGGTGGCGGCATCGCCCGCCGCCGCGGCTTCCTTCAGCGCCGCCATCAAACGAAGGCCCGGGTAGCCGTGAAACTCCTCGGTGACCGCAAGCGCCGACAGCGCCTTGTCGTACGGCGCACGGTCACCGCCCCGGCTCCACGCCTTTGCCGCCTCGACCAGATCTCGCCAATTGTCGGCGCGTCCGCCGGGTCCGGAGAAGAATTGGTCGATACGCTGCTGGGCCTGCTTCGCGTCGTTGGCCATGAATGTCTCCCGATCTTAGCGGTGTTCCGATCTTGACGGTGTTCCCCGTCCGAGCGTACGAACCGCGCACACCGCCCCCTTTGATCCAAGTCAATCCGCAGCGGTTGAGACAAACCTTGTCGCCACCGAGCGATCGCGACGTCTTGCGATGCAACAAGGCTCGAATGTTAGGGAACGGTCCGCGGGACAGCGCACGTCAGTCGTTTGCCTGCGGCTTCCTGCTGCTCAATACGCTGTCGAGCGTCCGCATCCAGTCGCCGCTGTCGGTCTTGTCGGCGAGACCATCCGCCTGAAGCAGATCCCGCAACTGCGCGTGCGCGCCGACGATGCAGAATTTGATGCCGCGCGAGGCGAGTTCCTGGTGCAGATCGTGTAGCATGCGCGACCCCGCCAGGTCGATGAACGGCGAGGCCGACAGGTCGCAGGCCACCAGCTTGACGTCGGGGGACGTCTGCAGTGCAGCCAGCACAGTTTCGAAAATCGTCTCGGCATTGACATAAAGCAGCGAGGTTTCCGGGCGGAAGGCGATGATCCCGGTCAGCGGTTCCACGTCGTCATGGCGCGCCCGGTCGGAATAGCGGCCGCTGCCAGGAAGGCGGCCAAGAAATGCGACATTGGGCTGCGACGCACGCAACAGCAGCAGGAAGATAGAGGCGGCGGCCGCCAGCAGTACGCCCTGCAGGATCCCGAGGAACAGCACGGAGACGAGCGCGATGACCGCCGCATAGAAGTCGATCCGGCTGATCCGCCACATTCGGGCAAGCGCCGGAATATCGACCAATTTGTAGACGGCCGAAAAGACGATCGCGGCAAGCACGGTCTTCGGCAGATTGGTCAGGAGACCCGTGAAAAACAGCAGGCAGAGCGCAAGGGTTGCCGAACAGAACACGAGAGCCAGCGGCGTTCGCGCGCCGGCTGCGTCATTCACGGCCGACTGCGACAGCCCGCCGGCGACGGGATAGCCATGCCCGAAGGCTGCGGCGAGATTGGCCGCGCCGAGCCCCAGAAACTCCTGCCGGACATCCAGTGCATAGCCGTGCTTTGCCGCGAAGCTTCGCGCCGCGGACACGCCCTCTACGTAAGCCAGCACGAGACATCCGGCGGCGATGGGAAACAGATCGTCAAATTCGAGCAGGCCGAACGTCGGTACCGCAAGGGTCGGCAATCCGGTCGGGATCTTTCCGGTCACGGGCAATCCCATTTCCGCAAGCCCAAGGACGGAGACCGTGAGGATCGACAGCGCGACCACGGCGAGACCAACAGGCTTTCCGGGCAGCCTGCGCTCGCCGAGCAGGAGCAGCACGGTCGCAGCCACACCAATGCCGAGCACCAGCGGCCTGGTATCGCCCAACTGGCCGGCAAGCTTGATCGCACGGTCGAAAAAATTGTGGCCGCCGCCTGCCACGCCGAACAGGCTCGGCAGCTGGCTCATGATGATGGTGAGCCCTGCCCCGGCCTTGAAGCCCACCAGAATGCTGTCGCTGATCAACCGCACCAGCAGGCTGAGCCTGAACAGCCAGGCAATCAGGCAGAGCAGCGCCACGCTGAAGGCAACGAGGCTGACGATCTGCCCGTAACGTGTGGCGTCGCCGCCGGCCAGCACGCCGACGGCGCCGGCGATCATCAGCGAGATCGCCGAGGTCGGTCCCACCGCGAGTTGCCGCGACGAGCCGAGCAAGGCGTAACCCACGCCGCCAAGCAGGTAACCGTAGACGCCGACCTGCGGCGGCAGCCCGGCGAGCCCGGCATAGGCCAGCGACACCGGGATCGCGTAGGCGGCCAGCGTGACCCCGGCGATTGCGTCCGCACCAAGCCAGGATGCGCGATAGTCGGCAAGCCAACTCGCCGGCGGAAACCGTCGGACCCAACTCGTCTCGCTCAGGATTGACATCAAGCCCGCCGTATCAAGCCGCATTGGACGCATGTGGTTGCGCCGGGGCGGACCGATCCACGTTGATTCAGATCAAGCGTCGCCCTCGCAGATCAGCACTAGGATTGCCATGACCTGCACATTTGTCCGCGGACCGCCGGAGGGCATGACATGCGTCAGCACGGCTTACGAGCCCTCGCAGCTGCAACACTTCTGTTGCTCGGTCTGGCCACCCCGGCACGCGCCGACGACAACGGCGCGCCCCAGCGCATCCAGGAAGAAATCTGGGCCTTGCCGCTCCCGCTACCCATGTTCGCTTATCTGGTTCGACCGCTCGGCGACGGCCCCTTCCCGCTGGTCATCATGAACCACGGCGTGTCGCTGAACGCCCGGGATCGCAGCTTCTTCCCGCTGGTCGAATTTCGCGACGCCGCAATGTGGTTTGCACGGCGCGGTTATCTCGTGGTCGCGCCCGTCGGCACCGGCTATGGCGCAGCGGCCATCGATATTCCCGAACGCGGTCTTTATGGCCCGTTCTTCTCCAAGATCGGGAAATGCACCAATCCCAATTTCCTCGATCCCGGCCTCGCCGTCGCGCAGGTCGATCTCTGGATCATTGACTACATGGCCGCCGAAAAACGCACCCTGCCGGACGGCGTCATCGTCGTCGGGCAGTCGGCCGGCGGCTGGGCCGCGATCGCCCTGTCGAGCCTCAACCCGCCGCAGGTCAAGGCCATCATCACCTTCGCGGCAGGCCGCGGCGGCCGCGTCGATGGCAAGCCCAACAACAATTGTGGCCCGGACAAACTGGTCGAAGCGACCGGCGTGTTCGGCCACACGTCGCGGGTGCCCATGCTGTGGCTCTACATCGAGAACGACACATTCTTCGGCCCGGCCCTGTCGAAGCGAATGTACGAGGCTTTCACGCGCGCCGGCGGCAAGGCCGAGTACCATCTACTGCCGCCGTTCGGCGACGAAGGACATTTCCTGATCGGCTCTCCCGATTCCATTCCCACCTGGTCGCCATTGGTCGAGCGATTTCTGGACAAGGTTCGCTAGGCGCAATCTCGCTGGAGGAGTACCCATGGTCCGATATGGTCCCTTGGCGATGTCGGTGCTGTTTGCGGTCAGCATCGGTGCTTCGCACGGCCAACAGACGCCCTCGCCGCCCGCCGCGGTCAAGGACGGCGCCGAGGTAGCCCCGCGGGGGGCACGCGCGGCGCGGGACGTCAAGTATGGCGAATGGCGAAAGGTCTGCTTCACCGCCGCCGGCGCCAGGACACTATGCCGAACGACGATCACCGGCACCCTCGGGACCGGCCAGACGGCCGTTCGCGTCGATCTGATCGAGCGCGAAGACGGGACCTCCCGCCTCCAGCTATTCCTGCCGGTCGGGATGTACCTGCAAGCCGGCGTCAAGCTGTCGGTCGACCAACAGAAGGTCCATCGCCTGCCCTATACCTGGTGCGTGACCAACATGTGCATCGCGGCCGATGTTGCCGATCCCAAGCTGCTCGAGGAAATGGATGGCGGAAAGGCGCTCTCGGTCGACGTCGTCGACACCAGCATTTTGACGGTGACGACGTCGGTGCCGCTCGACCGCTTTGCAACTGTCCGCAAGGGAGCACCCGCACTGACGCTCGACCAAGCCATTGACGAATGATTGAGACCCGCGATCGCTAGACTGCGCCCGCCAACAATTGTTCGATCGGCTGCATCAGCGATTTTGCCGTGAACGGCTTGGTCAGATAGGCCACGCAGCCCGATGCCATTGCGGCCATCCGTGTCGCCGGGTTGTCATTTCCGGTGATGTAGATGACCGGGACGTCGATGCCCTGATCCGCCAGGCGGTGCCGCAGTTCGATCCCTGAACCATCGCTGAGATTGATGTCCAGGATCAGACACAGCGCGCCATCGAAGCTGCCATCTCTCAGCAAGGCATTTCCGGTCTCGAATAATCTGGATGCAAATCCATATTCCCGCAGCAGCCGTCCGATTCCACGGAGCATGGAGGGGTTGTCATCCACGACGAAAACTAGTTTCGCGGTCGGCAAATCCTGCGGGCCTCTACCCTATCGAGAAGCAAAATCTCGACTTGTTGCCCAACGTCGGTGCCTGGACGAAGGACACATTGAAATCTCACCGGCGCGCGACATCGCCGTGGCCAATATCGGAGATACGCGCCGTCACAGAGCTTTCATATTGTACCATGGGACAGGAGGCCACAGCTGCCTCCGGGCGGATTAACCCTTAACTTCGCCATCAAGCTCGCGCATGCCGAGCCGCTCCGCGATCGAGACGAGCTCGGCAAGTGACTGCACCTGCATCTTCTCCATGACCTGGTGACGATGCGCCTTGATCGTGCGTTCCGTCGTGCCGAGTTCATAGCCGACCTGCTTGTTGATCCGACCGCGTACAATCAGATCGAACACCTGCCGCTCGCGTGGGGTCAACTTCGCCAGCAGCGCGCGGAGGGAGTCGAGCCTGGTCCGCTGGCTGCGGGCCAATTCGTGCCGCGCAACGGCGCGATTGATTGCCTCGATCAGCTGCTCTGATGCAATCGGCTTGGTCAGAAAATCCTCGGCTCCGGCCTTGATCGCCTGCACGGTCGTCGCTGTGTCCGCATGTCCGGTGAGGAATACGATCGGAAGCGTCGACTCCAGCTCGTTGAGACGGATCTGCAGCTCCGGACCGCTCATTCCGGGAATGCGCACGTCCAGCAGGATACAGCCGGCGTCTTCGTCGCTTGGCAATTGATCGAGCAGTTGCCGGGCCGATGCATACGTCGCCACACGGTAGCCGGCGAGCTTGAGCCTGCGCTCAAGTGCTGTGCGAAACAAGGCGTCGTCGTCGACAATATGCACGTAAGCGTGCATTACGCTCCCTCCTTCGCGACCGACGGCAAATCCTGCGTTCGTTAAATTAGCACTGCCTGCTGCCAAAGTAAGACCCAAACGCGCTATGCCGCCAGCGGCAATGAAAGATGGAAAACCGCTCCACCACCGGACTGGTTCTCGGCCCAGATCTGACCGCTATGCGCCAGAACGATGGTCCGCGCGATTGACAGGCCAATGCCCATTCCCTGCTCCTTTGTGGTGAAGAACGGATCGAAAATCTCGTTCAGCCTGTCCTGGGGAATTCCCGGACCGGAATCGCAGATCGAAATCACAGCCGACGCCCCTCCATTGACTTCGGTACGGCCGATGATCGTGCGTCCGTAGGGCATCCTGGCCATCGCGTCCATGCTGTTGACCACGAGGTTAAGAATGACCTGCTGCAACTGAACCGGATCACCTTCCACCAGCAGGGTCTGCGGCGACGTCTGCAGGTAGATCGCGACGTTGCGCGTCGAGGCCTGCAGCTTGAGGAAATCGAATGCCTCCCGCATGGTTTGGTTGAGGTCGATCTCCCTTTTCTCAAATGGCGCACGCTTCAGCAGGCTGCGCATCCGGCGGATCACCTCGCTCGCACGCAAATCATCGCGCTTGATGTCGGAAATGATCTCCCGCACCTCCTGGAGGTCGGGCGTCGGCGAACCGAGGATCAACTCCGCCGTCTCGGCATTGGTCAGGATCGAGCCAAGCGGCTGATTGAGCTCATGGGCTATCGAGGACGACAGCTCTCCGGCGGTCGCCTGCCGATTGCTGTGAGCAAGCTGGGACAGGCGATTGCGGGCCTCGACCTCGGCCTTTCGTCGCATGTACCGCTCGTGCAGCAGGAACGCGATCAGCATGGTCTGAAGCAGCAACGCCGCAGTGAACGCAACGGCCGGCCAGCGATATTTTTCCAGGAAGGTCGGCTCCTCGAAGCGGATTTCGCTGCCTTGCGGCAGACTGGCTTCGCTGACATTCCAGCGCTGCATCTGCCGCCAGTTGAGGATCGGCTTCACGGCATTGATGACCGACGGCGGCAGGTTTTCCGGCGCCTCTCCATCCAGGATCCGCAGCGCCCTATGTGCTGCTTCGGCACCGATCAAGGACGGTACGATCGTGAATCCGCCTATGCCACCCGGCTCGAGGAAGGTTTCCGCCGCGACCACGATGGGACGATTGGCCTTCGCCGCGACAAATGCGAGGGCATCCGAGGGCGGATAGTAGTTGCCCTTGCCGTCGCTATAGAGGCCCGTGTAGATGATCGCGCTGTGGTCGGGAAGCGCGGTAACCCGCTCGACGACCTCAGGCATCGGACGTCCGATAATCTCGATAATGTCGAGGCCCGGAATGCCGGCCGCAGCCTGGTCTTTCCAGTTGCGAAACAGAACTTGCCGTTCCCAATCCGCACCGACAAGCACAACGGTTTTGAGGTCTGGTACCACGGCGCGGGCGGCCGAGACGGCATCCTTGAACTTCAAGGTCACGATGCCGCCGGTGACATAGGCAGGCGGTCGCATTCGCTTGAAATCATTCTCTTCGACCAGCGCAAACACGATTGGCGTGTCGGGCCAAAGTTGCGGGCGCCAGCGGAGCACAAGCTCGAGCGCAGCCGCTCCAACGGCAACCACGACACCGATCGGTCGATCGCGATATTTCGTCTCGAGAAACCGCCGAAAGCCCTCCTGATAGGCCTCACCGCCGAAGCGATTGAGATCGAGACTTTCCGAGTAGATTGTCGTCGGAGCGTGACCGTGCGCGCTCACGGCATCCCGCAATCCAACAAAGACCTGATAGAAGAACGGGCCGCGTCGATCGGACTGGTCCAGCACCAGCATGGAATGCGGACGCATCTCTTGCGCCCGGAGACCGGCCGGCCACAGCAAGCTAGCCAGCAGAACAATCAATCCAGAGAGCCGAATTGCCTTGCCCATAGCGCTCGGAGCCGGAGACCAACGGGTTCAAGAAAAACTAGCACGGTTATCGTCGTAAATGCTGAAAAGTAATCCAACACTCGCGTACCAATTGCGAACAAATTGCCGCATTTCCGGGCCCCCTGTCCTTTGGGACAATGGCCTCAAGACCAATAGAGCCTGGTCGGGCCGTGTCGTAGTCATTGCACGCGGACAAGCATTTTCGAACCACTACGGACGCCGCAAGGTCATAGTGAAGAGGGTTGGTCCATGTTCGCTCGCGTCAATGTCAGACCGGCCAATGTACCGAGCGTCCTCGGTGGGCTGACCGCCCCGCATGCCAACTTCATCACCAGCGAATTCCACTACAGAAGGGGCGCCGAGATCTACGGCGAGGCGGAGCCCGCGGAGTACGTCTACCAGGTCGTTTCAGGGGCTGTCCGCAGCTACAAGCTCCTCTCCGACGGACGACGTCAGATCGGTGCTTTTCACCTCGTCGGGGACATTTTCGGCCTTGAGAACGCCGAAACCCATCGCTTCACAGCCGAAGCCGTCGTCGACACGGACGTGCGCCTGATCAAGCGGATGAGCCTCGAACGGGTGGCCCATTCTGACTCCGTCCTGGCTCGCAACCTGCTGATCATGACCACCAGCAACCTGCAGCATGCCGAAGACCATATGCTGCTGCTCGGCCGCAAGACCGCGTTGGAGCGGGTCGCCGCGTTTCTGCTCGAGATGGATCGACGGCTGACCGGCGTCGGCGTCGTCGCCCTGCCGATGTGCCGGCGCGATATCGCCGACTATCTCGGGCTGACCCTCGAAACCGTATCGCGAGCACTATCCAAGCTGCACGCCTACGGAGCCCTCGACTTCCTCGGCTCGAACCAGCGCGAAATCATGCTGGTTGACCGCGACCAGCTGTCCAGGCTGGACAACTGACCGGCACATTACGAGGATTTCGTGAGCGTCCCCTGGCGTTCGATGGTCTTTTGCAGCACCTCGAACAGGACCGCAGTCGACCAGCCGAACATCAGGATGCCGTTCATGGCGGCCATCGGGCCGACCAGCAGCCACTGCTTGACCGGAACGACGTCGCCATAGCCGAGCGTGGTGTAGTTCACAAAGGCGAAATAGAGCAGATTGCTGGCCGCGGGCGCTGCACCAATCACAAGATAGGCCAGTGACCACACCACGATCTCCAAGGTATGAGCCACCATCAGAATCAGCGCGGTCGCGACCATCACGCCGCTGAGCTGCAGCTCAAACCGGCCTGCGGCGCTCAGGGCGATATTCCGCATCAGTCCGATCACCACGACGGTGAACAACGAATGCAGCGCAATATTGATCGCACTCACCGCCAATCCCGCGAGGAGCTGAAACAGTATCATCGCTCACCCGCCAGCCGGGCACGGTCGTCCCGGATCCACGCGGTGATCAACTCCCAGGCGACCGCGAGAATGATTGGGCCGATGAACAGGCCCACGATGCCGTGGGCAAGCGTGCCTCCGATCACGCCGACGAAGATGACGAGCGCCGGCGTGGTCAGGCCCCGCCCCATGACCAGCGGCTTCAGCACATTGTCGAGGACGCCGACCACCAGGAAGAACAACGTCAGCGCGAGTGCCGTCGTGAAGTCCTTGGCCAACCAGAGCCAGATGATGACGGGGAACAGCACGATCGCCGCCCCAATCTGCACGATCGCCAACAGCATCACGACAAACGCCAGCAGGCCCGCGTTCGAGATCCCCGCCAGCTTGAACCCAATGCCGGCGAGCAGCGATTGCAGGACGGCAACGCCGATGACGCCCTGGGAGACCGCCCGAATTGTCGCGCCTGCGAGGTCGAGGAAGTGCTCGCTCTGCTCCGGCACGATACGGGACAGGAAACCCCTGCATGCCGCGGCAAGCTGCCGGCCGTGGGGAAACAGGAACCCCGCGAGCACGACCGCCAGCAGAAACTTCAGCATCCCGACGCCGGCATTGCCGGCAAACGCAAACAGGACCCCGGCCAGCGGCTTCAGATGCGGCACGACCTCGCGCAGCACGGCGCGCAGATTGGTCGACGCCCGATCCCAGAAGTCATAGAGCGGGCCACCGATCAGCGGCCAATCCTTGATCTCCGGCATCGGCGATGGCACGACAACGTTACCGGCGCTCAGTTGTCCAGCGAGCTCTCTCACCCCCTCCACCGCCCCGATCCCGAGCCAGGCCGCCGGTCCGATGACGACAGCCAATGCGATCAGGGTCAGGACCAGGGCGGCGATGCCCGCATGGCCGCCGAGCATCCCTGTGAGCCAGTTGAAGACCGGATAGAGCGCGACCGCGAGCACGACGCTCCAGGCCAGGATCGGCACGAACGGGCGGACCAGGACGAACGACCAGTAGATCAGCAGCGCCAGCAATCCGAGACGAATTGCGAGCTGGATGAATTCGTCTCCGGCCACGAGCTGGCGAAGGGTTTTCAAGAACGTGCTCTCGATTGAGCGTCAACAGGCACGCAGAAAGCGGTGCCATCGCCCTGGCACGCATCGCTTGATCCAGATCAAGCGTCACGCGTCCGCCACGCCAAAGACGCCCTCATGGTCACATTGATTCAAATCAAGCATCAGCCGCTGGCAGCTGACAGGCTTGGCTGCACCTGATCCGGAAGTCGGCCGTGATTTGTCTGTCGTTGGATCACGACTGCCCTGTCACCCCGCTGTGGAGGACGTGATGAAGAACACCAAAACCCTGCTGGCCTTGATCCTGCTTGCGAGCACGGTGGACGCGGGTCATGCAGCCCCGCTGCCGACCAACATCGCTGCCATGAAAGGCATGGTCGACAATGGCGCCGTTCAAGTCCGTTGGGGCGGCTGGGGCGGCGGCTATCGCGGTGGCTGGGGCTATCGCGGTTGGAGAGGAGGCTACGGCGGTTGGGGTTATCGAGGATGGGGCGCCGCCGCTGCTGGTGCGATCGTTGGCGGAGCCATCGCAAGCGCGGCCTATGGCGGGTATCCCTACTACGGCGGCGGATATGGCTATGGCTCCGGATACGGCTACGGCTCCGCATACGGCTATTGCCCGCCTGGCGGAGGTTACGGCTATTCGCCGGCCTACTACGCCCAGCCGCGCTATTACGGTTGGTAGGTCGGCCGTGGAACTGGCCTTCAGTGACGTCACCGGAGGCCGAGCAACGAACGCCGATAGCCGCTATCGCGCGCTTCGTTCCTGCACACGAAACTGCCGTCAAAGCCCCTGCCATAGCGGCTCTGGCCTTTGAGATAATAGCGTCCGCGGCGGAAATCGAGCCAGACCACGGCATCGCCAGGGCAATGCCGCTGAGCCTGGGCTTCATAACGGAAGGACGTTAGCGGCAGTGCGACCGTTTGTTGTGCAAAGCAGAACAGGACAATCGCGGCCGAGAGCCCGATTCCGAACCTTGCTGCCAGATGGCCTCGACGTCCGGTCGAATTTGCAACTACTTTGAAGCGCATTTCTTGCCGCCCGGACTGGTGCTTCCGGTTGCAGGCGCCTGGACTCGTCGCCGACATCAATTCGGCCAGCTTCAGATGACGGGCTCGCTCAGAGCGACAGCAATCCAAAGGCAAACGCGACAGTCGACAGCATCCCGGCCGTCATGACCATCAACCTGAAGGCAAAATCGCCATCGAACGCTTCAAGCCAGCGATGAAACGCTCGCCGAAATATGTCGCCGCCGTTCCCCATGATGGTCATGGTAGATCACGGAGAAAATCGAGTGACCAGTGCAGCTTGTGCCAGACAATTGGAATTGCGTGCGACAAGCTGGCTCACCCAATCGGACTATAATAGCCCGGTTGACCGCGCGGCGCCCTGAATGGCGAATGACCTGGCAGCCTTGTCAGCGACAGCTCGCGCGCCGGAGATCAAAGTTCCAACCGCGTGGAAAGCTCAGCGCTTTGCGCCTCCCTTATTCCCGGTCGCCGCTTCGTAGGCATCGCGATAGCCTCTGGCGATGGCCCGGACACCTCGTCCGATATCGTCGTAGACATCGTCGGGCAGGTTCGCGAGCGATACCCGAAGCGACCATTCGGGTGCATCGAAGCCGCCTCCGTTCAGCAGCACGATTCCGTGGGCTTCGGCCAGCCTGAACGCGAGATCCAACGGGTGGACATTCTTCTTCAAGTGTTCAACGGCATCGTCGCCGATGTTCTTTCGAGCCCAGAACTCGAAATCGATAAGGCCGTAATAGGCATCGTAGTTCGGGTTGGGGGTTAGCTTGTCGGCAAGCCCGAGCCCGTCGAGCAGCGACCACAGGCGTTTGTTGACGATTTCCATGCAGGCCGCCTGATAGGCCTTTTTCACGTCCAGCATCTCCGAGAGCGAGAACAGGCTCATCATCACCTGCTGCGGCAACGATAGTCCCGCGGTGTGATTGAGTGCCACGTCGCGGCTGTCGGCCACGATGCGGTCGATCAGCTTGAGCTTGCGCGGCTCCAGCGTCAGCGGCCCGTAGCGCTTGTCGAGCGCTTTCACGGCGGCATCTGGAAGCTTGGCGATCATCTTGTCGAAGATGTTGTCTTCGTGGATGGCGATGGCCCCGAGCCGCCATCCCGTGCAGCCGAAATACTTCGAATAGGAGTAGACGCCGATGGTGTTGTGCGGCAGCTCGCCCAGCAGCGAACGGAAGTTGTGTACGAAGGTTCCGTAGACGTCGTCGGTGAGGATCATCAGGTCGGGGCGCTTGGTCTTGACCAAATTGGCCAACTTGGCAATCGTCTCCTTGCTCAACGCCATCCCCGGAGGATTGGACGGATTGACGACGAAGAAGGCCTTAACCTTCGGATCTTCCAGCTTCTTGATTTCCTCGTCGGTGAACTGGAATTTGTTTTCCTGCGGAGCCCTGATCTGAACGACCTTCAGATCGTAGTCTTCCAGGTGCGTCATCTCGATGTAGGGCGTGAAAATCGGCGTCGCCAGCGCAATCGTATCCCCAGGCACGAGCAGCCGGTTGGCTTTCAACGACTTGAAGAGATAGCACATCGCCGCCGTGCCGCCCTCGACCGCATAGATGTCGAATTTTCCGGCCGGCCGCGGCTCGCCGCAAACCGCCCACATCAGATATTCGTGCACGATCTTTTCGTTATGCACCAGCATGCGGTCCGGCACCGGGTAATTGTCGCCGATGATCGAATCGACGAGTTCGTGGACGAAGGCGTCGGGCTCGAAGCCGAATTTCTTGACCGCAAAGGGCAGCATCTCGGTCAGGAAGCTCGCGCCCGGCATGTCCTTGTGCTGGGCGAGCCAGGCCTCGAACCGCCCGGCAATGCCCTTTGCCTGCGGCATGCCGCCGATGCCCGCCGGGTGCTCCATCACCCGCTTGCTCTCGGTGAGGGCGAATTGTCCGAGCAGGAAGAAGCCCTCGCGCGGCGTGGTGGCGATCCAGTTGGGATTGCCCCGCCCGGCGTTCAGAAAGGCCATCTGACTCTGCTTCGAAGCGCTCTTCGCGAGGTTGATCAGCTCATCCTTGATCTCGAAGGGGCTCAACGCCTCGAATTTCTTTAAGGTCAGAAGATCGGCCATTTGACACTCCCGGGGACGGTGCGAGCGGTTGGAGCGCAGGCGGACTGGCGCCTTACCTGCGCGATCGCGGTCAGCTTGATCCGCAACCGGTGACGAGCCTTGATCTATGTCAACGGTCTCGTGCAGGCGGTGCGATCGCAGCGCCGGTGGGCCCGTCACGACTTAAATCGCGAACCGCGCGTGAGTTGTCGGCAAGACGATGAAATCGCAGCGCTCTCGCAGTTGCGATTGACATAGATCAACATCCCTCTCGCCAATCGCCGTCTGATGTCGGTCGATACAGTTGCTCGCCCTTTTCGGCCCCCTGCGCGAGATCGAAGCGGGTGCATGCCGAAGCCCCGGGACAGCATGAACGGGTGACATCATGATCGATTGGTTCTTCCAGACGCTCCGCACCTACCCCGAAATCGCGATCTTCCTCTCTTTGGCCCTTGGCTACTATTTCGGATCCTTCACCTATAAGGGCCTCGGTCTCGGCGCCGTTACCGCGACGCTGGTCGCCGCGGTCATCATCGGCCAGATCGGAATCACCATTTCGGGTCCGCTCAAGCCGTTCTTCTTTCTGATGTTCCTGTTTGCAATCGGTTATGGCGTCGGACCGCAATTCGTGCGTGGCATCGCGCAGGACGGCATTCCGCAGGCGATTTTCGCGGCCGTGGTTTGTGTGTTCTGTCTTCTCGCTCCGTATCTCGGCGCAAAGATCGCCGGCTACGACGTCGGATCGGCCGTCGGGCTCTATGCCGGCTCACAGACGATCTCCGCGTCGATGGGACTTGCAACCGACGCCGTCAATCGCCTCGGTCTGCCCGCAGACGAAGCCAAGAAGCTGCTGGACGCCATGCCGGTCGCTTATGCCGTGACCTATATTTTCGGCACGGTCGGATCGGCGATCGTGCTGGCCCTGATCGGGCCCGCGCTGCTCGGCATCGATCTCGAGACCGCGTGCAAGAAATATGAGGAAGAGCATGGCGGCAAGAAGCAGCTGGGCGGCCCGGGGACCGGCTGGCACCAGTTCGATTTGCGTGCCTACCGCGTTCGCGAGCGCGGGCCTGTCGTCGGCAAGACGGTCGAGCAGGCCGAGGCGCTGATCCCCGATCAGCGCGTCTTCGTCCTCCGGCTGCGGCAAGGCGGAACGATCGTGGAGGCGACCTCCGACACCGTGATTCATGCCGGCGACGTCGTCGCCGTAGCCGGCCGCCGCGATGTGCTCGTGCAGCTGATCGGCGAGCAGGCGGAGGAAGTTGACGATCGTGAGCTGCTGGCGGTGCCGATCGAGGGCGTCGACGTTTATGTGACCAGCAAGGACGTCGATGGCAAGACGCTGGAGCAACTGGCGAAAGCGCCGGGCGCGCGCGGCGTATTCCTGCGCAAGATCACCCGGGGCGCGATCGCCACCGAGATCCCGATCCTGCCGAACACGAAGATAAACCGGGGCGACATCGTCACCCTGGTGGGCCGCACGGCCGATGTCGCTGCCGCGACGACCATGCTGGGCCGGCCGGATCGTGCCACCGACGTTGCCGACGTCGCGTTCATCGGCGCAGCCATTGCGATCGGCGCGCTTGTCGGCGCCTTCGTCTACAAGATCGGAAGCGTGCCGCTCACGCTGTCCACCTCCGGCGGCGCGCTGATCTCCGGTCTGTTCTTCGGCTGGCTGCGATCCGTGCACCCGACGTTCGGGCGGATCCCGTCACCCACGGTATGGTTCATGAACTCGGTCGGCTTGAACGTCTTCATCGCCATAGTCGGCATCTCCTCGGGACCGGGATTTGTCGCCGGATTGCAAAAGCTCGGCTTCAGCCTGTTCCTCTGGGGCGTCGTCGTGACCACAGTGCCGCTGATCCTGGCGATGTTCGTCGGCAAATACGTGTTCCGCTTCCACGACGCGATCGTGCTCGGATGCTGCTCCGGCGCGCGCACGACGACCGCCTCGCTGGGCATGGTCAATGACCGCGCGAAAAGCCAGATTCCCGGCCTCGGCTATACCGTCACCTACGCGGTCGGAAACACGCTGCTGACGATCTGGGGCATGGTGCTGGTGATGATGATGACGTAGCCGCGGCGAGCGACGATGTTGAAACGATGGTGATTTGGCTGCAGCAGTTTCTCGTCCGTTATCCGGAACTCGCACTGTTCCTGGTGATCGCGGCGGGCTACTGGATCGGAAGCTTCAGGATCGGCGCCTTCAGCCTTGGCCCGGTGACGGGCGCGCTGTTCGCCGGCCTCGCGGTCGGCGATTTCGCGCATGTGCCGGTCTCCAGCATGACCAAATCGTTCCTGTTCCTGCTGTTCCTGTTCGGGGTGGGCTATTCGGTCGGTCCGCAATTCGTGCTGGCGATGAAGCGTGACGGGCTGAAGCCGATGCTGATGGCCATTGTCGTGAGCCTCACCGGTCTTGCGGCGGCAATCGTCGTGGCACGCGTGTTGAAACTTGACCCGGGCCTCGCGGCCGGACTTATGTCGGGAGCCCTGAGCCAGAGCGCCGCAATGGGAACGGCGACCGACGCAATCAATGGGCTGCCCGTGTCCGAGGCACAGCGCGCATTGCTTGTCTCGCACATCGCGGTGGCCGATGCGGTCTGCTACATCTTCGGCTATGCTGGCGTGATTACATTCTGCACGATCATTGTTCCGGCGCTGCTGAAGATCGATCTGAAGACGGAAGCGCTCAAGCTGGAGCAAACCCTGGGCATCACGCGCGCCAAGCCCGGCCTGGCGTCCGCCTGGCGCAAGTTCGAGCTGCGCGCCTACCGGCTGGATGACGACGCGGCGATCGCCAGGCTAACCGTTGCCGCGGCCGAAGCTCGCGTGCCCGGGCAGCGCGTGTTCATCCACCGCATTCGCCGCGGAGAGCGCATCCTCGAGGCGGAGCCTGGAACGATGCTCGCGGCGGGCGATGTCGTCGCACTGTCCGCACCGCGCCAGATCATCGTGGAGCTGGTCGAACCGCGCGGCGAGGAGGTCGAAGACCAGGAGCTGCTCGATATCCCTCTGATCTCGGCCGACGTGTTCCTGATCAACCCGAAGCTCGCGGGCAGCAATCTCCAGCAGGCCTCGGAACAGACTTGGGCGCGCGGCCTCTATTTGCGCTCGCTGAGCCGGGGTGGCGAGGCACTTCCCATTGCTGCCGGCGTCGTCCTGCAGCGCGGCGATCTGCTTCGCGTCGTGGGTCCTGAACCGGTCGTGCAAAATGCAGCCAAGAGCATCGGCGTTATCGTTGCGCCGAGCACCAGCATCGATTTCGTGGTGCTGGGGCTAGCGATTTTCCTCGGCGGCCTCGTTGGCGTTCTCCTGAGCTTTTCGGTTGGTGGTGCCACGATCTCGCTGAGCACCAGCGTCGGCACCTTGCTCGCCGGACTTCTGGTCGGCTATCTCCGCACCCGTCTGCCAACTTTCGGCCGGATCCCCGACGGCGCGATCAGCCTGATGACGTCGCTCGGACTGGCGGCTTTTGTCGGTCTTACCGGGATTCATGCCGGACCGATCTTCCTTTCCGCGATACGGGAGTCGGGCATCGGCCTGCTTCTGGGCGGCATGATCGTAACCCTGCTGCCCCAGATCGTCGGCTTCTGCTTTGGCCATTTCATCTTGCGCATGAATCCGATCCTCTTGCTGGGGGCGTTGACTGGAGCACAGACGGTCACGGCGGCGATGGCTGCCATTCAGGAGCGCTCGGGTAGCTCTGTGGTGGTGCTCGGCTATACGCCCGCCTATCCGATCTCGAACATTCTGCTGACGACTTGGGGATCGGTGATGGTGGTCGTTTTCGCTGGATGATCCGTGAGCGCCCAACCCTCCGCGCCATTGATCTTGTCGGGGCGACTGCTCGACCTCAAAAACAAAAACCCAGCAATTCATTGAGATTGCTGGGTTTCCATTGTCGATCTTGGTTGCGGGGACCGGCTCAAATCTGAACTTGCGCCGGCCGCAAGTTGAAGTGGTTGCGGGAGGGCGCAACCATCTCAAATTGCTGTTCCAAGCGGCAGCCTAGACTAGAGCATTTTCCGACCGGAATGAATCGGGTGGGGATTCCCAAAACGGCGCGAGTCAGATTCAAGCTGCATGCTGGCGAGGGAGGCCAGCATGTATGGCCAGGGCGCTTTCGGTTGATCTTCGTCAAAGGGTGATAGCCGCGATTGACGGTGGCATGTCCTGTCGACAGGCTGCTGAGCGCTTTGGTGTCAGCGCGGCCAGTGCGATCCGCTGGCGCGGTCGCCTCAAGGAAGTTGGCGACATCGTTCCTAAACGCCAGGGCGGTGACCGCAAATCGCAGCGCATCGAAGCGCATTCGCAATTGATTCTGGAGGCAGTGACAGCGAAGCCGGATATCACGCTCGCCGAGTTGCGAGAACTGTTGAAACGTCGTGGAATATCGACTGGCATCGCGTCGCTCTGGCGTTTTTTCCAGCGCAGAAAGATCACACTTAAAAAAAGACAGCGCACGCCGCCGAGCAACGGCGCGGCGATATAAATGCCGCGCGTGAGGAGTGGTTCGAAGGGCAAATCGATCTTGACCCTGAGCGTCTCGTCTTCATCGACGAAACCAGCGCCAACACCAAAATGGCGCGGCTTTACGGCCGCTCGCCACGCGGCGAGCGATGTCGTGCAGCTATCCCACACGGACATTGGAAGACGACGACATTCACCGCTGGATTGCGCTCCGACGGTCTGATCGCGCCGCTTGTTCTGGACGGTCCAATGGATGGCGACGCTTTCCTGGCCTACGTCGAGCAATTGCTCGCCCCATCGCTGCGGCCGGGCGATACCGTTATCATGGACAACTTGCCCGCTCACAAGGTCCATGGCGTTCGAGAGGCCATCCGGGCGGTCGGAGCAAGCCTGCTCTATCTTCCGCCCTACAGTCCAGACTTCAACCCGATCGAAATGGCCTTCTCTAAACTGAAAGCCCTGTTGCGGGCCGCCGCAGCGCGCACCATGCCCGATCTCTGGCAAGCAATCGCCAACGCTCTCAAGCGCTTCTCACCCGAGGAATGCCAAAATTATCTCGTCGCGGCTGGTTACGACGCAACGTGATCGGAAAATGCTCTAGTTATTCCATGCGAGGCGCCGCCGATTGCACGCCATGGCGGCGTGTTCAGCCGCCCCTGACCAAGTACTCTTGACCCCTCTAGCGGTTGAACCGGATAGGCACCGCGAGCGTCATCGTTCGTCCGCCAAGGCCGGTTGGAGGCGCAGGCACGGGGCTGGCCCGACGCAGGACGGCGATTGCCTCGGCGTCGAGCGCGGCATCGCCCGATGAGCTGGTCAGCCGGACGGACAGCACCTCGCCGCTGCGGCTGATCGTGAAGAGAACCGAGACGGTCCCCATTCCGGCGCCCTCGGGAAAGCGCTTGTGGCGATTGAGGTGCGCCATCAGCGATCCGCGCCACGAGGCCTGCGACACTGAAGCGGATGATGACGCGCCCGTCGAGGACGTTGCGGCCGTGTCGGGGGGAGCCGTTCGCGTCGGGCGCGGCGTCGTGGCCTGCCGGCGTTTGGGGATATCGGAATCGGCAGGGCGTTCAGGGGCAGTCTCGCGCTTCCTGGTCGGCGGTTTCTTCGCTCGCTTTGGTTTGGGGGGTGCCGAAGGGGGCGTCAGCACTGCATCGGCGTCGGGTCTCTCCAGAGTTTCAGAAACCTTGACCTCCGGCGTGGGGGACTGGAGCGGGTCCTGTGGTGTCTCCACGACAGGTTCGATCGGCTCAACAGGCTCAGCGCCGGGCTTATCGGCAACGGATGTCTGAGCCGTCTCGGGCGTCGGTTCGTGCTGTACGTCAGTCACCGGAGTCGCAGGCGAAAGCGACCTCGAAGGCACCTCGGGCGCGACTGCGAGCGGTGCCAGCTCAATCATCACCGTTGACGGCACTTCATTCGGAATGACCTGAGCAGGGAGCCAGTTCAAGGCCACCCAAGCGCCCGCACCATGGGCAGCAACAACGAGGGCCATCGCTATTGTCCAGCGCAGCACTGTCAAAGCGCCGGCCCCCGAGCGCGGATGATCGACATGCTGCCACACCGTCATGGGCGCGCCGGCCCAGTTTCCGATGCGGGCGCTGGCGATGGCACGGAGCCCAATCGGATCGCCTGTCCGGTATCCTCGAGGCCGACCAAGGCAACCTTGAGATAGCCGGTATCACGCAGAAGGTTCATGACGTTCATCAGGTCGCGATAGGCGACGGCGCCGTCCGCCCGCAGGAAGACCCGCTGGGCGCGGTCTCCGTGGGTCTGCTCGTCGAGCCGGATCTGCAACATCTCTCGCGGCACGATGTCGTTGCCGAGGGCGAGCGAGAGATCGCCTTTGACCGTCAGGAAGACCGGCATGTCGGGACGCGGCCGAGGCTGTGCGTTCGACACCGGTAGATCGACCGGAACATCGACCGTAGAGAGCGGCGCCGCCACCATGAAAATGATGAGCAGGACGAGGATGACATCAATGAAGGGCGTCACGTTGATGTCGGAGACTTCGGCAAGATCGCCGTCTTGTGGCTCCTTGAGCAAGATGGCCATGCTCAGCCCGCCGCTACGCTGGCGGGTCGCATGGCAATCGGCCCAGATCGCGACCCGGTGGGAGCGGCAGATGGGTCGGGTACATCCGGAGCCCGCTCCCGCCGCTCGAGATCGCGGGAAACATGCTGTAGGACCTCGCCGGAAGCATCGGAGAGAAGCGCGCGATAGCCACTGATTGATCGGGCGAAAACATTGTAGATGATCACAGCCGGAATGGCTGCGATAAGGCCGATGGCGGTTGCGAGCAGCGCCTCGGCGATGCCCGGCGCGACCACGGCAAGGTTGGTCGTATGCGCCTGACTGATGCCGATGAAGCTGTTCATGATCCCCCAGACCGTCCCGAACAGACCGACGAAGGGCGCCGTGGCGCCGATGGTGGCGAGCAAGCCCGTGCCACGCCCCATGTCGCGACCGGCACGCGCTTCGACGCGCGAGAGGGCGATTGCCAGGCGCTCCTTGATACCCTCGACGGAGAGGTTGGCGGAGCGCGTATTCTCGCGTCTGGCGGCCTGTATAAGCGCGTATACCGGCCCGCGTCGTGTCCAGCCGGTCTCGACTTGGCGCGCAGCCTCGTCAAGGCTGTCGGCGCGTTGAAGCTTGAGCGCCGCGCTTCTTGCCTGCTGCTTGGCGGCGACGAGTTCAAGACCTTTCGCGAGCCAGATCGTCCAGGTCAAGAGGGACGCGAAAGCGAGACCGATCATGACCGTTTTCACGACGATATCGGCCTGCATGAACATCGACCAGGGCGTCAGGTCGTGCGGAAGCATGGCAATGGCGGACGACGACGATGACTCGGGTGCTGCTGAAGCTTGTGGCGTACTTGCGGGCAGCACCGGATCGGCCGCGGGAGTCCGATTGAAGGGGTCCCTCGTCCCCACCGGACTCGGCGACGGCCCTAGCGAGATCGATGGGCTCACCAACGGAGAAGTCGGCCCATCCGTTGGAGCATTGGAGTGTATTGGCGCGGCAACAGACGCAGGTCGGACATCCTGCGCGATGGCGACCGACCCCGCCACAAGCGACACGATGACCATTAGTCCCGCCACACTGGCGCGAGCTAGGTTCAGCCTCAGCTTACCGTGGCACCACTTGTGATCTTGTTCATGCATGTCATCACCTGTTTCGTTGTGGTGCTGCGGCCATGCGATGAATTTGACGAATACTTCAATGGCGCACCTGGTGAAGGACCGGCGGGGCTGATTTGTCGTCAACGGCACGCGGACGCAGCGTGATGGTTGGTTGACGAAGTCGTTCGCTTCACCGCGTAAGGTGATCTCGTGACTGTCCTGACTACGAAGCCCAAAAGCGGCAAGAAAATTATCCGACTTAATGGGAGAAGGCGTCCTCGCCTTTCGAATTGAAACGTCGGTGCTTTCCAAGCTGAGTGCGACACGGATATTCACGGCAGTATCTCCTGTAGCGATACCGCAAGTTGTCGCTTGTCGACCTTCCCAATTGGCGTCAATGGAAATTGCTGTACGTGCGACAACTTATCGGGCCACTTGTGAGCGGCAATCTGGCGGTTGGCGAAAAACGCGCGAATATCGTTCAGGGTCAGAGCGGCATCGTCGCTGATGACTGCGGCATGGACAGCTTCGTCGAATCCGGCCGACGAATCGGCAAATACCGCAGCATCGCGAATAGCGGGGTGTTCCCGTAGACACGCCTCGATTTCGTCGGCAGCGATCGACTCGCCATGCCGGTTGATGACGTCCTTGATTCGCCCTTCGACGATAATATGGCCACTGGGCAATCGGCGGACGCGATCACCGCTCCGGTAGAACCCGTCCCGTGTGAACGCCTGGCGATTGTAGTCGGCAGCCCGATAATACCCACGAATTGTATAGGGACCGCGAACTAGAAGTTCGCCAATCTCACCAGCAGGTACATCCTGTCCCCGTTCATCCACGACATGCACCTCATCGTCGTCGCAGAGCGGCAGTCCCTGAGTTTCGGCGATCAGTTCCGGCAGGTCGTCCAGCCGAGTGAAGTTCAGCAATCCTTCGGCCATGCCGAACACCTGCTGCACTCGGCAGGCGAACTGAGATGCCAGATGTCTGGCCGTCGCGGCATCGAGTTTGGCGCCTCCGACCTGCAGCAGCCGCATCGAGGACAGATCAGGGCGCTCCCATTCCGCCGCCTCCAGCCAGAGTACCGCCAATGAGGGCACCAGCGCGGTCAGCGTTGCACGATGGATGGCGATGACCTCGAACGCCTCTTCCGCCGCCGAGCTCGGCGGCACGACGACGCTGCCACCCCGCTCCAGCGTGCCGAGAATCCCCGGACATCCCAGCGGGAAGTTGTGCGCCATCGGTAACGCCGCCAGGTAGCGGTCCTCGGCGGTGACACCGCACAGCGCGGCGCTGGCACGGAAATTGTAAATGTAGTCGGCGTGGGTGCGGGCAATCAGTTTCGGCATGCCGGTCGTGCCGCCGGACAACAGCAGAAGTGCAACATCCTCCGGCCGTACGGAGGGCCGTGGCAGCGGACCGGTCGCGCCGTCGGGCCAGTCGGCAAACCGCCGGTCCGGTGAAGCGAGAAGCGAGAAGCGAAGACTGGGCACCGCAGCCAGCAACGCCGGCGTGTCGATCCCCGCGTGCTCGCTGCCGAGATAGCCGACCGCGGTCGCCAATTCGGCGACATGGGTCACCTCACGCTGCCGGTGCGCCGGCAGCGCCAGCACGGGCACCGCGCCGAGCAGAAGCAGGGCCAGCAACCCGATGATGAAATCGGTGTCGTTGGGATGCTGCAGCACGACCGCGTCGCCCGCCTCAACCCCGCTCGCCGCCAGATGGCGTCCGAACCGGTCGGCGCGCGCGATCAGCGTGGCGAAATCCCAGCTGTCGCGCGCCGTCAGCAGCGCAGGTCGCTCCCCGTGCCGGCTCGCCCACGCCCGGACAATGTCCGGCAAGGTCTCGTCGCCCCAATATCCGCGCTGCCGGTACCGGACCCGCATGGCGTCGGGGTAGCGCATGTCGGGCAACAGCACGGTCCGTGGAGGGCTGGGTACGTCAGACATAGAGAACCCCCGCCTGCTGGCTGAGCCGGTCCGCCCGCAGCCCGGTTTCCTGGGCGAGATCGTCCAGTCCGAACGTGTGCCAGACGCTGGTGTTGCGGACGGTCTGATCGGGGCTCGGACCACCGCTAGCCACCCAGGTCGACGTCAGCAGCATGATGTCGCCGTCGCCGGGCTCGCCATCCAGCGTGGCTTTGTAGCTGCGGCGGCCGACGGTCTCGTTTGCCAGTGGTAGCGTCGGCAGCCGCATCGGCTTCTCGATCGGCAGCAGCTCGACGAACACTGGCGCGCCTTTCGACAGGCGCGGAAGCAAGGTCCGCCACAGCCTCTGGCGGGCGTCCAGATCCAGGTGCCCCAGCACGCCGAAGGCGATCACGGCGCCGAGACGCTCCGGAAGCGCCAGGTTCTCCACCGGCTCGGGAATGATCGTGACGCGGCGCCTGAGTTCGGGGTCCCGGGCGACCATGTGCGTCAGCACCGCCCGCATCGCCGGCGCCGGCTCAACCGCCAGGATCTCCACATCCGGCACGGTTTCCGCGACCGCCAGCGTGGTGCGTCCGGTGCCGGCGCCGATATCCAGGATCGGGGCGCCGGCCGGATCGAGCCCGCGCAACTTCTCGCGCAGCTTCAGTTCGCCCTCGCCGTGGGCGCGGGCGACCAGATCGTAGAATTCGGCGACGGGTGAATAATAATCGCTCATATCCGCTCCTCTTCGGCCATCGCCTGGCGCACCGTGGCCGCGACCTGCGCGCGCTGGCTTGCGATGAAAAAATGATCGCCCGGAAAAAAATGCACCCGGCAGTCGCCGCGCGTATATTCCGCCCAGGCCCGGGCCGCCTCGGGGCTGAGCTCCGGATCGTGTTCACCGGCGAGCACGGTGATCGGGCAATCCAGCGGCCGGCAGTCGCCGGGACGGTAGCGTTCGATCAGGCGGTAGTCGCCGCGCACGATCGGAAGCAGCAAAGCCGCAAGCTCCGGCTCCTGGGCCAAGGCCTGATTGTCCGGACTGAGACGCAGCAGCTCGGTCAGCAGCTCGGAGTCGCTCCCCTGATGAATGGTGCTGTCCAGCGGATGATGGCTCGGCGGCTGGCGGCCCGATACCACTAGGCGGCGGGGTTCGGCTCCGCGCGCGGTCAGGCGCATCGCAAGTTCGTGGGCGACGGCCCCACCCATGCTGTGTCCGAGAAGATAGAAGGGCCGGCGCGCGACATGCGGCAGCGCTTCAGTCAGAAGCTGAGCCAGCAGGGTGTCCATGTCTTCCACACGCGGTTCGCCGAAGCGATCCTCGCGGCCCGGATACTGGGCGATCGCGACTTCGGTGTCGTCGTCTAGCAGGAACGGCCAGGCGCGGAACGCGCTAGCGCCGCCACCGGCGTGGGGGAAGCAAATCAGCAGCCGCGCGGCCTGGGGCCGTGGCTGGTAGAAGCGCAGATATCCATCGGTCCGCATCAACGGTTCTCTCCAATGCCCGGTAGGAGATCCGCCAAGTTCACGGGCGGCGGTGCCTCGGGATAAATCAGGTCTGGTGAGCCGAGGGCCGTGGACACCTCGTGCCAGAAGGCAGTCACCCCGCTCGCCCATTGCGCCGACCGTGCGGCAGCCGCGGGATCGCCCCAGGTCGCGATGAATTCGCTCATCGCAAGATTGATGGCCTGCGGCCACAGGCGATCGAACACGTCGCGAAAGGTCCCGCTCTCCGTGCCCGCAAGCATCTCGCTCGACGGCAGGGAGAGCCGTTCGGTTCCGGGCCCGCTCAGCACCAGCCGGTGCGTGGCATCGCGATGGGTATGCAGCCGCGGACTCCAGATCACCGGACCGTGGGTATCGGCCAGCGCCAGAATCCCACTCTCGAATCCCAGCGTGAGCCGGTGCAACAGCAGGGCATGATTGTCCGCATCGACCGGGTGAATCTGATTTTGCACCCGCAACGTACATGGCACCCCGCCGATCTCGCCGTGGAGGCTGGTGTAGGGGCCGCAACGGGCGGGCACGAACGGCCGCAAGACCGATGGGCGAAGGCGCCCGACCGCTCGCGCCGCGACATCTAGCAGCGGATACAGAACCTGGGCGCCGCAGATGCCGTCGACGAACAACGGCGCACCATGACGGCGCAGCAGTTCCGCGGCCTGCAGAAAGCGGGCGATCGGCGCTACGGTCGGATAAAAGGCATTGACGCTGTAGCGCACGCCATGGCGGTGCGCACTGCGCAGGCAGCGCGCCAGTTCGGCCGGATGCAGCGGATGCTCTTGCAGGACGTGAATGCCGCGCGTGAGCAGTGTCTCGCTGATATCAGCGCCCGGCCCTCCCGACACACCAGCCCGCACCACGACGCAGGCAAAATCGATATCCGGCGGCAGCTCGGATAACGCAGTGTAATGCGCGATGCCGTACTGCCCGGCGTATTCGGCGGACGCCCGCGAGCCGGTCGACAGCACGCCGGCCAGTTCTACCGCGGGATGCTGCGCGAGCGCGTGCAAATAGAAGCGACCAAAACTGGTGCCGCACACGATGGCGCGTCGCCGGACGCTCACAGTGTGCCCTCCTCGACCTCGGCGAGATTCAGTGTATGGCGGCAGATGCGCGTTCCCGCATGCAACCGCTGCACTTCATCCAGCGTGCGATCCGGCGACAGCACGTCGTCGGCGAAATGCAGGCCCGGCGGAATCTCGCCGCGCAGCAGCGCTCGCAACGCCGCGGCCGCCGTTGCCGCCGTCAGCGCCAGACTGCTGTCGGTCACGATGGCGGCCCGGCGGGTTGGCCGCTGCGGCTGTTCGAGGACGAACACCATCGCGTAGTATTGACGCATGCCGAGCACATCGAGCTCCCCTGCCCGCTCGACAGCACGAACCGCCTCGCTCAGCGCCCCAGTCCTGCCGCGCAGCCCGATCAAGGTTTCCCGCAGGCGCTGACCGCTGAACACGTTGAACCAGCGCAGCGTGGTGAGCTTGTGCCGCATGGCAAGCCGCTCGGCATCGGCACTGAGATACGGCAGCACCGCAACCGTGCCTGGAAAGAAATCGAGCTGCACGTTTTCCCGCGCGGCAAGGCTGCGGCTGCGGCGCCGGCCGAGCTCCCAGCTCGCCCCGGCTTCGCCGTACCAGTAGTTGCCGATCGTCACGGCGTCCTGCGGCTGCAGCGACAGCACCAGATCCGCGGCGGCGGCGCCGGAGAGCCTTTCGACACCGCCGCTGTAGACCGTCAATGCGCCGCCCGGCTGATCGCTCAACCACGCGGGCACCAGATTGGCCAATCCGGGCAGCATCCCGGCCGACAGCAGCGCGATCCAATCCCGATTGGCGGGCATGCCGTCCTGCAGCAACGCGTGCGCCGGTCCGTCGCCGGAGACATCCACATAATGCGCGTTCTCTGCCGCGGCGGCCCGCGCCACCCGGTCGAGCACCTGATACGACGGCCCGGCGCAGTTCACCACCACCCGGCAGCCCCGGCAGAATTCCGCCAGCGCGCGATCGTCGTTCAGATCCAGCGGATGGATATCGTCGTCCCGCTGCTGTCGTAGCGCCTCGAGCGGCGTCCGCCGGCGCCCGCCCAGGCGCAACGGTCCGAGCCTATCCTGCCGCAGCCAGCCGACCACGTGATGGCCGACTTGGCCGCTCGCGCCCAGAACTCCAATCGGTCCGCTGCTCATCACGCCCCCCCGCGCCGGGTGTGCTGCGAAATCAGCGCCGCCAGTTGCGGCGCATGGGCGCGCGACAGGCAACTGAAGTGATCGCCGGCGATGTCGGCGACCACCAGATCGCCCAGACAGATGTCCTGCCAGTAGCCGGCGACGTCCTGCGGCGTGCCGGGCAACAGCGGATCGCTGGCGCGGTTGCGCAACAGCACCGTACGGCCAAGCCAGGCATCGGGGCGATGCAGGCCGACCGACGCCATGCTGTGGGCGAACAACGCGTGCTGCTGGGCGAATTCGAGGTCCGCGCCGTCCGGCTGATGATAGATGCCGTCCGCATGGCCGCCCGCGCGAAGTTGCGCCAGACGCTGGTCCAGCGGTCGCGACGACCACGCCGCGAAACTCTCCCTGACCTCGCGATGCCGGTCGCCGAGCCGATCGAACGCGTCCGGTGCGATCCCGCCGGACCTGGCTTGCAGAATCTCGGCCACCGCCGCCGCGAGCGCCGGCTCCTCGGGCAACGCCAGCCGCTGCGGCGATGCGCCGAGCGCGCGCGCGAACACATAATCCACCAGCGCATCCGCCTCCACATGCGGCGGCTGGTAGGCGCTGATCGCGACCAGTTCGGTCACCGTCTTGCCCTGTTCGGTCAGCGTCCGGGCAATCTCGGCCGCCAGCAGACCGCCGAGGCAATAGCCGATCAGGGTAAACTCGTCGCCCTGCTTCGCCAGCTCATCCGCGTAGCGCGCGGCCAGCCTGGCCAATGCGCCATCGGCGGGCAGATCGGTGAACACCTCGCGCGCCGGCAATTCCACGCCGATCCCGCGCGGCCATGCGGTCTTGTCCAACGCCTGCAACAGATGCTGGTAGGGCAGCAGATTGCCGGTGCCGGCATGCACCACCACGCAGCAGCGCCCCCCCGCCGTCTTGTCGCCCCACAGCGGCACCAGCGCCGAGCGCAGGTGCGCGGCGACCGGCTGCTCGCGCGGCGCATGGCGCAGCCGCTCCGCCAGCGCGCGGATCGTCGGTTCGCGCAGCAGATGCCGCAGCAGCACTTCCCACTCCAGCCCGGCCGCCGCGGGCAATTGCTGGCGCAGCCGGGCGATCATGCGTGACAGCAGCAGTGAATCGCCGCCCAGCGCATAGAAATCGACGTCGCAGGCGGGCTGCGTCACTCCGAGCACATGCGCCCAGACATCGGCGATCTGCTGCTCCAGCGCGTCGCGTGGCGCCGCGCCCGATACTCCCGCTGCGCCGGGCCGCGACCGCTCCGGCTGGACCAGGCCCAGCAGCGCCGCGCGATCGCTCTTGCCGCTGCGCAGCCGCGGGAGGGCATCGAGCACTTGAACCTGCGCGGGGACCATGTAGACGGGCAGCCGGTCGCGTAGGAAATCGCGCAGCGCGTCGGCGCGCAGCAGCGAGCGGTCAGTCTTGAACTGGGCGATGAAGACGCCCTGCCCAGCGGTGGCGAGGTTGCTGTCGGCGGCGGGCGCGCAATCGGCGATCACCGCGCCCGTCTCCCGAAGCCAGGCCAGCCACTGCTCGCGCGTGAAGAAGGTCTGGTCGGTGTCCGCGCGCAGGTCGCTAAATCCCGTCAGCTCCGGAAAGAACTCCATTGAGACCAGCAGCGGATAATTATGCCGCCGGAACGGCTCGATGAACACCACGCAGCCGCCTGGCGCCAGCAGCGTCGCGAACTGGCTCAGCACCTCGCCGGCATGCCGGGCGTTGTGCAGCACGTTGGCGCAGAGGATGACGTCGAAGCTGTTGGGCGCCATGCCCTGCGGGCGGGCGTCCTCGTTCATGTCGAAGATGCCGTAGTGCATCCAGGGATAGTCCGCGAACAGACGGCGCGCTTCGGTCAGGAAGAATTCCGACAGGTCGGTGAACCAGTAGTCCGGAGTAAACTCCGCGAGCGCCGGCACCAGATCGCTGGCGGTGCCCGCGACCCCGGCGCCGACTTCCAGCACCCGCAACGGCGCCGCATCGAGAGCCTTCCGACGCTGCGCCAGCGCCCGCACAGCGGCAACCACCATGCCGTTCATGCTCTGGCTGACGAGGTTGTCGCGATAGGCCGCGTGCGCGGTCCCGAGTTCACCCTGCGGAAACAGGATGGCGCGGACGTCGACCTCGCCACGCAGCAGGCCGGACAATTGATCGCTGCATACCCGGATGTAGTGCAGGGTCTGGCTGCCGTAGCCCGCCTTTCGTTCGAGCTGATCGACCTCCGACCAAACGTTGCGAACCGTGGCGTCGTCGGCGGCGATCAGGCCATGGTACAGCCCGTCATCGCACGACAGCGCGCCCGCGGCGACCAGGCCGTCGAGCCAGCGGCGCAGCAACCGCTGATGCACGGCGGCAACGCCGGTCGCCTTGTAGATCTGTGCGAGATCGAGCCGCGCCTCCGGCGTCGCGAACAGGCCGTCCCCGCGCAGACGTGCGGCCATCGCCAGAATCGCCACCCGGTCGGCGCCATGCATCAGCGCCGCAAACGCGTCGCCGTCGATCTCGTGTTCGATCGTAGCGGCGCAGTGGTGCAGCGTCTCCACCACGGCATCGGCCACCGGCTGATTGTCCCGCCCGGGCTCGACGAACGCGCAAAGCATTTTGGCACTGCCCTCGCTCAGCAGCACCTGGGCGTCCGCCACGGCGGGATGCGTCCGCAACACGCCGGCGATCTCACCGAGCTCGACCCGATGGCCGCGAATCTTCACCTGCGCGTCCTGACGGCCGAGGAACTCCATCGTCCCGTCCGGCCAGTAGCGGCCGAGGTCGCCGGTCAGATACAGGCGCTCGCCGTCGTCGCGGGTAACGAACTGCCCGGCGGTCTTGTCGGGATCGTTGAGGTAGCCCAGCGCAAGGCCGCGGCCGCTGATGGCGATCTGTCCCACCACCCAGTCGGGGCGCTCGCGCAGGCGGCTGTCGACGATGTGCATGCGCTGGTTGGCCAGCGGCCGGCCGTAAGGAATGCTCGACCAGTGCGCCTCGACCGCGGTGACCGGATGATAGATCGACCAGATCGCGGCTTCGGTCGCGCCGCCCAGACTGATGAGCCGCGCCGCGGAGCTGTGCCGGTCCAGCCGCTGTTTGAGATCGAGCGGCACCCAGTCGCCGGACACCAGCGCCAGCCGCAGGTGCGCCGGCGCCGCGGCGCCACCGTCGGCCGCATCGCACAGCATCTGCAACTGCGCCGGCACGGTGTTCCACAGCGTCACGCCATGTTGCGCGACGAGTTGCGTCCAATGCGATGGATCGGTCTTGCGCGCCTCATCGGGATAGACCAGCGCGCCACCCGCGGCCGGGATCCCGAACAGATCGTAGACCGACAGGTCGAAGCCCAGACTGGCGAGCGCCAGCACGCGGTCGTCCGCGGTGACGCCAAATCGCTGGTTGATATCCGCGACCGTATTCCAGGCGGCCGCATGAGAGATCACCACGCCTTTCGGGACGCCGGTGGAACCGGAGGTGTAGATGACATAGGCCGGCGCGTCCGGCGACACAGCCTGCACCGACGGCAGCGCGCGATCGTGCTCCGCCTGCACGGCAACGACCGGCGCCGGCAGTTCGCAGCCGGGATCGGCAATCGCGAAGCGAATGCTGGCGTCGCTGAGAATGGCATTGCGGCGCGCCACCGGCTGATCGATCTCGACCGGCACATAGCACCCGCCGCACAGCAGAACCGCCAGCGGCGCGATGGCCTGCATCCGCCCCTTGGCGCAGAGAATGGCGACCCGCTCGCCGGGACGGCAACCGGCGACGAGCAGCCCCGCGGCCAGCGCCTGTGCCGCTACCAGCCACTCGCCGTAGCTGACACACCCGCGATTGTCGTAGAGCGCAGGTCGCGCAGGATGCCGCTCCGCCTGCGTGATCAGCGCCTGATGAAGCAACGCATCCGCATGCTGCCACCCGGTCGCATTCGCGGCGCGCCGGACCGCCGCCTGCCCTTCGGGCAGCGTGATCAGATGCGCCTCGTCCAGGGCCACGGCGTCATTGGCGCTGACCCGCTCGACCAGATCGCGGAAGGACGCGAACATCTGGTCGATCATGTCCGGCGGAAACAGACCGTCACGCACGTCCCAAGCAACCAGCAAGCCATCCGGCTGTTCCGTGATCTGGCAATCGAGACTGACCTGCGGCGTCTGCGTCAAGCCGTGACGGATGGTGTAGCCGGCCGGTTGCCCGCGCCGCGCCGGGCCACCCCCCACGGTGCTGGTGAAGACCACCGGCATCAACGCCGACGTGCCGCGCCGTCGGGTCAACTCACCGAGCACCTCGAGCCCGGAAAAGCCCGCGTGGTCGAGATCGTCGAACAGCTGCCGGCCGATCGCCTGCACCCGTTCACCAAAGGTTTTCGCGGCGTCGAGATCGATCTCCAGCAGCGTGACCGAGGTAAAGTCGCCGATCACGGCGTCGATATCGGGATGCAGCGGCTCACGGCGGAAGATCGGCAGGTTGAGCGTGAAGCGACGGGCTCGGCTCCATGCTCCGAGAACCTCGGCGAAAGCACCGAGCATCAGCGCGTTGAGCGTGGTGCCGCGCGCGGCCGCCCATGCGTTCAGGCGCCCGCTCTGCGCCGCCGTCAGCGGAAACGCGCGGCGACTGAAGCGGCCGGAGTCGGCGGCGATGGCCAGCGGCAAGGCGCCCGCCATCGGCAATTCCGGTGCGGGCGGCAGCGCGTCCAGCCGCGCCAGCCAGTAGTTGCGGTCGCGCCGGTACCGTCGGCCCTGGCGCTGCGCACGCCGTGCGATGACATAGTCCCGGAAGGTCACGGCGGGCACCGGCGGCAGCTCGGCACCGGACACCAGGCGGTCGAGATCGTCGATCAGCAGGTAAAGGCTCGCGGCATCCACCAGGATCAGTTCGATCGCCAGCAGTAACACGGTCTGGCCCCGGCAGCGGCAGATGCGAACATCGAACAGCGGCCAGCGCGCGTAGTCTACCGGCGCTGCCAGCATCTCCTCGCGCAGGCGTTCGACGTATCGCTCGACCTGCGCATCGTTCAGGCCGGTGAGATCGTCGACCGGAATCGGCCGCGGCTCGATCTCATCCAGCACCCGCTGATAGCCCTCGTCCTCGATAACGACACGTAGCATGTCGTGACGGCGGATCAGATCCTGCCAAGCCCGGTCCAGCATCTGCGGGGACGTCCGCGCGGGATAGGCGATCTCCAGATAGCCGCGGCACGACACGCCGCCGTACTCGAATGCGCTGTGGCGGCCAAAGAAGTAGGCGCTTTGCGCTTCGGTCAGCGGAAACGGCTGATGGCGTCCGGCTTCATCGATGATGAACTCGCTCGACGCGCTGTCGTCGGACAGATGCTGCAGGATCGCCGATTTGTTGGTGCTCAGCCGCTGCTTCAACTCAGTGGTCATGACCCCCTGCGGAGCGCGAAAGCGCAGCTGTTCGCCCTCGTACGAGAGTTCGACGCCGAGCGCCTCGATCTCTTCGACCAGATTGATGATGTTCATAGTGACCCTTCCTCCATGCGCGCTCCGGCAGCCAGGTGTCCGGCAACCGATGCGGACAGGCCGGCGAGCGTGGCGTCGGTAAAGAACTCGCGCAGCGATAACGTGATGCCGTAGTGTTGAGAGAGCCGCGCCACCAGGCGCGTGCCGAGCAATGAATTGCCGCCCAGCGCGAAGAAGCTGTCGGTGCGTGAGCGCGGCCTTGCATCGAGCAGTTCGTGCCAGAACCCGGCAATCTCCCGCTCACGCGGATCGTCGACCTGTTGCGGCTGCTCGGACGGTTGCAGGCGAAGCTCGGCCAGCCGGCGCCGGTCGATCTTGCCGTTGGCGTTCAGCGGCCATGCCGAGACCGGCACGAGTTCGGCCGGAACGGCATAGGCAGGCAGGCGATCACGCAGGAATCCCCGCAAGTCGGCGAGGTCGGGCGCGGTCGCGTGCGGTTCGACGAACGCCAGCAGGCGGGCGGCTTCCCCCTTGCCGTCGACGATCGCCACCGCGCGGCGCACGGCATCGTGCTGCTGCAGCACCTGCTCAATTTCGCCGAGCTCGATGCGATGCCCGCGCAGCTTGATCTGGCCGTCGCGGCGGCCGAGAAACTCCAGCACGCCGTCGGGACGGTAACGCCCGAGATCCCCGGTGCGATACCAGCGCCGCGGATAGGTGCCGCCGAACTGCTCCCCGGTGAGATCGGGCGCGCCGCAATAGCCGCGCGCGACCCCCTGGCCGCCAATCCACAGTTCGCCCGGCACCCAATCAGGAGCATCGTCTCCCAGCGCGTCGACCACGCGGAAGGACTGGTTGCGCAACGGCAAGCCATAGGGCACCGATCCCCAGCCGTCGAGCGGCGTGGTGCCGACCGCCCATGCATTCGACCAGATCGACGCTTCCGTCGCGCCGCCCAGGGCTATGACCTGCGCCCGTGGCGCCGCCAGCGCGAGCCGGGCCGCGATATCGGGCGCCACCCAGTCTCCCGACAACAGCGCCAGACGCAGCGCCGGGAACGCGACCTTGCGCGCCGCCGCCATCGTCAGCGTCATTTCCAGCAACGCCGGCACGCTGTTCCACACCGTGACGCCGTGCGCGATCATCAGTTCCAGCCAGCGGTCGGCATCGCGCTGCTCGTCGTCCGACGTCAGCACCAGCGTGGCGCCTCGCCCGAGCGAGCCGAACAGATCGAAGACCGAAAGATCGAAATCGAGCGCCGATACGCCCAGAACGACATCGTGCGCATCAACCGCGAACCGCCAGCAGATGTCGTCGACCGTGTTGACCACGCTGCGATGCTCGATCTCGACGCCCTTCGGCTCGCCAGTCGAGCCGGAGGTGAAGATGATGTAGGCCAGCGCATCGGCGGTGACCTGCCCGCAGGGTTGCGCCAGCGGCGCCGTCTCCAGCGCCTCCGACAGCGCGCCCGCCCTGACGGGCGACGGAAGTACCGGCGCATGGTCGGCGAGCACGAACCGTATATCGGCCTTGGCGCACATCAGCGCCTGGCGCCGAGGTGGATGAGCGGGATTGATCGGAACATAGGCCGCCCCCGCTGCCAGCACGCCCAACACCGCGGCAACCTGCCCGGCCCCGCGCCGGCAACTGATGCCGACGCGATCGCCCGGCCTGACGCCTCGCCGCTGCAGATACGCCGCCACACTCAAGGCCTGTCGCGCCAGCGTGCCGTAACTGACCTCGCCGCTGTCCTGTGTCCACAATGCCCGGCGCCGCGGCGCCAGTCCGGCCTGACGGAAAAAGGCCTCGTGCAGCGCCTCGATCGGCGACGGGGCGGTGGTCGCGTTGACGCGATTACGCACCGCGCGCTGCGGCTCGGGGAGCGCGCGGTGCAGCGGCTGCCGCCAGTCGGCCTCGATCAGTTGATGAAGCAGCGCGAGATAGCTGTCGAACATGGCTGCGATCATGCCGTCGGGGAACAGCGACTCGACATAGTCCCAGCTCAGCAACAACCCATCGGCCAGATCGATCGCCTGATGATCGAGCCAGACCTGCGGGGTCTGCGAACTGGTGAAGTCGGGCCAGCGGGTTTCCTTCGCCAGCGCATCGGCAACGCCCAGCATGCTGGTAAACACCACCGGAACCGGACGCACTTCAGCGCGGTTGCGGCCGGCCAGTTCGCGCAACACCCGCACCGCCGAGACCTCCTGGTGATCGAGATCCTGCCAGATCTGCGCCTGCAGACGCTCCGCGCGGGTCAACCAGCTCTCGCCCGTCCCGGCCCGATACGCGGCAAGAATAAGCGACGTGAAGTCGCCGACCACGCGATTGATGTCCGGATGAAGCTCGGGACGATCGAACAGCGTCAGATTGACCACCAGTTCGGACTGTCCGCTCCAGCGGCTCAAAATCTCGCTGAAGCAGGTCAGCAGCAGCACCGACGGCGTGATGCCGGCTCCCCGCGCTTTCGCGGTCAGGCGGGACCACGGCTCGGGGGCAAGCCGCGCCTCGACACGGGCGAACCGCGGCCGTGACAGCGTCGACGGCTCCACCCGGGTCGGCAACGCCGGCGCCGGTGGCAACCCGGCCAGACGCTCCCGCCAATAATCGAGCGCGCGTTCGGACACGCCGGTCTGCACGCGCGCGCAGACGTAATCGCGGAAGCGGATCCCGATCGGCGCCAGCACCTGATCGGGCCGGTGGTAGAGCTGGAACAGCTCGGTGAGCAACGTCAGCATGCTCAACCCGTCGACCACGAGATTGTCGAACAGCACGGCAAGACGGCTTTGCGCCTCGCCATGGTGGATCACGTGGACGTCGACCAGGCCGCCCGTCCCGGCGTTCCGCGTCTGGCGCGACAGCTGGTCGCGCAGCGATGCGAGCGCGGCGGGTTGGTCGGCGACGGCGCGCAGGTCGTGAAGGTGAATGCGGCCGCCCGGCGCGGACGGCAGAACACGCTGCAGGCCTGTGTCGTCGATAACGCAACACAGCATGTCATGGCGCGCGACGAGGGTCGACCAGGCGCGCTCAAGCCGGGCGACGTCGAGGTTCTGCAGGTCATATTCGACGTAGCATTGAGCACCAATGCCGCCCAGTTCGAAATCATCCCGCCGTCCCAGCCAATAGGCCTGCTGCACATCGGTGAGCGGGAACGGCGCATGGCGCGCGGCCTCGTCGGCGACGATGATGCATGCCGTCGGCTGGTGATCGGCAACGAGTGTCGCGGCGAAGTCGCCGAGTTGCGGCTGCGTGAACAGGGCCGCCAGCGCGCCGCGATAGCCCAATCCCTGCAGGCGCGTCATCAGGCGGGTCGCGATCAGGCTGTCGCCACCGAGCGCGAAGAAGTTGTCATCCGCACCGACATCGGCGTGTCCCAGCAACTCGGACCACAAATCAGCGACCAGCCGTTCCACGGCTCCCGTGGGCCGCCGCCGCTCCGCGCCGGTGCCACCTGCGGCGACGGCCGCAAGCTGCACGGCAATCGCCACGCGATCGATCTTGCCGTTCGCCGTCAGCGGAAAGCGTTCGAGCTGGAGCAGATATTCCGGCACTTCGTAGTCGGGGAGCGTGGCCTGCAACGCGATCCTGACTCCAGCCAGATCGAGCGGTTCCGCGGCGATGACGGCCGCGCCGAGCTTGGCAGCCGCCCCTTTCAGCAGCACCGCGGCCGCCGCCTCGATCTGCGGATGACCGACCAGCGCGCCCTCCACTTCGGCGAGCTCGATGCGATGGCCGCGGATTTTCACCTGATTGTCGGCGCGACCCAGAAATTCCAGGATGCCGCTCGGGTGATAGCGCGCGACGTCGCCGGTGCGGTACCAGCGATCATCGTCCCACGCCACGAACTTCTCGTGCGTCCGCGCCGCGTCGCCACGGTAGCCCTGGGCGACGCCGCGACCCGCGACCCACAGCTCCCCCTTGACCCAGTCCGGGCAATCCCGCCCGAAGCCATCCACCACCCGGCAGCGCATATTCGCCAGCGGACGACCGTAAGGCGCGCAGGCCCACTGCGGGTCCTGCCGCGTCACTTCATGGCAGGTGGAATGGATCGCGGCTTCCGTCATGCCGCCAAGCGCGGCGAAACGCGCCTGCGGCGCGCAGCGCCACAACGCCTCGGGCAGTGCCCGTGTCACCCGGTCGCCGCCGACCATCACGAGACGCAATTCGGGTGTCAGGCCAACCTGCTCGGCGGCAATCGTGATCATCTCGACCAGCGCCGGCACCGCGCTGATCACCGTGACCTTCCAGCGATTGATGAGCCTGACCCAGGCCGCGGCGTCGCGGCGTTCCGTCTCCGAGATCACCACGACGGAGGCGCCAAGACTGAGGAACGCAAACAGATCGTAGGCCGAGAGGTCGAAATCCAGCGCCGAGAGCGTGATCGTACGATCCTCGGGGCGGATTGCGAACAACCGATCAACCGCATCGATGGTGTTGGCCACAGCGGCATGGCTGACCTCAACCCCCTTGGGCACACCTGTCGAGCCCGAGGTAAAGATGATGTATTTGATCGCCTCGGGCGGCTGCGCGACCGGCTCCTCGAGAGCGGAGCCCCCCAACGCCACGGAGAGCGGTACCACCGGCGTTTCCGCCGGCCAGTCCAGCCGCTGATGGCTCGCGTCGTCCGTCAGCACCAAGCGAACGCCGGCGGAGCGGTAGACGATCTCGCGACGTGCCGCCGGCAGATCGATGCCGGACGGGACATAACACCCGCCCGCCGCCAGCACGCCGAGCACCGCGATCACCTGGTCCGGCCCCTTGGCATGGGTGATCGCCACGCGGTCTCCGGGCCTGACGCCCTGCGCCGCCAGATAGCCCGCGACCTGCAGCGCCCGGCCGGCCAGGGTCTGGTAGTCGATGGTTGGATCAGCCGCGCAGACCAGCGCGGGCGCCGTGGGCGTGCGCCTGGCCTGGGCAAAGAACCGCAAATACAGGGGGCGGGAATCGGACCAGCCAAGGGCCGTGCTGTTGATATCCTGCCGGATGTGCTGCTGCACGGCCGGCGGCGCAAGCCGGACCGGGAGAACCCAGTTCTCGTCCACCAGCCGCTCGACCAGCCCGACATAGGCGGCGAACATGTCGTCGAGAACGCCGGGCGCGAACAGCTCGTCGACGCCGTCCCATTCCAGCACGAGACCGTCACGGGATTCCGAAACCTTGGCGTCCAGCCAGACCTGCGGCGTCTGCGTGATGGCGTAGACTTGGCGCGGAAAGGCCGGGGACAGATCGAGCGAGGCATCCTTTGGAAGACCCAGCACGCTGGTGAACACCACCGGCATCGTGGCCATGGGCTCGCCCTTGTGCCGCGCCAGCTCCCGCAGCACCCACACACCGGACACATCGCGGTGGGTGAGGCCTTCACCTTCCTGGCGCTGCAGCCGCTGCGCGGCGTCGACAAAGCCCTGCCCGCCGCCGGTCTGGTAGCCCAGCAACAGGATCGACGCGAAGTCACCGACGACGCGATCGATCTCGTCGTGGCACCGCGGACGGTCAAACAGGGTCAGGTTGATCGCCACCGCCGGCTGATTGCTCCAATAGCCGAGCACCTCGCCATAGGCCGCCGCCAGCGCCACGCTCGGCGTGATGCCGTGCTGCTGGGCGCGCTCCCTGAAGCGCCGCCAGCGGCGCGCGTCCAGCGTGCTGCTGAGACGGCGAAACCGCGGCTGCCGCAGTGTTTCCGGCGCCGACTGCAGCGGCAGCGCCGGAGCATCCGGCAGTTCGGCAATCCGGGCCTGCCAATAGCGCTGCGCGCGATCGACCCGCTGCGGATCCGGCTGATGCTGAACGACGTAGTCACGGAAGCGAAGCTTGGATGCCAATAGTCCCGTTCGGCCGTTGCTGTAGAGCTGATCCCATTCGGTGAACAGAACCATGATGCTGCGCCCGTCCAGCATCAAGCTGTCGAGGCTGACGAATACGCGCGCACGGGTTTCCCCGCCCGCGGCGTACTCCGCAACCTGGATATCGAACAGCGGCCAGCGGGTGACGTCGTAGCAAGTGTGCGACAACGACTGCCGGAGTTTCTCGAGCCGCGTCCCAGCATCCTCAGCAGATAGCTGATGCCGACGAATCTTGTAGGCCGGTACGGTTTTGAGCACGCGCTGCTGGCCCTGCTCCGTCACCACGGCACGCAGCATGTCGTGGCGGGCGACTAGGGTGCGCCAGTTGCTCTCCAGGCGCTTGACATCGAGGTCCGGCCCGTCGAGCTCGACATAAAAATGCGATCCGACCCCACCGAGCGGCATCTGCGGCGACCGCCCGATCCAGAAGGCGCGCTGGATATCGGTCAGCGCAAACGGTTCGAAGCGCTGCGCCGGCTCGGCGCGAATGATCGCCTCCGGCTCGTCCACGCGCTGCTGCAACGTGGCGCAGAACGCAGCGAGCTCCGGCTTCGCGAAGAGATCCGCCAATTGCCCGACCAGTCCCGCCTGGCGCAGTTCCGCCATCAAGCGCGTTGCGATCAGGCTGTCCCCGCCGAGAACGAAGAAGTTGTCGTCCCGCCCGACGTCCGGCGCGGACAGCAGCGACTGCCAGAAGCCGGCCACGCGCTGCTCGATCTCGCCCGCCGGCGCGCGCCGTGGCTGCGCCTCGGACCGCAACGCCTGCTCCGCCTGCCGCGTCAGAATCTTGCGGTCGATCTTGCCGTTGGCGGTGAGCGGGAATTGCGGCACTCGCTGATAGTGTTCCGGAACGGCATATTTCGGCAGCCTGGCGGCAGCCCATTCGCGCAGCTCCGCCACATCGGTATCATCGCGCAGGACCGCCAGCGCGCAGAGCTGGCGCGCCACCGGCGCAACCACAACGACGAGAACCTGCTCGACCGACGGATGGGCCGACAGCACCGCCTCCACCTCGCCGAGTTCGATGCGATGGCCGCGAATCTTGACCTGATTGTCCGCGCGTCCAAGAAACTCGATGACACCGTCCACCCGATAGCGCACGTGATCGCCGCTGCGGTACCAGCGCCGCCCGCCATGGGCGACGAACTTGTCCGCGGTACGCTCGGGATCGCCGCGATATCCGATCGCAACCCCGGGGCCGCTGACCCACAGCTCGCCTGCGACCCCGGCCGGACAATCGCGTCCGTGGCGATCGACCACACGGCAGGACATGTTGTCGAGCGGGTGGCCGTAAGGCACCACGCTCCAACCGGTCTCGTCGAGGCCCAGTTGATGGCAGGTCGAATGGATGGCGGCCTCGGTCATGCCGCCGAGCCCGACGAACGGCGCATCGTTGGTGACACGCCACCAGCGCTGCGCCAGTTCCGGCAGAATCCGGTCGCCGCCCAGCATCACCAGCCGCAGTTCGGCCAGGGATTCGCTCCCGTTGGCCGTGAGCAGCATATCGAGCAGAGCCGGCACGCAGCTGATCACGTTCACATGGCGTCGCCGGATCAGTTGCAGCCAAGCATGGGCATCACGCCGTTGCGTCTCATCGACCACGACGACGCTGCCGCCATAGGCCAGAAAAGCGAAAATGTCGTAGGCTGACAGATCGAAGTCGAGTTCCGACAACGTCAGGGTCCGGTCGGTGGCGTTGATACCGAAACGGCGGTTGACAGCATCGATGGTGTTGGCCACGGCGCGATGGGAGACCTCCACGCCTTTCGGAACACCGGTGGAGCCGGACGTGAAGATGACATACATCGCCTGCTCGGCCGGAACCTCGACCGGCTGCACCAGCGGCGCCGATTGCACCGCGTCCGCGAACAGATGCACCGGCCGCACCGCGGAGCCGTGCTCTCCTGTCCCGACCAGCACCAGCCGCACGCCTGCGCTCTGATAGATCTGATCGCGTCGCAGCTGCGGCAGATCGATGCCGCACGGCACATAGGTGCAGCCGGCTGCCAGCACGCCGAGCGCGGCAACGATCTGCGGCCATCCCTTCGGCATGGTAATCGCGACCGAATCGCCGGACCGCACGTCCTGCGCATGAAGGAACGCCGCAACCCGCAGCACCCGTTCGGCAAGGTCACCGTAGCTCATCGCATCGTCATCGCTCCAGAGCAGCGCGACGGCATCCGGCGATTGCGCGGCCCGGGCAAAGACGCGCGCGAACAACGGCTCGGGCACCGGCGCCTGACGGACCTGCTGCGGTTCGATCGGCATGACCGGCGGCGGCGCCTGCAGCGGGAGATGCCAGGATTCGGGAGCCTCCAGCAGCCGTTCGAGTTGTGCGCGATAGTAATCGAACATCGCGGCCACCACGCCTTCGATGAAGACGTCGTCGCGCACGTCCCAGTTCAACAGGACGCCGCCGCTGTATTCGGTGACCTGGGCGTCGAGCCAGACCTGCGGCCCCTGCGATATCGACCACGCCGGTTCGCCGAACTGCTCTCGGACCGCGGGCTCGTACAGATCTCCCAGCGAGAGCGCGCTGGTGAACACCACCGGCGCCAGGACCTGCTGCCCCTGCTGCCGGCGGGTCAAATCGCGCAGCACCTCGACGCCACTATAAGCCGCGTGGGCGGCAGCCTCGTGCAGGGTGTGCTGCTGCGCGCGGACTTGCTCCAGGAAGGCGCGCCGATCGGGACACGCGTTAATGAGCACCGAGCTGGAGAAATCGCCCACCAAGCCGTCGATGTCCGGGTGATCGCTTTGCCGGGAAAACACCGGCAGATTGAGCAGGAACGGATCGCCGCCGCTCCAGAGACCGACGGTCTGCGCAAACAGCGTCGTCATTGCGGCGGTGAGGGTCACGCCGTTCTGCCGGCACAGCTGGTTCAGGCGGCTGCTAGCGAGCGGGTCCAACCAGTGATGGTGGCGGACAACCCGTGGCGCGACGGCGGTGTCCTGAGTGCTTCGCAGTGGTAGTGCCGGCGGCGGCGCCATATCGTCCAGCCGCGCCTGCCACCAGGAGCGGTCCTTCTCGAGCTCGGCGTCGGGCTGCTGCCGGGCGTGCTGCAGATACTGCTCGTAGGTCAACTCCAGCCGCGGCAGAACCGCGTCGGGCTGTTCGTAGAGGAACGCCAACTCGCGGAGGATGTTGCGCAGGCTGACGGCATCACCCGCCATCATGTCGAGATCGATATGCAGTCGCGATCGCCCGTCCGGCCGACGCGACAAGGCAATCATGATTACCTCGCCCTGCTCGACCCGCAGCCGCTGGTGCGAATAACGTTGCCGCATCTCCACGAGCTGCCGGGCGCATTCGCCATCATCGAGCCCGCGCAGGTCATGCACCCTGAAGACCGGCAATCCGGGAGCCGCCAGCACGCGCTGGCGCCCGTCGGGTGTAACCAGCATGCGCAGCATGGGGTGGTGCTGAACCAGAGCGTCAACCGCCCGGGCCATTCGCTCCGGATCGAGGTCGTCACCGTCCAGCTCGGCATAAAAGTGAGCTGTCACGCCCCCGAGCTGCTGAGCGTCGCCCCGGCCGACCCAGAATGCATGCTGCATGGTGGCGAGGTCGAAGCTGTCGGGCTCGGCAGATGCGCGCGCGTCCGGCGGCGGCGCGACCACACGGCCTGGCAGATCCGACAGCTCTCGCCGCCAGTCTGCCAGCGTCCGCTTGCCGATCAGCGCCGAGAACGTGACGGCTATACCGGCCCGCCGCAGCCGGCTGGCGGCGCGCATGGTGCGGACAGAGTCGAGACCGAGACACAATAGATCGCTCTCGTCGTCGAGGCGATCAGCGGGGATGTCCAGCAGGCTCGATAGGGTCTCGACCAGAACGTCCGCATGTCCGTGCATTTCATCGTCTCCTCTGCTTGCCGCCCTCGTTCCAGGTGCGGCGGATGTTGATCCGCCGCAGCGCTGTCGAAATGTTCGGGCTCGCTCTAAAGGGCGTGCTGCTCGCGCAACTCCGGACGATTTTCCGTCGCCGGCTCAGCTCCCAGCACCATTGATCAAAACGTGATTTCCGCGCCGAGGCCGACGACCCGGCCAAGACCCGGCGTCACCGCGAGAACTTTCGGCGTGAAGGCCGTGCCGGCGACCTCGATGTCGGTGTTGAAGAGATTTCGTCCAAACGCATAAATCTTGTACCTGTCGTTTTGCCAGCCGATCCGGGCGTTTGCGACCGTATAGGAGCCCGTCCAGATATGTTTTCGTGACGGGCATTTGTTGTAGAGTAGCAGGCTCAGGCTGCGTTTGCGAGGTTGAACAGCTTGAGGAGGTTATGGACGGTGCAGATCATTGTCCACTCGGCGCGCACTTTCTCGATGCCCCGCAACAGGAACTGGCGGAAGCCTCTTGCCTGTTTGATCTGCCCGAACACCGGCTCCACCACTTGCTTTCGCAATCGGTAGGGTGTTTCGAAGCCGCCATCGTCGATCTTCTTTCGCATGGCCTGTGTCAGCGGGCCGCCGACTTTTCCGTTCGCTACTGTCGGGTGCTTGGCGCGTCCGGGCGCGACATAGCCATCGATGCTGCGTGTGTCGAGCGCTTCGAGATTGGCTTCGCTGCAGTAGCCGGAATCCGCTGAGGCCTGCCGCGGCTTGCGGCCAAGATTGCTCTCGATGGCCTCGATCAGGGGCACCAACTGGCCCTGATCGCTGCCGTGCTGGGTCAGTTCTTGCGCGACAATGATCTGGGCATGTGCATCGACGGCCGCCTGGGCATTATAGGCCTGAACGAAGCCATCCTTCGACTTCATGATGCGGCTTTCCGGATCGGTGAAGTTGCGTTGCGCCTTGGGATTGGGTTCCTCCGATGGCAGCGCCGCCGGTTTGCCCGGCTTCTTGCGGCCTTCGGCCTGGCGCTGCTGTTCCTTTTCGGCCTCGATGCGGCGCTCTTCCTCCGCCGCCAGTTTGGCGTCCGCTTCCAGCGCCGCCATCGCTTGCTGGATCTTCGCCAGCCGTTTCTGCTTGTCGACGGTCCAGTCCGGCAGTTCGTCGCTGTTGCCGAAAGTCTCATCCTCCGAGGCATCCGCCGCCTCGGCGGCCGCCAGCATGCGAGCGACCTCGGCCTTCAATTCCGCCTCGCGCTTCTTCATGCGCTCATAACTCATCGCCTTGTGTTTCGACGCGTTCGCCTTGATCTTCGTACCATCCAGCGCGACATGACCGAGCTTGACCAGCCCGGCCGTCTCGCACAACTTCAGAACCTGCACGAATAGCGCGCCGAGCGCCTTCAAATGTCGCTTGCGAAAGTCGCTGATCGTCCGAAAATCCGGCGCATCCAGCGCCACGATCATCACAAAATCGTTCCGCTCCCGGCAGGCCTTGGCAATCCGACGCGACGAATACAGCCCACTCGCATAGCTATGCAGCAGCAGCGCCACCATCATCCGCGGATCAAACGGCGGCTGCCCAAGCCCGCTCACATAGCTGCCCATGATCTCCCTGAGATCGAGGCTCTCCCGCACCAGATCAACCATAAACCGCGAGACATGGCCTTTCGGCACGAAGTCCTGCACATTCGGCGGCAGAAGCAGCGTCTGATCGATGTTCCAAGGCCGAAAATACTTGCTCATCGCCCAATGTTGAATCAGACCCGACCAGATTTGAACAGCGACTATCCAGACAAGCTCATAGGCGTGGAGATCGAAGGTGTTGGCGATGTCGGCCGCGCGATGACCACCGACGAACTGGAGTTCGCCGACGCTGACGAGATCTCCCGCGAGTCCGAATTGAGTGAGTGGCAGCCGGTGTTCCAGGGCGACATTGCCGGACCACGTGGGGACTCCCGGCACACGTCCGCCGTTCCTAGCGCCGGTCGTATCATTGGCGGGAATATTGGCGAACTCCGCGTGCACGTAGCCAACACCGCCACGAACCGTCCAGCTATCCGTCAGGCGCGCGCGCGCCGAGGCCTCGAAGCCGTAGGTTCGATAGTCGAGCGCTGCGATCGTGAAGCTGTTCGCCAACTGATCGAAAGAGTTGACGTGACCGTCGGTGACGTCGTTGTAGAAGATCGAGCCATCGAGCGACAGACGGCCGTTCAGGAGGGTTTTCCGCGCACCCATTTCGTAGGTCCAGGCATAGGAAGCTGGGTAGGACGGAGCGGCCCTGCCGAAAACCGAATAAATGTTGAAGTATGGAAACCCGCCGTTTGAATAGCCGCGCTTCACCGATCCGTAGATCATCGCATCGTCATCGACCTTGTAGCTGAGCGTCACCCCACCGGCGACAAACGGATCGCTGACCTTGCCGTATTCATTGAAGCTTGCCACCGTTCCCGGCGCGCCATTGGACACATAGCTGCCGCGGCGGGACACGGAATCCTGACCGAAGCGGATTCCGGGCGTGAGCGTAAGCCGGTCGGTCAGCGGAAGCCCGATTTCACCAAAGGCGGAGTAGCTGTTCAGATCCAGCTTCGCATTATATAAGCCGTTCTGGGTCGGCCCGAACGAGAACTGGTGTTGGTGCCGCCCTGCTCGAAACTGGAATTGTAGATACTGACACCCGTAATCCAGCGCACCGGAGCCTCCGGCTTCGACGTTGCTCGCACCTCCCCGGAATAGGCGCGCTCATTGAAGTCGTACCGCGTACAATCCGAGCAGGTCCTGCTCGAAAAGAAGCTGGGAGGAAGACCGGTGAGCTGGCTGTAGACAAGGCCGTCGGTATTGTCGGAGGTCATCCGCGCACGAATATCCTGAATGCCGAATGTGCAGATGAGATCGAAATTGTCGAATTCTTGCTTGACTTCGACCGAACCGATCGCAAGCTTCCGCTTGAACCCAAGCGGCTCATCGAGCATTGCAGCGGGATAGTTCGGACCGCCGCGCAGGATGTAGTTGAACGTGTCTTGTTGGTTGCGTTCGTAAAACCCCGAAACCGTTACGGTCGTGCGGTCACCGGCGAACCAACGCAATGAACCACGGGCGGCGCCTATATCGCTGTTCGGCAGGTTCTCACCACTCAGCATGTTCTTCACATCGCCGTGTCCGCCCGTGAAGCGGATGGCGCCGCGCCCGTTCAGCACGCCCGGGATCAGTGTTCCGCCAGCGATGAGATCGGTTAGAGCATTTTCCGACCGGAATGAATCGGGTGGGGATTCCCAAAACGGCGCGAGTCAGATTCAAGCTGCATGCTGGCGAGGGAGGCCAGCATGTATGGCCAGGGCGCTTTCGGTTGATCTTCGTCAAAGGGTGATAGCCGCGATTGACGGTGGCATGTCCTGTCGACAGGCTGCTGAGCGCTTTGGTGTCAGCGCGGCCAGTGCGATCCGCTGGCGCGGTCGCCTCAAGGAAGTTGGCGACATCGTTCCTAAACGCCAGGGCGGTGACCGCAAATCGCAGCGCATCGAAGCGCATTCGCAATTGATTCTGGAGGCAGTGACAGCGAAGCCGGATATCACGCTCGCCGAGTTGCGAGAACTGTTGAAACGTCGTGGAATATCGACTGGCATCGCGTCGCTCTGGCGTTTTTTCCAGCGCAGAAAGATCACACTTAAAAAAAGACAGCGCACGCCGCCGAGCAACGGCGCGGCGATATAAATGCCGCGCGTGAGGAGTGGTTCGAAGGGCAAATCGATCTTGACCCTGAGCGTCTCGTCTTCATCGACGAAACCAGCGCCAACACCAAAATGGCGCGGCTTTACGGCCGCTCGCCACGCGGCGAGCGATGTCGTGCAGCTATCCCACACGGACATTGGAAGACGACGACATTCACCGCTGGATTGCGCTCCGACGGTCTGATCGCGCCGCTTGTTCTGGACGGTCCAATGGATGGCGACGCTTTCCTGGCCTACGTCGAGCAATTGCTCGCCCCATCGCTGCGGCCGGGCGATACCGTTATCATGGACAACTTGCCCGCTCACAAGGTCCATGGCGTTCGAGAGGCCATCCGGGCGGTCGGAGCAAGCCTGCTCTATCTTCCGCCCTACAGTCCAGACTTCAACCCGATCGAAATGGCCTTCTCTAAACTGAAAGCCCTGTTGCGGGCCGCCGCAGCGCGCACCATGCCCGATCTCTGGCAAGCAATCGCCAACGCTCTCAAGCGCTTCTCACCCGAGGAATGCCAAAATTATCTCGTCGCGGCTGGTTGCGACGCAACGTGATCGGAAAATGCTCTAGATAGTTGCCGTTGGTACCGACCTCGCCTCTGAGACGAATATCGCGAACGCCATCCGGTTCGGCTGGAACAATGTTGACGGTACCGCCTTCGCTCGATCTGCCGAACAAGACGTTTTGCGGGCCGCGCAACACCTCGACTCGCGAGACGTCGAGCAATTGCTGCGTCCCGCCGTACATCGAGAGCGGCATACCGTTGAGCGCATACCCAATTGTGGAATCAAATGGGTTTTGCGGAAATGAGAGCGTACCAACGCCGCGAATCGAGCCGAAAGCAAAGAGCGGGTTGCCGACATCGGTGACGCTGTAGTTCGGAACCCGACGCGAGATATCAACCGCAGCATTGCTAGGCGCTTCGAGTTCGGCATCGCGGCCCTGAACCACATCGACGCTGACGGGTACAGATGTGAGCGGTTCGGAACTGCGACGAGCCGTCACCTCGATCGGATCAAGAATGATGGTGTCCGCTTGTTGTGCAAACGCCTCGGGGGCAATCGAAAGCGAGGCAATCGGGGTGACGATAGCGACGATAAGCGCGATAGCGCCGAGTTCTAGGAGACTGGAGTAACCGCAAAAAACAAACACCTATCATCACTGCCCTCGTTGATCAGGCAGTGACGTCATCACCTGTATTCCCCGCGGTGACGACCGCCGTTCACACACATGGAAATCCTGCCTAGGTTGTCGCGCGTTGCGGCATCCTTTACTGGATTAATCAGTAGATAACCCCGACCTGAGTGGCCAGATGGTTGATGTTTGCGAGCAGGCTAAAGACGTATGCACGAGGTCGAGGAGATAGAATCTCCAACTTCGAATTAGTCGAATTCCAATCGAATAATAACTCTGCGTGTGTTGTTAGCTCTTCTGACGACAACACTTGGCCGCACGTATCTGGACCGCTGTAGCGGCGGGATATAAAGTCATTCGAATTCTCGAGCTGCGAATTACTCGCGCAAAATGGCGCTTAGGGACGGCACGCGCGTGGCCTTCTCGTTATCTCCGGTGATCGGGACATAATAAATTGGATATCCTCGAAATCGTCATCGTGCGAGTGACGAGGCGTCCAGCACAGGAGAAAAAGGTTCACGTACGATGCGAGATGGAGGCGCCCCCACTCGCGCAAGAGCGACTATGTCGCGACACGAATGATCGATAAGCGCCAATGTCTCTGACAAGCCATCAACACAAATCTCAATATCATACCAAGTTTGCGTATCCACCGCACGCCATCCAAGATCGAGCGACCCCGGAGTTAACGACAACCCTCGTCCGACAGCTTTCGCGACAGCTTCCTTGCGGACCCATAGACGCAGCAGCGCCGCTGGATCAATTCTCTCGGGATCAAGTGACAATCTCTCACGCGATGACAAGGCGATGTCGAACCATTCGAGCTGCGCCGCCGGATCGTTGCACTCAACATCGACTCCCACGGCAGCGTCTTCATCAACTGCAAACAGTGCATTTGGACCGGCATGGGAAAGATTAAAGAACGGCCCGCCCACCACAATTGGCTTGCCCCAAGCATTGTAGGTAATACTCACGTCCGCAGGTCGATTCCCAAGCATGCGGCCCAGGACATGGCGCATGACGACTCGCCCCGCCACGAACCTTCGCGTCAATTCTGGCCTTGCGAACTGGATGGCTCGGCTCCGCTCGCCTAGATTGAGGCAAGCTGCGACCGCTGGTTGGCTCAATGACGGATCATCGAGATCAGCGGAAAAGAGCGTCAGAATAGCCATGTTCTTCGAAGAGCCGTGAAGCGGACGTCTGATTGTTCAGCGCCGCGGCCATGGTTCGCATCTTCACCTCGGTCTCCCGATATTCGTTATCGGGAGATGAGCCTTCGACGATCCCGCAACCGGCAAATAGCGTGGCGCATCCTCCGCGCAACAGCGCCGAGCGCAGTGCAACGGCAAACTCCCCCTCGCCCCGGCTATCGATCCAGCCAACGGGGCCGGCATACCAGCCGCGATCCAGCTCCTCCTGCGCCCGGATATATCCGATCGCATCTGCCCGCGGGAAGCCGCCGACCGCAGGGCTCGGGTGCAGTTGTTCGAGCAGCGCGAGCAGTCGCAGGCCATCGTTCGCCTGCCCGCCGATTGGAGTCATCAGGTGTTGCACGTGGGGCAGCTTGCGCAGGCTCGGCTCGAGAGGGATATCCAGTTGCCTGCAGTGCCGCGCGAGAACCGACCGCAGTTCATTCACCACCAGCGCATGCTCGTGACGATCCTTGACGCTCCGCAGCAAGCCCGATCCGAAGCGCGTGTCCTCGGCCGCGACTGCGCTGCGTTGCGCGCTGCCGGCCAATGCCCACGTCGACAAATAGCCATCTCGAAATTCGATCAGACGCTCCGGCGATGCCCCCAGAAAGCAGGCGTCATTGCGGGCAAAGGCAAACACGTAGGCGTCGGGGTGGGTCTGCGATAGATTGAAGAGAACATCCTCGACCGAGACCGTCAGCGGCACGGTCCGGGTCCGAGCCAGCACCACCTTGTCCATGGTGCCGGCGCGAATGGTCGCCACGGCGGCCGCGACTTTGCACCGCCAGGTATCGGCGGCGATGTCGTGCTCCAGCATCCCCGGTGTTTCGGCGACCCGCAGCGCCGGCGGCCGGCGTGACACGATCCTGGCCCAATCCGCGATGACGCCGTCCACCAGCGCGGCGCAATCGGAAGCGGCGCTCACCAGGATGTTCATGATCAGACGCGTCTCGTTGCCGCGCCTGGAAAGACAGAAACGCGACAGGGTGAGCGCGGCGGCGGGAAAATCCTGCCACCGTGACTGGTGGGAGCGAAGAGGGTCGAAAGCAAAGCCTCCGCATAATATCGGCCGATGACCGCCGTCGATCACCGCGGTCTCTAGCAAATGCTGCCACTGGTCCTGGACGGCGCTCCACGGTGCCCCCACCCCCACTCGAAATTCATGAGCGCAGCCCAAGCCGAGCAGCGACAGCTCCTGCTGGGGAACCGACCAGAGTGTCACTGGCTGCTCGTGCCGTTGATTGGCCGCAAACATTTCGAGATGATCGCAATGTGCCCACGGCAAGGAATACGACGCCAGCAACTGAGAGTGTCCATCACCTAGTCGGCGCCGGGCTTCCGTCAAACACCGCAACAGGTCTGGAGCATTTCGCAGCTCTGTCAGCATGATGGCCCCGATTGATCCTGTGCACCACGCAGCACCCGCCAATGAATAATTTGCTGCTGAATGAACCATTCAATCAGACTGGCAAACAGCGTCTCTACACCATCCGCGGGCAGCCCAGCGACTTCAGCCCAAGCCCGTCGATCGGTCAGCATCGCAGCCACCCGGTCGGGAGCCGGTATGCTCTCCTCAGTCGGCTTGAACTGAGCCGCGGCTTTGACATAGGCCATGCGGTGCTTCAGGATATCCACGATCTGGCGATCCAGTTCGTCAATCCCCTCGCGGATGTCTCCCAGATTTTCACAAGCATCTGGCAATTTGGATCGGGACATTAGGTACTCCCAAGAGATGAGAAGCTGCCTTCGCTCACACCGGCGGCGGTATTGCGCTGGATCGGATGCGAAGGAGCGGGCGTATAGCGAACCGGCATGCGCCGGATCCCGGTATGCTTGTTGCTTCGAACCCATTCCACGTCACCAGCCAGATCGAAACCAGCGACGTGATCAAGCAGGGCATTCAGCACCACGCGCATCTCCAGCCGCGCTAGCTGCGCGCCGAGACAACCATGGCCGCCACTGCCGAATGCCAGATGCGGATTGATCGATCGGCCGACATCGAAATCAAACGGTCGCTCGAAGAACCCTTCGTCGCGATTGGCCGACGCCCACCACAGTGTCACTTTCTCACCACGCCGGATTAGCCGGCCGCCGATCTCCACGTCACGGGTGGCGGTGCGGCGATTGTAGGGAGTCGGGGAGGTCCAACGCAGGATCTCCTCCAGCGCCGGGTTGATCAATGTTCGCTCTTCTCGCAACCGCGTCCATTGCTCGGGACACTCGATGAAGGCGAGAACGCCACCCGCGATGGCATTGCGGGTGGTTTCGAGGCCAGCCACCATGACCACGTTGAACACCATCAACTGTTCGACCGGTGACAGGCGTCCGAGGCCGTCACGCAATTCCCCGGTCACCGCCAGCGAGACGACATCCTCGCCGGGCGCCTGCCGCCTCGATTCAACGAAACACTGCCCATAAGCCATGAACTGCTGCATCGCTTGCGCGCTGCTCTGGCTGGTCTCGCCAAGCTGGCGATCCGCGTAGTCAAGGACAGCATTGATCCAGGCGAAGATCTGATGCCGATCCTGTGCCGGGATGCCAAGCAGGCTCGCAATCGCAAGCAGCGGCAATTCGGCGGCGATGTCCTTGACCAAGTCACCATGGCCTCGTGTTAGCACGTCAGCGACCGCTACCCGCGCCGCTTCGGCCAGTACAGGCTCCAGTGCGGCGATCTTGGCATGAGTAAGACCCGGCGCAACCAGGCGAAGCAACGCCCTGTGGCGCGGATCGTCCATCATGTTGATCACAGACCCCACTCCGACCGCGCGCGGGAGATCTTCGATCATCGTCCCACCGCCCTCGCGATCACCACCGCTCTCGGATGAGAACGCGACGTGATCACGAGCAATCGGCACCATGTCCCGATAGCGAGACACCACCCAAAAACCCTCACCGCCGGGTGTTAGCGCCGTAGCCGGATGGAACAACGGGCCTTCATATCGGCGCAATTCGGTGAACAGCGCATGGGGAAAGCCGCGGGTGAACAGATCAAGGTCCGTCAGGTCCTTGGCCGGCAACGGCCATTCTTTCGCGCTGGCGCTGCTATCAAGAAACGGGCGCATACCGGCTCCTGTCTGATGTCGTGTAGTTCCGGAAGCCGTGCAATCGCCAGCCCGCCGACGCCGACCGTGCACGCCAGAAAGCGGCGTAGCGTCCATCGGCGGCCAGCAGCTGTGGATGGGTGCCTTGCTCGACGATGCGATGATTGTCGAGCACCACGATCTGGTCTGCGGTCCGGATTGCGTCAAGCTGGTGTGTGATGACAAGAAGGGTCTTGCGTCCGTGCAGCATGCGCAACCCTTCGGTGAAGGCTGATTGGTTCTCGCCATCGAGCCCGCTTGCCGCCTCATCCAGCAACAATATCGGCGCGTCTTTGAGCAGTGCGCGGGCAATGCATACCCGCTGACGCTCGCCTCCCGAGAGCAGGCTCCCGCGCTCGCCGACCGGGCTCTCCCACCCGGCAGGCAACCGGGCGATGACGTCATCAAGCCGGGCCAGCTCCGCTGCTCGCTGCAACTCCTGTTCGCTCGCAGTCAAACGTCCCAGCAGGACATTGTCGCGCAATGTTCCGGAAAACAAATATGTATCCTGGAAGACCGGAGAGATCAGCCGCATCAATTCAGCGCTTTCGAGCTGGCGCAGATCCACGCCGCCGATGCGCACGGTGCCGCTGTCGGGGTCGCTGAACCGTGCGATGAGCTGCAGAATCGTGCTCTTGCCCGAACCTGAGGTCCCCAACAGCGCGGTGGTCGTGTTCGCCGGCAATCTCAGGCTGATCGCATCGAGGACCGGCTTCCCGGGCTGATAGCTGAAGCCAACCTGATCCAGCTCGACGTCCCATTCGGTGGGCGCGTCCTGAACTGGGCGATTCACTGGCAAGGGTTCGGCGATCAGGATCGCTTCCACCGCCTCCATCTGAGCCGTTGCCATACGGATACCGGCGCTGTAGCTCGCGACCTCCGTCAATGGGTCGACCACGCGATTGATCAGCACCAGCATTGCGATCAAAGTCACCAGATGCCCCGGATAGGCATTCCCGATCGCCAGCCAGGTGATACCAGCCATCAGCGTCAAAAAACTGAGCTGCGCCAGCCAGGAATTGGCCAGCAAGGGCGGCAGAACTAGCCACAACTGGCGGCGGTTGGCGCGACTTTGCCCGACAAGCGCCGCATCGAAAAGCGCATAGCCGCGCTCGCCACAACCATAGGCGCGCAGAACCACCTGGTTCTGCGCGAATTCAACCATGCGATCACCCGCTTCGGCCGCCGCGTCGGCGACGGCCCGATCGGCGGCGCGCCCAAGACGCCCCGCCCACCAATAGACCACCGCTATCGCCGGAAAAATAATCGCCGCCATCGCGGCCAACCGCCAGTCGAAGAAAGCCATCGCAACCACCACCACAAGCGGTGTCACTGTGGCGCGCATCAGAGGCGTCAGTTGGTGGGCGGGCAGGCCAAGGAGATCCATCACACCTTGGCTCAAAATCAGCCCAAGCCGGCCGGCGTTCAGCGGCGTGAACCAGCCAAGCGGCAGCGATACGACGTGTTCACCAATACGGTGGCGGAGTATCTCCAAAAGCGTGATTGCAACCTGAAACCCGCGGAGCGTGGCAACATAGTTCAGTGACCAGGTCATGATTGTGCCGAGAGCCAGCGGCAGCAACCACCACGCCGCCAGACCGGGGTCACCGACAAGCAGCGCCTGCATGATCGGCACCACGAGCACGAATGTCAGGCCCTGCACGATACAACAGACCAGCATCAGCCAGAGATAGCGCCGCAGCACCGATTCATGGTCCGGTCCAAGTAGCCGCGCCAACCGCCGAATGATCATCGGCCATTCACCTCTTGTTGGAGTACAGGGTTTTGAACTCGCCACATCCGCGCATAATCACCGTCGCGAGCCAGCAGCGTGCGATGATCGCCGCTTTCAACGATTTTTCCGTCGTTCAGCACGACAATGGTGTCCACATTCATGACACTCTTGAGGTTGTGTGCGATCACGAGAACGGTTCGGGCGCGATCTCCAATCGTCATCAGGGCAGAAAGTGCGGTCTGGATTGCGGCCTCGGTCTCGACGTCGGCGTGGGCAGTTGCTTCATCGAGCACGAGAACCGGAGGCGCGAGCAATAGGGCACGCGCGATGCCCAGCCGCTGTGCCTCTCCGCCGGAAAAGCGCGCATCCTCTCCGCAGACAGATTGATAGCCGCGCGGCAGTTGCAGGATACGCTGGTGGATATTGGCCGCGACAGCGGCCGCTTCGACCTCCTGATCAGCGGCTAGCGGCCGCCCCAGCGCGATGTTGTCGCGCACGCTCATGCGCAGCAACCGCACCTCCTGAAAAACAAACCCGATCTTCCGATACAGCTCGCGGGAATTGATCGCCGCAATATCGTGCCCACCGAGCGTGATGTGGCCGCTTTCCGGCGCATGGAAACGCAGCAGAAGCTTCGCGAGCGTCGACTTGCCTGAACCGGACCGGCCGACCAGCGCAGTGACCGTTCCCGGCTGCAGCGTCAGGGAGATGTCGCTCAGAATCCGGCGCGTCCCGTCGAACGAAAACGTCACCCGTTCAAACCTGATCGCGTTGCCATCCGGCTGCAGCTCCGACTGAGGCTCCTGCTGCTGCGGGATACTGAGCAATTCGGCCAGTCTGGCAAAAGCTCCCCGGCTCAACTGCAGCGACTGCGCTCCACGGCTCAACGCAGAAACCGGGATCGATATTCCGAGCCCGAGAACCGCAAAGGGCAACAACTTAGATCCTTCGAGCCAGCCCTGACCGACGGCAAGCGTGCCGAAGACCAATACAAGAAACAGCAAGGTGACAGGGGCAATGACCAGGGACGACAAAGTCTCCGGCTTGATCAGAGGGCGGACCCAGGCAAGAAAAAACGCCGCAAAATCATCCACGGCGATACGATAGGCGCGATGGGCCTGTCCCTGCTGCCCGAAGATCTTCACTAACGGAATACCTTGCGCGAACTCGATCACTGCATGATTGACCCGACCCAATGCCTCCCCGTATTTGGCCATCTTCGCGTCACTGCTCGCAGCCATCACACGACTGTAGTAGAGAACGGAGATTGGCAGCGGGATCAGCGTCACCAAGGTCATCCGCCAATCGATCCACAGCAGATAACCATATACGAAAAGCGTGGTCGCCACCGCGTTGGCGAGATTGACATAGGAGTGAGCGATCAAGTGATGGATGGCGGTGACGTCGTCCTGAACGCCCTGCTTAATCCGTCCGCTGTTGTTGTCGTCGAACCATCCAAGAGGCGCCCGCGCGATCCTCCGAGCAAGCCGCTGGCGCAAATTCAGCGCAAAGGCGTTGTCGGCCAGGTGGGTCGTCAATTCCGCCAGCCCTCGCAATGCCAATGCGCCGCCGAGGCATACTGCGGAAACCATCACGACCCACCATGCGTCGCGTTCCTGCACACTACCGCCCGAGAGAATGCGCGCCAGCTCGGCCAACCCCATCAATGGAGCCAGAATCAGGCCCGACGAGACAACCTGCATGATGATCGCAAGACCGAGCATGGCGCGGATCGGTTGGAGCAGATGGACGCCGGACCGGCCAGTGCCCTCGGAGTAAACTGCTGATGTCATGAGTCTTCAGTCCAACTACTGGGTATGCTCCACCAGGAGCTGATCACTCGCCGGCTCTACGGAATTTTGACGGAATCGCATTGTCGCTACAGCGAACAGGGCGGAGAGTGCATAGCCGACGCCAGGCAATATCAACGTCGTCCCGTAGCCGAACTTGGTAGCGATAAAGCCGCTCGCGGCGAAGCCGACCAGTGCAAATGCCGACATCATGGAGGTCAGGAACGTGACATCGGTTGCCGTCTCGCCCGGCCGGGCCAGTCCAAGAAACCAGTTCGTGAACGCGACATGTTGAACCGCTAGCGCTGCGAAGACGATGCCGACGCTCGCGACGGCACTGACGCCGGTCCCGACATAGCGTTCGATGAACGCAAGCCCCGCGAAGCTGAGCGCTAGGATTGTACAACCCCACACCACGGCACGATGCGGGGCCGTTCGGGCGACCATTGCACTCGTGAGGGGCGCAATGATCGTAAACGTAGCGACATTAGCGAGCACTCCGATCCAGCCGATATCGGCGGCGGCAAAGCCGAGATCGACCAGCCTCGGCTGAACCATCGCAAATGCGACCGCCACTCCGAGAACAGCGGGTGCGATCAGCCCCGCAGTCGTCCACAAACTCTGATTCCGCAATATCGCGCGGATCCACAAGCGACTCGGCGGCTGCGACGCCGTATCCTCGCGCGGGGTGGGTTCAGGGATCGCTAAAATCCATCCGGCAAAGACGAGCAGGAGCAGTGAGAAGCCGAGCAAGGCCGGACGCCAGCCAACCACCTCTATCAGCTGGAGGCATACCGCGCCGCCAATCGCATTGCCGATTGCCCCACCCCAACCCAGCAACGCTGCGCCGAACGGACGCTCCGCCGTAGCAAGCGCCTCCGCGACGTAGCCGAGCGTCGCGATACGTTGCGTCGCGGCGAGTGTCGCCAGCGCGAGGCAGACCATAAGAACCGGCACGAAGTCGGCTGTCGGGTTCAGGCCCGCCATCACCGCCATCGAAGCAGCGCTAAGAGCCCGGGTCGACAAAATCCACGAGCGCCTCAACCCCAGGCGATTCAAGCAGCAACAATCGACGACGGGAGCCCAAAGGAAATTTATGGTGAAAGCGAAGAATACAGCGCTGAACAAACCAACCAATTCCAGACTTGCACCATTGGAACGCAAGATAACTGGGACGGCTGCATAGATAAATGCAATTGAGAGATACTGCTGACAAGCCAGCGCAACGATCACGAAATATCGCATGTGACGATGGTCCATCAGCGTTCCAATGCGCTGACGAAATCTCTGCTCTCAACCAAACATTTGCACATCGCGGCTCCCTATCAGATCGAGTTAACCCGTCTTATTCGTCAGAGTGCGCCTGAGAGGCTGGCGAGCGTGGTGTAAAGCGCTGATGCGGCGTAGGATTCGGTTGCAAAGCCAACCCCATCACCTCAACCGCGAACGCCAGGCCCGCCATGACCGATGATACGCTTCTGCCCTTCTCGTTTCCAGCCGTTCACGCCAAGAAAGTCACAGCTGCCTTCGATGGCGGTCGGCTGACCTCGAACGGGGGCGTGATGCTTCTGGCGATGGCCGAGCGGCGTCTCGGCTTGGCCGACAATTTGGCCCGGGTGTTCCCGGATCGGCGCGATCCGACGCGGGTCGTGCACAGCCTTGTCGATATGTTCCGCGCGCGCATGTTCGCGATCTGCTGCGGCTACGAGGACGCCGACGACCTCGATCATCTGCGGTCCGATCCCGCATTCAAGCTGGCCTGCGGACGGCTGCCGGACACGGGTCGCGATCTGTGTTCCCAACCGACGCTGTCGCGGCTGGAGAATGCTCCGCGCCTGCGCGACGTGATCCGACTGACCTACACTTTGGTCGACGCATGGATGGATAGCTACCCGCGCGAGCCGGCATCCGTCACGCTCGACATCGATGATACCTGCGATGTCGTCCACGGCCATCAGCAGCTCTCGCTGTTCAACGCTCATTATGACGAACGCTGCTTCCTGCCGATCCACGTCTACGACACGGAGAAGAGCCGGCCCGTGGCGGTCGTGTTGCGGCCCGGCAAGACGCCGGGCGGCGTCGAGGTGCGTGCCCATCTGCGCCGCCTGATACGGCATATCCGGACGCGGTGGCACAACACGCGAATTACGTTCCGTGGCGACGGGCACTATGCCCGGCCGGAGGCAATGGCGTGGTGCGAGACCAACGGCATCGACTACATCTTCGGTCTGTCCGGCACCAAGCCGCTCGCCAGAAAACTCGACGAGGCCGCCGACGACATCCGCACGCGACGCGCCATCGAGAACCTGCCGGTTCTGCGTGGCTATACCGAGACGCGCCACAAGGCCAAGTCCTGGGATCGCGAACGGCGTACCGTCGCCCGTATTGAGGCGACGATGCTCGGCCTCGACATCCGTTTCGTCGTCACCAGCCTCGATGTCGGCTCGGCCGAGTGGATCTACGACAGCCTGTATTGCGCGCGCGGCCAAGCCGAGAATCTGATCAAGCTGCATAAGACACAGCTCGCCTCCGATCGCACCAGCTGCCGTTCGGCGCTCGCCAATCAAGTCCGCCTCGTTCTCCACACCGCCGCTTATTGGCTGATGCTGACCGTGCGCGACGCGATTCCCAAAGCCCGGGAATTGGCCACAGCCGAGTTCGCGACGCTGCGTCTTCGTCTCTTGAAACTCGCTGCCCGTGTCGTCGAGACCACGAGCCGCATTCGCCTTGCGTTTGCCGCGGCATGTCCCGAAGCCGACCTGATCCGCGGCTTGCCAGGCGCGCTGCTGCCTCTCGGTCCTTGACCGGCGGGGCGTCCGCCCCCCGTTCGCCCAACCTACACCTCAAGCGCGTTGCAAAGTACGGGTCGGTCAGGCGGTGAAAAGCCGAAGGCAATCCCGCGCGCCTCGTCAGAGCAGATGTGCGGCCACATCAATCGGACTAAAAAAAGCACTCTCACGAATAGGACGGGTTAAAGCTGATGGGTTGCGCGCGGCACAATTCATCAAGCGTCGTGGAGGGAGCCACTTCGCGTGCGCCTCCGGTTCGCGATTCAAGTAGATTGGTTGGAGGTCGAAGACCAGAGACCGGGCGTTTGCGAGGAGTTGAAAAACGTATGCAGAGGGCCAGACAACTCTTCCGACGCGCCAGAATCGCTGGTCAACGGGCGCTATGCGTCAAGCGGCGGCCTCGAATACCGCAAGTGATTCCGACGTTCCGCGCTCAACAAAAGTGCGGTTCGAGATGATTATTCTCCAGAAGCGCGTCATGACTAGCAAACCGCCGAAAGCTTAGGTCCTGCTACTCAGTAACTCGCAGGCGGGGCCCCTACCCGAGGAGACCGCAATGCCGAGGTTGGGGCGGTGCCGAAGCGTCGACGAAAAGCAGTCGCAAAATTTGTTGCGTGGCGATAACCGACATAGAATGCCGCTTGGGAGACCGTCCATCCCTCATACAGCAGGCCATCGCGCGCGCGATCGAGCCGCTTGTCGCGCAGGAACTGGAAAACCGGCTGGCCAACGACCGCCGTAAACTTGCACTTTAATGTGCTTGTGCTCATGCCGACATCGCGCGCGAGGTCGCAGAGATGATGCTCCGCATCGAGAGTCGCCAATAACTTGTCGCGCACACGATGGATCTTTGCAATGTCGCGCGGGTGGATTGAGCAGGTCGTTGTTATGTTGTGGCCTTTTCGATCTCCGATCGCCCACGCCAGCAACTCCAGCGCGCAGCTCTCCGCCAACAATCGTCCGACCACTCCGGTATGGTCAGATGAAAATAGTTCATGAGCGAGCGCGCGTACGCGGCAACCTAGGAGCAACGGCTTCGCCGTTGTCTCCGTCAAAAGGGCATCGAGATGCTCGGTGAGCTCTGTGTCCTTCGCGGTGACTGGGCAAGTTTGTATCACGAGAATCCGGGAACTCTCTCCACAACGATAGCTGCTTGCCATGTGCGTGTTGTCGGAGGTCCACATCGCAACGGCTCCTCCGGCAACCAGATCGACCGTTTGATCGTCATCGATTGAATAAGTAATCGGCGAGCCGCCGAGATTGAGCGCTATCGTTAACGACCTAGTACCCAGAATCAGAGCTGAGTGATACGGCGGCCTTTGAAACGGCGTTGACGGACCTTTTTCTTGGTCCAGACGAAGGGCTCGGCTCTGTCGTTGTATGCGTTGACGTAGGCATCGATGTGCTCCTGAAGCTGCGTGAGGCTTGTGAAGGAGGTGCCGCTGAGCGACTGCCCCTGCAAGATCGAAAACCATACCTCGACCTGATTGAGCCAAGACGCACTTGTCGGCGTGAAATGAAATTGCACGTTGGGGTGGGCCTTGAGCCAATGCTCGTTCTTCTTGTGGGTGTTGAGGTTGTCGAGGATGACGTGAAGCTTCCGGTTCGGAAAAGCCGCGGTGACGCTGTTCATGAAGTCGAGAAACTCGACGCGGCGTCGGCGTTTTGAATGCGCCGCGATGATCTTTCCGGTGGCGACTTCGAGCGCCGCAAACAATGTTGTGGTGCCATGCCGCTTGTAATCGTGGCTCTGGCCGGTCAAGGCGCGGCCATTGGGCAACTTCAGATAACCCTGCGCTCGCTCCAAAGCCTGGATCGAGGGCTTCTCGTCCACGCACAGCACAATGGCCTTCGCGGGCGGGGCGACATAGAGGCCGACAACATCGGCGGCTTTGGCCGTAAAGTTCGGGTCGCTGCTCTCACACCAGGACTTACGAGCCGCGAGGTCAATCTTGTGGCTGCGCAGGAACCGCCAGACATATTGGACGTCAACATCGCCCAGCGCCCCGGCCAGCAGGGGCCCGGTCCAGCGTGCGAACCCGTCCGGCGGCGGCTTGTCCAGCAGCTTCAGAATCCGCTTGTCGGTGGCCTTCGTATAGATTGGCTGCTTGCCCGGTCGCGGCTTGTCTTGCAGCCCTTCAAGGCCTTGGTCGGCATAGCGATGCCGCCAAAGGCTGACAATCCGCGGCTGGACCCCAACTTCCTTGGCGATCGACCGAGTGCTGCGTCCATCCGCCGCCAACAGAACTATCCGCGCCCGCTTCAAATCGCGCTGCAACGTCACCGGGGAGCGGCAACACGCCTCAAGCACCTTGCGATCTTTCCTCGAAAGGTGGACTTCTCTTGCTTCGGGTATCATCCCGACCTTGAATCACGACTCACGCTTTAAGAACAGTAGGTACTAGTGGCAATTCCGACCCGGTCATTGTCGTGAAGCGTAGTCAGGTCGCTGGTGCAAACGTTTAACCCACACGGCAATTTTCGCGACGCGATGAAGCCCGAGGCAAGTGGTGACTCGTCTTGTCCCTGTGCCACATCAGTTGCGCCCGACATCCCCGAGCGAAATCCCCATTCATTGGCAATGTCTGCCAAGTCAGAGGGGAAGTACTGATCGCCACTGACGATACCGCCTTGGTCGGTTGGGATTGCGCGCGTTACGCCCATTGTTTTGCCTCGCTTCGTCGAGCAGATTGTCTACATGGGCGCGTGAAACACGAAACCGCGTCGCCAAAGCGCTCAAACTCAGCTGCCCCCTTAGAACCTCATCATACTTCCAGAGCGTCACGCTCACGCCCGCCGCTGCCACAAGCCTATTGATAATGCGAGTCTTTCGCAAGATGGAAAATGAGATTAGAATCTCTTTAAGATACTGATGGATCAGGCGAACTTGTCCCGAAGGGACTCGGCTCAGACGAGCCGGGAGGCGAAATTGGAAGAGCCAGGATTAGGAATAACGGCCTGATATTGTACGTAATGTTGCGGTCGGAGCGTTACACTGGACGGGGTGAGGGTCTGCGCATTCGGGGTTTCTGACAACCCAGGGACGTTATCCGTTCTTGGTTGCGCATCCATCGGTTCGAACGGCCAGTTGCTGGAACGATGCTCGCTCTTCACGATCACCTATTACGACCTCAAGACGTCGACGCGTTCGGCGAGGTGCCGGCCGAGCCGCATCGGTGGCGCCGGTTCGCCAGTCAACGGCTGGGCCGCATCCTCCGGTTTTGACCCTTCTTCTATCCCGGGCTCGGTCTCGCTCACGACGCCAGTCTCCCGTCAGTGCGGGTGATCTCCACACGATTCTGATGATCGCCCGACCCGGAACGCAACACAGCGGCCGCGAAATACCGATCCACGATCATGTGGTTACCGCGGCCGCTGAGCGGCGTTGCTTGACAGCTAGCCTGAGCGCTTCCGCACACGGCGATTTTTGAACTGCTTCGTTGTGTCCGCTGGCTGTGCTTGCATCGCTAAGACTCTTGAGCACAAACCGGAACAACTTGCGGTATTCGAGGCCGCTGCTTGACGCATAACGCCTGTTGGCAAGCGATTTTGGCGCTTCCGAAGATTTTTCCGGCCCGCGGCATACGTTTTTCAACTTCCCGCAAACGCATGGTCTCTGGTCTTCGACCTCCAACCAATCTACTTGAATCGCGAGCTGGAGGCGCACGCGAAGCGGCCCCCTCGACGAGGCTTCTTCGGACCTCGACGATCGTGCGCGCGGACCGAATCCTGGTCCTCTAAGGCGGCCGCATCGTCGATGTTGGTCTCCATGGCGAACTCGCCCCGCACGGGGCGGTGGTTATGCCCGGCTTATGGCATCACAAGGAGACCTCATATGATTCGGCACGACCTCACCCATTGGCCGCTGGTGCTTTCCACCATGAGCGGCCCGACCACTCCGGAAGACCAGCTTGCCTTCTTCGCCGACTGGATGACATGGCTCAACCGTGGCGAAGCTTTCGCTACGCTGCGAGTCTTCGCCGATGCCGACGCGCTCACCCGGCAGCAAGGCAGCGGACGGGAGGCGAAAGCATGGCTCCATGCCAACGGCGAGCGGCTAAAGGCACTTGTGGTTGGCATGGCGACGGTGGTGCCCGCCGATAAGTGCGAGGAGATGAGCCGAATAAACGCCGAAAAGCTGTTCGGCGTACCGGCCCGTACATTTCAGGACGCCCATGAGGCGATCATTTGGATCGGACATCTACTGACGGACAGGCGTGTCGGTTTCGACCCTTGGGCAATACAGAAAAGCTTGGAGGAACTGGTGTTCACTCCGCGATGAAACGGGTGGTGCCCGGGGCTTGGTATTGAGTTTCACACTCGGCGGAGACGATCAAGGCACTCCACCAAGCGGTCCATCCTTGACGCAACCGTTCGAGCGGCGATCCCAAGGACTTCCTCGCACAACAGACTATCTTCCGGGCCGAATTCCAAAGCGTCGAACGCGACAGCGCACCTCTGCGTGACAGGTTGGTGTTGCTCGGCTTGGCCCGTTCGCGTGCGGAAAAGACAGATAATCCTTTAGAGGAATAAGCGGGAGCGGAGAAGAGTGTATGTAGGGCGACCATTTGCGATCGAGTTCCGGCATTTGCGCTATGTGATCGCCGCCGCCCAATATGGAAGTTTCCGCGCGGCAGCCATTGCTTTGGGCGTGCGTGCTTCTGCGATCAGTCGACGCATCCGTGACCTTGAAGACGCGATTGGCGTGGCACTATTTATTCGTCACCACGGTGGTGTCAGCTTGACTTATGCAGGCGAGCGATTTTTCAACCGAACGCGAGAAGCGCTCAATCAGATCAGCTATGCGGCAAGGGATGCCGGTGCGGCCGGTCGCGGAGAACAAGGTGCGCTTCAGATCGGCATCTTTGCGCCGCTCGCCCCGGGCTTCCTGATGGAGCTGCTTCAAGCCTATGCGCTCCGCAATCCAGACATTCGTCCCGACGTGATCGAGGGTGATGGCGCGTTGCATATCGCCGCTATTCAACAGCACCGCTTGGATATCGCATTTTTGCCCGGGCACCCCACAGTTCCCAACTGCGACGTGGCTCATCTTTGGAACGAGCGGGTTTTCGTCATCCTTCCTTCAGGTCATCAACTGTCTACCCAAGAAGAAGTAATTTGGCCCGATCTTCGCGATCGTCATTTCATCGTCACCGAAACCGAACCGGGACCGAAGATTCACGATTATCTGGTGACGCATTTGGTGCAGATGGGACATCATCCAACGGTCGAGCGCTGTCCAGTTTATCGCGAAACGCTCATGCAATTGGTCGCTGTCGGGCGCGGACTATCTCTTACGACCGCTGCAGCGACAGCCGTGCTGGTCCCAGGCGTTGTTTTTCGGCCTTTGGTCGCAGATGAGCTTCCCTTCAGCGCCATATGGTCTCCTCGCAACGACAACCCGGCATTAAGGCGTCTACTTAGCTTGGCTAAGGCGATGTCGCGGACGATGCTGCCGGGCTTGCTTCTCTTGCTCGGTCTGCCTGAATACGAACTGCCAATCTGATATCGCTGCGTCGTCGCGACTGACTCAACCCAGTCGCCTTTCGCGCGCTGGCAAAGCCGCGGTCAGTGGCAATGAACCGTTCCAGCATCGGCACGATGAGCTTGAGGGGATCGGCGATCGGTTGACCTTGCTCACGACCGAGCGCCTCGGCGTAAGCCGCCAAAACCCGATGAAGTCGCGCGGGGAGTTCGCCGCGGCATTCATCGTGCGTCTCCTCTTGATGGACGAGTGAGGAGATAGAAAGCAATAAATCTGGAAAGGTGGAAGTCTTCAGGACGACCAGGCGGGAAATATCGGGCTGTGGCGTGCAGATGGGATGGTGACGCCCTCCTTCAGCTAGGTACCGCGCATACCGTGCCATCCCAGACGCAGAACGCGGTCCTCCAATCTAATAATACTCGTTCTATGTGTGATCGCGATGGTCGTTATCTCTTCGGCCATCTTGCGAAGCTCCTCAATAATCTCGCCCTCTGTCGTCTCATCGAGCGCCGAGCTGGCCTCGTCGAGGAACAAGATTCGAGGGTCGGTATACAAGGCACGGGCAATGGCGATGCGCTGCCGCTCTCCTCCCGAGATAGCTAGCTAGCTCCTGATGCAAGAGATATATTCGGCGGCGATATCGAGCAGCAGCGGATGAAGGTGCTGGATATGATCACCGCGCTGGTCGCCTCGCTCGACGAAAGACCGATGTTCCAATCGCTGATCACGCTTTCAGGTCACAAGCACGCCAGACTTGGCGTTCAGCCATCGCACTTCGTCGCAATGGGCGAGGCGTTGATGTGGAGCTTTGATTGCAAATTCGGCCCTTCTTACCCCCGAGCTGAGGGAATCGTGGCGGACGCTTTACGCCACCGCCCAGAACGAGATGCTGCGCGCGGCCGGCCGGCAGAGTTCGTTTTGACAACGGCGGGCGAGAAGCCTAATTCGTGACCCAATCGTGGATCTCCGGTCGGCTGGAGACACACGAAAAAACCTTGTCGCGCGAACAGTGCTCGTGCTCCTGAGCTGACGTTCCGAGATTCGCTGAATTGGAAACTCACGCAAACGCGCTTCGATGAGTCCTGCGGAGAAATGAAATCCGCAACTACTTGCCGATCGAATATTCGATCTCGACTTGTGTCTCATTTACACCTACTTTGGGATCGGCGTGGCCGGTTGTTCGCGCAATTCCCCGAATGCTAGCTAGCGTTCCCGTACCTTCCGTGATGTAGGCGACAGTCGTGTTGCTAAGCTTTCCCAGCTCGGCGCTATGAGCAAGCACTGTCCCGCGGGTAAAGAACTTGTCGCCATTTTCGACAACATAGACATTGTATATGCTGGCAGTGCCAATATTGTCGACGTAATCGGAAACGCAACGGGTCCACGTTTCCTTGATCTTCAATCCATTGACGACAGGGGCGTTAGTCGAAAAGATACGATGAATTTCAAATGATCGCACCTGATGGCCAGCAACGTCGCCGACGTCGAGAAACTGCTGTTGTGTGTATTTGGTATTTTCCGCGCCCACTTTGTAGGATGCACGCTGTGTCTGTTGGGCGAACGCATCGCTGATCGGTACAACAACAGCGAGACACAGCAGAGCTGATGTCGTTAGAATGATTGTAGCGAGTTGTTTCATGGTAACCTCCTGGTCCGCCAACCGCATGGGCCTGTACGCCCTTATGATATTGGCCTCGTGCTTGCTGCACACTTGCTGCACAGCTTCCCGACCACGCTAAACGCAGGGTCCTTTGATGCGCGTGATGCGTGCGTCAGCGCTTTATTCTGCCATAAGAACCGACAAAGACGTCACGTCGGCAGAGCGGATATCTTCAACCCTCGCGCTACATCTCCCTTAGCCAAGCGCATTGTGTAACGAGATCGCGACCGCCGACAAAGCTACTCTACCTCAAGGATCATTTCGACTTCGACCGGGGCTTGGCGCGGAAGCGCCGCCACGCCCAACGAGGAGCGAGCATGCTTACCAACCGACTCGCCGAACACCTCGACCATTAGGTCGGAATATCCATTGACCACCTTGGCTTGGTCACCGAAGTCGTCGGCCGAGTTCACCATACCGACCACTTTGACCACGCGCTTCACCCGATCGAGGCTGCTCAGCGCCGCGCGCACTTTTGCCAGCATGATCAAGCCGGCCTGCCGCGCGGCTTCATAACCTTGTTCGACAGTCAGATCCCGTCCGAGCTTACCCTTCAAACCGCCTGGAACACTGCCCGCCATGAACAAGAGATTTCCAACTTGTACCGCGTTGACGTAGCTACCGACCGGAGCGGCCTCAACCGGCAGCGTGATGTTCTTCTCTCTCAAGCGAGCCTCCGCACTCGACGAATTCTCCGCCTGCGCGCCGTCAAATGCTGAAGCTAAGGTCACCAAACAAAAGGCGATCAATCCCGCAAATTCCCTCATCGAGGGCCCCCGCACTTACCCGTGAACGTACTTCTCTAAAGCGAACCTACCGGCAGCATCCGCTGTGTGGCCGTCACTGACTCAAAGCTTCTGGACCCTTTGACTAAGAGTAGTGTGGGCGATTGATTTGCGCGGGTCACCTCCCATATGGGGTAGGACGAGCATTCCGGAACCTTTCTCCCGTGCGGTCTGTCTTGTTGTGCTGCCCAAGGCACTCGCGGTTCACGACCTTCTGCGACGCTCTCCGCCAGGCCTCCAACGCTATACGGAAGTAAAAACTGAAAACACAAGCGTTCGCCTGCGTGTCACACCGTAAATGACCGCCCATATGATGGCTCTATGGAGCAATAGCTGATACCGCAGTTCGCGTCTGCCTCAAGCGTGCCCAACCGATCCATCTGCTTGTCATTCAGCCAGTCATTTTGTGGAAGTTCCAGTCCGCCCCCACGTAGTACATCGTCCATCGAGTTGGACTTTTGTCACCAGCTTACAATGCCGGATCGTCATTGTTCTACAGATCGGCTGTATACGGGCCGTGCTGATCATTTCGTGAGTAGATTTTGTAGCTCGCCCATCCGTTCGCTAGTGGGTCTTGTGGGTGCTGACCATGCCGGAAACTGAACATTGCCTGCGACAGCTGTGCCTGTCAGGCGTCCGCGACACGCTGCAGACGCGCGTGCTGCAGGCGCAGGGCGCCAACCAGCCATTCCTCGAGACCTTCTCCCTGATCCTGCAGGACGAACTGGACTGTCGTCAGTCCCGCCTCATCGAGCGCCGGGCCCCCGTCGCGGGATTGGCTGGATTTGAAGGTGGCGTAGTCTCCGAGGCATTTCTCGCTCTCATTCGGCATGCAAAATTGGCTCTGACTCATATGTGGAACGGCCCGGGCTGCAAGGTCTTTCTCTGATTGAACAAGGAATGGCGGTGCGGTCATATGTTCGGCCTGTGAACGCGGCACCTGGCCGCTGGCCACGATGATGTCCGCGGAAGCAATCGCCCAATCAATTTTGCGCGCTCGAAGCGCAGTGAGTCAGGCGGTCTGATTGCTACCGGGAATGTCGTCATTCAGTGTTCATCCAGATTGCACCCTGCCTCCTCGGCGGCTTTCCTTTTCCGCCGATGAGCTCTTAAGATTAAGATTTCAGCATTGCGGCCGGTGCCTGATAGATGCCGCCTTTGACTAGCAACGCCCAGATGGTGCGCGCAATCTTGTTGGCTAACGCCACTGATACGACCTTGACCGGCCGGCGTTGCAGCATGGTCCGAACCCAGAGCGGGACTTTCAAGCCTCGTTTGGCAAGCTTGATGATAGAAGTTGCACCGACGATTAAGAGCGTCCGTAGTTGCCGATTTCCCGCTTCGATATCGCGCTCACGGCCACCTGCACAAAGTGCAACGTAGGGCTCACCGTCACCGACAAGACCGACGATGCATCGCATATCAACGCTCAGCAGGCACTGCTCGGAGCAAAGACTATAGGCAACCGGCATCCTAGCGGTTTTGTGAGCAAGAGGGCAACCAATTCCGCGACGGTCATCGGGGATGGTCGAGTAGCTAAGCCATTCGGCTTCGCCCTCACAGATCCGGGCATGCAGATTTCCCGCACCCGGCTCTTCTCGAGAGTCACCCGCATCGGTTTGCTCCTACGCCCATGAGTGAACGACACGTGCCCGGGGTAAGGGAAAACGCGCTTCCACAGTCTCAAACCAGTCCCAGCCCTTGTCCCGGTTCTTCTGGCTCCGCCGCCTGAGGCAGGTGAACCAGATGCGCCGGACCTCCTGTAGGAATCCGTTGAGAGCGCGCCAGTTGTGTGGGACGCCATAGTAGCCGTAGTGGCCGCGCAGCACGCTGGAGTACCAGCGATGCTGTGTCGCCATCGGGGCATGCATGATCTGCCACGCTTCCTGCCGCAACGCCTTCAGCTTTCGCGTCATGCGTTTGCTCTGCGTTTTGCGTTTTACGATAAATCTGCCGTCCCTGGTCCACCCAGAGTAGTGGGTGAGGCCGAGGAAGGCGAATGTATCTAGACGCCGTGCGCCGCGTTGTCGTCGAGCCATGGCCGGTAAACGGCCGAACTCGATGAGCCGCGTCTTGTCCTCGTGGAGTGCCAGGCCGAAGCGCGCCAGTCGCTCCTTGAGGTCTGCCATCATGCGTCGGGCATCCGCCAGCCGTTCGAAGCCCATCACGAAGTCATCGGCATACCTCACGATCGATACCCGACCGCTCGCGTGCCGACGGCGCCATTGATGCACCCAGAGATCGAGGGCGTAGTGCAAGACGATGTTGGCGAGGCACGGGCTGATGCCCGCCCCTTGCGGTGTCCCCTTGTCCGTTTCGTACCATTCTCCGCTCTCAAGGGTACCGGCCTCGAGCCACATCCGAATGAGCCGGAGGATCCGAGGGTCGGCAATCCTGTGCGCCACCATCCGCATCAGCCACTCGTGATCAATCGAGTCGTAGAAGTTGCGAATGTCGGCATCGAGCACCCAGTTCACGTACTGGCTCATGATCGCTGTATGCAATGCTGAGAGAGCCTGATGTGGGTTACGCCCCGGCCGAAAGCCGTAGGAGAACCCCATGAAGTCGACTTCGTAGATGCTGCTCAGCACCTCGGCGACCGCGCCTTGAACGATTTTGTCTTCCAGCGTTGGCACGCCGAGTGGACGCCGTCCACCATCTGCCTTCGGGATATGTACACGCCTGACCGGCTGCGGCCGGTATCGGTTGGTGTGGATTCGTTGACAGAGCTCCTCGAGATTGCTCACTAGGTTCTGTTCGTAATCCGTCACCGTGATCCCATCGACCCCCGCGCTTGCCCGCCGCTTCTGACGCCGGAACGCTCGTTCGAGCGCTTCGACATTCACGTGATGCAGCAGAGCCGTGAATTGGGTACGGGCGGCCTTGCGGGCCGCTGCGTTCACCCTCGCGAGGTTGGGCGGCAAGGCACCCCGGCTCTGTGTCCGGTCCTTGTCCCTCTCGTTTGGGCTCCTCTCGAGCTGGCTCCTTCCCTCAGCCCGTCTCGTTTCCTTCGACGGCTTCATCGGTAATATAACCCAGTCCGACTCCCGACCTCAGCTCGGATGGCGGCTCCGGCGTTGCCTTGCCGCCATCCCCCACCGGGGATCATTCCGGCGGACCCGGTCGGGCCTCTCATGTTCCGATGCGTGCTTTCCATGCGTGATCCGGCCTTCGACCCCGACGGAGCATCACCGTCTCGCTTAGCGACGGCGCACATTCTGCCTTCGTGGTCGGGAACACACTCGGCCTCCGTGACATTCAGCATTTCGTGGCTCAATCCCGCACCCCACATGGCCCCTGTCTACACTTCAGACGCCGCGTTACCGCGACGCCCGCAAGACTCGGTCCTGATCTGCCCGCTACGGCTTTGATCAGATGAGACTCTCACTCATAGGCGCGCATCAGCTTTCATGACGTACTCCCGCGTTCTGTTGAATTTCTGAAGAGGTCGGCGTTGCCCACCTTGAGCCGGTAGGCTCGGGGTGCTGATTCCACAAAGGAGAGCAACGCCATGACGAGAGATATCACACCGGCTGGTTGGCCGGCGACCGGGGCGGTGGACGAAGCGTTTGCGGAAGTGCGGGCGAGCTTCGATCGGTTCTGCCTTGCAGCAGGGATCGAGGCGCTCGGCACGATGATGGAGGCGGATGTGACGGCGGCCTGCGGGCCGCGCCACGGTCGCGATGCGGCGCGGCGGGCGCACCGTTGGGGCCGAACGCAGGGACGGATCGGTTTCCACGGCGGCAAGATCGAGGTCGAGCGCCCGCGGGTCCGGGGCGTGGATGGCGGCGAGGTCACGATCCCGAGCTGGGAACGGCGGCGCAGGAGGACTGGCTCGGTCGCTGGGCGATGAACCTGATGCTGATCAATGTGTCGACGCGCCGGTTCGGCCGCGCTGTCCGGCTGCCCGAAGGTCACGTGCCGGCACCGCCCGGACCGGGGGTTTCGAAGTCGGCGGCCTCGCGGAGGTTCGTAGCGCTGTCGGCGGCGCGGCTGGCTGACTTCATGGCTGCCGATCTGTCCGCGCTCGACCTTCTGGTGGTCCAAATCGACGGGCTGCATCTCGGCGACGATCTCGTGCTGGTCGCCGCGATCGGGGTTGACGGCGAAGGCAACAAGCATCCGCTGGCGCTGGTGGAAGGGGCGACCCAGAATGCCGCAACGGTTCAGGCCCTGCTGGACAACCTGGTCTCGCGCGGGCTCGACCCGACGGTGCCAACACTGTTCATCGCCGACGGCGCGAAAGCGTTGTCGAAGGCAATCCGCCGCACCTTCGGTTCGGCCGCTGCGATCCAGCGCTGCCAGATCCACAAGGCGCGCAACATCATGGAACGCCTGCCGAAAGATCGGGTGCTGCGCCAGGCCTGGGAGCTCGATGACGCCGACAAGGCTGAAAAATTGATCCGCAATCTCGCGCGTCGACTCGACCAGCAATGGCCCGGCGTAGCGGCCAGCATCCTCGAAGGCCTCGACGAAATCCTGACTGTCGTCCGGTTGAAGCTGCCGAAGGAGCTTCGTCGATCGCTCGCTTGTACCAACATCGCCGAGAACATGATGGGCACCATTCGCCGCATCACGCGCAACGCCGAACGCTGCCGGGATGCCGGTATGGCGTTGCGATGAGGCGCGGCCGGCATGATCGAGGCCAACAAGGGCTTCCGACGATTGAAGGAATTGTCGGTTCTACGTGCGGCCCTTCAAGCTCACCACGATCGCATGACGATCAAGCCCGTTGCCCACGTCTCGAGGGCCGCGTAACATTCATTCCGGCAACGTCGGCCCGACGTAGTTCAACACCGATCGGGACATCCCCACGGTCATCAGCGCAGCCTCCTCAATAGCCGAGTTGCAGGCGACGCAGAATCTTCTGCTTCCGGCGCGCCCGACGCTCTGGGGTGATAGGAATTATCTGGGCCGGGCCCGCGATGGCAGGGCGCACCGACCGCGTCAGCGGCCTCACCATCTCGTCGCAAAACGAGGCCATGAACTGCAGAGGCGCGAGGGCGAGATCGACAAAGAACAGCATGTGGCCACTCCTTTCTTTAAGCCGTAGTTGTTTCGCACCAGATCGAGCAGGTCGCACTCTGTCTGGCGGCGCTCGAACTCCTCACCTACCAACAGATCATCGACAGTTCGCACGCGCCCGAATTGCGCGCGGTATCCCGTGTCGTGCTCCCAGACCGTCCCCCACAGCGAAACCGTACCCACAGCGAGAGCAACCAGATCACCCTGGTCGGCAGACGGCAACAGAAGCGGAGAGCCCCAGACGGCTGCAAGCTTTGCTCCTTCATCGGCCGTGCGCTCGGTGATCCCGAGGGATCGGTCCTATCAGTGGATGAGTCTGACCGCGGCGCCGGTGGGCAAGGTGCCCAAGCTATCCGAGGTGGTGACCGTCAGCGGCGTGCCGCGCGAGCCCGCGGCCGATGGCTGGAACGGCGAGATCGCAACATTCTTAAACCCGGCGCCGTTCATTTCCGCGGCAACGGCCTCAGCTTCTTCTATCGTCCGGCACGGCTGAATGATTGGCCGACCGCTCCAACGTCCGCTTGCGAGATCACTACGGTTCTCCCTCCAATGAATTCCAGAGGAAACATGCTGCTCTATTGGAGGCTTGGCAATGCGGGATCCTACGGGGTTGCGGTATTTTTGAGCTGCCCCAAGCCCCCAGCACGGGAGAGACGCCTATTCGCTGAGGACGTGAGAGCCTTGGCGACGACGTTGCCGGACGACATACACCAAGGCTCACCCGCACAACGGATTGCCCCTTAAATGGCGTGAGCCGTCCTTCGGTTGTCATCCCGCCCCGGCGCGATCGAGTCCTGCTTGTCCCTCTGACTTGAAGGATGGAGGAGTATGCGCCGGGTGCCGACCGCGATCCGGGCGGCCGGCGCCCCCTAGAATAGGTAGGAGCCTGATCCAATGTTGGTGCTGTACGGTGAACCGCCGTTAGCTTTTCGGGCTGTCCAGTGGAGCATCAGGAATCTGTTCGATGTCTAAAAAGACTACCAACTTGCGTGCCGGAGTTAAGAAGCGCATTGCCCAGATCGAAAGTATGACACTAGTCCAGATTCAACGGGTCATGATGGATTGTATGTCCAAGCGGTCTGCTGGTATGTGAGGGCAATGCGTTGCGCCACGCGCTGAACAAACGGGTCGGCATTCTCAGACGAGACCTTGTCGCGACGCGGGAGAGCTAAAGCGCCAGGTGAGAGGCCGCGATCCCGAAGCCGGGGTCGCCATGCTTGCACGCCTAAAGAAAGAACTCGCGGCATGGAGTTAGAATACAAATACAGGAGCGGTACCGGCTCGCGTCAAGGACAAGAGGAGCGTGGCATGTTCGAACGATCACACTTCCGTTCTTATTCAACCTTGGCCGCATTTGTATTGGCCTTGCGGTCTTAAGCGCCGTCCTGCTGGTCCGGATAATAATGACGCCCGTCGGGCCATAAGGCTGCTCCCCAGTTTGTGTATCCTCGCTTGGTTGATTGGGGATTTGCTGGATGCCGTTCCGCCGCTGGAGACGAATCGGAGTGAGCCATGACGCGCCGCATTACTTGCATTGCCAGGCTGCCTAACCATCAAGACCGCCATCGGCGCATTCAAGCAGTCGGTGGTTCAGGATGGCAAGACACGGAAGAAACAGCCATTGCAAACGTCAGACGCGACAAAAGCGCTTATGAGGTCACTGAGCAGGGCAAGACGGTCAAGGTGACCGTCAAAAAACACGATGGTCGCGAGTACCTCAATACCGAGAACAATCGTTTTCTTCCCGACAATCTTCTTAGTCTTCCGGATTGCCCGTGACCAGCATGTCGGCCCTCGCGCTCCGGCCGGAGGGGCATCTTTGTCTCGGACTTCGAGCAAGGTGAGATCGGCCCGGACCTCTTCCGGAAGGCCTGCGAGTTCGGCTTTGAGGGCTTGGTATCGAAGCGCTCCGATCGCCCATACCGCGGCGGCCGATGCCCGCATTGGGTCAAAATCAAGAATTGGACGCATGCGTCCATGGCGCCGAAGTTCGAGTGAAAGCCGAGCCGCGGAGTGGCGGGCGTGAGAGCCCCAGCCCTTGGCTTTCCTGCCCGCTTAGGTTGTGGCACATTCCCTTCTTATATTCATTAAAGGGAAACAGCCTGTGGCCACCACAACAAAAACGGGACCGAAGCGGAAGCCCTTAAAGACATTCAAGCCAAAGCTGGCGACAATTGACACGACCAAAGTTAAGCCAGTTCCTAAGACGAAACGCAAGAAATTGCCCGACGGAAGTTACGATGTCTAAGCGATGCACTAGCGCCAAATGAAGTTTGCACCGCCGCTCCACTCGGGGTCAATACAAGAAGCTTTCAATCGAAGCCTTCACGACATGGCCCGTGAAGTGGCCGCCAAATTGATCCAGGAGAAGATTCGCGAGCAAGGCGTGCATATAGCTGAAAATCACCTCGCCAGCTTAGTCGACGGACTCCTTCAAGCAAACAGCGTCGATGCGGTGACGGTCGATGATGGGCGAGCCGGTCGAGATAATATTTGATCGACGTGATGAAGACGAGCTGTCGCGACGGCTTGGCGATCTTGAGGATCAAATTCCATCTCTGACAAACGACTTCACAGAGAAGGTTTCGACGCAATTGCTCTCCACTCTTAAGCGGGGATGGCAAGAGCACGCGACGGAACAGAAGGACAGCTTGGACGGCTTCCGGAGCAGGATCGCTGAGCGCTGGGGAGCCGGACTCGAGGAGCTCGATTGCTCGTTACAATTGCCAGCGAATTCGGAAACAACATAGCGCATGGCGTGTCAGAGCCAGAGCCAATCGCCTATTCGATGGCGGCCATTCGCCTGCTTCACGCGCGATCCTGCCAGATTACCCAGGAAATCATCTGGTTGCTGAGCGGAGGATTTGCTGATGCCGCTATGGCTAGATGGCGGACGCTCCGCGAGGCGATGGCGGTGGCCAGTCTGATCGGGGAACACGGGGAAGATTTAGCGGAGCGCTATTTCGCGCATGAAGTTGTAGAGACCCGCCGGGCGGCGTTGCAGTATCAAAAGCACTGCACAAAGTTGGGTCAAGAACCCTGCAGCGACGAAGAAATGCAACACCTTGAGAGCCAATACGCGGCGGCGCTATCAAGGTATGGACGCAACTTTAAGACCCAGCAGGGTTGGGCTGCTGAGCATCTAAAAAAGGCCAGTCCGAAGATCGAAGACATATTTGAGGCCGTCGAGCTCGATCACCTCGTCCCTACTATCGCCTGGCAAGCCATAATGTTCACGCAAATCCAAAGGGCGTGCTGTTCAAGTTAGGGCTGATGGACGAAATGAAGGTTCTTCTGGCGGGTCCCAGCAATGCCGGCTTGGCGGATCCCGGATACGCTACCGCTCGATCATTGATGCAGGTTTCTTCGGTTCTGAACATGTTGGCTCGAAGACCATTGAAGGCCTGGTGGCAGTGGGGTTGATCGAAGCCGGCCCAAATGCTCGTCACTAAGGGGAAATTGGCTGGCGGCTGACAGACGACGGTTGGCGCTGCATGTATGGTGAAACGATCGCCGAGATTTTGGCCAAGCCGGAGGCGTGAAGTCTTATCCCTTCATCTGAGCTGGCTCCGGTTGTCTGAACAGATTTTCCGCGTCGATAAGTGGAGCCTCTGCCATGGTTAGGCTGCCAAGCGGAGTGGCAGCGGGTTGAAGTAGGCTTGATCGGGGGTGACGCCGTCAAGGCTCGAATGCGGGCGCCGACCGTTGTAGAAGTCGAGGTATCGGCCGATCGACGCGAGGGCCTCGCTGACGCTGTCATAGGCCCGCAGATACACCTCCTCGTATTTGACGCTGCGCCATAGCCGTTCGACAAACACGTTGTCCCGCCAGGCTCCCTTGCCGTCCATGCTGATCGCAATGCCGTTGTCGGCGAGCACGCCGGTAAAAGCCTGTCCGGTGAACTGCGAGCCCTGATCCGTATTGAAGACGTCCGGCTTGCCGTGACGAGCCAGGGCATCCTGAAGCGTCGCGACACAGAACGCCGCCTCCATGGTGATCGATACGCGCCACGACAGCACGCGGCGGCTGAACCAGTCGAGCACAACCGCCAGATAGACGAAGCCTCGCGCCATCGGGATGTAGGTGATGTCCATCGCCCACACCTGGTTCGGCCGCGTGATCTCCATCCCGCGCAGCAGGTACGGGTAGATCTTGTGGCCCGGCTCGGGCTTTGTCGTGCGTGGACGGCGATAGAGCGCTTCTATCCCCATCCGCCGCATCAACGTCTTCACATGCCGACGGCCGATCTTGCACCCATCGGCAGCCAGCAGCCCTCGCAACATGCGAGAGCCGGCAAAAGGGAACTCCAGATGCAGCCGGTCGAGGCGCTGCATGATCGCAAGGTCGGCGTCCGGCACCGGCCGCGGCAGGTAGTACACGCTGCCGCGGCTGATGTTCAAAGCCTCCGCCTGCCTGGTGATCGACAGCTCGTGCTCACGGTCGATCATCGCTTTGCGCTCAGCAATCCCGCCTTGGTGAGCGCTCCTTCTAAAAAACTATGCGCGGCGATGCGCTCCCCCTGTGGGATAGAAACGGACCGGCGCTAGATTGCCGACCGGGAGGGAGCGGCCGATACGATTTTGGTGGCACGTGACCCCGTTAAAAAACCTGGTCCATGGGTTGTCGCGCACTTGAGAGTGGTGACGCCATCCGGCGATCCCGTTTAGGAATCTGACGTATAGCGCAGCCCAGCCCTTCCGCCGCCGTCAGCAGGAGGATTAGAGATGAACCCCAAAAGATCGAAGTCGAGGAACGGAGGTAAGATGCAGATGGTGCACCCGGACGCGGCTGCCATCGACGTCGGAGCGACTATGCACATGGCTGCCGTGAGGGCAGATCGCGCACCGGAGCCAGTCCGCAGCTTCGGTACCTTCACGGCTGATCTGCATCGGCTAGTCGACTGGTTTACTGAATGCGGCGTCGAGACTGTCGTCATGGAATCGACCAGCGTCTACTGGATTCCGATCTTCGAGCTTCTCGATGCCCGGGGATTTAACGTGTTTCTTGTCAACGCGCGCGATGCCAAGCACGTGCCGGGGCGCAAGACCGATGTCAGCGATGCGCAATGGCTGCAGCGGCTCCATTCATTCGGGTTGCTGCGGGCCAGCTTTCGGCCCAAAGGGCAGATTGCCGAGCTGCGAGCCTACGTGCGTCAGCGCGAGCGTCTGCTGGAGTACGCGGCCTCACACATCCAGCATATGCAGAAGGCCTTGACGGAGATGAATCTTCAGCTGCACCACGTCGTCACCGACATCACCGGCGTGACCGGCCTGCGTATCATACGGGCGATCCTTGCCGGCGAGCGCGATCCTGAGGCGCTGGCGTGCTTGCGCCATTATAGTTGCCGCTCCAGCGCCGAGACGATCGCGAAGGCGCTCACCGGAAGCTACCGCGCCGAGCATCTGTTTGCGCTCGAGCAGGCACTTGCGCTTTACGACGCCTACCACGAGAAGGCATCTGCCTGCGACGCCCGAATTGAAGCCGTGTTGAAGGAACTGAGCTTCCATCGGGGGCATGGCCACGGATCAGCGCCGCGGGTCTCGCGGCGTCGGAATCGAACCGATCAGGCGAACGCTCCAGCTTTCGATGTCCGCGAGGCGCTGTTCACGTTGCTCGGAAAGGACCTCACCGCGATCGACGGCCTCGGTCCTTACCTCTCGCTGAAGCTGATCGCTGAATGCGGCGACGACCTCTCCTCGTGGCCAAGTGCAAAGCATTTTACCTCCTGGCTGGGACTGGCGCCGAGCAACAAGGTCTCCGGCGGCAAAATGCTCTCGTCCCGAACGCGCCGATCCGGCGGCCGAGCGGCGGCACTTCTGCGCCTTGCTGCCGTGACCGTGGGTCGTACAGACACTGCGCTCGGCGCCTTTTATAGACGGCTCTCAGCGCGCATCGGCAAGGCCAAGGCCGTGACCGCCACGGCCCGGAAGATCGCAGTTCTGTTCTACAATGCTGTGCGATACGGAATGGACTATGTCGATCCCGGGGCCTCGTCCTACGAGATGCGTTACCGGACGCGAGTGGTCAACAATTTGCATCGGCGTGCCAAGGCATTCGGCTTTGTTCTCCATCCCTTGGAGCCGAAAGTAGATGCTGCCGTTTCTTAGGAATCGTTCTCCAGCGTCAGTTCGCCGATCTTGGCGTGCAGCGACTTCACGTCGATGGCTGCTTGCTCCGCTCCGGAGCCGCCGCCGGGACCGAACGCATCGGCGGCCTTGCTTTCAAGCTGAGCCTTCCACGCCGTGATCTGATTGGGGTGGACGTCGAACTGCTCGGCAAGCTGAGCCAGCGTTCGATCGCCCTTCACGGCGGCGAGCGCCACCTTCGCCTTGAAGGCCGGTGTGTGGTTCCGGCGTGTTCTTCTGCTCATTGTCGCTCCTGATTCGCAGGCACAGCGTGCCCGCTGTCAGGCAGAAACTCCACTTATCGCCCTGTGCAGAATTCCGGGGCCGGCTCTCACCATCAACCCGACGCACTGGCGTCCTTGGGCCGAAAACCAGTAACTCTCACTTTCCTTGGTAGTCTCGCTAGCCCGCAATCAATTTAGCCTCTTCCCCTGCGAGCAGCCGTTTGAGCGTTTCCCGCTTGGCCAGATTCGACAGTAATGCTCCATCATCTTGTTTGCCATGCCCCTTAATAAGCCTTGCGTTGTGTCGGGAACCAGACACTATGGCCGCTTGGGGCCCAGACCTTACCCCCTGTTGGGAGATCGGAATGAACTCCTTCTTCCACGACGAAAACGTAGCGCTTTACCGCAAGCTGATCGCGGAAAGCGAAAGCAATCCGTCACGGGATGATTACGGGCATGCAATGCTGCTGACGTTGCTTGTCGAGGAAACGGCGAAAGCGATGCAGTTACCACGCTTGCCTGACGCATGGTGCGCCGCGCCCGATGTGTGGACATCTGGGTCGCGGCACGATGGGCCGATAGATTGATTTATCTCAAGGCCGTATCCGAAACGCGGGGCCAGCTTTACCTTCGGAAGGCAGCGATAGGTCAAGACAATCGGGAGTGAAGCATGTACCGGCATATTCTCATTCCGACAGATGGGTCGGAACTTGCGGAGCATGGGGTGGCGCATGGGTTGGCGCTGGCGAAATCCCTTGGAACCAAAGTTTCTGTAATCTTCGTTGTGGAGCCGCTTTCAGAAATGAGAAAAGGGTCTCCGTTCCTTGAAACACTCGCAAAATATGCTGAGCTGCGCCAGGAACAGGCCACGAGCGTGTTGGATCGCGCGGCAAATGCGGCCAAGGAGGCTGGTGTTTCCTGCAAGACAATTCAAGTAGAGAACGGACAACCCCATCAAGCCATTATCGCAGCAGCCGAGGACAGAGGCTGCGATCTCATTGTTATGTCATCGCATGGGCGCAGCGGACTTTCCGCGCTACTAATCGGCAGTGTGACAAACAAGGTGCTGACGCACGCGAAAACCCCCGTATTGGTTTGTCAATGAATGTGCAGCAGACCGCTCGATGGGCCAAATAAACGCGCCGGAGATAATGCCCGGTAGTGGGATGTCACGGCCTGCCCCGCTGCTTGATGGCCCACAGCCGGTAGGCTTCGTTCTCGTAGGGGTCATCGCCGTCCCGCACTCCTTTCCGAAGAAGGTGCAGTGTGAGGGGTGGCACTGGTCCCGTCCGTGCCGGGATAACGCCAAAGGTGCCGGGGCATCGAGGCACTTGCTCCTCGGCCCCGGCTGGCGGCGGTTACTTGTTTCGCGGCACCCGCCGTCTTGCCGCGCCAGAGCATCACCATGACAAGAGTCGTGATGGACACGCGCCCTGGAAACAGGGAGACGGAAAGGAGAATGATGACCCGCCTCGCCCTTTCGACTGCGAGCGTGGAAAGGATAAGCCCGCTCGCAGCTTCGCGACGCCAAACCAACACAAACGTCGCGAATTAGAATCATAGCGGCAGCAGTTGTCGTCGCTCGCTTAGAACCCCCGCGTCAGCCGATGCGCCTTACGTAGTTCGAGGTTGGTGGGATCGTTGAAGAAGCGGTCAAAGGCGGGCGCGGGACGTTCACCCGTCTTCCGCGTCGCCTGCGCCTCGGCGTCGATCAGCTTCGTGAACTCAGCCTCGGCAACGCCGCCGAGCGACTCGCCATTGGCGATGAACAGCTTGGCCATGGCCATCAGGCTGCCGTGCTGCTTGACGATGGATTGGAGTTCGGTTGCGCGGTCCATAATAGGTTCGTCCTTTCGTTTGGTTGCCATGTGCCTTGCCAGTTCGCGGCCATGGCGAGAGTGCAACAGGTAGTTAATCGCTTCCTGCCTGGACATGCTGTTTGGGGAAGCGGCGATGACGGCGGCGATCATCGCTTCAAGCTTCGGCGGCAACTGGCCTTGTTCGGTCTCGTCGGTCTCGTTGTCGGTGTTGTTCTCGTTGTCCTCTTCGTCGTGCTCGTCATCGTCAGGGTCGTTTGGCGGCGCGGCAAACTTCGCTTTGCGAAAGTCAATGGAGCCGAACAGCGCGCGCAGGCGCTTCTGGTGCGGCGTGCCGCCAGAGGCATATCTGCTCACGGCACCTTCGTTACGAAAGCCGCTGCACGCCGCGCAGTTGCACAGAGGCTCGTCGTCGTAGCGTTTCGATATCACAACAGTGCCCGACACAGTCACCGGGATAAGCTTAGTGTACATCGAGTAGAATGCGGCCCGGTGCTTCTGTGCCCATTTGATAAACTGCGGGAGGCTGCCGATACCTTCGAAGCAAAGGGCGATGGCGTCCTTGGATTGACCCGAGAACTCGGCTGGCACCTGCTTGGGCATTCGTTTCGACGCCGAGCATCGCGTCATCGATCATCTGACTTAGCGGGTGTTGATCATTTGCCGCCTGCGTCGAGATGATGACGCCGAGACTTTCACGGCGCTTGCCCGTCGCTGTACGCAGATTGTTGAGCAGATCGGAATTCGGCGCTTGCGCGAATTCGTCGTAAATCCAGAGCGACGGCGCGAGCCCATAAGAGCGCTTAGCCGCTGGGGTGAGCTGCGCACCTGCGTTTCTGATCGCGGCCATGATGATAGCATCGCTTATTCAGCCGCAGGTCACGGGCTGACGAGCTATGAACCATTCCGCGAAGCCGCGAATACCAGGCAAAGTGCTAAAGATAGTAGCAGGAGCAACTGTTCTGGAGACGCATTCGTGCGCATCGCAGCGGCGCGACGGGGCGAAGAGGCCTCGCGCCTTATCGAGGATTTTACGCGCAGCACTGCCGACGAGCCGCGCGCCGGTCCCGCGCCCTCCGAAGGGCCGAAGTACCGCCCGACGACGGAACTGGCCTCCGACAGCCCCGCTGCCCCGGCAAAGAGCCTTCCCGGGGCGATGACCGGGACACCGAGCGAGCGCCCGCCGACGTAAAGCCCCGCGCCGCATTCCCACCCCGCACATCGAGCGCGCCCTCTGTCCCCGGCATGTACATCGGCGCTTTGGAGAATATCGAAACCGACCAAAGCACAACAGCTCGCTTCTATAGATGGAATGGACATGGAAGAACGGATAGGACCATGACCGAAATCTCGTGAGCGCGTCATCTGTACGAAATCCACTGCACGCCACAGCCTCCATTAGTAACGGATGTTCTATCCTCTGAGCACATCGCTGAACTTGCACGGCTGCGCGAGTTCCTGTGACTATTTCGCTTTTTCAATGATCGTCATTACAGGAAAGCTGTGATAGCAAGTCGCTCCGATGCAAAGGAGCAATGATCGTGAAGAAGGCAACTAAGAAGGCCGTCAAGCGGCGCGAGTGGAATAAGAACGACATTAAAGAACTGAAGGCGCATTCGAAGGCGCGCACGCCGGTCACCAAGATATCCAAACTGACGAAGCGCAGTGTTGGTGCACTCCGTCAGAAGGCGTTGCACCTCGGAATCGGGCTCGGGCATCAGCGCTAACGAATGAAGGAGGACGGCCTACGGGCCCGTCCTCCTTGCCATTACAGATTGCGCCCCGCCTTCGCCTTACGCACAGGGCAAAGTCCTCATGCTGCTGGCGCACGATACGGGACCCTGCCTGGGAGGTGGGGATAACGGCTCCTGTGCCCCTTTTGGTGGGTGTTCGGTGCAACTAACTATATACCGTCCGAAAGGGGCGGCAGGATGGCTTTCAAGATCACGGGCCTAGACAAGCTGCAACGCGAGCTGGCAGCGGCCAGCAAAGCGTTGGAAGCGCTCGATGGCCAGTTAACAGAGGTGCAGTATAACCCCGAGAGCCCGTCGAGCGTCGAAGCAGCTATAGCCCAGGCCGAAGCCGCTATCGATCTGAAGATCGGTCCGTTGGCGTTCGCCGTGCGGGCCCCATTGCACTCTTTTATATCGGTGATCCATCATTGCTTCGGCATATCCGTCGTCAGATAATTTGAGACTAATCAGGCTTTTCGAGAAGGGAGGCTCTGGCTCATCTGTTGTTGGAGTTTAAGCGGCCTGCAGTTGGTGCTGCAAGCGGCGGTTTGCGATGGTCTCACGCTTGATGCGCTGTCGTTCGGTTAGGATGGTCTCGGCTCTGCCGAAGTAGACGTCAGCCGGGGTCAGGTTTTTGATGCTCTCATGATAGCGGACGTGGTTGTAATGCTCGACGAAGGCGCCGATCCGCCGTTCGAGGTGGTGAGGTAGATAATAGTTCTCGAGCAGAATGCGGTTCTTCAGGGTCTGATGCCAGCGCTCGATCTTTCCCTGGGTTTGGGGATGATACGGAGCGCCGCGCACGTGCTGCATGCCCTTGTGTTCGAGCCACCTGGCCAGATCGTCCGCGACGTAACTCGAACCATTGTCGCTGAGAAGCCTCGGCCGGTGCGCGACGGTGATGTGGTCAAGGCCGGAGGCCGCGAGTGCCTGGTCGAGTGTGGCCGTGACGTCGGAGGCACACATCGTGGGACCAAGCCTCCAGGCGACGATGTAACGCGAGAAGTCATCGAGCACGGTCGACAGGTAGTACCAGCCCCAGCCGGTGATCTTGAGGTAGGTAAAGTCGGTCTGCCAGAGCTGGTTGATGGCGGTGGTCTTGTCCTTGAACTCGTTCGCCGCCTTGATCACCACATAGGCGGGGCTGGTGATGAGGTCATGCGCCTTCAGCAGCCGATAGACCGATGCCTCGGAGACAAAATACTTCCGTTCGTCGGTGAACCGCACGGCCAGCTCGCGCGGCGACAGCTCGGGCAGCTCCAGCGCCAGGTCGATGATCTGGCCCCGCACATCGTCGGGGATGCGATTCCATATCCGGTCAGGTCGAGACCGGTGGTCAGCCAGCGCCTCGACGCCGCCATCACGATAGCGATCATACCATCTATAAAACGTGGCGCGTGGGATCCCGAGCTTGTCCAGCGTGCGCTTGGCCGGCAGGTGCGACTGCTCGACCAACTGGATGATCTCGGCCTTCTCGGACGCAGGATATCTCATGCCTCGTCCTCCCCATCCCCGTTCATGCTTTTTTTGAGCAGGCGGTTCTCAAGGGTGAGGTCGGCCACGACTTCCTTCAATGCGGCCGTCTCACGACGGAGATCCGTCACCTCGCCGGAGGTCGCCGCACGCGCCGTATCGCCCGCCAGGCGGCGCTTACCGGCTTCGAGGAACTCCTTCGACCAGCCGTAATACATTGAGGCGGCAATGCCCTCACGCCGGCAGAGCTCGGAGATGTTCTCCTCGCCCCGCAGTCCTTCCAGCACGATGCGGATCTTCTCTTCCGCCGAATACTGCCGGCGGGTCTGGCGCCGAATGTCCCTTAGTACCTGTTCTGCCGGCGCTTTGCCCGGTCCGGATTTCTGCTTCATCTTCGCTCCTGGTGGCTACGATGAACCAGAAATCCTCCCTCCGCAAAATCCTTCAATTTGTCTCACACGCCCTGACGGCAAACACCTTCGGCATAGCAATTATCACAGCCCGGCGAGACTTTTTGGCAGCCAATCCATGGATTGAATGTATGATCGCACCATTCTATTTTCGAATTTTCACCCATCACAAATCTCCAAAGTTCAGAGCATCGCTCTGCCCGAGACACCGGTCACGGTCGCATCCTTTACAAGTTTATTTTTCGCCTTTAGCGGTGGCTAAACGCACCGACGTCATCGAGCCGACGACGTCTCCTCGGAAGGCATTTCAGGGAGAATAGCGTGTTCCGTTTTTCTTTCGCTTGGAGCGACAAGTATGAATTTCTCACAGGGTGGTTCTTGCGATTCATGCATGCGCGCAGGGATTACTTTGCGGCAACACGATTGAACGGCTGCGGGCTGAAGCCGAGCACATTTCCTCGCCTTCGCGCGACTAGGCTTCGCTCAAATCTGTCAATCGGCGTTCAAATTTGCCCCCTCGTATTGCCTCAGGAAGTAATGTTACCCGGGATGAAGGTCTACGAACTGCCCCAGACCGGTCTCGAGCCGCGGCCAGCTCGGTGGAGAGGCTGTGGGCGGGGCGGAGTGCTCATCACACGCAGCGCCGTCCACAGCCTCGGGCCGTATTTCATCCACGGGCATGGATACGATGGCTGTCTCCGCCACCTTCCGCCGGAGGGACCGAAGCAGGCGCTGAACGATCGAATGCTGCTTGTCGCTGAACATCGAAGGATCGATCGTGGCGAGCCTGCCCACGATGGCCAGTGCAGTGAGCTGTGGCTCGACGGCGAGCCAGTTCTCGATGATCGCGAGATGGGGATCGAGCTTCGAGGGCATGCGAATACGCTTTTTGTATCGCCGTTTCGGCCGGCGGTGCGTGGCCCGCACTTCGGCGGTGTTTGCCGCCGTGCCGAGCGATCGGGCAAACGAGAGCGGATCAGCCGGCGATACGGTGGGAACCTTCGCAAGACCGCGCTTGCCGATCCGTTCGCCGAGCTCTTCCTGCGCCGTGCGGATCGTGGCAAGCAATTGTATGGGATCGAGAGTCCGATACGTCTGGCGCAGACGGCGCTTGACCGCTGATGGGAGTTTCGGGTGCCCCAGTGCACGTTCGTATGGTGTGGCAGGCGGATGATAGCGTTTGATGATCTTGGCACCCTCGCGGCGCTTCTCTTTGAGCTTGAATGACGGCTGGAAGAAGTTCACCAGCAGGCGCGCCGCCGCGTAGAGACGTGCCATCACGCGGGCCGTCTCGACCCCGTCGAAGCGCCCGTATCCGACGAGCCGCCGGACCACCGCACCGTTCTTCTGCTCCACGAAAGCCTGATCGTTCTTTTTGTAGGCACGTGACCGCGTTACCTCGATCTTCTGTGCTCGGCACCATGGAACGACGACGTCGTTCATGAACGCGCTGTCGTTATCGAAGTCGGCGCCACAGATCACCCACGGGAACAGGCCCTGTGCTCGCGTCATCGCTTCCACGACGAGGCTGCCATCGCGTGTCACCAGGGGCAGGCATTCCGTCCATCCTGTTGCGATGTCCACCATGGTCAAAGTCTGGATAAACGAGCCGGCGACGCTGGTCCCACCGTGCGCGACCATGTCGATCTCGCAAAAGCCTGGCGGCGGGTTTGCCCAGTCATTGAAAGTGCGGATCGGCACCTCGCGTCGAATCGCCGAGTAGAATCCGACTCGCCGCCGGCGCCCCCCAGCAGCCGCAATTTTAACGTCGATCAACATCCGATCGATCGTCGCCGCGCTCAGAGTTGTCAGCAGCGCACGCTCTGCGCTCGTTGGCTTCAGCCGGCCATGCCGCTCGAGTGCGGGCAACAGCACTGGGATCATCGATACGAGGCGCTTACCGCAGACGCGATCGGAGGCTTCCCACAGCGCGATCAGCGCGTCGCGCACGCTGGCGTATTTGCGTCGCCGACTTGTCGCTGGTTCGGTTGGGCTCGTTGCCCCTTCGTCCAGTGGTGGTCTGGGCCTGTCCCTTCCGGCAACCGACAGTGCTCGCACCGCGTGCTTGCGGTGCCCACCCGTCGTTGCTGTCAACTCGTCAAGGATCCGTCCCTTCTCAACTCGTCCAGCCGCACGGTAGCGCCTCGCCACCACGGCCAACACCTCGCGCCTTGCGCCCATGCTGATCCCGCTCGCCATTGGCGCCACCGACCTGATTCGGTAACGCCGCCCCAGTCATCAGCGGAATTGTTCGGTAACATTTTCGATGAGGCAATGCGCCCCTCATCGGCGTCCAATTTTGGACGCCGATCCCCCGGCTTAGGGGATCAATATTGCAGGCCGAATGACAGTCTTTATCGGCTGCGTTGTCGAACTGCGTTCGAAACGCGGTGTACATATTGTAGTCGACGACGCCTGAAAGGCTGATCGCCGGCGACTTGAAGGCGGTAGCAGGCAGGGTCGCTGGTTCCATCGGTCGATCCTATCGTGGTGGTCATGGTCATGGTCTACGCGCCACATGCAGATGCCGTGCTACTCTTCGGACCGATACAGAACCCGGTCGCGGCGCGCGGTCATCCGCCAAAGCCCGGCGATCGTGGAAAGACCGATCCGTAGGACGAGGACAACCAATGTAATCTGGAGCCAGATCAGGCCACCTATCTCCCGGAAGACGAATTCGATGCGAGGTCCCCAAGGGGGCGGAATGGCGTCGCCGATCGTCTCAATGCCGCGTTGGAGAATGCGCTGTGCGCCAGTTAGCAGTTCCGGCTTCTCGTAGAAGGCGGCTACGATCAACACCCATGCCAGGATCGCCGTGATTGTGCGGAAGGAATGCACCTTCAAGTGATAGCCTAATCCGGGTTGGTCGTTACCGCGCGTTCTCGCCATCCGCTCCGCCAATCCCCTCGCACTCGCAGCAAAGGTTGGTCACAACGTATCCGGGGTCCGCAGCGGCGATCCTTTATCCTCGTTGAGCAATTCCTGCTCGGCCAGATGCCAGAACTCCTCATCCCGTTCTTCCGGTTTGCCGGCCTTCTCCCAAAGCTTATAGGCGCGCGCCGCTACTGCTTCGTCAATCCGTCTGTTCATTGGGCCTCTCCTGCCCCTTAAACGGAGAGATACTTTATGCGTTCCTTCGATTATGCTCCCGATTATGAGACCATCGGAGAAGACGTTGCTACCTTACCGCCAGGGACACCACTCGGACCGTGGCCCACACGATCGAAGGCGGCCGGGCGCCGGGTGTCAAAATTCCGGCACCGGCATAGCGGGCTCGCCAGGAAACAAGAACGGGCCTGCGCCGGGCCAAGCACCGTAGGCTCGAATCCTCAGAACGAGCACGTTCAGCAGCAGGATTCTTCGAACGTGAAAGGGTTGCCCGGCAACAAGAGCGGGCCGCCTGCGAAGCGTTAACAGTACTCCAAGCCGGGCCGCCCCGACGATCGACCGGCGCGGCTTTCGTGCCACTAGGCGCCTTAGGCCGCTTAAGGATTTTTGCCGTGCCCGCAAGCTGAGGGTTTCGTCCGTCTAGCCAGCATCTGCTCGATCAACTTGACCGCACAGGTCTTGACGAAAGAGTTCGCGCGGCCCGGCGGTCGAGTAACCTAGTCGCCCGTTAAGAAGCTTCCAGGCGACTGATCTGGAATCGTAATTTGGCTGGAATGACGTTCTGAGATTGCAAGGTTTTGGTGTTTTGTGCATCGGAAGCTTGCAATTTCGTTTTCGAGATTCCCTCGACGGGCGAAGCATGATTCCCTGTCCGCATCGGAGGGCACGATGCGGCCGAAGAAGCACAAAACGACGGGAGCGAACGATTTTTTCCGGGCGCGGCTCGACCAGATCATCAATCTGAAGCACGAGCTGGTCCGGCTCACCGGCAAGATCGATTGGGACTGGATCGACGGCGAGATCGCGCCGCTCTACAGCGAGAACGGCCGGCCGGGGATTGAGACCCGCTTCGTGATCGGGCTGTTGTTGCTCAAGCACATTTACGGGCTGTCCGATGAGGGGGTATGCGAACGCTGGGTCCACGACCCGTATTTCCAGTACTTCACTGGCGAAGAGTTCTTCCAGCACGCATTCCCGCACGAGCGCTCGGACCTGAGCCATTGGCGCAAGCGGCTCGGCGACAGACTGGAACTGCTATTGGCCGAGAGCCTGCGGGTGGCGCACGACGTCGGCGCGTTACGCGGCAAGGACCTTGAGCGGGTCACGGTCGACACCACGGTGCAGCCGAAGGCCATCACCTTTCCGACCGATGCCAAGCTGCTGCATGCGGCGATCCAGGGGCTCAACCGCCTAGCGAGGAAGCACGGAGTGCGGCTGCGGCAATCCTATTCTCGGATCGCCAAGGCCACCGCGATGATGGCGGGACGCTACGCCCATGCCAAACAGTTCAAGCGGCACCAGCGGCAGTTGCGCATCCTGCGCAGCCGCCTGGGCCGGATCATCCGCGACATCCGCCGCAAGATCGAAGGCCAGGATGCGCTCGAAGAGGCGTTCGCACTCCCGTTGAGCCGGGCCACGCAGATCCGCTCGCAGCAGCAGCGCCAGCGCGGCTGGAAGCTGTATTCCTTCCATGCCCCCGAGGTGGAGTGCATCGGCAAGGGCAAGGCCAGCGCGCCTTACGAGTTCGGCGTGAAGGCTTCCATCGTCACCAACAACCGGCCTGCTCCCGGCGGCCAGTTCGTGCTGCACGCCAAGGCGCTGCCCGATAACCCTTACGACGGTCACACCCTGCGGGACGTCATCGACCGAACCGAGACACTCACCGGCTGCGCGATCCAGTGCGCCTTTGTCGACAAGGGATACCGCGGCCATGACGCACAGAACCCGCGCCGCGTCTTCATCTCCGGCCAGAAGCGCGGCGTCTTCGGCACTATCAAGCGCCAGCTGCGGCGCCGCTCCGCTATCGAGCCCGTGATCGGCCATTTGAAGGCTGACGGACACCGCGGCCGCTGCTACCTCAAAGGCCGCGCCGGCGATGCCGCCAACGTCATCCTCTCCGCCGTCGGTTACAACTTCCGCCGCATCCTCGCCTGGCTAAGGGCTCTTTGGTACCTCTTCCTGGCTGCCTTCTTCTCAGTCACCAGCCACCGCACACCACTCAAATCGGCTTCTTAACCGACGACTAACCTAAATGCGGGACGCATCGAGGATGAAGCAGGCGGCCGTTTAGCTTTGCGAGCTTGCGCTGGACTTAAGCAAATTTCTAGCTCGTGTGCGCTCTTCTGTGCGAGTTGGAAGGGGCAGACCCAAGCTGCGGGCCCGCAGATAAACCGAATGGACAGGACGCCTCAGTGCGACTGCGATGCGGTTAGCACTCGCGCGCGCAGCGATCAAAGCTTTCAGTCGCTCAACTTCTTCAGCAGTCCACTTTCGATAGCGCATTTTGTTTTAATCGTTCGGGAACGGGTGCGTTCCTAGGCGGCTACTGCAAGCTCTGGCGAGAAGATGGAGCGTCCGCCTCGCGCAAGAGCGTTTCTTTTAGGTCCGCTAACCCGTCGCCCTGCAAAAGCGGACGAAGTGTGCTTATTGCCGCACCTGCAACCTATGGCCCGAACCTTGGTTCCGTCCGGATCGCGGTAGTCCCAAGCGATCTAGAACAGGAACTTGGTCACGACGAGATCGCGCGCTTCCTCAATACTAATCTGAACGAAGAGGGCGGCCAACACCAAGCTCAACACGGTGTCGCTGCGCAAGGCGTCAAGCCAAGGCTTCGAACGCAGCTTGATTGAAATTCAAGATGGTTTCAGCGGCTCCGCGACAGCGCGGGGCCGCTTTCTCTTTGAGCTAACCGGACGACGCGGACCTGGCGCCGCACGAGCCAGGCGGTGACTGCCACCGTCAGCCAAGCCAGGGAAGCGCCGATGAACGCGCATGCCACGTTTCGCTCCACGAGGAGCCAGAACACTGCGGCGAAGGCGAGCATGCCGAAAGCGCCCAGCGCGGCACCGGCGGCGTCGAGTGCGGCGGCCTCCTGCCCTCGCCGCCTCCCTTCAAGACCAGCCTTCTGTTTGCGACGGATTTCGTGCTTCTCGATCAAGGTCGCGCTGGCGCAGAAGATTGCCGGGAGCGCGAGGAAGAGACCTCCGATCGAGGGTCCGTAAGAACCGCTGATAAGCCCCGTGAACACGGTGGCAGCGCCGCCCAGGGCGAAACGCACCAAGTATTCGTACCACCGCCCTTCACGCAGCGACGAGGGCGTGACCTTGATCGGGAGCCTCACGCCTGCCCTCCCGCGAGCACCCACAGACCGAAGGCTACGCCCACCCAGACGGCAATCGAGACGATTGTCGCCGGCAACGCCCGCATCCCCTCACGCACGAGGAGCTGGCAAACTAGGATGCTGTAGACCACCAGCCCGACCGCGCCGGCCATCATGGAAAGGCTTTGCGAACCGGCGTAGGTGGCGCCGTGCTGATAGATCGCGAGGCCTAGTGTTGCGAGCGCGACCGAAGGCGCCGCCCCGAACAGACCGGCGAAGCTCTTCGGTTTCAAGACATCGCCCAGCATCGAGAACGCCGACACGACGGCGCCTCCGATTAGGAAACGGAGGACATACTCGCTCATTTCTGCTTCTTCCAAAGCTTCATGAGCGGCCCTGCGGCGCCGTAGGCCGGATCCTTGCGCGGCACCGGTACTTTCGGGATGGTCTTCAGCGCACGCCGACGTTCCTCGGCGGTTGTACACTCGTCGTAGGTGCCCGCCGGGGGATAGGCGCCGACGACCAGGAAGTCCTTGTCCGCCGACAGACATTGATGCCCGGTTCCAGCGGGCAGGATCGCAACGTCGCCGGCCTTCAGCGTGAATATCCTGCCTTTGCTGCCGCCAAAGCGTATTCGGCCCTTGCCGCGGGCGATGCCGAGCACCTCGTGAATCCGTGAGTGATAGTGCACGTAGTCGTAGATGCCGTCGCGCCAGCTATCCCCCCAGCCGTTGGCCTCGAACAGGTCTTCGAGCACCGCCGCCGGATCATGCTGCTCGTCGAGGCCGACGACGCCTCGGTAGAGCATTAGCGGCCAGCGCGGATGGTTGGGCACCAAGCCATCGTCCTTGAACCGAACGGTATGGGGCTTTCGGGGCCGCGCGAGCCCGAAAGCCTGCCGCCTGCCCGGGCGGCGGAGACCGGTCGCACGCTCTGCGTATTCCTTCAGGTCCTCAAGTATCGGCATCATCTGTCTCCTTGGCGGGATAGCCGGTCCACAGGCGAAGCATTCGTTCGAGCGCCACACCAAGGGCGAAGCCGACGACGACGTCGCTTGCCCAGTGCGCCAGCACGATGATGCGCGTCAAACAGAGGCCGACCGCAAGCGCGCAGATCGCACGGCGCGGCCACGGAGACAGGGGACCGGCCGCCGATGCGAGCGCGCCCATGTGCATCGCGTGTCCGGACGGAAAGGCGTCTTCGCGCTTGCCGGAGAACGAGATCCCGTGAATATGTCCCAACACGGTCCTTCGGTCCGGCCGCGTCTGGTCGAAGACCGACTTCATAACGTGCGGCAGCAGCGATGCTATTGCCGCGACCAGCAGCGCATGGTTGCCGGCGCGGCGCAGCGGCCTTTGTTTCGTACGGGTGGCCATCCAGCCCGCAGCGGCCAACGCCAGAAGGATTTTCTCGTCGGCGCCCCAAGTTAACCCGCGTGCAATTTCCTCCACGCGATAGTTGGTCTTGCGCGCCACCGTCCGTGCGATCCTCTCGTCGATCTTCGTCGGTTTCACAGTGAGAAGAGACATCGGTCCTCTGGTTTTTCGATCTACAGATTCCATAACGCGGAAGTGGGTGCCCGGTTCTCCACCGCCCGGCGTCCGCCACCACGCTCAGGGAACGGCCGTAAGCCACGAAGGCGGCTGCGTGCCGTAACTTGTGACGGATGCGAACCGGGTCCGGATGACCTGGACTGGACACGACGCGTGCGAAGTTGAGGTGCCCGCCACCACCGGCTTCGGCACGAAGGTGCTCAAAACCACAATCGAGCGGAGCGGTGGCGAGATCGAGCGCGACTGGCGCTCTGAAGGTCTCTGCGTCCGGATTTCGCTGCCGCTGAAATCGCTGCGAGGCCGATGGAGCCTTTGAGCAGGAACCCAACCTCCGCGGTGAGATTGAAGTTCGCGGAGGATGTGACGGCAGAACCCGGAAAGATTGGAGCCCGACGCGCGGAGGGCACCGGATGGAGTCTGGCGGCAGAGGTCTGATGGCTGTCGCTTTTCTGTGGGATCGCATCGTCCCGCCCGACCGGTTCGCCCAGCCGGAAAAGGACGAAGCGTTCCCTAAAAACCGAGAAACCGACCGACATGCCTCGCCCGCCGAGATGGCGACCGAGGGTAAAGATCGCGGACGGCACGCCAGCTCCCCCGCCCAAATCCCGGCACGAGGATGGCGCGTCTACGGCAACATCGGTGAGCACCGCATTCTCGCGCTCGCGGCCGGCATGACCTACTACAGCCTGCTCGCGAGCTTTCCCGCGATTGCCGCCCTCGTCGCCATCTACGGCCTGTTTGCCGATCCCGCCAGCATCGCCAAGCACCTCGACGAAGTCGCCGGTAGGATTCACAGTCGGAGGGATTGCCTTCGTCCTTGCGGCGCTCGGCGGGGTCGTCGTGATCCCGGTGGTGTTGCAGTAGTAGGTCTGTCGAACACCGCCCGACCTTCTGATCCGGATTGGTCGCTGGCCGGCTCTCTTCGTGGGCGCTGGCACTCGCCCTCGCCTGCATCTGCCGCTTCGGCCCAAGTCGGCAGGCGCCACGCTGGTCCTGGATCACCTGGGGCAGCGCCGCAGCCGCCGTCCTGTGGCTTGTTGCCTCAGTCCTCTTCTCCTTCTACGCCGCCAATTTCGGAACCTTCAACGCCACCTACGGCTCCTTGGGAGCGGTCATCGGCTTCATGACTTGGCTCTGGATTTCGGCGATCACGATATTGCTTGGCGCAGAGCTCAACGCCGAGATGGAGCATCAGACTGTTCGCGACAGCACGCCCGGAAGGCCCAAGCCACTCGGCGTCAGAGGTGCCAAGATGGCAGACACCGTGGGGCCAGATCGGTCCTAAAAATTCCCGCGAAAGCTTCGGGGCTTGCCGTCGTCCCGCCACGAACGCGGTCGATAGCCGGTGCGATTCTTCGCTGCCACCACGGCGCCGCTGCCTCGGCCATCCCTCGCTGGAACCAAGCTCCTACCGCTCCGTTGAAACCGGCTTTGAGGACGCATCCATGTCAAAGGGTGATGAACTCCGCTACGGCGCGCCCGGAAACGCGGTTCATATCTGCGTAGACATGCAAAGGATGTTCGCGATAGGCACGGATTGGACGATGCCCTGGCTGTCTCGTGTCTTGCCCAATGTCGTTGCGATTACGTCGGCCCATCCGGAGCGGACTATTTTCACCCGCTTCATTCCGGCGCAAAGCCCTGGTCAGGGCGTCGGGATGTGGCGGCGTTACTACGAGCGCTGGGACTCGATGACAGAGCTGGCGCCGGTTGTTTGGACAGCGCCCCGCGGGATTTAAGTGGATTCCTGCCGGGTTATGCTGAACGCGGGGCCTTACGATTTTGTCGTTGCGTCGGGAGGGCGTAGCCCGACCAGAGCGACGACAAAATCGTCGGCGACGGTCATGCGGCCATCACCATAGCTTGCGTGCCGAAGTAAGCCTCGTCGGGCGTGCGCCCGTCAAGGCTCGAGTGAGGGCGTCCCTGATTGTAGAAGGCCAGATACTTGGCAATTGACGCTCGCGCCTCGGACACGCTGTCGTAGGCGCGGAGATAAACTTCTTCGTATTTGACCGTGCGCCAGAGCCGCTCGACAAACACGTTGTCGCGCCAGGCGCCCTTGCCGTCCATGCTGATGGCGATCTTCGCGTCCAGCAGCACATCGGTGAACTCGAGGCTGGTGAACTGGCTGCCCTGGTCCGTGTTGAAAATCTCGGGCCTGCCGTGCTTCGCCAACGCCTCCTGGACCGCTTCGACGCAGAAGGCCGCCTCCATTGTGATCGAGACGCGATGGGCCAGGACCCGTCGGCTGAACACATCGACGACCGCCGCGAGATAGACGAAGCCACGCCGCATCGGAATGTAGGTGATGTCCATTGCCCACGCCTGGTCGGGCCGCTCGATCTTCAATCCGCGCAACAGGTACGGGTAGATCTTGTGACCCGGTGCCGGCTTACTCGTGTTCGGGCGACGATAGACCGCCTCGATCCCCATGCGCTTCATCAGCGTCGCGATGTGGCGGCGACCGGCGTATACGCCCTCCCGCCGCAGCAACGATCGCTGCATACGCGCTCCCGCGAAGGGATAATCGAGATGCAGCTCATCGAGCCGACGCATCAAGGCAAGGTCCTCGGCCGAAACTGGCCGAGGTTCATAGTAGACCGTGCTGCGAGCCAGCTTCAGGACCTTCGCCTGGCGCACGATAGAAAGATCATGACCGCGGTCGATCATCGCTTTGCGCTCAGCAGGCCCGCCTTGGTGAGCGCGCCGGACAAAAAATCGTTTTCCAACGCCAGCTCGCCGATCTTGGCATGTAACGCCTTCAAATCGACCGGCGTCTCGGCCGACGCCTTGTCATGCCCAAACACGCCGGCGGCGCCTTCCAGGAGCTGGTTTTTCCAGATCGTGATCTGGTTCGGATGAACATCAAACAGTTGCGCCAGCTCCGCCAGCGTCTTGTCGCCTTTGACCGCAGCCAAAGCAACCTTCGCCTTGAATGCCGGAGAATGCATCCGGCGGCTCTTCTTCGTCATCTTCGCTCCTGATTCGCGGCAAGAATCCTCGCCGCTGTCAGGCAGAAAATCCACTCAAGCTACTGTCCGAATTTGCGGAGCCAGCTCTCAACCACGCCGAACAGTGGGAATGGAAATGCGGCTTCTATCCGGGATGCGACCGATCGACCGGCGGCCCGGCCGGGACCTTCAACCAGGCGCGCGCGGCGTTCGAGGCCGAATGGGAATTACTGCTGCCGTCCCTGACAGAGGCGGACTTCCAGGCCTGGCGAGACCAGCGCGACTGGATCGAGCGCAAGCAGGCCATGTGGGCGCGCGGCGAAAAGCTGCCTTCTCAACAGCCATCGTCGCTGATGCGCTGTCCGTGTGGCGCAACATTTGATAGCCATCGGCCCGCTGAGAGCCAAATCCACACCCCACACATTTACGCCGCGCAGAAGCGCGATGGAATCCGACGATGAACATGAAGGAAGCGCGCCTCTGGGCAGATCCCGAGACGGCTGCCCGCAGGATCATGGAGCACGCTCGAGCGTTCGAGCCGATCCAGGACGGCCGGATCTACATCGAGAGAATCAACTATCCGTTCATCGACAAGGACGGCGCTTCGCCAGCCGAGTACACCGCCGGGCTCAATTACGCCATCGAGCACGATTGGCTGGAGAAGCACGAAAGCGGGACCTACGTGAAGATGCTGCAGGCCGGAAACGATCTGTTCACGAGAGAGCCGCCATCTGTCATTCGGCCTGCAATATTGACCCCCTAAGCCGGGGGATCGGCGTCCAAAATTGACCCCCTACAGATTGATCTGTTGCGCTGCCTGCTTTGGAACGAAGCAGGTGGTGGGGGATGCTGATCGTGGAGACAATTGCCCGGATCCGGCGCGAGCACTTCATCAAGGGCAAGACGATCAAGGAGATCGCCCGTGACCTGAAGGTGTCGCGGAACACGGTCCGGAAGGTGCTGAGGTCGGGAGAGACCTCCTTCGAGTACGAGCGGCAGGTGCAGCCGCGGCCAAAGCTGGGACGATGGGCAGTAGAGCTTGACGGATTGCTGGCGGCGAACGCGGCCAAATCGGCTCGTGAACAGCTGACGTTGATCCGGATCTTCGAAGAGCTGCGCGGCCGCGGCTACGACGGCGGTTACGATGCCGTGCGGCGTTACGCCAGGCGGTGGAGCAAAGAACGCGGGCAATCGACCGCGGCGGCTTATGTCCCGCTGAGCTTTGCCCCAGGCGAAGCCTACCAGTTCGACTGGAGCCACGAGGTGGTCTTGCTGAGCGGGACCACGGTGATGGTGAAGGCCGCCCATGTCCGGCTCTGTCACAGCCGCATGCTGTTCGTGCGGGCCTATCCGCGGGAGACGCAGGAGATGGTGTTCGACGCCCACGACCGGGCGTTCGCTCTGTTCAAAGGCACCTGCACCCGCGGCATCTACGACAACATGAAGACCGCCGTAGAGACGATCTTCGTCGGTAAAGGGCGTCTCTACAATCGCCGCTTCCTGCAGATGTGCAGCCACTATCTGGTCGATCCGGTCGCCTGCACGCCGGCGTCGGGCTGGGAGAAGGGGCAGGTCGAGAACCAGGTCGGGCTGGTCCGGGAGCGCTTCTTCACGCCGCGGCTGCGGTTCAAAAACCTCGACGAGTTAAACGCCTGGCTGCTCGACAAATGCATCGCCTACGCCAAGGCTCATCGCCACCCGGAGCTGGTCGATCAGACGATCTGGGAAGTGTTCGAAGCCGAGCGTCCCAAGCTCGTTCCCTATGCCGGCCGCTTCGACGGCTTCCATGCGGTGACGGCATCGGTCTCGAAGACCTGCCTGGTGCGCTTCGACAACAACAAGTACTCGGTCGCAGCCAGCGCAGTCGGACGGCCGGTCGAAGTCCAGGCTTATGCCGACCGCATCGTGATCCGTCAGGATGGACGCATCGTTGCCGAGCACCCGCGATCCTTTGGCCGCGGCGAGACGACCTATGATCCCTGGCACTATGTGCCGGTGCTGGCTCGCAAACCCGGTGCCTTGCGCAACGGCGCTCCCTTCAAAGACTGGGTGCTGCCGGCCGCGATCGAGCGGATCCGGCGCAAGCTTGCCAGCACCGACGATGGCAATCGGCAGATGGTCGACATCCTCACCGCGGTGCTGACTGACGGTCTGTCCGCGGTGGAAGCGGCCTGTGCCGAAGCGCTCGGTCATGGCGTCCATTCCGCCGATGTCGTGCTCAACATCCTGGCCCGTCAACGTGAACCCGCCCCACCGGCCAACATCATGACGCCGGCCGCACTGACGCTCCGTCATGCACCGATCGCCGATTGTGCCCGCTACGACAACCTCCGGAGGACCATCTGATGGAACGAACCCAAATCTTCGACCTCATGGGCGAGCTCAAGCTCTACGGCATGAAGGCTGCCTTCGACGAGATCATGGCAACTGCCGTCAAGCGCCAGCACGAACCTCAGCGCATTGTCGGCGACCTGCTTAACGCCGAGATCAACGAGAAGCAGGCCCGCTCGATCAAATACCAGCTGACCATTGCCAAGCTGCCGCTTGCCAAGGACATCGCCGACTTCCAGTTCGACGGCACGCCGATCAATCAGACTCTCGTCAATGATCTCGCCAGCGGCGGCTTCATCGCCCAGCAACGCAATGTCGTGCTGGTTGGCGGCACCGGCACAGGCAAGACCCACCTGGCCATTGCCATCGCCAGAAGCTGCATCCGATCCGGTGCCCGCGGCCGCTTCTTCAACGTAGTCGACCTCGTCAATCGCCTCGAGACCGAGACCCGCAACGGACGGCAAGGACGGCTCGCCGAGCATCTGACCCGGATGGACTTCATCGTGCTGGATGAACTCGGCTATTTGCCCTTCGCCCAGTCCGGTGGCCAGCTCCTCTTCCACCTCGTCAGCCGGCTCTATGAGCGCGCCTCCGTCATCGTGACGACCAATCTCGCCTTCGGCGAATGGCCGAGCGTGTTCGGCGACGCCAAAATGACCACAGCGCTGCTCGACCGATTGACCCATCACTGCGACATTGTCGAGACCGGCAACGATAGCTGGCGGTTCAAGAGCCGAGACGACGATCACGCCACCCGCGCTCGTCTCGCCTCCGCTATCCCGGCCAGCTCCGACGAGACGAGCGCTACCAGCAAAGCCCGCCGCACGAAGGGGTCAAAATTGGACGCCGATGAGGGGTCAAATTTGCAGGCCGATTGACAGCCATCTGCCTCAATGAGGCTTACGTAGCTTTTAAATTATCTCGCGCCTATGGTCTTTCTTCTTCACCAGAAATTGGCTGGTCTCAGAGCTGGTGTCGAAACCGCGGGAGGGCCTAGGATGAGGATGACGTTTGCTGCTTTTGTCGCAGTCGCGACGATTGCCGGTTCGCTCGTTGCAACGCCCGCAAGCGCCCGACGTAATGTCGCCCCCGGCGTCTCGGTTTCGGATCGCTATTGGCCCGCACCTTACGGAGCGAGTCCTGGGCCATACGACGATTTTGGCAGTTTCGAATGGGTGACGCAACGTTTCTGGAATGGCAATGGCTGGCGGATCCGCCGGGTGCGGGTCTGCGGCTGATCCGCGATGACGGCGAGATTTGCAGGGCTTAGCAACCATCGACATCGAGCGGAGGCCGTCGAAATGACCGGGACCGCACAGCGCAAGGCCGAAGAACACAGCAGCGATGAGCGATCCATCCCGGCGAACTCGATTTAAGGAGGACAAGCTGATACTGCGGCGCGTGAGTCCGCTCTTGGCTCACAGCCGACGGTCTCTTTGACCATCGTAACGTCAGCTCGTCGTCTAGTTGGCCGCGCTGGGCGGGTTTTGACCCAACTAGGATTCCGCCTAACCATTCGCGTTAATTTACGCGGCCCGTTCCTTGTCCGACCGTTCCTCGACAGTGGTCGCGGTTTCTTCAAACCCCTTCTCGTAATTGCCCGCGAACCTCTCGATACTGTCGGCCCACATCCTCAGCATTGAGACCTGAAAGTGCATTATTGGCTTCAAGGCACTCATGCCGATTGCTGTCGCTTCGGTGATGCGCCTTTGTGGGTCGCGCGCGAAACGGTCTACGTTAGAGGTCTTGTCTGCCATGCAGTCTACTCCTTCTGCTCTGGTGTTGTGGCCCAAAGCTAAGTGTCGGGTTGTGCACTGCGTTATTCTAAACACTCGGCCAAAACTCGATCTGCCGCGAGTCTCGCACCTCGGTCGTCATACAATTCGTCCAGTTTTTTCAAGTAAGCGACTGCCGCTATTTGCAAGAGATCGAAATCATATTCGCCGGTATCACGAAGATTGGTGACGTAGCGATAAAGGGCGGAACGCCTGCTATCGTTCTCGCTGATACCGGCGTGGAGCAGCAAGTAGTTCCGCCAAGCGAACGCACACGCGCCTTCGATGGCTTGAGAAGTCGTCATGGGCACCTCCCTAAAACCAGAAAAGACTGACGAGCCAGTTCGTTCCGCGAATTTCTCACATGTGATGCTGTTCCGTCGGTGCGCCGCAAGGTGTTTGCGCGCGGGCGATGTCGGTGCTGCGGTCGGCGACGTCCCATGATGTAATCGGTCACGCGGTTGGCCGTTCCTAGGGACAGCGCTGGGCCGCGAACTGAGGCTTAGTCGCCTTTCGAGAGGGCTGATTTGCCAGAATGACCGTGCGTGGCTCCCTGGAAAATTGAGACTGCAGAACGTGCGCGACGGTTCTGGCCCGCCAATTCCGTGTCTGCCCCTCCGAAAAAGGGGTAAAGTGCCTCAGGGTCACATCCGAGGAGCAACACATGACCCTACAAATCCCCGAGGTAGTTCCCACCAGGATCGACCGGCGTGTCTTCGCGATCATGGGCAACACGATGCCACCCCGAGATCCCGATGACGACGAAGAGGACGAAGAGCAAGACGACGAAGAGGACCGAACCGACGAACCGCCGGTCGTGCGCGAGCCGGACGAAGACTGAGCAGGATCGGAGAGCGTGATCCCCAGCCTACGTGCGGCGCGCTGGCGCGTCCGGCGGCTCTCAAGGTCGTTCTAATTCCGAGAGAGCCGGCAGACGTTGAACGAACCACGGTTCCCGGCGGAGCAACCTGTTGGCTTTCACTGGTGCGGGAGGAGAGCATGACCCTCATATGGCTTGGTGTGCTCCTGGTTTTCGGCGGCGTGCTCCAGATGGCGTATCGGCCAATCTGGCAAGGCCGATTGAGCGGTGGAAGGTGGCTTCGCTCCGGGCGGGACACGCTGGAACCTGAAAGACCGGGTAGTGGCTTCGGCATCAAATCGAGTTGGCCTGGACTTGTGATGGTCGCGCTTGGCGGCGCTTTCCTGCTGGCCGGAGCTGCCGTCTGAGCTGGACGAATGTCTCAGGCGATGCCCGTTATCATGTACTAAAGCCATGTCTCTTCTTGGCCCTTTTCGGAAAGGCCGCGCTGGCTATCGAAAGTCTGGTGACGGGGTTTAAGCGGACGTCACGGTTGCGTCATCCGACTTGTTTGACCCAAAAACCGTCATTGGAAACGTGCGCAAGCAGGAGCCGATGCGATCCAAAGGTTCCAACTAACCTGTAAAACTACCTGTGATCTGAGCAACTACTCAGCAGGTTGACATTGCTATCCATGGTCGGTTTGTATTTTCGCTCGGGGAAAGCGATCTCCCCGCGAGGCGACATGCCCAAGCATCGCGTCCTGTTCACCAAGGGCGCACCATGTCGTCATACCCATCGGTCTCACCGGACAGATTGTCCCGTCTCATCGGCACCGCCAAGGAGCCGGCGCTTGTCGACGTTCGCCTCGATGAACATTTTGCCTCTGATCCACGCTTAATCCCGGGCGCTATCAGCCACTCCCATCTCGACGTCAAGGACTCGGCTTTCCGCCTCAATGCACCAGCGCGAAGATCACCAGCAACGCGATGGTGATGATCTGTTCACCACCGATGGGTATCGGTCGTTTGTCCATGACCCACGCTGAATCGAAACGGCTCCGGCTTTGCGCCGCATCGAATTTGAAAGCAGCCGCCTAATCCAGGCACAGATCTATCGGGATTGGGCGCCGCAAAGACGACGAATGACGCCCTGACTTTGACCCAGATCAACGTTGCCATCACGCCAAACGACAGTGTTCGCTGAACCATGCTACCTCGGACCGATTGCGGGAGCTTGAACATGAAGGCCGTATCCGCCGAAGAAGCTGTTGCGATGATCCCGAACAACGCGCGCGTCATGGTCGGCGGCTTCATGGGCGTGGGCACGCCGGAGCGCCTGCTTGACGAACTGGTCCGACAGAACAAATCGGGCTTGGTGCTAATCAGTAACGATGCGGCAACGCCCGGCAAGGGTGTCGGCAAACTGTTCGAGGGCTCGCAGGTGTCGAGCATGATCGGCACCCATATCGGGCTGAATCCGAAGGCGCAGCAGCAGATGCTGGGCAAACAGATCACGGTCGACCTGATTCCGCAGGGCACTTTCGTTGAACGCATCCGCGCGGGCGGCTGCGGTCTTGGCGGCGTGCTGACGCCTACCGGCGTCGGCACGCTGGTCGAGGAAGGCAAACAGAAGATCGAAGTCAACGGCAAGCCATATCTGCTGGAGACCGCGCTGCGCGCCGATTTCGCGCTCGTACACGCCTTCCTGGCCGACTATGCCGGCAACCTGTCCTATGCTCTCACTGCACGAAACTTCAATCCAGTCATGGCGATGGCAGCCGATACCGTGATCGTGACCGCCGAACATATCGTTCCGGTCGGCGTCATTGCTCCCGATCACGTCATCACGCCGGGACCATTGGTCGATTATCTCGTCGCAAACGGGTGACCCATGGATGCACAAACCATCATCGCGCGTCGTGTAGCGAGGGAACTACGGCCCGGCAACCTCATCAATCTCGGCATCGGGATTCCGACCCTGGTTGCAAACTACGTTCCCGCCGAGCTCAAGGTATTCTTCCAGTCCGAGAACGGCTTGATCGGCACTGGTCCAATTCCCGAACAGGGCATGACCCATCCGTTGCTAACCGATGCCGGCGGCAAGCCGATCAGCGCATTGCCGGGAGCGGCCATTTTCGACAGTGCGATGTCGTTCGGCCTGATCCGCGGCGGTCACGTCGACATAACGGTGCTGGGCGGCCTGCAGGTCGACGCCGCCGGCCACCTCGCCAACTGGATGATCCCGGGTAAAATGGTGCCAGGCATGGGCGGCGCCATGGACCTCGTCGGCGGCGCCAAGCGCGTCATCGTCGCCATGCAACATGCGGCAAAGGGAAAGTCGAAGATCGTCGCCAGGTGCAACTTGCCTCTGACATCCGCGCGCGCCGTGGATCTCGTGGTGACCGATCTTGCGGTGATCGCCTTCCCGGGTGGCAACGCGACCCTTCTGGAAACGGCGCCGGGCCTAACGGTCGCCGAGGTCCTGGCGGTGACGGACGCCGAGCTCACAATTCCCGATGCAGTTCCGGAAATGATCCTCTGAAGAGAGCGAGCCTACGCCATGCGGATTTTTAACGGGTTTGACGAACTCAAGGCAGCGGTAGGCACCGAAATCGGCGTCAGTGACTGGCTGGAGGTAACGCAGGAGCGCATTAACAAATTCGCGGATGCCACCTGCGACGAGCAATGGATCCATGTCGACCAGGAGCGCGCGAAGGCCGAAATGCCTGGAGGTATGACCATCGCGCATGGCCTTCTGTCGCTCAGCCTGACACCGATGTTCATCCGCTCGGTGATGGGCCTGAAAGGGCTGAAAAACACAATCAATTATGGAGCGGACCGGATCCGGTATCTGGCGCCAGTCCCTGCTGGATCAAAGCTGCGCGGTCGCGTCAGCATCGTCGAAGCGGTCGACGTGCCGCCGAACGGGCTGAGGGTTCACTACCGCGTGGCGATCGAGATGGAGGGCGGCACGCGCCCCGCTTGCGTCGCCGACGTCATCGGCCTGCATTACAGCTAGCCGGACCTTCCGCGCTCTAATCGATAATGTGGTAACCGCCGTCGACGTACAGCACGCTTCCCGTGATCAGCTTGGCGCCGTCGAGCGCAAGAAACGCCGTGGCCTTGCCAACGTCATCGATGCTGACGAGACTGCGCGTCGGCGCCTGCGACTGTGCCTTGTCCATCAATTCATCGAATTCAGGAATCCCGGATGCCGCGCGCGTGGCGAGTGGCCCCGGCGAAATGGCATGGACCCGAATGCCTTTCGGGCCGAGCTCGGCCGCAATGTAGCGCACCGCCGCCTCAAGCGCCGCCTTCGCGACGCCCATGACATTGTAGTTCTTCACCACCATTTGGCTGCCGTAGTAGGTCATGGTGAATAACGTGCCGCCGTTCTTCATCAGCGGTTCCGCAAGATGGGCCATGCGCATGAACGACCAGCAGGACACGTCCATGGTCTTCTGGAAGCCCGCCCGATCGACGTCGACCACACGGCCGTGCAACGCTTCCTTCGGTGAGAACGCGATCGAGTGAAGCAGGAAGTCGAGCTGCCCCCACTCCTTCTCGATCCGCTCGAATACCTTCTCGGTCTCGCCCTCGACCATGACGTCAAGCGGCATGAAGATCGGCGATTCCAGCGCTTTGGCCAGCGGCTCGACGTGCTTTTTGGCCTTCTCGTTCAGATAAGTGACAGCGAGGTCGGCACCGAGCGCGCGAAATGCCTTGGCACAACCCCAGGCGATCGATTGGTCGTTGGCTATACCAACGATCAAGCCCCTTTTGCCCTTCAGCGCGATCTTGGTCTCAGGATAAACCGGGATACTCATGACACTCGCTCGCTTTTTGAATTTGGCAATGGCTGGCTCATGAGCAGCGTCAACGTATGCTGCGCGATCATCAGTTCCTCATCGGTCGGCACGACGTAGACGGGAACTCGGCTGTCTGATCGAGATATTTTGGTCGCGTGCCGTGCGTTCTCGACGGGATCGAGTTCGATCCCGAGCCATGCCAGCCTTTCCGAGATGCGGGCACGGATCGAAACCGAGTTTTCGCCGATCCCCGCGGTGAAGACGAAGCCGTCGAGCCCTTCCAGCGCGGCTGCCAGCATGCCGGCGTTGAGGCCGACGCGATAGACGAAATAGTCGATCGCAAATACAGCCCGCGGGTCGGCGCTATTCTCAAGCTCGCGCATATCGTTGCTGACGCCGGACAGACCTTTCAAGCCGCAATCGCGGTACAGGAAGTCTTGTACCTTGGGCGCGGACATTCCCTTCTCGGTGAGCAGGTACAGGACGACACCGGGATCGATCTGGCCGGGCCGCGTTCCCATCGCAAGACCATCGAGAGCCGTGAATCCCATCGTGCTCTCGACGCTCCGGCCTGCCCGCATCGCACACATCGAGGCGCCGCTGCCGAGATGGGCCACGATCACACGTCCGACCGCGACCTCCGGCGCCATCTGCGGCAGCCGCTTGGCCACATATTCGTAGGACAAGCCATGGAAGCCGTAGCGCCTGATGCCTTCGGCGTACAGTTGGTGCGGAATGGCATAACGGTCCGCCAGCGGGTCATGATCGCGGTGGAACGCCGTATCGAAGCAGGCCACCTGCGGCAAGGCCGGAAAATTGGTCATCAGAGATTTAATGGGCGCCAGATTGTGCGGCTGGTGCAGCGGCGCCAGCGGCGCATAGCGTTCCAGCCGCGACAGGACCACGGGATCGATCAGCACCGGACGCGCGTAGTCCGGACCGCCGTGAACAACCCGATGGCCGACGGCGACGGGGTTGATTCTGAGCTCATCTCTCAACCAGGAGCCCGCGACGGACATGGCGGCAGGAACATCGGCAATCGCCTCGATCGGATAAGCGCGGTCGACCAGCGGCTCGCCGCTGGACCCGCTGGCACGCATCCGCGGCCGGCTGCCGATGCCATCGATCTGGCCCTTCAGTTGCCGCCACAGGTGACCCTCGCCTTCCACCTCGAAGACCTGAAATTTCACGCTGGAGGAGCCGGCATTGACGACAAGGATCGTATCCATGGTGGTCACGCTGCTGCGATGGGAGCACTGCGACGCCGGGCAGCCGCGTAGAGGCAGGCCACGGCAGCGGATGCCATCCTTGACCTCGCAGAATCGGCGCGCGACGTGAGCACGATCGGTACGCGCGCGCCGAGCACGATGCCGGCGCCATCCGCTTTGGCGAAATAAGCCAGATTCTTCGCCAGCATGTTGCCGGACTCGAGGTCGGGCACGACCAAAATCTGGGCCCGGCCAGCGACTTCAGACCTGATGCCCTTGATCCGCGCCGCCTCCATGTCGATCGCATTGTCGAAAGCGAGTGGACCATCGAGCAGCGCGCCGGTAATCTGCCTGCGGTCTGCCATCTTGCAGAGCGCAGCCGCCTCGATGGTCGACGGGATCTTCGACGTCACCGTCTCGACCGCCGACAGGATTGCCACCCGCGGTGTCGCGCCGAAGCCGGCCTGATTATAGAGATCGACGGCGTTCTGGATGATATCGCGCTTGTCGTCGAGGTCGGGGAATATGTTGATGGCGGCATCGGTGACAAAAATTGTTTCGGTATAGGTAGGCACATCCATGACGAACACATGGCTAATACGCCGATCGGTGCGCAGCCCGCCGACTTTTGCCGTCACGCTGCGCATCAGTTCATCGGTATGGAGGCTGCCCTTCATCAGGACTTCGCCTCTGCCTTCATGAATCAGCTCGACAGCCTTGGCCGCGGCAGCGGCCTCTGTTGGCGGCGTATCGACGATCTCATAGCCCGCGATGTCGAGATTGTGCTTCGCTGCGGCATCCCGGATCCGCGCGGCCGGACCGACAAGAATCGCCTTGATGATCCCAGCTTCAGCGGACTCGATCGCCCCTCGTAGTGAGTTCTCGTCACAGGGATGCGCGACGATCGTGGAGACCGACGGGACGCCCTTCGCGGCGACTATGAGGCGATCGTATTTCGAGCCCGGCTGGGTCTCGTTCGCTCCGGTTGCCATGATACCCATCGTTCCGCTCTGAGTTGTTATGATGCGCGGGCTTTTGGATCGAACGGGACCGTATTGTCCTGACCGTCAAGCCCAAACAGTCCGGCGACTTGCTTCAAGCGCTTGGCCACTTCGCCTGATATCTCCGCGCTTGCCGACAACACGTCCTGAATGGCGGCAAAGACCCTGCGACGCTCGTCGATATTGTCCGGCAGCAGTTTCGGAATGGCCGCGAGCGCGCCCTCCCGATCGAGCAGCAACATGAAGAACTGCTCGCGGACCAGCATCTTGAACTCCGCGAGTGTCATGCGCGCGGCCTCATCGGCCTGGCGAAGCCGTCGCAGCGCTTCAAGGCTGCGCTCGTCGACCATGCCCCGGGCCGATCCGACATAAAGCAAGGCCCGAATGCCTGCCTCTCCCATACCACCAGAGCCGATCCTGGATGTCAGCTCCGCTATGCGGGCTTGCAAGAGCTCGCGGCGCTTTGGATCCATCTCGCGGCGTTGTGAGGGTCCCGACTGCGGATCAACGCCGACGGCTGATTGCAGCGCCGGCGAGCCATAAATGGCAAGGAACATCGCCTCGCTCAGCGCCTCCTGCGAGTCGCGCCACTGATCGAGCGAACTGACGATCTGCTTGGATAGCCGTTCCTGGAACGCCAGGAAGGGATTGTCCTCAGCGACTGGCTTGCGCGTGTCGCGCGCCTTCTCCGCAGCGTTCTCCACCATCTTCATCCACGGGTTCGCGCTGCTAAACGCCTCGTATTGCAGGCGGAGCGGATGCCAATTGCGCATCACCTCCGCCACCTGTGGCGTCACCATCGATTTGACCCAGGGCTGCACGAATTTCTGATAAGCGGCAAGATTCATTTCCGAGACCCGCTTGGCAGTCTCGAACCGCCGCTCGTCTTCAAGCGAATTTCCGCCCATCGCACTAATGTCTTCGAGCGTTCGGGCCTCGCAGCGCATCACCCATTGGCCAACCGCTAACTCATCATTGAGCGTGTCGGATCCCCTCGCCTCGAACGTCGCTTCGTAAAGGCCGGGCGGCAACACATCGATCAAGTCAATGTTGCTCGAGAACTCTGCGTGCTCCTTCTTGGCGACGCCGCCGGAAACAAAAATACCGAGATGGCCGACCGTCTCATGCACCGTGTAGACGATGGTCTGCTCGTGCGCCCTGATCTTGTCGACATTCGCGTAAAGGTCCAGAATCCAGTGCAGCGCCTGTTGTGGGGGCGTGATGTTGTCCCCTTTTGAGCAGAACACCACGATCGGCGAATGAATATTGCGCAGATCGACCGCGGCTCCGTTGGACATCTTGACACGGCCGGCAGCTAGATTGTTGCCGATGAAGAGCTCATCGACGATGAACTGGATCTCCTCGGCATTGAGGTTGACGTGCCCGCCCCACCAGCGCTCGAATTCGAGATAGCGATCGGCCTCGGTGTCGACTTTGGAGAAGACGTTGTACTGATTTGACCACAACGTGTTCGAGGGATTCTGGTTCTCGAAGTTCTGCACCAGCCAGGCACCGTCGAACTTGCCTGCGCCGAGGTCACTGGAAAGTGCGGTTAACCAGCTTCCGCCGAGCAGTCCGCCGGAATAGCGCATCGGATATTTGCCATGGACGCCAGCCCAATAAGCGAGCGGCGCTCCCGCCACGATCACCGGACCGAACAGTTCCGGCCGTAGCGAGGCAAGGATCATGATTGCCCAGCCGGCCTGGCAGTTGCCGATCACGCACGGCTTACCATCAGCTTCGGGATGCCGCTCAATGACCTTCTCGATGAAGATGGCTTCGGCGCGCGCAATGCGCTCGATCGTTTGGCCCGGCATGGGCTCGGGCAGGAAGCCGATGAAGTAACAGGAATGCCCAGCCTTCATGGCGACGCCGATCTCGCTGTCGGCCTTGAAGCCGCCGATCCCCGGTCCATGACCCGCGCGCGGGTCGACGATAACGAACGGTCGGCGCTTGAGATCGATTTCCACGCCCTTGGGTGGGACAATGCGCACCAGCGCATAGTTGACAGGCTGTTCCAGCTTGCGGCCGTCCAGGATCAGCTCGGCGGCATAGCTCAAGACGTGGGGTGCCGTCTGGGCAACGTGCTCACGATACTGGTCACCGCGCTGGCGCAGGATGTCCAGAAGCAGCACGCTGCGCTGTCCGGCATCCACCATATATTCCACGGCTTTGGCGACGACCCCCGACATGGGCCCGCCCGGGAGTTGCGGATTGTCCAGCGACATCATTTCAGTCCTTCCGCTAGCTATCCAATCGAAAGCGTGTTGCGCGCTCGGAATGTTGATTTAGGTCAAGCCACGAGCACGGCCCTGCGCCCTTTTTGAAGCCGGGAGGACGGGTCCATGCCGGAGCCTGAGAATTACGCAGTGAGCGAATGTCTGCGCGATGGCCGAAGGGTCAAAATCCGCTCGTTACGGCCTGACGACGAAGACGACATGCTGGCTGCAATCAGCCGCACCGGCAGCCAATCACTTCAACGCCGCTTCTTCGTTCCCAAGCGCAGCTTTTCGGAGAAGGAAGTTGCTTTCTTCATGAACATCGATTTTGCCAAACACGTCGCCTTGGTTGCGCTTGCCGACGAGGACGGACGCGAGGTGATCATCGGCGGTGGTCGCTATGTCGTCGCGGCGTCGGGAGTAGCCGAGATCGCCTTCGTGGTGATCGACGACTACCAGGGACAGGGCGTCGCCACCTTGCTCATGCACCACCTCATCATTCTGGCGCGCACGACCGGGCTCAAGCAAATCGTCGCCGAAGTCCTGCCGGAGAACGCGGCGATGCGAAAGATTTTCAGCAAATTCGGCTTTCACAAGCGGGGTGGAGGAGACCCGCAGATCATTTGCCTGGTACTGTCCCTCTAGGGCCGTGGCTCCCCGCCCAGGCTCATGCACGCCGCCGATTACCGGTCGCACCCCTGCCTAGTACCTACTGTTCTTAAAGCGTGAGTCGTGATTCAAGGTCGGGATGATACCCGAAGCAAGAGAAGTCCACCTTTCGAGGAAAGATCGCAAGGTGCTTGAGGCGTGTTGCCGCTCCCCGGTGACGTTGCAGCGCGATTTGAAGCGGGCGCGGATAGTTCTGTTGGCGGCGGATGGACGCAGCACTCGGTCGATCGCCAAGGAAGTTGGGGTCCAGCCGCGGATTGTCAGCCTTTGGCGGCATCGCTATGCCGACCAAGGCCTTGAAGGGCTGCAAGACAAGCCGCGACCGGGCAAGCAGCCAATCTATACGAAGGCCACCGACAAGCGGATTCTGAAGCTGCTGGACAAGCCGCCGCCGGACGGGTTCGCACGCTGGACCGGGCCCCTGCTGGCCGGGGCGCTGGGCGATGTTGACGTCCAATATGTCTGGCGGTTCCTGCGCAGCCACAAGATTGACCTCGCGGCTCGTAAGTCCTGGTGTGAGAGCAACGACCCGAACTTTACGGCCAAAGCCGCCGATGTTGTCGGCCTCTATGTCGCCCCGCCCGCGAAGGCCATTGTGCTGTGCGTGGACGAGAAGCCCTCGATCCAGGCTTTGGAGCGAGCGCAGGGTTATCTGAAGTTGCCCAATGGCCGCGCCTTGACCGGCCAGAGCCACGATTACAAGCGGCATGGCACCACAACATTGTTTGCGGCGCTCGAAGTCGCCACCGGAAAGATCATCGCGGCGCATTCAAAACGCCGACGCCGCGTCGAGTTTCTCGACTTCATGAACAGCGTCACCGCGGCTTTTCCGAACCGGAAGCTTCACGTCATCCTCGACAACCTCAACACCCACAAGAAGAACGAGCATTGGCTCAAGGCCCACCCCAACGTGCAATTTCATTTCACGCCGACAAGTGCGTCTTGGCTCAATCAGGTCGAGGTATGGTTTTCGATCTTGCAGGGGCAGTCGCTCAGCGGCACCTCCTTCACAAGCCTCACGCAGCTTCAGGAGCACATCGATGCCTACGTCAACGCATACAACGACAGAGCCGAGCCCTTCGTCTGGACCAAGAAAAAGGTCCGTCAACGCCGTTTCAAAGGCCGCCGTATCACTCAGCTCTGATTCTGGGTACTAGTTACCCCGCGACGTATTGCCATGCCTTCGGGCAAGGCCAGCGACCGAACCGCGTGCCGTGCCCTAAGGTGCATTTTGGTTGCTCGGTTCGGCCTCCAAGGTTTGGACTGCCTGCCGCATCGGCTCAGGTGAGATACGGACCACGCCGCCAAGGCCTTGCTCCAATTCGAGGAACATTGCGACAGCACCGGCCACCGCAAGCGCGCACAAAGTCAAGGTGGTCGCTGAGGTGAAGTTACGCGGCGAAAAAAGTCCGAAACTGGCGAACAGCAACGCAAGCCAAAAGAACCAGGAGCGCGACGAACGCTTTCGGCGTTCCCTGCCCAATCTGCTGGGCAAGAAGCCATCGGGTCTCTCCGATCTTGGCCGCGAGGGTCATCGCCTGAGCCAGCCACCATTGATCGCGGGGATTAGCGGGTTTCAAGGCGAGGAGCATGTCCTCCAGCCGCTGCAGCAGTTCGTAGGTCGAAGGATTGTTGAGGCGCACATCGGCGCGATCGTCCGGAAACAGATCAGCCGTCTTGTGCTCGGCATACTGTAGGAGCATGTTGCGCGCCGGTTCCGCATCAGCCCCGTATCGGCGCAGTATGTGGTCCAGCCGGAGGATTTCCGCCGACAGCGCCGTCACTTGCCCGCCGAGCCGAGTGAACGATGTGTTGGCGTTAGAGATAAGCAGCCCAAGCACCAGCGCCGAAACGGTGGCCACCACTGCCGTCGATACGGACACAAGGTTTTTTGTCTCGTCCGTCAGGTGATGCTTTGGCAACCGCTCTCTGACCTCCGCGCCAGCGAACGCCCCGGCGAGGATAGCGGCAAAGGCGATAAGCCCAATAACCACGGTATTGTTCATCTTGGGTTCCCTCCGCAGACGAACTGGTTTGGGAATGACCGGGGAGGCCTCGATCAAAGGTCGCCGCCGGATCGGTATCGTCGAGCCATTTAACTGAGCGAAAGTTGTTTCACCGTGGCGATCTTTTACCGTCACCCGGATATGGGTCCGTCAACCGGGTAGCGGCTCGTGAGAGCCGCGATTGGCGGCGTTCACTTAACCTGCGGGATGGACTGCCAGCGCGGGCGTGGGACAACTCGCGTTACGCGGCCCCAGGTTGGCCCCGCCAGCGGTTCATGCTCGCCGCGATGGTTGGATCGTAAGCCGGTAGGCAACCGACTTACTCCCATCAAAAACCAAGCGACGTATCGCACACAGAACAGCGGTGCTCTCCTTCGGACCTTCGTCCGCACCACAGTTCCAACCGCCGGAAACCAGCTCCGCAGCGCGGACAGGTCGCGTCCGTCTTCCGCATATGCCTCACCCAAAGCCAAACCAGTAAATGACGGCTGAGCAAAACTTGCGAGCATCAAAATTGAACAAGGCCGCCAACTGAGACGCCCTGTCGTTTTGGCCAAACTCTGGAACTAATTTAGCTCTCCTACACACGGCATGTACGTGAGGAATATGTCCTTTGACCCGAGGCCGCTGCGGTTGATGGTGCTGTCCTAATTAGGACACTCGCGAAGGGAGATTAGGATACTTCATCTGACGAGGCCACGGCCCCAGATTAATGGCCGCTTCGATGATCTCTGCATGCGAGCAGATATTTAGCTTTCTGATCAAGCGAAGGCGTTGGGTTGCAACTTGCGCTTCGGTCCCGCCGATCTGGCGAGCGATGTCAGCATCGGACCGCCCCAGAGCCACCCGCCTGAGGATCTGTTTTTCACGCTCCGTGGGCGGCACTCCCGACGTCTTCATAGCGCGAACATAGAGATCGCAGCGATGACAATCGGCCTCAACCCTAGCGCTAAGAGTGGGAAAAGTATGCCAGTGCTCATGACGTAATCCCGCGTAGGACTTAAAATCTATCATCTGGAAAATTCGGCAATGCTAGCGCAATTTGAATGCCAAGGGCGACCGTTCTCAACTGAGGCGCCCCCTGAGAATGGCCCCAGCCACTTGGGGGCCTATGGTGATGGTGACGTGGTTCTCTTGGTCGCAAGATCAACGGCGGACCTACTTCATCTTTTCGTCTTTGACGACTGCCGCCAAGTTCTCAAGTTGATGCGCCAATGCTGTCCAACTGCGTGAAATGCACAAAAGCACCGTGGATCGGCGTGCCGAAATGTGCGGCTCGCTTCCTCGAATTTTGTATTCGGCTGCGCGTGCTTTGCATTCGTCGATGGAAGTCATCGCAACACTCCCGATTGGCTCGAGAGCAAGCGCGCCCTGTAGGCCGGTCGTTAGCGAATAACCTAATCATGCCACTAAGGTCAGGTTCCTAACTGAGCTGGCTCCGGTTGTCTGAACAGATTTTCCGCGTCGATAAGTGGAGCCTCTGCCATGGTTAGGCTGCCAAGCGGAGTGGCAGCGGGTTGAAGTAGGCTTGATCGGGGGTGACGCCGTCAAGGCTCGAATGCGGGCGCCGACCGTTGTAGAAGTCGAGGTATCGGCCGATCGACGCGAGGGCCTCGCTGACGCTGTCATAGGCCCGCAGATACACCTCCTCGTATTTGACGCTGCGCCATAGCCGTTCGACAAACACGTTGTCCCGCCAGGCTCCCTTGCCGTCCATGCTGATCGCAATGCCGTTGTCGGCGAGCACGCCGTTAAAAGCCTGTCCGGTGAACTGCGAGCCCTGATCCGTATTGAAGACGTCCGGCTTGCCGTGACGAGCCAGGGCATCCTGAAGCGTCGCGACACAGAACGCCGCCTCCATGGTGATCGATACGCGCCACGACAGCACGCGGCGGCTGAACCAGTCGAGCACAACCGCCAGATAGACGAAGCCTCGCGCCATCGGGATGTAGGTGATGTCCATCGCCCACACCTGGTTCGGCCGCGTGATCTCCATCCCGCGCAGCAGCTACGGGTAGATCTTGTGGCCCGGCTCGGGCTTTGTCGTGCGTGGACGGCGATAGAGCGCTTCTATCCCCATCCGCCGCATCAACGTCTTCACATGCCGACGGCCGATCTTGCACCCATCGGCAGCCAGCAGCCCTCGCAACATGCGAGAGCCGGCAAAAGGGAACTCCAGATGCAGCCGGTCGAGGCGCTGCATGATCGCAAGGTCGGCGTCCGGCACCGGCCGCGGCAGGTAGTACACGCTGCCGCGGCTGATGTTCAAAGCCTCCGCCTGCCTGGTGATCGACAGCTCGTGCTCACGGTCGATCATCGCTTTGCGCTCAGCAATCCCGCCTTGGTGAGCGCTCCTTCTAAAAAACTATGCGCGGCGATGCGCTCCCCCTGTGGGATAGAAACGGACCGGCGCTAGATTGCCGACCGGGAGGGAGCGGCCGATACGATTTTGGTGGCACGTGACCCCGTTAAAAAACCTGGTCCATGGGTTGTCGCGCACTTGAGAGTGGTGACGCCATCCGGCGATCCCGTTTAGGAATCTGACGTATAGCGCAGCCCAGCCCTTCCGCCGCCGTCAGCAGGAGGATTAGAGATGAACCCCAAAAGATCGAAGTCGAGGAACGGAGGTAAGATGCAGATGGTGCACCCGGACGCGGCTGCCATCGACGTCGGAGCGACTATGCACATGGCTGCCGTGAGGGCAGATCGCGCACCGGAGCCAGTCCGCAGCTTCGGTACCTTCACGGCTGATCTGCATCGGCTAGTCGACTGGTTTACTGAATGCGGCGTCGAGACTGTCGTCATGGAATCGACCAGCGTCTACTGGATTCCGATCTTCGAGCTTCTCGATGCCCGGGGATTTAACGTGTTTCTTGTCAACGCGCGCGATGCCAAGCACGTGCCGGGGCGCAAGACCGATGTCAGCGATGCGCAATGGCTGCAGCGGCTCCATTCATTCGGGTTGCTGCGGGCCAGCTTTCGGCCCAAAGGGCAGATTGCCGAGCTGCGAGCCTACGTGCGTCAGCGCGAGCGTCTGCTGGAGTACGCGGCCTCACACATCCAGCATATGCAGAAGGCCTTGACGGAGATGAATCTTCAGCTGCACCACGTCGTCACCGACATCACCGGCGTGACCGGCCTGCGTATCATACGGGCGATCCTTGCCGGCGAGCGCGATCCTGAGGCGCTGGCGTGCTTGCGCCATTATAGTTGCCGCTCCAGCGCCGAGACGATCGCGAAGGCGCTCACCGGAAGCTACCGCGCCGAGCATCTGTTTGCGCTCGAGCAGGCACTTGCGCTTTACGACGCCTACCACGAGAAGGCATCTGCCTGCGACGCCCGAATTGAAGCCGTGTTGAAGGAACTGAGCTTCCATCGGGGGCATGGCCACGGATCAGCGCCGCGGGTCTCGCGGCGTCGGAATCGAACCGATCAGGCGAACGCTCCAGCTTTCGATGTCCGCGAGGCGCTGTTCACGTTGCTCGGAAAGGACCTCACCGCGATCGACGGCCTCGGTCCTTACCTCTCGCTGAAGCTGATCGCTGAATGCGGCGACGACCTCTCCTCGTGGCCAAGTGCAAAGCATTTTACCTCCTGGCTGGGACTGGCGCCGAGCAACAAGGTCTCCGGCGGCAAAATGCTCTCGTCCCGAACGCGCCGATCCGGCGGCCGAGCGGCGGCACTTCTGCGCCTTGCTGCCGTGACCGTGGGTCGTACAGACACTGCGCTCGGCGCCTTTTATAGACGGCTCTCAGCGCGCATCGGCAAGGCCAAGGCCGTGACCGCCACGGCCCGGAAGATCGCAGTTCTGTTCTACAATGCTGTGCGATACGGAATGGACTATGTCGATCCCGGGGCCTCGTCCTACGAGATGCGTTACCGGACGCGAGTGGTCAACAATTTGCATCGGCGTGCCAAGGCATTCGGCTTTGTTCTCCATCCCTTGGAGCCGAAAGTAGATGCTGCCGTTTCTTAGGAATCGTTCTCCAGCGTCAGTTCGCCGATCTTGGCGTGCAGCGACTTCACGTCGATGGCTGCTTGCTCCGCTCCGGAGCCGCCGCCGGGACCGAACGCATCGGCGGCCTTGCTTTCAAGCTGAGCCTTCCACGCCGTGATCTGATTGGGGTGGACGTCGAACTGCTCGGCAAGCTGAGCCAGCGTTCGATCGCCCTTCACGGCGGCGAGCGCCACCTTCGCCTTGAAGGCCGGTGTGTGGTTCCGGCGTGTTCTTCTGCTCATTGTCGCTCCTGATTCGCAGGCACAGCGTGCCCGCTGTCAGGCAGAAACTCCACTTATCGCCCTGTGCAGAATTCCGGGGCCGGCTCTGTGTGTTATCCCTGCCGCATCGACATTCATTAGAACAAAGAAGATTGCGGTATGAGGCGGAAGATGTTCTGCTTTCTTAAGAAGCTCGTCGAATGGAAGTTCATCGTACCATTTTAGCTCGACCCGGCCCGCGAGTGGCGCGAGTTCTCGACGCATTTCTTCCGTCCAAAATCGCTCTATTTGGGAAGTGCCGTTTACAATTGCGATGGTCTTTGTGTCGGGCAAGACGCGCATGATATTCTCGAAGAGAAACGGAACATCATTCGTGGCCGACACTACAGCGTCATTATCCGTCAGTTTTTCATATTGAACTAAGCGCTGGTCTACGGCTGTAATGATCATCGGCACCATTGGAAAAATAAGCTGACGATGGCGCTGGATGAAACTGGCTGCCGGTGCGCCGAGGGCCACGATAAGGTCGGGCGGATGGTCCGTGTAGAGGGTGCTAAGGTACTCAACGACGGCACCTTCCAATTTTTCCTGAGATTGGCCGGCATTCACAAGTGAATGTTCCAGAAATTCCACCGAACTCTGCGAGTGCAGGTCTATTTCTGTGCGAATGGCCTGAGCGTAGTCGCTCCAAGGTTTGGAACGAGGACCGAATGAATGCAGCATCAGAACTCGTTTGGGCCCTGGATCAGCCGCCTGACTTTGACCCAGCGTCGCCAGCAAAAATGCGACCGCCAGCGCAGCGGCGAAGGTCCACGTGCAAGATCGCCATGATAAGGCAACTAGCCAAAACTGCATTGCTGTCTTACCGCGACGATGGCCCGCGCCTGATCGAGCGACCAGAACCGCTACGGACTGTCGCCCTGCCATACGACATCCTTCCTCAATATCCGTCGCCCCAACGATACTGCCATGCGATAGCAACTGCCGTCAGTTCGCTTCCTGTGCGGGTCGTGATGCCGGTACTGGCAGAGAGCTTGAGTGAGTTCTGTCGATTGATCGGCAAGGCGACCGTCAAGCCAGCTCGCGTTATCGCCTGCTCGTTATCACTTTTGACGCCGTTGAGAGCCGTGCGGCCGCCCGCGAAATAGAGCCCGTCCAGCGCCATCCATACGCCGGACTGAAACGTGTAGATGACATGTCCCTGCACGGCATAGATCGGAGCCTGCGAGAACGTATTGCCGCCGAAGAAGTCGGTGTTGTTGCTGAAGAAAGTTACGCTTGGGGCTAGCTCGACGGTCCATGGACCCCATGCCTTTGAAATCCCGAACTCGGGCCGGAATGACCAGCGATTTCCGCCTAGTACCCAGAATCAGAGCTGAGTGATACGGCGGCCTTTGAAACGGCGTTGACGGACCTTTTTCTTGGTCCAGACGAAGGGCTCGGCTCTGTCGTTGTATGCGTTGACGTAGGCATCGATGTGCTCCTGAAGCTGCGTGAGGCTTGTGAAGGAGGTGCCGCTGAGCGACTGCCCCTGCAAGATCGAAAACCATACCTCGACCTGATTGAGCCAAGACGCACTTGTCGGCGTGAAATGAAATTGCACGTTGGGGTGGGCCTTGAGCCAATGCTCGTTCTTCTTGTGGGTGTTGAGGTTGTCGAGGATGACGTGAAGCTTCCGGTTCGGAAAAGCCGCGGTGACGCTGTTCATGAAGTCGAGAAACTCGACGCGGCGTCGGCGTTTTGAATGCGCCGCGATGATCTTTCCGGTGGCGACTTCGAGCGCCGCAAACAATGTTGTGGTGCCATGCCGCTTGTAATCGTGGCTCTGGCCGGTCAAGGCGCGGCCATTGGGCAACTTCAGATAACCCTGCGCTCGCTCCAAAGCCTGGATCGAGGGCTTCTCGTCCACGCACAGCACAATGGCCTTCGCGGGCGGGGCGACATAGAGGCCGACAACATCGGCGGCTTTGGCCGTAAAGTTCGGGTCGTTGCTCTCACACCAGGACTTACGAGCCGCGAGGTCAATCTTGTGGCTGCGCAGGAACCGCCAGACATATTGGACGTCAACATCGCCCAGCGCCCCGGCCAGCAGGGGCCCGGTCCAGCGTGCGAACCCGTCCGGCGGCGGCTTGTCCAGCAGCTTCAGAATCCGCTTGTCGGTGGCCTTCGTATAGATTGGCTGCTTGCCCGGTCGCGGCTTGTCTTGCAGCCCTTCAAGGCCTTGGTCGGCATAGCGATGCCGCCAAAGGCTGACAATCCGCGGCTGGACCCCAACTTCCTTGGCGATCGACCGAGTGCTGCGTCCATCCGCCGCCAACAGAACTATCCGCGCCCGCTTCAAATCGCGCTGCAACGTCACCGGGGAGCGGCAACACGCCTCAAGCACCTTGCGATCTTTCCTCGAAAGGTGGACTTCTCTTGCTTCGGGTATCATCCCGACCTTGAATCACGACTCACGCTTTAAGAACAGTAGGTACTAGGTTGAGCAGCTTCGCGTTGTCATACTGCCCGACCGGCGCGGAGACCTGCATGCTTACTCCGACGATTAGATCCTGCCGATAGCTGGCGAATTCCTTCGCCGAGAGCGCGGGTGCCCCAAACAAGTTGACCGAGAAGCGAAATCGCGGATCGCCCAAGCCCAACGTCTCCCGCTCGCGCGGCTCACCGTTCACGAGGCCATGCGCGGCGAAGGACGATGTCGGCACGATCACATCAAGCTTGGCAGACTGGCCCACAAGCTCGAAGGACCGAACATAGGCCAGCACCCCGGTGTCGGAGCGGAATGTAGTGTCGGCAATCGCCGTGTTGGGATCGAACGCGAGCTTGCCTTGCGAGTAAGCGTAACCCGCGATCAGAAAATTCAACCCGATAGGCGTATTAGAGTAGGATCGCGGCTCTGCCTCCTGTGCCTTCGCATTGGAGACCACGGACAAAGCGGCGATCATTCCGTATGCCAAGCAGAGAGAGAGCCGGCTTGCGACACGCGCTTCAGGCGCATCGGAGCTTGCGACCACAACGGGCGCATCACTGACCGTCAATTGCACCCCAACGCCATGCCGGTTCATCGAAGCATCCTACCAAGCGACCTTGTCGGTTCAAGGGATCGAACGGTCCATTGGCAACCTTCGTCATCGTTTTATGCTTCAGGCACGAGGAGCTACGCAAAGGCCCAGCGATCTATCTCGCCGAAATCGGTATCCGGGGTAGCGCGGTCCCCGCATAAGTTGCGCCTCGACAGGACCCTTAAGGAACGATGACGAACATCCGGCATCGCAGCGCCCTCGCCCGTTCTCGGTAGGACTACAGAGAGGCCCTATTCACTGTTCTAGCCCGTCTTATTCGTCAGAGGGCGCCTGAGAGGCTGGCGAGCGTGGTGTAAAGCGCTGATGCGGCGTAGGATTCGGTTGCAAAGCCAACCCCATCACCTTCAGCCGCGAACACCAGGCCCGCCATGACCGATGATACGATTCCGCCCTTCTCGTTTCCAGCCGTTCACGCCAAGAAAGTCACAGCTGCCTTCGATGGCGGTCGGCTGACCTCGAACGGGGGCGTGATGCTTCTGGCGATGGCCGAGCGGCGTCTCGGCTTGGCCGACAATTTGGCCCGGGTGTTCCCGGATCGGCGCGATCCGACGCGGGCCGTGCACAGCCTTGTCGATATGTTCCGCGCGCGCATGTTCGCGATCTGCTGCGGCTACGAGGACGCCGACGACCTCGATCATCTGCGGTCCGATCCCGCATTCAAGCTGGCCTGCGGACGGCTGCCGGACACGGGTCGCGATCTGTGTTCCCAACCGACGCTGTCGCGGCTGGAGAATGCTCCGCGCCTGCGCGACGTGATCCGACTGACCTACACTTTGGTCGACGCATGGATGGATAGCTAGCCGGTCATAACCGTCATAGGCATCGCACTGCAGGAAGCGTCCGCAAAAGCCATCCAGGAACTGCTCCGCAAAGGCACCGCTGCGACCGGGGGCATATCGGAACAGCACGATCGGCGGACTTGGGCCGCTGTGGCCGCGATCGTCGGAGACGATCGCCCAGAAGTAGCCCTTCTTCGTTTGGCCTCGCCCGGGATCGAGCACCGGCGCCGTGGTTTCGTCCATGAACAGCCGATCCGCCATGGCCAGGCGGCGGCGCATGTGGTCCGCGATGGGCTGAAGATGGAAGCAGGCGCGGCCGGACCAGCTGCCCAGCGTCGCCCGATCAAGCCGGATGCCCTGGCGCGCATAGATCTCGGCCTGACGGTAAAACGGCGGTATCCGTCCGAGGGCGGCCGTCTTGGACTGTCCTTATGGACGGACATAAGGACAGTGCGGTGCTGAGCCGCATGGATTTGGTGGAGACCGGTCGGCGGCGACGCTGGACGCGTGCGGAGAAGCTCAGAATCGTAGAGGAGAGCTTCTCGGGGCCACGACTGGTGTCGGCGACGGCTCGCCGGTATGGGATATCACGTCAGCTTCTGCTGAGCTGGCGCAAGGCTTGGACCTGTCATGATCCGGCCGAAGAGGATTCGATCGGCCCGACATTCGTCCCTGCGATAGTTGCGGCAAGTACGCCGCCAACGACGGAAGCTGTCGAGACAGGTCAGATCGAAATCGTGAGCCCTCAGGGGCTGCGCGTGGTCTTCGGCCCCGGTGCGGATATCGAGGCGGTCGTTCGAATTGCTCGGGGCCTGGCGCGCCGATGATCCCGATCCCGACGGGCGTGCGGGTGTGGCTGGCGACGGGCCATACCGACATGCGGTGCGGCTTTCCGAGCCTGGCTCTGCGCGTGCAGGAAGTGCTCAAGCGCGACGCCATGGGCGGCGGTCTTTTCTGCTTCCGGGGCAAACGCGGTGATCTATTGAAGGTCATTTGGCACGATGGCCAGGGCGCCTGCTTGTTCACCAAAAGACTCGAGAGAGGCAGGTTCATCTGGCCATCGGTTGCTGGTGAATCGGTAACGATCTCTCCGGCGCAGTTGAGCTATCTGTTGTCCGGGATCGATTGGCGCAACCCTCAAGAAACCCAGCGTCCGACGCGGGTCGGATAGTCGTTTTACGGTTTGAATCTGCGGCTTGATCTGATTCAATGGCTCCATGATATCGAAGCCGGATGATCTTCCATCGGACCTTGTCAGTGCCCTGGCGGCGCTGCAGGCCGAGCGTGAGGCGCGACAGAAAGCCGAGGCGAAGGCCGCCAACTGGCAGGCGCAAGCCGCGAATGCGCAGGCGAAACTGTCGGATACCGAGGCGCTGATCGCTCATCTCGAGTTGCGCATCGAGAAGCTGAAACGCGAACTGCACGGGCAGCGATCCGAGCGCTCGGCACGGCTGCTCGAGCAGTTGGAGTTGGAGCTCGAAGAACTCGTCACCACGGCGAGCGAGGATGAGCTTGCCGCACAGGCCGCAGCGGCGAAGACGCAGAACGTCCGCCCCTTCATGCGCAAGCGGCCGGTGCGCAAGCCATGGCCTGACGATATCGAACGCGAGCGCGTCGTCATTGAGACTCCAACGACCTGCGCCTGCTGCGGTGGATCGCGGCTGGCGAAGATCGGTGAGGATGTGACCAAGACGCTGGAGGAGATCCCGCGCCGCTTCAAGCTGATCGAGACGGTACGCGAGAAGTTCACCTGCCGCGATTGCGAGAAGATCAGCCAGCCGCCCGCGCCGTTCCATGCCATGCGCGGCGGGGCTTCTTCGAGCTGGCTGATATCGAGAAAAATGCTCGGGAAGGCAAGAAAGGCAAACCGGTCTCCCCGATCGCGCTGGAGGCTGTCAGACGCCTCGATACGTTGTTCGAGATCGAGCGCGCCATCAACGGCCGCGGCGCCGACGAGCGGCGCGCCGTGCGCCAGGAAAAGAGCAAGCCGCTTCTCGAGGACAACGGCTTCATCGGCCCACAATTGCTGGCGACGATCCTGTTCGACAAGTTCGGCATGCATATCCCGCTCAACCGCCAGAGTGCGCGCTTTAAGGCCGAGGGGATCGACCTGCCGTTGTCGACGCCGGCCGACCAGGTCGGCCACGGGACCTTCGCCGTCATGCCGCTCTTCCACTTGATCGAACGCCACGTGCTCGCTGCCGAGCGCCTTCATGGCGACGACACCACCATCCGTATTCTGGCGAAGGGCAAGTGCACGACCGGGCGGATCTGGACTTATGTGCGGGATGACCGGCCGTTCGCCGGGCCTGCGCCGCCGGCAGCGGTCTATTACGCCTCGAGCGACCGACGAGGCGAGCATCCACAGAGACATCTGGCCGCCTTCGCCGGCATCTTGCAGGCGGATTGCTACAGCGGCTTCGAGCCGCTGTTCGACCCGCAGAAGAAGGCGCGGCCACGCAAAACGCCGGTGTCATCGGCATGCATGCCTGGCTGCTCCGCGAGCGCGAAACCCTCTCGCGTTCCTCCGAGGTCCTGAAGCCGATTAACTACATGCTCAGGCGCTGGGACGGCTTCGCCCGCTTCCTCGACGACGGCAGGATTCTGCTTGACCAACAATTGCGCTGAGCGCGCATTGAGAGGCATCGCCTTGGGAAGGCGCAACTGGACCTTCGCCGGCAGCCAGCGCGGCGTCGACCGTGCCGCCATCATGCTGACGATGATCACGACCTGTCGCCTCAACGACGTCGATCCCAAGGCCTGGCTCGCCGACGTCCTGGCCCGTATCGCCGATCATCCCGCATCGCGTCTGCACGAGCTCTTGCCCTGGGAATGGAAGCTCCTGCGCCAGGCCGACAAGCCAGCCAATCAGCAGGCCGCCTGACCTTCACCCTTCACCCAATGCCATCATAGACCTCGCCGTGCCCGCGCGCATGCGTCAATCAGGCGGCCTCCGTCGTATGCGTACAAACGGCGTATGGTCGCCAAACTTGGAGACGATCACGTGCGCGATGGCCGCTTCGGTCGGCAGCCCGCTGGGCACGACGCGCTCCGGTGCGTGCGCCTGCACGACAGGGCCCGAGCAGTGGCGACAGATGTATTTCGGGCGGCGCGTGACCAACACCCGCCATTGCGCCGGGATCACGTCGAGGCGTTTGCTGACGTCCTCGCCGATCTTCGTCATGGCGCCGCAACCGCACGGACAGAGCGTGCTCACAGGCTCGATGATCCGTTCCACCCGCGGCAAATGGGCAGGCAAGCAGCCGCGATTGCGATGAGAACCTTGATCCGGCACGCTCCCGTTTAATCTTCTGAACTCAGGCTTTTGTGCTGCCGCGTTAACGCGATAGGCGAAATCATCTCGGCGAGTGTGGTTGGTTCGCGTCGTCGGATCGACGGGACTTCGGTAGCGGAAATAGTCAAGGCTAACGATCCTGCTCCTTCTTTCCTCGCTCAATGGCCGCCTTATAGTCGTTCACGACGGCCACAATACCCGGTCCTTCCAAGATATCAGTAAGCCGCCAAGCCGGGATTACTCCCATCATTCCTGTATCGGATCGCACGTGCATGTTAGCGACGGGAGCGCCAGTCAGGCTGTTGATCACCGGCACCGTATCGTAGATATGGCAATAATCGATGCCCAGAAGCCAAGGTCCTAACTGATAGTAGTTCTGCCTTTTCTGATTGTACCCGACCATTTTGAGAAATTCTGGCATCTGCGCTTTGATGTCATCGGATGGATTGACAATGGGCGGCGGACCTGGAGCCGGAGGAATAGTGAAAAAAACGGGAGAGCCACTATAGCCCGGGATCGAACGAGCCTCGATCAAGTAGCTTTCTTGCGCAATTCCGCCATCCAATACAATTGGCTCCGCTGGCATTTGCGCGATAGCACCAAATCGAACAGACGGAATATTGCGGGCCTTCCCTTCGCGGCTAGTGAAGCGGCCGACAACGAATGTGTCGTCGCCGACGCCCACATCATATTGTTCGATCATCTTCTTGGTGAGAAATGCATCGCTTGAGATACTGCTGATCTGGTGCAGCGTCGTATTAATGCCAATCGGGCAGACCGCTATATCGTCACCATCCGGATGGTAGTGCCACTTCGCGCCGTCGAGCGGGATGATATCGAACCTGCCATCCGGCGTGTTCACGCGGACGGTGGCCGAGCCTCGGTCCACGACATGCCTGTTGGTGACAACGCACAGCAGTTCCATGTTAGCCGGACCCAGTCGGATACCGACAAAAAAACCACTCCCGCCCTGTTTCACGCCATCCTCTGCCTCCGCTTCCGAGGGGTAGAGGTACGCCACCGAATTTAGACAACGGTCGACAATGCGGGGCATTTCAGGCTTCTCAACGAAGTACGGGTATCCCTGCTTTGACAGGCGGAGACCCATTTTGAGGACCGTACCCATGGTCATAGCCTTACTCCTCGTCGTCAAGGCGATAAATTTGCCTACCGTCCGCTTAAAACGTTGGCCCCGACGGGATTGCACATCGGGGCCATTCAAGATCATCGGGCCGGTTACCTCCGCCGTACCTTCCGATCCTTGATGTCGCTGATTGCCTCACGTCCGATCTGTGCAAGTTATGACAGGGCGGAGGCATCTGCGTGATGGTTGGCGGCCAGCTCACCCGATTGAGCTGGCCGCTTGTACTGGTGGATGACCTACATCTTTACGACTCCACAGTTGATCCATCGGATCGCGTGAGCAAGCCGAAACGCCACCGCCACGCGATACGGATCTTCTTTGAGCGCTCGTAACGCAATTGACGCACAGTCATGCGAGCGCGAATGCGGTCAATTTCACTGGGACCCCTGAGGGAGGGCATCGCAGCGGCGATCTTCACCGCAACTGAGTTCGGCAGGTGGGTCGGATCATTCCCAACCCAACCGTCAATTCGGGTCACTGTCCGGTACGGCTCAGCGCCGGGCGGCGCAAATTTCATGAGCTTTCTCCGGATTGCGAGAAGTTAGAACACGCCCGTTACGATACAAATGCCTTCAGCCGCTTCACGGGACGATAGGTGAAGTGCGGCTCCTCCGGCTGAGCGGGTTCGCGCGCTTGTGCCTGATCATCGCTGCGCGGCAGCGTGGCTGGTGCCACGCCAGCGACTACCGCATCAGCATGCGCACGCAATAGCGTGTTGACTAAGTCCAGCGCCGCAGGCACCTCCGCGCGACAGATCGCCATGAACTTGTCGAGCCCCAGCGCGTCATACACAATCGGAACGGCCCGGTGTGTGTGTGCTCGGACAGGCGCTCCGCCGTGCCGTTGAATTCCGCGCCGACCTCGGTCAACTTCCGAACGAGCAGTTCGATCTCGGCGGCGGTCTCAGCGCGCACCTTGCGATCTGCAATCTCGGCCTTGGTACGCTCAAGCCGCTCCAACTGCTGATCAACAGCAGTGAGCCGCCTTCAAGGTGGCGCTACGGTCCTATGCCGCGCGCAATGCCGCCTCCGCACGGTCAAGGTCGGCGTCGTCGCCAGTCAGCGCGGCTTGCTTCGCAGCAGCCGCGTGACGCACAATCGCTTGCTCGAACTCAACGATCTGAGCCGAAAGGCGCTCGCGGGTCTTGATGGCCGCGTCGAGGTCGCGCTGCACCGTCTTTTCGGGGTTAGAAGATTTAAATAATGCCATTGCTTGCCAACTCCTCTTGCCAGGATAACTTTAGGCAAGCCTTAGGTGCGTCGCACGGACTGATTTTTAACCAAATCCAATGGGGCACAGCAACGCTGCGATGGGCTGTTTCCTGCTTCTTATCTCGTTAGCTGCATGTCCGGTATTCCGCCGAGAGCGGCCTGAGCGCGGTCATGGGACGAAGTCCGAGAAGGGCCAAAAACTGTCGGGATGTCTTTTTTCCAGTTTTGGAGTAGCCTAACATCGAATTGCGTTCCGGAACGTCCAAAAAGATCGTGCCGACTACTCGTGATGGAGCGAACAGCATGACGACCAAGACCGTCGTTGAACTTGATCTGGTAAGATACAGCGATGTGGCTCGCATTATCGAGGAGAACTTAGGAGCCGCTCTCGTTCTAAAATTCAATGATCAGATCCAGAACTTTGTGGAGGCGGGGCTTAAGGCCGTCAAACTCAAACGTAACAAGGTTGTTTTGGCTACGACCGGTGACGGCGCGATTTTGGCATTCGAGCAGGCAGCCCAAGCGCACCATTTCGCCGTCGCCGTTCATGAAGCTGCACAAGTACACAATTCAGGCCGAACGATTGCCTCCGCCATACGGTGGTTTCGAATTGGCGGAGCGACCGGCGAGCTTCACATGCAACCTCGTGACGGAGGCGGACAAGAGATCGCTGGAACAGTCATCGCGACTGCGGTTCGACTGGAAGCGGCCGCGCGCCCTGGGCAATTCTTGATTGACGAAGTAACATACAGTGCTCTTGGAAAAAATCTCCAAGCATTGTATGGGCCGAAAGAAACGGTATCAGGCAAACGAAACGAAAAATTTGCGGCCCGGCGATGCACTGTCGTGCCATTCGTGGATCATCCCCCATCCGGTCCCACACGCTCAGCTATGCTAGCTAGGAGCTTGTCTGGATAGTCGCTGTTCAAATCTGGTCGGGTCTGATTCAACATTGGGCGATGAGCAAGTATTTTCGGCCTTGGAACATCGATCAGACGCTGCTTCTGCCGCCGAATGTGCAGGACTTCGTGCCGAAAGGCCATGTCTCGCGGTTTATGGTTGATCTGGTGCGGGAGAGCCTCGATCTCAGGGAGATCATGGGCAGCTATGTGAGCGGGCTTGGGCAGCCGCCGTTTGATCCGCGGATGATGGTGGCGCTGCTGCTGCATAGCTATGCGAGTGGGCTGTATTCGTCGCGTCGGATTGCCAAGGCCTGCCGGGAGCGGAACGATTTTGTGATGATCGTGGCGCTGGATGCGCCGGATTTTCGGACGATCAGCGACTTTCGCAAGCGACATTTGAAGGCGCTCGGCGCGCTATTCGTGCAGGTTCTGAAGTTGTGCGAGACGGCCGGGCTGGTCAAGCTCGGTCATGTCGCGCTGGATGGTACCAAGATCAAGGCGAACGCGTCGAAACACAAGGCGATGAGTTATGAGCGCATGAAGAAGCGCGAGGCGGAATTGAAGGCCGAGGTCGCTCGCATGCTGGCGGCCGCCGAGGCGGCGGATGCCTCGGAGGATGAGACTTTCGGCAACAGCGACGAACTGCCGGACTGGACCGTCGACAAGCAGAAACGGCTGGCGAAGATCCAGCAAGCGATGGCGGCGCTGGAAGCGGACGCCAAACTGGCGGCGGAGGAAGAGCGCCGCATCGAGGCCGAAAAGGAACAGCAGCGCCAGGCCGAAGGCCGCAAGAAGCCGGGCAAACCGGCGGCGCTGCCATCGGAGGAACCCAATCCCAAGGCGCAACGCAACTTCACCGATCCGGAAAGCCGCATCATGAAGTCGAAGGATGGCTTCGTTCAGGCCTATAATGCCCAGGCGGCCGTCGATGCACATGCCCAGATCATTGTCGCGCAAGAACTGACCCAGCACGGCAGCGATCAGGGCCAGTTGGTGCCCCTGATCGAGGCCATCGAGAGCAATCTTGGCCGCAAGCCGCGGCAGGCCTCAGCGGATTCCGGCTACTGCAGCGAAGCCAATCTCGAAGCGCTCGACACACGCAGCATCGATGGCTATGTCGCGCCCGGACGCGCCAAGCACCCGACAGTAGCGAACGGAAAAGTCGGCGGCCCGCTGACACAGGCCATGCGAAAGAAGATCGACGATGGCGGCTTCGAAACACCCTACCGATTGCGAAAGCAAGTGGTGGAGCCGGTGTTCGGGCAGATCAAACAGGCAAGAGGCTTCCGCCAGTTCCTGTTGCGGGGCATCGAGAAAGTGCGCGCCGAGTGGACAATGATCTGCACCGTCCATAACCTCCTCAAGCTGTTCAACCTCGCAAACGCAGCCTGAGCCTGCTACTCTACAACAAATGCCCGTCACGAAAACATATCTGGACGGGCTCCTAGGCACATAAATTTCAATAGGTCGCAATTCGTTCTTGATCCAAATCAACGAGCGGAACGGCAACGGCTCCAGCGTTCACAGCATGAAATGGGACGCAATAACGATAGCCGGTTGCGCCACAATCGCACTTTCCGTGCTGGTCCTAATTTGATGTAGTCGGGCGCTCCCCTGCAAGAGAGGAAAAGTGAGCAATTTTGCTCAGACGAGAGCCGGGCCGTGTGCTGATTTAGCAAGCACCAGAGGCTTGCTCTATGCCAGAGATTTTCTTTTACATCGGCATTGTCGTGCTCGGAATTTGCACGGTCGCCCTTACTGCATTTGCCTTGTTCATGTGACCATCCGGGCCGCCGCTCGAAGCGGGCTGGTGGATGGCCCCAGCAACGAGCGATTGTCACGCGCCGCCCTCTTCGCTACCAGCGTCGAGGCCATTAGAAGGCCACACAGCGTCCCAGCTCCTTTGATCTAGGTCAACGTCAGCGATCCTTTGGCGCTTACGCTATGTTCAGCCGCACCTGAGGCGGCTCCCGTGCATCTGTTCCGCAGGCACGAAAAAGGGAGGTCCGCGATGCATTCGAGGAAGCGTCTTTCGATCAAGTCAGCGACTGTTGCCGGGATTGCTGCTAGCGCCCTGTTGGGGCTTGCAGGCGTCACCCTCAATCCAGCGCCAGCCAAGGCGGTCGTGTACTGCCAGTACACTGAATATCCGGCTGGTTGCGTTGCCCGCGCAGGCGTCGTGCTGAGGCCTCGTCCGGTGGCACGCGCTGCGGTTCGTCATAACGCCGGTGGCAATATGAATGGTGGCGTCAATCGCGTTGGGGCGCGGCGGTAAGAGCTTGTTCGCGGTCACGAGCGAAAGAGAAGCCGTCACCGCTTCATCCCGGTGATGGCTTTTTATCGTCCCGGCGCGGAGAACAGGCGACCGATACTGGGTGGCGGTATCGCGGTATGAAGCACACGTGGTATGTCACTTTTGAAGTTCCGACAGATGGCACGCTGTCAAGGCGGCGACATCCGCGCTTAACTAAGACGTTCGCAACAGAGGCAGAAGCTAAGGATTTTGCGCGAACCAAATTCAACGACGGTTTGATCGTCACTGCCGGAACCATCATTCCGCACCTGCCGAGAGTGTCAATCCCATCGGTGGAAATTCCAGCGTGGCTTCAACCGCGCGGCCAAGTTGATCAAGATCAATAACGACCTCAGGCGTCGCGGCCTGATCTCATGGCAGGCGCGATTTGTGCCTGACTATCTCCATCAGGAAGACAGCTAGGCGAAGCCCTATGAGGAAGAATCAAGGCGCTTCGCCGTCCACAGGACGGCGACCTCGAGAACGGCCTGCACATGCGGCGGTGCCGGCGCGCACTGCCCGGGATGCAACAAGCCTGCAGATGGCGCGGCGCCGCGACTGCCACACAGGTTTGAGGCAGATAGATATTCGGCGGTGATCTAGCCCTTCGTTACGATCGGAGCAGGAGCTTTTCCAACCGGGTACTTTCCGACCGGGTACTTGCCAACCGGATATTTCCCGATTGGCATCTTGCCAACCGGAGCCGTTGCAGTAACCGGCTGCGGACGAGGGAGGTCGGCAGCGCAGGCAGCAGCCATGAAACCGAAAGTCGCAACTCCAACAACCAGAAACTTCAACATCGTGATCTCCGAGATGGGTACCTAAGCACGAACACCTTTACCCTCTAACGGCTACACGGCAATTAACGCTGTATCAAAGCTGGTGCTCGTGCGGTCGTTTCTTTGCCGGATGTGACAAAAACGACACGGAGCGATTACTTTGCGTGGTGTTGGATATGGACGGGCGAGATCGACCTCGTACAATCGAAATTCCGGGCGTCGCCTGAGACCGCCGTTCAAAAGCAAGCTGCTTGCAAAAAGAATCGTCAGGACGGCGCATACCGGTGCCGCGCTGCAACGTGCTTTCAATTTCAGGACCCCTTGTCCACTTCCAGTCGCATCAAATCAGACTTGTAAGTCGTGACAATCGAGAACGATTTTGAAAGCGCGCAACCGGGCAGTTTTGAAGCTTACCTCGACGGCCCTGATTTTCCGGAAGTACCGCCAGAGGAAGAAAGCTAGGGCGTGCGTAGTTTTTGGCGTCCTGCAGCGTGACAAGCTGGCGGCCCCCGGGACAATGGTATCGGATCGTCGAACCGTCGTTTCCAACCGCGATCAACCGTCACGCTACGGCCTGATTTGTAATGATGATGTAGGGGGGCCCGGATTTGACGCATGATAAAACGAGTTTTGATTGGGGCGCTGGTCTTTGCCGCACCGGCCTGCCTGGTCTCAGCGCAAGATGCCAAAATTTCGGTCGATATGATCGGAATAGGGCGTATGAGTTGCGTCCACTGGCGGTCTACGCAAGCGCGTCGATTAGAGGGGACCACCTGGATCTACGGTTTCTGGACGGGACTCAATTACGTTGCTGCAGCAAGCGATCAAACACAGGCGAAGATTGACGAGGCGGCGATAGCGGCCCAAGTCGAAAAGACATGCGCTCAACAAACGTCGCAGCCGTTAGCCAGCGCTGCATGGACCACTTATCTTGAGTCTAAGAGGTAGCTGTGCGGCGGCAGCGCAGGGGTGTCGGCTACGTCAAATAATCGGTAGTTAGCCGTCCACTTATCGTTGAACTAGCCCGTCTTATTCGTCAGAGTGCGCCTGAGAGGCTGGCGAGCGTGGTGTAAAGCGCTGATGCGGCGTAGGATTCGGTTGCAAAGCCAACCCCATCACCTCAACCGCGAACGCCAGGCCCGCCATGACCGATGATACGATTCTGCCCTTCTCGTTTCCAGCTATTCACGCCAAGAAAGTCACAGCTGCCTTCGATGGCGGTCGGCTGACCTCGAACGGGGGCGTGATGCTTCTGGCGATGGCCGAGCGGCGTCTCGGCTTGGCCGACAATTTGGCCGGGTGTTCCCGGATCGGCGCGATCCGACGCGCGGGTCGTGCACAGCCTTGTCGATATGTTCCGCGCGCGCATGTTCGCGATCTGCTGCGGCTACGAGGACGCCGACGACCTCGATCATCTGCGGTCCGATCCGCATTCAAGCTGGCCTGCGGACGGCTGCCGGACACGGGTCGCGATCTGTGTTCCCAACCGACGCTGTCGCGGCTGGAGAATGCTCCGCGCCTGCGCGACGTGATCCGACTGACCTACACTTTGGTCGACGCATGGATGGATAGCTACCCGCGCGAGCCGGCATCCGTCACGCTCGACATCGATGATACCTGCGATGTCGTCCACGGCCATCAGCAGCTCTCGCTGTTCAACGCTCATTATGACGAACGCTGCTTCCTGCCGATCCACGTCTACGACACGGAGAAGAGCCGGCCCGTGGCGGTCGTGCTGCGGCCCGGCAAGACGCCGGGCGGCGTCGAGGTGCGGGCCCACCTGCGCCGCCTGATACGGCATATCCGGACGCGGTGGCACAACACGCGAATTACGTTCCGTGGCGACGGGCACTATGCCCGGCCGGAGGCAATGGCGTGGTGCGAGACCAACGGCATCGACTACATCTTCGGTCTGTCCGGCACCAAGCCGCTCGCCAGAAAACTCGACGAGGCCGCCGACGACATCCGCACGCGACGCGCCATCGAGAACCTGCCGGTTCTGCGTGGCTATACCGAGACGCGCCACAAGGCCAAGTCCTGGGATCGCGAACGGCGTACCGTCGCCCGTATTGAGGCGACGATGCTCGGCCTCGACATCCGTTTCGTCGTCACCAGCCTCGATGTCGGCTCGGCCGAGTGGATCTACGACAGCCTGTATTGCGCGCGCGGCCAAGCCGAGAATCTGATCAAGCTGCATAAGACACAGCTCGCCTCCGATCGCACCAGCTGCCGTTCGGCGCTCGCCAATCAAGTCCGCCTCGTTCTCCACACTGCCGCTTATTGGCTGATGCTGACCGTGCGCGACGCGATTCCCAAAGCCCGGGAATTGGCCACAGCCGAGTTCGCGACGCTGCGTCTTCGTCTCTTGAAACTCGCTGCCCGTGTCGTCGAGACCACGAGCCGCATTCGCCTTGCGTTTGCCGCGGCATGTCCCGAAGCCGACCTGATCCGCGGCTTGCCAGGCGCGCTGCTACCGCTCGGTCCTTGACCGGCGGGGCGTCCGCCCCCCGTTCGCCCAACCCATCCCTCAAGCGCGTTGCAAAGTACCGGTCGTCAGGCGGCGAAAAGCCGAAGGCGATCCTGTGCGCCTCGTCAGACAAAATGTGCGGCCGCATCAATCGGGCCCAAAAGCCGCACTCTCACGAATAGGGCGGGCACTAAAGCTCAAAGGATCACACCGGCCCCACGCAGAAGTAGCCCGATGATCGCCCGCCCCGTGTGGCCTCCGATTGGCTGTCTTGCGCATACGCCGTATTTTATCGGGATTACATTAGGCGTGGAAAACTCTAGGTTGGGTTCGCCGGGGCTGACATTTCAGTACGAGTAAGATTGCAACCGGCAAGGGGTCGCAGAGATGCGGCCCCTTTTCTTCAAGCCCGCCCCGCAAGGCTTTGTGGGCGGAGCCAAGACAGCGCGTCGCATCTCTGGGTGCCGCGCAAATTTCGCTGACGCCTCTGACCCCGAGACTGGAAGCAGCGCCAGCGCGACTCAGCGTCGACGAATTGCTGTAAATTCGCTTGCAATAATGCCCCCCTGAGGGGCGGTTTTCGCGTCCAATAAAGACCCCCCTTTGACGTTGTGTGTCAGCGTCCTTCCCTTTGGCCTCAGTCAGCCGGGAAGGGCTGATGGGGATGATTGGCGTGGACAAGATCGGCGAGATACGGCGCGCCTATTTCGAGCAGGACCGCTCCATCAAGGAGATAGTGCGCACGCTTTTGGTATCGCGCGCGACGGTGCGCAAGGTCATTCGGGGCCACAAGACCGAGTTCAAATACGCGCGGGGCGTTCAGCCGACGCCTAAGCTTGGCGACTGGGTCGAGGCTCTGACGGAGATCCTTGGAACCGAAGCTAATCTGCCGAAGCGGGAACGCCGCTCGACGCAGCGGCTGTTTGAGGAATTACGTGGGCGCGGATATGACGGCGCGCACGACAGCGTGCATCGCTTCGTCAAGTCCTGGCGCGACGAACGCGCCCGGGTCCCGGCTCATGCCTATGTGCCGATGAGCTTTGCGCCTGGGGAAGCCTACCAGTTTGACTGGAGCCACGAGACGATCACGCTCCAGGGCTTGCCGCTGACGGTCAAGGCGGCGCACATGAAGCTGTCGCACAGCCGCATGCCGTTTGTGCGCGTCTACTTCCGCGAGACTCAGGAGTTGGTGTTCGACGCGCATGACAAGGCGTTCCGGTTCTATGGCGGGGTTTGCCGGCGCGGCATCTACGACAACATGAAGACGGCGGTCGAGGCGATCTTCGTTGGCAAGGCGCGCCGGTATAACCGCCGTTTTTTGCAAATGTGCTCGCACCATCTGATCGACCCGGTGGCCTGCACACCCGCCTCGGGATGGGAGAAAGGTCAGGTCGAGAACCAGGTTGGCAACTTGCGTGACCAGATGTTCCGGCCGAAGCCTCGGGTCAAGAGTCTCGCCGAGCTGAATGCGTGGCTGGAAGATCAGTGCATCGCCTACGCCAAACGAACCAGGCATCCGGAGTTCAAGGATCGGCCGATCTGGGACGTGTTCCAGGAAGAACGCGCGAGCCTGATGGAGCTTCGCGGCCCCTTCGACGGGTTCGTCGAGAAGGCCGTTAGGGCCAGCACCACTTGCCTGATCATGGCCGATCACAATCGCTACAGCGTCGATGCGCGCGCCGCCGGCCGGATGGTTCTGGTGCGCTCCCATGCCGAACGGATTGTCGTCTTGCTGGGCGACGAGGTGGTCGCCGACCATCCGCGCCACTTCCGGCGTGACCAGATCATCTACGATCCCTGGCATTATCTGCCGGTACTAACTAGTACGCGCGACACTTCGATGCGCGACCGGCAGAGAGCATGAAGCCCACGGCGAGGATGCTTACTTCTGCGCAAAGGTCCGAGAAGCACATCCGGCCGAATTCGCTGAACTTTGCACAGCGTGGCAACGTCAGTTCGTTTGATGACAGATACGGCTAATCGCCCGCGAATAACGGCTGCACTGCCGTCGTAAGCTGACAATAGAGACGCGCCTGATCATGTCGGCTCAGGGCCACCAGCGGCCACATTGAACAGAATTGTGCAAATCTCATTTTTCAGTCGAACTTATGGGTGTCTGGAGGGATAGATAGGACACGGAGCATATTTGTGAACGTCGGCGCCAATTTTCGCCTAAGGTATCGTCCAGAGAGCCCCCAATGACCTTGTACCATTACACCACCGCCGCTGGCCTGCAGGGCATAATAGCGAGCAAATCGCTTTGGACCTCCAACTACCAGTTTCTGAATGACACTTCGGAGTTCCGGTACGGTTGGAAAATCGTGGTGGATGCGTTCGACCGTCGCGAAGCGGAAATCAAGGACCGCTCATCATTCGCCTGGCAGACGTATGAGCTTTTTATGCGAAATCGCGACAAGGCGTACGCGTTTGTCGGTTCACTGACGTCGCAGGGGGATCTTCTTTCGCAATGGCGCGGCTACAATCGCGGACAAGGCTTTGCGATTGGCTTTAACGAGGACTGGCTCGAACAAAACGCCGTTGTACAAAAATTCGACATAAGTCGTGTACTCTACGACGCTGACGAGCAGCGAGCGGCCGCTGACACAACGGTAGACCTCCTCATCCAGCAGTTGGCCGATAGTGAGGCTGAACCAACAACTGTTCTTGAAAGAATCAACACATGGCAGGTACAGGCAGTGAAGACCGCTCTCCGCTTGAAGGATCGTCACTTTTCGGAAGAGAAAGAATTCCGCCTTGTCTGGGCTGGTCACAGTTGGCCGGTGCGCCTGAAAACGCGAATTTCATCGACTGGACTTATTCCATACCAAGCGTTTCAGTTTGACTTGGCAACAACGAAAAGTGCACTTCCTCATCCCAATAACTTTGGCGTCGAAGAGATAATCGTAGGTCCTGCACTCGGACAACAGCAGGTCATCGCCGTTGAAGCGTTACTGGCTTCCCAAAGCATGCGACTGGCAATCCGTCGATCCGCGATTCCCTATGTCGCGGATTAGCCCGTCTTATTCGTCAGAGTGCGCCTGAGAGGCTGGCGAGCGTGGTGTAAAGCGCTGATGCGGCGTAGGATTCGGTTGCAAAGCCAACCCCATCACCTTCAGCCGCGAACACCAGGCCCGCCATGACCGATGATACGATTCTGCCCTTCTCGTTTCCAGCCGTTCACGCCAAGAAAGTCACAGCTGCCTTCGATGGCGGTCGGCTGACCTCGAACGGGGGCGTGATGCTTCTGGCGATGGCCGAGCGGCGTCTCGGCTTGGCCGACAATTTGGCCCGGGTGTTCCCGGATCGGCGCGATCCGACGCGGGTCGTGCACAGCCTTGTCGATATGTTCCGCGCGCGCATGTTCGCGATCTGCTGCGGCTACGAGGACGCCGACGACCTCGATCATCTGCGGTCCGATCCCGCATTCAAGCTGGCCTGCGGACGGCTGCCGGACACGGGTCGCGATCTGTGTTCCCAACCGACGCTGTCGCGGCTGGAGAATGCTCCGCGCCTGCGCGACGTGATCCGACTGACCTACACTTTGGTCGACGCATGGATGGATAGCTACCCGCGCGAGCCGGCATCCGTCACGCTCGACATCGATGATACCTGCGATGTCGTCCACGGCCATCAGCAGCTCTCGCTGTTCAACGCTCATTATGACGAACGCTGCTTCCTGCCGATCCACGTCTACGACACGGAGAAGAGCCGGCCCGTGGCGGTCGTGCTGCGGCCCGGCAAGACGCCGGGCGGCGTCGAGGTGCGGGCCCACCTGCGCCGCCTGATACGGCATATCCGGACGCGGTGGCACAACACGCGAATTACGTTCCGTGGCGACGGGCACTATGCCCGGCCGGAGGCAATGGCGTGGTGCGAGACCAACGGCATCGACTACATCTTCGGTCTGTCCGGCACCAAGCCGCTCGCCAGAAAACTCGACGAGGCCGCCGACGACATCCGCACGCGACGCGCCATCGAGAACCTGCCGGTTCTGCGTGGCTATACCGAGACGCGCCACAAGGCCAAGTCCTGGGATCGCGAACGGCGTACCGTCGCCCGTATTGAGGCGACGATGCTCGGCCTCGACATCCGTTTCGTCGTCACCAGCCTCGATGTCGGCTCGGCCGAGTGGATCTACGACAGCCTGTATTGCGCGCGCGGCCAAGCCGAGAATCTGATCAAGCTGCATAAGACACAGCTCGCCTCCGATCGCACCAGCTGCCGTTCGGCGCTCGCCAATCAAGTCCGCCTCGTTCTCCACACTGCCGCTTATTGGCTGATGCTGACCGTGCGCGACGCGATTCCCAAAGCCCGGGAATTGGCCACAGCCGAGTTCGCGACGCTGCGTCTTCGTCTCTTGAAACTCGCTGCCCGTGTCGTCGAGACCACGAGCCGCATTCGCCTTGCGTTTGCCGCGGCATGTCCCGAAGCCGACCTGATCCGCGGCTTGCCAAGCGCGCTGCTGCCGCTCGGTCCTTGACCGGCGGGGCGTCCGCCCCCCGTTCGCCCAACCTACACCTCAAGCGCGTTGCAAAGTACCGGTCGTCAGGCGGTGAAAAGCCGAAGGCAATCCCGCGCGCCTCGTCAGAGCAGATGTGCGGCCACATCAATCGGACTAAAAAAACGCACTCTCACGAATAGGACGGGCTAGAGGCGTGGTTACGCGAGCAGCGCGCCAAGCACTCCAGGAACAACGATACGACCAAGGCGATCAATTACTGCCTTAGCCGCTGGAATGCATTCACCCGCTTCCTTCACGACGGGCGCGCGAGTTGGAAGACAAGGTTCGAAAAGATTAACTGGCATGATCAGCCTGGCGGGCGGCCACGGCGCGGCAACCGAGGGCCGGCTATTTTGTCGGCCGCCGCACGAAGAGCGCCGGCAAGTTTCCTTCCGTGCGAGCTTGTCCTGGCGGCAGGGATCGCGCCTTGGCAAGGGCCTCAATGGCTTAGGCATCGAGCCCAGATGGCGAGTGCCACTCGACCGTATCTTTCATCGCTCAACCGGCCTTGCGGCGAGGCTTGGATTTCGCCTTCTTGGCCTTCGCTGGTTTCGCCGCCGGCGCCGACTTATTGGATGATCCCGTTGATGCTCTGCTTTAGTGCATCCATGAGGTTGAACACATTGCTCGGGGCGGCCTTGCGAGCCGTCGCTATCGGCTGCCCCTTTTGCTTCTTGTCGAGCAGCTCCTGCAAGGCATGCTCGTAATGATCTTCGAATTTTGTCGGCTCAGAATGGCCGGACTTCTGCTCGACAATGTGTTTTGCGAGATCCAGCATGTCCTTGGTGATCTTCACGTCCTGGATATCGTCGAAATATTCCGCGGCGTCTCGAACCTCGTACGGATAGCGGAGCAGCATGCCCATCAGCCCTTTGTCGCGGGCCTCTAACGCGATGACGTGTTCGCGGTTGGTCAGCACCACGCGGGCGAGGGCGACCTTGTCGAGCGAGCGAATGGTTTCGCGGATAACGGCATAAGCGTCGTGGCCGACCTTGCCGTCCGGGACGATGAGTAGGGCCGAACGAGATACAGATCGTCGATCTCGCTTCTTGGCACAAACTCGTCGATCTCGATGGTGCGGGTGGATTCGAGCGCGATGTAGGCAGTCAAGGAAGAGGCGAGCCGCTCGCTGCTCGACCTTGTCCGTGACCAGGTGCTGGAGCGCGGGTTTCGAGATGCGGCAGTTGAAGTTCGCGATGGAGCCGATCGGGTTCTCAATGTGGCCGTCCTGTGGACGATGAAGCGCCTTGATTCTTGATCATCAGGGCTTCGCCTAGCTGTCTTCCTGATGGAGATAGTCAGGCACAAATCGCGCCTGCCATGAGATCAGGCCGCGACGCCTGAGGTCGTTATTGATCTGGATCAACTTGGCCGCGCGGTTCAAGCCACGCTGGAATTTCTACCGATGGGATTGACACTCTCGGCAGGTGCGGGATGATGGTTCCGGCAGTGACGATCAAACCGTCGTTGAATTTGGTTCGCCCAAAATCCTTAGCTTCTGTCTCTGTTGCGAACGTCTTAGTTAAGCGCGGTGACGCGGTCGCAGTGATGGGCGCGCAGCTCTCGATGTCGCTTGCTCGATGTGATGGGCGTTGCTCGTTGCTTGTCGTTCTCAGTCGATTATCGACCGCGTTTTGTCGCGTCCTCAAAAGCGCACCACCAACCAGCGCACAAGGCACCATGCAGGTTCTCAGGCAAGTCCTGATGCAGGTCCATCAATACTTCGATGGAAGCGATGTAGCCTTGTTGCCAAGCGTCCTTCTCGTCATCGGTTCTAAATTCGCCTAGGAATCGTGGTCGCTCCAGTCGACGCGAAGAGTACCGCTGCCGATATCGCCCGCTTCGTACAAAGGGCTATAGAATTCAAGGATGCGGTAAAGAGGGGAGAGACGAATACACCTCAAGCACGCGCAGCGCAGCGGCGCTACGGCAACTACTTTGACGAATTTTCCGGCAAAAAGCGACGGCGACGCATAGAAGAAATCGAATACATCTCTCGTCATGGTGATATTGTCGATGCGGTGCGCCAGTGGCGACGACGAACGCTAAAGTCGGGCAAGAAAATCTTCAAAGACGCTTACGTTGATCTGGGTGTGCAGGCGCGCGGCGTGGTGCGAGAAATCTATGAGGTGAAGACAAGCTGTGAGCGTCAGGCCCTCTACACGGCAATCGGTCAAGTCGTAGTCCATGACGCTTCTCCGGATGGCGATTGCAAACGATTTCTCGTCCTGCCCGACGGGGAAGCCATCCCGGAAGACGTGACACGCGCTCTCACTCGCGCAGATATATCCCTCATTCGATTCACGCTTCAGGAAGACAAAATTCGCTTGTCAACAACCAGCACCTGACCGACCTCAGCACTGCGTAGCACAGCTTTGAGATTTTCTTCTTGATGTCAAACTTCGCGTCAGCGCCAAACAAAGAAACGCACATCTGCTTTCTACAGTGGGCGATTGGCCGCGCAACCAGCGGATGTTCTGTGGCTGCACCCGTTCTATCACGATCTCCCCACCGCGCTAATCCAGGCCACCGGCGCGACGGCGGCTGACTTCAATCGAGCTGTCTACGAGCAGCTGAAGCCCGGCGGGTCATCGTCGACCACGCCGCCGCCGTCGGAACGGGCACGAGCGACGCCCAGTCGCTGCATCGGATTGAGCTTGGCTTCGTACTGGATGCGGAAGGCACCATGCTCGCGAACAAGGAAGATCCACACTCGATCAAGGTTCGACCCTCGATCAAGGGCGAGACCTTTTTCTACCGGTTCGTGAAGCCCTGTCCCGGCGCCGACTTGCTGGCGCATTGGTGGTGTTTTTCCATTCGGCATGATGTGGCGATGTGACGGAACCCGAAGGGGAGTGGGATGGGCGGACCTTCCTCTAATCGAGTGGTACATCAATTTGGATTGTTGTGCCCTTTGGCTCGTTTAATGAGACCGCGATGCGTCGATTGAGTTAGGCAAGCGAGCTCTTGAGCCGCTCGGAAGCGAAGACCCGCTCGCCCCTGGCTCTAATTCATATTTTCGAACGTTCTCATCGCCGCCACAACATTCTTGCCGACATAAGGCTTGGGAATAAAAAGCGCGTTCGCCGGGATTTCCAGCGGCCGCACCTTGCCGGTGGTGATTATGATGTGAACCGGAGGCCACCTGTCTCTTACCGCAGCGGCCAATTTCAGCCCATCCATGGAGCCGGGCATGTCGATATCGGTAAACAGGGTCTCATCTTCGACAACCAAGACTGTAGGCATTTCCACCCTTTCGGTGGACACATCCAGGCCACGACTGCATGCATAAAGCCCGGCGAGGAGCAATCGTTCCTTTCAACGGATCGCAGGTCGGGCGATAGCTCGAAGTCCTGCGGACCGATCAAAGGCGTGTCAGGATCTGGAGCTCCATCAATGCCATTCTTCGCAATATAGCGGGGTCTCGTTCGCCGTCCTTGGCGGTACGAAGAATCGTTTCCGCGATCGCCTGGACATGCGCGGAACTGACGGGATCCGGCAGCGAGGCAACCGCGCTATCCAACGCCGCTTTCATGATCGCAATCGTTTCAGGCGGAAACGACGCATTCGAGAAGTCTTTCATCTGGAATCGATCCCGGAGCTAAGTAACGCGGCAGACGGACGAGCCGCGGGCATTGGGTCACCCCCAACGGCCGCGCCATCTGCTTCCCCATCCACCGCCACCGCGGAGAAGCCGCACCACGAAGAGCAGCAGTACCGCACCGATGGTGGCGTTGATGATCGCGCTGATGATGCCGCTGCCGAGATGGATGCCGAGCCGGGGCAGCAACCAACTGCCTATAAAGGCGCCGAGAATACCGATGATCAGATCGCCGACGATCCCGAATCCGGTCCCGCGCACGATCTGACCGGCCAACCAGCCTGCAACGAGACCTACGAACAGTATGACCAAGAGGCTTTCGCTCGACATATTCATCTTGCTACCTCAATCGTTGGTCCGAATGACGTCCATCAGCGTAATCAGGTGTAGCGGTAATCGGTCATGCTCGCCTGCCAGTCTGATCCGCAGCCGAGCACCTATTTCCTCGCAGATCGCGGCGCTACACACTCGGTCGATCTGAATCGCATTGCGAGCTTCTGGACTGATCATCAAAATCTCCCGTTCGCCACATCTGCAAGCTGCTTACTAGCGGCGCGCCGTGACCAGGCGAACTTCGCGAACCATCGCCTCGCCGCCGTGCAGACAGTGGGCTTCAAAGCGAGGCCAGACCTGCTGCGAACAATTTCGCGCGACAGTCGGGAGTTCAAGCCGGTCCGACTTCGCCAGCACGGAGGTTTCGCCCGCGGCCACTTGAGGCGCAAACCCCGGCAAGGCAATAACCGCCGCTCCCAAGAGGCCAAATATGGCCAGGGACGTGAGAGAGTTGTTCATGTGAGGCTGCTGACTGTGGCTTATCGCCGATCCGGCTCGCTCGGGGATCATGAACATAACGGCGCGGTCCATGGGGAGTTCCCTTGACCACAACCTATATTTGAAAACTCCACGCCCGGTGGCTCAGCCCGTGTTCTCGTCCAAGGGCACGTCAAGCTGGATCATGACGCCTTTAGGCGTGTTGGACGTCACAGCAATGCGTCCCTCAAGTTGGGCGATCAGGCTTTTAATCACTTTGAAGCCGAGACTCGCCCGTGGCTGGTCGATATCGAAGTCCGTCGGCAGACCGATTCCCTGATCTGACACCTCCACACGCAAGTCGCTGCCGTGCAGTTTGCCCGAAACACGAATTTCGCCGGCCCCCTCTGGGTAGGCATGCTTGGCGGAATTAGTCACAATTTCATTGATCAGAAGGCCCAGCGGAATCGCCTTGTCGGCGGAAATCATCAGAGGATCGAAAGCGCAGCTTATCCTGTGCGCCACGGTTTCCTGCAGCTTCCGGCAAAGCTCGCCCGCAAAGTCGGCGATGTCAACAAAGCCGATCTTGTTGCTGCGCCATAAGTGGTCGTGGACCTGGGCAATCGTGGTGATGCGCGAAGCCGCGTCTTTCAGGGCATTTCGGACATCTTCCGACTCCGCGTTGCGCCCCTGCACGCGCAGCAGACCCACGACCGACGCCAGGCTGTTCTTGACGCGGTGGCTCATCTCGCGCGTCAGCATGGCCTGGTGGTCGAGTGCTTCCTTGAGGTCCGCGTCAGCATGTTGTCGCTCGATGGCAATACCGAGCAAACCAGCGAAGCCAGCAAGGAAGTCGGCATCCGCGGCATCGAACTGGCCGGGGTCGGCACTGTCGACCTCGAGAATACCGAACGGCACATTTCCCTCCCCGCCTCTCGCGATCAGGACATTGATCGCCCGCTTGATCCCGTGATCCGACAGCAGCATGGGCGTGCGAAAGCGTGTTTCTTCCTGAAGATGATTTGAAATCACCATTTGGCCGGTCTGGAACGCGTAGCCGGCGGGAGATTCCATATCAATCCCGAGCGACACCTGCCCGATCGTTCCGAGTGCCCAACCGACGCCGGCACGGACCAGCAGCCGCCTGTCGTCAGGCATATACTCGAGCACCTTAGCCAAGGATGTTTCGAGGCCTTGGGCACAGAGTTCGGTTGCGCGTTGCAGGATTTGTCCAATGTCCCGAGTCTGCATCGCAGAGCGACCGAACTCTCCAAGCAGGGACTGTTGCCGCAACCGGTAAGGTAGCTCCTCCCTGGTGAGATCGGCGGCAGCCGTGGGCGCCGATACCGACTCCTTCCCCGGTTGGGTGGGCATGAGTAGTCCCGTCAAATAAGAGGCTGCGGCGTGGCGGGCCGCACGGAAAACGTAGCACAGCGCCACCGCTGGGGGGAGACGATTTCCAGCCCCTAGGGGCCGACCGCAGCCGGCCGTTAGACGGATATTGAAAAATTTTCGGGCTCCCTCTTGAAACCAAAATCCGTTTTTTTTATTTTCCAAGTCGCCGCCGCAAGGTGGCTCCCGGGCGCCTGATGGGCCCGGGACCTGAGACGGGCACCGGTCGTGTCCGGTGCCGCTATTAACCATTTTGCTCCTAGGAGGATCTGGCTATGCGCACTTATGACTTCGCTCCCCTCTTCCGGTCGACCATCGGTTTCGATCGTCTTTTCGACCTCGCCGAAACCGCCCAGCGCGGCGCCGAGGGAGGCTACCCGCCCTACAACATCGAACGCATCGAGGAAGACCGTTACCTGATCACGCTGGCGGTTGCGGGCTTCTCGCCCGATGAAATCTCGATCACTGCAGAGCAGAACGTCGTCACCATCGAAGGCGGCAAGACCGAGAAAACCGAGCGCGAGTTCCTGTATCGCGGCATCTCGACCCGCCACTTCAAGCGGCGGTTCAACCTGGCCGACTACGTGCAGGTCAAGGATGCAGCCTTCGACAACGGCCTGCTCAAGATCGAACTGGTCCGGGAAATCCCAGAAGCCATGAGGCCGCGGCGGATCGCCATCAATGGCGCACAGCCGGCCAACGTGCATCAGATCGAGTCCAAGGCGGCCTGAGCGAACACCCTGCGGCGGCCCGGAATTGTTGTCTCGGGCTGCCGCCCCACTCGTCTTGAATGGAGGATACCATGCGGCCGACGACCGCCATCAAAGACAACGTATTTGACTTCCAGGCGCTGCTGCACCCCGGCACCGTCTTCGAACATCCCAAGGACGTGGTAGCGCATCCGGACCTGACGCTGGCCGAGAAGCGAGCGATCCTTGCTTCCTGGGCCTCCGATGCATCGGCGATCGCGTCTTGCCCGGCACTGCGCGCTCCGGCAGGTCTAAAGGCGCCAGTCAGCATCGACGCCATCTTGGAAGCCCTGTGCGACCTGGACGGCGGGCTTCGCCACCCGCCGGAAAGCCTGCAGACTGCGGTCCACCGAGCGCGCCATCGCGGCTTAGACCACGCATATGACGAAAGACTGTCAGGAGCGATGAAGATGACAGAGGAAATCTCGCCCGTTGACGTCACTCGCACTAGCTGATCGTCGATGTCCCGCGCACGTGCTTAGATGGAGCCGTCCAACGGCCACCTCTTTAACAGCTTGGATGGCTCCTTTGCGCCAGTACCGGCCGTTCGATACCCGACCGGACGAAGCAACGACTGGGTGAAGAAGACCTGCGCGCAGCGGGAGATGCTTGTGACCGCCGCGCGCCGGCAGACAGGTCGAGACGCGACAAGCGTGCCTTCCCGTCGGTCAGGTCGCACCAGTCCCTCCCGCGACCTATCAGGGCTTCGTGAAACGGTGGGCGAAGCGATCGGTCACACCCTTGATCGCGGGATCGAACACCTTCATCGAGTGCGGATCGTCCTTGTTCGCGAGCATGGTGCTCTCCGCGTCCAGTACGAAGCCGGCCGCCTCCACCTCCGCGCGAACGGATGCAGGCTCAATCCGATGCAGCGACTGGGCGTCGCCCGTACCCGCCCCGACGGCGGCGGTGTGATCGACGATGACGTAAGACCCACCGGGCTTCAGCCGCTCGTAGACGGCTCGATTGAATTGTGCCGCCGTCGCGCCCCTGGCCTGGATCAGCGCAGTGTGGAGATCGTGGTAGAACAGGTGCAACCACAGGACATCGGCTGGTTGCGTGACCTCCGGCATCGCCACGAGGTCCGCCGAGACGGCTTCGACATTCTCCCGGCCCGACTCCTTCGCAAGCGTCCGCATTCGGCCGACCGGATCGTTCTTGAAGTGGGCGACTTCGGCCGGCACGAAGCTGTAGACCCGTCCTTCGGGTCCCACGACGTCGGAGAAGAGACGGGTCCAGTCGCCGTCGCCTGGGTAAACGTCGATGATGGTGGCGCCGGCATCCACGCGCGCGAATCGGATTAACTCGGATAGCTTGAATTGGTCGTACATTGGGATCTCCATTACGTTTGGGAATTCGACGAGCGTGCGGGACGGCGATCCACGGCTCATTCGCCGTCGACCCCGAAAAGCTCACGCTAGACGGGTGGGCCTACGCCCAGCGACCGGCCTCCTCAAAGCTAAGGCGAGGGTTGCGTGGAAACACGGAAGCTGGATCGCCGTGACCAATGCTGCAAATGAAGTTCGACCGAACCCGCGTGCCCGAGAAGAACGCTTTATCCACGCCGGCGTTGTCGAAGCCGGACATGGGCCCGCAGTCCAGCCCCAACGCCCGCGCAGCGACGATGAGGTAAGCGCCCTGCAGCGTTCCGTTTCGCATTGCCGTCGCCTCGCCCACGCCTGGTGCCGCGAAATACTTCTGCATGACCTCGGCATTATGAGGCAGAAGCTTTGGTAGCTCGCCGGCGAAATCCAAATCGTGGCCGATGATGACCGTGACGGGAGCCTTCAGAATTTTGGGCTTGTTCGGCTCCGCGGCAAGCCCGGCAAGCGTTGCCTTTCCGTCGGCGCTACGCACCCAGACAAACCTGGCGGGGCTGCTGTTCGCGGATGTCGGTCCCCACTAGTCCTACTGCGTCACAAACGATGATCTGTCTAGTGGTCGAACTTGATCGCACAACAAGGACATCTCGACAGCGTTCGGACGAGCCCATGTTCGAGGCGCCGTCGCATCGTCGCGATCGAATTTGGAATGTGACGTTGGGTCCGCAGCGGCAAATCCGCGGGGTCTGTAATCTGCGGGAATGCGATCGAGCAGGATCGGCCGGGCGTGCCGAGTGCCTGAGGGGGGAATCGTCTCCCGCTCGGAGATCAGGAATCCGTAGGCTGCGATGCACATTGTTGCGTGATGATGAAAGCCGCGCCAGCCGCGTCCCTCGAAGTGGCCGAGCCCGACCTCCTGCTTGAGTTCCTGATAGTCGCGTTCGATGCGCCAGCGCAATTTAGCCGTCTCAACGAGAGTCCGGAATGCCACATCCTCCGGCAATGTCGAGAGCCAGTATTTGGTAGGCTGGTCCTCGCCTTTTGGCCATTCGATCAGCAACCATTCCTCCAATCGCCGGGTGGTTTGCCAATAATCACGATGCGCGGCACGGACCCGCACGCGGGCAAAGCGCGAGGTCAGCTTTTCGTTCGTTCCTTGCCGCCACGTGATGGTGCGCCAAGCTTTGGCCGGCAGGCCGATCGCGAGCGCCTTGACGGCGGCCGGCTGATGCTGACGGTTGCGGCGCATCAGTTTCGGTGGACGGCCGCGGCCCGACCATGGCTTCGGCGGCAAGGGACCGGTACCGGGCGCCCATACCGTTGTGCTCGACAGAAGACCCGCCACATAGGTCAATCCCAGCGCCGTGATCTCCGTGCGCAGGTCGCTGTTATTGCCATAGCCCGCGTCCATCAGTACGACACCGCGTGGAAGGCCGCTCGCGCAGGCCCACCGCAACTGCTCCAGCGCGATCTCCGGCTTGGTCCGGAAGCCAACTTCGGCAGGAATGCCCACCTTGCGCCGCCGATCGCAGTCCTCAGTCCATTCCTTCGGAAGATAAAGGCGATAAGCGACAGGCAGGCTGGCGTGGTGGTTGGCAATCGACAGTGACACCGCCACCTGACAATTATCCTGCTTGCCGAGCTGCCCGCAATATTGCCGTGCAACTCCAACTGAATGTCGGCCCTGCTTGGGAAATCCGGTATCGTCGATGATCCAGGCTTCGATGGGGCCCTGGCGTTCAATCGCCGGCAGGACCATCTCACGTACCTTGCCCAGCACCTTCTCATCCGACCAGGCGCCGCTGCCGACGAAATGCAGCAGCGATTGATGCTGGGCGGCCGTCCGTTCCGGAGCTGTCACCGCCGCCATCGACTCCACGCTCTTGCGACCGCCACAGGCCATCAGGCCGACGCAATAGTCGCGCAGCGGCGCCTTCCGATCAGCATGACCGATGACACTGGCAAGCCCTTCCAAATACGTCGCAAATCGCTTCTCGCTCGTCTTGGTGCCACGCCCGCTCATGTCGGCCTCTCGACTGATGGTCCGTGCTTCATCCATCGCTGATTCTGGCCGGCGGTTTTGTGACTCAGTCAGACTAGGAGCCCGTCCAGATATGTTTTCGTGACGGGCATTTGTTGTAGAGTAGCAGGCTCAGGCTGCGTTTGCGAGGTTGACAGCTTGAGGAGGTTATGGACGGTGCAGATCATTGTCCACTCGGCGCGCACTTTCTCGATGCCCCGCAACAGGAACTGGCGGAAGCCTCTTGCCTGTTTGATCTGCCCGAACACCGGCTCCACCACTTGCTTTCGCAATCGGTAGGGTGTTTCGAAGCCGCCATCGTCGATCTTCTTTCGCATGGCCTGTGTCAGCGGGCCGCCGACTTTTCCGTTCGCTACTGTCGGGTGCTTGGCGCGTCCGGGCGCGACATAGCCATCGATGCTGCGTGTGTCGAGCGCTTCGAGATTGGCTTCGCTGCAGTAGCCGGAATCCGCTGAGGCCTGCCGCGGCTTGCGGCCAAGATTGCTCTCGATGGCCTCGATCAGGGGCACCAACTGGCCCTGATCGCTGCCGTGCTGGGTCAGTTCTTGCGCGACAATGATCTGGGCATGTGCATCGACGGCCGCCTGGGCATTATAGGCCTGAACGAAGCCATCCTTCGACTTCATGATGCGGCTTTCCGGATCGGTGAAGTTGCGTTGCGCCTTGGGATTGGGTTCCTCCGATGGCAGCGCCGCCGGTTTGCCCGGCTTCTTGCGGCCTTCGCCTGGCGCTGCTGTTCCTTTTCGGCCTCGATGCGGCGCTCTTCCTCCGCCGCCAGTTTGGCGTCCGCTTCCAGCGCCGCCATCGCTTGCTGGATCTTCGCCAGCCGTTTCTGCTTGTCGACGGTCCAGTCCGGCAGTTCGTCGCTGTTGCCGAAAGTCTCATCCTCCGAGGCATCCGCCGCCTCGGCGGCCGCCAGCATGCGAGCGACCTCGGCCTTCAATTCCGCCTCGCGCTTCTTCATGCGCTCATAACTCATCGCCTTGTGTTTCGACGCGTTCGCCTTGATCTTCGTACCATCCAGCGCGACATGACCGAGCTTGACCAGCCCGGCCGTCTCGCACAACTTCAGAACCTGCACGAATAGCGCGCCGAGCGCCTTCAAATGTCGCTTGCGAAAGTCGCTGATCGTCCGAAAATCCGGCGCATCCAGCGCCACGATCATCACAAAATCGTTCCGCTCCCGGCAGGCCTTGGCAATCCGACGCGACGAATACAGCCCACTCGCATAGCTATGCAGCAGCAGCGCCACCATCATCCGCGGATCAAACGGCGGCTGCCCAAGCCCGCTCACATAGCTGCCCATGATCTCCCTGAGATCGAGGCTCTCCCGCACCAGATCAACCATAAACCGCGAGACATGGCCTTTCGGCACGAAGTCCTGCACATTCGGCGGCAGAAGCAGCGTCTGATCGATGTTCCAAGGCCGAAAATACTTGCTCATCGCCCAATGTTGAATCAGACCCGACCAGATTTGAACAGCGACTATCCAGACAAGCTCCTAGCGCGCCAGCGCTGCGATCAACTCGACCTCGATCGCTGCGTTGCGCGGAAGCTGCGCGACGCCGACGCTCGTCCTGGTGTGCAGTCCGCGCTCGGGACCGAACAGCTCCATGATGAGCTCCGATGCGCCGTCGGCAACCGCCGTCTGGCCGCTGAAATCCGCGGCGCTGTGCACGAACACGGTGAGCTTCAAGATCTGCGTGACATTGTCGAGCGAGCCCAGATGCGCCTTGATCGCGGCCAATCCGCGGATCAGCGCCAGCCGTGCACCCCGCTTGGCGTCTTCCAAGGTGACATCACGGCCGACTTGGCCGACGACATGCACCTTGTCGCCGTCGCGCGGAAGCTGGCCGCTGACATAGATGGTGTCGCCGTGGACCACCACCGGCGCATAGGCGCCGCCGGCCGCCGCCGACATCGGCAGCTCGATGTTGAGTTCGTGCAGACGTTGCTCAAGCTTCACAATTGCTTGCCAGCGAACTGGCCCTCTTCTCGGATTGCGACGGGACCTCCGCCGGGCGCCCCTGATAGCCGAGTTCGGCGTGAAGCGGTACCGCGATCATGCTCTCGGAGCAATTGCGCCGGCGGCTCAGCTCCTGCCGGCCGCGCTCAGCGTCATCGCGATCAGATCGCTTGCCATTGGGCAGTGTCAGCAGCCGCGGCAGATGGTCTTGAGCTTGGCGTTCAGTTTTGCATTTTCATCAGCAAGCATCTCGACGACGCTGCCACGCTTGGCCGACGGATCCGATAAGGCGGTCTTGCCCTTGTCCGGACTTCCACCCGTGATCGCGGCAGCCTTGTCATAGCAGGCCAGCCGGTCATTGGAATTGCTGATCGCCGAGCATCCGGACGTTTGAGCGGCGGCGCCGTGGCAAGCAATAACTTGGCAGGCAAGGATGAGAAACGCGGCGAGAGGAAGAAACTTCATCTGAAAATCTCCGTCGGACATCATCTGCCAGCGATTGGGGCTGCACGTTGCGACACGCGTCGAGCCAGCCCGCAAGGCGTCAGTGACCTTCCTCATAGGGACGACCGACCAACGACCCGTTGCGTAACATACCCGGCCGAGATCGAGGAAGAATATTTGCCGCGATCTGACGCCGCGCTGCGCGCCAGGTCAGTTGCGAAGCGGAACTCCGCTTATGAAGTGTTTCACCCGGGAGACGACGCCTGGCGGGGATTGTCAATGGACCGCTAAGGCGGCGGTTGAAGGACAGCTGCGAAGGATCCGGGTTGGGCACCACGCTTCGCCCTGTCGGGCTACGCGTGGCGCGGCCGCGGCGCGATGGCAGACGCCTCAGCGTCGTCCAAGGCTCCTCAGATACGCGCAGAACATGTCGGCCATGGCGTCGGCGTAGGTCTCGATCTCCGCCTGCGTTCGCGGGCTTTCCGAAAAATCCTTGCCGACCGTGCTCAGCGTCGTCGCGATCAGATCGCCGGCCATCGCGCGCACCGCGTCGGACGCCTTCGGCAAGGCCGCGCGCATGAAGGTCTCGACGATGCGCTCGCCCGACGTCCGCGCCTCGCGCGCTTCCGGCGCATCGCGATAGAGCGGCGCGGCGTCACCAAGCGCGACGCGCACCGCGGCCTCCTCGCATTCCGAGCGGACGAAGGCGTGCACCAGCGTGCGCAGCCGGTCGAGTGGCGGCCGTTTTGCGTCCTCGAGGATGTCGCGCAGCAGGGTCGTGGTCTGCCGCCACTCGTCGCTCTGCAGCCGGAACAGGATCGCCGCCTTGTTCGGAAAATACTGGTACAGCGAGCCGACGCTGACGCCGGCCCTCTCGGCCACCCGCGCCGTGGTGAAACGCTGCGCCCCCTCCTTGGTCAAAACCTGAACAGCGGCATCGAGAATCGCCGCGACGAGCTCGGCCGAGCGGGCCTGTTGCAGTTGTTTTCGCGAGGAAATTGAAGAGCTTCGGCGCTCGGTCATGGACTTCCTGGGGAATGCGATTAGCGAATGCGAATGATTATTCTTATTTCTGACGGGGCGCAAGGACGCGCCGCTTTCAGACCGGAGACCCGATATGACCACCCTCATTTCACCTGAGCTCGCGGGCCTGCTCGATCGCCTGTTCGAGCAGGCTTCCGCCGCGCAGGAAGAAACCCAGCTCGCGGTGGCTGACCTCACCGCCGAGGAGCAGACGCGCCTGATGCGGAGCAAGACCGATTACCGCGCGCTCTATAGCCGCCTCAACAACGTGCCGCTCGCGGTCTCGCGCGAGACCGGCGCGCTGCTCTACATGCTGGCGCGCGGCAGCGGCGCGCGCAGCATCGTCGAGTTCGGCACCTCGTTCGGTATCTCGACCCTGCATCTTGCCGCCGCGCTGCGCGACAATGGCGGCGGGCGGCTGATCACCAGCGAGTTCGAATCGTCCAAGGTGGCGCACGCCCGGGACAATCTCGTCGCCGGCGGCCTCTACGACCTGATCGAGATCCGCGAGGGCGACGCACTCCGGACGTTGCGCACCGATCTGCCTGATACGATCGACCTCGTGCTGCTCGACGGCGCCAAGGCGCTCTATCCCGAGATCCTCGATCTCGTCGAGAGCCGCCTCAGGCCGGGCGCCTTCGTGGTCGCCGACAACGCCGATGACAGCCCCGACTATCTGGCGCGCGTGCGCTCGCCGGCAAGCGGTTATCTGTCGGTGCCGTTCGGCGGCGACGTCGAGCTGTCGATGCGGCTTGGCTGAGGCGGAGGCCCCGGCGGCTCGTCGGGCCCCTTGATCTGGTCGATGATTGCGGACAGCCGCGCCCGCTTCGCGGCGTCCTCAACATACAAGACGCTGGCCCTGAGATCGCGAAGAACGCTGCGCACTTTCCATTTCACCTGACCCTCGGCAATCACCTCGGTGGCGAGTTTGTCAGCCTTGTCGGGATCGCCGAGATCGAAGGCCGCGGCAAGCAGCGTCGGGCGCAGCCATTCGTCAGCGACATTCAGCCGCCGGGCACGCTCGCACGCGGCGATCGCAAGCCTCACCGTCGCCTGCGCGCGATCCTCGTCACCTTCCGTGCCGCGCGCACGATAGAGACGGGGCAGGTTGCTGGAGCAATAATAGGCGTTGAGATCGAGATCCATTCCCTGTTCGTAATACTTGATGGCCTCGGCAAGATACGTGACTCGTTCGTTGGCCGCAGCATCGTCAGCGAGACGCTTGTAACGGCCGCCCATCAGACCCAGGCGCTCGGGCGTCGGTCCCGCGAGGTCGATCAACGTTTCAAGCTCGGCGATGGCCTCGATGTGGTTTCCCACCTGGGCCCCCGCAAATGCGCGGTTCTCCTTTACTTCGGGCTCGTCAGCAAAGCAGTCCGGAAGGTTCTGCGTGAAGTCGAGCATAACATTCCAGTCGTCAGTATCGATGACGCAATCGCGCAGCAGCAACAACAGAGCGAGGGCCTTCGCATAGCTTGCAGGCGGATTTCCCTCAGCGGCGATCAACGCCTGCGCCCGCTTCATGCGCTCAGCCGCGGGCGCCGCGCGCACGGCCGTACCTTGGTCTGGAATGCGGCTTGCTCCGCAAGCTGGCCCCGCGTCGTTACAGCCTTGCGTGGATCGACTTTGTCGGGATAGCCCGGGATCGATTGGTGCATCGGCGAGATGCCGTTACGGCGGAATTCGATTTCCCCCTTGATCGACGCCTGGAACGCCGCGGCGGTGCCGGGGTTGATGTCACCTTCGGGCAGCGGATAGCGGACAGTCCGCATCTGCGCGACATCGAACAATTGCTTCGACCATTCCGCCGCGAGCAGGACGCATCCGGTCTTCTGAGCGGCGTGGCGGATCCCGACTTCATAATAGACGTTTCCGTTCGGAATCGTCATGTCGGCCAGCACGAGATCGGCGAAGTATAGGCGCTCCAGCATTTCGCTGATGATCAAAGCGCTCGTGTCCTGGTCCGCGCGCACCGGCTCGTAGCCCAGATCCTTGATAACCGGAACGTAGCCGCGATCCCAAAGCGCATTGAAATCGATCTCGGCCGGTCCGCGGCCCGAGTCATTCTGCGTCGCCCTGCGACCGTAAGGCATGATCATGAAACACGACGGCATCTTGCAAATCCTTCAGTCCCATAATTTTCGTGTATCCAGCCAGTAAATCCACGCCGTCCTGCGCCCCGCTTCCTCCATCAGGTGCTTGGCGCCGCCAGGACCATCGCCGCCCTCGCCGTTCCACAGGCAGATGAAGGCGATCTTTTCGCCGCCATATCGCGCGGCCCGCTCCAGCATCCATTGATTGTCGCGCTCATAGGCGTTCTCGCCGGCCGGCAGCGGCCCCAGCTCGTCGGGCATGACGTGGAGCGTCGCGCGCGATTTGGCCGCGAAATAGCGCGCGCGCCAGTTGCCGCCGGCGAAATCCACCGAACCGTCAAGGAAGGTCGGCTCGTCGAACGGAATATAGATCTCAAGCCGCATGCCCCGCGCGAGAGCCGCTTCGGCAAACAGCAGGTCGCCGCCGCAAGCGCCGCCGCAGATCGCAAGATCGCCTTCGGCCGCGCCGATCCGCGAAAGCGCATCGGCGATTGCAGCGGCGGCTGCCGGCTCCTTGTCCGGCGGGAAGCGGGGCGTTTTTCGATCTGGCGCATCGATCATGTGACCGCTGAAGAGAACCACCTTGTTTGGTGATCTGGCATCCTGCTCTGTGGCCATCGCGACACCTCGACTAATGATTGGATTATCGTGTCTCGGCGTCGAACTTAACTGAAGGCGATTTGATTGTCGAAACTGTCACTTGAGTGTTGGGATGCCGCTCCGCGCGGCATCAGGTGAGATCGAAGGCCGGCGGGAAGTGATCCGGCTTGACCTGCCTGATTGCTGCGAGTCGTCCGATGTCGGCGAGCTCGTCCATGTTGTTCGGGTTGTCCATCGCCGCGATCTTCACCAGCGCGTCCGGCGTCCGGTCGATGGCGACCGTCTTCTTCAACCAGTCGGTTTCCAGCAGCACGTTGTAGCGCGCATAGGTCGCGAGTTGCGGCCCGCTCTGGCTGTCGGCCACCATGTCGTCTACCGCGCGATCGATCATCCACGGCGTCAGGCAGTTCGTCAGCCATTGCAGCATGCCGTGATTATGCCGTCCGCAATCATCCATGAGCGATTGCAGCGACCGCACGCCCTGCTCCGCCGCCGGCATGTGGACGATCTCGTCCGTCGAGAATGTCGATTTGAACACGCCCGTACCGGCCGAGATCAGCAGGAGATTGTCCTTGCCCGTGTGCCAGCGAAAGCCATGGCCATGGAGTGCCGCGAGCATCAGGAGTTGCAGGGCCGGATCGTTGAACGGGCTGACGCCGCCGTCGACGAAGGCGCCGCTGACCGTGCTGCCGTCGCGCGCCGAGATCGTGATCTTCTGCGGTTCGAAATAGGTTGGCGCCGCGGTGCTGGCGCGAACCACCTCGGTCAGCCGCAACCCGCCATCCTGTTTGGCAAAGACCGCATCCGGATGGTTGTGCAGCGGCCAGGGACTGCCGGTGTCGAGCCGTTTGGTCATGATCATCAGGCCGGTGCGGATGCGATCGCTGCCGAGCGACGTGTCAGCGCCGAGTTGCGCGTCGAGCGCGTGCTGCAAGGCGTCGGCTTTGAATTTTGGCGCCAGCAGCCCGCGCCGCCAGAACGAACCCTGGAAGATGTCGGTGCCGATCCCGCGATAAAGCTTCTTCAAGGCGTCGACCGTCATCCCGCAGGCCAGTCCGGCCGCGATGATCGATCCCGTCGAGGTGCCGCCGATCAGATCGAAATAGTCGCACAGCAGCAGATCGTCCTTGCCGTACCGCTTGCGCAACATCGCTTCGACCGCGGCGAGATATTCGAGCGTCAGAATGCCGCGAATGCCGCCGCCATCGAGAGCCAGGATCCGCTTCGGTCCGGCGTCGCGATCGAAATGCTGCTGCTTGGTCTTCGGCATAATTGCCCCCGCGGAACCATGACGTCATGAAATGAAGCGATGCACCCAACTCGGCGCATCGGCTTGCTTACAATTTTAGTCATTCGATGCCGGAGCCGGACAATTTCGCGCGTCGGCTCTCCGCGGCAGTCAGCTTGCACGTGATACACCCTAAGGTATAGTGAGATATTTCACTGGCAGACGGTTTTTCTTTTTCTTGCCCGGCGATCGCGGATTTCAAAGACGGGATATCATTCCGTCCGCGGCGAGCCGCGGAATTTGGCCGACAAAGATGCGGCCGGCCGTCGCATAACATTCATGCAGATCGGGTTGTGCCATGCCGGATGATTTCTCGGTCTTTCTCAGCCATCGCGCCGAAGACAGATATCTCGCGCGTCTGCTCAAGGCGCGGCTCGAATATCTCAGCAGCCTCGACCGCCAGCGTCCGGTGGAGTGCTATGTGTGCGAGGAAATCCCGGGAGTGGCGCCAATGGATGATCGACAACACGGCCAGGGCCGACTGCCTGATCTTCATCCACACCAATGCCGAGCACAATTGGACCTGGTGCGCGTCGGAGATTTCGCAGTTCGACGGCTACAAGCGCGCGCTGAAGCTGATGTCGAAAGTGCTGTGGTTCTCGGTCGATAGTTCGCCGTCGTTTCCGATGCTGGCGGAGAACGAGTTCTACGGGATCGGCGAAGACGATGTGCGGCGGTTTCTCGAGGATCTGTTCGTGAAGCCGACCTTCGGTAACGTCCCGCTCAGGCCGCGACTGAATGCCAACCACGCCCGCGAGTTCAACGATGCGGCGAAGGACATTCACGCGCAGTTCATGCAGATCACCCGTCCGGAAGAGCTGTTTCGGCTCAGGCTGCGCATCGTGTTCAGCGACGAGCTGTCATTCCGGCAAAAGGCCGACTCGCTGGCGCCGCTCGCCCCTGCGGACCGCGCACGCGGATTCCTGAAGGATGCGAGACTTGAGGCGGACGCCGCCACCGTCACGCTGCTGTCCGGTCCCGACACGGCGGAGCTCGACTGGGAGGACCTGCTCCGCGCGCAAAACCGCTACGACAGCGGCGCCTGGCTCGACGAACTGATCAACTATGTCGCGAACTCGTTCGCCGACGTCGATATTGCAAGCCGCCGCAGCCGTGAACAGGTGCTGAGCCCGATATTCCGCGACCTGAAGCTTTATCAGCCGGTCATTGCCCGGCTCGAATATCTCGACAACACGCCGTTCTCGGTCGTCCTCATCTTCGTCCCGATGCCGCCCTTCAGCGAGGATCCCCGCCTGATGGTCGCGCAGAACATGCCAAAGGACATCGTCTTCCTGTCAATCCTGCTGCGGCTGGCAAGGCGCTTCCGCTGGTCATTTCTCGAACCCTTGTACAACGCGGTCGAGGGCATGGACGATGACGTCAACGCCAAACGATGGGAAGATCTGCTCGAGCGCTACCACGAATGCCTGGAGAATCTGGATTCGATCCTGCGGCAGAGCAATATGCGCGAGTTGGAAACCGTCGGCGACATCAAATCGGCGATCAACATCTCCGACGATGCGCTGCTGAAGGAGATGTTCAAGGATTGGGGGACGTTTCAGACCAGACTCGCGCAGGCCGTCGAGAAGAGATCGCCAGGCGACATCAGGCAGACGCTGGAGCCCTGGCTGAAGCGCAACAAGGACTTCATGAAACAGCTGCTTGTCGAAACCCAGGGCAGGGTCGAGAAGCTGCGGCCGATGTAACCCAGCCAAGCTGGAGCAAAGGTCCGGCTCGACCGGACCCGGCACTCAGATCATCGCCGCGACCCGTTCGAGCCCGATCAGCCGCGCCAGCGAACGGACCTCGTTCTTCTGGTCCTCGCGGAGCTGGAACAGCAGCGGCATCGCCGCCGATTTCAGCTGCTGAACTTCCTCGGAGTCGGGATCGATCGGCATAGTGCCCGCCGCAGGATCACCCTGACGCTTGGCGTGGATCTTGCGCGCGACGGCACGCAGCGCTGTCTCGACCGCCGGCCAGTATGATTCCTGCGACGACGACAGCTTGAGCCGGTCCTTGATGCCGGCGATCTGCGCGTCGCTGAGCAGCGCGTAGCTCTTCTGCGGCGCCGGCTTGGCGGCGGCCTTGGGCTTCGGCGGCGCGGGAGCCGTCGGCAATGCCCCGGGCTCGGCGGCCTTCGGCAGGCCGGCATCGACCGGGTCGGTGAGCTTCGGCAGGCCGATATCGGTGGGCTCGGCGGAGGCATAGGCCTGGCGCACGGTGTCGGTCGCGCCCGGGATCGCGGCCTGCGCCCGCAGCAGGAGCGGCGACGGATTGGCGGGAGGCACAGTCGGCTGGGGCGCCTCAAAGGCGGCAGTGGCAAGCGTCGTGACCGCGAGCTTGTCCTGCTTGCTGGCGCGGTTGGCGACCGGGCCGATGTCAGCCTGCGCCGCCGGCAGGCTGTCGCGGCCCAAAATGGCTGTGATCGCAGCGCCGGCAAGGAGGAAACATGTCAGCGCGGCGAGGGTGATGGCTCTGGTCAAAAATTACTCCATTCCCTGCCAGTATCACCGCAGGCTGACCGCCAAATGCGGCGTTACCGTGCCATGACGATGCCAAATAGGTGAAATTGTCCCGAAACGGCCCGAAAATCAGGCCGAGGCGGCAAGCTCATAGGCTTCCTGGATGTCGGCGACGATCTCATGGGCCGTCCACAGCGCCCCCGGCTGGACCGAGTGCAGGCTGACCGTCCAGTTGGTGCGCCGGGTCCGCGGCGTGCTGACGATGTCGAATTCGACCTGACGGCACAGCGGATGCCGCTGCAGGGCGTAGAAGACCCGGGTCCGGAGCTCGTCGAGCGATGCCGGGGTCTTGTCCAGATCCTTGGCCAGATCCTTGGCGAAAAGCGCCTCAAAAGCCATGTCGCATTCCCACAACTGCCGGGCGGCCGGCCGTGGCGGCAGACCGTCCCATGGCGCCATTGTTGGGACTGGCATGGTTAATGCCGCGTTAAGCGGACAGGCGGGACTTGAGCGACAGCTGGGTCTGGTATCAGGCGAGCCGCACCCGCACGCTCGCCGCCTCGTACTCCGCAACCGTCTGCGCCACGAGATCGTCGACGCCAAGCACTCCGGTCACCCCCGAGGTGGAATGACCACCGCTCCAGATGTCGCGCCAGCGTTTCGGGCGGCTTTCGCGGGCGCCGATGTCGATGTCCTTGCCGATGTCGATCGCGCCGCGCGCCGGCAGATCGTCGGGATCGAGACCGGCGGCCTCGATCGAGGGCCGCAGCATGTTGGTCTGCAGGCCTGTGAACGCCGTCGTGAGCAGGATGTCGTCGGCAGAGCTGTCGACCAGCATCTGCTTGTACCTCGCGTCAGCCATGCTCTCGCGCGTCGCGATGAACTTGGTGCCCATGTAGGCGAGATCGCAGCCGAGCGCCTGCGCGGCGCGCAAGGCGTGGCCGTCGCCGATGCCGCCGGCGAGCACGATCGGGCCGTCGAAGAAACCGCGCACCGCGCGCACAAACACGAACGGATTGAGCCAGCCGGTCTGCCCGCCGGCACCCGCGGTGAGCAGCACCAGCCCGTCGGCGCCGGCGGCGGCCGCGCGCTCGGCATGGCGGATCGAGGCGACATCGGCGAACACCAGCGCGCCGGCATCATGCAACGGCGCGAGAACCGGTGCGGGCGAACCGACCGAGGTGATCACGAGCTCGACCTTGTGCCGCAGCAGCACAGCGAGATCCTGCTGGAGCCGCGCATTGGAGCGGTGCACGATCAGGTTCGGGCAAATCGGCGCCGCCGCCTTGCCGTTCGCATCGGCATGCGCCTGCAGGCGGCGCTCGATCTCGCCGAGCCAGGCATCGAGCTGTTCCGTCTCACGGCAATTCACCGTCGGAAACGAGCCGATCACGCCGTTGCGGCAGGCCGCTACCACCAACTCGACGCCCGACACCAGAAACATCGGCGCCGCGATCAGCGGCAGCCGAAGGCGATCGCGAAAACGCGCAAGAAGATCAGCGGACAAGTTGTTTCTTCCCTGCAGCCTTGTGTTAGCGTTGCCCGCAACATTGGCACGAGAGAAGCCAAAGACAAAGGCGGGAGGAAGAACAAGATGAGCAATCCGCTCTATGCATTTCCGGCGGTCTGCGAGCAGACCTTGCGGGCGCTGGCGCGCTATCCGTCGCGCACGGCCTTCGCCTGGCCGGGCGGCTCGCTCAGCTATCAGGGCGCGACCGACCTGATCGGACGGATGCAGAGCGTGTTCGTGCGGTTCGGCTTTGCGCCGGGCACCCGCGTCGCCTTTCTCACCGCCAACCGCGCCGACACCTGGTGCGCCGGCGTCGCCGCACAATTGTCGCGGCTTGCGATCACCTGGCTGCATCCGCTCGGCTCGCTCGACGACCAGCTGTTCCAGATCGAGGATTCCGAGGCCGAGATGCTGATCGTCGACGGCATCACGTTTCGCGATCGCGGCGGCGAGCTCGCGGCCAAAGCGTCCGGGCTGAAGACCGTGTTCACGCTCGGCCCGGCAGATTACGGCGCCGACCTGCTGCAGGCAGTCGAAGGTACGGGCAGCGCAAGCCCGAAGAACTTCGCCCTTGCGGACGACATCTCGACCTTGAATTACACCGGCGGCACCACCGGCAAATCCAAGGGTGCGCTGCGCCATCATCGCGAATATGGCGGCTTCGCCGCCGCCATCCTCGCCGACTTCGAAATCCCGGAGACGCCGCGCTATCTGACGGTGGCGCCGATCAGCCATGTGGCCGGCACCAAGGTGCTGCCGACGCTGATGTGCGGCGGCACCGTGCACATGCTCAAGGGCTTCGATCCGGAGGCCGTGTTCAAGACCATCGCGCGCGAGAAGATCAACTTCACGCTATTCGTGCCGACCATGATCTATGTGATGCTGGATCATCCCGCGCTCGACAAGACCGACCTCTCCTCGCTCGAGCTCCTGCTCTACGGCGCGTCGGCAATGTCGCCGAGCCGGCTGGTCGAGGGCATCGAGCGGATCGGCCCGGTGTTCTCGCAGCTCTACGGGCAGACCGAATGCTATCCGGTCTCGGTGCTGCGCAAGGCGGATCACGATCCGAAGACGCCGGAGCTGTTCCTGTCCTGCGGCTTCCCGATCGCCGCCTGCCAGGTCAAGATCCTCGATCAGGACGACCAGGAGGTCGCGACCGGCGATGCCGGCGAGATCTGCGTGCGTGCCACGCATGTGATGGCCGAATACTGGAAACGGCCCGACATCACGGCCGAAACGCTGAAGAGCGGCTGGCTGCACACCGGCGACATCGCCCGCATGGATGAGCGCGGCTACATGTTCATCCTCGACCGCAAGAAGGACATGATCGTCTCCGGCGGCTTCAACATTTTTCCGCGCGAGGTCGAGGATGTGCTGTCGCAGCACGCTGACGTTGCGATGGTCGCGGTCGTCGGCGTGCCCGACGACAAATGGGGCGAGGCCGTCACCGCCGTCGTGGTGGCGCGCGAGGGCGCAACACCCGACGCCGACGAACTGATCGGCCTGGTGAAGGCGAAGAAGGGCTCGGCGCATGCACCGAAGCAGATCCAGTTCGTCAAGGAGCTGCCCATGACCGGCGTCGGCAAGGTCGACAAGAAGGTGCTGAAGGCCCGCTTCTGGACCGGCCGCGACCGCATGGTGGGGTGAGCACCGCGGCGCGCAAAACCTATCACCGTCATCCTGAGGAGGCCGCACAGCGGCCGTCTCGAAGGATGCACGGCCCCAGCCGGGCCGTCGACCCTTCGAGGCTCGCTCCGCTCGCACCTCAGGGTGACGGGGAGAGGCCGCCGGCGGCGGCACATTCCGCGTTACTCCTTGCGCTGGTCGAGACGCGCAAGGAAGCCGCGAACCAGCGTCGCGATCTCGTCGGTCGCTTCGTCGAGCGCGAAATGTCCCGCATCCAGGATGTGTACCTCGGCTCCCGGCACATCGTCGGCATAGGCGGTTGCGCCGGCGACGGTGAACGACGGGTCGTATTTGCCCCAGACGACAAGGGTTCGCGGCTGCACCTCGCGGAGCCATTTCTGCCATAGCGGGTACGAGGCAAGGTTTGTCCGGTAATCCAGGAACAGCGTGGTCTGGATGTCGGCCTGGCCCGGGCGGGACAAAAACGCTGCTTCGTCGACCCACAGATCCGGATCGTAGCGTTCGGGATGCGGGCTCGTTCCGACATGACGCTGGCGCGTCGCTTCGAAAGACGTGAAGTTGGCCTTGAGCTTGTCGACTTCGTGCGCCGGATCCGCCCAGAATTTCCTGCGCGCTTCCCAAAGCGGGCTCAAGCCCTGTTCGTGGGCGACCGCGTTCTGGACAATGATCGCGCGGACTCGTTCGGGGTGCGCAAGCGCCAGGCGAAAGCCGACCGGCCCGCCATAGTCCTGCATGAACAGCACATAGTGCGCGAGCCCGAGCTTTGTCGTGAACTCGCTCGTCACGCGGGCGAGGTTGTCGAAGGCGTATTCGAAACTGGACGGCGCCGGCGCGCTGCTGTTGCCGAACCCCGGATAGTCAGGGGCAATCACGTGATATTTGTCGGCGAGAAGAGGCAGTAACGGCTCCCACATCCGCGATGAGGATGGAAAGCCGTGGAGCAGCAGCACGGCCGGTGCGTCGGCGGGCCCCGCCTCGCGGTAGAAGATGTTGACGCCCAGGATATCCACCGTGTGATACGAGATCGACCGTCGGCTCGATTGCAGGTCACTTGCCGAGGCCTGCATGGCCAAGCCGGCCAGTGCGGCAGACATCGCTATTCGGGTGGGCATCTTCATAAGGCAGCTCCTGCGTGGTGCTCGGCGTTCTTCGACGTGATGTGAGCAACACCGATCACGCGCGCATCCTTCCCGCCCAGCCGTCACGCGCAGATCACATTTGCGACATTGTCAGCCACGCGACCGCAGCCGGGCCGCCGCCCTTCGGGACGCCGCGCAAGCGCGGCTCCTCAGGGTGACGGGAAGAGATTGGAAGGCGTGGCGAGACTGTCGGCGCTGGTGGCGGCGGTGTGCTGACCGGCGCCCTGCCCGAGCAACTGATCGAGCCGCTCGCGCAGCTGATCCTGGTGGTAGGGCTTGGCCAGCCTCGGCAGATCGACCTGGATGCCGTCGGGCAATTCGGCATAGCCGGTGGCGAGCAGGACGGGAAGTTGCGGCCGCAGCTTGCGCGAGGCCGCGACGAGCTCGATGCCGGTCATGCCGGGCATCACGTGATCGGTCATCATCAGGTCGATCTCCTGGTCGCTCCTGATGATATCGAGCGCATGCGGTGCGGAATTGGCGCCGATCACGCGATGGCCGAGGTCCTCCAGCATCTCCATGGTGGACATCGCGATCAACGGATCGTCGTCGACCAGCAGGATCACCGCCGAACGCTTGACCGTCTGCGCCGCAGGCGCCGGGCTCTCGGCCTCTGGCGCTGCGGTTGCGACCGGCAGCACCAGCGCGGCCGTGGTGCCCTTGCCGACCGCGCTCGACAGCTGCAGCGCGCCGCCGAGCTGCACCGCGAGCCCATGCACCATCGACAGGCCGAGCCCGGTGCCCTTGCCCACCGGCTTCGACGAGAAGAACGGCTCGATCGCCCGCTTCAGCACGTCCGGCGACATGCCGGTGCCGCCGTCGACCACCGACAGTTTCAGGTAATTGCCCGGCTGCAGGCCGGATCGTTCTTCGCCTGCAAGGCCGCGAGACTGATCTCGATCGTGCCGCCATCCGGCATCGCATCGCGCGCATTGATCGCAAGGTTGAGCACCGCGAGTTCGAGCTGGTTGGTGTCGACACAGGCCGGCGGCAAGCCGGCGGGAATGTCGAGCCGCAGCATGACGCGCGGTCCAAGCGAGCGCTCCAGCAGATTGCTCATGTCGCGCACCAGCGCGCCGAGATCGACCGGCACCGCGCGCAGATCCTGCTGCCGCGCGAATGCCAACAGCCGCTGCGTCAGCGAGGCGCCGCGCTCGGCACCCTGCAGCGCGCCGTCGACCAGCCGTCGCAGGCGCGGATCCTCCGGCATCCGCTTGCGCAGCAGGTCGAGATTGCCCATCACCGCCATCAACAGATTGTTGAAGTCGTGCGCGACGCCGCCGGTGAGCTGGCCGATCGCCTCCATCTTCTGGGCATGGCGGAGCTGCTCCTGCGCCCGCTCGCGCGCGGCGACCTCCTTCATCAGGTCGGCGGTGCGCTGCTCGACCCGCTGCTCCAGCGTCGCGGTGAGTTCGGCGAGCGCGGTGCGCTCGGCGGCGAGCTGCGCCAGCAGCGCCTCGCGCTCGATCTCGGCGGTCTTGCGCGCGGTGATGTCAGAGCAGACCCCGACCAGCGAGCGGATGCTGCCGTCGGGCCGGCGCACCGCGCGGGCGCGGACGTCGAGCCAGTGCTCGGTGCCGTCGGGCCAGATGTTGCGGTATTCGATCCGGTAATCCGCGCCGGTGCGCAGCGTCTGCTCGACGATTCCGCTGCGGCGGGCGCGGTCGTCGGGATGCACCGCGTCCAGCAGCTCCGGATAGGTGAAGGGATCGCCGGGCCTGCGCCCGAAAAATTTCTTGCAGGTCGGCGACGCTTCGAGCTCGAAATCCGGCAGATGAAGTTCGAGCGCGCCGAGATGGCCGGCATCGAGCGCGGTCTGCAACAGGCCTTCGCTCTCGGTCAGATCCTCCAGGATCTGGCGGGTCTGGTACTGGCGGCGGCGGCCGCGCACCGCCGCGGCGACCAGGCTCACCAGCGTGCTCGGATGAAACGGACGCTCGACGAAGGTGACATTGCCGAGCACGCGGCCGAGCCGCGCCGCCTCGGGATTGCGCTCGGGCCCGCCGCCCTCGCTCATCAGCACGATTGGGAAATCCGACCATGACGGCTGCTCGTTCAGCCAGCGCGTCAGGCGGGCGAGGTCGGCGCTCCGGATCGCCTCATCGGCAATGATGGCAAGGCCTGCCCCGCTTGCGACCTGGCGCTCGAGCTCGGCGAGATCGCCGCAGATATTGGCGTAGTAGCCGGCTTCCTTGATCAGATGGGCCGTCTTGACGGCGTCGCGCTCGCTTGCGGCAAGGATGACCGCGCGTTCCGAGGACGGGCCGGGCCTCATCGCGACCGCCCCTGCGACTGCCGAGCTTCACCACGAACCGGCGCCACGTCACACCGCCGCCGGGCGGCCATGGCCACGATACCGGCGGTGGGATCGATACGCATCATGGGGCCCCTCACGGGAGCGAAACTCGCTGGTGCTGCCAACCGTTCCCGGGAAGCCGGTTTATTTTTGCTGCAAGGGCAGCCGCTTGGCAGCGGTTCCTTGCGCTAGCGCCGCTCGATCACCAGGCTCTGGACCGCCCGGCCGAAATAGCCGCGCTGGTCGGCGAGCCGCGACATCGCAAGGCCGGCGCCGTCAGGCCCGATCCAGGATTCGCCGTCGAGCAGAATCCAATCGCCGACCGGCTCGCGCGCCAGGCTCACCGTGAGGTCGGCGTTGATGAAGGTCCATTGGTTGAAATCGAGCGCCGGCGAGGTGCCATTGGAGAAATCCGAGGCGACCACCGCGCGCATCGCCTGCGAGACGGCGGCGCCCGCGATCAGCGGACGGTCGACGCGGAACCAGATCGCGCCGGGGCCCATCACGCCGAAGCGACCGCGCGCAGCCCGCATCGAGATGCATTTCACGAACGGACTGTTCGCAAGGTGCCAGGCTCGACCATGCATTCGTCGGGTCCCGGCAGATCGACCGGAAGTGCTGCGACATCAGGCGGCAGCTCGGCCGCCTGCTGCTTGATCTTCAGCACACTGGCCGAGACCACGACGACACCGTCGGCGAAGAGCCTGACGCCGCAGAGCTGGATCTTGCGGCCGTCGCGCAGGATCTCACTCTCAATCGTCAGCGGCGCCACCGGCACCGGACGCATCAGGTCGATCGTGACGCGCGCGATCCGCATCGGCACCGGCGTTGGGATGGCCTCGGCAGCCCACACCACGAGCGCCGCCGGCGCGGAGCCGTGCTGCATCCGCGGATCCCATGGACCCGCGGCGTCGGGACTGGTGACGACGCGGTCGCCGTCAACGCGAAAGATCGGCTCCATCAGAGCGCCGGATCGACCGCTTCGTCGTACTCTTTCTTGAAGCGCGCGATCAGCTCGGCGGCAGGCACCACCTTGGAAATGCTGCCGACGCCCTGGCCCGAGCCCCAGATCTCCTTCCAGGCCTTCGGCTTGGCGCGCTCGCCGGACGAATCGGTGCCGAAGCTCATCTTCGAGGGATCGGAGGTCGGCAGGTTTTCTGGATCCATGCCGGCCGCGACGATCGACGGCTTCAGATAGTTGCCGTGCACGCCGGTGAACAAGTTGGAATAGACGATGTCCTCGGCGGACGAATTGGTGATCATGCTCTTGTAGTTCTCGACCGCGTTCGCTTCCTGCGTTGCGATGAAGGCGGAGCCGACATAGGCGAAGTCGGCGCCGATGATGCGCGCGGCGCGGATGGCGCGGCCGTTGGCAATCGTGCCCGACAGCGCAATGGGTCCGTCGAACCACTGCCGTGTCTCCGACACGAACGGGAACGGCGAGAGCGTGCCGGCATGTCCGCCGGCGCCGGCCGCGACTAGGATCAGGCCGTCGGCGCCCTTCTCGATCGCCTTGTGCGCGAACTTCTGATTGATCACGTCGTGGAAGACGATGCCGCCCCAGCCGTGGACGGCCTGATTGAGCTCCTCGCGCGCGCCGAGCGAGGAGATGATCATCGGCACCTTGTGCTTCTCGCAAAGCGCCATGTCGTGATCGAGCCGGTTGTTCGACTTGTGCACGATCTGGTTGACCGCGAACGGCGCCGACGGCCGCTCCGGATGGGCCTTGTCATAGGCGGCGAGCTCTTCCTTGATTCGGTACAGCCATTCGTCGAGCAGTTCCGGCGGCCGCGCGTTCAACGACGGAAACGAGCCGACCACGCCGGCCTTGCACTGGGCGATGACGAGGTCGGGCACGGAGATGATGAACAGCGGCGCCCCGATCACGGGAAGAGACAGGCGGCCCTTGAACAGAGCAGGCATGGACATTGGGTGCGGATCCTCGGGTTGATCGTTGGTCTCGATTGCTGACCGTCATTCCAACAAGAATCTTTCCAGTGTCAAGTATTGCGTTATGGCGCTGCAAAATGAATGACAAAACCTCATCCAGGCACGGCATTTTTCACAGGCGTCTGGCATCCCAGACGTGGTTTTGCCCGCCTTATTGGCAGATCGCCCGTGTCACGAAATTTTCGGTCTTGCAGTCGTTCGGGCCGCGCTTGTGGCCGGGCAAATAGACCAGCGGCGAGCATTTCTCGAAGGCGTCGGTATCGATGCCCTTGCCTTCCCGAAACCCCTTGCTCTGACACAGCCGGTCGGCGCCGATCTTGCAATCCGGCGCATCGTTCGACGCCACCACGCAGGCCGCGCGTCCGGTCACCACCGTCGAGGGGCGCGCGATGTTCGACAGGTCGTTGATGGTCTCGCCGGGGTTCTTCAGCGCCGGCGGCAACTCGATCTGTTGCGGCCGAGATTCAACAGGCTGTTGCGCGGGCGACTGCACGCCGAGCGCGGTCTGCGCAAGCTTGAGTGATCTTGGTCGATCAAAAGCGCGGATACACAATCTTCCAACCGGTTGCCGCATAGAGCCGATCAAAGTTGTCGTCCAGGCCCGCCGTCATTCCGTAGGAGATTGCCGTGATCGACCGGACTGGCTGTCTTGCTTCGAAATAGAACTCGACCGATCCTCCCTTTCCATTCTCGAAATAGCCCTGACGCCTCGGGTAGGGTGTATCGCTGCCAAAAAGAAAGAGCCATGCCCGCAGCAGAATGGACATCTGCGCACGCGCGGCGACCGATCCGGGAGGCTCTTCCGCCTCGTACTGAAATCGAATGCCCGGAAACGCATCCGACAGACGGTGCATGACCTCCTCCTCGGGTCCCAAAGGACCACGGTCAGGACGCCCTATCGTGCCGGTCAAAGCCATACAGGTCAGCGTACGCGAAACCCTCCCATCGGCAAAGACGGTCGGTTTTCTTGAGCATGGTTGTTTCGGAAAACCGCGTCACAATTTTCCGGATCATGCTTTAGATCAGCTTGAATGCGACGACAAAGCCCAGCACCAGCACGATCGCGCCGATCGCGACCCACAGGCCGAGCCGCTTCTCGAGCTCCGCGCGGATGACATCGCCATAGCGGTTGAGCAGCACCGCAACGAAGAAGAAGCGGCCGCCGCGCGCGACGATCGAGCACAGGACGAACAGCCAGATGTTGTAGCCGGCAAAGCCCGAGGTGATGGTCACGAGCTTGTAGGGGATCGGCGTCAGCCCCTTCAGCAGGATGATCACGGCGCCCCATTCGGCATAGGAGGCGCGGAACGCGTCGACCTTGTCGGACAGGCCGTAAAGATGGATCAGCCACTGCCCGAGCGAGTCGTAGAGCAGCGCGCCGATCGCGTAGCCGAGCACGCCGCCGGCGACAGACGCAACCGTACAGACCGTCGCAAACCACCACGCCCGCTTCGGCCGCGCCAGCGACATCGGCAGCAGCATGATGTCGGGAGGGATCGGGAAGAAGGAGCTCTCAGCGAACGAGACGGCCGCGAGAATCCAGAGTGCGTAGGGCTTGTCGGCCGCCTCGACGCACCAGTCGTAAATCCGTTTCAACATGGGCGCGATGAACCATCATGGAGCGGATTTGTCCATGCCGGGATTGGGCTGATTTGGGACGATTTGGGGCTACCGTTTACGCAGCCGGTTCTCCAGCGCGACAATTCGGCGCCGAACCACCGGGACGGGCGCGGTTTTGGGCAGCTTGACCGGCGACTTCGGCAGCTTCTCGGCCATCCCGAGTAGCCGCTCGCGCCGCTCCATCTCGCGCCAGACGTCCTCCGGCTTGACGCCGGCCGACGCCCAGAGAACGGTGAGGTTGTAGAACAGGTCGGCGCTTTCACGGACCACGGCATCCGACTTACCGGCGACGGCGTCGATCACGACTTCGATCGCTTCCTCGGCTAGCTTCTTGGCCATCTTGGCCGGGCCGCGCTGGAACAGCCGCGCCGTGCGCGACGTTGCCGGATCGAGATCCTTGGCCGCGATCACCGCCTGGTAGAGCCGATCGATCGAATCACTCATCCTTCGAACCTAATCGAAACGCGTCGCCAGCGTGTTAACGGCGCTCATGAAAAAATCCACCGGCCTGAGGCCGGTGGATTGATCGTTTGTGACAGTTCTGAGAACCGCCGGCAGTCTCAGTACGGCGTATAGGGCAGCTGCGACCGGCGCCCGTAATAGCCGTGGTAACCATAGGGTCCGCCGCCATAGTAGACCGGGCCGCCACCGTAATAGGCGGGGCCACCGCCGTAATAGGCCGGGCCGCCGTCGTAATAGCCGTACGAGTCGTAGTAATCGCGGCGGCTCTGGGTCGCGGCGATCGCGAGACCCGTGCCGACGATTCCGGCGAACGCGGCCGCGGCAGCCGCGCCACCTCCGCCATAGTAGCGACGGCGCGCGCTGATATCGGTCGCGCCGCTGGTGCCGTGCGACGTGGTCACAGCGGCCGCCTTGCCCGCCGCAGCCGAGCCTGCGAACGCCATCGTCGGCTCAACGGCCGTCAGCGCCACAGCAGCAACCGTTGCCAATGTGGCTGCGCGGCCAATGGACGAAAAAACACCTTTTCGCGCAAACATTGCAGTCATCCTTTATGGAAGCCGGCCCGACGGGCCTTGGTTAGCTAACCAGTCCCTCCAGATTAGGTTCCCCAAACCGAATGCAAGCTGAACAACCCTAGGAGCTTGTCTGGATAGTCGCTGTTCAAATCTGGTCGGGTCTGATTCAACATTGGGCGATGAGCAAGTATTTTCGGCCTTGGAACATCGATCAGACGCTGCTTCTGCCGCCGAATGTGCAGGACTTCGTGCCGAAAGGCCATGTCTCGCGGTTTATGGTTGATCTGGTGCGGGAGAGCCTCGATCTCAGGGAGATCATGGGCAGCTATGTGAGCGGGCTTGGGCAGCCGCCGTTTGATCCGCGGATGATGGTGGCGCTGCTGCATAGCTATGCGAGTGGGCTGTATTCGTCGCGTCGGATTGCCAAGGCCTGCCGGGAGCGGAACGATTTTGTGATGATCGTGGCGCTGGATGCGCCGGATTTTCGGACGATCAGCGACTTTCGCAAGCGACATTTGAAGGCGCTCGGCGCGCTATTCGTGCAGGTTCTGAAGTTGTGCGAGACGGCCGGGCTGGTCAAGCTCGGTCATGTCGCGCTGGATGGTACGAAGATCAAGGCGAACGCGTCGAAACACAAGGCGATGAGTTATGAGCGCATGAAGAAGCGCGAGGCGGAATTGAAGGCCGAGGTCGCTCGCATGCTGGCGGCCGCCGAGGCGGCGGATGCCTCGGAGGATGAGACTTTCGGCAACAGCGACGAACTGCCGGACTGGACCGTCGACAAGCAGAAACGGCTGGCGAAGATCCAGCAAGCGATGGCGGCGCTGGAAGCGGACGCCAAACTGGCGGCGGAGGAAGAGCGCCGCATCGAGGCCGAAAAGGAACAGCAGCGCCAGGCCGAAGGCCGCAAGAAGCCGGGCAAACCGGCGGCGCTGCCATCGGAGGAACCCAATCCCAAGGCGCAACGCAACTTCACCGATCCGGAAAGCCGCATCATGAAGTCGAAGGATGGCTTCGTTCAGGCCTATAATGCCCAGGCGGCCGTCGATGCACATGCCCAGATCATTGTCGCGCAAGAACTGACCCAGCACGGCAGCGATCAGGGCCAGTTGGTGCCCCTGATCGAGGCCATCGAGAGCAATCTTGGCCGCAAGCCGCGGCAGGCCTCAGCGGATTCCGGCTACTGCAGCGAAGCCAATCTCGAAGCGCTCGACACACGCAGCATCGATGGCTATGTCGCGCCCGGACGCGCCAAGCACCCGACAGTAGCGAACGGAAAAGTCGGCGGCCCGCTGACACAGGCCATGCGAAAGAAGATCGACGATGGCGGCTTCGAAACACCCTACCGATTGCGAAAGCAAGTGGTGGAGCCGGTGTTCGGGCAGATCAAACAGGCAAGAGGCTTCCGCCAGTTCCTGTTGCGGGGCATCGAGAAAGTGCGCGCCGAGTGGACAATGATCTGCACCGTCCATAACCTCCTCAAGCTGTTCAACCTCGCAAACGCAGCCTGAGCCTGCTACTCTACAACAAATGCCCGTCACGAAAACATATCTGGACGGGCTCCTAGGCGAAAACAAGGCAGTCATCGGCCATTCACCTTGCCTGGGGCAAAATGCCTGCAAATAACGCTTGAAATTGCACGTTGCCATGGCGCATTCGATGCCATGAAGCAGGCGCGCCGGCGCGGCACTTTGTCTCGCCTCCCGGATGTCATGATGCAGGTAACTCGGACCACCGTTCTCCGCTGGATACTGGCCGGCATGATCGGCCTCGCGGGCGGCGCGTGGCCGGCCGTCACCCCGCTCCGTGCCAGCGACCAGCCGCCGCCGCTCGCCATCCAGTTCACGCTCGACCGTCCGCTTGATGCTGCCGCCGCGCCGTTCGTGATGGCGCAGGCCGGCGGCCTGTTCAGCGCCGAGGGGCTTGCGGTCGGCACCAACGTCGCCACCAGCTCCGCGGACGCGATCGCGCGGGTCGCCGACGGCTCGAGCGACTTCGCGCTGGTCGACATCAACACGCTGATCCGCTTTCGCGACAAGCCCGGTGCGGCGCCCGTCAAGGCGGTGCTGGTGCTGTTCAACCAGGCGCCCTACGCGATCATTGCCCGCAAGAGCCGCGGCATCAAGGCGCTGGCGGATATGGAAGGCAAGAACCTCGGCGTCGCCGAGGGCGACCTCTCGATCCTGTTCTGGCCCGCCGTCGCCAAGCAGAACGGCATCAAGCTATCGAGCGTGAAGCAGAACACGATCAGCGCCGCAGTGCGCGAGCCGATGCTGTCCGCCGGACAGGTCGACGCCGTGACCGGCTTCTCCTATCTCTCGGCGATCAATTTACGGGATCGCGGCGTGCCGGCCGACGATCTCGCGGTGCTGCGCTTCGCCGACTATGGCTGCGAGGCCTATGGGTTTGCCGTCATCGTCAGCCCGCGCCTTGCCGCGGCGAAGCCGGATGCGGTGAAAGGTTTCGTGCGCGCGGTGATCGGCGGCACCAACCTCGCCATCAAGGACCCGGGGCGCGCCGCCGGCGAGGTGGTGAGCCGGATGGATGGCGGTTCGCGCGATCTGGAGCTCGAGCGGCTGCGCGCCATCATCCGCGACAACATCCTGACCGGCGAGGTGAAGCGCGACGGCATCGGCGGCATCGAGGCGGAGCGCTTCGAGCGGTCGATCGATCAGCTCGCGGAGGATTTCAAATTCCAGAAGCGGCCGCACGCCGCCGACATCTTCGACGACCAGTTCCTGCCGCCGATCGACGGCCGGCTTGTGAATTGAGGACAGCTCTCCGTATTCGTCATGCCTGGGCAAAAGCGCGAAGCGCGTCTTCGCGCAGACGACCCGAGCATCCACGTCTTCGGTGATCGCTTGCGAGAAAGACGTGGATGGCCGGGTCCATAGGCGAGCGGAAGCGACGCCGTCCTTCGGACGGCTACGGGCGAGCGGAAGCGACGCCGTCCTTTGGACGGCTCTGCCCGGCCATGACAGAGCGTGATGTACTTCCGCCCGCTGGCCCTGCATCGCGAACCCTGATTAAATCGCGTCCCGCCTGACCGGGCGTCCACCGCTTACGAGTCCCGCCGGCATGTCCATGCTCCGCCTCTATACCCGCGCCCTCGAACTGCTCGGCAAGGAGGCGCGGCTCGGCTGGATCCTCGCCGCCGCCAACGTGCTGCTCGCCGGCGCGCAATTCGCCGAGCCGGTGCTGTTCGGCAAGATCGTCGACGTGCTGTCGGGCCGGCCGGTCACCGGACTGTTCGCGACCTCCTCGGCATGGCCGCTGCTGATCGCATGGGCAGCGTTCGGCCTGTTCACGATCGGCTGCAGTGCGATCGTCGCGTTGCAGGCCGACCGGCTGGCGCACCGCCAGCGCCAGGCGGTGCTGACCGATTATTTCGAGCACATCATGCAGCTGCCGCTGACCTTCCACTCCGGCACCCATTCCGGGCGGCTGATGAAGGTGATGCTGAACGGCACCGATGCGCTGTGGCGACTCTGGCTCGGCTTCTTCCGCGAGCATTTCGCCGCCATCATGTCGCTGATCGTGCTGCTGCCGCTCGCGCTCTACATCAACTGGCGGCTGGCAATCCTGCTGTTCATACTCTGCGTCGTGTTCACCGTGCTGACCACGCTGGTGGTGCGCAAGACCTACGGCATGCAGAGCGAGGTGGAGGCCTATTACAGCGACCTGTCGGCGCGCGCCTCCGACGCGCTCGGCAATGTCGCGCTGGTGCAAAGCTTCGTGCGGATCGACTCCGAGGTGCAGGGCCTGCGCTACGTCGCCGACAAGCTGCTCGCGGTGCAGATGCCGGTGCTGTCATGGTGGGCGCTGGTCACCGTGATCACCCGCGCCTCGACCACCATCACGGTGCTCGCGATCTTCACCGTCGGCATCGCGCTCCACAACGAGGGCCTCACCACGGTCGGCGAGATCGTGATGTTCGTCTCGTTCGCCACCATGCTGATCCAGAAGCTCGAGCAGGTGGTGAGCTTCATCAACAACGTGTTCATGGAAGCGCCGCGCCTGCAGGAGTTCTTCGACGTGCTCGATGCGGTGCCGGCAGTGCGCGACCGGCCCGGCGCGGTCGATCCCGGACGGCTGTCCGGCCTGGTGGAGTTCAACAACGTCTCGTTCTCCTATGACGGCAAGCGGCCGGCGATCGAGGATCTCTCCTTCACCGCATTGCCCGGCCAGACCATCGCGCTGGTCGGCTCGACCGGTGCCGGCAAGTCCACCGCGATTGCGCTGTTGCATCGCGCGTTCGATCCGCAATCCGGCATCATCAAGATCGACGGTATGGACATCCGCGCGCTGAAGCTGACGGCGCTGCGGCGGAACATCGGCGTGGTGTTCCAGGAGGCGCTGCTGTTCAACCGCTCGCTCGCCGACAATCTGCGCGTCGGCAAGCCCGATGCGACCGACGAGGAACTGCGTACCGCCGCGGCGCGGGCGCAGGCGCTGGATTTCATCGAGCGCAGCGACAAGAAATTCGACACCCATGCCGGCGAGCGCGGCCGTATGCTCTCCGGCGGCGAACGTCAGCGGCTGTCGATCGCGCGTGCGCTCTTGAAGGATCCGCCGATCCTGATCCTCGACGAGGCGACCAGCGCGCTCGACGCCGTCACGGAAGCCAAGGTGAATGCCGCTCTCGATGAAGTGATGAAGGGCCGCACCACATTTGTGATCGCGCACCGCCTGTCCACCATCCGCCACGCCACCCGCATCCTGTTGTTCGACCAGGGACGGGTGATCGAAAGCGGAACTTTCGATGAACTGGTGGCGAAAGGCGGGCGTTTTGCCGAGCTCGCGCGGGCCCAGTTCATGGTCCATGAGCAGGCACGCGCCGGCATCGAGACACCATAATTCCGGCTTTCCAATTGAGGCGGCTGCCGAAATTCAGCCGATTTCGTCCACGATATAATCCCCCGGCCTCTGTTCTCTGCTGGCAAGCCGGTATAGGGTTTGCATCGCCGCAACGCGGCGCCGGACACGCTTGAAACCCGTACGCTACAATCGCAAGACCTCCTTGTTTTAAGGCGGGTCTCAAAGGACCGGAACCGGACTCGTGCATTTTCCTCGCCCGCTGCGCCCGTCGTTGAAATGGATTCTGGCTGTTGCGATGCTCGCCATCGCAACGCCGCAGCTGGCGCAAGCCGAGGCGCTGCTGGTCGTCGAGGCCGATTCCGGCAAGGTGCTGCAGGCCGACAATGCGACGATGCCGTGGTATCCGGCGTCAATCAGCAAGCTGATGACGGCCTATGTGACGCTGAAGGCGGTCAAGGATGGCCGCGTGTCGCTCGACACGCTGCTCACCGTCTCGCCGACCGCTGCCTCGCAATCGCCCTCGAAGATGGGCTTCCGGCCCGGCACCCAGGTCACCGTGGACAACGCGCTGAAGATGATGCTGGTGAAGTCGGCCAACGACATGGCCGTGGTGCTCGCCGAGGGCGTCGGCGGCTCGATCGACGGCTTTGCCGGAATGATGAACCAGACCGCGCAAAAGCTCGGCATGACGCAAACGAGCTACGTCAACCCGAACGGCCTGCCCGCCGACGGCCAGATCACCTCGGCGCGCGACATGGCGATCCTCGCCCGCGCCATCATCCGCGACCTGCCGGAATACGAATATTTCGTCCACATCCCGTCGATCCGCTTCGGCCGCCGCATCACGCCGAACTTCAACAAGCTGATCGGCCGCTATCCCGGCGCCGACGGCTTCAAGACCGGCTTCATCTGCGCCTCCGGCTACAATCTGGTGGCGTCGGCGACGCGCGACGGCAGGCGACTGATCGCGGTGGTGCTCGGCGCCTCCTCGGGCCGCATGCGCGCGATCCGCGCCGCGCAGCTCCTGGATCGCGGCTTTGCCAATAACGGGCTGGCGTGGCTGCGGCCCTCACTCGGCACCGTCGACAATCTGGTGCCGATCGATGCCTCGCCGCCGAACCTGCGCGAGGAGATGTGCGGCGGCAAGCACAAGCGGCCGGCCAGCGACGAGGACGGCGAAGACACCGTCGCCAGCGCCGGAGGCTCGACCACCAACGGCGAAGGCGGCGTGAGCTTCTTCGCCGCCGGCCTGCAGGCCGCGATGCCGAAACCGTCAGAGATGCTGGCGCAGGCGCCGGCGGCGTCGGAGCCGGTCGTGGTTTATACGGGCCCGACCAAGACCGGCGCCGCGTTGATCGCCGCGGTCGAGGCCGACACCGAGAAGATGCAGCCGGTCAAGCGCGGCAAGGGCAAGCACACCCGCGTCGCGGCCAAGAAGCCCGATGCGGCAGCCGACAAGGGCGACGCCAAATCCGACAAGCCGGCGGCCAAGCCGGTGCGTCATGCCAACGCCAAGCCGGATGCCGCAGCTGCGAAGCCGGCCGCGGACAAGCCGGCCGCCGCGAAGCCTGCCGCCAAGCCCGCGGCAGCGAAGCCCGTGGCGGCAAAGCCGAAGGCGGCCGACAAGCCGAAAGCTGACGCCAAGCCGGCCGGCTAGCAGCGCAGCCGGCCCTCCTATTTCCCGATGCGTCGATAGCGCGGCTTGCCATTGACCGCGGCATTGCTCAATACTGCCGAAAATAACGCGGCCAACAGCCGACTAAGTGCCGGCCAAAGCGCCGGAAACCCGGAAGCAATCCGGGACATCAGGCAAATTTGAGAGAGGGGATTGACCACCATGGAGCGCATCTGGCTCAAGCACTATCCGGCCGGCGTGCCCGCCGATATCGACGTCACGCAATATTCGTCGCTGGTCGAATTGCTGGAAGAGAGCTTTAAGAAGTTCGCCGATCGCAAGGCGTTCATCTGCATGGACAAGTCGATCACCTATCGCGAGCTCGACGAGATGTCGTCGGCGCTCGGCGCCTACCTGCAGAGCAAGGGCCTGCAGAAGGGTGCGCGGGTCGCGCTGATGATGCCGAACGTGCTGCAATACCCGGTTGCGACCGCCGCCGTGCTGCGCGCCGGCTATGCCGTGGTCAACGTCAATCCGCTCTACACCCCGCGCGAGCTCGAGCATCAGCTCAAGGATTCCGGCGCGGAGGCGATCATCGTGCTGGAGAACTTTGCCACCACCGTGCAGAAGGTGCTGGCGAACACGGCGGTCAAGCAGGTGATCGTCGGGAGCATGGGCGACCTGCTCGGCTTCAAGGGCGTAATCGTCAATCTGGTGATACGCCGGGTGAAGAAGATGGTGCCGGCCTGGTCGATCCCGGGCGCGGTCTCGTTCAACGACGCGCTGTCGGCGGGCCGCGGCATGAAGCTCAACAAGCCGGTGCTGACGCGCCAGGACGTCGCCTTCCTGCAATATACCGGCGGCACCACGGGCGTTTCCAAGGGCGCCACGCTGATCCACCAGAACGTGCTCGCCAACGTGCTGCAGAACGACGCCTGGCTGCAGCCGGCGCTGAAGAAGCCGCCGCATGTCGACAATATGATCATCGTCTGCGCGCTGCCGCTTTATCACATCTTCGCACTGACCGCGTGTTACCTGCTTGGCGTGCGAACTGGCGGCACCAATCTGCTGATCCCGAACCCGCGCGACATGGCCGGCTTCATCAAGGAATTGTCGAAGTACCAGGTCAGCTTCTTTCCGGCGGTCAACACGCTCTACAATGGCTTGCTGAACACGCCCGGCTTCGACGAGCTCGACTTCTCCAAGTTGAAGATCGCCAACGGCGGCGGCATGGCGACGCAAAGGCCGGTCGCGGAAAAATGGCTGAAAGTCACTGGCACCGCGCTGTCGGAAGGCTATGGCCTATCGGAGACCTCACCGACCCTGACATGCAATCCCGCGACGATCGAAGAGTTCTCCGGGACGATCGGCCTACCGGTGCCGTCGACATGGCTCTCGATCCGTGACGACGACGGCAATGAGCTGCCGATCGGCGAGGCCGGCGAGATCTGCGCCAAGGGTCCGCAGGTGATGTCGGGTTACTGGAACAGGCCCGACGAGACCGAGCGGGTGATGACATCGGACGGCTATTTCCGCACCGGCGACATCGGCGTGATGGACGAGCGGGGATACACCAAGATCGTCGACCGCAAGAAGGACATGATCCTGGTCTCGGGCTTCAACGTCTATCCGAACGAGATCGAGGAGGTGCTGGCGAGCCATCCGGGCGTGCTCGAGTGCGCCGTGATCGGCGTGCCCGACGCGAAGTCCGGCGAGGCGGTGAAGGCCTTCGTGGTCAAGAAGGACCCGAACATTACCGCCGAGGACATCATCAAATTCAGCGCCACCCAGCTCACCGCCTACAAGGTGCCGAAGCAGATCGAGTTCAGGACCGATTTGCCGAAGACTAATGTCGGCAAGATCCTGCGCCGCGAGCTGCGCGACGAGAAGAAGGCTGCGGCGTAAGAGACCGGCGAGGCGAGCGTTGGACATGACTGACGCGCGCCTCGCGACGCCGGCCGATATCATCACCTTCTGGCTAAAGGCTGGCCGTGACCGCTGGTACACGCGCGACGACGCGTTCGATGCCGAGATCCGCAGCCGCTTCCTCGCCACCTGGCAGAAGGCGGCTGCCGGCGAGCTGTCGTCATGGGAGGCGAACGACGACGGCGCCCTGGCGCTGACCATCGTGCTCGACCAGTTTCCCCGCAATCTGTTTCGTAACGACGCCAAGACCTTTTCCAGCGATCCGCTGGCGCGCGAGGTGGCAGGCCGGGCCATCGACCGCGGCGTCGACGCGCGGATCGATCCGCTGCTGCGCGAATTCCTCTATCTGCCTTTCGAGCATTCGGAGCATCTCGCCGACCAGCAGCGCTGCGTGGCGCTGTTTCGGCAATGCGGCGGCCATCCCGACAACCTCAGATATGCCGAGGACCACGCCGACATCATCCGCCGGTTCGGCCGCTTCCCGCACCGTAACCGGGTGATGGGCCGCCAAACCACCGCGGACGAGCAGGCGTTTCTCGACGCCGGCGGGTTTTCCGGCTGATGACGGAACGGTGACCAGCATCCGGCATTGCCGTTCTTCCGCCAGGTCGTATTGTGCCGTTCCGCAGCCGGGTTTAAGAGAGTTCCGCTTCACCGAGGGAGAACACCGATGACGATCAATGTTGGCGACAAGCTGCCGGAATCCAAGTTTCGCGTCATGACCGCCGAAGGGCCGCAGGTCAAAACCACCGACGACATTTTCAAGGGCAAGAAGGTCGCCCTGTTCGCGGTGCCCGGCGCCTACACCGGCACCTGCCACAAGATGCATCTGCCGAGCATCTTCCTCAACGCCTACGCCTTGAAGAACAAGGGCGTCGACACCATCGCGATCGTCTCGGTCAACGACGCCTTCGTGATGAACGCCTGGAAGCGCGACACCGACCAGCGCGACGAAGCCGTGTTCCTCGCCGACGGCAATGCCGACTTCGCCAAGGCGATCGGCATGGAGCTCGACGCCTCCGGCAACGGCCTCGGCATCCGCTCCAAGCGCTACTCGATGCTGGTCGAGGACGGCGTGGTGAAGAAGCTCAACCTCGAACCCGCCCCGGGCAAGGTCGAAGTCTCCGGCGGCGACACACTGCTCGGGCAGCTCTGAGCTGAGCTTTCGCCGCAAACCTGGCTGTCGTCGCCCGGCTCGACCGGGCGACCCAGTACGCCGCGGCCTCTCGTTTCAATCACCACTGTCTCTGGAATACTGGATCGCCCGCTTTCGCGGGCGATGACAGTTTTGGGCGTGGCGATAGCTGGGGATCGCCGCGTTGTAGCTCAAGGATGGGTAGAGCGTAGCGAAACCCATCAGCTTCGTGCCGTGCACTGAAATGGTGGGTTTCGCTGCGCTTGACCCACCCTACGCAGGGCCGGCTACGTGCAATCTGTGCCGGACGAAGGGTTCCCTCCGCGGATCGGCTTTTTCGTCCCGCCTCCCCCGAGCTTGCCGGAATTTCCCGGGCGCGCCGGTGTTTGGTCAACACGCAGAGCATTGATGCTGCGCTGATTTCGGCTCAAGTCGATTAAATTCCAATAACTTAATGTTCGGCCGCACTGATCAGGGAGGCCCGTCATGGCTGAAAATGCATCCGCGTTCATCGGATTCGTGCAGCTTTCCCCGACAAGCTATCAGTACACGATCACCTTGATCGACAATGGTACCACCCCGATTGGTACATTCTGGTTCTCCTGGCTGCCCGGCCAGGGCTACCTGAGCGAGATTCCGACCTTCGTCGCCCCTTCGGGATGGACCGCAAGCATCACGGACGGTGCCCCCCCGGCGAACGGCTACAGCGTCCGTTGGGTCGCAGACTCCACCGCCACCGCGCTGCAGCCCGGCCAATCGCTCACCGGCTTCACCTTCACGACTTCAATTGCGCCGAACGAGCTTTTTGCAGATTCATCAATCCATCCGGGGGGTTTCGGCACGACATCGGTGGTGTATTCCGCCGGCCCGTTCAGCGACGGCGGCTTTGACCTGGTTGCCGGCCAATTGCTTGCCGGCTCGGCGAGCAATGACATCCTCATTGGAACGATCGGCGATGACGCGGCCTATGGCGGAAACGGCAATGATTACATCTATGCCTATGGCGGCGACGACACGCTGGTCGGCGGCGATGGGCTTGACGTGCTCTTGGGCGGAGATGGCAACGACTTCGTCTACGGAGGCACCGGATTCAACTATCTGTTCGGTGACGCCGGAGATGACACATTGATTGGAAGCGGCGGAGCTGCGGCCTCCGACGTCAATGTCATGTACGGCGGCGACGGCGCGGACTTTCTCACCGGCGGCATCGGCACCAACTACTTCTACGGCGGCGCCGGCGTCGATACGATGGTCGGCGGCTCCGGTCTCAACATCTTCATCTCGTCGGGCGAGACCGATGGCAATTTCATCTACGGCGGTTCAGGCCAGAACTATGTCTACGGTTCGAACGGCGGCGACACGGTCACTGGCGGCGCAGGCGTCGACGTGTTCCTGATGGGGAGCGGCAACGACAATATTACCGGTGGTGGCGGTGTCGACTATGCCTGGGGCGGCGGTGGCTCCGACACGTTCACGATCAATGACAGCACGCCGGAGGTCATGGTTGTCCAGGACTTCAACACGGGCGGCGTCAATGACTTCGTGAATTTCGCCGGCACGTCACTGCATTCGTTCGCCGATGTTCAGGCCGCCGAGTTCTACTCACCCGGCATCAACACGACCATCATCACCGACGCCGCGGGCAGTGCGGTCTGGCTGATCGGCTTGGCACCAGGACAACTGGACGCCAGCATGTTCAAGTTTGGCTAAGGCTGAGACGCACCTGCCTCGGCGCAGGTGCGGTCTCATTCAATGATCTCGTCGGCACGGCCCGAAACCTCGTTGAGGTCGCGTCGCGCGCGAGCCCGTGCATCCGGAAAATGGTCGAGCAGGTCCTAGCTGAACTTGAACATGCTCGCATCCAGCTGTCCCGGTGCGATCCCGATCAGCCAGGCCGCATTGCCTGCCGCATCGGTGATGATGGTCGTGTTGATGCCGGCGACATAGGTCTCGGCTGCTTGTACATCAGCAAACGAATGCAGCGATGTGCCGGCAAAGCTCAGGAAGTCGTTGACCCCACCCGTGTTGAAATCCTGGATGACCATGACCTCAGAGGTCGTGTCGCTGATGGAGAAGGTGTCGGCGCCCCCGCCACCCCAGGCATAATCCACTCCGCCGCCTCCGCTGATGTTGTCCGCGCCCGAGCCCATCAGGAATACGTCAACGCTGGCGCCGCCGGTGACGGTATCGCCACCATTGGAGCCATAGACGTAGTTCTGGCCCGCGCCGCCGTAGATGACGTTGCCATCCGTTTCGCCTGAGGAGACGAAGATGTTGAGACCACTGCCGCCGAACATCGTATCGACGCCGGCGCCGCCATAGAAATAGTTGAAGCCGGCGCCACCATACAGGGCATCGGCGCCGGCCTCTCCGAACATCACATTGACATCCCCTGCTCCGACGATCCCACCGTTACCAATGATGAGGTCGTTGCCGTCGCCGCCGAACAGATAGTTGGTGCCGGACCCGCCATAGAGGGAATCGTTGCCCGCTTCGCCGAGGAGAACGTCGAGACCAGCATCACCCACAAGAATGTCGTTTCCGGAGCCGGCATAGAAATAGTCATTGCCGTCGCCGCCATATCCGACGTCGTCACCGGCAAAACCGATCAGGACATCGTTGCCGCCGAGCCCGACGAGCGAGTCGTTGCCCACGCCGCCGTAAAGATTATCGGCACCAGCCGTCCCGGTGTTCGCGATCGGCAGATCCGCAACGTTCAGGGGCACGTCGAAAAAATGCAGCAGTTCGATATTGGTCAGCGTGTCCAATCCCTCGCCGGCGACGAGGACCGAACTCGTGGGACTGGTTCGGGTGATCGTATATGCGCTTCGGTTGCCGAAGAACCACGCTGTATCGGTGCCAGACCCACCGTCAAGCGAATCGTTCCCTCCGCCTCCCCTAGGACATTATTCCCACCGTCACCGGTCAGCGTATCGTTGAAACTGCTGCCGTCGAGACCCTCAATGGAGGTGTAGATGTCTCCACTCGCCTCGCCGGTGTTGGCAGCCGGGTTTGCCAGGCTAGCCACCACGGCGGAGCTGGCCCGGGAATAGGAGGCGATATCGTTGCCTGCTCCTCCGTTCAATGCGTCGGCGCCGAGACCGCCACTCAGAATGTTGTCGTTTGCATCTCCGACAAGCGTGTCATTGAAACGCGACCCGGACAGAGCCTCGATGGAGCTATAGACGTCGCCGGCCGCGTCACCAGTATTCTGCGAGCTGTCAGCAAGATTGGCCACCACCGAAGCTGATGCTTGGTCGTAGGAAGCGGTGTCAAAGCCGGCGCCGCCATCGAGAGTATCTGCCCCACCGCGCCCGTCGAGCGGATTGTTGCCGGCATCGCCGATCAGATGGTCGGCAAACGCACTGCCAATCAGCACCTCAATGCCGCTATAGGAATCTCCAGTTGCTTCGCCGGTGTTCACTGCCGGGTTAGCGAGACTTGCAGTGACGCCGGACGTCGCACTTATATACGAGGCCGCATCAATGCCGCTGCTGCCACCTACCATCGAGTCGGCGCCAAGTCCGCCGATGAATAGAGTGTCCGCCGTGGCGTCTCCGATCAGCGTATCGTTGAAGTTACTTCCCTGGATGCCCTCGATCGAAACGTACACGTCTCCGGCGGCTTCGCCCGTGTTCAGTGAAGGGTTATTGAGATTTACGACGATACCCGCGCTGGCATTGCCATAATCGGCGACATCGCGGCCGCCGCCGCCGTTCAGCGTATCTGCGCCGAGGCCGCCCCGCAGATAATTGCCATTATTGTCGCCGACCAAGAGATCGTTGAATGCGCCGCCTCTGAGCCCTTCGATGCCGACATAGACGTCGCCGGCGGCCTCGCCCGTGTTCGCCGATGCATCCGAGAGATTGGCGACAATCGCGGTGCTTGCGTTGAAATAGTCGGCAAAGTCAAAACCGGCCCCGCCGTCCAGCGTGTCGGCGCCGACACCGCCCTGCAGGAAATTGATGTTGGCATCGCCGGTCAACGAGTCGTTGAAGTCGCTGCCGCGGATCGCTTCAATCGAGACGTAGGTATCGCCGGCCGCTTCGCCCGTGTTGGATGCCGGATTGGCAAGGCTTGCGGTGATTGCCGTTGTCGAATCCGCATAGGATACGAAATCGAATCCGGCACCGCCGTCGAGAGAATCCGCCCCGAGGCCGCCGCGCAGCGTGTTGTTGTTGCCATCGCCGATCAGCGTATCGTTGAAGGCCGAGCCGCGGATGTTCTCGATCGACGTATAGGTGTCGCCGGCGGCCTCGCCGGTATTGCCAGCGGGATTTGCCAGGCTGACCAGCAGTCCCGCCGAAGCTCCGAAATAGTCGGCGGTGTCGCTGCCGGCGCCGCCGTCGAGGACGTCCGCGCCCAGTCCGCCGCGAAGCAGGTTGTTGCTGCTGTCGCCCGTCAGCGTGTCGTTGCTGTTGCTTCCGATCAGGCCTTCGATCGAGGTGTAGGTATCGCCCAGTGCGTAGCCTGTGTTGAGTCCGGGACTGACGAGATTTGCCACCACGCCGGCCGGCGCGTCCGCGTAGGACGCGAAATCAATGCCGGTACCGCCGTCGAGGGCGTCCGCGCCGTCTCCGCCGATCAGGGTGTCGTTTCCGGCAAGCCCCTGAAGGGTATCGTTGGTGTTTGAACCGTTGGCTGTGCCGGTAACCGTGTCGTCACCCGCGGTCCCCTGAAAAGATCCCATCCCCAATCCCCCAATCAAAATCGCAGACGATCCTAACCACCGGATCGAACAAATCTTCAATTCAGTCAGATACTTGCCTAGGAAGACAACGACACGATCCGGATATCATGCAGGCCAGAGTTCGATCCTGACCCATTTGGGTGCGACAATTGCGCACACCCGCGACAGTCCCGATATTGCGGGGCCCCATCCGTCTGTATTTCTTGATGTTTCCCGCCGCCTGTTCAACGACGCTCCCCTTGAGTCCGAAAGCCATAGACCACGATCGGTTGACCCAAGTCATGAGCCGCCTCGGCGATGCCGTGGTGGATCCATTGCTGTGGCCAGAGCTGATGGAAAGCATCTGCGCGGCGGTTGGCGCATCAGCTGCTCTGCTGCTGCAAAGCGACGTTCGGACACCGGACGTGCCGCGAACGAAATCCATCGACGAAGGCACCCGGTTCTACTTTGCAAATGATTGGCAGACAAAAGACCCACGTGCAATCGGGTTTCCGCGCATGATGGCCGGAGAGGTCGTCACGGATCATGACCTGCTGACACCCGAGCAGATCCGGGCTGATCCGATGTACAATGAAGTCCTGTTTCCGTTGAAGTCCTGTTTCCGTTCGGCTTCAAATGGTTTGCCGGCATCGGTTTTTGGGCCGACTCCGCCGCCTGGGCACTCACGCTTCAGCGCACCCAAAACGAGGAGCCGTTTGACGCGGCGGACAAGCGGGCGCTTGCCCGTCTTGCGCCAAGATTGACCGAGACCGCGACACTGGCGACGGCAGTCGGCCGAGTTGCCCTCTCGTCGATGACCAGCGTGCTGGAGAAGGTTCAGCGGCCTGCTCTCGTCCTCAATCGGCAGGGCCTTGTCCTGAGCTGCAATGCGGCGGCCGATGCCGGATTCGATCAGGACATCCTGGTCCGGAACAGGCGGCTTGCTCTCCGCGACAAGGAGGCGATGGCGAAATATCACCGTCTTGTCGATTTGATCCGGTCGTCGCCCGACGGCGTTGCGCTGCCGACGGAGCCGATCGTGGTCCGCCGCGCCGCAAAGCCTCCCGCCTTGATCCGCGTGCTGCCGGTCGAAGGTGCGGCAAGCAGCGTCTTCCTGGGCGCTCGCGCGATGCTGGTCTTCTCCAACCTGTCGCCACCCCCGCCGCTGGATGCGAAGCTCATCGCGCAGGCATTCGATCTGACACCGGCAGAGGCCAGGTTGACGGCGTTGCTAACCGGTGGCCTGCCGATTCACGCCGCCGCGGAGAAACTGGAAATCTCTCTGGCAACGGCGCGCAACCATTTGAAGTCGGTGTTCTTCAAGACCGGTACCCATCGCCAGTCCGAGCTGATCAGATTGGTTACGATGTTGGGGTAGTTCGAAGATGGCGGGGTTTGACCATCTTCCACGTCACGCGCCCTAGCCCTTCAGCCGCGCCATCGCCACGCCCTCGCGCGCCAGTTCGTCGGCGCGTTCGTTCTCAGCGTGGCCGGCATGGCCCTTGATCCAGTGCCAGCGCACCTCATGCGGCTTCAGCGCGGCGTCGAGGCGCTGCCACAGTTCGACGTTCTTGACCGGCTTCTTGTCCGCGGTGCGCCAGCCGTTGCGCTTCCAGCCGTGGATCCAGCCGGTGATGCCCTGGCGGACATACTGACTGTCGGTGGTGAGGTCGACCGCGCAGGGCTTCTTCAGGGCTTCCAGCGCCGAGATCGCCGCCATCAGCTCCATGCGGTTGTTGGTGGTGTGCGGCTCGCCGCCCTTCAATTCCTTCTCGACGTCGCCGAATCTGAGGATCGCGCCCCAGCCGCCCGGTCCGGGATTTCCGGAGCAGGCACCATCGGTGAACACGATCACATGCGGCTTGTCGCTCACGCCGCGCATCCCGCCGGCGTGATGCCGTAGTCGTTGATGGCAGCGACGTTCTGCTGGAAGCGCAGCTTGCGGACGTATTCGAGCGGGTCCTTCGGCTGCACCAGCGCGCCCTCGGGGACGTTGAGGAAATCGACCAGGCGCGTCAGCAGGAAGCGCATCGATGCGCCGCGCGCGAGCAGCGGCAGCGCGGCCTCCTCGGCCGCCGACAATGGCCGCCCCCTGCCATAGGCATTGAGCAGCGCGCGCGCCTTGGTGACGTTGAAGGAAAGATCCGGCTCGAAGCACCAGGCGTTGAGGCAGATCGCGACGTCGTAGGCCAGGATGTCGTTGCAGGCGAACGGGAAGTCGATCAGGCCGGAGAGTTTGTCGCCGAGGAAGAAGACGTTGTCGGGAAACAGGTCGGCATGGACGACGCCGACGGGAAGATCCGCCGGCCACGCGGCTTCGAGATGATCGAGTTCGCGCGCGATGAAGTCGTGCAAGCCTGGCTGCACGCTGTCGGCCCGCGCGGCGGCGAGATCGAACAGCGGCCGCCAGCCGGAGACCGACAGCGGGTTGTTGCGGACCAGCGGAAAGTCGCGGCCGGCGAGATGCATTTTGGCCAGCGCCTCGCCGACGCCTCCGCAATGCGCCACGTTCGGCCGCCGCGGCCACACGCCTTCGAGGAAGTTGATGATCGCCGCGGGCCGGCCGGCGAGCCGGCTGTAGACCTCGCCCTTGAGGTTGCGCGCAGGCTGCGGGCACGACACGCCGCGCTCGGCGAGATGCGCCATCAGCGACAGGAAATACGGCAGGTCGTCCTCCGCCACGCGCTTCTCATAGAGCGTGAGGATGTAGGCGCCCTGGCTGGTGTGCAGCAGGAAGTTCGAATTCTCGACGCCCTCGGCGATGCCCTTGTAGGAGAGCAATTCGCCGATGTCGTAACTCTTGAGGAATTCCGCGAGGTCTTCGGCGGCAACGTCGGTGTAGACCGCCATATGGTCTATTCCGCCGCGGCAGCGTCGGGCCGTAGCGAACGCGGCAGCGGGAAGAACTCGTTCTCTTCCGCGGCCGAGACCGTCTCCACGTGCAGTTGGTAGCGCTCGGCGAAGGCGCCCATGATCTCCTCGACGATCACCTCCGGCGCCGATGCGCCCGCAGTGATGCCGAGGCTCGTGATGCCTTCGAACCTGCTCCAGTCGAGATCGCTGGCCCGCTGGGCAAGAACCGCAATCGGGCAGCCCTCGCGCTCGGCGACTTCGCGCAGGCGCTGCGAGTTCGACGAGTTCGGCGCGCCGACCACGATCAGGGCATCGACCACCGGCGCCACCTTCTTGACCGCGAGCTGGCGGTTGGTGGTGGCGTAGCAGATGTCTTCCTTGTGCGGACCGTTGACGTTCGGGAAGCGCTGCTTGAGCAGCGCCACGATCTCCGCGGTGTCGTCGATCGACAGCGTGGTCTGGGTCACAAAGGCGAGGTTGTTGGGGTGCTTCGGGACGAAGGTCTTTGCATCCTCGGCGGTCTCGATCAGGGTCACAGCGCCCACCGGAAGCTGGCCCAGCGTGCCGACCACCTCGGGGTGATGGGAATGCCCGATCAGCAGGATCTCGCGGCCGCGCTTGAAATGGATCGCCGCCTCGCGGTGGACCTTGGTCACCAGCGGGCAGGTCGCGTCCAGCGAGAAGAAATTGCGGGCCTTGGCCTCGGCCGGAACCGATTTCGGAACACCGTGGGCCGAAAACACCACCGGCGCGTTGGTATCGTCGGGGATTTCGGCCAATTCCTCGACGAAAATGGCGCCTTTGGTCTTCAGGCTGTCCACCACATACTTGTTATGGACGATCTCGTGCCGGACGTAGACCGGGGCGCCATAAATGGTAAGGGCACGCTCGACCGTGTCGATGGCGCGGACCACCCCTGCGCAAAAGCCGCGGGGGGAACAAAGCACGATTCTAAGGTCGGGTTTTTTCGCTGACATCGGGCTGTCTCGGGGCAATCTCGGGACCGAATCACCCCTCGCCGGCGGGCGGGGAACGGCCAGTTAGGATAAGGACTTGGGACTGCTTTCGGGCGCTGTCAAGGCGATTTTGCTGGCCCATTGCGCCATTCCCCCCTGAGGGCTTATATAGGCGCCATAATTCCCGTCATCACCGATGACTACCAGCTTCGCCTCGACAGAGGTGGGCGAAGCACAAAGGAGATTTGCCATGAGCAACGCACCGCTGATGCCGAAGGCGACTGCCGTGTGGTTGGTCGACAATACCGCCCTCACGTTCGATCAGGTGGCCGATTTCACCAAAATGCACCCCCTGGAGGTCCGCGCCATCGCCGACGGCGACGCCGCCCAGGGCATCAAGGGCATGGACCCGATTTCCAATGGCCAGCTGACCCGCGAGGAGATCGAGCGGGGCGAGAGGGACCAGAACTACCGTCTCAAGCTGCAGGAGAGCAAGGTGGTGCTGCCTTCCGCCGCCAAGAAGAAGGGCCCGCGCTACACCCCGGTGTCGCGCCGCCATGAGCGGCCGAGCGCGATCCTCTGGCTGGTGCGCAACCACCCCGAGCTGAAGGACGCCCAGATCATGCGCTTGGTCGGCACCACCAAGACCACGATCGCGAGCGTGCGCGACCGCACCCACTGGAATGCCTCGACCCTGACCCCGATGGATCCGGTGACGCTCGGCCTGTGCTCGCAGATCGAGCTCGATTTCGAGGTGCAGCGCGCCGCCAAGGAGAAGCCGACCACCACCGTCTATGGCGGCGCCACGCTGCTGCCGGCCTCCGAGACCACGCGCAAGGACGAACTGGACGATCAGCCGATCGAGAAGCACGACGACCTCAACGTCGATGCCGTGTTCGCCAAGCTGAAAACGATCGGCGGCAAGAAGGCCGACGAAGACGAGCAGTAAGCGCCTCGCGCGACCACCGGACGACGACACGCGGCGGGGCAACTCGCCGCGTTTTTTGTTTGCGAGCACGAGTTGCCCTGATCCGGCACGCGGCGCCGCTATAGCGTTTTCGAGCGAAGTGGACGCCGGTTCGCGTAAAGAAAGCGCGTCCAAACAACAAGCTAGAGCTTCGGTTCTGATTCAATCAGAACCGAAAATGCTCTCACCGGCTTCGCTCACCCGAACGAGAAGCGCCGGTGGGCAAAGTCGAGCAGCGGACGTTCGAAATATCGATAGCTCAGCGCACACAGCCCGAACGTCAGGGCAAGCGCGGCGAAGGTCAGCAGGATGCCGGCGAGGCTCGTGACTGTTCTTGGTTGATGGAGCACGGCGAACAGCAGGTACACGACGACGTGGTGGGTGAGGTACGCCGCGTAGGACGTTCTGGCAAAGAAGTTCGCGACCGAGCTGCGCAGGATCGCGAGTTTTGCAGAGCCGCGATTTTCCAGAACGACGAACAGCAGAGAACCGAAGAAGATCTCGACCTGCGTGTGCGAGAACGCCACCGACCAGCGCTTCCACCCGAACAGCCACAGCAGGGGAAGCGAAATGCTCGACCATTTGAGGATCGCGGCGACGCGTCCGGATATCTCGGCATCCGGCTTGCGATAGAGACGCCACCAGGCGATCAGCGCGCCGATCGCAAGCGAATCGATCCTGAATTGCGGGAGCACGTACCAGCCATAGGCATCCGGCAGCGTGCTGTCGATCAGGCGCCCGATCGGGCAGATCAGGATCGGGACGAGCAAGATCGCGAACAGCCGCTCGGACGGGATATTCCGGACCAGCAACGGAAACAGCAGATAAAACTGCTCCTCGATCGCGAGCGACCAGGTTACGGCCAGCCAGTAGGCGCCATCGGTCTGGGCCATGGCCATTCCGAAATTCTGCAAGCCGAACAGATACAGCCAGCCAGGCACGCCCCTGGTGTCAAACAAATGAGGGCTTAGCGAAAAATACCAGCCGATCGCTGCGCTGCCGCACATCAAATAGTAGAGCGGCCAGATGCGGAACGCGCGCCTGCCGTAGAAGGCCGAGTAGTATTGTTTGGCCGCGCGGTGCCGCAGCAGAATATCCGTGATGAGATAGCCGGACAGAATGAAGAAGAGATCGACGCCGAAGCGGCCGACATGCAGCAGTTTCCACGGCGAGCCTTGCGGACCGTCCGGCGTCCCGAAATAGTGCCAGATGACGACGGTCAGCAGCGCGATCGCGCGCAGCCCGTCGAGCTCTCCGATCCTGTCACGTTCCAACGCGAGCTCGCCTTCCACACGCACAAGATCAGGTCTCGTCCAGTCCGCGCATACCCCGCCGGCCGGGCCGTCATCACGCGCCTAGTGCCGGTCCGGATTGTTCATCATGTATTCGCCGAGGTCGCGCTGCCGCCGATCAGTGCGGGCTTCGGCGTTCTGGCGCTGCACGTCGCGGTCCTTGCGGCAGGCGACATATTCTGGCGAACCGACCGCAACCTTGCCGCTGGCCTGGCAGTACTGGTCGTCGTCGCCCATGCTCTCCGCGATTGGCGATCGCCCGCGTTCGAGGCAGCCTGCCAGCAGCGGCAGTGCGAGCAGCAATGCAATGGGCGCGCGTGCGGAAATGGATCGCATCCGTGGGTCCGTATCTCGTGGGGTATGGCGTTGGAAAACCGGGATGACCCGGCAATCCATCAAAATCAAGGCCGTTTTGCTTCTGGGTGCGTTTCGAGAGTGGGCGAGCGAGTTGGACGATCGCGCAAGCATCGATCATCGCGCCCGGGGCCACCCCTCTCTCCAACCCTCCCCCGCAAGGGGGGAGGGAGCCTGACCAGCGTGCTCACCTTACATGATGCAGCAACTGCATGCCGTTCAGTTCGTCTTACGTGAGGAGGCCACCGGCGGAAGGGTTCCCTCCCCCTTGCGGGGGAGGGTTAGGGAGAGGGGTTCACACGGACACTCTCTCAGAAGCGACGCAGCAATCCATCGATCCGGCAGGCAGTGACAATGGATTGCTTCGTCGCTTCTCGCACCGAAGGAGCTACGCTTTCCCCTTCAGCGCCTCGCCGATTTCGTCGAGCACCTTGGGGTCCTCGATCGTCGCCGGCATGGTCCAGGGCTCGCCGTCCGCGATCTTCTTGATGGTGCCGCGCAGGATCTTGCCGGAGCGGGTTTTCGGCAGCCGCGCCACTGTAATCGCAAGCTTGAACGCGGCAACCGGCCCGAGCTTCTCGCGCACCAACGCGACGACTTCCTTCTCGACCTCGGCGGGCTGCTTGGTCACGCCGGCCTTCAACACCAGGAAGCCACAGGGCACCTCGCCCTTGATCGCATCCTTGACGCCGAGTACGGCGCATTCGGCGACATCGGGATGCGAGGCCAGGATCTCCTCCATGCCGCCGGTGGATAGCCGGTGGCCGGCGACATTGATGATGTCGTCGGTGCGGCCCATCACCCAGACATAGCCGTCCGCATCCTTGTAGCCGGCATCCGAGGTCTTGTAGTAGCCGGGAAATTCGGTGAGGTAGGCGTCCCTGAAGCGATCGTCCTGCTGCCACAGCGTCGGCAGGCAGGCCGGCGGCATCGGCAGCTTGATCACGATCGAGCCCATCGTGCCCGCCGCCACCGGCTTCGCCGCCTCGTCGACGATGTCGACCTGATAGCCCGGCATCGGCACCGTTGGCGAGCCATGCTTGACCGGCAGCATGCCGAGCCCGACCGGATTGCCCGCGATGCACCAGCCGGTCTCGGTCTGCCACCAGTGATCGATCACAGGCACCTTGAGCTGCTGCTCCGCCCACGCCACGGTCGGCGGATCGGCGCGCTCGCCGGCGAGGAACAGGGTGCGGAAGCTCGAGAGGTCGTAGCTCTTGAGCAGCCTGCCCTCGGGGTCCTCCTTCTTGATCGCGCGGAACGCGGTCGGCGCGGTGAAGAAGGCGACCGCCTTGTGCTCGCTGATCACGCGCCAGAACGCGCCGGCGTCCGGCGTGCCGACCGGCTTGCCCTCATACATGATCGAGGTCGCGCCATGGATCAGCGGGCCGTAGACGATGTAGGAGTGGCCGACCACCCAGCCGATGTCGGAGCCGCACCACCAGATCTCGCCGGGCTTGACACCGTAGAGATTGTACATCGACCATTTCAGCGCAACGAGATGCCCGCCATTGTCGCGCACCACGCCCTTCGGAATTCCGGTCGTGCCCGAGGTGTAGAGGATGTAGAGCGGATCGGTGGCCAGCACCGGCACGCAGGGCGCGGCCTTGCCGGCATCGAACGCGGCGCGGCGCAGCGTCGCCCAGTCGTGGTCGCGGCCCGCGGTGAGCTCACAAGCCTGCTGCGGCCGCTGCAGGATGATGCAGGTCTCGGGCTTGGCGCCGGCGAGCCGGATCGCCTCGTCGAGCAGCGGCTTGTACTGCACGATGCGGCCGGGCTCGAGCCCGCAGCTCGCCGAGAAGATCAGCTTCGGCTTGGCGTCGTCGATCCGGGTCGCCAGCTCCTTGGCCGCGAAGCCGCCGAACACCACGCTGTGCACCGCGCCGATCCGCGCGCAAGCCAGCATCGCGACGACCGCCTCCGGCACCATCGGCATATAGAGAATGACGCGATCGCCCTTGCTCACGCCGAAATCCTGCATGATCGCGGCGAGCGTCTGCACTTCCTCGAGCAGCTTGGAATAGGTGAATTTGGTGATCGTGTTGGTGAGCGGAGAATCGTGGATCAGCGCGACCTGGCCGGCGCGGCCGCCGGCGACGTGGCGATCCAGCGCGTTGTAGCAGGTGTTGACCACGGCGCCGGTGAACCAGCGGCCATAGGCGCCCATAGAGGGATCGAAGATCTTCTTCGCCGGCTCGATCCAGTCGATCTCGCGCGCCGCTTCCGCCCAAAAGCCCTCGGGGTCCCGAAGCGAGCGGGCATGCACCTCATGATACCGGCTCATCTGCTGGCTGTTCATCGCGTTTCTCCCTCGCGCGGTCGCGCGTCATTTGCCGACCATTGTCACGGGAAGCGGCCGGGTTTCAAGCCGAAATGACCGCGACCTTCGGCCGGGTCCGGCTAGTAGCCGTCGACCCCGTTGATCCGCTGCAGCCGCTCGCGCATCGCCTTTTGCAAATCATAGCCCGGCTGGCCGAATTCCGCGTTGCGGCGGGCGATGAACTGATCCTGCACACGCTGCAGCTCGCGCGCCTGCCGCGGGTCTTTCGACTCGTGTACCGCGCGAAAGCTCGACGCGCCGATCTCGCGATCGAGATCGGCGAGCGCGGGATCGGCGCAGATCGCCTTCTCCACCGCGCGGCGTGCCGTGCGGCAATCGAAGCTCGGCTTGCCGGCAACCGCCATCATGGCGCCGATCCGCTCCAGCTCCAGCGACAGCGATTTGTAGTTGGCCTTGGCGGCGGCGTGATCGGGGTCGAGCTTGACGGCGGCGCCAAAATCCATGATCGCCTTCGGCCGGTCGCCCTTGCGGCGCCACAGCTCGCCGCGCGCATTATGGGCGTCGGCAAGCGAGGGATCGAGCCTGAGCACGCTGTCGTAATCGGCGATCGCGCGATCGATCATCTGCTTGCGGTCATAGGCGCTCGCGCGCGCCACAAGCGCCTTGACGCGATCGGGCTTCGCCGCCTTCTCATTGTCGATCAGCGCGCCGCAGACATCGATGGTCTTGTCGTCATCCGCCGCCGCAACCGCCGCGATGCAGGGGCCGGCATCGACCTGCACATCCTTGCCGGGCTCGCTGCTCGTGGCACACGCAACGCCTGCTGTCAGCGCGCCTGCCAGGCAAATGCACAGCAGCGCCAAAGCCAGATTCAAGACCAGATTTGCAGAATTGCGTCGCATCCCAATCGCCGACAAGACATCCCTCTCCCGCACCCAACCACCGGTCCCCGATTTCCGGCAGCGCGCCATTTGCCGCAAAACCACACGCTGGATTATACGTCAATTGCGACGATCGGCTGCACTGGGGGTTCGCCTTGCTCACGTTCGAATGGATCATCGGCCTGTTGCTCGCGGCCGTTGCGTTGTCGGCACTGGCACGCAAGATCAAGGTGCCCTACCCGACCTTCCTGGCGGTCGGCGGCGTGCTGCTGGCTTTCGTGCCGTCCGGCCCGTCCTGGGCGCTGGAACCGAAACTGGCGCTGGCCCTGTTCGTCGCGCCGGTGCTGCTCGATGCCGCGTTCGACACCTCGCTGCGCGATCTCCGCAACAACTGGCTGCCGGTCTCGACGCTGGTGCTGGTCGCGGTCGGCATCACGACGGTGGCGGTCGCGGTGGTGGCGCGCTGGCTGCTTCCCGACATGCCCTGGCCGGTCGCGATCGCGCTCGGCGCCATCGTCGCCCCGCCCGACGCGGCCGCGGCCACTGCGATCCTGCGCCAGGTCAAATTGCCCTACCGGATCCAGAAGATCCTCGAGGGCGAGAGCCTGCTCAATGACGCCAGCTCGCTGCTGATCTATCGCGTCGCCGTCGGCCTGATCGCGGCCGAACACATGAAGGTGCGCGAATTCGTGCCGTCGCTTGCGGTCGCGCTGGTCGGCAGCCTCGCCGCAGGCTATCTGTTCGCGCAGGTCTGGATGATGATCACCCGCCGCATCACCGAGGCGCCGAGCGCGATCATCACCCAGTTCGGCGGCACCTTCATGGTGTGGATCATCGCCGAACATATCGGGCTGTCGGGCATCCTCACCATCATCGCCTATGCGATCACGATCGCCCGCACCGCTCCGGCCCGCACATCGGCGCGGCTGCGCGTGTCGTCCTATACGGTGTGGGAAACCGTGATCTTCGTCCTCAACGTGCTCGCCTTCATGCTGATCGGCATGCAGCTGCGTCCGATCTGGTCGGAGCTCGACGACGAGGTGCGGTGGAAATATTGCGGCTTTGCCGCTGCGATCCTCGCGGTCGTGGTCGTGGTCCGCATCGCCTGGGTGATGTCCTATGGCGCCTTCCTGCGTGCCCTGAAGGCGCGCAGCCTGCTTCCGCGCTACGTGGTGGCGGCGGTGCCGTCGCTGCGGCGTAGTATCGTCGTGTCCTGGTGCGGCATGCGCGGCATCGTCACACTGGCGGCCGCGTTTGCGCTGCCGGAGTATTTTCCGTATCGCGACCTGATCCTGCTGACGGCGTTTGCCGTGGTGCTGGGCTCGCTGGTGATCCAGGGCCTGACGCTGCGGCCGCTGATCCTGGCGATGAAATTCGATGACGACGATCCGATCGCGCGCGAGGCCGCGCACGCCCGCGGCGTCGCCTTTCGCGCGGCGCTGGACGAAATCGATGCGGACCCCTCCGAGGAGGCCGAGATCCTCCGACTCGAATACCGCGCGGTGCTGCTGCGCGCCGAGACCGAGCCGGACGGCGGCATCGCCTCGGGCGAGCTGCCGGCCGATCCGCTGCGCCGGCGCGCAATCGCAGCAGCGCGTCAGGCCTTGCTCAATTTGCGCCACACCGAGGCGATCGGTGACGACGCCTTCCATCTGGTCGAAGAAGAGCTCGACCGCGCCGAACTCAGCGCTGAAGCGTGACGGCCCGCCGTCTTCACAAGATCGTTCGCAGCCGAGCCCGGTTGAACCATCGCCGGATTTGTCAGACCCAACATCATGACAATCCTCATCGATCGCAATTCACAACGCGCCTCGGCGAAGATCGAAGCGCAGTTCTTCTATTTCTATATGGCGTTGTCGTGCATGGCGGTCGCCCTGCTCGGCTTTGCCCCGACCTACTGGGTGCCGATGGCGCGGGGCTCGCTGGCAGCGCCCCCTGTCGTGCATTTGCATGGTCTGCTGTTCTTCGCCTGGACACTCTATTTCGTATTCCAGAGCTGGCTTGCGGCTTCGGGGCGGATCGTGCGGCATCGCCGGGTCGGCATGATCGGCGTGTCGCTTGCGACCGCCATGACGATGCTGGGCCTGATGGCCTCGATCAGCGTCATGAAACGGTCGGCCGCGATCGGGCAGATCAACGAAGGCATCGCCTTTTCGATCGTTCCGTTCAGCGGCATCGTGTTCTTTGCCGTCGTCTTCGCGCTCGCGATCATTTATGTCCGCGACCGCGAAGCGCACAAGCGGCTGATGCTGCTCGCAGCCATTTCGATCCTCGACGCGGCGGTTGCACGCTGGTTCCTGACCTTCCTCGCACCAGCAGGCCCGCCGGGGCCACCGCCGGTCCCGGTCACGATCGCACCGGCATTCGTCGCCTATCTGCTGCTGGTCGTCGCGATCGTGTTCGACTGGCGCACCCGCGGCCGTCCGCACCCGGTCTACATCTATGGCGGATTGGCGCTGGTCGCGGTGAAGCTGTTGAACTGGCCGATCAGCACCTCGGCCGCCTGGCATTCATTCGCCGGCGGCATCCTGGCGCTGGCGCAGTAACCTCCTTCACGCACCCGACTTCACGCGCCCGACTTGGAGGTGATGCCGCCGTCGACCACGAGCTCGATGCCGGCGACATATTTCGATTCGTCCGACGCCAGGAACAGCGCGGCATTGGCGACGTCCCAGGCGTCGCCCATGTGCCCCATCGGCACCTGTGCGTCGCGGGCGCGCCACATCGCCTCGACATCGCCCTTGGCGTAGCTCTGCGCCAGCCCCGCCGAATGCGCGACCATCGGCGTCTTCATCAGCCCGGGCAGGATCGCGTTGACGCGGACATGCTTGGAGGCGAACTCGACTGCGGTCGAGCGCGTCATCTGGTTCATCGCGGCCTTGCTCGCGTTGTAGCTGACATAGGAAATGCCGACATGGCGGATCGAGGCGATCGACGAGATGTTTATGATCGAGCCGCCACCCTGCTTGATCATGACGGGAATGACGTGCTTCATCGACAGATAGGCGCTCTTCAGGTTGACCGCGAACACGCGGTCCCAATCGGCCTCCGCCACCTCGACCACGCTGCCGACCTCGGCGATGCCGACATTGTTGTCGAGCACGTCGATGCGGCCATAGGCCTTCAGGCAGGCCGCGACCATCACTTCGACCTCGGCAGCGCGCGACACGTCGGCGGTGAATGCGACAGCCTTGCCGCCCTCCTCCGTGATGATCTTGACCCTCTCCTCGGCCGCGGCGCCGTTGCGATCGACGCAGAACACGCTCGCGCCCTCGCGCGCAAAGGTCACGGCGGTCGCCTTGCCATTGCCCCAGCCGGGCCCGATCGAGCCCGCGCCAACCACCATCGCAACCTTGCCCTTGAGCAAATCCATCGTTTGTTCTCCGTTGTTGTTCTTGTCGCCCGAATAAGGCCCGTAGATGGGGTAACGGGCCGGCCGCCCGCTCGCTACGGCGCGATTTGGAAGCGCGCTCGCGAGCGGCCTGTTGGTTGGAAGGCGGTCGTCCCTCAAACTGATGGTGTCAATAAACGGAGTCGGGCAAGCCCGCTCCAAGCATCATTAAGGGACGACCATGTACCACTATGCAGGAATCGACGTGTCTTTGGAATGCTCGAGCGTCTGCCTTGTCGATGGGACAGGTAAGATTTTGCGCGAGGCGAGGGTTGCGAGTGAGCCGGAGGCCTTGATCACCTGGTTGCGGTCGCTGGGGTTGGTGCTGGAACGGATCGGGCTGGAGGCTGGTCCGCTGTCGCAATGGCTCTACGCAGCGATGCGGGATGCGGGCCTGGCAGTCGAACTGTTGGAGACGCGGCACGTCCGCGATGCCTTCAAGGCGATGCCGGTGAAGTCGGACCGCAACGATGCCCGCGGGATCGCGCAACTGATGCGGCTGGGCTGGTTCCGGCCGGTGCACTGCAAGTCGATCGAAGCGCAAGAGACGCGGGCGGTTCTGACGGCACGCAAGCTGCTGCAGTCCAAGCTGCGCGACATCGAGAACAGCCTGCGCGGCGTGCTCCGCGGCTTCGGTCTGAAGGTCGGCACGACCACCGAGCGCACGTTCGCCGAACGCATCCGGGAGCTCGTAGCGGGCCATCCCGGACTTGAGATCGTGGCACAGGCGCTGCTCGAAGCCCACGCCGTGCTGCGGCGCGAGTTCAATGGCCTGGATAAGCACACCCAAAAGCTCGCCAGGTCGCACCCTCAAGCCCGCCTCCTGATGACGACACCGTCCGTCGGCCCGATCGTGGCGCTTACCTACGCCTCGGCGGTCGACGACCCGAAGCGCTTCCGGTCCTCGAAGGCGACGGGAGCGCATTTTGGCCTCACCCCGAAGAAGTACCAATCGGGCGAAACCGACTATACCGGCCGCATCAGCAAGATCGGCGATGCCTCCGTGCGCGAGGCGCTCTATCAAGCGGCTCACGTCATGCTGACCAAGCCGGTCAGGAACTGCTCGGCGCTGAAAGGCTGGGCGATGCGGATCGCCCGGCGCGCAGGCCTGCGCAAGGCCAAGGTGGCGCTCGCACGCAAGCTCGCCGTCGTTCTGCATCGCATGCTCGCCGACGCCAAACCGTTCAACCCGATGGCCAAGGCCTCGGCAACCTAAGCAAGGAGCAGCAATCGGTTCTGGGCGGGCCACGACACCAGGCTCTCCCTGAGCGAGGTCCCTGCGCCGGGACGATGGATCCGGTCAGGCCGCCATCCGGGAAGTGGCTCACAACCACGCTTCCGTAGATTGGCCGGCCGGCTCCTCAATGCACCCCATCAGGCGACGGCCTTCGCGCCGATCCCGTACAGAAGCAAGTGCCCGGCGAGTGGATCACGCAAAAAGGGATTGACTTACAAAGGCCCGTTACAGAAGCCCGGATGAAGCGCCAGCGAAATCCGGGGGCCGGCCTCCCCGGATTACGCTGAGCCCTATTCTCCCCTTAGGCTCAGCCGGAAATTGGCCGCACACCCCCACTGGGTCAACCCATCCAAACAGGGATCCCGTATGGCAGCACCGCTCGCCACGACGGGAACTCTGCGCATGCGAGCGGGTTGAGATGCGCAATCCCGCGGCGAGGTATGACTTGCAGCCGTCCCGGACGACCGCCACGCGAGCGCTTGATGCGTTGAACTTCTTCCTCGCCGACGTGCGGGACGGGCTCGGCCCTTATCTGGCGATCTACCTGCTGACCGAACGGAAATGGGACGAGGCCTCGATCGGGTCAGTGATGTCGATCGCGGCGATTGCCGGGATCGTCGCCCAGACCCCGGCCGGTGCCCTGATCGACCGCAGCCGCGCCAAGCGCGCCCTGATGATCGCGGCTGCGATTGCCGTGACCGCCGCGTGCCTGCTGCTGCCGCTGCTCGACCGGTTCGAATTGGTCGCCGCGACCCAGGCGCTCGCGGCCGCCGCCGGTTCGGTGTTCGCGCCGGCGATCGCCGCGGTGACGCTCGGCATTGTCGGACCCAAGGCATTCGCGGCGCGGACCGGGCGCAACGAGGCGTTCAATCACGCCGGCAACGCGGTGGCCGCGGCGATCGCCGGCGGCACCGCCTACTGGTTCGGACCGATCGTCGTGTTCTGGCTGCTGGCGGCGATGGCGCTCGCTAGCATCGCCGCAACGCTGTCGATCCCGGCCGCCGCCATCGACCACCAGGTCGCGCGCGGGCTCGACGATGTCGCGGAGCAGCATGGCATGGCGCAGGACCAGCCATCCGGCTTTCGCGTGCTGCTGACCTGCAAGCCGCTTTTGATCTTCGCGGTCTCCACCGTGATCTTTCACTTTGCCAACGCGGCGATGCTACCGCTGGTCGGCCAGAAGCTCGCATTGGTCAACCGCAACCTCGGGACCTCGCTGATGTCGGTCTGCATCATCGCGGCGCAGATGGTGATGGTCCCGGTTGCGATGCTGGTCGGACGCAAGGCTGATGTCTGGGGCCGCAAGCCGATCTTCGCTGCGGCGCTCGCGGTGCTGGCTGTTCGCGGCGCGCTCTATCCGTTGTCGGACAACCCATACTGGCTGGTCTCGGTGCAATTGCTCGACGGCGTCGGCGCCGGCATCTTCGGCGCGCTGTTCCCGCTCGTGGTTGCCGATCTCACACACGGTACCGGGCATTTCAACATCAGTCAGGGCGCGATCGCCACCGCAACCGGCCTCGGCGGCGCGCTGAGCACGGCGGTCGCCGGATTCATCATCGTCCACGCCGGTTACAGCGCCGCATTCCTGTTCCTTGCAGCCGTCGCTTGTGCCGGGCTGATCGGCTACTGCGCGTTGATGCCGGAGACATTGCGCACCGCAACGACGACGTCACGCACGACTGCATTGGCACCGCAGAACGGATGATCCGATTCACGGTCGGCGCTCGGCAGCGAATCAACGCATCGTGCCGCGTGACGCGATCTGATGTCCAACAATGACGCAGATTCATATCTGCATCGAAGCGACACCACAGTCCTTAACGCCGTCTCTCGATGAAACACGCGCGCAATGTTTCTGCCGACGTCAAAAGCCGGCGCGATCGCGCTCATGAACGTCAGATGACGCATTTGTTGCGCGCGCGACAGCGGTGAAACGCGCCGATTCCCGCGTCATTTGATTCGAATTGAATCCTTTAAGGTTAGCGGCGCAATCAATGTATGAGCCAGAAATTTCCATGATTGCCGCCGCTCTTGGATGTACGAGTCAGGCCGGGGTAATTACGGATAAGGCGGGGCATGAACCACATCAGTCACATCGGACACGCGCGAGCCGGATGGTTCGGACATCGCAAGCTGACCCCACGCGCATGCATTGCGGACAGCAAAAAACACCTTCGGACCTTCCTCGCGGAGGCGCTGGAAGACCTCGGCTTCATCACCAGTGAATGCAGCCAGGCTTTGGAACTCGAAACCGTCCTGGACGCGGAACGGCCCGATCTTCTGGTGCTCGGCGTGTCCGTTGACGGCATCGAAGTCAGTAAAATTCTCGAGACTTTGGTGAGAAAGGACTACGGCGGCAAGGTCCTCGTCATCGGCCAGCCGGACTCGATCATCGTCAAGGCGGTCCGGCAGATCGGCGATGAATACGGCATCGTCATGCTGCCGGCACTGTCGACGCCGTTCAGCGCGGGAACCCTGCGTGACAGTCTTGCGTCGCTGCTGCCGCTCGAACCCGCGCCGAGCCCGGCGGTGGATGTGCCCGAAGCGCTGAAGGCCGGCTGGCTCGAGCTGTGGTATCAGCAGAAAATTCATCTCCGCACGCTGGTTCCGAGCGGCGCCGAAGCGCTGATCCGGATGCGCCATCCCGCCTGGGGCGTGGTGCCGCCGGCCTACTTCATCCCCGATGAGAGCGATCCGCATTTTCATGCGCTGTCCGAATTCGTGATCGCGCGCGCGATCGAGGACTGGCGCTATCTCCTCGAGCAGATCGGGCCGGTCGATCTCTCGATCAACCTGCCGATCTCGTTTCTCGCCGACGACGATGCGGTACGCGAGCTCTGTTACCGCATGCCGGATCATGCGGCCTTCGCCGGCCTGCTGATCGAGATCGACAGCACCGAGGTGGTCGACAATCTCGACCTTGCGATCGATGTCGCGAGGCGCGTACGGTTGCACAATATCGGCATCTCGATCGACAATGTCGGCGCCAACTGGCCGTCCTTGCTTGGACTGCCGAACTTCCCGTTCGTCCAGCTCAAGGTCGACCATCAATTCGTCACCGGCTGCGCGGACCAGCGCCTGAAGCAGACGGTGTGCCGGCGGGTCATTGAGCTCGCGCATGACAGCGGCGCGCAGGTCGTAGCCCAAGGCGTCGAGACGCGCGCGGATTTCCTCGCCGCGCATGAGATGGATTTCGATCAGGTCCAGGGTTACCTGTTCGGCAAGCCGATGGGCGTCAAGAAGTTCGCGCGCTCACGCATGCACTTCTCGGAGAAAGAGCCGGTCGTATCCTGAGGCGCGGCCTCTGGTCAGGCTTGAGCATTGCGATCGATCGCGCGCAGCGCCTCGCCGCGCGCGATCAGGCGCTTTGCGTTCGAATAGGTCGGGACCTCGAGCAGCGAGCCGTCGAGCTCGACGCGTCCAAGGCCCTGTGTCCGCGCCGCCTCGAACGCCGCGACGATCCTGCCTGCATGGCGCAGCTCGTCCTCGCTCGGCGTGAGGACGCCGTTGACGATTGTCGCATGTGCGGGATCGACCAGGCTCTTGGCGGTGTAGCCCAGCCGTCGCGCCCAGGCCGTGTCGCGCGCGACGCCTTCAGCGTCGCTCCAGGTGTAGGGACAATCGACCGCGACGACGCCAGCCGCGCGACATTCGACGATGAAGCGCTGCCGCGCATAGGCGAGCTCCAGGCCATCGCTGCCGCGCTCGGCACCAAGATCGGCGGCGAGATCTTCGGAGGCCATCAGGCAACCAATGATGCGGCGACTCCCCGCCGCAATCGCGCCCGTCTGCACCAGACCGCGCGCGAACTCGATATTCGGCAACAGGGACGTCGATCCCTCGGCGATGCCATAGTCGCGCTCGAACCGCGTCACCGCCTCGTCAAGCCTGACGACATGGTGCGGCTCGGCGACCTTCGGCAATGCAACGATATCCGGACGTCCCTGCATCACCGCGGCAAGATCATCCATGCCGTCCTGGTCCAGCGGATTGACGCGGACCGCGACGACGACGCCCTGGTCGCGCCAGGTCGCATAGAGCTCGGCCGAAAGCCGCCGCGCCTTCGGGCGCAGCGGCGGCGGGGTGAAGTCCTCGAGCTCGTGAATCAGCACGTCGGCGCCGCTGGCGGCCGCGTGCTGCAGAACCGCCTCATTGGCGCCTTCGAGAAACAGCCAGGAGCGGCAGAGCGGGGCTGGGCGCAGCTTGCGCATCACGCTATCAGCACAGCCGTCATTGGAACGTCATGTCGAGGCATTTCGAGATGTCGGACCCGAGGCCGGACGAGATGGTGATGCAGCCGCGGATCTTCTGGGTGTTGCCGTCGCTCGCCCAGATCGCGTAGCCGCCCGTACCGAAGAACGAATTGGTGTTCGGCGGCTCGGTCTCGGTGGCGTCGAAGGTGTAGTTGCCGTCGGTCTCGAAGATGCGCGGCTTCTTGGTGCAGCCGCCATCGGCCTGGACGTTGATGACCTCCTTGTTGTCCCGCGTCAGCGCCAGCGAAACCTGGCAGCGGAAGTATTCCGAGGTCTTGGCGTTGAACAGATAGGCGTAGGACTTGCAGGTCGCGGTGTTGAGCTTGCCGGCGGACAGGCCGCGGCTGCAGGAGATGCGCTGGTTGTTGGAGAGCTTGAATTCGTCGGCCTGCGCGGCTGACGCCAGCGTCATGAACGACAGCGCGACACCGATACCGATCTTCATGACGTGGTTCATCCTGATCCATCCCCAAGGTCGTGTTTCTGGCAATCGAGGCGTTTGTAAACGGTAACGCGAAGATAGTCGTCAAGCTCGATGCGGGAAATCACAAAGTCGCTGACAGACGTAAGCGGTCGCGCCGATTGTCGTATTGACGCACGAATGGCGTTCGTGATTTGTTCAGAACCGTGGGGACGACGCCGTTTTTCTCGGCCGGAGGTGGATCATGACGCATTTTTTGACCAAGACCTTTGTTGCGACTGCGGCGTTTGCCGCGCTGACGACCTGCGCCTTCGCGCAGGAGGCTGCGCCCTGGGAGCTGAAGCCGGACATGGGCTACGCCTATGACAAGGAGGGCAAGACCTGGGCCTACAAGATGGGCACCAGCAATGCCGGCACGCTGCTGAAGGGCGCCAAGAAGGTGCCGAGGGGGACGCTGTTCTTCATCGGCCACAACGGCCAGCTCTACATGCGCTCCGGGCCCTATCTCGAGGGCGACGGCAAGTTCATGTTCGGCTCGAACTAGAGCGTTTTCGAGCGAAGTGGACACCGGTTCGCGTGAAGAAAACGCGTCAAAACAAGAGTCTAGAGCTTCGGTTCTGATTGAATTAGAACCGAAGCTCTAGCCCGTCCTATTCGTGAGAGTGCGTTTTTTAGTCCGATTGATGTGGCCGCACATCTGCTCTGACGAGGCGCGCGGGATTGCCTTCGGCTTTTCACCGCCTGACCGACCCGTACTTTGCAACGCGCTTGAGGTGTAGGTTGGGCGAACGGGGGGCGGACGCCCCGCCGGTCAAGGACCGAGAGGCAGCAGCGCGCCTGGCAAGCCGCGGATCAGGTCGGCTTCGGGACATGCCGCGGCAAACGCAAGGCGAATGCGGCTCGTGGTCTCGACGACACGGGCAGCGAGTTTCAAGAGACGAAGACGCAGCGTCGCGAACTCGGCTGTGGCCAATTCCCGGGCTTTGGGAATCGCGTCGCGCACGGTCAGCATCAGCCAATAAGCGGCGGTGTGGAGAACGAGGCGGACTTGATTGGCGAGCGCCGAACGGCAGCTGGTGCGATCGGAGGCGAGCTGTGTCTTATGCAGCTTGATCAGATTCTCGGCTTGGCCGCGCGCGCAATACAGGCTGTCGTAGATCCACTCGGCCGAGCCGACATCGAGGCTGGTGACGACGAAACGGATGTCGAGGCCGAGCATCGTCGCCTCAATACGGGCGACGGTACGCCGTTCGCGATCCCAGGACTTGGCCTTGTGGCGCGTCTCGGTATAGCCACGCAGAACCGGCAGGTTCTCGATGGCGCGTCGCGTGCGGATGTCGTCGGCGGCCTCGTCGAGTTTTCTGGCGAGCGGCTTGGTGCCGGACAGACCGAAGATGTAGTCGATGCCGTTGGTCTCGCACCACGCCATGGCCTCCGGCCGGGCATAGTGCCCGTCGCCACGGAACGTGATTCGCGTGTTGTGCCACCGCGTCCGGATATGCCGTATCAGGCGGCGCAGATGGGCACGCACCTCGACGCCGCCCGGCGTCTTGCCGGGCCGCAGCACGACCGCCACGGGCCGGCTCTTCTCCGTGTCGTAGACGTGGATCGGCAGGAAGCAGCGTTCGTCATAATGAGCGTTGAACAGCGAGAGCTGCTGATGGCCGTGGACGACATCGCAGGTATCATCGATGTCGAGCGTGACGGATGCCGGCTCGCGCGGGTAGCTATCCATCCATGCGTCGACCAAAGTGTAGGTCAGTCGGATCACGTCGCGCAGGCGCGGAGCATTCTCCAGCCGCGACAGCGTCGGTTGGGAACACAGATCGCGACCCGTGTCCGGCAGCCGTCCGCAGGCCAGCTTGAATGCGGGATCGGACCGCAGATGATCGAGGTCGTCGGCGTCCTCGTAGCCGCAGCAGATCGCGAACATGCGCGCGCGGAACATATCGACAAGGCTGTGCACGACCCGCGTCGGATCGCGCCGATCCGGGAACACCCGGGCCAAATTGTCGGCCAAGCCGAGACGCCGCTCGGCCATCGCCAGAAGCATCACGCCCCCGTTCGAGGTCAGCCGACCGCCATCGAAGGCAGCTGTGACTTTCTTGGCGTGAACGGCTGGAAACGAGAAGGGCAGAATCGTATCATCGGTCATGGCGGGCCTGGCGTTCGCGGTTGAGGTGATGGGGTTGGCTTTGCAACCGAATCCTACGCCGCATCAGCGCTTTACACCACGCTCGCCAGCCTCTCAGGCGCACTCTGACGAATAAGACGGGCTAGCGTTTTTCGGCAGACGTCAGAACGCCGCGGCCAATTCCCGGGCGCCAGGCTTGTTGCTGTTGAAGTCCATCCGCTCGTTGGTGACGGCGAGCAGCCGGGCCACGGTGTTGTGGCGGATCGCGACCGGGTTGCGCTCGTAGCCCGAGCGCTGGAAGAAGTTCGAGGTCGGCACCTGCTCGCGCATCGCCTGAGGCATGGTCACCATGTCGAGCCCGGTGCCGTCGCCGGTCAGGTTCATCATCTCGAGCTCGGCTGCGGTCAGCGGCCTTGTGTAGCCCTTGTTGCGGGCGAAGATCACCGAGGTCAGCAGCTTGTGGGTCTGCAGCATCGGGCCGACATCGATGTCGAGCACCATGGCGTGACAGGCCCAGCCCTGCGCGGTGTCGGCGAGCCGTTGATGTGCCGACCAGTCGTCCGGCACGGTGCGACTGAACGCGACCATCTTCTTCAGCACCGCGAGCTTGTGCTCCATGGCCTTGCGCGCCGGCCCCTGCGTCGCCGCCACCCGCTCGGAGAGGTCCCGCACGAATTCATGCCCCTGCTCGGCCAATAGCTCTATGGTATTGGTGGTGAGCAGCTGGTTGTAGCCCATCGCGGTGGAAATGGCGCGCTTGCCGCCATGCTCGATGCCCGCCTGCACGTCGTAATTGCCGGTGCCGCCGGTCTCGAACGAATAGACCCGCACCGCCTGCTCCGGCGTCAGCCCCGCCGCGCGTGCGTAGCGGGCATAGGCGCGCTTGAACTCGAGCTCTTTGGCCGGCCGCTGCGGCGTAAACTGGAATTGCTCGGCCGCCGCCCTGAGCAAATCCGAGACCACCGGTATGGTTTTGGGCGGACGCTTGCCGCCCTCCTCCTCTTCCGGAGCCGGGTTGACCGGCCGCTTCGGGCCCTCATAGACCGGCGGCTGCTGCAGCACGTAATCGTCCAGCGCGATCTGCGCGCGGTCGCGGCGCTTGGCATTGCGGCCGCGCCGCTTGTCGGCGATCGCATTCCAATAGGCGGTCGCGTCCTGCTCGAAGGCGGCGCGCGCCTCTTGGTATTCCTGCAGCTTGCGGCGATATTCCATGATCGCCTGCGGCGAGGCCTGCGCCATCGCATTGGCGACGGAAGGCGGCAACGCAGCGGCCTCGCCGGCCAACACAGACGGCGCGCTAGCGACCAGCGCGAGCGCGACAAATCCTGACGAGAGGCGAATCAATTGCGAGCGCATCGCCTCCTTGTAGCAAGCGCGGCCGTGAAGTCAGCCCGGAATTGTCCGGATCGAAGGCGGCGGGATGCCGCGACCAAATCCAGAATTTTCGCCATAATGCGGTGTTCTCCGAGGAAAGCAGTGGAGATCGCGATGAGGAAGGCACTCTGGCTCGCCGCCGCAGGCGCGCTGACGCTGATGGCGCCGGCGCGCGCCGAACGTCCGGATTGCGGATCGTTTCCGGATACCCGTTCACGTCTCACCTGTTACGAGAATGTGTCGCGGGCACCCAATCCGGAACCCGCGGTCGCGGCGCATCCTGCCGCACCACCGAAAGTAACGAAGCCGCGCCGCCACAAGCGGCACCACAGTAGCTTCCTCCACTCACTTCCATGCGAACACCGGCTGCTCGAGATCGGCGACGCGGGTGTTGCGGCCGGCCAGCACCTCGCGGAATTGATAGATCAGCGCGGCGGTCGGCGCATGGATGTGCTGGCCGCCGAGACGGAAGCGGATCACGCGCCGCGAACTCTCCGGGATCGTGACGAAGCTGAAGGCGTCCTCTAGCTCGATCGCATCGAGGCCGATGCGGTGGACGGATGCGACCTCATCCGGGTTCGGCACGATCGCCGCGTTGGCGCCGGCCCAGACCACGACCGGCGTGACCAGATAGCCGGACCGGGTCGGATAGTCGTCCAGCATGCCGAGCACGTCGCGGTCGGACAGCGCCATGCCAAGCTCCTCGTGCAATTCGCGCAGCGCGGCTTCAGCCTGGGTCTCGCCGGCATCGCAGCGCCCGCCCGGCAGCGCCCATTGCGCGCTGTGGGCGCGCAGGCGCGCGCTACGGCGGGTCAAGAGGAAGGCCGTGCCGTTGCCGTCATCGCTCTCGGTCAGCGCGATCGCCACCGCCGCGCGCTTCAGCGTCGGTGCGGCATCGGCCGGCGCGAGACGCGCGAACGCCGAGCAGAGCTCTGCGATATTCCGCCGGGTGGACTCGTCAAATGTGCGGGCCATTGATCTTGACTACAACACAACAGCGTTTGATGAAATGACCTGAACGGCATCCTCCTGCGATCAATCATTTGCAAGCAACGGATCCTCACCTCATGACGGCCAAGGTCGCGGACAAGCTCAAATCCGACGGCTGGAAGGTCGCCGACACCACGGGCTTCCTGACGCTGATCGGCCCGTTGTGGGAACGGCTGAAGGACGGCGCGCTCGAGCTCGCATTGATCACCGAGGACAAGCACCACAACCGCCGCGGCCTGGTGCAGGGCGGCGTCATCATGACCTTCGCCGACCGCGCCTGCGGCATGGCCGCGCGTTTCGTCTCGGGCAAGCCGACGCTTGCGACGGTGCAGCTCGACACCCATTTCGTCGAGGCCGGCAAGATCGGCGAGATCCTGACGACGCGCCCGCGCGTGGTGCGCTCGACCCGCAGCCTGATCTTCATCACGGCCGAGGTGACGGTCGACAAGCGCTGCATCGCGATGGCCAACGGCGTGTTCAAGATTCTGAAGAACGAGAGCTGACCATCGTCGTTCCGGGGCGATGCGCAGCATCGAACCCGGAACCTCGAGATTCCGGGTCCGGTCCTTCGGACCATCCCGGAATGACATCAGGAGGAACGATCGATGCAATATCGCCAGCTTGGCCGCAGCGGCCTGAAGGTTTCGCCGATCTGCCTGGGCACCATGATGTTCGGCGGGCCGACCGATGAGGCGACCTCGTCGCGGATCGTGGCGAAGGCGCGCGAGGCCGGCATCAACTTCATCGACAGCGCCGACGCCTATAATGGCGGCAAATCCGAGGAGGTCGTCGGACGCGCGATCTCGAACAGAAGGTCGAACTGGGTGCTGGCGACCAAACTCGCCAATCCGATCGGTGACGACCCCAACCATGGCGGACTGTCGCGGCGCTGGGTGCTCCAGGCCGCCGACGAGAGTCTGAAGCGGCTCGGCACCGACTACATCGACGTCTACTACCTGCACAAGGAAGACCACACCACGCCGCTCGACGAGACGGTGCGCGCGATCGGCGACCTGATCCGCGCCGGCAAGGTGCGCTATTTCGGCGTCTCCAACTACCGCGCCTGGCGCGTCGCCGAGATCTGCAACATCTGCGACCGGCTCGGCATCGACCGCCCGGTCGCAAGCCAGCCCTATTACAACGCGATGAACCGGATGCCGGAGGTCGAGCACTTTCCGGCCTGCGCCTATTACGGCCTCGGCATCGTGCCCTACAGCCCGCTGGCGCGCGGCGTCTTGACCGGCAAATACGCGCCCGATGCGGCGCCGCCCGCGGACACGCGCGCGGGGCGCAACGACAAGCGCATGATGCAGACCGAGTGGCGGCCGGAATCGCTGCAGCTCGCGCAGCAGATCAAGCACCACGCCGAGAGCCGCGGCATCACCGCCGGGCAGTTCGCAGTGTCCTGGGTGCTGAACTCCTCGTTCGTCAGCGCCGTCATCGCCGGCCCGCGCACCGAAGCGCAATGGGACGATTACATCCGCGCGCTTCGATTATCGCTTCACCGCCGCGGACGAGGCGCTGATCGATCGCCTCGTCGTCACCGGCCATCCCTCGACGCCCGGGTTCAACGATCCCGCCTATCCGATCGAAGGACGCCGGGCGCGGACCGAATAGCATCGCGGCGTCGGCGTTTGTCTCGGCGGCGCCGAAGTTACGTTTCGCACCTTCCGAATTGCGCAATGTCCGCGGCGGCTGCAGCATCAGGGCATGACAATGCTGATACTGGTGCTGCAATGATTGCATCCAATGTACTGGACTGGACTGGATCGTAGCGCTGCTGGTCTGCTGGGCAAGCCTGACCGCGATCTTCGAGCCCTCGCGCGGGGCCTCACAGTGCGACGTCCCCTATGCGACGAGCAGCGGACCGCAGGTCCCGCTCGCGGCTCCGACCCAGGCGGAGATCGCAGCGATGATTCGCGACATGAAGCTGCACGACTGAGCGGGATAGCCAAACCGCGAAACCCTTCGTTTTCGTCCCTGAAATGAAACAGGGCGGCGCCGAAGCGCCGCCCTGCCTATGTTGTCGTTGCTGGCCGCTTACTTCACGAGCTCGAAGCGATCGGCGTTCATCACCTTGGTCCAGGCCGCGACGAAGTCCTTCACGAACTGCTCCTTGGCATCCGACGAGCCGTAGACCTCGGCGAACGCGCGCAGCTGCGAGTGCGAGCCGAAGATCAGGTCGGCGCGGGTGCCGGTCCACTTCACCGCCTTGGTCTTGCGGTCGCGGCCCTCATAGACGCCCTCGCCGGCATCGCTCCACACCGTGCCCATGTCGAGCAGGTTGAGGAAGAAGTCGTTGGTCAGCGTCCCCGGCTTGCCGGTGAAGACGCCGTGCTTCGACTTCTTGGCGTTGGCGCCGAGCACGCGCAGGCCGCCGATCAGAACCGTCAATTCCGGTCCGGTCAGCCGCAAGAGGTGTGCACGATCGACCAACGCCTCCTCGGGCAGCATGAACTGACGCTTGCCGCTGATATAGTTGCGGAAGCCGTCAGCCCGCGGCTCGAGCGGAGCGAACGATTCGACGTCGGTCTGATCCTGCGACGCGTCGGTGCGGCCGGGCGTGAAGGGGACCTTCACATTGGTGCCGCCGTCCTTCGCCGCCTTCTCGATCGCAGCGGCGCCGCCGAGCACGATCAGATCGGCCAGCGAGACCTTCTTGCCGAACTCCTTCTGGATGGCTTCGAGCTTGGACAGCACAGTCTTGAGCTGCGCCGGCTCGTTGACATCCCAGTCCTTCTGCGGGGCGAGACGGATGCGCGCGCCGTTGGCACCGCCGCGCTTGTCGGAGCCGCGGAACGTGGAGGCGGAGGCCCAGGCGGTCGACACCAGTTCGGACACCGACAGACCCGAGGCTGTTATCTTCGCCTTGAGCGCCTCGATATCCTTGTCGTCGATCACGGCATGATCGAGCGCCGGAACCGGATCCTGCCAGATCAGCGTTTCCTTCGGCACCAGCGGGCCGAGGTAGCGCACGATCGGACCCATGTCGCGGTGGGTGAGCTTGAACCAGGCGCGGGCAAAGGCGTCCGCGAACTGATCCGGATGCTCATAGAACCGGCGCGAGATCTTCTCATAGGCCGGATCGTAGCGCAGCGAGAGGTCGGTGGTCAGCATCGTCGGGACATGCTTCTTCGACGGGTCGAACGCGTCCGGAATGACGGCGTCCGCGCCCTTTGCCTTCCACTGCTTCGCACCCGCCGGACTCTTCGTCAGCTCCCATTCGTACTTGAACAGGTTTTCGAAGAAGTGGTTGCTCCACTTGGTCGGGGTCTGGGTCCAGGTGACCTCGGGGCCGCCGGTGATCGCGTCAGCGCCGACGCCGGTGCCGAACTTGCTCTTCCAGCCGAGGCCTTGCTCCTCGAGCGCGCCACCTTCCGGTTCCGGACCGATCAACGACGGATCGCCCGCACCGTGGGTCTTGCCGAAGGTGTGGCCGCCGGCGATCAGCGCAACCGTCTCCTCGTCGTTCATCGCCATGCGGAAGAACGTCTCGCGGATGTCCTTGGCCGCGGCAACCGGGTCCGGATTGCCGTTCGGGCCTTCCGGGTTGACGTAGATCAGGCCCATCTGCACCGCGCCAAGCGGCTCGGAGAGCTGGCGCTCGCCGCTATAACGCTCATCGCCGAGCCAGGTGCCTTCCGGACCCCAGTACAGTTCCTCGGGCTCCCACACGTCGGCGCGGCCGCCGGCGAAGCCGAAGGTCTTGAAGCCCATCGATTCCAGCGCGACGTTGCCGGCGAGGACCATCAAATCGGCCCACGAGATCTTGCGGCCGTATTTCTGCTTGATCGGCCAGAGCAGCCGGCGCGCCTTGTCGAGGTTGGCGTTGTCGGGCCAGCTGTTGAGCGGAGCGAACCGCTGCTGACCGGCGCCGGCGCCGCCGCGGCCGTCGGTGATGCGGTAGGTGCCCGCCGAGTGCCAGGCCATGCGGATCATCAGGCCGCCGTAGTGACCGAAGTCAGCCGGCCACCATTCCTGCGACGTCGTCATCAGGGCCGTGAGGTCCTTGATCACGGCGTTGAGATCGAGGGTCTTGAATTCCTTGGCGTAGTCGAAGCCCTTGCCCATCGGGTCGGACAGGCTGGAGTTCTGATGCAGCACCTGAACGTCGAGCGTCTCCGGCCACCAGTCACGATTCGAGTGCCCGCGGGGCCCGCCCGTGAATGGGCATTTGCCCGCGCCTTCGTCGGTTTTTGCGTCCATGTTTCTTCTCCGAGGTGATGGATTCTGGAATGGGCTGGAGCTCTTCCAAGAACAATTCTACGCGCCCCAATCCATCAGGTGAAATTGACTTTAATGATCGCGACGATAAGATAATCTGATGATAAATGTCACACTCCGGCAATTGAGGTATTTCGATGCGCTGGCGCAGCACGGGCATTTCGGCCGCGCCGCGGAGGCCTGCGCGGTCTCGCAGCCGGCGCTGTCGATGCAGATCCGCGAGCTGGAACGCGCCGTCGGCGGCGTGCTGATCGAACGCAATGCGCGACAGGTCACGCTGACGACCTTCGGCGAGGACCTGTTGCATCGCGTGCGCGACATCCTGCGCTCGGTCGACGAGCTCGGCGACTTCGCGCGCGCCTCGCGCGACAAGCTTGCCGGGCGGCTGCGCGTCGGCATGATCCCGACGATTGCGCCATATCTGCTGCCGAAGGTGATCGAGACGCTGGCGCGGCTGCATCCCGAGCTCGACATCCATGTCCGCGAGACACTGACGCCGAAGCTGATCAAGGAGGTCGCCGAAGGCCGGCTCGACACCGCGATCGTGGCGCTGCCGGTGCATGAACCGTCGCTGACCGAGGTCGCGCTGTTCACGGAAAGCTTTTTGCTGGTGCGGCCGGGCGAGGACGCGAAGACGCCGGTGCCGAGCGCCGAGATGCTGCGCGAGATGCGGCTCTTGCTGCTCGAGGAAGGCCATTGCTTCCGCGACCAGGCGCTGTCGTTCTGCAACATGCAGTCGTCGTCGCCGCCGCGCGAGGTGCTGGACGCGAGTTCGCTGTCGACGCTGGTGCAGATGGTCGGCGCCGGCATCGGCGTCACCCTGATCCCCGAGATGGCCGTGACGGTCGAGACGCGCTCGGCGCCGGTCACGGTCTCGCGCTTCAAGAACCCGCAGCCCTCGCGCACCATCGGCATGGTCTGGCGCAAGACCAGCCCGCTCGCGGCACAGCTCCTGCAGATCGCCGAAGTGGTCAGTCTCGCCGCCGACGAATTGCGCGCGCCGAAGGGGAACGGTGCGAAAGAGCCGGCAAAGCGCGCGGGGCGGCGGAAGGTCGCTTGATCGCTCTTGTGGCACGACGGAGCCGCAGGCCGCGTTTGACACGCACGTCGCACCACCCCCACAACTGTCGTCCCGGCGAAGGCCGGGACCCATACGCCGCAGCAATTATAGTGAACGGGACTCGTCGTTCCAGCGACGCTCAGCAACATCCTTTTGTGGTTATGGGTCCCGGCCTTCGCCGGGACGACACCGAGTGTGTTGCATGGCCTGTGAGTCACGCATCCGCATTCTCGCGACATGATTTGTCCGAGCTTTGCTCTTCGTTCCGCCCTCTTTCTCGCAGAGGGCGCAGGGAAAGCCGGGTGCCGATCGCACCCATGGGCCCCGAGCAAAGGTAGAAAGCTCGGGGGTAGGACCACAGGTGTAACCGGGAACAACCCGGCTTTCCCTGCGCGATGGGTTACGGCTTACTTCGTGCTCTCCCCGGCGAGACTTGGCTTGTTTGTCACCGCTTTCGCAAAACGCTTACGCGTTTTGCGAGAGGACACCGGCCACTAGGGCGTCAGGACCACACGACTTCACCGTCCGCGTCACGCGCATTCGTCGACTGCGCAATCAGCGTCCACCGCATCTCACCGCAACACCCGTGACGATGCGCAGCGCCCCTCGATCGGGTGAGACGGGCGGACCATACACCGAGTTGGGTGTTCTGATAAATAGAAATATTTTTGTTGCGGGGGCTTGCGCCGTCGGGCAACTCAGTGGCACGCGCGTGAGGGACGCACCGACGGCAGGGTTCCCTCCCCCCTTGCGGGGGAGGGAGCCTGAGGGGCGTGCTCACCTCACCGTCATTCCGGGGCGCGCCTCTTGGCGCGAGCCCGGAATCCATCGAGCCGCAAAACAAGTGGTGAAATGGATTCCGGGCTCTCGCTTCGCGAGCCCCGGAATGACGAGGAGCGCCTCACCGCTCCAGATACTTCTTCATCTCGGTGATCAGGCCGTCGCGCAGTTCGGGGCGTTTGAGGCCGAAGGCGATGTTGGCGCGGAGGAAGCCGGGCTTCGAGCCGCAATCGTGGCGCTCGCCCTCGAACTCGACGCCGTAGAATTTTTGCGTCCTGGCGAGCCCGATCATCGCGTCGGTGAGCTGAATCTCGCCGCCGGCGCCACGTTCCTGGGTGGCCAGGATATCGAAGATCTCCGGCTGCAGGATGTAGCGGCCGGTGATCGAGAGGTTGGACGGCGCGGTGCCCTGCGGCGGCTTCTCGACCATGCGATCGACCTCGAAGATGTTGCCGGTGCGCTTGCCGACGCTGCAGATGCCGTATTGATGGGTGAGCTCGTCGGGCACCGCCTCGACCGCGATCAGGTTCGACTTGTCGCCGAGCTTGCTTGCGGCGTCGATCATCTGCTTCAGGCAGCCCGGCGTGTTCAGCACCAGCTCGTCCGGCAACACCACGGCAAACGGCTCGTTGCCGACGATGTCGCGCGCGCACCACACCGCGTGGCCAAGACCGAGCGGCGACTGCTGCCGGGTGAAGCTCATCGCGCCGGCTTCGGGCTGGTTCTGCGCCAGGATCTCCTGCTCGGTCTTCTTGCCGCGCTGCGCGAGCGTGGTGTCGAGCTCGAACATGCGGTCGAAATGATCCTCGATGACGCCCTTGTTGCGGCCGGTGACGAACACGAAGTGCTCGATGCCGGCTTCCCTCGCCTCATCGACCACGTACTGGATCAGCGGCTTGTCGACGATCGTCAGCATCTCCTTCGGCATCGCCTTGGTGGCGGGCAGCACGCGGGTACCCAGACCGGCGACGGGGAATACGGCTTTGCGGATCTTCATTGGATTATCGGAAGCCTTGAAATGGGTGGGACGGCGGCACGAAATGAATCACGCCTTGGTACCTGTTTTGCAGCCGCCAACAAAGGCGGATGTGTGGTGAGGCTTAATTCCGCCGTTCCCGCCGGCCAAAGCTGCGGCAGCAAAATCTCGCCGATGTTAAGTTAATGGAAACCGTGCCGGGGCCTTCTGAAACCGCACGTTTTTGACAGGCACACGACAATGCACGCGACGGGAACATCAAGGACCAGGCTTTTCAGCGCGCGCCTCGTCGCGCTGGCCGTTCTGCTGTCAGGCGCGGCGCTGTTGATGCCCGGCGGCGCCCGGGCCCAATCGGGCAACGGCCTGACCAACCTGATCGACAGCATCTTTTCCGGACCCAATGCCGCGACGCCGCCGCAGGCCGCGACCGGAGGCGACGGCACCGCGCCGGCCTGGAGCGGGGAGGACGGCGCCTCCGGCCATCCGCTGATGACGGTGGCGGCGATCCGCCAGGCCGCGTCGGACTTCCCGAACTGCCTCGCAGCGATGTGGCCAGATGCCGCACGACGCAACATCACGCGCGAGAATTTCGAGCGCTTCACCGCGGGCCTCACGCCCGATCTGCGCATCATGGATCTGATGGATTCGCAGCCGGAATTCACCAAGGCGATCTGGGACTATCTCGACATTCTCGTCAGCGACGCGAGGCTGGCGAAAGGCCGCGAGATCCTTGCGAAGTACAAGGCGCAATTCGACGCGACCGAGCAGGCCTATGGCGTCGATCGCTATATCATCGCGGCGATCTGGGGCATCGAATCGAACTATTCGACCCAGATGGGCGATCGCAGCGTGGTGCAGTCGACCGCGACCCTTGCCTGCATCGGTCGCCGCCAGGCCTATTTCAAGGACGAGTTCCTGTCGGCGCTGGAAATCCTCAACCGCGGCGATCTCAGGCCCGAGCAGATGCGCGGCTCCTGGGCCGGCGCCTTCGGCCCGACCCAGTTCATGCCGACCGCGTTCAAGCGCTACGCGGTCGACGGCGACGGCGACGGCCGCCGCGACGTCGTCGACGATCCGAGCGATTTGATCGCCTCGACCGCCAACAATCTGAAAAAGGACGGCTGGCAGACCGGCGCGAGCTGGGGCTACGAGGTCGTGCTGCCGGAAGGCTTCAACTACATGCTGGCCGATCGCGCCAAGGCGATGCCGCTGTCGCAATGGGAGCAGCTCGGCCTCAAGCGGCCGAACGGCCAGCCGTTCCCACGGTCCTCCGACAAGGCCTATCTGCTGGCGCCGGCCGGCGCCGCGGGGCCGGGCTTCCTGATGCAGCAGAATTTCCGGGTGATCATGAAGTACAACCCGGCGGAGGCCTATGCACTCGCGATCGGCCATTTCGCCGACCGCCTGCGCGGCGGCCCACCCTTCGTGCAGCCCTGGCCGCGCCAGGAACGGGTACTGTCGCGCGCCGAGCGGCTGGAACTGCAGCAGCTGCTGGCCCAGCGCGGCTTCTACAAGGGTACGCCCGACGGCCAGTTCGGCGGCCAGACCCGCGAGGCACTGCGCGGCTTCCAGGTCTCGATCGGCGCCCCCGCCGACGGCTTTGCCACCGCCGAGGTGCTGGAGCGGCTGCGGGGAAGGTAGGGCGTCCTACGGAGCTTCTTCACCTCCCCTTGAAAAAGGGGAGGTCGCTTTGCTCGAGAGAGCAAAGCGGGTGGGGATCGTCTCTTTCCACGAGCGACGGTGCGTGTGGCTGACCCCCATCCCGACCTTCCCCCTTTCAGGGGGAAGGAGAAGGCTAAGCCCCGGATGAGGCCCCCGCCCCATCCGGGCTGCGGGCGTGGGCAGCAGGCCCCTCATCCCCAAAAGTAACCGTGAAATCCGATATTTGCCCGGCGCCTTGACGGCCGCCGGGGGCACCCGATTTATGGTGGAAAAGCTGCCCGCTTGCGGCCCGATTCCGCTAGTATGGGGTGGTACTTCCAGATCATTGCGACCGCCCGATGCGAAAGCCGAAGTCCTTCCTGCGCATATTCACCGAAGCCGGCCCGCTGGTCGCGCTCGCGGTGGCGCTTGCGCTCCTGATCGGCGTCGCCCAGCCCGCCTCGGCCCAGTTCTTCGGCTTCCCGGGCTTTGGTGACGCACCCCAGCGCCGCGCGGCGCCGCCGCGCAGCGGTGGCGGTGGCGGCGGCGGCTGGTTCGGGGGCGATTTCTTCGCGCCGTTCCAGCAGCAGCAGCAACCGCAATCACAGCAGCAGCGGCCGCGCGAGGATTTCTCGCGCGCGCCGGCGCCGGCCAAGCGCGAGGCCGCCGCCGAGCGCAACGTGCTCGTGATCGGCGACGCGATGGCCGACTGGCTCGCCTATGGCCTGGAGGATGCCTATTCCGACCAGCCCGACATGGGCGTGATCCGCAAGCACAAGACCGTGTCCGGCCTGATCCGCTATCAGCCCAAGGGCGATCCGGCCGATTGGGCCGCCGCCGCCAAGGGCATTCTCGCCACCGAGAACCCCGACGCGATCGTCGTGATGCTCGGCCTCAACGATCGCACCGCGATCCGCGAACCTGTCGTGGAGAAGAAGGTCGATAAGAAGGACGACAAAAAGGACGCGCGCGCCAAACCGGACGCAAAGCCCGGCGACAAGCCCGATACCGCCGCCAAGACTGATGGCAAGACCGACGGCAAGCCCGCCGATGCCGAGCCGCTAGCCGACGACGCCGACAATGATGCCCAGGCCGCGCCGGAAAAGACCGCGCGCTCGCCCAACGGCCTCTATGAATTCCGCGACGACCGCTGGGTCGAGCTCTACGGCAAGAAGATCGAGGAATTGATCAACGTGCTGAAGAGCAAGGGCGTGCCGGTGCTGTGGGTCGGCCTGCCCGCGATCCGCGGCCAGCAGGGCACGTCGGACATGCTGTTCCTCGACGCGCTGTATCGCGACGGCGCCGGCAAGGCCGGCATCACCTATGTCGACGTCTGGGACGGCTTTGTCGACGAGGCCGGCCGCTTCATGCAAAAGGGCCCGGACTTCGAAGGCCAGCCCCGCAAGCTGCGCTCCGATGACGGCGTGTTCTTCACCAAGGCCGGCGCGCGCAAGCTCGCGCACTATGTCGAGCGCGAGGTGACGCGGCTGCTTGCGGTGCGCACCGGCCCGATCGCGCTGCCGAGCGAGCCGGCAACGCCCGATACCAGCGCCGAGCCTGGCAAGCCGGCGCCGCGGCCGCTGGCGGGCCCCGTGCTGCCGCTGGTCGCCTCCACGGTCGGCACCGATCAATTGCTCGGCGGACCGGGCTCGCGGCCCGCCGCCGTCGATGCGCTCGCCGCGCGCACGCTGGTGAAGGGCGAGGCCCTGGCGCCGCCCGCCGGCCGCGCCGACGATTTCGCCTGGCCGCGCCGCGAGATCGGCCGCGAGCAGGCCAAGGGCGACGTGCCTGTCGCCGCGACCACGCCAGCCGCGCCGAGCGGTGCGCCGGCGAATCCGCCGCCCTCCACCACGGCGATCGCGCCCGACGGCTCGATCATCACCGCGCCGAAGCCGCAACGGCGTGCGTTCCGTCCGGCCCAGGCCCAACCGCAGCAACAGCAGCCGCAGACCCAACCCTGGCTGCGCGACATCTTCGGCTTCGGCGCGCCGCAGCAGCGCCCGCTGGTCGCACCGCCGCCGCGGCCGCCCGGCAATATCGGACAGCGGGCCGCGGCGCCGGGGAATCCCTGGCAGTGGTAAGCGCGAGGCGCGCGGCCTCAAACATAGCTGAGGGTTTGTAAGGCGGATTAACCCACCGGGTCCGCGCGAAGCGCGGCCCGATGACAGGCTCCGGCGTAATCCGCCGATATCGCAATCGTGGAGAAACGGCGGGTTACGCTATCGCTAACCCGCCCTACGCAGCTACGGCGCTCAGCCGTAATAGCGCCAGCGCGACGGCGGCGGGCGGCGCGGCTGGCGCGTCATCAGGAGCGCGAGCGCAAAGCCTATGCCGCCGGCAATCAGCAGCGATCCGAGCGGATTGTCCTGCACCGTCTGCGCCATCGCCTTCTGCCCGCTGCGAACGGTCTCGCCGCGTTGCTCGTAGGCATCCTTGGCGTAGTTGACCGCGGTGTCGGCCGCGTCCTTGGCCTGACCGTAGAAATCCTGCACCGCGCCAGCCGCTTCGCGCACGCGGCCCGATGCTTGCGTCTTTGCATCGCCGGCTACGTCACCGACTGCGCCTTCGGCCTTGCCCGCGAACTCCTTCGCCGTACCGAGAATCCGATCCTTGTCCATCACAACGACTCCCTGAAAATGTCAGGGGGCTAACCGGCGAACCGCGTGCAGGTTCCTGGCGTTAAAGGATCAGCCCGCCATCGACGACGATGGTCTGGCCGACGATGTAGGAGGCGAGCGGCGAGGCGAGGAACAGCGCGGCGCCGGCCATGTCGGCGGGCGTGCCGAGACGCTTCAGCGGAATGCGCTCCAGTGCGCCTTCGAGACGCTTTGGATTGGCCGTCGTCGCCTTGGTCATCTTGGTGTCGACGAGGCCCGGCGCGATGCCGTTGACGCGGATGCCGTTCTCCGCCCAGGCCTCGCCCAGCGTGCGCGTCAGCCCGACGGCGCCGGTCTTCGAGGCGTTGTAGGCCGGATTGCCCATGGTGGAATGATAGGCCGCGGTCGAGCTCACGATGATCAGCGAGCCCTTGCTCGCGGTCAGCATCGCGTGGAATTTGGTGGCGCAGGCCATCAGGCTCATCAGATTGACCTCGAGCACCTTGCGGAAGCCCGCCATCTCGAATTCCCCGCGGCGGTAAATCACCGCGCCCTGCGCCAGCACCAGCACATCGAGCCGGCCGAATGACGGCGTGAAACTCTCGATCGCCTGCGGATTAGAGACATCGAGCTGCGCGTAGGCGAGGCCCTCGAGATCCGAGCCCTCCTCTTTCGAATAATCGCTCGCCTGCGCACGGGTGCCGTACACACTGACGCGCGCGCCCTTGGCGCGGAAGGCCTGCGCGATGCCGTTGCCGATGCCGCTGGAGCCGCCGACCACCAATATTTGCTTGCCGCCGAAATCGAGCTCGTTCATCGCGTTCCTCCTTCTCTGTTTTCTTGATTGAGCATCATCCTTTTCGAAAAGCCAACCGGGAAACTTGCGTTAACGCGCTGCGCGCGCGCCGATATCGGATCGGTGGTTTGACGTCTCCGCGGATCGGTGCCAGCGTTGTCGATCTCACAACGCAAAAAAATCAACGGGGGTCCGTCATGTCCGAATTCAAACAGCTCAGCCGTTCGGTGAAGGGCCTCACCGTTCTCGTCACCGGCGCCGCCAGCGGCATGGGCCGCGCCACCGCGCGGGTGTTCGCCGACGAAGGCGCCAATGTCGCGGTCACCGACCTGACCGAAGAAGGCACGCAGGCGGTGGCGAAGGAAATCTCGGCGAGCGGCGGCTCGGCAAAGGCCTGGACGCTCGACGTCGCCGATCGCGATGCGATCACTAAAGTCGTCAACGATGTCGCCGCGCATTTCGGCGGGCTCGACATCGTCGTCAACAATGCCGGCATCTCGGTGCGCGTGGCGATCGACGATCCCGGATACGAGGACGCCTGGGCCAAGGGCATCGCGGTGATGCTGACGGCGCATCCACGCATCATCCGCGCCGCACTGCCGTACCTGCGCAAGTCGCGATCGCCGCGCATCGTCAACATCGCCTCGACCGAGGCGCTCGGCGCGACCGGGTTGCACAGCGCCTACTCCGCGGCGAAGGGCGGCGTCGCCAGCCTGACCCGCTCGCTCGCGGTGGAACTGGGGCGCGAGGGCATCACCGTGAACTGCATCTGCCCGGGCCCGATCCGCACCGCCATCACCGACCGCATCTCCGAGGAGCACAAGACGATCTACGCCAAGCGCCGCACCGCGCTCGCGCGTTACGGCGATCCCGAAGAGGTCGCGCACATGACGCTGAGCCTGTGCCTGCCCGCGGCATCGTTCCTGACCGGCGCCGTGATTCCGGTCGACGGCGGGTTGATGGCCAGAAACGCTTGATGCGTTCCCCGGATGCGGCGCAGCACAGAGTGGTGCGCTGCTGATCCGGGGCCACGCAGCAAGGGTCCCGGCTCTGCGGTGCACCGTCAAGAGACGCTGCACCGCGTCCGGGACACGAGTCGGCGCAACCCTGCATGTCGTACCGTGCGTTGACAGGGCGCTCCTCGGGAGTAGCCTTCCCGGCAAGCGAAGCGGGACAACCGCCCGCGCGATACGGGGAGATACGCCATGACGGCCCTGATCCGCCAGCTTCACAAGCATTTCGTCGGCGAGGTCTCCGGCGTCGATCTGCGCAAGCCGCTGACGAAGCAGGAAGCGATCGACATCGAGGCCGGCATGGACAAATACGCCGTGCTCGTCTTCCACGGCCAGGACATCACGGACGACCAGCAGATGGCGTTCGCGCTGAATTTCGGCGAGCGCGAGGATGCGCGCGGTGGCACCGTGGCGAAGAAGGAGGACTACCGTCTCTCCGCCGGGCTCAACGATGTCAGTAATCTCGGCAAGGACGGCAAGCCGCTGCCGAAGGATCACCGCACCCATCTGTTCAACCTCGGCAACTGCCTGTGGCATTCCGACAGCTCGTTCCGGCCGATCCCGGCGAAGTTCTCGCTGCTGTCGGCGCGCGTGGTGAACCCGAAGGGCGGCAACACCGAATTCGCCGACATGCGCGCCGCCTATGACGCGCTCGACGACGAGACCAAGGCGGAGATCGAGGACATGATCTGCGAGCACTCGCTGATGTATTCGCGCGGCTCGCTCGGCTTCCTCGATTATACGGATGAAGAAAAGCAGATGTTCAAGCCGGTGCTGCAGCGCCTGGTGCGCACGCATCCGGTGCACGGCCGCAAGTCGCTCTATCTGTCGTCGCATGCCGGCGCCATCAGGGGCATGAGCATGCCGGAGGCACGGCTGCTGCTGCGCGACCTCACCGAGCACGCGACGCAGGGCGAGTTCGTCTATGTGCACAAATGGACGGTGCATGACCTCGTGATGTGGGACAACCGCCAGACCGTGCACCGCGTCCGCCGCTACGACCAGTCGCAGCCCCGCGACATGCGCCGCGCCACGGTGGCGGGCACCCAGCCGACGGTGGCGCAGGAAGCGGCGGAGTAGCGGGCGCAGCCATATCCCAAGCTGTCATCGCCCGGCTCGACCGGGCGATCCAGTATTCCAGAGACATTTGTGGATTGCCGAAGGGCCACGGCGTACTGGATGCCCCGCTTTCGCGGGGCATGACACGGAGAGAGACGCGCACAAACTACGCGTGGCCGGCGTCGTTGGAGAGCATGCCGGCCTCGATGCCGATCTTGCGCAGGGCGCGCGCGTATTTCTCGTCGACATCGGCGCCGAAGATCAGCTCCGGATCGGCGTCGCAGTGCAGCCAGCCATTGTGCTGGATCTCGTTCTCGAGCTGGCCCGGCGCCCAGCCGGCATAGCCGAGCGCGAGGATCGCGTGCTTGGGGCCTGAGCCCTTGGCGATCGCCTTGAGGATGTCGACGGTCGCAGTCAGCGAGATGCCGTCGTCGATGTTGAGCGTCGCATCCTGGATGTAGAAGTCGCTGGAATGCAGCACGAAGCCGCGGCCGGTGTCGACCGGGCCGCCCTTCATCACCTTCATCATCTCGGCATTCTCGGGCAGCTGGATCTGGTCCGATTTCTCGATGATGTCGAGCTGCACCAGGAGCCCGGGGAAATCGATGCTGCCGGCCGGGCGATTGACGATGATGCCCATGGCGCCCTCGGAGGAATGGGCGCACATGTAGATCACCGAGCGCTCGAAGCGCGGGTCGTTCATCACAGGCATCGCAATCAGCATCTGGCCGTCGAGATAGCCATCATCGGCGGCATGGGGACCGGGGGCCGGGTTTCTGCCGGCGGCGGTCCTGCGAGTCTTGCCTGTTTTGCCTTCAGGGCGCATCCGCAAAGGCCTTTCCTGCTGATTTGGCATCCTGATATTGGGTCGCGGTTCTGTCAATCAACCATCGCCCGGCGTGCGGCGATGCATCACAAGCAATTCAATGGTTTGCGACGAAAGTTGCGGGTAAAGACGTCTCATGATCGTCACAGTTCCCCTGCGGGCCGCCTTTGGCGTTGCCGCCCTACTTTCCGTCGCATCCATGGCAACGGAGGTCCGCGCCGACGACGCCTCGCCGTGGCAGCAGGACACGCATTCGGCGGTACGGCTGCTCGCGGGATCGCGCAGCGGCACGGTGCTGCTCGGCGGCATTGCCTTCCAGCTGCAGGACGGCTGGAAGACCTACTGGCGGACACCCGGCGATTCCGGCGTGCCGCCGCGGTTCGATTTCTCTAGGTCGGACAATGTCGAGGCTGTCACGGTGATGTGGCCGGCGCCGCGCCAGTTTGACGACGGCGCCGGCGGCACCTCGCTCGGCTACAAGCACCAGGTGGTGCTGCCGCTGCGCATCGTCGCGAAGAACCCCGACAAGCCGCTGGTGCTGCGCGCCGACATCAACTACGCGGTGTGCGAGAAGCTGTGCGTGCCGGTGGAAGCGAAGGCCGAGCTGGCATTCGCCAGCGTCGCCTCGACCGAGGACGCCGCGCTGACCGACGCGCTCAACGCGGTGCCGAAGCCCGCCAATATCGGCGATCCCACGCCGTTCACGATCCGCGACGTCAAGCGCGACGGCAAGAACAACGTGCTGGTCGATGTCACCGCGCCCGAGAGCCGCGACCTCAGCCTGTTCGTCGAGGGGCCGACGCCCGACTGGGCGCTTCCGGTGCCCAAGCTGGTCGAGCACGCGCCGCCCGGCGTGAAGCGCTTCTCTTTCGAGCTCGACGGGCTGCCGCCCGGCGCCACGGCGGAAGGCGCCGCGCTGAAGCTGACACTGGTCGGCGGCGACAAGAGCTACGAATTCAATATCAATTTGAACTGACGCCATTTGAGCTAATGCCGTGGGCGCTCGCCAAGCGGGCAGTTCCGCCGGCGCGAGCCGCGTCTGATACGCAGTTTGGCGCATCGGCAGGTTCCCTGCCCGGGCGGCCGTCCAACCCAATCTTAACGTTTCGTTGATAGATCGAGGCGCATTGCCGCGCTGCGGCGCTTCAGGAATTTTCCGCCTTGGCTGTGATGGAAACCCAAACCGCAACTTCTGCGCCATCGGGCCCGGTCGCACGCCTGCGGGGCCTCGCCGCGCGCCTGCTCGGCGGCACCAAGGAGGCCTCGGTCACCAAGCGCCTGGCCGGCACCATCTTCGTCATCCGCGTCATCAGCGCCGCGATCGCCTATCTCGCGCAGATCCTGCTGGCGCGCTGGATGAGCGGCTCGGACTACGGCATCTATGTCTATGTCTGGACCTGGGTGCTGCTGCTCGGCAGCACCATGGATTTCGGCATCGCGCCCTCCTCGCAGAAGATCATCCCGGAATATCGCGCGCGCGGCGACCTCGCCGCGCTGCGCGGCTTCCTCTCCGGCGGCCGCTGGGTGGTGCTGGCCGCGTCCAGCACGGTGGCGCTGCTGCTCGCTGGCGTGATCCATTTCGCGTCGCCCTGGATCGACTCCAACGCGATCGTGCCGCTCTATATCGGCTGCCTGACGCTGCCGCCCTTCGTGGTCGCCAACACCCAGGACGGCATCTCGCGCGCGCATGACTGGATGCAACTCGGCCTGATGCCGCAGTTCATCGTCCGGCAGGGGCTGATCATCGCGCTGACTGCCGGCGCGCTGGCGCTCGGCCTCAATCTCGGCGCGACGGTGGCGATGATCGCGAGCGCCGCTGCGGTCTACATCGCGGCGATCGGCCAGATGATCGTGCTGAACCGCCGGCTCACCGCCCATGTCGGGCCCGGCGAGAAGACCTATGACGTCAAGGGCTGGTTCGCGATCTCGCTGCCGATCATGCTGGTCGAAAGCTTCTATCTGCTGCTCGGCTACACCGACGTGCTGATGCTGCAGCAATTCCGCTCGTCGGAAGAGGTCGGCATCTATTTCGCCGTGGTGAAGACGCTGGCGCTGGTGTCGTTCGTGCACTACGCGATGTCGGCGACGACGGCGCACCGCTTCGCCGAGTACAACGCGCTCGGCGACAAGGACCGGCTGTCGGCCTATGTCGCGCACGCGATCAGCTGGACATTCTGGCCTTCGCTGTTCGCGACCATCGCGCTGCTCGCGTTCGGCAAGCCGCTGCTGTGGCTGTTCGGCCCGAAATTCGTCGACGGCTACAGCATCATGTTCATCGCCGCGATCGGCCTTGTGATCCGCTCGGCGATCGGGCCGGTCGAGCGCCTGTTGAACATGCTCGGACACCAGGGCATCTGCGCGACGGCCTATGCGGTGTCGTTCTTCATGAATGTCGGGCTCTGCATCGCGCTCGTCCCGCGCTACGGCGGCATGGGCGCGGCCGCCTCGACCTCGCTGTCGCTGACCTTCGAGACGATCCTGCTGTTCTATGTGGTGCGCTCGCGGCTCGGGCTGCACGTGCTGGCGTTCGGGAAGGCCCGTTCCGCGCCGTAGCATTTCCGCCGACTACGGCATATATTACGCGACATGACCGCCGCCGAACTGAAAAATCTGCTCGATCGCGTTCAATCCTGGCCCGAGTCGGCACAGGATGAACTCGTATCGATCGCAAACCAGATCGAAATCGAACTGCAGGCCCAGGACTACGTCGCGACGCGGGACGAATTGCGGGTCATCGATGCCGCAATGGAGTCCATCGACGCAGGCGAGTGCGCGACCGACGAAGAGGTCGCAGCCGCGTTTGCCAAATTTCGTCGCAAGTGAAGGTCGTCTTCTCGCGCCAAGCGCTGACTGATCTGGACGAAATCGCGACTTACTATTCGACCCACGCCAGCCCGACAATCGCTGCGGCTGAACGCCGCTTCCACGAAGTTATTGACCGTGTGAGCCGCGCGCCCGGATCAGCGCCGCGCGTCTCACAGCGCTCCGCGGTCCGTGCGATCACCGTCCTGCGCTATCCGTTCCGTATCTTCTATCGGGTCCGCAGCGATACAATCGACATCCTGCACATCAGACATACATCTCGGATGCCGTTCTCCCCGTCCGATCCGGATCCGCACTAGCTCGCGGTCTCAAGTAAAAGCCGGCCCTGATTCAATCAGGGCCGGCTCATTGTTTCTGGCAGTCCAGCGACAAATCCCGCCGGAAAAACTACTCCGCGGTCCAGCCGCCGTCGATCGAGAGATTGGCGCCGGTGATCTGCGCGGCATCGTCGCCGCACAGGAACAGCGCGAGTGCTGCGACCTGCTCCGAGGTGACGAACTCCTTGGTCGGCTGGGCGGCGAGCAGCACGTCCTTGATGACCTGCTCCTTGGTCAGATTGCGCGCCTTCATGGTCTCCGGAATCTGGTGCTCGACCAGCGGCGTCCAGACGTAGCCCGGGCTGATGCAGTTGCAGGTGATCTTGAACTGCGCGAGCTCGAGCGCCGCGGTCTTGGTCAGGCCGGCGATGCCGTGCTTGGCCGAAACATAGGCCGACTTGAACGGCGAGGCGACCAGCGAGTGCGCGGAAGCCGTATTGATGATGCGGCCCCAGCCGCGCTTCTTCATGCCGGGCACCGCGGCGCGGATGCCGTAGAACGCCGACGACAAATTGATCGCGATGATCGCTTCCCACTTCTCCGGCGGAAACTCCTCGATCGGCGAAACGAACTGGATGCCGGCATTGTTGACGAGGATGTCGACCGAACCGAAGGTCTTCTCGCCGAGCGCGATCATGTCGGCGATCTCGGCCGGCTTGGTCATGTCGGCCGGCGAATAGGCCGCCTTGACCTTGAAGTCGGTCTCGATGCCGGAACGCTCCTTCTCGATGTCGGCCGGCACGCCCATGCCGTTGAGGACGATATTGGCGCCGGCGCCGGCAAAGGCGCGCGCATAAGCCAATCCGATGCCGCTGGTCGAGCCGGTCACAACGGCGGTCTTGCCTGTCAACGTACCCATTGTTGTTCGCTCCTATTTGCTTGCCGGGGGCGTGGGTTCGTCCCCCGTGAGATCGTAAGTCACCATGGTTTCCCCGGACTGTGGCCGTTCTAGCCATTCTTTGTGACGCATCGACAAATGCACGTCGCGCACGCCGGCGCCCCAGTGCTCGACCATCGCAACATGGGAGAAGTCGTAGTCCTTCGACGAGCTCTCGTAGTTCTTGCTCTTGTAGATCAGGTGAACCACCGTGACGGTGTTCTCCTTGGACGCCTTGCGCAGCAGCTCGACCGACGGATCGTTCTTCAGGTAATCCGGCAGCTTGCTGATCAGGTCGCGCACCGCCATGCGGGCGTTATGGATCTGCTTGTTCTTGTCGGTGTTCATCCGCGTCCGGCTGGAAAAGCGGATGTCCTTTTCGCGCTCGGCGGCCTCCAGCAGCGTCTCCGGCAACAGCCCGCGCGCGCTGAACAGGTCGACCTGAAAGATCAGGAGATCACGGCTGATCTCCTCGTCCAGCACGAAGTCGAGCGGGGTGTTGGAGGCGATGCCGCCATCCCAGTAATGCTCGCCCTCGATCACGACGGCGGGAAAGCCCGGCGGCAACGCACCCGAGGCCATGATGTGCTCGGGGCCGATCTTCTTGCCGCGCTTCTTGAACTCGTAATTGTCGAAATAGCAGAAATTTCCTGAGGTGACGCTGACCGCACCGACCGACAGGCGCGTCTTCAGATCGTTGATGCGATCGAAGTCAACCAGCCGCTCCAGCGTCTTCTTCAGGGGCGCGGTGTCGTAATAGCTCAGCGATTGCGAGCTGCCGGGCGGCCACAGCGGCGCCGGCGGAAGCCGCGGCGTGAAGAAGCCGGGCACGCCGAAGGTCGCGATGATCGCCGCAGAGGTCTCGTTGAACAGCGAGCGGGCGCGCTCATGCTTCAAGACCGGATTCCACGGCACCGGCGCCGACACCATCTCCCAGAATTCCTTCAGCCGCGGCACGCGCTTGTCCGGCTCGTTGCCGGCAATGATCGCGGCATTGATGGCGCCGATCGAGATGCCAGCGATCCATTCCGGCTCGAAGCCCGCATGGCAGAGCGCCTGGAAGGCGCCGGCCTGATAGGAGCCGAGCGCACCGCCGCCCTGAGAACCAGCACACGCTGCGCTTGCGCCGGCGTCGAGGCGGGCGCGGTGTCAGAAGTATCCATTCGTAACCGCCCAGTCAGGATTACCTTGCAGCGCACCGTGGCGGCTGTTCGCAGCCGCGTCAATCGACGAGATGCGGAAGCGGATCACGCGGATTTTATCGAAATCAGGTTGCCGCCAAAATGAGCGTCCAGAACACCTTGTATTTGGTGTTGGGAGCATAGACGGCCGCGATGCCCATTTTTGTGACACCGCTCTTGAGCATATTGGCCTTGTGCGGCGGTGAATCGCGCCACCCTGAAAATGCTTCCGCCAGCGTGTGATAGCCGGCCGAGATGTTCTCGACCGCGACGGTTGCGGGATAGCCCCCGGCCTGCAGCCGCTTGCCGAGCGGGGCCTTCACGTCATGGTCCATCTTGTTGCGGGCGGCCATCGCCTGCGACTGCTGCTCGGCAAGCTTCGTCAGGTCCGGATCCACCACGACGGTGCCAAGACCATTGTTCTGGCGGTATTGCGAAAACATGATCGCGGCCGCCTGGCTATCCAGCACCGCGCCGGCCTGCGCCATGTTGAGATACATGGTCGGTTCTTCCGGGATTTTGGTGTCTGCGGCACAGCCGGCGAGCACCAGTAGCCCGAACAGGGCAACCGTCGTCCGTTTCACTGGTAAAAACCCCCAAGGTTGGCCCGCCGTTGTTGCATACCAACCGTGGCTGAATGGTGAACAGGGGCTAACTTTTGGCCTGTTCCAGCACGTAGCCCGGATGGAGCGAAAGCGTAATCCGGGACGGTCCAACCACGCGGTTCGATCCCCGGATTACGCTGCGCTTCATCCGGGCTTCTGTAACGGGCCTTTGTAAGTCAATCCCTTTTTGCGTGATCCACTCGCCGGGCACTTGCTTCTGTACGGGATCGGCGCGAAGGCCGTCGCCTGATGGGGTGCATTGAGGAGCCGGCCGGCCAATCTACGGAAGCGTGGTTGTGAGCCACTTCCCGGATGGCGGCCTGACCGGATCCATCGTCCCGGCGCAGGGACCTCGCTCAGGGAGAGCCTGGTGTCGTGGCCCGCCCAGAACCGATTGCTGCTCCTTGCTTAGGTTGCCGAGGCCTTGGCCATCGGGTTGAACGGTTTGGCGTCGGCGAGCATGCGATGCAGAACGACGGCGAGCTTGCGTGCGAGCGCCACCTTGGCCTTGCGCAGGCCTGCGCGCCGGGCGATCCGCATCGCCCAGCCTTTCAGCGCCGAGCAGTTCCTGACCGGCTTGGTCAGCATGACGTGAGCCGCTTGATAGAGCGCCTCGCGCACGGAGGCATCGCCGATCTTGCTGATGCGGCCGGTATAGTCGGTTTCGCCCGATTGGTACTTCTTCGGGGTGAGGCCAAAATGCGCTCCCGTCGCCTTCGAGGACCGGAAGCGCTTCGGGTCGTCGACCGCCGAGGCGTAGGTAAGCGCCACGATCGGGCCGACGGACGGTGTCGTCATCAGGAGGCGGGCTTGAGGGTGCGACCTGGCGAGCTTTTGGGTGTGCTTATCCAGGCCATTGAACTCGCGCCGCAGCACGGCGTGGGCTTCGAGCAGCGCCTGTGCCACGATCTCAAGTCCGGGATGGCCCGCTACGAGCTCCCGGATGCGTTCGGCGAACGTGCGCTCGGTGGTCGTGCCGACCTTCAGACCGAAGCCGCGGAGCACGCCGCGCAGGCTGTTCTCGATGTCGCGCAGCTTGGACTGCAGCAGCTTGCGTGCCGTCAGAACCGCCCGCGTCTCTTGCGCTTCGATCGACTTGCAGTGCACCGGCCGGAACCAGCCCAGCCGCATCAGTTGCGCGATCCCGCGGGCATCGTTGCGGTCCGACTTCACCGGCATCGCCTTGAAGGCATCGCGGACGTGCCGCGTCTCCAACAGTTCGACTGCCAGGCCCGCATCCCGCATCGCTGCGTAGAGCCATTGCGACAGCGGACCAGCCTCCAGCCCGATCCGTTCCAGCACCAACCCCAGCGACCGCAACCAGGTGATCAAGGCCTCCGGCTCACTCGCAACCCTCGCCTCGCGCAAAATCTTACCTGTCCCATCGACAAGGCAGACGCTCGAGCATTCCAAAGACACGTCGATTCCTGCATAGTGGTACATGGTCGTCCCTTAATGATGCTTGGAGCGGGCTTGCCCGACTCCGTTTATTGACACCATCAGTTTGAGGGACGACCGCCTTCCAACCAACAGGCCGCTCGCGAGCGCGCTTCCAAATCGCGCCGTAGCGAGCGGGCGGCCGGCCCGTTACCCCATCTACGGCCTTCTCCTTCCCCCTGAAAGGGGGAAGGTCTGGATGGGGGTCGGCCGCAGGCGACGCTGCAAGTGGAGAGAGCAGATCCCCACCCGCTTTGCTCTGGCGAGCAAAGCGACCTCCCCTTTTCAAGGGGAGGTTTTGACCCGTCGTCCGGATGGAGCCAACGGGTCGCGCGAACGCGCAACCGGTGACAGGCTCCGCGATCCGCGGTCAGTCGATCCGCGGAACAAAGTCCCCGGACCTCGCTTCGTTGACACTGTTGTGCGTTTCTGGCTCCGTCGGCCGCCATAGCCGTCGGGTTGAGGAAGATGATGAGCCAGCAAACAGCGCTGCCGATCGCCGATTCAGCAACGACCCGATCCGTCTTCGATTGGCTCGAGCGGTTCGCGGCCTGCGTCAGGGCGGTGGACTATGCTGCGGCCCGTCCGTTCTGGCATTCCGATATCATCTCGTTTGGCACCTACCAGGAACTGATCCGCGGCCGCACGCGCTGGACCGAGATGCAATGGGACAATGTCTGGCCGCGCACGGCGGATTTCGCCTTCGACCTCGACAATACGGCGGTGCTGGTGAGCGCCGACGGCGGCACGGCGACGGTGATCACGCCGTGGACGAGCGCTGGCTTCCATCCCGACGGAAGCCGGTTCGATCGGCCAGGGCGGGCGACGATCATCCTCGCGCGTCAGGCCGACGGACATTGGCTCGGCATTCACTCGCACATGTCGCTGCAGCGTGGCGTACCGCAGGACAGCCACGGCAACCGGCCGGTCAGGGCGCGTTAGTCACAGGCTGTTGGCTCATCCGAGCTACGGCACTTGCTTCTCCTTCCCCCTGCAAGGGGGAAGGTCGGGATGGGGGTCGGCCACAGGCGACAGCCGATGTCGTGGAGAGAGGATCCCCACCCGCTTTGCTCTGACGAGCAAAGCGACCTCCCCTTTTCAAGGGGAGGTTTGGGCACGGCGGCCGGGTCCTACTCCTGTGCCGCAAAAATCCGGTAGCGGCGGGGCTGCAAGGAGACGATTTCGCCGGCCTGCAGCTCGCGATCGCGGGGGGCGTCGATCTCGATCACGGTCTTGCCCTCGCTACCCGACAGCGCCACTTCGGCGCGCTGGATCGGCCCGAACGAACGGACGTGACGGATGGCGCCTTCCAGGGCGCCGGTTCCGGCCGGACCGACCGCCATGTCATGGCGGCGGACGAACAGCTTTGCGGCGCCCGATGCCGCGCCGAGCGCCGGAATGTTCAGCGGACGGCCGTCCAGCCGCACCGCGTCGCCGGCCACATCGACCGGAAGCACGATGGATTCGCCGATGAAGCCGTGCACGAAGGCGGTCGCCGGGTTGTCATAGACCTCGCCGGGCGAGCCGATCTGCTCGATCTTGCCTTTGTCCATCACCACGACGCGGTTGGCGACTTCGAGCGCCTCCTCCTGGTCGTGGGTGACGAAGATCGAGGTGACGTGGATCTCGTTGTGCAGCGAGCGCAGCCATTGCCGGAGCTCCTTGCGCACCTTGGCATCGAGCGCGCCGAACGGCTCGTCAAGCAGCAGGATGCGCGGCTCGATCGCAAGCGCACGCGCCAGCGCGATGCGCTGCCGCTGGCCGCCGGACAGCTGGCTCGGATAGCGGTTGGCGAGCCAATCGAGCTGCACCAGGTCGAGCAATTCCTTGACCCGGGCGCGGATCGTCGCCTCGTCCTTGCGGATCGCGCGCGGCTGCACGCGCAGGCCGAACGCGACGTTCTCGAACACCGTCATATGGCGGAACAGCGCGTAGTGCTGGAACACGAAGCCGACCTGACGCTCGCTGGCGCCGCGCGACAGCGCATTCTCGCCGTCGATCGCGACCTCGCCGCTGTCTGGCCAGTCCAGTCCCGCGATGATCCGCAGCAGCGTGGTCTTGCCGGAGCCGGACGGGCCGAGCAGCGCCAACAGCTCGCCATCGTCAACCTTGAGATCGACATTGTCGAGCGCGGCAAAGCTGCCGAACGTCTTTACGATATTCTTGACTTCAATCGCCATCGGGCACCTCTGCCTCGTCGAGCCGTTGCTCGAGAACGGTCTTCGCCACCAGCGTGATCAGCGCCAGCATCGCCAGCAGCGATGCGATCGCGAACGACGCGACGAACTGATATTCGTTGTAGAGAATTTCGACCAGGAGCGGCATCGTGTTGGTCTCGCCGCGGATATGGCCGGAGACGACCGAGACCGCACCGAACTCGCCCATCGCGCGCGCGTTGCAGAGCAGGACGCCGTAGAGCAGGCCCCACTTGATGTTGGGCAGCGTCACGCGGAAGAAGGTCTGCAGTCCGGAAGCGCCGAGCGAGATCGCCGCCTCCTCCTCCTGGGTGCCTTGCTCCTGCATCAGCGGGATCAGCGCGCGCGCCACGAACGGGAAGGTGACGAAGATCGTCGCCAGCGCGATGCCGGGCACCGCGAACAGGATATGGACGTTGTGCGCCTGCAGCCACGGACCGAAATAGCCCTGGGCGCCGAACAGCAGCACGAAGACCAGGCCGGAGATCACGGGCGAGACCGAGAACGGCAGGTCGATCAGCGTGATCAGGAAGGTCTTACCGGTGAATTCGAATTTCGAGATCGCCCAGGCCGCGACCACGCCGAACACCAGATTGAGCGTGACCGAGATCGCGGCGATCAGCAGCGTCAACTTGATAGCGGCGAGCGCCTCGGGCTCGGCCAGCGCGGCGACATAGGCGCCGATCCCTTTCGAGAAGGCCGACGCGAACACGACGACCAGCGGCAGCACGACGAACACGCTGAGGAAGGTGATCGCCAGCGCGATGATGATGAAGCGGATCGGGCCGGGCTCGGTGCGCAAATTGCGCTGCGCCGTGCCGGGCTCCGCGCGCGCGATCTCGAGCCGCGGCACTGGCGCCGCCACGCTGACATCGGTCGCGGGCGCGTAGGTCCGCAGTTGCGTCGTCGAGGTCACCAATCCCGTCTGCATCGACATCTCGAACCTCAATGCACGGGAATGCGGGCTTGCGCCCAGCGCTGCAGGCGATTGATCACGAAGATGATCAGGAATGAGGCCACCAGCATCACGACTGCGATCGCGGTGGCGTCGGCATAGCGGAATTCGGACAGCCGGATCACGATCAACAGCGGCGCGATTTCGGAGACGTTGGGCAGATTGCCGGCGATGAAGATCACCGAACCGTATTCACCGATGGCGCGGGCAAAGGCCAGCGCAAAGCCGGTGAGCAGCGCCGGGATCAGGCTCGGCAGGATGACGCGGAACACGGTGTGCCAGCGGTTGGCACCTAAGCTCGCGGCGGCTTCCTCGATCTCGGGATCGAGATCGATCAGCACCGGCTGCACCGTGCGCACCACGAAGGGAATGCCGATGAAGATCATCGCGATGAAGATGCCGATCGGCGTAAACGCGACCTTGATGCCGAGTTCGGCGAGCGGCGCGCCGAGCCAGCCCTTCTGCGCGAACAATTGCGTCAGCGCGACGCCGGCGACCGCGGTCGGCAAGGCGAATGGAATATCGACGATGGCGTCGAACAGCCGCCGGCCCGGAAAACGGTAGCGCACCAGCGCCCAGACGATGATGGTGCCCATCACCAGGTTGACGCAGGCGGCCGCAAACGAAAGCCCAAACGAAATCTTCAGGGCATTCAGGGTGCGGCGGCTGGTGATGATGGCCCAGAACTGATCGAGGCTGAGCTCGAACGTCTTGAGGAACAGCGCGGCCAGCGGAATCAGGATGATAACGGAGAGCCATGTCAGGGTCAGTCCCATGGTGAGACCGAACCCCGGCAGGGTACTGCGCCGTGCAACCGCTGTGCTCACAAATCCCCCTGTTTAACCCGAACGATAGTCCCGATCAGTTCTTGTAGATCTGATCGAAAATGCCGCCCTCGGCGAAATGCTCCTTCTGCGCCTTGGTCCAACCTCCAAAAACGTCGTCGATGGTGAAAAGTTCAACCTTGGCAAAGGATTTTTCGTACTCCTTGGCGATCTCGGGATCACGCGGCCGGTAGGAGTTGCGCGCGGCGATCTCCTGGCCTTCCTTGGTGTACCAGTACTTCAGATAGGCTTCGGCGACGGCGCGGGTGCCCTTCTTGTCGGCAACCGTGTCGACCACGGCGACCGGCGGCTCGGCGAGGATCGACTGCGCCGGGGCCACGATCTCGAACTTGTCCTTGCCGAATTCGCGTTGTGCCAGAAAGGCTTCGTTCTCCCACGCGAGTAGCACGTCGCCGACGCCGCGCTCGACGAAGGTCACGGTCGAGCCGCGCGCGCCGGTGTCGAGCACCGGAACGTTCTGGTAGAGGTCGGCGACGAACTTCTTCGCCTTGTCGGCCGAGCCGAACTTCTTCTGCGCGTAGCCCCAGGCGGCGAGATAGTTCCAGCGCGCGCCGCCGGAGGTCTTCGGGTTCGGCGTGATCACAGCGACGCCGGGTTTAATCAAATCATCCCAATCCTTGATGCCCTTGGGGTTGCCCTTGCGCACCAGGAACACGATGGTCGAGGTATAGGGCGAGGCGTTCAGCGGCAGCCGCTTCTGCCAATCGGCCGCGAGCAGGCCCTTGCCCGCGATCGCATCGATGTCATAGGCGAGCGCCAGCGTGACCACATCGGCCTGCAGTCCGTCGATCACCGAGCGCGCCTGCGAGCCCGAACCGCCATGCGACTGCTTGATCTCGACGCTCTTGCCGGTTTCCTTCTGATAGGCCGCGGCGAACGCCTTGTTGAAATCGACATAGAGCTCGCGGGTCGGATCGTAGGACACGTTGAGCAGCGAATAGTCGGCCGCGAAGGCCGAGCTCGCCCACAACAATCCCGCGACCAGCGGCAGGATACGACGGATCATTTCTGTCTCCATTCAACCCGAGAATGTCAGGGAACGCGCCAGACATAACTCGCGGCGAAGTGGCTTTAAGTCAACGAAACCGGTTTTCTTTGTTTGCGGCCGTGCAGCGCGCTTGTGCTACGAAGGCGCCGCACTGCGAAGGCTTTGTCGCGTCGCCAGATCGCGATGAACCGTCATCGCGATTGAGCGCCTGCTCCACGACATCATGCTCTACGACATCTTCATCGTATGGATGCCGCATTCCGTCTTCGCCCGGCCGCGCCAGCGGCCGTCGCGTGCATCCTCGCCGGTGGCAGACCGGCTCGAGCAAGGCATACACCCGACCGACTGATATCCCGATGCGACAAGTGGATGCGGCGGCAGCTTGCCGAGCGCGTAGATCGCCTCGATCTCCTCGCGCGAGACGTTGGCGAACGGATTGAATTTCAGCCTGACCCCGTCGTCCTCGACGACCGGAATGTCGGTGCGGGCGCCGCCCTGGAAGCGCTTGCGGCCATTGATCCAGCCGGCGAACGGTTTTAGCGCACGCGCCAAGGGCTCGACCTTGCGGATCCGGCAGCAGGCATCGGGATCGGTGAACCACAATTCGCGGTCCGGATCCTGGCGCGACAGCGCCTGCTCGTCGGGCTTGATCGAACGCACATCGGTGAGGCCGAGCGTGGCTATCAAGGTGTCACGATAAGCCAGCGTCTCCTCGAACAGCCAGCCGGTGTCGAGGAAGACCACCGGGATCGCCGGGTCGACATCCGCCATCACCTTGAGCAGCGCGGCGGACTCGGTGCCGAACGACGACACCAGCGCCAGCCTCTCGCGGCCGACCGTCTTCAGCGCGGCCGCGATCACTTCGGCGGGCGATGCCGTGCGCAGCGCGCGATCGAGCGCATCGGCCGCGGGCAATCCGCCCGGCGCCGCTGCTGCGAGCTCTGGTGCGACCGTGCTCACTGGCCCGCGCTCTCCGAGTGACGCAGCTGCATGCGGCGGTTGAGTGCGGTGACGCGCCCGTCGCCGGTCGGCTGGTAGAACACCGAATAGCGCTTCATGGTCGCGGCGAAGGCGTCGGCATCGGCGTCCTTCTTCACTTCGAAGGCGTCGAAGCCGGCGCGCGTCATGAACACGAACTGGTCGCGCAGCACCTGTCCGGTGGCGCGCAGCTCGCCGTCATAGCCGTAGCGCTCGCGCAGCAGGCGCGCCTGGCTGTAGGCGCGGCCGTCGCGGAAGGTCGGGAACACCAGCGCGACCGAGGCGAGACGATCGAGATGCGACACCAGATCGTCGAGATTGCGGTTGTTCGGCCAGATCACGCCGACCTTGCCGGGGCGGCGCAGCAGCGCCTCCGGACCGGCGAGAAAGCGTTCGGCGCTCACCAGCACCGCACCGTCGCCCGGCAGCTCGGCGCCGTCGGCGACATGCACGAACAAATCGGTGGTTAGTCTTCCCTGCTTAACGAGTGGCATAGACCCGCTCCCTGAAAGGCTCGACGCCCAGACGCTTCACCGTATCGACGAACAATTCCTCGGGACGGTCGCGCAGCGCGAGATAGGCTTCGACAATGTCTTCGATCACGTCGGCGACTTCCGCATAGGGAACGGCCGGGCCGATCAAGGTGCCCATCTGCGCGTTCTCGTCGGCGCGGCCGCCGATCGTGATCTGGTAGAATTCCTCACCGTTCTTCTCGACGCCGAGAACGCCGATGTGGCCGACATGGTGATGGCCGCAGGCATTGATGCAGCCGGAGATGTTGATGTGGAGCCGGCCGATCAGGTCGGCGGTGTCGTGATTGGCGAAGCGCCGCGTCAGCTCTTGCGCGATCGGGATCGAGCGCGCATTCGCCAGCGAGCAGTAGTCGAGTCCCGGGCAGGCGATGATGTCGGTGACGAGGTTGACGTTCGGCGTCGCCAGGCCGAGCCGGTCGAGCGCCTTGAACAGTGCCGGCAGGTCGCGCTTGGCGACGTGCGGCAGAGCCAGGTTCTGCTCGTGGCCGACGCGGATCTCGCCGAACGAATATTTGTCGGCGAGGTCGGCGAGCGCGTCCATCTGCTCGGCGGTGGCGTCGCCGGGCGGGCCGCCGACCGGCTTCAGCGACAGCACGACGATCGAGTAGCCCTGCACCTTGTGCGGGAACACCGAGTTCTTGCGCCAGCGCTCGAACAGCTTGTCATGCGCGGCCTGCTTCAGCTCGTCCGGCATGTGCGGCAGCTTTTCGTAAGCCGGATAGGAGAAGCGCGAGCGGACCTCCTCGATGGCGGCGTGATCGAGCGTCAGCCCAACATCGCCCATCTGCTTCCACTCCTCGTCGACTTCCTTGGCGAACTTCTCGATGCCGAGCTCGTGCACCAGGATCTTGATCCGCGCCTTGTAGATGTTGTCGCGGCGGCCGTACTGGTTGTAGACGCGCAGGATCGCCTCGATGTAGCTCAGGATATCGCGGCCGGGGACGAACGGCTTGATGGTCTTGGCGATGAACGGGGTGCGGCCGAGGCCGCCGCCGACCAGCACCTCGAAGCCGGTCTCGCCGTCGGCATTCTTGTGCAGCCGCAGGCCGATGTCGTGGATCTTGATCGCGGCGCGATCGTGCTCGGAGGCGGTGATCGCGATCTTGAACTTGCGCGGCAGGAACGAGAATTCCGGATGCAGCGTGGTGTGCTGGCGGATCAGCTCCGACCAGATCCGCGGGTCCTCGATCTCGCCCGGCGCGACCCCGGCCCACTGGTCCGAGGTGACGTTGCGCATGTTGTTGCCGGAGGTCTGCATCGCGTGGATGCCGACCTCGGCGAGGTCGGACAGCGCGTCGGGCAGCTCGCTGAGCTTGATCCAGTTGAACTGGATGTTCTGCCGGGTGGTGAAGTGGCCGTAGCCGCGATCGTAGCGGCGCGCGACATGGGCGAAGCGGCGCAGCTGCTTCGACGACAGCGTGCCGTAGGGGATCGCGACGCGGAACATGTAGGCGTGCAGCTGCAAATACACGCCGTTCTGCAGACGCAGGATCTTGAATTCGTCCTCGGTGAGCTCGCCCGAGAGGCGGCGCTTCACCTGGTCGCGGAATTCCGAAACACGCTCGTTGATCAGCGTGCGGTCGAGTTCGTCATATGCATACATGATGGATGAGCCTTACGCCGGCACCTGAAGATCGATCGTGACGCCCTTGGCGCGGATGTGTTCGCGGAGATTGCCCGGCTTGACCTTGCCGCCGTCCTTGAGCTCGACCGGCGCGATATAGGGGCCGACCGCGCCGACGTCGTCGGCGGCGGCTTCGGCCAGCAGTGCGCGGGCATCGTCGGAGGTGCTGACAATGGCGGAGTCAGCGAGTTCGGTGGACCAGCCCTTTTGCGCGGTCCGGTACACCACCGCACCATCCCAGGTGCGGTTGGCGGTGACCACCGACGGGCCCGTGATCCTGATTTTCTTCTGTTCAAGCGGAGAGGTCATTCGGCAGCTTTCAGCAGTTCGGAGAACATCTGGTTGGAGAAGAGTTGGGTGACGTTGGATCGGCTCCACGGCGCGGAATGCGCGACCACGTCGCCGATAATGAGGACAGCGGGACCGCCATCGACCTGTTTGACCAGCTCGGGCAGCCGCGCCAGCGTGCCGACCGCCGCCTTGGCGTCCGGCCGCGTGACGCGGGCGAACACGCCGACCGGCGTCTCCGGCGAGCGGCCCGCGGCGAGCAGGCCTTCGCGGATCGAAGGCGCCGCGGTCATGCCCATGTAGACGACGACGGTCATCTTATTGTCGGTCAGCACCGACCAGTCGACGACCTCGGCATCGCGCGCCTTGTGCGCGGTGAGGAAGGTGATGCGCAGCGCCTCGTGGCGGAAGGTCAGCGGCACTTCGAACTGCGCGGCCGCGCCAAGACCGGCGGAGATGCCCGGAATAATGGAGTAAGCAACGCCGGCGTCGCGCAGTGCCTCGATTTCCTCGCCGCCGCGGCCGAACACAAAGGGATCGCCGCCCTTCAGCCGCACCGCGCGCTGGCCCGCCTGCGCCGCCTCGATCATCAGGCGGTTGATGGCGTCCTGGCCGATGCCGGGCTTGCCGACACGGCGACCGACCGGAATGCGCGCGGCATCGCGCCGGATGCGGTCGAGAATTTCAGGTGACACCAGTTCGTCATAGAACACGACGTCGGCATCCTGCAGCGCGCGCAGCGCCTTCACCGTCAAGAGATCAGGATCGCCGGGACCCGCACCGACCAGCGTGACGTGGCCAATGGCTTTGCCCTCTGCGCTCGCGCCGGCGAATGCGGCGGGATCAGGGATCGCGTTCAGCGCCTGCTCGGCTTCGTCCTTGCGGCCGGCCAGCACCAGCGCGCCGATCGGGCCGTCGACGATGCGCTCCCAGAAGCGGCGGCGCAGCGGAAACTCTTCGATGCGGGCATGGATCGATTTGCGGAAGCGGCCGATGAAGCCGGCGAGGTCGCCGATCCGTGCCGGCAGCACCGCCTCGATCTTCTCGCGGATGCGGCGCGCCACCACCGGCGACGTGCCGCCGGTACCGACCGCGACCACGACATCGCCGCGATCGACGATCGCAGGCATGATGAAGGTGGAGTGGACGAGGTCGTCCATCACATTGACCGGCAGGCCAATCGCCTGGGCGCGCACCGACATCGCAACGCCGATGTCGCCGGCGCCGGCGCAGAGCACGGCGATGACATCTGAAAGATCAGCGGCGAGCGGATCGCCCTCGGCGCGCTCGATCCGCGCGGCCTCCTCCGCAGCGAGGCCGGCGAGATCATGGTTGCCGTCGGTCGCGTACCAGCGGACCGCGGCGCCGGCGGCCGCAAGCAGCCGCTGCTTGGCGCGCACGAGCTCGCCCGCTCCAACGAGCAGCACCTTGCCGCTTTGCAGATCCAGAAACACCGGCAGATATCGCATCAGACACTCGCTTCCCCAACTTGGGGGTTGACTGAAATTATTTTCTATTTATCTCTCGATCAAGGCCAGCAAAGAGAAAATTATTTCTTCTCTATTGCAGCGCAACTTTAGAATTTTCAACTCCACAGGCCAAGGCCGATAGATGCATCTTCTCGACAAAGAATCCGCCGCTGCCGGATCACGGTCTGCAGCCCTTGCACAAGCATCTTCCGTGCCGGGGATTTCGGCCCATCAGGCCCCCCCGACCATGGATCACCTGGACGAGCTCGAGGCGCAAAGCGTTTACATCCTGCGCGAGGCATTCGCCCGGCTGAAGAAGCTCGCGCTGCTCTGGTCGCTTGGCAAAGACTCCAATGTGATGATCTGGCTGGCACGCAAGGCATTCTTCGGCCGGGTTCCGTTCCCCGCGATGCATGTCGACACCGGCAAGAAGTTTCCGGAGATGTACGCGTTCCGCGACCGCTTCGGCAAGGAATGGGACCTCGACCTGCGCGTCGAACCCTGCCCGTCGATCGACAGCGTCGATCCGACCCTGCCGCCGGCCGCGCGCTCCGCCGCGCGCAAGACCGAAGGGCTGAAGCTCGCACTCAATAAGTATGGCTTTGACGGATTGATCGCCGGCATCCGCCGCGACGAGGAGGCGACGCGCGCCAAGGAGCGCGTGTTCTCGCCGCGCGGCCTCGAGGGCGAGTGGGACGTGCGCGACCAGCCGCCGGAGTTCTGGGACCAGTTCAACGCCTCGCCGCCGCAGGGCGCGCATTTGCGCATCCATCCGATCCTGCATTGGACCGAGGCCGATATCTGGGCCTACACCAAGCGCGAGAACATCCCGATCATTCCGCTGTATCTCGCCAAGGACGGCAAGCGCTACCGCTCGCTGGGTGATCAGGACATCACCAACCCTGTCGCTTCGACCGCTTCCAACATCGACGAGATCCTCGCCGAACTCGACGCCACCAAGATCCCGGAGCGCGCCGGCCGCGCACTCGACCACGAGACCGAGGATGCGTTCGAGCGGCTGCGTGTCGCCGGCTATCTCTGATCAACTGGCTTCTCAACAATTGGCTTCCCATTTCGCGCGAGCGTTCCGATGAACATGATCCTTCCCACCGCCTCGATCTCGGCAACGCCCAACGGCACGACGCGGCCGCAAGTGCGCATCGCCATCGTCGGCCATGTCGATCACGGCAAGTCGACGCTGGTCGGGCGCCTGCTGCATGAGACCGGCAGCCTGCCGGACGGCAAGCTGGAAATGTTGAAGGCGGTCAGCGCACGGCGCGGCATGCCGTTCGAATGGTCGTTCCTGCTCGACGCGCTGCAGACCGAGCGGGACCAGGGCATCACCATCGACACCACCCAGATCCGCTTCCGCACCCGCTCGCGCGACGTCGTGCTGATCGACGCGCCCGGCCATGCAGAGTTTTTGCGCAACATGATCACCGGCGCCTCGCAGGCCGACGGCGCCGTGTTGATCATCGATGCGCTCGAAGGCGTGCGCGACCAGACAAGGCGGCACGGCTATCTGTTGCATCTGCTCGGCGTGAAGCAGGTTGCGGTCGTCGTCAACAAGATGGACCGTGTCGACTTCAGCGCCGAGAGGTTTAAGGAAATCAGCGACGAGATTTCGGCGCATTTGATCGGCCTCGGCGTCAAGCCGACGGCCGTGATCCCGATCTCGGCGCGCGACGGCGACGGCGTTGCCGAGCGCACGGCGCGGATCGACTGGTACAAGGGACCGACCGTGGTCGATGCGCTCGATGCGCTCGAGCCGGCGCGTCCGCTCGCCGAGTTGCCCCTGCGGCTGCCGGTGCAGGCGATCTACAAGTTCGACGACCGTCGCATCGTGGCAGGCCGCATCGAGTCGGGCAGCCTGAAGGCCGGCGACGAGATCGTGATCATGCCGACCGGCAAGATCGCCAGGATCAAGACGGTCGAGAGCTGGCCGGTGACGCCGGTCGACGGCCCGCAGGGCGCCGGGCGCTCGGTCGGCATCACGCTCGACCGCGAGCTGTTCCTCGAGCGCGGCGACATCATCGGACATAGCGGGCAGAGCCCGCGCGACACCCGCCGCATCCGCGCGCGGATCTTCTGGCTGCACGACAAGCCGTTGACCAAGGGCGAGCAGATCCTGATCCGGCTCGGCACCAAGGAAAGCCGCGCCACCGTGGTCGCGATCGAGAAGGCGATTGATCCCGGCGCGCTGTCCAACGAAGAGAACAGCGCAATCGCGCGCAACCATGTCGGCGAGATCGACATCTCGCTGGCGCAGCCGGTGGCGACCGATCCCTACACCGACAATCCGCGCACCGGGCGCCTCGTGATCGAGGTCAACGGCCGCATCGCCGGCGGCGGCCTCGTGCTGTCGGTCGACGCCGGCCGGCCTGCGGTGCCGGTCGATATCGTGCCGGTGGAATCCGCCCTGCGTGCGGACGAGCGCTCGGCGCGCTACCACCACAACGGCGCCGTGATCTGGCTGACCGGCCTGCCCGGCTCGGGCAAGTCGACCCTTGCGCGGGCGCTGGAGCGCCGCCTGTTCGGCAATGGCGGCTCGCCGATCCTGCTCGACGGCGACACGCTGCGTGCGGGCCTCAACAGCGATCTCGGCTTCTCGCCGCAGGATCGGGCTGAGAACATCCGCCGTCTCGCCGAGGTCGCGACCCATCTGGCGCGCAACGGCCATATCGCGATCGTCGCCGCGGTGTCACCGTCCGCCGCCGACCGTGCGACGGCCCGCCGCATCGCCGACAACGCGTTCCGCGAGATCTATGTCGCGACGCCTGCCGAGGTCTGCGAGACCCGCGACCCCAAGGGCCATTACGCCAAGGCCCGCTCCGGCGGATTGCCGTCCTTTACCGGCATCACCAATGACTACCAGCCGCCGGCCGGCAACGAATTGACCATCGACACCTCGAACCGCTCGGTCACTGAAGCCACCGACGAGATCGAGCGGATGCTGGCCGAGACCGGCATCCTGTTCGACGAACTGACCGATCTCGCGGCGAATATCTGACCTCGCTCGCCTGTCATCGCCCGGCTTGTCTGGGCGATCCAGTATTCCAGAGACAGCAATTATCGAGCCGGGAGGCCGCGGCGTACTGGATGCCCCGCTTGAAGCGGGGCATGACGGCGTCATGCGCGGCAACAAAGGGGCCTTCTCAGAGCCGGGACTTTAGGGCTAAAAGGGCCGTGAACGCGGCCCTTTGGCGCGTTTTTTGCTGATTTCTTTCGAAAACAGCTCCTAAAACGCCCGTTTCTTTGAGAAAGCCCATCATGACTCGTGTCGATGCCCATGGATTGAAGATCGCCCCTGTCCTGTTCGATTTCATCGCCAAGGAGGCGACGCCCAAGGCCGGGATCGCTCCCGACGCGTTCTGGGCCGGACTTGCCGCCATCATCCAGAAGCTCGGACCGAAGAACCGCGAGCTGCTCGCGGTCCGCGACACGCTGCAGGCCAAGATCGACGACTGGCACCGCGCCCACAAGGGCAAGGCGTTCGACATCAACGCCTACACCGCGTTCCTGAAGGACATCGGCTACCTGCTGCCGGAGCCCGCGACCCACAAGGTCGAGACATCCAATGTCGATGAGGAAATCGGCAAGATCTGCGGCCCGCAGCTCGTGGTGCCGCTGACCAACGCCCGCTATGCGCTGAACGCCGCCAACGCGCGCTGGGGTTCGCTGTACGACGCCTTCTACGGCACCGACGCCATCCCGCACGATCCGAGCGAAGCTGGCCGCGGCTACAACAAGGCCCGCGGCGACAAGGTGATCGCGAAGGCAAAGGCCTTCCTTGACGCATCAGCGCCGCTTGCGACCGCAAGCCATACCGATGTGACCTCCTACAGCGTGATCGCCGGCCAGCTGTCGGCCAAGCTGAAGAGCGGCAATTCAACCGCGCTGAAGGACGGCGCCCAGTTCGCCGGCTATCAGGGCGATGCGGCCCAGCCTTCCGCGATCTTGCTCGTCAACAACGGCATGCATGTCGAGATCAAGATCGACCGCAGCAACATCATCGGCAAGGATGATCCGGCCGGCGTCGCCGACATGATCCTGGAATCGGCTGTTTCCACCATTCTCGACATGGAAGACTCGGTCGCCGCCGTCGACGCCGAGGACAAGGTGCTGGTCTATCGCAACACGCTCGGCCTGATGAACGGCACGCTGTCGGCCGATTTCGACAAGGGCGGCAAGACGTTGACCCGTTCGCTCAATGCCGACCGCGTCTACAAGAAGCCCGATGGCAGCGAGCTGAAGCTGCACGGCCGCAGCCTGCTGCTGATGCGCAATGTCGGCCACCACATGTTCACCGACGCGGTGCTCGACGCCAAGGGCGAGGAGATTCCGGAAGGCCTGCTGGATGCCGCGGTCGCCGGCCTGCTCGCGATCCACGACATCAAGGGCAATTCCAAGGTCAAGAACAGCCGCACCGGCTCGGTCTATATCGTCAAGCCGAAGATGCACGGCCCCGACGAGGTGACGCTGACCTGCGACCTGTTCGCCGAGGTCGAGAAGATGCTCTCGCTGCCCGAGAACACGCTGAAGGTCGGCATCATGGACGAGGAGCGCCGCACCACTGTCAATCTCAAGGCCTGCATCCAGCGCGCCTCCAAGCGCATCATGTTCATCAACACCGGCTTCCTCGACCGCACCGGCGACGAGATCCACACCTCGATGGAAGCGGGTCCGATGATCCGCAAGAACGACATGAAGGCGCAGCCCTGGATCAAGGCCTATGAGGACTGGAACGTCGACAACGGCCTGATCGACGGCCTGCCCGGCCATGCCCAGATCGGCAAGGGCATGTGGGCCGCGCCCGATAAGATGGCCGACATGCTGGTGCAGAAGATCGGCCATCCGCAGGCCGGCGCCACCACCGCCTGGGTGCCGTCGCCGACCGCGGCCACGCTGCACGCCCTGCACTATCACCAGGTCAACGTAACAGCCCGGCAGCAGGAGCTCGCCAAGGGCGGGCCGCGCGCAAAGCTCTCCGACATCCTCACCATTCCGGTGTCGCAGTCGAACTGGGCGCCCGACGATGTCAAGCAGGAGATCGACAACAACTGCCAGGGCATATTGGGCTACGTGGTACGCTGGATCGACCAGGGCGTCGGCTGCTCCAAGGTGCCGGATATCCACGACGTCGGCCTGATGGAAGACCGCGCCACGCTGCGCATCTCGAGCCAGCATCTGGCGAACTGGCTGCATCAGGGCGTCATCACCAAAGATCAGGTGATGGAGTCGCTGAAGCGCATGGCCGTCGTGGTCGACAAGCAGAACGCCGGCGATTCCCTCTACAAGCCGATGGCGCCGTCGTTCGACGGTATCGCCTTCAAGGCCGCCTGCGACCTGATCTTCGAGGGCCGTACGCAGCCGAACGGCTACACCGAATACATCCTCACCGCACGCCGCCGCGAGGCCAAGGCCGCGGGCTGATCCGCGGGTCACGACGACAAGCAAAAGCCCCGGCGACAAGCCGGGGCTTTTTTGTTGGCGTCGCGCGCTGGACTAAAATACCGCCAAATATTTCAGCAGCGAGACGATGCCGATGATGATGACGACGACGCGCGCGATCTGCTTGGCGCGGCCGTCGAGCGGCAGCATGTTGATGAGATAAAGAACGAGAATAACGACAAGGAAGGTGACGAGTACGCCGACGAGCATGCGGGGCCCCCTGATGGCATCGGTGAATGTGCTGTTCGCCCTTTGCTAACGTGCAGGGGGGAAGTCGGTTCCGGGCCAGGAACCGAATGTGGCTTCGGTTCTGATTAGATCAGAACCGAAGCTCTCGATTCTTGTTTTGACGCGTTTTCTTCACGCGAACCGGTGTCCACTTCGCTCGAAAACGCTCTAGTGAGCAACGCTACTCGCGCGCCAGCACCGCCGGACGCTGATATTTGGCGCGGATGCGATCCGGTGCCGGCGTGAAGTTGAGAGAAGCCCCGCGCCGGTCCGGGCGGCCGACCGACATCAGCCCGTCCTTGCCGGCGACGATGTCGCCCTTGCGCAGGGTCGGATCGTCCTCGATCCTCACCGCGGCCAGGCCGACCGAATCCTTGCCGTTGCAGGTGCAGCCCGCGACGATCTGGTCGCGATAGCGGAACGCATTCGGCAGCTCGGAATAGGGCTTGCCGTTCTCGGTCGCGGCATTGTCGATATTGCCGCCATAGACCACTTCGGTCGCGCTCGCCGGGCAGAAGCTATTGCAGCTCTCCGCCTTGCTTTGGTTGCCGGTCGCGGCCAGCGGGAAATAGCGGCCGTCGCAGGTCCGCACGCAGTAAGCCTGACCGCCGTCATAGCGCGCGCGACGCTCGCCCCGCGGCGCGACTGGCGCCGGGCCGTCGTCGAACGGGATCCGGATCACCGGCGGCCGGCCCTGCATGAAGCCGCCGAACAGTTGCGAGAAGAAATCCTGGGCTTGCGCGGCAGGCGCAAGGGACAGGCCAAGCAACGCCGCCGTCCCGAACACCCACCGCCTGGAATGTCGCTTCACCATCACCGCCCCTCATACAACGCCGATCCTCAGTACAACGAGGAAGCGGTCGGAATGTTCATCGCCTGGCGGCCTGAGGGCAGCGTCATCACCGCGGGACGCGGCTGCACCGGTGCCGGCCGGACCGAAATCTGCGTCGTGGTCGGGCCGAGTTCGCGGGCGGCGAGATGCGGCGCGTTCTTCGGCAGCACCACGACCTTGGTGCCGACATCGACCCGGCTGAACAGATCGGAGACATCCTCATTGGTCAGGCGGATGCAGCCCGATGACACGTACTTGCCGATCGTCGAGGGATCGTTGGTGCCGTGGATGCGGTACTCGCTGGAGCCGAGGTACATCGCGCGTGCGCCGAGCGGGTTGCCCGGGCCGCCGGCCATGAAGCGCGGCAGATAGGGCTGGCGCCTGATCATCTCGGCCGGCGGATGCCAATCCGGCCACTCCGCCTTGCGACTGATGGTCTGGACGCCGGCCCAGGTAAAGCCCTCGCGGCCGACGCCGACGCCGTAACGGATCGCCCGGCCGCCGCCGAGCACGTAATAGAGCGCGGTGTTGCCGGTATCGATGATGATGGTGCCGGGCGCTTCCGTCGTGTTGAGCGCGACGGTGGTGCGGCGCAGCCGCTCCGGCAGCGCGCCGTCCTCTCTGGCCCCGGTCGAGGGATCGTTCATCATTTCGTCGGACGGAAATGCACCCGGCTGCGTCGACGCATAGCCGAGCGCAGACGAGCGGACTTGGGCGTTGGCCGAGGTGGTGACAACGAACGGCGTCACGAACAGGACGCTGGCGAAGGCAACGGTGCGCGCGGCGCGCGACGCAAGCCGGCGGCTGGAGAGAGACTGATGTGTCATGTGCTGCCCCTGGACGGGATGCGCATCGTGGTGATGCGATGCCGGAGCAACGCGCGTGGCCGCCAGACAGTTTCGGCGCGAATCATCGCAAGGCCGAGATTGTCAACCCGCCGCGTCTCACGAACCCGCGATGGAACCTTTGCCGACGCGGGCCGTTGTCAGGCGCTATTGGACGCGCGGGGTCACCTCGCAGCGCCAAATTCATTTTGCCTTCGTGCGGGAGAAAACTGGTGCGCGCGTTACCGGGTGAACGTCTGCTTGGCAATCCGCCCGAAGGCACGCCCTTCCCCGACAGCAAAGCCGAACTGCCGCCGGTGATCAGCCGTGCCGAGGTCGTCGCCTTCGCGCTGGTCGCGCTGCTGGTCATCGTCGTCGTGGCCGTACTCTATCTGGCGCGCGCATTCTTTCTCCCGATCACGATGGCCTTCATTGTCGGCACCATGCTGTCGCCGGCCGCAGGCCTGCTCGAACGCTACCGAATCCCGCGCGCGCTTGGTGCGGTGCTGCTGGTGTTCGCGGTCGTCGCGACCGTCAGCTTCATGGTCGGGTTGATTTCGGCCCCGCTGATGGAATGGAGCTCGCGGCTGCCCGAGCTCGGCGCGATCCTGAGGGAGAAGCTGCACGTGTTCGACCGGCCGCTCGCGCTGTGGCAGGAGCTGCAGAGCATGCTCGGCGGCTCCGACACGCTTGCCACCCTGCAGTTGCCGAAATTCGAATGGGTGCAGCCGACGCTGGAATTCCTGTCGCCGACATTTGCCGAATTCCTGCTGTTCATCGCAACCCTGATCCTGTTCATCGCGAGCTGGAACGACCTGCGCCGCGCGCTGGTGATGAACTTCAGCGAACGCGCGGCGCGGCTGCGCACGCTGCGCATCCTCAACGAGATCGAGACCCATCTCGGCAACTACCTGCTGACGGTGACCATGATCAATGTCGGCGTCGGCATCGTCACCGGTGCGATCTGCGCGGCGACAGGCACGCCCAATCCGGCCGGACTTGGCGCGCTCGCCGCGACACTGAACTTCATTCCGATCATCGGGCCGGTCGCGATGTTCGTGGTTCTGGTCGCAGTCGGCATCGTTTCCTCGCCGACCATCGGCGCCGGGCTGATCGCGCCAGCCTGCTTTGCGGCCGTGACCTTCCTGGAAGGACATTTCGTGACCCCGATGATCGTCGGCCGCAGGCTGTCGCTGAATGCGCTCGCAGTCTTCCTCGCGCTCGCGTTCTGGACCTGGCTGTGGGGCCCGATCGGCGCCTTCCTGTCGTCACCGCTGCTGATCGTGGCGTTGATCGTCAAAGAGCATTTGATGCCGGACAATTCGCCGCAGCTGCCCGAGGAATAGGAAGCGTTTTCAAGCGAAGCAGGCGCCGGCTCGCGTCGAGAACAGCCTCCTGAACGATCAGGCCCGGTTTCGCATCAGGAACTTTGCCTGCTGCGAGGCGTTTTTCCTTACAACACGCGAATCTCCGGGAGCTTTCGATGTCGAGCACGGACAGCGCATTTGGGATCAAGAACATGACGGACAAAGCGACCTACGAACGCCTGGAAAAGGATGTCACCGCCGTGAAGAACGATATCGCAGCCCTTACCGAACAGATCACCGGCGCGCTCAACTCGTTTGCCAACAACGCGGGCAAGCAGGCCCGCCGCCACTACAAGGATGCACGCGCCAACGCGGAATCGACGCTCGACGACATGTCGGAGCGCGGCAGCGCGATGATGGGCGCGGCGCAGGACGCGGCATCCTCGATCGAGGAATCGCTGGAAGACGTGATCACGCAGCGACCGCTGGCGACCGTCGGCCTGGCGCTCGGCCTCGGCTTCCTGATCGGGGTCGCCTGGCGGCGCTAACGGATATTCTCGGATGAGGCCCGCGGTGGCGGTCAAGCGAAAACCACCTTTCTAGACGCGATGGCAGCGCTGGCGCGCCGCCGCTTCGTTTGTCGATGCGCTTTTCAAGGCGAGATTGAAAACAAGGCTTGGCAATGCTTCAGCGGCTGATCAATGACGTCAAGGAATCCACCGGCAGCGCGTTGCGCCTGACGTCGCTTGCGGCCGCCGCTGCGATCGCGCTGTCCATCACCATCGCCTTCCTGTGCGCGGCCGCCTTCGTCTATGTGCTGCAGCAATACGGTCCGGTGGAGGCGTGCCTCGCCGGCGCCGCGGTGTTCCTGGTCGTCACGCTGGTCGCTGTCGCCGTTTACATCGTGCGTAAGCGCGAGGCACGCCAGCGTGCCGAGAAGGCGGCCAAGGCCGCGAAATCGGCTGCAGCGACCATGTTCGCCGACCCCGCATTGATCGCCACCGGCCTGCAGATCGTCCGGGCGATCGGCGTGAAGCGGCTGATCCCGATCCTGGCGGTCGGTGGCCTCGCACTCGGCCTGATGGCCAGCCGCAGCGCCGCCGCGAGCAGCGAGCCGGCGGAGGAGTGACGCTCTCGCGCGAGAATGCGCGACCGTCCTATCCAAACCGTCACCACCCAACCGGTGTCATCGCCCGGCTTGACCGGGCGATCCAGTATTCCAGAGACAATTGTGATTGAGCCGATAGGCCGCGGCGTACTGGATCGCCCGCATTCGCGGGCGATGACAGCTGTGCCTGTTGAGATCGCGGAGCCTCTAGTTGAGATCGCGGAGCGCCGTTCTCAGGTCACGCAGCGGCCGGGCTGCAGCAGCTTGGCCACTTCGGTCAGCACGCTGACCACGGGCTCGCAGGCCACCTTGCGGGTGTCGCCGGGCCGGGCCCGGGCGGGTGCTGTCGGGCGATTGCGAGCCTCTTCCCGCGCCACGGGAACGCGGACCAGCACCGACGTCTCCGGAAGCCGGTCGACCTTCAGCGCGACGGTCCGGCTCGGCAGGCCGCTCGATGGAACCGCGGCGCGGTCGGTCTTGGCGGCACGGTTGACCGCGCTCTCCGGTGCCAGTGCGGTGGTGACCTTCTGAGTTCCAATGAGATCGTGGCCGGACGCGAGCTGCACCGCGCCAAGCGTCAATCCGCCCGCCAACGCAGCGAAAATTCCCCTTTGAATCTTTGACATGGTGATGTCCCTCGCCCCATGGAAATTTCCCTTGGCGATCACGGACACAACGCGAGCGGAACCTGTGGAGTTCTCGCGTCCGGCCATCACTTAACCGTGTACGAAAATATTTTCACGCGCAGGGAACGAGTCCGGGGGGATGCGAGTCATTGCAAGAGCCGGTTATTCCCCCTGCCCCATTGACCGGCGACGTAGGGCGCGACCGTGGTGATGCCGGTCGCGCCCTGCTCTTTTTTGCGGTCTGCCGCGGGCGGGCGTCCGCCAGCATCTCACTCACCGGTTGCATTTGGAGTGAGGCGCCGAGGGGGCTTGGTCCCCTCACTGGCGAGAGGACCGCCTGACTACGCGTTGTCGTTTGCTGGCATGTCCTGGGAACGAACGACTGTCACTTCACGGCAGGACAGGCAACGACCGACGTGAAACTTGATTCCGGTCGTCTGGTCGTCGACGAGCATCAATTCGCTCAGGGGCTCGCCACATTTGCAGGTCACCGTCTTGCTGTCGGCAAAATACATCGGACGTCCCTCCGTGGGCTGGAGATTTCATCTCGTCATTGGGGGCGAACTCGACTGCCCCTTCCGATCGCTTCCACTCCTTTTCGGCCGGTAACGTCCGGGCAATCCGGACAATTGGGGTGACGTTCCCAGATTTATTTTGAAGCCTGTTTCGAAGCAGCTTGCGTCTTCGTCTGGAACTGCGCGGCTTCGCGCGCTTGCCGCTCGGCCTTGAGCCGCTTGAAATTCTCGTAGAAGGCCTTCTCGCTGGCGCGATGCTCCTTGATCGCCTCCGACGCCTCTTGCTGACGCAACTCGTTGCGGGCCTTCCGCTGCTGGGGAGTCAAATTCATATGGCCTCCAACTAAGCTCTTGAATCAACGCTGGATTCAACGCACGAGGCCGGAAAAGGTTGCACTGGAGGGAACTGGCTCTACTTGCGCAGGCTGGCCCAGACGCCGCCGAGGATCAAAAGGCCGCCGATCAGATGGATCAGCTTCGGCGGCTCGCCGAGGATGATCCAGGACAACAGCGCGCTGGCGATCGGCGCGACGTAGAGCACGAGCGACGTCCGCACCGAGCCGAACCTTGCGCCGAGCCAGGCAAAGCCGGCATAGGCGATCAGGCCGGGCACGAGGCCGGCGAAGACATAGGCCTCGAACGCCTTGGCGTTGAAAACCTCCGCCGGCATGGCCCACATCTCCCGGATCGCCGGCGGCAGCGAGCACAGCGCGCCGGCCGCCGAGAACAGGCTGACCCGCGCCAGCAGCGAGGCGCGCGGCGCGACGCGCGACTGCATCAGCGTGTAGCCGGACCAGCCCAGCATCGCGACCACCACCAGGAGGTCACCCCAGGCCGCACTCGACTGCGTCAGCGTTTCCAGATGACCCCCGGAAACGATCAACAGCGCGCCGGCCAGCGCGAGCGCGGTGCCGAGCCATTGCAGCGGCCCGATATGCTCGATGCCGAGCGCCGCCGAAATCAGGAGCACCATGATCGGCGACAGCGCGAAGATCAGCGCGATATGGATTGCGGTGGTCGTGATGCCCGCGATGTAGACCGGGCCGCCGCACAGGAACATGCCGAGGAAGCCCGCGGCGAGGATCGGCCAGAGGTTCTGTGCCAGCGGGATCTTGCCGTCCCTGACAGCCGCGATCGCAAACGGCGCCAGCCCAATCGCGATGATGCTCCAGCGGAAGAAGGCCAGCGAAAACGGCGGCACCGAGCCGGCAAGGCCGCGCGCCAGCACCTGGTTGGAGGCCTGCCCGACCGCGACCAGGATGAAGCCGGTCAGCGCGACCGCGTCCTCCCAGCCCGTCGCCGGACGGCCGACCGGAGCTTTCGGCAACTCCGCATCCATGACACCGCCCCCTCAGCCGGCACAATCGACGAAGACAAATCCCGTCAGCGCAGCCGCCCGCCGCGGCGCGCGCACAGCCTCACTGCTCGGCGGCTTCCCGCTCCATGTCGCGGCCGGACATGTCCTCGCCCTGCATGTTGGCGTAGTCGCGCGCCATCTCGCGCATCAGGAATTTGGCGGGGACGTCGTGATAGGTGCCGTGGTCGTTGACATACTGCATGTAGGCACGCCCGGCGCCGTCGAAGGGATGCAGCAGCGCATCGGAATGGCCGTCGAAATCGAGCGGCTTGACGCCGAGCTTGGCGCACAGCGTGTCGTTGAAGGTCGGGGTCGCCTTGCGCCAGGCGCCGTCGACGAACACTTCGGTGAAGCCGTGCCAGGTGAACAGGTCCGAGCCCATGCTCTGGCGCTGCTTCTCGGTGGTCAGATGGTTGCGGACGTCGGCGAAGCCGACCCGGGCCGGGATGCCGTGGACCCGGCAGGCCGCCGCATAGAGCGCCGCCTTGCCGACGCAATAGCCGTTGCCGGCGGCGAGCACGCTGGAGGCGCGGAAGCTCTCCGGCGAGCGCATGCTGACATAGGGATTGTAGCGGATGCCGTCGCGCACCGCGGTGTAGAGCCGGCTCGCTCGTTCGCGCGCGCTGGCGTCGGCCGGCACGGCGGCGCGGGCGAACGCCGCGACGGCGGGATGATCGCTGTCGACATATTCGCCTGCAACAGTGTAGAGGCGGCTGATCGTATCGGGAAGATGCTCGGTCATGGCGCGAGCTTAGCAAGCCATTTGCGCAGTTCAATGCGGCTCGTGCGGCCCTTCTTGCAGCCCTGCCCCGCTCAGGTCCTGAAGCGTCTGTCCCTGCGGCGGCGGGTAGTTGCGCCGCTTGGCCTTGAAATATTCGCGCGCGAAATGGATGCCGATCCCGATCAGGAACGGCGGGGCAAGCGCGGCAGCGATCATCAAGGCGGTGATCGACTTCGGCGTCAGGATGTCCAGCACCATCGACGCCAGCAGCCAAAGCGTGGCAGCAATCACCGCGACGTCGACATGCTTCATCCCCCGCTCTTTCCCTTGTCCGCTGACCATCATCCGGGTTCCATACTACCGGCTGGTCCCGGGCGCGCCAAGGATTCCGGGCGGCAGACGATACCTCCAGCCCTTCACTTTTCTGGAACGGCACGGATCGGCAGGACGGCTGGTTAGGCCGCGAGCGCCCTGACCAGCAGCAGGCCGCCGAACAGCGCGAGGATCGAGAGCGCGACGGAGGCCGCGATGTAGGCCCCGGCCGACCATAACTCGCCGCGCTGCATCAGCACGATGGCATCGAGCGAGAAGGTCGAGAAGGTGGTGAAGCCGCCGCAGATGCCGACGGTGAGAAACACCCGCGTCGCCTGGCTGATATTCCAGCTCAACGCGAAGGATTCCGCGAAGACGCCGATCAGGAACGAGCCCACGATGTTGATCGCCAGCATACCCCAGGGAAATTCCGTGCCGATCAGGCGTCCCGCGCCGATCGCCACCAGATAGCGCGCGACCGACCCCAGCGAACCGCCGATCGCGACCGCCGCCAACAATTGAACGTTCAATGCCTCACCTTTCCGCCCCGCCACTCGACGATGCCTGCCACAAGCCCAACAACGAAGGTCGCGGCGACCAGCTTGCCCGGCGCGCCGACCCACAGGGCGACGACGCCGACGAGCCAGATCGACCCGACCAGCGACAATGCGATTGAGAGTGACCCAGGAAGACCCGTCATGCTCTGCCCCTTCTCGTTCGCGGGGCGCGCGTAGCGGATCGGCGGTGGCGCATGCTCCTACCGACGCTCTCGCGCCCGGTAGGAGTCATCAGCCTTGCGGCGGTTATCGGGGGACTCCATCCCCATCAACACGGGAATGGTAGGCGAGCGGCGCGGCGGGAGCAAGTAGCCCTCCCGCCGCTTCGCTGTTGGTTCACTCGCCCATCGACAGCATCGCGTTCAGCTCGACGGCGGTCCGCAGCTGCTCGATGCGCGCAGCAACCTGCTCGCGTTCGGCGCCGCGCGGCAGCTGTGCGAGCCGGCTTTCCAGCCGCGCACGGTGCTCCTCGAGGCGCTGCTCAAATGTGTGGGGTTCAGATCGCTTCCGCTTCTGAATCGTCTTCATCACTCATCCTTGGCGGTTGCAGACCGGGACTGTTGGCCCAGCGGTCCAGTTGATCGATGACCTGTGCGTGGCTCGGACGCCGCGGTTCCGGGGCTTCCGGCTCCTCGGAAAGTTTGCGGGGCAACTTGACGTGGTTGGTCATGGCATCACTCCCGCGAGACAACGGAGAGGCATCCGGATCGTTCCTCAATCTTTTGTCTAAGTCATTGATATTACTTGATAAAAATGCTAAATTGATGTTTTTTTAGGAGCTTGAGGAACCCGCCGCAACTTGGTTCGTTTAGCAAATTACTCAACTAACTAATTCTGGGCGATTTGCGATGAATGAGCTTCGCGCTGAACGTCTTCAAGTCATGTTGTCACCCGAGGAATTGGCTGCCCTCGACGATTTCCGCTTCAAGCACCGCATGCCGACTCGTGCTGCGGCGGTTCGCGAGCTGCTCAAGCTCGGCCTGGCCGGCAACGGCATCGATGGGGGAGCCGGGGTGAAATCGAGCGAGTATGGGGTGTTTAATCGGGGGCCGGACGGGCACGTCCAAGGGGACGCGCCGCAAGAGGAATAGCGGCGCGTTGGCGCGCAGGACTGTCGCGGCTCAAGCCGCGACGAAGAGGTCCACGATCCCCTTCAGGATCGAGACCACGAGCGCCGACGAGAACATCGCCGTGCCGAGATCCGCGAGATAAAGCAGCTGCGCCTTCTGCTCCGCATCAAGCCGCGCGATTGCCTTTCGCATGGCCAAGCTCCCTTTTGAGGAGAACGCGCCTCGCGAACGTCGGTTCCGTCCGCCGTGCGCTCAGGCCCGCTGCAGCGCCAGCGTTACGCCGCCAAGCGTCAGCGCCATCGCGCCGATCTCGCGCAGGCCAAGCGGCTCGCCGAGGATGATCGCGGCCGAGACCACGCCGATGACAGGTACCAGCAGCATGCCGGTTGACGCCGATGTCGGCGGCAGGCGGCGCAGCGTTTCGAACCAGGTGAGGTAGCAGATGCCCATCGGCATCAGGGTCATGTAGGCGAAGCAGCCGAGGCCGAACGGCGTGATCGCGGCATAGTTCGGGTGCTCGAAGAGAATGCCGAGCAGCAGCATCACGAGACAGCCGATGCCGACCTGCCAGGCGACCACCGCGAGCGGCGGCATCGGCAGCGGCTTGCGGTTCAGCACATTGCCGAGCGCGAACAGGATGGCGCAGGCGAGCGCCAGCACAATTCCGGTGAGCTTGCCGGCGCTGAAGGCAAAGCCATTGCCGCCGAGCAGGAGCGCGACGCCGGCGACGCCGAGCACCAGCGCGGCAAGGTCCCGCAAGGTCGGGCGGCTGTGCAGCACCGGCCAGGCGAACAGCATCGCCCAGATCGGCATCGTGTAGGCCAACAGCGCGCCCTCGCCGACGGTAACGAATTCATCGCGATGGTGCCAAAGCCCATCCAGGCAAAGACATTGGTGAAGGAGGCGAACAACAGCCGCGGGATCGCCTCGCGCGGCACGGCCAGCGACTGGCCGCGGGCCAGCGCCAGCGTGCCCAGGATCACCGCCGCGCAGATGCCGGCAAGCCCGCGGGCGAACAGCGGCGGCCATTGCTGCAGCAACAGCTTCATCAGCGGCCAGTTCAGGGCCCAGCCGAACGCCGTGATGACCAGGCAGAGAAAACCGACTGTTCGATCGCGTTGAGTCGTATCCATCGGCCGCGCTTAGCAGGCGGACGGGCGTGATTCCACAGCGCATCGCGCATGCCGCATCGCATCGCGTATGCGGGCGGGCGTTGAACGCGCGAATAATCCGGCGTGTCCCTTCCGATCCCACTTGGTCAGGCGAAGGTGCCGATCATGATCCGCGGCCAGCCCTCGCTTTTCCGTGCGGCGGCAAGCTTGCTCGCCCAGGCGTCGATCAGGCTCGCGATCAGCAGGCGGCCGGTGCCGCGCATGTCGGGCAGTTTCATGGTGGGCGTACCGAGCGTGAGCGCGACCACGCCATGCACAGCCGCAAGCAGCGCAGTCGCCAGCCGCTGCGGCAGGCCGGACGCCGGTTCGGCGCCATGCGCCGCCAGGAATTCCCGCACCGACGTGACGAACAGCTCGTAGCTGCGGCGCGCGATCTCGGTCTCGCCGAAATAGACGCCGTCGGGAAAGCGGCGGTCCTCGACCGTGCCCGACATCGAGAACAGCGAACGGAAGTGATCGGGATTGTCGGCCCAATAGTCGAGATAGGCTTCCATCACGCGCCGCAGCCGCAAATCGCTGTCGGCGGTCTGCGCGCGGACCCGTTCGAGCTGTTCGGCCACCGCCTCGAGGTTCTGCTGCTTCACCGCGAGCAGCAACAGCAGCTTGGTCGGATAATATTTGAGGACGGTGCCCTTGGAGTAGCCGATCACGTCGGCGATCTTCTGGATCGAGACGGTCTCCAGCGTGCCGGCGGCGAACTCCTTGCGCGCGGTCTCCAGGATCAGCGCCTTCAACGCCTCCTTGTCGGCCTCCTGCCGTGCCCGGCGCTGAAAGCGCCGCCCGCCTTTGGATCGCTCCTCGATCGACATTGCCGTCTCCTAGAGCCTTTTCCGTGCCGATGGAATCGAAACGAGGCTCCCCTTGCCATACCCGAGTTAATTGACTATGGTCAATTAACTGATCATAAGACGGGAGGATGCAATGAGCGCCCTTGCGAGCCCCCTCGCCGGCGAAATTGTCCGCAGCGATTTCGATCCGTTCAGCCCTGCAACGCGGGCCGATCCCTACGGCACTTACGCGGAGCTGCGTGCCGCGGCGCCGGTCATTCGCCTGACCAAATACGACATCTGGGCGGTGCCGCGCTTTGGCGAGGTCAAGACGATCTTCGGAGACCACGCCAACTTCAGCAACGCCGGCGGCGCCGGGCTTGCCAACCACTTCAAGGAAGAGCCGTGGCGGCCGCCGAGCATCGTGCTGGAAGCCGATCCGCCGCTGCACACCCGGACCCGCGCGGTGCTCGCGCGCATCCTCTCGCCCGGCGCGATGCGACGGCTCGCGGACGACTTCAAGGCAAAGGCGGCACGGCTGGTCGACGAACTGGTCGCGCGCGGATCGTTCGACGCGATCACGGACATCGCCGAGGTGTTTCCGGTCAGCGTGTTTCCCGACGCGCTCGGCATCGACCAGGAGGGACGCGAGAATTTCCTGACCTATGGCGCGATGGTGTTCGCCGGCTTCGGACCCGAGAACGACTATTTTCGCAACCTGATGAAAGAGGCGCCGCGCGTGCTGCCCTGGGTCGCGGCGCGCTGTCAGCGCGAGGCGCTGCGGCCGGGCAGCTTTGGCGCGCAGGTCTACGAGGCGGCCGACACCGGCGAGATCAGCGCGGAGGAAGCGCCGTTGCTGGTGCGTTCGCTGCTCTCGGCCGGGCTCGACACCACGATCAGCGCGATCGGCATGGCACTGTGCACGCTCGCGCGCCATCCTGACCAATGGGCGCTGCTCGCGGCCGATCCGTCGTCGCTGTCGCGCGCGGCGTTCGACGAGACGCTGCGCTTCGATTCACCGGCGCCGTTCGTGTTCCGCACCACGCCGCATGACACCGAGATCGCGGGCGTTGGGATCGGCAAGCACGAGAAGGTGCTGCTGCTGGTCGCCTCCGCCAACCGCGACGAGACGCGCTGGGAGCATGCCGACCAGTTCGACATCAGACGGCGGCTGTCCGGGCACATGGGGTTCGGCATCGGCATCCACGGCTGCGTCGGGCAGATGGTGGCGCGGCTGGAGGCGGAGGCCGTGATCGCAGCGCTCGCGGCCCGCGTGAAGCAGTTCGACGTTGCGGGCCCCACAGCCTTCCGCGACAGCTCGGGCCTGCGGGCGCTCAGCACGATGCCGGTCCGCGTCACACCGAAATAGCAGGCCACCCTAGAAAAATCCGGCGCACCTTGCGATGCGCCGGATCAGTCGACCAGCTTACCTTCAGAACTTCATGCCGACGCCGCGCGCGGCGTGCGGTTGCGCGAGTTGCGCTGGAAGAACAGCGCCTGGCTCGCCACCGCCGACACCATGGCCGGCTGGAACGGCTTCGAGATCAGGAATGCCGGCTCCGGCCGCTCGCCGGTCAGGAAGCGTTCGGGATAGGCGGTGATGAACACCACCGGCACCTCGAAGGTCCGCAGCAGCTCGTTCACCGCATCGAGGCCCGACGAGCCGTCGGCGAGCTGGATGTCGGCGAGGATCAGGCCCGGCTTCTTGTTCTTGGCGAGCGCCACCGCATCGGAGTGCGTGCGCGCAACGCCGATCACGTTGTGACCGAGATTCTTCACCAGGCTCTCGAGGTCCATGGCGATGAAGGTCTCGTCCTCGATGATCAGAACGTCGGTGGCGATCTCGGCGGCCATCTCGCGGCCGGCGGCATCGGTCAGCTTGCGCGTCTCGGCGATGTCGGTGCCGAGAATGTAGCCGACCTCCTCCTCCGAAAAGCCCTCAAGCGACAGCAGCAGGAAGGCCTGGCGGGGCAGCGGCGTAATGTTGGAAAGCCGGCGCTCCGGCGGCAGCGACAGCGTCGCCACGTCGGCATTGTCATTGTTATTCACCGACACCGAATTCCAAATCTGGGTGAACAGCCGAAACAGCCCGGCGCGCGGGCCGTGCGTCTGGTCCAGCAACGATCCGTCCTGCAACAGGGCCTCGAGCATGGCCCCGACATAGGCGTCCCCCGACGCCTGGTTTCCGGTCAGTGCGCGGGCATAGCGGCGCAGCAGCGGAAGGTGTTCGGCAACGATCTGCGATCGGGACATTCCCACTCCATCCTTGTTCGTGAGGCCTGCCGGCCTGAAACCCGTTGTCCGGGGGCGGCGCATCCATTTCGAGGCCCCCCCGGTTCCCCTGCATCCCCGATTACGCGTGAACGACGAAAAAGTTCCACGAAATAGTTCCAGCCTTCCGGAACTTTCTGCGCAACTTTGCATTAGCTCGTGACCGACGAGGCAACGCGGCCAGCCTCTAATTTCGAGGAAACATCTTGGAAATCAGAGACTTAACTCCCGGGGAAGCGTGGATCACATCATGAAGGAAGTAAAGAAGCAGGGCGGTCTCAACGCCGAGATTCAATCGAGAATCGGCCACCAGCTTCGCGCCATGTACGACGACGTGGTGCGACAGGGGGTGCCCGACCGCTTTGCGGAGCTGATCCGCAAACTCGACGGACCCGAGGCTGCCGCGGCGGCCGCCGCCGGGGGTGGTGATACCGACAAGAACAATGGAGGGGACTAATGCCTCTCACGAATGAACTTCGCGACGACATTCTTGCGTCGGTCCCGAGCCTGCGCGCGTTCGCGATCTCGCTGTCCGGTAATGGTGACCGCGCCGACGATCTGGTGCAGGAGACCCTGCTGCGCGCGATCGCCAATATCGACTCGTTCCAGCCTGGCTCGAACCTGCCCGCGTGGCTGTTCACCATCCTTCGCAACCTGTTTCGCTCCGACTACCGGAAGCGGCGGCGCGAGGTGGAGGACGCCGAGGGCAACTATGCCAAGACGCTGAAGAGCCAGCCGTCGCAGACCGCTCATCTGGAGTTCGAGGAATTCCGCACCGCACTCGAAAAGCTGCCGCAGGACCAGCGCGAGGCACTGATCCTGGTCGGCGCCTCCGGCTTCTCCTACGAGGATGCCGCGGCGATCTGCGGCTGCGCGGTCGGCACCATCAAGAGCCGCGTCAACCGCGCGCGATCGAAGCTGAGTGCGCTGCTCTATGTCGATAGCGCCGAGGATTTCGGCCCCGACAACACCGTGCGCGCCGTGATCGGCGGCAATGGCGGCTGAGCGCGACCGATGTTGAATGCGAAAAGGCGGCCCCGATCGGGCCGCCTTTTTGATTGGGAAACAACGAGATCGCGTTCGCGCGACCGGCAGACGCCTCGTCTTCGCAGCGTTAGCTGGCCATCGCCTTCTCGACAGCGGCCGGCTTGAAGCCGTTTCTCAATTCGAGGATCTTGGCCGCGATTTCGGTCACCGGGACCGGATGGCTGAACAGGAAGCCCTGGGCCTCGTTGCAACCTTCCGCCCGCATGTGATTCAGCTGCTCGACGGTCTCGATGCCCTCGGCGATCGTGGTCATGCCGAGGCTTTTGCCGAGACTGATGACGGCGCGGACGATCGACTTCGATCCATGCGTCGCCGTCGCGTCGCGCACGAAGGATTTGTCGATCTTGAGCTTGTCAAAGGGAAAACTTCGCAGATAGCTCAGCGATGAATAGCCGGTGCCGAAATCGTCCAGCGCAATGCGCAGCCCCTGCGCCTTCAGCTTGTGCAGCGTGGCAAGGGTCTCGTTGCTGTTGGCGAGGAAGACTGATTCGGTGATTTCGAGCTCCAGCCGGCGCGGCGACAATTTTGACGCGGCGAGCGCGTTGACGACAACGTCGATAAAGTCGGGGTCGCGAAACTGGACCGCCGAGACGTTGACCGCGAGCTTCATCTCGCTGGGCCAGGTGACGGCCTGCTCGCAGGCACGATTGAGCACCCATTCTCCCAGCGGGCAGATCAGCCCGATCTCTTCCGCGATCGGGATGAACTGGTCCGGCGGCACCAGTCCGCGCTTCGGGTGATGCCAGCGCAGCAGCGCCTCGAAGCCGCAGATGCGGTCGAGATTGAGATCGTAAAGCGGCTGGTAGAACAGCGAGAACTCGTCCTTGACCATCGCCTCGCGAAGGTCGAGCTCGAGCGCCCGGCGCCGCTGCAGGCTGGCGTCCATCGCGGGTTCGAAAAATCGCCAAGTGCCCCGGCCTTCCATCTTGGCGCGGTACAGCGCGACGTCGGCGTTCTTCTGAAGCTTCTCGCCGGTGGTGCCGTCGCCCGGCGACATCGAGATGCCGACGCTACATCCGACGATGACGCGATGCCCGTTCAGTTCGTACGGGGCGCCGACGCATTCGACGATGCGGCGAGCGAGGCGCTCGGCCTCGTCTCCGCCCTGGACGCCGCATTGAATGACCGCGAACTCGTCGCCGCCCAAACGCGCGACGGTGTCGACCTCACGGACGCAGGCGTTGAGCCGGTCCGCGACCGCACAGAGCAGTTCGTCGCCTACCGGATGCCCGAGCGTGTCGTTGACCTGCTTGAAATTGTCGAGGTCGAGGCAGAACACCGCGAAGCCAAGTCCACGGCCGACCTGAGCAACCGCCAGCTCGATCCGTTCGGCGAGCAAAGTGCGGTTCGGCAGCTTGGTCAGGGCATCGTGCCGGGCCATGAACGCGATCTGCGACTCGGCGCGTTGTTGTTCGGTGACGTCCTCACAGGTGACGAGCCAGCCGCCGTCGGAGGTCGGCCGTTGCGCGATGGCGATGATCCGTCCATCGCTGAGATGCTGCAGATAGTTGCCGCCCTCCTGCTGGCCCATCGATCGCTCGCGCTCGGCCAGCAGGTCGGCGACGGTGCGATCGCCATGATTGCCCGCGGCGATGCTGAGGTCGAGCACGTCCTCCATGGTCATGCCGGGAACGACGAGCTCCGGCGAAATATCGAAGATCTCGCAGAACCGGCGATTAGCGACCTGCAGCCGCGCCTCGCTGTTGTAGAGGCACAAGCCTTGCGACATATGCGTGAGCGCCGCATCGAGCCGCAGATTGGTTTCATGCAGCTCTGCCTTCTGCTGCTTCAGCGCGGAGATGTCGCTGTAGACGAGGACGACGCCGCCCTCCTGCGTCTCGCTCCGGCTGACGCGCAGCCAGCGTCCGTCGGACAGCTGCGCTTCGCTCGCGAAACCGTCGATGTCACCTTCGGTCGGAGCGAGCTCGGGAGCCTCCAGTCGATCCGATTGCAGCAGCTGCGGCGAGAGACGAATGAATTCACTGGCGCGCGAGTTGGCCAGGGCAATCTGGCCGTCCGCATCGAGCAGCACGACGCCTTCACGCGACGTTTCGAGCGCATCCGAAAGCCGCGCCTGCGCGGAGCGGCGTTGCGACACCTCCTGATCGACCATCCGCCTGATATTGTCGCGCATCGTTTCCATGGCGGTCAGCAGGATGCCCAGTTCGTCGGTGCCGCCCTTGGGGACGGTCGCATCAAGGTCGCCGCCGGCGATGCTGCGCGCGGCGCGGGATGCAATGGCGACCGGTCCGATGATGCGGCGCGCCAGCAACCATGAAAACAGTGCCGACAGGAACAGCGCGACGGTCAGCCCGGCCACGTTGAGCTGCAGGTCACGCTTGATGGTCGAGAGCGCCTTCTGCCGGAACAGGAAGCCGTCGCCAGCCGTATAGTTGACCAGCAGCTCGACCTGCTGGCCGACGATCTTGGAGTAACGATCGACGTCGCCGACCGTCGTACTCGATGCGGGCGGATCCGACGCCGGGCTTCCCTCCAGGGGCGATCCGATCGCACGGCGATGCAGCGCCATCCAGGCGTCGGCGGCTTCCTGAACCTTGGCGGCGGCTTGCGCAGCCCGCGAGGACTGCGACCGGTCGGCAGCGATCGTCAGGTCTTCCGAGAGCGTCCTGGCGAGCTTTTCGATCTGGCTGTCGAGGCTGGCACGGATCTCGGGATCCGTGGTCAGCAGGCGCTGCGACGAAGCCACCCGCATCGTGGCGAAATCTGCGCCCGCCGCGCGGGCGTAGTTGATCGACATCAGGGATTCGTCGAACGTCTTGGCCACCAGATCGCCGGCGTGACGGATGCCGAGGATGGAGTATCCGCCGAGCGCGACGGCAATGGCGCTCATCGCAAGGCAGAAGATCAGAATCTGGGCGCGGATCGAGCCAGTCGTCAGCGCAAAGCGCGACAGGCGGCCGGTTGCGTACCGAAGCGCCGCACTGCTCTTCACCGTGAGATTGCCCAAGAGGCTATCCATGCCCGCGTTTCGCCGTAGTGCTCGGTACTCAAGCTACGCAGAAACGCGCAGCGCATGCGGAAAATGACTGTCTGCTCAAAATTGCCTTAGTAGTGACTGGAACTCATGCTGAAATCGTTAAGATCAGCTTGCGATAATCACCCTCACAGGTAATCCCTGAGGCGACTTTTGCAGCCTTGTGTAGCGGTATCCGGTGGTCGAGGTTCAGGCGGGGGTCTCATGCAGTCAGGCTTGTTGCGCGGCTTGCGCCTCGGCAAGTTCAGCCGTGTGCCATTTGCGGCCGCGATTGTCACGGGAGTGCTCACCGGAGCCGCTTTGGGTGCAGCCCCGTACGTCATTTCGCAGAAGGATCGTGAATTCAAACCCGCGGAAATCTCGATCAAGCGGGGCGAGGCTTTACGGTTCGTTAACGATGACGGCGAGCTGTTGCATCACGCTTATTTGAGCACCGAGACGTTCAGCTTCGACTCCGGCGACCAGCAGCCGGGCAGCAAATTCGACGTCACCTTTTCGGTACCCGGCGACTACACCGTGTTGTGCGGCATTCATCCGAAGATGAAGCTCGCCGTCCACGTCGCCAAATAGCCAGGCTCAACTAGAGCGTTTTCGAGCGAAGTGGACGCCGGTTCGCGTGAAGAAAACGCGCCAAAACAAGAATCTAGAGCTTCGGTTCTGATTCAATCAGAACCGAAAATGCTCTGGCGACGATCTTACAGGACCGAGGTCTTGAAGATCGCGGCATGGCCGAAATAGTAGACGAATAGCGTCAGAGACAGCGCGGCACAGAGCGCGACCGGGGCGAGCCACGCCGGGCGACGATCGCGTTGCAGGACCTTGTTGTCGGCCACGATCGCAAACAGGACGGCGATGATCGCCGAATGTCCGATCGTGTCGATCTTGCCAAATTCGAAGCACGCGCTGATGAACATCCCGGCGAGCACGGCGGCGGCGCAGCGCCGGATCAACGGCGTCCAGATCAAGGCAAAGGCGAGCGTGAATTCCACCATGCCCGCGGCGCGCATGTAGAACTCATTGTCAAAGCCGAGGGTCATCGAGGCATGCTCGATCAGGAGCGGGAAGCTCCTCTCCGGATAGGCCCATTTTTCGATCGAGGCCCACATCAACGTCACCGCCGCGGCGTACCGCATCACGTCGATCGGCCGGATTCCGAACAGATCCTTGTTCAGCCCGACCAGCGCGAAATAGGCGGCAACGCCGAGAAAGATCGGGTAATCGGCGAGATGGAAGACGCCGTAGCCTTGGACGCCGATTCCGAACAGGATCGCCATCCCGGCGGCCGACAGCGGCATCGTGCGTCGCGACAGCATGCCGGCGGCGATGCCGAGTTGCAGCGCGCCGACCAGCGGTGACGACGTCTTCAACTCGGGGGTCAGCAGGATGCCGCCGACGGCCCAGATCGAAATGAAGAAGAACGCGCAGACCGCGCGCATCATCAACTCGGTGTGCAGCCGCAATCCCGCGGTGACGCGGTCGAGCACCCGGATCGTCGCGTCCCCCAGCGACGTCGGCTCGATCACGCAGCCCGCAAACAGCCAGAAGACGGCGATGCCGAGCAGCAGTTCAAAGTCGAGGCAAAGGACATTCTCGAGTCCGCGCGGCTGGCCGGCGACGTCGTAGGCACAGAACCATTTGACATGCGCCTCGGCACTGCGCGCGGCTACGACACAAAACAAAACCGCTGCAAGGCACGTGGCAGAAAAGGAGCGCACAGCCGAGCCGGCATCTCGCGCCCATCCACTAAACATTTGAACCAACCGCCCACACACACGCTTAAGGACTTGTTTAACTTATATCAAATTTTAAGCTTTGCGCCTGCCCCAGACAGCCGCTGGTTGCATTGTGGTTAATTGCGACGGACCAGCCCAGCCCGTCCCTTTGTGCAGTCTTTACAGCCGGTTCCCTCAAATTTTAGCTAATTCCGGCACGGGAGCTCAATTCAACTGTCGTAGTGAAATCCGGACAAATCGGTTCGGGAGGCCGGTACAATGTTCGGAGCGTTGAGTGTCGTGAGTATCGGGGTGGGCTCGGCCCTCGCCTACGTGACCAAATCGCATCCTTCGCGCGTGGAGACGCTGGAGACCTGCGCGGGTGCCTTCCTGATCGTCGGACTTGGCCTGCTCGGGGCTGCGCTGCCGCACCTGGCCTGAGCGAGTCCTGTTCTCGACAGCCTTGTTCTCGACAGCCTGGGCCGCGGTCATCGCGGCAGCTTGGGCACCCCGGGCACCGGTGGATTGGTGGCGGTCAGCGTTTCAAGAAAGGCGATGAGATCCTTCTTCTCGGCTGCCGTCAGCGACAGCGGCTTGATGTCGGGCGACCGGCTCGGCCGTTCGATCCCGCCCTTGTTGTACAGCTCGATGACATCTTCCAGCGTCGCGACCGATCCGTCGTGCATGTAGGGCGCGCGGCGCGCGACGTCGCGCAAGGTCGGGGTCTTGAACGCATATTTCAGCTTCGCCGACGTCGGAAAGAAACGGCCGCGCCCGATGTCATGCCCCTTGGCGGTGCCGATATCCTGAAACGATCCGTCGGAGAAGGACGGGCCACTGTGGCAGGCCGAGCAACGCGCCTTGCCGTTGAACAGCTCAAAGCCGTGCTGGGCCGATGCGCCGATCGCGCTATTGTCGCCCTTGATCCAGCGGTCGAACGGCGCCTCGCCTGCAATGATCGAGCGCTCGAAGGTCGCCAGCGACTGCTCGATCCTCGGCCGCGTGATCGCGCCGTCGCCGAACGCGCGGCCGAACGCATCGACATAACCGGGGATCGCCGCAAGGCGCGCGATCAATTCCGGCTCCGTCATATTCAGGTTCATGGGAGACAGGATCGGGCCGAACGCCACGGATTCGAGATCCTTGAACTTGCCGTCCCATCCGAGGGGCTCGAAGAAGGCCACGTCGATCAGCGTCGGCGAGCGGATCGGCAGGCCTTTCGGGTCCTCACCGATCGCGCGCGGCAGGCCATCGCCCCAGGACAGGCTTGGCCTGTGGCAGCTCGCGCAAGAGTGCGTCTTCGACCGCGACAGCAGCGGATCGAAGAACAGCATCTGCCCAAGCGCGGATTTGGCCTCCGAGTAGGGATTGCTGCTCGGGAAGGGAACAACCTCCGGCCGGCGATAGCTGGCACGAATTGTCGCAGGGTCGCCGGGCGCCGTCGCCGGGGTTAGCGCAAGCGACAGCCCTACCGGCAAAACTGCCACGAGCAAGGTCAGGCTGACCCAAAGCCTCATCGGGGTCCTCAGACGGTATCCTGCCCGGTATATGCCGAAGCATGTTCAACGAAGTTTTAACAATCGGTTGCGGGTTAGTACGGATGGCCGGCGCCGGTCACGAATGATGCCGGCGCTTCGCGCGCGCTTGACTTCGATCAATCCGGGCAGCGGCAGAGTATCACAACCTGAGGCAGCTGCAGCTGCTACTTCTTCACGGGGCGCACCGGCGCGGAGATCTGCTCGGTGCGGTCGCGCTCGGTCATGTCGACCACGGTGTCCATCGGCGCGGTCAGCTCGTAGACATAGGAGACGTCGGTGAAGTAGCGCTTCGCGGTGCCGCCGAGCGCCTCCGGCGCGACACGGTCGAGCAGGATCAGGCCGAAATCGCTGTCGGCCCGCCGCGTCGCCTGGCTGGTGTTGAACTCCTCCCAGCGGAAATTGAAGACCGCGTCCTCGCCGTCGCCGACCACCTCCCAATTGGCGACGATGTGCGGATGCTTGCCGACCAGCGACAGCCCCTCGTCGGAGTGCGAGGCGAGCTCGAAGAACAACAGCGACAGCGATTGCGCGGCGCGCGCGCTCACCGTGATGTCGGGTCCGTTCACCGCGATCCGGTCGGCATGCGGGATCGAGCGCGATTCGAACAGGCCCTTCAGCTTGACGCCCTGCCACTGGCTCTCGCTGAGCAGCGTGACGACGTTCGACATCGCATGGATGCGCCCGATCAACAGCTCGCGCGCGACGTCGATATCGGCGCCGTGCCGCAGCGTGCGGGTCACGATCGACTGGATCACCGCAAGGATGTTCTTGACCCGATGGTTGAGCTCGTCGATGACCGCGGTCAGCCGGCGCTCGAAACCGATCCGGACCTCGATCTCGCGGCTGAGGCGCAGGTTGTTGTAGGCGACATAGCCGAACAGGCCGCAGACGATGCCGGTGAGCGCCAGGCCGATCGCCGCGACGATGGTCGCGGTCTGCTGCGCACGCACCGTGGCATTGCTCTTGGCGTAATAGTCGAGCGACCAGTCGCGGCCGCCGAATGTGACCGTGCGGACCATCGACGGCATCGGGCCGTCCTGGCGCACCGCGCGCGAGGTGACGATGCCCTGCTCGTTGGCGGTGAACTCGTCGTTGGAATCGCGCGGATCCTTCAGCGCCACCGCGAACAGCGAGGAATCGTCGTTGGTCAGCATCAGCGACGACAGCTCGTAGGAAAAGGTGATGAAGCCGGCCGGCTCGGATGCGCCCTCCTGGAACACCGGCGCGGCGAGCACGACGCCGACCGGGCCGTTCTGCCGCAGCAGCGGCACCGGGTCCGAGGCCACCGGCTTGGCGTCTGTCATCGCCCGCGCCAGCATCGGACCGACCACCGAATGACGGTCGAAAGCGCGGCCCGGGATGCTCAGGGTTTCGGGATTGCGCGGCTCGACGTCCATCAGCACATTGATCGGCTTGTCGAGCGCCTTGAGGTCGAGCGCCTGGTCGTCGAAGTCCCGGATGGTCGGGTTGGTGAAGCCGTTGGCCTTGAGCTCGGCCTCCGCCGCGGCCAGTTCGTCCGGCTTGAGCCGCGCGATCCAGGCGGCGAACACGAAATCGGTCTTGAAGGCGTAGATCGCCGAGCGCAGCGGCTGCAGCATATTGGCCTTCACCATCGACGGCGTCCGGAACAGCCCCGAGGCCACCCGCGCCAGCAGCTCGCGCTCGGTCAGCCGGTCCTGCACCAGGCTGGCATGGACGTCGATCGCCCGCGCCAGCGCGATACCGTCGATCGCGAGCTCCTGATCGTGCACTCGATAGGCGGCAAGACCGGAGAGCAGAACTCCGATCAGTGCAATCAAGGCAACGATGAAGCCCAGTCGAACCACACGCTTACTCGGCAATCAGGGGGTGGCGAAAGGGGACGGAAAGCATCTGGCTTCTGCGGGAGCGGCGATAACTCAGGGTGCGAAGACGGCCGGCCGCAAAGGAATATGGAATAGCGATCATCGGTACGCAACAGGAGCCGGTCGGCAACATTAACGACGACGCCACCCGGCGGTCTTTGGCGGCGCCAAAGGTTGCTAATCGTCAAAGTTGGAAATTGTTCCGGCGATTGCGCAGCTTTTTCGCGGCGGACGTGCGCCGGACTACTGCCTCACCGTCATCCTGAGGCGCGAGCGTAGCGAGCCTCGAAGGATGAACGGCCCGGCTGGTGGCCGTCGACCCTTCGAGGCTCGCTACGCGAGCGCCTCAGGGTGACGGTCAAAGGACACTGGTGATCTGCCACAATGATTAACGGCTAGCCCGCCTTCGTACGTGCCTTGGCCGCCTTGCCCGTGGCCTGCGACCGAAGGCCGCCCTTGGTCTCGATGAAGCTGATGATGCGGTCGAGGCCGTCGCTCTTCTTCAGATTGGTCATCACGAAGGGCCGCTCGCCGCGCATCCGCCGGGCGTCGGTGTCCATCTTCTCCAGCGACGCACCGACATGGGGCGCGAGGTCGATCTTGTTGATCACGAGGAGGTCGGATCGCGTGATGCCGGGGCCGCCCTTGGAGGGGATCTTGTCGCCGGCGGCAACGTCGATGACGTAGATCGTGAGATCGGCCAATTCCGGCGAGAAGGTCGCCGCCAGATTGTCGCCGCCGGATTCGATCAGCACCAGGTCGAGGTCGGGGAATTTGGCCCGCATGTCGGCGACCGCGGCGAGGTTCATCGAGGCGTCCTCGCGGATCGCGGTGTGCGGGCAGCCGCCGGTCTCGACGCCGGCGATGCGGTCCGGTGTCAGCGAGCCGGAGCGCACCAGGAACTCGGCGTCCCATTTGGTGTAGATGTCATTGGTGATCGCGGCGATGTCGTAGCGCTCGCGCATCGACTTGCAGAGCAGGTCCATCAGCGCGGTCTTGCCGGAGCCGACCGGACCACCGACGCCGACCCGCAACGGGCCATGAGAAGTGGGCATGTGAGAAGCTCTCTCTGTTATCGTCGTCCCGGCGCAGGCCGGGACCCATTACCACGAATTGAATTGTTGCGAGAAGCTGGAGCCCCAGCGTTGCACAAGCACAGAAGCCTGTGGTTATGGGTCCCGGCCTGCGCCGGGACGACGGTTGAGGACGCGGCGCTGGCATTGTCGCTCGATTGCGCATCATGACCGGAACAGCCTCGTATATTGCGTCTCGTGACGCAGGCTGGCGAGATCGGCCCGGAAGGTCGCGCTGCCGAGATCGTCGAGCGAGGCGGCGCCGGCTCGCGTCGCAGTCGCGGCAACGACCGGCTCGAGATCGGCCAGCACGCGCTGGCTGTCGGTCTGCCCCAGCGGGATCAGCCGGCTGCCTGCGGAAATCCAGTTGGAGACGACGGCGTGCAGGAAGGCGCGCAGCAACGGCGCAAGCGGAATGCCATGCACGGCGCTGACGATGCCGAGCGCGACGGGATAGACGATCGCGCCGTCGCAGGCCGCAATCATCGCGTCGAGGCCGGGTGAATTCCAAGCCGCGCGGGCGATCTCGATGAAGGCGCGTCCCTGCGTCGTGGTCTCGAGCTGCCGTTCGCGCGACGGCACGAAGGCCGCGGCGAGCTCGGCGATCTCCTTCAACCCGCTGTGGTCGTGCTCCGACGCCGCGCGATGGCTTTGCGCCAGGAACAGGGCGTCGCAAAATCCGCTGCCGTCAGCGAGCATCGCCGCGAGCCAGCCGCGCAGCGAGGCGGCGTCGGTGATGTCGCCGGCCTCGACCGCCCATTCGATGCCGCTGGAATAGGCGAACGCCCCGACCGGAAAGGACGGCGACAGCCACGTCATCAGCCGGTACAGCGCGGCTGCCTCATCCTCCGTGATTCCGCCGCGCACCGCGGCGGGATCAGGCTCATTTGCGGTCATGAGCATGGGAGTGGTCGTGGTGATGATGAGCATGATCGCAATGCTCATCATGATGGTGGTGGTCGTGGTCCTGCGCCTGATCATGGTGATGACCATCATCGTGATGGTGACCATCCCCGTGGTGGTGACCATGATCGTGCGCATGGCTATGAGCGTGATCGTGCCCGGTATGACCATGCGCGTGCTCATCGGCATGCGCATGCTCGGCATAGGCGCCGCCCTCGGGATCGAACGGCGCCTCGATCTCGATGACACGGGCGCCGAGCCCCTTGACCATCGCCTCGATCACGTGATCGCGGCGGATGCGCAGGCCTTTCGGCATGATCTGCGTCGGCAGATGGCGGTTGCCGAGATGCCAGGCGACCCGGATCAGATGATGCGGATCGCTGCCGCGGATTTCCGCGAGCGGCTCCGGAGCCGCGACCACCTCGACAAGGCGGCCGTCCTCCAGCACCAGCGCATCGCCGCCGCGCAATGCGACGGCGTTTTCGAGATCGAGCAGGAATTCGAGCCCGCGCGTGCCGGTCATCGCCATCCGCCGCCGGTGCCGGTCGTCGAAATCGAGCACGACGGTATCGGCCGCCGCTTCAGTCCAGCGATGCTGTCCCAGAACCTTGGTTGCGCGGATCATCGATGCCTCAGAGCTTCTCGACCTTGGCGTCGCTGATGATCTCGATCACCGTCGGGCCGGTCTTCATCTGCGCGGAATATTCGCGCCATACCTTCATGTGCGGCGCCCTGGCATGCGCGTTGAGATCCTCGCGGCTCTCCCAGCGCTCGACCACCACATAGAGGTTGGGATCGTTGACGCTGACATTGCCGTCATAGGAGATGCAACCTTTCTCCTTGCGGGTCTCGACCGTGCAGGCCTTGTGGCCCTTGATGAAGTCGTCGCGATTCTCCGGCTTCATCGGCGTGGTGGCGATCACATAGATCATGCTGCTTGTCCCGTTCTTGTTGTTATCTTAGCGGACGTCGACCTTCTCGGGCGTGATCACCTCGATCTTGGGCGGCGCGGCCATGCACTTCACGGCGACCCGGCCGAACGTCTTCATGTGCTCGGCGGTGCGATGCGGCACCAGCGCCTCGGCGTTCTCCCACTGCTCGACGAACACCATCTTGCTGTGGTCGGTGACGCTCTCGTGCAAATCATAGGCGATGTTGCCGGGCTCCTTGCGGGTTTCCTTGATGCAGGCGGTCGCCGCAGCGATGAATTCGGCGCGGGACTCGGGCTTGATGGTCAGCGTGGCTACGACGTAAATCACGGAAATTCCTCCCGATTTTTCTCTTTTGGCTTCGGATACCGGGAGCGGTTTTAGAACATAAAGTAACGCTGTGCCATGGGCAGCACCTCGGCCGGTGCGCAGGTCAGAAGCTCGCCGTCTGCGCGTACCTCATAGGTCTCCGGATCGACCTCGATCTTCGGGGTCGCATCGTTGTGGATCATGCTCTTCTTGGAGATCTTGCCGCGGGTGTTCTGCACCGCGTAGAGCTTCTTGCTGATCCCGAGCTTGCGGGCGAGGCCGCCGGTAACCGCGGCCTTCGAGGTGAACACCACCGAGGATGCGGTCAACGCCTTGCCGAAGGCGGCGAACATCGGCTGGTAGTGCACCGGCTGGGGCGTCGGGATCGAGGCGTTGGGATCGCCCATCGGCGCCGCCACGATCGAGCCGCCCTTGATGATGCAGTCCGGCTTGACGCCGAAGAACGCCGGCGACCACAGCACGAGGTCGGCCAGCTTGCCTTTCTCCACCGAACCGATCAGCTTCGACACGCCATGCGCGATTGCGGGGTTGATGGTGTATTTGGCGATGTAGCGCTTGACGCGGAAATTGTCGTTGTCGTTGCCCTTGTCCTGCGGCAGCGCTCCGCGCTGCTTCTTCATTTTGTCGGCGGTCTGCCAGGTGCGGATGATGACCTCGCCGAGCCGGCCCATCGCCTGGGAGTCCGACGACATCATCGAGAGCGCGCCGAGATCGTGCAGGATATCCTCGGCGGCGATGGTCTCCTTGCGGATCCGGCTTTCGGCGAAGGCGAGGTCCTCGGCGATCGACGGATCGAGGTGATGGCACACCATCAGCATGTCGAGATGCTCGTCGATTGTGTTGCGGGTGAACGGCCTTGTCGGATTGGTCGAGGACGGCAGCACGTTCTTCAGGCCTGCGATCTTGATGATGTCGGGCGCGTGGCCACCGCCGGCGCCCTCGGTGTGGAAGGCATGGATGGTGCGGCCCTTGAATGCCTTCACCGTGTCCTCGACGAAGCCGGATTCGTTCAGCGTGTCCGAGTGCAGCATCACCTGGACGTCGTAATCGTCGGCGACCGACAGGCAGGTGTCGATGGCCGATGGCGTGGTGCCCCAGTCCTCGTGCAGCTTCAGCGCGCAGGCGCCGCCCTTGATCATCTCGACCAGCGCCGCCGGGCGCGAGGCGTTGCCCTTGCCCGAGATGCCGAGATTGACCGGAAAGGCGTCGAACGACTGGATCATCCGCCCCATGTGCCACGGGCCGGGCGTGCAGGTGGTGGCGAAGGTGCCGTGCGAGGGGCCAGTGCCGCCGCCCAGCATCGAGGTGACGCCAGCCATCAGCGCGTGCTCGATCTGCTGCGGGCAGATGAAGTGGATGTGGCTGTCGAATCCACCGGCGGTGAGGATCTTGCCCTCACCCGCGATCACATCGGTGCCGGGCCCGATGATGATGGTCACATTGGGCTGGATGTCCGGATTGCCGGCCTTGCCGATCGCGGCGATCATGCCCTCCTTGATCGCGACGTCGGCCTTCACGATGCCCCAGTGATCGACGATCAGCGCGTTGGTGATGACGGTATCGGCCGCACCCTGCGCATTGGTCACCTGCGACTGCCCCATGCCGTCGCGGATCACCTTGCCGCCGCCGAACTTCACCTCCTCGCCATAGGTGGTGAGATCCTTCTCGACCTCGATGATCAAATCGGTGTCGGCGAGCCGCACCTTGTCGCCGGTGGTCGGCCCGAACATGTCGGCATAGACGGAACGTTTGATCTTCACGGACATATCAGCCCCCAGTTTCAGCCAGCGCAGCCTTGGCGCGCGCAATGGTGTCGTCGAAAATACGGTCGAGCCGCGAATTGATCCCCCGGCAACCGGCAACAACCTTGCCGGCCCAGGCCGCATAATCGGCCAGATCGTCGCGCTCGTCCTTGCTTGGATGCGGCACGATCCGGGCGTCGATATTGCTGACCTTGTCGGCAATCTTGATCAGCTTTGCATCGGGCGATTTATGCGGCGCGTCGTCGATCTGCCTTTGTCGGCGCACGGCCTTTGGAAGACTCATGTCGTCGGTGCATTCGACCACCAGCGAGGCAACACGCTCGCTGAGTTTTTGCGCGAGCTCCTCGCGCGTGGTCTCGGTATCCTCGATGGTGTCGTGCAGCCAGCCGGCCGCCACCAGCTCGGCATCGGCGCCATCGGTCACTTGCGCCAGCAGGTTCGCGACCTCGGCGAGATGATTGATGTAAGGCTCGCTCCCCCGCCCCTTGCGCGCCATCCCGTTATGACGGCGCGCGGCAAGCTCGGCAGCCTCGGAGACCATGCGGAGCGCGGGAAGCATTGGACCTAAAGCTTCCCCTTCACCTCGGCGCGGAAGCCGTAGATCACGCGCTTGCCGGCGAGTGCGACAAGCTGGACGTCGCGGGTCTGGCCGGGCTCGAAGCGGACGGCGGTGCCGGCGGCGATGTCGAGGCGCATGCCGCGGGCTTTCTTGCGGTCGAATTTCAGCGCCGGGTTGGTCTCGAAGAAATGGTAGTGCGAGCCGACCTGGATCGGACGGTCGCCGGTGTTGGCGACCGACAGCGTCACGGTCTTGCGGCCGGCATTGAGCTCGATCTCGCCGTCCTTGATGAAGAGTTCGCCGGGGATCATGTCCTTCTCCTCGTCATTCCGGGGCATGCGAAGCATGAACCCGGAATCTCCTTAAACAATCTCTGGATTCCGGGTTCGGCCTTCCGGCCGCCCCGGAATGACGCTCGTGACTATCGGATCGGCTCGTGCACGGTGACGAGCTTGGTGCCGTCGGGGAATGTCGCCTCGACCTGGATGTCGTGGATCATCTCGGGGATGCCGGCCATCACCTGATCGCGGGTCAGGACCTTGGCGCCGGCCTGCATCAAATCGGCGACGGTGCGGCCGTCGCGTGCGCCCTCCACGATGAAATCGGTGATCAGCGCGATCGCCTCGGGGTGGTTCAGCTTGACGCCGCGCTCCAGCCTGCGGCGCGCCACCATGGCCGCCATCGAAACCAAGAGCTTGTCCTTTTCGCGGGGAGACAAATTCATGCGAGCACTCTGATCGTTCTGATGAGGTCTAGTTGAGCCACAGCCGCGGCAGCGGGACCATGGAGGCGCGGCCGAGCACCGTCATCATATCGGCGCGCAGCCGGGCCGCATCTTGGGCACAGAAGCGCGCCATTGCAAAGCCATTCCAGGCGGAGATGCCGACTTCGCCGCCGAAGCTGTCCGACGCCTCGCGGATGCGCTCGATCAAGGTCTCGTCGCCCGGCACGATCAGCGCCGTGCCGATTGCGCAGCCGCCAGCCGCGATCGCGGGCCGTGCGAGCTTCTCGCCGATCTCGCCGTCGAGCCTGATGGTCTCGGCGAACACCAGCCGGCCGCCACGCCGCATCCGCCATCGGTCGACGAATTCGCCATGGCGCATGGTCTCGCCCATCGCAGCACGGCCGAACACGACGATCTCGGAGAGCAGGAGCGAAGCGCCTTCCGCGAGGTCGATGTCGAAGCTCCGGACGATACGGGCGCGGTCGAACAGGATGGTCTCCTGCGGCAGCCAGGAAAGATGCGCGCCGTTCGCGACCTTCAGCGCGATGGCGAGCCGAGCCGGCGCTGCCGGCGCGCGATAGACCTTTTCGGCTGCCGCCGTGGTCAACGTCAGGCGGGCGCCCTCGCCGGCTCCAATCGCAATGTCGAAGCGGTCGCCGCCGGCAATGCCGCCAGCGGTGTTGACGAGCATGGCCGAGAGGCCGTCGTCCTCCGGCGATGGAAAGCGGACGCGCAGCGAGCCTGACTCATGCAGGTCGCCGCGGCGGGTGGCGCCATCCTTGCGGTGCACGCCGAACCTGACAGCACCCTGGGCGCGGTTGGCCGCAAACGTCGCCGCTGCCGCGCCTGCGATCCCGGTCCGCATTCCCCCGACGCTCCCTCACGCACGCCGCGCGAGGCGGCGTCATAGCTGGTTCACAGCGCCATCTGGCGGCTGATCTCGGCGGGATCGAGGTTCGCGCGGTCGCAGGCATATTTCACCGCACCCCGGTCCATCACGGCAAAACTGTCGCCGAGTTCGCAGGCAAAGTCGAGATATTGTTCGACCAGCACGATTGCGATGTTGCCGAGGTTGCGCAGATAGGAAATGGCGCGGCCGATGTCCTTGATGATCGAGGGCTGGATGCCTTCGGTCGGCTCGTCGAGCAGCAGCAGCTTTGGCCGCATCACCAGCGCGCGGCCGATCGCGAGCTGCTGCTGCTGGCCGCCGGAGAGGTCGCCACCGCGGCGGCCCAGCATGGTCTGCAGCACCGGAAACAGCGAGAACACGTCATCGGGGATGTTGCGGTCTTCGCGCTTCAGCGGGCCGAAGCCGGTCTTGAGGTTTTCTTCCACCGTCAGCAACGGAAAGATCTCGCGGCCCTGCGGCACGAAGCCGATGCCGCGCCGCGCTCGCTCGTAGGGCTTCAGCGCGGTGATGTCCTTGCCGTCGAAATTGATCGCGCCGGAGGCGATCGGGTATTGCCCGACCATGGCGCGCAGCAGCGAGGTCTTGCCGACGCCGTTGCGGCCGAGCACACAGGTGACCTTGCCGGGCTCTGCGGTCAGCGACACGCCGCGCAAGGCCTGCGCCGCGCCGTAATAGAGGTTGATGTTGTCGATCTTCAGCATCGCGCTAGCGCCCCAGATACACTTCGACCACCCGCTCATTCGACGACACCTGGTCGATCGAACCTTCGGCGAGCACCGTGCCTTCGTGCAGGCAGGTCACCTTGACGCCGAGCTCGCGCACGAAGGTCATGTCGTGCTCGACCACCATGATGGTGTGGTTCTTGTTGATCTCCTTCAGAAGCTCCGCAGTCAGATGGGTCTCGACATCGGTCATGCCGGCGACCGGCTCGTCGACCAGCAGCACCTTGGGGTCCTGCGCCAAGAGCATGCCGATCTCGAGCCACTGCTTCTGGCCGTGCGACAGGCTGCCGGCGAGGCGGTTGCGCGCATCGGTCAGGCGAATGGTCTCGAGCACCTTGTCGATGCGCTCGGACTCGGCCTTGCTGCCGCGCCAGAACAGCGTGCCGCGCACGGAATGATCGACATTGAGCGCGAGCAGCAGATTGTCCTGCACGGTCTGGCTCTCGAACACCGTCGGTTTCTGGAACTTGCGGCCGATGCCGAGCTCGGCGATCCGGGTCTCGTCGAGCCGGGTCAGGTCGACGGTGCCGTCGAACAGCACCGCGCCCTCGTCCGGCTTGGTCTTGCCGGTGATGATGTCCATCATCGTGGTCTTGCCGGCGCCGTTCGGGCCGATGATGGCGCGCATCTCACCGGGCGCGAGCGTCAGCGACAGATTGTTGATGGCGTGAAAACCGTCGAACGAGACGTGCACGCCGTCGAGATAGAGCATGGCCGAAGTGGCGCGGGTATCCATGACGTTCATCTGCCTACTCCGCCGGGTTCGGTGCGCCGACGCCGTCTTCGCGCGCGGCGCTTTCCCGGTCGGCCGCAAGGGCCGCGCTACGCCGCGTCTCCCACCAGCTGTTGAAGGTGCCGACGATGCCCTTGGGCAATAGCAGCGTGACCAGGATGAACAGCGCGCCCAGCATGAACAGCCAGTACGGCGCGAGCGGCCCCGATGTGAAGACCGTCTTGGCGTAATTGACGACGACGGCGCCGAGCGCCGCTCCGATCAGCGTGCCGCGGCCGCCGACCGCGACCCAGATCACCGCCTCGATCGAATTGCCGGGGGCGAATTCGCTCGGATTGATGATGCCGACCTGCGGCACGTAGAGCGCGCCGGCGACGCCGGCCATGCAGGCCGACAGCGTGAACACGAACAGCTTGTAGGATTCGACGCGATAGCCGAGGAATCGGGTCCGGCTTTCGGCGTCGCGCACCGCGATCAGGACCTTGCCGAGCTTCGAGGTGACGATCGCGCGGCAGATCAGGAAAGCGATGATCAGCGCAAGGCAGCTCAGCAGGAACAGCGTGGCACGGGTCCCTTCGGCCTGCACGTTGAAGCCGAGGATGTCCTTGAAGTCGGTCAGGCCGTTGTTGCCGCCGAAGCCGAAATCATTGCGGAAGAATGCCAGAAGCAGCGCATAGGTCATCGCCTGCGTGATGATCGAGAGATAGACGCCGGTGACGCGCGAGCGGAAGGCGAGCCAGCCGAAGCAGAAGGCGAGCAGGCCCGGCACCAAAAGCACCATCAGCGCGGCAAATGCGAATTTGTCGAAGCCGTACCAGTACCAGGGCAGCTTGTCCCAGTTCAGGAACACCATGAAGTCGGGCAGAACAGGATTGCCGTAAACGCCGCGGCTGCCGATCTGGCGCATCAGATACATTCCCATGGCGTAGCCGCCGAGCGCGAAGAACGCACCGTGACCGAGCGAGAGGATGCCGCAATAGCCCCAGATCAGGTCGATCGAGAGCGCTAGGATGGCGTAGCAGACATATTTGCCCCACAGCGCCACCAGATAGGTCGGCACCTGGAACATCGAGCCCTGCGGCAAAAGCAGGTTCGACAGCGGGATCAGCACCCCGACCGCGGCAACGAGCAGGACGAACGCGGTCGCGGCGCGGTCGAGCGAACGGGTGAGGATGTGCGGCGTCATGCTTCCACCGCCCGACCCTTGAGCGCGAACAGGCCGCGCGGCCGCTTCTGGATGAACAGGATGATCAGCACCAGGATCGCGATCTTGCCGAGCACCGCACCCGCCACCGGCTCCAGGAACTTGTTGGCGATGCCGAGCGTGAAGGCGCCGACCAGCGTGCCCCAGAGATTGCCGACGCCGCCGAACACCACGACCATGAAACTGTCGATGATGTAGCTCTGGCCGAGATTCGGGCTGACATTGTCGATCTGCGAAAGCGCCACGCCGGCAATGCCGGCGATCCCCGAGCCAAGGCCGAAGGTCAATGCGTCGACGCGCGAGGTGGCGATTCCCATCGAGGCCGCCATGCGGCGGTTCTGCGTCACCGCGCGCATCTCGAGCCCGAGCGCGGTGTAGCGCAGCATCGCGAGCAGGATGGCGAACACCGCGAGCGTGAAGCAGAGGATCCAGAGCCGATTATAGGTGATGGTGATCTGACCGAGCTCGAAGGCGCCGCTCATCCAGGAGGGATTGCCGACCTCGCGGTTGGTCGGGCCGAACGCGGTGCGCACCGCCTGCTGCAGCACCAGCGACAGGCCCCAGGTCGCGAGCAACGTTTCCAGCGGACGGCCGTAGAGGAAGCGGATGATCGTGCGCTCGATCAAAACACCGATCATACCGGCGACCAGGAAGGCGAGCGGCACCGCGATCAGCAGCGAATAGTCGAACAGCGCGGGATAACGGGTCCGGATCACCTCCTGCACCACGAAGGTGGTGTAGGCCCCGAGCATCACCATCTCGCCATGCGCCATGTTGATGACGCCCATCACGCCGAAGGTGATGGCAAGCCCGATCGCGGCGAGCAGCAGCACCGAGCCGAGCGACAGGCCGTACCAGGCATTCTGCACCATCGACCACATCGCGAGATTGCTCTGGATCGAGGTGACCGCGGTTGCCGCCGCCTGGGCGACCAGCGGCGGCTGGTCGCCGAGTCCGGTGAGCAGCGCCAGCGCCTCCTGGTCGCCGCGCGCCTTGACCACGGCGACGGCGTCGAGCTTGTCGCTGTCGGACGCATCCGACTTGAACAGGATGATGGCGGCGCGCGCCTCGGCGAAAGCCTGCTTGATCGACTTGACGCTCTCCTTGGCGAGCGCGCCCTCCACCGTCGGCAGCAGGTTCTCCTCGTGGCTCTTGAACACCGACTGCGCAGCCGCGAGCCGCTTGGCCGGATCCGGCGACAACAGCGTCAGGCCGCCGAGCGCGGCCTCCACGGTGCGGCGCAGGCGGTTGTTGAGGCGAACGGCGGCGGCGTTGTCGGGCAGCTTGTCGACGGCAGCGCCGGTGGTGGCGTCGATGATCTTGCCGTCGGCCTGCGTGATGAAGACCTTCTTGCTGTCCGGATCGGCCGACAGCCGGCCGTCCTGCAGCGCGCTGATGATGGGCGAGGCCAGCGCATTGCCCGATGCGGCAACCCCGCCGATCGCCTCCTCGGTGTCGGAGAACTCGTCATTGGCGAATTTGGCGACGGAATCCTCGAACGGGCCGGCCAGCGCCGGAACGGCGAAACAGCTCAGCAGCAGGATCGAGAGAAGCAGCGCACGAAAGCGATCAATACAATTGGCGAACACGTCAGTACCCCGGCAGGAGTGTGAGGAGAAGGCGGCGAGCTGTGCCGCCTTCTCCAGGTTCTTGGATGGTTGTGTTGTGTCGTTGTTGAGGTCAGGACTTTTGTTTGAGCGTGATCTTTTCGGAAAACCGCTTCGCACTTTGCGCTAACGCGGCCCTCCGGGTCCGGATCAAGCTCTCCATCAGGAGCCCTGGCCGCCGCACTTGTTGGTCTTGGTGTTGTAGTTGCCGCACTTCTTGCCGACCCAATCGCCGATCAGGTCCTTGGAGCCCTCGAGCTCCTTCGACCAGGCATCGCCGGCCACCAGGCCCGGGGTCTTCCACACCACGTCGAACTGGCCGTTGGCCTTGATCTCGCCGATGAACACCGGCTTGGTGATGTGATGGTTCGGCAGCATCTTCGAGGTGCCGCCGGTCAGGTTCTTGGCTTCGATGCCGGGCAGCGCGTCGATCACCTTGTCGGGATCGGTCGACTTCACCTTCTCGACCGCCTTGACCCACATGTCGAAGCCGATCACGTGCGCTTCCATCGGATCGTTGGTCACGCGCTTCGGATTCTTGGTGTAGGCCTGCCACGCCTTGATGAACTTCTCGTTCTCGGGCGTCTTGATCGACTCGAAGTAGTTCCAGGCGGCGAGATGGCCGAGCAGCGGCTTGGTGTCGATGCCGGCGAGTTCTTCCTCGCCGACCGAGAACGCGACCACCGGAATGTCGGTCGCCTTGATGCCCTGGTTACCGAGCTCCTTGTAGAAGGGGACGTTGGCGTCGCCGTTGATGGTGGAGACCACGGCGGTCTTCTTGCCGGCCGAGCCGAACTTCTTGATGTCGGCCACGATCGTCTGCCAGTCGGAATGACCGAACGGCGTGTAGTTGATCATGATGTCTTCCGGGGCGACGCCCTTCGACTTCAGATACGCCTCCAGGATCTTGTTGGTGGTGCGCGGATAGACGTAGTCGGTGCCGGCCAGCACCCAGCGCTTCACCTTCTCGTCCTTCATCAGATAGTCGACGGCGGGGATCGCCTGCTGGTTCGGCGCGGCACCCGTGTAGAACACGTTGCGCTCGGATTCCTCGCCCTCATACTGCACCGGGTAGAACAGGATATTGTTCAGCTCCTTGAACACCGGGAGCACGGACTTGCGCGACACCGAGGTCCAGCAGCCGAACACGACCGCAACCTTGTCCTTGGTGATCAGCTCGCGCGCCTTCTCCGCAAACAGCGGCCAGTTCGATGCGGGATCGACCACGACGGCCTCGAGCTTCTTGCCAAGCACGCCGCCCTTCTTGTTCTGCTCGTCGATCAGGAAAAGGATGGTGTCCTTCAGCGTGGTTTCGCTGATGGCCATGGTGCCGGAAAGCGAATGGAGGACGCCAACCTTGATGGTGTCGTCGGCCGCTTGCGCGGGCGCGAACGGCGAGGACGCAGCCAGGCCCAAAACCAGGCCGGCCGTCGCCGCGAGCGCGCGGCGGCGGGTCATCGTCGTTATTTTGTGAGTACGCTGAGTAAGCATGAAATGTCGTCTCCCTGACGCAGGCGTGAACGCTTGCGAAACGGCCGCTTGGCCGCCTGCGGTGAAGGGAATCGCAAGAACTGTGCCACGGTGCGCGGGCACCTTAAGCCAATGAACCGGCTGGATAATTTTGCGAGTTCCGGGCAAATACGGAAATCGATTGCTCAATCATTGGGCCGTCATCTTGACTGCCGAAAGTGCAATCAGATTATTTTGTAGGCAAATTTGCCGTTTTGGCTAAAATTCCGGCACCGATTTGTGACAGTTTGCGCGAGCGATCGGCGAACTTCGGGCACCGATCCGGCAATCTCACCTTGAAACCGCCCTGTTCCTGGTCCATATCCTCGCCATGCCCGCGAAATCGCGGTGCCTTCGCGAGCTGCGTGTACAAGCCGCCCCAAGCGGCTTCTGGCTCGCCTTTCAGCTAACCCAGCTTGACGCCCCAGACACGCGGGTGTCCCGAACGCCTTCAAGCGATTCCGGCCGAAATTGGACCGGGACGACGACGGCTTTTATGGAAAGAACCACCTTTTGACCTCCTTTCAGGATTTCGGCCTCGCCGAACCCATCGCCCGCGCGCTTCGTGAAGAGAACTATCTCACACCGACCCCCATCCAGGCCCAGACCATCCCACTCGCACTTGCCGGCCGCGACGTCGTCGGCATCGCCCAGACCGGCACCGGCAAGACCGCATCCTTCGCGCTGCCGATCCTGCACCGGCTGCTCGAGAACCGCATCCGTCCGCAGCCCAAGAGCTGCCGCGTGCTGGTGCTCTCGCCCACCCGCGAGCTGTCCGGGCAGATCCTCGACAGCTTCAATGCCTATGGCCGCCACCTCCGGCTGTCCTCGGCGCTCGCCATCGGCGGCGTCCCGATGGGCCGCCAGGTCCGCAGCGTGATGCAGGGCGTCGAGGTGATGGTCGCCACCCCCGGCCGCCTGCTCGATCTCGTGCAGAGCAACGGACTGAAGCTCAACCAGGTCGAGTTCCTGGTGCTCGATGAAGCCGACCGCATGCTCGACATGGGCTTCATCAACGACATCCGGAAGATCGTCGCCAAGCTGCCGATCCGGCGGCAGACGCTGTTCTTCTCGGCCACCATGCCCAAGGACATCGCCGAACTCGCCGAAGCGATGCTGCGCGACCCCGCCCGCGTGGCGGTGACGCCGGTGGCCTCGACGGTCGACCGGATCGCCCAGCGCGTGATCCAGGTCGATTTCGCGGCCAAGCCGGCGATTCTCGCCCAGTTGCTGAAGCAGGAACCGGTCAATCGCGCCCTGATCTTCACCCGCACCAAGCATGGCGCGGACAAGGTGGTGAAAGGCCTGGAGCGAGCCGGCATCAGCGCCAATGCCATCCACGGTAACAAGTCGCAGAACCACCGCGAGCGTACGCTGGCGGCGTTCCGCACCGGCGAAATCCGTACACTGGTGGCGACCGATATCGCCGCCCGCGGCATCGACGTCGACGGCATCAGCCATGTCGTGAATTTCGACCTGCCCAACATCCCGGAGACCTATGTCCACCGCATCGGCCGCACCGCGCGCGCCGGGGCCGACGGGGTCGCGATCTCGCTGATCGCGGGTGCCGAAGAGATGGGCTATTTGCGTGACATCGAACGGCTGATCCGCGTCACGCTGCCGCGGGAAGACCGTCGCACGCCGGGCAGCAACCACGAAACCGCACCGGCTCAGGCGCCCCACCCGCACCGGGGTGGCCGTTCTGCGCCACGCGCGCATAATGTCCGTGGGAAGAATGAGACGGCTCCAAGTGGAAAAGGGCCTCGCCGCCGCCGCCGTCCAGGTGGTAATAATGGCGCGCCGCAGACGAGCCGGGGCGAGTCGCCGCGTCCGTCGCAGGCCGGCAACAGCGAAGGCATCCAGGGCGTCGCCTTCTTGCATCGCGAGAGCCGGCCGAATCCGCAACCCAACCGCAACAACCGACCGAAGCACTAGCCGTCGCTCGATCTGGAGAACCATATGGCTAAGGAAGAGCTGATCCAGTTCGAAGGACTGGTGACCGAAATCCTCCCCGACGCTCGTTACCGGGTACAACTCGATGCCGGACACGAGATCGTCGCCTACACCGCCGGCAAGATGAAGAAAAACCGCATCAAGACGCTGGCCGGCGACCGCGTTACGATCGAAATGTCGCCCTACGATCTCGAAAAGGGCCGCCTGATTTTCCGCCACAAGGACGAGCGTCCGAGCGGCGCGCCCGGCGGCCCGCCGCGGGGCGGAGCGCAGCGCGGCGGCCAGTTCCGCCGCCGATAAACAAGGTTTGCAACTGCTGCGCGCATGACATCCTGATGTCCTGCGCAGCAATGGCCGGCGCCTGCGCCGGCCAAAAAATCGCGCACGTCAGGATTGTTTTGAAGCCTTCTATCGAATAATATCCTACCCATCGATTTTCGGCCGGACGACATTAGCCAATACCGGTACAGCCGGTTCAGACGCTGACGACCCTTCCAAAAATTCGATCTCACCACCCCGCCGATCAGCGGGTCTTGAACTTGTATATCTGAGAAGGGACTACCCACGTGAGCATGGGAACCGTGAAGTGGTTTAACGCGACCAAGGGCTACGGCTTCATCCAGCCGGATGAAGGCGGGAACGACGTGTTCGTGCACATCAGTGCAGTCGAGCGCGCCGGCCTTGGCACTCTGCGTGAAGGCCAGAAGATCTCCTACGAGATCGTGGCTGACCGCCGTTCCGGCAAATCCTCGGCCGACAATCTGCGCGCCGCCGGATAAGCCGATTTCCCGGAAGCGCGAAGCTCCAGGAAATTGTCGTCAAAGCATCAAGGGCCGCACCTCCGGGTACGGCCCTTTTTGTATGGATCGCGGGCCCGCAGCCCACTTCGCTCGAAAACGCTTCTAGATTTTGACGCGTTTTCTTCACGCGAACCGGTGCCCACTTCGCTCGAAAACGCTCTAGTAAGTCGTGCAGGCGTTCGACGCGGTGGCCGACGTCGAGGAATAGTTCACGCACAGCGACTGCCGCGGCCTGGTATACGCGACGTCGCTGAGATTGATGCCGCTCTTGGCCATCACATAGCCGATCGTCGGAACGTATTTGTAGCTGACTTCACTGAAGATCAGATAGGTGCCCGCAATGAGCAGCGACGCCGGGACCAGGCTCGTCACCACATCACCCTGACTGCGCGCGGAGGCCGTCACCGTGGCTTGCGTGGCACCGCTGGCGATCGTTCCCGCATCCGCGCGATATTGGAGTTGTCGACGTAGATTTCCGACAATGTGATTTTGGTCGGCGACGGATCGTACGGCGTCATGATGCCGACGGCGGCGCTGAAGAAGTTCTGCAGGTCGGTGTCGACCACCGCCGTTGCCTGTGAGGTCAGATCCGACGCGGCGCGCGCCATCAGCGTGACCTTGCGGTCGACCGCGACGCCGGATGAGAACTCGACGGTGCCGAAGAACATCACCAGCATCAGCGGCACGATGAAGGCGAACTCGACGGCGGCGAGGCCACGGCGGTCATGGCCGAGGGCGGCGACGGAACGCAGCAATGCCGCAGCTAAGGTTTTCACGACTTTGCTCATGAGCATGTGGCTCCGGAGGTGCCGGAGGGCTCGTTCTTGAACGTCGCGGTCGCGGTCAACAGCCGCTTGCCGTTGGAGAGGTTGGCGACGTTGAAGCCGAGCTTGGTGACGAACAGCGGCCACTGATAGTACAGCCGGACAACCACGACGTCGCCGTCCTTGCCGGGACACCATTTCGTGGCCGGAATGAACGCATTGCTGGAGTCGATCGGCGGCGTGATGTTGACGCTGCTGAACGAGGAATAACTGCGCACGTCGACAAATATGCCGTTGGTGCAATCGAACAGCGCGCTGACCCGGCCGCAGACGTAGTCCTTGAACTGCTGCTGGGTGTAGCTCAGGCCCTGGGCCTGACCGGTCATGACGAAGCGGGCCGAATCCTGCGTCACCGTCTCGAGCACCTGGCTGGCAAGGAAGATCATTGCCACTTCGATGATCGCGAACAGCAATCCGAAAAACAGCGGTGCGACCATCGCGAATTCGACCGCGGTCACGCCACGGCGATTTCGGCGAAAGCGGCGGAGCAGGCCTGCGAAGGAACGAGCGGGCAGCGGCATCAACGACCCCGGATCAACATGGCAGCAACAACTACCCCAAGACTCATTGTCGAAGTGTTTCGCCGGATCGAGACAGAGTGCCCCGATCCGTTAGGTCTTGCTTAACCATGTCGAACGAACGGCACCCGATCGGCCACGGCCCCGGCGTGAGTGGCGCCGGAGCGGACACGTGCTAGTTCTGCGGTTTCGCTCCCGCGCCCGGGCCGGAGGCCTGGGTGTTGAGCGTACCGGCCTGGTCCATGGTCGACTTGAAATAGACGTCGCCGTCGCCGAGCGTGATGCGGCGCTGACAGACCGGCATGCAGCTGTAGGTCTCGCGATCGACGCCGCGATAGACGGTGACGAGCTGATCGGTCGGGCCTTCGACCTGGATCTGGCGATCCACCAGCACCTGACCGGTGCGGTCGAGCGCGATGAAATTGGTTGCGCCGTAGCCCTTGCCGGTCACGACGACAACACCGCCATTCTGCAGGGTGACATCGGCAATCAGGGGATTGCCGACCACGATCGTGGCAATGCCTCCGGGCAGCTTGACGAGCTTGGCCTGATCGACATTGACCGCGATCCGGTCGGGATCGGGCGCAGCCGTTGCGAACGCGGGCGACAGCAGCACGGCTGCGGCCAGCGAGATGAATCCAATGCGCGTGACGGCGCGAATACGATGGGACTGAAACGACATATTGTACCCCGGGACGTTAACAGGCCGGCAAAAGCGATACGCAGCGGACCGGCGCCCGACGCAGGCGAATCTGACGGCAATTCATTTAAGAAGCGCAAATATCGAGCGCCGAATTGCGCGGATGTCACGACTTCCGGAGCGGATCGGCCAGCGGCCTTGGAATCTCGCGCCTATCCCGCAGGGCGCGCGGCCGCCGCCTCGCCGCCCGTACGCACATGGATCACCACGCAATCGTCGGCGTAGAGGCGCTGCCATCCATCGATATGATCGAGAAATCTGGAGGCAGGCGTCGCCGGGTCGAGCATCACCGCATCGATGTCGTAGGTCTTGAGCAGATCGAAGAAGCCGTCGACGTCCTTGAGCTGGAGCGCGCGGTAATAGGCCATCTCGAACGTCTCGCCGTAAAGCTCGGCACGCCCGTCGACGAACACCGGCACCTGACGCCAGATCAGATATCCGCCGAACTGCAGATCGTTGAGCACGCGCCGGGCATTGTGCGCCTTCAGCGCGTCAACGGCAGCAGCGGGCGAATGGATCGGCGGCGGCGCGATGTTGCCCCGTGCCGCAACGAACCAGGTCGAGGCGCACAGCGCGACGATGAATATCGTAGTCGGCGCAGCCTTCAGCCGGACAATGCTCGCGGCACGCAGATCGAACTGGGTCGCCACCGGCATCAACGCAGCCAGCGGCAGCAGCAGGGCGAACAGCTCGAGATTCCTGACATGGGACAGCGCCATGTGCAGCAGGCCCAGCACCAGGGCGATCCGCGGCAGCGGCAGCCTCACTCCGCAATAGAGCGCCCCGCCGATCAGGCCGAGAATGGATAGCTCGAATGCATCGATGTGGCTGAAGTTCGCCGGCATCCACTCCGCAATCAGATGCAGCAATTCGCCGAGGCTGAGAATCTTCAAGGAGGCAAGGAGCGAACCCCATCCGTAGGGGGTCGCGCAGCACGCGGCCAGCGCGCCGATACCGAATGCCGTCCAGCACAGTGCCAGCGGCAATCTTTGCGCGGGCGCGGCATTCCACATCGCGTCGAGCGCAAAGGCGCCGAGAAGCACCAGGCCGAACAGAAAGCCGCCATGCAAATTGGCCCAGAGCGCGATCAGCGGCAGCAGCCAGAACGAGGGGGCCTCGCGGCGTTCACTGGCGACCATCAGGCCGTTCGCCCAGACCATCATGATCGGCAGCACCAGCACATGCGGACGGGCCAGCAGATGCCCGCATGTCAGCACCAGCGCCGTCAGCGCGACCAGGCTCGCATAGATCGCCGGCACCGCGCGGCTGAGAATGGCGGTAAGCAGCGCGAAGGTGGCGGCACCACAGGCCGCGGTCAGCGCCGCGGGACCGGTCCACCCGGCAAGATCATAGGCCTTCGCGAACAGGACCTGCGCCAGCCAGGACGACGACATCCATGGCTGACCTGCCTTGGTGAACGAATAGATATCGACCGACGGCAGCGCGCGATGGTCGAGGATCCAGCGGCCGACCGCGATCTGCCAGTAGGTGTCGGAATCGGCGAGCAGCCTGTCGCCGACGATCAGCAGCAGCGCATAGACGCCGCACGCCATCCAGAACCAGGCCGGGACCTCGGCGAATGCAGAGGTCCTCGCATGCGGGATGGTTGCGGTCTCAGCACTCATGCGGGCACGGGCCGGACAACGACGTCAATGCCGGAACGGATAGGCCAGCTGTCCGCCGATCTCGGCCGGCACGCCCTGCTCGGCGTCGACGCCGTAATCCTCCGGAAGCTTGCCTTCGGGCATGCGGAACGTCCCGAACAGGATGTCCCAGAGCGGAAACGTGCCCGCGAAATTGGTGTCGCCGCCTTCCTCGAGCGCGGTGTGATGCCAGCGATGAAACACCGGCGTCGCGATCACATATTTGAACGGGCCGAGTGTCCAGTTCAGGTTGGCGTGGACGAAGGCCGAATGGAATGTGGTGAACGGGCCGACCCACAGCATGATGTTCGGTGAGATGCCGGCCATCAGCAGAATCACGTCGACCGTGATCGTGCCGATCAGGAGATTGACGGGATGGAAGCGCGCCGCCGAAATCCATTCGAGGTCTTCGGAGGAGTGATGAATGGCGTGGTACTTCCAGAAGCCGCCGCCGTGAAACATCCGGTGCAGCCAATACAGCATGAAGTCCGAGGCGACCAGGAAGCCGATCGACTGCAGCCAGAGCGGAAGCTGCGACAGCGGGCCGTGCCCGTTCTCGTAGAACGCGATGAGATCGTCGGCGCTGTGCACGTTGAAGACCGCGGCCGCGCCGACCACCAGGAGTCCGATGCGCAGCACGCGGGCGAACACCGGCACGAAGAACCAGTAGCAGATGTCCATGACCAGCTCACGCTTCTGCCACCATGGCTTGCCGGGATTGCAGGCCCAGAAATGGGTCAGCACGCTGAAGAACAATGCGAGGCCGATCGTGATCGGCACCACCCTCATCATCGTCTGGCCGAGCATCTCGATGACTTCAAGCGGAAGGGTGGACATGACAGCCTCATTCTACGGAAGCCTCATGGGTATAGATGTGCGCTTAAGGAGCCGTGAATAGACCCCGGCCGCGGCCGGCCTCGGCAACAATCTGCAATTTTGGCGAGCCGCTTAATTCCAAATTTACTTTGCGCAACAACAGCGGGTTCCCCCGGAGTTTATGCGATCAAATTAACTGCACCGAAATCGTCGAACCGTAGGGTGCCGCCATGGTCACGGTGCTGAGAACGCCGGCCAGACCAAACCTAGTTCGACCAGCCACGTGTACACAGGAGTGAATTCTATGAAGAACCTCGTTTCGCGCTTCGTGAAGGATGAGTCGGGCGCGACCGCCATCGAATACGGCCTGATTGCGACCGGCATCGCCATCGCGATCATCGCTGCGGTCAACGGCGTCGGCACGAAACTCTCGGGTACCTTCAACTCGATCTCGGGCTCGCTGAAGTAAGCCGGTTCCGACGAGTTCGCATCAAAGGTCCCGGCAACCCCGGGACCTTTGCTATTTGTCGAGCTCCAATAGCCGGCCGCCTTCGAAGCAGCCGGCAGTCCTTTCCCGATTGTTCACCAATGGCCGCTAGCGTCGGGTCTCGACCGCAGCTCCAGCTTGACGGCATGAATCCATGATCCTCGACATCGCACGCTTGATGCTGTTTCCGGCCCTGATGGCTTTCGCGGCGGCGAGCGATCTCCTGACCATGACGATCCCGAACCGGATCTCGCTGGCACTGGCGGCCAGCTTCTTCGTGATGGCGCCGCTGACCGGGATGGGCGTCCACGACATCCTCACCCATGCCGGCGCAGGCGCGCTGGTGCTGGTGGTGGCGTTCGGCATGTTCGCGATGGGCTGGGTCGGCGGCGGCGACGCCAAGGTCGCGGCCGCGGCCAGCCTGTGGTTCGGGTTCGAGCATCTGCTGCCTTATCTGGTGTTCGCGTCGCTGTTCGGCGGTGCACTGACCGTGCTGCTGTTGCAGCTCCGGCAATGGCCCCTGCCCTACCCGCTGGCGTCCCAGGCCTGGCTCAGCCGGCTGCACGACAAGCAGACCGGAATTCCCTACGGCATCGCACTCGCCCTCGGCGCCCTGCTGATCTATCCCGAGACGGACTGGATCAAGACGATTGATCTCGCGCACTTAGCGATGCGCTGAGAAAGCAGCGGTAACCGCCCGTTAAGGCGATTTAGATACGCCTCATTAACCATGCTTTGACGAATAGCTGGTCAACTCCCATCACGGCGGCGGCAGCGTCGCGGCGTCATGTGGAAAGTGAAGCGTAATGGATAAGGCCCGCATTCTGGTCCTGGCAATTGCAGGCTGCGCCGGCCTTGCGGCGCTCTATTTGGCAAGCGGAGGCGACGACAAGCCGGCGGCGCCTCCCCCGGTCGCGCAGCTGCCCACCGTCGACATCCTGGTCGCGAAAGCCGACATCGGCCTCGGCCAGGCGGTGAAGCCCGAGGATCTGCAGTGGCAGACCTGGCCGGCGGCGACCGCCAGCGCCAGCTTCATGCGCAGGGACAGCAACGCTGAAGCCATCAAGGACGTCACCGGCTCGATCGCGCGTGCCCCCTTCATCCAGGGCGAGCCGATTCGCGAGCAGAAGCTCGTCAAGGCGGAGGGCAGCGGCTTCATGGCTGCGATCCTGCCAACCGGCATGCGGGCAGTATCGACCGAGATCTCGCCGGAGACGGGCGCCGGCGGCTTCATCCTGCCGAATGACCGGGTCGACGTCCTGCTGTCCAAGCGGGACAAGAATCCCGACCGCAACGGCGCCGACATCGTCAATTCCGAGGTCATCCTGACCAATATCCGGGTGCTCGCGATCGATCAGGCACCGAAGGAGAAGGACGGCACCAACGCGCTGATCGGCAAAACGGTGACGCTGGAGCTGAAGCCCGAGCAGACCGAGACGCTGGCGCGCGCGCGCCAGAGCGGCATCCTGTCGCTGGCGCTGCGCAGCATCGTCGACGTCAACGCGACCGACGTCAGGACCGACGACAACCCCCAAAAGCGCGGTGAGACGATCAACGTCATCCGCTTTGGCGTTGCCAACCAGGCAACGATGCAGAAGTGATCATGAGGACAGACGTGATGAAGGGCGGGGCAACTCAACGGACGATGCGGGCCTACATGGTCCGCGCATTGTCGTTCTCGGCGGTCGCAGCGCTCACGCTCAACCCGGCGCTGACGCCGGTGGTGGCGAGCGACTACCGCGCCGCCGCGCCCCCTGCCGCGGCCGATGGTCAAATGAACGCCCGTTTCCTTGCGCTCGGCGTCGGCAAATCGGTGGTGATCGATCTGCCCAGGGACATCAAGGACGTTCTGGTCGCCGATCCGAAGATCGCCAACGCCGTGGTCCGCTCGGCGCAACGCGCCTACATCATCGGCGCGACGGTCGGCCAGACCAACATCGTGTTCTTCGATGCCGCCGGCCAGCAGATCGCGGCCTATGACATCGCGGTCAAGCGCGACCTCAACGGTGTCCGTGCGGCGCTTCGTCAGGCGATGCCGAATTCCGACATCCAGATCGAGGGCGTCGGCGAGGGCGTCGTGCTGACCGGCAGTGCGGCGAGCCCGGTCGAGGCGCAGCAGGCCGGCGAGATGGCCGCCCGGCTGGTCGGCAGCACCGACAAGGTCGTGAATTCCATCACGGTTCGCGGCCGTGACCAGGTGATGTTGAAAGTCACGGTTGCCGAAGTCTCGCGCAGCCTGATCAAGCAGCTCGGCATCGACCTCACCGCAAATCTCAACTACGGCACAGCGGTGGTGAAATTCGCCAACGCCAACCCGTTTACGGCGAACAACGCAGCGCTGGTGCCCAACAACGCCATCACCACCTCGTTCGGGTCGGCGCCCTCGGTCTCCGCAACGATCCGCGCCATGGAAAGCGCCGGCGTCGTCCGCACGCTCGCCGAGCCGAACCTGACCGCGATCTCAGGCGAATCAGCCACCTTCATCTCCGGCGGCGAATTTCCAATTCCAACCGGCGTGACCTGTCAGACCACGACGAGCGGCGCGATCGGACAGTGCGTTCAGACCGTCAGCTTCAAGAAATTCGGCATTTCGCTCAACTTCACGCCGGTGGTGCTGACCGAAGGTCGGATCAGCCTGCGCGTGATGACGGAAGTGTCGGAAGTCTCGACCGAGAACTCGCTGACCGGCGGTGCGAACGGAACGACGATCCCTTCGATCAAGACCCGCCGCGCAGAGACCACGCTGGAAATTCCCTCGGGCGGCTCGATGGCGATGGCCGGCCTGATCCAGGACCAGACCAAGCAGGCGATCAACGGCCTTCCCGGGCTGTCGACGCTGCCGGTGCTCGGCACGCTGTTCCGCAGCCGCGACTTCGTCAACAACCAGACCGAAATGATGGTGCTGGTGACGCCCTATATCGTTCGCGCGGTGGCGCAGAAGGACCTGTCGCGTCCGGATGACGGTTTCGCCAATGCGTCGGATCCGCAGGCCGACCTGCTGGGCAGCATCAATCGCGTCTACGGCGTGCCGGGCCGCACCGAGCCGGCGCGGAATTACCGCGGCACCTACGGCTTTATCACGGACTGAGGCGGACGATGACACAGACCACATCCAGGACACCCGCCGGTACCAAGCGCCCGATCGCTATCGCAGCGGCGCTCGTCGGCCTTGCCGTGACGCTCGGCGCCTGCCAGCACGCCGCCGACAACAGTTTCGCGATGGACGCCCCCGCCGACTATCGCCAGCGTCATCCGATCTCGGTGACCGAGGCTGATCGCTCGATCGTGGTGTTCGTCGGCCGCAGCCGCGGCGGCCTGACCGCGGATCAGCGCGCCTCGGTGATGGAGATGGCAGGGGACTGGATGCGCGAGGGAACCGGCGCCGTGACGATCGACGTGCCGGTCGACACGCCGAACGCCCGGCCCGCCCAGGAATCCCTGCGCGAGATCCAGGCCACCTTCGCCGCCGCCGGCGTGCCGCCCCGCGGGATGCTGGTTCGCAAATATCACCCCGACGATCCGCGGATGATGCCGGCGATCCGGGTGAACTATCCAAAGATGAAGGCCACCGCGGGGCCGTGCGGCCTCTGGCCGGACGACCTCGGCCCGTCGATCCACAACAGGGCCTACATCGAGAACCAGCAGTACTACAATTTCGGCTGCGCCAATCAGCGCAACCTCGCCGCCATGGTCGAAAACCCGTCTGACCTCGTGCAGCCGCGCGCGGAGACCCCTGCCTACACGTCGCGTCGCAATATCGCCTTCGACAAGTATCGCAAGGGCACCACCACCGCCACGACGTATCCCGAGTCCGACAGGGCCAAGCTAAGCGATACAGGAAAATGATCACCTACGCGCAGCAAAACTCCGAAGAGCAGCCGGACGCCACGTCGCAGGCCGTGGACGACCATATTGCTCCGGCGCCACGGGTTTCGGTTCAGGCGTTCTGCGAAACGGTCGAGACCGCCGCCGCCGTACAGTCGGCCGGCGAGGATCGCCGGCTGGCCAAGGCTCACCTCAAAATCCAGATGGGCGGCATGGCCGCCGCCGTCGAGGCCTATCGCTCGGCGCCAACGCCCAACGTCATCATCCTCGAGACCGAGGGCCGCGGCGACATCCTGACCGGCCTCGATCAGCTCGCCACGGTCTGCGATGCCGGCACCCGCGTGGTCGTGATCGGGCGCGTCAACGACGTCACGCTGTATCGCGAGCTGGTGCGCCGCGGCGTCAGCGACTATGTGATCGCGCCGGCCCATGCAATCGACGTGGTGCGCGCGGTCTGCAACCTGTTCTCGGCGCCGGAAGCCAAGGCGGTCGGCCGCATCGTCGCCGTCGTCGGCGCCAAGGGCGGCGTCGGCGCCTCGACGATCGCCCACAATGTGGCCTGGGCGATCGCCCGCGATCTGGCGCTGGATTCCGTGGTCGCCGACCTCGACCTCGCGTTCGGCACCGCCGGCCTCAACTACAACCAGGATCCGGCGCAAGGCATCGCGGACGCCGTGTTCTCGCCGGACCGCGTCGATACCGCCTTCGTCGACCGCCTGCTGTCGAAATGCACCGACCATCTGAGCCTGCTGGCGGCGCCGGCCACGCTCGACAAGGTCTACGATTTCGGCGCCGAAGCGTTCGATGCGATCTTCGATACGCTGCGCACCACGATGCCCTGCATCGTGCTCGACGTGCCGCACCAATGGTCCGGCTGGACCAAGCGCGCATTGATCGCGGCCGACGACATCCTGATCGTGGCGGCGCCGGATCTCGCCAATCTGCGCAACGCCAAGAACATGTTCGACCTCCTGAAGGCGTCCCGGCCCAACGACCGCGCGCCGCTGTACTGCCTCAACCAGGTCGGCGTGCCGAAACGACCGGAGATCGCCGCGGGCGAATTCGCCAAGGCGATCGAGAGCCAGCCGATCGCCATAATCCCGTTCGATCCGCAGATCTTCGGTTCGGCCGCCAACAACGGCCAGATGATCGCGGAAATTTCCGCCAATCACCGCGCGGTCGAGATGTTCCTGCAGATGGCGCAGCGGCTGACAGGCCGCGGCGAGACCAAGAAGCCGAGGGGGTCCTTCCTGTCGCCCCTGCTCGAAAAGCTGCGGTCCAAATAGTGGCCCGCGTGGAGTCAAGACGTCGTGTTTGGTAAGCGTAGCGGAAACGATGGGGACGTGCGGGCACCCAAGCCCGCCTTTCAGGCGCCGGAGCCCGCCGGCGCGCCGCCGATGGCGCGCGAGTCCGTCGCGCCCACGATCTCGTCGCCGCCGCTGGCCCCGGCCAAGCCACCGCCGGCCCCAATCGTCGAAGCCCGCCGCTCGGACAACTATTATCAGGTCAAGGCGACGATCTTCGGCGCCCTGATCGAGGCGATCGACCTTGCCCAGCTCGCCAAGCTGGACAGCGAGTCGGCGCGCGAGGAAATCCGCGACATCGTCAACGAGATCATCGCGATCAAGAACATCGTGATGTCGATCGCCGAACAGGAAGAGCTACTCGACGACATCTGCAACGATGTGCTCGGCTACGGACCGCTGGAGCCCTTGCTGTCGCGCGACGACATCGCCGACATCATGGTCAACGGCGCCGGCACCGTGTTCATCGAAGTAGCCGGCAAGATCCAGCGCACCGGCATCCGCTTTCGCGACAACCAGCAGCTGCTCAACATCTGTCAGCGCATCGTCAGCCAGGTCGGCCGGCGCGTCGACGAATCCTCGCCGATCTGCGATGCCCGCCTCGCCGACGGCTCGCGCGTCAATGCCATCGTACCGCCGCTGGCGATCGACGGGCCTGCGCTGACCATCCGCAAATTCAAGAAGGACAAGCTGACGCTGGACCAGCTCGTCAAGTTCGGCGCGATCACGCCGGAAGGGGCGACCATCCTGCAGATCATCGGCCGGGTCCGCTGCAACGTGATCATCTCAGGCGGTACCGGCTCCGGTAAGACCACGCTGCTGAACTGCCTGACCAACTATATCGAGCACGACGAGCGCATCATCACCTGCGAAGACGCCGCCGAACTCCAGCTGCAGCAGCCGCATGTGGTGCGGCTGGAAACCCGGCCGCCGAACATCGAGGGCGAGGGCCAGGTGACGATGCGCGAACTGGTGCGCAACTGCCTGCGTATGCGCCCGGAGCGGATCATCGTCGGCGAAGTCCGCGGACCCGAGGCGTTCGACCTGTTGCAGGCGATGAACACCGGCCACGACGGCTCGATGGGCACGCTGCACGCCAACAATCCGCGCGAAGCGCTGTCGCGCTGCGAATCCATGATCACGATGGGCGGCTTCTCGCTTCCGTCGCGCACCATCCGCGAGATGATCTGCGCCTCGGTCGACATCATCGTGCAGGCTGCGCGCCTGCGCGACGGCTCGCGCCGCATCACGCACATCACCGAGGTGATGGGCATGGAAGGTGACACCATCATCACCCAGGATGTCTTCCTCTACGACGTGGTCGGGGAAGACGCCAACGGCAAGATCATCGGCAAGCACCGCTCGACCGGCATCGGCCGGCCGCGCTTCTGGGAGCGTGCGCGCTACTACAATGAAGAGAAGCGGCTCGCGGCGGCGCTCGACGCCTCCGACGCGCCGGCGCCGGTCTAGGAGAACGCAGGATGCAGACGCAAACCCTTGCCCTGGCCTTCCTCGCCGCCACGACCGTGGGCGGCATCGCCTGGGTCTTCCTTTATCCCTACCTGTCGGGAGAGAAGAAGGCCGAGTCGCGCCGCGCATCGGTGGCGCGCAGCGAGCCTGCAGCAGCACGAAATGTCGACCGCACGCAACGCTCGCGCCGCGAGCAGGTCGAGGGATCGTTGAAGGAGCTCGAGGCGCGGCGGCAGAAGGACAGGAAAGTCCCGCTTGGCATGCGCATCTCGCAGGCCGGACTGGAATGGTCCGAGCAGAAATTCTGGATCATCTCCGGTGCCCTCGGTCTGTTCGGATTCGGCGCGGCATTTCTGGCCGGCGGAGGCATGCTCGGCGCGGCCGGCATCGGGTTTGCCATGGGTCTCGGCGTACCGCGCTGGCTGCTCGGCTGGCTGAAGAAGCGGCGGGAGAAGGCCTTCCTGAAGGCGCTGCCCGACGCCGTCGACGTCATCGTGCGCGGCATCAAGGCCGGCCTGCCGCTGTTCGAGTCGCTCAAGGCGGTCGTCAACGACGCGTCGGAGCCGTTGCGCAGCGAGTTCCTCGCGATCATCGAGACCCAAGCGATCGGCATGCCCCTCGGCGAGGCCTGTTCCCGGCTCTATGAGCGCATGCCGCTGCCGGAAGCAAACTTCTTCGGCATCGTGATCGCGATCCAGCAGAAGTCCGGCGGCAACCTGTCGGAAGCGCTCGGCAATTTGTCCAAGGTACTGCGCGACCGCAAGAAGATGGCCGAGAAGATCCAGGCGATGTCGATGGAAGCCAAGGCCTCCGCCGCCATCATCGGCTCGCTGCCGCCGATCGTGATGATCCTCGTGTTCCTCACGACGCCGGACTACATCGCGCTGCTGTGGACCAACTCGATGGGCCAGCTGATGCTGGTCGCCTGCGCCGTCTGGATGTCGATGGGCGTGCTGGTGATGAAGAAGATGATCAACTTCGATTTCTGACGGTGCAGCATGATTGATTTCCTTATCGCCAAGCTCCACGACGTCAGGTTCATGACCATGCTGCTTGCCTTCTTCGCGGCAAGCGCGACGGTCTACACACTGGTGATGCCGCTGCTCGCCGGCGGCGATCTCGACAAGCGCATGAAGGCGGTCGCCAGCGAGCGCGAACGTCTCCGGCAGCGCGAACGCGATAGGCTCTCCAAGTCGGAGAAGGTGACGCTGCGGCAGACGCCGAAGCAGGCCGTCTCCAGGATGGTCGATGACCTCAACCTCACCAAATGGCTAGCCCAGGAAGCGGCGCTCGACAAGCTGGTAATGGCCGGCTATCGCGGCCACGCCCCGTACGTCTATTTCCTGGCAGCCCGCGCGGCGACGCCGGTCGTGATGCTGCTCGCCGCGATCATCTATACGTTCTTCATCGCCGGCGCGACCTGGTCGCTCACGCTGAAGATCGGCATTTGCGTCGGCGCGGCCTATGCCGGCCTCCAGGCCCCGATGCTGTTCCTGAAGAACGCGATCTCCAAGCGCCAGCTCCAGATCAAGCGCGCTTTCCCTGATTCGCTCGACCTGCTGCTGATCTGCACCGAGTCGGGCATGTCGGTCGAGGTCGCGTTCCGCAAGGTCGCCAACGAGATCGTCGGACAGTCGGTCGCGCTGTCGGAGGAATTCGCGCTGACGACCGCGGAATTGTCCTACCTGCAGGACCGCAGGACTGCCTACGAGAATTTGGCGCGCCGCACCGGGCTCGAGGGCGTGAAGTCGGTGTGCATGGCCCTGCAGCAATCCGAACGCTACGGCACGCCGCTCGGCCAGAGCCTGCGCGTGATGGCGCAGGAAAACCGCGACATGCGCATGAACGAGGCCGAGAAGAAGGCCGCCTCACTGCCGCCCAAGCTGACCGTGCCGATGATCCTGTTCTTCCTGCCTTGCCTGTTCATCGTGATTCTCGGGCCGTCCTACATCAAGATCGCCACGATGCATTGAGCGGCTCCGCCGCGCCGACCGCCTTCTCCTTCCCCCTGAAAAGGGGGAAGGCCGGGATGGGGGTCTGCCGCAGACGACGCTGCATGCGGAGAGAGCAGATTCCCACCCGCTTTGCTCTGGCGAGCAAAGCGACCTCCCCTTTTCAAGGGGAGGTTTGCAGTACGCATAGCCCGAATAAAGGTCTGCCTTCCCCTTCCCCCTGAAAGGTGGAAGGCCGGGATGGGGGTCAGCCACAGGCGACGCTGCCCGTGGAGAGAGATGATCCTCACCCGCTTTGCTCTGCGAGCAAAGCGACCTCCCCTTTTCAAGGGGAGGTATGGAAGTTGCCGTGTTGGTTAGTCATCCTTGGCGACGACAGGGGCGGCGCGCGATGCGGTTCGCGGCCCGTCCTTGCGGTTCAGCATGTCGCGGAGATAGGCGACGTTGGCCGCCGCCTCGTCTGCCGGCAGGTCGGCCTTGACGATGGTTTCGGCCTCCGCGAAGCGGCCCTGAAGGCCGACTACGAGCGCAAGGTTCTGCCTGATACGGGTGTCGGCGCGGGCGCTGGCATAGGCCTGGCGCAACGTCTCTTCCGCTTTCGGCAATTCCTTTGTCAGCATGTAGGACAGGCCGAGATTGGACAGCACCGACGGCTCGTCCGGAGCCAGCCGCAGCGCGCTTGCGTAATAGCGCCGCGCCTCCTCGTGCCGGTTCATCTTGTCGAGCGTGGTTCCCTGCACCGACAGTATCCGCCAGTCCGGATTATCCGGGCTGTGGGCGCGGCTCAGCACGTCGAACGCGGCCTGCGAATTGCCGTTGTCGGCCAGCGCGCGGCCATAGGCGGCGAGCAGCGTCTTGTTGCCGGGATTGGCGATCGTGGCCTGCTCCAGCATGGCGCAGGCCTGCGAGCGCTGCCCGCTCATGCGCAACGCCTGTCCGTAGGCGATCGCGGCGTCGACATCCTTGGGATTCTTGCGATAACGCTCGCCGTAGACTTCGGCGGAACGGCGCGGATCATCGGGCATCGGATCCGACTTGGACGCAATCGATCCCGTCACATCGGACATGGTCTGGCAGCCGCCAAGGCCAGCGGCGAAGACCGCCACGAGGGCTGCGGAAGCAAGATGCCGGGTCAAGTTGGACTGTCGACGCATGGCACTGTGACTCACGAAATCAGGCGAATGGATCCAGCCGAGCGTGCCAGCAATAGACTGTTAACCCTAACGTCTGGTTAACTGGGCACTCAACCAGCGGGCCCGGTTCCGTTTCCGCACGTCGCGTGAACCGCTCGTGCGCTACCATCCACCGCGAAAGGCGTGTAGTAGCCACCCACGACGCCAGAACAGCCGAGAGCCGCATGCCATCCGTGTTCGAGACCGCAACCGCCACCGCCGTCACACCGATCACCTTCGTCACCAAGTCGACATGGGATGCGGTCCGGAGCGAACTGCCGGCGGCGGCGCGCCAGTTCGCGGAGGCGAATGGCTTTGAGGCCAAGCCCGGCAAGTCCCTCGCCTTGCCGGCCGCCGACGGCAGCATCGCGCAGGTGCTGTTCGGCCTCGAGGACGCCAGTGGCCGATCGCCCGATCCATTCAGGGCCGGCGCCCTGCCCGGCCTGCTGCCGCCGGGCGTCTACCGCTTCGCCAACGCGCCGCATGACACGCGGCTCGCCGCGCTCGCCTTCGCGCTCGGCTGCTATCGCTTCGCTCGCTATGGCACCAACAAGACGCCGGAGGTTCGCCTGGTGCCGCCCGACGGCATCGATGCCGCCGAGATCACGCGGATGGCGGATGCGGCGGCGCTGGCGCGCGACCTCATCAACACGCCGTCCAACGACATGGGGCCGGCCGAACTCGCCGAGGTGGCGCGCGATCTGGCAACACGGTTCGACGCCGACTTCACTTGCATCAGCGGCGACGAGCTGGCGCAGAATTTTCCGCTGATCCACGTCGTCGGCATGGCATCGACCCGCGCGCCGCGGCTGATCGACCTGAGCTGGGGGGATCCGGCCCATCCGAAGGTGACGCTGGTCGGCAAGGGCGTCTGCTTCGACACCGGCGGGCTCGATCTCAAGCCGTCCAGCGGCATGCTGTTGATGAAGAAGGACATGGGCGGCGCCGCCAATGTGCTGGCGCTGGCGCAGATGGTGATGGACGCAAAGCTGAAGGTGCGGCTGCGCGTGCTGATCCCGGCGGTCGAGAACGCGGTTGCCGGCAATGCGTTCCGCCCGCTCGACATCTTCAGGTCGCGCAAGGGCATCACCGTCGAGATCGGCAACACCGACGCCGAAGGACGGCTGGTGCTCGCTGACGCGCTGGCGCTTGCCGACGAGGAGCAGCCCGATCTGCTGGTCGATCTGGGCACTCTGACCGGTGCGGCGCGCGTGGCGCTGGGCCCGGATTTGCCGCCGTTCTACACCAATGACGAGACGCTGGCCGGCGACGTCGCAGCCCATGCGAAGCGCGAGAACGATCCGCTGTGGCGCATGCCGCTGTGGCCGGCCTACGATGCATGGCTCGACTCCAAAACCGCCGACATCACCAATGCACCGTCAGGCGGTTTCGCCGGCTCGATCACCTGCGCGCTGTTCCTGCAGCGCTTTGTCGAGCAGGCGAGAAGCTGGCTGCATGTCGACATCTACGGCTGGACGCCGTCCGCAAAGCCCGGCCGCCCCGAAGGCGGCGAGTGCCAGGCCGCGCGCGCAATCTATAAACTGTTGAGCCAGCGCTATGCATGATGTCAGACTGACGCCGGCCCGCGACGAGGTCGCCGCAAAATATCTGGAGGGCAAGGTCAAGGCGGCGCGCTTCGTCGACGGCGAGATATTCGAGGTCAGCGACGCCATTGCCCCGTTGCGTCATGCGCCAGCGGCCGATGCCGAACAGATGACGCAGGCGCTCAAGGGCGAGCGCGTCACGGTGTACGATCGCAATGGCGAAGGTTGGGCCTGGGGTCAGCTCGCCGATGACGGCTATGTCGGATGGATCCCCGAGGCCGCGCTGACCAAGCCGGGCGCCGCGCCGACACACAAGGTGGCGGCGCTGCGCACGCTGGCGTTTCCGGGGCCGTCGATCAAGCTGCCGCCGGTCGAGGCGCTGGCGATGGGCACGAAGCTTGCGATCGTCCGCGAGGACGGTCCGTTCGCGGTGAGCCGCGAAGGCTGGCACCTGCCACGCCGGCATGTTGCGCCGCTCGATGCAATGGCAGGTGACTTCGTCGCAATCGCCGAGCAATTCGTCGGCACGCCCTATCTCTGGGGCGGCAAATCGAGCCTTGGCATCGACTGCTCCGGCCTGGTGCAGATCGCACTGACCGCCGCCGGCACCGGCTGCCCGCGCGACAGCGACATGCAGCAGGAAGGGCTCGGCCGCGAATTGACCGCGGCGGAATCAAAGCATCTGCAACGCGGCGACCTGATCTTCTGGAAGGGCCATGTCGCGATCGTGCGCGACGCGACCACGATCGTGCACGCCAACGCGCATCACATGGCAACGGCAGTGGAGAACACGCACGCCGCCATCGCGCGGATCAAGGCCGCCGGCAGCGAGGTGGCGGCGATCAAGCGGCTATAAGCAAATCCATCCCCGTCATCCTGAGGAGCGCGAAGCGCGTCTCGAAGGATCGACGGCCCCACTCGGGCCACGCATCCTTCGAGGCTCGCTCCGCTCGCACCTCAGGACGACGTGGAGCTACGTCGCCACCGCCCCTTACCGTCGGCTTCCAGCCGTAGGATGGGTAGAGCGCAGCGAAACCCATCCTACAATGGCTACAGGGTTCGCTACGTCGCCACCGTCCCCTCGTCGGCCGCTTCGATGCGGAAGGCGGCGGCGAACAGCGCGCGGGTGTAGTCGCTCTTCGGGTTCTTGAAGAGCTCGGAGGCCGGCCCCTCCTCCTCGACCTTGCCGGATTTCATCACGATCAGATGGCTCGCGAGCGAGGCCACCACGCGCAGATCGTGCGAGATGAACATGTAGGTGAGGTCACGCTTGCGCTGCAGGTCGCGCAGCAGGTCGACCATCTGGGCCTGGAGCAGCATGTCGAGCGCACTGGTCGGCTCGTCCAGCACGACGAAGTTCGGCTCCAGCACCACCGCGCGCGCGATCGAGATGCGCTGGCGCTGCCCGCCGGAGAATTCGTGCGGATAGCGGAAGCGCCACTCGGGATCGAGGCCGACATCCTTGAGCGCCTTGATCACCCGCACCGCGCGCTCCTCGCGCGACAGCTGCTTCTGGTGCACTTCAAGTCCCTCGGCGATGATGTCGGCCACCGACATGCGCGGGCTGAGCGAGCCGAACGGATCCTGGAACACGATCTGCATGTCGAGGCGGAACGGCAGCATCTGCTTGAAGCGCAGGCCCTGGATATCCTTGCCGAGGAACACGATCGGACCATCAGAGGAGATCAGCCTGAGCAGCGCGAGCCCAAGTGTGGTCTTGCCGGAGCCGGATTCGCCGACCACGCCGAGCGTCTCGCCCTTGCGCACAGCGAGACTGACGCCATCGACCGCCTTGATGTGGCCGACGGTCGAGCGCAACAGCCCGCGCTTGATCGGAAACCAGACCTTGAGATTGTCCGTCGATATCACGACCGGCGCATCGGGCTGCGGCGGCGCCGGGTCGGGCTTCGGCTCGGCCGCCAGCAGCGCCTTGGTATAGGCGTGCTTCGGCGCGGTGAAGACCTGCTCGACCGGGCCCTGCTCGACGATCTTGCCGCTGTTCATGACGCAGACCGTGTCGGCGATACGGCGGACGATGCCGAGGTCGTGGGTGATGAACAACAGGCTCATGCCGAGCCGCGCGCGTATCTCCGCCAGCAAGGCCAGGATCTGCGCCTGCACGGTGACGTCGAGCGCGGTGGTCGGTTCGTCCGCGATCAACAGATCGGGTTCGTTGGCGAGCGCCATCGCGATCATCACGCGCTGGCGCTGGCCGCCGGACAATTGGTGCGGATAGCTCTTGAGCCGTGTCTCCGGCTCGGGGATGCCGACCTGGCCCAACAGCTCCAGCGTCCGCTCCCGTGCCGCCGCACCGCTAATGCCGCTGTGCAGCGACAGGATCTCGCCGATCTGCGATTCGATGGTGTGGAGCGGATTGAGCGAGGTCATCGGTTCCTGGAAGATGATCGAGATGTCGTTGCCACGAATCCCGCGCATCTCGCGTTCCGACGATCCCAGGAGATCGCGGCCCTTGAAACGGATCGCCCCGGAGGGATGTGACGCCGCCGGATAGGGCAGCAGCCTCAATACCGACAGCGCGCTGACCGATTTTCCCGAGCCGGACTCGCCGACCAGCGCCGTGCATTCGCCGCGCTTGATCGAGAAGGAGACGCGATCGACCGCTAGCGAGCGGCCGAAGGCGACGGAGAGGTCGCTGACATCGAGCAGAGGCTGGTTGGTCGCGTCCATGCGTCAGCCCTTCGAGAATGTCTTGCGCGGATCGAAGGCGTCGCGCGCAGCTTCGCCGATGAAGATCAGGAGCGACAGCATGATCGCAACCGAGAAGAAGCCGGTGAGGCCGAGCCACGGCGCCTGCACATTGGCCTTGCCCTGCGACAGCAATTCACCGAGCGAGGGCGAGCCGGGCGGCAGGCCGAAGCCGAGGAAATCCAGCGCCGTCAGCGTCATCACCGAGGACGAGACGATGAAGGGCAGGAACGTCATGGTCGCGACCATGGCGTTCGGCAGCAAATGGCGGAACATGATCACGCGGTTGGAGACGCCGAGGGCGCGCGCCGCCTGGATGTATTCGAAGTTGCGGCCGCGCAGGAACTCGGCGCGCACCAGGCCGACCAGCGAGACCCATGAGAACAGCAGCAGGATGCCGAGCAGGATGAAGAAGCCCGGCGGCAGCACCGCCGAGATGATCAGCAGCAGATAAAGCGAGGGGATCGCGGTCCAGATTTCGATGAATCGCTGGAAGCCGAGATCGATCCAGCCGCCGAAATAGCCCTGCACGCCGCCCGCGGCGATGCCGATGATCGAGGACAGGATGGTCAGCGTCAGGCCGAACAGCACCGAGATGCGGAAGCCGTAGATCAGCCGCGCGACGACGTCGCGGCCCTGGTCGTCGGTGCCGAGCCAGTTATACTCGAGGTCGCGGCAGCCGGTCAGGCCCTTGCGCTTCACCACGTCCTTGCACTGCGCTTCGGTCAGGAGCCAGGTCGGCTTCGACGGCACCGCGGTCGGCGGGTCGAGGTTGCGGCTGTCGTAGGAGTAGCGGATCGGCGGCCAGATCATGCTGCCGCCCTTGGCGGCGATCTGCTTCTGCAAGTACGGATCGCGATAGTCGGCCGCGGTCTCGAAGTCGCCGCCGAAGGTGGTCTCGGCGTAGGTGAACACCACCGGCCAGTAGAGACGGCCGTCATATTTGACGACGAGCGGCTTGTCGTTGGCAATGAAATTGGCGAACAACGACAGCACGAACAGCACGAGGAAGATCCAGAACGACCAGTAGCCGCGGCGGTTGGCCTTGAAGTTCTGCCAGCGGCGCTTGTTCAGCGGCGACGGCGCAAAGCCGTGACGCGTCGCGGGCACCGCCTCGCCGAGCGGCGATTCCGTCGTGGTTTCGACGGGCTGGGGCGCGAGCATCGTCATCAGACCTCCCGCGCCTCAAAGTCGATCCGTGGATCGATCCACATATAGGCGAGGTCGGACAGCAGATTGACCACCAGTCCGACCAGCGAGAAGATGAACAGCGTTCCGAACACCACCGGATAGTCGCGGTTCAAGACGCTCTCGAAGCCGAGCAGGCCGAGCCCGTCGAGCGAGAAGATGGTCTCGATCAGGAGCGAGCCGGAGAAGAACGCGTGGATGAACGCGCTCGGGAAGCCCGCGATCACGATCAGCATGGCGTTGCGGAAGATATGGCCGTACAGCACCTGACCCTCGCTGCAGCCCTTGGCGCGCGCGGTCATCACATATTGCTTGCGGATCTCGTCGAGGAACGAGTTCTTGGTGAGCAAGGTCATGGTGGCGAAGGCGCCAAGCGCCATCGACACCAGCGGCAGCGTCAGATGCCAGAAATAATCGATGATCTTCCAGTACCAGGGGAACTGCGCCCAGCCGTCCGAAGTCAGACCGCGCAGCGGGAAGATATTGAGGAACGAGCCGCCGGCGAACAGCACGATCAGCAGGATCGCGAACAGGAAGCCCGGTATTGCAAAGCCGACGATGATCACGGCCGAGGTCCAGGTGTCGAACCGCGAGCCATCCTTCACCGCCTTGCGGATGCCGAGCGGGATCGAGATCAGATAGGTCAGCAGCGTCATCCAGATGCCGAGCGACATCGAGACCGGCAGCTTTTCCTTGATCAGCTGCAGCACGCTCACGCTGCGGAAATAGCTGCTGCCGAAGTCGAAGCGCGCAAAATTCCACACCATCAGCGCGAACCGCTCCGGCGCCGGCTTGTCGAAGCCGAACTGCACCTCGAGCTTCTTGATGAAATCCGGATCGAGTCCCTGCGCGCCGCGATATTTCGAGTTGGTGGCACCGGCTGCGCCCGCGCCCTGGCCGCGCTGCGCGCCGAAATCGCCGCCGCCACCCGACACGCGCGAAGTGCCGCCGGTGTCGGCGCCGTTGATCTGCGCGATGACGCGCTCGACCGGCCCGCCTGGCGCGAATTGCACGACCACGAAGGAGACGAACAGGATGCCGAGCAGCGTCGGCAGCATCAGGAAGATACGTCGGGCGATATAGGCGCTCATCGGCTATTTCTTCGCCTGTTCGAGCTTTGCGGCCTTGGCCGCATCATACCACCAGTTCTCTGGCGCCCCGACGCCCTGGGTATATTTCGCCAGCTTCTCGGTATGACCGAACTGGTCCCAATAGGCGACCGGATGCGTGTTGCGGTACCATTGCGGCACCCAGTAACGGCCGGCGCGGAACACGCGGTCGAACGCACGGCAGGCAATCGTCAGCTCCTGGCGATTATTGGCGCCGATGATCTTCTCGATCAGGGCATCGATTGCGGGATTGGCGATACCTGCGAGATTGTAGGAGCCCTTGGTCTTCGCCGCCTGCGAGGAGAAGAACGGCCGCATGCTGTCGCCAGGCGTCGCCGAAAAGTTGAAGCGCTCCATGGTCATGTCGAAGTCAAAATCTTCCACCCGCGCGCGGCGCTGCACGGCGTCGACGAGGCGGAATGTAGCCTCGATGCCGAGCGTGCCGAGGTTCTTGATATAGGGCCCATGGTGCGGCTGCAGCGAGGGCTCATCGTTGAGGAATTCGATGGTGAGGGGCTCGCCGTTCGGCAGCACGCGCTTGCCGTCCTTGATGACGCAGCCGGCCTCGTTGAGCAGTTGTACCGCCTTGCGCAGCAGCGCGCGGTCCTGGCCGGAGCCGTCGGACATCGGCGGCACGAAGGGCAGGCCGAACACCTCGTCGGGCACCTGGCCGCGGAACGGCTCGAGCAGCGCAAGCTCTTCGGGCGGCGGCGGTCCCTCGGCTACCATGTCCGAATTCTGGAACGGCGAGACGGTGCGCGCGTAGGCATCGTACATGATGGTCTTGTTGGTCCACTCGAAGTCGAAGGCGTAGATCAGAGCCTCACGCACGCGTGGATCCTTGAACTTGTCACGGCGGGTGTTGATGAACCAGCCTTGCGCGCCGGACGGCGTGTCGTCGGGCAACGTCTCGCGCTTGACGCGGCCATCCTTCACGGCGGGGAAATCGTAGCGCGTCGCCCAGACGCGTGCGGTGAACTCCTCGCGGAACAAATAGCTCTTCGAGGTGAAGCCCTCGAACGCCACATCGCGGTCGCGGTAGAATTCATAGCGCACGGTGTCGAAATTGTAGCTACCGCGATTGACCGGAAGGTCGGCGCCCCACCAGTCCTTGAGGCGGTCGAATTCGACGTAGCGGTTGACCTCGAACCTGCCGACCTTGTACGGCCCCGAACCGAGCGGCGTATCGAGCGTCGATTCCTCGAACGATCGTGCCGCGTAATAGGCCTTGGAGAAGATCGGCAGGCCCGCGACATAGAGCGGCACGTCGCGGGCGCGGCCCGCCGCGAAGGTCACCACCACGGTCGCGTCATCGGGCGCCTCGGCCTTGACGAAGTCGCGCAGCTGCACCTGGATCAGCGGGTGACCTTTTTCCTTCAGCGTGTTGAGCGAGAAGGCGGCGTCCTGCGCCGTCAGCTTGGTGCCGTCATGGAAGCGCGCCTCGGGACGCATGGTGAAGCGATAGGTCAGCTTGTCCGGCGAGATCTGCACCGACTTCGCGGCATAGCCGTACATCGCGTCGGGCTCGTCATTGGCGCGCGACATCAATGTCGCGAACGTCATGTCCATGCCCTGCGCGCCTTCGCCCTTCAGGACATAGGCGTTCAGCGAATTGAAGGTGTAGTAGGACTGGTTGTAACCGCGCACCCACGGAATCACCGAGAACGCGCCGCCCTTCGGCGCCTTCACATTGATGTAGTCGAACTGCTGAAAATCTGCCGGATATTTCAGGTCGCCGAACACCGACATGCCGTGCATCTCGGTTCCGTTATCGGCTGCCGTCGGCGCAGCACGAAATCCTGCAGCACTCAACGCACCGATGCCGAGACCGAGTGCGTGCCGACGGGAGAATAGCGCCATGCGCGAATCCTTAATCTTATGAACGCTTGAGCTTGGCCGCCCTGTCGGAGTCGTACCACCAGATCGCCGGGAATCCCGATTGGCCATACTTAGGCAATTCTGCCGGACGGCCGAAGCGATCCCAGCGCGCTGTACGCACCTTCGGATAATTCCACTGCGGAACGACGTAATGGTTCCACAATAACACGCGATCGAGCGCCTTCGTCGCGGCAACGAGATCTTCGCGATCCGTCGCAAAAATCACCCGCTCGATCAGCTTGTCGGTCACCGGGCTCTTGATGCCGGCAATGTTGCGCGATCCGGCGTTGTCTGCGGCCTTCGATCCCCAGTATTCCCGCTGCTCGTTCCCGGGTGACAGGGATTCTCCCCAAGACGCGACGACGACGTCGAAATCCCAACTGCGAAGCCGATTCTCGTATTGGATCGGGTCGATCGTGCGCACGGTGATCGAAAACCCGAGCCGCTCGAGTGCCGGCTTATATGCCAGCATGATCCTTTCGAAATTCGGATCCTCACTCAGAAGTTCGATGGAGAACGGCTCTCCGCTCTTGGAATCCACGAGCTTCCGGTCTCGTACTTCATAGCCGGCCTCCTTGAGCAAGCGTGATGCTTCGCGGAGATTTTCGCGGACGGCCTCGGGATTGCCACCGACCGGGTTCGTATAGATCGTTGTGAATACTTCGGCTGGCAGCTGATCACGCATGGATTCAAGGATGGCAAGTTCCTTGCCTTGCGGCAGCCCGGTCGCCATCAACTCCTCGGCGCCATCAAAGTAGCTGGTGATGCGCTTGTATTGGCCGAAGAACAGCAGCTTGTTGACCTCCTCGAAGTCGAACGCGAAATTCAGAGCGCGGCGAACACGCGGATCGCTGAATTTGGCGCGACGCTGATTCGGGACAAAGGCCTGCATGATGCCCGAACTGCGGTTCGGAAACTCTTCTAGCACCACACGCTTGTCGGTGACTGCCGGAAAATTATAGGCGGTCGCCCATGCCTTCGCGCTGTTCTCCAAACGCCAATCGATCTGATCGCCCTTGAATGCCTCGATCGCAACCGTCGGATCCCTGAAGTATTCGTAGCGCAGTTCGTCGAAGTTGTTGCGCCCCACATTGATTGGGAGGTCGAGCGCCCAATGATCCTTGACGCGTTCGAGAACCACTGTCCGACCTGCGACGAACTCCTTGATGCGATAGGCTCCCGATCCGAGCGGCTTCTCCAGCGTCGTCGCGGAAACATCGCGCTTGCGACCCTCGCTGTCGGTGCCTTCCCACCAGTGCTTGGGTAGAACCGTCAGTTCGCCCACGATCTGCGGCAGCTCTCGATTGCCCGGCATGTCGAACGTGAACTTCACGTCGCGATCACCGATCTTCTCGGCCCGAACCACATGGCTGTAATAGGCCGAGTACATCGGATGATGCTTCTTGAACGCATCGAGCGAGAAGATGACGTCATCCGCGGTGACAGGCGTGCCGTCATGCCATTTGGCTTGTGGACGAAGACGGTAGATGACGTACGAAAAATCGTCGGGATAAGTTGCAGACTCCGCGAGCGCGCCATACTGGGTCGAAACTTCGTCGAGCGACTGCATCATCAGGGGTTCGTAGACCAGCGCGACCGCACCTGCGATCGCGCCCTTCACGCCCGAAACCACCACGTTGAAATTATCGAAAGTGCCGATCGCAATCTGGCGAACGGCGCCGCCCTTGGGCGCAACCGGATTGACATAGTCAAACCGCTTGAAGTCGGCCGGGTATTTGACATTACCGAACAGCGACAGGGCGTGCCGCCATTTTAGTCCATTCGAGGCATCGTCAGCGAGCGCCGGTGTGACCGCGCCAGTGCCGGAACCGAAACCGAGCGCCGGAGCCATTGCCGCCAGTGCGCTGCCTTGAAGGAGGTGTCGTCGGGTGATCGCCAAATTCGCTCTTCCTGCTTGCGGCCCCGCTTACATGGGACCCAATATAAGGCAACGGTTCGACAAATTACGTTGCTTTTTCCTCATGATAGTCGCCCGGGAACAATATCGGTGCGGCGAAACGTCCCGATAACAACCCCGCGACAACGGATTCCCCATGCGAAAACGGCCAGGCATTGCCTGGCCGTTTCATCCACATGCTTGCGCGAAGCAAATCGTTACTTCGAAGCGGTCGGGATCGGAGCCGGATGCTCCGAGTTCGAATTGAGATAGGCGATGATGTCGGCGCGCTCGCTGTCCTTCGGAACGCCGGCGAAGCCCATCGCGGTGCCCGGAACGAAGCCCTTCGGGTTGGTCAGGAACTTGTTGAGGTCGTCGAAGCTCCAGGTACCGCCCTTGCCCTTCATCGCCGCCGAGAAGTTGAAGCCGCGGCCCTCGCCCTTGGCCTCGTTGACGACGCCGAACAGGTTCGGACCGACACGGTTGGGACCGCCCTTCTCGAAGGTATGGCAGGCCTGGCACTTCTTGGCGGCCGCCGCGCCCTTCTCGACCGAGGCGGTCTGCAGCAGCTTCTCGATCGGCTCGGATGCGGCCGCAGCCGCCTCGCCGCCACCGCCATGGGACTCTTCCTTCACCGCGATCTCAAAGCCCGGCTTTTCCGGCAGCTTCGCGGAAAACACCGATCCGGCGGCAAAGCTCATCACCAGGACGACGATGCAGGTGCCGAGAAGCGCACCGAGAATTTTGTTGAGTTCGAAGGAGTCCATTTCGGGTCAGGCTCCGGGCCTTGAATGTCGACTTCAGGCCGGGAATACGGCCGCGGGGAAAGACCTGGGAATCGGCCTTATCGCACCGCCCCAAGCAGGGTTGAGATATCGGTTTGCCCGCGCTCTGGCAACCCGTATAAACGCGCCGAATTCAACCTCCTCCCCGCCAATTTCCGCAGGCCGGACGGGCCCCGACACGAATGACCCAACCCCGCACCCTGGTGCTGATTCCGGCCCGCATGGCCGCCACCCGACTGCCCGGCAAGCCGCTGCTCGATATCGCGGGCGCGCCGATGATCGTCCACGTGCTGCGGCGGGCCGAGGAGGCCGGGATCGGCCGGGTCGCGGTCGCCACCGACACGGCCGAGATCGCTGAAGCGGTGAAGGCAGCCGGCGGCGAGGTCGTGATGACCCGCACTGAGCATCCCTCCGGCTCGGACCGGATTCATGAAGCGATGACAATCCTCGACCCGGACGGCCGTGCCGAGATCGTGGTCAATCTGCAGGGCGATTTCCCGACCATCACCCCTGAGACCATCCGCAGCGTGATGCCGGCGCTCGACGATCCCGCGGTCGACATCTCGACCCTGGCCTCGCGCATCCATACCGAGGAGGAGGATCGGGCCCCCAGCGTCGTCAAGGCGGTGGGCTCGCCGATCGGGGCAAATCGTTTGCGCGCGCTGTATTTTACCCGCGCCACCGCGCCCCATGGCGACGGACCGCGCTACCATCATATCGGCCTCTACGCCTACCGCCGGGCCGCGCTGGCGCGCTTCGTGGCGCTGCCGCCCTCGCCGCTGGAGCAGCAGGAGAAGCTCGAGCAGTTGCGCGCGCTGGAGGCCGGGATGCGGATCGACATCACCATCGTCGACACCGTCCCGCGCGGCGTCGACACCCCGGCGGATCTCGAAACCGCCCGCAGAATACTTTCCAAAGCCTGACCGGGTGCTAAAAGGCGCCGCAGGAAAGAACCCATGACCAAGAAGCTGAAAATCGCGTTCCAGGGCGAACCTGGCGCCAATTCCCATATCGCGATCGTCGAGGCCTATCCCGACGCCGAACCGATGCCTTGCGCGACCTTCGAGGACGCGCTGGCTGCGATCACCTCGGGCGAGGCCGATCTCGGCATGATCCCGATCGAGAATTCGGTCGCCGGCCGCGTCGCCGACATCCACCATCTGCTGCCGGATTCCGGCCTGTTCATCGTCGGCGAATGGTTTTTGCCGGTCCGCCACCAGCTGATGGCGGTCAAGGGCACCAAGCTCGCCGACATCAAGAGCGTGGAGAGCCACGTCCACGCGCTCGGCCAGTGCCGGCGCATCATCCGCAAGCTCGGCATCAGGCCGATCGTCGCCGGCGACACCGCCGGAAGCGCCCGCGATATCTCCGAGCGCGGCGACAAGAGCGTGGCGGCGATCGCCTCCCGCCTGGCCGCCGATATCTATGGCCTCGACATTCTCGCCGAGGACATCGAGGACGAGGCCCACAACACCACCCGCTTCGTGGTGCTGGCACGCGAGGCCAAGTGGGCGGCTCAGGGCTCGGGGCCGCTGGTCACCACTTTTGTGTTCCGGGTGCGCAATTTGCCCGCCGCGCTCTACAAGGCGATGGGCGGCTTTGCCACCAACGGCGTCAACATGACCAAGCTCGAAAGCTACATGGTCGACGGCAATTTCTTCGCCACACAATTCTATGCCGACGTCGACGGCCATCCTGACGACCGCGGGCTCGCCTTTGCGCTGGAGGAATTGAAATTCTTCTCGCGCGAATTCCGCATCGTCGGCGTCTATCCCGGCCATCCGTTCCGCGCGACGTTTAGCGAGAAGGCGGATTGAATCGCACGCGCTGTCCTCCATACGTCGTCCCGGCGAAGGCCGGGACCCATAACCACCGGCCTTCGTAAGCGGCACGGCGACAACCAGTTTGCTCAATAACTAAAGCCGCGGCGTATGGGTCCCGGCCTGCGCCGGGACGACGATCATGATGCGGCTGCCTTCTTCTGCAGCCCGAACGCCTCGGCCAGCAGGTCATACGACTTCTTCCGCGCGTCGTGATCGTAGACCGCTGATATCACCATCAGCTCGTCCGCCTGGCTTGCCGCGATCAGCGGCTGCAGCTTGGTCATCACGGTCGCGGGACTGCCGACGAATAATCGGGCGCGGTTGCGCGCGATCGAGGCACGCTCGGCGTCGGTGTAGGGATAGGCTTGCGCCTCCTCGACGCTCGGCAACGGCAGATATTGACCGCGGTCGCGGCGCAGCCGGTTGAGGTCCATCGACATCGCGAGCTGCTCGGCCTCCGCATCGGTCTCCGCCGTGACGGCGGCGACTGCGAGAATCGCCTGCGGCGTCGCGCGCCAGCCCGACGGCTTGAAATGTGCGCGATAATTCGTCATCGCCGCGACAGCGTCATGGGTCGCGAAATGGTGCGCGAACGCAAAGCCCATCCCGACCTGCGCGGCGAGCTCGGCAGAATAATCGCTCGAGCCGAGCAGCCAGATCGGCGGCAACGGCGAATCATCCGGCATTGCCACCACATTGTTGTAGGGATGGCCGGCCGGAAAATCGCGCGTCTCCCACAAGGTCAGCTCATGCAGCCGCTCGAGGAAATCGTCGCCCTCGCGGCGATCGAGCCGGCTGCGCAGCGCGTAAGCCGTGGCGCCGTCGGTGCCGGGCGCGCGGCCAAGCCCAAGATCGATGCGGCCGGGAAACAGCGCCTCCAGCATCTTAAAGCGCTCGGCGATCACGAGCGGAGCATGGTTGGGCAGCATCACCCCGCCGGAGCCGACGCGGATATGCTGCGTCACCGCCGCGATCTGCCCGATCATCAGATCGGGCGCCGGGCTCGCGACGGAAGCGAGGTTGTGGTGCTCGGCCAGCCAATAGCGTGTGTAACCGAGAGCATCGACATGGCGCGCCAGATCGATGCTGTTGCGGAGCGCAGCGGCCGGCTTGGTACCGGTGGTGACGACGGACAGATCGAGGACGGAGAGCGGAATCATGGCAGTCAACCTAGTGTGACGCCACGAGGCGACAAAGGCCCCGGCCGCGCAGGGCAGTCCCGCACCGGAAGGTCGGCGCCAGCCGCCACGGTTTTTGGGACGAAATGCAACGATTCATTGACACAGCCAGCTGCCCATAGCTGTTTTTGACCTCCAACCAATCGCAGAACATAGTTTTATCTATATATTTCAATTAATTAATTGCATCATCATCAAAGAGAACACATTGCCCACTATTGGCTATTGATGGTCAATTTTTGCCACCCCAACGCATCCAATGGGCAATTTCCCATATCCGATGGGCTGTTTGATCCAACCCGTTTGGCCTATCTTACGCAGATCATATCCAGGCCAGACGTCTGCCCTCCAGTTGCGGAGCCCTTGCGTATCATGACCGAGACGATTTCCTCCGTGCCGAACGGGTATCGTGCGCCAAAGACGCCGAAAATCTCCTTCGAGTTCTTCCCGCCGAAGACCGAGGAGATGGAGCGCAATCTCTGGGAGACCATCAACCGGCTGGCGCCGCTGACGCCGAACTTCGTCTCGGTCACCTATGGCGCCGGCGGCTCGACCCGCGAGCGCACCCATTCCACCATCACGCGCATCCTGCGCGAGACCGATCTGCTGCCGGCCGCGCATCTGACCTGCGTCAGCGCCTCGCGCGGCGAGATCGACGACATCGTCGACCGCTACCATGAGGTCGGCGTCCGCCACATCGTGGCGCTGCGCGGCGATCCGCCCGGCGGCATCGGCACGCCCTACTTCACCCATCCCGACGGCTACCAGAGCTCGGCCGAGCTCGTCGCCGCCATCAAGCGGCGCCACGCCGACATCGAGATCTCGGTGTCCGCCTATCCCGAGAAGCATCCGGAAGCCGCTGACTTCGACGCCGACATCGACACGTTGAAGGCCAAGGTCGACGCCGGAGCTGCGCGCGCGATTACCCAGGTGTTCTTCGACAACGACCTCTACCACCGCTATGTCGACAGGGTGCGGGCGCGCGGCATCGAGATTCCGATCGTGCCGGGCATCATGCCGATGCACAATTTCAAGCAGGCCCGCAATTTCGTGACCCGCGCCGGCACCAGCGTGCCGGACTGGCTCGCCGAGAAGTTCGAGGGCCTCGACAACGACGCCGAGACCCGCAAGCTGGTCGCGGCCACCGTCGCCGCCGGTCAGGTGCAGAAGCTGTTCAAGCACGGCGTCGACACCTTCCACTTCTACACCATGAACCGCGCGGACCTCGTGTTCGCGATCAGCCATTTGCTCGGCATCCGGCCGAACGGTGCCCAGAAAGCTGCCTGACACATGTCCGTTCCCGTTTCTCTCAAACGTAACGCTTTGCTCGCGGCTGCCCGCGAGCGCATCCTGGTGCTCGACGGCGCCATGGGCACGATGATCCAGGGCCTGCAATTCGACGAAGCCGCCTTCCGCGGCGCGCGCTTTGCCGACTTCCACCGCGACATCAAGGGCAACAACGATCTCCTGATCCTGACCCAGCCTGACGCGATCACGGACATCCACGCCGCCTATCTGCGCGCCGGTGCCGACATCGTCGCGACCAATACCTTCTCCTCGACCTCGATCGCGCAAGCCGACTACGACATGTCGGACCTCGCCTATGAGCTGAACCTGCAGGGCGCGCGGCTCGCCCGCACCGCGGCAGAACGGGTGAGCGCCGAGGACGGCAAGCCGCGCTTCGTCGCCGGCGCACTCGGCCCGACCAACCGCACCGCCTCGATCTCGCCCGACGTCTCCAATCCAGGCTATCGCGCAGTGACCTTCGACGACCTGCGCAAGGCCTACGGCGAACAGGCCAAGGGCCTGCTCGACGGCGGCGCCGACCTGCTGCTGGTCGAGACCATCTTCGATACGCTGAACGCCAAGGCGGCGCTGTATGCGATCTCCGAGATCATCGAGGAGCGCGGCATCGACGTGCCCGTGATGATTTCCGGCACCATCACCGACAAGTCCGGCCGCCTGCTCTCCGGCCAATTGCCGGAGGCGTTCTGGCATTCGGTACGGCACGCCAGGCCCATCACGATCGGCTTCAACTGCGCGCTCGGCGCCGAAGATCTGCGCGCGCACATCGCCGACATCGGCCGCGTCGCCGACACGCTGGTCTGCGCCTATCCGAACGCCGGCCTGCCCAACGAGTTCGGCCAGTATGACGAGACGCCGGACTACATGGCGCGGCTGATCGGCGAGTTCGCCGCCGCCGGCCTCGTCAACATCGTCGGCGGCTGCTGCGGCACCACGCCCGACCATATCGCCGCGATCGCCAGGGCCGTCGCCCCGCACAAGCCGCGCGTGGTGCCTGACATCGAGCCGCTGCTCAAGCTCTCCGGCCTCGAGCCGTTCACGCTGACCGACGCGATCCCGTTCGTGAACGTCGGCGAGCGCACCAACGTCACCGGCTCGGCGCGCTTCCGCAAGCTGATCACCGCGGGCGACTACACCGCGGCGCTGCAGGTGGCGCGCGACCAGGTCGAGAACGGCGCCCAGGTCATCGACGTCAACATGGACGAGGGCCTGCTCGATTCCGAAGCGGCGATGGTGACGTTCCTCAACCTCGTCGCCGCCGAGCCCGACATCGCCCGCGTGCCGGTGATGGTCGACTCCTCGAAATTCCATGTCATCGAGGCCGGCCTGAAGTGCATCCAGGGCAAGCCGATCGTGAACTCGATCTCGATGAAGGAGGGCGAGGAGAAGTTCCTGCACGAGGCGACGATTGCAAAACGCCACGGCGCCGCCGTGGTGGTGATGGCGTTCGACGAGACCGGCCAGGCCGACACGTTCGCGCGCAAGACCGAGATCTGCAAGCGCGCCTACGACATCCTGGTCAACCGGCTCGACTTCCCGCCCGAGGACATCATCTTCGATCCGAACATCTTCGCGATCGCGACCGGCCTTGAGGAACACAACAATTACGGCGTCGATTTCATCGAGGCGACGCGCTGGATCCGCCAGAACCTGCCCGGCGCCCACATTTCCGGCGGCGTCTCCAATTTGTCGTTCTCGTTCCGCGGCAATGAGCCGGTGCGCGAGGCGATGCACTCGGTGTTCCTGTATCACGCGATCCATGCCGGTATGGACATGGGCATCGTCAATGCCGGGCAGATGATCGTCTATGACGACATCGACCCCGAATTGCGTCAGACCTGCGAGGACGTCATCCTCAACCGCGATCCGGGTGCTTCCGAACGGCTGCTGGCGCTCGCCGAGAAATTCCGCGGCAAGGAGAAGCAGACCAAGGAGCAAGATCTCGCCTGGCGCGAATGGCCGGTCGAGAAGCGGCTGTCGCACGCCCTGGTGCATGGCATCACCGAGTTCATCGAGGCGGATACCGAGGCCGCCCGCCAGAACACCACCCGCCCGCTCGACGTGATCGAAGGTCCGCTGATGGCCGGCATGAACGTGGTCGGCGACCTGTTCGGCGACGGCAAGATGTTTTTGCCCCAGGTCGTGAAATCGGCGCGCGTGATGAAGCAGGCGGTCGCCTATCTGATGCCGTTCATGGAGGAGGAGAAGGCGCGCAACCTCGCCAACGGCATCACCGGCGGCCGCAACGCCGCGGGCAAGATCGTGCTCGCGACCGTGAAGGGCGACGTCCACGACATCGGCAAGAACATTGTCGGCATCGTACTCCAGTGCAACAATTTCGAGGTCATCGACCTCGGCGTCATGGTGCCGGCCAACAAGATCATCGAGACCGCGAAGGCCGAGGGCGCCGACATCATCGGCCTGTCCGGGCTGATCACGCCCTCGCTCGACGAGATGAGCTTCCTCGCCGGCGAGCTGGAACGGCAGGGCATGAACCTGCCGCTCCTGATCGGCGGCGCCACCACGAGCCGGGTGCATACCGCTGTCAAGATCGACCCGAACTATCCGGGCGGCCCGGTGGTGCATGTCAACGACGCGAGCCGCGCCGTCGGCGTTGCCTCCTCGCTGCTGTCGGCCGAGAAGAAGCAGGCCTATGCCGCCGAGGTGCGCGCCGAATACGCCAAGATCTCGACGGCGCATTTCCGCGCCCAGGCCGACAAGAAGCGGCTGAAGCTTCCTGCTGCCCGCGCCAACAAGGTCGCGATCGATTTCGCCGCGGCGCCGCCGAGGAAGCCGACGTTCTTCGGGCTGAGGAGTTTTGACGCCTACGACCTCGCGGAGCTCGCCCAGTACATCGACTGGACGCCGTTCTTCCAGACCTGGGAATTGACCGGCCGCTTCCCGGCGATCCTCGACGATCCCAAGGTCGGTGAGGTCGCCCGCTCGCTCTATGATGATGCGCGCACGATGCTCGATCGCATCATTGCGGAGAAGTGGTTCACCGCGCGCGCCACCATCGGCTTCTGGCCCGCGAATGCCGTCGGCGACGATATCGAGGTCTATGCCGACGAGAGCCGAGCCCAGAAGATCGCGACCTTCCATACGCTGCGCCAGCAGCTCGAGAAGCGCGAGGGCCGCTTCAACGCCGCGCTGTCGGACTTCGTTGCGCCTATCGACAGCGGCGTCCCCGACTATATCGGTGGCTTCGTCGTCACCGCCGGCATCGGCGAGGACGCGGTCGCCGACCGCTTCAAGAACGCCAATGACGACTACTCCTCGATCCTGTGCAAGGCGCTGGCCGATCGGCTCGCCGAAGCCTTCGCCGAGCGCATGCACCAGCGCGTGCGCAAAGAGTTCTGGGGCTATGCGCCGGACGAGAGCTCGTCGCCGGACGAACTGATCCTCGAGAAGTACGACGGCATCCGCCCCGCGCCGGGCTATCCGGCGCAGCCCGACCATACAGAGAAGCGGACGTTGTTCGCGCTGCTCGATGCCGAGACCACCGCCGGCGTGAAGCTGACCGAGAGCTTTGCGATGTGGCCGGGCTCGTCGGTCTCGGGCCTGTATTTCTCGCATCCCGACAGCTTCTATTTCGGCGTCGGCAAGATCGAGCGCGACCAGGTCGAGGATTATGCCGCGCGCAAGAGCATGACGGTTGCCGAGGTCGAGCGCTGGCTCGCGCCGGTGCTCAACTACATCCCGTCGCAGGACGCGAAGGGACAGGCGATCGCGCCCGCCGCCACGCCCGCCAACGACGAGGAACTGGCCTCGCATCCGCAGGGCTGCACCTGCGCAGTGCACCTCGCCTGGCGGAAGAAGAAGGTCGGCGCGGGGTAGGCCTCGCCAAGACGTGTCATCGCCGGGCTTGACCCGGCGATCCATCTTCCAACAATCTTCTTGCGAAGATCGATGGATACCCGGGTCATCTGCGCGAAGACGCGCTTCGCGCTTTTGCCCGCGCATGACGAGCGGAGTGAATTCCCATGCAATTCTTCTCCTTCTGGCGGTCGCTGGCGAGCTTTCGGGTCCGGATCGCGCTCAATCTGAAGGGCGTGCCGGCCGAGGTCGTGTTCGTCGACATCGATGCGGACGCGCATCGCGCCGATGCCTATCGCAAGATCAATCCGCAGATGGCGCTGCCGGCACTGGTGACGGACGATGGCGCGGTGCTGTTCCAGTCGCTCGCGATCATCGATTATCTCGACGAGACCTACCCAACCCCGCCGCTGCTGCCACCCGATCCGCTTGGCCGCGCCCGGGTGCGCGGTCTGGCGCTGATCGTCGCCTGCGAGGGCCATCCGCTGCTGACGCCGCGGGTGCGCCGCTATCTCGATCGCGAGCTCGATTTGCGCGACAGCCAGCAGAATGCCTGGCGGCGGCACTGGACGGTCGAGACGCTGGCGGCGCTCGAGGGGCACCTCGCCGGCCACAAGGCCACCGGCCAGTTCTGCCACGGCGACACGCCGGGCCTCGCCGACATCTGCCTGGTCGGCCACGTCACCGCGGCGATCAACCAGCAAATCAGCCTGTCGCCCTGGCCGACCGTGAAGCGCATCCACGAGACCGCAATGGCGCTGCCGGCGTTCGCCAGGGCGCATCCGTCCGCGCAGCCGGACACGCCCGAGGCGATGCGGGCGAAGTAGTGGGCGTGCTCTCAATACCGTCATCCTGAGGAGCGCGCTCTTGCGCGCGTCTCGAAGGATCGACGGCCCCGCTGGTGGCCGATTCATCCTTCGAGGCTCGCTCCGCTCGCACCTCCAGCGACAAAGGCGAAGCCTTTGCGCGGGGATGACGGCGTTGGGTTCGGATTCGAATGTCAAACAGCTTGTTCGGTGTCATCGCCCGGCTTGACCGGGCGATCCAGTATTCCAGAGACGCTGCTGCTTGAGCCGAGAGGCCGCGGCGTACTGGATCGCCCGGTCGAGCCGGGCGATGACAGATGAGGATGAGGATACAGCTTCGCATTCTCGCGACATGAATTGTCCGAGCTTTGCTCTTCGTCTCGCCCTCTCTTGAAGAGGGCGCAGGGAAAGCCGGGTGCCGATCGCACCCATGGGCCCCGAGCAAAAGGTAGAAAGCTCGGGGGTAGGACCACAGGTGTAACCGGAGACTCCGGCTTTCCCTGCGCGATGGTTGTGCGGCTTACTTCGCGCTCTCCCCGGCGAGACTGGGCTTGCTTGTCACCGCCTTCGTAAGAACGCTTGCGCGTTCTACAAGGGGACACCGGCCACTAGGGCGTCAGGACCACACGACTTCGCCGTCCGCCTCATGCGCACTCGTCGATTGCGCAATCGTCGTCCACTCGCATCCCACACCGCGTTCGTGACGACCGCGAAGCGCCCCTCGATCGGGTGAGACGGGCGAACCATACATCAAATTATGATTCCGATAAACCGAAATATTTTTGCCGCGGGGTCTTGCGCCGTCGGGCAACTCAGTGGCACGCGCGCGTGAGGGAGCCATCGGCGGCAGGGTTCCCTCCCCCCTTGCGGCAGGGCTGTCCGGGGAATGATTCACTGTGTCGCGGTGCATGCTCGGCAAAACCGAGGCAAATCGGTCTTTTCTGGTTGTCGAGACACAGAAGGCCGAGCATGCGATTTCGCGATAGCATTTTTAGTAGGCTGCTTGAACCGATCAATCGGCGGCAGTTTCAGACGGCTGTGGATCGTCTGGACGGGGATGCCTACGACAAGTCGTTCAAGAGCTGGGATCACCTGGTAGCGCTGATCTATGCGCAGTTGAGCGGGAACAACAGCCTGCGCGCCGTGGTGACCGGCTTCAACGCCAATCCTCAGCATCACTATCATCTGGGCACCGGCAGGTTGTCCCGCTCGACGCTGTCGGATGCCAATACCCGCCGCCCGTCCAGCATTTTTGCGCAAACCTTTGCACGATTGTCGGCGATGGCAAGCCGGCAGTTGCGGGGCGAAGGCAAGGAGATGGTGCGCCTGATCGACGCCAGTCCGATCCCGCTTGGCAAAGTTTGCACCTGGGCGGTGTGGAACGGCCGCATCCGCGGCATGAAGCTGCACGTGGTCTACGATCCCAAGGGCGATATCCCGAAGTGCGTCGAGGTGACGGCTGCCAACGTCAACGATATCGAGATCGGTCGCCAGACTCCGATCCAGGCCGGCACAACCTACGTGTTCGACAAGGGATATTGCCGTTTCGACTGGTGGCAGAAGATCAATGATAGCAAGGCTTTCTTCGTGACCCGGCCGAAGACGAGCATCCGGCTACGCGCGGTCAGGCATCGCACCATCCGCAACAGCAAGGGGGACGGCTTCAGGATCATCGTCGACGACGAGGTGAAGCTCACCAGTAAGGGCGACTCGCGTTTGCCGATACCGCTGCGGCGCATCAAGGTCAGGCGGGAGAACGGCGGCGTGATCACGCTTCTCACCAACGATACGACCCGAACGGCCGTCGAGATCGCCGCCCTCTACAAGAGCCGGTGGCAGATCGAACTGCTGTTCCGCTGGATCAAGCAGCACCTCGACATCCGCAAGTTCCTCGGCACCAACGACAATGCAATCCGCCTGCAAGTGCTTGCTGCGATGATTGCCTACCTACTGTTGCGCATTGCCGCGCGGACCAACTGCATCAAAATGCTGCCGCTCAGGCTCGCCGAACTCGTCAGCCAGTTCCTGTTCACCCGGCGAGCCTTCGCCAGCATCGACAAGCCTCCGCCAATCAACCCTAGCCGCCGCAAATGCAGAACGCCCCTCAACCAGATGGAACTCTGCTATGGTTGAATTTCCCCGGACAGCCCTGCCCTTGCGGGGGAGGGTTGGGGAGAGGGGTGCCAAACGGCAAGCTCTCTCCGAATTCTTCACGGCAATAGGCTAGCGCAATTGCGCGGTTAGTGCCCTCATCGATCATCTCGCCCGGAGCCACCCCTCTCCCCAACCCTCCCCCATCGCAAGCCGGGCCTGCCCGACTTGCGCAAATCATTGATGCGCAACCGGGGTAGACCCCGGTTGCGCGGGGGAGGGAGCCTGAAGGGCGTGCTCACTTCACGCTCTCCACGCTCCGATCAATGCGCTCGTTGACCGTCTGCGCGATCGCGGCCGGTGCCTCATCGGGGATCGCGAAGCACGAGCTCGCGTTGATCTCGCAGAGCACGTAGGTGTCGGCGCCGTCGGCATCGCGCGGACCGTAGAGGAAGTCCGCATCCCAGATCACGGGCAGCGACGCCTCATCGATCACAAGCGTCGCCATCAACTGCGGGATCCATTCGTTCTCCATCAGCCGTCGCAACGTCCTAAATTGCGGCGCATCGGGACCGTGCATGATGCGCGGTCCGGGTTGGGCCTCGGGTGCGTCGGGGCCTTCCGGAGGCGGCGGGATCAAGGCCTTGATCAGCTGGTGCCCGAAGCCCGCGACCTTCGATCCGCTGACATAGCAACGGATCATGCCCTCGGGCAGCCGCGGCTGGAAAGCCTGATCGATGATGCAGCCGCCCCATCCGAAATAAGGCTCGCAACGCGCCATCAACGCGTCCAGCGGCGTCTCCTCGGGCTGGCTGCCGCGCAGCGCGTGGAGCACGCGAACGGTCGCGTCCGCGTTCGGCAACGCTTCCACCTTCCAGACGCCCTGCCCGCCATTGCCGCGGTTCTGCTTGAGCACGCGTGGACCAGCGGTGCGCAGGCGCGACGGGAATTCGGCGCGGAAAGCGTCGGCGGTGGCGTAGCGATGCGTGTCGGCGCCCCAGCCGAGATGACGGGTGCGGTAGAGCACCTCCTTGACACCCATCTTGAGGATGACGTCCGGATGGGCGCTGACCCATAGACCTCTCATCGGATGTTTCGCCGCGACCTCGCACAGCAGGGGATCGAGCGCCGCGCGCGTCTTGCCTTGATGGATCGGATCGACCCAGACGAGAACGCCGTCCATCGTCAGCAACTGGTCGCGGACGGCATCGGCGAAACTCTCGTCGTAGACGACGGGACACGCCTCGATGCCGGAGGCTTCGAGCGCTTCGAAGACGCGGACGAAACGGTTGTTGTGTGGGGTCGCCTCCTGCCGCGCCGCGGCATCGCCACGCCACAGGATCGCTATTCTGGAACGACGGGGTGTGTGCTGTTCGGTGTCCATATCAAAGCTCCACGACGGGTTGGGTGTCGCGCAGAGCTTGGACCGAGGTCTCACGGGGAGTCTGCCTTTTCCCCGTAGCGAGGAATCTAGACGACCGCGCGCAGGTTTCAAGATGGAAGTGGAACCAATCCCGCCGAGCGGTTGAGAGCGAGGTTCAGCACCGACACCGTCCCTGTCATAGACAGTGAACTTTTGGTGATCCGCTTCAATCGCTGATGAATCCGCTTCGGCAAGACCGTTGACAGCAACGGACATTCGTCTTTTATTGCAGCCACGGGGATGTGCGATCTCCCCGCGAGGCGACATGCCCAAGAATCGCGTCCTGTTCACCAAGGGCGCACCATGTCGTCATACACATCGATCTCATCCGAAAAATTGTCTCGTCTGATCGGCACCGCCAAGGCGCCGACGCTGGTCGACGTTCGCCTCGATGAGGATTTCGCCGCAGATCCGCAGCTGATCCCGGGCGCGATCAGACACTCCCATCGCGACGTCCAGGACTGGGCTTCCCGCTTCTCCGGCCAGTCCGTGGTCGTCATCTGCCAAAAGGGGCAGAAGCTCGCCGAAGGCACCGCAGCCTGGCTGCGATGCGGCAACATTGCTGCCGAGGTTCTCGAGGGCGGCCATCTCGGCTGGAAAACGGCGGAGCTTCCCACCGTTCCCGCCGACAGGATTCCGAAACGCGACGGGCGCGGCCGTACCGTCTGGGTCACGCGATCACGGCCGAAGATCGACCGCATCGCCTGTCCGTGGCTGATCCGCCGCTTTGTCGATCCCGCGGCCGTGTTCCTGTTCGTCGCGTCAGCGGAGGTCGAGGCCGTCGCCGAGCGGTTCGGGGCGACGCCGTTCGACATCGAGAACGTGTTCTGGAGCCATCGCGGCGAACTCTGCACCTTCGACATCATGGTCAAGGAGTTCGGTCTGGCGACGCCGGCGCTGGAGCGGCTCGCGACCATGGTGCGGGCCGCGGATACCGCACGGCTCGATCTATCCCCTGAGGCACCCGGATTGCTTGCCGCCTCGCTCGGCCTGTCGCGCATGTTCGACGACGACCTCGAACAATTGAACGCCGGCCTGCTACTCTACGACGCCTTCTATCGCTGGTGCCGCGACGCGACCCGGGAGACGCACAATTGGCCGACCAGCAAGGTGAAGCCATGACCGACGTCGCGGCGAACCCAAGGACGCGCGGACAGGAACACTCCCACGGCATCTCGTTCAACGAGGCACTGCTGGTGTGGATGCGCGTCGCCATCCTGAGCTTTGGCGGACCGGCCGGCCAGATCGCGGTGATGCATCGCATCCTGGTCGAGGAGAAGAACTGGATATCGGAGGGGCGTTTCCTGCACGCCCTCAACTACTGCATGCTGCTGCCGGGGCCGGAGGCGCAGCAGCTCGCGACCTATATCGGCTGGCTGCTGCACCGGACGCTCGGCGGCATCGTGGCAGGCGGATTGTTCATCCTACCCGGTATCTTCGCCGTCATGGGACTCAGCTACATCTATCCGCCTACGGCAATGTCGGATTTGTCGAGGTGCTGTTCTTCGGCCTGAAGGCAGCGGTGCTTGCCATCGTCATCCAGGCCGTGGTGCGGGTCGGCAAGCGCGCGCTGCGCAACCGGGTGATGATCGCGCTCGCGGCGACAGCCTTTGTCGCAATCTTCTTCTTCGCGGTGCCGTTTCCGCTGATCATCCTGGCCGCTGCCGGCGTCGGGCTGATCGGGGCATACCTGGGCCGCAGCGAATTTGCGGCCATCGAACATGGCGGCAAGAATTCCGCCGTGATCGACAGCATGCTTGGCGAGGCGGTGCCGGATCACGTCCGTCCCAACGCGTCGCGCGCGCTGCGGGTCGGCGCGGTCTGGCTCGCGCTCTGGCTGGTGCCGGTGTTCGCCCTGCTCATCGCGCTCGGGCCCGGTGACGTGTTCAGCCAGATCGCGATCTTCTTCAGCAAGATGGCGATGGTGACATTCGGCGGGGCCTATGCCGTGCTCGCCTATGTCGCGCAGCAAGCCGCGGAATATTACCACTGGGTCAGCCCGCGCGAGATGCTGGACGGGCTCGGCATGGCCGAGACCACGCCCGGACCGCTGATCATGGTGGTGCAGTTCGTGGGGTTCATGGCGGCGTTCCGCGAGGCCAGCGGCCTGCCGCCGATGCTTGCCGCCACGCTCGGCGGCCTGCTCGCGACATGGGTGACCTTCACGCCGTGCTTCCTGTGGATCTTCGTCGGCGCGCCCTACATCGAAGCACTGCGCGGCAACAAGGCGCTCGCCGGCGCGCTGTCGGCGATCACCGCCGCCGTGGTCGGCGTGATCCTCAACCTCTCGATCTGGTTCGCGCTGCACACGCTGTTCCGGCAGACCTTCCCGGTGCACCGGCTTGGCCTGTCGTTCGACGCGCCGGTGCCAGGCAGTATCGACTGGCCGGCGCTGGCGCTGTCGGTGGCCGCAGCGATTGCGATCTTCCGCTTCAATGTGGGGATGCTCGCCGTCCTCGCCGCGTCCTGCATCGTGGGCGTGCTGCTGCGCCTCGTGGGCATGATCTGAGCGGAGCGGCTGACGCATCGAACTTTCGCACCCTTTGATCCAAGCGTACCGGCATTGCTCAACATCAGGAGGAGCCGATGACCATCGACACAGAGCGCCGCAACTTCATCACCGCGGCCGGCGTAGCCACCGCATCGGCAGTCGTGCTGGGTAGCAACCGCGCCGCTGCCGAAACCAACCAGCAGACAGGAGCCAGGGCCATGTCCTATCAGGCAAAACCGATGTCGTTCGATCCAAAGTCGATCAGCGGCATCTCCGAGAAGATCCTCGTCAGCCACTACGAGAACAATTACGTCGGCGCGGTGAAGCGGCTCAACGCCATCGGCACGCAGCTTGCCGAACTCGACTTCGCCAAGGCGCCGAACTTTATGATCAACGGCCTGAAGCGCGAGGAGTTGATCGCGGCGAACTCGATGATCCTGCATGAAGTCTATTTCGATGGGCTCGGCGGCGCGGGCAAACCGGGCGGAGCGCTCGCCGAGGCGATCACGCGCGACTTCGGCAGCATGGAGCGCTGGCGCACCGAATTCGCCGCGATGGGCAAGGCGGAAGGTGGCGGTTCGGGTTGGGTGATCCTCGCCTACTCGCCCCGCGACAAGCGGCTGGTCAATCAATGGGCCGCGGATCATACGACGACGCTTGCCGGCGGTCGTCCGGTCCTGGTGCTCGATATGTATGAGCACGCCTATCACATGGACTTCGGTGCCGCCGCGGCGCGTTATGTGGACATCTACATGGAGGCCATTCGCTGGGACAATGCAGCCAGGCTTTACGAGCAATACGCGAAGGAGACGTGAGGAGAGACGCGGAGCGGCGCGGCCGGTTCCATTCGGCGGGCATGTTACCAAACACTGCCGCGTTATCGGCATTGAGAATGTGCTTCGGCCACTCTAGTACCTACTGTTCTTAAAGCGTGAGTCGTGATTCAAGGTCGGGATGATACCCGAAGCAAGAGAAGTCCACCTTTCGAGGAAAGATCGCAAGGTGCTTGAGGCGTGTTGCCGCTCCCCGGTGACGTTGCAGCGCGATTTGAAGCGGGCGCGGATAGTTCTGTTGGCGGCGGATGGACGCAGCACTCGGTCGATCGCCAAGGAAGTTGGGGTCCAGCCGCGGATTGTCAGCCTTTGGCGGCATCGCTATGCCGACCAAGGCCTTGAAGGGCTGCAAGACAAGCCGCGACCGGGCAAGCAGCCAATCTATACGAAGGCCACCGACAAGCGGATTCTGAAGCTGCTGGACAAGCCGCCGCCGGACGGGTTCGCACGCTGGACCGGGCCCCTGCTGGCCGGGGCGCTGGGCGATGTTGACGTCCAATATGTCTGGCGGTTCCTGCGCAGCCACAAGATTGACCTCGCGGCTCGTAAGTCCTGGTGTGAGAGCAACGACCCGAACTTTACGGCCAAAGCCGCCGATGTTGTCGGCCTCTATGTCGCCCCGCCCGCGAAGGCCATTGTGCTGTGCGTGGACGAGAAGCCCTCGATCCAGGCTTTGGAGCGAGCGCAGGGTTATCTGAAGTTGCCCAATGGCCGCGCCTTGACCGGCCAGAGCCACGATTACAAGCGGCATGGCACCACAACATTGTTTGCGGCGCTCGAAGTCGCCACCGGAAAGATCATCGCGGCGCATTCAAAACGCCGACGCCGCGTCGAGTTTCTCGACTTCATGAACAGCGTCACCGCGGCTTTTCCGAACCGGAAGCTTCACGTCATCCTCGACAACCTCAACACCCACAAGAAGAACGAGCATTGGCTCAAGGCCCACCCCAACGTGCAATTTCATTTCACGCCGACAAGTGCGTCTTGGCTCAATCAGGTCGAGGTATGGTTTTCGATCTTGCAGGGGCAGTCGCTCAGCGGCACCTCCTTCACAAGCCTCACGCAGCTTCAGGAGCACATCGATGCCTACGTCAACGCATACAACGACAGAGCCGAGCCCTTCGTCTGGACCAAGAAAAAGGTCCGTCAACGCCGTTTCAAAGGCCGCCGTATCACTCAGCTCTGATTCTGGGTACTAGATCAGAGGTTGCCCCTCCCCGGCGCAGTCACCGCGCCGCTCCACCGAAGAGTTAGCCTATGCGACCCCACATCATCTGCCACATGGGCACATCGATCGACGGCCGGCTACATCCCAGCCGCTTCACCAAACCCGCCGCCGGCATCCCGGCCGACGTGCTGCGCTCCCATTACGAACGGATCCATGACGAGTTCAACGCCGACGGATGGATCATCGGCCGCGTCACCATGAACGAGATGGCCAAGGGATCGGAGCGGCACATCGCCAATGCACCGAAACTGCCGCGCGAGCCGCATCTCGGCAACCGCAACGGCCGCAAGCTCGCGATCGGCATCGATCCCTCGGGCCGCGTGCATTTCGGCAAGGACAATGTCGGCGGCGATCACGCCGTCGCGGTGCTCGGCGAACAGGTCTCCGATGCCCACCTCGCCGAATTGCGCGGGGACGGCGCGTCCTACCTGTTTGCCGGCGCAAAGGGCGATGATCTGGCGAGCGCGATGGCGCAGCTTGCGTCGCTGTTCGGCGCCAAAACGCTGCTGCTCGAAGGCGGCGGCGGGATCAACGGCGCCTTCCTCAAGCACGGGCTGATCGACGAGTTCAGCACGCTGATCCATCCGGCGGTCGACGGCGTCGCCGGATCGCAAGGCATCGTCGACTATCACGGCGAGGCGGGCGACCGCCCCGGCGCCGGGCAATCGCTGCGGCTCACCCACTGCGAGACGCTGGAGGGCGGCATGGTCTGGCTGCGGCATGCCGTGGAGCGCGCGCCGGGCTGAACACAGCCGCAAGCGCGACGATCCCGTGCGGATGTCAGATGCCGGCCGTGGCAGCAACGATCGTGTCTCGCAGCCAGCGGTGCGCCGGCAGATCGTCGAAGCGGCGGTGCCAGCTCATGACACTCTGCAGCTTCGGTGCGTCGAACGGCAATTCGCGCATCTCGATCGGATAGGCGCGGCGGAATTCGAGCGCGAGCTTCCGCCCCAAGATCGCAACCATGTTGGATTGCACCAGGACCGCGCCTGCGGACAGATAGGGGACGTCGGCGGCAATGGTCCGCTCGGCCTTGCGGGCCTGCAGCCAGGCGTCGACGAAGTCCAGATTCTCGCCGCTAGAGGTGATCGCAAGATGAGGCAGTCCGGCCAGCAGCTCGGCGGTCAGCTTCTTGCGCAGGGACGGGTGCCCCGCCCTCAGCACCGCGACGAAGCGGTCCTCGATCAAGAGCTGCGAGGCAAAGCGCTCGCCCTCGAGGGCGCGCGCGGAGATCGCGAGATCGAGCTCGCCGCGGTCGAGCCGGTCGGCAAGATTCAAGGTGCCGCTCGGCAGCAGCGTTCAGCCGCACCATCGGCGCCTGCGCCCGCGCCGCCGCGAGGATCAGGCCAACCGCGACCACCGCGGCATAATTGTTCACCGCAATGTTGAAGCGCCGGTTGGCCTGCGCCGGATCGAACTGATCGCCCTCGACCGCGAGCTGCAGCTCGTTGAGCGCCTTGCGGATCGGCAGCGCCAGCGCCTCCGCCCGCGGCGTCGGCAACATGCCGGATGGCGTGCGGACGAACAGTCCGTCCTTGAGCGCGTGGCGCAGCCGGTTCAGCGCGTGGCTGACCGCCGGCTGGCTGATGGCAAGCGCGTTGGCTGCGCGTATCACGCTGCGTTCGCGCATCACCGCGTCGAACACCAGCAGCAGATTGAGGTCGAGATTGCGCAGCCGCATGCGCTCATTATGCATGATGTGAATTGGTGGATAAAGACAATTCATTTGTATAATATCGCGGCGAGGCCCAGCTTCCGGGCATGTCCGCGAGCCTGCACAGCACAGTTCCAGCAAGACCGGTTCGCACCGCCGCGAACGTGCTGGTCGGTGTGCTGGTCACACCGGATGCACCGGCCATCGCCATGCCATCGACCTTCGCGCGCTGGCGGGCGCTGACGCCGCTTGCGACATGGCTGCCGATCGCGCTGGGCGAACCGGGCTACGCCGACATCCTGAGCGGCGTCGCGGCCGCGCTCGAGCGCGCCGGCATGACGCCGCGGCAGCTGATCCTGCTCGGCGAAGGGCCGGTCGCGCGCAGCATGCTGGAACTGGCGCTGCGGGGCGAATTGCCGTGCGGCGGCATCGTCGCGATCGACGTCCCCTGCGGCGCGCTGCCGTTTCCCATCGTGCCCACGGTCACGGCGATGCGGCTTGTCATCCGCCGCGACGGCGATGAGGCGCTGCGCGGCGATCTCATCGGCGCGCTGCGCTCCGCCGATCTCGACGCACGCATCATCACGCTCGACCTGACGGCCGGCCGCGCTGCCGGCGCGGCAGCGAGCGTCACTGAAACCTTCGTCCTCGAGCTGGTCGCAACGATCGGCCGCCGGACAATTGATGGAGTTGGCGACCCATGACACCGAAGGCCCTCATGATCACCAGCGCTTGTCTGGCGATCACCGCCGCAATCGGCGCCGGCGCGTATCTCGTGCACCTGCGCGACGGCCGCACAGATCACGTGCCCGCGGCGGCCCTGGCCAAGGCCGCCACGCCAGCCGTTCCGGTGACCGCAGCCAAGGCCCAGCAGCACGACGTGCCGATCGTGCTCGAAGGGCTCGGCACGGTGACGCCGATCAACACCGCGACCATCCGCACCCAGGTGCAGGGCACGCTCGACAGCGTCGACTTCGTCGAGGGCAAGCAGGTGAAGCGCGGCAACGTGCTCGCCAAGATCGACCCGCGGGTCTATGAGGCCCAGGTCGATCAGGCCGAGGCCGCGCTGGCCCGCGACGAGGCCAGCCTGAAGAACGCCAGGACCAACCTTTCGCGGACCCAGCCGCTCGCCAACCGCGGCTTTGCCACCCAGCAGCTGCTCGATACCCAGAATTCGCTGGTCTCGCAGGGTGAGGGCACGGTCGCGCTCGACAAGGCGGCGCTGGAAGCCGCGCAAACACAGCTGAGCTTCACCACCATCACCGCGCCGTTCGACGGCGTCACCGGAATCCGCCGCATCGATCCCGGCAACATCGTGCAGCCGTCCGATCTCAACGGACTCGTGGTCCTGACCCAGCTGCAGCCGATCGCGGTGATCTTCACGCTGCCGTCCGCCGACATCCCGCGCGTGCAGCAGGCGCTCGTATCCGGGATCGTGTCGGTCGATGTCTATGATGCCAAGGACCAGCAGAAGCTCGACCACGGCAGCCTGATGCTGATTGACAACCAGGTCGACAGTTCGACCGGTACGGTGCGGCTGAAGGCGTCCTTCCCCAACGCCGGCCGCATGCTGTGGCCCGGCAACTTCGTCAACGTCCATCTGACCATTGCCGTCAGCCACAACGCGCTCACTGTGCCGCTGACGGCGGTGCTGCAGGGGCCAAGCGGGGCCTTCGCCTATGTGGTCGGCCCCAACAACGTCGTCAGCGTACGCAATGTCACAGCCGGCCAATCGCGTGAGGGACAGGTCCTGATCGAGCAAGGCCTCGCGGCGGACGAGACCGTCGTCACCGCCGGCCAGTACCGGCTCAATCCGGGGACCACGGTCGACATCGTGCCCGATAACGAGAAGGACCTGGTCCAGAACGCGACCACTGCAAGCGCAGGCATGCTGCCATGAACATCTCCGCAGGCTTTATCCGCAGGCCGGTCGCGACCGCTTTCCTGGCCATCGCCATCACGCTGGTCGGTATGGTCGCCTTTGTGCGGCTGCCGGTCTCGGCGCTGCCGACGGTGGACACCCCGACCATCCAGGTGACGGCGCAGCTGCCCGGCGCCGACCCGCAGACCATGGCCTCCTCGGTCGCAACGCCGCTGGAGCGGCAGTTCGGACAGATCGCGGGCCTGACCGGCATGAGCTCGAGCAGCGGGCTCGGCAACACCCAGATCACGCTGCAATTCGCGCTGAACCGCAGCGTCGATTCGGCCGCGCAGGACGTGCAGACCGCGATCAATGCCGCAGCGGGACAACTGCCCAAGACCATGCCGTCGCCGCCGACCTTCCACAAGGTCAACCCGGCCGACGTGCCGGTGCTGCTGATCGCGCTGACGTCGGACACCGAGCCGCTGACCAAGGTCGACGATTACGCCGACAGCATTTTGGCGCAGAAATTGTCGCAGGTGCCGGGCGTCGCGCTGGTCACGATCGGCGGCATGCAGAAGCCGTCGATCCGGGTGCAGGTCAATCCGGCCAAGCTCGCCGCCGCAGGCCTCGACCTCGAGCAATTGCGCACGACGCTCGGCAACATCACCGTGAACCAGCCCAAGGGCGTGCTCTACGGCAATCAGCAGGCCTACACGCTTGCCACCAACGACCAGGTGCTGGTCGCGAGCAGGTATGACGATCTGATCATCGCCTATCGCAACGGCGCGCCGGTGCGCCTGCGCGACGTCGGCCAGGCCATCGTCGCCGCGGAAGACGTCACGCTGCACGGCTGGTACAACGACAAGCCGGCCGTCATCCTCGCAATCCAGCGCCAGCCCGGCGCCAACGTGATCAGCACGGTGGACGGCATCAAGAAGCTGCTGCCGCAGCTGGTCTCGGGCCTGCCGTCCGACATCAAGGTCCAGATCGCGTCCGACCGCACGCAGACGATCCGCGCCAGCGTCGCCGACGTGCAGTTCACCCTGCTGTTGACCATCGCGCTGGTGGTCGGCGTGATCTTCCTGTTTCTGCGCAATCTGTGGGCGACCATCATTCCCGCCGTCTCGGTGCCGATCTCGCTGGTCGGCACGTTCGGCGTGATGTATCTGCTCAACTACAGCCTCGACAATCTCTCGCTGATGGGCCTGTCGATCGCGGTCGGCTTCGTGGTCGACGACGCCATCGTGATGATCGAGAACATCTCGCGGCACATCGAGGAGGGTCTCTCGCCGATGCAGGCGACGCTGAAGGGCGCAAAAGAGATCGCCTTCACTATCATCTCGATCTCGGTCTCGCTGGTCGCGGTGTTCATTCCGCTCCTGCTGATGGGCGGCGTGATCGGCCGCATGTTCCAAGAATTCGCGGTGACGGTGTGCGTCGCCATCCTGGTGTCGGTCGTCGTCTCGGTGACCCTGACGCCGATGATGTGCGCCTGTCTGCTGTCGCCGAACCAAGGCGCCGACGCCGGGCGGATGTCGCGCGCGCTCGAGCGCGGCTTCGTCGCGATCGAGGCCGGCTATGAGCGGCTGCTCGCGGTGGCGTTGCGCTTCAAGGCCACGACATTGTCGATCATGCTGGCCAGCATCGTTGTGACCGGCCTGCTCTTTGTTGCGATCCCCAAGGGCTTCTTTCCCCAGCAGGACACCGGCATGATCACCGGCATCACGGAGGCATCGGCGGACGTCTCGCCGGCGCAGATGGCGGCCCTGCAGCGCAGCGCCATCGACATCATTGCCAAAAACCCTGCGGTGGCCAATGCGACCGGTTATATCGGCCCGGGCGGCCCGACCGTCACCGCGAACAATGGCCGCCTGTTCGTGCTGCTGAAGCCCAAAGCGGAGCGCTCTGCTTCCGCGGATCAGGTGATCAGGTGATCAGGTGATCAGGTGATCAGGTGATCAGGTGATCAGGTGATCAGGCAGCTCGACAGCGCGCTGCAGAAGATCAAGGGAATGTCGGTGTTCCTGCAGGCGACGCAGGACATCAATCTCGCCAGCCGCCTGTCCAAGACGCAATATCAGTACACGCTCACCGATGTGAACCAGGACGAGCTCAATCTGTGGGCCGGCAAGCTGTATCAGACGCTGAAGACGCTGCCGGAGCTCGCCGACGTCGCCACCGACCAGGCCAACGCGGCGCGCCAGCTCAAGCTCGAAATCGACCGCGACGCCGCCGCGCGCCTCGGCATCGATCCGGCCGCAGTCGACAACACGCTCTATGATTCATTTGGCCAGCGCCATGTCGCGCAGCTGTTCACGGCGCTCAACACCTATTACGTGATCCTCGAGGTCGATCCGTCGTTCCAGCTCGGCCCCTATGCGCTGAACCGCATCTATATCCGCTCGTCCACCGGATCTATGGTGCCGCTCAGCCAGATCGCGAGCATCGATTACGGCACCGCGCCGCTTGCGGTGAACCATCAAAGCCAGTTCCCGTCGGTGACGCTGAGCTTCAACCTCGCGCCAGGCGCGGCGGTGGGGACGGCAGTCGCCGCCATCCAGAAGGCGACCGCCGATATGCAGATGCCCTCGACGGTTGCCACCAGCTTCCAGGGCAATGCGCAGGCGTTCCAGGCGGCGCTTGCCAGCACGCCGATGCTGATCGTCGCGGCGATCGTTGCGGTCTATCTGATCCTCGGCATGCTCTATGAAAGCACCATCCATCCGGTCACGATCCTCTCGACCCTGCCCTCCGCCGGCCTCGGCGCGCTGCTTGCGCTATGGGCGTTCGGCTTCGGCCTCGACGTGATCGGGCTGATCGGCATCATCCTGCTGATCGGCATCGTCAAGAAGAACGGCATCATGCTGATCGACTTCGCGCTGGAAGCCGAACGCCACCAGCACCTCTCCGCCGAGCGGTCGGTCTATCTGGCCTGCAAGGCCCGCTTCCGCCCGATCCTGATGACGACGATGTGCGCGATGCTCGGCGGCGTGCCGCTGATGATCGGCACCGGAACCGGCTCCGAGCTGCGCCAACCGCTCGGCTTTGCGATCGTCGGCGGGTTGATCGTCTCGCAGCTGATGACGTTGTTCACGACGCCGGTCGTCTACATCTATCTCGACGACATCAGGCGATGGCTGGGCGGCGTGCGCAAAGGCGCGCAACAAGCTGCCTCGCGCCCATCGGAGGCTGTCCCGCCGTTGGCATGAATGGATCGATCCGGCGGTACCTCTCCCGCTTGCGGGAGAGAGAACGCAACGCCTTGCTCAAGCCGGTGTCAGAACTTGTAGCTCAACGCGGCGCGAGCAATGCTGAACCTGTTCTCGCGGCTGGCATTGTAACGGATCTGGCTCTGCACCGGATCCGTGCCCTGGAAGGTCGCTGTCGTGCCGCTTCCGCCGAGATCGACATAGAGATATTCGCCGCGCAGCGTCCAGTTGCCGGGAAAGGCATATTCGAGGCCGCCGCCGGCGGTCCAACCGACGCGGATGTCGGAATTGTTGCCAAGCCAGAGCCGCGAGAGACCCGTGGAAAAGACTTCCGAGTTGGTGATGTTGGTCTTCACCTCGCCATAGGCCAGACCGCCTGTCGCGTAGATCAGCAGGCGCTCGGCCGGCACAAAGCCGATGCGGCTCCGCACAGTGCCGAACCAATCGATCTTGCTGGTGTATTCAATATCGTAGCTTCCCGTCCCGAAGGAAAGCGACGGTGGTGCTTCCACCCCGGGAAGACTTCAGGTCGACATAGTTGAAATCGGCTTCCACACCGAGGACGACCCTGTCGATCTGATAGTTGTATCCGAGCAATCCGCCAGCGGTGATGCCCGCCTGGTTGCTGTCCGAAACGGGGACACGAACAACGTTGCCGGCGCCGACGATCGAAACGACATTGCTGCTGGTCGTGATATTCCCACCATCATACCAGCCGCCGCCCACATTCACGCCGGCATAGAATCCGGACCAGTTGAACGCGGGAGCCACCAATGGCGGAGCCTTGGTCCAGCTGCGCTCCGGCAGGTCAGCGGCTGACGCCGCGCTCGCAAATCCCGTGATGAAAAGCAGGCCAGCCCCAACGATTCCAAAACGACGCACTTCCATTCCCCTTTGCCCTTGCCGCTAGCAAGTCACCCCAAAAAGCGAGCGACCAAATCTCTGCCATGGAAGGAAGGAAGGAGTGCGACAGCATGCCTCACTCGAATTGCATTCTTTCCCGCAAGCTGTGTCAAAGTTGCAACGACTAGCGCTCACAACCGCGTGAGCGAACCTGTCTCGGATAATCTCTTGATCAACCGGAGACCAGTCTGTTTCGAGTCAGAAACCATTTCTGCACGCAGCAACGAAAAACGCGACGCCGCCTGCAACATGATCATTGATCTCGGGGTCGAGCACTTTCAGGTCCACCTCGAACAGCGCACGCAGCAGCATCGGCACCGCGATGATGTCGAGAAACAAGCGCGCCGTTGTCGGCAGATGCTCCGGGGCGAAGGCCGGCAGCTTGCCGAGTTCGTCGGATTGCGTCAGGTCACGCAGCAGGTGAACGCCGAGCTCGGTGGCGAGCGCGCGCGCCCTGCGGTTGACGGTGGCGGCGAGATCCGGAAAGCGATGCGCTTCCGCGATCGCGAGCCGCATCAGTCCGATCCGGTCGGCGTCAAGGCCCCAATGCAGCAGGGTCGAGGCAACGCTGGTGAGACGCTCCTCGACCGTCGCGCCGACCGGCGCATCCGCCTTGAACTCGGCGATGCGTGACAGGATGTCCCGCGTCACCACCTCGGTGAACAGCGCCCGCTTGTCGCGGAAGCGCGCATAGATCGTACGCTTGCCGGAGCGCGCGGCCTCGGCGATCTCGTCGATGCTCGCGCCCTCGAACCCGCGCTGCAGAAAAACCTTGCGCGCCGCATCCAGGATGCGCCCGTCGACCTCGCCGGCGAGCTCCTTCGGCGGCCGACCGGCACGCACCTCGACCGGCCTCGCCTTGGCGGCCCGCGGCTTCCTCAAGGTGCTGGTGGTCATCGCCTTTACCCGGGTGCCATTGGCCGGTCGCGCCGGCAATGCCCCGCAATATACCCCTATCACATCTGGTTGTAAATAGAACGGTACAGTTTCGTTTCTATTGACGCTGCGCTGCCGCGGGACTATTTGCGGCGTAGAAACGAAACTGTTTCGTTCCTTTATGCGAGCCCGCACGGACCTCGCCGGACAGCAGGAGCCGCCATCATGTTCGAAGACACTGTTTTGGAGCGCGACCAGGAGGGGCATCCGAGCATCGAGGGCGCGCCCCCGGTGCCGGCCCCGCACGAAGCCGATGCCAAACCCGACCGGCCGGAGATCACTGCGAAGGTCCCTGCGCCGGAGCGCCCCGTGGGCAAGCAGCCCGCGCCGCCGGAAACTGTCCCACCGGAGGTTACCGGCAAGGCGCCGCGGCGCGGTTTCCTGCGCCGCCGTCCGGTCGTCTCCGCGATCGGCGCCGTGCTGCTCACTGCCGCGATCGGCGGTGGCACCCTCTACATGGACTACGCCGGGCATTTCGAATCCACCGACGACGCCTTCATCGCGGCGCGGCAGTCCGCGCTCGCACCAAAAGTCTCCGGCTACATCACCGCCGTTCCGGTCACCGACAACCAGCATGTCACAGCCGGCGATGTGATCGCCCGCCTCGACGACCGCGACTATCGCGTCGCGCTGGCGCAGGCCGAGGCCCAGGTCGCGGCGGCGCGCGCCAGCATCGAGAATGTCGATGCGCAGCTCGATGTGCAGCAGGCGCAGATCGCCGCCAACCAGGCCCAGGTGGACCAGGCGCAGGCGGCGCTGGTGTTCGCCCAGCAGCAGGCAACGCGCTTCCAGCATCTGGAGCAGACCGGCTACGGCACGGTGCAGAACTCCGAGCAATACACCTCGCAGCTGCATCAGCAGCAGGCCGCACTGCTGAGCGCGCAGGCGACGCTCAACCTTGCACAGCGCCAGGTCGAATCGCTGAAGGCACAGCGCAAGAGCGCGGTCGCCAATCTCGCCCAGGCCGAGGCGCAGCGCGACCAGGCGCAACTCAATCTGTCCTACACGACGGTGACCGCCGCGCAGCCGGGCCGCGTCGTCAACCTCTCGGCTGCCGTCGGCCAGTTCGCGCAGGCCGGCACCAACCTGACCATGTTCGTGCCCGACCAGACCTGGGTCACCGCGAACTTCAAGGAGATCCAGCTCGACAAGATGCGGCCGGGCGAGCAAGTGACGCTGAAGATCGACGCCTATCCCGGACGCACGATCAAGGGCCATGTCGAGAGCGTGCAGCCCGGCTCCGGCACCGCGTTCTCGTTGCTGCCGGCGCAGAACGCCACCGGCAACTACGTCAAGATCGTGCAGCGCGTGCCGGTGAAGATCGTGATGGACAATCCGCCGACCGACGTCGCGCTCGGGCCGGGCATGTCGGTGGTACCGACGGTGCGGATCGACGCCGCGCCGTCGCTGCTCGAGCGTCTTGAGAAGCTGAATCTTGGGAGGCTGTGATGAGTGCCGCAGCGATCGACGCCAAAGCCATGCCGGCTCCAGCCGCCAACGTCAATCCCTGGCTGATCGCCATCGTGGTTGCGCTCGCGAGCTTCATGGAGGTGCTCGACACCACGATCGCCAACGTCGCGCTGCCCTATATCGCCGGCGGCATGGGGGTGAGCGAGGACGAAGCCTCCTGGGTGGTCACCTCCTATCTGGTTTCCAACGCCATCATCCTGACCGCGTCCAGCTTTCTCGCCCGAATGCTGGGGCGCAAGCGGTTCTTCCTGATCTGCCTCGGCATCTTCACGGTCAGCTCGATCCTGTGCGGCTTCGCCTCGAGCCTCAACGCGCTGCTGCTGTTCCGCATCCTGCAAGGCCTCGGCGGTGGCGGCATGGTGCCGGTGGCGCAGTCGATCCTCGCGGATGCGTTTCCGCCGGCCAAGCGCGGACAAGCGTTTGCGGTGTTCGGCATCGCCGTGGTGGTGGCGCCGGTCGTCGGGCCGACGCTCGGGGGCTGGCTGTCCGACAATCTGTCCTGGCACTGGTGTTTTCTGATCAACGCCCCGGTCGGCGCGTTTGCGACCATCCTGATCGCGGCAGTGCTGCAGGAGCCTGCAAAGAAGGCCAAGCCGCAACGGCAGGAGGCCGGTTTCGATGTCATCGGCTTCGCGCTGGTCGCGACCTTCCTCGGCGCGCTCGAGGTGATGCTCGACCGCGGCCTCGAGGACGACTGGTTCGCCTCGTCCTTCATCGTCACATCAGCGGTGATCTGCGGCACGGCATTCGTGCTGATGATCCCGTGGGAGATGACCCGGCGCAATCCGATGATTGACCTGCGCATGGTGGCGACCCGACAGTTCGGCGCCTGCTTCCTGGTGATGCTGGCGACCGGCGCCATCCTGCTTGCGACCACGCAATTTTTGCCGCAGCTGGTGCAGCAGGATTTCGGCTACACCGCAACCTGGGCCGGCCTGGTGCTCTCGCCCGGCGGCCTCGTCACCATGGCGATGATGTTCGCGGTCGGCCGGCTCGCCGCCAAGGTGCAGCCGAAATATCTGATCGTGCTCGGCGCGCTGGTGATTGCGGCCTCGATGTACAGCATGACCAACGTCTATGGCGATCTCGGCTTCTGGTTCATGGCGCGCTCGCGCATGCTGATCGGCGTCGGCCTGCCGCTGATCTTCGTGCCGATCATGGCGGCGTCCTATGACGGCATCCCGCCCGACAAGACCGACCAGGCCTCCGCGCTGATCAATGCGGCGCGCAACACCGGCGGCTCGATCGGCGTCTCGATCGTGTCCAACGTGCTGACGCATCGCCAGCAGTTCCACCAGAGCCGGCTGGTCGAGCAGGTGACGCCGTCGAGCCCGCAATATCAGGACACGCTGCACCAGGTCACCGACTTCTTCGTCGCCCAGGGCAATTCGCTGGCGCAGGCGCACCAACAGGCGATCCAGTGGATCGGCCAGCAGGTGCAGACCCAGGCCTCGTTCCTGTCCTACATGGATGCGTTCTGGATGCTGATGCTGATCTCGCTCTCGGCGATCCCGCTGGCGCTGACCTTGCGCAAGGTCAAGCTCGGCGGCCCCGCCCCTGTCGGCCATTGAGCATCGCCGCGAAAGGTAATTTTCGAAAGCACGTCGCCCGTCCGGCGGCGCGCTCTCAGTTGGCGCCTTCCCTCAACCCGCCCGGCGCCGCTGGCCGCGCCACCACAGGCCGAAGGCGATCGTGACCGCGGCGGCAAGCGAGAACCAGGTGATGGCGTACTGCATGTGGTCGTCCTTGAGACGCACCTTGAGCGGCCCGGGCTTCGGCGTGCCGCTCTCCGGCACCGGCGCTTCGAGGTCGATGTAGAACGGCGCGACCTCGCCCCAGCCAAGCGTCTGCGCCATCGCGCGATGATCGCGCACGAACCATAGCCGCTTCGACGGATCTTCCTTGGGCGTCAGCCGGCCCGGCGGCTCCGGAAAGCGGATGTAGCCGGTGAGTTCGACCGGCGCGCCGGTGACGAGGCGACCGGTGACGCGATCCTCGAAGGCGCGGTCCTGCATCGTGTTCTGGACGAAGCCGGTGTTGACCACGACGGTCTCGCCGCTGGCGAGTTTTGCGGGCAGGAACGCCCAGATGCCGGGCCCGCTGATGTCGTCGCGCACCGCGGAGCCGGAGCTGAACACCATCGCGTCCGGCTGTTTCGCGTAGGTCGCGGTCAGGGTGACGCGGCGGAATTCATCCCTGCCCGAAGTCAGCGTGGACCAAGCCGACGGCGGCGGCATCGCCTCGGTCGGGGCGGCGAGCCGCGTGTCGAGCGCTGCGATCAGCGCGTGCTTCTCGACCCTGCGCTGCAATTGCCAGACGCCAAGCGCGATGCACACCGCGATCAGGATCAATGTGAAAATGCCGAAGCCGGCCGCGCTCGGCCGATCAGAGCCCTTTCCGTTCCGATCGAATCGGAACGGGGCTCTCGTTTCTTGTTTTGACGCGTTTTCTTGGCGCGAATCGGTGTCCAGTTCGCTGGAAAACGCTTTGTTCGTCGTGTCATTCATTGCGGGTCGCGCTCGATCAATTGGCCTTCGGCGGCCTTGTGGTGGAATTGCAGCGCTATCAGCAGCGCCTTCATGGAACGCAGCGGCAGGATCGTGGTCACCACGATCAACGGCAGCCACAGCGCGGCATGGACCCAGAACGGCGGCTGGTACTTCACCTCGACGATCAGCGCCGCCGCGACCACGATGGCGCCGGCCAGCATGATGACGAAGATCGCCGGCCCGTCACCGGCATCGATGAAGGCGAAGTCGAGGCCGCAGGCCTGGCAGCGCGGCGCCAGCGTCAGGAAGCCGGAATAGAGCTTGCCCTTGCCGCAGCGCGGACAGCGGCATGCGATGCCGCGTAGCGCGCTCTCGGTCAGAGTGGGCGGGGTATCCATCATCGGGTCTCTTCAAAAGCAAAGGGGCGGCCATCCGGCCGCCCCCTCTTAGCACGTCAGCCCGTGATTAGTGCGCGCCGTGGGCCATCGCCTCGGCGCCGCGGCCCCAGACGTAGATGCAGATGAACAGGAACAGCCAGACCACGTCGACGAAGTGCCAGTACCAGGCGGCGAACTCGAAGCCGAGGTGCTGCTTCGGCGTGAAGTGACCGGCATAGGCGCGGATCAGGCAGACCAGCAGGAAGATGGTGCCGACCAGCACGTGGAAGCCGTGGAACCCGGTCGCCATGAAGAAGGTCGAGCCATAGACGTTGCCGCCGAACGAGAACGTCGCGTGGGCGTATTCATAGGCCTGCACGCAGGTGAAAAGGGCGCCGAGGATCACGGTGAGGATCAGGCCCTGCTTGAGGCCCTGGCGGTCGTTCTCCAGCAGCGCATGGTGCGCCCAGGTGACCGTGGTGCCCGAGGTCAGCAGCAGCAGCGTGTTGAGCAGCGGCAGATGCCAGGGATCGAAGGTCTCGATGCCGTGCGGCGGCCAGGTGCCGGGAACGGAGCAGGCGCCCATCGCCGTGCCGGCGCCGCAGCCGAACACCGCGTCGCGGGTGGCGTGCACCGCATCGGCCGGGAACAGCGCCGAATTGAAGAAGGCCCAGAACCAGGCGACGAAGAACATCACCTCGGAGGCGATGAACAGGATCATGCCGTAGCGGTGGCTGATCTGCACCACGCGGGTGTGGTCGCCCTTGTACTGGGCTTCCTTTATCACATCGCCCCACCAGCTCGCCATGGTGTAGAGCACGCCGATGGTGCCGACGCCGAACACGATCGGGGCGGCCGAATACATGTGGTGCATCCAGCCAATCGCGCCGACCGCCATGATGAAGGCCGAGATCGAGCCGACCACCGGCCACGGGCTCGGGTCGACGAGATGATAGTCGTGATGCTTGACTTGCGCCTCAGCCATTGCCGTCTCTCCATTCGCGTGCCGCGAGGCACGTCTTAAGTCTTTCAATTCCAAAACTAGCCGCCCTTGCGCTGCTCCGCCTCGCCCGCCGCCACGGGCTTCGGCGCGGCGTCGCGCACGGGGAAGAAGGTGTAGGACAGGGTGATCGTCTTCAGCGTGTCGTTCTCGCTGTCCTTGGCCAGCGCCGGATCGACATAGAATACGACGGCCATCTCGCGCTTTTCGCCGGGCGCCATGGTCTGTTCGGTGAAGCAGAAGCAGTTGATCTTCTGGAAATAGGCGCCAACCGTCAGCGGCGCGACGTTGTAGGACGCCTGAGCCGTGGTGGTGCGGGCCGACTGGTTGGTCACGGTGTAATAGACGGTGACGACCTGGCCGATCTTGACGTCGATATTGTTCTGCTCCGGCTCGAACTTCCAGGGCAGGCCCGGCGCGACGTTGGAATCGAAGCTGACGGTGATGGTGCGCTCGAGCGGCGCATCCGAAGGCAGCGTGGTCGCAACCTGGGTGGTGCCGTTGAAGCCGGTGGTGCGGCAGAACCAGTTGTAGAACGGCACCGCCGCGTAGGACGCGCCGAGCATCAGCACCACGACGAAACCGCAGATCGACGCCACCATCGCGTCGCGCGACAGCGTGCGGCGCGTGACCTTGGCGCGCTCGCCCTGCGGGTCATCCGGTGCCGGCTGGTTTGCCATCTCACTCACAGCGGCCGCACCAGCACGGCCGGCCCCTTGACGATGGTGACCGCGAAGAACAGCAGGACCATGACGCCGAGCGCGAGCGCAATGGCGATCGAGCGCTGGCGCCGGCTCCTGAGCTGCGCCTCGGTGAGGACGATTCCGTCTGGTTCGCGTTTCTCGTCCATTGATGTCCCATGCGTCCCCATCTCGCCCCCCGGCGTTCCCTATCCGATCAAGACAGGCGCAATCGCGCGGACCACGACCTCGGCGAGGAGGACGGCAAACAGCGCGAACAGATAAAGGATCGAGAACGCGAACAGCCGGCGGGTGGCGCGGTTGGCCGCAACACCCTCGCGGCGGCGATAGACCTCGATGGCAAGCCACAGCATGCCGGCACCGAGCACCAGCGAGGTGACGCCGTAGATCGCGTCGAAATAGCCGAGCGGCCACGGCGCCAGCGCCACCGCGACCAGCACGATGGTGTAGAGCAGGATCTGCAGGCGGGTCGCGTCGGGACCGGCGACCACCGGCAGCATCGGAATGCCGGCGCGCGCGTAATCGTCGCTGCGGAACAGCGCCAGCGCCCAGAAGTGCGGCGGCGTCCAGAAGAAGATGATCAGGAACAGCAGGATCGGCTCGACCGAGAGCGAGCCGGTCGCGGCCGCCCAGGCCACCACCGGCGGCAGCGCACCGGCGGCGCCGCCGATCACGATGTTCTGCGCGGTCCAGCGCTTCAGCCACATCGTGTAGACCACGGCATAGAAGAAGATGGTGAAGGCAAGCAGCGCGCCCGCCACCCAGTTGACCAGGATGCCGAGTGTCATCACCGAGAAGAAGGCGAGCGTGATGCCGAACGCAGCCGCCTCGGTCGGGGTGATGCGGCCGCGCGGGATCGGCCGGTTGGCGGTGCGCGTCATCAACGCGTCGACGTCGTTCTCATAGGCCATGTTGAGCGCGCCGGAAGCGCCGGCGCCGACCGCGATGCACAGGATCGAGGTGAAGGCCAGCACCGGATGCACATGCACCGGCGCGATCATCAGCCCGACCAGCGCGGTGAAGATCACCAGCGACATCACGCGCGGCTTCAACAGCGCGATGTAATCGCCCACTTCGGCCTCGGAGATCCGGGGCAACTCGATGGCATTGTGATCGACAACCGACAAGATCAGGTCCCGCTTCTATAAAGAGCACGGCGCACTCTTAAGTGCGCCGCGCCGTCTTTGGACTTACTGCACGCGCGGCAGCACTTCGAATTGGTGGAACGGCGGCGGCGAGGTCAACGTCCACTCCAGCGTGGTCGCACCCGCGCCCCACGGATTGTTCGCGGCCTGCTCCTTGCGGACGAAGGCATCGATCACGCCGTAGATGAAGATCAGCACGCCGATGCCGGAGATGTAGGAGCCCCAGGAGGAGATCAGGTTCCAGCCGGCGAACGCATCCGGATAGTCGACATAGCGGCGCGGCATGCCCGACAGGCCGAGGAAGTGCTGCGGGAAGAACACCAGGTTGACGCCGATGAAGGTGAACCAGAAGTGCGCCTTGGCGATGGTCTCCGAGTACATGTAGCCGAACATCTTCGGGAACCAGTAGTACCAGCCGGCGAAGATGCCGAACACGGCGCCGAGCGACAGCACGTAGTGGAAGTGCGCCACCACGTAGTAGGTGTCCTGCAGCACACGGTCGACGCCGGCGTTGGCCAGCACGACGCCGGTGACGCCGCCGACGGTGAACAGGAAGATGAAGCCGATCGCCCAGATCATCGGCGCCTTGAACTCGATCGAGCCGCCCCACATCGTGGCGATCCAGGAGAAGATCTTCACGCCGGTCGGCACCGCGATCACCATCGTGGCGGCGACGAAATAGGCCTGCGTCGCCGACGACATGCCGACGGTGTACATGTGGTGCGCCCACACCACGAAGCCGATGCCGCCGATCGCGACCATGGCGTAGGCCATGCCGAGATAACCGAACACCGGCTTGCGCGAGAAGGTGGAGACGATCTGGCTGACCATGCCGAAAGCCGGCAGGATCAGGATGTACACTTCGGGGTGGCCGAAGAACCAGAACAGATGCTGGAACAGCACCGGGTCGCCGCCGCCGTCGGCGGCAAAGAAGGCGGTGCCGAAATTGCGGTCGGTCAGCAGCATGGTGATCGCACCGGCGAGCACCGGCAGCGACAGCAGCAGCAGGAACACCGTCACCAGGATCGACCACACGAACAGCGGCATCTTGTGCAGGGTCATGCCCGGCGCGCGCATGTTGAAGATCGTGGTGATGAAGTTGATGGCACCGAGGATCGACGACGCACCGGCGAGATGCAGCGACAGGATCGCGAAATCGACCGCCGGGCCCGGATGGCCCGAGGTCGACAGCGGCGCGTAGATGGTCCAGCCGGCGCCGACGCCGTTGGCGCCCGGCTCACCCTCGACGAAGGTCGACATCAGCAGCAGCGCGAACGACGCCGGCAGCAGCCAGAACGAGATGTTGTTCATGCGCGGGAACGCCATGTCAGGCGCGCCGATCATCAGCGGCACCATCCAGTTGCCGAACCCGCCGATCATCGCCGGCATGACCATGAAGAAGATCATGATCAGACCGTGCGAGGTCACGAACACGTTATAGGTGTGCGTCTCGTGGAATATCTGGACGCCCGGATACATCAACTCGGCACGGATCGCGATCGACATCGCGGCGCCGATGATGCCCGCGATCACCGCAAAGACCAGGTACATCGTACCGATGTCCTTGTGGTTCGTGGAGTAGAGATAGCGCCGCCATCCGGTCGGATGGTGGGCGTGATCGTCGTGTGTCGCTGCGCCTGTCGCCATGTTCAAAATCCTGCCTTGCAGTCCCTCTTGGACCTTGCGGTCCCATCGCCCTTATTCCATCCCGCGCCGCAAGCCCTCAGGCTTACTGCGCCGCCTGACCAGCCGAGGCGTAGGAATTCGCCGGGTTGGTCGCAAACTTCTTCTTCGCCCCCTCCACCCAGGTCGCGAATTCCTGGTCGCTGACGACCCGCACCGCGATCGGCATGAAGGCATGGTCCTTGCCGCACAGTTCCGAGCACTGGCCGTAGAACACGCCGGTCTTGGTGGCCTTGAACCAGCTCTCGTTGAGGCGGCCGGGGACCGAGTCGATCTTCACGCCGAAGGCCGGCACCGCGAAGGAGTGGATGACGTCGGCACCGGTGGTCTGGATCCGCACCACCTTGTTGACCGGGACCACCATCTCGTTGTCGACACCGAGCAGACGGGGCTGCTTGTCCTTGTCGAGCAGCGAGTCGAACTCGAACTTGCCGTTATCCGGGTAGGCGTAGGACCAGTACCACTGCTTGCCGGTGACCTTCACCGTGAGGTCCGGCTTCGGCACGTCGAGCTCCAGGAACAGCAGACGGAACGACGGCACCGCGATGCCGACCAGGATCAGGACCGGGATCAGCGTCCAGGCCACTTCGATCAGGGTGTTGTGGGTGGTCCGGGAGGGGACCGGGTTGGCCTTGGCGTTGAACTTGACCACCACGATGACGAGCAGCGCCAGCACGAACAGGGTGATGACGGTGATCAGCACCAGCAGGAAATTGTGGAACCAGATGATGTTCTCCATCACCGGGGTCGCGGCTTCCTGCAGCGTGTGCTCCCACGGCGCCGGCTGTCCCAGCTCGGCGAAGGCCGACCCCGCGGCGACTGACGCCACACCCGCCACCGCCAACCCCAGCAATTGCCTGCCCAACCGGCCAATCGACATCTTCATGCCGTTCGCGCTCCCTTGATAATTCCCCAAAACACCTCCGGCAGTTGACCGGAAGTGCAGCACGATCCGCCCTGACAAATGGCCTTCCGGACATACCCGTCTCTGAGTCAAGGTGGGTACGGGAGCCAGATCGCTAGAACGCGTCGAAATCCAACCTCTCAAACCATAATTCGCAGGCGCTCGCAATGCAGTAGTGGGGCCGAAAGCCATGCGCCTGCGATGAAGCTGCCGCTTGCGATTTTTCCCGCAGAATCAAGCGAAAGTCGCCGAAACACGGCCGCGCACAGTTGACAGGGGGATTACCGGATGTACGCACAGGCGGGGCAGCCCACAGGAACCTGATTCGCTGCGGGCCGCTCCAATCCGGCGCGGGAATGGTTTCAAGATCGCCTTCAAGGCGCCCTATTGCGGTATCAGTCGACTGATGCGTGCTACCGGCGGCCTCGACGGCTGGACCGACCGAACAATCAAAGGATCGACCCGGATGGGCGCTTCGAACATTCAGGTAAGACCAAAGGCCGGTTGGCTCAGCGGGCTGCTGTTTCTGGCCCTCAGTTTCGGCCTGACCCAGGCGGCGAACGCGCAAGGCGCGGTGCGCTCGGTCCATGGCGACTGGCAAATCCGCTGCGACACCCCGCCCGGCGCCCAGGCCGAACAATGTGCGCTGATCCAGAGCGTGGTAGCGGAAGACCGCTCCAACGCCGGCCTGACCGTGATCGTGCTCAAGACCGCCGACCAGAAGAGCCGCCTGATGCGCGTGGTCGCCCCGCTCGGCGTGCTGCTACCCTCCGGCCTCGGCCTCAAGCTCGACAACCAGGACGTCGGCCGCGCCGGTTTTGTCCGCTGCCTGCCCAATGGCTGCGTCGCCGAGGTCGTGATGGACGACAAGCTGCTCGGCCAACTCAAGAACGCGAAGACCGCGACGTTCATTATCTTCGAGACGCCGGAAGAGGGGATCGGGTTTCCGCTCAGCCTGAATGGGCTGGGCGAAGGGTATGACAAGCTGCCGTAGCCGAGCCTACCGCGCACCACCCGCATAATAATCAAACAACCGCCCCGCCTCCGCTGACAGCCAGTCAGCCTCTCCCGTCATATAGCCCTCGACCTGTCCGGTCACGCCGATCAGGAACGAGATCGGCATGCCGTAGAGCGCGAACGGCGTGTCGAGCTCGGCGGCGTCGACGCGCGAAACGAGGCCGCCGGGATCGAAGCCGATCGCGAGGCGGCGCAGCTTGAACTGCTTGACGTAGGGCGGCACCAGCGCGCGGTTGCGATCGGTGCTGATCGCGACGACTGCAAGATCATTGCGGCCGCTCGCGGCGAGCCGGTCCAGCATCGGCAGCTCGGTCCGGCACGCCGCGCACCAGGTGGCCCAGAAGTTCACCAGCACCATCTTGCCCTTGAACGAGGTGAGATCGAGCGCGCCGCCGGCGAGCGCCGGTATAGCAACCTGCGGCACCGGGCGGGCGCCTTGCACTAGCGTGAATTGATGGCGGATGGTGCCGAATAGCGGCGGCCCGCCGGACGCTGCGCGCACCGGTGGTGCCGGCATTGCGAGCGAGGCGCCCGCGCCAATCATGCCGGCGACGATGGCACGGCGGGTTGGCGCGCGAACTGACGTCATGATGAATTCTCCGCTTGGCTTGATGGCCGCATCGCTCACGACCGGATGTAGGACCAGCCGGCATCCTGCAATTCGATGATGCGTCCGGGGCCGTTCGGCACCACATCGACATTGTCGAGCAGGACGACCGGATGGCCCTCGGCCCGCTCCATGCCCAGCTTGGTGGCTTCGCAGACCACGAAGCGGATGCCGGGCGTGAGTCCCCGCACCACCCGCAGCAGATCCTTCACCGGCGAGGTATCGGCGCGCAGCATATGGACGCCGGCATTGTAGGCGACGACTTCGATCTCGAACGGCTCGTTGCGCTCCTGATAATATTTCGGGAGGTTGAGCGCGGTCGAGATCAGCGCCCGCATCGTGGTCGGATCGTCGGAGTTGATCGGCAGCACCAGGCGATGCATCCGCGGCTGCGCGGCCTGCTTGGCGGGCTCGGGCTTCGACACTGCCGCGACCGATCCGGTGAGCAGCAATGTCGCAGCGAACGGCACCACGAGTGCCAGCACCAGCCCGGCCGCGACCGTCAGTGTGCTGCGAGAGAGGCGCATCGCGTCCACCTCACGGCGCGATCGCGAACAGGGCGAACTGGCTGCGCTTGGTGTAGGCGACGATCGCGCTCAACGTCAGCAGCACCAGCGCAGGCACCGGCGAGCCGCCGATCACGAACAGATGGGTGACGGTCGCGCCGACCATGATGCAGCTCAGCAGCAGGCCGCCGAAGGCTGCGAGCGACGGCACCAGGATCAGGAGGGCGCCGAACAGCTCCAGCGATCCGGTGAGATAGCGGAACCACTGGCCGAGCCCGATATGCTGGAATTCCTCGACCAGCATCGGCACGCCGTAGAGCTTTGCGCCGCCGGCGGCGGCAAAGGCCAGGGCGAGCAATCCCCTGACCACCCACAGCGTGGCGGATTTCCAGCGCGACGGCGCCGAGGCAACAGCAACTGACATTGATCTCTCCCCGAGATGTTCGAACCGATCCCACCGCGCGGCCACCTGTCCGATTGGCGGCAGGCCCCGTCGCTTCCGGTGCACTAAATTCGGGAGTAAGATGAAAAGAACAAGTAGGATGCTTTTTGTGAGGTAGTATGAAAAAACTGACTATTGAGCCCGCCGAGCCTCCGGCGGCATCCGAGCCGTGCAACGGCGACCTGTCGGCGCAATTTCATCGGGCGCTTTCGGTGCTGGCCGGGAAATGGAAGGGCGACATCCTCTGGCAATTGGTCGACCGCAAGCGGCGGTTCGGCGAATTGCGACAGTCGATCCCCGGCGTGACCCAGCACATGCTGACCACCCAGCTCCGCGACCTCGAGGCCAATGGCCTCGTCAAGCGCACCGTCTATCCCGAAGTGCCGCCGCGGGTTGAGTACGAGATGACGCCGTCCGCCAGGGCGCTCAAACCGGTGTTCGATGAGCTGTACCGCTGGGCCCAGGAGCATGGTTTTCCGACCTCGGTGCAGGGCGCGGCCGGCAAAGGCGGGCAGCCGAAGCCGCAATCCAGCGAAGGCGAGCCGGAAGACCAGCCGCTCAAGGCGGATCGGCGCTCTCAAGCGCGATGAGTTCAGGTTGAACCGTCATCGCGCTTTAGCTCTTTGTTTAAGCATGATCTTTTCGGAAAACCGCTTCGCACTTTTCCGGAGCATGCTCTGATGACGACAAGGTGAGGATCGCGGGAGGCTGCCGTGATCGGCCGCATGGCTGCAGGCTCTCCCGGTTTACGCCCCGAAACACTATCTCTGACAGTCGTCATCCGGGTCTGAACCGGGACCGGCGCAGGTTTCCGGGTTGTGAGATGAGTTTTGCGCTCGTTTCTGCTTCATTTGCCCGAAATCCCTGCTGCTTGTTCCGCACTGGCAATCAGCCGCGCTTCAGGCAAGGATGACGAGGAATCGCCAAGGAATCGCACTGCGTCGGAGTGACCATGACCAATCCTGCCACGACCTCCCTGATCGATCGCGCCAATCTGGACCGCGATGCCGTCCGCCGCGAGGTGGCGCGCGGGCTTGAAGGCGCCGACGACGGCGAGTTGTTCCTGGAGTACGGGCAGACCGAGGCGCTGGTGTTCGACAACGGCCGGCTGAAGCAGGCGACCTACGACACCTCGCAGGGCTTTGGCCTGCGCGCGGTCAAGGACGACGCGGTCGGCTATGCGCATTCCTCCGACGTCTCGATCCCGGCGCTGATCCGCGCCGCGGATGCGGTGGCGGCGGTGCGCGGCGGCTATGCCGGCACGTTCGCCGCGGCGCCGGCGCATACGAACATAAAACTCTATGGCGACGAGAACCCGCTGGACGGCCCGGCCTTCGAGGCAAAAGTAAAACTGCTCGGCGAGATCGACGCCTATGTCAGGGACAAGGACCCGCGGGTGCGGCAGGTCTCGGCCAGCCTCACTGCGACCTGGCAGGTGGTCGAAATCCTGCGGCCCGATGGCGAGAGCTATCGCGACATCCGCCCGCTGGTGCGCGTCAATATTTCCGTCGTCGCCGGCCAGGGCGACCGCCAGGAGAGCGGCAGCAAGGGCTATGGCGGCCGCGAGGGCTATGCGCGCTTCATCGAGACCAAGGCCTGGCGCGACGCCGCCGACGGCGCGCTGCGCGAGGCGCTGGTCAATCTAGAATCGGTGCCGGCACCCGCCGGCGAAATGGACGTGGTGCTCGGGGCCGGCTGGCCCGGCGTGATGCTGCATGAGGCCGTCGGCCATGGGCTCGAGGGCGATTTCAACCGCAAGCAGACCTCGGCCTTCGCCGGCCTGATGGGCAAGCAGGTTGCGGCCAAGGGGGTCACCGTGGTCGACGACGGCACCATGGCGTCACGCCGCGGTTCTCTGTCCATCGACGACGAGGGCACGCCGACCAACCGCACCGTGCTGATCGAGGACGGCGTCCTGGTCGGCTACATGCAGGACCGCCAGAATGCCCGGCTGATGGGCATGAAGCCGACCGGCAACGGCCGGCGGCAGAGCTATGCCCATGTGCCGATGCCGCGCATGACCAACACCTACATGCTGTCGGGCGACCGCGACCCGGCCGAGATCCTCGCCTCGGTGAAGAACGGCATGTATGCCGCCAATTTCGGCGGCGGCCAGGTCGACATCACCTCGGGCAAATACGTGTTCCAGTGCACCGAGGCCTACAAGATCGAGAACGGCAAGCTCGGCGCGCCGCTCAAGGGCGCCATGCTGATCGGCAATGGACCGACCGATCTCCACAGGATCACCATGATCGGCAACGATCTTGCGCTCGATACGGGAATCGGCACCTGCGGCAAGAACGGCCAGAGCGTGCCGGTCGGCGTCGGCCAGCCGACGTTGCGGATGGAACGGATTACGGTCGGAGGAACGGGCTAGTGAGCAGCGGAAACGAAGTCGTGACGGCCAAGCCGACCAGCTGGCGCGGGCAGGCCGTGCAGCTGGCCGCGATCGTGGCCGTCGTGTTCCTCGCCAAGGGCGCGATCGCCGAGCCGTTTTACGTGCCGTCGGGATCGATGGAACCGACGCTGTTGATCGGCGACGCGCTGGTCGCCTCGAAATTTCCCTATGGCTACGGCGCGGCGTCGCTGCCGATCCAGATCACGCTGCCGGAAACCGGCCGGGTGTTCGGCGAGACGCCGAAGCGCGGCGACGTCGTCGTGTTCCGCTGGCCCGGCGACCGCTCGCAGGCCTGGGTCAAGCGCGTGGTCGGACTGCCCGGCGATCGGATCCAGATGCGGCAGGGCCAGCTCTTCATCAACGATCATCCGGCGGCGCTGAAACCCGACGGCACCGGCTTTGCCGAAGACGATCGCGGCGGCGGCGAGGAGGCCTATCGCTATGTCGAGACGCTGCCGAACGGCGTCAGCCACGCGATCTTCAAGATCCGCGATAACGGCCGGCTCGACAACACGCAAGAGGTCACGGTGCCGCCCGGCAATCTGTTCGTGCTCGGCGACAACAGGGACAATTCCGCCGACAGCCGCGTGCCGGTGCGCGACGGCGGCGTCGGCCTGTTGCCGATCGACAATCTGATCGGCCGCGCCGACGCGGTGGTCGGCTCCTGGGACATGGGCATCCGCAGCCAGCCGGTCTGGACCTGGCTGTCCGGCTTCCGCCTCGCCCGCTTCTTCACCTCGGTGCAGTGAGTTCTCTCACCTTCCGTCATGGCCGGGCTTGTCCCGGCCATGCACGACTTTCCTGGCCCATCTCAAGACGTGGATGCCCGGGACAAGCCCGGGCATGACGAGCGGATAAGATACGTCCGACTCTATGTAGTCCGTCTTGCTGAGGGTACGATGACCTTCGACGACATCAGGCACACTGCACTGGCTTGGCCGGAGGTCGAGGACGGCTCTTCCTACGGCACGCCGGCGCTGAAGGTGCGCAAGAAGATGCTGGCGCGACTCAAGGAGGACGGCGACAGCCTCGTGATGCCGGGCGTGCCGCCGGGATGAGCGCGGCATGCTGGTCGAGAGCCAGCCCAAGATCTTCTATTTCACCGACCATTACCGCGACTACCCGATGGTGCTGATCCGGCTGTCGAACGCGAAGCGCGCCACAGTTGAGCCGCTGTTGCGCCGGCACTGGCGGACGCTGGCGTCGAAGAAGGCGGTGAAGGAGTATGACGCCACGCTGGCATGACTTTCATTCGTCATTGCGAGCGCAGCGAAGCAATCCATGTCACAGCATAACCGACCGATGGATTGCTTCGTCGCGGAGCCTGTCATCGGGCGCGCGTTCGCGCGACCCGTTGGCTCCTCGCAATGACGGGGAGAGACATAGAAGCATGACCCGGGATGAATTCCTGACCGCTGCGCTTCGCAACCCGGCCAATCAAGCCATCGCCGACGAGCTGCACCGCCGCGGTTTGCCTGACGCCTGGCTGGTGGCCGGCTGCCTGATGCAGACCGTGTGGAACGTGCTGACCAACCGGCCGCTCGATCACGGCATCAACGACTACGACATCTTTTATTTCGATCCGGATACGTCGTGGGAGGCCGAGGACGCAGTGATCCGCGAGCTCAAGGCGCGGCTCGGCCATCTCGGTGTCGCGATCGAGGCGCGCAACCAGGCCCGCGTCCATCTCTGGTATCCCGGCAAGCACGGCCTGCCCTACCCCGCGCTGGCGCGTTCAAGCGACGGCATCGATCGCTTCCTCACCGAGAGCACGCGGATCGGTATCCGTCGCAACACGCGCGGCTACGACGTCTATGCGCCGAGCGGTTTCGACGATGTCGCAGGCATGATCGTACGGCCGAACCGGACCTCGAATTTTTCCGCGGCGAACTATGCGGCGAAGACAGCGCGGTGGAAGGCACTGTGGCCGGAGATCACCGTGCTGGCGGCTCAGTGTTAGCCTGTCGTCCCTGCGAAAGCAGGGACCCATAACGACCGCAGGAAATTTCGGGCGGGATCGAGGCCCCAGCGTCGCGAAACACCGGCATTTGTGGTTATGGGTCCCGGCTCAAGGCCGGGACGACGTGTGGAGAGAACCGGGCGTCACCGCACCACGCCCGAGGTGAACCCCGCCTTGCGGCGCGGCGGCTTGATCTCTTTCTTCAGGAAGCAATGCGCGTCGCGACCGGCATAGCCGGGCCGGGCGTAGGTCCAGGCGCGGCACTTGTTGTCGGCGGTGCAGGCGGCCTGGCAGGCCTCGTCGCCGTCGCTGCTCTTCAATTCGAAATTCTTGTAGTCGCCGCCGAGGCGGTCGATCGAGGTTTCGATGGCACCGTTGCGCGGTTCGACCACGCCCGCGCCGCGCACTCCGGACACGCAGCAATTGTCCTGCACCCGTGGCGGCACGCTGTTCTTCAGCCAGCACACCGCGCCGTTGTTGACGTCGTTCGGATAGCTGAAGCTCCAGGCACGGCAGCGGCGATCGCGCTCGCAGGTGAGCGCGCAATCGGCGGGATCGCCCGACGTCACTGGCGCGTTCAGATAGTCGCCTCCGGGACGGTCGAAATTGGTCTGCGCCAATGCCGGGCGCGCGACGAAAGCGGCCATAAAGACCGCGAACATCACCACAGACGCCCTAAAGAGGCGGCCTATCCCCATGAGATTGCTTTCAAATTCGCGCAGCCCCGCGCATCCCGCGGGCCGTCATTTGAACGCCATGAACCTGTACGGCTGATGAACGGCGGGTGCGACACCACCGCCGTCCGCGCGCGTTTCGAGCCCGGATTGGGGTTAGCCAGGGATTAGAAGGCGTATTCCCGATAGGCCGGCTCCACCGAGCCCTTCCAGGGACCGTTGAACTTCTCCAGCATCTCCTCGGCCGGCGAGCGGCCGGTCTCGATGATGCGCTCGAGCGGTTCGAGGAAGCGGCTCTCGTCGCGCCCGAGATGATCGATCCGGCCGCGGCGCCGCAATCCGGCATGCGACAGGATCAGGCACTCCTTGGCGATCTCGAACAGATAGCGGTCCTTGATCCGCGCCTTGAAGCCGAAACGCGGCACGTCGTCGCGCAGCGCCTGGCGCTCCGGCGCGGTCCAGTGCCGGACGATGTCCCAGGCGGCATCGAGGCTGTCATTGTCGTAGAGCAGCCCGACCCAGAACGCCGGCAGCGCCGGCAGCCGGCCCCACGGCACGCCGTCGGCGCCGCGCATTTCGAGATAACGCTTCAGCCGCACCTCGGGGAAGATCGTCGAGAGATGATTGGCCCAGTCCGACAAGGTCGGACGCTCGCCGGGGAAGGCGGCATTCTTGCCGGCGAAGAAATCCCGGAACGAGGAACCGGCGACGTCGATATATTCCTCGCCGCGCTTGACGAAATACATCGGAACGTCGAGCGCGTAATCGACATAGCGCTCGAAGCCCATGCCGTCCTCGAACGCGAACGGCACCATGCCGGAGCGCGCATTGTCGGTGTCGCGCCAGATCTCGGAGCGGAACGACAGGAAGCCGTTGGGCTTGCCCTCGGTGAACGGCGAGTTCGCGAACAGCGCGGTCGCGATCGGCTGCAGCGCCAGCGACACGCGCAGCTTCTTCACCATGTCGGCTTCGGAGGAGAAGTCGAGATTGGTCTGAACCGTGCAGGTCCGGAACATCATGTCGAGGCCGTATTTGCCGACCTTCGGCATGTAGTTTCTCATGATCTTGTAGCGCCCCTTCGGCATCACGGGGATCTGCGCCCGCGACCAGGACGGCGTCATGCCGAGACCGAGGAAGCCGATGCCGAGCGGGGTCGCGATCTCCCGCACCTGTGCCAGATGCGCCATCAGCTCCGACTGCGTCTGATGCACGGTCTCGACCGGCGCGCCCGACAATTCGAACTGGCCGCCCGGCTCGAGCGAAATCGCGCCGCCGCCGGTGACGTCATAGAGCCCGATGATGTTGCCGCGCTCCATGATCGGCTCCCAGCCGAGCAGGAGCTTCATGCCTTCGAGCAGCGCGCCGATGCCCTTCGCGCCTTCATAGGGCACGGGCTGGCGGCCCTCGAGCGTGAACGGTGTCTTCTCATGCTCGGTGCCGATCCGGAACTCGGATTCGGGTTTCACGCCGGCTTCAAGCCACGCCACGAGTTCGTCGCGCGACTGCAGCGGCGTCATGTCGATCTGGTCACGCGCCATACGAAATCCAACTCAAGGGCGCTTCGATCGAACGCGCGCGGTGGCAGGGACATCCGCGAGCCACAACGGCTGCGGATGATGGGGTCAGGACTATCATCGGGCAGGCGCGCCGTCTCGGGCAGGCGCAGCCTTGCTATCGTTCTTGGTCTCATTCTTGGCGTCGCTTTTGGCGTCGCCGCAGGAGCAGCCGAGCCGGTCGAGCAGACCGCACAGCCTGGCCGCGTCGGCATCGGATAATTTCGAGCCGACATGCTTGTCGATCGCGGCCGAATAGGCGCTCCACATCTTCTTCTGGAGCTCGCGTCCAGCCTCGGTGATCTCGACGAACTGGCCACGCTTGTCGATCTTGCATTCACGCCGCGCCGCAAGCCCCTCGTCGACCAGCTTGTCGATCAGCCGCGACGTCGAATATTGCGGAATCAGCATCTGCCGCTCGAGCTCGACCGGGCGCAGCTCGCCGGACGGCGCGCGCGACAGCTCGAGCAAGGCGTCATACCAGGCGAGCGGCGGAAAGCCGGCCTTCTTCAGATCCTGCTCGACGCAGTCCAGCACCCGGCTCGGCACCCTCATCAGGCGGATCCAGGCGGCCGTCGCCTCGCTCGATAGCTTGCGTTTCATGGTCTAGCTCATAAGGTCCCGGAACCAGTGTACCGCACTGAATGCATCTGCATCAATCTTGACTATTTCATGCAGGTGCATGTAGGCAATCCCTCTCCGGACGCCAAGAACAAGGGAAGGAATACCCCCATGAAGCTTTATTACTCCCCCGGTGCCTGCTCCCTCTCCCCCACATCGCCCTGCTCGAGGCCGGCCTGCCCTACGACCTGGTCAAGGTCGATCTGCGCGCCAAAAAGCTCGAAAACGGCGACGATTTCCTGCAAGTGAACCCCAAGGGCCAGGTGCCCGCGCTGGCGCTGGATAGCGGCGAGATGGTCACCGAGGGGCCGATCATCATCCAGATGATCGCCGACAGGGTCGCCGACCGGAAGCTGGCGCCCGCCCGCGACTCCAACGAACGCTACAAGCTGCTCGAATGGCTGAACTACATCACGACCGAGCTGCACAAGAATCTCGGCCCGATGTTCGCGCCGGCGCTCGCCGACGACGCCAAGGCCTTCTTCAAGGACCGCGCCATGGGCAAGTTCAAATATGTCGAGAGCCAGCTCGCCGGACGCGAATACCTGATGGGCAACCAGTTCACGGTCGCCGACGGCTACCTCTTCACGATGATGATGTGGGCGAACGACCGGCTCGGCTTGGACTTCTCCGGCCTGCCGAACGTGACGGCCTACAAGGCCCGCATCGCGGCGCGCCCGAAGGTGCAGGAAGCGCTGAAGAAGGAAGGCCTGCTGAAGGCGGCCTGAGCCTGGCACACCACAGTCGACAAAGAGCCGGATCGCCGATCCGGCTCTTTTTTGTGTGGCCACCAGGCTACTTTCGGCAACCGAAGATAGAACGTCTCAATTTGACCCGCATTGTACCGATTAATACTAAGTCGGTGTACTTGCGGCTGAGGGCGTTGCTGTCCTTGTTCGCGCGATCCAACTGACCGACTATGAGCTGCGGCGCGCCTTCCGCTCCAACTGGTCTAAAAATGTGACGATCGCCTTTACCCTTTTGTTGACCAGCACCCTCGTTGGGTTGGCGACCAGTTTGTATTTTCGGGTTTGGACGTTGATGCTGGTGTCACCGCTGATCGCGGTGCTAGCGGCGGTCATGCTCCAATCCGACGGCTTTTCGTTTGCCACCGGCGCTCCGCTCGTCGTCGCCTGCCTCGCGTTCAGCCAACTCGCCTATCTCGCCGGCGCCTTGCTGTCGCCGGAGGCTGACGGCTCAGTTGCGGAAGAAATCGACGGCGTGCCAGGCGGCCACCGCGAGCATCAGATCCGCCGCCAGAAAAAGTAGCATCAGGCCGGTCCACAGCGGGCCTTTGCCACGCAGCCGAAGGGAGATCCGGCGCGGCCGCGGCAGCAACGCGTGTCTATCCGCGGTCCCGGCGGCACCTTCCTTGAACGCAGAACTCATTGCACGCCCACCCTTGATGCTGATCGTCGTCCCGGCGATCGGCTTGACGATCGACCCCGGCGATCGACTTGACGATCGCCCAGCAAGAGTGATGCCAGCAGCGTGGTGTCAGTGCGGAGCAAGCGTGGCGGGAGTTTGACCGGCGTGACCGTCACGCAACAGGATCAAGTCGGATCGATGACCCGGCCTGATCCTACTTTGAATCGAGCACTCCGCTTCACCTCGCCCCGCGTGCGGGGAGAGGTCGGAACGCATCGTTAGATGCGTTCCGGGTGAGGGGGAGTCTCCGCAAATCTAACTATTTCCGAGTACGCGGAGAGGGCCCCTCACCCCAACCCTCTCCCCGTAAGAACGCAGGGCTGTCCGGGGAAATTCAACCATAGCAGAGTTCCATCTGGTTGAGGGGCGTTCTGCATTTGCGGCGGCTAGTACCCAGAATCAGAGCTGAGTGATACGGCGGCCTTTGAAACGGCGTTGACGGACCTTTTTCTTGGTCCAGACGAAGGGCTCGGCTCTGTCGTTGTATGCGTTGACGTAGGCATCGATGTGCTCCTGAAGCTGCGTGAGGCTTGTGAAGGAGGTGCCGCTGAGCGACTGCCCCTGCAAGATCGAAAACCATACCTCGACCTGATTGAGCCAAGACGCACTTGTCGGCGTGAAATGAAATTGCACGTTGGGGTGGGCCTTGAGCCAATGCTCGTTCTTCTTGTGGGTGTTGAGGTTGTCGAGGATGACGTGAAGCTTCCGGTTCGGAAAAGCCGCGGTGACGCTGTTCATGAAGTCGAGAAACTCGACGCGGCGTCGGCGTTTTGAATGCGCCGCGATGATCTTTCCGGTGGCGACTTCGAGCGCCGCAAACAATGTTGTGGTGCCATGCCGCTTGTAATCGTGGCTCTGGCCGGTCAAGGCGCGGCCATTGGGCAACTTCAGATAACCCTGCGCTCGCTCCAAAGCCTGGATCGAGGGCTTCTCGTCCACGCACAGCACAATGGCCTTCGCGGGCGGGGCGACATAGAGGCCGACAACATCGGCGGCTTTGGCCGTAAAGTTCGGGTCGTTGCTCTCACACCAGGACTTACGAGCCGCGAGGTCAATCTTGTGGCTGCGCAGGAACCGCCAGACATATTGGACGTCAACATCGCCCAGCGCCCCGGCCAGCAGGGGCCCGGTCCAGCGTGCGAACCCGTCCGGCGGCGGCTTGTCCAGCAGCTTCAGAATCCGCTTGTCGGTGGCCTTCGTATAGATTGGCTGCTTGCCCGGTCGCGGCTTGTCTTGCAGCCCTTCAAGGCCTTGGTCGGCATAGCGATGCCGCCAAAGGCTGACAATCCGCGGCTGGACCCCAACTTCCTTGGCGATCGACCGAGTGCTGCGTCCATCCGCCGCCAACAGAACTATCCGCGCCCGCTTCAAATCGCGCTGCAACGTCACCGGGGAGCGGCAACACGCCTCAAGCACCTTGCGATCTTTCCTCGAAAGGTGGACTTCTCTTGCTTCGGGTATCATCCCGACCTTGAATCACGACTCACGCTTTAAGAACAGTAGGTACTAGGGTTGATTGGCGGAGGCTTGTCGATGCTGGCGAAGGCTCGCCGGGTGAACAGGAACTGGCTGACGAGTTCGGCGAGCCTGAGCGGCAGCATTTTGATGCAGTTGGTCCGCGCGGCAATGCGCAACAGTAGGTAGGCAATCATCGCAGCAAGCACTTGCAGGCGGATTGCATTGTCGTTGGTGCCGAGGAACTTGCGGATGTCGAGGTGCTGCTTGATCCAGCGGAACAGCAGTTCGATCTGCCACCGGCTCTTGTAGAGGGCGGCGATCTCGACGGCCGTTCGGGTCGTATCGTTGGTGAGAAGCGTGATCACGCCGCCGTTCTCCCGCCTGACCTTGATGCGCCGCAGCGGTATCGGCAAACGCGAGTCGCCCTTACTGGTGAGCTTCACCTCGTCGTCGACGATGATCCTGAAGCCGTCCCCCTTGCTGTTGCGGATGGTGCGATGCCTGACCGCGCGTAGCCGGATGCTCGTCTTCGGCCGGGTCACGAAGAAAGCCTTGCTATCATTGATCTTCTGCCACCAGTCGAAACGGCAATATCCCTTGTCGAACACGTAGGTTGTGCCGGCCTGGATCGGAGTCTGGCGACCGATCTCGATATCGTTGACGTTGGCAGCCGTCACCTCGACGCACTTCGGGATATCGCCCTTGGGATCGTAGACCACGTGCAGCTTCATGCCGCGGATGCGGCCGTTCCACACCGCCCAGGTGCAAACTTTGCCAAGCGGGATCGGACTGGCGTCGATCAGGCGCACCATCTCCTTGCCTTCGCCCCGCAACTGCCGGCTTGCCATCGCCGACAATCGTGCAAAGGTTTGCGCAAAAATGCTGGACGGGCGGCGGGTATTGGCATCCGACAGCGTCGAGCGGGACAACCTGCCGGTGCCCAGATGATAGTGATGCTGAGGATTGGCGTTGAAGCCGGTCACCACGGCGCGCAGGCTGTTGTTCCCGCTCAACTGCGCATAGATCAGCGCTACCAGGTGATCCCAGCTCTTGAACGACTTGTCGTAGGCATCCCCGTCCAGACGATCCACAGCCGTCTGAAACTGCCGCCGATTGATCGGTTCAAGCAGCCTACTAAAAATGCTATCGCGAAATCGCATGCTCGGCCTTCTGTGTCTCGACAACCAGAAAAGACCGATTTGCCTCGGTTTTGCCGAGCATGCACCGCGACACAGTGAATCATTCCCCGGACAGCCCTGCGTAAGAACGGGGAGAGGGAGCGCAATCGCTATTCGACCTAATTTCGTTACGCCGCCTGCTTCTTCGGCGGGAAACGGCCGTAGAAGGTTTCGCCCTTGGCCGCCATCTCCTCGAGCAGTTTCGGCGGCGTGAAGCGCGAACCGTACTTCTTCTCGAAGGCGTGGCAGAGCGCGACGAAGTTCTTGGTGCCCATGAAGTCGATATAGGACAGCGCACCACCGGTGAACGGCGCGAAGCCGAAGCCCAGGATCGAGCCGACATCGGCCTCGCGCACGTCGGTGATGACGTGATCCTCGACGGTGCGCGCGGCTTCCACCGCCTGCACCACCAGGAAGCGCTGCTTCAATTCCTCGACGCTGAGCGTGTCGGGATCGAGCTGCTTTGGCTGCAGGCTGGCGAGCCCCGGCCACAGGCTCTTCTGGCCCTTGCCCTTCTCGGGATAGTCGTAGAAGCCCTTGCCGTTCTTGCGGCCGAAGCGGCCCTGCTTCTCGACCATCTCGACCATCAGCTTCTTCTGCGCCTGGTCGATCGCGTTGGGGCCGAGATCGGCCTCCGTCGCCTTGGTGATCTTCAGCCCGAGATCGAGCGCGACCTCGTCCTGCAGCGACAGCGGACCGACCGGCATGCCGGCCATCTTGGCCGTGTTCTCGATCATCGCCGGCGGCACGCCTTCGAGCAGCATCTCGTTGCCTTCGGAGATGTAGCGCATCACGCAGCGGTTGGCGAAGAAGCCCCTGCTATCGTTGACAACAATGGGCGTCTTGCCGATCGCACGCACGTAGTCGAGCGCGGTCGCCAGCGCGACGTCGCCGGTGTTCTTGCCGAGGATGATCTCGACCAGCATCATCTTCTCGACCGGCGAGAAGAAGTGGATGCCGATGAACTTGCCCTGGTCCTTGAATTCCTCGGCCAGCGAATTGATCGGCAGGGTCGAGGTGTTGGAGGCGAAGATCGCGTCCGCCTTCAAGAGCGGCTGCGCCTTGGCATAGGTGTCGGCCTTGACCTTGCGGTCCTCGAACACCGCCTCGATGACGAGGTCGCAGTCCGAGATCGCGTTGTAATCCGAAGTTGCCGAGATGCGCGCCAGGATGGCGTCGCCGGCCTCCTGCTTCATGCGGCCCTTGGCAATCTGCCCGTCGACCACACTCTTGGCGTGGCCCTTGCCCTTGTCGGCGCTGTCCTGGTCGCGATCGACCAGCACGACGTCGATGCCGGCCTGCGCCGACACATAACCGACGCTGGCGCCCATGAAGCCGGCGCCGATCACCGCGAGCTTCTTGACCTTGGTCGGCGGCACATTGGCCGGACGGCGCGCGCCCTTGTTCAATTCCTGCATCGACAGGAACAGCGAGCGGATCATCGCCGCCGCCTCCTTCGAGCGCAGCACCTTGGTGAAGTAGCGCGACTCGACGCGCAGCGCGGCGTCGATCGGCAGCTGCAGGCCCTCATAGACGCAGCTCATGATGGCGCGCGCGGCCGGATAATTGTCGTAGGTCTCGCGGCGATAGATCGCGTTGCCGGCCGGGAACATCTGCATGCCGGCCTTGGAGAACACCAGACCGCCGGGCAGCTTGAAGCCCTTCTCGTCCCACGGCGCGACGGCCTTGCCACCGCCCTTGATCCAGTCCTTGGCAGCCTTGATCAGGTCGGCCGCGGGCACGACGGCGTGAATCAGATTGAGCGCCTTGGCCCGATCGACCTTGATCGCCTCGCCCTTGAGCAGCAGCGTCATCGCATCCTGCGGCTGCACCAGGCGCGGCACGCGCTGGGTGCCGCCGGCGCCGGGGAACAGGCCGACCTTGATCTCGGGCAGGCCGAGCCGGGTCTTCGGATTCTCCGCCGCGACGCGGTAGTGGCAGGCCAGCGTGATCTCGAAGCCGCCGCCGAGCGCGAGGCCGTTGATCGCGGCGACCCACGGCTTGCCCGAGGTCTCGATCGCGCGGAACGCCTGCGACATCTGGCGGCTCTGCTCGAACAGCATCTGGTTGGCGGCTTCCTCGCCCTTCTCCTTGAGAAGCTGCGCATAGCTGCGGTTCATGCCCTCGAGCATCGAGAGATCGGCACCGGCGCAGAACGCCTCCTTGGCCGAGGTGATCACGACGCCCTTGATCGCTGCGTCGCTGGTCGTCTGCTTGATGATCTCGCCGATCTCCTGGGTCGAGAGATCGTCGAACACGTTCATCGAGCGGCCCGGGATGTCCCAGGTGACCAGCGCAATGCCGTCGGCGTCGACTTCGAACTTGAAATTCTTGTAGGTCATGTAAGTCGCTCCCAGTCTCTCCGTCATCCTGAGGTGGCCTCGCTCTTGCGAGGCCCTCGAAGGATGACTCGGTGAATTTTATCCATCCTTCGAGGCTCGGGCTGTCGCCCTCGCACCTCAGGATGACGCTGCCTGCTCGGCTACATCCGCTCGATGATGGTGGCGGTGCCCATGCCGCCGCCGATGCACAGCGTCACCAGCGCCGTTTCCTTGTTGGTGCGTTCGAGCTCGTCGAGCACAGTGCCGAGGATCATCGCGCCGGTCGCGCCGAGCGGATGGCCGAGCGCAATCGCGCCGCCATTGACGTTGATCTTGGCGTTGTCGATGTCGAAGGCCTGGATGTAGCGCAGCACCACCGAGGCGAAGGCCTCGTTAAGCTCGAACAGGTCGATGTCCGACTTCTTCATGCCGGAGCGCTCGAACAGCTTTTCGGTGACGTCGACCGGACCGGTCAGCATCAACGCGGGCTCCGAGCCGATATTGGCGAAGGCGCGGATTCTTGCCCGCGGCTTCAGGCAGTGCTTCGCGCCCGCCTCCTTGCTGCCGAGCAGCACCGCGCCGGCGCCGTCGACGATGCCGGAGGAGTTGCCGGCGTGATGCACGTAATTGACCTTCTCGACCTCGGGGTGCGACTGGATCGCCACCGCGTCGAAGCCGGCCATCGCCGCCAGCGCCGCGAAGGACGGCTGCAGCTGCGCCAGCGACTGCATCGTCGTGGTCGGGCGCATGTGCTCGTCCCTGGCGAGGATGGTCAGGCCGTTGACGTCCTTGACCGGGACGACAGAGTTCTTGAAGCGGCCCTCGTCCCAGGCCTTGGCCGCGCGCTGCTGGCTCTGCACCGCATAGGCGTCGACGTCATCGCGCGAAAAGCCGTATTTGGTCGCGATCAGGTCGGCCGAGATGCCCTGCGGCATGAAATAGGCCGGCACCGCCATCGAGGGATCCATCGGCCAGGCGCCGCCGGAGGCGCCGATGCCGACGCGGCTCATCGATTCCGCGCCGCCGCCGATCACGAGTTCATGCTGGCCGCTCATGATCTGGGCCGCGGCGAAGTTCACGGCGTCGAGGCCGGAGGCGCAGAACCGGCTGATCTGCACGCCCGGCACCTTCTCGCCGAGGCCGGCCTTCAGCGCCGCGAAGCGCGCGATGTCGGAACCGGCCTCGCCGACCGGATCGACCACGCCGAGCACGACGTCGTCGACGGAGTTTTCGGGAAGATTGTTGCGCTCTTTGAGCGCCGTCAGCGGCGCCGTGGCGAGCGCCAGCGCGGTGACCTCGTGGAGCGCGCCATCGGCCTTGCCGCGGCCGCGTGGGGTACGAACGTGATCGTAGATGTATGCCTCAGGCATGACGCCCTCCTTGATATGAGGATCATAATATATAACGGAAGGAAGCGCCGCCGCACCGGGTGCGGCGGCAATTTTTCAGAACGCTTCCGCGGCCAGTTCCATCGTGGTGGCGCTGCCGCTCTGGATCCGGGCCAGATGCACGGCGGTCTCCGGCAGCAGCCGCTCCATGAAGAAGCGGCCGGTGACGAGCTTGGTGTTGAGGTAGGGCGTCGTGCCGGCGGCGATCTTGTCCTGCGCCACCTTGGCCATCTTCGCCCACATATAGCCGAGCGCGACCAGGCCGAACAATTTCATGTAGTCGGTCGCGGCGGCGCCGGCATTGTCGGGCTTGGCAAGCGCGTTCTGCATCAGCCAGCCGGTGGCCTGCTGCAGATGGCCGAGTGCCGACGATAGCGGGGCGACGAACGGCTTCATCGCCTCATCGGCGCCGTGCTCCTTGGCGAAGGCCGTGACCTCGCCGAAGAACGCCATCACGGCGCGGCCGCCGTCGCGCGGCAGCTTGCGGCCGACCAGGTCGAGCGCCTGGATGCCGTTGGCGCCCTCATAGATCATCGCGATCCGCGCATCACGCACGAACTGCTCCATGCCATGCTCGGCGATATAGCCGTGGCCGCCGAACATCTGCTGCGCCGAGACCGTGTTGGCGAACCCGGCGTCGGTCAGCACGCCCTTCAGCACCGGCGTCATCAGGCCCATGTGATCGTCCGCGGCCTGGCGATCCTTGGGGTCCTGGGAACGATGCGCGACGTCGCTCTTCAGCGCGGTCCACACCACCATGGCACGCGCCGCCTCGTTGAAGGCGCGGATGGTGAGCAGGGTGCGGCGGACGTCGGGATGCACGATGATCGGGTCGGCCGGCTTGTCGGCCGCCTTGACGCCGGTCAGCGAGCGGCCCTGCAGGCGCTCGCGTGCATAGGCAACCGCGTTCTGATAGGCGACTTCGGACTGCGCGAGGCCCTGCACCGCGACGCCGAGGCGGGCCTCGTTCATCATCACGAACATGCCCTGCATGCCCTTGTTCTCTTCGCCGATCAGCCATCCGGTGGCGTTGTCGTAGTTCATCACACAGGTGGAATTGCCGTGGATGCCCATCTTGTGCTCGATCGAGCCGCAGCTGACGCCGTTGCGCTGTCCCAGCGAGCCGTCGGCATTGACCAGCACCTTCGGCACCACGAACAGCGACACACCCTTGATGCCGGCCGGCGCGCCCTCGACGCGAGCAAGCACCAGATGGATGATGTTCTCGGTGAGGTCGTGCTCGCCGGCGGAGATGAAGATCTTGGTGCCCGTGATCTTGAAGCTGCCATCGGCCTGGCGCACCGCCTTGGTGCGGAGCAGGCCGAGATCGGTGCCGCACTGCGGCTCGGTCAGGTTCATGGTGCCGGTCCATTCGCCGGCGACCATCTTCGGCACATAGGTCTTCTTCTGCTCGGGGGTGCCGTGCATCAGCAGCGCCGCGGTCGCGCCCATGGTGAGGCCGCCATACATCGAGAACGCCATGTTGGCGGAGATCTGGAATTCGCCGACCACCTGCGAGAGCGTCACCGGCAGGCCCTGGCCACCATACTCAGTCGGCGCCGCCAGGCCGAGCCAGCCGCCTTCGGCGACCTGCTTGAAGGCGTCCTTGAACCCCTTCGGCGTGGTGACGCTGCCGTCATCACTGCGCTTGCAGCCTTCGAGATCGCCGACCCGGTTGAGCGGCTGCAGCACTTCCTCGCTGAGCTTGGCGGCCTCGCCGAGGATCGCCTCGCGCACATCGGCCGACGCGTCGGTGAAGCCGGGAAGATTGCCGTAGCGATCGATCTGGAAAACGTCGTTCAGCAGAAAGCTGACGTCTTCAACAGGGGCTTTGTAGGTTGGCATGCTGGTCTCCCGGCTGGCCGTGGTCGCATCTGCGACTGACGCTTGCGCAGCTTTGTCGTTGGTTTGTTGGAGCGGACCTTATCCGGTTCCGGAGGTCCGCGGCAGGTCCTATCGAGACTGTGATTGCGACGTTGCGCCGCTTTCCTGCATCAACTGCTCGCCCATCAGCCGATGCAGCAGGTTGATCGCCTTGAGCGGACGCACCATCACCTTGAAATGCGTGATCCGGCCGTCAGCATCGAACGTGATGATGTCGACGCCGTTGAGCTTGATGCCATCGATCTCGTTCTCGAATTCGAGCACCGCGCCGGTGTCGTTGCGCCATTCGCCGAGATATCTGAAGGTCGGGCCGCCGAGCACCTTGGCGGCGCTGGTGAGATATTTGAAGGTGATGTCGCGACCGCGCTGCGGCGTGTGCACGACCGGGCTTTCGAACACCGCCTCGGGATGCAGCAGATCCCACAGAGCGGCGGTGTCGTGGGACTTCATGTAGGCGTACCACTTGTCGAGGCCCGGCTTGCTCATTCGGACGTCTCCTGCGGCGGGTTTGAAAGAAGCCTGAACACCGGCGCGCGCGACAAGGCGGCACGCCGATCACCATATGCATATTGACGCATATGCACAGTAACGCATAAAGTCAAGCGAACTTCAGAATGGTCTTGTCGGGAACTCAGATGGAGGTGGGCGTTGGCACTCGGTGACGCAATCCTCGCATGCCTCACGGAACGTCCGATGACGGGCTATGAGCTCGCCAAGACGTTCGATGCCTCGATCGGCTTTTTCTGGAAGGCCGACCATCAGCAGATCTACCGGGAGCTCTCGCGGCTGCGCGACAAGGGCCACGTCCAGGGCCGCGAGGTGGTGCAATCGGGCAAGCCCAACAAGCTGGTCTACACCCTGACGGCCGAGGGCCGCGCGGCGCTGAAGCACTGGGCGGCGCGGCCGAGCGTTCCGCCCTCGATCAAGGACGACCTTTTGGTCCGGCTCTATGCGCTCGACTGCGTCGACATCGAGCCGCTGCGCACCGACCTGATGGCGCGGCTGGAGCATCACCGCGACCGCTATGAGCGCTACGAGCGCCTGCTCAACAAGCGGTTTCCCGACGGCACCGCGCCACCGGCCGATGTCGGCAAGATGCTGGGCTTGCGCATCGGGATGCGCCACGAACGCGTCGTGATCGAGTGGTGCGAGGAGGCGCTCGACGCGCTGTCGGCGATCTCCGGTCGCGGCAATGTGCTGCCGCTCGATGACGGCAAACGCGAGAGCAACGGCTAGAAACAAGTCTCCGACCTCCCCTTGAAAAGGGGAGGTCGCTTTGCTCGAAGAGCAAAGCGGGTGGGGATCATCTCTCTCCACACGCCGCAGTGTGTGTGGCTGCCCCCCTTCCCGACCTTCCCCCTTTCAGGGGGAAGGAGAGGTTGGAGCGGCACCGCAGATCACTGTCCTGATCCGGCGCAACAGGTTCCCGGATTCCCTAACTTTAAGGCCCGCCGGCCGCATTCCTTAACCCGTTATTTACCGTGACGGGAAAAAGTCAGCAGCTGAAGCAGACGACCAGCGCAGAATTCGATTGTCTCTTAACGGGAATGCGCGGGGAGGCTGCGGGCGCAGGGTGTAGCGCCGGAGTCGGGACCGGACGGAATCATGAATTCGCGCGTATCGTGGAGTGTTGACGGCATCGATCCCTCCGTCCGCGAAAGGGCCGAGGCGGCGGCGCGCCGCGCCGGCATGTCGCTGAACGATTGGCTCAATTCCACCGTCGGCGAACCGAGCCCGCCGGATTGGCGCATGGAGCAACGGCAGGAGCCGATGCCGAGCCGGGAAAGCCGCGAGGTCGCCGATATCCATCAGCGGCTCGACGCCATCACCCACCAGATCGAACAGATCGCAAAACCATTGTCGCGCGGCGAAGCCGTGCGCGCCGAAATACCGCGCGGCCAGCCTGCCGTCGCGCGGCAGCTGAACGACGCGATCTCGCGCCTCGATGCGCGGCTGTCGCAGATCTCGCGGCCGCAGCCGGCGCGCGAGCCGCAGCCCCAGCCGGTGCGTGAACCGCAGATGCAGCGCGAGCCGCAGATGCCGGACCGCCAGGTCCAGGACCGCCAGTTGCAGGACCGCCAGTTGCAGGAGCGGCAATTGCAGGAGCGGCTGCGCCAGACCGAGGCGGTCGAGCGCGCCGCAGCCCAGGTCTACCGCCCCTCGCCGCCGCTGAGCCCGGCGTCGTTCGATTCCGCGATCGCGGAAATCGCCGCACGCCAGAACGAGCTCGACGGATCAGCATCACGGCAGATGCCGCCGCGCAGCGCGCCGCCGGTGCCGCCATCGGCCCCGCCGATGGCCGCCTACGCGCCGCCGCCGGCTGCGCCCGCCGGCCCCGACTTTTCCTCGCTCGAGCGTCATCTGCTCAAGATCACGAGCCAGATCGAGGCACTGCAGCGGCCCGACCACATCGAGCAGTCGATCGCGGCCTTCCGCGGCGAGCTGGCGGAGATCCGCCAGGCCATTACCGAGGCGATGCCGCGCCGGGCAATCGAATCGATCGAGAACGAAATCCGCTCGCTGCATCACCGGATCGACGAGATCCGCCAGGACAACAGCAACGGCCAGGCCCCGGCGATCGCCGGCATCGAACGCGCGCTGTCTGAGATCCGCGAGGCGCTGCGCACGCTAACCCCGGCCGAGCAGCTCACCGGCTACGACGAGGCGATCCGCAATCTCGGCGCCAAGCTCGACATGATCCTGCGCGCCAACGACGATCCGTCGACGGTGCATCAGCTCGAGAGCGCGATCGCGGCGCTGCGCGCCATCGTCTCCAATGTCGCCTCCAACGACGCGCTGCTGCAGCTTTCCTCCGACGTGCATGCGCTGTCGGCGAAGGTCGACCAGCTGTCGCAGATGTCCCGCAGCGAATCCCACGGCGATGCTTTCGCCGGGATCGAGCAGCGCATTGCCGCGCTGGCCTCGACGCTGGAAAGCCGCGAGCGGCCGGCCGGCTATGACAATGGCGATGCCATCGAAGGCGCGGTCCGCGCTTTGTCGGAGCGGATCGACCGCCTGCAGGTCGGCAATGACAGCTCATCGGCATTCACGCATCTCGAGCAGCGCGTCTCGTATCTGCTCGAGCGGCTCGAATCCGCCGACCAGCGCTCCGGCAATCTCGGCCGGGTCGAGGAAGGGCTGCATGACATCATGCGGCACCTCGAGGCGCAGCACGCCCACATCGCCTCGCTCGCCGACGCCACCCGCAACTTCAATGGCGCCGCGCCGCAGCCGATGATGGACACCGGCATCGTCGACCTGGTGAAGCGCGAACTGTCCGACATCCGCTTCAGCCAGTCGGAGACCGATCGCCGCACCCAGGATTCGCTGGAGACCGTTCACAACACGCTCGGCCATGTCGTCGATCGCCTGGCGATGATCGAGAACGACCTGCGCACGGTCCGCACCGCGCCGCCGCCGGCTCCGCCCGCCCCCGAAGCGCGGATGGAAGCACCGCGGATGGAGATGCCGCGCGCGGCGATGCCGCAGCCCAGATCGGAAACGTACAAGCCTGAAACCTACCAGCCTGAAGCATACAGGCCCGAATTGCCGAATCCTGCGCAGGCGCAGGAGCACTTCATGTCCGCGCCGCGCGAATTCCATGCCGCGCAGCCGGTCGAGACTGCGCCGCCGCCGCTGCCGCCGCGCGCGATCAGCGAAATCCTCGAACCGCATGCGGCGTCCGCGCGCGCCGCGATCGCACCGGAACTGCCGCCTGATCATCCGCTCGAGCCCGGCACGCGCCCCTCGGGCCGCATGTCGTCGCCGTCGGAGCGTATCGCGGATTCCGAGCGCGCGATCTCTGATCTTCCCGCCGGCAAGAAGGAGCCGGTCTCGACATCGAGCTTCATCGCCGCCGCGCGCCGCGCCGCGCAGGCCGCCGCCGTGCAACCCGTCAACGAGAAGGCGGCGCGCGCCGCGAGCAAGGCCGCAGCCAAGGCCAAGGAAAAGGCCGACAAGGCCGCGAAGGCCGCTGCCGGAAAGGCCGGTGCACCGGCGACCGGCGCGCCGGAGGCCCAGCCGTCGACCATCACCTCGAAGATCCGCTCGCTGCTGGTTGGCGCGAGCGTGGTCGTGATCCTGCTCTCTACCGCCAAGATGGCGATGAACCTGCTCGACACCAGCTCCGCGCCGCAGATGCCGGCGATCGAGCACAGCGAGCCGGCCGCGCCCCCCGTGCCGCTGCAGCCGCCGGCCGAGAATTCCACGGCTCCTGCACCGGCCGCGCCGTCCGGCGTGCCCGGGCCGTCGATGACCTCGCCGACCCCGCTCGGCCGCCAGTCCAACAACACGCCGGCGCCGAGTACGCTCGACAGCGCGCAGGTCACGATCCCGCAGGCCGCAGCGCCCGCCGCTGCTCCAGTGCCGTCAGCGGCTCCGGCCGCAGCGGCACCGGCTGGCACCAACGACATCACCGGCACAATTCCGACCGCGCCGCCGCTCGGCGGCAAGCTCGGCACGATCCAGATTCCCGCAGGCGAGAAGCTGCCCGACGCGATCGGCGGGCCGGCGCTGCGCACGGCCGCGATCAAGGGCGATGCGGCCGCGGCCTACGAGGTCGGCATCCGCTTCGCCGAGGGCAAGGGCGTGACCGCCAATCTCGACGAGGCCGCCAAATGGTATGGCCGCGCGGCACAGGCCGGCGTGGTGCCCGCGATGTTCCGGCTCGGCACCTTCTACGAGAAGGGCCTCAGCGTGAAGCGCGACTTCGATATGGCGCGGCGCTACTACGTGCAGGCCGCCGAGCGCGGCAGCGCCAAGGCGATGCATAACCTCGCCGTGCTCGACGCCGATGGCGGCGGCAAGGGCGCCGACTACAAGAGCGCGGCGCAGTGGTTCCGCAAGGCGGCCGATCGCGGCGTCGCCGACAGCCAGGTCAATCTCGGCATCCTCTATGCCCGCGGCATCGGCGTCGAACAGAACCTCGCCGAGTCCTTCAAGTGGTTCAGCCTCGCGGCCGCGCAGGGCGACGCCGACGCCGGTCACAAGCGCGACGACATCGCCAAGCGGCTCGACCCGCAATCGCTCGCCGCAGCGAAGCTTGCGATCCAGACCTTCACCGCCGAGCCGCAACCGAGCGACGCGGTCAACGTGCCGGCCCCGGCCGGTGGCTGGGACACGGCCCCGGTGCAGCCCGCGGCGGCGAAGCCCGCCGCCAAGCAACCATCGAAGCGGACCGCGGCGCTGGCCGCTCCAGCTCACTAGAGCATTTTGGTTCTGATTGAATCAGAACCGAAGCTCTAGGAGCCCGTCCAGATATGTTTTCGTGACGGGCATTTGTTGTAGAGTAGCAGGCTCAGGCTGCGTTTGCGAGGTTGAACAGCTTGAGGAGGTTATGGACGGTGCAGATCATTGTCCACTCGGCGCGCACTTTCTCGATGCCCCGCAACAGGAACTGGCGGAAGCCTCTTGCCTGTTTGATCTGCCCGAACACCGGCTCCACCACTTGCTTTCGCAATCGGTAGGGTGTTTCGAAGCCGCCATCGTCGATCTTCTTTCGCATGGCCTGTGTCAGCGGGCCGCCGACTTTTCCGTTCGCTACTGTCGGGTGCTTGGCGCGTCCGGGCGCGACATAGCCATCGATGCTGCGTGTGTCGAGCGCTTCGAGATTGGCTTCGCTGCAGTAGCCGGAATCCGCTGAGGCCTGCCGCGGCTTGCGGCCAAGATTGCTCTCGATGGCCTCGATCAGGGGCACCAACTGGCCCTGATCGCTGCCGTGCTGGGTCAGTTCTTGCGCGACAATGATCTGGGCATGTGCATCGACGGCCGCCTGGGCATTATAGGCCTGAACGAAGCCATCCTTCGACTTCATGATGCGGCTTTCCGGATCGGTGAAGTTGCGTTGCGCCTTGGGATTGGGTTCCTCCGATGGCAGCGCCGCCGGTTTGCCCGGCTTCTTGCGGCCTTCGGCCTGGCGCTGCTGTTCCTTTTCGGCCTCGATGCGGCGCTCTTCCTCCGCCGCCAGTTTGGCGTCCGCTTCCAGCGCCGCCATCGCTTGCTGGATCTTCGCCAGCCGTTTCTGCTTGTCGACGGTCCAGTCCGGCAGTTCGTCGCTGTTGCCGAAAGTCTCATCCTCCGAGGCATCCGCCGCCTCGGCGGCCGCCAGCATGCGAGCGACCTCGGCCTTCAATTCCGCCTCGCGCTTCTTCATGCGCTCATAACTCATCGCCTTGTGTTTCGACGCGTTCGCCTTGATCTTCGTACCATCCAGCGCGACATGACCGAGCTTGACCAGCCCGGCCGTCTCGCACAACTTCAGAACCTGCACGAATAGCGCGCCGAGCGCCTTCAAATGTCGCTTGCGAAAGTCGCTGATCGTCCGAAAATCCGGCGCATCCAGCGCCACGATCATCACAAAATCGTTCCGCTCCCGGCAGGCCTTGGCAATCCGACGCGACGAATACAGCCCACTCGCATAGCTATGCAGCAGCGCCACCATCATCCGCGGATCAAACGGCGGCTGCCCAAGCCCGCTCACATAGCTGCCCATGATCTCCCTGAGATCGAGGCTCTCCCGCACCAGATCAACCATAAACCGCGAGACATGGCCTTTCGGCACGAAGTCCTGCACATTCGGCGGCAGAAGCAGCGTCTGATCGATGTTCCAAGGCCGAAAATACTTGCTCATCGCCCAATGTTGAATCAGACCCGACCAGATTTGAACAGCGACTATCCAGACAAGCTCCTAGAATATCGAAGTGACGTTCGAGGCGATCCTTAAGGTCCTGAACGGTGCGTGCACGTCGCGCCTTCTCTTTCTCTTTCAAGAAGAGCTCACGCGCCTTTTCGACGGTTATGGACTGGGGTTGAATTCTGCCAAGCGTCTTCTCCGCGAGTAGCCGTTTTGCCTCGCGGCGAGCCTCTGCAAGGCTAATGAGAGGCCATCTGCCGATTGCCCTGCGGGAGTTATGGGTTTTGAGGATGAAGGTTTTCGCGCCTCCTCGAGACACACGGCAGGCGAATGAGGGAAGTGTCAGATCCCAATAGTCGACCGCGCCTTGCGCAGGGGCTGGCAAAGACCGTAGGCCGACATCAGAGAGCTTAATCCGTGGCACTTGCTTGGCACCAGAACAGGCGGATTGGAGCGATCATCAGTGTTGTACCTAGGAGGAAAAAACGCAAGAAGAACGGATAGCTTACGGTAGCTATGACGAACGGCGGTGAACCTGGGAAAAGAGCTGTTTTCGTTTTCCTAAACCGTAGGTCGGAAGTTCGAGTCTTCCCGGGATCGCCAAACAACGCGCTAGCCCGTCCTATTCGTGAGAGTGCTTTTTTTAGTCCGATTGATGTGGCCGCACATCTGCTCTGACGAGGCGCGCGGGATTGCCTTCGGCTTTTCACCGCCTGACCGACCCGTACTTTGCAACGCGCTTGAGGTGTAGGTTGGGCGAACGGGGGGCGGACGCCCCGCCGGTCAAGGACCGAGAGGCAGCAGCGCGCCTGGCAAGCCGCGGATCAGGTCGGCTTCGGGACATGCCGCGGCAAACGCAAGGCGAATGCGGCTCGTGGTCTCGACGACACGGGCAGCGAGTTTCAAGAGACGAAGACGCAGCGTCGCGAACTCGGCTGTGGCCAATTCCCGGGCTTTGGGAATCGCGTCGCGCACGGTCAGCATCAGCCAATAAGCGGCGGTGTGGAGAACGAGGCGGACTTGATTGGCGAGCGCCGAACGGCAGCTGGTGCGATCGGAGGCGAGCTGTGTCTTATGCAGCTTGATCAGATTCTCGGCTTGGCCGCGCGCGCAATACAGGCTGTCGTAGATCCACTCGGCCGAGCCGACATCGAGGCTGGTGACGACGAAACGGATGTCGAGGCCGAGCATCGTCGCCTCAATACGGGCGACGGTACGCCGTTCGCGATCCCAGGACTTGGCCTTGTGGCGCGTCTCGGTATAGCCACGCAGAACCGGCAGGTTCTCGATGGCGCGTCGCGTGCGGATGTCGTCGGCGGCCTCGTCGAGTTTTCTGGCGAGCGGCTTGGTGCCGGACAGACCGAAGATGTAGTCGATGCCGTTGGTCTCGCACCACGCCATTGCCTCCGGCCGGGCATAGTGCCCGTCGCCACGGAACGTAATTCGCGTGTTGTGCCACCGCGTCCGGATATGCCGTATCAGGCGGCGCAGATGGGCACGCACCTCGACGCCGCCCGGCGTCTTGCCGGGCCGCAACACGACCGCCACGGGCCGGCTCTTCTCCGTGTCGTAGACGTGGATCGGCAGGAAGCAGCGTTCGTCATAATGAGCGTTGAACAGCGAGAGCTGCTGATGGCCGTGGACGACATCGCAGGTATCATCGATGTCGAGCGTGACGGATGCCGGCTCGCGCGGGTAGCTATCCATCCATGCGTCGACCAAAGTGTAGGTCAGTCGGATCACGTCGCGCAGGCGCGGAGCATTCTCCAGCCGCGACAGCGTCGGTTGGGAACACAGATCGCGACCCGTGTCCGGCAGCCGTCCGCAGGCCAGCTTGAATGCGGGATCGGACCGCAGATGATCGAGGTCGTCGGCGTCCTCGTAGCCGCAGCAGATCGCGAACATGCGCGCGCGGAACATATCGACAAGGCTGTGCACGACCCGCGTCGGATCGCGCCGATCCGGGAACACCCGGGCCAAATTGTCGGCCAAGCCGAGACGCCGCTCGGCCATCGCCAGAAGCATCACGCCCCCGTTCGAGGTCAGCCGACCGCCATCGAAGGCAGCTGTGACTTTCTTGGCGTGAACGGCTGGAAACGAGAAGGGCAGAATCGTATCATCGGTCATGGCGGGCCTGGCGTTCGCGGTTGAGGTGATAGGGTTGGCTTTGCAACCGAATCCTACGCCGCATCAGCGCTTTACACCACGCTCGCAGCCTCTCAGGCGCACTCTGACGAATAAGACGGGCTAGCGCCGAGAGCTGGCGCGTCGGCAAGCCGTTCCATCGAATCATCCTGGCAACGCCCAAGATAGCGGCGTGGCATGAAATCACGCGGAGTTTGGCAGGATATCACCTTGCCCGATGCGGCCCGGATTCCGATGCTCGGAACATAACGAGGGAGACGCCTCCGGAGCCTTGATCTTCTGCTGCGCACCGCGCGCAGGCGGGGAGCGGCAGTCCGCAATGTCTCCGAGGGAGGAGCCGGATGTCGCAACTGACCCGTGAGCGGACGCAGCAGATTCTTGCCGATGCGGCGTTCAAGGAGCTTGTCTCGGGACGCGCCAGGCTGCGATGGAGCCTGTCCATCCTGACGCTGGTGATGTTCTTCGGCTTCATCGCGCTGATTTCGACGGTGAGAGCCGCGCTTGGCGCGAGCATCGCGGGAAGTGCCATGCCGCTGGGCTTCGCGCTCGCGCTCGCTATGGTCGCGGCGGTCGTGATTTTCACGGGCATCTATGTGCAGCGGTCGAATGCGCGGTTCGACGAGTTCACTCGCATTGTCAACCGGGAGCTTGGCCGATGATCTTCAGATGTTTGCTGGCCGCAGCGTTGATCGCGGCCGTTCCGTTCGCGGCGATGGCACAAAGCGCCTCTGTGACGGGCGGGCGTGGAACCGACTGGATCGCGATCGGGATGTTCGCCCTGATCGTCGCTATCACGCTCGTCATCACCTACCGTTCGGCAGGCAGCACGCGCTCGAAGGCCGGCTTCTATACCGCCGGACATTCGATCACGCCGCTGCAGAACGGGCTGGCGACCGCCGGCGATTTTCTGTCGGCGGCCGCATTTCTCGGCATCTCGGCGCTGGTCTACGCCAACGGATTCGATGGCTTCATCTATGCGCTCGGATTTCTCACGGGTTGGCCGATCGTGCTGTTCCTGATGTCGGAGCGCATGCGCAACCTGGGAAGCTACACGTTCGCGGATGCGGCGGCGTTTCGTCTCGACCGCACGTCCGTCCGGCTCGTCGCCGCGACCGGAAGCCTCGTCGTCGTCCTGTTCTATCTGATCGCGCAACTGATCGGAGCGGGCAAGGTGATCCAGCTCCTGTTCGGCATCAACTACATCCTGGCGGTCGTCGGCGTCGGTGTTCTGATGATGCTCTACGTCATCGTCGGCGGCATGCAGGCGACCACGTGGGTTCAGATCACGAAGGCGGTGCTCTTGATCTGCGGCGGAACGCTGCTCGCGCTTGCCGCGTTGTGGCATTTCGATTTCAGCCTCGGGCGGCTGCTCGAGGCTGCAAGCCGGATCCATCCCAAGGGGGCTGCGATCCTTGCGCCTGGCGGATTGTTTGCCGAACCGGTCTCGGCGATCTCTCTCGGACTGGCGCTGGTGTTCGGCACGGCCGGCCTGCCGCACATCCTGATGCGGTTCTTTACCGTGAAGGATGCTGCGGCTGCCCGCAAATCCGTGTTCTATGCGACGACCTGTGTGGCGTATTTCTGCTGGGTGATTCCTGTGCTGGGATTTGCCGCCGCGGCGATCCTGATGGCGGATCCCAGTTATTTCAACGTCGCGGCATCCGGCCAGTTCAACAAGATCGTCGATCTGATTGGCGGACCGAACATGGCGTCGATCCACCTCGCCCATGCGATGGGTGGCCCGGTCCTGCTCGGCTTCATTTCCGCGGTCGCCTTTGCAACCATTCTTGCGGTCGTCGCCGGACTGACGCTCGCCGGTGCCTCGGCCGTCAGTCACGACATCTATGGCCAGGTGATGTGCGGTGGAAAAGCGCCGGAGGCGCGCGAGGTTCTGATCTCGAAGATCGCCGCGATGGCAATCGGCGTCGCTGCGGTTCTTCTGGCCTATGTCTTCGAGAACCAGAACGTTGCGCTCATGGCGGGACTCGCGCTGTCGGTTGCCGCAAGCTGCAATTTCCCGGTGCTTGTCATGGCAATGTTCTGGCGCGGCACGACGACGCGCGGCGCCGTCGCCGGCGGTCTCGCCGGGCTGGCCGCATCGGTCGTCCTCGTCGTGCTGAGCAAGACGGTCTGGGTTGCCGTGCTGGGCTTTCCATCGGCGCTGTTCCCTTACGATAATCCCGCGCTGTTCTCGATGCCGCTCGCCTTCCTGTTCGTGTGGCTGTTCTCGGTGACGGATCGCAGCGCACGTGCGTCGCGCGAACACGAGGCGTTCGCAGCGCAATTCATCCAGTCCGAGATCGGAACGGCTCTGGCCGTTGAACGCCCCGGCCTTGCGGCGGCAGCCTCATGAAATCCGGCGCAGACTGCACTGATCGCGGAGCCTGACAGCATGACCAATCTGCTCGACGAGACGCACGATCCGGCACGGCGAAGCTTTGTCGAGATTGCAAACGGCAACGAGACCGATTTCCCGATTCAGAATCTGCCGCTCGGCATTTTCTCTACCGCGGCCGAGCCGCAGCCGAGGGTAGGGACGGCGATCGGGGATAGCGTGTTCGACCTGAAGCGGGCGCTCGGTTCGGACGAGCATCTTGGGCAGCCGATCCGGCAGGCTTTGCAGGACAGCACGCTCAATGCATTGTTCTCGCTCGGACCGGCCGCGACGCGGGCGGTGCGCCGCCGCGCGGCGGAACTGCTCGGCCAGGGCAGCGCGGCCAACGAGATCAGGCGTCGTGCCTCGGATGTGCTGACGCCGAAGGCGGACGTGATCCTCCATCTACCGACGCGGGTGTCGAACTACACGGATTTCTATGCCGGCATCTATCACGCGCAAGCGGCCGGTGCGCTGCTGACGCCGGAAAATCCGCTTCCCGCGAACTACAAATGGGTCCCGATCGCCTATCACGGCCGGGCATCGTCCGTGCAGGTCGGGCGGGGCGCGGTACGACGGCCGCTCGGACAGCGTCCGCCCGCCACGGCCGGCGGAGCGCCGACGTTCGGGCCCTGCGAGCGACTGGATTTCGAGCTCGAGATGGGCTTCTACCTCGCCGCCGGAAACCAGCTCGGCCGGCCGGTCCCGATCTCCGAGGCATCGCAGCAGATCATCGGTTATTCGCTCCTCAATGACTGGTCCGCACGCGATATCCAGCGCTGGGAGATGTTTCCGCTAGTACCCAGAATCAGAGCTGAGTGATACGGCGGCCTTTGAAACGGCGTTGACGGACCTTTTTCTTGGTCCAGACGAAGGGCTCGGCTCTGTCGTTGTATGCGTTGACGTAGGCATCGATGTGCTCCTGAAGCTGCGTGAGGCTTGTGAAGGAGGTGCCGCTGAGCGACTGCCCCTGCAAGATCGAAAACCATACCTCGACCTGATTGAGCCAAGACGCACTTGTCGGCGTGAAATGAAATTGCACGTTGGGGTGGGCCTTGAGCCAATGCTCGTTCTTCTTGTGGGTGTTGAGGTTGTCGAGGATGACGTGAAGCTTCCGGTTCGGAAAAGCCGCGGTGACGCTGTTCATGAAGTCGAGAAACTCGACGCGGCGTCGGCGTTTTGAATGCGCCGCGATGATCTTTCCGGTGGCGACTTCGAGCGCCGCAAACAATGTTGTGGTGCCATGCCGCTTGTAATCGTGGCTCTGGCCGGTCAAGGCGCGGCCATTGGGCAACTTCAGATAACCCTGCGCTCGCTCCAAAGCCTGGATCGAGGGCTTCTCGTCCACGCACAGCACAATGGCCTTCGCGGGCGGGGCGACATAGAGGCCGACAACATCGGCGGCTTTGGCCGTAAAGTTCGGGTCGTTGCTCTCACACCAGGACTTACGAGCCGCGAGGTCAATCTTGTGGCTGCGCAGGAACCGCCAGACATATTGGACGTCAACATCGCCCAGCGCCCCGGCCAGCAGGGGCCCGGTCCAGCGTGCGAACCCGTCCGGCGGCGGCTTGTCCAGCAGCTTCAGAATCCGCTTGTCGGTGGCCTTCGTATAGATTGGCTGCTTGCCCGGTCGCGGCTTGTCTTGCAGCCCTTCAAGGCCTTGGTCGGCATAGCGATGCCGCCAAAGGCTGACAATCCGCGGCTGGACCCCAACTTCCTTGGCGATCGACCGAGTGCTGCGTCCATCCGCCGCCAACAGAACTATCCGCGCCCGCTTCAAATCGCGCTGCAACGTCACCGGGGAGCGGCAACACGCCTCAAGCACCTTGCGATCTTTCCTCGAAAGGTGGACTTCTCTTGCTTCGGGTATCATCCCGACCTTGAATCACGACTCACGCTTTAAGAACAGTCGGTACTAGGACCGTTCCTGAGCAAGAGCTTTGCCACGTCGGTCTCACCCTGGGTCGTCACCGCAGATGCGCTGGCTCCGTTCCGCCTCCCGGCGCTGGCGCGCCCGCAGACCGATCCGCGTCCGCTCGATTACCTGTTCGATATGCCCGACCAGTCCCATGGCGGGCTCGATGTTCATCTTGAGGTGCTGCTCTCGACCGCGCAGATGCGCGCCGCGAACCAGCCCGCCGCAGCGATCCTCACGTCGAATGCCAAATACCTGTACTGGACGCCGGCGCAGATGGTGGCGCACCACTCGATCAACGGCTGCAACCTGCAGTCGGGCGATTTGATCGGCACCGGCACCATCTCGGGACCAAGTCCGGCGCAGCTTTCCAGCATGCTCGAACTGACTGCCGCAGGGGCAAGGCCGGCGATGCTTCGGAATGGCGAGAGCCGCGGCTTCCTGCAGGATGGCGACGAGATAATCCTGCGCGGCAAATGCATGAGGGACGGCTATGCCAGCATCGGGTTCGGATCGTGCGCCGGCAGGATCGAGCCGGCTGAGGCCGTCATCGCCGCAAGCGAGCAAGCTTGATGGAGGGCTGTCATGGAATGTCAATCTTTGCTCTTTGGCGCCTACCTGTCGGCTTCTCTACTCGATCCGGACGAGGTCCGCTTCGGACAGCTTCTGGCGCTGGTGGTCGGACTGTCCCTGTTGCTGATCGTGCGCTTGGCATTAATGCTGGTCGGGGCGTTCTAAAGTGCGATGAGATAAGGTTGAATCGTCATCGCACTTTAGCTCTTTGTTTGAGCATGATCTTTTCGGAAAACCGCTTCGCACTTTTTCGGATCATGCTCTAGCGCGACCACCAGCATTAGGTTTGCTCCCGCGGCTCCGGATGGCGAAATCCGAGGGCGAGCGGTTGGTCCATTTCTTGAAGGCCTTTCGAAAACTGGTCGCGTCGGCAAAGCCCACGCGCTCGGCGACCTGATCGATTGCCAGATGGGTGTTCTCGAGCAGCTCGGTCGCCACCGACCGCCGCATCCCATCGACGATCGCTTGGTAGGACTGGCCGTCCTCCGCCAACCTGCGGTGAAAGGTCCGCAACGAGAGCCCGAGCTGGGCAGCAATCTCCGGTGCGGCCGGAAACCGGTTGGGACTGTTAAGGCACGCGGCACGAATCCGCCTGGCAAGCTCGGATTCGCCGGGACGCTCGGTCATCACGACGTCGCAGAGCTGCTGGCAGATCTTGGCCGTGATCGGATTTGCGTTCGGGCACGGCAGATCGAGGACCTTTGCGTCGAAGTGCCACTCCATGCGATCGGCAGCAAAGTCGATCGGGCAGTTGAACATCCGTTCGTAGTTGCGCCAATGCACGGGCGGCGCGAACGGAAAGATCATCCGCTTGCTCGGGAAGGGTGCTTCAAGCACGCGGCTGAACACGGCCGTCATCGAGCTGCGCCAGAATTCCGCGGCAAATGGCAAGAGCTCGCCGAGCGGATCGAGCCCATGGCTGCGCAGGATGGCGGTGGTGCCGTGCTCGATCCGGAAGCTGATCTGTCGCACGGCAGGCCCGGCCATGGTGATGTGATCGAGCGAGAACAACAGCGCCTCGCCAAATGTCCGGCTCGACACCAGCGCATAGCCGTAGATGCCGTAATCGCTGATGCGCTGCCGCGCGCCGGCGAGCAGTCCGATGTCGGATCGTTTCGCCAGCCTGATGGCGTTGCGATAGATCGCCAGCCGTTGGCGATGCGAGATGCGCGCGTGCGGATCTTCCAACTGCGTGGCATCGAGACCGGTGCGCGCGAACAGTTCGCGAACCGAGACACCCTGCGCCGCGAGCTCAGCGGCCAACGCACCGAGGCCGAGCAGGCTCTGCGTCGGTGCATCGGGATCGCTCGAGATCGGCATCACGATCTTGATCGGCTTCATGGCTTCCTCCGGGTCCACCTGGCACAGTTTGACAGGCGGATGAATCGGCTCTTCCGGCCGCTTGGCAATTTTCGACATCATAATTGGCAGAGCTTGACGTTGTCACGCTTGTTATGACGAGCGACATTCAAACCGTTGAGAACGGCGGGAACTGTGCAAAGCAGCCCGCGATGAGGAAACGCCAGTCGGCCGCGTTCTGCGGCGGAAGCCGGCTGTTGGCCCAGGATCGAGCGAGGAACGGCATGACGATTGTAACTCACGAGATCGACGGCAAGGTCGGCGTGGTGACGCTGGCCAAACCGCCGCATAATCTGCTCGACGATCAACTCATCAATGCAGTGGTCGGCGCCTACCACGCGGTGGTCGCGGCCGGCTGCCGCGCCATCCTGCTGCGCAGCGCGATGCGGCATTTCTGCGCCGGTGCGGAGATGGCGTCCTGGGGAACGGGCACCAAGCTGCATACCGATCAGGCCGGGCTCGAAAAGGTCTGGCGCAGCCTCGAGGATGTGCCGGTGCCCACGGTCGCCGCCGTCAACGGCGGCGCGCTCGGCGGTGGCCTCGAACTCGCGTTGACGTGCGACATGATCGTCGCTGCCGACACCGCCTTCTTCGGCCAGGTCGAGGTGGCGGTCGGCTTGCTGCCGCTGCTCGGCGGTACCCAGCGGATTGCGCAGCGCGCCGGGATCGCGCGCGCCAAGGAGATCTCGATGCTCGGCCGGCGGCACACGCCCCAGACATTCGAGCGCTGGAACATCATCAATCTCGTCGTCCCGGAAGCGGAGCTTGCCGCGTCGTCGATGATCCTGGCCCGGCAACTCGCCGCGGGCCCGACCAAGGTCATCAACGGCATCAAGATGCAGGCGAACCTCGAGGCGCGCGGCGGCATCGCCGCCGCCGATGCGCGGCAGGTCGAGATCAACGACATGATCTGGCAGGCCAGGGATCGGCAGCGCGGTGCCGATGCCTTCTTTGCATCCGGTCCCGCAACTGCCGTCTTCGAGGGAGACTGACGATGTCCGCTGCACCGCTGCAGGACCTGCGGGTGGTTGATTTCACCCGCGTGCTGGCCGGCCCGCATTGCACCAAGGCGCTGCGCGACCTCGGCGCCGAGGTCACCAAGATCGAGCCGCCATCCGGCGATATCGGCCGCGCCGGGCTGCCTTTTGTGAACGGCATGGGTCTGTATTTCGTGCAACAGAATGCCGGGAAGCGAAATCTCAGCATCGACTTGAACTACGCCGAGGCGCGCGAGATCGTCGCCAGTCTGTGCCGCGACGCCGACGTCATCGTCGAGAATTTTCGGCCCGGCACCCTGGCGCGGTTCGGCTTCGGCTATGACGACGTCCGCGCGTTCAACCCCGGCATCATCTACGTGTCGCTCAGCGGCTACGGGCAGTCCACCTCCTGGCGAAACAGGCCGGCCTTCGCGCCGACGGTGCAGGCCGAGACCGGTCTCACCTCGATCGTGCAGGATCATTTCGGTGCGGCATTGTCCGAACCGCGCGGCGATTCCTGCAGTCATGCCGATGTCTATACCGGACTGCAGGGTGTGATTGCCGTGCTCGCCGCGCTCCAGCATCGCAACCGGACCGGCGAAGGCCAGCATGTCGACGTGTCGATGGCCGCGACCATGCTGTCGGTCAACGAGCGCGCCGGCGCGATGCTGTCGGAGGTCGACACCGACGGTGAGCCGATCGCGCTCTCGGCCAACGAATCCCACATCTTTGAAATGTCCGACGGCACGCGGTTGACGATAGCCGCCAGCCCGATCTATTCGCCGATGTTCACGCGCTACTGCGCGATGATGCGGCGAAGCGATCTGCTGGCCGATCCGCGCTACGCCACCGCCAGGTTGCGCAGGGAAAACCTCGCAAGTCTGCTCGCCGAAATTCGTGCCTGGCTCACGACATTCGAAAACCTCGAGCAATTGCAGGCGCAGGTGAGCGAGGCGGGGCTTGCGGTCGGGCAGGTGAGAACCGTCAACGAATTCGCAAGCTCCGACTGGGTCAAGGAGTGGAATGCGGTGGTCGAGGTCGACGACCGCGCCGGCGGTCTGGTGCGCATGCCGGGCAACCCCTGGATCTTCAGCGGCTCGGAGCTGCCGTCCCCCGGCGTGCCCGCCTATCAGGGCGAGCATAATGAAGCCATCCTCGATGAGCTCGACGTCCCGTCCGAAACCGTCCGGGATCTGCAGCAGCGTGGCATCCTGCTCAGCCGCCGATAAGCGTTTCGGGCTGTCGTCCCGAAGCCGTCCGCGGGCCGCCGGCCGGCCGCCGTTTCGTCGCGGCCGGGAATTGGCCGCGAAGCCGCCCTGGCCGCGCCTGCCATTCCGCGCCCAAGTTCACCCGACAAGTTCACCCGGCGTTAGGGAAAGCCCGGGACAATGGGGAGGGGGCACCGGAACACCGCGCGCATGCGAGCTAGTTTTCCAGAACGGGTTGAGCAGGGCGATCGCGACGCCCTCCGCGATTCGTTGCCGTCAAGGAGCCGGCCGCTCGTCGTCGATGTCGACGAGGTCATGATCGGGGAAAGCTCTTTCCCGGCGGATTTCCCGTCCGGGATCGCCGGCCGCTTTCGCGCCATCGCTGCGGCGATTGCCACCGCCTTCGAACCGGAAGCGCGATCGGCGCATGCCGCTGGCGTCTCTCGCTTCGATCCATCCCGCGCGCAATTCGACCGCGACACCGTGACGTTCCTGTTGCAGGTCTTGGGCGAAGGCCGCCCGGTCTATCTTTGCTCGGAAACCTATCCCGAGCCGTTCGTCAGCGCGGTTGCCGAGCATCTCGGCGTCTTCACCGCCTGGGCTGCCGGACCGGGAAGCCAGTCGCCGGCCGCACAGAGCAACGACTTTCCTTCCGCGCTCCGTCAAGGTTTCGACTACATCGGCAGCGCGACGGCCGCACTGCCCGATTTCGCGTCGCCCGTGGCGCGCCCCGCCGCATCCGAGCCGGCCGCGCCTCCGCGCGCCGATGTGCGCAGCTGGCTGAAGCTGTTCAGGGTGCATCAATACGCCAAGAACGCCCTGGTGCTGGTGCCGCTGTTGACCGCACACAAATTCGCGCTGGGGTCGGCCGCGACGTCGCTGCTCGCCGTGATCGCATTCTCGCTCTGTGCATCGAGCGCCTACATCCTGAACGACCTTCTCGACATCACGGCCGATCGTGCGCATCCGAGCAAGCGCAACCGTCCGATCGCAAGCGGCGCCATCACGGCGTCGCAGGCCGTCCGCGCGATGGCCCTGGCGCTAACAGCCGCATTCGCGATCGCCATGCCGATATCGATCGAGTTCGGTGGCGTCCTGCTGGGCTATTTCGCGCTGACCACGTCCTATTCGCTCTGGCTCAAGCGCATCGCGACCGTCGATGTCGTCGTGCTTGCCACGCTTTACACCGTGCGAGTAATCGGCGGCGCGGTCGCGATCGACGTGCCGATGTCGGAATGGCTGCTGGCGTTCTCGCTGTTCATCTTCATGTCGCTGGCGCTGGTGAAACGCTATACCGAGCTCGCCAGCCAGCCGGACGGCGCCGTGCTGGCGGCGCGCAGCTACCAGATCGAAGACAAGGCGATGGTCGCGATCCTTGCGGCTGCGTCGGGCTTCAACGCCGTCGTGATCTTCACGCTCTACATCTCGTCCGATACGGTTCGCGCGATGTACAGCCATCCGCAACTGCTTTGGGTCGGCTGCCCGATCCTGATGTACTGGATCGGCCGCGTGATGTTGTTCGCGCAGCGCGGCCTGATCGACGACGATCCGGTGATGTTCGCGCTGAGGGATCGCGCCAGCTGGGTCGCCCTCGGCGCGATCGGCGTCATCATGCTCGCCGCCATCTAGCAATGTCGGCGCTTGCCTTGCCAGGACGTGTGAGTGCGGCCTCTGATCCCAGCGGGATCCGTCTCTCAGGTTGGGGCAACTATCCCAAAGTATCGACCGAGCTGCTCGCGCCGCAGACGCGAGCCGGCGCGCGCGACTATCTGCTGGCGCGCTCCGGCGTCGTCGCGCGCGGGGCAGGGCGGGCCTATGGCGACGCTGCGATCGGCGCGCAATCAACGATCTCGTCACGCGGCCTGAACCGGATGCGCAGCTTCGACGCGGCCACCGCCCGATTGACGGTCGAAGCCGGCGTGACCATCGCCGACATCCTCGCCGCCTTCGAGCCGCGCGGCTTCTTCTTAAAGGTCGTGCCCGGCACGAAATTCGTGACGGTGGGAGGCGCGATCGCCGCCGACGTGCACGGCAAGAACCACCATCGCGACGGCGGCTTCGGTTCTATCGTCGATTCCTTCCGCCTCGCGTTGCCGGGCGGCGAGATCGTCAGCTGCTCACGGTCGGAGAACGCTGCGCTGTTCGCGGCGACGCTGGGCGGCATGGGCCTGACCGGCGTGATCCTCGATGCGACGCTGCGGCTGCTCCCGATCGAGACGGCCTGGCTGCGGCAGGACACCCGCGTCGCCGGCCATCTCGATGCGGCGATCGATCAGTTGGAAAGCAGCGCATCGGCCACCTATTCGGTGGCCTGGATCGACTGCCTTGCGCGCGGCGCGGCGCTCGGACGCTCGCTGGTCTATCTTGCCGAGCACGCCACGCGCCGCGACAAGGACATGCTCCGGCCCGATCTCGCGCCGTTCCCCAGCCCGCGCACTCAGCGGCTGTCGGTGCCGGAGCTGTTTCCCGGATGGCTGCTCAATCGCGCATCGATGCGGGCGTTCAACGAGCTGTACTTCCGCCGCGGCGCGGCGCGGCAGGGCGAGCCGCGGCTGGTCCATTGGGATCCCTATTTCTTTCCGCTCGATGCGATCGCCGACTGGAACAGGATCTACGGCCGGCGCGGCTTCGTGCAGTATCAATGCGTGATCCCGCTCGACCGCGCGCGCCGTGTCCTTGCCGAAATCCTGGACCGCGTATCGCGGCGCGGCGATGCGTCGTTCCTGGCCGTGCTCAAGCCGTTGGGCGATGGCGGCGGGCCGATGTCGTTTCCGCTTCGCGGCTATACGCTAACGATGGACTTTCCTGTCACCGACACGCTGTTCGCGTTTCTTGACCAGCTCGACGCACTGGTGGTCGATGCCGGCGGCCGGCTGTACCTCGCCAAGGACGCGCGGCAATCGCGCGCGACATTCGAATCCGGATATCCCGGCCTCGCGGCCCTGCGGGACATCCGCCGGCAGACTGGGGCAAATACGCGCCTCGTGTCGCATCTCTCAGCACGGCTTGGAATTTGATGACCGACACAAGATCAGTTCTGGTGATTGGCGGCAGCTCGGACATCGGGCACGCGACCGCGCTGCGCTATGCCAAGGAGGGATGGCGCGTGATGCTGGCGGCTCGCGATGTCGAGGCTGCCGAGCGCAACGCGGACGACATCAGGACGCGAAGCGGCGTCGAAACGTTGGTTCAGGCGCTGGACGTCTTGCAGACCGGGCAGCTTGCCGGCTTTGTCGCCGGCCTTCCTGTGCTGCCGGATACGGTGGTGTGTGTCGTTGGCGAGCTCGGCGACCAGCTGCGCGCCCAGGCCGATCCGGAGCTTGCGACGACGATCATGCGCACGAATTTCGAGGCGCCCAGCCTGCTGCTCGAACGGTTCGCGCAAGCGTTCGAGACGCGCGGCTCGGGCACCATCGTCGGGGTCAGCTCGGTCGCGGGCGATCGCGGGCGGGCGTCGAACTACTATTACGGCGCGGCCAAGGCCGGCTTCTCGCAATTCCTGTCCGGCCTGCGCAATCGTGTGACGCTCGCCGGCAAGGTCCGCGTCGTCACCGTCAAGCCCGGATTCGTGCGCACCAGGATGACGGCGCATATGAAATTGCCCGCTCCCCTGACCGTGCAATCGGATCGGGTTGCCGAGGATATCTTCCGGGCGGACGTGACGAAGCCGCGTGACGTGATCTATGTGGCGAGGCGGTTCTGGCTGGTGATGACGATCATCTGCGCGCTGCCGGAGTCGACTTTCAAACGGATGCGCATCTGACACCGGCCTCGGTGATCGCTTCCGTTCTTGAACTGCGCAGCAGCACAATTCCGACAATCAGCACAATCAGCGGAACGATCGCGAAGCCGCCGATCGAGAGCACGTCGAGCCAGTCTGCGCCTTGGTGGGACGACGCCATCTGCGTCGCCTGCAGGTAGCCGGCCGCCCCGATCGGAATTGGCAGCGCGTAAATGATCCCCCGTTCCCACTCCCGCGCGTTCGCCAGCAGCGCCGGCAGCAACAGCGCCAGGCCGACGCTGAAGACCAGGAAATCGTAGTCGTAGGCATAAGGGCTGATGCAGACCGAGACGATCGCGGTGAGGCCAAGGCTCTCGCGTGCGGGCATCGTGCGGTAGACCGCAATGAGGACGACGGCGAGCGCCAGCACGGCGACGATGCCCTGGGCGACAAACGATCCCGACGCGGACACCCCCGCCGTTCGCAACGCCGCATAGATCGAGATCATGCGATGCATCGGATAGTTGCCTTGCTCCAGGAACACCGACGAATCGCGTACGCTCTGCAGGAACGCGCTCCAGATCTCGACGCCGAACACCGCCGTAGAGATCGCTGAACTGATCAGCACGACGGCGGCGGCCGTCATCACAACCATCCAGGAGCGCCGCAGGATCGCGTAGACCGCGAACGCGATGGCGAGATGCGGCTTGATGATCATGAGACCAAGCGCCGCTCCGGCGACGACTGGTCGCTCTTCGAAGAACAGGCAAACCATTCCGATCAGCGCGGCCGTCAGCAAGCCGTTCTGTCCGCATGCCAGCGTGATCCCGATGGTCGGGAAGAAGACGATCAGCACGAGCACGAACTGGCTTCCGGCAAGGCGGCGCAGCACGGCGAGGTAAAGCGCCAATGTCGAGCCCGCGAACAGCAAATAGGCGATCCCGATCGGGATCAGCGCAAACGGCGCCAGCAGCAGGCCAAATTGCGGCGGATAGGTCCACGACATGAAGCCGTTGTGCCCGCCCGAGGCCTCTCGCTGGATGACGATGAGCTTCGCGAACCGATAGGCCTGGTCCATGTCGCCGAGCCACACCAGCTTTGCGGTGATGTAGAAGGCGGCAAAGTCGACAAGTTCGCGGCCATGCCCCAGCCCCACCTGCCACAACCACACCGCTTTCAGAACGATGGCGATGGCCAGCAGCGCGAGGATTCCACGTGTGTAGGCGGTGCGCTTCGAGGCGGTCGACTGAATTGTTTCGAGGGTTGTTGCGAGCATCAAGCCGGGCCCTGTTACGGCAATTCAGGCTAGATCGAATAGGTTAAGCAGTCGAAAAACCGGGCGGAACCGGGTAGTGCCAAGGTGCCCGGTTCGACCGGCGCCGGTACCCTTCATGCGACTTTCGCTGGACGCTCCGTCGGCGCCAATGGTAACGGCTGAGATGACCATTTGATCGAGAGCCGCATGCCGAAACCTCCGCCTCCTTCCGCCAATCGCGGGCCCGGCCCATCCCCGGTCCTGCAACGTGCCGTGGTCGCGTTGCAGATGGGGCAGGTCGTCGAAGCCGAGCGGCTGGCGGCGGAGGTGTTGAAGGCAAACCGGACCGATGTCGGCGCGGCTTCGATCCTGGCGCGGGCGCTGATGGCGCAGAACCGCAACGAGGAGGCGATTGCGCCGCTCGAGCGAGCCGCCCGCCGCGTCGAGGATGCCGGTATCGAGACGCTGCTCGGCGCGGCGCTCGGCGCCGTCGGCCGCCGCAGCGAGGCGATCGATGTGTTGCGGCGAACCACCGCGCGGCGGCCACCTTTCCTTCCCGCATTTCAGGAGCTGGCAGGGCAATTGGCCGCGGCCGGTCGCGTCGACCAGGCGGTTGCCGTCATCGAGAGCGCGATCGCTCTCGCGCCTGGGACCCTCGAGTTGCAGATCTTGCTCGCGCAGCTGCTGCCCGATTGCAATCAGCGCAACCGAGCGCGCGAGATTCTGGAGAAGCTGCGCACCGTGGCGCCGGGACATCCCGCAATTCTGCCCGCGCTCGCGCGCGTGCTGCTGCTCGATGGGGAATACGCTGGTGCGGCGGAGCTCTATCGTCAGGTGCTGGCGCAGCGCCCTGACGACCCCCTGACGCGTCTTAGCTACTCCGCCTGTCTTCTGGAAATGGGCGACCGCGCCGCCGGCGAAGCCAATCTACGTTTGGCGTTGCGCGGCCGGCCGCAAATGATCGGCCGCACGACGGCCGCGCTGACCATGTCATCGCATGGCCGCTTCTTCTTCCGTCCCAGCGGGTTTGCAAAATTCCTGAGCTAGGCGGTTCAGCCGCTGGTGCACGGAATTGTAGGATGGGTAGAGCGAAGCGAAACCCATCGATTTATGCCCGCGGCGCAGATGATGGGTATCGCTTCGCTCCACCCATCCTTGTAATAACGCGATCGGTTATCGTCGGCATATTCCGAGAGGAATGGCCTGTCGCGGTTAGCGACCGCGACAGGCCGCTGCCGATCGGATCGCACCCATCCTGAGCAGTTCGTGGCTGCCCCGTAGCAGGATCGCGCCAGCACCTTCATCGGACCCGGATGGTTGCCGGAACGGTTAGGTTCGCTTCACAAGGCGGGGTCGACGAGGATGACACAGACTAGCACAAGGACGGCTGGAATCGATACGTCCAAGAGCAAGCTCGATGTTGCGGTTCACGGCCGGACCGAACATTGGCAGGTCGCCAACTCACTGGCGGGATGGCGTATTCTGACGACCAAACTGGCCGAGGCTGACGTGAGCCGAATCGGTATCGAAGCGACCGGGGGCTATGAGCGCGGCGCGGTCGAACACCTGCGTGCGGCAGGCTTCACGGTGCTGGTGCTGCAGCCGATCCAGGTCAAGGCGTTCGGCCGGGTGCATCTGCGACGCGCCAAGAACGATGTGCTGGATGCGGTGTTGATCGCCGCCTGCGCGGCAGCGATCGAGCAGGTCAGAGATGCGCCCGATCCGCGCCTGGCGGAGCTGGCCGAACATCTGACCTTCCTCGAGCAGATCGAGGACGACATCAAGCGCTGCAAGACCCGGCTGGAGCATATCGATCAGCCCGCGCTGAGACGCCTGGTGCTGGGTGACATTGCCCGGCTGAAGGCACGGCGGCTCGCCCAGATCCGTTACCTTGCCAGGCAACTACGCGCTCACCGCGATCTCGCTGCCCGCCTTGACCTCGTGCTCAGCATTCCCGGGATCGGCGAACGCACCGCACTCGCGCTCTTGATCCGCATGCCCGAACTCGGCCGTGTCAGCCGCGAGGAGGCTGCGGCCCTCGCGGGGCTCGCGCCCTTCGACAACGACAGTGGGCAACATAAAGGCCAACGGCGCATCACCGGCGGTCGGGCTCGGCTGCGACGTTCGCTGTTTGCTGCGGCGCTTCCGGCGGCATTCCGCTGGAACAAGGCCCTCATTGTGCTCTACACACGCCTAACCGCAGCCGGAAAGGCCCACAACGCAGCTCTCATCGCTTGCGCGCGAAAGCTGCTGATCTATGCCAACACTGTCATCCAGCGCGGAACGCCTTGGCGCGAACAGGCGTCCGCGACTTAATGGTTGCTACGAGACTGGCGGTCTGTCATCGACTGGTTTGCGTTGATGGGAGCGGAGTTGGTCGCGCCCTGCGCCCTCTGCGAGAGGAGAGCGCGGAAAGAAGAGCAAAGCTCGGAAAGATCATGTCGCGAGAATACAAAGCTGCGTCCCCATTAAAGCTGTCATCGCCCGGCTCGACCGGGCGATCCAGTACGCCGCAGCCTCTCGGTTCAAGCACCGGCGTCTCTGGAATACTGGATCACCCGCATGCGCGGGTGATGACACCGAGTACTTGGCTGTTTGACATTGAATCAGCTGTGAATCCCCCCACCCCCGAGCAAAGCCTTCGCCTTTGTCGCTGGAGGAGGCAGCGACAAAGGCCGTGCACGCCCGGTCTACGTCCGAAACTGCCGACGATACAGCCCAGACTCGCGGGCGATCCTCTTGGACAGTTCCTGTGCGCGCGATGTTTCATCCGGCGTCATCGCCGCGGTCTGCGGGACCCAGTTTTCGCGTTTCACCGGGAAGCATTGCGCAATCGGCGTGCCCTTGGGCAACACGCCGTTGAAATTGGTGTCGTGCCAGCGTGCCGGGAAATGAATCCAGCTGTCGTGAAACAGATCGCAATCGACCAGGCCGGTCAGTGTGGTGAAGGGCAGGTCGAACCGATTGACCGGATGCGTGAAGAACAGCGAGTAGCCCGCCGGCGCCTCGATGGTCCACAGATTGACAAACTTGATGACGAAGCGGTCGGCCTCGAACAGCGGCGAGCCGACCACCTGGCTTTCGTCGTGGAATCCGACCGGCGAGCGCGGGAATTCGAGCTCGCCCCCGGCCGGAAGATCGTTGTCCCATGTGATCGCGCCATTCTCGACCTTGAGATCGCACACCAGCGGCAACAGGAAACCTGATGTCATCGCATCGACGAATGGCGGGCAGCGCTTGACGGTATCCTCCTCGCGATTGCTCATCGCGTTGAAGGACTGCGTCGGCATCGCCTTGAGCCATCCTGGAAGACCCAATGACGCGGGCACCGGCGGCGGAATCTTGCCCTCGAGCTCCGCCGGACAGCGGAATTTGATGGTCATCGCTTCGTTGTTGTTGGACACGGCTTTGGCCTTGGTTCGTTCAATGTCGGCAGCGCCCTTGCGCCAGTCGCTGCTGATCTAGCACGCGATGACGCCGCGGAGAAAGCAGCCGCATCTGCCGCGGCGCGAACCGCGGTATGGAGCTATAAGCTGTTGTTATCGTGACGGATAAGGCAAGTCCTCTGTTCCCGGTTCGACGCACGCCAATGCTGCTTTGTCGCGTCGTTCCGTTCGCCGGTGTGCAAGACTCAACCGACAGGCATTGGCTTTCGATGCCTGTCGGGCGCATCATGGCGGGTGTCGCTGACGACGGGATTTGCAAGAGGTAACGGAGGGACCGATGGCCGAATCGAAGGTTGAGACCGCCAACACCGCGGGCGCCGCGCCACCCTCCGGCGAGAGCGGCGGCGTGAGCGAGCTTGCGATCGCAACCGTCCGCACCGTGCCGATCGAGCAGGCGCAGTCTCGCACCGAGCACGATCTGCTCGGCGAGGACGATGTGCCGGCCAACGCGCTGTGGGGCATCCATACCAAGCGCGCGGTGGTGAACTTTCCGATCACCGGCGTGCCGGTCGGCCATTTCCCGGAATTCGTCCGCGCACTGGCGCTGGTGAAGCAGGCGGCCGCCCGCGCCAACAAGCGGCTCGGCTATCTCTCGCCCGAAAAGGCCGATGCGATCGACAAGGCCTGCACCCTGATCGCGACCGACAAGGTCTATGCCGAGTCTTTTGTCGTCGATGCGATCCAGGGCGGCGCCGGCACCTCGACCAACATGAATGCCAACGAGGTGATCGCCAACGTCGCGCTGCGATTGATGGGCAAGAAGCCTGGCGACTATCACACGCTGCATCCGAACGACGACGTCAACATGGCGCAATCGACCAATGACGCCTATCCGACCGCGCTGCGGCTCGCGGTGATTTTTGCCACCCAGCCGCTGGTGCGCGCGCTGGATGACCTCGCATATGCCTTCAAGGGCAAGGCGGTAGAATTTGCCGACGTTTTGAAGATGGGTCGCACCCAGCTCCAGGACGCGGTGCCGATGACGCTCGGTCAGGAGTTCGACGCCTTCCATGCCACCGTGAAGGAAGACGTCGCACGGCTGAACGAGATCTCCTCGCTGTTCCGCGAGGTCAATCTCGGTGCCACCGCGATCGGCACCGGGATCAATGCCGACCCGCGCTACGCCGCACTTGCGGTCGAGGAATTGTCGCGGCTGTCCGGCCAGCCGATGGTGCTGGCCTCGAACCTGATCGAGGCGACGTCCGACCTCGGCGCCTTCGTGCTGTTCTCGGGCGTGCTGAAACGCGTTGCGGTGAAAGTGTCGAAGATCTGCAACGACCTTCGCCTGCTGTCGTCGGGGCCGCGCACCGGCATCGGCGAGATTCGGCTGCCCGCCGTGCAGGCCGGCTCATCGATCATGCCCGGCAAGGTCAACCCGGTGATCCCCGAGGTGGTCAACCAGGTCGCTTTCCTCGTGATCGGGCACGATCTCACGGTGACGATGTGCGCCGAAGGTGGCCAGCTCCAGCTCAATGCGTTCGAGCCGACCATCGGCTACTGCGTGCTGAGCTCGCTGCGCATGCTGACCGCGGCGACCGACACGCTGACCAAGCGCTGCGTCGACGGCATCGAGGCCGATCGCGAGCGCTGCCGTAGCCTGGTGCAGGGCTCGATCGGCCTGATCACGGCGCTGGCGCCGGCGCTCGGTTATGAGGCCTCATCGCGCGTGGCGCGCCGCGCGCTGAAGGAGAACCGCTCGGTCGCCGATATCGTGCTGGAGGAAAAGCTCCTGACCGAGGCGCAGCTCAACGAGTTGCTCGAGCTCGAAGCCATGACCCGCCCGGCGCGCCGGCAGCCGGTGCCGAAGGGGTGAGGAATTCACGAAAAGGGCAAGCCAGACTGCCAAGCATCAACTCGTCATGCCCGGGCTTGTCCCGGGCATCCACCTCTTTGGCGTGCGCCAGCAGGAAAGACGTGGATGGCCGGGACATAGGCGAGCGGAAGCGACGCCGTCCTTCAGACGGCTATGCCCGGCCATGACGGAGAACGTTGATTCGCGAGCGCTACAGCGTCTTGATGAACTCGATCAAAGCGCGGCGCTCGTTTTCCGTCAGCTCCGGCCCGATCACGCCGGTGCGCTTCTCGTTCGAGAATTCGTGTCCGGAGTTGCTGTTGCCGCGCTTGGTGGTGTCGAGCACGAAGCCGTTCTTGACCTTGTCCTTCCAGGCATAGCCGAGATCCTTGGGATCATACTCGCGGCTGCCGAGATAGAAGGTCGAGGGACGCTCCTTCACCGGCGACAGCAGTGCGTAGATGGTCGGGACCGATCCGTTGTGCAAATAGGGCGGCGTCGCCCAGATGCCGTTGAGCGGCCGGACCTTGTAGGCGAGCGGCGCCTGGATCTCGTTCGGCCTGTAGCCGTTGATGCGCTTGCGATCCTCCGGCGGGGTCTTGTTCTGGTCGTACCAATAGTCGACGGCCTTCTCGACGAGGTCGCCGAGCGCCGGTCCGAAACTGCCGTCCTTGATCTTCAGATTGGCCGGCGTTTCGACCGTACGGTGTGCAAGGCTCTCGGCCTGCGCGCCGTCGGTGCCGATAAGGCTGATCGGAATCATCTCGACGTCGAGCAGCGGCTGGCCGGCGTCGTTCTTGATCCAGCGCTTCTTGTCCTTGAACAGCGCAAAGGCCTCGCTCGCGGGCAGCGCCTTGCTGTCGATCGCCGGGCCATGGCAGCCCTGGCAGCGCGTCTTGTAGAGCCCGCCGCCTGTCTTCGCGAGATCCATGTTGATCGGCGGCAGGATGTTCTCCGGCCATTTCGGCGACGCCAGGCCGCCAAAGCCCTTGTCCTCGCTAGGCGGCTCGCCGGCGATCATCCGCTCCATCTCGTGCAGCACGTCGACCCGCGCGCTCGACTTGAACAGGCCCCTGGATTCGTCGAGCAGATTGAGCTCCGCGCTGACGCCGAGCGCCTCGCCGGCATTGCGCACCATCGGCTGCATGATCGAGCCGTCATATTGCACCCAGCTGAACCATGGCGCGTTCCAGATCCGCGGGAAATGCACCGGCGCCGAATGCGAGGCGTAGTTGTCCGGATTGTTCAAGTCGATCGAAAACACCTGGTTGCCGATCCGGTTCAGCGCGTCGAGCCGCGCATAGCCTTCCTCGACGCTGTTGGCGGCGACCTTGGTCTCCAACGAGTTGATGTTGGCGTATTGCTTCAACACCAGGTCGAGTTGGCCGCGCAGCGCCATGCGCTCGTCGAGGCTCGCATCCTTGCCGAGGATCTCGTCGGCAAAGCGCGAGAAGCGGCCCGGCCAGAACCGGGTCAAGAGCAGCGAGACGCCGACGCTCTTCTGGAATTCGAACAGATTGGTGTTGGCCGACCCGCCGTCGATCACGATCTCGGTGCCGCGATAGGTGAAGCTTCCGGTGTGACAGGCCGCGCAGGTCAGCCCGACCCCGGTCATGTCGGCCTTGCTGTGCGGGTTGCGCCAGGGCGTGCCATTGGCATCCGCCATCGGACTGCCCTGCGCGAAGCCGATCGGCAGCGCATCGGGCTTGCCCGGGATCACAGTGTCGGGAATAAAGCCGAAGCGGCCGAGATAACTAGTCTCGCTGAGCCGCGGCGCCGCCGTGAACAGCGGCCAGACCGTCGGCTGCTCCAGCGCCATGAACCATTCATGGGGAATGCCGAAGGTCCGGGTGCCCTGGTCGGCGTGGTAGAACCAGCGCAGCCGCTCGGCGCTGACATTCTGATCCAGCCACACGCTCTTTGCCGGCGGCTGGTAGTCGACGACCTTGACGCGGAAGCCGCTTACCACCGTCTCGATATCGTCCTTGAAGTAGAGGACGCCGGCGACAATCAGCAGTCCGATGAAGAAGATCGTCTTGCGAGGCATGCCCCGTCCCCCGATTCGTGGTACCCGCGCGTCATATGGACGAGATGTTAAAAATCGCCGAAAACAAGTTCGCGTTCTGCGTGTGTCATGCTGCACACCATCCTACAGTGGCGGCTCTTGGTCTAACAGCGGAAATGTTGCAAAGGCAATGTTGCAAAGGAAACATTGATCGGCTGTGAGCCATCTCACTGGCGGCGTCGTCGCGGCGGCATTTGCGCGCATCGAGGCGTGCGGCTAGAACTATCGGCACAACAATTCTTCGAGATGTCATCTTGAACGCGTCAGGCGCGCAACCGCTCACGATCACGATCTCGGACGACAGCACGGTGTCCGCGCTGCTGCTGCGCCCGGCGCAGGCGCGTGCGGCCTATGTGTTTGCGCATGGCGCCGGCGCTGGCATGGCCCATGCCTCGATGGAGTCGATTGCGGCGGGCCTCGCCGAGCGCGGCATCGCGACGCTGCGCTATCAGTTTCCCTACATGGAGAAGGGCAGCAAGCGGCCCGATCCGCCCGCCGTCGCGCAGGCAACGGTGCGCGCCGCGGTGGCGGAGACCGCGCGGCGTTGCGGCGAACTGCCGCTGTTCGCCGGCGGCAAGTCGTTCGGTGGACGCATAACCTCGCAGGCGCAGGCGAAAGCGCCGCTCGCCGGCGTGCGCGGGCTGGTGTTCCTCGGCTTCCCCCTGCATCCCGCCGGCAAGCCGTCGAACGAGCGGGCCAAACATCTCGCCGAGGTCAAGGTCCCGATGCTGTTCCTGCAGGGCACCCGCGATGCGCTGGCCGAGCTCGACCTGCTCGAGCCTGTGGTGAAGGCGTTGGGTAGCCGTGCGACGCTGCATCTGGTGCAGGAGGCCGACCACTCCTTCCATGTCCTCAAGCGCTCCGGCCGCAACGACCGCGAGGTGATGGCCGAGCTGCTCGATGCGTTCGCGGCGTGGGTCGCCAAGCATTCGTGAGTCGTAACCCATGACCAAGATCCTGATCGTCAATCCCAACACCACCGCGTCGATGACCGCGACCATCTCCACCGCCGCGCAGGCGGTTGCCGCATCCGGCACCGAGATCGTGGCGGTCACCTCGTCGATGGGGCCGGCCTCGATCGAGGGCTTCTACGACGAGGCGTTTGCCGTTCCCGGCCTGATCGAGGCGCTGTTGAAGACGCCCGATGCGGACGTCGGCATCATCGCCTGCTTCGACGACACCGGGTTGGATGCCGCGCGGTCGGCAGCGCGCTACCCCGTGGTCGGCATCTGCGAAGCGGCGCTGGTCACGGCCGGACAGATCGCCAAGCGCATCGGCATCGTCACCACGCTGCCGCGCTCGATCGTGCCGCTGGAGGAACTGGTCCGCCGCTACGGCTTTGCCGATCGCGCCGTGGTCACCGCCTGCGATGTCGCAGTGCTCGATCTGGAGAAGCCGGGCTCGGGCGCCAAGCCAAAGCTGCAGGCGGAGATCGCCCGCGCGCTGGAGAAGGGCGCCGACGCCATCGTGCTCGGCTGTGCCGGCATGGCCGATCTTGCACATGAGCTGTCGGTGCAATTCGGTGTGCCGGTGGTCGACGGCGTCGCCGCCGCGGTGAAGCAGGCGGAGGCGCTCGCCGGTCTCAAGCTCACGACGTCACGCCGCGGCGCCTACGCCTCGCCCGCGGCGAAGGTCTATTCCGGGCCGTTGGGGAAGTTCGCGCCGCCGTCAGCCTGACGTCGCACCGCCATAGATCCGGTCGCGCAGCCGGCGCATGCCGGAGAGCCAGCGCTCGCGGTTGGTGACTTTGCGCTGCATGTATTCCTGCACCTGCGGATGCGAGAGAATCAGGAAGCGCTCCTCGGCCATCGCCTCGATCACCATGCGCGCGACCTCGCCCGGCTGCAGCACGCCGTCGACGCGCGCTGCGCTCGGGCCCGGCGTCGTCATGCCGGTCTGCACCGATTGCGGACAGAGCACGGAGATGCGGATGCCGCGATCGCCATACTGGATGGCGAGATGCTCGGCGAGCGCGACCGCGGCGCTCTTGGTCACGCCGTAAGGCATCGAGTTCAGCGAGGCCAATAGCCCCGCGGCCGATGCGGTGTTGATGAGATAGCCGGAGCCGCGCGCCAGCATGCCGGGCACCAGCACACGCGCCGCGAACACGTGACTCATCACATGCACCCGCCAGCTCACGTCCCAATCGGCATCGGTCGCGGCTTCCTGTCCCTTGCGCGACAATCCGGCATTGGAGAAGAACACGTCGACCGGACCATATTTGTCCTCGGCCGCGGCGATCAGCGCCTTGATGTCCTCTTCGAGCCCGACATCAGCGGTGACCGCAAGCCCGTCGATATCGCCGGCGACATTGGCGAGCCGGTCGCGCGAGGTCTTGAGATCGGCGACCACGACGCCGCGGGCGCCCGCCTCCGCATAGGCCCGCGCCACCGCTTCGCCGATCCCGCTCGCGCCGCCGGTGACGACGCAGACCTTGTCCTTGACGTGCATGGTTCGATGTCCCTGCTTGTTATCGTGGTGGGGCGGATTGTCAGCCCTGATACAGGTCCTTGTCACGCGCCTTCTGGATCGCGAGCGCGGCCATCAGGTCGAGCATCGGGGTCGAGAGGTCAGCGGCGCGGGCAAACGCCGCCGGTGCGCGCACCAGCACGTCGATCTCCATGGCGCGGCCGAGCTCGTAATCCTGCAGGATCGACGGCTTGTGGTCGGGCGCTGGCCCGCTGCGGGTGACGCGCTTGACCGCAGGGATATAGCGCGTCGCGACCGCATTGGCCTCGTCGAGCAGGCGCGGGATCACGTCCTGCATGACAGGATCGTCGCGGACGGCACGCGCGGTCAGTCCGGTCAACAGGCAGAGCACCGACATCGACATGTTGGTGAGCAGTTTCGACCAGATCGTCTCGCGGATTTCCGTGACCTCGGGCGATTCGATCGAGGCTTCATTGAGCGCCGCACGCAGAGTGGCGATGCGCTCGCTCTGCCGGTCGTCACACTCGCCGATCAAGAGGCGATTGCGGTCCGGCGACAGGTTCGCCACCACTCCGGGCGCGATCACCTCGTTAGAGGAGAAGATCACGCCACCGATGATCCGCTCCTTCGGGATAGCGCCGCGCAGCCGCCCGCCGGGATCGAGGAAGCCGAGATCGGGGATGGCGGGATGCTGCGGCGGCAGGCCGAGATCGTACCACCAGGGAATGCCGTTCTGCGCGAACACGATGGCGGTGTCGCGCTGAAGCAGCGGCAACAGCCCGGTCGCGAGCGCGCCGATGCCGGTGGCCTTCAACGTGCTGATGACGACGTCCTGCGGCCCCAGCTCTGCGGGATCGGCCGACGCCTTTACCTTTGCAGTAATCCTGGTGCCGCCGACCTCGAGCGTCAATCCGTTGGCCCTGACCGCGTCGAGATGCGGCCCGCGCAACACGCAGGACACGTCGTGACCGGCGCGTGCCAGCTGGACCGCGAAATGGCTGCCGACGGCGCCCGCGCCGAAAATGCAAATACGCATGAGTGGAACAATTCCTTGCAAACGTGCCGCGTCAGTTTCCACAAGCGCGGGGCATCGCGCAACCCGTCATGCGCGTGGCGCGGTCGCGCGCGCTTGAAAGTGATGGATCAAGGCATCTCCGCTCGCCATAGTGCAAGGCTAGTACAAGGCAAGAGCAATGCCGAACGAGGGAGAAAAATCATGTCGGCCAGCCCAGTCCTGTGGAGCCTCGATGCGCGCGGGGGCGCGACCGTCACGCTGAATCGCCCCGAGGTCAACAATGCGTATGACGGCGCGCTGATTGCGGGCGTGCTGGCTGCGATCGACGACCTCTCGACCAAGCCGGTGCGCGTCGTGGTGCTCAAAGGCAATGGCAAGCATTTCCAGGCCGGCGCCGACCTGAAATGGATCAACGGCGTGCGGCCGAAATCATCAGAGGAGAACGAGGTGGCGTCGCGCGCCACCTTCGAGGCGGTGCAGCGCCTCAACACGCTGCCGGTCCCGACGGTCGCACTGGTGCAGGGCGGCTGCTTCGGCGGTGGCACCGGCGTGATCTCGGCCTGCGATGTGGTGATCGCGGCGGATAACGCGCTGTTCTCGATCACCGAGGTGCGCTGGGGTCTGACCGCGGCGATCATCATCCCGCAGCTCTGCGACGCCATCGGCGTCCGCCAGGTGCGGCGTTACGCGCTGACCGGCGAACGCTTCGGCGCCGAGGATGCCCGCCGCATCGGCCTCGTGCATGAGGTGGTGCCGCTCGCCGATCTCGAAAGCGCCGGCGCCAAGGTCGTCGAGCAGCTGCTCGGCAACGCACCGGATGCGATGGCCGAGACCAAGAAGCTCGCGATGGAGAGCTCGTTCGGCGGCATGGGCGTGGACGACGACGCCTACAAGCGCCTTGTCCATCTGCATTCGGCCAAGCGGCAGACCGCCGAGGCGGCCGAAGGGCTCGCGTCCTTTGCCGAGAAGCGTGCGGGCCGGTGGGGTGGCAAGGCGTAAGTCTCTCTGTTTCGCTCAGCAGCCGTTGCAGATGCCGCGGATGCTGCGGTAGACCTCCGCGTCGTCGCGGCGCATCTGTTGCAGCTGATCGAACGTCTTCGATTCGCTCGACGGCGTCGCAGGCGCGTCGGGCTTGCGGCGCGCCGCCAGCTCCTGCTCCTGGCGGTGGTAGCAGGCCTCGCGTTCCGCCTTGGCCTCAATGAAGCGGCAGGTCTCGATCGCCGCCGCTGGCCCAGCGAGGATGATGAGGCCGAGCGAAACTGAGATCAGGAGCTTCAAGCGGGCGATCCTTTCGTGGTCTTGTCTCAGGTCGGCGTGCGAGGGGCAAGACCGCCACTGTATCACAACGATTGCGACAGCGATTTCTTCAATGTCTTCAGCAGCGCCTGCACCGCGGCGGCATTGATGCGGCGTTCCGGAACGGCGGCCTTCACCCACAGTTCCGGGATCGGAAACTCAGTGAGCACCGGCTGCAAGGTGCCGTCGCGCAGCGCGTCCGCGACCAGATAATGCGAGAGCAGGGCGATGCCGTTGCCGGCGATCGCGCTTTGCGTCATCACGCGGCCCTCGTTCGAAGAGAGAATCGGGCGCACCTGGATATTGATGCGGCCGCGCGGCCCCTCGAACGGCCATTCCGGTCCGGTCGGCAGGAAGCTGAGGCAGCGATGATCGACCAGGTCGCGCGGATGCTTCGGTGCGACGTGCTTCTTCAGATACGCTGGCGAGGCGCACAACAGCCGCGGCAGCCGGCACAGCGGCTCGTCGACGACGCCGCCGAAGGAATGCGGGAAGGCGCCGATCGCGATGTCAAAACCCTCGGTCACCGGATCGACCGGGCGGTCGATCATCACGATCTCGAGCTTCACGCTTCGGTTTTGCTTCTGGAAGATCGTGAAGGCATCGGCGAGCCGCGCCACCGTCAGCGAGGTCGGTGCCTTGACGCGGAGGTGATCGGTGAGGTCGCGCTGCTTCTCGCCCATCCGCGACAGCAAATCGCCGACATCGGCAACCACGCCGCGGGCGCGATGGACATATTGCTGCCCGGCCTCGGTCAGCCGCAACTGGCGGGTCGAGCGGTGGAACAGCGCGGTGCCAATCCGTTCCTCGAGCTGGGTGACGCGCTTGGCGACGACTGACGTTGCGACGTTGAGCTTGCGCGCAGCGGCGGAGAAGCCGCCAGCGTCGGCGGTGGCGAGGAAGGCCTCGAGGTTAACAAGCGTATCCATCTGCTCTTCCCGTTCTCTTCCTTGCCTTTCTCGATTCGCGAAAGCTGATTACATAATTTGGTGGCTTGTACCGCACTCCGCATCAATTCATAGTTGGCCCAATCAACTTTGTTCAGGGCGGAAATGATGCGAGCGAGCACGATCGAAGAACCTGCGCGGCAGGTCCCCCTCTATGGCGAATATGACGTGGTGGTGCTCGGCGGCGGACCGGCCGGCATCGCGGCCGCCGTCGGCGCGGCACGTGCCGGACGGCGGACGCTGCTGATCAGAGCCGGCCCCGGAATTCTGCACAGGGCGATAAGTGGAGTTTCTGGCTGACAGCGGGCACGCTGTGCCTGCGAATCAGGAGCGACAATGAGCAGAAGAACACGCCGGAACCACACACCGGAACCACACACCGGCCTTCAAGGCGAAGGTGGCGCTCGCCGCCGTGAAGGGCGATCGAACGCTGGCTCAGCTTGCCGAGCAGTTCGACGTCCACCCCAATCAGATCACGGCGTGGAAGGCTCAGCTTGAAAGCAAGGCCGCCGATGCGTTCGGTCCCGGCGGCGGCTCCGGAGCGGAGCAAGCAGCCATCGACGTGAAGTCGCTGCACGCCAAGATCGGCGAACTGACGCTGGAGAACGATTCCTAAGAAACGGCAGCATCTACTTTCGGCTCCAAGGGATGGAGAACAAAGCCGAATGCCTTGGCACGCCGATGCAAATTGTTGACCACTCGCGTCCGGTAACGCGTCTCGTAGGACGAGGCCCCGGGATCGACATAGTCCATTCCGTATCGCACAGCATTGTAGAACAGAACTGCGATCTTCCGGGCCGTGGCGGTCACGGCCTTGGCCTTGCCGATGCGCGCTGAGAGCCGTCTATAAAAGGCGCCGAGCGCAGTGTCTGTACGACCCACGGTCACGGCAGCAAGGCGCAGAAGTGCCGCCGCTCGGCCGCCGGATCGGCGCGTTCGGGACGAGAGCATTTTGCCGCCGGAGACCTTGTTGCTCGGCGCCAGTCCCAGCCAGGAGGTAAAATGCTTTGCACTTGGCCACGAGGAGAGGTCGTCGCCGCATTCAGCGATCAGCTTCAGCGAGAGGTAAGGACCGAGGCCGTCGATCGCGGTGAGGTCCTTTCCGAGCAACGCGAACAGCGCCTCGCGGACATCGAAAGCTGGAGCGTTCGCCTGATCGGTTCGATTCCGACGCCGCGAGACCCGCGGCGCTGATCCGTGGCCATGCCCCCGATGGAAGCTCAGTTCCTTCAACACGGCTTCAATTCGGGCGTCGCAGGCAGATGCCTTCTCGTGGTAGGCGTCGTAAAGCGCAAGTGCCTGCTCGAGCGCAAACAGATGCTCGGCGCGGTAGCTTCCGGTGAGCGCCTTCGCGATCGTCTCGGCGCTGGAGCGGCAACTATAATGGCGCAAGCACGCCAGCGCCTCAGGATCGCGCTCGCCGGCAAGGATCGCCCGTATGATACGCAGGCCGGTCACGCCGGTGATGTCGGTGACGACGTGGTGCAGCTGAAGATTCATCTCCGTCAAGGCCTTCTGCATATGCTGGATGTGTGAGGCCGCGTACTCCAGCAGACGCTCGCGCTGACGCACGTAGGCTCGCAGCTCGGCAATCTGCCCTTTGGGCCGAAAGCTGGCCCGCAGCAACCCGAATGAATGGAGCCGCTGCAGCCATTGCGCATCGCTGACATCGGTCTTGCGCCCCGGCACGTGCTTGGCATCGCGCGCGTTGACAAGAAACACGTTAAATCCCCGGGCATCGAGAAGCTCGAAGATCGGAATCCAGTAGACGCTGGTCGATTCCATGACGACAGTCTCGACGCCGCATTCAGTAAACCAGTCGACTAGCCGATGCAGATCAGCCGTGAAGGTACCGAAGCTGCGGACTGGCTCCGGTGCGCGATCTGCCCTCACGGCAGCCATGTGCATAGTCGCTCCGACGTCGATGGCAGCCGCGTCCGGGTGCACCATCTGCATCTTACCTCCGTTCCTCGACTTCGATCTTTTGGGGTTCATCTCTAATCCTCCTGCTGACGGCGGCGGAAGGGCTGGGCTGCGCTATACGTCAGATTCCTAAACGGGATCGCCGGATGGCGTCACCACTCTCAAGTGCGCGACAACCCATGGACCAGGTTTTTTAACGGGGTCACGTGCCACCAAAATCGTATCGGCCGCTCCCTCCCGGTCGGCAATCTAGCGCCGGTCCGTTTCTATCCCACAGGGGGAGCGCATCGCCGCGCATAGTTTTTTAGAAGGAGCGCTCACCAAGGCGGGATTGCTGAGCGCAAAGCGATGATCGACCGTGAGCACGAGCTGTCGATCACCAGGCAGGCGGAGGCTTTGAACATCAGCCGCGGCAGCGTGTACTACCTGCCGCGGCCGGTGCCGGACGCCGACCTTGCGATCATGCAGCGCCTCGACCGGCTGCATCTGGAGTTCCCTTTTGCCGGCTCTCGCATGTTGCGAGGGCTGCTGGCTGCCGATGGGTGCAAGATCGGCCGTCGGCATGTGAAGACGTTGATGCGGCGGATGGGGATAGAAGCGCTCTATCGCCGTCCACGCACGACAAAGCCCGAGCCGGGCCACAAGATCTACCCGTACCTGCTGCGCGGGATGGAGATCACGCGGCCGAACCAGGTGTGGGCGATGGACATCACCTACATCCCGATGGCGCGAGGCTTCGTCTATCTGGCGGTTGTGCTCGACTGGTTCAGCCGCCGCGTGCTGTCGTGGCGCGTATCGATCACCATGGAGGCGGCGTTCTGTGTCGCGACGCTTCAGGATGCCCTGGCTCGTCACGGCAAGCCGGACGTCTTCAATACGGATCAGGGCTCGCAGTTCACCGGACAGGCTTTTAACGGCGTGCTCGCCGACAACGGCATTGCGATCAGCATGGACGGCAAGGGAGCCTGGCGGGACAACGTGTTTGTCGAACGGCTATGGCGCAGCGTCAAATACGAGGAGGTGTATCTGCGGGCCTATGACAGCGTCAGCGAGGCCCTCGCGTCGATCGGCCGATACCTCGACTTCTACAACGGTCGGCGCCCGCATTCGAGCCTTGACGGCGTCACCCCCGATCAAGCCTACTTCAACCCGCTGCCACTCCGCTTGGCAGCCTAACCATGGCAGAGGCTCCACTTATCGACGCGGAAAATCTGTTCAGACAACCGGAGCCAGCTCAACCCATAGTCCGTAGTCTCTGCTCGGATTGAAAAACACCTGGCCATTGAAGCTCGCAAAATTTGCACCGTTAAGGGTTGGCCACAGCCCGCTAAATGTCAGTTGGTGGGTGCCGGCCGCGGTGCCGTCGGTAACCCACAAGTCAAACTGCCCGTTCGCGTCGCCGCCAATGAACACGACCTTGCTATCGACGATGGTCATGTTGCGAGGACTGAGGCCGTTGGCGCCGCTGATCCCGGTGATCTCGTGCGTACCGGCCGCTGTCCCGTCCGTGACCCACAGGCCGAAGGCCCCGCTCGCATTGGCGCCATTGAACAGAACTTTGCCGTTAAAGACGGTAAAGTCGGGATCGGGGTTGCCAACATTCGAAAAGAGGCCGCCCGAATTAGCGCCGCTGATGCTGGTAAGCTCGTGCGTACCGGCCGCCGTACCGTCCGTTACCCAAAGATTTAAGTTGCCGTTCGCATCTTTGCCCTCAAACAGCGCCAGGTGATTGAAAACGGCCAGGTGACCGCCACCGACACCAGTGACTTCGTGCGTACCAAGCGCCGTCCCATCAGTGACCCAGAGGCCCTGACTGCCACTCTCATTCGAGCCGAAGAAGAGCACTTCGTCGCCGAAGACCTCCATTGACTGAGGATTAATGCCCGGCGGATTCACAAGATTAAGACCTACGAGGTTCGCGCCGCTGATATCGGCAATTTCGTGCGTACCAGCGGCGGTCCCGTCGGTCGTCCATAAGCCTTTGACACCACTCGAATTGAGACCATTGAACAGAACCTGGCCATTAAAGGCAGTAAAATCCGGGTTCTCAACATTTGAAAAAAGACCGTCCGAATTCGCGCCGCTGATGCCGGTAAGTTCGTGCGTGCCGGCCGCGGTGCTGTCGGTTACCCATAAGCCAGAGGCCCCGTTTGAATTGAAACCGTCAAACAGAACCGTCCCGTCAAATACTGTGAAGTATCTGGGCAACAGCCCGCCCGAATTCGCGCCACTGATTCCGGTGAGTACGTGCGTGCCGGCCGCCGTACCATCAGTGACCCACAGACCTGCAGTGTCATTGGCGTCGATGCCCTCAAACAGAAGAAATTGATTTTGCATGACGCTCCCTCGACTTCCGCCAGGCTCACACGATCATGGAGCCCTCGGCGTCGCCTTCGAAACAAATCGCTACGCGCAACGACAACGACACGCATTGCGACGAGCACAGTCTGCCGCTCTTAGAGAACGGCGTGCGAATATCCAATTCAATCTTGGTTTCAGCCGCAGGGGTCACGATCCGACCCAGTCCCTGCGTGCCTGCCGATGGCATTGATGCTGCCAGTTGGAGTAACGGAGACCTCGGTGTGTCGCCGTCTTGTGTGGGCAGCTGTCAGGCGCTCAATTGCGCCCCGTCTCAATCTGACGCTCCTTTCGTTCGGGTGGCAAGCAGCAAGAAGCGAAGCGAAAAGTGACGGCGCATTACCAAGCGAAACGCGGCACCGGCGTACTCGTAGGCTTCGTCAAGCGCTTCCGGGTTAAGGCCGGGATTCATTCGGAGGTACTCCAACAGGAGGCGCGGCACGTTCGACGAACAGCAGGATGGGCGGTGTTGGCGCGCACGACGTTTCTACGGTGCGCATGTTCGCACCGGGGGTCCCCGACAGCTTTCGCGATCTCTTGAGCCTGCACTCGCTGGCGACAAAGTTCGCCACCGGAAAGTAGAAGGCGGTTTATATCCTCCTTTCCCCCGGTCGAGGCGGGCTAGCGAGACCCGGGCAACGACGTTCGTCACCGTTTCGAGTCATCGTTGTTTCCTCTTGATTTCCTGTTCTTGAAGTCGCCCGCATGAATCATTTTGCGCGTTGCATATGTCTCCAACGCAGGCAGCCTTTCCGCCCGGTTTTGTCTCGCAGCTAGTCGGGCCGACGAAACAATCCTGCGCCCCCGGGCGATATCTGGCACACCAAGCGGCGCAGGTTATTTTCCCCGCCGGACATGCTGCCATCGCGCTATCTGCTGTCCCGAGCGTAAGCACGAGCAATGCCATCACAGCGATCCAAACGTCTTTGTGCATTCTACCCTCCCATAGAACGCTGCAGACAAGCAGCCGTGTCACGGTAGCCTGAACGGGAATTTTGGGAAAGTCATGCAACAGGACCAATTCGTCTCTGTGCGGCTCGACTACCCGACCCAGCGCCGCTGCATCGAATAGACCCATTCGGCGGTCCTCGCTCATCCAAGGTTTGCGAGGCGGCGGGACATATCGCTCGAGCGCGGGAATATGCTTCGCGATCAGCTCAGCCAGGCTACGCTTGTTCGGGCATTCGTAGCGCTCAAATGTGCTTCGGACCTGATCGCGCGAATATGCAAAAACGGAACGTCGCGGTCTTTCGCGAGCACACGGATCGAGGCATTGAGAGTGGTGATCCACCGCGCTCGTTGCGTGCCTTGCGCGGTCGTGTCCTGGATAACGAGTACCGCGTATCTCGCGTATTTCCCAATCGAACGGCGATGCGTGGCCTTCGAAAACGACGAATGCGAAACCGCGCGTGTTTATGTAACGTAGCGCCGCAACTGCAGCTTTAGTCCTTCAGGATGACGAGCATTCTCGATTCGCCATTCCTTGTCTGAACCTACAACCATAATCGTCAATTCACCTCGAACCGGATCGGAAGCTTCTTCGGGCCGTTGACAAAATAGGCCTGGGTCATCTTCACCTCGCCGTCGAGCGACAGCGATTTCAGATGCGGCAGCAGTTCCTCGAACAGGATGCGCATCTCGAGCTTGGCGAGATACTGGCCGAGACAGAGATGCGCGCCGTAGCCGAACGCGACATGGCGGTTGGGCTTGCGGTCGCTGCGGAAGCGATAGGGTTCCTCGAACACCTCCTCGTCGCGATTGCCCGAGGCGTAGCACAGCATCAGCCAGTCGCCCTTTGCGATCTTGCGGCCGCCGAGCTCGGTGTCGGCGGTGGCCGAGCGCATGAAATGCTTGACCGGGGTCATCCAGCGGATCGCCTCGTCGACCAGGCCCGGGATCAGTTCCGGATTGGCCTTCACCCTGGCGAATTCCGCGGGGTCGTTCGCCAGCGCCCAGATCGCGCCCGCGGTCGAGGATGACGTGGTGTCGTGGCCCGCGGTCGCCACGATCATGTAATAGCTGGTCTGATCGTGCTCGGGCATATAGTCGCCGCCGATCTTCGCGTTGGCGATGACGGTGGCGAGATCCTCGCGCGGATTCTGGCGGCGATTTTCGGTGATCTTGCGGAAGTAAGCCGAGAAGTCGGCGATGATCGCCTGCAACATCACTGAGACTTGTTCCGCGCTCAGCGCGTCGCGGACGCGCGCGGTGTCGGGATCCTGCGGGCCGAACAGCTCCTGCGTCAGCTTGAGCATGCGCGGCTCGTCCGCCTCCGGCACGCCGAGAATCTCCATGATGACGTGCAGCGGATAGCCGAGCGCGACGTCCTCGACGAAATCGCAGGCGCCGCCGCGGTCGAGCATGCGCTGCACCGTGGCCCGCGCGATCTCGCGGACGCGGCCTTCGAACTTGCCGAGATTGGCCGGCATGAACCAGCCCTGCGTCAGCGCGCGGTATTTCGGATGGTCGGGCGCATCCATCTGCACCAGCGAGCGCACCAGATTGGGTCCGCCGGTGATCTTGCGAACGCGTTCCTCGAGCGCCTGGTTGGTCAGCGTGGTCGGCCGGTCGGCATTGTGGAACAGGTCGTTCTGGCGGCTGATCGCCTGGATATGCGCGTGCTTGGTCACCACCCAGAACGGATCAAATTTCTCCGGCCGGGCGATGCCGAGCGGGTTGTTGGCGCGCAGCCAGCGATAAGCGTCGTGAATGCGATCGTCGGCATAGGCGACCGGATCGACGAGGGTTGCCGCGATGTCTGCGGGGATGTCGAGATTCCCGGTCGTTACCGTGTCCATGATCGTCCTCACCCGCCAAAGCATCGGTCGCGCCGATGATCACCGGAATCTATGTAGATTGAAAGAGCGAGCGCATGTCGATCGGCTCGCCTCATACGGCACGAAACATGTGCCTTTCAGCTCGTTCTAGTAATCTCTCCAGAAAGTCTAGCTTGAATTGCGTCGTGTTAGACGGATTTCCTTGAAGCTCCTCATAGAGACCATTTGCGCGGCGAACTGTGACCTCATGGAGCTCGGACAACAGCCCGGGAAATAGTTCCGAAAGAGTTGTATCAAACAGCAGCGCGAATATGAACGCAGCCTCAAGGCTCGGTTTGCGCTTCGCGCCCTCAAGGCGCGAAATCGCAGTTCGGCACTTGACCCCGATGAGAAAAGCGATCTCTTTTTGCGTAAATCCAAAACGGCGGCGAAGAGGTCGAATGCATGATTTGAGGTCGTAATTCATAGCGTGGTGGCCTTATGACAGGCACACACGCAATTATTCACCTGAGAACGCCTCAGTTCGAGACACGAAAAAGTGCCGACTTGTCACCGAAATAGAACGCCGTACCCCATTTTGGCTTTGACAATAGTGCCAGCGTTTCGATGAAAGGAGTGTGGAGCGGGACAAGGGGACGTGGGGAGTTCGCGCAGGCGTGCCGAGAGTCGCTAATGGTCGATCATGCCGTAATCACCGCCATCCTATGGCGTACCTGCTTCGTCCCCAAAGACATTCACGCCGTAACGTTCGCACAGAAGCGTCACTTTCTCCTTCTCGCTCAGCGGAACGAACGTGCAATCGCTACGCTCTCGCCACGACATCTCGGCGTACAGTGGCGTATCGCGGCAACTCGACGGTCCGTAGTTTCCCACGGGTCGCCAAGAGGTTAGCTGCTGACACTCATTTGGACTACTACCAAAACCGGGAGGCATTCATTCGCCCCTACCGGCGGATTTCACAACGGTTGATCAGCAACTTGGTGCGGTTCGGCGCATTGGGCCGGAACGGAAGCGATTGCTGGTATCGAAAGCCATAGCCTACACGGTAGAGTACGCTTCCTACAGACAAATAATAACGAGCCGATCTGTGTCTCGAAGGGGACGCCAATTGTTCACGTCGATAACATGATCGCGCTGTTGGCCTCGATGAGCACTAAAGAACTGAGTTGCGTTTGCAAGTTATGCCGACCTCCTCAGCGCCTCCAAACAGCCGGAGCCCGGATCGGCTGGTGGAAAAGCCGTGAACGACTCGATTGCCTTATTAGCTGGGGTTGAGCTGACCCCGCACAAATGTCGCTCATATGTGGCATTTCTGATTCTTGGAGTGTTATACTTGCGCAAATGATGGGAGCTTGCCGCGGGCGCTCGGCCTTCAACTGACTCAGCGTGACACGTCTGGTCAGTTCGGACAGGTTGATCGCGCTGTCCGGCCGCCGACGCACCGACAGACGATGACGCAAATAGAGCGTCAGGTTCAGCGGCGTGTCCGGCGCCAGATAGTCTGCATCACCAAACGCCGGCCGCCAGAGCGCGGTTGCGTCGCATCACTTTTCCGCCACAGCGATCAAGGACCGATGGCGTGCCGCGGGATCGACCAGATGAAGTCCGTCTGCAACGCCAGCAACGATTGGTTCGACCCGCCGGGATTGTTCCAGAACCACTCCGTTAGCGGCGCACCGTTCGGGCTGCAGGGCCGATCCTGGCCGCCGGGTCACACTGCCGGACTCGGCGGTGAGAGGAAGCCAGCCCTGGTCGTTCCGCGGCCGTTCGCATCGGCCCGTTGGAATGACACCAGAGGGGATCATGCCGAACGGACCGCCCGGATCACCCGCTGCAAGTGCGCCTCGTCAACATCCACGCCGGCGCGCACGACCACCTCGCCAATCGGCAATTTCGATCACTGCGCCTGCCACAGAAGCCACCACACCCTCGCAACTCGAGGGCTGCGAGCGATAATGCCGCTCGGCCCGAGCATCACGGCGCCAGGCGAACAGCTGCGACGGGTGAATGCCGATCCGGCGGGCGATCGCCGATACGCTCGCGCCAGGCTCCAGCGCCTCTGTCACAACTTGCGCCTTGAACTCGTCCGACCAACGTCGGCGAAGCTGACGCGGCGCTCCCTCCAAGACAGTCGGCGACCGCTTCGATCATATGGAAGGTTCTAGCCCGTCCTATTCGTGAGAGTGCTTTTTTTAGTCCGATTTGACGAGGCGCGCGGGATTGCCTTCGGCTTTTCACCGCCTGACGACCGTTACTTTGCAACGCGCTTGAGGTGTAGGTTGGGCGAACGGCGTCCTCGTAGCCGCAGCAGATCGCGAACATGCGCGCGCGGAACATATCGACAAGGCTGTGCACGACCCGCGTCGGATCGCGCCGATCCGGGAACACCCGGGCCAAATTGTCGGCCAAGCCGAGACGCCGCTCGGCCATCGCCAGAAGCATCACGCCCCCGTTCGAGGTCAGCCGACCGCCATCGAAGGCAGCTGTGACTTTCCTGGCGTGAACGGCTGGAAACGAGAAGGGCAGAATCGTATCATCGGTCATGGCGGGCCTGGTGTTCGCGGCTGAAGGTGATGGGGTTGGCTTTATAACCGAATCCTACGCCGCATCAGCGCTTTACACCACGCTCGCCAGCCTCTCAGGCGCCCTCTCGCGAATAAGACGGGCTAGTTCCAGAACTAGGCGCAGACATAGAAGCTCACATCGGCTCACAAACTCAGCAGCCGATAGCCGATCGCTCACCCACTCCGCCAGACGGGGTCTCTTTGCCGCTTACCATGCGGTTCGAGACGGCATCCGTTAATGACCTATCCGACGGAGTCGGGCTCTAGGATGCTTTGGGGCCCTGGCCCGGCAGCTCGAAGAGAACGCCGACCACTTCCAGTAAATCGCTCACACAGATAAGCCTTGCGATCTGTCCAAACTAAGCAACTGGGCTGGAGTGGTACCGTCAGGATTGAGGCTTTCCAAGACGACCATCTTGTTGTGGACGCGCAGACGCTTGAAGTAGCTTTCGCCCGAGTCGTCTACCGCCACGACAAGCCGCCCTTCGAGCCGCATTAATGTGTCTGGACCAAATGTCGTAGGATGAGTGACAAGAAATTGCCCGTCAAGCGCGATAGGCTCGGCACTTCGACCTTGTACTTCGAACAGACGCGCATTCGCTAAAGCTTTTTCGACCAAATGAAAGTCGCTTACCGCCCTTGCCTCCTGGTTGACGTTATCAGGCGGTGGGGATGCAATGTGGGAGACGAACAATGTCCCCACGATCTTCTTTTGCTGCACCATTTCTTTTGGTGCGATCACTGGCTGAGGGAGTTGATGAGGTTCGAGCGTTTGCCCTGTTAAGACCGCCATCGTCGGGTGAAGATCTGTTTCGCTGTGTCGGCGGGCCAACAGCTGTTCGCCAAAAGTTGCGACGACCAAGCTGTGCTTGGTCACGGGTGCAAAATTCGAAACGATCAGAAAGTCTCCTATTCCTGCGACCGGATCGAGTGTACTGGCCGTTAGCTGGTAGATATCGTGATTGAAGAGTTTTACAGGTTGGGCTGAATCCCATTCCTTGAGGGTGACGATTCCATCGCCCGCCTTTCCATCCGTCTTCGCCGCAGCAGCCACGCCGGTCTTCATCAGCGTAAGTGCCTTTAGCGTGTCCCTATGACCGTTCGGGAACGCAACAACATTGTCTCGCCACGCAAACATTCGCGGCTCGCCAGCAAATGCCTCGAATTGCGCGCATACATGGAACGCTTGATGCAACTTGGGCCGAAGTTGGTTATCCCAGAACTTCCTTATATCGGCTGCCTGCGCCACTCCGAGAGTTTCGTTATCTTTGTGGTGAGGATCATTGATGATGTTCATTTCTTTGCCGCCGCCACCCATGAGCATGTCAACGAGCTCTTTAAAGGTCTGGCGGTTGAACGGAGCCACGTGCGCCTCGCGCAAGGTCGTGCAATCTGCCGGCTTGAGGGCATCGATGAGCCGCAAGGCCGACTGCTATGACAATGCTCCAATGGAGAGCTTCTTTCACACGCTCAAAATCGAGCTCGTCTACCACACTCACTATGCAACACGCGCAGAGGCCACACGTGATATCTTTGCTTACATTGAAGGCTTCTACAATCGAACTCGTCGTCACTCCGCCATCGGCTATGTCAGTCCGATCGAGATGGAGCTAAAAGCAGCTTAACCTTGTCCATTTTTTCGGGGGAAGATCATCGACCAACTTGGAGATACCGCCGATGGCGCAGCGAAGCTGGGAAACAAAGCCCAACGCTTTTACAAATATGCTAAGGATCAAGGCATTGACGCAATTGTAGGCTCGTTCACAACGAACATAGGCAAGGCAGAGATCCACGCCAAAGCCTTAGCGATCGACCTTTCCGGCCTCCGAACACTCGGCGAGAAAGACCATCATAAATCACTTCTTGACGCTGCGAAGTCGGCTTCCGCTCAAGCTACCGAACACATCGCAACGCTCAAGACCGAGATTGCAGACACCCTGGACACAAGCGTTGCGGCCGCTCGAACCCGGGTAAAGCAAGCAGTAGAGAGCACTCGCGCTATTACGAAGCTGGGCGTGAATGGAATTATACAGTTCGAAGCCTGGGTAGCTCTGAAAACCGCTTCTAAGGATGACGATTTTAGGTCCCTTCCCAACGCTATAGAGGCATCAAAGGAGCAACTCAAAGAAGCGGTGCACTGGCACGAGCGCCAGAGGGGAGACGCAAGATTGAGACTCAAGGCGCTAGCGGCGCAATACTTCGTTGAGCCTGAAGGCGACCCTTTCGCGATATGTCCGCTCTGCGAAGGACAGCTTACAAATGAACAGCAAAAGAGCCTTGCAGCCCAACTTTTGGAATTGCGGGCGCACGCGTCCGCGGCAGAACGGAAGATTGACGACGCTTGCGGCGCCATAGATCGGGAATTAAGGGCACTATTGACGTCGGACGTTCGAAAGCACTTCGACCTTCTTCGCACGATGGTTCCGAAGAACGCATATTCAGAGGCTGCGCGTTCTCGCTTTGCGACCAATGAAGCCTTCAGCGACGTACTCACCGGTATCGCCAAACTCACTAACGAGATTGTCGATGAACAGGCGGCTGCCCTCCCGGATTTTACGAGACCGACCATGGAGACCTTGTCGCCAGATGCTCCTCAGTCCGTGATCGACCTCTGCCAAACCATGCATTCACTCCAGGTCGTATCTGACCTCGCGCTGTGGTGGGAAGAGTGCCTCGCTCGCCTCAGCGACCTTGGAAGGGTTTTGTTCGACAAGAAATCTGAACAGTCGTCTTAGGCCGGGCGTATTGAGCGTTATCGAACCCGCCTTGTGGTTGTCGAACTTCGTCCAAGAAAGAGGCGTGCCCTTGAGCAACTGGGCCTTTACTTCGCTTGGCGATATCTGCATTTCGGCCCCAGCTTTGTTTGCGCCCCAGCAGCTTCCGTAAGTCCGACTAAGCACGCGGGGCCAATCAAATCAGTTGTGCACACAGCATATATATCCTTTTGCGAGCATCTAAGCCAGTTGGGTCAAGGGCAAACCACAACTCATTCGTAGTACGCATACGACGAAGGCCGCCTGATTGACGCATGCGCGTGGGCGTGGCGATCTGTAAGATAGCGTTGGGTGAAGGTCAGGCGGCCTGCTGATCGGTGGGGTTGTTGGCTTGCCGCAGGAGCTTCCATTCCCAGGGCAGCAGTTCGCGCAGACGCGAAGTGGGAAGATCGGCGATCCGGGCGAGGACGTCGGCGAGCCAGGCTTTGGGATCGACGTTGTTCAGGCGGCAGGTCGTGATCATCGTCAGCATGATGGCAGCGCGGTCGGCGCCGCGCAGGCTGCCGGCGAAGGTCCAGTTGCGCCTGCCCAACGCGATGCCGCGCAACGCTCTTTCAGCGGCATTATTGCTGAGGCAGATCCTGCCATCATCGAGGAAGCGGGAGAAGTCGTCCCAGCGCCTGAGCATGTAGTTCATGGGCTTCAGGACCTCGGAGGAGCGCGACAGGGCTTCTCGCTCGCGGAGCAGCCAGTCGTGCAAGTCATCGAGAAGCGGCTTGCTCCTCTCCTGGCGTACGGCACGCCGCTCGTCGGCATTGCGGCCGTTGATGGCGCGCTCGATCTCGAACAGAGCGTCAAGACGCCTGACCGCCTCCAGCGCGATCGGGGAGACCGGTTTGCCCTTGCGGCCTTCCCTGGCCGTTTTCTCGATGTCGGCCAGCTCGAAGAATCCCCGCCGCGCATGGGCCAGGCAAAATGCGGGCGTGATCGGCATCGCTTTTCTTTTCGGATCGAACAACGGCTCGAAGCCGCTATAGCAATCCGCCTGCAAGATACCGGCGAAGGCGGCCAGATGCTTCTGGGGATGTTCGCCCCGTCGGTCGCTCGAGGCGTAATAGACCGCCGCCGGCGGCGCAGGCCCGGCGAACGGCTGGTCATCCCGCACATACGTCCAGATCCGCCCAGTCGTGCACTTGCCCTTCGCCAGGATGCGGATGGTGGTGTCGTCGCCATGTAGGCGCTCGGCCGCGAGCACATGGTGCTCGATCAGCTGGAACAGCGGCATAACGGCGAAGGTTCCGTGGCCGACCTGGTCGGCCAGCGTCGACAGCGGCAGATCGATCCTCTCGGCCTTAAAGCGCACGCTCTGACGGTTGAGCGGGATATGCATGCCGAACTTGTCGAACAGGATTGTCGCCAGCAGTTGCGGACCGATGAAGCCACGCGGTGTGGCATGGAACGGCGCGGGCGGCTGGCTGATCTTCTCACAATCGCGGCAGGTGAACTTTTCCCGCACCGTCTCGATCAGCTTGAACCGGCGCGGGATCTCCTCCAACGTCTCGGTCACATCCTCGCCCAGCTTCGCCAGGCGCGATCCGCCGCAGCAGGCGCAGCTCGTTGGCGCCTCAATGACGACCCGCTCGCGTTCGATGTCGTCCGGCCAAGGCTTGCGCACCGGCCGCTTGCGCGTGAAGGCCCGAACGTTCTGTACCTTTGCAGCCGCGGCACGCGCGGCGAGCTCATCCTCACTCGCCATGGTGATGAGTTCTTCGAGCTCCAATTCCAATTGCTCGATCAGCCGCGCCGTGCGCTCGGACCGCGGCCCGTACAGTTCGCGTTTGAGCTTCTCGATCCGCAGTTCGAGATGTGCGATCAACGCTTCGTTGTCCGACAGCTCCGCCCGCGCGCTGGCGGCATCCGCGACTGCGATATCGCGCTCAACTTGCAACGCCTTGCGCTCGGCCAGCAGCGCCATGTAGGCGCTCGCAAGATCCGCAGGAAGATCGTCTGGCTTCGAGCTCATGAAGCCATTGAATCAGATCGAGCAGCAGATTCAAACCCAAAACGGTTATCCGACCCGCGTCGGACGCTGGGTTTCTTGCGGGGTGCGCCAATCGATTCCGGACAACAGATAACTCAACTGCGCCGGCGAGATCGTTACCGTTTCACCGCCAACCGATGGCCAGATGAACCTTCCTCGCTCGAGTCTTTTGGTAAAAAGGCATGCTCCTTGGCCGTCGTGCCAGATCAGCTTCACAAGATCGCTGCGGCGACCGCGGAAGACAAACAAATGACCGCTGAGCGGGTCTTTGTGCAGCACCTCCTGCACTTGGAGCGCCAACGACGGAAAGCCTCGGCGCATGTCCGTGTAGCCTGTCGCGAGCCACACTCGCGCGCCCGTCGGAACCGGGATCATCGGCGGACCAAAGCATCGAGAACGCGACGTAGCGCATCTCCATCAACGTCGCCATCGACCCGGATGCGGTGCCCGCTACCAAGATCAATCTCGATGATGCCCTGGCTCTTGCGTCGACGCGCCGTTGGCGTCAACGCCGCTTCGGCCACCTCCCGCGGTAGCGCAGACGGCCCAATCTCGACCGGAACAAACGGCGCTATGCTCGCTTCGCCGTGCCTGCAAAGCTCCTTACGCCACCTGAACAGCTGGCTCACATGAAGCCCGGCCACGCGAGCCACCTCGGAAACATTGGCGCCGGGCTCGAGCGACGCTGCGACGAGCCGTTCCTTCTCATCCTGCGACCACCGGCGCCGCCGCTCGACCGTTGTGATCACCTCCGCCCTCGAAATCGTCATAGCGCTTCTCCTAGGATTACCCCTAGGACCTGCAGCGCTCGCGCCCATCAAACAAGGCGGCCCTTAGCGGAGGAATACCATTCGTAAGCGCGAAGCCGATTGTTCGCCGTCAGGGCGTGTGAGACAAATTGAGGGATTTTGCGGAGGGAGGATTTTTGGTTCATCGTAGCCACCAGGAGCGAAGATGAAGCAGACATCCGGACCGGGCAAAGCACCGGCAGAACAAGTCCTAAAGGACATTAGGCGACAGACCCGCCGGCATTATGCGGCGGAAGAGAAGATTCCGCATCGTGCTGGAAGGATTGCGCGGCGAGGAGAATCTCTCCGAGCTGTGCCGCCGCGAGGGCATTGCCGCCTCGATGTACAAGGAGTTCCTCGAAGCTGGTAAGCGCCGCTTGGCGGGCGACACGGCGCGAGCTGCGACCTCCGGCGAGGTGAAGGATCTCCGCCGGGAGGCCGCCGCTCTGAGGGAGGCTGTAGCCGATCTGCCCCTGGAGAACCGTCTGCTCAAAAAAAGCATGAACGGGCCCTATCGGTGAATGCTTCGCATTCACCTGTCGGGTGAGAGATGGGGAGGATGAGGCATGAGGTATCCCGCCTCCGAGAAGGCCGAGATCATCCAGCTGGTCGAGCAATCGCATCTTCCGGTCAAGCGCGCGATCCCACGCGCCACGTTCTATCGCTGGTATGATCGCTACCGCGAGGGGGGCGTTGAAGCGCTGGCCGATCACCGGTCTCGACCAGGCCGGTCGCATCCCCGACGATGTGCGGGGCCAGATCATCGACCTGGCGCTGGAGTTACCTGAGCTGTCGCCCCGCGAGCTGGCCGTGCGGTTCACCGACGAACGAAAGTACTTTGTGTCCGAAGCGTCGGTCTATCGGCTGCTGAAGGCGCATGACCTCATCACCAGCCCTGCCTATGTGGTGATCAAGGCCGCGAACGAGTTCAAGGACAAGACGACGGCCGTCAACCAGCTCTGGCAGACCGACTTCACCTAGCTCAAGATCACCGGATGGGGGTGGTACTATCTCTCGACCGAGCTTGACGACTTCTCGCGCTACGTCGTGGCCTGGAGGCTTGATCCCACCATGTGCGCTTCCGACGTCACGTCCACCCTCGACCAGGCATTCGCTGTATCCGGCCTTGACCACAGCGCCGTCGCGCACCGGCCAAGGCCTCTCAGCGACAATGGTTCGAGTTACGTGGCGGACGATCTGGCCAAGTGGCTCGACCAGAACGGCATGCAGCATGTGCGCGGTGCTCCGTACCATCCCCAGACCCAGGGAAAGATCGAGCCCTGGCATCAGACGCTGAAGAACCGCATTCTGCTTGACAACTACTACCTGCCTGGCGATCTCGAACGGCAGATATCGGCCTTCGTCGAACACTACAATCAAGTTCGCTATCATGAGAGCATCGACAACCTTACACCAGCCGATGTCTACTTCGGCGGAGCCAAGGCGATCCTCGCAGAGCGAAAACGCATCCAGCGCGACACCATCGCAAACCGCCGCTTGCAGCATCAACTGCAGGCAGCTTAAACTCTAACCCCTGATGAGCCAGAGCCTCCCTTCTCGAACGGCCTGATCAGTCTCAAATTATCTGACAACGGACAAGCAGACTGCTAGCGTACATGCATAGCGCTACCGTTTGCGGATTGTGTACGTCTTTGTGAGCGTTTCTTTGAATATGAACCACCCAAGCCAAACTAGGAAAAATCCGAATGCCAGCATTAAGAGCCATTCGAGGTTTAAGTTCGCTAACCCGTAGGCGTCAACGAAATAGCAAGCGTCTCGAATGGTTACCAACCCCAGCAGGCCAATTGAGATCGCAACTACGTAGGGCATCGATGCACCCGATGTTTCTTGACCTTGGCGTCGAGGTCAGCGCGCATGCATTGATAGATCTTCTTGATCATCCAGCGCTTATGGCCCGCGGAGGACCACCGATCTGTGCGCACTCGTTTGACGATCGCAAAATATGGAGCCATCCACTCCTCAATCGGGATGTGCTTTGCCGCCAAATCGGGACTCGCCTCCTCGAAGACAATCTCAGCAGGAATAGGGGCTGGCTGGCCCAGCCGGACAATCCAGCCCGTAAATGTTGGCGCTCCGCGCGTCCGCGTCCATCGTGATGATTGGCGCTAAAAAGTCTTTCCAGTTCTTCTGGGCCTCCGCAGCCCGCTGCAACGCCGCGCGAATAGAAGGCATGTCTCCCTGACCGCTACCAGCTACGCCGCCAGTTAGGTTCTTCAGGTTTGATGGGTGCGTGTGGATCACGCCGAGGACGTATTTGTTTGCGGGAAGCAATTCCATGTTGAGGTAGTATTCAATAAATGGTGCGTTGAGCTGAACGTGACCCCGGCCTCTGTTTAAGCGGCCGTCGGGCCCAACCATTGGCGGCATCGGTCTGCAATCGGTCACACGGTGCGGATCACTGAGGCTCCCCGCGAGAATTGCGTAGAGCTCGGGCGGATGTCGGCAAATCGAATTCAATAGAATCTGCCGGACGCCATGATCCATTCTAATTATCGGATGATCTCCACCACTGAGAGCTCCCCTCATGATCTCCTTTTAGCTCCATGGTTTGCCATCGCGGATATAACGAGACGTGCGTTCAGCCCACAACATCGCGAGAAAAATGGCTGCCGGTAGATCACGAGGCTCTTTGCCGGGCCAGATGCAGATGCGGGGTCGTCCCATGCAGAGGCCCAACCGATGGGTGGCACTCGCATCGCTGGCACGGCCACCATAGTCTCGCTGTTGCTCGATGAAAATGTTGTAGCTTTCCGCGGTGCGCTCGAACCGGAACACGGAGAAATCGCCAAGTACACTTTGGTGGCTCAGTCGCCCGTTGCTCTGGTCGGGAACCTGTTGACGGATTGAAGCCAGGTTCGGGTTGCCGCCGCAGTATACATTCTTTAACTGCACAGGCATCGATCCCTCCGTCCCCGGTCTCACTGCGATGGGCAGTCGCCTGCCCATCGCGTCGCTCTGGTCGAGTTCGGCTCCCCAATCAATGGAAAGTGTCAGGACCAATCGGTGATGGTTCCCAGACCGAAAGACGTTGAGCTGTCGTTCCCATATTCTTCTCCTCATTGCCTATCGCGCTCCTGGTTAGGGTCTTCCGGGCGCTGCACCGGAGGCTTCGCGCACGCGCTCGTGCCACACACCGGGCACCGCCAGCCGACGGGAAGCGGCTCGCGGTAGGCCCGGATCGGAAAAATCTCTCCACTTGCGGCATGAATTCCATTCAACCCGATCCAGCATGGCAGCTGGGTGAAATGCTCCCCAATGGATGCGATGGATAACGTCGAGCCAACCCGGTAGTGGAGAAGTCCGAGCGCGACCCACGCCGCCTTGACATTCAAGGTCTCCGGAACGATGCGGTGACTATTGTAAAACGGCGGCGATTGATGTCCGGCCTCATGAAGATCGCACGCGCTCTTGAGAAAGCACCGCACGCAGCCGAGCCCCGCAGGATTCCGCAAAGTGCCCGCGATAACGTATTGCCGATTGTCGCCTTCCGTCCTGATATGCAACGCATCGATGCCGAGCTGAACGGCGGCTCGGCTCAGTCGAATTGCCGCAGACAGACTATCTGTTCCGTCGATGACGAGATCGGCACCTCCAAGGACGGCGTCGAGATCTTCAAGCTCATTGTCGCGGCAGGGGAACGTCTCGACGCGCGCATCTGGATTAATGCGCTTGACACGGTTGGCAGCAACATCCCCCTTTAGTTCTCCGATGTCATCGCACGCGAAGCCCGACTGACCAATATTTTCGCGCTCGACGATGCCACCGTCGACGAGGATAAAATGACCGATTCCAGTTGAGGCAAGAACTTCGATGTTGCTCAAGCTCCTACCGGTGCCGAGGAACGCGATCGTTGTCCCGGACAGGAGCCCGGTGCAGAGCTGTCCCCGTTGTCGATCCGCTATTTCACCCATCACAGTCTTACTCCTGGATGTGGTGAGGATTGAATCACGGCCAGTCGCCGCTGAGAACTGATCGTGAATGTGACATTTTGACTCACGAACGGCGAGCGGCTATGTCGCCTGCCGGTCCTTCCTATTAATTGAGTAAACCAATCTCAGCCCCAAAGCCGCCGCGTCAAAGATCCCCATACGCGCGTTCTCGCTCATCCAAGGCTTCCGCGGCGGAACGTACCGCTCGAGCGCCGGGATGTGCTTTGCAATCACCTCAGCCAGAGCATGTTTATTGACGCAACCGAGGTAGTCGAAAGCCGCTCGAACCTGATCGCGAGAATATAGGTAGACCGGAATTCCACGGCTCTTCGCCAGCTCGGCAATCGCCGCATTGAAGTCGGCGATCCGCCGTGCGCGCTGTGCCCCCTCCGGCGAGGTGCCTTGAAGAACGACAACGTCTGGCAGGTAGCGATCGAACTTCTTGATGATACGCGTGACGCAACGCCCATGCTTTCGAGGACCGCGGATTTCGCGCATACCCCAATCAAACGGAGACATATGGCCTTCAAACAAAACGAACCCGCAGCCGCGCGTGTTCAAATAGATGGCAAGCACGAGCGCGTACCGACGAAGTTCAACAGTCGAATCGACGGGCTTTGTTTCCGATCCCTGACTCCGTTGTTCAAGAAAGTCCACCTTGACGATTGCTGTCATGGACGGATCGCCCTGAAGCTCTTCATAGAGTTCATTGGCACTCTGCGAGGGTGGTGCATATAGTGATACGGCCAGCCAGTAAGATGACAGGCACGCTCACTATAATCGCCTACGGTAACGATCCCTTTCGAGACGCGAAAAAGTACCCGCGTGGAACGAATGAGACGCAGAACACGCGGCGCGCCATTTCCTCTCGTGGCTGTAGGAATCATGCACAACGTCACATGAAGAGGAGGTGGACGTGGGGATATGGGGCGTGAAGGGCGCCGCCGCGCCTTGGAGCTGTAAGTACTCGTACTAGAACATTTCGTCGCCCTGTTTCGTTGTGGAAGGTGCGCTACAACGTCCCCGTAGTCCCCACGTCCCCCTTTGCCGCCGGGACGTCGGTGATGATATTCACACCGTATCGGCCGCACAGCAGCTCTACTTTCTGCCTCTCATTCATGGGAACTACATACACGCCGTGGCTCTTGTAGGTTTGCAGGTTGAGCTTCTTTCTCAAAATGCTGCCAATCCACCGATTCGTGATCGATCGCTCGTACTCGGCGCCGTACCGCTCAATGAGCCCCATGGTGACGTCGGCGACGGGAACGATCGGGCGGTCTGTCGTAATCATTAACTCCGCGAGAATTTCGAGCACCTGGGCTTCCATGAGGAGGCCACGTTCCGCAACGATCGAGGCCTGAGCCTTATGGGCCGCGTTCCGAAGTTCGGCACGCAGTCCTGGGTCCCCTATGACGCTGAGTAGGGGCAACATGATCTGGTTGAGGTGCATGTTTCGCGGGATCGTGAGCAGCTTTTCAGCGGCTCAGCCCGCTTCGGCCGACAACTCAACCGGCTTAGGAACTGCCTCGTCAGTGAACGAGGAAGGCCGATGCCCACCCAGAGATTGTCGATGCGCCGGATCAAAGAGGTTCTCCGCTTAAAACATGTTCAAGGCTTGCCGGAGCGAGCCATCGCGCGCACCCTGGGCATCAGCAACGGAGCCGTGCACAGCTATCTGCGCCGAGCCGGGGCTGCCGGACTGAACTGGCCGTTGCCGGTCGGAATGACCGACGAAGACCTGGAGCTGCTGCTTTTCCCTGCGCCGAGGCCTGCGTCACAGAGCCCACAGCGGCCCGTTCCCGACTGGGGCTATGTCGACAAGGAGCTGCGCCGGCGCAACGTGACCCGCCGGCTGCTGTGGGACGAGTATCGCGCCAGCCATCCCGATGGATTCGGCTACACATGGTTCTGCACGACCTACGAGGCCTGGAAGGGGCGAGCCCGGCCTTCGATGCGGCAGACCCATCTGGGCGGCGAGAAGGTTTTCGTGGATTTCGCCGGCGACACCATCGACGTCATCGCCCCCTCAAGTGGGGAAGTGCAGTCGATGAAGCTGTTCGTCGCAGCGATGGGCGCCTCCAACTATACCTACGCCGAGGCCTGCCCAAGCGAGGGGCTCGCCGACTGGATCCGGGTCCACATCAACCTTTTCGCCTTCCTCGGCGGCGCGCCGACATTCGTGGTCTGCGACAATCTCAAGGCCGCCGTCACCAATCCCGACCGCCACGATCCTGGCCTCAACCGAACCTATGCCGAGATGGCGAGCCATTACGGCACGGCCATTCTCGCAGCCCGGCCGCGGCGCCCAAAAGATAAGGCAAAGGTCGAAGTTGCGGTGCAAGTCGCCCAGAGATGGATTTTGGCGCGGCTGCGCAACCAACGCTTCTTTTCGTTGGCGGAGCTGAACGCAGCCATCAAAATACTCGTCGTCGAACTCAATGCCCGGCAGATGCGCGACTTTGGCGCCAGCCGCGCCGAACTGTTCTCCGAACTCGACAAGCCCAAGCTCACAAAGCTGCCGGATCAGGCTTACGCTTTCGCGCGCTGGAAGCGATGCCGGGTCGGCCCCGACTATCATATCGAGATCGATGGACACTGGTATTCCACGCCATATCGGCTCATCCGTGAGCTTGTCGATGCCCGCATCGACGACAGGACGGTCGAGATCTTCCACAACGGCCGCAGGATCGCCAGCCACGCCCGCGCGCCCAACCGGCGGGGCCACACCACCACCGCCGACCACATGCCCAGCGCCCATCGGCGCTACGGCCAATGGACGCCCGCCGGAGTGATCGCCGCCGGCGAGCGGATCGGTCCGTCGACCGCCGCCTTCTTCCAGGCCGTGATCGCGGCCCGGCCGCATCCCGAGCAAGGCTTTCGCACCTGCCTCGGCATTCTGTCGCTGGCCAAAAGCTACAGCGCCGAGCGCGTCGACGCGGCCTGCCGGCGCGGCATTCTGATCAAGGCGCGATCCGTCGCCTCGATCCGCTCCATCCTCCAGAACGGCCTGGATCGCACCTTTCTCGACGAGCCCTCCGAACCCCAACCCCTGCGCCACGGCAACATCCGCGGCCGGGATTATTTCCACTGAAGCCAAGGAGACCTGTATGCTCACCCATCCCACCCACGAACGCCTGATCGAGCTCGGCTTGAGCGGCATGGCCAAGGCCTTCGAGGAGCAGCGACGATCACCTGATCTCGAAGCCTTGCCGTTCGAAGATCGCATCGGCCTGCTGGTCGACCGGGAAGCCGCGGAACGCGACACCAGGCGGCTCACTACGCGCCTCAAGCTGGCCGCGCTCCGCCAGAATGCTTGCTTGGAGGACGTCGATTTGCGCACGCCGCGGGGTATCGACCGGGCCGTCTTCGCCAAGCTGGTCAGCGGCGACTGGATCGATCGCCACGAGAATTTGCTCATAACCGGAGCGACCGGATTGGGCAAAAGTTGGTTAGCCTGTGCCCTCGGCCACAAGGCCTGCCGCGACAATCGCTCGGTTCTCTATCATCGCGTCCCAAGATTGTTCGAAGCGTTGGCACTCGCGCGGGGGGATGGACGTTATGCCCGCTTGCTCAAAACCCTTGGCCGCGCCCAGCTTCTGATTTTGGACGATTGGGGATTGTCAGTGCTCACCGCTGCCGAACGGCGCGATCTACTGGAAGTCCTTGAGGACCGCCATGGCCGCGCCTCCACCATCGTAACCAGCCAACTCCCTGTGGACACATGGCACGAAGTTATCGGAGACCCAACCTACGCCGACGCTGTCCTCGATCGCCTCGTCCATAACGCTCACCGCCTCCAGCTTGCCGGCGAAAGCATGCGAAAACGCAACGCCAGAACCATCACCCTTGACGAGCAGCCAGAACGCTGACTCTATCACCGCCTCGGCCGGAGCGGGCTGCTCACGATCGTCTGAATTCGCCGCTCATGATCGCGCGAAATCGCTGCTCACCATCACTGAAATATGCAGTTGAGGCGTGGTTCGAGCTTTGGATCAGCCAAAGTCGGGTCGAGCTTGACATCATGCCTTCTATGAAAGCGATACAGTAGCAGCTTGTTGCGTAGCTCGCGCGCTTCTTCCTTGAACGTTTCCGGAAGGTTGATCGGAACATCATCCCGAAGCAGCCGTGCGCCCGTTTCCTCTGTGATAAACCGGCTCTCTAATCCTCGATCTTCATAAAGGCCGCGCGTGGCCACGATCTTGGGACCAAACACATGGAATGCCTGCGGGTTGAACTCCCGCTGTTGGTTCATCATGGTGCGCAGCACCGGCATGCCACGCACATTGCCATTGTTGAGAATTTTGACAATTTCTGATCGCTCGTCGCTAAAGCGAACATCGGCCTCATCGAAAATTAGCGTTCCGCGGAAAGCATCGAGCGTATGGAATATTGGCGAGACGGTCGAAGCGCCGCTCGCGAAGAACGGTTTGTAGCAAAGCGAACCAATAGTGAGGAGCATACGCGTCTTGCCCGTGCCGAAGTCGCCGCGAAGCCGCAGGTACGGCAGGTCATTGAATGCATCGTAGAGCCACGTCAGCAAGACGTAATAACAGGCGACCTTCTCGAAGGACGGACTGAGGTCCGCGTACCGATGTATGAACTCCGCGATTTCCGAAACAAGCTGTTGCTCACTGCCGTAGATGCGAGGCTCTGATGGCAGAAGCACAACCTCGTTCTTGATAAGATTGTTGTTCGGAGAGAATGGGACGAGCCGGTGCCGCTCCGACACGTCTACGTGGCTTTGCAGCGTCCAGCGTCCGGCATTGAACATGGCAAGAGACGTGTTCCGATTGTCCGGCCGGTATACGAGTTCAACAATCGTCCCGTCTTCGAGCACCTCTGAAACCGTGGGGATGATCTTCCTTTTCTGTTCGCCCTGCGCTGGTCCCGGCATAGAAGTGAGCGTACAGACCTGATGAGCAACTCAAAGACTGGGTTCTGTTCCTTCGGGGCACGAACGATGCTCTGTGGGTGGTACGGATCGAAGTATCCTCCCTTTCTGATCACGGCTCACGATATTTCGTTCATAGCGAGGAGCTGGAAGCGCGATGCAAAACTCAAAGGGAATGTGGCGCGTTTTCGGATGTCGAGTTGCGCTCACACCATGCCTATGGCTAGTTTTGAACTCGACATGATCTTTTACCGGAATATAGCCGTGGACCTGTAATTGCTGGGGTGTTCCCACGACTTGCTCTACCGTGCTCAGTAGTATCGCCCGTCTCGCTTGAAAACTCAAGTTGTGGAGCATTGTCTGAGCCGCATCAGAGAATTCTCTGATCTCGGAGGCACTCGGCATTTCGGTGACATCAATAGCGCTCGATTCTTGTTGCGCGCTCGCAATTTCGTTTTTTAACAACGCGAGTTTCTCCCGCAGCGGGATCGTGTACTCCCTCAACTGTTCGACCGTGAACAGGCCAGCGCCATACGCCTTGTTGTAGCGATGCTCCTGTGCCTTCAATGCAGTAACTTCCTTTTCCGCCGCGGCAACGTCGCCACCAGATGACTGCAATTTCGCCCGGCGCGTCCCCAACCAGCGACTGACCTGTTCAGAGAGCAGTTCTTCCGAGCCCATCAAATTGGCGATTTTCTCCCAAACAAGCCTGTCGGCGACGCGTGCATTTATTCCCCGTTCTTTGCACGTTGCGGACAGAGGAAAGCTGAGCACTCTATCGCTGCAACGATAATACAGGTGCTTGCCCTGCATCGGTCCTTCGCCGGTTCTAGTCCTCCCGCACACGCATCGAATCTTGCCAGCAAGGAGATATTCGTTCTTTTTGTTCCGTTGAGACAGCGCGAAGTTAGCGTCGAGTTGTGCGCGAGCGCGTTCGAAGAGCTCCTTATCTATGATCGCTGGTACCGGAATAATGAACCACTCGTCTCCTGGTCTCATTCGACAACTCGTCTTTTTTACTTTTCGATACGCGTCTTGCTTGATTGGATGCTGAGGCGCTACGGCGTATGATGCGCCCCAGTGGGCTTCGCCGATGTACCCCTTGTGCCTCAGCAATGTGCTGAGCGTACTCGTGTTCCATACCCCCCGCTTGCTTCTGCGGGGTTTTATGCCGAGTCCCTGCAGTCTGCGCACGACTTTCCGCAAGGTGCAGCCGTCGTCGGCGACCCAGCTGAAAATCAACTTCACAATCCGCGCTTCCTCTGGATTAACTTCGTAATATCCGTGCTTGCCGTCGAGCTTGGGAATATAGTTATAGCCATAGAGTGCCTCACTTACGAGGATGTGGCCCTCTTTTACTTTGCGAAGTTTACCGAGCCGAAAGCGTTCTGCGATTTTCGCCCGCTCATACTCCGCAAACAGACCTCGCACACCATGCAAAATTTTCTCTTCGCTATTCTTCGGGGCAGACACAGTAACAAATATGATCTCAATTTCGGCCTCGCGCAGCTCGTCCATCACCAGTTCTTGGTAAGAATATCGTCGAGCTAGCCGATCCGGGTCATAGACCAAAACGGCCTGCCATGTTTTTCCTCGCGCTTCCTGGCGCAGCTGATCCAGTGACGGTCTGGCAAGAATGTCTCCACTCCAACCGTCGTCAATATACTCTTTGACGATGCTATAACCGTGCTGATGAGCGAAATCGCGAAGCGCTATTAGTTGGGTCTCGACGGTTCCTTCCTCTTCCTGTCGAGCAGTCGAGACTCTCGCGTATATCGCAATCAGCTTTGCGTCCGCTAGCTCAGGACGAGTCATAGACTACAGTTTACTGCCGCCTCCGGAACGAGTCGAATCCGATGCGGGGCGTATCCGTCCGAGGGCGGCCGTCTTGCGAGTTTTTCCGATCTGTAGCTGACTGTCCTTATGGACGGACATAAGGACAGTGCGGTGCTGAGCCGCATGGATTTGGTGGAGACCGGTCGGCGGCGACGCTGGACGCGTGCGGAGAAGCTCAGAATCGTAGAGGAGAGCTTCTCGGGGCCACGACTGGTGTCGGCGACGGCTCGCCGGTATGGGATATCACGTCAGCTTCTGCTGAGCTGGCGCAAGGCTTGGACCTGTCATGATCCGGCCGAAGAGGATTCGATCGGCCCGACATTCGTCCCTGCGATAGTTGCGGCAAGTACGCCGCCAACGACGGAAGCTGTCGAGACAGGTCAGATCGAAATCGTGAGCCCTCAGGGGCTGCGCGTGGTCTTCGGCCCCGGTGCGGATATCGAGGCGGTCGTTCGAATTGCTCGGGGCCTGGCGCGCCGATGATCCCGATCCCGACGGGCGTGCGGGTGTGGCTGGCGACGGGCCATACCGACATGCGGTGCGGCTTTCCGAGCCTGGCTCTGCGCGTGCAGGAAGTGCTCAAGCGCGACGCCATGGGCGGCGGTCTTTTCTGCTTCCGGGGCAAACGCGGTGATCTATTGAAGGTCATTTGGCACGATGGCCAGGGCGCCTGCTTGTTCACCAAAAGACTCGAGAGAGGCAGGTTCATCTGGCCATCGGTTGCTGGTGAATCGGTAACGATCTCTCCGGCGCAGTTGAGCTATCTGTTGTCCGGGATCGATTGGCGCAACCCTCAAGAAACCCAGTGTCCGACGCGGGTCGGATAGTCGTTTTACGGTTTGAATCTGCTGCTCGATCTGATTCAATGGCTCCATGATATCGAAGCCGGATGATCTTCCATCGGACCTTGTCAGTGCCCTGGCGGCGCTGCAGGCCGAGCGTGAGGCGCGACAGAAAGCCGAGGCGAAGGCCGCCAACTGGCAGGCGCAAGCCGCGAATGCGCAGGCGAAACTGTCGGATACCGAGGCGCTGATCGCTCATCTCGAGTTGCGCATCGAGAAGCTGAAACGCGAACTGCACGGGCAGCGATCCGAGCGCTCGGCACGGCTGCTCGAGCAGTTGGAGTTGGAGCTCGAAGAACTCGTCACCACGGCGAGCGAGGATGAGCTTGCCGCACAGGCCGCAGCGGCGAAGACGCAGAACGTCCGCCCCTTCATGCGCAAGCGGCCGGTGCGCAAGCCATGGCCTGACGATATCGAACGCGAGCGCGTCGTCATTGAGACTCCAACGACCTGCGCCTGCTGCGGTGGATCGCGGCTGGCGAAGATCGGTGAGGATGTGACCAAGACGCTGGAGGAGATCCCGCGCCGCTTCAAGCTGATCGAGACGGTACGCGAGAAGTTCACCTGCCGCGATTGCGAGAAGATCAGCCAGCCGCCCGCGCCGTTCCATGCCACGCCGCGCGGCTTCATCGGCCCACAATTGCTGGCGACGATCCTGTTCGACAAGTTCGGCATGCATATCCCGCTCAACCGCCAGAGTGCGCGCTTTAAGGCCGAGGGGATCGACCTGCCGTTGTCGACGCTGGCCGACCAGGTCGGCCACGGGACCTTCGCCGTCATGCCGCTCTTCCACTTGATCGAACGCCACGTGCTCGCTGCCGAGCGCCTTCATGGCGACGACACCACCATCCGTATTCTGGCGAAGGGCAAGTGCACGACCGGGCGGATCTGGACTTATGTGCGGGATGACCGGCCGTTCGCCGGGCCTGCGCCGCCGGCAGCGGTCTATTACGCCTCGAGCGACCGACGAGGCGAGCATCCACAGAGACATCTGGCCGCCTTCGCCGGCATCTTGCAGGCGGATTGCTACAGCGGCTTCGAGCCGCTGTTCGACCCGCAGAAGAAGGCGCTGCCGATTACGCCGGCGTTTTGCGTGGCCCATGCGCGGCGGGGCTTCTTCGAGCTGGCTGATATCGAGAAAAATGCTCGGGAAGGCAAGAAAGGCAAACCGGTCTCCCCGATCGCGCTGGAGGCTGTCAGACGCCTCGATACGTTGTTCGAGATCGAGCGCGCCATCAACGGCCGCGGTGCCGGCGAGCGGCGTGCCGCTCGCCAGGAACAGAGTAAGTCACTTCTCGAGGACATGCATGCCTGGCTGCTCCGCGAGCGCGAAACCCTCTCGCGTTCCTCCGAGGTCCTGAAGCCGATTAACTACATGCTCAGGCGCTGGGACGGCTTCGCCCGCTTCCTCGACGACGGCAGGATCTGCTTGACCAACAATTGCGCTGAGCGCGCATTGAGAGGCATCGCCTTGGGAAGGCGCAACTGGACCTTCGCCGGCAGCCAGCGCGGCGCCGACCGTGCCGCCATCATGCTGACGATGATCACGACCTGTCGCCTCAACGACGTCGATCCCAAGGCCTGGCTCGCCGACGTCCTGGCCCGTATCGCCGATCATCCCGCATCGCGTCTGCACGAGCTCTTGCCCTGGGAATGGAAGCTCCTGCGCCAGGCCGACAAGCCAGCCAATCAGCAGGCCGCCTGACCTTCACCCTTCACCCAATGCCATCATAGACCTCGCCGTGCCCGCGCGCATGCGTCAATCAGGCGGCCTCCGTCGTATGCGTACTGCGGGGCGGCGAGCCGCTTTCAATACTTCGTCGAAGAGAATGTTAAAAGCGCTGTCGAGCCGACGTTGCCGCTCAACCGACTGTTCATCTGTTGATCGATAACAAACGTTAAGTGCCGTCGACTTCCGCATCCGGATATCATGCACTGTCAAGCAGATAGGATGCTAGGCGGTCGAAATTGCTAAAGACGCACAAACACCCTCCGCTGAGACCGACAGCACGCCAACTCGGCAACTCTGCCGGGAGTCGATGAGTACGTTAAAACTTTGCATGGGAAACGTGACGAGTGGGCACAAGGAGACTCGCGCGACCTACAATCCGAAGACGGTCAGCGCATCTTGCACAATATCAAGCCTCTTCGGGAGCGCTTTGAGCCGGAGGTTGTGGCGAAGGAGAAGGCTTTCTCGGCCTCGCCCAGCAAAGGGTACGAAAAGAGCTTATAGAGCGCTGGCAACCGATGCGTCATGGCAGACGCCTCTGCAATAGTGATCTCTTCTCCGTACGCTTCTTTGGCTATGCAACGAAACTCTTCGAACCGCTCGTCTGATACCCGATCGCGAGCGGGCATGCCGGAATCATATGGTCTCGCCTTTCGATTGTCAGGGTGTTTTTTTCAATCATCTGCAATACGCAATTTGGACCGCCTGTTGTCCAGTACACAAAGAAGAACCTTCGTGTACACTGACGCCAGTCCGTTACATCATTTTCAGTAGGTGGCTGATAATCTATTTTAGTATTGAGCGGTAGTTGTCGTCCACCTCCTGAAAATGATGGAGGTAAGAATGTCGTTCTTTTCATGCTTCGCAATATATCTCGGCATCGGCGTGTTAATGTTGACGATCTATCTTGCCGGCAAATCTTCTGGTCGTAGCCTTCGCGACAATTTGTTGTACCCAGGGGACCAACTCAAGAAACACACGTCGGAACCAATCCAATCGGACAGGAAGTGAATCATCCCGAGCACCGCAGACAGCGGTGCCCGGGTTTTCTTTTTTACTGAGAGCTACCTGCTTTGTTCACGCAAGCAGCAAGAGCCATACTCCGAGCAATAGTCGAAACGCCGCCGCGAGGAGCAGGAATAGAGTAACCACCATCAATCTAGCCCGTCTTATTCGTCAGAGTGCGCCTGAGAGGCTGGCGAGCGTGGTGTAAAGCGCTGATGCGGCGTAGGATTCGGTTGCAAAGCCAACCCCATCACCTCAACCGCGAACGCCAGGCCCGCCATGACCGATGATACGATTCTGCCCTTCTCGTTTCCAGCCGTTCACGCCAAGAAAGTCACAGCTGCCTTCGATGGCGGTCGGCTGACCTCGAACGGGGGCGTGATGCTTCTGGCGATGGCCGAGCGGCGTCTCGGCTTGGCCGACAATTTGGCCCGGGTGTTCCCGGATCGGCGCGATCCGACGCGGGTCGTGCACAGCCTTGTCGATATGTTCCGCGCGCGCATGTTCGCGATCTGCTGCGGCTACGAGGACGCCGACGACCTCGATCATCTGCGGTCCGATCCCGCATTCAAGCTGGCCTGCGGACGGCTGCCGGACACGGGTCGCGATCTGTGTTCCCAACCGACGCTGTCGCGGCTGGAGAATGCTCCGCGCCTGCGCGACGTGATCCGACTGACCTACACTTTGGTCGACGCATGGATGGATAGCTACCCGCGCGAGCCGGCATCCGTCACGCTCGACATCGATGATACCTGCGATGTCGTCCACGGCCATCAGCAGCTCTCGCTGTTCAACGCTCATTATGACGAACGCTGCTTCCTGCCGATCCACGTCTACGACACGGAGAAGAGCCGGCCCGTGGCGGTCGTGTTGCGGCCCGGCAAGACGCCGGGCGGCGTCGAGGTGCGTGCCCATCTGCGCCGCCTGGTACGGCATATCCGGACGCGGTGGCACAACACGCGAATTACGTTCCGTGGCGACGGGCACTATGCCCGGCCGGAGGCAATGGCGTGGTGCGAGACCAACGGCATCGACTACATCTTCGGTCTGTCCGGCACCAAGCCGCTCGCCAGAAAAGTCGACGAGGCCGCCGACGACATCCGCACGCGACGCGCCATCGAGAACCTGCCGGTTCTGCGTGGCTGCGGATTCCGATGATCTCGCCCGGGTGTACCGATTTGATCTCGCCCAGGATTCCGAGATGATCTCGCCCACCATTCCGATTTGATGTCGCCCGGGGCGCGAGGCGTTCTGGCTGTCTGGTTTCTGGCATCGGCGAAGCCGCGTGGTCAATCTTGAATCGCGGTTCGACGGGTTGGTTTTTTCTGTTGCTCCTCCTGTGGGCATGTGGGCAACGCTCTTGCGTTGTCCAAGCGTAGCGGCATGTCCACAGCGCCACAGGCTCAGGCCTTTCGGTCGGGTTTGCGGGTTCGCCGCATGCTTTCGCCGTTCAGATCGATCCGGTGGGCGTTATGGACCAGGCGGTCGAGGACGGCGTCGGCGTAGGTGGGATCACCGAACACGTCGAAGTACCCCTATTCTCGAGCGGGTCGTGTCTCACGTTACGATCACTGACCCGCATCATTTTCTTTTTGGGCACCGGGTTGAGGTGCTGAAGGAGCGGTCGGGGCGCGGTCCCGCCTATGTCGTTGTCGCGCTGCCGGACGGCCGGCCGCGGGCGGTTCGCATCGCGTCGACCGATCTTGCCGAGACAATAACTTCTGGTCCGAACGCCGCCGATCTGCCGCGCATCAGCGCACGTACGCTGATCCCATTGATGCAACATTTGAGCGCGAGTCTGAGCCTTCTTGACGAGAAGGTGATTCGCGATGACCCACCGACCGCTTCCAGGTCGCGTTGCGTATCGACCCATGCCGACGTTGGCAAATCCACCCGGCCGTCCGACGGACGACATTCCGCGCCTGTGGCCGAATCTGTCGACCGCGACGCAAACCCAGATCGCTCAAATCCTCGCCACGCTGCTCCGGCGGATGCAAGCGGTTCCCGGCACGCCCGGAAGGGGACTGGGTCGTGCTGATCAGCTTGAACGTCGCTGACGAGCGGCTCACGACTGCGCACCGAGCCAAGTTGGCCTATGTCTACGTACGGCAGTCATCCGTGAACCAGGTGCGCCAGCATCAGGAGAGCACGGAGCTGCAGTACCGCCTCGTCGATCGCGCCATCGGTCTGGGCTGGCCGCCGGAGCGCGTCCAGGTCATTGACGAGGATCTGGGCAAATCCGGTGCTGGCGGTGTGGATCGTCATGGCTTCCAGAAGCTCATTGCCGAGATCGGCCTTGGCAACGCCGGTCTTGTGGTGAGCCTCGACGCTTCGCGCTTGGCCCGCAACAACCGGGACTGGCATCAGTTGCTCGAACTGTGCTCGGTGTTCGGTGTGCTCATTGCGGATGGCGAGCGGCTTTACGATCCGCGCGCCTACCACGACCGCCTGCTGTTGGGCTTGTCCGGCATCATGAGCGAGGCGGAGTTGCATCAGCTTCGGATGCGCCTTCACCAAGGGGAACGCCAGAAGGCGGCGCGGGGCGAACTGCGGCTGCCCCTGCCAGCCGGGCTCGCCTATGATCGCGCCGGCACAATTATTCTCAATCCTGATGAGGAGGTGCAGGCCCGTCTTCATCTCGTTTTTGCCAAATTCCAGGAATTGCAAAGCGCCCGCCGTGTGATGCGTTACTTGGACAGGAACGGACTGTCCTTGCCGGTTCGACCGCTGCTTGGACCATCTCCACATGAGATCGTCTGGCGGGCGCCAGATAGTGCACGCGTCCTTAGCGTCCTTCAAAATCCGGCCTATGCTGGGGCGTACGTTTATGGCCGACGGCAAAAGGATCCGAGCCGATGCCGGCCGGGATCGCTGACGGGAACGGTCAAGGTGGCGATCGCCGACTGGGCGGTTTGCCTCCGCTCTGCTCACCCGGGTTATATCAGCTGGGAGGAGTTCATGGCCAACCAGCGGCGACTGGCAGATAACGTCGCCCACTTTGAGGCAGGACACGCTGGCGTGCCACGCAAGGGGGCAGCCCTGTTACAAGGAATTGCGGTCTGCGGTCGTTGTGGACGGCGCATGAGCATGCGCTACACGGGCCCGAATGCCGACTATCCGGTCTATTGCTGCCGGTCGGATCGGGATCAGGAAGGCAGTGCACTGTGCCAGGAAGTCCGGGCCTTAGCGGTTGATGCCTTGGTCCAACGGGTAGTCCTCGACGCCCTGGTGCCGGATCAGATTGAGATCGCACTCGCAGCCGCGGGCCAACTGGAGCAGGAGAGCCGTCAGCTCGAGCGCCAGTGGGCGCTTCGCGTGGAGCGCGCCCGCTACGAGGCCGAGCGCGCTCGGCGCCAGTATGACGCCGTAGAGCCCGAGAACCGTCTTGTGGCGCGCTCACTTGAGCGGGCTTGGGAAGAGAGGCTGCGTGTCGCAGAGGCGGTCGAGCAGGAGCATGCGCGTTGGCGCGGGCAAGAGCCGCTTCTGATTGGCCCGGCGGAATGCGCAGGGCTACAAGCGCTCGGCGAGAACCTGCCGCGGATTTGGAACGCGGCCACCACGTCGGCAGCCGATCGCAAGCGCATTCTGCGATTTGTGATCCGCGAAGTCGTTCTTGATCAGAAGCGGACCCGAGGTCAGGTGTGGCTCAAGATCGTCTGGCAGACCGGTGCAACCAGCGAGCATCACGTGCAACGGCGCGTTCACACCTACCGCAATTACATCGACATTGATCGGTTGCGGCAACGGATCGTCGAGCTGAATGCTGAACAAAAAATGGATGCCGAGATCGCGGCAATACTCAATCAAGAAGGCTTCGTCGCGGCCCGAGGCTGCGCCTTCAAAGGCGAGAATGTCTGGCTGTTGCGCACCCGCTGGGGCATTCCCACCGTCAAGATCAACGGCGTGGACAAGAATCCCAGGCGCTGGCCCGACGGCAGCTTCTCGATTCAGGGGGCAGCGGCTGAGCTTGGATTAACCCCGCAAACAGTTTTCGATTATCTTGCGCGCGGATTGCTGGCAGGTCGTCAGTTAGCCAAAGGTCAGCCATGGCAGATCGAGCTCTCAGACGAACAAATCAGTCAGCTGCGCAATCGGGTACGACGCACCAAGCATTCGAAGAAGGAGGCATCATGAAGTCATCGGCTCGCCGATCAGCGCGTGCCATTGATCGACCGGGAGCTGGCTGGTGACGATGGTGGAGCGGCGGCCGTAGCGGTCCTCGAGGATCTCCAGGAGGTCGTGGCGGGCCGCGGCGTCAAGCGGCTCGAGGCCCCAGTCGTCGAAGATGAGGAGATCGACGCGGCCAAGCGCGCGCAGCAGGCGGGAGTGGCGGCCGTCGCCGCGCGCCAAAGCGAGATCGGTGAACAGCCGCGGGACGCGCTGGTAGAGCACGGAGCGATTGTCGCGGCAGGCCTTGTTGCCGAGCGCTGAGGCGAGCCAGCTTTTGCCGACGCCGGAGGGCCCGCAGATCAGCAGGTTGGCGTGGTCATCGATCCAGCGGCCTTCGACCAGCATCGTCAGCAGGCTGCGGTCGAGGCCGCGTGGGGTGCGGTAGTCGATGTCTTCGACGCAGGCCTCCTGGCGCAGCTTGGCGTATTGCAGCCGCTTCGACAGCCGCTTGTCGCGTCGCAATGACGCTTCGCGTTCGAGCCGCAGCGCAAGCCATTCGGCGTGGCCGAGGCTTGCGGCCTCGCCGCCGGCTTCGATGTCGGCGAAGGCCTTGGCCATGCCGTGAAGGCCGAGCGCGTAGAGTTGATCGAGGGTCGGATGCGTGAGCAAGACGTGATCTCCTAATTGTAGTAGCGCGGCCCGCGGATGTTGGGATGAAGGATCGGCGCGTCGTCCGCGGAGCGCTTGGGTGAAGGACGCCGATCGAGATTGTTGGCGAGAATCGACTTGACCGAGCCGTAGGTGCGCGCGCCGATATCGATCGCCCGCATGGCGGCGGCATCGAGCCGCTCGTGCCCGTAGGATCGGGCGAGCCGGATGATGCCGAGACAGGCGCGGAAGCCCTGTTCTGGATGCGCGCGCTCGTCGAGGATCAGGTCACACAGCGCCGCGGTGGCCGGCCCGATCGAGGCTGCGTCCTTACGGATGCGCTCGATGGTCCAGCCAGCGTAGCGCCGATGACTGGACGCCATGTGCTCCGGCACGGTCGTGTGCTTGTGGTTGCCGCTCATGCGCTGATGCGCGGCGATCCGCTCACCCTTGTGGAAGATCTCGACGGTGCGAGCCGTGAAGCGCACCTCCACCTCGGCGCGGACGAAGCGATGCGGAACGCTGTAATAATGCGCCTCGACCTCGACGTGATAATCGATGCTGACCCGGCAGATCCGCCACTCGGCGAACACGTAAGGGTTCTCCGGCAAGGCCTTGAGCGCCGGCCGGTCGATCTCCTCCAATAGCTTGCGGCGGGTGACGCCGAGCCGCCGGATCGGCCGCTCCTCGTTGAGCCGGGTGAGCAACTCGGCGATCGCCGCATTGACCTCGGCGAGGCTGTGGAAGGTGCGGTGGCGCAGCCGCCCGAGCAGCCAGCGCTCGACCATGAGGACCGCCTGCTCGACCTTTGCCTTGTCTCGTGGTCGTCGCGGCCTGGCCGGCAGAATGGCCGAGCCGTAATGCGCCGCCATGTCGGCGTAGCTGCGGTTGATCTGTGGATCGTAGAGGCAGGCCTTGATCACCGCGACTTTGGTGTTGTCCGGCACCAGCAGCGCCGGCACGCCGTTGATCGCCTCGAAGGCGCCGACGTGGCCGTTGATCCAATCGGCGACCCCCTGCGTCCAGGTCGCCTGCGCGTAGGTGAAGCTGGAAGCGCCGAGCACCGCGACGAAGATCTGCGCGGCGCGCCGCTCGCCGCTGAGCCGGTCGATCACGACCGGCACGCCGTCACCGGCATAATCGACGAACAGCTTGTCGCCGGCCGCATGCGACTGGCGCATCGTCACCGACAGCCGGCCTTCCCAGGCGCGGTAGAGCTCGCAGAAACGCGAATAGCGATACCCGCCGGGCTCGCTTGCGATGTACTCCTCCCACAGGATCGACAGCGTCACATGCTTGCGCCGGAGTTCGCGGTGCACCGCCGCCCAGTCCGGCTCCGCCTGCCGGCGATGGCCCCGCCGCGTGCCGGAACCCGCACCGGCGCTGGCGAACAGCCGGGCCTCCAGATCAGTGTCGGTGATGTCGTCAGACAACGGCCAGCTCAGCCCCGCCGCCTCAAAACGGCGGATCGTCAACCGCACCGTCGAAGGCGCCGTCCCCAACCGCCGCGCAATCTCGCGGGTCGGCATCCCAGCCGACTTCAATCTGATCACTTCGCGCACATGGCGCATCGCAAGCCTCTCCGTCGGCATCCAGGTCCCCCTTCGCAAAGCCGAAAGGCGGGACCGTATCGGAGCCAGAAGAGGCCTCGTCACCCCGGGCGACATCATCCGAGATCATCTCGGAATGGGTGGGCGACATCAAATCGGAACGGTGGGCGAGATCATTCCGGAACGGTGGGCGACATCGAGCGGAATCAGCATGCGTGGCTATACCGAGACGCGCCACAAGGCCAAGTCCTGGGATCGCGAACGGCGTACCGTCGCCCGTATTGAGGCGACGATGCTCGGCCTCGACATCCGTTTCGTCGTCACCAGCCTCGATGTCGGCTCGGCCGAGTGGATCTACGACAGCCTGTATTGCGCACGCGGCCAAGCCGAGAATCTGATCAAGCTGCATAAGACACAGCTCGCCTCCGATCGCACCAGCTGCCGTTCGGCGCTCGCCAATCAAGTCCGCCTCGTTCTCCACACCGCCGCTTATTGGCTGATGCTGACCGTGCGCGACGCGATTCCCAAAGCCCGGGAATTGGCCACAGCCGAGTTCGCGACGCTGCGTCTTCGTCTCTTGAAACTCGCTGCCCGTGTGGTCGAGACCACGAGCCGCATTCGCCTTGCGTTTGCCGCGGCCTGTCCCGAAGCCGACCTGATCCGCGGCTTGCCAGGCGCGCTGCTGCCGCTCGGTCCTTGAGCGGCGGGGCGTCCGCCCCCCGTTCGCCCAACCCATCCCTCAAGCGCGTTGCAAAGTACCGGTCGGTCAGGCGGTGAAAAGCCGAAGGCAATCCCGCGCGCCTCGTCAGAGCAGATGTGCGGCCACATCAATCGGACTAAAAAAAAACGCACTCTCACGAATAGGACGGGCTAGTTCATGAAATCGAAACGCTGAACTGGCGCGCTACCTACGATTTTCTTTGCCGACTTTATGAGGCTCATAACAATCGCTTTAAATTTAACTTCGTACTAGCCCCGCTTGGTAGCAAAATGCAGACAATAGGAGCATGGCTATTTGCAAAAGAACGCCCAGAAGTGAAGGTAGTGAGCTCAACGCCCAAAACACTTTTTCATGAAAAGTATTCTGCAGGACACGGCGACACATTTGTCTTCGACGATTTACCCTTGCCGCGCTAGCAGTCGAGTCAACAGCATCTACAGCTTTTGCACAGTCCTCAGAACTACGTCGATTTGAATACTCAGCCGGATGTATCTCCGCTGGGACGGAGCGCGCTCAAGCCGCTAAGCTCTTGCCTGTCAAAGCACTGTGAGCGAGCAAGCTGCTGTCGACTCTGACTACGATGAAGCTACCGTATGAAAATGATCATCACGATGATCTAGGGGGACCACGCCCGAGAACCTGCGTGTTATGTCGGACGAGCCGTACTTCGACCCGGGTTAGATGAGCGTCCAGGGCTACAATCTCGATCGTGCATTCCGCAGACACCAAGAAACTGAGCAGTAGTATGGACTCCCTTCCATCCCCATGGACAAGCGCTAGTGCATTTGCGCAACGATCTTGAGCCAAGAAATGACAACGTCGATCGCCTTGTGGATTTGATCGTTATAGGTCGCGGCAACCACGGCGCCGACAGCCGGAATGCCGGCCTTGATGGAGGTATCAATCGCGAGATCGATCTTCTTGCCGCCCCACTTAATGGAAGCAAGAGCGGCTTTGCCGAGCGCTGCGCCGGCCTCCTTGATAAATGGAACGGATGGAGTTTGCTTGCTGAACTCGGCATGCAATGCAGCCACTGGCTCACGCAAACCTTCGATGATCTCTGTCTCGTCGATCGCTTCCGGCGGATTATTGTGGCCCATGCCGATAGGTTTCGGCAGGTCCAGCATGTCGAGTAGTTCTTTGAGGACGTTGCGTGCTCGCTCACGGGCTTCAAGATCTTGCTGCGAACCGTACCGCTCGTTGTGGTCGTCACTGAAGTCCTCGAACGACGGGCGCAGGTCTTCCTGCGGCTCGTCGTCATCCTGATAGTCGTCGTGAACCGGCGCCCAATCCGTGATGCCATCTGCCTCCACCTCTTCGGCGACTTCCTCGATCAACTTTTCCGACACCATCGTGCCGAACATATCGAAGAGCTGTTCTCTGGCATCGTATGGCCCTCCGTGGTTCCAGAGATAGCCGCCTTCGGCGCTAACGTACGAGGTCCGCTCGGCCGGGTCCTCGAAGTTTTGGCGAAACCACTGCGCCATCAAATCGCGCTTCTCAGCTTTCTTCGCGCGTCGGAAAGCCGTGCGCGAGATGCCAAACTGCGAGCCATCTTCAATGAATGGGCGCTTTTCGACCATTGAACCAAAACGAATATGAACGGTGCCCTAAAGTAAGATGAGCCAAACAAAAGCACAACGCGATTAGCGGTCCCCCCCCCCCCCAAGATCAGTGCAAGATAGGTAGAATGAGCGGTGAACCTCCTCCGAATTGATGGACACCTGTAGTAGGCTCGAAGAGCCAGGAGAGGTGTTGGATGGAAGGACGTCAGCGTAGGTCGTTTACGGACGACTATAAGCGGCAAGCGGTCGATCTGGTCGCTTCGAGTGGCCGCTCGATCGGATCGGTGGCCAAGGAACTTGGCCTGCGCGATTCAGTTTTGCGGCGCTGGGTGGAACTACGTGGAACTGGGCGAGAGCCGACGGCTGCGGCGCGGCGCCCCACAACGCAAGCGACGCTGCCGTCGGCGGACCACGCGGCGGAGATCGCTCGTCTGCAGCGAGAGAACGAGCGGCTGCGCATGGAGCGCGACATTTTAAAAAAGTCGATCGCGATCTTTGCTGGGGGGCCGAAATGAGATTCCGCTTCATCGAAGATCGCCGCGCCGACTATCCTGTGACGATCCTGTGCGACGTGCTCGGTGTCTCGCCGGCCGGCTATTATGCTTGGCGCTCCCGGCCGGAGAGCCAGCGATCGGTCGCCAACCGTGAGCTTGTCGACGACATCAAGCGCGTCCATCGCGAGACAAACGGACGCTACGGCAGCCCGCGTATCCATGTCGAATTGAAGGCCCAGGGCCGCGGGGCGAGCCGTGGCCGCATCGAGCGGCTGATGCGCCATCACGGTATCAGGGCCATCATGGCACGGCCTCGCCGGGTGCGGACGACCGATAGCCGTCACGACCTCCCGATCGCGGCGAACCTGCTCGAGCGCAACTTCACCGCCACTGCGCCGAACCGGATCTGGCTCGCCGATATCACCTACATCGAGACCGATCAGGGTTGGCTCTATCTGGCCACCGTCATGGATTTGTACAGCCGCAGGATCGTCGGCTGGGCGATGGCGGATCATTTGCGTGCCGAGCTGCCGCTGGCAGCCTTGCGGATGGCCGTCTCAGCGCAGCGGCCTGGCGCCGGTCTGATCCATCATTCCGATCGCGGCGTCCAATACGCATCGGCGGAATACCGCAAGGTCGTGCAATCTGCCGGCTTGAGGGCATCGATGAGCCGCAAGGCCGACTGCTATGACAATGCTCCAATGGAGAGCTTCTTTCACACGCTCAAAATCGAGCTCGTCTACCACACTCACTATGCAACACGCGCAGAGGCCACACGTGATATCTTTGCTTACATTGAAGGCTTCTACAATCGAACTCGTCGTCACTCCGCCATCGGCTATGTCAGTCCGATCGAGATGGAGCTAAAAGCAGCTTAACCTTGTCCATTTTTTCGGGGGAAGATCACGGTCAGTTCGTTTTCTCGAAAGGAGGGCAGCGAGCACCCCCGTAGCAAGCGGCACGGACGCTCTACTTGCGGATTTACCAAGAAGATCGAACCGGCGAAGTCGGGTCTTTTCATAACTCGCCCGAAATCCCCCTGGCCAAGGTATGCGATCCCGCGAAGCACTCCTTTAATCCACTCCGCGGGCTGAATCATAAGCGGTCGCGCCGCAAGGTGAGAACACATTGACGGTTCGCAATGGTAAGCGGGCGCTGCTGAAAACCAACGATTCGATCAGATCAAAGGCGACCATGAGATGAGCGAGATGGTGAATGACTTGCTTGCTTCGCCAGGTCTCCTTCACATGTATAGGTAGTCTTGGCCGAGGTTGCCGTGTTCCTCGATCATCCAAGCCGACTCGCAGCCGAGCAGATACGGGAAGTCATCAAGCCTGACCCAGAGCAGGAGCTCTTACGGCAAGTTGAGCGGGCGCATTGTTGAAGCCCCACGGCGCACCTAAAAAGCCACAAACGAAAAGCCGGGCGCACTGCCCGGCCTCTTTCATTCCAGCGGCGGCCCAATCGTTATTCCTCGTCCTCCTGATTGCGGTCAACGAAGGCGATCCCGAGGTTGACATTATTGCCGAAGCTGAGATTCACGCCCTTCTTCATCAAGGCGCTGCGCACCGCCTTGCGGGTCGTCGCCGCTGAGTTCCGACCATTCTCAATGTTCGAGATTGTCGAGCCCGACACCCCCGCAGCGGGCGCATTACTACGCCCTGTGGGGGCGGCGCGATCGATGACCGCATCGCAAACCCTGCCGTGCGTCTATCAACAAGAGCACCCTTGTGCGTTACCCCAGACGTTACCCCGAGAACCTACCAAAGGCACGTAGTTAGCACAAAGCCTGCCTAAGCCATTGTATTCGTTGGCGATCCCGGCATGACTCGAACATGCGACCTACGGTTTAGGAAACCGTCGCTCTATCCGGCTGAGCTACGGGACCGCGAACCCGCGGCGAAGCACGCGGGCGTGGCCATCCCATAGCAGAGGCGGAGGCGCATCGGAAGCCTCCGAAGCAAGCGTCTGATGCAGTCTTCGATCAAAAGAACTGATTTCGCTCATGTGACAGCCGATCCGGCGGGCTTTGCTCGAGGAACTGGTCGACCGCGCCAAACACCTGCCAGCGATTGCTTTCCAGGAACAGGGAATGGGTGGCCTCGCCGATCTCGACCCAGCGCCGGTAGGGCGCGGCGGTCAATTGGCCGAACACGGCGCGCGACATCTCGAGCGGACAGTCGCGATCCCATTCGCCATGGACGATCAGGACCGGCACGGTGAGCCGCGCAGGATCGTAGAGCGGCTTGCCCGCGGCCCAAAACTCCCGGCTGTCGATCACCGTGCCGTTCGGCGCCATCAATTGCGACGGGCCCGGTCCGGCCTGGCCGCAGGCAAACGTCGCATCGGCCCAGGCGTCGAACCAGTGATCCGGCAGCAGCGCCTGCCTCTTGTCCGCAGGCACGCCGTTCAGCCAACGGTCCTTTGCGGCGGACCGATCGACGATGCGGAAGGCCCCGAGCGGGCCGCCGGCGTCGGCGAGACTCGGCGTGTCACGCAGCCATTGGGGCGCGATCAGGACCAGCCTGGCGACCGCATCGGGGTTCTCATTGGTGTAGCGCGACATCAATGTCGTGCCCCATGACCAGCCGATCAGATTGATCTTCGCCAGATTCCGCCGTGCGCGGATGAAGGCGACCACGCTGCCGATGTCGCGAACGGCCACCGGCGTCCGTACAATCGGCGCATTGACGCTCGCAGGCAGCGCCATCTCCGGCGGACGCGTCGAACTGCCGTAGCCCCTGACGTCGACGAGGTAGACGTCGTGCCCCCGCGCGGCGAGGTGATCCATCCAGGACACACCATCGAGCCTCAGGTCGAACGAGGTCGAGGCCGGATAGGTCGAGCCCGCCACGAACAGGATGGTGTTGCCGGGCGTGAACCGGGCCAGGTCGGCGCGGCGCTTGTTGCGCACAAACAGGCTGATGCCGTCGGTATCGCTCGGCACCATCATCTCTTCGGTCGCGATGTCAGGCAAACTCATGTCGCGGACGTCCTTCTTCTGGTCTCGCCGGCGTCACGCGAAGCGCCAGTCGAACCGGTCGCCGCGGCGCGTGACGCGGCCGGCCGACGAGGCGGCAAAATGCGCGGTGAACACCGTGGCGCCGCTCTCCGCCGCCTGCTCCAGCAGCCAGCGGCGGGATTGGCGCGCACGCGCCGGATCCTCGCAGAAGGCGCTGTTCCAGTCGGGCCGAAACACCTGCAGCGGCTGATGCATGATATCGCCACGAAACAATCCGGACTGGCCGGCATTGGCAAGCCTGATCGCCACATGACCGACGCTGTGGCCCGGCGTCGGGTGAAAGGTGAGGCCATCGCCGACCTCGCTTTCGCCATCGACGATCTCGGCCTGCCCGCTCGCGACCACCGGCAGCACGCTATCCTCATAGACACCGGCATTGAACCCCTCACGTCCGGCCGGACCGCGCCAATGATCGTATTCGGCCTTCGAGAACAAATATCGCGCATTGGGAAAGGTCGGCACCCACCGGCCATCCACCAGCCGGGTATTCCAGCCGCAATGATCGACATGAAGATGCGTGCACATGACGTAATCGACGGCGTCAGGCGAGACGCCGGCTTCGACCAGCCGCTGCAGGAACGGCAAGTCCAGTTGGTGGAAACGCGGCAGGCCGGGCCGGTTCTTGTGATTGCCGGCGCAGCAATCGATCAGGATGGTGTGATGCCGGGTTTGCAGCACCCAGCTGTGCACGCTGGCAATGAAGCGCCCTTCCGTCACGTCGAAGCAGTCGGGAATCATCAGCGCTTTGTGCTCGTCGAGCACGCGCGGGTCCCAGTCCGGAAACAGGAAACCCGGTGCAAATCCGGCGCCGCATTGTTCGGTCACCCGCCGGACCGTCACGTCGCCGATCGAATGGCAGCTCATGGCCTGCATCCCTTCCTGCATCGCAGTTCGCTGCCTGAGATCGCCGGGCGCCGAACCTTATTGCCTCAATGCCTCGCAGCATGGGATAATTGAAATTGATAGATCGGATAACAGGCATAATCGCCATGGATATGAACGCCCACACGCTGCCATTGCTGGTTTCGCTCAGCGTGATGCTCGACGAGCGCAACGTGACCCGCGCCGCGGCGCGGCTTGGCCTCAGCCAGCCCGCGCTCTCCGCGCAACTGGCGCGGCTCCGCGACGTGTTTGGCGATCAGCTGCTGACACCGGCGGCATCGGGCAAGGGCATGGTGCTGACGCCCTGCGCCATCAAGCTGCGGGAGCCGCTGCGCGACGCGCTGCGGCGGCTCGACGACGTGGTGCGCACCCCGCCGGTGTTCGAGCCGAAGAGTTCGCAGCGGACCTTTGCGATCGGCGCCAACGACAATGCCAGCGCCATGCTGGGCGGACGGCTGGTGCAGCGGATGCGCCGCAGCGGCGCCGCGACAACCCGACTGGCATTCCGCGCCGTCGACCCGGCACGGCTTGCGGGCCAGCTCGAAGCAGGCGAGATCGACATCGCGCTGGTCTCGAAGAACGCGCTGCCAAACGGGATGCCGCACAAGCCGCTGCTGGAAGAGCGCTTCATGATGGCGCAGCGCAAGGCGCATCCGCGGGGCTCACGTCGACCGTCGCTGAAGGAATATGCATCGCTCGAACACGTCATCGTCTCCGGAGACGGAGGCGGCTTTCGCGGCTTCGTCGACGATATCCTCGCGGCACGAGGCCTGACCCGGCGCGTCGGGGTCTCCGTGCAGTACTACAGCGTCGTGCCCGTCATCCTGCAGTCGACCGATTTCGTCTGCACGTTGCCGGCGCGGTTCCTCGCGCGCTATTCCAATGTGCTCACCGCCACCGCGCTGCCATTCGACGCCGGACATTTCTCGCTTTACGCAACCTGGCACGCACGCTTCGACAACGATCCCGGCCATGTCTGGCTGCGGAATCTGCTTACAGACTGTGCGGAGGATTAGCGCGCGACGTCGGTGATCCGCGTCCTACGCCACCTGTCTCGCCGGGCTCGCGGCCTGATCCGCCGCACCGGTCCGGCGCGCCGGCAGAAACTCGATCGCCTCATCCTTCAGCGAACCGAAGCGCAGCGTCACGATGTCGAGCGCATAGTTCTGGTAGAGCCGCCACGGCCGGCGCGAGCCCTGCTTGGGGAATCTGGCGGCGGCGCGCTGGATATAGCCGGAGGAAAAATCCACCCAGGGCAGCTCGGTGACATCAGGGTCGTTCCGCCGCGGCGTCACTTGTGCGTAGCCGTGCGCCTTCATGTGGTTGAGCATGCGGCAGACATATTCGCAGGTCAGGTCGCATTTCAGCGTCCAGGACGCGTTGGTGTAGCCGAAGGCGGCGGCGAGGTTCGGCACGCCCGAGTACATCAGCCCCTTGTAGTTCATGGTCTTCGACAGATCGACGGGCGCGCCGTCGACATTGATCTCGAGCCCGCCGAGCACCTGCAGATCGAGGCCGGTCGCGGTCACCACGACGTCGGCGTCGAGCATATTGCCGCTCTTGAGCTTGATGCCGCCAGGCGTGAAGGTCTCGATCTGGTCGGTGACAACGGACGATCCGCCGCTGCGCAGCGACTGGAAGAGATCGCCGTTCGGCACCAGGCAGAGCCGCTGGTCCCACGGATTGTAGCTCGGCGTGAAATGCGTGGCGACGTCGTAGTCGGGGCCGAGCGCGTGGCGCACGCCGCCGAGGATCAGCTTCTTCACGCGCTCCGGATCGCGCTTGCAGAGCCGGTAGAAATACATGCCGAACAGCACGTTCTTCCAGCGCGTGAGGCCGTAGGCGAGCTTGGCCGGCAGCCGCGCCCGCAGCCAGTTGGCGACCTTGTCCTCGTCCGGCCGCGCCACGACATAGGTCGGCGAACGCTGCAGCATCGTGACATGGGCGGCGGTCTTGGCCATTTCCGGCACCAGCGTCACCGCGGTCGCGCCGCTGCCGATCACCACCACCTTCTTGCCGGCATAGTCGATGTCGTCAGTCCACTTTTGCGGATGGACGAGGCGGCCGGCGAAATCGCCGATACCGGGGAAATCAGGCGTGTAGCCGTGTTCATATTTGTAGTAGCCGCTGCACATGAACAGGAAGTTGCAGGTGAGGCGCTCGATCGTCTTCTCCGGCCCGCGCTCGACCTCCACCGTCCATTGCGAGTCGGCAGACGACCAGTCGGCACTGATGACGCGGTGGTTGAAGCGGATCTTCTTGTCGATGCCATAGACGCGCGCGGTCTCGCGCACGTAGCTCAGGATCGACGGGCCATCGGCGATCGCCTTCGGCTCGGTCCACGGCCGGAACGAATAGCCGAGCGTGTACATGTCGGAGTCGGAGCGGATGCCGGGATAGCGGAACAGGTCCCAGGTGCCGCCGATGCAATCGCGGCCTTCGAGAATGGCGTAGCTGCGGTCCGGGCAGTTGGTCTGCAAATGGTAGCCGGCGCCGATGCCCGAGAGCCCCGCGCCCACAATCAACACGTCGAAATGCGCGGACATGCCCTGACCCTCCCGTGGCAGTATTGACAATCCGTATTGTCAGATACCTTGACATCTGACAATGGCTCATGTCAATAGACTTTCATGGCAAGCAGCCGAAAAGCCCGCCTCTACGGCGGTATGGACGCCGAGGAACGCCGCGCCGAGCGGCGGCTCAGGCTGATCGACGCGGCGATCGAAGTGTATGGCGAGGTCGGCTACCGCGTCGCAACCGTGAAGGCGATCTGCGAGGCAGCCGAGCTGACCGAGCGCTATTTCTACGAATCCTTCGCCAACAGCGAAGCGCTGCTGATCGCAGCCTACAATCATGTCGTCGGCCATTTGCACGAGGAGATGATTGCTGCCGCCGCAGCCGCCGGCGACGATCCCGAGGCAAGATTGCGCGCCGCGCTGACACTGTATTTCACGCGGCTGAAGCAACATCCGAAACCGGCGCGGGTCTTCCTGCTGGAGATTTCCGGCATCAGTCCGGCGGTCGATGCCGTCAAGCTCGACGCCTTGCGGGTCTTCAGCGACATCCTGGTGCCGCCGACGTCCGATCAGAAGCGCGGCGACAAGGCCGGGGCGGCGACGCTGCTCTCGAACGGCATGGTCGGCGCGGTCATCTCGATCGCGCTGCGCTGGGTGTCGAAGCAATATCCGCAGGCGGTCGAGGACGTCGTCGCGATCGCGGCCAGCTTCTGCCGGGTGGCGCTGACCGAGGCCAACAGGCGCACACTTTCATCGTAGGAGACGAGCCGTGCGCGCAGCCGTGTTCAGGAACGGAAACATCGTCACCGACAATATCCCCGATCCTGTGCCGGCCGCCGGCCAGGTGCTGGTCAAGACGCTGGCCTGCGGCATCTGCGGCTCCGATCTGCACGCGCGCAAGCATGCCGGACACACCGCGAAACTGATGAAGCACTTTCCCGGCCGCCAGCCGATGGACCTGTCGCGCGATATCGTGTTCGGCCACGAATTCTGCTGTGAAGTGCTCGACTACGGTCCGGCGACCCAGAGGCGGTTCAAGCCTGGCGCGCGGGTCTGCTCGGTGCCGGTTCTGCTCGGCGCGAGCGGGCCGCAGGGCATCGGCTATTCCAACGATATCGCCGGCGGCTATGCCGAGCGGATGCTGCTGACCGAGCCGTTGATGATCGAGGTGCCGAACGGCCTCGCCGCCGAGCACGCCGCGCTGACCGAGCCGCTTGCGGTCGGGCATCCACGCGGTGGCCAAGGCAGGTATCCGCGGCGATGAAGTGCCGCTCGTGATCGGCTGCGGGCCGGTTGGGCTGGCGGTGATCGCCGCCCTGAAGCTGCGCGGCCTGCATCCGATCGTCGCTTCGGACTATTCGCCGGCGCGGCGCGCGCTCGCGGAGAAGATGGGCGCCGACGTCGTGGTCAACCCGGCCGAGACCCAGCCGTTCACGGCCTGGGCGCAGCACGCCGAGATGACGCCGGAGCAGAAGGCGGCGCGGCCGCCGTTCCAGGCCTTCCTGCCGCCGCTCAAGCCCGGCCTGATCTTCGAATGCGTCGGCATTCCGGGCTTGCTGCAGCAGGTGTTCGAGGGCGCGCCGCGCGATGGGCGCATCGTCGTGGTCGGCGTCTGCATGGAGAGCGACACCTCCGAGCCGCTGCTCGGGGTCCTCAAGGAATTGTCGCTGCAATATGTCTACGCCTACACGCCAGAGGAATACGCGCTGGCGCTGCACCTGATCGCCGAGGGCAAGGTCGACGCTTCAGCGATGGTTACCGCCACGATCGGCCTCGACGGGGTGGCGCAGGCATTCAGCGATCTCGCCAATCCCGAGCGTCATACCAAGATCATCATCCAGCCCAATCGCTGAGCCGGGGCTTCGCGCGTTATCGAGCCGGAACGCCCAAACCCGCCGGATTCGCCGATTTTCGATGATGTTTCGCCAAGGTTTCCGGGCCCGGCCCGCGGCCGGGTCGCTGATTTAGCTTGCATATTCGGCAGCCTGGGCTTTCTTATGCATGGTACCGGGCGCAAGCAGGTCCGACCTGTTTCGTCCTGTGAAACAACGAAAATCGGGCGGAGCTGAGCCTTTGGTCGACGTGCACCGGCTGGACGACGTGACCGCGCGCCTCGGCGACGTGGTGCTCGATCCCGCGACCTGGCCGTCCTTCATGGACGAGGTCTGCGCCGCCGTCGGCGCGACCGGGGCTGCGATGCTACAGAGCGATATCCGCACCGAAGACATTCCGCGCACGCAATCGATCACCGATTATTTCACCAAGACCTACTTCCCGCAGAATTTTCATCTCACCGACATCCGCGCGGCGCGCGGCGTGCCGCTGATGCTCGCCGGTGCCGACGTCATCACCGATGCGGACCTGTTTGCGTCCGAGACCGAGATGCTGCGCGATCCGCTCTACACCACGCTCGGCGAGTTCGGCCTGAAATGGTTTGCGGCCGTCAGCTTCCGCTCCGGCCCGGCATTGTGGGGACTGACCATCCAGCGCTCGCCGAAAGAAGGCATGTTCGAAGCCGACGAGGTCAAGGCGCTGTCGAGAATGTCGGCGCGGCTCACGGAAGCCGCGACGCTCTCCGCCGTCGTCGGCCGCTCCGCGTTGTCGGGCATCACCAGCGCGCTCGACCTGATCCAGGTCGCCGCGATTGCCGTCGGTCGCTACGGCGCCATCATCGGCATGAACGGCCAGGCGGAAGCCTGCCTCGGCCACGACCTCGCGATTCGTAACAATCGCCTCACTCTGCTCGACCGGCAGGCCAATGCCGATCTGACCCGGCTGATCGATCAACTGGCGCACAGCTCGGACCTGCAGCCATTGCCGTCATCGCCGATCGTGGTGCGCAGGATCGACAAGCGGCCGCTCGTGATCCAGATGCAGCCGGTGCCTCCCGCCGCGCGCTCGCCGTTCCTGGGAGCGCGCGCGCTCCTGTTGATCCGCTATCTCGAAGGCAACCCGGCGTTCGACCAGGCGCTGCTGGCGGCGACTTTCGAGCTGACACCGGCACAGGCGCGGCTCGCCGCGCGGCTTGCGCGCGGGGATTCGGTCGAAACTGCCGCGCAGGAGGCCGGTGTTGCCGTGGCCACTGCACGTAATCAGATCAAGACGATCTTCCAGAAGACCGGCACGCATCGGCAGGCGGAACTCGTCGCATTGCTGCACCGGGTGAAGTGAACGATTCAAGTCGAATTGTTCCAATCTTCCACGCGCTGCGAGACCAGAAATTGTTCAAATATTCCAATCGTATGCGGCACATATTCCACTGAACCAAGCGACTGGACTGCAGCTTAAAAGGGCAGGGAAATCGTCGGGTTCCGGGGTGACAAGCATCGTTAAAATGACGACAATCCGTTCACCCTGTCTGGTTCGGGTTTTGCTTGCAATGTCCGTGATGCCGTCACGATCATCGACGTTGGCTGTCGCCATTCTGGTCGCCGCTTCCATGCTGGCGCCGATGAGCGCGCACGCGCAATGGTGGCGCGGCGCACCGAAGGACTTCGAGGATTGCGCCGACCTCGCCGAGAAGGCGAAGACCAAGGAAGACAGGACCGCGCAACTCGCCGATTGCAACGCCAAGTTTGCCGGACGGCGCAAGGTAGGCGGTGGCTACACCTACTACGACTTCATGCAGGACCGCAGCTTCGATATCGCCGGTCCCAATCCGACGCCCGACGAGCAGAAGAAGATCGACCAGGAATATACCGGCTATCTCGAGAAGCAGCGACGCTCCCGCATCGTCGCCGCGTTCAACGCCAAGCAGCTCGAGCGGCAGGAAAGGCCACAGGAGCAGCCGCCGCAAATTGAGCAGGCATCACTGCACAGCGAGCCGGCGAAGGCGCCTGTCCCGGTCGCGCGACCGGTCAAGCCGCGCGTTACTGTCGTCCCGCTTCCCAAGGTGCGGCCGCAGGCGGGGAGTTGCGTCAAGGGCACGTTCTCCTGCGAATGGCCAAAGCTTTCCGAGGGACTGGACGGCTTGAAGAAGCTGTTCGCGCCGCCACCGCCGCAGCCGACCAAGCTCGCGAAGCGGAACTGATTTCCTCATATCAGTCGGTAATCACCATCGCCCAGAACCGGCGGTACGGCGACTTCGGATTGTCGACGAAGGCGACGCCCACGCGCTTGGCGCCCGGCATCAACAGGTTCTCGCGATGCCCCGCCGAATTCTCCCACTGCTTCAGCATCTCTGCGAAGGCAATGAAACCCGCGCCGATATTTTCGGCGGCGCGCTGCTTCTTCAACGGCGCGATGCGCGTGAAGAAGCTGCCGCCCGCGGAGTGGCTGACCGATCCGCTCGCTGACATCGCCTGCGCCTGCTTCAACGCCATCGCATTCAGCTTCGCGTCAAGCTTCACTGCGGACATGCGGTTGGCGCGCCTATAGGCACTGATCGAACCGGCATAGTCGGCGGCGCTTGCGGCCGTGGTCAAGCCGAGCACGAGGGTGAGCGCGAGGAGCAGCAGCTTCATCTGAGATCATCTCTGCAAGGGATCAGCGCGCGCGACTGCGCTTGTGGTGCCGGGGCGCGACCGGCTTGTGCGCAGGCATCGCCGATCGGCTCGCGGCGCGCTGCTCCTGCAAGCGCGCATCATAGCCTGGCGAAGGCACCACGGTCGGCGGCGCCGCGCGGGCTGCGCCGACACTGAGCGCAACAAGCGTGAGCAGCATGATGCAAGATCGTTTCATGATGTCACCTCCTCGGACGTTTGATCGATGTGGCGGATGATCGCCGGCCTTCACGACGATGCCGCGCGAATCTGCTCGGGCGTCAGCCCCGGCGATCCCTTGCCGGCGGCCTCCGCCTTCCGGATCAGCGTGATGACGCGGCGCGACAGCGGCGCATCGAGCCCGCGGCGATCCGCAATCGCGGTGATCACGCCCTGCAGATAATCGATCTCGGTGCGGCGGCCGCGCTGCAGATCCTCCCACATCGAGGAGCGCGCCTCGGGATCGATCTTCATGGTGCGGCCGAGCAGCATGTCGAACAGCGTGTCCGGCAGCCGCAGCAAAGGCGGCATCCAGCTCGAAGGCAGCGGCGTCGGCGATACCGGCGCAATGCCTTCGGCGCGCACCGCGGCCAAGCCCTCGGCCATCTGGTCGGCCAGCAATTGCCGCCAGCCGCGCTGCGCGAGCTGCTGCCGCAGCGGAATGTTGGACAGCGCATTGAGCGCATTGCCGAGATTGACGATCAGCTTGCCCCACTGCACGCCGTCAATATTGCCGGTGCTGCTGATCGCAAGGCCCGGCACCGAGAGCTGCGCCGCCGTGCCGGCGTCATCCTGCGCGATCACGATGTCGCCCGAGGTTGAGCGATGGAAGCGGCCGTCGCCCAGCGCGACCACGTTGAACGGCACCATGCCGCCGAGCACCTTGCGGCCCGGCAGACGGTCGCGCAGCAGCGGCACATTGCCGATGCCATTCTGCAGGCTGATCACTGCGGCGTCAGCGGGTGCGTGGCGCGCGATCAATTCGGCCATTTCAGCGGTATCGGCGCTCTTCACCGTGACCAGCACCGTCTGAACGTCGCGCAAGATCGACGGATCGTCTGACAGCATGAGCTGGTCCGCGGATACCGTCCGCTGCGAGCCGTCGAAACTGCTGACCCGCAAGCTGCCCGCGGAAATCTCCTGGATCAGCCGCGGGCGCGCCAGCAGCGCGACGCGACGGCCCGCCGCCGCCAGCATGCCGCCGACGAAGCAGCCGATGCTGCCGGCGCCCGCAATACCGATCGGCCGGTCCGTGTTCATCTGGCTAAACGTCCATTCATCGGGGATCGATAGCAGACCTTGGGTTGCCTGCCTATTTCGACGCACGGCCGGGCCGGCGTCTCGCCTTGTAACCGTCATGGGCCGAAGCTATGTTTCCCGCACGGGGCACGGTTGCGGCAGGAGACGATCATGGGTTTACTCGACGTACTCAACGGCATGCAGAACGGCCCTCGCGGTCCGAGCGCGCCAAGCACACAATCCGACAGCTCGAGCGGCGGCGGAATGTCGCCAATGACGATGGCCATCCTGGCGCTGCTCGCCTGGAAGGCCGTCAAGCATTTCACCGGCGACCAGCCGGGCACCGCCTCCCCTGAGCCGAAACCGGCGCAGGCGCCGCCGCTCCCCGGCAACGTCACCGCGGGCCTGCCGGGCGGTGCCGGCGGCGGCGGGCTCTCCGATCTGCTCCAGGGCGGCCTCGGTGGTCTTCTCGCCGGCGGTGCTGCCGGCACTGTGCTCAGCGGTGGCCTCGGCGATCTGCTCAACCAGCTGCAGCAGAAGGGCCATGGCGAGGCGGCCAATTCCTGGGTCAGCAACGGCCCCAACAAGCAGATCGCGCCCGGCGATCTCGCCAACGCGCTCGGCGCCGACCAGATCGACTCGCTGGCGTCGCAGAGCGGCATGTCGCGGGACCAGCTACTGCAGGGCCTGAGCCAGTATCTGCCCGATGCGATCAATCATCTGACGCCGGACGGGCGGCTGCCGAGCAGCGACGAACTACGCGGCAGGCTTTAGCAGCAGCGTTGATTCCATCTGAGGAGGACGACAGTCATGGGCGGCATCATCTGGGTCATCATCGTCGGCTTTATCGCGGGGATCATTGCGCGGCTCGTGTCGCCGGGACCCAACAATCCCAGCGGCTTCATTCTCACCACCGTGCTCGGCATCGCCGGCGCGTTTCTCGCGACCTTCATCGGCCAGGCCATCGGCCATTACGGTCCCGAACAGGGCGCCGGCTTCATCACCGCCACGATCGGCGCGCTGGTGGTGCTGTTCATCTGGAACAGGCTGGTCGCGGCGCGCGTGATCCCGGATTTGGGAAACAGGTGACGCCGTAGGCGTCATCCCGGGGCGATGCCTAGCATCGAACTCGGGATCTCGAAATTCCCCGATGCGCAATTGCGCATCTGAGGTCTGGTGCTAACGCACCATCCCGGAATGACGAGACAACGAACAGAAAGCTACTTCAAAATCAAAATGCCCGGGCTTGGCCCGGGCATTGTCATTTCCGCAACGGCGCCTCGTCACTGGATCAGATGCATGCCCGCGTCCATGCGAACGAACTCGCCGGTCATGTTGCTCGACGCCGGGCTCGCCAGGAAGCAGACCAGGTTGGCGATATCTTCCGCTGATGACGCGACCTTCAGCGGCACGCGCGCCACCACGGTGTCGCGCACCTGCTTGGCGCCCGCCTCGCCGCGGCCCTTGGTGAACCAGGGCGTGTCGATATAGCCCGGGCACACCGTGTTGACGCGGATCAGCGGCGCCAGCGCGCGCGCCAGCGACTGCGTCATGGTGTTGAGCGCGCCCTTGCTTGCGGCATAGGCCACCGACGAACCGCCACCGGAAATACCGGCGACCGAGGAGATGTTGACCACCGCCGAGGGACGGCTAGATGCCTTGGCACCGGCTTCGAGCAGCGCGCGCGCGGCACGGACCATCTGGAACGGGCCGATGGTGTTGACGGCATAGATGCGCTGGAAGTCCTCCGCCGTCAGTCCGTCGAGATCGTGATGCGGCACATGCTTGGTGGTGCCGGCATTGTTGACGAGCACGTCGAGGCGGCCCCAGCCCTGGGCTGCGGCGGCAATCTTCTTGCAATCCTCATCGCGCGAGACGTCGCCCTGCACCACCAGCACCTCGGCGCCCTGCTTGCGGCAGAGTTCGGCAGTTGCCTCGGCTTCCGCCTTGCTGTTGGAATAATTGATGATGATGCGCGCGCCCGCCGTGGCGAGGATTTGCGCGGTCGCGGCACCAAGTCCTGACGCGGACCCAGTCACGATCGCGCACAAGCCATCCTTCGACATCTGCATTTCCCCTGTTGTTGTGAGCCAGATGAATTCCGGCGGTGGCATACCATATCGCGCGGAAAGATACCTGCAAACCGCGCAAGGCTCCTATGTGCAAGGCCTTATGTGCAAGGCTCTTATGTATAGGCGTTCGGACCCTTTTGCAGGCTGGCCCATTGCGCATCGTCATGGCCGCAGATGATCTTGACGCCTGACGCTTCGATCCTGGCGATCTCGTCGAGCGAATTCAGGAACTGCTCGACGTCGAGGCTGTTCCGAGGCGAAGTCCGCTGATCGAGATTGGCGCGCACGCTGAGCGCGTCGGAGGCGAGCAGGAATTCGCCGCTCTGGTCGAGCTTGACCAGCGCCCCGGTCGTGCCCTTGGAATGCCCGGGCAGCGGGATCAGCGTCAGCCTGCCGTCGCCGAACACGTCCATCTGCCGGTCGAAGATTTCCATCTTCAACGGATGATCCCAATCCGCTCTGATGTATCCGCGATCCGGCGCATTGGCCGCGTTGGCGGCCTCGATCTCGAGCGCGTGGACGAAGATCGTCGCCTTCTTGAAGAAGGCGTTGCAGCCGCAATGATCGGTGTGCAGGTGAGAGCAGATCACCACGTCGATATCGTCGGGTCCAAGGCCTGTCGCCTTCAGGCTTGTCAGCACGTGATCATCCGCCGACATGATCGGCGTCATGTATTTGGCGAGCGTGCCGAGCCGCCCTTCGGGATCGGTCGCGACATCGGGATGGCATCCGGTGTCGAACAACACATTGCCTTGCGTGTGCCGCAACAGCACGCAGGACACCGGCAGGTCGATCATCTCGCCGCGCGCCGCATCCGGCAGATAGGTCCGCTTGGACATCCGCAGACGTCCGCCCGACAACATATGCATCTTCATCACGCCATCTCCCATTTTGGCTTCAAACTACATATGAGTTTTATAAAAACTCATAATAGATTTGACAGCACATTACTCACCCCTATAGCTTCCGCGCAACGCCGCGATCGCGGCAACGCGCTCAACGAAGCAGCTCTCGCAGACCGGCATCGTTGACGTCGACCTGCGGCCATCTGGGGGAAGCATACGCGACGATGTACACCGTGTTCAGCGTGTTCGCTGCGACCGCAGATGCGGCGGCGTTCAAACCCTTTCTCTGCATTCCCGCGCGTCCTGGCCGCGGCTATTTTCCCGATGGCAGCGAGTTGTCCTATGGCGACATCGTACGGCAGGTCTGCGCATTGCGCGATCAGTACCGCGCATCCGGCTTCGGCCATGGGCACCGCGCGTGCCTGCTGCTGGAGAACCGGCCTGATTTCATCGTGCATTGGTTGGCGCTCAACGGCCTCGGCGTCTCGATCGTTCCGATCAACCCGGCCTATCGCGCGGCGGAAATCGAATATCTCATTGCGCATGCTGAGCCCGACCTGATCGTCACGCTGCACGATCAGAAGGAATTGCGGAAGGCGCTGACCGGCGCCGTGCCCGTGCTTGACGTATCGGGCGACGATCTCGCCGCGAGCGTGGCGAAAATCCCGCTTGCCCGACGGCCGCCGCCCCGCACCGACAATCCCGCAAGCCAGACCGAGGCCGCGCTGCTCTACACGTCGGGCACCACGGCGCGTCCGAAGGGATGCATCCTGACCAACGAATACGTGGTAGCGACCGGCCGCTGCTACGCAAGCCACGGCGGCGAGGCGACCTATCATATCGGAACGGAGCGCCTCTACAGCCCGCTGCCGCTGTTCCACATGGCCGGCCTCACGCTCACGACGATAGCAATGATGCTGACCGGCGGCTGCCTGATCCTGCCGGAACGCTTCAACGCGAAATACGCCTGGCGCGACATCGTGTCCTGCCGCGCCAGCGTGCTGCACTATCTCGGCGTGATCGTCGCGGCCCTGCTCGCCCAGCCGGAGACGCCGGACGAGAAAGCCCATGCGCTGCGCTTTTCGATGGGCGTCGGCGCCAATCCCGAGCAGCGCGCGCGAGCCCGTGAACGCTTCGGCATCCCCTTCGTCGAAGGCTGGGGCATGACGGAGACCGGACGCAGTCCGTTCAACACGGTCGAGCCGCGCCATCTGGAAACCAACACCATCGGCCGCAGCGTGCCCGGACTCGAGATGATCGTTCTGGACCCCGACGGCAATGCGCTGCCGCCAGGCGCGGTCGGCGAACTCTGCGTGCGCCATTCCGAATCGACGCCGCGGCGCGGCTTATTCTCCGGCTACCTGAAAGACCCCGAAGCCACCGAGCAGGCCTGGCGCGGCGGCTGGTTTCACACCGGCGACAGCGCCTGGCAGCACGAGGACGGCGCCTTCGTGTTCGTCGACCGGCTGAAGCACCTGGTCCGTCGCGCCGGCGAGAACATTTCGGCCGCCGAGGTCGAGGCCGTGCTGACGACGTCGCCGCTGGTCAAACAGGCTGCAGTCGTCGCCGCGCGCGATCCCATCCGCGATGAGGAAGTTGCGGCCTTCATCGTGATCAACGATGGCGCCGACGTATTGCGCGACGTCGCGCAGGACATCTTTCGGTTCTGCCGCGAGCGCCTGGCGCCGTTCAAGTTGCCGGCCTGGATCGCCTTCGTCGCCGAGCTGCCGCTGACCTCGACCAACAAGATCCAGAAGCACGCGCTGCTCGGCGCGGACAAGGACCCGCAGTCGCATCCTGGGATGATCGACCTGCGGCAAGAGAAAACCAACGCCATAAGGCAATCGAACTAGAGGAAACCTGGGACAATGACATCGACTTACGGGTGGATCGCCGCGGGCGCTGCAATCCTGTCGGCCGCCTTCGCTGCCACGCCATCCCACGCGCAGATCTCCGACGACATGGTGAAGATCGGCGTGCTGACCGATCAAGCCGGGCTCTATGCCGACGCGGCCGGCCCGGGAGCGGTCGAAGCGGTGCGGATGGCGATCTCAGATTTCGGCGGCAAGGTGTTGGGCAAGCCGATCGCGATGGTCGATGCCGACCATCAGAACAAGGCCGACATCGGCGCCGGCATCGCGCGGCGCTGGTATGAGCAGGAGAATGTCGACGTCATCGTCGATTTCGCCAACTCCGCCGTCGCCTTCGCCGTGCTCGAGCTCACCAAGCAGAAGAACAAGGCGATGCTGGTGTCGTCGGCCGGCTCCTCCGATCTGACCGGAAAGGGCTGCTCGGCGAATTCGGTGCAATGGACCTACAACACTTATGCGCTCGCCAACAGCACGGTTCGGGCGCTGGCCAAGGAAGGCGCCAAGAGCTGGTACTTCGTCACGGTCGACTACGCCTTCGGCCACGCCTTGCGCAACGACGCCGCCAAGACGGTGGAGAAGGTCGGCGGCAGCATCACCGGCGAGGTGCGGCATCCGCTCAACAGCATGGATTTCTCGTCTTATCTGTTGCAGGCCCAGAGCTCGAAGGCAGACGTGATCGCCTTCGCCAACACCGGCGGCGATCTCGCCAATTCGATCCGGCAGGCGCAGGAATTCGGGCTGGCACAGAAGCAGAAGCTCGCCGCCTTCCTGATGCAGACCAGCGACATCCACGCGATCCGTTTGCAGCCGGCGCAGGGGCTGCAGCTTGCGACCGCGTTCTATTGGGATCTCGACGACAAGACCCGCGATTTCGCCGCGCGCTTCATGGCCAGGACCAAAAAGCGGCCGACCATGGTCCAGGCCGGTCTCTACTCCGCCGTCATGAATTATCTCAAGGCGGTCGAGAAGTCCGGCACCGACGACGGCCCCAAGGTAATCGCGCAGATGAAGGACATGCCGATCGACGACTTCTTCGCCCGCAATGCTTTCCTGCGCGAGGACGGCCAGCTGATCCACGACATGTATCTCGTACAGGTGAAATCGCCCGCGGAATCCAGGGGCGCCTGGGATTACGAGAAGCTGGTGCAGGTGATTCCGGGCAAGGAAGCGTTCGCAACGCCCGAGGAGAGCGCATGCCCGCTGCTCAAGAAATGATTGCTCGCATGGATCCGCAAACCACAAGCAAGGCTGGACATCGCATGACCGAACTGCCGCTACTCTTCACCCCGCTGCAACTGCGCGACCTCGAACTGAAGAACCGGATCATGGTCTCGCCGATGGCGACCTATTCGGCGCAGGAGGGCCGCGCGACCGATTGGCACACCGCCCATATCGGCAAGCTCGCCGCCGGCGGCGCCGGTCTCGTATTCGTCGAGCAGAGCTCGGTGAACACCCAGGGACGCATCACCCATGGATGCCTCGGCATCTGGGACGATACGCACATCGCAGGCCACGCCAGCCTCGCCGCGCTGATCCACCGCTTCGATGCCAAGGCCGCGATCCAGATCGCACATGGCGGCCGGAAGGGCTCATCGCAGCGGCCGTGGGAAGGCGGCAACCCGCTGGGTGAGGCCGACATCAAGGCGCGTGGCGAAGGCCCGTGGCAGATCGCGGCCTCGAGCAGCATTCCCTTCGACGACGGCTGGCCAGCGCCGCACATGCTGACTTCAGAGGAGATCGATACCCTGGTGAACGACTATCGCCAGGCGTTCCGCCGCGCCGGGACCGCAGGTTACGACGTCATCGAGCTGCACTGCGCGCACGGCTATCTGATGCACTCGTTCCTGTCGCCGCTGGCAAACAACCGCAACGACGATTATGGCGGCTCGCGCGAGAACCGGATGCGGCTGCCGCTGCGAATCGCCTCCATCATGCGCGAGGAATGGCCCGACCATCTGCCGGCCTTGGTCCGCATCTCGTCGGTCGACGGCGTCGATATCGGCTGGTCGATCGAAGATTCGATCGCCTTCGCAACCGAGCTGAAGGCGATCGGCATCGATATGGTCGACTGCTCGTCCGGCGGCATGAAGCTGCCGCGCGGCAACTCGCTGGTGTCGCGCACGCCGGGCTTCCAGGTGCCCTTCGCCGAACGCATCCAGAAGGAAGCCGGTATGCCGACGGTCGCGGTCGGGCTGATCCGCGAGCCAGACTACGCGGAAGCCATCTTGCGGGACGGCAAGGCGACGCTTATTGCACTCGGCCGCGAACTGCTGTGGAATCCGAACTGGCCCGCCCAGACGGCACTCGCGCTCGGATGCGATCCCGAGTGGACGAACTGGCCGGAGCAATATGGCTGGTGGCTGAAGCGGCGGGTGGCGCAGCAAGGACGATAAGCGATGCCGGTGGCGAAGAAAGATGTGGCGGCTACCGGTCCTGCGACCGGCGCGCGGTCTTTCGACAGCCCCGGCGACACCTCGCGCGACCTGCCGAAGATGGACAATGCGGTCAAGTCGGCGCGGCGCGTGTTCGACGTGCTCGAATTCTTCGAGGAGCACCAGCGCGCCGCTTCCGCCATCGAGGTGGCTGCCGCCCTGAAATTTCCGCAGTCCAGCACCTCGGCGCTGATGCGCACGATGACGGCGTTCGGCTATCTGCACTACGACACCAGCCGCCGCACCTATATCCCGACGCCGCGGATCTCGATGCTGGGGCACTGGCTCAGCCCGGCGCTGTTCACGCGGGGGCGCCTGATCAATTTGATGGACGAGCTCTCCGAGAAGACCGGGGAGACCATCATGCTCGCGGTGCGCAACGGGCTCAGCGCGCAATATATCCATATCATCCAGGCCAAACTGCCGATGCGGCTGCATGTCAAAGCCGGCACGCTGCGGCCTCTGGCGCACTCGGGATCAGGCTACGCGCTGTTGTCGGCTTATCCGGACAAGGAAGTCAGACGCCTGGTCCGCCTGATCAACGACAACGAGCCGCGGCCGGATCGGCAGATCGACATCAAGGCCTTGCTGCTGGAGCTGAAGAAGGTTCGCGCCAAGGGGCATGCCTTCTCGCTCGGCATGGTCACGCCGGGCGCCGGCGTCGTCGCCATGAACCTGCCGCCGATCGCGGAATCCAACGAGCCGCTGGTGCTGTGCGTCGCCGGGCTGAACGACGCGCTGATGGTCCAGGAGGCCGAACTCGCCGACCTCATGCGGAAGGCGATCCAGTTTCACCTGGCGGACTGAACCGATGGCGCCGGCCGATTTTCCTCCGCGCCTGGCACACAAAACCAAGGCGATCCAAAGTCCACTATGCGGAATTCGTGCACCCGGTCCAGCTTCATGCCATCCGCGCAAGTGGCCCTGCGGGCAACGCTTGTCACGGCTATGGCTTTTCCGCATCATTGAGCGCAAGACAACACCGCAAGCAGGGCCTGCCTGATGGCAGGACCCAAGCCAATCAACACGAGGAACGCTGTGGCGGAGAGTGAGAACATCGTCGCCGAGACCGCGGGAAAGATTTTCGCCGACCTCGCGGATGCCCAGACCATCAATCACGACAAGCAGGGCGCATGGAAGGCGCCGCTGTGGCAGGCGCTGACCGAAGCCGGTCTGCCGCTGTCCTGGGTGCCCGACGATCTCGGCGGTTCCGGCGCCAGCCTCGCCGAAGGTTTCAGCGTCCTCAACGTCGCCGGGCGGCATGCGATCGCTGTTCCGCTGGCCGAAACAATGCTGGCCGGCTGGCTGCTGACGCAAGCCAGGATCGCCTCCCCGGAAGGCGAGATGACCGTGCTGCCGGCAAGCCCGAAGGACCGCGTTACGCTCAACGCCGACGGCTCTCTCTCCGGCCGCGCCCGCGGCGTGCCGTTCGCGAAAGACGCGAAACATTTCGCGGTGCTGGCTGATAGCAATGGCGGCATCTCGATCGCGCTGGTCGATGCCGCCAAATGCCGGATCGAATCCGGCATCGGACTTGGCGGCGATCACAACGACACCGTCACGCTCGACAAGGTGCAGCCGGTCACGACCAAGCCCGCGCCAAAGGGCTTTGACCAAACCACGCTGATGCTGATGGGCGGCGTGGTGCGCAGCCTGCAGATTGCAGGCGCACTGGAATCGATGCTCGACATCTCCGTGCGCTATTCCAACGAGCGCGTCGCCTTCGAGAAGAAGATCTCGAAATTCCAGGCGGTGCAGCACAACCTCGCCCGCCTCGCCGGCGAGTCGGCCGCGGCGCTGGCCGCCGCGACCTCAGCGGCCGATACCATTGCAAGCGCGAACTCGCTGAACAATGACGCGGTGTTCCTCGAAGCCGCCTCCGCAAAAATCCGCTGCTCGGAAGCAGCCGAGAAGGGCGGCGGTATTGCGCATCAGGTGCACGGCGCGATCGGCTTCACCAACGAGCACATCTTGCACCGCTACTCGCTACGGGCGCTGGCCTGGCGTGACGATTTCGGCTCGGAGAGCTATTGGGCGGTCGAGCTCGGCAAGCTCGTCGCCGAGCGTGGCGCCGACGAACTGTGGCCGCTGGTGGCTTCGCGCTGAGATCAGGACAGAGACATCATGACCGCAGCCCTTCGTTTCGATCCGATCCGCCTGCCGGAGAAATGCGAGCAGCTCCGCAAGGAGGTGCGTGCCTTCCTCGCCGAGGAGATCGCCGCCGGCACCTTCGATCCGCACGCGCCGAACCGCGAGGACAATGACGCGCCGGAATTCTCCCGCCGCGTCGGCGCCAAGGGCTGGCTCGGCATGACCTGGCCGAAGAAATATGGCGGCCAGGAGCGCTCGTTCCTCGAACGTTATGTGGTGACCGAGGAGATGCGGGTGGCGAATGCGCCGACCCGGCGCTTCTTCGTCGCCGACCGCCAGAGCGGGCCGGTGCTTTTGAAATACGCGCCCGAGCACATCAAGATGGACATCCTGCCGCGAATCTGCCGCGGCGAGGTCTGTTTTGCGATCGGCATGAGCGAGCCGAACTCCGGCTCCGATCTGTTCGCGGCGAAGACGCGCGCGACCAAGACCGACGGCGGCTATCTGATCAACGGCACCAAGATCTGGACCTCGTCGGCGCATATCGCCGATTACATGATCGCGATTTTCCGGACGTCACCGCCCACGAAAGAGAACCGCCGTCACGGCCTGACCCAGTTCCTGGTCAAGATGAAGCAGCCGGGCATTCAGGTGAACCCGATCGGCCAGATCACCGGCCAGTTCGAGTTCAACGAGGTGGTGTTCACCGATTACTTCGTGCCGGACGATCATGTGCTGGGCGAGGTCGACGGCGCCTGGAAGCAGGCAACATCCGAGCTCGCTTATGAACGCTCCGGCCCCGAGCGCTTCCTCGAGACCTATTACGTGCTCACCGAACTGGTGCGCGCGGTCGGCAAGAACCCGGACACCCGCAGCGCCGAGGGCATCGGCCGCCTGGTGGCGCAGGTCCACACCATGCGCCGCATGTCGGTGTCGGTCGCCGGCATGCTGCAGGCCGGCAAGGAGCCGGTGGTGGAGGCCTCCATCGTCAAGGACATCGGCACGGTGTGGGAGCAGCAGCTGCCGCATCGCGTCCGCGATCTCGCGGCCTTCGTCGAGGAAACCGCGACCAACCGCGAGACGCTGGAAAAGCAGCTCGATTTCGCCATCAAGACCGCGCCCAAGCTGACGATCCAGGGCGGCACCACCGAGGTGCTGCGCGGCATCATCGCCCGCGGCTTGGGCCTGCGCTAAATTCAACGAGGACAGATCAATGACCAAATACACGGATATCGGCGTCGAGACCCACGGGCATGTCGGCCTGATCGAAATCCGCAAGCCGCCGCTGAACTTCTTCGATGTCGCGCTGATCAACCAGATCGCTGACGCGCTGGAGGAAATCGACAATAATATCGAGATCCGCGCCTCGGTGCTGGCCGCGCAAGGCAAGGCGTTCTGCGCCGGCGCCAATTTTGGAGACCCGGCCCGCCAGGAGCAGGAGGAACGCGCCAAGAGCGATCCGGCCTCCAACCTGCCGATCAACCATCTCTATGTTCAGGCGGTGCGCATCTTCCGCAACAAGAAGCCGATCGTCGCGGCGATCCATGGTGCTGCGATCGGCGGCGGCCTCGGCCTCGCCGTGTCGGCCGATTTCCGCGTCGCCTGCCCTGAAGCGCGCTTCTCGGCCAATTTCACCAAGCTCGGCTTCCATCCGGGCTTCGGCCTGACCACGACGCTGCCGGAGCTGATCGGCAAGAACAATGCGGAGCTGATGTTCTACACCAGCCGCCGCGTCACCGGCGAAGAGGCCTATCGCTGGGGCCTCGCCAACGTGCTGGTGCCGCAGGATCAGGTGCGCGCTGAAGCGATGAAGCTCGCGCAGGAGATCGCCGAATGCTCGCCGCTCGGCCTGGTCTCGACCCGCGCCACCATGCGCGCCGGCCTCGCCGACCGCGTGCTCGCCGCAACCAACCACGAGTTGGAAGAGCAGACCAAGCTGCGCGCGACCGAGGACTTCAAGGAAGGCGTCAAGGCCACCGCCGAACGCCGCGTCGCCAACTTCAGGGGGCGGTGAGGCCCTCGCGCAGCTCCATCCACGTGTCGTCCCGGGCTTGACCCGGGACCATAACCACCGATGCGAGTGGCAGGACAAGCCGTCTCCCCTTGTGCCCTTTCCGCGGGCCGCGGCGTATGGGTCCCGGGTCAAGCCCGGGACGACGCTGGGGAGATGGCTCGCTAGCCTTTCGGCACCACCAGCGCATCGACGATCGTCACGCCCTGCCCCTCCGGGTGCACCAGCACCGGATTGACCTCGATCTCGGCAATCTCGCTTGCATGCTGCGCTGCCAGCACCGAAATCTGCGAAATCAAGCGCGCAAGGGCAGCGACATCCGCCTTCGGCGCGCCGCGGAAGCCGTGCAGCAGCGGTGCGGCCTTTAGCGTCTCCAGCATCGTGGTTGCTTCCGCCGGGCTCACCGACGCCGGGCGGTACACCACGTCCTTGAACAATTCGGTGGTGATGCCGCCGAGGCCCACCATCACCATCGGCCCGAAGGTCGCATCCGTCATGGTGCCGACGATGATCTCGATGCCCTTCCTGGCCATCGGCCCGATCTGCACGCCCTGGATCGCGGCATCCGGCCGCTGCTTCTGCACACTCTCCAGCATGTCGCGATAGGCGGTGAACGCCGCGCCCTTGGCGGCGATGTTGACGCGGACGCCGCCGACCTCGCTCTTGTGCGCGATCGCGGGCGACTGGATTTTCATGACAAGCGGAAATCCCGCGCGCTCGATCGCGGCATCGAGCCCGTCTCGGTCGGTCACCAGCACCTCATCCGGCAGCGCGACGCCGGCGGTTCGCAGCAGCGATTTGCTGTCATATTCGGACAGCGTCTTTGACTTCAGATGCGCGGAAAGATCGTGCGCCGGCGACGCAGATGCCGCCATCTCCGGTGCGGGCTTGAAGGCGGCATAGTCGGCCAGCCGCCGCATCGCGACGCCGACATGCGTCAGCCCCGAGAGCACCACCACGCCAGATTTCGCCAGCTCCTGCCGCGCGAAGTGCGACGGCAGCGTGTAGGAATAGAACACCACCGGCTTGTTCTGCGCCGCGATCAGCGGCTTGAGCTCGGCCTCCTTGAACGGCATCCGCGTCTCGCTCGACAGCGACAGCACGACCAGGGTCGCATCGACCTCGTCGGAGGCATCGAACAGCTCGATGCTCTTCTGCAGGCCGCCGGAGGAGACGCCCTGCGCGGTGACGTCGACCGGATTGCCCGCCGCGCCATAGGACGGCATCCACTGCTTGATCCGGCTCTGGATATCAGCCGAAAGCTCCGGCACACGCAGGCCCTGCATCGACACGGTGTCGGCGCCCCAGATGCCGGCGCCGCCTGATACCGTCAGCACCGCGACGCGATCGCCCTTCGGCAACGGATTGGTGGTCAGAACCGCGGCGATGGTCACGGCCTCGTCGAGATCGTTGGAGACGATGAAGCCGTATTTCGCGAACACCGCGTCATAGGCTGCCGACCAGCCCGCCATGCTCGCGGTATGCGAGGCCGCCGCGCGCTCGCCGGCGCCGGAGCGGCCGACCTTGGTGACGATGACAGGCTTCCTGAGCTCTGCCGCGCGCTTCGCCGCAGCCAGGAACTTGTCGACGTCACGGATGCCCTCGATGAACAGCAGGATGACGTCGGTCGACGGATCCTGCACCATGTAGTCGAGGAACTCGCCGGCGCCGAGATCGCTCTCATTGCCGGCGCTGACGACGTAGCTGAGCGCGACACCGAGCGCCTTGGCGCGATGATAGATCGCAAAGCCGATGCCGCCGCTCTGCGCGACGATGCCGATCCGCCGCTGGCTGGCGACCAGATCAGGCGCATCCGGCTTGACGTCGACGGTCGGGCTGAAGGTCGCGGCGACCTTCTGCGCCTGGCTGTAAAAGCCTTCCGCGTTGGGGCCACTGATCCGCATGCCCGTCCGCTTCGCCAGCGCCACGATCGCATCCTGCATGTCAGCGCTGTCGCCGCCCTCCTCGGCGAAGCCGGACGAGATGATGACGGCGTTCTTGACGCCGGCGGAAGCGCACTGCTCCAGCGCCGGCAACACCGCACGGGCCGGAATGACGATGACGGCGAGATCGATCGGCGCGCCGATCTCGGCGACCGACTTGAAGCACCTCAAGCCGTCGATCTCGTCATAATTCGGATTGATCGGATAGAGCGGGCCCGGATAGAGGTTCTTGCGCAGCATCGCGAGCAGCCGCCCGGGAATCTTCTCGTGATCGCGCGAGGCGCCGATCAGCGCGATGCTCTTTGGGGCGAAGAAGGTATCGAGCGGATGCGGCATGGGGCGTTCCAATTGTTGTTATTGTCGGCCACGATATTGGATCGTTGCCGCCGGCTCAATCTCTCTCCCCGTCATCCTGAGGAGCGCGGAACGCGCGTCTCAGGATGACGGAAAAATGATCTGTAGCCGTCATTGCGAGCGAAGCGAAGCAATCCATCCCTCCACTTGCCGAAACAATGGATTGCTTCGTCGCTTCAGCGCAAAATTGCTTTGCAATTTTGTCGCGAGCTCCTCGCAATGATGGTGACTACACCGTCAACTTGAACGTCACGCCGCAGAGCAGGAATTCATCCCCCGCCACCGCACAGCCCCTGGCTTTCGCGGCGTCCAGCACCTTGGCCTTGTCGGCGACCTTGAACGTCAACCCGCTCATGATCTCGCTGTCACCTTTGACGAAGCGGAAGGTGCTGTTCGGCAGCTTCACCACGGTGCCGCCGGCGGGAAAGCCGACGATCTTGCCCCAATGCTCCGCCAGCGCTTGCGGCTCGGGGCTCTGCATCTCGACCTCGGTCAACGCCAGGGTCGTGTCCTTGCGGATCGACTTCTGCCAGTCCGGGCCGGCCGGTGGATACGGCCCCAGGATGTCGTCGCTGCCGTCGGTGTGGTTGAACTCGATGAAGGCAGCGCGGCAGTCGCGCGGGTGCAGCTGCACGCCGTGATAGGGCGCGTGCGTGATCACGTTCGCGGTGCGCACGCCGATCGCATTGGCCTTTGCGCCGCGCGCATCGGGATCCTCGCAGCAGAAGATCGCCATGTAGCCGCCGCGGCCGCCGGTCTTCTCGATGAAGCGGCCGGCCGCGGTGCCGGGGCCCGGCTGGAAGGGCGCGACCACTTCCAGCAGGATGGTATCGACCGGCAGCAGCGCATTCTCGAGCCCGTATTTGGCGACGTTGCCGTCGCGGTAGCAGACATCGAGGCCCATGATCGCGGAGATGTCCGCGATCACGGGCGCGAGCTGCGGGGCCACCAGGCAGATCTGCCGCAGCCGCATGTACTCGGCCAAGGAATTGGTCACGGCTTATTGACCCTGGAAGGTGGGCTTGCGCTTCTCGACGAACGCCTTGGCCGCTTCCTTGTGATCAGTGGTCTCGCCGGCACGGGTGTGGTGGATCGCCTCGCCGTCGAAGCAGGCTTCGAGCGTCATGGTCTCGGCGTTGTTGATGTTGCGCTTGATATAGCCGAGCGTCACCGACGGTCCCTGCGCCAGCGATCGCGCGAGTTCCAGCGCCTCGGCTTCGACATCGGCATCGGGCACCACCTTGGAGACCATGCCGAGGTTATAGGCCTCCTGCGCCGACAGCACCGGCGACATCAGATAGAGCTCGCGCGCCTTGGCGCTGCCGAGCATCTTGGTCAGGAAATAGGTGCCGCCGTAGTCGCCGGAGAAGCCGACCTTGGCAAAGGCGGTGGTGATCTTGCAGGAGGCGCTGGCGACGCGCAGGTCGCAGGACAGCGCGATCGAGAGCCCGGCGCCGGCCGCCGCGCCGTCGAGCTGCGCCACCACGGGCTTCGGCATCTGGTGCAGGATGCGCGAGACCTCCATGCCGCGGCGCAGATTCGCCATCTTGGCCTCGAACGGCAGCGGCGCGCGGCCTTCCGCCATCGACTTGACGTCGCCGCCGACGCAGAAGGTGCCGCCGGCGCCCCGGATCAGCACCGCACGTACGTCGGTATCGTCCTGCGCGCGCCGCGCCGCCTCGACAAGGCCGCGCGTCATGTCCGGATTGAGCGCATTGCGCCGCTCGGGACGGTTCATGGTGATGGTGAGCAGGCCCTGGTCGAGGGATTGGAGAACCATCTGATTGTCGCTCATGGCGTTTTGCCTTTCGTTGTTGTTGATTATCTCAGCGTCATTCCGGGATGGTCCGAAGGACCAGACCACAGATGCGCAATTGCGCATCGGGGAATCTCGAGATCCTCAGATGCGCAATTGCGCATCATAGTTCGATGCGTTGCATCGCCCCGGGATGACGCTTCGCGTCACTTCTTCACCAGCGGGCAGCGCGAGTCGGCGAGCGGCTGGAACGCCTGGTCACCCGGCACCGTCGCGAGCAGCTTGTAATCGTCCCAGCGGCCCTTCGACTCCGAGGGCTTCTTGACCTCGAACAGGTACATGTCGTGCACCATGCGGCCGTCCTCGCGAATCCGGCCGTTCTTGGCGAACATGTCGTTGATCGGGGTCTCCTTCATCACCTTCATGACGGCGGCCGCATCGGTGGTGCCGGCGGCCTTCACCGCCTTCAGGTAATGCGTCACCGAGGAATAGACGCCGGCCTGCGCCGAGGTCGGCACCCGCTTGACGCGCTCCATGAAGCGTTTCGAGAACGCGCGGGTGTCGTCATTGAGGTCCCAATAGAACGCTTCCGCCAGCAGCAGCCCCTGCGCGGTGTCGAGCCCGACGCTGTCGATGTCGGTCACGAACGCGAGCAGCGGTGACAGCTTCTGCCCGGTCTTGGTGAGGCCGAACTCCGCCGCCTGCTTGATCGCGTTGATGGTGTCGCCGCCGGCATTCGCAAGCCCGATCACCTTGGCCTTCGAGGCCTGCGCCTGCAGCAGGAAGGACGAGAAGTCCGAGGTGTTGATCGGATGCCGCACATTGCCGAGCACCTTGCCGCCCGACTTCACCACGACATTGCTGGTGTCCTTTTCGAGGTCCTGGCCGAACGCATAGTCCGCGGTCAGGAAGAACCAGGTGTCGAGGCCGGATTTCACCGCGGCAAGGCCGGTCACATTGGCCTGCGCGAAGGTGTCGAACACATAGTGCACGGTATAGGGGCCGCAGGCCTCGTTGGAGAGGCGGATCGAGCCCGGGCCGTTGAACATGATGATCTTGCCGCGCGCCTTGGCGATCTCACCGGCGGCGAGCGCGGTCGCCGACGCCGCAACGTCGAAGATCATCTCGACGCCCTGGTTGTCGATCATGTCGCGGGCGATGTTGGCGGCAAGGTCGGCCTTGTTGAGGTGGTCGCCGACCACGATCTCGACCTTGCGTCCGAGCACCGTGCCGCCGAAATCCTCCACCGCCATCTTGGCCGCGGTTTCGCTGCCCGAGCCGGTGATGTCGGCATAGAGGCTCGACATATCGAGGATGCCGCCGAGCTTCAGCGGAGGCTTGTCCTGCGCCAGCGACGCATTCGCCGAGATCGCAAACACACAGGCCAACACGCCGGCCAAAACTCGTCTCATTCAAACCCTCCCTTGAGATGCGGACCTCATTCCTTCAGGTCCGTTTCGAGGGCTGGATCATGCCGCATGGCCCGCACTGCAGCAAGCCGCAGCGGCAGCAATATGTTTTCCGCTAAGCGGAATGAGGCGCCGCGCCGGAGCTGCCGGCGCGGCGTCGATATCTTCCAGCCGCGATGCGAGATCAGAGATGAAAGTCGGGAACGGTGGAAAAGGGCGTTCCCGCCGGCAGGCCGAGGAACAAATACTGCGTGCCGTATTGTCCGGCGAACGCCGATGCCGCGGCATCCATGATGACATGGCCGCCCAGATCGAGATGCAGTTCCGGCCGGGTGATCGCCCCGAGCGTGTAGGCCGGTGCGATGGTCTCGTTGATGTGCAGCGCATCGAAGGCGGCTGATACCGCCGACAGCGAGGCCGCGTTGCCGGCCAGGTCGACGACACTGGCGCCGTTGGCCGCGAAGCCGGTCAAGGCCAGCGAGGCGGCGCGGTCCGTCGACGACACGACGTGATCGAACACCAACTTGGAGGGATCGCCGAGCAGCGCCGTCGCCGCGGCATCGTAGATCGCGCTGCCGCCATCGTTCAGCGTCAGGGTCGGCGTGCCGCTGATGACATGAACCGCTTCGTTGAAGCCGACGGTCAATTGCACCAGCGAACCCGTCGCCGCAACGCCGCCGGACGGCGTCGCGGTGATTCCGGTGAGATGCGGCGCTGCCGTGTCGAGGGTGAAGATCAGGCTCGACGATGCACTGACATTGCCGGCGGCATCGACCTCCTGCACCGTCACCGAATGCACGCCGTCGGTCGTGAACACCGGCGCTGATGTCGAGAAGCTCGAGGCGCCGTCGGCCTTGAAGCGGAGCGTGTCGGCCGCATCGGCCTTGTAATAGTCGATCAGCGGATTGCTGGTGATGTGATCGGCACCCGAGACGCCGGTGTCCTGATGCAGCATCAGCATCGGCGTCATTGGAGCCTTGGTGTCGCCGCTGAAATTGACGGAGTTGCTTGCCGCACCGGCATTGCCGGCGATGTCGGTGTAACTTGACCCGGTGACGGACAGATTGGCCGACAGATGGTCGGTCACGTTGGCCGTGAAGACCGCGGTGTAGATATCGTGGCCAGCGCCGTTGATGCCGACATGGACCAGACTGCCGAGCAGACCGCCATGGACGGCGATATCGCCGAGACTGAAGCCGGCGACCGCCTCGGAGAAGGTGAAGGTCATCAGCGCCGCATCGCCCGCGTGCAGCACGGTGTGATCGGCCGCCACCGATATCGTCGGCGAATGCGTATCGCCGCCGATGTTGGCGGTGTTGCTCGCCGCGCCCGAGTTGCCGGCGTCGTCGGTATAGCTCGCGGCCGTGACCCGGATCGAACCCGCCACGACGTCGTTGATATCAGGCGCGAAGATCGCGGTGTAGACGTCCTGGCCCGAGCCGTTGAGCCCGACATGGACTAGATTGCTCAGCGCACCACCGGCGACGACGGTATCGCCGAGCGCGAAACCGGCGACCTCTTCAGAGAAGGTGAAGGTGACGACCGAAGTCTGGCCGGCAAGCACCGTGCTCGGGCTCGCCGCGACCGACACCGTCAGGGCCTTGGTATCGCCGGTAAAATTGATCGTGCTGCTGGCCGCACCGGCGTTGCCGGCAATGTCGGTATAACCGGATGCCGTGACCTGTACCGAGCCCGCCTCGGCATTGCTCACATCAGGCGTGAAGATTGCGGTGTAGACGTCCTGACCTGACGCGTTGACGCCGACATGGACCAGATTGCCCAGCGCGCCGCCGTGCACCGCGACGTCACCGAGCGCGAAGCCCGCGACTTCTTCGGAGAAAGTGAACGTCACCAGCGCGGTCTGGCCCGCCAGCAGCGCGTTGCGATCCGCCGCGATCGAGACGGTCGGCGCCAGCGTGTCGCCGCCAATGGTCGCCGTGTTGCTTGCCGCACCGGCGTTGCCGGCGGTATCGCCATAACCAGCCGCGTTGACTTTCACCGAACCGGTCTCGGTGTCGCTGACATCGGGCGTGAAGATCGCGGTGTAGACGTCCTGGCCTGACGCGTTGAGCCCGACATGCACGAGATTGCTCAGCGACCCGCCATGGACAGCCGTGTCGGCAAGCGTGAAGCCGGACACGGCCTCGGAGAAGGTGAAGGTCGCAACCGAGAGGTCGCCGGCCAGCACCGTGTCCGGATTGAGCGTGACCGATACCGTCGGCGCCAGCGTGTCGCCCGTGAAGTTGACGGTGTTGCCGACCGCGCCGGTATTGCCAGCCGTGTCGGCATAACTGGATGCGTTGACCTGGACCGAGCCCGACTCGGCGTTGGTGACGTCGGGCGTGAAGGTCGCGTCCTGGCCGGCGCCGTTGACGCCGACATGGATGAGGCCGCCCAGCGCGCCGCCGCTGACACTGACATCGCCGAGCCCGAAGCCCGCGACCGCCTCGGAGAAGGTGAAGTTCACGACCGCGGTCTGACCGGCGAGCAGGGCGGTGTGATCGGCTGATACCGACACCGTCGGCGCCTTGGTATCGCCGGTGAAGTTGATCGTGTTGCTCGACGTGCCGGAATTCCCCGCGACATCGGTATAACCAGACGCGTTGACCTGCACCGAACCCGCCTCGGTGTTGGTGACATCGGGCGTGAAGGTCGCGGTGTAGACGTCACGGCCGGAGCCATCGACGCCGGCATGGGCGAGGTTACCCAGCGTGCCGCCATGGACCGTGACATCGCCGAGCCCAAAGCCTGTGATGGCCTCGGAGAAGGTGAAGGTGACGACGGCGGTATCGCCCGCGGTCAGCGCGGTGTGATCGGCGGTCACCGCTACCGCCGGCACCTTGGTGTCGCCGCTGACGGTGATCGCGTTGCTCGCCGCACCGGCATTGCCGGCAACGTCGGTATAACTCGACGCATTGACCTGCACCGAGCCTGCCTCGGAATCGGCTACACCAGGCGTGAAGGTCGCCGTGTAGATGTCCTGGTGCGCGCCGTTGAGGCCGACATGGACGAGGTTGCTCAGCGTGCCGCCGCTCACCGTCGCATCCGACAGCGCGAAGCACGTGACCGCCTCGGAGAAGGTGAAGGTGACGGTCGAGGTCTGTCCGGCCAGCAGCGAGCTCGGGGTCGCGGCCACCGACACGGTCGGTGCGATCGCGTCGATCACGAGATGCAGGTCGGTCGCCGCATGGGTCACGTCGGCGTCTTGCCCGCCGGGATCCTTGATCGTGCCGCCGTTGAGCGAGAGGCTCTGCACCTGCAGATCGGACGTGCTGTCGCCGTCCTGCACGGTGTAGCTGAACACCAGCGCCTGCGAACCGCTGCCGCTGACATAGGTCGCGGCCTTGCCGTCGTTGAGCAGCAGCTCCGGCGTACCGGTCACGCTCACCGTGTTGCTGAAATTGACGGTGATGGTCACGACCTTGCCGGTGTTCAGCGTCGTGAGGTGAGCGGTGGTATCTGATGTGACCGAGGCGATGCTTGCCTGTGACCGGATTTCGAGATGCGGCGTCGCCGAGCCGTCGGAGCCAAGGAGCAGCGAGCCGGCCGAGGCGCCGGCGCCAAAGCTCAGATTCAGCGAGGCGAGCGTCGTGCCGCCGCTGCTCTTCACGACAAGCACGCCGTTCGCATAGGACAGCGTCGCCGTTGCGTCATAGGCGATGTTGCCGAAGTCGATGGTGTCGCCACCGGCGAAGCCGGTGATCGAGCTGCCGAACGCCGTGCCGGAGAACGCCACGGCATCGAGCACGAGCTTGTCGGTCGTTCCATCCGTGAAGGCGATCGCGCCGGTACCCGCCGCGCCATTCGCCGCCAGCTCGAGCGTGGCGCCCCTGATGACGGTGCCGCCCGAATAGGTGTTGTGCGCCGACAGCACGAGCCGGCCGCCGCCGGCCACCTCGACATCACCCGGCGTCGCGCCGTCGGAGATGACGCCGCTCTGGGTGACGGTCTCGCCGGGCGCGACATTGAAGATCGGATCGCCCGCGACCGTGATGTTGTGGGTCTGCGTAAATCCGTCGGTGAAGCTGATGCCGGTGCCGTCGCCGAGCTTCAGGATGCTGGTGACCGCGCCGAGATTGACGTTGGCCGAGATCGATATCACCGTCCCGCTGCCGCTGACGGCGGTGTAACCGGTGTAAGTGTTGTTGCCGCCGAGGATGACGGTGCCGCCGCCACTGATGGTGAGGCCGCCTGTGCCCGCATTGGCGGCGGTGCCTCCACTGCCGCTCTGGTCGGCGATGTCGTTCGCAATGGTCAGCGTCTGGCCGCTGCCAGGTGCGAAGCTGAGATTGTTGTTGCCCTGGATGAAGATGCCAGAGCCGTACGCCGAGCCGCTGGCCTGGCCGATGCCATTGGTGCCGCCGGCGACGGCGTTAAAGTCCGAATCGTTCGACAGCGAACCGCTCTTGATGGTCAGCGAGCCACCTTGCTGAACGAAGACCGTGCCGCCGGCGCCGAGGCCACCGCCGCCGCCCGGCGCGCCGTTGCCATTGGTGCCGCCATTGCCGCCGCCAAAGCCTCCGACACCGCCAATGCCGCCGCCGCCACCGAAGCCGCCATCGCCGTTGTAGCCGCCGCCACCGCCGAAGCCGCCGTTGCCGCCATCGCCGCCTCCACCACCGAAGCCGCCATTGCCGCCATCAGCTCCGTTGCCGCCGCCGATACCGCCCCCCGGCCCGTACGATGCGCGAACGCCGCTGCCGATCCACCCCGCCGCGCCGCCGCCACCGCCATTGGCGCCGCCTGATCCGCCATACCAGTAAAGCATAGTCCCGCCACCGAACGGGATCAGGTAACCGTCGCTCCCTTTGCCGCCCCCGGCAGTGTTGGGGACAATGCCGGGCGAACCGTTGGCAAAGAGATCCGAGTCCGAGCCTTGAGCGCCGAGGCCGATCCCGCCGCCACCGCCGAAGCCGTAGCCGGACGTGATACTGCCCGTGCCGCCGCCACCGCCGTTGCCGCCGCCGCGGACGACGCCGCCGCCTGCGGCCACCGTGTTCTGGATGGTCAGGTTCTCGAGATTGACGTTGCCGGCATAAACGAAGAAGCCACGCTGGGCGTTGAGGCCGTCGATCGTGTGCGTGCCGCCGTGGCCGTCGCTGCCGTTGATCGTGACGCTCGACCCGCTCAGCAAATTGAGCGCGTACAGCTCCGACGTGAGGCTGAAGTTGGCGGTGATGTTGATCGTGTAGTTGGCATTCTGCGCGGCGTTTACCCCGCCGGAATCCATCTGCAGGATGGCCGCGTTGAGCTCGGCGACGTTGGAGACATTGAAGACGCGGGTCGAGACGACCTGCACGATCGTTCCACCGTTGGCATCCTGCGAGAGCTGGAAACTGGTACCGGCGCCGACCCCGGCGAGGGTCAGCGTATCGGTCGTGGTGCCGTTCGAGATCGATAGCGTGTTGCCGGACAGGCTGACTGTGTTGAGCGACGGATTCTGGGTGTTGTACTGCAGCCCGGTCAGGTCGATGAACTGGCCGGGATTGAAGTTCGCGATCGTGTTGGTGAACGCATTGCCGCTCAGCGCAGCGTTGTCGATCTTCAGCGTGCCGGCAATGCCTGTCGTGAACGAGATATTGCCGGCTCCGGCGGCGCCGGCCGCGGTGAGCCACACCGTACCCGAATAGATCGTCGTGCTGCCGTAGGTGTTGGCGGCGTGGCCAAGCACGAGCGTACCGCCGCCGTCGATGCCGAGACTGCCGCTGCCGGTCACGACGGCGGTGTCGGTGACGGTCGTACCGTTCGCGATCGACAGGATCGATTGCCGCTGACCGAGAGCGCGTCGTCGAAAGTGCCGCTCGATGTCAGTGACAGATGCGCGCTGCTCAGTCCGAACGTCCCGGTCAGCCCGGCGAGCTGACCCATCCCGAGTTGCAACGTGCCGGCGCCGGACAGCATGAACGAACCGGAGCCGCTGATCGAGCCGGTATCCACGATGGTGCCGGACGATATGTCGAAGGTGCCGCCGTTGAGGATCAGCGCGCCGGTCGAGCCGACGATATTGTTGTCGGCGGTGATCGACAGGACGTTGCCGCCATCGATCTGGGTGCCGCCGACGTAAGTGTTGGCAGCCGTCAGCGTCAGCGTGCCGCCGCCGGAGACGACCAGCTTTCCGCTCGTGCCGCTGCCGCTGATGCCTTTTTCGTCGGCGATGGTGTCGCCGATCGTCAGCGTCGTGACGGTTTGCAGGCCCTGGGAAAACGTGGGCACGGTGTGCGTCGGCGTGACGACCATGGTGCCCTGGATAAAGATGTCGCCATAGGCCGAGCCATTGCCCGCGCCGTTGGCGCCGGTGCCGCCGGTCTCGGTGGCATCCATCAAGGTGCCGCCGATGACGGTGAGTTTGCCGCCCTGCTGGACGAAGATGTCGCCGCCAGCGCCTAATCCGCCGCCCCCGCCGCCGGCGAGCGAGCCACTGCCTGCACCAAACCCGCCGGTGCCGGGCGTGCCGTTCGAACCGCCGCCGCCGCCGCCAAAGCCGCCATCGCCGCCGGTGTGCGTGTATCCGCTGCCGTTGCCGGAGCCACCGCCTCCGCCAGCGAAACCACCATCGCCGCCGCCATAAATGCCACCGCCGCCTCCGCCACCAACACCGCCAGCGCCGCCGAAGCCGCCAGCGCCGCCGAAGCCGATCAGGGTGCCCGAGGGGCTGCCGCCCACCGAGTTGCCGCCACCGATACCACCACCCCCGCCGCCGACGCCGCCGGCGCCGCCGCCACCATTCGCGCCGCCGGAGGCATGCGCGCCGAAGCCAATGCCGCCGTAATTGTCGGCGCTCTGTCCACCGCCCGGACCAACAACGGTCGCCGGCGTGCCACTCGAGGTCTGCGCGCCGGTTGAAGGATGCTGGCTGTCAGAGCCCGCCTCGCTGTAGCCATTGGCACCGTTGCCATGGTCGCCGTAATAGTCTTGGCCGCCGAAGCCGCCGCCACCACCGCCGGCCGGATCGACCGCGCCGCCATTGCCACCTTTGGCGGTGTTGCTGCCGAAATTGACGTTGTTCAGCGTGACGTCGGCATTCTGCCCGACGAACAGGCCGCCGCCGAGGCCTGCGCCGCCACCACCGCCACCGGTGCCGCCACCACCGCCGCTTGCGACGGCGTTGACGATGGTGAGATTCTTGAACGTCACCTTGCCGGCGACGACGACGAAGCCTTGATAGCCGCGGGCGTCGATGACGTCGCTATTGTCCTGGCCGCCGAGCTGATTGTTGTAGTCGGAGCTGCCGTCGAAGGTCAGCGTCGAGCCGCTCATCAAATTGATGGCCGGCAGATCGTCCAGCAGTTGCAGCGTGCGCGCGGCGCCAGAGGTCGAGAAGTTGATGATGTAGTCGGTATTGGCCGCAGCCAGGCCGCCGCCGACGCTGATCGCCGAGATCGCGTTGTAGAGCTGGGTGTAATCGTGGACCGGATCGCTGGTCGTCAGCGTGAGAACAACAGGATTCGACACCAGGGACCTCGGCAATATGCGAGAGCGACTGCGATCCGTCGCTGTTTCAAAAAAATTGCCGATTAGCTACATCGTGTCGCAAGCCATTGGCAACAATAACGAATTCTCATTCCGCGCACGGACTTGAGATGGTGAAGCGGTAAGGTTGATGCGCGCGAGGACCGCGCTGCGCAGGCGCGGACGGCAATCTGCGTCACCGGACGCGGCAGATGCGACGACGTCGTCCCTTGGCGGGCCCGCGCCATTGTGAAACTCGCAACACGACTTTGCGCGCAATGAGAAGTGCCGCAAAGAATTGATCCGCAATGCGTTGCCGAATCAAGGATGGCTCCATCGATGCCGTCTCGCTTCGCTTGTGGCTCCGATGCGATCTTTCCGTCAGACTGAGCTTATTTGCGACTGCGCTCCGAACGGAGCGCGCCGGAACGCCGAGTGCAGCATGATGCTTCCACGCGATACAGCATGGCGTCGCAGCCCGCGGGTGGTGACGATGACAGTCTGCGCCCTCGCGATCGGCGCCTGCATCGGACGCGCCGAGGCGGCCGGATGCAGTTTCGAGATTCAGGGCGAGGGCCGTGTTGCGGGGGTAATCGATGCGCGCAACTTTCGGCTGGATGACGGCCGTGAGGTCAAGCTTGCCGGCATCGAGGTCGCGGACCGGGCGAAGGCCGCCGCCGCGCTGTCGGCGCTGCTGCTCGGCCGCGACGTCACGCTGCGCGGACAGGATGACACGCCGGACCGCTATGGCCGGCAGCCGGCCTATGCGTTCCTCGACGGCCAAGAGACGTCCGTGCAGGGTGAATTGCTGCGCCGTGGCCTCGCTCTGGTGTCTGCAGAGATCGCCGACAAGGACTGCGCCGCGGCCCTGATGGCGGCGGAGGCCGAGGCGAGGACCGCCCGATCGGGAACTTGGGCCGAGTCCAGCGTCATAAAAAACGCCGAAAGTTCCGACGATATTTTGGCCGGGATCGGGCGTTTTACAGTGGTCGAGGGCAGGGTTTTGTCCGTGCGTCAGGCTGGCGCGACGACCTATCTGAATTTCGGCCGAAACTGGACTCGGGACTTTGCTGCGACTATTTCAAGGCGCATAGTCCCTGCGTTCGAGGCGGCCGAGCTTGCGCCCAAGTCTCTGGAAAATCGTAGGATTCGTGTGCGAGGCTGGGTGGAAGCACGGCGTGGGCCGCGAATCGAATTGCTCCGGGTGGGGCAGCTTGAAGTGCTCGGCGGGAACTAGGGGCCAGTAGGCCATGCCCCGGCCGGTTCATGGGACAATTTGTGGGTATTTGACGTGATTGAGCACGCAGGACGGCATGAAGGGGGGACTGGCCGCCGTCTTTCGGCTGCGCTGGCGCTCGTCTGCGCGGCCCTGACGCTCTCGGCCTGCGGCAATATCGGCAATGTCGGCCGTTTCGAGCAGGCTCCCCCGACCGCAGCGGCGGCTCCGGTGAAGCCGAATCGCGTGGTGCAGCAGACGCCCAACAGCGAGCGCGAGCATGAGCGCATCCTGTCGTCCTATGGCGGCGCCTATGACGATCCGAAGCTCGAGGCCCTGATCAGCAAGACCGTCGATCAGTTGGTCGCCGCGTCAGAACGGCCCGACCAGGCCTACAAGGTCACGATCCTCAATTCCGGCGCAGTCAACGCCTTCGCGCTGCCGACCGGTCAGCTCTACGTCACGCGCGGCCTGATCGCGCTCGCCAGCGACACTTCCGAGCTCTCCTCGGTGCTGAGCCACGAGATGGCGCATGTACTGGCCAAGCACGCCGCGATGCGCGAGGACCAGGCGCGCCAGGCCGCGGTGGTGACGCGCGTCGTCACCGACATGAGCAGCGACCCCGATCTCACGGCGCTGGCGCTCGCCAAGACCAAGCTGACGATGGCGAGCTTCTCGCGGCAGCAGGAGTTCGAGGCCGACGGCATCGGCGTCGGAATCGCCGCGCGCGCACATTTCGATCCCTACGGCGCGGCGCGCTTCCTGACCGCGATGGAGCGCAATGCCGCGCTCAAGGTCGGCAAGACCGCGCTCGATCCGCGCGCGCAGGACTTCACCTCGTCGCATCCGGCGACGCCTGAGCGCATCGCCAATGCGCAGACCACCGCGCGGCAATACTCGTCGCCCGAAAACAACGAGCGCGACCGCGAGACCTATCTCGCCGCGATCGACAACATCGTCTATGGCGAGGACCCCAGCGAGGGGTTTGTGCGCGGCCGCCGCTTCCTGCATCCCAAGCTCGGCTTCACCTTCACCGCGCCCGACAATTTCACGCTCGACAATACCGCGCAGGCGGTGATCGGCGTGCGCGAGGGCGGCAGCCAGGCGATGCGCTTCGATGTGGTGCGGGTACCGGCCGAGCAATCGCTCGGCGACTATCTGAACTCCGGTTGGATGGAAGGCGTCGAGAAATCCTCGACCGAGGACCTCAACATCAACGGCTTTCCAGCGGCATCGGCCACCGCGCATGGCGACCAGTGGCAGTTCAAGGTCTACGCGCTGCGCTTCGGCAGCGACGTCTATCGCTTCATCTTCGCCGCCAAGCAAAAATCCACCGAGAGCGAGCGCAACGCGCGCGAGACCGTCAACTCGTTCCGCCGCCTGACGCTCGACGAGATCCAGGCCGCGCGGCCGCTGCGCATCAAGGTCATCAACGTGCAGCCCGGCGATACTGTGGAATCGCTGTCGCACCGCATGGCCGGCGTCGATCATCCGGCCGAGCGCTTCCGCGTGCTCAACGGACTCGATTCCCATGCCCAGGTGAAGCCGCGCGACCGCGTCAAGATCGTGGTGGATTGAGGCCGTGCACGCACCCTCGCCACCGTCGTCCCGGCGAACGCCGGGACCCATAACCACCGTTATCGATTGATGGAAAAAGTTGGGGCCACAGCGCGCCCTAGCAACATATTCCTGTGGTTATGGGTCCCTGCTTCCGCAGGGACGACGTAGAGAGAAAGAGAACGCTCTATTTCGCCTTCTCCTTCAAGAAGGCGATGATGTCGGCGCGGTCCTTCGGATCCTGAACCTCGTAGAACATCTTGGTGCCCGGAACCATGGCGTCCGGACCGGTCAGCCATTTGTCGAGATTGGCCTCGGTCCACACGATCTTCGAGTCCTTCAGCGCTGGCGAGTAATTGTAGCCCGCGACGGTGCCGGCGAGGCGGCCGACGACACCCTTGTGCATCGGGCCGACGTCGTTCTTCTCGATCGAATGGCAATCGCCGCAGCCCTGGTACAGCGTGGCGCCGCGCGCCGGATCTCCCGCCGCCCGGGCGCTGTTGAGGGCGAGTAGAAGCGCAATCGCCGCCATCGCGGCGAGTTTGGCGTGCCGCGGCGCGATAGCGCCTGCGATCGAACGAATGGTCATTGCATGGGGCTCCTGTTTGCCACCACAACAGGAGCAGCCACCCTGCCATTCTATTCCCTGAAATTTTGCCTGCGGGCGCGGTTCCTTCAATCCTCGCAGCGGCCGACGTAATTGCGGATCAGATGATAATGCGCGCCCGTCCGGGCGTAGTCCTGATGCAGGCAGCCATCGGCGCGGTGGTGCAACTGCTGCGCGCCCTCGCAATTGAAGTGCTCGAAGTGCAGCCGGACCACGCGGGCGTTGTCGAGATAGGTCGCGAAATAGTGCCCGGCATTGGGCCGCGACCCGCACATATGCAGGACCGCATTGCGGATATCGGGCGGCAGATTGTCGATGCGCTCCGCGTTCCACGGGTCATCGCGCGGAAAGCTGCCCCCGCGGGCAAGGGCCCCCGATGGGTCCAGCAGACCCAGCAGCAGGGTGCCAATGGCAATCGGTGCGCGATATCCGCGTGGCGTTCGAGCGGTCATGCCGTGCCGCCTCGATCGGCAGCCCAAGCTTGCCGCACAAAGACGCTGGACGCCAGCCGCATTGATCGCTGACATCAGCACGTCTTGTTGAAGTTTTTTCCCGTCTGCGAGGAATATCCGCGTCACCGGCCGATCTATTCCAAGCTGCCACCTCCGCAGCGCGCCGCGCGACAGGAGCATCCCCAGTGTTTCTCAACCGGTGCGGCGCCGTCGCTCGACTTGCCCAACTCGGGTGCGCGCTTGCTGCGCTCACACTCGCAGCAGCCACCGCTGCGCGCGCGGACGGCTGTCCCAAGGCGAGCGACGAAATTGCGACCGACCGGCCGCAACAGTGGCCGCAGCATCGACGGCAGCAACAGCCGCTGGCGGCTCGGCATCGCGCCCTGCCTCGAAGTGCTGATCGACCTGCCGAGCTACACCGGCACGCTGAAGTCGCCCGGCGCCTCGGGCTTTTCCGACGTGGCGCCCGGCATCAAATGGCAGATCAGCCCGGTGCCGGGGAAGATCGACCTCTCGCTCACCGCCGGCGTCGCGCTGCCGACGGGTGCGGCCGAAATCGCCGGGCGCGGCGCGCAGCCCTACATCCAGCTGCCATGGTCCTGGAGCTGCATGAAGGCTGGGGCGTCAGCGGCATGTTCACGGAATTCTTCCGTCCCGCCGAGCTGACGGGACGGCACATGTCGGAAGCGACCTTCGTGATCGAGAAGAAGCTAACCGAGCGGATCAGCGTGTTCACTGAATATGTCGGCGACTATCCTGACGGCGCGCGGCCGACCCAGCTGATCAATTCCGGCGGTCTCTACCGGATCACGCCGACCCAGCAGGTCGACCTCCATGTCGCGTTCGGGCTCAACCGCAACTCGCCGAACTATATCGTCGGTGTGGGGTATTCATTCCGCGTCGACGGGCTGTTTCGATGACGATGGTGATGGGCCCATCTCCATCCGCGCGGCGCTTCCACCTCCCCTTGAAAAGGGGAGGTCGCTTCGCTCGCCAGAGCAAAGCGGGTGGGAATCCTGTCTCTCCACACGCGCCGGTGCCTGTGGCTAACCCCCATCCCGACCTTCCCCCTTTCAGGGGGAAGGAGAAGACAGGGCTGCGTGACTAGTTAACTTCGGCTTCGCGCAGGCCGCTCAGCCACAGCGCAAGCAGCGTCCACACCGCGCCCGACAGGAGATACGCACCGGCCGAGATCAGGCCGAAATGGGTGGCCAGCAGCAGCGCCGCGAGTGGGGCAAAGCCGGCGCCAAACAGCCAGGCAAAATCCGAGGTCAGCGCCGAGGCCGTGTAGCGATAGGTTCGCGCGAAGCTCGAGGCGATCGCGCCCGACGACTGGCCGAACGACAGGCCGAGCAGCACGAAGCCGAGCACCATATAGACGGTCTCGCCGACCGCGCCGGCATCGAGCAGCTGCGGGGCAAAGCCGCTATAGACTGCGATCGCGACCGCCGATCCCAGCAGCAGCGGCTTGCGGCCGACGCGGTCGGCGATCATGCCGGAGGCGATGATCGCGAAGACGCCGACCGCGGCGCCGATCATCTCGATGATCAGGAAGCGCACCGGGCTTTCCTTGGTGAACAGGAACACCCAGGACAGCGGAAACACCGTGACCATGTGGAACAGGGCAAAGCTCGCCAGCGGCGCAAACGCGCCGAGCAGAATGTGGCGGCCCTCCTGCTTGATGGTCTCGCCGACGCGCGCCGGCTCCAGATCGCGGCTTTCGAACAGCTCGGAATATTCATCCGTCGCCACCATGCGCAGCCGCGCGAACAGTGCCACCACGTTGATGGCGAAGGCGACGAAGAACGGATAGCGCCAGCCCCAATCGAAGAAATCATCCGCCGAGAGGTTGCCGGCGAAGAACGCGAACAGCGCGCTCGCCACGATCAGCCCGAGCGGCGCGCCGAGCTGCGGCACCATCGCGTACCAGCCGCGGCGATTCGGCGGCGAATTCATCGCGAGCAGAGAGGCGAGACCGTCCCACGCGCCGCCCCAGGCGATGCCCTGCGCGAGCCGCGCGGCAGCCAATAGCCAGATCGCCGCGACGCCGATCGTGTCGTAGCCGGGCAGGAAGGCGATCGCGACCGTGGAGGTGCCGAGCAGGAACAGCGCGATGACGAGCTTGGCGCCCTTGCCGTGGCGGCGGTCGACCGCCATGAAGATCACGGTGCCGAGCGGCCGCGCGGCGAAGGCCAACGCGAAGATCGCGAACGAATAGAGCGTGCCGGTCAGTTCATTGACGAACGGGAACACCAGCTTCGGGAACACGATCACCGAGGCGATCGCATAAACGAAGAAGTCGAAGAATTCCGAGGTGCGTCCGATGATGACGCCGATGGCGATTTCGCCGGGTTTCGCCTGCCCGCGACCTGATGCCGTCGGGGTGCCGTGAGCCATTGCTGGGGCCTGTGCCATCGCCGGAGACCGTCCTTCAAGATGAGGCCACGGGCAGAATTTGCCACGCGGTCCACTTCACCTTCTGACCTCCTATCCCGCAGTGCAACATTGGACAAATTGTCCAATGTCAACTTTGCTGCATCGCAGCTACCCGTTGGCGGAACTCATAAAATTCCAGCCGATCCCTTGGGGGTGAGCCGTGCGCGCCTTGAAATTATTGGCCTTATTGCCGTTCGCGGCGTTCCTTGGCGGGTGCGATTTCGTCGTCCTGGCGCCCGCCGGCGACATCGCCGCCCAGCAGCGCGACCTCGTCGTGATCTCCACCATCCTGATGCTCGTGATCGTGCTTCCGGTGATGGCGCTGACCATCTTCTTCGCCTGGCGCTACCGGCATTCCAATACCGAAGCACCCTACGAGCCGGAGTGGGATCACTCGACCCAGCTCGAGCTCGTGATCTGGTCGGCGCCGCTGCTGATCATCATCTGCCTCGGTGCGCTGACCTGGATGGGCACACATCTGCTCGATCCTTACCGCTCGCTCGGCCGCATCGCCGCCGACAAGCCGATCGAGAGCAAGGATGCCCCGCTCAATGTCGAGGTGGTCGCGCTCGACTGGAAGTGGCTGTTCATCTACCCGGATTACGGCGTCGCCGCCGTCAACGAGCTCGCAGCTCCCATCGACCGCCCGATCCGCTTCCGCATCACGGCCTCCTCCGTGATGAACTCGTTCTACATCCCCGCCCTCGCCGGCCAAATCTATGCCATGCCGGGCATGGAAACCAAGCTGCACGCGGTCGCCAACCAGGAAGGCACCTTCCGCGGCTTCTCCGCCAATTACAGCGGCGCCGGCTTCTCCGGCATGCATTTCGACTTCAAGAGCCTGTCGTCCCAAGGCTTCGACAAGTGGGTCGCCAACGCCAAGGCCAGCACCAACATGCTCGGCCGCACCGACTATCTGCAGCTCGAGCGTCCGAGCCAGAACGATCCGGTGCGGCTCTACGGCACCGTCGATCGCGATCTCTACAAGGCGATCCTCAACATGTGCGTCGAGCCAGGCAAGATGTGCATGAGCGAGATGATGGCGATCGACGCCAAGGGCGGCCTCGGCCGCGAAGGCCTCAACAACACCCTGCCGCTCACTTACGACAAATACGCCCGCCGCGGCGCGTCGCTCGGCTCTGAGCCGACCTTCGTCGCCGGGATCTGCTCGATGGACGAGATCAAGGACGCGCCGTCGCGTGACGTTCTCGCCCCGCTCGATCTGACGCCGCTGCGCGGCGTCGGGCTGAAGCGGCCGCCGTTCTCGCCCGCCCCTCCGTCATCGACCTCTTTGCTGCTCGGCCAGCGCCCGAAATCAGACTCCTGAGGAGCGCCGCATGAATCCCGATCTCATCAAGATGATCTTCGGCCGCCTCAATCTGGAAGCGCTGCCGTTCCATGAGCCGATCCTGGTCGGCACCTTCGCCGTGGTCGCGACCGGCGGCCTCGCGCTGTTCGCCCTCGTCACCTATTTCCGGCTCTGGGGCTATCTGTGGCGCGAGTGGTTCACCACCGTCGACCACAAGCGCATCGGCATCATGTACATGATCCTCGGCATCGTGATGCTGCTGCGCGGCTTCGCGGACGCGCTGATGATGCGGCTGCAGCAGGCGATCGCCTTCAACGGCTCGGACGGCTATCTCCCGGCCCATCACTACGACCAGGTCTTCACCGCGCACGGCGTGATCATGATCTTCTTCGTGGCGATGCCGCTGGTGACCGGCCTGATGAACTACGTGGTACCGCTGCAGATCGGCGCCCGCGACGTCTCCTTCCCCTTCCTCAACAATTTCAGCTTCTGGATGACGGTCGGCGGCGCCGTGCTGGTGATGATGTCGCTATTCGTCGGCGAATTCGCCCGCACCGGCTGGCTCGCCTACCCGCCGCTGTCGAATATCGGCTACAGTCCCGACGTCGGCGTCGATTATTACATATGGGGATTGCAGGTCGCCGGCGTCGGCACGACGCTCTCGGGCATCAATTTGGTGTGCACCATCGTCAAGCTGCGCGCGCCGGGCATGACGATGATGAAGATGCCGGTGTTCACCTGGACCTCGCTCTGCACCAACGTCCTGATCGTCGCCTCCTTCCCGGTGCTCACCGCGGTGCTGGCGCTGCTGTCGCTCGACCGTTACGTCGGCACCAATTTCTTCACGAACGACTTCGGCGGCAACCCGATGATGTACGTGAACCTGATCTGGATCTGGGGCCACCCCGAGGTCTACATCCTGGTGCTGCCGGCGTTCGGCATCTTCTCCGAGGTGACCGCGACGTTCTCCGGCAAGCGGCTGTTCGGCTACACCTCGATGGTCTACGCCACGGTCGTCATCACCATCCTGTCCTACCTGGTCTGGCTGCACCACTTCTTCACGATGGGCTCCGGCGCCAGCGTGAACTCGTTCTTCGGCATCACCACCATGATCATCTCGATCCCGACGGGCGCCAAGATGTTCAACTGGCTGTTCACGATGTATCGCGGCCGCATCCGCTTCGAGCTGCCGATGATGTGGACGGTGGCGTTCATGCTGACCTTCGTGATCGGCGGCATGACCGGCGTGCTGCTCGCGGTGCCGCCGGCCGATTTCGTGCTGCATAACAGCCTGTTCCTGATCGCGCATTTCCACAACGTGATCATCGGCGGCGTGCTGTTCGGCCTGTTCGCCGGCATCAACTACTGGTTCCCGAAGGCGTTCGGCTTCAGGCTCGATCCGTTCTGGGGCAAGCTGTCGTTCTGGTTCTGGGTCTCCGGCTTCTACTTCGCCTTCATGCCGCTCTACGTGCTCGGCCTGATGGGCGTGACGAGACGGCTCCGCGTGTTCGACGACCCGTCCCTGCAGATCTGGTTCGTCATCGCGGCCTTCGGCGCGTTCCTGATTTTGCTCGGCATCGGCGCCATGCTGGTGCAGTTCGCGGTCAGCATTCTCAGACGCGAGCAGCTGAAGGACACCACCGGCGATCCCTGGGACGCGCGCACGCTGGAATGGGCGACATCCTCGCCGCCGCCGGACTACAACTTCGCCTTTACGCCTGTGGTCTACGACAACGATGCTTGGTGGGACATGAAGCGCCGCGGCTACAGGCGTCCGCTCACCGGCTTCAAGCCGATCCACATGCCGTCCAACACCGGCACCGGCGTCATCCTCGCCGGACTGGCGACAGTCATGGGGTTCGGCCTGATCTGGTACATCTGGTGGCTCGCCGCCATAAGCTACATTGCGCTGCTCGCGGTCGCGATCGGCCACACCTTCAACTATCACCGCGACTTCCACATCCCGGCGGATGAGGTGGTGCGGACCGAAGATGCGCGGACGCGCGTTCTCGCCGCGGGAGCCCAGCCATGACCGTTGCTACCGTCTCCACCCAAAGCTCCGAACCGATCTTTCACGTCATCGACGAGCATGCGCATCCGGAATGCGCCAGCACCATGCTAGGCTTCTGGATCTACCTGATGAGCGACTGCCTCATCTTCGCGATGCTGTTTGCGACCTATGGCGTGCTCGGCGGCAACTATGCCGCCGGTCCGGCGCCGAAGGACCTGTTCGACCTCAAGCTGGTCGCGCTCAACACCACGATGCTGCTGCTCTCCTCGATCACCTATGGCTTTGCGATGCTGACGATGGAGAAATCGCGGATCGGCGCGACGCAGATCTGGCTTGCGATCACCGGGCTGTTCGGCCTCGCCTTCCTCGGCATCGAGCTCACCGAGTTCGCGCACATGATCCATGAGGGCGCGACGCCGCAGCGCAGCGCCTTCCTGTCGTCGTTCTTCACCCTGGTCGGCACCCACGGCCTGCACGTCACCTTCGGCCTGGTCTGGCTGGTGACGCTGATGGTGCAGACCGCGCGTTTCGGCCTGACCGAAGCCAACCGGCGCCGGCTGATGTGCCTCTCGATGTTCTGGCACTTCCTCGACGTGGTCTGGATCGGCGTCTTCACCTTCGTCTATCTCCTGGGAATGCTGCGATGACATCAGACTCTCACGCCCTGCACTCTGCCGCCGGCGATCACGGTCACCACGCCCACGATGGCGCCGCCCATGGCTCGCTGAAGACCTATCTGATCGGCTTCGGCCTCTCGGTGATCCTCACCGCGGTGCCGTTCTGGCTGGTGATGACCGGCGCCATCGCCGACAAGCAGGTCACCGCGCTGATCGTGCTGGTGCTCGCCGCGGTGCAGATCGTCGTGCACATGGTGTACTTCCTGCACATGAACACACGGTCCGAGAACGGCTGGACCATGATGGCGCTGATCTTCACCGTGATCATGGTAGTGATCGCGCTGACCGGCTCGCTGTGGGTCATGCATCATCTCAACGTCAACATGATGCCCCTGCACGACATGAGCCAGATGCCGTGACAATGCGGGGCACCCGAGGCCCGTCTTCACCTCTCCCGCTTGCGGGGGAGCGTAGGCCGCCGTCGGCGGCCGTCTCTGAAGAACGCCGAAGCAAAGCTTCGGCTATCTCGCATCGTAAGATGCGATCCGGGTGGGGGCTTTCCCCACTCAATGAACCTTCCGACTCGCGGCGACACCCCCACCCCAACCCTCCCCCGCAAGCGGGAGAGGGGGTGCAGTCCCGGCGCGGACGTTCGACTCTCCGTCGCTATTCACTGCTCACGCTCGGCATGCTGGGCGTGGTGCTGCTGATCGCGCTCGGGGCCTGGCAGGTCGAACGCAGGACCTGGAAGCTGGCGCTGATCGGGCGGGTCGAGCAGCGCATGCATGCGGCGCCAACAGCGCCGCCGCCTCCGTCGTCATGGCCGGCGGTCACCGCCGCGAGCGACGAGTACCGCCGTGTCACCGTGCGCGGCACCTTCCTCAATGCCGACGAGACGCTGGTGCAGGCCGTGACATCAGACGGTCCAGGCTTCTGGGTGCTGACCCCACTGCGCATGGCCGACGGAACCACGGTGCTGGTCAATCGCGGCTTTGTGCCGTCTGAGCGGCGCGATCCCGCGACACGGCGCGACGGCGAGCCGCAGGGCACCGTCAACGTCACCGGCCTGTTGCGGATCTCGGAGCCGAAGGGCGGCTTCCTGCGCAGCAACGACCCCGGATCGGGCCATTGGTATTCGCGCGACGTCGCTGCGATCGCAGCCAACCACGGATTGTCGAAAGTAGCCCCCTTCTTCATCGACGCCGATGCGACGCCCAATCCGGGCGGCTACCCCATCGGCGGGCTCACGATGGTGCGGTTTCCAAACAACCACCTGATTTACGCGCTGACATGGTTCGCGCTGGCCTTTATGCTGGCGGGCGCGCTCCTGCGCATCATCAGCGGCAGGGGCCGCGCCGGCGCTGATCCAGGGTGGGACTCAAGGCGCGCCGCCGTGCGCCGCCTGATCGGCGCAGCCCGCAATCTGTCTCGCGACACAGGCCCAGATGCTCGAGCGCACATCGGATCCGCATGACGAAAAGGCCGAGACCGGCACGGCCGTGATGCCGTCCGCCGTGAACGCGGCTGCCGGCATGCCGTTCGATCTCGCAGCTCCCGCCGACGTCGCCACCAACCGAAAGAACATGGCCCTGCTGGTCCAGCTGCGCTGGATCGCGGTGATCGGCCAGATCGCGACCATCGGCTTTGTGCAGTTCTGGATGGGCGTCGCGCTGCCGCTGATGCCGATGGCGGCCGTGATCTCGGGGCTGGTGGCGCTCAATCTCGTCAGCCTGCTGTGGCTGCGCTACCGCGCCGACATCAACAACCGCGAGCTCCTGATCGCGCTGACGCTCGACGTCGCGGCGCTCACCGTCCTGCTCTATCTCAGCGGCGGCGCCACCAATCCCTTCACGTCGCTCTATCTGCTGCAGGTCACGCTGGGCGCGGTGCTGCTCGACGCCCCTTCGACCTGGTCGCTGGTGGCGCTGGTGTGCATGAACTTCGCCTGGCTGACCAGCTACTACCGGCCGCTGGAACTGCCCCAGCAGGGCTTTGCCGATGCGTTCAACCTCCATATCGTCGGCACCTTCATCGGCCTCGTGCTCGACGCCGTGCTGCTCGTGGTGTTCATGACGCGGATCAACCGCAATCTGCGCGACCGCGACCTCCGCCTCGCGGCGCTGCGCCAGGACGCTGCCGAACAGGACCATATCGTCCGGATGGGGCTGCTGGCCTCCGGCGCCGCGCACGAACTCGGCACGCCGCTCGCTTCGCTCTCAGTCATCCTGGGTGACTGGCGCCGGATGCCCGCGCTCGCCTCCGATCCCGAGCTGTCGCAGGACCTCGGCGAGATGGAGATCTCGGTGCAGCGCTGCAAGACGATCGTCACCGGCATCCTGCTGTCGGCCGGCGAGGCCCGCGGCGAAGGCTCCTCGCCAACGACGGTCGCGGCCTTCCTGGCGGCGCTGGTCGAGGAATGGCGGACGTCGCGGCCGTCGGCGACGCTGTATTTCCGCAACGCCTTCGGGGCGGATCTGCCGATCGTCTCCGACATCGCGCTCAAGCAGGCGATCTTCAACGTGCTCGACAATGCCGCCGAGGTCTCGCGCGACTGGATCGAGCTGACGGCGGAGCGCGATCGCGACAGGCTGGTGCTGTCGGTGATCGATCGCGGCCCGGGCTTCTCGCGCGAGATGCTGGCGCATGTCGGCAAGCCTTATCAATCGACCAAGGGCAGCCCCGGCAGCGGCCTCGGCCTGTTCCTGGTCGGCAACGTGGTGCGTAAGCTGGGCGGCGTGGTCACGGCGCGCAACCGGCCGGACATCGGCGCCGCGGTCAGGCTCGAGCTGCCGCTTTCGACGCTCGCGATCGGAGACCATCTTGACGGATGAACGCCAGCTCCTGATCGTCGAGGACGACGCGGGCTTTGCCCGCACGCTGAAGCGCTCGTTCGAGCGCCGCGGCTACGGTGTCGCGGTGTCGGCCTCGCTCGACGAGGTGCGGCATCTCCTGGAAGTACAATCGCCCAACTATGCCGTGGTCGACCTGAAGCTCGCCGGCGGCGCCTCCGGCCTCGCCTGCGTCGAAGCGCTGCACGCGCATGATCCGGAGATGCTGATCGTCGTGCTGACCGGGTTCGCCAGCATCGCGACCGCAGTGGAGGCGATCAAGCTCGGCGCCTGCCACTATCTGGCAAAACCGTCGAACACCGACGACATCGAGGCCGCATTCCTTAAAGCGCAAGGCAATTCCGCCATCGAGGTCGGCGCGCGGCCGACCTCGATCAAGACGCTGGAATGGGAACGCATTCACCAGACCCTGATCGAGACCGATTTCAATATCTCCGAAGCCGCCCGCCGCCTCGGCATGCACCGCCGGACGCTCGCGCGCAAGCTCGAGAAGCAGCGGGTGAAGTAGGCGATAGAGGCCGACGACGCCAACGAGACACGCGAATGCGCGCCTGATTCAGCCGGCCGCCTCTCGCTCCGTCACGACATCGCGGCAACATCCGCCGCAGTGTCGATGTACTCCTGAAAACGGACCGCCTTTCCGTCGCGGTACTTGAAAACGTGGGCCCATTCGTTCGTTACGGTCTTGCCTGTTCTCTTTGCCCGCGCCGTGAGTGTGCCCAAGACCACGACGGTGTCGCCCTGCTCGATCATCTCACGCGGAGCAAACTCGCTGAACTCCAAATTCTCGCCGACCTGGACGAAGAAGTTTGCAATCTGCTGCTTTCCCCTAAAGGTCCCAGCCCAAGGCAATTTATCCTGGGGACCTGGTGTTATCCACGTGCAGTCGTCATCGATCAGATCCCTGATGAGCGCTGGAATGTCACCACGTTGAAAGGCCTCATAGCCCTTCCTGGTTGCCTCAACATTGGATGCCATCGGATTTCTCCTCTGCAAATTGATGGGTCATCTTAACGTCGATCCAATAACGGCAGGGCGGCCAGCATAGCATGCCGGGCACCGATTGCCGTCGTCATCCGTGAAACAACTCAAGACGATTCCGGTCAGGATCGTTTACGTGGCTGGCGCGGAAGCTCGAGAGAAGCAGCGGGTGAAGCGGCCGATGCAGTAGCCCAGCTAGCGAGCTAGCGAAGTGGAGAGTGCCTCGCCGTCACCCTGAGGAGCGCGCAGCGCGTCTCGAAGGGCGACGGCCCGGCTATTTCCGCGCGCACCTGCAAGCACTCGGGCCGTGCATCCTTCGAGGCTCGCAAGAGCTCGCACCTCAGGATGACGGGGCGTCTGCCTGTAGCCCGGATGCAGCGCAGCGTAATCCGGGGCCAATCGATCCGCGGATGGGCCCAACCCCGGATTTCGCTTCGCTTCATCCGGACTACGAATAGAGAGCCGAGTGGACGCAGCGTTGCCGCTTACTTCGGTGGCGTTGCAACGCTCGCCACAAAACAAAAAGCCCGGTCCTGCGACCGGGCTTTCATCTGAAACCTTGCAGCGCTGCTTAGGCAGCTTCGTCGGCGACGCTGGTATCATCGCCATCGCTGTCGAGATCCTCACCGTCGGCATCGCCCTCGCCTTCACCCTCGGCTTCGGCCTTGGCACCGCGGCGCGGGCTCTTGGCGAGCTGGCCTTCGATCTCCTTGATCGCCTCGGTCTCGGTCGAGTGCTGCACGACCGCGATTTCGCGCGACAGGCGGTCGAGCGCCGCTTCATAGAGCTGGCGTTCGGAGTAGGACTGCTCGGGCTGCGATTCCGAACGATAGAGATCGCGGACCACCTCGGCGATCGCGACGATATCGCCCGAGTTGATCTTCGCTTCGTATTCCTGGGCGCGGCGCGACCACATGGTGCGCTTGACGCGGGCGCGGCCCTTCAGCGTCTCCAGCGCCTTCTTGACCAGCGCCGGCTCCGACAGCTTGCGCATGCCGACATTGGCGACCTTCGCCGTCGGAACGCGCAGCGTCATCTTGTCCTTCATGAAATTGATCACGAACAGCTCAAGCTTGGCGCCCGCGATCTCCTGCTCCTCGATCGCCAGGATCTGGCCGACGCCGTGAGCGGGATAAACCACGAATTCATTGGCCTTGAAGCCCTGACGCTGGGTCACGACCTTCTTCTCTGCCGGGGGCGGCGCAGCGGCCGGCTTGGCGGCAACCTTCGGAGCAGCGGCGGGGACGGCAGCCTTCGGGGCGGCCGGCTTCGGCGCAGCAGCAACAGTCTTGGGGGCGGCCTTCGCAGCAGCGGGCTTCGCAGCTGCCGCTTTCGCGGCAGTCTTGGCAGTCTTTTCTGGCATCACGCTTCTTTTGTTCTTTGAGGACTTTGCAGCCGCCGCCTTCTTGACCCCCTTCACGGGCGCCTTGGCACGGCCCTTGGTTGCGCTGCGGGCAACGACAGCGGCTTTTTTCGTCGTCTTTGAAGCACTCTTTTTACGCGTTTTCTGTGACACAGCCTGCGCGCGGAAACTGCCGCGCCCCTGTTCGATGTTTGCGGGAACCTCGAAGCCACAAGGTACGCATGGCAGGGGTTCTTGGCCTGTAATGTGCCAGATATAGCACATTTTCCGCAAAAATCAATGATTTACGCCCGATTCCGGGCATAACAGGGGACCCTCAGGTCATATGTCCGTCATTAGGGTTAAATCGGCGGGTCGGACGGAGGGCCGCGGCGGTCCAAGCCCGCCCTTATCGGGGTAGTCCCGAGGGTGACAGGCGAACTCAGTCGCCGCTGCCCGGATTCGCAGAAAAATATTCCTCGAACTTGCCTTCCTTGCCTTCCCACTCCTTGGCGTCCTCGGGCGAGTCCTTCTTCTGGGTGATGTTCGGCCAGCTCTTGGCGTAGTCCCGGTTGACCTCAAGCCACTTTTCCAGCCCCGGCTCGGTGTCCGGCTTGATGGCGTCAGCCGGGCATTCCGGCTCGCACACGCCGCAATCGATGCATTCGTCCGGATGGATGACCAGCATGTTCTCGCCCTCGTAGAAGCAATCGACGGGGCAGACCTCGACGCAGTCGGTATATTTGCACTTGATGCAGGCTTCAGTGACGACGTAGGTCATCCAAAACTCCGAAACGATCCACTTTTTCCGGGGTTGCGTAGCGCAGGAATACCGCAGCCGCAAGGAATTGCTGGTCCTAACCCGTCCTATTCGTGAGAGTGCTTTTTTTAGTCCGATTGATGTGGCCGCACATCTGCTCTGACGAGGCGCGCGGGATTGCCTTCGGCTTTTCACCGCCTGACGACCCGTACTTTGCAACGCGCTTGAGGGATGGGTTGGGCGAACGGGGGGCGGACGCCCCGCCGGTCAAGGACCGAGCGGCAGCAGCGCGCCTGGCAAGCCGCGGATCAGGTCGGCTTCGGGACATGCCGCGGCAAACGCAAGGCGAATGCGGCTCGTGGTCTCGACGACACGGGCAGCGAGTTTCAAGAGACGAAGACGCAGCGTCGCGAACTCGGCTGTGGCCAATTCCCGGGCTTTGGGAATCGCGTCGCGCACGGTCAGCATCAGCCAATAAGCGGCGGTGTGGAGAACGAGGCGGACTTGATTGGCGAGCGCCGAACGGCAGCTGGTGCGATCGGAGGCGAGCTGTGTCTTATGCAGCTTGATCAGATTCTCGGCTTGGCCGCGCGCGCAATACAGGCTGTCGTAGATCCACTCGGCCGAGCCGACATCGAGGCTGGTGACGACGAAACGGATGTCGAGGCCGAGCATCGTCGCCTCAATACGGGCGACGGTACGCCGTTCGCGATCCCAGGACTTGGCCTTGTGGCGCGTCTCGGTATAGCCACGCAGAACCGGCAGGTTCTCGATGGCGCGTCGCGTGCGGATGTCGTCGGCGGCCTCGTCGAGTTTTCTGGCGAGCGGCTTGGTGCCGGACAGACCGAAGATGTAGTCGATGCCGTTGGTCTCGCACCACGCCATTGCCTCCGGCCGGGCATAGTGCCCGTCGCCACGGAACGTAATTCGCGTGTTGTGCCACCGCGTCCGGATATGCCGTATCAGGCGGCGCAGATGGGCACGCACCTCGACGCCGCCCGGCGTCTTGCCGGGCCGCAACACGACCGCCACGGGCCGGCTCTTCTCCGTGTCGTAGACGTGGATCGGCAGGAAGCAGCGTTCGTCATAATGAGCGTTGAACAGCGAGAGCTGCTGATGGCCGTGGACGACATCGCAGGTATCATCGATGTCGAGCGTGACGGATGCCGGCTCGCGCGGGTAGCTATCCATCCATGCGTCGACCAAAGTGTAGGTCAGTCGGATCACGTCGCGCAGGCGCGGAGCATTCTCCAGCCGCGACAGCGTCGGTTGGGAACACAGATCGCGACCCGTGTCCGGCAGCCGTCCGCAGGCCAGCTTGAATGCGGGATCGGACCGCAGATGATCGAGGTCGTCGGCGTCCTCGTAGCCGCAGCAGATCGCGAACATGCGCGCGCGGAACATATCGACAAGGCTGTGCACGACCCGCGTCGGATCGCGCCGATCCGGGAACACCCGGGCCAAATTGTCGGCCAAGCCGAGACGCCGCTCGGCCATCGCCAGAAGCATCACGCCCCCGTTCGAGGTCAGCCGACCGCCATCGAAGGCAGCTGTGACTTTCTTGGCGTGAACGGCTGGAAACGAGAAGGGCAGAATCGTATCATCGGTCATGGCGGGCCTGGCGTTCGCGGTTGAGGTGATGGGGTTGGCTTTGCAACCGAATCCTACGCCGCATCAGCGCTTTACACCACGCTCGCCAGCCTCTCAGGCGCACTCTGACGAATAAGACGGGCTAAATAGCTATTCCTTGCCTCCTTGCAAATCCTCGCAAAGCAGGCGCGCGGACGCGGCGTCGCCGCGCCGTTCGGCAAAGCCGATCACTTTCAGCACACGGACGCTGTTGTCGAGCGCGACGGTGACGACGTCGCCTAGCTTCACCGCATGGCCCGGCGATTTCTCGCGCGTGCCGTTGATGCGGACATGCCCTGATGCGACGAGTTCAGCCGTGCTGGCGCGGGCCTTCACCACCCGCGCATGCCACAGCCATTTGTCGAGGCGCTGTCGATCCAAGAGCTAGACCAAAAGTTGGGCTATTCCTTCCGGCCGGCGAGCTGCTCCTTCAGTGCAGCGAGCTTGGCGAAGGGCGAGTTCGGATCGATCGGCCGATCGCGCTCGCGCGGCGTGCTCGCGCTCGAGGCATAGGGCCGATGCGACGGGCCACCCTCGCGCTTGTCGCGCCCGCCCTTGTCGCGGCCGAAATCGCGGCCGCCGCGATCACGATCGCCGCCCTTGCGGCCGCCGCCGAATTTCTCGCCGCGGCGCTCATTGTCGCGATCGCGTCCCTTGCCCTCGAAGCGCTCGCGGCGCTGGCCCTTGTCCTCTCTGGTGTCGCGGGCCTGCGCGCCATCGGCCGGCGCGGCGGGGGCTGCCGCAGCGCCGTCAGCGGGTGCCGCGCCCGGACGCGGCGCGCGGAAATCGTGATGCCGGCGCGGACGGCGATGCTGCTCGCGCTTCTCGCCTCCCTCGCCGCCGCCCTCAGCAGCCTGCGCACCTTCGGCGGGCTTGTTCTGATGACGGCCGCGATTGCGATCGTGACCGCGATGATGCGGCCGGCGTTCTCCATCGGAGCGGCCGCCGGGACGCCAGACTTCGACCAATTGCGGCTCGGCCGGCGTTTCCGCGGCTGCGGGAGCGGCCTCGGCGGTGTCAGCGTCAGCGCTCGCGGTCTCCGCGGGCGCCTCAGTGGCAGCCTCAGGCGTCTCTGCAGCGGCTTCCACGGCGGGCGCGGCTGCGACTTCAGCGGCGGGCGCTTCAGGAGCGGGTTCTTCGGTCGCGGCGGGCGCGTCGACCGGAGCGGCACGCTCCGCTGCGGCATCCTGGTGGGTCTCGATGACGACCGGCGTCGCCTCGCTGGAAACCACCTCGGCAAAGCCGACATCGGGCAACAGTGCGGCCGACGGCGCGGGATCGCCGGATACCGGCTGATCGACAGCAGCTTCGGCCTCGGGCGCTTCGGCCTCGGACGCAACGGTAGCCTCCACTGCATCGGCCGTGACCTCTGCGGCGGCGTCGGCCGGCGCCTCAGCGGCGGCGTCGACCGGCGCATCTGCGGCAGCGTCGACCGGCGCATCTGCGGCAGCGTCAGAGCTCGCTTCGACCGGCGGCGTCTCGGCGGCGGCCGTCTCGCTGGTCTCGACCGGTGCCACCTCAACCGCCTTCGGCGGCAGCGGCGGACGGCGGTCCATGCGATAGCCGAGCGCGCGCAGGATCGAGGCAAAGTCCTCGCCTGCCGAACCAGTCAGCGAGGTCATCGCCTGCGTCACGACAAAGCCGCGGCCGTCGAAGGCGCCTGTGGGCTTCTCGCCCGGCGAGGTCTCGCGCCAGGCCAGCGCCGGGCGGATCAGATCGGCGAGCCGCTCCAGGATGTCGACGCGCACCGCGCGCTCGCCGCACTGGCGATAGCCGAGCACACGATAGGCATCGCGGGCGAGCTGCTTGTCGACCGGGAACGAGGTGCGGCCGCTGGATGCCAGATGCTGCACGTTCGACAGCGCCGCCATGTCGACATTGTTCTGTTTCTCGGCCCATAGCAGCGAGGCCAGCGAGCGCGCCGCGGGCTTCAAAAGCTGCGGGAAGTAGATGTGATAGGCGCCGAACCGCACGCCGTATTTGCGCAGCGCTGCGCGCGAGGGCTGGTCGAGATCCTTCATCTCGGCCGCGATCTTGCTGCGCTCGAGCACGCCGAGCGCCTCGACCAGCTGGAAGGCAATGCCGCGGGCGATGCCCTGGATATCCTCGGCCTTGGAGAGTTCGAACAGCGGCCCGAGCAGTTTTTCGATATGCGTTTTGAGCCAGAGGTCGAGCCTGGTCTGCACGGCTTCGCGCGAGGCGCCGGTCAGCCGCTCGTCGGAGATGATGCGCAGGCGCGGATGCAGCGCGTCCTCGGCGGCGACCAGCTTTGCCACCGCATCGCCGGTCCAGCGGATGGTGCCGTCGGAGGTCAGCACGAACTGCTCGTCGGGCGCCGCACCCAGTTTCTCGGCGCGCGCATCGATCTCGCGCGCCAGCACCTGCTGGGCGGCGGCTTGCAGCGCCTTGGCGTCGCTGCCGGCCTCGGCCGCATCAGGTGCAAAGGTGAAACCATCGAGCCGGCCGATCACATGACCTTCCACGATCACTTCGCCGGTCTTGCCAATTTCCGTATTCAAAACTGAGTTCTCCCGCAGGCGGCGCATCAATACACTGGTCCGCCTGTCAACGAAACGCTCCGTGAGCCGTTCATGCAGCGCATCGGATAATTTATTTTCGAGATCGCGCGTGATCCCCTGCCAGTGCTCCGGGTCATACAGCCAGTCCGGCCGGTTGGCCACAAAGGTCCAGGTCCGGATCTGCGCGATCCGGCCCGATAGCGTGTCGATATCGCCGTCGGTCCGGTTGGCCTGGTCGACCTGGGCGGCAAACCATGCGTCAGGGATACGACCCTTTTGCATCAGGAAGCCATACAGGGTGGTCACGAGTTCGGCATGGGCGGCCGGCGACAGCTTTCGATAGTCCGGAACCTGGCAGGCCTCCCACAGCCGCTCCACCGCTTTGGCGCCATGCGCGAATTCGCGCACCTCGGCGTCGCGCGCGACGTGGTCGAGCACGCGCTGGTCCTCGGTGATCGGGGCCCGCGTCAGTGCCTCATGATTGGGCGCCTGCGCCAGCGACACCTGCAGCGCGCCGAGCGAGGCGAAATCGAGCTTCGCGTTGCGCCATTGCAACATCTTGACGCTGTCGAAGGTGTGGTTCTGCAGCGCGTTGACGAGCTCCGGCTCGAACGGCGCGCAGCGTCCCGTCGTACCAAACGTGCCGTTGCGCGTGGCGCGGCCGGCGCGACCCGCGATCTGGGCGAATTCGGCCGGCGTCAGCCGGCGGAATTGATAGCCGTCATATTTGCGGTCGGAGGCGAAGGCGACGTGATCGACGTCGAGATTGAGCCCCATGCCGACGGCGTCGGTGGCGACGAGATAATCGACGTCGCCGTTCTGGAACATTTCGACCTGCGCATTGCGCGTGCGCGGTGACAGCGAGCCCAGCACAACAGCCGCGCCGCCATGCTGGCGGCGGATCAATTCGGCGATCGCGTAGACCTCATCCGCCGAGAACGCGACAATTGCTGTTCTTCTCGGCTGCCGCGTGATCTTGCGGTCGCCGGCGAATTCGAGCTGCGACAGGCGCGGCCGCGTGACCATCGAGGCGCCCGGCAACAGCCGCTCGATGATCGGCCGCATCGTCGCCGCGCCAAGCAGCAGCGTCTCGTCGCGGCCGCGGCGGTTGAGCATGCGATCGGTGAAGACGTGGCCGCGCTCGAGATCGGCGGCGATCTGGATCTCGTCGACCGCAAGGAACGACACATCGAGATCGCGCGGCATCGCTTCCACGGTCGAGACCCAGAAGCGCGGCGCCTTCGGCTTGATCTTCTCCTCGCCGGTGATCAGCGCGACATTGTCGACGCCGGCGCGATCCGCGATCTTGTTGTAGACCTCGCGCGCGAGCAGCCGCAGCGGCAGCCCGATCAAGCCGGACGAATGCGCAAGCATGCGCTCGATCGCGAGATGCGTCTTGCCGGTGTTGGTCGGACCAAGCACCGCGGTGACGCCTGCGCCAGGCACGCGGTCATTTCCGAACGAGGATGAGAAAGCCATATTTTGCAGGTGTTTCTTGTTGCCGCGGTGTTGCGCGGATGCGCGCCTAAGAAGTCACCTCGCCCCGCCTGCGGGGAGAGGTCGGCGCAAAGCGCCGGGTGAGGGGGACCATCCGCGAGCAGCGCTCCTGGCGAGAGCCCCTCACCCCAACCCTCTCCCCGTAAGAGCGGGGCGAGGGAGAACAAGCAACGCGCGCGTCCAATTTCGTCACTCCAGCGCGATTCAACAATACGGCATCAGAATCGCGCAAAATCTGTCTCACAATGCGACGCTTTCTGCGCCCGGCTTAAGCTTCGGAACGACTCCGGAACGAATCGCGCCCGAATCGGTGACTCCATTCCAGGCCTGAAACGTTCACCGCAACATCTCGGGTGGGGCCCATGGCGGCGGCACTAGATCAAGTTTGAGAGGGCTCCACAAGCACAGGATATGCGGACTGAATTCCTTAAATTCCAGAGGGTGCCGAGTCGAATCAGAAGCAGGCAAGAGTCAACTGGATTCCGGTGACGTTTGTTGCATTCCCTGGACCGCGGTCACCTCCCCGATCCGTCATCCTGAGGTGCGAGCGCAGCGAGCCTCGAAGGATGCACGGCCCGGCCGGTGGCCGTCGATCCTTCGAGACGCGCTACGCGCTCCTCAGGATGACGGGTGGGCAGCGTGGCCGCGATCAGATCCGCTACTGCGTCTTCGCTACCCGCGGCGGCGCGGCTGTTGTGACGAATGAGGTGGCTTCCAGCATGGCCTGGCCGAGCGGGGTCGGGATCGTCATGCGGAACGGCACCAAGAGGCGGGTGCCCGCGATCGGCACGAAGGCGATCTCGATGTTGCGCTGGGCGGCGAGGTATTTGATCACGGGGCGATCCGGGATGTAGCCCGAGACCGGCACGAAATAGAGCGCGCAGACCAGCGCCGGGCCATGATAGCCGCGCTCGGCCTTGACGATCTCGACCCGCTTGAAATCGAGCTTGAGGTCGTAGCGCATGCGGCCGTCGAACACGCCGGCGCCGGAGCGGCAGACATCCGGGCTCATCAGTTCGGCATTGCCGGGCGCGCGCAGAAACGAGCCGGTCATCGGATCGAACACGCCCTTCTTCTGCGCGTCCGACACCGGCAGGCGGTCGGCATCGACCGGCGGCTCCGGCTCGATGGTGGATTCCTTGATGGCGCCGTTCACCAGCACCATCCGGATCGTCTCGGATTTCTTCGCGGTGGTGGTGGTCGCGGTGTAGGAATTGGCGACCAGCGATCCATTGACGACGCGGCCCTGCGAAGCGCCCGAGCCGCTGCCGCCGGAAAACGCCTTCAGGAGCCCCGCGGTGCCGCCCTGGGCCGAGGCCGAGAAGCTGTCGTCGCCGATTTCGATGGTCCAGGCGCCCTTGCCGACCGGGATACCGGCCAAGGTCGCCTCATACTTGGCGTCAAGCCGCCCCTGCGCGCTGGCGCGCTCGGCGCAAAACAGCAGGAGGGCACCAGCGCACAGGCCGATGAGCCGGCCGAGCGGGGGCAAAAGGGCAATCGTGGTGGTCACTTACGTACCTGACGGTCCTGCTATCGGCGCTCTGTGCGTTGTCCATCTTTGGCAGTCACATCGGCCGGACAACACGCGCATCTCTTATGGAACCAAGACTTGCAGCCGAATACGCCCTTTATATGGTTGCTATATCCGCCGGTAAGTGGCTGGAACGGCTTATGAACCGCCATTTCCCGCTGCGCCCATGCGGCGATATAATCTTGACGCTTGGGCGATCTGCCCCTATACACCCGCGGTTCCTGGAAAATGGACGCGAATTCAAAACCCCCGCGCGGGCCGCGTGATCGCACGCGCCGCCAGAGGCGGGGATGCAATAAGGATTTTGGTAATGTCCCGGCGCTGCGAACTGACGGCCAAGGGCCCCCAGACGGGCCACAAGGTGAGCCACTCGAACATCAAGACCAAGCGGCGCTTCCTGCCGAACCTGGCCAACGTGACCTTCATCTCGGATGCGCTCGGCCGCAACGTGCGCCTGCGCGTCTCGACCAATGCGCTGAAGAGCGTCGACCACAATGGCGGCCTCGACGCCTATCTGATCAAGGCCAAGGCCGAGGTGCTGTCGCCCCGCGCGCTCGATCTCAAGCGCGCGATCGAGAAGAAGGTCGGCAAGCCGGTGTTCGTGAAGAAGGCGAGCTGAGCTAGCTGCAAGCGCGAAAGCGCGGAGAGAGTTTTGAACGGCCGGGTCGGATGACCCGGCCGTTTTTGTTTTGGGCGAGCTTCCCCAAGAGTTAGTTAGGCCCCAAGGACCTCACCTCCCTCGGCCTCTCTCTTTGCGCTAACTCTTGCAGATCGCTTCTTCGCTGCAGCAGACGGGCTCCCGAGCTTAAGTTGATCGAAGAACACCTTGTTTCTGGTCTCGGCATCGCGAAGCATCTTCCTGTAGGAGATGACCCGTATGTGAGCGTTGTGGGGTGTGGACCAGCCGTAGTACCCATCACCATCTGGCGTTGGATGTTGAGCCAACGATCGTTGGAAGAGCCGTCTAGCTGACGACGTAAGATCGCAGACACCCGCCTCCAGTTTGACGGCGAGTTGGTCGAACTGCGAGAAATATGTCAATCGGCCTTTCAACCTATGGTTGGCTGCAGCGTAGACGACTGATTTCCCTTTGGTGCCCCCTGTGCCAAAAATCTAATTTCTCCAGAAATTTCAATACGACACACCCTGTCCAGTCCTCGCAGAGAAAATATTCCTCTTCCCCGGCACCCCAACTCAGCACTACAAACAGCGCGTCCCGCCTCCTCTGAGAGGGGCGTATCGCGATCGTCACGGACGTTGGGTGCGGGATGCGGTGGACGCTGTGGATGCGCTTGACGAGCGCGCCTATCTGCGGACGGTGAAAGCGTGTGGTCCTGACGCCCTAGGTGGTGTGGACTCTAAGGATTCCCTTTTAGGAGCAAATCAGATTCAAGGCTGCTTTTGGGGAGGCCGCCTTGGGTGTGATGGACCGTTTGGTATTGAGCGACGCGGCGTGGGAGCGGATAGCGCCGCTGATCATAGGGCGCCCCGATCAGAAGGGCTCCACCGGGCGCGACAACCGGATGTTCGTGGAAGGTGTGCTGTGGATCGTGCGTACGGGGTCTCCCTGGCGCGATCTTCCGGAGGTGTTTGGGGACTGGAACAGCGTGTTCCGGCGCTTCAGTCGATGGAGCATCAAGGGTGTTTGGTGGCGGATCTTCGAGGCGATGTCCGATGATCCGGACTTCGAATATCTGATCGTCGATTCCACCATCGTTCGGGCGCATCAGCACGCCGCCGGCGCCAAAAAGGGGGGTCTGAAGATCAAGCGGAAGATCAAGCGATCGGCCGCTCGCGCGGCGGCCTGAGCACCAAGATACATATGGCCGTTCGAGGCTTGGGATGTCCGGTGCGGTTCAAGCGTAAGCGCGCATTTTACTGCACAGGCTGCGCGCGCGGCTGGCCGCGGCGTCGCGTGGCGCCGGGGCCCAGCGGGATCATCGGAACGGCTTGATTGATCCTGAGCGTTTGACGGTCAGCCGCTGTCGTTGTCAGCTGGCAGGTTTTTTTGAGCGGTGCAATTGAACGGCAACAGATCTTCGATATCGGCGTCTGGCGCGCGTTGGGGCAATTCGGTGAGCGCGTGACGTAGCCATGCATAGGGATCGACGCCGCATGCCCGGCATGTCAGCACCAAACTGTAGATCACGGCGCTTGCCTTGGCGCCGGCAACGGTGTCGCTGAACAGCCAACTTTTTCGTCCGGTGCAAAACGGCCTGATGTCGCGCTCCAGAACATTGTTATCGATCGGGGCGAGACCGTCACTGGTGTAACGGGTCAGATAATCCCATTGGTTGCGTGCTAGGCGATCGCCTTGCCGGTCAAGCTTTCGGGTAGCACCTTCGGCGCCTGGTCGTCGAGCCAGGTCCGGAAGGCGGCCAATACCGGCAGGCTATGCTGCTGGCGCAGCCGCAAGGTGTATGCGGCGCGCGTTTCGCCGTCGGGCGGCGTCTGGCGCGCCACCCTCTCGACCTCGTACAACGCCTCGAAGAACTTGAGCGCCTGCAATGGCGGACCGCCAGGCTTTGTCCTGGCCTTGAGCGCATCGGTAAATTTCCTGCGCGCATGCGCCATACAGCCGAGATGGGTCGCGCCTGTCAGCGTGCGCCAGGCGTCATAGCCGTCGCTCATCAACAAGCCGCGATAGCCGGCCAGGAAGGCCTGAGGATGTTGCTGGCCGCGACCGGGCTGGTAATCGAACAGCACGACCGGCTGCGCGCAGTCCTAGGCCCACATGAAGGATTTGGCCTGCGCATCACGGCCGTCCTCTTTAAGAACCTGGACCCAGGTTTCGTCGCCGTGGACCAGGGGCTGCGACATGAGCTTTTGCTGTAGCGCGTCATAGACCCGATGCAGATGCAACTCGCTCGCCCGGATCACCCAGTTGCCCAGCGTCCCGCGGCTGATGCTGACGTCGGCGCGCCCCAGCGCGTCCGCCACACGGTACAGCGGCGTGCCGTCGACGTATTTGTTGGCGAGCACCAGCGCCAGCGTCGATGGCGTGGCGACGCTACCCGGCAGCGGCTGCGCCGGCATCGGCGCGGTCACAATCGGGGTGTTCAGCGCGGTGCGCTCGCAGTGACGGCAGGCATATTTGAACCGCACATGTTGCAGCACCGACGCCTTGACCTCGACGTGCAACTGCTCGGTGACGGTCTCGCCCATCCGATGCATCCGATTATGGCAGCACGGACAGTCCTTTTGATCCTCACCCAGATCGTGTTCGACGCGTTGGCGCGGCAGATCGTCAGGCAGCGGCTTGCGGCCGCGTGCCTTCGGCGCCGGCTTTGGAGCCTCCGGCAATCCCGTGTCCGGCACGGCGACCGCCTCGACATCGTCGTCGTCCCGGCTTTCAGCGGCGGCCTGCTCGGCTTCGTTGAAGATGCGCTCCTTGAGCTTTTCGCTCTTCGGCGCATACCGGTGCAGGCGCTCCAGGCGCAACTGCTCCTCTAGATGCAGCACGCGTTGTGCGAGTTTCTCGTTTTCGGCCTTCAGCGCCGCGATCTCGGCCGCGTGCGCCGCGATCAAGGCTTCCAGTTCGTGCGTCGTGGGCTTGCGACTCATCGGAGTCTTGAATCGAAGTCATGCCGCCGCGTCAACCGGGCTCCCATGTCTTCGTCATGTCTTCGGCCGCGTCATCTGAGAACGGCCATGCCGAAGCCCGATGACGCCGCCCGCATCGAACACGCTCAGCCCACGCTCTGATATTGCCGCACCGGATGACGACGCACCGCCGCGATGTTGATGCCGTCAAGCAGCCAGTGCAGCTCCTCCGTCGTCAGCGTCAGCACCGCCTCCTGACTTCGGGGCCAGTGGAATCTGTCGGCCTCCAGCCGCTTCAGCAGCATCCAAAATCCTGACCGATCATAAATCAGCAGCTTGATCCGGTCGCGGCGACGATTGCAGAACGCGAACACCGCGCGCTGGAACGGATCCAGCCCCATCGACTGCTCGACCACGATCGCCAGGCTGTTGATGCCCGCCCGGAAGTCAATCGGTTCGCGGTGAAGGTAGACCCGAAGATCAGACGCCAGTCGGAACATCGCAACGCCCCAGCGCTTCAATCACCGCCGACAGCAACTGCGCGTCGCCGCCTTCCAGCGAAAGCGTCACGCCGTTGGGCATCGATGCCGTCAGCCGCCCTGCACAGGATCGCTCCGTCGCGCAAACCGCAATCGCGCCAGCAGATCGAGTTGGCGACGGCGACGGCGCGCGAACCGGAATAAAGGCTGGCGCAATCGGCGCCCGCGCCTCCGGCTGGCCATCCCCGTTCTGAAGTTGTCGCTTGGCCACCCACTTGCGCAGCAGGTTCGCGTTCACGCCGTGTTGCAGCGCAAGCCCCGCCAGCGACACGCCAGACTGCAGACAGGCCTCGACCAGCCGCTGTTTGCTGGCCGGATCATAGCGACGCCGGCCATTGCGCAACACGCCGACCGTCTCAAGTCTCAAAGGTTCTTCTGGAGTGATCATCGATCGTGTCCACCTCGCTCATGGTGGACACCTCATCCCATCCCCGCGCTCAACTGCATAGGTGCGTAGAAAGGAGCGCTTACGTTCAAGCTCACCGCAGGTCAGAAGGGCGATGCACCGCAAGCCGCCGCATTGATCGAAGGCTTATCCGCCGAGGTCGTCATGGCCGATACGGCCTATGACGCCGATCACTTGCGCCAAGCCATCGCCGCCAAAGGCGCGCTCGCCGTGATCCCCAACAACCCGTCACGCGCGCTCAAATATCCACTCGACAAGCATTTCTATGCCCAGCGTCATCTCGTCGAATGCTGCTTCTCAAAGCTCAAGCAGTTCCGCCGCGTTGCAACCCGCTTCGAAAAGACCGCCCGAAATTACCTGGCCGTCGTCACTCTCGCAGCCATCGTCTTATGGATGCGATAAGTGTCCACACCACCTAGCGGCCGGTGTCCCCTCGCGAAACGCGCAAGCGTTCTGCGGAGGCGGTGACAAGCAAGCCCAGTCTCGCCGGGGAGAGCACGTATAAGCCGTAACCCATCCGCGCGGGGAACGCCGGGATCGCCCGGCCGTACCTGTGGTCCTACCTCCCGAGCTTTTTGTTGCTCGGGACCCATGGGTGCGTGCTGGCACCCGGCGTTCCCTGCACCCTCTGCTATCGAAGCGAGGGTCACACTGCCGCAAAGCTCGGGCCGATCCGGCCGCGAGGCTGCGTGCGCTCACCCCCTCCTGCTGTTTGACAGGTGAATCGATCCGAACGGCGCGCATCCGTGGCTGCGCGTGAGTGGATTCTTCTTTGTGTGATTGGACGTGGAGTAGAATTATCCATCGCATCGAGTGAGAAGAGATGGATCGCGCTGCCTCGCCAAAACTTCCGCCTTCGCCCAAAGGCTTCGGCGGACAAGACGGCGCGACAAGCCTCGCAATGACGGCGCTGCCAATGGCTGAGAAACGTCCGCTGACAGCTGTTGCCAATGACAGCGGTGTCATCACGCGAATCCATTCTGATGCTTGGAGTGCGCGTGAAGAACGCCTTAACGCGCCGACGTTAACCGACAAAGAAAGCCTATAAATCACGGCAAAAAGCGGCTTGTCACGCCGAAGCCTTGGCGAAGGCGGATTAATCACAAACTCATTCGCATCATCACGAGCGCATGAGGCGCATGCAAAACGCCACGATCTCTTCCAAGTGTTAGTGTGCAAACAAGCCGTCCGACACGATTGCGATTCGACGCGGCCACGCCGCGCGGGTTTGAAAACCGTGAAGGACATCACGACCGGCACAACTGATTGTGAGGCATGTGCGCCGCACTCTTGGGAACAAGCCAGGCCGTACTTACATCACGTCCAAAGAACGACTCAGTACAAGGAATTGATCAATGCAAGTTCGCGCAGTCGATACGCGCGGAAGACTGGTGCCTGCGCTCGCAACCGCCGCCGTGGCGGTGCTGGCCACCGCCGCCCTCGTCGTCCTCGAATTCCACCCGCCCCGCAATGTGCTGAAGGGCGAACCCGGCATGATCACCTCCGCCGCCGCCAGCCGCGCCGGCGCCACCGTGCTGCCGACCGATCCGATCACGACCGGCAGCGTGCGGTATCGTTGAGCTAGAAGTTCTCCCTCGCCCCGCTCTTGCGGGGAGAGGGTTGGGGTGAGGGGCCTCTCTCCACCAGCGACACTCGCGAACGTACCTGTACCCCCTCACCCGGATCGCATTGCGCTACGCTCCATGCGATCCGACCTCTCCCCGCAAGCGGGGCGAGGTAAGAAGCGCCCGGCACGCGGGGAGAGATTTTGATAGTCATTCCACTTTGCGGCAAACCACCGCACATTGGCTGAGGAGGTCGCCGCGATCCTCAATCCGCTGGGCACGCCGACCGGCCTGGCCGTGCGCAAATATCTCAACGACAAGAAAGTCCCGCAGCTGTTCGTCGGCGCCGGCGCCACGCTGTGGGGCGATTACGCGCATTATCCGTGGTCGATCGGCTTCCAGCCGTCGTACCAGGCCGAGACCGCGGTCTACGCCAAATATGTGCTGACCAACAAGCCGGACGCCAAGATCGCGCTGTTCTACCAGAACGACGACGCCGGCAAGGATTACGGCAACGGCTTCAAAAAGGGCTTAGGCGCGGAGAACACCGCGAAGATGGTGGTGGCGGAAACGACCTATGAATCGACCGATCCGACGGTCGACAGCCAGATCGTGAAGCTGAAATCGTCCGGCGCCAACGTGCTGTTCATGCACGCGATCCCCAAGCAGGCGGCGCAGGCGATCAAGAAGATCGGCGAGATCGGCTGGAAGCCGGACCTGTTCTTCCTCGCGGCGACCTCGACCTCGGTGTCCTCGGTGCTGAAGCCGGCCGGCTTCGACTATTCCAAGGACATCATCTCGTCCTACTCGCTGAAGGATCCCAACGATCCGCAGTGGAAAGACGATAAGGATGTCATCGCCTGGCAGAGCTTCATGAAGAACTACTTCCCCGAAGGCAATCTGCAGGACCAGCTGATCGTCTACGGCTATGTAGTGGCGGAGGCGACGGTGCAGGTGTTGAAGCAATGCGGCGACGACCTCACCCATGAGAACATCATGAAGCAGGCCGCCAACCTCGACATCGCGCTGCCGATGTTCCTGCCCGGCATCAAGGTGAAGACCTCGCCGACCGACTATTTCCCGGTCGAGGCGATGCGGCTGCAGAAGTTCAACGGGGAAACGTGGCAGCTGTTCGGGGACACGATCGGGAATGATTGAGGGGGAGTTATTGAAGGGGGTTGAGGAGAAGTTGTCGAGCGACGACCCCATCTACATCGTCGTCCCGGCGCAGGCCGGGACCGATTACCCCGAATGTGCAAGTGGCGGGACGCTGGGGCCGCAGCCCGCTGCAACAACAAGCTGCGGTGGCTATGGGTCCCGGCCTTCGCCGGGACGACGGGAGGTTAGACTCCCCGCTCCAGCAACGCCCGAAAATCCGCCCGCGCGCGCTGCGCCTCCGCCCGCGCGGCTTCCGAGGCATCGCCAAGACCGAAATAGCCGTGAATCAGGCCCTCGCCGGCATGATACGTCACCGGCACACCGGCGGCCTGCAACGCCTTCGCATAGGCCTGGCCCTCGTCGCGCAGCGGGTCGAACCAGGCGGTGGTGACGACAGCCGGCGCGACACCGGCGAGAGACTTCGCGCGCAGCGGCGAGACGCGCCAGTCGGCGCCCTGTGCCGGGTCGGCGAGATAATGCCCGCAAAACCACTGCATCACCGCGCGCGACAGGAAGTAGCCCTCGGCATTCTCGGCGCGCGACGGAAATCTGGCGTTCTCGGCTGCGTCGGCAAAACCGCCGACCACATCAGTGACGGGATAGACCAGCAATTGCGCGGCGAGCCTGATGCCGGCGTCGCGGCAGGCGAGCGCTGACGTGGCGGCGAGATTGCCGCCCGCGGAATCGCCGGCGACGCCGACGCGCGAGAGATCGCCGCCGAATTCGGCGATGCGCGCGACGACATCGCGGACAGCGGCGAACGCATCCTCGAACGCGCCGGGGAAGCGGGTCTCCGGCGGGCGGCGGTAATCGACCGAGATCACGACCGCGCCGGTCTCGATCACGAGGTTGCGGACCTGGCGGTCATGGGTCTCGAGATCGCCGGCGACCCAGCCGCCGCCGTGGAAGAAGATCACGGTCGGCGCCTTGCCGCCGCCGCTGCGATAGAGCCGCGCCGCGAGCTTGCCCGCGGCGCCCTGCACCTCAATGTTATCAGCGACATCGACCGGCGGCGGCGGCACCGCCTTGCGCGCCTCGGCCAGCGCGCGCAGCGAATCGCGGGCGCTCTGCGGCGTCACGGTGGTGGGATCGCGCAGCGGCAGCAGCGGGATGATCTTCTCAATGACGGGATCGAGCGGAAGCGGCATGATCGTGCTTTCTCGGGAGCAGTTGCCGTCTATCTGACAACATGCTCCCGAAAAGCACAACCATCATGCGACGTGTTGCGCGAGCTGCTCCGGCGCAGCCTCGCCCTCCTCGCCGGCGGGCTCAGCCTGCGCGGCGGGTGCGGCGGCCAGTTCCTTGGCCAGCGCAGTGGCGCCGACATAGTCGGTCTTGCCGGTGCCGAGCAGCGGCACCTTGTCGACGACGCGGATGTCGGCGGGCACCGCGAGCTCGGACGCGCCGACGCTCTTGGCCTGGCGTTGCATGGCGGCGCGGTCGGCATCCTTCTGCGTGGTGAGCAGCACGATGCGTTCGCCCTTGCGCTGATCGGGAAGCGTGACCGCAACCGACATCGCCTGCGGCCACAGCGCGGTCGCCATGGTCTCCACCGCGGACAGCGAGACCATCTCGCCTGCGATCTTGGCGAAGCGCTTGGCGCGGCCCTTGATCGCGATAAAACCCTGCGCGTCGACCGTGACGATGTCGCCGGTGTCGTGCCAGCCTTCGGGCAGCGGCTCGAGCACGCCGGGATTTTCGGCGCGGAGATAGCCGATCATCACGTTCGGACCCTTCACCGACAGCCGTCCGCCTTCCTCGATGCCGGGGACCGGATCGAGACGATACTGCATCAGCGGCGAGATGCGGCCGACGGTGCCCTGGCGGTTCGCCATCGGCGTGTTCATCGCCAGCACCGGCGCGGTCTCGGTGACGCCGTAGCCTTCGAGGATGCGGATGCCGTAGCGCTCCATGTAGATCTGCCGCGTGCGCTCCTTCACCGCCTCTGCACCGGCGATGACGAGCCGCAGCGTGCGGAAGTCATAGGCATGCGCCGAGCGGGCGTAGCCGGTGAGGAATGTGTCGGTGCCGAACAGGATGGTCGCGCCGGTCTGGTAGATCAGCTCGGGCACGATCCGGTAGTGCGGCGGCGACGGATACATGAAGATCGGGATGCCGCCGAGAAGCGGCATCATCATGCCGCCGGTCAGGCCAAAGGAGTGGAACACCGGCAGGACGTTGAACACCTTGTCATTGGCATTGGCATCGACCCGTGCCAGCGCCTGCGCTGCGTTGGCGAGGATGTTGCGGTGGGATAGCACGACGCCCTTCGGCGTGCCTTCCGAACCCGAGGTGAACAGGATGACCGCGGGATCGTTGGCGTTGCGAGTGACGCGCGGCGCGATGCCGGCGCGGAAACCGGCGATCTTGTCGGCGAGGCCGATGCCCGCCCTGACGTCCTCGAGATAGACGACGCGCGCCTGGCCTTCGATCGCCGCGATCAGCTTGTCGAGCTTGCCCTTCTCGATGAAGGCCTTCGAGGTCAGCACGGTCTTGACCTGCGCCGCCTTCATCGCGGCCAGCACGTTGACCGGCCCGGCCGAGAAGTTGAGCATCGCCGGCACGCGACCGACGGTCTGCAGCGCAAAGAAAACGACCGCAACGCCGGCCGAATTCGGCAACAGCACGCCGACATTCTCACCGACCGCAGTGCCCTGCTCGAGCTTGCCGCTCAACACCTGCGCGCCGAGGATCAGCTTGCGATAGGTCAGCTTGGTGCCGAGCGCGTCCTCGATGATCGGCTTGCCGGTGTCGCGGTCGCGATAGGCGTGGCCGAGGCCATCGAACAGCGTCTGGTCGAGCATCGCGTTCTTGACCATGGCGTCGATCATGACGTCCTGCAGCGCGGCACCGGCGGCATTGCGGCGCGCCTTGCCGCGCAGCGACTGGTCGACCGGCAGCTTCACCGGCGGCAGGATCGAGATCGTCACCTTGGGGAACCAGGAGCGCTTGATCTCGCCGTTCTTCAGATAGCTGAGATGCGAGCGCTGCGCGCCCTCGATGCGGACCGGGACGACGACCGCATCGGCCTTGTCGGCGATCATCGCGGTGCCGTCATAGACCTTCATCAGCGACCCGGAGACCGTGATGCGGCCTTCCGGGAAGATCACGACCGGCTCGCCGGCGGCCACCAGCTTGATCAGGTCGCGCGCCGCCAGCGGCTTGGACGGGTCCATCGTGTAGTGCTTGATCATCTTCAGGAACGGCTTGGCCCACCACGCCTTGGAGATGCCGGTGTCGACCGCGAAGCTCGCATCGATCGGCAGCGTGGCGTGCAGCAGCGGGCCGTCGACCAGGCTGACATGGTTGGGCGCGATCAGCATGCGCGTGCCCTCGGGCGGCAGGTTCTCCATGCCGCGCACCTCGACCCGGAACAGCGCACGGAACAGCAGCGCGCCGAAGTCGCGCACGCCCTCCTTGCCCCACTTGCTCAGCACGAACCAGACGGTGCCGAAGCTCGCGATGGCAAGACCGAAGAAGATCCAGGCGATCGCAAGCCCCGCGGCCTGCAGCGCGCCGACGAACACCGCGCCGGCGACCATGAAGCCGGCCTGCAAAATGTTGCCGGCGGCGATGATGCGGGCGCGTTCGGACGGCGCGGTCCAGGCCTGCACCGCGGCAAACGACGGCACCACGAACAGGCCGCCGCCAAAGGCGAACAGGAAGAAGTCCGCCAGCATCCGGAAGCCGCCGAACGAGCTCGCAAACGCAGCCGCGGTGACCTCTTTGCCGAGCGACGTGGTTGCGATCGCCCAGGCGAGGTCGAGGCCGATCACGCCCATCACAATGGCGCCGATCGGCACCAGCGCGAGATTCGGACGAACATGGCTCAGCTGCGCCGCGAACAGCGAGCCGGCGGCGATGCCGATCGCGAACACGGCGAGGCACAGCGTGACCACGCCCTCGGTGCCGCCGACGCCTTCCTTAATCAGCGCAGGCAACAGCGACAGCACGATCGCGCCGACCATCCAGAACCAGGACACGATCACCATGCCGTCCCACAGCCGCGGTTCGGCATAGAGCGACTTCAGCAGGCGTACGGTCGAGGTCCAGGGATTCTTGGTGATCAGCAGATCGGGCGCGGAGGGCTGCGTCAGGGGGATGCGCGACGCGAACGCCCAGGACAGCACGGAAAGGCCGACCACGGCGGCGCAGATCCAGCCCATATGGCTGGCGCCGGCGACGAACATGCCGCCGGCAATGGTGCCGATCAGGATCGCCATGAAGGTTGCGCCCTCGACCAGCGCATTGCCGGTTGCAAGCTCGGAAACCGAGAGCTGGTCGGGCAGCACCGCATACTTCACCGGACCGAACAGCGCAGCGAGGATGCCGAACAGCGCCAGCGCGATGAACAGCAGCGGGATCGAATGGGTGAAGAAGCCGGCTGCGGCGAACGCCGCGGCGAAAATCTCGAAGAACTTCAGCCGGCGCGCCACAACGGACTTGACGTAGCGGTCGGCGAGCTCGCCGCCGAGCGCCGACAGCACAAAGAACGGCGCGATGAAGACCGCGCCCGCGAGCTGAACCAGCGCCGGCCCCTGCTCGTTGGCGACGCCATAGAGCAGCATGATGACCAGGGCGTTCTTCAGCACGTTGTCGTTCAACGCCGAGCAGAACTGCGACCAGAACAGCGGCGCGAAGCGGCGGGACGACATCAATTCCTTGATCATGACCGTTTCCTTGGGTTAGCGCGCGAGGCGCTGGCAGGTCTGCGAGTTCGCGTGGCAGAGAATGGTGAGCGTGGTGAAATGACGGAGATGCCGCAGCCTTTAGTCTTTTCCGCAACGTATCGGTTCGAACCGGCGCACATCCGCTGGCGCCGGAATACCGGGACATTGCCCGCCAGAGATGTACGAGACCTTATCCAGACCTGGGGTTGCTCGGCGCCGAGGCGGGTTCGCGGGGGACATGGTGAGCGCTTTGTTGAGGTTTCGGCGACAATTGCCGCCGGTACGGTTCAGGTCAGTTCACTCAACCCGCGGAACGGCGACCACCGGCAGTGGCGCGGCTTGCACCCGCGGCCGCCCGAGGCCGCCCGGCGCGGCGCGCGCCGGTCCGCGCGCCGCTGCTCCAGGACACCTGCGACGTCGCAGGCACGGGCGATCCGCTCGATCGGCTCCATCGCCGGGGAGAGGATGGCGCGGCCAAAGCCCTTCACGAACTCGATCGCGTCATCGACAAGGGTGGTGGTCAATTGAAGTGCTAGGGTCTGCATGTGAGTGGCCTCCTAAGCCAACTTGAGCAACGCTCAAATTAGTAGTACGAAAATGAACATTGTTCAAGACGAATCGCGACGGGATCGAAAAAAACTTCAGCGGCGGACCCTGCTGATCGAGATCGCGCGCCGGTCAATCGCCACTAAGGGATTGAGATCATTGAAGGTTCGAGACGTCGCCGAGGCCGCCGGCTGCTCCATCGGCAGCGTCTATAACGAGTTCGGCGACTTCGATGCCCTGATCCTGACGGTGAACCGGGAGACCGTCGAGGCCCTGACCACACGGCTGAAGGCGATTCCAGCCGATGATCCCCTGCACCAGCTGCACGGGCTCGCCGACGCCTATCTCGGCTTCGCGACCGAGCACGCCAATCTGCTGCGCTCGCTGTTCGAGCACCGGATGGAGGACGACCGGCCATTTCCGGAAGATATCCTCGTGATGGTGATGGACGCGTTCGCGCTGATGCACGCGCCGCTGCTGCGGCTGTTGCCCGATCGCGCCCCCGATGATGTCGCGCTGCTGTCGCGGATGATGTTCTCCGCGGTCCACGGCATCATCTCACTGGGCCTCGAGGAGCGCATGGTCGCGGTGCCGCCGGAGCGGCTGCGCGAGCGGCTCGCGCAGTTCGTCGACACGCATCTTGCTGGATTGGGCGTAACCCGCAGGCCGTAGTCAGGCTCGCGTGCCCGCGATCATGTTTGATTGCGTGCGACGCGCCCTGAGCGGCCGAGCGTCCAGAGCGGCTCAAGAAATACCACTCCGGTGCCGCCCTCCCGGAAGATCAGCTTGAACTCGATCCGTCCGTCCGCGGTGATGGAGGCCGAATGCAGTCCCGCATTGCCGTCGTATCGCAAGGTGTCGTCCAGGACATGCCCGGTGAAGCCGCCGGAAAAGCCAGGTCCGGGGTGTACGGCTGTGCGGCATGGCCGGTCCATTCACGAGATAGCCGGTCGCGACACCATCCCGATCGACGGTCGTGACGATCATCATGAACTGGCGGTGCGAGTTGATCCATCCTTCGTCGCTCACCCACACGCCGAGAAAGCGGCGGACACTGTCCGGCACGTCGTTTGCCGGCGCGTGAACGCGAAAGGCCGGAAGCGGCAACTGCTTCTCGACGGCCAGCGCAGTGATCCGCTCGACATCCTGATCTGGCACAATGCCGTGATCCTGCGGCGCGAACCAGTTCGCCAATTCCGCCAGGGGATGCCGCATCCCGTTTGCGATCGGCGGCACGAATGCGAGCGCTGCGAAGGCGATCGCCGACAGGCCGGCGACAAGCAACCATCGGGGAAACACGGCCAAACGTCCTGCAACGGCGCGCGGAGCGGATGTCGCGCCCGCGGCATCCCGCGGTGCGTGTTCGTGCGATGCCGAAATCGGCTTAGCATCGAGGCGATAACCCCGGCGCGATACCGTCTTGATGATGCGGTGGTCGTCATCCCGCAGTTTCAGGCGCAGCTCGCGGATGCATTGGACCAGCGAATCGTCTGAAACCGCGACGTGGCCCCACACCGCCTCGTGCAGATCCTGCTTGGAGACCAGCCGCCCGGCATTCCTGGCGAGACAGCCGAGCACCGCGAACGACTTCGGCCTGAGATCAAGTTCGACGCCATCCGCGCGCGCGACACCACGGGCGAAGTCCAGCTCAAAGGCATCAAATATCAATACGGAATCAGTCGCCGGGTTCATAGAGGTCACTCCATGCCCACAGACGGCACCAATCCGGGAAATTTAGCAGGAAAATCGTCGTTCTGTCACTTCTTCATCAGGACTTCCCCGTGGCGTGGACGATAGTGGCGGACCGGCCCGGCATCATTTCCGGGCACGCGGGAGGTTGACCATGTCGAGGGCACCGTTGGCCGCATTGGTCGGGGGGATTGTTGCGCTCGCGGCGGCGCAATCGGGACACGCCCAAGCGCCGAACGTCGTGCAGGACGTCGTGAAGGTCGGCCTGGTGATGCCGTTGACCGGCGTTTTGGGGCCGGTCGGCAAACAGGCGGTCGCCGGGGCGAGGCTCTACATGGCGCAACACGGCGACACGGTCGCCGGCCGCAAGATCGAATTGATCGTCCGGGACGATTCCAGCGTGCCCGACAATGCCAAGCGCATTGCCCAGGAGCTGATCGTCAACGACAAGGTCGCGATCCTCGGTGGCGGATTGACTCCGAGCGTGCTGGCGCTCGCACCGCTGGTCAATGAGAGCAAGACCGCAACCGTCGTCATGGTCTCGGGCACATCGATCGTGACTGATCGGTCGCCCTACTTCGTGCGCACCAGCTGGACCCATGCGCAGCAGGCCAGCGTCCTGGCTGATTGGGCGGCCAAAAACGGATCGAAGCGGGCCACCATCATCGCGTCCGACTGGGCACCCGGGCATGAAGCCGCCGGCGTATTTGCGGCGAGCTTCATCGCGGCAGGCGGATCGATCGTCGAGGCGTTGAAAGTGCCGCTGGCCAATCCCGACTTCGCACCGTTCCTGCAGCGCGCGCGGGACGGCAATCCCGACACCCTGTTCATTTTCGTTCCGACAAGCCAGGCCGGCATCCTGGCCAAACAGTTTGTCGAGCGCGGGCTCGACAAGAGCGGGATCAAGCTGATCGGCCCCGGCGACATCGCCGACGACGAGGACCTGCCGGGGATGAGCGATGCCATGATCGGCACGATCACGGCGGGGTTCTACTCCGCCTATCATCCGTCGGACCTGAACCGCGACTATGTCGCCGCGTTCCGCAAGGCCAACGCCAATGTCCGCCCGAACTTCATCAGCGTCAGCGCCTATGACGGCATGCATCTGATCTACCAGGCGCTGCAGGCTACCGGCGGCAAGACCAACGGCGACGCGCTGGTCGAGGCCATGAAGGGCATGGCCTGGGAAAGCCCGCGCGGCCCGATGTCGATCGATCCGAAGACCCGCGAAGTCGTCCAAAACATCTACATTCGCAAGGTCGAGAAGATCGGAGGCGAGCTCTACAGCGTCGAGCAGGAGACCTTCCAGGCGATCAAGGATCCCACCAAGGTCGCGAACAGGTAACTGGGACGGAGCGGCAACCCTTCCGGCGCGGCGTCGCTTCGACGCCTCAGACCCGGGTGCGCGCGATCGTGCCGGCGACGATCTGCATGGCGACGCCGAGCACCCAGCCCGCCATGATGGTCGCGGTCCAGGCGATGTCCGGCTCGCTGCGCAGCACGACGACACCGACCGAGAAGAATGCAACCATGGTCGCGAGGAAGGTGCCCACCGCGCTGAGCAGCTCAGCCGCGTCGATCTTGCGCGTCGAATTCGAGTCCTTCGGATGGAAGAGCTTTGGCGGCGTATCGATGCCGACATAGAAGCCGATCGCGCCGCCCAGCATCATGAGCAGCAGGAAGGCCTGCGAGGTCAGCGCCGACACGCTCGAGCCGACATGGATGGCGACGAACAGACCGCTCGCGGCTCCCGCCAAAGCAAGGCCAAAGCGCTCCAGGATATGGGCAAACTTTCTGACGCGGCTGCGCATGGCTGTGCCTCATCAATGAATTGCACCGCTGGCAGGCTAGGCCTTTTCGCAGCATCGCGAAAGCCGCCGCCGCTCACATGGCTGCGACCACGCGACGCTATTGTGCGCCAGTTCACATCTATCGTGGCACGGAATGACTAAACATCGATCCAAAGTAGCAATCGAATCCGCTACTACTACCTTGCGCGATCCGCTTCATTCTTTTCAGCGAGCATCTTTCAATGCCGAGCCCCAAGATCATCATTCTGTCCGATGGCACCGGCAACGCCGCCTCCAGCGTCTGGCGAACCAATGTCTGGCGGATCTTCCAGTCGCTCGATCTGCAGGGCAACAGCCAGGCCGCCAAGTATGATGACGGCGTCGGCACGTCGTCGTTCGTCCCGCTTGCGCTGCTCGGCGGCGCCTTCGGTTACGGCCTCAAGCGCAATATCCTCGATGCCTACAAGTTCATCTGCCGAAACTACGACCACGAGAACGATTCGAAGATCTACCTGTTCGGATTCAGCCGTGGCGCATTCACCGTGCGCACGCTTGCCGCACTCATCCTCGATCGGGGCCTGATCGTCGCGGACACCGAATCCGAGCTGCACGACGGCGCGGTGAAGGCCTATCGGGCGTACCGCGCCGAGGGCTACCATTCGATATGGCGCATCGAGGTGCTGTTCCGCGCGCTGCGCGATTACATCCTTGTGCCGGTGTGGGATCGCCTCCGAGGCCACAAGTCTTATACAGAGATTGCCCGGAAGCAGGTCGCCGCGATCGAATTCATCGGCATCTGGGACACCGTCGCGGCCTATGGGCTGCCGATCGACGAGATGACCCGCGGCATCTCCAACTGGGTGTGGCCGCTCGAGCTGCCGAACCGCATTCTCAGCCCGCGGGTCAAGTGGGCGCGACATGCGCTGGCCCTCGACGATGAGCGCACGACATTCCATCCGGTGCTCTGGACCGAGCAGGAGCCGGGACAACCGGTCCCGGCCGTGCCCGCGACCATCGATGGCGAACGCCTCGTCCAAGTCTGGTTCGTCGGCATGCATGCCAATGTCGGCGGCGGTTATCCCGACGATGCCGTCGCGTTCGTGCCGCTGGCATGGCTGGTCGACGAAGCCGTCAAGCGTGGCCTGGTGTTCAAGAGCGCGCCGACTGCCGATCCTGATGCGATCAAGTCGATCAGATCGTCCGAGGACAAGGACGGCCGCCTCTATGATTCGCGCGCGGGCCTCGGCTCCTACTACCGGTATGGACCTCGCAAGGTCGCCGAGCTCTGCAACGATCGTTATGCCCGTGTCAGCGTGCCGACGCCGAAGATCCACGAAAGCGTGTTCGAGCGGATCGACAGCGGCGCCAATGCCTATGCCCCGATCGGACTTCCGCCAAACTACGTCATTGTCTCGCGAAGCGGCCAGATCACGCCGCTGGGCGAGACGACGTTCGAGACGCCGGCGAGCGCACCGGCGCGTTATGCGGCGCAGGAGAAGCTATGGAATTATGTCTGGATGCGCCGGATCGCCTACTTTGCCACGCTGGCGGCGTCGTTGCATCTGGCCGCGTTCTGGCTGTTCCACAACCAGCACAAGGAGCACGAATTCAGCTCCTGGTTCAGGATGATTTCGGAGCTGGTGCGCTTCGTCCAATCGTTCCTGCCCGATTCGTTTCACTGGTGGACGGACTGGTATGCCGGCAACCCGGAATGGTTCGCCGGCGGCGTCATTGCGGTTTTCCTGCTGATGGGCGTCGGCACCTCGCTCAGCGCCGCGATCAGGGACAGGATGCGGATCATCTGGCGCGACCGCGCGAACCCGACGCCGCTCTCCGGAATCGTGCACAATGCGATCTATCGATTCCGCACCAGCGCGGTCTATCAGTGGATCCTCAACTTCGGGAAGCGACACGCCGTTCCGTTCCTGCTGACGGCCTTGCTGGTCTGGTTCAGCGCGACACTGCTCAGCCATTTCCTGTTCAATGCCGCTGACTCGATGGGCGCTGTCTGCACGGGCACCGCGGCCGACAAGCTTGTCGCCGTCGACAAGGGCGTCCCGCAGGACGCAGCCGACTTCGATACCAGCGCGATTTGTGCGCCGACCGGCCTCAAGGTCCGCACCGGGTTCAAGTACGAGATCGCGATCACCATGGCGGAGCCGTGGGAGGACGCCGGACGGGCGGTGACGCCGGTCGGATACCGCACGTCGACGATCGAGGCCGCAAAACGTTGGCGTGGTTACGCCACGATTTTCCTGCGGCGCGTCCTGTTCCGGCCGTGGTTCAGGCTGATCGCACGGGTCGGACAGACCGGGGTCGACGAGTATTTTCTTGATCCGGCGCCGGCGCCCAACACCGATCCGCAGGTCTACAAGGCGCGGTTCACGGCCGATCGCAGCGGCGAGATCTTCCTCTACGTCAACCAGGCCGTCATCGGCCTGCCCTGGGTCTACAAATGGTTCTACGGCGATCACAAGGGCAAGGCGAAGGTCACGGTGCGGTTGCTGTAGGGGGTCGAGCCGCGCCCACAGGATCGCGACCCGACACGGAGCCGCCCGGCGTGATCCATCTGTGATCCAGCCGACAGTTCGGGTTGTAGATCAGCTGCTATGCTCCCTTTGCTAGATGGGCTGCCAGACGCCTGGAACGATCCGACGCGACACCACGGATCCCCGGGGAGTACTGACGCGCCAGTTTCATATCGACCGGCTATTTTCACCAGCGATTTGGAGGCATCACCATGATTTCCCGAATTCAGGCGTTTCCAACCACAGCGGCATCTTCGTGGTCTGGGAAGTATCGGCGATGATCCCGAACTGTCTGGGCTTCGCGCTGTATCGCCAGCAGCAGGGCAAGACCGCGACCGTGGTCGACACCTGGGTCGGGTTCGAGGATCAGGCGCAGGGCCACAAGTCCGGCGAGCATCGGCCGAGCACCGAATGGCCGGTGCAGAAGACCAACTGGACCGATTTCCTGGCGCCGGCCGATGCGCCGGTCCGCTACGGCGTGGTGCCCGTCCTCAAGGACGGCGATACCAAGGTAAAGCCTGCGGCCAACGCGCCGTCGACGTGGACCGACTACGTCTCCGCCACGCCGTCGGGTCCGCTGAAGCCATGGTTCAACCGCGGCACGATCTCGGCGCAATGGCTGTCGCGCGCGATCGGCAAGGACAAGAAGCCGGCGCAGACGCTGGAGAAGGCGATCTCGACCAAGGGCAACAAGATTCGCGACTTCCTCAAGGGACAGCTTGGCGCCCGCCTGCTCGCGTTACTGGCCGATGCCAAGAAGAACAAGCGCGACGTCTATCTCGCGCTTTACGAGCTCAACGATCCCGAACTGATCGCGGCGCTGACCGCGCTGAAGGGCAAGGCCCATGTCGTGCTCGGCAACAGCACCGGCAAGTCCGACGCCACGGCAAAGGACACCGAGAAGAACGCCGGCGTGCTGAAGAAAGCCGGCGTCGACATCGTCCGCCGCAAGATCGCGCCGAGCCGCTACGCGCACAACAAGTTCGCGGTGTTCTGCGACGGCGCGCAGACACCGAAGGCGGTCTGGACCGGCAGCACCAACTGGACGCGTACCGGACTGTGCACCCAGAACAACAACGGCCTCGAGATCACCGACGACAAGATCGCCGCGGCCTATTACGACCATTGGAAGCTGATCTACGCCGACGGCAGCAAGTCGCCGAAGGCGCTGGCGGTGGCCGGCGATAAGGAATGGCCGTTCACCATCGGCCCGTCGAAGGTCAGCGTCTGGTTCACGCCGACCACCAAGAGCGGCGATCTCAAGGAAGCCACCAAGATGATCGAGGACACCGAGCATGGCGCGGTGTGCCTGATGCTCAATCCCGGCAACAAGGGCCTGCTCGGCCCGATCCTGGAGAAGGCGCAGGACAAGAAGCTCTATGTCCGCGGCGTGCTCAACAATTTCCCGGCGCAGGGCAAGGACAGCCCGAAGGATCAGCTGCAGCTGCTGGCCGGCGACGGCCAGCAGCAGGTGTTCAAGGGCAAGCAGATCGCCGACGTGATCCGGCCCGCCGGCATCGACAAGACCGCCGACTGGTGGGAGCACGAGATCAAGAACACCGGAAAATTCATGATCGCCGTGCACAGCAAGGTGATCGTGCTGGATCCGGCCGGCAAGAACCCGGTGGTCATGACCGGCTCGCACAATTTCTCTGACCGCGCCAGCACCAAAAACGACGACAATCTCGTCATCATCAGAGGCGATTCGCAGCTCGCGCTAACTTACGCCGCGCGCATCGTCAGCATCTACGGTCAGTATCGCTGGCAGGCCTGGCGCAACACGCCGGAGGGCCAGACGGACAAGGGGCTGAAGCGCAGCGATGCCTGGCTGAGCAACCGCATCGGCAAGGGCTGGGCGGAAACCGAGACGCGGTTCTGGCTCGGCACGACCTGACTGCCTGATCTCCTATCGGGGTCATGACATGAAACACGGGGCAGCGTCGCGGTTGCCCCGCGTTCTTCCTCACTCGCTACGCCGCGCGGCCGACCGAGGCATCGAGATGCTTCAGCCGCGGCAGCACCTCCTGCTTCAACAGCCGCAGCGAATTGTGCCAGGCTTCCGGCTTGTGCTTGTAGTCGAAGCCGAACACCAGCAGCACACCGAAGCCGCCGACCTCCTGGTAGATCTTCTCGATCTTCTCGGTGACGGTCGCGGGCGAGCCGACGATCCAGTTGTTGCGGGCGCAATATTCGACGGTGACGTCGCTGTCCGGCACGTCGGGCGAGGCTTTCAAATAATCCTTGAAACCGAAGTGACCGAGCAAGGGGAGAAAATACTCACCCATCATCCGGCCCATCATGTCGCCGGTTGAGAGCTTCCACGCCTCCGCATCGGTGTCGGCGACGAACACCTCGCGCACCATGCGCCAGTCCTTGCGGCTCGGCTTGCGGCCAGTCTTGGCGGCGCCGGCTTCCACTGAGTCCCAATGGCTGCCGACATAGGCAGGATTGAGATTGAGGCTCATCGGAATGAAGCCGCGCTCGCCGGCGAGCTTCAGCGTGTCCGAGTTCTTCGACAGGCCGGCGACGCCGATCGGCGGATGCGGCGCTTGCTGCGGCTTGATATGCGGTTTGAGGAAATCGAACATCGTGTCCGGCTTGGTCACCGTCCAGAACTTGCCCTTGTGGGTCCACGGCGCCGGCTCGGTCCACATTTTCAGGATGATTTCGAGCGCCTCGCGGGTCATGTCGCGGTTCTGGCCCGACATGCCGTCGACGTTGAACATCGCCCAGTCGCTCGGCAGGCCGCTAGCCGCGACGCCGAAGTTCAATCGCCCGTTCGAGATGTGATCGAGCATCGCAACGCGGTTCGCGAGTTCGGCCGGGTGATGATAGGGCAGGAGGAAACCGCCGGGGCCGATGCGCAGAGTCTTGGTCTGCAGCAAAGCCTGCGCGACCAACAGATCAGGCGACGGGTGCGGCTCCCACGGTGCGGTGTGATGCTCGCCGATCCAGGCTTCCTGGTAGCCGAGCTCGTCCAGCCAGCGCAGCACCCGCAGGTCCCAGTCGTGGCCCTCCTTCAATCCGCACTCCGGCGGATGCGACGGCATCGCGAAGTATCCGAGTTCCATGGGTTTCCTCTCTTTGTCTGATGCGTGTCTTCCGCACGCGATGGAAGAGTACCCGCCATGGCCGCGGCAGAACAATGGCCTTGTCGCATGCAGCCGGGCCGGGACTATGCGTAGGGCGTATCCTTCAGCATGGCCGCGATCCCCGAAAAGCTTCGCTCCATGATCTGCAGGAAGGCCTCGCGTGACGATGCGGCCGATCTGCGGGCCTTGTGCGCGCGAAGCCCTTCCGCATAGGCGACGGTGATTGCCGTCACCACCATCGAAGCGGCGAGCCGGGCATCGGCATCGGCGAGCGGCCGCGTGATCACGCCCGCCAGCACGGTTGCGAGATCATCGATGAACTCGTCTCGCATCTCGCGCGCCCGCGCCGCGAGCGCCGGGCTCTCTGCGACGGTGCGCCAGAATTTCGCCGTTGCATCGGTGAATTTCGCGAACGGATGCGCTCGATCCGCCAGGCTCTGCACCAGCTTGCGCAGGGTCACGAGCGGCGCCTCGCCGGGTGCTCGCTCGGCAAACGCGGTCTTCAGAATCTGGCGGCTTTCCTCTTCGCGGTCGAAGAACAGATCTTCCTTGCGCGGAAAGTAATTGAACACCGTCATCCGGGAGACCTCGGCGGCCTCGGCAATTTCGGCCACCGAAACATTGTCGAAGCCGCGTTCCAAAAACAGCTCGGTGGCGACGTCCGAGATCGCCTGACGCGTCGCCTCCTTCTTCCGCTCCCGCAATCCATCCCGATTTGACATGTGAAAATTTGTACCATACTAAATATTATACCCAGTATAAAAATATGGTGACGGCGTGACGCGTGAACGAACGGATGTGGTGGTGGTCGGCGCCGGGCCGACCGGACTGCTGCTGGCGATCGAATTGACCCTGGGCGGCGCCGACGTGGTCGTCATCGAGCGGCTGAGCGAGCCCGACCAGACCATCAAGGCCGGCGCGATCGGCGCCCTCGCAGGCGAGGCACTGGAGCGCCGCGGCCTTGCCGACGCGATGGATGCGGTCGAACGCGCCATGGCGGAGAGTATGTCGACGCTCATGAAGGGCGCGGACGGCCAGAGCGAACTTCCGTTCAAGAAATTCGGCGGTCACTTCTCCGGCATTTTCCTGATCGATCAGACACGGCAGCACGAGCCGGACCGGCGGCTGCGCGGCGTGAACCAGCACGCCCTGGAGAAGATGCTGGGCGAACGCGCGCTCGGGATCGAGATCAGGCGCGGCTGCGAGCTGATCGATTTCAGGGATCACGGAGACGGCGTCGTGGCGCGGACGACGGGCGCGTCCGGCGAGATCGAGCTGCACGCCGCCTATCTTGTCGGCTGCGACGGCGGACGCAGCGCGGTGCGCAAGCGCTCCGGCTTCGACTTTCCCGGCACCGACCCGACCCTCACCGGACACCAGGCCATTGTCGACCTCGATCATCCGGATCGGCTGTTGCCGGTCGGCTGGCGGCGAACGCCTGTCGGCATGATGGCGTATGGACCGATTCCCGGCCGGGTTTTCCTCGCCGAGTTCGACGGACCGCCGGCCGATCGCAGCGCACCCGTGACGCGCGAGGAGATCGAGACCACCCTGCGCCGGATCAGCGGCGCCGACGTCCGCGTCACCGCCGTCAAGACCGCCACGCGCTTCACCGACAATGCCCGGCAGGCCGCGAGCTATCGTAAAGGTCGCGTCCTTTTGGTGGGCGATGCGGCGCATGTGCACTCGCCGTTCGGCGGGCAAGGCTTGAATCTCGGCCTGCTCGATGCAGTCAACCTCGGCTGGAAGCTTGCGGCGGTTGTCTGCGATCGCATGCCGGAGAGCCTGCTGGACAGCTATACGGAGGAGCGGCATCCGATCGCGGCGAAGGTGCTCGCCAACACCCGCGCCCAGGTCGCATTGATGCGGCCGGATGCCATGACCGACGCGCTGCGCGACATCGTCGCGGAGCTGATGAGCCTCGACGAGGGCACCCGCTACTTCGGCGAAATGATCAGCGGCATCAAGATCCGCTACGACCTCGGCAGCGATCATCCGCTGGTCGGCCGGCTCGCCGGCAATTTTGCGCTCGGCGACGACGGCGCTGAAACGACGCTGTTCGATCAGATGGAGGACGGCAGGGCCGTGCTGCTCGATGCCACGGGCGGCGCTGCGTCAGCGATCGCAGCCCACTGGGACATCTTTGTCCGATGCATGCCAAGACGCAGCGGCCCTTCGCTGCTGATCCGTCCGGATGCCTGCATCGCCTGGGCGGCCGACGACGCCGATACGATGGGCCTCGACGTCGCGCTGGTGCGATGGTTCGGGCCCGCCACGCATTGACCTCGCAGGCGAGGCGCGCTGTCAGCGCGCCCCGAACGTGGTCTTGCCGAACAGCGCCTTCTGCGTCGAGGGCTGCGAGCGCCAGTATTGCGGCGGCGCGTTCACCTCGCCGCCGAGTTCGGCAGCGGCGTGCCAGCCCCAGCGCGGGTCGTAGAGCATGCCGCGGGCGAGCGCGACCATGTCGGCCTTCCCTGAGGCGACGATCTCTTCCGCCTGCTTCGCTTCCGTGATCAGGCCGACCGCCATCGTGGTGACGCCGGTCGCCTCCCGCACCGCCTGCGCCGCCGGCACCTGATAGCCGGGTGCGAGCGGGATCTTCTGCAGCGCCGAGACGCCGCCGGAGGAGACGTCCATCCAGTCGACGCCGCGCTTCTTCAACTCCTTCGTATATTCGATGGTCTGCGCGACATCCCAGCCGCCCTCGACCCAATCGGTCGCCGAGACCCGGACGCCGACCGGCTTGCGATCGGGAAACACGGCGCGCACCGCATCGAACACTTCCAGCGGGAAACGCATGCGGTTCTCGAGCGAGCCGCCGTAGCGGTCGGTGCGCTTGTTGGCGAGCGGCGACAGGAACTGGTGCAAGAGATAGCCGTGCGCACTGTGCAGCTCGAGCGCGTCGATGCCGAGCCGGTCGGCGCGCTTTGCCGAGGCGACGAAGGCCTCGCGGATGCGCTTCAGGCCGGCCTCGTCGAGTGCCACCGGCGCGGCCTCGCCTTCCTTGTGCGGGACATCAGACGGCGCAACCGTCTGCCAGCCGCCTTCCGCAATCGGGATCAACTGCCCGCCTTCCCAGGGCCGCTGGCTCGAGGCCTTGCGGCCGGCATGGGCGAGCTGCATCGCGACCGCCGCCTTCGAATGCTTGCGCACCGAGGCCAGGATCGGCTTCAGCGCCGCCTCGTTGGCATCGCTGTAAAGCCCGAGGCAGCCCGGCGTGATCCGCCCGATATCCTCGACATGGGTGGCCTCGATACAGAACATCGCGGCGCCCGACAGCGCCAGCATGTTGATATGGGTGAAGTGCCAGTCGTTGGCGGAGCCGTCGATCGCCGAATATTGGCACATCGGCGCGACCATGATGCGATTGGAGAGTTTCAGGCCGCGCAGTTCGATCGGAGAAAACAGGGTGCTCATGTGGACGGTATCCGGGATCGGGGAAAGGGCACGGTTAAGATAGAGGCGGCGGCCGCGATCACCAACCGTCCGGACGGCCACGCGGGCCGGGACGCAGATCAGCAATGCGATAGCGCCGCCCCTTGGGCGCGGCAGATCAGTCCACCAGCGTGAACTGCAGCAGCAGATTGCGCTGGATTAGTGAGAAATTGTCGTCCGAGATCATGGTCAGCACGGTCTCGCCCTCCGCGGTGACATGGGCGTCGATGCCTTCCATGTTGTCGATCTCGTTGCCGAGATCGGCGTTGAAGATCGCAGGGCCATCGACGATGGCGCCGGGCGCAATGTCGGGCAGCGCGAGGCGGCGGATGCGGATGCCGACGCCACCGAGCCAGGAGAACTTCCGCTCGAGGATCAACAGTTCGCCCGACGGCAGCAGCACCGCGTCGCTGATGTCGAAATTCTCGGTGCGGCGCACGCTGAACTGCCCCGGCGTCTTGCCGCCGACCAGGAAGGCGATCAGATTGCCGCCGGCATCGATCCCGCGCTCCGAGAACGCGATCAGCGTGCCGGCAAGCCGCTGGGCTTTCGGCATCACCTTGGGCACGAAGACCAGCGCCTCCAGTCCCTTGTTGTTGGGAAGCTTGCGCGCCGCCGCCGGCAGCGGCACCACCTCGCCGCGCGACCGGGTAAAGCCCTTGGAAAAATCGTAGCGCAGCACCTGGTTGACCCGCTCGAGCCCGACATAGGCGAACGAGCCGTCGAGTGCGAGCGATTCCGAATCGTACCAGCCGCGCGTCGCGGTGATCGGCCTGCCGTCGGCCCCGAGCAGCGGCGCCGCCTCGACATCGTCGAGCCCGGCCATGTCGCGGCCGCGATAGACGATGCGGCCGGTGAACCAACTGCCCTGATCGCTGACCGCGATGAAGCGCTCGCCCTTGGGATCGAGCCGCAATGCGGAGAGGCCGCCGAAGCCGGAAAACGACGAGGTCAGGATCAGCCCGCTGCGATATTCCAGCGCGCCGAACCGCGTGCGCGCACGATCGCGGATGTCGAACGACGGCAGCGGCCGCGCATTGACCTCGACCGCGACAGGTTCGTCGACGCGATGACGGCCCGGCCTGCCGGACGGGCCCGGCGTCAGCGGCGGCTCGGTGGCGCTCTGCGCCTGCGCGAGACGCGGCAGCGCGGCCGCCGACAGTCCCGCCGCCATATCTCGAAGGAAACGGCGGCGGCTAAGGTGTGAGCGCATGTCTCACGAGTGGAGGCGGCGCCGGGTGCCTTGGGCGGGCGCCGAGCCGTGGGTCTCGCTGAACAGTTCGGCGAGCTTTTCGGTGATGGCGCCACCGAGTTCTTCGGCGTCCACGATGGTGACGGCGCGGCGATAGTAGCGCGTGACGTCGTGACCGATGCCGATCGCGATCAGCTCGACCGGCGAGCGGGTCTCGATCTCGTCGATGATGTGACGCAGGTGCCGCTCCAGATAGTTGCCCGGATTGACCGACAGCGTTGAATCGTCGACCGGCGCACCGTCGGAAATCATCATCAGGATGCGGCGCTGCTCGGGACGAGCCAGCAGGCGCTTGTGCGCCCAGTCGAGCGCCTCGCCGTCGATGTTCTCCTTGAGCAGACCCTCGCGCATCATCAGGCCGAGATTTTTCCGCGCGCGACGCCACGGCGCGTCGGCCGACTTGTAGATGATGTGGCGCAGATCGTTGAGGCGGCCGGGATTGGCCGGCTTGCCGGCGGCAAGCCACGCCTCGCGCGACTGCCCGCCCTTCCAGGCGCGGGTAGTGAAGCCGAGAATCTCGACCTTGACGCCGCAACGCTCCAGCGTGCGCGCCAGGATGTCGGCGCAGGTGGCGGCGACCGTGATCGGACGGCCGCGCATCGAGCCGGAATTGTCGAGCAGCAGCGTCACCACGGTGTCGCGGAAGGTCGCCTCCTTCTCATGCATGAAGGACAGCGGGTGATAGGGATCGGTGACGACGCGCGACAGCCGCGCCGGATCGAGGATGCCCTCTTCGAGATCGAACTCCCAGGCGCGGTTCTGCTGCGCCATCAGGCGGCGCTGCAGGCGGTTGGCGAGCCGCGCCACGATGCCCTGCAGATGCGCAAGCTGCTTGTCGAGATAGGAGCGCAGCCGCTCCAGCTCGTCATGATCGCAGAGATCCTCGGCCGCGATCACCTCGTCGAACTTCGGCGCAAACGCATGATATTCCGGACCGCGCGGCTCGTTCTGGCCGCGCGAATTCGGCCGCGTCGCCTCGCCCGGCGTCTCGTCGTCGCCGAGCTCGCCGTCGTCGAACGTATCGCTGGTGGAGGCCTGCGCGCTCTCCATCGCGCTTTCGCTCATCTCTTCCGCCGTCGTCTGCGCCTGGTCGGCGCTCATCTCCTGCGCGGCGTCGGAATCGGGCGAACCTTCGGCACCGGACTGATCGCTCTCGCCGTCCTGGTTCTCGTCCTGGTCCTCGTCATCGTCGGAATCCATGTTGCGGTCGTCGCCGAGATCGAGCGCCGACAGTAGATCATGGACGAGGTCGCCGAACTTGGCCTGGTCCTCGGTGAAGCGGCTGAGCTTGTCGAGCCGCGAGCCGATCTTGTCCTCCAGCGTCGGGCGCCAGAGATCGACCATCTTCTTGGCGGCCGCGGGCGGCGCCATGCCGGTCAGGCGTTCGCGCACCAGCATCGCCAGCGCATCCGACAGCGGCGCATCGGCGCGGTCGGTGATCTCGTCATACTTGCCGCGGTGGAAATGATCGTCGAGCATCGCGGTGAGGTTCTTGGCAACGCCTGACATCCGTCGCGAGCCGATCGCCTCGACGCGCGCCTGCTCGACCGCTTCGAACACGCCGCGCGCCTGCGGATTGCCCGGCATCAGCTTGCGATGCACCTTGGGATCGTGGCAGGCGATCTTCAGCGCGATCGAATCGGCGTGGCCGCGCACGATCGCCGCATCGCGCTTGGTCATCTTGCGCGCCGGCTCCGGCAGCCGGGCCTTGCCGGGCGCAAGCCCGGGACGTTCGGCGGCGAAGCTGACTTCGAGCTCCGGCTTCTTGGCGATCGCCTTCAGGCACGCCGACACCGAGCGCTTGAACGGCTCGGTCGGTGCTTCCTTCGATCCGGGACGGAATTTGATATTGGAGGTTGTCATAGCGATTTCGTAAGCCAGTGGCGCGTGACGCCGCCGGGATACCCCTCAATCGAACCGAACTCTTTATATCCGTTGGCGCGGTAGAAGCCCGGCGCCTGGAAGCTCATTGTATCCAGATAGGATCGCGTCGCCCCGAAGCGCCGCGCCTCGTCCTCGATCGCCTTGATCAGCTTCGCGCCAAAACCCTTGTTGCGAAACTTTTGCTCCATCCAGAACAACTGGATGAACAACACCGCGGTCCAGACCTCGCCGACGATGCCGCCGACGATCTTGTCGCCTTGCCGCAGCGAGATGGCGAAGCGCTTGTACTTCTGCTTCCCCATCTTCTCGTGGTTGTAGCGGAGCAATCCGCCGAGCACCGCCTTCTTCGTCTGTGTGACTGTGCGCTCGACGGAGATTTTCGGCATGGACTAGCTGAGCGCCACGTTGACCGAGGATTCCGGCAGCTCGACGTTGAAGCAGCGCTGATAGAACTCGGCGACCAGCGGCCGCTCCAGCTCGTCACACTTGTTGAGGAAGGTGACGCGGAACGCGAAGCCGATGTCGTTGAAGATGTCGGCGTTCTCGGCCCAGGTGATCACCGTGCGCGGGCTCATCACCGTCGACAGGTCGCCATTGGCGAACGCGTTACGGGTGAGGTCCGCAAGTCGCACCATCTTGTTGACGATGTCGCGGCCTTCCTGCGTGCGATAGTGTTTCGCCTTGGCCAGCACGATCTCCACTTCCTCGTCATGGGCGAGGTAGTTCAGCGTGGTGACGATCGACCAGCGGTCCATCTGGCCCTGGTTGATCTGCTGGGTGCCGTGATAGAGGCCCGAGGTGTCGCCGAGGCCGACCGTGTTGGCGGTCGAGAAGAGGCGGAACGCCGGATGCGGCTTGATCACCTTGTTCTGGTCGAGCAGCGTCAGGCGGCCGGAGACTTCCAGCACGCGCTGAATCACGAACATCACGTCCGGGCGGCCGGCGTCGTATTCGTCAAACACCAGCGCGATGTTGTGCTGCAAGGCCCAGGGCAGGATGCCGTCGCGGAATTCGGTGACCTGCTTGCCCTCCTTGACCACGATGGCATCCTTGCCGACGAGATCGATACGGCTGATGTGGCTGTCGAGGTTGACGCGCACGCAGGGCCAGTTGAGGCGGGCCGCAACCTGCTCGATGTGGGTCGACTTGCCGGTGCCGTGATAGCCGGTGACCATCACGCGGCGGTTCTTGGCGAAGCCGGCGAGGATCGCAAGCGTGGTGGCGCGGTCGAAGCGATAGTCGCTGTCGACTTCCGGCACGTGCGGATCGACTTCGGAATAAGCGGGCACTTCCAGATCACTATCGATCCCGAAGACCTGCCGAACCGACACCTTCATGTCGGGCATTCCGACGGGTTCTTGCGCTTTCGTCTGGACGGCGGTCGTCATTCATCCTCCGAGGTCCCGGGCATTCCCGAAACCAGATTAGGTCATTTGGCTGCGGATGGGGTGCTTCGCACAAGCCTAGCAGAGAGCAACGGCCGGCAGAAGCCCACGGGCAAATCAAAGTTTCGTTGTTCTATCATAAAGATAGGAGTGAAACTCGGTTTTTGGAAGGCTGCCCTGCAAATCCCGCCGTACTTTCGCCGCGGCGCCAATGCGGCCTGCCCGGCCGGGCACTTTTCAGCCCGGCGGGGAGTTGGTAGCTCTCAGATCTATATCACCGCCACATGGGAATTTTGTGACTTCATTCCTGGACCCCTTGATCGCGTTCGTTTCAGCCCATGCCTGGCTTGCCTATCTGACCCTGTTTCTGGCCGCCTTGCTGGAGGCGGTGCCGGTGGTCGGCTCCCTGGTGCCGGGCTCGACCATCATCCTGGCGCTAAGCGCACTGGTGCCCGGTGGCGAATTGAAGCTCTGGCCGGTGCTCGCCGCGGCGGCCGCCGGCGCGATGCTCGGCGACGGCACGGCCTATATGATCGGCCACCGCAGCCAGCGCGAGATCCTCTCGGCCTGGCCGCTCTCCAACTACCCGCGGGTGGTCGCACAGAGCGAGGCGTTCTTCAACCGCTGGGGCGTGCTCGCGGTGTTCTTCGCCCGCTTCGTGCCGCCGATCCGCGCCTTCGTGCCGATCACGGCCGGTGCGCTAGACATGCCGCCGGCGCGCTTCTACGCCGTCAACATCCCCGCGATCCTGCTCTGGGCGCCGGCGCATGTGCTGCCCGGCGTGCTCGCCGTTACCGCGCTGCATGACTATGCCGGGCTGCCGCATCACGAGCATGTCGGCAAGCATCTCTGGATGTTTGCGGTAGCGGGCGGCGCCGTGATCCTGGCGCTCGCGATCTGGACCATCCGCCGCCGTCACGGTGGCAGCCTGATCGAACCGACCAAGCCGGCTAAGTAGCTGTCAGAGACTGTTGGTCGCGCCGGCCCGCCCGGGTGCCGGGCCGACATAGCGCGCACGAGGCCGAATCAGCTTGCCGAGCTGTAGCTGCTCGCTGGCATGCGCGATCCAGCCGACGCTGCGGGCCATCGCAAACAGCGCGAGCTCGCTGCCCGCAGGCATCCGCAGCGCATGCACCAGCACCGCCAGCGCGTAATCGATGTTGACGAATTCGCCGGTCGCCTCCGCGATTCGCTCCGGCACTTCTCTGGTGAATTTGCGCGGCGCGCCGGCCCGCGTCAGGGCCTCGAGCAGCGAGATGGCGCGTGGGTCGCCCTTCCTGTAGACGCCGTGCCCGAAGCCGGCGAACCGCTCGCCCAGCGCGACGCGTTCGCGAACCACCGGCGCAACCCCGGTCGATGCCGCGCAGCGCGCGGTGAAGGTGGAGGCGTTCAGTTCGTGCTCGGCGAGCAGCACCAGCGCGCGGCGGATCAGATCGGGCGCGTGCTCGTTGTCGGATGTCCAGACCCGCGCCACCTGCTCGTGCAGCAGGTGCGCCGACGGCGCCGCATTCAACATGGTCGCAACCAGCAGCCGCAGAATGCGCCCGCCGACCATCGCGCGGCCGTCGGGCGCACGGGTGAAGGCGCCGGGATCGGCGCTTGCCGCCAGCGCCAGCACGGCGACCGTGCGGTCGATCGGCTGGGCGCGGCGCGCGGCCTCCGCGATCGCGCGCATTTCGTCCGAGACCTGCGGACAATTGTCCGGGGCGAACGGATCGACGCCGGTGACGTCCCAGAGCAGCGTCGCGGTGTGCTCCAGGGTGTCGCGCTCGGCGAGATCGACGCAGTTCACGCCGCGCCGACGGCGCCGACCTGCCGTTTGCCGGCGAGGTCGAGGCCTATATCCGCGGGGCATTGCGCAAGAAGAATCCGGAGCGGCCGCTCGAGACCAATGTCGAGTTCTTCACCGCGATCCTGACGACGGGCTGAAAATCCCGCGGCAGGCGTTCACGCCGATCTTCGCCGTGGCCCGCGCCGCGGGCTGGACCGCGCACGCGCTGGAGCAGCGGCGCACCGGACGGCTGATCCGGCCGAGCTCGTCCTATGTCGGGGCAGTGCCGAAGGGCTGAGTGCTAACGGGCTACGAGGCTCTTCTCCCTCCCCCTGAAAGGGGGAAGGTCGGGATGGGGGTCAGCCGCAGACGACACTGTTTGTGGAGGGAACGAATCCCCACCCGCTTTGCTCTCGCGAGCAAAGCGACCTCCCCTTTTCAAGGGGAGGTGCGGAAGCTCCGCATCCTCGCGTAGGAGCGGCGAAGGCCAGAGTTCAGGCCTCGCGCACCACGGTCTTCAGATAATTATACGCCTTGATGATCTCGATCAGGCGATCTTCGGTGGAGCGGTCGCCGCCATTGGCGTCGGGATGGTGCTGCTTCACCAGCGCCTTGTACTTCGCCTTGACGTCTTCCAGCGTCGCGCCGGCGCCGAGCCCCATCACCAGAAGCGCCTTGCGCTCGGCATTCATGACCTTGCGGGTCTCGGGCTTGGGCTCCGCGCCGCCCGGTCCGGGGCGCCAGCGGCCGCGGCCGTTGAGCTCGGAGAAGACGTGGAACGGATCGGAGGCGGCGTCGAGGCCATCGTCGCCCTTCTTGCCGCTGTTGGCGCCCATCTTCCAGGTCGGGCGATGGCCGGTCAGCGCGTCCTTCTGGTAGCGCGCGACGTCGTCGGGATTCATGCCCTGGAAGAAATTGTAGGACTGGTTGTACTCGCGGACGTGATCGAGACAGAAGTGCCAGTACTCGCGCGAATTCTCACGGCCCTTCGGGGCGCGGTGCGCACCCTTGTTCTGGCAACCCGCCCACTCGCAGGTCACAGCCTGCTCGCCGGCCTGCGCCGTGCGCTTCGCACTCACCTTGGTCGGCTTGATGCGAATGGAGTCGAAGAATTTTGATGAATCGATCGGCATGTTCTCTTTGACTACGCAATGCACAATTCTTCAAGTCTTGACATTGCGCAGACCTCGTTTCCCGCTTGCACCATTGACGAAAAGCCGTCGCGGACCTAACTCCGCCGCCATGAGCACCAAAGACACTATCATAAACAAGTTGCGTGAAGCTTTCTTGCCGGAAAGCCTCGACGTGGTCGATGAGTCAAATCTGCATGAGGGCCACGCCGGGCACAGGCCAGGCGGCGAGACGCATTTCCGTGTATATATTGTGTCTCCGGCCTTCGAAGGGAAGAGCCGGATCGAACGCCATCGCATGATAAATGCGACGCTGGCGCAGGAACTCGCCGGCTCGGTGCACGCGCTCGCGATCCATGCACACGCCCTCGGGGAAAAGCCGCGCTAGTTCGCGCTGGCCTCAAGACGCCGCCACAGTTTTCCTTTATTGAGGACGGATACTCGGCGACGGACCTGCACCATATGCGGGCAGGTCAGCGTATCGCATCGCCACCGATCTATGTGGGGCCGTTGATGATCCCTTGCTGGCCACGCCTCCGGTCGATTGCAACCGCCGCCGGCCTGCTCCTGATCTGCGCAATCCGCCCGGCCGCGGCGCTGGATATGCCGAGCCCGTTCGTCCAGGAGGTGCTGATCAAGAGCATCCTGGTGTCGCTCAACGATGCGGTGGCGGCGAATAATTTCTCCGTGTTCCACGCCAAAATCTCCAAGCCGTTCCGCGACCAGTTTCCGCCCGACAAGCTGAAGACGATCTTCAAGGACCTGGTCGACAAGCACGCCGTGTTCGACGCCGTGGTCGCCAGGCCGATCGTGCTCGATGAGGACGCCAAGATCGACGACAAGGGCGTGCTGCGGCTGAAGGGCCATTTCGACACCACGCCCAAGCAGGTGAGGTATCAACTCGGCTTCATCGCCTCCGACGGCGCCTGGAAGCTGTCGGGCATCTCGATCGATATCGAGTAGCACTGGCGTGCCTATCAGACCCGTCATCCTGAGGAGCGCGTAGCGCGTCTCGAAGGATGCACGGCCACCAGCCGGGCCGTCGCCCCTTCGAGACGCGCGCGTTGCGCGCTCCTCAGGGTAACGAGACTAGCAGCCAGCCAACTCAAACTAAAACGCCGTCCCCGCCCGCTTCGGCTTCTTCTCGTCGTGCTCGGCCTCGCGCGGGACTGCGACGATGCGCAGCGCGGTGATGCGGTTGCGCTCGCGGCGCAGCACGCGGAAGCGGAAGCCGTGGAAGGTGAAGCTCTGGCCGCGATCGGGAATCGAGCGCGCCTCATGGATCACGAGGCCGGCGACCGTGGTCGCCTCCTCGTCCGGCAGGCGCCAGTCCATCGCGCGGTTGAGATCGCGGATCGGCACCGAGCCGTCGACCACGACCGAGCCGTCCGGCTGCGCACGGACACCGGCGACAACGACGTCGTGCTCGTCGGAGATGTCGCCGACGATCTCCTCCAGGATGTCCTCCAGCGTCACCATGCCTTCGACCTCGCCATACTCGTCGACCACGAGGGCGAAGTGGGTCTTGCGGCGGCGGAACGCCTTCAGCTGCTCGGAGACCGGGCGCATCTCCGGCACGAACCACGGCGGCAGCGCGATCGCGGAGGCGTCGATCGCCGACATGTCGCCCTCATTGGCGCGGATCGCGCGCAGCAGGTCCTTGGCGTGGAGCACGCCGACGATGTTCTCCGGCTTCTCGCGCCACAGCGGGATGCGGGTGTATTCGCTGGCCAGCACCTCGCGCACCAGCTCCTCGGGCGGCAGGTCGGCGTTGACCATGGTCATCTCGGTGCGGTGGACCATCACGTCGGAGACCTGCAGCTCGCTCAGATCCAGGAGGCCGCCGAGCATGTCGCGGTCCTGCTTCTCGACCTTGCCCTCGTGATGCAAGAGATCGACCGCGCCGCGCAGGCGTTCGGTCGGCGAAAGCACCGCCTGATGCGTCCCGACCTTGATGCCGAGCAGCTTCATCAGCGCCAGCACGATGGTCTCGATGATGGTGAGCAGCGGCCCCAGCACGAAGATCGTCAGCCGCATCGGCCGCGCGACCAGCAGCGAGATGCGGTCGGGCGCGTTGATCGCGATGGTCTTGGGCAGCACCTCGGCGAACACCACGACCATCACGGTCATGACCGCGGTGGCGTAGAGCACGCCGACATCGCCGAACCAGGCGGTGAACACGCCGGTCGCCAGCGCCGAGGCGCCGATATTGGCGATGTTGTTACCGAGCAGCAGCGCGCCGATCATGCGCTCGCGCATGTTGATCAGCTTCGAGACCACGCCGGCATCGCTGTTGCCCTGTTTCGACAGCCTCAGCATGCTGGCGCGCGAGGCGCCGGTCAGCGCCGTCTCGCTCGCCGCGAAGAACGCGGAGATGAAGAGACAGACCAGCACGATCGAGAAGGTTAACCAGCCCACTGGCTTGATCCGTGGTTTAGGCCTTCAGCTTGGCTTGCAGGAAGTCGCGCACCAGCTGTGGCTCGACATTGTTGGCGATCACGGCGCGGCCGACGGCCTCCAGCAGGATGAAGGTGAGCTTGCCGCGCTTGACCTTCTTGTCCTGCGCCATCAGCGCCAGCAGCGCGTCGGCGTCGGCAAGACCTTCCTGCGTGAAGCCTGCGATATCCTGCAGCCGCGTCGGCAATCCTGCCGCGGACAGATGACGCGCGATGCGCGTAGCATCGTCGGACGAAATCATGCCGAGCTGCGCCGAGAATTCAGCGGCAAGCACCATGCCGACCGAGACGCCCTCGCCATGGAACAGGCGGTCGGAGAAGCCGGTCGCGGCTTCCAGCGCGTGGCCAAAGGTGTGGCCGAGATTGAGCAGCGCGCGCTCGCCGGTCTCGCGCTCGTCGCGGGAGACGATGGCGGCCTTGGCGCGGCAGGAGGTCGCGATCGCGTGCTCGCGCCCGGCGCCGCCTGCGACGATGTCGGCGTGGTTCTTTTCGAGCCAGGCGAAGAAGGCCTCATCGCCGAGAATGCCGTATTTCGCGACCTCGGCGTAGCCGGCGCGGAACTGGCGCGGCGACAGCGTGTCGAGCACCGACGTGTCGGCAATCACCAGCACCGGCTGGTGGAACGCGCCGATCAGGTTCTTGCCCTGCGGCGAGTTGATGCCGGTCTTGCCGCCGACGGAGGAATCGACCTGCGCCAGCAGCGAGGTCGGCACCTGCACGAAATCGACGCCGCGGCGCAGGATCGCGGCCGCAAATCCGGCGAGATCGCCGACCACGCCGCCGCCGAGCGCGATCACCAGATCGTTGCGCTCGATCTTCGCTGCGACCAGCGCTTCGCTGACCTGCGTCAGGGTGGCATAGCTCTTCGAACTCTCGCCCTCCTCGACGACGATCCGCGACGTCGGCACGCCTGCAGCTTTGAGCGAGGCTTCGGTCGGCTCCAGCCAATGCTTGGCGACGGTGCGGTCGGTGACGATGGCGGTGCGCACGCCGGGCCGCAGCGCCGCGACGCGCTCGCCGAGCGACTGCAGCACGTCGCGGCCGATGACGATGTCATAGGCGCGGTCACCGAGCGCAACGTCGACGGTAACGGAGGCGGAATGTTTCACGGGCGCAGTCATGAGGTCGCGTTCAATCCATCAGATGGTGGCTCGTCGGCCGGGCGCGCGCCGCACAGATGCGCATGCAGAGCCTCGAGGCATTCGTCGACGATGCGGTCGTGCGGCACGTCGCGCGAGGCAATCGTCAGATCGGCGTTTTGGTAGACCGGCTCGCGCTCGCTGAGCAGCCGGTTGACGGTCGCCTCGGGGTCGGCGGTGTGCAGCAGCGGACGATCGGCGCGGCGGCGGACCCGGCGCATGATGATATCACTGTCGGCCTTGAGCCAGATCGAGATCGCGCGGTCGCGAATCCGGTTGCGGGTCTCCTCGCGCATGAAGGCGCCACCGCCGGTCGCCAGCACGATCGGGCCGCTGTCGAGGATGCGGGCGATCACCCGCGCCTCGCCGTCGCGGAAATAAGGCTCGCCATGGGTCTCGAAGATCTCCGGGATCGTCATCCTCGCCGCCGCCTCGATCTCGGTGTCGGCGTCGGCGAACGGCAGCTTGAGCCGCGCCGCCACCCGCCGTCCGATGGTCGACTTGCCGGCCCCCATCATGCCGACCAGCACGATCGACCGCGTCCCCAGCGCGGCCGCAATGTCGGCCTCCAGGGTCGGGTGGGTGGGCGCCGGTACGGCTGCGTCGGACATAAAAAGCTCGGATATCGGGACGAATTGTTCAGAATTCGAGCCACCTATACTACCCCCGGCGACACCGTTACCAGCGACTCTTGCAACGGCGCGGGGAACATGTTGGATGATTTCATTGGTTAATTCGCTCCCTGAGTCGCCTCCATGCCCAGCCTGTTCCGCTTCCTGACGGTCGTCGCCGTGATTTTCGGGATCGGCTACGGCGTCATCTTCGCGCTGGCGAATTTCGTGACCCCGAAGCCGCGGGAAATGTCCGTGACCATCCCGCCGGATAAGTTCCTCAAGAAATAGGCGCTATGAGTCTTGGCATGCCCGCTTCCGCCAAGATCACCAAGACCCCCGCACAGGCTCCGGCCAAGACTGCTCAGCCGAAGTCCTCCGACGCCAAGCTGACCGCGTTGTTCCTCGACATGCTCGCCGCGGAACAGGGCGCCGGCGCCAACACGCTCGACGCCTACCGGCGCGACCTGACCGACTTCTCCGACTACCTCGCCCATGCCGGCACCGATTTCACCGGCGCCGACACCGAGGCGCTGCGCGGCTACCTTGCCGACCTCGATACCAGGGGCTTCAAGTCGTCGAGCGTGGCGCGGCGGCTGTCGGCGATGCGGCATCTCTATCGTTTCCTGCTCAACGAGCGGGTCCGCGGCGACGATCCGGCCGCGATCCTGTCCGGGCCGAAGCGCGGCCGCGGCCTGCCCAAGGTGCTGTCGATCGCCGACGTCGACCGCATGCTGACCCGCGCCAAGGAGCTGACCCAGACCGACGTCTCGCCGGCGCAGCGGCTGCGCGCGCTGCGGCTCTATTGCCTGCTCGAGGTGCTCTACGCCACCGGCCTGCGCGTCTCCGAGCTGGTATCGCTGCCGGTCTCCGCGGCGCGGCGCGATGCGCGGATGATCGTGGTGCGCGGCAAGGGCAACAAGGAGCGGCTGGTGCCGCTGAACGACGCCTCGCGCCAGGCGATGGCGGACTACCTCGCGGCGATCGAGGTGATGCAGCCGAAGGCGAAGAAGGCCGCGCCGTCGAAATGGCTGTTTCCGTCCTCCAGTGAGAGCGGCCATCTGACCCGGCAGCATTTTGCCCGCGACCTCAAGGAGCTCGCCGCCGCCTCCGGACTGGCGCCGCGGCTGGTCTCCCCGCACGTGCTGCGCCACGCCTTCGCCAGCCATTTGCTGCATAATGGCGCGGATCTGCGCATCGTGCAGACCCTGCTCGGCCACACCGACATCTCGACCACCCAGATCTATACCCATGTGGTCGAGGAGCGGCTGAAGAGCCTGGTCCGCGACCTGCATCCGCTGGCCGAGAAATCGTAAGCCGTCCGTAGATGGGGTAACGGGCCGGCCGCCCGCTCGCTACGGCGCGATTTGGAAGCGCGCTCGCGAGCGGCCTGTTGGTTGGAAGGCGGTCGTCCCTCAAACTGATGGTGTCAATAAACGGAGTCGGGCAAGCCCGCTCCAAGCATCATTAAGGGACGACCATGTACCACTATGCAGGAATCGACGTGTCTTTGGAATGCTCGAGCGTCTGCCTTGTCGATGGGACAGGTAAGATTTTGCGCGAGGCGAGGGTTGCGAGTGAGCCGGAGGCCTTGATCACCTGGTTGCGGTCGCTGGGGTTGGTGCTGGAACGGATCGGGCTGGAGGCTGGTCCGCTGTCGCAATGGCTCTACGCAGCGATGCGGGATGCGGGCCTGGCAGTCGAACTGTTGGAGACGCGGCACGTCCGCGATGCCTTCAAGGCGATGCCGGTGAAGTCGGACCGCAACGATGCCCGCGGGATCGCGCAACTGATGCGGCTGGGCTGGTTCCGGCCGGTGCACTGCAAGTCGATCGAAGCGCAAGAGACGCGGGCGGTTCTGACGGCACGCAAGCTGCTGCAGTCCAAGCTGCGCGACATCGAGAACAGCCTGCGCGGCGTGCTCCGCGGCTTCGGTCTGAAGGTCGGCACGACCACCGAGCGCACGTTCGCCGAACGCATCCGGGAGCTCGTAGCGGGCCATCCCGGACTTGAGATCGTGGCACAGGCGCTGCTCGAAGCCCACGCCGTGCTGCGGCGCGAGTTCAATGGCCTGGATAAGCACACCCAAAAGCTCGCCAGGTCGCACCCTCAAGCCCGCCTCCTGATGACGACACCGTCCGTCGGCCCGATCGTGGCGCTTACCTACGCCTCGGCGGTCGACGACCCGAAGCGCTTCCGGTCCTCGAAGGCGACGGGAGCGCATTTTGGCCTCACCCCGAAGAAGTACCAATCGGGCGAAACCGACTATACCGGCCGCATCAGCAAGATCGGCGATGCCTCCGTGCGCGAGGCGCTCTATCAAGCGGCTCACGTCATGCTGACCAAGCCGGTCAGGAACTGCTCGGCGCTGAAAGGCTGGGCGATGCGGATCGCCCGGCGCGCAGGCCTGCGCAAGGCCAAGGTGGCGCTCGCACGCAAGCTCGCCGTCGTTCTGCATCGCATGCTCGCCGACGCCAAACCGTTCAACCCGATGGCCAAGGCCTCGGCAACCTAAGCAAGGAGCAGCAATCGGTTCTGGGCGGGCCACGACACCAGGCTCTCCCTGAGCGAGGTCCCTGCGCCGGGACGATGGATCCGGTCAGGCCGCCATCCGGGAAGTGGCTCACAACCACGCTTCCGTAGATTGGCCGGCCGGCTCCTCAATGCACCCCATCAGGCGACGGCCTTCGCGCCGATCCCGTACAGAAGCAAGTGCCCGGCGAGTGGATCACGCAAAAAGGGATTGACTTACAAAGGCCCGTTACAGAAGCCCGGATGAAGCGCCAGCGAAATCCGGGGACGCTCCACCCGCGGGTCGACTTGTCCCGGATTGCGCTTCGCTTCATCCGGGCTACATGGACCGGAGACATCGATACCGTCATCTGATCCGTCTTGACTTCGGCGGCATCTCCGCAGAAAGAGCGTCACCTGCCTGCGATCCCGAAGCGTGCATTCTGCCCGGATGCGCGTTAACCGATTGAAGTTACAAAACTTCTCTTCTCTACGCCGAAACCGCTTCGCCCCTCGCACCCTTCCTCCCTATATTGAGTTGATGCCCGACCCGATGCGCAGCTATCTCGACTTCGAAAAACCCGTCGCCGAGCTTGAATCCAAGATCGACGAGTTGCGTGCGCTTGCCGCAAGCGGCAGCGACATCGGCGACGAGGTCGCACGGATCGAGGACAAGGCGGCGCAGGCGCTCACCGAGCTCTATGCCAACCTGACGCCATGGCAGAAGACGCTGGTGGCGCGGCATCCGCAGCGGCCGCACTTCACCGATTTCATCGGCGGCCTGATCACCGAATTCACGCCGATGGCCGGCGACCGCAAATTCGCCAACGACGAGGCCCTGATCGGCGGCTTCGGCCGCTTCCGCGGCGAGAGCATCTGCGTGGTCGGCCAAGAGAAGGGCGCCACCACCGACAGCCGCATCAAGCACAATTTCGGGATGGCGCGCCCCGAAGGCTACCGCAAGGCGGTGCGCCTGATGGAGATGGCCGACCGCTTCGGCATCCCGGTGCTGTCGATCGTCGATTCCGCCGGCGCCTATCCCGGCATCGGCGCCGAGGAGCGCGGCCAGGCCGAGGCGATCGCGCGCTCGACCGACGCCTGCCTGTCGCTCGGCGTGCCCAATGTCGCGATCGTCACCGGCGAAGGCATGTCGGGCGGCGCCATCGCCATCACCACGGCGAACCGCGTGTTGATGATGGAGCACGCGATCTACAGCGTGATCTCGCCGGAGGCGGCATCCTCGATCCTGTGGCGCGACGGCACCAAGGCGCAGGAAGCCGCCAACAGCATGAAGATCACCGCACAGGACATGCTGCGCTTTGGCGTGATCGACCAGATCCTGAGGGAGCCCTCGGGCGGCGCTCATCGCGACCCCGCCGCGATGATCACCACCACGGGCGATGCCATCGCCCAGGCGCTCAACGACCTACGAAATCTTGATCCGGACGCGATTCGCAAACAGCGGCGCCAGAAGTTCCTCGATATCGGCCGCAAGCTCGGCTGAGGCGCCCAAACCGCCCGATTTTTCGTCCAAATCGCCTGATTTTGCCGTAATTGGGCCCTGAGCAGGGTCTTTAACGTTCCTTGAACCATGCCTGCTACCGTGAGGGCCGTCAGCCCTGTTCAGGTTGCGAGCTGGGGGTGTCGAAGGCTAATATTTTAGACAATGGCTTCAGGGCATATTCGCCGTGTTGGGGTCGCGAATAACGCCCGGTGGGTGTGGAGCTTCGGACTTGACTCATCGCACGCTCGTACGCGCGCTTCTGACTTCGGCGGTGCTCGCCGCGGGTATCTTGCTCGCCGGTTGTGACAGCGACCAGATTTCGCTCGCGCAGAACGCCAAGGCCAACCAGCCGGTCACGCCAAAACTCCTCGCCGCCATGGTCGAGAAGGACATGGATCTGCAGTCGCCGATGCTGGTCCGCCTGTTCAAGCAGGAGGCCGAGCTCGAGGTCTGGAAGCAGGACCGCTCCGGCCGCATGGCGCTGCTCAAGACCTATCCGATCTGCCGCTGGTCGGGCGATCTCGGTCCGAAGGTCCGCGAAGGCGACCGCCAGGCGCCCGAGGGGTTCTATTCGATCAACCCGAGCCAGATGAACCCGCAGTCGGCCTATTACCTGTCGTTCAACACCGGCTATCCCAACGCCTTCGACAAGGCGCTCGGCCGCACCGGCTCGCAGCTGATGGTGCATGGCGACTGTTCGTCGCGCGGCTGCTACGCGATGACCGACGAGCAGATCGCGGAAATCTATTCGCTCGGCCGCGAGTCGTTCTTCGGCGGCCAGAAGGCGTTCCAGCTGCAGGCCTACCCGTTCCGGATGACGCCGGTGAACATGGCCAAGCACCGCAACAATCCGAACATGCCTTTCTGGAAGATGATCAAGGAAGGCTATGATCATTTCGAAGTGACGAAGCACGAGCCGAAGGTCGACTTCTGCGAGAAGAAGTACGTGTTCGACGCGGTCAAGGCACCGAACGCGACACGAGATCCGGTGTTCGATGCCTCCGCGAAGTGCCCGGCCTATGTGATCCCCGACGAGATCGCGAGCGCCGTGCGCGAGAAGGAGCAGCAGGACGCCGCCGAGACCGCCAAGCTCGTCTCCAAGGGCACGCCGGTGGCGCGCCTCAACACCGGCATCGACGGCGGCATGAACGCGATCTTCGCCTCGAAAATTCCGGAAGGAAACACCGGTCTGTCCGAAGGCGGCGACAGCCAGTCGCTGCAGTCGATGTCGCTGGCACGCGCGCCCGGCACGATCCCCGGCACGGTCAATCCGCCGCGGCCCAATCTGGCGGTCCAGCAGGAACAGCCGGTCGTGGCGACGACGTCGTCGACCACGCCATCGCCCACCACCCGTGTTGCTTCGGCCAACGTGTCCGACAAGTCCGAAGGCTTCTTCTCCAGCTTTGCCCGTAAGGTCGGGATCGGCGGCACCGCTGATGCGACCCCGGCAGCCGCGGCCAAGCCGCCGGCTGCAGTCGCTGCCGCGCCGGCCAAGCCGAAGGTCGCCGAGGCCAAGCCGCAATCGGTGGTTCGCGTCGCACCGAAGGCGGAGCCGAAGCAGGCCGCCAAGCCCGCGCCAAAACCGTCGGTCACCGACACTGCCGCAGCCGCGCCGGCCCCCGCAGCCACCGGCGCCCAGCTCGCCGGCTCCGCGCCGGTGGTGCAGTCGAACTCGTTCGACACCCGCTTCTCGGCGGTGAAGTAAGCGCGGCGCGACTGCGTCGCGACGCTGGTCGGTACCGATCAACTTTCCAGACAAGACAGTGTCGTCCCGGCGCAGGCCGGGACCCATAACCACAGGATTGAGTTGGTGAGGAAAGCTGTGGCCCCAGCGTCGCAACAATCACCTTCGGTGGCTATGGGTCCCGGCCTGCGCCGGGACGACACCGAATTTGTTGCGCCACTTGTGGCTCACACATGGCTCACACATCCGCATTCTCGCGACATGATTTGTCCGAGTCGTGCTTTTCGTTCCGCCCTCTCTTGAACAGAGGGCGCAGGGAAAGCCGGGCGACGATCGCACCCATGGGCCCCGTGCAAAGGTAGAAAGCACGGGGGTAGGACCACAGGTGTAACCGGGAACATCCCGGCTTTCCCTGCGCGATGGGTTACGGCTTACTTCGTGCTCTCCCCGGCGAGACTAGGCTTGCTTGTTACCGTCTTCGCGAAAACGCTTGCGCGTCTTGCGAGAGGACACCTGCCACTAGGGCGTCAGGACCACACGACTTCACCGTCCGCTTCAGTCACGTTCGTCAGTTGTGACATCAGCGTCCACCGCATCTCACCACAACACCCGTGACGATGCGCAGCGCCCGTGACGATGCGCAGCGCCCGTCGATCGGGTGAGACGGGCAGACCATACATCGAGTTTAATTTCTGATAAAGCGAAGTATTTTTTCGCGATGGGCTTGCGCCGTCGGGCAACCCAGTGATTGGCGCGTGAGGGAGCCACCGGCAGAAGGGTTCCCTCCCCCCTCTTGTCCGCCGAAGACTCTTGGCGAAGGCGGATGCGGGGGAGGGAGCCCGCGCCGCGTGCTCACCTAATAGTCATTCCGGGTTTTCGCTTCGCGAGCCCCGGAATGACGAAGGAGGCGGCGATTGGCCTCGCATCATCGCCGCCCGCCACCACATTCCTCTTGCCAATCACGCGGCAACGATCGTGAGATGCGGCACGAGGCACAGCCGGGAGGTAGCGATGGATGATCGAGCCGTGCGGGCTGCGCTGCAGCGCCATTGGGAGGCGTCGGACGCGAGCGATTTCGCGCGCGAGCATGAGATCTACCACGAGGATGCAGTGCTCGATTATCCGCAATCGGGCGAGCGGATCCGGGGCCGGCGCAACATTCAGGAGAGCCGCACGGTGCAGCCGAACAGGAAGCGCTTCACGATCCAGCGCATGATCGGCGGCGGTGACCTCTGGGTCACCGAATTCGTGCTGACCTATGACGGCATCCCGTCCTATACGGTGAGCATCATGGAATTCCGCGACGGCCAGGTCGTGCACGAAACGCAGTATTTCGCCGACCGGTTTGAGCCGTCGCCCTCACGCGCACACCTTGTCGAGCACGTCGGCGGAGCACCGTCGCACTAACCTGGCAAGGACATTTGCGACCGCACCGGCCGGTGATCGCTACATGCCGTGGCTTTCAAAGACCTTCTTGCAGCTTGAGCTCAGGCTGGCCCGCTTCATCTGCAGACAGTTTTGCACGGCTCCGTCATTGCCGAGGTCCTTGCGGCAGAAGCGCTGCGCATCGCGCGAGCACGCATTCTGTTCCGCCTTGGTGCCGGAATGCTGCGCCAGCGCGACGCCGCTGCTCATCATGGCAACAGCACTAAGGATTACGATCGAAAGATAACGCATGGATGAACTCCTCCCGCTGCCCAACGGCAGCCGGAGCCGTTCGTTCCTGTGGAACCACGGATTCTACGGCGCCAGATACCGCAGCAATTCCGGATCGTTGCGCACCTCGCCCGCCCCGCCCTGCAGCGCGACGCGGCCGCGGTCCAGCACATAGGCATAATCGGCGACGCGCAGCGCGAGGTCGAGATGCTGCTCGACGATCACGACCGAAATGCTCTTGGCGAGTTCGATCAGCCGCTCGGTGATCTCCTCGATCACGCCGATCCAGACGCCTTCGGTCGGCTCGTCCAGCAGCAGCAGTTTTGGATTGCCGAGCATGGCGCGGCCGATCGCCAGCATCTTGCGCTCGCCGCCGGACAGCGTGCCGGCCGGCTGGTCGAGCCGCTGGCCGAGCTTCGGGAAGATCGCGAGCACGCGATCGACCGCGCTGGCATCCGAATTGGTCAGCGAGCCGACCGCGAGGTTGTCGCGCACCGACAGGCGGGCGAACACCGAATGCTCCTGCGGCACATAGCCGATGCCGGAGCGCACCCGCTCCTCGGTGCGGCGCCGCGTGATGTCGCGGCCGTCGAAGAACAATTCGCCCTGCGAGCTCGCGAGCTCGCCGACGATGGTCTTCATCAGCGTGGTCTTGCCGGCGCCGTTGCGGCCGAGCACCGCGACGCCGCCGCGCCAGGGAATGCCGATGTTGACATCGAACAGAACCTGGCTGCGGCCATAACCGGCATCGAGATGCCTGATATCGAGGAAGGACTGGTCAGGCACGGCGAAGATAAATCTCCTGGACGCTCTTGTTGGCCTGGATTTCCGCGACGGTGCCCGACGCCAGCACCTTGCCCTGGTCGAGCACGGTGAGGCGGTCGCAGATGTCGCGGATGAAATCGAGGTCGTCTTCGACGATGACGAGCGAGCAATGCTGCTTGATCGGCTGCAACAGCTCGCCGGTGACGCGGCGCTCCTCGAGGCTCATGCCGCCGGTCGGCTCATCCAGCAGCAACAGCCGCGGCTTGCCGGCGAGCGCCATCGCGATCTCGAGCCATTGCTGCTGGCCGTGCGACAGCGCCGCGGCCGCGTCATGCGCGCGATCGGCGAGACGGAACTGGGTCAGCATCGTCATCACCTGATCGTGCAGGCTCTTGCGGGTGCGCGAGAGCACCAGATCGAACAGCGAGGACTGCGCCTGCAGCGCCAGCAGGATGTTGTCGTACAGCGTCAGCGTCGGCAGCACCGAGGTGATCTGGAATTCAGGCTCATGCCGGCGCGGGCGCGCTCGGTCGGCGTGAACGCGGTGATGTCGGTGTTGATGAAGGAGACCTTGCCCGTGGTCGGCACCTCGGCGCCGGCGACGCATTTCATCAGCGTGCTCTTGCCCGAGCCGTTGGGGCCGATCAGGCCGTGAAACTCGTTCTCGCCGACGGTCAAGCCTGCGCCGTCCAGCGCGGTGAGCTTGCCGTACACCTTGCTGATGCCTGACGCCTCAAGGAGCGGCATTGCCGGTCTCCTTTGGCGCCTTGTTTGGTCCCTTGCTTGGCCCTTTGCCGAAACTGCCGACCCGCTCGCGCTCGCCGAGCACGAAGGAGATCAGCCCGAGCGGACGGAACATGATCACGAGCAGTAGCAGCACGCCGAGGATGATCGGCCAGACGTCGCGGTAATTGTCCGACAGCCAGAAGCTGACGCCCTCGATGATCACGGTGCCGATCACGGCGCCGATCAGCGTGCCGGAGCCACCGAACAAGACGTAAAGCACGACCTGGGTCGAGAACACGACGCCCAGCATGTTGGGCCAGACGAACCCCTCGTGGAAGGCATAGAGGCTGCCGGCCAGACCGGCGATGGTGCCGCCGACCGCGAAGATGATCGCCTTCAGGTGCTGCGCCTTGTAGCCGAAGAAGGCGATGCGCTGCTCGTTCTCGCGCAGGCCCGCCAGCGCCAGCCCGAATTGCGAACGGACCAGGAAGCGGCTGAGCAGGTAGACGACGACCAGGATGCCGAGCACCATGTAGTAGTAGACCGGCCCCTCCTCGAACTCGTAGCTGCCGAGTGTGAGAGGCGGGATCGACGGGATGCCGTTCTGGCCGCCGAGATAGTACCAGCCGCGCGCCAGCCGGTCCGCGGCATAGGAGCCGGTCAGGGTGCCGAGCGAGACGAAGATCACGCTCGAGGGATAGCGTCCGAGCAGGAGGAAGCCGCCGAGCAGCAGCGACGCGGTGAGCCCAATCAGCGCGCCCGCCGGCAGGATCAGCAGGATCGACGTGACGTTGAGGTCGCGCGCCGTCAGCGCCACGCCGTAGCCGGCGGCACCAAAGAACAGCGCCTGGCCGAAGCTCATGATGCCGGCATAGCCCCACACCAGGTCGAACGACAGCGCGAACAGCGCAAGGATCACCACGCGGGTGGCGAACACCGTGAGATAATCCTGAAGCACCCACGGCAGGACCAGTGCGATCAAAAGCACCAGCCCTTCCACGATCGGCAGGACCTTCCATCCTGCCGATGCCTGTCCCGGCGGCGCGCCTGCGGCCGGTGCACCCTCACCCGTCACGACATCTGGCTCCTCGCCGAGGCGTGCGACGGCCTGCTTTGCTCTACTCATCGATCGCTCAGCATTCCTTGGGATCAACGAGACCGTTGCTGCGCGCCACGATCTCATAGTTCCCGCCTTTGGCAACAGCCGTGTACATTTTCATCTTGCAGTGACGCTTGCCGGGAACCATCTCGGCGGGGCCGCCGGGCCCTTCGGCGATCTTGGCGTGGTCGAGGGCGGCCGCGACCGAATCGCGGTCGACCTTGCCGGCTTCCTTGACCGCCGCTTCCCACAGCTTGAGGCCGCGATAGGTTCCGGTCGCGGCGCTGCCGGCGGCGAACAGGATGTTGCCGGGAAACTCCTTATCATAGGCCGCCTGGAGCTTGGCGTTGAACGGATCGTCCTTGGTCAGCACCTTGAAATAGTCGAGGCAACTCGCCAGCCCCTCGATCTCGTTGGCCTGATTGATGTTGAGCGTGTTCTCGTCATAGTAGACGCAGGCGAGCCGCCCGCCATTCTTCAGGAAGCCGGCTTCATAGAGCTGCTTGAAGAACGGGCCGACGCCCGGCGGGATCACGGTGTTGAAGACGACATCGACCTTGTTGGAGACGATGCGGTTGACGGTCGACGAGAAGTCGACCTGGTCGAGCGGGTAGTATTCCTCGAACACGACCTCGCCGCCGTTCTGTTCGATCACCTTGCGGGCGTAGACGTTCAGCGTATGCGGCCAGACGTAGTTGGCGCTCGGCAGCGCGAACTTCTTGCCGCCGTTCTTGATCAGCCAGGGAATGAACTCGTCGCATTGCTGCGCCGGCGTCGGCCCGGTGCAGAACAGATAGGGCGTGCACTCCTTGCCCTCGTAGAGCTGCGGATAGATGTAGAGCGTCTTGCCGCGCGCCACGATCGGATCCTTGATCGCGTTGCGCATCGACGAGGTGATGCCGCCCAGCACCATGTCGACCTTGTCGCGCTGGATCAGCTTGCGGACATTGTCGACCGCGACCGATTCGTTCGAGGCGGTGTCCTCGATATAGAGCTCGAGCGGCCGGCCAAGCAGGCCGCCGCCGGCGTTGATCTCCTTGATCACCATCTTGGCGACGTTGGCGTCGGCGTTGCCGGCATAGGCGATCGGGCCGGTCAAATCGGTCGCGATGCCGACCTTGATCGGGCCGTCGGCGGCGTTGGCCCAGTCGGGCCTGACCACCCAGCTGCCGACGCCGGTTGCGAGCGCGCCGGTCGCGAAGGCAAAGTTGCCCATGAAGCGGCGGCGCGTGAGATTGGTGCGGTCGATGGACATCTGTCTAAACCCCTTTTCCAGCAATGAGGCCCTGCGGCCGAAATTTGATGAAGGCAATCGCGAGCACGAAGACGAGGACGTCGGCGACGACGGGCGACATCACCCATGGCAGCGCCGCGCTGAGCGTGCCGATCAGACCGGCGCCGGCGACCGGACCGATGAAGGAGCCGACCCCGCCGACCATCACGGCGACGAAACCCTGGATCAGGAATCGTATGCCGAGATCGGCAAAGAGGCTGAACACCGGCACGATCAGCGCGCCGGCAAGCCCGGCCAGCGCCGCGCCGAACGCGAAGGTCGCGCCGTAGATCAGGGGCGTCGAGATGCCCGAGGCGCGCGCCAGCGCCGGGTTCTCCAACGTGGCGCGGACCCGCAGCCCGAAGCTGGTGCGCGCCAGCAAGAGATAGCAGCCGCCCATCACCAGGAGCGTGATCACAATGATGGTGAAGCGCCAGGCCGAGATGTGGATCGAGCCGAGGTCGATCGAACCGCCGATCGGCTCCGGCACCGTGAGATAGAAGCCGCCGATCAGGCCGCGCACGCTTTCGCGGATGATCAGACCAAGCGCATAGGTGCCAAGCATCGCCACGATCGGCGCCGCATAGAACCGCCGGATGATCAGCGCCTCCAGCACGAAGCCGAGCGCACCGACCACAAAGGGCGCGGCGATCATGCCGGCCCAGACCGACGCCCCGTGGGCGTAGGCCAGATAGGTCACATAGGCTCCGAGCAGGACGAATTCGCCCTGCGCGAAGTTGAAGATGCCCATCATGCTGGCGATGATGCCGAGCCCGAGCACGACCAGGACGATGATCGCGCCGAAGCTGATGATCTCGAACGCCGCGGCGAAGCTAGTGGCCATGGCGTCCGATCCGTACCCTGTGCGTCTGCGACAAGCGGCGCCTCACATCTTCTTCCAGTCGCCGGCCTGCTCGAAGGCGTGCGCGGCGCGGTAGATGGTCTGCTCCTCGAACATCCGGCCGACCAGCATCAGGCCGACCGGCAGCCCGTCGACCATGCCGCAGGGCAGCGACATCGCCGGGTGATGGGTGATGTCGAACGGCGCGGTGTTGGAGATCATCTCGAGCGCGCGGGCGACATATTCCTCGCGGCTGGCATTGGCCTCGGGCAACTTCGTCGCCTTCATCGGCGTGGTCGGCATCAGCAGCAGATCGTAGTCCTTGAACGCCCTGTCGTAGGCCGCGGCCAGCCGGCGGGAGATGTTGAGCGCCTTGCCGTAGAAGCGCGGACCGAAACTGTTGTTGATGTAGGTGCCGAGCATCATGAACAGCTTCGTGGTCTCGGACAGGGAATCCGCCTGACGGCGCCAGCCGCGATGGAAATCCATCAGCGAGGTCGAATAGAGGTCGGAGCGGCTGAGGCCGTAGCCGTCGCCGAACATCATGGTCTGGGTCAGGCCTTCGGTGCCGATCGGGGTCCAGATCGCGCCGCCGGCCATGTGCATCGGGATCGACACGGTCTCGACCGACGCGCCGAGATCCTTGAAGCGCTTGGCCGCCTCGCGGACGCTTTCGTTGACCGCGGCCTCGGCGGTCGGCTGCTCAAAGCCTTCCTTGAGGATGCCGATCTTCATGCCCTTGACGCCGGCCCCCAACGCCTTGGTGTATTGCTCGACCTTCGGCGCCTTGATGCGCGGGTCGTAGCCGTCGTCGCCGGCGATCACTTCCAGCAGCAGCGCATTGTCTTCCACCGTCGCGGTCATCGGGCCGGTGTGGTCGACGTAGATCTCGATCGGCATGATGCCGGTATAGGGCACGAGGCCCCAGGTCGGCTTCATGCCGTAGGTGCCGCAGAACGAGGACGGCATGCGGATCGAGCCGCCCTGGTCGCCGCCGATCGCCATGTCGACCTCGCCGAGCGCGACCACGACGCCGGAACCCGACGACGAGCCGCCGGCCGAATAGCCCATCTTGTGCGGATTGTGCACCGGCCCGTAGGAGCCGGTGTGGCTGCCGCCGGACAGGCAGAAATGTTCGCAGTGCACCTTGCCGGCGATCTCGGCGCCGGCGTCGAGCATGCGCGTGACGATGGTGGCGTCGAAATCGGGCATATAGCCTTCCAGCGTCGACGAACCGTTGGTCATCGGCACGCCGGCCAGCATGATATTGTCCTTCAGCGCCACCGTCTTGCCCTTGAGCTTGCCGGAACTCGCGCCCTTCACGGTCGACTTGCGGTACCAGGCGTTGCGCGGGTTTTCCTCCGGGCTCGGGCGATAGCCCGGCGTGCGCGGATATTTCACCACCGGCAGTTCGTCCGGCATCGCGGCCACGACGTTGTAGGCGTCGATCGAGCCCTGCATCAGGCCGCGGAACGAGCCCACGTCCTCATCGGTCAGGGACAGGCCACACTGCTCAGCGACGGCACGAAGTTGCGTTGGCGTGGGAAGGACGACGGTCACGGCGCTCTCCTGAAGCTTTTGATCTTTGGAATTGATCCAAGGGCAGCAGCGTCGCGTTGGCACGCGAACTGCTCACCCCGTCGCTGTATTCAAAACGGAAATATTTTCCTTTTAAAGTATTATTTCGCAAAACTGTCTGACGAGGCTGCCGCACCCCGCCTCAGATCGCCCTGACCACCCTGAAGTCGAGGCCGTCGGCTTCGGCAAGATACATCGGCATCCTGGCATGGCCACTGCGAACCGTCACGGGCCCGCGCGGGCCGCGATAGACGGGGTTATCAGCTGCCGCGAGCAGCGGCCGCATCTCCAGCGTGCCGGCGCGGCTGGCGGCCGCCTCGAGCAGGCAGAATCCTTCATAGGCGGACTCGCTGCACGACCCGACCGGCGGCGCGAACGGACCGAACATCGCGCGATAGCGGTCCCTGAAATCGTCGCCGGCCTGCGAGCCGACGCCGGGGAAATAGCCGGAGGCGCAGAACAGGTTCTCGGTCTTGTCGGCGCCGATGCCGAGCAGCGCCGTTTCGTCGAAACAGGTGGCAAAGCGCAACGTGGTGGCGGCGAGCCCGGCATCGGCGAAGGCGCGGTTGAAGGTCACGCTGTCGGTGCCGATCAGCGAGATCAGCACCACATCGGGCTTCGCCGCACGGATGCGCGCCAGATGCGCCTCGTGATTGTCCTCGCCGACCGGCACGAACTCCTCGCCGACAACCTCGCCGCCGGTCTCCTTGATGTAGCGCTTCACCGCGCGATGCGACTGCCACGGCCAGACATAATCGCTGCCGATCAGGTACCAGCGCGAGGCGCGCTTCGCCTCGGCCAGCCAGTGGATCGACGGCCGGCTCTGCCAGCGCGGCGTCTCGCCGATCGCGATGACGCCCGGCGTCCGCTCGCCGCCTTCATAGACCGGCGTGTAGATGTAGGGGATCCGGCTGCTTGTGATGAGGTCGCGCAACGCGACCCGCACCGCACTGGTGTGCAAGCCCATGATGAGATCGACTTCGTCGGACGCGATCGCCTGCTCGGCGCGGTCGAGCACGTCGTCGAGCGGCCCGCCGGCGTCGTAGACCGAGAACTCGATCTCGCGGCCGAGGATGCCGCCGCGCCGGTTGATGTCGGCGACCGCAAGCTGCGCGATCGAGGTGGCAGCTGGACCCCACATCCCGGGCGAGCCGGTGCAGCAGACGAAGCCGCCGATCCGCAGCCGGTTCCGCGCACCGCGCGGACCGAAACCACCGCGATCCATCGGCGAAAATACCCGATCGGACGCCGACGCCAGGTTCCTGAACAGCAGGGATGGCGGGAACGGGAGGCGGCCATAGGCCATGACACTGGGCGTCGAATGCACACCTGCTCCTGTCTGGCACCGGCCCGCCGCGGCGAGCGCGGCATCGCCCTCACCGGCGACGGTACCATTCTAGATCGTCTTGATCACATTGAAGTCGAGACCGTCGGCTTCGGCAAGATAGATCGGCATTTCGGCGCGGCCGTCGCGAATGGTCACCGTGCCGCGCGCGCCGCTGTAGACGAGGTTGCGCCCGGCGGCGAGCAAGGGCCCCAGCGACAGCGAGCGGGCGCGGCTGGCCGCCGCCTCGAGGAAGCGCATGCCCTCGTAATTGGACTGCCCGACCGAGCCGATCGGCGGCGCGTGCGCCCCGAACATCGCACGGTAGCTGGTCCGGAAGTCGTCATTGGCGCGCGAATCGACGCAGCCGAAATAACCGGAGGCGCAGAACAGGTTCTCGGTCGCGTCAGGGCCGATGCCGAGCATCACGGTCTCGTCCATCGCGCCCGCATAGCGCAGCGTGGTGGCGGCGAGCCCGGCATCGGCAAAGGCGCGGTTGAAGGTGATGCTGTCGGTCCCGATCAGGGTGATCAGCACGACGTCAGGCCTGGCGGCGCGGATCCGCGCCAGATGCGGCTCGTGATTGTCCTCGCCGAGCGGAACGAATTCCTCACCGACCACCTGGCCGCCGGCTTCCTTGATGTAACGCTTCACCGCGCGATGCGACTGCCAGGGCCAGACATAGTCGCTGCCGATCAGGTACCAGCGCTGCGCCTTCTTGACCTCGGTGAGCCAGTGGATCGCCGGCCGGCTTTCGGCGCGCGGCGTCTCGCCGATCGCCATCACGCCGTGCGTCCGCTCGCCGCCCTCATAGACCGGCGTGTAGACATAGGGGATGCGGCCGCGTGTGACCTTGCGCAGCGCGAGGCGGACGGCGCTGATATGCGAGCCCATGATGACGTCGATCTCGTCGAAGGCGATCGCGCGCTCGGCGCGGCGCACCACGTCCTCGATCGGACCGCCGGCGTCGTACATCGACAATTCGACCTCGCGGCCGCGGATGCCGCCGCGCTTGTTGATCTCGGCGATCGCCAGCATGACACTGTTGGCCGAGATCGGTCCCCAAATCCCGGGCGCGCCCGAGAAGGTGATGAAATTGCCGATTCTGAGCTTGCCGTCGGTGCCGCGCCGGCGCGAGGAGCCCGGCCGAACGGTCAAAGCAAGATCGGCCGCGCTGGATGACGGGCTGCGAAACAGGTGCGGCGGCGCGACGGGCAAGCCGCCATACGCCTGGAAAGAGACCGTCGAGAGCACGCCAACTCCTGTCTGGGAAGCAGTACGCAACGCAGCCAGCGGGCGGTCGCGGCATCCGCCCCTTGGTTGGGGGAATATTCTAGGGGAAAATATTGAATATTCAACAATTGAAGTGCATATAGAAACGGCATGCGTTGCCGGACATTCATTCACCGGGTCAGGAACCAGGTCTCACGCCGTGGCTAAACCGCCGAAAGAAAATTCCCCGATCACCGAACATCTCGCCTACCTGCTGGCGCAGGCCAACCGGGAGATCAACCGGCAGTTGGAGACGCGGCTCGCCAAGGAAGGCGTGCCGGTCGAGCAGTGGCGCATCCTTAAAGTTCTGTCCGACGGCAACGGCCACTCGATGGGCGAGCTTGCCGACGCGGTGCTGCTCAACCATCCGACGCTAACCAAGATGATCGACCGCATGGTGTCGGACGCCCTGGTCTATCGCGTGCAGGATCCCAAGGATCGCCGGAAGGTGCTGATGTTCGTCTCAGACCGTGGCAAGGCGCTGTGCCGGCGGCTGAACTCGCTCGCGGTGAGCCAAGAAGAGCACATCGTCGAGAGCTATGGCGACAAGTCGACCACCGAGCTCAAGCGCCTGCTGGAAAGCCTGATCGGCAGCGCCAACTGACGCCGCGCCGGGCCTGATGCGCCGGCGGGGCGCGCTGATTTGGCGTGGTGATTTGGCGCGCCGCTGTCGAACCCTCAAAAAAGACCGGCTGCAGATGTCGGGACGCGGCCATTTGCTGCGTCCTTTGGGCGCGCCCGTGGCGCGGCCTTCGCGCCCGAGCGTTTGAGGTCCACCCGATCCACAGATAGCGAGGACACCCCGTCATGCCTTCGATCACGCCGTTCCTCTGGCTCGACAACAACGTCCGCGATGCGGTCGCGTTCTACAAATCGGTGTTTCCGAACGCTGAGATCGAGACCGTCAGCGATTTCATGGCGAGTTTTGAGCTCGAAGGGCAGCGGTTCTACGCGCTCAATGGCGGGCCGCAGCACAAGTTCAACGAGGCGGTGTCGTTCTTCCTCAGCGTCGAGACCCAGCAGCAGGTGGATTATTTCTGGGAGAAGCTCACCGACGGCGGCCAGGAATCACGCTGCGGCTGGCTCAAGGACCGCTTCGGCCTGTCCTGGCAAGTGATCCCGTCAGCGCTGAGCCGCTACCTCAGCGATCCCGACCGCATCAGGGCCGACCGGGTCATGCAGGCGATGCTGAAGATGCAGAAGATCGTGATCGCCGACCTCGACAAGGCCTACGCGGGCTGAGGGCAATACGCGTTCGACGGGCGGGCCGATCGCCCGCCGCGCCGTCTGGGGCGGCTGGGCGCACCGGGTTTCCTCCGATGGAAGCACGCTGCGCTTGCGGAGCGGGACGTACCCGGCCACGCCAACAACCTTGCCGGCATGCGAAATTTCCAAGAAGCTGGGTGGCGATACTTAGCGCTATTTCCAGGGAGGCACGATTTCCATGAAAGCGATCATCGGAATTGCTTTGGCTGCAATGCTGGTCACGTCGGCGAGTGCGCAGGAGTCACCGTTTCGAAAAGAGCTGAAGCGAGGCGACCTGACCGGGACGAACATGGAAGTCGTCACGAGCATTAGCGAGTTCAAGCCCGGTGACACCCCAACGCTTCACATCCATCACGGTGAGGAATCCTATTACTTCCTCGAAGGTGGCACCATCGAATTGCCGGACGGAAAGCAGGTGCCCCTCCCGACTGGCGCCGTCGGCTTGAATGTGAGGGATACACCACACGGCGCTTTCAAGGTCGTCGGTGACAAGACGATCAAGCTGCTGACCGTTCATATTGTCGACAAGGGCAAGCCGCTTTACGACACCCCGAAATAGCATCGTTCAACGGCCATCGGGCGAACAGCAGGCGTGACGGACTGCGGGCGCCCGCCATATACGCCCAACCCACTGAAGTCGCTTCTTACGCGTACCGCCCGTGGCAGTGCTTGTACTTCTTGCCGCTGCCGCAGGGGCAGTCCTCGTTGCGGCCGACCTTGCCCCAGCTTGTGGGGTTGTTCGGATCGCGGTCGGCGGCGGACATTGCCGGCGCCAGCGAGGCCTGGGCGTAGGTGGCTTCGGTCAGGCGGGCCTGGGCGAACTCGTCCTCGCCGGTGTTGGGATCGAGCTTGTGCGCTTCCATCGGCGGCAGCGGCAGCGGCGGCTCCTCCGGCGGAACGATCTCGACCCGCATCAATTGCGCGGTGACCGCCTCGCGCAGATGCGCGCTCATCTCCTGGAACAGGTTGAAGGCCTCGGTCTTGTACTCCTGCAGCGGATCGCGCTGGCCGTAGCCGCGCAGGCCGATCACCTGGCGCAGATGGTCGAGCATGATCAGGTGCTCGCGCCAGAGATGGTCAAGCGTCTGCAACAGGATGGTCTTCTCGACGTAGCGCATCACGTCGGGGCCCCATTGCGCGACCTTGGCCGCCATGCGCTCGTCGACATGGTTCTCGATGCGGTTGAGCAGCTCCTCGTCGGCGATGCCTTCTTCCTTGGCCCATTCGTCGACCGGCAGGTCGACATCGAGCACGCGCTTCAACTCTTCCTTGAGGCCCGCGGTGTCCCACTGCTCGGCATAGGCATGCTCGGGGATGTGCTTGGCGACCACGTCCTCGACGAAGGCATGGCGCATGTCGGTCACGGTCTCGACCACGCTGTCGTCCTTCATCAGGTCGATGCGCTGGTCGAAGATCACCTTGCGCTGGTCGTTCTGGACGTTGTCGAACTTCAGCAGGTTCTTGCGGATGTCGAAGTTGCGCGCCTCGACCTTCTGCTGCGCCTTCTCGAGCGCTTTGTTGATCCAGGGATGGATGATGGCCTCGCCTTCCTGCAGGCCGAGCCGCTGCAGCATGCTGTCGAGCCGGTCGGAGCCGAAGATGCGCATCAGATCGTCTTCCAGCGACAGGAAGAACTTTGAGCGGCCAGGATCGCCCTGACGGCCGGAACGGCCGCGCAGCTGGTTGTCGATGCGCCGGGATTCGTGACGCTCGGAGCCGATGATGTAAAGGCCGCCCGGCTTCTTCACGGTCTTGGCGGGCTTGTTGCCCTTGGCGGGCTCGACCTCGAAATCCTCTTCCGCCTTCAGCACGAGCTCGCGGAAGCGTTCGATGTCGGCCTTGATCAGCTCGATCTTCTTGGCCTTCTCGGCCTCGTCGGTGATTCCTACGGTCTCCTGCTGGATCCGCATCTCGAGCGAGCCGCCGAGCTTGATGTCGGTGCCGCGGCCGGCCATGTTGGTCGCGATCGTGATCGCGCCCGGCACGCCGGCTTCCGCGACGATATAGGCCTCCTGCTCGTGGAAGCGCGCGTTCAGCACCGCGAACAGTTTTGCCGGCTTGCCCGCGCGCGCCGCGGCGTAAAGCTTCTCCATGCCGGATTCGGCGCCGAAGTCGATCTGCTTGTAGCCGTGCTTCTTGAGATACTCGGCCAGCACTTCTGATTTTTCGATCGACGCCGTACCGACCAGCACCGGCTGCAGCCGCTTGTTGGCGCGCTCGATCTCGGCAAGGATCGCGGCGTATTTCTCGTTCTGGGTGCGGTAGACCTCGTCGTCCTCGTCGAGGCGCGCCACCGGCAGGTTGGTCGGGATCTCGACGACCTCGAGCTTGTAGATGTCGAACAGTTCGTCGGCTTCGGTCAGCGCCGTGCCGGTCATGCCGGACAGCTTCTGGTACATCCGGAAATAGTTCTGGAAGGTGATCGAGGCCAGCGTCTGGTTCTCGGGCTGGACCGTGACGTGCTCCTTGGCCTCCAGCGCCTGGTGCAGGCCTTCCGAATAGCGGCGGCCCTGCATCATGCGTCCGGTGAACTCGTCGATGATGACGACCTCGTCGTCGCGGACGATGTAGTCCTTGTCGCGGGTGAACAGCGTATGCGCACGCAGCGCCTGGTTGACGTGATGCACGACGGAGACGTTCTCGACGTCGTACAGCGACTCGCCCTTGAGCTGGCCGGCGTCGCGCAGCAAGTTCTCGAGCTTCTCCATGCCGCCTTCGGTCAGCGTCACCGTGCGCTGCTTCTCGTCGACCTCGAAGTCGGCGACCTTGGTCAGCTGCGGCATGAAGGTGTCGATGGTGTTGTAGAAATCCGACCGGTCGTCGAGCGGTCCGGAGATGATCAGCGGCGTGCGCGCTTCGTCGATCAGGATGGAGTCGACTTCGTCGACGATCGCGTAGAAGTGCTCGCGCTGGACCATATCCTCCAGGCGGTACTTCATGTTGTCGCGCAGATAGTCGAAGCCGTATTCGTTGTTGGTGCCGTAGGTGATGTCGCAGGCATAGGCCGCCTTGCGCTCGGCATCGTCGAGGCCGTGCACGATCACGCCGGTGGTCAGCCCCAGGAACGAGTAGATCTGGCCCATCCAGCCGGAGTCGCGGCGGGCGAGGTAGTCGTTGACGGTGACGACATGGACGCCCTTGCCGGCGAGCGCGTTGAGGTAGACCGCGAGGGTTGCGACCAGCGTCTTGCCTTCACCGGTCTTCATCTCAGCGATGTCGCCCTCGTGCAGCACCATGCCGCCGATCAGCTGAACATCGAAATGGCGCTGGCCGAGCGTCCGCTTGGCCGCCTCCCGCACCGTGGCGAAGGCCGGAACCAGGAGGTCGTCGAGCGTCTTGCCGCCGGCGAGCTGCTGCTTGAATTCGGCGGTGCGCGCCTTGAGCTCATCGTCGGTGAGTTTGACCAACTCGGGCTCGAGCGCGTTGATGGCGTTGACGCGGGACTGATACCCCTTGACCCGACGGTCGTTGGATGAGCCGAAAAACTTGCGGGCGAGCGCGCCGATCATGCGAAATTCCTGTTCTTCGGTCTTGAGTTAGGTCTCGAATTTAGTTCTTGGATTACAGCCTGAGATGGTCCGCCAGATCGCCTATCAACTCACCGTGACGCGCTCCGGTTCGAGCCCGACCCGGGGCTCCTCCGCCAATTGAGTGGGAAACAGGCCATCCTGGGTTCAACGGCGAAAAACGCAGCAAAATAAGCGCTCTCACCGCCGACACGGTTGGCCAGAGATATGGCCCGCTTGGGGGGTTGTCAACGCTGGCAAGATGTCAAGGAATTCATCATTTTGACAAGACTTTCGCGTTGCCAATGTAACACGATTGGGCGAGTGTCCGCCCCGCTCGAGCTCCCCCCCCCCCCTTGAGACAAGGATTTTGCATGACCACCTCGCCTCCGGAAACCAAAACCGGCCTGCGCCTCGGCCTCGCCACCCTGGCCGCCACGGGCTGTCTTGTCGCAGTGCTGGCTGCCGGCCTTCCGGTCCGCGCCGCGGAATCCGACCCGGTGCTGGCGAAGGTGAACGGTTCCGAGATCCATGCCAGCGACGTGGCGCTCGCCGAGGAGGAACTCGGCCCGAGCCTGGCCCAGATGGACCCCGCGACCAAGAAGGACAACGTGCTGTCGTTCCTGATCGACATGAAGATCGTGTCCAAGGCCGCCGAGGACAAGAAGATCGAGAACAATGACGACTTCAAGAAGCGCCTCGCCTTTACCCGCAACCGCCTGTTGATGGACAGCCTGCTTGCCAGCGAGGGCAAGGCGGCGACTACCGACGACGCCATGAAGAAGGTCTATGACGAGGCCGCCAAGCAGATCACCGGCGAGCAGGAGGTGCGCGCCCGCCACATCCTGGTCGAGACCGAGGACGAGGCCAAGGCGATCAAGGCCGAGCTCGACAAGGGCGCCGACTTCGCCGAGCTCGCCAAGAAGAAGTCCAAGGACCCCGGCGCCTCCGACGGCGGCGACCTCGGCTTCTTCACCAAGGAGCAGATGGTGCCGGAATTCTCCGCGGTCGCCTTCTCGCTCGAGCCGGGCAAGATCTCCGATCCGGTCAAGTCGCAGTTCGGCTGGCACATCATCAAGGTCGAGGAAAAGCGCAGCCGCAAGGCGCCCGACTTCGAGCAGGTGAAGGCCCAGATCGAGACCTATGTGACCCGCAAGGCCCAGGCCGACTACGTCGCCAAGCTGCGCGAGGCCGCCAAGGTCGAGCGCCTGGACAAGCCGGCCGACGCGGCGACCCCGCCGGCCGATGCGGCCAAGGATGCGCCGAAGCCCGCCGACAACAAGATGGCGCCGGCGAAGAAGTAAGCTTCGCTAAGCCGACAGTTTCAACGTGCGATGGCCGGGCATGTCCCGGCCATTTGCGTTTTGGGATGCACTCGGCTGATCGCGTCGTCCCGGGCTAGGAGCCCGTCCAGATATGTTTTCGTGACGGGCATTTGTTGTAGAGTAGCAGGCTCAGGCTGCGTTTGCGAGGTTGAACAGCTTGAGGAGGTTATGGACGGTGCAGATCATTGTCCACTCGGCGCGCACTTTCTCGATGCCCCGCAACAGGAACTGGCGGAAGCCTCTTGCCTGTTTGATCTGCCCGAACACCGGCTCCACCACTTGCTTTCGCAATCGGTAGGGTGTTTCGAAGCCGCCATCGTCGATCTTCTTTCGCATGGCCTGTGTCAGCGGGCCGCCGACTTTTCCGTTCGCTACTGTCGGGTGCTTGGCGCGTCCGGGCGCGACATAGCCATCGATGCTGCGTGTGTCGAGCGCTTCGAGATTGGCTTCGCTGCAGTAGCCGGAATCCGCTGAGGCCTGCCGCGGCTTGCGGCCAAGATTGCTCTCGATGGCCTCGATCAGGGGCACCAACTGGCCCTGATCGCTGCCGTGCTGGGTCAGTTCTTGCGCGACAATGATCTGGGCATGTGCATCGACGGCCGCCTGGGCATTATAGGCCTGAACGAAGCCATCCTTCGACTTCATGATGCAGCTTTCCGGATCGGTGAAGTTGCGTTGCGCCTTGGGATTGGGTTCCTCCGATGGCAGCGCCGCCGGTTTGCCCGGCTTCTTGCGGCCTTCGGCCTGGCGCTGCTGTTCCTTTTCGGCCTCGATGCGGCGCTCTTCCTCCGCCGCCAGTTTGGCGTCCGCTTCCAGCGCCGCCATCGCTTGCTGGATCTTCGCCAGCCGTTTCTGCTTGTCGACGGTCCAGTCCGGCAGTTCGTCGCTGTTGCCGAAAGTCTCATCCTCCGAGGCATCCGCCGCCTCGGCGGCCGCCAGCATGCGAGCGACCTCGGCCTTCAATTCCGCCTCGCGCTTCTTCATGCGCTCATAACTCATCGCCTTGTGTTTCGACGCGTTCGCCTTGATCTTCGTACCATCCAGCGCGACATGACCGAGCTTGACCAGCCCGGCCGTCTCGCACAACTTCAGAACCTGCACGAATAGCGCGCCGAGCGCCTTCAAATGTCGCTTGCGAAAGTCGCTGATCGTCCGAAAATCCGGCGCATCCAGCGCCACGATCATCACAAAATCGTTCCGCTCCCGGCAGGCCTTGGCAATCCGACGCGACGAATACAGCCCACTCGCATAGCTATGCAGCAGCAGCGCCACCATCATCCGCGGATCAAACGGCGGCTGCCCAAGCCCGCTCACATAGCTGCCCATGATCTCCCTGAGATCGAGGCTCTCCCGCACCAGATCAACCATAAACCGCGAGACATGGCCTTTCGGCACGAAGTCCTGCACATTCGGCGGCAGAAGCAGCGTCTGATCGATGTTCCAAGGCCGAAAATACTTGCTCATCGCCCAATGTTGAATCAGACCCGACCAGATTTGAACAGCGACTATCCAGACAAGCTCCTAGCGTTCCCAGAAGCCGCCAACGGACGCGTGAAGGCCATCAGGCAGGTGTTCAAGTTCGGCGTTCGGAAGAAGCACGCGCCATTCAATCCCGCGCGCGATGTACCGTATATCAAGACGGGATCAATCGGCTTCCACACTTGGTCGGTTGAAGAGGTTCGGCAGTTTGAAGAGCGTCACCCGGTCGGAACGAAAGCGCGGCTTGCGCTAGCGCTGTTGATGTTCACAGGGCAGCGCCGTTCAGACATTGTTCGGTTTGGAAAGCAGCATGCGAAAAGCGGCAGGCTCGCATTCACGCAACACAAGGGGCGGAAACGGAAGCCGAAGCAGCTAACGCTTCCAATACTGCCCGCGCTCCGCTCGATTATCGACGCGTCGCCCTGTGGCGAACTGACGTACCTAATCAACGATCTTGGCCGCCCCTTCACCGCTGCCGGGTTCGGAAATAAGTTCCGCGATTGGTGCGACCAAGCCGGGCTCGCGCATTGTAGCGCGCATGGTGTACGCAAAGCGGGCGCAACTATCGCGGCCGAGAACGGCGCGACATCGAGGCAGCTTATGGCGGTCTTCGGTTGGGACACGCTAAAGGAAGCCGAGCGGTACACGCGGGCCGCCGATCAAAAGCGCATGGCCGCCGATGCAATGCATTTGATCGAGGCGCGCGACGCTAAAGCGTGAACGCAACATGTCCCACCGAAAGCCGCAGTGGGACTTTTTCGAATTTTTATATTGGGATATCAGATACTTAGTTTGGAGATGGTGCCCAGGGGCGGGATCGAACCACCGACACTGCGATTTTCAGGCTCATTTTTCACCAATAGATTCAGTGTGATGGAGAATCTTTAGATGTCTAATCCGCCCACGAGGATCAATGAGTTATCCCAGATTCGTCTAACCTTGTCCGGTCATCTCGGTCCCGCCACCTAAACCAGCCACCCCCGTTCGTCGAAGGCAGAAAGATCAGTCCCGGGTGGGGCATACCATCCCCCTGATCCATAGCGGGCACCGAGCTTCAGAGCGATTTCCTTGTTGCCATATGGAATCCGCAGCGGCGTCCTGCTTGAGTTTGCTGACACGGGAGCCGTCGAATAGGCATCGGCGTCAACGTTTTGCTTTCGAGACCTCTTCAGCGGCGCAGCCTGGGATGCAACCGACCCTGCCGCTCTGTTGAAGGTCTTGCGACTGGGCTTGCGGCGTTTTTTGCCTCGATTCATTTCAATCCATGCGGACATCGCGACCGAGTTGGACCTCGCATCATCGGGGATAATGAGACCTTTCCCCTGCGCCAGCTTCTTGGCGTACAACAATTGTGCAGGGCTTACCGGTTTGGGGTCGAGCTTACCGGCCGTTTCGCCGTCTGACCTTTTAGACGCGTGTTCGCTAAGGAATTTGCGGCAGATCGATATCGACGTCTTATAGCCGAGCGGTGGTTTGATGCCCTTTTGCCAGACGAGGCTGTCAGCAAAGCGTTTCATCGCAGGCGTCGGTGGATACGTTCCTGTGCCATTGTCCCCTGCACTGCCAAGCAAGGGAGGTCCCACCGCGGTAGCCCCCTCCTTCATCTTGCTGATAATGCGCTCGGCGACATCGCATACGGCGTCAATCGCGCCGACCATCTCCTGTTTGCCTACAACGACGTCGTCGAGCAGGCATTCAAGTTGCGCCGTCACACCAGGATCGACTAGCGCCGGATCGGCTTGTTTGAGAACGCCGAACAACGACAGACCAGTCTCGGTCGGCACGATATTCTTCCCCTGGGGAGTCAGAAAACCCTGCTTCTTCAGACCTCCGATAATCTCGGCTCGGGTTGCAGGAGTGCCAATACCCTTGGCTTCCTTCAGACGATCTCGCAGAACCTCGTCATCAACAAACCGCCATGCGTTCTGCATCGCTTCGATCAGAGTGCCTTCGTTGTAACGCGGGGGGGGCCGGGTCTCCTTGTTCTCGATTTTTGGATCTTGCAACTCCCCCATCTCGCCGTCGCGCAGCGGCGGCAGCATTTGCGCCTCATCACCCTTTTCGTCGGCGGGTTGCCACTCCGGGAATGCGGCACGCCAACCGAGATCAATGGGCTGGCGACCGGCTGCGCGGAATTCAAAGCCGTGCACATCGAGCGTTGCGGTTGTCTGCCGATAACGAAAGTCGGGCATCAGGGCGGCCATATATGCCCGCGCGATAACGTCAAAGAGTTTCTTCTCGTCAGACGACAGACGAGGCCAGACCTCAGGTAGTTTGTCGATGGCGTTGACATTGGGAATGACGGCATGGTGGCTCGCGCCCTCCAGCCCCTTGTCGTAAAAGGTGCCGCTCGCGCCTCTACGAATCACCGGCGGCTCGGGTACAGGGATCGCGCTGAACGATTGGCCCGCCCGTAGTCCGGCTACGATTCGCGGCACGTCCGACATCAAGTTTTGCGGCAGATAGCGAACCTCTGCACGAGGATAGGTGATGATCTTCTTGCCTTGGCCGTCATACAGCTCCTGCGCCACTTCGAGCGTTTTGCTGGCTGACCAGCCGAAGCGCGAGCCGCAGAGTTTCTGCAACGACGGCAAATCATGCAGCTTGGGTGGCACTTGCCGCTTATCCTCGACGCGCACGGTAAGCGCGCCCTCGAAGCCTTCAGCCGCTTTGACTACGTCCTGGGCTATCTTGCGCTTAACAATTCGGTCCTGCGGCGCGTGCCGCATCTGGAATTGCCCACCCGCCACTTTCGCGGTGGCGACAATCTCAAAATAGGACAGCGGCACGAAGTTTCGGATTTCCAATTCACGCTTGCATACAATGGCTAATGTCGGCGTCTTTACACGACCAACTCCAATCACTCTTCGCGCGCCTTGTCCAAGGATGACGGTTGCGGTGCGAGTGAGCGACAGGTTGTAAATCTGATCGGCCTGTCGGCGCGCAACCGCGGCGGCGTATAGGCGAGAGTATTCGGTATTGGGTTTTGCGCGACCGAATGCGTCGCGGATGGTCTGCGAATCCTGCGCGGTGAACAGCACTCGCATCACCTGGCCGCGATAATCGTAATGCTCAAGAATTTCCTGACCGATCAGCTGACCCTCGCGGTCGCAATCGGTTGCAAGCCAAACGCGCTTGGCAGTGCGCAACGCCTCGCGAATGGCCTTGAGCTTGGCCGCTTTGTTACCGCCCTCTGCCGGGCAGGTACCGTAAAGACCTTCAGGCCGTAAAAGTATCGGCGACCATCGCTTCCAGGCCGGAACAACATCCTCCGGTTCGAGGAGATCGAACAAATGGCCCTCAGCTGGAAGAACATCACCGTAGCGAGAACCAATTGCGGCGCGGACGTCTTTGGCCTGGCTGGTTTTCTCCGTGATGACGATCTGATCTGCCATGACGGCCTAATTGGGAGGGTGCATTTAACGCCTGGAACATACCATGAACACACAGAAGCGCAAGCTACAATTAATCCAACTCCTGATAGTGCCCTGCTCGGAGGTTATTTACGGCGCGTGTCGGCGGACGGCATCCAGGGGGACTGCTTGCGCTCGTTCTTCACAACCGAACGCGAAGACAACGGCGATGAAGCGGTCCAGCATCGCCGTCTGTATAACGCCCTTAACCGCAGGTCATACACAACGGAGGATGACGCATCAAAAAAGCGTTCGCGGATGGGCGCGGCTGTAGTACGATTCGTGTAGAGAGGATCTATCGCGTCGAGCGCCAAGCAGATTCTAGCTATGTTGAGAAGCCGAGCTGAGGGTGATGAAGATGGGTTCTTTTCCATCGCGCTTCAGATCGCAGCTTCAGAAGCTCGGCAAGGCCGGCGCGACACCGCACAAGAGATGCGAACTGAAATCGACAAAGCGCGCTCGCGCAATTCGCGGGGGGCGTCGGTCGCGATTCCGTTTGCAAGTCCGCGTGGCAGTCTAGAGGGGCTGCTTGAAATGCGCGACCCACGTTACAAGCTGAAGGATGTTGTTTTAGGCGACCGCCTGCTGGGCCGCCTTAGCGATGTTTTACGTCAGCAGCGCAAACGTGACTGGTTGCGCGAACATGGCAAAACTCCTAATCGGCGCGTCCTGTTTGTGGGGCCACCCGGCTCAGGGAAGACGATGTCTGCCGAGGCTTTGGCGGGTGAGCTTCACCTTCCGCTGTTCATTATCCGCCTTGAAGGGATGATAACGCGTTATATGGGTGAGACGGCCGCGAAGCTGCGCTTTATTTTTGATGAGACTGCCAAGCGCCGCGGTGTTTACCTGTTCGACGAGTTTGATGCGGTCGGCGGTCAACGAACGGCCACGAATGACGTAGCCGAAATGCGACGCGTTCTGAATTCTTTCCTTCAGTTTATGGAGGAAGGTAACTCGACCGATAGCGTTATCATTTGCTCGACCAATCATCCGTCACTCCTCGACCGGGCCTTGTTGCGCCGTTACGACCAAGTTCTGGAGTTTGACGCGCCGACCTCAGCACAGATCAAAACGCTCATCACGGCCAACGTCATTCCGATGAAAGTGGTCCGTCCGGCGTGGAAACACATCATTCATGCGGCTGAGGGCTTAAGCCAATCAGAAATTGTCAGAGCGGCAGACGATGCTGTGAAGACGGCGATATTGGATGAGCGAAAGCAGCTCACCACGGAAGACCTTGTTGACCGTCTCCAAGAGCGTCACGCCATGCGAACGGCCTTTATGGACACAGAAGGTTCGTAATGTATGCCGTCGCGTTTCAACCTACCCCACATTGACATAATCGCATTTGCGACTTCGCAAGGCTATGTCGGCGAGCAAGGAGGCGGTTCAGGTGCTGTTCGTGAACGTGCCGCGCATGGTCAACGTGTTCAAAATGAACTGCGTGTTGCACTCGCGGCAGCTGACGCCGTCAAACCGACGGATACGCGCCTAGAGCCGCCCACCGGCACATTCGTCGAAGTTGAATTGAAGCGCGGCACGCCGCCTGACGTGCTCGACATGAAAACGCAAGATATACGCACCGGCGCGGTCAAAACGACCGAAGCAAATGACCGCGTGATCGCGCTGTATATTCCTGATCATGCACCTCCGGTTCTTGAAGAAATTCTCAACGACTATCTAAGCGGGCCGCTGAGCAAAGTAGGAAACAATCCTCCGAACAAAAAGAAGGTGGAGTCTATCGAGGCTATTCGCACAGCGCAATTCCGGAGGAAGGGCGTCGATTCGGGCCGGGCTCCATACCTCGCGATCGGCGGACATCGAAGCGAGTGCTACCGCCTGCGTTGAGCCGATGGCGAGCGCAGCGAACAGCAAGGCCGCGCAGAAAAGAACGAAGCGTGTCATCACAAGCTTTCCTTGCTCGCCGCTTCTCTCCGGAAGAGAGCGTACAGCGCTGGTAGAACCAGAAGGGTGAGTATCGTCGACGAAATGATGCCGCCAATCACTACGGTTGCCAGCGGCCGCTGAACTTCTGCGCCGGCGCCCGTCGCAATAGCCATCGGCACGAAGCCGAGCGACGCGACGAGCGCGGTCATGAGGACGGGTCTCAACCGCGCGGCGGCGCCATGCTCTACCGCCTCGAGCAGCGATCTGCCTTCGGAGCGGAGACGATCAATGAACGCGATGATCACAAGGCCGTTGAGTACAGCCACCCCTGACAAGGCGATGAATCCGACGCCGGCGCTAATCGACAGTGGGATTCCACGCAGCAACAGCGCGGCGATACCGCCGGTCAAGGCGAGCGGTACGCCGCTGAACACGAGCAGCGCATCTGCCACCGATCCCATGCTCATGAACAGCAGCAGGAAAACAAGCAGAAGCGCAATGGGTACGACGATCGTCAGCCGCTTGGTCGCGGAGACGAGCTGTTCGAACTGTCCTCCCCATACGATCCAGTAGCCGGACGGCAGCTTGACCTTCTCGGTAACCGCCTGCTGCGACTCCGAAACGAACGACCCCAGATCGCGGTCGCGAACGTTCGCCGTCACGACAATCCTTCGCTTTCCGTTTTCCCGGCTGATCTGGTTCGGCCCCGGAGCTGCATCGATTGTGGCCACCGATGAAAGCGGCACGTACCGCATTTGACCGGCGGCAGGACTCATCAAGGACGTTCGAATTGCGCCTTGGAGTGCGTCTTCCACGGGAGGGAGTGGAATCGGTATCGCCCGGATGGCCTCGAGATTGCCACGCAGGTGTTCGGGCAGACGCACCATGATGTTGAAGCGGCGGTCTCCCTCGAACAGCTTCCCGACGCTTTTTCCTCCGATGGCGATCTCCACGAGGTTTTGGACGTCGCCGACGCTGAGCCCGTAGCGCGACAGCGCCTGCCGGTCGAGCTTGACGGTCAGCACCGGCAGTCCGCCGCTCTGCTCGGTCTTCACGTCGGTGGCGCCGGGAATGTTCTGGACCGCGGCCTGCACCTGGCGGGCCGACTGCAGCAGGGTCTCCAGATCGTCTCCAAAGATCTTGATGCCGACGTCGCTTCTCACGCCCGAGATCAGCTCGTTGACCCGCATCTGGATCGGCTGCGAAAACTCGTAGTTGCTGCCGGGTATCTCCTGTGCGGCGCGCTCGATCTCGTCGACCAATTTGGACTTCGGCTTGGACGGATCAGGCCACTCCGCGCGCGGCTTCAGCATCACAAAACCATCCGATGTCGAAGGGGGCATCGGGTCGGTCGCTACCTCGGCGGTGCCGGTGCGCGTGAAGAAGGTTTCCACTTCCGGTATCTGCTTCACGCGGCGCTCGAGCGCTGCTTGCATGTCCAGCGACTGCGTCAGGCTCGTTCCGGGAATCCGGGTAGCGGTGATGGCGAGGTCGCCCTCGTCGAGGCTTGGAATGAATTCGAATCCCATCCGCGTCGCCGCAGCCCCGCTCGCGATAACGATGACAACGGCAACGAGCGCAACCGTCCGGCGGAACCGGATTGCCCCGGCCAGCAGCGGTAGGTAGATCCGCTTTGCTATGCGCATGAAGGCGTTTTCATGCTCAGAGACCTTTCCGGTCACCACCAGGGCGACTGCTGCCGGGACAAACGTGACCGAAAGCAACGCCGCTCCCGCAAGCGCCATCAACACGGTCAGCGCCATGGGCGTGAACATCTTGCCCTCCACGCCGGTCAGCGTCAGGACCGGCAGGTAGACGACCGCGATGATCATGGTGCCGAACAGACTGGGTTTGATGACTTCGTGCGAGCCTTCCCTGATCGCCGTCAACCTCTCCGGGAGGGACAGCAGTCGTCCGCGCCTGTGCTGTTCCTCGGCGAGAAGCCGCAGGCAGTTCTCCACGATGATGACCGCTCCATCAATGATGATGCCGAAGTCAATGGCGCCGAGACTCATCAGATTCGCGCTGATTTTCGCCTCGACCATGCCGGTGATCGTCATCAGCATCGCGAGCGGGATGACACACGCGGTGACGATCGCAGCGCGGAGGTTGCCCAGGATCAGGAAGAGTACGACGACGACCAGAATCGCCCCTTCGATGAGATTTTTCTCGACGGTTGCGACCGTCGCCTCGACGAGCTTGGTCCGGTCGTAGACTGTCCGCGCAATGATCCCCTCGGGAAGCAGTTTCGACACTTCGGCCAGTTTCGCCGCGACGCGCTGCGCGACGGTCTGGCTGTTTTCCCCGGCCAGAAGCAGCGTCGTGCCGAGCACCGTTTCCTCGCCGTCGACCGTAGCCGCACCCGTGCGGAGGTTGGGGCCTTCCTTCACTTCCGCGACGTCTCGGATGCGGACGGGAATGCCTCCGCGGGAGCCGATCACGATGTCGCGGATCTCCTCCTTGTTGGCGACCTGACCCGGCGTGCGGACGAGATACTGCTCGCCGTTCCGCTCGATGTAACCGGCACCGACGTTGGCGTTGTTTTCCGCCAGCGCTCTCATCACATCCCTGAAGCCGAGCTTATAGGCGATCAGCCGCCCCGGATCCGGAAGCACGTGAAACTGACGGTCGAAACCGCCGACCGAGTTGACCTCGATGACGCCCGGCACCGTCCGCATCTGCGGTTTGATGACCCAGTCCTGAACCGTCCGCAATTCGGTCGCGGTGTATTCTCGCCCATCCGGCGCGCGGGCGCCCGGTTTCGCCTCCACGGTGTAGCTGTAGATCTCGCCCAAGCCGGTGGAAATCGGCCCCATCGTCGTATCGACGCCCGCCGGAAGCTGGTCCTTCACCTGCTGTATGCGTTCATTGACAAGCTGTCGCGCGAAGTAGATGTCGGTGCCCTCGTTGAAGACCACGATCACCTGACTGAGCCCATAGCGCGACGTTGAGCGCGTATACTCGAGCTTGGGCAGGCCGCCCATCGCCGTCTCCACTGGAAACGTGATGCGTTGCTCGGTCTCCAGCGGCGAATACCCGGGAGCACTCGTGTTGATCTGGACCTGGACGTTGGTGATGTCCGGGACCGCATCGATCGGGAGGTTCGTGAACTTCCAGACTCCGAGCGCGACCAGCCCGAAGACAAAGAGCATCACGAGCCAACGATGTCTGAGGGAGAACGATAGAACCAAGTTCATCTCAGGTCACCTCGTTGCATGACGATACACTTACTCACCGGCAGCTCCACCCTTGTACATTTCGGCCTTCGCGACGAAGCTGTTCTCGGCCACGTATCGTTCGCCCTCGGAAAGTCCTGATTTCACCTCGGCATGTTGAGCATCGGACTCGCCGATCAGCACCGGCCGGGCTTCGATCTTGTCACCTTCGCGCACGAACACGATTGTCTTGCTCTCGAGCGTTTGGATCGCGCCGACGCGGACGGCTACCGGTGCATTGCGTTTCGCCAAGACGAGTCGCGCCGTCACGAACAGCCCCGGCCGGAGCCGGCCGTCCGGATTGGTGAGGACGGCGCGCGCGAGGGCGGTCTGTGTGTCACTCGCGCCGACCGGTGAGACGTAAGAGATCGTCGCCTTTATATTCTCCCCACCATCATCCGGATCAATCAGGACTTCATCGCCGATACGGACGCGCTTGAAATCGTGACGGTACACCGAAAGATCCACCCAGATCGTCGACAGGTCCGCGACCACGAAAGCCGGCTTCTGCTCGGATGCGTACTCGCCGAGCGATATTTGCCTCTCAATGATCGTGCCGCTGATGGGCGCCTTGAGATCATATGCGGTAAGACTCTGGTTGCTCTCGATCGAGGCGAGTTGGTCGCCCTTGACCACGGCGTCGCCGATTCGCTTGCGGATGTCGCGCACGACGCCAGGAAACCGAGGTGTGACCTGCACGACGGATTCCTGGTTCGCCCGCAGAATGCCGTTGAGGTGCAGCGTCTCGCTGAGCACGGCACTTCCCGCGGCGCCCAAGGCTACGCCGCCCGCGGCCAATTTGGCGTCACTGATGAAGACGCGGTCCGCGCCGTGCTCATCCGGCTCCGCACGCCCCTCTGCCATCCTCGTCCTTTGGTCCGGCGTCTTCGCCAAGCCAGTCTTGGCGGCTGGCGAAAGCACCTTGAATCCGACAAAACCGAAGACGGCGACCGACAGGCCGACGGTCAAAATTCTAAAAGTCTTTTTCATCGTGCGCTCTCCCGCGCGAGTGCGAATGGATTGCCGACAAGCCCCTCAATAGTGGCGACGGCGATGTGGAAGTTTTGCTGCGCTTCCTGCTCTCGCAGTCGCGCCTGCGCTACGCTGGCCTGCGCGTCGAGGACCTCCAGCAGGCTGAAGCGTCCTTGCGCATATCCTTCGAAGATTGCATCCGCCGCCTGGCGCGATTTCGGGATCGTGGAATCGCGCAGGATCGCAAGTTCGCGCTGCGCACCCTGCAGCGAATCGTAGGCGCGGCCGGCAAGAACGATCAATGCGGCGCGGTTTGCTTCTCGTTCTGCACGGGTCTTCTCCAGGCTCTGTTCGGCGGAGATGACGTTGCCCTGGTTTTGGTCGAACACCGGGATGGGGATCGAAACGCCCAAGCGCACGGCGTCGTCGCCGGCGTCGTTGAAATGCCGCCAGCCGGCGCTCAGCCGCACGTCCGGATAGGGCCTGAGGCGCGCCATCAGAAGTTCAGCGTTGCGTTGCGCGTACACCGCGGTCCATCGCACCAATTGAGGGTTGGCGTCGATCGCGGCGACGACAGACTGGAACGACGACGGCCGTCCCACAGCCTCAAGCCTTCCGGATACGGCGGAGTATTTGGGCGATGTGTCGCCCATGATCACCGCGAGTTCGCGGCGCGCACTCGCGAGCACTGCGCGGACCCGCTCCCGGTCGGCTTTCACCAAATCGGAAGCGACCTGAGCCCGGCCGGTCTCGGCCGGCGAGGATGCGCCGGCGTCGACCCGTCGCTGCAGCAACGGCGTCAGCCGGTCGATAGCGGTGACGTGCTCGTCGAGGATTTGAATGCGACGTTGAATACCGAGCACGCCCAGGAATGCGATGGCCGTTTCGGAGAGAACTTCCAGCCGCACCGCCTTGCGCTGGATGGTGGCCGTGTCAAGCGCCGCTCTGCCAGCGGCGATGCGCGCATCACGCTTGCCGAACAGTTCGAAGAGCTGACTGATCTGCAGTGTCGTCTCCGCCGATCGCGTACCGCGGTAACGACCTGAACCAAAGGAATTGTCCTGTTCGTACGACAGTTCCGGATTGATGAGCGCGCCGGCCTGGATACTCTGGCCGGATGCGATGCCGACGTCGCGCTCCGCCGCGGTCAGCCGAGGGTTCGCGGCCAACGCGCGCTGCAGCGCCGTCTGAAGGGATAACGACTGGGAATGGGACATGCCCGTCAGCCAGGGGCCAACAAGCAATACCGACGCGCACGCGAACCGCGTGGCGGCACGAATCAACAACATGGAGACAACCTGATGAACGACAACATACGGGCCCGAAAGCCCGGCGAAGTGTGGTCAGGTCAGGTATCTTGGCGGAGGGGTTTCGATCGCAGCCAGCGAGTCCGGGTGAGAAGTCCGCGGCTCCCTAAGCAAAATCGATGGAGGCTTGACGAGAGCCAACACAAACATCTGCTCAAGCGTTTTCACGGAGAAACTATCGTCTTTGTCATGCTCCGCGACGACGTTTGCTCGGGATATCTCGATCTTTCCCGAGGAGCCGATGTTTGTGATCAACGATTCCACAGCGGTCGGCCGAACCATTGCCTCATTCACTTGGAGATCGCGCAACTGATGCAACGCCCCCGCCAGAAGACAGACGAGCGCAATAAGAAATGCCACGACAGCGCCAGAGCTGCGCGGATGCAGATTTCTGAACTGGCTCGATCTGGATTTCACTTTGCGGGGGACTCACGAAGTCGGTGTCTAAGAGTAACATGCGCAATCGATGGCGTCGACCGCGCTGCAGCATAACGAGGACGCCGACGATTAGCAGTGATCCCACACCAACGCCATCCCTTTCGAAGCGAGACCACACTCCAATATGAATTGTTTCACTCGAACGTGCGAACGATTTTCATTTGCGAGGACCTTCAAAAGGTCATGACGCCAGAATGCTCAGCCTTGTTGCCGGGTTCAACGTGAATGGTTATCAGCGATTCGCCAATTTCCTCCTTAATCGCCTTTTCAAGCCGATCGCAAATGTCATGCGCGGTTGAAACAGTGGTGCTGCCGTCGACGACAAGATGGAAGTCAACAAACGTCATGCGGCCGGCATGTCGGGTCCGTAGATCATGTGCTTCAATCGCGCCCTTCGCCTCGGCCAAAATGATCTCTCTAATTCGTACCAATGTCTCGGGTGCGACTGCTTCATCCATTAACCCGCTGACCGACTCCCTCATGAGACCCCAGCCGGACCACAAAATATTCAAGGCAACCGCCGCTGCCAGCGCAGGATCAAGAACGGCCCAACCGGAAATCGCCGCAATCCCTACTCCACCCAGCACCCCAACCGAAGAAAGCACGTCCGTGAAAAGATGGCGCCCATCGGCGACGAGAGCCGGTGATCTAAGCTGCCGCCCTCGACGGATCAAAAGCCATGACCATCCAGCGTTGATGAAACCCGCCACGCCGTTCACCGCAAGGCCCACCCAAGGCGCCTCTAGTCTGACTGAGTCACAAAACCGCCGGCCAGAATCAGCGATGGATGAAGCACGGACCATCAGTCGAGAGGCCGACATGAGCGGGCGTGGCACCAAGACGAGCGAGAAGCGATTTGCGACGTATTTGGAAGGGCTTGCCAGTGTCATCGGTCATGCTGATCGGAAGGCGCCGCTGCGCGACTATTGCGTCGGCCTGATGGCCTGTGGCGGTCGCAAGAGCGTGGAGTCGATGGCGGCGGTGACAGCTCCGGAACGGACGGCCGCCCAGCATCAATCGCTGCTGCATTTCGTCGGCAGCGGCGCCTGGTCGGATGAGAAGGTGCTGGGCAAGGTACGTGAGATGGTCCTGCCGGCGATTGAACGCCAGGGCCCCATCGAAGCCTGGATCATCGACGATACCGGATTTCCCAAGCAGGGCCGACATTCAGTTGGAGTTGCACGGCAATATTGCGGGCAGCTCGGCAAGCAGGATAATTGTCAGGTGGCGGTGTCACTGTCGATTGCCAACCACCACGCCAGCCTGCCTGTCGCTTATCGCCTTTATCTTCCGAAGGAATGGACTGAGGACTGCGATCGGCGGCGCAAGGTGGGCATTCCTGCCGAAGTTGGCTTCCGGACCAAGCCGGAGATCGCGCTGGAGCAGTTGCGGTGGGCCTGCGCGAGCGGCCTTCCACGCGGTGTCGTACTGATGGACGCGGGCTATGGCAATAACAGCGACCTGCGCACGGAGATCACGGCGCTGGGATTGACCTATGTGGCGGGTCTTCTGTCGAGCACAACGGTATGGGCGCCCGGTACCGGTCCCTTGCCGCCGAAGCCATGGTCGGGCCGCGGCCGTCCACCGAAACTGATGCGCCGCAACCGTCAGCATCAGCCGGCCGCCGTCAAGGCGCTCGCGATCGGCCTGCCGGCCAAAGCTTGGCGCACCATCACGTGGCGGCAAGGAACGAACGAAAAGCTGACCTCGCGCTTTGCCCGCGTGCGGGTCCGTGCCGCGCATCGTGATTATTGGCAAACCACCCGGCGATTGGAGGAATGGTTGCTGATCGAATGGCCAAAAGGCGAGGACCAGCCTACCAAATACTGGCTCTCGACATTGCCGGAGGATGTGGCATTCCGGACTCTCGTTGAGACGGCTAAATTGCGCTGGCGCATCGAACGCGACTATCAGGAACTCAAGCAGGAGGTCGGGCTCGGCCACTTCGAGGGACGCGGCTGGCGCGGCTTTCATCATCACGCAACAATGTGCATCGCAGCCTACGGATTCCTGATCTCCGAGCGGGAGACGATTCCCCCCTCAGGCACTCGGCACGCCCGGCCGATCCTGCTCGATCGCATTCCCGCAGATTACAGACCCCGCGGATTTGCCGCTGCGGACCCAACGTCACATTCCAAATTCGATCGCGACGATGCGACGGCGCCTCGAACATGGGCTCGTCCGAACGCTGTCGAGATGTCCTTGTTGTGCGATCAAGTTCGACCACTAGACAGATCATCGTTTGTGACGCAGTAGGACTAGGCTAGGGACGTTAAAAGGAAATCGCAGCAGCCCGCTGCCAAAAAGATCCAGGTGCATTCGGATTCGCGGACCCGCTCGCAGCTCGGATCTGAGATCATTGAATGCGCATCTAACTGGTGGCATGTGCCAAGTCTCACTTGGCACGTCTTCGATTCGATCACCACGCGGGCTGTATCTCTATGTGGCGCCGAGCATCGGCTCACCCATCATCAAGCTCGCTCATGGCCTCATCCATATCCGACTGGGAATCGCTTATGACTTGCGTGGCGACGGAAACGAGAGCCTTTTCGAATGCTCGGCGCAGTAGCGCTGCACGCGTGTCATCGCCGCCGCTCTCGGCGGTATCGGAGGGGGCGCCAACCTGCGGCGCTGTTGCATTAATATCGGCTGCGTTCATGTCGTAACACCCGGATAGCGGCGTCGCCGCGAGATGACCTATCCGCTTCATGCTAGCAGGGGCAGCTTGCGAAAAGCTGACTAAGATCGAGCCTCCTTGGCGGCTTCATCCATGACCACGCAAGTGAGGACAACCGCTGTGCCGGCAAGGTCATTACTGCGATCGGAGCTCTGGTAAATCATGGCGCCAAAACACTTGGCCACGTCAGCAAGCGCGACGGCGACTGTTGCGCGTTGAAGGCTCAGTGGTACCACAAGCATTTGTGGAGCTATCGTGCTCGATCTGGCGCGCGCGGCAAGCCACCGAGATCGCACGATCATGGCAGGGACGCACCTCACGCCAGTTCCACAAGAAGAGCAACACCTTGCTGGCGCAGCTCGATCGCATTCTCGACCGCTTTGAATTGCAAGCCAAACGTTGCGCGTCATGAGATTATCCCTCGCCAGCATCGCCCAGAACCTTCGCCGAACGGATTCCTATCCAACGCGGGCTCGCATAGGCACCCGTCATCGCGACGGAGCATCGAAATCAAAATGCTGCCACTCTTTTCACGGAATGGGCCGAAGCAGGGGGGGGGGCATTTGCTCGAACAGAGCGTTGCGGGCCCGGACCCGGAGCGGACGTGGCGTCCTGCGTCTCGACTCCCCTGGCACAAGCCTTGACGAATCTCGACGCGCGGCGTCTGTATGTAGATCTGCCACGGTCTTCCATTCTGCATCTAGTAGGATGGAAGCTAAGAGGGAACCCGGTGCGCCGGTAACGGCTATTCCGGGGCTGCCCCCCGCAACTGTAAGCGGCGAGCGGTTGTCATAATGGTCACTGGCCGCGACAGCACCGGGAAGGCCGACAGCCGCAGCGACCCGCGAGCCAGGAGACCTGCCGCGACAGAATAGAACGTCCTCGGGCGGGGTGCCCCGTGCGTCGCTTGCAGCCTGGGACGTTTGACCCGTCTCCTCGCAAGTCGTGCGCGTGGCTTCACCCCCTAACATCGCGGGGTTGCCGATGTCGCCGTCTTACGATTTCAATCAGCATGGTCATCTAATTGAGTGGCCGAGTGTGCGGCCGTGGCCGGCGCGGCCAAAGTCTGCCGCGCCTCAGCGGTGTGTTGTGCCGCCGCCGTCATCGGCTCCGCTGCCGCGGCCTCTCGCGCCATTGCCAAAGCCGTCCGATCTCACGCTCGATCGATCGCGCGACGGCCTGCTGACCGCGTTCGGCAAGCTAACGCTGACCGATCGCTATCTGCTCGTCGGCGAAAGCATCCAGGACATGTTCGCGCGGGTGTCCTGTGCCTTCGCGGACGATGTTGCGCACGCCCAACGTCTCTATGACGCGATGTCTCGGCTGTGGTTCATGCCAGCCACGCCGGTGCTGTCCAATGGCGGCACCACGCGCGGCCTGCCAATCTCGTGCTTCCTTAACTCGGTGTCGGACTCGCTCGAAGGAATCGTTGGCACCTGGGACGAAAACGTGTGGCTTGCCTCCAACGGGGGCGGTATCGGCACGTACTGGGGCAATGTTCGCTCGATCGGAGAGAAGGTGAAGGGCGGCGTCAGCTCAGGCGTCATCCCGTTCATCCACGTCATGGACGGCCTGACGCTGGCGATCAGCCAGGGCTCGTTGCGGCGCGGCTCGGCGGCGGTCTATCTCGATATCCAGCATCCCGAGATCGAGGAGTTTCTCGAGATCCGCAAGGCGTCCGGCGACTTCAACCGCAAGAGCCTCAACCTGCATCACGGCATCAACCTCACCGACGAGTTCATGCGTGCCGTGGGCGCCGGCACCGCGTTCGCTCTGCGCAGCCCGAAGACGAACGAGGTCGTCCGCGAGATCGACGCGCGACAGCTATGGCAACGCATTCTTGAGAACCGGTTGCAGACAGGCGAGCCTTATCTCTTGTTCATCGACACCGTGAATCGCGCGCTTCCCAAGCACCAGCGCGAGCTCGGTCTCAAGGTCTCGACCTCCAACCTGTGCAGCGAGATTACGCTCCCGACCGGCATCGACCATCGCGGCGAGGAGCGCACCGCGGTGTGCTGTCTGTCATCGCTCAACCTCGAGACCTGGGACCAATGGAATGAGGAACCCGGCTTCATCGAGGACGTCATGCGCTTCCTTGACAACGTGCTCACCCACTTCATCACGACGGCGCCGGAGGGTATGAAGCGGGCCCGCTACGCCGCCCTGCGCGAGCGCTCCGTCGGACTTGGCGTGATGGGCTTCCACTCGTTCCTCCAGGCGAATGGCATTCCAATGGAGAGTGGCTTGGCGAAATCATTCAATCTAAAGATGTTTCGGAAGATCCGGGGTGATGCCGACGCGGCATCCGTCGCCCTTGCTCGCGAGCGTGGCCCGTGCCCGGATGCCCTGGAACGTGGCGTGATGGAGCGCTTCAGCCAGAAGATCGCGATCGCGCCGACTGCTTCGATCAGCATCATCTGCGGCGGCACCAGCGCATGCATCGAGCCGATCCCGGCCAACATCTACACCCACAAGACGTTGTCTGGTGCCATCTCGGTACGTAATCCTCATCTGACCAGGGTACTGATCGCCAAGGGCGCCGACACCCCGGTGACCTGGCAGTCGATCATTGCGCAGGAGGGTTCGGTCGCCCATCTCGACATTCTGTCGGAACACGAGAAAGCGGTGTTTCGCACCGCCTTCGAGGTCGACCAGCGCTGGATCGTCGAGCTTGCAGGCGACCGGGCCGCATTCATCTGCCAGAGCCAGTCAATCAACCTCTATCTGCCGGCCGAGGTCGATAAGTGGGACCTCCACATGCTGCACTGGACGGCGTGGAAGCGTGGGGTGAAGAGCCTTTATTACTGCCGTTCAAAATCGATCTCGCGCGCGGCGTTCGCCGGCAAGATCGTCGACGATGACGAGGCCGCGCCGCGGCAGCCGCCTGCGCAGCGCGCCGATTATGAGGAGTGCCTCGCATGTCAATGATCGATCTCTCGTCTGTCGATCCGCGCACGCTGATCGGCAAGGGGCGCGTTGGTCTCCTTGACTCGACGGGCAGCTATGACGTTGATCGCTACGCTTGGGCCTACGAGTTCTGGAAGCGTCAGCAGCAGACGCATTGGATGGCCGAGGAGGTGCCGCTCGGCAACGACCTCAAGGACTGGGCGTCGGACCGCGTCACCGCCAGCGAGCGCGCGCTGCTCACCCAGATCTTTCGCTTCTTTACTCAGTCGGACATCGAGGTCGGTGACAATTATCTCAAGCGATACATCCCGATTTTCCAGCCGCTCACCGTCCAGATGATGATGGCGGCCTTCACGAACATGGAGACGGTCCACATCGACGCCTATGCGCTGCTGCTCAAGACGCTCGGCATGCCCAAGACCGAGTTCGAGGCATTTCGCAGCTATGCGCAAATGCGCGCCAAGGCGGACTACATGCACGAGTTCGGCGTTGACACCGTGGCCGATGTCGCGCGCACCCTGGCTATGTTCGGCGCCTTTACCGAAGGCATGGCTTTGTTCGCGAGCTTCGCTATGCTGCTCAATTTTCCGCGCCACAACAAGATGAACGGCATGGGACAGATCGTAAGCTGGTCGGTGCGCGACGAGAGTCTCCACTGCGAGGGCGTCATCAAGCTGTTTCACGAATGGCACCGCGAGACCGGCGCCGTGACGCGCTCGGTCCGTGACGACATCGTCGATGTCGCCAGAACGATGGTAAAGCTGGAGGAGAACTTCGTCGATCTCGCCTTTGGCCTGGGCAAGATCGAGGGCATGCGTCCTGAGCAGATCCACGCCTACGTCCGTTATGTCGCCGACTGGCGACTGACCCAACTCCGGATTGCCCCGGTTTTCGGCTTCTTCAAGGCCGAGGAGGATGGGTTCACGCAGCTCAAGCCGCATCCGCTGCCTTGGCTCGTCGAGATTCTCAATGGGGTCGAGCACGCCAATTTCTTCGAGCAGCGCGCCACGGAGTACTCCAAGGCGGCGAGCCGAGGCAGCTGGGACGGCGAGGACGGGGTGTGGGCGGCTTTCGGCCGTATGTAGGCAACCGGAACAGCATGCGTCCATTCATACATCTTGGAGGTTCGCGGAAGTCCTCTGCTGCGGCTTCCGGCGGCACAGCGGACTCAAGCGGCATCATCCACGCCGCTCGAAAATCATAACGGGGGAACACCCGCCCACGGGGCCGATGTACCAAAGTGAAGTCTGATCTTGTGCTGAGTTGCTTCGGTGCGGCAGACTTCGAAAAGGCGATCACAATCGTTGCAATTTGCAGGACCAAGCGCGGGCATTGGTCGGCGATCTTTGAGGCGCGCTCGCCTTGCGGGAAAGTCGGCGTGACCTCATCGATGCGGACCAATGGAACCGGTTTATGCACACCTGCACAAAAGGGCGGCGAAAGCCTGAGTGGAAGCCGCCAGTCTGTTCAGGGCGACCGTGCATGCGATGACGGCGCTTGATGATCAGGGTCATCGACGCGGCCGTCTCCATACAGCAAACGGCCGGGAGGCGAGTAGAGTGAGGAGGCCAGTTGGTGATCGCTCCTCTTCAGCCGTACAGCTAGACAATTTCGATCAGGTTTCCGCATATCGAGTGGACGCCTTGAAAGGAACTTGGCCGGCGGAGTATCCGCCAGCCAAGAGCGATCGTCATCACGTGCTCCTGCTGTTGGCGGAGACAATCTATCAACCTTCGCACATGGCCCTTGTCGCGGCTAAAGCTATGGGCACTAGGAGCCCGTCCAGATATGTTTTCGTGACGGGCATTTGTTGTAGAGTAGCAGGCTCAGGCTGCGTTTGCGAGGTTGAACAGCTTGAGGAGGTTATGGACGGTGCAGATCATTGTCCACTCGGCGCGCACTTTCTCGATGCCCCGCAACAGGAACTGGCGGAAGCCTCTTGCCTGTTTGATCTGCCCGAACACCGGCTCCACCACTTGCTTTCGCAATCGGTAGGGTGTTTCGAAGCCGCCATCGTCGATCTTCTTTCGCATGGCCTGTGTCAGCGGGCCGCCGACTTTTCCGTTCGCTACTGTCGGGTGCTTGGCGCGTCCGGGCGCGACATAGCCATCGATGCTGCGTGTGTCGAGCGCTTCGAGATTGGCTTCGCTGCAGTAGCCGGAATCCGCTGAGGCCTGCCGCGGCTTGCGGCCAAGATTGCTCTCGATGGCCTCGATCAGGGGCACCAACTGGCCCTGATCGCTGCCGTGCTGGGTCAGTTCTTGCGCGACAATGATCTGGGCATGTGCATCGACGGCCGCCTGGGCATTATAGGCCTGAACGAAGCCATCCTTCGACTTCATGATGCGGCTTTCCGGATCGGTGAAGTTGCGTTGCGCCTTGGGATTGGGTTCCTCCGATGGCAGCGCCGCCGGTTTGCCCGGCTTCTTGCGGCCTTCGGCCTGGCGCTGCTGTTCCTTTTCGGCCTCGATGCGGCGCTCTTCCTCCGCCGCCAGTTTGGCGTCCGCTTCCAGCGCCGCCATCGCTTGCTGGATCTTCGCCAGCCGTTTCTGCTTGTCGACGGTCCAGTCCGGCAGTTCGTCGCTGTTGCCGAAAGTCTCATCCTCCGAGGCATCCGCCGCCTCGGCGGCCGCCAGCATGCGAGCGACCTCGGCCTTCAATTCCGCCTCGCGCTTCTTCATGCGCTCATAACTCATCGCCTTGTGTTTCGACGCGTTCGCCTTGATCTTCGTACCATCCAGCGCGACATGACCGAGCTTGACCAGCCCGGCCGTCTCGCACAACTTCAGAACCTGCACGAATAGCGCGCCGAGCGCCTTCAAATGTCGCTTGCGAAAGTCGCTGATCGTCCGAAAATCCGGCGCATCCAGCGCCACGATCATCACAAAATCGTTCCGCTCCCGGCAGGCCTTGGCAATCCGACGCGACGAATACAGCCCACTCGCATAGCTATGCAGCAGCAGCGCCACCATCATCCGCGGATCAAACGGCGGCTGCCCAAGCCCGCTCACATAGCTGCCCATGATCTCCCTGAGATCGAGGCTCTCCCGCACCAGATCAACCATAAACCGCGAGACATGGCCTTTCGGCACGAAGTCCTGCACATTCGGCGGCAGAAGCAGCGTCTGATCGATGTTCCAAGGCCGAAAATACTTGCTCATCGCCCAATGTTGAATCAGACCCGACCAGATTTGAACAGCGACTATCCAGACAAGCTCCTAGCGGAGAGCGCCATTCCCGCAAAATCAAAGAGATAGCCCCAGATTTGGGGAAATCGTCCGGCATTGAAATTCAAAGGGTTTCTAAGGGCTGCCCCAAACGGCAATTCGATCCGCTGGAGCATTCCGTCTACTCCGGCCGGCAGCGACTAGGCGGTTACAGGCGGATCTCCGCGAAGCGCTATGCCGCCTTCGATGCGAACAACCGACTGCTTGGCAGCTTTGGCAAGCGAAGGGATGCTTGGGCGGCTATCAGCCAGGCCGCGGAGATTCGCTCGTGAGCGAGATTTCTGCCGCGGCGGCGGCCATCTATGAGCGCATCAATGCCGCGACTGGGCCGGCTGAACTTGACGAACTGCTGACGTCGATTTGGCGCCATTACTGGCCGGGCGGAGCGATCAGCGACGCGGATGCCCAATTCCTGGCAGAGGCAATTGAGCACCGCAAACCGCATCAACGGCGTGCTTTTGTCGCCCAAATGCCTATTGCCAAACTGCACGGCCGAGTTTCGTCCCTGTTCAAGACCCGGCAGCGGCCACGCTCACCGGATCGGCAGGCCTCCCGCGAGCGTCGGCGGACGCTTGGAAGCTCGTCCGGCATGCCGCCTGCGATGAGGGCGAAGTTCACCGAAGGGCAACGAGCCGTGCTCGCCATCGTTGCCGGCGAGGTCAAGCATCACGGCGAATGCGATCTGCCTTACGATAAGATTGCCGCGCTCGCGGGCGTGTGTCGCACGACCGTGCAAACCACGCTGCACGAAGCCCGTCGGTTAGGCTTCATTCACATCACTGAGCGTCCCCAGCGCGGCCGGAAGAACCTCACGAACCTGGTCCGTATTGTCTCTCGCGATTGGGTGACGTGGATCAAGCGCGGGCCTGCAGCTCACCGACCAGCCGACTACCAAGTACCCGAAGATGGTCGGATAGGGTCCAAAGCGGTGAAAATGGCGAGCCCCACGAAGAGCACAGATTTAATCAAGAAAGAGGCCTTCCGAGAAATTCGTTGGAATGGCGGGTCAAAAAACGCCAGATCGCAATCACGTAGGCAGGGTTCTAGTACCTACTGTTCTTAAAGCGTGAGTCGTGATTCAAGGTCGGGATGATACCCGAAGCAAGAGAAGTCCACCTTTCGAGGAAAGATCGCAAGGTGCTTGAGGCGTGTTGCCGCTCCCCGGTGACGTTGCAGCGCGATTTGAAGCGGGCGCGGATAGTTCTGTTGGCGGCGGATGGACGCAGCACTCGGTCGATCGCCAAGGAAGTTGGGGTCCAGCCGCGGATTGTCAGCCTTTGGCGGCATCGCTATGCCGACCAAGGCCTTGAAGGGCTGCAAGACAAGCCGCGACCGGGCAAGCAGCCAATCTATACGAAGGCCACCGACAAGCGGATTCTGAAGCTGCTGGACAAGCCGCCGCCGGACGGGTTCGCACGCTGGACCGGGCCCCTGCTGGCCGGGGCGCTGGGCGATGTTGACGTCCAATATGTCTGGCGGTTCCTGCGCAGCCACAAGATTGACCTCGCGGCTCGTAAGTCCTGGTGTGAGAGCAACGACCCGAACTTTACGGCCAAAGCCGCCGATGTTGTCGGCCTCTATGTCGCCCCGCCCGCGAAGGCCATTGTGCTGTGCGTGGACGAGAAGCCCTCGATCCAGGCTTTGGAGCGAGCGCAGGGTTATCTGAAGTTGCCCAATGGCCGCGCCTTGACCGGCCAGAGCCACGATTACAAGCGGCATGGCACCACAACATTGTTTGCGGCGCTCGAAGTCGCCACCGGAAAGATCATCGCGGCGCATTCAAAACGCCGACGCCGCGTCGAGTTTCTCGACTTCATGAACAGCGTCACCGCGGCTTTTCCGAACCGGAAGCTTCACGTCATCCTCGACAACCTCAACACCCACAAGAAGAACGAGCATTGGCTCAAGGCCCACCCCAACGTGCAATTTCATTTCACGCCGACAAGTGCGTCTTGGCTCAATCAGGTCGAGGTATGGTTTTCGATCTTGCAGGGGCAGTCGCTCAGCGGCACCTCCTTCACAAGCCTCACGCAGCTTCAGGAGCACATCGATGCCTACGTCAACGCATACAACGACAGAGCCGAGCCCTTCGTCTGGACCAAGAAAAAGGTCCGTCAACGCCGTTTCAAAGGCCGCCGTATCACTCAGCTCTGATTCTGGGTACTAGGTAGCTGGGACATCTCATTGAGACAATATTCCGACGCAGGACCAACCGGAATCTCGAATGCTGTCCAATCGCTACGTAAGTTCAAAGCACTGCCACTCGCTCGGGAACACTCCGACCTCTCAAGGGATTCGCGTGGGCTCCGTTATGCCTGGTTGCGGCAAGCGCGCCGCGTCGATCAATCAAACCAAGTGCGGCGTTTGCTTGGGACGTTGTTCGCGACCTTAGACCCGGGGGGTGGGCGAAAGTCTGGAGGATGAATCGTGCCGACCGGTGTGGGTGGTTCGCACGCAAAAAGTTCAGAAATAAAAACAAAAAACCCACCTAGACGAAGGGATGACCTTGAAAACGAAAGTGATCGGATTTCTAGGTATGACTTTCAATTGGACCCGGTCCATGAGTTCGTAGGCATGACAGGTCGTCTTGTAAAAGGTGATTATGTCCGCTGGAGGGGGACCAACACAACCGGGGCATCGTGACTGAGATCAATCGCTTTGGTGTTACGATCAGCGGGTCGGGTCCAGCCCATTCTTCAACGACATGAGGCGTGTCACTCTGACCGATAGGGATGGACACTCGACCCGTTGAGGCGGCGGGCTTCGAGTGGGGGTGGTCAAATCCTCTGGAGTTAGTTGCTCGCGGACCGGCGTCACTCTCACCCAACGATTTTTTTCTGCGCCAACGTAGATTTAGCCCTGAGAAGTAGGTGTCCTGTCCTCCCCGCTAAAAATGTGCGTGCAATTCAGGCGCTTGTCAAAGCGTGCAGCCAGCGCTCACGTGCCGAGCGAAGATTATTTTTCCGTGAGAGTAATTAAGTGTTGAAAGGAGGCGACCTCTCCCGGCCAAGCTTCATTTGTCACGGGCCCTGAGGAGCCGCGAATGGACCGGGACTTGGCCCGCCGTCATCTACGAACGAAGTATCACCGCCCAAATCGGTTTAAGCGATTCAAGGAGGATTAGCAGAGCCACTCCTGAGCCGACCGTGACCGCCAGGTCATTAAGATGTAACGGCCCAAACCGAAACAAACTGGACGCTGGGGGCCAGAGCAACGTCGTTGCGAGAAGGACGATGACTGCAAGCAGGATACAGCCCAACGCCTGGTTTGGACGAAGCAATGCGGACGCGTAGGACGAGCTGAAAGATCGGTTGGCGAGGACCAGGCCGACGATACACACAACGAGGGAGAAGAAGCCGAGCGCTCGTGCCTCGTCCGGCGGCATGCCGTTGTTAAGCGCAAGAACAAACACGAGCGTCACCAAAACCAAGGCCAGTCCTCCTTGGAAGACACTCCAGCAGATGAGAGCCCAGGTGAACAAGGGGCTATCGGTCCGCCTTGGCGGACGGCTCATGACGTCACGCTCTTCCCGCTCCGCTTCAAACACGAGCGAGCAGACGGGATCGATGATCAACTCCAGAAAGGCGATGTGAACGGGACTGAAGATCAAAGGCAAGCCGAAGACCAGCGGCAGCAGCGCAAGGCCGGCGATCGGAACGTGCACGGCGAAGACGAACGCCATTGCCTTGCGCAGATTGTCGTAGATGCGCCGGCCGAGGCGAATGGCTGACACGATCGATCCGAAGTCATCATCCAGCAGCACGATCGAGGAGGCTTCCCGCGCCACGTCCGTTCCGCGTCCGCCCATCGCGATGCCGATGTGAGCAGCTTTCAAGGACGGCGCATCGTTCACGCCGTCACCGGTCATCGCGACAATCTCGCCATTGGCCTTCATCGCCTGGACGATCCGGAGCTTCTGATCCGGCGTGATGCGCGCAAACACGTCCACGCGCCTTGCAGCCGGCGCTAGCGCGAGATCGTCCATCGCGGTGATCTGCTCGCCGCTGACGACGTTGCAGGCATCGAGCCCGGCCTGCCCCGCGATTGCAGCCGCAGTCGCCGGATAGTCGCCGGTGATCATGACGATGCGAATTCCGGCGGCACGGCATTCGCGCACCGCATCCGGCACGCTTGGACGAAGCGGGTCGGCAAGTCCGATCAATCCGAGGAACCGAAAGTCGAAGCCTTCCTGCGAGCACGGGAGTGTCGCGCCCTCGTGTACCGCGGTGGCGATCCCGAGCACGCGCAGTCCATTTTGGGCCATTAGATCGACTGCCTGCTTTATGGACGCGCGATCGGACGTGCCCAGCTTGCAGAGTCGGGCGATGGCCTCAGGCGCTCCTTTTGCGGCGACCAATGTTTCGGCATCGGCCCCGCGCCAGACCTGCGTCATGGCCAACAGATCGGGCCGCAGGCCATAGCTATGCATCATCTTCCAATCGCCCGCTGGCCTGCCAGCTTCCGGCAGCGCGTCGCGCGCAAAAGCATGAAATGCCTGCTCCATGGGATCGAACGGCTCCGGCGCGCTTGCCAGGACGCTGCAGCGCACCACTTCCACGAATTCCGGTCCGATATGACCCGGCTTCACCAGCGTAGCCTGGATACATGCGCCGCCGAGGAGCCTTAGTTCTGCCACCGACATCCGGTTCTGCGTCAAAGTCCCGGTCTTGTCGGTGCACAGGACGGTAGCAGAGCCGAGCGTCTCGATGGTCGCGGCGCGCCGCGTCAGCACGCGAGCCTTCGAGATCCGCCACGCGCCCATCGCCATGAAGACGGTGAGGATCACCGGAAACTCTTCCGGAAGCATCGACATGCCGATCGCAATGCCGCCGAGCAACGCCTGAAGCCAGTCACCGCGCAGGCTGCCGTAAAGCAGGACGGCGGCAAGGCTGACCGCGGCGCCACCGATGCCGCAAAATCGCACCAGCCTCGCCGTTTGCTGCTGCAGCCGAGGCGGCTCGGGCTGCATGGCATTGAGCGACTGCCCTATTTTCCCGATCTCGCTGCGCAGGCCCGTCGCGGTGACCGACGCAAGGCCCCAGCCTCGGACGACCAGCGAGCCGGAGTACACGACCGGCTGATCGTCGCCACCCGGCCGGGAATTGGCCAAGGTGGGCTTCTCGGCAGCCTGTTTGCGAACCGGCACCGACTCACCCGTCAGCAGGGATTCGTCGACCGCAAGATCGCGCCCGTCGATCAGCATCGCATCGGCAGGAATGCGATCCCCCTCGCCGAGAACGACGAGATCTCCACGCACGACATCCCGGCCCGCGATACGGCGACGCTCGCCGTCACGAATGACGAGCGCGCGCGGACTGGTCAAATCGCGCAGGGCCTCCAGCACACGCTCGGTGCGCGCCTCCTGCACGACCGTGATCACGATCGACATGGCCCCGAAGGCAAGCAGCAGCAGCGCCTCTCCGAGATCGCCGAGCAACAAGTAAATCAGACCGCCGCAGACCAGCAGCGCGAGCATGGGCTCTCGCAAGACCTCGACGACAATCCGCAGCCAGGTTCGGCGCTCAGAGCGAGGCAACTCGTTATAGCCCTCCGCCCGGAGACGGGCCGCGGCCGCGGCACTGGTCAATCCCGCCGACGAGCGGACTGCGCTCACGTTTTCTGTCGAAGCGCCCATAGGCTTCCAGCCGCCAGTACAATGAGCGCGAGCACGACAGCGACCCAGGTCTGGACGAGCTCGAAGTTCAAGGCGTCACGCGCGACGAAAAGCGCGGTGAGCAATCCCGCAACCACAAAGACGAGGCGAAGTATAAGGCTCATGGCTCGATCTCCCTGACAGTCGAGTTGCAATTCTGTTGCATCGGGGCACAAACCGGCGTCAGCCCAATAAAAACGTAGCGGCTCCAGGAATTCTGGAGTTGAGCCACGTCAAGCTCTCGGCGCGGCAGATTCGATTGAGTCCCTGTTCCGATCGGCATTCGCGTTATCGTGCGGAATGGCCAACCCAGGCGATGAGCTTGGTCGCAAGCGCCTCGAATGCCCCGTCGAACGCGGCTGCCGCGGTGGCGGGCGCGAGCTTGTCGATGGCGCGGGTCTCCTCGAAGATATTGGCAGCCTGTTGACGTCCATTGGCGTCGATAATCCGCACCGATAAGCTAATCACCGCCTGTGGCTGCGCTCCAAGCATGATCTCGAAACGTCTGAGGTCGATGAGCAGGCGCGACGTTCCTTCGAAACCGCTGTCGTGACGCAACGGCGCATGCGCAATGTCGGCGTTCTCGAAGCTTTGCACCAAACGCGTTTGCACCAGGATCGGCAGGCTCTCGCTCCACCGGGCGTCGGCAAAGTCGTGATCCTGCCGGTCCGGCGTGAGCAGGAAACGCTGGGTCTGCAGCCGGGTGATCGCCGTCGGCTCGGCCATGACCAGAGGGGCGGGCAACGTCAGGCTTTGTCCCGGCTCGAACCGGTCGACCGCGTGGAGGTCGTAGACCAGCTTGCGCGGCTCCGGCGATCCACCTCCGGTCATGCGCTCGAGCCCGGCGACGATGCCGTCGAGCTTCGGCGTGTTGCGCGCCAATCCGTCCGCGAAGGTCGAGAGGTTGCTGATGGTGTCGTGCAGCGGTGCAGCATTCTCGGACAGGACGGTATCCACCCGGCGCAACGCATCGCGCGCAGCCTGGGTCATACTTTGCCCTGCCCCCTTTTCGGCATTAAGCGGCCCGCGCGGCGCCGGCGCAGCGGGATTGTCACCGCCTTCGAGTGTTACCACGGGAACGCCCGTCAAACCCTGAAAGTCGAGGCCGACGCGGGTATCGTCGCGAACCGGCGTCCGCTCGGCCACCGAGATGGTGACGCGAACGTCGCGCGGATGATCCTGCACCAGGTCGAGCGCGGTCACCTCGCCCACCCGGATGCCGTTGAACAGCACGCCGGCACCGACCAGGAGCCCCGGCACGGGACCGTTGAAGACCAGCTGGTAGGTCTCGCGCTTGCCGATGCTGCCGACATTGTTGAGCCAGTAGACGAAGCCGAACACGGCGATGATCGCCGACAAGACGAACGATCCGACGATGACATAGGGCGCGCGAATTTCCATCTGTATCTCTCTTGGTCTATCGACCTTGCTCTATCGGCCAAGGCCCAGCATCTGCGCGCGAGCGCCGTGAAAATAGGCTTTGACCCACGGATGCTCGGACGCGAGCACGGCTGACAGCGGCCCGATCGCTGCGATCCTGCCGTCGGCAAGCGCCGCCACGCGGTCGCAAACCGCCTGCAGGCTGTTCAAATCGTGCGTCACCATGAACACGGTGAACCGCAAGGTCCGATGCAATGTCCGGATCAGCGCGTCGAACTCGCCGGCAGCGATCGGATCGAGGCCCGAGGTCGGCTCATCCAGGAACAGCAACGCGGGATCGAGCGCCAGCGCCCGGGCGAGTGCGACGCGCTTGGTCATGCCGCCGGACAGCTCGGAGGGAAACTTGTTGCCGTCGTCACGCGTCAAGCCGACCATCTCAAGCTTGGCGTCGGCGATCTCGTCGAGCAGTTGCGGCGAAAGGCGCGCCTTCTCCCGCAGCGGCAGCTGGATGTTCTGGCGCGCGGTGAGCGCGGAGAACAGCGCGCCCTGCTGGAACAGGATGCCCCAGCGCCGGTCGTCTCTGCCGTCATCATCGGCGGCAAACGCGATCTCGCCGCTGCGCTTCGGCAAGAGCCCGACCAGCGTCCGCATCAGAACCGATTTGCCGCCGCCGGACGCGCCCACGAGGCCCAGGATTTCGCCTTGCCGGACATCGAGATCGAGTTGGTCGAGGATGGTCTTCTTGCCGAAGCCGACCACGAGCTCACTAATATGGATCGCCGGAGCATCGGCCATGGCTACATTCCGATCGAGGCGAAGAAAACGGCAAACAGGCCGTCGAGCACAATGACGAGGAAGATCGACTTCACCACCGAGGACGTGGTCTGCTGTCCGAGCGACTCCGCGCTGCCCTTGACGCTCAACCCCTGCGCAGCGGCGACCAGCCCGATGACGACGGCCATGAACGGCGCCTTGATGATGCCGACCTCGAAATGCGTCACCGAGACCGCCTCGTGCAGCCGCGCGATGAAGATCGCGGGACTCATGCCGCCGTAGAGCCAGGCAACCAGCCCGCCGCCATAGAGCGCGGCGAGCGAGCCGAGAAAGGCCAGGATCGGCAGGGCGACGACGAGCGCCAGGATCCGCGGCAGGATCAGCACCGCGATGGGGTCGAGGCCCATGGTGCTGAGCGCATCGATCTCCTCGCGCATCTTCATCGCGCCGATCTCGGCGGTGTAGGCGCTGCCGGACCGTCCGGCCACCATGATGGCCACGATCAGCACGCCGATCTCACGCAACACGAGGATGCCGACCATGTCGACGACGTAGGACTCCGCGCCGAAGCGGCGAAAGTGGAAGATACCCTGCTGGGCGATGATGGCGCCGATCAGGAAGGTGATCAGCACCATGATCGGCACGGCCTGCCAGCCGACCCGGCCGAGCTGATAGACCGTCGAGGTCAGGCGGAACGACCGCGGATGCCTGATGGCGCCGAACAGGGCCAGGGCGAAGGCACCGAACATGTGCAGGAAGGCCGCGGCTTCGGACACCAGTCGCCGGCTGCCGCGGCCGAGCTGGTCGAGCCTCTCGAGGACGGGATTGACGGATGCCGGGCCGACAGAACGGCCGCGGTTGAGCCGCTGCACCTCCCGCATCAGATCGCCGTGCGGGCCATCAACGCCGGTCAGGAGGGCCCGCGTCGACTGCGCGGCGTCGCCACGCGCGATTTTCTCCAGGAGCCAGGCGCCGATCGTGTCGAGCGCCGTCACGCGACGCAAATCGATCGACCTAACCTCGGCGCGTGCCGCCTGCGCGCACAGGCGCTCCAGCGCCTCGGCGTTGGCCAGATTCCAGGCTCCGCCTGCGCGCAATGCGTGCGGATCGCCGACGCTCGCCTGCAAAGTCGGGGCGTTGCTCAAGGGGGCCACTCCGGGTTCGACCGCGATCCTAGCAACCGGCGTGATCTCGTGCTTGACGCATATCAAGGGCATGGCGGACCAGGCCGCTAACATCGCGTCGTCCGAGCCATCCAGGAGACCGCGATGAACCGCCCCGCCTTCACTCCCCTGCAGAATACGTCATTGCCACATTCGTTCAGGCAAATCCGGCTGGAACGGGCGCGCGAGCACGATCACCCCGAGGGCCTATCCGCGATCGCCTATGTCGTGATCGCGCCGCTCGACATGGTGTCGCGGATCGATGCCAATGTCTGGAAGGATCACAAGGAGGCGTGCCACGTGGTCCGGCAGCGGCCCGGCGAGCCCGACCAGCTGGGCCATCTCGTGCATGGTCCCGGCGGGAGCTGGCGTTTCCACTACGATGTTTCGGGTGTGGTCGCAGACGAGGCCGGATATCATTTCGGCGACGAATGTTTCCGGCTCGGCGAATATGTGTCGGTTCGCGAATCCGACGGCACGCATCCCTATCGTGTCGTCACCGTGACGCCACTCTGATCCGCTAACATCGCAGTTTTGCGTCTCGCATCACCGACGACGCAATCGTCCTGTGAGTTTTGCGCATGTACGCCATGATCCTGCCCGCACGCGGCGCCTCGTTGCAACGCGTAGAACGCCCGGATCCGGTGCCCGGTCCCGGCGAGGTTCGCGTCAGGATCAGCGCCTGCGGCGTTTGCCGCACCGATCTTCATGTCGTCGATGGCGACTTGCCCGGGATCGCCTACCCCATCGTTCCCGGTCATGAGGTCGTCGGCCTGATCGATGCAATCGGCGACGGCGTCGGTGACCTGCGCCTCGGTGCGCGGGTCGGCGTTCCCTGGCTCGGCTCGACCTGCGGCCGATGTGCGTATTGCCGGGACGACATGGAAAATCTCTGCGATGCGCCAAAATTCACCGGCTATACGCGGGATGGCGGCTTCGCCAGTCATCTCGTGGCAGATGCGCGTTACTGCTTTCCACTCGGCGAAGACGATGAGGACAGCGAGCTCGCGCCGCTGCTGTGCGCCGGCCTGATCGGCTGGCGGTCCCTGGTGATGGCCGGCGACGGTCGCAGGCTCGGCATCTACGGCTTCGGCGCGGCGGGGCATATCATTGCGCAAGTGGCGCGCTGGCAGGGACACGAGGTCTACGCCTTCACGCGCGCCGGCGACACCGACGCGCAGCAGATGGCGCTGTCGCTCGGCGCATGCTGGGCCGGCGCATCCGAGGACCGGCCGCCGGTCGAGCTCGATGCCGCGATCATCTACGCGCCGATCGGCCCACTGGTGCCGCTGGCACTCCGCGCGCTGCGCAAGGGCGGACGCGTGGTCTGCGCCGGCATTCACATGACGGACATCCCGAGCTTTCCCTACAGCATTCTCTGGGGCGAACGGCAGATCGTCTCGGTTGCCAACCTGACCCGTCAGGACGGCGTCGATTTTCTCAAGGTCGCGGCAAAGGTCGGGATCGAAACGCATGTGACCGTGTTTCCCCTGGAGCAGGCCAACGAGGCCTTGTCGCGGCTGCGCGATGGCCGCCTCGTGGGCGCCGCTGTCTTGAAGCCATGATGACGGAACCGCCATCCATCGCGGACGATCAGGCCGCCGTGCTCGCTTTTCTCGGCAGATCGCCCGACGCTGCGGTGCAGAGGGTCGATACCCATTGCTCGATCGTCTTCCTCGGGCCTGACCGCGTGCTCAAGATCAAGCGTGCGGTTAAGCTGCCCTATCTCGATTTCTCGACACTGGAGAACCGGCGGCGCGCCTGCGAGGCAGAGATTGCCGTCAACAGGCCGCACGCGCCTGCCATCTATCGGAAGGTCGTTCCAATCACCCGCGAAAGCGACGGTCTTGCGATCGGCGGGCGCGGAATTGTCGTCGAGTGGGCCGTCGAAATGGCCCGCTTCGACGAAACCAGGACACTCGACCATCTGCCGCACAGGGCTACGCCAGACCTCGGCGAAGCGCTGGCCGCTGCCTTGCTCGACTCACATCGTGGCGCGCCCCTTGGCGATGGATCGAACTGGCTGGCCTCATTGCCCGTCATCATCGACCGCAACACGGAGCAGTTTCGCGGCCAATTTGCCGCGCCAGCGTCGATACGCCGCACGAATTGAGCCGCCGGGCGTTTGAGCAAAATCGTGATCTCTTGCGACGCCGCGCAGCCGCGGGCCAGATCCGGCGGTGCCACGGCGATACGCATCTGGGCAACATCGTCCTGATCGATGACAAACCTGTCCTGTTCGATGCCATCGAGTTCGACCCCGATATTTGTGTTTCGGCATGGAATAAGGACCCCGTTTTCGGGGTGATCGGCATCCAATCGGGCCCCCGGGATAAGGGTCCACAGTGGCTTCCATCGAGTCATGGAAGCCGAGGTTGGGATGCTGGTGGTGGAGACGATTGGTAAGATCCGTCGCGCCTACTTTGTTGATGGTCGTCCGATCAAGGCGATCTGCCGAGAACTTGGCGTATCGCGGAAGGTGGTCGGCGCCTCCACGTTCTGCTCAAGCGGGAGGGCTATGTGATCAACCACAAGAAGCTGTTCCGGCTCTACCGGGAAGAGAAGCTTGCGGATTCCGATGATCTCGCCCGGGTGTACCGATTTGATCTCGCCCAGGATTCCGAGATGATCTCGCCCACCATTCCGATTTGATGTCGCCCGGGGCGCGAGGCGTTCTGGCTGTCTGGTTTCTGGCATCGGCGAAGCCGCGTGGTCAATCTTGAATCGCGGTTCGACGGGTTGGTTTTTTCTGTTGCTCCTCCTGTGGGCATGTGGGCAACGCTCTTGCGTTGTCCAAGCGTAGCGGCATGTCCACAGCGCCACAGGCTCAGGCCTTTCGGTCGGGTTTGCGGGTTCGCCGCATGCTTTCGCCGTTCAGATCGATCCGGTGGGCGTTATGGACCAGGCGGTCGAGGACGGCGTCGGCGTAGGTGGGATCACCGAACACGTCGAAGTACCCCTATTCTCGAGCGGGTCGTGTCTCACGTTACGATCACTGACCCGCATCATTTTCTTTTTGGGCACCGGGTTGAGGTGCTGAAGGAGCGGTCGGGGCGCGGTCCCGCCTATGTCGTTGTCGCGCTGCCGGACGGCCGGCCGCGGGCGGTTCGCATCGCGTCGACCGATCTTGCCGAGACAATAACTTCTGGTCCGAACGCCGCCGATCTGCCGCGCATCAGCGCACGTACGCTGATCCCATTGATGCAACATTTGAGCGCGAGTCTGAGCCTTCTTGACGAGAAGGTGATTCGCGATGACCCACGCGACCGCTTCCAGGTCGCGTTGCGTATCGACCCATGCCGACGTTGGCAAATCCACCCGGCCGTCCGACGGACGACATTCCGCGCCTGTGGCCGAATCTGTCGACCGCGACGCAAACCCAGATCGCTCAAATCCTCGCCACGCTGCTCCGGCGGATGCAAGCGGTTCCCGGCACGCCCGGAAGGGGACTGGGTCGTGCTGATCAGCTTGAACGTCGCTGACGAGCGGCTCACGACTGCGCACCGAGCCAAGTTGGCCTATGTCTACGTACGGCAGTCATCCGTGAACCAGGTGCGCCAGCATCAGGAGAGCACGGAGCTGCAGTACCGCCTCGTCGATCGCGCCATCGGTCTGGGCTGGCCGCCGGAGCGCGTCCAGGTCATTGACGAGGATCTGGGCAAATCCGGTGCTGGCGGTGTGGATCGTCATGGCTTCCAGAAGCTCATTGCCGAGATCGGCCTTGGCAACGCCGGTCTTGTGGTGAGCCTCGACGCTTCGCGCTTGGCCCGCAACAACCGGGACTGGCATCAGTTGCTCGAACTGTGCTCGGTGTTCGGTGTGCTCATTGCGGATGGCGAGCGGCTTTACGATCCGCGCGCCTACCACGACCGCCTGCTGTTGGGCTTGTCCGGCATCATGAGCGAGGCGGAGTTGCATCAGCTTCGGATGCGCCTTCACCAAGGGGAACGCCAGAAGGCGGCGCGGGGCGAACTGCGGCTGCCCCTGCCAGCCGGGCTCGCCTATGATCGCGCCGGCACAATTATTCTCAATCCTGATGAGGAGGTGCAGGCCCGTCTTCATCTCGTTTTTGCCAAATTCCAGGAATTGCAAAGCGCCCGCCGTGTGATGCGTTACTTGGACAGGAACGGACTGTCCTTGCCGGTTCGACCGCTGCTTGGACCATCTCCACATGAGATCGTCTGGCGGGCGCCAGATAGTGCACGCGTCCTTAGCGTCCAGAGCTGGCGCCGGTTGTTTGGACAGCGCCCCGCGGGATTTAAGTGGATTCCTGCCGGGTTATGCTGAACGCGGGGCCTTACGATTTTGTCGTTGCGTCGGGAGGGCGTAGCCCGACCAGAGCGACGACAAAATCGTCGGCGACGGTCATGCGGCCATCACCATAGCTTGCGTGCCGAAGTAAGCCTCGTCGGGCGTGCGCCCGTCAAGGCTCGAGTGAGGGCGTCCCTGATTGTAGAAGGCCAGATACTTGGCAATTGACGCTCGCGCCTCGGACACGCTGTCGTAGGCGCGGAGATAAACTTCTTCGTATTTGACCGTGCGCCAGAGCCGCTCGACAAACACGTTGTCGCGCCAGGCGCCCTTGCCGTCCATGCTGATGGCGATCTTCGCGTCCAGCAGCACATCGGTGAACTCGAGGCTGGTGAACTGGCTGCCCTGGTCCGTGTTGAAAATCTCGGGCCTGCCGTGCTTCGCCAACGCCTCCTGGACCGCTTCGACGCAGAAGGCCGCCTCCATTGTGATCGAGACGCGATGGGCCAGGACCCGTCGGCTGAACACATCGACGACCGCCGCGAGATAGACGAAGCCACGCCGCATCGGAATGTAGGTGATGTCCATTGCCCACGCCTGGTCGGGCCGCTCGATCTTCAATCCGCGCAACAGGTACGGGTAGATCTTGTGACCCGGTGCCGGCTTACTCGTGTTCGGGCGACGATAGACCGCCTCGATCCCCATGCGCTTCATCAGCGTCGCGATGTGGCGGCGACCGGCGTATACGCCCTCCCGCCGCAGCAACGATCGCTGCATACGCGCTCCCGCGAAGGGATAATCGAGATGCAGCTCATCGAGCCGACGCATCAAGGCAAGGTCCTCGGCCGAAACTGGCCGAGGTTCATAGTAGACCGTGCTGCGAGCCAGCTTCAGGACCTTCGCCTGGCGCACGATAGAAAGATCATGACCGCGGTCGATCATCGCTTTGCGCTCAGCAGGCCCGCCTTGGTGAGCGCGCCGGACAAAAAATCGTTTTCCAACGCCAGCTCGCCGATCTTGGCATGTAACGCCTTCAAATCGACCGGCGTCTCGGCCGACGCCTTGTCATGCCCAAACACGCCGGCGGCGCCTTCCAGGAGCTGGTTTTTCCAGATCGTGATCTGGTTCGGATGAACATCAAACAGTTGCGCCAGCTCCGCCAGCGTCTTGTCGCCTTTGACCGCAGCCAAAGCAACCTTCGCCTTGAATGCCGGAGAATGCATCCGGCGGCTCTTCTTCGTCATCTTCGCTCCTGATTCGCGGCAAGAATCCTCGCCGCTGTCAGGCAGAAAATCCACTCAAGCTACTGTCCGAATTTGCGGAGCCAGCTCTTCCTTCAAAATCCGGCCTATGCTGGGGCGTACGTTTATGGCCGACGGCAAAAGGATCCGAGCCGATGCCGGCCGGGATCGCTGACGGGAACGGTCAAGGTGGCGATCGCCGACTGGGCGGTTTGCCTCCGCTCTGCTCACCCGGGTTATATCAGCTGGGAGGAGTTCATGGCCAACCAGCGGCGACTGGCAGATAACGTCGCCCACTTTGAGGCAGGACACGCTGGCGTGCCACGCAAGGGGGCAGCCCTGTTACAAGGAATTGCGGTCTGCGGTCGTTGTGGACGGCGCATGAGCATGCGCTACACGGGCCCGAATGCCGACTATCCGGTCTATTGCTGCCGGTCGGATCGGGATCAGGAAGGCAGTGCACTGTGCCAGGAAGTCCGGGCCTTAGCGGTTGATGCCTTGGTCCAACGGGTAGTCCTCGACGCCCTGGTGCCGGATCAGATTGAGATCGCACTCGCAGCCGCGGGCCAACTGGAGCAGGAGAGCCGTCAGCTCGAGCGCCAGTGGGCGCTTCGCGTGGAGCGCGCCCGCTACGAGGCCGAGCGCGCTCGGCGCCAGTATGACGCCGTAGAGCCCGAGAACCGTCTTGTGGCGCGCTCACTTGAGCGGGCTTGGGAAGAGAGGCTGCGTGTCGCAGAGGCGGTCGAGCAGGAGCATGCGCGTTGGCGCGGGCAAGAGCCGCTTCTGATTGGCCCGGCGGAATGCGCAGGGCTACAAGCGCTCGGCGAGAACCTGCCGCGGATTTGGAACGCGGCCACCACGTCGGCAGCCGATCGCAAGCGCATTCTGCGATTTGTGATCCGCGAAGTCGTTCTTGATCAGAAGCGGACCCGAGGTCAGGTGTGGCTCAAGATCGTCTGGCAGACCGGTGCAACCAGCGAGCATCACGTGCAACGGCGCGTTCACACCTACCGCAATTACATCGACATTGATCGGTTGCGGCAACGGATCGTCGAGCTGAATGCTGAACAAAAAATGGATGCCGAGATCGCGGCAATACTCAATCAAGAAGGCTTCGTCGCGGCCCGAGGCTGCGCCTTCAAAGGCGAGAATGTCTGGCTGTTGCGCACCCGCTGGGGCATTCCCACCGTCAAGATCAACGGCGTGGACAAGAATCCCAGGCGCTGGCCCGACGGCAGCTTCTCGATTCAGGGGGCAGCGGCTGAGCTTGGATTAACCCCGCAAACAGTTTTCGATTATCTTGCGCGCGGATTGCTGGCAGGTCGTCAGTTAGCCAAAGGTCAGCCATGGCAGATCGAGCTCTCAGACGAACAAATCAGTCAGCTGCGCAATCGGGTACGACGCACCAAGCATTCGAAGAAGGAGGCATCATGAAGTCATCGGCTCGCCGATCAGCGCGTGCCATTGATCGACCGGGAGCTGGCTGGTGACGATGGTGGAGCGGCGGCCGTAGCGGTCCTCGAGGATCTCCAGGAGGTCGTGGCGGGCCGCGGCGTCAAGCGGCTCGAGGCCCCAGTCGTCGAAGATGAGGAGATCGACGCGGCCAAGCGCGCGCAGCAGGCGGGAGTGGCGGCCGTCGCCGCGCGCCAAAGCGAGATCGGTGAACAGCCGCGGGACGCGCTGGTAGAGCACGGAGCGATTGTCGCGGCAGGCCTTGTTGCCGAGCGCTGAGGCGAGCCAGCTTTTGCCGACGCCGGAGGGCCCCGCAGATCAGCAGGTTGGCGTGGTCATCGATCCAGCGGCCTTCGACCAGCATCGTCAGCAGGCTGCGGTCGAGGCCGCGTGGGGTGCGGTAGTCGATGTCTTCGACGCAGGCCTCCTGGCGCAGCTTGGCGTATTGCAGCCGCTTCGACAGCCGCTTGTCGCGTCGCAATGACGCTTCGCGTTCGAGCCGCAGCGCAAGCCATTCGGCGTGGCCGAGGCTTGCGGCCTCGCCGCCGGCTTCGATGTCGGCGAAGGCCTTGGCCATGCCGTGAAGGCCGAGCGCGTAGAGTTGATCGAGGGTCGGATGCGTGAGCAAGACGTGATCTCCTAATTGTAGTAGCGCGGCCCGCGGATGTTGGGATGAAGGATCGGCGCGTCGTCCGCGGAGCGCTTGGGTGAAGGACGCCGATCGAGATTGTTGGCGAGAATCGACTTGACCGAGCCGTAGGTGCGCGCGCCGATATCGATCGCCCGCATGGCGGCGGCATCGAGCCGCTCGTGCCCGTAGGATCGGGCGAGCCGGATGATGCCGAGACAGGCGCGGAAGCCCTGTTCTGGATGCGCGCGCTCGTCGAGGATCAGGTCACACAGCGCCGCGGTGGCCGGCCCGATCGAGGCTGCGTCCTTACGGATGCGCTCGATGGTCCAGCCAGCGTAGCGCCGATGACTGGACGCCATGTGCTCCGGCACGGTCGTGTGCTTGTGGTTGCCGCTCATGCGCTGATGCGCGGCGATCCGCTCACCCTTGTGGAAGATCTCGACGGTGCGAGCCGTGAAGCGCACCTCCACCTCGGCGCGGACGAAGCGATGCGGAACGCTGTAATAATGCGCCTCGACCTCGACGTGATAATCGATGCTGACCCGGCAGATCCGCCACTCGGCGAACACGTAAGGGTTCTCCGGCAAGGCCTTGAGCGCCGGCCGGTCGATCTCCTCCAATAGCTTGCGGCGGGTGACGCCGAGCCGCCGGATCGGCCGCTCCTCGTTGAGCCGGGTGAGCAACTCGGCGATCGCCGCATTGACCTCGGCGAGGCTGTGGAAGGTGCGGTGGCGCAGCCGCCCGAGCAGCCAGCGCTCGACCATGAGGACCGCCTGCTCGACCTTTGCCTTGTCTCGTGGTCGTCGCGGCCTGGCCGGCAGAATGGCCGAGCCGTAATGCGCCGCCATGTCGGCGTAGCTGCGGTTGATCTGTGGATCGTAGAGGCAGGCCTTGATCACCGCGACTTTGGTGTTGTCCGGCACCAGCAGCGCCGGCACGCCGTTGATCGCCTCGAAGGCGCCGACGTGGCCGTTGATCCAATCGGCGACCCCCTGCGTCCAGGTCGCCTGCGCGTAGGTGAAGCTGGAAGCGCCGAGCACCGCGACGAAGATCTGCGCGGCGCGCCGCTCGCCGCTGAGCCGGTCGATCACGACCGGCACGCCGTCACCGGCATAATCGACGAACAGCTTGTCGCCGGCCGCATGCGACTGGCGCATCGTCACCGACAGCCGGCCTTCCCAGGCGCGGTAGAGCTCGCAGAAACGCGAATAGCGATACCCGCCGGGCTCGCTTGCGATGTACTCCTCCCACAGGATCGACAGCGTCACATGCTTGCGCCGGAGTTCGCGGTGCACCGCCGCCCAGTCCGGCTCCGCCTGCCGGCGATGGCCCCGCCGCGTGCCGGAACCCGCACCGGCGCTGGCGAACAGCCGGGCCTCCAGATCAGTGTCGGTGATGTCGTCAGACAACGGCCAGCTCAGCCCCGCCGCCTCAAAACGGCGGATCGTCAACCGCACCGTCGAAGGCGCCGTCCCCAACCGCCGCGCAATCTCGCGGGTCGGCATCCCAGCCGACTTCAATCTGATCACTTCGCGCACATGGCGCATCGCAAGCCTCTCCGTCGGCATCCAGGTCCCCCTTCGCAAAGCCGAAAGGCGGGACCGTATCGGAGCCAGAAGAGGCCTCGTCACCCCGGGCGACATCATCCCGGAATGGTGGGCGAGATCATCTCGGAATGGTGGGCGACATCAAATCGGAACGGTGGGCGAGATCATTCCGGAACGGTGGGCGACATCGAGCGGAATCAGCAAAGCGGTGATCAAACACTTTAGTGACAGTCAAGACCTCAAGTATGTTTGGCACACAGTGTTCGCACTGCGTAACCTGGAAGACCAAATTATTGAAGACTTGATCGGCAGCGATGGCGAGGTGACAACCAGCACCGTCAGAAGTTGTGTTCTGGAAAACCTAGTACGTTGGGACGAAAACATCCTCGGGGGTGTAGTAGGGAGATTGAAGGAAGCGACCGAACCCGACTGGAAGGAATTTGATAGACTCGATAGCTTCAACGAAGATTTAGAATGAGCGGATCGACGCAAGATACTTAGCTGCGCTGACGCAAGCCCCGCGTTCCGCGCCCGTTTTTCTCTCTCATGACGTAAAGGCGCGAGCGGCGACCAATTGACCGACTGATAAGGGAAGTTGAGCAATCCGGAATATTTGCGCAACGGGTCTGTCAGCTCTTAGGCGCGCGTGAAGCGCAGCTTCCGTCCGCCAAATGATGGAGCGGTCGGCAGGAGGCCATTTCAAGACTTGTAAATGGACGATGCGGCAAGTGAATGCCGCGTTGTCAACAGAGTGGAGAATGAAATGAAGCACACGGCCAAAGATAGACCCGATCCAATCGAACGCGCTGAGACAGATGACGAGGGAAAATCGATAGTCAAGGTAGATTACGAGGCGGGTACATCTCGGTTCTGGAACGGCGAGGACTTCCACGGCACCGGGGTTGTGTATGCCGTTAGCCCGTCCTATTCGTGAGAGTGCTTTTTTTAGTCCGATTGATGTGGCCGCACATCTGCTCTGACGAGGCGCGCGGGATTGCCTTCGGCTTTTCACCGCCTGACGACCGGTACTTTGCAACGCGCTTGAGGTGTAGGTTGGGCGAACGGGGGGCGGACGCCCCGCCGGTCAAGGACCGAGCGGCAGCAGCGCGCCTGGCAAGCCGCGGATCAGGTCGGCTTCGGGACATGCCGCGGCAAACGCAAGGCGAATGCGGCTCGTGGTCTCGACGACACGGGCAGCGAGTTTCAAGAGACGAAGACGCAGCGTCGCGAACTCGGCTGTGGCCAATTCCCGGGCTTTGGGAATCGCGTCGCGCACGGTCAGCATCAGCCAATAAGCGGCGGTGTGGAGAACGAGGCGGACTTGATTGGCGAGCGCCGAACGGCAGCTGGTGCGATCGGAGGCGAGCTGTGTCTTATGCAGCTTGATCAGATTCTCGGCTTGGCCGCGCGCGCAATACAGGCTGTCGTAGATCCACTCGGCCGAACCGACATCGAGGCTGGTGACGACGAAACGGATGTCGAGGCCGAGCATCGTCGCCTCAATACGGGCGACGGTACGCCGTTCGCGATCCCAGGACTTTGCCTTGTGGCGCGTCTCGGTATAGCCGCGCAGAACCGGCAGGTTCTCGATGGCGCGTCGCGTGCGGATGTCGTCGGCGGCCTCGTCGACTTTTCTGGCGAGCGGCTTGGTGCCGGACAGACCGAAGATGTAGTCGATGCCGTTGGTCTCGCACCACGCCATTGCCTCCGGCCGGGCATAGTGCCCGTCGCCACGGAACGTGATTCGCGTGTTGTGCCACCGCGTCCGGATATGCCGTATCAGGCGGCGCAGGTGGGCACGCACCTCGACGCCGCCCGGCGTCTTGCCGGGCCGCAGCACGACCGCCACGGGCCGGCTCTTCTCCGTGTCGTAGACGTGGATCGGCAGGAAGCAGCGTTCGTCATAATGAGCGTTGAACAGCGAGAGCTGCTGATGGCCGTGGACGACATCGCAGGTATCATCGATGTCGAGCGTGACGGATGCCGGCTCGCGCGGGTAGCTATCCATCCATGCGTCGACCAAAGTGTAGGTCAGTCGGATCACGTCGCGCAGGCGCGGAGCATTCTCCAGCCGCGACAGCGTCGGTTGGGAACACAGATCGCGACCCGTGTCCGGCAGCCGTCCGCAGGCCAGCTTGAATGCGGGATCGGACCGCAGATGATCGAGGTCGTCGGCGTCCTCGTAGCCGCAACAGATCGCGAACATGCGCGCGCGGAACATATCGACAAGGCTGTGCACGACCCGCGTCGGATCGCGCCGATCCGGGAACACCCGGGCCAAATTGTCGGCCAAGCCGAGACGCCGCTCGGCCATCGCCAGAAGCATCACGCCCCCGTTCGAGGTCAGCCGACCGCCATCGAAGGCAGCTGTGACTTTCTTGGCGTGAACGGCTGGAAACGAGAAGGGCAGAATCGTATCATCGGTCATGGCGGGCCTGGCGTTCGCGGTTGAGGTGATGGGGTTGGCTTTGCAACCGAATCCTACGCCGCATCAGCGCTTTACACCACGCTCGCCAGCCTCTCAGGCGCACTCTGACGAATAAGACGGGTTAGTAGCCTGTCAGCATCGGGACGGCTCCGAGCGCTACGCTTTCTCCAAATGGATGCGAAGGAGGCCCTCGGTGATGCCCGGATACACGTAGTACCCCTCGATCGTGGCGGAGCCAGGCGTGCGATGCAGCGTGAGACGAGCGCTGTCGCCGGTGGTGTTGACGAGCGCGTAGTGCCCGTCTTTAGTGGCCCGCCCTCGAAAAGACTGCTCGCCGTCCTCGCGAAACGAGAAGAACACCTCCTTGTCATCAATCCGAAAGACACAGGGTAGATTGCGCTCCACGCCTCCGTCGTAATTGGCGTAGTCCATCAGTGAGTTGTCGTAGTTCTCTTTCATGGCTTTCCCTTCACGACGTAACTCTCGTTCTTTCAGGTCAGAAGCAAAAGTTCACGCCTTTCTTGACCTTCTCTTCCCACCCAGACCCTAGGACCTCCCGGGCACCCACGGCCTGTTGCGCTCCCGGCTCACCTTCGTGGAACATCACGACAGCAAGACCTTGGTCATGTGAGCCAGAGACGATGGTCGGACCGGGCTGGTATGTGGTGGTCGCCTGCATCACGCCGCGCCCGTAGGTGCCCTCGGTGTTGTAGGTGCCGGGTAGTTGCGTGACGCGCACGTTGTTCTGTGCCTCACCACTCGTGATGATGTAGCGGTCGTATCCCGCGCGGATGGTTTCGATTGCAGCGAGGCGCTGAGACGCCGCAAGCGCACCTGTGCCACCACAGACCGCCGCCGCTGAAGTTTGAACGATCATCGTGTTGGCGGAAGTCCGCACCGCCTGCCCTCGTGCGCACGCGCCCAACACAAGCGCCAACGCTAACGCCGCAATAACTCTCATCTCAATTAGCCCCCCTGTCCAACGCTTCTATCGCAGGTCGTGGCGCACCAAACAACACCTTCGCTGACGGACATGCGTGCAACGGGTCCCATGATTAACGGGTCCCCCTTTCTGCAATCCGCGCGCAGCAGATTTCAAAATCAACCAGTAAAGCGCCGTGTTGCTGCTCGGGTGCGAGCGGGCTCTGAACGTTTCCTAAGTCCAACGGTAAAATGTGCCGCAAATGGACCTTTTTCTAAGTGGCCACAACTACATGACCGTTTTCTACCCTCACTAATGGGGAAGAGGCGAGCTTCGCGCGCTCTTTCGCCCCGCCACCCCACGAGAACCTGCGTCCGCTTCAGCGCGCGCAAGTCCGATGGATTTTTTCGCGAAAACTGGAAAGGACACACGATTGATCAGTGACAACGACGCCACCTTACCGCCCGGTCCCGCGTGGCAAGCGGCTCGCAAGGCATGTCTGCGCGGCGGCGATCAGGGTGAGACGCCAGCGACAATCAAGGTGAGACTGCGCCGATGGGGACGGACCGAAGGGAGGGCTGCGCCCTCCCTTCGGTCCGTCCCCATCGGCGTCGCGCGTTTTTGGACCCGTCTGGCGGCCGGGTGCGGCTGGTGCAAGCTGTTGATTCGTCTCGACAAGAGGGAATCGATGCCTTGCCTGGCCTTGACATCACCGACCACCAGATGAGGCTGTACATGACCTACCGATTGACACTGTCCCGCGAGGCCGCCGCGGCCAAGGCGGGGTTCTCGTGAGCGTCATGCGGAGACCACGCGCTGAGGGGTGATCTGGTCGGCTAGGAAGATCTCGCGGAATGGTTTGTCGCGAGGTCACAATGTCAAAGGATAGTCGTAAGGATAGCGATAAGGATAGGCATATGCCTATCCTCGAACACGGCGCCGACACGCTGCAGCGTGTCGAGATCATCACCGGGACGGGCCGACGTCGGCGCTGGTCGAGGTGCCGAGACCACTGGTCGGGAAGTGAGAATTGCTGTTCGATCGGTGGATCGTGGCGAGCAAGTTCCTCGACCCGGGCCCGCACCCGCTGCAGCGCGGCTTCCGCTGCAAGGCGCTCACCAGCAGTTCCGGCACCCACGAACAACGCCTCGATCTTCCGAAGCTTCTCGCGCAGCTGCGACTCGCTGGTCATTCTGATCCCCGTTGCCCGCTCCGAACCGGGATCAACCCATCACCGCGCGCCGGCGGCGTCAATCATCCCGACCGCGCTATCCAGAGCATTCCGCGCAAGTCAAGCCCAGGCACCCGTGATCCTCTCGTGACGCTCACGGGTTCTCGAAGGCAAGCGCGTATCGAATCGAGGGCGATTGTCGCCCGCCCTCACAGAAGAAGACGCCGAGGGGCCGGCGCCGGGCCGATCCGCTCGGGCCCTATTGGGACGCCGAGATCGTTCCGATCCTGAAGGCTGCGCCCGGCATCCGCGTGATCGGCGTGCTGGACGAGCTGCGCCGACGGCATCACGAGTTGAACCCGAACATCCGCCGCACGCTGGAGCGGCGCATCAACGCCTGGCGGGCGCTCAACGGCCCAGAACAAGACGTGATCTTCCGCCAGCAGCACGAGCCCGGTCGCCTGGGTCTGTCCGACTTCACCGACGTGAGCGCGCTCGGTATTACCATCGCGGGTGAGCCGCTCGATCACCGGCTCTATCACTTCCGGTTGGCGTTCTCCGGCTTCGAGCATGCCCATGTCGTGCTCGGCGGCGAAAGCTTCGTCGCCCTGGCGGAGGGCTTGCAGAACGCGCTGTGGGCGCTTGGCGGCGTGCCGCGGGAGCATCGCAGCGACAGCCTGTCGGCAGCGTTCCGCAATCTGGCCGCCGACGCACGGGAGGATCTGACGCAGCGCTACGCCGGGCTGATGGGCCACTATGGCATGGCGCCAACGCGCAACAATGCGGGCATCGCACATGAGAACGGCTCGATCGAGAGCGCGCACGGCCATCTCAAGCGGGCACTGGAAGATGCGCTGTTGCTGCGAGGGACGCGCGACTTCGCCAGTCTCGATGCCTACCGTGCTTTTGTCGACGAGATTGTCGGCCGGCGCAACGCCAACGTCGCCAAACCGATCGCGCTCGAGAAGGAGGCCTTGGCGCCGCTGCCAAAAGGCCGCACGACCGACTTTGAGGAGAAAGTGATCCCGGTGACGTCGTCAGGCGGCTTCATCCTGCGGCGCGTGTTCTACACCGTGCCTTCAAGATTGATCGGCCATCGCCTGCGTGTGCGCATCTTCGACGACCGGCTCGAATGCTTCGTTGGTGTCACGCCGGTCGTGACGCTGCGGCGCGGTCGGCCTGTGTCCGAGCGCCAGGGCGGTCATGTTGTGGATTACCGGCACGTCATCCATGCCCTGCGGCGCAAGCCAATGGCGCTCCTCAATCTCGTTTATCGCGACCAACTCTTCCCGCGTGCAGCTTACAAACGTCTGTTCGAGACCTTGCGGGAGCATGGTGATGACCGGCGCGCTTGCAAGGTGACGGTCGAGCTTCTGGCGCTGGCTCACGAGCGCGCCTGCGAAGCAGAACTCGCCGAGGTGATCGCGATGGATCTGGACGCCGGACAGTTACCCGATCTTGCCGCTCTGCGCGACCGCTTCCGACCTGAGGCGGCCTCGATCCCGCGAGTCGCCGTCAAGCTGGCGCCGCTCGACGTCTACGATGAACTCGCCTGCGTCAGCGTCATGTCAGGCCGCTCGAACCTGGGAGAGGCTGCATGACTGGTATCGCTACCTCCGTCGATACTGCCCGTGTCGAGCTGCTTCTCAATGAGCTCCGCCTGCCGGGCGTCAAGGCGATCTGGCCGAAGCTCGCTGCACAGTCGGACAAGGAAGGGTGGCCTGCCGCCCGCTTCCTCGCCGCCCTTGCCGAGCACGAGGCGGCCGATCGCACCCGCCGTCGGATCGAGCGACACATGGTGGAAGCGCGTTTGCCCGCCGGCAAGACGCTCGCCACCTTCGACTTCGAAAGTGTGCCGATGCTATCAAAGGCACAGGCGATGGCGCTCGCCGCTGGCGACGCCTGGTTGAAGGCCGGCGCCAATTTGCTCTTGTTCGGTCCACCGGGCGGCGGCAAGACCCATCTCGGCACGGCGATCGGCCTGGCTCTCGTCGAGAACGGTTGGCGCGTTCTCTTCGCGCGCACCACTGATCTGGTGCAACGGCTGCAGGTCGCGCGGCGCGAGCTGGCGCTGGAGTCCGCGATCGCCAAACTCGATCGCTATGACCTCCTGATCCTCGACGACATCACATATGTGAGCAAGGATCAGGCGGAAACCAGTGTGCTGTTCGAGTTGATCGCCGCCCGCTACGAACGACGCTCGCTGCTGATCACGGCCAATCAGCCATTTGGCGAATGGGGGCGTATCTTCCCGGACCAGGCAATGACGTTGGCTGCCATCGATCGTTTGGTCCACCACGCCACGATCCTCGAGATGAACGTCGAAAGTTACCGTCGAAAAGTTGCCCTCGATCGCAAGCGCGGTCCAGGCCGGCCGCCCGTTCATACGACCCCCAACGAACTCGACAAGGCAACGATTGACGCTGGCAATCCTGCGTGATTGTCGCGCAGCGTCAATCAAGGCTTGCCAAACCCGCGGCCAGCGTCAATGATCCGCCCACTCGGCTGCCTTGTCTCATCTTGATTGACGCGCCACTCTCATCCTGATTGATGTGGTGGAACGGCCCGCTCCGACAGCATCATCGTGCTAAAACGTGGTCGTTGTTCGAACGCCACAAGGAGGGACCGTTCCATGAAGCAGGTTAGCACCATCGGGTTGGATTTGGCGAAGCACATTTTTCAAGTTCACGGCGCGGGTGCCGATGGCTCGCCGGTGTTCAACCGGAGACTACGGCGCAGCGAGGTCCTGCATTTCTTCTCGAAGCAGCCGGCCTGCCTTGTCGGAATAGAAGCCTGTGGCAGCGCTCACTATTGGGCACGCGAGATTGCAACTCTCGGCCATGAAGTGCGGCTGATCCCACCAGCTTACGTCAAGCCGTTTGTGAAGCGTGGAAAAACGGATGCGGCGGATGCCGAGGCCATCAGCGAAGCCGTGACTCGCAAGACCATGCGCTTCGTTCCGATCAAAACGGCCGAGCAACAAGCCGGAACGATGGTCCTGAAGAGTCGCGCACTTCTGGTGAAACAGCAAACGCAGACGATCAACGCCCTGCGCTCGCATCTGGCTGAGTTGGGCATCATTGCCGCCGCCGGCCGGACAAAGGTCGAGGCGTTGGTTGCAATCGTACGGGATGTAGCAGATATCCGCTTGCCTGCGGCAGCGCGCTTCGCGCTGACGGCAGTTGCCGATCAGATCGAGGCTCAGGCGGACCAGATTGACAAGCTCGAGCGAGCCATTGTTGCTGCGGCAAGGACCGACAAGGACATGCGCCGACTGACTACCATCCCCGGCATTGGAGCCATTACAGCGGCGACCATCAAGGCGCTGGTGCCAGATCCCGGCGGCTTCAAATCCGCTCGTCACTTTGCTGCCTGGCTGGGACTGACGCCGCGACAGCATTCGAGTGGGGGCAAGGAGCGGATGGGGCGAATCTCGAAGATGGGAAACCCCGAACTTCGGAGCCTCCTCGTTCTTGGGGCGACATCCGTCCTGCGAATTGCCCGGAAGGCTGATCGGGCGCCGCCATGGTTGAAGTCGCTGCTCGCCAGACGTCCGTACAAGGTGGCAGCGGTCGCACTGGCCAACAAGACAGCGCGAATTGCCTGGGCGCTCTTGAACAGGGGTGGGATTTATCGGCATCCGGAGACGCTAGCCCGTCCTATTCGTGAGAGTGCTTTTTTTAGTCCGATTGATGTGGCCGCACATCTGCTCTGACGAGGCGCGCGGGATTGCCTTCGGCTTTTCACCGCCTGACCGACCCGTACTTTGCAACGCGCTTGAGGTGTAGGTTGGGCGAACGGGGGGCGGACGCCCCGCCGGTCAAGGACCGAGAGGCAGCAGCGCGCCTGGCAAGCCGCGGATCAGGTCGGCTTCGGGACATGCCGCGGCAAACGCAAGGCGAATGCGGCTCGTGGTCTCGACGACACGGGCAGCGAGTTTCAAGAGACGAAGACGCAGCGTCGCGAACTCGGCTGTGGCCAATTCCCGGGCTTTGGGAATCGCGTCGCGCACGGTCAGCATCAGCCAATAAGCGGCGGTGTGGAGAACGAGGCGGACTTGATTGGCGAGCGCCGAACGGCAGCTGGTGCGATCGGAGGCGAGCTGTGTCTTATGCAGCTTGATCAGATTCTCGGCTTGGCCGCGCGCGCAATACAGGCTGTCGTAGATCCACTCGGCCGAGCCGACATCGAGGCTGGTGACGACGAAACGGATGTCGAGGCCGAGCATCGTCGCCTCAATACGGGCGACGGTACGCCGTTCGCGATCCCAGGACTTGGCCTTGTGGCGCGTCTCGGTATAGCCACGCAGAACCGGCAGGTTCTCGATGGCGCGTCGCGTGCGGATGTCGTCGGCGGCCTCGTCGAGTTTTCTGGCGAGCGGCTTGGTGCCGGACAGACCGAAGATGTAGTCGATGCCGTTGGTCTCGCACCACGCCATTGCCTCCGGCCGGGCATAGTGCCCGTCGCCACGGAACGTAATTCGCGTGTTGTGCCACCGCGTCCGGATATGCCGTATCAGGCGGCGCAGATGGGCACGCACCTCGACGCCGCCCGGCGTCTTGCCGGGCCGCAACACGACCGCCACGGGCCGGCTCTTCTCCGTGTCGTAGACGTGGATCGGCAGGAAGCAGCGTTCGTCATAATGAGCGTTGAACAGCGAGAGCTGCTGATGGCCGTGGACGACATCGCAGGTATCATCGATGTCGAGCGTGACGGATGCCGGCTCGCGCGGGTAGCTATCCATCCATGCGTCGACCAAAGTGTAGGTCAGTCGGATCACGTCGCGCAGGCGCGGAGCATTCTCCAGCCGCGACAGCGTCGGTTGGGAACACAGATCGCGACCCGTGTCCGGCAGCCGTCCGCAGGCCAGCTTGAATGCGGGATCGGACCGCAGATGATCGAGGTCGTCGGCGTCCTCGTAGCCGCAGCAGATCGCGAACATGCGCGCGCGGAACATATCGACAAGGCTGTGCACGACCCGCGTCGGATCGCGCCGATCCGGGAACACCCGGGCCAAATTGTCGGCCAAGCCGAGACGCCGCTCGGCCATCGCCAGAAGCATCACGCCCCCGTTCGAGGTCAGCCGACCGCCATCGAAGGCAGCTGTGACTTTCTTGGCGTGAACGGCTGGAAACGAGAAGGGCAGAATCGTATCATCGGTCATGGCGGGCCTGGCGTTCGCGGTTGAGGTGATGGGGTTGGCTTTGCAACCGAATCCTACGCCGCATCAGCGCTTTACACCACGCTCGCCAGCCTCTCAGGCGCACTCTGACGAATAAGACGGGCCTAATTCCTCCAAACCCACCGTTTCCTCGACCACCGCGGTGATCGTCTTCGGCCTCGATCCGACCGGAAAGCCGAAGGCCGGCCGATTTCCGGGGAAGGATGCCACCTTGGCCAGAAAGGCCGCTCTCGCACTGAAACTGGCTGTCTGCAAGGTCAATCGGCCAAGGCTGGTCGAGCTCGTCACCCGGATCCCGCTCGGCCGGCTCCACGCTCAGGGAAGGGCCTTCCTGCCGTTCATCAGGCCGGACCTATATCAAGAGCTGGCGGCCGCGGCGACCCCCTCTATGGCCGCCGCAGCAAAGCTTGGCCCGAACGTATCGATGGCGCCGGAAGCCAAACCGCCAAAGGACCGGACCAGCATCGCCGCGGGTGACCTGGTTCTCTGCAGCGAAGGCGTCGAAGAGGGCTATTGGGAGGCAATTGTCACCGAACGGGATGGCGACAATCTCGTCTGCCGGTTCAGAGACTACCCTCGCCTTCCGCTCTTCAAGTGCACCGTCCAAGCCGTCGCCTTGATGCACGGCGGCTAGGACTTGGCCATCGAGGTCGCTCCGCACTCCGGGCCACCGCCCCTTTCCTTCATTGAAATATCAGCAGGAGACCCAACCATGTCTAGCGACAAGGCGCGGATTCGCGCGCTCAATGATGACCTCCGACAGCACTTGCTTGGTGGTGGCGCTGTCATGACGCCTGGGATTGCAGCCCTAGGCCCTGAGGCGATTCAACGGCTCGTTCAAACCATCGCAACGTTCGATGACTTTTGTACTGAGAATGACCCTCACAGCGAACACGATTTTGGTGCCTTTGATTTCGATGGCGTCAGGGTCTTCTTCAAGATCGACTACTACGACAAGACCCTCAAGAACGGCTCACCCGATCCGGCCGATCCGAGCGTCACCGAGAGGGAGAGCTGGCGCCGGTTGTTTGGACAGCGCCCCGCGGGATTTAAGTGGATTCCTGCCGGGTTATGCTGAACGCGGGGCCTTTCGATTTTGTCGTTGCGTCGGGAGGGCGTAGCCCGACCAGAGCGACGACAAAATCGTCGGCGACGGTCATGCGGCCATCACCATAGCTTGCGTGCCGAAGTAAGCCTCGTCGGGCGTGCGCCCGTCAAGGCTCGAGTGAGGGCGTCCCTGATTGTAGAAGGCCAGATACTTGGCAATTGACGCTCGCGCCTCGGACACGCTGTCGTAGGCGCGGAGATAAACTTCTTCGTATTTGACCGTGCGCCAGAGCCGCTCGACAAACACGTTGTCGCGCCAGGCGCCCTTGCCGTCCATGCTGATGGCGATCTTCGCGTCCAGCAGCACATCGGTGAACTCGAGGCTGGTGAACTGGCTGCCCTGGTCCGTGTTGAAAATCTCGGGCCTGCCGTGCTTCGCCAACGCCTCCTGGACCGCTTCGACGCAGAAGGCCGCCTCCATTGTGATCGAGACGCGATGGGCCAGGACCCGTCGGCTGAACACATCGACGACCGCCGCGAGATAGACGAAGCCACGCCGCATCGGAATGTAGGTGATGTCCATTGCCCACGCCTGGTCGGGCCGCTCGATCTTCAATCCGCGCAACAGGTACGGGTAGATCTTGTGACCCGGTGCCGGCTTACTCGTGTTCGGGCGACGATAGACCGCCTCGATCCCCATGCGCTTCATCAGCGTCGCGATGTGGCGGCGACCGGCGTATACGCCCTCCCGCCGCAGCAACGATCGCTGCATACGCGCTCCCGCGAAGGGATAATCGAGATGCAGCTCATCGAGCCGACGCATCAAGGCAAGGTCCTCGGCCGAAACTGGCCGAGGTTCATAGTAGACCGTGCTGCGAGCCAGCTTCAGGACCTTCGCCTGGCGCACGATAGAAAGATCATGACCGCGGTCGATCATCGCTTTGCGCTCAGCAGGCCCGCCTTGGTGAGCGCGCCGGACAAAAAATCGTTTTCCAACGCCAGCTCGCCGATCTTGGCATGTAACGCCTTCAAATCGACCGGCGTCTCGGCCGACGCCTTGTCATGCCCAAACACGCCGGCGGCGCCTTCCAGGAGCTGGTTTTTCCAGATCGTGATCTGGTTCGGATGAACATCAAACAGTTGCGCCAGCTCCGCCAGCGTCTTGTCGCCTTTGACCGCAGCCAAAGCAACCTTCGCCTTGAATGCCGGAGAATGCATCCGGCGGCTCTTCTTCGTCATCTTCGCTCCTGATTCGCGGCAAGAATCCTCGCCGCTGTCAGGCAGAAAATCCACTCAAGCTACTGTCCGAATTTGCGGAGCCAGCTCTATGTACCCGCCTCGTAATCTACCTTGACTATCGATTTTCCCTCGTCATCTGTCTCAGCGCGTTCGATTGGATCGGGTCTATCTTTGGCCGTGTGCTTCATTTCATTCTCCACTCTGTTGACAACGCGGCATTCACTTGCCGCATCGTCCATTTACAAGTCTTGAAATGGCCTCCTGCCGACCGCTCCATCATTTGGCGGACGGAAGCTGCGCTTCACGCGCGCCTAAGAGCTGACAGACCCGTTGCGCAAATATTCCGGATTGCTCAACTTCCCTTATCAGTCGGTCAATTGGTCGCCGCTCGCGCCTTTACGTCATGAGAGAGAAAAACGGGCGCGGAACGCGGGGCTTGCGTCAGCGCAGCTAAGTATCTTGCGTCGATCCGCTCATTCTAAATCTTCGTTGAAGCTATCGAGTCTATCAAATTCCTTCCAGTCGGGTTCGGTCGCTTCCTTCAATCTCCCTACTACACCCCCGAGGATGTTTTCGTCCCAACGTACTAGGTTTTCCAGAACACAACTTCTGACGGTGCTGGTTGTCACCTCGCCATCGCTGCCGATCAAGTCTTCAATAATTTGGTCTTCCAGGTTACGCAGTGCGAACACTGTGTGCCAAACATACTTGAGGTCTTGACTGTCACTAAAGTGTTTGATCACCGCTTTGCTGATTCCGCTCGATGTCGCCCACCGTTCCGGAATGATCTCGCCCACCGTTCCGATTTGATGTCGCCCACCATTCCGAGATGATCTCGCCCACCATTCCGGGATGATGTCGCCCGGGGTGACGAGGCCTCTTCTGGCTCCGATACGGTCCCGCCTTTCGGCTTTGCGAAGGGGGACCTGGATGCCGACGGAGAGGCTTGCGATGCGCCATGTGCGCGAAGTGATCAGATTGAAGTCGGCTGGGATGCCGACCCGCGAGATTGCGCGGCGGTTGGGGACGGCGCCTTCGACGGTGCGGTTGACGATCCGCCGTTTTGAGGCGGCGGGGCTGAGCTGGCCGTTGTCTGACGACATCACCGACACTGATCTGGAGGCCCGGCTGTTCGCCAGCGCCGGTGCGGGTTCCGGCACGCGGCGGGGCCATCGCCGGCAGGCGGAGCCGGACTGGGCGGCGGTGCACCGCGAACTCCGGCGCAAGCATGTGACGCTGTCGATCCTGTGGGAGGAGTACATCGCAAGCGAGCCCGGCGGGTATCGCTATTCGCGTTTCTGCGAGCTCTACCGCGCCTGGGAAGGCCGGCTGTCGGTGACGATGCGCCAGTCGCATGCGGCCGGCGACAAGCTGTTCGTCGATTATGCCGGTGACGGCGTGCCGGTCGTGATCGACCGGCTCAGCGGCGAGCGGCGCGCCGCGCAGATCTTCGTCGCGGTGCTCGGCGCTTCCAGCTTCACCTACGCGCAGGCGACCTGGACGCAGGGGGTCGCCGATTGGATCAACGGCCACGTCGGCGCCTTCGAGGCGATCAACGGCGTGCCGGCGCTGCTGGTGCCGGACAACACCAAAGTCGCGGTGATCAAGGCCTGCCTCTACGATCCACAGATCAACCGCAGCTACGCCGACATGGCGGCGCATTACGGCTCGGCCATTCTGCCGGCCAGGCCGCGACGACCACGAGACAAGGCAAAGGTCGAGCAGGCGGTCCTCATGGTCGAGCGCTGGCTGCTCGGGCGGCTGCGCCACCGCACCTTCCACAGCCTCGCCGAGGTCAATGCGGCGATCGCCGAGTTGCTCACCCGGCTCAACGAGGAGCGGCCGATCCGGCGGCTCGGCGTCACCCGCCGCAAGCTATTGGAGGAGATCGACCGGCCGGCGCTCAAGGCCTTGCCGGAGAACCCTTACGTGTTCGCCGAGTGGCGGATCTGCCGGGTCAGCATCGATTATCACGTCGAGGTCGAGGCGCATTATTACAGCGTTCCGCATCGCTTCGTCCGCGCCGAGGTGGAGGTGCGCTTCACGGCTCGCACCGTCGAGATCTTCCACAAGGGTGAGCGGATCGCCGCGCATCAGCGCATGAGCGGCAACCACAAGCACACGACCGTGCCGGAGCACATGGCGTCCAGTCATCGGCGCTACGCTGGCTGGACCATCGAGCGCATCCGTAAGGACGCAGCCTCGATCGGGCCGGCCACCGCGGCGCTGTGTGACCTGATCCTCGACGAGCGCGCGCATCCAGAACAGGGCTTCCGCGCCTGTCTCGGCATCATCCGGCTCGCCCGATCCTACGGGCACGAGCGGCTCGATGCCGCCGCCATGCGGGCGATCGATATCGGCGCGCGCACCTACGGCTCGGTCAAGTCGATTCTCGCCAACAATCTCGATCGGCGTCCTTCACCCAAGCGCTCCGCGGACGACGCGCCGATCCTTCATCCCAACATCCGCGGGCCGCGCTACTACAATTAGGAGATCACGTCTTGCTCACGCATCCGACCCTCGATCAACTCTACGCGCTCGGCCTTCACGGCATGGCCAAGGCCTTCGCCGACATCGAAGCCGGCGGCGAGGCCGCAAGCCTCGGCCACGCCGAATGGCTTGCGCTGCGGCTCGAACGCGAAGCGTCATTGCGACGCGACAAGCGGCTGTCGAAGCGGCTGCAATACGCCAAGCTGCGCCAGGAGGCCTGCGTCGAAGACATCGACTACCGCACCCCACGCGGCCTCGACCGCAGCCTGCTGACGATGCTGGTCGAAGGCCGCTGGATCGATGACCACGCCAACCTGCTGATCTGCGGGGCCCTCCGGCGTCGGCAAAAGCTGGCTCGCCTCAGCGCTCGGCAACAAGGCCTGCCGCGACAATCGCTCCGTGCTCTACCAGCGCGTCCCGCGGCTGTTCACCGATCTCGCTTTGGCGCGCGGCGACGGCCGCCACTCCCGCCTGCTGCGCGCGCTTGGCCGCGTCGATCTCCTCATCTTCGACGACTGGGGCCTCGAGCCGCTTGACGCCGCGGCCCGCCACGACCTCCTGGAGATCCTCGAGGACCGCTACGGCCGCCGCTCCACCATCGTCACCAGCCAGCTCCCGGTCGATCAATGGCACGCGCTGATCGGCGAGCCGATGACTTCATGATGCCTCCTTCTTCGAATGCTTGGTGCGTCGTACCCGATTGCGCAGCTGACTGATTTGTTCGTCTGAGAGCTCGATCTGCCATGGCTGACCTTTGGCTAACTGACGACCTGCCAGCAATCCGCGCGCAAGATAATCGAAAACTGTTTGCGGGGTTAATCCAAGCTCAGCCGCTGCCCCCTGAATCGAGAAGCTGCCGTCGGGCCAGCGCCTGGGATTCTTGTCCACGCCGTTGATCTTGACGGTGGGAATGCCCCAGCGGGTGCGCAACAGCCAGACATTCTCGCCTTTGAAGGCGCAGCCTCGGGCCGCGACGAAGCCTTCTTGATTGAGTATTGCCGCGATCTCGGCATCCATTTTTTGTTCAGCATTCAGCTCGACGATCCGTTGCCGCAACCGATCAATGTCGATGTAATTGCGGTAGGTGTGAACGCGCCGTTGCACGTGATGCTCGCTGGTTGCACCGGTCTGCCAGACGATCTTGAGCCACACCTGACCTCGGGTCCGCTTCTGATCAAGAACGACTTCGCGGATCACAAATCGCAGAATGCGCTTGCGATCGGCTGCCGACGTGGTGGCCGCGTTCCAAATCCGCGGCAGGTTCTCGCCGAGCGCTTGTAGCCCTGCGCATTCCGCCGGGCCAATCAGAAGCGGCTCTTGCCCGCGCCAACGCGCATGCTCCTGCTCGACCGCCTCTGCGACACGCAGCCTCTCTTCCCAAGCCCGCTCAAGTGAGCGCGCCACAAGACGGTTCTCGGGCTCTACGGCGTCATACTGGCGCCGAGCGCGCTCGGCCTCGTAGCGGGCGCGCTCCACGCGAAGCGCCCACTGGCGCTCGAGCTGACGGCTCTCCTGCTCCAGTTGGCCCGCGGCTGCGAGTGCGATCTCAATCTGATCCGGCACCAGGGCGTCGAGGACTACCCGTTGGACCAAGGCATCAACCGCTAAGGCCCGGACTTCCTGGCACAGTGCACTGCCTTCCTGATCCCGATCCGACCGGCAGCAATAGACCGGATAGTCGGCATTCGGGCCCGTGTAGCGCATGCTCATGCGCCGTCCACAACGACCGCAGACCGCAATTCCTTGTAACAGGGCTGCCCCCTTGCGTGGCACGCCAGCGTGTCCTGCCTCAAAGTGGGCGACGTTATCTGCCAGTCGCCGCTGGTTGGCCATGAACTCCTCCCAGCTGATATAACCCGGGTGAGCAGAGCGGAGGCAAACCGCCCAGTCGGCGATCGCCACCTTGACCGTTCCCGTCAGCGATCCCGGCCGGCATCGGCTCGGATCCTTTTGCCGTCGGCCATAAACGTACGCCCCAGCATAGGCCGGATTTTGAAGGACGCTAAGGACGCGTGCACTATCTGGCGCCCGCCAGACGATCTCATGTGGAGATGGTCCAAGCAGCGGTCGAACCGGCAAGGACAGTCCGTTCCTGTCCAAGTAACGCATCACACGGCGGGCGCTTTGCAATTCCTGGAATTTGGCAAAAACGAGATGAAGACGGGCCTGCACCTCCTCATCAGGATTGAGAATAATTGTGCCGGCGCGATCATAGGCGAGCCCGGCTGGCAGGGGCAGCCGCAGTTCGCCCCGCGCCGCCTTCTGGCGTTCCCCTTGGTGAAGGCGCATCCGAAGCTGATGCAACTCCGCCTCGCTCATGATGCCGGACAAGCCCAACAGCAGGCGGTCGTGGTAGGCGCGCGGATCGTAAAGCCGCTCGCCATCCGCAATGAGCACACCGAACACCGAGCACAGTTCGAGCAACTGATGCCAGTCCCGGTTGTTGCGGGCCAAGCGCGAAGCGTCGAGGCTCACCACAAGACCGGCGTTGCCAAGGCCGATCTCGGCAATGACCTGGACGCGCTCCGGCGGCCAGCCCAGACCGATGGCGCGATCGACGAGGCGGTACTGCAGCTCCGTGCTCTCCTGATGCTGGCGCACCTGGTTCACGGATGACTGCCGTACGTAGACATAGGCCAACTTGGCTCGGTGCGCAGTCGTGAGCCGCTCGTCAGCGACGTTCAAGCTGATCAGCACGACCCAGTCCCCTTCCGGGCGTGCCGGGAACCGCTTGCATCCGCCGGAGCAGCGTGGCGAGGATTTGAGCGATCTGGGTTTGCGTCGCGGTCGACAGATTCGGCCACAGGCGCGGAATGTCGTCCGTCGGACGGCCGGGTGGATTTGCCAACGTCGGCATGGGTCGATACGCAACGCGACCTGGAAGCGGTCGCGTGGGTCATCGCGAATCACCTTCTCGTCAAGAAGGCTCAGACTCGCGCTCAAATGTTGCATCAATGGGATCAGCGTACGTGCGCTGATGCGCGGCAGATCGGCGGCGTTCGGACCAGAAGTTATTGTCTCGGCAAGATCGGTCGACGCGATGCGAACCGCCCGCGGCCGGCCGTCCGGCAGCGCGACAACGACATAGGCGGGACCGCGCCCCGACCGCTCCTTCAGCACCTCAACCCGGTGCCCAAAAAGAAAATGATGCGGGTCAGTGATCGTAACGTGAGACACGACCCGCTCGAGAATAGGGGTACTTCGACGTGTTCGGTGATCCCACCTACGCCGACGCCGTCCTCGACCGCCTGGTCCATAACGCCCACCGGATCGATCTGAACGGCGAAAGCATGCGGCGAACCCGCAAACCCGACCGAAAGGCCTGAGCCTGTGGCGCTGTGGACATGCCGCTACGCTTGGACAACGCAAGAGCGTTGCCCACATGCCCACAGGAGGAGCAACAGAAAAAACCAACCCGTCGAACCGCGATTCAAGATTGACCACGCGGCTTCGCCGATGCCAGAAACCAGACAGCCAGAACGCCTCGCGCCCCGGGCGACATCAAATCGGAATGGTGGGCGAGATCATCTCGGAATCCTGGGCGAGATCAAATCGGTACACCCGGGCGAGATCATCGGAATCCGCAAGCTTCTCTTCCCGGTAGAGCCGGAACAGCTTCTTGTGGTTGATCACATAGCCCTCCCGCTTGAGCAGAACGTGGAGGCGCCGATAGCCAAAGCGGCGGCGCTCGTGGGCGATCGCCCTCATGCGTTGGCGAAGACCGGCATCGTCCGCCCGGGTCGTCTGGTATCTCATGGTCATGCGACAGCAGCCGATGGCTTTACACGCCCGCCGTTCGCTCATCCCGAAGGCATCTCGGAGATGGGCGACAGCTTTCCGCTTGGCCGCGGGCGTCACCATTTCTTTCCCACGAGGTCCTTCAAGGCTGCGTTGTCCAGCATGGCGTCGGCCAGCAACCGTTTCAGCCGCGTGTTCTCATCCTCCAGCGTCTTCAGCCGCTTGGCCTCCGAAACCTCCAGCCCGCCGAACTTGGCCTTCCATTTGTAGATGCTGGCGTCGCTGACGCCATGCTTGCGGCACAGATCGGCGACCGACACGCCGGCCTCATGCTCCTTCAAGATCCCGATGATCTGCTCTTCCGAAAAGCGGCTGCGCTTCATGCTCTGGTCCTTGTCGTGGGCCAGAACGAACTTCAAACTGGATTAAACCCGCGGGGCAAGGTCACAGCGTTCTCCAATATTGAATGCGTAATCGCTGTCTGCATCTTCCGTGGGACACGCTTCTGGCCGAATAGACAGTGCAGCATTCTGATCAAGAATTGGTATGACAGGTGGTCGAGGTCTATCTCGTCATTATGGGACCCAAGTTTCTTGGACTTGGTGTCCCGCGTTTCATGCCCGACATTCTCAAACCACTCAGGGCTGATTCCAGTGTCCAACAATCTGACGAACTCATCCTCGGTAAAAATGGGCAACCTCATTCTTCGCTCCTTGCGATGAACCATCGGACAGAACGCCTGCCGACTAGCGACCATTTACAAGATGCGTTTTGGGGCGTTTCGCCGGGCCAGATTATTGACGAACAGATTTCCATCGCCAAGAGAGCGGCCCGCTTACGGCATGGTGCGGGACGTCGACTTAGATTCATGCTCGTAGTCGTCACCGCGCAAGAATTGCGCCATTTTTTTGTCGCTTAGAAAGATACGTGTCTCTCAAAAACGGCCGACTAATTTCGCCTTCAACATCGCCTTCGAGCACCCGACCGTTTTCCAAGTTTCGCCTCGACGTTCGCCTGGGGCACACCCTCGGCTTTGCCGCCCAAGAATTCCGGCCGATGCGCACGCTAATTTTTGCAGCAGTCGTGAACTCTGGAGCCGCCAATGAAGAAAAAGTACTCGCTCATCCGGCAAATCAAACAAAGTGAAATCGACCAAATCCGGGCGCAGCTCGACCGAGTACGAAAGGTCGCCAAAAAGGCTGCGAGGAGCAAAAAGCGGTTCGCCGACTATCGGTATCTTCGAGCCGTGTATCGTACCCTCCACACCTTGGGAGACGACAACCTGTTGCCAATTCTGGCCAGGGTCGTTCGCCAGGAATACAACATCCCGAAACGAGCTGGCACTCACGCGCTACGGACGATCATCGACGCCACCGCGACTATCGCTTCTGATCTTCGCACCCGCAGTCGATGGGCTCGCGCGCTGGAATGGGCATACGATCAAGAAGTTCGCCCGAGCGAACTCATTTGGTTTCTAAAGGCGAACAACGGGATTGCTGGCTACGCGCGCCTAGCGAACATGGGGCTTCCGCTTTACCGACGTCCTCGGGATTACGCCTTCAGTGACGATCTGCCAGAGTCGAACGGCAATGATGCCTTCGGCCAACTGAGAAATCCCTATCGCTCTAAACTACCACGCCTAAGGTTACCGGCCTAGATCCGCTCAATTAGTGCCCTTCATGGGGAACCGGTGGACCAGGGTGTTTATCCGTGGCTCAATGGATACGACTCAGACAGACCTGGAGGGGCAGAAGGATGGTGTCGAAGATCGATGTAGGTGATTTGATTGCAGTCCTGATAGGAGTTCGTCGAGAGCGCTACGCTTACGAGAAACATATCGCATTGATGACGTTTGCCACGTGGCTTCAATATCCAAACGATCAAGAGGTGTTGCAGCACGCCCAAATCGTCGCAGCCGCGGCGTGCTTCCTTGATACACATGGTGAGCCTAATCGGCTGGCCACAGTTGAAAACCTTGCTATTGCCCTGCTGGCCTCTCCCCTGAATAGACCGCTACTTGATGTTACAGACTCCTCCACCACGCTGACGAGCGCTGTAACTGAGATCGTCTCTTTCTTCCTGTGCTGTCCAGCAACGGCTAAACCGAGCCTGAACAAAGCTCTATTCTTCATTGAGGGAGGCGGTTTCGACCATCTCGACCTAAAGGATAATGAGCCGGACGCCCGGTCTCTTTCGACGCTCAAGATTGCTTGGAAAGAGCGAGCATGCACAGGCCCATTCCATTGGGCCCTGGCGATTGCGGGGTTGAGCGACCTGTATGAGATGCTACCAGACAACTGGGGCGCATTCAGGCGAGCAGAGAGAATTCTCAAGAAGCCTGAAAAGCTTGCCGAATATTTTGGAATAAGCAAGTTCGTGCAAGAGCGCTTGCTTTCAATTGTCGACGCCTCCAGCCGCAACCGCTTCAATGTGAAGTTTCCAAAGCGCATTCGTACCATCGAGTGCGAGTTTACGGAGTTCGACGAAAGCCAACTAACGATCCTGCGTAGCTACCGCGCCCCTAAGTTTATGCCGGACTAGGTCAAACTGAACTTGACCTAGTTCTAGTACCTACTGTTCTTAAAGCGTGAGTCGTGATTCAAGGTCGGGATGATACCCGAAGCAAGAGAAGTCCACCTTTCGAGGAAAGATCGCAAGGTGCTTGAGGCGTGTTGCCGCTCCCCGGTGACGTTGCAGCGCGATTTGAAGCGGGCGCGGATAGTTCTGTTGGCGGCGGATGGACGCAGCACTCGGTCGATCGCCAAGGAAGTTGGGTCCAGCCGCGGATTGTCAGCCTTTGGCGGCATCGCTATGCCGACCAAGGCCTTGAAGGGCTGCAAGACAAGCCGCGACCGGGCAAGCAGCCAATCTATACGAAGGCCACCGACAAGCGGATTCTGAAGCTGCTGGACAAGCCGCCGCCGGACGGGTTCGCACGCTGGACCGGGCCCCTGCTGGCCGGGGCGCTGGGCGATGTTGACGTCCAATATGTCTGGCGGTTCCTGCGCAGCCACAAGATTGACCTCGCGGCTCGTAAGTCCTGGTGTGAGAGCAACGACCCGAACTTTACGGCCAAAGCCGCCGATGTTGTCGGCCTCTATGTCGCCCCGCCCGCGAAGGCCATTGTGCTGTGCGTGGACGAGAAGCCCTCGATCCAGGCTTTGGAGCGAGCGCAGGGTTATCTGAAGTTGCCCAATGGCCGCGCCTTGACCGGCCAGAGCCACGATTACAAGCGGCATGGCACCACAACATTGTTTGCGGCGCTCGAAGTCGCCACCGGAAAGATCATCGCGGCGCATTCAAAACGCCGACGCCGCGTCGAGTTTCTCGACTTCATGAACAGCGTCACCGCGGCTTTTCCGAACCGGAAGCTTCACGTCATCCTCGACAACCTCAACACCCACAAGAAGAACGAGCATTGGCTCAAGGCCCACCCCAACGTGCAATTTCATTTCACGCCGACAAGTGCGTCTTGGCTCAATCAGGTCGAGGTATGGTTTTCGATCTTGCAGGGGCAGTCGCTCAGCGGCACCTCCTTCACAAGCCTCACGCAGCTTCAGGAGCACATCGATGCCTACGTCAACGCATACAACGACAGAGCCGAGCCCTTCGTCTGGACCAAGAAAAAGGTCCGTCAACGCCGTTTCAAAGGCCGCCGTATCACTCAGCTCTGATTCTGGGTACTAGTTTGCCCCGGCAGATTACGCCAGCCCGTCAGCGTCGCTACGTTGCGCGTGTTCAAGAACAGGAACGCGCACATGAATACGCCAAGCCCCTGGCTTGCCAAAAATCTTGCTGACGAACGCTGGTTTGGCGACGGACAGCCCAATTGGAAGTATCTGCCCTCCGTCGAGAAAGCGCAGATCGAACGGCAGCAGCGCGTTAGGCTGCTCAAAAAGCACGGCCATCTAGAACTAATGACGGTACTTGCAGCGTGCGCGCCAGGCACACGTTGCCTGTCAGGCTGCTGCCCCGAATGTGGCCGCGCCATGCAGCGTTTCGTGGCGACAAAGGCAAGCCAGCTCCTTACCCCTTACAATGAATACGATGTAGCCTCCATCATAGGTCGCACTCAGCGGTTGCAAGGCAATCTGCGCACGCTACCGGCCGCCAAATTCCGCGATCATCTTCTCCGCACCCTGCGACGTGGACGGGCCGGGTTGGCACTCGGTGGTATCGATTTTAGCTTCAACGAGTTTCCAGCAACCGACCGACTAGCCCGTCCTATTCGTGAGAGTGCGTTTTTTTGGTCCGATTGATGTGGCCGCACATCTGCTCTGACGAGGCGCGCGGGATTGCCTTCGGCTTTTCACCGCCTGACGACCGGTACTTTGCAACGCGCTTGAGGTGTAGGTTGGGCGAACGGGGGGCGGACGCCCCGCCGGTCAAGGACCGAGCGGCAGCAGCGCGCCTGGCAAGCCGCGGATCAGGTCGGCTTCGGGACATGCCGCGGCAAACGCAAGGCGAATGCGGCTCGTGGTCTCGACGACACGGGCAGCGAGTTTCAAGAGACGAAGACGCAGCGTCGCGAACTCGGCTGTGGCCAATTCCCGGGCTTTGGGAATCGCGTCGCGCACGGTCAGCATCAGCCAATAAGCGGCGGTGTGGAGAACGAGGCGGACTTGATTGGCGAGCGCCGAACGGCAGCTGGTGCGATCGGAGGCGAGCTGTGTCTTATGCAGCTTGATCAGATTCTCGGCTTGGCCGCGCGCGCAATACAGGCTGTCGTAGATCCACTCGGCCGAACCGACATCGAGGCTGGTGACGACGAAACGGATGTCGAGGCCGAGCATCGTCGCCTCAATACGGGCGACGGTACGCCGTTCGCGATCCCAGGACTTTGCCTTGTGGCGCGTCTCGGTATAGCCGCGCAGAACCGGCAGGTTCTCGATGGCGCGTCGCGTGCGGATGTCGTCGGCGGCCTCGTCGACTTTTCTGGCGAGCGGCTTGGTGCCGGACAGACCGAAGATGTAGTCGATGCCGTTGGTCTCGCACCACGCCATTGCCTCCGGCCGGGCATAGTGCCCGTCGCCACGGAACGTGATTCGCGTGTTGTGCCACCGCGTCCGGATATGCCGTATCAGGCGGCGCAGGTGGGCACGCACCTCGACGCCGCCCGGCGTCTTGCCGGGCCGCAGCACGACCGCCACGGGCCGGCTCTTCTCCGTGTCGTAGACGTGGATCGGCAGGAAGCAGCGTTCGTCATAATGAGCGTTGAACAGCGAGAGCTGCTGATGGCCGTGGACGACATCGCAGGTATCATCGATGTCGAGCGTGACGGATGCCGGCTCGCGCGGGTAGCTATCCATCCATGCGTCGACCAAAGTGTAGGTCAGTCGGATCACGTCGCGCAGGCGCGGAGCATTCTCCAGCCGCGACAGCGTCGGTTGGGAACACAGATCGCGACCCGTGTCCGGCAGCCGTCCGCAGGCCAGCTTGAATGCGGGATCGGACCGCAGATGATCGAGGTCGTCGGCGTCCTCGTAGCCGCAACAGATCGCGAACATGCGCGCGCGGAACATATCGACAAGGCTGTGCACGACCCGCGTCGGATCGCGCCGATCCGGGAACACCCGGGCCAAATTGTCGGCCAAGCCGAGACGCCGCTCGGCCATCGCCAGAAGCATCACGCCCCCGTTCGAGGTCAGCCGACCGCCATCGAAGGCAGCTGTGACTTTCTTGGCGTGAACGGCTGGAAACGAGAAGGGCAGAATCGTATCGTCGGTCATGGCGGGCGTGGCGTTCGCGGTTGAGGTGATGGGGTTGGCTTCGCAACCGAATCCTACGCCGCATCAGCGCTTTACACCACGCTCGCCAGCCTCTCAGGCGCACTCTGACGAATAAGACGGGCTAGCTCGCTGGGTCCCTCACTTTTGGCTTTTGATCCACAACGCCAATAGGCCGCGCTGGGAGCGCGTCGTTCGAGAGACATATCTTGCGAAAGCACTAATACGACCTAGACCCATAAGAATCGATCCATGGGACGGCAACATCGAGGCGCTCGGCTATGCGCTAAAGACGAAGTTTGATCGGCGCATCTCCAAGGTCACATATCGCTTCGCGCGCGGCAAGGTACGCGAATGCAAAAATACTACTTCCGACAGATTGCGAGCCAACGAACGTGTCGAGCTATTCCTATACTTACATGAAATCGGGCTCGAAGGTCGTCTTGTTCTATTCGAAGTGACCAAAGCGAGAGGAGGCTTCGATGTCGCCTCCTAACTAGTGGAGCCACCGCAAACTGAGCCGAAAACTGACTGAACTGCACAACGATTAGCTCAACTTCGCACAACGATATCGCCGTAAACCACGTGTGCACGCTGTGCACGCGCCGCTGATGCACGGTTTGCACACCAGGAAAATCGTCATGACTAAGACCGTAACTCCACATCTAAGAAAGCTATCAACCATCGAAGACGAGGCAACAGGCGACTTTTACGTCAGGTTTAGTATACGCACTGAAGACGGATGCAAGCGTGAAATTGAGCTGCCCCGAGCTGACCTGACCGAGCCGACGACATTGGCCAAGAAGCTCTTTGGGCTAGGTGCTGTGCTGCCTCCAAAAGGTCAACGGGCCGCATATCTCTCGAAGCTTGCCGATGCGCCCTGCTCACGAAATCTGAAGCGCGTCGGGAGATCAGGGTGGCAAGATAATTTTCTTACCTTTGTCTGGCAGACGAAGGTCTTGGGTATCGACGAAGGCAGATTGATCGGTCCTCGCGTTTCGACAGACGAAAGCGAACGGGGACGGGTTCGTATCTCAGGAACTTACGAATCTTGGAAAGACAGCGTTGGCGTGCTGTCCAAGTTCTCTTCCTATGCCATGCTTGCTGTCGCTTCAGCCTTCGCCGCTCCGTTGTTGCTAGTATCAGCCGAAGATAGTTTCGCGATTTGCCTGGCCGCACGAACACGATCAGGAAAAACGGCCATTGCTCAAATGGGAGCTTCAGTCGTCGGCTTAGGGCAGAAGAGCAATTTGATGACATGGCATAATACGGAAGCAGGACTTGAGGAACAGCTTCCAAGATTCAACGACTGCTTATCCGTTATTGATGACTTCGAAACCATGAAGGGCTCGGATGTTCATAAGTATGAGCGGATTCGAAACGTTTCGTATGGCGTGGGTGCCGGGGCGGAGAAACAGCGCCATTCCTCTTTCGCTACGAGAACCAGGCTATGGCGCACCATCGTGACAAAGCGTCAGCCGCTATGGCCAGACGGCAAACGTCGCAGGTCAATTGCGATTCTGTCTGCGGACAAAGTGTAAGGGACTTCTTCTTCGATGAAGAAGACGTTGTCTGAGCAGGACAACGGAAAGACCAATGTCCCGCTCAGCATCCCAAGACTTCTGAAAAAGCAACAAGCAGCTGCTTACTGTGGAGTTAGTATCGCAACATTTGCAGCGGTTTGTCCCGTCACCCCGATTGCCCTAGGCGAGGGCAAACGACTTGAGAGGTATGACATTCGCGACTTAGATGATTGGATCGAAACTTTGAGGGGAAATAATTCCCATGGACGAAAAGATTGGCTCTCTTTGTTGAGGTAGTGCGATGGCAATAATCCGCGTGAAGGGGCTTAAGCGGTATCGGGTAAAAGGCCGGTGGTATGCATACCATCGCAAATCTGGCGTGCGACTAAAATCTGAATTTGGCACTGCGGAATTCATCGCCGAGTTGGAAACGCTGGAACGCAAGCTCAGGAAGGCCGAAGCTCTACCGGGTACGATGGGAAAGCTATTTGCATCTTACAGGGCGTCACCGGCTTTCACCGATTTGGCAATTACCTCTCGGAACGGCTATTCGCGAATGATGAATTTGCTCAACCCGCTAGACGAGATGCCACTCGTTGAATTGACACCGCAGTTCATTGCCGGGCTGAGAGATAAAATGGCCGAGCGACATGGCCGCAGGCAGGCGAATTATGTGATGGCAGTCATTTCAGTCGCCTGTGAACACGGCAAAGAACACGGGATCATTCGCGAAAACCCGGTCAAGGGCGTGAAGAGAGTCAGGCGCTCAAGGATTGCACCGGCTGCCAATAGACCTTGGACAATCGAAGAATGCAGAACCGTGCTCACGGAACTGCCACACCAATTGAAATTACCGGTGGCGCTGGCGATGTTCACTGGCCTTCGCAAAGGCGACGTACTGGCGCTTAGGAAGAGTGCCATCCGAAGTGGGCGAATTTGGCGGCGAACGAACAAGACCGGTCTAGAGCTTTCGATTCCAATCCATCCAGACTTGGCTCAAATCCTGGCTGGATCTCCGCACCACAATGCGATCACCGTCGCTGCAACGACGAACGCCACGCCATGGACCGAGAGCGGTTTCAATTCGAGTTTCATCAAGGCGATGGCCACTCTCAAACGATCAGGCAGAATTGGCGACGACCTCACGTTTCATGGCCTTCGTCACACGGTCGGCACGCTTCTCATTGAAGCAGGCTACGATATCGACACAGTGCGCCGCTGGCTTGGCCAGAAGACACTCGCGATGGCGATCCACTACTCGGAGTCAGCAGATACTTCGCAACGAATGCGGGAGGTGATCACAAAACTCGATCCGCTAGGGAGCAAATCGCGAACATAACTGTCTAACTTGTCAGCGGAAGCGTCTAACTCAACAATTGTGCTGGGCGTAAGTCATTGAAATCGTGGTGCCCAGGGGCGGGATCGAACCACCGACACTGCGATTTTCAGTCGCATGCTCTACCAACTGAGCTACCTGGGCATACTCGCGGGGCCGAAAGGCCGCAGCGAGCGGGCGGTTTATAGAGAGGTCGGGGCGCCGTGTCCACCCGCCTTCGCCAAAGGCTTCGGCGTGGCAGGCCCGGCCTGTGCACTTTCCCCAACTTGTTGGGAAATCTTGGCTATTCCCCGTCCTCTACGTCGTCCTCGCGGCCGGGGACGACGTAGCGGCCGGTCAGCCAGCGGTTGAGGTCGACGTCGCGGCAGCGCGGGGAACAGAACGGGAGAAAAGCCTGCTGGGCGGGCTTGCTGCAGATCGGGCAGGCGCGCGCGGTGGCAGGGGGTGTTCGGGCTTGGTCGGTCATGGCTGGGCGGAGTTTATACCATCTGGTGATTGAGGAGGCGGCCGCGTGTTCCGCGACCGCCGCGGGCCCACTTTCCCTTCTCCCCCTGTGGGAGAAGGTGGCGCGCAGCGCCGGATGAGGGGTTTCTGTCCGCGGAGGCAGAGACCCCTCACCCGGAATTCAAGCTGTCGCTTGAATTCCGACCTCTCCCACAAGGGGAGAGGTGCAGTGCCGACGTGGCGCCGGAAGAGAGATTCGTCAGATCTCACACCGCGACGGCGTTGAGCCAGCCGTGGCGGATCGGAAAGCCCTCGCCGCCGAGCAGGGTCACGGTCTCGTAGAGCGGCAGGCCGACCACATTGGTGTAGGAACCGACCAGCTTGACCACGAAGGATCCGGCGATGCCCTGCACGGCATAGCCGCCGGCCTTGCCGCGCCATTCGCCGGAGCCGATATAGGCTTGGATATCGTCGTCGCTGAGCCGCTTGAAGCGCACGCGCGTCTCCACCAGGCGCTGGCGGAATGCCTCGCGCGGCGTCACCACGCAGATCGCGGTGTAGACGCGATGGTTGCGGCCCGACAAAAGCCGCAGGCACTGCGCAGCCTCGTCGACCAGATTGGCTTTCGGCAAAATGCGGCGGCCGACCGCGACCACGGTGTCGGCGGCAATGATGAAGGAGCCGCGCAGATCGTCGTCGAGCTGCACCGATTTCAGCGCGGCGTCCGCTTTCGCACGCGCCAGCCGATTGGCGCAGGCGCGCGGCAACTCGCCCCGCCGCGGGGTCTCGTCGACATCGGCCGGACGCAACGCATCGGGCTCGATGCCGGCCTGGTTGAGCAGGGCCAGCCGCCGCGGCGAACCGGAAGCAAGAACGAATTTGGGACGGCCTAGCATGCGGGCTTTTGGGCTGAATCGGGGGGACGGACGCGGGCGGAACCTATCGGATGGGGCATGGATGCACAACCTTGGAACCGGCTGCGAATCGCGCTTCCCCGTGGGCGACAAGGCCCCATAAGCACAGCTGCTTGTCAGTCTGGCGACAAGCCGCGGGCCGAGTCCTTTTGTACGGTGCCGTAGGATGGGTGGAGCGCAAGCGATACCCATCATTTCGCGGCAAACGTGATGGGCATCGCTACGCTCCACCCATCCTACGATCTATCTGGCGACAGGGGCGTTCTGCGAATCGGAGCACGCCTCGCGAAGCCTCACAGGTTCGCCGCGCCCTTGGCAAAACGGCGGCGGATGCGCAGCAACAGGCCGTCGCAGACCTCGCGATAGGCAGCGAGCTTCTGCTCGCGTGTCCCCTCGGTGCCGGTCGGGTCCACCGTCGGCCAGTATTCGACATCGGCCGCGACCGTGCGGGTGAGGTCGAGCGCCCTGTGGTGGGCCTCCGGCGCCAGCGTGATGATCAGGTCGAAGTTCAGGCCTTCCCAGTCCTCGAGCTCCTCAAAGGTTTGCGGCTTGTGGGTGGAGATGTCCTGGCCGAGCTCGGCCATCACGGCGATCGCGAACGGGTCGAGCTCGCCCTTCCGCACGCCGGCCGAGCGGACATAGAGGCCTTGCGGGAACATCTGCTGCAGCAGGCTTTCGGCCATCGGTGAGCGCACGCTGTTGAGGCCGCATGCGAACAGCACAGCCTGCGGGTTGCGCGCGCGCGGCGCTTCCATGCGATCAGGCTTTTTTCGACCGGGGCGCGCCCCCGTCAAGCGTCATTCCGATCATTGCCCGCCCTCACCCTTCCAGTGCAGCACAGTGATCAGCGTGAACAGCCGCCGCGCGGTCTCGAAGTCGACGCGCACCTTGCCCTTGAGCCGCTCCTGCAGCGTGCGCGAGCCCTCGTCATGGATGCCGCGGCGGCCCATGTCGATCGCCTCGATCTTGTCCGGCGTAGCTGTCCGGATTGCCTGATAATAGCTGTCGCAGATCATGAAGTAGTCCTTCACGACGCGGCGGAACGGCGTCAGCGACAAGAGATGCGCGACCACCGGCGCGCCGTCCTCCTTGCGGATATCGAACATCAGCCGGTTGCCGGTGATCGCGATGTGCAGGGTGTAGGGCCCCGGCCCGGCGCCGCCTTCCGGCGCAAACAGATTCTGCTCGACCAGGTCGTAGATCGCGATCGCCCGCTCATGCTCGATGTCGGGCCCGGAACGGCCGATCGATTCCTCGTCGAGCGTCACCGCGACGATGCGATTGTTGGAATCCTCGTCGTCTGGTGGCTTGTTCATGAGAGGTTGAGGCGCAATCCGACGGAACGTGAATGGGCATCGAGACCCTCGGCCTGGCCGAGCGTCATCGCGGCGGGCCCGAGCGCACGAAGCTGATCCGGCCCGCACCTCAGGATCGAGGTTCGCTTCATGAAGTCAAGCACCCCGAGGCCCGAGGAGAACCGCGCCGAGCGCGCGGTCGGCAGCACATGGTTGGAGCCGCCGACATAATCGCCGATCGCCTCGGGCGTATGGGCCCCGAGGAAGATCGCCCCGGCATTGCGGACCTGCTTCGACAGGCCCTCGGCGTCCGCGGTCATGATCTCCAGATGCTCGGCCGCGATCGCGTTGGCGAGCTCGACCGCGTCGTCGAGCTTTGCGACCATGATGATCGCACCGAAATCGTCCCACGAGGCGCGCGCAATCGCCGCACGCGGCAGCGTCGCAAGCTGCGCCTCGACCGCGCGCTCGACATCGGCGGCGAGCCGCGCACTGTCGGTGATCAGGATCGACTGCGCGCTGACGTCATGCTCGGCCTGCGCCAAGAGATCGGCCGCGATCCAGTCGGCATTGCCGGTGTCGTCGGCGATCACAAGCACCTCGGACGGGCCGGCGATCATGTCGATACCGACCTTGCCGAACACCAGCCGCTTGGCGGCGGCGACATAGGCGTTGCCGGGGCCGACGATCTTGGCGACCGGCGCGATCGTCGCGGTGCCATAGGCCAGCGCCGCCACCGCCTGGGCGCCGCCGACGCGGTAGATCTCCGAGACGCCGCCGAGACCTGCTGCCGCCAGCACCAGCGGGTTGAGCTTGCCGTCCGGCGCCGGCACCACCATCACCACCCGCGGCACGCCGGCGACCTTGGCCGGCACCGCGTTCATCAGCACCGAGGACGGATAGGCCGCGGTGCCGCCGGGCACGTAGAGCCCGACCGCATCGACCGCGCTCCAGCGCCAGCCGAGCTCGACGCCGGCGGCATCGGTGAAGCGCTCGTCCTTCGGCAGCTGGCGGCGGTGAAAGGTCTCGATCCGGTCGCGCGCGAATTTTAGCGCCTCGACGGTTTTGGGGTCGCACGCGGCCACCGCGGCGTCGATCTCGGCGGCGGTGATGCGCAGGCCGGCGGCGTCGATGTCGAGCCGGTCGAATTTCTTGGTCGCCTCGAGCAGCGCCGCGTCGCCGCGAGCCGCCACGTCGTCGACGATGGCGCGGGTGGCGCGCTCGACGTCGGCCGATACCTCGCGCTTGGCCGCCAGGAAATCGCGGAAACGCTGGTCGAAATCGGCGCTCTGTCGGTCCAGGCGAACGGGCATGGCGGCTTTCTGAAGAGGATTCTGGGTCCCTGCTCAATGGCGCGGCGGATAATGGCCGTCAACCCTTGCCAGACACGCAATCCCACCGTCGTCCCGCCCACCGTCGTCCCGGCGAAGGCCGGGACCCATTACCCCTGAAGCCCGCAGCTGGAGCAGGGTGGGCCCCCCAGCGTCCCATAACAAATGGCATTTGTGATTATGGGTCCCGGCCTTCGCTGGGACGACGGCATATTTACCCCGCCGCCACCCCGAGATCATCCGTGCCGAGATCGGTCAATTCGCACTCCAGGCACTCGACATCGAGCCGCAGCGCGGCGCCCTGGCCGAACATCAGGAGCGCGCTGCCGCCCGGCGGGTCGGAGGCATAGAATTCGATCCCGAGCAGTTCCAGGGTGCCCTCCGGGGCCTCCAGGTCGATATTGCGCGACTTGCATGCCAGCACCCGGTCGAACCTGAGCGCGGCGATCAGCTGGCGCGAGCAGGCGCCGCCGGACAGGGTCTGCTCCCAGTCGAGCCGGTTCAACCCGACCACCAGGCGTTTCTCGTCCTGGCGCCAGACGATGTCGGCGGGCTGGACGCGGGCGTCCTGCACATGGGCGGAGATCACCGCAAGGTCTTCGGCATCGAGGGCGATCAGTTTCAGGGGAGCAGGTGGGGACATGCGTTAGTTATAACGCCTTGAGACGCCCGAGGTACCACGTGGCCCAAGGAAATCCGGAGCAAATCCCGCTCCAAGGGAACCGGGTCCCCGGCACGGCTCAGAGGCTGTTGATGTCCTCGCTCTCCAGCACCGGCCGGGGGTAGCCGTCGCGGACGACCTTGAGCATGGCGCGGCCGAGCTGTTCCGAGGTGGTCATGTAGGCGGGGGCGAGCCGGACCAGAAGCGACAGCAGCGGCGAGGTCGCGAGATAGATCGCCTGCACCCAGGGCGTCTTGGAACGCACGCCATGCAGCGGCTGGATGCCGGCGGGCCGGAACATGTAGGCGGCCTTGAACGGCAGTTTCAGCAGGTCGTTCTCGGTCTTGCCCTTGACCCGCGCCCACATCAGCGAGCCCTGCTCGGTGGAATCGGTGCCGCGTCCGGTGACATAGGTGAACACCATGCCGGGATTGAGCCGCGCCAGCGTCGTCGCGGCGGCCAGCGTGACGTCGTAGGTGAGATGGCGGTAGCGCGCCTCGTCCATGCCGATCGAGGAGACGCCGAGACAGAAGAAGCAGGCATCGTAGCCGGTCAGCTGCGGCTCGATCGCGCTGTAATCGACGAAATTGTCGCAGGTCAACTCGACGAGCTTGGCATCGCGCTGCCCGGTCAGGCTGCGCCCAACTGCGAGCACCCGCTCGACGCCGCCATCAAGCAGGCATTCGCGCAGCACGCCCTGCCCGACCATGCCGGTCGCGCCGAACAGGATGATTTTCATCTCGATTGCCCCTCGATGCCGCCTTGCCGCCCGATCGCGCTCAGGCGGCGGTGGCGACCTGATCGAACGATACACTGGTCAGCATCGCCGAGACATCCCAGAGCTGCTCCGCCACCACGGTGTCCCTCGCCTGCCGCATGATCCGCGCCGGCACCGGCGGTCCCTTCAATTCATAGAACCAGTCCGGCCCGTAATAGCCGCCGGGCTCGGCCGCCGGCGAGGTCGCTGCGAACAGCGTCGGCAGCGCGCCCGCGGCCGCCGAATGGCTCATGAAGGGCTGCAGATATCGGCCGAGCCGCCACGACAAGCTGTCGGTGCCTGGTCCGTTCGGGATCAGCTCGGTGCGCGCGTAGCCTGGATGCGCGGCATTGCTCATGATCCCCCAGCCATTGCGCGCGCTGCGGCGCTGCAGCTCGAGCGCGAACATCAGCATCGCAAGCTTCGACTGGCAGTAGGCACGCCATGGCACATAGTCGCGCTGCGACTGCAAATCGGCGAAACTGATCGCGCCGGTGCGGTGGGCGAGGCTCGACAGATTGACGACGCGGGTGTTTTGGCCGCGGCGCAGCTGCGGCAACAGATGCGCGGTCAGCGCGTAGTGGCCGAGATAGTTGGTGCCGAACTGCATCTCGAAGCCGTCTGACGTGACCTGCCGTTTCGGCAGCGCCATCACGGCGGCATTGTTGATCAACAGGTCGAGCGCATCGTGGCTGGCGGCAAAGCGCGCGGCGAAATCGGCGACCGATGCGAGGCTCGCGAGGTCGAGCGTCTCATAGGTGACCGCCGCATCGGGGAGCTGCGCGCGGATCCGCGCCAGCGCGTCCTGCCCCTTGGCGCCGTTGCGCCCGGTCAGCACGACATTGGCGCCGGCACGCGCCAGCGCGAGCGCGGTCTCATAGCCGAGCCCGCCGGTCGCGCCTGTTATCACGGCGGTCCTGCCGCGCTGCCGCGGAATGTCTGCAGTGCTCCAGCCGGTCATGCTTATATCTCCTTGCGACACGAATCGGTTCTGACGGTTGTTGTCGGTCTTGCGGGTTCCAGCCGCATCCGGTGAAATGTGCACTAAGTGCATTTTTGCAAGAGGTGAAAAATTTGAAACGCTCTGCGCCCGCGCGCAAATCCGCCAAGCCGCGGCAATCCAACGGGAATTCGGCGCCGCCCACGGCGACGTCCGGCCTGCGCGCGCGCAAGCGGCGGGAAACACGGGAGCGGTTGACCCGGGCGGCGATGGCACTGTTTCTCGAGCGCGGCTTCGAGGCGACCACGCTCGACGACATCGTCGCCGCAGCTGATATCTCGCGCCGCACCTTCTTTCACTATTTCGCGTCGAAGGAAGACGTCGTGTTCGCCTGGCAGGAGGACGGCAGCACGGCGCTGATCGCGGCGGTCGCAGCGCGCCCGGCCACCGAATCCATGCTGCAGGCCGCTGAGAATGCGATCGCCGAGATGGTGCGGCAGCTCGATCCGCGCGAGGCGGTCGCACTGGCAAAGCTCAAGCGCGACAATCCGGCGCTGCAGGCCCGCGATCAGGTGAAATACGAGAAGCTCGAGCGCGAGCTCGCCGACGCCTTGCTCATGCGCGCCGGCAACAAGGCCGACCGGATGAAGGCCCGGCTGGTCGCAATGATCACCACCGGCGCGATGCGCGTCGGCGGCGATCTCTGGGCCGCCGACGGCGCCCGCGAGAAGCCGGAGCTGCTCGCCAAGCGCATCTTCGCCGCGATCCGTGCGATTTTCGAGTGAGCGTGCGGAGCGACAGGATCTCTGCGCTATTCGTTAGGCGAATTCTGGAGAGGTGAGCACGCTGGTCAGGCTCCCTCCCCCTTGCGGGCCCCGCAAGGGGGGAGGGAACCTTGCCGCTGGTGGCTCCCTTACGCGATCGAAGTGACGCTGCGTTGCCTGGCGCAAGAGAGCAGCGTCACATCAGCCCCTGATGAACGCCAGCAGATCCTTGTTGATGGTCTCGGCTTCCGTCGTCGGCATGCCGTGCGGAAAGCCCTTGTAGGTCTTCAGCGTGCCGTTCTTCAAAAGCTTGGCCGAGAGCGGGCCGGAATCGGCGTAGGGCACGATCTGGTCGTCGTCGCCATGCATCACCAGCACCGGGACGTTGATCTTCTTCAGGTCCTCGGTGAAATCGGTCTGCGAGAACGCGACGATGCCGTCGTAATGCGCCTTGGCGCCGCCCATCATGCCCTGCCGCCACCAGTTCTGGATCACGGCCTCCGACGGCTTCGCACCGGGCCGGTTGTAGCCGTAGAACGGCCCGGCCGGCAGATCGCGGTAGAATTGCGAGCGGTTGGCCGCGAGTTGCGCCTGCAGGCCGTCGAACACCGACTTCGGCAGGCCGCCGGGATTGGCCGCCGTCTGCAGCATCAGGGGCGGCACCGCGCTCAGAATCGCCGCCTTCGCCACCCGGCTCTCGCCGTGGCGCGCGATGTAGTGCACGACCTCGCCGCCGCCGGTGGAATGGCCGACGTGGACCGCGTTCTTCAAATCGAGATGCGCGGTGACGGAAGCGAGGTCGTCGGCATAGTGGTCCATGTCATGGCCGTCGCCGACCTGGGCGGAGCGGCCGTGGCCGCGGCGGTCATGGGCGACGACGCGAAAGCCGTGCCCCACGAAGAACAGCATCTGGGCGTCCCAATCGTCCGACGACAGCGGCCAGCCATGGCTGAACACGATCGGCTGGCCCGAACCCCAATCCTTGTAGAAGATGTCGACGCCGTCTTTGGTGGTGATGGTGGGCATTTGATTGCTCCTCTTGTTGCTGATCCTTTGGTCCGGACACGCAGGCGTAGACGGACCTCGGGCGATGGCGCGTCGCGGACGCGCCATCGCACCTCATCTTCTATGCTGTGCGTCGCTTTGAGACGACGTCACCCGCCCTGGATCAGGCGAATGTGACCGGCCTGAACCGGCGCCAGGCACCGATGATCACGACGGCGAAGAACACCAGCACGATGCCCTGCACCACCGCAAACACCGGGCCGGCGGGCGGATTCGGCGGCACGGCCGGCGCCAGCGCCTGCAGCGCCGGCACCTTGAGGAAGCTCTGGATCACCAGCACGAAGACGTTGAGATAGAGCGAGACCATTGCGGTCACGACATAGATCGGCCGCCAGGCGCCTTTGAGCTGCATCGCATACAGCGCGATGCAGGCGATCGCGAGCAGCAGCAGCGAGAGGCCGCCGATGATGTGCGACGGCAGCAGCTTCTCGGTCACCAGCGGCGGGATCACGAACCCGGTGGCGCTGGTCAGGATCGTGAACACGAGGAAGATCGCAGTCAGCCCCGGCATCGCCCGCGAGCCGAGCAGGCCGAACATCACGATCACACCGGCGACGATTGCAATCAGGCTGATAATGACGTGCACAAGCACCAACGTCGTCATATGGCGCACTCCCCGTTGAGACCCGCACCACGTTACGATGCATCCTCGAAAATTGCTACACGGTTCGATGGCAGGATGACCGGCATCTCATGACAATTCGCCGACGCCGGCTGTTGCTGAAAATGTTCGCAGCGATGTCGCACAACGCGGCACGTGCGCCTGGTGAGACATTGAATCAGTCATAGCGCGGGATCGGCCCGTTATGCGGCGTCTTGCGCTTCGACAGATCGAACAGCACCTCGTCGACATAGCACCAGCCCCATCCTTCCGGCGGATCGTAGCCCTCGATCACGGGATGGCCGGTGGCGTGGAAATGCGCCGTCGCATGCCGGTTCGGCGAGTCGTCGCAGCAGCCGACATGGCCGCAGCTCCGGCAGATCCGCAAATGCAGCCAGCGGCTGCCGCTCTTCAGGCACTCCTCGCAGCCGAGCGCGCTCGGCGTGACGTCCTGGATGCCGGCGATGTGGGTGCAGCCTTTTGACATTTTGGCCTCTCTTTATGCATCCCTGTTCAATCCGTCATCCTGAGGTGCGAGCGGAGCGAGCCTCGAAGGATGAATCGGCCACAGACCGAGCCGTGCATCCTTCGAGGCTCGCCGAAGAGGCTCGCACCTCAGGATGACGGGGATAGAGCTACCCCAATGGATCCTTCTCTCACAGCGACGGACTGCCCGCGTCGGCGAGATAGCCATGCAGGGCGGCGACGACCTGGGCGCCCTCGCCGATCGCGCCGCCGACGCGCTTGACCGATCCGGAGCGGACGTCGCCGACCGCGAACACGCCGGGCACCGTGGTCTCGAGCAGCGGCACGGCGCGCGCGCCCTCGCCGCTCTGCACGCCGGTCATCACGAAGCCGCCGCGGTCGACCAGCACCCCGCAACCCTCGAGCCAGCCGGTGGCCGGATCGGCGCCGACGAACAAAAACAGATTGCGGATATCCATGGTGAACTCGTCGGGCGCGAGCCGGCTGCGCCAGCGCACGCGCTCCAGCGTCTCCGCGCCTTCGAGCCCGATCACCTCGGTGTTGAACATCAATTCGATGTTCGGCGTCGCCTCGATGCGCTCGATCAGGTAGCGCGACATGCTGGCCCCGAGCCCGCCGCCGCGGATCATCATGTTGACCCTGCGGGCATGCGCCGACAGGAACACCGCCGCCTGGCCTGCGGAGTTGCCGCCGCCGACCAGCACGACGTCCTGGTTGGCGCAGAGCCGCGCCTCGATCGGCGAGGCCCAGTACCAGACGCCGCGGCCCTCATAGCTCTCGAGATTATCGATCCCAGGCCGGCGATAGCGCGCGCCGCTCGCCACCACCACCGACCTGGCGCGCAACGTGTGCCCGCATCCGGTGGCGAGCGCGAACGCGCCCGACGCCTTCGTGCAGTCGAGCGATTTGATGGAGACCGGGATCAGCATCTCAGCGCCGAATTTCTGCGCCTGGTTGAAGGCGCGCCCGGCGAGCGCCTGGCCGGAGATGCCGGTCGGGAAGCCCAGATAATTTTCGATCCGCATGCTGGCGCCGGCCTGGCCGCCGAAGGCGCGGGAATCGAACACCGCGACCGACAACCCTTCCGAGGCCGCATAGACCGCGGTGGCAAGCCCGGCCGGGCCGCTGCCGACCACGGCGACATCGTAGAGCTTGTCATGCGCGCTGTTGCCGATCATGCCGAGCGCCATCGCAAGCGCGGTCTCGGACGGATTGCGCAGCACCGTGCCGTTCGGACAGACCACCAGCGGCAGCTCGGCGCGCGTCGGCGAATAGCGCGCGACGAGGTCGGCAGCGTCCTTGTCGGTCTCGGGGTCGAGGAAGTGGTGCGGCTGGCCGTTGCGCGCCAGGAAATTCTGCAGCTGCGCCATGTTGCCGACAGACGCAGGGCCGATCAGCACCGGCCCGCCGGCGCCGCCCTGGATCAAGCTGACCCGGCGCAGGATCAGTGCGCGCATGATGCGCTCGCCGAGGTCGGCCTCGGCAACCAGCAGCGCGCGCAGCCGCTCCGGCGGCAGCAGCAAGGTCTCGACAACACCGTCGGCATGGCCGTCGACCAGCGCGGGGCGGCCGGAAAGCTGGCCGATCTCGGCGAGGAATTGGCCGGGCCCCTGGTCGATCACAGGCGTGACATGGCCGAGGCCGTCGCGCTGGGTGATCGCGATTGAGCCCGACAGCACGACGAACATGCCGGGCCCCGGCTTGCCGGTTTCGAACAGCGCCTCGCCATCCCCAAACGACCGCGGCTCGCCGAAGCGACGCATCCGCTCGATCTCATGCGCCGTCAGGGTCGGAAAGGTCTGCTCATGGCGCGGGAAGGCGTAGGCGGTTGCGTTCAGCCGATCGATCGTCGTCTCATCTACAGCCATGTCGGCGACCCGCTTCTTCTTGCAACGCACGTTCTTGCAACACACGAGCCGGGTTAACGGCGCGGCTCGTTTCCGCCGGCGTCATCCAGCGAGCGGTCATCTAAGGAGTCCTCGGGCCCTTCGGAAGCCACATCCTCGCGACCGCGCGCCTGCGACTTCCGCCGCTTCAGGTTTTCGCGCAGCGCCAGCTTGAGACGATCCTGTCGTGAATCCTTCACGCGGGCCCCGGCCTGCCCGCCGCCCTTGTCTCGATCGCCCGTCATTGCAAAACTCTCGAACCGCCGACTCCTTAGCAAGCTGAGCATAGACAATGGCTGGCGTCGGCGCACCCTGCCCGGTCGGCCAGTTGTGCTCGATGGCATGATTCGGCGGGCGGCCGAATCAGGAGCTTTCCGACTGATCGGGAACCCAATCTGGCCGAAATCGGCCGGATTGGTCGGAATCGCCGGCGAGGAACGCCAATTTCTGCCGATTTCACGGGCAGCAGGGACGCTGTTTCGCTTGCGCGAAAGGGAGGCCTGTGGCAAGAACCGCCCGCTTGGACGGGCCCTTGGGGCCGATTCAATTTTTCCCGGGCATGCTGCCGTAGCTCAGTGGTAGAGCACTCCATTGGTAATGGAGAGGTCGACAGTTCAATCCTGTCTGGCAGCACCACCTATCCTATTGAGAGGCCTGGATCCTCTTGCGATTGCAGCACTAATCCCGCTTGTTTGCCACTAACCGATCGCCACAACAGGTTTGGTTTGGGTCACCCGACGAAAGCTACTTCGCGGGCATAGAGTCGATCATCGCGGGGCGCCTCGACGACCACGAGCCGCCATTCTTATCTGGCGACAACCGTTTTGCCTGGTTGATCTGCTAGACACACCCACGATCAAGCCGGCCCGAAGGGCCGCCGCGGAACGAAACTTCTCCGCATCGGCGGGGGCGGATTTTCGCGATAGACCATCGGTCTTCGGCTTCGGACGATATACATCATCTCGACTAATCGATTTGAAGATGCACGCGGAAGGCGAGTTCTTCTTTTTCGCAGATGTGTTTGTCGACTTCCTTCTTATTACAGAGGGAGAATAGGCGCTGGGTCGCGGCGACGGCGGCCTTGTCGCCTGCTTCCGGCGCGGCTTCGACTACACCGCGTCGGCCGCCCTGAGCACGCGGCAGACTGCGCTACGCACCCGCCAGCACGACAAGCTCAAGTCGAGCAAAGTTGCCACATGGACTTGCAAGCGAATTTGTGTAGACCGGTAGAGCCGGTGCAGTTCGACTTGAGAACTGGGCCGGCATCGCCTTGGGGCACAGCCAATGGGACGCTTGCGTTGCTACTGTTTTGATCAGAGCTGCCGCGCGACCGCTCCCCGCGTCGAACCGGATAATCAGGTCGCCTTGCCCGTCGTGGTCGGCCGTTCCGTGGGGCAGGGCGGGGCCAACGTCCGCAACGATGTTCTCACCATCCAGCAGGCACTGAATGCGGTCGGCACCAGTCAGGGCGGCCCGACGCCACGCCTCGCAACGGATGGCTTGATGGGCCCGTTGACGCGCGCGGCGATCGGCAGGTTCCAGAAGCAGAACATCAGTTTCGTCGATTTCCGCATCGACCCGAACGGGCCGACGATTCAGGCGCTCAATCGCATTTTACGCGCCTCGTTGCCAATCCTGGCGAGCGGATCATCGAGATCGCTTGCACCCCGCAGCGGTGTCGGCCAGGTTGCGCCGCCGGCACCGACCTTCACCGTCACGGATGAGATGATGGAGCAGATGTTCGATGACACCTTGCCCATCTCGCGGGCCTGCGTGAAGAGCGCGCTGCGCACGCTGACCGCGGCGAAAGTAATGGGTACAATCGAATCTCCGGCCCAGACGCTCGTGCGCAAGCACTTCGCGGTTCTGCTCAGCGATCCGCCGCCGCCGGATTTTGTTCTGATCGAGCGCACCTTTCGCGCCATCGATCGCGAGCTCTCGGTCGCCGCCCTGAGTCCCGCTACGACTTTCATTAAGTTCCCGTTTACGCTCTCCTTTAACGAGATGGCGGAATCCCGCACGCTGGCGCTCGCGATTTCGAACGGCGTCACCATGCGCGGCGAGACCGTTCAACTCGACCGGACGAATGGCACATCCGCCACGCTGCGGGCGGATGCGGTGGTGATCGCGCCGGTCTATTTCTTCGCGTCGAGCGACCTGCAGATCGGCACGCTCATCCACGAACTCGCGCATTTCGTGGGGCGGCCGGATGGCCATCCCGATTGCATCGACGATCCGCCGGACAGGTCATCGAGCGATGCCTCCCTGGCACGGTTGCCGCCGGATAGGCGGCCGCGCATCGCGGAGTTCTACGCGCTGTTCGCCTTCGAGGCACATTTCGGACGCAGCATGTTCCGCGTGCTACTCCAGTTCTGAGGCGGGCTGGCTCGCTTTGCTATCCCAATAAAATTCAAACTGCGACACCACCGACCCCATCCACACAAAAACCTCACGCTCTTCGACACACCCTTGCCTCCTCCTGTTCATTGCCGGCTGACGCATGTCAGCGGCCTGATCCATCTGGAGAGCAGTTCCCGCGTACTGTAAAAAATTGGCCGGTACTATCCTAAAGCGTAGTGTCAACGATATGCAGAAGCAGAGGCGGTATGATCTGGTCCCGGCTGCTCGATGGAAGCAGCGGTCAACTTGATCAATGGCAAGTGGAAGTCGGTGATCCTCTATCACCTGCTCGACGGGACTCAGAGGTTCAACGAACTGCATCGGCATTTGGCCGGTTGCACGCCGCGCCTCCTGACCAAGCAACTGCGCGAACTGGAGGAGGATGGGCTGATCCAGCGGATCGCGTATCCGGTCATTCCTCCGAAGTTGGAGTACAGCCTGACCGACGAGGGACGCTCGCTTGGTCCATTGCTGCTGCAGCTCCGGGATTGGGGCCAGGGATGGCTGAATCGGCGCGGCCGCAAGACGCTCGCCGATCGGGCCCACGACCAATCCGGCGCGGCTCACTAGCGGGGCGCTGGCAAACTACTCGCGACCTCTCTACATCTGCACGTCTGCCGTTTTCGACGGCTCAATCCAGTCCACCGGGTTTTCCACGAATCAAGGATCGCGCCGCGCGCCGCCAGGCATTTCGTGAGCAGATGCACGACGGCACGGTGCGTCAGATCATTGGCGGAGACCGCGAAGTGAGCGCTGGCATCCACGCAATGCAGACCATCATCCCGCACGGGCAAATGGGCTTGATATCGCCCCTCGGTTGCGCTTGCATGGGTTGCAGGCCAAGGACGCGCTGAATGCCTGCTAAGCGAGCACCCCAGCCCAGCGGAACTTCAAACCTCAGGAACTTGGCTCGCACCAGCGTGGCGCCCGGGAGGCACCAGCGAGAGCGAATGTCAAGTTCGCAAATTTGGTGAGCGGAGACCGCGCGGAAGTTGAGAGAATCAGATTATTCACGTCAAACCGCTTGATCGCCACGACGAGAAACCCGAGTGCAATCCCCCCGCTACAACATTTTGCTGCTGTGCGCAGCAGCAGCCCTGAAAACCAATACGGTATCGGACCATATCCGAGCGTTTCGCCAATACAGCCAGCATAAATATACGATCGTGGATTCGCTGGCGTTCGATGCGATCGGACCAGATCTGGATGCCTTTGACTGCCTGGTGTTTCACTATTCCGTCGTGATCTCGATGGAGAACTATGTTCCCGCATCGCTCCGTGACAAGATCAGGCGCTTCAACGGGGTCAAGGTCGCGTTCATTCAAGACGAATATCGATTTATCGATCGTCAAAATGCTGCATTGGCCGATCTGCAGGTCGGAGCGATTTTCACCGTTACGAACTCGGACGTCACCAGAAAAATCTATCGGGACCCTTCGACAAGGTACGTTTCGAGCATACTTTGACGGGATTTGTACCCGAGCATCTGTTGACGATGGACGTGCCGAATTATTCGGAACGTCCGCTCGACGTTTCGTATCGCGCACGCAAGGCTCCGCCTTGGTACGGATACTTCGCCGAGGAAAAATGGCGAATAGCCGACAGATTTGCCGCTGATGCAGCGCAGTACAATCTGGTCTGCGACATCGACACGAGCGAAACGTCCCGAATCTACGGCGGCTCCTGGGTTGACTTCATCGCGAGCTCGAAGGCCGTTTTGGGGACGGAGAGCGGGGTCAGTTTCATCGATTTCACCGGGGACGCCCAAATCCAGGTGGAACGCTTCTGCGCCGAAAATCCCGATGTGTCCCACGAGGTGGTGAGACAGAAATTTCTGGGAGACGACGACGGCAAGATCGTTATCCGGGTGGTTTCTCCCCGCATTTTCGAAGCTGCCGCGCTTCGTACTCTGATGATCCTCTATGAAGGTGACTATTCAGGTGCGGTAAAGCCGTGGGATCATTACGTCCCGCTCAGCCGCGACCACAGCAACATGGCGGAGGTGGTCTCGGTCATACGAAATCCTTCGAAGGCGCAATCCATCATTGATCGTGCGTTTCACGAAGTCGCGCTGTCTCCGGCGTGGACTTTCAAGCGAATGGTCGAGCGATTTGACAAAGTCGTCGTCGACGAAGCGCAACGGGTTGAGCTTGCGCGCAATGCGATTCCCGGGGCGCTCGATCCCCTGGAACTGGCCATCAGCACGCGCGGACTGGAGCTGACCGCACGCGGCCGATATCTGGAAGAACATGTTCTCCCCGTCTACAACAAGCTGATAGAAGACCATCAAGGGCTGGCCAACGCCTACGAAAGGCTGGCCACAGACCACCAAAGGCTGGCGACGGATTGCCAACGGCTAGCCATGGATCAACAGAGCCTGGCCAACATGTCCATCAAGCGCTTTGCCTATACGTGGCTTCGGCGAACCCTCGGTTCCGTCAAGAGAAAATTGACCTCGCCCCTCGGCAACTGAGGACTGTCTACGGCAGAAAGTGCCCTCGTCGGGTTCGCAGGATCAATGCGCGAGCAGCAGGCCCACGCCGCCGATCATCAGCACGACGTAGAACGCGAACACACTGCCGACCCATTTCCAATCGATGTGTCCGTGTTCGGGGCTGAGGCTTTCGATGATGCCGTGCATGATGGTTTCCTTTAGAAGTCGCATGCGCGGCGTATAGCCCGCACCCCGAGCACGTCATGTGACTCACTTCACACTTTGCGATCGCGGAGCGGACTTAAAGCGTGACCGGCCCAGAACTGAAGAAATTGCGCAAACATCTCGGCGAGGCGCTTGGCCGCGAGCTGACGGCGGCCGACATGGCGAAGCTGTGCGGGTTGCCGGCCGCCGGCGGCGCCGAGAAGCTCCGCAAATGGGAGGTCACCGGCCCGACCCCGAAGGTCGCCGCGCTGCTGCGCGTGCTGGCGATGGCGAGCGAGCACTATCCGATCCTGGAGAAGTTCGACGTGTTCGATCGCCACGACGTCCCCGTTAAGGACCGCGCCGCGCGCCGTCAGGCGTTCCGCGAGCAGATGCGCGACGACGTGCGCAAGCGACTTGGTTAGCAAGCGGCTTGATTGACGGCGGGCGGGCGTCGCACGCGCCGCGTTAAGCCTTCCTTCATTCCGGCTTAAGCGTTCGTTAGGCACAACAAAACGTTTCGCCGCAAAGCCTGCGACTTAACGCGCCGGGCGGTCTTCCGGTGACAGCATTTTATTCAAATGCGGTCTATCTCGCCGGCCATGGACGGCGCCATGTCGCTGCGCCTCCACGACTTGTCCGGAGACTGACCACATGAAGAAGATCCTGCTTGCAACCGCAGCCGCCGTCGCCGCCTTGAGCGCGACCGCCCAGGCCGCCGACCTCAACCGGGGCTATTACCAGAAGGCGCCCGCGCCCGTTACGCCGCTCCGCTCTACAACTGGACCGGCTTCTATCTCGGCGGCCATCTCGGCGGCGTGTTCTCACAGAACAACACGTTCAACGGCCTCGCGCTGTCCGACTCCAGCGCCCGCTTCATGGGCGGCGTGCAGGGCGGCTACGACTGGCAGCTGTCGCCGATGTGGGTGATCGGCCTTGAAGGCCAGTATTCCTGGGTCGGCAACCACCAGCTCAACGCGATCTTCCCCGGCGGCTATGTCTACAACAACAACCAGCGCGGCATCGCATCGATCACCGGCCGCGTCGGCTACACTTGGGGCCCGGGCCTGATCTATGTGAAGGGCGGTTACGCCTATTCCGACAACAACGAGACGGTGACGCTCGGCGGCGCGCCGGTCGGCTTCGCGCTCACCGACAATCACAGCAACGGCTGGACGATCGGCGGCGGCGCCGAATACATGTTCGCGCCGAACTGGTCGGCCAAGGTCGAGTACCAGTATTACGACTTCGGCGACAGCCGCTTCACCGCGCCGGCCGCGCTGGTGCCGTTCGGCAGCTTCCACAACGACGAGCACACGGTGAAGGCCGGCCTCAACTATCGCTTCAATCTCGGCAACCTCGGCGGCCCCGGCTACGCGCGTTACTGAGACCACGCGCCACAACCAATAATGGAAAGGCCGGCTTGCGCCGGCCTTTTTGCGTCCGGTCGCGTGCATCGATTCCGCAGAGCGAACCAAGCCAGTGCTCCCGCACGACCGCCCTGAAAAATCCCGCGGATCGTCGCAATTTTCCCGATTTTGTTAACCCGCCGCACCGATACTCCCGCGCCGGGGAAACATCCAAGAGTAGTGGCCAGGGGTAGTGGGCCAGGGGGCACGAGGGCAATGGCGTTTCGGTTCAAGCTCGGCAAACTCAATCTCAAGCGCATCGGCCTGCCGCAGATGGGCGTCAGGGGCAGCCTGTTCGCGGCATTCGCCGAGATCGCAGGCATGGCGCTCGTGATCAGCGCAGGCGCCGGCATCGTGCTGCATCAGCTCGGCGGCACCATGACCGATCTCAGCGGCCGCGACATTCCGCGGCTTGCCGCGAGCCTGCAACTGTCAGCGCAGAGCGCCTCGCTCGCAGCGCAAGGTCCCGGCCTGCTCGCCGTGCAGAGCGAGGATGCACTCAACGATCGCACCAAGAAGGTGAAGGAGGTCGCGCAGGCGACCCGCGCCAAGCTCGGCGAGATCATCGAGCTCGGCGCCGACAAGTCCGTCGTCAGCGCGCTGCAGGAGAACGTCAAGAACACCGACGAGGCCACCAATAGCCTGATCTCGGCGGCGCGCGAGCGGCTCGAAGTCGGCGCGCTGCGCGACAAGCAGTACAATGCGCTGCGCAAGGCGCAGACGGCCTTCGTCTCCGCCGCGAGCCCCGCGATGCTCGACGCGCAAACGAGACTCAACGCCATCCTCGGCGCCGCCGACGTGTCCGCCGATGACGCCACCGAGGCGGCCCGCACCGTCGGCCAGATCAGCAACGTGCTCGCCGCCGGCAATCTGATGGCCGCCGACATGACCGCCGCGCTGTCGGCCAATTCCAGCGAGACGCTCGATGCGATCGAGGCCGAGTTCAAGAACGGGCGCGAACGCATCAAGTCCAACCTCGAGGACCTGCCGAACAATCCGGCGATCGTCGCGGTGCGCGACACAGCGCAGAAGCTGCTCGTGCTCGGCGAAGGCAAGACCGGTGTGTTCAAGATCCGCCAGAAGGAGCTCGACGCGATCGATTACGGCCAGACCATTTTGGAAGAAACGCGCAAGCTCAATGTCGGGCTCGGCATCAGCGTGCAGCAGCTGGTCGAGGCCGTGCAGAAGGAAACCGATACCTCGACCTTCCAGGCGCGGCAGCAGATCTCGCTCGCGACCATGGTGATGATCGCGCTCGGCGCGCTGACGCTGGTCGGCTCGTTCCTGTTCGTCTGGCTCTATGTCGGGCGCAACATCCTGCGCCGGATCCGCGGCCTGCAGCGTTCGATGCAGCTGTTGTCCGATGGCGACCTCGACACCGAGATCCCGCAGAGCCGGCAGCGCGACGAGATCGCTGTGATGGCCGACGCGCTGCAGGTGTTCCGCGAGAGCATGATCGAGGGCCGCGAGCTCACGGAGAACCAGAACAAGGACCGCACCGCCAAGGCGGAGCGCACCACGCGCATGGAAGCGCAGATCGTCACCTTCGAGTCCAATGTCCGCAGCGCGCTCGGCAGCCTGCAGACCGCGGCGAACTCGATGCAGTCGACCGCGCAGAGCATGTCGGCGACCGCCGACCAGTCGAGCGCATTGGTCAATGCGGTGGCCGCGGCCGCCGAGGAGACCTCGGTCAACGTGCAGACGGTGTCGGCCGGCACCGAGGAGCTGTCGTCGTCGATCTCGGAGATCGGCCGTCAGGTCGTCACCTCGGCGGAGATCGCCCGCAAGGCGGTCGAGGAAGCCAGCGCCACCGACAGCACAATGCAGGGCCTTGCCGACAATGCCGCGCGGATCAGCGTCGTGGTCGACCTGATCCAGACCATCGCCTCGCAGACCAACCTGCTGGCCCTCAACGCCACCATCGAGGCGGCGCGCGCCGGCGAGGCCGGCCGCGGCTTTGCCGTGGTCGCCTCCGAGGTCAAGAACCTGGCGAGCCAGACCGCGAAAGCGACCGAGGAAATCCGCCAGCAGATCGTCAGCATGCAGGAGGTGACGACCACGGCGGTTTCCGCGATCCGCAACATCTCGAGCACGATCGGCGAGATCAACGACGTCACCACCGCGATCGCCGCCGCCGTCGAGGAGCAGGGCGCGGCGACCCGCGAGATCGCCCGCAACATCCAGCACGCCGCCGGCGGCACCAGCGAGGTGTCGAGCAACATCGTCGGCGTCTCCACCGCGTCAGCCGAAGCCGGCGCCGCCGACGGCGAGATGCTGAGCGCCTCCGACGCGCTGCGCCGCGAGGCCGACGTGCTGCGCTCGGAGATCGACGGCTTCCTGTCGAACATACGCGCGGCGTAGGAATAGGCCCCGGATAACGCTTCGCTCCATCCGGGCTACGGAATTCGGGTGCCTCGCCGCCCCATTCTCCGGACGACTATCTGATTTTTCGGCTGGCGCAGCGGGCAATGTGCCGCTAAGTCGGTAGCATGCATACGAAGACCGACAGCCTGCCCTCCTCGGCGGAGGCATTGCGATACCCCTGGGAGAACCATCCCGGCCACGATCAGGTCGTGGAGGTCGCCCCCGGCGTGCTGTGGGCGCGGCTGAAGCTGCCGTTCCGCCTCAACCATGTGAACGTCTATCTGCTCGCCGACGGCGACGGCTGGACCATGGTGGATGCCGGCTTCGGCAATGAGGAATCGATCGCGGCCTGGACCACGCTGTTCGAGGGACCGCTGAAGCACGTCAAGGTCACGCGGCTGATCGTGACCCATTCGCACCCCGACCATGTCGGTCTCGCCGGCTGGATCACCGAGCGCTTCGACTGCCCGCTGTTCATGTCGCAGGTGGAATATCTTCAGTCGGTCTATCACCAGAACCGCGGCACCGAGGAGCGGCGCAACGCGCAGCGGCTGTTCTTCCGCCGCCACGGCATGGACGAGGACCTGACTGAAAAACTGCTCGGCCGCGGCCAAGACTATCTGAAGCGCGTCTCGGTGCTGCCGCCGTCCTATCATCGCCTCACCCATGGCGACGAGGTCGTGATCGGCACGCGGCGCTTCAAGGTGATCACCGGCGGCGGACACGCGCTCGACCAGGTGATGCTGTATTGCGCGGCCGACAAACTATTCCTGTCCGCCGACCAGGTGCTGAGCAAGATCTCGCCCAATGTCAGCGTCTGGGCGGTCGAGCCCGAGCAGAATTCGCTCGGCGAATATCTGGCATCGCTGGCGAGCCTGACCACCACCCTGCCCTACGACGTGATGGTGCTGCCCGGCCATGGCGTGCCGTTCTACGGGCTGAAGACCCGGATCAAGCAGCTCGCCGATCACCATGAGGAGCGCTGCCGGCTGATCGCCGAGGCCTGCCGCGAGGTGCCGCAGACCTCCAAGGAGCTGGTGCCGGTGGTGTTCCACAAGCACGTGCTGGACGAGCACCAGATGGGCTTCGCTGCCGGCGAACTGGTTGCCCATGTCAACTACATGCTGGTCGAGGGCCGGCTGACGGCCGAGATGGCCGCCGACGGCATGCTGCGCTTCAGGACGAGCTGAGCGCCCGGCCCCGGGGCGGCCATGCCGCGTCCCGGCGATTTGACCGAAATCAAGGCGGATAGACCCCCGCTAGGGCAATTTGCCCAACTGCGGCGCATGCCCAGATGTGAGCCAATGCATGGACATTAGAGCTGGAAAAGCTCTAAGAAGAGGCAGCTTTTCCGGTCAGGTTCCGCTTTCTGGGTTCGCCGATGAATTACAGCCAGTTTTTCCAAACCGCCCTCAACCGCCTGCATGACGAGCGGCGCTACCGGGTGTTCGCCGACCTCGAGCGGATCGCGGGACGCTTCCCGCACGCGACCTGGCATTCGCCGAAGGGCAGCCGCAACGTCGTGATCTGGTGCTCCAACGACTATCTCGGCATGGGCCAGCACCCCAAGGTGGTCGGCGCCATGGTCGAGACCGCGACCCGGGTCGGCACCGGCGCCGGCGGCACCCGCAACATCGCGGGCACCCACCATCCGCTGGTGCAGCTCGAGGCCGAGCTCGCCGACCTCCACGGCAAGGAAGGCTCGCTGCTGTTCACCTCGGGCTATGTCTCGAACCAGACCGGCATCTCGACGCTCGCCAAGCTGATCCCGAACTGCCTGATCCTGTCGGACGCGCTGAACCACAATTCGATGATCGAAGGCGTCCGCCAGGCCGGCTGCGAACGCCAGATCTTCCGCCACAACGACGTCGCCCATCTCGAAGAGCTGCTGATCGCCGCCGGCCCCGACCGGCCGAAGCTGATCGTCTGCGAGAGCCTTTATTCGATGGACGGCGACGTCGCGCCGCTCGCGAAGATCTGCGATCTCGCCGAGAAATACGGCGCCATGACCTATGTCGACGAGGTGCATGCGGTCGGCATGTACGGCCCGCGCGGCGGCGGCATCGCCGAGCGTGACGGCGTGATGCACCGGATCGACGTGCTCGAGGGCACCCTTGCCAAGGCGTTCGGTTGCCTCGGCGGCTATATCGCCGGCCGCGCCGAGATCATCGACGCGGTGCGCTCCTATGCGCCGGGCTTCATCTTCACGACCGCGCTGCCGCCGGCGATCTGCTCGGCCGCGACCGCCGCGATCCGCCATCTGAAGACCTCGAACTGGGAGCGCGAGCGGCACCAGGACCGCGCCGCCCGCACCAAGGCGATCCTGACCGCCGCCGGCCTGCCGGTGATGTCGAGCGACACCCATATCGTGCCGCTGTTCGTCGGCGATCCCGAGAAGTGCAAGCGCGCCTCCGACCTGCTGCTCGAGGACCACGGCATCTACATCCAGCCGATCAACTATCCGACGGTCGCCAAGGGCACCGAGCGGCTGCGCATCACGCCCTCGCCCTACCATGACGACGGCCTGATCGACGCGCTGGCCGAGGCCCTGCTCCAGGTCTGGGACCGGCTCGGCCTGCCGCTGCGCCAGAAGTCGCTGGCCGCCGAGTAACCCTATCCTTCTCCGACCCCGAATTTGGGCCGGTCGTGCGATGCGCGGCCGGCCCTTTGCGTTATACTCGGGGCAACCGGCCCGTTCTTGGCCGGGACAGGAGATGAGCAGCGATGCTGCACGACTGGGGCGTCATCGCCACGGCGTTCGCCTACATCGGATTGTTGTTCTTCATTGCCAGCCGCGGCGACCGGACGTCGCCGGGCGCGCGCGGCCGTGCCAGCCAGTGGATCTATCCGCTGTCGCTGGCGATCTACTGCACCTCCTGGACCTTCTTCGGCTCGGTCGGCTTCGCCACCCGCACCAGCATCGACTTCCTGGCGATCTATATCGGCCCGATCGTGATGATCGGACTGTGCACGCCGCTGCTGCGCCGCGTGATCGCGCTCGCCAAGTCGCAGAACATCACGTCGATCGCCGACTTCATCGCCGCGCGCTACGGCAAGAGCCAGGCGGTCGCGGCCACCGTGGCGTTGATCGCGATCATCGGCTCCGTGCCCTACATCGCGCTGCAACTCAAGGCGATGGCGTCATCGCTGGAGACCATCCTGAGCGAGGACCAGGCGTTCTCGAAGATCCCGATCATCGGCGACATCGCGCTGATGGTGACCTTGGCGATGGCGGTGTTCGCGGTGCTGTTCGGCACCCGCCACACGGACGCCACCGAGCACCAGCACGGCCTGATCCTGGCGATCGCCGCCGAATCCATCGTCAAGCTGGTCGCCTTCATCGCCGCCGGCGCCTTCGTCACCTTCTGGATGTTCTCTCCGGTCGAGCTCTATGAGCGCGCCCTGAAGACGCCGGAGGCGGTGCGCGCGATCGAATACGTGCCGTCGATCGGCAATTTCCTGATCATGACGCTGCTGTCGTTCTGCGCGGTGATGCTGTTGCCGCGCCAGTTCCACGTCAGCGTGGTGGAGAATTCCACCAGCGCCGAGGTCAGCCGGGCGCGCTGGCTGTTCCCGCTCTACCTCGTCGCGATCAATCTGTTCGTGATTCCGATCGCGATCGCGGGCCTCGTCATCTTCCCGTTCGGCGCGGTCGATGCCGACATGTTCGTGCTGGCGCTGCCGATCGAGGGCAATTCGCAGCTGCTCAGCCTCGCCGTCTTCGTCGGCGGGCTGTCGGCCGCGACCGCGATGGTGATCGTCGAATGCGTCGCGCTCTCGATCATGGTCTCCAACGACATCGTGCTGCCGCTGGTGCTGCCGCGCAGCGACGATATCAGCGCCGGCCAGAAGGATTTCGGCGATTTCCTGCTGAAGGCGCGCCGGTTCTCGATCTTCGCCATCATGGTGCTGGCGTATTTCTACTATCGCGCGCTCGGCAACACCCAGCTGGTCGCGATCGGCCTGCTGTCGTTTGCCGCGATCACCCAGCTGGCGCCGGCCTTCTTCGGCGGCCTGTTCTGGCGGCGCGCCACCGCGCGCGGCGCCATGGCGGGCATGCTGGTCGGCTTCGCGACATGGCTCTACACGCTGTTCATCCCGAGCTTCCTGGAGACCTCGACCACAGGCCTGATGCTGCTGCAGCATGGACCGTTCGGGATCGAGGCGCTGCGGCCGCAGGCGCTGTTCGGCGCCGACCTGCCGCCGCTGCTGCACGGCGTGCTGTGGAGCCTGGCGCTCAACATCCTGACCTATGTCCTGTTCTCGCTGGCGCGCGCGCCGTCCGCGATCGAGCTGTTGCAGGCCGATGTGTTCGTGCCCAACGCGTTGGCGCCGATCGCGCCGAGCTTCCGGCGCTGGCGCACCACGGTGACGGTGCAGGACATCCAGAGCACGGTGACGCAATATCTCGGTCCCGACCGCACCCGCGAGGCCTTCGCCTCGTTCGCCGCCGATCGCAATATCGTGCTGCAGACCTCGGCGCCGGCCGATTTCGAGCTGCTGCAGCATGCCGAGCGGTTGATCGCCTCCTCGATCGGGGCCGCGTCCTCGCGCCTCGTGATGTCGCTGCTGTTGCAGCGGCGCACGGTGTCGGCCAAGGCCGCGCTGAAGCTGCTCGACGATTCCCACGCCGCGCTGCATTTCAACCGCGAGATCCTGCAGACCGCGCTCAATCATGTGCGCCAGGGCATCGCGGTGTTCGACGCCGATTTGCAGCTGATCTGTTCCAACCGCCAGTTCTCCGAATTGCTCGGGCTGCCGCCGCATCTGGTGCAGCTCGGCATCCCGCTGCCCGAGATCCTCGAATTCATGGGGGCGATCAGTCCGCCGCCGGCCGGCGACAGCGACAGCCTGTTGCAGCTGCGGCTGCGCGCCTACACCACCGAGGGCGAGCCCTATCTGGAACGCTTCACCGACCGCCATCTGGTGATCGAGGTGCGCGCCAACCGGATGCCGGGCGGCGGGCTCGTCCTCACCTTCTCCGACGTCACGCCGAGCTTCGAGGCCGCCGAGGCGCTGGAGCGCGCCAATGCGACGCTGGAAAAGCGCGTGCGCGACCGCACCGAGGAGCTGACGCGGCTGAACTCAGAGCTCGCGCTCGCCAAGGGCGTCGCGGAAGACGCCAACGCCTCCAAGACGCGCTTCCTGGCGGCAGCCAGCCACGACATCCTGCAGCCGCTCAATGCGGCACGGCTCTATGTCACGAGCCTGGTCGAGCGCCAGAACGGCGGCGAGGATTCACGGCTGGTCGAGAACATCGACGACTCGCTGGAAGCGATCGAGGACATCCTGGGCGCGCTGCTCGATATCTCCAGGCTCGACGCCGGTGCCATGACGCCGGCGATCACGAGCTTCCGGATGGCGGACCTGATGCGCTCGCTGGAGATCGAGTTCATGCCGATCGCCCGCGACAAGGGCCTCGATCTGCGCTTCGTGGCCTGCTCGCTGCCGGTCGAATCCGACCGCTCGCTGCTGCGCCGGCTGCTGCAGAACTTCATCTCCAACGCCATCAAATATACCCCGCGCGGCCGCGTGCTGATCGGCTGCCGCCGCCGCGGCGACAAGCTGCAGATCAGCATCTTCGACACCGGCGTCGGCATTCCGGTGCAGAAGCGCGGCGAGATCTTCAAGGAATTCCACCGCCTCGAGCAGGGCGCCCGGATCGCCCGCGGCCTCGGCCTCGGCCTGTCGATCGTCGAGCGGCTGGCGCGCGTGCTCAATCACCGCATCGCGATCTCGGCCAATCTGAGCGGCGGCTCGGCATTCTCGGTCACGGTGCCGGTCGCGACCGCGGTCAATCACACCGCCGCCGTCACCAGCGCCACGCCGCTGTCGAAGACGCCGATGAGCGGCTCGCTGATCGTCTGCATCGAGAACGATCCCGCGATTCTCGACGGCATGAAGACGCTGCTGACGGCGTGGGACGCCGAGGTGATCGCGGTGCTCGATGCCGACGGCGCGATCAGTGCGATCGAAACCGCCGGCGGCCGCGTCACCGGCGTGCTGGTCGACTACCATCTCGACCGCGGCAACGGCGTCGCCGCGATCCGCGATATCCGCCGCCGCTTCGGCGACGGCATCCCGGCGATCCTGATCACCGCCGACCGCAGCCCGGCAGTGCGCGCCGCCGCGCGCGAGGAGAACATCGCGGTGCTGAACAAGCCGGTCAAACCGGCCTCGCTGCGCGCCCTGCTCGGACAGTGGCGGACGCAACAGATGGTGGCGGCGGAGTAACGAGGGCAACGAGAAACCGTAGCAACCATTAAGTCGCGGACGCCTGTTCGCGCCAAGGCGTTCCGCGCTGGATGACAGTGTTGGCATAGATCAGCAGCTTTCGCGCGCAAGCGATGAGAGCTGCGTTGTGGGCCTTTCCGGCTGCGGTTAGGCGTGTGTAGAGCACAATGAGGGCCTTGTTCCAGCGGAATGCCGCCGGAAGCGCCGCAGCAAACAGCGAACGTCGCAGCCGAGCCCGACCGCCGGCGATGCGCCGTTGGCCTTTATGTTGCCCACTGTCGTTGTCGAAGGGCGCGAGCCCCGCGAGGGCCGCAGCCTCCTCGCGGCTGACACGGCCGAGTTCGGGCATGCGGATCAAGAGCGCGAGTGCGGTGCGTTCGCCGATCCCGGGAATGCTGAGCACGAGGTCAAGGCGGGCAGCGAGATCGCGGTGAGCGCGTAGTTGCCTGGCAAGGTAACGGATCTGGGCGAGCCGCCGTGCCTTCAGCCGGGCAATGTCACCCAGCACCAGGCGTCTCAGCGCGGGCTGATCGATATGCTCCAGCCGGGTCTTGCAGCGCTTGATGTCGTCCTCGATCTGCTCGAGGAAGGTCAGATGTTCGGCCAGCTCCGCCAGGCGCGGATCGGGCGCATCTCTGACCTGCTCGATCGCTGCCGCGCAGGCGGCGATCAACACCGCATCCAGCACATCGTTCTTGGCGCGTCGCAGATGCACCCGGCCGAACGCCTTGACCTGGATCGGCTGCAGCACCAGCACCGTGAAGCCTGCCGCACGCAGGTGTTCGACCGCGCCGCGCTCATAGCCCCCGGTCGCTTCGATACCGATTCGGCTCACGTCAGCCTCGGCCAGTTTGGTCGTCAGAATACGCCATCCCGCCAGTGAGTTGGCGACCTGCCAATGTTCGGTCCGGCCGTGAACCGCAACATCGAGCTTGCTCTTGGACGTATCGATTCCAGCCGTCCTTGTGCTAGTCTGTGTCATCCTCGTCGCCCCCGCCTTGTGAAGCGAACCTAACCGTTCCGGCAACCATCCGGGTCCGATGAAGGTGCTGGCGCGATCCTGCTACGGGGCAGCCACGAACTGCTCAGGATGGGTGCGATCCGATCGGCAGCGGCCTGTCGCGGTCGCTAACCGCGACAGGCCATTCCTCTCGGAATATGCCGACGATAACCGATCGCGTTATTACAAGGATGGGTGGAGCGCAGCGATACCCATCACCTTTCCGCTTGCTCAACTCCTCTCGCCAAACTCCCCATCCAGACCAGAAACGTCCCCGGCCCAATCCTCAACATAGACACCCTGCTGCACAAGGCGGTGGAACGACGAATGCGGCCAATCGCTCACACGTGTCACAAGCCCATGTTTGACGGGGTTGATGTGAACGTAATCGATGTGCCGAGTAAAATCGGTCTCATCACGGATCGTGTGCTCCCAGTATCGTCGCTGCCAGATACCTCGTTCTCCCTTGCCAGCGCGGCTAGCCGAGACCGGCTCACCGCCAGCCAGCTGTCGAGAGAATGACGTTTTGATGAGCCGCCATCGTGTCGAAAAATCTGCATCTCCGTCCGGCAGGGTCCAGACAGTGTGCAGATGGTCGGGTAGGACCACGATGGCATCGATAGTGAACGGATGGCGTCGCTGGGTCTCACGCAATGCCGTCCGCAATCTATCGACATTTTCGGTCAGCAGCCGACGTCGCCGATCCGCCAGATTAACGGTGAAGAAGAAACAGCCTCCGGCAATGAAATTGCGGCGGTAACCGGTCATACTTCCACGCCCGGCCGCCAAAATGATGGGTATCGCTGCGCTCCACCCATCCTACGCGTTCCATCACGTCGACGGGGTGCCCTGGCGCCACTGGCCGCCGGCGATCTTGGCGGCGGCGATCACGGCTTGCGTCCGGCTTTCAACGCCGAGCTTCTGCAGGATGGCCGAGACATGGGCCTTGATGGTCGCCTCTGAGACACCGAGCTCGTAGGCGATCTGCTTGTTGAGCAGCCCCTCGGACAGCATCATGAGCACCCGCACCTGCTGCGGGGTCAGCGTCACCAGGCGGTCGCGCAGCCGGGTCATGTCGGGATCGCCGCCAGCCGACAGATCGGTGTCCGGCGGAACCCAGACGTCGCCTTCCATCACCTTCATGATGGCATCACGCAGCGTCTCGACGCCGAAGCGCTTCGGGATGAAACCGGAGGCGCCGAAGTCGAGCGAGCGGCGGATGGTTCCGGCATCGTCGCTGGCAGAGACGATGACAACCGGGATCGCCGGATATTGCGCCCGCAGATAGATCAGGCCCGAGAAGCCGCTGATCCCCGGCATGCTCAGGTCGAGCAGGATCAGGTCGACCTCGGAGTCCCGTTCCAGGAGCGCGGTCAGATCCTCGAACGATCCGGCCTCGCTGATCGTGGCCGAACTCACGACGCTCGACACCGCCTGGCGCAACGCATCGCGGAACAACGGATGGTCGTCGGCGATGACAAGGTGAGTATTGGCAGCAGCAGTCATCTCAGTCCCACAAGCGGGCCTTGGCAAACCCGCACCGTTCGGTTGTCGCCCGCGCGGCAGTATCACGCAAGGGCTCGATAATACCAGATGCCAACGCAGTTAACCCGCCCAGCTTGTGCGCCGCAATAGACGCACGCCGGGGGCGTTCCATATCGCTCGTCCCTCAGAAGATAAGTTCGATCCTGAAAAGGCCAAAAGTCTTATTGGGGCGCATTTCACTGCGATGTTACCCTTTAACTCAAGCTTGGGGCTTATTCGGGCCCAACCCGGCAGACGGGAACGAGCATGGCAGCAATAATTCGGGGGGAGCGATCCAGATGTCCACAATGACTGCAACTTCGGCGCGGCCCGCCGGCATGACCAAGGATGAGCGTTTCGTCATCCTCGCGTCGTCGCTCGGCACCGTCTTCGAGTGGTACGATTTCTATCTGTACGGTTCACTGGCCGGCATCATCGGCGCGCAGTTCTTCTCCGACTATCCGCCGGCGACCCGCGATATCTTCGCGCTGCTGGCCTTTGCCGCCGGCTTCCTGGTCCGCCCGTTCGGCGCGATCGTATTCGGCCGGGTCGGCGACATCGTCGGCCGCAAATACACCTTCCTCGTCACCATCCTGATCATGGGTCTGTCGACCTTCATCGTCGGCCTGTTGCCCAACGCCAAGACCATCGGCATCGCGGCCCCGATCATCCTGATCTCGCTGCGCCTGTTGCAGGGCCTTGCGCTCGGCGGTGAGTATGGCGGTGCGGCGACCTATGTCGCCGAGCATGCGCCGCAGGGCAAGCGTGGCTACTACACCTCGTTCATCCAGACCACGGCCACGCTCGGACTGTTCCTGTCGCTGCTGGTGATTCTGTTCACCCGATCCATCATCGGCGAAAAGGACTTCGCGGAATGGGGCTGGCGCATTCCGTTCCTGGTGTCGGTGCTGCTGCTCGGCATCTCGGTCTGGATCCGGCTGCGGTTGAATGAATCGCCGGTGTTCCAGCGCATGAAGGACGAGGGCAAGGCCTCCAAGGCGCCGTTGACCGAAGCCTTCGCGACCTGGAGCAACGCCAAGATCGTGATCCTCGCGCTGTTCGGCCTGACGATGGGCCAGGCGGTGATCTGGTACACGGGCCAGTTCTACGCGCTGTTCTTCCTGCAATCGATCCTGAAGGTCGACGGCTACACCGCCAACCTCCTGATCGCCTGGTCGCTGTTGCTCGGCACCGGCTTCTTCCTGGTGTTCGGCGCGCTGTCGGACAAGATCGGCCGCAAGCCGATCATCCTGGCGGGCTGCCTGATCGGCGCACTCACACTGTTCCCAATCTTCAAGATGATCACGACCAACGCCAACCCGGCGCTGGAAAAGGCCTATGAGACGGTCAAGGTGCAGGTGGTGGCGGATCCCGCGGGCTGCGGCGATCTGTTCAACCCGGTCGGCACCCGCGTCTTCACGGCGCCTTGCGATACCGCCCGCGCCTTCCTGGCCCAGTCGTCGGTGAAGTACTCCACCGTGCCAGGCCCGGCCGGCTCGCCGGTGAAGATCATGGTCAACGACAAGGAGGTGCCGTACACGGACGCCAAGACGTCGAACCCGCTGATCACCGCGGCGGTGCAGGCGGCGGGCTATCCGAAGCCGGGCGACGCCGGCATCGTGAAGATGTCGAACCCGTTCGACGTCTTCCGTCCGCAGGTAGCCGCAGTCATCGGCCTGCTGTTCATCCTGGTGCTCTACGTCACCATGGTCTACGGACCGATCGCGGCGATGCTGGTGGAACTGTTCCCGACCAAGATCCGCTACACCTCGATGTCGCTGCCCTATCACATCGGCAACGGCTGGTTCGGCGGCCTGCTGCCGGCGACCGCGTTTGCGATCACCGCCTCGACCGGCGATATCTATTCCGGACTGTGGTACCCGGTGATCTTCGCGGCAATCACCGTCGTGGTCGGCGCATTGTTCATTCCGGAGACCAAGGACGTCGACATCAGCAAGACCTGATCGGTCGACATCTCGATCAAACAGCATCGGCCGCGGAGCGATCCGCGGCCGATGTCATTTGAGAAGCCAGGTCGAACTGAAGCGGTCGAACGCGTCAGCGCGTGGCACCGATGAATTGCAGCACGATCTCGCGCCGGTGCGGACGGGCGCGATGCTCGATCAGATAGATGCCCTGCCAGGTACCGAGCGCCATTTCATCATCAAGCACCGGAATCTGCAGCGAGGTCGCCGTCAGCATGGTCTTGATATGCGCCGGCATGTCGTCGGGACCTTCGGTGTCGTGGCGCCAGCCGCCGTCTTCGGGTGCGGCGCGATCGAGCGCCGTCATCAGATCGACCAGCACCGTCGGGTCGGCATTCTCCTGGATCGTCAGCGAGGCCGAGGTGTGACGGATGAACAGCGTCACCGCGCCCTCGCCAGCACGCACCTCGCGCAGGAATTTTGCGACCTCGCGCGTGATGTCGGTGAAGCCTGCGCCAGAGGTTTCCACCGTCAACCGCGACGAGACGATGCAGGTTGCAGCGACCGATGATGGCGCCGAGCGCGACATAGTTCTCGGTGAGTTCATCTGTACTTTCTCGACATGTCGTCCCGGCGAAGGCTGGGACCCATACTCCGCGGCCCTTCGATTTCTAAGGCTCGGAGTTGATACCTTTCGTAATCAATGTGCATCGGTGGCGATGGGTCCCGGCCCCCGTGCGCAATTGCGCACTAGGCCAAGACGACGCTGTAGAGACAGCGCCAGCACAAAATCAAATCTTGCCGCCATTGACGTCGCGCTGCACGCGGTTGGCCATCTCGATCAGCCGCCGCCAGGCTCGCTCCACGAACGACATCACGCGATCCATGTCGCGGTCGCTCGGCAGCGGAATCTCGATCTTGCGCTCGCCCTCGGCGATCTTCGGCTCGGCCTTCTTCAACGAATCCGATTTCGGCAGCGCCTCGTCGGTCTTGGCCGGCGGCGCGCGCGCCGCAAGCTCGCCCTTCAGTTTGTCATTGTCGGCCTGCAGGCGCCCGATCTCGGCGTCCAGCGCCGCGCGCTCGTCGGGCACCATGTAACAGGCCCAGCCGGCGCTGGAATTGGTGCAAGTCGACACCGCGCCGGTGCGGGTGTCGAGCCGCAGGAAGCCGTCGCCAGCCGGAGACAATGCGTAGCGACCGTTCTCGGTGTCGGGCGCGGTTTGCGCTGTCGCCGCGCCGCTCGTGATCAAAACGGCCGCAACAATTGCGATGGACGATTTTGAGAGCGACGACGCGATGGGCATGGCTTGCTCCGCCTCAACCTGATTCCTGCCCCTAGGAGCCCGTCCAGATATGTTTTCGTGACGGGCATTTGTTGTAGAGTAGCAGGCTCAGGCTGCGTTTGCGAGGTTGAACAGCTTGAGGAGGTTATGGACGGTGCAGATCATTGTCCACTCGGCGCGCACTTTCTCGATGCCCCGCAACAGGAACTGGCGGAAGCCTCTTGCCTGTTTGATCTGCCCGAACACCGGCTCCACCACTTGCTTTCGCAATCGGTAGGGTGTTTCGAAGCCGCCATCGTCGATCTTCTTTCGCATGGCCTGTGTCAGCGGGCCGCCGACTTTTCCGTTCGCTACTGTCGGGTGCTTGGCGCGACCGGGCGCGACATAGCCATCGATGCTGCGTGTGTCGAGCGCTTCGAGATTGGCTTCGCTGCAGTAGCCGGAATCCGCTGAGGCCTGCCGCGGCTTGCGGCCAAGATTGCTCTCGATGGCCTCGATCAGGGGCACCAACTGGCCCTGATCGCTGCCGTGCTGGGTCAGTTCTTGCGCGACAATGATCTGGGCATGTGCATCGACGGCCGCCTGGGCATTATAGGCCTGAACGAAGCCATCCTTCGACTTCATGATGCGGCTTTCCGGATCGGTGAAGTTGCGTTGCGCCTTGGGATTGGGTTCCTCCGATGGCAGCGCCGCCGGTTTGCCCGGCTTCTTGCGGCCTTCGGCCTGGCGCTGCTGTTCCTTTTCGGCCTCGATGCGGCGCTCTTCCTCCGCCGCCAGTTTGGCGTCCGCTTCCAGCGCCGCCATCGCTTGCTGGATCTTCGCCAGCCGTTTCTGCTTGTCGACGGTCCAGTCCGGCAGTTCGTCGCTGTTGCCGAAAGTCTCATCCTCCGAGGCATCCGCCGCCTCGGCGGCCGCCAGCATGCGAGCGACCTCGGCCTTCAATTCCGCCTCGCGCTTCTTCATGCGCTCATAACTCATCGCCTTGTGTTTCGACGCGTTCGCCTTGATCTTCGTACCATCCAGCGCGACATGACCGAGCTTGACCAGCCCGGCCGTCTCGCACAACTTCAGAACCTGCACGAATAGCGCGCCGAGCGCCTTCAAATGTCGCTTGCGAAAGTCGCTGATCGTCCGAAAATCCGGCGCATCCAGCGCCACGATCATCACAAAATCGTTCCGCTCCCGGCAGGCCTTGGCAATCCGACGCGACGAATACAGCCCACTCGCATAGCTATGCAGCAGCAGCGCCACCATCATCCGCGGATCAAACGGCGGCTGCCCAAGCCCGCTCACATAGCTGCCCATGATCTCCCTGAGATCGAGGCTCTCCCGCACCAGATCAACCATAAACCGCGAGACATGGCCTTTCGGCACGAAGTCCTGCACATTCGGCGGCAGAAGCAGCGTCTGATCGATGTTCCAAGGCCGAAAATACTTGCTCATCGCCCAATGTTGAATCAGACCCGACCAGATTTGAACAGCGACTATCCAGACAAGCTCCTAGACCACAGAGCTATAGGGCTTGCGGCCTGACTTCAACGCGTCCTCGAGCAATTCGATCCGGTCCTGGCCCCAGAAGACTTCGCCATCGAGCACATAGCCGGGCGAGCCGAACACGCCGGTGTTGAGTGCATCCTGCCGATTCTGCTCATAGGCCGCGCTGATCGCATCAGAGGGTGAGCGCTCGACAAGCTGCCGGCCGGGCAAGCCGGCATCGTCGGCGAGCTTCACCAGCGTGGCGGGATCGGCAAGGTTGAGCTCAAGCTCCCAGACCGCGGGGTAGGCCCGCTGCAAAAACGGCTCGGGGTCGAGACCCGCCTCGAGCGCCGCGATCACGACGCCATCGGCCAGGCGGCCGTTGAACGGCCAGTTGGCCGGCTGCAGATGGAAATTCAGCCCGCGCTTGTCGCGCCAGCGCTGCAACTCGATCATCCGGTAGCGCTGCCGCACCGGATGGCGCTGCGCGAGCGGCAGCCCGCCAGTCTCCGAGAACAAATCGACCAGCAGCACGGGCCGATAATTTACCTTGAGATCGTAAGTGCTTACGAGCCGAACGAAGGGCTTGTGGCCGATATAGGCCCAAGGTGATTGCAGCGAGAAGTAGTAATCGATTGGGCGCGGCATGCGGAACCTTGACTGCACGAGAGCGGGAGACTTTGGGTGATCCCAGCAGAGCAGGAAAAGCCGCGCAAGATCGCTCAATGCCACGCAAGCTGTTGCACTGCGATCACTGCGTCACTCCGACCTTGAATATCTCCAAATAAATCCAGCAGAATCAAAGCAATAACTGGTTACGACGCAATCTTGACTTGATTAGACGCGGTAAGTATGGTCCGCGCGGCTTTTGACGGGGACGGGCGCAATTTCCATCATCCGCGGCATCGGTTAGTGTTTGCAGCATGGCTGAAAGCACCAACGACGGCGCAGATGGAAGTCGCGATCATTCGTCTCCCGACGAAGCTGCGCTTTCCGCAAGGCTCGGAAGTCTCGATCATCGGTTGTCAGAAATTCGCGACAGCCGCAGGAGCAAGACTGATCAATCCGGTACTGAAAGCGGGGACAGTGCGGCCAGAGCTTCGGCGATGGCGCTCGGTTTTCGTCTTTCCTCGGAGCTGATCGCGGGCGTTGTCGTCGGGGCGGCGCTTGGCTGGGGGGTCGACCGTTTGCTGTCGACGTCGCCATTCGGATTCATCGTGTTAACGCTGCTCGGCTTTGTCGCCGGCGTGGTCAACGTGGTGAGGTCCGCGGGCGTGGCCTCGGGCAAGCGCTGAGCGCTGACGGAAGTCACGACATCTGAAATTCGATTACCGGCACGATGGCCGGTGGACCAAGAGCCGCGCGGATGAAAATCGACCCGATCCACCAGTTCAATATCGAGCCCCTCTTCACGCTCGGCCACATCGGCAATCACACGATCGCCTTCACCAATTCGACGCTCTTCATGCTCATCGCGGTGCTCTTGATCGCGCTGCTGATGCTGGCGAGCGGCCGGGAACTGGTTCCGGGACGGTTGCAGTCGGTCGCCGAAATCTCCTACGAGTTCGTCGCCACCACGATTCGCAGCACGGCCGGCGCGGAAGGCATGAAGTTCTTCCCGCTGATCTTCTCGCTGTTCATGTTCCTCTGCGTCTCGAACCTAGTGGGCGTGATCCCCTACACCTTCACGATCGCGAGCCATCTGATCGTGACCGCGGCGCTTGCGCTGCTGGTTTTCTTCACCGTCCTGATCTACGGCGTCTACAAGAACGGCCTGAAATTCTTCAGTATCTTCGTCCCCCACGGCGTTCCGATCTACATCCTGCCACTGGTCATGTTCATCGAGATCCTGTCGTTCTTCCTGCGGCCGGTCTCGCACAGCGTTCGTCTGTTCGCCAACATGCTGGCAGGCCACATCGCGCTGAAGGTGTTCGCGGGCTTCGTCGCGATGCTCGGCTTCTCGCTCGGCGCGCTCGGCTGGTTCGGCGGCGTGCTGCCGCTCGCGCTCACGGTGGCGCTGTACGCCCTCGAACTGCTGGTCGCGTTCCTGCAGGCCTATGTGTTCGCGATCCTGACCTGCATCTACCTCAACGACGCCATTCATCCGGGACACTAAGCGGTCCGGGGAATCTCCACCCACCAATCTGTCTATCTTTCTCAAGGAGCTACAAATGGAACCGGCAGCAGCAAAACTTATCGGCGCGGGCATCGCGTGCATCGGCATGGGCGGTGCGGGCGTCGGCGTGGGCATCATCTTCGGCAACTACCTCGCCGCTGCGGTGCGCAACCCCTCGGCCGCGCAGGGCCAGTTCGGCAACCTGATCTTCGGCTTCGCCGTGACCGAAGCGCTCGGCATCTTCTCGCTGCTGATCGCGCTGCTTCTGCTGTTCGTTCCGCTCTGAGCGGCACCCCGTCGCGCCGTCCCTTCGGGCGGCGCGCATGACAGCAACAGGAGAACACCATGGCTGAGAGTCATGGCGAGGCAAAAGGCCAGAAAGCCGGCGCCCACACCGAGACCGATGGCGGACATCACGGCGGAGCCTTTCCGCCGTTCGATTCGTCCAATTTCGCCTCGCAGCTGGTGTCGCTGGCGATTGCATTTGTCGCGCTCTACCTGATCGTGTCGCGTATCGCACTGCCGCGCGTCGGCGGGACGATCGATGCACGTCAGAACAAGATCGAGGGCGATCTGGCCGAGGCGCAGAAGCTGAAGGACGAGTCCGACGCGGCGCTGAAGGCCTATGAAACCGAGCTGGCGAACGCCCGCGCCAACGCGCAGGCGATCGGCAACGAGACCCGCGAGAAGCTGAACGCGGCCTCGGAAGTCGAGCGCAAGGCGCTGGAACAGAAGCTGGCGGCCAGGCTCGCCGACGCCGAGAAGCAGATCGCAACGACCCGGACCAACGCCATGAGCAACGTCCGCGGCATCGCGGCGGATGCGGCCGGCGCCATCGTCCAGCAACTCGCCGGCGTCACGCCGGACGCGAATGCGGTCAACAGCGCCGTCGACGCGTCGCTGAAGGGATAGGCCGATGTTTTACGAACCGGAAACCTGGGTTGCGATCGCCTTCGTCATTCTGATGGTCGTGTTCGGCTACCTCGGCGTCCATCGCACCCTGCTGACCGCGCTCGATCACCGTGCCGAGCGCATTAAGGCCGAGCTCGAGGACGCCCGCCGTCTGAAGGACGAGGCCAACAAGCTGCTCGGCGAGTACAAGGCGCGCCGCGCCAGCGCGGAGCGCGAGGCCGAGGAGATCATCTCCAACGCCAAGCAAGAGGCCGAGCGGATCGCGGCCGAGGCCAAGACCAAGATGGAAGATTTTGTCGCGCGGCGGACCAAGACCGCCGAGAGCAAGATCGCCCAGGCCGAGGCCCAGGCCGTGGCCGATGTCCGCGCCGCTGCGGCCAACGCCGCCGTGACCGCCGCCTCGACCATCCTGTCGCAGTCGGTCAAGGGCTCGGTCGCCGACGACTTGGTCGGCAAGGGCATCGCCGAAGTCCGCTCCAAGCTGAACTGACGCGAGCACAATTCCTTCCAACAAAGGTCGGCGCGAGCTGATCGCGCCGGCCTTTTTGCTTGTCCAAATCTGTCCGTCCAGAGCACTAGGCGCCCCGTCACCGCGGCCGCGCTACTTCTTCTTCGGCGCGCGGGGCTTGGGCTCCGGCTTCAGGGCCTGCGGGTCGAAGCCGATATAGAAGATGTAATCGTCGTTCTCCGCGGCCGTCGGCGCCGAATAGACCACATCCTCAGCGACCAGGCTGAACGGTACGCTGCCGCTCTCGTCCATCTGCACCGTGGTGGTGTAGGCCTTGGTCATGACCGTCCTCTCGCCGATGCCGCCCTTCACCACGGCGACGCGCAGCGGCACCTGGACGGTCGGCGGGGCGCCCGAGGGCCCGGCGATCACCCGCCCCTGGATGCCGATCTTGGCAGTGATCTGCCCGCTGTTCAGGCCGCATTGCCGCGCCGTGCGCGTGATCGAAGCCAGGAACTTGACGTCGTTGCCGACCGCCTCCTTGCCGTTCGCGGCCACGGAATAGGTCGAGGCCCCGGCGCGGATCTGCACCGGCGGACAGGTCAACTCGGCGTCGGCGTCGTTGAGCTGTTTTGGCGCGGCTGGCGCGGCCGGCTTGTCCGAATCGGACGAGCCGCCGCCGAACAGGCTCTTGAAGCGGTCGCTCAGCGACTGCGCCGAGCCGACCGACGGCAGCAGGGTGGCACCGAGACCGATCGTTACCGCCGCCACGAGCGCGAACCTGATCACCCTGTCACCCATGCGATATCCTTAAGCCTCCAAGTGGTCTCCGAGTGGAGTTCCCCGTTTCGCGCGCGTTATAGCAAGCCAATGGCGGCGAACCCAAGGCATCTTGAAAGGCATCGGGTGGTGCCCGCATCAGCCAAAAGGCGCAAGAATCAGCCGCGGAAATCCTCGTGCAGCAGGCCGAACAGCAGGTGGTCCTGCCAGATCCCGTTGATGCAGAGATAGCGCCGCGCCAGGCCCTCGCGGGTGAAGCCGCATTTCTCCAGCACCCGGATCGACGACGCATTGGAGGGAATGCAGGCCGCCTCGATGCGGTGCAAATTGAGCTCGCCGAACAGCGAAGGCAGCAGCACCCGCAGCGCCGTCGTCATGTAGCCGCGGTGGGCGTGCGGCAGGCCGACCCAGTAGCCGATCGTGCCGGCCTGCACGATGCCGCGGCGGACATTGGCGAGCGTGATCCCGCCGATCATCACCCCGTCCGATTCGCGGAAGATGATGAACGGGTAGGAACGGTCGGCGGCAATATCCTCGGTGTAGCGGCGCAGGCGGCGGCGGAAGCCCGCGCGGGTCAGGTCGTCGGACGGCCAGATCGGTTCCCATGGCGTGAGATAGGCGCGGCTGAATTCGCGCAATTGCGTCCATTGCGGGAAATCCGACATTTGCGGCGCGCGCAGCAACAGCCCGTGACCGCGCGGCATCAGTGCAGCGGGTCCACTAGACGGCAAACGAAACAGGGCCATGGCCCAACACTCCCCGCCAAGCTATTCCCCCTCGCCCCGCCCTTGCGGGGAGAGGGTTGGGGTGAGGGGCTCCGTCCACGAGCGAGCCGATCGCTGGGACCTGTACCCCCTCACCCGGATTGCACCGGACGATGCTTCGCATCGCCGAGAGCAATCCGACCTCTCCCCGCAAGCGGGGAGAGGTAAATCCTAGGAGCCCGTCCAGATATGTTTTCGTGACGGGCATTTGTTGTAGAGTAGCAGGCTCAGGCTGCGTTTGCGAGGTTGAACAGCTTGAGGAGGTTATGGACGGTGCAGATCATTGTCCACTCGGCGCGCACTTTCTCGATGCCCCGCAACAGGAACTGGCGGAAGCCTCTTGCCTGTTTGATCTGCCCGAACACCGGCTCCACCACTTGCTTTCGCAATCGGTAGGGTGTTTCGAAGCCGCCATCGTCGATCTTCTTTCGCATGGCCTGTGTCAGCGGGCCGCCGACTTTTCCGTTCGCTACTGTCGGGTGCTTGGCGCGTCCGGGCGCGACATAGCCATCGATGCTGCGTGTGTCGAGCGCTTCGAGATTGGCTTCGCTGCAGTAGCCGGAATCCGCTGAGGCCTGCCGCGGCTTGCGGCCAAGATTGCTCTCGATGGCCTCGATCAGGGGCACCAACTGGCCCTGATCGCTGCCGTGCTGGGTCAGTTCTTGCGCGACAATGATCTGGGCATGTGCATCGACGGCCGCCTGGGCATTATAGGCCTGAACGAAGCCATCCTTCGACTTCATGATGCGGCTTTCCGGATCGGTGAAGTTGCGTTGCGCCTTGGGATTGGGTTCCTCCGATGGCAGCGCCGCCGGTTTGCCCGGCTTCTTGCGGCCTTCGGCCTGGCGCTGCTGTTCCTTTTCGGCCTCGATGCGGCGCTCTTCCTCCGCCGCCAGTTTGGCGTCCGCTTCCAGCGCCGCCATCGCTTGCTGGATCTTCGCCAGCCGTTTCTGCTTGTCGACGGTCCAGTCCGGCAGTTCGTCGCTGTTGCCGAAAGTCTCATCCTCCGAGGCATCCGCCGCCTCGGCGGCCGCCAGCATGCGAGCGACCTCGGCCTTCAATTCCGCCTCGCGCTTCTTCATGCGCTCATAACTCATCGCCTTGTGTTTCGACGCGTTCGCCTTGATCTTCGTACCATCCAGCGCGACATGACCGAGCTTGACCAGCCCGGCCGTCTCGCACAACTTCAGAACCTGCACGAATAGCGCGCCGAGCGCCTTCAAATGTCGCTTGCGAAAGTCGCTGATCGTCCGAAAATCCGGCGCATCCAGCGCCACGATCATCACAAAATCGTTCCGCTCCCGGCAGGCCTTGGCAATCCGACGCGACGAATACAGCCCACTCGCATAGCTATGCAGCAGCAGCGCCACCATCATCCGCGGATCAAACGGCGGCTGCCCAAGCCCGCTCACATAGCTGCCCATGATCTCCCTGAGATCGAGGCTCTCCCGCACCAGATCAACCATAAACCGCGAGACATGGCCTTTCGGCACGAAGTCCTGCACATTCGGCGGCAGAAGCAGCGTCTGATCGATGTTCCAAGGCCGAAAATACTTGCTCATCGCCCAATGTTGAATCAGACCCGACCAGATTTGAACAGCGACTATCCAGACAAGCTCCTAGTGCGCAATTGCGCACGCAGGCCGGGACCCATAATCCGCGGCGGAGCCTTTCTTGCCGTGGCAGCAGTTTCTTGAACAATTGATGACGGTCGCTATGGGTCCCGGCTTTCGCCGGGACGACGCCGTTATGCGTTCGCGCCCGAGCCCTCTCCCGCTTCTCACGGCGAGATGTTATGCAGCGCTTCCCTCCCCGTAGCCGGAAGCTTGCCGATGTCCACCGCCGTCTCCCCCCTCGCCCCGCCCGACGTTCCCGAGATGCCCGTAATCGCGGGTGTGCGGCTTGCGACCGCTGCCGCCGGCATCCGCTACAAGGGGCGTACCGACGTGCTGCTCGCGCTGCTGGACAAGGGCACCACGGTGGCCGGCGTCTTCACCAAGTCGAAATGCCCGTCGGCGCCGGTCGAATGGTGCCGTGCCAAGCTGAAGGGCGGGAATGCACGCGCGCTGGTGGTCAATTCCGGCAACGCCAACGCCTTCACCGGCAAGACCGGCAAGGCGTCCACCACGCTGACCGCGCAGATCGCGGCGAAGGCGGTCGGCTGTTCGACGTCGGAGGTGTTCCTTGCCTCGACCGGCGTGATCGGCGAGCCGCTCGACGCCACCAAGTTCGACGGCGTGCTGGCGCAACTCACGGAGGCCGCGACGGCCGATTGCTGGATGGACGCCGCCAAGGCGATCATGACCACCGACACCTTCCCGAAGGTCGCCACCGCGACCGTGAAGCTCGGCAAGGCCAAGGTGACGATCAACGGCATGGCCAAGGGCGCCGGCATGATCATGCCGGACATGGCGACCATGCTGTCGTTCATCTTCACCGATGCGCCGCTGTCGGCCTCAGTGCTGCAATCGCTGCTCAAGACCGGCGTCGAGGACACCTTCAATGCGCTGACTATCGACGGCGATACCTCGACCTCGGACACGCTGCTGGCATTTGCAACCGGCGCCGCGGCTGCCAATGGCGCGCCAAAAATCTCGCGCGCCAGCGACCCGCGCCTGAAGGCCTTCACCAAGGCGTTCCAGCAGATCCTCGCCAATTTGTCCGAGCAGGTGGCGCGCGACGGCGAAGGTGCGCGCAAGCTGGTCGAGGTCGTAGTCGAGGGCGCAACGACAAAACCGTCGGCGCGCAAGATTGCGATGTCGATCGCCAATTCGCCGCTGGTGAAGACCGCGATCGCTGGCGAGGACGCCAATTGGGGCCGCGTGGTGATGGCGGTCGGCAAGGCCGGCGAGCCCGCCAACCGCGACAAGCTCTCGATCTCCTTCAACGGCATCCGCGTCGCCAAGAGCGGCGCGCGCGATCCGTCCTACGATGAGAAAGAGGTGTCGGAGGCGATGAAGGCGCCGAAGATCCAGATCAAGGTCGCGCTCGGCCTCGGCAAGGCCCGCGACCGCGTGCTGACCTGCGACCTCACCAAGGAATACGTCGCGATCAACGGCGATTACAGGTCGTAGGCATCGCCTTCATCGCGAGGAGCTCGGCACAAGCTTGCAAAGCAATTTTACGCTGAAGCGACGACCTGTCCGCCGTAGCTTTAGCGAAGGCGGAAGCAATCCATCTGTCCGCGCGTGCAGAGAGATGGATTGCTTCGCTTCGCTCGCAATGACAGAATCTCTGCCAACCGCATCTGGACCTTGGCCCCGCATGGCTGACATCAAGCTGACCCTCGTCGTCGCCTGCGCGCTGGTCGATGCCGACAAGCGTGTGCTGCTGGCGCAACGCCCTGCAGGCAAGGCGCTGGCCGGCCTGTGGGAATTCCCGGGCGGCAAGATCGAGCCCGGCGAGCGGCCGGAACAGACGCTGATCCGCGAGCTGCACGAGGAGATCGGCATCACGGTGAGCGAGCCGTGCCTCGCGCCGCTGACCTTCGCCAGCCATGCCTACGAGACCTTCCATCTGCTGATGCCGCTCTACATCTGCCGGCGCTGGGAGGGCATTGTCGTGGCGCGCGAGGGCCAGAACCTCGCCTGGGTACGCGCCAACAAGCTGCGCGACTACCCGATGCCGCCCGCGGACATCCCGCTGCTGCCGCATCTGATCGATTTGTTGCTGTGATCTTCTTCGCCTCTCCCGCTTGCGAGGGAGGCGCGCTGCCAAAATATCAAAAACAACCCCATGCAAAGTAACCGGCGGTGGCCGGCGTTCGACCAGGGTTACTTGACACGTCGGGCAACTCACGGATACTCTTCCAATATTCCGGAATCGCGCAGACGCACGCTCGCCCCAGAGCGTATGGCATTTGCGTGCTTCCACAAGCGACGTGTCCAAGTCGTCATGACCGATAGCCATATGCGATAGCCCTGTCCGCAAGCGGAGAGGGGCCGTGGCACAGTGTGTCCCTAACGCTTACTTCCCTTCACCGCCGCTTCCAGACTCGCCTTCGCCGAGCCCGGCCGCAGCGGTTTCGGCTGGCTGTCATGCGGTGCCCAGCCGGACAGCCAGACGATGTCGAAGGTGGCGCGGATGCGGCCGTCGGGATCGGCGAAACGTTCGCCATAAATTTGCGCCATGCGCAGCATGGTGGCGCGGCGGGTCGGGGAGTGACGGCGCTCGCGCAGCACATTGGTGGCCCCCATGCGCCTGAGATCAGCCATCAGCGCGAACGCGCTGGCGTAGCGCACCACGACGCGGTCGACGTCGGTGACCGGCAGCGCAAAGCCTGCCCGCTGCAACAGCGCGCCGATGTCGCGCAGATCGGCGAACGGCGCGACGCGCGGCGACACCCCGCCCTCGCATTCGGCCTCCGCCGCGGCAAAACTCTGCCTGAGCTCGGTCAGCGTGTCGCCGCCGAGCATCGCGGCGAGCAAGAGCCCGTCCGGCTTCAGCGCGCGCCGGATCTGCGCCAGCACGCCCGGCAGGTCGTTGACGAACTGGAAGGCGAGCGCGGAGACCGCTAGATCGCGCGACTCCGGCGGCAGGCCGAGCGACTCCGCCTCAGCAAAGCCGATCGTATCGACCGAGGCGACCCGCACGCGCAAGGCGTCCGCAAGCCCGTCGCCCGGCGTCCAGACGTCGACGCCTGAGGAAAAGCTGCGTGACACCGCCTGCAAGCGGTCCGCCATGTCCTCCGTGGCGCGCTCGAGCAGAAATGTCGCCGCCCCCTCGCGCCCCGCGCGCGCAAGCCGCGCACCGAGCAAGGCGCGATCGAACAGAATGGGAGCAGTTGCCGGGGTCGGTGCCATGCCCGCTCGTTACGCCGGACCGCGGTCGCAGGCAATGCGCCTTGAGCCTGCGCTGCCCAAACGCTAGCCTCGTCCGCCATGGACGCCGAGACATCACCCCCACGCTCCATTACCGGTCACTTCCAGCGCGCGCTCGGCGCGGTCGGGGGCGCGTGGCTGCGCACCGCGCGGCTCATGCTCGACATCGCGCTGCCGACGCTGTGCGTGTCCTGCCGCGAGCCGGTTCATGGCGAGGGCGTCTGCGCGGCGTGCTGGGCCAAATTGTCGTTCATCGCACAGCCGTTCTGCCCACGGCTCGGCATTCCCTTCGTCTACGATCCCGGGCCCGAATTGCTGTCGATGGAGGCGATCGCCAATCCGCCGTCCTACCAGCGTGCCCGCGCCGCGGTGCGCTATGACGACGTCGCACGCACGCTGGTGCACGCGTTGAAATACCAGGATCGCACCGATCTGGCGCCGACAATGGGCCGCTGGATGGCGCGCGCGGGGAAGGAATTGCTGCAGGAGGCCGACATGCTGGTGCCGGTTCCCCTGCACTGGCGGCGCGGCTGGAGCCGGCGCTACAACCAGTCCGGCGCGCTCGCCAAGGTGATCGCGCGCCAGAGCGGCGTCAAAATGGTCTCCGAGGCGCTGCGGCGCATCCGCGCCACCGAGCAGCAGATCGGGCTGTCGCGCAAGGACCGCGCCAGTAATGTGCAGGGCGCATTTGGGGTCGCCGCCGAACGCAAGGCTGACATCCAGGGCCGCCGCGTGATCCTGGTCGACGACGTCCTGACCTCGGGCGCGACCGTCGACGCCTGCGCGCGGGCGCTGCTGCGGGCCAAGGCAGCGCAGGTCGACGTGCTGGTGTTTGCCCGGGTTGTCGATACCCACCGCGCTCCCATATAATCTCGTATTCTGGTTCAACCGAGCGCACCATGACCGCCGACATCGAAATCTACACCCGTCCGGGTTGCGGTTATTGCACCGCGGCCAAATCGCTTTTGACGCGCAAGAACGCCGCGTTCACCGAATTGAGCGTCGCCAGCAACCCGGCCTACCGCGACGAGATGTACAACCGGGCCGGAGCCGGCACGACCTTCCCGCAGATCTTCATCGGCAAGACCCATGTCGGCGGCTGCGACGAGCTCTACGCACTCGACCGCGAAGGCAAGCTCGACGGCCTGCTCAGCAACGGAGGCGGCGCCTGATGGCCGATAGCACAACCTTCACCGCCGCCATGGTGCAGATGCGCACCGGACTGCTGCCGGAGCCGAGCCTGGAGCAGGGCACGCGGCTGATCCGCGAGGCCGCGGCGCAGGGCGCCAATTATGTGCTGACGCCTGAGGTCAGCAACATGATGCAGCTGAACCGCAAGGCGCTGTTCGAGCACTTAGCGAGCGAAGAGGACGACAAGTCGCTGAAGGCCTACCGCGCACTCGCTGCCGAATTGAAGATCCATCTGCATATCGGCTCGCTGGCGCTGCGCTACTCGCCGGAGAAGGCGGTCAACCGTTCGTTCCTGATCGGGCCCGAGGGCAATCAGCTCGCGAGCTACGACAAGATCCACATGTTCGATATCGATCTGCCGGGCGGCGAGAGCTATCGCGAATCGGCCAATTACCAGCCCGGCGAAACCGCCGTGATCTCCGACCTGCCCTGGGGCCGGATCGGGCTGACGATCTGCTACGACGTGCGTTTCCCGGCGCTCTATCGCGCGCTGGCCGAGGCCGGTGCCTCGTTCCTCACGGTGCCCTCCGCCTTCACCCGCAAGACCGGCGAGGCGCATTGGCACACGCTGCTGCGCGCCCGTGCCATCGAGACCGGATGCTTCGTGTTCGCCGCCGCCCAGGCCGGCCTGCATGAGAACAAGCGCGAGACCTTCGGCCATTCGCTGATCATCGACCCCTGGGGCGAGATCCTCGCCGAGGGCGGCGTCGAGCCGGGCGTGTTCCTGGCCGAAATCGATCCCGCCAAGGTCGAGACCGCGCGCAAGACCATCCCCTCGCTGCAGCACGGCAGGCGTTTCGGCATCGCCGACCCCAAGGCCGGCCCGGAACATCTGCACCTGGTCCGGGGTTCGGCATGATCCGCTACACGCTGCGCTGCGAGCACGGCCATCAGTTCGAGAGCTGGTTCCAGAGCTCGTCGGCCTATGAATCGCAGGAGCGGCGTCATTTGATCGATTGTCCGGCCTGCGGGTCGAGCAAGGTCGAGCGCGCGATCATGGCGCCGCAGATCATCGGCAAGAAGGGCCGCGAGAAGGCTCAGCCAGTCCCAGCAGCGGCGCCTGCCCCCGCCGAGGCACCCGCCGGCGAATCGACGTCGCTGATGATGGCGCAGGAGCGCGAGTTGCGCGCCAAGCTGAAGGAGCTGCGCGACCACATCGTCAAGAACGCCGACAATGTCGGCGAACGCTTCCCTAACGAGGCGCGCAAGATGCATTACGGCGATATCGAGCATCGGCCGATCTATGGCGAGGCCTCGCCCGAAGAGGCGCGCGCGCTGATCGACGAGGGCGTCGAGGTCTCGCCGCTGCCGACGCTGCCGGAAGATCGGAATTGACGCGCACTGCTTCGCTCTCGTCATTGCGAGGAGCGAAGCGACGAAGCAATCCAGCTTCGTGCTTGTTACGCTATGGATTGCTTCGCTTCGCTCGCAATGACGGGTGGGCTAAACCGGCCGAGCGTCCTGAATGACTCCCGAGACATTTTCTTCCTGGCAGGTCTGGGCGTTTCTTTCGGCCATCTTCGCGGCGCTGACCGCGATCTTCGCCAAGGTCGGCGTCGAAGGCATCAATTCCGATCTTGCCACGCTGATCCGCACTGTGATCGTGCTGATCACGCTGTCGGCGATCCTGTTCGCGACCGGGCAGTTCAACCAGGCCGGACCGATCTCGGCCAAAAGCTGGCTGTTCCTGCTGCTGTCCGGGCTCGGCACCGGCGCGTCATGGATCTGCTATTTCCGCGCGCTCAAGCTCGGCCCGGCGACGCTGGTGGCGCCGATCGACAAGCTCAGCGTGGTGCTGGTGGCGCTGTTCGGCGCCGTCTTCCTCGGCGAGCGCCCTTCGGCCTATGGCTGGCTCGGGATCGCGCTGATCTCGGCCGGCGCGGTGCTGGTTGCCGTCAAAGGCTGATCCATAGTGTTTTCGAGCGAAGTGGCTTACCGGTTCGCGTGAAGAAAACGCGTCAAACAAGAGTCTACGCCGCGATCAGCAGCGCGACGCCGATCACGATCAGGACAATGCCGAACACCTCACGCAGCGAGAACGGCTGCTTGAGCGAGAAATACGCCACGCCCTGCGCGAACAGCACCTCGATCAGCGCCAGCGTGCGCACATTGGCGGCCGCCGTCAGCGCGAACGCCAAGAACCAGAATTGCGAGGAGAACGCACCCATGAAGCCCGCGAACATCGAGGGCCGCCACAGCCTAAGGATTTTTCGCAGCACGTCGGGTGCGCGCAGCAACAGATAGACCGACAGGATCAGCGTCTGCACGAACAGGCTCCACATCAGCGTGTAGGAGGCCGCCGTCACAAACGAGACGCCAGGCACGGCAATGATCGCGCCGCGAAAACTCACCGCCGAGATCGCGAACACCGCGGCGGCGCCGAGGCCGAGCACCGTCGGCCGCAGATCGGCAAAACTCTTCTGCCCGCCGGGCCGCAGAGCGGTGATGACGACGCCGACGGTGGCGATCACGATCGCGATCACCTTAGGCGTCGTGAGATGATCGCCGAGGAAGATGAAGCCGAAGATCGCGGTCTGGATCGCCTCGGTCTTCATGTAGGCCGTGGTCACCACAAAGGAGCGGTCGTTCATCGCCAGCAGCATGAAGCCGGTGCCGACGATCTGGCTGAGCGCGCCGGACAGCAGCCACGGCCAGAACGACGACGCCGGCCACGGCACGGCATCGCCGGTCAGCAGCACCGCCAGCGCGAAGAACACCACCGAGAACGGCAGGCCGAACAGGAAGCGGATATTGGTCGCGCCCCAGGTGCCGAGCGGCCCGGTCAGATGCCGCTGCATCGCATTGCGCGCCACCTGCCCGAACGCAGCGACGATGGTGAAGGGGATCCAGAGCGAGGCGATCGTGAGCATGCGGGATAAGGGAAGTGTGCCGGGGCGGGAGTACGCGCGTAGCGTGCCCGGCGCAGCGCATGCGGTCAACTGACGCGCCGCATGACAGGGCTGCGCCTTAACTCCCTCGCCCCGCCCTTGCGGGGAGAGGGCTGGGGTGAGGGGCTACTTCCGCAAACTCGATGAGCAAAGCGCGCGGAGAGTCCCCCTCACCCGGATTGCTCCCGACGATGCTTCGCATCGCCGAGCGCAATCCGACCTCTCCCCGCAAGCGGGGCGAGGTGACAGGCAACTCACACCTCCTCCGCCACCACCATGTAGTTTACGTCCATGTCGGACGAGACGCTCCATTTGTCGGCGATCGGGTTGTAGACCACGCCGGCCTGCTCGGTGACGGCGAGGTTGACGTCGCCGAGATAACGTTCGAGTTCGGCGGGGGTGACGAACTTGCTCCACTCATGGGTGCCGCGCGGCAGCCAGCGCAGCACGTATTCAGCGCCGACGATCGCCAGCGCAAAACTCTTCCAGTTGCGGTTCAGGGTGGAGACGACCATCAGCCCCCCGGGCTTGAGCATCGCCGCACAGCGCTTGATGAAGGCGCCGACATCGACGACATGCTCGACGACTTCCATCGCCAGCACGATGTCGAAGCGCTCGCGCACGTCCATGTCCTCGATCGTGGTGCAGCGGTAGTCGATCGACAGATGGCCCTTGTCGGCGTGCAGCTTGGCCGCTGATATATTGGTGGCGGATGGATCGATCCCGATCACCTGGGCGCCGAGCCGCGTGAACGGCTCGCACAGCAACCCGGCGCCGCAGCCGATGTCGAGCAGGCGCAGACCGGACAGGCAGTTCAGGCTCTTGGCGTTGCGCTCGAACTTGCGGCAGGCGGCGTCGCGGATATAGGTCAGGCGCAGCGGATTGATCTTGTGCAGCGGCGCCATCTTGCCGCGCGGATCCCACCATTCATCCGACAGTTTCGAGAACTTCGCGACCTCGGCCGGATCGACCGAGTTGGCGGAGGCATTGGAGAGAGTTGTGGCCATGATTGCGCGCGCCCCTATCGCGCGGTGATCGAATTGCGGAACGATAGCGGCGAGGCGATGGTCTTGATGGTCTCGATGCCCTCGCCGACGCCGCGAATGGTGACGTCGCCATAATTGAGCAGCCGCCCCATGATGCTCTGGTTGACGTCGACGCTCTCGACCTTGTCGAGGCTCATCTCGAAGGTGCGGCGCTTGATGAAGCCGCTCTTGTGCACCACGCGGAAATTGGTGACGTCGGTTTCCGTGGTCCAGCGATGGAACCAGGCCGTGACAGTCCAGTACAGCGCCGCAACCGCGACCACGGCGGCGGCCGCCAGGCAGGCCAGCGTGAGGCCGTCGACCGCCGTCATGCGCGACAGGATCAGCAGCACCAGCACCACGATCCAGGCCCCGATCGCCGGCAGATAGAACATCCAGTGCGCGTTGGTGGAATACAGCACCTTCTCGCCAGGCTGCAGGATTTCGTCGATGTAACGCCCCATCCGATCCGCCTTCGAATTACCCTCGCGCTACCCTTGCGTTACCCTCGCGCAACAGCCCGCCCGCAACCGGTAAAAACACCCCAAAAGACCCTCAAGGGACCCCCAGGAAGCGGCTTGCCCCCGGGCGCGGCGCTATGTATACGCGCCTTTCGGTCCCCGCGCTTGCGGTTTTCGGCGTGGGTTAACCTACTTATCCTCTTAAAGGAATAGACGCGTCGTCATGGGCCGCCTCGTGATGAAATTCGGCGGTACGTCCGTCGCCAATATCGATCGCATCCGCAACGTCGCGCAGCATGTGAAGCGCGAGGTCGACGCGGGTCACGAGGTCGCCGTCGTCGTCTCCGCGATGTCCGGCAAGACCAACGAACTGGTCGGCTGGTGCACCGACGCCTCGCCGATGCACGACGCCCGCGAATATGACGCGGTGGTCGCCTCCGGCGAGCAGGTCACCTCCGGGCTGCTCGCGATCGTGCTGCAGGGCATCGGCATCCAGGCGCGCTCCTGGCAGGGCTGGCAGATCCCGATCAAGACCTCGGACGCGCATGCTTCGGCGCGCATCCTCGATATCGACGGCACCGAAATCATCACCCGCTTCAAGGAGCGCCAGGAGGTCGCCGTGATCGCCGGCTTTCAGGGCATCAACCCGCAGACCGGCCGCATCACCACGCTCGGCCGCGGCGGTTCGGACACCTCGGCGGTGGCGATCGCGGCCGCGCTGCGCGCCGACCGCTGCGACATCTACACCGACGTCGACGGCGTCTACACCACCGACCCCCGCGTGGTGCCGAAGGCGCGCCGGCTCGACAAGATCGCGTTCGAGGACATGCTGGAGCTGGCCTCGCAAGGCGCCAAGGTGCTGCAGGTTCGCTCGGTGGAACTCGGCATGGTGCACAACATGCCGATCTTCGTGCGCTCCAGCTTCGACAAGCCTGAGGATATCGACCCGCACGCCAACCAGCCGCCGGGCACGCTGATCTGCAGCGAGGAGGAAATCATGGAAATGCACGTCGTCACCGGCATCGCCTTCTCCAAGGACGAAGCCCAGATTTCCGTGCGCCAGATCGAGGACAAGCCCGGCGTCGCCGCGGCGATCTTCGGGCCGCTCGCGGATGCCAATATCAATGTCGACATGATCGTCCAGAGCGTGTCGGAGGACGGCAAGGCCACCGACCTCACCTTCACCGTGCCGGCCGCCGACTACAACCGCGCCAAGGACACGATCACCTCCGCCAAAGCCAAGATCGGCTACATCAGGCTTGACACCGCGACCGACGTCGCCAAGGTCTCGGTGATCGGCAGCGGCATGCGCAGCCACGCCGGCGTCGCGGCGAAGGCGTTCAAGGCACTGGCCGAGCGCAACATCAATATCCGCGCCATCACCACCTCCGAGATCAAGTTCTCGGTCCTGATCGACGCCGCCTACACCGAACTCGCGGTGCGCACGCTGCACACCCTGTACGGGCTGGATCAGGCGTAGGGGTTACCGCGGACCGGCGGCGGACGGAGCTCCATCCGCTGTCATTTCCCGGTGCGCAATTGCGCACCTGAGGGCGTGCGGAGCACGAGCCCGGAATCCATCGGGACGCGGATTCCGTGGGAAAATCGATTCCGGGCTCTCGCTTCGCGAGCCCCGGGGAATGACGGGGGTAGAGAGCACGGGATACCCTCCAGTACCCCCATCCCGGAGTTAGAATTTCTCTTAGCGGGCGCAGCATTGAGCTGACGCAGACGTTATTTGCTACTGGCAGGCGTTTTGCTTGGCAAAGCGAGCCTCGATTGGCTATACGGCCAGTCAGGTGGGCTGTCGCAAACTGTGGCACAGTTTCAGCGATCCCGAATCGGCGGGAACTGGCGCGAGCGGCGACGCCGAATGACTAAAATTGTTGGTTTTGACGAGTTTTGCGCCAGCGGCCGGCCGGCCCGGTGCGCCGGCCTCGTGGGGAGGGACTGAAGCATATGCGGAGCGCGTCGGGAGGCCCCCGCATCCTGTTGAGACGGCTCCGCGAAACCATGGCGGAGCAAGTCTCCGCCCAGGAGCGCCTCGACAAGATCGTGGTGCTGATCGCGGCCAACATGGTGGCCGAGGTCTGCTCCTGCTACGTGCTGCGCGTCGACAACACGCTCGAACTCTACGCCACCGAAGGTCTGAACCGCGACGCCGTGCACCGCACCGTGATGAGCGCGCATGAGGGCCTGGTCGGCCTCGTCGCCAGCGAGGCGACGCCGCTCAATTTGTCCGACGCGCAAAGCCATCCGGCCTTCGCCTACCGCCCGGAAACCGGCGAAGAGGCCTACCACTCGTTCCTCGGCGTGCCGATCCTGCGTGCCGGCAACACGCTCGGCGTGCTGGTGGTGCAGAACCGCGCCAAGCGCACCTATGTCGAGGAAGAGGTCGAGGCGCTGCAGACCACCGCCATGGTGCTGGCGGAGATGATCGCCTCCGGCGAGCTTGCTGCGCTGGCCCAGCCCGGCGCCGAGCCCGCCGCACGGCACTCGCTGCACAAGACCGGCGCGGTGCTCTCCGACGGCATCGCGCTCGGCCATGTCGTGCTGCACGAGCCGCGCGTCGTCATCACCAACTACATCGCCGAGGACCTGCCGAAGGAGGTCAAGCGGCTCGACACCGCGCTAGCCAATCTGCGCGCCGATCTCGACCGCATGCTGGAGCGCGGCGACGTCGCCGAGGGCGGCGAGCACCGCGAGGTGCTGGAAGCCTACCGCATGTTCGCCAACGACCAGGGCTGGTCGCACAAGCTGCACGAGGCGGTCGCCACCGGCCTCACCGCGGAGGCCGCCGTCGAACGCGTGCAGTCCGACACCCGCGCCCGCATGCTGCGCTCGACCGATCCCTATCTGCGCGACCGGCTGCACGACCTCGAGGATCTCGGCCATCGCCTGATGCGGCAGCTGGTCGGCCAGGACCATGCGCCGTCGCGCGAGCAATTGCCCGACAACGCCATCCTGATCGCCCGTGCGATGGGTCCCGCGGCGCTGCTCGACTACGACCGCAAGCGGCTGCGCGGCCTGGTGCTGGAGGAAGGCACCGCGAATTCCCACGTCTCGATCGTGGCGCGCGCGCTCGGCATTCCCGCGGTCGGCGAGGTGCCGAACGCGCCCGGCATCGCCGATCCGGGCGACGCCATCATCGTCGACGGCATTTCCGGCGAGATTTATGTCCGTCCCTCCGCCGAGATCGAATCGGCCTACGCCGAGCGCGTCCGCTTCCGGGCCCGGCGGCAGGCGCAATATTCGGCGCTGCGCGACAAGGCGTGCGTGACCAAGGACGGCCAGCCGATCGAGCTTCTGATCAATGCCGGCCTGACCATCGACCTGCCGCATATCGACGACACCGGCAGCGCCGGCATCGGCCTGTTCCGCACCGAATTGCAGTTCATGGTGAGCCCGAGCCTGCCGCGCTCGAGCGACCAGCTCGCGCTGTACCGCACCGTGCTCGACGCTGCGGGCAGCAAGCCCGTCACCTTCCGCACGCTCGACATCGGCGGCGACAAGGCGCTGCCCTACATGGAGACCGTGGTCGAGGAAAATCCCGCGCTCGGCTGGCGCGCGATCCGGCTCGGGCTCGACCGCCCCGGCCTGCTGCGCGGCCAGATCCGTGCGCTGTTGCGCGCCGGCGGCGGCCGCGCGCTGAAGATCATGTTCCCGATGATCTCCGAGATCGCCGAGTTCGACCAGGCCAAGGCAATCGTCGAGCGCGAGCTGACCTATCTGCGCCAGCATGGCCATTCGCTGCCCGAGCGTATCGATATCGGCACCATGTTGGAAGTGCCGGCCCTGCTCTACCAGCTCGACGAGTTGCTGAAGAAGGTCGACTTCGTCTCGGTCGGCTCCAACGACCTGTTCCAGTTCCTGTTTGCGGTCGACCGCGGCAATGCCAAGGTCTCCGAGCGCTTCGACATCCTGTCGGCGCCGATCCTGCGCGCGCTGCGCGACATCGTGCGCAAGGCCAAAATTGCGAAGAAAGCCGCCTCGCTGTGCGGCGAGATGGCCTCGAAACCGATCGGCGCGCTGGCGCTGATCGCGCTCGGCTACCGTTCGCTGTCGCTGTCGGCGACCGCGCACGGCCCGGTCAAGGCGCTGATCCTCGACCTCGACGCCAAGAAGGCCGAGGCGATGCTCAATCCGCTGCTGGACGCGCCGGTCGGCAGCGTCTCGATCCGCGCGGCGCTGACGAAGTTTGCGGAAACCGAGGGGCTGGCCTTGTAGCGACGCTGTCGCCGCCGCCCCCTTCGCGCCTTCCGCAATTCGAGACTCCAACATGCTACCCGAAGCCAAACTCGACGTCCTGCTCGCCCATCACGCCTCGCTCGAAGCCGAGCTGCTCGGCCAGGTCAATTCCGAGCGCTATGTGCAGATCACGCGCGAGCTCGCCGAGCTCAGTCCGCTGATCGACGCAGTGAAGCTCTATCGCGCCGCCCGCTCGGAGCTTGCCGATACCGAGGCAATGCTGGCGGATGCGGGGACCGATGGCGAGATGCGCAGCATGGCGGAAGCCGAGCTGGAAACGCTGCAGGCGCGCATCGGCGAGCTCGAGCAGAATATCCGGATCGCGCTGTTGCCCAAGGACGCGATGGACGACCGCAACGTGGTGCTGGAAATCCGCGCCGGCACCGGCGGCGACGAGGCCTCGCTGTTCGCCGGCGACCTGTTCCGGATGTATGAGCGCTTCGCCGGCCTGCAGGGCTGGAAGGTCGAGGTGATTTCGGCGAGCGAAGGCACCGTCGGCGGCTACAAGGAAATCATCGCCGAGGTGCAGGGCCGCGGCGCGTTCGCCAAGCTGAAATTCGAATCCGGCGTGCACCGCGTGCAGCGCGTGCCCGACACCGAGACGCAGGGCCGCATCCACACCTCGGCTGCGACCGTCGCGGTGCTGCCGGAGGTCGAGGACGTCGACGTCGACATCAAGAACGACGATCTGAGGATCGAGACCATGCGCGCCGGCGGCGCCGGCGGTCAGCACGTCAACAAGACCGAATCGGCGATCCGCATCACCCATCTTCCGACCGGCATCGTGGTGATGATGCAGGACAGCCGCTCGCAGCACAAAAACCGGGCATCGGCGATGAACATCCTGCGTTCGCGCATTTATGACGCCGAGCGCCAGCGCGTCGAGGCCGCGCGCTCGGCCGACCGCAAGGAGAAGGTCGGCTCCGGCGACCGCTCGGAGCGCATCCGCACCTATAACTTCCCGCAAGGGAGAGTCACCGACCACCGCATCAATCTGACGCTCTACAAGCTGCCGCAGGTGATCGCGGGCGAGGCGCTCGGCGAGCTGATCGATGCACTGACCACCGAGCACCAGGCCGCGCAGCTCGCGGCGCAGGGCGCGGCGGCGTGAGCGCCAGCGCGTTTTCGAGCGAAGTGGATACCGGTTCGCGTGAAGAAAACGCGTCAAAACAAGAAGCTAGGAGCTTGTCTGGATAGTCGCTGTTCAAATCTGGTCGGGTCTGATTCAACATTGGGCGATGAGCAAGTATTTTCGGCCTTGGAACATCGATCAGACGCTGCTTCTGCCGCCGAATGTGCAGGACTTCGTGCCGAAAGGCCATGTCTCGCGGTTTATGGTTGATCTGGTGCGGGAGAGCCTCGATCTCAGGGAGATCATGGGCAGCTATGTGAGCGGGCTTGGGCAGCCGCCGTTTGATCCGCGGATGATGGTGGCGCTGCTGCTGCATAGCTATGCGAGTGGGCTGTATTCGTCGCGTCGGATTGCCAAGGCCTGCCGGGAGCGGAACGATTTTGTGATGATCGTGGCGCTGGATGCGCCGGATTTTCGGACGATCAGCGACTTTCGCAAGCGACATTTGAAGGCGCTCGGCGCGCTATTCGTGCAGGTTCTGAAGTTGTGCGAGACGGCCGGGCTGGTCAAGCTCGGTCATGTCGCGCTGGATGGTACGAAGATCAAGGCGAACGCGTCGAAACACAAGGCGATGAGTTATGAGCGCATGAAGAAGCGCGAGGCGGAATTGAAGGCCGAGGTCGCTCGCATGCTGGCGGCCGCCGAGGCGGCGGATGCCTCGGAGGATGAGACTTTCGGCAACAGCGACGAACTGCCGGACTGGACCGTCGACAAGCAGAAACGGCTGGCGAAGATCCAGCAAGCGATGGCGGCGCTGGAAGCGGACGCCAAACTGGCGGCGGAGGAAGAGCGCCGCATCGAGGCCGAAAAGGAACAGCAGCGCCAGGCCGAAGGCCGCAAGAAGCCGGGCAAACCGGCGGCGCTGCCATCGGAGGAACCCAATCCCAAGGCGCAACGCAACTTCACCGATCCGGAAAGCCGCATCATGAAGTCGAAGGATGGCTTCGTTCAGGCCTATAATGCCCAGGCGGCCGTCGATGCACATGCCCAGATCATTGTCGCGCAAGAACTGACCCAGCACGGCAGCGATCAGGGCCAGTTGGTGCCCCTGATCGAGGCCATCGAGAGCAATCTTGGCCGCAAGCCGCGGCAGGCCTCAGCGGATTCCGGCTACTGCAGCGAAGCCAATCTCGAAGCGCTCGACACACGCAGCATCGATGGCTATGTCGCGCCCGGACGCGCCAAGCACCCGACAGTAGCGAACGGAAAAGTCGGCGGCCCGCTGACACAGGCCATGCGAAAGAAGATCGACGATGGCGGCTTCGAAACACCCTACCGATTGCGAAAGCAAGTGGTGGAGCCGGTGTTCGGGCAGATCAAACAGGCAAGAGGCTTCCGCCAGTTCCTGTTGCGGGGCATCGAGAAAGTGCGCGCCGAGTGGACAATGATCTGCACCGTCCATAACCTCCTCAAGCTGTTCAACCTCGCAAACGCAGCCTGAGCCTGCTACTCTACAACAAATGCCCGTCACGAAAACATATCTGGACGGGCTCCTAGGGCCTGTTTGGATTCATCTTGAATTTATCACAGCGGCGGTGAGATTGATCATGGCTTCGAAGCTGATATCTGTTTTGTCGGCTCGCATGGCGATCCGCTTGAATTCCTTGAGCTTGCAGAAGAAATTTTCGATCAGATGTCGCCATTTGTAGATTTCCGCGTCGATGGCGAGAGGTTTTGCGCGCCGCGGGTGCTGGGAGATGACGACCTTGGCGCCGCGTGCGTCGAGGTCGGCAATGATGGCGTTGCTGTCGAACGCCTTGTCGGCGATCATCGCATCGAAGGTCAGCCCTTCGATCAACGGCGGGACGCCGACCGTGTCGAAGCGCTGTCCTGGCAGCAGCACGAAACGCAGGAGATTGCCGAGCGCGTCGGTCAGTGCCAGGATTTTGGTGGTCATTCCGCCTTTCGAGCGGCCGATCGCCTGGTTTTGCGTCCCCCTTTTGCGCCCTGTCCGTGGCGGTGGACTTTGACGATGGTGGCATCAACCATGACGTACTCCATGTCCGGCTCGTCCGAGACCGCATCAAACATGCGCTTCCAGACGCCCGCCTTGGCCCAGTCGCGGAAGCGCGTGTACACGGTTATCCAGTTGCCGAAGGCGCGCGGCAGATCGCGCCACGGACTGCCCGTGCGCGCAATCCACAGCACGGCTTCGACAAACAGCCGGTTGTTATTGCCGCTCCGGCCGGGATCACCCGGCTTGCCAAGACAAAGCGGCTCCATCTTCGCCCATTGGGCATCAGTCAAAACGAATCGGTCCATCCCAAGCTTGAATCACAACCAAGCCAGGATGAGAATCCGGAATCCAAACAGGCCCTAGGGCATTTCGGTTCTGACTGAATCAGAGCCGAAGCTCCAGCTTATTGTTTTGACGCGTTTTCTCACGCGAACCGGCGTCCGCTTCGCTCGAAGACGCTCCGGCCCAACAATTCAGCCTGCAAGCGCCGCGATCATGCGTTTGGCATGATCGGCGAGCACAGCCATCTCCTCCTTGCGGGTCTGCGCGGGCAGCAGCGCGACGCCGGCCTTCACCGGCATCACGTGCATATGCAAATGGAGAACGACCTGACCGCTGGCGGGTTCGCTGAATTGCTGGATGATGATGCCGTCGGCGGAGAACGCCTTCATCGCGGCGACGGCGATGCGCTTCGCCGACCGCGCGACGGCGGCAAGATCGTCTTCCGCGATGTCCAGGATTCCGCGCGCGGGCGCTTTCGGAATGACCAGCGTATGTCCGGGCGACCGCGGCATGGTGTCGAGAAAGGCAAAGGTCCGGTCGGTTTCATGGACCTTGAAACTCGGCACCTCGCCCCGCAGGATCCTGGCGAAGATGTTCTGGTCGTCATAGCCCGTCATGGTCGTGCGTTCCGGATCGTTTTAGGCGTCGACCGTGCGCGCCGGCCGTGCGGGGTGCAAGTGATATCGACGCCGCATCGACCATCGGCTAACAACGCGCGATGAGCGCATCAGCAGGACATGGCAGCCAGACGGTCGAGAGCGCCCGGCGCGCACTCGCCGCGCGCCTCAAGGCGGCCGGCAGCGACGCCGACGAACTCGATGCGCGTCTCTTGGTCGGCGCCGCGCTGGGGCTCGATCTGACCGGCATGGTCACCGGAGCGAAACGCACGCTGACCCCTGACGAATCGGATCGCCTCGAGAGCCTCGCAGTACGCCGCCTCGCCGGCGAGCCGGTCGCGCGCATTCTCGGCAGCAAGGAATTTTGGGGACTGCCGCTGCAGCTCTCCGCCGCGACGCTGGTGCCGCGGCCCGACACCGAGACCGTGGTTGAGCGCGCGCTCGAATTGCTGCGCGCCGACGGCACCGCCGGCCGCGCCTTGCGGATCGCCGATCTCGGCACCGGGTCGGGCGCGATCCTGCTGGCGCTGCTCTCGGAACTGCCCAACGCGCTTGGCTTCGCCACCGACATCTCGGCGGAGGCATTGCAGACGGCGGGCCGGAACGCCGCCGAGCTCGGACTTGCCGATCGCGCGACATGGATCAAATGCGATTACGGCAGCGGGCTGACCGGCGCGTTCGACCTGATCGTGTCCAATCCGCCTTACATCCCCTCCGCCGACATCGCCGGCCTCGACATCGAGGTGCGCGAGCATGATCCCCGCGCGGCGCTCGATGGCGGTGCCGACGGGCTCGACGCCTACCGCACGCTGATTTCGCATACTGCGGGTCTTTTGGCATCGAACGGACTTTTGGTTGTGGAGGTCGGGCAGGGCCAGAGCGGCGACGTTGAAGCCATGATGACGGCGTCCGGGTTATCCCCAACGGGGTCGCCCAGGGCCGATCTGGGGGGCGTTCCGAGGGCCGTTTCCGCCCGCCGGCTGCCCCGATAAAGTCCTATTGGAACGCAAAAAAACCTCTTGGAATATCCCCCGGGAACGACTACGTTCCGGGCACAACATCGGTGCTGGCCCCGTAATCGTTACGGGTGATGACCAGGGTTCAGCAGAGCCCGCCGATCGAAAGGTTCCAGGAACGCAGGTCACATTGAGCGCAATGGCTGAAAGCTGCGCTGCTCTCGACCGCCAAGCGAACGAAAGCCTGTTATTGCGCTTGAAGACTTACGCACGAGAACTGGGCCTGTCTCAACGGGCGCAATGATTTGGTCGCTAGCGAGATCCGCTGGCGGCGGTTGGGGAACGCGTCTTTGCTGAACGCGACTTTGCTGAACGAGATGGTCGGCGAGATCGAAGCCACTTCGGACGGTATCGCGATTCCGTGCGCCTAGGCGCGCGCCGAATCGGACTCTGAGAATCGGACTGTGGACTGCAATAACTTCAGGGCTGGAATAAAAGGCGACAGATGAGAAACGGTCAGAACAACAAGCGGATGCGCAACCGGAATAACAATAACAACAACAACAATAACCGGCGCGGCCAGAATCCCCTGACACGGGTGTACGAATCGAACGGACCCGACATCAAGATCCGCGGCACGGCCTCCCACGTGGCCGAGAAATACGTCCAGCTGGCGCGCGATGCGCGCTCCTCCGGCGACCCGGTGGCAGCTGAAAACTACTACCAGCACGCCGAGCACTACTACCGGATCATCGCAGCGGCGCAGGAGCAGTTCAGGCAGAATCAGCAGCAGCCGCGCCCCGACGCCGAGCCGATCGCGACCGACGACAGCGACGACGACAGCGACGGCTATTCGAGCTTCGGCCAGGAGCCGGGCTTCGTGCCGCAGCAGCAACAGCCCTTCATCCGCGAGAACGGCCAGCCGCCGTACCAGCGCGAGCAGCCGCCGCGCGAGCGTGAGCAGCAGCCACGCGAGCACCGCGAGCGTGAGCATCGTCCGCAGCCGCAATATCAGCCGCAGCCGCCGAACCCGCCGCAGCCCGTGCTGGCCGATGCCGGCGGCGTCGATCGCCTGCCCTCGTTCATCACCGGTGGCGCGCAGCCGCAGGTCAATGGCGCCTATGAAGGCAATGGCGGCGCAGAACGCGGCGAACGCAGCGAACGCTTCCCGCGCCGCCGCCGCCGCCCGCACGGCCCGCGCGCCGACATTGCCGCGCAGCCCGCGCCGAGCGACGACTTCAATCCGGGCAACGAATAACCCTGAAGATCTCCCACCCTCCCTTCGCGGGGAGGGTGAATAAATCGGGTCACTGGAGCTTCGGTTCTGATTGAATCAGAACCGAAGCTCCAGCTTTCTGTTTTGACGCGTTTTCTCCAAGCGAGCCGGCATCCACTTCGCTCGAAAACGCTCTATTCCGGGTGAATGGATTTGCGCGTCGCCGTCGATGACGGCACCAGCACCGGCCGCAATGACGGGATCAGCTGTGTGCGCTCGCGGCGGGCGGGGATCGCGCGATAGACCTGCTTGCTCGCTTCCACGATATGCACGCCGGCGAACGGCATCGACAGCGCCGCGCCGAGGCGCTCCCACGCCATCGCCGAGCGCAGAAACCAGCTGCCCTGAACGGGCGGCATGAACAACGCCTCACCCCACGACGCCGGCGTGAACCAGGTCTGCCGCAACAGCTGCGTGATCTGCGCCCGCGAATAGGGCCGGCCATGGCCGAACGGCGTGGCATCGGTGCGTGTCCAGACGCCGCGCCTGTTCGGGATGATCGCGATCAGCCGCCCCGACGGCGACAGCACCCGCCACACCTCGCGCAGCAGCCGCTCCGGATCATCAGACATCTCCAGCGCATGAACCAGCAGCACGCGGTCGACCGCGGCATCCGGCAGCGGCATCGAGAATTCATCGATCAGGGTCGCCAGCGCCGGCCGGCCGGTCGGCCATTTCAGCACGCCCTGGGCCGCCGGCATGAAGGCGATGCAGCGCTCGGAGGTGTCACGGAACAGGCCGAGATAGGGCGTCGGATAGCCGAGACCGAGCACGCGCTGGCCCTCCGCATTCGGCCAGCGCGCACGGATGCCGCGGTTGATCAGCTGCCGCGCCACGATGCCGAGGCGCTGCGAATAGAAGTCGCGCAGGTCGATGACGTCCATGCCCTAGCCTAACATGCCCCCTGCTGCCGGGGAGCGCGGAAATTTGCGTTGCCGCCGGAGCGTTAACGCCATATTTCACCCCTATACTGGGTACGTTAAAAGCATGGCCCGATAGCGTGGGCACCAGCTTTTTCGAAACATCATGCTCTGACCTGTCCGCCCCGTTTGTTCGTGGAGATATCATGACCGCCGAAATTCGCACCTTCAGCTGCCTCACCGACAATTTCGGGTACCTGATCCACGATCCCGCGACCGGGGCGACGGCGTCGATCGACGCGCCGGAGGCCGGCCCGATCATCAAGGCGCTGGAGCGCGAAGGCTGGACGCTGACCGACATCCTGATCACCCATCACCATGGCGACCATGTCGGCGGTGTCGCCGAGCTGAAGCAGAAATATGGCTGCCGCGTCGTCGCCCCGCACGATAAGTCGGCGAAGATCGCCAATGTCGACCTGCGCGCCGCCAATGCCGACGTGATCAAGGTCGGCAGCCTGCTCGCGCGCGTGGTCGAGACGCCCGGCCATACGCTCGACCATATCTCCTATGTGTTCGACGGCGAGAAGGCGGTGTTCGCCGCCGACACGCTGTTCTCGATCGGATGCGGGCGGGTGTTCGAAGGCAGCTATCCGATGATGTGGGATTCGCTTTTGAAGCTGCGCTCGCTACCGGACGATTTTCGTCTGTATTGCGGCCATGAATACACCGCCTCGAACGTCAAGTTCGCGCTCACCATCGAGCCCGACAACGCAGCCTTGCAGGCGCGTGCGGAGGAAGTGACGCGGCTGCGCGCCGAGAACAAGCCGACGATACCCGTGCTGCTCGGCGACGAGAAGAAGGCCAACGTGTTCCTGCGCGCCGACGAGCCGGTGGTCGCGGCCAAGCTGCACATGAAGGGCGCCGACCCGGCCCAGGTGTTCGGCGAGCTCCGCGAGCGCAAGAACAAGTCGTGATGGCCGACCTTGATGTCTAAGTTCTCGGCTGACGACATCGTCGCCCGGCTCGAACTGAAGCCGCACCCGGAAGGCGGGCACTATCGCGAGACGTTTCGCGACGAGAATTGTGACGCCAATGGGCGCGCCCGGTCGACCGCAATCTACTTCCTGCTCGCGCGCGGCGAACGCTCGCACTGGCACCGCATCGACGCAGTCGAGATGTGGCACTATTACGCCGGCGCGCCGCTGACCCTGCGGATCGCGCAAGATGGCGCGCCGCCGCATGCGATCACGCTCGGGCCTGACGTCATCAGCGGCGAACAACCGCAGGCGATCGTACCGGCCAGCGCCTGGCAGGCCGCCGAAAGCAGCGGCGACTGGACGCTGGTCGGCTGCACCGTCGCGCCGGGATTTGAATTTGCGACATTCGAGCTGGCGCCGAAGGGCCGGGAGCCGGCTCGCTAGCTTTGTAGGATGGGTGGAGCGCAGCGATACCCATCAACTTTTATCCACGCGGCGAGATGATGGGTTTCGCTGCGCTCTACCCATCGTACGGTCCACGCTCCTCGTCATCCCCGCGCAAAGGCTGCGCCTTTGTCGCTGGAGGTGCGAGCGGAGCGAGCCTCGAAGGATGCACGGCCCCAGTCGGGCCGTCGCCCTTCGAGGCGGCCGCGTTGCGGCCTCCTCAGGGTGACGGTGAAACAGGCTTCGCTTTGCTCACCCTACTTTCTCAGCACCATGTCTTTCGCCGCGATCAAGCCGCCGCCGGCGATCAGGATCGCGGCAATCGCAATGTTGGCGCTGGGCCTGGCAAAACCCGCGAGGATCAAAAACGCCGTCGACAGCAGCGGCGTGGCGTAGGATGCGGCGCCGAGCACGCGGATGTCGCCGCGCTTCATGCCGATGTCCCAGGCAAAGAACGCAGCCCCCACCGGACCGATGCCGAGCGCCACAACGGCAAGCCATTGCAGCGGCGTTGCCGGCCACACCGTGGTCTCCACCATCATGTGCACGAGCGCGGCAAGCACCGCGGTCGCGAGGCAGAAGCCCGCCACCGCATCGGTCGGTACCGCCTTGAGCCGGCGCGACATCACCGAATAGGCGGCCCAGACAAATGCTGCGACAAAGGCCGCCGCGAATCCTGGAATCTGCTCGCTCGTGAAGGCGCCGGTATTGCCGGCGAACAGCAGCACGGTGCCGGCAAGCCCAAGCAGCGCGCCGACGATATGATGGATCGCAAGCCGCTCGCCCGGCAGCAGCGAGGAGAACAGCACGATCAACAGCGGCCAGAGATAATTCAGCAGGCCGGCCTCGGCCGGCGGCGCGAAACGCAGTGCCAGGAAGTACAGCGCGTGATAGCCGACCAGCCCGCCGACACCGACGACCCAGGCAATCGGCGACTGCTTCAATGCGCCGAAGGCTGCGGGACGGAACAGGAAGCTTGCGAACGCAACTGCGGCGCCGATCGCGAAGGTCATTGCGGCGAGCTGGAACGCCGGGATCTTGCCGGTCGCGACCGTCATGACCGACAGCAGCGACCACATCAGGATGGCGGTCAGTCCGACAAGGGTGGCAGTTCGGGTCGTCATCACGGCATATCCGGCGCGGCCGGACACAAGCGCAAGACGCCCTAGGTGCCGCAGCCAACTACATCATCGTTTTCGGCTGCCCTTGTACAGACGTGAATGCCCGGCACAAGGCCGGGCATCACGGTTCGATTGGTCGCGCCTGCGACGCGACGACGCTTGTCGCGTCAGGCGTGATACTGGCCGCCATTGATGGTCAGCGTCGAGCCGGTGATGAAACCGGCATCGTCGGCGGCGAGGAACACCACGGCGCGCGCGATCTCCTCGGGTTCACCGAGCCGGTTGACCGGGATCTGCGGGATGACGCTCTTCTCGAGCACGTCCTTCGGCACCGCCTGCACCATCTCGGTGTTGATATAGCCCGGGCAGATCACGTTGACGGTGATGCCGCCCTTGGCGTTCTCCAGCGCCAGCGCCTTGGTGAAGCCGATATCGCCGGCCTTTGCCGCGGAGTAGTTGACCTGGCCGAACTGGCCCTTCTGGCCATTGATCGAGGAGATCGAGATGACGCGGCCGAACTTGCGGGCGCGCATGCCCTCGATCACCTGGCGCGTCATGTTGAACAGCGAGCCGAGGTTGGTGTTGATAACGGCATTCCACTGCTCCAGCGTCATCTTGTGGAATGCGGTATCCTTGGTGATGCCGGCATTGTTGACGAGCACGTCGACCGGGCCGAGATCGGCCTCGACCTGCTTCACGCCGGCCGCGCAAGCGTCGAACGATGAGACATCCCACTTGTAGACGGGAATGCCGCTCTCCGCCTTGAACTTCTCCGCCGCGGCGTCATTGCCGGCGTAGCTCGCCGCCACCTTGTAGCCCGCCGCTTTCAGCGCCTTGCTGATCGCAGCTCCAATGCCCCGCGTTCCGCCCGTCACCAATGCAACACGTGCCATGTCCGTTTCCTCCTTGGCCGTCTATTATAACCGGATCGCTCCGGTCTTCGCACTCACTCAACAAAGCGCGATGAGATTAGGTTGAATTGTCATCGCGCTTTAGCTCCCTTTTTTGAGCATGATCTTTTCGGAAAACCGCTTCACACTTTTCCGGATCATGCTCTCGAAACAAAAATGCCCGGCACAAAGCCGGGCATCATGTTTATCAGCTCGCGCCGCGGTTGACAGATGATCTTTTCATCACCTAACCGACCTCGCTGCCTTTTGTTCAGTCGCGTGCAACGCACATAGCGATGCCCATGCCGCCGCCGATGCACAGCGTCGCGAGGCCCTTCTTGGCGTCGCGCTTCTGCATCTCGTGCAGCAGCGTCACCAGCACGCGCGCGCCGGACGCGCCGACCGGATGGCCGATCGCGATCGCGCCGCCATTGACGTTGACCTTGGCGGGATCCCAGCCGAGGTCCTTGTTGACGGCGCAGGCCTGCGCGGCGAACGCCTCGTTGGCCTCGATCAGGTCGAGATCGGCGATGTTCCAGCCGGCCCTCTTCAGCGCGGTGCGCGAGGCCGGGATCGGCCCGGTGCCCATGATCTTGGGATCGACGCCGGCCTGGCCCCACGAGACGATGCGGGCGAGCACCTTCTTGCCCTGCTTGGCGGCTTCCTTGGCGGTCATCAGCACGACGGCGGCGGCGCCGTCATTGATGCCCGAGGCGTTGCCGGCGGTGACGGTACCGTCCTTCTCGAAGGCCGCGCGGAGCTTGGCCATCGCATCGATCGTGGCGCCATGACGCGGATATTCGTCGGTGTCGACCACGATATCGCCCTTCCGGCTCTTGATCGTGACCGGGACGATCTCGTCCTTGAACCTGCCGGCTTTCTGCGCCGCCTCGGCCTTGTTCTGCGAGCCGACCGCGAACTCGTCCTGTTGCGAGCGGGTGATCTGGTACTGCTTGGCGACGTTCTCGGCGGTGTTGCCCATGTGGTAGCCGTTGAAGGCATCCCACAGCCCGTCCTTGATCATGGTGTCGATCAGCTCGAGGCCGCCCATCTTGACGCCGCCGCGCAGATATTGCGCGTGCGGGGCCATGCTCATGGATTCCTGGCCGCCGGCGACGACAACAGAGGAATCGCCGTTCAGCAGCGCCTGGTAGCCGAGCGCCACCGTGCGCAGGCCCGAGCCGCAGAGCTGGTTGACGCCCCAGGCCGGGCTTTCCACCGGGATGCCGGCCGCGATCGAGGCCTGCCGGGCCGGGTTCTGGCCTTGGGCGGCGGTGAGGATCTGGCCCATGATGACTTCGGAGACCTGACCGGCCTCGACGCCGGCACGCTCAAGCGCCGCCTTGATGGCGATCGCGCCGAGGTCGTGGGCCGGCGTGGTGGCGAACGCGCCGTTGAAGCTGCCGACGGGGGTGCGGGCGGCGCTGACGATGACGACATCGTCTGACATGGACATCTCCTATTGGTTGTAGCTGGGTTTCTCGACGGCGGGCGGCCGGTCTGGCGGGCCTGTCTCTTGACGGCTATCCTGTAAACCTCGTTGGGACATGTCAATCGAACTGTCACGCAAATCGCGCCGCGACGCACTCAAAATGACGCTCTTGGCACTTTCCTGAGCAATCCCATTGCTTTGAGATTAACCGTGCCGCACAAAACGGTAGCCGAACCGCTTTGAAAATGCTTACCTTTGCTGCGATGCGTTGCATTTAGCCCAGCGGCGATGCCGTTCGGGTTCCAGGTTCTTCGGTGTTGAAGTGAGAGCCCATGGCAAAATCTGAACAACCGACCACGATCAAGAAATACGCGAACCGGCGGCTCTATAATACCGGTACGAGCACCTATGTGACGCTCGAGGATCTCGCGGCGATGGTGAAGGAGGGCGAGGATTTCCTCGTCTATGACGCCAAGACCGGCGACGACATCACCCGCTCCGTGCTCGCGCAAATCATCTTCGAGCAGGAAAACAAGGCCGGGCAGAACCTGCTGCCGACCACGTTCCTGCGCCAGCTGATCCGCTTCTACGGCGACAGCATGCAGATGGTGGTGCCGAGATATCTCGAGCAGTCGATCGATCAGCTGACCCGGGAACAGGAGAGATTTCGCAAGCAGATCGCGGGCGCCCTGAGCGGTACGCCGTTTGCTCCGCTGGAAGAACAGGTCCGCCGCAACATGGAGCTGTTCCAGCAGACCTTCTCGATGTTCAAGCCGTTCGTGCCGCAGCGCGCTGGCGAGGCCGAGAAGGTGCCGGAACCGTCGCCCGACAACGGCAACATCGACGACCTGCGCCGCCAGATGAAGGACATGCAGGAACGCCTCGAGCGCATGTCGCAGCCGACGAAGAAGGACGAGTAGGTCCTTATCGCCGATCGGCCGGACGGCCTCATCGCACCGCGGATCTGATGGCGGCGAACCCGGCGTCAGGCGCCGCTGACCTCTCTTCAGCCCGCGTTCGCTGCGTCTATGCAGGCCGGCGGCAGACGAGATCGATTTCGATCAACGCACCATAGGCTAGACCGGTCACGCCAACGCAGGTGCGGGCCGGCAGGCGATCGGACGGGAAGTAGCCGCGATAGATTTCGTTCATCGCCGCATAATCGTCCTCGAAGCGCGTCAGATAGATGCGCGACATCACGATATGCTCGAAGCCGAGATCCAGGCCCGCAAGCACCACGCGCAAATTCTCCATCACCGCGCGGGTCTGCGCCGCGATGCCGTTGGGCAATATGCCGGGTGTGGCTGGCGTATCCGGCATCTGGCCGGTGACGAAGACGAAGCCGTCGGTCTCGACCGCATGGCTGAACGGCGCGACCGGCTTCGGCCCGCCGGATATCATGTGAAACTGCAACGACGTCTCCTCGTCTGATCTTTGAGCGTTAGGTTTGCGGCGCGTGATCGAAGACGCGCTTGCTGAGGATGGCATGGACGCCCCAATTGCCGTCCACCACCTGCGTCACGCCGAAATCCACCGCCACCGACATCAGCGCGATCGCCTCGTCCTCGGTGAGGCCTTTGATGTTCATCAGGAAGCGGCGCATCTTGCGAAACGCATCCTTCATCGCGAGATCGAGCGACGAGGTCGCATAGACCTCGCTCTGCCCGTTGGCGCCGAATTCGGCGAGATAGTTAGGATGACTGAAGCCCATCAGCACCCAGTCGGCTTCTGTCTCGATCAGCGGATAGGTGAGATCGGCGAAGGGCTGATTCGTGAACGCGTTCTTCTTGTGCAGGATGACCTGGAATGTGCCGGTCATCGAACATTCGATGGCGGTGCCGCCAAGTTCGCCGTCACCCTGTGCAGCATGAGGATCACCGACCGACAACAGCGCGCCTGGCACCGACACCGGCAGATAGACCGTCGAGCCCTTGCCGAGCCGCCAGTTGTCGAGATTGCCGCCGAAATATGCGGGCGGGACGGAATCGACAAGTTCGGCCTCGCGCGGCGCCAGCGCGATGACTCCGAAATGCGGACGCAGCGGAATGCGGATGCCGTCGAGCACGTCGTGGCGGCGCCGCACCGATGACGGCGGGATCGGAATGCCCGGATAGTCGTAAGTCTTGTGCAGCGTCCCGAACGGATCGGTCTGCGGTTCCCAGCGATAGGAATACAGCGCACGTGCATGCGGCGCGTCATCGTCGTCGACGATCTCGTAGATCGTCACCGCCTCATGGGCGTTCTGCTCGGCGAGGAACTCCTTGTAGTGATATCCCCACCAGGCCGCGACGCTGCTGCCGAACACGCGCCCCTCGAAGTCCGGATTGCGGCTCGCGCGCGGCGCGATGTCGAGGATGCGGATTTCCAGTACGTCGCCTGGCTCCGCGTCCTTCACGGCCACCGGCCCGGTGCAAATGTGCACGCCGAATCCCTCGCCGGCGCCGCGCCCATAGATCGAGGCATCGAGCGGGCCGGCGCCGCGACGATCGACGTTCTTCCGATCGCGCGTCCAGTGGAACACACTTTCGGCGCCTGGATCGCCCTTGATCATGCGCTCGGGATCGTCGGAGGCATGCTGGGTCAGCGTCTCAATGGTGATGGTGTCGCCGGAGCCGATCTCGACCTGCGGTGGCAACGAATGGCTGAAATAGCCCCAATGCACGCGCGAAGCGTCCGCGGCGAGATGGTGATGGCGCGGCGCGTCCGCGATCTCCACGTCATGCGCGTCAAAGGGTGCAGCGGTCTTGCGCACCAGCGCGACATGCCGGCTGCGCAGTTGCGCCAGGGCTTGTTGGGGCCAGCCGCGTTGGCCGGCTGTGGCTGTCGATGCGGTTTGGCGCTCGGCTTCATGCTGGCGGAATTCGCGCGGCGATAGACCGAAGCGCTGGCGAAAGGCGCGGCTGAAATGCGCGGAGTCGTTGAAGCCGACGCGGAAGGCGATCTCGGAGATCGAGTGATGCGCCTCGGCGGGGTTGGACAGATCGGCCCAGGTGCGCTGCAGCCTGCGTTCACGCAGGTAATGCGTGAAACTGGTGCCGGCGCCCTCGAACAGTTTTTGCAGATAGCGTTCGGAAATGCCCTCAGCGCCGGCGATTTTCGCCGGCGTCAGATCGGGATCGTCGAGGCAGCGTTCAACGGTCTCGCACAGGCGATGCAGCGTCGCCGCCTTGGAGGCGCTGCTGCCGCCGAGATCGCTTGCTGTATCGCTGTGCTGACACATGAATGTCGGCAGCAGATCGGCGAGACTTCGCGCGAGCGCGGTCCATTCGACATCGGACAGCGCTTCGAGATCGCGCGCGGCGAGTTCCATCATCTGCGCAAATACGCTGCCAAAGCCACCGGGTGGAAGCACACGCATCTCGCCGTCTTGCGGCGTGGCACGGCGGCAATACGTCGGTTCGGAAGCCACCGACAGCACCACCGCGCGCATCTCGCGCTGGAACGACACGCTCCAGTCTCCCGCGCGCGGCAGCAGCAGAAGATGTCCCGCCGCGACGATCTGATAACCGGCCGCCGTTTTCAGTGCCACCCCGTCTTCGATCGGCAGGAGCACCAGCGGATGATCGGCCACAACATCGGTGCGCGACGACACCGATTGTGGCCCTGCCGAAAGCCTGGCCAGCGTCACGCCCTGAAAATTGCGCCGCACCGCGGTGGCATGGCCGGCATGAGTGGTTGTGGCGGCCGTCGGCTGCAAGCCGACCGACGCCAAGACGTCCCGCCAGGCCTCGGGGCGGTCGCCTTCGGAGTAGGATTCACTCGTGAACGGACGCGGCCTCATGCATCGACCTTCGGAGCCGAAGCCAAGCAATCTCCATGCCAGTCCAAAGGATGACGCGTCCTGCCCTGTGGCCGGCGCGTGATCAGTCACACCGGAACACGTTCTTGCGGATGGTCCCATGCACGCCCCAATTGGCATCGACCACCTGCGTCACGCCGAAATCCGCGCCCACCGACATCAGCGAGATCGCCTCGTCCTCGCTGAGCTTGTGCACCGTCATCAGGAAGCGACGCATCTTGCGGAAGGCGTCGCGCATTGCGCGGTCGAGGCTGGAATGATCGGCGATTTCGAGCTGCGCATTGACGCCGAGCTCGGCGAGATAGTTCGGATAGGTGAAGCCGTAGACCGACCAGGCGTCGGGAGTTTCCAGCATCGGATGCGTCAGGCCTTCGAGCTGTGTGCCGGCGAGATCGCGATGCTTGTGCAGGATGAACTCGAAATCGCCGGTGAGCGAGGTCTCGATCGCCGTGCCGCCAAGCTCGCTGTCGCCCTGCGCGGCATGGGGATCACCGACCGAGAAGAACGCACCGGGCACCGCGACCGGATAGAACATCTTGGCACCCTTGCCGACGCGCCAGTCGTCGATATTACCGCCAGTATAGCTCGGCGGGATCGAGGACACGAAATCCTGCTCTGACGGCGCGAGGCCCATGGTGCCGAAATGCAGCCGCGCGGGCACACGGACATTGCTCAGAATATTCTCGCGCTTGACGATGGTGGCGTGATCAACGCGCACGCCGGGATAGTCGATGGTCGAATGCACGATGCCGTCGGGATCGGTCTGCGGCGTCCAGACATAATTGTAGACCGCCTTGGCGAAGGGTTCGCCCAACGTGTCGAGCTCGAAGATCGTCACCACCTCGCGCGGCTTCGGCGCTTCGATCAAGTCGTGATAGTGAAAGCCCCAATTGGCCGCGACATTGGAGCCGAAGCATTTGCCGGCATGGCAGGCCTTGCAGGCCGGCCTTGGACGCACGTCGAGAATGCGCACCTCCAGCACGTTGCCTGGCTCGGCGCCTTCGATCGCCACCGGGCCGGTGAGCAGATGCACGCCGACGCCTTCGCCGGAGCCGCGGATGAACGGGCCTTCGGTAGGCCCCGAGCCGCGCCGCGCCACCGCCTTGTGCTCGCGCGTCCATTTGAACACGCTCTCGGCGCCGGGATCGCCCTCGATCATGCGCTCGTAATCGTCATTGGCGTGATGCGTCAGCGTCTCGATGGTGGCGCGGTCGCCAGACTTCAGCGTCAGCGCCGGCGCAACGACCTTGCTGAAATAGCCCCAATGCACGGTCTTCGCAGATACCGACAACAGATGATGTTTCACGCAAAGGCCCTCACGCGGATGGAAGCGGACTGATTTCTGTTCATGCGATTTCGGCCTCCATGGCATTGAGGAAACGCTGCGCTACCGGATTGCGCGGATTGCCCAGCACCTCATTGGCCGGGCCCTCCTCGATGATCGCGCCGCCCGCCAGCAACACCATGCGATCGGCGACTTCACTGGCGAAGCGCAGTTGATGAGTTGAAATGATCATGGTGAGGCCATCTTCCACCGCGAGGCGACGGATGACTTCAAGCACCTCATTGACGAGTTCGGGGTCGAGCGCGGAAGTCGGCTCATCGAGCAACAGCACGCTGGGATTCGGCGCGATCGCACGGGCGATGGCGACGCGCTGCTGCTGGCCACCGGAGAGATGCCGCGGCAGTGCATCGGCGCGGTGGCTGAGGCCAACGCGCGCGAGCAATTCGGTCGCCCGGCGATCCGCATCGGGGCGCGACACGCCATGCACCCAGCGTAGCGGCCCCGCGATATTCTCCTTCGCGGTGAGGTGGCCGAACAGGTTGAACTGCTGGAACACCATGCCGACGCCGACTTCGGCACGCGCCTGCGCCAGCAGTCGCGGCGACAGCGCCTTGCCGTGATCGTTGAAGCCGAGCCGGCGACCGCCGACCTTGATGCTGCCGTCGTTCCAGAGCTCGAGATTGTTGATGCAGCGGAGCAGCGTGCTCTTGCCGGAGCCGGACGGCCCGAGCAGCGCGATCACCTCGCCGATCCGCACCGTGAGATCGACGCCGGCGAGCACCACCTGATTGTCATAGCTCTTGCGCAGCGCAGCGATATCGACGGCCACGTTGTTTCGCGCCAGCATCTCGGTGCGTTTGGCGCGATCGATACGCCCGGACTGCGAGCGCGGCGGCGGCAATTCGGCGACGCCGGCATCGGGCAGGATCTCAGGCGGCGTCTCGTCCGCCGCGGTCAGCGGATCGTCGAGCCCCTGCGCCCGATACCACGGCATCATCCGCATCAGCCTGATCTGCTTCGACGCGCGGTCGAGATCGAACAGCCATTCGAGGAACAACTGGATGCCGGCGATCGCCGCAGTGAGGAACAGATAGATCAGGCCGGAGGCGAAGAAGATCGAGAAGAAATCGAAAGTTGCCGACGCCATCTGGGTCGAACGCAACGTCAGCTCCTGCACGGCGATCACCGACGCCAGCGACGAATTCTTCAGCGCGCTGACGGTCTCGTTGCCGAAGGCGGGGATCATCGAGCGGATCGCCTGCGGCGCGATGATCCGGCGCATCAGGACGCCGGGCGTCATGCCGAGCGCCTGCCCGGCCAGCACCTGGCCGCGATCGACGCCGAGCACGCCGGAGCGCAGCATCTCGGCGATGAACGGAGCTTCGTTGCAGGCCAGCGCGAGGCCGGCGGCGAGAATGGCAGGGAGCTTGATGCCGATCTGCGGCAGGGCGTTATAGGCGAACACCATCTGCAGGATCAGTGGCGTGCCGCGAAAGATCACGGTGTAGACCCGCGCGAATGACGCCAGCGCTTTGAAGCGGCTGAGTTGCATCCACGCCAGGATCACACCGAGGACGAGGCCGCCGAGTAGACCGAGGGCAGTGACTTGCAAGGTCGCCTGAATGCCCTCGATCATATACGGCATGGTCAAATAGTGGAGGAACAGCTCCATCGAGCATGGCGTCCTTTTGCCAGTGCTGAACCTACTTGACCGTCAGCAGACCAGGCTCCATCAGGTTCTCCGGATCGAGGTTCCACTTCTTCAGCAGCGCGAGCTGATCGCCCGACTTGTAGATCTCGGTCAGCGCCGCCTTCACGGCATCGCGGAAGGCCGGCTTGTCCTTGGGCACGCCGATGCCGACCTTATACGGGATTGTCACCGCGACAGCTTTTTCGAGCTTGTCCGGATAGGCCTTCACCGCATTGTCGACGGTGTTGACGTCGTTGACATAAGTGTCGGCGCGTCCGGCCAGGATCGCCTGAATGCAGTTGGCGTTGTTGTCGTAGAGCTGAATGGTCGGCTCAGGCTTGCCCTCCTTCTTGCACTCCGGCACGAGCGCCTGGATCAGCGGAACTTCAACGTAGCCTGTGTTCTCGGCCGCTGCCGCGCCGCACATCGAGGTATTGATGCCGGAGATCTTCTTCGGATTGCCCTTGGCGACCAATACGCCGTCGAACACCTTCGAATAGGTGATGAAGTCGGCCGCCTTGGCACGCTCTTCCGTGGCGTAGATGTCAGAGATCACAATGTCGGCCTGACCACTGGCCAGCGTGGTCAGGAGTGCGGCGAAGGTAACCGCCTTGTAGGTCAGCTTGAAGCCGAGGCATTCACCAATCTGCTCGCCGAGATCAATATCGAAGCCGACATATTTGCTCGGGTCCTTCGGATCGATCGACTCGTAGCCTGGCGTATGCGGATTGATAGCGTTGACGAGGGTCTTGCCCTTCCAGTCCGGATATTTTGCCTGTAGCTCCGCACAGGCGGCCGGCGCAGCTGCCCTAGCGCTGGTTGGAGCACTGACGCCCACAACCAGCAGTGCCCCCAGCGCCGCGATATGCATGAGTTTGTACGTGCGCGGAAAAGATAACGTGACCATTCGATCCTCTTTCGACGTTGTCATGGCGCAAGCCACGGTCCAAACCTCGAAGAAGTAAACGGCGGTCTCCGCTGGAAAACTTGTCTGGGAACGCACAATAAATTGGATGAACTCCCGCCAAACCTTGGGCACGACGCGCTCATATTTTGAGCAACCCCTGTCGAGAACGGAGCGGGAGCGCGGTGATCAGCCGATCATCGCGCGTCAGCCCGCGGCAGGGACGGCCTTCTCGGCCGGCGCGTTCCACGGCCGGTCCGGCGAGGCGAGGCCGATCAGGCGGCCCTGGATGAAGTCGCAGCCCCACTCGCGCAGCATCACAGCGGCCTCTTCGTCCTGCACCCATTCGGCAACCGTCTTGATCTCAAGACGGCGCGCGAGATCGATCAGCGTCTGCACGAAGGCGCGGTCGTCGGCCGAGCGCACGATGTTCTGCACGAAGGCGCCGTCGATTTTGACAATATCGACGCCGAGCTTGCGCAAGTTTCGGAACGAGGTGTAGCCGGCGCCGAAATCGTCGATCGCGATCCGGCTGCCGAAATTCTTCAGCCGCGTGACGAAGCCGCGGACGTCGTCGATGTCCTGGATCGCAACCGTCTCGGTGATCTCGACGATCAGCCGCTCGCCGACGCCGGGATGCGCCCGCATCAGCGATTCGATGGTGGCCCACCAGTCCGGGTCCATCGTGGTGTCGGGCGAGATGTTGAGGCTGAGCTCGACATCAGGCGCGGCGGCAAGCTCCGCGACGGCTAGCTCCAGCACGCGGTGATCGACCATCCGGATCAGGCCGAGCCGCTCGGCGACCGGCACGATGTCGGGCGCGAGCAACGCGCGGCCGTCGTCCTGCTCCATGCGGACCAGGCACTCGTAGAACGAAGGCTGCCGCGAACGCGCATCGACCACCGGCTCGAAGCCGATCACGATACGGCGTTCGTTCAGCGCGGTGACGATCTCGTCGGTGACGCGGATGTTGACGCGGCGCTGGGCGTCGCGCTCGACATTCGGCTTCCACAGCGCGAACGATCCGGCGCGGCGGCTCTTGGCGGCGTCCAGCGTCTCCTGGGCGCGATTGACTGCCTCCTCCGCCGACTTGGCATGGCGCGGGATGGTGACGGCGCCGATCGAGACGGTCACCGACACCGGGCCGGATTTGGTCGGCACCACCTCGTCGCGGACTGCGGCAAGGAAGCGCTCGGCCGCGACGTTGGTGTCATCGACGGTGCAGTTGCGCAGGATCAGGCCGAACTTGTTGCCGGAGAAGCGGCCGAGCATGTCGCCGCTGCGCAGCCGGGCGCGGATCCGCTTCGCAACCTCGGCGATGACGGCGTCCGCGACATCGAAGCCGAAGGCATCATTGACCCGCGCCAGGTGATCGATGCCGATCAGCATGAAGGCGCAGGAGGTGCGGAAGCGCGCGCACTCCTCGATCGTCTCGGCGAGCGAGGCGATCAGATAGGTGCGGTTGAGCTCGTTGGTCAGCGGATCGTGCCGCGACAGCTTCATGAGCTGCTCGTCGCGGGCATGCCGTTCATTGTTGATGCGGACGACGCCCTGCACCAGCGCCGGCCTGCCGTCGGCGCCGGCAAACCAGCAGCCGGTCTCCTCGATCCAGATCACCGGCGCCGAGGTGACGGCGCGCACGCCATATTCGATCCGGTAGGGAACGCCCTCCCCGCTGCGCACAGTCGCGGCCTGGCCGAGCGCATCTGATCGAACCGAACGCAATGGCTCGATCAGCTTGGCGAGCTCGGCGCCGCTCGCGAGCGCCGCGACGGGGATATCCGGAAAGACCGTCGCCGCATTGTCGCTCCAGGCGATCGCATCGCTCGCCAGGTCCCAGGCGAATGTTGCCTGGCCGAGCGAGGCGAGGATGCTGGCAGCTGGCGGGACAGGTGGCATCGAACATGTCTCGATTTGGGACGGCGCCCGGTGATTCTGCACGCCCTCAAGATAGTGGTTCCGGCGAATCCAACGCTAGGAGAAGTTGATAAATAATCTGGAAACCACGTTTGCGACTGCCCGGGAACGAACTGGGGATGGCGGGCATGACCCTTGCCACGGGGGTGTTGCGGAGGGACGCAACGTCCCAAAGTATGACGGTCAACGGGTCTGCGTGCGATGCCTGATATCGATCAATCGGAAATCCTGGACGGCGAGGTTACAGGCGAACCTGCAGCCCCCTGCACCGCCTTGGTGCCGCTGGCCACGACCACCCATTGGGCGCCCAAGATCCCGCTACCCCACGCCGATCCGTCGTTCGTGGCCCAGCTGATCGCAACCGCCGCCCACGAACCGCAGACGTGCGAGCTGCGGCGTGGGTCATTGGCCGATGCGCAAAGCGCCTACGGCCCGCACATCGACGAACGCCGCAGCGTCGCACGGCGCACCCGGCAGATCATCTAGATTCCAGAAGAGTATCAGCGCTGCGGCGCGTCCGACGGCGGCTGGCCGCCCGGCTGCAAATCCGGCGAGGTCACCGTCGGCTTTGGCGCGGACTGATCGAGCAGCACGGATTCCGCGACCGACGTCGCCGGAGGAACGGTTGCAGCCGGCGGCGGCGCGGCGGGCGCCGGCGTAACGACAGGTGCGGGCTCGGGCCGCGCGGCGGGCTGCGCGACAGGCGCGGGCTGCGGCACCTCGGGCTGCGACTTGCTGACGCTCTGCGCCGGTGCCGCGACCACCGCACGGCGGCGGGTGCGCAGCGCAATTCCGGAAATGAAATCGACCAGCGCCAGCAGCGTGAGCAGGCCATAGGTCGAATTGCCGAATTTCGGCCAGAGCACGAATTCGGCGGCGGCCGCGCCGAACACGATCAGCGACAGCAGATGGTCGGTGAGAAATTTCGCGCCGGGCCGAGCGCCCTTGATGACCTCGAGCAGCAACAGCAGCACGCCGGCGGCGAGCAGCATGTCGCTGAGCGTGATCTGCCACTGCTCGCCCGAGAGCAATGTCAGCCTGATCAGCGGGTCCGTGAAGGACACGCCGGGCATCAGGAAGGCGATGATGTTGTAGACCGCGAGCGGAACCAGCAGCAGCGGAAAACCGACCATCGGGGCTTGCGCCTTATTCCAGGGAGAACCAGCATGCGGCGATGCCTACGCTTCGCCGCGGACGCGCCCGTCTTGACCGGCCTCGTTGGCCGAATTCGGGCGCAGCGCCGTTTTGTTCGGAGCATGATCTTATCGGAAAACCGCTACACACTTTTCCGGATCATGCTCTGCGGCGCGACAGCCGAACGTCCGATCAGGACTCTTTCTTGGCCTTCAGGACCTGGCGGCCCTTGTACATGCCGGTCTTCAGGTCGAGGTGGTGCGGGCGGCGCAGTTCGCCGGAGTCCTTGTCCTCGACATAGGTCGGGGTCTTGATCGCATCGGCCGAACGGCGCATGCCACGGCGCGACGGCGAGGTTTTTCTTCTGGGAACGGCCATGACGGTGTCCTCTAGGGTGTTGCGGAGGCATCGTCCGAAATGCGGACGGGCTCAGCGCTTCGAAGCGCAAGCTGCGATGCCGGTAAGGCCGCGCTTATAGAGGAAGGGACCGCGTAAATCTAGAGCGTTTTCAAGCGAAGTGGGCACCGGCTCGCGTGAAGAAAACGCGCCAAAACTAGAATCTAGAGCATCGGTTCTGATTTCATCAGAACCGATGCTCTGGGGCCCGGGTACAGCAAAATCCGCCCGAAATCGGCTTCAGGAGCCGCGATTTTCGCGCCAGCAGCGCTCCACCGCATTGCCCCTCGCCATATAGGTCCCGGACAGCCTGCGCACCCCCGGACCCGGGTTCCGGGCGCTCCGTTTGACCGGATTGGGCAGGATCGAAGCCAAAAGCGCGGCCTCGCGAGTTGACAGCCCGGCTGCCGACCGGCCGAAGGCATATTGGGCCCCGGCCTCGGCGCCAAACTGCCCGGATGGACCCATTTCGGCGATGTTGAGGTAGATTTCGAGGATTCGCTGCTTGGGCAGCACGAAATCGATCCAGAGCGCCAGCGGCAGTTCCAACCCCTTCCGGATCATGCTGCGGCCGGGCCACAGGAACAGGTTCTTGGCCACCTGCTGGGTGATGGTCGAGCCGCCGCGCGCCGCCTCACCATCCCCGGCACCGTCGATCACCTCGCGCAGCGCGCCCCAGTCGACGCCCCGGTGCTTGCAGAAATGGGCGTCTTCCGCGCCGACCACGGACCGCGGCAGATACGGCGACATGGCGCCGAAATCGATCCAATGCCGCGTCACCGGGGCCCCTCGCAAGGTCCGCCACGCCATCAGGGCCGAGACCGGGTGGCCGGTGCGGTAGAACGGCGTCACCAGATACGGCAGCACCAGCAGGGCCAGCAAAAGCAGCAATAAAATTCGGACGATGCGCAAAACGAGGGTTTCCGGGGAGAACCTCTCCAGGAAGGATTTGGGCCCCGCCCGCCAGGAACGGCCGGCGCTGTCAGACGTCTGTGGGATAATTCACGGTTTTTCCAGCACTTTTAAGGCGCGAATCCGTCGCAGGGTGGAATTGACGAAGCCGATGCCATCAACGATTGTCCGGCCGAAAATCGATCTGGAGCAATTCTTAATGACGACCGGTACTGCAGAGTTTTCCAAGCGGCTGGACCAGACCGCGGAGGATACCGAAGCCCTGCTCGCGAAACTTTTGTCCGACGCGACCGAAACCGACGAAATCGTGCGCCCGAAGCGGCTGATCGAGGCGATGCGCTATTCGAGCCTCGGCGGCGGCAAGCGGCTGCGGCCGTTCCTCGTGGTCGAGAGCGCGGCGGTGTTCGGCATCCCGCGCGAAGCCGCCCTGCTGGTGGGCGCCGCGCTCGAATGCATCCACTGCTATTCGCTGATCCACGACGATCTGCCGTCGATGGACAATTCCGATCTGCGCCGCGGCCGCCCGACCCTGCACAAGGCCTATGACGAGGCGACCGCGATCCTGGCCGGCGACGCGCTACTGACGATCGCCTTCGACATCATCACCCGTGATGCGATCCACAAGGACGCCCAAGTGCGCCTGCTGTTGACCCGCGCGCTGGCGCGCGCCTCTGGGATCGGCGGTATGGCCGGCGGCCAGATCCTCGACCTCGCCGGCGAAGGCCGCTTCGGCGATCGCGAGCCGGTCGACGTCGCGCGCCTGCAGCAGATGAAGACCGGCGCGCTGCTCCGCTTCGGCTGCATCGCCGGCGCGATCCTCGGCCAGTCCTCCGAGAGCGAGTATCGGGCGCTCGACGATTACGGCAAAGCGCTCGGCGAAGCCTTCCAGATCGCCGACGATCTGCTCGATGTCGAGGGCGACGCCGCTGCACTCGGCAAGCCGGCCGGTGCCGACGCTGCGCTCGGCAAGACCACCTTCGTCACCCAGCTCGGCATCGATGGCGCCAAGCAGCGCGTGCGCGACCTGCTGGCGCGCGCCGATGCCGCGCTGTCGGTGTTCGGCGATAGGGGCGACGTGCTGCGCGCCGCAGCCCGCTTCGTCGCCGAGCGCAAGAACTAACCGAAAGCAAAGCGCGAAATGAGCAAGGAGCCCGACGACCGCCTTGTTCGTTTCCGCAAGCTGCCGATGCCGGTCCGCGTCGTCGTGGGCCGGCCGCGCACCTTCGTCTCGCTTGGGGTCGGCATCCTGGCTGCCCTGCTGGTGCCGGGAGCGCCGCGCCTCGTCACGCGCCTGCTCGCCGGATGGGACGCCTTCGCCGCGCTGTATCTGGTGCTTGCCTATGCGATGATGCTGCGCTGTGGCGTCGCTTATATCAAGCGCAGCGCCATATTGCAGGACGATGGCCGGTTCCTGATCCTGCTGGTGACCGCGTTCGGCGCGCTGGCGAGCCTCGCAGCCATCGTGTTTGAACTCGGCGCAGCCAAGGGCAGCCCGGCCGGACTGGCGGCGGCGGTCGTCACCATCACGCTGTCATGGACCATGGTTCACACCGCGTTCGCGCTGCACTACGCCCATGAATTCTACCGCGGCAAGACGCCCGGCGGATTGCAGTTTCCGAGCGGCGACGAGCATGTCGACGCCGATTACTGGGACTTCATCTACTTCTCGTCGTGATCGGCATGACCGCGCAAGTCTCCGACGTCGGCATCACCGACAAGATCATCCGCCGCACCGCGACCGTGCACGGCGTCATCTCGTTCGTGTTCAACACCGCGCTGCTGGCGCTGATGGTGAACATCGCAGCGAGCGCGATCTAGCTGCTCACTAGAGCGTTTTCGAGCGAAGTGGCTACCGGTTCGCGTGAAGAAAACGCGTCAAAACAAGAATCTAGAGCATTTTCCGACCGGAATGAATCGGGTGGGGATTCCCAAAACGGCGCGAGTCAGATTCAAGCTGCATGCTGGCGAGGGAGGCCAGCATGTATGGCCAGGGCGCTTTCGGTTGATCTTCGTCAAAGGGTGATAGCCGCGATTGACGGTGGCATGTCCTGTCGACAGGCTGCTGAGCGCTTTGGTGTCAGCGCGGCCAGTGCGATCCGCTGGCGCGGTCGCCTCAAGGAAGTTGGCGACATCGTTCCTAAACGCCAGGGCGGTGACCGCAAATCGCAGCGCATCGAAGCGCATTCGCAATTGATTCTGGAGGCAGTGACAGCGAAGCCGGATATCACGCTCGCCGAGTTGCGAGAACTGTTGAAACGTCGTGGAATATCGACTGGCATCGCGTCGCTCTGGCGTTTTTTCCAGCGCAGAAAGATCACACTTAAAAAAAGACAGCGCACGCCGCCGAGCAACGGCGCGGCGATATAAATGCCGCGCGTGAGGAGTGGTTCGAAGGGCAAATCGATCTTGACCCTGAGCGTCTCGTCTTCATCGACGAAACCAGCGCCAACACCAAAATGGCGCGGCTTTACGGCCGCTCGCCACGCGGCGAGCGATGTCGTGCAGCTATCCCACACGGACATTGGAAGACGACGACATTCACCGCTGGATTGCGCTCCGACGGTCTGATCGCGCCGCTTGTTCTGGACGGTCCAATGGATGGCGACGCTTTCCTGGCCTACGTCGAGCAATTGCTCGCCCCATCGCTGCGGCCGGGCGATACCGTTATCATGGACAACTTGCCCGCTCACAAGGTCCATGGCGTTCGAGAGGCCATCCGGGCGGTCGGAGCAAGCCTGCTCTATCTTCCGCCCTACAGTCCAGACTTCAACCCGATCGAAATGGCCTTCTCTAAACTGAAAGCCCTGTTGCGGGCCGCCGCAGCGCGCACCATGCCCGATCTCTGGCAAGCAATCGCCAACGCTCTCAAGCGCTTCTCACCCGAGGAATGCCAAAATTATCTCGTCGCGGCTGGTTACGACGCAACGTGATCGGAAAATGCTCTAGAGCCCCGTTCCGATTCCATCGGAACGGGGAAGGCTCTCGTTGCAGACTCGACATTGCCGCCGCCGAGACCGGGGCAGCCGCCGTTCAATTTCAAGAACCAGACCCGTTCATGGCGACACTGCAGAAGGGACCTGCGGTTCGGATTTGGCTCGTCACGACATTTCGGGCACGATCGTGGGAACGAGAACAAAGCCACGGAGGACGTCATGCAGGGTGCAACCGCACCGGTTCCCTCCGCCCGATCCGGCACGACCGGCCGCATGGTCCGAAACCTGCTCGCCCTCGCGCTGCTGGCCGGCTGCACCGCGGGCTGCGGCATGGTCGACGCCGTGTTCGACGGCTTCAAGCACGCCAAGGCTGTGGAGGAAGACCTCCTTGCGGCGGTCGGGGTCAAACCACAGGTCGGCTTCAACTGGCGCAATGGCCGGCTCACATCGGTGACCGTCACCTTCCCCAGCCTGCTGCAGGACAAGCCGCTGCAGGAACTCTCAGACGCGGCGCGCAACGCGGTCGGCAAGGAGTTCAAGCAGCGCGCCGACAATGTCGTGCTCGCCTTCGCGTTGGGGCCGTCCAAGACGACCTCGGCACAAGCGGACCAGCCTCAGGGCACCAACTGAGCTGGCGCGGATTTATTCCGCGCCTTTGGTGACGTGCCCCTGATATTGCGGCAGGTCGTCCAATATCGCGTACCACGGCGCCTTGGAGCCGACGAAGATATGCGCAGTCGGCCGGATCGCCGGCGCATCGCGCAGCGTTCCCATCGTGACATGGACATAAGCGCCGTCGCGGACCTGCGAATAGAGCAGCGAGCCGCAGCGGCCGCAATGCTCGTCATGGGTGAGCTCATCGCCGTAGATCAGCAGACGATCGGCGCCGCTGACGATGGCGAATTTTTCGCGCGCGATTCCCGCGAACGGCTTGAACGCCGAACCCGTGGTGCGGCGGCAGTTCGAGCAGTGACAATTCAGCGCATAGCCGAACGCGTCGGCCACCTCGTAGCGCACGTCGCGGCAGAAGCATTCGCCCGTCAGGATACGATCGTTCGAATTTGCAGATGCGGTCACGGCTTTCTCCTCACGCGGAATTTTGCCGACGGCCATGGCGCAATCCGGCGGTTCATGGCTAAATCCTAGCAGACGAAAACCCTGCCGGGAGGACCAACCAATGAGCCAAGATCGATCCAGCGTCGAAAATGTCGTGCAAACCTATTTCGACGGTCTCTACGAGGGCGACGCCGACAAGCTTGCCGCGGCCTTTCATCCAAGCGCCGACCTGCGCTGGGTGGAGAAGGGCGAGCTGAAGGTCCTGACCGTGCCGGACTGGCTTGCCTGGGTGCGCAAGCGGCCGTCGGGGAAAGCCGAGGGCAAGGCCCGCGAGGATTTCATCGTCACCATCGACCGCTCCGACGACAACACCGCTTTCATCAAGGTGCGGTGCCAGCTGCCGCCGCGCTATTTCACCGACTACCTGGTGGCGATGAAGCTCGCCGATGGCTGGCAGATCGTCTCGAAGTCGTACCGCTACGACCTGCGGGACTGACCGGCGGGCCCGCCGCATCCCCACGACGGCTTTGTGACATGCCCCAGCGGTCCGGCTCCGGCCGGACCGCATTGACTGCCGGTGGTTTCCGGGCGAATTGAGCCCATTATGGAAGCCAAGTTTCAGATTTTTCTCACCCTGCTCGGCGTACTGGCGGGAACCGCGCTGGTGGCGCGGCGGACCGACATCGCGCCGGCCATCCTGCTGCTGCTGACCGGCGTCGTGCTCGCCTTCGTGCCGGGCATGCCGTCGCTGGAACTGCCGCCGGAGCTCGTGCTTCTGGTGGTGCTGCCGCCGCTGATCTATTCGGCGAGCGTCGCGATGAGCTGGCGCGAGTTCAAAGCCAATCTGCGGCCGATCATCCTGCTGTCGGTCGGCTGCGTGATCTTCACCGCCTTCATGGTCGCGGCGGCGACCCACTATTTGATAGGCCTGCCCTGGAGCGTCGGCTTCCTGCTCGGGGCGATCGTCGCGCCGCCGGACGTGGTCGCGCCGCTCGCGATCGCGCGCAAGCTCGGCCTGCCCCGGCGCGTCCTGGTGGTGCTCGAGGGCGAAGGGCTCGCCAACGACGCGACCGCGCTGATCCTCTACCGCTTCGCACTGGCCGCCATCACCACCGGGCTGTTCTCGCTGCCGAAGGCGACCGGCACCTTCCTCGTCATCGTCGCCGGCGAGATCGCGTTCGGCACGGCGATCGGCTGGCTCAGCCTGCGCGCCCGCCGCCGCGCCCGCGATCCGCAGGTCGAGATCACGCTGTCGCTGATCACGCCCTATCTCGCCTACTGGATCCCGGAGCATTTCGGCGGCAGCGGCGTGATCGCAACGGTTGCCTGCGGTCTCTACATGAGCTGGAACGGACCGCTGCTGATCTCGGCCGCGACGCGCCTGCAGGGCATCTTCTTCTGGGACCTGGTCATCTTTTTGATCGAGGGCCTGCTGTTCCTGATGACCGGCTTCCAGATGCGCTCGCTGTACGAGAAGTCGAAGTCGTTCCCGCTGCACGAGATCCTCACCGCCACCGTGCTGGTCGCCGTCATCGTGATCGTCGCGCGTTTCCTCTGGGTGTTTCCCGGCACCTATCTGCCGCGCTGGATCAGCCGGAGCATGCGCGACCGCGATCCGCTGCCGTCGTGGCGGGCGGTGTTCGTGGTCGCCTTCACCGGCGTGCGCGGCGCGGTCTCGCTCGCCGCCGCGCTGGCGCTGCCTTTGACATTACCTGGCGGAGACGCCTTCCCGTATCGCGACCTGATCCTGTTCGTCGCCTTCGGCGTGATCTTCGTGACGCTGGTCGGGCTCGGCCTCGGATTGCCGCCGGTGGTGCGCTGGCTCGGCCTCGCCAGGGACGGACGCAGCGAGCATATCGCCGAGCATGAGCAGGAGATCGCGGCGCGGCGCGAGGCGCTGAACGCCGCGCTGAAGTCGCTCGATGCCATCACCGACGACCGTGAGCTCTCCGACGAGGTGGTGAAGCTGTTGCGCTCGCGGCACGAGATCCGCTTCAACCAGCTGCCCGATACGCTCGACCCCGAGAAGCACGACGTCTCCGCGGCCGGCACCGCGCTGACGCGGGAGCTGATCTCCTCGGAGCGCAAGTTCATCCATATGCTGCTGCGCGACGGCAAGATCACCGACGAAACCAGGCGGCGCATCGAGCGCGATCTCGATCTCGAGGAGGCGAGCCTCTCCAACCGGGAGTATCGCAGGATTCCGTTGTAGGTTTGCGTCGTCCCGGGCAAGCCAACGGGTCGGCGCGAAGCGCCGCCCGATGACAGGCTCAGCGCGACCCGGGACCCATAACCACCGCTGCCGGTCCTGCGAAGGTTGGGGCCACAGCGTGGCGCAACAACAAATAGTCGTGGTTATGGGTCCCTGCTTTCGCAGGGACGACAGCAAGGATTATTCCGCCGCCGCGTTCTGCCCGGGGCCGCCGACGAAGCCTGTGGGATCGCCGAACCGTTCGATCATCACCGCGGAGAGGTCCTTGGTCTTGCTGGTGACGCAGGCGCCGGAGCGCACGGTGTAGCGATCCTGGTGCGCCGCATGCGGCGGCGCCTCGCCCTTCTGCAGCGCGCGGGCTGCCTCCATCACCAGCTTGCGGAAATGCATGATACCGAGATCGGTCGGGCCAAGATGCTCGCGGGTGCGGTCGGCGATCGGGCCCTGGCTGTCCTGCACCGCGGCGTCCTGCTCGGAGACGCCCTTGATGCCGGTATAGCTCTTGGTCCGCTGCAGCTTGCGGTCGATCAGATAGTCGTTCGCCTTGTTGCGCAGCGGCACGTAGTTCTCGTCGACCACCGCCATCACGCCGTTGCCATTGGCGTAGCCCTCACGCTCGGCGTCTGTCAGCGGGCGGTCGGGATTCCACGCATAGGTGTAGATCCAGCAACTGGTGTCGCTGACCGGCACGAAGGTCTGGCCGAACATGTTCTCGCCCGGCATCGAGCTCGGCGCGTAGCTGTGGAACGGCATCAGGAACTGGGCGATGCGCCAGTAGATGTTGTCGCTGCCGGTGAGCCGTCCGCCCGCAACCGTCAGCCCGGCCTGATGCGGATTGATCTTGATGACCGGGCGCGGATCCTCGGCGATCCAGCGCATATGGTCGGTCGCAACCCGCGTCAGCGGGTTCACGAAATGCTTCTTGATGTCGAGTATCTCGTTCTCCTCCTTCTCGAAGGAGAGGTGCGCGAAGGTGAAATGCGCGGTGTCGATCGAGCCTTCCACCGCCTGCACCCAGTTGCAGTCCTGCCACTTCTTGGTGACGAAGCGGTGCGAGGCCGGCAGCAGCGCCATCTCCAGCGCCGGCAATTCGGCTATCTGGTCTGCCGGGCCCATAAAGGCCCAGATCATCTCGCCCCATTCGCGCACCGGATAGGACTTGATGCGGATCAGATCCTTTGCATTGAGGTCCGGATAGGATGTCGGCATGTCGACGCAGCGGCCGTCGGTGTCGAACTTCCAGCCGTGATAGACGCAGCGGATGCCGCATTCCTCGTTGCGGCCGAGCCAGAGATTGGCGCCGCGATGCGGGCAGTATTGATCGATGACGCCGACCACGCCTCTGCTATCGCGGAAGGCCAGCAGCTCCTCGCCCAGCACCACGATCTTCTTCGGATCGCTGTCCGGCTCCGGGAGTTCTTCCGACAGCAACACCGGAATCCAGAACCGGCGCAGGAGCTCGCCCATTCCCGTCCCCGCACCGGACTCGGTGAGGAATTTGTTGTCTTCGGCGCGAAGCATGGACGACCTCCCGATTTGTTTCTTGTTTCAATTCGTAGCAACCATTAAGTCGCGGACGCCTGTTCGCGCCAAGGCGTTCCGCGCTGGATGACAGTGTTGGCATAGATCAGCAGCTTTCGCGCGCAAGCGATGAGAGCTGCGTTGTGGGCCTTTCCGGCTGCGGTTAGGCGTGTGTAGAGCACAATGAGGGCCTTGTTCCAGCGGAATGCCGCCGGAAGCGCCGCAGCAAACAGCGAACGTCGCAGCCGAGCCCGACCGCCGGCGATGCGCCGTTGGCCTTTATGTTGCCCACTGTCGTTGTCGAAGGGCGCGAGCCCCGCGAGGGCCGCAGCCTCCTCGCGGCTGACACGGCCGAGTTCGGGCATGCGGATCAAGAGCGCGAGTGCGGTGCGTTCGCCGATCCCGGGAATGCTGAGCACGAGGTCAAGGCGGGCAGCGAGATCGCGGTGAGCGCGTAGTTGCCTGGCAAGGTAACGGATCTGGGCGAGCCGCCGTGCCTTCAGCCGGGCAATGTCACCCAGCACCAGGCGTCTCAGCGCGGGCTGATCGATATGCTCCAGCCGGGTCTTGCAGCGCTTGATGTCGTCCTCGATCTGCTCGAGGAAGGTCAGATGTTCGGCCAGCTCCGCCAGGCGCGGATCGGGCGCATCTCTGACCTGCTCGATCGCTGCCGCGCAGGCGGCGATCAACACCGCATCCAGCACATCGTTCTTGGCGCGTCGCAGATGCACCCGGCCGAACGCCTTGACCTGGATCGGCTGCAGCACCAGCACCGTGAAGCCTGCCGCACGCAGGTGTTCGACCGCGCCGCGCTCATAGCCCCCGGTCGCTTCGATACCGATTCGGCTCACGTCAGCCTCGGCCAGTTTGGTCGTCAGAATACGCCATCCCGCCAGTGAGTTGGCGACCTGCCAATGTTCGGTCCGGCCGTGAACCGCAACATCGAGCTTGCTCTTGGACGTATCGATTCCAGCCGTCCTTGTGCTAGTCTGTGTCATCCTCGTCGACCCCGCCTTGTGAAGCGAACCTAACCGTTCCGGCAACCATCCGGGTCCGATGAAGGTGCTGGCGCGATCCTGCTACGGGGCAGCCACGAACTGCTCAGGATGGGTGCGATCCGATCGCCAGCGGCCTGTCGCGGTCGCTAACCGCGACAGGCCATTCCTCTCGGAATATGCCGACGATAACCGATCGCGTTATTACAAGGATGGGTAGAGCGAAGCGAAACCCATCACTTGCATCCGCGCGGTGAGGCGATGGGTTTCGCTGCGCTCTACCCATCCTACGCACCACGCTCATCCTCACACCGGCCGTTCCCCCTTCACCGTTACGCGGGTGCCGGAGCGGGTGTGCGGCCAGTAATCCCACATCGCGCGGTGCTGGGCGCAGCGATTGTCCCAGAACGCGATCGCGTTCTCGGTCCAGCGGAAGCGGCACTGGAACAGCGGGTTCTCGGCGTGCTGGTAGAGATAGGCCAGCATGGCGTCGCTCTCGTCGCGCGGGATGCCGACGATGAAGCGGGTGAAGCCGCGGTTGACGTAGAGCGACTTCTTGCCCGTCACCGGATGGGTGCGGACCACCGGATGCTCGGCGCGCGGATATTCCCGTTTGTCGGCGACGCCATAGTTGGCGTAGAGCCCGCGATAAGTCTGCTCGCCGTCATGCAGCGCCGTGAGCCCGTCGAGATAGGCCTTCATGCGGTCCGACAGCGCCTCATAGGCGGCGTACATGTTGGCGAACAGCGTGTCGCCGCCGCGCGGCGGGCACTGCTTGATGTAGAGGATCGAACCCATCGGCGGCTCGAGATCGCAGGACACGTCGGTGTGCCAGCCTTCGCCGTTGGCGCGCGGTGAATCCTTGTCGGCATGGATCTTCATCAGCGCCGGATCGCCCTCGTTGGGCGCGGCGGGATGCACATGCAGCTCACCGAACTTGCGGCCGAAGGCGAGATGCTGGTCGGGGCTGATGTGCTGGTCGCGAAAGAAGATGACGAGGTTTTCGGCGAGCGCGCGATGGATCTCGTCCATCTGGCGGTTGGAGCGCGCATCGTCGAAGACCAGCTTGCCGATATCGACGCCGGAGATTTCCGCGCCGATGATCGGCGTCAGCTTCTCGACGCCGATGGTCTCATAGGGCTCGGATTGGTCGGCGAGGTGGCGATAGCGCGGACCCTGCTTGCCGGACAGTGAGCTCATGGGCCTCTCCCGATCGTTCTTGATTGGGAGACATGGTAACGCGCGTCGGTGGAAGCGCACACCGCAAACATATCTGTCGTCCCGGACAAGCGCAGCGCAGATCCGGGACCCATAACCACAGGATTGTGTTTTGCGAAGATTCGTAACCCGCATCTCGCGCCACAACCACCGCCTGGGGTTATGGGTCCCTGCTCCCGTGCGCAATTGCGCACTAGGCAGGGACGACGGCTTGTGTGGGTCACGAGCGGAGTGAAGCTACTCCGCGGCGCCGGCCTGCTCCGGCACCTTGGCGCCCGCGCCGTACTTCTGATCGATGTAGTCGATCACCAGCGCCTTGAAGTCGGCGGCGATGCCCGGACCGCGCAGGGTGCGGAACTTCTTGCCGTCGACGAAGACCGGCGCTGCCGGCGCTTCGCCGGTGCCGGGCAGCGAGATGCCGATATTGGCGTGCTTGGATTCGCCGGGGCCGTTGACGATGCAGCCCATCACGGCGACGTTGAGCTCTTCGACGCCCGGATACTTGGTCTTCCAGGCCGGCATCTCGTCGCGGATGAAATCCTGGATAGAGCGCGCCAGCTCCTGGAACGTGGTCGAGGTGGTGCGGCCGCAACCGGGGCACGCAGCGACCAGCGGCACGAAGGTGCGGAAGCCCATGGTCTGCAGCAATTCCTGCGCGACCTGCACTTCCAGCGTGCGGTCGCCGCCGGGCTCCGGCGTCAGCGAGATGCGGATGGTGTCGCCGATGCCCTGCTGCAAGAGGATGCCGAGCGCGGCCGAGGACGCGACGATACCCTTCGAGCCCATGCCGGCCTCGGTGAGGCCGAGATGGATCGCGTAATCCGAGCGGCGCACGACTTCCTGATAGACCGCGATCAGATCCTGCACGGCGGACACTTTTGCCGACAGGATGATCCTGTTCTTCGGCATGCCGAGCTCTTGAGCACGCGCGGCCGACAGCAATGCCGACTGCACCATCGCCTCGCGGGTCACCGCGCGGGCGTCGCGCGGATTCGGCAAGGCGATGTTCTCGTCCATCAGCTTGGTGAGCAGCTCCTGGTCGAGCGAGCCCCAATTGGCACCGATGCGCACCGGCTTGTTGTTCTTGTTGGCGATCTCGATGATGTCGGCGAACTGGGTGTCGCGCTTGTTCTTGAAGCCGACATTGCCGGGATTGATGCGGTACTTGTCGAGCGCTTCGGCGCAGGCCGGATACTCGGCGAGCAACTTGTGGCCGATATAGTGGAAGTCACCGATCAGGGGCGTGGTGATGCCCATCTTGCGCAGGCCGTCGCGGATGTGCGGCACGGCGGCGGCGGCCTCCTCGCGATCGACGGTGATGCGCACCATCTCGGAGCCGGCGCGGGTCAAGGCCGCGACCTGGGCGATGGTGCCCTCGATGTCGGCGGTGTCGGTGTTGGTCATCGACTGCACGACGATCGGCGCACCGCCGCCGACGGCGACGTTGCCGACCATGACTTGCGTGGTTTGGTGCCGCGGCGCGGGGCCGGCGACGTCGTCTTGCGGCAAAATCTCGGGCTTGTTCATGGCGTCTCGAATATCAGGTTTTGGTGACATTCACCAAGGGGGCGATGGGCCCCGTGGGAGGCGGGCCAAACGGTCATGTTTCGGAGTGAATTCAACAGCTTATGGCGCCGATTGAGGCCAAAGGCAAGCCATGCAGCTGCGTCCTGCATGCCCAGCTATATTGGGCCGAATTGGGGGAATCAAAGGGCAAACTGACAGCTTTTCATGTGAGCTAGGGCATCTTAGCATCCCCTTAAGATCATTTCGGGAGGGCGCGACATGGCCGGCCATAGCGAGCTGATCAGCACGGCGGAACTCGCCGACATCCTGACCCGGCCGGATCTCCGCCTGTTCGACTGCACGACCTATCTGGAGCCGGCGCCCGCCGGCAGCACCGTTCCCTATGTTGTCGTCTCGGGCCGCCAGACGTTCGAGGCCGGCCACATCCCCGGCGCGAATTTCCTCGATTTGCAGGCCGAATTCTCCGATGCCCGCACCGAGCTGCGCTTCATGATGCCGCCGACAGCCCAGCTCGAGGCCGCGTTCGGCCGCCACGGCATCTCGGCCAGCAGCCGCGTGGTGCTGTATTCGATCGGCACCGCGATGTGGGCGACGCGGTTCTGGTGGATGCTGCACTCGCTCGGCTTCGTGGGTGCCGCGGTGCTCGACGGCGGCATCGACAAATGGACCGCCGAGGGACGGGACATCGAGACCGGGCTCGCCGGCGGCTATCCGCCGGCCACGTTCTCGGCGCGGCCGAAGGACGACATGTTCGTCGGCAAGCATGACGTGCTCGCCGCGACCACGGAGAGCGACACCGTCATCGTCAACGCGCTCGGCCCACAATTCTACAAGGGCCTGGAGCCGAGCCGCTACGGCAGGCCCGGCCGCATCCCCGGCAGCGTCAGCGTGCCGGCCGCAAGCTTGATCGATCCCAAGCACAAGACGTTCGTGCCGCTGGCGGAAGCCGAAGCGACATTCGCCGCGCAGGGCATCAGCAAGGACAAGCGCGTCGTCGCCTATTGCGGCGGCGGCATCTCCGCGACCATCGACCTGTTCCAGCTGCATCGGCTCGGCTACGACAATCTCACGCTCTATGACGGCTCGATGGGCGAATGGGCGAAGGATGCAAGCCTGCCGATCGAGACCGGTTAGTCGGGCAAGCGCGGCTCTCTCCACTCGTCGTCCCGGCGAAGGACGGGACCCATAACCACAGGATTGGATTGGTGAGGAAAGCTGTGGCCCCAGCGTCGCGCAACAATCACCTTCGGTGGTTATGAGTCCCGGCCTTCGCCGGGACGACACTGAATTTGTTGCGCCACTGGTGAGTCGCACAACTTGCTGAGTTGCCGGTCGGGATATTTTTTGCAGGACGCAGCGGGACTGCCCAGCAATCACGCTGACTTCTTGACGATCTCGAAACCTCGGGCAGCCAATTCCTTCAGGATGCTCTTTGCCAGATGGGAGCACTCATCCGGCTTGATCCAGCAGGCACTCCGCCAATCCGGATCATCCTCCTTGGAATATGCGGTGAACGCGGACCGGATTCCGGCTTCGATTGCATCGGTGGCATCGACTGGCATAAGCGCGCCTCCACGGCATCCCTCGCATGGGAAGACCTCACGTTAGTGGCGATGTTGACGTAGATCAACAACGTCCGGGCTCGTGACATCCGATCGGCCTGGTGCAATCGCGCCTGAAGGCTGCAAATGCGCCTGAAGGCAATAGAGAAACGTAAATCTTCGCCGCTAGGCTGCCGCCGTCTGCCCGGAGAGGTCATGCAAGCCACCACTTCGATCGCCACCTGCTTCAGGAAATTCGCCGATTTCAGCGGCCGGGCGCCGCGCGCCGAGTTCTGGTGGTTCTTCGGCTTTTGCCTGCTGGTTCTGCTCGCGGCCCAACAGTTCGACAGCGCGATCTACGTCGCCATTGCGATGGCGCTGCCGCTGTTGGCGGTGACGGCCCGGCGCTTCCACGACAGCGGCCTGACCACTGGGCTCGCGGTGTTCTTCGCGGTCGCGCCGTTCGCGATCTTCTACTTCTTTGCCGCGATCCAGGATCGCGTCGAGGCCTGGTTCGGCGTTCACGTGCCGTATGGCCTGATCACCGCCATCCCGGCGACCTGCGCCTTTGCCTTCTCTGGCTTCTGTTTCCTCGCCGCGCTCGCAAGGCGAAGCCAGCCGACCGCTTCGACGGCACCATCGGGAGCCGTTCCGCCTGATGCGGCGGTGGTCGCGAGGCAAGAGGCGGAACGCAAGGTCTCCGGTTTTTCCAAAGCCGTCATGGCCGTATTCGCCATCCCGCCGGATGGCGGGACGCAGGCCGTCGCGGACAAGGCCGACCCTAGCGTCACCGCCGCCTGCGACATCGTCGTCGATCTCTGCGCGCGTTACGGACACGGCATCTCCTCGCCGCCTTTCGACGCGCTGTTGTCAGGGACCGGGGCGCGACTTGAAGCCGCCGGCTGGCGCGTCATGGCGGACGGCGGCGCGGAGATCGATCTGAACCATCGGGCAAGCGTCAGCGTCGTGAGCAAGCACGCGGCCGAACTCCGCAAGCAGGCCGGACCAATCGACGTCGACAGCCTCCTGCAGCAGGAGAGAGCGCAGTTGCAGGCGGCCGAAACGACCACGCCGGAGCAGGATCGAACGGCGGCCTACTACACACTCCACGGAGCGGATGCGGATGCATTCATCGCGATCGAGAAGCAGTGCCAGGGCTACAACACCTATTTCAGGATACGCCTTGGCCTTGCCGAACGGCATGAGCGGGCGGCGCTGGAGGCGCTGCGCTCGTCGACGCTCTATGAGGCGTTCCGCCACGCGTTCTCCGATAGCGCGCCGACCTACCCGGCGTTCGGCCAGAGGATCATCAAGGGCTATCAGCCGATCCTGTACCGGGATGGGCTCGGCACTTCACTTGACGTCACCGATCTCGGCGCCGGCAGCGCGAAGATGCTGTTCGACCGCGGCCTGCATCACCCGGTGGTCTATGTCGACTTCGAGATGCATGAGCGGATGATGTAGCGAGCTGCGGCATTAACCATCCGCGCCAGTTCCATGCCGGAACACCGTACTGATCCGGATTTCTGATGAGCCAGGACGGTCGTAATACAATCTCTGCCGGCACGACGGTAATTTGCAGAGCATTTTTCACGTTTGGGTTTTTACAGGGCCTATTTCAACCGGCAGAAAAGGACCGTCCATGTGACGGTCCTTTTCGATTCAGCACCCCGTCTGCGCCCTACGGTATCTCGACTTCACGCCGGCACATTCGGGTCCGGCGTCACCTTCGGGTCGGGTTTGTTGACGAGATAGAGGCCGGCGATCACCAGCAGCGCGGCAACGCCGAACACCGGCGTCAGCGTGTCGTGCATGATGAAATAGGCCGCGACCACGCCGAACAAAGGCGTGATGAAGGTGAAGGCCGAGAGCTTGCTCGCGGAACACCATCGCAAACCAGATCACGAAGGTGCAGCCCACCACCCAGACCGCCTGATAGGCGAGCAGCGAGAGCGACAGCGCGCTTGGCATATGGTCGATGCGCTCGCCCGCGATCCAGGCGGCAAACCCGAGGATCGGAATCGAGATCGCGACCTGGTAGCCGAGCGCCTTTTCCGGCGCAGCCTGGCGCAGGCGCGTGCCCTTGGCGACCAGCGTGGTCGCCGCCCACAGCGCGCCGCCGCCGACCACCATGAGATCGCCGAGCAGCACCTTGGCGTCGACATTCGGTTGCGGCACGCCGATCGCGAGCGCGACGCCGGCAAAGCTCAGCGCAAGGCCGCTCCACTGCACGGTGGAGAGACGCTCGCCGAGGAACTGGTGCGAGCCGAGCGCGACGAAGAACGGCGCGGTGTAGAGGAACACCGAGGCGCGCGAGGCCGAGGTGAAGACCAGTCCGGTGAAGATCAGCACGAATTCGCAGCCGAACATCAGCCCGGCGATCACGCCTGGGACGAGCGAGCCGTCGCGCTCGAAGAATTTGACGCCGCGCAGCCAGCCTACGATCAGCATCACCGGCAGCGCGCCTGAGGAGCGGATCATCGCCTGCAGCATTGGCGGCACATCGGGCAGCGCGAGCTTGACCGCGAGTTGGTTGAAGCCCCAGCTGACGCACAGCATCACGGCGATGGCGCCGGGCGGCAGCCCATGGCCGACGCTGACGGGCCTCGTGACGTGGGCTGTGATCGCTTGGGTCGACATGTTTCCTCGCGGGCCGGCCTATCGGGCCTGTTGTTATTCTATTGAGATGAGTGGCTCAGGCGCTCATTGTTGCCTCACCTCTCCCGCTTGCGGGGGAGGTCGCATCGCATCGTAGATGCGATGCGGGTGGGGGCTCTCTCAGCAAAACGACTCGCGGTAACACCCCCACCCCGGCCCTCCCCCGCAAGCGGGAGAGGGAGCGGAGCATCTTCGCGGCAATCGTTTGCCTCAATCGCATCCGCGCATCACGTCTTCTGGCAATGCGCGCAGGTGCCGGCGATCTCGACGACGGACAGTTTCGGGATGAAGCCCGAGGCCCGCGCCGCAGCCGTCAGGCTTTGCGCGACCGGTGCGGCCGGGATCTCGCCGACCGAGCCGCAATGGTCGCAGATCAAGAACGCCACCATCGAGGCTTCGTCATGGTCGTGCGCGCAGGCGAGGAAGGCATTGCGGCTCTCGATGCGGTGCACGAGGCCGTTCTCCATCAGGAAGTCGAGCGCGCGGTAGACGGTAATTGGTGCCGGCCGCGGCATCGTCTTGGCCAGCTCGTCGATCGCCTCATAGGCGCCGAGCGGGCGATGGCTCGACAGCAGCGCCTGCAGCACCTGGCGCCGGATCGGGGTGAATTTCTGGCCGCGGCGCGCACACACCTGCTCGGCATGCGCCATCGCGTCCGCGGCGCAGCGGCCGTGGTCGTGGTCGGGGGCAGGAAAGGTCGGCTTGGCGAGGCTCATACCACCTGAAGATAGCATTCCAACCCGCGTTCCCAAAGCCCGCCGCTTTGCCGGCCCGCAGCCATGTGCGCAATGCGGGGCAGCCCCCCGTTAACCTGGCATGCAGAATTCATAAGCAAGCTTATTAAATCCAAAGCTTATGGAGGCAGATTCATGCGCGGTTCCGTGGATACGGACTTCTTGTTTACGCTGGGCGAGGTGTTCCGCCTGATCCGCGTCTATGCCGACAAGGAGGCCGCCCGCTACGGCATCACCCGCGCGCAATGGGCCGTGCTGTCCAAGGTGGAACGCCAGGAAGGGCTGAAGCAGACCGAGCTCGCTGAGCTGCTCGAGATGCAGCCGATCACGCTGACGCGGCTGATCGACAAGCTCTGTGACAATGGCTGGATCGAGCGCCGCAGCGACGACAGCGACCGCCGCGTCAACCGCCTCTATCTGAAGAAGGCCGCGCGCCCGCTGCTCGGCAAGCTGGCCGGCCTGCGCTCCGAACTCACCGCGACCGCACTCGAGGGCATCAGCCCGGCCGACGCGCACCGCCTACTCACGCAACTGGAATCGATCAAGGAAAACGTTCGCAATGCCATCCAAAGCCCAGCCGGCGAACCCTCCCGAAAGGAACAGCGCTATGGCTGAACCCGTGCTCAAGCTGGCACCCGAGCAGAAGAGCAATCCGGAAACGCCCGCGCCGTCGGGCAAGGCCAGCCGCGCGCCGCGCCGTCGCCTGATGGCGGGCCTGCGGCGCTATCGCCGCACGCTGCTGCTGGTCGTGCTGCCGACCGTCGCTGCGATCGGCGGCATCGTGTTCTATCTCAATGGCGGCCGCTATGTTGGCACCGACGACGCCTATGTCGGCGCCCAGAAGGTGCTGATCACGCCGGAGATCTCCGGCAAGATCGACAAGATCGTCGTCAAGGAAGGCCAGCACGTCAGGAAGGGCGACGAGCTGTTCGAGATCGATCCGGTGCCGTTCCGCCTCGCGGTCGCTCAGGCCAAGGCCGCGCTCGACCAGACCAGGACGACCTATGACAATCTGGTCGACAACATCAAGATCAACAGCAGGATGCTCGAATTCGCCCAGCAGAGCATCGAGTTGAAGAAGAAGGACGTCGACCGCAAGTCGACGCTCGCCAAGCAGAATTTCGGCTCGCAGCTCGACCTCGACAACGCGGCGAATGCGCAGGTGACGGCCGAGAGCCTGGGGCAATACATCAAGCAGCAGATATCCAAGGACAAGACTCAACTGCTCGGCGATGTCGATTTGCCGATCGAGCGGTTCCCGCCCTATGCCCAGGCCAAGGCCAAGCTCGACGACGCGCAGCGCAATCTCGATCACACCGTGCTGCGCGCGCCGATGGACGGCGTCGCAACCCAGGTCGACCAGATCCAGCTCGGCCGCTTCGTCGCCGCCGGTGCGCCGGTGTTTTCCGTGATCGACGTCGACCATCCCTGGGTCGACGCCAACCCGAAGGAAAGCGACTTTACTTACGTGGCGGTCGGCCAGCCGGTCGAACTCGACGTCGACGCGTTCCCGAACCATCGGTTCAAGGGCAAGATCGGCTCGCTGTCGCCCGGCACCGGCGCGCAGTTCGCAATCCTGCCGCCGCAAAACGCCACCGGCAATTTCGTCAAGGTGGTGCAGCGCGTGCCGGTGCGGATCTATTTCGACGAGAACGATCCGTTCGTGAAGAAGCTGAAGGCCGGTATGAGCGTCTATGCCACGATCGACACCAACCACCGCCGCACGCTGGCCGGCCTGCTCGGGCTGTCGCCGGCCTCGGCGCACCCGGACCACCAGGAGTGAACTGAATAAGACTCGGTCGAATTGTCGACCGCGAAAACAGTGCGCCCCCTCTCCCGCTTGCGGGCAGGGGAATCGCATATGGGGTTTCGCTGGCTATTGCATTGTAAGGCAACACCGATTCTGAAGACGACTCCCGGATTAAGGAGGGGGTCGGATGAAGAAGTTCAAGACGGCCTTTCGGCGGTTGCCGGACCCGCGCGCGGACAATGCCAGGCACGATCTGTTGGAAGTGCTGTTCATCGCACTGGCGGCGATGCTGTGCGGGGCGGAGTCGTGCTCGGACATGGCGGACTTCGGGCAGTCGAAGGAGGAGCTGTTGCGGCTCTTTCTTCGCCTGGAGCATGGCATCCCAAGCCACGATACATTCAGTCGGGTGTTCCGCCTGCTCAAACCGCAGGCCTTTGAGTGCGCATTTCGTCGCTTCATGGCGGCCTTTGCCAAGGCCAACCGCATCAAGCTGACTGGGGTCGTGGCGGTTGACGGCAAGGCCCTGCGCGGGGCCTACGAACGCGGCGGCAAGGCCACCCCGCTGCACATGGTCAACGTCTTTGCGGTGGATGCCCGCATGGCCTTGGCTCAGCAAAAGGCATCTGGTCGCAACGAGACGGCGGGCGCTCTGGAGGTACTGGACCTTCTGTCGCTGGAAGGCTGCATCGTTACCGCCAATGCGCTGCATTGTACCCGCGCCTTTGCGGCTACGGTGCGCGAGCGCGGCGGCGACTATGTTCTGGCGATCAAGGCCAACCGCGGGCGCTTGTTCACCGCGGTGACCCAACAATTTGCGCGATCGGGCAAGCGCAGCACAGCCGAGCAGATCGACCCTTCCACCCACGATCGACGCGAAGTGCGACGTGCCACAGTCATGCGCAATACCAGTTTGGCGGACCTCTATGGCTTCCCAGGGGCCGCCGCGATAGGGCGCATCACCTCGCGCAGACGCCTGCGGAAGCAGCGCGCCGATGCGCCTGTCGTGCGTCACTATAGAGCTGGCGCCGGTTGTTTGGACAGCGCCCCGCGGGATTTAAGTGGATTCCTGCCGGGTTATGCTGAACGCGGGGCCTTTCGATTTTGTCGTTGCGTCGGGAGGGCGTAGCCCGACCAGAGCGACGACAAAATCGTCGGCGACGGTCATGCGGCCATCACCATAGCTTGCGTGCCGAAGTAAGCCTCGTCGGGCGTGCGCCCGTCAAGGCTCGAGTGAGGGCGTCCCTGATTGTAGAAGGCCAGATACTTGGCAATTGACGCTCGCGCCTCGGACACGCTGTCGTAGGCGCGGAGATAAACTTCTTCGTATTTGACCGTGCGCCAGAGCCGCTCGACAAACACGTTGTCGCGCCAGGCGCCCTTGCCGTCCATGCTGATGGCGATCTTCGCGTCCAGCAGCACATCGGTGAACTCGAGGCTGGTGAACTGGCTGCCCTGGTCCGTGTTGAAAATCTCGGGCCTGCCGTGCTTCGCCAACGCCTCCTGGACCGCTTCGACGCAGAAGGCCGCCTCCATTGTGATCGAGACGCGATGGGCCAGGACCCGTCGGCTGAACACATCGACGACCGCCGCGAGATAGACGAAGCCACGCCGCATCGGAATGTAGGTGATGTCCATTGCCCACGCCTGGTCGGGCCGCTCGATCTTCAATCCGCGCAACAGGTACGGGTAGATCTTGTGACCCGGTGCCGGCTTACTCGTGTTCGGGCGACGATAGACCGCCTCGATCCCCATGCGCTTCATCAGCGTCGCGATGTGGCGGCGACCGGCGTATACGCCCTCCCGCCGCAGCAACGATCGCTGCATACGCGCTCCCGCGAAGGGATAATCGAGATGCAGCTCATCGAGCCGACGCATCAAGGCAAGATCCTCGGCCGAAACTGGCCGAGGTTCATAGTAGACCGTGCTGCGAGCCAGCTTCAGGACCTTCGCCTGGCGCACGATAGAAAGATCATGACCGCGGTCGATCATCGCTTTGCGCTCAGCAGGCCCGCCTTGGTGAGCGCGCCGGACAAAAAATCGTTTTCCAACGCCAGCTCGCCGATCTTGGCATGTAACGCCTTCAAATCGACCGGCGTCTCGGCCGACGCCTTGTCATGCCCAAACACGCCGGCGGCGCCTTCCAGGAGCTGGTTTTTCCAGATCGTGATCTGGTTCGGATGAACATCAAACAGTTGCGCCAGCTCCGCCAGCGTCTTGTCGCCTTTGACCGCAGCCAAAGCAACCTTCGCCTTGAATGCCGGAGAATGCATCCGGCGGCTCTTCTTCGTCATCTTCGCTCCTGATTCGCGGCAAGAATCCTCGCCGCTGTCAGGCAGAAAATCCACTCAAGCTACTGTCCGAATTTGCGGAGCCAGCTCTCTATCTCCTGTCCAAATACATCGCTCCCAAGCGGCTGCTCCACGTCACTCGCAGCCATTGGGGCATCGAGAACCAACTCCATTGGGTGCTCGACGTCCATTTTGCCGAGGATAGCAACCGCTCACGCTGCGACCATGCGCCCGAGAACCTTGCCATTCTGCGCAGGCTCGCCCTCAACATCCTGCGAACTCACCCGGATCCAGCCTCCCTGCGGCGCAAAATTAAGCGCGCCGGCTGGGACAATGCCTTCCTCATGGCAGCCCTCAGCCATATGCGATAGCCCTGCGCTTGCGGGGGAGGGTCGGGGTGGGGGTTCTCTCCACGAGTCTCTCTGTGGAGAGAGCCCCCACCCGGCGCTACGCGCCGACCTCCCCCGCAAGCGGGAGAGGTGATTTCGATCGCTCGAACAGGACTGACCTGAATGAATGCACCGTCACCATCCGCCGTACCCGGCATGCGCCGGAACATGGTGACGATCTGCGCGATGACCGCGACGATCATGCAGGCGCTCGACACCACCATCGCCAACGTCGCGCTGCCCTATATGCAGGGTTCGCTGTCGGCCTCGCAGGACCAGATTAACTGGGTGCTGACCTCCTACATCGTCGCGGCCGCGATCATGACCGCGCCGGTGGGCTGGATCGCCAACCGCTTTGGCCGCAAGCGCATCTTCATCATCTGCTCGGCCGGCTTCACCTTCGCGTCTGTGCTGTGCGGCGTGGCACAGGACATCAACCAGATGGTGCTGTTCCGCCTGCTGCAGGGCGTGTTCGGTGCGGCGCTGGTGCCGCTGTCGCAGGCCGTGATGCTCGATTCCTACGCGCTGCATGAGCGCGCCAAAGCGATGTCGATCTGGGGCATGGGTGTGATGATGGGCCCGATCATGGGGCCGTCATTGGGCCCTGGCTGACCGAGACCTATTCCTGGCACTGGGTGTTCTTCGTCAATCTGCCGTTCGGCGCCTTCACGGTGCTCGGTCTTGCAATCTTCATGGACGAGACCAAGCAGGACCACAATCTGCGCTTCGACTGGTTCGGCTTTGGCGCGCTCGCGGTCGCGATCGGCGCGCTGCAGCTCGCGCTCGACCGCGGCGAGCAGCTCGGCTGGCTGGAATCCAACGAGATCATGATCGAGTTCATCGTCGCGGCGGTCGGCTGCTACTTCTTCTTCGCCCATTCGTTGACGACCGACAGGCCGTTCATCCAGTTCGCGATCTTCAAGGACCGGAATTTTCTCGGCGGCGTCGTGTTCATGACGGTCATGGGCCTCGTGCTGTATTCGACCATGGCGCTGTCCTCACCCTATCTGCAGAACGTGGTCGGCTATCCGATCATTACCGCCGGCCTGCTGCTGGCGACCCGCGGCGCCGGCACCTTCGTCGCGATGATGCTGGTCGGCCGCATGATGCGCTACATCGAGGCGCGCACGCTGATCATCTCCGGCCTGGCGCTGACCGCGGCCTCGCTGTTCCAGATGACCGGCTGGACCGACATGACCCAGGCGAACGAGATCATCATCGTCAGCGTGGTCCAGGGCTTTGGCTTCGGCCTCGTCTTCGTGCCGCTCTCGACGGTGGCGTTCCTGACCTTGCCGAACCATCTGCGCACCGACGGCACCTCGATGCTGACGCTGTTCCGCAACGTCGCGAGCTCGGTCGGCATCTCGATCGTGATCGCCCAGCTGACCGAGGGCGGGCGGCGGATCTACGCAAAACTCTCGGAGCAGATCAATCCGTTCAACCATGCGCTGCAGATGCCCGACATATCCGGCATGATGAACCTCAACACCGATACCGGCCGCGCGATGGACGACAGGATGGTGGCCGCGCAGTCGCAGATCATCGCCTTCTCGCACGACTACCAGCTGGTGATGCTGTTCATCCTGGTCTCGATCCCGCTCGCGATGATGATCGGCTCAACCAAGGCCGCGCTGCGCAAGCAGTCGGCACCGCCGGACCATGCCGCGGTGATGGAGTAGGTTTTCGCCAAGCGCCCGACTATACGACCCGTCATCCTGAGGTGCTCGCGTAGCGAGCCTCGAAGGATCGACGGCCACCAGCCGGGCCGTGCATCCTTCGAGGCTCGCAAGAGCTCGCACCTCAGGATGACGGTGATGGATTTGATCGCGCGGCCCCTACCAACGAGTGAGACCCTGCAGCCGCAATCGCGTTGACTTTCCGACCTCGCCTCCCAATACTCCCTGGAAAACAAGCAATACCCGTCACAGCAATGACGGCTTCAGGGGAGGACGCGATGCCGACTTCACGCAGGACGCTGCTGAAGACTTCAGCGGCTGCCGCCGCTGCTTTCAGCTTCGATTGGACACGGGCGCAGGCGCAGGCCGAAACGGTGCGGATCGGTGTGATCTACGACCTGACCGGCCCGTTCGCCGCCGGCGGCTCGGTCGCCTCCTCGATCGGCACGCAGATCGCGATTGATCTCGTCAACGAGAAGGGCGGCGTCGGCGGCAAATACAAGATCGCGCCTGTCAACGTCGATTCCCAGAGCAAGCCCGATGTGGCGATCAACGAGGCCAATCGCCTGATCGACCAGGAGAAGGTCGACATCCTCAACGGCGTGTTCGCGAGCTCGCACGCGGTGCCGCTCGCCGCCAAGGTCGAGCAGCAGAAGCGCATCCTCTGGATCACGACGGCGGTCTCGACCGCCGTGTTCAAGGACAAGAACCTGCAATATGTGTTCCGCGCGCAGATCCATTCCGACCAATACGGCCAGGCCTTTGGCGGCTTCCTCGCCGAGCACGCCAAGGCCAAGCTCGGCATGGATCCGAAGGACGTCAAGGTCGCGCTGATCCATGAGGACGGCCCTTACGGCGTCGGCGTAGCCGCCGCCGACGAAACGTTCGCGAAAGAAGCCGGGCTGCAGGTCGTGCTCAAGGAAGGCTATTCGGCCTCGGCGCCCGACCTCTCGGTGCTGGTGACCAAGCTGAAGCGCGCCAAGGCCGACATCATCTCGCATGCCGGCTACAACCCCGACATCACGCTGTTCCTGCGCCAGGCGCGCGAGAGCGGGCTGAAGTTCAAGATGCTGTTCGGCGCCGGCGCCGGCTACAGCCAGCTCGACAAGCTGCGGACGGCGTTCGGCGCCGACATCGACAATTTCTGCAACATCGACCCCGTTCCGGCGCAGCTGCTCGATCCCGCCAAGCTGGCGCCGGGGGTCGGCGACCTCACCAAGACCATGGTTGCGCGCTATCGCGAGAAGACCAGCGCCACCGAAGTGCCGCCGCACTGCTCGATGGGTTTTAACCAGACCTGGGTGCTGCTCAACAATGTGCTGCCGGTCGCCAAGGAGAAATATGGCGGGTTCGATCCCGAGGCGATCCGCAAGGCGGCGCTCGATGTCGACATCCCGCCGGGCGGCACCATCCAGGGCTACGGCGTGAAGTTTTATCCGGCGGGCACGCCGATGTCCGGCCAGAACGAGCGCTCGACCCCGGTCGTGATGCAGAACGCCGGTGAGCGCATCACCGTGGTGTGGCCGACCAACATCCGCACGCAGGACCCGGTGTTTCCACTGCCGAAGGGATCGGTGTACGGGGCGTAAGGGGTCGATTGTTTACCGCGGCTTGTTGGGAACCATCCCCGTCATCCTGAGGTGCGAGCCTCTTCGGCGAGCCTCGAAGGATGCACGGCCCCACTCTGGCCGATTCATCCTTCGAGGCTCGCCCAGCGGCGCAAGTGCGCCGCAAGGCTCGCACCTCAGGATGACGGGGCTGGCACAGGGATCAGTGAAACGAAGGCAATCACGCTGCCGCCCCCGCGCCCGACCAGTCGCAATGCACGTATCTACAACACCACCCGCCTGCCCTCGTCCGCCGCCCAGTAGCCGGCGTAGTTCACCTTCGTCGTCTCATACGCCAGCGCCAGGTCGGCGAGCGGTTGCCGGCCGGTTGAGACGCATTCCATGAAATCCTGGATCTCCTGCAGATAGCCGCGGGTCCATTCCTCCTCGAGGCAAACATATTGCCAGCCGGTTTTGCGATCGACCTTCTCGGTGATGTAGACCGAGGCGAGCTTCTCCTCTGACGTCTGGTAGCTCGTCAGATGGGTGTTCGGCGTGATGTTGGCGAACAGCGAGCCACCGCTCGTATAGGTCTCGATCAGATTGCGCACGCCGCCCATGATCATGTCGCCGGAAAACACCGTGGCCTTGGTGCCGTCGGAGAAGGTCGCGGTCAGCGTGCCCCAGTCCTCGACGTCGACCGGATTGGCCTTGATGAAGGCGCGCTCCTCGGGCCTGAGGCCGGCCGTGACATTGCCGACGTCGCAAGTAACGCTGGCAACATTGATGATCTCGCCGCGCGCGCGCGCCTCGACCTGCTTGAGATAGAGCACCGCCGACAGCGGATGGCAGCCCATCCGGATCAGCGAGCCGCCGCCGGTCATCGCCCATTCTGCGGCGTGCGCGGCATGCGAGCCGGAATGGCTTTCCTCGCCCTTCATGAACAGGATCTTGTCGCCTGTGGCGCGGATGATCTCCGCGGTCTTGGTCACCGCCGGCGCGTAGATCCAGTCTTCGGCATACATAAAGAGTTTTCCGCTGCGCTCGATCGCGGCGCGGGTCTTTTCCATCTCCTCCATCACGCGCTGATACATCAGCGCCTTCGGCACGTGCCTGCCGATCGGCGCCTTGTCGCCGGGCTGCCCGAAATAGCCGCTGAACGGCTTTTCGCAGATCACGTGCTTGCCTCGCTGCATCGCCTCCACGATCATCGCGGCATGCAGGTTCGGCGGCGTGCAGATGTCGATGACGTCAAGCTCGCGGTCGGCAACCAGCTCGGCAAAGCTGCGATAGGCGTTCGAGATTCCGTGCTTGCGGGCGAACTCATTGACATGATCGCCGCGCGCCGAGACCGCCCTCACCTCGACATCGACGCCGTAGACGCGCCGATACGCATACATGTGCAGCTCCGACACGAAGCCGCAGCCGGCCAGACCGATCCTGATTTTTGTCATTCAATGTCTCCGCCCTTCAGGCGGGTGCAGAGTAGCGCGCAGCCATCACGGCGTCGAATGCATTTGCCATCGCGCCATGCGGCGGCGTCAATCCCGTGAATAGCTTGAACGCATCCGCCGATGCGTTGATCGCGAGATCGCGTCCGGTCAGCACGTTTGCGCCTTTGGCCTTTGCCGCCGTCAGCAGCGGCGTCCATAGCGGCGTGTAGACCACGTCGGCGACCCACATCGAGGGACGCAGCAGCGCATCCGGCACCGGCGTGTCGCGGCTCGGCAGCATGCCGACCGGCGTTGCGTTGACGAGACCTGCGGCACCGTCCACCGCGGCCGCGACACTTATGGCCTGAACCGCATGACGATCTTGCAACTGGGCCGCAAGCTGCGCGGCCTTGGCGGTATCGGCGTCGAAGATACGGAGCTCGGTGACGCCGAGGCTGGCGAGCGCGAAGGCGATCGCCTTGCCGACGCCGCCGGCACCGATCAGCGCGATCGGGCCGCGCGGCGCGGTCGCCAGCAGCGGTTCGATCGCGCGCGCAAAGCCCGTCGCGTCGGTGTTGTGCCCGACGAGCCGCGCGCCATCGACGACGATGGTGTTGACCGCGCCGATCGCGCGCGCATCCAGCGCGAGGTCATCGAGCAGCTCGACGACCGCCTCCTTGTAGGGAAAGGTGACGTTGACGCCGGCAAAGCCGAGCCGCCTGATGCCGTCGAGCATCGCGCGCAGATCATCGCGCCCGGCGCCCTTGACCTCGATCAGCTGGTAGTGACAACGAGCGCCGAGCGCCGCGGCGGCCTGCTCATGCATCGCAGGCGCCGCCGAATGCGCGATCGGATATCCAATCAGGCCCGTCAGGAAACGGTCGCGCATTGTCCCTCACGTCAGTCGCACTCAGCTCATGCGGTCGAGCCGAGCATAGCTGTCTTCCATGCCGTGCTCCATGCCGGTCGCGAGCATCGCCGTGCGCGTCCCGGCATCCGGCAGTGTCATCCGCAATGTCATGAGGGTGCCAGTGCCATCAGGCGCGAACGTGGTCTCGACATGATTGTCCGGCGTCGGATCGGGCAGATGCATGCGCCCGACATGCACGATGCGGCTGAACGGTTCGAGCGCGAGATATTCGCCGGTCTGATGGAAGCCGCGGCCCTTGCCGTCGCTCCATTCGAAACGGATCTTGCCGCCGGGCCGCGCCTCGCTGATGCAGACCGGCATGGTCCAGCCGTCAGGACCGAGCAGCCATTTTTGCAGCAGCTCAGGCTCGGTGTGCGCGCGATACACCGCCTCGGGCGGCGCAACGAAGCGCCTGGTGACGACGACATGGCGGTCGCCTTCGGTCTTCAGCGTCAGCTTGCTCATGGGGCACCTTTCACGTCTCGGGCTTCATCGCGGCCAGCACGCCGTCCAGCCGGTCGTAATTGGTTTCCAGCGCACGCCTGAGCATGCCGAGCCATTGATCGATCTCGGCGACCGCCGTCGGCGCCAGCCGGCACGGGCGCTTGGTGCCCTCGATCCGCTTCACGATCAGGCCCGCGCCCTCGAGCACCTTGAGATGGCGGGAGATCGCGGGCTGGGTCATCTCGAACGGCTCGACCAGCTCCATCACGGTCGCCTCGCCGAGAGCGAGCCGCGCCAGGATCGCCCGGCGGGTCGGATCGGCGAGCGCGGAGAAGGCGGCATCGAGGTTGGCCATGCTTGATCTCGTCCCGGTTATATAAATTGATTGTTTTATAACTAATCATACATAGTCAACGAAATCCGCTGCGGCGAAGGCGCGCAGCGGATTTGTCAGTCTTTTCAATGCTGGATTTGCGCACCGCCGACGGCGCGCCGCAGCCTCTAGACGTCGAAGAACACCGTCTCGTTGTCGCCCTGCAGATGGACGTCGAACGTGTAGACGCTGCCCGCACCGGCCTTGCGCTTGGCGATCAAGGTGGCGCGGCGGGCGGCGGGCACCAGCGCCAGCACGGAATCGCCGGCGTTGCCGGCCTCGTCGTCGAAATAGATCCGCGTGTAGAGATGCAACAGCATGCCGCGCGCGAACACCGCGAGCGCGACATGCGGCGCCTGCGGCTTGCCGTCGGCATCCGGCACCACGCCCGGCTTGATGGTGTCGAACGCATAGCCGCCGGTCTTGTCGGTGCCGCAGCGGCCAAAACCCTTGAACGAGGAGTTCGGCAGCGCGCGCGCATCCTGCGGATCGGAGAAGCGGCCCTGGCTATCGGCCTGCCAGATCTCCAGCATGCAATCCGGGATCAAAGCGCCGTCGCCGTCATAGACCTTGCCCTCGACGCGGATGCGCTCGCCCGAGACATCGCCCGTCAAGAGGTTGCTGGTGAAGGCGTCGTTCCATTCGTATTCGCCGTTCGGCGTCAGGCCGTATTTGAAATAGGGACCGACGGTCTGCGAGGGCGTGATTCCATCAGGACGCGGGTTCGACACTTACTTGGTCTCCATCGGCGTGGCGTTGCGGCCGCGCAGCACGATATCGAAGCGGTAGCACAGCGCCCATTCCGGCTTGGTGTTCTCGAGATCGAACGACGAGATCATCCGCGCCCGCGCCTTCTCGTCGGTCACCGAGTTGAAGATCGGATCGTACGGAAACAGGGGATCGCCGGGGAAATACATCTGCGTCACCAGACGCGAGACGAAGGCGTGGCCGAACACCGAGAAGTGGATGTGGGCGGGCCGCCAGGCGTTGTGGTGATTGCCCCAGGGATAGGCACCGGGCTTGATGGTGACGAACTTGTAGTAGCCCTTGGCATCGGATTGCGTGCGGCCGGCGCCGGTGAAATTCGGATCGAGCGGCGCCGGATGCTGGTCGACGACATGGATGTAGCGGCCGCAGGCATTGGCCTGCCACAGCTCGACCAGCGTGTTGGGCACGCCGCGGCCGTCTTCGTCCAGCACATGGCCGTGCACGATGATGCGTTCGCCGAGCGGCTCGCCCTTCGCCTGGATGGTGAGGTCGTTGTCGTGCTCGCGCACGGTCTCGTGACCATAGACCGGCCCGGTCAGTTCGGAGAGCGTGTGCCGCATCGGGATCAGCGGCTTTTGCGGCGAACGCTTCACGGTGGAGCGATAGTCCGGCGACAGCCGCGCCGGATGGGCCGCAAGCGATTGCAGCGGATACAGTAAGGTCATGGCGAATTCCTCCGCGGCCCACGCGCCCCGTGAGCTCACCTCAGATCATTATAATGCATAACCAAATTGGGGAAGGACTGTTTTCAGCCCTTCCAAGCTATTGGACTAGTTCAGCTTTTCGATCGCAACCGCGACGCCTTGGCCGACCCCGACGCACATAGTTGCCAAGGCAAGCTTCCCGCCCCGCTTCTCCATGCCGTGCACGGCGGTCAGCACCAGCCGTGCGCCGCTCATGCCGAGCGGATGGCCGAGCGCGATCGCGCCGCCATGCGGATTGACGAAATCGGCATCTTCCTGGACGCCGAGCTGACGCAGGACGGCGATGCCTTGCGAGGCGAAGGCCTCGTTGAGTTCGATCAGATCAAAGTCCGACACCTTGATGCCGAGACGCTCGACCAGCTTCCTCGTCGCCGGCACCGGGCCGATGCCCATGATGCGCGGCGGCACTGCGGCCGAGGCGAGGCCGAGGATTTTTGCGCGCGGGGTCAGGCCGTGCTTCTTCACCGCAGCTTCGGAAGCGAGGATCATCGCGGCGGCGCCGTCATTGACGCCGGATGCGTTGCCCGCGGTCACAGTGCCCGGATTGCGCACGATCGGCTTCAACTTGGCGAGACCTTCGAGCGTGGTCTCGGGCCGCGGATGCTCGTCCTTGTCGACGGTGATGGGGCCGGCCTTGCCGCCGGGCACCTGGATCGGGATGATCTCCTCGGCGAAATAGCCCGACGCGATTGCCGCGCCGGCGCGCTGCTGCGAGCGGATCGCCATCGCGTCCTGATCGGCGCGCGACACCTGGAATTCCTCGGCGACGTTCTCGCCGGTCTCCGGCATCGCATCGACGCCGTACTGCGCCTTCATCAAGGGATTGATGAAGCGCCAGCCGATCGTGGTGTCGTAGATTTCGGCGGAGCGCGCGAAGGCTTCCGGCGCCTTGCCCATCACGAACGGCGCGCGCGTCATCGATTCGACGCCGCCCGCGATCGCGAAGTCGATCTCGCCGGCGCGGATGGCGCGGCCCGCGGCGCCGACCGCATCGAGGCCGGAGGCGCAGAGCCGGTTCAGGGTCTGGCCGGGAACCGACTCGGGCATGCCGGCGAGCAGCAGCGCCATGCGCGCGACGTTGCGGTTATCCTCGCCGGCCTGGTTGGCGCAGCCGAAATAGACCTCGTCGACCTGATTCCAGTCGAGCGTCGGGTGCTTGGCCATCAGCGCCTTGATCGGGGCCGCCGCGAGATCGTCGGCACGCACCTTGGCAAGCGAGCCGCCGAAACGGCCTATCGGGGTCCGGACGGCATCGCAAATGAACACATCACGCATTGAATCTCTCCCTGAATGCCGCGACTTAGGCGCTGGATCGGCTGGAACTTGAGGGGAGTTTTAGGAGCGTGCCCGCGGCAGGTCAATTGACCGGGACGCGCGTCAAGCGCGCATTGCCGTGATGTCTTGTCATATCTTAGGCCGTGGAGAGGGTGGAAAACCCGGCTCTCGCGGATAGGACCGCGCGACGAAATTTTGTAGTTTCCGCCCCCTGATGACAATCCAGCAACCCATTCCCGCTCCGCCTGAACCCGCTCCCGCCGAGGCGTCGTCGCGCGTCACGCCGATGATGGAACAGTATCTTGAAATAAAGGCCGCCCATCCCGGCCTTCTGCTGTTCTACCGGATGGGCGATTTCTACGAGCTGTTCTTCGAGGACGCCGAGATCGCCTCCAAGACGCTCGGCATCGTACTGACCAAGCGCGGCAAGCATCAGGGCATGGACATCCCGATGTGCGGCGTGCCGGTCGAGCGCTCCGAGGATTATCTGCATCGCCTGATCGGCGCAGGCCACCGCGTCGCGGTGTGCGAGCAGACGGAAAATCCCGCCGAGGCAAAAGCCCGCGGCAACAAGAGCGTGGTCCGCCGCGGCGTGGTGCGGCTGGTGACGCCGGGCACGCTGACCGAAGACACACTGCTCGACGCCCGCACCAACAATTATCTGATCGCGATCGCGCGCGCCCGCGGCTCGGCTGGCGCCGACCGTCTCGGCCTCGCCTGGATCGATATCTCGACCTCGGAATTCATGGTGACGGAGTGTTCGACGGCGGAGCTCGCGGCGACGCTGGCGCGCATCAATCCGAACGAGGCCATCGTCACCGACGCGCTCTACAGCGACAACGAGCTCGCGCCGACCTTGCGCGAATTGCCGTCGGTGACGCCGCTGACCCGCGACGTGTTCGACGGCGCCACTGCCGAGCGGCGGCTGTGCGACTATTTCGCGGTCGCGACCATGGATGGCCTGTCCGCGATGTCGCGGCTGGAGGCGACCGCCGCGGCCGCGGCCGTCACCTATATCGACCGCACCCAGGTCGGCAAGCGTCCGCCGCTGTCGCCGCCGGCGCGCGAAGCCGCCGGCACCACGATGGCGATCGATCCGGCGACCCGCGCCAATCTCGAATTGACGCGGACGTTGGCGGGCGAACGCCGCGGCTCACTGCTCGATGCGATCGACTGCACCGTCACCGCCGCGGGCTCGCGGCTGCTGGCGCAGCGCCTCGCCGCGCCGCTCACCGATGTTGCCGTGATCGCGCGGCGGCTCGACGCCGTCACGGCCTTCGTTGCGGATTCGGCGGCGCGCGAGGACATCAGGACTGTGCTGCGCGCGGCGCCCGACATGTCGCGCGCGCTGGCGCGGCTCTCGGTCGGCCGCGGTGGCCCGCGCGATCTCGCGAGCCTGCGCGACGGCATCCTGGCCGCCGACCAGGCGCTGGAGCTGCTGGCGCAGCTTGCCAATCCGCCGGCCGAGGTGTCGGCCGTAATGGCGGCGTTGCAGCGCCCGTCGCGCGATCTGGCGCAGGAATTCTCCCGCGCGCTCTCCGAACAGCTTCCGCTGATCAAGCGCGACGGCGGCTTCGTCCGCGAGGGCTACGAGGCCGCGCTCGACGAGAGCCGCAATCTGCGCGACGCCTCGCGCCTCGTCGTCGCCGCGATGCAGGCGCGCTATGCCGAGGACACCGGCATCAAGACGCTCAAGATCCGGCACAACAATGTGCTCGGCTATTTCGTCGAGGTCACCGCGCAGCACGGCGACAAGCTGTTCGCGCCGGCGCTCAATGCGACCTTCATCCATCGCCAGACACTGGCCGGGCAGGTTCGCTTCACCACATCGGAGCTCGGCGAGACCGAAGCCAAGATCGCAAATGCCGGCGAGCGTTCGCTCAATCTCGAGCTCGAAATCTTCGAGCGCCTGAGCGCGATGGCGCTCGCCGCCAGCGACGATCTGCGCAACGCCGCGCATGCCTTTGCAATGCTCGATGTCGCGACCGCATTGGCGAAACTTGCGATCGACGACCATTACGTGCGGCCGGACGTCGACGGCTCGCTCGGCTTTGCGATCGAGGGCGGCCGCCATCCCGTGGTCGAGCAGGCGCTGAAGCGCGACGGCCAGCCATTCATCGCCAATGCCTGCGATTTGTCGCCGGCGCCGGGACAGAAATCCGGCCAGCTCTGGCTGATCACCGGTCCGAACATGGCCGGCAAATCGACCTTCCTGCGGCAGAACGCGCTGATCGCGCTGCTGGCGCAGATCGGCTCTTACGTGCCGGCGTCGCGGGCGCGGCTCGGCATCGTCGACCGGCTGTTCTCGCGCGTCGGCGCGGCCGACGACCTGGCGCGCGGACGCTCGACCTTCATGGTCGAGATGGTCGAGACCGCCGTGATCCTCAACCAGGCCAGCGAGCGGTCGCTCGTCATCCTCGACGAGATCGGCCGTGGCACTGCGACCTTCGACGGGCTGTCGATCGCCTGGGCTGCGATCGAGCATCTGCATGAGAGCAACCGCTGCCGCACCCTCTTTGCCACCCACTATCACGAGCTGACGGCGCTCTCGGCCAAGCTGCCGCGGATGTTCAACGCCACGGTGCGGGTCAAGGAATGGCAGGGCGACGTCGTGTTCCTGCATGAGGTGCTGCCCGGCTCGGCCGACCGCTCCTACGGCATCCAGGTCGCAAAACTCGCCGGCCTGCCGCCCGCGGTGATCACGCGCGCCAAATCGGTGCTGGCGAAGCTCGAGGCCCAGGACCGCGGCCAGACCGCGCGCGCGCTGGTCGACGATTTGCCGCTGTTCGCGGTGCCGTCGCGCGCCGCCAGTGAGGACAAGCCGCCGAGCGAGACGGATTTGCTGATCGAAGCGGTCAAGGCGCTGCATCCCGACGAAATGTCGCCGCGCGAGGCACTGGATGCGCTCTATGCGCTGAGGGCGAAGCTGCCGAAGCAGTAGCCGATGCCGTAGGATGGGTGGAGCGAAGCGATACCCATCAGTTTTTCATCTGCGCGGTGAGATGATGGGTATCGCTACGCTCCACCCATCCTTGTATTAGCGCGCTGGGTTAGACTGGCCTCGTTCCGTGAGGAATGGCCCAGCTCGGGTGGCCGCCCGGGCTGGGCCGCTGATCGATCGGATCGTTACCCATCGAAGCCTTGAGGGCTGTTATTCGTAGCAAGATCGCGATCGGCACTTCATCGGGACCCGCATGGTTGAACGAACTTTAGGTTCGCATCACAAGGGAGGGTCGAGGAAGATGGCCAAGCGTACCACAATCTGTGCCGGGATCGATACCGGCAAGCGCAAGCTCGACGTGGCGCTCGACGGCAACTCGGAGCAGCTGCAGGTGGAGAACACGGCGGAAGGTCACAAGGCGCTGCTGGAGTGGCTTGGGCGGCGCAAGGTCAAGCGGGTTGGGATCGAGGCGAGCGGTGGCTATGAGCAAGCCGTCGTCGCCGAGTTACGGCGCATGCGGTTTGTCGTCGTGGTGTTCCAGCCGGCGCAGGTGCGTGCCTATGCCAAATACCGCGGGCAACGTGCCAAGAACGATCGGATCGATGCCGCGCTGATCGCCGCCTGCGCCGCTGCGGTCAACAAGATCCACCCGGCCCCTGACGCAAGATTATCGCCCTTGGCCGGGCAGCTGACACTGATCGATCAGATCGGAGAGGATATCACGCGGTTCAAGAACCGGCTCGAGAGCTGTCGCGATGCGCGTATCCAAAAGCTCTGGAAGGAAGATATCGTCCGCCTGGCCAAGCGCGAACGCGTCGAGTTCAAGGCTTTGGTGGCAGCGATCCGCGAACAGCACGATCTCGCTGCCCGGCTCGATCTGATCTACAGCGTCGGCGGGGCCGGGCTGCCGACTGCGGTCGCCATTCTGGTGCGCATGCCGGAGATCGGCCAAATCAGCCGCGAGCAGGCCGCAGCTCTTGCGGGCCTTGCGCCTTATGATGACGACAGCGGAGAGCATATTGGCGCTCGTCACATCATCGGTGGACGCAAGCGCCTGCGAGAGGCGCTCTATGCTGCAGCGCTGGCGGCGTCGTTCCGCTGGAATCCGCAGCTCATCGCCCTTTACAAGCGACTGATCGCCGCCGGTAAGGGTCACAAGCGCGCGCTAATCGCCTGCGCCAGGAAGCTGCTCGTCTTCATCAACGCCGTAGTGGCCCGAGGCACCCCTTGGCAAGCTGACATGTCAGCTGTTCCAGCAGCCTGAAGCGTTTCTTTGTTCGACCGGGGCGCCGTTTCTTCGTCCCGACCTGCCGTCACCAGGACGTCGCGCACAGCGGCCGTCAAGGATGGCCGTCGCTCAAATGCCACCACATCCTCATCCTCAACAGGCCACGCCTTGATGGCCGCGAGCACGGCGTCAGTCTCAACGGCGATCGGACAATTCAATCGCACACAACCGAAAGAGCTAATGGTTGCTACGCTTTCTGATTACCCTTCTCCTTCCCCCTGAAAGGGGGAAGGTCGGGATGGGGGTCAGCCGCAGACGACGCTGTTTGCGGAGAGAGCGGATCCCCACCCGCTTTACTCTGGCGAGCAAAGCGACCTCCCCTCTTCAAGGGGAGGTTAAGACGCACCCTACGCTTTCGACGTCTTCGCGCTCTTCCTCCGCCCGAGCCACCACAGCACCAGATTCCACACGATGCAGGTGGCGAGCGCGCAGCTCAGCCCAATCGGCGAGCCGAACTGCGCCACCGCGACATGCAGCACGGCGACGCCGAGGCCGAAGCCCATCAGGCCCCAGGCGCTGTTGGCGAGCACGGCTGCGGTCGCAGGTCCGCCGATGCGCGGATGCAGGATCAGCATCATCGAGGAGAACACGATCGGGAACAGCGCCATCACGCCGGTGATGCGCGGGCCGACCCAGCCTGATGCCGTGACAACCGTGCCGACCAGGCTTGCAACCAGCGCGGCGCGCAGCGGAATGTCGTACCAGCGCCGCGCGATCAGCGGCATTTTGGCGACGTGGCGGTAGGGCCTGAGCAGCGGAATGCAGATCGCAAAGGTGATGGCGTTGACGAGCAGCCCGCCGGTGAGCGACCAGCCGAACTGCCGGATGATGGTGGCGAGCACCAGCCACACCGCGATCGCAGATCCCGCGCTGATCCACATGCTGCGGCGCTGCGCCAGCACGGCGTAGGTCAGGCCCATATAGATGGTGGCCGCATTGACCGGCAGGCTCGCCAGCGCGCCCTCGGCGATGAAGGCGGCGTCATGGTCGAGCGCGAGGAAGGTGTAGGACGGCCCGGCCGAGATCGGCAGGGTCGCGATCAGCGCGCCGATCACCGGCCCCGAGCGCTCCGTGATGATGGACGCACTGACCACGAACGCCGCGGCCACCGCCATACGCAGCACGAGGATCAGGACGAAGTGGAGTTCGGGGGACATTTTGTTGTTCTTGCGCAGTTCACCCTCCCCTGAAAGGGGAGGGTCGGATCGCATGGAGCGGAGCGAGATGCGATCCGGGGAGGGGTCGCTCTCTCCATTCGGGAAGCGTATTCGCGGAGAGACCTGACCCCTCCCCGCCGCTCATTTCATTCGCGTCGGCCCTCCCCTTTCAGGGGTGGGCGAGAGGTCGGCTCTGTCGGAGTGCAATTACACCCGCTGCATCGACACCAAAACCTTCGGGCCGTTCTTGATGGTCTGATAGACCACGCAATAACGCTCGGTGAGTTTCAGCAGCAGATCGAGCTTGTCCTGCGGCGCGTCGGTGCCGATCTCGAAGCGGAGGCGGATCTCGCGGAAGCCAACCGGGGTCTCCTTGTCAACGCCGAGCGTGCCGCGGAAATCGAGATCGCCTTCGGCGAGCACATTGCCGACTTTCAGCGGCACCTCGACGGCGGTCGCGACCGATTTCAAGGTGACGCCGGCGCAGGCGACCAACGCCTCCAAGAGCATGTCGCCGGAGCAGAGCTCGAGCCCGGAGCCGCCGGTGGCGGGATGCAGGCCCGCGACCGCGAGCGCGCGGCCGGTCTCGACCTTGCAGGAGATGCTCTCATTGTCGATCGAGCCCTTGGCCTTCAGCGTGATCACGGCGGCTTGGGGGTCGGTCTTGTAGCGCTCCTTGATCGGAGCCTGCATTGCGCGGAGTTCGGCGGAGTCCATGGTTCTGCTCCCGGCTGTTCTTTTTAAAGCGCGATGAGATCACGTTGAATCGTCATCGCGCTTTAGATTCTTGTTTTAGCATGATCTTTTCGGAGAACCGCTTCGCACTTTTCCGGATCATGCTCTAGCCGATGTAAGGCCTTAACGAGCCGATGTCACCACCACATCGCCTCGCCGGCGCTCGATTTGTCCGTGACGTCACGCACTTGCCGGTCCAGCGAGCGGTCGAGCGCGGTCAGCACGCGGCGCTTGAAGGTGTCGAACAGCTCCGATTGGCGGTCGCGCGGCCGCGCCAGGTTGATGGTGATCTGCTCGAACAGCCGGCCCGGCCGCGGCCGCATCACCAGCACGCGGTCGGCGAGCACCACGGCCTCGTCGACATCATGGGTGACCAGGATCAGGGTCGGCCTTGTGTCGGCCCAGAGATCGAGCAGGTGGTCCTGCAGGTCGCGGCGGGTGAAGGCATCGAGCGCCGAGAACGGCTCGTCGAGCAGCAGCACTTCGGGCTGCGGCACCAGGGCGCGGGCGATCGCGACCCGCTGCGCCTGCGCGCCGGACAATTCGCGCGGCCAGGCGGCGGCCTTGTCGCTGAGACCGACGCGGGCCAGCGCCACGGCGACCCGTTTACGCCTCGCCTCAACCGGGAGATCGGCGAGGCCGAAGCCGATATTGTCGGCGACGCTGAGCCAGGGCAACAGCCGCGGCTCCTGGAAGATGATGCCTATCTTGGCGTGCGGCGAGGTGATGACGGCATTGTCGAGTATCACGCTGCCGGTGCTGGCACGATCGAGGCCGGCGATGGCGCGCAGCAGCGTCGACTTGCCGCAACCGGAACCGCCGATGATGGCGACGATCTCGCCGGGCTGGATCTTCGCGGAGAAGCGTTCCAGCGCGTGGACGCCGTTCGGATAGGTCTTGCCGACGTCCTTCAGCGCGAGCATCACTGCCCTCCCCGCGCGCCAAACGCATCCTGCCAACGCAACAGCGGCGCGGTGGCGATTTCGATCAGCCAGTCGGTGGTCTTGCCGAGGATCGCGAAGATCACGATCGCCGCAAGGATCTGCGCCGGCTTGCCGAGCTGCTGGCCGTCGATCAGGAGATAGCCGAGCCCTTCGGACGCCCCCATGAATTCGGCGGCAACCACGAACATCCAGCCCAGGCCGAGCCCGACCCGCAGCGACACCACATAGGCCGGCAGCACCGCGGGCAAAAGGATGCGGCGGATCATCGCAACGCCGGACAGGCGGAACACGCGGCCGACCTCGACGACCTTGCGATCGACCGAGAGAATCGCGCCCATCACGCCGAGATAGACCGGAAAGAACACGCCGACCGCGATCAGCGCGATCTTCGAGGTCTCGAAGATGCCGAGCCACAGAATGAACAGCGGCACCCAGGCGATCGAGGGGATCGCGCGCAGCGCTTGTACCGTCGGGTCAAGAAGTCGGCGCGCCAGGCCCCAATAGCCGGAGATCGCACCGAGGATGGTGCCGCCCGCGACGCCGAGCGCGAAGCCTGCGCCGACCCGCCACAGCGTCGCGAGGATATGGCGCGACAGCTCGCCGCTTCGCGCGAGCGCAACGATGGTTTCAAATACTTTCGACGGCGGCGGCACCAGGCGGCCGTTGGAGTAGCCGAGCGAGACGACGAGTTCCCAGCCCAGCGCCAGCACGACCGGCAGTGCGAGCCCGAGCACCGGCCGCGCATAACGCGACCACCGCGCCGGCGCCACACGCGGCGCGGCCGTCTGTTCCAGCGCGGGCAGGTCAACGGTCATGGCCATAGCAAGAACTATTCTTCCGGCGGAATTGCAAGGTGGGTGAGCCCAACTCCACTCACGTCGTCCCGGGCAAGCGAAGCGCGACCCGGGACCCATAACCACAGGGCGAGATAGTGGAACGAGCTGGGGCCACAGCTTCGTTCAACAACAAAGCCCTGTGGTTATGGGTCCCCTGAGTTCACAAACGAAGTGCAACACTTCCTTGAGGAGGTGTTGCGATGGGGCGGAGTTACGAGCAGCTATCCCTGGACGAGCGATGCGAGATTGCCCGGCTTTCGGCCAATGGCAGCTCGGTCCGGCAAATCGCGGCAGCTCTGGATCGCTCGCCATCAACGATCTCTCGGGAGCTGACCCGCAATCGAGGCGTCCAGGTCGGCTACAAACCCAGCTATGCCCAGCAACAGATGCGAGCACGGCGCTGGACGGGCGTACGCCTCGAACGGGAGCCCGGCCTGCGCCGTGCGGTGTTGGAACGCCTGGGTCGGGGCTGGTCGCCCGAGCAGGTCGCCGGCCGGCTGGCCCGCGAACACGGCCGCAAGGTGATCTCCCACGAGACCATCTATCGCTTCATCTACGCCCAGATCCGACGCACCTCGGACTTCAGCTGGCGGCGTTATCTGCCGCGCGGCAAGAGCAAGCGCGGTTACCGCGGCAAGAAGGGCGGCAGCCCCGCAAGATTCATCGAAGGCCGTGTTTCCTTGGATCAACGGCCTATCGAGGCCGCCGATCGCAGCACTCCCGGTCATTGGGAAGCCGACCTGATGATGTTCTCCAAATACGGTCAGGCCGTCCTGACTGTGCATGAGCGCACCTCGCGCCTGCTGCTCGGCATCCGCCTCGCCAGCAAGGTTGCGCGCGGGGTCGCCCGTCATCTCGTTCGCTTGTTCGCATCCCTGCCACAGGACCTGTGCCAGACCGTCACCTTCGACAATGGCACCGAGTTCGCCTGCCACACGGCGCTGCACCGCCTCGCGATCGAGACCTTCTTCTGCGATCCGCACGCGCCCTGGCAGAAGGGCGGCATCGAGAATGCGATCGGTCGAATGCGGCGCTTCATCCCGCGCAAAACCGACCTCGCAACCCTCCCGACCCGCCGCTTCCATCAGTCCTTCAACGCCTACAACAACACCCCGCGCAAATCTCTTGACTTCCAAACTCCCGCCGAGGCCTTCTCCCAAGTGTTGCACTTCGAGTGTGAATCCACCTCCCGGCTTTCGCCGGGACGACGGCGGCGATCAATTCGTGGGCAACGGGACCTGATCGTCGATCAGGCTGTCGAGCGCGGCCTTGACGTCGGTCTTGGCGTCGATCACGCCCGCCTGCTGCAAGGCGAGGCCGGCCGCGAGGATTGATTCGCGCTGGGGCGCGCCGATCCGGCTGTGGGTCAGCTCGGTGCGCTCCTTGAGCTGCTTGTCGACCACGGCGTCCGGCAGCTTGGTCACCGCGATGAAGGTCTTCTTCAGCTCGTCATAGTTGGCCAGCGAATATTTCCGCGCCTCCTCGTAAGCCGCGAGCACGCGGCGGACGATATCCGGATGATCCTTCAAAAACTGCTCGCGCACATTGAGGATGCCCCAAGTGTTGGCGTCGGCCTTGCGGTAGAACAGTTTTGCGCCGTCCTCGACCTCGGCCTGCGCCATCATCGGGTCGAGGCCGGCCCAGGCGTCGACGTCGCCGCGGATCAGCGCGGTCTTGCCGTCGGCGTGCTGCAGCAGCACCGGCGTGATGTCCTTCTCGGTAAGGCCGGCGCCGAGCAGCGCGCGGACCAGGAAGATGTGCGGATCGGTCCCGCGGGTCACCGCCACCCGCTTGCCCTTCAGGTCGGCGACGGAGGCGATCTTGGAATCCTTGCCGGTGACCAGTGCGGTCCATTCGGGACGCGAATAGACATAGATCGACTTGATCGGGTTGCCGTTGATCCTGGCGACCAAGGCGGCCGAGCCCGCGGTCGAGCCGAGATCGATCGAACCGGCGTTGAGGAATTCGAGCGCCTTGTTGGAGCCGGCCGACTGCACCCAGACGATGCTGATGCCGTCCTTGGCGAACTCCTTCTCCAGGAGGCCCTTCTGCTTCAGCACCATCGACACCGGATTGTAGGTCGCCCAGTCGATCCGGATCTCCTTCAGCGCGTCGGCGGCAAGCGCCGCGCCGGGCAACAATGTCGAGACCGCGAGCAGCGCAGCGAAGGCGCGCCGGGAAAATTTCTGCATTCGTCGATCTCCTCGAGACGATTAAGAAACAATCTTTTATTTCAATGAGTTAGCCTTGTGGTCAACGAGAAAATCTCTACCCTTTACGCGATGGCGCGAGAACGATCTTGCCCGCAGCGCCGTTGAGAGAGCATGGAGCTGCTGTCGTTATACTTTGGTCAGTGACAGCAACAGCTTCGTCCGATATCGGATGGACGTATGGACAGCATCGTAGCCGACGACCGCGCTGAAGCGGATGATCGTTTCGAGACCGTGCGGATCACCGCGGCGGTCAACGCGCTCGCAGAGCAACATGCCGGCCGCGAGGACCAGTTCCGCGCCGCGATGGCGCAGCTGCTCAAGGCCGAACTGATCGCGGCGCGCGCCACGGCGCAGGCGCTGCTCTTGAAGGATCGCCACGGCCGCCGCTGCGCCGAACGGCTCTGCTTCGTGCAGGACGAGATCATCCGCATCCTCTACGCCGCGGCGACCCGGCATCTCTATCACTCGCCGATCCCCTCGGGCGCCGAGCGCATGGCCGTGGTCGCGACCGGCGGCTATGGCCGCGGGCTGATGGCGCCGGAATCCGACATCGATCTGTTGTTCATCCTGCCCTACAAGCAGACCGCGTGGGGCGAACAGGTCGCCGAAGCGATCCTCTATTGCCTCTGGGACATGGGGCTGAAGGTCGGCCACGCCACCCGTTCGGTCGATGAATCGATCCGCCAGGCGCGCGGCGACATGACGATCCGCACTGCGATCCTGGAGACGCGCTTCCTGACCGGCGACCAGCCGCTCTATGACGAGCTGGTCGAGCGCTTCGACAAGGAAGTGGTGCAGGGCACCGCATCGGAATTCGTCACCGCCAAACTCGCCGAGCGCGAGGAGCGGCATCGCCGCGGCGGCCAGTCGCGCTATCTGGTCGAGCCCAACGTCAAGGACGGCAAGGGCGGCCTGCGCGACCTGCACACGCTGTTCTGGATCGCCAAATACGTCTACCGCGTGCGCGAGACCGATGAGCTGCTGGAGCGCGGCGTGTTCGACGCGCAGGAGTACCGCACCTTCCGCCGCTGCGCCGATTTCCTGTGGTCGGTGCGCTGCAACCTGCACTTCTTCGCCGGACGCGCCGAGGAGCGGCTGTCGTTCGACATGCAGCGCGAGATCGCGGTCCGCCTCGGCTATACCTCGCATCCCGGCATGCAGGACGTCGAGCGCTTCATGAAGCACTACTTCCTGATCGCCAAAGACGTCGGCGACCTCACCGCGATCCTGTGCGCCAAGCTCGAGGAGGAGCACAACAAGCCGGCGCCGGTGCTGAGCCGGATGGTGGCGCGCTTCCGGCCCGGCACCAAGCGGCGGCGGGTGGCGGGCAGCGACGATTTCATCGTCGACAACAACCGCATCAACCTCGCCGCCCCCGACGTCTTCAAGCACGATCCGGTCAATCTCATCCGGATCTTCCGCCTCGCGCAGCAGAACAGCCTCGCCTTCCATCCCGACGCGATGCGCACGGTGACGCGCTCGCTGAAGCTGATCAACACCCAGCTGCGCGAGAACGACGAAGCCAACCGCCTGTTCATGGAGATCCTGACCTCCGACAATGCGGAGACCGTGCTGCGGCGGATGAACGAGACCGGCGTGCTCGGCCATTTCATCCGCGCCTTCGGCAAGATCGTGTCGATGATGCAGTTCAACATGTACCACCACTACACGGTGGACGAGCATCTGATCCGCTGCATCGGCTTCCTTCAGGACATCGAGCGCGGCGGCAACGAGGAGTTCACGGTCGCCAGCGACCTGTTCCGCAAGATCCAGCCCGAGCACCGGCCGGTGATCTATATCGCGACCTTGTTGCACGATATCGCCAAGGGCAGGCCGGAGGATCATTCGATCGCCGGCGCCAAGGTGGCGCGGCGGCTGTGCCCGCGGCTCGGCTTCTCGGCGGCCGACACCGAACTGGTGGCGTGGCTGATCGAGGAGCACCTGACGATGTCGACGGTGGCGCAATCGCGCGATTTGTCGGACCGCAAGACCATCGAGAACTTCGCCGCCGTGGTGCAGTCGGTCGAGCAGATGAAGCTGCTGACGATCCTGACCACCGCCGACATCCGCGGCGTCGGCCCCGGTGTCTGGAACGGCTGGAAGGCGCAGCTGTTGCGCACGCTGTATTACGAGACCGAGCCGGTGCTGACCGGCGGCTTCTCGGAGGTCAACCGCGCCCAGCGCATCGCGGTGGCGCAAGCCGAATTCCGCCGCGCCTTCACCGAATGGCCGGAGGCCGAGCTCAACGCCTATATCGGCCGGCACTACCCGGCCTACTGGCTCAAGGTTGAGCTGCCACGCAAGATCCGCCAGGCACGCTTCATCCGCGCCAGCGAGCAGGCCGGCCACAAGCTCGCGATCAATGTCGGCTTCGACGAGATCCGCGCCGTCACCGAGCTCACGATTCTCGCGACCGACCATCCCTGGCTGCTGTCGATCATCGCCGGCGCCTGTGCGTCTGCCGGCGCCAACATCGTCGACGCGCAAATCTACACCACGACCGACGGCCGCGCGCTCGACACCATCTCGATCTCACGCGAATACGACCGCGACGAGGATGAAGGCCGCCGCGCGACGCGGATCGGCGAGATGATCGAGCACGTGCTGGAAGGCAAGCTGCGGCTGCCCGAGGCCGTGGCGAAGCGCGCGGTGCGCAGCAAGGCGCGTCCGTTCATCGTCGAGCCTGAAGTCACCATCAACAACCAGTGGTCCGACCGCTATACCGTGATCGAGGTCTCCGGCCTCGACCGCCCCGGCCTGCTCTATCAGCTCACCACCGCGATCTCGAAGCTCAACCTCAACATCGCCTCCGCCCATGTCGCGACTTTCGGCGAACGCGCGCGCGACGTGTTCTATGTCACCGACCTGCTCGGCGCCCAGATCACGGCGCCGACCCGGCAGGCCGCGATCAAGAGCGCGCTGCTGCATCTGCTCGCGAGCGAGGACCAGGCGGCGAAGCCGGCGGCGTGAGAGCACGTATCCGTCATTCCGGGGCCGCCCGCAGGGCTGAACCCGGAATCCATCGGGCCGCGTTGTTGCTTTGAAATGGATTCCGGGTTCTCGCTTCGCGAGCCCCGGAATGACGACGTATGGAACTGAGCCCGGAATCCATCAGGGCCGGGGCTAGTCGGGGAATGGATTCCGGGCTCTCACGGAGGCTGTTATCGGACCCGTTTTGCGGGACCCAGGCGTGAGCAGCCAGCGCGTCGGTCCCGGCAGCCTGCCGGACTTAGAGTCTAGGGCGGGCTACCGCCCTGGATCTCACATGTCTGATTGCGGCTGCAGGGCCGCCAGGCTCGCCCCCAGCAAGGCCAGGTAGCTGGCATGACAGACCACAACGCCAAAATCGAAGACGTCGAGCAGATCGATCCAATCGTTGGCCCAAGGGTTGTCGGCCGGCACGCTCGCTGCTTGCTTGCCACCGTCGATCACGGAAGGCTGGAAGCTGCGGTCGCGTCTCTGACCCCGCGTCTCGTGCGCGATGTCATCGGAGCAAAGGATCAAATGCAGGCGAGCGTTCGGCATTTCAACCTCCAGATCTCTGATCGGCGACTGCTGAATCCGGGATGCCTACTGTTATCGAGTTACCCAATGAGCGTAGTCGCCGGGAGGAAACGCGCCATTGAACGGAGGTTGATCCGGCCGTTACATTGGGATGGGGACAACATACTTAGGTTTAGCCGCAACCTGAACCTGAGCGTATCGGGTGGTTTCGCTTTCCGCGCGACTCCACGCGCGCGGGCGGATTGCCACAGGCCCGCATGATCTCGTCCGGACGTCGAGAAAGCTGCTAAGGTCCGGCCTGTTGGGAGGGCGACGTTGTCGCCGCTGATGATAGCGGTCACCTAGCGACGCAGCGCGGCCCATGATGGCCAAGTGCTGGACGGCCAACTGCTGGTGCTGCCGATGATGCGCAATCCGACCACGAAGCCCTGGTCGACCGAGCAACGGCTGCTCGGCGGCATGGTGCTGGCTTGGGCGGGAACCTGCGCTGGGCTGTTGCTTGGTCCGGAGCCTGCGGCGACCGCTCATCTGGCTGCCCTGGCGGCGCTCATCGCCGCGCTCGCCGCTGCATTGCTGATGATGCGTGTGGTGGGCCGCACCCAAAGGCAGATGGAAGCCGCGTTGCGCGGCCGGGCCAGCGGCGAAGAGCGGGCGATCGAGGCGCTGCGCAACAGCAAGGCGCAATGGAAGGAGGTGTTCGAGCACAACCCGGTCATGTACTTCATGGTTGACGCAACGGGCCTCGTCCTGTCGGTCAACACGTTCGGCGCGGCGCAACTCGGCTACACCGTCGACGAATTGCTCGGACAATCCGTGCTGCAGGTCTTTGCGGCCGAAGACCGAGATATGGTTCAGCGCAACGTCGCGGCATGCCTCGACAACATCGGCCAAACCCAAGGCTGGGAAATCCGGAAGGTCCGCAAGGACGGTTCAAGGCTTTGGGTTCGTGAGAATGCCAAGGCCGTACGGCGGCTGGGCGATCAGTTGATCGTCCTGATCGCATGCGAGGATATTACCGAGCGCAAGCAGGCTGAGAATGCGCTGCAGCAGAGTGAAATGTACCTGACCGAAGCCCAGCGATTGAGTCACACCGGCAGCTTTGGCTGGCACGTCGCCAACGGCGAGATGATCTGGTCGGAAGAAACGTTCAGGATCTTCGAATTCGACAAAGCTCCTTGCATCAAGCATGGCACGGTCCTGCAACGCGTCCATCCGAACGATCGCACCCGCGTGCAACGGACCATCGACCGTGCCTCGGTCGACGGCAAGGACTTCGAGCACGGCTACCGATTGCTGATGCCCAATGGGGCGATCAAATATGTCCACGCCCGGGCGCATGCGGTGACCAACATCTCGGGCGACACCGAATTCATCGGAGCGGTCACCGACGTGACGGCCCGCAAGCGGGCCGAGTCGGAACTGCATGAAGCGCAGATGAACCTCGCGCACGTCACGCGCGTGACGGCGCTCGGCGAGCTCGCGGCATCGATCGCCCATGAAGTGAACCAGCCGCTTGCCGCCGTGGTCACCAATGCCGCGGCATGCCTGCGGTGGCTCAACCGGGCGGCTCCCGATCTGAACGAAGCCCGCGGGGCGGTCAGGTCGATCATCAGCGACGGCAACCGGGCGGGCGAGGTCATCCAGCGCGTCCGCGCCCTGGTGAACAAGACGACCGATCAGAAGGCGCCGCTCGACATCAATGCAGCCATCAACGAGGTGATCGGCCTGGTGCAGCATGAACTGCAGAGCCACCTGATTTCCCTGCAGCTGGACCTCGCTCCCGCGCTCCCGCCTGTTATCGCCGACCGTATCCAACTCCAGCAAGTCATCCTCAACCTGGTCCTCAACGGCATCGAGGCGATGCAGCCGGTCACGGACCGGCCGCGCGAACTCGTGATCCGCACACGCATCGATCCCGCCAAGCATGACGATGCCGGGCAAATCCTGGTCACGGTCACCGACTGTGGCGTCGGGATAACAACCGAGAATGCCGACCGGCTGTTCGACGCCTTCTACACCACCAAGGCCAGCGGCATGGGAATGGGCTTGTCGATCTGCCGCTCGATCGTCGAAGCTCACCGGGGTCGCCTGTCCGTGGCCGGAAATACCGGCCCCGGCGCGACATTCCAGTTCACCTTGCCATTGCGTGAAGAGGATCATGCATGGTGACCGGACCCGCGGCATCGCCTCCCACGCACGCAAGCGCCGGCGATCCGGCCGTCTTCGTCGTCGACGACGACCCGTCGGTGCGGGACTCGCTGAGCAATCTTTTCCGGTCGGTCGGGCTGCGGACCGAAGTATTCGGATCGGCCCATGAATTTCTCCAGCACAAGCCGCCGGATGTCCCGAGCTGCCTGATCCTGGACATCAGGCTGCCCCGGCTGAGCGGCCTCGACTTTCAGGCCGAACTGGCCAAGGCCGACATTCATATCCCGATCATCTTCATGACCGGCCATGGCGATATCCCGATGACGGTCAGGGCCATGAAGGCCGGAGCGGTCGACTTCCTGACCAAGCCGTTCCGCGACCAGGACATGCTGGATGCCGTCACGACAGCGATCGAGCGCGACCGAAATCGTCGCGATGAGGCCAAGGCCCTTGCACACCTGCGCGCAGCCTTCGCGACCCTGACCGCCCGCGAGCGCCAGATCATGACACTCGTGACGGCGGGGCTCATGAACAAGCAGGTCGCCGCCGAAATCGGGGTGGCCGAGATCACGGTGAAGATACACCGCGGCCACATCATGCGGAAAATGGCGGCGAAATCGCTGCCGGATCTGGTCAAAATGGCGCAGATCCTCCGGATCGGACCGGCATCCGGCGGGCCGCAAACCTAAGTATGATTCTCCGATCCCGACTGGCGACGCACTGTGCCCCGGCGTCCGCGCACAGACCAAAGCCCGTTCTGGCCGTCCCAGGAAGGACCTCCTTGTCCCACCCGCCAATGATATCCATCATCGACGACGACATGTCGGTTCGCACCGCGACCCACAATCTCGTCAGGTCGCTCGGCTACGCAGTCGAGACCTACGCGTCGGCTGAGGAATTCCTGCACTCGCCCCACCTGAATGAGACATCCTGTGTGATAGCGGACGTCCGGATGCCGGCCATGAGCGGGCTCGACCTGCAGAGCCATTTGATCGCCAGCGGACGGCGCTTTCCGTTCATTTTCGTCACCGCCTTCTCCGTCGAAAGCGATCGCGCCCGGGCCCTGAGGGCGGGAGCGATCTGCTTTCTGAGCAAGCCCTTCGACGGCGACGTCCTGATCAAATGCCTCGATACGGCCCTGGCGCAGAACGGAAGCGCGCCCGGCGAATGAGTTCACATCAGACATACGCAAGGATGATGCCGCCAAACATCAGGACAAGTTGCGCCTGGACGATGGTGGCGCGAGATTGCGCACCGTCGTCCTTCGCGAAGATCGACGGCCAGGACAACATCAGAGACAGCATCAGACATTCTGATTGGCAAATGGCAATTCCTCGGAGGGAGGTCGCCATGCGAGCGGAACCACGCTGCGCCCAGTGTAACAGCGAAGAGCCCAAGATCATCAGTTTGCGAAACCCGGCGGGCGAGCGCTACTGCGGACGCCTCTGCCTGCACAAAGCTCAGGAGGAATTCACTCGCTGGCTTTGGCGTGCGAATGCGGAGGCCGCGTCATGACCGGCCGTTGCGGGAATCCGGGGTGCAGGCGCCCGTTCGGGCTGATCCGGCACAGCTGGCATTTCGAGCAGTTCTGCTCCGTGAAGTGCCGCGAGATCTACAAACAGCAATTGGAGCGCAACAAGGCCTATTGGAAGTGGCTCTATCCCTTCCCCGGCAGCCGCGGCCCGGCGAGGAAACTGGTCTGACGGCGAGGATTAGACTTTTGTTTTGACGCGTTTTCTTCACGCGAACCGGCGTCCATCCCGCATCAAGTGCGGGACAGGCTTCGCTCGAAAACGCTCTAACAACGCTCAAAGGAGGCCCCATGACGACGGTCGATGCGATGCTGGTAGGAGCGATACTCGCATGGGTGCCTTCGCTCATTGTCTTCCTCTATATCGTGCGCGATCTGCGAAACATGCCGAGCGAAGATCTCGATTGATCGCCTCGGGCGGCTGATCAAATGGGCCGCTAGAGCATTTCGGTTCTGATTGAATCAGAACCGAAACTCCAGCTTTTTGTTTTGACGCGTTTTCTCTACGCGAACCGGAGTCCACTTCGCTCGAAAACGCTTCATATCTCCACGCCCTCATGCCGCAGCAGCCAGCGCTTGCGCTCCAGCCCGCCGCCGTATTTGACCAGTGAGCCGTTGGCGCCGATCAGGCGGTGGCAGGGCACGACGACGCTGATCGGGTTGGAGCCGTTGGCATGGCCGACCGCACGCATCGCCTTCGGCACTTTCAGTTTCGCCGCCAGCGCACCGTAGCTCATGGTGGTGCCGGGCGAAATCTTCGGCAGCGCGTGCCAGACCTTCTGCTGGAACGGCGTGCCGGCGACGCGCCATTCGACATCCGCGAGCCGATCCAGATCGCCCTTGAAGTAATCGGCGAGCGCCTCGCGCATCGCCGCCGGCGCGCGGCCGTCCCGCAGCGTCACCGCGCCATAATGCAGCCGCAGCAGCTCGAGCATGCGTCCTTCATAGTCGTCCCAGTCGAGCGCGCGCAGCACGCCGTCGTCATCGGTCACCAGCAGCGCGGTGCCGATCGGGGTCTTGAGGCGGTCGAGGTTGAAGCTCTGTGCAGTCTTGCGGTCGGCCATGTTCATCGCTCGGAAACAGGTCGCTCGGCATACAATTCACCGCCCGCGTGCTAGCGTCCACCCGAATTCCGGTTAAGGGGGACCGCATCATGCTTTTGCTTGGCAATGTTCTGGTCGCGGTGGTGGCCGCGCTGCACATCTATTTCCTTGTGCTCGAGATGTTCCTGTGGACCAAGCCGATGGGCTTGAAGACCTTTCGCAACTCGATCGAGAAGGCGACCGACTCGGCCGTGCTCGCCGCCAATCAGGGGCTCTATAACGGCTTCCTCGCCGCCGGACTGATCTGGGGCCTGGTGCACGGCAATCCGGCCTTCGCGTTCCAGATCAAGACATTCTTCCTGCTCTGCGTGATCGTCGCCGGCGTCTACGGCGCCGCCACCGTGAGCCGGCGCATCCTTTATGTGCAGGCGGCGCCTGCGGCGCTCGCGCTGATCCAGCTCTGGCTCGCTTAACGCGCGGGCGCGCTTTTGTTTTCTTGAGCATGATCCCCTCGGAAAACCGCTTCGCACTTTTGCGGATCATGCTCAAACGCGACACTGCGCGCAGGGCGCATCGCCTTGCAATGCAACCACGCTTCCTCCATCATCCCTGATAACGGTGACATCCGCCGGCTCGAGGCTTGCGGACAAGATCACCGGCAACATGGGAGGTCACGGACATGAGGAGCGTGCAATTGCTCGCTGCGACAGCGCTTGCCATCGCGTTGTCGGTTACATCGGCCGCCGCGCAGAAGAAATACGACATCGGCGCGACCGACACCGAGATCAAGATCGGCCAGACCGTGCCGTTCTCGGGCCCCGCATCCGCCTATGCCGGCATCGGCAAGACCCAGGCGGCCTACCTCAAGATGATCAACGATCAGGGCGGCATCAACGGCCGCAAGCTCAACCTGATCCAGTATGACGATGCCTATTCGCCGCCGAAGGCGGTCGAGCAGGTGCGCAAGCTGGTCGAGGGCGACGAGGTGCTGTTCACCTTCCAGATCATCGGCACGCCCTCAAATGCCGCCGTGCAGAAATATCTGAATACCAAGAAGGTGCCACAGCTGCTCGCCTCCACCGGCGCCTCGCGCTTCTCCGATCCGCAGAATGCGCCGTGGACCATCGCGTTCAACCCGAACTACCAGTCCGAGGGACGCATTTACGCCAAATACATCCTGGTCAATCCCCCCAACGCCAAGATCGGTATCTTCTACCAGAACGACGATCTCGGCCGCGACTACATCACCGGCCTGAAGAGCGGGCTCGGCGACAAGGCCGCCAGCATGATCGTCGCCGAGGTCTCCTATGAGCTGACCGACCCGACGGTGGATTCCCAGATCGTCAAGCTGAGGGCCTCCGGCGCCGATCTGATCTATGACGCCTCGACGCCGAAATTCGCCGCACAAGCGATCCGCAAGATCGCCGACCTCAACTGGACCCCGGTGCACATCCTCGACATCAATGCGAGCCCGGTGTCGGCGACGCTGAAGCCCGCGGGCCTCGATATCTCCAAGGGCATCATCTCGACCAATTACGGCAAGGACCCCGCCGATCCGCAGTGGAAGGACGATCCCGGCGTGAAGGCCTATTTCGCCTTCATGGACAAGTATTATCCGGAAGGCGACAAGCTCAACACCGTCAACACCTACGGCTACTCGACGGCCGAGCTGTTGATCCAGGTGCTGAAACAGTGCGGCGACGACCTCACCCGCGACAACCTGATGAAGCAGGTGACCAGCCTGAAGAAGTTCGTGCCTAGCCTCGCGCTGCCGGGCATGTCGATCACGACCGGACCGAACGACTATCGCATCAACAAGCAGATGCAGATGATGAAGTTCAACGGCGAGCGCTGGGAGCTGTTCGGCCCGATCATCGAGGACACCGGACCGGCGGGTTAGGTCGCGCCGCATCGAGGCTCCACTCCCTCCCCCGCAAGCGCAGGGCTATCGCATATGGCTGAGAACCTGCATGAGGAAGGCCTCGTCCCAGCCTGCGCGTCTGATCTTGAGGTTGATGGACTTGCGATCGGGGTGGGCTCGCAGGATGTTGAGGGCAAGGCGTCGGAGAATGGCGAGATTCTCCGGTGCGTGGTCCTTGCGGGAGCGGTTGCGATCCTCGGCAAAATGGACGTCGAGCACCCAATGCAGCCGGTTCTCAACGGCCCAGTGACTGCGGGTGACGTCAAGCAGCCGCTTGGCAGAGATATATCTGGACAGCAGATAGTAACGTACGACCGGCGGATCGGCGCGCTGGTCACGCAGCGCCGGCGCGAGGTGACGCGGCCCACGGCCGCCACGCCGGGGAAGCGTTCAGCCAGGGTCGTGTTGCGCATGACGGTCGCACGTCGCGCCTCGCTGCGATCATGGGCCGGGCGGTCGGTCTGCTGGACGGTGCTGCGCTGCCCCGATCGCGCAAACTGCTGCGTCACCGCCTTGAACAAGAGGCCACGGTTCGCCTTGATCGTCAGAACATAATGTCCGCCCCGATCAAGCACCGCTGCAGCAAATCCGCGGTGGCAATGCAGGGCATCGGCGGTCACAGTGCAGTCTTCAAGGGAGAGAAGATCCAGCACCTCCAAGGCGCCCGCCGTCTCGTTGCGCCCCGGCGCTTTTTGTTGCGCCAGAGCCATGCGTGCTTCGACTGCGAAGACGTTGACCAGATGCAGTGGCGTTGCCCGTCCGCCGCGTTCATAGGCACGCCGCAGAGCTTTGCCATCGACCGCAATCACGCCGGTAAGCTTGAGCCCATTGGCCTTGGCAAACGCCGCCATGAAGCGGCGGAAGGCGAACTCAAAGGCCTGCGGCTTGAGCAGACGGAACACCCGACTGAACGTATCGTGGCTGGGGATGCCGTGCTCCAGCTTCAGGAAGAGGCGCAACAAGCCTTCCTTGGACCGTCCAAACTCCTCCATCTCCGCGCAGCTGCCGGCTCCGCACAGAACCGCCGCCAGCGCGATGAACAGAACTTCCAGCAGTTCGTGGCTCGCATTGCCTGCGCGCGGGTCCGGCAAGCGCCCAAACGCCCTTCTGAACTTCCGCATCCGACTCCCTCCAGAATCCGGGAGTCGTCTTCAGAATCCTTCTTGCCTTCCAACGCAATAGCTAGCCAAAACCCATATGCGATTCCCCTGCGCTTGCGGGGGAGGGTTGGGGTGGGGGTCTCTCCACGAGTCACGTGGCGGAAAGAGCCCCCACCCGGATTGCATCTTCGATGCAATCCGACCTCCCCCGCAAGCGGGAGAGGTGAAGGAAAGGAGCACCGACTAGCGCAGCGCTTCTCCGCGGCCCACCCGCCTTTTCGCATCGCCCCCTACTTTCGTTGACTGAAATCGCTCACCTTTTCGGCGCCGCTCGTCTTGCGTTGCAGCAAGCGTTCCGCCAGTATCCGGTCCAAGCGATGGCGACCGCGGGACTTGAACCTGCGGACAAGATCATCGGCCAACCATCAGTCACGTGAGGGAAACAGCATTATGAGGAACCGGATTTTACGTCTGGTCACGGGAACGGCGCTCGCAGTCGCGCTGTCTGTAACGTCGGCCTCCGCGCAGAAGAAATACGACACCGGCGCGAGCGATACCGAGATCAAGGTCGGCCAGACCGTACCCTTCAGTGGCCCGGCCTCTGCCTACGCCACCATCGGCAAGGCCCAGGCCGCCTACATCAAGATGATCAACGATCAGGGCGGCGTGAACGGCCGCAAGATCAACCTGATCCAGTATGACGACGCCTATTCGCCGCCGAAAGCGGTCGAGCAGGTGCGCAAGCTCGTCGAGAGCGACGAGGTGCTGCTGACCTTCCAGATCATCGGCACGCCGTCGAACGCCGCCGTGCAGAAATACCTGAACGGCAAGAAGGTGCCGCAGCTGTTCGCCGCCACCGGCGCCTCGAAGTTCACCGACCCGAAGAACTTCCCCTGGACGCTCGGCTTTAACCCGAACTATTTCAGCGAAGGCCGCATCTACGGCCAGTACATCCTGAAGGAGTATCCGAACGCCAAGATCGGCGTGCTCTATCAGAACGACGACCTCGGCAAGGACTATCTGAACGGCATCAAGGCCGGCCTCGGCGACAAGGCGGCGAAGATGATCGTGGCCGAAGCCTCCTATGAGGTGTCCGACCCGACCATCGATTCGCAGATCCTCAAGATCAAGGATGCCGGCGCGGACCTGTTCTTCTCGGCCTCGACGCCGAAGCAGGCCGCGCAGGCGATCAAGAAGATCGCCGAACTCGGCTGGAAGCCGGTGCACATTCTCGACATCAACGCCACCTCAGTCGGCGCGGTGATGAAACCGGCCGGACTCGAGGCCTCCAAGGGCGTGATCAGCGTCAGCTACGGCAAGGACCCGCTCGATCCGACCTGGAAGGACGATCCGGGCATGAAGCGCTACTTCGACATGATGGCGAAATACTATCCGGACGGCGATAAGGATTCGAGCTTCAACGGCTACGGCTATTCCACTGCGCAGCTGTTGGTTCACGTGCTCAAGCAGTGCGGCGACGACCTGACCCGCGAGAACGTGCTGAAGCAGGCGACCAACCTGAAGAATGTCGAGCTCGACCTCGCGCTGCCCGGTATCAAGGGCAACACCACGCCAGACGACTACCGCGTCAACAAGCAGCTGCAGATGATGAAGTTCAACGGCGAGCGCTGGGAGCTGTTCGGCCCGATCCTCGAGGACGCCGGCCCAACGGGCTAGCGCTTCGCGCAGGTTTGAGATGCAATCGGCGGCCTCCGGGCCGCCGATTTTGTTTTCGCGGTCTATGCAGGCTCTACCACCGTCACCCTGAGGAGCGCGCTCTTGCGCGCGTCTCGAAGGGTCGACGGCCACCAGCGGGGCCGTACATCCTTCGAGGCTCGCCCAGCGGTGCAAGCGCACCGCAAGGCTCGCACCTCAGGATGACGGGGCTTCCATTGCGCTTCGCTGCGCTACTTCGGAATCTCGCCAAACGTCTTCCCCACCGGCAGCACCGCGTGGCGGATCAGCCGCGAATCCTCGACGCCGGCCTGGCGGTGCTTCACCGCCTCGCGATAGACGGGATCGCGGATCATTTCGACGAAGGCTGCGACATCAGGATACTCGGCGATGAAGCAATGGTCCCAGCGTTCCTCTTGCGGGCCGATCAGCATCAGCTCGAAGCGGCCCTGCCAGACGATGCGGCCGCCGAGCCGCTCGAACACCGGGCCGCTCTCGCGGCCGTAGGCGGCATAGGCTTCGGCGCCGGTCGCCTTGCGGCCGTCGGGATAGGCGGCCCATTCGCGCAGCCGCACCAGATTGAGCATGTGGATCGGACCCGGCCGGTTGTTGTCCCGGAATTGCGCAAACACTTCTTTTGTTGGATCGATATGGCCCATGCGGTGCTCCCTGATTCTTTGTTCCATCCTTATTTAGCAACGCGCCGCCTCACCTCCTAATCCCCCGTTAAGCTTTGCGTAACCGCCCCTTAAACTGGGAACGCTAGCGTGCCCGCGGTCAGGGTGTGAGCGTTGCGGATGGCGTGGGGACGTAAAAAAGGCGGTGCGCGCAAGGAGCCGCTGTTCGGGCTTCCGGCCGCGCTTGCCGACCTCAGACTGTCGCCGTCCGACCGCATTCCCGGCGGCGGCGACGACAAGCCCGCCAAATCCAAGCCCAAAAGCAGCGACAAGAGCAGCGATTCCGGTAGCGAGAAGCCGCGCCCGTCGCGCAGCGGCAGCAAGCGGCGGAGCAAGTCGCGCGGCTTCGGCATCGGCAGGCTGTTCTATTGGACCGCGGTGCTCGGCTTGTGGGCCGGCATTGCGGTGATCGGTGTCGTGGTGTGGGTCGGCGCGCATCTGCCGCCGATCCAGTCCCTGGAAATTCCCAAGCGCCCGCCGACCATCCAGATCGTCGGCATCGACGGCAGCGTGCTGGCGCAGCGCGGCGAAATGGCCGGCGCCAATATCGCGTTGAAGGATCTGCCGCCCTATCTGCCGAAGGCGTTCATCGCCATTGAAGATCGCCGCTTCTATTCGCATTACGGCGTGGACCCGGTCGGCATCCTGCGCGCCGCGGTGACCAACATCCTGCATCGTGGCGTCTCGCAGGGCGGCTCGACCTTGACGCAGCAGCTCGCCAAGAACCTGTTCCTGACCCAGGAGCGCACCATGCAGCGCAAGCTGCAGGAGGCCGAGCTCGCGCTGTGGCTCGAACGCAAGCATTCCAAGAACGAGATCCTCGAGCTCTACCTCAACCGCGTCTATTTCGGGTCCGGCGCCTATGGCGTCGAGGCTGCCGCGCAGCGCTATTTCGGCAAGTCGGCGAAGAACGTGACGCTGCCGGAAGCTGCGATGCTCGCGGGCCTCGTCAAGTCGCCGTCGCGGCTGGCGCCGAACCGCAACCCTGAGGGCGCGGAGCAGCGCGCGCAAATCGTGCTCGCGGCGATGGCCGACGCCAAGTTCATCACCGAGGCGCAAGCCAAGGCCTCGATTGGGCAGCCCTCGATCGCGGTGAAGCCGGCCGGCGCCGGCACCGTGAACTACGTCGCCGACTGGATCGGCGAAGTGCTCGACGATCTGGTCGGCCAGATCGACCAGGACATCGTGGTGCAGACCACGATCGATCCGAAGCTGCAGAACGTCGCGGAAGCCGCCGTCATCGACGAACTCGCCGCCAAGAGCGTGAAGTTCAATGTCAGCCAGGGTGCGCTGGTGGCGATGACGCCCGACGGCGCGGTGCGCGCCATGGTCGGCGGCCGGAACTATGCCGAAAGCCAGTACAATCGCGCCGTCACCGCGAAGCGGCAGCCCGGCTCGGCGTTCAAGCCGTTCGTCTATCTCACCGCGGTCGAGGCGGGGCTGACGCCGGACACGATCCGCACCGACGCGCCGCTCGACATCAAGGGCTGGAAGCCAGAGAACTACACCCACGAATATTTCGGCTCGGTGACCTTGACCCAGGCGCTGGCGATGTCGCTGAACACGGTCGCAGTGCGGCTCGGCGTCGAGGTCGGCGCCAAGAACGTGGTGCGCACCGCGCACCGGCTCGGCATCTCCTCGAAGCTCGAGCCCAACGTCTCGATCGCGCTCGGCACTTCGGAAGTGTCCGTGATCGAGCTGGTCGGCGCATATGCGCCGTTCGCCAATGGCGGCTACAGCGTCTCGCCGCATGTGGTGACCAAGATCCGCACCAGCACGGGCAAGCTGCTCTATGACCGCCCGGCCGATCCGCCCAACCAGGTGATCGAGCCGCGCTATGATGCGATGATGAACAGCATGATGCGCGAGACGCTGATCTCGGGCACCGCGCGCAAGGCGGAAATCCCGGGCTGGACCGCCGCCGGCAAGACCGGCACCAGCCAGGATTACCGCGACGCCTGGTTCATCGGCTACACCGCCAAGCTCGTCACCGGCGTCTGGCTCGGCAATGACGACAATTCGCCGACCAAGAAGGCAACCGGCGGCGGCCTGCCGGTCGAAGTGTGGACCCGCTTCATGAAATCAGCGCTTCAGGGCGTGCCGGTCGCGGCAATCCCGAACTCGCAAGGCAGCTGGGCGCCGGCGAACCTGATGCAGATTTCGTCGCAGATCACCGCGCCGTCGGGACCGATGCAGATCCAACCGCAGACGCAGGCACCGCCGCCGGCGCCGGTCCCATCCGGCAGCGGCTATTACCGCCCGCCCCCGCCGACGCCGGCACGCGCGTCGGTGCCACCCAACCCGAACGCGCGGCCGGAGGCTGCGGCGGGACTCGATGGCTGGCTGGCCGATCGGTTGTTTCGATAGCCGCTAGCCAGGCAGGTCGCATCACACTCCGACTGTCATCCCCGCGAATGCGGGGATCCAGTACGCCGCGGCCTATCGGCTCAATGACATATGCCTCTGAAATACTGGATCGCCCGCTTTCGCGGGCGATGACAGCAAAGGTGGCGGAGACAGCGTCGCCTACTCCTGAATCCCGTAGCGGTGCAGGTCGTTGCCGTGGGTGTCGAGCCAGTTCTTGGCGCGCGTGACCGAGGCGCAGACCTTGTCGACCACCCGCCAGAACCGCGCCGAGTGGTTCATCTCGACGAGATGGGCGACCTCGTGCGCGGCGAGGTAATCGAGCACGAAGGGCGGTGCCAGAATCAGCCGCCACGAGAACGACAGCGAACCGGCCGAGGTGCACGAGCCCCAGCGGCTGGACTGATCGCGGATCGAGATCCGGCGGACCCGCACGCCGAGTTCCGCGGCGTGCAGCTGCGCTGACTTCTGCAGATCCTTGCGCGCCTCGCGCTTGAGGAAGTCATGCACCCGGCGATCCATGTGCTCGACGCCGCCGGCGACGCACAGGATCTTCTCTCCGCTGTCGCGCGTCTCGGTCCACACCGTGCCGCGCTCGCCCGAGCGATGCACCAGCCGATGCGGCACGCCGCGCAGCGGCACCACCGTGCCGGGCTGGAACGGTGCGGCCTTCGGCAAGCGGCCGAGACGGGCGGCGATCCAGCCGCCATGGAGATTGGCGAACTCCTTGGCTTCGACAATCGTGCCGCGCGGCGGCATCGTCAGGATCGCTTCACGATCGGTCGGATGTATCCTGAGCGTATAGCGGCGCGCGCGCCTGTGCCGTCGCAGCCTGACGGTGAAGAACTGGGAGCCGTGTCTGACCAATACGGTCGCGGGTTCGGCAGGCCGCCGATAAAGGAGCGCGCGAGTAGCCATTTCTGAGAGTCCGGGGAGCAGGAGTTCGCCCGAACTTTGCCATATCCGCCGCCAGGGAAAGCGCTCGGCGCAAAAACAAATCATTTGCCCAATATACAGGGGCTGGCCGTTAATTGACCTCTACCGGCAGGGGTCGGAACCGGAATTTTTCTGATGAATCAGGCTCGCAAGCAAGGCCCATAGGATGAAACCATATTCATCCCTTGAGCCGCGCCTGATTTGAGATTCTTTTAGTTAAATCAGTAACTTGCGCGACCGCGAAAATCGCGGCCGGGGCGATACTCCTATTCGGCCGCGGCGACCAAAGAAAGCCGCGTATTGGCCGCCGAAACCATGAAATCGGAGATCCGCGGCACGATTTCGGAGCGGAAACGCGATCCGTTGAACACGCCGTAGTGCCCGACGCCCTTCTGCACATAGTGCACGCGGCGATGGTTCGGGATGGCGGTGCAGAGCGCGTGCGTCGCTTCGGTCTGGCCGAGGCCGGAGATGTCGTCCTTCTCGCCTTCCACCGTCATCAGCGCGACGCGGCGGATCTTCGAGGGATCGACCGGCTTGCCGCGATGGGTCATCTCGCCCTTCGGCAGCGCGTGCTTGACGAACACGAGGTCGACGGTCTGCAGGTAATACTCCGCTGTGAGGTCCATCACGGCGAGATATTCGTCATAGAATTCGCGGTGCTTGTCGACGAGGTCGCCGTCACCCTTCACCAGATTGGCGAACAGCGCCTTGTGCGCGTCCATGTGCCGATCCAGGTTCATGCTGATGAAACCGTTGAGCTGCAGGAAGCCCGGATAGACGTCGCGCATCACGCCGGGATGCGGGAACGGCACCTTGGTGATGACATTGTTGCGGAACCACTCGATGCCGCGCTCTTCGGCGAGGTTGTTGACCGCGGTCGGATTGCGCCTGGTGTCGATCGGGCCGCCCATCAGCGTCATCGACAGCGGCACGAACGGATCGTGGTTGGCTTCCATCACGGAGACGGCCGCAACGACCGGCACCGAGGGCTGGCACACCGCAATCACGTGCATGTTGCCGCCGAGTGCGTGCAGCATCTCAATCAGGTAATCGACATAGTCGTCGAGATCGAACCGGCCGGCCGCAAGCGGCACCATGCGCGCATCGGCCCAGTCCGTGATGTAGACTTCATGCGTCGGCAGGAACGCCTCGACCGTGCCGCGCAGCAGTGTCGCATAATGGCCCGACATCGGCGCCACGATCAGCACGCGTGGCTGCGGCGAGCGCAGCGGACGCGTCAGCTTGCGATCGAAATGCAGCAGGCGGCAGAACGGCTTCTCCCAGATCGAGCGAACCTCGACCGGCGTGCGGATGCCGTTGACCTCGGTCGTCGGCAGGTTCCAGTCGGGCTTGCCGTAGCGGCGCGTGGTGCGCTCGAACAGCTCACAGCTGGCCGCGATCGATTTGCCGAACTGGGTGTGGGTCCATGGATTGAGCGGGTTCTGAAACAGGATCTTGGTGGCGTCGGTCACCGCGCGCGCCGGATTGAGCGACGCCTGTGCCATTTCGTACATCCAGTACAGCGGCGTCGTGAGTCCCGGACCGCCTTCCGCCGCTAGTGGCGGGGCACCGCCAAATTCACCGATGGGCATAATATTTCCAGACCCCTGTTTTGCGCCGCAGCATCCTGACGAATGCGTAACAATGCGTCAATCCGCCGCTCACCGAATTTAGGGGCACTATCCTAATACACCGAGATTCCACGGGAAAGTGACATTTATTCACCACCTGACAACAGCGATCCGTTGTGCTTGGCGCTCTGCAAAAGGGCAAGGAAGGTCGCAAAAGAGGCAGCGAACAGGATGGCGTTGATGACCAGCGCCCACGCCATCAGGTCGGCGCGGAAGACGTGATCGATCAAGAGCGAGCGCATGCCTTCGAACACATAGGTCGGCGGCAACGTCCAGGCGACGACTTGCAGCCAGCCCGGCAGCACCTCGACCGGATAGTAGATGCAGGCCAGCGGCATCACCGCGAACATCAGCGTCCAGACGATGCTTTCCGCGCCGAGCCCATTGCGCAGCACGAGGCCGGAGGCGAACACGCCGACCGACCAGCTGGTGAAGATCAGGTTGCAGAAGAACGCGATCAGCGGCAGCCCGATGGCGTAGAAGTTGAAGCCGAAGAAGAACAGCGCCAGCAGCGTCATCGGGATCACGCCGATGGCGAGCCGGATCAGGCTCATGATCATCAGCGAGAGCAGGAATTCGATCGGCTTCAGCGGGCTCATCATCAGGTTGCCGAGATTGCGCGCCCACATCTCCTCCAGGAACGAGATGGAGAAACCGAGCTGGCCGCGGAACAGGATGTCCCACAGGATCACGGCGCCGATCAGCGTGCCGCCGGCTTTGGCGAAGAAACCGGATGACTGCGAGATGTAATTCTGCAGGAAGCCCCAGGTGATGATCTGCAATGCCGGCCAGTAGACCAGCTCCAGCAGCCGCGGCCATGACGACATCAACAGATACCAGTAGCGCAGCACCATCGCATTGATGCGTTGCAATGAAATCCCGCGCTGGTGGTGGCTGACGAGTTCGCTCATGGCGCGCCCTCCCGGACCCGGCCGCGCGCGACATCGAGAAACACCTCTTCCAGCGTGTCGCGGTTGTAGCGCGCCATGATCCTGTCGGGGCTGTCGTCGTCCTGGATCTTGCCGCGTTTCATGATGATGACGCGGTCGCAGAGACGCTCGACCTCCAGCATGTTGTGCGACGCCAGCAGGATGGTCGCGTTATGGGTCTTGCGGTAGGTCTCGAGATGCTGCCGCACCCAGTCGGCGGTATCCGGGTCGAGCGACGCGGTCGGCTCGTCGAGCAGCAACAGGTCCGGCTCGTTGATCAGCGCCTTCGCCAGCGCAACGCGGGTCTTCTGCCCGGCGGACAGCTTGCCATTGGAACGGTCGAGGAATTCGGTGAGATCGAGATCGGCGGCGAGCTGGTCGATCCGCTCGCGCAAATGCTTCACGGCATAGAGGCGCCCGAAGATGGTCAGGTTCTGCCGCACCGTGAGCCGCATCGGCATGTCGACATAGGGGCTCTCGAAATTCATCCGGCCCAGCACGTCATAGCGCTGCTCGGGAATTTTCGCGCCGAGCACTTCGACGCTGCCCGAGGTTGGCAGCACCAGCCCCATGATCATCGCGATTGTCGTGGTCTTGCCGGCTCCGTTGCCGCCGAGCAGTCCGGTGATGCTGCCACGCGCGATGCGGAAGGAAATGCCGTCGACCGCGCGGGTGGCCTTGTAGACCTTGACGAGATGCGCGACGTCGATCGCGGCCGATCCGCCTTGTTCAGCCGCGGGCGCTTCATGAGCCGTGGGCTGTTGCCCCTGACTTGTCTCGCTCTGTTGCATCTGGCCGTTCATTGAGCCATTGCGACAATAAGCGCAAGGCTTGCCCCGCGTCGTTGCGCTAAGTCGCGAATTTGTGCGCCGCCCACGGCACAGCTAAGGTCCCGAGATGACCGACTTCGCTTCCGATTTCCGCCAGCCCCGCCGCTATGTCCGCCTCGATACGATCCTGCGGCTGCGCTGGCTCGCCGCGCTCGGCCAGCTGGTTGCGATCTTCATCGTCGCCCAGGGACTGGAATTCGACGTCCCGATCGTCCCCTGCGTCACCATCGTGACATTCTCGGCGCTGCTCAATCTGGCGCTGCAGATCGCGTTCAACCCGATGCAGCGGCTGGAGCCGGTCTATGCCGCGGCCCTGCTCGCCTTCAATATCGTCGAGCTCGGTGGGCTCCTGTACTTCACCGGCGGGTTGCAGAACCCGTTCTCGTTCCTGTTCCTGGCCCCGGTCCTGATCTCGGCCACGGTGCTGCCGATCCGGCTGACGATCGCGCTCGGCTGCCTTGCGGTCGCCTGTGCCTCGGCGCTGTTCTTCTACCATCTGCCATTGCCCTGGGATGGCGACGATCCGCTGGTGCTGCCGCCGATCTATCTGATCGGCGTCTGGCTCTCGATCCTGCTCGCGATCGGCGTCACCAGCCTTTACGCATTCCAGGTGACCGAGGAGGCGCGTCAGCTCTCCGATGCGCTCGCAGCGACCGAGCTGGTGCTGACGCGCGAACAGCATCTGACCCAGCTCGACGGCCTCGCCGCAGCAGCAGCCCACGAGCTCGGCACGCCGCTGTCGACGATCTTCCTGATCTCGCGCGAACTCGAGAAGACGGTGCATGACCCGGCCATCACTGGCGACCTGAAGACGGTGCGGGAACAGGCGCAGCGCTGCCGCGACATCCTGAGCAAGATCGCGCAATTGTCGTCGAGCGGCGCGCCGTTCGACACCATGAAGCTGTCGACCCTGATCGAGGAGGCGGTGGCACCACATCGCGATTTCGGCATCAACATCAAGGTGCGGCTTGCTGTCGCAGCAACGAGTGAACCGGTCGCGGCACGCAATCCCGCGATCCTCTATGGCGTCGGAAACATTCTCGAAAATGCGGTCGATTTCGCGCACCAGACCGTCGAGGTGAACGCGTGGTGGAACGCTGAAACCATCGAGATCGTCGTTTCCGACGACGGCCCCGGCATCGCGCCTGATATGCTGAGGCGGATCGGCGAGCCGTATTTGTCACGCCGCCGGGGCGCAGATGAGGCCCAAAACGCCCGTGGAGGCTTGGGTCTGGGCGTTTTCATCGCAAGGACGCTGCTGGAACGGACCGGCGCCAAGGTGTCGTTTACCAATCGCACCTTCCCCGATCACGGCGCCGTGGTGCAGATCGTCTGGCCCCGCGAGCGCTTCGAGGAAGCCGCGCCTGGTGACGAAGACGCAGCTTAAGAACGATTCTTAACCGCAACTCTGGCATACCGGATGCAGCCGACGCGACTTTCGGCTGCCTTGGCAGCGCCGCAGTAGGAGCCCATATATTGGGGGTCTGCCACAGGGAAAAATGGACCGTGAACGCCATCACTGAACTGAATGACCATGCTGACCGCTCGCTCCTCATCGTCGAGGACGACAAGCCGTTCCTGGAGCGCCTGTCGCGCGCGATGGAGACGCGCGGCTTTGCGGTGAAGTCATGCGACACGGTGTCTGATGGTCTCGCCGAGATCGGCCGCGCCGCGCCCGCTTTCGCGGTCGTCGATCTCAGGCTTGGCGACGGCAACGGCCTCGACGTCGTCTCGGCGTTGAAGCGCAAGCGTCCCGACGCGCGCGCGATCGTGCTGACCGGCTACGGCAACATCGCCACCGCCGTCACCGCGGTGAAGATGGGCGCCGTCGATTATCTCTCGAAGCCCGCCGACGCCGACGACGTCGTTGCAGCCCTGCTCGCAACCGGCACCGAGAAGTCCGAGCTGCCGGCCAATCCGATGTCGGCGGACCGGGTGCGCTGGGAGCACATCCAGCGCATCTACGAGATGTGCAACCGCAACGTCTCGGAGACCGCGCGCCGCCTCAACATGCACCGCCGCACGCTGCAGCGGATCCTCGCCAAGCGCGCACCGCGCTAAGCGGTTGCTTCACATGCTTTCGCGATGGCCGGGCTCGTCCCGGCCATTTGCTTTTGTAGTGTGGGTAGAGCGAAGCGAAACCCACCAACTCCGCGCCGCGGGGACAAGCGATGGGTTTCGCTTCGCTCTACCCAATCCAGTAAGCTTCGCCGATTGCCGAGGTTTATCACCGTCACCCTGAGGAGCGCGCTCTGCGCGCGTCTCGAAGGGTCGACGGCCACCAGCCGGGCCGATTCATCCTTCGAGGCTCGCTCCGCTCGCGCCTCAGGATGACGGATTAAGATCGTACTCGTCCCTAAAACTCATGCCCCTGCGGATCGACCAGCCGGTTGATGCGCTGCGCCGCGGCCATGGCAAAGCGCACCGTCATCGCCTTGCGCGTGGCGGCCGGCAGGCGGTGCTCCGGCGCCTCGCAATGCTGATGCGCGCCGTAGGCGTCGGCGATGATCAGGCCGGTGTCCACGGGGAAGATCTCACACGGCAGATCCTGCGTGAAGGCGAAGAACAGCCGGTCGCAATGCATCCGGTAGTCCTGCCATTTCTGGTCGGCGCGCAAATCCTCGACCGACGACTTGATCTCGACGATCCAGATCTCACCGCGCTCGTTCAGCGCGACCAGATCGGCGCGGCGGCCGGACGGCAGCGGCAATTCGCTGATGCAGGAAAATCCTAGCGATCTCAGAAGCCTCGCCGTGCCGCGCGCGATCGCAAGCGCGGTGTCCGACTGGCGTCGGTCGGGCGCGGGCACAAGCGCGATCTGGCGGGCGGGCGAGTCCATCTGCCGAGAGTAGCCGATTCCACCGGCCGGCGGCAGCGCCGGAATCGGCCGCAAATTCGCACCCAGGCCGCCGCGATTTCGGCCTCAAGCCACCGCGAAGTCGGTGGAACCTTGGTTCCGAGGGACGAAACCACTGGAGGAGAGACCCATGCGGTCACGCATCTCGCTTCGCTCGCTCGTCTTCGCTCTCGCAACCCTTCCGCTGTCCGCCGGACTGTCCTCGGCCATCGCCAAGCCGGTGGTCGAGGTCGCCTTCGTGCTCGATACCACCGGCTCGATGGGCGGATTGATCGAGGGCGCCAAGCGCAAGATCTGGTCGATCGCCACTGCGATCGTCGATTCCAATCCCGATGCCGACATCCGGATGGGCCTGATCGCCTATCGCGACATCGGCGATGAGTATGTGACCAGGAAGGTCGAGCTGACGCGCGACATCCAGGATCTCTACGCCAATCTGCTGGAATTGAAGGCGCGCGGTGGCGGCGACTGGCCGGAGAGCGTCAACGAAGCGCTCGACGTCGCCGTCAACAAGATGCAATGGACGCAAGGCCGCGACAGCACCCGCATCGTGTTCCTGGTCGGCGACGCCCCGCCGCACATGGACTATGCACGGGACACCAAATACCCGGTCACGCTCGCGGTCGCCAAGCAACGCGACATCATCGTCAACGCCGTGCTCGCCGGCAACGCGCAGGACACCGAACGGGTGTGGCGCGATATCGCGCAGAACGGCAACGGCGAATTCATCCCGATCCCGCAGGATGGCGGCCAGATCGTCACCATCGAGACGCCGTTCGACGAGGACATCATCATCCTGCAGCGCGAGATCAACCGCACTGTGATCCCCTACGGCCCGCGCGCGCTGCAGAAGCGTACCGAATCCAAGACCCAGCAGCTGTCGAGCGTCGCCGCAGCTTCGCCGGCGCGCGCCTCGGAGATGGCGAGCTTCATCAACAAGCGGTCGAAGGCGACCTCGGAGGCGGTCACCGGCGATGGCGACCTGGTCGCCGACGTCGCGGCCGGCCGCAACGATGTGGCGAAGGTCAAGGAGGAGGAGCTGCCCGACAATCTCCGCGCCATGAAACCCGAAGCGCGCAGCGCCGAGATCGACAAGCAGATCACCCAGCGCAAGGCGCTGAACGAGAAGCTCGCCGCGCTGGTCGCCAAGCGCGACAAATACGTCGCCGAGCACCGCAAGAGCGCGCCAAAGGCGTCATCGTTCGATCGCGTGGTCGAGGACACGTTGAAGGCGCAGATCAAGCGGTAGGGCTGGCCATACTCTATCCATTCCCTGCCCCGCTTGCGGGGGAGGGAATGGGTGGGGACTTTCGCCGCGGTGGGAGCGGCGATTGTTTAGGAGGAATATTTCGCGCCCGCGAAGCCAACCGAAGTGTTCGCGATCGACCGTCGAGAGCCCCGTTGCGGAGCGACCCCCACCCCACCCTCCCCCGCAAGCGGGAGAGGGAGCCAGCGAGTGTGCTCACCTCACGAAGGCTACGCGAGATCCAACGGCAACCCCAGGATCACGCCTTCATTCGCGCGCAGCTCGAGCACGCCTTCGACCGTCTCGCCCTGCCGGTCCATCAAGGTCGAGAGCAGGACCTCGTTGTTGAAGCCGATCGCGCTTGAGGAGATCGACGCGGGGGCCGCGCCGAAATTCAGCGCGATCACCGCCACGCCCTCCGCGCTGCGCCGCCGGTAGAGCAGGACATCGCCCTGCGCCGCCGCCGGCTCATAGCTGCCATGGACGAGCTGCGGCAGCGTTCGCCGCAGCGCGATCAGCGCCTTGTAGAGGTTGAGGATCGACGCCGGCTCCGCCTCGAGGCTTGCGACATTGTCGCGGGCGAAATCCTGCGCGAGCGGCAGCCAAGGCCTCGCCGTCGAGAAACCGGCATGGCGCTCAGCGTTCCACTGCATCGGCGTGCGACAGCCGTCGCGGCCGACGCCGATGTCGGGCACGTTCTTCTCGAAGGGATCGCGCACCTGATCCGGCGCGATCGCAACCTGGCGCATGCCGATCTCGTCGCCGTAATAGAGCGTCGGCGTGCCGCGCAAGGTCAGCAGCAGCATCGCCGCGACCGGGGCCTGCGCCGACCCCACCCGGCTCGCCACCCGCGGCCGGTCATGATTGCCGAGCACCCAGTTCGGCCACGCGCCCGGCGGCAGCGCCTTCTCGTAATCGGCGATGATCTGCTCGACCGAGCGCGCGCTCCACAATGTCGATAGCAGCGCGAAATTGAACGGCATCTGCGCGCCGCGCAGATCGTTGCCGTAATAGGCGACCAGCCGGTGCAGCGGCAGATAGATCTCGCCGATCAGCACGCGGTTGTCGAACTCATCGGTGACGCGGCGCATCTCGGTGATAACCGCATGCACCTCGGGCTGATCGGTCGAATACTGCGTCAGCAGTTTCTCGTGCGGCGGGCGGCCCTCGCGATAATGCGGGTTCGGCGGGTTGTCGCGGAATTCGGCGTCCTTGATCAGGTGCCAGATCACGTCGACACGAAAGCCGTCGACGCCCTTGCGCAGCCAGAAGCGCATCACGTCGTAGATCGCCTCCCTGACCTCGCGATTGCGCCAGTTGAGATCGGGCTGCTGGGCGAGGAAGGCGTGATAATAATATTGGCCGGAGGCTTCGTCATACGCCCAGGCGCTGCCGCCGAACTCCGACAACCAGTTGTTGGGCACGCCGCCATCCGGCGCCGGATCGCGCCAGATGTACCAGTCGCGCTTCGGATTATCGCGCGAGCTCTTCGCCTCGATGAACCAGGGATGCTGGTCGGAGGTGTGGTTGGGCACCAGATCGAGGATCAGCTTGAGGCCGCAATCGTGCGCGGCCGCGACCAGCGCGTCGAAATCCTCGATGCTGCCGAACAGCGGGTCGATGCCGGTGTAGTCGGAGATGTCGTAGCCGAAATCGGCCATCGGCGACGGGAAGACCGGCGACAGCCAGATCGCGTCGACGCCAAGCCGCGTCAGGTAGGGCAGCCGCGCGATGATCCCCCTGAGATCGCCGACGCCATCGCCGTCGCTATCCCCGAACGAGCGCGGATAGATCTGATAGAAAATGCCGCGTCGCCACCAGTCCCTGTGGTCCTGACCCATCCCGGCCCCCCTCGCTCGTGGTCCGGCCCCGTGTCCCCGGGGCCGCCCATCGGTTCAGGGATGACGCACAATTCAGTACGGAAAAATGGCGCTGCAGCGCGTCAGTGCCGGGCGACGGCGAGCTGATAGATCGTGATCAGCACCTCGAACAGGATCAGGAAGACGATGATCAGCTCCAGCCGCAGCGAGCGGCTGGTATCGATGATATCGGTCAGCACCTGCGCGGTCTCGGCAACCACCGCAAGCTTGCGGTTGAGCGATTCCGCCCGCTCCTTCAGTTCATACTCGTCCTCGAGCCGGGCATAGAGCCGCTCGAGCTGCGGCTTGTCCCAGAGGATGTCGGGCTTCTCCGACACTTCGACCGGTCCGGCCACGCGATGCCGCACCAACAGCGCGTTGCCGATGTGCTTGAGGATCGCGACGCGGCCGCGATGGACCCGGCCGCCCTTGGCGAGCTCGCGCGCCAACGGCTCGGTCGTGTCGAAGACGGCCCGGACCTCGCGCTCATGCCGCGCCAGCACCACGCTCTTGGCCAGCGCTTCGCCGACCAGGATCAGCCGCTCCGGCGACAGGCTTTGCAGATAGATCGGGCCGCCCGGCGGAATCTGATCCTCCTTCTCGGCGGCGAGCTCGATGATCGCGGTCTCCTCCTCGCGCCTCGTGAATAGGCCGGTCATGCGCGACTGCAGGCTGCGCAGGAATTCATCTTCCTCCAGCGCATTGAGGCCGATCAAGACGACGACTCCGTAACGGAACAGGATCGCCACGCCATTTTCATTGACGCGAAATGCCAGTGGCGTCGTGGCCAGCACGTCGCCGCGCTCGAGGCCGGACGTGTTGATGCGGTCCGCGACGAAGAAGGCGCGGGCGGTGGTCCGGGGTCCGCCGAGCGGCGAGTTGGGAGCCTGGGTCATGGGGTTCCGGACGGCGAGGACTAACTCATGCGCGAGAGCAGCCGCATACCGGCCTGCTCTCGATGTGTGCTGCTGGAGGCGACCTTATCACGGTCCATTTTGGGATCACACGCCGGAGCAGACACGTTTCCGGTGCGTGTTGACGGCGTTTCCCGGTAGCCTATGGTGCCCCCCATGACCGAGACAACCGAGACCAAACCGAAGGCCGGCGCGATCATCGTGCCGGTGACGCTGTTCGAGCAGAACTGCACCATCATCTGGCACGAGCCGACCAAGAAGGCCGTGGTGATCGACCCCGGCGGCGACGTGCCGAAGATCCAGGCAGCTATCAAGCAGACCGGCGTGACGGTCGAGAAGATCTGGCTGACCCACGGCCACATCGACCATGTCGGCGGCGCCGCAGACTTGCGCGATGCGCTGCAGGTCAAGATCGAGGGCCCGCACATCGCCGACAAATATCTGCTCGACAATGTGGTCTCGAGCGGCGAGCGCTTCGGCATCACCGGGGTGCGCAATTTCGGCCCGGATCGCTGGCTCGACGAGGGCGATCAGGTCTCGATTGGCGATCTCACCTTCGACATCCTGCACTGCCCCGGCCATTCGCCGGGCAGCGTGGTGTTCTTCAACAAGGAGCTGCGCTTCGCCCATGTCGGCGACGTGCTGTTTGCCGGCTCGGTCGGGCGCACCGACCTGCCCGGCGGCAGCCATCCGACGCTAATCCAGTCGATCAAGGAGAAGCTGCTGCCGCTCGGCGACGATGTCGGCTTCATCTGCGGCCACGGCGCGGGATCGAGCATCGGCCAGGAGCGGATGACGAACCCGTTCCTGACCGGCGAGATGTAGGCGCGAGGCGCGGATATCTCAGGGCTGTTTCATCAGCCCCGCAGCCGTCAGCGCCCGGGTGATGACGGCGCCGACGTCGACGCTCTTGCCGCTCCGCTTACGCGGCCGGTCGCTCTTGCGGCCGGATGCGACCTCGGGCGCTTCGGCAGGCACCGGTATCGTCATCGAGATCGTGTCGGCGCGTTCAAGCGGGATTCCGGTCGGCGCGATATGCGGCTGACGGACCTTGTCGGTCAGGCCGAAGAAGCTCGCGATGTGATAGGACGAGGAGATACCGGCCTCGATCAGGAACGCGCCTTCCACGCCATAGCGCTCGTCATTGTCGGCGAGCCCGAGCGGCGTGCCATGCGCCATGTCGGTGATGCTGAAGTACTCGACCAGCGTCTCGCCATCGGCGTTCCACCAGACCTCGCGGGGATGACCGTCGACATCCGATTTCGACATCGCAGCCAACGGCAGGCCGTGCACGTCGAGCCACTGCCGGACGATCGCATCGGCATTGGCAGGACTGACGGTACGGTCGGCGCTGCCGTGCCACACCGAAATCTTCGGCCAGGCGCCGCTATGCGTGGACGCGTTGCGGACGAGACCGCCGAGCTCGGGCGCGGACAGCGCGCTCGCATGCATCATCGCATGCAGCGCCTCGCGCAGATCGGTGGCGACGCCGTACGGCAGGCCGGCAATGATGGCGCCGGCCGCGAACACTTCCGGATAGGCCGCGAGCATCACCGAGGCCATCGCGCCGCCGGCGGACAGCCCCGTCACATAGATGCGACGCGGGTCGACCTGATGCGCGCCGACCATATGCGCGATCATCTGCCGGATCGAACAGGCCTCGCCCTGTCCGCGCGCGATGTCTTGCGGATTGAACCAGTTGAAGCAGGTATTGCCGTTGTTGGCGGCCTGCTGCTCCGGCATCAGCAGCGCAAAGCCGTAATGCGCCGCCAGCGCCGACCAGCCGGCACCGAGATCGTAGGACGCGGCGGTCTGGCCGCAGCCATGCAGCACCACGACGAGCGCGGGTGACCGCGCCAGCTGCGCGGGCACGAACGAGAACATCTTAAGATCGCCGGGGTTGACGCCGAATTCGGTCGTCTCGACGAGCGCCGTCGGCACGGCCGGCGCGAGCGCGCCGAGACCGCTGAACGCGTTCATCTTCGGCAGATGACGCAAGAATTCGACGTTGTTGACCAAAGACAACAGCAACTCCTGAGGTGATTTATCCTTCTGGATCACCCGACCAGATAATTGCTGCAGTGCGAAATGAAAAGGCCGTGTGCTGTCTCTCCCTGGGGAAATGTGAGAATCGGCGTTAACGCGTGATCAGATGGTGAAGCGCGATGAATAGTTGCCGTAGCACCTTGTTTGAGCATGAACTTTTCGAAAGAAAGCGCCAAACCTTCGCGGATTCATGCTGTCGCGCGGCGCATCCATGACAGAAATGCGGCTGAAATAATGATCGACAGCACAAACAATGCGCATGCCGCAAACAGCGCCAGACGTGCTGATGTCGCGCTCTCGACGGCGAAGAAGACCGCACCGATCGCGGCGACGCCGGCCGCGTTGCCGATCTGCGTCGTCGTGCCGTACATGCCGGAGCCGGCACCGGCGCTTGCGGGCTTCACGCTCGACAGCACCGCACTCGACAGCGGCGCCATCACCAGCCCCTGACCGTAGCCGAAGATCATCAGCACCAGCGCGAGCAGCAGAGACGGTGGTGCGGCGAGCACCTGAACCGTCGCGACGAGCACGGCAAGTCCCACGATCTGCACGGCGCAGCCCTCGATCAGCACCAGCGTGCCGCGATGCTTGGCGCGCGCCCCGCTGTGACGCGAGGCAACGACGAAGGTCAGCGCCAGCGGCACGAACACCAGGCCGGCCTGCAACGGCGGAATCCGCAAGCCCTTCTGCATGAACATGGTCATGACCAGATAGAAGGAGAGATTTGCGAAGAAGAAGAAAAACACCGCGACCAGGCCGCGTATGAAAGCACCATCCGACAGCAGCGACAGATCGATCAGAGGCATGCCGCCACGGCGCGCGATGCTACGCTCGAGCCGCACGAAGGCCGCGATCACAGCGACGCCCGCCGCGATCACCAGCCACAGCCACGCCGTCCAGTTCAGATCGTGACCGAACAGCAGCGGGCCGATCAGGCATAGCAGGCCCACAAACAGCACGACCGCGCCGGGAATATCCAGCCGGGTGCCGGCGCGGCGCGGCGCGATCGGCATGATCTTCAGCGCGGCCGCGATGATGACGGCGCCGAACGGCACATTGACGAAGAACACCGCGCGCCAGCCGAGGCCCGCGAGATCGAGCGTCACCAGCGCGCCGCCGAGCGCGAATCCGGTCACGCCGGCAAGCCCCAGCACGATGCCGTAGATGCCGAAGGCCCGCGCGCGGGCAGCGTCGGAGAACAACAGATGCAGCGTCGCCAGCACCTGCGGCACCATCAGCGCTGCGGTTGCGCCCTGCGCGAGCCGGGCCAGAATCAGCTCCGGCCCGGATTGCGCGAGACCGCACCACAGCGACGTCGCCGAGAAGCCCGCGACGCCGGCGATGAACACGTCCCTCGCGCCGTATATATCGCCGAGCCGGCCGCCGGTGACCACCAGCGTGGCATAGGCGATCAGGTAGATCGCGATCACCGCCTCGATCTGCGCCGGCGTTGCATGCAGCTCGGCCGCAATCGTCGGGATCGCGACGTTGACGATGAAGGCATCGACGCCGAACATGAATTGCGCTGACACCACGATCGCCAGCACCCACCAGCGGCGGGAGGTCTCCGCCCGCGTCGCGACGATCTGGTGCATGCGCTGTCCTGCCCGAAATGAGGTTGCGGCCGACATCAGCAAATTTTGGTCATCCCTTCGATTACCTCCGAGGTAAGCAACCGTTCACGAGCGGTCGATCTGGCCGTGAACGCGATCGCATCTGGATGCGACCAAGCGGCATCGCTCTCGTTGCAGAGCCTTGGTGCAGAACCTTGGCGCAGAGGATTTGACATGTCTGTCTGCTTTCGGCTGCTGGCCCCGTCGGCCGCGGTCTCGCTCATTCTCGTCTCGTCGTGTTCGATAGCTCTCGCCAAGCCGTCGAAGGCGCGCGAACGCGCTACACCGGCCAAAGTGTCCAACCAGACGCCGCCCGCACCACCGCCGCGCCGATACTTTCCGGACAAACCGATTCAGCCGCTGACGCCGGAGATCGAGGCGCAGCTGCGGCCAATGGACAGCTTCAAGGAATGCACCAGCTGTCCCGAAATGGTGGTGGTGCCTGCGGGCTCGTTCATGATGGGGACGCCGGCCAATGAGCCTGATCGCTTCAAGGGCGAGGACCCGATCCATCGCGTGACCTTCGCAAAGCCGTTCGCAGTTGGCCGCTTCGCCATCAGCTTCGACGATTGGGACGCCTGCCTCGCCGATGGCGGCTGCGGCGGCATCAAGGGTGACGACAAGTTCGGCCGCGGCCGGCTGCCCGCGCAGGGCATCAGTTTCAATGCGGCCAAGCTCTATCTGGCCTGGCTGTCGAAGAAGGTCGGCCGCAGCTACCGGCTGCCGAGCGAATCCGAGCGCGAATACTTCACCCGCGCCGGCACCACGACGCCGTTCTGGTTCGGCAACACGATCACGGCGCAGAACGCCAATTATCAGGCGTCGACACCTTACGGTGGCGGCCCGCATGGGCCTGACAGCAAGGGACCTGCGGTGGTCGATTCCTATCCGCCCAATCCGTTCGGGCTCTACCAGGTGCACGGCAACGTGTTCGAATGGACTGAGGACTGCTTCAACAAGCGCTACAATGAGGACACGCCGACCGACGGCGCGCCCTGGCTCGAAGGCGATTGCAACAGACGCATGGCGCGCGGCGGGAGATGGGACTGGTCCGCCAACATGGTGCGCTCCGGCTATCGCGAGGACGGCCTCGTCGACGGCTACGGCTACAGCTTCCGCGTCGTGCGGACGCTGAACGTGCCCTAGACCCGCGGCCTGTTCCATTGCCGCCGGCCGCGTTGCATTGGCCGACGCCAATTTGCGTTGATGCGCTGGGAAACATTCCGGATGGCGGCAATCGCCGCCGATTTGCGCAACAACCATGCAGGCGCCGCAGCCCCGGAGCATTGCCTTGCCCGGGGCCACCCCGTAGGTTGGCGGAAAGCCCCCGATAACAATAGTCCGGAGAGAACGACCTATGGCGCGCCTCAAATTCGGAGCCTTCCTCGCCCCGCATCACCCGATCGGCGAGCATCCGATGCTGCAATTCCGCAGCGACCTCGATTTCGTCGAACAGCTCGACGCGCTCGGCTACGACGAATTCTGGTGCGGCGAGCACCATTCCTCGGGCTGGGAGACCATCGCCTCGCCGGAAATGTTTTTGGCCGCCGCCGGCGAGCGCACCAAGCGCATCAAGCTCGGCACCGGCGTGATCTCGCTGCCCTACCATCATCCCTTCAACGTCGCTCAGCGCATGGTGCAGCTCGACCACATGACCGGCGGCCGCGCCATCTTCGGCTCCGGCCCGGGCGCGCTGGCCTCCGACGCGCATACGCTCGGCATCGACCCGATGACCCAGCGCGACCGCCAGGACGAGGCGATCGCGGTGATCCGCCGCCTGTTCAACGGCGAGCGCGTCACCGCCAAGACCGACTGGTTCGAGATGCATGACGCCGCGCTGCAGATCCTGCCGCTGCAGGAGGACATGCCGTTCGTGGTCGCCTCGCAGATCTCGCCGTCGGGCATGACGCTCGCCGGCAAGTACGGCATCGGCATCATCTCGCTGGGCTCGATGTCGACCCAGGGTCTGATGGCGCTGCCACAGCAATGGCAGTTCGCCGAGGACGCCGCCGCCAAGGCCGGCACCACGGTGAGCCGCGCCAACTGGCGCGTGCTGCTGTCGTGGCACATCGCCGAGACCCGCGAACAGTCGCGGCGCGAGGCCGGCGGCGGGCTGATGCGCTGGCACAACGAGTATAACGTCGGCACCTTGATGCGGCCGGGCCTGACCGCGTTCGCCTCGCCGGATGAGGCGGTCGACAAGACCGCCTTCGTCGAGGGTGCCGCGTCCACCATCGGCACGCCGGATGATCTCGTGAAGATGATCAAGAATCTGGTCGATGTCTCCGGCGGCGTCGGCACCATCGTCGGCTTCGCCCACGACTGGGCCAATCCGGAAAACACCCGCCGCAGCTGGGACATGGTCGCCCGCTATGTCGTGCCCGAGATCAACGGCTATATCGACGGGCTGCGCAAATCGCGCCAGTTCCTGATCGACAACCGCGCCGTGTTCGAGCGCGCCGGCCAGGCGGTGATGGCCAAGATCATGCAGAACGACAAGGCCGCCGCCGCCCTTCAGCACACCGGCACCGGCCGCGTCGCGATCCCGGCCGTCAATGCGCCCGATCTCGCGAAAGCAGCGGCGAAGCAGAAGGTGTAAGGGCACGGGTTGGCCCCGCGCGACGCGGGAAGGATTGGGCGTCCCACCCTCCCCGCGTCGTCCTGGCGAAAGCCAGGATGTGGATTCACACTCGAAGTGCAACACTTGGGAGAAGGCCTCGGCGGGAGTTTGGAAGTCAAGAGATTTGCGCGGGGTGTTGTTGTAGGCGTTGAAGGACTGATGGAAGCGGCGGGTCGGGAGGGTTGCGAGGTCGGTTTTGCGCGGGATGAAGCGCCGCATTCGACCGATCGCATTCTCGATGCCGCCCTTCTGCCAGGGCGCGTGCGGATCGCAGAAGAAGGTCTCGATCGCGAGGCGGTGCAGCGCCGTGTGGCAGGCGAACTCGGTGCCATTGTCGAAGGTGACGGTCTGGCACAGGTCCTGTGGCAGGGATGCGAACAAGCGAACGAGATGACGGGCGACCCCGCGCGCAACCTTGCTGGCGAGGCGGATGCCGAGCAGCAGGCGCGAGGTGCGCTCATGCACAGTCAGGACGGCCTGACCGTATTTGGAGAACATCATCAGGTCGGCTTCCCAATGACCGGGAGTGCTGCGATCGGCGGCCTCGATAGGCCGTTGATCCAAGGAAACACGGCCTTCGATGAAGCTTGCGGGGCTGCCGCCCTTCTTGCCGCGGTAACCGCGCTTGCTCTTGCCGCGCGGCAGATAACGCCGCCAGCTGAAGTCCGAGGTGCGTCGGATCTGGGCGTAGATGAAGCGGTAGATGGTCTCGTGGGAGATCACCTTGCGGCCGTGTTCGCGGGCCAGCCGGCCGGCGACCTGCTCGGGCGACCAGCCTCGACCCAGGCGTTCCAACACCGCACGGCGCAGGCCGGGCTCCCGTTCGAGGCGTACGCCCGTCCAGCGCCGTGCTCGCATCTGTTGCTGGGCATAGCTGGGTTTGTAGCCGACCTGGACGCCTCGATTGCGGGTCAGCTCCCGAGAGACCGTTGATGGCGAGCGATCCAGAGCTGCCGCGATTTGCCGGACCGAGCTGCCATTGGCCGAAAGCCGGGCAATCTCGCATCGCTCGTCCAGGGATAGCTGCTCGTAACTCCGCCCCATCGCAACACCTCCTCAAGGAAGTGTTGCACTTCGTTTGTGAACTCAGGGGACCCATAACCACAGGCGATAGTTGTGAAAGGGGTCGCGGCCCCAGCGTCGCGCAATAGCGAGCGGCTGGGTAATGGGTCCTGGCTTTCGCCAGGACGACGATGAGGATAGTTCTCGATTCATGATGTCAAACAGCCAAGTTCTCGGTGTCATCACCCGCGCATGCGGGTGATCCAGTATTCCAGAGACGTCAGTGCTTGAGCCGAGGGGCCGCGGCGTACTGGATCGCCCGGTCGAGCCGGGCGATGACAGTGTGGGTAGGAACACAGCTTCGCGTTCTCGCGACATGAATTGCCCGAGCCTTGCTCTTTCGTTCCGCCCTCTCGTTGAACAGAGGGCGCAGGGAAAGCCGGGTGCCGATCGCACCCATGGGCCCCGTGCAAGGTAGAAAGCACGGGGGTAGGACCACAGATGTAACCGGAGCAATCCGCTTTCCCTGCGCGATGGGTTACGGCTTACTTCGTGCTCTCCCCGGCGAGACTGGGCTTGCTTGTCACCGCCCCCGCATCACGCCTTCGCATGTTGCGACGAGACACCTGCCGCTAGGAGCTTGTCTGGATAGTCGCTGTTCAAATCTGGTCGGGTCTGATTCAACATTGGGCGATGAGCAAGTATTTTCGGCCTTGGAACATCGATCAGACGCTGCTTCTGCCGCCGAATGTGCAGGACTTCGTGCCGAAAGGCCATGTCTCGCGGTTTATGGTTGATCTGGTGCGGGAGAGCCTCGATCTCAGGGAGATCATGGGCAGCTATGTGAGCGGGCTTGGGCAGCCGCCGTTTGATCCGCGGATGATGGTGGCGCTGCTGCATAGCTATGCGAGTGGGCTGTATTCGTCGCGTCGGATTGCCAAGGCCTGCCGGGAGCGGAACGATTTTGTGATGATCGTGGCGCTGGATGCGCCGGATTTTCGGACGATCAGCGACTTTCGCAAGCGACATTTGAAGGCGCTCGGCGCGCTATTCGTGCAGGTTCTGAAGTTGTGCGAGACGGCCGGGCTGGTCAAGCTCGGTCATGTCGCGCTGGATGGTACGAAGATCAAGGCGAACGCGTCGAAACACAAGGCGATGAGTTATGAGCGCATGAAGAAGCGCGAGGCGGAATTGAAGGCCGAGGTCGCTCGCATGCTGGCGGCCGCCGAGGCGGCGGATGCCTCGGAGGATGAGACTTTCGGCAACAGCGACGAACTGCCGGACTGGACCGTCGACAAGCAGAAACGGCTGGCGAAGATCCAGCAAGCGATGGCGGCGCTGGAAGCGGACGCCAAACTGGCGGCGGAGGAAGAGCGCCGCATCGAGGCCGAAAAGGAACAGCAGCGCCAGGCCGAAGGCCGCAAGAAGCCGGGCAAACCGGCGGCGCTGCCATCGGAGGAACCCAATCCCAAGGCGCAACGCAACTTCACCGATCCGGAAAGCCGCATCATGAAGTCGAAGGATGGCTTCGTTCAGGCCTATAATGCCCAGGCGGCCGTCGATGCACATGCCCAGATCATTGTCGCGCAAGAACTGACCCAGCACGGCAGCGATCAGGGCCAGTTGGTGCCCCTGATCGAGGCCATCGAGAGCAATCTTGGCCGCAAGCCGCGGCAGGCCTCAGCGGATTCCGGCTACTGCAGCGAAGCCAATCTCGAAGCGCTCGACACACGCAGCATCGATGGCTATGTCGCGCCCGGACGCGCCAAGCACCCGACAGTAGCGAACGGAAAAGTCGGCGGCCCGCTGACACAGGCCATGCGAAAGAAGATCGACGATGGCGGCTTCGAAACACCCTACCGATTGCGAAAGCAAGTGGTGGAGCCGGTGTTCGGGCAGATCAAACAGGCAAGAGGCTTCCGCCAGTTCCTGTTGCGGGGCATCGAGAAAGTGCGCGCCGAGTGGACAATGATCTGCACCGTCCATAACCTCCTCAAGCTGTTCAACCTCGCAAACGCAGCCTGAGCCTGCTACTCTACAACAAATGCCCGTCACGAAAACATATCTGGACGGGCTCCTAGGGCGTCAGGACCCCACGACTTCACCGTCCGCGTTGTGTGTGCTCGTCAGTATCACGCACAGCGTCCACCGCATCCCACACCGCGTTCGTGACGATCGCGAAGCGCCCCTCGATCGGGTGAGACGGGCATATTGAACATCTGAGTTGGGTGAAACGCGAAGCGGAAATTTGCCCGTCGGGTTAATTTGTCGCAGCCGGATACCCTGGCGACGCTAGCCTATTTTGTCTTGTGACCCCGGGGCGGCAGTTGACCGAACAATTGGACGAAACCAGGGGTACCGCCCGCGCACTCAGTTCCACGCAACGCGGCGTGTTGACCTAGATCAATATCGACTTCCGTTCTTCTGCATCAAGTTCGGTTAGCGGCGCATTCCACTGTTTCGGCCACGCGATAACCCGACCTTTGTTCTTCCTCGGCGCGACGGCCCAACCGGAAGAAGGCTCGTATGGCGATGCTTGGCGAAATAAGCCATACCACCACCTACCGATACGCTACGCCTGTCACCTTCGGTACCCATCGAGCTATGTTCCTACCGCGACGCGGCGCCTCCGCGCGGTTGCTGAGCTGGTCGGTAGAGACCAGCGTGCCCTCAACGATCCGCTGGGTTACCGACTCCCGGACCAACGCCATAACGGTGATGGATTTCAGTGAGCCGGCCCGCGAACTCAAAATTGCGTTCCAGGTTCGGGGAGTCTATTTCGGCGTAAAGGGAGTCGAGGCGTTTCCACTCGAGTCTCGGGCCGATGAGGTGCCCGTACAATACACCCCGGATGAGTGGACCGACCTCGCTGGCTATCTACGTCCTCATGCCGAGGATCCCGACGGCAGCGTGGCGGCATGGACCAAGAATTTCGTTGCAGGTGATCAGGATCAAACCATCGATGTTTTGCAGCGCATGCTCAGCTCGTTTCGCTCCTTCAGCTATTGCGCGAGGGATACTGAAGGGACGCAATCGCCTTCCGATACTCTCCACAAGCGATCTGGCACCTGCCGGGACTTTGCCTGGCTGATGATCGAGACCTTGCGTCGGCTCGGGTTCGCGGCGCGCTTCGTCAGCGGCTACCTCTACGATGCAGCCTTGGATGGCGGCGCCGTTGGCATGACCGGCTCCGGCGCAACGCATGCCTGGCTGCAGGTGTTTCTTCCCGGTGCCGGTTGGCTGGATTACGATCCGACCAACAGCATCAGTGCCGGATTTGATCTGATCCCGGTGGCGATCGCCCGCCATCCAGGCCAGGCGATCCCGCTGGCCGGTTCGTGGTTTGGCGATGCGAAAGACTATCTGGGGATGTCGATCGACGTCGCAGTCTGCAAGGTCGGTGAGTTCCGCGACCCTTCCGAGGGGTAGCGGCCGGCTGCGAGGCATTGATCGCCGGCCCGTATCGACGACCACCGATGGCCAATCAATCAAGCGCGCCCTTGGCGGCCCGTCACGAGGCCGTAAAGACACAGCAGAATGATTGCGCCGACAACAGCACCGATGAAGCCTGTGCTCTCCCCGGGCCCGTACCATCCAACGGCCTGGCCAAGGTAGGTCGCGACGAACGCGCCGACAATTCCCAGAACGGCCGTGAGGATGAAGCCCCTGGGCTCCGACTTGTCGCCAGGCATGATGAACTTGGCGATCACTCCGACAATAAAACCAATAATAATCGTCCAGATAACGCTCATGGATTTACCCCGCAGCTTCAGCAACAGACTGTCGGAATTGACCGGCGCCAGTTTTTCCCGCGTTGATCTACATCAAGCTTGGTCATTTGGAGTGGCCACAGGAAAGTTGGGCAAGGTGCCGGGCGGCCGGCAGGTTCGACCACGAACATCACTGCAAACGCAGGATCGTCATAGCCTGTGGAGGCGACAAGCGTGTCAGCACTGGGAGCGCAGGCTGAGGGCTCTCCTCGAACGCCGCTTTCTCGATTTCGGACTGCAATGCGCCACCTGTATTGTGGACGCAGCGCCAATTCGCGTCTCTTTCTCTATGCGCTCCTGGTCTTTGATTTGGTCTCACTTCTGTTCATCATCGGCACATCGTTCCTGCCGCGCAGCGAATTGGTGCGGGGCCTCGATGTTACTTTTGGTGTCGCCTTTCTCATCGAGTTGATTTTGCGCATGGCAGGAAGTCGTCGGGTGGGCCGCGAACTGCTCAGCATCACGACCTGGACCGACGTCGCTGCGATTGTATCCTTGCTGGCAGCAACAGCGAGCGAAGCCGCCGGCTTCTTGCGCGTACTCCGCACGTTTCGGCTGTTGCGAACGTACCGGGTGGTACAATTCCTCCGTGAGGACAGCGTCTTCTTTCGTCGCAACGAAGAACTTTTGATCGCAATCATCAATTTGTCCGTCTTCGTTTTCATTATGACGGGCGTGGTTTACGAAACGCAACGAGGCGTGAACCCCGGCATCAAGAACTACGCAGACGCACTTTATTTCACGATTACCGCGCTCACGACCACGGGGTTTGGCGATATCACTTTACCGGGAACGCCGGGTCGCATGATTACGGTCGTGATCATGATCTTCGGCGTCACGCTCTTCCTGAATCTGGCAAAGGTATTGTTCAGCCCAAGCAAGGTGCGGTTCAGATGCCCTTCCTGCGGCCTTCTTCGTCACGACATCGATGCCGTCCACTGCAAGGCGTGCGGCACCGTGCTGAATATTCCCGACGAGGGCGCCGTTTAGGAGGCGAAAGGCTATGCCGCCGCGCCGATCCCGACGACGTCGATGCCGTCGACGCGGCCGCGGATCGGGAGCCGGCCGAGATCGTGCACGGGAAACGGCGGCGCGGCGGCGAAGCGCGCCATCGCGGTGCGCGAGGCGAGAAAGCCGCCATCGACCTTGCGGCTCAACTCCTCCAGCCGCGCCGCGGTGTTCATGACGTCGCAGTTGAACACGATGGCCGGCTTGACGTCGCCGATCTCGCCAACGATCACGGGTCCGAAATGCAGGCTGCCGCGGATCTGCGGCGCTGCGCCGAACTCGCGCTCGAATTGTGACGCCGCCTTTTGCAGCGCGGCGCGCATCGCCACAAAACAGCGCAGCGGCCGGCAATCGACCGCGCCAAGGCGTTCCGGCCAGGTCACGATGATCTCGTCGCCGACATAGTTCAGCACCTCGCCGCGATAATCGACGACCGATCCCGTGAGCAGGCGAAAGGTGCGATCGAGAAAACGATGAATGCCGATGCCGCCGAGCCGCTCGGCAAGCCCGGTCGAGCCTGTGATATCGACGAACAGCACGAAGCGGTTCTCCTCGACCGGGGAGTGGTAGCGGCCGGAGACGAAATTCATGAAGACGCGCGGACCGATCAGATTGGCGATGCTGAAGCCGAGGTTCAGGAGCACCGAGACTGCGGCGGAATAGGCGATGCTGACTCCAAAATCCGCGATCGAGGTTTGCAGCGGAAACCCGGCAACCCGCTCACCGACCTGGAGCAATTGAATGACGATGATGATCCCGGCGTAGATCGCGCTGCGTACAGCAAGAAGTCCAATGAAGGACAGGCGATTGAGTCGCTCCATCATTGGGCCCCGAAGGATGAACAGTTCGCCCCCTCCGATCGCTACGCAGGTGACGAGGGCATAAGCGAAGCCCGCCATCAGCGGCCCAATTGTGTGACGGCCTTGCACGAGATTGATTCCGATGCTCGCCACCGCGCCCGCGACAATGATCGCGGCGAGATAGCGCAACCGGCTTTCAAGCTTCGCGTTCATGCGAAACATGGCCAACAGGAGATCGCAATTGCGTATGCCATCGTGTGCTCTCCCCGCGTCATTGCGAGGAGCCACCCGGTCGGCGCAAAGCGCCGCCGGATGACAGGCTCCGCGACGAAGCAATCCATTCCTCAGCTAGCGGCACCATGGATTGCTTCGCTCCGCTCGCAATGACGGAACCTACCGAACTATCCCGCCCCCTGATCGAACGCCTTGCGCAGCGTGACGTAGCCTGCCTGCTGCTGGCTCCAGTTGCGGCCGCCGGTGATGGCGCCGTCGACGACGAGGTCATGGCCGTTGATGAAGCTCGATTCGTCGCTGGCCAGAAACACCGCGGCATGCGCGATGTCGTCGGGCAGGCCCGCGCGCGGGATCGGCTGCGCTGCCTTGTAGACCTCGCGCATCACAGCCGCGGTCTGCTCGGCGGCTTCGGTCGACAGGCCGAGCGCCTTGCCGAAAATGCCGGTGGCGATCGCCCCGGGCGAGATCGAGTTGACGCGGATGCCGGACTCGCCGAGCTCCATCGCCACGCATTTGGTGAAATGAATGACCGCGGCCTTCGCCGCGCCATAGACCATCGACGAGGAGAAGCCGGCGAGCCGCCCCGCGATGCTGCCATTGTTGATGATGCTGCCGGAACCCTGTTTGCGCATGATGGGCGCGACGTGCTTCATGCCCAGCATGACGCTGCGCACCAGGGTGGCCATCGCGGCATCGAACCGCTCGACGTCGAGGCCCTCGATGCCGCCAGTCTGCGCCGGGCCGCCGGCATTGTTGAACAGGCAGTCGATCCGGCCGAATTTCTCGACCGCCAACGCGATCAGCGCCTGCATCTGTTCCTCGACCGTGACGTCGGTCTGACGAAACACGCAGGCGCCGCCGAGCTGTCGCGCCAGCGCCTCGCCTTCCGGCGCGCGGCGGCCGGCGATCACGATCTTCGCGCCTTCCGCGACAAAGACTTCCGCCGTGCGCAACCCGATGCCGCTGGTCGCCCCGGTAATCACCGCGACCTTGCCGTCCAGCCGTCCCATGCCGATCCCCCAACTGACGTATGATGTTGCAGATATTCCCCAGCCACTTCGGACAACGCAAGCACAGCCACGCTTCCGGGTTTGCGAGGTCCGCCTGTGGCCAGAAGGCCACAACTGCGGTTTTTCGGTCGCAGCGGCCTTATTTTGGGTCGCCTGTTCACGTGAACTGGAACGAGCGATGGCGAAGTGGATCGACGAATTCAGGGCGGGTTGGCGGGGCGATTCCCAGCCGTCGACGCTGCTTGCGGGCACCTTCGCGGTGCTTTGTCTCGTTTTGGCCACGGCCGCGCGCTTCGGGCTCGCCCAGATCAGGCCGGACGTGTTCTTCACGCCTTATTTCCCGGCGGTGTTCTTTGCGACCGCCCTGGGCGGTTTCCGGATCGGGATTGCGACCGCGCTGGCCAGCGGCTTGCTCGGCGTTGTCCTCAATTTCAGCGGCGCGACCGCCGATCCGGCGCGCTTTGCGTTGCTGATGATCTTCTGGGTGGTGTGCGGCATCGCGATCTGGGGCGTCGAGCACTACCGTTCCCTGGTCGCGCAGCAGCGCGAGGTCTCGAAGCAACTGATCGAGGAGGAACAGTACCGCAAGATCGTGGTCGACGAATTGCAGCACCGGCTGAAGAACAAGTCCTCGACCATTCACGCCGTGCTGCACCAGGCGCTGCAGGACCGGCCCGAGGTCTGGCAGCGCATCGACCATCGCATCCGCGCGCTCTCGGCAACCGACGATCTGATCGCGCGGGTCGACGGCTATGGTTGCGATATCAAGGATTTGCTGCGCTCGGAGCTCGGGCCTTACGGCCATGTGCGGTTCAATCTGAACGGCGAGCAGCTGTTCCTGCCCGCCAAGCTCGCGGTCTCGCTGGCGCTAATCTTCCACGAGCTCGCAACCAACGCAGGAAAGTATGGCGCCTTCTCCTCGCCGCGCGGGTTTCTGCAGGTATCGTGGTCGGTGGACGATGGACGTCTCAACGTGATCTGGGACGAAACCGAGGGACCCGTGGTCGAGGCGATCGGCGAAGCCGGCTTCGGCACCAAGCTGCTGAAGTCGGCACTGCGGCCGTTCGACGGTAAGACCGAGATCAGTTACCTGAAGACCGGTGTTCACTGCACGATGCAGTGCAAGTTGCCCAACTGTTGAAAAGTAGGCTTTCCGGCACACGCGCATTTTTTGCTCGTGCCGATGCAACCGCGCGGTCCGCAATCGCTTTCGCTGGCGGTCGAAGCCGCCATTGATACTCTATTAATGACGATTGCCGCGACGGCTTGCGAAAGCCGCCGCGGTCTCATTCTGTCACGGCATTTCGCAAGTCCGCTTAACCAAAACTACAACGGACTTTGCCAAGGTCGGCACATGCACAGTTTCACCAGGAACGATTTTCAGGCGGGCGCGGCAGCGACAGGCCAGGACGAGCAGGGCCAGTTCATCCTGGTGAACGAAGCCGCCGCAACCCAGTTGCAGCTCGCCGCCAGCGCGAACCAGACCTCGCCGGTTGATGAACGCCACGCCGCCAATCTGGACCTGCTGCGCAGCGGCCGCCCGGTGGTACTCGAGGAAGTCCTTTCCTGCGGCGCCTCCAAATACGTGTTCCTCACCTCGCACCGGCCGGTCCAGATCGCCGGACGCAATCTCCTGATCTCGACCTCGACCGACATCAGCGAGCAGAAGGCCTTCGAGGACCAGCTGTTCCGCTCGGCCTATTACGATGAACTCACCGGCCTGCCGACCCGCCGGGTGATCGAGCATCGCGTCAACGGCCTCATCCGCGACTCCTCGCAGAGCCATTTCGCGCTCGCCTTCCTCGATGTCGACAACTTCAAGCACATCAACGATTATTACGGCCACGCGATCGGCGATGCGCTGCTGGTCGAACTGTCCAAGCGGCTCGGCCACGCGCTGCGCGCCACCGATATCCTGTCGCGCATCTCCGGCGACGAATTCCTGCTGCTGTTGAACCCGATCAGCGGCAATGACGAGGTTGCCGAATTCATCGATGTCATGCAGGAGCGGCTGAAGGCGCCGTTCTTCATCGAGGAATCCGAGATCTTCGCCTCGACCTCGATCGGCGTCAGCCTCTACCCGATGCATGGCGGGAGCTACGAGGCGCTGCGCCAGAATGCCGACATCGCGATGTACCGCGTCAAGAACAACGGCAAGGGCGCGACCGCGTTCTTCGACAACAGCATGGAGCGCGAGGCGCTGGCGCGGATGAAGATCGAGCAGTCGCTGCGGCTGGCGATCCTGGAAAAGCGCTTCTGCTGCGCGTTCCAGCCCAAGGTCGATATCCGCAGCCTGGAGGTCCAGGGCATCGAGGCGCTGGTGCGGCTGCGCGACGACGAGGGCGTGATCCAGGCGCCGGGCACCTTCATCAATCTCGCCGTCGAGCTCGGACTGATCGACGAGCTGACGTTCCTGGTGCTGGCGGAGATCGTCAAGTCGATCGACCTGATCAACGACACGTTCGGTCCCACCGCGACGATCAGCATCAACGTCGCCGCCAAGCAGGCCTCCAACGTCGAATTCATGCGCCGCTTCGCACGCGCGATCGAGGAGACCGGCTTCCCGAAACGCTTCATGATCGAGGTGACCGAGGACGCGTTCGTGACCCGGTCGCATTTCCAGGACCAGATCCTGCCGATCCTGCGCGGCATCGGCGTCGGCATCTCGATCGACGATTTCGGCATCGGCTATTCGTCGCTGTCGGCGCTGGCTGATATCACCGCCGACGAGATCAAGATCGACCGCTCCTTCATCACCGACATCCATCAACGGCCGCGCAGCCAGGGCATCCTGCGCGCGATCGAATCGCTGAGCGATGCGCTCGGCATGACCGTGATCGCCGAGGGCATCGAGTCCTACGAGGAACTCACCTATCTGCAGGCGGCGACCAAGATCCGCTATGCCCAAGGCTATTACTTCGCCAGGCCGATCTTCCTCGAGGACCTCAAGCCGGCGACGCCCGTCGCCAGCGAGACGCGCGCCAGCATGTCAGCGCGCCCGTCGCAAGAGAACCGCCAGAGCTATTCGCGCGCCAGCGGTTTTCGGCGGTAGGGCGAGTCAGAGGGCAACCGCGAGGGGACTGCACTCCCTCTCCCGCTTGCGGGGGAGGGTCGGGGTGGGGGTCTACCCGCGAGTCGTTCCGTGGAGAGAGCCCCCACCCGCATCGCATCTTCGATGCGATGCGACCTCCCCCGCAAGCGGGAGAGGTAAGGCAGACAGCGCGAAAGCCCTACTTCTCCAGCACCGGCAGCGGCGGAATGCTGTCATTCGCGGAGCCGGCATGCATCGCGATCAGCGTCATCGAGACCATGTCGTAGTAGCCCATGATGCCGATGATATCCAAAATGCCGCGTTCGCCGAACTTCTCCAGCGCGGCCTTGTAGACGGCATCATTGACCTTCTTGTCGCGATAGAGCGCGATGCCGAGATCGTAGAGCGCGGCCTCGTCGTCCTTCATGGCTTCGGGCCGCATGCCCCTGGCGATCGCATCCGCGATCTTCGGATCGAGCCCACCCTTCATCGCCAGCGGATAATGCGCAGACCATTCATATTGCGCGGTCCAGTGCCGCGCCGTGATCAGGATCGCCATTTCGCTGAGCCGCGCCGGCAGCGAGGTATTCCAGCGCAGATACTCCGACAGGTTCGATAGTTTTGGCGCCAGATCGGGATTGCGGAGATAGGCGCGGTAGGGCGGCGCAGTGAATTTGGCGTTGCGCGGCGGCGCGCTGATCATGTCGACCCAGGCCTTTTGCGCCGGCGACAGCTCCTCGGCCTTGAGCGGCGGGAAGCGGGTGGCCTCCTCAGCTGGCGCGGCCTGCGTGCTCAATGCCAGCACCGCCAGAAGGCCTGCCCCAAGTAATTTTCTGATGTGAGGTATTTTTCTCGTGTGAAGTTTTTTTCTCACTGTTGCTCTCCCTTTCGCCGCGTTGCCGGCCGCGGAAGCTTAATTGCGATCAAGGGAGATGCAACGAAATGAGGGTTATCTTCAGCGCCTCAGCCGCAGCGCAGCTCACGGGTCTGCTCGCGATTTGCGCCCCGCCGCCGCTTGCGCGCGTGGGCGACACCTACCGCCACACCGGACATCAGCCTATATTGGAGACATTCGAAGCGGCGCCAAGGTGTCAGTCATGCAGCCTGTGTCTATCCTCCTGAACATCCTCTGGATTCTGATCGGTGGCGCATGGATGGCGTTCGGCTGGCTGGTCGCCGCCGTGATCATGGCCATCACCATCATCGGGCTGCCCTGGGCGCGCGCCGCCTTCAACATCGCGGTCTACACGCTGCTGCCGTTCGGCTCGCGCGCGGTGCGCCGCGACGAAGTCACCGGCATGTCCGATATCGGAACCGGACCGCTCGGCGTGATCGGCAATCTGATCTGGTTCATCCTGGCCGGCTGGTGGCTCGCGATCGGCCACGTCGTCACCGCGATCCTGCTCGCGGTGACCATCATCGGCATCCCGTTCGCCTGGGCGCATCTCAAGCTTGCCGGCATCGCGCTGTGGCCGATCGGCAAGGTGATCGTGCCGGCGTGACGCGAGCCCTGTCGGCAGGCAGCTACAGCCAATCCCGCGTTGTCTGGCTGCAAGCCTGGTAGTCGCGCCGCCAGATAAATCCACGGCCGCCGCATGGCGGAGTTGGACGCGAGGTGACCGGGCATTCGTTCCTGACCCGCGCGCTGGTGCCCCAGCCGTCAACCACGCAAGCGCCTCTTGAGGTCCTGTGGCAACCGTCGCCACAGCCCTCCGCGGCATTGGCCGCCGTCAAGCCAAGGAATGTACCGGCCGCCAGAACCACGAGCAAACGTAACCTCATGATGCCCTCCATTGCGTCGTCGGTTGTGATGCTCCACTCACATTGCGGTATGAGCGTAAGCGATATCGATTGCGCTCGCCACCGGGCCCCCGCACACATTCCGGTGTGTGCGCGGCTTCAGTGCGCCGCCTCGCAGCCGGGGATATCGAACACCGCGGTGAGGCCGCAGGGCGAGTTGAGCATCTTGCCGCCCTCGTGGCCGACGCCGGGCACATCCCAAAGCCTGTGGTTCGGCGTGCCGCCGTCGCGCGCCTGCATCGCGGCGAAATAGGAATGCCCGCGCGCGTAGCGATACGGTCCCTCGGCTTCCGCCATGCAGGATTTGTCGAGCGCGGGATGATCGGGATTGGTGTCGAGCGTTCCCAGGAGATAGATGACGCGGCGCGCGACATAGGCTTGCTCCAGCGCCGTCGGCGAAGGCTCGGCGAGATAGGGCGGACGGTCGTCCATGCCGAACTTCCATTTGTTGTAGCCATGGCAGCTCGCCGCAATCGCGGGAAGCGGCCGCTCCTTGGTGAAATAGGCGTAGGAGGACGGATTGGCGACCACGTAGCGCACACCGATGCCTTCGCGCAGCAGCACTTGCTCGCCCTTCACCGCGATCGCATAGCGCTGCACCACCTGGCCGCCGCCGGAATGGCCGAACACGACGACGTCCTTCAGGTTCGGAAACAGTCGGCGGTCGCCGAGCCTGGCCAAGATGGCGTCGAGCGCCTCGAACGAGCTCGCAGGGCTTGGCGCGATCGCTGGCTCGCCGCCCTGCCAGCCATAGAGGCTCCAGCGCAGCGTCTCCGCCGGCAGCTTGAACGCCTCGACGTCAGGCTCGATCAGGAATTGCGGCGCGATCATCAGCGTCGCCTTGCCGGCATCGCCGGCCGCGGCCTGCGCGCTCAGCGCCGCGCGGAAATAATCGTCGGCATTGCGCAGCACGCCGTGCAGCACCAGGACCGCGCGGTGACCTCCGGCAGCGGATTGGACCAGTCGGCCGAGAGGTAAAGCGGAAAGGTCGCGCTGCCGACGGCAACGCGACCGCTGGCGATTTCCTTGACCGGCTTCTGGTCGCGCTCGGTCTGCGCCTGCGTCGCCGACGCGATCGGCGCGTGAGCTGCCGTCATGACAAGCAGCGCCAGTGCCGCAAGCCAGGCCCGATGATGCATGGTTCAACTCCGTGGTGCCGCTAGCGGCGATGCGATGAAGCTTGATCATGGCGCGTCAGGCGCCGATTCACCCATGAATTTTCGGAAAGCTTCGGGACTGCGCCTCAGGCCGCGAGCCGACCGCGATTGTCGGCGGCGAGGATCGGGCGGATCAGGCGGCCGAACCGCTCGGCCTCCTCGTCATGCAGATAGCCGGACAGGCAGAAGGAGTGGCAGCCGACGTCGATGAACTGCTGCAATGTCGCGGCACATTGCGCGGGATTGCCGACCACCGCGATGCCGGCGCCGGGCCGCACCCTGGTGATGCCGGTCCCCAGATGCGGCATCAACAGATCGCCATAGTCGCGCGCGAGCTGCTGCACGCGCTGGTTGGCCTCCGAGCGGGTGTAGAGCGTCTTCATCTCCTGCTTCTGCCGTTCGGTGGCGTGGCGCACCAGCTGGTCAGCCGCCTCCCAGGCGTCCGTCTCGTCCTCGCGGCAGATCACCTGCAGCCGCATACCGAAGCCGATCGCGTCCTCGCGGTCATGCGCCCGCGCCATCCGCCGGATCTCGGCGATGTTCTCCGCGATGCGCTCGGGCAAATCGCCCCAGAACAGATGGACGTCGGAATGCTTCGCCGACACCTCCCAGGCCTGCCGCGAGCCGCCGCCGAGATAGAATTTTGGAAACGGCTGCTGCAGCGGACGCGGCCTGATATGTGCGCCCGAGATCGTGTGAAACCTGCCCTGGAAGTGCACCGGGCCGCGCGTCGTCCACAGCGCCTTGAGGATCGAGACCTCCTCCTCCATCAGCGCGTAGCGTTCTTCCTTTGCGTAGCGTACGCCTTCGGCCTCGACCTCGCTCTCGTTCTGGCCGGCGATCAGATTGATGCAGATCCGCCCGCCCGACATCTGGTCGAAGGTCGAGATCATCTTGGCCATCAGCACCGGGTTGATGTAGCCGGGCCTTGCTGCGATCAGCGGCTTGATCCGCTCCGAGCGCGCCGCCATGAAGGCGCCGGAGATCCAGGCCTCCCAGCACACCGAGCCGACCGGGATCAGGAGGTATTCAAACCCGGCGTCCTCGGCGGCCTTGACCACCCGCTCGCAGAGTTCCGGCGACCCCGCGACCTGCGCCTCCATCAGCCCATAGGCCGTGGTGTCGCCATGCGTGGGCAGATACCAGCCGAATTCCAGCGGACGCATGGGCAAACTCCCTCGAAAGACGGCCTTTTACGCAGCCTGTCATATTGGCAGCGGCAGTTTACAGCCCTTAATCGGCCGGACAACGCCGTTGCCGACCTTGGGGCAATCAGCTAAATGAACCCCTGCACGCACCCGTAGCTCAGCTGGATAGAGCGTTGCCCTCCGAAGGCAAAGGTCACACGTTCGAATCGTGTCGGGTGCGCCAATAAAATCAATGACCTGTCTAATGATTTTTGCGAAATTGCAGCGGGTAAGCACTGGGTAAGCGTCGCTCGCCGGGGAGACGAGACGTGCTGACCCACAAGCAAATTTTGGCGGGCTGTAGACTTGGTCGCCGGAGCATCTACTCCATCGGCAATTTCGATGCGGGCGTTACAGTTCTGAGTCAGCAGACACGGGCACTTAATCTGGCATGCGCAATGATTGAGGACGGCCTTGTGTCCTGCACGATCCCGGGACGCAAGCCTCCGCAGACGCGCAACATCGCCATCGTCGGCGGAGGATTTGCCGGATTAACTTTCGCCGCCGGGCTGATCGCCAAGAACGCAAACGTCAAGATTTCGATGTTCGAAGAGCGCGACGTTCTTCTGCCCCTTCAACACGGCAGCGATGCGCGGTGGCTGCATCCCAATATCTACAATTGGCCTGAGGCCGGCAGCGAAATGACTGCTGCGATGCTGCCGATCATGAACTGGACGGCAGCTCGAGCTTCCGACGTCACGGTTCAATTGCTGTCCGAGTGGAAAATCTTCGCGGCCAGACCGGTCAATGAGATTAAGCTGTTTTGCAATACTCGGCACCTTCAGATCCAGGCAATCGCGAGGCGCCAAAAGCTTCGCCTTGAGTGGGTTGGCGAACGGAGAGATCCAAGGGATGGCGGGATCCTCGATGACGCTCAGACGAGCGCGATAGGCGCATCTGAAGATTTTGATCACATCGTCCTGGCTGTCGGGTTCGGCCTTGAGCGAGGCGGCACTACGTCCTATTGGCGCAATGAAGAACTTGGTCAACCTAGCCTAAAGGAGCCGCGCAAGACCTATATGGTGTCTGGCGGTGGCGACGGCGGAATGATCGATCTGCTGAGACTTCGTGTGTCCTACTTCCGGCAGGATCGCATTTTAGATCAATTGTTCGCCGCGAGAACCGCGCTGATGACTGCCATGGAACGACTCGCATCTCGTCAGAGACGGAGACGTCCGCCGGCTCTCTTCAACGAATTCGAAGCGCTATATGCTGGTGAAGATCAAACTGGACTCGAGTTTAAGCAGGCGTGTGACGATCTGCGAGCGAGACTTCGCAGAGATACGGAGGTCATATTCCGCATCAAGCATACAAATTTTTCGGCGTTGTTTAGTCGCGGCTCATTCCAGAATCGTTTGCTTGTATACCTGCTTTTTAAGTGTGGCGGCTTCTTTCCGACCAACCAAAAAATGCAACTGATTATAGATCAGTATTCTATTTCGGAGGATTGCATTGTCACTAGCCCGTCTTATTCGTCAGAGTGCGCCTGAGAGGCTGGCGAGCGTGGTGTAAAGCGCTGATGCGGCGTAGGATTCGGTTGCAAAGCCAACCCCATCACCTCAACCGCGAACGCCAGGCCCGCCATGACCGATGATACGATTCTGCCCTTCTCGTTTCCAGCCGTTCACGCCAAGAAAGTCACAGCTGCCTTCGATGGCGGTCGGCTGACCTCGAACGGGGGCGTGATGCTTCTGGCGATGGCCGAGCGGCGTCTCGGCTTGGCCGACAATTTGGCCCGGGTGTTCCCGGATCGGCGCGATCCGACGCGGGTCGTGCACAGCCTTGTCGATATGTTCCGCGCGCGCATGTTCGCGATCTGCTGCGGCTACGAGGACGCCGACGACCTCGATCATCTGCGGTCCGATCCCGCATTCAAGCTGGCCTGCGGACGGCTGCCGGACACGGGTCGCGATCTGTGTTCCCAACCGACGCTGTCGCGGCTGGAGAATGCTCCGCGCCTGCGCGACGTGATCCGACTGACCTACACTTTGGTCGACGCATGGATGGATAGCTACCCGCGCGAGCCGGCATCCGTCACGCTCGACATCGATGATACCTGCGATGTCGTCCACGGCCATCAGCAGCTCTCGCTGTTCAACGCTCATTATGACGAACGCTGCTTCCTGCCGATCCACGTCTACGACACGGAGAAGAGCCGGCCCGTGGCGGTCGTGTTGCGGCCCGGCAAGACGCCGGGCGGCGTCGAGGTGCGTGCCCATCTGCGCCGCCTGATACGGCATATCCGGACGCGGTGGCACAACACGCGAATTACGTTCCGTGGCGACGGGCGCACTATGCTCGGCCGGAGGCAATGGCGTGGTGCGAGACCAACGGCATCGACTACATCTTCGGTCTGTCCGGCACCAAGCCGCTCGCCAGAAAACTCGACGAGGCCGCCGACGACATCCGCACGCGACGCGCCATCGAGAACCTGCCGGTTCTGCGTGGCTAGGCGCCTGCGCCTGCGCGTGCTCGCTGATCGTCGCCGCGGCCTGAGTGATGCTGCGGTGAACGGTCATTCCAAAAGACGGTCGAGGAAATGCAAATTCTCGCGCACGAAGGCCGGCCGCAAATGTGATTGGTCGGAATATTTCGGCTCCCCCGCCCCAAAAAACGGAGAGCAAGCCGCACCGGCGCCGCAGATATCAGGGAACGGATCGAGCAAGGCGGCGCCGGTGCGCGAACCGATCGCCCGAAGCCGCGCGTCTGACCTGGCTAGAACGCCCTTCAAATCAGACACGCGAATAGTGGCGTCGACGTTTGGCGCGATCCGAAAGCCCGTGATGCCGCGCGCGACCATGTTCCGCGGCGCGAAGGCCTCATGAGTAGGGAGGCCGAGCACCAGGTAAATCGCGGCCCCTTCGGACTGTAGCTCGCGCACGAACTCCTCAAGACTGGCGTAAAAGGCGTCCTGCCCCTCGCCAGTGGTCAATGACAAGCGCGTCCCGTCGCGCTTGATGCTCATTCCCTCAGCGCTGTAGCCAGACCATGCGGCTCCCAACACGACCGAACGCACCTTTTCGCGACGCACGACCTCAAGCAGCTTGGCCGTCAAGTCGCTGCATGCTGAAAATTTGTCCTCTTGCACCACCCCGGGCACCGGCGGACAGCGCGGCCCCGTCACAAAAAAGGCGCTCACCGCCAAGCGGCTGTCCTCGAGTAGCTGTTGGGCGCGCGGTCCGTAATGGAACAGCAGACTATCGCCGCTCAATGCAATCTTCCGCTCACGGGCTCCCAATCGGGCGACCAAGGTCCAATCGTGCTCCGACACTTCCATGTCGGCGGTCGGCTTGAAATCAGCGTCAAGCCTCGCCGCTCCGACCTTCTGAATGTCGACACCGGGTAGACGCGGGAAACGCTCTGGAAACCCACCGCCTGCCCACACGATCGCGCCGAATATCCCGACCGTCGCCAGGCAGGCGCAGACCAACACCGTATTGCGCCGGCGCATGGCGCCGAACCGCACGGGAAGCTCAACAAAGCGATATGTGATCCACGCCAGCAGGAAGCTGGCCGAAACAAGCGCTAGAGCGAGCAAGGGCGTAGGCGGCTTTCCGAGGCGTATGACGTAGGCGTAAGAGATCAACGGCCAATGCCAAATATAAAGCGGGTAGCTGATTAGCCCAACTGCGACGCATGCCCGACTGGAAAGCACAGCTCGATTAATCGGCGCGTCGGGCCCAGCAAAGATCATCGCGGCAGCACCGGCGACAGGGAGCAAGGCAAACCATCCGGGATACCGCAATTCAGGCGTGAACAGCGCCACGGAGGATAGCAGTGCGCCGGCGCCCGCAATCGAGGCCGCCGATCGAAGCTGCGCGCCGGCAGCGACGCGGCGACCGAACAGCGCCAAGGCGCCGCCGACGAGCAGTTCCCAAAACCGAGAAATTGGAAGGTAGAAGTCATTCGAAAGGTCGGCGATCGACAGCGCAACATTGACCCCAAACGAGACAATTAACAGCACCACCAGCAGCCACCTAAGGTTCGCTTTCAGCCGAAATGCGCCCCACAGGAGGACCGGCCACAAAATGTAAAATTGTTCCTCAATCCCGAGCGACCACAGATGCAAAAGCGGCTTGTAGGAAGCGGCGGTATCGAAGTAACCGGCCTCTGACCACAGGGCGATATTGGAGAGAAAGCCGGCTCCGAAAAACACATGCTTGCCAAGCTGCGCCAACTCGGACGGAGTGAGCGCAACGAACCCATAGGCCAGGCTGGCCGCCAAGCAGACGGTTAAGGCCGGGAAAATTCGGCGCGCGCGCCGGCTATAGAAACCGACAAACGAAAACCGATGCTCATTCAGATCATCGACGAGTATCGACGATATGAGGAACCCGGAAATAACGAAAAACACATCAACGCCGACGAACCCGCCTGGTGCCGCGGGCGGAAAGGCGTGATAGAGCACCACAGAGACCACGGCGAATGCGCGCAATCCGTCTATGTCTGCACGGTACGTTGTTGCATTCGGAAACATTCTTGGAGCGTGTTCTAATGGCAATCCGCACGCTCCGCTACTGCTCCGTTTGTATGACCCCAGTTATTTCGAGGTTCCCTGCCCCGCGCTTATGGCGGCCGGCGCCGCCGCGATCGCCTTGAAGCCCGTCCAGAACGGCCGCACAGCCCCGCTCACGGCCGCGCCGACCACGCCGGCAATGATGACGTTGTGCAGATGGCGCGCTGCGTAATGCATGTTCCGGAGGAAAGAAAACTGCCCCTGCACCGAGATCACCGTGCCGGGTTTGAAACGTCCATCCCGAGCGAGAGAAACGTTTCTGAAACGGCCTCTTTCGCCGCCATCTTCGCAATCTTCTCAAGATCGGTGTGCGCGGTTGTCATCAGCGCGCCCCGTAGCTCTTGCGCACGCCATCGTACCAGCCGGGCACCTCGCCGAGCCGCGCACTTCTAGGTCATCGGAGACCGTCAGGCGCTGCCCTTGCAGCCCGGCACCTTGAACCAGGGGAAATGACATTGAGTGTCGAGATACGGCACGGCCGGCGCCTTCGCGAGCTTATCGGGCGCCGGCGGAAGTTGGCGCGCCACTTCCGCCGGCGGCGGATCCTCCCGACGAGCCGTTGCGCACGCCGTCAAAAGGATCAAACTCGCAAGCAGGCTTAGCCGCCTTACGGTGCGGCGGCATGGTCGGCAGCGACGGGACGCAAACCACCACCTAGTCAGCGTAGCGCTCGGCGACGTGGGATCCCGCCGCAGACCGTGAAGACGCCCGGCGGATCGAACGGGAGATGTTCGGCCACAAGGTTCATGCCCTCCCAATGGGAGACCAGCACACAGCGAGCGCGGCGCCGGCGACAGACAACCCGACATGCTTTCGCGTAACAGCCATTACTGAGCCCCCGGGCGCTTGAGGTAGACCGCAACGCCATTGGCGACGGACAGCAGGACGCCGCCTACGACATACGTTCCAGTTGGGAGAGCGTCGGAAAGGTGCGGCCGACCAACACGGCTGTTCAATCGCAATGCGCCGACCGTGCCGGCGCCGATATGCGTTGATGTCGCCTTCACATGTTACCCGTTCCCGAGAGGAATTGCGTTCTCGACGGCGCCGCAGTTAGTAGATGTTTTGGCGCCAATTGCTTCAGGTTCTGCGCGCTTGCGCGATCATCCTACGGTCGTGCTATAGGATTGCCATGAAAGCGGCATACCGACCTGACATCGACGGCTTGAGGGCCGTTGCGGTTTCCGCAGTAATTCTGTTCCACGCATTTCCCGGAACGCTTCCCGGCGGCTTCGTCGGCGTCGACATCTTCTTTGTGATCTCGGGATATCTTATCACCGGCATCGTGACGTCGGACATGCACGACAAGACATTCAGCCTTGCGACGTTTTATGAAAGGCGCATACGGCGAATTTTTCCGGCCCTGATCGTCGTTTTGGCCGCAACCATGTTCGTAGGGGTGCATCTCCTGTTGCCAAACGAGCTGCATTCCCTCGGGAAGAACGCCGTCGCAAGTTCCCTATTCTCGGCCAACCTGATGTTGCTGTCCGAGGTCAACTATTTCGACATCGGCGCACATCTAAAGCCGCTTTTGCATCTTTGGTCGCTCGGCATTGAGGAGCAGTTTTACCTGGCGTGGCCGTTGATTTTGTGTGCGCTACCCCGCCGCTGGATGCCGATCGCAGCGGGCATCGGCTTAGTCGCGTCATTCTCTCTAAATGTTGCCTTGGCCAGTGACCATCCGGCGTCAGCATTCTTCCTGCTGTTCACGCGCGCGTGGGAGTTGATGGCCGGCGCCCTCCTAACATTCCTTCCCTCGCAGTCGAGAGCAGTACGGGAGGCGGCAGCGATCATCGGGATTGTCGCGATAGAGGTCTCGTTTTTCCTATTCGACGCAAAAATGACGTTCCCTGGCTGGGCGGCAGCGCTTCCAGTCGCGGGCGCCTCTCTTCTCATCATGTCAGAAGGGGCAATTGTAAATCGCATTTTGACCCTCAAGCCGTTCGTCGGCGTCGGGCTGATCAGCTATTCCCTGTACCTTTGGCATTGGCCGGTCTTGGTATTCCTCCAAATCTATCTGTTTCGTCCTCTCAACGATACTCTCGGGCTTGCAGCCGTTGCGCTGGCGTCTGCGCTCTCGGTGTTGACCTATTTTGCGGTGGAGCGACCATTGCGCCGCCAGTCCAGGGTTTTCCCGATCGGAGCCGCGATGGCAGCAGGCGGGCTGTTTGGTCTATATGCGACGTTCGTTAAGGTGCCCGACCTTCCCGGCCCGCTCCAAGCGATGATCAATACCCCAGATGGCGTCACCTCATGGCGTGTGCACGAATGCCTCCTACTTGATGGCGAGGACGGAGATTTCCGGAATTGTTCGGAGACCAAGCGTCCCTTGATCGCCATTTGGGGAGACTCGACTGCCTCCGCCCTCATCCCAGGTCTCACAAAGCTACAACAGAACCATGCATTTGGGATCGCGCAGTATTCCGTTAGTTCGTGCTCACCACTCCTGCTTCCAGCTCACTCAGCGAGCCGCTATTGCCTCGAAAAGAACGCAGAGATCGTGCGTCGCGTGTCCGAGATCAAACCTGACGTTGTAATACTGCACGCAATCTGGGACGCAGGTGACAGTGCCACCACAATCAAGCCGACGATCGACGCTCTACGTGCAGCTGGTGTTCCTCGCATCATAATGATCGGACCCGTCCCAGTTTGGCGCGGCGGCCTTCCCGATATCGCTGTCGCATACTATCGGAGGTACGATTCGGTGTTACCCGAGCGGACGTCGCAATTCGTCAATGGGAGCAGAGATGACAAGATAATCGAGGGCATCGCAGCCGCGCTCGGGGTTGAGTATATCTCCGCAAGAAACGCCCTATGCCAAACCGACGGATGTTTGACCCGTCTTGGCGATTCACTGACGGCGCGCGACACTGTACATCTTACGTCCCTAGGATCCGAGTATTTGGTTCGTCGGATCGCTGGCCAGCTCGGCATAGAGTGATTAGCGTCACGTCAAATGATCCTCATGATGTAGTTGCAGAGGAGATAGTTGGACCATGTAACCCATCGCTATCAGTCGCTTGCTATGCTCGGCCGGGATCATTGCCGGGGGGCTACGGCGGACGTATTTGCGACCGTAAGCAGGGAGGCGAACTCTTCTTGGCTAAGCAGTTTCGCTTTTGAGACCATGATTTGAGGTATGAACCCCATCTGATGTTCCGGATGCTCAATTTTGAACAGATCAGCAAATAAGGCCGCCTCAGTTGGCGCCCTCTTTCGTTTCAAAGGATACCGCTGGCATTGCTGTGAGCAAAACCGGCCGTAAACTGCGCCCCGTCCTATCGAGGAATATCGACCCGGCACTTCAAGCGTCAGTTCAGCATGGCCGATTATGTGCAGGTGAAAAGCGCCTCCTTCGACAACGGCTTGCTGTGCATCGAACTGGCACGCGAAGTGCCAGAAGCGATGAAGCCCCGGCAAATTGCTATCAACGACGCTGCGAGGACAGGGCCGCGCCAGATTGAGGGCAAGGCGGCTTAGCAATTGACGCCGCGCGCCATTTTCGGGCGCGCGGCACCAAGGTTCTGGTCAACTCGTCTGATGTGACCGGCCGAGCGCGATCAACTGGGTTATCGACAGTGCGCCGCAGCCAAGTTAGCATTTCTGCCTATCCCATTATTCCACCGTGATCGCTTGGGAGATCGATCATGTTCATCGCGGAGCGGTTTGACAGTAGGACGTTGGCGAGTATGGAAGTCGCGCTGGAAAGAGCCTGTCAGCATCTGCCGAAAGGAACCGACGATCATAAGACCCGTCGCTACATCGCTCGCCGGATTATTAAGTGTGCGGATCGTGGCGACCGAACCCTCGATGGTCTGACCGAAGCCGGGCAAGCGGCTGTGTTGGAGAAAACGCTGCATAGCGGAGGTCGTCTCAAGTTCAATCGAAGAACTGCGGACGCTCAGGGTATCCGTCCGAGGGCGGCCGTCTTGCGAGTTTTTCCGATCTGTAGCTGACTGTCCTTATGGACGGACATAAGGACAGTGCGGTGCTGAGCCGCATGGATTTGGTGGAGACCGGTCGGCGGCGACGCTGGACGCGTGCGGAGAAGCTCAGAATCGTAGAGGAGAGCTTCTCGGGGCCACGACTGGTGTCGGCGACGGCTCGCCGGTATGGGATATCACGTCAGCTTCTGCTGAGCTGGCGCAAGGCTTGGACCTGTCATGATCCGGCCGAAGAGGATTCGATCGGCCCGACATTCGTCCCTGCGATAGTTGCGGCAAGTACGCCGCCAACGACGGAAGCTGTCGAGACAGGTCAGATCGAAATCGTGAGCCCTCAGGGGCTGCGCGTGGTCTTCGGCCCCGGTGCGGATATCGAGGCGGTCGTTCGAATTGCTCGGGGCCTGGCGCGCCGATGATCCCGATCCCGACGGGCGTGCGGGTGTGGCTGGCGACGGGCCATACCGACATGCGGTGCGGCTTTCCGAGCCTGGCTCTGCGCGTGCAGGAAGTGCTCAAGCGCGACGCCATGGGCGGCGGTCTTTTCTGCTTCCGGGGCAAACGCGGTGATCTATTGAAGGTCATTTGGCACGATGGCCAGGGCGCCTGCTTGTTCACCAAAAGACTCGAGAGAGGCAGGTTCATCTGGCCATCGGTTGCTGGTGAATCGGTAACGATCTCTCCGGCGCAGTTGAGCTATCTGTTGTCCGGGATCGATTGGCGCAACCCTCAAGAAACCCAGCGTCCGACGCGGGTCGGATAGTCGTTTTACGGTTTGAATCTGCTGCTCGATCTGATTCAATGGCTCCATGATATCGAAGCCGGATGATCTTCCATCGGACCTTGTCAGTGCCCTGGCGGCGCTGCAGGCCGAGCGTGAGGCGCGACAGAAAGCCGAGGCGAAGGCCGCCAACTGGCAGGCGCAAGCCGCGAATGCGCAGGCGAAACTGTCGGATACCGAGGCGCTGATCGCTCATCTCGAGTTGCGCATCGAGAAGCTGAAACGCGAACTGCACGGGCAGCGATCCGAGCGCTCGGCACGGCTGCTCGAGCAGTTGGAGTTGGAGCTCGAAGAACTCGTCACCACGGCGAGCGAGGATGAGCTTGCCGCACAGGCCGCAGCGGCGAAGACGCAGAACGTCCGCCCCTTCATGCGCAAGCGGCCGGTGCGCAAGCCATGGCCTGACGATATCGAACGCGAGCGCGTCGTCATTGAGACTCCAACGACCTGCGCCTGCTGCGGTGGATCGCGGCTGGCGAAGATCGGTGAGGATGTGACCAAGACGCTGGAGGAGATCCCGCGCCGCTTCAAGCTGATCGAGACGGTACGCGAGAAGTTCACCTGCCGCGATTGCGAGAAGATCAGCCAGCCGCCCGCGCCGTTCCATGCCACGCCGCGCGGCTTCATCGGCCCACAATTGCTGGCGACGATCCTGTTCGACAAGTTCGGCATGCATATCCCGCTCAACCGCCAGAGTGCGCGCTTTAAGGCCGAGGGGATCGACCTGCCGTTGTCGACGCTGGCCGACCAGGTCGGCCACGGGACCTTCGCCGTCATGCCGCTCTTCCACTTGATCGAACGCCACGTGCTCGCTGCCGAGCGCCTTCATGGCGACGACACCACCATCCGTATTCTGGCGAAGGGCAAGTGCACGACCGGGCGGATCTGGACTTATGTGCGGGATGACCGGCCGTTCGCCGGGCCTGCGCCGCCGGCAGCGGTCTATTACGCCTCGAGCGACCGACGAGGCGAGCATCCACAGAGACATCTGGCCGCCTTCGCCGGCATCTTGCAGGCGGATTGCTACAGCGGCTTCGAGCCGCTGTTCGACCCGCAGAAGAAGGCGCTGCCGATTACGCCGGCGTTTTGCGTGGCCCATGCGCGGCGGGGCTTCTTCGAGCTGGCTGATATCGAGAAAAATGCTCGGGAAGGCAAGAAAGGCAAACCGGTCTCCCCGATCGCGCTGGAGGCTGTCAGACGCCTCGATACGTTGTTCGAGATCGAGCGCGCCATCAACGGCCGCGGTGCCGGCGAGCGGCGTGCCGCTCGCCAGGAACAGAGTAAGTCACTTCTCGAGGACATGCATGCCTGGCTGCTCCGCGAGCGCGAAACCCTCTCGCGTTCCTCCGAGGTCCTGAAGCCGATTAACTACATGCTCAGGCGCTGGGACGGCTTCGCCCGCTTCCTCGACGACGGCAGGATCTGCTTGACCAACAATTGCGCTGAGCGCGCATTGAGGGGCATCGCCTTGGGAAGGCGCAACTGGACCTTCGCCGGCAGCCAGCGCGGCGCCGACCGTGCCGCCATCATGCTGACGATGATCACGACCTGTCGCCTCAACGACGTCGATCCCAAGGCCTGGCTCGCCGACGTCCTGGCCCGTATCGCCGATCATCCCGCATCGCGTCTGCACGAGCTCTTGCCCTGGGAATGGAAGCTCCTGCGCCAGGCCGACAAGCCAGCCAATCAGCAGGCCGCCTGACCTTCACCCTTCACCCAATGCCATCATAGACCTCGCCGTGCCCGCGCGCATGCGTCAATCAGGCGGCCTCCGTCGTATGCGTACCGCTCAGGCTGGTCGTGCGTTGTCGCTAGCCCGTCCTATTCGTGAGAGTGCGTTTTTTTGGTCCGATTGATGTGGCCGCACATCTGCTCTGACGAGGCGCGCGGGATTGCCTTCGGCTTTTCACCGCCTGACGACCGGTACTTTGCAACGCGCTTGAGGTGTAGGTTGGGCGAACGGGGGGCGGACGCCCCGCCGGTCAAGGACCGAGCGGCAGCAGCGCGCCTGGCAAGCCGCGGATCAGGTCGGCTTCGGGACATGCCGCGGCAAACGCAAGGCGAATGCGGCTCGTGGTCTCGACGACACGGGCAGCGAGTTTCAAGAGACGAAGACGCTGCGTCGCGAACTCGGCTGTGGCCAATTCCCGGGCTTTGGGAATCGCGTCGCGCACGGTCAGCATCAGCCAATAAGCGGCGGTGTGGAGAACGAGGCGGACTTGATTGGCGAGCGCCGAACGGCAGCTGGTGCGATCGGAGGCGAGCTGTGTCTTATGCAGCTTGATCAGATTCTCGGCTTGGCCGCGCGCGCAATACAGGCTGTCGTAGATCCACTCGGCCGAGCCGACATCGAGGCTGGTGACGACGAAACGGATGTCGAGGCCGAGCATCGTCGCCTCAATACGGGCGACGGTACGCCGTTCGCGATCCCAGGACTTGGCCTTGTGGCGCGTCTCGGTATAGCCACGCAGAACCGGCAGGTTCTCGATGGCGCGTCGCGTGCGGATGTCGTCGGCGGCCTCGTCGACTTTTCTGGCGAGCGGCTTGGTGCCGGACAGACCGAAGATGTAGTCGATGCCGTTGGTCTCGCACCACGTCATGGCCTCCGGCCGAGCATAGTGCCCGTCGCCACGGAACGTAATTCGCGTGTTGTGCCACCGCGTCCGGATATGCCGTATCAGGCGGCGCAGATGGGCACGCACCTCGACGCCGCCCGGCGTCTTGCCGGGCCGCAGCACGACCGCCACGGGCCGGCTCTTCTCCGTGTCGTAGACGTGGATCGGCAGGAAGCAGCGTTCGTCATAATGAGCGTTGAACAGCGAGAGCTGCTGATGGCCGTGGACGACATCGCAGGTATCATCGATGTCGAGCGTGACGGATGCCGGCTCGCGCGGGTAGCTATCCATCCATGCGTCGACCAAAGTGTAGGTCAGTCGGATCACGTCGCGCAGGCGCGGAGCATTCTCCAGCCGCGACAGCGTCGGTTGGGAACACAGATCGCGACCCGTGTCCGGCAGCCGTCCGCAGGCCAGCTTGAATGCGGGATCGGACCGCAGATGATCGAGGTCGTCGGCGTCCTCGTAGCCGCAACAGATCGCGAACATGCGCGCGCGGAACATATCGACAAGGCTGTGCACGACCCGCGTCGGATCGCGCCGATCCGGGAACACCCGGGCCAAATTGTCGGCCAAGCCGAGACGCCGCTCGGCCATCGCCAGAAGCATCACGCCCCCGTTCGAGGTCAGCCGACCGCCATCGAAGGCAGCTGTGACTTTCTTGGCGTGAACGGCTGGAAACGAGAAGGGCAGAATCGTATCGTCGGTCATGGCGGGCGTGGCGTTCGCGGTTGAGGTGATGGGGTTGGCTTCGCAACCGAATCCTACGCCGCATCAGCGCTTTACACCACGCTCGCCAGCCTCTCAGGCGCACTCTGACGAATAAGACGGGCTAGGACTTCGCAATGCGGCCTCCAATTCAGCAACGATGTCATGCAGGAGGCCGAGCGCGAGCGGATCAGTCGCCTCGCGCTCCATCATGCGGTAGCGCATGATGCGGTCTTGAAGCTCTCGCCGTTCCTCGTCGTCCATAATTCGCTCCGCACTTGAGCAATGACGCCGAACGAGGTCGATCGTTGCGAGGAACTTGGAAAATTTTAGTCGGAATAGCGGCATCCCGATGGATCGGTCGGTATGATTAACGGGGCGGCTGTGAGCTGGCTCCGGTTGTCTGAACAGATTTTCCGCGTCGATAAGTGGAGCCTCTGCCATGGTTAGGCTGCCAAGCGGAGTGGCAGCGGGTTGAAGTAGGCTTGATCGGGGGTGACGCCGTCAAGGCTCGAATGCGGGCGCCGACCGTTGTAGAAGTCGAGGTATCGGCCGATCGACGCGAGGGCCTCGCTGACGCTGTCATAGGCCCGCAGATACACCTCCTCGTATTTGACGCTGCGCCATAGCCGTTCGACAAACACGTTGTCCCGCCAGGCTCCCTTGCCGTCCATGCTGATCGCAATGCCGTTGTCGGCGAGCACGCCGTTAAAAGCCTGTCCGGTGAACTGCGAGCCCTGATCCGTATTGAAGACGTCCGGCTTGCCGTGACGAGCCAGGGCATCCTGAAGCGTCGCGACACAGAACGCCGCCTCCATGGTGATCGATACGCGCCACGACAGCACGCGGCGGCTGAACCAGTCGAGCACAACCGCCAGATAGACGAAGCCTCGCGCCATCGGGATGTAGGTGATGTCCATCGCCCACACCTGGTTCGGCCGCGTGATCTCCATCCCGCGCAGCAGGTACGGGTAGATCTTGTGGCCCGGCTCGGGCTTTGTCGTGCGTGGACGGCGATAGAGCGCTTCTATCCCCATCCGCCGCATCAACGTCTTCACATGCCGACGGCCGATCTTGCACCCATCGGCAGCCAGCAGCCCTCGCAACATGCGAGAGCCGGCAAAAGGGAACTCCAGATGCAGCCGGTCGAGGCGCTGCATGATCGCAAGGTCGGCGTCCGGCACCGGCCGCGGCAGGTAGTACACGCTGCCGCGGCTGATGTTCAAAGCCTCCGCCTGCCTGGTGATCGACAGCTCGTGCTCACGGTCGATCATCGCTTTGCGCTCAGCAATCCCGCCTTGGTGAGCGCTCCTTCTAAAAAACTATGCGCGGCGATGCGCTCCCCCTGTGGGATAGAAACGGACCGGCGCTAGATTGCCGACCGGGAGGGAGCGGCCGATACGATTTTGGTGGCACGTGACCCCGTTAAAAAACCTGGTCCATGGGTTGTCGCGCACTTGAGAGTGGTGACGCCATCCGGCGATCCCGTTTAGGAATCTGACGTATAGCGCAGCCCAGCCCTTCCGCCGCCGTCAGCAGGAGGATTAGAGATGAACCCCAAAAGATCGAAGTCGAGGAACGGAGGTAAGATGCAGATGGTGCACCCGGACGCGGCTGCCATCGACGTCGGAGCGACTATGCACATGGCTGCCGTGAGGGCAGATCGCGCACCGGAGCCAGTCCGCAGCTTCGGTACCTTCACGGCTGATCTGCATCGGCTAGTCGACTGGTTTACTGAATGCGGCGTCGAGACTGTCGTCATGGAATCGACCAGCGTCTACTGGATTCCGATCTTCGAGCTTCTCGATGCCCGGGGATTTAACGTGTTTCTTGTCAACGCGCGCGATGCCAAGCACGTGCCGGGGCGCAAGACCGATGTCAGCGATGCGCAATGGCTGCAGCGGCTCCATTCATTCGGGTTGCTGCGGGCCAGCTTTCGGCCCAAAGGGCAGATTGCCGAGCTGCGAGCCTACGTGCGTCAGCGCGAGCGTCTGCTGGAGTACGCGGCCTCACACATCCAGCATATGCAGAAGGCCTTGACGGAGATGAATCTTCAGCTGCACCACGTCGTCACCGACATCACCGGCGTGACCGGCCTGCGTATCATACGGGCGATCCTTGCCGGCGAGCGCGATCCTGAGGCGCTGGCGTGCTTGCGCCATTATAGTTGCCGCTCCAGCGCCGAGACGATCGCGAAGGCGCTCACCGGAAGCTACCGCGCCGAGCATCTGTTTGCGCTCGAGCAGGCACTTGCGCTTTACGACGCCTACCACGAGAAGGCATCTGCCTGCGACGCCCGAATTGAAGCCGTGTTGAAGGAACTGAGCTTCCATCGGGGGCATGGCCACGGATCAGCGCCGCGGGTCTCGCGGCGTCGGAATCGAACCGATCAGGCGAACGCTCCAGCTTTCGATGTCCGCGAGGCGCTGTTCGCGTTGCTCGGAAAGGACCTCACCGCGATCGACGGCCTCGGTCCTTACCTCTCGCTGAAGCTGACCGCTGAATGCGGCGACGACCTCTCCTCGTGGCCAAGTGCAAAGCATTTTACCTCCTGGCTGGGACTGGCGCCGAGCAACAAGGTCTCCGGCGGCAAAATGCTCTCGTCCCGAACGCGCCGATCCGGCGGCCGAGCGGCGGCACTTCTGCGCCTTGCTGCCGTGACCGTGGGTCGTACAGACACTGCGCTCGGCGCCTTTTATAGACGGCTCTCAGCGCGCATCGGCAAGGCCAAGGCCGTGACCGCCACGGCCCGGAAGATCGCAGTTCTGTTCTACAATGCTGTGCGATACGGAATGGACTATGTCGATCCCGGGGCCTCGTCCTACGAGACGCGTTACCGGACGCGAGTGGTCAACAATTTGCATCGGCGTGCCAAGGCATTCGGCTTTGTTCTCCATCCCTTGGAGCCGAAAGTAGATGCTGCCGTTTCTTAGGAATCGTTCTCCAGCGTCAGTTCGCCGATCTTGGCGTGCAGCGACTTCACGTCGATGGCTGCTTGCTCCGCTCCGGAGCCGCCGCCGGGACCGAACGCATCGGCGGCCTTGCTTTCAAGCTGAGCCTTCCACGCCGTGATCTGATTGGGGTGGACGTCGAACTGCTCGGCAAGCTGAGCCAGCGTTCGATCGCCCTTCACGGCGGCGAGCGCCACCTTCGCCTTGAAGGCCGGTGTGTGGTTCCGGCGTGTTCTTCTGCTCATTGTCGCTCCTGATTCGCAGGCACAGCGTGCCCGCTGTCAGGCAGAAACTCCACTTATCGCCCTGTGCAGAATTCCGGGGCCGGCTCTTTGCGCAACTGTACGACCGATGAATCGCCCCAAGCGTTCCCGCCAGCCTTCCAAAGTGATTGTATTGCGGCGCGCGCTTTCTCAACGGCCGCACTAACAATCTCTCGATCTCCCAGGCCACGCGCGCTCAGCGAATCTTCGGCCGCGGAAAGCCCGTTTAGGACCTGATAGACGAGGGTCAACTCTGTGTTGAGTTCTCTGGAGCGGGTTCTTAGCGTGTCATATTGTGCAAACTTGTTCTGCCGAATTAGTTCGGAGAGTTGTTGCTGCATCGGAATGATTGTGCGGTATGCTGCTATACCGGCGACGGTGGCAGCGATTAGCGAAACGAATGCGCCCAAGGCATTTCCGGCGAAGCCAATCCACGGATCGGGACTGGGTGCAGCGGTCGCCATCCAAATCGGACCTGCAATGCCGAGCCATCCCACGTTCGAAATGATCCATACTATCGCCACTACCGTGGCGATGCCTGGCCAATTTGGCTTCTTCATTAAAGATCCCTAATTTTTGTTACGATTGCCGACAGTCTTTGAAGTACGCGTTGGTATTATCGGCAAGGCGACGATCTGCGGCGAGGTGAACGCGAAAAACGGTTTCGAGCCACCGTGAAAATCGCTGAACAGCATTGAGGCGAGTAAGAGCGCAGCAATTGCCCAAACTGAGCGGTACATTGAAAATGCCCCAAAAGCAGGAGGCAGACCTACCGCAACCTAAGCGGGCGGGGAAGCCGTCATGGTTCATGTCCCAAACGGATTCACGCCTCTCTCATGAGTTCATCAACGGTGCGGCCTAGTGCGTCAATGGTGAAGGGTTTCTGAAGTGAAGGAACGTCGGCAAAGTGAGGTGGAATCCCGCTCGCGCCGTAACCGGTCGAGAAAATGAAGGGGATCTTGCGCGATCTGAGAATCTCAGCCACCGGTGCACTTAATCTGCCGCCAAGATTTATGTCCAAGACGGCGAAATCGAACTCGGTGCAGTTCGCTAGCCCGTCTTATTCGTCAGAGTGCGCCTGAGAGGCTGGCGAGCGTGGTGTAAAGCGCTGATGCGGCGTAGGATTCGGTTGCAAAGCCAACCCCATCACCTTCAGCCGCGAACACCAGGCCCGCCATGACCGATGATACGATTCTGCCCTTCTCGTTTCCAGCCGTTCACGCCAAGAAAGTCACAGCTGCCTTCGATGGCGGTCGGCTGACCTCGAACGGGGGCGTGATGCTTCTGGCGATGGCCGAGCGGCGTCTCGGCTTGGCCGACAATTTGGCCCGGGTGTTCCCGGATCGGCGCGATCCGACGCGGGTCGTGCACAGCCTTGTCGATATGTTCCGCGCGCGCATGTTCGCGATCTGCTGCGGCTACGAGGACGCCGACGACCTCGATCATCTGCGGTCCGATCCCGCATTCAAGCTGGCCTGCGGACGGCTGCCGGACACGGGTCGCGATCTGTGTTCCCAACCGACGCTGTCGCGGCTGGAGAATGCTCCGCGCCTGCGCGACGTGATCCGACTGACCTACACTTTGGTCGACGCATGGATGGATAGCTACCCGCGCGAGCCGGCATCCGTCACGCTCGACATCGATGATACCTGCGATGTCGTCCACGGCCATCAGCAGCTCTCGCTGTTCAACGCTCATTATGACGAACGCTGCTTCCTGCCGATCCACGTCTACGACACGGAGAAGAGCCGGCCCGTGGCGGTCGTGCTGCGGCCCGGCAAGACGCCGGGCGGCGTCGAGGTGCGTGCCCATCTGCGCCGCCTGATACGGCATATCCGGACGCGGTGGCACAACACGCGAATTACGTTCCGTGGCGACGGGCACTATGCTCGGCCGGAGGCCATGACGTGGTGCGAGACCAACGGCATCGACTACATCTTCGGTCTGTCCGGCACCAAGCCGCTCGCCAGAAAAGTCGACGAGGCCGCCGACGACATCCGCACGCGACGCGCCATCGAGAACCTGCCGGTTCTGCGTGGCTATACCGAGACGCGCCACAAGGCCAAGTCCTGGGATCGCGAACGGCGTACCGTCGCCCGTATTGAGGCGACGATGCTCGGCCTCGACATCCGTTTCGTCGTCACCAGCCTCGATGTCGGCTCGGCCGAGTGGATCTACGACAGCCTGTATTGCGCGCGCGGCCAAGCCGAGAATCTGATCAAGCTGCATAAGACACAGCTCGCCTCCGATCGCACCAGCTGCCGTTCGGCGCTCGCCAATCAAGTCCGCCTCGTTCTCCACACCGCCGCTTATTGGCTGATGCTGACCGTGCGCGACGCGATTCCCAAAGCCCGGGAATTGGCCACAGCCGAGTTCGCGACGCTGCGTCTTCGTCTCTTGAAACTCGCTGCCCGTGTCGTCGAGACCACGAGCCGCATTCGCCTTGCGTTTGCCGCGGCATGTCCCGAAGCCGACCTGATCCGCGGCTTGCCAGGCGCGCTGCTGCCGCTCGGTCCTTGACCGGCGGGGCGTCCGCCCCCCGTTCGCCCAACCCATCCCTCAAGCGCGTTGCAAAGTACGGGTCGTCAGGCGGTGAAAAGCCGAAGGCAATCCCGCGCGCCTCGTCAGAGCAGATGTGCGGCCACATCAATCGGACTAAAAAAACGCACTCTCACGAATAGGACGGGCTAGTTCAATTGCCTGTTCGAGGAGACCAGCCTCGGCCGCGACGGTGTGACCAAGCTCCTCCAGCATTTCTACAAGCATCATCCTGATCATCGTCTCGTCTTCAACGACGAAGGCAGAATAGGCTGGTCCTGTCACGCGGAATTCCTGCTTTTCGTCGGGCGAAATGGCTTCTCAAAGCTTAGACCGGCGCGCGCGCGTCGCATCTTAATTCGGCCGTTAAGCTTGATGTTCGCATTCCAGGTTAAATCTGGAACTGGGCCGTCTATCGAGCCGTCGTCTCCATCACCCTGTGCATCGCCGGGGACCGGAGAACTACGGGGGCAGCGATAAGGCGCTTGCAGCAGCGCCACGGAAAAAGCAGAAAGAAAAACTCAGAGCCGGGTTATTTTTCAATGGCATCACCAAAGCAAAAAATTACCAAAGATCAGCTTCATCAATTGATCCAAGAACGATTTGGATTGACCATCTTCTTTCAGATCAGCGAAGACCGGCGGCTCGGGTTTCGCACAACCGTGGTAGCTGCGCCGGAGGATCTCTACGAGTTGCACTCTCGGCTCGAGCGGATCTGCATAGAGTTGCGGCCGAAATTTGAGTTGGTCGCCGAGCGGGAGTGAACATCTTCATCTCCCGGATATGAGTCTCGCGACATAGCCGGCATCTATGCATGCTCGACCAACATTTGATGCAGCTATCCTTGCGGCGGTGTTAGCCACTCGCACCCAGCGGCCTTACTTTGCGACGAACCAAACTGCGAAGGCGGCGGCCGTCAGTGCGAATGAGATCAGGATAGCGGTCGCGATCAGCTTGGCCCATTCCCAATAAGACACGGATGCAATTTCCAGTTTCCTATGCCTAGTGTTCCCGGAAAGGTTGGCGGAACGCTAGTGCATTTTATGCCAGATCGCGGCTTAACGCGCGAAGGGTTTTCGGATCGGGCAGTTGTGTTGGTAGCAGGTTAGCCGCTGGGGCCCCTTTCCAGCTGCTTGCTTACCGGGGTTGGATGAAGTCCGGCTCTTCGCGCCTCCATCTCCCCAATCGAAGCCGTAAGGCGCTCGATAGTAAGCGGGTCAAGATCACGCAATACGTGCCGCCGGAACTGCGCGATTTGCATGGCAAGCTTGTCGCATTCCTCGCACATAAAATCACCGCGGGGTTGGGCGGGAAAGCGCTCCCAGTCGTACGCACACGCGCCAACAGTGATTACCGGTTGGGCAATCATCGGCCAAGCCGCACAGTATGACGTGATGGGTGAGAAGTTTGTCCGGCGAAAGGCCACTGCAGGGCCTATGCCGAGCGCGCCCATCAAAATCGATGTATCGGCTGGGCCAGGAGAGCCCTTCGGTAAAATGGCGGCTGCACAGGCTCGGCATGACGATTCGGTTCGATTTACAGCCTCATCGCCGATTCCGTCAGAGGGCCAAAATGAAAATGCCGACGTGAGAGGAAGCTCACGCCGGCGAAATGTCGTCCCTCAACCGCAAAGCAGAGACACAACAATGCAGAAGATACTGCGCAATCGGATAGCGCGCAATCGGGCACAAAGTCAGTCTGATTTCGATCTGACTCCTCTCGGCCAATATGCAGCCAATCGTGACGCCGTCGTCCTAACCCCGGGCGGGCGATATGTTCAGCGCCGCTACAACCTGCCAGCAAACCTCGCGAATTTATATGCCGCCATAAACGGACTCGGCGAGGCGCGATGACGCGATCGATTCGGGTACCGAGGTGGCAGAATGACAAACCGGCGTGGTTACCATCAGCGCACCCGAAAAGACTGGCGAGCACGCGGGCGCTTTGTCAGTCTTACGGAACATATGCTCGGTTCGGCAGCGTGGCAGGCGCTCGACGGCAATTGCAGAGCGCTCTACGTTGAGCTGGCGAGGCGTTACAGGGGCCCGAACTCTAACAATGGTAAGATCCCCTACAGCGTTAGAGAAGCCGCCAAGGCGCTTAACGTCGGACGTAGTACGGCCCAGCGCTGCCTTCAGGGCCTGGTTGCCCATGGCTTTATTAGGGTAAGCAAGAGAAGCGGTTTCAGCATGAAGGGCCGCGTTTCAACTGAATGGCTACTGACAGAGTTTCCGGACGACACTCAAGCCACGCTTATGACAGCGAGCAAGGATTTCATGAGATGGACACCCAATAATTCATTTCACAGTCCCATGTCAGACACTAACAGTCCCATGTCAGGGCCATGACTGGCCCTCAGGCGGGACCGTGTTGCGTAGGCGTCACTTTTATGGTGCTCAGACGGGACTGTGATGCTGCATTCATCACTTTCACAGTCCCACCACAAGGACACTACTCAATTTACCATGTGGTGTGGCTTGTTTAAGCTGGGCTGGATCAACGTTGGCCACACCGATTTTCGATACGGCCGACCGCACACGCCATCACCTTCGCCAGGATGGCCTTCGCTGCCTGCCAATTGAGTTATCCGCACTATTTTCACCGCCCGGCATTCCGCAGCCTGACGTCATTTCAACTTCTCAACGTCGCCAGGCTTCCAGCTCTTGTCGATGGCGGCTTCGGTCGGGCCGTAGAGCCGGATGATGGCGAAGTATCCTCTGCCCGGCACGGTGGCGCGCCAGTTGCCCCGTTTGCCCTCGGGTGCCTGGGGTCCAAGGAAGATTTCCGTGCTGCCGTCGGCGTTCTGCGCCGGCTTGTCCTTTGAACCGAGCGACGGGAACGGCTGGCCGTTGGCGAGACCCGAAGCGTTCTCCGCCTCGTAGAGCGTCACCGACCAGAACAGGCGGGCCGGGATGTTGGCCGGCAGATTCAGGCGATAGCTGCTGCCGCCCACCAGGGGCGTGCCCTCGCTGTCAGTGAAAGCGATAACATACATGGCGGCCGCGCCCGGACTTTTGGACACCATCCCGGGGCTGATCGAGTAATAGTTGGTGAACATCCAAATCCGGGCGTCGAGGTCCAGATACGGATACGTTCCAGCGACATTCTCCCAAGCCAAGTTCAAAGTTCCTGTTGGATTGGCGGGCGTCCCGTCTGGGAATGGATTCACCCAGCGGCGGTCTGAATACATGCGATAGGAGTTGCCACTGACCTTTTCTTCGAAGCCGATGACGCGACTCATCTTGTAACCGGTCTTCGCGGCCCGCTCGAGGATCTCGCGGCTGTGCGCATCCGGAGTGAACGGCTGACCCTTGACGATGCCGATCGCCGCCAGCATGCCGAGCCAATCCGGACCGGCGAGATTGTTGCCCTCGCTGTCCACAAGCCGCTTGAGCTGCTCGAAGGCGCTGCCATCGCTCATCGGCAGCATGTTGACCGGGATGCCGGAGGCGTCGGGGAACTTCATCGCCTTGGCGCCGGTTTCGCCGTTCAGTGGATAGATTCTCGTCTTTTCAAGGTGCGCGTCGGCCGGCGTCAGATTCTTCGGGTCCTCGTAGAACCCGCGCAGGAAGATGAAGACGTTGTTGGTCCCGGAACGGTAAACGAAGTGGCCTTGCGGCACCTCGCCTTTGTAACCGGGTGGGAGGATCAAGAACTTGCCGCCCTTACCGGCATCCGGCCCGAAGAGCCCGACGTCACCAAAGAACTTGCCACCATCGACCGGGATCGGGCGCTGCCAGTAATCTAGCCCGTCTTATTCGTCAGAGTGCGCCTGAGAGGCTGGCGAGCGTGGTGTAAAGCGCTGATGCGGCGTAGGATTCGGTTGCGAAGCCAACCCCATCACCTCAACCGCGAACGCCACGCCCGCCATGACCGACGATACGATTCTGCCCTTCTCGTTTCCAGCCGTTCACGCCAAGAAAGTCACAGCTGCCTTCGATGGCGGTCGGCTGACCTCGAACGGGGGCGTGATGCTTCTGGCGATGGCCGAGCGGCGTCTCGGCTTGGCCGACAATTTGGCCCGGGTGTTCCCGGATCGGCGCGATCCGACGCGGGTCGTGCACAGCCTTGTCGATATGTTCCGCGCGCGCATGTTCGCGATCTGTTGCGGCTACGAGGACGCCGACGACCTCGATCATCTGCGGTCCGATCCCGCATTCAAGCTGGCCTGCGGACGGCTGCCGGACACGGGTCGCGATCTGTGTTCCCAACCGACGCTGTCGCGGCTGGAGAATGCTCCGCGCCTGCGCGACGTGATCCGACTGACCTACACTTTGGTCGACGCATGGATGGATAGCTACCCGCGCGAGCCGGCATCCGTCACGCTCGACATCGATGATACCTGCGATGTCGTCCACGGCCATCAGCAGCTCTCGCTGTTCAACGCTCATTATGACGAACGCTGCTTCCTGCCGATCCACGTCTACGACACGGAGAAGAGCCGGCCCGTGGCGGTCGTGCTGCGGCCCGGCAAGACGCCGGGCGGCGTCGAGGTGCGTGCCCACCTGCGCCGCCTGATACGGCATATCCGGACGCGGTGGCACAACACGCGAATTACGTTCCGTGGCGACGGGCACTATGCCCGGCCGGAGGCAATGGCGTGGTGCGAGACCAACGGCATCGACTACATCTTCGGTCTGTCCGGCACCAAGCCGCTCGCCAGAAAAGTCGACGAGGCCGCCGACGACATCCGCACGCGACGCGCCATCGAGAACCTGCCGGTTCTGCGCGGCTATACCGAGACGCGCCACAAGGCAAAGTCCTGGGATCGCGAACGGCGTACCGTCGCCCGTATTGAGGCGACGATGCTCGGCCTCGACATCCGTTTCGTCGTCACCAGCCTCGATGTCGGTTCGGCCGAGTGGATCTACGACAGCCTGTATTGCGCGCGCGGCCAAGCCAAGAATCTGATCAAGCTGCATAAGACACAGCTCGCCTCCGATCGCACCAGCTGCCGTTCGGCGCTCGCCAATCAAGTCCGCCTCGTTCTCCACACCGCCGCTTATTGGCTGATGCTGACCGTGCGCGACGCGATTCCCAAAGCCCGGGAATTGGCCACAGCCGAGTTCGCGACGCTGCGTCTTCGTCTCTTGAAACTCGCTGCCCGTGTCGTCGAGACCACGAGCCGCATTCGCCTTGCGTTTGCCGCGGCATGTCCCGAAGCCGACCTGATCCGCGGCTTGCCAGGCGCGCTGCTGCCGCTCGGTCCTTGACCGGCGGGGCGTCCGCCCCCCGTTCGCCCAACCTACACCTCAAGCGCGTTGCAAAGTACCGGTCGTCAGGCGGTGAAAAGCCGAAGGCAATCCCGCGCGCCTCGTCAGAGCAGATGTGCGGCCACATCAATCGGACCAAAAAAACGCACTCTCACGAATAGGACGGGCTAGCAGGATGCCTTGCAGCATGGGTGGGGCATCCATCACCAGCGGCCCATCTTTGCCCAGGTCAACATAGCTCATCGCGTAGAGGAGGTCGGAGTTGGGAGTCGTCACCAGCGTCTTGGCGTCGAGTCGCTGCTTCCAGATCGGCAGGACGTTGTACCCGGCGCCGAAGTGCTTTTCCTACCCGACCTGCATGCCGAGCGTGTTGATCAACGGCAACGCCCAGAGATAGGTCTGCGTTGCCCGCTGGAAGAGCAGTTCGTCGCGCAGTGTCTGCGCGGTTTCCTTCGTGGGCCGGCCTTCCGCGAATGGGAGGGTGGCCAACTTATCGAAGGAGGTCTCCTGAGCGAAAGCCTGCGTAGCAAGGCCGCTCATCGTCAAAATGCCAGCCAGTGCGGCGGCGAGGTGGCGGATGCGATGGCTTGTCATTGTCATGTCTCCCTGCACTGGATCAGTTTATCATCTTGATGGTCGGCGGCTGCCATGTGGCGTCGATGATGGCCTTGTCGGGCCAGTAGGCGCGGATGTAGAGCGAGAACGTTCCTTCAGGCGCCGGCAGCCAGTTGCTCTCCTTGTCCGTGCCGGGAGACTTGGCGCCGGCATAGAGCGTCAGCGATCCGTCCGCGTTGTATTTGAGGGTCTTGTTCTTGGTGCCGAGCGAGTAGCGTTTCAGCGGGTTCGGATTGAAGAAATGGACATCGTTGTACAACGTGAGCGACCAGAACCCCTTGACCGGCGGGACCTTCGCAAAGGTGACCGCGTAGGTGTTCTGGCCGTTGAGCTGTTTTCCCGAACTGTCATCGTCTGTGTAGATGTACTTGGTTTCCGTCGCCAGGTTGTCGAACATGTTCGATTTCGCCGTGGCGGTGCGATTGAGATAGTCCGTTCCCCACTCCGCATTATTGACCGGCGAATTCCAGCCATTGCCGGCGGAGCGCCCGTTATAGCGCCACTGCAAGAACGGTGTGATCATCTCTCGGTCGGCGGCGACGGCGGTTTCGGTCAGCGTCTTCTTGATCGCCGCGTCCTTGGCCGCCGCATCGAGCACACTGCCGATCGACGCATAGAGAGCTTCCTCGCCCGGTAACGGGGGCACGCTTTTCATCACCGCCGGCAACTCGTCGAAAAACGTGTCCGGTTTCACCCACTGAACCTCGCCTGCGCCACTGGACTTTGGCGCGGGGAAGTGGGGGAGCTTGCTCCAATCCACAGTCTTCGTTTGCCCGTCGAAGCGCGAGAGCGGGTAGAAGACGATCTGACTGATCAGCGGTTGGATGGCGGCGTGATCCTCCGGCGTGTCGTCCATGAATACGCGTGGGATGACGAAGACCACCGTCGTGGAAGATCGCAACACCGCCGTAATTCCCTTCGGCGTCTCACCCTTCCAGTTCGGGCCGACCACCATGTAGATGCCAGGCTTCGTGCCGTATTGCTTGCCGATGTTCGAGAGTTGGTCTGTACGCGCATCATAAAGCGCATAGACCCAAAAGCGGTCGCCGAAGTCTGGCACCTGGAAAACGATGGGCTCGCTATCCAGGTTGTCGAGGAAGCCGGCCCCGTACGCGACATCCTGGTTCGCGCAGGCGATGATGCGCTGGTCCGGGCTGATATAACCGGTCAGCATCGCGACCGCGTTGTGCGCGACCGGCACCACCCCGCCGGTCAGGCCGGGTTCGGGCGCCTTCGAAAAATCCGCGTGGCGGTTGGCCATGTTGACCAGCGTCCAGCCCCACAGATAGGCCGCACGTCCAACCGACTGCACGTAGGCCGTGGTCATGGCGGTGCCGCTCGGCGGGCCGGGAACCTGGGCGGCGGTTGTGGGGATCGGGACCTGCTGCGCCCAAGCTCGTCCCCCCAGCATCAGGAACGCGGCTCCGGCGCCGAGCAAAGGGATCATGGATCGACGATCAATTTCCCCGACCCAGTAGCGCCGGAGGTTGATGTCGCGAGGCTCCATTGACATGTCTCAGCTCCCATTTCGGTGATAACGATAGAAGCGCATCAAAAAGGGATAACGCTTGGAGCAGCAAGCCAACGCCGACGGTGGTGGCCTTGATATAGATCAAGATTGCCGCGCGGTTGAATCAGGGCCGATGTCCGAATTGGGTCAAACTCGGAAGTCGGAACGCGCAACCGTAACGTCCGCTTCACTCCCGACACCGGACTTTCGATTGCTCGCCAGATCTCAGGAGGTATTCCGTCCTTCGGTCGAATTGCCTCTGTAGCGGCATCGGTCCCGGCTTGTGGGGCCATGCGCAGGGTGTCCGCCGTCAGACAGTGGAGCATCCGTTCGGCACGATGAAGTGTTGGATGGGAGCAACGCACTTTCTCACGAAAAAGCTGCCAAAGGTGGCCACCGAGATGGCGCTCAACGTGCTCGCCTACAACATGAAGCGCGTGATGACGATCCTGGGCGTGGACGGATTGCTGAAGGCGATGCGAGCGTGAGGCCGGCCTCTGCGCGACCAAATCGGCGCCTACGTGACGCTCCTGATTGCCACTGAGGTCGCTTCCACCGAATTGCCAAGGCGGCACGTCGGACCCACATTGGGCAACGCGGGTCATCCAAGCACAAGCGGCCGGCCCTTTTCGGGCCGGCCGCTTCTTCTCTTGTTCTGCACTGCGGCCTGTCGCGCGCAGTTAGTCGCTGCGACCGGCCGTCTTCATTTCCCGAACCTGCTGCATCACCTGTTCCAGGTTGTAGCTGGCCGGATCCTGCAGCGGCGGGAATTTGATGTAGGTCTCGAGGTGCATCAGCCACAACTGCTGGCCGATAGGCAGCATGTTCCAGTCATAGACATAGGCGGTAGACGGAGAAGCAATCGCCCCGCCCATACCGAACAGCGTCTTCTGCTGTGAACCAACGGAGGTCTCGAAGGGATCGCGTTTGATGTTGACGACCTGTGTCCAGTGGTAGGGCAGCACACCGGAAATGAAGCCCGAGGGCGCGTCTGACACCATTGCAAAGTACATCTTCCAGTTCTGGTAGCGGACTGCCGACGGCTCCTTGCCGGAGTAATAGAGGAAATGGTCGCGTGCCGACTTCTCGGATTTGCCGGTAAGATAGTCGATCTGGTTCACGCCATCGAGCGTCGTCTTGACGAGCCCGGGATACTCACCGGCCTCGAGCCGTTGCTTCAGTCCGTCGCCCTTTGGCCCGCCGGCGATCTCCACGAACGTCGGTAGCCAGTCGAGGGAGGCAAACATTTCGTTCTTGATGGTGCCTGGCTTGATGACGCCGGGCCAGCGGATGACGGCCGGAGCGCGCATGCCGCCTTCCCAGGTGCTCAGCTTGCCACCCTTGAACGGAGTTGTGCCGCCGTCCGGGAAGGTGATTGTCTCGGCGCCGTTGTCGGTGGTGAACACGACGATCGTGTTGTTGGCCTGGCCCATGTCTTCGAGCTTCTTCAGCACCACGCCGATGTTGTCATCCATCTGCTTCATGCCGGCTTCGTTGACTCCCCAGTCCTTGCCGCCTGGCTGGCCCACCATGGCCTGGTACTTGTCCGACAGCACGGTCGTGATGTGCATGCGCGCCGGGTTGTACCAGGCGAAGAACGGCTTGTTGGTCTTCTTCGGATCGTTGCGGTCGAGGAAGTCGACGACCTTTGCTGAGATTTCTTCGTCCACCGTCTTCGAACGATCGAGGGTCAGCGGACCTTCGTCCTTGCACGTTTGTTTAGCGCCAGTGCCGTCGGATGACGTGCACGCGAGCACAGGACGCGGCGGTGTCAGGCAGACCGTGGTCTTGGGATCCACGGAGCCAAGAACCTCGGGCAGGCCGGGGACCGGGGTGTTCTTGCATGGCGGCGCGAGGCCCTGCTGGGTCGGCGTCTTGTTGATGTCGGGGAAACTCACACCTTGCATGGCGTCGAGGTGATACAGATAGCCCCAGAATTCCTGGAAGCCGTGCGCGGTGGGCAGAGAGTCGGCGTGGTCGCCCAAGTGGTTCTTGCCGAACTCGCCGGTGTTGTAGCCGAGATCGAGCAGGAACTTGGCGAGCGTCGGCGTCCCAGGCCGCAGATAGGACGGGCTGCCGGGAATTTCCGGCAAGACCATTCCAACGCGAACCGGCTGCATGCCGGTGATGAAGGCCGTACGCCCAGCCGTGCAGCTTTGCTCGGCGTAATAAGTCATAAAGGTCGCGCCTTCGTTGCCGATGCGATCGATATTGGGCGTCTCCCCGACCATAAATCCGCGGTGGTAGATGCTCGGCTGGAACAGGCCAATATCGTCGCCCATGATGAAGAGGATGTTCGGCTTCGCCGGCGCTTGGGCCACAGCCGGTGTGGTGGCCGGCCCGGACAGCGACATCAACATCGTCGCGCCGAGCAGCGTGGCACAGGACTGCTTGAGCAAACAACGCGTCTTGCGTGGCGGCGTCGCAATAAATGGCCGCTTGGCAGCGAATACGGTACTTAACATGGCTTCGCTCTCCCTTTTTTATGATGCTTCAGTCGCTCCTCGCCTGATGCATCGAAAGCCGAGGTGACTGGTGGAAGTATCGACCGGCTCCGCGTGGCGCGCTGCCGGCCGGTATCGCCGGCAATAGTTCGGCGCGCACAAATGCGAGCCGCCTTTGATGACCTTTCGTGGAATTTTCACATTGGTCGTTCTGGGGTCGTAACTGTCGGTCTCGCGGCCGCCACGCGGGTTCTGCGGAATGCAGCAGGCCTTCGGCGCATCCGCCTGATGCTTCGGTGAATACCAGTCGGCCGTCCACTCCCAGACGTTGCCGATCATGTCGTGCAACCCGTAGCCGTTCGGAGGGAATGCACTGACCGGCGAGGTGCGCTCGAAGCCATCGGCATTCGCATTCTGGCGAGGGAATTCTCCCTGCCAGGTGTTTGCCATGTGACGGCCGGCCGGCGTGAATTCATCGCCCCACGCAAATTCCGCGTCCTCGAGCCCGCCACGTGCTGCAAATTCCCATTCCGCTTCGGTCGGCAAATCCTTGCCGATCCATTTCGCGTAGGCGAGGGCGTCGTTGAACGCGACATGCACGACAGGATGGTCGTCCAATCCACGAATGTTGCTGCCCGGGCCGTAGGGGTGTCGCCAGTCAGCGCCCTTGGCGAACGTCCACCACTGGCTGAAGTCGTGCAGGCTGACCGGATGGTTGGGCCGCGAGAACATCAGCGAACCGGCATAGACCATGTGCGGGAGTATTCCGGGATAGTCCTTCGGGTCGGGCGCGATTTCGGCGAGTGTAACGTGGTCGGTAGCCTTCACGAACTCCTTGAATTGCCGGTTTGTCACCGGATAGCGGTCCATCCAGAAACCGTCCACGGTGACGCGGTGCGCCGGAGCTTCTTCGGGATAATGCCTGTCCGATCCCATGCGAAAGGTGCCGCCGGGTATCCAGATCATTTTATCGATGTCTAAAGGACCGTCACAAATGGTGACAGCGGACGCAAGCTTGGTCGCAGGGTGCGCTGTCATCAATCCGTTACCTCCCCGCCGATGCACGCGACGCGCACTCTGAGCGGAAATACGCTACGTGGAAGGATCCTGCCCCGCTATTGGACCGTGGGCCAATAGCGGGGCACAATCTGCATAGTACCTATCGGTCGACTTCCATTTTCGCGGGGGAGCAGAGTGCCGTGAAGGGCTTGCCCTCGAGGTCAATGTCGCTTCGTTGATATTGCTGACAGAATGCGACGACCCAGCTCGTTACCATCGCCTGAAAAACGCGTCGAGCCTCCGCTCGCAGCACGAAGAGGTCAAAACATGATCAGCCTATCCATTCGGCGGAAGATCATGGGCATCGCGGTCGTATTGATCGCGCTGATGGCGGTTACCGCCCTTCTATCGATGGCGTCGGTCATACAGGTGGGCGGCCAGCTAGATGAACTTACCCAGAGCTACATTCCTGCTTACGGCAATCTTGCGCGAGCCAATATTCGTTCAGTGGAGCGCGCGCTCGAGCTGCGGCGGCTCATCATCGAAAAACTCCTGTCGTCATCGAATGACGTCACCGCACTCCGCGCCAGATTCGATGCCAAGGGTGGTGAATTCGACAACGAAATAGAGGCGGCGCGCAAGCTTATCGGCGGCCTGATAGAAAAGAACGCCGCCTCCGGCGATACACGTTTGCTGGTTCGGCTTCAGGTGCGTCTCGATGCGGCCGTTGACGACTCCCGGCGACATCTGAACGATGAAATCAGCCGTCTGCTGAATCTGCTGGAAGCGGGCGACGCCTCGACGATTGACGAGAGCCTGAGCCGTGTGGATGCGCTTCGCGATGAGCTCAACAGCAAGCTCGACGGGATCCGGGCAGACATGCTGGTGCTCCTGCGCGCGGATGCGGATCTGACCGCGCAAAGGCAACGTCGTGTGACGTTGATTGCCGCATTCCTGACGCTGCTTGCCGCGGTTCTCGGACTGGTGTTTTCGCTCTTGGTCAGCGCTGGGGTCACGCGCCCGGTCAGGCGGCTACTCGAAGGCGCAAAGGCGGTGGAAGCGGGCAACCTGGATGAACAGGTGCCCATTACGTCGAAAGACGAAATTGGGCATTTGACGACGGCTTTCAATCAGATGATAGAGCAATTGCGCCTCAAGGAGCGAATCCGCGAGACCTTTGGAAAGTACATCGATCCGCGCATCGTCGAAGGACTCATTGACCGGCCCATGCTGGCGGTGGAGGGGCAGCGGCGCGTCATGACCGTGCTGTTCTGCGACGTGAGGGGATTTACCAGCACAAGCGAGGGAATGACACCGCAGGGTCTGGTGAAGGTTATGAATCGTTACTTTTCGACGATGTCTGCTCCGATCCGCGATCATGAGGGAATCATCGACAAATATATCGGCGATGCGATCATGGCGTATTGGGGCCCGCCGTTTACGGACGACGCCGCGCAAGCGCGGCTCGCCAGCCTGGCTGCCCTGAAGATGCTCGAGTTAGTTCCACAGTTGAGGACTGAGCTTCCCGAACTTCTGGGAGTTCGCACTCTTCCCACCGCATTCGATCTGCGCATAGGCATTGCGACCGGCGACGTGCTCGTGGGCAGCATCGGCTCCGAATGGATGAAGAATTACACCGTGATGGGCGACACCGTTAATCTCGCCTCCCGTCTGGAGGGCGCCAACAAGGAATATGGCGGCCGCATTCTGGTGTCGGAGGCAACGATGGCCGGCGCCTCCGACGCGGTGGACGCGCGCGAGATCGACCGAGTTGCCGTGCTGGGACAAAATCAACCCCAAGCAGTATTCGAGATCATGGCGGGCAAGGGCGAGCTTTCGCCGGCGCAGCTTAAGCTGCGTGATCGTTTCTCGGAAGGATTGTCCCGCTACCGGCGTCGAGAATGGGACGAATCGCGTCGCGCGTTTGCGGCGGCGCTCGCTATCGTCCCCAATGATGGCCCGTCGATAACCTTCATCAATCGCCTCGATAAATTCATCCTGCGCCCGCCCGGCGAGAATTGGGACGGCTCGTGGCGGCTTGAGCAGAAGTAACGCGCGAACGCGTAAGTCCATCAAAGACTTGATTGGAGAAAAGGCCATGAATCCAATACTATTCGCCATTGTTAGCCTTTCGCTGTTTATCAACCTGGCCTTGGCGCAGACGCAGCTTCCGCCGCCAACGTCCGTACCTCCCGCGACGGAATCCGCAGCCAAGGCTGCGTTTGGCGTTCTGCAGGGTCGCTGGGTCAGGGTGCAGGGAGGCTACGTGATCACGATCAATTCGGTAGACGCCGATGGCCGGCTTGACGCCAGTTACGCCAATCCGAGGCCGCTGCCTTTTCACACGGCCGTCGCTACCAGCGACGGCAACAGTCTCAAACTTTTCTTTGAGCTACGGGCCGCCGGCTACAACGGATCTACCTATACGCTGAGCTATGATGCGGCGAATGATCGACTGATAGGTGTTTACGATCAGGTCGTCGTCAAACAGAAATTCGAGGTTGTGTTCGTCCACTCCAAATCGTGACGCAGCAGCCGATTGGCGACAATATGGGGCGGTCACTGCATGCGTGGCCCGCAAAATCGAGCGGACGGGTCAGGCAAGCGACTATCCGTTTGATCGCGCTCAAGAATTGCTAGAGAGGCACGCCGGGAAACGTGGTAATGTTATGTATCTCCAGGCGCTTTGTGAATCCGCATCGGTGTATTTTCGGCGTAGCGGTCTTTTCCGGAATGACGAGGACGATGCGCATAGTTTGGCGGAGCTTGGCGCTCCTTTTTCTTTTCGCGGCGGAATCGTATGCCGCTGAGCCGCGACGCGTGCTCATGCTGCATGCGTTCAACTACACATTCCCCGCCACGACACTGATTGCAGATGGCGCTCGAAAGCGATTATTGGAACGTTCGCCGCAACCACTCGAAATCGATGCGGACTTTCTCGACCTGGCGCGAAACACGGATGCCGAATACGAATCCCGGGTAGCGATGTTTCTGCGACTAAAGTACGGGAAACGCCCCCCCGACGTCGTGATCACGCTGGGCAGCGCAGCTTTGCCATTCATTGTCAGGCACCGCGACGACATCGCGCCAAATGTCCCTGTCGTATTTACGTCCGTATCCCCACAGACTCATAACGCGTTGCGGCTACCGGCAAATATCGTCGGAATAATTTCCGAGTTTAACCTGGACAAGACGCTTGCGCTCGCGGAGCGGCTCCAGCCGGACGCTAGCCGCCTATTCGTCGTTTCCGGAAGCGGCGACGTCGATCGGCGGTGGCAATCGATCGCCCGTAAGACCATCGAGGATCGTGAACGAAAGTTCGAGGTGACATATTTGTTCGATCGCTCATATGCGAAGCTGATTGAGGAAGTCTCGAATATTCCCGGTGATGCGATCGTCATCTACCTGACGATGTTTGCCGACAGCGAACGCAACGCCTTTGTTCCCGCTCAAGTGGCAGGCTCTCTGGCTGCCGTCTCACCGGCGCCGCTCTACGCGCCATATGACACCTATATCGGCAATGGTATTGTCGGCGGCTTCGTTGAGAATTTTGAATCAGTCGGCGTCCGCGCGGCAGATTTGACACTTCAAATCCTGGCCGGAAACGACTCTGCCGCGATCGCACCCCAGCCGGATCCGGGACAGGCCTATCGAGTGGATTACAGAGCGATGGTGCGGTGGAAGCTCCAGGAGAGCAGACTTCCTCCCCACACCACGGTCCTGTTCAAAGAACCGACGATCTGGACCGAATTTCGAGGCACCGTCATCGCGGCCATCGTGATCGTTGCCGTGCAATCGTTGATCGTTGGCGCACTGCTTGCTCAGCGGCGGAGGAGATTTCGCGCTGAAACTCTGCTCAGGGAAAGCGAAGAACGGATGACGTTCGCCGCCGCTGCTGCCAATATTGGACTTTGGCAATTTGACCGTCATCGCAATGAGCTTTGGGCGACGGAACCTTGCAGGGCTATTTTTGGAATTGCGCGTGATGCGCCGTTGACCCGCGACGCGTTCCTTTCGGTCATTCACCCCGACGACCTGCAAACTGCAACGCGGTTGCTTCAAAAGTCATTCGAGACAGAGCGACCGGCCATCAGCGACGTCCGAATTGTCTTGCCGGACGGAGAGGTGCGTTGGGTACGCATGCGAGCCCGCTCGCGTTTAGAGGGCGGCACCCGACCGGGTCACCTTGGCGGCATATTTATCGATATCACCGAACAGAAGTCGGCCGAAGCTGAGGTTGCACTACAACGTCTGGAAGTTGAACATTTGATGCGCGTCTCCGTTCTCGGTGAACTTTCCGGATCGATTGCGCACGAAGTCAACCAGCCGCTCACGGCGATCTTGTCCAATGCCCAAGCGGCTCTGCATCTCCTCGCGCAAGATTCGCCGGACCTCGTCGAAATCCGCGATGCGCTCGAAGATATCGTTCATGAAGACAATCGAGCCGGCGAGGTTATCCACCGTCTCCGAACTCTTCTGAAGAAGGGGGAGCGAAAGGTGGAAAACGTCAATATCAATGACCTTGTCAGATCAACCATCAGCCTGCTGAATAGTGAGCTGATTGGCCGCGATATCGACGTCAGGTTTGATCTGGAAAATAGCGCATTTCTGACGCGGGGCGATTCTGTACAGTTGCAGCAAGTTCTGCTGAATCTTGTCATGAATGCGATGGATGCCATGGCCTCGACCCCGATAGGCCAGCGCTTTATCTTCGTCTCAACACGAACGGCTCAAACCGGAACGGTGGACGTGCTCGTGAAGGATCGGGGACATGGCATTGGTCCAAAGGAAAATGGTCGTTTGTTCGAGCCGTTCTACACTACTAAGGACAATGGTTTAGGCCTTGGTCTGACGCTGTGTTCGACGATCATACAGGCGCATCAGGGGAGGCTGGATCTGATCAACGAGGAGGGCGGAGGCGCCATGGCGATATTTTCGCTGCCCATCCAGCAGCCGGCAATCGGTGATGCATGACGGAAAAATTTATGGTCTACCTTGTCGACGATGACCTCGGAGTGCTCAAGGCACTGTCGCGATTGCTCCGCGCCAACGGCCACGACGTCAAGACATATTCTTCGCCGAAGGTATTCCTTGACGAGCACGACGTGGCCCGTCCCGGCTGCGCTGTGCTGGATGTTTCGATGCCCGGTCTTGACGGTTTGGAGATTCAGCGGGTGCTGACCGCTGGCGACTACCATCGTCCTGTCGTGTTCGTCACCGGCAAAGGCGACATTCCCACTAGCGTGCGCGCCATGAAGGCCGGCGCAATCGATTTCCTGACCAAGCCCGTAAACGATAGGGAGTTGTTCGATGCCGTGTCCCGGGCTGAAGTCAGGGACGCCGAGTCGCGTCGACTTCGTTCCGAACTGGAATCGATGCGGGCGAAGGTAAGCACCCTGACCCCGCGCGAACGCGAGGTGCTCACGCACGTGGTGGCGGGGCGGCTCAACAAGCAGATCGCCGGCGATCTGGGCACGGTCGAAAAGACCGTCAAGGTTCACCGCAGTCGGATGATGGGGAAGCTGGGCATTCGCACCGTCGCCGATCTTGTGCGCATGGCCGAGAAGCTCAGCTTTACGAAATAGGGAACATTGGCCCAAGGGCCAACTCGACGCGCACTCGCCGCACCAGCAATAATCATTTATGGTGGAGGCTTCCCCCTGGATTGCGATTGTGGACGATGATCCGGCCGTGCTCAAGGCTTTGAGCCGGTTGTTGCGTACGCACTCATTTCAGGCGCGAACTTTTGTATCTGGAAAGGAATTGCTCGCGGCATTGCCGACTGGTCTTCCCCAGTGTCTGATTGTCGATCTTCAGATGCCAGAGATGAACGGTTTGGAACTGCACCAGCATCTCGTAAGCAACGGCATAACAATTCCGACGATTCTGATTTCCGCACATGACAGCGTCGCATTGAGCGAACACAAACCAGCGTTTGTGGCCAACCTTCGAAAACCCCTGCAGGAACGGGTTTTGTTTGAGGCAATCGAAAAAGCGATCGGGACGCGGAACACAAAGTAGTGCGGGGTGAACACGCTCCGCGCTTCAAACGATCCAAGAGGCCATACTAGGAGCGCAAAGATGCCGATATCCATTTCCATGACGTCGCGAGTGCGCAGCTGGTCGTTGCGGTCGCGGACGGGGTGCCGGCGTTCAATTTCGCGAAGCTGCAGGTTCGACCTGGCGGCGACAGCAGGGCTCACTGTCGATCAGTCATCAAAGACCTGCATAGGAGACGAAACCAGGGCGCGACAGCGGCTGGCGCGCCAATGGTCGAAATATTCCGCTACCAGTACGGCGCAGTGCGTACCGCAGGAGAGTATCGGCGGCACACCGAGCTACGTCAGTCTTATGACTTGTCTAGCCCGTCTTATTCGTCAGAGTGCGCCTGAGAGGCTGGCGAGCGTGGTGTAAAGCGCTGATGCGGCGTAGGATTCGGTTGCAAAGCCAACCCCATCACCTCAACCGCGAACGCCAGGCCCGCCATGACCGATGATACGATTCTGCCCTTCTCGTTTCCAGCCGTTCACGCCAAGAAAGTCACAGCTGCCTTCGAAGGCGGTCGGCTGACCTCGAACGGGGGCGTGATGCTTCTGGCGATGGCCGAGCGGCGTCTCGGCTTGGCCGACAATTTGGCCCGGGTGTTCCCGGATCGGCGCGATCCGACGCGGGTCGTGCACAGCCTTGTCGATATGTTCCGCGCGCGCATGTTCGCGATCTGCTGCGGCTACGAGGACGCCGACGACCTCGATCATCTGCGGTCCGATCCCGCATTCAAGCTGGCCTGCGGACGGCTGCCGGACACGGGTCGCGATCTGTGTTCCCAACCGACGCTGTCGCGGCTGGAGAATGCTCCGCGCCTGCGCGACGTGATCCGACTGACCTACACTTTGGTCGACGCATGGATGGATAGCTACCCGCGCGAGCCGGCATCCGTCACGCTCGACATCGATGATACCTGCGATGTCGTCCACGGCCATCAGCAGCTCTCGCTGTTCAACGCTCATTATGACGAACGCTGCTTCCTGCCGATCCACGTCTACGACACGGAGAAGAGCCGGCCCGTGGCGGTCGTGTTGCGGCCCGGCAAGACGCCGGGCGGCGTCGAGGTGCGTGCCCATCTGCGCCGCCTGATACGGCATATCCGGACGCGGTGGCACAACACGCGAATTACGTTCCGTGGCGACGGGCACTATGCCCGGCCGGAGGCAATGGCGTGGTGCGAGACCAACGGCATCGACTACATCTTCGGTCTGTCCGGCACCAAGCCGCTCGCCAGAAAACTCGACGAGGCCGCCGACGACATCCGCACGCGACGCGCCATCGAGAACCTGCCGGTTCTGCGTGGCTATACCGAGACGCGCCACAAGGCCAAGTCCTGGGATCGCGAACGGCGTACCGTCGCCCGTATTGAGGCGACGATGCTCGGCCTCGACATCCGTTTCGTCGTCACCAGCCTCGATGTCGGCTCGGCCGAGTGGATCTACGACAGCCTGTATTGCGCGCGCGGCCAAGCCGAGAATCTGATCAAGCTGCATAAGACACAGCTCGCCTCCGATCGCACCAGCTGCCGTTCGGCGCTCGCCAATCAAGTCCGCCTCGTTCTCCACACCGCCGCTTATTGGCTGATGCTGACCGTGCGCGACGCGATTCCCAAAGCCCGGGAATTGGCCACAGCCGAGTTCGCGACGCTGCGTCTTCGTCTCTTGAAACTCGCTGCCCGTGTCGTCGAGACCACGAGCCGCATTCGCCTTGCGTTTGCCGCGGCCTGTCCCGAAGCCGACCTGATCCGCGGCTTGCCAGGCGCGCTGCTGCCGCTCGGTCCTTGACCGGCGGGGCGTCCGCCCCCCGTTCGCCCAACCTACACCTCAAGCGCGTTGCAAAGTACCGGTCGTCAGGCGGTGAAAAGCCGAAGGCAATCCCGCGCGCCTCGTCAGAGCAGATGTGCGGCCACATCAATCGGACTAAAAAAACGCACTCTCACGAATAGGACGGGCTAGAGATGGGGCAGTGGGCGTCGCTGACGGTTCTGCGGCACGCTGCGGGGCGCCACCAAACGTCAGCCAGAGGGTGAAGCCCAGGCGAACATCTTGTCCTTCACCTGGATCAGGGCCGGCACCGGCAGCAGTTTGGCCGGTGCCGCAGCTTTCTCGCCGCGCGCCACCAGCTGGGCCATCCAGATCTCGCCATCGGTGTAATAGGGATCGCCTTCGCCATTGCGGCCGTTCAAGGTCGGACCAATTCCTCTGATCTGATAAATTCTAAGCACCGAACGGCCGAGGTCCAATCCGGTAATCAGGCGGTCACGCTCTTGATCGACGTTTGGTGCAATCTTGTGCGTTACCTGTCCTGTATCGCGGCTCAGGGTTACACCGGTATCGAAGCTCGCCGATCCGAGCCAAACAGGACTGCCATCGGCGCCATTTGACAGCACCAGCCATAACCGGACGTGCTGCCGACGGTCCGCGCTTATCCCCTCTGGCTTTTCGAACGCCAGATCCTCACGTCGTCCGTCGAAGTAGAGCGGGCTGACAGGCGCCTCCTTGTAGGAGCGGTCAAGCAACACGCTGCCGATGATCTCCAGGCTGGTCCGCAACGTAATCGGATCGGCTGGATACCAACCTGCGGCATGAAATGCGAAAACCACATCCTCTCGCGTTCCGATCAGACCGACGTTGATCGGGTCCCCCGGCATGCCCTCGGCCGTCGACGTCACCATCGGCCGCTTTGATAGGCCTGGCTCATGTTCGATCCGAGCCCAGGTTGCAGGCAATATCAGATAGCTGACCAACACATAGATCGAGATCACGGCTAAGGGAAGCCAGAGATAGCGGTGCCCATGTGCCACAAGTGACGGCTTCATGGATGTACCTCCTATGAAGTGCTGACGGCGAGGCGCCCGACGCGGTTGCAGGGGGCTACCCGACAGTTGATAGTACTTGAGTAACACGCCGCGACGGCGTTGCCTTGGTCTACGGCATTCCGAAACGACAAAATTGCCTTAGTAGGTCCTACGTCACCGTCGCGAGACAGGACCCCGAGGTTGGTTTGGGCGAAGGCGTGGCGTTGCTCCGCCGCTTTCCGAAACCATTATGCTGCAGCTGAATCGTCCCATCGCACGCCGCGGCATGCGCTACCCCGGGGATCGAACTGGGCTGTGGCGTTGCCAATCACGGGCCAGCGGCCGAATAAGACGCAGAGCATCTAAGTAATCGCGTCTAGCAATAGCATCAATCCCATCCTCGAACGTGCGGATTAGACGAACTTGCAGGCCCAGGAGAAACAGAGCGTTGGCACAACCTGCATAGTGGCTCCCTGGTCTCAGTATGAACCTTTTTCCTAGCCAATCGAGCCGGGCTGATTTTTACATGGTGAGCCCTGCTTGCTCTGGGTTACGCTGTCACTGGATTCTATTCGGAGGCAACGTGCTTACGGAGTGTAACATGACAGCGGAACTGGTCGTACCGAAAAGAGGGCGGCCGACTTCAGCACATCGACGCGGACTTGGCGTTGCTGCGATCGTCTTGGCGCCTGCGATCATGCTTTCTTCCCATCGTGCGCTGGCCGACGAAGGCGGCATTAGCTTCTGGATCCCAGGCCTGTTTGGGAGCTTGGCGGCCACGCCGCAGCAGCCGGGATGGTCGCTGGCGAATATCTACTACCACACCTCCGTATCCGCCGGCGCCGACGTCGCGCGGGCGCGCGAATTTACGCTCGGCAGGGTTCCGGCCAACGTTACCGTCAACGCAAATCTGAATTTGAATGTCAACGCCACCGGCGACCTTGGCTTTGTGCTCCCGAGCTATGTATTTGCAACGCCAGTGCTCGGCGGCCAGGCGTCAGTGTCCCTCCTGGCAGCCTATGGCGTCGTCGGCACCAGCCTGGCGGGGACCTTGTCCGGCGTGGCCACGGGCCCGTTCGGCAACACCGTTCCCTTCGCGCGGTCCGACACCATCAGCGACACGACATGGGGCTTTGGGGATCTGGCGCCGCAATTCGCATTGCGCTGGAACGCCGGCGTCCACAACTACATGACCTATATCACCGGCGACATCCCGGTTGGCGCTTACCAATCCGATCGCTTGTCGAACCTGGGTATCGGACACGGCGCGATCGACGCCGGTGGCGGCTACACCTATTTCAACCCGCAGACCGGACACGAATTCTCCGGGGTGCTCGGCTTCACCTACAATTTCAAAAATACTGCGACGCAGTATCAAAACGGCGTCGACATGCATTTCGACTGGGGCGCATCGCAATTCCTGTCGAAGCAGGTCATGGTTGGCCTCGTGGGCTATGTCTACAAGGAGCTGGGCTGCGACAGCGGCTCAGGAGACCGTGTCGGCTGCTTCCAGTCCCAGGTGGTTGGCGTCGGCCCCCAGATCGGGTTTCTGTTTCCGGTCGGCGACATGCAGGGTTATCTCAATTTTAAGGCTTACGGCGAGTTCGCTGCGGAAAACCGGCCATCCGGCTGGAACACCTGGGTGACCTTCGCTATCTCGCCGCCCGCGCCCGGAGCGCCTCCGACAACAAAGCCCATCGTCAGAAAATATTAGGATCGACCAACCTGCGGCTTGATCGCTGACCGATAGTTCGGGTGGGCTGCTCGGATCGACCAAAACCCAACGGACCCGTGGTTTTCAACCGTAGCTTGTAAACTCACTAGGTGGCGTGGACACTTATCGCATCCATAGAACGATGGCTGCGAGAGTGACGACGGCAAGGTAATTTCGGGCGGTTTTTTCGAAGCGGGTTGCGACGCGACGGAACTGCTTGAGTTTGCTGAAGCAGCATTCCACGAGATGGCGCTGGGCATAGAGATGCTTGTCGAGCAGATGTTTGAGTGCCCGTGAGGCGGACATCCTGAAGAACATCTTTGGCACGCGCCGTGGTTCCTTGGGAGTTCCCGATTTCCCAAAGAAATCTGAACGTCCGTTAATTTTCCGGGAACGGATGTCGTCACAAATGATTTGACCAACGAGACCGTCGCCCGCCGTCCAACGATGGCGCATATCGCGGGATAGCCAAAGGTCCTATTGGATCCGCTGTTCAATGACACAAGCGCTCGCGCTCGATAGCCCAAAGGCGACGGTCTCCGTTTGATGCACGACAGAACTGGAGTGGCCGCTCGACCTTGATGTCGGGCACCAATGGGGTTTTGCGCAGGGAGGATGCCGTCATGCGAAACTCCATTGACATTGACCACACACATAGTCGCGCAATCGTCCTAGAGATTGGCGAAGCACTACAGGCCTTGTTAGAAATAGATCGAGAGTTACCGGCGAGCCAGAGCACGCAAATCGACCGGCTCCGCCAATCAGAAAGGGAGCCGCAGCAAAACATTGCTGGGTCAACGCGGACACCCCGCCCACCGACGGGCGAATGACTCAGTCGCGCTCCACCGCAGCCTATTGTACTTGCCCGCGTGCTCTACGGGGCTGTCCTTATCACTGAAATAGGAACGGCTCGTCGATCAGCATGCGGTCGTCGTCCAACGGGTCGCCGCACTTATCGGCCGTCTCAAGGCAGACCTTGCCTAACTCGGTGCGCACCTCGAACACGACCCGCTCGATGCTACGCCGGGCCGCAAGATCGCCACGCGGCGCGCACGGCGCAGGCAGGCTCGATAGTGCAGTCAGGCTTACACCAGCAATGCCGTCGATTAGCGCATCGACATCAGACCGGCGCACAAGGTCGCGCCGCTTCTCCATCAGCCGCATCTGCAGCATCTCGGTCTTTACTGCGACGTGTGCGGCACTCCAGGGAAAAGCCGCTAGGGCTATCGGGCAACGTGCGGCCGCTCACAAGGACTGGGTCAATGGCGCCGGCTGCGACGGTGGGCGGAGGAAGAGGTCCATCGCTTTCGTCAGGTGCTCTACCAAGACCGGTGCCATGCGGATCTCATTATCCCAAAGAACGGCCCCAGCGAGCAGGCCTCACCCAATCAGCAACCAGCCGACGCTGACGACAAGTGCGAGGAACGACGCCGCGGCAACGCCGAGGAATCTGTACTCCACTTTGTCCGTGTGTTCCGATCCAGACATGGTGCTCATTATGTATTTCCGGTCGGAAGCTCGCATTAAAATATGAAGGTCAGCCAACTTGGTCTATTTCGCCCTGGACTGAGACCGCCCCGCTAGAAACACTGATTTAAATTGCCGAACATGTTCTGTTTTGCTCAGACGAGGCTCACCGCGTCTGATTTGATCGAGCCATGTTTACAGCAGCAGAATGTCGGGAAAAGGCAGCTGAGAAGCTGGCACAGGCCGAGCGCGATATTGGGCGCCGACAGAAGAAGCTTCAGCTCGCCGCGGAAGCGTGGCTGGTCCTTGCTGCTGTTATGGAAGACTGCCCTACGCATGTGAAAATCTTAGATCACTAAGCAGCATGCACAATTTGACAGAAGTCGAAGGGCGAGGATTGCGAATCGTGCTAAGGCTCCACGATGATCCGGAAGGCCTTCCTCTGTTCGGCCGTAGCCCGGGCCCGATCCAGTGCCGCCGGGTAGATCATCTGCTCGTTGAGCTTGACCTCGTACAGGATCGCGCCGGTCTCCGAAACCAGCGTGAACAGCCAGAACCGGCGCCCGGCTGGCGGGTGCCCATGTTCGCGTTCATAGCGGGCGGTGTAGACTTCGATGTCAGCCATCAGCCTTTGTCCCTTCCGAAGCGTCCGCTGGCCGCGTCCTGCGTGTGGGTGGTGCCAGAGCAAATCACTAGCCCGTCTTATTCGTCAGAGTGCGCCTGAGAGGCTGGCGAGCGTGGTGTAAAGCGCTGATGCGGCGTAGGATTCGGTTGCAAAGCCAACCCCATCACCTCAACCGCGAACGCCAGGCCCGCCATGACCGATGATACGATTCTGCCCTTCTCGTTTCCAGCCGTTCACGCCAAGAAAGTCACAGCTGCCTTCGATGGCGGTCGGCTGACCTCGAACGGGGGCGTGATGCTTCTGGCGATGGCCGAGCGGCGTCTCGGCTTGGCCGACAATTTGGCCCGGGTGTTCCCGGATCGGCGCGATCCGACGCGGGTCGTGCACAGCCTTGTCGATATGTTCCGCGCGCGCATGTTCGCGATCTGCTGCGGCTACGAGGACGCCGACGACCTCGATCATCTGCGGTCCGATCCCGCATTCAAGCTGGCCTGCGGACGGCTGCCGGACACGGGTCGCGATCTGTGTTCCCAACCGACGCTGTCGCGGCTGGAGAATGCTCCGCGCCTGCGCGACGTGATCCGACTGACCTACACTTTGGTCGACGCATGGATGGATAGCTACCCGCGCGAGCCGGCATCCGTCACGCTCGACATCGATGATACCTGCGATGTCGTCCACGGCCATCAGCAGCTCTCGCTGTTCAACGCTCATTATGACGAACGCTGCTTCCTGCCGATCCACGTCTACGACACGGAGAAGAGCCGGCCCGTGGCGGTCGTGTTGCGGCCCGGCAAGACGCCGGGCGGCGTCGAGGTGCGTGCCCATCTGCGCCGCCTGATACGGCATATCCGGACGCGGTGGCACAACACGCGAATTACGTTCCGTGGCGACGGGCACTATGCCCGGCCGGAGGCAATGGCGTGGTGCGAGACCAACGGCATCGACTACATCTTCGGTCTGTCCGGCACCAAGCCGCTCGCCAGAAAACTCGACGAGGCCGCCGACGACATCCGCACGCGACGCGCCATCGAGAACCTGCCGGTTCTGCGTGGCTATACCGAGACGCGCCACAAGGCCAAGTCCTGGGATCGCGAACGGCGTACCGTCGCCCGTATTGAGGCGACGATGCTCGGCCTCGACATCCGTTTCGTCGTCACCAGCCTCGATGTCGGCTCGGCCGAGTGGATCTACGACAGCCTGTATTGCGCGCGCGGCCAAGCCGAGAATCTGATCAAGCTGCATAAGACACAGCTCGCCTCCGATCGCACCAGCTGCCGTTCGGCGCTCGCCAATCAAGTCCGCCTCGTTCTCCACACCGCCGCTTATTGGCTGATGCTGACCGTGCGCGACGCGATTCCCAAAGCCCGGGAATTGGCCACAGCCGAGTTCGCGACGCTGCGTCTTCGTCTCTTGAAACTCGCTGCCCGTGTCGTCGAGACCACGAGCCGCATTCGCCTTGCGTTTGCCGCGGCATGTCCCGAAGCCGACCTGATCCGCGGCTTGCCAGGCGCGCTGCTGCCGCTCGGTCCTTGACCGGCGGGGCGTCCGCCCCCCGTTCGCCCAACCCATCCCTCAAGCGCGTTGCAAAGTACGGGTCGTCAGGCGGTGAAAAGCCGAAGGCAATCCCGCGCGCCTCGTCAGAGCAGATGTGCGGCCACATCAATCGGACTAAAAAAAGCACTCTCACGAATAGGACGGGCTAGTGACCAGCAGTATGGCCGCCGCTGCCGAAGTGATGAGAACTCGACGCAACATAGCGTCCTCCTTCTTGGAGAGAGGGAAGCCGCGGGCACCTGCGCATCGCGGCGACCCCGCGGGTCCTCGAGCCTCGCGCGCGGGAGCTTCGCGCTATTGATCTAGATCAAACCACCAGTTCATCTACGTGAACAACTGCTCCATCACCGTTGCAGTGACAGTTGTAGACACGGGTTGCCTGCTTGAAGGGCTGGAAGCTGGTACGCACCGTATCAAGTTAAGGATGTCGCTGATGAAAGCGCAGGAACCACGGCCTGACATCTCCACGGCTTTGACGGTGACACAGTTTTGCCAAATGTTCGACATCGAGCCAGAGCTGTATGCCGCGCTAAAGCGAACCGGCCAAGGTCCACGCGAGGTCCGCATTGGACACTGCATTTTGATTCCTTCGGAATATGCCGCGCAGTGGCTCGTCAAGGCCGACCCACTGCAGGTGTTCGCGCAGCGCTATCTCTGCGGATGATCAACATCGCGCGTTGGGTCGAGCGCCTGCCGCGCCTTGGCTTTTTTCAATTCGTCCTTGCGCGTGTTGAGCGGTCACGCAAGGAAGCCGACCCGCTCGCCTGCCAGGAACAAGCGCATGCTCGGATTTCAGGGTCCGAAGCAAGGCCTGCCGGACACCAAGGTTGGGACCCTTACGCAGGCGCTCTATGATGAGGCAAAGAAGAAAAACTGGACAGTGATCGGCATGAAGAACGACTGGAAGAAGATTTTCTCGTTCGAGTAGAGGAGCAGAACAGATGAGTGACCTTGTCGTAATTGCATTTCCAACCGAGGCGAAGGCGGAGGAAGTTCGTCAAAAATTGCTGGCCATGCAGAAGGAGTATTTGATCGAACTCGGCGATGCCGTGATCGCGGTGAAAGACAGCAAAGGAAACATCAAACTAAATCAACTGATCAATACCACGGCTGCTGGTGCGGCTACTGGCGCCTTTTGGGGCACGCTGATTGGCCTGATCTTTTTGATGCCGCTTGCTGGTGCTGCCCTTGGCGCCGCGTCCGGCACACTCAGCGGATATTTAACGGATGTCGGCATCAATGACAAATGGATGAAAGAGACTGCTGCCGCCGTTCAACCCGGAACCGCAGCGCTCTTCGTACTGGTGCGCAAAGTCACGGCAGACAAGGTTCTTGAGAGGCTCAAAGGCGAAGGTGGTACGGTGCTAAAGACTTCTCTCGACCACACTAAGGAAGCCGCCTTGCAAGCGGCTTTGGCGGAGGTCAAAGCGGCGGTACCGGCTGCGCCTCCTGATTTGCCTGGCGTTTGAAACCATTGCGACGCCTGCCGACGACCGCTCTCGACATTACCTCAGCCCTCTCTGGCCCAATTTCGGTTTGGGCCCAAACAGGCTCGACGGTGATGCCGCGGGTGAGGTCATTGGTGCGGCTGCCGAGGGACATCGAGGCTAGCGACGTGCGTTGTAGGTGCCATCATTCTTCATTTCGTCGCGTCTTGAGACATCACAGCAACGATGCCCGTTTGGTGAAATCCAAACGAAGTGGCCCCAGCAACCCTTGGAGGCCCTGGGGGCGATTGCTGGGGCCATGGCCAGTCCCGCGTCAGTCGAGATTGGTCAACCCGACCGCACACCCGATCCAGTGGTGAGACAAGCGCGAACTGCAGTTCCGCGCCGAATGCTGGGAAAAAGTGGCAATATTGCCACTTGGACTGCCACCGGATTTACATGCGATATTGTCTGGCGCGCCCTTGCATGAAATTTAGGGCCTGCGGGGGGACAGTTGATGAGCGGGCGTGCGATTGTTCGAAGAGAGCTATGACGCAGCGGGACATCGCTCGGAAGATGGGGCGCACTGAGGCTGCGGTTAGTAACCGTCTTTCGATGATTAGAAAGCGGAAGCGAGGTGGTGCGTTACAACCGAAAACACAACGCCGACCGCTTAAAATGCATGCGGTCGGCGCTGACTCTAGCCCCAGGATGTAAAGTGCAAAATCCTGACGGATAAAATACTGCGCAGGCGCGCATTCGTTTCTTACCTCTGAGGGGTTAGCTCGCTGATCGTTGTTCGTAGGAACGAACGGATACGGCAAGAGTCGGGTTTCCAGCTTCCAGTCGCTCCTCAGCCCCCTGGTAGTAGCGATCCCTGGCGCTGTGACTAACGTCCGGCGTTGGGGTCGCTGGTTATGTTCCGAAGCGAATTCGGAACCACTTTCAGTCGTCTATCCCGCTTAATGACCAGGAGATCGTAGATTGAGCCTGTAATATTTTTGAGCGGTATCCGATATCCGTCTTCGCCTTCGTGGTGGACAGTGTCTTGAGCCACGCGCTGGAAAGCACCTAGGTCGTTCAAACCATTTCCGGCGGGCTGGATTGAGAATGTACTATCATCGACAATTGTAGCGCGGTGCAGCCGCGATCCCTTACGAAGCTTATCGAAGTAGCGCATTCGCATCTTCTCCAGAACAATTCAAATAGCAAAAGCGGCAATCCCTTATTTGGTTCCGTTCCAGCGGAGGAACCAACTTTGGCAGACCGACTTCTGATGAAAAGGAGAGATTCATGGTCAATACACCAGAACGACGCATTGTTGAGACAACTATGGAAGCTCGGCAGGCGGAGCCAGGACCAAGTGTTCTGAAATTGCTAATCGCCAGCCTTGGCCTTGCCGCGGTAACCTTGACGGTTATCTGGATGTTCTTCTTCCGCGCCTGAGCGGACACGCTGGAGTAGCCCGCTCACGATCTCCAAGTTTCTGAAAATGGCACGCGGCCTCCCATGTCATGCCAGTTAGGCGTAACGTGCACCGCGCCGGCCACACCGCAGACCTTGCAGACCAGGCGCCATCCGACGCGCGACCACGGCTGATCCTGCGGCAAGGCTTCCAAACGAACATCCACCATCCGATCGCAGCCGCCATGGCATTTGATGTTGCACGTCACGTGCCCGTCGGCGAGCCAATCCGCCGGGCTACCAGGCGGGAAACTGCGGCCGGACCATTTCGTGTATCGGCGTTGAGGCATCGGCGAATGATCGCGCCGATCGCGTGCAGAGTGAAGCCACTAGAAATTCGGGCTGTCGTCGGGTCGAATACAACAGATTGGTCTGGTTGCCCATCGAGCGCATGGGGTTAGCGGTCATCCGCTGCCGATAGGCCGCGCGCTCTTTGAAGCGCAAACTAGCCTGGCGCCGGCCCCCGGTGAGAAGTTTGGATCACCGACGCTCTCTCGCCTACCGAGACACAGGAGAGAGCGATGCGCTGCAAGCGCTCTATCCCCACTACGTTCCACGAATTCTTGTCCTTGGAAAAGGCGCGGCTGCAAGAGCAACTGAATGCAAGCCATGGACAAGAACGAGAATTGATCGAGAGAAGGCTGTTCCAGATCGAAGCGACGCTCCGAACGAGCCGATGGTGGCATCGACCGACTTACAGAGAGCCGGCCCCGGAATTCTGCACAGGGCGATAAGTGGAGTTTCTGCCTGACAGCGGGCACGCTGTGCCTGCGAATCAGGAGCGACAATGAGCAGAAGAACACGCCGGAACCACACACCGGCCTTCAAGGCGAAGGTGGCGCTCGCCGCCGTGAAGGGCGATCGAACGCTGGCTCAGCTTGCCGAGCAGTTCGACGTCCACCCCAATCAGATCACGGCGTGGAAGGCTCAGCTTGAAAGCAAGGCCGCCGATGCGTTCGGTCCCGGCGGCGGCTCCGGAGCGGAGCAAGCAGCCATCGACGTGAAGTCGCTGCACGCCAAGATCGGCGAACTGACGCTGGAGAACGATTCCTAAGAAACGGCAGCATCTACTTTCGGCTCCAAGGGATGGAGAACAAAGCCGAATGCCTTGGCACGCCGATGCAAATTGTTGACCACTCGCGTCCGGTAACGCGTCTCGTAGGACGAGGCCCCGGGATCGACATAGTCCATTCCGTATCGCACAGCATTGTAGAACAGAACTGCGATCTTCCGGGCCGTGGCGGTCACGGCCTTGGCCTTGCCGATGCGCGCTGAGAGCCGTCTATAAAAGGCGCCGAGCGCAGTGTCTGTACGACCCACGGTCACGGCAGCAAGGCGCAGAAGTGCCGCCGCTCGGCCGCCGGATCGGCGCGTTCGGGACGAGAGCATTTTGCCGCCGGAGACCTTGTTGCTCGGCGCCAGTCCCAGCCAGGAGGTAAAATGCTTTGCACTTGGCCACGAGGAGAGGTCGTCGCCGCATTCAGCGGTCAGCTTCAGCGAGAGGTAAGGACCGAGGCCGTCGATCGCGGTGAGGTCCTTTCCGAGCAACGCGAACAGCGCCTCGCGGACATCGAAAGCTGGAGCGTTCGCCTGATCGGTTCGATTCCGACGCCGCGAGACCCGCGGCGCTGATCCGTGGCCATGCCCCCGATGGAAGCTCAGTTCCTTCAACACGGCTTCAATTCGGGCGTCGCAGGCAGATGCCTTCTCGTGGTAGGCGTCGTAAAGCGCAAGTGCCTGCTCGAGCGCAAACAGATGCTCGGCGCGGTAGCTTCCGGTGAGCGCCTTCGCGATCGTCTCGGCGCTGGAGCGGCAACTATAATGGCGCAAGCACGCCAGCGCCTCAGGATCGCGCTCGCCGGCAAGGATCGCCCGTATGATACGCAGGCCGGTCACGCCGGTGATGTCGGTGACGACGTGGTGCAGCTGAAGATTCATCTCCGTCAAGGCCTTCTGCATATGCTGGATGTGTGAGGCCGCGTACTCCAGCAGACGCTCGCGCTGACGCACGTAGGCTCGCAGCTCGGCAATCTGCCCTTTGGGCCGAAAGCTGGCCCGCAGCAACCCGAATGAATGGAGCCGCTGCAGCCATTGCGCATCGCTGACATCGGTCTTGCGCCCCGGCACGTGCTTGGCATCGCGCGCGTTGACAAGAAACACGTTAAATCCCCGGGCATCGAGAAGCTCGAAGATCGGAATCCAGTAGACGCTGGTCGATTCCATGACGACAGTCTCGACGCCGCATTCAGTAAACCAGTCGACTAGCCGATGCAGATCAGCCGTGAAGGTACCGAAGCTGCGGACTGGCTCCGGTGCGCGATCTGCCCTCACGGCAGCCATGTGCATAGTCGCTCCGACGTCGATGGCAGCCGCGTCCGGGTGCACCATCTGCATCTTACCTCCGTTCCTCGACTTCGATCTTTTGGGGTTCATCTCTAATCCTCCTGCTGACGGCGGCGGAAGGGCTGGGCTGCGCTATACGTCAGATTCCTAAACGGGATCGCCGGATGGCGTCACCACTCTCAAGTGCGCGACAACCCATGGACCAGGTTTTTTAACGGGGTCACGTGCCACCAAAATCGTATCGGCCGCTCCCTCCCGGTCGGCAATCTAGCGCCGGTCCGTTTCTATCCCACAGGGGGAGCGCATCGCCGCGCATAGTTTTTTAGAAGGAGCGCTCACCAAGGCGGGATTGCTGAGCGCAAAGCGATGATCGACCGTGAGCACGAGCTGTCGATCACCAGGCAGGCGGAGGCTTTGAACATCAGCCGCGGCAGCGTGTACTACCTGCCGCGGCCGGTGCCGGACGCCGACCTTGCGATCATGCAGCGCCTCGACCGGCTGCATCTGGAGTTCCCTTTTGCCGGCTCTCGCATGTTGCGAGGGCTGCTGGCTGCCGATGGGTGCAAGATCGGCCGTCGGCATGTGAAGACGTTGATGCGGCGGATGGGGATAGAAGCGCTCTATCGCCGTCCACGCACGACAAAGCCCGAGCCGGGCCACAAGATCTACCCGTACCTGCTGCGCGGGATGGAGATCACGCGGCCGAACCAGGTGTGGGCGATGGACATCACCTACATCCCGATGGCGCGAGGCTTCGTCTATCTGGCGGTTGTGCTCGACTGGTTCAGCCGCCGCGTGCTGTCGTGGCGCGTATCGATCACCATGGAGGCGGCGTTCTGTGTCGCGACGCTTCAGGATGCCCTGGCTCGTCACGGCAAGCCGGACGTCTTCAATACGGATCAGGGCTCGCAGTTCACCGGACAGGCTTTTAACGGCGTGCTCGCCGACAACGGCATTGCGATCAGCATGGACGGCAAGGGAGCCTGGCGGGACAACGTGTTTGTCGAACGGCTATGGCGCAGCGTCAAATACGAGGAGGTGTATCTGCGGGCCTATGACAGCGTCAGCGAGGCCCTCGCGTCGATCGGCCGATACCTCGACTTCTACAACGGTCGGCGCCCGCATTCGAGCCTTGACGGCGTCACCCCCGATCAAGCCTACTTCAACCCGCTGCCACTCCGCTTGGCAGCCTAACCATGGCAGAGGCTCCACTTATCGACGCGGAAAATCTGTTCAGACAACCGGAGCCAGCTCAGTGTGTCGCCCCCATGCGGGCTTCCACGCATTCAGGAAACAGCGTGCTCTGCCCACGGTCCGCACCCTCAATGAAGCGCTTCATCGCGCGGGAATCATAGCGCGCCTCAAGCGCAGCGTTTTCACACAGCCAGGTCAGAAGCCGACCACGGCGGCCCGCTTGACCTTGGTCGGCTTCCCTCTCCAAAGCGGACATTGCAGCCTTCTGAGCGAAGGTCGGCTACGGGGCCAGGAGCAGACATTAGCTCACTATTCAAGCGCGCTGCTGCCGGTGAGCGGGTTTAGGCGCACATACCTAGGAGCTTGTCTGGATAGTCGCTGTTCAAATCTGGTCGGGTCTGATTCAACATTGGGCGATGAGCAAGTATTTTCGGCCTTGGAACATCGATCAGACGCTGCTTCTGCCGCCGAATGTGCAGGACTTCGTGCCGAAAGGCCATGTCTCGCGGTTTATGGTTGATCTGGTGCGGGAGAGCCTCGATCTCAGGGAGATCATGGGCAGCTATGTGAGCGGGCTTGGGCAGCCGCCGTTTGATCCGCGGATGATGGTGGCGCTGCTGCTGCATAGCTATGCGAGTGGGCTGTATTCGTCGCGTCGGATTGCCAAGGCCTGCCGGGAGCGGAACGATTTTGTGATGATCGTGGCGCTGGATGCGCCGGATTTTCGGACGATCAGCGACTTTCGCAAGCGACATTTGAAGGCGCTCGGCGCGCTATTCGTGCAGGTTCTGAAGTTGTGCGAGACGGCCGGGCTGGTCAAGCTCGGTCATGTCGCGCTGGATGGTACGAAGATCAAGGCGAACGCGTCGAAACACAAGGCGATGAGTTATGAGCGCATGAAGAAGCGCGAGGCGGAATTGAAGGCCGAGGTCGCTCGCATGCTGGCGGCCGCCGAGGCGGCGGATGCCTCGGAGGATGAGACTTTCGGCAACAGCGACGAACTGCCGGACTGGACCGTCGACAAGCAGAAACGGCTGGCGAAGATCCAGCAAGCGATGGCGGCGCTGGAAGCGGACGCCAAACTGGCGGCGGAGGAAGAGCGCCGCATCGAGGCCGAAAAGGAACAGCAGCGCCAGGCCGAAGGCCGCAAGAAGCCGGGCAAACCGGCGGCGCTGCCATCGGAGGAACCCAATCCCAAGGCGCAACGCAACTTCACCGATCCGGAAAGCCGCATCATGAAGTCGAAGGATGGCTTCGTTCAGGCCTATAATGCCCAGGCGGCCGTCGATGCACATGCCCAGATCATTGTCGCGCAAGAACTGACCCAGCACGGCAGCGATCAGGGCCAGTTGGTGCCCCTGATCGAGGCCATCGAGAGCAATCTTGGCCGCAAGCCGCGGCAGGCCTCAGCGGATTCCGGCTACTGCAGCGAAGCCAATCTCGAAGCGCTCGACACACGCAGCATCGATGGCTATGTCGCGCCCGGACGCGCCAAGCACCCGACAGTAGCGAACGGAAAAGTCGGCGGCCCGCTGACACAGGCCATGCGAAAGAAGATCGACGATGGCGGCTTCGAAACACCCTACCGATTGCGAAAGCAAGTGGTGGAGCCGGTGTTCGGGCAGATCAAACAGGCAAGAGGCTTCCGCCAGTTCCTGTTGCGGGGCATCGAGAAAGTGCGCGCCGAGTGGACAATGATCTGCACCGTCCATAACCTCCTCAAGCTGTTCAACCTCGCAAACGCAGCCTGAGCCTGCTACTCTACAACAAATGCCCGTCACGAAAACATATCTGGACGGGCTCCTATGCGAACTTCTTCAGTACCGCGCTGAAGCGAACGCTGCGCTTGCCGACCAGCGCAGTCGCTTCCGCGATCGCGCCTTCGTCGGTGTAGGTGCCAGAAAAGCCGATGCCGACCTCGTAGCCGCCGAACAGCGGCCGCTCGCCCACGCTTGGCGTGTGCTCGTGATTGACGAGCTCGCCCTTCCACCGGCCGTTCGCACTGATGTAGGCGCCGATGTAATCGAAGAACGCGTCGCCACCGTGGATCCGGCCGTCGTGCAGCATCATGACGCCGGTATTTCCGCCAACGATACCATCAAGCATCCGAATGTGAATGGAATAGAGGCCGTTGCTGATGCCGCCTTGTCCGACTGGCGTGATGGGCGGTGCGGCCTCCTCGGTGATGGGGGTCATCAACGCGTAGAAGGCAACGCCAGGCAATTGCGGCGCGCCACCTTCAAAATGATATTGCTCGCCCTGCTGCCGACCCTCGAGCGTCAGCGTGACCATGTCAGTCTTCAACAAAGGTTGGAAATTCGGATCGTTGTTGTGGCGCAACGTCAACATCTCAGCCAATACCTCGCCGCCAGCAGACTCCTTGAAGGTGCCGACGAATGCGAAGGCCGAACTGCCGCCCATCATCTTGCCGTCATAGAAATAGAGGACGCCACGGCGGGAACCGTGCACCGTATGCATTTCGACCTTGTAAAGTCCCTTCAGCATTTCCGCTCCGGCCCGAAATCCTGGCCTGCGGGCTGTTCTCCGCCACGCCATAAGACCGATTTCATCGCGCCTGGGCTGAACTTCAACACGGCCTGGCGCTTCCTTCGCGTCGATGGAAGTTACCCCCCGCGGCGATATAGGCGATAAGGGGAATATCGCTTGTTGAAGTAGATCAAACGAGAAATGTCACGATGTCCGAGTTGGGTCAAACTGAGAAGAACTCAGTGCGAGCAAATGTTTTCCGCTTTGCCCTCGAACTCAGACATCGCGCGATGCTGTCGGCGCTTCGCATTTGTGCCAATCGCGAGCAAAGTGCGCCGCAGCAAACTGCGCTGGCGATCACCTCATCGACACCAACATGCGGCACAGTGAAGCCAAGCATCCGGGCGGTCTGATAATGACAACTCGAACTTGGTCGACTGCACCACGCCACGGCTGGGAGTTGGGGCCGCGCTACGCCCTTTGGGACGGACCCATGACGCGTTTGACCACCATGGCCGCGATGCCCGCGAGCACGGCCTTGGCCATCGGGGATGTCAGGATGTCGGTAATCGGACTTGATCCTGACGCTTGCTCCTCAGGCTGGGCGCCGCCACCGCCGAGCATATCCCGGAGCTGCCCCGGCTTCTTATGCAGATCGGTAAGCACTTGGCCCAGTTCCTTCGGTTCGGGCGCCACATTTCCCGGCAGCTTTACGCCACGCGCCGCGGCTCGGTCCTGCAGCATCTTCACAAACTCCGCTCGCTCTTCCGGCGACAGCTTACTCAGCGCCTCTTGCGCTGCCTGAGCGTACTGGTCTGGCGGGACGGCGTGTGACACTTCACCGTACCGCTTCAGAACCTCTTGATCGGAGTAGCCCTGGGAGGGGTCCCCTTGTTCGTATCGACCAACGAAATCGCTGTACTCTTTCTGGCGTTGCCCACCGGCGAGGAACTCGTCAAGCATTCCCATGTGCAGCACTCCTTTGCGCGATGAAAGAATGTTTTGGGCCATAGATTTTGATAATTTCCCCGCCCTCAAATTCGAAGTTCGCGGATTGCAGTAACCACGCGCCCGTCAAACGAAGCATGGAGTTCACCCCGGATTGTTTGCTGTTGAAATGCTTGGCTCCCGTCGACAGGTGGTCAGATAAAGAAAGCAAGTGCAGGGCAAACTCCCAGCACGACAATGCCGATGCGAAAGAAAATTTCTGACATAGAGCAATCCTCCGGTGCTTGCTAAATCAAGCACGCGGCTCAGCTCTCGTCTGAGCAAAATTGCTCACTCTTCCTCTCTTGCAGGGGAGCGCCCGACTACATCGTAAGGATGACAATTAGGATCAGCACGGAAAGTGCGATTGTGGCGCAACCGGCTATCGTTATGCCGTCCCATTTCATGCTTTGAACGCTGGAACCGTTGCGGCCGTTCGTTGATTTGGGGTCAAGAACGAATAGCGTCCCATGGAAATTGATGGGGCCAAGCCTGTTTTGACTATGACGCGAACCACAGCCGGACCGGAGAGGTGCCGATATGATCACGATTCCGCAACTGACCGCACAAGCCTTGGGTTCGTTCCTATCGCGAGAAACAGAGGGCCAGTTCCGCTCCTCCCATTCCGATCTGGCGAAACTGCTGCCCTTTGCTGCAAGACTGACGATGGAGTGCATTGGGAATAGCGATGCACTTTACCACGATATCGAGCACACCATGCTCGTGACGCTCGTTGGGCACGACATCCTGGCTGGGCGGGCGCTGCAGCGGACCGTCACGGCCGACGATTATGCGAATTTCATCTTGGCCTGCCTCACCCACGACATCGGATATGTCCGCGGCATCGTCCAGGGCGACGAAGATGATGCCTATGTTGCGGACCTCAAGGGCCGGAAGGTCCAGTTGCCGGTTGGATCATCCGACGCCGCGCTCGCGCCTTACCATGTCGACCGCTCAAAGCTGTTCGTGATCGAGCGGCTCGACGGCGTGGAGGAAGTCGACGCGGCTCGAATTGCCCGGGCCATCGAGTACACGCGCTTTCCCTATACAACGACACCAAAGGCCGACATAGACGATCTCACCGAAGAGGAAGGATTGCTGTTGCGCGCCGCCGATCTGATCGGCCAGCTCGGCGACCCCAATTACATGCGGAAGTCGAATGCGCTGTTCTACGAGTTCGAAGAGATCGGGCTGAACAAGACGCTGGGTTACGCTACGCCCGCCGATATCGTTTATAAGTTCCCGCAGTTCTACTGGACCAATGTCGCACCGCAGATCCAGCTTGCGATCCGCTATCTGAACATCACGTCCCGTGGCCGGCAATGGATCGCCAACCTGCACAGCAATGTGTTTCGGGCAGAACGCGAATTGAACTTGTCGGGGCCGCAGCGATAGCAGTTCGAGCTAAGCGCGTCGCATATCGGCACGCTAGCCCAAATTGCTGCTTGCCAATGTCTGCTTCGCGGTCACTCCACAACCGCGCATTCCCGCGATAGCCTCAGCAGTTGTTTGAAACCTCCACGCGTTCATAATTCGTGAGTTGTGTTTACCCTTGATAGGCCCATGGTGCCTCAACCGATAAGGTCGCGTGTGGCCGAATTCGACATCCGCCAATGGATGCCACGTTTCGCATCTCGCCGTCACGCGACTTGTTTTGGCCGCTCGGCAACGCAGTGACACGCGACGGTTCGAGCCGAGTTGACACGGTTCCAAAAGGCGTTAGTCAGCCCGACCATCCAGCTTTTTCACGACACATCGGCGCAGCTGCTTGAACCCGTCGCCATTGGTGCTGCACTACGTCAAGCTACTGCTCGTCGAAGTGTAGGCCTCGCCGCAGGCAGTCGCAGCGATCAGTGTTGTTCGCGAAGTGCCATATTTTGTCAGGTTTCTGTGGGCCTCGCGACGCCGCGATGTCCACCAATGTCTCGATCTCCGGGAGTGGAGAGACATGATGAGGCGTTCGCTCAATTTTTTCACGGTGGTTGCGGCGAGCTTCGTCGTCATATTGCAGGCTGCCTGGTTTGTTCTGGATCCTCATCTGCCTTTTGAGCAGGCGAACGCCACTACATCAACAGGCGTACCATCCGGGGTATTAGCTCCCGAGCCTTTCAAAAAGGGCTACGCAGCCAACCAAACGACGACGCGGATACTTGCGCAGGATCAGGCCGGGCAGCTCGCTTTTTGGACCTCCGTTCTGAAAAAGAAAAAGCAGGCTTGCGGTGTGGTTGTTCGGAACGTGTATCAAGGCGGCACCGAATCCGGGATCGATAGCTGGAGCATTCGCTGTCGGGACGGTAACCAGTATTCGATAAGTCTTAGCCCGGACTGGCAGGGCTCTGAGGCGGAGGTTCCGGCTTCAGGTTGCAATGGAAACGCTTTCATCCGAAGTGCTGATTAGCGCCCGTCCGACGAGGAGCATCTCAGCGCGCGCAACATCGTCTCTGTACGCCAGCAGCTTTCCGCTGCGGCGGTCGCCTCGTCGCCAACCGCGAGTTTGAGCATGACGATGACCCGATCGCGGCGTGAAACGGTGCTTTTCAAGCACCCATTCCGGATCGCAAGCGTCGAGCGACTGTTACCGGCGGGCTCATACGAGGTTGTTACCGACGAAGAGTCGATGGAAGGCTTGTCATTTCCGTCCTTTCGGCCCGTTGCCACCATGATGATGGTGCCAGCGCCGCCGCCCAGCAGCTCCGTCGAGATGATAAGGATCAGTTCGATCGATCTAGCCGATTCTCGGGAACCGATGCGATGGCGCTCCGACAGTGAAGCACCTGTCGACCTCGACAAGGATCGCGGGGCCGCGTCGAGGACTGACGTCCGACGGACACTGGCGGAGATCGAACGCATTGCCAAGGTGTTGCGCGGCCGGCATCGGCAGCTCGAACCTAAGCTACTCGCGACACCTGCGAAGCCACTGGTGCCCGCACTGCCGGAGCTGAAAGTGCCCGGCCGCGACCTGCGCATCGATGCTTGCCGCGGAATTGCGCTCTGGTGCATCTTTCTCGACCATGTCCCGAACAACATCGGAAGCTGGCTGACGCTGCGGAATTACGGCTTCAGCGATACCGCGGAAGTGTTCATGTTCGTCTCGGGTGTGACCTGTGCGCTGGCCTACGGCAAGGCGCATACGCGCGGCGGCTGGACCGGCGTGATCGGCCGGACGCTGCGGCGAAGCTGGGACATTTATGCCGCATTTCTGCTGCTCACGCTTGCTTGCGCCATCGTGGTTTACCTCGCAGGCGGCGGCCGGCTTGCCGACGAGACCAATACGCGCGTTCTCTTGGAATATCCGGGAGCGACGCTCGCGCGTGCGGCGATCCTGCAATACCGTCCCGTCAACACCGACGTCTTGCCGCTCTTCGTGGTTTTCCATCTTTTGTTCGCGCCACTGCTGTGGCTGCTGCTGCGAGTGCCGAACGTAGCGCTCGGCGCCTCGCTGCTGCTTTATTCGCTGGTGCACGTCTTCGGCTGGACCGTTCCGGCGGGGCCGAACAACGTTTGGTTCTTCAATCCGCTGGCCTGGCAGGTGCTGGTTGTACTTGGAGCGTGGTGTATCATGGAGGGCAAGAGGTTCCGGCCGTGGATGACCTCACGCACGGCGCTTGTACTTGCCGTTCTCTATCTGGCTTTTAGCCTGACTATCGCATTGGGTTTGAGCATCAAACCACCGGAAGTGCTTGTCCCACAAACCCTGGCGAAGCTGCTTTACCTGGTGGACAAATCGGATCTCGATCCTTTGCGATTGCTGCATTTTATTGCCCTTGCTATTTTGGCGGTATGGCTCGTGCCTCGCACTTGGCGAGGGCTGACGACGCCAATGATGCGCGGAGCGATCTGCTGCGGCGAGAACTCGCTGGCAATCTATTGCCTCGGCGTTCTGCTGGCGCTCGCCAGCCATATAGCGCTGGTCAACATCTCGGATGGACTCGCGATGCAGATCGCGCTCAGTTTCGCTGGCATCCTGGTGATGATCGCGGCCGCAACGCTGCTGAGCTTGATTAGGATCAAACCAAGGCAGCAATCACCATTGGCGTGAGGCACTGAGAATGGCAGCGAAAGGCGCAGGAAGTCACCGATATCCCCGGCATTTCGCATTTGGGTCAATCGCATCGACTTGACGGGCGATCAGCTACTTCCGGTCTAGACCAGTCAACGCGCCAAGCATTCGTCGCGAACGTTGGAGCATGGTCCACCTTCCGCAGCGAAACCGCAGTGCGACCCGCGGACTGAAATCGCGCCTCATGGCCCTGACATGGGACTGTTAGTGTCTGACATGGGACTGTGAAATGAATTATTGGGTGTCCATCTCATGAAATCCTTGCTCGCTGTCATAAGCGTGGCTTGAGTGTCGTCCGGAAACTCTGTCAGTAGCCATTCAGTTGAAACGCGGCCCTTCATGCTGAAACCGCTTCTCTTGCTTACCCTAATAAAGCCATGGGCAACCAGGCCCTGAAGGCAGCGCTGGGCCGTACTACGTCCGACGTTAAGCGCCTTGGCGGCTTCTCTAACGCTGTAGGGGATCTTACCATTGTTAGAGTTCGGGCCCCTGTAACGCCTCGCCAGCTCAACGTAGAGCGCTCTGCAATTGCCGTCGAGCGCCTGCCACGCTGCCGAACCGAGCATATGTTCCGTAAGACTGACAAAGCGCCCGCGTGCTCGCCCGTCTTTTCGGGTGCGCTGATGGTAACCACGCCGGTTTGTCATTCTGCCACCTCGGTACCCGAATCGATCGCGTCATCGCGCCTCGCCGAGTCCGTTTATGGCGGCATATAAATTCGCGAGGTTTGCTGGCAGGTTGTAGCGGCGCTGAACATATCGCCCGCCCGGGGTTAGGACGACGGCGTCACGATTGGCTGCATATTGGCCGAGAGGAGTCAGATCGAAAGAGGACTGACTTTGTACCCGATTGCGCGATATCCGATTGCGCAGTATCTTCTGCATTGTTGCATCTCTGCTTTGCGGTTGAGGGGCGACATTTCGCCGGCGTGAGCTTCCTCTCACGTCGGCATTTTCATTTTGGCCCTCTGACGGTGACGGAAACCGGCAGCGCTGTCGGTGGCGAGGTGATCGGCGATGAGGCTGTAAATCGAACCGAATCGTCATGCCGAGCCTGTGCAGCCGCCATTTTACCGAAGGGCTCTCCTGGCCCAGCCGATACATCGATTTTGATGGGCGCGCTCGGCATAGGCCCTGCAGTGGCCTTTCGCCGGACAAACTTCTCGCCCATCACATCGAACTGAGCAGCTTTTCCTATGAGGGCACTCATCGCGACGGCTTGCGGCTTGTGAGACCAAACCATGCAGATGTGATCGTCGGGGTTGTTGCCCCGGCTCAAAAGCACTCTGCTGGCATCAAGCAGCGGCTGTCGCGTAGCGCGGCAGATCAACTCGTCGGTGTCCCGTAGATGAGCATCGAACCGATCGTGCCGGCGTCGACCACGACCATCGCACGCTGGCTTCACAATGATTGTGTGGAGCATAGCGAATCAGGCTGAGTTAGCGCGACGTACTTCGGACGTGGATCTGACCAGTGGCCCAATCTTCCTCTGGGCCCAGGCGTCGAGTCCCGATGTTGGATAGAGCGGGAAACGGCCGGCCAGGCGGAAGGGCGGCCCGTCCGAGGACGTGCAGGCAATCTTGGCCAACGTTTTAGGCTGCACGGAATGCTATAGGTCTCCGTGACGTATCGCGCAGCCTCGGTCCGTCGCAAATGCCGGTCTAGCTTAGCTACTTCATCTTTGAGGGTATCCATCGGGGCCTCGCTGTAGCGCTGAGAACGTCCCAGCAACTGCAGGAGTATGCAGCCGCGCCGACCGAGCTGATTTCTTAACTAGGTCTTTTTTTGCACCTAGTTGCGGATTCGATCCTTATAGGCGATGAAGGCCTTGCGGCAGGCTGCTTTCAAACCCCGATCAGGCCAGCCAATTCCTTCGAAGATAGCCGCGCAAAAATCGACAAGTTCTTGGCTCATTTCTAGCGGCTTACCGCCAATCCGCCACGCTTCGCAAAGGTTCACGATGAAGAACTCTCGAAGGGTGGTAGGCCGCCTCCCACCAGCCTCTTTTGTGACTGCAAGCGATTGAGAGAGGGCGACCTCGATTTCCTGTAGGATAGCGGCTAGCGTACGTGAGGGACTGTGCTTGACCGCGTGGTAGCGCCCCTTCTCGGTGTCTTCTTCGATGTAGACTTGACGGCTCCTTAATCCAGAACGCATTTCAGCGCGACCGGTCGATGGCGGCGGCAAGGCCTCCTCTTCAGGAAATTTCTCTCGTAACCATCTCGTGTTGAGCATCCGACTCACCGGTAGAGGCATCGCTGACCGCAGGCTAGAGCATTTTCCGACCGGAATGAATCGGGTGGGGATTCCCAAAACGGCGCGAGTCAGATTCAAGCTGCATGCTGGCGAGGGAGGCCAGCATGTATGGCCAGGGCGCTTTCGGTTGATCTTCGTCAAAGGGTGATAGCCGCGATTGACGGTGGCATGTCCTGTCGACAGGCTGCTGAGCGCTTTGGTGTCAGCGCGGCCAGTGCGATCCGCTGGCGCGGTCGCCTCAAGGAAGTTGGCGACATCGTTCCTAAACGCCAGGGCGGTGACCGCAAATCGCAGCGCATCGAAGCGCATTCGCAATTGATTCTGGAGGCAGTGACAGCGAAGCCGGATATCACGCTCGCCGAGTTGCGAGAACTGTTGAAACGTCGTGGAATATCGACTGGCATCGCGTCGCTCTGGCGTTTTTTCCAGCGCAGAAAGATCACACTTAAAAAAAGACAGCGCACGCCGCCGAGCAACGGCGCGGCGATATAAATGCCGCGCGTGAGGAGTGGTTCGAAGGGCAAATCGATCTTGACCCTGAGCGTCTCGTCTTCATCGACGAAACCAGCGCCAACACCAAAATGGCGCGGCTTTACGGCCGCTCGCCACGCGGCGAGCGATGTCGTGCAGCTATCCCACACGGACATTGGAAGACGACGACATTCACCGCTGGATTGCGCTCCGACGGTCTGATCGCGCCGCTTGTTCTGGACGGTCCAATGGATGGCGACGCTTTCCTGGCCTACGTCGAGCAATTGCTCGCCCCATCGCTGCGGCCGGGCGATACCGTTATCATGGACAACTTGCCCGCTCACAAGGTCCATGGCGTTCGAGAGGCCATCCGGGCGGTCGGAGCAAGCCTGCTCTATCTTCCGCCCTACAGTCCAGACTTCAACCCGATCGAAATGGCCTTCTCTAAACTGAAAGCCCTGTTGCGGGCCGCCGCAGCGCGCACCATGCCCGATCTCTGGCAAGCAATCGCCAACGCTCTCAAGCGCTTCTCACCCGAGGAATGCCAAAATTATCTCGTCGCGGCTGGTTACGACGCAACGTGATCGGAAAATGCTCTAGCCCGACCCACTGGACCAATACCGCTTAGAAGCTCGGATGCCTGTCGAATCCTTCCCACCGCATCCTCGATTTTTTGTCGATCCGCATCTCGGCTTGGCCGTAGCCGCACTTCTCGCATCAAGAGGTGCCATTCCCTTATGAGATTCAATATCCACTTCTTCGCTGCGTCGCGGCGCTCGAACTCGAATGCGAAGGCGTCGAAGATGGCCCTTAGGCAATCGTCGTCGATGGTTTTCGGTTCTGGAAGATTGGCGTCAGTGATCACAAACCCTTTGAGGGGCATCTTTGCTCCTCCGCTGGAGCAATCCGCATTGTGGTCGACGGCGGGCCGGTGCGGTACCAGCTTTTCGGGCCGTCGCCCTAGCCGCGTCGATTAGTCAAGCTCTTCTCAGATGGGTCACTTTGCCTGGCTTGCGCCCTGTCATGGCCTCGTCGATGTGACGTGCAATTTTGTCGGCCGCCGCCAGCAACGCCGAGTCGATCTTGTGGATGTAGCCTTCGGTAACCGATGCCTTCGAATGACCTATTAGTCCCTTGATCGTCGGAATCGAGTAACCAAGGTCCTCGGCCGTCGAGCTAAACGAGTGACGCAAGCCATGACTGGTAATGCCAGGCACGTCTTGTGACGATACGCCTTGTAGCCATCGCGTTAGCCCTGTGTGGTGCTTCTTGGGGTTTGTGATCGAGGGGAAGACGTATTTCGAATTGGACTTGCTCGAGGCCGTTTTCAGAACAGCAAGGGCTGCCGACCCAATCGGGCGTATACTCTTGCCGGTTTTGGTGTCGCCAAGCCTGAGCGCCATGCCTACGCCATCGACTTCCGTCTTCAGCAGCCCCTCAATCTCGTCGAGCCGACAGCCCGTCAGGGCAGGCAGCGAGCTTGCTGGCCATAACGCGCTGCCAGTGATGCCCGTTAGCTTCCGCGACAGCCAGGCATTTGCCGAGACTCCGGTACCCAGGGTCATCCAGGCGCCATTCCCGATTGCCATCCTTGGGCCGAACGATCCCGTTGATGGGATTGTCCGGCCTGTACCCCTCCGCGACTGCGTAGCTGAAGACACCGCCCAGTAAGCCCATCGTACGGGCTGCCGTGCCTTTCCCGCCCCTCACGATAGCCCGGCCTCTCGCCTTGGTCTTCACATCGGCGGCCGACTTTCCGCTGATGACGTCGCGCTGGAAACGACCGGCATCGGTGGACGTAAAGCCCTTGACGGTCTTCTTGCCAATCAACGGGATGATGTGCCGGTGGACTCTTCCCTTGTCGACGTAGAGGGTGGAGTCGCTCTTGGCCTCACCGCGGCGCGTGAGAATGAGACCCCTTTCGGCCTTATCCAAGTACTCAAGGGCCAGTTCTTCGACGGTTAAGGCGCCGCGGGCCTGCTTCTTCACCTCGGCCGGATCGCTTCCCCTCACGACGTCGCTCAGCGCGAGCTTGGCCTCTTTCCGGGCCTCCTCCGCGGTCAAGACCCCGTACCGACCGATGGTGAGGCGCCGGCTGCGGCCATTAGCGTTTCGGTACTGCACCAGGAAGGACTTCGCGCCGCTTTTCTTGACCCGCAGGCCAAATCCCGGGAGTTCGTCGTCCCAGATGAACAGGTCGGCGCCGAACGTTTCGGCAGCATCGACAGTCCTTTTGGTGAGCTTGGCCATTTTCCCTGAGGTAAGCGCTGGGTAAGCAGGCGCCGGAAAACGAGGGAAATTCAGAGCAACGACCGTAACCCTCAAATCTGGCGGCTTTCAGCCTATATCTGAGCGCCGGCAATTCCAAGGGATTTCAGGTAAGCAAGCGTAAGCTATCCACCCTTGCCCTCCGAAGGCAACGGTCACACGTTCGAATCGTGTCGGGTGCGCCACTTGCGTACAAAACCACGAACATTTCCGTTCTCAGTCTGTTTGCCGGCGACAGCAGCCAGGAGGATATCCTCGGCGCCTTCACCCTTCTCGCTCTGCAGGTGATGAAACGCCTCGCGCGCTGCCGAACGCCAGCCGCTCCGCCAGCACGGCGGCCTGGGTGCGCGATCCCACCCCGAGCTTGCGCAGGATGGTCGAGACATGGCCCTTGACGGTTTGTTCGGCGATGCCGATTTCGGCCGCGATCTGCTTGTTGAGCCTGCCTTCGACGATCATCGCCAGGATGCGCAATTGCTGCGGCGACAGCGAGGCCGCGCGCGCCGCCAGCTCCACGTCCTCGCTCTGGATCGAGCCCCGGCCGCCGATGTTCGGCGGCATCCATATTTCGCCACCGAGGATGCGCGTGATGGCGTCCGCCATCGCCGGCAGGCCGAGCGATTTCGGGATATAGCCGGAGGCGCCATAGGCGATGGCGCGGCGGATCGTGGCCGCATCCTGCCGCGCCGAGATGATCGCAACCGGCACCGTCGGAAACTGTGCGAGCAGGACGAAGAGCGCCGCAAACCCCTGGATGCCCGGCATCGTCAGGTCGAGCAGGATCAGGTCGATCTCCTCGATGCGGCCGGGCACCGCCGCCAATACCTCGTCGAGCGACTGGCAGGGAATGATCTCGAGATCGGGAAGCACGGCCGACAGTGCGCTCTGCAGCGCGGCCTGCACCAGCGGATGGTCGTCGCCAATGACGATGCGTGTGGTCATGCCGGGTGACGGTCCTCATGGGTGGCGAGCCGACGGGTCAAGGCCTCGCCGCTCAGGAAACGTCGCAGCGCAGCCGGCTTGACCGGCTTGAGCAGGATCTCGCAGCCGCGCGCCTTCGCCGCGCTGCGAACCTCCTCGCTGCGATCGCCGGTGATCAGCAGCGCGCGCACCTTGTACGCCGATGCGCGCCTGAGATCGTCGAGAAAATCAAGACCGCTGCGGCCGCCGTCAAGGTGGTGGTCGAGCAGCACGACATCCGGCGGCCCGGCGGTTGCTGCCGCCATCGCCGCGGCCGGGTCTGTCGCAGTCACGACATGATGGCCCCAGCCCCCGAGCAGCGCCGTGAGCCCCCGCAGGATCGTCGCATCGTTGTCGAGGCACAGGATCGTCAGCGGTTGCTCGGCCGTCAGCGGCGCAGCTGCAGCGCGCGCGCGGCGCAGCGTCGCACCGGGACCGGACGCCAGGGGTAAGGTGACCGCAAAACAGGAACCGTGGCCGGGACGCGAGCGCACGTTAACCGTGTGTCCGAGCAGGCGCGAGATGCGGTCGACGATTGCAAGCCCGAGGCCGAGCCCCTTGTCGGCCGCGGGCACGAGCCGCTGGAACTCCTCGAATATCCGGTCGCGGTCAGCCTCGGCGATGCCGATACCGGTGTCCCAGACCTCGATCCGGAGCGCGCCGGCCTTGCGCCGGCATCCCAGCAGGATACGGCCTTTCGGCGTGTAGCGCACCGCGTTCGACAACAAGTTCTGCAGGATTCTGCGCAGCAGATGCGGATCGCTCCGCACCACACAGGCGCAATCAACGACGTGCAAGGACAGGCCGCGCTCACGCGCCATGGCGTCGAACTCGACGCTGAGCTGCGCCAGGAGATCGGCGATCGGTAAATCGACCGGCTCGGCGCGCACCGCACCGGAATCATAGGAGGAGATGTCGAGCAGCGTGTCGAGCATATGCTCGGTCGAGCGCAGCGCCGTGATCGCGCTACCGGCCAGCCTCCGGTCCTTGTCACCGGCGCTCGGCTGTACGCGCAAGCTTTCGTCAAGCGCCGACAGGAATAACCGCGCCGCGTTCAGCGGCTGCAGCAGGTCATGGCTGGCGGCTGCGAGGAAGCGCGTCTTGCCGAGATTCGCGTGCTCGGCGTCCGCCTTGGCGCGCTCCAGCGCTTCGGTCCGCTCACGCACGCGCAGCTCCAGATCCTCATTGGCCCGGCGCAGCGCCTCGGCGGCGCGATGCCGTTCGGTGACGTCGGTGTAGGTCGAGACGTAGCCGCCGCCGGCGATGCGGTCATAGACGATTTCGAGCACGGTGCCGTCCGGGCGTTTGCGCTCGTAGACATAGGGCCACACTTGCGTCGCGACGTCGCGATTGACCAACAGCGCGGAGAACTCGGCCGCCGCGTATTCGCCGCGGTCGACGTTGAAGGCAATCAGATTGGCGAGCGGCAGGCCGACGCGCACGAGATCGCGCGGCAGATCGAGCAACTCGATGAAGCGGCCGTTCCATGCCGAGATGTTGAAGTCGGCGTCGAAGGCGCAGATGCCCTGCGGCACGCTCTCCAGCGTGCTCTGCAAGAGATGGCGGTTGAAGCGCAGCGCTTCGGAGGCCTCGTCCAGCATCGCCATCGCCGCGCGCCGCGACAGCGAATGGCCCTCGAGCGAGGCCGCGATCACCACGCGCGCCGACGCCGCGCCGATGGCGCCGGCGAGCAGGTTTTCCGTGAAGCGGATCGAATCGAGATCGACAAGGCCCGACGGGTCGAGCGCCGGCGCGTGACCGGCGCGGCGCGCGGCGAGATAGGCGTCGAAGGCGGCCACGCCGCGTTCGCTGCCGACAAAGCGGATCGCGAGCGCGCGCAGATCATCGAGCCGGACCAGGACGCGCGACGACAATGGCGAGGCGGTCCCACGCGCTGCGCCTTGCGTGAAAGCCGCGGCCTGATTGCGCTCGATGGTCGATTGCCGTCCGAGCAGCGAGAACAGCACGAAGCAGGCGATATTGACGCCGAGGCTCCACAGCGTGGCATGCGAGATCGGATCGAGCCCCTCGAGACCGAACAGCGCGCCCGGCTTGAGCCATGGCAACAATCCATCGCGCGCGATCGGCGCGAGCGCCGGCCATAACAGCCCGGTGGACGGCAGCAGCAGCGTATAGGCCCAGATCACGAAGCCGACCGCGATCCCGAACGAGGCGCCGGCCTTGTTGGCGCGCGGCCAGAACAGGCCGCCGATGAAGGCCGGCCCGAACTGCGCCACCGCCACGAACGACAACAGGCCGATCACCGTCAACGGATAGCCGTGATTGACCAGACGGTGCATCAGATAGGCCAGCAGGAGGATGCCGACGATCGAGAACCGGCGCACCGCCATCAGCGTGCGCGATACCGACCAGTTCGCCGCGCGCCGGCCGAGGAAGCGCCAGCGCAACAGCAGCGGCATGATGACGTCGTTGCAGAGCATCGTACTCAGCGCCACCGCGGTCATGATCACCATGCCGGTCGCGGCCGACAGCCCGCCCAGGAACGCGATCAGGCTGACGGTCCTGGCATCGGAGGCGATCGGCAGCGAGATCACGTATGTGTCGGGATCCATCATGCCGCCGAACCGCGCCAGGCCCGTGGCGGCAATCGGCAGGATCAGCAGGCTGAACGCCGCAAGATAGAGCGGATAGAGCCACGCAGCGGTGCGGGTATGCGCGGGCTGTTCGTTCTCGACGATCGCGACATGGAACGCCTGCGGCAGGCACAGGAAGGCGATCGCCGAGATAATGATGGTCGCCGGCCAGACCGGCTGGCCGATATCGAGCGACAGGACCTGCGCGAGCTCTGGATCGAGACGAACCTGCGACAGCAGCTCGCCCGGTCCGCCGGCGATGCCGAACAGCACGAACAGCGCCACGATCAGGAACGCGACCAGCTTGACCACGCTCTCGAACGCGATCGCCAACATCAATCCGCGATGATGCTCGCTGGCATGAACATGGCGGACGCCGAAGATGATCGCGAACAGCGCCATCGATGCGGCGACGCCAAAGGCGGAGTCCTGCCAGAACTGCAACGCCGCGCCGCCGGCCCGTTCCGGCTGCAGGATGAGATAGTCAAAACTCTTGCCGACCGCCTTCAGCTGGAGCGCGATATAGGGCAGCACGCCGAGCAGCGAGGCCAGGGTCACCAGCGCGGCCAGCGACTGGCTCTTGCCGTAGCGCGCGGCGATGAAATCGGCGATCGAGGTCACGTTCTGCGCCTTGGCGATCGCGATCACCTTGACGAGCAGCGGCTGGGCGAACAGCAGCACCAGCGTCGGGCCGAGATAGATGGTGACGAAGTCGAGCCCGCTGGTCGCGGCCCGGCCGACCGACCCGTAGAAGCTCCAGGAGGTGTTGTAGACCGCGAGCGTCAGGCAATAGCTGACCGCGGCCGTCCACGATGTCGGCGACACCAGCGGACCGTCGACGCTGCGCCGGTCGCCCCACCAGGCGATCAGGAACAGCGCGGTCACATAGGCCGCCGAGATTGCGAGAACGAACCAGCCCTGCAAGGACACCTCACGCACGAGATCGGCCCGCGACAGGTCGCGGGCCGCCGATACTAGAGCGTTTTCCAGCGAAGTGGACACCGGTTGGCGTGAACAAGGCGCGTCAAGACAAGCACCGAGGGCATCGACGGCTGGATTCGAGACCCGGCCGTCGATCGAGCCGTTGGCTTAGGCCGCTTCGCTGGCCGGGCGCGGCTGCGACAGCCCCTTGAGCGCCAGGTTGACCACGACCGCCACCACCACATTGGCCGCGAGGGCGATGAGGCCGGTGTAGATGGCAACCTTTCCCGCGCCGAAGTCGATGCTGTGCAGCGGCTTCAGACCGTCCGACCAGGCGAGCAGCGAACCGCCGACCAGACCGACCGCCCAGCCGACCAGCAGCGACGTGCTCGAGAACCAGTTCAGGTAGAGCCCGAACACCAGCGCCGGCAGGGTCTGCAGGATCCAGAGGCCGCCGAGCAGCTGCAGGTCGAGCGCGAACTGCGTCGGCATCAACAGGATCGCGAGCAGCGCGCCGACCTTCACCAGCATCGAGGTGATCTTGGCGACCTTGGCCTCGCCCGCCGGCGTGACGGCCGGGTTGACCCAGACCTTCCAGAAATTGCGCGTGAACAAATTGGCGGCGCCGATGCTCATCACCGCCGCCGGCACCAGCGCGCCGATCGCGATCGCGGAGAAGGCAAAGCCCGCGAACCAGCCCGGGAACAGGATCTTGAACAACGCCGGCACGACGTCATTGTTGCTCGCGAGCTTCAGTCCGGCCGCGTGGCCCATATAGCCGAGCAGCGCCAGCAGGCCGAGCAGCAGCGTGTAGGCCGGCAGCAGCACCGCGTTCTTGCGGATGGTGTTGCCTCCCGATGACGCGAAAATGCCGGTCAGCGTGTGCGGATACATGAAGGCCGCGAGCGCCGAACCCAGCGCCAACGAAGCATAGGGCAACACTTGCGCCGGTGCCAGCAGGATGCCGCCGGAGCCTTTGGCCTTGAAGGCAGCATCCGCCGCAGTGAAGATCTCGCCATAGCCGCCGAGCTTCGACGGCACGATCGCGATTGCGGCGATCACTACGATATAGATCATGATGTCCTTGACGAAGGCGATCAGCGCCGGTGCGCGCAGGCCCGACGAGTAGGTGTAGAGCGCGAGCACCAGGAAGGCGAGCACGAGCGGAATCTCGCCGTGCAGGCCGAGCGCCTTGATCGCGACCTCCATGCCGATCAGTTGCAGCGCGATGTAGGGCATCGTTGCCAGCACGCCGGTGGCGGCCACGGCAAGCTCGAGGCTGCGCGAATTGTAGCGGCCACGCACCACGTCGCCGGCGGTAACGTAACCCTTGTCTTTCGCGACCTTCCACAACACTGGCATCACCGCGAACACGAAGGGATAGACGATGATGGTGTAGGGCAAGGCAAAGAAGCCATAGGCGCCGACCGCATAGACCAGCGCCGGAACAGCGATCACGGTATAGGCGGTGTAGAAATCGCCACCGACCAGGAACCAGGTGATCCAAGTCCCGAACTTGCGGCCACCGAGGCCCCATTCGTCGAGATGGGCGAGCGTCTCCGGCTTGCGCCAGCGCGAGGCGACGAAGCCCATGCCGGTGACGAGCACAAACAAAGCGATGAAAACGGCGAGCGCCGCGCTGTCGACATCATTCAACATTGCGCACGCTCCTGTAGACGATCCAGGTGAGGAGCGAGGTCAGCGGCACCCAGGCAAGCTGATACCAATAGAAGAACGGGAAACCGAACAGCATCGGCTCCCTGATGTTGTAGAAGGGCACGATCATCAACCCGATGAACGGCAGCAGCAATAGCAGGCGTATCAAGCTCTCCTCCCCTGTCGTGAGAATGATGCGCGCTTCGCTGCGCGCGACTTGCGGACGCTATAGCGCCGATCGTGCTTTTTTCTGCCCCCTACATTCGCTCCGCGGCGCCCCCATACTTTCGTATCGTCGGGCAGAAGTCCGCCGCGCCCACGCGCGACGACGAGCGGGGGCTGTGCCGGCTGTTACGACAATGATGATCGGCTCAACCCGCACCCGGGTGAGCCGAGGGTGCTCGCCACCCGGGCGACTCCTGTCCTACCTCTGTTGTGGCATCCGTATTGGTGCGCCGGGGGCCAGATCAAACGGCGGATGTGGCCGAGCCAACCCGGTCGTACCCGGTGGCGCCTCATTGCTGGCCACGCGCGTATTGACGTTCTCGAACGTCGTAAAAGTCGCTGCGATAAGCGCAATCGCGAACGCGAACGCAAATATGACCAGAGCAGTTCGGTGATTGGTCATCGCAATGTACTCCAACACCACCTGACTCAACGTCATCGGCTGCAGTCGAGTTCCAATCGGTCTTCTCTGGCGTAGCCTATTTGAGCCATGCCATTTGCGTGGAAGTGTGTAGCCTCGAAGCCATCTGCTTTTCTTAACCGCCGCGTGGGGGATTTCGGTGAAAGGATTGTAGTTGGCGATAGCCGTTCTTGTGGTTCTTTACATAGCGGATCAGCAGTTCGCCCAAGGCAAATACACCTACGCCGTCCAGCGCATGGCGGCTCAGATGAGGCACTCGTTCGGAATTTGATGCCGCTGGGCCCGCGCAGGCGTGGGAGCGAGCCGGGAACGACCTGTTCGCGTGAAAAAACACCAGCGCCGAAAGCGCTGGTGCTGAAGTTCTGGGGACGTGTAGCGTTCGTCCCGTGCGGATTTTCTCGCAAAATTTGCCTTCGTAAGGCAACCCGCAATTCGTCTGATCGCAATTAGCATTAACGACGCTGAATATCGATCGTTCGGGGACCCGCCGTCGGCATGTCGGCTTGGAGAGCGATAAGCCACGGATGTGGACCGGCGACCCATAAAAGGTTCGCTGAGCACTTCATCCAAACAGAAGAGCGCCCACGCCGGTGATGAAGGATAGCAGCGCTAAACCTATGAGGCTGTACTCGACGCTATCCATCTTGATCAACTCAGAATGGGGTCCTCGGCCTGCGCCTTGAGGTGCGGGTCTGAGGGACGCGGCGACCCCAACTCAGGGGTGAGCTGGGGCTGCCGGGGCTAGTACCTACTGTTCTTAAAGCGTGAGTCGTGATTCAAGGTCGGGATGATACCCGAAGCAAGAGAAGTCCACCTTTCGAGGAAAGATCGCAAGGTGCTTGAGGCGTGTTGCCGCTCCCCGGTGACGTTGCAGCGCGATTTGAAGCGGGCGCGGATAGTTCTGTTGGCGGCGGATGGACGCAGCACTCGGTCGATCGCCAAGGAAGTTGGGGTCCAGCCGCGGATTGTCAGCCTTTGGCGGCATCGCTATGCCGACCAAGGCCTTGAAGGGCTGCAAGACAAGCCGCGACCGGGCAAGCAGCCAATCTATACGAAGGCCACCGACAAGCGGATTCTGAAGCTGCTGGACAAGCCGCCGCCGGACGGGTTCGCACGCTGGACCGGGCCCCTGCTGGCCGGGGCGCTGGGCGATGTTGACGTCCAATATGTCTGGCGGTTCCTGCGCAGCCACAAGATTGACCTCGCGGCTCGTAAGTCCTGGTGTGAGAGCAACGACCCGAACTTTACGGCCAAAGCCGCCGATGTTGTCGGCCTCTATGTCGCCCCGCCCGCGAAGGCCATTGTGCTGTGCGTGGACGAGAAGCCCTCGATCCAGGCTTTGGAGCGAGCGCAGGGTTATCTGAAGTTGCCCAATGGCCGCGCCTTGACCGGCCAGAGCCACGATTACAAGCGGCATGGCACCACAACATTGTTTGCGGCGCTCGAAGTCGCCACCGGAAAGATCATCGCGGCGCATTCAAAACGCCGACGCCGCGTCGAGTTTCTCGACTTCATGAACAGCGTCACCGCGGCTTTTCCGAACCGGAAGCTTCACGTCATCCTCGACAACCTCAACACCCACAAGAAGAACGAGCATTGGCTCAAGGCCCACCCCAACGTGCAATTTCATTTCACGCCGACAAGTGCGTCTTGGCTCAATCAGGTCGAGGTATGGTTTTCGATCTTGCAGGGGCAGTCGCTCAGCGGCACCTCCTTCACAAGCCTCACGCAGCTTCAGGAGCACATCGATGCCTACGTCAACGCATACAACGACAGAGCCGAGCCCTTCGTCTGGACCAAGAAAAAGGTCCGTCAACGCCGTTTCAAAGGCCGCCGTATCACTCAGCTCTGATTCTGGGTACTAGGAGGCTGAGCGGCCAGCCTCCACTCGTGAAGTTACGGCTTTCCCGAATTTGATCTACCAAGATCCGCACTTGCTGCGGCGCGCTACTACCATTGCCCCACGTAGGCCCCTGCCAAGCCCAGCAATCATTACTCGGTGATACGCTGAAGAGATCATATTTTTCTCATACAGCGCACCGATGCCTCGCACGCCGCGGGCCGCGGTGCGGCCATGTAGTCCATTTGGATCAGGCCCATTGGCACAGAGTGTATGACGTAAATGGGCTACGGCTACATTGGATATGCGTTGAGGCCCATCAACGAAGTCGCCCACCGCCAGGCTCGAGATCGCTCGGATTGCCTTCTGCAACAGTGCCAACCTCAGGCACCGCGGCCTCGGTGAATTCAATGATGAGCTTTCGTCTTTGGGGATCTCTAATCTTCGAGAACGCTCTGATTAACCTCAAGGTCTCGATCTCCTCGCGGTTTTCGCTCATGACAATGCTCGATTCTCATCGAAGCGTGCCAATGCTGCTTCGATGATCTCGACTTCCCCGCGGAGGATATCGCTCACGACAGACGGTCCGAAGCCGGGGACGTCGTGCGTTTGAACATCATCCAACAGCTGCCGCCGATGATGTTTGAGCTTCTCCAGCGCCTGACGATCCTTCAACGACACGAAGCCGGCGACGATTTGCTCGATGGCTTTCACTAAGAACAACTCTGCAAAATGATTAACGTAGTGCAATCGCACGAATTAAGCGGCCGAGCCGCTTCCTGACAAGGGCTAGGCTCCCATGCAGTGCTAACAGCGTTAATGCTCAGCCCGTAAAAACCACGGGGGCGCTTAAGATCACTGGGCCGTTGACTCCAAAGCGTGTGCTGAAGCGAAACTCATCACAGCGCATGCGGACGCAGATGTCCTCGAGTCGTTCGAGTTGATGCGATGACAGTCGGAATTTATTGGCTGGTGCCTCGGGACCTGCTGCGCTTCAGACGAGCGATCCGTTTGTAGTCAATCCACAACTCGATGAACTCGTGCGCGTCGAGATAATCCTCGGCTTGCCGCCTCGCCTCTTCGTCGTTGCTGCAACGAAGTTCGTACGTTGCGCGTGCGACCCCGGCAGGATCGACTCCGAATGCCACATATGGTTTGAGTCCTTCAATCATTTTTGTCTCTGTGACCTAATGCAGTACGATTGACGCTGCCTGGCGTCGGACGATCTGATTGCAATCAATGTATGTTAATGAAGAGGCCGCTGGCGCTGGACAGCGGCCTCTTGGACCTCATCTCAAATGAACGTCTTGGAAACGAAAACGCCGCCGAAGGTCCGCCACCATTTGCGCCGCGAATTCGCAACGCCGTGGAGTCCGGAGATGCTTATCCACAACCGGAACTCATGCCACGTTGCGAGCACGACACAGTTTCCCGTCGCGCGAACTCACCAAATTGCGGCGCCGCTGGGGGGTGTACCGCCACCGGTTTGAACCGTGTCGAACAACGGCGAGACATAGACTTAGGCAGTCCCCGACCTTTTGCAGGAGCCTCGTCGTGGCGTGTACGGAACCGGAGATCACTCCTTGGCCCGATCGGGTCCGGCGCACCGGCGAGCTAAAGGTATTCCCCGGGGCGAGTTTCACCCCGAGTGTCTGGGTGAATGATCTCGATACAGCGATCACGACGATCAACGACCTTCTCAAGCAGAATGGCGTCTATCTCGCCTTTAAGAAGGCTGACAGGGCGGCTGGCAGCCCGATCGTTGCCGAGACCTATCCGGGTTCCGGCCTCCACGGCAGCGCCGTGCAGACCATCATCGACTCACGCAGCGGCCCTTCGATGGATTCAGTGAAGCTGCGGGTGCCCGCAACTCCGAAAGTCGGCAGGGTTGACGCTGGGCAGGCCATGCGTCTCCACATCCTGGTGCACGAGCTCGTCCACTGCATCGGCCTCTCGAATTGCGCACACAGCAACGATGACGTTTTCGTGGGTAAGTTAGTGATCGACAGCAGCGGCTCGGTCCCGCCCCCGAAACTGGGCGGGCACACGATCTCGAGAATTAAGAAGGCATGGCCCGAGACGTGGGTCAGCGTGCAGGGCGGCGCTCTCGCCAAACAGTCGGCCGATAAATTGAGAAAGTCGATGGAAGGAATAAAACTGTAGAGTCGATAGGGTGGCTCTACATTCCCAGCGCGCGCGCGATCTGCCCGGCGGCAAGCCTCCGGGGCGCTGCCCCTTCCGGCGATGCGAATCCCGGGCGTCCGGCGATGGAGTGATTGCGCCGCCAGGGTTTGGCCGCCTACACCGCCGTGCGGCCGTTTCGGTCCGGCTGCGGAGTGCCGCCAGCTTCGACATTGCGCCAATCCGAGCGCGCGTCTTCCGCGCTTTCGAAGATGTGCGCGGCGACGCCGCGCCTTTCCAGCGCTTCGCCGAGCTTGATGCGCAGGAAGCCCGACGTGGTGTAACGGGAGACGCCGGAATAAAAACGGTCGGTCAAGCCTTGCACCATCGCCGAATATTCGTCGAGCAATTCGGGAACAATCGAGAAGTTGTCGTAATTGACGATCGCATAGACGCGGCGATCGAGGCGGCCGAGCCTGGCTTCGACGGCGTGCGCGATCGCATCGATGTCACTCCTGCTGCGCAGCGCGAAGCGTTCCAGGTTGACGAAGAACAGGTTCTGCTGCTGGTCCAGGGTGAAGCGCCGATCGAGCGGAATCGTCAGCAGATAGCTGCGCAGATCCATTGGGCCGTCCCGGAAGATCCGCGCGTCCATCAACGGCGGATCGCGCGGGATCAGCGGCCTGAAATCCATCAGGCGGAGGATGTCGCGCTCGATATCGATGCCGGGCGCCACCTCGATCAGCTCGAGCCCCCCTTCGGTCAGCGCCAGCACGCAGCGCTCGGTGACATAGTGCACGGTCTGCCCGCGCTTGGCGGCGAAGGCGCCGCTGAAGGTGACATGCTCGACTGTCTCGACGAATTTGCGGGCTTTGGCTTCCTCGGCGATGACCAGCCTGCCGTCGGTCACGCCAATGCGCTGGCGCCCCGCGCCAAACGTGCCGACGAAAATCACCTTCTTGGCGTTCTGGCTGATGTTGATGAAGCCGCCCGCACCGGCGAGCTTGGGACCAAACTTGCTGACATTGAGATCGCCGGCGCGATCGACCTGGGCGAGACCCAGGAACGCGGCGTCGAGACCGCCGCCGTCATAGAAATCGAACTGATAGGGCTGGTCGATCACCGCCTGCGTGTTGACGGCGGCACCGAAATCGATCCCGCTCGCCGGCACGCCGCCGATCACGCCGGGCTCGGCCGTCAGCGTGATCAGGTCGATCACCCGCTCCTCATTGGCAACCGAGGCGATGCCTTCGGGCATGCCGATGCCGAGATTGACGACACTGTTGGCCTTGAGCTCGAACGCGGCCCGGCGCGCGATGATCTTGCGCTCGCTCATCGGCATCGGCGGCAGCGAGCCGGCGTGCAGCCTGATCTCGCCGCTATAGGCCGGGTTGTAATGCGTGCCAAAGGTCTGCTAGTGGTTTTCCGGTTTGGCCACCACGACGCAGTCGACGAGGACACCGGGGATTTTCACCTGGCGCGGATTGAGGCTGCCGCTTTCTGCGACGCGCTCGACCTGAGCGATGACAATGCCGCCGGAATTATGCGCCGCCATGGCGATCGCCAGCGCTTCCAGCGTCAACGCCTCCTTCTCCATCGTGAGATTTCCGTCGGCGTCGCCGGTGGTGGCACGGATAATCCCGACGTCGATGGGAAAGGTCTTGTAAAACAGGCACTCCTCGCCACCGAGCGTGACCAGCTCGACCAACTCCTCGATGGTGCGGGCGTTGAGCTTGCCACCGCCCTGGCGCGGATCGACGAAGGTGCCGATGCCGACGCGCGAGATGTGGCCGGGACGCCGCGCGGCGATGTCGCGGAACAGATGTGTGATGACACCCTGCGGCAGATTATAGGCCTCGATCTGATTTGCGATCGCAAGCTGCTGCAATTTGGGCGCAAGCCCCCAGTGGCCGCCGATCACGCGCCTGACCAGGCCCTCGTGTGCGAAATGGTTGAGGCCGCGGTGCTTGCCGTCTCCCTGTCCCGCCGCATAGACCAGCGTGAGATTGCGAGGCTTGCCCTGCGCGTAGGGAGCGTCGGTTTCGTTGGCGAGATAGAGCTCCTCCAGCGCGAGGGCGATCTCTTCGGCAAAGCCGATGCCGACGAAGCCGCCGGTCGCGACCGTGTCGCCATCGCGGATCAAGCGCACCGCTTCGGCGGCCGTGACGATCTTGCCCTTCTCCGTCGTGCGCAGATAGGACAGGGCCGGATGCTGGCTCACGTCATTCCTCCCGATTAATCGTTAGATCCTGGAGCCCCGTTCCGATTCAATCAGAACCGGCTCTAGACCAACCCGGTGACGTAATAGACCGCGATCACGAAGAACACCGCCAGCGTCTTCAGGCAGGTCACCGCAAAGATGTCCTTGTAGGACTGCTGGTGCGTCAGCCCGGTCACCGCAAGCAGGGTAATGACGGCGCCGTTGTGCGGCAATGTGTCCATGCCGCCGCTCGCCATCGACGCGACGCGGTGAAGCACCTCGGGCGGGATGTGCGCCGCCTCCGCCATGGCGATGAAATCCTTTGCCATCGCGGCGAGCGCAATCGACATGCCGCCCGAGACCGAACCGGTGATGCCGGCGAGCGAGGTGACGGTGATGGCTTCGTTGACGAGCGGATTGGGGATCGTCTTCAGCGCATCCTTGATGACGATGAAGCCGGGAAGCGCCGCGATCACGCCGCCGAAGCCATATTCGTCATCGCCGCCAGCAGCGCGCCGCCGACCGCGGCCTTGCTACCCTCGGCGAAGGTCTTTCTCAATTTTGGAAACGGGAATGCGAACACGGTGAGAATGCCCGCAATCAGTGCGCCCTCTACCGCCCAAATCGCCTTGATGCTGGCGATCGGCGTCGTAATCGAATGGTCGAGCGCGAGCGTCAGATCGTACCTCGCGCCGTAGACACGCTCGATCAGGCCGCCGAACACGCCGGGAAAGCCACCGAGCAGCAGGTTGACCGCGAACACCACGATCAGCGGCAGAAAGGCAACCAACGCCGGCGCCAGTTCCTTGGTATCGACCGGTGGCGGCTCGTTGCTGTGCCCCTCACCATAGCCCTCGCCGGCAGCCACCGCCTGGCGTCGGCGCCATTCGAGATAGAGCAGGCCGAACACGAAGATGAAGATGAAGATCGCACCGATTGTGCCGAGGATCGGCGCCGCGCCGTTGGTGGTCTTGAAATAGGTGGTCGGAATGATGTTCTGGATCTGCGGGCTGAACGGCAGCGAATCCATCGTGAATGAAAAGGCGCCGAGCGCGATCGTGCCGGGAATCAGACGCTTTGGGATGTTGCCGGCCCGGAACATCTCGGCAGCGAACGGATAGGCGGCGAACACCACGACGAACAGGGAGACCCCGCCATAGGTGAGCACCGCGCAGACCAGCACGATCGCCAGCATCGCGCGCTGGCTGCCGACGAGGCCGATCACCGCCGCCACGATCGATTTGGAGAAGCCGGAGAGCTCGATCACCTTGCCGAACACCGCGCCCAGCAGGAACACCGGGAAATACAGCTTCGCGAAGCCGACCATCTTGTCCATGAAGAGACCGGTGAAGGCGGCCGGCACCGCGCCGGGGTCGGTCAGCAGCACCGCGCCCATTGCTGCGACCGGCGCGAACAGGATGACGCTGAAGCCGCGATAGGCGACGAACATCAGGAAAACGAGCGCGGCCACTGCGACCAGAAAGCTCATCTGTTTCTCTCCCGGGGTGTTGTTCTTTTCGGACTCTTCTTGCGCATTCGAGATGCGTCATCCGGGAGCAGAGCAAGCTCCAGGCCAGATGCCTCGCGATGGTGAAAAATGCTTGAAATTCCGGCAATTCGGCCGGCGGCCGGGAGGTCAGGGCTGGGAGTTGCCTGTCAACTTTCCGAGACTCGCGACAGTTTCAGTCTCGATCGTCAGACAGGCGAAGAGTCCGATGCGGCCAGTCCGAACTTGGCGAGCTTCTTGTAGAACGTCGCCCGCGAAATACGCAGCATCCGGGCCGCTTCCGCAATTTGCCCGTTGGCGGCCGCGAGCGCGCCTTCAAGCGTCCGTTTCTCGAATGCAGCCTCGGCCTGGGCATAAGGCACGACTGCGCCCGCCGCCTGCGCTGCGACGCCCTTCCCCTCGGCGCCGACGGACAGGATGCGGGCGAAGTCATCCCCGGCGAGGCGGCCCGAGTCACTGAGAATGAGCGCGCGCTCCAGCACGTTGCGCAGCTCACGGACGTTTCCAGGCCAGTCATAGCAGGCGAGCGCGGCGAGGCCCGACGGCGTGATCTTGGCGTTGAGGTAGTCACCGGACCGGACGATGTCGTCCAACAGCCTTGCGCAGATGTCCGGAAGATCGCCGGCGCAATCGCGCAACGGCGGCAGCGCGATCGTCAGCACGTTGAGGCGGTAGAACAGGTCGGCCCGGAAAGTGCCTTCGTTGACGCGCTTCAGGAGGTCGACGTTGGTCGCAGCGATGACGCGGACGTCGACTTTCGTGACCTTGTCGGACCCAACCGGCTCGATTTCCCGCTGTTGCAACACCCGCAGCAGCTTGCTCTGCAGTTGCAGCGGCATTTCACCGATTTCATCGAGGAACAGCGTGCCGCTATCGGCGCTCCTGAACTTGCCGTCCCGACCTTTGCGGTCGGCGCCGGTATAGGCCCCCGGCACTGTCCCGAAGAACTCGGACTCGATCAGCGTATCCGGGATAGCGGCGACATTGACGCTGACGAAGGGTCTTTCGGCGCGCGCCGAAGCGTTGTGGATGGCCTGCGCCAGCAGCTCCTTGCCGGTTCCGGTTTCTCCGGTTAGCAGAACCGTAACATTCTGGCGCGCCGCCCGGCGGGCGAGTTCCTTGGCGCGCCCGATGCGCTCCGTCTTGCCGACATAATCATCGAAGGTAAACCGCGCGCTGCGCGGTTGCGACAATTGCCGTTTCGCCAGCCTGAGGTCGCTTTCGAGTTGACCCATCCGCGCGATCAGCGGCTTCAAATTGTCGAGACGGTCTGACAGCACGAAGCCGATCGCGCCGATGACGTTCCTGTTCTCGTCCTCGATCGGCATGCGCGTCACCACAAGCTGCTCGCCGCCGAGTTCCATGATATCCAGAAGGATCGGCTCGCCGGTGTCGGCCACGCGGCGCATCAGACTGTTCGGGATGATCTCCTCGATGGGGCGTCCGATCGCCTCGGAGACGTGTCCAAGGCGAAGCGAGTGAAGATATTTTTCATTGACGTAAACGACGCGCCCGTCGCGATCGATCGCGATGGCGCCTTCGCAGAGATCATCCAGGCGCTCAAACAGCGTTTCCATGGCGCGTGCGCGGATGGTCGCGGGATCGCTGACGATGGGCTGGCGATCGGACATCGGTTGCGAATGGCCCTTCAACAATGAGCGAACGCGGATGGTGACCCATGCGTCCCGTCCCACGCTCCACTTGTCTCCAGAAGGGGCTGGACCTGCGAAGCAGACTGGTTTGCGGCAAATCTAGCAGGAGATTGCATGATTTCACATCAGCGCCGGACAAAACTTCGCGGCCAGCGCAGCGCCGCAACTGCATCGTCCGTACGATAATAGTATCGCAATTTCAATGATGTATTCGATATTTTGTTCTGAGCGGCGCGCCGTTCAAATCGGTGATTTGGCCAGCAACGCGTGCGAAACGCACCGTCAAGCCAACGCATCGGCCGCATCCCTGATGCCGGTGTAGATCTCATTGAGATCCGCCTCGCTGACGCATTAGGGCGGCATCACGTAGATCGTATTGCCGAGCGGCCGCGGCAGATAGCTGGCCGATGCGAGCCAACGGAAGCCTTTCAGCTTCGGCTCAGCAGCTGCCAGGTCGATGTGGCATGCGCGATCGGCTCGCCGGCCGCGGTGGAGGCCTGGGACTGCAGGAAGAAGGTCTTGCGGCCCTTCTTCAGGAAGCTCGCATGGCAGGTCACGCGCCCTTCGCGGACAGCGCCGAGATACTGCACCTTCATCTCCAGCGTGGTACCGGGGCCCGCGACGTGGTTGACGAGATGCCCCATCGAGATGTCGAGCGCCGTCGCGAGAACCCCGCCGTGCAGCGTCCCTTGCGGGTTGAACAGCGGCCTCTCGACGTCGAAGGACACGATGCAGGTCTCGCCCTGGTAGGCGATATCAAGTCCGAACAAGCGGGACAGGAAGAACGACCCGAATTCCTGCCGCTCATCCTCGATGGCGCGACGCAACATCTGCTCGGCGATATCTCTCATGGCGATGCTCTCACGACGCTCTCTTGGGCGGTCGCACGAAGTTCCGTCCAAACTCTCCGAACGCACCTTCGGCCGCGAATCTCTCGAGCCGATCGTCGGTCCAGCCGAGCCATTCCGCAAGCACCTCACTCGTGTGTTCGCCGAGCATCGGCGGCGGCGTGGAAGGCGCCGGCGGTTCGTCGCCGAACCGGGTCGGCCTGGCGATGAACCTCACGTCCCCGGCGGCCGGATGGCTGACGGTCTGGACCATTCCCCGCTGCGTGAGTTGCGGCGTCTCGCAGACTTCGCCGACCGACTTGATCGCGCCGCACGGAATGCCGGCCGCGCCCAGCGCCTGCAGCCAATCGGCGCGGGTCCTGCGGGCGAAGATCGGCGAGAGGATCGCGACGAGCTCGTTCCGGCTTGCCGCGCGTTTTGGGGCGGTTGCGAAGCTGACGTCTTCGATGAGGTCCGGACGGCCGATGACGCCGCAAAACGCCGTCCAGAACTTGTCGTTGGCGACCCCGACATTGATCCAGCCGTCGCTGGTTTCGAACGGTTCGTACGGGCTGATGGTCGGATGGACATTGCCGCGGCGTTTGGGGCTTTGCCCTGATGCGAAGTACATGCCGGCGTTGAACGTCAGCAGCGACGCCATGGCGTCGAGCATCGAGACGTCGACGCGGCCGCCCTCGCCGGTGCGGCTCTTCCGCATCAGGGCGGCTAGCACCGAATGCGAGGCGTACAGGCCGGTGACGAGATCGGCGATCGAGGTGCCGACCTTGGTCGGCGGTCCGTCCGGATCGCCGGTGATGTCCATCACGCCGGATTCGCCCTGCAGGATCAGATCGTAGCCGGGACGTCCGGCGTCGGCACCGGTGCGGCCGAACCCCGAGATGCTGCACAGGGTGATGTCGGGCTTGCGGGCGCGCAGCGCATCAAAGCCGAGCCCCCATTTGTCGAGCGTGCCCGGGCGAAAATTCTCGATGACGACATCGGCGACGGAAGCAAGATCGAGCACCGCGTCACGCCCTGCCGGCGACTTCAGATCGATGGCGCAACTTCGCTTGTTGCGGTTCACTGACAGGAAGTACGCACTCTCGCCGCCGACGAAGGGCGGCCCGTAGCGGCGGCTTTCGTCGCCTTGCCTGGGATCCTCGATCTTGACGATGTCGGCACCGAGATCGCCCAGCTGCATCGTGGCGAAGGGTCCGGAGACCACCCGGCAGAGGTCGAGGACCCTGATGCCCGACAGCGGCTCGCGATCAGACGATCGCATCGGCGAGGTCCTTCATCGTCGGCACCAGGATGTCGGGCTGGTGCGGCGTGATGCCGAACGGACGGCTGCGCCGGTCGATGAAGGCCGTCAGCATGCCGGCGGACTTGGCGCCGATGCAGTCGAAGGCATGATTGGCGACGAACAGCACCTGCTCGGGCTTCACACCCATGATCTCGGCCGCCTTGGTGTAGGTCGCGACATGCGGCTTGAACGAATTGGCCTCAGACACCGAGATCACGCGGTCGAACGGGACCTTGTGATACCGCTTTGCGGTTTCGAGCATGTCCGGATCGCCGTTCGAGAGCACCACCAGCTTGTATTTGGCTTGCAGCCGCGCGAGCGCTTCCGGCACCTCGGGAAACGGCACCAGCTTCTCGATCTCACCGACGAGGTAGCGCACATCGTCCATCGTGTAGTCGATTCCGGCGCGGTCCATGACGTGGGACACCGCGCGGTGCCCGATCTCCCGATAGGGCGTGTGCTCGCGATGCAGCAGCGCATCGATCATCGAATTCTCGAAATGGGTGCGGCGCCACCACGTGACGAAGGAATTCGGATCGCCTTTCCAACCCTTCTTCTCAAGGAACGGCGCCGCGATCCTGGTCAGGCCGCCCTGCATGTCGACGACCGTGCCGTACTGATCGAAGATGCAGATCTTCACGTCGCGCTTGATTGTCTCAAAGCTCATGGATGCCTCCTTGGTTCAGACCCACTGATACGCGCGGGATCATCATGGATGAAATGGATTTGTGATCTCTCACTATTCACGATATGAATGACGCATGAACCTTCGATCCATCGACCTCAACCTGCTCGTCGCGTTGGACGCGCTGCTGACCGAGCGTCACGTCACCAAGGCGGCCGATCGTGTCGGCCTCAGTCAACCGGCGATGAGCAACGCGCTCAACCGGTTGCGCGCGATGTTCGAGGACGAACTGCTGGTGCGGACGACGACCGGGATGCAGCCCACGCCGCGCGCGACCGAATTGGCGGAGCCCTTGCGCCAGGTGCTTCGCCAGGTCGAGCGCGTGATGGCGAGCGATGCCGGCTTCGACCCACACCGGACCGAACGCACCTTCACGATCAGGATGTCGGATATTCTCGCGTGCCTGCTGCTGCCGAGACTCGCCGCGGCGCGGCCGCCGGAGGCGCGGATCTCCTACAACACGATCCATCTGTCGCCTGCCCTGACGATCGATGCGCTCGAGCGCGACGAGATCGACGTCGCGGTCAGCATGGGTCTCGAGCACTCCGCATCGATCCGTTCGGAGACGCTGCTGCGCGACCGCATGGTCTGTCTGATGCGGCGCGGTCACGAGATCAAGCGCGGGCGGTTGACCTTCGAGCGCTTCATCGCGCAGGAGCACATGAAGGTTTCGATGAGTCCGACTGATCTGCGTTTCGTCGACGATGTGCTCGCCGAACGCGGCCATCGAAGACGTATCGCCCTGAACGTACCGCATTGGCTGGTCGTACCCCACGTCCTGAAGAAGACTGACCTGCTCGCGGTGATGCCGCGGCACCTCGCCGCCGTGCTGATGGACGATGAACTGCGAATGGAGGACCTGCCGTTCGAGTCCGCGCCATTCGACTGGATGTTGTACTGGCATCGCAGATACGACCAGAGCAATGCGAATGGCTGGCTCCGCGGCCGGCTCAGGGCGGCCTGCTCCGATCTAGGTTAGGCGCTGATGTCCGCCGGTCTCCGCGCGATCGACGGCTGACTTCCTGCGTCAGCGTCCGCGATCGCTGACGCATCCTCCAACGATCGTCCCTTGGTTTCGAAACCGAACATAAGGAAGACCACGGCCTGGAAGACGAGGATGCCGGCCAACGTCGTCAGCACGCCGGTCAAGCCTTGCCAGGCGAAGATCGCGACCACGACGTATTGAACCAGCGCGGTTGCGATGCGTCCGGACGTGGCGCAGATCGCCGTGCCGCGCAGCCGATAGCGCGTCGGGAACAGCTCCGGGACGTGCATCGCAAACCCGGTCGCCAGCATGACGTAGATCGCGGTGATGAGCAGGAAGCCGACGCCCGCGAGCGCAACGCCGTCCGGCATGGTGGGATAGGCGATACCGAGCGCCGCTGCCGCAATCGACGAGCAGACGATCGACAGCCGGCGCCCGAGCCGGTCCGCCAGCACGAGGCCGATCAGCGACCCGACCGGCCCACCGAGCGCCATCACCGTGGTGTAGCCCAGCGAGGAGACCACGCTGTGACCGCCCTTGACCATGAAGGTCGGCAGCCAGCCGATGAACCCATAGAGGCTGAAGCCGACGACGATGTGCAACAGGCTGCCGAGCAGCGTCCGGCTGAGATATGGCGGCTGGAACAGGCGCCACACCGGGCCGGGAGGCTGCTGCTCCGTCGCGCCGGCGGCGACCGGAGCGAGCGCGCCCTTGCGCGCGGCCTCCGCCTCGATTGCCGCGAGAATTTTCTCGGCTTCATCGGCGCGGCCGTTGGCGGCGAGCCAGCGCGGCGATTCCGGCATCGACTTGCGCAGGACCCAGACGATCATCGCGAGGACGCCGACGAGGCCGAACATGTAGCGCCATCCAAGCGTCGGGATCACCCACAGGCCGATCATCGACGACGCGAACAGCGAGAAGTTGGTGATCACGGCCAGCAGCCCGATCCAGCGTCCACGTGACGAGGCCGGCACGAACTCCGTCAAGGTCGCATAGCCAACCACGATTTCCGCGCCGAGCCCGATGCCGATGACGAAACGCAGGCCGATCAGGACGATCATGCTGGGTGCGAAGGCGGCCGCGATCGACGCGAGACCGAAGATCGCCAGGTTCATCTGGTAGGAGAAGCGGCGACCGAAGCGGTCGCCAAGAATGCCAGAGAACCATGCGCCGATCGTCATCCCGACGAAGGTCGCGGAGACGAAGGCGGCGTTGAACTCGAGCGTCGACCAGCCTTCCTTGAGCACCGCCCCGAGCACGCCGCCGGCCAGATAGATGTCGAATGCATCGAGGAACATGCCGGCGCCGATCAGGGCGAGGATGCGCCAGTGGAATCCACAGATCGGCAGCCTGTCGAGGCGTGCGCCCGCGTTGATGTCGATGTCGGCGGATCGCGCCATGCCAAACCTCCCTGCCCGGCCTTTCGGGAGCCGGATGCTCCAATCATCGATTGATGACGCGCAGGGGGTGGTCGTCCAATTCAAATCGAAAATTCGACTATTTGGCGCAGTGATGAAGTTGACGCGCGATAGTGCGCGGCGATCTCACTGATGTTGGCGACTGCAGACGCAAGACGCGTCAGGCCAACTCGTCAGCCGCAGCCCCGATGCCGGCGTAGATCTCATTGAGATCCGCCTCGGTGACGCAATAGGGCGGCATCACGTAGATCGTGTTGCCGAGCGGTCGCAGCAGCAGGTTTCGCCGCTCGAAGAAGGCCTGAAGTTTTGGGCCGATGCCTGCGAGATAACCCGCATCGTTTGCCTTGAGGTCGAGTGCGGTGATGGTGCCGGTGCGGCGGACGTTTTCGAAGCGCGGATCGGCGCGGAAGGGTGCGATCAGGCCTTCCTGCATCGCGGCGACCGAGGCGACGTGCTCGTGGGCGCCGCGTTGCCAAAGATCAAGATTCGCTTTTGCCGCGGCGCAGGCAACCGGGTTCGCGGTGTAGGAACTGGAATGGAAGAACATCCGCGAGCGATCGCTGGAATAATGCGCATCGTAGATGTCGGCACGGCAAAGCGTCACCGCGAGCGGCAGCGATCCGCCGGTGAGGCCCTTTGAATAACAGGCGATATCCGGCGTGACATCGGCCTGCTCGCACGCGAACAAGGTGCCGGTCCGGCCCCAGCCGGTCATCACCTCGTCGGCGATGAAGAGCACGCCAACGGTTTCGCAGATGCGCTTCATTTCCTTCAGCACCGAGGCGGGATACATCAGCATCCCGCCGGCGCCCAGAATCAGCGGCTCGACAATGAACGCAGCCACGTTTTTGTTGCTGCATGCAGCTTCGAGCGCATCGAGTGTCGCCTGTTCATGACCGGCGGCAGGAAACGGGATCGAGGCAACGTCGAACAGCAGCGGTTCGTAGGCCGCATTGAACACGCCGCGGGCGCCGACCGACATCGTGCCCACGGTGTCGCCATGATAGGAGTGCTGCATGACGACGATGCGGGTGCGCGGCACGCCGATATTGTGCCAATAGCCGAGCGCCATTTTCAGCGCCACTTCGACGCTGGTCGAGCCAGAGTCTGAGAAGAACACATAGTCTAACCCATCAGGCGCAAGCTTCAGGAGCTGCGCGGCAACCGCTTCGGCCGGATCGTGGGTATGGCCGGCAAAGATGATCTGGTTGAGCTGCTCCGCCTGGCTCTGGATCGCGCGCACGATATGCGGATGGCAGTGGCCGTGGGTCACGACCCACCAGGATGCGATCGCATCGATGATCCGGCGGTCATCCGCGGTGTAGAGATAGGCGCCCTCGCCGCGCACGATCCTGGTCATCGAGCCGTGGAGCGCGTGCTGGGTGAAGGGGTGCCAGATCGGCGACTTTCGAGAGGACATCATGGATTGAAATCGTCGCGGCGGAACGACGCCTTGAACGCTGCTTGCAGCGTGTCTGCCGCAAGCGGCGCAAGCCAGGGCAACCGGCCCAACCGGCGGACCTGCCCGATCTCGCAAATCGCCCGCTCGCTCTCCGGATTGCTGTCGCCGATGAAGGCGACGCCGAGAAGATCGATCCTGCGCTTGCGCAGCGCCTCGATCGACAGCAGCGAGTGATTGATGGTGCCGAGCGCGGTGCGGGCGCACAGCACCACCGGAAGCCGCCAGTGCTCGAAGATATCGATATAGAGCGTGTCGTCATTCAGCGGCACCATCAGCCCGCCCGCGCCCTCGATCACCAGCGGCCGGTCACAGGTCGCGGGCACATCGAGCGCAGCCGGATCGATGCGCACGCCGTCGATCGCGGCAGACTGATGCGGCGACGCCGGCGTTCGCAGCCGATAGCGCTCGGGCACGATGCGATCGGGCGCGAGACCGCCGAGCCGTGCCACCAGTTGCGCATCGGTCTCTTCTTCAAGGCCGGACTGCACCGGCTTCCAGTAGTTCGCGCCGAGGAAGCCGGCGAGGCCTGCGGAGAAGATCGTCTTTCCGATCCCGGTGTCGGTGCCGGTCACCACGATCCGGCTGGTCATCGCGACCAGCCCTTCGTCTCCTCGCCCAGCGCATCGAGCAGTGCGCGCACGTCGCCCTCGTCGACATTGAGGGTCAGTGCAATGCGCAACCGCGCGGTTCCCGCCGGCACGGTCGGCGGCCGGATGCCGCGGATGTCGAAACCACGCGCCTGCAATGCTGACGCGAGTTGCATCGCGCGCGCATTGTCGCCGACGATATAGGGCACGATCTGCGAGCGCGACGGACTTTGCCAACCGCGCAGATCGAGTTCGCGATGCGTGAACGCGACCAATTTTGCGAGGCGCTGCTGATGCTCGGGCTCCTCCTGCAGGATCAGAAGCGCCTCGCGCACGGCGACGGCCACAAGCGGCGACGGCGCGGTGGCGAAGATGAACGGGCGGCAGCGATTGACCATGAAGTCGCGCAGCACAGCTGACGCGGTGACCAGCGCGCCGGCGGCACCCAGCGCCTTGCCGCAGGTATGAACGATCACGAGATTGTCGCGCCCCTCATAGGGCGCCGTCAGCCCGCGTCCCTGCGCGCCAAAGACTCCCGTGCCATGCGCCTCGTCGACCATCAGGAATGCGTCGAGCCGATCGGCGATGGCGACGAGGTCGTCGAGCGGCGCGACATCGCCGTCCATGCTGTAGACGCTTTCGACCACGATCCAGACCCGGCCGGTCCCGCCCTGGGCGCGCCAGCTGCGAATGGTGTCTTCGACCGACCCGGGATCATTGTGTTCACTGAACCGGAATTCGGCCCGGCCGGCCCGCGCGCCTTCATGGATGCTGGCATGCACGAGGGAATCGAGCACCAGCAGGTCGCCGCGTTGCGGCAGCGTGGTCAACACGGCGAAATTGGCGACGTAGCCGCCGCCAAAGAACAGCGCGGTCTCGGCGCGGAAGAACCTGGCGGCCTCGGCCTCTAACCGTTCGTGCTCCTCGCAATTGCCGCGCAGCAGCCGCGAGCCGCCGGCGCCGATCGGCGTGCCGGCCTCGAGCGCGGCCGCAACCGCCTGCTTGATTCGCGGCGCGCTCGCCAGCGCCAGGTAGTCGTTCGATACGAAATCGATGCCCGCGCGCGGCTTGAGGCCGCGCAGCCGATCGTCCTTGCTCAGGGCATGCAAGGCCGCGGCGTAATCAGCGACCTTGGCCGCATGGATTGCGCTCATGCTTCACTCACAGGAAGATTGTGGATTGCGCGCACCAGCGTTGCGCGCCCACCGGAGATGGCGGTCAGGCGAGACGGGACGTGATGCCGAGCCGGTCCAGCAGATCGGCATCGCGATCGCGCTGCGGGTTCTTGGTGGTCAGCAGCACATCGCCGATGAAGATCGAATTGGCGCCGGCGAGGAAGCACATGGCCTGCAGCTCATCGGTCATGTATTGCCGCCCGGCCGACAACCGGACCACGCTGTTCGGCATCATGATCCGCGCGGTGGCGACCAGCCGCACCAGCGCGATCGGATCAGGCCGCTCCGCGGTGTCGTTGACCGGGACGCCCTTGACCTCGTTCCACAGATTGATCGGCACGCTCTCCGGATGGCTGGGGAGATTGGCGAGCAGCATCAGCATGCCGAGCCGGTCTTCAACCTGCTCGCCCATGCCGATAATGCCGCCGCAGCAGACCTTGATGCCGGCGTCGCGCACATGCGCTAGCGTATCGATGCGGTCCTGCAAGGTGCGGGTGGTGATGATCTTGTCGTAGAACTCCGGCGAGGTATCGACATTGTGGTTGTAGAAATCGAGCCCGGCCTCGGAGAGGCGTTCGGCCTGATCAGGCGTCAGCATGCCGAGCGTGACGCAGGTCTCCATGCCCAGCCCCTTCACCGCGCTGACCATGTCGCAGACCTGATCGAGATCGCGGTCCTTGGGACTGCGCCAGGCCGCGGCCATGCAGAAGCGGCTTGCGCCGGCGTCCTTGGCGCGCTGCGCGACGGCGACCACCTCATCCCGCGGCATCAGGCGGGTCGCCTTCAGGCCGGTGTCGTAATGCGCGCTCTGCGAGCAGTAGCCGCAATCTTCCGGACAGCCGCCGGTCTTGATGCTGAGCAGGCTCGCGGTTTCGACGTGGTTCGGATTGAAGTTGGCGCGGTGAACGCCTTGCGCCTGAAACATCAGGTCGGCGAACGGCAAATTGTAGAGCGCTTCGGCCTCGGCGCGCTCCCAGCTTTTGCGCAGCGGGGCGCTGCTGCTTCTGTCGGTCCGTTCGATTTCCACCACATCAACCATCGGGCTTGCCTTCTCGTTTGCGATGGATCATAGATAAACTGAGTTATTATCTATGATCGTTGATTTAGAATGATGCTAGCCGACGTCGAGCGGATGCGCATCCGTTTTTGCGATAGATAATCTATGGTCAGCGAAGCAGAGAACACGACCACCGCCGGGCGCATCGCCGGCGCGATCGGCGAACGCATCATCAGCGGCGAATTGCTGCCCGACGCCCCGCTCCGGCAGGATCATGTCGCGCGGGAATTCCATTCCAGCCACGTCCCGGTGCGCGAGGCCTTCAGGCAATTGGAGGCGCAGCACCTTGTCGTCGCCGTGCCGCGTCGCGGCGTACGGGTTGCTCCGCTCGACACCAAATCGGTGAAGGAGATCGCCGAGATGCGCGCCGCGCTCGAAGTGGTCGCGCTGCGCAATGCCGCCCCGAGGTTCACATCGGCGCATTTGGCGCGGATCGAACTCGCGCTCATCGAAGGCGACAACGCCGAGACGGTTCAGGATTTCGAGATGGCCAATCGCGCCTTTCATCACGCGCTGGTGGCGCCGTGCGCGATGCCGCGGCTGCTCGCCAGCCTCGACGGGTTGCAGCTGGCAAATTCGCGGCTGGTGTTCGCGATGGCGCGCAACGCCGGCTGGCGGCCGCGACCCAGCCAGGATCATCGCATGATCCTGCAGGCCGTGCGTGCGCGCAACATCGAGCAAGCCTGCAGCCTGCTCGCACGCCATATCCAGACGATCGAGCGTCTTGCGTTGCCGGCGGCGTGATCTGGGATTTGCAATCGCTTGCGGGTCGCGAGGCGGCTAGGCGATCGCCACGATCTCCAATTCCTGATCGCCTGCCCCGACGACGTCCCCCACGGCTTTCCCCATCAGCGATCTCGCCACTGGCGCGACAAAGGAAATCGAGCCTGCCTTCGGATCGGCTTCGTCCTCGCCGACAATGCGATAGGTCTGCACCCGCCCGTCGGCGCGGCTGAAGGTCACGGTGCTTCCGAACGCGACGGTTTCGGTCGAAGCGGGAGTGGGGACCACCTGCGCGGTGCGGAGACGTTCCGTGAGATAGCGCGTGTCGCGCAACGGGACCGCCGACTGTCGTCGCCGTTCGTTGACGTCGTCCAGCTGCTGCGCGGTCTCGTAGGCCTCGCGTGCCTCCTGGAGCTGACGTTCCAGCGCCTTCCGTCCTGCCTCGGTCACCAGATTGGGATGCGGCGAAATCGGACGGTCCGGCAACAGCGTCTCAGACGCGGTCTCGGCACTTTCTTCCTTGGTGAAGGCAACGCTCAATCCAGAACTCCATCAATGAGGCAGGCAGTATAGCCCCGCCCTATCAGCGCCGCTAATGCGCGATGGGATTAGGTTGGATCTAATGCGCCCCGGGTTGTTCCGTCTTGCCCCTACGCCCGAAGCGGTTCTTGGCAGCCTCGCGCCAGCCCTGGATGGTGACGTAGAGCATCGGCACCAGGAAGATGCCGATCGAGCTCGCGGCGAGCATGCCGCCGAACACCGCGGTGCCGACCGCACGGCGGCTGATTTCCGCGGCGCCGGTTGCGACCACCAGCGGCACCAGGCCGAGGATGAAGGCGATCGAGGTCATCATGACCGCGCGGAAGCGCATTTGCGCCCCCATCATCGCAGCCTCCGCGATCGGCCTGCCGGCCTCGCGCTGCTCCTTGGCGAATTCGACGATCAGAATGCCGTTCTTGGCGGCGAGCGCGATCAGCACCACGAGGCCGATCTGGCCATAGAGATCGAGATTGAGGCCCGCGAGCTTGATGCCGAGATAGGAGCCCAGCACGCCGACGGTGACCGACAGCAGCACGGGGATCGGGATCGTCCAGCTCTCATACAGCGCCACCAGGAACAGATAGGCAAACAGCACCGCGAGCGCGAGGATGATGCCGGTCTGCCCGGAGGCCGCCTGCTCCTGATAGGCGGTGCCGGTCCATTCGTAGGAATAGCCCGCCGGCAGCGTCGTCTTCGAGAGGTCGGCCATCGCCGCGATCGCGGTGCCCGACGACACGCCCGCCGCCGGTCCGCCATTCACGGTGACCGATCGATAATTGTTGTAGCGCGTGATCACCTGCGGGCCGGTGACGATCCGCAAGCTTGCAATCGAGCGGATCGGCACCATCTCGCCGCCGCTGTTGCGCACATAGATCTGCCAGATGTCGGGGATGTCGGCGCGGTTGGCCGCATCGCCCTGCACATTGACCTGCCAGGTGCGGCCAAACAGATTGAAATTGTTGACGTAGATGCCGCCGAGCGTGGCCTGCAGCGCGGTGAACACGTCGGCCATGTTGAGGCCGAGCGCCTGCGCCTTGGCACGATCGATATCGAGGAAAATCGATGGGTTGGTCGCGGTGAAGGTCGAGAACACGCGGGTCAGCCGCGGATCGCGGTTCGCCGCGGCGATGAGCCCGCCCATCACGCTGCCGAGCGCGGCCGGGTCCTGCCCCTCGAGCGCCTCAAGCTGATATTCGAAGCCGCCGGAGGTCGAGAGCCCGATGATCGGCGGCAGGTTAAACGGCAGCACCGAGGCCGAACGGATCTGCGATCCCGCGATGAAGGTCTGCCGGATCGCGGCCTGCACCGAATCGGTGACCGCCTTGCGATCCTCGAACGGTTTCATGCGCGCCACCATGAAGGCGGAATTGGGCTCGTTGCCGCCGTCGAGCAGCGAGAAGCCGATGATCGACAGCACGTGGTCGATCGCCGGGTTCTTCTTCAACAGCGCCTCGACCTGCTTGGTGACCTCGCTGGTCCGCGCCACCGAGGCACCGTCAGGCAATTGCACCGCGATGAAGAACGCGCCCTGGTCTTCTTCGGGCAGGAAGCCGGTCGGCGTGATCTTCGATACGCCGAACACCGCGGCGGCAAACACCAGCACCGCGACCAGCGACAGCACGGCGACGCGGACCAGCCGTTGCACCACACCGGCGTAGCGGTCGCGCACCCAGTCGATGCCGCCGAGCACCCGTCCCATGATGCCGCGGCGCGGCCCGCCATGGCGCAGGAACACCGCGCACAGCGCCGGCGACAGCGTCAGCGCGTTCAGCGCCGAGATCACCATCGCCGCACTGATCGTCACCGCGAACTGGCGGAACAGCGTGCCGGATATGCCGGGAATGAACGCAATCGGCACGAACACCGAGAGCAGCACCAGCGAGATCGCGATGATCGGCGCGGTGATCTGCGTCATCGCTTTCTTGGTGGCGTCGGCCGGCGACAGCTCCGGCTCCTCCTCCATCACGCGCTCGACGTTCTCGACCACGACGATGGCGTCATCGACCACGATGCCGATCGCAAGCACCATCGCCAGCAGCGAGACCGTGTTGGCGGAATAGCCGAGCGCCAGCAGCACCGCGAAGGCGCCGATCAGGCTGACCGGCACCGCAACCGCCGGGATCACCGTGGCGCGTAGATTGCCGAGGAACAGGAACACCACGATCACGACGAGCACAAAGGCCTCGCCGAGCGTCTTGATCACCTCCTTGATCGTATCGGAGACGAAGGTCGTGGAGTCGTACTGCACGAGATAGCTCAGCCCTGGCGGAAACCGCTCCGACAGCCGCGCAAGCGTGGCCTGCACGGCCTTGGCCGTGGTCACGGCGTTGGCCCCGGGCGCGAGATAGATCCCCATCGGCACGCCGGGATTGCCGTCGATCCGCGATTCCGAGTCCATGTTCTGCGCGCCGATCTCGACCCGGGCGACGTCCTTGATCCGCAGCACCGATCCGTCCGGATTGGCCCGCAGCACGATGTTGCCGAACTGCGTCGAGGTGGTCAGGCGGCCCTGGGTCTGCACGTTGAACTGGAACTGCTGATCGTTCGAGATCGGGCGCGCGCCGATGCGGCCGACCGGCGCCTGCACGCTTTGGGCGCGGATCGCGGCGATCACGTCGGACGGCGCCAGATTGAGGCTGGTCAGGCGTTGGGTGTCGAACCAGATCCGCATCGAATAGTTCAGCTTGGCAAACAGCGACGCCTGGCCGACGCCGGGCGTGCGCGAGATCGCGTCCAGCACGTTGATGATGGCGTAGTTGGTGATGAACAGCGGGTCCTGCTCGCCGCTCTTGCTGTACAGCACGATGAACTGCAGCACCGCAGAGGATTTCTTCTGCACGGTCAGGCCCTGCGCCTGCACCTCGGTCGGCAATTGCGCGAGCGCGCTCTGCACCCGGTTGTTGACGTTGACAGTGTTGATGTCAGGGTCGGTGCCGAGCGCGAACGAGACCGTCAGCGTGTAGCTGCCGTCATTGCCGCTGGTCGACTTCATGTAGAGCATCTTGTCGACGCCGACGACCTGCGCTTCCAGCGGCTGGGCAACGCTGGATTCGACGACCTCGGCCGAAGCGCCGGGGAACACGGCCGAGACCGTCACCTGCGGCGGCACGATGTCTGGAAACTGGGCGACCGGGATCTGCATCATCGCCAGCACGCCGGCGATCGTGATCACGAACGCGATGACGATCGCAAGCCGCGGACGATCGACGAAGACAGCGGAAATCATGGGTTGTTGCCCGTCGATTTCGGCGGGCTGCTGGCGCCGCCGTCCGCCGAGACCTTCATGCTCGACTGGATCAGCGCGCTGGCGGGCCCCGGCGCGACCACCTCGCCCGGCCTGACCTTCTGCAATCCCTCGACTATGACCTTGTCGCCGAGCGCGATGCCGCTCGTCACCGCCGCAATCGTCGAGGTCGATTGCCCAAGCTGGATCCGCTTTTGCTCGGCCTTGTTGTCGGCGCCGACGACGTAGACATATTCGCCCTGCTGATCCGACAACACCGCCGAGCGCGGGATCGCCAGCACCTCGACCGGCTGCACGCCTTCCAGCAGCACGGTCACGAACTCATTGTCGGTGAGCTCACGGACCGCACCGCCGGCTGCGACGGATGTGTACGTCGACAGGTTGGGAATGGTGCCGCGCAACGAGATAGTGTCGGTGTTCTGCACGATCGTGTTGTTGACGAAATTCAGCTCGCCAACCTGGTCGTAGAGCCGGCCGTTTGTCAGACGCACGCGGATGATAACGGCCTTGAAGCCGCCGCGGGTCGCGTAGCGGTCGCGCAGATCGAGCGCCTCGCGCACCGGCACGGGAAAGGTGACATACATCGGGTCCTGGCTGACGATGGTCGTCAGCGTTCCCGAATTCGGCGTCACGACATTGCCCTCGGTGACCGCGGTGCGCCCGATCCTGCCGTCGATCGGCGAGTGGATCTCGGTGTAGTCGAGATTGATCTGGGACAGGTCGACCTGGGCCTGCGCGGCCTGCACCTGCGCCTCGAGGCTTTGCTGGTTGGCGACCGCCGCATCGACGCTCGATTGCTGGCCGGCCGGTCCGCCGAGCAGGGACTTGGCGCGATCGGTAGTCAGCTTGGCGTTGACCAGGGTCGCCTGCAGTTGGGCGACCTGCGCCTTCTTCGATGCAAGGTCGGCCTCGAACGGGCCACGCTCGAGTTGATACAGCAGGTCGCCAGCCTTGACTTCGGAGCCTTCGACGAAGTTCCGCTTCTCCAGGAAGGCGGTCACACGTGCCACCACGTTGACGCGGTTGGGGGCCTCGATGCGTCCCAGAAATTCATTGGTTTCGGTGATCGGCCGCTTCACCGCCTCGAACACGCCGACGGCAGGAGGCCCGGGTGGGCCCGCCTGAGCATGCACCGCCGAAATTCCGATAACCGCCAATCCCGCCGATACCAGAAGCCCTGCCAATCCCCCGAGCATTCGTTCCGGACCACTCATGCTGTCCAACCCTTCGGCTACCAACAAGCTCTACCAGACGTCGAGTTCCCTCAGACCGAGAAGGTCAGGATGGGCAAGGTGCATTGCAGGAGATCATAACGCGCCCAATCCGACAATCCTGGAACCGGATCGCCCCGTTGCGGGGATCCGGACGACACGCCACTGTGAGAAAGCGCCGCGACGCTGCAATGACACGGCGATCACGGCCACACCGACAGGCCCGGTGCACCGTACGCTCCCGTCAACGTGATGAGGCGGTGCTACCTCGGTACGGCCAGGTCGCGCACTGGTGCCGGCAGACGATTACTGCGGACAGTTGCCCAATGCTTGCGCATGTTCGACGGCGAATTGAAGAGCGAGGCGTCGCCCATTCCGCTCACAACGCGATGGCGTTCTTCAAACGGGACGTCTCTTGAGAAGCGGGCGACTCCAGATGTTGGTACAGCCATGGCCGCGCGCGCTCGCCGCTGGCCTCGTGCACGCCGTCGAAGATGGCCATCTCGATCGCATGCGGGTGATCAGATGATGCGTAGACCGACTGCATTTCCGCGAACTTCTCATCCCGCCCCAGTTCCACCGTGTTGGCGCTGTCGCGGCTGCCAATCTCGACGAACAGCGGACACGGGCAAATCAGGTACGCCAGCTCTGCGCCTGTGTGTACCTGGCGCGGCTGCTGCTGAAATGGATGTAGGTCGCAAGTTCGACGCCGAGATTCCTGCTGATGACGGACGACATCAGAAGCTTCTTCTCGTCGCGCATATAGCCGGAGACGACGGTCGGCCGCATCCGCCCCGTGGCGGCCTCCAGATGGAGCACGAGAAACGCGCCCCACGACACCCCATACACGCCGACGTTCAAACCGGACGCTCCGGTCAGCTTCCGGCAGACGATTTCGCCGGCGTCGATCGATGCGCATGACACGTTGTGCGCGGAGACGCCATGGGATGCCAGCATCGCGGCGATGTTGTTCTGACTTGCCTGGTCTCCGATCTGGACGATGTAAGGACACCAGACGACATAGCCGTCCCGGCACAGGCTCTTGCCGAGCGCGTTCATGTAGTCGTTGTCGGCATCATCGAAGCAGCGCTCCGGCGTGCTCGCCATGCCGTGGCCGAGCAGGATCAATCCCTTGAACTCTCCGTCGGGAATCCCAAGGCATCCGCGCACCGGTACGCCGCACTCCAGATCGAACTCGACCTTCACGACCGAGAATCCGTCCGCCGGCGCGCGCCAGAGAATCCGGATCTCGTCGCGCGACGGCCGATAAAGCCGCGGTCCCTGGAAAAGAGACCGCATCTCGCGTCGAATTTCCGGGCCGGTTGCGACCGCGCGCAGCTTGCCGCTTGTCGCGATATCGAAGAACGACCGGCAGAACTTGTCGTAGCCAAGCGTCGGCAAATCGATATTCGCGCATGATCCCCTGCAATGACTCAGCGCCAGCGTGTTATTGCCGGCAACCGACGAGGGGCCGACCAGCGTCATCAACAATCCGGAAAGAGCCCTGCGGCTGATCATCGGCCCTCCCCGAGCCCGCTTGCGGCCCGATCGAATGAGACAAGGTGGCCCTAGCTGGCGCCACAGATCGCGCGGACACAAATTAAAGGATGTTCATCGTCGAATGATCGCGCGCGGCGTTGCAATCCCGCCACGCTGGAAGGCCCGGCACAGCGACAATTCACGCCGAATACGTTTCGAGACACTTCGGGGTATTTCTGACTGTCACGCGGCTTCAATTCCGCCATACAAGGCGGAGGCGCCATCGCCGGACTTCGATTGTCGGGTCTTGATCGTCAGGTCTTGCTTGTCGGGTCTTGGGATTGACCTCTGCGACTTTTGGCCGGCCGCGGACCGAGCCGCAGCCAAACGAGCAAGGCCCGGCACATCTGCGCGAGGGTGCAAACAAGACCGGCGAAACGCTGGGATTCACCATGATGCCCTACGACGCACCGGAATAGCCCGGACTCGTGGGCTGGACCGAATTGCTCTACGCAATATTTCCGAGGCCGAAGGGTTTATCTATTGGTTAACAATTTTTTCGGGATGGCCGATGGCGAACGACCTGCACGAGCGTCTGATTGAACTGGCCTATGAGGCCGCCGTCCTCCCCGAGTTGTGGCCGAACGTCCTGCATCAGGTCGGCGAGATCGCGCGTGCGCGCGGAACCGTGCTGCTGACGGCGGCTCCGCATGACGTCCGATGGATCGCATCCCCCGACATGCACGACGACACGGCGGCCTATGTCGAAGGCGGCTGGCACCAGCGCAACGGGCGGTTGCCGCGCCTGCTCGCGGCCAACCATGCCGGCTTCCTGCGCGACATCGACGTGTTCGATACGCCCGAGGAGGTGCAGCAGGATTTCCAGATCCGCGAATTCTTCCGGCCGCGTGGGCTCGGCTGGGGTGCCGGCACCGCAATCCCGGTGCCGAGCGGCGACATGCTGATCTACAGCGTCGAGCGCGAATACCAGCACGGACCGATCGAGCGCGAAGCGATCGAGCAGCTCGATGCGCTGCGCCCGCATCTGGCGCGTGCCGCATTGCTGTCGGCCCGGCTCGGGATGGAGCGCGCCAGGGCGGCAACCGAGTCGCTGGCGATGCTCGGACTGCCCGCGGCCGTGCTGCGGCGCGGCGGCCGCCTGATGGCGGCCAACACGCTGTTCGACCGCCTGGTGCCCGACGTGATGCAGGATCGCGCCGAGCGCCTGGCGCTGGCGGCGCCCACCGCCGACGCGCTGTTCGCCCAGGCGCTTGCAGCGCTGGATCACGGGCTGATCAGCGTCGAGGTCCGCTCGGTGCCGATCGCAGCACAGGACGATCGCCCGCCGCTGATCGTGCATCTGGTCCCGATCCACGGTTCGGCGCGTGACCTGTTCGATCGCGCGCTGGCGATCGTGATCGTGACGCCGGTGGTACCGGCCGAGGTGCCGACCGCGGAGGTGTTGCAGGGCCTGTTCGACCTGACGCCGGCGGAAGCGCGGGTCGCGCGCGGCATCGGCGAGGGACGAACCGTCGAGGCGATCGCGGTCGCCTTCGGCATCTCCCGCGAAACCGTGCGCAACCAGCTCAAGGCCGTGCTGGCGAAGACCGGGCTCGGCCGGCAGGTGGAGCTGGCCGGACTGCTCGCCGGCGCGAAGGTGCCGCCGGGTCCGGCTGCGGACTAAACAAAGTCCCGCGCAGCTCCCGTATCCAGGGCGATCAGGACTCAAGCCACGTTCAGGCGCGCTTGGAAAAAGCTGGCAACACGACCGACGGCATCGGCCGTCATCGGATCATTGTCCGCGAAGTCGAAACCGTGCGCCTTGCCCGGGTATCGGACGATCTCCGCCGCGGCACCGACCGACTTGCCGAGACCGACAAGCGCCTCGCCCTTGGCGAGCGGCACGTTGCGGTCCGCCTCGCCGTGCAACTCGATCATCGGCGGCAGATGCTTGACCTCTGGCACAACGTTGTCGGGCATGCCGCCATACAGCACGGCCAGCGCAGCCACCCGCTTGTCGCGGGCCGCCGCTGCCGCGGCAACGTAGCCGCCGAGCGAGAAGCCGAGCAGCCCGATCCGGCCGGAACTGTCCGCGCCCGCAAGCACCGCCGTCACTACGGACGAGACCCGCGCGGCCCAGGCGTCGAAACGCCCGGTCTCATAGGCCTCGCGGATCACGTGCGTGTGCATCGTCTCGAACGCTTGCTCGTCGGCCGGCGTATAATAGCGAACGAAATAGGCGTCGATGCCGTCCGCGGTCAGCGCATTGGCATAGCGTTCATAGGCCCGCGGCCTGAGATCGAAACCGCGCGATCCGTGCAGGACAAGCACCGCCGGCCGCTTGCCGGTGCGCCCGGAAGCAAAATGGTTGAGCGCGACGCGGCCTTCGCTGGCATCGACGCTCAGCGTCTCAGCCGGCACCGCCGCAAGCGAGGGCGATGCGGCCAGCAGGGCAAGGCCGCCAAGCAGGCTCCTTCGGCTGATTGCGTGCATCGAAACCTCGATTGGACTGCGCCGCCCCTGGCCAGGCCACGCCGCTATATCATGCCGAACGGCGCGCCCGATAGCCTGGCCGGTGATGCCGGCATGGTCGCAGCAGACGGCGGCAGCATCCGCCGGCGATCGCCAAAGGACCAGATGTTCAAACGGCGCCGGTTGCGCTAGTACCTACTGTTCTTAAAGCGTGAGTCGTGATTCAAGGTCGGGATGATACCCGAAGCAAGAGAAGTCCACCTTTCGAGGAAAGATCGCAAGGTGCTTGAGGCGTGTTGCCGCTCCCCGGTGACGTTGCAGCGCGATTTGAAGCGGGCGCGGATAGTTCTGTTGGCGGCGGATGGACGCAGCACTCGGTCGATCGCCAAGGAAGTTGGGGTCCAGCCGCGGATTGTCAGCCTTTGGCGGCATCGCTATGCCGACCAAGGCCTTGAAGGGCTGCAAGACAAGCCGCGACCGGGCAAGCAGCCAATCTATACGAAGGCCACCGACAAGCGGATTCTGAAGCTGCTGGACAAGCCGCCGCCGGACGGGTTCGCACGCTGGACCGGGCCCCTGCTGGCCGGGGCGCTGGGCGATGTTGACGTCCAATATGTCTGGCGGTTCCTGCGCAGCCACAAGATTGACCTCGCGGCTCGTAAGTCCTGGTGTGAGAGCAACGACCCGAACTTTACGGCCAAAGCCGCCGATGTTGTCGGCCTCTATGTCGCCCCGCCCGCGAAGGCCATTGTGCTGTGCGTGGACGAGAAGCCCTCGATCCAGGCTTTGGAGCGAGCGCAGGGTTATCTGAAGTTGCCCAATGGCCGCGCCTTGACCGGCCAGAGCCACGATTACAAGCGGCATGGCACCACAACATTGTTTGCGGCGCTCGAAGTCGCCACCGGAAAGATCATCGCGGCGCATTCAAAACGCCGACGCCGCGTCGAGTTTCTCGACTTCATGAACAGCGTCACCGCGGCTTTTCCGAACCGGAAGCTTCACGTCATCCTCGACAACCTCAACACCCACAAGAAGAACGAGCATTGGCTCAAGGCCCACCCCAACGTGCAATTTCATTTCACGCCGACAAGTGCGTCTTGGCTCAATCAGGTCGAGGTATGGTTTTCGATCTTGCAGGGGCAGTCGCTCAGCGGCACCTCCTTCACAAGCCTCACGCAGCTTCAGGAGCACATCGATGCCTACGTCAACGCATACAACGACAGAGCCGAGCCCTTCGTCTGGACCAAGAAAAAGGTCCGTCAACGCCGTTTCAAAGGCCGCCGTATCACTCAGCTCTGATTCTGGGTACTAGTGATAGCTCCCCTCCCTCCGTGCGCCCGCCCGGCGCCTGTCCAGTCAATGAGTGCATCTGAATGGCCGAAGCCGACCTCGACGCCGTCATCCGGCAAACCGCAAGAGCGCAGACCAAAGCCGTGATGGCGGCCGCGAAGAAGCGCCAGGCCGTCTGGGTCGCGCGCGCGGCCAAGGCCAAGGACAAGGAGACCAAGGCGCGCTTCCGCCACCTCGCCAAGAGCACGATCCTGAACGCCACCGCGACCGCCAAGCGGTTGCAGAATTCGGCGGAGAACGCAGCCGACGCCTATGCCCGCGCCATGAAGAAGGCGATGGAAGAGCCGCCGCCGGCCAAGAAGCCCGAGAAGAAGCCTGAGAACAAATCTGAGGCGAAATCTGAGAAGAAGCCCGCGAAGAAGAAAGCGGCCGCCTGATAAGGAGCACGCATGCTCACTGTCCATCATCTCGGCAAGTCGCAATCGGAACGGATCGTCTGGCTGTGCGAAGAGCTGGAGATCCCCTATGAGCTGACGTGCTACGCGCGCGATCCCGTCACGATGCTCGCGCCGGCCGACTACAAGGCGTTGCACCCGATCGGCACCGCGCCCATCATCACCGACGGCGAACTGGTGCTGGCCGAGTCCGGCGCGGTGGTCGAATACATCATCGCCAAATACGGCAACGGACGGCTGACGCTGACATCAGACCATGCTGATTTTGCGCAGTTCCTGTACTGGTTTCACTTCGCCAATGGCACGCTGCAGGCGCAGATGGGCCGCAGCATGATCCTGAACCGCCTCAACCTCGCGGCCGACAATCCGATGCTGGTGGCGACCAAAGCGCGGGTCGACCGCTCGTTCGATCTGATCGAGGCGCGGGTCGGTGGCGCGCGCTATCTCGCGGGCGACGAATTCACGACGGCCGACATCATGATCGGCTTCTCGCTCACGACCATGCGCTATTTCCTGCCCTACGACCTCGGCCGCTGCCCCAACATCAGGGACTATCTCGGCCGCATTGCCGCGCGCCCAGCCTATCAGCGCGCGATGCAGAAGGGTGATCCCGGCATGGCGCTGCTGCTGACGTGAGGCCGTGATGCCGCGTTACGTCGCCCTGTTGCGCGCAGTCAATGTCGGCGGCACCGGCAAGCTGCCGATGACCGAATTGAAGGCGATGTGCGTCGACGCGGGGTTTGCCGACGTGCAGACCTATATCGCCAGCGGCAATGTCGTGTTTTCCTCGAAGCTCGCAGCTGCAAAGGTCAAGGCCGCGCTGGAGAAGCGGCTGCAGGCCTATGCCGGCAAGCCGGTCGGCGTCGTGGTGCGGAGCGCCGACGAGATCGCCGCGGTGCTGCAGGCCAATCCGTTTCCGAACGAGCCGCCGAACCATACAGTGGCGATCTTCCTCGACGAGCCGCCGGCCAGGAACGCCCTGAAGGACGTCAAGGGCCAGCAGGACGAACAGATGCGGCTCGGCAAGCGCGAGATCTATGTCGCCTATGGCAGCGGCATGGGCCGCTCGAAGCTGAAGATCCCCGCCGCCGTCCAGGGCACCGCGCGGAATATCAACACGATCGCGAAGCTCGCCGAGTTGGCGGCGGGGGACTAGTCAAGGAGAACCGTCATCCTGAGGAGCGCGCTCTTGCGCGCGTCTCGAAGGATCGACGGCCCCGCTGGTGGCCGATTCATCCTTCGAGGCTCGCTCCGCTCGCACCTCAGGATGACGGGTTGGGTGCTTCAAACTCGCGGATGGGTATCGCGTCGCTAGCTCTCCCGCACCGCGAATCCTTCGGCGCTGAGCCTTGCCAGCACCTCTTCCAGATGGGCGCGGTCGCGGGTTTCGATCACGAGCTCGAGCAGCGTCGCCTTGGCCGGCAGATCGGAGAAGGTGCGCTGGTGCGAGACCTCGATGATGTTGGCGCCGGCGTCCGCAAGCAGGATCGACACCGCCGCCAGCTGGCCGGGCCGGTCGACGATGTCGAGCGCCAGTTGCGTCAGCCGTCCCTCGCGGGCGAGTTCGCGGGTCAGGACCGAGGCGATCAGCCTGGTGTCAATATTGCCGCCGGTCAGCACGAGGCCGACTGAGCTGCCGGCGAAGCGCTCCGGTGCAGAGAGCACCGCCGCGAGGCCGGCGGCGCCGGCGCCCTCGACCACCGTCTTCTCGATCGAGATCAGGGTCGCGACCGCGCGCTCGATCTGGTCCTCGCTGACCAGGATGATGTCGTCGACGAGCTCGCGGACGATTTTGGTGGTGATCTGCCCGGGCGACTTGACCGCGATGCCCTCGGCGAGCGTGTCGCCGCGCATCGGCAACTGCTCGCCTTTGACGGCATTATACATCGATGGATAGAGCTGCGCCTGCACACCGACGATCTGCACCGACGGCTTCAGCGCCTTGGCGGCCGTGGCGATGCCCGAGATCAGCCCGCCGCCGCCGATCGGCACCACCAGGATATCGAGCTCCGGCACCGCCGCGAGCATTTCGAGCCCGATCGTGCCCTGGCCGGCAATGATCAAGGGATCGTCATAGGGGTGGACCAGGATGAGGCCGTGCTGCGCGGCATGCGCGCTGACGAACGCAAAGCATTCTTCCAGCGTCTGTCCGGTGATGATGACCTCGGCGCCGTGCCGCCTGGTGTTCTCGATCTTCACCATCGGCGTGCCGATCGGCATCACAATGGTGGCGGGAATGCCGAGCCGCTTGGCGTGATACGCCACGCCCTGGGCATGATTGCCGGCCGACATCGCGATCACCCCGCGCTTGCGCTCCTCTGGCGAAAGCGCGTGCAGGCGATTGAGCGCACCGCGCTCCTTGAAGGTCGCGGTGAACTGCAAATTTTCGAATTTGAGGAACAGGCGGCAGCCGCAGATTTCGCCCAGCGTGCGGCTCTCGTTGCACGCCGTGACCATAACCGCGCCCTTGATGGTTTCGGCGGCGCGGCGCACGTCGGCAAAAGTTACGCTGGCGCCGGTTACGGCGGTGGTATCGGAAGGATGCGGCATCGGGTTTCGCTTTGGTCCGTTTCGTCAGACGGAACCTAGCGGGTTTCGGCGCCGAAAACGACCGCGCTATCGTGCGGTCAACATTTGTTCCTGCGGCTCTTGCTCCGGCCTGGCCGGCCCAGCCAGCTCGATCTCGTCGCATTTCAGGCATACCAGCGCAGTGCGGAAATGCCTGTCGAGTACGATGGTGCGCGTCCTGCCGCACTGGCAGCGCATCGGCTTGTCCATGGGAGATCGGCCCGGGTTCGAGATGCAAGGAAAGCGTGCGCTTAGCTATCCCGATCCGGTTAACCCAATATGACGTTGCCGCCGGAAAATTCGTCGCGCGGCCTTTTTGAGCATGATCTCCTCGGAAAACTGCTTCACACTTTTCCGGATCATGCTTCAGAAGAACCCTGCGCTGAGATCGAGGCCATAGCTTGCCCGCAGCGCCGCGACGAACAACACCGCCAAGACGAACAGCAGAGCATGCCGGGCGATGCTGCTCCGAAGCGAATTGGCCGCAAACGCGCGAGCAATCGATTGAGCCAAAGCAGTCATTTGCGACCTCCAGAGCCACGCCCCGAGATTAGGTCGCGCGCAACGCGGCGAGGTTCAATGCGGCTCGCGGAACGGCCGGCAGCGTGGCGATACGCCCTGCTCGGGATCGCGCGGCGTTCGCATTCGATTCTTGAAGCGATGACCGACCACGATGAGCTCGCCCTCGGCGCGGATCGCGCTCTCGTCCGTCGGCGTGGGCGACAGATTGTCTTGCGTCACGGCCTCCAGCGCCTGCAGGAACTCGCGTCCGGCCGATGTGATCTGCCAGCCTTCGACGTCACGCAGCACATAGAAGCTGCTGAAGATATCGAGCTCGGGAACCCGTGACGCCAGCCGCTTGATCCGCGCATGCCAATCGTCGCCGCTTGACGAGAGAATGGCGAGGTCGTGCTTGAGTGAATCGAGTGTGGCCCTGCCGCTGACGTGACTGGCCAATATTTTCAGAATCGCAACCTGGATGCTCAACTCGACGCCTCGACCGCCACGGTTCTTTTTGTTCTGCGCAGCCGATCCGGAAACTATCGCGCTGATGACTCCAAGGTCCAGTCATCAGCGCCAGTTATCCAGACCCGGCGCAACGGTATCGACTTACGCTGCGCACGATGTCCCGACGCGGCGCTCGGGCCGCTGCGACAACATCGATTCCTCTTCCATATCCTGTGGCGCGCCCCAAAATTCCTGCACCGTCGGCCCTTTCTTCAGCCTTTTGTCGCGCAGGAAGCCGAGAATTTCGTGCGGCCAGACCCGGCGTCCCATCTGCGTGTACCAGCGCATCGCATGGCGAAGTCCGGCGTCGCGGTGAAACAGCACGCGGAGCAGGGCCTTCGGGCGGCTTTGCAGCACCATCTCGGTGAACTTGAACCAGAGCAGCACGCGCCACGGCGGCATGTGCCGTGTCGCAAGCACCTGATGCTTGTAATCCCAGAGCCGGCGATCGGTCTGAATCACGCGCCGCTCGGCCGCGAGACGGAAGTACGGCGTCCAGCGATGCGGCGTGACGTAGAGCATCTGGATCTGATCGGGGTCGTAGGACAGAAGCTGCCGCAGCCCGCGCCAATGATCGCAATCGGTCTCCTCCTCGAAGCCGACCACCCAGGTTGCCATCGACAGGATGCCGTGCTGGCGCATCAGGCGGATCGCCTCGCGATCGATCGTGGTGGTCGCGCCCTTGCGGATCAGCTCCAGCGTCTTCTCGTCGGTGTTCTCCATGCCGAGCAGGAAGCGCTGCCAGCCCGCCATCTTGTAGAGATGCAGGATGTCGGCATCGCGCACGATGTCGTCGGCGCGGGTCGAGCCGACCAGGATCAGGTCGACATTCTCCGCGATCAGGGCCTCGAGGAAGGTCCGCCAGGCCTTCTTCGAGACGGTCGGATTCTCGTCGGCGAAGTTGATCACCTTGACGCCGTGCTCGCGATGGAGCCGCGCCAGGTCCTTGGCGAAGCGCACGGGATCGCGATGGCGCCATCGCGTCCAGAAGCCGCGCTGACCGCAATAATTGCAGAGATGCGGACAGCCGCGCGAGAACTGCACGACGACGGCGCGCAGGCCGCCCCAATAACTGTAGCTGTTATGATCGATCAACTCCCAGCCGACGCGATAGGCGTCGAGATCGCGGATCACAGGCGCAGGCGGCGTCACGCGCGGCCCATAGTCATCGCGGCATGCGATGCCGTTGATGATGCGCAGATCGCCGCCGGTCTCCAGCGCCCGCATCAGACGCCGCGCGGTCTCCTCGCCCTCGCCGCGCACGATCGCGGTGACGTAGCGCTCCTCGCGCAGGATCTCGCGCCAATGATAGGTCGGAAACACCCCGCCATAGACGATCCGCACATGGGGCATGGCCTTGACGACGGCCTGCGCGACCTCGGCGATCACAGGATGGCCTGACGTCGAGCCGGAATGACCGAACAGGACGGCATCCGGCGAAAACCGCGATGCCTCCATCACGATGGCTTCGGTTCGCATCGGCCCGAACTCGGCATCGAGAAGACGGACGTCGTGTCCGTCGTCGATCAGCGGCCCGCCGATCGATAGCAGGCCGAGCGGCGGCAGATGGTCATCGGGAATCCGGCTGCCGATCGCAGGGTGAGGCACGTTGACGAGAAGAATGCGCATGGATGATCGCTCCCGCTTTGGTTGGCGTGATCGTTCGTCCCCGCATTGTGTGGTAAGAGAGCCCACCCCCCCGGCCAGGCTTGAGAAGAGAGCAGCAGGCGCGGCCGGCGTGCTAGAGGTTGGGCACCTCCGCCGGCGCGATCGCGGTCAGCCCGCCGAAGCGGCGCTCGCGGCGATGGAACGAGGCGAGCGCGTCGGCGAGATCGTCGGCGTCGAATTCGGGCCACATCCGCTCGGTGAAGTGCAGCTCGGCATAGGCGCCTTCCCAGAGCAGGAAGTCCGACAGCCGCTTCTCGCCCGAGGTGCGGATGATCAGGTCGACATCGCGCAGGCCCGCCTCGCCGGTGATGAGATCGGCGAAGGTTTCGCGGCTCAGCTGGCCGACGCCGGCTGCGCGCGCGGCCGCGTTCAGGATCGCATCGCGTGCCGAATAGTCGATGGCGATGCGCAAATGCAGCGTGGTGCCGTCGGAGGTTGCGGCCTCGGCGCGCGTGATCGCGGTCGCGATGCCGTCGGGCAGCCGGTCACGGCGGCCGATCACGGTGAGGCGGACGCCGTTGCGCACCAGGGCGGCGATCTCATTGGCGAGGTAGAACCGCAACAGCCCCATCAGCGCCGTGACTTCAGCCTTCGGACGGCGCCAATTGTCGCTCGAGAAGGCATAGAGCGTCAGCGTGCCGACGCCCTGGTCCGGCGCGGCCTCGACAATGCGGCGGATCGCCTCGACGCCTGCCTCATGTCCGCGCAGCCGCGACAGGCCGCGCCGCGTCGCCCAGCGGCCGTTGCCGTCCATGATGATGCCGACGTGGAGCCGCATGGCTACCTCCGGCTCGAGCGCGACGTTGCTTCGCATTACAAAGTCTCCGGGCAAAAAATGGGATGATCAAACCGGCTGGATACCGAGGCGGCCAGACGCGCCTTCGTCCTTGCCGGCGGCCTTGGCCGCATCGCGCACCAACTGCTCGAGCACGGCGAGATAATCGAGGAAGCGGCGGCGGCCGCTCCTGGTCAGGCGGCAGGTGGTGTGCGGGCGATTGCCTTCATAGCCCTTGATGACGTCGACGAGGCCGGCCTCCTGCAGCACCTGCAGATGCCGGCTGAGATTGCCGTCGGTCAGGCCGCAGAGCTGCTTGAGATCGGCAAAGGCGAGCCCTTTCGGATGCGCCATCAGCGAGGTCAGCAAGCCGAGCCGCGCCTTCTCGTGGATGACGCGGTCGAGGCCATCATAGGCGAATGGCGCGCTGGTCATGTCAGTCTTCGGCATCATGGCCTCCGGAAGCGAAATACAACAGTGCTGCGATCAGCAACTGGCCGATCGCGAAGGGCAGTCCCATGGTCCAGGGCGACAGCGCGTGGCTCTGGCTTGCGATCAGCAGCACCGTGAAGCCGGACAGGAAATACCAGGCGCCGCCGAACGCGATGGTGCGCGGCAGCAGGCGGACCGAGGCGAACACGCCGAGGCTGACCAGCACCTGCCACAGGCCGGGCAGCATCCACAGCGTCTCAGGCGCGAATTTCCATTGCAGGATCGCCAGCAGCACGCCGGCAATCGCCGCCGGAACGAACTGCTCGATCGCCTGCTGCACCATCGCGTCGGCGAGGCCGGAATGATGCCGCCGCGAGCGCGCCTGCATCTCGGTCCAGATCAACCCCGCGGATAGCAGCGCTGCCGCCGCCCAGCCGGCGAGGAAAGCAATCGGATGCCCGGTCGGATCGTCGAGCCAGAGATATTGCGCAAGCGCCGTGACGAGTGCGATGCCACTGGTGGCCGCAACCGTCGCCGGCCCGTAGCCGCGGAATGCGGTTCCGGCCGCAATCTGGTTGCGGATCGCGAGAATGTCGGCCAACGCCTTGTCGAGGTCGCGCATGATTCGCCCGAACTTTGTATTGCAAAGTATACGGGATCACCAAGTAAACGCAAGCGGCATTGCGCCGCCTGTCGATCGGCATGTTTAACGGCCGGTTACCGCACCGATTGCGGCGAATGTGCGCCGCCTCACACTTTCACGAGGCTCGCAAAGCCGCCATAAATCATCCGCTTGGCATCGAATGGCACGTCGCCCTTGCCCATCGACGCCAGGCGCGGATCGGCCATCACCTTGGCGTTGATCCTGTCGCGCTGGGCGCGCGACTTGTAGGTGATCCAGGCGAACACGACGGTTTCGCCGGTCTTCAGTTTCACGCCCTGCGGAAATGACGTCAGCTTGCCCGGCTTGACGTCGTCGGCAACCCATTCGCGATAGTCCAGCGCACCATATTCGCGCCAGACCTTGCCGGCCTTTTTCGAGAGCTGTGCATAGGCGTTGAGTTTCTTCTTCGGCACGGCGACGATGAAGCCATCGACGTAGGGCATTGGCGATTTCCTGCTGTTTTCTGTCGTCATTCCGGGGCACGCGGAGTGTGAACCTCAGGCGCGCAACTGCGCGCCGGGAATCTCGAGATCCCCCGATGCGCAATTGCGCATCTGAGGTTCGATGCTTCGCATCGCCCCGGGATGACGAACGCCAACGCTACGCGTCAGCGTTCGTCAGCTGTGACAGCAGGATGCCTGAACCGGCGCCGGTTGGTACTGGTCACGTAGCCGCACCCAATCCATCGGATAGGGCAAGCCCTCCTCATGACGGCCGAGCGGCGTGAGGTCGAGATAGTGATAGGCCGCATTCATCATGTCGAGGCCGCGCGCGAAGGTGGAGTAGGTGTGGAACACGGTGCCGGTCTCGTCGCGGAAGAAGACGCTGATTCCCGGCAGCTCGGGCCCGTAGAGCGGGGTCGTGCCATAATTGTATTGCGCGTTCCTTGCGTCGATCTGCTGGCGCGTGAACGAGACGCCATAGTCATAGTTGAAATCATTGTCGCCGGACGAGATCCAGTCGAAGGTCCAGCCCATCCGCTTCTTGAACGCCTCGAGCTTGGCGAGCGGCGCCAACGAGACCGCGATCATCGTGGTGTCGCGTGCGGCGAGATGCGGAACCATGCGTTCGAAGCCGTCGACCCAGAACGAGCAGCTCTTGCACGCTTCGTCCCAGTCCGGCGCGAACATCACGTGCTGCACCACAAGCTGCGGCCTGCCCTTGAAGAGATCGCCGAGCGTCACCTTGCCATCGGGTCCGTCGAACACATAATCCTTGTCGACCTTGACCCAGGGCAGTTCGCGGCGCTGCCGGCTCAGCGCTTCGCGGGCTTGCGTCAGCTCCTTCTCGCGCGCCATCAGCGCCTTGCGGGCCGCAATCCATTCCTCGCGCGACACGATGTTGTGCTGTTGCATGGGGTTCTCCCTGGGATGCTCCCTATTCAGGCGTCGACGAAGTGTTCGAGATTGCCGAGGAATTCGGTCCAGCCGCGCTGGTGGTTGTCGCGCGCGGTCTCATCGACGAACTGCGCGTGATGGAAGGTGAGCAAGGTGCCGCCGGCATCGGGCTTGATCGACACTGTCACCTCCGACTCGCGCTCCGGCGTCGAATGCCAGGCCCAGCTGAACACCAGCTTCTCGTTCGGCACCACCTCGCGATAGACGCCGCCGACCTCGTGATATTCCCCATTCGTACCGGTGAACTTGATCCTGTAGCGCCCGCCGACGCGGACATCGAGCTCGGCTTGGGTCGTTCCGGGCTTGACCTGCCCCGGACCGAACCACCGCGCTAGGTTTTCCGGCTCGGTCCACGCGGCGTAGACTTTTTCCGGCCGCGCGCGGAGCCGCCGCGTGAGAGTGAGGCTTGGACGCGCGGCAAGGCCGGCGTCGGCGGCGACTGCGGACTTGTTGGCCGATTGATTGACCATGGGTCTTCCTCCACAAAAGCGGCAAGGCGATCGAGATTATCGGACCAGAATTGCGCATAGCGATTGAGCCAGCTCATCGCCTGCTCCATCGGCCTTGCGGTGAGCCGGCAGGCTACCGTGCGGCCGGTCTTTTCGCGCGCGACCAGGCCTGCATCCGTGAGCACGTCGAGATGCTTCATGATCGCCGGCAATGACATCGCGAATGGCTGCGCCAGTTCGCTCACCGACAGGCTGTCCTGCTCGCCAAGCCGCGCCAGCAGCGCCCGGCGGGTGGGATCGGAAAGCGCTGCGAAGGTGCGGTCCAGCGTTTCGTCTTGAAACTTAACCATGTGGTTTAGTATAGACGCAAACGGCGCGGCGTCAAGCGCCCGCCTTCACGATCGCGTCAAGGCCGGGGCATCATCACGCGAGGTGGCTGCGCCCTCGGATCAGACGGCTATTGCCGATGGTGCCGATGCCGGTGCCAGCGACGGTGCGGCCGCGGCTCCGCTTGCAATTGCGGGCGAAACAGGAAGCGCGGATTTTCTCCGCAGGCGAGATAGCGTCCCGACACGCTCGCGAGGCACTGATCATAGGTCTGATAGGCGCATTCGCCGGGATAGCCGAGGCTCGGGCCCTGCGCGCACCACGGATAGTCATAGGGATCGGCGGAGGCAGGCGTGATGCTCGCCGCGCCGGCAAGCGTCATCGTTGCAAGGACAAGCACTGCCAATTGCGATCTGCGCATGATCCGAATCACTCCGACTTCCCGAGATGCCGCAGTTAGTGAAGTGCGACGTCTCGGGCAAGCGTCCTCAACGAAATCCTCGCGCCTCCGGGCGTGCGAGGCCTATTCGACCTTGAGGCCGGCGAACTCGACCACCTTCTTCCACTTGTCGGTCTCGGCCTTGATGTCGTTGCCGAAGGCGTCCGGCGCCTGGATCAGCGAGTCGCCGCCGAGCTCGACCAGACGCTTGCGCATGTCGGGTTCGGCGAGAACGGCGTTGATCTCGCTGTTGAGCTTGGCGATCAGTTCCTTCGGCGTGTTCTTCGGCGCGCCCATGCCGAACAGCGCGCTCGCCTCATAGCCCTTCACGGTGTCGGCGATCGCCGGCACGTCGGGCAGCTGCGAGGAGCGCTCGGTCGTCGTCACGCCAAGCGCGCGCAGCGAGCCGGAGCGGATGTGCTGGATGATCGAAGGCATGTTGTCGAAGATCACCTGGACCTGGCCGCCGAGCATGTCGGTGATCGCAGGCGCGGCGCCGCGGTACGTGCTGCATCTTGCAGCCGGTCATCGACATGAACATCTCGCCGGACAGATGCACCGAGGTGCCGTTGCCGGACGAGGCCATGTTGACCTTTCCGGGATTGGCCTTCACGTATTCGATGAATTCGGCGACGTTCTTCGCCGGCACGTCCTTGTTGACAGTCATCACGTTCGGCACGCGGTTGAAGGAAGCGACCGGCGCGACGTCGCGCACGAAGTTGAACTTCAGATGGGCGTAGAGCGAGGCGTTGATGTAGTTCGCCGGATTGACCAGCAGCACGGTGTAGCCGTCCGGCTCGGCGTTGATCGCAGCCTCGGTGCCGATATTGTTGCCGGCGCCCGGCTTGTTCTCGATCACGAATTGCTGGCCGAGCTTCTCCGACAGCCGCTGCCCGACCAGCCGCGCGATGATGTCGGTGGCGCCGCCCGGCGGATAGCCCACGATCCAGCGCACCGGCCGCGCCGGATAGTCGGCGGCGGACGCACGGCCGATCGCGAATGTCGAAATCCCCGACCCGATCAGGCCCAGCGCGGTACGGCGTGAAATCATGAAGTTTCTCCCGATCCAGCAGGGTTTGGCGCCCTGCCCGTTTCTGTTGCGTTGCGTGCGGCGCGGTTTTAACAAACAATGTCTGAAGCGGCCAGTGCGACACGTGCGCCACCGACCGCGACGAAAGGCTAAGCTTCGGCTCTGGTTGCATCAGAACCGAAGCGCTGAATTCTTGCATTGAGGCTCTGGACCGAAAAGGATCGCGCATGTCCGTCAAGGTGAATGGGCTCGACCATCTCGTGATCAACGTCACCGATGTCGTGCGCTCGGTTGCCTGGTACAGCAGGATCCTCGGCATGGAGGTGAAGGTGTTCGACCCCGGCAACGGCAAGACACCGCGCACCTCGCTGGTGTTCGGTAACCAGAAGATCAATGTGCGGCCGCGCGATGCCGACAAGGTGGACTGGTTCACCGCCGATCATGAAGCCGCGGGCAGCGACGATCTCTGCTTCCTGACCTCAAGCACGCCGGAGGAAGTGGTCGCGCATCTGAAGGCCAATGGCGTCAAGATCGAGGAAGGCCCGGTGGCCAAGCAGGGCGCGCGCGGCACGCTGCGCTCGGTCTATTGCCGCGACCCCGACGGCAGCCTGATCGAGATCTCGTCGTATCAGGATTGATCGCGTCATTCCGGGGCGCGCAACAGCGCGAACCCGGAATCTCGAGATTCCGGGTTCGATGCTTCGCATCGCCCCGGAATGACGGCCGACTATTTGCCTACCACGCCATCCAATGTCACAAGGGCACCCGACAAGAGCAAGCAAGCAGCCGCTGGAGCGGCGCGCGGGAGGACATATGACCAATGCAAAGCCAGTGCCGGGCGTCGTGGGACCGTTTGCGGGGCTCGATGTGCCGTGGCTACTCAGGATGCGCGCTGAGGTGCGCCGCGATCATCCGTTCCTGATCTGGGCCCCGTTCGATGCGCCGGCGCGGCGCTGGAGCTACGGCGAATTCCACGAACGCGTCGGCGCACTGGCCGCGGGCCTCGCCAGGCGCGGCATCAGGCAGGGCGACTATGTCCTGATCCATCTCGATAATTGCATCGAGGCGATCATGTCGTGGTTCGCCTGCGTCGAGCTCGGCGCCATCGCCGTCACCACCAACACCCGCTCGGCCGCCGCCGAGATCGAATATTTTGCCGGCCATTGCGGCGCGGTCGCCGCGATCACCCAGCCGGCCTATGCCGAACTGCTTGCCACGAACTGCAAGGGCCTGCGCTGGATCGCAGTGACCTCGCATGATGCGGGGCAAGCGCCGGCACAGGCGCCATCACGCGGCGACAGTTTTGAAGCGCTGTTTGCCGACAGCGCCGACCGGCCGCAACGTCCGACCGATCCGCTCGCCCCCTGCAGCGTGCAATACACCTCCGGCACGACATCGCGGCCGAAGGCGGTGCTCTGGACCCATGCCAACGCATTGTGGGGCGCCAAGATCAATGCCGCGCATCAGGACCTGCACGCAACAGACGTGCACCAGACCTATTTGCCGCTGTTCCACACCAACGCGCTGGCCTATTCGATGCTGGCGAGCCTGTGGGTCGGCTCGACCTGCGTGATCCAGCCGCGCTTCTCGGCGAGCCGGTTCTGGCCGGTGGCGCTCGAGCACGGCGCAACCTGGACCTCGACGATTCCGTTCTGCATGAAGGCGCTGCTCGAGCAGGAGGTCCCGAGGAATCACAAGTTCCGGCTCTGGGGCACCGCGGTGAACGAGCCGTCGGCATTCGCGGTGTTCGGCGTCAAGATCATCGGCTGGTGGGGCATGACCGAGACCATCACCCACGGCATCATCGGCGAGGTCGACCAGCCGAACATTCCGATGTCGATCGGCCGCGCCGCGCCGGAATACGAAATCCGCATCACCAATGATGACGGCACGCCGACCGGCGTCGGCGAGACCGGCAATCTCCTGATCAAGGGCATTCCCGGCCTGTCGCTGTTCGCCGAATATCTGCACAATGAGAAGGCCACGCGCGAGAGCTTTGGCGAGCACGGCTATTTCATCACCGGCGACCGCGTCACGCTGCTCGAGCGCGGCTACATCAGGTTCGGCGATCGCTCCAAGGACATGCTGAAGGTCGGCGGCGAGAATGTCGCGGCCTCCGAGATCGAGCAGGTGATCGCCGTGGTACCGGGCGTGCGCGAAGCCGCTGTCGTGGCGAAGAAGCACCCGATGCTGGACGAGGTGCCGGTCGCCTTCATCATCCCGCAGGCCGGCGTCGCGGCGCTACCCGCCAACCTGCACGACAAGGTGATGGCCGCGTGCCGCGCGGCGCTCGCCGACTTCAAGCTGCCCCGGGAAATCCGCTTCGTCGACGAAATGCCGCGCTCGACGCTGGAGAAGGTCGCGAAGGCTGAGCTGAGGAAGATGCTGGAGTGACCCGGCCTTCGCCGCGTCACTTCACCTCGAACCGGATCGGCAGCTTCTTCGGGCCGTTGACAAAATAGGCCTGCGTCATCTTCACCTCGCCGTCGAGCGACAGCGATTTCAGATGCGGCAGCAGCTCCTCGAACAGGATGCGCATCTCGAGCTTGGCGAGATACTGGCCGAGGCAGAGATGTGCGCCATAGCCGAAAGCGACATGGCGGTTGGGTTTGCGGTCGCTGCGGAAGCGATAGGGTTCCTCGAACACCTCCTCGTCGCGATTGCCCGAGGCGTAGCACAGCATCAGCCAGTCGCCTTTTGCGATCTTGCGGCCGCCGAGCTCGGTGTCGGCGGTGGCCGAGCGCATGAAGTGCTTGACCGGCGTCATCCAGCGGATCGCCTCGTCGACCAGGCCCGGAATCAATTCCGGATTGGCCTTCACCCTGGCGAATTCCGCGGGATCGTTCGCCAGCGCCCAGATCGCGCCCGCGGTCGAGGATGAGGTGGTGTCGTGGCCCGCCGTCGCGACGATCATGTAATAGCTGGTCTGATCGTGCTCGGGCATGTAGTCGCCGCCGATCTTCGCGTTGGCGATGACGGTGGCGAGATCTTCGCGCGGATTCTGGCGGCGATTTTCGGTGATCGTGCGGAAGTAAGCTGAGAAGTCGGCGATGATCGCCTGCAACATCACGGAGACTTGTTCCGCGCTTAGCGCGTCGCGGACGCGCGCGGTGTCGGGATCCTGCGGGCCGAACAGCTCCTGCGTCAGCTTGAGCATGCGGGGCTCGTCCGCCTCGGGCACGCCGAGGATCTCCATGATGACGTGCAGCGGATAGCCGAGCGCGACGTCCTCGACGAAATCGCAGGCGCCGCCGCGGTCGAGCATGCGCTGCACCGTGGCCCGCGCGATCTCGCGGACGCGGCCTTCGAACTTGCCGAGATTGGCCGGCATGAACCAGCCCTGCGTCAGCGCGCGGTATTTCGGATGGTCGGGCGCGTCCATCTGCACCAGCGAGCGCACCAGATTGGGCCCGCCGGTGATCTTACGAACGCGTTCCTCGAGCGCCTGGTTGGTCAGCGTGGTCGGCCGGTCGGCATTGTGGAACAGATCGTTCTGGCGGCTGATCGCCTGGATATGCGCGTGCTTGGTCACCACCCAGAACGGATCAAATTTCTCCGGCCGGGCGATGCCGAGCGGATTGTTGGCGCGCAGCCAGCGATAGGCGTCGTGGATGCGATCGTCGGCATAGGCGACCGGATCGACGAGGGTTGCCGCGATGTCTGCGGGGATGTCGAGATCCCCGGTCGTTGCCGTATCCATGAATCGTCCTCACCCGCCAAAGCATCGGTCGCGCCGATGATCACCGGAATCTAGGCGGAGGTAAGGACGAGGACTTGCGTTGATTGGCTAGTGTCAAACACGTCATTCCGGGGCAACGCGCAGCGTTGAACCCGGAATCTTGAGATTCCGGGTTCGATGCTCGCGCATCGCCCCGGAATGACATGAGCTCAATAATGCCCGAACGCCACCGGGCGGAAAGCCTGCAGCAATTGCTGGTCGAGCTTGCCGCCCATCTCCTCCATCATGGAGAACGCCTTGGCGTGGGTGAACTGCAGCCGGTAGGCGCGCTTCTCGACCAGGGCGGCATAGACATCGACGATCGTGGTGACGCGGACGATGTCGCTGATCTGGTTGCCGCTGAGGCCGTTGGGATAGCCGGTGCCGTCGAGGAACTCGTGATGGTGCAGGATCACGTCGAGCATTTCCGGCGGGAATCCGCCCTGCGCGGACAGCGCTTCATAGCCGCGGCGCGGATGCTCGCGCATCTCGGCCATTTCCTCGACCGTCAGCGCGCTTGGCTTGTCGAGCAGCGCAACCGGAACGAAGGCCTTGCCGACATCGTGCAGCAGCGCGGCGCGGGCGAGCCGGCGCTGGTCGTCCTCGCGCATGCCGAGATGCTGCGAGAACGCCACCGCAAAGCCGGTCACGAACAGGCAATGGCGATAGGTCTCCTGGTGGTGGCAGCCGACCGTCGTCAGCCATTCGCGCAGCGAATTGTGCTTGATCGCCTTCAGGATCTTGTTCTCGGCGGCAACGATGTCCTCGAACTTGAGCGGCTCGCCGGCGCGCATCCGCTCGAACATCTTGACCATCACGCCGTGCGCCGCCTCGACGCCGCGGTTGAGCGCCTTGCCGCGGTCGGTCTCGTCATAGCCGCCGTTGTCGGGGAATGCGGCGCGGATGCGCTGCAGGATGCCGCGCGCATCGAACGGCCGCGAGATCGTGTCGGTGGCGCCGAGCGCCCAGGCCTGCATCGAGGCGTGATGCAGCGCATCCGCCAGCACGAACAGCCGCGGCATCTCGCGATAGGCGTCGGCCTGCAGCTTGGCGCGAACCAGCTGCACGGCTTCGGGCGATCGCAGGTTGATATCGACGACGATGCCGGAGAGATCGCGGGCCGGCTGCTCGGGAATATCAGAGGTCGGAACGGTATCGACCTCGCCCACCGAGCGCAGGATGCTGGCGAGTTCGTTGCTCTGATCGCTTCGATCTGACGCCAGCAGGAGACGGCGCTTCGAAGTCTGGTTATTGGCCAAGGCAGTCATGACATCCCCGTCGCGGTAACGACCGACGCCGGACGCTACCTGACGATGCGTTCCCTCCGACTTAATGGGGATGCTGAACGGCGGCTAAGCACAATGGATACAATTTGAGCGACCGCAAGATCCGCCAGCGAAATCAGGCCGGCCGGAAATGAAGCCAGCCGGGAGTACCGCCGGCGGATCGTGAATTTTTGCGGCGTCGGGCGCAAAAAAAACGCCGGAGAGCTGTCGCGCTCTCCGGCGCCTCCATTCGTTCAGGCCATCAAGCCTTCTTCATCGCAGACTTCACGGCCTCCGCGGTGATCGGCAGACCGCGGACGCGGGCGCCGACCGCGTTGAAGACGGCGTTGCCGATCGCCGGCGCCACCACCGTCACCGCAGGCTCGCCGACGCCGGTCGCCTTCTCGCCATTGGCGATGACGTTGACCGCGACTTCCGGCAGCTGGCTCATCCGAAGCGGCGTGTAGGTGTCGAAGTTGGTCTGCTCGATGCCGCCGTCCTTCAACGTCGCCTTCTCGAACAGCGCAAGCGACATGCCCCACAGCGCCGCGCCCTCGACCTGGGCGCGGATGCCATCGGGATTCACCTGCGTACCAACGTCGGTCGCCACCGTCAGCTTCTTCACCGTCACCTCGCCCGATGGCGCAACCGCGACATGGGCGACGCAGGCGGTCCAGCTTGCCGTGGCGCGCTCCTGCGACGACACGCAGGCCACGCCCATGCCTTCACCCTTCGGCAGCTGCTTGGTGCCGTAGCCGGCAAGTCCCATCGCAGCGAGCAAGGTGTTGCGGAGACGCTGCGCGCCGCCGTCATTCTTGCCCTTGCCGTCGAGCAACGAGATGCGCAGCTGTGCCGGGTCCTTGCCGGTCGCATGCGCGATCTCGTCGATCATGCTTTCGACCGCCCAGAACGTCCAGCCCGGCGCCACCGAACGGAGCTGACCCGACGGGGTGGCGTTGTGGGCCATCTCGTTCTTGATCGCCCGCACATAGTGGTTGGGCACGGTGTAGAAGAAGTCCGCCCCGTTCACGGTGAACGAGTCGAGCGGGCCCTTCTTGTCGACCGAGGGCGTGAGGAAATCGGGGATTCCCCAACGCTGGGTCGGCCAGGCCGAGACCACGTCATGGCTCAGCGCGACGATCTTGCCGTCGCCGTCCATGCCGGCCTTTATCTTCTGCAAGGTCAGCGGACGCGAGAAGTCCATCGTCATGTCGTTCTCGCGCGAGTAGATGACCTTGACCGGCTTGCCGACGGCCTTGGCCGCCTGCACCGCCGGCACCATCATATCGGCGTCGAGACGCCGGCCAAAGCCGCCGCCCAGCCACATCTGGTGCATCACCACGAACTTGGGATCGATCCCGGCGGCGCCGGCTGCGATCGCACCGGAGCGCGTCGCGAACTGGTTGCCGGAATAGATGTGCAGGATGTCGCCCTTGAACTCCGCGGTGGCGTTCATCGGCTCCATCGGCGCGTGGATGTTGATGTTGGTGGTGTATTCCGCCTCCAGCACCTTGGCCGCCGTGCCGAACGCCGCGTTCGGATCGCCGTCCTTGACGAAGAACTCGCCGGAATCGCTCAGTCCCTGCAGCCGCTTGGCCTCGGTGAACAACGATTCGCTCGACAGTTTTGCGTTCGGGCCGCTGTCGTAGCTGATCTTCAGCGCCTCGGCCGCCTTCTTCGCCTGCGCGAAGGTATTGGCGACCGCGACGACCCAGCCGGTCGTGGTTGCGGTCTTGTCGTCGAGGGTGACGGCCTTGATGAAGCCCGGCAGTTTCTTGGCCGCGCTATCGTCGACCGACTTCACGGTGGCGCCGTAACGCACCGGCGGAGTGACCAGCGCGCCGTAGACCATGCCCGGCACCATCACGTCGATGCCGTATTTGGCCGTGCCGTTGACCTTCAACGGAATGTCGATCTGCGGCACCGAGACGCCGATCATGGTGTACTGATCGGGCGTCTTCAGCTTGAGCGCCTTCAGGTCATCCGCCGTGAAGGTCTTGGTCGCCTTGCCGCTCTTCACCACGTCGGCAAACGACATCGACTTCTTCGACTTCGGATGGCTGATCGTGGACGCGCGCACCACCAGCTCGCTTGCCGGCACGCCCATCGCGGCCGCCGCCGCCTCGGTCAATGCGATCCGGCCGGCTGCGCCGGCGCGGCTCATGGCGTCGAAGTTCATCATCGTCGACCAGCTGCCGCCGGTGATCTGCGCGCCCAGCACGGGATCGTTGAACTTCGGATCGTTGGAGGCGAGCTGGACCCGCATGTCCTTCCAGTTCGCGCCGAGCTCTTCGGCCACGATCTGCGCCATGGTCGAGGCGACGTGCTGGCCCATATCGGCCTTGCCGCAGGTCACGGTGACGAGGCCGTCCGGCGCGATCGCGTACCACACGCTCGGCTCGAAATTGGCGGGTGCGGGCGCCGCGAGCGCGTGGTCGATGCCGGGCACGGCGGAGTAGCCGAGCACGAGGCCGGTTGCAGCGGTGCCGACCAGGAAGGAGCGGCGGCTGAGATCGGTCGTCTCGGGAGCGAGGCTTTTCACGTGCTTGTTCATGTGGCCCTCCGCTCGGATCCGGTGGCCGATGCGGTGCGCATGTCGGACGCAGCACGCATGATCGCCTTCTGGATTCGTGAATAGGTCATGCAACGGCAGAGATTGCCGTCCATATGCGCGACCACTTCCTCTTTCGTCGGATTGGTGTTCTTCGACAGCAGCGCCGCCGCCTGCATGATCTGCCCGGACTGGCAGTAGCCGCATTGCGGCACCTGCTCGGCGACCCAGGCCTTCTGCAAGGGATGATCGCCCTTGGCGGAGAGTCCTTCGATGGTGGTGATCTTCTTGCCGACGGCGTCGGCGACGGAGGTCTGGCAGGACCGCACCGCTTCGCCGTTGACGTGGACCGTGCAGGCGCCACAGAGACCGGCGCCGCAACCGAATTTGGTGCCCGTCATCTGCAATTGCTCGCGGATGCCCCAAAGCAGCGGCGTGTCATTGGCCGCTTCGACGGACATATTCCGTCCGTTGATATTGAGATTTGGCATCTCTCTCCCCTTCCGGTGTCGGAAGCCGCTTACGGCGGCTACTCACTGTTGGGTCACGCCTGGCGCCCACCGGGTAAGCGACAGTTGCCGAAACAATGATCCGGTTCCCGGCTGGAGGCAATCCAATTTGGAATTGATCGAAAAGAATAAATATCGAAAGCTGCCTGTTGTGCAATGCGGCAACGGCATGAAGCTTTTGAAATGCCAGTATTGATGCCGTATCGATGCCTCCTACCAAGGTCGGTAGCGCTGCCGGACCCGAGGTCGACAACAGAAGGAGCCCGTCAATGGCCAAGCTCAACCGCAGCGGCGTCGATATCTATTACGAGATCCACGGTAGCGGCCCGCCCCTGATCCTCACCCACGGCTATTCGTCGACCTCGGCAATGTGGCAGGGCCAGATCGAGGCGCTGTCGAAGCGGCACAAGCTCATATTGTGGGATATGCGCGGGCACGGGCTATCAGACTATCCTGACAATCCGGATGCCTACAGCGAGGCGGCGACAGTCGGCGACATCGGAGCCCTGCTCGACGCCGCCGGCGCCGATAAGGCGATCGTCGGCGGCCTGTCGCTCGGCGGCTACATGTCGCTGGCCTTTCATCGCGCCCATCCGGAGCGGGTGGGCGCGCTATTGATCATCGACACCGGCCCTGGATTCAAGAAGGGCGACGCCCGCGAGGTCTGGAACCAGCGCGCCCGCGACACCGGCGACCGCTTCGATCGCGAAGGGCTCGAGGTGCTGAAATCGCTGAGCGCCGAGCGCGCCTTGGTCACGCATCGCAACGCCCGGGGCCTCGCACTCGCCGCGCGCGGCATGCTGGCGCAGCGCGACGCGCGGGTGATCGAATCATTGCCCGGGATCAAGGTGCCTTCGCTGGTCGTGGTCGGCGCCGACGACACACCGTTCCTGGCCGCCTCCGACTACATGGCGGCGAAAATCCCGGGCGCGCAGAAGGCGGTGATTCCGAACGCCGGCCATGCCGTCAACATCGACCAGCCGCAGGCCTTCATCGCCGCGGTGTTGCCGTTCCTGGATGGCCTTGAAGCCGGCGTGCCGGGAAAGGCCAAGTGAAGAACCCGTGAAGGACAAGCCATGAAATCGATCGCCATCGCCCTGCTGCTCGTGGCGGCCGCAACAGACGCGAGCGCCGAGAAGCTGCCGCCGTTCGGCGGCCCGGCCACGCCGACCTTCACCGCGACGCTGTCGAACACCACACCGCTGGTGTTCGGGATGGGCGTCGCGGACGCGCAACGCGCGCTCGGCACCCCCCTCACCTATGTCCGCGGACGGCCCGGCAACGAGATTTTCCTGACCTTCCGCGATATCGGCGGCAGCGGACTGTTTCCGCACCACGACCGTCTCTATCTGCAATTCCGCAAGGGCCGTCTCGCCGGCTGGAAAGGCGACTGGGGCGAGAACTGGATGTGGCGATAGGGCTTCGAACGCGTCACCAAGACCTTCATGCAACCCCCAACATGACAAGGATGGACCATGGGACAAGACATCAAACTGAAAGCATCCGACGGATTTGAACTCAGCGCCTATCGCGCCGATCCGGCCGGCGCGCCGAAGGGCGCGATCGTCGTGATCCAGGAGATTTTTGGCGTCAATCACCACATCCGCTCGGTCTGCGACCGGCTGGCGAAGGAAGGCTATGTCGCGGTTGCGCCATCGATCTTCGATCGCATCACGCCGAACTTCCAGAGCGGCTATTCCCCCGATGAGGTCGCCGAAGCACGCAAATTCGTCGCCAACCCGGACTTTGCCGCGATGCTGCGCGACAGTCAGGCGGCGATCGATGCGGTGAAACCGGTCGGGCCGGTCGGCATCATCGGCTTCTGTCTCGGCGGCAGCATCGCCTATGCCGCCGCCACCAAGCTGACCGGCCCCTCGGCCGCGATCGGCTATTACGGCGGCGCGGTCGTGCGCTTCGCCGACGACAAGCCGACCGTGCCGACGCAGCTGCATTTCGGCGAGAAGGATGCCGGCATTCCCTTGAGCGATGTCGAGACCATCAAGTCGAAGCGCCCCGAGGTCGAAATCTTCATCTATCCGGGCGCCCAGCACGGCTTCCATTGCGACGAACGCGCGAGCTACGACAAGGCGAGCGCCGACATCGCCTGGCCGCGCAGCATGGATTTTTTCGCGAAGCATCTGAAGAAGTAGCGTCAGTCATTGCCGGGCGTAGCCGTCCGAAGGACGGCGTCGCTTCCGCTCGCCTATGACCCGGCAATCCATCGTCTTCGAAAAACTTTTGCGAGATGGATGCGCGGGTCAAGCCCGCGCATGACGAGCGGCGGTCAGAACCAGCGTTCGCCGACGAACACCGTGTCGCCCGGGCTCATCGGCGTGCCCAGCGGCACCACGAAGCGGCCGGAGCCGGACGCATCCGTATGCGTCAGCGTCACGCTGTCGCGCCGGGCGCGCGGCGAGAAGCCGCCGGCAATCGCGACCGCGCTTTCGACGGTCATGTTCGGCACATAGGGATACTGGCCGGGCGCTGCGACTTCGCCGAGGATGAAGAACGGCCGATAGGACTCGATCTCGACCGCCACCGACGGCTCGCGGATGAAGCCGTTGCGCAACCGCGCCGAAATCTCACCGGCGAGACCGGCGGGCGTGCGGCCGCGCGCCGGCACCGAGCCGATCAGCGGCATGGTAATCGCGCCCGCGGCGTCGATCGCATAGGAGTTGGTCAGGCCTTCCTGGCCATAGACCACGACGCGGAGCTTGTCGCCCGGGCCGAGATGATAGCCATTGTCGTAACCGGCGGGCCCACCCGGTGCGGCGGCCAAGACGATCGGGGCGGCGACCGGCGCGGCATATCCATAAGCGGGGGGAGCGCTGGCGAAGGCCGAGCGCAATGCGCTGATCGCACCACCGCCGCCTGCATCGGCAACCGGAGCGGGTGCGTAGGCCGGGCCATAGCTGACGGCATCCACACCTTGCGGGCCGACCGCAACCGGACCGGACGTGCTCATGCAGCCGGACAACGCGAGCGCAGCCATAACGGCAGTGATCGGCAATCGTAACGCGCGTGCAACCGGCACCGGACTTATCCCTCAACGGCGAGACAAGCCCAGTCTTGCACCACTTATGGTTAATAAAGGGTTTTCGAGGATCGAGCGGGAAGCCGGAAAACCCGGCCTCCCATCGATTTGCAGCATGATCCGGAAAAGTGGGAACCGGTTTTCCCTGGCGACAAACGCGAAAGCGTTTGCGCGGAGATCATGCTCAACTAAGGGGCCGCGCTCAGGCGGCGCTGACGCCGACGCCGATCGGGCACGAAACGCCGGTGCCGCCGAGCCCGCAATAGCCCGCTGGATTCTTGGCGAGATACTGCTGGTGATAGTCCTCGGCGAAGTAGAATTCGCCTGATGGCGCGATTTCGGTGGTGATCGCGCCGAGGCCCTTGGCGGCAAGCGCCTTCTGATACATCGCCTGCGACTCGTCCGCCGCTTTGCGCTGCGCGTCGCTGAACGTGTAGATCGCGGAGCGATATTGCGTGCCGATGTCGCTGCCCTGGCGCATGCCCTGCGTCGGGTTGTGGTTCTCCCAGAACGTCTTCAACAGCTTCGCGTAGGAGATCTTGTTCGAGTCGAACACGACCAGCACCACTTCGGTGTGGCCGGTGCGCCCCGAGCACACCTCCTCATAGGTCGGGTTCGGCGTATGGCCGCCGGCATAGCCGACCGCGGTGGTGTAGATGCCGTCGCCGAGTTCCCAGAACTTGCGCTCCGCGCCCCAGAAGCAGCCGAGCCCGAACACTGCCTGTTCGAGACCTTGCGGATAGGGCGGCGTCAACTTGCTGCCATTGACGAAATGGGTGGTCGCAGTCGGGATCGGCGTCGCGCGGCCCGGCAGCGCCTCGGTGGCGCTCGGCAACGCGGTGGTCTTGCGCATGAACAACATGGATACCTCCGGGCGGGACATCGGCCGACGCGGCAACGGCCTGCGGGCCGGCTGTCACCTATATATGTCCTTACGCAGATGATGGCAGCCCCGTTACTGAGGGCTGCGGCCAAGAGGGGCTGCAGCCCAGTCAGTCCCGCGCGTAGCCGATCAAGGGCTTGCGCGGCCGGAACAGGATCATCAGCAGGATGCCGGCAATGCCGAACACCGCGAACACCGGCTGCTCCAGAAGCAGGCGGATCACGTCGTTCCAGATCCAGGGTCCGAAGCGATCCACCCAGGCATGAAACGCCTGCTGGCTCGACTGATGGATATCGTTCCAGAACTGGCCGAGCTGGGTGAACCGCAGGCTCTGGTCGGCGACGTAGCGCGCCCCGTCATAGACCATGAAGATGAAGCTGCCAGCCAGCAGCAATAGCCCGATCAGACGGAAAAAACCGCGGATCATGCGTCACCCTAACTCCCTGTCGCGCCCGGCGCGCCGTCAGGCCTTACCGGGCGCCCCCCGGAAATTCAACCTCTTCAGCGGCTTATCCGGCCCCCGCGGGCCCGATTTCCGGCCTTTTTTGGGTCCCGAAAGCGTTGACGCTTGAGCCTGCGCCATCTATAAGACCGGCCGATGGCGGCGGGCGCAATCCTGCCGCCGCTGTTCTTTGGACAGTGCCGCATGCGGGGGCAGCATTATGCGCCTTGGCATGGCCGCCTCAAGGACACCTTGGACAAATACATCAGAGTTGAGATTTGAACCGGCCGGTGCGCGCAAGCCCGACCACGAGCGATCACCGCCGAAGGACAGTTAGAGAACCATGGCCAACACCACTTCCGCCAAGAAGGCGACCCGCAAGATTGCCCGCCGCACCATCGTCAACAAGTCGCGTCGCACGCAGATGCGCGGCGCGGTGCGCACCGTCGAGGAAGCGATCAAGAGCGGCGACCGCGAGGCGGCACTCAAGGCGATGAGCAAGGCCGAGCCCGAACTGATGAAGGCAGCGCAGCGCAACATCATTCACAAGAACCTCGCGAGCCGTAAGGTGTCGCGTCTCACGCAGAGCATCGCTAAGCTCGCCAAGTGAGACGACCGGTGAGCTGACGAGCAAGCTGAAAGAACACATTTGTCACGAAGCCCGGCTCGCGCCGGGCTTTTTGTTTTTGTCTCGACTTTTGTCGTGGAAGTTTCATTGCGCAAGAACAATGCGCGTTGCTGCGCAACGAACTGCGTGTCATGTTTCGTCGTGTCCGTAGTTCTACCGGCTCGGTATGCTTAACGCATCGCACTCGCGCAGATTGTTCGGCGCTAAGCGCGATAAATGGAATAACGCGCAGCATCGCGCGTTGAAAATGCGAGCGGGGTTACCCTGCAAAAGCAATCGAGAAAAATGACGTCTCGCGAGTTACTTATGCACATAGCGCTGAGCAGCGATTGGAAAAATGACCGGCGCGAGACCAAATGTAAATTTTCTATGAAAAATTTTTGGTATTGCACCGTCCTTTGTGACACGCGCGATTCTGTGCGCTGATTCAAAAACTTGCTTTCGCAACTCCGCATCCGCAACGCCGCAACAGTCGCGAAGAGTCGCGAAGAGTCGCGGTCCCCGTCGAATCCACGGATTGTCAGAAAATGCGCTTGGTGTATTTATTTGTTGTTCGCGACGCCCACGGCTCTCCAGATCAGCGCGGTTTGAGACCCAAGGGCGGACGTGCAAATCGGCGGCGGTGTGCGCGTTAGCGACGCTTTCCAAGCGAAGCTAGATTGATAACTCATAGCAATATGAGGACGGTTGGCCTGTGTCAAAATTTCTCCGGCGATGTCCCCGGCAATTTGGGGGATCGAACAAGAGAGACCAGGACAGTCGTCGGAATCCGGCATCGGGAACGCGGAGTGAGTGAACGAATTGACGGCGACACGCGGCGGCGAAGCGCCGGACATTTTTAGTGTTCGGTAGCGGCAGTTCGAAACTAAGACACTAGCAAGCTGACAACTTGCCGCGATACGTCGCGGCAGGAGGGGGGGGGGACTTATGCCTTACGGTATCATCACTGCAGTCGATCCAACGACAGCCGAAGCGCAGATTTCCAGTGGTGCCGTAATCAACCCCTCGGACGCCAGCTCTCACCCCAAGAGACCGTCGAGTACGCGCTGACCTCGCGGGACGCATCTTCTCCAAACAGCTGATCTGTCCGGTGGCGCACGGTCGCCACACGGGAGAGCTTTGTCCGGAGCAGACCGCGCCCGCTGGAGGTCGCGTCGTGGCAGGAAACCTGCACGGCGTTTTCGCAACAAATTTCTCTCAGACTTGGAAGTACGAAGGCTATGACGAATACGGAACAGGATCGCTGGTCGCGGGTGAAGGGACGTCTGCGGACGAGCGTTGGCGAGGACGTTTACACGAGCTGGTTCGCACGGATGGATCTGGAGAGCGTGCACGACGAGAGCGTGCACCTGTCGGTTCCGACCCGGTTCCTCAAGAGCTGGATCCAGGCGCATTACGCCGACCGCGTGCTCTCGTGCTGGCAGGCCGAGATGCCGGAAGTGCACAAGATCGACCTCACCGTGCGCTCCGCGATCCGCGCGATGGCCCCGGCGAAGGAGCCGGTTGCGCCCGTCGAAGCGCGCCGCGTCGAGCGCACCGACGGCCGCCCCGTGCCTGAACTGCGCTCGTTCGCGACCGCGCCGGTGTCCGCAAGCCATGACGCGCTCGGCGGCTCGCCGCTCGATCCGCGCCTGACCTTTGCAAGCTTCGTCGTCGGCCGCTCCAACACGCTGGCCCACGCGGCGGCGCGCCAGGTGGCGGAAGGACGCCGCGGCGATCCGGTGATGTTCAACCCGCTCTACATCCATGCCGGCGTCGGCCTCGGCAAGACGCATCTGCTGCAGGCAGTGACCTGGGCCGGCAATTCCGGCGGCGAGCGCAAGGTGCTGTATCTCACCGCCGAGAAGTTCATGTACGGCTTCGTCGCGGCGCTGAAGACGCAGACGGCGCTGGCGTTCAAGGAAGCGCTGCGCGGCATCGACGTGCTGGTGATCGACGATCTGCAGTTCCTGCAGGGCAAGTCGACGCAGGCCGAGTTCTGCCACACGCTGAACGCGCTGATCGACGCCGGCCGCCAGGTCGTGATCGCGGCCGACCGGCCGCCGTCGGATCTGGAAAGCCTCGACGACCGCGTGCGCTCGCGGCTCGCCGGCGGTCTGGTGGTCGAGATGGCTTCGCTTGGCGAGGAACTGCGGCTCGGCATCCTCAAGTCGCGCGTCGCCGCGGCCCGCGTTCACCACGCAAGCTTCGAGGTGCCGGAGGAAGTGCTGGACTATCTGGCGCGCACCATCACCCACAATGGCCGCGACCTTGAAGGCGCGATCAACCGCCTCTTGGCGCACTCCAAGCTCAACAACCAGCCGGTGACGCTGGAGATGGCCGAGCGCGAGGTGCGCGACCTGATCCGCCCGCAGGAGCCGAAGCGGATCAAGATCGAGGACATCCAGCGCGTGGTCGCCCGGCAGTACAATGTCAGCCGCTCCGACCTCTTGTCGTCCCGCCGTACCGCCAATGTAGTGCGCCCGCGCCAGGTTGCGATGTATCTGGCGAAGACGCTGACGTTGCGCTCGCTGCCGGAGATCGGCCGGCGCTTCGGCGGCCGCGACCACACCACGGTGCTGCACGCCGTGCGCAAGATTGAGGCACTGGTCGCCAAGGACACGACGCTGTCGGAGGAAGTCGAATCGCTGAAGCGGCAGCTGCAGGAATAAGGCCGTCGCGTCAGGCTGAAGCGTTTTCGAGCGAAGTGGGTGCCGGTTCGCGTCAAGAAAACGCGTCAAAACCAGAATCAAGAGCCTCGTTCCGATTCAAACGGAACGGGGCTCTTGCTCGTTCCATGGCCCTCCCCTTTCAAGGGGGAGGGCTAAACATTTTTCCGGCCGAAAACGTGGGGAACGGGGCCGGTTTGGCGCCCGTTTCCCTTGCACCGGCCGTCCATCCGCGCCAACTTGCGGTCCCCCCGTGGGTTTGATCAAATCCGGTATTGATCCGGCTTTTCGGGTTTCCAATGCCGCGGTGCTGCCCTGAACGGCCGCCCGGCTTTTCCATCTGAGGGATCTGGCGGGTATTGCAATGAAGGTCACCGTCGAGCGCGCGCAACTGCTGAAATCGCTGGGTCACGTTCACCGCGTGGTCGAGCGCCGCAACACCATCCCGATCCTCGGCAACGTGTTGATCCGCGCCGAGGGCGCCAAATTGTCGCTGAAGGCGACCGACCTCGACCTCGAGGTGACGGAGACGCTGGCCGCCGAGACCGGAACCGCCGGCTCGACCACGGTGCCGGCGCACATGTTCTACGACATTGTGCGCAAGCTGCCCGACGGCTCGCAGATCGTGCTGGAAGCCGACGGCGACCGCTCGGTGCTCGCGGTGAAGGCCGGGCGCTCGCGTTTCACGCTGCAGACGCTGCCCGAGAGCGATTTCCCCGGTCTTGCCGCCGGCGACATGACGCACTCGTTCTCGCTGCCGGCCTCCGACATCAAGCGCCTGATCGACCGCACGCAGTTTGCGATCTCGACCGAGGAGACCCGCTACTACCTCAACGGCATCTATCTGCACGCGGCCGGCAGCGCCAAGGCGGCAACCCTGCGCGGGGTTGCGACCGACGGCCATCGCCTGGCCCAGATCGACCTCGCGCTGCCCAAGGGCGCAACCGGCATGCCGGGCGTGATCGTCCCGCGCAAGACGGTCGGCGAGGTGCAGCGGCTGATCGAGGGCGACGACGCCGAAATCTCGATCGAGCTGTCGGACGGCAAGATCCGCTTCACGCTCGGCAATGTGGTGCTGACCTCGAAGCTGATCGACGGCACCTTCCCGGACTATGGTCGCGTCATTCCGCAGAACAACGACAAGGAACTGGTCGTCGACAAGATGGATTTCGAGGCCGCGGTCGACCGCGTCTCGACCATTTCCAGCGAACGCGGCCGCGCCGTGAAGCTGGCTTTGTCCGCCGGCAAGCTGGTGCTCTCGGTGACCAACCCGGATTCCGGCAGCGCCACCGAAGAGCTCGAGGTCGAATACGCCTCCGACGCGCTCGATATCGGCTTCAACTCGCGCTACCTGCTCGACATCGCGGCCCAGATCGAGGGCGAAGTCGCGGTGCTCAAGCTCGCCGATCCCGGCTCGCCGACCCTGGTGCAGGACAAGGACAGCAAGGGCGCACTCTACGTGCTGATGCCGATGCGGGTGTGATTTTGCTCACCACGCGGACAACTGCACCCTCTCCCCTTGTGGGAGAGGGTGGCGCCGAAGGCGCCGGGTGAGGGGTTGGTGCCGCGAACGCCGCACCATCGCCCGACCGATGAACGCCTCCGCAGTTTCGCAAGGAGGATGCGTCGTGAGCCGACCGACGCAGAGGCCAAGATGTGGCGCCTGCTGCGCGATCGCCGGCTCTCGCACCTGAAGTTTCGAAGACAGGTACCCTTTCAGAACTACATTCTCGACTTCGCGTGCTTCGAAAAGCGCGTCATCATCGAAATCGACGGAGGTCAGCACGCTTGGTCGCAACGAGATGCATCCAGGACTGACGCCCTCGCGGCGGAAGGCTTTCAGGTCTTGCGCTACTGGAACAATGACGTATTGCGGGCGCCTGGGGCAGTGCTGGAAGACATTGTCGCCAAGCTTGCCGAGCTGTGAGATACCCCTCACCCGTCGCCTCACTTCGTGAGGCGCCACCCTCTCCCACAGGGGGAGAGGGGAAGGAAGATAGATGATCCCGTCCCGCATTCATCGCCTGTCGCTGACGCATTTCCGCAATTACCGGACGGCGACGCTGCAGGTCGCGGGCGACATGGTGGTGCTGGTCGGGCCGAACGGCGCCGGCAAGACCAATTGCATGGAGGCGATCTCGTTCCTGTCGCCGGGCCGCGGCCTGCGCCGCGCGACCTTGGAGGACATCGCCGACAATCAGGGCGATGGCTCCTGGGCGGTCTCGGCGGAGGTCGAGGGCGCGCTCGGGCTCGCCACGCTCGGCACCGGCATCGATCCGCCGACCGCCGAGGCGGGCAACACACGGCGCTGCCGGATCGATCGCGAACCGGTGGGTTCCGCAACCGCGTTCGGCGATCATCTGCGCATGGTGTGGCTGACGCCCGCGATGGACGGCCTGTTCATGGGCGCCGCGTCCGAGCGGCGGCGCTTCTTCGACCGCCTGGTGCTGGCGATCGATTCCGAGCATTCCAGCCGCGTCTCGGCGCTGGAGCGTTCGCTGCGCTCGCGCAACCGGCTGCTCGAGGTGCGCAACTACGACGACCATTGGTGTGGCGCGATCGAGCGCGAGACCGCGGAGCTTGCGGTCGCGGTCGCCGCATCGCGCGGCCAGACCGCCGCCAAGCTCGCTGTGATGCTGCGCGAGCGCGGCGCAGCCTCGGCCTTCCCGTCCGCCGAGATCATGCTCGACGGCTGGATGGAGAATGCGCTGCTGCAGGAGCCTGCAACAGCGGTCGAGGACCGCTACCGCGAGATCCTGCGCGCCAGCCGGTCGCGCGACGCCGCCGCCGGACGCACGCTCGACGGCCCGCATCTGACCGATCTGCAGGTGGTCTACGCGCCGAAGAATATGCCGGCCCGCGATGCCTCGACCGGCGAGCAGAAGGCGCTGCTGATCGGGCTGGTGCTGGCGCATGCCACGATGGTCGCGGAGATGACCGGCATCGTGCCGTTGCTCTTGCTCGACGAGGTCGTCGCCCATCTCGATCCCAACAGGCGCAAGGCGTTGTTCGACGAGCTCGCCAAGCTCGGCGCGCAGGTCTGGATGACCGGCGCGGATCCGGCTGCCTTCGCCGACATCGGCCCGCGAGGCGAGATTTTCGACGTCGAATCCGGCCGCGCCACACCGCGCGGCTGAGGCGTCGAATCAGCCTCCATGAGGGGTCCGCATCTGCCGCCGAATCGGGCTTTTCAGAGCCTCCGGAATCGGCCTTTGAAGACCTTGAAAAAGGCCTAAAAAATCCCACCTATTCAATAGTTTGTGGACAGAGACTTTGCGCTAGGCGCAACTCCTCTTTCATGGCACAAATAGCATGATCAGCGCCCCATATTGCGCCGCTGATTCGGGACATCCTCGAAGGCCTCACATGACAGAACCTGCCCGGCAGACCCCTGCCGAATCTGAGCATCCCATTCCGGCCGAATACGGCGCGGAATCGATCCGGGTGCTGAAGGGCCTCGACGCCGTCCGCAAGCGGCCCGGCATGTATATCGGCGATACCGACGACGGGTCCGGCCTGCACCACATGGTCTACGAGGTCGTCGACAATGCGATCGACGAAGCACTCGCGGGCCATGCCAGCCGCGTCCTGGTCACTCTCAACGCCGACAATTCCGTCACCGTGTACGACGATGGCCGCGGCATTCCGGTCGACATCCACAAGGGCGAGGGCGTCTCAGCGGCCGAGGTCATCATGACCCAGCTCCATGCCGGCGGTAAATTCGACCAGAATTCCTACAAGGTGTCCGGCGGACTACACGGCGTCGGCGTCTCCGTGGTCAACGCGCTCTCCAGCAAGCTGGGCTTGCGGATCTGGCGCGACGACAAGGAGCACTACATCGAATTCGCCCACGGTGATGCCGTGGCGCCGCTCAAGGTGGTCGGCGATGCCCCGGGCAAGCGCGGCACCGAGGTCACTTTCCTCGCCTCCCCCGAGACCTTCAAGAACATCGAATATGATTTCGCGACGCTCGAGCACCGGCTGCGCGAGCTCGCCTTCCTCAATTCCGGCGTCAACATCGTGCTCTCCGACATGCGTCACGCCGTCGAGAAGCGCGAGGAGATGCACTATTCCGGCGGCGTCGAGGAATTCGTCAAATATCTCGATCGCAACAAGAAGGCGATCGTGCCGGCGCCGATCATGGTGCGCTCGGAAGCCAACGGCATCGGCGTCGAAGCCGCGCTGTGGTGGAACGACAGCTACCACGAGAACGTGCTGTGCTTCACCAACAACATCCCGCAGCGCGACGGCGGCACCCATCTGGCCGGCTTCCGCGGCGCGCTGACGCGCCAAGTCAACGGCTATGCCGAGGCCAACGCGAAGAAGGAAAAGATCGCGCTGACCGGCGACGATTGCCGCGAAGGCCTCACCGCGGTGCTGTCGGTGAAGGTGCCCGATCCGAAATTCTCGTCGCAGACCAAGGACAAGCTGGTGTCCTCGGAGGTTCGACCGGTGGTCGAGAACGTCCTGAACGAGGCGCTTGCCGCCTGGTTCGAGGAGAATCCGAAGGAAGCCAAGGAAATCGTCGGCAAGGTGATCCAGGCCGCCGCGGCCCGCGAGGCTGCGCGAAAAGCCCGCGAGCTGACGCGCAAGAGCCCGCTCAGCGTCTCCTCGCTGCCCGGCAAGCTCGCCGACTGCCAGGAGAAGGATCCGGCCAAATCCGAATTGTTCATCGTCGAGGGCGATTCGGCCGGCGGCAGCGCCAAGCAGGGCCGCAACCGCGAATTCCAGGCGGTGCTGCCGCTGCGCGGCAAGATCCTCAATGTCGAGCGCGTGCGTCCCGACAAGATGCTGTCGTCCGAGCAGATCGGCACGCTGATCACCGCGCTCGGCACCGGCATCAGCGACGATTTCTCGGTCGACAAGCTGCGCTATCACAAGATCATCGTGATGACCGACGCCGACGTCGACGGCGCCCATATCCGCACGCTGCTGCTGACTTTCTTCTATCGCCAGATGCGCTCGATCATCGATGGCGGCTATCTCTATATCGCCCAGCCGCCGCTCTATAAGGTCTCGCGCGGCAAGTCCGAGCAATATCTGAAGGACGAGCGCGCGCTGGAGGATTATCTGATCGCGACCGGGCTCGACGAATGCGTGTTCAAGCCGGCCTCCGGCGACGACCGCTCGGGCCGCGACCTGCGGTCGCTGGTCGAGGACGCAAGAGTGATCCGCTCGGTGCTGCGCAACCTGCACAGCCGCTACAATCGCGCGGTGATCGAGCAGGCCGCGATCGCGGGCGTGCTGACCCCCAGGATCACCGGCGATATCGAGACCGCCAACTCCGCGGCTGATTACATCGCCAAGCGGCTCGACGCAGTTGCCGACGAAGTGGAGCGCGGCTGGGTCGGCACCTTCACCGAAGGCCAGGGCTTCCAGTTCGAGCGCACCGTGCGCGGCGTCAAGGAAGTGGCCGTGATCGACGACGCCTTTCTCGGCTCGGCGGATGCACGCAAGCTCGACGAATATGCGACCAGGCTGCAAGAGATTTACGTGCGGGCGGGCAAGCTCCGGCGCAAGGATATCGAGCAAATCATCCACGGCCCGATCGACCTGTTCGAGGCCGTGACCGATGCCGCCCGCAAAGGCGTCTCGCTGCAGCGCTACAAAGGCCTTGGCGAAATGAATCCAGAGCAGCTCTGGGAGACCACGTTGGACAAAGAGGCGCGCTCGCTGCTGCAGGTGAAGATCAAGGAAGTCGACGAGGCCGACGACATCTTCACCAAGCTGATGGGCGACGTGGTCGAACCGCGCCGCGAGTTCATCCAGGACAATTCGCTCAGCGCCACCATCGACATCTAAAGGCCTGCGCCCCGACCAAATGACGCATCCGTGACGGCGCGATCGGCGCTGTCGCACGGCTACCTTTCGGGTGGATGCTGCATCGGAAACTGTGTTACGGTGCCGAGCTGCCATTGATTCCGTTGTGGAATTTTGAATGGCCGAGTCCGAATCCAAGTCTGCATGATGCGTTAGGGGACATTCCGCGTGCCGCCGATCCAATACATCGTCGAAGGCGGCCGCCGCCTTTCGGGCACCATTGAGCCGTCGGGCAACAAGAATTCCGCGCTGCCGATCATCGCCGCGGCGCTGTTGACCGAGCACCCGGTCACGCTGACCAACGTGCCGCGCATCCGCGATACCGAAACGCTGGTCGAGCTGTGCCGTTCGGTCGGCGCCGCCGCCGAATGGACCGAGCGCAACACGCTGCAGATCCATGCCAAGGAGATCCGCGCCGCCGATCTCGACCCGGCGCTGTGCGCGCGCATCCGCGCCTCGATCCTGCTCGCGGGTCCACTGCTCGCCCGTTGCGGTGAGGTCGCACTGCCACCGCCCGGCGGCGACGTGATCGGCCGCCGCCGGCTCGACACGCACTTCCTGGCCTTCGAGCAGCTCGGCGCCACCGTGACCGCGACGCACCGGCTCGAATTCCGCGCCTCGCGGCTGAAGGGCGCCGATGTGTTCCTCGACGAGCCCAGCGTCACCGCGACGGAGAACGCGCTGGTCGCCGCCGTCGCCGCCCGCGGCACCACCTATCTGCGCAACGCGGCCTCCGAGCCCCATGTGCAGGACCTCGCGAATTTCCTGGTCGCGCTCGGCGCCAAGATCGAAGGCATCGGCACCAACACCATCACCGTGCACGGGTCGGCGACGCTCGGCGGCACGACCTACGCGATCCAGCCCGACCATATCGAGGTCGGCTCGCTGATCGGGCTTGCCGCGGTGACCCGCTCGCCGCTGCGCATCGCGCGCGCCGGTGTCGAGCATCTGCGCTCGATCCGGATGGGCTTTGAGCGGCTCGGCATCGTCTGCGGCGTCGAGGGCGACGACCTCGTCGTGCCGTCGAACCAGACCATGAAGATCCAGGATGATTTCGGCGGCCATGTGCCGAAGCTCGAGGACCAGCCCTGGCCGGCGTTCCCGGCCGACCTGATGTCGATCGCGATCGTCACCGCGACGCAGTGCGACGGTGTCATCCTGATGCACGAGAAGATGTTCGAGTCGCGGATGTTCTTCGTCGACAACCTGATCGCGATGGGCGGCCGCATCGTATTGTGCGACCCGCATCGCGCGATCGTCGCCGGCCCCAGCCGGCTGCGCGGCGCGCCGATGAGCTCGCCCGACATCCGCGCCGGCATGGCGATGCTGCTTGCCGCGGTTTGTGCCGAGGGCACCTCCACCATCAACAACGCCGACCAGATCGAGCGCGGCTATGAGCGGATCGAGGAGCGGCTCAACGCGCTCGGCGCCAGGATCAAGCGGATTCCGGCGCGCTCGTGATCCGGGCATGATCCGGAAAAGTGCGAAGCGGGTTTCCCGCCGGATCATGCTCAACCAATAACTCAGGGCACGACGACCTCTGCGTGAGATCGTCGCGTTTGGGCAGCTTGGCCATCCTTCCGGCCGGTTTGCCGTGCTAAGCGTGCCATCATGACCTGCATCGACAAGATCGACCCGGCCGCGTCGCGCGCGGCCGTCGTCCCCTCTCGCAAGCTGCTCACGGCCGAGCTCGCGGAAACGCTGAAGCTCGCGGTGCCGCTTGCGCTGACGCAGCTCGGGCAGATCGCGATGATGACGACCGACCTCGCCTTCATCGGGCGGCTCGGCAGCGAGAATGTCGCCGCCGCGGCGCTGGCGCATACCGTGTACTTCGTCAGCTTCACCATCGGCATGGGCATGATGTCGGCGGTCTCGCCGCTGGCGGCGCAGGCGTTCGGCGCGCGCAACCCGCGCGTGATGCGGCGCGCGCTGCGGGTCGGGCTGTGGGCCGCCTTCTTCATGGTGCTGCCGCTGATGGCGCTGCCGTTCCACGGCGAGCGCATCCTGCTCGCGCTCGGTCAGAGCCCGGCCACCGCGCATCTGGCGCAGCAATATCTGTTCGGGCTGGCCTGGGGCATCCTGCCGGCGCTGTGGTTCATCGCGCTCCGCGGCTTCATGAGCGCGGTGAACCGGCCCGAGCCGGTGCTGTGGATCACGCTCGCCGCGATCCCGGCCAACGCGCTGATGGTCTACCTTTTGCTCTATGGCAAATGGGGCATGCCCGAGCTCGGCATGTTCGGCGCCGGACTGGCGACCACGATCGTCAATCTCGCCACCTTCGTCGCCGGCGTCTGGTTCGCGGCGCGCCGTCGCCCGTTCCGCAAGTACCACGTGTTCAGCCGCGTCTGGCGCATCGACTGGCCGCTGATGGGCAAGCTGGTCGCGGTCGGCGCGCCGATCTCGATCGCCTTCCTGCTGGAGTACGGCCTGTTCGGCGCGGCCGGCCTGTTGATGGGGCTGATCAGCACCACGGCGCTGGCTGCCCACCAGATCGCGCTGCAGATCGCGGCGATCCTGTTCATGGTGCCGTTCGGCGTCAGCATGGCCGCCACGGTGCGGGTCGGCCAGGCCGTCGGCCGCCGCGACACCGAGGCGGTGCAACGCGCCGGCTTTGTCGCGGTCGCGCTCGCCGGCGTGTTCATGAGCGTCATGACGCTCGCGGTGATCCTGGCCCGCTTCGAGATCGCGGCGCTGTTTCTCGGCGAGGCCTCTGATGCCACCGCGCAGCTCACCGCGGCACTGCTGTTGATCGGCGCCACCTTCTTCATTGCCGACGGCGTGCAGACCACCACCGCCGGCGCGCTGCGCGGCATGAACGACACCCAGGTGCCGCTGCTGTTCGCCGTCATCAGCTACTGGCTGGTGGGATTCGCATCGGCGTCCGCGCTTGCCTTCTGGGCGAAGCTCGACGCCGCCGGTGTCTGGATCGGGCTGTCGCTCGGGACTGCTGTTTATGCGACGCTCCTCATCTTGCGTTTCCGCCTGCTGGCACGCAGACTGGTTGGATGAAGGTTGCCCGATGAAGGTTGACGCGGTCACGCCGAACGTGGATCCCGCCGCGCTGCTCGCCGGCGCGCAGTTCATCGATGCGTTCAGGATCGCGACCACACGCCCCGATCTCGATGCCCGGCACGCCGCAGAGGCCATGGTGGCGCGGCAACCGCGCTGGATCGAATGGCTGGTCGCCTTGCGCAATCTCCTGGTCGCGCCGCTCGGCCTGAAGACCTCGGGCGCAGCCGACGGCGTAGTGCGCGACATGATCGGGATATTCCCGGTGGTCAGCGAAACGCCGGAGCGGCTGGTCGCGGGCTTCAACGACAAGCATCTCGACTTCCGGCTCGTCGTCGACGTCGCGCCCCAAGGACCCGCACGCAGCATCACCGCAACCACGCTGGTGCTCACCCACAACAGGCTCGGGCGCGCCTATCTCGCGGTGATCCTGCCGTTCCACCGCCTGATCGTGCCGGCGATGCTGCGCAAGGCCGGAGGCTAGCGCATGGCCCTGTCGGTCGATCTGTTCTTCTCGTTTCGCAGCCCGTACAGCTATCTGGCGCTGCCGAAGACGCTGGAGATGGTCACCGACTATGACGTCGCGGTGAATTTGCGGCCGGTCTATCCGCTCGCGGTGCGGGTGCCCGGCTTCTTCAAGAAGACCGATCCGCGCTTCGCCCGCTATGTCGTGCTCGATTCCAGCCGGGTCGCCAAGCACGAGAACATCCCGTTCCGCTTTCCGCGCCCGGACCCGATCGTGCAGGACATGACGACGCTCGACGTCGCCGAACACCAGCCCTACATCCATCGGCTGACCCGGCTCGGTGCCGCAGCCCAGCTCGAGGGCCGCTCGCTTGCCTTCACCGCCGCCATCAGCCGCGTGCTGTGGGACGGCTCGGTCAAGGGCTGGAACGAGGGCGATCATCTGGCGACGGCGGCGACCGCCGCCGGCTTCGATCTCGCCGCGATGGACACGTCGGTCGCGGCCGATCCCGATCGCTATGAGCAGGTCATCAAGGGCAACGAGGACGCGCACGCGGCGTCCGGCCATTGGGGCGTGCCGACCTTCGTATTCGCCGACGAACCATTCTTCGGTCAGGACCGTATCGACCTCCTGATCTGGCGCATGGAGAGCAAGGGCCTGACGCGCCGCACGGCGTAGTCCGCGATCATGCCGCGCTCTTCTCCGGTGTATCAGCGACGATCTTCTCGGAAGCCTCCTCGTTCGTGCACCAATTGCCGTGACAGCGCTTGAGGTCGTTGAGGTTCTGTCGCATCTGCTCGAGCGAGAAGCCGAGCGCGTAGAAGCGTTCGGCGGCGTCGACCGGCAGGCCGCGGATCAGGCCGTCCCTGCGGACCGCGCCAACCTCCTCGGTGTAGGCGTGCAGCGCGTCGTCGACCGGCGCCATGTCGGCCGGGCCGCTGCCGGCGCGCAAGGCGGTCGCGACCGCGACCATATAGGTGACGATCGCCTTGCTGACGTCGGCGAGCGGCCGCGCCAGCCTGGCCTGGATATCGGCCGGCAGCGGCACCACGCAGGCCCGCCCGATCATCACCACGTCATGTCGCAGCCGCTGGATCGTGCGCAGCAGCGGCCCGGTATCCGGCCCCGACGACAGATGCATGGAGCGCTCGCGCTCGGCCTCGAGGCCGGTCGCGTGCAGATTGGTCACCGCGGTGCCGATGCCGTCCTGGATCCGGTGCAGCGCGTCGTTGTCGAGACCGCGGGTCAGGCCGGCGAGCAATTCGGCGAACGCCGCCGAGAGCAGTTCCAGGAGCTTTGACGCATTGACCCTGATCTGGCTGACCGCACGCGACGGCAGCACCAGGAACGAGATCGCCAGCCCGGTGAGCGCGCCGACCGTGACCTCGAGGACGCGGTCGATCGCCGAATCCAGCGGGTTGGAGTGATGCATCGTCGGCAGCAGCAGCACGATCACCGCCGTCACCGTCGCCGAGTTCAGGCTGGGATTGAGTGCGGCGATGAAGGCGAGCGGCACAATCGCCAATACCAGCAGCGCCAGCAGGCTGCCCTCGCCGGAATGCGGGATCAGGACCGCGATCGCGCCACCATAGATCGCGCCGCCGATGGTGCCGAGCATGTAGTCGCGGGTCGCCTTCAGCGAACGACCGACGCTCATTTGCGTCACGATCAGCGAGGTCAGCACCGCCCATAGCGGCAGCATCAGGTTCAGCGCCAGCGCGATGGTATAGGCCGCGACGCCCGCGGACGCGATCCGGACCGCCAGCGCCAGCTGCGTCTTGCGGGTCCAAAGCTGGTCGTACATGCGTTTTGCGAAGGTCCTCATGCACCCTGATCCGCAATCAATGGAAAGGCCCGTGTTACATGATTTGAAGCTAGGCGAGTGGGAGCATGGCTGCTGCCCGCGGCGGCAAGGTGGCTTGAAAGGCCAAACCCGTCCGCCTACCCTGCGCCGCAAAATTGAGGAAACACGATGGCCCACGAAACCGCAACGCTCGCCGCCTACGTCGCCGACCTGAAATATGGCGACATCCCGCCGGAGGTGCTGGAGCGCGCCAAGGTTTTGACGCTGGACTTCCTGGGCAGCGCGATCCGCGCCCGCCGCGACGCGGAATCGACGCCCTCGCTGATGAAGATGCTGGAGGCGCTGGCGCTCGACGGCAAGGGCGAGGCCACCGTGTTCGGCGACACCAAGACCTGGACGCCGGCGGTCGCGGCGCTGCTCAACGGCGCGCTCGGCCATTCGCTCGACTTCGACGACACCCACGCCGATTCCTCGCTGCATCCGAGCGCGCCGGTGGTGCCCGCTGCGTTTGCGGTCGGCGAGATGGTCGGCGCCTCCGGCCGCGACGTGCTGACCGCGATCGTCGCCGGCTATGAAGTGTGCTGCCGGCTCGGCAACGCGCTCGACCCGACCTCGCATTACGCCCGCGGCTTCCACCCGACCGCGACCGCCGGCACCTATGGCGCCGCGGCGGCGGCGGCGAAGCTGTTCGCCCTGTCGAAGGAGCAGATCATCTCCGCCTTCGGCGTCTCCGGCAGCCAGGCCGCGGGCTCGCTGCAGTTCCTGGTCAACGGCGCCTGGAACAAGCGCTACCAGGTCGGCGCCGCCGCGATGAACGGCGTGATCGCCGCGACGCTTGCGCGCAACGACTTCGTCGGCTCGAGCGAGGCGGTCGAGGGCAAGCACGGCCTCTTGGTCGGCTACAGCGACGATGCGCATCCGGACAAGGCGGTGGCAGGCTTGGGCCACACCTACGAGACGCTGAAGATCGGCGTAAAGCCCTATCCGAGCTGCCGCTACACCCATGCCGCGATCGACGCGCTGATCGCGATGCGGCGCGAGCACAATCTGACCCCGGACCAGATCAAGAAGGTCGAGATCGGCCTGCACCGCAACGGCATCACGCTGACCGGCGACGCCGCCACCAAGCGCCACCCGACCTCGGTGGTCGGCGGCCAGTTCTCGATGTTCTTCACCGGCGCGATCGCGCTCGACCAGGGCCATTTCGGCTGGGACGATTACGACCGTCTGGGCGATGCGGCGATCGATGCGCTCGCCGACAAGTTCGACGTGGTGCAGGACGACCGCCTCGAAGTCGGCCGCACCCACCCGTTCGGCGCCCGCGTCTCGATCACCACCGACGACGGCGTGCATGAGCGCCTCTACGCCGATCCCTCGGGCGAGCCGACCTCGTTCCCCGATGCGCAGGCGATGCAGCAGAAGTTTTTGACGCTGGCCCGCCCGGTGCTCGACAAGCGCGCCGACCAGCTCGCCGACGCGATCCTGACGCTGGAGCGGTTCGACCGCGTGGAGAAGGCGACGCAGCTGGGGCGGCAGTAGGGCTGCGCTCGCGCCATCCAGGCGGTGTCATCACCCGCGCATGCGGGTGATCCAGTATTCCAGAGACAGAGGTGCTTGAACCGAGAGGCCGCGGCGTACTGGATCGCCCGGTCGAGCCGGGCGATGACAGTGTGGGTGGGGACACAGCTTCGCATTCTCGCGACATGAATCGTCCGAGCTTTGCTTCTCGTTCCGCTCTCCTCTCGCAGAGGGCGCAGGGAAAGCCGGGTGCCGATCGCACCCATGGGCCCCGTGCAAAGGTAGAAAGCACGGGGGTAGGACCACAGGTGTAACCGGAGCAATCCGACTTTCCCTGCGCGATGGGTTACGGCTTATTTCGTGCTCTCCCCGGCGAGACTGGGCTTGTTTGTCACCGCCTTCGCAGAAACGCATTCGCGTTTCGCAAGGGGACACCGGCCGCTAGGGCGTCAGGGCGTCAGGGCGTCAGGACCACACGACTTCACCGTCCGCCAGCTAACGCGCTTCGTCTCGCGCGCCGCCAACGTCCATCGCATGGACGCCGCACGTTCGTGACGATCGCGATACGCCCCTCTTGCCGGGCGGGACGGGGGAAGTTGTACAAGTGAGTTAGGGGAAAAGTCAAGAGAAATTCCGAAAATCGGAATCTGAGCCGACCGCAATAGCTTACGCGCAGACTGCATTCTTGCCTGATGTTATTTCAAGTTTGGCGATGATCAACTCTGCGGATACGAACGCAAACGCCAAGTTTTGGTTTCCTTATCCTGTTCAACAACGCCTTCCGCTTCCATGATAGCTAAGAGAGTGCGAGGGATGTGGCCCTCATGCTCCACGTGCCCCATATAGATTCCTAGTATGCGTCCAATGTCCACGTTCTTCACGCCTTGCTCGGGAGCGCGCGATAGTACTTGATGTATGGCGCTCTTAAGCTGCGCAATCGCCGTTTGAGCCAGAAAATACGGTTCCATCGTTTGCATCGTTCCCTCACACCTCGCTGACATCGTTGCTTCGATCGCCCCGATGCGGACATCGCCGGCTCCCGAAAACCGGAGTCGATGATCCGTCATTTCAGATAGTTCGGGAAAATCTTACGCTTCGCAATGCGACTCGTTACGACTTTTCGGAGCGAAGCCTCCTTCTTTGTCTCACACTCCCAAATGACGACAACCTTCCAACCCAATTCGTGAAGAAGCTTCACCGTCCGCCGGTCGCGCCGGACGTCCCGGCAAATTTCTTCGCCCAGAAAGGCGATGAAGGTGCGGTTGCCTTCGGACATCGTGGATGTCTATGCCAGTAACATCCATGGACGAACACAACCAAATGTCGGCTAGGAAATATGATATCTGGCGTACCAGGTAGATCGGTACGATGAAGTCTAAAACGAAGGCCGAAGGCATAGGCGGCTCGTCTGACGCGCAGTTCTGGAGTGGTGTTTTTTCCTTTGACCCTTGACATCAGCCAAGATCGGCGTTGTGGCGTTATTTGGAAGGATCGGACACGTTTGACGGGCTGGGGTGAGGCGTCCGTGCCCAACTACCATGGACAATTCATTGCAATCACGGGATTGGTTCTTCTTTACTCGACAGATCTCAGGAAGCTTCCATTGACGACGACTAAGCGCGGCGTCGACGCCTCATCAAATCTGTACTCGCAAGTGAAAGATCTGATGCGGGAGGCGACCAAGAGCCTGACCAGCTTCACCAACAAGTGGAAAAAATTTCCAGACAAGCTCGAGGAAATCTACAAATCTGCAAGCTACGTCGAATTGGACGATCTTCGTCGAGAATCGAGCACTCGCGAATTCACAGCGAGTCGAAAGCTCCCTGGCATAAAGAAATATGAACCCAACTATCCGTTGCCGGAGCAGGCAAATACTAGCACAAAGATTATTTTTGTTGCTCCCAAAACTCGAGTAATCCGGGCGTGGGAACGATCCACCTACCACAATTCTGTTTTGAGAACGTAGCTTCGGCCCCCAATCACCATCCAGTGAATCCCGCCCCCTCCGTGATCACGATCACGACCCCTCCCGCCCGTCCCAGGAATAACCCATCCCCCGCGTCGTTCGCGTCATGACGCGACCCGCGGTCGCGTAAACAAGAACAAGCAGGATGGGTTTGATGACGGGTTTGAACGGGACGCCGGAGGCGGCGTCGGTGGTGGCGCTGCACTGCTCGCTGGGGTCGGGACGGCAATGGACGAAGCTTGCGGCTGCCCTGAGTGGCTATCGGTTCATGGCGCCGGATATTTCCGGCTATGGCGTTGCTGCCATTGGGCGCGACTGGCCGCGGACGCTGGATGGCGAGATCGCGCTGCTCGAGCCCTGGCTCGCAAAGGCCGAGGGGCCGATCCATCTGATCGGGCATTCCTATGGCGGGGCGATCGCGTTCCGGATGGCGACGGCATCGCCGCATGCGCAGCGGATCCGCAGCCTGACGCTGATCGAGCCGGTGTTGCCGACGCTCTTGCGTGACGAGTCGTCACGCAAGAGCTCTTTGTTTGAGCATGATCCGGTCGGAAAACCGCTGCACACTTTTCCGGATCATGCTGTGCGTGATGCGTCGTCACGCAACAGTTCTTTGTTGGAGCATGATCCCCGCATAAACGCGTCCCGCGTTTGTCGCGAGGGAAAACCGCTTCGCCCTTTCCCGGATCACACGCTGCTCGACTCGCCGGCCGACGCGCGGCTCTACGAGCGCTTCGCGCGCACGGCGCACATCGTGTCGCAGGATATTTTCGATGGCGCTGTCATGGAGGCGGTCGAGGCGTTCACCGCGTTCTGGGCCGGCTCCGGCCCGCGCGAGCAGTTCTCGCCGAGCGGGCGGCTGCGGCTGATCGAGCAGGCCGACAAGCTGCCCTACGATTTCAATGCAGCGCTCGATCTGGACGGGGTGGCGGCCGCCGCGCGCGGCCTGGCGGTGCCGACGCTGCTGCTGTCGGGCGGGCTGTCGCCCTATGTGACGCAGCGCATTGTCGCAAAGCTGGCCTTGCTGATTGATGGCGCCGAGCTGCGGCATCTGCCGGCCGCCGGTCACATGCTGCCGGTGACGCATGCCGAACGGGTCAACCCGGAGATTCTGCGCCACATCTGGCGCGCCGAGGAGCTGGCGAAGCTACAGCTGGCCGCGGATGCCAGCGCGGCCGAGGCGGCCGCGACGGCGCAGCCGGCTGGCCCGGCCAGGCCGCATCTGGTATTCAGGAGGCCCTCATTTTGGGAATAGTTTGCCGATGATTTTGCGTCTCAAGCAATTGATGGGTTTCGCTTCCGCCTTCGCTCTTCGAGCTACGGCGGACAAGCCGCTCCACCCATCCTACGCAGCGACGACCGCCCTTGCCGCCTCCGCGCTGGTGCTGCTCGCCGTCTCGCCCGCGTCTGCCGCGGGCGAGACGGAGGCGGCGCCGAAGGGCGCGGCGGTGACGGTGCTGAAGGCCTCAAAATTCTGCTTCGGCAATATCGTCGAGGTGTCCGGCATCGTGCTGCCGCGCGACGAACAGCAGGTCCGCCCCGAACGGTTCGGGCTGAAGGTGGCGGAAGTGAATGCCGATCCCGGCGACACCGTCACCGCGGGCCAGGTGCTGGCGAAGCTGACCGACGGCACCAACTCGACCAACATCACGGCCCCGGTGGCGGGCACGATCTCGGCGTCGTCGGCGATCGTCGGCGCGCCGGCCTCCGGCAAGGACGCGCTGTTCTCGATCATCGCCAAGAGCGAATACGATCTGGTCGGCATGGTGCCGACCCGCGATATCGCCAAGCTGAAGGCCGAGCAGACCGCGCGGCTGAAGATCATCGGCGCCGGCGATGTCGACGGCAAGGTGCGGCGGATCGCGCCGACCATCGAGCCGAACAGCCAGCTCGGCCAGGTGTTCATCGCCATCAGCGCCAACAAGCGGCTGCTGGTGAATTCGAGCGGGCGGGCGCAGATCAAGACCGGGCAGAGCTGCGGCGTCGCGGTGCCGCTGACCGCGATCCTCTATTCCACCGCCGGCACCGTGGTGCAGGTGATCCGCGGCGGCCGCGTCGAGACGCGGCGGGTGGAGACCGGATTGATGTCGGCCGGCCAGGTCGAGATCCGCGACGGCATCCAGGAAGGCGACATCGTGGTCGCCCGCGCCGGCGCACTGCTGCGCGAAGGCGATCCGGTGCGGCCGGTGGGCGAGAGCGCGGACGCGAAGTAGACGGCGCTGCACCCACAGCGTCGTCCAGGGCAAGCGAAGCGCGACCCGGGACCCATAACCACCGATCTTTGAGATGAACGCGGCTGCGGCCCCAGCATCGCACCACAACGCACATTCGTGGTTATGGGTCCCGGCTTTCGCCGGGACGACGTGCGGGAAGACTTGGGCTCAGCCGCCGAGCTTGATGTCTTCCAGCAGCGAGGACGACACGCTCGGCACCTGCTCGCCTTCGCTCGCGCGCGAGATCGCGACGCGGGTCTTGTTGAAGGCGGTTTCGGCGCCGGCCTGGGCGTTGAGGTTGTTGATCAGCTCGGAGACCAGCACGCTGTTCGGCGCCCTGGAATCGTCGGCTACCTTGCCCGGCGTCGCCGAGGTCAGCACCAGCGTGTTCTCCGGCGGCGAGATCGGCGCCAGGCCGTGCGAGAACGCGCGGAAACGGCGCTCATAGGGATTGCGGCGCGAGGCATCGAGCACCACGAGCTTGGCTTTGGCACCGCGCTCCTTCATCGCATCGAGCACGGACTCGACGCTGACGCCGGTGCGCTTGACGTCGGCTTCCTTCCAGATCGTGGCGTCGACCGGGATCATGTAGCTCTCGCGGCCGACCTGCACGCCGTAGCCGCCGAAGAACAGCATCACGACGGTGTCGGGGCGGATCTTGGCCTTCATGCGCTCGACCGCGCGGAACATGTCGTCGCGGGTCGCGTCCTCGACCACGTCGACGTCAAAACCCTCGCGGCGCAGCGCCGACGACAGAGTGCGGGCATCGTTGATCGGCTGGGCCAGCGGGGCCGCTGCGTCCGGGTAATGGCCGTTGCCGATGATCAGCGCGAGGCGGGAGGTGCCGGCCGGGATGCTGCCGGTGGTGTCGGTGGCCACAGCCCCGACGGTCCCTTTGGCGAAATCCATCGTCCGCTTGTTGAGCGCGGCATGGGCGCCGATCGCCAGCGACACCGTGCCGGCCACCGCCACAGCAAAGGCGATGGTGCGACGGGAAATATGAGGCTGCCTAAGGTTCATAGCGTTCCTAGTCCCAATCTTTATCCCGATCACGCTCACACGAGATCGCGCCAGTTAGTCGCGTCAGAGACATTCAGGTTTAATGGGGTTGAAGCCTGTGTGCCGTCGATTGAGCTCAATTTGCGGCGCTGCAACAAACATTCCATTAACCCGACCGGGCGGCCGGAGCAACCCGGTTTGCCGCATGCTGCCGCCCGGCAGAGGCCATTGACGCCGTTAAGATCCCGTTACGTGACTTCGGTCACATTTGTATTTTGCAGGGATTCATATAGCTTTCCAACGACTTGCGGGAATCCGGGGCGGAGCGCGGGAAATACTGCCTGATGGCAGCGTTAACCGGTTCCAACAGAAAGAGTTTCATGGGCTTTCACGAGATCGCAGGCGCCGTGTGCCGGTCACTGACCGCAGCCAAGGACGGCCCGTCGCTGTACGACGTCTGCGACCCCGTGCTGCAGTCCTATCGCGGCGGCGATGCCCATCTCGGGAAGTTCTACCGGACCGCGCTCGGCAATCCGCCGCTGCGCGCGCTGCTCCGCCGCACCGGCCTGCCCGCGCTGAACGACCCCGACCGGCTCGGCGGCCTGCGCGCCGCGCTGACGCAGGCGCGCGACGCCGAGGCGCCGGACTGGGCCGCGATCGGCGCGCCCGTCGCCGCGCTGATGGACGATATCGGCGTCCGCCACCCGGCCCCGCCGGCAGCGCCGGCGCCGGGGCGGATGCCCGAGATGGCAGAGATCGACCGCGTGATCCGCCTGACCGGCGCGCATCTGCTGCGCGCGTTCGGCAAAAACGGCTTCATCCCGACCTATGCCGCCTTCAATCTGATCGGCGACCCCGACGTCGGCGGCCGCGAGATGCTGATGGCGCTGACCGGGCTCAACGCGCGCGGCTACAAGAACTCGACCCTGCTGTTCAGCCTGGCACGTATCTTCATCGCCCATTCGCCGGCGCGGGTGCTGATCAATCCGGCCTGGCGCGGCATCGCCGAGCCGATGTGGGAACCGGTGCAGATCCGCCACCGCTCGGCCTATTACGACGCGTTCTTCATCGAGGCACTGCTCGGCTTTGTCGAGACCGGGCTGGCATCGCCGGATGAGACAAGCGCGGCGCGGCGCGCGATCTCCGACATGGTCGAGTTCTGCCTGAAGACCAGCGCCGAGGAGGTGCCGTCGTATGACGGCTCCATCGTGAAAGTCGTCACCGCGCTGGCGCCGGGCCGGCATCCGCGCTTCTCGCGGTTCTTCGCCCAGATCAAGCAGGACCTCGGCTTCGGCATCTATGTGCCCGACTGCGACACCACCGCCTGCTCGTTCTCTGCCGCGACACAGGCCGGCTCCGACGATCCGATCTTCGCGCAGCCGCTGCTCGACTTCTACCGCGGCTACCAGGTGCGCGCGGGCGCCAACGAGCCGCGCGTCACGGTGCCGCTCAACGACAACATCGATTATGAAGGCGGCGTCGTCACCTGGATCGACAATCTCGCGGGCGAGCGGCCCTACGGCAACGACCTCGATCCGACGCTGAACCTTGACATTCTCGAGGTCTCGTTCCGCAACCTCACCCGCTGGAAGATCATCGAGACGCCGCAGCGGCTGGAGACGGTGCATCGCATCATCGCCTTCCAGAGGACTCTGGTCGAAAGCGGCGCGTTCAAGAATCCGCGCTCGCATATCTATTATCTGCCGGAGCTCTATTCGGCCTATTTCGGCCGCTGCTACGCCGCCTTCGTCGCGCTGCCGCTGGCAGCGCAGCGCGTCATCGATCCGGGCAACGTGTTCGCGCTGATCCGCGCCCGGGTGCTCGGCTACGTCACGAACGAGCTGATCGCCCACGAGATGAACCCGTTCGACGCCGCACTGGCGCTGATGGCGCTGGCGCATCTTGGCGCCGCGGTCTCGACCTTCACGCCGGCGCTGCACTGCATCGTGCAGGGCCTCGGCGAGGGCGGCCGCAAGGGGCCCTACAAGGCCTATGAATGGAATAAGATGAAGACCCCGTCCCGCATCCTGGTCGGCGGGCCCGAGGTGACGTCGGCCTTCGTGCTGATGGGCCTCGCGCTGGCGAAGAAGCGGATGACGCGAAGTTGAAACTGGCGGAAACACTCCAGCACTGGCACGGTTGCCCAATTGCCCGCACAATCCTTGGGCACTGACGTCGAGACGCTCAAGCCCTTTGAACGACAAGAATCTGGCCGGGAATGCCGATGTTCAAGACGCTGCTCACTGCTGGCCTGCTGCTCGCGCTGCCGACCTTGGCTGTCGCCGCCGACATCACCGGCGTGCCGAAGATCCGCGATGGCGACCAGATCCAGATCGGCAGCGCCCGCATCCGGCTCGGCGGTGTCGACGCGCCATCGACCGACCAGCTCTGCCTCAACACCAAGGGCGAACGCTGGACCTGCGGCGTCGCCGCGCGCGACGAGCTGATCAAGCATGCCGGCAACAAGAGCTGGACCTGCCATCCCCGCTCGGTCGATCGCCGCGGCCGCACCATCGCGCGCTGCGAGGTCGACGGCGAGGACATCCAGAAATGGCTGGTCAGCAATGGCTGGGCGCTGGCCTACACCCGCGTCTCGCATGATTACGAGCCGGACGAAAAGGCGGCGCGCGAGGCCAGGGCCGGGATGTGGCAAGGCGCGTTCATCGCGCCGTGGGACTGGCGCGTGCGCAACAAGAAGACAAATGTGCTCGGCGCGGTGAAGCCGCCGGATGGCGCCAGCTCGATCCTGCTCGCCTCGGCCTCGGGCCCCGTCGCGCCCTCGCCCGACTGCACCATCAAGGGCAACGTCAACCGCTCCGGCGAATGCATCTTTCATCAGCCGACCAGCCGCTGGTACGCCAAGATCGAGATGAAGATCAGCAAGGGCACGCGCTGGTTCTGCTCGGTCGAGGAAGCCGAGGCCGCCGGCTGCCGCGAGACGCGGCGTTAGGCAGAGGTGAGATTGAATCGTTCCGCATCGTCAGTGCACCCCCTCTCCCGCTTGCGGGGGAGGGTCGGGGTGGGGGCTCTCTCCACGAGTCATATTGCGGAAATAGCCCCCACCCGGATTGCATCTTCGATGCAATCCGACCTCCCCCGCAAGCGGGAGAGGTAAGGAGGCCGCTGTGACCAACGTCGAGATCAATCCGCCCGTGGTGCGCCGGCGCAAACGCCTGCGCTATCTGCAGCTGTTTCTGTTCGCCCTCTTCATCTACCTGATCGCGGCCTATCTGCTGCTGCCCGCACTGTGGACCCATTACGAACACCAGAAGGGCCTTGCCAACCTGCCGATGGTGACGCGCACCGCGCAGGGCATTCCCGGCGATCCGATGAATGTCGGGCTGATCGGCGACACCAGGGACGTGGTCTGCGCGATGCACGAAGCCGGCTGGTATCCGGCCGATCCGGTCACGCTGAAATCCTCGATCGAAATCGTAGGCTCCGTGCTGCTCGATCGTCCCTACAAGGATGCGCCGGTGAGCAACCTGTTCTATCTCGATCGCCGCGAAGACCTTGCCTTCGAGAAACCGGTTGGAACGAGCGCGGACCGCCGCAACCATGTCCGCTTCTGGAAGGTGCTCGATCAGGGCGAGGAGAAGCGCCCGGTGTGGCTTGGCGCTGCGACGCTCGACCGCGGCGTCGGCGTCAGCCACTACACCGGCGCGGTGACCCATCATATCGCGGCCGATCTCGACGCCGAACGTGCGCTGCTCGCCACCGATCTCGAGTCCGCCGGCATGGTCACCGCGAAATATCAGGTGACCGGGATCGGCCCGACCCTCGCCGGCCGCACCGGCTGCGGCGACCTCTATTACACCGACGGCGAAATCTGGGTGCTGCGGTTGGTCGAGGCCTGCCGCAAGAACCACGGCACGGTCGAGCAGATCCCAAGCCCCGCCGCGACCGAATTCAAGGACCAGGTCTGGCGCGCGGTGGTCGAATCAATCGGCAAATGAGGGCTGTGTCCCGCGCTTTTGGAAACGCTGGATTGCTTCGTGTGGCTCGCAATCGGAGCCACGATGGAATATCCTCGGCACTTGACCCCTCACACGCATGATTTGCGTTGCTTTACCCATAAGGAACAGGACGTTGCTTTACCCATAAGGAACAGGACGATGACCGTTCGCGCGGGCCGGGAATTTCTGGCCATCCCCGGGCCCACCACGATGCCCGATCAGGTGCTGCAGGCGATGCATCGCCCGGCGCTCGATATCTACTCCGCCGAGATGGTCGAACTGACCGAAAGCCTGCTGCGCGATCTCTCGAAGCTGTTCGCCACCACGGGCAAATCCTACATCTACATCGCCAATGGCCACGGCGCCTGGGAGGCGACGCTCTCCAACGTGCTGTCGCGCGGCGACAAGGTGCTGGTGCTGGAGAGCGGGCGCTTTGCGATCGGCTGGGGCCAGGCGGCGGCCGCGATGGGCGCCGATGTCGAGGTGCTGAAGGGCGACTGGCGCCGCGCGATCCGCCCCGCGGAGGTCGAAGAGCGGCTGCGCCGCGACAAGGAGCACAAGATCAAGGCGATCCTCGCCGTGCAGGTCGACACCGCGTCGGGCGCCTACAACGACATCGAGGCGATCGGCAGGGCGATCAAGGCCGCCGGCCATCCCGCGCTGTTCATGGTCGACACTGTCGCCTCGCTCGGCTGCATGCCGTTCGAGATGGACAAATGGTATGTCGACGTCGCGATGTCCGGCTCGCAGAAGGGCCTGATGACGCCGCCCGGCCTCGGCTTCGTCGCCGCCAATGACCGCGCCTGGGACGCACACAAGAAGGCCGACCTGCGCACACCCTATTGGGACTGGACCGAGCGCGAAGGCAGCGAGCACTACCGCAAATATGCTGGCACCGCGCCGGTGCATCTGTTGTTCGCGTTGCGCGAGGCGATCAACATGCTGCATGCCGAAGGCCTGGAGAATGCCTTCGAACGGCACCGGCTGCTCGGCGAAGCCGTGCGCCGCGCGGTTGCCACTTGGGCTGAGGGCCAGGTGCTCGGCTTCAACATCACTGAAGCCGCCGAGCGCTCCAACACGGTGACAACCGTGACCGTGAAGGGCGCCGATCCCGCCGCGATCCAGCGCTACGCCAAGGAGAAATGCGGCGTGGTGCTCGGCACCGGCATCGGCGATTTGCAGGGCCAGGCGCTCCGTATCGCGCATATGGGTCACGTCAACGCGCCGATGATCCTCGGCACGCTCGGCGTCGTCGAGGTCGCGCTCACCGCGCTGAATATTCCACACGGCAAGGCCGGTGCCGACGCCGCGATCCAGTGGCTCGGCGAGAACGTGAAGGCGTAAGCTTTCCCGCAAGTCAGACGTTGCGGACGCACATGCTTCACCCGTTATCCTGAGGAGGCCGCGACGCGGCCGTCTCGAAGGATCGACGGCCGCGCAGTCTCCGACGGTGCACCAGACCGGTGAGATATCGGGGCCGTGCATCCTTCGAGGCTCGCTCCGCTCGCACCTCAGGATGACGGGACCGAGTGTTTGGGGGATGATGCACTAGCACTTGCCCGTTGACCGTGACTAAGTTTGCTTCATGATCGGGCCGTGCGCTACGCGCACGGGTCTGGTGACATGGGCATCTACATCTACATGCTTCGCTGCGCAGACAACTCGTACTATGTCGGCAGCGCTACCGGCGACGATCTCCGGCCGCGCATCGAACAGCACAATGCAGGTACCTTCCCCGGCTACACCTACAATCGCCGACCCGTCGTCCTCGTCTGGTCGGAGTATTTCGATCGCGTCACTGACGGTATCGCTGCGGAACGGCAGATCAAGGGCTGGGGCCGGGCGAAGAAAGAGGCACTCATCAAATCGGATTGGAAAACCGTCAGCCGATTGGCGCGTCGTCGCGGTGGCGCACCGCGAGCTAGATCCGTGGCCGATGATCCCTCCCCGTCATCCTGAGGTGCGAGCTCTTGCGAGCCTCGAAGGATCGACGGCCCCGCTGTGGCCGCGGGTGAATCGGAGCGCGCGGAAATATCCGGGCCGTGCATCCTTCGAGGCGCGCGCAAGAGCGCGCTCCTCAGGATGACGGGGAAGGGATTGCGCGCGACGCATTACTGAGCGAGCAGCGGCACTTTCCGTCGTCATCATTTTCAGCTTTACTGCCGGCAACAGCCGGGCACGGATCCCTGCGAGACAACAAAATGGAGGGGATCGCTTGGCATCGGTGGAATTGCGCGGCCTGGTCAAGCGGTTTGGATCGTTCATCGCGGTTGATGATGTCTCGCTGACGATCGACCACGGCCAGCTGGTCTGCCTGCTTGGGCCGTCCGGCTGCGGCAAGACCACGACGCTGCGGCTGATTGCCGGCTTCCTCGAACCATCCGACGGCGAGATCCGCGTCGGCGACCGCGTGGTGTCGTCGAAAGCCCGCACGCTGCCGCCCGAGCAGCGCAACATGTCGATGATCTTCCAGAGCTACGCGCTGTGGCCGCACATGACGGTGGCCGAGAACATCGTCTACGGCCTGCGCTTGCGCAAAATGGATCGCGACACCATCGCCAAGAAGCTCGGCGCGATCCTGGCGACGACCAAGCTGGAGCCGCTGGCGCAGCGCTATCCGGGCGAGCTGTCCGGCGGCCAGCAGCAGCGCGTCGCGCTGGCGCGGGCGCTGATCGTCGGCCCCGAGACGCTGCTGCTCGACGAGCCGCTGTCCAACCTCGACGCCAATCTGCGCGAGGAGATGCGGTTCGAAATCCGCCGGCTGCACGATGAATATCGCTACACCACGGTCTACGTCACCCACGATCAGTCCGAGGCGATGACGACGGCCGATCTGATCGCGGTGATGAACGCCGGCAAGATCGACCAGCTCGGCGCGCCCGAGGACATCTATGCGCGGCCGGAATCCGAATTCGTCGCGCGCTTCATCGGCGCCGCCAACATCATCAAGGGCACCGCGCGCGATCCGAACCACGTGGAATTCGCTGGCGCGACGCTCGAGGTGGTCGGCGCGAAACTCACAGCCGGCCACAGTGCGCCGGTCGCGATCCGCCAGCACGAGATCCAGCTCTCGACACAGGCACCCGCCACAGCGCAGAACACGCTCAAGGCCATCGTGACGCGGCAGGTCTATCTCGGCATGAATCGCGACTACATGGTGGAAACCTCCGACGGCACCTCATTGCGGGTGACCACGCCGACGGAAACTGCGGTCGAGAAAGTCAGCGAGGTCTGGCTGACCTTGCCGGCGGAACGCTGCCGGGCACTCAGCCGCTGACCAACAAGAAACGGAAGCACGCGATGCGGAAACCAATTTCCAGACGCGATGTCCTGAAAGGCTCTGCGGCGCTTGCGGCCGGCACTATGTTCGCGTCGCCCGCGCGCGCTGTAGCACCCGAGCCGAGCGCGATCACGCCCGACCTCGTCGCCGCCGCGAAGAAGGAAGGCACGCTCGTCTTCTATTCGTCGATGGACCTGCCGGTCGGCGAGAAGCTCGGCAAGGCGTTCGAGGCCGCGTATCCCGGCATCACGGTGCAGATCGAGCGCTCCGGCTCGGAGCGGCTGTTCCAGCGCGTGGCGCAGGAATTCGACGCCAACATCCACGCCGCCGACGTCGTCAACAGCGCCGACGCCTCGCATTTCATTCCCTGGAAGAAGAGCGGCTGGCTGATGCCATTCGTGCCCGAGGACGTCGCGAAGTATTTTCCCGGCAATTATCGCGACCCGGGCGGGATGGCCGTGACGACGCGGCTGTGGCTGTCGTCGATCGCCTACAACACCAATCTGGTGAAGGCGGAGGACGCGCCGAAAAGCTTTGCCGACCTGCTCGACCCGAAATGGGCCGGCAAGATGGTGAAGGGCCATCCGGCCTATAGCGGCACCATCATGACCACGACGTTCCAGATCGTGCGCGAGCTCGGCTGGCCTTACCTCGAGAAGCTTGCCAAACAGCGCGTGATGCAGGTGCAGTCCTCGACCGATCCGCCGAAAAAGCTCTCGCTCGGCGAACGCGCCGTGATGGCCGACGGCAATGAATACGGCATCGTGCTGTTGAAGGAGGCCGGACAGCCGGTCGAGCCGGTCTATCCGACCGAGGGCACGCCGACAATCTCGGGACCGACGGCCATCTTCGCCGGCGCGCCGCATCCGAACGCCGCAAAGCTGTTCCAGGCCTGGCTGCACACCCGCGAGACCCAGCAATTCTTCGTCGACTTCACCGGCCAATATTCGGTGCACGCCCAGGTGCAGCCGAGGGCCGGCCGGCACAGGCTCGCCGACATCAAGCTGATGAAGGAGGATCCGGCGGGGGTGGAAGCGATGACCGAAGAGATCAAGACGCGCTATGCGCGGTTGTTTCGGGTGTAACCGATGAAAGCTGCGGCGCGCGCTCCCTGGCCTCGCCCCGCTTGCGGGGAGAGGCCAACGCGCATCGCAAGATGCGCGACGGGTGAGGGGGCCCTCCACGCGCCGTGCTCGCTGAATCAGCTACTCACCCCAACGCTCTCCCCGCAAGAGCGGGGCGAGGGAGCTGAGACAGTTCACCGCGGGTCAACATGACAACAATCACCACCTCCCCAGCCCCCCGCCCCCGCATCGACTGGACACGTCCGGTGCTCTGGCTGTTCGCGGCCGTGCTCATCCTGCTGATCCTGCTGCCGCTGTCGTGGCTTGCGGTGTTTGCCTTCACCGACAAGAATCGCCATCCGACGCTGCAGAACTTCGTCACGCTGTTCAGCAATCCCGATTTCCTCGATCCGCTGCTGACAACGGCGATCATCGCGACCACGTCGGCGGTGATCTGCTGCATCGTCGCGGCGCCGCTCAGCTGGCTGGTATCGCGCACCGACATGCCGGGCCGGCAGACCATCCGCGCGCTGGTGACGGCGTCGTTCGTGACGCCGCCGTTCCTCGGCGCGGTGGCCTGGGAATTGCTGGCCGCGCCGAATTCGGGGCTGTTGAACCAGCTCTACCGGCTGTTCGCGGGCGAGGATGCGGACGCGCTGTTCAACATCTATTCGATGACCGGGATCATCTTCGTGATCTCCTGCTACACTTTCCCGTTCGTGTTCGTGCTGGTGGCGAATGCGCTCGACACCATGCCTGGCGAGCTCGAGGACGCCTCCGCGATCATTGGCGGCAATGCCTGGACCACGGCGCGTCGGGTGACGATCCCGCTCGCCATGCCCGCGCTGGTCGCGGGCGCCCTGATCGCCTTCCTGCAGGCGATGACGCTGTTCGGCTCGCCGGCGATCCTTGCGCTGCCGGCCGGTTTCCACACCATGACGACCAAGATCTGGAGCCTGTTCCAGTATCCGCCGAAGCTCGAACTGGCGGCCGCCGCCGCCGTGCCGCTGCTGGTGCTGACCATCCTGCTGCTGCAGGGCCAGAAGGCGCTGCTCGGCAGGCGCGGCTATTCAGTGATCGGCGGCAAATATGGCGCGCCGCGCCGGGTGGAGCTGAAAGGATGGCGCTGGGCCGCGCTGGGTTTCTGCCTGCTGGTGCTGCTCAACCCGGTGTTCCTGCCCTACTTCGCGCTGCTCAACGCCGCGTTCTCGCCGAATGCGACCACGCTGGTGACGCCGTCGACGGCAACGCTGCACAACATCGTCTTCGTGTTCACCGAGCTGTCGTCGACGCAACTGGCGCTGAAGAACACCGTGATCCTGGGCGCCGCGACCGCGACGATCGGCACCATCCTGGCGCTGGTCATCGCCTATGTGACGACTCGGAAGGTGATCGCGGGGCATCGCTTGCTCGGCTTCCTTGCCACTGCGCCGGTCGCCGTTCCCGGCATCGTGCTCGGCGTCGGCCTGTTCCTGAGCTACACGCGGCCGCCCTTCGTGCTCTACGGCACGCTGTGGATCCTGCTGCTGGCGTTCCTCACCATCAACCTGCCCTCGGCCTATCAGCAATTGCAGGCGGCCTTCGCGACCATCCATCCCGAGCTCGAGGAGGCCAGCCGCATCCTCGGCGCGACGCGGTTGCAGGCGCTGCGCCAGATCACCGCCCCTCTACTGCGCACCGGCGTGATCGCGACCTGGTGCTTCATCTTCATCGGCGTGATGCGGGAACTGTCGGCCGCGATCGTGCTGTTCACCTCACAGACCAAAGTGCTGTCGGTCCTGATCTACGATCTCAACGAAGGCGGCGACCTCGCCGCGATCGCGGTGCTCGGCATCGCGATGCTGGTGATTACATTTGCCGTGGTGCTGGCGGTGAACCAGATCCCGATGTCCGGCGGTAATGCGGGCGCGAAGCTGCGGAACGGGTAGTTCGATCTCATGTCCCGGACGCGCTGCAGCGTGACAACGCTGCTGCGCAGAGCCGGGACCCGGCAACCATGGGCCCCGGCTCAGCAGTGCATCGCTGCGCGCTGCACTGCGTCCGGGGCACGGACATGTGAGCACGGTGCACCTCACGGACCAGTCGATCTGACAATCGCCACATTCATCCCGATATAAGGCGGAACCCCGCATATGAGGATCGTGTGACCAAATCCACCACCAAGAATTCGCCCCCTGTCGCGCCGCGCCGGCCGCATTCGTTCACCACTCATGGCATCACGGTGACGGACGACTATGCCTGGATCAAGGATCCGAACTGGCAGGAGGTGCTGCGCGATCCCTCGATCCTCGATCCCGATATCCGGACCTATCTCGAAGCCGAAAACGGCTACACCGAGAGCCTGCTCGGCCACACCGACGGCTTGCAGAAACAGCTCGTCAAGGAGATGCGCGGGCGGATCAAGGAGGACGATTCCAGCGTGCCGTCGCCGGACGGCCCGTTCGCCTATTTCCGCAAGTTCCGCGAGGGCGGCCAGCACGAGCTGTTCTGCCGCACGCCGCGCGACGGCGGCGATGCGCATGTCGTGCTCGATGGCGATGCGCTGGCCAAGGACCACAAATATTTCAAGTTCGGCGGTAGCCGGCATTCCAACGATCACCGGCTGCACGCCTGGAGCGCCGACACCAAGGGCTCGGAATACTTTTCCATTCGGGTGCGCGACTGGGCCGATGGCGGCGATCTCGAGGATCTCGTCGAGGAGACCGATGGCGGCGTGGTCTGGGCCGCGGATTCGAAGAGCTTCTTCTACGTCAAGCTCGACGACAATCACCGCCCGATGCAGGTGTGGCGGCACAAGCTCGGCAGCAAACAGGCCGACGACATCCTGATCTATGAAGAGCAGGATCCCGGCTGGTTCACCCATCTGCACGAGAGCGCCAGCGGCCGTTTCTGCGTGATTGCCGGCGGCGACCACGAGACCTCCGAGCAGCGGCTGATTGATCTCGCCAATCCGGACGCGCCGCCGCGGCCGGTCGCGGCGCGCGAGGAAGGCGTGCAATATTCGATCGCCGACCGCGGCGACGAACTCTTCATCCTGACCAATGCCGACGACGCCATCGACTTCAAGGTCGTCACCGCGCCGCTGGCTGCGCCCGAGCGGACCAACTGGCGCGATTTGATCCCGTATCGCGAAGGCGTCTATCTGCTCGACGTCGAGCTCTATGCCGGCCACATGGTGCGGCTGGAGCGCGCCAACGCGCTGCCGGCGATCATCATCCGCGACCTCAAGACGGGCGAGGAGCACGCGATCGCCTTCGACGAGGCCGCCTATTCGCTCGACACCATGGGCGGCTACGAGTTCGAGACCACCAATCTGCGTTTTGCCTATTCGTCGATGACGACGCCGTCGGAAGTCTATGACTACGACATGGCGACGCGGACGCGGGTGTTGCGCAAGCGCCAGGAGATTCCGTCCGGCCACAACCCGGCCGATTACGTCACCACGCGCATCATGGCGACGTCGCATGACGGCGCGCAGGTGCCGGTCTCGATCCTGCATCGCAAGGACTTTGCCCGCGACGGCAACGCGCCGCTGCTGCTCTATGGTTACGGCTCCTACGGCATGGCGATGCCGGCGTCGTTTGCGGCGAACCGGCTGTCGCTGGTCGACCGCGGCTTCGTCTATGCGATCGCGCATATCCGCGGCGGCGCCGACAAGGGCTGGGGCTGGTATCTCGACGGCAAGCGCGAGAAGAAGACCAACACCTTTGACGATTTCGCCGCTGCCGGCCGAGCGCTGATCGACGCCAAGTACACGGGTGCAAAACGCATCGTCGGCCATAGCGGCTCGGCGGGCGGCATGCTGATGGGCGCGGTCGCCAACCGCGCCGACGAGCTGTTCGCCGGCATCGTCGCCGAAGTGCCATTCGTCGACGTGCTCAACACCATGCTCGACGACACCTTGCCGCTGACGCCGCCGGAATGGCCGGAATGGGGCAACCCGATCGAAAGCGAGAAGGATTTTCGCACCATCCTGTCCTATTCGCCCTACGACAATGTCGCGGCGAAGGACTATCCGGCGATCCTCGCAATGGGTGGGCTGACCGACCCACGCGTCACCTATTGGGAGCCGGCGAAATGGATCGCGCGGCTGCGCGCCACCATGCGCGGCGGCGGCCCGGTACTGTTGCGCACCAACATGGGCGCCGGCCACGGCGGCGCCTCCGGCCGCTTCAACCGACTCGACGAAGTCGCGATCGTCTACGTGTTCGCGCTGTGGGCAGTCGGGATGGCGGAGAGGGCGGAGGTGGAGCTTTCGTAGCCCGGATGAAGCGCAGCGAAATCCGGGCAGTCCCTCCACCTGCAAGAGCCCCGGATTGCGCTTCGCTCCATCCGGGCTACGAGATGCCATTTATCTTGCGCTGATCTCACCGCGCCGTCGTCCCGGCGAAGGCCGGGACCCATACCGCGTGATCTATCCATCGCGGAAGTAGCTGTACCAAGGCGTGCAACGCAACTGCCAGCCTTCGTCAAACTCCTCCCTGTGGTTATGGGTCCCGGCTCCCGCGCGCAATTGCGCACTAGGCCGGGACGACGGCGGAATGCGTGGCGGTCGCTTATCAAGGACGACGGCGGAGAGTGAGGCGTCACCGCCCCTTGGCCGTCCGCCACGCCGCAAAATCCTTCAGCGTCTGCTCGTCGGTCGCGGGATAGAGGCCGAAGATGCCGCGGCCGTTCTGAACCTGCTCGGTGACGAAATCCTCGAACGCGGTCATCTCGAAGGTCTCATTGGCGATCTCGTCGGCGAGATGCGCCGGGATCACGATGACGCCGTCGCTGTCGCCGAGGATCACGTCGCCGGGAAACACCGGCGCGTCGCCACAGCCGATCGGAACGTTGATCTCGATCGCCTGATGCAGCGTCAGATTGGTCGGCGCGCTCGGGCGGTGATGGAAGGCCGGGAAGCCGAGCCGCGCGATCTCGATAGAATCGCGGAAGCCGCCATCGGTAACGACGCCGGCGCAGCCGCGCTTCATCAACCGCGTCACCAGGATGGCGCCGGCAGACGCGGCGCGCGCGTCCTTGCGGCTGTCCATCACCAGCACGCTGCCTGCGGGACATTCCTCGATCGCCTTGCGCTGTGGATGGGCGCGATCGCGGAATACCTCGATCGTGTTGAGGTCCTCGCGCGCCGGCATGTAGCGCAGCGTGAAGGCTTCGCCGACCATGGTCGGCTGATCGGGGCTTAGGGGGTGAACATCCTGGATCATCTGGATGCGGAAGCCGCGTTTGAACAGTGCGGTCGCGACGGTTGCGGTGGAAACGGATTTCAGTTTGTTGCGGGTGGCGTCGCTGAGTTTTGACATGGTGCATTGCTTTCTTATCGGTCGTCATTCCGGGGCGATGCGTCAGCATCGAACCTCAGGGGCGCAATTGCGCCCCGGGGAATCTCGAGGTTCCGGGTTCGATGCTGCGCATCGCCCCGGAACGACGGTCAATAAATCGAAGGCTCTCCCACCGGCTTGCCAAAACCGGTCTCCAGGAAATCGAAGTCGCAGCCCTCATTGGCCTGCTTGATGTGTTTCGAGAACCTCCAGCCATAGCCGCGCTCGAAGCGCTTTTCGGGCTGCTTCCATTCGGCGCGGCGCTTGGCCAGCTCCGCCTCCGGCACATCGAGATTGATGGTGCGCGCGGCGACGTCGAGCGTGATGCGGTCGCCGTTCCTCACCAGCGCCAGCGGGCCGCCGATATAGGATTCCGGCGAGACGTGCAGGATGCAGGCGCCGTAGCTGGTGCCGCTCATCCGCGCGTCCGACAGCCGCACCATGTCGCGCACGCCCTGCTTCACGAGCTTGGTCGGGATCGGCAGCATGCCCCATTCCGGCATGCCCGGCCCGCCCTGCGGCCCGGCATTGCGCAGGATCAGCACGTGATCGGCCGTGACGTCGAGATCGGGGTCGTCGACCGCCTTCTTCATCGACGGATAGTCGTCGAACACCAGCGCCGGCCCGGTGTGCTTGAGGAAGCGCGGATCGCAGGCGCTCGGCTTGATCACGCAGCCATCAGGCGCGAGATTGCCTTTCAACACCGCAAGCGCGCCCTCCTTGTAGATCGGATTTTCGACGGTGCGGATGACGTCGTCGTTATGGACTTCGGCGCCCTCGATATTCTCGCCCAGCGTCTTGCCTGACACGGTCATGCAATCGAGATGCAGATGCGGCTTGATCCGGTTCATCAGGCCGGGCAGCCCGCCGGCATAGAAGAAATCCTCCATCAGATAGAGGTCGCCGCTCGGCCGCACATTGGCGATCACAGGCACCTTGCGGCTCGCGATCTCGAAATCATCAAGTGAAATGTCCTGGCCGGCGCGGCGCGCCTGCGCGATCAGATGGATGATCGCGTTGGTCGAGCAGCCCATCGCCATCGCGACCGTGATCGCGTTCTCGAACGCTCTTCGGGTCTGGATCTTCTGCGGCGTGAGATCCTCCCACACCATCTCGACGATGCGGCGGCCGGCCTCCGAGCTCATGCGGATGTGGTTGGCGTCGGCCGCGGGGATCGACGAGGCGCCGGGCAAGGTCATGCCGATCGCTTCCGCGATCGCGGTCATCGTCGAGGCCGTGCCCATGGTCATGCAGGTGCCATAGCTGCGGGCGATGCCGGCCTCCATGTCGACCCAGTCCTTGTCGGAGATCTTCCCCGCACGCCGCTCGTCCCAGTATTTCCAGGCGTCCGAGCCGGAGCCCAGCGTCCTGCCCTTCCAGTTGCCGCGCAGCATCGGCCCCGCCGGCAGATAGATCGCCGGCAAATTCATGCTGGTGGCACTGAGCAGCAGCCCCGGCGTGGTCTTGTCGCAGCCGCCCATCAGCACGACGCCGTCGACCGGATGGCCGCGCAACAGCTCCTCGGCATCCATCGCCAGCATGTTGCGGTAGAGCATCGTGGTCGGCTTCAGCAGCGATTCCGACAGCGACAATGCCGGCAGCTCGAGCGGAAAGCCGCCGGCCATCAGCACGCCGCGCTTGACGTCGTCGACCCGGCTCTTGAAGTGCATGTGGCAGGGCTGTGCGTCCGACCAGGTGTTGATGATCGCGATCACCGGCCGGTCGCGCCACTCCTCCGGCGCGTAGCCCATCTGCATCGCGCGCGAGCGATGGCCGAAGGCTCTGAGATCGTCGGGCGCAAACCAGCGCGCGCTGCGCAATTGATCGGGGGTCTTGTTCTTCTTCATCATCTTCGATGCGCCATGTGCTCGATATTGCGTGCTTCGATACTGCGTGTCTCGACATTGCCTGCACGCGCGTCATCTCAGCGCATGCCCTGCGCAACGCATATACTCGATTTCCGGACCTGTCGTCCTGCGCGCGGTGCAGACGTGCCGTTCGCCGCCGGTGTGCCGGGCGTGCGCCGCACAAACTCCGCAATGTGGAAATCAGCGCGGAAACCAGCCTTTACTAGCTCTGGCGCTGCGCCGTCATCACGATGCGGACGAGATCGGCGGCGTTGCGCGCGCCGAGCTTCTTCATGATGTTGGCGCGGTGATCCTCGATCGTGCGCGGGCTGATGCCGAGATGACGCCCGGCCTCCTTGTTGGAGGCTCCCGCGGTGAATTGCTCGAGCACCTCGCGCTCGCGGCGGGTCAACGGCTCGCGCCCCGGGAAGTGCAGCGCGGCGATGCGCGATGCCGAGGTCTCGGCCTGGCGCCGCGTGTAGGCGTCGATCGCTTCATTGAGGCGGCTGACGATCTCGTTGCCGCGGAACGGCTTCTCGATGAAATCGAGCGCGCCGTTCTTGATGGCGCTGACCGCCATCTGGATGTCGCCCTGACCGGAGATCATGAAGATCGGCGCCGGATAATCCTCGCCGTGAAGCTCGCGCAGGATATCGAGGCCGGATTTGCCTGGAATATGCACGTCGAGCAGGATGCAGGCCGGCGTCCTGCTGCGCGCCACCGAGAGCAGCGCCGCACCATCCGCAAAGCAGATCACCTTGTAACCAGCGGTCGACAGGACCACGGAAAGCGTCTCGCGGACGGCGGGCTCGTCGTCGACCACGAAAATTTCTCCGCGAGGAGCGCCATTCTCAACCATTTGCATCGTCCATCAGTGGTGAAGCGTGCTGACCTGACCGCACAAGAAGTAACTCGACCATCTCGATCAATGGACCCGTATTTGTACGGGACGTCCGCTTAACGCACAAGTAGCACCGCGTTCCCTAAAAGCGGGGACGGTGGAGAAAACATGGATGGTAAATGCAGCGGCGGACGGCGTTGCAGGGCGTTGGGACGAGGGCAATGATCCCTACAACCTGATCGTGACGGACCTCGTCGCGCTGATCGGCCACGTCCGGGCGAGCCTGCGGCTGATCGAAGCGGCGATTGCGCGCGAGGCATTGCTGGCCGAGCAGGACGCCGCCGCCAACATCGCCGTGCTTGACGACGTCACCCCACGCTACGAGGCCGCGTCCACGGCGCTGAGAGCCTGCGACGCCGGCCTCGGCGCGGCACTCGATCGGATGCGCGATTCTGAGGCACCGGCGCGCCTCCTGAATTGACCCACTGGGCCGGCAGCCCCGGGTTTGGGCGCCATCACGCAGATCGTCCGACGACGCCCGACACGCCCCAACCCTTGGGGCGACCATCCGTTCCACGCATTCGGATTGACGGCAGGCCGTGCCCGCCCGGCCGGGTCAGGCCAAGTCAGATCAGGTCAAGTCGGGTCAGGCCCTGGCCCGCTCTTCGTCGGCGGCCGCCCGGCGCTTGCTCGGCTTGCCCTTGAGGAAGCTGATGTCCATTTCGGTGCCGTTGACGCGGACCAGCTCGCAACGGCGATAGGCAAGCCCGGTCGAGGACAATAGCAGGAAGAACTCCTTCAGGTTGAGCCCCTGAATGGAACCCTCGACCGTCAGCGACGCATCATTGTCCGAGATGGCGTTGAGCTGGCAGTCGCGCCGCCAGGTGCCGTCGATGGCCATGATGCAGACATCGACGCCCCGGCTGAACGTGACCCGCTCAACGGATTTGCCATCTTCGGTCATCGCTCAATATCCGACCGCCATGGCGGCCCTCGGCATGGCGAGCGCTGGCCGCACCCCGCTCGGCCGGTACAGGCCACGGCGGTCGGGAATAGGCTTGAACGTATCGGTCAGACCGACCACGGTCTCGGCGGCGCCCAGCACCAGGAAGCCGTCGGTCTCCATCGAGCGGGCGAGGCGGTTGAAGATGTTGATCTTGGTGTCCTGATCGAAATAGATCAGCACGTTGCGGCAGAACACCACATCGAAAGCGCCGAGCGCGGAGAAATCGTGCAGCAGGTTGAGCTGGCGGTGCTGCACCATCGAGCGCAACTCGGGATTGATCTGCCAGAGTTCACCCGACTGCTTGAAGTATTTGACCAGCATCTGGATCGGCAGCCCGCGCTGCACTTCGAACTGGCTGTAGATGCCGGCCTTCGCCTTCTCCAGCACCTCCTGCGACAGATCGGTCGCGATGATCTCGACCCGCCATCCCGCAAGCGCCGCGCCCATTTCCTTCAGGCTCATCGCCAGCGAATAGGGCTCCTGCCCGGTCGAGCCGGCGGCGCACCAGATCCGGACGCTGCGGCGCGCGGCACGCGCCTTCAGCACCTCCGGCATGATGGTGTCGCGGAAATGCTCGAACGGCACCTTGTCGCGGAAGAAGAAGGTCTCGTTGGTGGTCATGGCCTCGACCACCTGGACGGTGTGCGCGGACGAGCCGGCCCTGATCTTCGCCACCAGGTCGGGGATGCCGGACAGGCCGCTCTTGCGCGCCAGCGGCAGCAGGCGGCTCTCGATCAGATACTGCTTGTCCGCAGACAGATCGAGACCGGAATGGTCCTTCAGGAGCTTACGCAGATACTCGTAGTCGGGGGGCGTCACGGGAGCCTCGCAAGGACAAAAGGGTGAAACTGGGTGTCAGGCTTCGGCCGACGCATCGAGCGCCAGCAGGCCCACTTCTTGGAATTTCGCGATCACGATGTCCTTGTCGAACGGCTTCATGATGTACTCGTTGGCGCCGGCATGCAGGGCCCGCGAGATGTGGTCGATGCCGTTTTCGGTGGTGCAGAACACGACCTTGGGCTGATCGCCGCCGGGCATGCGGCGGAGCTGCACGAGGAATTCGAAGCCGTCCATGACCGGCATATTCCAGTCGAGCAGCACCGCGTCGGGCAGCGCCCGCTTGCAGGCTTCGAGCGCCACCGCGCCGTCCTCGGCCTCGATGACGGTGAACTGCATTCCTTCGAGGATGCGGCGCGCGATCTTTCGCACCACACCGGAATCGTCGACGACGAGACATGTCTTCATGTGTTGGCCTCCTTGTAGAATCCGCCGTCTACGCGACGGAGCGTTACGCTGCAGCAGCTGTCTTGGGCACCAGTTCGAGCACGCGATCGATATCGAGGACGACCATGAGCTGGCCGTCGAGGCGGTAGACGCCGCCGGCGAGCTTGGCCATGCGGGGATCGAGGTTGACCGGGTTGTCCTGGCGGCTGTCGTCGGGCAGCCGCAGCACTTCGCCGATCTGGTCGATCAGGAGGCCATAGGATTCGCCGCGCTGGTCGACCCCGACCGCCATCGGCGGCTGGCCGTCAGCGGCCTTCGGCAGCCCGAGCCGGGCGCGCATGTCGACCACGGTGACGATGCGGCCGCGCAAATTGAGCACGCCGGCGATCTCGGTCGACGACAGCGGAACCCGCGTCAGCCGCTCCGGCATGAACACGTCCTGCACCCGCGAGATCGGTAAGCCAAACAGCTGCCCGCCGATCACAGCGGTGACGTATTCGGCCATCGCGCCTTCACTGGTCTCGGTCTTGCTGGTCATCGATGCTGTTTCCCTCGGTCCCATCAGGCCGCTTTCCGGAGTTCGGCGGTCTGCTCTTTCAGCGCCGCGATCAGTCCGGGACGGTCAAACTTGGCGACATAGTCGTGGAAGCCGGCCTGCCGGCCGCGCTCGATGGCAGCCGGCGACACCATCGCCGATAGCGCGATGATCGGCAGCCCGATCAGATTGTGGTCAGAGCGGATGTTCTCGGCGAACTCGAAGCCGTTCATCTCGGGCATCTCGATGTCGGTCAGCACCACGTCGAAGGCCTGCCCCGAGCGCAGCGCGGCGAGCCCTTCCTGGGCGTTCGGCGCGGTCCGCACCTTGTAGCCGGCGGCTTTCAAGACCGGCGCCAGCATGTTGCGAAAGAACGCGCTATCATCGACCAGCAGCACCGACTGCGCTGACGCCGACGGCCGCATCTCCTTGCGCGAGAACCAGTCGGCAAACGCCATCGGCAGGAAGTGGCCGACGTCGATCACCTCGGTGGCCTGGCCCTTGATCACGGCCGAGCCGAGGATGCCGTCCTGGCTGCCTGCGACCTCGATGTTGAGCCGCTCCTCGACGATGTCGATGATCTCGTCGACCACGAGCCCCATCGAGCGGCCGTCGTCGGCGAACACCAGGATCGGCTGCGCGCCTTGCGTCTGCACCTCGACGCCGGCCATCTGCACCAGCGGCATCAGCTGCTCACGGTACTGCACCATGTAGCGGCCGTTACTGAGCTCGATCTTGTCGGTTGCGATCTCTTCCAGCCGGGTGACGAGGCCGAGCGGCACCGCCTTGGGCTGGCTCGAGCCGGCGCGGAACACCAGCAGCGAGGTCAGCTGCTCGCCGCTCGAGGCGTGCGCCGCGGCATTGTCTTCGGCCATGTCATGGGCCGAGGAGCCGGAGGCGCCGAGCGCCTTGGCGATGCCGTTGGGATCGATGATCATGATCACCGCGCCATCCCCCAGGATGGTGTTGCCGGAGAACATGTCGATGTGACGCAGCTTGGTCGACATCGGCTTGACCACGATCTCCTCGGTGTGGAACACGCCGTCGACCACGATGCCAAAGGTCTGGCTGCCGACTTGCGTCACCACGATGAAGCCGTTCTCGGCGTCGGTGGTGGTCGCGCCGTCGTCGATCTTCAGCAGCTTCTTGAGATGGATCAGCGGCAGCAGCTTGTTGCGCAGCCGCAAGACCGCGGTGTCCTTGATCCGCTCGATGCGGTGCTCGGAGTTGGCGCGGGCCCGCACCAGCTCGACCACCGAGAGCTGCGGGATCGCAAAACGGTCGCCGCCGGCTTCGACGATCAGGGCGGAGACGATCGCCAAGGTCAGCGGGATCTTGATGGTGACAGAAGCGCCCTCGCCGGCCACGCTCTTGATGTCGATGGTGCCGCCGATCTGGTCGATATTGGTGCGAACCACGTCCATGCCGACGCCGCGGCCGGACACCGAGGTCACCTGCGCTGCGGTCGAGAAGCCCGGCGCGAAGATGAACTTGTGGATCTGGGCTTCGGTCATCTTCTCCAGCTCAGCCTCGGTGACGAGACCATTCTGGAGCGCCTTGGCCTTGATCCGCTCGGTGTTGAGCCCCCTTCCATTGTCGGCGATGCAGATGATGATGTGCCGCCCTCGTGATAGGCGCTGAGGCGGATGGTGCCCTGCTCCGGCTTGCCGGCCGCGACCCGCTCGGCGGTGGTCTCCAGCCCATGGTCGGCGGAGTTGCGCACCATGTGCGTCAGGGGATCCTTGATCAGGTCGAGCACCTGGCGGTCGAGCTCGGTGTCGGCGCCGTGCATCTCCAGCTCAATCTGCTTGCCGAGTTCGCCGGAGAGGTCGCGGACGATGCGCGGCAGTTTTTGCCAGGCATTGCCGATCGGCTGCATGCGCGTCTTCATGACGCCCTCCTGCAGCTCGGCGGTGACGTTGGAGAGCCGCTGCAGCGGCACCTTGAACTCGGTGTCCTCGTTGCGCCTGCTAATCTCGAGGAGCTGGTTGCGGGTCAGCACCAGCTCGGAGACCATGGTCATGAGGTGTTCGAGGGTGTCGACATTGACCCGGATCGACTGGTTGGCGATCTTGTCGCCTTCCTGGACATCCTCACCGGCGGCCTTGCGGGTCGGCTTCTTCGCAGGCTCGGATGCTTCGGCGGCAGGCGCTGCAGGAGCGGTGATGACGGGCTTGGCGACGGGTGCGGGTGCGGCCACTTCGGTCGCGGTCTCGCGGAAGGCGCGCTCGAGCTCGTCGAGCGAGACCTCGCCCGGACGCAGCGGACGCTCCAGCGTCTGCACCACCAGCGTGCCCTCAGTCATCGCTTGGGTCATGTCAGCCTGCACGGACGGCGCTTCGACGACCGGCATGGCGTCGTCAGCAACATTCTCACCTGCAGCCATTGCGGCCATGCCGCGCTCGACCATCGCTTCCAGTTGATCGATCAGATCGCGGTCGTTGCCTTCCGGCTCGGCCTCGGTGGCCTCAAGCCCGCCAAGGATCTCCTTGATGCGGTCGATCCGCCTTCACCGGCATGCCGTCGCGGAATTTGCCCATCAAGGTCTCGCCGGCATGCGCCAGCGCCTCGAGCCGCGGCAGCCCGAGGAAGCCGCAGGTGCCCTTGATCGTGTGCACAAGGCGGAAAATGTTATCCAGGATCTTCGCGTTGTTCGGGTCCTGCTCGAACTGCACCAGCTGGTTGTCGACCGTATCCAGGCTCTCGCTGCTCTCCGTCAGGAACTCGCGCAACAGATCGTCCATGAATCGGTCCCCTCAAGGTGCTACAGAACGCTCGCCTCGCATCGATAACTGGCCGGCTTCACGGCGACGTTAATTTTGCCGTCCGTGCAACTACGGACGATGAAGCTCTTCAAGCCGTCGAACGATGCATCACGACATCACGGACAGTCTCACCAGGACAGGCCCTTACCACCCGGACGGGAAAGAGGCCGTTCCAACGGTCATCACAATTTGAACCAAATGAGCGCGAAGGACCGTTAAGCCCTGCGAAACATTCGCGGTCATGACGTCGGCCTGCATCAGGGCGCGATCGCCCATTGGTTGAAGCCGGCGGGGTGATCAACGCACGCAAAAGCAAAGGCGGCGGAGTTTCCTCCGCCGCCTCGCTATTCGATGTCTGTCGCGGCTACGCTTAGCGGAGCAGCTGCAGAACGCTCTGCTGCGACTGGTTGGCCAGAGCCAGCGCGGACACCGCGATCGACTGGCGGGTCGACAGCGCCTGGCTGTTGGCCGCTTCCTCGTTGGTGTCGGCCAGCGTCAGGTTGGACGAGCCGGTCTGCAGCACGTTGATCAGGTTCTTCGAGAAGTCCTGGCGGATCTGCACGATCGACAGGTTCGAACCGAGGGTCGAAGCCTGGGTACGCAGCAGGCCGCTCGCCGAGTTGAGCGTCTTCAGCGTAGCGTTGGCCGAGGCGTTGTCGATGAAGTCGGTGCCGGCCACGAGCTTGGTGAGGTTGAGGCCGGAGGCATCAAAGGTCACGCCCTGGATCTTCAAGGTCGAGGAGCCCGTCTCGTTGAAGGTCAGCTTGAGCTGATCGCCATTGAGCAGGTTGATGCCGTTGTACGACGCGTCCTGAGCGGTCGTGGTGATCTGATCCAGGATGTTGTTGTACTGGTTGACCAGGTTGGAGCGGTTCGCCAGCCCATTCGGATCCTGCACCGGGGCGCTGCCCGCCAGGCCGTTGAACAGCTTGCCGGAAGCGGCTGCGGTGCCACCGATCGTACCGATGGTCGCGGACGCAGCATCGTTGGTGGTGCTGATGGTGAGCGCACCGGTCGCGCTGAGCGACGCCTGCAGGTTGTTGGCCGACAGTGCGGCGTTCAGGTCGTTGAGCGACTTCACCTTGCCCGTGCCGCTGCCGAAGGTGATGTTGGTGGCGGTGCCGTTGCCGGTCGCGCCGATCGTCAGCGTCAGACCATCCAGCGGTGAAGGCGTTGCCACGGTGCGTGCCGTGGTTCCGGTCGTAAGGCCGAAAGCGGCCAGCGCCGAGCCGGAGAGGTTGAGATCCTGGTTGATGCCGGTGCTGATCTGGAGCGCGCCAGCCGACACGGTGGAGGCGGTGGTTGCGCCGGTGATGCCGTCGATCGCCGTGAGCAGGTCGCCGACCGTCAGCGTGCTGCCCGCGCCGGTGCCGAGGGTCACGTTGCCGGCCGAATCGGTCGTCGAAGTGGTCTGCGCGGTCGAGAACGTGATCGTCTTGCCGTTGACGCTGATCGTGCCAGACGGGGTCGTCGCCAGGGTATCAGCGTTGGTCGCGCTGACGAGCTTGGTGGCGGCCGTGATCGCAGCGGGCGTCGTGAGATTGTTGTTGACGACCGAACCAGCGAGCACCGTATTGCTGTAGGTGGCGGTGCCGCGGATATCGTCGGTGGTCGCGCCGGTGACAACTGCGGTCGTCACCTGCGATTTCTGAGAATAGCCGACTGCAGCCTGCAGGGCCTGGTTGGCGACCGACTTGGCGCTGTCGACGAGCTTCTGCAGCGAGGTGATGCCGGTGTTGGCGGCCTGCAGCACCTGCACGCCGTTGCCGATGCCGTCCAGCAGATTGTTGATGTCGCTGGCGCGGTTGTCGAGCGACTGCGCCGTGAAGAAGTTGGTCGGATTGTCGAGCGCAGTGTTGACCTTCTTGCCGGTGGACAAGCGGTTCTGCGTGGTGGCGAGCAGGTCGGCCGTGGACTGCAGCGAAAGCAGATTTTGACGGACCGATGCCGAAAGAACGATGCCGGACATACTGATACCCTTCTGGATGAACACGATTGACGCGACGCCGCAAGTTTCACACGGCGACCCGTGCCACACTGGTCTGTCCGCGCTACCCGTTCGTTAAAGGGCTGGTCCGTACAAATACCCAGAATGGCATCGCCGGTGGTTTACGGGCCACGCGGCGCAGCCGTTCGGCTTGGCCGCGCAAGGCCGGCAACGCGCGGTTGTCGCGGCGGCGAATTCGTCCCGCATTTGCAGGACTTGCCGCATCCTGGCGCTGCCGACCTGACAGCCGGAATCACGGCTACATCGACGCGCGGTCTGCACTGATCAGAGTTAATGGAAATCAATAAATGCGCGCCAAAGCCGCAACCTTTGGTCGCGCAATGCTTGTCGCTCGAATCGATCCCGATGGCCGCGCAGGCCGATGCGGCGCGGACCGTCTGCCCCCTAGAGGGTATAGAGTTCGCACCACAACCCTTGTGCAATTGGACAGGCAAGCTATGTTCGCGTTCATTCCACACGCCAAGAGTAGGTGATGCGAGACCGTAGTGCTCCCGCCCTCGGCAGGAGCTCCAATGTCCGCGCTATCGCGTCCGCCCAATCGTCTGTTGCAAGCACTTCCCTCCACGGAGTACGCGCAGCTCCATCCGCTTCTGGAAACCGTCGACCTGACCAAGGAAACGGTGCTCGCCGATGCCGGCGCACCGGTGCAGCGGGTCTACTTTCCGCACAGCGGCGTGGTCTCGATGATGGTCAATCTGTCCGACGGGCAATCAGTCGAGATTGCAACCGTTGGTCGCGACGGCATCGTTGGTGCGTCAGCCGCGCTGCACGAGCGGCCGCCGCTTGCCGACGCGATCGTCGTGGTGCCGGGTACGGCTTCGATGCTGCGGGCGGAGGAGTTCCGCGAGGCAGCAAATCGCAGCGCGGATTTCCGGACCCTGGTCGCGCTCTATGAGCAGGCGCTGATGGCGCAGACGCAGCAATCGGTCGCCTGCAACGTTTCGCATCCGGTGGAGGCACGGCTGTCACGATGGCTGCTGCGGGCGCGCGATCTGTGCGGCAGCGAAGCATTGCCGCTGACCCAGGAGATGCTGGCGCAGATGATCGGTGTCCGCCGCAACGCGGTTTCGATCGTCGCGCACGGGTTTCAGCAGGCCGGCATCCTCCGCTACAGCCGCGGTCATATCGAAATCACCGACATCGACGGCCTGCGGAAGGCGGCGTGTGAATGTTATGCGACCGTCAAGGCGCACGCCGAACAATTGATTGGGCCGGAAGATTGACTGGCGCCGGCCGGCCGGAGCACGCAAACCGCATCATGCGGCGATAGGTCTATTCCTTCCCATTGGAACCAACACGCGCCAGAATAGGTTGCAAGAACGTCCAGCTGCACGCGTCAGCCCTGGTGCCCAGAGACAAAGCTTGCCAGAAGGCAGGAGGTTGCTTTGGATACGGTTCCGCGATCGCCCAACGGATTCCTGTCGTCGCTCTCGGAGAGCGATTTTGAGCTGATCCGGCCGCATCTGCGGACGGTCGACCTCACCGCCGATTCGGTCCTGATCGAGACCGACGAGATGCTCAAGCGGACATACATGCCGCACAAGGGCGTGATCTCGCTGGTGGTCAAGCTGGCAAGAGGCGAGCGCGTCCAGGTCGCGATGGTCGGTCGCGACAGCATCTATGGCGCTTTCGCCCCGCTCGTAGAAGGACGGACGTTGAACAACGCGATGGTGCTGGTGCCGGGCGTCGCATCGACGATCGAGCTCGAGCCGTTGCGGGCAGCTGCCGGCCAGAGCCCGACGCTTCGCGCGATGTTGATCCGGCATGGGCTCGCCGTCTATGCCCAAATCCAGCAGACGGCCGGCTGCAACGCCGCCCACACCGTGGAGTCGCGGCTGGCACGATGCCTGCTGCAGATGCGCGATCTCTCCGGCAGCAACAAGATCATCCTGACCCAGGAGGCGATGGCGCAGATGATCGGCGCGCGCCGCAACAGCGTTTCGCTGGTCGCGCACACCCTGCAACAGGCGAACTTCATCCACTACAGCCGTGGTCACATCGAGATCACCAATGCGGATGGACTGATCAGGACCGCGTGCGAATGCTACGCCACGGTCAAGGCGCAGTATGCGCGACTGCTGAGTTGCCAGGAGACCGGCAGCTAGAGCCTTTCCGTTCCGATGGAATCGGAACGGGGCTCTAGATTCTTGTTTTGACGCGTTTTCTTTACGCGAACCGGTACCCACTTCGCTCGAAAACGCTCCAGAGCGCTAAGCCGTACTTCTACGGTTTACGATTTTCACCGTCGGATAACGCTGAATCCCCAGAATTGCGTGGACGCACGGGGGAGCTGATGTTCACGTACCAGACGACCGATCGCAAGGAGGCCCGCCGCTTCCGCATGGCCCAGTTCAACGGCCGGCCCGCCACGGTCCGGTCCGCCGGCGCGACCGTGACGGGACGCGTGCGCGCGATTGTCGAAAGCAGGTCCGGCACGACGGCAGCCTGGGTGGTCACGATCGTTCCGGACGAACCGAAGGCCGCTGCCCCGGCAGCGCGGCCCGCACCGCGTCTGTGCTTTGCCGCGGAAGACGATTTCTGAGAGCTGCCCCCCGCTCAGGCGGAGTGCAGCAGAGCCTTGCGGACGAGATCGGCGGTGTTGCGCGCACCGAGTTTGCGCATGGCCTCGGCGCGATGGCTCTCGAACGTGCGCGGGCTGATGTTCATTCGCAGCGCGCCCTGCTTGTTGGAGTAGCCGTCGCTGATCAGGCTGAGCACCTCACGCTCGCGCTTGGTCAACGGCTTGCGGCCGGCCTCCGGCGCGAACATGATTTCGGGCGACCTTGAACCCGCCGGCTTGTCGTCCCCCGGCGGCTTGAGATCGGCGGCCGGAATGGCGCTCGGATAAAGATCGGAAATCTGCTTCAGCATCGCGGACACCCGCTCGGTCTGCTCAAGCGCGTTCTCGATCACCTGGCGTAGATAGACGCCGTTGCCGGGGGCGTGCGCGAACTGATGGCTGTGCTGCTTGAGCTCATTCATATAGAGCAGCAGCGCCGTCACGGGTCCGTTGAACTGGCGGACGATCGCGGCGCCGGCGTCCGTGGTTACCTGCGCCCGCGGGGCGGCGGCCTCCGGAAGCTCAAGCGGCGGCGTTTCGAGCGTTGCGGTTCCACCCACCCAGGTCGGAAGGCGCGCCTCGGCCCGATTGTCATGTTGCGTCATAAGTATGGTTTACCAAAGGTGAACTTGTGGCCGCGTTAACGCGGGACTCCGTAAAACTACGGGTGACGCAACTGTGACCTCGGGCCCCGACCCGCCAAGCAGGCGCAGATTACCGCTGATTTGGCAACGAAAGTCGCATATTCGAGTCGAATGACAGTATTCTTACGGGCCCCGCTTTGGGTTGCACTGGGCTACACCAGCGCCGCTGGCTCGGCCCTCAGGGGCGCCGGGACCGAAGGAACTTCTGCAGGAATCGTCCCGAAAGAACGAACCTGAACCACCAATACGCCATCCGCTGGGTCGACATCGATCATCCCTCTGGGCATTGGAATGGCATCGGCATACAGCACGTCGGCGCGTTCGCGTGTGAGGCAGTTCACATCGGCCCGACGCGACCGGTCAGGCGAATGTCAATTTACAGCCCCGGCAGGCGCCCTGATGATCGCCGCCTCTCGAACAACAACAAGGGCGCGGCAATGCAGCGAGGGCGGAACCGATCCTGGATGACAATGGCGGCGCTGACCGCAGCACTGCTGGTCAGCACCACCGCGCGGTGCCCAGACCCCGCCGACCGGCGATGCAACGCCGACGGCGGACAACGCCGTGATGCTCACGATCTTCTTCAAGCATGATCAGTCACGCCCGCTCAGCGAGCTGAATGCCCAGCTGGAACGGCAGGGCTTCTACAAGGCGTTTCCGCCCGAAGGTGTCGAGGTCGTCAGCTGGTACGTGATGATGGGTGTCGGCCAGGTGGTGACACTGCGGCTGCCGGCATCGCGGTTGCGCGAGATCAACCGCATCATCGAGAACAGCGCGTGGGGCGCCTATCACACCGAGTTCTACCCGACCTATGACTACAAGGCGATCGGGATCGGCAATCACGAAAAGGCAAAGCAGTAGCTGATCGCATCAGGCGTTGGAGCCGCGGCCGCGCGCCGGGCTTGCCGGTTCTGCTGAAAACCGGCCCACGACTGGATTTGTCCCGCTATCTACGCGTGGGCCCGCGAGCGCTGGCTCAGCCGCTTTGCCAGGATCCGCAGATCTTCGCTGCGCCCGCTGCAAAGCAGGCGGGTGAATTCGTCGGGATCAATAGAGGCAGGCGGAAGATCGGCGGGGTTGCGGGCGGCGCGGCGCAGCCAGGTCAATCGGAAGAGACGCTTGAGCATCTTCATGGTTGTTAGCCCCGATGAGCGTCAGTGTTAAATCGCGGTCATGAAATTTGGTTCCGCCCCTTGTGGTCGCTCGGCGCAAAATTTGGTTCAACGCCATCAGGAGAGCAATGCCTTGCGCTTTTGTACGCGCGCAATGGATCGCTGCACCGCGGCTTGATCGAGCGCCCCGTCCTGCACCGCACGCGCGACCGCCGCGGCGATGCCGGCCATCTCCTGCTCCTGGTCGAACAGATTGTTGCCGATGCAGATCATATCCATGCCGGCGGCGATCGCCTGCAGGCTGGCCGCGCCGGTGCCCAGCGCCTTCTGCAGCCCCTGCATCTGCATGTCGTCGGTGATCAGCAGCGTCTCCGGCAAGCGGCCCCGGAGCCGGCCGATCCCTTTCGATGACAACGTCATCGGATGCTGCGCGTCCCACTGGCGGACAATGGCGTGGCTGACCAGCACCGCATCGCCGAAGGTGTGCGGCGCCAGCGCATAGAACAGCTCCTCCTGCTCCGGCCGCAACGCATCGGAAATGTCCATGAACTCCAGATGTGAATCGACGTGCGCGCCGCCGATGCCCGGAAAATGCTTGAGGCAAAGCCCTATGCCTGCCTGCCGCGCCGCGGCGTCGACCAGGCGGGCATTGGCCTCGACCTCGCCGATATCGGCCGAATAGGACCGCTTGACCCTGCCGATATTGGGATTGTCAGGGTTAAAGTCGACGTCGATGACGGGCGCGAAATTGTAGCGGATGCCGAGCCGACGCAGCTCGCGATAGCTTGCTTGCAGGATGGCCTGCTTCTCAGGGATGGCGAGCAGATTGAAGTCCTTCGCGCTCGGCATCGGCTGAAAGCCAAGGCCATCCTTGAGCCGGCGCACCAGACCGCCCTCCTGGTCGATGAAGACCAGCGGCCGCGACGGCAGCGCCGCGATCTCCGCGCAGAGCGACTGCACCTGTTCAGGCGACGCGACGTTGTTGTCGTATTGCCGGGTCTGGCAGGAATAATCGAACAGGATCACCCCGCCGAGCCCGAACCGCGCGGCAAATTCGCTCAGCCAGGGCGGGACGACCTTGCCGTAGAAGCCGAGGATGAAGAGTTCTCCGACGAACATCGCAGCTCTCTATCGGATGCGCACGGAATCGACCGTGCAACCGACGGCATAGCACGCTGCGACAGCGGTAAGAATATGACGCAAGCCGTGGCTCGACTGCGTTCCCCGTGCCTGCGTCACCATGTTAAGACAGCGCCCGCACGCCATCTGGCGCACGCCACGACAAGAAAATCCGGAAACCGCCCATGACTGCACCTTACGTCCCGCAAATGGCCCTTTACCGCCAATGGCTGAAGCAGACGCGCGGCCTCGTGTTTGCTGACTTCGAGGCGATGCGGCGGTGGTCGGTCACCGATATCGACGCCTTCTGGCAGAGCGTCTGGGATTATTTCGATCTGCGCTCGCCGACGCCGCATTCGGCAGTGCTGGCCGAACGCAAGATGCCGGGCGCGGTGTGGTTTCCCGGCGCTTCGGTGAACTATGCGCACCAGGTCTTCCGTCATGTCGCGCCGGCGCACGCGGCAGGCCTGCCGGCGCTGATCGCGAGCGGCGAGGACGGCAGGCTTTCGGAAACGAGCTGGCCCGAACTGCGGCGCAAATCGGCGGCGCTGGCGCTGCATCTGAAGGCCAACGGCGTACGCCGGGGCGATCGCGGCGCCGCCTATCTGCCGAACATCCCCGAGACCATCATCGCGTTTCTTGCGACCGCGAGCCTGGGTGCGATCTGGAGCGTCTGCGCGCCCGACATGGCGGCGCCCGCGGTGATCGACCGCTTCAAGCAGATCGAGCCGAAGGTACTGATCGCCTGCGACGCCGTGACCTATGCCGGCCGGCGCCATGACCGGCAAGGCGTGATCGAGGAGCTGCGGCGCGCGCTGCCGACGGTGCAGCACGTCATCCTGCACAGCGACGCCGCGCCCGCCGAGACGCGGCTGTCGTCCATCCTCGCGGGCGAGAGTGCGGAGATCGACGCCTTCGAGCCGGAATGGCTGCCGTTCGATCACCCGCTCTGGATCGTCTATTCCTCAGGCACCACGGGATTGCCGAAGCCGATCCTGCACAGCCATGGCGGCATCATCGTGGTGGCGCTGCCGCTCTCGACGCTGCACAACGACATCGGCTGCAGCTATCAGCCGAACTCGTTCGGCGAACGCTTTCATTGGTACTCGTCGACCGGCTGGATCATGTGGAATTGCCAGGCCAATGGCCTGCTCAACGGCACGACCTGCTGCATCTTCGACGGCAGTCCCGGCGGCAGCAAGGACAAGCCGGACTGGACCACGCTATGGCGCTTCGTCGCCGATGCCAAGGCGACCTTCTTCGGCGCGGGCGCGGCATTCTTCGCCAATTGCACCAAGGCAGAGATTGATCTCGCCGCTGTCGGCGACCTCTCTGGCCTGCGTACGCTCGGCTCGACCGGCTCACCGCTCAGCGCCGATACGCAAGCCTGGTTCAACCAGCGCTTCGCCGCGCTTTCGAAGCGCAACGGCAACGCCGCGCAGGCCGATATGTGGTGGGCCAATATTTCCGGCGGCACCGATTTCGCCGGCGCCTTCATCGGCGGCAATCGCGAACTGCCGCAGACGCCGGGCATCATGCAATGCCGCCTGCTCGGCTGCGCGGTGGAGGCCTTCGACGAGCAGGGCCGCGCCGTGATCGACGAGGTCGGCGAGCTCGTCTGCACCGAGCCGCTGCCCTCGATGCCGCTGCGGTTCTGGAACGATCCCGGCGACGCGCGCTATCTGGCGAGCTATTTCGAGACCTACCCCGACAATTTCGACGGCTCCGGCCGCGGCCCGGTGTGGCGGCATGGCGACTGGCTCAAGATCAACCCCGACGGCTCCTGCGTGATCTACGGCCGCAGCGACGCCACCATCAATCGCCACGGCTTGCGGATGGGCACCAGCGAGCTCTATTCGGCGATTGAGGCGCTGCCCGAGGTGCTGGATTCGATGGTCGTCGACCTCGAATATCTCGGACGTGACAGCTACATGCCGCTGTTCGTGGTGCTGCGCGAGGGCGTTGCCCTCGATGCCGCGATGAAGGCGAAGATCAACAAGGCGGTCGAGGCCGGGCTGTCGCGCCGCTTCCTGCCCAACGACATCTTCGTCGTCGCGGAAATTCCGCGCACGCTGTCCGGCAAGAAGCAGGAACTGCCGGTCAAGAAGCTGTTGCTCGGCCATCCCGTCGAGAAGGTCATCAACCGCGATGCGATGGCCAATCCCGGCTGCCTCGACTGGTATCTCGACTTTGCAAAAGGCTATCTGAACAAGCAGGCCGGCGCGGCGTAGGCGATCGCAGTCATCGCTGCCTGCCGCGCCACGGCGGCGGCGAGAGGCCGGCGCGCAGGTGCTCCACGAAGGCCTGCGTGCGCCGGGCCCGGCCACTGCGGCCGGGGTTGAGCAGCGCAACGATGTCGGCCGGCGGCAGACGGTGGTTCGGCAGGACACGCACCAGCCGGCCACAGGCGAGGTCCTCGGCGACATCCCATTCCGACCTGACGATCAGGCCGTGATCGGCCAGCGCCCAGGCCTTCACCACCTCACCGTCATTGCTCGACAGCATCGGCTCGATCCTGATGACATCAGGCGCCGCCGCGGCGCGCCGGCGCGAGAACCGCCAGAGCGTCACGTCCTCCTCGTTCTCGCGCAGCGCGATGCAATCATGCCCACGCAGATCCTGCGGGCTCGCCGGCGTTCCACGGCGCTTCAGATAGGCCGGCGAGGCGCAGAGATAGCGCTCGTTCGGCGCGAGACGCAGCAAGCGAAGCGTGGAATCCGTCAAGGCGCCGATGTGGATCATGACGTCCCACGCACCGGCAGCGGCACGCGCCGGCCGATCGGACAGTTCGAGCTCGACCGATACGTCGGGGTGGCGGGACCGGAGGGCAGCAACGACCGGGGCGATGTAACGCCGCCCGAAGCCGAGCGGCGCGAGGATCTTCAGATGGCCCGAGATGGTTCCGCGACGCGCCTGCAGCGCTTCGGTCAACTCGGTCGCCTCGTCGAGCAGCGCGCCGCCGCGCAGCACCAAAAGCTCGCCCTCATCGGTCAGCGTCAGCCGCCGGGCCGAACGGCTGACCAGTTGAACGCCCAGCCGCTGCTCGAGGCTCTGCAGCCGCTGCGAGACCGCCGATGCTGTCACGTCGAGCGCCCGCGCGGCAGCCGCCAGCGACCGAGCCGTGGCGATCGCTGTGAAAAAGCGGATGTCGTCGGTCGAGATCATTAAGTTCAAACTTAATATAGGAATGACATTGGGTAAATTGCGCTTAGCATGGAAACGGCTAGTCTCGCCGCATGTCATCCGCTCCTGTTTCGACGACAACGCATCCCCTCGCCGGGATCGAGACGCCCTGCCTGGTCCTCGACGAAGATCGGATGCTGCACAACATCGCGCGCCTGAAGACGCGGCTGGCGCGGCTCGGGGTGCCGCTGCGCCCGCATCTGAAGACCGCGAAATCAATTCCGGCGGCGCGTGCCGTGATGGACGGCCCAGGCGGCCCGGCCGCGGTCTCGCCCCTGCAGGAGGCCGAGGTGTTTGCCGCGGCGGGCGTGAAGGACATCCTCTATGCCGTCGGCGTCGCGCCACAGAAGCTCGATCGCGTGGCCGCGCTGCGCCGGCAGGGCGTGAACCTGTCCGTGGTGCTCGACAGCCTGGAGCAGGCGGCCGCCGTCACCGCAATGGCGCGCATGACCAACGACCGTATTCCCGTGCTGATCGAGATCGACTGCGACGGCCACCGCGCCGGGGTCGGCGCGAGCGACCCGCTGCTGGTCGAGATCGGCCGCGCACTGCATCAAGGCGATGCCGAACTGCGCGGCGTCATGGCCCACGCCGGCGAATCCTATTCCTGCCGCAGCGTGGCGGCGCTCGAGCAAGCCGCCGAAGAGGAGCGCGCCGCCGCGGTGGCCTGCGCCGAGGTGCTGCGTTCGGCCGGACTGCCGTGCCCCGTGGTCAGCGTCGGCTCGACACCGACAGCGCATTTCGCACGCCGGCTCGATGGCGTCACCGAAGTGCGCGCCGGCGTCTTCGTGATGTTCGATCTGGTGATGGCCGGAATCGGGGTCTGCGCGGTCGCGGACATTGCGCTGTCGGTGCTCGCGACGGTGATCGGCCATCGCGCCGATCGCCGCTGGACCTTCATCGACGCGGGCTGGATGGCACTGTCGCGCGATCGCGGCACCGCGAAACAGCCAATCGACCAAGGCTACGGCATCGTCTGCGACATCGATGGACGGCCCTATCCCGATTTGATCGTGACCGAAACCAATCAGGAGCACGGCATCATCGCCGTCCGCCCCGGCAGCACCGCGCCGCAGGTTACGCTGCCGGTCGGCACCAGGGTGCGGATCCTGCCGAACCATGCCTGCGCGACCGGCGCCCAGCACGACCGCTATCACGTCGTCTCGGCCGGCTCCGACGCCGTCAGGCAATGGGAACGGTTTCGCGGATGGTCGGAAGCGGAGCTCAGCCCATGATTCGAGCCTATGACGCCGTTCTGTTCGATCTCTTGACCGCGCTGCTCGACAGCTGGGTGCTCTGGAACAAGGTCGCGGGCTCCGACGAAGCCGGGCTGCGCTGGCGGGCCGAGTATCTCAAGAACACCTACGCCACCGGGCGCTATCGTCCCTATGAGGATCTGGTGGGCGAGGCCGCGCGCAATGTCGGGCTCCCGTTCGAACTTGCCGAGGAGCTTGGCGCACGCTATGCGGAGCTCGATCCTTGGCCCGAGGTCCGCGAGGTGCTGCGGACGCTACTCGAGGCCGGCATCGCGCTCGGCGTCGTGACGAACTGCTCGGAGCGGCTTGGCCGCATCGCAGCCGAGCGCATCGGCGTTCCTCTCGCTGTCTTCGTGACGGCCGAGCGCGCCGGCTATTACAAGCCGCAGCCACAACCCTACCAGCTCGCGCTCGACGAACTGCCGGTCCCGGCCAACCGATGCCTGTTTGTCGCGGGATCGGCGTATGATCTGTTCGGCACGGCACGTGTGCACTTGCCGACCTGGTGGCATAATCGGGCCCGAATGAACCTGCCGGACGGGGCGCCCGCCCCGATCATGGCTCATGACAGGCTTGCGACCCTGCCGGCTTTCGTGCTCGGTCGCGACGTGTCCGGCCAGCCCGCGACTTGAGGACTGAATTGATGCCATCACCCACCTACATCGACCCGCTCACCGGAAAGCTCTATCCGCTGGATGTCCCGCGCTGGTGCTCCGACGAGGGCAAGCCACTGCTGGTCACACCGCTACCGGGCATTTCCCGTGACGACATCGATCGCGGGACGCGGTCGCTGTGGCGCTATCGCGCGGCGCTGCCGGTCGAGATCAGGCAGCCGATCACGATGGGTGAAGGCTGCACGCCTGTCGTCGAGAAGCCGTGGGATGAGCTACGGCCGCACTTCAAGCTCGAATGGTTCAATCCGACCTCGAGCTTCAAGGATCGCGGCACCACGGTGATGCTCTCCTTGCTGCGCCAGCTCGGCGTCGATGCGGTGCTGGAGGACTCCTCCGGCAATGGCGGCGCCTCCGTTTCGGCCTATGGCGCGGCCGGCGGCATGCGGGTCCGAATTCTCGCGCCGGCCACGACATCGCCGATGAAGGTCGCGCAGATGCACGCCTTCGGCGCCGAGGTGCAGCTTGTGGAAGGACCGCGCGAGGAATCCGAGGCCGAGGCGATCCGCCAGTCCAAGCAGATTGTCTATTCCAGCCACAATTGGCAGCCGTTCTTCCTGCAGGGCACCAAGTCCTTGGCCTACGAGATCTGGGAGGATTTCGGCTTCACCGCGCCCGACAATATCATCATGCCGGTCGGCGCCGGCAGCAGCCTGCTCGGCTGCTATATCGGCTTCAAGGAGCTGCTGGCGGCCGGACAGATCGCGCGGCTGCCGCGCCTGTTCGCGGCGCAGCCGCTGAACTGCTCGCCGGTCGATGCCAGTTTTGCCGCCGGCCTCGACACGCCGGTCGATCGCGCGGTCCGCAAGACCATCGCCGAGGGCACCGCGATCAAGCATCCGCTGCGGCTCAAGCAGATGATCGCGGCGCTGAAGGAGAGCGGCGGCGGCACCGTCGCGATCCCCGAGGACGGCATCGTCGCCGCATTGAAGCGGCTCGCGCAGACCGGCCTGTTCGTCGAGCCGACCTCGGCCTCGGCCGCCGCCGCGCTCGATGTCCTGAAGCAACGCGGCGCGATCCGTCCGGCGGAGCGCACCGTCGTCATCATCAGCGGCACCGGCATCAAGGCGGCGTCGCTGATCACGGAGTTGCTCGCAAACGGCTGAAACGTCCTCAGCCGTGCGCGTGAGAGGCTGCGGGTTTCTCTAACCCGCCTTGCGCATCTTCAGGGCTTCGTAGAACGCCGTCTCGAAATTCATGTAGCCGATGAAGGATGTCGGGTCGCCGAACGGGAGGATCTGCGTCGCCCAGAATCCGCCGAAGCCGTTCTGCCGGTCGATCCAGTAGAACAGGTTGGCGAGACCGGCCCAGCCGAGCGCGCCGGCGGGGCGGCCGGTCGGGGCCTGCTCGTCATTGATCATGAAGCTCAGCGCCCAGGACTTCGATTGGCCGGGGAAGAACTCAGCGTCGTTGGCGAGCGCGGTGATCACGCCGGTAATGGCGGTGACCTTGTTGTTGCCGAGATGGTTCTTTTCCGCCATCCGCACGGTCTCCGGCTTCAGGACTCGGCCATGTTCGCCTGCCCCGTCATTCAGCCACATCCGGATGAAGCGCATGTAGTCGCCGATGGTGCCGTAAAGCCCGTGGCCGCCCATGTGGATTTCCGGATTGGCCGGCAGCTCGAAATCCATCGGCGTGAGCGAACCGTCGGCATTGCGGGCGTGAATGCCGGCGAGCCGGCGGCGCATCGCGTCGGTGAGCTCGAACGTCGTATCCTTGATGCCGAGCGGCTCGAAGATCCGCGTCCTGAAGACCTCGCCGAGCCGGCGGCCGGTGATCGCTTCGACGATCTGACCGCACCAATCCATGTTGGTGCCGTATTCCCATCGCTCACCCGGATCGAACAGCAGCGGGGTCATCAGCGACGCCTTGGACGCGGTGATGACGCTGGGCTGCCCCTTCTCCTGCGCAAGCCGGTTATAGGTGTGGTTGATGAAGTCGTAGCTCAGGCCTGCGCTATGGACCATCAGCATGCGCGTGGTGATGTCGCGCTTCGGCGGTCGCAGCCTTGGCTCGCCCTTGTCGTCAAAACCTTCGATGACCTGGAGCTTGCCGATGTCGGGCGCATAGGTCCTGGCCGGCGCGTCGAGATCGAGCTTGCCCTCCTCGACGAGTTGCAGCACGGCCGTCCCGGTGATCGCCTTGGTGGTCGAGAAGATCGCGAACACGCTGTCGGTCGTCATGTCCGCCGCCTGGTCGAGGCGGCGCTTGCCGGCGGCGCCTTCATAGATGTTGCGATGGCGGTCGGTCACCATGGCAACGACGCCGGGAACGCGCGGGCTGGATGTCACGACGCCGTCGAGAATCGCATCTGCTGCCGCACTGAAATTCGTGCTCATTGTCTTCCTCCCATATTTGTTTGATGTGGTCGATCAGGAGCGGCGCCGCCGGTCAGCAACGACCGCGGCGCCGGATCGCGATCGCGGCTCTACTGCATGACAAATCCGAGATACCCGCTTGCGGCGACCTCGTCGCATTTCTGGCGGTAGGTGCCGACGCCGCCGCAGTAGGACAGCACCCGGCGCGGCTTGCCCTCGACATTCGAGCCGAGGTACCAGGAGTTGGTCTTCGCGATCAGCGTTGCGTTGGCGGTCTCGTCGTGATGCGCCACCCACTGATCCTCGGCGTCCCTGGTCGGCTCGATGACGTGGAGGTTCTTGCCGCGCAAATGCTTGATGCAGTCGGCGATCCACTCGACCTGCTGCTGCAGGCAGGTGGTCATATTGCAGAGCGCGGCCGAGGGCGCGAGCGGCACCGCGGTCGTGAACAGGTTCGGATAGCCATGGACCTGCAGGCCCATCGTGGTGCGGATATCCCGGCCCCAATCCTCCTTCAACGACCGTCCGTCACGACCGCGGATGTCGATGCGCGTCAATGCGCCCGTGCCGGCGTCGAACCCTGTCGCCAGGATGATGACGTCGAGCTCGTGAACAGTGCCGTCGGCGGTCTGGATGCCCTCGGGCGTGATGCGCGCGATCGGATTGTCCTTGACGCTGACGATCTCGACATTGGGCCGGAGGAAGGCTTCGAGGAAATTGCTCTCCAGCGGCACGCGGTGCGTGCCAAAGCCGTAATCCGACGGAATCAGCAACTCGCACAGCTTGGGATCCTTGATCCGCTCGCGCATCTTCTCGCGCACGAATTCGGTGATCTCGGCGTTGATGGATTCGTCGAAGAACAGTTCGGCGAAGGATGCCACCCACAATTTCAGGGATCCGTCGTTCCAGCAATCCTCGATCACCTGGCGACGCTGCTGCGGCGTCAGGTCGGCCCAGACGTGCTCGAAGTCGAATTCGAATCCGGTGAACGTCTTCGGCAGCCGTTCGGTAAGGAACTTGAATTTCGACTTGTATGCTTCGGCGTCCGACGCATCCCATTTCGGGTTCTTCATCGGGATGCTGTATTGCGGCGTGCGGATGAACACCTTGAGATGACCGGACTCTCCCGCGATCGTCTGGATCACCTGGATTCCGGTCGCGCCGTTACCGACCACGCCGACGCGCTTGCCGGCGAGCTCGATCGGCCCCTTAGGCCAGCGCGCAGTGTGGAACAGCTTGCCCTTGAATGTCTCCTGTCCCGGGAAGGACACGTGCGGGGCCGAGAGCATGCCGCAGCAGGTGACCAGGAACTGGGTGTCGATCACACCGCCCTGGTCCGTCGTCACCAGCCAGCGTTGCGTCGCTTCATTGAAGTGCGCGCTCTTGACCGTGGTGCCGAACTGGATGTCCTTCTTGAGGTCGAGGCGGTCGGCGACGTAGTTCAGCCAGCGCTCGATTTCCGGCTGCCCCGGGAACCGCTCGCTCCAGCTCCAGCCTTTGTAGAGATCCTCGGAAAACAGGTACTGATAGGTGTGGCCTTCGGAATCGAAGCGCGCGCCGGGATAGCGGTTCCAGTACCAGGTGCCGCCGACGCTTGATCCGGCATCGATCGCCCGGACGTTCAGTCCCTGCTCCCGCATCGGAACAGCTGATAGAGACCGGCGACGCCGGCGCCGACGACAACGGCGTCGAGCTTGGTCGTGGCACGCGCACCATTGCTTCCATTGGACCTTGTGACGGCCTCGGTCATCGTTTCCTCCTGTGTTTTGCTTCACACACGCTCCCACCCCGCCGTGTCGCCGGACGATGGTGCGTTGCGTCAATTGGGTCTCGGCCGCACGCACTGTGCCGAAACGCAGGGCAGGCTACGGGCCGTTCGACCTGATGGCTTGGATGAAACCGACAATCTCTTGAACGCCGCCATTCAATCGAACCGCCGGCCATTGGTCGGCTTGGCAACCGGCGAAAGTGGCCTATTCTGCGCCCAGTCATCCGGCCAAGAAGCAGCGGTCAACTGCGCCAGGCATTCCAGGGACAGACTCCAAGGAGGAGGCTCGCGCGATGGGCCAGTTGATCACGGTCGAGGAGCTGCCGCGCTACGCTCCCGGTGAGCTGAAGCTGGATAGTGCGGCGGTCGGGCGGAACGATTTCCGGCTGCGGATTTTCCGTTATGCGCCGTCGGACATCTGGGTTCCGCCGTCGGCCAACTTCCTCCTCGTGCTCTATCGCGACGGCGTGACGTCGATGAACCGCCGCGTCACCGGCGCGTGGAAGCAGGATCACGTCGGTCGCGGCGTCACGTCATTGCTGACCCGCGCGGAGCCATCGAGCTGGCATTGGAAGAATGACATCGAGGTCACGCATTTCTATATCGCTCCCGCCCTCATGATGAAGACCGCGAGCGATGCCTTCGACCGCGATGCCGAGACGATCGAACTGCACGATTTGCTCAAGGCCGAAGATCCGATGCTGACCTGGATCAACGACCAGATGGTTCAGGAGGTTGCCGCAGGTGGTCCGGGCGGACGCCTGTGCTATGACGCGCTGGCGCTGCAGGCGAGCGTGCACATCCTGCGGAAATATGCGGCGATCGAATTCAAGATGCCGTGCGCGCAGGGACGTTTCAGGCCGGCGCATGCAAGGCTGATCGAGGACTATATCGAGCAGAACATCTTCCGGAACATCACGCTGGAGGAGCTGGCGAACATCTGCAATTGCACGCCGATCCAGTTCGCCCGCAAATTCCGCGTGCATTACGGCACGCGGCCACATGCCTATGTCCTGCGGCGCAAGGTGGAGCATGCCTGCCAGCATCTGCGCAAGGACCGCGTCGCGCTGAAGGAGATCGCCCTGCTGGCCGGCTTCGCCGACCAAAGCCACCTCAATCGCGTGTTCCGGCAGCACATGAACGTGACGCCGGCGGAATACCGCAGGCAAGTCTGCGAGCACAGCGCCGAGGCGTGAGACAGCGACGCCGGCGAACCTGCGACGGACTCACACCTTGTCGCGGCGGCCCTTGATCGCGGCGCCGAGAATCTCCTCCGACGCGCCGTTGCAATAGACGTCGGCGGTGTCGATGCGATTCACTCGGCCGGGCACTGCGTGGCGAGGACGACCGGTCGATCGAGACGCAGGCTCCACAGTGCGAGCAACAGCCCGATCGCGGTGATCAGCGCCGCCACCAGCGGCAGCGCGCCGAGGCCGAGGCCGCGATCGATGGTGACGCCGCCGGCCCAGGCGCCGAGCGCATTGCCGAGATTGAAGGCGGCGATGTTCAGGCTCGACGCCAGCGTCCGCCCTTCGACACCGGCGGCTTCGAGCACGCGAAGCTGCAGCGGCGCGACCGTTGCGAACGCCGCGATGCCGAGAATGAACAGCAGCGCCACCGCCAGTGCCTTGATCGAGACCACGGCAGCAAGCGCCACGAGGACGGCAGCGAGGCCACCGAGCGACACGAGCAGGGCCCGCGCAAGTCCCTTGTCGGCGAGCCTTCCGCCCGCGACATTGCCGATCGCGAGTCCAGCGCCGAACACCAGCAGGATCGGCGACACCGCGGCGTCGGAGAATCCGGTCAGCCGGGTCAGGATCGGCTGCACGTAGGTAAAGACCGCGAACAACCCACCGAAGCCGAACACCGTCATCGCAAGCCCGAGCAGCACCTGCGGGCGGCCGAGCACGGCGAGTTCATCGCGCAGCAGCGCCGGCTTGTCCTTGGCGCCGACATGGCCGGGCACCAGCACCGCCAGCACGATGAAGGCGACCACGCCGATCGCAGCCACCGCCCAGAACGCCGCGCGCCAGCCGAGCATCAGGCCGAACCAGGCGCCGAACGGCACGCCGAGCTGGGTCGCGACCGTGAGACCGATGAACATCGTGGCGATCGCCGAGGCGCGCTTGTCTTCCGGAACGAGACTTGTCGCCACGACCGAGCCGACGCCGAAGAAGGTGCCGTGCGCCAGCGAGGTCAGAATGCGCGCGGCCATCAGCAGTTCGTTGTTCGGCGCCAGCGCGCAGGCGGCATTGCCGAGCGTGAAGATCGCCATCAGTGCCAGCAGCACCGCCTTGCGCGGCATCCGTCGCGTTGCCAGCGTCAGGATCGGAGCGCCGACGAATACGCCGAGTGCGTAGCCGGAGATCAACAGCCCCGCTGCGGACACGGATACCTGCATGTCCGCGGCGACCTGCAGCAGCAGTCCCATGATGAGGAATTCGGTGGTGCCGATGCCAAAGGCACCGGCGGTCAAGGCAAGGACTGCAGCAGGCATGTGTCGCTCCGGATGAGGATTCCGCAATGCGACATAGCGAGGCCGCGCCAGAAGGATTAGAATGGCGTCAATCCAATCATTTGTGACGTGAATTCAAGATGGCCCGATCAGACACCAATCGCTCCGGCGAGATGGACGTGTTCGTCCGTGTCGTCGATCTCGGCGGCTTCACGGCTGCCGCGAACAGCCTGCGCCAGACGCCGTCGGGCGTCAGCAAGCTGGTCTCCCGGCTCGAGACGCGGCTCGGCACGCGGCTGGTCAACCGCACCACGCGCAAGCTGCAGCTCACCGAGGAGGGGCAGGCCTTCTATCAGCGCGCCCAGCGCATCCTCGCCGACATCGATGAGGCCGAACGCGAGGCCGCCTCCTGCGTGCCGCGCGGCCATCTCACCGTGAACAGCAATATCCCGTTCGGCATGCTGCATGTGATGCCGCTGCTGCCGCGCTTCATGCGCGAGCATCCCGACATCACGCTCGACATCGTGCTGACCGATACGCTGGTCGATCTGATGCAGGAGCGCGCCGACGTCGCGATCCGCGTCGGCCCGCTCGGCGCCTCGCGGCTGATTGCGCGCAAGCTCGGCACCAGCCGCATGGTGGTGGTCGCCGCGCCGTCCTATCTCGCCCGCTTCGGCACGCCGAAGACGCCGGCCGACCTCACCGCGCACCGCGGCATCGGCTGGACCTTTCCACGCAGCATCCGCGGCTGGCCGTTCCGCCGGGCCGAGCGGATCGAGGAAGCACTGCCGCCGCCGGTCGCCCGCGTCAGCGACGGCGAAGCGGCACGCCAGCTCACGCTCGGCGGCATCGGGCTGGGACGGCTGGCGCTATTCCACATCGGCTCTGATATCGAGGCCGGCCGTCTGGTGCCGGTGTTGCAAAACCTCAATCCCGGCGACCGCGAGGACATCCACGCGGTCTATGTCGGCCATGCCGGTCCGCTGCCGGCGCGGGTGCGCGCCTTCATCGATTTTCTCGCACAACACATCCGCATCGGCGACCCGGCGCTGCGCCATGGCGCCGATGGGCAATGGAAGATCGTAGCCGGCAAGTGAGGCATCGCGCGGCGATGTCGTGAACGGACCTAGACCCGCTTCAGCAAATAGAGATGCGTGACATAGGGAAACACCACCTCGTCAGCTTGGCCGAGACCAGCCTCACGCAGGACGTCGTCGACCTTGTCACGAAGGACCGCCTTTTCGGCGTCGGGAAGGTTGGCGACATAGCTCGTCGACACGACGCGCTCATAGACGCCCTGTCGCGGCATCCGATGCGGATGGTCCTGCACGATTTCCTTCTCGAGCACGAAGCGTGGATCGTTCAGGATCGAGCGCCAACGCCCCGAGCGTTGCCGTGGCGTATCTCCCGCATACTGCTCAATCATGACGGACAACGCGTCGACCCACGGCGCGCGGTCATCCCTGTTGTTCCAGACCAGCGCCAGCGTCCCGCCGGGGCGCAACAGTCGCGCGATCTCGGCGACGGACGGTTCGTTGTCGAACCAATGGAACGCCTGGGCGCAGGTGACGAGATCGACACTGCCGGTTGCAAGATCGATCGCATCGGCGCGCGTGTTGATCACCTCGATCCTGGCTTCGTTCGCCAGCCTGGCCGACATCTCCGCAACGGGCTCGACCGCGACGAGACGGGCGGTCGGGGACAGGCGTGGAAGCAGCAGCCGGGTGAACTTGCCGGTTCCGGCGCCGAGATCGACGACGCAATGCGCGGTTTGAAGTGGCAGCGCAGCGACAATATCGGCGGGATAGCTGGGACGGCCGGCCTCGTAAGCGGCGACCGCGACACGATAATTTTTGGCCGTGGGGTTGAGTGTCATCCGCTTCTCCTGCGCGCCATGCCGTGTGCCGTGAAACCCTGTCCGGCGGTATAGAGCAGCGGGCGCGCAGGACGGGAAGAGCGGGCCGATTCACGTTTCGCTGAACATCGTCATCTTGGCGTCACAGCCTGTTCCCTGGGCTGCGTCCTGCCCTGACGGCGTGCGCGCACGCGCGCCAGAAAGGGTTGGCAAGTCCGGCCAAAGCCGCTAAAGGTCCGCCCCCTTCACATCACAGATCCGAGCATAAAATGTCGAGCGCTCCGCCCGCCGTCTCGATTGGCGTCGATTTTGGCACCAGCAACACCGTGGTCGCGCTGTCCGATGCCGACGGCCGCGTCGAGGCTGTCAGATTCGACCATGGCGGCCGCACGCATAGCGTCTATGTGTCCGCGCTGTGCTTCTGGGAGGATCGGCCCGGCGCCGGCCTGCATCCGCGCGCCGAGGGCGGCCCGTGGGCTATCGAGCAATTCCTCGAGGGCCGCACGATCCATCGCTTCATCCAGTCGTTCAAATCGTTTGCGGCGAGTTCGGCCTTCAACACCACCCAGATCTTCCGGCAGCGCTACAAGTTCGAGGACCTGCTTGCGGCGTTCCTGCGCACGCTGACGCGGCATGCCGGCGAGGGCTTCGACCTCGGCGCGCCGACCATCATGGTCGGCCGCCCGGTGCGCTTTGCCGGCGGCAATCCCAATGACGAGCTCGCGATGCAGCGCTACCGGGCCGCGTTCGAGCGGCTCGGCGCCGGACACGCGCGCTATGTCTACGAGCCGGTGGGCGCCGCGTTCTCCTTTGCGCGCAGCCTCGACCACGATGCCACGGTGCTGGTCGCCGATTTCGGCGGCGGCACCAGCGACTTCTCGGTGATGCGATTCTCGCGCAAGGGCGGCTTGCTGCGCGCCGAGCCGCTGGGACACGCCGGCATCGGCATTGCCGGCGACACTTTCGACTACCGTATCGTCGACCACATCGTCTCGCCGCGGCTCGGCAAGGGCACCAACTACCGCTCGTTCGACAAGGTGCTGCCGATCCCCAACCATTATTATTCGAGCCTCGCTCGCTGGCATCAACTCGCGATGATGAGGGGCAATGGCGATTTGCGCGAATTGCAGCAGCTCGCGCGCGCCGCGCTCGATCCGGCGCCGCTGCACGACTTCATCACCATCGTCGACCACGATCTCGGCTTTGCGCTCTACCGCGCCGTATCCGACACCAAGGTCGCGCTGTCGAGCCGCGACCGCGTCGAGTTCCGCTTTGCCCGCGAAGGCATCGATATCGGCGCGACCGTGACGCGCGACGATTTCGAATCCTGGATCGCCGACGACATCGAACGTCTCGGCGCAACCGTCGACGAAGCGCTGGCAAAGTCCGGCATCACCGCGCGCGACGTGGAGAAGGTGTTCCTGACCGGCGGCACCTCGTTCGTGCCGGCCGTGCAGCGCCTGTTCGCCGAGCGCTTTGGCGCGGCGCGGCTGACCTCGGCAGACCAGTTCGAATCGATCGCCTATGGCCTCGCCTTGATCGGCCACACGCCCGATCCCGATCGCTGGACCTTCGCCGCGGCGGCGTGACAACGCGCGTCGCGCCTTGATCCCGGCTTAATACGCGACTACATCACCGCAATCATCAATCCGAGAGGATGCCGACAGCCATGGATTTCACCCTGACCGCAACGCCCATCAGCCTTGCCCACGGGGATATCCATCACCATGCCTGCATCGATCACGCTCTCGCATCTGACCCTGTCCGCGCCTGACGGCCGGGTTCTCCTTTCCAATATCGATCTCAGTTTCGGCCCTGAACGCACCGGCCTTGTCGGCAGGAACGGCGTCGGCAAGACGACGCTGCTCGACCTGATCGCGGGCCGGCGCACGCCGCACTCCGGCACGGTCTCGGTTCAGGGACGCGTCGCCATGCTGCATCAGACGGTTCAGCTGACACCGGACGAATGCGTCGTCGATCTGTTCGGTGCGCGCCACACACTGGCCGCCCTGCGCAGCGCCGAACAGGGCCTTGCGACCGCTGACGAGCTTGCGGATGTCGACTGGACGCTCGACACCCGCATCGCGTCTGCACTCGAGCGCGTCGGACTGAACGATGTGCTCGACGCGCCACTGACAACGTTGTCCGGCGGGCAAACCACCAGGGCGCGCCTCGCCGCGCTGACTTTTGCAGAGCCCGACTTTCTGCTGCTCGACGAGCCCACCAACAATCTCGATCGCGCGGGGCGCAAGGCGGTGATCGACCTGCTCGCCGACTGGCGCCATGGCGCCATCATCGTCAGCCACGACCGTGAGCTCTTGGAGAGCATGGATGCGATCGTCGAACTGACCTCGCTGGAGGCCAGACGCTATGGCGGCAATTGGAGCGCGTACCGCGCGCGCAGGGCCGTCGAGCTTTCGGCAGCAAGACACGATCTGGCCGATGCCGAGAAGCGCGTCGCCGAGATCGACCGCAAGGCGAGGGAAACGTCCGAGCGCAAGGCCCGCAAGGACGGCGCCGGCGCGAAGAAGCACGCCAAGGGCGATATGCCGCGCATCGCCGCCGGACTGCGCAAGGATCGCGCCGAAGATAGCGGCGGCGAGAACGCCCGCCTCGCCGAGCGCCGGCGGGCGCAAGCGCTCGAACTTGCCACCGCGGCACGGCAGCGCATCGAGGTGCTGCAACCGCTTTCGGTGCAACTGCCGTCGACGCATTTGCCGGCGAGCAGGATGGTGCTGCGGATCGAAGCCGCTGACGTCGGTTACACCGCGGACGCGCCGATCCTGCGTGGTCTCACCTTCTCCATGTCAGGCCCGGAGCGTGTCGCGATCACAGGCGCCAACGGCGCCGGCAAGACGACATTGCTCAAGCTCGTCAGCGGCGAGCTGTCGCCGTCGCGCGGCACCGTCGAGGTGATGACCCGCTTTGCAATGTTCGATCAGGCAGTCGGCCTGCTCGATGCGTCAGCCTCCATCCTCGATAATTTCCGGCGCATCAATCCGAATGCCGGCGAGAACGCCTGTCGGGCGGCATTGGCGCGATTCATGTTCCGCGCCGATGCCGCGCTGCAGGCCGTCTCGGGCCTCAGCGGCGGCCAGTTGCTTCGCGCCGGCCTCGCCTGCGTCCTGGGCGGCGTCACGCCGCCGCCGCTCCTGATCCTCGACGAGCCGACCAACCATCTCGACATCTCTTCCATGGAAGCGGTCGAGGCCGGACTGCGTGCCTATGACGGCGCGCTGCTGGCCGTGAGCCACGACGAGACTTTCCTCGAGGCGATCGCGATCGGGCGCAGGTTGGACCTCGCTGCGTATACCCGCTAGCGATAGACGGATTGTCCGGGTCCTCCCTCGGCACGGATCTGATTGCAGCCTGGCGGCCACGGTTCCCACCAAAATATCGAAAACAACCCCATGCAAAGTAGCCAGCGGCAATTGCTTTCACGCAATCAATAATTCGAACGATGCGGCTGATCAGAGAGTGAACAGCCGAGCACGCGTCGCCTTGGGGTAGGTGGAAGGCGCGGTGCTCGGCTGTCAGGCCGCGCGGCGGTGCGGCCATTCCGCCAGCCTCGCTCATCCCCATGAACGAGGCCGTCGGAGCTCAATCTCGCCTGTTGCTAAATTCGCGCCCTCGAATGGAGCGCGTTTCTCCAAAGGGCAAATGCGATGAAGCTGGCCAGCAACAAAGAAACGGCACCGACCGCGATCAAGAAATGCGCGAAGGCCATCTTGGAAAATCCCGATTGATAAGCGTTACGTGATGCGGCGCGAGATGCACCGCAGCCTGGCAATCAAATGCACTTCAGGAATTGATTTGCCCTGCCGGCCGCCGCCGGACAGCCCGAAAGGTGGCTGGCACTGCGCTCTGCCCACCCTTCGATTTCAGAGAGGTTGTCAAGCCACTCGGCTCTTCGCTGCCTGCAACCCAAAGCCAGACAGAACGAAGAATGGCGGTGGAGGTAGTCATCTGCGAACCGGTCTCAGCCAAAAATTCCCTGATATCAGGGAATTTACTGGGAAGATTCCCCTCCGGCCGGTCTATTTGCTGATCCTGATAAGCGATTGCCGCACAGATTCAGGCAGATGGGCAGAAGGCTCCGAAGATCCGGAGCAGGGAAATTTGCGCGCACGAGCAGGGAAATTGTCTCGCAGATATAGGCAATGTTCGTCTCCGACTTGAAAGTGCGGACCTATCAGTCTACATTCTGGTGCCTGAGATGGGTGATTGAGTGAGCGGCATGGGTCGCTAAATTCTCCCCATTGCGACAGAGAGCCGGCATGGGCCGGAGCTGATCTTAAGGTACCTCGACGCTGCATGGGCAGATTGCGCGGTTTCGGTTGATTCCCGGGGCCGCTTTTTTGTGCGCGCCGAGGCGACGGAGCCGATCGTCCTAGCCTCACCGGCAGCTTCAACCGCAAGCGAACCCTATGGAGATTGATGAAGCGCGGGAGAGCGATCATGGCAGATTCAGGCGATTACGAGGTCGGCTACGGGCGGCCTCCAAAATCAAGCCGGTTTAGAAAGGGTAAGTCGGGCAATCCGGGAGGCCGCCGAAAGAGAAGGGGTCCAATCAAAATCGATCCACTCGAGATTTTGGACGAGGTGTTTTCGGTCCAGAGAGGCGGTCAGACCAAGCAAATGTCAGCGAAGGAGATTGAGTTAAGGCGCATCCTAAAGAGGGCAGTTCAGGACAAGCATTTTCTATCAGTCGCTCATCTTCTCGCGTTGTTCGATAAGCATGCATGCACTGAACGGCCTCAGACAAGCGGAGTAGTCACCCTTCCGACCAACAGCATGCCCCATCGAATGGCTTCTTTAATTCTTGAGAAATTTCGGATCCCGCCGAACGATTGGAGAAAACGGCATATCTCCTGGGGGCGAAAGCAGTACGAGATGACAATGACAGACCACGAACGCGAATATGAAGCAGGAGGAATTCTCCCATGAGCGAGCGTAACGAGGTTGGAAGAGGTCGACCGCCTATAGGAAGGCAGTTTGGACACGGGCAGCGCCGCGCCCAGGGGCGTCCAAAGGGGGCAAGAGGTGAGAAGGCGATAGCGCACGATATTGCCAGGGAGATTCATCGCTTCCAGCGAAACGGACGCGAGGAGCAAATAACGACTTACGAGCTGCTCTTGATGACGATGCGCGATCTTGCGATGGAGGGTAATCTCAGAGCCGTAAAATGGTTGGACGATTGTCGCGCTCGCCTGAATCCTAACGGCGAAGAGGGAAGCTTGCTGCTGGTCCCGGAAGTCATGGAGCCTGAGGCCTGGATAAGACGCACTATGTTCGAAAACAGGTTCAAAACTAACCCAGAACTCTGGGACGATCCGCTATTAAGATCGGTTACTCCTCGCGAACAATAGGCGGAGAGCGGCGATGAAATCTGATCCCGATCTTTACGGGCTGTTCGGCGCTGAGACCGAGTTTAGCCCGTCCTATTCGTGAGAGTGCTTTTTTTAGTCCGATTGATGTGGCCGCACATCTGCTCTGACGAGGCGCGCGGGATTGCCTTCGGCTTTTCACCGCCTGACCGACCCGTACTTTGCAACGCGCTTGAGGTGTAGGTTGGGCGAACGGGGGGCGGACGCCCCGCCGGTCAAGGACCGAGAGGCAGCAGCGCGCCTGGCAAGCCGCGGATCAGGTCGGCTTCGGGACATGCCGCGGCAAACGCAAGGCGAATGCGGCTCGTGGTCTCGACGACACGGGCAGCGAGTTTCAAGAGACGAAGACGCAGCGTCGCGAACTCGGCTGTGGCCAATTCCCGGGCTTTGGGAATCGCGTCGCGCACGGTCAGCATCAGCCAATAAGCGGCGGTGTGGAGAACGAGGCGGACTTGATTGGCGAGCGCCGAACGGCAGCTGGTGCGATCGGAGGCGAGCTGTGTCTTATGCAGCTTGATCAGATTCTCGGCTTGGCCGCGCGCGCAATACAGGCTGTCGTAGATCCACTCGGCCGAGCCGACATCGAGGCTGGTGACGACGAAACGGATGTCGAGGCCGAGCATCGTCGCCTCAATACGGGCGACGGTACGCCGTTCGCGATCCCAGGACTTGGCCTTGTGGCGCGTCTCGGTATAGCCACGCAGAACCGGCAGGTTCTCGATGGCGCGTCGCGTGCGGATGTCGTCGGCGGCCTCGTCGAGTTTTCTGGCGAGCGGCTTGGTGCCGGACAGACCGAAGATGTAGTCGATGCCGTTGGTCTCGCACCACGCCATGGCCTCCGGCCGGGCATAGTGCCCGTCGCCACGGAACGTGATTCGCGTGTTGTGCCACCGCGTCCGGATATGCCGTATCAGGCGGCGCAGATGGGCACGCACCTCGACGCCGCCCGGCGTCTTGCCGGGCCGCAACACGACCGCCACGGGCCGGCTCTTCTCCGTGTCGTAGACGTGGATCGGCAGGAAGCAGCGTTCGTCATAATGAGCGTTGAACAGCGAGAGCTGCTGATGGCCGTGGACGACATCGCAGGTATCATCGATGTCGAGCGTGACGGATGCCGGCTCGCGCGGGTAGCTATCCATCCATGCGTCGACCAAAGTGTAGGTCAGTCGGATCACGTCGCGCAGGCGCGGAGCATTCTCCAGCCGCGACAGCGTCGGTTGGGAACACAGATCGCGACCCGTGTCCGGCAGCCGTCCGCAGGCCAGCTTGAATGCGGGATCGGACCGCAGATGATCGAGGTCGTCGGCGTCCTCGTAGCCGCAGCAGATCGCGAACATGCGCGCGCGGAACATATCGACAAGGCTGTGCACGACCCGCGTCGGATCGCGCCGATCCGGGAACCCCGGGCCAAATTGTCGGCCAAGCCGAGACGCCGCTCGGCCATCGCCAGAAGCATCACGCCCCCGTTCGAGGTCAGCCGACCGCCATCGAAGGCAGCTGTGACTTTCTTGGCGTGAACGGCTGGAAACGAGAAGGGCAGAATCGTATCATCGGTCATGGCGGGCGTGCTGTTCGCGGCTGAAGGTGATGGGGTTGGCTTTGCAACCGAATCCTACGCCGCATCAGCGCTTTACACCACGCTCGCCAGCCTCTCAGGCGCACTCTGACGAATAAGACGGGTTAGTACCTGGGAACAGCGTACTAAGCAGGGAATACTACCCACTCGCGAGCAACTGAAAGCCATTCTGCTCGCAAACGCGGGCCAACAATTTCCGGATTGGCTGCTCGGAGTAGTCATCATAGGGATTGAGGGCCGGCTCAAGGGCACTCGCGGGCGACGGAAGGAGAACGCGCTCTTGAAAAGCCGATGGACGCTCGCCGTGGCAAAATATGAATATTTGCTGCCATGGCTCCAACGGCGGGAAGAACGCTGCGGACTCCAGGGTTGGAGCGTGTTGCGCGGGAAGCATTGGTGGACGGGCCCCCCGCATGAACGAGCGGCCCGCATCGTTATTGCTCAGCTCAATCTGAGCATAGACTGGCGCGCGTTTCTCAATCGAATCTCTTCAGATAAATCTGCCGATTTGTTGTGAATGTTGGGTGCTAATCGCTCCGCTAGACCTCCTTGATCCAGGCACAGGAGGTTTTCATGCTGGAGCATGTTCAAAAACAACGACTTTCCATCGATTATTTTCCGACACATCAATTAAATCCCCGCTCAAACAATCCTCGGACCCACTCAAAGAAACAGATCGCGCAGATCGCTAACGCGATACGCCGCTTCGGCTTCACGAATCCGATTCTCGTCGACGATAACGGTGGCGTTATCGCGGGGCACGGACGGCTTGAGGCCGCCAAGCAGATCGGGCTGTCTGAGGTCCCGACCGTCCGTTTGTCCCAAATGAGCGAGGCGGAAATTCGCGCCTACGTGATCGCAGACAATAAGCTTGCCGAGAACGCCGGGTGGGACCGCAAATTGCTCGCGCTCGAATTCCGCTATTTGAGCGATCTCGATATTGACCTTGATCTCACCCTTACGGGATTCGAACTGCCCGACATCGACATTCTCATCGGGGAGCTTTCGTCCGCATCCATCGACGACGGCGCCGATACAATTATTGAGCCGTCGGGCCCAGCTGTCACCCGTCCCGGCGACATCTGGCAAATCGGCGCGCACCGCCTGATTTGCGGCGATTCGACCAAGCGCGAGACCTATCAGGCGCTCCTGCGTGGCGAGAGTGCCCAGATGGTCTTTACTGATCCCCCTTACAACGTCCCGATTCTCGGACATGTCGGCGGGCTCGGGAAAGTGCAGCACCGCGAGTTTGCAATGGCCTCCGGAGAAATGTCCGAGGCCGAGTTCACGGCCTTCCTGAACACGGTGTTTGTCCACTTGGCCGCGTTCGCCACCGATGGCGCGATTCATTTCATTTGCATGGACTGGCGCCATCTTCGAGAGGTCTCGGCAGCTGCTGCGACCGCCTATACGGAGCTAAAGAACCTCTGCGTCTGGGCCAAGAATAATGGCGGGATGGGATCGCTCTACCGCTCTCAGCACGAGCTGATTTTCGTCTTCAAATCGGGGACATCATCTCATATTAACAACGTGGAGCTCGGCAAACATGGCCGCTACCGCACGAACGTCTGGAGCTACGCGGGCGTCAACAGCTTTGGCGGCGACCGTTCTGACCTCGAGCTGCACCCGACTATTAAGCCGGTTTCGCTCGTTGCCGATGCGATTAGGGACTGTTCACATCGAAAAGGCATTATTTTAGATGCTTTTGTGGGCTCCGGGACAACTCTACTTGCTGCCGAGCAGACCGGCCGGCAGGGCTATGGTATCGAGATCGACCCGCTCTATTGCGACGTTACCTTGCAACGTTTGCAGCTTACCCACGGTCTTCAGGCAACCCTAGAAGGGACCGGCGAGAACTTTGCCGAGGTCTCTGAAGCGCGAGGGAGGCAATCGCGCCAAGAGTGACTTGGTGTAACTCGCGACCGTAAGAAGTCTTCAGATTGTCCGATCTGATAGCCAGCCGAGCAGACCAAGATCGATGACCGCCTTCGCGACACGCTCGGCCGACCAGATGTGCACGTTACGCGCACTCGTCGTGATCGGCGAGGTCGCGGTGTGATAGACATAAAAGAGGCGGTCAAATCGCCCTTCCCGGATGAAGCGATCGAGATAGTCATCGAATTCGGCCTGGCGCGAACGGGATTTTACCTGGACCCAAGCCGTTTCTTCGGTCACGGGCTGCGTCAAAAGCAGATCAACATCGGCCTGCTCGCCTCCGAGCAGACTGGTGCGCTGCCACCCACCACGCGCAAAGATCAGGTCAACCAGCGTTTCGAAATCTCGCCAGTCGAGACGTTCAATCAATCTCAGCGCCACCTTGCGGCTCTCCGAGAGTATGCGCTCGGCCTCCTGTCGAAGCGGGTCGGCCTCGGCGCGGATCCGGCGCAGCAGGTAGTCGGCGCGCCGGATCGAGCAGATCGTCATCTGATAGTTGCCGGTGCTGGTCAGCGCCGAGCTCAGCGTTCGGACGCTAAGCGGCAGGCCATGAAGATCCGTATTTCGCCACCCTGCACGTGTGCGACGATAGCGGGCAGGGTCCGATTCTTCAGCGCTATCGACCGGCAGCACACCGTCCTCGGCAAACGCCCACCAAACGTGCCCGTCCGCAAAGGTTACCCACATCGTGTCAGCAGGAAGGTCATAAAAGTCCTTTAGTTCCCGCAAGCCTTGACTGATCCCTGCTGCGCTTCGTCCCATCGCCTGCAGTTGGCTTCGCACTATTTCCCAGTCACCTCGCGCACAGGCTTCATGGTCAATCTGTCGGTAGCCGAAGGGTATCGTCCCCTCTTTGATGGCTTGGGCTGCCCATTTGCCTTTTTCGCCGAGCTTGATGTACCGGACGTCACCAACATCGAGCCCCGTGTCAGTCTCTGTCGCAGGCGCACGCGATAGCGGCGCTTCCTGTTGCACCGCGACACACGCCGGACCGCAGTCGCTCTGTTCATTCATTGCTCGTCTCTCTAAAGCCATGAATGCAATTGGCTTGCGGGCGCGCTGAAGTCGAGAGCGCAGCGAAAGGCTCGCACATCACAGTTAAGAATTATCCTGTTTTGGGATTATCCTAACATCGGATCATCTTCCCGCGGTCATGGCTAGGCGCGGGCGCATTCTCGAAAAATCGGTTCATTCTGAGCCGCAAATCGCGTTTCGCGAACTTATGACCAACGCCCGCAAGAACGCTGGCCTGACCCAATCCCAACTTGCCAAACGACTTTCCAAGCCTCAGTCGTTTGTTGCCAAGTTCGAGGGCGGAGAACGGCGAATCGACGTCATCGAATTCATCACGATTTGCCGCATGATGTCGGTCGATCCGCTCGCAATCCTTAGGAAGCTTGCGAAATCAATGTGACTTGCGCGGCTGGCTCTGTAGGAGACTTCGGGTTGGTTCGCCCAGGTTCGTAATCTCCGTTCAATCGCTATCGACTATAGACGGGAGGAACAGTGCGGTTGACGGTCATTTTCTGTCCGTTCGAGCCGAACTCAACAGGTTCGCGTCGTCGGTCTTGCGGGTCTCGTGAGCCGCTTGCCGTCGACGTGCTTCGACCCAGCCGACTGGGGGAAGTAACCCGCTGGATCGTTCAGCGGCGAAACCAACGGCGCAATTCAACCGACCTTCGAGCATTTCCGAGTTTTGCACGCTCGAAGCATGCCGACGCCCCTAAGAATGTCTGCTTTGTTGGGGTATACCGGAAGAGATCGGCCGACGGTCAAAACACCACCCAAACCGGTCATTCAAAAGCGGCACGCCCTAGACAGGGCGTCTCATCAGGGGAATTATGCGGCGGCAGACGAATGCTAGGGTTGCGAGATTTGCCGAGGAATTGCCCCACAGGGCTACCGCTTAAGGCCAAATGAGATCTCCACTGCCGATCCTAGCGAGCGCTGCCCGCGCCTTTGGCATTTTGATAGGCTGACCCGATTGAAGGTAAAACGGGGGGCACCGGATGCGGACCCCGATGTCGTCAGTTCCAGAGTGGCTGGCCACGCTCGGCCTTTCCGAGTACATGGACCGGTTTGCCGAAAATGACGTCGACATCTCCGTCCTGCACCTTTTGACCGATCAGGATCTGAAGGAGCTTGGAGTTTCGCTTGGCCATCGCCGGAAAATGCTGGCGGCGATTGCCGAGCTCGCGGGTGCGGCCCGCGCTGCCTCTCGGTCCGCGGGGCTGCCGGAAACTAAGCGGCGGGACGAAGCTGAGCGGCGCCAGCTCTCCGTGATGTTCTGTGACCTCGTGGGATCGACCAGCCTGTCCACGCGGCTCGATCCCGAAGACCTGCGTGCGGTGATCGGCGCGTATCATCGCTGCTGCACGGAGCTGATCGAGCAGAAAGGAGGTTTTGTCGCCAAGTACATGGGGGACGGCGTGCTCGCCTATTTCGGTTATCCCCTAGCTTGTCATTCGGCCTGCAATATTGACCCCCTAAGCCGGGGGATCGGCGTCCAAAATTGACCCCCTACAGATTGATCTGTTGCGCTGCCTGCTTTGGAACGAAGCAGGTGGTGGGGGATGCTGATCGTGGAGACAATTGCCCGGATCCGGCGCGAGCACTTCATCAAGGGCAAGACGATCAAGGAGATCGCCCGTGACCTGAAGGTGTCGCGGAACACGGTCCGGAAGGTGCTGAGGTCGGGAGAGACCTCCTTCGAGTACGAGCGGCAGGTGCAGCCGCGGCCAAAGCTGGGACGATGGGCAGTAGAGCTTGACGGATTGCTGGCGGCGAACGCGGCCAAATCGGCTCGTGAACAGCTGACGTTGATCCGGATCTTCGAAGAGCTGCGCGGCCGCGGCTACGACGGCGGTTACGATGCCGTGCGGCGTTACGCCAGGCGGTGGAGCAAAGAACGCGGGCAATCGACCGCGGCGGCTTATGTCCCGCTGAGCTTTGCCCCAGGCGAAGCCTACCAGTTCGACTGGAGCCACGAGGTGGTCTTGCTGAGCGGGACCACGGTGATGGTGAAGGCCGCCCATGTCCGGCTCTGTCACAGCCGCATGCTGTTCGTGCGGGCCTATCCGCGGGAGACGCAGGAGATGGTGTTCGACGCCCACGACCGGGCGTTCGCTCTGTTCAAAGGCACCTGCACCCGCGGCATCTACGACAACATGAAGACCGCCGTAGAGACGATCTTCGTCGGTAAAGGGCGTCTCTACAATCGCCGCTTCCTGCAGATGTGCAGCCACTATCTGGTCGATCCGGTCGCCTGCACGCCGGCGTCGGGCTGGGAGAAGGGGCAGGTCGAGAACCAGGTCGGGCTGGTCCGGGAGCGCTTCTTCACGCCGCGGCTGCGGTTCAAAAACCTCGACGAGTTAAACGCCTGGCTGCTCGACAAATGCATCGCCTACGCCAAGGCTCATCGCCACCCGGAGCTGGTCGATCAGACGATCTGGGAAGTGTTCGAAGCCGAGCGTCCCAAGCTCGTTCCCTATGCCGGCCGCTTCGACGGCTTCCATGCGGTGACGGCATCGGTCTCGAAGACCTGCCTGGTGCGCTTCGACAACAACAAGTACTCGGTCGCAGCCAGCGCAGTCGGACGGCCGGTCGAAGTCCAGGCTTATGCCGACCGCATCGTGATCCGTCAGGATGGACGCATCGTTGCCGAGCACCCGCGATCCTTTGGCCGCGGCGAGACGACCTATGATCCCTGGCACTATGTGCCGGTGCTGGCTCGCAAACCCGGTGCCTTGCGCAACGGCGCTCCCTTCAAAGACTGGGTGCTGCCGGCCGCGATCGAGCGGATCCGGCGCAAGCTTGCCAGCACCGACGATGGCAATCGGCAGATGGTCGACATCCTCACCGCGGTGCTGACTGACGGTCTGTCCGCGGTGGAAGCGGCCTGTGCCGAAGCGCTCGGTCATGGCGTCCATTCCGCCGATGTCGTGCTCAACATCCTGGCCCGTCAACGTGAACCCGCCCCACCGGCCAACATCATGACGCCGGCCGCACTGACGCTCCGTCATGCACCGATCGCCGATTGTGCCCGCTACGACAACCTCCGGAGGACCATCTGATGGAACGAACCCAAATCTTCGACCTCATGGGCGAGCTCAAGCTCTACGGCATGAAGGCTGCCTTCGACGAGATCATGGCAACTGCCGTCAAGCGCCAGCACGAACCTCAGCGCATTGTCGGCGACCTGCTTAACGCCGAGATCAACGAGAAGCAGGCCCGCTCGATCAAATACCAGCTGACCATTGCCAAGCTGCCGCTTGCCAAGGACATCGCCGACTTCCAGTTCGACGGCACGCCGATCAATCAGACTCTCGTCAATGATCTCGCCAGCGGCGGCTTCATCGCCCAGCAACGCAATGTCGTGCTGGTTGGCGGCACCGGCACAGGCAAGACCCACCTGGCCATTGCCATCGCCAGAAGCTGCATCCGATCCGGTGCCCGCGGCCGCTTCTTCAACGTAGTCGACCTCGTCAATCGCCTCGAGACCGAGACCCGCAACGGACGGCAAGGACGGCTCGCCGAGCATCTGACCCGGATGGACTTCATCGTGCTGGATGAACTCGGCTATTTGCCCTTCGCCCAGTCCGGTGGCCAGCTCCTCTTCCACCTCGTCAGCCGGCTCTATGAGCGCGCCTCCGTCATCGTGACGACCAATCTCGCCTTCGGCGAATGGCCGAGCGTGTTCGGCGACGCCAAAATGACCACAGCGCTGCTCGACCGATTGACCCATCACTGCGACATTGTCGAGACCGGCAACGATAGCTGGCGGTTCAAGAGCCGAGACGACGATCACGCCACCCGCGCTCGTCTCGCCTCCGCTATCCCGGCCAGCTCCGACGAGACGAGCGCTACCAGCAAAGCCCGCCGCACGAAGGGGTCAAAATTGGACGCCGATGAGGGGCGCATTGCCTCATCGAAAATGTTACCGAACAATTCCGCTGATGACTGGGGCGGCGTTACCGAATCAGGTCGGTGGCGCCAATGGCGAGCGGGATCAGCATGGGCGCAAGGCGCGAGGTGTTGGCCGTGGTGGCGAGGCGCTACCGTGCGGCTGGACGAGTTGAGAAGGGACGGATCCTTGACGAGTTGACAGCAACGACGGGTTGGCACCGCAAGCACGCGGTGCGAGCACTGTCGGTTGCCGGAAGGGACAGGCCCAGACCACCACTGGACGAAGGGGCAACGAGCCCAACCGAACCAGCGACAAGTCGGCGACGCAAATACGCCAGCGTGCGCGACGCGCTGATCGCGCTGTGGGAAGCCTCCGATCGCGTCTGCGGTAAGCGCCTCGTATCGATGATCCCAGTGCTGTTGCCCGCACTCGAGCGGCATGGCCGGCTGAAGCCAACGAGCGCAGAGCGTGCGCTGCTGACAACTCTGAGCGCGGCGACGATCGATCGGATGTTGATCGACGTTAAAATTGCGGCTGCTGGGGGGCGCCGGCGGCGAGTCGGATTCTACTCGGCGATTCGACGCGAGGTGCCGATCCGCACTTTCAATGACTGGGCAAACCCGCCGCCAGGCTTTTGCGAGATCGACATGGTCGCGCACGGTGGGACCAGCGTCGCCGGCTCGTTTATCCAGACTTTGACCATGGTGGACATCGCAACAGGATGGACGGAATGCCTGCCCCTGGTGACACGCGATGGCAGCCTCGTCGTGGAAGCGATGACGCGAGCACAGGGCCTGTTCCCGTGGGTGATCTGTGGCGCCGACTTCGATAACGACAGCGCGTTCATGAACGACGTCGTCGTTCCATGGTGCCGAGCACAGAAGATCGAGGTAACGCGGTCACGTGCCTACAAAAAGAACGATCAGGCTTTCGTGGAGCAGAAGAACGGTGCGGTGGTCCGGCGGCTCGTCGGATACGGGCGCTTCGACGGGGTCGAGACGGCCCGCGTGATGGCACGTCTCTACGCGGCGGCGCGCCTGCTGGTGAACTTCTTCCAGCCGTCATTCAAGCTCAAAGAGAAGCGCCGCGAGGGTGCCAAGATCATCAAACGCTATCATCCGCCTGCCACACCATACGAACGTGCACTGGGGCACCCGAAACTCCCATCAGCGGTCAAGCGCCGTCTGCGCCAGACGTATCGGACTCTCGATCCCATACAATTGCTTGCCACGATCCGCACGGCGCAGGAAGAGCTCGGCGAACGGATCGGCAAGCGCGGTCTTGCGAAGGTTCCCACCGTATCGCCGGCTGATCCGCTCTCGTTTGCCCGATCGCTCGGCACGGCGGCAAACACCGCCGAAGTGCGGGCCACGCACCGCCGGCCGAAACGGCGATACAAAAAGCGTATTCGCATGCCCTCGAAGCTCGATCCCCATCTCGCGATCATCGAGAACTGGCTCGCCGTCGAGCCACAGCTCACTGCACTGGCCATCGTGGGCAGGCTCGCCACGATCGATCCTTCGATGTTCAGCGACAAGCAGCATTCGATCGTTCAGCGCCTGCTTCGGTCCCTCCGGCGGAAGGTGGCGGAGACAGCCATCGTATCCATGCCCGTGGATGAAATACGGCCCGAGGCTGTGGACGGCGCTGCGTGTGATGAGCACTCCGCCCCGCCCACAGCCTCTCCACCGAGCTGGCCGCGGCTCGAGACCGGTCTGGGGCAGTTCGTAGACCTTCATCCCGGGTAACATTACTTCCTGAGGCAATACGAGGGGTCAAATTTGCAGGCCGATTGACACCTAGCTTATGAACATGACGCCGAACGCGCTGTACAAGCTGCACTTGCACTGGTCAAAGCCGTGCCCAACCTCGACACGGCAGCCGGCGTGCCGCTGCAGGTCAGGATCGGGATTGCGACCGGGTTGGTCGTGGTAGGCGACCTCGTCGGTAAGGGTGCCGCGCAGGAGCAGGCGGTCGTGGGAGAAACTCCGAATCTGGCGGCTCGGTTCCAGACCCTGGCTGAGCCCGGCACGGTGGTTATCTCGTCAACAACACGCCGGCTGACGGGGGGCCTCTTCGAGTATCGCGATCTCGGCACCGTCGCGCTCAAGGGTTTCGGCGAAAAGGTGCCGGCCTGGCAGGTGCTTGGTGCGGGGGCCGCAGAGAGTCGCTTCGAGGCGCTGCGCGCAACTGGCACTCCTCTCGTCGGCCGCGCGGAGGAGATCGAACTCCTCATGTGCCGCTGGGAACAGGCAAAAGGGGGCGGCGGATGCGTGGTGCTGTTGTCCGGCGAACCGGGCCTAGGCAAATCGCGTATCGCTCAGACGATGGTTGAACGGCTGGCTAGCGAGCCGCACACGCGGCTACGGTACTTTTGCTCTCCTCATCACCAGGACAGCCCGCTTTATCCCAGCATCGCGCAACTGAAGCGCGCTGCTGGTTTTCGGCGGGACGACAACGACGAAGAGCGTCTTGCCAAGCTCGAGGCGGTGCTGGTCCGGGCAACCGATGACCTCGGCGAGGCCTTGTCACTGCTGGCGGACCTGCTGGCCATACCGACCGGCGGCCGCTATCGGCCACTCAACCTGACGCCCCAAAAGCGCAAGGAGGAAACGATCCGCGCGCAGTTGGCGCAAGTCGAGGGACTGTCGGCGCGACAGCCGGTGCTCATGCTCTTCGAGGATGTCCATTGGAGCGATCCTACCACGCGAGAGGCGCTCGAAATGCTCATCGATCGGATACGCGGCTTGCGTGTTCTGTTGATCATCACGCTCCGGCCCGAGTTCACGCCGCCATGGATAAGCCTCTCCCACGTTACTTTGATCAGCTTGAGCCGAATGCCGCCCGACCAATGCGCCGAGATAATAGCGCATCTGACGGGAGGCACGACACTGCCGAAGGAAATCGCAGACCAGATTGTGGATCGTACGGATGGCGTTCCGCTGTTCGTCGAGGAGTTGACCAAGAACATCATGGAGAGCGGACTGGTGATGCAAGCTGGAGGCGCCTACCAGGCGGCCGGCCATGCGAGGCCGCTCGCCATTCCGACGACATTGCAAGGTTCGCTGCTCGCTCGGCTCGATCGGTTGGCGCCGACGAGGGAATTGGCGCAGATCGGTGCGGCGCTCGGCCGGCAGTTTTCGCACGAACTGATCAGTGCGGTGGCACAGATGCCGCAGCATCAATTGGATGATGCCCTGGTCCAGCTTGAGAACGCCGAGCTTATCTACCGCCGCGGCGTCCCGCCGGATTCGGAATACATCTTCAAGCATGCGCTGCTACAGGACGCTGCGTACGGCATGATGCTGAGATCCCGACGCCAGCAGTTGCATGGCCGCATCGCCGCGGTTCTCGAGGGTGAATTTCCGGAGGCGGCAAGGACGCAGCCCGAGATCCTCGCCCATCACTGTGCAGAAGCGGGTTTGGTGGAGAAGGCGATCGATTACTACCTTGCGGCATCCAAGCGCGCGACGGCGGCCTCAAATAACACGGAGGCGAGCCGACAGGTCGCAAGGGCGCGTACGCTACTCGACACGCTGCCAGCTTCAGCCCGACGAGCAACCGAGCTGCGCTGGAAAATCGAGGTCGGAGGCTGGTGGTGGTCGGTTTGACGAGGTGATCGTGCGGGATTTGCGTTGAACAGAGGGAGGAAGAGATGATCCGTGACTTCCAGGGTAAAGCAGCGTTCGTAACCGGCTCCGCCAGCGGCATCGGCCTCGCCATTGCCCGCGTTTTAGCGGCGGCCAACATGAGGGTGATGCTAGCCGACATCGAAGAGAACGCACTGTATGCGGCGCTGGAGGACCTGAAAGCTTCCGGCGCCGATGTGCGCGCCGTCGTTTGCGACGTTTCCGATCGCGCTTCCGTGCAGCGCGCGGCAGAGCACACGTTCGCTGCGTTCGGGAAGGTTCACCTCCTCTGCAATAATGCCGGTGTCGGCGTCGGAGGGCAGTTCGAGGCGATCGCCCCGGACGACTGGGAGTGGGTAATTGGGGTGAACCTTATGGGCGTCGTCTACGGTATCCAGGCTTTCCTGCCGCACATCAAAGCGCATGGTGAGGATGCTCACATCGTCAATACAGCTTCGCTTGCCGGGATCGTTTGTCCGCCCGGCACGGCTCCATACAACGCGTCGAAATTTGGGGCCGTGGCTCTCTCCGAGACATTGGCGGCCGAACTGGCGGGAACCCCGATCGGGGTCAGCGTGCTGTGTACGTCATTTGTCCGTACGCAGATCGCTACCAGTTCGCGCAATCGCCCCGCACGATTCGGCGGTCCGGCGAACCAAGCCAACGAGCAATTGGAAGCACTCGTGCAGGGCGGATTTGAGCCTGAAACGGTCGCGCGCCGCGTCATCGCGGCCGTGCGTGATGACGATCTGCATATCTTCACGCACGCGGACCCGGCATATCGCGCGGCAGTCGAGGAGCGCTTTGGCAAGATCCTTGCTGCCTTCGACAAGGCTGTGAATGCACAATAGCAGTTCGGCATGCCTTGCCGGTGCCCCTCACCACAAGAAGGGTCACCGGCCGCCTATCGTGTTTGGCTTCCTGCAGGCAGCAGGTTACTGCGGCGTCCAGTTGACGTTCCACGTGTGCGCCTTGATGCGCAAATCGGAGGCTTCCCTCTCTGCGACGAGCAGGAAGTTTCCGCTGATGTCCATTGTCTTGTCATCGGGAAGGTTGATATTCCCGGTCCAAGTCCCTTGCTCCCAAACAACGTTTCCGTCGGTCGAGCAGTGCCCCTGCTGGATCTCCAGATGGTTCCAGATTTTTGTCGCGACTACGGCCCATTCTTCAATCCCTTTGCGTCCGATCACACTCGGCTGTCCAGCCGGCACCAGAACGGCGTCGTCGGAGAACAATGCCGCCCAACGATGGGCGTCATGACCGTTGACCAGTTCGACGCATCTGGAATTCAGCTCTGCAAATGCTTGCGAAATATTCATGGTCGCCTCCTGAAATGGTGCGATGAGATTTGCGCTGCTTTGCGCCACGTCCGGCGACGATCTCAACGCACTCTGAGCCGCACGTGGCGAAACCGTCCTTTCGGAGCAGTCCGGCTTCAGGCGCCGCCGCGGTGAATCTTGTCGTAGAGCAGATAGAAACGAAACGTCGGTTCAGCCTTCGCCTTGCAGTACAGCTTCCTCTGAAGACTCCGATGCTATCTGGTTTGTCAGGCACATCGACAATCACCGATCCTCCTCTCCGTCAGAAGCGCGCCAGAAGTCGGGGTCCTTCCCTCCGCCGGCAACCCGGTTTCGACGGTACCGCGTCCCTGTCCGACTCCCGCTACGGACCGCCGCCAATTGCGACGTTGAAGGCGCGACCTCCGCCCCCTGCGGGCCTTCCCAATTCCCCGAATCACCATTCCGGCGTGCCGTGCCCACCCCGGCAGATCGAGACAGCTGCTCGTGCCGGTTGCTTCCTGTCCCACGCTGCCTTCCCCGAATCTCAGGCGGGTTGGCATCTGCAATTTCACTTTCGATATCTGCTCAGGCTTTCCTCACGTTACGGCCCAATGGATGCTCAACCGCCCTCGGCGGCCTTTGCTCAGACAAGCCGCTTGCCAGCTACCAGATCAAACCTACTGTCTGCGTGGCACCTTCCTCCATTGGTGATCCGCGCCGTTGGGCACACTGAGAATTGCGAGTTACCCGAGTCCTTGCAGCACCAGCTGGTTCAACCTCGCCGCGAACGCAGCCGGGTCTTCCGGCAACTCGCTGTCGAGGATCTGCGCCTGCTCGAGCAGTAGCAGGCTGAGGTCGTCGACGACCTCTGAGCTAGCCTGGGCCCTGGTGATCGCCGTCTCCAGCGGATGGCGCAGGTTGATCTCGAGGATCGGCTTGGTCCGCATGCCGCGGTTCTGCTGCGACAGGATGCGCTCGAGCTCGCGGCTCGGCCCCTGGCTGTCGGCAACGAGGCAGGAGGCCGAGCTGGTGAGGCGCGTCGAGGCCTTGACGTCGCTAACGCGCTCGCCGAGCGCGGCCTTGATCACGGCGATGGTGGCGGCTTCGTCGGCGGCCGGCTCGTCCTTTTTCGCCTCGTCCGCCTCGTCGACACGCGGGATCAGGTCGAGATTGAGATCGCCCTGGCTCAGCGACTTCAGCGGCTTGCCCTCGAACTCCGAGGGCATCGAGGTCCAGAAGGCGTCGACGGGATCGGACAGCAGCAGCACCTCGATGCCGCGCGCGGTCGCAGCTTCCAGCCGCGGATTGGACTTCAGCCGCTCGATGCTGTCGCCGACGAGATAATAGATCTCGGTCTGGTTCGGCTTGAAATCGGCGATGACCTGCTTCAGCGACCGCTTCTCGCCCGACGTGGTGGTGAAGCGCGACAACGCGAGCAGCTTTTCGCGACGCTCGAAATCCTCATAGATGCCTTCCTTCAGCACCGCGCCGAAGGCGTCCCAGATCTTGGCAAAGTTCTCCGGATCCTTCTCGGCGAGGCTTTCGAGCTCGGACACGACACGCGTCGCCACGGCTTTGCCGATCTGCGCGAGCTGCGGATTGTTCTGGAGCATCTCGCGGGAGATGTTGAGCGGGAGATCCTCGCTGTCGACCACGCCGCGGATGAAGCGGAGGTAACCCGGCAGCAGATCGGCATCATCGGTGATGAAGACGCGGCGGACGTAAAGCTTCACCCGGCCCTTCCGGTTCGGCTCGAACAGGTCGAACGGTTTCGTCGACGGCGCGAACAGCAGCACGGCGTAGGAATAGCGGCCCTCGGCGCGGTAGTGCAGCGTCATCGCGGGATCGTCGAAGGCGGAGGTGATCTGCTGATAGGCCTTCTTGTAGTCCTCCGCCGTCAGCTCGGATTTCGAGCGCTGCCACAGCGCGCTCGCCGAATTGATCTGGCGCGGTTCGCCCTCACCGGGCACGAGCTCAATGGGAAACAGGATGTTGTCGGAATAGGCACCGACGATGCGCTCGATCTCGTAGGTCTCGAGATATTTCTTCGCGTCGTCCTTCAGGTGCAGGACGATCTCGGTGCCGCGCACCACACGTGCCGCGTCCTCGTCGCTGGCCCGGGCAATCTCGAATCCGGAGCCGCCGGACGAGGTCCAGGTCCAGACATCGCTCTCGCCGGCGCGGCGGCTGATCACGACGATCTTGTCGGCGACCATGAAGGCGGAATAAAAGCCGACGCCGAACTGGCCGATCAGGCCGAGGCCGTCCTTGGCCTCCTTCAGCTTCGACACGAACGCCTTGGTGCCGGAGCGGGCGATGGTGCCGAGATGGTCGATCAGCTCCTGCCGCTCCATGCCAATGCCGTTGTCGGCAATGACAAGCGTTCCGGCCGTCTTGTTCGGGATGATGCGGATCTTGAGCGCCTCGCCCTCGCCCAGCAGTGCCGGACTTGCGATCGCCTCATAGCGCAGCTTGTCGCAGGCATCAGAGGCGTTGGACACGAGCTCGCGCAGAAAGATGTCGGTCTCCGAATAGACGGAGTGCACCATCAGGTGCAGAAGCTCGGAAACCTCGGCCTGGAAAGGCTGCGTGGGCGCTGTCGTATCTGTGCTCGTCATGCGTTCACCCGGTCAATCGAAGAGGAGGAAACCCGGATATAGCGCTAGGATCCGGAGGATCAAGTGGATGTGATGGGGTAGCCCCACCTTCCGAGACCCACCGCCAGGCTCAGGACTCATTGATAGAGATAGAGGCGACGGCTGCTGCGATGCAGATTGCCGAGAAGAAGGTGTGAGCAGCATCGGTCGTAGCGTGTGGCGAAGCGGCGCCAATTCTTTGAGTTTGGCGACCGGTTTTCGATTCTGTAACAGGAACGATTGAGGCCTTTATCGTAGGCGAACGGCTAGGCGAGTCTGCATCGCGCCGCCTCCGGCGGCATGAAAGATGGGATGGTTGCCGTCCATCCCTGACGGCATCGCAATGTGCCAAAAGGGTGATTCACAGCCACAGACGTCGGATCGCGGGAAGAAGGCGCGGATATTGGACGAGTTTGTCGATATCGCCGGATTCCATCGCAAGCATGCGATGCGGCTTCTTCGAGGTTAGGAAGACGCACGCCCGGGGCCGGCGGGCGCGACGCCGGGTCTAATGAGGCAGAACACCAACGCGCTCGTGCTCCTTTGGGAGGCGTCAGACCGGATCTGCGGGAAGCGGCTGAAGGCGTTAATGCCTGCGCTGATTGAGGCGATGGAACGGCACAGGCACCTCGGCCTTGCCCCCGAGATCCGCGACAAACTTTTGGCAATGAGCGCTGCCGACGGCACGCGTCGCACTCGTTACGTCGCAGTATTCCAATTCGGACGTCGGCAGGTTGGAACGATCCGGCGACGGGGTTGTCGCGCGCGGCAGCTTCATCCAGACCCTCGTGCTCACCGATATTGCTACCGCCTGGACGGAGTGCGCTCCTCTGATCGCGCGCGAACAAACGCTGTTGAGCGCGGTGTTGACGGAATTGCGCAAACAACTGCCCTTTGCGCTGGTCGGCCTCGATACAGACAATGACATCGTGTTCATGAATGCGAGGCTGAACTCTACCGATCAGCGCGGCTATTCGTTAACTTCTAAAGCAAAATGCCTCCTGAACTCCATCTCGCCAGTCTTGGGGTGAGTTCATGCGATTGTGCGGTCGGTGTTGACCGGCGGCCCGATAAGCTGCATTTCTCATCTGCCGTTCAAAAACTACCTCGCTACGGCGCTTTCGTTCGCGCTGGCCCTCAAAGCATCGTGAGGCCGTGGATGCATCCACCAAGTGTTAAAATACTCGATGCGACCACTTCGCTCTCTCCCGTGGCGATGATCTTCGAGGAGCAGCTGTCCAACGCGGACAGATCGGACAGCGAGTTACTGCTGTCGGCAGACGAGAAAGATCGTGCGGGTCGTTTCATCTTCGAGCACGATCGCGCGCGCTTCGTCGCGGCCCGCGCGTTCCTGCGTCGGGTTCTCGGCCAAGTCGTTGGCGAGCATCCTGCTGCCCTGATCTTCGCCTATGGCGCGCATGGGCGGCCCCGGCTGTCGGCATGCGCTCCGCGCCCAGATTTCAATCTGTCTCACGCGGGTGACGTGGCATTGCTGGCAGTCTGTTGGGCATCTCCAATCGGCATCGACGTGGAAGCGATCGCACCTGCGATGGACACCGGAACGCTCGCCGGCCAAGTTATGCATCCGAACGAACTCGCCGCGTTCGAGCGTCTGGCCGAACATCGGCGCACATCCGCTTTTTTTCGGCTGTGGACCCGGAAGGAGGCGGCCCTGAAGGCGCAGGGAAGCGGACTGTTTCGCGATCCGCGGTCACTTGACGTCGGCCTTGGCCAGCCCGGTGACACAACTGTCGTTTTTCTCGACGGCGCGCCTTGCGCGATCCACGACGTTCCGGCGCCGCCCGATCATGTCGCCGCAATCTGCGCCCCCTGGGGAGTGCCCTGCTGGAGTACAGCCTCGTTTTAGGTGAAGCCCTGCCGGGTGACGGTGACCGACTGCCTCGGCGACGTGCTCGCCCGGCAGGTCTGGTGCCAGCGAACTCTGCAGTGAGGGCCGGCACGATGAGGCCGCCGCCCTGCGACGGGCCCTGGAGCCGACGTCGTCCCGTCCTCAAAGGTCAAGCTGGCCCGCGCAGCGCGCCATCTCAGCCACGCAGCGCGCGTGCCGGCTCGGCCGTCTCGGGACCGGCTGGGCGAATGTCCGCGGCGCCAACAATGTCGGGCGCAATCTTCTTTAAGATCTCATACCAGAACGGAGCACCCCACAACGTCGAGGCTGCCACAACCAGCCATTCGAAAATCGCCACGCCATATGGGAATTTTCCTCCAGTTGCACTACCTCCAATCGGAACTGGCTGTAGGTCGAGCACGGCGGCCAATCCGAATCCGACGGCAAAAGTAAGAATCCTGATCCGCGACCTGTATTTCGCGGTGGTAAGGACCTGGCTGAGTGAAAACCAGTTTCCCATCTCCGTGATCATTCCGAGCAAGACGTTGGTAATCTGCTGCGCTGGCGATCCCGGGGTGGCTTTCGCTTCATTGTAATGTCGCAGCAGCATACTGTTGGCCAAATCAAAAAGCCGGGCACTGAGGTGGAGGCTAGCGAGCGTGAGTGTCAAAGAAGCTTTCGCCTCCGATTTGAAATGATCAAGGGTCGGCGCCGGATCGGCTAATTCTTTGCGCGCGACGCTCTCAAATCCCAACACTTCAATCATCGCTTGCCCAAACACTGCGGGCTTGACGCTCATCGGCAAGGCGCTCAAATCGGACAAGTCCGCTTCCGATCGTAGCTGTTCCGGCTCTACCGGGAAGAGAAGCTTGCGGTGCGTCGCCGTGACGGCCGCAAGCGGACGATCGGGACCCGGGCGCCGATGACGGTGCCGATGGCGCCGAACGACCGCTGGTCGCTCGACTTCGTATCGGATCAGCTCACCGATGGTCGCCGCTTCCGTACCCTCACCGTGGTCGACGACTGCACCCGCGAGTGCCTGGCGCTGGTGGCCGACACCTCGCTCTCGGGCACCCGGGTGGCGCGGGAGCTGGACCGGCTGATGATTGAGCGCGGCAAGCCGAAGATGGTGGTCAGCGACAACGGCAGCGAGCTCACCGGCAACGCCATCCTGACACGGGCTGATCAGAGCCGCGTGGCATGGCACTACATCGCGCCGGGCAAGCCCATGCAGAATGCCTTCATCGAAAGCTTCAACGGCCGGCTGCGCGATGAACTGTTGAACGAGACGCTGTTCACGTCGTTGGCCCAGGCCCGCGTCGCGCTCGGATGCTGGCGGGTCGATTACAACCGCGCATCAGAACACCCATTTGTCTATATTGTTGAAGAGAAGAGACTTTGGTGATTGGGATGCGATCCTGCGGGGTATCTTGGATTCTGCCGCGCTCGCTCGGCGATGGATCTGGCGGCTTCGGCAGCCGCATCTCGCTGTGAGCGCCGCCCGCCCAATGCACGACGAGAACGATCTCGGACGCTTCGTCATCGATATCGGCAACGACCTCGTGGATCAGCGTACGGACGATGCGCTTCTTCAGCCGCGCATCGGTGGTGGGCCCTGACCAGACTGACTTGAGGTTCGAAGCCAGAACGCTGAGCAGCGCTGGATCGACCGCTGTCGGTGCGAACGCCGCGTCATGCGCGGCAATCTTGCTCTCCACCTCCGCGACGCGGGCAAGCGAGCGATTCCAGCGCGCCTCAAGCTCTGCGGTAACCAGGCGGTTTGCCGGATCCGCCGTGTCATATTGCCGGAAGGCGCGATCGGCGGCGTAACGGGCCGCTTCGAGATCACGGCCGAGCGCTTCGCGAACTTGATCCCCTGATGTGTGGCCTGGGCTGCGGCGGCCGTAGCCGCCGCGACAGCGCCGGGGCCGACAACGCCGAGCAGTGCCTCTTCGATCGCATCATCGACGCGCAAGCCACCGAACGCGATGCAGCGCGATTCGCCGTTGTCCATCCAACCGCGCGAGCAGCTGTAACGGGGGATGTGATTGTTCATACCGCTGTAGCGCAGCGTCAGCTTGCGGCCACAACGCCGGCAGCGGATGAGCCCAGCGAGCAGCGCCTCGCCATGCTTGGGTGCGCCATGATGTCGGCTCGTGGGCACGTTACTGGAGACCATTGTACGGATCGCTTCGAACCTCTCCCAATTCACATAGCCTTCGTGGGCGTCGGGCTTGAGGGCGAGCCACTCCGCGCGCGACTTCCGGCGGATCTTCATGCCTGCGCCATGGACGCCGTACCCCGTCGCTACAGCTGTTCTACCATAGGCGTAGGCTCCGCCGTAGACCGGGTTCTCGACCATCCTGTGGAGAGTCGCGTAGCTGGGCCGCCGCCAGACTGTGTCGCCGTTCGGCTGCTTCACCGGTAGGTCGAGGCCGTGCTCATGGAACCACAGTAGCGCCTGCCGCGCGGTCCCGAGTTCCTCGATCTTGTCGAAGACGAGCGTAATGGCCTCCTGCACACGTCGGTCCGGATCCCTCTCGTAGCGATCACCGACCTTCACAAAACCGACCGGCGTCGACACAACCAGTTCGCCGCGGCGCGCCTTCTCGTAGCGTGCCGAGAGCGAGCGTTGTCGCAAAAGGTCCAGCTCATACTCGTTGAGGCTTCCCTTCAGCCCCAGAAGCAGTCGGTCGAGGCCGTGCCGCGGAGCATAGACAGCTTCCTGGTCAACCAGCATCGTGTCGAAGACGCGACACATCTCGATCAGCTGTTGCCAATCCCGGCTATTGCCGGCGAAGCGCGAGACCTCCCGCGCACAGACTGCGCCGACCTTGCCGAGGCAGACTTCGGCCACCATCCGCTCGAAGCCCGCGCGTTGGATGCTGCCGGCAGCGGAACGTCCAAGATCATCGTCGATCACCTCGATCTCGGACCACCCCAGCGCCGTCAATCGGTCGCGCATCGCGTATTGCAACGCGCCGCTCTCACGATTGTGCAGAACCTGATGAGCGGAGGACTGGCGCACATAGAGGATCGCCTTGCGCTCAAGGTGGTGAGGGCGGACCTTGTCACTGATCATGACCGTCATCCCTCTTCGCGAGCGTTGCGCTTACCCGCGCATGGTCCAGCACCAACTGCGTCATCAAGTTCACCAGCGCATCCTGCGCCTCCTTCGGCAGCTCCCGCCATTCCGGCACCCCGACGGCGCCGCGGGCGATGCGACCCGCGAACAGGTCCATCTGATGCATGCCGAACCGCCGGTTGCGTCGAACCGGGTTCGCCGATATCGCCGTCCTTCTTGCCATAAGCCTCTCCCCGATTCTGGTCGTGAGAAGCTCCGCGTGCGCCGAAAAGCGGATCATTCAATGATGATGCTGTGCTCTTGACCGCTGAATCGAGAAGCGCCGACAACGCGTTGAGCGCTTCCAGGCTGACAAAGGGCTCTGCCGTTAGGCTGCCACCGCGAGCACATGCCGCGCGGTCGAACATCCACGATGGGATCTCCAGAGACCGGAGCGTCTCCGATCCATCCAGCGTACAGCGGAAAACAACGCCGTCCGCCTTGTCGATCACGGCATGGACGAAAACTTCGCGACCTGCCCAAGGGTGAAGCCGGTACAGAACCTCACGGCAAACGGTCCCGTGGGCGTTCTCAAGCCTCGTTGTAATCGACCCGCCAGCATCCGAGCGCGACACGGGCCTGGGCCAACGACATGAACAGCGTCTCGTTCAACAGTTCATCGCGCAGCCGGCCGTTGAAGCTTTCAATGAAGGCATTCTGCATGGGCTTGCCCGGCGCGATGTAGTGCCATGCCACGCGGCTCTGATCAGCCCATGTCAGGATGGCGTTGCCGGTGAGCTCGCTGCCGTTGTCGCTGACCACCATCTTCGGCTTGCCGCGCTCAATCATCAGCCGGTCCAGCTCCCGCGCCACCCGGGTGCCCGAGAGCGAGGTGTCGGCCACCAGCGCCAGGCACTCGCGGGTGCAGTCGTCGACCACGGTGAGGATACGGAAGCGGCGACCATCGGTGAGCTGATCCGATACGAAGTCGAGCGACCAGCGGTCGTTCGGCGCCATCGGCACCGTCATCGGCGCCCGGGTCCCGATCGTCCGCTTGCGGCCGTCACGGCGACGCACCGCAAGCTTCTCTTCCCGGTAGAGCCGGAACAGCTTCTTGTGGTTGATCACATAGCCCTCCCGCTTGAGCAGAACGTGGAGGCGCCGATAGCCAAAGCGGCGGCGCTCGTGGGCGATCGCCCTCATGCGTTGGCGAAGACCGGCATCGTCCGCCCGGGTCGTCTGGTATCTCATGGTCATGCGACAGCAGCCGATGGCTTTACACGCCCGCCGTTCGCTCATCCCGAAGGCGTCTCGGAGATGGGCGACAGCTTTCCGCTTGGCCGCGGGCGTCACCATTTCTTTCCCACGAGGTCCTTCAAGGCTGCGTTGTCCAGCATGGCGTCGGCCAGCAACCGTTTCAGCCGCGTGTTCTCATCCTCCAGCGTCTTCAGCCGCTTGGCCTCCGAAACCTCCAGCCCGCCGAACTTGGCCTTCCATTTGTAGATGCTGGCGTCGCTGACGCCATGCTTGCGGCACAGATCGGCGACCGACACGCCGGCCTCATGCTCCTTCAAGATCCCGATGATCTGCTCTTCCGAAAAGCGGCTGCGCTTCATGCTCTGGTCCTTGTCGTGGGCCAGAACGAACTTCAAACTGGATTAAACCCGCGGGGCAAGGTCACTTCCGCCGAATAATGCCGGCGGGTCTGCCGTCGAATATCCTTTAGAACTTGTTCTGCCGGCGCTTTGCCCGGTCCGGATTTCTGTTTCATCTTCGCTCCTGGTGGCTACGATGAACCAGAAATCCTCCCTCCGCAGGTCACGGACCGCGGCTTCGACATCCTGTCGCAACTTCGACAAAAAATGTCAGAGACGCTTCGTCTCGAGTGCGCGTAACCCAGCCAAGGCGCACAGCATCAACGAGGAGGACATTTCCATGACGACCAAACTAGACGATCGATCGTAAGGACCGTATGTCCGCCTCTGCCGATGAGTGGTTCGCCCTACACTGCGCGTCCGAGGGTTGCTCGGACGGACCGAGCCGATCCTCAAGCACAGGGGGACGAGCCACCTCATCGGCAGAGGCGGACATACGGTCTTACGATCGATTCCAAGAAGCCTGCGCTGGAACTGATTGAGTATTGGCGGATTCCTCGATTGCGGTTGGCGCAACGAGGGCGACCGCCCTCCGTGACCCGGTGGGCGCTCAGCAATGGGCGTCCCTACCGCAACAGCAAATCCCGAGTTATTAGGTGTTGGCATGCGTTTTGCTGAGAGCGAGAAAACGCATAAATTACACCTGCGTTTTGGACGCCCATTGTTGGGAAATTCACAATAGGAGGCATAAATGGCTACCTCGGAAAAGACGATCGACCTCAATAAAATCCCAGTCGACTGGATCACGATCGATCTGAAGGGAGAAATAATCATAAAAGACAAAAAATTCGCAGAACATGTGAAAGAAACTATTGGCGAAGTAAAAACTATTGGCGATCCACTCAGGCTGCTCACTAACGCCTTCTGCTAAAAGCGCTTTAATTCAATAGAAGGCTTGCAAGCGCAAGCCTTCTATTATTCTCAACTATGAGATTCGTATCGGAAAACGACAATGAGCAGTTTTTCCGTCACACTTCTGCTTACAGAGAAATGCAATTTACGTTGTGACTATTGTTACGAACGCTACGAGTACAAAGGCTCCGACGAGTGCCAAGCAGATCTGATAAAAAAATTCTTCGGGGTGCTGTCGCATAAATACGACAGCGTAGATGTTTCGTTTTTCGGCGGGGAACCCATGCTCGCCTTCCACCGCATGAGAGAAATAATAGCGCACAATTCAGAGTTGAATTGCGCCTTTTCTTATTCGCTCACGTCGAACGGAACAATGTTGACGCTCACGAAACTACAGGAGCTGCTCGATGAGAATCTCGTCCAATTCCAGATTACTCTGGATGGATGGAAAGACTCTCACGACAAGGCTAGACACACGAAAATCGGCGACGGGACCTTCAACCTCATATATGAAAACCTCCTCTCCTATCGAAAAGCGGTCGGAAACTTTACGGGCGCAATTCGTGTCAATGCTTCGCCGACCAATGCGGACGATATAGGCCGGTTGGCGGAAAACATCGGGAAGGATTTCGGAGACGACCCTCGGTTCAAGACTTTCATCAGACCTGTCGGCAAGTGGGGCGGGACGAATGATGATGATCTTGCCGTGCTCGATCGTAAAACATACCGCGAGATCGAGGAATCCTTCTATCGAGTCGTTCGGGACACGATGCATTGGAGGATCGACACGGAGTTATGTTACGCGGCCATGCCCAATCACCTGCTGGTTTATCCAGACGGCCGCCTGGGGAAATGCACTGTCGGTCTTCACGACGCGCTCAATGATATCGGCCGTATTCGAGAAGACGGCGGAATACTGGTCGATTCGGAGAAGTTCTCATTTTGGTCGCGCGGGTTGATGACCGGAAATGAAGAGCAGAAAGCATGTCCCTATTGGGCGCCGGGCGAGGCTCCGTCGAGTTGATATGCTGTCCGATCGGCTATCGGCCGCTCGAGGAGAGGGTGGAAGAGCGCGGCGTCGACGTCGATCGGGGGCGGTCGAATACGCGCCCTCGAATTTTCGAACAATATCGTCGAACAGAAAATGTCGGTCGATTCTATCTTTGGAGGTATGATCATGACGACCATCGACGTCCCTCAAAACGTGCCGAAAAGCGTATCTTTGCCACAGGGAGCCAAAATCAGCGTGCTTGCGGCTTCGGCAAATATAACAATTTATTCACAACCGACAAACGAGCTGACGGTAAGCTGGCGGTTGCGGCCCGGAGACGCCAGCTTCGTGACAGTCGAAATCCAGACGAACGGGGATGCTGTGATCAACTGCAGCATACAAAATCGGCGGCCGTCGACAATCATCGACCTGCAACTGGACGTTCCCGCCAACTCGCCGTTGACGATCAAGACGAGCGGCGGTTTGATCTCCTTGGATAAGGCCGATGCGACCGTCGATGCACAGACCAGCGGTGGTACAATCGAGATCGGCGAGGGAGCCGCCGACCTGACGCTTCACACGAGTGGCGGACAAATTACCGTAGGTTCGGCCGGTAGAGTCGGCAGAGTCGGCGGTCGAATAAACGCAAACTCCTCTGGAGGGAATATCGATTTGTATTCTGTTTCAGGAAGTATACCCAATGCCCGAACGTCAGGCGGAGATATCACGGTGGAACTCCTCGACCCGCAGCCCGTCGCGACGCTCCAGACAAGCGGCGGCAACATATCGGTTCAAGTGCCGGATTCGGCGAGCTTCCAGTTGCATGCGTGCACTTCAGGAGGGAACGTGCATATAGATAGCGTATTATATCCAGGCGGTTATGACCAACAAGGGTCTTATGATGTCTCGATCCATGGCGCAGCCGGAGGAAAAATTTCAGCGGTCACTTCAGGAGGCAATATAACCATCCGATGAGCCTTCGAGAAACTGAATCGCGGCGGCGTCGCGGAAGATGGGCGAAGCCCAACCGAGATGACGCCTGCCCATCGTCGGCGTATATCTCGTTGTGAGAAATTCCCGGTTCCCGCGGGCGTGGCACATCTTATTCGAGAATTTCGATGCCGCTCGTCGGCGAACTGTTTCGTCGCTGACGCCGCCGCCGCGCGCGGCCGGAGGGCCCTCGACCATTCTCAGGCCGCACGCGTAAGCCTCGGCATGAACCTTCGCGCGGAATGTCCATTCCTGGCGCATTGGCGAAATTCAAACTGACCCACTATCAGCCGGTGAGACAGCTTGACTGTTCAGATAACGGCCACAACCGCCAGCGACAGCTGCCGCAGGCGCTCCATCAGCTGGACCGCGAGCAGCGAGTGGCCGCCTAGGAGCTTGTCTGGATAGTCGCTGTTCAAATCTGGTCGGGTCTGATTCAACATTGGGCGATGAGCAAGTATTTTCGGCCTTGGAACATCGATCAGACGCTGCTTCTGCCGCCGAATGTGCAGGACTTCGTGCCGAAAGGCCATGTCTCGCGGTTTATGGTTGATCTGGTGCGGGAGAGCCTCGATCTCAGGGAGATCATGGGCAGCTATGTGAGCGGGCTTGGGCAGCCGCCGTTTGATCCGCGGATGATGGTGGCGCTGCTGCTGCATAGCTATGCGAGTGGGCTGTATTCGTCGCGTCGGATTGCCAAGGCCTGCCGGGAGCGGAACGATTTTGTGATGATCGTGGCGCTGGATGCGCCGGATTTTCGGACGATCAGCGACTTTCGCAAGCGACATTTGAAGGCGCTCGGCGCGCTATTCGTGCAGGTTCTGAAGTTGTGCGAGACGGCCGGGCTGGTCAAGCTCGGTCATGTCGCGCTGGATGGTACGAAGATCAAGGCGAACGCGTCGAAACACAAGGCGATGAGTTATGAGCGCATGAAGAAGCGCGAGGCGGAATTGAAGGCCGAGGTCGCTCGCATGCTGGCGGCCGCCGAGGCGGCGGATGCCTCGGAGGATGAGACTTTCGGCAACAGCGACGAACTGCCGGACTGGACCGTCGACAAGCAGAAACGGCTGGCGAAGATCCAGCAAGCGATGGCGGCGCTGGAAGCGGACGCCAAACTGGCGGCGGAGGAAGAGCGCCGCATCGAGGCCGAAAAGGAACAGCAGCGCCAGGCCGAAGGCCGCAAGAAGCCGGGCAAACCGGCGGCGCTGCCATCGGAGGAACCCAATCCCAAGGCGCAACGCAACTTCACCGATCCGGAAAGCCGCATCATGAAGTCGAAGGATGGCTTCGTTCAGGCCTATAATGCCCAGGCGGCCGTCGATGCACATGCCCAGATCATTGTCGCGCAAGAACTGACCCAGCACGGCAGCGATCAGGGCCAGTTGGTGCCCCTGATCGAGGCCATCGAGAGCAATCTTGGCCGCAAGCCGCGGCAGGCCTCAGCGGATTCCGGCTACTGCAGCGAAGCCAATCTCGAAGCGCTCGACACACGCAGCATCGATGGCTATGTCGCGCCCGGACGCGCCAAGCACCCGACAGTAGCGAACGGAAAAGTCGGCGGCCCGCTGACACAGGCCATGCGAAAGAAGATCGACGATGGCGGCTTCGAAACACCCTACCGATTGCGAAAGCAAGTGGTGGAGCCGGTGTTCGGACAGATCAAACAGGCAAGAGGCTTCCGCCAGTTCCTGTTGCGGGGCATCGAGAAAGTGCGCGCCGAGTGGACAATGATCTGCACCGTCCATAACCTCCTCAAGCTGTTCAACCTCGCAAACGCAGCCTGAGCCTGCTACTCTACAACAAATGCCCGTCACGAAAACATATCTGGACGGGCTCCTAGCGCGCGTGGCTGTCGAGCCGGGAAAGGAGTAGGCTGTACCCTCTTCGCGTTCCTTGAGACAAACGTAAGCCCCGCCCTTGGTGGCGGCCATCAAAACCAAACGAGGCCATACTGATGGCTTCTTCGGTACGGGGAAAGCGTTTGACGCAGCTTCAGTGGGAGTATTGTCATGAATACTGATGAAGTTCGAAAAGTAATTGCCGAGGGAAATCGCAGCTTTGGTGCAGCCGCGGCGCGCAAGGACTATGTCGGTATGGCTGCGTTCTATACCGAAGATGCAAAAGTTCTGCCGCCGGATGCGCCAATTGTGTCGGGGAGGAAGGCGATCGAGGAATTTTGGCGTTCGGCGGCGAACGCACTCGGGCTGACCGACATCATGCTTAAGACGGTCGACCTCGAGGTCGCCGGCGACGTCGCCTACGAGATTGGCGAAGCCGACCTGACACTCGGCTCTGGGCAGGCAAAGGCAAAGTATCTTGTCGTTTGGCTCAGATCTCGCGACGGCCAGTGGCGCCTGCATCGCGACATCTGGAATGGCATGCCGGCGAGCTAGAGCCAGGGGGTAAAGCGGCACCGATCAAACAACCGTCGCGCCGCGCGCTTTATCGCCAGTGAAAGAGTCTACACGATGCAAGGCAGCGATCAGTGGACCGAGCTAGTTTCATGCCCGAACTGTGGAATGTCAGGGGCTGCCCGTCTTTCGAAGGCCAAAAAGGGAGCCTTTGATTTAGGCTGGAGGCCATTCCTGCGGACTTTAGAATGAGCCGCTTGGAATTCTGTAACACCTTCTTCTGCGGGGCATGCGATCAACCGGCGCATACCCAGATAACAAAGCAATGAGGCCGCCCCAGTTGGTGGAATTTTTCCATTTATTCATGCGACGCTATGTCGCCTCTTAACCCATCGCGTCAGCCGGATGTCCGCTTTGCCAGAAGCGGTCGTTCGGACCAAGTCGGCTTTTGATCCCAAGAGGGCATGCCGACTAGTGGGGTGATGTCAGCATCGCATCTTCAAAGATCACCTCGCCATCTACTATCGTCAACAGACTGGTCGTGGCGGGCAGCCGAGACGTCGGGACGGTCAAAACGTCTTGAGAAAGCACAGCCAGATCGGCAGCAAAGCCAGGTGCAAGCCGTCCTTTGTGCTGGTCCTGGACCTCCGCATAGGCGCCACCGGAAGTATAGGCCGTCAATGCCTGTTCGCGCGTCAGTGCTTCGGAGGGATCGCTGGGAACCAGGACAGCCAACATCAAATTGAGAAAAGGATTCTGTTCGGCTACGCCGCCGTCAGAGCCGAGCGCCAACGGAATGCCGGCGTTAACAAAACCCTTGAGCACGATCTCATGATCGAGCATTTTCTTTCCCGCGATCGGCGGAATTGCCAGGTGGGTTGGATTCTGGATCACGACCAGACCCAGTCGCGCCGCCTTTTCAAACACGTCACGCCCGATGCCGTCGCCATGTTCAGTTCGAACCCGCTTGGCGCGCCAAATTGCGACGGGAGCAACCTGCTCCATCAACTTCAGCACGCGGTCCGTTTCGGCGTCGCCGACGACGTGAAGCGCAAGCTGTGTCGGCCGCGCCAATGCGAGCTGCAAAATCTCCCGCAATTGCTCGTCGGTGAAGTTCGATCGCCCGTGCCATCCGGGGCGATCGACATAAGCGCTGCGCTGCAGGGAATTCTGTTCGATCGGTGTGCCGTCCACGATCCATTTCGGTCCTTCGACGCGGACCTTAGGCAGCGTTTGCTTTTCGACCCGATCAATTGCCGCCCACGCCTCTGGGATGCGTTGGGTTTCCCAGGTGCCCCAGGAATAAACCGTCCACTTTTGCAGCGGCTTCGCAATTGCAAGCGCAGTAAGCGTGACCTCCAGAGACTTGTCGTTGTTCATCAGGTGAATCGAAGTGACTCCCCAGCGCGCATAGCGTTGCTGCGCTTCGCCGAGTGAGATGGCGAGACTTTCCGCGGTGGCGGGACGGATGCGCGGCGTAATCGTCTCGGCTGCCTCGTAGGCCCGGCCGTCGAGATCTCCGGCTTCGTCGCGGCCCCACCAACCGCCGAGCGGATCGATGATCTCTTTGTAAATGCCGAGCCGGCGAAGTCCCTCGCTATTGACGATGCTGGTGTGGCCCCAGAAAGCTCGGAAGAACACCGGCGTGTTCGGGGCGACGGCATCCAATGCCTTGCGCCAGTTGCGGCGGTCACGCGCGATCAGCGGACCGATATAAGCGGTGACCCAGTCGGTGCGCGTCTTCGCCGCCTGTTCGACCGCGGCCAGGGCCTGCTCTGCGTTCGGACCAGGGAATGGCAGGTTCGGCATGGCTATAGGCGGCGTCGGCAACGCAACTCCGAGATGAACATGAGCTTCGGTGAGGCCCGGTGTCACCAGACGGCCGCCCGCGTCGAGGATGCGGGTATTCGGTCCGGTTAACGCGCGGACCTGTTCGTTGCTGCCGACGGCGAGGATACGACGATCTTCGATCGCGACGGCCTGTGCGTATGGTAGCGCCGGATCTGCTGTGAAGACCTTGGCGTTGACCAGGACCAGTTGAGGGGCGGCGAGAGCGGCGGAACTCACGAGGAGGATCGATACCACCTCGACACACGCCGCGAGGCGGCTCATCGTCCCACTGACAGACACAATCCTCATGACATTCTCCCTCGCCAAATCGGGGCAGGCTCCGGCCCGCCCTCGACTGTCCGATTTACGCGGCTTGAAGGTGCCTTCGCGGGTCTTGCGCGTCATGAAAGAACGCTGAAGAATTGCCGAAACTACGCTGAAGCGCTGCGATTTCCGGCCGTTTCGGCCGAAGCCAGCTCGCAAGGAACAACATCCAGATGTCGGCGGAGCGGTACCTGATCGGCAAATCCACGCTCGATGTCTCGCTGGGGGGCCTGCGCCGCAATGGCGCCGACGTGTCATTGCGTCCCAAGAGCTTCGCGTTGCTGCATTATCTGGTCACCCATGCGGGCCGCCTCGTGACCAAGGACGAGTTGCTGTCCAAGATCTGGCCCGACGTGATCGTCACGGACGATTCGCTCACGCGGTGCATCAGCGAGGTGCGGGCCGCGCTCGAGGACTCTGACCAGACTATGATCAAGACGGTGTCGAAACGGGGATATGTCTTTGCTGGACCTGTCACCCTGCTGGACGAGCACGCGGTCCCGCTGCCGCCGGCTGACGGGGTGCCGGAACACAAGACTGAGGCTCGACGAACGGGCTGGGTGTTGCCACTACTCGGCCTTGCCGCGGTTCTCGCGATGGCCGGAGTGGTTTGGTCCACCGCGTTCTGGCGGCCAGCCGCGTTACCTCCGCGGCTGTCGCTGATCGTTCTGCCGTTTTTGAATTTGAGTGCGGACCCGGCGCAGGATTATTTAGGTGACATTATCACCGACGAGCTGACGACGGCTTTGACGCAACTGCGTGGTTCGACTGTCATTTCCTCCAGCAGTGCTTTCACCCTCAAGGGCAAGCCCGTCGACATCAAGCAATTGGGCTCGGATCTCGGCGTCAGTTACGCGCTTGAGGGCAGCGTGCTGCGCAGCGACGGATCGGTACGCATTAATGCGAGGCTAGTCGATACGCAGAGCGCGAAGACATTATGGTCCGATAAGTTCGATGTGCATCGTGCCGCGCTCCTACAGACGCAGGACGACATTGTCACGCGACTCGCGAGCGCGCTTCACGTCGAACTCGTTCAGGCAGAGGCCCGGCGCGCGATAGGCACCCCTGTCGCGAACCTTGACGCTGAGGATCTGGCGATGCGGTGCGAGGGCGCCTCGTATAATCACGGCGGCGCGGTCGCTACACCAAATTACGATCTGTGTGAGCGGGCGCTGGGCATTGATCCGCGCAACGTGCGTGCGTTGATCCAGCTCGCGAGATATTACAGCTCGCGAGTGTCCCGGGTACAGAGCCCGAACCCCGCAAGCGACTTGCAGCGGGCAGACGGGCTCGTCAACCGTGCGCTCGACATCGATGCCGGATATTACGCGGCGCACTGCGTGAAGGCCGTGGTGCTGGAAGGAACGCATCACGTGCGAGATGCCGTTGTTGCTGCCGAACGTTGCCTAGCGTTGAACCCCAGTTACGCGGGCGCGTACAGAACATTAGCGTTGCAGTACTTCTTTCTCGCCGAGCCCAGCAAGATGCTTGAATACGTGGATCACGGCATCCGCCTAAGTCCGCGTGATCCTGAGACTTCAATTTTCCTGCTACTCAAGGGCTGGGCGTATCTCGTCATGGAACATGACGATGAAGCTCTAGTGTGGCTGCGCCGCGCAGCGGCCGCGTCTCCCGAAATTCCCACGATTCTTGCTGCGTTGACATCGGTCTTGGCGCTCACGGGCCAGGACGCTGAGGCCCGCGCGACGCTGGCACGATACCTTGCGCTGCCTGCGACGAGGACCCGAACGGTCGCGCAGTGGGACTACGTGCCAGACGAGAATCCCGCGTTTCTGAAATTCCATCTGCGATTTAAGAGCGGGCTAAGCAAGGCTGGAATGCCGGAGCAGTAGGCGCTCGGTGAACGCGCTGAAGGGCGAACACGGGCCGGCTAGTTCCCCGAAAGATAGCGCATCAGAGCGTCATTTCCGGCTTTGGCACTTACTTCGTCGCCCGTTAAGAAGCTTCCAGGCGACTGATCTGGAATCGTAATTTGGCTGGAATGACGTTCTGAGATTGCAAGGTTTTGGTGTTTTGGGCATCGGAACGATGCGACACATCGTGAGCCAAGTCATGTCGTGCACGACGATCATCATTCGTCATTTCGCTCCCAGCGTCTCGATCATCGCGGACGATGTCGAATCCGTGCTGTCACACTGCGCGACAACAACCGTCCGATGCAGCAAAAAGCCTATCGCGATCTCAGGCGAAGCGCGTCTGATCTCAACTCTTCCAGGATGCGCACTCCTGTGTCTCTGCCTCACGCGCCGAGCCAGCAGATCGGGCATGGCGATCTCGAACAATCCCCATAGCTGCAAAACCGCGAATAGCCTCCCGCGCCTTCGTTCAATCCGGCTTCAATGAGGTCGCGTCATAAGCGCCTGCCGCGCCCTCGCGTGAGCGCGACCTCACAGAACCCTCCAGATTCCCTCGACGGGCGAAGCATGATTCCCTGTCCGCATCGGAGGGCGCGATGCGGCCGAAGAAGCACAAAACGACGGGAGCGAACGATCTTTTCCGGGCGCGGCTCGACCAGATCATCAATCTGAAGCACGAGCTGGTCCGGCTCACCGGCAAGATCGATTGGGACTGGATCGACGGCGAGATCGCGCCGCTCTACAGCGAGAACGGCCGGCCGGGGATTGAGACCCGCTTCGTGATCGGACTGTTTGCTCAAGCACATTTTACGGGCTGTCCGATGAGGGGGTATGCGAACGCTGGGTCCACGACCCGTATTTCCAGTACTTCACTGGCGAAGAGTTCTTCCAGCACGCATTCCCGCACGAGCGCTCGGACCTGAGCCATTGGCGCAAGCGGCTCGGCGACAGACTGGAACTGCTATTGGCCGAGAGCCTGCGGGTGGCGCACGACGTCGGCGCGTTACGCGGCAAGGACCTTGAGCGGGTCACGGTCGACACCACGGTGCAGCCGAAGGCCATCACCTTTCCGACCGATGCCAAGCTGCTGCATGCGGCGATCCAGGGGCTCAACAGATCCGCTTGTCGATGTCTATAGAACGACGTTTGTCGCCTGAAAGCGTTCGCCAGAAACTCTGACTTGAAGGTATCCGCAAATGATCCGGATTGCCCGAACAGAGCAACATCGTTGCTCGTTTTTGCACTCGACTTCTACGGCATAGCAAGCATCCATGGCGTGACAGGAGAACACGCCAATGGATGCACAAGCCGACGAAACAGCCGTCCGGACGGATCTGACAGAAATTCGCACTCGTATAAGGCGGCCGGAATTGCGCGCGCGGCTGATGCCTGCGCGGGCGCGGGCTTTTGCGATAAGCCGGTTGAGATTTCGCTGGATATCGAGCAGCCGCTCTACGAGGCAACCACCCTGTTAAATGCCGTGAGCCTGATCAACCGCATCTGCAGGGATAGTTAGCTTCAAGATCAGGCTTCAGCGAGCTTCCCCCCGCAGCGCTCAGCGCGTTGGCGGGGTCAGGGTCGTGCCGGCGATGATGCCGGAATGCCCAAGGAGGTTTCCATGAAGCCCTCAAACGTTCAGCCAACTAGTTTGGATAAATCGACGAACAACAGTGAGAAGACCGCACACGCCCCTCAGTCGAAACCAGTGACTAAGGTTCGCAATCGCTCCTCGCCACGTGCGCCGGGAAAGACTTCAAAGGTGACGTCTGCCAGCCAACGCACTCACAAGCCGGCGACACGATCCAAACAGGACAATATCATCACATTGCTTAGGCGACCGGAGGGCGCCACGCTCGATGCTCTCGTCAGGGCGACCGGATGGCAGCCGCACTCGGTGCGGGGCTTTTTGGCGGGAACGGTGCGCAAAAGGCTGAAGCTGCCACTGACATCCGAGAAAGTAAAAGACACCAGATTCTATCGGATCAGCCCCGCGGGAGTCGCAAAGGCTCGCCGCGCCCGCTGATGAACGCCATGGACCAAAAATCCTCTCAATATGAAGCTCTCAAGGCTGAGATTAGGCGCTTGCCCGATCTCAGCCTGGGCGAACTTCGAATGCGTTGGAGGGAGCTGTTCGGCAACACCGCTCCTATTTCGCTTCGTCGTAGGTTTCTGGCGCAAGCCGTCGCCTACCAGATGCAGGTCGACGCCTTTGGCGACCTTTCGAGTTCTGCAAAGCGCCGCCTTAGAGAGATCGCGACTGCTGTTCACCGCCGCGACGCAAGCGCCGCTGGGGCTGCAAGGTGGATTCAGCCCGGCACCCAGATGATCCGACAGTGGCAGAAGGAGACCCACACCGTAACCGCCACGCCCGAAGGTTTTGAATGGAAAGGACAAACCTACAAATCACTTTCGGCAATAGCTCGACAGATCACCGGAACCAATTGGAACGGCTACACCTTCTTTGGAGTCAAGCGCGCGACACCCGGAAATAAGAATGCTGCCGGTTCCCGTCGGGATTCATGCGCCAAAGAAAGTCAGGCTGAAAATAATGCTCGCTCAGCTCCATCGCTGAAATCGCGAGGTCGGCGCCGTGCGTAGCTTAGTTCCGAGGCAAAGGCGGTGCGCCGTCTATACGCGCAAGTCATCCGAAGAAGGTCTGGAACAGGACTTCAATTCGTTGCATGCGCAGCGAGACGCCTGCGAGGCCTATATCAACAGCCAGAGGCACGATGGCTGGACTGCGCTCAGCACGGTTTACGACGATGGTGGCTACTCGGGCGGTTCGATGGATCGTCCGGCCTTGAAGCAGCTCCTTGCTGATGTAGAGACGGGGTCGGTCGACATCGTCGTCGTTTATAAGGTCGACCGCCTCACCCGCTCGCTTGCGGACTTCGCAAAGATTGTCGACGTGTTCGACGCTGCCAGCGTCTCGTTCGTTTCAGTAACCCAACAATTCAACACGACGAGCTCGATGGGGCGCCTTACGCTAAATGTGTTGCTATCCTTTGCTCAGTTCGAGCGCGAACTAACCGGCGAACGGATTCGCGACAAGATCACCGCCTCGAAAAAGAAGGGCATGTGGATGGGAGGCTGGGTCCCTCTCGGCTATGACCGCATGGACCGCACTCTCAAGGTCAATGATCTTGAGGCCCAGACTGTGCGCACGATCTTTGATCTATTTCTCAAATTTAAGAACGTCAGGAACGTTCAGAACGAGCTGGCTCGCCTCGATCTCCGCACAAAGCCTTACTCGATTCAGCGGGGGCGGGCTATTGGCAATCTCCCCTTCGCTCGCGGTCATATCTACAAAATCCTCTCCAACCCCCTTTATCTGGGAGAGATCGTGCATAAGGGTGCTCGTCATCCGGGACAGCATCCGGCACTCATCTCCCCGACGACCTGGGATGCCGTTCAGGCCCAGCTCAGCGCGAACGGCCATAAGAGACGATCGCGATCGAACGCCAAGAGTCCGAACTTGCTGATAGGACTCATGTACGACGACGCTGGTAACCGTCTCGCCTCGAGCCACACGAGTAAGAACGGCAAACGGTATCGATATTACGCTACCCCCAATCGCCGGGGTCGATCTCTATCATCTGAAGAACCGGATCAACTTAGAGTTCCGGCAGCGCAAGCTGACGATATTGTGCTCGGACGCCTATATGACTTTCTCACAGAGAGCGCGCAAATCTCGAGTTTCCTAGGAAGCGGTTACCGTGTCGCAGAAATTCGTGCAGCAATCAGGACTGCAAAACAGCTTGCCCAAGTGATTGCTTCCGAGCATTCAGAGCGGAAGATGGCCATCGTCTCGGACTTGGTTTCGCGCGTGATCGTCGGGAAGACGAGCCTAAAAATCAACCTCAGCTCGAGCCAATTGTGCATCGCTCTATCCAACAACGCTTCAGAACCTCCTTCCCCGCACGGGGAGGAGCGCGATATTTCGCTCGAGGTTCCGTTCGTAGGGACGGCTCGTGCCGGCTCGACCAAATTCCTGATCGACGACTATCGTCGCCCACAAGCTGACTCTGTTCTTGTGAAGGCTATCGCGCGAGCACGTAGTTGGTTCGAGCAGCTACGGACAGGGAAAGCCCAATCCATGGCTCAAATTGCCGCGCGGGAAAACATAACGGACAACTACGTCAGCAACCTGATCCACTTAGCTTGGCTGCCCCCCAAGCAAGTGCAACAGATCTTGGATGGAGATCCGGCCGCTACTGTCTTGGGTCGTAACAAGATGCGCACCCGCACCGTCGCCCCCCTATGGGCCGACTCGTGACGAGAGAACATACGATTATTCCGGTCATCCTTCGCGGTACCACCCGGCTGCGCCGCATCATATTAGTCGGCGAGACCGCGTTTGGCGCCGGCCGACGCCATCCGTGCCCCCTAAGGATCATCGCGCAACCGAAAGAGTTCGGCTGCATGTTCGGCCTGGATGAACCTCCAATGAGCCGTGCGACCTGGCGTGGACCCTCCGTGGAGGTGGTGTTGAGTTTCGGCTTCGACATCAGCTCGCGCAGGCATTCCGCGAGCGTAGACGAAGAAGGCCCGGCCACCGCGCGCCGGTCCAGCGCGCCGCCAGGTCGGAGGGCGACATGAACTTTGGGATGACTTCGCTCGACGCTCCGAAAGCGGCATCGTCGAGGACAGCCAGATGCTCATTGATCGCTCGGCCTGCGGTTTCCGGTGGAAGGTCCTTGGCGCCTTCGATCCCCTTCTGCCGATTGGCAGTGCCCTGTAGTGCCCTTACAGACTGTTGATCGCCATTGGCGGAGCGGCTCTTTTCGGACTACATTGGATCGCAGCAGGACTTATCGGTATGCGCGCCTGTTTAACAGTAGTGCTATTAGTGATAACCGCGGAAGTAGTGGTGGCGGGCTCGCTCGAAGAAGCCAAGACCGCTCATGACAACGGTGATCTCCGAAATGCAGAGCGCATCTACAGCGAGCTGTCCAATCAGGGGGATCGCATTGCACAGCTGCAGCTTGGCCTGATGTACGATGAAGGGCATGGAATCCCGGGACAGTATCAGCAAGCAGTGCGATGGCTTTCTGTGGCCGCTTCCCAAGGCGATCCTGAAGCACCTTATTATCTGGGCCGGATTTACCAGGATGGCCGGGGTGGTCCAAAAAATTACGCCAGAGCACGACAGTGGTATCGCGTCGCCTCTGAACGAGGACAAACCAAGGCCGCAGTTAATCTAGGTGTGATGCATGCGTTCGGCCTAGGTGGACCGATGAATTACCACGCGGCGGGGCAGTGGTTCTTGTTGGCTGCAAATTATGGCGACACCAAAGCCCAAGACAACCTTGGAGTCTTGTACCAGAATGGTGAGGGCGTCCGACGGGACTACATAAAGACCTACATGTGGTTCGCCCTCGCTGCGGCGCCGTCAGGTGACTCAGTGGCGGTTAAGCACCGAGACCAAATTGCTCGCTTCATGGCGCCCGCTCAGATTGAGCAGGCTCAGAAGTTATCATCTGAGAAAATGTATGCCTTGATACGCTGCAACATTGTTCCAACGCTGCCCTGTCACTGAAGGTGAATGATCGCCACTCTTCAGGAATTTCGCTTAATAGGCGTAGTCGCGTCCGCGAACGAGCGTAACTGCCACGATGCAAACGAGACATCACTCAGTGAGTCGCCGGGGGCGCTGCCGCGCGCATTTCGATCGGTCGCATTGGCGACCTCATTGCCTATCCGACAGGGGACTGAGGCAGCGGCGTCGTCTCCGCAACTGAGATGCGCATACCCACTGTTATGGAATATCGCTCGCGACGTAATCTCGTGGCGCGTTTAATGGGTCGGGCAGCCATTGCCCGAAGCGTAGGCATACAGCGCATCAAGGCGCACGGTTTCGGGTTGGAAAGACAGACGAAAGAAGCATGAATATCAGTCCGCCTGCCAGACTCAGAGAGATCGTCAAGAGTTTCAATCTGCGTCAACCTGCAAGCAACTTCGGCTTCGGTCTTCGTAATCGTCGAGGTTTGCGAAAACAATTTCGACAGCCAAAGGTCCTCCGCCACATCTGTTACGCGGTATGCAAGGGCCACTGCGATGCAGAATTGCGAAACGGGTGCGACGTAGGGGAGTGTGGGCAGCAGCATCGGCACACCAGCCCAAAGCAATGCAATAGACCAAGAGAATGAGATCGCGAATCCCACGTCGATCCAAAGCAGCGTGGGCCTTATGTAGAGAAGCTCCACGCGAAGATCGGACAATTGACGGTCGAGCGAGATTTCTTAGGAGGTCCGGAAGATGAGCGCGCCGGATCGCCGAGGATTGCTTCAGCGCGATCATGAGAGTCTATCGATCCGCCGGCAATGCCAACGGCTGAGCGTTGCGCGATCGAGCGTATAGGCCGCCGCGGCCGGCCAATGACAACGACCTTGAGCTGATGCGACGGATCGACCAGCTGTTCACGGCCTGGCCGTTCCTGGGCTCGCGGCGGATGACGGCGATGCTCAATGGCGGATGACGGCGATGCTCAATGGCGAAGGCCGGCGGATCAATCGCAAGTGCGTGCAGCGGTTGATGCGCAAGATGGGCATCGCGGCGCTGGGACCAAAACCCAGAACCACAAAGCCGGCGCCGGGACACAAGATCTTCCCGTATCTCCTGCGCCACATGGTGATCGACCGGCCAAATCAAGTGTGGGCGGCCGATATCACCTATGTGCCGATCGGCCAGGGCTTTCTATATCTGGTGGCGATCATCGATTGGGCGAGCCGTGCGGTACTGGCCTGGCGCCTTTCGAACACGATGGACACATCGTTCTGCGTATCTGCGCTCGAAGAGGCCTTGGCGCGCCTCGGCCGGCCTGAGATCTTCAATACCGACCAGGGCAGCCAGTTCACCAGCGCGGCCTTCACCGGCACGCTGGCCGCCAGCGTCATCAGGATCTCGATGGACGGTCGCGGCCGCTGGATGGACAGCGTGTTCATCGAGCGGCTGTGGCGCTCGCTCAAATACGAGGACATCTATCGCAAGGGTCATTCGGATCGCCACGAGGCCAAAGCCGGAATCGCCCGATGGATCGAGTTTTACAATTTCCAGCGCCCCCACCAGGCGCTGGAAAATCGCGCGCCGATGGCGGTCTGGCGGGCCGGTGTCACCGGCGCATTCGGCGAAGAGGCTGTGGATATGACGCTTCTCGCAAGCGAGAAGCTTGGACAACGCTACGCGTTGCCCACAGCCACAACAGCAGCAAGCAAGAGTAGCGTAAAGTATTGGGAAGAACGAACGGCAGCAGCTCCACTTAAGAACCGGACCCGGTGGTCCTCAGCAAAGGGTCCACTTCACTGTTCGCGGCTGAAGGTGATGGGGTTGGCTTTGCAACCGAAGCCTACGCCGCTTCAGCGCTTTACACCACGCTCGCCAGCCTCTCAGGCGCCCTCTGACGAATAAGACGGGCTAGGTAGAAGATTTCGTGACGGGCAGACGGCCCTTTGCCGGTAAGAAGATCTAGCTGGTTGTAGCCATCGAGGTGGTTCTTGTAGGTCTGGCCACCGATCTCCTTACCCTTCAGAAGTTCTTCGGTGATGTTTGGATTGCCAGCTGCGGCCGCGAAGGTCGGTAACCAGTCGAGTCCGGAGAACAGCCCGTTCTGGACCGTGTCGGCCGGTACCTTGCCGGGCCAGCGAATCATCGCCGGCACGCGGAAGCCACCCTCCATCACCGTTCCCTTAGATTGCGCGAACGGTGTCTGGCCGCCATCGGGCCAAGTGAAGACTTCCGTGCCGTTGTCGGTGGTGAAAACGACGATAGTATTGTCATCGACACCCATATCCTTAAGCTTTTTCATCACCAGACCGATGTCGTCATCGAGCTGGGCCATGCCGGCTTCTTCTTCCGACCAGCCGGTCTCTGCATTACGCAGCGCTTCGTACTTTGGAGAGAGATGAGTGACGATATGCATGCGCGTCGGGTTGAGCCAGACGAAGAACGGCTTGTTGTCCTTCTTGGCCTTGTCCATGAAATTGATGGCGAGGTCGCGGATTTCGTCGTCGACCGTCTCCATGCGCTTGGGATAGAGCGGACCGGCATCCTCGATCCTCTGCTTGCCGATTTTGCCCCAGCGCGGCATCTCGGTCGCATCGTCCTTGTCGGTGGCGTAGCTGTGGACAGTTGCGCGGCCCCACTACATTAAGCAGGTTCTGCGGATCGTTGGGATGCGCCGGATCTTCCATCGCGTCGAGGTGATAGAGATAGCCGAAGAATTCAGCAAAGCCGTGGACGGTAGGCAGAAACTCGTTCTTGTCGCCAAGGTGATTCTTGCCGAACTGTCCGGTGGCATAGCCCATCGACTTCAACACCGTCGCGATGGTCACCGCTTCTGCCGGTAGGCCGACCGATGCGCCGGCCTGCCCGACTGTCGTCATGCCGGTGCGGATCGGCAGCTCCCCGGTGATGAAGTTCGCGCGACCCGCCGTGCAACTTGCTTCGGCGTAATAGTCTGTGAACAACATGCCTTCCTTCGCGATCTTGTCGAGGTTGGTGTCCTCCCCGCCATCAAGCCACGGTGATAGGCGCCGATGTTCCACATGCCGATGTCGTCACCCATGATAACGACGATGTTGGGCTTCTGCGGCGGTGCCTGCGCCAATGCAGGCATCGCCGTCAGGGTCACGGCGGCAATCGACGCCAGCAAACCGTTGTGCTGCGTGCGACGGGCCACGCAGCTATGCCCACGAATTTTTGATAAAGGTCACATCCATAGCGCAGCCCAGTTGATCTAGATCAACATGTCCGGGTTGGGTCTATCACGGCGGTTCGCGCCTCCGCCCACCACTTCCGATCTTCCAGCAACAGCGGACATCCCACCTGAGGGCCAGCACTTTCGATAAGGGTGCCAAAGGCGGACCTCTGTGGGCGCACAGCGTTGGTAAGGGATCGTCGCGGTCCGATCTGGAGTAACCGTCCGGTGAGGGCCGCGGCATGATCGCGCGGTGCGGTCGCCCGATCAGGCCGCAGACTGGACGGGGCTGTTCTTCCATTCCCAAGGCAGCAGCTCATTGAGCCGACCTTGCGGGGTGCTGGCGATGCGGGCCAAGACGTCCGCCAGCCAGGCTTGCGGGTCGATGTCGTTGAGCTTTGCCGTCATGATCAGCGTCGCCATGATGGCGGCGCGGTCAGCGCCGCGTTCCGAGCCGGCGAATAGCCAGGACTTGCGGCCGAGAGCAAAACCGCGCAGCGCGCGCTCCGCCGCATTGTTTGTCAGGCAGATCCGCCCGTCATCGATGAAGCGAGTGAACCGATCCCAGCGGCGCAGCATGTAATCGATTGGCTTGGCGACCGATGAGGAGTTCGATAGCCGAGCACGCTGCTCGCGCAGCCACGCTTCCAGCACCGCCAGCAGGGGTGCGCTTTGCTCCTTGCGCACCCGCAGACGCTCTCCGGCACTTTGGCCGTTGATGCCGCGCTCAATATCGAACAGTGCATCGATGCGCTTGACCGCCTCCAGGGTGTCAATCGGCCTGCAAATTTGACCCCTCATCGGCGTCCAATTTTGACCCCTTCGTGCGGCGGGCTTTGCTGGTAGCGCTCGTCTCGTCGGAGCTGGCCGGGATAGCGGAGGCGAGACGAGCGCGGGTGGCGTGATCGTCGTCTCGGCTCTTGAACCGCCAGCTATCGTTGCCGGTCTCGACAATGTCGCAGTGATGGGTCAATCGGTCGAGCAGCGCTGTGGTCATTTTGGCGTCGCCGAACACGCTCGGCCATTCGCCGAAGGCGAGATTGGTCGTCACGATGACGGAGGCGCGCTCATAGAGCCGGCTGACGAGGTGGAAGAGGAGCTGGCCACCGGACTGGGCGAAGGGCAAATAGCCGAGTTCATCCAGCACGATGAAGTCCATCCGGGTCAGATGCTCGGCGAGCCGTCCTTGCCGTCCGTTGCGGGTCTCGGTCTCGAGGCGATTGACGAGGTCGACTACGTTGAAGAAGCGGCCGCGGGCACCGGATCGGATGCAGCTTCTGGCGATGGCAATGGCCAGGTGGGTCTTGCCTGTGCCGGTGCCGCCAACCAGCACGACATTGCGTTGCTGGGCGATGAAGCCGCCGCTGGCGAGATCATTGACGAGAGTCTGATTGATCGGCGTGCCGTCGAACTGGAAGTCGGCGATGTCCTTGGCAAGCGGCAGCTTGGCAATGGTCAGCTGGTATTTGATCGAGCGGGCCTGCTTCTCGTTGATCTCGGCGTTAAGCAGGTCGCCGACAATGCGCTGAGGTTCGTGCTGGCGCTTGACGGCAGTTGCCATGATCTCGTCGAAGGCAGCCTTCATGCCGTAGAGCTTGAGCTCGCCCATGAGGTCGAAGATTTGGGTTCGTTCCATCAGATGGTCCTCCGGAGGTTGTCGTAGCGGGCACAATCGGCGATCGGTGCATGACGGAGCGTCAGTGCGGCCGGCGTCATGATGTTGGCCGGTGGGGCGGGTTCACGTTGACGGGCCAGGATGTTGAGCACGACATCGGCGGAATGGACGCCATGACCGAGCGCTTCGGCACAGGCCGCTTCCACCGCGGACAGACCGTCAGTCAGCACCGCGGTGAGGATGTCGACCATCTGCCGATTGCCATCGTCGGTGCTGGCAAGCTTGCGCCGGATCCGCTCGATCGCGGCCGGCAGCACCCAGTCTTTGAAGGGAGCGCCGTTGCGCAAGGCACCGGGTTTGCGAGCCAGCACCGGCACATAGTGCCAGGGATCATAGGTCGTCTCGCCGCGGCCAAAGGATCGCGGGTGCTCGGCAACGATGCGTCCATCCTGACGGATCACGATGCGGTCGGCATAAGCCTGGACTTCGACCGGCCGTCCGACTGCGCTGGCTGCGACCGAGTACTTGTTGTTGTCGAAGCGCACCAGGCAGGTCTTCGAGACCGATGCCGTCACCGCATGGAAGCCGTCGAAGCGGCCGGCATAGGGAACGAGCTTGGGACGCTCGGCTTCGAACACTTCCCAGATCGTCTGATCGACCAGCTCCGGGTGGCGATGAGCCTTGGCGTAGGCGATGCATTTGTCGAGCAGCCAGGCGTTTAACTCGTCGAGGTTTTTGAACCGCAGCCGCGGCGTGAAGAAGCGCTCCCGGACCAGCCCGACCTGGTTCTCGACCTGCCCCTTCTCCCAGCCCGACGCCGGCGTGCAGGCGACCGGATCGACCAGATAGTGGCTGCACATCTGCAGGAAGCGGCGATTGTAGAGACGCCCTTTACCGACGAAGATCGTCTCTACGGCGGTCTTCATGTTGTCGTAGATGCCGCGGGTGCAGGTGCCTTTGAACAGAGCGAACGCCCGGTCGTGGGCGTCGAACACCATCTCCTGCGTCTCCCGCGGATAGGCCCGCACGAACAGCATGCGGCTGTGACAGAGCCGGACATGGGCGGCCTTCACCATCACCGTGGTCCCGCTCAGCAAGACCACCTCGTGGCTCCAGTCGAACTGGTAGGCTTCGCCTGGGGCAAAGCTCAGCGGGACATAAGCCGCCGCGGTCGATTGCCCGCGTTCTTTGCTCCACCGCCTGGCGTAACGCCGCACGGCATCGTAACCGCCGTCGTAGCCGCGGCCGCGCAGCTCTTCGAAGATCCGGATCAACGTCAGCTGTTCACGAGCCGATTTGGCCGCGTTCGCCGCCAGCAATCCGTCAAGCTCTACTGCCCATCGTCCCAGCTTTGGCCGCGGCTGCACCTGCCGCTCGTACTCGAAGGAGGTCTCTCCCGACCTCAGCACCTTCCGGACCGTGTTCCGCGACACCTTCAGGTCACGGGCGATCTCCTTGATCGTCTTGCCCTTGATGAAGTGCTCGCGCCGGATCCGGGCAATTGTCTCCACGATCAGCATCCCCCACCACCTGCTTCGTTCCAAAGCAGGCAGCGCAACAGATCAATCTGTAGGGGGTCAATTTTGGACGCCGATCCCCCGGCTTAGGGGGTCAATATTGCAGGCCGAATGACATAGAGTGGAAGTAAACATGATGGCGCTACTGTCGGCTTTGACCCGTTACGGAAGTGTCGTCACGGTGCGGCGTGGTTGGTCGCCGCTGGCTCGATGCAGCTTTCAATGCAGCGCGCTTTAGGGGGCTGCGAGATAGGAAACACATCGCGCATGTACGGCACTAGCATGTCGGTAAACGCAGACGCAGAGCGCGGCAGCGGTCGCCGCTTGCCCCGGGGGCGCGCGAAGAGTGCAAGAGGATCGCACAACGGTTTACCGCGGTATGTCAGTCGTATGCCCCGGGGCGATACGCAACGCGGACGAAATCACGGCCACGCCTTGTCCGCGCTGTGGGGGGCCCGCGGCTTTCTAATCTGATGGTCGGGGTGCCCCCTGTGAGGGGGCACGCAGCGTCGAAGTTGCGGCGGAATACCTTATGCGAAGCGTTTTTCCTTGTGAATTTAGTCGTTTGCGTCGTCGTCGATCTTGGAAAGGCCTATTCTGAAAGCGGATTGCCCTGCAATCCGAGCAGCCTTTTTGGCTGCCTCTTCCTCGTTCCCGACCCGCTGATACGCTTCCAATAAGGAGTAATCGATCCATTCTCTCTCCAGCTCGTATTCGAGCAGGGAGAGTTCCTCTTCTAGCGTGAGCAGAGTGCTCAAGCCGGACTCAAACTCCGACTGGTCAGCCGACTGCAACTTGGCTTTTGCCAAAAGGATCTTGCCGAATGTGCTTGTAAAGTTGGGTTGAATAGAAGAGCTTTGCCGCTCGATGAAACTTCTCGCCTCACGACCGATCCGTCCGTCGCGCTCCCTCGGTAACAGCAACGCCAAGGTGTTCGGATGCGAAAGAAATAACTCCGCCCCGCTTTGAATGCCGGCGAACGTACAGGCGAAGCCTTCGTCAGCCAAGTTCGCCCGAAACGGCAACCTGTCCTCCGGTACTCCACCTTTGACCATCATATCTACGATGCAGTGTGCGGTAAGAAACTGATGCGCGGCATGCAGAAATTGTCGCGGCATTTCTCGCATCGTGCTTTCAAGTGCCTTATCGACGGTTTCGAGCGCGCGCGACCGCTCGCCATGAGCGACCTCCACGAGCTTGGGGAAGGCCGCCGGATCTTTCACCATCGCCTCAAGGTACAGCCGAAGATAGGCACCGGGGTCAGTCGCCCAATCCTCTCCGATGCTGTTGTTGAGCGTAGGTGGCAACCTGAACAGCATCATTGCCATAGTGAAGTCGATTACCGTACACCGCATGCCGAACAAATATTCGTCGAACAATCGGTCGCAGAACGCTTGGTACTGCTCCCTGCTGGTAAGCCGCTCGGCGCGAATTCTGCGGCATAGTTCTAGACATGCCTGTTGGGAGTCGCCCGCGAGGATCGACTTCGCGCGGTTAAGCGCAATGCGCTCGAACCTAGACATAGGGGGGACGGTGGACGCTCGCTCGACAATCCGGCTTAAGATGCTACGCATCGAAAGGTCTCGAAATCCTTCGGGCATCTCGCGAATAGTGCACGGAAGTTCTGGTGGGGTTGTACGAAATTCGCCAGGATTGATGCTGACCCACTCTTCGCTGCCGCCAGTCTTAGAGTGCCACCAAATACGCTCCTTAGACCCTGGATCGTGTGCTTCACTCATGACCCCGACTTTGAACCGGGTCTGCTCGAGGCGTTGCTCCTTCATCATCGAGAAGACAACGCAAAATCGCTCCAAAGCGGGATAGAAGGACCATTCGAGGTGCACGCCGTCGAAGAGTTCGCCCTCTGGCACGGCTTAGCTCTTCTTTGCTGCGGCGGTGTTAGCGGCTGGCGCGACCGCGTTCTTGATCTTGTCAGCCAACACTGCTGCGTCCTGCTCATTGACGCCAATCTGCTTCAGCGCGGAAGTTAGGTTTTCCACCCCCTTTTTGGATTGATCCGACGTCACGTTGTTTGGGACAGCTTCCAGCGCGGCCAACACGGCAGCATCGACGCCTTCCGTTCGGCAGTGCTCCTCGAAGCTCGCCTTGTCCCGCCAGGCCTGAAGGAGACCGGTTACATGCTTATTGGCGACCTCACCCAATCCTTTGAAATCAAAAAATGGCTTGACGAACTCGAGCAGACAAGCAGATGCGAAGCCCCACACCACCGCTTCTGGAATCAACGGACGTTTCGTGGGCGGGTACATCACATAGGCGTTCTGCCCGACTGCGCGCTTCGCTTGCGTAAGCAACTCTTCCGCATCCATGACGATGACCTCCTAGACAGCAGCTCGGCACACTACATCAATTTTTAGTTGTCGGTTCAATGACAATCAAAGCTGGCTTACCCAGTCTGTTCGAAATCAAAGACTTAGATCGCATGGTTCTGATTATGTTGAATGATGCGGCTTGGTCGCCGAGGGCTGTCCCCCATCGATTCGCCTCGCGATCCGCGCGCGTAAACCGTCAATGGAGATTGAAGCCGGGCTCATGACCAAGTTGATGCAAGTACGATGAGCAATGAGCAGGTCACAGCCGCATTTTTCTTCGGACCAGGGAACAGCCTCACAAGAAGTAGAGCAGGGCTTGAAAAACCTTGGCGGGAAGTCTGGTTATGGGCCTTAGCTGACAACACAGAACGCGTAACCAAGGTCAGATATCCGGCTCGATGGAGACAACTTCCGTCCGCTCGACCTCAACGTTGCTCCGGATCTAAACGTGATCCGAGGATCGGTAGCCACAACGGGTCCTTCCCCGATCCCTCCCCACACGGCACAAACGCGCCCCAAAAACTCGCCAGCCGCAGATTTCAAAATCTGGGTTGACACGGTTGACAGGTTGACGCGCTACGTTGGTCAGGTTGACAGGGTTGTCAGGTCAGAAAACCGCGGCTGCGGCTGGCGAGCTTTTGGGGCGCTCTTGCACCGTAGAGGTGGCGGCCTGAGGAAGGACCCGCCCCGGGCAGTTGCTTCGCAAGGGCAAGACATGCCCACCAGTCGACTGGACCAAGCCAGCGCTTGAGTTGCTTGACGCTCTACTACAAGCGGATGGAAAACTGAGCTGCTGCCGGTTTGATGGACACCAAGATCCTGATGGCCGACCACGGCATTGTTTGCAGCATGAACCGCTCGGGAATGTCTGGGACAATGCGGCGATGGAGAGCTTGTTCTCCTCCCTCATGACCGAACGGACAACCGGCAAGATCTACCAGACCAGAGGAGGCACGAGCTGATGTGTTCGACTACATCGCCCTGGGCACTCAACCATCGGTTATCTCAGCCCAGTTGAGTTCGACCGCAGGTGGGATTAGCTTAACCCGGTGTCCATCAAACCGGCAGTAGCTCACAAGCAACAATTTACGTAAGATGGTAAGCTGGTCGGCGCCCAAGCTGCTGGTTCTCACCTTGGATAGGTGAATTGTGCGGAAGCACTTCTCGCTCTTATTGTTGCTCGTGCTGATTGCGGTTGGCGGTCTTGGTGGAGCGTTGGCGTTTAGCCTGTGCGCTGCACCGGTGGTCTTGAAACATGAGGCGGAATGGGTGCGCGCGCTGCTTCAGGTTGGCTTAGTCGGCGTGTTAGGCATCGTGACGTCTGTGGTAATTGAGCGTTTTAAGGAGAGCATTCAACAGCAGAGGGATTCCAGTAAACTGCGGCATGATATAATGACCGAACTAAGCAGATCTTATATGGATGTGAAGTTGGTAAGGCGGAGGATCCAGGCCTCTCGCACGTTCACAAACACCGACATTGACGACCTTAACCGCCTACAGGCCTCCGTGGAGCTCCACAAGCGTAACAGCGCGGGCATTTTCCGGAGAAGCAGTGAGTTAAAGCCGCACCTCAGAACGATGGAGAACTATTTAAACAAAGTGGCGAACAAGCCCGCTTCTCCAGAGCACAGTGGGTTTTCCTCCAGCGGGTTCGATACTTTTGCCGATGCTTATGAAGAAGCCGCCACGCTGATCCGGGAAGAGATCGGGGGCCGATGATGTCGCGACCGTTAGCAAATGTCTGCAATGGGATAGGCGGGCGTTCACATTTTGTAGCAGACCGGCCACGGATACATGCCAGCGCAAGGTTTGCTGGCCAACAACGTACATCTTCAAACCTAGCACTTAAAATCGCGCGCGGCGGATTATGAAGTGGATGCCGTTCACGATACGAACTCCCGATACTGCGGCGCCGTTTTATAATCGCAATACTCACGCAGACAAACGCCGTGCTTCGGCAACATTCCGCGGATCGTCGAGAACTGCACGCATCATCTGCGAGCGGCGCGAGAGTCCCATCTTCCCGAAAATGTTATGGATGTGATGTTTGACGGTCGACTCGCTCAGCGCCAGGTCGCGAGCAATTTCCTTATTGGAAAGGCCCCGTGCGACGAGCCGAGCGACGTTTTCCTCACGAGGTGTGAGACCCGAGAGATCGAACACCGGTTGCCGCGGCGCTGCGGCACTGCGAGATAGCGCCCGCATGATGCCGGCCGCCATTTCAGGCGAGCAGGAGAAGCGGCCGGCTACTGCATCTCGGACTTTTTGGTACAGTTCGGCCGTTCCATCGCTGCGGCGGATATAGCCTACGAAGCCGGCGCGGCCGTGGGCCACCACGTCCGCCTCGTGCTCACGCAGGCCAAGTGCTAGAAGGGGCAGTAGCGGATGGACGATGTGGAAGTCGCGGATTTCGTCAAGATCGATCGCCTGGGTCACATCGATAATTGCAGCGTCGAGGAACGGCTTACGCCCCGCCAAATCGCGCAACAGCGACAAATCCCAAACCACATCCGTGACGATCGACTTGTCGCAGGAGGCAATTGATATTGCGACTCCCTCGCCTAGCAGACGGACGGGAGTCATAACCCCGATACGCATACTATCCCCCGCATGAACAACGGTGGCGACAATGAATTCCGACGGCACAAACCAACGTGATATGTGACCGTGGATACCTTTAGGCGGCCAGAGCTTCCAAAGACTACTACAAGTATAGAATACCAGCACGATAGCCTGCTAAGTCATTCAACGTCAAGGAGAAGGCTTGGTCGTAGCGACGCCGTGCCGCATGGTGGCGCGAGTAACCCGCACGGGCACCCCGACAAGATGAAAGGCCGCCACGAGATGCTGCCTAACCTGTTTCGAGGCCACAGTCTTTCGTATCAAGGCCACAGCGATCCAGCACGCGCTGCCGAGAACGAAAGACTTTGGTTCGTTTGAACGGCGGTTCATCGTGTGCGTCACTTCGGACCACTCACGATGGTCCAGACAACAGTCACGTTCCTCATTCTTGGAGGCTTAAGCCGGTCGACAATCATTTGCTTGGTCTCGGGCGTCGGTTCGCCCGGGCAGAGGTAAATGTATCTTATCGGTACGTTGCTTCCGTACTTGTCAACCATCTGTTCAAGCGTCAAGAATAGCTGAGTCGCCTTGCTGTGCGACATTTTTCCACTGAAGTCTCTTGCCACTTTGCTAAAATCACGCTGAAGCGTGATCTCGACAATGAATACCTGTGTGACCCTCCCTCCTGGCCCCAAGAATTCAACTGTTGCATCGGGTGTCCGGCTGTCCTTCGCAGTCCTATGGCCACGTTGTATCTGCATTCTGGCCAGATACTCGGCTGATCGCTTTCTGGACTTCTCGAGAGTGACGTCTATCGGAACGCCAGTTTCTTCTTCCATTTGTTCGCGAAGTGGTCCGGTGACGACATTCGTTTGGACTGCTAACTCATATTCACGACCGCTTGTATTTGCCGCCTTGAGTAGGCGCTCCCATTTCGCCTGATCCTTGATCTCTATATTGCCCAGGCTGAACGCCTCTTCGGCAGCACTGGCACCACCCACGGTACTTTCGGGGCTAGCGGTATAGGTGTATTGCCAGAGCCTGCCCTTCTGATGGGCCTTCATAGTCGCGAACACCGGGTGCTGCTTGCGAGTGTCTGCGGCAATCGCTTTGGCGTCCTTCTCCTCAAGAACTGAATCGCGGAGATGCTTTGCTTCCGCGGCGTGCAGGTAGGCTAGACCCGCGTGAATCTTGATGGTCTTCTCCGGATTGTCAGGTTCCTCCTTGCTCTTGCCGCCGAACAGCCCGCCCACCTTGTTCACCAATCCCACCGCTTTGGCGATGACCCAGTCGATCGCTTTGCTCACCGGCGCCTGGATCTTGGCAACGATGGTCTTGATCTTCTCGCTCAAGCCGCCGAGGCCGAGCAGGCCGGCGAGGAAGCCGATGACTACGGGAACCGCCTTGGCAAGGGCGCCTTCGACCATCTTGGCGACGCCACCGAGTTGACCCGAGGCGATCGCGCCGAGGCTGTCGAGCACGGCGTTGACGAAGTCGGCGATCTGCTTACCCTTCTCGATGAAGAACATCACCACGTCGTAGATCGCCTTGCAGGCCTTAATGAAAGCCGAAGCCGGGTTGAGCAAGCCGATCAACCACATGACGCCGGCCTTGATGACCTGGACCATCAGCATCTCGCGGATCTGGCCGAGTACCTGTTCCTTCAGCGCCTCGAGCTTCTCCATCAGCATGTGCCAGAGGCCCATCGGCCCTTCGGTGATCAGCACCTTGAACACTTCGGCGACCATTTCCAGCCGCGCCACCATCGGCTCGCCGAGCTGCAATACGGCGCGGGCGCGGATGTTGGCGTAGGTGAGGCCGAGCACCGAGGCGATGAGACCGAAAATACCCTTGGCGTCGAACCGCTCGGGCAGCTGAATGCCGGCCGCCGAAAGCGTGCCGAACAGCCAGCTGAAGAGTCCTGCCTTCAGATGCGTGAGGATGTTGGAGACGAAGAGCTCCAGCCCCATCCTGACCCCGGTGACGAGGTTCTTGAGGAACTGAATCGGATCCGACAGAATCTTGCGGGCGACCGCCGCCGCTTTGGTAGCGATGGAGATGAGCAACGCCTTGAGTTCGCGCAGCGTCTGGATGACGGCCCTCACCGCCTCCTTGACGCGGTCCCACCACGACTTGTTCGCGTCCCGGAATGCCTGGGCGCGGGCATCGACTTCGCGGCAGGCCTCGGTGTATTTCTCGCCGAGCTTGTCGATTAGGCCGTCCCGTCGGGTGTCGATGTCGCCGGCAAGGGTGTCGAACTGCGTCGAAATTTTTTCCAGCGCCGCTTCGCCGATTGCTTTCACGCCAGTTGACAGGCCGGCGACGTATTTCTCGGCCTCGGCGCGGCCGGCGATCACGGCACCGCGGGCTGCCGCAAGCTTCTGTCCGACCAAGTTCGCGACGTCGTCGATGACACGTTCGACCACCCGGTTGTAGGCAGCCTTGGCGCCCGCGATAGCCTGCTCGACCTGTGCCTTGTCGAGGTCCCAGAAATAGCCCATTAAGGCGCCGAAGACGCCAAAATCCGACCATTCGTCGGAGCGCTTCAGCCGCATCGCCCGCTCAAGCTGGATTCGCTCCGCGTCGAAGGCCGCCAGCGCTTCGGCAAGTCCCTTCTCGAAGAGCGCGGTCGCGCCGTCGTCCATTTCCTTGAGGAATTGCTCGACCTGAGTGCGGGTCTTGACGTGGATCGCCTCCAGGTCGGCCGATATCTTGATTCGCGCCGCTTCGTCTTTTTCTTTCGTGGTGCCTAGCGCGCCCGTGACCTGTCCGAACCCCTTGACGCGGGCACCGGCAATTCCGGCGAGCCCCTGTCCCAGCAGCACTCCGGCTTGCACCTGCGCATTCGAACGGATGCCCTCTTCCGCCTGCCTGACTTCGGCCGGGCCAGTGCTCGAATGCTCCTCCGCGGCGGCGCGCGCATCGCTGGCGGCCGTGAACTGCGATTCGTTCGACTTGCGCAGCTGCTGGTCGTTGATCTCCTCCCCGGCGAGCTGCTTATCGGCGGCAACGCGGTCGGCGCCGGTGTCGAGCGCCGCGGGCGGCAATGGTGCGGGTACCGCGCCGGCGCCGCCCGGATTGGAAGGTGCCGCCGCCACCGGCAGCGGCGCCATATCGGGAGGCTGCCCCTGCGGGAATGCCGTGGGACTGGCCGGATTGGCGGCAGCGGCCGGCAGGCCGCCGGTCGCGGCATCCTTGTGCTGGCCAAGCTCGGCCTTCATCTCGACACCGACCTGCTGGGCGGTCCCGCTTTCGAGCGCCTTCTGCGCAGCCTCGGCGCTCGCGGGCGGCGCCATCTTCTGCGCGAGCTTGGCGCGCAGCGCGGTCTTGAATGCCTGCGCTTCGAACGCGGCTGTCGGCGCGGCAGCGAGGCTGATCACGCTGGCGCTCGCGGCTGCGCTCCGCGCAGCCGCGCCCGGCGCGACAGCCGCGGCCTGCGCATTGCGAACCGCGCCTCCGGCATGCGGATGCGCCGCCTGCTTGCGCGCCTCTCCCGCAACCCGGCCAGTAAGTTGGGTGAGCGCCGGGCTGGTACCAACGGGGCGCAGCGGCGCAGCGGCGACGGCCTCATCCCCGGTCGCCGCCCGAGCAGCGGCTCGCGCCGCGGCGCCGGCTGACGTGTCCTTGGCGACGGGGGTCGCTGCAGCTGCCACGCCGGGAGCCGCGCTGAGTGCGGCGCCGCCCGCTGGCGCGCCTGCCCGCGCGGCTGCGGTTGCGGCGAGCGGCGGAGTTGACTCGGCCGGCCTGGCAGATGCCTGGGCATCTCCCCGCTGTGGCGCCGTCCGTTCGGCCTCGCGTCGCAGCAGCAATTGCTGCATGCCGGAATTGCCGATCCGGCTTTGCAACGCCGCTGTACTCGATGGTGCCGGCACGCGCGCGGGCGGCCGGACAGCCGGAACGACTCGTCGTTCTGGCTGGACCGCTTTTACGGGCTGACGGACCGATGCCACAGGTTATTCACCTTTTGACGACCTGATCTTTGGCGAGCCGCTGCGCACTACGAAAGGCGACGTTTGTCATCTATCATCCAATCTATCATCGCCGCCAAGTGCCGCTGCTGATACCACGCTCAAGGAGCCTTATCCTTGATGGGATCAGGAAGCAGCGTCGGTCGGATGAAACGGCGAATACCTCGGTGGATTGGACCCCACTTCCCATTTTCGAATTTGTGTACCCACGCGAGGAGCACGGGATCACCACAACCGCAATCTCCACCGCAGCCGCAACCGGCTTCGCATTTTTCGGTTTGGGGCAGCGTGAGTTCTTTATTCCCAATCAGTACGGCGGCATGGCTATCGCTGAGGTCTGGAAAATTCGAGCTGTAACCGCACATGCACTTCGGCAGATCCGCAACGATCGTGACCTCCGCGCACGACTGTACACGCGTCGTCTGGGTCGGCATGTCCTCTTCGTCGACGTCGCAGACGACACCTCGCGGTGCACATGATTTTTCCTTGTTGCGCAGCAGAACCCAAAGGTTCTTGACTTCTGCGGTGCCGGTAGAAGCGAGATCGATTTTGCATTTGTCGAGCGCCATCGACATCTTCCGCGTCACTTCGATCGCATTCCCGCTGGCATCGAGCGCGACGCCAGGGGCGACGAAAACCTTCATGCCGCATTCATCCTTGATGACGCTTACTTCGAGCCCGCAGATGACACCGCAGCCGAACAGCGAGCGGAACAGTAGCCGATTGAGATTACGCGTGTAGTCAACGGCAGCGGTGAGGTCGGTGTCTTGCAGGATCAGCCCGGGCGAATAGCGCGGCCGTTCAAGCGTACCGCCGACTGTCTCTGCGCACTTGTCATTGCAAGTCGTGCTCATGATCTAACTCCTTAAGCGGCGGTGACAGGAGCTGCTGCGGCGGCTCCATCGGCATGGGGGGGTGGATACGTGCCGTTCGGATCAACGGTGAACCGCGAGGCGAAATCTCCGCCCGGCGTGCCGTTACCGGATGGAAAGCGCTGACCTATGGCGTTGCCGTCGACGGCTTGGCCGGCCCAATCAATGATGGAGTCGCAGTGGATATGGATTTCCACGCGATTGACACGTTCCAAGCCCGATGACGCACGCGGTTTGATCTCGCCGTCCCAATATTTCCAGCTGACCATCGGTCGGAAACTTCGTGTCGTGCCTTCAGGGTCGCCCTTCAACGGCTCCTGGATCCAGAGCCGCTCAATCGGAATACGACGAACCACACCTCTGTCGTCGTCATCCGGGCGAATAATCGCTATGCTCATCACATCAGGCGTAAGCGATGCGATCTGAACCGGCGCAGAGAAGCAGACCCAGAAGAGCGTGTCCACCGGTGGATTGCTATCCTCTCCGGCACCCCGCTGGTATGAATCATCATCGTCTATAATGCTTGGTTTCGAATTTGTAGATGGGGGAGTTACAAACTTCCGTCGGAACGCCCCGCGTCTTACGTGTTCCTGGAGTCCGTGCCAGTCACCCCAGCCCACGTCCTGGATACGCGTCAGATCGCAGCCGCGGATCAGATCGTAAAGTGCATCGTTGGGACGCATCAGGCGCCGGGGAGCGACTTCGTCAATTTCGCTGATAAAAAATCCACCGCAGCCGCCATCAGAAAAGGCAACGACGGCGAGCGGCACACCGGCCGATGGATCGAACGACAAGCCCTTCCAGGTGCAGAGCTCATGCACCGTGCAGAGATCGGAGTTTTCAAGCCAGTCGGCGCTCCATCTGGCGAGCGTCGCGTGCGGACCGCGATCAGTGGGACCGGCTACAATGGCTTTTTTCTCGTTGTCGAGATTCCATTGCTTTGCATCTGGATCATTGCACACGGTCGGGGAAAACCCGGATGTGTGGCACCGGCGATGGGCTGAATGATCGTCACGCGGCTGCAACGAATATACGACCGTCTCGCGGATGTGATTCCATTCGACCGAGGGTTCACCGCATCCCTCGTCCATCCGCACGCAATCGACGCGGCATTCCGCATAGTGGGCGGAGAGTATGTAGTTGCCGGATGATGCCGGTCTCTTGCCACCCTCGTCGTCGTAAACCTTGCCGGACTTCAGCCAAACGACGTCGTCGCGCTCGTTGAGGCGGACTTTCTCGCAGGCGACGGCTTCGCGGCCGCGCTTGTCAAAGGCGACGCCGGGCCCGATTTCGACCTTGCGCTCATCGACCGTCTTGACGCTGAACCCGGAGATCACCCCCCAGCCGAGGACGGCGCGATTGACCATGCGCCGCCGCTCAATGAAGTAGCGCTGCTCGGCCTTGTAATCGGCAACGGTCAGCAGCTTGCCCCTGAAATAGCGGTTCCGGAGCGCTGGGCTGCAGCTGCCGTGGTCGCTCGCGGTCTTAGGTCCGTGATCCTCACAAGTCATGTCGAACTCCTTCACAGCAGGCGGTGTGCGATCGGCACGATGCCGTCGGGGGCAATTCTGGGATCGCGGCGGCCGCCGATGCGCGCGTTGCCAAGCGGCTGGCCGCTGCCGATCCGCAGATCGAGGGGTGAATCGACGACGCTGAGCACGTCACTCGCCGGCTGAATGCCGGCAGGCCAGGATGACCAGCGCAGTTTCAGCCGCATTCCCGCAGGCAGCATCGCTTCGAGCATCTGACGCAGTGCGGCGCCGAGCTTTCGCCGCTCGTAGAAGGTCGCCGGGATGGTCACGATGACCTCGGCCGTCGGCACGATCAGTCCATCGTCGTCGCCGAGACTGGCGGCGCAGAGAGCCGTCTTGCCCAGCACCAGCCGAGCATTGAGCTTGGGCACTCTTATCGCCTGGCCCATCAGCAGCGCAGGAAGCGGGGAGCCGCCGAGCGTGACCGGCAGGAGCCTCGCTGCACGGTCGACGATACGGATCGGGCGCTTGGGGAACAAGGCGTTGAGCAGGACTTCGAGGCCGTGGCGCGTGCCGCGATGCTCGAAGATCTCCGGCGCGGCTTTGACCACTGCCTGTTGCATACCCGGCGGCAATGCCGCATCGAAGGGCAGACCCAACATTGCGGCGAGCGCTGGCAACCGCGAAGCGTCCGCGCGCTCAGGATCGAGGCGGCGCGCAAGATCGGCGATCCGCTCGTCGATGCTCTGGGTGGTGGCCTCAAGCACGCTGACGACGCGCCGCAATGTTCCGTCGGCATCGCCGGCGCCGCGATAGACGGCCGGGAGATGCGCCATCAGGCCATTGGCGTCGTGCGTCACCGAAAGCGCGACGATGCCGGCCGGGCCGGCCGAACCCTGCACCTCGAGCCGCAGTTCGACGTAGATTGTCGAGCCGTGCTCCGCCTCATGCAACGAGACCGAAAAGCATTCGACCGGTACCGGATCTGCTTTGATGGCCGCCGCTGCCGCAAGCGGGAGACCGTGGTAGGTGACCTCATGCCACTTGAGCAGATGCCCGATCTCGGCGATACGCTGGGCCGCGGTCAATGCGGTGTTGGCCTTGATCGCCTTGATGGTGTCGATCAGCGCTTGGTCCTTCAGTGCCGCCCACCGGATGGTCAGGGTCGCACCTTCCGGGAGGCGGGCGTTGACCTCCGCGTACAGCCAGTTGCCATGCAGAGTCTCGGTGATCAGGGCGGGGGTGAGGCGAATATCGCCACCGGCCGCCGTGCCGGCGAAGCGGAGCAGATCGTCGCCGAACAGTGCCAGGAGATCGGCCTTATCGAGCACCACGAGCGCGGGCTCGCCGCCTTCGTGCCATTCGAAACTGGTCACGATCGAACCGTCCGGTGCGACAATCACCCCGCCGGGGACCTTCTCCTCACCGCCGCCGTTCGTCCGCGACCACACGCCGCGGACCAGTGCAAGGTGCTCGCCAGAGACAAGGCGTTCGCCGGTGAATGCGCGCCAGCCCAACGGCTGATCGCGCAACACTTCCTCGAAACGCAATTCCCACGGCGGATCGCCGCCGAGCTGACGCAGACCCAGGCCCTTGTCGGTCAGTGCCATAACGGTGCCGTTGCCGCGCGCGAGATCACGAGCGGGCTCGCCGAGATCGACGGGCGGCAATGGCCGCCCAGCCGCATCGATGTGATCGGCACGTCTGCCGCGAAGAACCCACAGCCCATCCTTGCCGTCAGGCGCGATCGCTTCGGCGTCGCCCGCCGGCAATTTGCTCAGCAACTGCAACGTCCGACGGTCGAACTGCATGAAGGTGTCGGCGGCCAGGAGCCAGACGCGCTCCGGGCCGACAACCAGCTTCTCTGCATCGGGCACCTTCGGGCCGCAGACACCATCGACGGTCAGGTGGTCCGTGTCGTCGATAAACCAGATCTCCCGACCGGCAACCGCCAGCGCCTTGGTCTTCTCGGGCAAAGCCCGCACCCGCTGCCCGTCGGATTTGTCGAGTAGTCGTGTGCTGCCCGGCGTCGCCGAAAGGGCTTGCGCCCAGTGATTGACGTTCACGAAATGGTAGGTGGGACGCCGGGTCATGACCGCGCCTCCGCGGTCCGGGCGTCAATCTTCACATCAGTCAAGTCCGGAAGCTCGCCGCGCTTGAGCTTGAGGACGCCCTTGTCAATCGGTTTGCCCGTCGCGTCCAGGAACTTGAGTTCCTTGACGCGCGCTACTCCGGCTACGCGGTGGATCCAACCGCCGATCGCGACGGCGCTGACCTGGCGACCGAGCGGCCAGTTCTTGCCGCGCTCTCCGACCGGCCTCAGACGATCAAGCAGGTCATCCTTGACAGCCTTGGCAACGGTTTCCGGCTTCAGGCCGGTCGCGACGACGATCGTCGCCTCTACCCTGACCTTCCGGTAGTTCGGCGCGACGACGATCAGGCGTTCACCAAGGTCCAGCCGAGGAGCAATGCGTCTACGGATGGCGCGGATCCAGGCCGGCGATTCGGTCGCGTCCCCACCGATCGCGCGGCGCGACACGACGAGCGTGCGGGTGCGCGGAGATGCGGGCTTGTGGCGGCCGGGCTCCCAACCTTCCTCAACCTCGGCACGCGCGATGGCATAGGCATACGGTAGCTTGCGCACTGCGTCCTCGATGTCGGCGGAGATGGCGAGCGGACGCCGGGCGCGCAGCCGGACGCGCGCTTCGTCAAGCATGCCCTCCGGCTCGAGCGGATTCCTGCCGCCGCGGATCGGCGTCGTGTTGATCCAGTTGAGGCCGTGATTTTCGAGGGCCCAGTCGAGTTGCGGATGCACGTTGCCGGCGCCGCCGCGGCTAAGGCTCAGCGTCACCTTGAGGCTGTCGCGCGGCGCGAGGAGACGGCCGTTGATGCCGTTGCCGAAGCGCAGGGTGATGCGCGCACCGCTGCTCGCCTCGTTCAACGCATAGACCTCCGCGTCGGGATCGGCGGTGTCCGGGTCCCGCCGCTTCCAAGTCGTCTTGCCGACCTCGACGACCGGTGGACACTTCTCCGTGAGTCGCCACACCGCGCCATCCTGACGATCCTGATCGTCGAGCAGGTCAGACGGACCAAGTTCAAGCGTCTGGCCCGCCCGTTCGTTGCCGAACTCGGGCCTGGTGATCTTCGCGGTGACCTGCTGATCGACCGGCAGGGCGTTGACGGCGACGCGAACGAGACGCGGCAACAATGCACCCGCGCCGGTCGGCCGCAGGATGATGTGGTGGGAGTCTTCCAAGTGTGCCTTTGCAAGAATGACGATGATGACGCCGTTGCGCTGCAGGTCCCTGGTCGTGTCAAGGACCAGCTCGAGCGGACGTTCCTCGCCGGCCGCGGATCGATAGGACAGTTTGATCCTGCCCAGCAGATCGTCAGGTTCGCTGTCCGCCTCGACGGTGAAGCCGAGGGCGAGCCTGAGCTCCTCCTGATCCGGCAGCTTGACGTCCGGAATGGTTCTGAGCGTGATCCTCAGAGCCGCGTCGGGATTGGTGGGCGCGCCGAAGGGAGCAAAGCTCGCGCGCGGCCGCTCGTTGGCGGCGGTGTGGTTGATCGTGCCCGCCGGGCTCTCGGTCACCACGGCTTCGACGGTGAGCGGCAGCATGTCCATCGTCTCGGCGACGCGCAGCCGCGGCGCGGAGGAACGGATCGGCGACAGCCGCGTCCCCACCTCGATGCGACGGTAGCGCGTGTTCGGATCGTTCGATTTGGGAGGATAGAGCGTACCGGTCGCCGGTTCGGCGCCAAGTGGATGCACACCCAGCAGGCCGGCCATCGCAATGCGCTCATCGCGACGATTGCGGGAGAGCGAATAGACCTGGGTGTCGGCGATGAACGCGGCAAGATCGATCAGCGTCATGCCGGGGTCGGAGAAATTATAGTCGGTCCATACCCTAGCCTGGGATGGCAGACGGCTGCGCGCCAGTTCAACCAGCCCGTTGAATTCGGTATCGTCGAGCAGCGAGATGACCGGGATCATGCGGCAACCTCATCGGCTTTTTGGAAGTCGAACGTCACCTCGCCCAGCTGCACCAGTACGTTCGGCGCAACGACGTCGGGTATCGGTTCACCGTCTTCCTTGTAAAGCTCGACCGTCTCGATTACGGCCTTGTCTGCGACGGTGGCGAGCGCTCCGGCAATGTCCTCGGGCGTCGGCAGGCGGCCGAGAGGCCAGCCGGCGCCGTTGAAGCCGCCGCTCGCAAGATCGAAGAATGCCACAAGCCCGTCACGAATTTTCTGCGCGAGGCTGACGGACTGATCCGGATCGTCGGGGATAAGGGTGATGTTGATCAGGAGTTTCAAGAGGCGCGGGCCGATCACCGTGAGCCCGCCGGGACGCGACAGGCCATAGCCTGCGGCCTCGGTCAGCTGTCGCGTCAGAGCCCGGATGCGCGCCGGATAGGGGACCGGGTTGGCGCCGGAGAGCGCGACGATCAGTCGGACCCCGCCGCGCCAGCTGCTGGCTCGCGCCTGGGCAACGTCCTGCCCGGAAGCAAGCGCGAAATCCTCGATGTCGGCAAGCGTATGCACACGGTTGCCATGCCGGAGCTTGGCCGGCTGACGTTTGCGCGCCAGTTCATTGGTTTCGACATCCGCTCCACCGGCGGCGCGATCGAGCGCCACGACCTTGTCGACTCCTGCAATTGGCGAGATCAGTTGCAGTTCGGCGCCTGCTTGCGTACCGTTGGCCCTGGTACCGATAACGCGGCGATAGCTTCGCGCGAGGATGTCGGCGCCGAGCGGCGGGATCATGCCCCGCACGCCGTCGCCGAAGCGCACCGTGCCGGTCTCGGTATCGAGCATGTATGCCCGGTCGGTGGACTCCCAGGCACCGAGATCGTCGACTTCGCGCCACCTCACCCATGGCCCCGGCATCTCGCCGATCGTCTCCAGAATGACGTCCGCGCCGCCGTCGCGCTGCAGCGCTTCACGCTCGGCATCGCTAGGCCGTTCGCGCACGCGCAGGTCGAGGCTCTTCACCTCGATCGGCGGCTGCGCCAGCGTCAACTCCTGGCCCGGTATCCCGGAAGAGACGCCAAGCCCGGCGATTTCGCGCGTCTCGACTGACCGCGCGAGGGCGGCGTTGAGATAGAGGCCGCGAAGGTTGGGCGACCATTGCGCGCCGCCGCTTTTCGGACGGAAGCGCAGCCAACAGGCAGGTTGGCCCATGACGTCCACCTGGTCGACTGCGAAGGGGACGGGGAACGAAATGATGCCGGGTTCGCTGAAACCATAGGTGTTGTCATCGGCCTGCAAAGACTTGAACACGCCCTTGTGCAGCACCTCCGCCTCGAGTTCGCGGACCTCACCGTTGGGCACGACATCGGCATATAGCGTGACCCGTTCCGCCTGCGGGAGCCTTGCGAGCCCGATCAGCAGGCCGCGCGTAAACGGCTCTCCGGAAGCGGAAGCCTTCTGCGCAACCGGAGCCGCCGCCTTGTCCGTGGCGCAGGGGTCGCAGCACCTGGTATCGTCCGCATTATCCCCAGATGACCCCGCGTGGGAATTCATCAGGTCGGCAATGGGCGTGAAAATTTCGACTCGTTGGCCCTCGACATTGGCGCTGGTCTGATCGCGGGTTCCGAGACTGTCCTTGGTCAGGATCACTTCCGGCAGCACGAAATTCGGCGCGCAGTAACCGATACGGAATCGCGCCACATAGGGCGCGCGGATCGCGGAGATGTCGCGGTCGATCTCCTGAACGCTTTGATTGCCATTAGAAGTGGTCTTGACCTTCACCCGTGCTTGACCGTACTCGCCGCCGATCAGCCGGGCGCGAATCCAGTAGTTGACCTTGCCACCGACCTCGGTCGCGGCAATATCCGGAGGAACGATAAAATGCAGGCCGTTGCTCAACAGAAGGTGGGCGGTGCCGTCGACAAGTTTGTCGAGTGCCCACCATGCCCGGCCGTTCCAGTACTCCCACGAGAGGGTTGGGTTGTCAGGTTGGTCGGGGCCGACGTGCTGCCAGTTGCCTAAGGCATGGCGCAGACGAGCTGTATTGAAGTTCACCAGTAAGTCGTGCCTAAACTCGATCGCCCGCTTGTTTCCAAAGTCCTTGACAGTGCGAACGAAGAAGCTCGGATCGGCGTCGGATACAAGCGGTGGGGGCAGCTTGCCATCGAGGACATGCGGCTGCGCAAGTAATAGGACTTCGCGGACGTCGATGGTCTTTAAGGTCGGACCCTTCAGCAAATTGTAAGTGAGGCTGCCGCCCGCGGGCGCCGTCGGTAGATTGATCGACTTGTGCTTCCACCTCCCTTCACCATCTGCAGGGATGAGCTCCCAGACGCCCGCAGCGATGGATTTGCCTTGATCCTCGATCTGATTGAGTGCGATGAGGATCGATTCAACTTCGGGTGGACTGCTCTCCAGCTTAATGACCCTCTTGCTGACCGTCGTCGCTTTGCCCGAGTGGTCTTGGTCGACCGCGTAGAGGCCTGCCTCCCCGTTCCTCGCTACTGGCGCAGGACTGTCGGGCCGCGCAAAAGGCAAGAGCAGCACACGGCCGTCGGTTGAATGGCCGAAGGTGAAAGCGTTACCCGAGTCCGCGTCCTTGAACACCACATATTTGGTCTCCGTCGGAATATTGTCCGACGCGGCGGTGTAGCTCGGGGTTCCACGCACTTCAATAATGTCCAAAGAACCCACTGATTCCCGATAGGAGATGCCAAAATCCTCTCGCTGCACGAAGGTCAAGCGGCCAAGTTCAATGAACTGGCGATACATGTTAGTGCTGAAACCGATCGATAACGGATCAAGCGCCTGTTTCCACTCAAAATCGTTGTCACTCTTGATCCAGACGATGCGCAGCGGATTGAGGGTGGCGAAAATCAAATCGGGAGGAACTTCAGGTTTGGCCGGTTCGAGAAATGCCGTCGGAAGGCCACCACCCAGATCCGGAAGCGATTTGTCGAGAAATACCTTGGATGACTTCCTGTCCGCTTCGGGAGCGTCAGGCGGCGGGCAGAGCGTCCCCGCGCTGTCCTCGGATAGGATCACTCCAATCACTCGGAGTTGGCGTTGGGACGTGTCACTGTTGCGACCAGCTATGAATAGTTGGGGCTCCTCGCCAGTGAATCGTGCCCAAACCGCGAGGTCGTTGACAAACACTCCGGTAGCCGGCAGCAGAGCCGTGTAGTGCTTTGCGTTCGCCCTTCTCACCTGGAAGCGATAGTGAGTCGGTTCTTTCGCTTCTTTGTTTCTGTCTTTCTCCTTTGTTTTGTCGTTATGGTCCTCCTCTGTGACGACGACGACCGCTCTGTCATTCGCGGACTCCTCCTTGACCTGGGCGGTAAGCAAGCTGTTCGTCATGCCCTTACATGGCGTGGCGTCCCCCGCCCCGCCCGGCCAGCGCAATAGCCGCTTCGTCTTATCGAGCCCCAGCACATCGAACGTGGTGGCGCCGTCGAGCGGCACGAAAGCAACGTTCGTAAACTCTCCGACAGCCTCTTTGCCCGCAAGCCGCTGCCATTTCACGGTATCGACGGTGATAGGGTCGTTGAAAGCGAACGTCGCCAGGTGCACGCCGTCCTTTCCGGCTGCGGCGAGCCGGACGAAGCCGTCCTTACCCAGAAATGCAGCCAAACCGACTTGCGAAATGATTGGGCCTGAAGTCTCCGGAGGCCGCGGCAGTATCTCGAGGCGTGGAGAGACTTCAGGCTCAAAACGCGTGCTGTAGATCAGCCCATCGGTACCAATACCGAATACCCTGATCTTGAGGCCATCCTCTATCGCCATCAGCGGGCCGAGCGCTGGCCCTCCGAGGTCGAAGCACATCGTCACCTTCGCATCCGGCTTCGAGAGCGCTTCCGCGCTGCCGACGTAAAATGTGTCGAACAAACGCGGTTCGCGGCCGAAAGGATGGAATCCCTTGTTGGGCACAACCGGGGTCGTGTTGGCGATTGCTTCGAAATCGACTTTCAGGGCCTCATCGTTCGTCGTGCCCTTGCAGATCTCGCCGGGCTTATCCGAGCAAAGTCCGTTGATGGCCACCGCGACACGGATGTCGGCGCCGGTGGCGAGCGATCCGGACTCCTCGGGCAATCTCGCGCGTAGCCAGAACTTCGTCTGACCGTGCACCTCACGCATCAATGTCTTGCCCTTTGGCTTTCTCAGTTCGAGCACCGAGCCGACATTTTTCGGTTCGAAGCGACGCCAAGCAGGCTTCTCGTCATCCCCTGTCGTCCCCCACCATTCCCAGATGGTGGCTTCCGGCAACGCAAGACCGGAGATGCGGAGGCTGACCGCGGATGGCAGATCGAACAGCGTTTCGTGGCCGAGATAGAGAACATGTCTCTGCCAGTTGCGGGTGCCGGGGCCAAACGGCGCAAAGCCGCTCACGGTGGTCACTGCAAGGTTTTCCGGGACACTTTGTTCTAGCGCGGGATCGATGGTGACGAGATCGTCTTCCACCGCGGTGATGCGGTGCTGCGGCGCGCCTGCGGCCGGCCCGAGCTTGAGGATCATCCCGGCTTCAAGGCCGGCAGCGGGATTGAGCTGCAACTTGGTCGCGCCGGCGCTGGCGCCGCTCTTCAGGACTCGCACGACCGGCGGTGTCTTCGGCTCCAGCCCGGTAAAGGCGTCGGGCGGCAGCGTGATGGCGTCCTTGCCGGCGTCGACGCCCCGGATAGCCGTGATGTCGCCGCCGATCAAAGTGATGTCGCCGGCGGTTTCGAAGATCACCGGTTCGCCATCGCCAGTCATCAGGCGCGTGCCCGTCACCGCCTTGCCGTCCGCGGCGCGCTCCGCGAGAACGAAGGCGACCGGGAGCTGGGCGGGCCGTGCCGGATCGCGACCGATCCGTGCCTCGGTCAGGAAATTGGCGACCTGCTTTTCGGGCACTTTGTCGAGGCGGCGCGTCACCTCCTCGCCGATGCGCGCAACCGCATCGAACAGCGCCGCGGCGACCGTGCCGACCGGCAGAGCGCGGCCGTCATTCGACAAAAGCACGTCCGCGCGGCGCAGCAGCTCGTTCTTGAGCTGCTCATACCGCCGACCGTCGATTGCCGGTTCGTCGATCATTGCGGGCCGCCTTCGCAGAAGTAGAACGGATAAACCAAATTATCGACCTGGTTGGTACGGCGGATGCGATAAGTAAGGGTGATCAGCAGCACGCCGTCGAGCGCCTGCCGTGGGTCGACCGTCACGTTGTCGATTTCGATCCGCGCCTCGAACCTGGTCAGCGCTTCGCGCACCGAAGCTTCGACGGCCCGCAGGGTGGTGACGTTGATCTCTTCGAAGACCAGATCGTGGATACCGCAGCCGAAGTCGGGGCGCATCACGCGTTCGCCGTGCGACGTTTCCAGAATGATGCGGATGGCCTGGTGCACGTCGCGTTCGTAGCGCGCCATCGCAGCGTCGCCCGTGAGGGCATCGACGCTCACCGGGTAGGCCCAGCCGACGCCGAGGAAATCCTTTTGGTCGATATTTTCCAACTCAGCCTCCGATCAACACGTTGGGCGCGCCGGCTGCGATCGGGTTGGGAGCGCCGGCCTCGATGATCATGTCGCCCTGCCGGGCGGCGGGCAGACCGCCGATCAGCACACTGACGCTGCCCTTCGTCACTACACCGCCGACGTGCGGCTTCGGTCCGTCAGAGAGCGGGCAGATGTGGCTGTCGCTGAGCGCCCGCCAGGCTGCAAGATTGCCGATCAGCACGGTCGGACAGCCGGGGCCAGGCCCGAGCGGCGTGCCATGGCCGGTCATGTCCGTAACGCGGGCGGCCGGCTGGCTCATCAGTTGATCCTCACCATCGTGGCGTTGGCGTTGAGCGCGGAGCCGCCTTTGAGGTCGAGCTTCAGCGAAGCCTCCACACTGATCGTGGGCGCCTTCAGCGTGAGGGTTTGTCCCGCCTCGAGCGTGACGGCGCCTCCGGAGCTCTTGAAGGTGAGCTTGTTCACCTTGTCATCGATGACGATTCCGTCGTCATCGATTTCGATCCGCTTGCCATCGTTCAGCTCAATACGGATGCTGCCCTTGGAGCCGTCGTCGAAAATCACGACGTGGCCCTTGCGCGAGCAGATGACGCGCAAGTCGTTCTTATTGGCAGCGTCGTTCTTCGGAGGTTTGTCGGTCCGGCTCCAGAGCTGGCCGAGCACGTAGGGGTAGCGAATATCGTCGCGGTCGAACGCGACGAGCACCTCGTCATTCACTTCCGGCAGAAAGAAGGTGCCGCGGTCCTTGCCGGCCATCGGCATGGCAATGCGGCACCAATCGGTCTCGAATTTCTCGTGGCGCCAGGGGAGTTTCAGCTTCACCCGCCCCAATCCCTCCGGGTCATTGATGGCGGTGACAATGGCGGAGGCGACGCCGGCGACGGTGCCGCCAGCCTCGTGCGTGCTTTCCGATCGGATGGGGATGACGCTCATTTGCTTGTCGTTTCCTGGATGTTGAAGCGGGTGCGATAACCTGAGCCATCGAGGCGATGGACCGTCTTTTCGACGTAATAGGTGGTCGAGAACTTACTCCCGAGTCCGTCGAGCCGGATGTTGGTGTCGGGGATCAGCTCCGGAAAACCGAAGGTCTCACCTTCGCCGCGCACGAAATCCTTGGCGCGCTGCGCCAGTTCGGCGGCGGCACGCTCGTCCGCTTCCTGCTTGGATTTGACCGGATAGCGCAGTTGCAGCACGGACTCGCGACCGAAGATGGTTTGCTGCAGGTCTCCGCCGCTGGTGACAGTTCCGGCTTTAATTCGGCCAGGCTCATTGCCGCGCATCGCGACGCCGAGAATGGCCTCCTTCTTGACCTCATCCCAACCCCGCACCTCGACCTTGGAGACCTGATTGCCGAGATTGGCCTCCGGCTTGAAGCTCAGGAGATCGGTACCCCATTTGAGCGTGCCGACCGGCGCGATATCGGTCTGGCGCGGACGGAAATGCAGTTCGCCCCGGCCGCTCGCGGGCCGGGCGTAGAATTCCCATTTCTTTTCGGAGGTGGAGAAATTCTCGGCCAGTTTGCGCAGGAAGTCGAGGTCGCTCTGCATGTTGGAGTCGAGCGAGACATTGTTCGGCGGCGTGCCGGCAAGAGTCAGATTGAAGTTGTTGTCTTGCGCGACTGCGGCGACCGCCTCCTTGATCGACTTGTTGTTGAATTGGTGCTCGCGCGTGCCCAACGTCAGCCGGTAGGTTTCATCAACTCCCGAGACTTCGAGTTCGGGCGATCCGCCTTCGGCGAAATTGGTGGAAACGGCGGTGATGTAACCGGAGATCAGCAGGTACTGGCCACGCCGGTCTCCATAGCCCATCGAAATCCAGACTCGGGTGCCTAGCTTCAGCAGATCGAGCGCCTTGTTCCCGCGCGCCGTGAGGAAATCGCCGCGGCCGATATCGAAGGTATCGGGCACGGTAAAGCGGAACTGGCCGCTGACGCTCAATTGCAGATCCACCTCGGCTTGCGTGAAGGCGAGCCCGTACGTCTGCAGCATGTCGCGGTCGGCCGATCCGAGCGCGATCGTGCCCGAGGGCGCATAGAAATTGTGGCGCACGTCAGTTTGGGCGGCGAAGGCCATTGTCCCCCTCCCATGGTGGAACGCGCAGCCAGTCGCCCGGCTTGAGTTCGCGCGGGTCGTCGACGTCGCTGGCACTGGCAATGACGCGCCAGGCACTCACGTCGCCGTATTCCTGATTTGCGATTAGCCAGATGGTGTCGGCGCCGCGAAGCTGCCGGCGCTTGGTCTTGTCCGAGGATTCCCGGCGCGGCTCGTCGAGCTGGCGGGACAGCGGACGATATTCGCGGAAGCTGCAGGACAGCGTTGCTCGCGCCGGCGTGCCGTCGGGACGGAATAGCGTGACCTTGCGGCCGATTTTCTCGAGCACGGCATCGAAGCGCAGCGGTCCCCATACGAAGCGGACGGGGGGCGGCGCGTGCAAGGTGCGATCAATGTCGAGAAGCGAAGTGACTTCCAGGATCCGTTGGTCGACCGGCTTCGGTGGCCCGCTCTGACTGCCCTCCGCCGCCCCGCCAGCATCGGTAAGATCGTCCAGGAACAGGTCCATCGACAGCGTGGCGGCGTCGCCATTGACGAACTGGATCAGCGGGCTGCCGAGCCCGGGGACCGGGGTCGACTTGAAGGCGTTGGTGCGCTCGAGCGTGTACTCGGCGGGATTGAACAGGACGGGCAGACGGGTGCCCTGGCGCGAGCCGCCCAGTACCTCGATAAAGGCCTTCTCGAGACGCATGCTCAGAGCCCCCGCCGTTGCCGCTCGGAGCGGGTGTGCCGATCGATACGCCGCATCACCTCGTCAACGAGACGGTTGAAGTCCGGCGCCGCCGCGGTCGAAGACGAGCTGGCAATAACGGCGTTGCTACGCGTCACCGTCGTCACCGGCACCGCCTCGACGGCGCTGTGCATCATGGCCGGCATCGCATGGCTCGCTTTGACACGCGCGGGAACGGCTGCCTCCACGCGCTGCGCAGCCGTTGCGTCATCCTTCGCGCGCCAGGTCAAACTGAGGGGCGGCCGCACCTGACGGCGCGGGAGACCGACTGCGGCGGGCGCGCGGTCGAGAGGCGCGATGGCCGGCGCGGTGAGTCGAATGAAGCGGCGCCGCACGAGGGAGACCGGTGCCGGCACGTCGATCCAAAGGATCGCTGGCGAACGCCGTGACCGGCGTACCACGCTTGCCGCAGAGACCGATCGTACCGACGGCGCGATGTAAGCTTTGTCCGGCGATACCGTTTGCTGCGGGGTAGTCCGTCCGTGATGCACCAATCGTCGCTCTTTGTTCACGACATAAGTCAGGGCGGATCGGCGCACGATCCTGCTTATAGGGGCAGGCTTTGACGGCTCGGAAATAGCGAGTGCATTGCGTGGCCGAAATGCCGGAGGAACTTGCGGCAAGATGCGGGTGGTTGGCGTTGGGTCGAAATGACCGGCGATGGCGCGCCGGGACAGCACTGCCGGACGGATCGCGGCAGACGCGCTTGTCGCTGAATTGATACGTACCGGCGAAGGTGCGAACGTTGAAGTCGTCGCGAGGGGCGCCACCAAGCCGAGGCGCCAATCAAATTCCAGTCTCGCCGACCAATGATGAAAATGATCGACACGGCGGTTTGGCAGGGATCGTGGCACGGAATCCGCGACCGGTGACCAACGCTTGCGCCAACGTAACGGCACCGGCACGCGACGCGCGGCAGACGCCACGCCGATGATCGGACGAAGCGGTGCAAGCAACGTCCGAAGCGGCGCGACAAGACGAAGACGAACAGGTGTCATGCGGCCTGCCCTCCCGCTCGCCGGAGCAAGAGGCCGTGGTGGACGAACTCTACCGCTTCGACATTCACCTGACCGCTCAGCGCGTCAAGGTCGGCGGCACTCCACTTCACCGGATAGGCGCCCTGCGCGCTCCAGCTCCAGACCTCGCGCCGTTGATCGTCCTCAAGCGTGATGGTGATAGTGCGGCGCTTCACCCGCCCCTCCACCACATCCTGGTGCCAATTCCACAAGGCCGGATCGGCGAGACCGCGCTCGAGCACGAGATTGGGATAGGCGGTATGGGTCATCAGCTTGTGCTCGAAGTCGTTTACGCCCCCCTCGCGATAGGATTCGACGCGCGTTTCACGCTGCAAGCCCTTGACGCGGCTAAACCCGCCGGTCCGCACCTGATCGATGCTGACCTTGAAGCGGAAACCCGAATAGGGATCGGCGCGCGGCATCGGCTCACGACCTCGCGAACAGATCCTCAGCCGCGTTGCCACCGCGGTCGAGGGTCCGGTTGATGGTCGATATCTCACGGCACCACCGCCGCCGCTCGCCATGCTCCAGCAGTAGCAGGCTGTCCCTGCTCCAATGGAAATGGGCGGCGATGAACGCCATCTCCCCGTACAGTTGGGCCACGGGGTAGGCCATCAGGCTTCCCCCATGGTGCGAAGGCCTCCCGCCTGCCCGGCGAAACCGTTGGTCGCAATGGGGGCGACCGCCGCGATCTCGTCGGGATCGTCGAGAGCGTTGATCTTCTCGTACAGGCGGCGCAGATGCTCGAGGTCTGCTGTGAACAGGTTCTCGACGACGTGGGTGTCGACCTCGGGCAGGCTGCCGAGCTTGGTGATCACGCGCGCCAGCAGGATGACTGTCAGGTAGGCGGGGTTGGCCTGCACGCGCGGATCGCGTTGCGGCAGGATCTCGTCCGCCGCCGTCGCAAGCCGCATCGTGCCGCGGCGATGCAACACGCCGGCTTCGTCGATGAACCCCTTCGGCAATACGAAGTCGATTTCCGTCGAAAAGGCTGGTGAACGGTCCATAACAAACCTCCGGTTTAGCGGGTGCGCTCGATGCCTTCGTTGGCGAGTTCGAGCACTTCGATGAACACCTCGTTGCCTTTGCCGTTGAGATCGCTCGGATCGTATTTGGTCGGCCAGGCGTCGGTGACGACGTAGCTCGCCTTGTCGGCGCCGGCCTCGTCGATGACGATGATCTTCACCTTCTTGCGCTGTTCCTGGATCTTTCCGGCAACGACCAGCTTGTGCCAGTTGTAGAGCTCCATGGAATCGGTGACGCCCCATTTGAGCGTGATGTTGCCGTACTTGGTGAGGCCGGGCAGTTTGCGGACATGCGTCGGCTCAGTGCCCTCGCGATAGTCAATCGGCTCGGTCGTGCTCTCGCCGATCGCCACCTCGCTAAAAAAGCCTTGGGTGATCTGGTCGATTTCGAGTCGGAAGCGGAAGTTCCGCAGCGGGTCGGTACGTGGCATTGCGAGTCTCCTTTATGGCCTCGGTCGTCAGGTTTGCGACTCGGCGGTGTTCTGGAAGATTCTGAAGACCACGAACTCGGCAGGGCGCACCGGCGCGATGCCGATCTCGCAGATGAGTTGGCCGTTCAGGATTTCGTTCTGCGTCATGGTCGAACGGTCGCAGACGATGGTGAAGGCTTCCTCTTCCGTGACTCCCATCAACGCGCCTTCACGCCACTGCGATCGCAGGAACAGGCGGATGGTGTCCTTCACCCGCTCCCACAACTTTTCGTCGTTGGGCTCAAACACCACCCATTGCGTACCGTCGTAGATCGAGCGCTCGAGGAAGATGAAGAGCCGCCGGACACTGACGTACTTCCACAGCGAGTTCGAGGAGAGCGTGCGGGCGCCCCAGACCCGGATGCCGCGGCCCGGGAACTGGCGGATGACGTTGACGCCGCGAGGGTTGAGCACCTCCTGCGCGCCGGTGTCGATGTAGTATTCGAGATCGCTGATACCGCGCAGAGTGTCGTTGGCGGGCGCCTTCCAGACACCACGTTCGTTATCGGTGCGGGCGTAAAGCCCGAGCACGTGGCCGCTCGGCGGCACCAATTTCTTGGCGCCGGTTTGCTGATCGGCGGTGTAGAGCCACGGGTAGTAGAACGCGGCGTATTGCGATTCAAGTTTGCTGCGAGGATCGATAGCGCCGGAATTACCTCTGCCGCTCGGGACATCGATCACAGCAAAGCGAAATTTGTTTTTCTCGCAATGATCCTTGACGGCAAGAGCGACGTCATCGCTGGCGTTTGGCGCGGTGACAAGCGCAACTTCGCGGTATTCGTCGAGCTCGAGCGCCGAAAGACCTGTCCGCAAGCTGCTGACAAGATCCCAGCCCTTGTAGTCGTTGATTCCGGGAGCCGGAGTAGTCGTCCCACCGGTCAGCGGCGCGAAGTTGCCTGACGGTTGCGCAGTCACCCCTAGGTCCGTGACGCTAATAAAGGCCGAACTGCCCTCAAGGCGCTTTACGAAATGGTCGGGAGAGGCCGGGTCCTTCCAGACGAGGTTGTCGAAATCTTCGATCACTGTCGGTCGCGGCAGAATGCTCAACTGCAGCGGGTCGAAGGGGTCCGGATAAGCATTGTTTGGCGCAGGCGTGTTCCAGTACGCCACCTGGAGCCGGAAGCCGACGGGCGTATTGTTTGGTCCGCCCTTGATGGTGCTGTCGATGACCTTGACGAAAACCCGGTTGCCCCATTCGCCTCGGCCGACGGCATCGATCTTCAATCCGCCGATGCTGCGGCTGGCCGGCTGGCCGCCGGGCCCGATGATCCGGCACACATAGGCGCGGCGGCCGCCGTTGTCGAAGAAGCCGGAGAGCGCGTAGGGCATGTACTTGTCGTCGCCGAACGCGCCGCCGAAGTAACGGCGATAATCGTTGAAACTGGTAACGAGGCGTGGCCGCGTCGAGCCGCGTTCGGTTTCGCCCAGAAAGGCGGCGGTGCTGGTTGCAACGCCTTCGATCGGGCGCGGACCGCGCTCGATCTCTTCGATGAATACGCCAGGCGCGAGATATTCGGGCATGATTGCCTCCGGTCAGTATTGGGTCAGGGTGTGGGGGGCGCGAGCAGATCTTGGACGAGCTTTGCTTCTGTCTGCACCAGAGTGTCGAAACGAGTCTTCAGCGACGGGGCATCGTCTTTGCGCAACGTGAAATCGGCATCGGCCTCGGCAAGTTTTTCAGCGGATATTGTCCATGCCTCCAGCACTCCCTTGCGCTCCGTCTGCAACGGCATCGGGTCATCCTTGCCATCCTCCGATGACACCGGAATGAGATAAACGCTGCCGTCTTTGCGGGCTTTCCCGGAACACAGAACGCGTTTCCGTTCGGGGAAATCGACGAGGGCAGACGATAGCCGCAGGATGGCCTGCCCTACGCCGTTCTTCAGGGGCCTGTCGGCAGGCGCGACCTGGATCAGACGTGGCGCCACCTCGAACAGCAACCGGTAGATAGCGTAATCGGCGTTGGTATTGGAAAGGATGTCGGCATTGATCTTCTCGAGGTCACCTATACTGCTCCCGATCGTATCCTCGATCGACTTGCCGGGGTCGGACCACGCCTTGAAAGCATCGGCCCAACCCTTTGTCGTGTTGCGAGCGTCGCGCAGGGCGAGTTCGCGTGTCGCGAGACTTTCGTCCAACCGGCGTCCGACCTGTTTCTTCCGGAAGAACAGCCCGTACAGGGGCATGAACTTCCAATAGCAATACGGCGGCTCCGGCCGATCGCACAAATATGTCGGCGGATCCAACTGTTCGTGTAGCCACTTGTCGAACCGCGTTTTCTTTTCCTTGTCGGCGGAAGGCATTTGCCTTTCTTCGGCGGAGCAGGTCGTGCTCTTATCTTCGCACAGCAAATCCGCCATCGCAGACTCGAACATGCCTATTGCCTTCTCAAACTTGGCGCGGACGGGTCCACCGGGTTCGGGCGCGATGTCCGTCTTGTACTTCTTGAAAATGTCGTTGCGCTTCTTGACCTTGTCGGGCTCAGAAGAAAAAAGATCGTCCGTCGCGTCGGCGATGCCTTGCGTCGCCGACGCAAGCGCAGCCTTCCTCGCCTGCTCAAGGATACGAGGATCAGGTGCTTCGTCGTCAAACGGTGGATGCTTTAGTTCTGGCGGACAATCCGGATCCGGCTTCGTTTCAGATTGACAATTGCTGTCTTGGCTTCCGGTACTCATGACTCGTCTCCCGTTTGCTGGATGGCACCTGGCATGCGGCTCATGGTGGCGGTGGCTTCAGTTGCTCCCAGATCAGCCGCTCCGCCGCGCGGACCAGTCGGGCAAATCGCAAATCAGGAATTTCGTAGATCAGCTTGACGCTTCCGTTGTCGAATTCGATCCAGCAGTCAATCGTTTGGTCCTTGGACCGACGCACGGGTGTGATCTCATCGTCACCCTTCATGACCGCGACGAACCCACCGCGATCATCGGTCTTCGATACGTAGTCGGAGGACACCGTCTGTCTGTCCTCACGCAACACAAGTCTGACGGCGACGCCACGCATGGCGACCGGCGGTGTGCCCGCAAGAAGCTGGCCGGCGAACGCCGTCACACCGTCAGGCGGTTCGAGCAGACCGGTTGCGGCGAGTGGGAGTCGAAACAACAGCTTATCAGGAGTGATCTCCTTGACGTGCGCCGGCACCTTGATTTTCTCAGAGAGCGGGGCAAACCGGCCATCCGTTGATTCCGCCGTGATGACGATCTCGCGATCCGCCGGCTTCTCGATCTCGTTCCAGGCAAAGCGGCCCGAGAATGTCTTGATCGGCGGACCGTATCCCTCGGCGGCGACGCGCAGGCCGTCTCGTACGATCAAGCCGGTGATCGGATGGGTGAATTCAACGGCGAACATCGAGGCCGATGAGATGACCTCCGCGTGCAGCAGATTGAGCACCTGGCTCATTACAGCGTCTCCGCGAGCGCGCCGCCACGCAGGTCGCGGTCGATCACCGACGAGGCGCTCGGCACCGGCTTGAGCGGATCGATCCACACGGGCGACGCGCGGAAAATGAAACAAGTGCGGCAGTTGAAGTTTGGAAACAGCCCCCAGATGCGCGACAGCTCCTCGCTCGACATCGGATCGAGCGAGAGCCACACCGCGTCCTGGTAAAACAGCGGCAGCGAGAGCGGCGAGGCCGACTCGATTGCCTGGATAGCGCGCCCGAGGCGTGTAAGCCCGTAATCATAATACTTGTTGTCGGGCGAACCGCTGGTGACCAGATAGTGAAGGTCGAGTGGCACAGCGGGGTCGTACCGCTCCGGCGGCTTCGTGGAGTCCTTGGCGGGACGCAAGCGTTCCGCGTTGCGCAGTTCACCATTGGGCGTTATGCGCATGAGAAAGAGAATCAGCTCATCCATCGCCTTGCCGGTATCCGGCGGCCCGACATAAACATCGCCCGTGTCGGGTCCCGGCGGCGGCCCTCCCGGGAGATGCAATGCGTCTCGCAGCAAGTCGCGGATCGCGTATGTGACGGCTCGGATCGGCACTAGGCGACCCTCTCCAGTTTGCCAATTTCGCCATAGGCGCCGAGCCGCCGGAGTTCGATCCGCGTCGCCGCGTTGACGTGATCCTTGGCGATCATGCGTTTATCGCGAGCCGCACCCATGGCGGCATGCAGCGCGATCTGCCGGATGCTGCCGCCGGTTAGATCGAGACGACGAGCGAGAAATTCCAGACCGAGATCCTCCTCGCGGTGCTCGCCCTTCGGCAGCGACTGCTCCCAAATGGCAAGGCGCGCCGTCGCATCGGGCCGGGGAAACTCGATGCTGAAGCGCAATCGCCGCGAGAACGCCGGATCTACGTTCTCCGGATGGTTGGTGGTCAGAATCGCCAAGCCGTCGAACAGCTCCATCCGCTGCAGCAGATAAGCGACCTCGATATTGGCGTAGCGGTCGTGCGCGTCGCGCACTTCGCTGCGCTTGCCGAACAGAGCATCCGCCTCGTCGAACAGCAGGACGGCACCGGCGCGTTCCGCCTCGTTGAAGACAATGTCCAGATTCTTCTCGGTCTCGCCGATATACTTGCTGACGATGCGCGCCAGGTCGACCACGTAGAGGTCGGCTGCGAGCGCCGAGGCAACGGCGTAGGCCGCGAGCGTCTTGCCGGTGCCGCTGTCGCCCGAGAACAGCGCCGACACGCCGCGCGCCTGCAACAACGCTCCAAATCCCCACTCGTCGAGAACCTCGTGACTGTGGCGAACGTGATCGAGGATCGCGCGAAGCTGGTCCTTCTGCATCTCTGGCAGCACGACGCGGTCAAGGCACGAGCTGCCATCTTCGCGATTTGGGCAGGGTTGCGGTTCTATCCGGCGCGCCAATGCCGGCAGATGGGCACCAGCAGCGGCGCGGAATCCGGCGCGCCAGTCGTCGGCGTTCGGCGTCTCGCGGCAGGCATCCGCGGCTGCGGCCTCGGCAAGAGCCTTGGCGTCTGGCAACTGGTCGAGCCGCAGGCGATAGCGAGCCGCGAGCTCTGCGGCGAGAGGTTTATCAATCGGTCTGCCGAGTAGCAGCGCGATGGCGCCTTCCCAGTCCTTGGTCTTCACTGCCGGCAGACAAACCACCGCGAGTGCTGTCTGCGTGGTCGCGGCGAGCAGTGGCGCGGGGTTTTGCGTCAAAATAAACGGTGGCGTCGAGCTGGCAGTCAGTAGAGGCGTAAGGGCAGCCCAAAACGCTTCGGCGGCGGCGCTCCAATCGCTAAGATCGACGATCAAGCGTCGGCCCGCAAGCAAGGCTGCCTGCACGGCTTGCGCGACGGCCGCTTCTGCTCCGCTCACCGGCGAGATGCAAATCGGTTCGTCGTTTGCAAGGAATCTGGCTTCGACCTGCAGCCATCCAGGTTCGGAGCCAGTCAACAGCAGAGCCGCCGGTGCCTCGTTCGCCTCGATAATACGCCGCATGGCGACCCAAACCGCGTCGCGCCGGTCGGTCGGCAGGAGCCGGCCGACACCCGCCGGTTTAACTACGAGCGGTGCCAGTGCCGGCGCGGCCAGCAGTTGCCCGATATCCCCGGACAATATCCAGTCAAATGCGGCTGGTTCGACGTGTAGCGCGGCATCGGCGGAAGGAATGCCGCTCTTGAAACTTTCGATCAAACCGGACCTGCGCAGCCGCTCGAGACCGGCGAGGCCGATCCGAATGTTGAACGGCCGTGCGTCGCTGGTCGCCGCAGCAAGTATGGCGCATGCTAATGCCACCGTGGGATGTCGACGACTGAAATCGTCCTGCATCGCGCCAAAGATGCGATGAAAACGGAAATCTAATTCTGGACTGAGGATGATGAGCAGCAGCTTCAGCGTTAGGGGATCGTGATCAATCAAGGTCGCGATGCGGGCGAGCGGTGTTTGCCGCGCTTTTGGATCGTCAAGCACCGCGAAGAAACTTTTGAACGCGCAATCAAGCTCCTCAGTTGGTCCGTGCTGGATGCAGACGATGCGGCGCAACCACGCTCTCAGTTCCTCCCAGGTCAGGGGTAGGCCTGGCATGGATTTTGGGTCTGCCTCCCAGAATTTGAGCAATGCGTCGACCGCGGCGTCAGCCCAGATTAATGCCGCTTCCAGTGCCTTGGTAATGTAGGGGTCCGGAGTTTCAGCCATCGCCACCGAACGCGGCGCCTTGCCCAACGTCTGGCTGGAAGGGAAAGGCACGAGCACGCCCCGGTCCGAGTTTCCCGCGATCATACTGCTGCCATTCAGCAACAAGGTGATAATCTCGATAAATTCGGGAGAACCAGGCGAACCCAGAACCAATTCGATGGTGCCAACGCTTACTGGCCGGTTGAGTATTTCGACAATTCCCGGACCGTAGGGCTGCGACAGATTGAGGCTGAAAGTCGGCGCACTGGTCGGAAACGAAGCGAAGTTGATTGCCGGACGCCTCTTCCGGATTTTGTCAATGATCTGGGTGACTTGATCTTCAAAACCAACCAGCACGATGACGCCAAGTTCTTCGTGAAGGTCGACGAGAATAAGGGCTTGCTCGAGCGTGACCGGTTCCGGCGCAACGAGCGTGATCCGGCGGTCCGCCGCAAGAGAATTGAATATCTGGTCGACAAGACGATCATTGGCTAGGCAGTCTCCCCTAACAACCAACGCACTGGCTTGTCTTGGTGTCGACACTGCCGCCCTCAACTGTGCAAAGAAGTCAAGGTTATGGGGGTTAAGTCATTGCAACCATCGTCCAAAAATGTCCGAGAAGTATGGGGCCAACCGATCGAGATTCCATTGGATCCGATCTAGATGCCAACCTAGATCGGGATGGCTCAAAGGATCATCCGCCGTGAGCGTCACGAGAGGATCACGGGTGCCTGGGCTTGACTTGCGCGGAATGCTCTGGATAGCGCGGTCGGGATGATTGACGCCGCCGGCGCGCGGTGATGGGTTGATCCCGGTTCGGAGCGGGCAACGGGGATCAGAATGACCAGCGAGTCGCAGCTGCGCGAGAAGCTTCGGAAGATCGAGGCGTTGTTCGTGGGGGCCGGAACTGCTGGTGAGCGCCTTGCAGCGGAAGCCGCGCTGCAGCGGGTGCGGGCCCGGGTCGAGGAACTTGCTCGCCACGATCCACCGATCGAACAGCAATTCTCACTTCCCGACCAGTGGTCTCGGCACCTGTTTCTGGCGCTTTGCCGCCGATATGGGCTGCGGCCGTTTCGTTATCGCCGACAGCGACGTAACACGGTGATGGTCCGTGCGTCACGGGGCTTCGTTGATCGAGTCCTGCTGCCCGAGTTCACCGAGCTGGAGGGTGCGCTGCAAGTGTATCTGCACGAGGTAACGCTGCGCGTGATCCGCGAAGAGATCTACGACGACGCCAGCGATGCGCAGGAAGTTCCCGACGCCGTGCCGTCGAACTGATCAAGCGGCGAGCTTTGGCTCCGAACCATCGCGCTCGGCTTTCCAATTCCACGGCAGCAGCGTGTTCAGCTGATTGATCTTGGTACGTCCGGAGACGATGCGCTCGAGAACATCAGTAAAATAGTGCCGTGGGTCGATGTCGTGAAGCTTTGCGGAGTTGATGAGTGATGCGAGAGTGGCCCAGGTTTCGGCGCCGCCCTCACTGCCTGCGAACAGATAGTTTTTCTTTCCCAGCCCGATCGGCTTGATGCTGCGTTCGACCGTATTGCTGTCGATCTCGATGCGCCCATCATCGATGAATCGCGTCAGGCCATCCCAATGGTTGAGGGTGTAGCGGATCGCCTTGCCAAGGCCGGATTTCTTCGAGACTTCCAGCAGTCGCGCCTCGAGCCAGGGCTTGAAGTCCTCGATCAGCGGTCTGGTGTCGGATTGTCGCACCGCAGCTCGCTGCGTCGCCGGCAAACCGCGAATGCGATCCTCAATGGCGTAGAACATCGCGATCCGCTGCAGCGCTTCCGCGGCAATCGGCGATTTCGTCGCGATGTGGACGTCCCAGAACTTCCGCCGCGCATGCGCGAAGCAGAACGCCAGTTGTACCAGACGGCCGCCGTTTTTAATCAGCCCCTTGTACCCGGCGTAGCCGTCGACCTGCAGGATGCCGTCGTAGTCTCCAAACAGCTGCCTGGCGCGGATTGCCTTGCGATCCTCGGCGAACACGTAGACTACTGCCGGCGGCGCCGGGCCGCCCCACGGGCGGTCGTCGGTGGCGATCGCCCAGAACTGGCAGACTTTGGTTCTGCCACGGCCGGGATCGAGAACTGGCAGCGGCGTCTCGTCGGCAAACAGCCGCGGGTAGGACATCACTGCGCGGCGCAACAGCGCGTGAAGCGGCTTCAGCCACCAGGCGACGCGGCCCATCCACGAGGCCAGCGTTTGCCGGTCGAGCGTGATGCCTTGGGCGGCAAACATCTGTTCCTGGCGATACAGCGGCAGCTGGTAGCCGTATTTCATCACCGCGACGTGGGCCAGCAAGGCTTCCGTCACCATTCCACCGTCGATCGCCTGGGCCGGCGCGGGTGCCTGCAGAACACCCTGGCGGCATCCCCGGCAGCCGTACCGTGGACGCATGATGCGCTTGACCCGGTACTGCATCGGAATGACGTCGAAGGCTTCCTTGACGGTCTCCCCGATCTTGTGCAGCTGCTCGCCGCAGCAAGGGCAGATGTGGCTCTCGATATCGATCACGACATCGATGCGCGGCAAATGCTCCGGAAGCTTCCCCCGGTTGCGTCGCGCCGGTCGCTTTCCACGGCCCTCCGCTCCGTCAGGCAGCCTGCCTCCGGTCACGTCGTCGTTGGCGGCGGCACGAACCGCCTGTGCCCTGATGGTGAAGAGAGACAGCTGTCCGATATCCAGTGTCTCGGAGCGCGGACCGAAGATCGTGCGCTTGTACTGGGACAGGATCATCAGGAGCTTGTCGTTCTCCTGGATCGCAGCGTCGCGTTGGGCGATCGCTGCATCACGCTCGGTCGCCAGCGTGCTGCATTCCTCCGACAACGCCGCAAGCCGTGACGATAGCGTCATCACGGCTTGTCGGAGCAATGCTGGATCGGAAGGCAAATCACTCATGCAGAGCGATTCTACAACAACTCCGCATGAGTGACGAACGACTCTTGATAATGATCAACCAGCTCGCATCGGCTGATCCACAACTCGCATCGGCACACGCTTCCAGTCCGAGCCATCGAGCAGCACCGAGAGCTGAGCATGAGATAGCGACATGACGCCTTCCTTGATCGGCGGCCAGGTGAACTGCCCCTCGATTCTTTTGTAGTAAAGGACAAGGCCGCTTCCATCCCAAGTCAGGATCTTCACGCGATCTCGGCGCTTGGAGCGGAAGACATAAAGTCCGCCGTCGAACGGATCGGCTCCAAAGGCCTCGCTCACCAGCATCGCCAGCGAGTCCATGCCGCGGCGGAAATCGACCGGCTGCGTCGCAATCCAGATCGACAACCCAGCTCGAAGCCCGATCATCGACCAACCGTCCCGACCGCCGCCAGCACCTCGCACAGTGCCTCCCGGTCGACTGTCCCCCTGACACGGATGCGAATCGCGCCGACCTCGATCTCGATCGCCGCCTGCTCCTCACTCGGGCGCCCACAGCCGGTGATCGCGACCGGCACAAAGCCAGGTGGCATGCCTCTGTCCCCGCGCTCCGCGACCTGCGCCCGCGTAGCCTGGCGACGCCAGAGAAACAACAGGCTTGGACTGATGTCGTGTCGCCGCGCCACTGCGGACACGCTTGCACCCGGCGCAAAACTCTCCGCAACAATCGCCGCCTTCGCATCGGTCGACCAGCGCCGACGTCGGCCCGTCCCGGTGATGATCTCGACACGCTGCAGCGTGTCGGCGCCGTGTTCGAGGATAGGCATATGCCTATCCTTATCGCTATCCTTACGACTATCCTTTGACATTGTGACCTCGCGACAAACCATTCCGCGAGATCTTCCTAGCCGACCAGATCAACCCTCAGCGCGTGGTCTCCGCATGACGCTCACCATCCGCCAACCAGCACATACGAAAGTCATTCGGCTGCAGCGTCACTCGCAGTGGCCGCCCACGACTCGGTGCGCTCGTGACCAAGGGCATCGAGACGAAGCGTGTGTGATGGGGCTATTCTGTTGCTAACGCGTGGGCACCGCGGGACATCATCCTGGCTATCTCGACAGAGAGGCCGATTGCGGTGGCAAACTCAGTTCGATGAACCAAGAGGTCGCATATTCCGCGTCCGCTTGGCAAATATTGGCGAAAGAACATTTTTTGCAGTGACGGACGCAAATTCTGAGTCGCTGATGCGTTTTACGTATCGCGTTCATCCAAAATCGATCACGGGTATCCGCTTTTTAAGTTGAATGGCGACGCAGCAGCAGAGAAGTCCAACGATCCGCTTTTGTAAGATTATTAGGTTTTCGATTCTCGACTTCTGCAACAGCATCGGCACTTCAGCCAACTTCGTCAATTTGCCGAGTGCCCGTTTTGCGCCTCAAGGGTGGGTCAAACGCCCTTCCGAGAAGTGACACTTGCAAACTGAGGGAGGTTTGGCAGAACCAACTAGATGATCTCGTCGACGACGGCATCAAGCTTGGTCGCTAGTAGGGTATTAGGCTGGATTCTCGCTAGCCGCCAACACCGTGAAATGCGCGCCAAGCAGGAAGCGATCTTCGCAAGTGCTCACGCCAGCGCAAACGAGGGCACGGGCAATCGACCAGTCTAGCAAGTCGAAAGTCACGGAACAGCTGAGACCGTCATCAATGTCGCCTCGCTAGGCCTTCAAGCGTCATATTTTCTGCGATCACATCGTGAGGAATCAAAAGGTAAGCCCAAAGCTTTCCTCCGTGGCTACGCGCATGATCAGATGCGTGCTTGCACCAGTTGATTGCGGCATCTCGTTTCGCCAACACTTCCGGATCGGTCATCTGATTTGAAGCCTTCGGCTCCAGCATGAAAACTCGATCCGCCGTTTCGGCAACAAAATCTGGTTGGTACTCCGGATGATCCGCGCCGCTTTTGTAATAGATCTGGAATTGGCCCTTAGCAGGCTTGAACCATTTCGTCGCCTCGCGCTCTAAAATGATGGCGAGTTTGCGCTCTGCGTCGGACTGAAATTTCTGGACCGAGTAAAGGCACCGGCTAAACCCGCCAAAGAGGTACTTCGACATATTGCTCTTATCAGCAGGCGACTTCCTGAAATCCACTGGCAGTTCTCCAGCAGCAGCCGTGTAAGCGCTCGGGCGAAGCGCCGTAAACCCTCGTGTCACGACTACCTCGTAGTCGACGTCAGTATCCTGCCAGAAGTGCTTCTGCATCTGCGCATGGACAAATCTCGCGATCTCCGCCTGGTGAAGCCGAAGAACCTTTCGCGCATCGTCGACGGAAAGATAGCTTTGAAGATGCGTAACCACCTGCTCAGCCAAATCGTAGAGCAACTCGGCATGCTCATCATAGGCCACATCATTAAAATCAATCAGCCCACTGACTACATAATCTTCAAGACGCTGCTCGTCGACACTTCCACGACCGAGACCAATCACATCGACTTGCTCTGTGCGCAGATGCCTGATCCAAAGCTCGTCGTCAGGCGCCGAATAGTTGATGGTCGACAGATCCAGCGTGAAAGGCTTGAATCCTGATTTAACCTCTCCCTTTGGAACCACAAGAATACGGGGAATATCGATGGTCTGCTGGACCACCATCTCCGTCGTCTTCGCGATGACTGCCGCCAGATCGGGCTGCATCGTGATACCGATTAGCTCCATCTGCGCCGGTCGATACTGGATCGTCACCTCCTTTAGAACCGCGGCCTGCACCTCCGGTTGCTGGAGATAGGTGACACTCGGAAGCTTCTCCGGTTGGGATTCAAACTTTCGGATCACGTCATAGGCGATCTGCGCAATCTTCTGCTCTTCCACATTAAAGACGGCAGGCGCCTCGTTGAACCCCGACACTTGTGTGCTCGATGTAGGATGGTCCGGCTTGAGGCCGAGCTTGGCTGCAAGTTGGGACTGGGAGACAACCGTTACCGTCTTTTGCTCCAGTTGATCGGAACTGAGCACGACCTGCTGCAGACGGATCGTCGAATTGGGATTGTTCGCCTCCTCGACGATCTCCTGGAAGCGGTCATGCGCCACGATATTCAGTCGGTCGACGGCGGTGACGCCGGTTCGCTTGCCGTAGGGGAGACGAAGACCGCGGCCGATGGACTGCTCGATGAGCGTGCGCGCATTTGCGGCACGCAGCGGCACGATAGTGTAAAGGTTGGTGACATCCCAGCCCTCCTTAAGCATGTTTACGTGAATGACAATCTCGGTGGGTTCATCAGTGTGCTCGACCTTGAGCAGCCGCTCCACCATCTCGTCTTCTTCGGCGCCGCTCCTACTGGAGTCGACCTGGATGACCTTCGACGCATAGCGGCCTTCGAAGAACGCGTCGGACTGAATCAACTGTATCAGCTGTCTCGCGTGCGTCGTGTCTCGGGCGATGACGAGCACGAACGGCTTGACAATGAGATTCATTGTTTCGCGAGCGTAGGTTTCGAGTTCGACCTTGACGCTCTCGTGCAGCCGAACACCGTCTTCTAGCTTTAGACGCTCAACCTCCTCGACCGACATACCGGCCGGATTGAAGTTTTTCCGAGTGACGACGGCCGGCTCCTTCACGAAGCCGTCAGCCATGGCCAAACCGAGGGGATAGTCGAAAATAACATTCTTGAACGACGTCGGCCCTCGATTCGTCTCAATGAAGGGTGTGGCGGTCAGCTCAAGCCCTAGGACCGGCTTTAACTCGTTGATGGCACGAATGCCTGCTGATGCACGATAACGATGGGACTCATCCATGATGAGAACAAGATCGTCGAGCCCGGCCAGGTAGTCAAAATAGCTCTCGCCAATCTCCTCGCGAAAGCTGCGTATGCGCGGTGCGCGTCCGCCGCGCACCTCGGAATTGATTTTCGAGATATTGAAGATATTGATCGTGGTCGGGAAGAGCTGTCCGCCGCTGGCGATCTGACGCTCGTAGTTCTCTCCGGTTGTAATGACGGGTGGCGCGATGGCAAACTCAGAAATGCCTCTAAGGACATATTTTGGCATATTTGGTGTGAAATCAGAAATGAGCTTATTATAGATGGTCAAATTGGGCGCGAGGACGAAGAAGTTGTTCAATCCATGTGCCAGATGGAGATAGCCAATGAAGGCGCCCATCAATCTTGTCTTGCCTACGCCCGTCGCCAGCGCAAAGCATAGGCTGGGAAATTCTCTTTCGAAGTCGGAGACAGTTGGAAACTCAGCGCTTATCGCGGCGAGCGCAGCTTCGAGGTCAGTGCCCTTCCTCGGTGGAACTATCTCGGTGATCCGATCAAGGATTTCGAGCGATTGACGCTGCGGCGCACGAAGACTTAGGCGGCCAGCAATCGAATTCACATGACGGTTCATCGACGGCCCCCATTCTTCGGGCCGAACAAGTCTGGTTGTCCCGCAACTGCTTTTGCCGCGAAAGAAGCCTCGGGCTCCGGCCTCGGACTCGTCTTAGGCAGGTTTTCGACGTTCAGGCTGTAATCATCGTGGCCCCATTCGCAGCGGGACCGGATGTGGTTCGGAATCTTCTTTACGGTGAGATTTAGCCAACGGTCAACGTTACCTCGAAATGCCGAGCAAAGCACAAGCAAAGAACGATCTACCCCAACTTCTTCGCTCAACTGCTGGAGCTGGTCGACGCCAAGTGTCTGGGTGGTCACATAGATGAAATCGCGTTCCGTAGAACGGCCATGCTGCCAATAGATAGCGTCGCTCGGCGCGTAAGTGAAGCCTTCGATTTTGCATAGCGCCTCGGCGAGCATCTCGGCGTTGTAAGCCTTGCTGATGACCTCGCGGCCCCATTTGTCTGTTTCGAGTAGCGACGGCGCCAGCTTGAAGTAGCGGAAGCCACCGCCGCCTTGCCAGCCGACCGCCTCGGTGATGCCGCCCTTGTCGTCGCCATCGATGACCTTCTTTAGGCGTGGGATGATGTGGGTGTGGCAGTGCTCGCCCAGTTCCACTGTAATCCAGCGGCGCCCCATCTTGTGCGCAACCGCGCCAGTCGTGCCGGAACCTGCAAACGAGTCGAGCACAACGTCGCCAGGAGTCGTGGAAATATTTAAAACACGTTGAAGAAGCCGCTCCGGCTTCGGAGTATCGAAAGAAGTAACGCCTGGAAACAGCGATCGCATTTCGTTTTTTGATGTACGGTTGCTACCAACATCATTCTTTGACCAGAATGTCCGGGGCACAAGATCGCCGACCTCAGAAAGATATCGCTTTATACTTGGACGAGCATCTCCTTTTGGCCCCCACCATATGCGGCCATCCTGGTCCATTTCTCTGAGTTTCTGTTCGGAGACGCGCCAGTATCGACCAGGCGGTGGAGAAAAGCTTCGGCCTGTCGGGCCTTCAATCGAATACACCCCCCTAGAATAGGGTTTATTCGCATACGGATCACCCGCAATCCACGGTCCGCGTTCATCATCGTCTGGATTTAAATAGATGGAGTTCGCCTCCTCGGTGCGCTCCAACTTCCTTGGTACCCATTCCGGATTACGAGAGTAAACCAGGATATGATCATGATCAGTCGAGAATTGACGTGCGGAGTTTCTAGGAGAATCCGCCTTCTCCCATATTAGATTTGCGACAAAGTTGATTCGGCCAAAAATCTCATCGCACACAATCTTCAAATAATGCACTTCATTATCATCAATGGTGATCCATAGAGAGCCATCCTCCGACAATAGCCGGCGAATGAGCTCCAAACGATCACGCATCAGGGACAACCAAAGAGAGTGCTCTAATCCATCATCGTAGTGTTGGAACGCGCTGCCCGTATTATATGGAGGATCAATGAATACGCATTTGATCTTGCCGGAGAACTCCTGTTCCAAAGCCTTTAGCGCCAGCAGGTTGTCACCGAAGATCACCCGATTATCGAAAATGTCATTTTCGCCAATCCGGTTTGCGGCATGATAGGACTTGTCGGAATCTTCAAGCAGAATACGCGGCTCAAGTCGCGGCCGGTTCTCCTTGCCCACCCATGTCAGTTCTAGTTTTTGCTTTTTGCTCATGTGATATCCCGGATCTGTGGCGCTTTCGCCGACAGAAAATCGAACAGGGCTTTTTGGGGATATGGCTCCCCGGCGGTGACCTTCGCCTGGAGCGGCGCGATAGCCGGATCGGCGCCGAGGCCGTAGTGGGCCATCATCGTGTCTTTGAGAACAGGCAGGGCGTCGCCGAGGTTACGCAAAATCGCAAGCGGCCCTTTATAGGGCGTACGCTTTTGCATGGCATCCCAAAAACTTTGCCGAGCTCCGTCAAATGGTATCGAAAGCTGACTTTCGAGCTTGGCAACCTCAATTATTGATGCGCCCGCCATAACGCCTTCAAGGCTCTTGGCGAGCACGAATCCGAGCGCAAATGTGCCGTGCTTGTAGGCCAGCTTCTCGGGGCCTGCAGATTTTCCAGCCGCCTCTACCACCATTCGAGCATTCACGTAACGGGAGAACAACACCGCATTGGCTAGTCGGTAAGCAGTGAGGTCACTTGTGAACAGCGCTCGGTACGGCGTCCCCTCCACAAGCAGAAGTTGGCCTGGCTCCTTCTTCAGATAGACCGGGAACCTAGGGTCGGCCTGCACCATCGCGAGCGCCTGGGCGGCTTCCTCGATCGAAATTCGCTTAGGATCTGCTGTGCCTTCGAAGCCTTCCGGCTTATAAACGTACTGGAAACCGAGTACACCCAGTTCACAACGAAGACGTTCTTGCTGGTCATCCAAGGCAGCAAAATTCTGTGACACAACCTGATTTTGAAGATTTCTCGCTCGCGTGACCTTTTTGCTGAAATCGACATCGTTGTCGGCTTGAATTATCGTCGCATGCACCACTGCGGACGAGATATCCACCGTCGGGTTATCCCCCACAAACGAGGCTGACGAACCAACCGTCTGGGCGCCATTAATAATGGACATTCCTGTCAACCGTAACCTCTTACCAGCCTTCTTGTGGTTGTCTTTTGGATCTATCCTGTCGGCAAGAATTGTTACGCCATTGTTCAAATATTCGAATTCTTCTGGCTTTGTGCCAAGGGTATTTCGAATTGCTTTGTTAGCATCCGAACTCAGGCCAAGATGTTGACGAATGTTTTTGGCATAGAGCGCCTTGCCGTGTGTTTGGTGAAGCTTAACAAGATCAATTATCGCAGCGAACCCGATATATGTTTTGCGGCCTTCGCTACGATAGCCGGGCGCTTTGAGAACAATTGCCCCATCCACCCGCGGATAGGCTTGACCTTGCTGCAATTGAGCGACGATTCGAGCGGAATCAAAGTCGATGACTGTCGGCGCAAAGCGTTGTTCTCCGTGAGTATCGTCGTCCAGAAGTTGTTGAAGCGCCATGCCGGCGTGATGGCTTAGACCAGCTCCAACATGGACCACCACGAGTTCAATTGTTGAACAACTCTCTATCGCTCCTTCAATTGCGGTCTGCCGCTTCAGGATATGGGCATTGAAACCTGAAAAGTCTTGCGCAATCAGTTTGCGGATCCCCTGCACGAAGGCATTCGCTTCGTCCTGGCTAAACATCGAGCCAGCCTTGAGCTTCCCTTGCACAAGGTAGAGAGTTTCACTTGGCCCGTGATAGTAAACACCATCAAGGCCCAAATCGTCGTAGTCATCTACCACGGCATCAGCAGCTTCCTTTGGGCTAACATCGCAGAGTGCAGACACCGCGAAGGCCGCAAGGGCGCGAGAGAGATTCTTGACCGCGTCGTCCTGGGGAGTCTTCGGTTTGAGCAGCGGTGGCAAATTCGGGACGTAATCCGATCGCAAGACGGTTTCAAGCAAGCCACGCTGTGCGACATTTAAGCTCATATGACCCTCCAGCGCACCGTAAATAATCGTTTTGTCGAAACTTGCTGCTGAAGCCGAACTTCGATGTTTGCAATCAGCTCGGAGCGGTGCTTGTCAATCTCGTCCTGCGCGTCGAACAGCGACCGCCGTTTCTGATTTCGCAATGCCTCCAGGGATTTAATCTGTTTCTGCCTCACCAGCTTTTCCTCCAGCGTCAATGCCGTCGTTGCAGCGCGACGCGCTTCCTTGATCTGCCTGTCGATCTCCTTGATTTCACGTTCGAGGCCGACTTTAAGGTCATCCGCCCAGCCGTCGAGCTTGTCTGCTTCGGCTTCGAAAAAGCGAGCATTGCGTTCCGTTATCGAGCGCTGGATGCCCCGTTGCCGGAGGTCAAGGTCGCTGTTCAGGCGATCGATCGTATCAACTGGCGGCATCGCCTCTGGCCCGACTCGCCCCCCCAGCGTTAAAAGGCGCAATGCGGCGTCGTCACTCAACGGTTCGTCGGCATCCGACAATCCGGACAAAAGGAGATGATCTTCGGCCTGGTCGAGGGCTTCAACGGTAAGTACCGACGCGACGAGCCATCCGGCCTGACCTTTATGGAGCTCGAGCGAACTCACCTTTCCAGAGTGATTGGTGTAATCGAAGATCAGTTCCGCCGGGGCAAGCTCTCGCGCCTTTGCTCGTTCGACGATTGCTTCGCCTAAGGGGTGACTCAGACGGTAAAGGCGAGCTTCGCCGGACCGGCGCGGCAACTCGTAAAGGCCGAGTGGAACTGCCTGGCCGTCGGCCCAAGCGGGCTTGGAGTTCAAGTGAAAAGACGACACATTGAGGAAGTCGGCGCGGTCGTTCAGCTCATGCTGCGTGAGGCGCATGAGCTGCCGTTCGAAGCGGTCAAGGTAGATTTTTGCATTCTCATCGCGAATCTTGAGCTTCTCGCGGACCTCATCGTCGAAATTCTCAAGCAGCTTCTGTCGAGTTTGGCTCATCGCCTCGTTGATTTCGAGGCTGAGCTCCAGCTGGAGCTGGTCGAACGCCGTCTTGATTTCTTCCGTTTGCCGGCACTCCTGATAGATAGCGCTAATCCGTTTCTCGAAGTCTACACCGGACTCGATAGCGCCTAACACTTCATCGCTTGCGCCAAACACGCCTTCGAAGAGTTTGAATTTTTCGGACAGAAGCTGATACACGCGCTGATCGGCTTCATTCTTGCGATTAATGAAGTTGACCACGACGACGTCGTGCTTCTGGCCATAGCGATGGCACCTACCAATTCGCTGTTCAATGCGCTGCGGGTTCCAAGGGAGGTCGTAGTTTACGACCAGGGAGCAAAACTGAAGATTGATGCCCTCAGCGCCTGCCTCGGTCGCGATCATGATGCGTCCTTCCTCGCGGAAGTAATCCACCAGTGCTGATCGCATATCCGCAGTCTTTGACCCACTGGCGCGATCCGAGCCCTGATGACGCTCAATCCATCTGGCATAAATCTGCTTCGAGCGATCATCGGTGTTGGTGCCGTTGAACAGCACAATGCCGTCAGCGTAAGGGCCGTCCGCCAGGACCCGAAGCAGGTAGGCTTGGGTGCGACGGGACTCGGTGAAGATGATCGCTTTTGGCGCGGCCCCGAGCTCCTCTGCTTTGGCAAAGGCCACCCCGAGCGCCTTCAAGAGTGCCCTTCCCTTGGCATTGTGTTCAACAGAAGTGGCGAGCCTCGCGAACCCGTCCAGGTCAGCAATTTCGGACTCGATCGCTTTGCGATCCGAGTCCGTTAGCGGCTCAAGCTCCTGATCGTCTGCCCATTCCTCGGCCGTTGCATCAAGGTTCTCGTAATCCTGGCCCAGATCATCTTCGAGTGACGGCTGAACCACATGCCTCCTCAGCTTGGCCTGCATTCTTTGCGAGATTGAGGAGAGTGCCCCCGCAATGGCAAAGGTCGAGGAAGCAAGCAACTTGCGAAGTACGAGCGTCATCAAGGAACGCTGGCTGGCTGGTAGGGCTTGCAGGTTATCTCGCCGCAGATATTCCGAGACAAGCTCATAGAGCCGGTCCTCGCCGTCAGTCGGCGTGAACTCCTCGACAAGTGCCAGTCGACGCGTATAGGGGACGTAGGCTGTTACTTGCCGACGCAAAGTTCGGTGACAAAGCGGTTTAAGCCGCTCCTTTAGCTGGAGCACATGATCCTGAGCTAGGTTAGTAAATTGCTCGCGAAAGCTCTTTAGATCGCCGAATGCGTGCTCATCGATAAAGCTCATTAAGCCAAACAACTCCAGCAGTGAATTCTGAAGTGGTGTTGCCGTCAGGAGCAATTTCTGCTTCTGGGCTAGCGCGTGCTTTAACGTGTTAGCGATGATATTGGACGGCTTATAGACGTTCCGAAGTCTGTGGGCCTCATCAATGACAACTAGGTCCCACGGCATGGCGTGGACATCGGCCGCCTTGTTCCGGGCGAACTGATAGGAACAGATGACAACAGTGTCCTTCACGTCGAACGGACGAAAGCGCCCTGACTTGATTGCCTCGTTGTAAGAGCGCGACTCAAGAATCGTGCACGGTAGAAAGAACTTCTCGCTTAGTTCCTGATGCCACTGTTTTCGGAGGTTTGAAGGCGTGATGATCAGAATGCACCGCTTTCGCTCCGCCCATCGCTGAGAAATGACAAGGCCAGCTTCGATCGTCTTTCCAAGACCGACCTCATCAGCCAGAAGCGCGCCTTTCGAAAGCGGCGACGAAAACGCGAAGAGCGCCGCATCAACCTGATGCGGGTTGAGGTCCACCTGTGCACCGGCAACCGCAGCCGCAAGTTTCTCAGCACTGTCGGGGGCGCATCTTCGTGTGAGATCGTAGGCGAAGTATTTGGCTTGATAGTCAGTGGTTGGCAGAAGTGGTTCCATTGTCGCCGGATATTGTCTCTCTCGCCTGCGGACAACAGTACTGCTTTGGTCGGTACTGAGTCCGACACGCCGCGATGCAATAATTTCAGACTTCACGAATCAATTCGCCCAGATCCAAGGGATGCAATTCAACTGTAGCGAGAATTTCGTGCCGGCGCATGTTGCATCAGCGTTTATTGGGTGCGGGCAAACACCTTTCGCTTCAGATTCCGCGACCGACAATCATCTGCGCGTGAGAACCAACCACAACTCCGGATAAACCGCTGCGAGCGAGCCGGATGGGTCGACAAATGGAAATTTTCTCCCGTGGCGACTCGGTGGCGATTATTGAAAAGCAAAAAGCCGCTCTGAAGAGCGGATTTTCGAATTAACGCTGACTTATCAGCATCTTATCTCATTGCGGGATAGGATTTGAACCTATGACCTTCAGGTTATGAGCCTGACGATTTCCGCGACTTCGAGCGGTCCTACTTGGGGGCCAATGTGGGGGCCAATGAAGACGCGAACCGAATTGTTTATACAATTACAATAGGCTAGTTCGATATACTGGCGGAGAGAGTGGGATTCGAACTCCGAGTACGGTTGGCGAAGCCACCGGCGACACGCCGTTCAGAGAATGGTCTCCGGGGTTCGCCTTTTCGCGTAAGGTTTTTGGCTCTGAGGTTACCTTGACGGCATTCTATGGGCCGAAATCCGCGGCAGTGTCGCGGAATTCGCGCCGCAATCTCTTCTCGGTCTTGCTAGCGAGACTACGTGGCGGAGAGGGAGGGATTCGAACCCCCGATAGGCTTGCACCTATGCCGCATTTCGAGTGCGGTGCATTCAACCACTCTGCCACCTCTCCGATGGCCCGGGTGATTTGCGCCACCCGCGGTCGGGGCGTGTTCTAGGCGAGGATGGCGGGACAGACAAGGCGCTGCAATAATATTTCCGTCACCCGTGCCTCGCCCCACCGAAGCACCGGGGGTGATGCAAGAAAGCGCGCGGAAACAAAGCGCTAGCGGGCGGTTCTGGTTCGATCGTCGCGCGGGCGCACCAGAGGGAGCAGGAGCGGACCATGGAGCATGTGACGATTCAGGCCAATGGCGCGGCGTTCCACGTCGCGCGGACCGGGAGCGGCAAGCCGCTGCTGCTTTTGCACGGCTGGCCGGAATTCTGGCTGACCTGGAAGCCGTTGATGGCGCGCCTGGCCAACCGCTACACCCTGATCGCCCCCGACCTGCGCGGCTTCGGCGACAGCGACAAGCCCAACGGCCCCTACGGCCCCGATCAGCATACCGACGACATGCTGGCGCTGCTGGACGCGCTCGGCATCGAGAAGACCGGCATGGTCGGCCACGACGTCGGCGGCGCGGTGATGCAGCCGCTCGCCCGCAAGGCGCCCGAGCGCATCGCCGGCCTGTTTTTCTTCGATTTCGTCTATCCCGGCATCGGCCCCCGGATGGCCGCACCCGACCGGCTCAACCACATCTGGTACCAGTCGTTCCACCAGATGGAGATGGCGCCCGCGCTGGTCGGCGCCAGCCGCGAGACCTGCCGCATCTACATCGGCCATTTCCTGCACAATTGGGCGCATCGCAAGGCTGCGTTCGACGACGTGATCGAGGACTTCGCCGACAACTTCTTCAAGCCGGGCAACCTCGCCGGCGGCTTTGCGCATTATCGCGCGTCACATGCCGGGCGCGTGAAAATGATGCAGGGCGAAGCCCCCGCACTGCCGCCGATCACCGTGCCGACCTGCATCCGCTGGGCCGAGCACGATCCGCTGTTTCCTTATGCCTGGACCGACCGGCTGGGCGAGACCTTCTCCAATCTGGACCTGAAGATGTTTCCCGATGTCGGGCATTTCCCGCATCGCGAGGACCCCGACCGCGCGGCCGCCGAGATCGCCGGCTTCTTCGAACGGATCAATTGGAGGTAGAAAGTGGTGGGACCGCCAGGACGCGACAAAAACTGGCGGTCCCGTGCCGCTTCTCAATATTGCTGGCCGGGAAGTGCGGCTTCGCCGGTCGGCGGGAGCGACACGGGTCACGGTAGCGGCCGACGCCGAAACGGCAACGCGAACCCGATCTTAACCTAACCGATCAACCTTACCGCGCGATCGGCTGACACAGGCGAGGCTCAGGCGTCGGCTTTTTTGGCTTTCTTGGCCTTTTTCTCGCTCTTGTCGTCCTCGTCGTCCTTGTCCTTTTTCTCGGCTTTCTTGTCGTCCTTGCCGTTGTCTTTCTTGCGATTGGTGAAGCGGGCATTGCCGAGACCGGTTCCGATCGTCAGCACGCCCCAGCGCGTGACGTCCTGCATGAACGGGACCTCGGCCAGCCCCTGCGCCACGCCGTCATTATGCATCACGATCGCGGTGTCATGATCGCCGATCTGCGGGATCGCCTCGACCAGGCTCGCCGGCAGGTTGAATTTGCTGCTCTCCCAATTGCCCGGCAGGTTCTGCGCGCCCTTCTCGATCGAGCCGTCCTCCTTGATGACGCCGGGACAGGAGATGCCGATGAATGGCGCGAGCCTGAGATTCTCCTTCTCGGCGGCGGCGATCAGATCCTTCAGCATCTTCACCAGCCGCTTTACCGCGCCTTCGCGCGTCGGCTCGTCGTCGGCGTGGCGCCACAGCTCCGATTTCCAGACCGTTGCCTTGGAGAGATCCGGCGCCTTCTTCCAGCGCGTCTCGACGACGCCGCAGCGGATATTGGTGCCGCCGATATCGACCGCGAGCACGCCGTCATGGGCCTCGAATATCCACGATGGCGCCAGATGCAGCGTGCCGATCAGGCCGGCGTCATCGGGGTGAAAGCGGATCGGCACCAGATCGACCTTGAGACCCTCCGACTTCAGGATGATGTCGGTGCGCGCGATGGCGAGCTCGCCGAGCCGGCTGTCGCGAAAACCGCCGCCGACCACGATGCGCTCGGTCTTGGCCCAGGCCTTGGTGTTGAGGAAGCGCCGCGTCACGTAGGCGAGTTCCTGCGCGAACTCCTCGATCGCGCTGTGCACGACCGCGGAGGCCTCGGTGTCGTCGCCGACCAGCAACTCATCGAGCTTCTTCTTGCTGATCTTGTCGGATGGCTCGTCGCCGAACGGATCTTCATCCGACTTACGCAATGGCTTGCGCCAGCGGTCCAGGATCTTGCGGAACGCGCCCTTTGAGGCGCGATCGCCGAGAAAACCCTCGTCGTCCTTCAACTCGATGTTGAAACTGTCGATGTCAACAGACGGCAGCCGCGCGGCACCGTGGTGCGCGATGCCCGTGGTCAGTCCAGCGTCGTCAGCCATTTAGCCCTTGCCTGCCCGCTTGAGGTTCGCAGCACTAACGACCGGGAACTCAAATGGTTGCTTCCCGCGCTGCGGCGCTTCGGCCGGCGCGGGACGCAATCTGGCAAGGGTGTCAGGCGGCCTTCACCCCGTAACGCGCCGCAGGCGCGCTGCGGGACAAGTTCGGCATCAGCTTCTGGCGGGCGGCCTCATAGGCCTGCCAGTCAGCCGCATCTGGCAACGACGGCACGGTGATGACTTCGCCCTGATCGAGCCCGGCTAGCGCGGCATCGACCATGTCCTCCGCCTTCATCACGATCTCGCCCGGCAGATGCTCGACCGGCGTGCCGGCCAGACCCCAGAACTCGGTTGCCGTGGCGCCCGGCAGCACCGCCTGGACCCGGATGTTCTTGTCCTTCAGCTCATGCTGCAGCGACTGTGTCAGCGCGAGCACGAACGCCTTGCTGCCGCCGTAGACGCAGTTGAGCATTTCGGGCGCGACGCCAACGACCGAGGCGATGTTGACGATGGTGCCGCCGCCGCGGGCGACGAATCCCGGCACCGCCGCATAGGTCAGGCGCATCAGCGCGTCGACATTGAGCGCGATCATGTCGCTCATCTTGTCGACATCGGATGCGAGCAGCGGCGCCGTTGCACCGACGCCGGCGTTGTTCACCAGCACGCTGATGCCGGCGTTATCGCGCAGAATGGATTCGATCCGTGCAACGTCGCTGCGCTTGGCGAGGTCGGCGGCGACGATCTCGATCGAACGGCCTGTCTCCGCCGACAGACGCCTGGCGAGCCCATCGAGGCGCTCGCGGTTGCGTGCGACGAGGATCAGATCGTAGCCACGCCGTGCGAGCCGGTCCGCATAGATGGCACCGATTCCGGACGACGCACCGGTAACGAGCGCCGTTCCCTTGGCTGACTTGGTCATGTTGGTCTCCTGTTTGACCTGGACGGCCGGACTTGGCCGCTGCTCAGGTTCTACAGGCCCCCTTGTAGGTCTCAAATGTCATATATACACTTTTTTAGGACATAGATTCCCGTCGGAGGGTTCCATGCAGGAGATCGGCTTCGTCGTCTTCCCGGAGTTTCAGGTGATGGGCTTTGCCGCCATCACCGCCTTCGAGGTTGCCAACCTGATCGCAGGCGAGCGCTTCTATGAGGTCACGCTGCTGTCGGAGCATGGTGGCCCGGTGCGATCCTCCGCGGGCTTCAATGTCGAAACGGAAGCCTTTGGCGATCGCAGCTTCGACACGCTGTTCATTGGCGCCGGCCACGAGCTTCATCCGGCATCCCCTGAATTGACCGACTATATTCGCCGCGCCATGACGGTGTCGCAGCGTATCGCCGCGCCCTGCATCGGCGCTTTTTCGCTGGCTGAGGCAGGCCTGCTCGATGGCCGGCGCGTTTCCACGCACTGGCAATTTGCCGCGGAATTGCAGGCACGATTTCCCAGGCTCAAGGTCGAGCAGGACCGCATCTACATCATCGACGGGCCGATCTGGACCTCGGCCGGCATGACCGCGACGATCGATCTGGCGCTGGCGATGGTCGAGCACGATCTCGGCATCGAGGTCGCGCGCTCGGTGGCGCGCAAGCTTGTCGTCTATCACCGCCGCACCGGCGGCCAGTCGCAGTTTTCAGCGCTGCTCGAGCTCGAGCCGAAATCCGACCGCATCCAGAACGCGCTGAACTATGCCAAGGCTCACCTGCGCAACGAACTGTCGGTGGAGGAACTCGCCGAGATCGCGCGGCTCAGCCCGCGCCAGTTCAGCCGCGCCTTCCGCGCCGAGACCGGCCAGTCGCCCGCCAAGGCGATCGAGCAGCTCCGGGTCGAGACAGCCCGAGAATTGATCGGCGACGGCCGCCATTCGATGGACGAAATCGCCGGCGAGACCGGCTTTGCCGACCGCGAGCGGATGCGGCGGGCATTCCTGCGGGTGTTGGGCCAGCCGCCGCAAACCATCCGCCGGCACGCACGGGCCGCCGCGCAGACCGCGGCTTGAGGCCAATCGGGGCCAAAATCACGCCAAACCGTTCATGTTTGGCCGGTTTTTGCCCTGCTTTACCTTGACTCCCCGTCGTTTGCGGCTATAAGTCCGCCCATCCGGCGCGGGGATTTTCTCGCGCCGATCGTTTTTGTGCGATCCAGTTTGGGAATTCATTCCCTTCGCGCGAAACACATAACCCATAGCGACTGAACAAAAAGCCGACCCGGGCTAACCGTCCGAGGCCAGAACCGAACACGAAGGAATCAAACGATGTTCGCAGTCATCAAAACCGGCGGCCGGCAGTACCGTGTCGTTCCGAATGATGTACTCGAGATTGGCAAGATCGCCGGCGATGTCGGCACGATCGTGCAGCTAGGCGAAGTTCTGGTGCTCGGCGGTGACACGCCGGTGCTGGGAACGCCCACCGTGGCCGGCGCCACCGTTGCAGCCGAAGTGCTGCAGCACAAGCGCGGCGCCAAGGTGATCGCGTTCAAGAAGCGTCGCCGCAAGAATTCACGCCGCAAGCGCGGCTATCGCGACGAGCTCACGGTGCTTCGTATCACCGAGATCCTCGCCGATAACGCCCAGCCGACCGTCGGCCCGCGGCCGAAGAAGGAAAAGGTCGCAGCGCCCGCCGATGGCGAGGACGCAGCACCGAAGGCGGCCAAGAAGAAGGCGCCCGCAAAGGCGCCGGCCGCAAAGAAGGCTCCGGCCAAGAAGGCCGCGGCCAAGAGCTAACAAGAAGTGATTGTCGCGTTTTCAGATTTGAAGCGTGACAAAACGTGAAATGATTCCGTCAAGGAATTGATCTAGAGATCAAAGCGAAGTCGGAGACGAGCTATGGCTCATAAAAAAGCAGGCGGTTCATCGCGTAACGGACGTGATTCCAAGGGCAAGCGCCTTGGCGTCAAGGCGTTTGGTGGCGAGCGCGTGATCCCCGGAAACATCATCGCGCGTCAGCGCGGCACCACCTGGCATCCTGGCCTTAATGTCGGCATGGGCACCGACCATACTCTCTTCGCCAAGGTCGAGGGTCATGTCGAGTTCCGTGCCAAAGCCAACGGCCGCACATTCGTATCGGTTATTCCGATGGCGGAGGCGGCCGAGTAGACGGTGGACACACATGAGTCCGCCGGGTCCTGTTGAACCGGCGGAGTCGCAAAGGGCTCCAAGGGGAGGCGGGATGACCGGCCTCCCCTTTTCGTTGCGCGCGTTCCGGTTCGACCGCGCGTGACGTTCCAAGCGTTGCGTACCGATTGTCGCATCACAGGAGCTCGACATGTTGCAGGACATCCCGACGCCGATCTTGCGCGAGGCAAGAGCTTGCGTCCTCGAGACCGAACGGCTGACATTGCGCAAGCCGACGCTCGCGGACGTAAAAGCCATTGCGCGGCTCGCCGATGACCGCCGCATCGCGGAGAACACCCGCCGCCTGCCGCATCCCTATACGCAGGACGACGCCATCGACTTCGTGCGCGCACTCGGCGCGGGCGGACGTGAGACCGTCTTTCTGATCGAGAACAATCACACGCCGATCGGCATGGTCGGCATCGACTGGCGCGAGGAGACCGCGGCCGAACTCGGCTACTGGCTCGGCGTCGACCATTGGGGCCAGGGCTTTGGCACCGAGGCCGCGCGCGCGGTGATCGACTACTTCTTCGAGGAATTCGATCTCGACCAGCTGATCGCGGGCGCCCGCGTCGTCAACCCGTCGTCGCGCAACATCCTCGAGAAGTGCGGCTTCCAGTGGAGCGGCGTCGAGCTGCACCGCTTCGAGGCGCTGGGCTCATCGAGCCCGGTGGATGCCTTCCGGCTGTCGCGCGGCGTCTGGGCTTCGCTGAAGAGCTGGAACAACTCGACCCGGCGGCAGAGCTGATTCTTCACCCTCCCCCATGGGGAGGGTGAACATCACGCCGGCGGATTCACCGAGGAGTCTCCGCGTCCGAGCTGCTGCTCGCGCACGAAGATGTAGAGGCCGGCCGCGATGATAATCGCGGCGCCAACGATGGTGGCCCAGGACGGCACGTCGCCGAACACCACGAAGCCGAAGATCACCGCCCAGACGATCATCGAATATTGGTAAGGCACCACCACGCTCGCCGGCGCGAGTTTTAGCGAACGATTGACGCACAATAGCGCCGCAACCGAAATGATGCCGGCGGTGAAGAACAGCACGAGACTGCCGGCGCTCGGCGTCACCCAGCCGAACGGCGAGAGCACAAGGCCCAGGATGAACGTGCCGCCGAATTGCGATGTCGCCAGCACGATATCGGGCGTTGCCCGCAGCGAGCGCGTGATCAGCATCAGCACCGCAAACGACAGGCTGCCGCCAAGCGCGATCATCGCCGGCCAGCTGATCGTCTGCGCCGACGGCCGCAGCGCGATCAACACCCCGCAAAAGCCGACCAGGATCGCGGTCCAGCGCCGCCAGCCGATATGCTCGCCGAGCACGAGGCCGGACATCGCGGTGACGAAGATCGGCCCGGCCAGATAGTAGGTGATGACGTCGGCGAGCGGCAGATAGACGGTCGCCAGGAAGAAGGCGGCGACCTCAAGCGTCGACAGCGTGACCCGCAGCAATTGCAGCCACGGCCGCTCCAGATGCAGGAAATCAGCCCGCCGCTGCCAGACGATCGGCAGCAGCACGAGCAGCGCCGCGCAGGCGCGCAGCCACAGCAATTGCCCGACCGAATAGGTGGCGACGATGAATTTGCCCATCGCATCGCCGAACGAAAACATGAAGATCGACAGCAGCATCAATCCGATGCCGGCGAGCCGCGCCGATCGATCGTCATAGGAGGACAGTTTTGCGAACAGGCTCATTGTTGTCTTGTTGCCGCCGCGCGTGAATCGGGCCGGTCTTGCTGCCGGTTTTACCGACGTGGCGATGCAGGACAACCCCACCGAGGGCATATCGAACCAATTGTCGCAGTGCGGCGGCTGCGCTACCGCTAGGCCAGCCCTTCAAGAACGAGAGCAGGAAACGCCGCATGAGCGAATTCGACCCCACCCAGCATCGCATGGTCCCCGCGCAGCGCTGGTTCGAGGATTTCGTGCTCGGCGAGCGCTTCGTGATTCCGAGCCGGACCCAGACCTCGGCGGTGTTCGCGGCGTTCCAGACCGCGAGCGGCGACACCCATCCGATCCATTACGACGTCGAATATTGCCGCACGCGCGGCATGCCCGACCTGCTCGCCCATGGCTTCCAGACCCTGGTGCACACCGCGCCCGGCGCGGGGCTGTTCCCCTATGTCGTCGAGGAGTCGCTGATCGGCTTCCTGGAACAGTCGAGCAAGTTCCTGAAGCCGGTCTACGCCGGCGATACCATTTACCACGCGCTGGAGGTGATCGAGCTCGTTCCGGGCCGGACTACGGGCGTCGTGACGCTGCGCTCGACCGTGCATAACCAGCGCCGCGAGCTGATGCTTGAAGGAATGCAGAAATTCCTGGTCCGGCGCCGGCCAACAGGGGCCGCAAAAAGGCCCGACAATTAAGGCTTTTCGCCGAAGTCAGGGCCTTTCCGGGTTGCCGCAGCGGCCACCCTGCCCTAACTAGAGCACACCGGTCCTGATGAAATCAGAACCGGTGCGCTCTCGATTCTCGTTTTGACGCGTTTTCTTCACGCGAACCGGCGACCACTTCGCTTGAAAACGCTATAGTTGAACATCATGAAATTCCTCGATGAAGCAAAAGTCTATATTCGCTCGGGCGACGGCGGCAACGGCTGCGTCGCGTTCCGGCGCGAGAAGTTCATCGAGTTCGGCGGTCCCTCCGGCGGCAATGGCGGCCGCGGCGGCGACGTCATCATCGAGGCCGTCGACGGGCTGAACACGCTGATCGACTACCGCTACCAGCAGCACTTCAAGGCGCCAAAAGGCACCAATGGCATGGGCAAGGACCGCCATGGCGCCAATGGCAAGTCGATCGTGCTGAAAGTGCCGGTCGGCACCCAGGTATTCGACGAGGACCGCGAGACCCTGCTGCACGATTTCACCGAGCTCGGCGAGAAATTCGTGCTGGCTGAAGGCGGCAATGGCGGCTTCGGCAACGCGCATTTCAAGTCGTCCACCAACCGCACGCCGCGCAATGCCAATCCCGGCGCGCCGGGTGAGGAACGCTGGATCTGGCTACGGCTGAAACTGATCGCCGATGCCGGCCTTGTCGGCCTGCCCAACGCCGGCAAATCGACTTTCCTGTCGGTGGTCAGCGCGGCGCGGCCGAAGATCGCCGACTATCCCTTCACCACGCTGCATCCGCAGCTCGGTGTGGTGAACTACGGCGGCCGTGAATTCGTGCTCGCTGACATCCCTGGCCTGATCGAAGGCGCGCACGAGGGCGCAGGCCTCGGCGACCGCTTCCTCGGCCATGTCGAGCGCTGCCGCGTGCTGCTGCATCTGGTCGATGCAACCTGCGAGCATGCCGGCAAGGCCTACAAGACGGTACGCACCGAGCTCGAAGCCTATGATGGCCAACTCGCCGACAAGATCGAGATCGTCGCGCTCAACAAGATCGACGCGGTCGCGCCCGACGAGCTGAAGAGGCAGAAGGACCGCCTCAAGCGGGCGGCGAAAAAGACGCCGCTGTTGCTCTCAGGCGTGACCGGCGAAGGCGTGCAGGACGCCCTGCGCACGCTGGTCGACGTGATCGGTGAGGCGCCGGTATCCAACAAGGCCAAGGCTCAGGCGGAGCCGTGGGCGACGCCGCTGCCGCAGGGTTGAACGGCAACGGCCGAACAACACCTGTACTTCCCAAGCCACCTTGTGGCGCGTATTGCTTCCACCTTCCTGCCAGACTGCACCCATGAAACGCCCCGCGCTCAAGAACTTTCGCCGCATCGTCGTCAAGGTCGGCTCCTCGCTGCTGGTCGATTCGCAGGCCGGTGAGGTGCGCGCGTCCTGGCTCGCCGCGCTGGTCGACGACATCGCCAAGCTGCACAAGGGCGGCCGCGAAATCATGGTGGTGTCGTCGGGCTCGATCGCGCTCGGCCGCAGCCGCCTGAAGCTGCCGCGCGGACCGCTGAAGCTCGAGGAGAGCCAGGCTGCCGCTGCGGTCGGTCAAATCGCGCTGGCGCGGATATGGTCGGAGGTGCTCGGTCATCACGATATCGGCGCCGGGCAGATTCTCGTGACGCTGCAGGACACCGAGGAGCGCCGCCGCTATCTCAACGCGCGCTCGACCATCGCAAAGCTGCTCGAATGGCGCGCGGTGCCCGTGATCAACGAGAACGACACGGTCGCGACCACCGAAATCCGCTACGGCGACAATGACCGGCTTGCCGCCCGCGTCGCCACCATGACCAGCGCCGATCTGTTGATCCTGCTGTCCGACATCGACGGCCTCTACACCGCGCCGCCGGCGGTCGATCCCGACGCGAAGCTGATCCCGGTGGTCGAGAGCATCACCTCGGAGATCGAGGCGATGGCCGGCTCGGCCGGGTCGGAACTGTCGCGCGGCGGCATGACCACCAAGATCGAAGCCGCGAAGATCGCGACCACTGCCGGCACCCATATGCTGATCGCCTCCGGCAAGATCGAGCACCCGTTGCAGGCGATCGCCGATGGCGGTCGCTGCACCTGGTTTCTGACCCCGGCCAATCCGGTCACCGCGCGCAAGCGCTGGATCGCAGGCTCGCTCGAGCCGAAGGGCACGCTGACCATCGATGCCGGCGCGGTCGCAGCGCTGCGCGCCGGCAAGAGCCTGCTGCCGGCCGGCGTGATCAGGGTCGACGGCCGGTTTGCCCGCGGCGATGCCGTGGTGGTGCGCGGGCCCGACACCCATGAGATCGGCCGCGGCCTGGTCGCCTACGACGCCGAGAACGCCGAGAAGATCAAGGGCCGCTCCTCGCCTGACGTGATGGCGATTCTGGGCATCAGCGGCCGGTCCGAGATGATCCATCGCGACGATCTGGTGATCGGCCCGGCCGGAGCGATCCCGGCCAAGTAGGCCATTGGACGACAAGCCCGGCCTGCCGCCCACCTGCCATGCCGGTTCCGCGCCTCGCCAACCCATCAATTGCCATGCTAGAACATGGCCTTAATCCAAAGCTGGGACTTCCATGAGCGCGCCCCTGAAGGCGATCGACGGCAACGCCGATCTCTCCGCCCTGATGACCGACCTCGCCGCCAAGGCGCGCGCTGCCGCGCGCGTGCTGGCGCTGACGCCGCCGGAGCAGAAGGACCGCGCGCTCGCCGCGATCGAACGCGCGATCCGCGAGCATGCCGCGGCAATTCTCGCCGCCAATGCCGAGGACGTCGCGGAGGCGCGGGCTGCCGGTATGACCTCTGCCTTCGTCGACCGGCTGACACTGACGCAGGCGCGCGTCGCCGGCATGGCCGACGGCGTAGCCACCGTGCGCGAAATTGTTGATCCGGTCGGCGCCGTCACCGAAAGCTGGCAACGTCCGAACGGCATGACCATCGAGCGCGTCCGCGTGCCGCTCGGCGTGATCGGCGTGATCTTCGAAAGCCGCCCCAACGTCGCCGCCGACGCCGGCGTGCTTTGCCTGAAGTCCGGCAACGCCGTGATCCTGCGCGGCGGCTCCGACAGTTTCCGCTCCTGCCGCGCGATCCATGATTGTCTGGTGCAGGGCCTGCGTGAAGCCGGCCTGCCTGAGGCCGCGATTACCTTGGTGCCGACCCGTGACCGTGCCGCCGTCGGCCTGATGCTGACGGGATTGAACGGTGGCATCGACGTGATCGTGCCGCGCGGCGGCAAGAGCCTGGTCGCACGCGTCGAGGCGGAAGCACGCGTTCCGGTGTTCGCGCATCTCGAGGGCGTCAACCACATTTATGTCGATGCCAGCGCCAGGCTCGATATGGCCAAGGCGGTCGTGCTGAACGCCAAGATGCGCCGTCCCGGCGTCTGCGGCGCCGTCGAAACCCTGCTGGTCGATCGCAAGGCTGCCGCGACGAAGCTGAAGCCGCTGGTCGAGTTGTTGATCGATGCCGGTTGCGAGGTGCGCGGCGACGCCTCCGTGCAAAGCGCCGATGCCAGGGTGAAACCCGCATCCGACGAGGACTGGGACACCGAATATGAGGACGCGATCATCTCTGCGAAGATCGTCGACGGCCTCGATGAAGCGATTGCGCATATTCAAAATCACGGCTCGCATCACACCGATGCGATCGTGACGGAGGATATCGCTGCCGCGCAAAAATTTCTCAACGAAGTCGATTCGGCGATCGTGCTGCACAACGCCTCGACCCAGTTCGCCGACGGCGGCGAGTTCGGCTTCGGCGCGGAGATCGGAATTGCCACCGGCAAATTCCACGCCCGCGGCCCGGTCGGCGCCGAGCAGTTGACGAGCTTCAAGTACCGCGTCCACGGCACCGGGCAGACACGGCCGTGACCATTGTCGCACGCGCACGGTAGACCATTGCAGCAACCCTCGACCGTGCCGCACTCCGCAGCCCAGGCGCTTCCGTTCTATACCAACGGCATGCGCATCGGGCTGCTCGGCGGCTCGTTCAATCCGCCGCACGCCGCGCATCGCGCCATCAGTCAGTTCGCGCTCAAGCGATTGCAGCTCGACCGCGTGTGGTGGCTGCTGACACCGGGCAATCCGCTGAAGAACCATGATGGATTGCACGCGCTCGCCGAGCGAGCCGCGGCCGCACGCCGCGTCGCCGACGATCCGCGCATCGACATCAGCTGTCTCGAAGCTGTCATTGGTGTCCGCTACACTGTCGACACGATCATCCACTTGCGCCGCCGCGTCTCCGGCGTGCACTTCGTCTGGATCATGGGCGCTGACAATCTCGCGCAATTTCATCGCTGGAAAGATTGGCGGCGCATCGCCTCCGACGTGCCGATTGCCGTGATCGACCGACCGCCCCAGAGCTTCCGCGCCCTTGCCGCACCGGCGGCGCAGGCGCTCATGCGCTATCGGTTGCCCGAAAATCAGGCGACCCGGCTGGCCGATCAGCAGGCCCCGGCCTGGGTGTTCCTGACAGGAATGAAATCCAATCTGTCTTCGACCGGACTGCGGAACCCGGACGGGAGCTGGAGAACGGCGTGAAGCGCAAAAGGGTTACTGGAATATTGAAACCATTAACCCCACATGCGTAATATGGTGCGTGGGGCCGAGGATTCGGCACCCGCGATACAGTGAAAGGAATGGTCCCTGGCCACATCTGTATTGTCCAAGTCTGTTTTACCCAAGGTTCCAAAGACTGCGCGTAAAACATCGACGAAAACCGCGGCCTTGCAGGCGCAACCGGATGCCGACAAACCGGATGCCGACAAACCGGATGCCAACAAGACGCTGAGCCTGATCCTCTCCCGCCTCGAGGATATGAAGGCGGAAGAGACGGTCACCATCGACCTTCGCGGCAAATCCGCATATTCCGACTACATGATCGTCACCACCGGCCGGGTGAACCGGCACGTCGGTGCGATCGCGGAAAATGTGACGAAGGGCCTGAAGGAAAACGGGGTCAAGAGCATCCATGTCGAGGGCATGCCCAATTGCGACTGGGTGCTGATCGATTCCGGCGACGTGATCGTGCACGTGTTCAGACCCGAGGTACGTGAGTTCTACAATCTCGAGCGGTTGTGGACTCAAAACCCGGCGGTCGCGGCGGTCTAAGGGGTATCGAAGCCGATGCGAATCGGCTGCAGCGCAGCTAGTCTGCGTTGATGCGCCTCGTCGTCATCTGCATCGGCCGCCTGAAACAGGGCCCGGAACGGGAGCTCGCCGAGCGTTATCGCGAGCGCTTCGAGGATATCGGCCGCAAGCTCGGCTTTCGCGGCCTCGACATTCATGAGATCGCGGAGAGCCGCGCGCGCGACACCGGTGCGCGCATCGCCGAAGAGGCCACGGCGATCTCGGCTTTGCTGCCCGACAAGCACGCGCTGGTGGCGCTCGATGAACGCGGCAAGAGCATCGACAGCGCAGGCTTTGCCCAGCAGCTCGGCCGCTGGCGCGACGAGGGATTGGCGCATACTGTCTTCGTGATCGGCGGCGCGGACGGACTTTCGCCCGAATTGCAGCGCAAGGCTTCGTTGCGTATTGCATTCGGCTCCGCGACCTGGCCGCACCAAATGGTCCGCGTCATGCTTCTGGAACAGATTTATCGGGCCGCAACCATTTTGGCCGGCCACCCCTATCACCGCGCCTGAGGCGCGGCGACGGACAGTCGAAAGCGCTGAACGCACTCGGATGCAGCACAAGCGGGACAGAGCTTCGTATTTGGCTTCGTATCTCGGCACCGCGCGCCGCTTCTGGTTGCCGGCGTCGCTGCCGTTGTCGATCGCCATGTTCGCTGCGTATCCGCTGACAGCGGCGCACGCGCAAGCGACACCTCCAGCGCAACAATCCGCGCCGCCGGCGCAGCAGGCCACCGCGGCGGAGACATCGCCCGATGCCATCAAACAGCGCGAGCAGGAGCTCGAGGCCGCACGCGAACAGCAGCGCAAGGCGACCGAGCTGCAGGAGAAGCTGAAAGCCGACATCGCCGCGATCGGCCAGGACCGCAGCAAGCTGAACCAGCAGCTGATCGACATTGCCGGCCAGGTGCGCGGCGTCGAGACGCGGATCGCGGACGCCGAGGCACGCTTGCAGGCGCTCGACGGCCGAGAGCGTGAAATCCGCGGCTCGCTGGATTCACGCCGGTCCGAGGTGATCGAGGTGCTGGCCGCGCTGCAGCGCGCCGGACGACGCACGCCGCCGGCGCTGCTGGTGCGGCCCGAGGATGCGCTGCAATCGTTGCGCACCGCGATGCTGCTCGGCGCCGTGGTGCCGGAGTTGCGCGTTCGCGCGGAGAAGCTTGCCGCCGACCTCGGCGAACTGGTGGCGCTGCGCAAGACGATCTCGACCGAGCGCGACGCGCTGGCCGGCGACCGCGACAAGCTCAGGGACGACCAGACCCGCCTTGCGGCGCTGGTCGACGAACGGCAGCGGCAGCAGAGCGCGGCCGAAAAGGACATGGAGGCGGAAGGCGCCCGCGCCATTACGCTGTCCAAGCAGGCCGACAATTTGCAGAGCCTGATCGCCAAGATGGAGCAGGATCTCAAGAGCGCGGCCAAGGCGGCGGCCACGGCCAGCCTCCAGGGGGCGCCCGCGACGGTTAACGGCAAGCCCAATCTGGGGGCCCTGAAGGACCCCGCCCGCCTCAGCCCGGCGGTCGCCTTTGCCTCGGCCAAAGGCCTGTTCTCCTATCCCGTGAATGGCACCAAGATTCGCGAATTTGGCGGTTCCGACGGCGCTGGCGGCGTACAAAAAGGCATTTCTTTGGCAGCCAAGCCGGGCGCGCAGGTCACAACCCCGTGTGACGGCTGGGTTGTTTACGCGGGTCCCTTCCGCAGCTATGGACAACTCTTGATCCTCAATGCCGGGGGCGGGTATCATGTCCTGATCGCCGGGATGGAGCGTATTTCGGTAAACATCGGCCAGTTTGTACTTACGGGGGAGCCGGTTGCGACCATGGGGTCGACGTCCCAAGTTGCATCCATTCTCGCGACCGATGCGAGCCAGCCAGTGCTCTATGTCGAGTTCCGGAAAGACGGCACTCCAATCGATCCAGGTCCATGGTGGGCCGCAAATGAAGGCGAAAAGGTTCGCGGATGATGCGCAAGACTTCGGTAATTCTCCTTAGCGCCGCCACCGGCGCGGCCCTGACGCTTTTCGTCACGCAGCCCCGCGCGGTGCTGATGGGATCGAGCGCGCGCGCCGCGACGTCGGACACCTACCGCCAGCTCAATTTGTTCGGCGACGTGTTCGAGCGGGTGCGCAGCGACTATGTCGAGAAGCCCGATGACTCCAAGCTGGTCGAATCCGCGATCTCGGGCATGCTGTCCGGCCTCGATCCGCACTCGAGCTACATGGATGCCAAGAGCTTCCGCGACATGCAGGTGCAGACCCGCGGCGAGTTCGGCGGCCTCGGCATCGAAGTCACGATGGAAGACGGGCTGATCAAGGTTGTCTCGCCGATCGACGACACCCCGGCCTCGAAGGCCGGCATCATGGCCAACGACATCATCACCAATCTCGACGACGAGGCCGTGCAGGGCCTGACGCTGAACCAGGCCGTCGAGAAGATGCGCGGTCCGGTCAACACCAAGATCAAGCTCAAGATCATCCGCAAGGGCCAGGACAATCCGATCGACGTCACGCTGGTGCGCGACAACATCCGCGTCCGCTCGGTGCGCGCGCGCGTCGAGGCCGACGACATCGCCTATATCCGCATCACCACCTTCAACGAGCAGACCACCGAAGGCCTGAAGAAGGAGGTCGCCAATCTGCAGGGCCAGATCGGCGACAAGCTGAAGGGCTACATCATCGACCTCAGAAACAACCCCGGCGGCCTGCTCGAGGAAGCGGTCACGGTGTCCGATTCCTTCCTGGAGCGTGGCGAGATCGTCTCGACCCGTGGCCGCAATGCCGAGGAAACCCAGCGCCGCGCCGCCCATCCGGGCGACCTGACCAAGGGCAAGCCGGTCATCGTGCTGATCAACGGCGGCTCGGCTTCGGCCTCCGAAATCGTCGCCGGCGCGCTGCAGGACCACAAGCGGGCGACGCTCGTCGGCACCCGCTCGTTCGGCAAGGGTTCGGTGCAGACCATCATCCCGCTCGGCTCGGGCAACGGCGCGCTGCGCCTGACCACCGCGCGCTACTACACGCCGTCGGGCAAGTCGATCCAGGCCAAGGGCATCGTGCCCGACATCGAGGTGCTGCAGGACGTGCCGGAAGAGCTGAAGGCGCGCACCGACACCAAGGGCGAGGCCTCGCTGCGCGGCCATCTGAAGAACGATGGCGACGAGAAGACCGGCTCGCAGTCCTATGTGCCGCCGGATGCCAAGGACGACAAGGCGCTGAAGATGGCCGACGACCTGCTGCACGGCATCAAGTCGACCTCCAGCGCGACGACGCCGGCGCCTGAGGCCGCGCGCGACAAGGCCGCGGTCGACAAGCCCGGCAACAAGGCCGCGAACTGATCCATCCAATCGATCTGGCGCAAAGGGCGGCCCTCGGGCCGCCCTTTCTGCTTTCTGCACCTGTGCTTCGACCGGGAGGCCGGGGCGCGGGAATGCACCGCATCGTGCTATCGTTCGCCCTGTTGATTCGGGGAGGGTCATGGCAGAGGCGGCCGACGAACTGAGCACGCCGCTTGGGCAGACGACCAAGGGCAGGAGGCGCCGCGTCCGCCTGCCATTCACGGCGATGCAGGCGCTTGCCGTGCTGCTCGGGCTCGTGCTGGTCGGTTTCGGCGGCGTCGCGCTGTTCAACGACAATCCGCTCGGCGGCGAACCGATGGCCCGTATCGCGCTCGGCACGCCCCCGCCCGCAGTTGCCGACGACAAGCGCGCCCCGGCCGGCCAGGCCGAACCGGTGGCCAAATCCCCCGCCAAGACACCGGCCGCAGCCGGCGACGCCAAAGACGCGAAGACCGTCACCATCATCGACGGTTCCAGCGGCAAGCGCCAGGACGTGGTGATCGGCGCCGCGGATCCCGCCGACAAGGGCGATGGCGACGCGCCGGCGCTCGCGACGACCGGCATCGACCCCCGCCTGCTGGAAAAGTCGCGCTACGGCATGATCCCGGTGGTCGCCGACGGCCTGAAGCCGTTCACGGTCTATGCGGCCGACGCCGACCGCGCCAAGGCGGGCCGGATGCCGGTGGTCGCCATTGTGGTCGCCGGCCTCGGCGTCGGTGCCGCCAAGACCACTGATGCCATCATGAAGCTGCCGCCGGCCGTGACGCTGGCCTTCACGCCCTATGGCGCCGATCCCGGCAAGCTTGCGGAACGGGCCCGGACCCAGCGCCACGAGATCCTGCTGCAGATTCCGATGGAGCCGTTCGACTATCCCGACAACGATCCGGGGCCGCAGACCTTGCTGACGACGCTCGGCAGCGAGCAGAATCTCGACCGCTTTTATTGGCACCTGAGCCGCCTGCAGGGCTATGCCGGGATCGCCAATTTCATGGGTGCCCGGTTCGTCGCAACCGATCTCGTGATGCAGCCCATCGTCCGCGAAGCGGCCAAGCGCGGCCTGAGCTATTTCGATGACGGTTCCACCCCGCGCAGCGTCGCGCAGAGCCTCGCCGCCGGTCAGGCGCTGCCGTTCGCCAGGGCCGATTTCGCCATCGACGCGGTGCCGACGTCGGCGGAAATCGACCGCGCGCTGGTCAAGCTGGAGACGATCGCCAAGGAACGCGGCACCGCCGTGGGCGTCGCCTCGGCGCTGCCGGTCTCGATCGAACGGCTCGGCGCCTGGCTCAAGACACTGGACTCCAAGGGCATCATGCTTGTGCCATTGACAACGGCGATGCTGAAATCAAAATCGGGCTAAAGATCAATCCGTTGGTGCAGCTTGAGACCTTGCCGGGGGGCCGGGTCGGCGGCTCCGGAAACTGTACGAGGTAGCGGCAGCATGGCACGTTATGAAGACCTGCCCTATCGAACCTGCGTCGGCATCATGCTGCTGAACACCGCGGGGCTGGTCTTCATCGGACGCCGCGCCGGCGGCATCGAGCATGTCGACGACGCTCATGTCTGGCAGATGCCGCAAGGCGGCGTCGATCCCGGCGAGGATACGTTTCAAGCCGCGAGGCGCGAACTCTATGAAGAGACCAGCGTCAAATCAGTGGAAAAGCTCGGCGAGGTCCCGGACTGGCTGATCTATGACATCCCGCGCACCGTCGCGGGGCGCGCCTGGAAAGGCCGCTATCGCGGCCAGCGGCAAAAATGGTTCGCCTTGCGCTTCACCGGCGAGGAGAAAGAGATCAACGTCTCCAATCCCGGCGGCGGTGGCCACAAGGCCGAGTTCATGTCCTGGCGCTGGGAGCCGATGAAGAATCTGCCGGAGCTGATTGTGCCGTTCAAGCGCCCGGTCTATGAGCGCGTCGTGAAGGAATTCGCCGGTTTGGCGGCCAAATAGACCCACGACGTACGCAACCGAGATGTCATCAGATAAGCCCTATCGCCCCAACGTGGGCATTGCGCTGTTCAACGCCGCTGGACGCGTGCTGATCGGCCACCGGATCAAGGACGATGGTCCGGAGATCGTGTTGCCCGGCCTCGAATGGCAGATGCCGCAAGGCGGCATCGACGCGGGTGAGGATCCGCGCCAGGCCGTGATGCGCGAATTGTGGGAAGAGACCGGAGCCGTCAACGCCGACTATCTCGGCGAGACCGACTGGATGACCTACGAATTTCCGTCCCATCATGTGCCGGAAACACACCGTCTGGCACGATTTCGTGGCCAGCGGCAAAAGTGGTTCGCGCTGCGCTTCACCGGGCGCGACGACGAGATCGATCCGTTGACGCCGCGCAACAACCAGCCCGCGGAATTCGATCAATGGCGCTGGGAGCGCCTCGAACGCGTCGCCGATCTCGTGGTGCCGTTCCGGCGCGACGTCTATCGCGCGGTCGCGACCCGGTTTACGGAATTTGCCGGCTGATCTGCAGGCCCAACGCGCCGTGCGTCGCCCGGCGTCATGCCATAGGTCGCGCGGAACACGCGATAGAAGGTCGCGATGCTGTCGAAGCCGCATGAGAACGCGATCTCGTCAATGCCCCGCTCCTGCATGAGGTAGAGAGACCGCCTCGCCTCCTTCAGCCTTGCCGCCGTCAGCGTCCGCGCAAACGACAGGCCGGTCGGCTCGAACAGCGCATGCAATTGCCGCAGTGAAATGCAAAGCTCGGTGGCCACCGCGGCCGGCGTGAGCGACGGCCGATGCAGGTCGCGGAGCAGGATCTCGCGCGCGGCGTGGAGGTAACCCGCATGCAGCGCGGCACGGATTTCATCCTGGCGCGGCCGCACGCGCCCGCGCGCAAGCAGCGCCAGGCGCACCATATGCGTGACGTCGCCGGCGAACTGCCCGGCCTGCGCGGGATCATGCGTCATCGCGCGGAACATGGCGCCGACAAGCCGGGTCAGCCCGGCATCCCGCGACAGCATCACCGGCGGCACGTCCTCGGTCCGCGCATCGAGCACAAGCTCGCTGGTGACGGGAATCTTGAGGCTGTAGAAATGAAAGCCGTCGGTGCGTTCGGGCTTCGAGGCAAACGGAAGATTGGAGTGGCCGAACACCAGATCTCCGTTGCGCACGTACTGGACGCGATCGCGGCCAATATCCATGTGACCGGGCCCGCGCACCTGCCACGCAAGATGCAGGCTGTTGCTCGGGACGCGTGCGATATCGGACGAGGTCCGGCTGACGCGATAGGAGGATGCGAACATTTCCGCCAGCACGGCTCCGCCCACCGGCGTGGCCGAGAACCGTCCACGGAAATCGGGCCGCTTGTCACGGTCGAGCTCGATCGTGACCCCGAACAGGCTTTTGCCGCGGACCTCGCACCAGTGCTCGAAACGGTCCTGCGGGCGGAGAGCATCAGTCGAGAAAGTCAGCACAGCTTCTTGTCCGTTACATCAGGGATGAAATCGCGATGCGATTGGGCCAATTCGTCATCGCACTGCAGCTTGCCATTTGTGCACGATCCTCGCTGTAAGCTGGCTCACAATTTCCGGATCATGTCCTGAAGCGCGATGAGATTGGGTTGAATCATCATCGCGCTTCAGCTCTTTGTTTGAGCATGATCTCCGCGCAAACGCGTTCGCGTTTGTCGCGAGGGAAAACCGCTTCGCACTTTTCCGGATCATGCTTTAGTTCGGGCCGACCGCGAACGGGCCGATCGCGATGACACGACAATCGCTGTCGCGCTTGACGCACTCGCCGAGCGCCGAATTCACCGCGGTCTGTTCGTTGGCAGCCTTCAATCCGAGCCCCGGCCGTCCCTGCGCGCCGACCGCGATCGCATTCCAACCCGCCGTCGCATCGGCGAGCTTCCGTGCAACTTCATTGCGTTCGCCCGGCGCGATGACCGAGCTGTCCGCGGCCTTGAAGAAGCCCGTGACACGCAACGTGGTCGGAATCGGCACCACGAAGACATCGTCGACCACGACGATCGTGCAGGGCACGCCCGCGACCGCGCCGCAGGCTTGCAGGTTGCGGCGCGCCGATTCCTCCAGCGAATCGATGCCTGAATTGAAGAAGAAATGCCCGCCCGGACCGAGCGCGATGGTCCGCGTCCGCCCCGGCACGAACAGGTTGTCGAGCCGGGCCCTGGCCGGGTCGCGCAACAGCGGAACGTCCTTGGTGGCGTACGGCTTCTCGACCAGCGCATCGCGCTTCACCCATGGCAAGGGCGGCAGCGGAGGCTGGCCATGGGCATACACAACGGTGTTGCCGACGGCATACAGTTCGCACTTGCGCGGCGAGTTGGCATTGTCGGCGCGCTTCTGGCACAGCTCGAGTGCCGCCGTCTTCGCCGCGTCCTCGCTCGGCTGCGCCACGCTCCATCCGACGAAGCCGTTGATGTTGAGGGCCACCGCCTTGGAATCGCCTGCGGGCAAATATTCGGCCACGAGCGCGCTACGGGTGCGGTCGCTGACGAAGGGCGTGCTGTCGGCGACGAACCTATCGCCCGATGAAATCGAAGGTGGCGGTGACGGCGGCACCGGAGAGGCCGGCGCGGCCAGATTCGGCGCAGGCGCAGGTTTCGCCGGGGCAGGCGGCGCCGTCGATGCTGATGGCGACGGTGCGGCCGACGGCGCCGGTGATGCGGATGCCGCGGGCGCGGATGTCGGAGTGGAGCTCGCCACGGAAGCGGGCTTCGTCGCCGACGTTACCAGCTTGGCGTAGGTGAGGAAGCCGCCGACGCCGATCGCCGCCAAGAGCACCAGGGTGATGGCGGCGGGCCACATCCAGGCCGGCGCACCCGCAGGGGCGGCCTTGACCGGCTTCTTGACCTGCGGCGTCGCGTAGGTGCCGTCCTCGCGCCGCATCGCCACCATATAGGCGTGCACTGGGGTCGGGATGTTCTTCACTTCCTGCGCGCCGATGTCGGCGAACTGCACCGACAGCTTGTTGGCGACCTGTTCGTGCACCGCGCGCGATATGCAGATGCCGCCGACCTCGGCGAGGCCTTCGAGCCGCGCGGCGATATTGACGCCATCGCCGAGCAGATCGCCATCGCGCTCGACGACGTCGCCGATGGTGATGCCGATTCGAAACGCCATCTGCCGGCTTGGCGGATACGCCATGTTGCGCGTGCGCAGGCTTTCCTGGATGTCGATCGCGCAGCGCACGGCTTCAACGGCGCTGGGAAATTCCGCAAGCACCGCATCGCCCGCGGTGTTGAAGATGCGGCCGCCGCATTTCGCAATGAAATCGTCGGTGACCTGCCGGTAGGAGGCGAGCCGCCGCAGCGTCTCTTCCTCATCCTCGGCATATCGGCCGCAAAGATCGCCGCGATCTTGCGCTTCATGAGCACCAGCCCCGGAACCCAAATATAGCGGGCAGAATGCCGCCAGACGCTCGCAGGCGCAATAAGCATTCGGCGCCCGCCAGGATGCGGCGAGCGTTGAATTATTCAAGTTTCGTAGCCGATGACTGGAAATGTGAGCGATTTCACAAGGAGGTCCGGCTCACCCGGACGCAACGGCGCGATCGCGACTAGGCAATCGCGCCTTAGTGCATAGCCGTCGCGTTGAGCTCGTGCTGGATGCCCTTGAAGTGATCGAGCCGCTCGATCGCGTGGTCGAGTTCGGTCCCCTCGTGCTCGGAGAGCTTTTCCTCCATCTCGGCGATCGTCTCGGCAAACTTCGCACGATCGAGATCCGCAATCGCGGTCGCGACGTCGGCGAGCACGGTGAGGCCCTTGTCCGACACCTCGGCAAGGCCGCCGAGCACGATCACCTTCTCGCGCTTGCCGGCGGCCGTGATCGTCAGGATCCCCGGACGAACCGTGGCCACGACCGGAGCATGGCCGGCGAGCACACCGAAATCACCCTCCACGCCGGGGACGTCGACCTGATCGACCTCGCCGGAGAAGGCGAGCTTTTCGGGAGAGACGAGATCGAAGTGGAAGGTGGCCATGGAAAACCTACGAATAGTGAGTAGCGAATAGCGAGCGGCGGCATAGGGAGTGCGCGATTGACTATTCGCTACTCCCTATTCGCCATTCACTTGCTTAGGCCGCTTCGGCGGCGAGCTTCTTGCCCTTCTCGACGGCTTCTTCGATGGTGCCGACCATGTAGAACGCCGCTTCCGGCAGATGGTCGTACTTGCCCTGGCAGAGATCGCGGAAACCCTTGATGGTGTCGGCGAGGTCGACGAACTTGCCCGGCGAGCCGGTGAAGACTTCGGCGACGTGGAACGGCTGCGACAGGAAGCGCTCGACCTTGCGGGCGCGGGCGACTGTCAGCTTGTCCTCTTCCGACAGTTCGTCCATGCCGAGAATGGCGATGATGTCCTGCAGCGACTTGTAGCGCTGGAGGATCTGCTGGACCATGCGCGCGGTGTTGTAGTGCTCGTCGCCGACGACGAGCGCCGACAGCATGCGCGAGGTCGAGTCGAGCGGATCCACCGCCGGATAGATGCCCTTTTCCGAGATCGCGCGCGACAGCACCGTGGTGGCGTCCAAGTGCGCGAACGAGGTGGCGGGCGCCGGGTCGGTCAAGTCGTCGGCCGGCACGTAGATCGCCTGCACCGAAGTGATCGAGCCCTTCTGGGTGGTGGTGATGCGCTCCTGCAGCGCGCCCATGTCGGTCGCGAGCGTCGGCTGATAACCCACCGCCGAAGGAATACGGCCGAGCAGCGCCGACACTTCCGAGCCCGCCTGGGTGAAGCGGAAGATGTTGTCGACGAAGAACAGCACGTCCTGGCCCTGGTCGCGGAAGTGCTCGGCAACCGTCAGACCGGTCAGGCCGACGCGGGCACGGGCGCCCGGCGGCTCGTTCATCTGGCCGAACACCAGCGCGCACTTCGACTTCACGCTCGGATCCGGATTGTGCGGATCGGCGTTGACCTTCGATTCGATGAACTCGTGATAGAGGTCGTTGCCTTCACGGGTACGCTCGCCGACGCCGGCGAACACCGAGTAACCACCGTGCGCCTTCGCGACGTTGTTGATCAGTTCCTGAATCAGCACGGTCTTGCCGACGCCGGCGCCGCCGAACAGGCCGATCTTGCCACCCTTCGCGTACGGAGCAAGAAGATCGACGACCTTGATGCCGGTGACGAGGATTTCGGCTTCGGTCGACTGATCGGTGTAGGTCGGCGCTTCCTGATGGATGGCGCGCAGGCCTTCGGACTTGATCGGACCGGCTTCGTCGATCGGCTCGCCGATCACGTTGATGATGCGGCCGAGCGTGCCTTCGCCGACCGGCACCCGGATCGGCTCGCCGGTGTCGGTCACTTCCTGACCGCGGACCAGACCCTCGGTGATATCCATCGCGATGGTACGCACCGTCGACTCGCCGAGATGCTGCGCGACTTCGAGCACCAGGCGATTGCCGCCATTCTTGGTCTCGAGCGCATTCAGAATCGCCGGAAGGTGGCCTTCGAACTGCACGTCGACCACGGCGCCCGTGACCTGGGTGACGCGACCGTTCTGGTTGGCTGCTGTAGCCATGGACTGTTCTCCTTCGAAATCTGCCTTAGACCGCCTCAGCGCCGGAGATGATTTCAATCAGCTCCTTCGTGATCTGGGCCTGGCGGGTCCGGTTGTAAATCAGGGTTTGCTTGCGGATCATTTCGCCTGCGTTGCGCGTCGCGCTGTCCATCGCGCTCATCTGCGCGCCGTAGAACGAAGCGTTGTTCTCCAGCAGCGCGCGGAAGATCTGCACCGCGAGGTTGCGCGGCAACAGGCTGCCGAGAATCTCGTCTTCTTCAGGCTCGTATTCGTAGGACGTGGCGGGGGCCGCGCTGGCCGCGGGCGCAGCCACCTCGAGCGGGATGATCTGCTGCGCGGTCGGGATCTGCGCGATCACCGACTGGAAGCGTGAGTAGAACAGCGTGCAGACATCGAATTCGCCGGCGTCGAACCGCGCCAGCACCTTCTGGGCAATGTCCTCGGCATTGACAAAGCCGATCTGGCGCACCGAACGCAGGTCGAGATGCTCGACAATGCGCTTCTCGAAGGTCCGCCGCAGCTGCTCGTAGCCTTTGCGGCCGACGCAGAAGAATTTGACTTCCTTGCCCTGCGCGAGCAGCGACTGCGCCCGCTCGCGCGCCAGGCGCACGATGGCCGAGTTGAAAGCGCCGGACAGGCCGCGCTCGCCGGTGCAGACCAGCAGCAGGTGCACTTGGTCCTGACCGGTGCCCGCAAGCAGCCGTGGCGCGCCGGGCGAGCCATTGGCCGCGGCGGCGATGTTGGAAATCACCGCATCCATTTTGGTGGCATAAGGCCGCGCCGCTTCGGCGGCGTTCTGCGCGCGGCGCAGCTTCGAGGCTGCGACCATCTGCATGGCCTTGGTGATCTTCTGCGTCGCCTTGGTCGAGGCGATGCGGACCCGCATGTCTTTTAGTGACGCCATTCTTCGTTCACCCCGGCGATCCGACCACAACGGTCAGATCGCAAGCCTCCGTTCGTCACGCCCGGCGGCGAGCCGGGCGACGTCCCATTCGTTATGCAAACGTCTTGGCGAAGCCTTCGACCGCCGTCTTGAGCTTGGCGGCGGTGTCGTCGGACAGATCGCGGCTCGTGCGGATCGCATCGAGGATGTCGGCGTTCTTGCCGCGCAGCAACGACAGCAGACCGTCCTCGAACGCCTTCACCTTGTTGAGCGGCAGCGGATCGAGATAGCCGTTGGTGCCGGCCCAGATCACGCAGACCTGCTCTTCCATCTTCAGCGGCGAGAACTGCGGCTGCTTCAGGAGTTCGGTCAGGCGCGAGCCACGGTTGAGCAGGCGCTGCGTCGAGGCGTCGAGGTCCGAACCGAACTGCGCGAACGCCGCCATTTCGCGGTACTGCGCGAGTTCGCCCTTGATCTTGCCGGCCACCTTCTTGGTCGCCTTGGTCTGCGCCGACGAACCGACGCGCGACACCGACAGACCGACGTTCACGGCAGGGCGGATGCCCTGGAAGAACAGGTCGGTTTCCAGGAAGATCTGGCCGTCGGTGATCGAAATCACGTTGGTCGGGATGTAGGCCGACACGTCGTTGGCCTGGGTTTCGATGACCGGCAGCGCCGTCAGCGAGCCCAAGCCATGCTCCTTGTTGAGCTTGGCGGCGCGCTCGAGCAGGCGGGAATGCAGATAGAACACGTCGCCCGGATAGGCCTCGCGGCCCGGCGGACGGCGCAGCAGCAGCGACATCTGGCGATAGGCGACGGCCTGCTTGGACAAGTCGTCATAGATGATCACGGCGTGCATGCCGTTGTCGCGGAAGTATTCGCCCATGGTGCAGGCGGTGAACGGCGCGATGTACTGCATCGGGGCCGGATCGGACGCGGTGGCCGCGACGATGATCGAGTATTCCAGCGCGCCCTGCTCTTCGAGCACCTTGACGAACTGCGCGACGGTTGAGCGCTTCTGGCCGATCGCGACGTAGACGCAATACAGCTTGAGGTTTTCGTCCGGCTGGGCGTTGAGCGGCTTCTGGTTCAGGATGGTGTCAAGCGCGATCGCGGTCTTGCCGGTCTGACGGTCACCGATGATCAGCTCGCGCTGGCCGCGGCCGATCGGAATCAGCGCATCGATCGCCTTCAGGCCGGTGGCCATCGGCTCGTTCACCGACTTGCGCGGAATGATGCCGGGCGCCTTGACGTCGACGCGCTTGCGTTCGGTCGCCTGGATCGGACCCTTGCCGTCGATCGGGTTGCCGAGCGCATCGACGACGCGGCCGAGCAGGCCCTTGCCGATCGGCGCGTCCACGATCGCGCGGGTGCGCTTGACGGTCTGGCCTTCCTTGATTTCGCGGTCGGCGCCGAAGATCACGATACCAACGTTGTCGGTTTCGAGGTTGAGCGCCATGCCGCGCGTTCCGTTCTCGAACTCGACCATTTCACCGGCCTGAACGTTGTCGAGACCGTAGACGCGGGCAATACCGTCACCGACCGACAGCACCTGGCCAACTTCGGTGACTTCGGCTTCCTGGCCGAAATTCTTGATCTGGTCCTTGAGGATCGCAGAAATTTCTGCGGCGCGGATGTCCATCAGCCTGCCTCTTTCATCGCGTTCTTGATCGAATTGAGTTTGGTGCGAAGCGAACTATCCACCATGCGGCTGCCAAGCTTGACCACGAGGCCACCGATAATGGAGGGATCGACCTTCACGTTAAGCGCGACGTCCTTGCCCGTCACTGATTTCAGTGCGGCCTTCAGCGCGTCGAGATTCTTGTCATTGAGCTGCTCGGCGACGGTGACTTCCGCAGTCGCCTCGCCCTTGAACTTCGCCACCAGCGCGCGATAGGCGCGGATCACATCGGCAATTGCGAACAGCCGGCGATTGGCGGTGAGCACCTTGAGGAATTTGGCCGACGTGCCGGAGATACCGGCCTTGTCGAGCACCGCGGTCAGCGCCTTCAGCTGGGCATCCGCGGAAAACACCGGGCTGCGAACGAGACGCTTGAGATCGGCGCTCTCGCTGAGCATGGCCTCGAATTTGTCGAGGTCGGCCCTGACTTGATCGACGGATTGCTCGTCGCGCGCCAACTCGAACAGGGCCGTTGCGTAACGACCGGACACTCCCGAAACGGACGGATCTTCAGCAGCCACGAGCTCGCTCTTTTTTGCTGTCAAATTCGCAAGGGAAAAACCGTCGCCACCAAAGCAGCGCCTAGCGATCCAAGCCCTTGGAATTCAAGCGGGACTTCGATTTTCGACCGGCACAGGACGTGCCGGGACCGTTAAAATCGCGGCTTTGCTAACATAGCAATCGCGCAGGTGCAACATGACGGCATCGCGCGAGCCGCCTTGTCGCATGCGCTTTTTGACGACCGCAGCGAGCCGCCGAATCATGAAAATTCGGCGCGCGGAAATCCGTCCCGCCGACACCGATTCAGGTCAGCGCAGATTTGTTCCATCGAAAATCTGCATGGGCCCATGGTTCCTAGCGCAGGGAACCCAAAACGGGCGTCCGCTTCATTTGGCGATTACTTACCGAAAACTTACCAGCGCCCCTCTAATCAGTATTCATGAGTATAGTTATCGTTAAAAATTGGTTAACTGGCAAGATTACGGAACCTCGTTCGAATACCCCGAAGCGGTAACAAGATATTTCAACACGAGACAATCAGGATTTACTGCCCAATTCGTGCCTCATTGCGAAACCAAACGGCATTGGTCAACGAAGGGACGGGGGTTCCACTTGCCGTGTTAGCAGCAATACTGTCTGAGGGTCTTATCAATGCTGAATATCAAGAAGGCGGCGGGCAATAGTACCCGCTCGCGTACGGCGCTTGCTTTTGTAGCCGCAACTCTACTGGTCGGGGGCAGCGTGACGGAGGCGTCCGCGAAGTCCAGGCACCACCATCATCGCCACCACCATCATCACCACGCCCGCGCCGAAGGCTCGTCCTGGCGCGACGCCAATGCATCGATCCAGCCGTCCGGCGGCCACTCGTTCTCGGGGATGGCTTCCTTCTACGGCAATGAATCCGGCAGCCGCACCGCTTCCGGCCAGCGCTTCAATCAGAACGCCATGACCGCGGCCCACCGCTCGCTGCCGTTCGGCACCAAGCTCCGCGTCACCCATGGCGGCCGCAGCGTCGTCGTCACCATCAACGATCGTGGCCCGTTCATCCGCGGCCGCGTGCTCGACCTCTCGACCGGCGCAGCGCGCGCCATTGGCCTGACCGGTGCCGGCGTCGGCCGCGTCACTGCCGAGGTCGTCTCGTAACGCGTTCAGTAAGCGTTGCGTTGCGTAACGGCCGCGAGGCCTGCTTCGCGCCAAAGGCCTGCCGTCGCGAATGACGGCAGGCTTTTTCTTTGCAGGCAGCTTTACAGGAAACTCTGCGGATCGACGTCGACCTCGAGCTTCAGATTGCCCTTGGTCTTCGGACCCGCCTCAAGCCACTCGCGCAGATATTGCGACAGGTCGACATTGCGCAGCGACTTCACCAGCAGGCGGAAGCGGTAGCGGCCCTTGATGACCGCCAGCGGCGCCTCGGCGGGGCCGAGCACCTGGATCCGCTCATCGAGCGGCGCGACCGCGGCGAGCTTGCGCGCAAAGCCTTCCGCCGTCGGACGGTCGCCGGCAGAGACGATCAGGCTCGCCAGCCGGCCGAACGGCGGATAGCCGGTGCGCTCGCGAATCTCGATCTCGCTGGCGTAGAACGCCTCGCGGTCATTGGCGATCAAGGCCTTGATGACGGGATGCTCGGGCTGGTGCGTCTGCAGATAGCCGACGCCACGGCCCTGGTCGCGGCCGGCACGGCCGACCACCTGGTTTAACAGCTGGAACGTCCGCTCGGCGGCGCGCGGATCGCCATTGCTCAAGCCGAGATCGGCGTCGATGACGCCGACCAGATTGAGCCGGGGGAAATTGTGCCCCTTCGCCACCAGCTGTGTTCCGATGATGATGTCGACGCGGCCCTCGGCGATCTCATTCAGCTCGCTGCGCATGGTTTCGATCGAGGTGATGAGATCGCTCGACAGCACCATGGTGCGGGCCTCGGGGAAGATGTGAGCTGCCTCCTCCTGCAGGCGCTCGACACCGGGGCCGACCGCGACCAGCGATTCCTCGGCCGCGCAATGCGGGCAGATGTTCGGGCGCGGCATCGAGAAGCCGCAGTGATGGCAGACCAGCCGCTGGCGGAATCTGTGATCGACCAGCCATGCATCGCAGATCGTGCAGGCGAAGCGGTGACCGCAGGCACGGCATAACGTCAGCGGCGCGTAACCGCGGCGGTTGAGGAACAATAGCGCCTGTTCGCGGCGCTCGATCGCATGGCGAATCTGCTCGGCCAGCACCGGCGAGATGAAACGGCCGCGCGGGGGCGGCGCGCGGCGCATGTCGATCGCCTCGATATGCGGCATGTGCTGGCCGCCGAACCGCGATGGCAGCGCGACGCGCTGGTAGCGCCCCTTGCGCGCATTGACCTCGCTCTCGACCGAGGGCGTCGCCGACGCCAGCACGATCGGGATCTTGGCGATATGGGCGCGGACCACCGCCATGTCGCGCGCGTGATAATGCGCGCCCTCGTCCTGCTTGTAGGCCTGGTCGTGTTCCTCATCGACGATGATAAGGCCGAGATCGGCATAGGGCAGGAACAGCGCCGAGCGGGCGCCGACCACGACCGGCGCCTTGCCCTCGGAGATCGCAGCCCAGTTCCGCGCCCGCGTGCGCGGCGTGAGCTCCGAATGCCATTCCAGCGGCCGCACGCCGAAGCGCTGCGCAAAGCGGTCGAGGAACTGGCCGGTCAGCGCGATTTCCGGCATCAGGATCAGCGTCTGCTTGCCGCGGCGGATGTTCTCGGCGATCGCCTCGAAATAGACCTCGGTCTTGCCGGAACCGGTGACGCCGTCGAGCAGCGCGACGTGAAAGCTGCCGCTGGCAGCGAGCGTCCGCAGCACGTCGACCGCGCTGCGCTGCTCGCGCGAAAAATCCGGCTGCGCATAGGATGGATCCGGAACGGGTGGCGCTGCCGGCGGCGGCATGGCCTCGACCGTCAGCGTGCCTTCGTCGACCAGGCCGTCGATCACTCCGGAACTGACGCCGGCCTCCCGCGCCGCCTCCGACTTGCCGTGCAGCAACCGGTCCGACAGCACCTCGATCACCCGCCGGCGCGCCGGTGTCAGGCGCCGCGGCGGCTCGCCGACCAGGCGCACCCCGAGGCGCATCCGCTCGGGCCCGAGATTTTCGCCCATCCGCAGCGTCATCCGCAGCACCATGCCGCGCGCCGACAGTGTGTAATTGGAGACCCAGTCGACGAGCTGGCGCAGCTCCGCCTTCAGCGACGGAACATCGAGCTTCTCGCTGACGTCCTTGAGCCGGTTGTGCAGCCGCGGATCGGGCCTGGCGTTCTCGGCCCACACCACCGCGACGACCTCGCGCGGCCCGAGCGGAACGCAGATTACGTCGCCGGGCGCAAGCTCCATGCCGCGCGGCACGCGGTAGGAATAGGTCTGGTTCAACGCGACAGGCACCAGCACGTCGACGACGCCTGTCGTCGATGCAGAGGCTGGGCCGGGGCGCGTGGTGTGGTCCATTGAATCAGAACTTTGAAAACCCGATCGGGCTAGAGCATTTTCGGTTCTGATTGAATCAGAACCGAAGCTCTAGTACCCAGAATCAGAGCTGAGTGATACGGCGGCCTTTGAAACGGCGTTGACGGACCTTTTTCTTGGTCCAGACGAAGGGCTCGGCTCTGTCGTTGTATGCGTTGACGTAGGCATCGATGTGCTCCTGAAGCTGCGTGAGGCTTGTGAAGGAGGTGCCGCTGAGCGACTGCCCCTGCAAGATCGAAAACCATACCTCGACCTGATTGAGCCAAGACGCACTTGTCGGCGTGAAATGAAATTGCACGTTGGGGTGGGCCTTGAGCCAATGCTCGTTCTTCTTGTGGGTGTTGAGGTTGTCGAGGATGACGTGAAGCTTCCGGTTCGGAAAAGCCGCGGTGACGCTGTTCATGAAGTCGAGAAACTCGACGCGGCGTCGGCGTTTTGAATGCGCCGCGATGATCTTTCCGGTGGCGACTTCGAGCGCCGCAAACAATGTTGTGGTGCCATGCCGCTTGTAATCGTGGCTCTGGCCGGTCAAGGCGCGGCCATTGGGCAACTTCAGATAACCCTGCGCTCGCTCCAAAGCCTGGATCGAGGGCTTCTCGTCCACGCACAGCACAATGGCCTTCGCGGGCGGGGCGACATAGAGGCCGACAACATCGGCGGCTTTGGCCGTAAAGTTCGGGTCGTTGCTCTCACACCAGGACTTACGAGCCGCGAGGTCAATCTTGTGGCTGCGCAGGAACCGCCAGACATATTGGACGTCAACATCGCCCAGCGCCCCGGCCAGCAGGGGCCCGGTCCAGCGTGCGAACCCGTCCGGCGGCGGCTTGTCCAGCAGCTTCAGAATCCGCTTGTCGGTGGCCTTCGTATAGATTGGCTGCTTGCCCGGTCGCGGCTTGTCTTGCAGCCCTTCAAGGCCTTGGTCGGCATAGCGATGCCGCCAAAGGCTGACAATCCGCGGCTGGACCCCAACTTCCTTGGCGATCGACCGAGTGCTGCGTCCATCCGCCGCCAACAGAACTATCCGCGCCCGCTTCAAATCGCGCTGCAACGTCACCGGGGAGCGGCAACACGCCTCAAGCACCTTGCGATCTTTCCTCGAAAGGTGGACTTCTCTTGCTTCGGGTATCATCCCGACCTTGAATCACGACTCACGCTTTAAGAACAGTAGGTACTAGCTTCTTGTTTTGACGCGTTTTCTCCACGCGAACCGGTGCTCACTTCGCTCGAAAACGCTCTATCACCGCTGCGCCGCTTTAGCGAACGGTAAACGAAGGCAGTGCGATATAATCAGGAGAATCGCAGCGCCAATAGCCCTCAGGACATGGCCGTTCAAGACATGGCCGCTCAAGACATGGCCCGAACCGACCAGCCCATCCAGCCGCTCGAGCTCGACTGCGCCGACGCATCAGTCACGCAGGAGATGACGCGCTGGCTGTCGCATCTGCGCGCGGAGCGGCGGCTATCGCCGAAGACGCTCGAGGCCTACGCCCGCGATGTGCGCCAATGCCTGACCTTCCTGGCCGGGCACTGGGGCGCGCGCGTGACGCTCAAGGCATTTTCCGCGCTCGAGGCGAGCGATGTCCGCGCCTTCATGGCGATGCGCCGCGCAGACGAGATCGGCGGGCGATCGCTGATGCGGGCGCTGGCGGGCCTGCGCTCGTTCGGACGTTTCCTGGAACGCGAAGGCAAGGGCAAGGTCGGCGCGCTCTCGGCGATCCGCGCGCCCAAAGTGGCGAAGAGCCTGCCCAAGCCGATCCATATCGAGGCAGCGAAGCGCCTTGCCGACGCGGACGAGCGTGCTGACGAAACCCGCGAGACCTGGATTCTGGTGCGTGATGCCGCCGTCATGGCGCTGCTCTACGGTTCGGGCCTGCGCATCTCCGAGGCGCTCGGCCTGAAGCGCCGCGACGTGCCGAAGCCGGGCGAAGGCGACGTGCTTGTCGTGACCGGCAAGGGCAACAAGACCCGCATGGTGCCGGTGCTGCAGAACGTGCTGCAATTGATCGCGGACTATGCGGCGATCTGCCCGCACCAGCTCAGCCCGACCGGGCCGATGTTCGTAGGCGCCCGCGGCGGCCCCCTCAGCCCGCGCATCATCCAGCTCACCATGGAGCGGCTGCGCGGCGCGCTCGGCCTGCCCGACAGCGCGACGCCGCATGCGTTGCGGCACTCCTTTGCCACCCATCTGCTCAGCCGCGGCGGCGATTTGCGTGCGATCCAGGAATTGCTCGGCCACGCATCGCTGTCGACCACGCAGATCTACACCGGCATCGACAGCGAGCGCCTGCTCGAAGTCTATCGCTCCGCGCACCCGCGCGGCTGAACGCCCGGATCTGAGTTCAGAACACAGCGCGGGCTTCGCTCCCATCAATGCGCCGTTCATATTCATAGGACTGCTACAAACCGCCCGCCCCTTGCCTTGTGCGCCGCATTCGGCAATCGTGGCGCGGTCTCATCCGGAGGGGAATCATGAGCGCACATGAAAGTATGGAGCACGCGGAGCATGCCGAGCATGCGTCGGGTGAGAACAAGAAGATCGCACTCCTGATCGCCGTGATCGCGCTCTGCCTGGCGCTGTCGGAGACGCTCGGCAAGGGCGCCCAGACCGAATCGATCAGCAAGAACGTCGAGGCGTCCAACCTCTGGGCCTTCTTCCAGGCCAAGAGCATCCGCCGCACGTCGGTGCAGACCGCCGCCGAACAGGGCAAGCTGAACCTCGCGACCACCACCGACGAAGCGGCCAAGGCCGCGTTGCAGAAGCAGATCGACGACTGGCAGAAGACCGCGGCGCGCTATCGTTCGGAGCCGGAGACCGGCGAAGGCTCAGAGCAACTCGCCGAACGCGCCAAGCACGCCGAACATGAGCGCGACGAGGCCACCGCGAAGTATCATCACTTCGAGCTGGCCTCCGCCGCCTTCCAGATCGCTATCGTGCTGGCGTCAGCGACGATCATCACGAGCATCATCGCGCTGGCCTGGGTGTCGGGTCTGGTGACGCTGGCCGGCATCGTGATGACGCTGCTCGGCCTGTTCCAGCCGCATTTGCTGCATCTGCATTGAGGCAGCGCGGCTCCGCTCTGTGACCGTCATCCCCGCGCAACGGCATTGCCGTTGTCGCTGGAGGCGCGAGCGGAGCGAGCCTCGAAGGATCGACGGCCACCGGCCGGGCCGTGCATCCTTCGAGACGCGCGAAGCCTGTCATCGGGCCGCGCTTCGCGCGGACCCGTTGGCGCTCCTCAGGATGACGGAACGGAAAGCCTTGATCAAAGAACCTTGCTGGTCTCATGCACGCTTTTGCGGAAGCGCGCGATCAGGCGCAGCGTGCGCGCCGACCAGCCGTCGCCGTCGCCGCGGATCATCTCGAGGATGCGCCGCTTGACCGGTTCGACCAGCGCGGTGGCCTTGGCCCGCAGCCCCATGACGAAATTATAGAGTGCCTCGAACCAGGGCATCTCCAGCAGCTTCGGCCGCGTCACGTCGAACAGGAACGCCGTCACGCCGACGCCGACGATCTTGGCGAACAGGATCAGCGAGACCGCGCTGAGCCAGTATTGGTTTGCCAACAGCCAGAGCCCGACCAGCTTCAGCGGGAACAGCGGGATGACCGGCACGACGAAGACGATCAGCGTCATCGCCGGCGACAGCGAATCGACCCGGTCGGCAAGCCATTGCTTGAGCGCGCGCAGCGGAATCCACGCGACCACCCGCGCCACGATCGGTTCGACGTGGTCCCATAGCCAGGCCTCGATCAGGAAGATGATCGCAAGCAGGACCCAGAACGGCTGAAGCAGGCGGCGCAGCATCGCTATGATCTCTACCCGGCTCGCATGCCGGATGTTCGATCACATATGGATGGCGCGCTTGCCGACCGCAAGCGCGGCCTCCTTGATCGCCTCGGAGCGGGTCGGATGCGCGTGGCAGGTGCGGGCCAGATCTTCCGCCGATCCGCCGAATTCCATCAGAACGCAGGCTTCATGGATCATTTCGCCGGCTTCTCGGCCGACAATGTGCACGCCGAGCACCCGATCCGTCTTCGCATCTGCGAGAACCTTCACGAAGCCGTCGGTGGTCTGGTTGACCTTGGAGCGGCCGTTTGCAGTGAACGGGAATTTGCCGACGGTATACGCGACGCCGGCCTGCTTGAGGTCTTCCTCGGTCTTGCCGACCGACGACACTTCCGGCGTGGTATACACAACACCTGGGATGACGTCGTAGTTCACGTGGCCGGCCTGGCCCGCGATGATCTCGGCGCAGGCTACGCCTTCGTCTTCCGCCTTGTGCGCAAGCATCGGCCCGGCCACGACGTCGCCGATGGCGTAGATGCCCTTCACATTGGTCGAGAAGTGCGCGTCGATCTCGACCCGGCCGCGATTGTCGAGCGCAACGCCGGCTTCCTTCAGCCCGAGGCCCTCGGTGTAGGGCACGCGGCCGATACAGACGAGCACGACGTCGGCCTCGATGGTTTCGGCGGCACCGCCCGCGGCCGGCTCAATCTTGGCCTGCAGCGTCTTGCCCGAGGTGTCGACCGAGGTGACCTTGGCACCGAGCTTGAAGACAAAACCCTGCTTTTCCAGCATGCGCTGGAATTGCTTGGCCACTTCGCCGTCCATGCCGGGCAGGATGCGGTCGAGGAATTCCACGACGGTGACCTTGGCACCGAGGCGATGCCAGACCGAGCCGAGTTCGAGCCCGATCACGCCGGCGCCGACGATCAGGAGACTTGACGGCACCTTCTCCAGCGACAGCGCGCCGGTCGAGGACACGACGCGCTTCTCGTCGATCTCGATGCCCTTCAGCCGCGCAATATCGGAGCCGGTGGCGATCACGATGTTCTTGGTCTCGACGGTCTCGGACTTGCCGTCGCCGGAGACCTCGACCTTGCCGGCGCCGAGGATCTTGCCGGTGCCCTTGAGCACGTCGATCTTGTTCTTCTTCATCAAGAACTCGACGCCCTTGACGTTGCCGTCGATGCCCTGCTGCTTGAAATTCATCATCGCCGGCAGATCGAGCTTCGGCGCCGGGACGCTGACGCCCATCTTGGCGAAGGAGTGCGCGGCCTCCTCGAACATCTCGGAGGCGTGCAGCAGCGCCTTCGACGGCATGCAGCCGACATTGAGGCAGGTGCCGCCCAGCGTCGCATTCTTCTCGACGACGGCAACCTTCATGCCGAGCTGCGCCGCGCGGATCGCGCAGACGTAACCGCCGGGGCCAGTGCCGATGACGACGAGATCGTAAGAAGCCATGATTGAGGTCCTGTAGCTAAACTCTGTGACAGTTGGGCGGGCGCGATTCGATCGGAAGACCGCTTCCCGCTTCTTGATCGTGTTCTAGAGCCCCGTTCCGATTGAATCGGAACGGGGCTCCAGGCGCTTGTCTTGACGCGTTTTCTTCACGCGAACCGGTAGCCACTTCGCGCGAAAACGCTCTAGCGACCGCCCGACACGTCGAGGATCGCGCTGGTGACGTAGGAGGCCTCGTCCGAGATCAGCCAGACGATGGCGTTGGCGATCTCGTCGGCGGTGCCGACGCGCTTCATCGGCACCATATGGGCAAGCCGATGGGCGCGATCGGGCTCGCCGCCCGCGGCGTGGATGTCGGTATCGATCAGCCCGGGCCGGATTCCGGCGACGCGGATGCCTTCACCCGCGACCTCGTAGCCGAGGCCGACCGTGAAGGAATCGATCGCCCCCTTGGAGGCGGCATAGTCGACATAGGTGTTGGGCGCGCCGAGCCGCGCCGCGACCGAGGAGAGGTTGACGATGACGCCGCCCTCGCCGCCGTGCTTGGTCGACATCCGCTTCACCGCCTCGCGCGCGCACAGAATGCTGCCGGTGACGTTGACCGCCATCATCTGCTGGATGCGCTCGGCCGACATCTCGTCGACACGCACACCGCTCTTGCCGACGATGCCGGCATTGTTGACGAGCGCGCCGAGCGTTCCGAAGCTGTCTGCGGCCTTGAACAGCGCCAGGATGTCCTGCTCGCTGCCGACGTCGCATTTCACTGCGATCGCCTTGCCGTTCTTGGCCTCGATCGCGGCGACGACCTCATTGGCCGCCGCCTGATTGGACGCATAGCCGACCACGATGCGATAGCCGCGCGCGGCAGCAGCGAGCGCGGTGGCGCGGCCGATGCCGCGGCTACCGCCGGTGATGACAACGACCTTATCCGTCACATTGATCCCCAAATGTAAGCACCCAACAGAACGCGACGCCCGAGGTAATCGGGTGTCGCGCGCGAATGACCTTACAGGTCCAGCACCAGGCGGGCCGGATCCTCCAGGCTCTCCTTGACGCGCACCAGGAAGGTGACCGCTTCCTTGCCGTCGATCACGCGGTGATCGTAGGACAGCGCCAGATACATCATCGGCCGCACCTCGATCTTGCCGCCGACCACCATCGGCCGCTCCTGAATCTTGTGCATGCCGAGGATGCCGGACTGCGGCGCGTTGAGGATCGGCGTCGACATCAGCGAGCCGTAGATGCCGCCATTGGTGATGGTGAAGGTGCCGCCCTGCATCTCGTCGATCTTGAGCTGACCGTCGCGGGCGCGGCGGCCGAAATCGGCGATTCCCTTCTCGATCTCGGCGATCGACTTGTGGTCGCAGTCGCGCACCACCGGCACCACCAGGCCGCGGTCGGTGCCGACCGCAACGCCGATGTGATAGTAGTTCTTGTAGATCAGGTCGGAGCCGTCGATCTCGGCGTTGACGGCGGGAATGTCCTTCAAGCCCTGCACGACCGCCTTGGTGAAGAAGCCCATGAAGCCGAGCTTCGAGCCGTGCTTCTTCTCGAACGTGTCCTTGTAGAGGGCGCGCAGCTTCATCACCTCGGTCATGTCGACCTCGTTGAAGGTCGTCAGCATCGCGGCGGTGTTCTGCACGTCCTTCAGGCGGCGCGCGATAGTCTGGCGCAGCCGGGTCATCTTCACCCGTTCCTCGCGCGCGGCGTCGTCGGCCGGCGAGGGCGCACGGACCTGCACCGCGGCAGCCGGCTGATTGACCGGGGTCGGCGCCGAGGCGGCCTTCTCGATCGCGGCCAGCATGTCGCCCTTGGTGACGCGGCCGTCCTTGCCCGAACCGGGGACCGTGGAGGCATCGACGCCGCTCTCGGCGGACAGCTTACGCACCGAAGGCGCGAGCGGCGCATCCGACGGCGGCACCTTGGGCGCAGCCGGTGCGGGAGCGGCGGCAGCGGCCGCCGCAGCCGGTGCGGCGGCCTTGGCGGGCGCAGCGGCAGCAGGCTTGGCCGCAACAGCGCCGTCATTGATCTGGCCGAGCAGCGCACCGACGGCGACGGTCTCGCCATCCTTGGTGATGATCTCGCCGAGCGTGCCGGCGACCGGCGCGGGCACCTCGATGGTGACCTTGTCGGTTTCCAGCTCCACCAACGGTTCGTCCACCGCGACGGCCTCACCGGCCTTCTTGAACCAGCGGCCGATCGTGGCCTCGGTCACGGATTCCCCGAGCGTTGGAACGCGAATTTCAGTCATGGTCTTTTCCCCGATAACCTTGCGGTCGTAAAACTTGTCTCGCCACCGCCGCCAAAGCGAACGATCCGGCACTCCGTGACGACAGCGCTTGTGCTGGATGACGGGATACCGGATGCCCCGCTTTCGCGGGGCATGGTGTTCGTGAAGATCGTTAGTTCAGTGCGTCGTCGAGCAGCGCCTTGAGCTGCGCCAGATGTTTCGACATCAGGCCGGTGGCGGTCGCCGCCGACGCCGGACGGCCGGCATAGCGCGGCCGCTTGTTGGCTGCGTGGATCTGGTTCAGTACCCATTCCAGGTAAGGCTCGATGAAGTGCCAGGAGCCCATGTTGCGCGGCTCTTCCTGGCACCAGACCACCTCGGCATTCTTGAAGCGGCCGAGCTCCTGCACCAGCGCCTTCAGCGGCACCGGATACAGCTGCTCGATACGCATCAGGTAGATGTCGTCGATGCCGCGCTTCTCGCGCTCCTCGTACAGATCGTAATAGACCTTGCCGGAGCACAGCACGACGCGACGGATCTTGTCGTCGGGCACCAGCTTGATCTTCTCGTCCGGCAGCATCTGCGCGTCATCGTACAGGATGCGGTGGAACGTGGCGTTCTCGCCGAGTTCGTCGAGCCGCGACACGGCGCGCTTGTGACGCAGCAGCGATTTCGGCGTCATCAGGATCAGCGGCTTGCGGATTTCGCGATGCAGCTGGCGCCGCAGCGCGTGGAAGTAGTTCGCCGGCGTGGTCGGATAGACCACCTGCATGTTGTCCTCGGCGCACATCTGCAGGTAACGCTCGAGGCGCGCGGAGGAGTGCTCCGGTCCCTGCCCTTCGTAGCCGTGCGGCAGCAGGCAGACGAGGCCTGACATGCGCAGCCATTTGCGTTCGCCCGAGGAGATGAACTGGTCAAACACCACCTGCGCACCATTGGCGAAATCGCCGAACTGCGCTTCCCAGAGCGTCAGTGCATTCGGCTCGGCGAGCGAGTAGCCGTACTCGAAGCCGAGCACCGCCTCTTCCGACAGCAGCGAGTTGATGACCTCGTAGTGGCCGGTATCCTCGCCGCCGAGATGGTTGAACGGTGTGTAGCGGCTCTCGTCCTCCTGGTCGATCAGGACCGAATGGCGCTGCGAGAAGGTGCCGCGTTCGGAATCCTGGCCGGACAGGCGCACATGATGGCCTTCCTGCAGCAATGTGCAGAACGCCAGCGCCTCGCCGGTCGCCCAGTCGATGCCGACGCCAGTGTCGATCGCCTTGGCGCGATTGTCGAGGAAGCGCTGGATGGTGCGGTGGGCGCGGAAGCCGTCCGGCACCTTGGTGATCTTGCGGCCAATGTCCTTGAGCACGGCGACATCGACCCCGGTGACGCCACGGCGCGCGTCTTCTTCCTGATCGGCCGACTTGAACCCGGCCCATTTGCCGTCGAGCCAGTCGGCCTTGTTCGGCTTGTAGCCGGCACCGGCTTCGAGCTCGGCGTCGAGCCGTGCGCGCCAGTCGGCCTTGGCCTTCTCGACCTCGCCCTCGGTCAGCACGCCGTCGGCGACCAGCCGCTTGGCGTAGATCTCCAGCGTCGACGGATGCGAGGCGATCCGCTTGTACATCACCGGCTGGGTGAACGCCGGCTCGTCGCCCTCGTTGTGGCCGTGGCGACGGTAGCAAAACATGTCGATCACGACCGGCTTATGGAATTTCTGCCGGAACTCGATCGCGACCTTGGCCGCGAACACCACGGCCTCCGGATCGTCGCCATTCACGTGGAAGATCGGCGCGTCGATCATCTTCGCCACGTCGGACGGATAGGGCGACGAACGCGAGTAGCGCGGATAGGTGGTGAAGCCGATCTGATTGTTGACGATGAAGTGCAGCGAGCCGCCGGTGCGGTAGCCCTTCAGGTCGGACAGGCTGAAGCATTCCGCCACCACGCCCTGGCCGGCGAACGCCGCGTCGCCGTGCATCAGGAGCGGCAGCACCGAGATGCGCATGTCGGGCGGATCGCCGTGCTGATCCTGCTTGGCGCGCACCTTGCCCATCACGACGGGATCGACGATCTCGAGATGCGACGGATTGGCGGTCAGCGACAGATGGATGTTGTTGCCGTCGAACTCGCGGTCCGAGGAGGCGCCAAGGTGATACTTGACGTCGCCGGAGCCTTCGACCGAGTCCGGGTTGGCCGAACCGCCCTTGAATTCATGGAACAGCGCGCGGTGCGATTTGCCCATCACCTGGGTCAGCACGTTGAGACGGCCGCGATGCGGCATGCCGACCACGATCTCCTTCACGCCGAGATTGCCGCCGCGCTTGATGATCTGCTCGAGCGCCGGGATCAGCGATTCGCCGCCGTCGAGACCAAAACGCTTGGTGCCGGTGAACTTGGTGTCGCAGAACTTCTCGAAGCCGTCCGCCTCGATCAGCTTGTTGAGGATCGCCCGGCGCCCCTCGGGCGTAAAGCTGATCTCCTTGTCCGGCCCCTCGATGCGCTCCTGGATCCAGGCCTTTTGCGCGGCGTTGGAGATGTGCATGAACTCGACGCCGAGCGTCTGGCAATAGGTGCGCTCGCAGATCTGCACGATCTCGCGCAGCGAGCCGTATTCGAGGCCGAGCACGTGGTCGAGGAAGATCTTGCGATCGAAATCCGCCTCGGTGAAGCCGTAGGAGCGCGGGTCGAGCTCCTCGCGGTCGCGCGGCGCCTCGATGCCCAGCGGGTCGAGCTTGGCGTGGAAATGGCCGCGCATGCGGTAGGCGCGGATCAGCATCAGGGCGCGAACCGAATCGCGGGTGGCCTGATTCACGTCGGTGTCGGAGAGCGCGGCGCCCTTGGCCTGCGCCTTGGCGGCGAGCTTGGTGCCGACCGCCTTCTCGACCTGGGCCCAGTTGCCGTCGAGCGCCGAGGTCAGCTCATCGCGCGGCGTCACTGGCCAGTTGTCGCGGCCCCACGAGGCGCCCTCGGCGTTCTTCTGGACGTCGGTCAGGGCGTCCTTCAGGCTCTTGAAGAAATCCTGCCATTCGGCGTCGACCGACGACGGGTCCTGCTCGTAGCGGGCGTAGAGGTCGTCGATGTAGGCGGCGTTGGTACCCTGCAGGAAGGATGAGAGAGCAAAAGCGGCGTTCGCGTCTTGGCGAGACATGGGGCAGTCCTGGTGATTTTTTTCGGTTCGCGCGTGGAAGACGGCGCAAGTGCCGGTCTGAGAAGAGCGCCGGCTGGGTCGTTACCCTTTACCCTATCTAAGACAGATATTCCTGCCTAAAAGAACCAAGAAATGAATATATTTTCATATTTTATTGATCCGCCCAATCGGCGGTAAGACGCGCAAAAAAGCGCGGTTCCCGGAAGGGAACCCGCCGGAAACCGCGCCATAACCCGAAGGGAACCTCGCCGGAAGGCGGTTACTTCAGCATCTCTGCGAGCGTGTGCCCGAGCCGCGCTGGCGACGGCGACACCCTGATGCCGGCCGCTTCCATCGCCGCGGTCTTAGAGCCGGCGTCACCCTTGCCGCCGGAGATGATCGCACCGGCATGGCCCATGCGGCGGCCGGGAGGTGCCGTGACACCGGCGATGAAGCCAACCATCGGCTTCTTGCGGCCGCGCTTGGCCTCGTCCTTGAGGAACTGGGCGGCGTCTTCCTCGGCGGAGCCGCCGATTTCGCCGATCATGACGATCGACTTGGTCTTCTCGTCGGCCAGGAACATCTCCAGCACGTCGATGAACTCGGTGCCCTTGACCGGATCGCCGCCGATGCCGACCGCGGTGGTCTGGCCGAGGCCCTCCTGGGTGGTCTGGAACACCGCCTCATAGGTCAGGGTGCCGGAGCGGGAGACGATGCCGACCGAGCCGGGCTTGAAGATGTTGGCCGGCATGATGCCGATCTTGCACTCGCCGGCGGTCATCACGCCGGGGCAGTTCGGCCCGATCAGCCGCGACTTGGAGCCCGACAGCGAGCGCTTCACGCGCACCATGTCGAGCACCGGAATGCCCTCGGTGATGCAGACGATCAGCGGGATCTCCGCATCGATCGCCTCGCAGATCGCATCCGCCGCGCCCGGCGGCGGCACGTAGACCACGCTGGCGTCAGCGCCGGTCTTCGCGCGCGCTTCCGCGACGGTGTCGAACACCGGCAGGTCGAGATGGGTCGAGCCGCCTTTGCCCGGCGCCACGCCGCCGACCATCTTGGTGCCGTAAGCGATCGCCGCTTCCGAGTGGAATGTACCGTTCTTGCCGGTGAAGCCCTGGCAGATGACCTTGGTGTTCTTGTCGATCAGAATGGACATGGGATGCTTTCGCGAGACGAGCGGTGAAGGGTTTCAGTGAGCACGCCGGTAGACGCCGGTGAGCACGTCGGCCCACCCTTCCGCGTCAGGCGAGAATTGGATTTTCATGTTGTAGGTGTTGTCGTCGACGACCTCGTAGACATGACGGGCGTTGCCGCGCAACGAACCGCGCACCAGGATCAGCGACTTGCCCGCCCAGCCGCCGGACGCCGGTGACGGCGGGTAGTAGCCGAGCGAATCGTGCCAGAACAATTTGTAGGCCCGATCGTCGCGGTCGTAGGTGAAGACGCCGTGGGTGGCGAAGCTCTCCTTGCCGTCGCGGGTCTGCACGCTGTCCTGGATCAGGTAGAAACCGTTGAGCGCGATGCGCGCGACGACATGCGAGCTCGCCGGACCGCCCGCGGTCCAGCGCGACGGATAGACCATCTCTTCGCCATTCCACTCGCCCGCAAAAACCGCGAGCTTGCGGTGTTCTTCCAGCGGTGTCGGGGCGTCGAGATGACCGGCCATCGTTAGCCTCCCTTGACGGCTTTCACGATTTTCTGTGCAGCGTCATCGAGATTGTCGGCGGGCAGGACGTTGAGGCCGCTCTCGCGGATGATCTTCTTGCCCTGCTCGACATTGGTGCCTTCAAGGCGCACCACCAGCGGCACCTTGAGGCCGACCTGCTTCACCGCGGCGACCACGCCTTCGGCAATCACGTCGCACTTCATGATGCCGCCGAAGATGTTGACCAGAATGCCCTTCACGTTCGGATCGGCGGTGATGATCTTGAACGCGGCCGCGACCTTCTCGACGCTGGCGCCGCCGCCGACGTCGAGGAAGTTCGCCGGCTCCATGCCATAGAGCTTGATGATGTCCATGGTCGCCATGGCGAGGCCGGCGCCGTTGACCATGCAGCCGATCGTGCCGTCGAGCGCGACATAGTTGAGGTCGAATTTCGACGCCTCGATTTCCTTGGCGTCCTCCTCGGTCTCGTCGCGCAGCGCGACCACGTCCGGGTGACGATAGAGCGCGTTGCTGTCGAAGGACACCTTGGCGTCGAGCACGCGGAGCTGGCCCTGCTTGGTGACGACGAGCGGGTTGATCTCGAGCATCGCCATGTCCTTGGCGGCGAAGGCTGTGTAGAGCTGACCGGTCAGCTTCTCGGCCTGCTTGGCAAGATCGCCCTTCAGCTTCAGCGCCTCGGCGACGGTGCGACCGTGGTGCGGCATGATGCCGGTGGCGGGATCGACCGAGAACGAGACGATCTTTTCCGGGGTCGAATGCGCGACCTCTTCGATGTTGACGCCGCCTTCGGTCGACACCACGAAGGAGATTTCGGAGGTCTCGCGATTGACCAGGATCGAGAGATAGAACTCCTTGTCGATCTCGGAGCCTTCCTCGATGTAGAGGCGGTTGACCTGCTTGCCGTGCGGGCCGGTCTGCACCGTGACCAGGGTCGCGCCGAGCATCTGCTTGGCGAACGCGTCGACCTCGGCGACCGACTTGGCGATCCGGACGCCGCCCTTGTCGCCCGCGGATGCTTCCTTGAACTTGCCCTTGCCGCGGCCGCCGGCATGGATCTGGCTCTTCACCACCCAGATCGGGCCGGGAAGCTGCTTGGCTGCCGCGTCGGCTTCTTCAGCCTTCAGCACCGGCACGCCGCGCGAGATCGGCACGCCGAATTCATGCAGCAGAGCCTTGGCCTGGTATTCGTGGATATTCATGGATCGTCGCTCCCAAACCCTCGTGCGGCGAACTTCACGTCAGCCTTGATCTGGCATACCATATACCAAGGTTCGTGCAACTAGAAAATTCGCCGGAATTTCATCACCTTGCACCCGACAGCCGATCGAAATCGCCTATCGGGCCATTGCTAACTCAGATTACTTGCCGAGCAGATCGGGCGCGATCTTCTTGCAGGCGTCGACCAGGCCCTGCACCGCGCCGACCGACTTGTCGAAGGCTTCGCGGTCCTTGCCGGTCAGCTCGATCTCGACGATCCGCTCGACACCCTTGGAGCCGATCACCGTGGGCACGCCGACATACATGTCCTTCACGCCGTACTCGCCGTTGAGATAGGCGGCGCAGGGCAGCACGCGCTTCTTGTCCTTCAGGTAGCTCTCGGCCATCTGGATCGCCGACGCCGCCGGCGCGTAGAAGGCGGAGCCGGTCTTGAGCAAATTGACGATCTCGGCGCCGCCATTGCGGGTGCGATCGACGATCTCGTCGATCCGCGCCTGCGAGGTCCAGCCCATCTTGACGAGGTCGGGCAGCGGGATGCCGGCAACGGTCGAGTAGCGGGTCAGCGGCACCATGGTGTCGCCGTGGCCGCCGAGCACGAAGGCGGTGACGTCTTCGACCGAGACGTTGAATTCGTCGGCCAGGAAGTAGCGGAAACGCGCGGAGTCGAGCACGCCGGCCATGCCGACCACCTTCTTGTGCGGCAGGCCCGAAGCCTTCTGCAGCGCCCACACCATCGCATCCAGCGGGTTGGTGATGCAGATGACGAAGGCGTCGGGGGCGTACTTCTTGATGCCGGCGCCGACCTGCTCCATGACCTTGAGGTTGATCGACAGGAGATCGTCGCGGCTCATGCCCGGCTTGCGCGGCACGCCCGCGGTAACGATGCAGACCTTGGCGCCGTCGAGCGCCTCATAGGAGTTGGCGCCGACCAGATTGGAGTCGAAACCGTCGACCGGCGACGACTGCGCGATGTCGAGCGCCTTGCCCTGCGGCACGCCCTCGGCAATATCGAACAGCACGACGTCTCCGAGTTCCTTGAGGCCAACGAGGTGCGCCAGCGTTCCGCCGATCTGTCCGGAGCCAATCAGAGCAATCTTGTCGCGTGCCATGGGAAATCAGTCCTTTGAACTGGGTGCAGGAGGGAGGGAAGTCGGTTGCAGGGGTGGTTATCCCTTTCGAATGATCCATTCAAGTCGCGGCCTGCCCGATTGCGGGCCCTGCCTGGAATTCGATCAGGCATGCCAGCAACATCCGTCCCGGAGACACGGAAAGTTGCTCCGAACCGCACCGCGCGCAAGAGCGAATATCAAGGCTGAATTCAGGTCTCGACCAGGCCGGTCGACGAGCCGCTTGCGGAGGAGTCCTTCCGGCCGTGCGGCAGCGCCAAATAGGATGCCGAGCTCATTTCGATCAGGCGCGAGGACGTGCGCTTGAACTCCATCGCCTCGATGCCGTCTTCCGCAAGGTACAGCGACACCGGATCGGCCTCGGCCGAGGCCATCAACTTCACGGCATTGTCATAGAGCGTGTCGATCAGCGAGATGAAGCGCTTCGCGGCATTGCGCTCGGCGTAGTCCATCACCGGAATGTGGTCGATCAGGATCGTGTGGTAGTCGTGCGCGAGCCTGAGGTAATCGGACGCGGCAAGCGGCTTCTCGCAGATATCGGCGAAGGCAAAGCGCGCGACGCCATGCGACGAGCACGGCACAGTCAGCAGACGCTTTTTGATCTCGATAAGGCGCGCCTTGCACGGCGCGTTGCCGGTCATCTTGCGCCACGCCGCATTGAGCGCCTCGCGAGCCGCGTCATCCGCGGGCACCAGCCACATCTTCACGCCGACGAGCTTCTCGAGCCGGAAGTCGGTGCGCGCATCGAGCCGCAGCACATCCATGTGGTCTGATATCTGCGCGATGAACGGCAGGAACAGCGCGCGATTGAGCCCCCCCTTGTAGAGATCGTCGGGCGCAACGTTCGACGTCGCGACCACGACGGTGCCGAGATCGAACAGCTTTGCGAACAGCCGCCCGAGGATCATCGCGTCCGCAATGTCGGTGACGTGGAATTCGTCGAAGCAGAGCAGCCAGGCCTCGTCGAAGATCGCCTGCGCGGTGAGCGCGATCACGTCGCCGTCCGCGATCTCGCCGCGCGCGATCTGCTGACGATAGCCGTAGATCCGCTCATGCGCCTCGGCCATGAATTCGTGGAAGTGCGCGCGGCGCTTGTGCTCGACCGGACTCTGCTGGAAGAACAGATCCATCAGCATGGTCTTGCCGCGGCCGACCTCGCCATGGACGTAGAGCCCGCGCGGCGGCTTGTCGTCCTTGTCGCCGCCGAACAGCCGTCCGAACAGGCCCTGCTTGCGCTGTGGCTTGTAGCTCGCGAGCCGCTCGTCCAGCGCGCCGAACGCTTCGGCGGCGCGCGCCTGCGCAGGATCGGCCTCGATCGCGCCGGAGGCGACCAGGGCGTTGTAGTGTTCGAGAAAGGAACTCGGCGAGGTGGACAACATGGGCCCACCTTACGGCCCTAGTGCGCGGAAAAATGCAAGTCGTGAATTGTGCCGATGGCCATGCAAGCAACGGGTATGCAGGCGCGAGCCCTTGCATACCACGGCCGACCGCACCGGCCGCTGCCTGACAGCTCAAACCGCGATCTGCGATGCCTTACGCGCAGAGCGCGTAGGAATCCTCGACCACGTAAGGGCCGCCGCCTGTCGACGCCCGCGACGAGAACAGCACGAAGCGGTCCGCCAGGAAGCTGCGGCTCGGGAAGTAGCCGCGCACGGACAGATAATCCGCGACGTCCTGGCTCGACGCGTCATGCAAACGCGCGAGCGTGACATGTGGCGTGAATTTCCTGCCCTCGGGATCGAGCCCCATCCGCTGCATCATCCGCTCGAGCTCGGCCTGCAGTTCGATCAGCGGACGGCTCGGCTCGACGGCGGCAACCACCGCGCGCGGCTTGCGTCCGCCGAAGCTCGACAGGCCTTGCAGTTTGACCTCGAACGGCTTGCGGTTCACCCGGAACAGCATCGTTGCGATCTCGTTGGCCCACATGCCATCGATGTCGCCGATGAAGCGCAGAGTGACGTGATAATTTTCGGGATCGATCCAGCGTGCGCCGGGAAGGCCACCACGCAAGCTGGAGAGGGTTTGGCCGATTTCGGCCGGAATTTCCAGTCCAGTGAACAGACGCGGCATCGCAATAATCCTCGATGCTTGGCGCGAGTTTTGGGAGCCCGCACCCTGTAACAGACCCCGGTGACGAATCACCGATGCCTATTTGTACCCGAGATATGTGACTCTGCGAAGCATGACCGGTTAACAGCTCGTAAACCTACGGACACCACACGGCTCACTGCCTGCGATTCAGCTGCGTTGCCCTGATAATGCGCCGAGAAATGCCTCCACCGTGGGCAGCATGTTCTTCACGACGATGTCCACGCCCGCTGCCGTCGGATGCATGCCGTCGGCCTGGTTGAGCTTGGCATCGGCAGCAACCCCATCGAGGAAGAATGGATAGAGCGGCACGCCGAGCGATTTCGACAGCTCCGGATAGATCGCGTTGAACTTCGCTGCATAGTCGCTGCCATAGTTCGGCGGCGCCAGCATGCCGCACAAGAGCACGGCGATCTTGCGCGCCTGCAACTTTGTGATGATGTCGGAGAGCGCGGCACGCGTGACCGCGGGATCGATGCCGCGCAAGGCATCGTTGGCGCCGAGCTCGACGATCACCGCATCGGTTCCGTCAGCCACCGACCAGTCGAGCCGCTCGCGGCCGCCCGAGGCGGTGTCGCCGGACACCCCGGCATTGGTCATCTCGACCTTTATCCCCTTGGCTTCCAAGGCCTTTTGCAGCCGGACCGGGAACGCCGCCGGGCCCGGGAGACCATAACCGGCGCTCAGGGAATCGCCCAGGACCACCATTTTGATGGGTTTCGCCGAACCTCCCGCGGGGCCCTTCTCCGGTCCGCCCGTCTGCGCGCTTGCCGCCGTCATCAAGCCCATAAGCAACACGAGTATGTGCACGAAGATTCTCAACCGGCCCTCGACCGCAGCCGCGGAAGTGCCATATGACCGAACCATGGACAGTCTCATCGAATCCTCTTCACTGACCGACGTCGAGCCGGACACCATTGCCGTCAGGAACGTCAATCTCTCGCTCGGCACCGGCGCGGCACGGGTTCATATCCTCAAAGATATCAGCCTTCGTGTGGCAGCGGGTGAGGCCATCGGCCTGATCGGCCCGTCGGGCTCGGGCAAGTCGACCTTGCTGATGGTGATGGCGGGGCTTGAACGTCCTGACAGTGGAGAAGTGGTCGTCAACGGCACCTCGTTCAATGCCCTCGATGAAGATGCGCTGGCGCGCTTCCGCGGCCGCCAGGTTGGCATCGTCTTCCAGTCGTTCCATCTGATCCCGACCATGACCGCGCTGGAGAACGTCGCGGTGCCGCTCGAGCTCGCCGGCAATCCCGATGCCGCCGCGCGCGCCGCGCAGGAGCTGCAATCGGTCGGGCTCGGCGAACGCCTGCATCACTATCCGACGCAATTGTCCGGCGGCGAGCAGCAGCGCGTCGCCATCGCGCGTGCGCTCGCGCCTGATCCTGCGATCCTCGTCGCCGACGAGCCGACCGGAAATCTCGACGAGACGACGGGAAAGCAGATCGTCGATTTGCTGTTCACCAAGCACGCCGAGCGCGGCATGACGCTGGTGCTGGTGACGCACGACCTCGCGCTCGCGCAACGTTGCGACCGCGTCGTGCGGCTGCGCTCCGGCCGCATCGACGGACAATCCACGACATGAGCATCGCGTCCGAAGTCGCGCTGCAGAGCCGCGCGTCGTCGCTTGCCATCCGTTACGCGCTGCGCGAATTGCGCGGCGGCCTGCGCGGCTTCTACGTCTTCATCGCCTGCATCGCGCTCGGCGTGATGGCGATCGCCGGCGTCGGATCGGTCGCAGCAAGCCTCAGCGACGGCCTGTCCCGCGAGGGGCGCACGTTGCTCGGCGGCGACGTCGCGTTCTCGCTGATCTCGCGCGAGGCCAAGCCCGACGAGGTCGCCTACCTGCGCACGCGCGGCGAGGTTTCGGTCGCAGCCACGCTCCGCGCGATGGCGCGCAGCGGCGACGGCAAGCTGGCACTGGTCGAGCTCAAGGCGGTCGACGGCAAATATCCGTTGCTCGGCGAACTGACGCTCGAGCCGAACATGCCGGTCGCCGATCTGCTTGCCGAGCGCGACGGCGTCTATGGCGCGGCGGCCGATTCAACGCTGCTGGCGCGGCTCGACCTCAAGCTCGGCGACCGCGTCACGATCGGCAGCGCGACCTACCAGATCCGCAGCGTGGTGGCGGCCGAACCGGACAAGCTCGCCGGCGGCGTCGGCCTCGGCCCGCGCTTCCTGATCAGCGAAGCCAGCCTGCGCACCACCGACCTGCTGCAGCCGGGCAGCCTGGTGCGCTGGATCTACCGGGTGAAGCTGCCCGACGGCGCCAACGACGATCGCGCCACCACCGCGCTGATCGACGGCGCGCGGGCTGCGGCGCCGGAGGCCGGCTGGGAGGTCCGCAGCCGCAGCAACGCCTCGCCGCAGCTCGAGCGCACCATCAACCGCTTCACCCAGTTCCTGACCCTGGTCGGCCTTGCCGCCCTCCTGGTCGGCGGTGTCGGCGTCGCCAATGCCGTGAAGAGCCATATCGACCGGCGCCGCGACGTCGTCGCCTCGTTCAAGGCGCTCGGCGCCACCGGCCGCGACGTCTTCACGATCTACTGCACGCAGGTGATGGTGCTGGCCGGGATCGGTTCGGTGATCGGGCTCGTGCTCGGCGCCGCGCTGCCCTTCGTCATCGTCGGCCTGTTCGGCAAGCTGCTGCCGCTGCCCGTGGTGCCCGCGTTGCATCCCGACGAGCTTGCGCTCTCCTTCCTCTACGGCCAGCTCACCGCGCTGGCGTTCGGGCTGTGGCCGCTCGGCCGGGTGCATGACGTGCCGGTCGCGGCGCTGTTCCGCGAGACCATCACCAGCGAGTGGCACCGCCCGCGCTGGAGCTATCTGGCGCTGATGGCCGTGGTGATCGGGCTCCTGATCGGGGTTGCGATCGGACTTGCCTATGACAAGCGGGTCGCGACCGTCTTCGTCGTCGCCTCGATCGCGGTGTTCCTGCTGTTGCGCGGGATCGCCGAAATCCTGATGGCGGTGGCGCGCCGGCTGCCGCGCAGCCGTATCACCATGCTGCGGCTCGCGATCGCCAACATCCACCGGCCGGGCGCGCTGACGCCGTCGGTCGTGCTGTCGCTGGGGCTCGGGCTCGCCGTGCTCGTCACCATCACCCAGATCGACGGCAATCTGCGCCGGCAATTTTTGGCCGCGCTGCCGGACCGGGCGCCGTCGTTCTTCTTCATCGACATCCCCTCCACCGAGGCCGACCGCTTTGCCGCCTTCCTGGCGCAGATCGCGCCTGGCTCGACCGTCGAGGACGTGCCGATGCTGCGCGGGCGCATCGTCGCCGCCCGCGGCGTCAAGGGCGACCAGCTCAAGCCGTCAGTCGATTCGGAATGGGTGCTGCAGAGCGACCGCGGCCTGACCTACACCGGCGAGATTCCCAAGGGCTCGAAGATCGTCGAGGGCGAATGGTGGGGGCCGGACTACAGCGGACCACCGCTGGTCTCGATGGAGAAGAAGATCGCCGACGGCCTGGACCTGAAGATCGGCGACGAGATCGTGGTCAACGTGCTCGGCCGCGACGTGGCGGCGAAGATCGCCAACCTGCGCAACATCGACTGGCAGGGGCTCGGCATCAACTTCGTGCTGGTGTTCTCGCCGAACGCCTTCAGGGGCGCGCCGCACAGCCACGTCGCGACCCTGACGGAGCCGCATGCGGACAACGGAGACGATGCGCGCATCATCAAGCAGGTCGCCGACGCGTTCCCGATGGTGACCAGCGTGCGGGTCCGCGAGGCGCTGGAGACGGTCGGCAGCGTGGTCAGCAATCTGGTGCTGGCGATCCGCGGCGCCAGCGCGGTGACGCTGATCTCGGCGATCCTGGTGCTGGGCGGCGCGCTCGCCGCAGGTCACCGCCACCGCGTCTACGACGCCGTGATTCTCAAGACTCTCGGCGCCACGCGGGTGCGGCTGCTCGGGGCCTACGCGCTAGAGTATCTGATGATCGGTTTTGCAACCGCTTTGTTCGGGGTGATCGCCGGTTCGATCGCGGCCTGGCTGATCGTGACGCGACTGATGACGCTGAGTTTCATCTGGCAGGCCAGTAGCGCCGCGCTGGTCGTGGTCGCCGCGCTGATCGTCACGGTTGGGTTGGGGCTGGCCGGAACGCTGCTCGCGCTGAACCAGAAGCCGGCCTCGGTGCTGCGGAATTTGTGACAATTTGTAGCGGCACCGAGGCCGTTTTTCCCTATACTGTTCGCTCAGAGCGACATTCGGCCGCGCGTGGAAGCTTGCGTCGGATGTGTTAATTTCCCACATACCAATCGAGCCGGATGGTCGTCTGAATGACACGGAATTAATGTTCCGCAAACCGAGCCATCTGAGATAGATTTACGACCGGCGCCGCAAATCCCTTGCGCTCCACCGGGACCAACCACGGGAATTCGACCATGTCGGACCTAGACCGCAATTACGCTTCTCCTTTCGGCCGGGCCGCCGGGCGCATTGACGCTGCGGCCGTCGACGCCGGTCTGCGCGCCTACATGCTGCGCATCTACAACTACATGAGCATCGGCCTCGCCATCACCGGCCTGGCCGCGCTCGGCGTCTACATGGGTGCGGTGACCAGCGACCAGTCCGCCGCCGTTGCCAAGTTCGGCAACGCCTATCTGACGCAGTTCGGCTACGCGATGTTCGTGAGCCCGCTGAAGTGGCTGTTCATCCTCGCCCCTCTTGCGATGGTGTTCGTCATCTCGGCAGGCATCAACCGTCTGCAGCCCGCGACCGCCCAACTCCTGTTCTGGGTGTTCTCGGCACTGATGGGCCTGTCGCTGTCGTCGATCTTCCTGGTGTACACGCACACCTCGATCGTGCGCGTGTTCTTCATCACCGCGGCGACGTTCGGTGCGCTGAGCCTTTACGGCTACACCACCAAGCGTGACATGAGCGGCATGGGCTCGTTCCTGTTCATGGGCCTGATCGGCGTCATCATCGCGAGCTTGGTCAACCTGTTCCTGGCGAGCTCGGCGCTGCAGTTCATCGTCTCGGTGGTCGGCGTGCTGGTGTTCGCGGGCCTCACCGCCTGGGACACCCAGCGGCTGAAGAACGACTACATCTACGGCTACGCCTCGCAGGGTGGCGTGATGGCAGAGCGCGCGGCAATCACTGGTGCGCTGTCGCTCTACCTGAACTTCATCAACCTGTTCACGCTGCTGCTGCAGCTGCTCGGCCAGCGCGACTAAGCGCCTCGAGCGAAGGAATCGACCCAAGCCCCGGCCCTAGCGGCCGGGGCTTTTCTTTTGCGCGGAGCAAAAATACTGTCGCGCCATGTCCAATCCTGCGGTGTCCAATCCGGTAATCAGGCCGACCGCCGAGGCGGACCTGCCCTCGATCACGGCGATCTATGAGCAGGCGGTGCGGTTCGGCACTGCGACCTTCGAGCTGATCCCGCCCGACCTCGCCGAGATGACCCGCCGCTACAGGGCGCTGATCGATGGCGGCTTCCCCTATTTCGTTGCCGTACTCGACGGCCGCGTCGCCGGCTATGCCTATGCCGGCCCCTACCGGCCGCGGCCAGCCTATCGCTTCACGGTCGAGAACTCGGTTTATCTGGATCCTGCGCTCCATCGCCGCGGCGTCGGCCTCAAGCTGATGGAGCGCCTGATCGCCGAATGCGACGCGCGCGGCTTCCGGCAGATGATCGCGGTGATCGGGGATTCGGCCAATGCCGGCTCGATCGGACTGCACCGCCGCTGCGGTTTTGAGATGATCGGGACACACCCGGGCGTCGGCCTGAAATTCGGCCGCTGGCTCGATACCGTGATGATGCAGCGCGCGCTCGGCGAAGGCGGCGCGACCGTGCCGGCGGATTGAGCGACAATCCGTAGCCAGGATGGAGCGCAGCGCAATCCGGGATAATCTATCTTCCCCTTCCCCCTGAAAGGGGGAAGGTCGGGATGGGGGTCAGCCATGGGCGACGCTGTGTGCGGAGAGAGCAAATCCCCACCCGCTTTGCTCTGACGAGCAAAGCGACCTCCCCTTTTCAAGGGGAGGTGGGGCTAGACCAGCGACAGCTTGCGGTCGATCACGAACAGCACGCGTTCGAGTTCATGGCCACGGCGCAGGATCAGGCCCGTCGCCGAAATCACGCTGTACATGCCCTGCTTACGCGCAAGCCGGGGATCCTTCTCGATCCGGTAGATCGGCATTTCGGACGCGCGCCGAAACACCGAGAACACGGCACGGTCCTTCAGGAAGTCGATCGCATAGTCGCGCCACTCGCCGTCGGCGACCATGCGGCCGTAGAGATTGAGAATGCGGTTGAGCTCTAGTCGATTGAAGGTCACGCGGTTGGACTGCGGGATCGCGGCGGCGGGGCGCGCCGCGGCGCGGCTCCCGCTCGGATCAGTGTCCTCCGAGATCAGACTCATCGAGCGCCTCCTGTCGTCCCAGTGACGATCATGGTCCGAAAGCCGGTCCCCCCTTTTCGGGATCGTCACAACCCTGACATGATTGCGCTAAGCGAGGGGGCCTGCAAGGGGCCATTCGCGATGCAACCGGGTCTTAACCACGGTCTGACGCGGCGGATTATCCGGAAAACCAGAGAGTCACGGGAACGTTAGCGGAATCATATTGCTGCCCCACTTCCGCCCATCGCCCGCCCCGCTGCCCTGCGAAAAGAAAATCCTGCGTTGGCCCGGTCCTTTCGGTTCCGGATTCCTCAGCCCCCAGCCCCCAGCCCCCCGGGGCCGTCGGGATCGGGCCTGTTCGCAAAGGAGTTAATCCCAACACTGGGCCAACGAAAGTTGGTCCTTTTTGTTTTTGGGAACCTGCTCCGCCGCGCACGATCGCGGCGTGCGCAGAGGCTCACCGCTTTCGTTTCAGTATATCTCTGGATGGTTGTCGGCCGCCTCCCGCGTGGGCTGCACGGCAAACTGCGTGTCGCCCAATGGCGCGACCGACGGATACTGGCGCCGCGAGGCGCTAGCGAAGCGAGGTGAAAGCGGCGCCGAGCATCGGGCCCGGCTTGTCGCGATTGCCGTCCTGGACGTACACCGCCGCAGCGTCGACGCCATCTCGCGTGATGTTCTCCAACGGCACGGTCCAACTCCCGGACGAACCGTTCCAGTCACCGACCTTCAGGAGATTGCGCACCACGTTGTGGTAGGTGATCTCCTGGCCGCGGTTCTCGCCGCGCGCGATCGAGATCGGCACCGACTTCGAGATCGAGCAGATCCAGACTTCGCCGCGCGACACTGCGGGCGACTTCGACGCGGCCACCGAAACGTTGATCTGCTTGCCGGTCAGCGTCAGCGTCACCGGCACCGACATCACGCTGCCGCTCTTCTCGGTGTCCTTGATGGCGCTCTCGATGCTCGCCCGATCGCTGCCGATCACATGCGCGGAGCCATTGATCACGGCCTGCGGCGTGTAGACGTCGCGATCGCCGCGCATGTGCGAATAGGCCTTCTGGCGCGCGCTGAAACGGGAATCGGCCAGTGTGTCCTTCCAGCCGAGATAGTCCCAATAGTCGATCGGCATGCTCAGCGCGATGACGTTGGGGTCCTTGGCGAGATCGCCGATGATCTTGTCCGCGGGCGGACAGGAAGAGCACCCCTGCGAGGTGAAGAGTTCGACGACAGCACGCGGATCGGCGTGAGCGGGGCGGATGACCGCAACGATCGCGCAAATACCAAGAGCGCTGGACCATCGCGAGATCGAATTATAGGCCATCATCGCTGTCATACTGCGAACCAGTCGTGATGATTTCCATCCGTAATTGTACGGAGCATGAAGCCTGTCCCTGAACTTGCGTGCCCCAAAACGCGAGAAAGCGGCCTTGTCATAGGCCGCCTTCTTTTTAGTCGCCACTCACTAAGCGGTGAGGCACCGATCACAAATCCGCGTTAGGCCGCGAGTTTGCGCAGCACATAGTGCAGGATGCCGCCGTTGCGATAGTAATCGAGCTCGTCCAGCGTATCGATGCGGCAGAGCAGCGGGACGTCCCGCTTGCCGCCGTCGCCGGAGACGATCTCCGCGGTCAGGGTCTGGCGCGGCTTCAGGTCGCCCTGCAGCCCGCGGATCGTGACCTTCTCGTCGCCCTTCAGGCCGAGCGAGGACCACGACGTGCCGTCCTGGAAGGTGAGCGGGAGCACGCCCATGCCGACCAGGTTGGAGCGATGGATGCGCTCGAAGCTCTGGCAGATCACCGCGCGCACGCCGAGCAGGCGCGTGCCCTTCGCAGCCCAGTCGCGCGACGAGCCGTTGCCGTATTCGGCGCCGGCGAACACCACCAGCGGCACTTCCTCCTGCTGGTACTTCATCGCCGCGTCGTAGATCGACATCTGCTCGCCGTCGGGCCAGTGCTTGGTCAGACCGCCCTCCGGAATATTGCCGTCAGCGCCCTTCAGCATGAAGTTCTTGATGCGGATGTTGGCGAAGGTGCCGCGCATCATCACTTCGTGGTTGCCGCGCCGGGTGCCGTACTGGTTGAAGTCGGCGGGACGCACCTGGTGCTCACTGAGGAACTTGCCGGCGGGCGAGGTCAGCTTGATCGAACCGGCCGGGGAGATGTGGTCGGTGGTGATCTTGTCGCCGAACATCGCCAGGATCCGCGCGTCGACCACGTCGATGACCGGGTCCGGCTGCTTCTTCATGCCTTCGAAATAGGGCGGGTTCTGCACATAGGTCGAGCTCATGTTCCAGCGATAGGTCTCGCTTTCCGTGGTCTTGATCTTGCGCCAGTTGGTATCGCCCTTGAACACGTCGGCGTACTTCTTCTTGAAGATCGTCGCGGTGACGTACTTCTTCATGAAGGTGTTGATCTCCTTGGTGGTCGGCCAGATGTCCTTCAGGAACACCGGCTTGCCATCCTTGCCGATGCCGATCGGCTCGACCGCCAAATCCTTCGTCACGGTGCCGGCAAGTGCATGCGCGACCACCAGCGGCGGCGAGGCGAGGTAGTTCGCCTGCACGTCCGGTGAGACGCGGCCTTCGAAGTTGCGGTTGCCCGACAGCACGGCGGCGGCAACGATGCCGTTCTCGTTGATCGACTTCGAGATGTCTTCCGGCAGCGGGCCGGAATTGCCGATGCAGGTCGTGCAGCCGAAGCCGACCAGGTTGAAGCCGACCTTGTCGAGATCGGTCTGCAGGCCGGAATTGACGAGATATTCCGCCACCACCTGGCTGCCCGGCGCGAGCGAGGTCTTCACCCACGGCTTGGCCTTCAGGCCCTTGGCGGCCGCCTTGCGCGCCAAGAGGCCAGCGCCGATCAGCACGCTCGGATTCGAGGTGTTGGTGCAGGAGGTGATCGCCGCGATCACGACGTCGCCATGGCCGAGATCGAAGTCGCGGCCCTCGACGGCGAAGCGCTTGGATTCACCTTCGGGCTTCTTGTACTCGTTGACCAGCGCGGTGGCGAAACCGGTCGACACTGCCGGCAGCGCGATGCGGCCTTCCGGGCGCTTCGGTCCGGCCATCGACGGCACGACGTCGGCGAGGTCGAGCGTCAGCGTGGTGGTGAACACCGGATCGGCCGACTTGGCGGTGCGGAACAGACCCTGCGCCTTGGCATAGGCCTGAACCAGCTTGACGCGGTCGGCCTTGCGGCCCGAGGTCTTCAGGTAATCGATGGTCGCGGCATCGACCGGGAAGAAGCCGCAGGTCGCGCCGTATTCGGGCGCCATGTTGCCGATGGTCGCCTTGTCAGCGACCGACAGGAAATCGAGGCCCGGGCCGAAGAACTCCACGAACTTGCCGACCACGCCGAGCTTGCGCAGCATCTGGGTGACGGTCAGCACCAGGTCGGTCGCGGTGACGCCTTCCTTGAGCTGGCCCTTGAGCTTGAAGCCGACCACCTCAGGCAGCAGCATCGACAGCGGCTGGCCGAGCATGCAGGCCTCCGCCTCGATGCCGCCGACGCCCCAGCCGAGCACGGCGAGGCCGTTGACCATCGTGGTGTGCGAATCGGTGCCGACCAGCGAGTCCGGATAGGCGACCTCGAAGGTGCCGGTCTTCTTGCCGACCGTCATCTTCTCCTTCTTGGTCCACACCGTCTGCGCGAGATATTCGAGATTGACCTGGTGGCAGATGCCGGTGCCGGGCGGCACCACCGAGAAGTTCGAGAACGCCTTCTGGCCCCACTTCAGGAACTCGTAGCGCTCCTGGTTCTGCTTGTATTCCTCGGTGACGTTCTTCGCGAACGCCTTGTTGTCACCGAAGAAGTTGACGATCACCGAGTGGTCGATGACGAGATCGACCGGCACCAGCGGGTTGATCTTCTCGGCATCGCCGCCGAGGTTCTGCATCGCGTTGCGCATCGCCGCGAGATCGACTACGGCCGGGACGCCGGTGAAATCCTGCATCAGCACGCGCGCCGGGCGGAAGGCGATTTCGTGCTCGAGCTGGCGCTTCTTCAGCCACTTCGACACCGCAACAATGTCTTCCTTCTTGACGGTGCGGCCATCCTCGTTGCGCAGCAGGTTCTCGAGCAGAACCTTCATCGAATAGGGCAGCTTCGAAATTCCCTTCAGTCCGTTCTTCTCTGCCTGGGGCAGGCTGTAATAGACGTAGGACTTGCCGCCGACCTTCATGGTCTTGCGGCATTTGAAGCTGTCGAGCGAGGTCATGCGAGGAATCCCAATTTTCAGTTATACCCGGCAAGGGTAACTAAACACCGGCGAACGACACTGGCCGAGGGATGGCCTGGATGGCTTGCGGCCGCCGATTGTGTGTGCTGCATCAAGTTCCGGGCTTATAGAACCTTTCTAGAAGCACCGCCACACCGACAAGCGTGCGACAGCGTTGCGCGACCCAAAAATTCTCACGCGGTAGCGAAAGATTTCAGAGGGCTGTGACAAGACGAACCATGCAGCTCTCCGGACGAAATCTGAAATGCGTGCGCGGCGGACGCGAGGTGTTTTCCGGCCTCAATCTGTCGGCCACAGCCGGCGAGGCGCTCGCCATCACCGGTCCCAACGGCGCGGGCAAGACCTCGCTGCTGCGCGTGATCGCCGGGCTGCTAGTTCCCGCCGAGGGTTCGATCGCGCTCGAAGGCGGCGACGCCGAGCTCAGCCTGCCCGAACAGGCCCACTATCTCGGTCACCGCGACGCCCTGAAGCCGGCGCTCAGCGTGGCGGAAAATCTTTCCTTCTGGCGGGATTTCCTCGGTGGCGAGACCCGGGACGCCGGAGGCTGCCTTGCCGCCGTGGCGCTCGACCACGCCGCGCATCTGCCGGCGGCCTACCTCTCCGCCGGCCAGCGCCGCCGCCTGTCGATCGCGCGCCTGCTCTCGGTGCGGCGGCCGGTCTGGCTGTTGGACGAGCCGACATCGGCGCTCGATGCGGCCGGACAGGATCTGTTCGTCGGCCTGATGCGCGATCACCTCGCCAGCGGCGGCCTGATCGTCGCAGCGACCCATCTGCCGCTCGGCATCGCCGCGCGCGACCTGCGGATGGGAGGCGCGGCATGAGCGCGCGACGCCTCTTGTCACTAAGCAAAGGTCTCTCCGTGCCCTCCCCCCTTGCGGGGGAGGGTCAGGGAGAGGGGTGCCACACGACGTGCTCTTTCCGCCTATCCCTAAACGACGCTGGACCGAGATTGCCCGAGCGAGGTGTCTATCAACGATCTCGCCCGGGGCCACCCCTCTCCCCAGCCCTCCCCCGCAAGGGGGGAGGGAGCACACCGGTTGCGCGGCGCGACATCGGCTGGCGCAGCAACCACCGCGGAGGCGCGGCATGAGCGCGCTTGCCGCATTGATCCGGCGCGACATCCGCATCGCGCTGCGCGTTGGCGGCGGCGCGCTGATCGGGGTCTTGTTCTTCCTCACCGTCACGGTGCTGATGCCGTTCGCGGTCGGGCCGGATCTCGCGCTGCTGTCGCGGCTCGGACCTGCCATTCTCTGGCTCGGTGCGTTGCTGGCGAGCCTGCTCACCCTCGACCGGCTGTTCACGGCCGACCACGAGGACGGCTCGCTCGACCTCATCGTGATGAGCCGGACGCCGCTGGAACTCGCCTGCGCGGCCAAGGCGCTGGCGCATTGGATCGCCGCCGGCCTGCCGCTGATCATCGCGACGCCGGTGCTCGGCCTGCTGCTCAATCTCGACGGCACGGCGACACTTGCGGTGGCGGCGACCCTGCTGGCGGGAACACCGGCGCTGACCTTCACCGGCATGATCGGCGCGGCATTGGCGGTGACGCTGCATCGCGGCGGCCTGCTGCTCGCGGTGCTGGTGCTGCCGCTGTCGATCCCGGTGCTGATCTTCGGTGTTGCGGCCTCCCAGGCCGCGATATCGGGGGCGCTGCCCTTTGGAACACCGTTCTCGATCCTCTGCGCGCTGTCACTTGCCAGCTTGGTGATCGGCCCGTTTGCCGCCGCCGCGAGCCTGCGGCATGGGCTGGACTGAAATGAGCCGGATCAAATCTCGACGAGAGCAGTACGGCCAATTGCCTGCGGCACATCGGACGACTATCAGGGTGCCATGACGCTGACCGACCTCGCCAACCCGACCAAGTTCCTGGCGCTGACCGCGCGGATCCTGCCATGGCTCGTGGGCCTGACCGCGATCCTGCTCGCGATCGGGCTCTACGGGTCGGCCATGGCACCCGATGACTATCAGCAGGGCGCCACGGTGAAGATCATGTTCATCCACGTGCCGAATGCGTGGCTGTCGATGTTCGTTTGGGGCGTCATGAGCGTGGCCGCGCTCGGCACGCTGGTGTGGCGGCATCCGCTGGCCGACGTCGCGGCAAAGGCCGCCGCTCCGATCGGCGCCGCCTTCACCTTCCTTGCGCTCGTCACCGGCTCGCTATGGGGCCGGCCGATGTGGGGCACCTACTGGGAATGGGATGCCCGCCTGACCTCGGTGCTGATCCTGTTCCTGATGTATCTCGGCCTGATGGCGCTGTGGCGTGCGGTGGAGGACCCGTCGCGCGCGGCGCGGGCGGCAGCCGTCCTGACCCTGGTCGGCGCGATCAACATCCCGATCATCAAATTCTCGGTCGACTGGTGGAACACGCTGCACCAGCCGGCCTCGGTGTTTCGCGCGGGCGGACCGACGCTCGACAAGGCGTTCCTGTGGCCGCTCCTGGTGATGGCGATCGCGTTTTCGTTGCTCTTCATCACGCTGCATCTGGCGGCGATGCGCAACGAGATCCTGCGCCGGCGCGTGCGCAGCTTGCAGATGATGCAAGCTAATCAACGGGCGGCGTGACACGATGTCGCTTGGTCCCTACGCCTCCTTCATCGTGACGTCCTATGCGCTGGTCGCGGCGGTCGTACTGCTTTTGATCGTCTGGATCAGCGCCGATTATCGCCTGCAGCAGGCCCGCCTCAGGGAGATCGAGGCCAGCGGCGTCACGCGCCGCTCCGGCCGCAGCGCGGCGGACATCCGATGAGCGAGCAGGCGACAAACGGCCCGCCGCAAACCCGCCGCCTGCTGGTGGTGCTGCCGCTCATCTTTTTCCTCGGGCTCGCGGGGCTGTTCCTGCTGCGGCTCTATGGCGGGGATCCCTCGAAGATCCCGTCGGCACTGATCGGACGGCCCGCGCCGCAGACGGCCCTGCCCGCGCTCGACGGCCTGGTGCGGGACGGCGCGGCCGTGCCAGGTCTCGATCCCGCCGCCTTCAAGGGCAAGGTCAGCATCGTCAACGTCTGGGCGTCGTGGTGCGTGCCCTGCCATGACGAGGCGCCGCTGCTGACCGAGCTCGGCAAGGACAAGAGGTTCCAGATCATCGGCATCAACTACAAGGACTCGCCGGAGAATGCGCGGCGCTTCCTCGGCCGCTACGGCAATCCGTTCGGCATCGTCGGCGTCGACGGCAACGGCCGCGCCTCGATCGAATGGGGCGTCTATGGCGTGCCGGAAACCTTCGTCGTCGGGCGCGAAGGCACGATCGTCTACAAGCTCGTCGGCCCGGTGACACCTGACAACGTCAACAGCGTGCTCAAGGCCGAGATCGAGAAGGCGCTGCGCGCGAGCAAATAATCGCGCCGTCATTTGCGCGGATGCGCGACCAGATTGCGCGCGAAAGGCTGCGACGAAATAATTCGACACGTTTATCTGCGGTTCATTTCGCGACCATGGCAACGCCATGAACGCAGCCCCAACTCACTGGCGTTGACATCAACGTTCCTCTGGAGGGGACATATGCGCAAGACCACGCTCGCTTCACTGCTCGCCACCGCGCTTACGCTCGGCATGATCACCGCCACGCCGTCGTTCGCTCAAACCCCGCAGCCGGCCGCGCCCGCCGCAAAGTCCGAGACCAGGATGGCTCCGGCGCCGAAGGCGGCCGCCCCCGAATTGAAGACGACGGGCATGGCGAAGGACGACCTGCTCGACATCAACAGCGCCAGCACCGACCAGCTCGACGCGCTGCCCGGCGTCGGCAAGGCCTATTCGGCCGCGATCATCAAGGGCCGCCCCTACAAGGGCAAGGATGAGCTGGTGCAGAAGAACATCCTGCCGCAGGCGACCTACGACAAGATCAAGGACAAGATCATCGCCAAGCAGAAGAGCTGATTTCTGAGGAGCTGATCTCTAAGGCCTCGGACGCAGCGCGGCGCAATCGCCCGCGCTGCGTTCGGAGTTACTTCCGCAGATCGCCCGCGTCCGCTTCGCTGGTCTCCAGCGAGACCGGCTCCAGATGATAGCGCTTGGTCAGCGGCATCTGCGCGATGGCGAATATCATGGTCAGCGGCGTGACGCCGAACACCTTGAAATTCACCCAGAAATCGGTGGTCTGCGTCCGCCAGACGATCTCGTTGAGGATTGCCATGCCCGCGAAGAACAGCGCCCAGCGCATGGTGAGGATGCGCCAGCCCTGCGGCGTCAGATTGAACATCTGGTCGAACATCACGGCGATGAAGGAACGCCCGAACAGCAGCCCGCCACCGAGCACGGCCGCAAACAGGCCGTAGATGATGGTCGGCTTGACCTTGATGAAGGTCTCGTCGTGCAGCACCAGTGTCAGGGTGCCGAACACCAGCACGATCGCGCCGGTCACCAGCGCCATGATCGGCACGTGTTTGGTCACCACATAGGACGCGATCATCGCCGCGACAATCGCCACCATGAACGCGCCGGTTGCGACGAACAGATGGTACTTGGCGTTCGCGACAAAGAACACGAGCAGCGGCCCGAGTTCGGTCGCGAGCTTGAACAGCGGATGTGGTTGGGTCTTGTCCATCAATTCAGTCCATTGAACTCGTGTCTTGGCCATCCTTCGAGACGGCGCTCCGCGCCTCCTCAGGATGACGACCTTTCGTATCCCACCGTCATCCCCGCACAACGGCTTTGCCGTTGTTGCTGGAGGAGCGCGCACTTGCGCGCGTCTCGAAGGATGAATTACTCGATTCCAGCAATTGCCTTGGCAAAATCCTTCGCCGTGAAGGGGGCAAGATCCTCGACGCCTTCGCCGACGCCGATGAAATGCACCGGCAGCTTGTGCTTCTCCGACAGCGCGACAAGGATGCCGCCGCGCGCGGTGCCGTCGAGCTTGGTCATCACGAGGCCGGTGACGCCTGCCGTACGATGAAACGCCTCGACCTGCGACAGCGCATTTTGTCCCACCGTGGCGTCGAGCACGAGCAACACGGCGTGCGGCGCCGACGCATCGACCTTCTTGATGACGCGCACGACCTTTTCGAGCTCGTTCATCAGCTCGGACTTGTTCTGCAGCCGGCCGGCGGTGTCGATCAGCAGCACGTCGCGCTGCTGCTCTTTCGCCGCAGTCAGAGCGCTGAAGGCGAGGCTTGCCGAATCCGAGCCCTGGGCGCCGGCGATGACCGGCGACTTGGTGCGCTCGCCCCAGACCTTGAGCTGCTCGATCGCCGCGGCGCGGAACGTGTCGCCGGCCGCGAGCATGACCTTGCGGCCCTCGGCGGAAAATTTCGCGGCGAGCTTGCCGATCGTCGTGGTCTTGCCGGAGCCGTTGACGCCGACGACCAGGACGACGAATGGCTTCTTCCCGGCATCGATCTCGAGCGGCCTGGCCACCGGTGCCAGCACCTTCTCGACCTCGGTCGCGACAACCGCCTTGACCTCATCGGCCGAGATCGCCTTGTCGTAGCGGCCCTTGCCGACCGCCTCCGCGATCCGCACCGAGACCTCGGTGCCGAGATCGGCGCGCAGCAGCACATCCTCGATGTCATCGAGCATGGCGCGATCGAGCTTGCGCTTGGTGACGAGATCGGCGACCGCCGTCCCCAGCGCACCGGAGGTGCGCTTCAGGCCGCCTTTCAGGCGCTGCCACCAGCTCTGTTTTGGAGTTCCCGCAGTGGTATCGTTCATGGCGCGGACGTGTTAGCCGTTTCGGCCCATAAACGAAAGTCTCGACGAATTGATTGATGTTCCCCAATTGACCGCGGAAGAAATCCTGGGCCGCGTGCTCCACCGCGACGGACTGATGCTGGTGATCGACAAGCCGGCGGGCCTGCCGGTGCATCGCGGCCCCAAGGGCGGGGCCAATCTGGAGGCCTCGTTCGACGCGCTGCGGTTCGGCCTGCCGCGGCCGCCGGTGCTGGCACATCGGCTGGACAAGGACACCTCCGGCTGCCTCGTGCTGGGACGCCACCGCAAGGCGACCGCCTCGCTCGGGCTGTTGTTCAAGCACGGCAAGATCGCGAAGACCTACTGGACCGTGGTCGAGGGCGGGCCCGCCGAGGACGAAGGCACCATCGACATGCCGCTCGGCCGGCTCAACGCCGAGCGCGGCTGGTGGCAGAAGCCGGATCCGGACGGGCAGAAGGCGATCACCAACTGGAAGGTGCTGGGACGCGGTCAGGGCCTCGCCTGGCTCGCGATGGAGCCGGTCACCGGCCGCACCCATCAACTGCGGGTGCATTCAGCGGCGATGGGCTGGCCGATCGTCGGCGACAACATCTACGGCAACGGCCCGCGCTTCGGCGAGCCGATCCTGCACCTGCACTCCCGCGAAATCGGCATCCCGATCTCGCGCAACAAGGAGCCGGTGCATGTCGTCGCGCCCGCGCCGGACCACATGCACGAGCGGCTCAAGAGCTGCGGCTGGAACGGGCAGTGACCTCCGTGATTTTACGGACAAGTATCCTTTACGGAACATTCAGGCCCATCCGGTAGTCCTGCAGGCGGCTTAGAAAAAGCGCGCCACCACGGCTCAGGACGAGCAATGCTGAATGCTGGGCAAGGGATTGTCGACGAGGTCGAGGCCGCGATACGCGCCGGCTCCGCCGAAAAATGCATCGAAACGGCAAAGCGCGTCACCGGCCTTTTCCTCGCATCCGCCGGCAGCTTCAACAGCGAACAGGTCGAGCTGTTCGACAATGTGCTCGAGCGTCTGGTGAAGACCATCGAATTGCGGGCGCTTGCCGACATCAGCGCCCGGATGGCGCTCACCGACATCAGCGAGCAGCTCGCACCGGTCACCCAGGCACCGCCCGCGATCATTCGCCGTCTCGCGAGCAATGACGAGATCAGGATCGCCCGGCCGATACTGCAGGAATCGTCGCGTCTCAACACGGAAGATCTGGTCGAGATCGCGAAGACCAAGAGCGAGCTGCATCTGCTCGCGGTCGCCGGCCGCTGGTGGCTGAAGGAAGTCGTCACCGACGCGCTGTTGGCCCGTCGCTTCGCGAGCGTCAGTCACCGCCTGGTCAGCAATCCCGGCGCCAAGGTGTCGGCGGACGGGTTCGCAATCATTCTCGCGCAGGCCGAGCACGACCCGGTGCTTGCGGTCCAGACCGGTATCCGCGCGGATCTGCCCCCGGAGCTCCGTGTTCAGCTGCTGCACGATGCAACGGAAGAGGTGCGCAGCCGTTTGCTGCAACGCGCGCCCTCGCATCTGTTCGAGGAGATCCGCCACGCGATCGCCGCGGTCGCCGCCGGCGTCGAGCGCGAGATGTCGCGGGCCCGGGACTTCACCGCAGCCAAGCGTCACGTCGCAAGGCTGAAGGATTCCGGCGAGCTCCACGAGGCCGCCCTGCTCGGCTTCGCCAGGCAGCGAATGTATGAAGAAACCATCGCTGCCCTGGCGGAGCTTGCGCAGGCCAGCATCGAGGTGATCCGCCCCCTGATGCAAAGCCTCCGCAGCGAGGGTCTGCTGGTGCCCTGCCGGGCCGCGGGGTTGAGCTGGGAGACGACGGCCGCGGTGATGGAATGCCGCTATTCGACCGGATCGATGGGGCCGGTCGAGCTCGCCAACGCGAAGAGCCAGTTCACGCGAATAACACACGCCAACGCCGACCGCATGCTGCGGTTCTGGCAGGTCCGCGCCTCGCAGCCGCCAAAGCCCGGCGAACGCAGCCGTTGACATTCTCGCGCACAGCGCCGGGACTGATTCAGATTCGACCTGTCAAACAATGTATTCAGTGTCATCACCCGCGCATGCGGGTGATCCAGTATTCCAGAGACGCCCGTTGTTGAGCCGAGAGGCTGCGGCGTACTGGATCGCCCGGTCGAGCCGGGCGATGACAGCGCGGGTGCCACACACACACACACGATCGTCGTCCTGGCGAAAGCCAGGACCCATAGCCACCGCATTTGACGATCAACGGGATCGTCGCTCCCAGCGTCACGCAACAATTATGATTTGGGGTAATGGGTCCTGGCTTTCGCCAGGACGATACCGAATTTGTTGCACGGTCTGTGAGTCATACTTCCGCATTCTCGCGACATGAATCGTCCGAGCTTTGCATCTCTTTCCGCCCTCCTCTCGCAGAGGGCGCAGGGAAAGCCGGGTGCCGATCGCACCCATGGGGCCCCGAGCAAAAGGTAGAGAGCTCGGGGGTAGGGCCACAGGTGTAACCGGAAACAACCCGGCTTTCCCTGCGCGATGGGTTACGGCTTATTTCGTGCTCTCCCCGGCGAGACTGGGCTTGTTTGTCACCGCCTTCGCAAAGCGCTTTCGCGCTTTGCTTGGGGACACCGGCCACTAGGGCGTCAGGACCACACGACTTCACCGTCCGCGTCATGCGCACTCGTCAGTTGCGCAATCGGCGTCCACCGCATCTCGACCCGACACTCGTGACGATCGCGAAGCGCCCCTCAAGCGGGTGAGACGGCGCCATTAGACCGCTGAGTTGAGTCAAACGCGAAGCGGAATTTTGCCCGTCGGGTTAATTTGTCGCAGGCTTTTGACTGCCATTCCGGGCTCGCCGCAGGCGAGAACTACGATGCGCGATTGCGCATCGGAGAATCAATTTCATCACCTACAGTGCACAGGCACGCACGCCTCTGGCTTCTGTTGGCAACTTTGTGGGTCACACTCACCGGCACCTTGCTCGTTTGGTTCACGCTGATCCACGCACCAAGCAGGAGGTACGCCTTCGGAGGAGTGCTGCTGGACAGGAACGTCGCGAGTCCGTACTTGCTTGTGACTGCTGTAACACTCTCTCTCTTGCGCTCTTGCGGCGGGCGCCACTATCGCTCGCCGAAGGCGCTTGCTTCGGCAAACTCCCGCCAATGTCGAGAAACTAGCCGCAAGTCTTTTCAGGAGGTGTGTGGATCGGTCTGAGGCATGCTGTCATTTTGCTGGGAACCGTCGCGATGCGAAGTTCATGCGCGGAAGCTCGCCGGACTCGGCCGTCATCGACGGCTTTTGACCCATCGCGTCATTTCGCGGCGACGCCGCACTACAATCGCTTTCGGACTGAAGCGGATACAGAGCCACGCTCACCAATCCGGATTTAGAGGTACGCGTCCAAGGTCAGTCGACCCCGAACTACCTGCAGCTGCCGACGGCGCACAGCCATATTGCCGCTGTCGAACGGCGGATACGCCATCGCGTCCTGTAACAGTAGCGCGCGAACCCGCCATCTGAAGCGGATTTAACCGATGAGCCCTCTTCATCCGCACTTTGACAGCATCTTCTGGAGTATTGCCTCAACCGGCTGCGGCGAAATCCCAAGTTCGACAAGGCCAGGCATCTCCGGCGACGACACGGTATCGATCTGCATCAGCTCCACCTGATTGCGCGTGAGAATCGGGTCCGGGAGTATTTCGGAAGCCCATGCCAGGGCGTGCCAAACGGCGAGCGGGATCGGGACCAGGATGGGCGCAAGGCCAGCCTGACGCGCGATGATTCCGACCAATTCTTCGTAGGAATAAGCGCGAGGGCCGCCACACTCGAAGATCGTCGGTTGCGTCTCGGCTCGCTGGATGATCCGGACAGTCGCCTCTGCCACATCTTCCACATAGGCCGGCTGCAGTTTCATCGAGCCGCGGCCGAACATCGGATAGATCGGCAGCCGGCGGAGAAGGTTGAGGATGGTCGTAAGAAACGCATCGTCCGGTCCGAACATGACGGCGGGCCGGATGATATGTGCGCCGGCAAACGTAGCCCTGACCACCAGTTCACCTTCGCCGCGCGCTCGGATGTACCGCGATTGAGACGCGGCATCGGCGCCGATGCCTGACAAGTGAACGAGTCTTTTGACTCCGGCCCGGTGCGCTTGGGCCGCTACCCGTTGGGCGGACTCGACATGAACGGAATGAAACGTCTCACGTCCGTGCTCAACGTATAGGCTGACGGTGTTGACAGCGGCGTAAGCGCCGGCAAGCGCATTTGCGACAGACCGTTCGTCGTGAATATCGGCCTGGACGAACAGAAGTTGGGAATCATGCGGGCCAAACTGACTGCGCCCGCGATCTGGATGCCTTGACGCGATCCGGACGGGAAACTCGTGATCGCACAGATGCTGAACGATGCGGCGGCCGAGAAAACCGGTTCCGCCGAATACGGTGACGGTGCGACCGTTCGTTGCCATCCTTTGATCTTTGCTCGAGAGACCGCGCCATAGTCCGAGCCGAAGCTGACGTCAGGGCGATGGCCGTCTGTCGGAACAATACCCTCTCGCAGCGACGGTTGGAATGCAGGCCGCTTCGATCCGCTATTGGACGGAAGCCGGAAGCAAAGGTCGAGCGAAACTGAGTTCGTGGCCGTCGGGGTCAGCCAGGTGGAAGAAACGCTCACCCCATTCGGCATCGCGGGGCACAGTCGCGGGCTGGTAACCCGCCGCGAGCGCGCGTTCGTAAAGTGCGTCAACATCGGTGACGTAGAAGATGACCCGACCCCACCAGGACCAGCGTCGTTCGGCAGGTTGGTCGGTGAGGTTGAGGTAGCTCAGACCGGCTCGAAAGCTAGTGAACGACGACCATTCGCCGCCATGCAGGACCTCAAATCCCAGGGCTCGGTAGAATCGGACAGCTCGTGGCATGTCATGGGTGCCCAGCGTGAGCGCGCTGATCCCCTCGATCATGGCCAAAACTCCCCTGCTCCATCTCCCTACGCCTTTGAAGTCGCGGCGCAGAGATTAACCTCTCATGTGTGTCGAACGGTGAGCAAGTCAACGCCGAGCGCCCCTTTCCTTGCGTCGCCGCTTACGGCGAGCGGTAGATGCCCCAAACTGCTCGAACCGAAAGCGCTGACGCTCTAAACTCTCCATCGCGTCGGCCAAACATCAAGTCCAGGCGCCCACACAACCAATCGATCCCAGCGGCACCCGCGAAAAGGAGCGGAGCATGAAGGGCGATAAAGACGTTATCGAATACCTCAACAAAGCGCTGCGACACGAGCTCACCGCGGTGAACCAGTACTGGCTGCACTACCGCCTGCTCGACAATTGGGGCTACAAGGTGCTGGCCAAGGCGTGGCGCAAGGAATCGATTGAAGAGATGCAACATGCAGACAAGCTCATCGAACGCATCATCTTCCTCGATGGATCTCCCAATATGCAGACGCTGGAATCCCTTCATATTGGGAAGACCGTGAAGGCCGTGCTCCATAGCGACTTGCAAGCCGAATTGTCGGCGCACTCCCTCTACGCTGAAGCTGCGAGCCATTGCCATCAGGTCAAAGACTACGTGACACGGGATCTGTTTGAGCAACTCATGCACGATGAGGAAGAGCATATCGATTCTCTGGAAACCCAGATCGAACTCGTCGCGAGGATCGGCCTCGAGCTATATGCCCAGCGTCATATCGGAGAGCTCGACAAGGACTAAAGTGCCAACGACTGCTTTTGGTCCAAAGCCGGCATGAACTCATGTCGGCTCCACGCCCTCCTTCGAAGGCAAGGCGGACCTGGCGATTCTATGAATACAACACGTTAGATAGCGTCGCCGCACGACCCAACGAGGCGCGCACCGTCATGACCCGTCACGGCGAGCCGTCGCACCGTGCCCGGCACATCATCATTGATCGCGACTGGCAGGAAGTGCTCGGTGCGGCCCTGCCTGTTGCTTTCGATCAGCACCTCGCGCGTCGCGCCGATTTCCGCGGCGAGCCGCCGCTGCAGCGCGGCCTCGCCGGCCGCGCGCAGCCGCTTGGCGCGCTCTTTGATCGCCCCGCCTGCGACCTGCGGCATCCGCGCGGCCGGCGTGCCCGGGCGTTTCGAATAGGGAAACACGTGCAGGAAGGTGAGATCGCATTGCTCGACCAGATCGAGCGAGCGCGCGAACATCTCCTCGGTCTCGGTCGGGAAGCCCGCGATGATGTCGGCGCCGAGCGCGATATCCGGCCGCAGCCGGCGCAGTTGCGCACAGAAATCGATCGCGTCCTGCCGCGAATGCCGGCGTTTCATCCGCTTGAGGATCATGTCGTCGCCCGACTGCAACGACAGATGCAGATGCGGCATCAGCCGCGCGTCGTCGACGATGACATCTAGCAGGTCGCGGTCGGCCTCGATCGAATCGATCGATGAGATGCGCAGCCGCTTCAGCTCGGGCACATGGCGCAGGATCTGCCGGGTCAACTGGCCGAGCTTCGGCGTGCCCGGGAGATCGGCGCCGTAGCTCGTGAGATCGACGCCGGTCAGCACGATCTCGGCATGACCGCGCTCGACCAGCGTCCGGACCTGGTCAACCACCGCCCCCATCGGCACCGAGCGGGAATTGCCGCGGCCATAGGGGATGATGCAGAAGGTGCAGCGATGATCGCAGCCGTTCTGCACCTGTACGAACACCCGCGGCAGGCCGCGCTCGAAACCGTCGAGCAGATGCGGCGCCATCTCCGTCACCGCCATGATGTCGGCGACCGCGACTTTCTCGCTCGCGCCGAGATCGAACGCAGCGCGCGTCGCCTGCCAGGCAGCGCCGCGCATCTTCTCGTCATTGCCGACGACGCGATCGACCTCGGCCATGTCAGCGAACATCGCTGCCTGCGTCTGCGCCGCGCAGCCGGTGACGACGATGCGCGCCGCAGGCCGTTCGCGCTTCAGCTTGCGGATCGACTGGCGCGCCTGCGCCACCGCCTCGTTGGTGACGGCGCAGCTGTTGATGACGATGGTCTCAGTGAGCCCCGCCTGCTCGGCCTCGCGGCGAATCACCTCGGATTCGAATGCGTTGAGGCGGCAGCCAAAGGTGACGACATCGACGCCCATGCCCGATCTCATGATCGATCCCACGCCCGGTCAGGCGACGCTGGCGAACAGCGCCGGATCGAAGCGGCCCTCATATTCGAAATCGGCGGTGCCGGTCATCAACACGTGATCGTCGCGCTCGCGCCACTCGATGCCGAGCTTGCCGCCGGGCAGCGTGATCTCGACGATGCGGTTGGCGCGCTTCAGCCGCGCCGCAGCCACCGCGGTCGCGCAGGCCGCCGAGCCGCAGGCCCTGGTGAGGCCGGCGCCGCGTTCCCAGGTGCGGATCGTGATGTGGTCGCGATCGACGATATGGGCGAGCGTGATGTTGGCGCGCTCCGGGAAGATCGGATGGTTCTCCAGCAGCGGCCCGAAACGCTCGAGGTCGTAGGCATTGACGTCGTCGACCCAGAAGATCGCATGCGGATTGCCCATAGAGACCGCCGAGGGCGAATGCAGCACCGGCTTGTCGATCGGCCCGACCTGCAGCTCGATGTAGCGGGTGTCGCGGAATTCCTCCGCCAGTGGAATGTCCTGCCAGCCGAACTTCGGCGCGCCCATGTCGACGGTGTAGAGATCGGGCGCCGGCCCCTGCCAGCAATTGAGCAGGCCGGCGCGGGTCTGGAACGTCGCCGCGGTCTGGCCGGTCTTCTCGAAGATCCGGCGCACCACGCAGCGCATGCCATTGCCGCAGGCGCCGGCCTCCGAGCCGTCATTGTTGTAGATCGAGATGAATGCTTCGGTGCCGTCGAGCCGCGGCGGCTGCAGCACCATCAGCTGGTCATAGGGAACGCCGGCCGGCGAAGCCACCGCGCGCGCCTCCGCCGCCGAAACCTGTGCCTTGGAATCGCGCAGGTCGACGACGACGATCTCGTTGCCGATGCCGTTCATCTTGGCAAATGCGTGATTGGCGAGCGCGCTCATCGATTTTCCCAAATTCTGCCCGGTTATATGGCGACTGGTGGTCCATTGGCCAGTCGGAATGGCTCCGTGACACATCTGTCATGGGACGAATGCAGAACTTGCGTGTTAGGAATATCGCACCTCGCGGGCCGCGCGCGCCGGGACAGATCGAGCGGCCGTTTGAGGATGGGGATGGAGTATACCGAATGAACCGTATCAGCACGCTCCGCGCGGCCCTGGTCGCGCTGCTGCCCTTGGCCGCGATCGCACTGGCAAGCCCGGCGCCCGCCCAGTCGCCGGCCGCCTCGCCCGCTCCGGCAGCCAGCCCGAGCCCGCCCCCCGCGCCTGCGCCCTCGGCCACGCCCGTCCCGCCTCCGGCCGAGACCAAGTCGCCGGCCGACAGCCCCGCCGCATCGCAGACCCCGGCGCCGCCACCGACCGCCCCGGTGCAGACCGCCGATCCGTTCGGCGAACCGTTCACGCTGGAGCCGAAGAAGGTCGTGATGCTGAAGGGCACCGCCAACTGGGATTCGGCGTTCGACGCGCTGATCGAGGCGTTCAAGCAGCTCACCGCGCTGCTCGACAAGGGCGGCATCAAGGCATCGGGCAATCCGATGATCGTCTACACCTCGACCGACGACACCGGCTTCACCTTCATCGCCGAAATCCCGGTCGATCAGGACGTCAAGAACCTCGGCAAGAACATGAGCATGGGCAATTCGCCCGACGGCAAGGCGCTGAAATTCGTCCATCGCGGGTCCTACGACAACATGGACAACACCTATGAGGCGATCACCAATCACCTCGACGACAAGAAGCTCGAAGCCAAGGACACCTTTATCGAGGAATACATCACCGATCCGCTGAAGACCGCGGAGGACAAGCTGGTGATCAACGTTTACGTGCCATTGAAGTGAGACCCATGCCCCATCGCCTGCCCTTCGCTGCCATCCTCGTCGCGACCACGCTGCTGGCCGCGCCCGCACTCGCCAACGACGACTTTCCGCCGGCGATCTCGGTCACCGGCGAAGCCACCGTCTCGGTGGCGCCGGACCAGGCTGTGATCGACGGCGGCGTGACGACCGATGCGAAGACCGCGCGCGAGGCCGCCGACGCCAACAACATTGCGATGGCGAAAGTGCTCGGCGCGCTGAAGGGCGCGGGCATCGACGAGAAGGACTACCAGACCTCGCGGCTGTCGCTGCAGCCGCAATTCGCCAACCGCACCTCGTCGTCCCCGACTGCACCGCCCAGCATCGTCGGCTACCGCGCCAGCAACCGCGTCACCATCAAGGTGCGCGACGTCGCCAAGGTCGCCGGCGTGGTCGACGTGCTGGTCGGCGCTGGCGCCAACGAGATCGGCGGCATCAACTTCGTGGTGTCGCAGGCCTCGAAAGTGCTCGACGAAGCGCGCGACAAGGCGATCGCCGACGCCCGCCGCAAGGCGGAAATCTACGCCAAGGCCGCCGGCGTCACGCTTGGTGAGCCGATCAGCATCTCCGAGGAGGGCAACGCGCCCGTGCCGATGTACCGCAAGATGGCCGCGCCGATGGCGGCCTCCAGCGCGCCGGTCGCGCAGGGCGAGGAAACCCTCTCGGTGAGCGTCAGCGTGTCCTGGGCGATCAAGGGGAAGTAATAAGTTCCCGTCGTCCCTGCGAAAGCAGGGACCCATAACCACAAATGCGAATTGTGGAGGCAAGCTGGGACCGCAGCATCGCCCAATATTTCGCATTTGTGGTTATGGGTCCCGGGTCGCGCTTCGCTTGCCCGGGACGACGGCGGCTAAATCTCGAACACCTGCCCGGGCTTCAACGTCAAAAACTTCTCGCGCGGCACTTTTGCCGCGTCGAGCGCTTCGCCGAGGGCGGTCGCCGGTGCGTCGATCGCCTCGTCGGTCAATTGGAACGTGCCGTGGTGATGCGCCAGCGCCTGAGCGGCGCCGCAATCGGCCAGCGCCTTCACCGCATCCTCCGGATTCATGTGCTGGTCGCGCATGAACCAGCGCGGTTCATAGGCGCCGATCGGCAGGATCGCTAGCCGCAGCGGACCATGCGCGTCGGCGACGCGGCGGAAATGCCGCCCGTCGCCATAGCCGGAATCGCAGACGATGTAGAGTTTGCCGGCCGGCGTCTCCAGCACGAAGCTCGCCCACAGCGCCTTGTTGCGATCGAACAGGCCGCGCCGACCAGTGCCGCGTCGGCACCAGCGTCGCGGCAAGGCCGCTGCCGAGTTCGACGCGCTGATGCCAGTCGAACGCCTCGGCTTTGATCGCGGCATCCGATGCGCGCATCGTGACGTCGTTGCCGAGCGGTGTGATCACCCGCGGCGCAAACGTTGCCGTGAGCTTCGACAGCGTCGCGACATCGAGATGGTCGTAATGGCCGTGCGACACCAGCACGACGTCGATCTTGGGCAGCTTCTCGAAGGCGATGCCGGGATCGTTGTGCCGCACGGGACCTGCGAAGCTGAACGGTGAGGCGCGCATCGACCACACCGGATGGACCAGGATGTTGAGACCGCCGGCCTGGATCAGCCAGCTCGCATGGCCGACGAAACATAACCGCACCCCACCGCCATCGACGCGCGGCGGCGGCGTATCGGCATAGGGGCTCGGCGCCCATTCCGGCCAGACCGCGCGCTGCCGCCTGCCCCCGAACTGCCAGCGCAGCACCTCACCGAGCGATTTCGGCGGCGAGCCGTCCGGATCGAAGAAGTGCAGGCCGTCGAAATGATCGGAGACGGGGCCGTCATAGGTTTTCATGGTGGACATCCAGATCGAGGGCACGCCGAGCGCGGCAGCGGCTCCGGTCAAGGTTGCGAGAAGGCGGCGGCGGGTGACGATGGGCAAGCGGGTTCCCAAATAGGAGGCGGGCGCGGCTTATATGGGTGGCATCGACGAATTCGGAACTAACCCGACAAAATGATGTGATTTCAGCGCCTTACTGTCGTCCGCGCCGATCGCGGCGAAACTTTCCTTGACTTTGCGCCCCCGGCAGCGTTTAACGCCGCCACTTTCTCGGAAAGATCCGTCTTTTCGACCCGCCGACTGGTCCTGGAGACCAGAGGCCAACGCCCGACAGCGCGATGCGCCCTCGGGCGCGAAAGTGTTTGGACCATCGTCTTGGCAGGTTGCCAAGGCGGACTATGTGGCCATCACCCGCGAAAGCGGGTGATCCAGTATTCCAGAGCAGCTCGGATTGAACCGGGCGGCCGTGGCGTACCGGAGACCCCGCTTTCGCGGGGTATGACGAGAAACGGGTGACGCGCGCTTACGAGCGCAACGAAGGACAACGGCATTGTTCGACAATCTGTCGGAACGGCTTGGTGGCATTCTCGATCGTCTGACGGGGCGCGGTGCGCTGACCGAAAAGGACGTCGATGCCGCGATGCGCGAGGTGCGCCGCGCGCTGCTCGAAGCCGACGTCGCGCTCGAGGTCGTCCGCAGCTTCATCGACCGGGTCCGCGAGCAGGCGATCGGCGCCACCGTCGTCAAGTCGGTCACGCCCGGCCAGATGGTGGTGAAGATCGTCCATGACGAGCTCGTCGCCACGCTCGGCTCCGACGGCCAGACCATCGATATCAACTCCGTGCCGCCCGTCCCGATCATGATGGTCGGTCTGCAGGGCTCCGGTAAAACCACCACCACCGCAAAACTCGCGCGGCGCATGGTCCAGCGCGACAAGCGCAAGGTGCTGATGGCCTCGCTCGACGTCTATCGCCCGGCGGCGATGGAGCAGCTCGCGGTGCTCGGCCGCGACCTCGACATTCCGACGCTGCCGATCGTCGCCGGCCAGATGCCGCCACAGATCGCGAAGCGCGCGTTAGAGGCCGGCAAGCTCGGTGGCTATGACGTCGTGTTGCTCGACACCGCCGGCCGCACCACGCTCGACGAAGACATGATGAAGGAGGCGGCCGAGATCAAAGCCGCCGCCAACCCGCATGAAGTGCTGCTGGTCGCGGACTCCCTCACCGGCCAGGACGCGGTTAACCTCGCCCGCGCGTTCGACGAGCGCGTCGGCCTCACCGGCATTGTGCTGACAAGAGTGGATGGCGACGGCCGCGGCGGCGCCGCGCTGTCGATGCGCGCCGTCACCGGCAAGCCGATCAAGCTGCTCGGCACCGGCGAGAAGACCGACGCGCTGGAAGACTTCCATCCGAACCGCATCGCCGGCCGCATCCTCGGCATGGGCGACGTCGTCTCGCTGGTCGAGAAAGCCGCCGCCAATATCGACGCCGAGAAGGCCGCGCGCACCGCCGAGCGCATGCGCAAGGGCCAGTTCGACCTCAACGACATGCGCGAGCAGCTGCAGCAGATGGCGAACATGGGCGGCATCGGCGGCCTGATGGGCATGATGCCCGGCATCGCCAAGATGAAGAACCAGATCGCGGCGGCCGGCATCGACGACAAGATCATCAAGCGCCAGGTCGCGGTCATCGACTCGATGACACGACAGGAGCGCAAGAATCCGGACATCCTGAAGGCCAGCCGCAAGAAGCGCATCGCGGCCGGCGCCGGCCAGAGCGTCGAGCAGGTCAACAAGCTTCTGAAGATGCACCGGAACATGGCCGACATGATGAAGGCCATGGGCTCCGGCAAGCGCGGCCCGCTCGCCGGCATCGCGCAGGCGATGGGCTTTGGCGGCGGCATGAAGCCGCCCTCGGCCGAGGAGATGAAGGCGCTCGCCGAGAAGATGCAGGGCGGCGCCGGCGGTGGCCTGCCCAATTTGCCGAAGGATTTGCCGGTCGGGCTGCGCGGCGGCCTGCCGAACGTGCCGGGCCTGACCGGGCTTTCCGGCAAGCCGACGCTGCCGGGCCTCGGCGGCTTCCCGGGCAAGAAGAAATGAGGAATTCGTCGCGACGGACCGCATGCGGCCGGCGCGACGCGGAATGCCAATCAATCGAACACATCGACCTTTGAAGGAGAACTAGATGTCCGTTGTTATCCGCCTCGCTCGCGCAGGCACCAAGAAGCGTCCGGTCTATCACGTCGTCGTCGCCGACTCGCGCTTTCCGCGCGATGGCCGCTTCATCGAGCGTCTCGGCCACTTCAATCCGCTGCTGCCGAAGGACAACGAGGCGCGGCTGAAGCTCGACATGGACAAGGTGAAGGCCTGGCTCGCCAAGGGCGCGCAGCCGTCGGATCGCGTCACCCGCTTCCTCGACGCCGCCGGCGTCGTCAAGCGCACCGCGCGCAACAATCCGGAAAAGGCCGTGCCGCGCAAGGAGCGCAAGGCGCAGGCCGAAGCCGCCGCCAAGGCGTAAGCTGAACGGCTGCTGCGGTGACAGTACCGGTCTGTGTCGCCCGTATCGGCGCTGCGCATGGTGTGCGCGGCGCCGTCCGGCTATGGACCTTCACCGAAGACCCGCTGGCCGTGAAGGATTACGGCCCGCTGATGACCAAGGACGGCACGCGCCAGTTCGAGGTCACGCATGCGCGCGAGGCCAAGGATCATCTGGTGGTGACGCTGAAGGGCGTCGCCTCGCGCGATGATGCCGAACGGCTCAACGGCCTCGAACTCTACATTCCGCGCGACCGGCTGCCGGAAACCGACGACGGCGAATACTACCACACCGACCTGATCGGGCTCGCCGCGGTGACGACATCGGAGCAGCCGCTCGGCAAGGTGATCGCGATCCATAATTTCGGCGCCGGCGACATCATCGAGATCGCCCCGCCGCAGGGCGCGACGATGCTGCTGCCTTTCACCAACGCTGTGGTGCCATCAGTCGATCTCGCCGGCGGCCGCGTGGTGATCGACCTGCCGCAGGAGATCGACGGCGACGATCCGTCGGCGGCTTGATCGAGACACATTTTCAGCCCGTCACCCGGCCCTGCTGCTCGAGCCAGTCGCAGAACACCGCGCTGTGCGGATCGTTGCTGCGCCCCGCCGGAAAATACGCGAAGTAGCTCCGCGCCGGCAGGCTGATGGCGGGAACGGCGTCACCAGACGCCCGGCCGCGAGATCGTCCGCAATCAGCGCGGTCGGCCCCATTGCAACGCCGAGACCGTCGAGCGCGGCCTGTATCGTCAGATAGAAATGATCGAATGTCAGCGAGGCCGCCGGCTCCAGCGCGGATTGCCCGGCCTCGGTGAGCCAGTCGCGCCACAGCCGCGGCATCGACGTGACGTGCAGCAGCGTATGCCGGGAGAGATCTGCGATCTCATGCAGCGGCAATTGCGCTGATAGCGCCGGACTGCACACCGGCAGCCGCCGCTCCGACACCAGGAAGCGCGACGAAAAGCCGTGGAAGGTGTCGGGGCCACCGCGGATCACGACGTCGAATGGTTCGGGCAGCGCATCCACCGGATCGTTCGATGTGGCGAGACGCACCTCGATATCAGGATGCTCGGCGCGAAACCGGCTCATCCGCGGCAACAGCCAGCGCAGGCTGAAGGTCGCGAGCGCGTTGACGCGCAGCACCGCGACAGCCGCATCGCCGCGTCGCTCGCGATGCTGCTGCACGGCTGCGGAAATCCGGTCGAGCGCGGGCGCGAATTCCGCCAGCAAGGCCGCACCCGCCGGCGTTAGCACCACGCGGCGGACCGAGCGCCGGAACAGCGCTGGCGCGCCCAGCCATTCCTCGAGCAGCCGGATCTGCTGACTGACCGCGCCATGGGTCACGCTGAGCTCGGCGGCCGCTTCCTTGAAGCTGCCGAGGCGCGCGGCGGCCTCGCAGGCGCGGACCGCATTGAGCGGCGGCAGGCTGCGGCGCGGGACGAACATGACCCCTCAATACCAGATTTTCTAACGTATGATCCGATTATTACTGATTTGTGACAGCGGCTGATCGAGCGCATATTGCGCAGCAAGCTACTCACACATCTTCATTTTCTGGGACTGCGCTCCAATGCACTCCCGTTCTATCTTTAGATTTTTTCACTTCGGTTGGCGACAATGAGCGCCTCCGCGGAAATCAACGCATCCCGCCCCGAGCACGTCCGGGCGACGCGAACGCTGTCCGTGACCGGGCTCAATCACGCCCTCCACGACGGCTACACCGACCTGATCTACGTGCTGCTGCCGGTCTGGCAGGCCGAATTCGCGCTTAGCTACGGACTATTGGCACTGCTGCGCGGGCTCTACGCCGGCGCCATGGCCGGGCTGCAGATTCCGGTCGGGCGCATCGCAGAGCGGATCGACGGCAAGATCATTCTAATCGCGGGCACGGCGCTGTCGGCGCTTGGCTACGTGTTTGCCGGGCTCTCCGGCGGTGTCATCGGACTTGGTCTCGCACTCGCGCTCTCCGGCGCAGGCTCGAGCACGCAGCATCCGATCGCATCGGCCGCGGTGTCGCGCGCCTATGGTTCGGCGGCACGCGGGCCACTCGGCATCTACAATTTCTCCGGCGATCTCGGCAAGGCGGCGATCCCGGCAGCGACCTCGATCCTGCTGGTGATCATGTCGTGGCGGCACACGCTGCTCGTGCTCGCCGTGGCCGGCCTGCTCGTCGCGATCTGCATCGCGCTGTGGATGCCGTCGGTCGGCAAGGGCGCCGAGCGCAAGGCGGCCGCTGCATCGCGCCGCGCAAGCGCCGGCGGCGGCTTCATCTGGCTGCTCGCGATTGGAATCCTCGACACCGCGGTTCGGATGGGCTTTCTCACCTTCCTGCCGTTTCTGTTGCGCGACAAGGGCGCCGCGCTGCCGACCAACGGCCTCGCGCTGGCACTGGTCTTCATCGGCGGCGCTGCGGGAAAATTCATCTGCGGCTGGCTCGGCGAGCGGGTAGGCACGCTGCGCACCGTGCTGATCACCGAAGGCGGCACGGCGGCGCTGATCGCGGCGGTGCTGATGCTGCCGCTGGCGCCGACCATGATGCTGCTGCCGCTGCTCGGCGTGATGCTCAACGGCACCTCATCCGTGCTCTATGGCACGGTGCCCGAACTCACGCCGGCACATCAGACCGAACGCGCCTTCGCGCTGTTCTACACCGGGACCATCGGATCCGGCGCGATCGCGCCGGTGCTCTACGGCCTGCTCGGTGATGCGCTCGGCCCGACGCTCGCAACCGCAGCTACCGCGATCACGGCGCTGGCGATCTGTCCGCTCACCATCGCGCTGGCGCGGCATCTTCGCGACGAACCAACGACGGCGTGACGCATAACGCGCTTAAGCCCGGGCTACCGTCTGTCTTCTCCTTCCCCCTGAAAGGGGGAAGGTCGGGATGGGGGTCAGCCGCGGGCGACGGTGCAAGCTGACAGAGCTGATCCCCACCCGCTCTGCTCTTGCGAGCAAAGCGACCTCCCCTTTTCAAGGGGAGGTTGGAGCTATCGCCCGGATGGAGCCAACGGGTCGCGCGAACGCGCGCCCGATGACAGGCTCCGCGCAATCTGGGCCGTCTTCCGAGGAGAGTCGTTGCTTGCGTGATTCCCGGATTGCGCTTCGCTCCATCCGGGCTACCTAAGCAATGGTCTCACGGAGCATCCCAATGACAACTACGCACAAGGCCTGGCGGTTGCACGCCCACAATGATCTTCGCTTCGAGGATGTCGCAACGCCCAGCCCCGCGCCCGATGGCGTCGTGGTGCGGATCGAAGCCGGCATGGTGCTGTCGTATACCAACAGGCTGCTGTCGGGCGCATTGCCTTACAGCCTGCCGCCGATGCCGTTCGTGCCCGGCACCAACGCGATCGCGCGCGTCGTCGCCACCGGCGAGAACGTCACGCATGTGCAGAGCGGCGATCGTGTGTTCCTGAGCCCGCATCTGCGCGGCGACGTGCCGGATCGCGATCCGCCGCAGATCCTGATCGGGCTGACTGCGACGGTGACGACACCGGAGGCGCTGGCGCTGCAGGCACGCTGGCGCGACGGCGTGTTCGCTGAGATCGCGCACTGGCCGGCTGCCTGCGTCACGCCGCTTGCCAATCTCGACGACAGACCGGCGACCGAGCTGATCGGATTGGCAAAACTGATCGTGCCGTTCGGCGGATTGCAGCGCACCGGCCTGCGCGGCGGGCAGACCATCATCGTCAACGGCGCGACCGGCTATTTCGGCTCGGGCGGCGTGATGCTCGCGGTCGCGATGGGCGCGGGCCGCGTCGTCGCGGTCGGACGCAAAGAGGCCGCGCTCGAGCAGTTGCGCGACGCCTTCGGCCCGCGCGTCATCCCCGCTGTCGTCACCGGCGATGCCGCAGGCGATCTTTCGATCATCCGCCGCGCCGCCGGCGGCAGCGCCGATGTCGCGCTTGATTTGCTCGGCGCCGCCAGGAGCACCTCGACCACGCTGTCCTCACTGCGTGCGCTGAAGCGCGGCGGCCGGATGGTGCTGATGGGTAGCGCTGACGTGCCGCTCGAACTCTCGTTCCGCGAGATGCTGGCCAACGACTGGGAGGTGGTGGGGCAGTTCATGTATGACCGCACCGCGCCGGGCCAGCTCGCCGGCCTCGCCGCCGAAGGCCTGCTGGATCTCGGCAGGATCAATGTCGCGACCTTCGGGCTCGCCGACTTCCGCCGCGCGGTTGACGCCGCCGCCATGATGCAGAGCCTCGACCTCACGGCCGTGGTGCCGTAACCAGAGGCCATGACAACCCAAGCGACACCATGGCGCGCGACCGTGCTGACCCTGTTCCCGGACATGTTTCCGGGACCGCTCGGCGTCAGCCTGGCCGGCAAGGCGCTGGCCGGCGGGCTCTGGGCGCTGGAGGCGCGCGACATCCGCGGGTCGGCGACCGACAAGCACCGCAGCGTCGACGACACGCCGGCCGGCGGCGGTCCGGGCATGGTGCTGCGGGCCGACGTGCTGGCGGCGGCGATCGACGCCGCTGCCATTGCGCCTGACCGCCCGCGCCTCCTGATGAGCCCGCGGGGTCGGCCATTGACCCAGGAGCGGGTCGCGGAGCTTGCGGCCGCGCCCGGCCCCCTGATCGTCTGCGGCCGCTTCGAGGGCATCGACCAGCGGGTGATCGAGGCACGCGGGCTCGAGGAGGTCTCGATCGGCGATTACGTGCTGTCCGGCGGCGAAATCGCCGCGATGGCGCTGATCGACGCCTGCGTCCGCCTGCTGCCCGGAGTGATGGGCAAGCAGGCCTCGGGAACCGAGGAGAGCTTCTCCGAGGGACTACTGGAATACCCCCAATACACCCGCCCGCAGGAGTTCGAGGGCCGTCAGATCCCCGAAATCCTCATTTCCGGTGATCACGCCAAGGTCGCGGCCTGGCGGCTGGCCCAATCCGAGGCCCTCACGGCGGACCGCCGGCCGGACCTCTGGGCCCGAAAGGCCGGCCAAAAAGCCGCTCCGCCACGGACAAAAAACACGACAGACGGGTGACAAACCCTGCGCTTTGCCTTATAGGCACGGCCTAATCCGCACACGCGCAGGATAGATGGACGTTTGCGCAGCCCGCACAGGCTGGGCGCGCCGCCGATGGAGATTTCGATGAATCTGATTCAGCAGCTCGAAAAAGAGCAGTTTGACAAGCTCGCCGCCACCAAAACCATCCCGGAATTCGGACCCGGCGATACCGTCATCGTCAATGTGAAGGTGGTCGAAGGCGAACGCACCCGCGTGCAGGCCTATGAAGGCGTTTGCATCGGCCGCTCCGGCCAGGGCCTCAACGAGAGCTTCACCGTGCGCAAGATCTCCTACGGCGAGGGCGTCGAGCGCGTCTTCCCGGTGATGTCGCCGATGATCGACTCGATCAAGGTCGTGCGCCGCGGCAAGGTTCGTCGCGCCAAGCTCTATTACCTGCGCAACCTGCGCGGCAAGTCGGCCCGCATCGTCGAGAAGCAGGACCGCCCGACTGCCGTCGGCGAGTAATTCACCCCGAAAGGGTTGTGTGACCGAAAGCGCGGGGCCTGCCCCGCGCTTTTTTGTTGCGACATACCTATATCGAGGATCAGCCTCAACTCGTCATGCGCGGGCTTGACCCGCGCATCCATCAGGAAGAGGAACTTGTTGCTCAAGATGGATGGATTGCCGGGTCAAGCCCGGCAATGACGAAGAGGCGCCCCGCGCATCGATCGATTGTCGCGGGCGCAAGCCCTGTGTTAGAAATTTAGAATGGTTCCGGATCAAGCAAGCCAGCCCTGCCAGCGCGTCGTGATCGACGATCGCTCGCGGCTGCCCGGCCGCTTCTTCGGGCGCTTTGCGACGTCGGCAACGTCAGAGCTTACGCGCGCAGCGTAACGCTGCCTGGACGCTTTCGCCTGCTCGCGCGCCGCGGCGCGCTCACGCCATTCACCACTGAATTTCTTCTGGAGCACAAGCTCATGTCCAAACCGACCACGCTGTACGACAAGATCTGGAACGACCATCTGGTCCACGAGGCCGACGACGGCACCTGCCTGCTCTATATCGATCGCCATCTGGTGCACGAGGTAACCTCGCCGCAGGCGTTCGAAGGCCTGCGCGCCGCCGGCCGCAAGGTGCACGCACCGGAGAAGACGCTCGCCGTGGTCGACCACAACATCCCGACCACCGATCGGTCGAAGCCCAATCCCGACCCCGAGAGCATCGAGCAGATGCGGGTGATGGCGGAGAACGCCAAGGAATTCGGCATCGAGTATTACAACGAGTTCGACAAGCGTCAGGGCATCGTCCACGTCATCGGCCCGGAGCAGGGCTTTACGCTGCCCGGCACCACCATCGTCTGCGGTGACAGCCACACTTCGACGCATGGCGCGTTCGGCGCGCTCGCGCACGGCATCGGCACCTCCGAGGTCGAGCACGTGCTGGCGACCCAGACGCTGATCCAGAAGAAGGCCAAGAACATGCGCGCGGTCGTCGACGGCAAATTGCCCGACGGCGTGACCGGCAAGGACATCATCCTGGCGATCATCGGCGAGATCGGCACCGCCGGCGGCACCGGCTATGTGCTGGAATATGCCGGCGAGGCGATCCGTGCGCTCTCGATGGAAGGCCGTATGACGGTCTGCAACATGTCGATCGAAGGCGGCGCGCGCGCCGGCCTGGTGGCGCCCGACCAGAAGGCGTTCGACTTCCTGCGCGACCGTCCGAAGGCGCCGAAGGGCGCCGCCTGGGATGCCGCGATGCGTTACTGGGAGACGCTGCGCTCCGACGAGGGCGCGCATTTCGACCATGAACTGCGGCTTGACGCCGCCAAGCTGCCGCCGATCGTCACCTGGGGCACCTCGCCCGAGGACGTCATCTCGGTGACCGGCTTCGTGCCTGATCCCGACAAGATCGCGGACGAGGCCAAGCGGCTCTCCAAGCATCGCGCGCTGAAATATATGGGCCTGACCGCGGGCACCAAGATCACCGACATCAAGCTCGACCGCGTCTTCATCGGCTCCTGCACCAACGGCCGCATCGAGGACCTGCGTGCCGCGGCGAAGATCGCCGAGGGCAAGACCGTCAACGCCCATGTCAACGCGATGATTGTGCCGGGCTCGGGCATCGTGAAGGAGCAGGCGGAGGCCGAAGGCCTCGACAAGATCTTCGTTGCGGCCGGCTTCGAATGGCGCGAGCCGGGCTGCTCGATGTGCCTTGCGATGAATCCGGACAAGCTGAAGCCGGAAGAGCGCTGCGCCTCGACCTCGAACCGCAACTTCGAGGGCCGCCAGGGCTTCAAGGGCCGCACCCATCTGGTGTCGCCCGCGATGGCCGCCGCCGCCGCGATCGCCGGCCACTTCGTCGACGTCCGCGACTGGCGGTAAACGAAGTTTTCGCCTCAAGCTCGAGCCGTTGTGGAAACGGCTCGTTAACGGGGCGCACGCACACTGGCTCCTTGCGAGGACAAGCTTCGCGGGGAGTCGGACGTGGCTGACGACAAGCGCGAATTCGTCGACATGATCAGCGAGGCGACGCGGCAGAAGCGCCGCCGCGCCGCGCCACGCATCATCGATCCGCCTCCCGAAGTGAAGGAGACCTCGCGCCTCAGCCACTGGCCGCCGGAGCGCTGGACGCAATGGCGGATCGAAAACCTGACGCCGTGGAAGATCAAGCCCTGGAGGCTGAAGAACTGGGACTAGAGCATTTTCGGTTCTGATTGGATCAGAACCGAAGCTCTAGATTCTTGTTTTGACGCGTTTTCTTCACGCGAACCGGCCTCCACTTCGCTCGAAAACGCTCTAGGTGCCTTCGCGCGAAAAGTGTCCTGACAAAACGGCCGCCGTTTGGCGCCCGCTGTCATTTCAGCCTTCACCAATAGCCATACGGCCGCCAATGGTGACGGTGATGCCAATACGGCCGGCAGATCCGGCGCGGCCCGTAATAGGTCCAGACCACCCGGCAACGGCGGTGATGATAGTAGGCCGGATAGTAGTAGGACGATCCATAGAAGTAGCGCCGGTGATGGAAGTGCCGGCGGTAGCCGTAGCGGTAACCGCCGCCATAGAAGCGGTGGTAGCCACCGTAGTGGCGATGGATGCCACCATAGCGATGGAAGCCGCCATGGAACGCCGGCGCAGCGCGGAAGCCGCCGCCATGAAAACCTCCGCCGCCGTGACCGCCGCCACCGTGGCCGCCACCACCGCCATGCCGGACCTCTGTCGTCATGGCATCGGCCGCAGACTTCGCCGCGAGCACGGTGCCCGGGCTCGCCAGCGACAGCGCTTCGGCGCGTTGCTGCGCTGAAATCGACAGCGCGAAGACCGCGGCCGCCGCGACACCGAGACGGCGCACCAAGCCACGCCGCAAATACCCTTCCCTCATCTCAGAACCTCCCTGACAACAGCAATCACAGCCACGCTGCATGGCAGCCGGTTGCATTGCGTTCATTGCGGTCGCTCCCGCCGCAACGCTAGAAATCCCTGAGTGAATGCGTCATGAACGCGCAAAACAGTGCGACGAAAAGTCCGGGAGCAACGCAAGTGACCGTCTATGTGATCGTGCAACTCAAGATGACCGATCGTGCCGCCTATGATCGGTATCAGGCGCGCTTCTTCGACGTGTTCAGGAAGTTCAACGGGCGGCTGCTGTCGGCCGACGAACAGCCCGCGGTGCTCGAAGGCACCTGGGATCGCGACAAGCTGGTGCTGATGTCGTTCCCTGACGAAGCCGCATTCCGCGCCTGATCGGAATCGCCCGAATATGTCGAGATCTCCAGGGACCGCAAAGCGGGCGCGCAAGGCATCGTGCTTCTCGCCAAGGGCTTTGCGCCCTGATGCCGTTACCCGCTACCGGCGTGAACCCTTTGCTAAGGGTTGGTGGCTAGGGTTAACGGACAATCAATCAGAAAATTCAGGACGACTTCGGTTTCCATGGCGCGGCCAGCAGGCCAAGCCGTGGCATCGCGCCCTCACACGTGCCTCATCGGCCGGGGTGAGCCGATGGAAGCAGCAGCATTATCGTGGGACCGGAAATGACCATCAAGTTTCAGAATTTGCCCATCATTGCCAAGATCGCGGTGCCCGCGGCCATTATCGCCCTGGTCGCGATCGGCATCGTCGTCCAGGCCTCGCTCGCGCTGAGCCATTTGTCGGCGACCGCGTCCGACCTGGTGGATGGCAACGCCCGCCGCGTGCAGTACAGCCTCGAAGCCGAGAGCAACTTCAACAGCGCTGCCGTCAGCGAGAAGAATGTCATCCTCAGCGCCGCCGACACCAAGGCGATCGCCTCCAACATCGAAGCCTACAACAAGGCAACCGATGCAACGCTTGCCGCCGTCGACCGCCTGGCGTCCGTCACATCGGACGCCGGACAGCAGCAGCTGATCGACACGCTGCGCCGCGCGGTCAAGGACCGCCGCGAGGCCAGCGCAAAGGTGTTCGAGCTGGTCACCGCGGGCAAGCTGGAGGACGCCTTCGCCTACTCGCGCAATGTCGCGGCCAAGCATCGCCAGACCGCGATGGAGGCGGTCGCCAGCCTGATCGCCGCCAATGTGAAGGGCATGCAGGCCGCGCGCGACCAGGGCATCGCCACCGCCGACCAGACGCGCCTCGTGCTGCTGTTCGGCGCCGCTGCCGGACTGCTCTGTGCCTTCAATATCCTCGCCTGGATCGCGTTCAGCCAGATCGCGCGGCCGCTGTCGCGCATGACGGAGGAGATGACGAAGCTCGCCGAGGGCGATCTCGACATCGCGGTGGTCGGCGATGACAGGAGCGACGAGGTCGGCGGCCTCGCCAAGTCGCTGCGCGTGTTCAAGGAGAATGCGATCACGGCGCGCCGCCTCGAAGCCGAACAGCGCGAGGAGCAGCTGCGCAAGGAGGCCCGGCAGCGCGCGGTCGAGGGCCACATCGCGACCTTCGACAATCAGGTCTCGGAAGCGCTGAACGCCCTGACCGCGGCCTCGACCGAAATGCACGCGACCGCCGGAAGCATGTCGGCGACCGCGGAGGAAACCAGCCGGCAGGCGACCTTCGTTGCCACCGCATCCAACGAGGCCTCGGCGAACGTCCAGACCGTCGCGGTCGCAACCGAGGAACTGCACGCCTCGATCAGCGAGATCACCCGCCAGGTGACGCAGGCGGCCCAGACCGCAAGAGCGGCGGTGGACGAGACCGATCGCACCAACGCGACCATCGAGAGCCTGGCCGCGGCTGCGCAGCGGATCGGCGAGGTGATCTCGCTGATCCAGAACATCGCGTCGCAGACCAATCTCTTGGCATTGAACGCAACGATCGAGGCTGCGCGCGCCGGCGAGTCCGGCAAGGGTTTTGCGGTGGTCGCCAATGAAGTGAAGGCGCTTGCCACCCAGACCGCCAAGGCGACCGAGGACATCTCCTCGCAGATCGCGGCCATCCAGCAGGAGACCGGTCAGGCCGTCGCCGCGATCCGGGCGATCGGCGGCACCATCGGGCGGATGAGCGAAATCGCGGCGGCGATCTCCGCCGCTGTCGAGCAGCAGAGCGCTGCTACCCGCGACATCTCGAAGAACATTCAGGAAGTTTCGCGCGGCACCAGCGAGGTGTCGGCGAATGTCGGCAGCGTCAACGAAGCCGCCACCGAGACCGGATCGGCGGCCACGCAGGTGCTGACGGCTGCTGACGATCTCAGTCAGCAATCCGCAACGCTGCGCGGCAACGTCAACGCATTCCTGGACAAGATCCGCGCGGCCTGACCGGATCAGGCAGCCTCTCACTGCAAAGGGCGGCGCCGGGCGATCGGAGCCGCCCTTTCTGTTGGCTCTGCGCAGTCGCGCGCGAACCGCGGCTCACCAGAATGGGCCGAATCCGAAGCCGAAGGTGAACGGCGCCGGCGCAGCATACGGATATGGCCGGTAATAATAGGGCCGCGCGTAATAATAGGAGCCGTACGGACGGTAATAGGAGTAGGAGCGATAGTACGGCCGGTAGCTGTGGTGATAATGATGCCGATGGTAATAGTGATGATGGCGCTGCGCGCTGAAGTCAGTTGCCTTGCCCGCGTGCCGCTGTTGCGCGGCAGCCTGCGGCTTGGCTGATGCGGTCGCCGATGCCGGCGCCGTCAATGCGACGGCACAAGCGACAGCGGCAACACCGATCCATCTCATCATGATCAACTCCTGCAGATTTCGATTGATATCATCTGGCGCGCGCGAATCTGCCGGTTTGATGGCTGCAAACGACAACAGGCCCGTTGCTCACGGGCCTGTGTCTCAACTGCGCTGATACGCCGCGCGATCAGTGGCGCCAGTGGCGATGGCCCCAGCCACGGTGATGACCGCGACCCCAGCCGCGATGCCAGCCGCGGCCCCAGCGCACTTGCGTGGTCGCCTGGTTCGCATTGTCCTGAACCGTTGCGGCGGTGCCTGGCGTCGCCAGCGACATCGCATTTGCGCGCTCGGCCGGCGCCGCCAAGACCAGCACGGCACCGACAGCCGCGAGCCCCAGAACTTTCATCACCTTCATAAGTCTTCTCCTTGATCCCTTGATGTCACGTCTTGCAACGACGCCTCGCGTTCGCCCGCGAATCGACCGCCGTTGCCGCGACGCAGATCGCAAGCAGAGTGCGGATGACGTGAATGGGATGTGAATGACTGCGCCACGATTGTGAATGCTGCTGGCGCGCTCAGGTTCCGATACGTCGCGCGAATTCTCGCGTTCACACGCAAAACCCGGCCTAGACTATGGTCGTATCTCGCGTGCTCTCTGTTGCAGGAGGTTGCCGTGACACAAACAGGTACACGCGCGCGGTTGCTTCGTACCGCGCTTGCGACGCTCAGTGGTTCCATCATGCTCGCCGATGTCGCGCTCGCCTCGCAGGGACCGGGCGGCGGCATGGGAACGGCGAGCCATCTCACGCAAATGCTGATGGCGGTCGTGGTCTATGGAACGACGGGAGTGATCGCAGCTACTGCTGTGATCAGCGCGGCACGACGGCGGACGCGCAGCTAGAGCATGATGAGATTAGGTTGAGCTGGAGCGGCGTCGAAAGTTCACCTCTCCCTTGGGAGAGGTGAACCGAAATCCCGCTCTAGCCGGGCCGCCAGAAGCAGTTCATGCGCGGGGTGATCACGGTGCCGCTCGGCCGGTGCTCCTGGACATAGGTCGCGGTGCAGTCGCGCACGGCGTTCGGACCGGGATTGTAGCGCGGGATGACATCCGGTTCCCAGTGATCGGGCCGGGACCGGTAGATCGGCACGCGCTTCAGCCGGCGGCGCTCGACGACCCGCTCGCGCGCCACCGGGTCCGCCTGACCGATGCGCGCTTCAGCCGCCGCGCTCTGTGCCTGCGCCTCTCCCGCCGGAAGCGAGAGCCCGACTGCACCAGCCAACAGCACTGCCGCCACGATCCGTTTCATCACGCCCACCCAAGCCCCATCCTTGAGCCCCACTGTTGGGCCGCACGGTCTCCCATTGCACCGCCAAGGTCAACTGCGCTGGCGCCGCCTGAGGCACTCGCGCTAAAGGAGTGTCATGTGGACCACAGCCAAAGCCCCCTCGCTCGCCGAGATGGAGGCCATGGCGCACGAGATTTTCGAGCGCCTGCCGGAGACGTTCCGGGCCCTCTGCGAGGGCCTGATCATCCGCGTCGACGACTTCCCGACCGACGAGGTGCTCGACGACATGCAGGCCCAGAGCGAGTTCGACCTGCTCGGCCTGTTCCACGGCATCGGCCTGCCGCAGCAGAGCTATGGCGACGTCGCCCGGCTGCCCAACCTGGTCTGGCTCTACCGCCGGCCGATCCTGGACTACTGGGCGGAGCACGATGAGACCCTCGGCCACATCGTCCGCCACGTGCTGATCCATGAAATCGGCCACCATTTCGGCCTCTCGGACGCCGATATGGAGGCGATTGAGGCCGCTGCGGGCTAGCCCTGCAGAAATGGCCCTTTTACCGCTGTCACATTCGCGATAAATAACCGCCCCTATCCCTCATTTTGACCGGGAAGTGCAACGATGGACAAGTTCACCACGCTGGAAGGCGTCGCGGCGCCGCTGAAGATCATCAATGTCGACACCGACATGATCATTCCGAAGCAGTACCTCAAGACCATCAAGCGCACCGGCCTTGGCAAGGGGCTTTTCTCCGAGCAGCGCTACAAGGATGACGGCAGCGAGAACCCGGATTTCGTCCTCAACCAGCCTGCCTATCGCAATACGAAGGTGCTGGTCGCCGGCGACAATTTCGGCTGCGGCTCGAGCCGCGAGCACGCGCCCTGGGCGCTGCTCGACTTCGGCATCCGCTGCGTGATCTCGACCTCGTTCGGCGACATCTTCTACAACAACTGCTTCAAGAACGGCATCCTGCCGATCCGCGTGTCGCAGGAGGACCTCGACAAGCTGTTCGACGATGCCGAGCGCGGCGCCAATGCGACGCTGACCATCGATCTGCCCAACCAGGAGATCCGCGGTCCGGACGGCGGCAAGGTCAAGTTCGAGATCGATCCGTTCCGCAAGCATTGCCTGATCAACGGCCTCGACGACATCGGCCTGACGATGGAGAAGAAGACGTCGATCGACACCTTTGAGGCCAAGCTCAATGAGCGCGCCTGGGCTTGAGCGGCAGCGTGTCATCGAGCCCCGGTGCCTTGCGGCGCCGGGGCTTTTGTTTGCCGAATTGCCTCACCGCAGACTTGCTGATACCTGACGCGCATGTTGCCTGACATCGTCACCTTCTGGCACGGCTCGATGGACGCGCTGCGCCAGACCTGCCTGCGCTCGCAGGTGGCGGCGGGGCACAAGGTCACCGTCTACAGCTTCGATCCGATTCCCGGCCTGCCCGACGGCGTCGGCAATGCCGAGGCCGAGGCCGTGCTGCCGCATTCGTTCTCGGAGAGGCTGCGTCCGGCCGAGCCGGACGGTTCGTGGCGCGACTGGACCATCCTGCAGTTCAGCGACTTCTTCCGCATGCGGCTGATGAAGCAGCGCGCCGGCCTCTGGCTCGATGCCGATGTGCTGCTGCTGAAGCCTGTCGAGATCGATCCGGCAAAGCCCTATTTTGCCTGGGAACGGCCGCGCCAGCTCGGCAACTCGGTGCTGTATCTGCCGCAAAATGATCCAATCGTGCGCGCCTTCGAGGCGCTGATGCAGCAGGACGAGCTGACCCCGGACTGGCTGGCCCTGCGTCACCGCGTGACCTTTGCGATGCGCCGGCTGCGCGGCAAATCCAATCGCCTCGCCGACATCCGCGTCGCGATCTTCGGCCCGGCGGCGCTCACCGCGCTGGCGCGCCGCGAAGGCGAGTTACGGCACGCGCTGCCGAAGCGTTCGTTCTACGCGGTGCACGCGGAGCCAAAACTGTTCTTCGAGCCGTCGGATTTTTCGACGTACCTGAACGACCCCGCCATCGTCGGCCTGCACATCTCGCCAAAGGGCCGCGGCAAGGACGCGCCGATCCCTGGCAGTCTTTATGCGTGGGCGACGGAGAGGTTTGGCGCGTGACCAGGGCGCAAGTTCACCCTCTCCCCTTGTGGGAGAGGGTGGCTTCGCGAAGCGAAGCCGGGTGAGGGGTCTGCCTCCGCGGATAGAGACCCCTCATCCGTCGCGGACTGCGTCCGCGCCACCTTCTCCCACAAGGGGAGAAGGGAAGGATCCCTGCTAATGCCCCATCGCAGCGATCGCGTCGGCGATCGCGATCGTGCGCCTCGCCATCTCGGCGTGCAGGCGCTCCACCATGCGGCCGTCGAGCTGGATCGCACCGCGCGAGGCGTTCTCCGGCTGTTCGAAGGCGGCGATGATCTTGCGCGCCTCAGTGACCTCGGCCTCGGGCGGTGTGAAGATCGCGTTGCAGGCGTCGATGTGGCTCGGGTGGATCAGCGTCTTGCCGTCGAAGCCGAGATCGCGGCCCTGCGCGCATTCCTCGGCAAAGCCGTCGACATTGCTGATGTCGCTATAGGGACCGTCGAGGATTTCGAGCCCGTGCGCGCGGGTCGCCAGGATGCAATGCGTGATCATCGGGATCATCGCCGCGCGGCCCGGCTTCATCCGGATCCGGGTTTCGCGCGCAATGTCGTTCGGCCCGAACACGAAGCCGGCGAGCCGGGTTTCGGAATCTTTTGACGCCGCGGCGAGCTTGTCGGCGTCGAGCACCGCGCGCGCGGTCTCGATCATGGCCCAGACCCGGATCGAGGCGGGCGCATTGATGTCGCTGAGGCGGTCGGCAACCGCATTGAGATCGTCGACGGTGGAGATCTTGGGAACCAGGATGCCGTCCGGCTGCGCCTTGCCGGCCATGCCGATGTCGTCGACCCACCAGGGCGTGTCGAGGGCGTTGATCCGGATCAGGACCTCGCGCTTGCCGAAGCCCTTGGCGGCGACCGCCTTGGCGATCTGCTCACGGGCCACCGCCTTGGCGTCGGGGGCCACCGAATCCTCGAGATCGAGGATGATGCCGTCTGCCGGCAGCGTCCGGGCCTTTTCCAGCGCCCGTGTATTCGATCCCGGCATGAACAACAGGCTGCGGCGCGGACGGGTCATGGTGATCTCCTCAAGGCCTCTGGCAGATTGTTGTTTAAGCATGATCTTTTCGGAAAACCGCTTCGCACTTTTCCGGATCATGCTCTAGCGAAAGTCCATTGTTTAGGCACTGATCGGCCGCGGCTTTTCAAGCCCCGGCGCTATCATTTCAGCCCCGACGCCGAAAGTCTTGTTCCGGACATGCGCTTGTGGTTAGGCAGTGGCATGCAGTCCTTTCCGAAGCAATTGATCGACGGCTACCACGCCTTTGCCACGCAGCGGCTGCCGACCGAGCAGTCCCGCTACCGGGACCTGTCCGAGCGCGGCCAGTTCCCCGAGACCATGGTGATCGGCTGTTGCGACTCCCGCGTCTCGCCGGAAGTGATCTTCGATGCCGGCCCTGGCGAGTTGTTCGTGGTCCGCAACATCGCCAACCTGGTTCCGGTCTACCAGCCCGACAGCAACGCCCACGGCGTCTCGGCCGCGCTGGAGTATGCCGTGACCGTACTGAAGGTGAAGAATCTCGTGGTGCTGGGCCATGCCCAGTGCGGCGGCATCCGCGCCTTCGTCGACAAGATCAAGCCGCTCACGCCTGGCGACTTCATCGGCAAATGGATGCAGATGTTCATCAAGCCGGGCGAAGTCGTCGAGCAGCGCGAGCATGAGAGCATGCAGGACTTCGTCACCCGCATCGAGAAGGCCGCGGTGTTCCGTTCGCTGGAGAACCTGATGACCTTCCCGTTCGTGCGCGAACGCGTGGAGAGCGGTGACATGCAACTGCACGGCGCCTATTTCGGCGTCGCCGAAGGCTCGCTGTTCGTGCTCGACCGGGGCGCGAAGGAATTCGTCAGCGTTCGCTGACGCGATGAAATCGGGCCAACAGAAATCTACTCGCCTCCGTGATGGCCGCTGCCCCAGCGGTCGGAGATCGCGAGCATGAAGGACGACACCACGAACACCAGGTGCACACCGACCAGCCAGGCGAGCTTGCTGGGATCGAAGGCGGTATCGAGGTTCATGAACGCCTTCAGCACCTGAATGGCTGAGATCGCGACAATCGACGCCAGCAATTTCTGTTTCAAGCCGCCGAAATCGACCTTGGTCATCCAGTCCGGCCAATCCGGGTGCCCTTCCGGATCGATCTTCGAGACGAAATTCTCGTAGCCGGAAAACACCACGATCAGGATCAGATTGCCGGTCAGCGAGATGTCGATCAGCGAGAGCACGCCGAGGATGATGTCGGATTCCTTGGCATCCGGCACATGCAGGATGAAGTGCCACAGCTCCATGCAGAACTTGAGCAGCAATGCCGCGAGGCTGATGACGAGGCCGAAATAGAACGGCGCCATCAGCCAGCGACTGTTGAACAGCAGGTTCTCGAAACGACGTTCAACGCGCTTCAGCGTCGGATTGGGCCGATAGGTCCCCGGTTGTTCCGCCATGCCACGCGCTTCCTGACCCGTATCCCACGCTTCGCTGTTACGCCGCCTTCTTCTTGGCGGTGATCAGCTTGCGGTTGATCAGGACTTCGGCGATCTGGATCGCGTTCAGCGCGGCACCCTTGCGCAGATTGTCCGACACGCACCAGAACGACAGGCCGTTCTCCACCGTCGCATCCTCGCGGATGCGGCTGATATAGGTCGCGTCCTCGCCGGCCGCCTCATACGGCGTGACGTAGCCGCCCGGCTCGTGCTTGTCGATCACCAGGCACCCCGGCGCATTGCGCAGGATGTTGCGCGCCTCGTCCGCCGTGATCGGATTGGCGAACTCGACATTGACGGCTTCGGAGTGGCCGACGAAGACCGGCACGCGCACGCAGGTCGCGGTCAGCTTGATCTTGGGATCAAGGATCTTCTTGGTCTCCATCATCATCTTCCACTCTTCCTTGGTGAAGCCGTCTTCCATGAAGACGTCGATCTGGGGAATGACGTTGAAGGCGATGCGCTTCGGAAACTTCTTATTGATCAGCTCGTCATTGGTGTAGACGGCCTTGGTCTGCGTGAACAACTCGTCCATCGCGTCCTTGCCGGCGCCCGACACCGATTGATAGGTCGAGACCACGACGCGCGTGATCGTCGCTTTGTCGTGCAGCGGCTTCAGCGCGACGACGAGTTGCGCGGTCGAGCAGTTCGGATTGGCGATGATGTTCTTCTTGGTGAAGCCGGCGGCCGCATCCGCGTTCACCTCCGGCACGATCAGCGGCACGTCCGGGTCCATGCGCCAGGCCGAGGAATTGTCGATCACGACCGCGCCGGCGGCACCGATCCTGGGCGACCATTCCTTGGAGACCGAGCCGCCGGCCGACATCAGGCAGATGTCGACGTCGGAGAAATCATAATGCTCGAGCGCCTTCACCTTCAGCGTGCGGTCGCCATAGGAGACCTCGACGCCGACGCTGCGGCGCGAGGCCAGCACGACGACCTCGTCGGCGGGGAATTTGCGCTCGTCGAGAATGTTGAGCATTTCGCGCCCGACATTGCCGGTCGCTCCGACCACCGCGACTTTGTAACCCATCGTTCACTCTCCGACGAAAAATGCCCGTTCCCCCGCTGGCAGCGGAAAGGGAAGAGGCAGCGCTTCTATGCGAGAAACCCCGTCAAGACAACGTTGCGTAGCATTTGAGCGTTTTGATGCGTTTCTTTCAGGCCGGTCCGGCCGCACCCCATCATACGAGAACTCCGTCAGCGCTGACGAGTTTCGTCGACGAAATATACGCCACGCTCTCCCGGCTTCCTAATGTCGCCGTGCTCGCGCTGTTCGCCGTCCTCGGCAACTATCTATGGAAGCAACTGCCGGACGCAACGGCGATGGCGGCCCCCACCATCGCGGGCTGGAGCCTGGCCGGCCGTTCGACGCCGGCTTTTGCTATCAGCCGGCTCGATCCACGAGATAAAACAGAGACTTACGAAATCTTCCGGCACCCCGAGGGCGGTCGCAAGGACGTCTTCCGCTGGGCTGACGCCGATGGCGCACCGGCAGCCGAGCTCGAAATCTACCGTCCCGGCGGCGAGGCCATGGGACCCGCGGTCACCGAGATCGCCGGGCGGCCCGACCCGGGCGGCGTCCGCGAGCTCGAGGCCGCCGGGATCGTCGACAGCAAGTTCGGCAGCGTCACCTTGCTGCGTCCGGCGCGGCAGGACGGCAGCAGCAGTTGCCTCGGCTTCCTCAAGCAGGCCGACGCGCCCGATCTGCGTATCTCCGGCTGGACCTGCCAGGGCGCCAGCCTGCCGGCCCAGCGCGCCGCGATCGTCTGCATGCTGAACCGCCTGAACCTGCTGGCCGCCGGCAATGACCTGCGGCTCGCCGCGCTGTTCGCGCATGCCGAGCTGCGCCGTACCGACTGCGTTACCTCCGGCCCGCCGGCCCTGTCGGCCGACTGGGTGATGGGCAGCGAGAACCCGCTTCTGCGCGGCGCCCTTTGATGGCAAGACCGTGGCAAGACACTGGTTTACATGAAACTTTTGCTCTACCGGCCGCATTATCTGGGCCGGTGTGGCGCAATTGACCTAGTGACGGGCTTCCCACCAAGGCTACAATATGTTCCGAGTGATTTTGGCGGACGCGCCAGCCCCCCGATGGGGCCGTAATGACGAGGATGCGATGACCTTGAAATTCCCTGCCGCGAACAAGCTCGTGGTGTTGCTTGCCGCGGCTGCCGTCACCGCAACCGCGCTCAGTGTGACCGCAGCCAGCGCGCAGAGCCCGACCAAGCGCAAGCAGCAAGAGCAGTATGACCGCGACGGCCGCCGCTATTACGGCCAGCAGGGTCCGAACCGCGTCTATCAGCAGGGTCCGCGCACCCGCGTTTACGTCACCACGCGCTCGTGGCTGGACGCCGGCACCGAAGTGCTGCCGGGCGACCGCAAGTTCAACGACTACGCCTATCCGCCGGAGATCGGCTACCCCTCGTTCGGGCGCGAGAACAACAACCGTCCGATCGATCGCCAGCCGCTCAGCCCGCCGGCCGATCTCGGCGGCTATCCGCGGAACTTCCCGCTGTACTGAGAATTTCGGCAAGCAGCCGATACGAAAATGCCCGGCTCCGGCCGGGCATTTTTGTTTGTCCGTCATTCCGGGATGGTCCGAAGGACCAGACCTCAGATGCGCGATTGCGCATCGGGGAATCTCGAGATTCCGGGTTCGCGTCTTTGACGCGCCCCGGAATGACGGCAGAGCCGTCACGCGTGCAGCTTCTGCAATTCCTTCAGGATCGCTTCGCCCATCTGCGTCGTGCTGACCGGCGTGGTGCCTTCCGACTTGATGTCGGCGGTGCGCAAGCCATTGGCGAGCACGGCCGCGATCGCGGCATCGACCTTGTCGGCGAGATCGCCCATGGCGAAGGAATAGCGCAGTGCCATGCCGAACGAGGCGATCATGGCGATCGGATTGGCGAGGCCTCGGCCTGCGATATCCGGCGCCGAGCCGTGCACCGGCTCATACAATGCCTTGCGCTCGTTGGTCTTGGCGTCCGCCTTGCCGAGCGAAGCCGACGGCAGCAGGCCGAGCGACCCCGTCAGCATCGCCGCAATGTCCGACAGCATGTCGCCGAACAGATTGTCTGTGACGATGACGTCGAATTGCTTCGGCGTCTTGACGAGATTCATGCCGCCGGAATCGGCGAGCTGATGCTCGAGCGTGACGTCCTTGTATTCGCGCGCATGGACCTGGGTCATGACCTCGTTCCAGAGCACGCCCGACTTCATGACGTTGCGCTTTTCCATCGACGTCACCTTGTTACGGCGCTTGCGCGCCAGGTCGAAGGCGACACGGCCGATCCGCTCGATTTCAAAGGTGTCGTAGACCTGGGTGTCGACCGCGCGCTTCTGGCCGTTGCCGATATCAGTGATGGTCTTCGGCTCGCCGAAATAGACGCCGCCGGTGAGCTCGCGCACGATCATGATGTCGAGGCCCTCGACCACCTCGCGCTTGAGGCTCGAGGCGTCCGCCAGCGCCGGATAGCACACCGCCGGACGCAGATTGGCGAACAGGCCGAGATCCTTGCGCAGCCGCAGCAGGCCGGCCTCGGGGCGGACTTCGTAGGGCACGCTGTCCCATTTGGGACCGCCGACCGCGCCGAAGATCACGGCGTCGGCCGCCGTGGCCTTGGCCATGTCGCCCTCCGAGATCGACACCTTGTGGGCGTCATAGGCGGAGCCGCCGACCAGCCCCTGCTCGGTCTCGAACCTGGCGATGCCCTGCGCATTCAGCCAGTCGATCAGGCGCTGTACCTCGGCCATCACTTCGGGGCCGATGCCGTCGCCGGGGAGAAGCAGCAGTTTGTGGGTCGCCATGGTTCGTTCCTCACTCAATCGGGCATGCCCGTCATCGTCAGGCGCGAGTGCTAAAACGCCCCGGGCGGATTGGCAAGGCGCCTCGGACAGGGCCAAAATGGCCCCACAGAGCCAACCGCGCCCCAAGAAGCCAACAAGACGGACCTCATGACCGGAGCCATCGTCTACGCCTTCGCCTCGGCCATTTTCCTCGGCGCAGGCGTCGTGCTGGCGCAGCTTGGCTTGCGCACTGTCGAGCCGCTGTCGGGCGCCGCAATCAGCGTGCCGTCCTTCACTCTGCTGTTCCTGCTGCTGTCGCCGCTGATCCTGCATGGCGAGCCGGTGGTGTGGCGCGGCCTGCCGATCTTCATGGCGATCGGCCTGTTCTTCCCGGCCTCGCTGACGCTTTTGACTTTCGCGTCGAACCGGTCGCTGGGACCCCTCATCACCTCAACATTGGGCAATCTGGCGCCGCTGTTTGCGGTCACCGCCGCCGTGGTGCTCGAGCCGCAGCAGCTCGCCGGCCTCGTCGTCGCGGTGGCGGGGGCGGCTGTGATCACCGTGACCCGGCCGCGCGACCTCGGCCATTGGCGCAGCTGGGCCCTGCTGCTGCCGCTCGCCAGCGCGCTGGTGCGCGGCATCGTGCCCCCGATTGCCAAGCTCGGGCTTGCGATCTGGCCGAGCCCGCTCTGGGCCTGTCTGATCGGCTACATCATGTCCTCGCTGGTGGTGCTGACCGTGCAGCGGATCCGCAAGGGCAGCTTCACGGTGCAGGCCCCGCGCGAGGGCCGGTTCTGGTTCGCATTGACCGGCATCAGCAACGGGCTCAGTGCACTCAGCCTGTTCGCCGCGGTCCGCAACGGCCCGATCACGCTGGTGGCGCCGCTGGCTGCGATCTATCCGCTGGTCACCGTGGCGCTGAGCGCAATGCTGCTCAAACATGTCGAGATCACGGCGCGGATCGTCGCCGGAACCCTGCTGACCGTGATCGGTGTCGCGCTGGTCCTGATCGCTTGATTGTCTGATACGCAAGACAGTGTTGCGGCCTCCGGCGCTGGGCAGCGCCGCTGCGGCCTGCCACAATGGCGGCATTGCCGGAGTGAATTGTGAGAGCCCCCGCCCCGTCCTATCCGCATCCCGCGCGGCTGATCCTGATTCTGTCGCTCGCACCGACGGTCGGTCTCGGCATCGGCCGCTTTGCCTATTCGCTGGTGCTGCCCGACATGCGCGACTCGCTGGCCTGGTCGTATTCGGCCGCCGGCTTCATGAACACGATCAATGCCGCCGGCTATCTGGTAGGCGCGCTGTTCGCCTCGCGTCTGATCCAGCGCTTCGGGCTTGCCACATCGGTGCGCTGGTCGACGCTGGCCTGCGCGCTGTCGCTGGCGCTCTGCGCCATCTCGGGCAATTTTGCCGTGCTGAGCTTTGCCCGCCTGCTGGTCGGCTTCGCCGCCGCAATCGGCTTCGTCGGCGGCGGCGCACTCGCGGCGACCATTGCGCAGTCGCGGCCGGAGCGCGCGAACTTCCTGCTTAGCCTGTTCTATGCCGGGCCGGGCGTCGGTATCCTGGCATCCGGCCTGATCGCGCCCTTCGTGCTGCAGGGCTTTGGCGCGGGCTCCTGGTGGATCGTGTGGTGGGCGATGACCTTGCTCTCCGCGATTATGACCGTGCCGCTGCTGCTTGCGCCCTTCCACGCCGGTGCGGCCGCCGCCGGTATCGTGCGGACCAAATTCGAAATCATGCCGGTCCTGATCTACCTCGCCGCCTATTTCCTGTTCGGGGCCGGCTACATCGCCTACATGACCTTCATGATCGCCTATGTCCGCGACGGCGGCGGCGGCGCGGTCGCACAGAGCGCGTTCTGGAGCCTGATCGGCGTCAGCGCATTCGTGACGCCCTGGTTCTGGCGGCGGGTACTGGCGCTCGATCGCGGCGGGCTCGCCACCACCATCATCCTCGGCGTCAACGCGCTCGGCGCGAGCCTGCCGATCTTCGGGCATTCGCCGCTGCTGCTTACGATTTCCGCGCTGGTGTTTGGCGTCGCCTTCTTCGCGGTGGTGGGGTCAACCACCGCCTTCGTACGCTTCAACTACCCGCCGCAAGCCTGGCCGACTGCGATCGCGGCGATGACCATCGCCTTCGGCATCGGGCAGACGCTCGGGCCGATCGTGGTCGGCGCGATCACGGATGCCGTCGGCAGCCTGTCATTTGCGCTGAACGTCTCGGCCGCGATGCTCGCGCTCGGCGCACTGCTGTCGGCGTTTCAAAGGAAGGTGGGGCCTTAGACCCATTCGTCATTCCGGGGCGATGCGCAAGCATCGAACCCGGAATCTCGAGATTCCGGGTCTGGTCCTTCGGACCATCCCGGAATGACGCTTCGCGTCAGCTCCCGCTGAACGAATTGTAGCCTTGGTCTTCCCAGTAGCCGCCCTTGTAGTCGTTGGTGACTTCCATCGAGAGCACGTATTTCGGGTTCTTGAAGCCGAGCTTGGTTGGCACCCGGATCTTCATCGGGAAACCGTAGGCGCGCGGCAGGATCTCGTCGCCGAACTTGAAGGTCATCTGGGTCTGCGGATGCAGCGCCGTGCGCATGTCCAAAGGTGAATTGTAGCCGTCCTTGTCGGCGCACTGGAACCAGACATATTTGGCGCGCGTATCGGCGCCGATGATCTTGAGGAAATCGCGCAGCGGCGTGCCGGTCCAGCTGCCGATCGCGCTCCAGCCCTCGACGCAGATATGGCGCGTCACCTGCTTGACCTGCGGCAGCTTGTACAACTCGTCCAGCGTCCACGACTTCTTGTTGTCGACCAGCCCGCGCACCTCGAGCTTCCAGTCCGCGCCCGCGACCTCGGGCGCATCGTCGAGATCGTAATAGGCATTGAACGGGAACGGCTTGGTGATCATGCTCTCGGGATACGTCGGCGCCAGCGCATCCGGATTGAACATCCAGGCCTGTACCGCGTCGTTGAACTTCGAGACCCTCTTCAGCAGTTCTTCCGCCGACGACGAATCGACCACGTCGCAGCCGGTCAACAGCGTCAGCGCGCCGAGGCTGGTGCCCGCCGTGATGAAACGACGGCGCGTCAGTTCCGGCATCGTCTTCACCGCGTCGCGGACCAGCAGCTTCTTGTCGACACCGGGGATCAGGAGTTTGCGCAGGCGACCCATAGCATCCTCTCAAGAGTCTCATTTTTGGGCATGATCAACTCCGAAAACCGGTTCCCACTTTTCGGGATCATGCTCTAGCGCCCGATGATCATGGCGCGCAGGCTCTTCGGCACCAGCAGTGCGAGCGCGACATGGATCACCAGGAAGGCGACGATCAGCGCCATGCAGGTGAAATGAACATAACGGGCGAAGTCGTAGCCGCCGAACAGCGTCACCAGCCAATGCAATTGCACCGGCTTCCACATCGACAGGCCGGACAGCACGATCACGACGCCGACGATGATGATGCCGGTATAGAGCAGCTTCTGCACCGAATTGTACTTGCTGAGATCGTCATGCGACAGTTTGAAGGTCAGCGCCGCCTTGGTATCGGAGATCACGCCGCCGGGGGTGATCGGCAGCAGCTTCTTGCGGAAGCGGCCGGTGGCGAACCCGAGCGCCAGATAGATCAGGCCGTTGACCATCAACAGCCACATCGCGGCGAAGTGCCAGAGCAGCGCGCCGCCGAGCCAGCCGCCGAGCGTGATGCTCCGCGAGAAGGTGAAGCCAAACAGCGGCGAGGCGTTGTAGATCTGCCAGCCGGACATGATCATCAGGATCATCGCTAATGCGTTGATCCAGTGCACCATCCGCACCCAGATCGGCTGGATCACCTTCGCCGGCGTTGCGGTCTCTGCCTGGTGGTCGCTGACGGCAAGGCTCGTCATGGCATATCTCTGCTCGTGGTCGTTACCGGCTTATACGCCGGGAACCGGGGTTCCGTTACAGGGTCGCGCCTACTCAGTTTGATATAGGCGCCCCCATCTGGTCACAAAAATGCGAGCCGGGGCGAGGCTCCGGCTCGCTGTTTCGTAAAGCGCTCAGGGACTAAATCGGGCCGCCGGGTGTTACGTCGCCGGCATCAGCACGGTGTCGACCACATGGATGACGCCGTTCGACTGGTTGACGTTGGAAATCGTCACCATCGAGGTGCCGCCCTTGGCATCGACGATCCAGACCTTGCCGTCCTGCTTCTTCACGGTGAGTTCCTCGCCCTCCGCGGTCTTCAGCTTCTTGCCGTCGGTGAGGTCGGAGGCCTCGAGCTTGCCGGGCACCACATGGTAGGTGAGGATCTTGGTCAGCGTCGCCTTGTTCTCGGGCTTGACGAGGTTGTCGACGGTTCCGGCCGGCAGCTTGCCGAACGCGGCGTTGGTCGGCGCGAACACCGTGAACGGGCCCTTGCTTTCCAGCGTGCTGACCAGGCCCGCGGCCTTCACCGCGGCGACGAGGGTGGTGTGGTCCTTCGAATTGACGGCGTTCTGGACGATGTTCTTGGACGGGAACATCGCGGCGCCGCCGACCATCACGGTCTTTTCCTCGGCGCGGACCGGGGCCACGACAGTGGCGGTGATCGCAAGCGCGCTGAAGGCGGCGGCAGCGAGATAGGCAATACGCTTCGACATGGTTCGTCTCCCGATGAGATATCCAACCGGCGAGGCATCGCCGGCGATGATGGACAACGGCGCGTGTTGTTCGGTGTCTGCGTCGTCGTTGGCCGAGCTACGGAAGGTTTTCCCGGCGGTTTCCGGAAATAATTCTTTTTGATTCCTGAAACCGGCTGCGGCGCGCTTCGTATGCGCAGCGCAGCCCGCAACTTGTCGACCATTCCATTCAGCGGAATGGACGGGTGCGCTGCCGCGAGCAATTTGCTTGCCGCCACTGCCTGATTGGTTCAGCCTGAGATTGCAGCGCAGCTTCGCTAGCCAGGCGGGTGTGGGGAGGACGATCATGAGCAGCATCACGGCTGATGGCCACGCCGCGCCTGCGGCGAACGAGGCCAGCAGCGACGTCGGCCCGCTCGAGCAGAAGCACCTGCAATACGCCAATTACCGCGCGGTCGCCGGCGGCACCGAGGTGACGAAAACGCATTGGCACATCGCCACCGCCAACGCGCTCGGCTGGGGCTTTGACGGCATGGACGGCGTGATCTTCGCGCTGGTCTCGCCGATGGTGATCAAGGAGTTTTCGCTGAGCCTGCCGGAATATCGCTCCGGCATGCAGATCGCGCTGTTCGTCGGCATCGCCGGCCTCTATTTCTGGCCATGGCTGGCGGACCGGTTTGGCCGGCGCACGCTGCTCGCCGTCAACATCGCGCTGTTCTCGCTGTTGATGCCGGTCGCGGCGCTGTCGCCGACCTTTACAGTCTTTGTCATCGCGCGCTCGTTCCTGTTCTTCGCGCTCAACGGCGAATGGTCGCTCGGCTCAATGCTGGTGGCCGAAACCTGGCCGGCGCGGCTGCGCGGGCGGGTGATCACCATCACGCGATCGGCCTGGTGTCTCGGCGCCACGCTCGCCGGCGCCATCACCGGACTGGTCGCCGCCAATTTCGGCTGGCGTGCCGCAGTGATGGTGCCCGGCGTGATCGCACTGCTGGCGATCTATATCCGCTCCACCTGCCCGGAATCGCCCTATTGGGTGCGCGCGCAGGACCGCAAGCGGCGTATCTCGGAGACGCTGGCGCGCGGCGGCACGGTCAGCGCCGACGATGGCGCTTGGTTCGGCAAGGCCAAGTCGGTCGGCATCCGCCAGGTGTTCATGCCCGACGTGCTGCCCGCAACACTGGTTGCGCTGTTCGTGGCCTGCGCCAGCACCTGCATCTACGGCACGGTCGGCGCCTGGATGCCGCTGTATCTATCGACCGAGAAGCATTGGTCGACGACGGAATACAGCCTGTTCTACGTGTTCTACGGCCTTTGCGGCTTCCTCGGACTGTGCCTGGTCGGCTGGCTGATCGACAAGATCGGCCGCCGGCGCGCCTTCATCATCACCTTGATCGAGGGCGCGATCTTCATGACGCTCTGGGTCTATTCCGAGGACCGCGTCCTGCTCTGGACGTTCGGGCTTCTCTGGTGTCTCGGCTTCCTCGGCTTCTGGGGCCCGAGCACGACCTTGACCGCGGAAATCTTCCCGACGCGCATCCGCGGCGCCGCCAACGGCGTGGTCTGGGCGATCGCCTATTTCGTCGGCTTCGTGCTGTTCCCGTTCGTGTCCATCGCGCTCCAGCAGCACACCGGCTCGTTCGCGCTGGCGTTCCTCTGCATCCCGGTGCTGATGATCGCGATGGCGGTCGGTGTCTTCCTGTGGGTGCCCGAGCATTCCGGCAAGGAGCTGAACGAGATCATCGAGTGATCGGGGCTACGCTGCTCCAACCTCCCCTTGAAAAGGGGAGGTCGCTTTGCTCGCCAGAGCAAAGCGGGTGGGATCTGCTCTCTCCACATACACCGTCGCCTGCGGCTGACCCCCATCCCGACCTTCCCCCTTTCAGGGGGAAGGAGAAGACGGACCTAATCCCTGTTCGCCGGCGTCTGGATGAACCCGCGGTTGTGGGTCGGGCTGATCAGGATCTCGTTCATGCAGACCCGCGGCGGCATGCTGGCGACGAAAGCGATGGTGCGGCCGCAATCCTCGGGCTGCAGCATCTTGGCCTGCTCGGCTTCGCTCGGCACCACCGGCCGCTGCTTGAGGATCGGCGTTGCAACCTCGCCCGGCGACAGGCAGCAGGCGCGCAGGCCGTTGACGCATTCGTCCATGTTGAAGGAGTGGGTCAGCGCCAGCACCGCGTGCTTGGTCGTGGTGTAGGCCGGGCCCGGCATTTTCGAGACGTGACGGCCGGCCCAGGAGGCGACGTTGATGATGCAGCCGTCCTGCTGCTTGCGCATCGTCGGCAGCACCGCGCGCATGCAATAGAGCACGCCGTTGAGGTTGACCTCGACGAGCTTGTCCCAACCTTCCAGTTCCATGTCGGCCCAGCTGCGCTTCGGCACATTGATGCCGGCGCTGTTGACCAGGAGGTCGATGCGGCCGTGTTTGGCGACGATGGTCTCGGCCGCCTTGTTGACGTCGGCCTTGTTGCTGACGTCGAGCGGGATCGCCTCGGCCTTGCCGCCGTTGTTCGTGATGTTGGCCACCACGCGGTCGAGCTCTTCCTTGCGGCGGCCGGAGACCACCACCGTCCAGCCGTCCGCAGCCAGGAATTCCGCCCCGGATTCGCCGATTCCGGTGCCGCCGCCGGTGACCCAGGCCACGCGTTTCCCATTATTTGTCATGCAAACTGTCTCCGTTGCTTTCCGAAGGGCGTTTTTGCTAATCCAGCGCTAGTGCCCCGCTTCCGAAGTTCGTGATCCGCCGCGGCAGACACTGACACGAACTTCGGAAGCTTACGGGGCACTAGCGAATCTAATTAATCTAGTGCCGCTTATCGATTTGAAGTTCCTAGTAGGACTCGCGGCGCCTGGCTAGGAACTTCAAATCGGCGGCACTAGCCCGTCCTATTCGTGAGAGTGCGTTTTTTTAGTCCGATTGATGTGGCCGCACATCTGCTCTGACGAGGCGCGCGGGATTGCCTTCGGCTTTTCACCGCCTGACGACCGGTACTTTGCAACGCGCTTGAGGTGTAGGTTGGGCGAACGGGGGGCGGACGCCCCGCCGGTCAAGGACCGAGCGGCAGCAGCGCGCTTGGCAAGCCGCGGATCAGGTCGGCTTCGGGACATGCCGCGGCAAACGCAAGGCGAATGCGGCTCGTGGTCTCGACGACACGGGCAGCGAGTTTCAAGAGACGAAGACGCAGCGTCGCGAACTCGGCTGTGGCCAATTCCCGGGCTTTGGGAATCGCGTCGCGCACGGTCAGCATCAGCCAATAAGCGGCGGTGTGGAGAACGAGGCGGACTTGATTGGCGAGCGCCGAACGGCAGCTGGTGCGATCGGAGGCGAGCTGTGTCTTATGCAGCTTGATCAGATTCTCGGCTTGGCCGCGCGCGCAATACAGGCTGTCGTAGATCCACTCGGCCGAGCCGACATCGAGGCTGGTGACGACGAAACGGATGTCGAGGCCGAGCATCGTCGCCTCAATACGGGCGACGGTACGCCGTTCGCGATCCCAGGACTTGGCCTTGTGGCGCGTCTCGGTATAGCCACGCAGAACCGGCAGGTTCTCGATGGCGCGTCGCGTGCGGATGTCGTCGGCGGCCTCGTCGACTTTTCTGGCGAGCGGCTTGGTGCCGGACAGACCGAAGATGTAGTCGATGCCGTTGGTCTCGCACCACGCCATTGCCTCCGGCCGGGCATAGTGCCCGTCGCCACGGAACGTAATTCGCGTGTTGTGCCACCGCGTCCGGATATGCCGTATCAGGCGGCGCAGGTGGGCCCGCACCTCGACGCCGCCCGGCGTCTTGCCGGGCCGCAGCACGACCGCCACGGGCCGGCTCTTCTCCGTGTCGTAGACGTGGATCGGCAGGAAGCAGCGTTCGTCATAATGAGCGTTGAACAGCGAGAGCTGCTGATGGCCGTGGACGACATCGCAGGTATCATCGATGTCAAGCGTGACGGATGCCGGCTCGCGCGGGTAGCTATCCATCCATGCGTCGACCAAAGTGTAGGTCAGTCGGATCACGTCGCGCAGGCGCGGAGCATTCTCCAGCCGCGACAGCGTCGGTTGGGAACACAGATCGCGACCCGTGTCCGGCAGCCGTCCGCAGGCCAGCTTGAATGCGGGATCGGACCGCAGATGATCGAGGTCGTCGGCGTCCTCGTAGCCGCAGCAGATCGCGAACATGCGCGCGCGGAACATATCGACAAGGCTGTGCACGACCCGCGTCGGATCGCGCCGATCCGGGAACACCCGGGCCAAATTGTCGGCCAAGCCGAGACGCCGCTCGGCCATCGCCAGAAGCATCACGCCCCCGTTCGAGGTCAGCCGACCGCCATCGAAGGCAGCTGTGACTTTCCTGGCGTGAACGGCTGGAAACGAGAAGGGCAGAATCGTATCATCGATCATGGCGGGCGTGGTGTTCGCGGCTGAAGGTGATGGGGTTGGCTTTGCAGCCGAATCCTACGCCGCATCAGCGCTTTACACCACGCTCGCCAGCCTCTCAGGCGCCCTCTGACGAATAAGACGGGCTAGCCTTTCCGGCTCTTTCGCCCCTCGGGGAATGTTTGCATGAACACGACCACCAACGCCAACCTGTTTTCCCGCCTGTTCGACGGCCTCGACGACCCCAATCGGCTGGCGATCGAGCAGCTCGACGGCAGCCGCATCTCCTATGGCGACCTGATCGCGCGGACCGGCCAGATGGCGAACGTGCTGGTTGAGCGCGGCGTCAAGCCGGGCGACCGCGTCGCGGCGCAGACCGAGAAATCGGTTTCGGCTCTGGTGCTCTACCTCGCCACCGTGCGCGCTGGCGGCGTCTATTTGCCGCTCAACACCGCCTACACGCTGAACGAGCTCGAATACTTCATCAGCGACGCCGAGCCGTCGCTGGTGGTCTGCGATCCCGCCAAGCTCGAAGGCATCAAGGCGATCGCCGCCAAGGTGGGCGCCAAAGTCGAGACGCTGGATACCGGCGGCAAGGGCTCGCTGACCGAGGCCACCGACAAGGCTCGTAAGGAATTCACCACCGTGCCGCGCGGCAATGACGACCTCGCCGCCATCCTCTACACGTCAGGCACCACCGGCCGTTCCAAGGGCGCGATGCTGTCGCACGACAATCTGGCCTCGAACTCCTACTCGCTGGTCGACTACTGGCGCTTCACCGACAAGGACGTGCTGATCCACGCGCTGCCGATCTATCACACCCACGGCCTGTTCGTGGCGAGCAACGTGACGCTGTTCTCACGCGCCTCGATGATCTTCCTGCCGAAGTTCGATCCGGACCTGATCATCAAGCTGATGGCCCGCGCCACCGTGATGATGGGCGTGCCGACCTTCTACACCCGCCTGTTGCAGAACCCCGGCCTGAACAAGGACGCGACGAAGCACATGCGGCTGTTCATCTCGGGCTCCGCGCCGCTGCTCGCCGACACCCATCGCGAATGGTCGGAGCGCACCGGCCATGCCGTGCTCGAGCGCTACGGCATGACCGAAACCAACATGAACACAAGCAACCCCTATGACGGCGACCGTGTGCCCGGCGCGGTCGGCTTCGCGCTGCCCGGCGTCTCGGTGCGGGTCACCGATCCCGAGACCGGCAAGGAGCTCGCGCCCGAGACCATCGGCATGATCGAGGTCAAGGGCCCGAACGTGTTCCAGGGCTACTGGCGCATGCCGGAGAAGACCAAGGCCGAATTCCGCGGCGACGGCTTCTTCATCACCGGCGATCTCGGCAAGATCGACGGCAGGGGCTACGTCCACATCCTCGGCCGCGGCAAGGATCTCGTGATCTCCGGCGGCTTCAACGTCTACCCGAAGGAAATCGAGAGCGAGATCGACGCCATGCCCGGCGTAATCGAATCCGCAGTGATCGGCGTGCCGCATGCCGATTTCGGCGAAGGCGTCACCGCCGTGCTGGTCTGCAGCAGGGGCGCCGATGTCAGCGAAGCCTCGGTGCTGAAGGCGCTCGACGGGCGGCTCGCCAAATTCAAGATGCCCAAGCGCGTCTTCGTCGTCGACGAACTGCCGCGCAATGCGATGGGCAAGGTGCAGAAGAACATTCTGCGCGATACGTATAAGGATATTTATTCGAAGGCGTAAGGGGCGCGACGATGTCGCGATAACCGATGAACCGCAAAGAGGCTATTCGGTTGAGTGACCAGCTCATCATCGCCAACGAGGCGATGATGAAAGCCCGAACGGCTATTGCAGAACTCGGAAAAGAGGAGCAACTCGAATTCGACGGCCCGCTCTTCGAGCTTCTGGTTGAGCCGCAATGGCAAGTGATGGTGCCGCTTTACGAAAAATTCCCTGATTTGCTGCCGTCGGGGCTTCTTGAGGAATTGCCTATCCCCGCCCCCACCTCCGACGTGGCATGGAGCGATGTAAAATTGCCGCGTGCCGCCACCACAGCAGCGCTCGATGACCTCCTCATGTCGCTTCTGGAGCCATACTGGCAAAAGGCCGCATTGGTTCTGCTCAAAGGCACCAACCGTTGCGAAGAGCTGGGATTGCCGTTCACCTACCGCATGATGGCAGCACGTTTGCGATACCTATGGGATACCGGTCGAATCGAAAGTGAGGGTGACCTCCGTTCTCCGGCCCACAGCCAAGTTCGGCTGCAGGATTAGCGCGTCGTTTCGTAGCCCGATGGAACGAAGCGAAATCCGGGACCACTCTATCAGCTGCGAGAACCCCGGATTGCGCTTCGCTCCGTCCGGGCTACGCGCTGCGGGATAAGTGCAAGGATATTTACAGGACGCGGTGAGGGGACCCCCAATGGATCGAGAGCAGGCGGCCGAACTGAAAAAACGCCTACTGAACGTGGGCCAAGCACTCGATCGTACGTTCATGGCCATGGGGCAAATCGACAAGGGCGAGCGAGACGCCTTGTTGGAGCATTTCAACGAACTCCACGAAATCGTCTACCGAAAGCTGTTGGTGGGGATCTATGCCCAGCATCCGGACCTCAAACCTCTACCCAGGCCCCCGCATCTCTTCAGCGAGGTGACATGGAGCGAGGTGCTTCTCCCGCCGTCGGTGACCGAAGATCAACTGGACGAAGTCATCTTCTCGCTTTTGAAGTCCCGCTGGCGGAAAGTCGTGGCGTTCGTGACCGATGTAGAAAAACGCTTCAAGGAACTCGGTTGGACCATCACCTATGAGGCGACGGCGGCCCGATTGCAGGTGCTCTCTGATTTGGATCGTATCGAGAGCGCTGGCGATCTGCGATACTGGGGTAATAGCGAAGTACGGTTGAAGGACTGACTCCGGCTAGTGTCCGCCGACGAGGCTGATCACGAACCGCCCGCCGACGATGAAGAGATAGGCGCCGAAGGCCATCTCCAGCGCCCGCTTCGACAGCGCATGCGCCACCTTCACGCCGAGCGGCGCGGTGACCAGCGTGGTCGGCATCACCAGCAGCGCGCCGATCAGCGAGACATAGCCGAGCGCGAAGGGCAGCTGCAGCGCAGTCACATCGGGGAAGCGCGCGGCGACGGGCCAGCCGGCATAGACATAACCCAGAGCACCCGGGATCGAGATCAACACCGCAAGCGCCGAGGAGGTCGCGACCGCCTGATGGATCGGGCGGCCGTAGAAGGTCATCAAGAGATTGGCGAACAGGCCGCCGCCGATACCCATCAGCGTCGACAGCAGGCCGACGAAGAAGCCATAGACGCGCATCAGGAAACCTTTCGGCACGTCGTCGCCGAACTTCCAGGTCTCGCGCGCCAATAGCAGCCGCGCGGCCGCCGACCAGGCCACCATCACGAACACGATCTTGAACAGCCGCTCCGGCGCAAACCGCGCGGTGACGCTGCCGGCGGCGACGCCGATCACGATCGCCAGCCACCAGCGCTTCAATATTTCCATGTCGACCGCGCCGCGGCGATAGTGGGCGCGGAACGAGCTCAGCGAGGTCGGGATGATGATCGCGAGCGACGTGCCGATGCACAGCGGCATCCGCACCTCGAGCGGCACGCCGGCGAGGCGAAAGCATTCGTAAAACACCGGCACCAGGATCGCGCCGCCGCCGATGCCGAATAGGCCGGCGAGAAACCCGGACAGCGCTCCGACCGCGATCAGCAGCAGCGCAAGCTCGAGCAGTTCCTTGGGATCGAGGCCGGCCATCATCCTTCCCGTCGTCAGGAGGCGTTCGCGTCAGTGCGGTCGGCCAGCCACAACGTGACCAACGCTGCCAACGGAGCAGCCGCAATCAAAGCAAAGCGGAGTGGGTTTGAAGGCGTTGCGCCCTGCATCAGCAACGCCAGGACGTCGACTAGCAGGCCGGCGCACGAGAAAACAAGCAGGATGGCCGGATCGTCGGCACTGGCACGGCGGGCAGTTCTGCGCCGTTCAAGGGAATTCGGATGGAGGGACGTTGAGGCCATGTCGCGCTCCTCAAATCGTGGAGCGGACAGACTAGACCCTTCTCAAACGCGGGAGTATTGCTCCAGATGAGCAGGCTCTCTTGCGAAATGCGGAAGGATCGGGATTGGACCAGCTTGCGGCGATGGCGGCCTTTGTCCGCGCGGTCGATACCGGCAGCCTGTCGGCGGCGGCGCGCTCGCTGCCGAGCTCGCTGACCGCGGTGAGCCGCCAGATCAGCGCCCTGGAGGAGCATTTCGGCACCCGCCTGCTGCTGCGCACCACCCGCCAGCTCGCACTCACCGACGACGGCCGCATCCTCTACGAGCGCGCGAAATCGATTCTCGGCGAAGTCAGGGAGATCGAGGCGACGCTGGCGCGCGACCCGCACCAGCCATCGGGTCGGATTCGGATCAGCTCACCGAGCCTGATCGGGCGGCTCGTGATCGCGCCGCTGCTCAACGAGTTTCTGCGCCGTTATCCCGCTGTTGCCGTCGACCTGCTGTTGATCGACCGCGCCGTCGATATGGTCGACGAGGACATCCATCTGGCTGTTCGCATCGGCCGCTTGCGCGACTCGCAGCTGGTCGCGCGCAAGCTCACCGATCTCCAGATGATCGTGTGCGCATCGCCGGACTATCTGGCGCAGCGCGGCGAGCCGCGGACGCCGGGCGATCTTTCAACGCATGACTGCCTGGTGTTTTCCGATTCGCCTGGCAGCGCGGAGTGGCGCTTTGCCGACGGCTCGAAGACGGGTCGCAAATTCCGCATATCCGGTCGGCTCTGGATGAATAGCCTCGACGCGCTGGTTGGTGCAGCGCGGGATGGTGCGGGCATCGTTCGTGTGCCGTCGTGGCAGGTGCAGTCCGATCTCGCGAGCGGCCGGTTGCAACGGCTGCTGATCGACCATGAGCCGGCGCCGACGCCGCTGCATCTGATGCTTCAGCCGTCGCGCCTGGCATCGCCTAAGATCAGGGCATTCGTCGATTATCTGGTGGAACAGTGGGGCAAAATCGACGCGTTCCGGAGCCCGTCAGCGCGCAGCTAATGGTCTCCCGCCGCACGCAGATATTATGATTCACTTCTTGGTTCATCACGCCTTGCATCTGGTATACCACACTACGGATCAATCAGAATTCGGCAAGTCTAACAATGAACTTCGGTTCGACCGAAGGCTATTTGACCGTTGCGCGGGCTGATCCGACTCCGTAAATAGAACACCTCTACCGCGTTCCCCGATGGGCCGGCCGCGGTCCCTCACACCATGCGGTCCCTCACACCATAAAGCCCGCCGATGACCGCCAGGATCGAACGACCGCTTTCACCCCATTTGCAGACCTACCGGTGGACGCTGACGATGGCGCTGTCCATCGTCCACCGCGCCACAGGTGTGGCCCTCTATTTCGGCACCCTGCTGCTCGCCTGGTGGCTGATCGCAGCCGCCTCCGGCCCCACCGCCTATGCCAATGTCCAGGCCTTCACCGGCAGCGTGATCGGCAAGCTGATCGTGTTCGGCTACACGTGGGCGCTGATGCACCATCTGTGCAGCGGCATCCGGCATTTCGTCTGGGATCTCGGCTACGGCTTCAAGGCCAATGAGCGCGAAGCGCTGACCTGGGGTGCGCTGGTTGCCGGCATTGCGCTGACCGTGCTGGTCTGGATCATTGCCTATGCCGTTGGAGGTGGACGATGAGCGGCCCCTCTTCGATGCGCACGCCGCTGGAGCGCGTCCGCGGCCTCGGCTCCGCGCATACCGGCACCGGCGATTTCTGGCGCCAGCGCCTCACCGCGGTTGCGATGACGCTGCTGATCGTTCCGGTGATCGTCGTGGTGATCACGCTGATCGGCCGCAACCATGCCGGCGCGGCGCAGATCCTCGGCTCGATCCCGATCGCCATCATCCTGCTGCTCTTCATCATCGCCAGCACCTGGCACATGAAGATCGGCATGCAGGTCGTGATCGAAGACTACATCCACAACGAGAAGCTGAAGATCGCCAGCGTAATGGCGAACAACTTCTTCTGCGTCGCGGTCGCATTGGCCTCGATCTACGCAATCCTCAAATTGTCGTCGGGAGTATAACCCATGGCCGGTGAAGGAAACGGCAAGGCCACCAACGGTGGCCCGGCCACGAACGGCAAGGCCTACCCGATCCAGGACCACACCTACGACGTCGTCGTGGTCGGCGCCGGCGGCGCGGGCCTGCGCGCCGTGGTCGGCTGCTCGGAAGCGGGCCTGCGCACCGCCTGCATCACCAAGGTGTTCCCGACCCGCTCGCACACCGTTGCGGCGCAGGGCGGCATCTCGGCCTCGCTCGGCAACATGCACCAGGACGACTGGCGCTGGCACATGTACGACACCGTGAAGGGGTCGGACTGGCTCGGCGACCAGGACGCGATCGAATACATGGTGCGCAACGCGCCCGACGCGGTCTACGAGCTCGAGCATTGGGGCGTGCCGTTCTCGCGCACCGAGGAGGGCAAGATCTATCAGCGCCCGTTCGGCGGCATGACCATCGATTTCGGCAAGGGCCAGGCGCAGCGCACCTGCGCCGCCGCCGACCGCACCGGCCACGCCATGCTGCACACGATGTATGGCCAGTCGCTGCGACACTCGGCCGAGTTCTTCATCGAATTCTTCGCCATCGACCTGATCATGGACGACCAGGGCGTCTGCCGCGGCGTCATCGCGCTCAAGCTCGACGACGGCACGCTGCATCGCTTCCGCGCCCAGACCACGATCCTGGCGACCGGCGGCTATGGCCGCGCCTACGCCTCCTGCACCTCGGCGCACACCTGCACCGGTGACGGCGGCGGCATGGTGCTGCGCGCCGGCCTGCCGCTGCAGGACATGGAGTTCGTCCAGTTCCATCCGACCGGCATCTACGGCTCGGGTTGCCTCGTCACCGAGGGCGCCCGCGGCGAAGGCGGTTATCTCGTCAACTCCGAAGGCGAGCGCTTCATGGAGCGCTACGCGCCGTCGGCCAAGGACCTCGCCTCGCGCGACGTCGTCTCGCGCGCGATGACGATCGAGATCCGCGAAGGCCGCGGCGTCGGCAAGAAGAAGGATCACATCTTCCTGCACCTCGATCACCTCGATCCGAAGGTGCTGCATGAGCGGCTCCCGGGCATTTCCGAATCGGCGAAGATTTTCGCCAATGTCGACGTCACCCGCGAGCCGATTCCGATCGTGCCGACCGTGCACTACAACATGGGCGGCATTGCCACGAACTATCACGCCGAGGTGCTGACCAAGCGCAACGGCGACGACAATTCGGTGGTGCCGGGCCTGATGGCGATCGGCGAAGCCGCCTGCGTCTCGGTGCACGGCGCCAACCGCCTCGGCTCCAACTCGCTGATCGACCTCGTGGTGTTCGGCCGCGCCGCGGCGCTGCGCCTTGCCGACAAGCTGACGGCGAACGCCAAGCAGCCGGAACTGCCGAAGGATTCGTCCGACCTCGCACTCGGCCGGCTCGATCACTTCCGTCATGCCTCCGGCGGCACGCCGACCGCGAAGCTGCGCGACAGCATGCAGCATGTGATGCAGAACAATTGCGCGGTGTTCCGCACCGGCGACGTGCTGCAGGAAGGCCAGAACCTGATCCACAAGGTCTATGGCGGCGTCGGCGACATCTCGGTTTCGGACCGCTCGCTAGTGTGGAATTCCGATCTGATCGAGACGCTGGAATTCGACAATCTGATCGTGCAGGCGATCGTGACGATGGATTCGGCGGCCAACCGCACCGAGAGCCGCGGCGCGCATGCCCGCGAGGACTTCTCCGCGCGCGACGACAAGAACTGGATGAAGCACACGCTGACCTGGATCGATCCGGCCGGCAAGACGGCGATCGATTATCGTCCCGTCCACGACTACACGATGACCAACGACGTGCAGTACATCCCGCCGAAGGCGCGGGTCTACTGAGAACGAAGGCGAGCAAGCATGGTTGAATTCGCACTTCCGAAGAATTCGAAGATTTCCGGCGGCAAGACCTGGCCGAAGCCGGCCGGCGCCACCGAGACGCGCGAATTCCGCGTCTACCGCTGGAATCCGGACGACGGCAAGAATCCGAGTGTCGACACTTACTATGTCGACACCCATGATTGCGGCCCGATGGTGCTGGACGGTCTGATCTGGATCAAGAACCACATCGACCCGACGCTGACCTTCCGCCGCTCCTGCCGCGAAGGCGTCTGCGGCTCCTGCGCGATGAACATCGACGGCCAGAACACGCTGGCCTGCACCAAGTCGATGCACGACGTCGGCGCCGGCGGCGCGGTCAAGGTCAATCCGCTGCCGCACCAGCCGGTGGTGAAGGACCTCGTCCCCGACCTCACCAATTTCTACGCCCAGTATGCCTCGATCGAGCCGTGGCTGAAGACCACGACGCCGACGCCGCAGAAGGAGTGGAGGCAGAGCCACGAGGATCGCGAGAAGCTCGACGGTCTCTACGAGTGCATCCTGTGCGCCTGCTGCTCGACCTCCTGCCCGAGCTATTGGTGGAACAGCGAACGCTTCCTCGGCCCCGCCGCGCTGCTGCAGGCGACCCGCTGGGTCACCGACTCCCGCGACGAGGCGACCGGCGAGCGGCTCGACAATCTCGAGGATCCGTTCCGCCTCTATCGCTGCCACACCATCATGAACTGCGCCAAGGCGTGCCCGAAGGGCCTCAACCCTTCCGAAGCGATCGCCGAGCTCAAGTTCAAGCTGGTCGAACGCCAGATCTGATCCGACACGGCCGCGGCCGGCGCTGTTATCAGCGGCCGGCCGCAGCAGACCGGATCAGGATGTCGGCGCCGACGGCATCGACGCCGGGTCGATCGAGATCGAGCACGACATCGACAATGCTGTGATCGTCCGGATCCATCGTGACGGTGAAGCCGAGATCGCGGCACATCCCGATCATCGTGGTGTTCTCGGTCAGCACCTGGCCGGACAGCCGCTTCAACCCCTCCGACTTCGCGTAGTGGATCAGCAGCTGCATCAGCGCCCAGCCTAGCCCTTTGCCCTTGAGATCGGACTGCAGCAGGATCGCGTATTCGGCGTTCTGGTACAGCGAGTCCGAATGCAGCCGGACCGCGCCCATCATCTCGCCGGTGTTCGGATCCAGCGCCACGAACGCCATCGCGCGCGCATAATCGAGCTGGGTCAGGCGCGCGATGAACGCGTGCGAGAATTCCTTCATCGCATGGAAGAAGCGCAGCCGGAGATCTTCGGCCGTCACGCGCTTGAAGAACTCGCCGACCATCGGCTCGTCCTCCGGCCGCATCGGGCGCACCGTGACGCGCGAGCCGTCGCGTAACGCGAGCTCGCCCTCCCATTGCGACGGATAGGGCCGCACCGCGAGCCGTGTCTGGCCGGCAAACAGCCGCGCCGGCTTGCGGATCGCCACCCGCGCATCGAGCGCCAGCACGCCGCTCTCGTCCGCCAGCATCGGATTGATATCGAGCTCGGCGACCTCGGGAATGTCGGCCGCCATCTGCGCCAGCTTGACAAGGGTGAGCGGCACCACATCGATTGGGACGGCCGGCACATCGCGATAGCCGCCGAGCAACCGCGAGACGCGGGTGCGTCCGACCAGCTCACGCGCCAGATTCATGTCGAGCGGCGGCAGCGCCAGCGCCTTGTCGTTGATCACCTCGACCGCGGGGCCGCCGCGGCCGAACACGATCACCGGACCGAAGGTCGGATCGTCGGCAATGCCGAGGATCAGCTCGCGCGCCGCGCGCCGCACGATCATCGGCTGGATCGTCACGCCCTGCAGCTTCGCATCGGGCCGCGCACTCCGTGCACGCTCCATGACCGTCCGCGCGGCTTCGACGACGCTCTCCTTCGTGCGCAGATCGCGAATGACCCCACCGACGTCGGAGGCGTGGCGAATGTCGCGCGAGAACACCCTGACCACGATCGCGCGCCCCTCTGCAAGCAACGGCGCCGCCTTCTCGGCGGCATCCTCGGCGCTCTCAGCGACGATGGTCGTCACGATCGGAATGCCATAGGCCTCGAACAGCGCGACGATCTCGGGCGGATCGAGCCAGGCGCGTCCCTCCGACAAGGCCTTTACGACCACATGCCGCGCCGCCGCGGTCTCCGGCATGAACGCCGATGCGATACCCGGCGGGATCGCGGCGAGCGCGGTGGAGGCGTCGCGATAGCGCACGAGATACATGAAGGCGCGCACCGCATCATCCTCAGTTGGGAAATGCGGGATGCGGGCGGCCTCGAAGATCGCGCCGGTGCGCTCGTCGGCGCCGACCCACGCCGCAAGCACCAGGGCCGCGACCGCACTCCGCTTCGTCCTGCGGTCACGAACGCACTGCGCCACCGCCTCGGCAATGCCCTCGGCCGGCGCCACCGCCATTTCCACATTCGCGACCAGCACCGCATCGCTGTTGGCGTCATCGAGCAGCGCATTGAGCGCCACCACGTAGCGGGCGGCATCCGCATCGCCGGCGATGTCGACGGGATTGGCGCACGACCAGCCTGGCGGCAGCTCCTTGTCGAGCCGCGCAATCGTCTCCGCCGTCAATGTCGCGGGAACGCCGCCGAGCTCGGCCAGCCGGTCGGTCGCGAGGATGCCGAGCCCGCCGCCATTGGTCAGGATCGCCAGCCGGTTGCCGCGCGGCACGAAGCCGCGGCCGAGCAGCTCGGCGCAGTCGAACAGCTGGCGAAGGTCGTAGACCCGCAGCATGCCGGCGCGACGGAACGCGGCGTCATAGACCGCATCCGAGCCGGCCAGCGCGCCGGTGTGGGTCGCGGCCGCTCTCGCGCCCTGCGCCATCCGTCCCGACTTGACGACGATGACCGGCTTCAACCGCGCCGCGGCGCGCGCCGCCGACATGAACTTGCGCGCGTCCTTGACGGCCTCGAGGTAGATCAGGATCGCGCTGGTATGATCGTCGAGCGCGAAATAATCGAGCAGATCGGCGACGTCGACATCGAGCTGGTCGCCGATCGAGGCGATGCCGGAGAAGCCGAGCCGCCGCTCCGCCGCCCATTCGATCATCGCCGCTGCGACCGCGCCGGACTGCGAGATCAGGGCGACGTGCCCGTCGGACGGCTGATGCGCTGCAAAGCTCGCATTGAGCTTCGCATGCGGCACCATGATGCCCATGCAATTGGGCCCGATCAGGCGCATGCCATGCCGCCGCGCCGTCTGCTCCGTGGTCTCGGCGAGGGAACCCGCGCCGTGACCGAGACCGGCCGACAGGATCGCCGCACCGGCGACGCCGGCGAGCCCGGCCTCTGCCACGATCTCCGGGACCGCCGTCGCCGGTGCGCTGATGACGACAAGATCCGGTACGAACGGCAGCGACTTCAGGTCCGGAACGGTCGGCTCGCCGTCGACATCGGCATACTGCCGATTGACCACCCCGACGCGGCCGGTGAAGCCGCTCGCCTTGACGTTTCGCTGCACCGCCGCGCCGAGCGACGACGGTCGCGGGCTGCCGCCGACGATCGCGATGCTTCGCGGCGAAAATGCCCGCTCCAGGCCGAACGTCGACATGCGTGGTCTCGCAGGAACAAGCGGACGCCGGTAGCGCGCCCGCGAATGAACTCTACTTCGTCATTCGGCCAGTTGCACCCATTGAGCCGGACAGGCCCGTTAGTGCAGACCCAGCGCCTGCGCCAGGTTGAAGGTCAGGGAACTCGCGACATAGGCCAGCGCGAGCATGTAGATGAACGTCACCACCATCCACTTCGCGCTGCCGGTCTCGCGGCGGATCACCGCCAGCGTCGAGGCGCATTGCGGGGCGAAGATGTACCAGACCAGCAGCGACAGTGCGGTCGCCAGCGTCCATTTCTGCGCCAGCACCTGGCCGATCTGGTCCGCCGCCTCCTTGCCGCCCTCGATCGAATAGACGGTGCCGAGCGCCGCGACCGCGACCTCGCGCGCCGCCATGCCCGGGATCAGCGCCACCGCGATCTGCCAGTTGAAGCCGATCGGCCGCAGCAGCGGCTCGAGCGCATGGCCGATCATCGCCGCAAAGCTGTAGTTGATCGCCGGCCCTTCGGCGCCTGTGGGCGCCTGCGGGAACGACGCCAGGAACCAGATCAGCACCATCATCGAGAGAATCGTGGTGCCGGCGCGGTACAGGAACATCTTGGCGCGGGTGAACACGCCGATCGCGATGCTGCGCAGCCGCGGCACCTTGTAGTCGGGCAATTCCAGCATGAACGGCGCCGGCGCATGGTCGCGCCACATCAAGAACTTTGCGATCGCCGAGACCGTCAGCGCGCTGGTGATGCCGGCGGCATAGAGGCCGAACATCACGAGACCCTGCAGATTGACGAAACCCCACACCGTGGTCGACGGAACGAAGGCGGAGATGATCAGCGTGTAGACCGGAATCCGCGCCGAGCAGGTCATCAGCGGCGCGATCAGGATCGTGGTCAGGCGGTCGCGCCTGTTGTCGATCACCCGCGTCGCCATAATGCCGGGAATCGCGCAGGCAAAGCTCGACAGCAGCGGAATGAAGGCGCGGCCGTGCAGCCCGGCGCCGCCCATGATGCGGTCCATCAGGAACGCGGCGCGCGCCATGTAGCCGAAATCTTCCAAGAGCAGGATGAACAGGAAAATGATGATGATCTGCGGCAGGAACACGATCACGCTGCCGACGCCGGAGATCACACCGTTCTGCAGGAAGCTCTGCAGCAGGCCCCAACTCTCGGGCAGCACGCCGTGAATCAATTGCCCGAGCGCGGCAAAACTGTCCGACAGCAATTCCATCGCCGGCTGCGCCCAGGTGAACACCGCCTGGAACATCACGAACAGGATCACGGCCAGGATCACGAGACCCCAGACCGGATGCAGCACGACGGAATCGATCCGCGTCGTCAGCGTGTCGGGCTTGGCCGGCAGCGTCACGGCGGCGGCGATGATGCGGTCCGCCTCGCGCTGCGCCGCCTTGAGGTCGGCAATCGTCGGCGTGGTCCACTCGCTGGCCGCCGCTTCATGCGACCGGGCCAGGAATTCGTCGGTCCGCTTCAAGAGCTCGTCGACGCCGCCCTTGCGCACCGCGACCGAGGTCACGATCGGCAAGCCCAGCTCCTGCGACATGCGATCGATGTCGATCGTCACGCCGCGGCGCTTCGCGATGTCGATCATGTTGAGCACGAGCATCATCGGCCGGCCGACGCGCTTCAGCTCGAGCACGAGCCGCAAGGTCAGCCGCAGGTTGGTGGCGTCAGCGACGCAGAGCACGAGATCGGGCACCTCTTCGCCGTCGAAGCGGCCGAGCACGATGTCGCGGGTGATCTCCTCGTCCGGGCTGCGGCCGCGCAGCGAATAGGTGCCGGGCAGGTCGAGCACGGTGACGCTGCGGCCCTCCGGCGTGACGAAGCCGCCGGATTTGCGCTCGACCGTGACGCCGGGATAATTGGCGACCTTCTGGCTGCTGCCGGTCAACCGGTTGAACAGCGAGGTCTTGCCGGTGTTCGGGGCACCGACCAGCGCCAGACGCAGGGATGCAGTGGTCATTCGACGATCACAGCCATGGCTTCGCTCCGGCGCAGCGCGATCGTGATGTTGTCCACGCGCACCGCGATCGGATCCCGTCGGATCGTGCCCTCATGCAGGATTTCCACGCGCGCGCCCTCGACAAAACCCATCTCGACCAGGCGCTGCTCCAGCTCCTGCGGAGACAGCGATGAGCCCGTCACGAGCGCATCGAGCCTGATGATCTTTCCGACAAAACCGCGATCCGCATGTCCGAGCCGGACGTCCTGAAGATTATCCTGGGAGCTGTTTGGATCGCCTGTCATGCGGCCTGTGTTTCAGCAGGTAGTCACAGGGTCAAGCGTTTGCCCGTGAGAGGTTTTAGAACTCCTAAAAACAGCGTCGGGAAGCGTCATCCGGGTCGATTTTCCGCTTGACTGCCGACGAGGCGCTAACGGGTCCGTGATGTCGCCGGGCGGCATCGGCCCGGCGCCGCCCCGAACGCAAGCCGGCGCCCGCTTGATCGAACCGCCTCGGCCTGCGTTGCCCTTGAGCGGCCGCGGCACGGCGAAAGCGCCCCGGCGCCACACCGCAAGGCGGGGTTTCGCTTCCTCCGGCGCAACGGTTTGCGTTAAGGTCCGCAAGGAGCCGGAGCGCCCGTGCCGACTGCACAACGCAATTCGCTGAGACTGCTGCGATGGATGATGGCCGCCGCGCTGGCCCTTCCGCTGGCGCTGTTCGCGTTCGCCTCCGCGATGTCCCGGATCTCGATCAATGAGGCCGCCGACCAGGAAATCCAGCGCACGCTTGATGTCGCCCACGAGCACGCGCTCAAGGTGTTCGAGACCATCGACCGCAGCCTGGCCGAGGTCGCCGAGGCGCTTCCCCAGGTGAAATCGATCTGGGTGTTCGACGCCAACGGCCGCGCCCTGGTCAACAGCCTGGTGCAGCCGGTCCCCGACATCGATTTCTCGGACCGAGAATACTTCCGGATCCATGCTCCGGGCGACATCGGCACCTATATCGGCGAGGTGCTGACGCCGCGGCCGCCCTATCTGGGCTCGCGGTTCTTCAGCGTCGGCCGGCGGCGCAACAACGAGGACGGCAGCTTTGCCGGCGTGATCCAGGCCTCCGTGCTTCCGGAATATTTCGTCAATTTCTACGCGCGGATCGGCCGCGAGCCCGGCAGCTTCCTGGCGCTGATCCGGACCGACGGTGCGGTGCTGGCGCACTTCCCCGTCGTCGACCGCAACGTCAGGTTCGAGCCGGGCGGGCCGCTCGGGCGGCAGATCGTCGCCAATCCCGAGGCCGGCGCCATGACGATCCAGTCCCCGGCCGACGGCGTCGAACGGCGCATGCGCTATCAGCGGCTGGCCGAATACCCGATCTATGTCAGCGCCGGCCTCGAAACCTCGGCGATCCAGTCGCGCTGGATGTCGACCATGGCCCAGCACCTGATCTTCGGGATTCCGGCCACCGCGTTGCTGTTCGGCCTGCTCGCGCTCGCCTTCCGGCGCACCCAGCGCCTGCAGGAGGAGGCCAACCGGCGGATCGAGGCCGAGGACGCGCTGCGGCACGGCCAGCGGCTGGAGGCGCTCGGCCAACTCACTGGCGGCGTCGCGCATGATTTCAACAATCTGCTGACCGTGATCCGCGCCTCGGTCGACATGTTGCGGCGGCCGGACCTGCCGGAGCCGCGGCGGCAGCGCTACATCGACGCGATCTCCAACACCGTGAACCGCGCCGCCAAGCTGACCAACCAGCTGCTCGCATTCGCGCGCCGGCAGACCCTCAAGCCCGAGGTGTTCGACGCCAGCCAGAATGTGCGGACCCTGAGCGAGATGATCGCGACCCTGATCGGCTCGCGCATCGAGATCACAGCGCAGGTGCCGGACGAAACCTGTCTCGTCAACGCCGACGCCGGTCAGTTCGAGACCGCGATCATCAACATGGCGGTCAATGCACGCGACGCCATGGACGGCGTCGGCCGGCTCACGATCGCGGTCCGCCCGGTCAACAGCCTGCCGTCCGGCGCAGCGAACCCGCCGAGCCCGCACGGCCATGTCGCGGTGTCGGTAGCCGACACCGGCGTCGGCATTCCGCAGGATCTGTTCGGCCGCATCTTCGAGCCGTTTTACACCACCAAGGAAATCGGCCAGGGCACCGGCCTCGGCCTGTCGCAGGTGTTCGGCTTTGCCAAGCAATCCGGCGGCGAGGTCACCGTCACCAGCGACGTCGGCAAGGGCTCGACATTCACGCTGTATCTGCCGCGTGTCGTCGGCGAGCACCGCCCGCAATCGCTGCGCACCGAGGATGCGCCTTCGGTCGATCGGACCGCGGCGTCGGTCTTGATCGTCGAGGACAACGTCGAGGTCGGAAAGTTCGCCGCCGACACGCTGACCCAGCTTGGCTGCACCTGCGTGCTGGTGGAGAACGCCACCCACGCCTTGGAAGAGCTTGCCGTCGACCCCGACAGGTTCGACCTCGTGTTCACCGACGTCGTGATGCCCGGCATGAGCGGCATCGAGCTCGCGGGGGAGATCCGCCGGCAGGGCCTCGATCTGCCGATCGTGCTCGCCTCCGGCTACAGTCAGGTGCTGTCGCAGCAGGGCAGCGGCGGCTTCGAGCTGCTGCAGAAGCCCTATTCGGCCGAGCAGCTCGCGCGCGTGCTGCACAAGGCCGCGCGCTCGCGCCGGCTGCGACGCGACCAGGCGCCGGCTTCGTGAGGCTGTACGATAGGTTCTCGAATCCGCTGCCACAGAATCGGTGTCGTCGCCCGGCTTGCCGCCTTCGCTAAAGCTTCGGCGTGCCTGGGATTCGTGGCCTCGTCGAAGCCTTGGCGTAGACGGGACCGGGCGATCCAGTAATCCAGAGGCGCCGATGCTTGAGCCGAGAGGCTGCGGCGTACTGGATCGCCCGGTCGAGCCGGGCGATGACAGATGTAGTGGGGATGCAGCTTTGCATTCTCGCGACATGATTTGTCCGAGTCATGCTCTTCGTTCCGTCCTCTCGTTTGTCGCAGCGCTTCTCCGTCACTTCGCGAAGCGCATGGCCGCCGTCGGAACCGCGAGGAACCGTTTGATTTGCCTGGCGTTGTCGCGGCATGGGCAAAGCTTCAGCAAAATCCGGATCTTCGCGCAGGCCGTCTTCGGCCAAGACCATTTCGGACAAGACCTCTTCGGCTCGGAAACCGGGCGCGAAACGAGGCGATGCTGACGGCAGCGACACTGCGAAAGGCGAAGCGGACGACAAATCGGACTTCGTCGAGGTCATTGCCGAAGACGGCGATCACGTCGAGCCGCCGCCGCCGGAAGTTATCGAACCCGATCCCGAACTGTCGCCCGAAGAGGCCGAACAGGCGCGCAAGGACTATTTGCTGACCCGATTCTGGATCAGCGCGCGCGGCTACTGGGGCCGCAGCGGCGACCGGCTAGTATGGCTGTTCACGATCGGCCTGCTGCTGCTCATCGTCGCCAATGTCGCCGTCCAGTACGGCATCAATGTCTGGAATCGCGCGATCTTCGATGCGATCGAGAAGCGCGACTCGGCCGCGGTCTTCCAACTGACCGCCATCTTCTTTCCTCTCGCGATCGGCAGCGTGCTCCTGGGCGTCGCCCAGGTGTTCGGCCGCATGGGCATTCAGCGGCGCTGGCGTGCCTGGCTGACCAACGCCGTGGTATCGCGCTGGCTCACGAATGGCCGCTACTACCAGCTCAATCTCGTCGACGGCGATCACAAGAATCCGGAATACCGCATTGCGGAGGACCTGCGAATTGCGACCGATTCGCCGGTCGATTTCATCGCCGGGGTGACGTCGGCGCTGCTGTCCGCCGTCACATTCATCGTCGTGCTCTGGACCATCGGCGGCGCGCTGACGGTAACGTTCGGCGGCTCGTCCGTCAGCATCCCGGGCTTCCTCGTCATTGCCGCGATCATCTATGCCGCGATCGCGTCCGGCTCGATCATGGCGATCGGCCGCCGCTTCGTGCAGATATCCGAGGACAAGAACCAGGCGGAAGCCGAATTCCGCTACACGCTGACCCGCGTGCGCGAAAACGGCGAAAGCATCGCGCTGCTCGGCGGCGAAACCGAAGAGCGCGACGGCATCGACAAGACGTTCTCGAACGTGCTGCGGCAATGGGCGCGGCTTGCCGGGCAGCACATGCGCACGACGCTGGTGTCGCAGGGATCGAGTCTAATTGCGCCGGTCGTCCCCTTGCTGTTGTGCGCGCCAAAATTCCTCGACGGCAGCATGTCGCTCGGCCAGGTGATGCAGGCGGCCTCCGCCTTCACCATCGTGCAGACCGCGTTCGGCTGGCTGGTCGACAATTATCCGCGGCTCGCCGACTGGAATGCCTGCGCGCGCCGCATCGCCTCGCTGATGATGTCGCTCGACGGGCTCGAACGCGCCGAGACCGGCGACGGCTTCGGCCGCATCACGCGCAGCGAGACCGAAGGCAAGGCGATGCTGAGCCTCAACGACCTCTCCGTCACTCTCGACGACGGCACCGCCGTGGTCGGCGAGACCGAGGTCGTCGTCGAGCCAGGGGAGCGCTTGCTCGTCGCCGGCGAATCCGGCACCGGCAAGAGCACGCTGGTCCGCGCCATTGCCGGGCTGTGGCGGTGGGGCGGCGGCAGCGTCAGCCTGCATGCAGACCGCCGCCTGTTCATGCTGCCGCAAAAGCCCTACGTGCCATCGGGCACGTTGCGGCGCGCGGTGGCCTATCCCGGTGCGGGGGAAGACTGGAATCTCGAGCAGATCGGGGATGCCTTGCACAAGGTCGGCCTCGACCATCTCAAGGAGAAGATCGAGGAGGACGCACCGTGGGACCAGACGCTGTCCGGCGGCGAAAAGCAGCGCCTCGCCTTTGCCCGCCTGCTGCTGCACAGCCCTGACATCGTCGTGCTCGATGAGGCGACCTCTGCACTCGACGAGAAGAGCCAGGACAAGATGATGCAGATGGTGACGACGGAATTGCCCAAGGCAACCATCGTCAGCGTCGCCCATCGCGTCGAGCTCGAAGCGTTTCATAGTCGCAAGATCGTGCTGGAGCGCCGCAAGGGCGGGGCGAAGCTGGTCAGCGACGTCGACCTGATCCCGCGCAAGGGCAAGCGAAGGCTGCTCGGTCGCTTCCTGCGGCAACGGCGGCCATCGGGCAAGGCGGCGTAACGGGTTTGTCTTCCCCTCCCCCCTGAAAGGGGGAAGGTCGGGATGGGGGTCAGCCGCAGGCGACGCTGCACGCGGAGAGAGCAGATCCCCACCCGCTTTGCTCTGACGAACAAAGCGACCTCCCCTTTTCAAGGGGAGGTAGGAGCATCTGGGCTACTGCTCTCGATCCGTCATCCTGAGGTGCGAGCGCTTGCGAGCCTCGAAGGATGCACGGCCCGGTCCGGGGCCGTCGTGCTTCGAGACGCGCGTGATGCGCGCTCCTCAGCATGACGGTGATGATTAGGAGCGCGCGGTCGTCGGCCCTCAACTTCCCGGATGCAGGATCACCTTGCCCATCGCCTTGCGGCCGGCGAGCACCTTCAGGGCTTCTGCGGTCTGCGACAGCGGGAAGGTGCGGTCGACATGCGAGGAAATCTTGCCTTCCGCGGTCCACTGCACGAGCTTCTCGAGGTTCTTGCGATTCTTCTCCGGATTCTGCCGCGCCCAGGCGCCCCAGAACACACCGCGGATGTCGCAGCCCTTCAGCAGCGCGAGGTTGAGCGGGATCTTCGGAATGTCGCCGGCGGCAAAGCCGATCACCAGGAAGCGGCCTTCCCACGCGGTCGAGCGCAGCGCGGCCTCGGCATAGGCGCCGCCGACCGGATCGAACACGATGTCTGCGCCCTTGCCGCCCGTCAGCTTGCGCAGGCCCTCTTTAAGATCTTCCTTGGCGTAGTTCAGCGTCAGCTCGGCGCCGTGTTGCTTGGCGAATGCAAGCTTCTCGTCCGACGACGCGCAGGCAATGACTTTGAGGCCCATCAGCTTGCCGAGCTCGCACGCGGCAAGTCCGGTGCCGCCGGCGGCGCCGAGCACCGCGAGCGTCTCGCCCGGCTTCGGGCTCGCGCGATCTTCCAGCGCATGCAGTGCGGTGCCGTAGATGATGATGATGCCGGCGGCGCGATCGTAATCGAGACTGTCGGGAATCTTCACGATCGAATTCGCCGGCAGCGCGATCTTGTCGCGCGCGCCATTGTGGCCGCACGACGCGACGACGCGGTCGCCGACCTTGAGATCAGTGACGCCGGCACCGATGCTCTCGATCACGCCGGCAACTTCGGCGGCCGGCGAGAACGGGAACGGCGGCTTGATCTGGTACTTGCCCTGGATCATCAGGATGTCGAAGAAGTTCAGCGCCGCCGCCTTGATCGCGATCACGGCTTCGCCCGGACCGGCAACCGGATCGGGCACGTCAGCCAGCACGAGATCGTCGGGTTGACAGTATTGCGAGCAGAGGATGGCTTTCATGGACACACCTGAGTTTCGGACGCAAAAAGACCTGAAAGCTTCATGCCGGATTTGCGGCGGAGCGACAATACAAAGCGGAGGGATCAAACTATGTTTGAAAAAAGCCTGCTAGCGAAAAAGCGCATTCTGATCACCGGCGGCGGCTCCGGCCTGGGCGCGGCGATGGGCCGCCGCTTTGCCGAACTCGGTGCCGAATTGATCATCTGCGGACGCCGCGAGGGCCTGCTGGAGGAAACCGCAGCCAGATTCCGCAGTGAGCTCGGTGCGAAGGTCTCCACCGCGCGCTGCGATATCCGCGACGGCGCTGCGGTGGAAGCGACGATGGATCAGGTGTGGCAGGACGCGCCGATCGACGTTCTCGTCAACAATGCTGCCGCAACCTTTATTGCGCAGAGCGAACATTTGTCATTCCGTGCGGCGGACGCGATCCTCGGTCCGACATTGCATGGCACGCTGTATTGCACGCTCGCCGCCGGCCGCCGCTGGATCGAAGGCCGGCACAAGGGCGTGGTGCTCTCGATCCTCTCGACCTCGACCATCACCGGCCGCGCCTTCACCGTGCCGTCCTCGATGGCCAAGACCGCGGTGCTGGCGATGACCAGGAGCCTTGCGGTGGAATGGGGACCGAAGGGCATTCGCACCGTCGCGATCGCGCCCGGCGCGTTTCCGACGGCTGGCGCGACCGGGCAATTGCGTCCCGAAGGGCGCGGCGAGAGCTGGGCGCATCGCAATCCGCTCGGCCGCGCCGGCGAGCATTCCGAACTGGCTAATCTCGCGAGCTTCCTGATCTCCGACCAGGCCGGCTACATCAATGGCGAGATGGTGGTGCAGGACGGCGGCGCGCACCTGCGCAGTTCCGGTGCCGAGGACCTGCTGCAATGGACCGACGCGCAGTGGGAGAAGCAGCGCGCGGCGCGCGCCAAGGGCTGACGATCGACGACAAGCACCGAGCAAGCGCTAAGAAAAGGATGGACGCGCGATGCGGCTTGCGGCCAGCGCGCGCGTGCAGGCGTAACTGCCTTCCCAAACAGGCGTTTCCCGGTTATCCATCCGAGCCGGCGGAGGGGAATCGCCGGGCCATCTTCCAGTCACAATGATGAGGGAACCAGTTGGCCGTGCGGCAAATACTGACATCATTGGTTGCCTGTAGCCTGGTGTGCGGGATCATTTCGCTTGCGCCGGCGCGGGCAGCGCCCAAAAAGGATGCGGCCAAGGATACGGCCAAGGACGCAGCCAAGCCGGCGCCGTCGCCCGCCGCGGCTGCGGCCGGTGGTGCCGAGCCGACGTTGATCGGCCAGTTCGGCACCTGGGGCGCCTACACGGCGTCGCCGAACGGCAAGAAGGTGTGCTTTGCGCTCGCCAAGCCGTCGTCGTCGAAGACCAACCCGCCGAACCGGCCGCGCGATCCAGCCTATGCCTTCATCTCGACCCGTCCGGCCGAGAAGGTCGTCAACGAAGTCTCGGTCATGATCGGCTACACCGTGAAGCCGGGCTCCGAATCGACGCTCCAGGTCGGCGGCGGGACTTATGCGATGTACACGCAGGGCGACGGCCTCTGGATCAAGAATGCGGCCGAGGAGGAGCGGATGGTGGAAGCCATGCGCAAATCGGCCGAGGTGACGGTAAAAGCCGTCTCGGCGAAGGGTACCGAGACGATCGATACCTTCGCACTGAAGGGCCTGGCGCAGGCGCTTGACCGGCTGGGGCAGGATTGCCGGCGCTAAGACCGGCTCAGAAAGGCAAATTCGAGGTATTTGGTGGCTTTCCAGCACCGGCTGGAAGGCCTATTTGAGGTTTCATGACCGACATCCAGTCCACCAATGCTGTGCCCGGCGCCAATGCGCCGCTCGAAAAGGTTCCGCTCGAGACCTATGTGCCGCCGGCGAAGCCGTCGCTGATCGGGCTGTCGCGCGCCGAGATTGCCGATCGCCTCGGCGAGATCGGGGTTTCGCCGTCGCAGCGCAAGATGCGCACCCAGCAGCTCTGGAACTGGATGTATTTCCGCGGCGCCAAAAGCTTTGCCGAGATGACCAACGTCTCGAAGGACATGCGTGCCGAGCTCGAGAAGCATTTTACCGTCGACCGTCCCGAGGTGGTCGCCGAGCAGATCTCCAACGACGGAACCCGCAAATGGCTGCTGCGGCTGCCGAGCGGCGACAAGCTCGAGCGGCCGCACGAGGTCGAGTGCGTCTACATTCCCGAAACCGATCGCGGCACGCTGTGCGTTTCCTCGCAGGTCGGCTGCACGCTGAACTGCTCGTTCTGCCACACCGGCACGCAGCGGCTGGTGCGCAACCTCACCGCCGGCGAGATCGTCGGCCAGGTGATGGTGGCGCGCGACCGGTTGAATGATTGGGCCGACCGCGAAGACGGCACGCGGCGCGTCACCAACATCGTGATGATGGGGATGGGCGAGCCGCTCTACAATTTCGACGCGGTGCGCGATGCGCTTTTGATCGTCGGCGACAATGAGGGCATCGGCATTTCCCGCCGCCGCATCACGCTGTCGACCTCGGGCGTGGTGCCGAACATCAAGCGCACCGGCGACGAGATCGGCGTGATGCTCGCGATCTCGCTGCACGCGGTGCGCGACGAGCTGCGCAACGAGCTGGTGCCGCTGAACCGCAAATATCCGATCAAGGAATTGCTGCAGGCCTGCCGCGACTATCCCGGCGCGTCCAATGCGCGGCGCATCACCTTCGAATATGTGATGCTCAAGGGCGTCAACGATTCGCTCGATGACGCCAAGCTCTTGGTGAAGCTGCTCAAGGGCATTCCGGCCAAGATCAACCTGATCCCGTTCAACCCGTGGCCGGGCACCGCCTACGAGTGCTCGGACTGGGAGCAGATCGAAAAATTCTCCGAATACATCTTCAACGCCGGCTATTCCTCGCCGGTGCGCACGCCGCGCGGCCGCGACATCCTCGCTGCCTGCGGCCAGCTCAAGTCGGAGACCGAAAAGCTCTCGGCCCGCGAACGCCAGGCGCTGCGCGCGATGGCGATGACGGATTAATCAGATGGCCTTGATCGGCCGCCTGTTCGTCGTTGCCTTCGGTTTCCTGATGGCCTGCTTCGTGGCGGGGATCATCGTGGTCGTTGCGGTGCTGTATCCCGAGATCAGCGATTTCGGCGGCCAGATCGACCAGAGCGCTGTCAACATCGTGCTCGGTTTCGGCTTCATCTTCATCTCCGGCTTTGCGCTGCTGCCCGCGCTGATCGTGGTGTTGCTCACCGAGGCCTTCTACATCAGGAGCGTGCTGGCCTACGCCGTCGGCGGCGCCATTGTCGGCGCGGCCTGCTATCTCGGCCTGGTTCCGTTCGATCCTGATATGATGCAATTCCAAGGCGTCGTGCGCCGGCACATGGAGATCATGACCGGCGCCGGCATTGTCGCCGGCCTGGTCTACTGGCTGATTGCCGGCCGCAGCGCCGGCGCCTGGCGCGAGCCGCCGCGCTCGCTGCCGCCGCCTCCGCCATTGCCGTCGCAATCGCGGCAGCCGTGACCCTCGTCGGGAGAGCTCATACCAACATGGATTCGAATCAGAGAGCGGCGTCTGCAATCTTGGGAAGCGTGGTAAACGCGCAGCTGGGCAAACTGTCCCTTCCCGAGCTTGAGCAAGATATCCTCGCTCAATTGCCGGCTATTGACTCAACCTTGCCAAGAGCGACCCGGGAACTTCTGGATCGGTTAGTACTGAACGTCTTTCAGACGCAGTCGAAGAATGGTGCTGCAGCCCTCAATACTCCGCGGCAGTTTGACTACAACGAGAATGATGGCGTTGATCTCCTGTTTGACGAGGCGGCGAATGCCCTTCGGGCCTACTTGAAATGATTGCGCCGCCTCATCTGCCTCGGCTAAACCGCGCGCCATGAACCGGACCGGACTTGTCATCGCGCTGGCGCTGGCGCTCATCATCGGCATCCTGTTCGGGGCCTATCCCGAACTCGACCTGAAGCTCGCCGCGCTGTTCTACGATGCTGCGCAAAACACCTTTCCGCTGAAGCTCGACGCGGTGGCGTCGTTTGCGCGCGATGCGGCGATGTGGATCGCCTGGGCGCTGGTGCTGCCGGCGATCGTGACCATCGTCTGGAAATTCATCCGCCCGGAGCGGCCGATGTTGATGTCGGGCCGCGCCGCGGTGTTCCTGCTCACCACGATGCTGCTCTCGGCCGGCGTCCTCACCAATCTCACCTTCAAGAACTATTGGGGCCGGCCCCGGCCGGTGTTCGTGACGCAGTTCGGCGGCGACCTGCCATTCGTGCCGTGGTGGGACCCGCGCGGCGGCTGCCCGCGCAACTGCTCGTTCTTCTCCGGCGAGGGCGCCACCGCGTTCTGGACCTATGCCCCGGCGGCGCTGACGCCGCCCGCCTGGCGGCCGCTGGCCTTTGCCGGCGCCACCGTGTTCGGCATCGTCACCAGTGGCTTGCGAATGGCCTTTGGCGGGCACTTTTTCACCGACGTCGCGATCGCGGGCCTGGTGTCCTTTCTGGTGGTCTGGCTGTTCTATGCCCTGATCTACCGCTGGGCCTCGACCCGGTTGACCGACGAGGCGGTCGATGCGGCGCTGACCCGGCTTGCGATGCCAGGCTATCGGTGGATGCAGCGCTGGCGCCGGGGCAAGGCAGAGCCCAGCGAACGTGAGGCCTGATTAAAGGCGTGCCCCGCCTTCCGAAATTTGATATTCGGCCTGCCAAACACCACCCATTTTCGACCGATTGGACCATTCCATGAGCACGATTCTGAAAAGCCTGCCCACCGGCGAGAAAGTCGGCATCGCGTTCTCGGGCGGGCTCGACACGTCAGCGGCGCTGCTCTGGATGAAGCTGAAGGGCGCCAAGGTCTTCGCCTACACCGCCAATCTCGGCCAGCCCGACGAGGCCGATTACGACGCGATCCCGCGCAAGGCGATGGATTTCGGCGCCGAGAAGGCCCGCCTGGTCGATTGCCGCACCCAGCTGGTGCATGAGGGCATCGCGGCGATCCAGTCCGGCGCGTTCCACATCTCGACCGGCGGCACCACCTATTTCAACACCACCCCGCTCGGCCGCGCGGTGACCGGGACCATGCTGGTCGCGGCGATGCAGGAGGACGGCGTCAACATCTGGGGCGACGGCTCGACCTTCAAGGGCAACGACATCGAGCGCTTCTACCGCTACGGCCTGCTGACCAATCCGTCGTTGCGGATCTACAAGCCCTGGCTCGACCAGCAGTTCATCGACGAGCTCGGCGGCCGCGCCGAGATGTCGGCCTTCATGACCGCGCAGGGCTTTGCCTACAAGATGAGCGCGGAGAAGGCCTATTCGACCGACAGCAATCTGCTCGGCGCCACGCATGAAGCCAAGGATCTCGAAAGTCTTTCGAGCGGTATCACCATCGTCAATCCGATCATGGGCGTGCCGTTCTGGCGTGCCGACTGCGACGTCAAGCCTGAGAAGGTCGTGGTGCGCGTCGAGGAGGGCCAGCCGGTCGCGCTGAACGGCAAGACGTTCGCCGATCCGGTCGCGCTGTTCCTCGAGGCCAATGTGATCGGCGGCCGCCATGGCCTCGGCATGAGCGATCAGATCGAGAACCGGATCATCGAGGCCAAGAGCCGCGGCATCTACGAGGCGCCCGGCATGGCGCTGCTGCACATCGCCTACGAGCGGCTGGTCACCGGCATTCACAACGAGGATACGATCGAGCAGTACCGCATCAGCGGCATGCGGCTCGGCCGCCTGCTGTATCAGGGCCGCTGGTTCGATTCGCAGGCCTTGATGCTGCGCGAGACCGCGCAGCGCTGGGTGGCGCGCGCCGTCACCGGCGAGGTGACGCTCGAGCTGCGCCGCGGCAACGACTACTCGATCCTCAACACCGAGAGCCCGAACCTGACCTATGCGCCGGAGCGGCTCAGCATGGAGAAGGTCGAGGACGCCGCCTTCACGCCGGCCGACCGCATCGGCCAGCTGACGATGCGCAACCTCGACATCGCCGACACCCGCGCCAAGCTCGGCCTCTACAACAAGACCGGCCTGCTCTCGAGCGGCGAAGGCTCGCAGATTTTCCAGCTCGAGAACGACAAGGACTGAGGTCGCGAGCGGTAGACACAAATTCAGTGTCGTCCCGGGCTTGACCCGGGACCCATAACCACGACCGTCAACTGTTGTGCCACGCTGGGGCCGCAGCTCGCGTCAACAACGCGATACTGTGGTTATGGGTCCCGGCCTTCGCCGGGACGACGAGGGGGAGAGACGTTGGCCTACTTCACCCTGAGCGCATCGAGCAGCGAGCGAAACGCGCGCGCGTAATCCGTGCCGGTCTTGCCGATGTCCGGCCCCGCTGACACCGCAACCGCGGCCTCCGTCACCGCGCCGAGCAACAGCCGCGCCAACGGCTCGATCGGCTGTTTGGCGATCACGCCGGCGTCCATTGCGGCAGCCAGCGCGCGCGGAAATTTGCCGCCGAAGTGCTTGGCGTCGATCTCGCGCCAGCGCTCCCAGCCGAGCACGGCCGGGCCGTCGCGCAAAATGATCTGGCCCGTCGGGCCTTTCGAGCACGCCGCGAAATAACCCTGCGTCCCCGCGGCCATCGCCGCGAGCGGGTCGTTCTCGGCGCGCGAGATGCGGTCGAGATCGGAGACGAGGTCGAGCGAGACCTGCTCGAACACCGCCTCGAACACCGCCTCCTTGGTCGCGAAGTGATGATAGACCGCGCCCTTGGCGACGCGCGCTCCAGTGGCGATGTCGTCCATCGTCGCAGCCGCAAAGCCGCGCTCGCCAAAAATGCGCCGCGCCGCCTTGATGATGGCGGCTCTGGTCTTTTCGCGCCGCTCGGCCTGGGTTGCCATGGCGCCTGTCTAGCGCAGGTTCCGTATCGGCGCCAGTTGACTTACCGACTCCCAGTCGATAAATACCGACCATTGGTCGGTAAATTGGAGATGCCGTGATGCCCTCACTCAAGACACTGCAAGCCTTCGCTGACACGGTCGAGTCCAACGACCATGTTGGCGCGATCAGGAATTTCTATTCAACCGACGCCCGCACCCAGGAGAATGACGGCGAATGGCGCGTCGGTCGCGAGGCGCTGGCGGCGCGCGAGGCGGCGGTGCTGGCCGCGGTTGCCGGCGTGAAGACCACGCGGCTCGGTCCGCTGCTCGTCGACGGCGATCATTCGGCGATCTGCTGGCGGTTCGAGTTCACGGCCAAGGACGGCAAGGTCCGCAGCATGGAAGAGGTCGCCTGGCAGACCTGGCGCGGCGAGGAACTGGCCGAGGAGCGCTTCTTCTACGATCCGCAGCAGATGGCGCGGTGAAGTCACGAGGTCATGGAAGCGCTTCGACCTCCCCTTGAAAAGGGGAGGTCGCTTTGCTCGTTGGAGCGTTTTCGAGCGAAGTGGACACCGGTTCGCGTGAAGAAAACGCGTCAAAACAAGAATCTAGAGCTTTGGTTCTGATCCAATCAGAACCGAAAATGCTCTAGTCTGACTGAGTCACAAAACCGCCGGCCAGAATCAGCGATGGATGAAGCACGGACCATCAGTCGAGAGGCCGACATGAGCGGGCGTGGCACCAAGACGAGCGAGAAGCGATTTGCGACGTATTTGGAAGGGCTTGCCAGTGTCATCGGTCATGCTGATCGGAAGGCGCCGCTGCGCGACTATTGCGTCGGCCTGATGGCCTGTGGCGGTCGCAAGAGCGTGGAGTCGATGGCGGCGGTGACAGCTCCGGAACGGACGGCCGCCCAGCATCAATCGCTGCTGCATTTCGTCGGCAGCGGCGCCTGGTCGGATGAGAAGGTGCTGGGCAAGGTACGTGAGATGGTCCTGCCGGCGATTGAACGCCAGGGCCCCATCGAAGCCTGGATCATCGACGATACCGGATTTCCCAAGCAGGGCCGACATTCAGTTGGAGTTGCACGGCAATATTGCGGGCAGCTCGGCAAGCAGGATAATTGTCAGGTGGCGGTGTCACTGTCGATTGCCAACCACCACGCCAGCCTGCCTGTCGCTTATCGCCTTTATCTTCCGAAGGAATGGACTGAGGACTGCGATCGGCGGCGCAAGGTGGGCATTCCTGCCGAAGTTGGCTTCCGGACCAAGCCGGAGATCGCGCTGGAGCAGTTGCGGTGGGCCTGCGCGAGCGGCCTTCCACGCGGTGTCGTACTGATGGACGCGGGCTATGGCAATAACAGCGACCTGCGCACGGAGATCACGGCGCTGGGATTGACCTATGTGGCGGGTCTTCTGTCGAGCACAACGGTATGGGCGCCCGGTACCGGTCCCTTGCCGCCGAAGCCATGGTCGGGCCGCGGCCGTCCACCGAAACTGATGCGCCGCAACCGTCAGCATCAGCCGGCCGCCGTCAAGGCGCTCGCGATCGGCCTGCCGGCCAAAGCTTGGCGCACCATCACGTGGCGGCAAGGAACGAACGAAAAGCTGACCTCGCGCTTTGCCCGCGTGCGGGTCCGTGCCGCGCATCGTGATTATTGGCAAACCACCCGGCGATTGGAGGAATGGTTGCTGATCGAATGGCCAAAAGGCGAGGACCAGCCTACCAAATACTGGCTCTCGACATTGCCGGAGGATGTGGCATTCCGGACTCTCGTTGAGACGGCTAAATTGCGCTGGCGCATCGAACGCGACTATCAGGAACTCAAGCAGGAGGTCGGGCTCGGCCACTTCGAGGGACGCGGCTGGCGCGGCTTTCATCATCACGCAACAATGTGCATCGCAGCCTACGGATTCCTGATCTCCGAGCGGGAGACGATTCCCCCCTCAGGCACTCGGCACGCCCGGCCGATCCTGCTCGATCGCATTCCCGCAGATTACAGACCCCGCGGATTTGCCGCTGCGGACCCAACGTCACATTCCAAATTCGATCGCGACGATGCGACGGCGCCTCGAACATGGGCTCGTCCGAACGCTGTCGAGATGTCCTTGTTGTGCGATCAAGTTCGACCACTAGACAGATCATCGTTTGTGACGCAGTAGGACTAGCAGGCTGTTGAAGAAGTCGCTGGCGAAGCGGTTTAGATCGTGATTCCCTAGGATCTGGGCGTGGCGGGGGATTGCGATGCGAGGAAGCGACGAGCGGTCTGGCGCGCTATTCAGTTATATTGACCTGGAGGCTCGGGTTCGCGCCGACCACCCGCTACGGGTGATCAGGGAGCTGGCGAATGCTGCGCTGAGCGATCTGTCAGGCGAGTTCGGCAAGCTCTATACGGACTTCGGCCGGCCCTCGATTGCGCCAGAGAAGTTGCTTCGGGCGATGCTGCTGCAGGCGTTCTATGGGGTTCGCTCGGAGCGGCATCTGATGGAACGAATGGAGTTCGATCTTCTGTTCCGCTGGTTTGTCGGACTTGGGGTCGACGATGCGGTTTGGGACCATTCAACCTTCTCGAAGAACCGGGATCGGCTGCTTGAAGGCGAGATTGCGGCCAAGTTCTTAAACGCGCTTTTGGCGCAGCCGAAGGTGAAGCGTTTGCTGTCAAGCGATCACTTCTCAGTGGACGGCACGCTGATTGAAGCCTGGGCTTCGATCAAAAGCTTCCGGCTGAAGGGCGGCAGCGACAAGGACCATGACGGTCCGGGACGCAATGCCGAGCGTAGCTTCCACAAAGAGAAGCGATCCAACGAGACCCATGAGAGTACGACCGATCCCGAGGCCCGGCTCTACAGGAAGGGCGACGGCCAGCCGGCCAAGCTCTGCTACATGGGCCATGCGTTGATGGAGAATCGCAACGGTTTGGCGATTTTAGGCGGGGTGAGCCAAGCGACTGGCACAGCCGAACGGGAGGCCGCGCTCGCTATGATCGACGGGCGTGGATCCGCGAAACGGATTACTCTCGGAGCGGACAAAGCCTACGATGTCACCCAGTTCGTGTGCGACCTGAGAGAGCGGTCAGTCACTCCGCATATCGCGATCGACGGACATCTGAGCAAGACTGGCAAGCCACGCAAGACGGCGGTCGACGCCCGCACCACGCGTCACGCCGGCTATGACATCAGCCAGCGCTGCCGCAAACGCATCGAAGAAGTATTCGGCTGGATCAAGAGTTCCGCCGGTCTCGCCAAAATCAAGCTGCGCGGCCGTGCGCGTGTGGACGCCGCCTTCACACTTGCGCTGGCAGCTTATAACCTCATTCGCCTGCCCAAGCTTCTGACGGCGCCGGCATGAGCATCCGGGGTCGATGGCGCGTCGTCGAGACCCCGGGCCACGCACGAGATCGGCGGCGAATTCGCCTTCGATTGCCTCACGGGCTCCATCCACGGCTCCTTGCGACAGCGATGCCGTCCAGTTCAGTTGGGAAGGAAACGACGAAATGGAGCCAGCCGGCGGTGATGGCTGGGCCGAACTGCAGGATAACGGATCGCTCGAAGGTGAAATCTGCCTCGTCAACGGCGACGACATCCCATTCATCGCACGTCGTTCCGACATTTCTTCAACAGCCTGCTAGAGCAAAGCGGGTGGGGATCCGCTCTCTCGGCAGATACAGCGTCGCCTGTGGCTGCCCCCCATCCCGACCTTCCCCCTTTCAGGCAGGGCTGTCCGGGGAAATTCAACCATAGCAGAGTTCCATCTGGTTGAGGGGCGTTCTGCATTTGCGGCGGCTAGGGTTGATTGGCGGAGGCTTGTCGATGCTGGCGAAGGCTCGCCGGGTGAACAGGAACTGGCTGACGAGTTCGGCGAGCCTGAGCGGCAGCATTTTGATGCAGTTGGTCCGCGCGGCAATGCGCAACAGTAGGTAGGCAATCATCGCAGCAAGCACTTGCAGGCGGATTGCATTGTCGTTGGTGCCGAGGAACTTGCGGATGTCGAGGTGCTGCTTGATCCAGCGGAACAGCAGTTCGATCTGCCACCGGCTCTTGTAGAGGGCGGCGATCTCGACGGCCGTTCGGGTCGTATCGTTGGTGAGAAGCGTGATCACGCCGCCGTTCTCCCGCCTGACCTTGATGCGCCGCAGCGGTATCGGCAAACGCGAGTCGCCCTTACTGGTGAGCTTCACCTCGTCGTCGACGATGATCCTGAAGCCGTCCCCCTTGCTGTTGCGGATGGTGCGATGCCTGACCGCGCGTAGCCGGATGCTCGTCTTCGGCCGGGTCACGAAGAAAGCCTTGCTATCATTGATCTTCTGCCACCAGTCGAAACGGCAATATCCCTTGTCGAACACGTAGGTTGTGCCGGCCTGGATCGGAGTCTGGCGACCGATCTCGATATCGTTGACGTTGGCAGCCGTCACCTCGACGCACTTCGGGATATCGCCCTTGGGATCGTAGACCACGTGCAGCTTCATGCCGCGGATGCGGCCGTTCCACACCGCCCAGGTGCAAACTTTGCCAAGCGGGATCGGACTGGCGTCGATCAGGCGCACCATCTCCTTGCCTTCGCCCCGCAACTGCCGGCTTGCCATCGCCGACAATCGTGCAAAGGTTTGCGCAAAAATGCTGGACGGGCGGCGGGTATTGGCATCCGACAGCGTCGAGCGGGACAACCTGCCGGTGCCCAGATGATAGTGATGCTGAGGATTGGCGTTGAAGCCGGTCACCACGGCGCGCAGGCTGTTGTTCCCGCTCAACTGCGCATAGATCAGCGCTACCAGGTGATCCCAGCTCTTGAACGACTTGTCGTAGGCATCCCCGTCCAGACGATCCACAGCCGTCTGAAACTGCCGCCGATTGATCGGTTCAAGCAGCCTACTAAAAATGCTATCGCGAAATCGCATGCTCGGCCTTCTGTGTCTCGACAACCAGAAAAGACCGATTTGCCTCGGTTTTGCCGAGCATGCACCGCGACACAGTGAATCATTCCCCGGACAGCCCTGCCTTTCAGGGGGAAGGAGAAAAACAAAAATGGCCGGGATCGCTCCCGGCCATTTCGTATCGTGATGTCGCCCGCTCAGCGCGGCGGCGGTGCGGCGGAGGCGGTGCCGCCGTTGAGCAGCGGGGTGATGCGGCGGACGGTGACGCGCCGGTTGATGCGGCTCGGTCCGTCGGTCTGCTCCTTCAGATATTGCGAGCCATAGCCCTGCGAGGTCAGGTTCTCGGCCGGCACGCCGAACTGCTGCGTCAACAGCTCGGCCGCGGATTGCGCACGGCGGTCGGACAGCGACAGATTGTCGGTGTCGTTGCCGGTCGCGTCGGTATGGCCCTCGATCAGGAACACCTCGCGCGGATTGCGCTGGATGGCACGGTTGAGGCCGTCGGCGATCGCCTGCAGCTTCGCCGCCTGATCCGGGGGAATCTGCCAGGACCCTAAGTCGAAGTTGATGCTGTTGACGTCGATCGACGGCATCAACATGCGCACGTTCGGGCTGTAGCGGATTTCGTCGAGCGAATAGCGCCGCGCGATCCGGTCAACCGGCGGGGCCTCCATGGTGTCGTAGATCACATCAGGCGCCGCGCTGTCGGACTCGACGATATAGCGATCATAGGGGATCCGGACCACCGGTGGTGGCAGGTCGACATAGAAGCCGCCGACCGCGGCCGGATCGCGATAGGAGTTGTCGATGATGACGAGCTCGCGGCCACCCTGATCCCTGCGGATCCGGCGCAGCATCTGCCCGTCGGGACCGACCACGGTGATGATCTCGCTGCCGTCAGGACGGATCACGACGGTGCGGGTCTCGCCGCCGATCGTCTCGGTGCGGATGTCGCGGGCGCCATAGCGGAAGCGATAATTATCGTCGCCGCGGACATAGGCCTGTCCGCCCGGATCGCGGATGATGATGCGGTCCGGCTCGGTGTAGATGGTGCGGCCGCCTTCGACGACCTCCTGGCGCTGGTTGTGCAGGTCGGCGATGGTCGCGCCGATGACGGCGCCGGCCACCACGCCGGCACCGACCGCGGCGCCGATCGCGAGCGGCCTCAGATTGTCATGCCGCGGCGCCGGCGGCAGCGGTGCTGAAACCGTTGGCGCGGCCCGGAACGCCGAGGAAACCGTCGGCGGGGCGTATTGCGATTGGCCGGGCGGCGGCGTTGCGGCTGCCGAGCCGGGGACGACACCCGGCGCCGAGGGGCCGGCTGGACGCGCCGATGGTGCGCCCATCGCGGCTCCCGCGGCGGGCGGCACTGCGGGCGCAGCACCAGCGGCCGGCGGAGTGCCCGGGCGTCCCGGCTGACCGGGAGCCGGGGCTACGCTGGGAGCAGCGCCGGGAGCGCCCATTGCGGCGCCTGGGGTCGCCGGCGTTCCGGGCGGTGTGGCCGGACGTCCCTGCTGACCTGGCGCCGCTGGCGTCGGCGTTGCGCCGGGCGCGCCCATTGCGGCGCCTGGGGTCGCCGGTGTTCCGGGCGGTGTAGCCGGACGTCCCTGCTGACCCGGCGTCGGGGTCGCACCGGGTGTTGCGGCGGGCGGTGTGCCCGGTCGTGCCGGCGGCTGTCCCGCTGCGGGAGGCGTCGTCGCCGAAGGCGCGGGGGTTGCCGGAGATGTCGCGGCGGGCGGCGTGCCCGGCGGTTGCTTGGCGCCGCCAGGACGTTCACCACCAGGACGTTCACCACCCGGACGATCGCCAGGCCGGCGTTCGGCGGGCGCCGTTGTCGGAGCTGTCGGCGTCGCAGGCGCAGGCGTTGCTGCTGCGGGAGGCGGCGGCGTCGCGGGGCGTGCTGCGGGACCTGCGCCCGGTGCAGGCGTTGGCGGCGTATGCGCAGCCGGGGGTGGAGGCGGCGGAGGCGTCGCCGGACGTTGCGGTGCTGCGGCAGGCGGCGGCGTCGGACGCGCGGGAGCTGCGGCCGGCGGCGGCGGGGTCGGCTTCGCCGGTGCAGCCGCGGGCGGCTCCGGCCGTGCGGGCGCGGCGGGCGGTGTGGGGCGTGCGGGCGCAGCCGCGGGCGGCGGGGGTGGTGTGGGGCGCGCAGGTGCAGCGGCGGGCGGAGGTGGCGGCGTCGGGCGTGCCGGAGCAGCGGCGGGTGGCGGCGGTGGCGGTGTCGGACGCGCAGGCGGCGCAGCTGCCGGAGGTGGTGCCTGCGGATGCGGCGCCGCTGCGGGCGGTGCCGGATGTGCAGGAGCACCCGGCGCGGGCCGTGGCTTCGGCTTTCCGTCAGGTCCGGTTTCTTCCTTTGGCTGCGCCTGTGCGACGACCAGCGGCGAGGTTTGGGCGTGCGACGCTGAGGTGGCGAATTGCATCACCGTCAGCGCAGTCGTGGCAAGCAGCACGAGACGAAGCTTTGTCATGGTCTTGAAGTCCCCGGGCGGAAAGTTCTGGCAGGAAAGAAAACTGAGAACCGAACAATTCGGCAGGACGATGAACGGCCAGCCGTTAGGCCGGATTGTGGCGAGCCACGAATCATCGGCGAAGTTTATTTCGACATTATAACGGGTTGCATGTGCGATTGTTCACTGCGCATTCAGGAGAAACGCTCGGACATAGTTGCAACCGATGTGGAACTGAGGCGCGGAGGTGATTCACCCCGCAGCGAGTCAATCTGTCGCAGATGGTGGACCGGATGGTCCCGGCGGTCCGCGCACCGGTAATTCGTCGGGCGTGTTGCCCGGCAACTCGTCCGGTCGCGGCGGCTCGCCGGGCTCGCGCACCGGCGCTGGAATTTCAGGCTGCGGACTTCCCGGCGGAATGCCGGGTGGCGGTTCGCTCGGCGTGCCCGGCGTTGATGGTGGAGTCTCGGGAGGCTCGATCGGCATCACATCGAGACCTTGCCGTTGTCGCCGACGCAGGGTCGCGTCGTGTTCATTGATTGCTCCATCGAAATTCGAAGCGATAACGAATCGCGCGCCGCGGCGTTCCCGTGCGCCTCATCCGGGCGTGTGGCAGACCGCTTCGATATTGTGCCCGTCGGGATCGAGCACGAACGCGCCGTAATAGTTCGGGTGATAATGCGCGCGGACGCCGGGCGCACCGTTGTCGCGGCCGCCGGCTGCTATCGCAGCCTTGTAGAAGGCGTCGACGGTGGCGCGGTCCTTGGCCACAATCGCGATATGCACCGGCTTGTTCGACGCGCCTTCGCCGCCGATCCAGAAGTCCGGCTTGCCGTTGGCGCCAAACCCCGCCGCGGGCGCGTGCCCGGTCACTTCCGCCGGCACTTCCATAATCAGGCCGTAACCGAGCGGCGCCAGCGCCGTCTGGTAAAACGCCTTCGCGCGCTGATAGTCGGAGACCGAAAAGCCGATATGGTCGATCATCGCAAGCCTTCCCTGTTGTGCCGAATCTGCATCCGCGTTCTCGCTTCACCTCCCCTTGGAAAGGGGAGGTCGCTTCACTCGCGAGAGCAAAGCGGGTGGGATCTGGTCTTTCCGCACACAGTGTAGTCTGCGGCCGACCCCCATCCCGACCTTCCCCCTTTCAGGGGGAAGGAGAAGAGAGAGCTCACTCCTCCTCCGCTGGCACCCCGCGCTTCAGCGCGGCGCGCGCAATCGTGAGCAAACCTTGTGAGTTTTCTCTGAATTGGCGCGCGCTGCCGCAATCAAACCCAAATTTCTCCCGATTCGAAGCGACCAAGGTCGCTTTTTGGGCCCAATCGCAAGGCGATTAAGAGTCCGTAACGGGCGCTCAGGGACCCCAACAAGAACAACAACCAGACACCAGAGATGCCCGATTGTTGCGTCATAGTATCGGGGAAGCATCATCATGGTGGGGAAGCCAACACACGTTCACGGCAGCGATCCGCCACGCGACGCGATCAACGCTGATATCAACGATCCCGAATTTGCACCTTATCGCTACCGGCGACCGCATCGGGCAGCCATCGACATCGGCGCGGACGAACCCGCCCCGCTTTTTCTTTCGAGCCCAATCGACGACGCGGATTGGCACGGGCGCACCACGATTCCACGTTCGCGCCTCCGCACCAGCCTGCTGACGATTTCGGCCGTCGCACTTGTCGCGGCTGCGGTGGTCGGGCTGTGGTCCATCGGCAGCGTGCGCGACGCGGTCGTGAGTGCCAAGGCCGCGCTGGTCGGCGTCTCGCCGATCGAGGCCCGCGCGGAAATCGCGGAAGCGGTTCGCGCCATAGCCACCGAGGTGTCGCCCGCCACTGCAAGCCCGCCGTCACGCGCGCAGATCGCCGCCGCCTATCAGGAAGCGATCAAGAGCGACGTCGTTGCGCGCGAAACGCCTGTGGCTGCACCGATCGAGCCACCACCACCGGCGGCGCCACCGGCAAGACGCCTCGATCCGGATGACGTCGCAGGCCTCCTGAAGCGGGCCAACAGCCTGCTTGCGATCGGCGACATCGTATCGGCACGGCTGCTGCTCGAGCGGGCCGCGGATGCGCAGGACGCGGATGCGGCACTGTTGCTGGCGCGCACCTACGATCCCGACGTGCTGGGGACCTTGGACAAACGGAGCATCACGCCCGATCCGGAGGCAGCGCGCTTCTGGTATCGCAAGGCTGCCGAACTCGGCTCGCAGCCCGCACAGCAACGCCTCGCGCAATTGCAAAACTAGGCTCATCTCGAGGGACACATGCGACGCTTGTTTGGATTGGTACTTTTCACAGGCATGATGATTTGGGGCCTGGCGGCACGGGCCGAGCAGACCGAATTCGACCCGGCCAAGGTCAGCGACAGCCTGAAGGCGATCTTTCAGTACGGCTCCGCAAGCACCAAGCAGGCCCTCAACGCCAACACGGTCACGCTGATCTCGGGCACGATCGGCGGCACCTATGTTCAGTTCGGCGCCGATCTCGCCTCCGTGCTCGACGACGGCAACAAGTTGCGCATCCTGCCGATCGTCGGGCGCGGCTCGGTGCAGAGCGTCGCCGACATCCTGTTTCTGCAGGGTGTCGATCTCGGCATCGTTCGGTCTGACACGCTCGAATATCTCGAGCGGAAGGGCATCGCGAAAGATATCAAGAAACAATTCACCTACGTGACCAAGCTCTATAACGAAGAGATGCATGTGATCGCGTCGAAATCGATCCGCAATCTCAGGGACCTCGAGGGCAAGACCGTCAGCGTCGACCTTCCCAATGGCGGCACCTTCGTGACCGCGCTGACCGTGTTCGAGCGGCTCGGAATGAAGCCGAAGGTCGTCTATGTCGAGCAGCGCATCGCGCTGGAGAAATTGAAGGCCGGCGAAATCGACGCCGTGATCGTGTGTGGCGGCAAGCCTTACAAGTCCGTGAGCGGCTTCAAGGACGATCGGTTCCACCTGGTGACGGTCAACTACGAGAAGCCGTTGCAGGGCGACTATCTGCCCGCGAGCCTGTCGGCCAAGGACTATCCCAACCTGATTTCGGGCGAGGATCGCGTCGACACGATCGCCGTTCCTGCCGTGCTTGCGGCCTACAACTGGGCGCCGAACACCGAGCGCTACCACAAGCTGGCTAATTTCGTGGATGCGTTCTTCACCAAATTTCCGACATTCCAGAATCCGCCGTTCCATCCGAAGTGGCGGGAGGTCTCGCTGTCGGCACCGCTGCCGGGTTGGCAACGCCTGCCGGTGGCCCAGCAATGGCTCGACCGCCATGGCGTCGAAGCCGTCTCGCGCAGCCGTTTCGATGAATTCCTGAAGCAGAGCCCGGCGGCCGCACGTCTGCAGAGCGACGCCGACAAGGAGACGCTGTTCAAGCAGTTCCAGGCGTGGGACGCAGAAAAAAACACGCGTTCCCAACTGCGCGCCGGCGAGAAACGGTAGCCTCCCGGGACCGGATGGAGCGCAGCCTAATCCGGGCCTCGTGCGTGAGCTGACGGTCTCACCCCGGATTAGTCGTCCGTGAACAAGCCTCTAAGCGATTGAGCGGGAATCTGTTTTTCGGATGCGGAGGCATTTGAGATTGCAGGGATTGGGGGCTTGAGAAGCCCAAACCTTGCAATTTCGTTTTCCAGATTCCCTTTCGCTGCGGACCATGATTCTGTGGTGCATCGGAGGGGACGATGCGGCCGAAGAAGCACAAGACGACGGGATCGAACGATCTGTTCCGGGCGCGGCTGGACCAGATCATCAACATGAAGCACGAGCTGGTTCTGCTTGCCGGCAAGATCGATTGGGACTGGATCGACGGCGAGATCGCACCGCTCTACAGCGAGAACGGCCGGCCGGGGATCGAGACCCGGTTCATGATCGGGCTGTTGTTGCTCAAGCACATTTACGGGTTGTCCGATGAGGGGGTGTGCGAGCGCTGGGTCCACGACCCATATTTCCAGTTCTTCACCGGCGAAGAGTTTTTCCAGCACACCTTCCCGCACGAGCGCTCGGACCTGAGCCATTGGCGCAAGCGGCTCGGCGACAAGCTGGAGTTACTGCTGGCCGAGAGCCTGCGGGCGGCGCACGGCGCAGGCGCCTTGCGCAGCAACGACCTCAAGCGGGTCACGGTCGACACCACGGTGCAGCCGAAGGCCATCACCTTTCCGACCGATGCCAAGCTGCTGCATGCAGCTATCAAGGGGCTCAACCGCCTGGCGAGAAGGCACGGCGTCAGGCTGCGGCAATCCTATTCTCGCGCCGCCAAGGCCGCCGCGATGATGGCGGGTCGCTATGCCCACGCCAAACAGTTCAGGCGGCATCAGCGCCAGTTGCGTATCCTGCGCAGCCGCCTGGGCCGGATCATCCGCGACATCCGCCGCAAGATCGAGGGACAGCCGGCACTGGAGCAGGCATTCGCCCTCCCGCTTGGCCGGGCCACGCAGATCCGCTCGCAACAGCAGCGCCAGCGCGGCTGGAAGCTGTATTCCTTCCATGCCCCGGAGGTGGAGTGCATCGGCAAGGGTAAGGCCAGCGCACCTTACGAGTTCGGCGTCAAGGCCTCCATCGTCACCAACAACCGCCGGGCTCCCGGTGGCCTGTTCGTGCTGCACGCCAGGGCGCTGCCCGATAACCCCTACGACGGCCACACCTTGCGGGACGTCATGGACCGCACCGAGGCACTCACCGGCTGTCCGATCGAGCGGGCCTACGTTGACAAGGGATACCCGGCCACGACGCGCAAAATCCCCGTCGCGTCTTCATCTCCGGCCAGAAGCGCGGCGTCTTCGGTGTCATCAAACGCGAGCTGCGCCGCCGCTCCAGCATCGAGCCCATCATCGGACACCTGAAGGCCGAGGGTCATCTCGGGCGCTGCTATCTCAAAGGCCGCGCCGGTGATGCTGCCAACGTCGTCCTCTCAGCCGTGGGCCAAACTTCCGTCGCATCCTCGCCTGGCTCAGAGAATTCTTGTGCCTGTTCCTGACCGCACTCATCGCGGCCATCAGTGTTCAGTCAGCCCTCAAATCAGCTTCTTAACGGACGACGGATTACGCTGCGCTCCATCCGGGCTACGCCTCCAACCTCCCCTTGAAAAGGGGAGGTCGCTTTGCTCGCAGAGCAAAGCGGGTGGGGATCTGCTCTCTCCGCAGATACAGCGTCGCCTCCCCCCATCCCGACCTTCCCCCTTTCAGGCAGGGCTGTCCGGGGAATGATTCACTGTGTCGCGGTGCATGCTCGGCAAAACCGAGGCAAATCGGTCTTTTCTGGTTGTCGAGACACAGAAGGCCGAGCATGCGATTTCGCGATAGCATTTTTAGTAGGCTGCTTGAACCGATCAATCGGCGGCAGTTTCAGACGGCTGTGGATCGTCTGGACGGGGATGCCTACGACAAGTCGTTCAAGAGCTGGGATCACCTGGTAGCGCTGATCTATGCGCAGTTGAGCGGGAACAACAGCCTGCGCGCCGTGGTGACCGGCTTCAACGCCAATCCTCAGCATCACTATCATCTGGGCACCGGCAGGTTGTCCCGCTCGACGCTGTCGGATGCCAATACCCGCCGCCCGTCCAGCATTTTTGCGCAAACCTTTGCACGATTGTCGGCGATGGCAAGCCGGCAGTTGCGGGGCGAAGGCAAGGAGATGGTGCGCCTGATCGACGCCAGTCCGATCCCGCTTGGCAAAGTTTGCACCTGGGCGGTGTGGAACGGCCGCATCCGCGGCATGAAGCTGCACGTGGTCTACGATCCCAAGGGCGATATCCCGAAGTGCGTCGAGGTGACGGCTGCCAACGTCAACGATATCGAGATCGGTCGCCAGACTCCGATCCAGGCCGGCACAACCTACGTGTTCGACAAGGGATATTGCCGTTTCGACTGGTGGCAGAAGATCAATGATAGCAAGGCTTTCTTCGTGACCCGGCCGAAGACGAGCATCCGGCTACGCGCGGTCAGGCATCGCACCATCCGCAACAGCAAGGGGGACGGCTTCAGGATCATCGTCGACGACGAGGTGAAGCTCACCAGTAAGGGCGACTCGCGTTTGCCGATACCGCTGCGGCGCATCAAGGTCAGGCGGGAGAACGGCGGCGTGATCACGCTTCTCACCAACGATACGACCCGAACGGCCGTCGAGATCGCCGCCCTCTACAAGAGCCGGTGGCAGATCGAACTGCTGTTCCGCTGGATCAAGCAGCACCTCGACATCCGCAAGTTCCTCGGCACCAACGACAATGCAATCCGCCTGCAAGTGCTTGCTGCGATGATTGCCTACCTACTGTTGCGCATTGCCGCGCGGACCAACTGCATCAAAATGCTGCCGCTCAGGCTCGCCGAACTCGTCAGCCAGTTCCTGTTCACCCGGCGAGCCTTCGCCAGCATCGACAAGCCTCCGCCAATCAACCCTAGCCGCCGCAAATGCAGAACGCCCCTCAACCAGATGGAACTCTGCTATGGTTGAATTTCCCCGGACAGCCCTGTCCTGAAAGGGGGAAGGAGAAGAGAGAGCGAAAGTCGCACTACGCCTGCGGTGCTCCCTCGTCCGGCACCCCGCGCTTCAGTGCGGCGCGCGCGGCTTCGCGATGCTCCGGCGTGATGTGGCTCGCCACCAGGCGCAGCGCGGTTGCGAGCACCGCGGCGTCATCGGTGAAGCCGAGGATCGGCAGCATGTCCGGCACGAAATCGAACGGCAGAATGAAATAGGCGATTGCGCCAAGCAGCGCCGCCTGCACATGGCGCGGCGTCTGCCGGTCGAAGGCGCAGTAATAGGCGGCCAGCAGGTCCTCGGCGAAGGGCAGGCTCGCCACCACCTTCTTGAACTTGATCCAGAAGCGGCGGCGCACGCTTTCCGGGTCCTGCGCCAGCCGGTCGGCAGGCCCAAATCCCACATCGTGTTCGCTCGATGTCATCGATGGGTTCCTCGACGTCGCGACAGTTTCGCGGCGGACACTTCGAATCTGGGGATGTCGGCCAACCGGCGCAAGATTGCGACTGGCTGGGTCAATTGACCCCAAGCTGCCGTGCGATTGCGTTCATGGCCTTGGCGAGGTCGATGTCGCGCTCGGTCAGCCCGCCGACATCGTGGGTCGCCAGCACGACCTCGACGGTCTTGTAGACGTTCTTCCATTCAGGGTGATGGTCGTTCTTCTCGGCGACCAAAGCGGCGCGGGCCATGAAGCCGAAGGCCTCGTTGAAGTCCTTGAAGACGAAGGTCTTTGCGATCGCCTCCCGCCCGGCCAGCTCCGACCAGCCGGCCAGCTCCCAAAGGGCGGCCTTCCTTGCTTCCGCTGACAGCCGTTCGACCATGGCAATCCTCCCGTTTGACGCCGACCTTAGCCTAGAGCCTATTCCGTTCCGATTGAATCGGAACGGGGCTCTAGATTCTTGTTTTGACGCGTTTTCTTCACGCGAACCGGTGTCCACTTGGCTGGAAAACGCTCTGACAACCGGCCTCCGGGCGGGATCCAAGCCGAAAATAAGGCCAAAATCGCGTCCTATCGCCGCTGGTAACCATGAAGCAGATGTAACATCTGTATCTTCAGGAATTTGCTATAAATCTGGGATGTATGCGCGTTGGTAGTTTGCGAGATTGAGCCCCGACGATTGCGAGATCGATGACAGACGGCCCCGCCAGCATATCGCCCAAGCCGCTGCGTTCGGCAAAGCGGCGGCTGATGTTCGTCTTGATCGCGGGCGCGCTCGCCATCGTCGGCGCGCTGACCGCAGGTTATTATTTCGCGGTGCGCCCGGTGACGCTGCGGATCGCGGTCGGTCCCGCCAACAGCGATGACCTCAAGGTGGTTCAGGCGCTGGCGCAGGCCTTCAACAACCAGCAGCACACCCAGGTCAAGCTAAGACCGGTGCAGACCGACGGCGCCACCGCCAGCGCGCAGACGCTGGCCGACGGCAAGGCCGACCTCGCCATCATCCGCGGCGATCTCGAGGTGCCGAAGAATGCGCAGGCGGTCGCTGTGCTGCGCAAGAATGTCGTGGTGATGTGGGCCCCGCCGGCGGCAAAGGGGAAGGGCCGCAAAGCCGCGAAGATCACCAAGATCACGCAACTCGCCGGCCGCAAGATCGGCGTCGTCGGCCGCACCCCGGCCAATGTCAATCTGCTGAAGCTGATCCTGCAGCAGTATGGCGTCGACCCGATGAAAGTCGAGATCGTCCAGTTCCCGGCCAATGAGGCCGCGGACGCCATCAAGAACCTGAAGGCCGACGCCTATCTCGCCGTCGGTCCGGCCAACAGCAAGATCACGATCGATGCGATCACGGCGTCGATCAAGGACGGCGGCGAGCCGGCCTTCCTGCCGATCGACGCCTCCGAGGCGATCGCCCAGAACCATCCCGCCTACGAGGCCGCGGAAATCCCCGCCGGCTCGCTCGGCTCCTCCGACCGGCCCGATGACGAAGTGAAGACGATCAGCTTCTCGCACCACATTGTCGCGCGAAAGGGCGTGTCGGACGCGACGGTCGCAGCATTCACGCGGCAATTGTTCGCGATCCGGCAGTCGCTCAAGAACGATTTCCCGCTCGCGGCCAAGATCGAGACGCCCGACACCGACAAGGACGCCACCATTCCGGTGCATCCGGGCGCGGCCGCCTTCGTCGACGGCGAGGAGAAGACCTTCCTCGATCGCTACAGCGACTACATCTGGTGGAGCCTGATGGCATTCTCGGCGATGGGCTCGGCCGGCGCGTGGTTCGCCGGCTATCTCAAGCAGGACGAGCGCAACACCAACACCTCGCAGCGCGAGCGTCTGCTGGAGATGCTGAAAACCGCGCGGCAAAGCGACTCCACCGAAGAGCTCGACCAGCTGCAGGCGGAAGCCGACGATATCCTGCGCCACACGCTGGACTGCTTCGAGCATGGCGCCATCGAGGAAGGCACGCTGACCGCGTTCAACATCGCGCTCGAGCAATTCCACAACGCCGTCGCCGACCGCAAGGCGTTGCTGTTGAGCATGCCGCAGAATTTGCAGCGGACTGCGAGCCAGTTCAGGGCGGCGGGGACGGCGTAGGCATTCTATCCGCGAACTCTTTTCGCCTCTCCCGCTTGCGGGGGAGGCCGACGCGCTCGGCAGCGCTCTTGCGCGCGCGGCGGGTGGGGGCTCCCTCCGCGATATGATTCGTGGAGAGAGCCCCCACTCCCAACCCTCCCCCGCAAGGGCAGGGCTGTCCGGGGAAATTCAACCATAGCAGAGTTCCATCTGGTTGAGGGGCGTTCTGCATTTGCGGCGGCTAGGGTTGATTGGCGGAGGCTTGTCGATGCTGGCGAAGGCTCGCCGGGTGAACAGGAACTGGCTGACGAGTTCGGCGAGCCTGAGCGGCAGCATTTTGATGCAGTTGGTCCGCGCGGCAATGCGCAACAGTAGGTAGGCAATCATCGCAGCAAGCACTTGCAGGCGGATTGCATTGTCGTTGGTGCCGAGGAACTTGCGGATGTCGAGGTGCTGCTTGATCCAGCGGAACAGCAGTTCGATCTGCCACCGGCTCTTGTAGAGGGCGGCGATCTCGACGGCCGTTCGGGTCGTATCGTTGGTGAGAAGCGTGATCACGCCGCCGTTCTCCCGCCTGACCTTGATGCGCCGCAGCGGTATCGGCAAACGCGAGTCGCCCTTACTGGTGAGCTTCACCTCGTCGTCGACGATGATCCTGAAGCCGTCCCCCTTGCTGTTGCGGATGGTGCGATGCCTGACCGCGCGTAGCCGGATGCTCGTCTTCGGCCGGGTCACGAAGAAAGCCTTGCTATCATTGATCTTCTGCCACCAGTCGAAACGGCAATATCCCTTGTCGAACACGTAGGTTGTGCCGGCCTGGATCGGAGTCTGGCGACCGATCTCGATATCGTTGACGTTGGCAGCCGTCACCTCGACGCACTTCGGGATATCGCCCTTGGGATCGTAGACCACGTGCAGCTTCATGCCGCGGATGCGGCCGTTCCACACCGCCCAGGTGCAAACTTTGCCAAGCGGGATCGGACTGGCGTCGATCAGGCGCACCATCTCCTTGCCTTCGCCCCGCAACTGCCGGCTTGCCATCGCCGACAATCGTGCAAAGGTTTGCGCAAAAATGCTGGACGGGCGGCGGGTATTGGCATCCGACAGCGTCGAGCGGGACAACCTGCCGGTGCCCAGATGATAGTGATGCTGAGGATTGGCGTTGAAGCCGGTCACCACGGCGCGCAGGCTGTTGTTCCCGCTCAACTGCGCATAGATCAGCGCTACCAGGTGATCCCAGCTCTTGAACGACTTGTCGTAGGCATCCCCGTCCAGACGATCCACAGCCGTCTGAAACTGCCGCCGATTGATCGGTTCAAGCAGCCTACTAAAAATGCTATCGCGAAATCGCATGCTCGGCCTTCTGTGTCTCGACAACCAGAAAAGACCGATTTGCCTCGGTTTTGCCGAGCATGCACCGCGACACAGTGAATCATTCCCCGGACAGCCCTGCCGCAAGCGGGAGAGGGAGCCCGGCTTGCGTGGCTCACCTCACATGTGCCCGCCGCTGTAATCTCTCCGTCATGGAATTTTTCTAGGTCTTGGCACGCGTGCGGCGCATTGTCGCTGTGACCTGAGGAGGCTCCCCATGACGATCCGGTTTTCGCGAAAGCTCACCCGCCGACGCTTTCTCTCGACGGCGGCTGCGGCCGGTGCGGGTGTGATCGCGATGCCTTATCTGTCGCGTGCCGCGGATCGCCCTGTGATCACCCATGGCGTGCAGTCCGGCGATGTCGGCGTTGACGGCGGCGTGGTGTGGGCGCGTGCGGACCGGCCGGCGCAGATGATGGTCGAGGTCGCCACCACTGAGTCGTTCAAGGATGCCCGTGCGCTGCCGCCGATCACGGCGCTGCCGGAGAGCGACTTCACCGCAAAAATGCTGCTGGAGAACCTGCCCTCCGGCCAGGACATCTTCTATCGCGTCCGGTTCCGCGACCTCGCCCATATCGACATCGTCGGTGAGCCCGTGGTCGGCCGCTTCCGCACCGCGCCGAGCGACCGCCGCGACGTCTCCTTCGTGTGGGGCGGCGACGTCGCCGGCCAGGGCTGGGGCATCAACCCCGACGACGGCGGCATGATCACCTTCGCCGCGATGAAGAAGCACAATCCGGATTTCCTGCTGCACTCCGGCGACACTATCTACGCCGACGGCGTGATCCCTTCCGAGGTGAAGCTTCCTGACGGCAAGGTCTGGAAGAACGTCACGATTCCCGAAAAGGCCAAGGTCGCCGAGACGCTCGACGAGTACCGGGCCGCGCACAAATATAACTTCCTCGACAGCAATGTCCGCGCCTTCAATGCCGAGGTGCCGATCTTCGTGCAGTGGGACGACCACGAGGTGACCAACAACTGGTCGCTGTCGAAGCAGCTGCCGGCCGCCTACAAGGAGCGCGACATCAACGTGCTCGCCGCGCGCGCGGCAAAAGCCTTCCACGAGATGTATCCGATGCGCGAGAGCATCGTCGAGCCGGGCCGCGTCTATCGTACGCTGAGCTACGGGCCGCATCTCGACGTGTTCATGCTTGACGAGCGCAGCTATCGCGGCCCCAACGGTCCGAACCTGCAGGAGCAATACGGCCCCGACGCCTATTTCATCGGGCCGGACCAGATGGCCTGGCTGAAGCGCGCGCTGCTCAACTCGCGCGCCACCTGGAAGGTGATCGCCTCCGACATGCCGCTGTCGCTGATCGTCTATGACGATGCCGCCAACAAGAAGGGCTCGGAAGCGTTTGCCCAGGGCGACGGCCCGGCGCCCGCGAGCTCGAGATCGCCGACATCCTGCGCTTCATCAAGACCGCCGGCATCGTCAACACGGTGTGGCTGACCGCCGACGTGCACTACGCGGCCGCGCACTACTACAACCCGAACAAGGCGCAGTTCCAGGAGTTCGATCCGTTCTGGGAATTCGTCTCCGGCCCGCTGCACGCCGGCACGTTCGGTCCGAACGAGCTCGACAACACGTTTGGACCCGAGGTGAAATTCATCAAGGCGCCGGGCGAAGCGAACCAGAACCTGCCGCCGTCGGCCGGCATGCAGTTCTTCGGCCACGTCAGGATCGACGGCAAAAGCGGCCAGATGACGGTGAGCCTGCGCGACCGCGTCGACGCCGAGCTGTGGGCGATCACGCTCGACCCGAAGCCGGTGTAATCGGGTCGCGGCCGCGACGGAACCGCACTCACCGTCCTGTGCGCCCTTGCCCAAGGCAAGGGCGTCGCAATTGGCCGGGGATGGACGTCACCGGCCTCTTCCGGTATCGACATCAGAGCCATTATGCTGGGGGCGCCCGAAGGGGGGCGGAGCATGAGGCGCTGCGAGTTGATTCGCGTGCTGGGCGGCATCGTCGCGGGGTTGCGGCCGCGCCGCTTGGCTGTCGTTGTGATTGCCGTGTTCGCGCTGTTGCCGATCGAAGTCAGCGATGCCGGCTGGCTGCCTGATCTTTTCAAGACTTCATCCAAGCACGCCAAATCGCCAAAGCGCGCGAAGTCGGCACGGCCGGCCAAATTGGCAAGGCACCGCGCTCAGCCGAAGCACCGCGCCACGCGGCTTGCCGCCCTTGGGCCGGTCGCCCTGCCGCCGTCCGTGCTCAAGCCGGCCGCAGCCAAATGCGATCCCTCGACATTCCGGATCGTTCTGGATGTCGGACATACCGCCGAATCGGAAGGCGCGATCAGCGCGCGGAACGTCACCGAGTTCGCCTTCAACCTGCGCCTTGCACGGCTGATCGAGGAGAGGTTGAAGGCCGAAGGCTTTACTGAGACCAGGCTGCTTCTGACCGAAGGCAGGGCCAGACCCAGCCTCTTCAAGCGGGTCGCCGCCGCCAACAATTTGCACGCCGATCTCCTGCTGTCGATCCACCATGACTCCGTGCCCAACAAAATGCTCGAGGACTGGGAATTCGAGGGAAAGAAAAGCCACTTCAGCGATCGCTTCAGCGGTTACTCGGTTTTCGTCTCCCGGGACAATCCGGAGTTCAAGACGAGCCTCCGGTTCGCCGAACTGGTCGCCGGGGAAATGAAGGCCCAGGGGCTTCAGTATGCCGAGCAATACAGCCAGGCCATCATGGGTCGCTACCAGCACCCGCTGCTGAACAAGGAAACCGGCGTCTACAGCTATGACGAGCTGATCGTGCTCCGAAAGACCGCGATGCCATCAGTCCTGCTGGAGGCGGGCTCGATCATCAACCGCGACGAAGAACTCAAGATGGACTCGCCCGAGCGCCGCAACATCATCAGCAGCGGCGTCGCTTCTGCCGTGAAGGAATTCTGCGAGCCGCGATGGGCGCTCCTCGGTCCGCTCTGATCGCCCTGTGACGTCCCGAGCTCTCAGCGAAAACGCGATCCGATCGGCGCCAGCCGATGTCATCCCTGCTTGCCGGTCTCGATCTCCTTGAGCCTGGCAAGCGCCTGCTCGAACTTGGCGTTGAACAGCCACATCGCATCGAGGATTTCGCGGAAGGTCGCAGACGTTCTTGCTCTGTCGGCCCGGCCGAACGCGAAGATGCTGTTGTTTCGCAAATATCCCATGATCCTGGGATCGGAGATTCTGTAGCCGACGAGGTTGCCTGACTGCAGCGCGGCCCTGGTCGGGGTGGGAATGATCTGGATGAGCTCGAAGAGCTTCATTTGATCGATCGGATCGGGCAGAGCTTTTGCGATCGCGGGGACCTGCGGGAAAATATCCGCGTGCGCGTTCATGAGCGCATCCCGTACCGCGGTCCAGTGATTGAACCGGTGATCGAGATTGCCAGCCCGCGCTTCTTCCCTGTCGTCGCGACGGCTCAGTGCCGGATCGAGGGCTGCGATCGATCCCTTGATGGCTGACCACTTCCTTTGACCGTTGCGATCCTCGGACGGACCAGTCTGCAGGCTTCCCTTGTAGGTGTTCGACCGCGCATTGCCGGCATTTTGTTTGCCGTTCGTCTCCGCGAAGAAAAGGCCGAGGCTGATACGGCCGGCGGCGGCGGCGTTCGCGGCATCCAGCCCCCTGGCGCGCGCGATCGCGGTCGCAAGGTCGACCACGTCCTTGAACGGCGTATCGGATCCTTGTGCGCTCGCGGGCGGCGCCTCCATCACGTCAAACAGCGCCCTGTACTCATCGAGCAGCGGCTCATTGTCGGCGTCAAAATAGGCCGGAGGGATGCCGAATCTGTTGGGTCTGCCGATCCTGGACGGCAGCGCATCGGTCAGATCCTTGTATGCGCTCATCATCTCGACGCGGGCAAGATAGAGGGCCTGGCCCGGCAGGTTGGGCAGCGGCTGCCTGGAATCGATCTGAGCACGTCGCTGGCGCAGGATCGAGACGAAGGTCTTCAGGGCATTGTCGTAGGTCTCGCGCACGGCCGATTGCCCGTTCGTGAGGGCGACCGGCCCCGCGACGGCTGGAGACATGAGACCACCGATGACGGCCGAGGCCAGCGGCAGGACCGCACTGGGCCCTGTTGCAACCGGCAGCGCGAGGAGCAGCCCTAGGGATAGCGCCGCTGCGGGCGCAGCGGCAGATGTCCTGATCGCCATGACAGCTTCCCGATGCCTGTGCGTCGTCGAATCCGACACAATGGATCGTAGACGACGAACGCGCCGGCTGCGAGCACGCTCGGCCCGAAGCCGGTCCGACCCGACCACAGCGGCGACGGGATTGCTGCACTCCCTCTCCCGCTTGCGCAGGGCTGTCCGGGGAATGATTCACTGTGTCGCGGTGCATGCTCGGCAAAACCGAGGCAAATCGGTCTTTTCTGGTTGTCGAGACACAGAAGGCCGAGCATGCGATTTCGCGATAGCATTTTTAGTAGGCTGCTTGAACCGATCAATCGGCGGCAGTTTCAGACGGCTGTGGATCGTCTGGACGGGGATGCCTACGACAAGTCGTTCAAGAGCTGGGATCACCTGGTAGCGCTGATCTATGCGCAGTTGAGCGGGAACAACAGCCTGCGCGCCGTGGTGACCGGCTTCAACGCCAATCCTCAGCATCACTATCATCTGGGCACCGGCAGGTTGTCCCGCTCGACGCTGTCGGATGCCAATACCCGCCGCCCGTCCAGCATTTTTGCGCAAACCTTTGCACGATTGTCGGCGATGGCAAGCCGGCAGTTGCGGGGCGAAGGCAAGGAGATGGTGCGCCTGATCGACGCCAGTCCGATCCCGCTTGGCAAAGTTTGCACCTGGGCGGTGTGGAACGGCCGCATCCGCGGCATGAAGCTGCACGTGGTCTACGATCCCAAGGGCGATATCCCGAAGTGCGTCGAGGTGACGGCTGCCAACGTCAACGATATCGAGATCGGTCGCCAGACTCCGATCCAGGCCGGCACAACCTACGTGTTCGACAAGGGATATTGCCGTTTCGACTGGTGGCAGAAGATCAATGATAGCAAGGCTTTCTTCGTGACCCGGCCGAAGACGAGCATCCGGCTACGCGCGGTCAGGCATCGCACCATCCGCAACAGCAAGGGGGACGGCTTCAGGATCATCGTCGACGACGAGGTGAAGCTCACCAGTAAGGGCGACTCGCGTTTGCCGATACCGCTGCGGCGCATCAAGGTCAGGCGGGAGAACGGCGGCGTGATCACGCTTCTCACCAACGATACGACCCGAACGGCCGTCGAGATCGCCGCCCTCTACAAGAGCCGGTGGCAGATCGAACTGCTGTTCCGCTGGATCAAGCAGCACCTCGACATCCGCAAGTTCCTCGGCACCAACGACAATGCAATCCGCCTGCAAGTGCTTGCTGCGATGATTGCCTACCTACTGTTGCGCATTGCCGCGCGGACCAACTGCATCAAAATGCTGCCGCTCAGGCTCGCCGAACTCGTCAGCCAGTTCCTGTTCACCCGGCGAGCCTTCGCCAGCATCGACAAGCCTCCGCCAATCAACCCTAGCCGCCGCAAATGCAGAACGCCCCTCAACCAGATGGAACTCTGCTATGGTTGAATTTCCCCGGACAGCCCTGCCGCTTGCGGGGGAGGGTCGGGGTGGGGGTATCACCGCGAATCACCTAGCGGAGGGAGCCCCCACCCGGATTGCATCTTCGATGCAATCCGACCTCCCCCGCAAGCGGGAGAGGTGAAGGCAGGGCCAGCGCGGCCAGTGATGAACCGCGCGAGCGGTTCGGGCGACCATATCAGGCCCAGCCGCTTCCGGGCCGGGCCTGATTGATGAGTAGCCGATTTGAGACGCGCCACGCCATTGATTGCCGCCCTTCTCCTGCTCGCGCCGTCGCTGGCGCCGGCGCAGCCGGCACAGGATGCGCAGGCGGCGAAGATCCGCGACGCCTTCAATTCGGCCTATGGCAAGGCGTTGAGCGCCGAGTTCGGTAAATCGCTGCGCGACAATGCCGATCCCGCCTGTCTGGCGAGCAAGGGCATCGAAGCCGGCCAGCTCGAGGCGCGCGGCCGCGACGTCGTGATCAAATGGGGTGCGCGGCTGATCGACGGCACCGATGCGCTGATCGACCAGAACGTCTATGCCGAGAAATTTCCGGCGGCCGCCGAGCTCGACAGGCTGCAGCAGAATGCGGACGTCAAAAAATACCTCGCGCTGGCAGCGCCGATGCAGCAGGCGAAAATCCTCGACACGGTGTTCGAGCAGTTCGACCGCTACGCGCTGGTGAGCCGGATCAAGCTCACGGCGGTCTCGCCGCTGGCGACCGGCAACGATGAATTGCTGCGCAAGAATCCGACTGAGGCCACCGAAGATGCGCTGGAGGCGTTTTCAAAGCGCAACAAATCGAAGGCGCTGACGCGCTTCCTGGATTTGTCCGAGCAGGCCTCAGCAGTGCGCGCGGCCGCGATCGCGAAGGACAAGGTGCCACCGGGCGCGCCGCTGTCCTTCCTCAAGGGGATCGAGGCCGATCTTGCCGGGCTCTGCATCGGATCGCGGCGCTAGGCTTGTCACCTCTCTCTGCGCCTCAGCGCCGCCTCCAGCGTTTCGCTCGTACATGGCTTGGTCAGCCGCGGCTTGTCGGCGAGCGATCCCGGCAGCCTGATATCAGCGCCATAACCCGTGACGAACGCGAAAGGCACCTTCAGCGCATCGAGCCGCTCGGCGATCGCGAACGTCTTTTCGCCCCTGAGCAGGCCGACGTCGAGCAGCGCGAAATCCGGTGCCCGTTCGGCGATCAGCTCAAGCGCGCGGGCAACGTTCGCAGCGGTTCGCACCGTGCGGGCGCCGAAGCCGAGGATGGTGTCCTCGAAATAGAGCGAGATCATCGGATCGTCCTCGACCACGAGGACGTCACCGGGCATGCCGGCATTGGGTGCGAAGTCCATGGCGCGCCAGTTTCCGTTTGCTAGAGCTTGTTGTTTTGACGCGTTTTCTTCACGCGAACCGGTATCCACTTCGCTCGAAAACGCTCCAAAGCATGGATGAGAGACCGGATCAGTCCGGCCGGATGGCCCGCGACCGGCGCCTGAAAGCACGCCGGCTGTTCCCTGGATGAAACCATCACATCGCGCGCTGGCGCGTCTGTTCACTAGGAGCCCGTCCAGATATGTTTTCGTGACGGGCATTTGTTGTAGAGTAGCAGGCTCAGGCTGCGTTTGCGAGGTTGAACAGCTTGAGGAGGTTATGGACGGTGCAGATCATTGTCCACTCGGCGCGCACTTTCTCGATGCCCCGCAACAGGAACTGGCGGAAGCCTCTTGCCTGTTTGATCTGCCCGAACACCGGCTCCACCACTTGCTTTCGCAATCGGTAGGGTGTTTCGAAAGAGCTGGCGCCGGTTGTTTGGACAGCGCCCCGCGGGATTTAAGTGGATTCCTGCCGGGTTATGCTGAACGCGGGGCCTTACGATTTTGTCGTTGCGTCGGGAGGGCGTAGCCCGACCAGAGCGACGACAAAATCGTCGGCGACGGTCATGCGGCCATCACCATAGCTTGCGTGCCGAAGTAAGCCTCGTCGGGCGTGCGCCCGTCAAGGCTCGAGTGAGGGCGTCCCTGATTGTAGAAGGCCAGATACTTGGCAATTGACGCTCGCGCCTCGGACACGCTGTCGTAGGCGCGGAGATAAACTTCTTCGTATTTGACCGTGCGCCAGAGCCGCTCGACAAACACGTTGTCGCGCCAGGCGCCCTTGCCGTCCATGCTGATGGCGATCTTCGCGTCCAGCAGCACATCGGTGAACTCGAGGCTGGTGAACTGGCTGCCCTGGTCCGTGTTGAAAATCTCGGGCCTGCCGTGCTTCGCCAACGCCTCCTGGACCGCTTCGACGCAGAAGGCCGCCTCCATTGTGATCGAGACGCGATGGGCCAGGACCCGTCGGCTGAACACATCGACGACCGCCGCGAGATAGACGAAGCCACGCCGCATCGGAATGTAGGTGATGTCCATTGCCCACGCCTGGTCGGGCCGCTCGATCTTCAATCCGCGCAACAGGTACGGGTAGATATTGTGACCCGGTGCCGGCTTACTCGTGTTCGGGCGACGATAGACCGCCTCGATCCCCATGCGCTTCATCAGCGTCGCGATGTGGCGGCGACCGGCGTATACGCCCTCCCGCCGCAGCAACGATCGCTGCATACGCGCTCCCGCGAAGGGATAATCGAGATGCAGCTCATCGAGCCGACGCATCAAGGCAAGGTCCTCGGCCGAAACTGGCCGAGGTTCATAGTAGACCGTGCTGCGAGCCAGCTTCAGGACCTTCGCCTGGCGCACGATAGAAAGATCATGACCGCGGTCGATCATCGCTTTGCGCTCAGCAGGCCCGCCTTGGTGAGCGCGCCGGACAAAAAATCGTTTTCCAACGCCAGCTCGCCGATCTTGGCATGTAACGCCTTCAAATCGACCGGCGTCTCGGCCGACGCCTTGTCATGCCCAAACACGCCGGCGGCGCCTTCCAGGAGCTGGTTTTTCCAGATCGTGATCTGGTTCGGATGAACATCAAACAGTTGCGCCAGCTCCGCCAGCGTCTTGTCGCCTTTGACCGCAGCCAAAGCAACCTTCGCCTTGAATGCCGGAGAATGCATCCGGCGGCTCTTCTTCGTCATCTTCGCTCCTGATTCGCGGCAAGAATCCTCGCCGCTGTCAGGCAGAAAATCCACTCAAGCTACTGTCCGAATTTGCGGAGCCAGCTCTGAAGCCGCCATCGTCGATCTTCTTTCGCATGGCCTGTGTCAGCGGGCCGCCGACTTTTCCGTTCGCTACTGTCGGGTGCTTGGCGCGTCCGGGCGCGACATAGCCATCGATGCTGCGTGTGTCGAGCGCTTCGAGATTGGCTTCGCTGCAGTAGCCGGAATCCGCTGAGGCCTGCCGCGGCTTGCGGCCAAGATTGCTCTCGATGGCCTCGATCAGGGGCACCAACTGGCCCTGATCGAGGCCGTGCTGGGTCAGTTCTTGCGCGACAATGATCTGGGCATGTGCATCGACGGCCGCCTGGGCATTATAGGCCTGAACGAAGCCATCCTTCGACTTCATGATGCGGCTTTCCGGATCGGTGAAGTTGCGTTGCGCCTTGGGATTGGGTTCCTCCGATGGCAGCGCCGCCGGTTTGCCCGGCTTCTTGCGGCCTTCGGCCTGGCGCTGCTGTTCCTTTTCGGCCTCGATGCGGCGCTCTTCCTCCGCCGCCAGTTTGGCGTCCGCTTCCAGCGCCGCCATCGCTTGCTGGATCTTCGCCAGCCGTTTCTGCTTGTCGACGGTCCAGTCCGGCAGTTCGTCGCTGTTGCCGAAAGTCTCATCCTCCGAGGCATCCGCCGCCTCGGCGGCCGCCAGCATGCGAGCGACCTCGGCCTTCAATTCCGCCTCGCGCTTCTTCATGCGCTCATAACTCATCGCCTTGTGTTTCGACGCGTTCGCCTTGATCTTCGTACCATCCAGCGCGACATGACCGAGCTTGACCAGCCCGGCCGTCTCGCACAACTTCAGAACCTGCACGAATAGCGCGCCGAGCGCCTTCAAATGTCGCTTGCGAAAGTCGCTGATCGTCCGAAAATCCGGCGCATCCAGCGCCACGATCATCACAAAATCGTTCCGCTCCCGGCAGGCCTTGGCAATCCGACGCGACGAATACAGCCCACTCGCATAGCTATGCAGCAGCAGCGCCACCATCATCCGCGGATCAAACGGCGGCTGCCCAAGCCCGCTCACATAGCTGCCCATGATCTCCCTGAGATCGAGGCTCTCCCGCACCAGATCAACCATAAACCGCGAGACATGGCCTTTCGGCACGAAGTCCTGCACATTCGGCGGCAGAAGCAGCGTCTGATCGATGTTCCAAGGCCGAAAATACTTGCTCATCGCCCAATGTTGAATCAGACCCGACCAGATTTGAACAGCGACTATCCAGACAAGCTCCTAGTGAACATAAGTCCAGGAACTTTCTGGTTATGGTCCGCGTTGGGTTTGCAGGATTTTCCAATGATTGCCAAACGGACCGAGTTGGCCGGGACAAGTGACCGGCCGTTCAACAATCTCTTGCGCCGGCTGAACGCCGCGGACTACGAGCTGATCGCGCCGCATCTTGCGCTGGTCGAAGCGGCGGCCGGCGATCTGCTGTACAATCCCGGCGACGACGTTCAGATCGCGCATTTCCCATGCGGACCGAGTCTTGCGTCCTACATGGTGCCCAATGAGGACGGGCGCGATGTCGAGACCATCCTGGTCGGCCGCGAGGGCGCGGTCGGCGGCATCGTCAGCCAGGGCTTCCTGCCGGCCTATACCCGCATCACCGTCAAGTTCGGCGGGCCATTTGTGCGGCTGCCGGTCAGCAGACTCGACGCCGCCAAGCTGAAGTCGATCTCGGTGCGCAACATCTTCGCGCGCTATGCCGACTGCATGCTGGCGCAGATCTTCCAGTCGACCGCCTGCAATGCGATTCACTCGATCGAGCAACGCGCCGCGAAATGGATCATCTCGGCGATCGAGCGCACCAACGGCAACGGCGTGGTGCCGCTCACCCATGAGCAGCTCTCGACCTTGCTCGGCGTCGGCCGCAGCTACACCAGCCGGGTGATCCAGAACTTCAAGGCGGAAGGCGTGCTGGAGACCCGCCGCGGCGCGATCGTGATCCGCGACCCGGACACGCTGCGGCAGCGCTCCTGCCTGTGCAACGAGGCGGTGAAGGATCATTTCGAGGAAGTGCTGCGCGGGGTCTATCCGAGCGAGGACAACCCGGCGAACTAAGTCCGCTGCGGACGGCTGACTTCGCACCACAAATTCGAGGCTTTTTGTAGCTCGTCATGCCCGGGCTTGTCCCGGCCATGACGATGCGGAAAAGTCAGCGCAAGCACCAACGAAAGCTGCCGTCGGCGCAATCCTTCGAGCTCTCCTATATCGCCGCGCTGGTGTTCGGCGCCGGTATCGGTGCCTACATTTTCGGCACGCTGAACCTGTGGTTCTCAGGCATGCCGGGCATCGCCCGCTCGGTCGAGGGCGCGCTGGCCGGCGGCATCGTCGCGATCGAGCTCTATAAATGGCTGCATGGGATCTCGCTGCGCACCGGGGCGCGGTTCGCGCTGCCGCTCGCGGTCGGCGTCGCGGTCGGCCGGCTCGGCTGCTACTTCGCGGGGCTCGAGGACTTCACCTACGGCACGCCGACCACGTTGCCCTGGGGCCACGATTTCGGCGACGGCGTGCTGCGCCATCCGGTGCAGCTCTATGAGAGCCTGGCGATGGCGGCGTTCGCCGCCTTCTATGTCGTGATGGTGTTGAACCGCAACGCCGCTGTTATCACCAATGGATTCTACCTCGTGCTGTTCTATTACGGGCTGCAGCGCTTCGTCTGGGAGTTCATCAAGCCCTATGGCGCGCTGATCGGGCCGCTCTCGCTGTTCCACCTGCTGTCGCTGTTTGTCATGGTCTATGCCGCAATCATGCTGGCGACGGCCCCAAATGTGAGCTTGAAGCATGAACGCGCCGCTGCGTAAGTCTCGCCCTTACATCTTCTGGGGCCAGACCCAATCGCTTTGCGAGACCTGCCTGACCCTGGTGCCGACCAAGATCCAGATCCTCGGCAACGAGGTCTGGTACGAGAAGCGGTGCAAGCAGCACGGCGTGCAGTCGACGCTGGTCTCGACCGATTCCGCCTATTGGCGGCTGTGCAAGGATTTCATCAAGCCCGGCGACCGGCCGCTCGCCTTCCAGCGCCACACCGAATTCGGCTGCCCCTATGATTGCGGACTGTGCCCGGACCACGAGCAGCATTCCTGCCTGGCGCTGATCGAGATCACCGAGCACTGCAACCTGACCTGCCCGGTGTGCTTTGCGGATTCCTCGCCGGCACGCTCAAGCTTCACGCCGCTGGCAAAGATCGAGAAGATGCTCGACGCGCTGGTGGCGAGCGAGGGCGAGCCCGATCTCGTGCAGATCTCCGGCGGCGAGCCGACGCTGCATCCAGACTTCTTCGCCATTCTGGATGCGGTACGCGCCCGCCCGATCCGCCACGTCATGATCAACACCAACGGCCTCAGGATCGCGCGCGAGCCGGATTTCGTGGCGAAGCTTGCCGAGAACAGGCGCGGGCTGGAGGTCTATCTGCAGTTCGATTCGCTCAAGCGCGACGCGCTGGTCAATTTGCGCGGCGCGGATTTGCGCAAGATTCGCCAGCAGGCGCTGGAGAACCTCGAGCGCGAGGGCGTCTCGACCACGCTGGTCGCCACCATCAAGCGCGGCGTCAACGATGCCGAGATCGGCGACATCGTCCGCCATGCACTCTCCTGGAAGTGCGTGCGCGGCGTCACGCTGCAGCCGGTGCAGGACGCCGGCCGCAACGAGCATTTCAACAAGGACACCGACCGCATCATGCTGTCGGAGATCCGCCAGCGCGTGGTCGAGACCGGAGTATTCGGCGACAAGGACATGATCCCGCTGCCGTGCAATCCCGAGAGCATCTCGATCGGCTACGGCCTGCGCAATGGCGACAAGGTGCTGCCGCTGACCTCGCTGATCCCGCAGGAGCAGCTCGTCGCTGTCATGCCCAACACGATCAGCCCGGAAAAATATCCGGTGCTGCGGGAAAAGTTCGTCGACCTGTTCTCGCTGTCGTCGGGGCCGCTGAACACAAGCGAGCGGATCTGCGAATTGCTGTGCTGCCTGCCGAGCTTCGAGGTGCCGGAGGGCCTGACTTACGAGAACGTCTTCCGCGTCACCATCGTGCAGTTTCTCGATCGCTTCAATTTCTGCGTCGGCAACGTCAAGCGCAGCTGCATCCACTTCGTCACCGAGAGCGGCGCGATCATCCCGTTCGACACCTACAATCTGTTCTACCGCGACGGAAAGATCGACGGCATCCGCGCGAGCCTGGCCGGCCAGACTTATCGCGAAGCACGGCAGACCGAGGAGGTGCCACGATGAGCGACGAGAGCCGGCCCATCATGCCCGACGGATCGCCTCCACCCTCGCTGCCTCCACGGCTCCCTCCGCAGCGCGGCGGCTGCGCGACCGCATTCATGGCGCTGTTTGGCGTGGCGCTGCTGCTGCCGGGGCTCTGCGCGGTGCTGTTCGGGGTCGGCGCCTTCACCTCGGCGAGCCCCGATCCCGGGCTCCTCTTCCTGGCTTTGCTCGGGCTCGCGGTCGGCTTCGCCGGCGTGATGCTGATCCGCGCCGCGATCAAGGGGAGCTAGAGGTCGACAGTGATCAACAATTTCGACCAGACCCCACCGAGCCGACCGCCCGAACCGCGGCAACGCAACGGCTGCGCCACCGCTTTCATGCTTGTCGTGGGGGGGATCTTGCTGATCCCGGGCGTCCTGTGCGCCATCCTCAACGTCAAATACGGCGCCGGATCCGGCAGCGACCCCTGACCTCGTTCGGGTTGCTGGTGGCGCTTGGCGGACTTGGGCTGATCGTGTTTACGCTTACCCGGTAACATGGCCGAATCAATGCCGAAAAGTCCCTCAAAACCCGCCTTCGGGACCAAAATCAGGCTCCCAAACGGCCAATAAACCGTTGTTTTTTGGCGATTTCTGACTATATTGCGCCGCAACGCGCAAGGTGCCCGGTCCTCTGACCGGGCTTCCTTTTTGGGGTGATGCGTCCCCGTCAAATTTCTTGGGTATGAGCGTGATCCGGGCCCGGTAGGGCCACGTGAGCGAGCGGCCGGCCAAATTGGTTCGGCGAGATCGCGCATCTGACCATTGCACGACCAGAAGAAGAGCCATGAACCTTCGCAACGTCGCCATTATCGCCCACGTCGACCACGGCAAGACCACCCTTGTCGACCGCCTGCTGCAGCAATCCGGCACCTTCCGCGAAAACCAGAAGGTCACCGAACGCGCCATGGACTCCAACGATCTGGAGCGCGAGCGCGGCATCACCATCCTGGCCAAGGCCGCCTCGGTGCAGTGGAAGGACATCCGCGTCAACATCGTCGACACCCCCGGCCACGCCGATTTCGGCGGTGAGGTCGAGCGCATCCTCAACATGGTGGACGGCGCGCTGGTGCTGGTCGATGCCGCCGAGGGCCCGCTGCCGCAGACCAAGTTCGTGGTCTCGAAGGCGCTCAAGATCGGGCTGAAGCCTATCGTCGTCATCAACAAGGTCGACCGTCCCGACGCGCGCCCGACCGAGGTCATCAACGAGGTGTTCGATCTGTTCGCCGCGCTCGACGCCAGCGAGGAGCAGCTCGACTTCCCGATTCTTTATGGGTCGGCCAAGCAGGGCTGGATGGCAGAGAGCCCGGAGGGTCCGAAGGACCTCGGCATGCAGCCGCTGTTCGACCTGATCGTGCGCCATGTCGAGCCGCCGAAGGTCGAGGAAGGTCCGTTCCGGATGATCGGCACCATCCTCGAGGCCAACCCCTATCTCGGCCGCATCATCACCGGCCGCATCTCCTCCGGCTCGATCAAGCCGAACCAGCAGGTCAAGGTGCTGTCGGCCGACGGCAAGCAGATCGAGACCGGCCGCCTGACCAAGATCCTCGCCTTCCGCGGCCTCGAGCGCACCCCGCTCGAGGAAGCCGAGGCCGGCGACATCGTCGCGATCGCGGGCCTCACCAAGGGCACCGTCGCCGACACCTTCTGCGATCCCACGGTCGAGACGCCGCTGCCGGCGCAGCCGATTGATCCGCCGACGGTGTCGATGTCGTTCATCGTCAACAACTCGCCGCTCGCCGGCACCGAAGGCGACAAGGTGACCTCGCGCATGATCCGCGACCGCCTGCTGCGCGAGGCCGAGGGCAATGTCGCGCTGCGCGTCGTCGAGGCCTCCGACAAGGACTCCATGGAAGTCTCCGGCCGCGGCGAATTGCAGCTCGCGATCCTGATCGAGACCATGCGCCGCGAGGGCTTTGAGCTCTCGGTGTCGCGCCCGCGCGTCGTGCTGCAGAAGGACGAGGCGACCGGCGCCTGGCAGGAGCCGATCGAGGAGGTCGTGATCGACGTCGACGAGGAGCATTCCGGCGTCGTCGTGCAGAAGATGAGCGAGCGCAAGGCCGAGATGATCGAGATGCGCCCGTCCGGCGGCAATCGCCTGCGGCTGGTGTTCTACGCGCCGACCCGCGGCCTGATCGGCTACCAGGGCGAACTGCTCACCGACACCCGCGGCACCGCGATCATGAACCGCATCTTCCACGGCTATGCCGCCTACAAGGGCGAGATCCAGGGTCGCCGCAACGGCGTCCTGATCTCCAACGACCAGGGCGAAGCGGTGGCCTACGCGATGTTCAAGCTGGAAGACCGCGGCCCGATGATGATCGAGCCGGGCTGGAAGGTCTACAAGGGCATGATCGTCGGCGAGCACACCCGCGACAACGACCTCGAGATCAACGTGCTGAAGGGCAAGCAGCTCACCAACATCCGCACCACCTCGAAGGACGAAGCGGTGCGCCTGACGCCGCCGATCCGGATGACCCTGGAAAAGGCGCTCGCCTATATCGAGGACGACGAGCTCGTCGAGGTGACGCCGAAGTCGATCCGGCTGCGCAAGAAGCATCTCGATCCGAACGACCGCAAGCGCGCCGAGAAAGCCAAGGAAGCCGTCGCTTAGACCTTTCTGTCGTGCCCCGGCTTGACCGGGGCACCCAGTACGCCGCGGCCTGTCGGCTCAATCATCGCTGCCTCTGAAGTACTGTCGTCACCCGCATTCGCGGGTGATGACAGTCATGCATGTGGCGGCTTCAGGCCCGGCGGCGGACGTGCTAGAGCCGGGGCATGAGTTCGCCTCCCTCCACGATCGATGTCGCCATCATCGGCGCCGGCGCGGCCGGCCTCGGCGCCGCGCATGCGCTGAAGGATTCCGGCCTCTCCACCATCGTGCTGGAAGCCCGCGACCGCCTCGGCGGCCGCGCCCATACCATCCAGGCCGCGCCGGACGTGGTGTTCGACGTCGGCTGCGGCTGGCTGCATTCGGCCGACCAGAACAGCTTTATCGGCATCGCCCAACAGCTCGACTTCGAACTCAACAAGGACCTGCCGCCGTGGCGCGAGCGCGCCTATGGCAAGGCGTTCCCGCAGGCCGAGCGCGACGCGTTCATGCTTGCGCTCGACGAATTCTACGACCGCATCGAGCAGGCCGCACAGGGCGGCAAGGACGGCTCCGCCGATCGCTATCTCCAGCCCGGCAATCGCTGGAACCCGATGATCGATGCGATCTCGACCTATGTGAATGGCTGCGAGCTCGACCAGCTCTCGATCCTCGACTTCGACGCCTACCAGGACAGCAACGTCAATTGGCGGGTGCGGCGCGGCTATGGCGCGCTGGTCGCGGCCTATGGCGCCCAGGTGCCGGTCGCGCTGAACTGCATCGTCAAGCTGATCGACCACGCAGGCCCGCGCGTCCGCATCGAGACCTCGCGCGGCACCTTGGAAGCGGACAGAGTGATCGTCACCGTACCGACCAATCTGATTGCCGATGAGACAATCCGCTTTTCGCCTGCGCTGCCCGACAAGCGCGATGCCGCGCGCGCTTTGCCGCTCGGCCTCGCCGACAAGGTGACGCTGGCGCTCGCCGAGCCCGAGGCGCTGCCGAAAGAGGGCAATCTGCGCGGCGCCACCATGCGCACCGAGATGGGCACCTATCACATCCGCCCGTTCGGCCAGCCCTGCATCGAGGGCTTCTTCGGCGGACGTTTTGCGCGACAGCTGGAAGATGCCGGCGACGGCGCCATCGCCGCCCACAGCATCGACGAGATCGTCTCCTTCCTCGGCAACGATTTCCGCCGCAAGCTGAAGCCGCTCAGCGAATCGCGCTGGGCGAACGACCCGTTCGCCCGCGGCTCCTACTCGCACGCGCTGCCCGGCCACGCCGACAAACGCGCCGTGCTGGCCACCCCAGTCGACGGCCGGCTGTTCTTCGCTGGAGAGGCGACGTCACCGCATTTCTTCTCGACCGCCCATGGCGCGCGGGACTCAGGCGAGCGGGCGGCGAAGGAAGTGGTGGGTGCGGCTAGCCCGAAGACCTGACGGAGACTGGACGCCACTCCCGGATTAGTCCATTTTTCGGGCATGGCCGCGGGAGAGCGCAAGAATTGGACGGATGAGGAGCTCGACCTCATCGTCGCTGACTACTTCTCAATGCTCAGCGATGAAATGCGTCATGCGCCGTACGACAAGACCCGACATCGACAGACGTTGATCGGTCAAATCAACCGAAGCAACAGCTCCATCGAATTCAAACACCACAACATTTCGGCGGTCCTTCAGTTACTCGAAATCCCTTGGATCAACGGGTACAAGCCCAGAGCCCATTTTCAAAAATCGATTATAGGCGCAGTGGAACGGTACATTATCAATCATCCCGCGGTCCTTCATCCGGAGCAGTTGCTCTCGAAAGAGATCGGAGAGCGGCCGCAGCTCTTCGTAGAGCCACCGCCTGGGCTAGTGATTAAGCCGCCCCGTCCTAGTGCGGCTCAGCGCCTCATCCGAAAATTCAATCCTGCCGAACGTGACCTTCTGAATCGGAAGTTAGGCCACGATGGTGAGCAGATCGTCTTTCATTTTGAACAACAGCGGCTCCGAGCGCTCGATCGATCTGACCTTGCTAAGAAGGTGAGGTGGGTTTCGATGGAGGATGGCGATGGTGCAGGCTACGATGTCTTGTCGTTCGACGCGCAAGGCAAAGAGAGATTTCTGGAAGTGAAGACTACGGTCGGTTCACAAACCGCGCCCTTCTATGTGACCCGCAATGAGCTTTCATTCTCAAGAGAGCGACCCAAAGAATTTCGAATTTGCCGCTTGTATGATTTTTTGAAGGCCCCAAAGATGTTCGAATTGGCACCGCCGCTCGAGAAGTTGGTATCGCTCGAACCCCTATCGTATGAAGCTTCGTTCGACAGGCGTGATTGAACACTTCTACTCCAGCACCCTCGCCTGCATATCAGCATCCGGCACAAAGCACGTCTCGTACTTCCCGAGTATCTTGTAGCGGTTGCGGGCGATGAGGCTGTAGACCGCGTCGCGCAGCGGCTTTGGGACCGCGAACAGCGCGCGGGTCCAGCCCCAGCCGGGGAGATGGCTCAGCACCGTCAACGCGGCGTCCGACTTCATCCAGGCGATGCCGCCATGGACCACGGCGTTGGTGTCGGGGTCCTCGGGGTCGATGCCAAATGTCTTTGCCAGCCGCGTGCCATAGTCCGACTGGATCGGCGTGAAGCGGAAGCGGCGCGCGGTGTCGCGGGCGATGACGAAGCGGACCCAGCGCGAGCAGAAGATGCAGACGCCGTCGTAGAGGATCACGTCGTCGTCGGGCCAACTACTCATCTTGATTTCCTTCGACGCATTTTCTTCACGCGAACCGGTTCCCACATCGCTCGAAAACGCTATCGGTTATCCAGGATCAAGAGTGCGACCAGCATCAGCACGATCGCAGGCCCGGTCTTCACCAGCGCGCCGAGCGGCTCGATCCAGAGATCGGGGGTCAGGATCGCCGATCCCGTCATGTAGCCGAGCGAAGCGATGATGCCGGCAACAAGACCGAACGCCGCGGTGCGGCGGATCGCGATCAGCACACCGATGCTCATGTCCATCAGGCTGGTCAGCACCGTCACCGGCCCGACCAGAGCGGGCGCGAAATGGTGTGCGCGCAAGATGCCCGCCGCGGCGTCATAGGAGATCACCAGCGCGATGAAGCCGGACGCCACCCAGAACAGCACGAGGCTTGCGAAGATCAGCGCCTTGATCAGGAACAGCCGCGCGAACCATTTGTCCTGAATGGTCGCGGGGCGGCCGCCGACGGCTTTCGCGATGGTCTTCGGCACGATACCGGTCGCTGCCATCCAGGCCGTGGGATCGCCAGTGACGCCACGGCGCAATTCGGCGATCGCATTGGAGCGCAGCGGCGGCATCCAGCCGAGGCGGCTTGCGAGATCGCCGAGGCGGGCGCCGAGATCGATCAGGAAGGGCGGCGTCGGAACACGAAAATCTTTCGCTGTGCCGAACGACCAGCGAAACTGGGCGATGACGCCGCCGAGCGAGATTGGCTGCTTCTGCATCAGGTCCCACGTCACCGCGCGCACCCGCTCATCGCCGACATCGTGCGCCGCAAGCCAGGCAATGGTCGCGGCGATATCCTCGACTGCGACGGACTGGAACGCGGTCGCGGCCTCGTTGGCCGGCAGATCGACCGGCAGCGCCGCCAGCGCGCGCAGCATGGCGCTGCCGCCATAGGCCGAAGGCGCAATGACGAAGCCGGGACGCAGGATCGCGTAGGCGATGCCGGACGCCGCGATCAGCCGTTCGGCCTCGCGCTTGGTGGTGCTGAAGGCGGTGCGGTCCTCATTGGCCGCGCCGGGAATCGAGATATGGACGAGACGGATGGCGCGGTGGCTGTCGCTGATCGCCTGCAGCAGCCGCGCCACGAAGTCGCGATGCACCGCGCGCGTGTCGCTACCCGGGCCGTCCTGCAACACGCCGAGGCAATTCACGACGACGTCGGCCTCATGGGTGCGAAGCAGCTGCGCCAGCGCCGCAGCATCCATCGACATGACAGGCAGCTCGAGGTCGGCGGCGCTCATCTTTTGTGCAGGCGTGAAGTGACGCGCGATCCCGATCACGTGAAAGCCGCGCGCCCGCAGATCGTCGGTGACGTAGCGCCCGATCAGGCCGGAGGCGCCGAGCACGAGCATGTTGTGTGATGCGCCGTCACTCATGGGAGTCCTAAAATGGCTTTGCAATCATCAGCCAGAGGATGATCATCACCGATCCGAAGCCGGGAATCCCGAACAGGAACCAGCGGCGAAACAGCGCAAAGTAGCGCGGCGGCAGCGGGTGGCCCTTGTCGGCCGCCGCTTGCGCGAGGTCGCGCATCTCCCTCTGCATGAAGATGACGGGAACCCAGAACACACCGGCCAGCGCGTAGAATGCGAGCGAAACCAACAGCCAGCGCTCGGTAAGGCTCGTTGCCGACAGCATCATCAGCAGTCCGCCGCTCACCGGCTGCAGCACGGCGCTCAGCGTGAAGATCATGTCTGCGATCACGACGATCGTCGCCGTGCGTGCGATGAAAGCCGCATCATGCGTGCGATGCGCCGCCAGCATGAAGAAGGCGATCCCGGTCCCGGTGCCGAGGATCACGATGGCGCCGAGCACATGCAGATATTTGATCAGGAAGTAGAGCGTCATCTCGGTCCGCTCGTGATCAGGCCGGTTTCGGCGCGCACAGATACCGCCGCTGCCATAGGCCGGACGGGCGCGAAAATCCACTGTGGCGGCGCAGGTGCGGAAGGATCGATGCACCCGCGGCACGGTTGGATTCGCTCGCAAAAATCCGCCAGCGAATCAAATCCGGGTGGGTTTTTTTCTGGCCTGCGGCATTGTCATAGAGCGCTGGCTATCCACGCTTTTGCACAGCACCGGATCGGCGATTGGTCGCTTCAGCCCGGCGAGTGTCCTCTTTCGGTACAAGCATTCATGACAGTGATGCAAAAAATCCACACGTTAACCGATAATTAACGATGGACCTTGAAGGCGGCGCTCCGACTTGCTTTGATTACATCCATGAGCACAACGCTAATCGAGGTCCGGCCGGCCAAAGCTGCAGACGCGGCTGCGGTGGCGTCTACCCACGACGAAGCCTGGCGCTCGGCGTATCAGGGAATCATCCCCGGCGCCGAACTCGAAAAGCTGATCAATCGCCGTGGCCCGCAGTGGTGGGATAGCGCGATCCGCAAGGGCAGCCGCGTCAGCGTGCTGGTGTTCGGCGACAGGATCGCGGGCTACGCCAATTACGGCCGCAACCGCGCCCGCAGCCTGCACTTCGAAGGCGAGATCTACGAGCTCTATCTGCGGCCGGAATTCCAGGGCCTCGGCTTCGGCCGGCGCCTGTTCGCCTCCGCCCGCCGCGACCTCCTGCAGAGCGGCCTCAAGAGCATGGTGATCTGGGCGCTCTCCGACAACGAGCCGGCGACCGAATTTTACCGTGCGCTGGGCGGCCGGATGGTGGCGCGCTCCTCGGAGCGGTTCGGGCCAAAATCGCTCGACAAGGTCGCTTTCGCCTGGACCAACTGAAAATCCTGCTTCTCTCGCAGCTGCAGCAAGGCTAAACCAGCCTGAGCGTTGCACGCGACGGCCAGCCCGGCCTTACGGCCGGGCCCGAGGTTGTTTCGCGGCCCGGCGGCGCCAATAAAAATCACACCGTCCTCAACTTCCAAAGGCCACGCGGAGCAATCCATGCGTATCGACGCCATATCGATCGGAAAAAATCCGCCCCACGACGTCAATGTCATCATCGAGGTTGCTGTCGGCGGCGAGCCCATCAAGTACGAAATGGACAAGGAGGCCGGCACGCTGGTGGTGGACCGCTTCCTCTACACGCCGATGCGCTATCCCGGCAATTACGGCTTCATCCCGCACACGCTATCGGGCGACGGCGATCCCTGCGACGTGCTGATCGTCAACACCCGCGCGATCGTGCCGGGTGCCGTGATGAGCGTCCGCGTGGTCGGCGTGCTGCTGATGGAGGACGAGGCCGGCGGTGACGAGAAGATCATCGCGGTGCCGTCATCGAAGCTGACCCAGCGCTACGACAAGGTGCAGAACTACAACGACCTGCCCGACATCACGCTGCAGCAGATCCAGCACTTCTTCGAGCACTACAAGGACCTCGAGAAGGGCAAGTGGGTGAAGGTGCTGCGCTGGGGCGACGCCGACGAAGCCCGCAAGCTGATCCTCGAAGGCATCGAGCGCGCCAACGAGAAGAAGTAACGGCACACTGCCTGGGCTCCCTCGCCCCGCTCTTGCGGGGAGAGGGTTGGGGTGAGGGGCTTCCCTCCGCGAGTTGCGAACGTCGAGAGACCTGTACCCCCTCACCCGGATCGCATCTGGCGATGCAATCCGACCTCTCCCCGCAGGCGGGGCGAGGTAAGAACTACACCGCCGGCGCCGGCAGGCCGGCAATCGCGCAGGCGGCGCGCAGCGTGTTGACCAGCAGGCAGGCCACCGTCATCTGGCCGACGCCCCCCGGCACCGGCGTGATCGCGCCGGCGACGCCGAGCGCTTCCTGGAATGCGACGTCGCCGACCAGCTTCGGCTTGCCGCCGGGCACCGGAATCCGGTTGATGCCGACATCGATCACGGTCGCGCCGGGCTTCAGCCAGTCGCCCCGCACCATCTCGGGCTTGCCGACCGCCGCATAGACCAGATCGGCCTGGGCGCAGAGCTTTGGCAGGTCGCGCGAGCGCGAATGCGCGATCGTCACCGTCGCATTCTCGTTCAGCAGCAATTGCACCAAGGGACGGCCGACCAGATTGGAGCGGCCGATCACGATCGCGTTCATGCCCTCGATCGAGGCGTGCACGCTCTTGGTCAGGATGATGCAGCCGAGCGGCGTGCAGGGCGAGAGCGCAGCCAGGCCCCCGGCGAGCCGGCCGGCATTGTTCGGATGCAGGCCATCGACGTCCTTGGCCGGATCGATCGCGTTGATGATGGTCTCGGTGTGCAGCGATTTCGGCAGCGGCAGCTGCACCAGGATGCCATGCACCAGCGGATCGCGGTTGAGCCGCGCGATCAGCGCCAGCAGATCCGCCTGCGACACGTCCTCGGGCAGCTTGTGCTCGAACGAGGCCATGCCGGCGGCCTGGGTCTGGGTGTGCTTGCTGCGGACATAGACCTCGCTCGCCGGATCATGGCCGACCAGCACGACGGCAAGCCCCGGCGTGAGCGCGTGGTCGCGCTTGACGCGGGCGACCTCGTCGGCGACGCGGGCGCGGAGTTCGGCGGCGATGGCTTTTCCGTCGATGATGCGGGCAGTCATGTCAGTCCTTCGTCTCCTGGTTCGGCCCGGCCGCCGTCAACTTCCGCAATGTTTCGCCAAGCCCTTTCGGGTCGCCGTCGACGGCGACCTGCTTCAGCCGCGAGGTGGCGCCGGACAACAGCTTCACCCTGGCCTTGGGCACGCCGAGCGCCTTGGCCAACAGCTCGGTCACGGCGCGGTTGGCCTCGCCGCCTTCGGCAATGGCGCGCACCCTGACCTTCACCACCGAGCGACCGTTGGCCAGCGTCTCGATCCCGTCGATGTCGTCGCGGCCGCCGCGCGGCGTCACGCGCAAGGCGATGCTGATGCCCTCGGTGGAATAGCGCCAAGGCTCCATCAGCGAGGCTCCATCGCGAAGGATCAGATCACGTTGGGATAGATGTAATAGGCGATCACCCGCTGGATGAACATGATGATCAGGATCACGATGATCGGCGAGATATCGAGCCCGCCGAGATTCGGCATCACGTTGCGAATCGGCCGCAGCACCGGTTCGGTGATGCGGTACAGGAACTCGGCCACCGCGGAGACGAACTGGTTGCGCGTGTTGACGACGTTGAAGGCGACCAGCCAGGACAGGATGGCGGAGGCGATCAGCAGCCAGACATAGAGGTCGAGGATGATGATGACGATGTCGAGAACAGCGCGCATATGATGGGGGCTCGCGGGTGGGACGACCAATTGAGGCGCAACGAGACCGGACTGAGCCGCCATCGCGCTTCTTGTTTGACCAGGATCTTTTCGGAGAACCGCCGCACACTTTGCGCTGGCGCGGCCCGCCGGGTCCGGATCACGCTCTAAATATCGGTTCATCCCCCCGCAAACAAGGGAAGTTCCCGGCGGGAAAGGCCGAAAACCGCTGTCTCAGCGTTCTTGACTTGGCCTTGGGCGGGACTGTAAATGGCGCCCGACTGACGGCCGGGATACTCAGCAACACCCGGCCGCAATGGGGCCATAGCTCAGCTGGGAGAGCGCGTCGTTCGCAATGACGAGGTCGGCGGTTCGATCCCGCCTGGCTCCACCACGCTTCGCCCTTCGGGCTACGCGTGGCGCAGCCGCGCAGGAGCCTGAAGGGCGAAGCGTGGTGTCCGGCGAAGCCCAAAGGGCGAAGACGGACCGGTTCAGCAAGCCCAACCCTCCCCCTCACGTCCCGGTAAACCTTGGCGGGCGCTTCTCCACAAAGCTCGCGACGCCTTCCCTGAAATCATTGCCCTTGAGCGCGATCTGCATCTCGCGGTTGGCGTCGATGGTGGCTTCGGCGAGTGTCTGGAACGGCACGTCATAGACCTGGCGCTTGATCACCGCGATCGCGCTCGGCGAGACGAAATCGGCCAGGTCGCGGGCATAGGCATAGGTTTCCTCGCGCAGCTTCTCCGGCGAGGAGAGCCGGTTGACGAGGCCGATGCGCAGCGCCTCCGCGGCCGACACGCGACGCGCCGACATCAACAGATCGAGCGCGTTGGCGTGGCCGACAATGCGCGGCAGCATCCAGCTGATGCCGTGTTCGGCGATCAAGCCACGCCGCGCAAAGGCCGTGGTGAACACCGCGCTGTCGGCCGCGAAGCGCAAATCGCAATAGAGCGCGTGGACCAGGCCGATGCCGGCCGTGGCGCCGTTGAGCATCGCGATCACGGGCTTCTTGATGGCGGGGTAATAGGCGTAGCGCGTCTGCCAGTCGGCGCGCCGGTTCATGTCGAACGCAACGCCCTCACCGCGCCTGACCTCGTTGGGATCGATCCCCTTCAACGCTTCCATGTCGGCGCCGGCGCAGAAGCCGCGGCCCGCGCCGGTCAGCACGATAACGCGAACATTGTCGTCATTGGCGGCAGCCTCCATCGCGTGGCGCACGTCGCGCTCCATGATCGCCGTCCACGCATTCATGCGGTCGGGCCGGTTCAGCGTGATGGTCGCGATCCTGTCGCTGACGTCGTAGAGGATGTGTTCATAGCTCACGGCGATCTCCCTTTGCTTGTTGTTATGTTTGTCTTGTTCTGATGAGCTCGCGCGGCCATGCCGCCGCGCGCTGCAGCCGTGGCGAGACTAGCACATCGGCGCAAATGAAAAGGCGGCGCGAAATTCCGCGCGGCGGCTATTCCGCGGCTTGCAGCATCACCGGCTGTGGCACGCGCGCGATCCAGCCATCGATGAAATGCTTCAGCCAGGCGCGCTCGGCGGCATCGTGCACGGCGCGCTCAGTGAAGTGCAGATGGCCCGGTTGAGCGCCCGGAGAATCCATCCGCGCGCAACCGCGTGTGGTCCAGCGATGCATCATCGCGTAGGTCACATCAGGATGGAATTGCAGGCCGAAGGCGTTGCCGAACTGGAACGCCTGCACCGGGAAATCATCGCCCGCGGCGAGCAGCTCCGCGCCGTCGGGCAATCGAAATCCCTCGCCATGCCAGTGATAGACGCGCGCCGGCCAGTCCGGGCACAATGCACGGCCCGCGTCCGTCGGGCTGATCGGGTAATAGCCGACCTCGACCCGGCCTTGCGGATGCGGCGCGACGTCGGCGCCGAGCCGCCGCGCCAGCATCTGCGCGCCGAGGCAGATCCCGAGGAACGGGCGCTGCTCGCGCAGCGGAACGGCGATCCAGTCGATCTCGCGCCGCACATAGTCGTCGGGATCGTTGGCGCTCATCGGGCCACCGAAGATCACCGTGCCGGCATGCGCCTCGAGCGTGTCGGGCAGCGCGTCACCGAAGCGCGGACGGCGGATATCGAGGGGGTAGCCCAGCGCGCGCAGCGCGTTGCCGATCCGGCCGGGAGTCGATGTCTCCTGATGCAGCACGATCAGCACCGGCCGCAGCAACCTCTGATCCGCCGGCGTGACCGCGGCCGGCCTTCGGCTCGCGAAGGGCACCACGACACGGTTTTGGTCAGACCGGAACGACATTGCCTCTGCTTGAAGATTTGGCCTCTGCTTGAAGATTCGGCACGTAAGGCGCGATCATAGCTAAGTGGTCGTTAACATCGTGTGAGTTTGCGCACACACGGCACGAAGCAAATCGCGGGCCAGAAACAGCCTAACGGCGATGCTGGGCGTGTTTTGGAAGCTCTACCGCTTGCGCAGCTGAAAACCGCCGACCGCAGTCAGGATGAAGGAGCGCGGAAACAGCCGGAGCAGGAACGGCACCAGCTTGATGAAGGCGCCGGGCAGCACGGCGCGCTTGTTGGCCATCAGGCCGCGATAGGCCTGGCGGGCGACCTCCGCGGGCGCAACGTTGAGGATGGCAGAATCGAATCCGGGGGCAAAGCCGGCGCGGTCCTGGAACTCGGACGGCACCGGACCCGGGCAAACCACGGTGACGCGCACGCCCTTCGGCGCCAGTTCACAGCGCAACGCCTCGGAAAACGACAGCACATAGGCCTTGCTGGCGTAGTAAACCGCCATTCCGGGGCCCGGCAGGAATCCGGCGATCGAGCCGAGATTGAGGATGCCGCCGCGATTGCGGATCAGCTGGTCCGCAAAGCGCAGCGTCAGGTCGGTCAGCGCCCGGATGTTGACGTTGATTATGTTGAGCTGTTCGGCACGGTCGCGCTCGACGGCAAGGCCGAACAGGCCGAAACCGGCATTATTGACCAGATATTCGACCTCGACGCCTGCCTCGGTCAGGGCCTGCGCGATCCGATCGCCGGCATCGGTTTGCTGGAGATCACAGGGGATCACGATCGGCGCCGTGCCGCCCTTAGCCCCGAGTTCGTCGGCGAGCGCCTTCAGGCGATCGGCGCGCCGCGCCACCAGCGCCACGCGGTGACCATTTGATGCAAACACGCGCGCCAGTTCGGTGCCTATGCCCGCCGATGCCCCGGTTATCAGCGTCACACGCTCAGCCACGATCAAACTCTTACTGCAAATTCTAGTGAGGTCCCCAACAGGTCGACGAGAGCATAGGCATGCGGTGGGACGCAAGCCGTGTGTAAGCTTGTGGACAGCGGCTAGGCGCTGGTTTGGCGATGAAACGCCAGATTTTCAGTCGGATTGCCCGCAATCGCGGCGGACATTAAAGTTTCGTCATCCGCGACGCCGGAAACGGGCCTCCGCTTGCGCCGGCCATCGTGTCAGATTGCCGCGTCCGCGGTGCCCCAGGGGCCTTTTGGCAGCGCCGCCTGCTTCTCGGCGACCCGATGCTTGAGGTCGATGCGGTCGCGCGAGGAAATGCCGAGCAGATCGGCGGCGCGCCAGACCACATTGTCCTCGAACTCGCTGACCTGGCCGTCGGCATAGACCAGCTCCCACATCATCTCGACGATGCGCAGCCGTCCTTCCTCATTCACCGAGCGCATGATCACGCTGGTAAAGTGATAGAGATCCACGGCTTCGCCCTCGACCCGCATGGCGGAGGCGATCAGCTTGTCGGCGGTGCCGGGATCGAGCTGAAACCGGCTCTCGATCAGGCTGTGCAATTTGCGCTTTTCGGCCACCGTCGGTTCGCCGTCGAGCGAAACGACATGCACCAGCAGCGCGGTCGCCGCCAGCCGATAGTCGCCGTCGTCGAAGCTGCGGTCGGCCTGTGCATCGGGGGAAACGATTTCGGCAATGAATTGGCGGAGTCCGTCGAGCATCGCTCTCTCTGTGGAATGAAGCCTGGTTGATTTGAGCATGATCTATCCGGGTCATGCCCTGTTGAAATCTATATGGCGTGGAAACAGAACCGGCGCAATCGGCGCGGGTTCCCGCGGCGGCATTACGTTTCGGCAAGCATTACGTTTCAGCAATATGACTACGGTATCTCGTACACCACGAGCTTGTCGGCAATGCCGCGCAACGCCGCTTCCTTCTGGATCGGCTTGATCGCCTCGCGATCGAGAATGCCCGCGACCTCCGCCGATTCCATCACCGGCTGGGTCAGATGGATTTCCTGCGACGTCGACAGGCTCTGCACCCGCGCGGCGATATTCACGGTCTGGCCGAAATAATCCTGCCGCTCGTTCAGCGTCACCGCGAGGCACGGTCCCTCATGGATGCCGATCTTGACGATCAGATCTTCCTTGCCGCGCTCGGTGTTGAGCTTCTTCATCGCGGCGCGCATGCGCAGGCCTGCCGACAATGCGTGCTCGGGCCGGATGAAGGTTGCCATCACGGCGTCGCCGATGGTCTTCACGACAGCGCCGTGCTCGGAGGCGATGATCTCGAGCAGCGCGTGGAAATGCGCACGCACCAGATCGAATGCGGCGAGATCGCCGACCCGCTCATAGAGCGCGGTCGAGCCCTTCAGATCGGTGAACAGGAAGGTCAGCGCGGTGATCTTCAGCCGCTGGTCGACGGTGAGGTTGTCGGCCTTGAACACGTCGCGGAAGGTCTGGTTCGACAGCATCCGCTTCGCGGTCAGGATCGGCTTGCGCTTGCCGAGCAATTTGTGCAGCGGATCGCCCGCGATCCACACCGAGGGCAGCACGCGAACGTCGGCGTGATTCTCCAGCGAGAGCCGCAGCGGCCCCGGCCGCATCGTCGAGGTGCCGGTCGGCGCATGCGACTTGTTGAATGCGATCGAGAACTGCTGCCGCTCGGTGGTGGGCTCGCCCTCGACGGCAAAGAAGTGCGCAGAATGCGTCACCGGCTCGAACACGATGACGAATTGATTGGGCAGATTGAGCGACAGGATCGCCTTCTCGCCGGGCGGCAATTCGAGCCCCTCCAGCGTCACCTCGTTGATCAGGGTCGACACCGAGCTCTCGTCGAACTCGATCCCCGAACTCCAGAATATCTGCCGGAAATATTCCCAGATCGGCAGCGTGTTCGGCTCGTGCGCAGCGATGTGACGGACCCGCGGGCTGACGGTGAAGGCAACCTCGACCAGCTCGTCGACGGACGCCTCGTAGCCGGCCGCGCAGAGCGCGCAATTATAGTCGTCATGGCGCAGCGACTTCAGCGTCGAATGCGCATCGAGCACGCCGCCGCAGCCCGGGCACAGCACGTTCCAGCTCATGTCGAACAGGCCGAGCCGCGACGCATGCAGGAAGCCGGAGATCACCTTCTCCTGATCGAGGCCGGTGCGATTCGAGAAATCCAGAACGTTGATGCGGTTGAGCTCGCGATCATGTCCATCCGCGATCAACTGCTGCATGGCATCGACGACGGCCGGATCGGTCGTCTGCCTGAGGACTGAGAAATGGGCCTGCGTATCGCTCATGGTGAGCACCTAGGTCAGCATTGGGACACCGCCGCGCAAGATCAGCGCGGCTTGATCGTGAACACCGGGGAGCGGTTCGGCTGCGTCGTCACCACGCCGATCGGAAGCACCGGATCCTTGTCGGCCAGTGCGACGTGGAACGCGCCGATAAGCTTCGCAAGCGCGAGCGTCGCCTCGACCAGCGCGAAATGCGCGCCGATGCAGACCCGCGCGCCGACCCCGAACGGCAGATAGGCGAAGCGATCGGGCGGCGTCTCCGTCATGAAGCGCTGCGGCACGAACGCATTCGGCTCGCGCCACAGTTTTTCATGCCGGTGCAACAGCCACGGCGCAATCAGGATCACGTCATGCTTCCTGACCGAACGGCCCGCGATGGTGTCGGGACCGCCTGCCGCGCGCGCGATCAAAAACGCCGGCGGATAGAGCCGCATGGTTTCGTCGACCACGGCGCGGGTGAATTTCAGCCGCTCGATGTCGAGCGCGCCCGACGTCGTCGCACTCCTGACTTCTGCTGCCAATTGCTCCTGGGTCTCGGGATCGAGCGCCAGCAGATAGAGCGCCCAGAACAGCGCGGTCGCGGTCGTCTCGTGGCCGGCCAGGATCATGGTGGCGACCTGGTCGCCGAGCTGGGCGTCGGTGAAGGCCTGGCCGGTCTCGGGATCGCGCGCGGCACCCATCAGGTCGAACAGGTCGCGGCCTGGCGCGTTGTCATCCTTGCCGGCGGCGCGGCGCTCGGCCATCAGCATGCCGACAAAAGCAGTCCAGCGCTTGCGGAAACGGGCGCGCCGGAAATCCTGCGGGGTCGGCCAGCTCAATGGCAGCACCAGGTCGAGCATATGCGGCCGCGCCAGCGTGTCGCCATACTCCATCACGAAGTCGCGCAGCGCAGCACCGTGACGATCCATGCCGAACGAGAACATAGTGCGGCCTGCGATCTCCAGCGTCATGCGCTGCATCGCCTCGCGCAGATCGACGGGACCGCCGCTCGCCGCATTCAGCTTGGCAACGGTCTCGTCGACTGCCGCGATCATGTAGGGAATGAGCGTCGTCACCGCGCGCGGCGTGAATGCCGGCGCCAGCGTGCGGCGCTGATGCTTCCACGCGCGGCCCTCGGCGATCAGCAGCCCCTCGCCCAGCATCGGACGTAGTACGCGCAGCCCTGCCGGCGTGCGGGTATAGTTTTCGTAATTGTCGACCAGCACGTGGCGGATCGCATCCGGCGTGTTGAGAATGAAGCTCGAGTGGCGGAGAAAACGGCCCTGGACGATATCGTCCTCATAGGCGCGCTGCCCCCAGGTCTCGATCGGCGAGTTGCGCATCACCCGCATGCGCTGGAGCGCGGTCATATCGTCGGGCGCGCGCGGCGGCGCCGGCGGGACCAGGGGCCGCCGCGTGACCGTGATGTCGTAGACTTCGGCTATGCTCATGGTCCTCGCTTCCTGCCTCACGCAACGGCCGATCCGGCCACGCGATCCCGGCGCCATGAAGGCGCGCGGACCTTCACCAGACCTAATAAGTCAGCTCGGCAACCGCAATGCGATTCTCCGATGCCGGCCAGCTCCGCATCACGATGCGCTCCTGGTTGAAGATCGCAACCACCGGACGGCCGATATCGGCCGCGGCAAGCCGCAGCGTCGCCACCGAATCCGTCGGCACGCCGGGTTTGACGTCGGCCGGCTCCTTGCCGTCGAACAGCACGATATCGCGCGGTAGCCCGAAATAGCCGCGCGGCCGCGACATCAGCACGATGGCGCCTGCGCCGGCATCTGCGGCGAGCTGCGGCCGCGCCGCGCGCAGATGCACGATTTCGGACGAGCGCGGAAACGGCGAGCGATAGATGTGCGTCGTCACCGCATCGGGCGAGGTCAGCACGAATTCGAGCGGCCAGGACGGATCGACCTGCGCCGGGCCCCAGCGGCCGTCGGCGCTCGTCTGCGAGCTGTGCAACGGGCCGCCGATGCGCTCGCCGGTCTCCGCCGACACATGATAGATGTCGACCGTGGCACCCTTCACCGGCCGGTTGGTCTGCACGCCGCCGGGCGTGCCCGTGACGAGGCCGCTCAGCCGCACCGCTGTCTCCGGCACGATCTCGATCCGCGACGGCTCGTGCCCCGCGATGAACCGGTAGATTTCGCGGAACGCGCGCGGATGACACGCGGTCTCGCGATGGTCCACCGCGCCGAGCACCAGGTTGGTCGCGCCTTTCAGCGCCGGACCTTCGGTCGTGACGTTGGTCGGCGTGCCCGGCTTGCCGATGAAGCGGCCGTCGGCTTGGGCATATTTGTCGAGGCCGTCGCGGCGCAAGGTCAGGAATGCGGTGCCAACAGTCACTTCGCTGTCGCCGTCGTTCAGCCCGCGCAGGAACGGACCGCGTCCATTGAATTCGTTGCCGAGTCCGTCGTCCCATGCATACAAACCGTGATTGGGCGTGCCGCACAGCACCGCATGGCTGACATCGCCGCCACCACCATTCTTGATGTAATTGCGGATCGCATTGCCGCCGCGGGAATTCCCGACCAGCGCGATGCGCGCAGCGCCACTGTTCTGCTTCAGCTCCCCGACCGCCTCGGCGAGTTCGCGGCGCTGGTCCTCGGTCGAGGAGCGGTTGGCCTGCTCGACCTTGTCGTCGGTGCGCGCCAGCGGGTCGGTGAAATTGAGCGCGACCAGGCGCTCGCGCGGCAGGCCGTTCGTCTCCATCCGCCAAAGCGTCGTCATCCAGAGCGGCGCGTGATCGCCATTGCCGTGCACGAACAGGATCGGCGGGATGTCGCCGGCGGGCGCCGGCTGCGCCAGAGCCGGGGCGGCAAGCCGGCCCGCCAGCAGGGACAGCGCGCCGGCCCCTTGCAGAATTCTCCGCCGCGAGAGCGCCATTGATTCCCCTTCCCCAAGCCTTTCAGGGCTTTAGCCCGTCTTATTCGTCAGAGTGCGCCTGAGAGGCTGGCGAGCGTGGTGTAAAGCGCTGATGCGGCGTAGGATTCGGTTGCAAAGCCAACCCCATCACCTCAACCGCGAACGCCAGGCCCGCCATGACCGATGATACGATTCTGCCCTTCTCGTTTCCAGCCGTTCACGCCAAGAAAGTCACAGCTGCCTTCGATGGCGGTCGGCTGACCTCGAACGGGGGCGTGATGCTTCTGGCGATGGCCGAGCGGCGTCTCGGCTTGGCCGACAATTTGGCCCGGGTGTTCCCGGATCGGCGCGATCCGACGCGGGTCGTGCACAGCCTTGTCGATATGTTCCGCGCGCGCATGTTCGCGATCTGCTGCGGCTACGAGGACGCCGACGACCTCGATCATCTGCGGTCCGATCCCGCATTCAAGCTGGCCTGCGGACGGCTGCCGGACACGGGTCGCGATCTGTGTTCCCAACCGACGCTGTCGCGGCTGGAGAATGCTCCGCGCCTGCGCGACGTGATCCGACTGACCTACACTTTGGTCGACGCATGGATGGATAGCTACCCGCGCGAGCCGGCATCCGTCACGCTCGACATCGATGATACCTGCGATGTCGTCCACGGCCATCAGCAGCTCTCGCTGTTCAACGCTCATTATGACGAACGCTGCTTCCTGCCGATCCACGTCTACGACACGGAGAAGAGCCGGCCCGTGGCGGTCGTGTTGCGGCCCGGCAAGACGCCGGGCGGCGTCGAGGTGCGTGCCCATCTGCGCCGCCTGATACGGCATATCCGGACGCGGTGGCACAACACGCGAATTACGTTCCGTGGCGACGGGCACTATGCCCGGCCGGAGGCAATGGCGTGGTGCGAGACCAACGGCATCGACTACATCTTCGGTCTGTCCGGCACCAAGCCGCTCGCCAGAAAACTCGACGAGGCCGCCGACGACATCCGCACGCGACGCGCCATCGAGAACCTGCCGGTTCTGCGTGGCTATACCGAGACGCGCCACAAGGCCAAGTCCTGGGATCGCGAACGGCGTACCGTCGCCCGTATTGAGGCGACGATGCTCGGCCTCGACATCCGTTTCGTCGTCACCAGCCTCGATGTCGGCTCGGCCGAGTGGATCTACGACAGCCTGTATTGCGCGCGCGGCCAAGCCGAGAATCTGATCAAGCTGCATAAGACACAGCTCGCCTCCGATCGCACCAGCTGCCGTTCGGCGCTCGCCAATCAAGTCCGCCTCGTTCTCCACACCGCCGCTTATTGGCTGATGCTGACCGTGCGCGACGCGATTCCCAAAGCCCGGGAATTGGCCACAGCCGAGTTCGCGACGCTGCGTCTTCGTCTCTTGAAACTCGCTGCCCGTGTCGTCGAGACCACGAGCCGCATTCGCCTTGCGTTTGCCGCGGCATGTCCCGAAGCCGACCTGATCCGCGGCTTGCCAGGCGCGCTGCTGCCTCTCGGTCCTTGACCGGCGGGGCGTCCGCCCCCCGTTCGCCCAACCTACACCTCAAGCGCGTTGCAAAGTACGGGTCGGTCAGGCGGTGAAAAGCCGAAGGCAATCCCGCGCGCCTCGTCAGAGCAGATGTGCGGCCACATCAATCGGACTAAAAAAAGCACTCTCACGAATAGGACGGGTTAGCTGTGCCCTACGCCCGCCAAGGATAGCGTAATTGCTGGACAGGACACGCGTTTCGCGGGCATCAGTTGATGCTGCCGGAATCATTCAACAAGCTATAGCAGGCCAAGCGGAACCGGATATGACCGAAGCGCGGAAGCGTCCCGACAGTATCACTGCACCGTTGCGGCATTCAATCTTCAGGCGAATCTGGCTGGCCAGCCTGCTCTCCAATCTCGGCATCCTGATCCAGGGCGTCGGCGCCGCCTGGGCGATGACGCAGATGAGTTCGGAGGCCGACAAGGTCGCGCTGGTGCAGACCGCGCTGATGCTGCCGGTGATGCTGATCTCGATGCCGGCCGGCGCCATCGCCGACATGCATGACCGCCGCATCGTCGCGCTGGTGTCGCTGGCGATCGCGCTGACCGGCGCCACCACGCTGACGGTGCTGGCCTGGTTGAACCTGGTGACGCCGAACATCCTGCTCGCGCTGTGCTTCGTGGTCGGCAGCGGCATGGCGCTGTTCGGCCCGGCCTGGCAATCCTCGGTCAGCGAGCAGGTGCCGTCGGAGACGCTGCCCGCCGCGGTTGCGCTGAACGGCATCAGCTACAACATCGCACGCAGCTTCGGTCCCGCGATCGGCGGCATCGTGGTGGCCTCCGCGGGTGCGGTGGCGGCCTTCGCCGCCAATGCCGTGCTGTATCTGCCGCTGCTCGTCGTGCTGTTCCTGTGGAATCGCGTCAGCGAGCCGTCGCGGCTGCCGCGCGAACGGCTGAACCGGGCGATCGTCTCCGGCGTGCGCTACATCACCAATTCGCCGTCGATCAGGATCGTGCTGACCCGCACCATGGTGACGGGCATCATCGGCGGCTCGGTCTCGGCGCTGATGCCACTGGTGGCGCGCGACCTGCTGCATGGCGGCGCGCAGACCTACGGCATCATGCTCGGCGCGTTCGGCATGGGCGCCGTGATCGGCGCGCTCAACATCAGCGAGATCCGCAGCCGGCTCAGCGGCGAGGCTGCGGTGCGAACCTGCGCGCTGTTGATGGGCGCTGCGATCGCAATCGTTGCCGTAAGCAAGGAGCCGGTGATCACCGCCGCGGCACTTGTGGTTGCCGGCGCGGCATGGATGCTTGCAATCGCGCTGTTCAATATCGGCGTGCAGCTTTCGGCGCCACGCTGGGTCGCCGGCCGTTCGCTCGCCGCCTTTCAGGCCGCGATCGCCGGCGGCATTGCAATCGGAAGCTGGGGCTGGGGCCGCATCACCGACGCGGGCGGCGTCGAGATGGCGCTACTGATCTCAGCCGGATTGATGCTGCTGTCGCCGCTGGTCGGCATCTGGCTGCGGATGCCGCCGATTGGCGCGCGCAACGAGGATGCGACAGATACGCTGGCCGATCCCGAGGTGCGGCTGCAACTCACTGGACGCAGCGGTCCGCTGGTGGTCGAGATCGAATACCGGGTGGCGCAGGAGAATGCCCGCGCCTTCCACAATGTGATGCAGGATGTGCAGCTCAGCCGCCAGCGCAACGGCGCCTATGGCTGGTCAATCGCGCGCGACATCGCTGATCCCGAATTGTGGACCGAGCGCTATCATTGCCCGACCTGGCTCGATTTCCTGCGCCAGCGCAACCGCGCCACCCAGATCGAACGCGAATTGCATCAGAAGGCGGCCGACTTCCACATCGGCGCGGAGCCGGTCCGCGTGCGCCGGATGCTGGAGCGACCGTTCGGTTCGGTGCGCTGGAAGGACGAGACCCCGGACCGCGCCGCCAAGGAGGTGATCCCGGTGGTCGCGACCGCGGCGGGAAGTAGCACGTAGGTCTAGATTGTCATTCCGGGGCGATGCGAAGCATCGAACCCGGAATCTCGAGATTCCGGGCTCATCGCTCCGCGATGCCCCGGAATGACAACGAGATCATGTATTGCCCGTTATCGGCGAGGGTCTGCTGGCAGGCCTTGCTCAGGCGGCTGCGATGCTCCTTCAGGCAGGCCAGCACGACCTGATCGCCCTCGCTGAGATGGGCGCGGCAGAACCGCGACGCATCGCGTGAGCAGGCATCACGCCCCTGCTGCTGTGCCGAGGCGGCCGACGTCAACAAAACCAGCGGAACGACGGCGAACAGAAATCGGGTCATCTCTCAAAGCCTCTACAAAAGCGTTTTCGAGCGAAGTGGGTACCGGTTCGCGTAAAGAAAACGCGTCAATACAAGAATCTGGAGCCGCGCTCCGATTCCATCGGAACGGACAAAGGCTCCAGCGAATGCGACGCTGGTCTATAGCGTTTCAGTGCCGCGGAGAAGCTTGAAACGGCGGAGCGCGCCGGTTCCGCCGGAGGCGGCCGCCCGGGGACGGCCTGCGTCTCGTCGCCGCAGGCCTGCCCGCTTCGATGCGGCGCCAATCACCCGGCGGCGGCCGTGCGCTGCGCGGCGAGATCGCGATCCAGCCGAGATCCCGAACATTCCCGGGATCACCGCCTGCATGGTCAAGAATCGCTCCCAGCTGAGCGGCGGCTGGGTAAAGCCTGCTTTTTCTTGCCGTTCCGGCGCCGTGTTGGGATCGCGTTAAGACCTTGTTGGCATTAATCGCTCGTTACGGCTGTGGCGTATCCCGAGTTCCGAGAGAGTGTTAGCGATGCGTAGTGCGTTGGGCCTGATGCTGGCCAGTGTTGTAGCGGCGATCGTGATCGCCGGTGTGTGGTTCTGGACCTCCTCCCCGCGTGCCGACGCGGCTCCTCCGCAAACCACGGCCGCAGCCAAGGCCGAGCCGCTTCCGGCGGCGGCGAAACAGGGCGCCAGGGACGATGTCGAGACGACCGCGGCGCTGTCGAAGCGCGCCGACGCCACCCAGGCGGCAGCCCCGGCCGCGGCCCCCGCGCCGGCGCCGATGCCGGCTCCCGTCGCGGCCGCGCCCAAATGCGCCAATCCCGATGCGCTCGGCATCAGCCGCACCGTCGTGGTCGACACCAATGGCGGCCCGGGCTTCGGCTTCCTGCAGTACAAGCAGTACGACTTCCTGACCGACAAGGAGGTCGTGCTGACCTTCGACGACGGTCCGTGGCCGACCACGCCCGCCGTGCTCAAGGCGCTGGCGGATGAATGCACCAAGGCGGTGTTCTTCCCGATCGGCCTGCACACCACCTATCACCCGGATATCCTCCGCCAGGTCGCCGCCGCCGGCCACACCATCGGCGCCCACACCTGGTCGCATGCGCATCTGGCGAGCAAGAAGCTCACCGAGCAGCAGGCCAAGGACGAGATCGAGAAGGGCTTTAGCGCGGTAAAGCTGGCGCTGGGCGCCAACCCCGCCCCGTTCTTCCGTTTCCCGGCGCTGGCGCATACGCCGGCGACGACAGCCTATCTCGGCACCCGCAACATCGCGATGTTCTCCGTCGACGTCGACTCCAACGACTTCAAGTCCAAGAGCTCGGACGAGGTCATCAACAACGTGATGACCAAGCTCGACAAGGAGCACAAGGGCATCATCCTGATGCACGATCTGCAGAAGCACACCGCGCAGGCACTGCCGACGCTGCTGCGCAAGCTGAAGGCAGGCGGCTACAAGGTGGTCTGGATGAAAGCCAAGACCCAGCTCGAGACGCTGCCCGAATACGACGCGATGATGGCGAAGACCGAGAAGCCGATCGCAACGGGCCGGCCAATCGGCAACGTCGTGCAGACGGTCGCCGAGTAACGTAGCGGACGCACTCTCAACGCAAAGCGCCCCTGGATCCGATCCAGGGGCGCTTTCGCTTTCTGATCGCAGCCACCTTCTGCTGGTCCGCCACGGCCGGACGACGTTGAACGCTTATGCGCCTTCGAGAGTGGCACCATCACGCCCGGTGGCTGCGGCTCCCACCAAAATATCGAAAACAACCCCATGCAAAGTAGCTGGCGGGTGCCGGCGCTCGACAAGGCAACTTGACCCGTCGGGCAAATCAGGGTCATTCTTCCAATATTCCGAAATCGCGCGCCGCAGCAACGCCACCACCACCTCGGCGACGTCATGGACAGGGTAACATCCGCCGTCCCCGCCTTGCAGCAGTCTTGATCTGGATCAACGGCGGCTTTCCAATGGATCGCTCAATAGGATTGCAGGTTCCGTTCGTTGTCCAAATCGCATTTGCTTGCCTGAATATTCCCAGCCCAGCGCGGCTATCATGAAGACCTTCGATATCACCTATCGCTATAGCAGCGACGATGGCTCGATCAGGCCGCCCCCGCCCGACAGTAAAGCGGCTTTGCTCCGTCTAGAGCAGGGCAACAAAAGCTTCGCCACACTCCTTGACCACGATGAGGAAGCGGGCGGGGTACAGCAGATCATCCCGGTCGATCTGCGTGACCTGGGGGTGCTGGCTGACAGCGCCGTACCGAAGCAAAGACCGTTTGCAGCCGTGCTCGGCTGCTCCGACGCCCGCGTCCCCGTCGAACTCATTTTCAATGAAGGGCCCAATGATCTCTTCGTGGTCCGCGTCGCGGGCAACGGCCTCGGAATAGAGGTGCTTGGAAGCCTCAAATACGCCGTCGAGAACCTTGGCGGCAGCCTCAAACTCATCGTCGTGCTCGGCCACAGCGGATGCGGCGCGCTCACGACAGCCGTCGATGTATTCCTGAATCCGCGTGAATACTTGCCGCTCGCGACCAAGCGTTCGCTCCGCAGCATTCTCGACGGTGCGCTGGTCGTGGTCCAGGCTTCCGAGAGAAAGCTGGTCGCCGCGTTCGGGCCAACTGTCGTGCACCACCCTGGATATCGAAAAGCCCTGATTGAGACGTCTGTCGTCACCAACGCCGCGCTGGCGGCTTACTCGATCCAGGAAGAACTGAGGACCAACGCCTACACCGGCATCGAAGCGGTTTACGGCGTCTATCTTCTGGAGAGCCGCGCGATATGGGGTCCCCGTTCCGGTGATGCCGACGGGATGGGGCTAGCGCCGGCACCTCAAGATCTTGCAGCGTTCGTGGATCTCGGCGACGCCATCGTGCAATCGAGGCGTATTGAATCGCTCGTCAACGCGAAAGAATGATCTGAGGTGTCTTCCCCTCCCGGTCCGAATGAAATCAAGCCCTTGCCGGCAGACTAGTCACGTCGGACTCAGGATTTTGTGAGATCACGCCGGCAGGCAGTAGCTGCCAACGGGTTGGCATGGTCCAGTCGGATTGTTGGAACTTGGTCCTATCGGTGGGCCTGCATCACAGTACGGTTATGCGCCTTGAGACACGGTCTCGGCGCAACGCCGTTTGCCCGTGCACGCCAGCGTCTACAGCACCAGCTTCTATGCCACGCCTCCGATGATGACCCGGGAATAGATTCGTCGGTTTGGCCCTCTCCTTCGCACGATGCCTGAACTCTGGAGAACTCAGTGAGTTCATTTGAACAAGGTCGCGTACGGCCCGGCGACGATGGCTTGGCGAATACGGCTGCCGAAAAGCTCCGTTCGCTGATCCCGGCGGCCGGCGCGATCGCCTATCCGTTCCTGCTCGATGCATTCCACCTCGCGGTCTCTCCCGCTGATGACCCGATGTCGTTTGGGCGACTCATTCTGGCGGCGCTTTGCCTGCTGGCTGCGACGGCAGCACCCTTGCTCGGTCTTGCCCGCGCCTGGTGGATGACGACAGCAGCACCTTCGTACTTCGCGCTGCGCGCCCGGCGGCTCGGCTACATCTGCATCGCCGCGCCGCCCCTGTTCGTGCTGACCGGCGTCGGTCTCGGACTGCTGCACATCGATGTCAGCGACGAACTCGTCTGGGTCGCTGGCTGGTCGGTGGCGTGCCTCTACGTGCTGCTCGGCAGCGAGCAAGAACGCCCGGCGAAATCAACCGCGACTGCATCATCCATCGCCAAATGGCGCGTCACCCATGGCGTCGCCGCGGCGGTCATTCTGCTCTACGTCGCATTTCACCTCACCAATCATTTGCTCGGCCTGCTCGGACCCGAGGTCCATGCCGCCGTGATGAAGATCGGGCGCGTGGTCTACCGATCGTCCGTGGTCGAGCCCGTCCTCGTCGCCTTGATGCTGTTCCAGGTCGCCGTCGGCGTGCGGCTCGCCGGGCGCTGGAGCGCGCTGCCGGCGGATGCCTACCGCGTGTTCCAGATCGGCTCCGGCATCTACCTCGCGGCGTTCATCGTCACCCACCTGAATTCCGCATTCGTCTCGGCGCGGGCTGTGCACCACATCGACACCAATTGGGCCTGGGCATCCGGCGCACCAACCGGCCTGATCCACGACGCCTGGAGCATCCGCCTAGTGCCGCACTACGCGCTCAGCGTCTTCTTCGTGCTCGCGCATCTCACATCAGGATTGCGCGGCGTCCTGATCGCACATGGCGTCACCACCACAGCCGCCAACCGGATCTGGGCAACCGGGCTTGCAGCAGGCGGGCTGGTCGCGGTTGTGATCATGAGCGGACTGTGCGGCGCGCGGATCTAGGCTTCAGCCGGGGCGGCAAGAGCGAACCATCGAACCTGCGCGGAAGGTATTTGAGCGGTGGTGCCGCAAGAGGGACTCGAACCCCCGACCCCGTCATTACGAATTATGCGGTCCATAACTTATTGAGATTTCTCGCAATTTCCAATCGGCGAGAAACCGCCTTGTAACAGTGGTTTGTTTGTCTACGGTGGTTACTCAACGTTACCTCGATTTGCCGATTCGTGGTTCCTCGGTGGTTACGTGGTTCCTAGAAGGCGGCCCGTGGCGACAGGTCAAATCACCCAGCGACTGATTAAGGGGCTCGAGCCCCAAGACACCGAGTATTTTGTCTGGGACAGCTCTCTGGCCGGATTCGGCGTCCGCGTCCAGGCGACCGGCGCGAAGTCATACGTCGTCAAATACCGGGCTGGCGCTGGCCGTGGGGCTCCTACTCGACGCCTCACGTTGTCCCAGGTCGGGAAGATCACCCCCGAGGAAGCCCGGACGCTTGCCAGAAAGACGCTCGGCGCCGTAGCCAATGGTGCGGACCCAGCAGCTCAGCGCGCGGCAGAAAAGCGTGCTTCCACCCTCGCCGAAACGGCAGAACAATTTCTGAAGGAACACGTTAAGGCGAAGCGAGCCGCCTCTTCGGCGGCATCCTATCGGGACCTGCTTGAGCGGTTGGTGATCCCCGAACTCGGCAAACGGAAAGCAGAGAAGGTGACCACGGCTGAGGTGCAGCGGCTGCACTCAAAACTCGCTCACAGCCCCTATCAAGCCAACCGGATGCTGCGGGTTCTCAGCAGCCTCTACACGTTCGCGGCGAAGGCCCACATTGTCCCGCTCGGCTTTAACCCCTGCCGTGGCATCGAGTTCTTTCCCGAGGAGGGCCGCGAGCGCTATCTGACGTCTCAAGAGCTGGCTTCTATTGGTGAGGCAATCCGGGAAGCAGAAACGATCGGGCTGCCTTATACCATTGATGAGACAAAGCGAAGCGCGAAGCACGCTCCCAAAGAAGACAACCGCCGAACTGTGATTGGCCCGCATGCTGCGGCAGCAATCCGCCTCTTGATATTCACGGGCGCCAGGCTGCGCGAAATCCTGCACCTAAAATGGGAAGAAGTAGACTTCGAGCGAGGCTTGCTCCTTCTCCCAACCAGCAAGACCGGCAAGAAAACAATCGTTCTAAACGCGCCAGCCCTTGCCATCCTCAATTCCCTTCCGCGTGTCGGCGGCTATGTCATTGCCGGCACTTCTGCGGGCGCCGATGATGAGAAGCCTCGATCAGACCTAAAGAAACCTTGGAAAGCCATCTCTACGCGGGCCGATCTCAACGGCGTGAGGATCCACGATCTACGGCACACGCATGCGTCCGTCGGAGTTGGCGTTGGCCTTGGCTTGCCTATCATCGGAAAGTTACTTGGTCACACGCAGGTGGCGACGACCCAACGTTATGCTCACCTCGATAACGATCCGGTCAAGAAGGCGGCAGAGCACATCGGTAGCCGGCTTGCTGCGGCAATGGGCGACGTCAAGCCACGCGACAACGTCACCAAGCTGTCAAAGGCAAAGCGATCGAAGAACCGGCGCGGCTAGGGTAGCTCCCGAAAAGCTGGTCCGCACCAGCCTGCCGCGTCGACCACGATGCGGATGCGCCAGCGGAGTGCGAATGTCGAAGGAAGGGAAGATACCCGACGCGACACAGTTCGACCCTCTTGAACTCGTCTATTGGACGTTACCAATGACTCTCTCCTGGATCATCTGGCGGACGCCCGAGGCTGTTTGTCATTCGGCCTGCAATATTGACCCCCTAAGCCGGGGGATCGGCGTCCAAAATTGACCCCCTACAGATTGATCTGTTGCGCTGCCTGCTTTGGAACGAAGCAGGTGGTGGGGGATGCTGATCGTGGAGACAATTGCCCGGATCCGGCGCGAGCACTTCATCAAGGGCAAGACGATCAAGGAGATCGCCCGTGACCTGAAGGTGTCGCGGAACACGGTCCGGAAGGTGCTGAGGTCGGGAGAGACCTCCTTCGAGTACGAGCGGCAGGTGCAGCCGCGGCCAAAGCTGGGACGATGGGCAGTAGAGCTTGACGGATTGCTGGCGGCGAACGCGGCCAAATCGGCTCGTGAACAGCTGACGTTGATCCGGATCTTCGAAGAGCTGCGCGGCCGCGGCTACGACGGCGGTTACGATGCCGTGCGGCGTTACGCCAGGCGGTGGAGCAAAGAACGCGGGCAATCGACCGCGGCGGCTTATGTCCCGCTGAGCTTTGCCCCAGGCGAAGCCTACCAGTTCGACTGGAGCCACGAGGTGGTCTTGCTGAGCGGGACCACGGTGATGGTGAAGGCCGCCCATGTCCGGCTCTGTCACAGCCGCATGCTGTTCGTGCGGGCCTATCCGCGGGAGACGCAGGAGATGGTGTTCGACGCCCACGACCGGGCGTTCGCTCTGTTCAAAGGCACCTGCACCCGCGGCATCTACGACAACATGAAGACCGCCGTAGAGACGATCTTCGTCGGTAAAGGGCGTCTCTACAATCGCCGCTTCCTGCAGATGTGCAGCCACTATCTGGTCGATCCGGTCGCCTGCACGCCGGCGTCGGGCTGGGAGAAGGGGCAGGTCGAGAACCAGGTCGGGCTGGTCCGGGAGCGCTTCTTCACGCCGCGGCTGCGGTTCAAAAACCTCGACGAGTTAAACGCCTGGCTGCTCGACAAATGCATCGCCTACGCCAAGGCTCATCGCCACCCGGAGCTGGTCGATCAGACGATCTGGGAAGTGTTCGAAGCCGAGCGTCCCAAGCTCGTTCCCTATGCCGGCCGCTTCGACGGCTTCCATGCGGTGACGGCATCGGTCTCGAAGACCTGCCTGGTGCGCTTCGACAACAACAAGTACTCGGTCGCAGCCAGCGCAGTCGGACGGCCGGTCGAAGTCCAGGCTTATGCCGACCGCATCGTGATCCGTCAGGATGGACGCATCGTTGCCGAGCACCCGCGATCCTTTGGCCGCGGCGAGACGACCTATGATCCCTGGCACTATGTGCCGGTGCTGGCTCGCAAACCCGGTGCCTTGCGCAACGGCGCTCCCTTCAAAGACTGGGTGCTGCCGGCCGCGATCGAGCGGATCCGGCGCAAGCTTGCCAGCACCGACGATGGCAATCGGCAGATGGTCGACATCCTCACCGCGGTGCTGACTGACGGTCTGTCCGCGGTGGAAGCGGCCTGTGCCGAAGCGCTCGGTCATGGCGTCCATTCCGCCGATGTCGTGCTCAACATCCTGGCCCGTCAACGTGAACCCGCCCCACCGGCCAACATCATGACGCCGGCCGCACTGACGCTCCGTCATGCACCGATCGCCGATTGTGCCCGCTACGACAACCTCCGGAGGACCATCTGATGGAACGAACCCAAATCTTCGACCTCATGGGCGAGCTCAAGCTCTACGGCATGAAGGCTGCCTTCGACGAGATCATGGCAACTGCCGTCAAGCGCCAGCACGAACCTCAGCGCATTGTCGGCGACCTGCTTAACGCCGAGATCAACGAGAAGCAGGCCCGCTCGATCAAATACCAGCTGACCATTGCCAAGCTGCCGCTTGCCAAGGACATCGCCGACTTCCAGTTCGACGGCACGCCGATCAATCAGACTCTCGTCAATGATCTCGCCAGCGGCGGCTTCATCGCCCAGCAACGCAATGTCGTGCTGGTTGGCGGCACCGGCACAGGCAAGACCCACCTGGCCATTGCCATCGCCAGAAGCTGCATCCGATCCGGTGCCCGCGGCCGCTTCTTCAACGTAGTCGACCTCGTCAATCGCCTCGAGACCGAGACCCGCAACGGACGGCAAGGACGGCTCGCCGAGCATCTGACCCGGATGGACTTCATCGTGCTGGATGAACTCGGCTATTTGCCCTTCGCCCAGTCCGGTGGCCAGCTCCTCTTCCACCTCGTCAGCCGGCTCTATGAGCGCGCCTCCGTCATCGTGACGACCAATCTCGCCTTCGGCGAATGGCCGAGCGTGTTCGGCGACGCCAAAATGACCACAGCGCTGCTCGACCGATTGACCCATCACTGCGACATTGTCGAGACCGGCAACGATAGCTGGCGGTTCAAGAGCCGAGACGACGATCACGCCACCCGCGCTCGTCTCGCCTCCGCTATCCCGGCCAGCTCCGACGAGACGAGCGCTACCAGCAAAGCCCGCCGCACGAAGGGGTCAAAATTGGACGCCGATGAGGGGTCAAATTTGCAGGCCGATTGACAGCTGTTCAATCCCAATGGGATTTGCATGACTTTCAGCTTAGGGATCTGAACCGCGACGAAAGCGGCGCCCGACCACCATCGAAGCTGAGATCGCTGCACGACCTCCTGCTTTCAACGGAAGACGACGCACTAGATCAATCGGCGGTTCTTGTTAGAGGGCCTGCGGCTCGTGATGATCTCTGGAAAAAGCTCCTCTCAGCCAAGCTTAATGCGACCGGTATAATGGCATCGGGCAAACGCGAGCCGATCGCATGCACCGACTGGCAGGATATCCACTCGTTTGATCCGGGTCGCGGCTGGCCTTTCGACGCGGTCGGCAATGGATTCAAGGATCAGCTCAAATTTGAGAAAGTGACTGTTTCCAGCAAAGAGGTGCTCGACTTGTGGCCGCCGATTGCGAGGGAAGGACCGCTCTTTGACCCCGTTCGAGAGATACCCCTTCAGCAGGCCGTTCAATCGGCGCCAGTGGCCTTGGAGGCGTCCACGAACCAAGCGAAGAAGCATCGACAGCGGATCGCCGAGTCTCAGATTGAACCCGCATTTCTGCAATGGCGTGCGAGCCAGCCTAATGGACAAATCCCGAAGTATGCTGACGCAGTCGCCCACATGGCGAAGATTGGGGTGGGTCGTGACCGAGTGAGAGAGCTGATCAGGAAGCTCGGTGGTCGAAAACGGGGCGAGAAGGACCGCTGAAATCGGCGGGATAATCGGCAGGAGGAAATCGGCAGCAATCGTAGCCGCGTATCTTTACGGCCGATTTCTAGATGCTCCATTTACTTCGCACCTACGGAGATTGAACCGTGATGATGCGAGACTAAAATGGACACCGCTGAAACATCTCCCCATGAGCGCCACCTTCGGCGCAACGAGGCGGCGAAGTACGTGACAGACACGTACAACGTTCCCTGCTCTCCCAAGACGCTCGCGAAACTGGCCTGCGTAAGTTCGGAAGGCCCACCCTTTCGACTGGCTGGACGCTTCCCGCTATATCCTGTCTCCGGACTGGATGCGTGGGCGCAGGCCAAGATCGGTCCCCTGATCCGATCGACGTCCGAAGTTCAGCGCGTAGCTTAACTCCATCCCTTAAACGAAACCCGGCTGGCACGATCCTCTCTAGCAGGATCAGGTCGTGCGCACCGGGCACTCTAGGAGTTCTAAAGTTGAAGACCCGTATCAAACGACGTTTCAAAACACAATCGGTTTTCGATCTGCCATTGTTCGCATGGCGCATCGCAGCCGCGCGGCCGAACACTCGGGCCGGCAGCTTCCTCGCGCGTCGGTACCACGTCCGTCCGGCGGTTGCCGACTTGATCGCAAACCTCGCCGGCATCGGACCGAGGGTGGAGCAATGAGCAGGCTGACCATCTCCAAGTCGGACGGGGCGCACCAGACCTTCACGGGACGACAAGCGTGGATGTTGCGTAGGTTGATCGACGCGGGGTCCAAGGGGATCACTCTGCTAGACAACCCCGCCCCGCGTGGATCCCACTACATCTACGTGCTGAGGAAGGCCGGCTTAAATATCTCGACCACGAGCGAACCGCATTCGGGGGCATTTCCCGGAATGCACGGTCGCTATCGGCTCGAAACGGTCGTGACCGTTGTGTCGAGGGAGAACGGCCAGCAATGACCTTTCAGTCTCGATCACCGCTCACACCCGCCGAAGTCGCCAGGCGCGCCGAAGTACTCACGGCAAGCCGGGGACCGAACCTGACCTCGGAAAAGGCCGATGCTCGCCAGTACGGCGAGCGCGCGGCCGGCATCATCCGCGAATGTAAACGTGACGTTGCGTTAGCGTCCAACGATGGAAAGCTTGCGGCCTTTGAAGCCGCAGCCACGGCGCTGAGCGCTGCCGCGACCGATCGATGGCTGCCGAAAGCCATCATCGCTGATCGTCTGCAAGAAATTGCGGTCGCTCACAGCTTTTTTGGCAAATCTCAGGAGGAGATCCAGCAGATCATCTCGAATGCCGTGGCCAAGATCGATGTTCCGCCGATCGACCTGTCGGCTAAGGCACCACCGAAGCGACGGTTGATCGCACATCGCGCGAGCGAATTAGAGCCAGAGAAGCTTGTCTGGGTTTGGCCGGGCCGCATCCCGGAAGGGAAGCTTGTGTTGCTTGGCGGTCCGCCCGGGCTAGGGAAGAGCCAGTGGACTGCTTTCATATCCGCTACTGTCTCGAACGGTGGCCGCTGGCCGTGCGGTGAGGGCTCGACGCTTCCGGGCGATGTCATCTTCATGTCTGCCGAGGATGGCGTGCAGGATACCATCATCCCGCGCCTCATAGCTGCGGGGGCCGACCGCGAGCGCGTTCACATCGTGTCGGCAGCGACCAAGCCGGATGGCACGGGCAGAAAGACATTCAGCTTGAAGACGGATGTCGATCTATTGGAGGAAATGGCCAAGAGGATCGGTACGGTCAAGCTCATCATCGTTGACCCAATCTCAGCGTACATGGGTGGCAGCGACTGCAATGGAAACTCAGAAACACGTGCACTTCTGGAGCCGCTGGCAGACATGACCAACCGTCTCCGAATCGCCGTTGTCGCCGTGACGCACCTCAACAAAGGCGGTGGCGCCGGCAATCAGAGTGCATTGAACCGGTTCGTCGGCTCGATCGCATTCGTGGCCGCGGCGCGCGCTGCATTCGCCGTGATCGAGGATCCCGAAGATGATGGGCGGCGGTTCCTGCTGGAAGCCAAGAATAACCTCGGCAAGAAGTGCAAGGGGCTCGCATTCCGGCTCGAGCAACGTCTGGTCAGGAACGACGTGATGTCATCCAACGTCATGTTCGAAGGCGACCACGTCAGCGAGTCGATCGACGAGGCTTTGACAGCATCCGAGAACCGCGGGTCCAAAAAGGGGCAGTCGGGTAGTGGCAAAGAAGATGTCATGCGGTTCCTCCAGGACGTCTTGTCCGCCGGTGCCGTGGACGTCCTGGAGGTTGAACGCCAGGCGCGAGCTGCCGCTTTGCTGGAGGACGACAGGCGACTGAACAAGAGCAAGGTATTTCGGGATGCCCGCGATGCTCTGGGCGTGACGTCCTCACGGGAGGGGTTTGGTCCCGGCTCGCGGTTCGTCTTGGCCCTGTCTGCGACGCCATTGGCGCCCATTGGCGCCATAGACGTCCCTTCCCAAAACGGGGCGCCAATGGACGATATGGGCGCCAATGGAGAGTTTGGAGGTCTGCAATGACGAGCCTCCGAACTCGTCTGAAGGACCATCAGGCCACTGGCTCTTCCGGTGCCAGCCCTACACCGGCGGCGTCGGCCACCGGTTCGAGGAACCCTGGATCGCAGAGGTGTTCATCAACGATGACGAAGGTTGGCCGTAGCTAGCCCGTCTTATTCGTCAGAGTGCGCCTGAGAGGCTGGCGAGCGTGGTGTAAAGCGCTGATGCGGCGTAGGATTCGGTTGCAAAGCCAACCCCATCACCTCAACCGCGAACGCCAGGCCCGCCATGACCGATGATACGATTCTGCCCTTCTCGTTTCCAGCCGTTCACGCCAAGAAAGTCACAGCTGCCTTCGATGGCGGTCGGCTGACCTCGAACGGGGGCGTGATGCTTCTGGCGATGGCCGAGCGGCGTCTCGGCTTGGCCGACAATTTGGCCCGGGTGTTCCCGGATCGGCGCGATCCGACGCGGGTCGTGCACAGCCTTGTCGATATGTTCCGCGCGCGCATGTTCGCGATCTGCTGCGGCTACGAGGACGCCGACGACCTCGATCATCTGCGGTCCGATCCCGCATTCAAGCTGGCCTGCGGACGGCTGCCGGACACGGGTCGCGATCTGTGTTCCCAACCGACGCTGTCGCGGCTGGAGAATGCTCCGCGCCTGCGCGACGTGATCCGACTGACCTACACTTTGGTCGACGCATGGATGGATAGCTACCCGCGCGAGCCGGCATCCGTCACGCTCGACATCGATGATACCTGCGATGTCGTCCACGGCCATCAGCAGCTCTCGCTGTTCAACGCTCATTATGACGAACGCTGCTTCCTGCCGATCCACGTCTACGACACGGAGAAGAGCCGGCCCGTGGCGGTCGTGTTGCGGCCCGGCAAGACGCCGGGCGGCGTCGAGGTGCGTGCCCATCTGCGCCGCCTGATACGGCATATCCGGACGCGGTGGCACAACACGCGAATTACGTTCCGTGGCGACGGGCACTATGCCCGGCCGGAGGCAATGGCGTGGTGCGAGACCAACGGCATCGACTACATCTTCGGTCTGTCCGGCACCAAGCCGCTCGCCAGAAAACTCGACGAGGCCGCCGACGACATCCGCACGCGACGCGCCATCGAGAACCTGCCGGTTCTGCGTGGCTATACCGAGACGCGCCACAAGGCCAAGTCCTGGGATCGCGAACGGCGTACCGTCGCCCGTATTGAGGCGACGATGCTCGGCCTCGACATCCGTTTCGTCGTCACCAGCCTCGATGTCGGCTCGGCCGAGTGGATCTACGACAGCCTGTATTGCGCGCGCGGCCAAGCCGAGAATCTGATCAAGCTGCATAAGACACAGCTCGCCTCCGATCGCACCAGCTGCCGTTCGGCGCTCGCCAATCAAGTCCGCCTCGTTCTCCACACCGCCGCTTATTGGCTGATGCTGACCGTGCGCGACGCGATTCCCAAAGCCCGGGAATTGGCCACAGCCGAGTTCGCGACGCTGCGTCTTCGTCTCTTGAAACTCGCTGCCCGTGTCGTCGAGACCACGAGCCGCATTCGCCTTGCGTTTGCCGCGGCATGTCCCGAAGCCGACCTGATCCGCGGCTTGCCAGGCGCGCTGCTGCCTCTCGGTCCTTGACCGGCGGGGCGTCCGCCCCCCGTTCGCCCAACCTACACCTCAAGCGCGTTGCAAAGTACGGGTCGGTCAGGCGGTGAAAAGCCGAAGGCAATCCCGCGCGCCTCGTCAGAGCAGATGTGCGGCCACATCAATCGGACTAAAAAAAGCACTCTCACGAATAGGACGGGCTAGTCCAACAACAAAAAACACGCGGGGCCGGCTCACTCATTCGACGGGCGTTTTCCATAAAGCATGTCGAAGTGCCTATTTACAACTTATCGTAGATAAGGAATGCAGGCAGTCCCGGTTCCTTTTAGAAAGTAACGAGAATGGCTACAATTACTGCCTACACATCGCTCGATATGAGCACCCTAAATTTCTATCGCGTAACGCAAAACGCTTATGCCTCTTTTTTCGACAATACTAGCGTCCCGAACTACGTTGAAGTGGACTGGCAGTACAATGGCGCTCAGTATGCTTCTGTGTTCGGCGGATCCGGCTTCGCTCTCGATATAAGTGGCAACATCACTGCAGGGACTGTCACCGGTTACCTTGAAGCGCAATGGAATGGATCAAGTTGGGTCCCCACGTGGCTTCTTACAAATATCTCCACATCTGCTCCAGCGCTTTATCAAGCTTTCCAAACACCCAGTTTGTCCGATGATATTGCGGCTATTCAAGTTAACCTGGCCGGAAATGACTCGATCTATGGTAGCTCTGGAAGCGACACAGTTTACGGCTTCGCGGGCAACCACGTCATCGTTGGTGGTGCGGGCGATGATGTTGGGTACGGTGGCGACGGCAATGACTATTTCTATGCAGGTGCTGGAAACGATATCCTGATAGGCGATGCGGGTCTGGACGTTCTTCTTGGAGAAGGCGGCAACGATTTGATCTACGGCGGGTCGGGTTTCAATTACCTGTTCGGCGGCGATGGCTCGGACACTCTCGTCGGCTCGGGAGGCATGGCTTCCTCCGACGTTAATGTGATGTATGGGGAAGCCGGGAACGACGTTCTGTATGGTGGTGCCGGCACCAACTATTTCTATGGCGGCACCGGCGTCGACACCATGGTCGGCGGCTCGGGCCTCAACATCTTCATCTCCTCCGGTGAGACAGATGGCAACGTCATCTACGGCGGTTCTGGCCAGAACTATGTCTACGGCTCCAACGGCGGCGATACGGTGACTGGCGGAAGCGGCGTCGACGTGTTCCTGATGGGCACCGGGGCCGACAACATCAGCGGCGGCGGCGGCGTTGACTATGCCTGGGGTGGCGGTGGTGCTGATACATTCAACATCAGCGACACCAGCCAGGAGGTCATGGTCGTCCAGGACTTCAATACGGGCGGAGTAAATGACTTCGTCAACTTCGCGGGTACATCGCTGCATTCGTTCGCCGATGTTCAGGCCGCAGAGACCTACGTTGCCGGGATCAACACCACGATCATTACCGACGCGGCCGGCAGTGCGGTTTGGCTGATCGGGGTCGCGCCGGCACAGCTCGATGCAAGCATGTTCAAGTTTGCCTAAAGGAAACCGGGTGACTCTCCGAATCCAAGACGGCTGACATGTTCGCGGGTTCCTTGGACGCCTGCATTCCACGACTTCACGGTCGCCGGAGATTGCACGGTGTTTCGTGGCTGAACAGCCGGTTTGCACAATCAACCTGGCAGGAGGGTCCGCGACGGGCAGCTTAGGGGCGATGATTCTGTCCGCCGCCACACGAAGGGCGCCGGCAAGTTTCGACCGGTTCAGTTAAGCGCAACGACATCCACTGGCTCCGAGGCATTCATTATGGGCTAGGAGGCCGCGTAGAGCCGACTTGGCACCTCGGGCGTCAAATACTCGCCTCCAGGCAAATCTCTTCTCCACGCGGCCTCGCAGACGCAGGGCGCTTTCCGCCAGCGACCACGAATGGTCCCGAGGCCAGTCTGACCTCCAACTGTGCGCGGCCGGCGTAAGGTCAACGCAGGGCATGCGGCAGATGAGTCAAAATCGACCCTAAGATTGGCAGGCGCGAGTCTGCTGCAGACCTGGCAGCGAATGGAGGAGAACAGGCTCGGATCAGCGTAACAGAATTCCAGAGAAGTATCGGTCCGGGCTTAGCCCGTTTGCGTCATACAGATTGTGCCGAAAGACCATGCTTCAAATAGGTTATGCCTGCGCCGTCGACTGCTTTTTTCAGGCGCGACGTGGGGCAAAGGTATTAGCGCGCCGCAGCAACTCCGAAACTTTGTGGACGAAATTCGGGAAAGCCGTAACGTCGTGTCCTCTCGCACCCCTCTGAAGAACGGATGCCGCACCTTACCCTCGGCCGATTTGGCGCGGTACTCGATCTCCGCCAGGACCGCTGGCTCGACCCAGATGGCCTTATGCGCAATGCGCTTGGTGTAGGGCTGTGTTTTCCGGATTAGCGGTGTCAGACGCTTGCGCAGGTCGGCGGCCGACGCCTTGTCAAAACCATGATCCACCTTGCCGGCATAGATCAGATCATCGCCCTTGCGGCGGCCAACATAGATGCCGTCCCATTTGTCGCCATCCAGCACAAAGCCCGCGATCGTCAGCGTCTCGCGCTGGGCGCAGGTCTTCTTAACCCAATCGCGGCTGCGCGTACCCGTCGGGTAAATGCTGTCGGCGACCTTCGAAACAACGCCCTCATAGCCCAGCTTGCAGGCATGAGCGAACATCTCGGCGCCGTCGACTTCGAAGCTCTCGCTGAACTGGATGGCAGTCCCGGCAACCAGCTTCTTAAGCACTGCCTTGCGTTCCTTCAGCGGCAGCTTCCGCAGGTCGCGACCGTTGAGATACAGTAGATCGAAGGCGACCATGACGATCTTTGTTGATTTGCCCCGCAGCTCGTTTTGCAGCACGGAGAAGTCTGTGGTGCCGTCCACCGACGGCACGACGACCTCGCCGTCGACGATCGCAGAGGCAGCCGAGATATGCCAAGCGTCGTCGGCGATCTTCTTGAAGCGTTTGGTCCAGTCGTTGCCCCGGCGGGTGTAGATCTTCACCTCCTCATTGGCGAGATGGACCTGAACGCGATAACCATCGAACTTGATCTCATGGTGCCAGCGCGTGCCGCTCGGCACCTTCTCGATTGGCGACGCCAGGGCCGGCGCAATGAAGCCGGGAAAAAGCGCCTTGGTCCCGATTTGCTCCGGCTTTTTGCGTTGGAAGGGCATGCCTCGACCAGTCGGAGTACAAGCTGCTTCTGGTCCCGGCCCACATGGCGATCAATGAAATCCTGCAGATGTGCGGGCACCTCGGTCAGCTGCAGGTTACAGCGTCGCTGGATCTCGCATGCGACGTCCTCCGATACGTCCTCAGACCTCCGCTCCGACGTGTTGAAGGCGGCCACCCTGATAGGGTTTGCATACTCGCCGGCCCTCAGGTCCTGAATGACCGTCTCGAGGTCCGCAGTCTCGAGATCCGCCTCCCGCCAGGCGCGACCTATCCGGCCGAAGTCGTCTGCGAGGTAAACCGTTTGGTCATCAGTCGGGACAATCGAAGGCGTCCAATTCGATTTACGCATAAACAACTCCACGCAGCAGAACCGGGATTCAAGCGACCGCAGCACGATTCGTTCCCGGCGCAGTAACTTGCGAGGAACCCGCGGGATCGTACTTGCGTTTGGCCTCCGTTGGAACTGGGAGACCTCAATGGCAAAGAAAGCAATGAAGACCGCCCGCGGGCGTAAGCAGGACCGAGCCCGCGTCGCCGGAGGACAAGATTACGAGGTGCGCTACGAAGCGAGTAAAACCGGGAAGTCGGCAGCGACGGTGAAGAAGGCCATAAAAAAGGTCGGCAATAACCGGAAGCGAGTTGAGGGTCGGCTCGGGTCAGCAATCAAGAAGTCGTTGGGAACGACACCCTCGACAAAACGGTAGGCTCCGCGCTCGACAAAGCGATCAGTTTTGCGGCCTTCGAAACGGGATCACATCCCCATCCGCCGCGCGGATCACCACCCTGGACATCTCCATCACGTCAAAGCCTAGGTCGGCCACGGCATCTGCAACGCCCTGACGATCCAGTTCGCGGACGATAGCCTCAGCTACCTTCATGAGCCGCGCCGTTTCGGCGGTGGTATCGGTCATAGGTTTGTGGTCCAGCTTTCTCAACGGCGGGTTCTGCTTCTTCGACTTGACCTAAGGAGGCATCGCGCCCGCATGAAGGCCCTGGAATCACAATTTCACCGCTCCGCTGGCCACCATGTCGCCGGCGGGTGCATGGCCGAGATTTTAGTCGTCCGCAGCGCCACGAGGTGGCTCCGCTTGAACGGATAGCGACGACGTTTCAAGCAGACTATGTCCCTCGGAGAACGCCTTGCCCACGAAGCTCAAGAACTACGGCAACTAGCAAAAGGGCTTCCCCCATGTGAAGAGCGGGAGGCATTGCTGAGGAAGGCGCGGCAGGACGAAACAGCCGCCCATTTGACCGAGTGGCTAACGTCTCCAGGACTGAAGCCGGCCAGCTAAAAGCAAACTGACATTGGCAGGCCGGGCGAACAGTTCTTCTTGGCCGCGTTGGTTGCGACTTAAACGAAACGGGCCCAACCCGGGGGCCGCCAACCCGACCGATACGGGTTTTCTTCCAGCAGGCGGGGGCTTGGCTGGCTCGAAGCTGCGGATAAGACGTTTTGGAGGCAGTCGCTCTTCGGGATATACGCAGCTTCCCGGGAGTTGAGTATGTCACTTACGTCCAGGTCGACACCTCAGGGGAGGAGATCGGGCGGCTGTTGCCCGACGCCGTAATCCTTACGGCATGCCTTCTCGTTTTCCATCTTGCTATCGTCAGCCCACAATCATTTGAACCGCCTGAGGATGCTTACGTGAAAGGCCCTTTCCGAAATGGCGTGCTCGTGGGACTAATCGTCGCGGGCCTCCTCTAAAAACTGGCTGCAATGGCCCTAGGGAGCCAGACGGGCAACACCCAGCGGCCTCCGCAGAGGCACATAGGTGCTACGTCGCCCCTGCAGCGTGGGGTCCAATGGCACTGTTTTCAGATGCACACTCCGCTCAGCAAAGTCGGGCATAGGCTCATGGCTTTAGCCCGAAGTTTTTGAAGCCGGGAGCCCCATGAACACCGGCCAAGGGTCCCATTGGCATTGTGGGCGCGTGGAACGAGGACAGGCTGACGAGCTTTTCGTTATCAAGAGCGGTTACGTGCGCATTCAAGTCGGCAAAAGAACGATGGCCGATCTTACAGCTGACAATATTTTTGGTGAAATAGCATTAATTGACAGCGAGCCACGGAGCGCGACCGCTATGGCGATCACCGACGTTGAGCTTGTTCCCATCTCGGAACAGCAGTTTCTTTTTCTTGTAAGCCAAACCCCGTATTTCGCCCTCAAGGTCATAAGGATCCTTGCACGCCATCGCAGCCCTGTCGGTCTACTAAACGCCTCGCAACGCCGGCCGCCGGTGACCGCTTGCGGCGCTTGCGCGGCGCACGAGGCTCGCGGGCGCCACAGGCGGTCGGGCGTTGGGGGGGTGCATGAGCGCAGAGCAAGCCCTCGTTAAGCGTGATGTCCTGATTGTTGGTGCCGGCCTGGCCGGCTCGGCTGCAGCCACCGTGCTGGCGCGGCGCGGCCTGTCGGTCACCGTGATCGATCCTTACGCCGAATTCCCGCCGCTGTTCCGCGCCGAAAAAATCGAGCCGGACCAGGCCGCGCTGCTGCAGTCGCTGGGCTTGCTCGATAAGGTCAAGCAAAAGACCCGCATCATCAGCGAGATCATCCATGCCCGTGCCGGCCGCACGCTGCGGCGGCGGCAGATTGAGCAGTTCGGCATTTCCTACTGCGACATCGTCAACCAGGTACGGGCGCAGTTCCCGGAGCAAGTCGAATTCCGGCTGGGACGGGTAAAAAAAATTACGTCCGGTGAGAGTCGCCCCCGGGTCGAACTGGCTGACGGCAGCGTCTGCGTTGGCCGGCTGTTGATCCTTGCCACCGGCATGAGCGGCCGGCTGCCGGAACAGTTAGGCATCGAAAAACGCATGGTCAAAGAAGAGCTGTCGATGGCCTTCGGCTTTATGCTGGAGCGCACCGACGGCCAGGCCTTCCCTTTCGATGCAGTCACCTACTACACGGGCACCCTGGCCGACAAAGTCGGTTACGTCACCCTATTCCGCATGGGTAATGCGATGCGTGCCAATATTTATGCTTACTGGCCCGCCAAGGACGCCACCACCAAGGAATTGCTGCGCGAGCCCGCTACCGCCCTGCCGCGCTTGCTCCCCGGCCTGGATCAGCTTATTGGAAGCTATGCTGCGCAAGGTAAGATTGAACCGTTCAAGATCGATCTGTATCGCATGCAGCAGTGCGCGCGCGCCGACATGGTATTGATCGGCGACGCTTATCAAAGTGTCTGCCCGTCTACCGGCATGGGCCTGAGCAAGGTGCTCACCGATGTGGACGTGCTATGCAATGAGTTCGTGCCGCGCTGGATGGCTGCCGGCAGCATTGCCACCTCTGATGTGGCGGCGTTTTATGCGCATGAGCGCAAAAGCGCGTTAGATGATCGCGCGCTGCATCTGGCGCTGGCGGGACGCGACAGCGTGCTTGCGACATCCCTGCACTGGCGTGTGCAGCGCCTGGTGCGCGCATGGCGCTTTGCGCACGGGGAATGATCTGCGGCGCGCCCTGTGTAGCAATGGTTCGGTGGCCAACAACCCCTTCAGCAGTCGATGCATCATCGCGAATTGCGGGGGCGTGGATTCATGTACATATCCATTCTAATCGCAGGCGTGGTGACACCACTCACCATCGAGCCGCGAGAGCAGCGATTGCCCCCGCGTGAATGCTTCGAGGATGGCGGGGTGCTGGGTTCGCACCAGCATCCAGCGCACCCACGGTTCAAACACGGCGCGCCGCGTGGCAAGCGGAGCAAGCAACGACGGATGCAGCACGCCGCACAGACTTGTGGCTCCCCGGGACCATGCGTCATGAGCGAGGCTGTCGAAAACAGGAGCAGCCCACTCGGGATCAGCAACTAACTGCAGGACCTCGCTCCGTCCTCCACCCTTGTTCGCGTAGTACATGTACCAACCGACGACAGCGCCCTTGGCATGCAGAGTGCTCAGCACGAGTTGCCCGTGCTCCTGCATCGACCTGGCGCGCTCGACCAGCCACTCGATTGAACCATCGGTCGCATCCGGACGCAGCAAATCCTCACCCGGGAAACCTGCAATCAGTGATGCAAGCCCGGCACCGGACATGGGTGTGACCTGCAGATCCGGCACACCGAACCTGTATGGACTTCGCGGGACGTGGCGAAGCATGGCATCCATGGCGTCGGCAGGCAGCAGACACACCGGGCGCAGAACCTTTGGCATCCGGTCTGTAACAAGTGAAGCAAGGCGACGCACCGGTCGCAGCGGCAATATCCAACGAACGCTCTGCGCCATGCTGACCGTCATCCCCAGGCGTTCATGCAACGGCCGGTTGCGCTCGCCGACTTCGTCCACGAACGCGAAGTCCCGCGGCAACTCCAGATAAGCCCGAAACAGTGCGCCGCCCACTCCGCGCCCGCGGTGCGCGGGATGAACGACGAAGTTGGAATGCAGCGTTCCGGTGTAGGTTTGCCCGAGAAGCGTGAATCGACGTCCCGCAACGCCGATGAAGCCGACGACACTTCCTTCGTGCTCGTATACCAGTGGATCGTAACCCGGCAGGCGCGCCTGATTGTTCAGGAAGACCGTCTCGAGCTGGCGATACCGCTGCCGCAGCTGCGGCGTCATTGGTCGCGACGGGAAGAACACCCTGTTGTGCAGCTCGGCCACCTGGTCGATGTCCGAACCGGTGAGTGATCTCACGCCGCTCATTGAATTCCTCGATGGACCGATGTCGACGTCATGAGATCCGCAAACTGTTTCCGGACTCCAATGGTCTTTGAATCCCCTGAAACCCGGGGTCGAATTCCGAAGCTGATTCTGGACGAAGCCGAAGAGAACCATTTCCTTCAGCTTTGCCGGCGGCCAGGCGCGTAGGAATTGCTACAGGCGAGGTGCCGGACCGACCGAAGGGTACCGGAGGGACGCACTGAGGCTCAACCCAACCATAGTGCAACCAAAGACGCCTCTTCCCATTGAGAAGATCACCTGCTGCAGACAGGTCCCCGCATTTGTCATTGACGATCTGCCTTTGCTGGAGCCGGACCACCTCAGCCCAAATCCGCAAGCAGCTTAATACCGTGATCACTCCGACGTCGAAGCTCACCAAGCCGGTCAAGAAGCCCAAGGCAACCTGGGTTGAGCCGAAGTTCTATGACGACGTCGAGTACCGAGACGTCACTTCGGAGGGTCTACTGCGGGCAAGCTCATTTAAGAGACTATAACGGGAACGGGCCGGAAAAATTGAGACCCGATGAACGCGATGAACCCATTGCCCTTACCGAGGAGAGCGTGATGCCTAAAGAAAATGACGCGGAGGGCGTCCAAGATCAGGGCGGAAAGCACGGCGGTCAGGCCGGTATGCCGAAGTCTACGCCACGCCCGCGCACAACCGAGAGGGATAGGGATGTGGTGCCAAAAGGGCAGAGCGGTCCTGAGGAGCGTCAAGATTAAAAGAACCATCACGCGTACCGACCGCTATTCGATCGCCTCGAACATCGTCCTGCTCAGCGTGATAGGCGTTCAAGTGCGCCGGCATTTGAGCTGTTCGCCGATCGTTCCGCGACGGCTGCCGGGGTGGCTCGCGCTTAAGGCCCAGTAGCCAATGTCGAATTTGAGCCGGCTAAGTTTTAACCCACCGGAGCGCCGCTTTTTTGCCGCGCCTCGTTCGCTGTGCCCAACTCTGTTCATAGACCTTAGTAGGTAACACAGCCGTCATCTGTTCGCGGTCCGTTTCAGATTTTGCTGCGGACCGGTATCCAATATGACTATACCGCCTTCATGGCGCCGGTCAGGTCGTCAGTCAGCATCTGCATCAGTTGTTGGGCCTGGTCCTTGGTTAGCTTCTCGGCGAATGGGCCATTTTTCTTTGGCTGCGCTGGCCCCTTGAGTTCCCGATCATAAACCATCCAGTCGTCACCGCTTCCTCTCCGAACGAGGAACCTGTTTTGTTGGAGCGCTGTGTAATGCAACGATACCTCCCAAAATGAGCGGTTACCGGTCTCAAAAATACACACCTGATGACCGTTTGTTCCCGAACCGGGACATTGAAATTCCCAGCAGCTAATCATCAGCACAATTCATGCCGCGCCCCCTTAATTCGGTTGGCGCTTGGTCGGCATGGCGCACCAATTTCTTTAAGCTGGAGAGCTGACGAATGGCTGCTAATATATTGCCGAAATGTGCGTGCTTGAGGACGTCTACCAGTCGGCGCTTCGCGGTAGGCCGCCTCAGGGACACGTACACTATTTATCAGAGAGGCACAGCGGCGGTGTCGTTTGTCGCCCTGATCGCCAGCGTGGCGTGGCTAATGCTCGGATGAGAGGACTTTCGGCTTCGCCAAACGGCGTGTACCGCTCTGAGGCCGGTTTTTTAATCGATCACGATTTTGTTTTGGCAGATCAAATTTCAACTGCGGCGTGGAGGTTGTGTCATGGGCAGTGACAGTCTCCTTGGAAGCATCTGCATCGTATTGTTGGGGCTGAGCCCACTCGTTGTCATCGGCATCGCAATGTATGGGCAGTAAATCGGCATTGGCCCACATTGCACCAAGGGCCGGTAGAAGGCCCCAGCAGCCAGCCTCCCTCAATGCACAGGCCCCTATGGTTGCTGGGGTAGCTTAACGATAGCAATCGCGGCATGGGGCGATGGCGGGTCCGGGCTGGAAAAGCTATGCCTCGAACCGCATATTTGGCGGGATGACCGCGAGGGACCATTTCAAGGCTTATTTAAAGTGCCCGCGTTGTGGGCTTACCGGCGTCGCCAACTTAGCCGAACTTGATGAGCCGAGCCAGACAACCATGGTGGAGCAGCTTCCACGTGGCTTTAAAGTCGTGAATCAGCCTAGCAATCTCGCTAGCATCGATCTGTTCTGCGAACGGTGCGACGTGTCAGCAATCACCACAGACAACAGACCAAATGACTAGCCATCCCGAACGTCCGAGAGATCGATCTCATCCAACTCGCGACACCGCGGCGGGGAGACGTAGCCATGAACGAAGTTCCTTTGGAACTGCAGCCAAGGGGCGTGCGTTAGCCTTTATCACCGCCCGGATCAGTGGCTTTTATCGGTGATGAGACCGCCCCGTTAGCGCTCCCGCCTTCCTCGAACAGGAAAGGAGCGCCCCATGGTCATCAAGCGGCGGCGTTTCAAACAAGACCAATCCCTTCAAGAACGTCTGTGTGACGAAGGACAGCGCCTGCGGGCGATGGCCAACGAACTGCCTGTTGGCGCGGCCAAGGAGGCGGCGCTCGAAAAGGCCCGGCAGATGGAAACCGCCTCACATGTAGACGAATGGCTTTCCTCCGCCGGCTCGCAGAGTTCGAAGTGAAGCGGACGAACCAGCGTCCCATCATCGGAGACGTTGTAAGTCCCGACATTAAGCCCCGGGAACTGTTCGCTCTCGACCTTGCCGACGATGAAACCGCGAGGATGGTGGCTCGAAAGATCGCCGCTGCAACCGGGCGGCGCGTGACACTTCGGGATGCTGACATGATAGCGATAGAGACGGTTCCAGCCCCCAAAAGGCATTAAGCCCCGCGTCAGGAACCTGTTCTGCCTGCCTGCTTTGACAAGTAACGCAGTGAGGCGAACCATGACGCGCTATTATTTTGATCTGCGCGACGGTGAGGAGTTGGCCCCCGATGAGGAGGGCCTGGAACTCAACAGCATGCAGGCCGCGCAAATGGAGGCTGCTAAGTCGGTGGCGGATATGGTACGTGACGCCGTGTATCAGTCTCTGCCTGGACACAACCACCGCCTGGCGATAGAGGTCCGAGACGACAAGGGCCCTGTGATGCAGCTCAAGTTCACCTTCGAGATAGAAAAGACGTTGCAGTAAGCTCGCAACCCAGAGTCGCCTCGGTTGGCGGCCTTGGCCTTGCCACAAGCGCCTAGGTAGGCTTACGCCGTTCGCTCTCAGCTCTATTCGCCGCCTTTAGCTGGCTTGCGATGTAGTCGGAGATATCGCCGATCTCAGCCTGCAGGTCCGCTTCGGGATACCTTGTTCCTTGGTAGCATCGATGAGGCGCCGGCTCAGCTCAGCCACATCCTGCGACGCGCCGTTAGCGATATTGCTCGACAGCGTGAACGCTATTCTCGATCCAGAAATCGATAAACTCGCGCGCCTTGCTCATCGTGCATCCTCTCGGCCAACCCCAAGACCAGCGTTAGCGCCGGTGAGCAAACGCAGCAAGGCCAGCAGAGCCGACGTTCGGCAGTCAGCCAGAGACGCCTTTGGCGAAATTGATCACTTCGCCCCAGTCTAGCCGGGTATCGACCCAACCAACCTTGCCGCACGCGGTGCACTTGAGGTGCGCCGAGATATCGGACCAGTCCCAATCCGGAAGATCGGCGAGTTTCAGCCGGCCGTTGTGGTGATCGCAAGCGACACCAAAACGGTCTTGAAGCCGGCGTTTCGATCGACAGGACCGGACCAGTAGCGGAGGAAGTGAGCGGGCTTGCGGCGCCAGGGGATCGCGCATTGATTCAGCAGCTGCGGAGCGCACGCAAATTATCAAGAGGTTGGGGGCAGGGAACGGCGCTAAGCTATGCGGATCGTGGGTGCAGACGGCTCCGGCGATCGGAACATGACGCTAGTTTGACGCGCCGGCGGGCATGACCGGCATCTGTTCGTTCCGCGTTGGCACCAAGATCGACCCGCGCGCCGTCTCGGTGCATGTGGGGTGCGGGAGGGAAACGCCATCGCCGTGTCGCGGCAGGCTCGCAAAGAGGCAGGCGAGCGGCCCGGTGCGGCGACGGCCTAACCGCGCTTGAACGGGCGGCGGCCCATTGGCACGAGACGCTGACGCCGCACGATATAGCGATCTCGCGCGCGCAGGACGCGGTCCAGAAACTCGACGCATTCATGGATTCGCTCAAAGGCACCGGGCGGCTGCAGGAATTCAACCGTGTCTATCGCGCGCAACGGGCGGGCCACTGAGGGCCGCCCGATCCAATTGAGCGAACGTGACCCCGGTCCCGGCTCGCTCTAACCAATGTGCGGCCCGGGTATAGAGCATGATCGGCCGCATCGTCCGCACCCCGAAACCTTTCCGGGGCGGGGGACGGACAAGGGCATGGTCTCCGGTCCCGTTTTTTAAGACAGCTCTTTTGGGCGGGATCGGGGATCATCTCCCCCAAACGTCGGACGGGGGTTTCGGATCACGATCTGGCCGTTGGCGGAAACATCGCATCTCGGGGCGTGCCGATATAGGTCTGATAGCGCCCCTTATATCCTATGGCGACCATCAAGAAGCGCGCTGCCACCTCTCTGATGACCGCAACGTGCTCCCATAACTCCAACGGTTCGTCTTCTGCCCCTTCATAATACTTCCCGCGATGCACGATGTGGTCTCGCGCGCTTTTAGCGGCGCGCAGCATATCGTCTGAAATCCCGTCCAACGGAACGTTCCAGTGCACGGCGAGCCTCTTCAATTTGTGTAAAAAAGAACGCCGATTGAGCTGCTCAAGGTTCGGGTTCAGCTCCTTTGTGACCTCGTCCGCAATCGGCGAACCGGCGACACAAGCGCGAATGACATTCTTCAATACTTTTTGCGTTTTCTTGAATTCGCGCTTTGGAACAATGAACGCGTCGGTCTCGTCAAGGTTGGCTTCGAGAAGGTTTTCCAGTGCAGTCATTGCTGTAACTAGGCGGACCTCGTTGTAACCTGCGTCCATAGAGAGCCACTCGATAGCGAAGTGCAGATCGCTGCCGGGCACTGGCGGCTCGAAAAAGGAATGCACGGCGGCTTCAAACATTATCTCAGTGTCGTGAAGATGTATGGTATCCGTCCGAGGGCGGCCGTCTTGCGAGTTTTTCCGATCTGTAGCTGACTGTCCTTATGGACGTACATAAGGACAGTGCGGTGCTGAGCCGCATGGATTTGGTGGAGACCGGTCGGCGGCGACGCTGGACGCGTGCGGAGAAGCTCAGAATCGTAGAGGAGAGCTTCTCGGGGCCACGACTGGTGTCGGCGACGGCTCGCCGGTATGGGATATCACGTCAGCTTCTGCTGAGCTGGCGCAAGGCTTGGACCTGTCATGATCCGGCCGAAGAGGATTCGATCGGCCCGACATTCGTCCCTGCGATAGTTGCGGCAAGTACGCCGCCAACGACGGAAGCTGTCGAGACAGGTCAGATCGAAATCGTGAGCCCTCAGGGGCTGCGCGTGGTCTTCGGCCCCGGTGCGGATATCGAGGCGGTCGTTCGAATTGCTCGGGGCCTGGCGCGCCGATGATCCCGATCCCGATGGGCGTGCGGGTGTGGCTGGCGACGGGCCATACCGACATGCGGTGCGGCTTTCCGAGCCTGGCTCTGCGCGTGCAGGAAGTGCTCAAGCGCGACGCCATGGGCGGCGGTCTTTTCTGCTTCCGGGGCAAACGCGGTGATCTATTGAAGGTCATTTGGCACGGTGTGCTGCAGAGCATGAAGGAGGTGAATAACCGAATTTAATGCGTACAGCTTTATGAGAGATGGAGGATGGCCCTCCTGCATCGGCGTTTCAGGCGCAGATGCAAAACCACGACACTGTGGCTTCGCTTAAAAGGCGCGGTCATGAGCAAGTGTTGCAAAAGTCCCGGGTGTACGGGGCAGGTAAGTATCCAGAAGGCGAGCGAAAGCGAATCTTCCGATGACGCGTCGAAAATTACTAAGGCGTCGCCAAAATCAGGGGCGCGTGCCATCCCTGAGATCAATCCGTGAGGCGCCTGGATTACTGCGCGGATGGCGACCGGCGTTTAGGGGACGCGATCTGGATACAGGCTCTTGTAGAGAACTGCAGGAACCAGTCGTTGTGATGCCAAGGGAGAAGTTCAAGCGGCGCACACCGCGAGACGAGAGTACCGAAGCACAACACTGGGGCGGATCGGCTCGTAGTAGTGATGAAGGTGCTGTAATGGGACTGGAGCGAAGGGGCCGAAACAAGTGGGTTGCTCCCATATGCAACTGTGATGAGCAGGAGGACATGTGAGTGTAACCGGACGTAAGCAGTACGATATCGACAAGCAGACAGTGATGAAGGCCTACCGATTGGTCAAAGCCAATGCGGGCTCGGCCGGCGTGGATAAGGTGTCGCTCGAAGCTTTTGAGAAGGACTTGAAGGGCAACCTTTACAAGGTCTGGAATCGAATGTCTTCTGGCAGCTACTTTCCACCTGCCGTTCGGGCTGTCTCCATTCCCAAGAAGAACGGCGGGCAACGCATTCTAGGTGTGCCGACAGTAGCAGATCGCGTGGCGCAAACGGTCGTCAAGCTGCAGATTGAACAAGCACTCGAGGAAATCTTCCTTCCCGATTCCTACGGCTACCGGCCCGGAAAATCCGCGCTGGACGCCGTCGGCGTCACCCGGCAACGGTGCTGGAGGATGGACTGGGTGCTGGAGTTCGACATCAAAGGCCTGTTCGACAATATCAGCCACAAGTTGCTTATGAAGGCCGTCAGGAAGCATGTGCAAGACGAATGGGCTCTGCTCTACATCGAACGCTGGCTAACAGCGCCGATGCAAGACAGAGACGGAGCGATCACCGCTCGCGACCGGGGCACACCCCAAGGCGGCGTGATCAGTCCCGTCCTTGCCAATTTGTTCTTGCATTATGCGTTCGATACATGGATGGCGCGGAACTTCCCGCAGTCGCCGTGGTGTCGATACGCGGACGACGGGCTCGTTCATTGCCGAACCAAGGCTGAAGCGGAAGCCATCAAGGCGGCGCTGCAAGCAAGGTTTAAGGAATGCGAACTCGAAATGCATCCCGACAAGACCAAGATCGTCTACTGCAAAGACAGCAATCGCCCGGGTAGCCATGCCAGTCAGTCATTTGACTTTCTGGGATTTACCTTTCGACCGCGCAGGGCAAGAAACCATCAGAAGAAAGAAAACTTCTGTACGTTCTCGCCAGCGGTCAGCAGGGCGGCGATGACGTCTATGCGTATGACGATCCGGCAGCTCCGCCTCAGGCTTCGCTCGCAGACGGAAGTCGACGCAATTGCCTTGGAACTGAACCCCGTCCTTCGTGGATGGAGGCAGTACTACGGCAGATATGGGCGGTCAGAAATGCACAACCTGTATCGATATGTCGACGAATCTCTTAACCGCTGGGCGCGACGCAAATACAAAGGGCTGAAGAATGGAAAAGTCAGAGCCTCCACCTGGCTCAGATTGATCCGCTGCCGCAGGCCGAAGCTGTTCGCTCATTGGGCGATGTTGAGTTCTGCCTCGTTACTTGTTGAGAGCCGTATGACGTGAGAGCGTCACGTACGGTTCGGAGAGCGGCTCCGGGTGCAACCCCCGGGGCCGACTCACCATGGCCAGGGCGCCTGCTTGTTCACCAAAAGACTCGAGAGAGGCAGGTTCATCTGGCCATCGGTTGCTGGTGAATCGGTAACGATCTCTCCGGCGCAGTTGAGCTATCTGTTGTCCGGGATCGATTGGCGCAACCCTCAAGAAACCCAGCGTCCGACGCGGGTCGGATAGTCGTTTTACGGTTTGAATCTGCTGCTCGATCTGATTCAATGGCTCCATGATATCGAAGCCGGATGATCTTCCATCGGACCTTGTCAGTGCCCTGACGGCATCGATGCCCAACGGCGTGACGCTTTCGCTGGAAGGCGGCGACGCGCAGTTGCTGTCGGCGGTGATTGAAGCGCTGGGGCGTTGCGATGTTCCGACTGGCGTCTGATCTTCGGGTCTACCTTCACCGCGAACCGATTGACTTCCGGGCGGGCATCAACAGCCTGGCGATCGTGGTCGAGCAGTCGATGGGGCTGGATCCGTTCCAGCGCGCGGTGTTCGCGTTCTGCAATCGTCGCCGCGACCGGATCAAGCTGCTGATTTATGATCGGTCAGGATTTTGGATGCTGCTGAAGCGGCTGGAGGCCGACAGATTCCACTGGCCCCGAAGTCAGGAGGCGGTGCTGACGCTGACGACGGAGGAGCTGCACTGGCTGCTTGACGGCATCAACATCGCGGCGGTGCGTCGTCATCCGGTGCGGCAATATCAGAGCGTGGGCTGAGCGTGTTCGATGCGGGCGGCGTCATCGGGCTTCGGCATGGCCGTTCTCAGATGACGCGGCCGAAGACATGACGAAGACATGGGAGCCCGGTTGACGCGGCGGCATGACTTCGATTCAAGACTCCGATGAGTCGCAAGCCCACGACGCACGAACTGGAAGCCTTGATCGCGGCGCACGCGGCCGAGATCGCGGCGCTGAAGGCCGAAAACGAGAAACTCGCACAACGCGTGCTGCATCTAGAGGAGCAGTTGCGCCTGGAGCGCCTGCACCGGTATGCGCCGAAGAGCGAAAAGCTCAAGGAGCGCATCTTCAACGAAGCCGAGCAGGCCGCCGCTGAAAGCCGGGACGACGACGATGTCGAGGCGGTCGCCGTGCCGGACACGGGATTGCCGGAGGCTCCAAAGCCGGCGCCGAAGGCACGCGGCCGCAAGCCGCTGCCTGACGATCTGCCGCGCCAACGCGTCGAACACGATCTGGGTGAGGATCAAAAGGACTGTCCGTGCTGCCATAATCGGATGCATCGGATGGGCGAGACCGTCACCGAGCAGTTGCACGTCGAGGTCAAGGCGTCGGTGCTGCAACATGTGCGGTTCAAATATGCCTGCCGTCACTGCGAGCGCACCGCGCTGAACACCCCGATTGTGACCGCGCCGATGCCGGCGCAGCCGCTGCCGGGTAGCGTCGCCACGCCATCGACGCTGGCGCTGGTGCTCGCCAACAAATACGTCGACGGCACGCCGCTGTACCGTGTGGCGGACGCGCTGGGGCGCGCCGACGTCAGCATCAGCCGCGGGACGCTGGGCAACTGGGTGATCCGGGCGAGCGAGTTGCATCTGCATCGGGTCTATGACGCGCTACAGCAAAAGCTCATGTCGCAGCCCCTGGTCCACGGCGACGAAACCTGGGTCCAGGTTCTTAAAGAGGACGGCCGTGATGCGCAGGCCAAATCCTTCATGTGGGCCTATTCGCAGCGGCCAGGACTGCGCGCAGCCGGTCGTGCTGTTCGATTACCAGCCCGGTCGCGGCCAGCAACATCCTCAGGCCTTCCTGGCCGGCTATCGCGGCTTGTTGATGAGCGACGCCGCCGAAGCCTTCAGCGAGCGCGGCCTTCCGTTCGACAAGCAGAAAATTCGACGCTTGTGCCGCGCAAACGCCGTCGACGATCCCAACGGCGCACAGTTTGCGCAAATGCTCCTGGGAACTTGGCACGTGGTCATGCCAGCGTTCGACGCGTGGTGTGAACGGATTGAACGAGGCCTTGAACGCTTTTAACGTTCCCTGCGCCCCCGGTCTTGGCCCATCGTCGCGCTGTCAACCAACTGGAGCGCGCACCGATGAATTTTCGGCGATTGACCGACGCGAGCGGCGAGACCGTCTACATAAATCTGGACTTCGTGTCGTCCGTTACGGCCGGCGGCGCCGGCGGCACCGTGCCGACGGATCGTCCGCCGGCGCGCTCGTGGATCAAACTGGCGGGCATCGGCAGCGGTGTCAGCACGGTCGTAGTGCGCGAGACGCCGGAAGACATCTTGCACGGCGTTCCTGTCAAGTAAGCAAAGGAAACTGAAATGCAGGCAGCAGCCACCGCCCAAGCCGAACGCGACCGGATTGCCGCGATCAACGCGTTGCCCGAAGCGAAGGGTCGCGAAGGTCTGGCGATGAACCTCGCGACTACTACCAGCATGACGGTCGCTCAGGCGAGGGCGGCGCTCGCCGCGGCGCGCCTCAGCGCCGCCGGCATTTCGGCGCAATGGGACGCGGTTCTGAAGTCCCGCGGGATGATCGGAGGAGTTTAATAATGGCGTTGTTCTCGAAGCGAAGCGAAGAAGAGAAACGCGCGGCATCTGCGCGCGGGAATCTGGAAGCGGCGCAGAAGAAGCTTGCAAGTCTGCTGGCGCGTGAGAGCATTGCCGCGACGTCGGACGATCGCTGGGCTCAGTGGACGGCAGAGCGCGACGCGGCGTTGGCCGAAGTCACGCGCTGCACCGCGCGGCTCGGGCACCTTGAGGCCGCGGCCGAAGCCGCAAAGCGCCAAGCTGAGATCACCGAAATCACGAAGCGGGTCGAAGCATGCCGCGCCATGAATGCCGCGATAGCAGTTCGGATGCGCGGCGACGGCGCCCGCCTACTCGCCGAACTGACGACGCTGGCGCGCGACACCACAGCGGCGACGCTCGATGCACAACGGCTCAACGCGATCTTGCCGCCCGGCGTCGATCCCATCGAGGTCCGCGACTTCGCGGCACGCGAATTGCCGCGATTGCCGCGAGAAGACATCGCGACGACAGAGCAGGTTCTTTGGGTGAATGCCGCAGGCAACCTCATTGGCAGCCAGGACGACGTCGTTGCCGATCAAGGCGGTGATACCGGCCATATTGCCGTCAACAGCTTGATGCGGATCGAATGCTTCAAGCGGCGATTTCGGTCGACGACGTTCCGGTAAGCCCGCACTGGCATTGTGATCGGCGCCGGCGCCGATAGGGCCGCGACGCGATCGCGGAGCGCTGCCGCGCTCGTGATGATCGCATCAAGTTCAGCAACGATGCCGGTTACATTCCCGGCGATTGGCGCGGGTGATATTGGCGGCGGCGCAAACAGCGGCTGTACCATAATCTGCCGCGCGCTGTCGTAAACCGTAATTCTGGTCTCGGCATCGGTTAGGATCAACGCTCCCTCTTCCGCGGCACCGACGGGCGGCAGCAAAGTCACCTGCGCGGCCGGGAACAGCGGTTGGCATTGCTCGGTGGCGATCGCATAGAGCTTCGCGAGCTTCTTAGCATCAGTCATTCCGCATCCTCCGTCAAAACCGCTGAGCGACCTTGATTGCATCGATCACTGGCAGCCTTGAACTCGTCCTCGATCCGACCCAGTGCGTCGTCCAGATGCTTTTGGATTTCTGCACGTAGCGTCAGATCGCGCGTCGACGCCGCCGGTAATCCCCACAACGTCGACCGGAACATGCTCAGCGTTTCCGCCATCCACGTTTCCAGATCGTCGACTGCAATCAGCTTCCCGGCTTCCCGGGCGGTTCGAAGTTCGATCGCTTTGGCGCGCGCGTCTTGGACGCGCGCCGCGGCCGCTGACTGCGCAGACTTTCTGGTTTCGTCGCGCAGCCACCGCACGTAGGCGATCCGGCAAGCGTCCAGATCAAGCTTTCTCGTTGGCAGCGGCTTGAAGACGCCTTCACCGACGAACTGCGCGACGCGCGGCTGGGAAATGTCTAAGTGCTGGGCGACCTGCGCCTGAGAGACGCCGGGACGCTGCCCGGCGCCTCGCCTCGGTTTTGGTTTCGGTTTTGAAGCCATTTTCGATCCGGTCCAATTACATAAACGAGATTTCAAAAATTCTGGGCACGCTCAAAGATCGGGGCGCTTCGTGCCGCACCATCCGGCCGCCCGTCATACGGTCCCTAACGTCTTTGCCAGACTGCCCCGCCGTCTTCGGCAGCCCCCGCGTCGTGCGCTGGCTGTCTCTCGCCGGCGTCTGTGTACGGTCGACGGGAGCGCGCATCAGCGCGCTTCCTACCAGCTTGCGGCGGCTATCCGAGATCGGCCGGCAATTCATCGAATGCACCTTCGTCGCTGTAGTCGCCTTCGTCGCGGTCACCTTCGTCGGTGTCGCCGTCGTCATCTACCGGCGGCGCTATGGCGCGCGCCGCCGATGGACGGTCTTGCCGGGTCTGTAGCGGGTCGCCGGCGATGACCCGCCACACATCGCGCTCGATCGTGTCCCGGATCACGACGATCAGCGCATTGCCCAGTCTTCCCGTGAAATAGCAGTCGCCGTTGGTTGAGCGGCGCTGACGCAGGCTGAAGAGTTCGACGCCGTCGATCATGTTCGCCCCCCGCGACAAATTGATCCCGGGCGATTACCCGTCGCCTCTCTGTAAAAACAAAGACGGTTCCCTTCTTTCCTGTTGAGGACGGTCTTGGTTGAAGCCGGAAGGTTGATGACAGTCTTCGTTGCGGCCGGGGGCGCGCTAAGCGCTACCCGGCCCCCGGGATCGGGGCCGTCCCATTCGCCGGTGAACCAGTCTTCATCCTCAGACAGGGGAGCGGCAGCACCACTTGCCGGAAGACCTTCTTCTATTATTGATACTCTTACCTGCGGACACGGTTTTTCTATCGATAGATTTTTCGTGTCCGCAGCCTGAGTTTCCGGCTGCACTTTCGTGATCCAAGCGACCGCCAGATAACCTGCATGTTCGGCGACGACGTCCTTCCGTAATAAGCCCTGCGCGATGCCACGGGCGATTGCCCTGTGAACCGCGTCCGTGAGGGACTTCCCTTTCAAACGGGCCAACCCAAGGCGCTTTTTCTTTGCGCACAGGTCCTTCACCGTGCACCGCTCTCCCGGCTTCAGAAGATCGGCGATCAACTTCGCCCGGATCGCCGGCAGCGGTTCCTTCTTCGGCGCCGGCGTCTCTTGCCGCCGCGCCTCTCGCTTGGCCGCGGTATTCTTCATCTTGCGAACAGCCGCCATTTCGGCGTCTGTCGCGCCGGCCGGCCGGATGGCTGTTATCTCGCAATCGTCGTGTTCTTTCCACGTCAGTCCGAGCGCGTCGCCCAACGTCGCCGGCGACCAGAATTTCCGCCCCCGGAATGCGCGATCGATAGCGTCGGCGCGTTCCGCCGGCGCCATCCATGGGCAGGATTGGTCTAGGAAGGCCGTGGCTTCGCTATGACCGTCAGGACCTTGCACGAGGATGTCGAGCATGATCGCCGCATCGCGGCGGCCCGTATCGTCGTCGGATAGTTTTTCGCTGCCGTGCCGCCGTTTATGCAAGCGGCGAAGCTGTCTCGGCCACAGACGAACGAGGCGATGAACATCTTTTTGCTGACCGGGCTTCTTCCCGGTTGACGATGCGGACGCTGGTTCGTATCTGTCGAGAGTGGAAGCGCTGCCCAGCGGCTTCTTATTTCTTCGGTGGTCTGTGCCGTCCCGATTTGCCGTCGGGGCGGCACTTCCGTTTTCAGGCGGACCTTCGATCTTGAAGGCCGCGCCCCTAAGCGCGTTCATTTCGATTTACCTCAGGGTTAGGGCGTCAAAACCTGACGCCAGATTTCGCGGCGGACCGCCGCTTCAATGGTTCGGATTTCCCGATCGGCTTCGCGCTTGTCGACGCCCAGTTCGTTGAGCCGGCGCCGGATCGCATCCAGATTTCTTCGGACATGATGTTCGCCGCGCTCGGCGTCCATTGCGACGACGTAGGACACGTGGCGCCTGACATAGTCGGCGCCGCGGAAGCGGCCCGGCAGAAGCACGACTTTCGCCTTCGGCTGTGCGATGCCCCGATGCGCGTCGCGTCTGTTCGCCGAGAGTTCGCGCTGATCGACACGGACGACACTGCCCGGCGGAAACGCAAACACCTGCGCAGACGGCTTCATGGGATGGCCCTCACAGCTGTCGGGATTGAATGGCGGCGCGCCGGGCGGGGAAAAGGACCGCGGCGCGCCGCCGATGCGCCGCCGTCCATCCGGGCTGGCGCAAGGCGCCGGCGGCAGTCGGTCCGCCGGCGAAGGGAAAGGATTAGGCGGCTGCTTGATCGCCGCGAAGCAGCTGGAATAAATCTTCGACCGGAACGGCCGACGAGCGGCCGTTCTTGCGCAAGCGGATCACGCCTTTCTTCACGAGTTCATAAAACTTCGTGTTACCGATGCCGGCGACTTCGCAGAAGCGGCGCGCGGAAACGTTCGGCGGCAGGCTGTAAATTTTGATCATGTCGTGAAGTGTCATGTCGCCGGTCATCGAACGCTCGCTCCTGAATTTCGGTTCGTCCATGACCGATAGAATTCGTTGTCTCGTGATCGTTCGTCAACGGACGACGGCGCAAACAACACTCAAACACTAAAGACATCACGCTTACGCGTTTGAATTTGAATGACAAAAAAATCGAGCTGAAATTGAGGAAAAACCACTACCGGGAATGCTACCGGCAATTGAGTGGTAGAAACGACGAATGCCCGCGCATTTCGGCGCGAGCATTCGCTGCTTCGTCTAGCAGATCGGATCAGGAAGCTGATCGTGATCGCCGCGCTTTCGCGATCGACACAACGCTTCCGGACCTGCGCAGGTCGTCCAGATGGTTGGCCCACCATTGCATCATGCGGACCCGTTCGTCCCAGTGCTGGGCGCTGTTATATGCCGCGCGAACGTCGTCTTTTTTCTCATGAGCAAGCTGCCGTTCGATGACGTCGGGATGCCAAAGGCGGCTCTCGTTTAACAGCGTCGACGCAAGCCCCCGGAAGCCGTGAGAGACCATTTGCGTTTTATCGTAACCCAGCCGCCGCAAGCTGGCATTCAGCGTTCCGTCCGAAATCGGGCGGTGCCACGATCGAACTTGCGGGAATAGGTGCGGCGATGATCCGGTGATATCCCGCAAGCCGCGGATCAGCGCGATCGACTGTTTCGACAATGGGACCTTGTGCTGTCGGTCCATCTTCATTTTCTCGGCTGGAATAATCCAGACGGCGCCGTCGAGGTCGAATTCCTTCCATTCAGCATGCCGAAGTTCACCGGGACGAACGAATGTCAGGGCGAGCAGCTGAAGTGCTGCGCGGATCGCGATCTGCCCATCCAAGCCGTCAATCGCGCGCAGCAGGGCGCCGACCGCCTTGGGTTCTGTAATCGCAGGCCGATGGGCGACCGTCGGCGTAATCAGGGCGCCCATCAGATCGGCGGCGGGATTGCGTTCGGCCCGGCCGGTTGCGATCGCGAACCGAAAGACTGCCGCCGCCAGCGCCCGCGCACGACGGGCGCTTTCGTGATGCCCCCGGCGCTCGAACCGGCGCAACGCCTCCAGCAATTCGCCGGCCCGGACGTCGGCGATGGGCCGGTCGCCGATATCGCCATTGAGGACGCGAAGCATCCAGCGCTTCTTGTCCAATGTCAGTTCGTGGAGGCCTTCCGCCTCAAATTTGGAAACCAGTTCGTCCCCGACGACGCGGAAGGTGCAGGCGCGCGCGTCGCGCGCCGCGCCGCGATCAAGCTTCCGCTGGGCTGACGGGTCGACGCCTTTCGCGAGTAGCGCCTTGACCTGATCCCGGCCGGCCCGGGCGTCGGCGAGCGTCACCGCGGGATAGGCCCCGAGGGACAGCAGCTTTTGCTTACGGTCGAACCTGTACGCGACGCGCCACAAGCGCGAGCCGTTCGTTTCGACGGCAAGGTAGAGGCCGCCGGCGTCGGAGAGTTTGTACGGCTTGTCCTTCGGCTTCGCGCTCCGGACGGCCATGTCGGTCAAAGGCATCAGTACCCCCAGCTGCGGCTCCTACCAACAGCCCCTTCCGCATCTACCAGCAGCCCTACCAACAGGAGGCGCGGAAGCCGTCGGATTAACGCGGACGTCGGCGAAGGAAAAACCGCTCTATTTCAGCGACTTCTGTCGCTTTAGCGGAGGGTAGCGAATGAAGGGGAATAGTCAAATGGTGCCGCAAGAGGGATTCGAACCCCCGACCCCGTCATTACGAATGACGTGCTCTACCAACTGAGCTATTGCGGCGAACCGTTCGGCAACGGCCTGATAATTCGCGCCACCTGATATCGGGCATGACCCCGATTGGCAAGAAGATGCGGTTATTTAACCGCACAGCCGTTACCTAACCGCGAATTAGCTGCCCAAACGTGCCAGAAATCCGCGCCAGCCGCCGATCTGGGCCTTGGGCGGGCCGATTTGTTCCGCAAATTCGTCCACGGCGCCGTCCTCGTCGACCCCGGGGTCGTCGGGGGCCCTGATAATCGGGATCACCGCCGGAATGGGTGCCGGCGCGGCCTTGGGCAGGTCGGTCCGGGAGCGGAGCAGGGGAGCCGGGGCCGGGGGCGCCGGTTCGGCCGCCGGCGGCGGGGCCGGCTCCGGTGCGGCGGCTTCGGCAGGGGCCGGCTCGGCCTCGATGGCAGCCTGCAGGGGGGCGTTATCCTGCACGGGCGGTGTGGCCGGTTCCTCCACGGGCTTCATCTCAACCGGCTTCATCTCGACCGGCTGGACCTCGACCGGCTCAACCGGCTTTGCCGCCGGCGGCTCATCGGCCACCTCCTTGGGCGGCTCGACCCGCCGCGGCGCCAGCATCGCCTCCTCGAAGGGTGAGGGCTCGATGGCATGGCCCTTGTCGGACGGCAGCGCCGCCACCGGCGTCTGCCACTGGAAGGCATCAAGACGGCCGGTGACCGGCGAGACCGGACGCCAGCGATCCGAGACATAGCCGTCGGCGGTCCACACCGGATCGTGCAGCGCGCGCACCGCGCGCAAGGTCCAGGCCCGCGCCCGGCCGCTGTCGCCGTGCTCGGTACGCTCGATCTCCGCCATCAGCAGCGCGACGCGCTGCGTTGGCGCCGCAATGAACGGCTCCAGTGCCGCACGTGCCTTGGCGAACTCGGCCGCATCGATCGCGGCGCGCGCGATCGCCAATGCGCCTTCGATATGGCCCGGCGTCTTCGCTGCCAGCGTCTCGACGCGCACCAGGCGCTGGCGCGCGGCATCGCCGAGCCGGACATGGGAATAGGCATCGGCGAGATCCGGATGCGGTTGCGCGAGCCACGCGGTCTCGACGATACGCATCGCACGGCGCACCTGATGCGCCTCGCTCTCGAATTTGGCTGCGAGCACGGCGGCCGGAATCAATGTCGGCGCCTGCTTGACCGCCTCCATCGCGCTCGAGCGCGACAGGTCGCGATCGACGGTCTCGAACTCCAACGCGCGGGCCGTCAGCAGCACGCCGCGCTGCCGCCGATAGGTCGCCTTGTCGATCAATCCGGCGGTCTGGTTGTTGTCGATGATCGACAGCGCGCCGGCCCAATCGCCCTTGGCGCAGCAGAAGCCGAGCACCGCATGCGAGGCCCATGACGACGACGGCGACATTTTCAGCGCTTCCTCGGCGATCATCACGGCCGCCACCGGATCGTCGGCGCGCTGCGCCTCGATGAACAGACCGCGCAGGCCGAGCAATCGTGTGTCCGGGCGCTCCGCCATGGCGCGGAAGGCGCGCTGCGCACCGTCGCGGTCGCCGTCGAGCTGCGCCGATTGCGCGTGCAGCAACAGCGCCAGCGGATCGCCCGCGGCGTGGCGCCGCGCCACTTCGGCATGCGCGCGGGCGCCTGCGGAATCGCCGTGCCCGATCGCGAGCAGGCCTTGCGTGATGGCATGACGGCCGCGGGCGTGACGCCGTTCGCGCCGGCCACGGCGGATGTGGCCGGGGATCTTCCACAGCCCGCGCAGGATCACGCCCGCCACCATCGCGGCGACGATGACGAGGCCGAGCAGGTACATCGGCTGCTTGGAGGTCAGGCGGAAGCCGCCCCATGACATCACGAGATCGCCGGGCTGATCGGCCATCCAGGCCGCGCCCGCTGCAGCGAGCGCGATCAGCAGCAGGAACAGAATGATGCGGATCATCAAGAACCTATTGCAAAGATTTACTGGTTGACCGTGGCGAGCGCCGCCATGGCGTTGTCGGCAAATTTACGCGACGCGTCGAGCGCGGCGCGGCGCGCGTCCACCTTGTTGAGCCAGGCTTGCGCCGCGGTGCGATCGGCCGGCGGCAGCGACTTCAACTCACGCTCGGTCAATGCGAGGTCATTATGCACGGCGGCCGATGTCACGCGCGCGACGATGCTGCCGCGATCGGTCCCCGTGCCATCGGTCCGCTCGATGCGGATCAGCTTGGAGGCGCCGGCCTGCAAACGATCGACCAAGCCGGCATTCGCCGTCGCCGCTTCCGGCGCCGGCGGCGCCAGTTGCGGCACGATCTCGATCAGCTCGCGGCACAGCGCGTTCGGGCTCGGCACACCTGACGTCGCGAATGTCTCGAGCGGCTTCAGCATCGCGGGATCATCCGCGAGCGCTTTCGCGGTCTCGAGCGCAGAGCCATAGGGATCGCCATGGCGAACCGCGACGTCGAGCAGCGACGCCGCGACCACGCGGCGCAGCGGCGCATCGTCCGCCTTCGCCTCGGCCTTGGTGTCGGCGATCTTGCTGTCCTGCCTGGCGATCGCGGCGCCCTGCGCCTTCACCGCGCCCTCGACCTTGTCGATGCGCGCCGTGATGCCGGAGATGTCTGGCGCAGCTGCGCCATCGCGCGGCGCAGCCTTCGCGTCGTTGACCGCGGCGGCAAGCTTGTCGGATTGCGCCCGTGTTGCGGCAAGCTCGGTGCGCAGCGCGGCGATCGATTTGCCGAGCGCCTCCAGCCGCGCCGTCGCCGCAGGATCGGCAGCCGCCGCGGCCGGCCGGCTGGCCTTTGCTTCGAGCGCGGTCAGGCGCGTGCCGAGTTCGTCGATCGTTACCGCGCTGGGCTGCGGCGCCGAGGCCGTCTGCACCGCGGGCCAGCCGAGCAGCCAGCCGACCCCGATCACCAGCGCCGCCGCGACGGCGCCCGATACCGGCGCCACCACCCAGGGCGACACCGGCCGCGCCGGCTCAGTGTCCCGCGCCACGGAGGCGGTCTCGGGCTGCGGCTCCGCCTCAGGCGCAGCTTCGGGCTGGCGCTCGGCTTCAGCCGCGGCAGCGTCCGCCTCGGCAGCTTCCTTGACAGCGTCCTTGGGAGCCTCCTCGGCCCCCTCCGTCTTTGGCGGCTCGCTGGAGACCTCGGTCGCCTGAAGATCGATGGTCGGCGGCGCGCGCTTGGGCCGGGAATCCGGCGAAGGTCCTGGGTCGTCGGGCCTTTCTTCAGCCATCGCAGGGGGTCCTCAAAACTATTGGCCGCACATTCTAACAGAATCGGCCGAAGTTCTTAGAGCACGATCCGAAAAACCGGGCACCGCCTAACATCATGTCGAGACGAAAGAATTATACCGCTCACGGCCGCAGGGTGCGGCTGAGTGCCTCGAGCAGGGCGTTTTCGTCGGGCTGTGCCGCCACCACCACCTTGGTCGCGCCGGCGTCACGGAGCACTGCGGCTACCGCCGCCGAAATGCAGCATTGCGGCAAAGCGAGGGCCGATATCTCGACGCCATCGGCCCGTATTGCGTCCAGGAACGCCTGCGCGCTGCGGCGGGAATAATGCAGCACCGCGGTGATCCGGTTCGCCAGGAAAGCGTCGCTGACCTCCCTGGGAAAGGCCGCCACCGGCGCCATCCGGTAGGTGGTGTGGGTGACGACGGTCAGCCCCTTTTCGCCCAATTCGCCCGCCAGATCGCGCGAGGGGTCGGCGCCGGCGAGATGGAGCAGCGTCGCCGAGGCCTCGAGTTCGCCGGCCTTGACCCGCGCCAGCACGAGATCGCGCAAGCTGCCGGCGTCGCCCTTGGCCACGATCACCCTGTCGAAGCCCGCGGCGCGCGCGGCATCGGCGGTGTGCGCCCCGACCGCAAACAGCGGCAGAAGCAACAGCCGGCTGGCCGTGAGATCGACCGCGCGCAGCGCATTGGCGCTGGTCAGGATGACGGCGTCATAATCTGAATCGTCATCGTCATGGAACGGCAACGGCTCGAAGCGCAGCACCGGCGCCGCGAGGGCGTCAAAGCCGCGCCCCCGCAGCGTCGCGAGCGTCGCGTCATTGTCCGGATGCGGCCGCGTGACAAGGATCGTCACGGTTCAGGCCTCCAGTCTTGGATTGGACCTTGGATTGGACCTTGGAAAATGGACCTTGCCGACCGATTGCACTTCAAGACCTCGCAATGCTACCCCGGAGGGAACATTTCTAGTGAGCAGATCGGGCCGGAACCCGGTTCCGGCCCGTCCGGATCATGCTCGTAGCACAAGGGCCGAAATTGGGACACGAACCACCGATGCTGGTGTTGGGGATCGAGACCACCTGCGATGAAACTGCGGCCGCCGTGGTCGAGCGGCAGGCCGACGGGCAGGCAAAAATCCTCTCCAACGTCGTGCGCTCGCAGACCGATGAGCACGCCCGCTTCGGCGGCGTGGTGCCGGAGATCGCAGCGCGCGCCCATGTCGACCTGCTCGACGGCATCGTCGCCTCCGCGATGAAGGAGGCCGGCGTCAGTTATGCCCAATTGTCGGCGGTTGCGGCGGCCGCCGGACCCGGCCTGATCGGCGGCGTGATCGTCGGTCTCACCACCGCGAAGGCGATCGCGATGGTGCACGATACGCCGCTGATCGCGGTGAACCATCTCGAGGCGCACGCGCTGACGCCACGGCTGACCTGCGCGCTGGCGTTTCCCTATTGCCTGTTCCTGGCCTCGGGCGGCCACACCCAGATCGTCGCCGTGGTCGGCGTCGGAGACTATGTGCGGCTCGGCACCACGGTCGATGACGCGATGGGCGAGGCGTTCGACAAGGTGGCAAAAATGCTGTCGCTGCCCTATCCGGGCGGGCCGGAGGTCGAGCGCGCGGCCGCCGGCGGCGACCCGACGCGGTTTGCCTTTCCGCGCCCGATGCTCGGCCGCCCCGATGCGAATTTCTCGCTGTCGGGACTGAAGACCGCGGTGCGCAACGAAGCGAGCCGGCTGGAGCCGCTGGAGCCGCAGGACATCAGCGATCTCTGTGCGAGCTTCCAGGCGGCGGTGCTGGAATCGACCGCGGACCGCCTGAGCGTTGGCTTGAAACTGTTCGAGGAGCGATTCGGCACGCCGCGCGCGCTGGTCGCGGCCGGCGGCGTTGCTGCCAACCACGCGATCCGCAGCGCGCTGCAGGATGTCGCGGCAGAGGCGCAGACCACGCTGATCATCCCGCCGCCGGCGCTCTGCACCGACAATGGCGCGATGATCGCCTGGGCCGGCGCCGAGCGGATGGCGCTCGGGCTGACCGACACGATGGAAGCGCCGCCGCGCGCCCGCTGGCTGCTCGATGCCAACGCCAAGGCGCCGGCCGGCTACGCCAACAGCCGCGCCGGACATTAGGTGCTTCGACATGGAGATGAAACGCAGAGCGAGCTCCCCTTCACCTCGCCCCGCTTGCGGGGAGAGGTCGGATCGCATCAACGATGCGATCCGGGTGAGGGGGTACAGGTCTCAACGACCGGTTCGCTCGCGGATAGGCCCCTCACCCCACCCCTCTCCCCGCAAGAGCGGGGCGAGGGAGCGCAACTGAGCTAGGGGTTTTGATGCCCGCGCACAAGTCAGTCAGCGTGATCGGTGCCGGCGCCTGGGGCACTGCGTTGGCCGAGGTCGCGGCGCGCGCCGGACGCAAGGTGACGCTGTATGCGCGCAATGCCGAGCATGCGGCGCAGATCCAGACAACACGCGTCAACCCGAAGCTGGCTGGTTTTCAACTCCAGCCCGGCATCGTCGTGACGTCTGACATCGCTACTGCCGCCCGCGCCGACATCATCCTAGCCGTGACTCCGGCGCAGCATTTGCGCGCCGCGGTCGGTCATATCGCGTCGCACCTCAAGCCAGATACGCCTGTCATCGCCTGCGCCAAGGGCATCGAGCACGGCACCCACAAATTCATGACCGAGGTGATCGCGGAAGCAGCACCCGGCGCCGTGCCCGCGATCCTGTCGGGACCGAGCTTCGCCGACGACGTCGCGCGCGGCTTGCCGACTGCGGTGACGCTGGCCACCAGGGACGAGGCGCTGGCCGGCGCGCTGGTGCAGGCGCTCGGTTCAGCGACCTTCCGGCCCTATCACACCACCGATGTGCGCGGCGTCGAGATCGGCGGCGCAGCCAAGAACGTGCTGGCGATCGCCGCCGGCATCGTGGTCGGGAGGAATCTCGGCGCCTCCGCGCTCGCCGCGCTGACCACGCGCGGATTCAGCGAGCTGGCACGATTGGGCCGCGCCTGCGGCGCGCGCGCTGAAACCCTCGCCGGCCTATCGGGATTGGGCGATCTGCTGCTCAGCTGCTCGACCGCGCAATCGCGCAATTTCGCGCTCGGCCTCGCGCTCGGACGCGGTGAAGCCGCGCCGGTCGGCAAGCTCGCCGAGGGCGCGTTCACTGCGCCTGTCTTGTGCGAGCTCGCCGCTTCGCGAAAGGTCGACATGCCGGTATCGAACGCGGTCGCCGCGATCCTCAGCAACCGGCTGACCATCGACGCGGCGATCGAAGGCCTGCTGACACGTCCGTTCAAGGCGGAAGGTTAGTCAACGCCCCGTCGCGAAGGCGACGAGGTCGTTCAATCCCGATCCCATTCCGTCAGACGCGACGCCAAGCTCCTCGACTGCCGCGTTGGCGCGGTTGACCCAGAAGGTCGGATAGCCGAACCACTTCGCTCCAGCGACATCCCAACCGGCGAACGCCGCAAAGACGATCTCTTCTTTCGGCAGCCCGAACGCGTCGACGCCCATCTGGTAGGCGCGGGCATCGGGCTTGAAGGCCTGAACCCTGTCGGTTGAGAGGTGAGGCTCCAACAGCCCCTCAAGCCCGGAGTTCTTGATGGCGGCATCGAGCATCGGCGCGGTGAGATTCGACAGGAACACCATGCGAAGGCCTGCATCACGCAGCTGCCGCAGCGCCGGCCCCACGTCAGGCCACGCCTTCAGCTCCAGATAGGTCTGCATCAGGCGGTCGCGCTGCTCCGCCAACAGCTCGATCTTCAACGCCTTGGCCGCGAAGGCCAGCGCGTCCTCGGTGACGCGCCAGAAATCGGTGTAGCGTCCGCCAAGCGTCCGGAGCCAGCCGTACTCGAACTGACGCGTGCGCCACAAGGCACTCAACTCGGCACCTTTGCCAGGAAATATCTCCTCCACGCGCGCGAATACCGGACGTGGATCGATGATCGGAAAACCGTCGAAGGCGATCGCCTTGAATGACGAACGCCCTGCGGCGCGCACCTGGGACGGCAGCACTGCCGCCGTCGCGACCGAAACTGCGGTCATGGCCGTGAACGTGCGGCGATTGAGAAGCATGTGACCTCCGTCGAACAAGCGACGACCGTTCACAGAAAAAACGTATTGGCACAATCGCCCGATTTCGGCAGAGACCATTCCAGATTTCAAAACAATCGACGCCTGCTGGCGCGGCCGTTCGGGTCGGAGCAATAACCCTCCAAAGTGTCTCGCAAGCCGCCCTTCACGGCCTGAAGGCGCTGTACTAGCGTGGCGGCGAGCCGTCGGATCCCGGTCTAACAATCGAAAGCGGATCCCAAGGGAAAAACACATGCGTCAACCGCAACGCGCCATCGTTTCGCTCAGCCTTGTTTCGTTCAGCCTTGCACTCGCTGCCTCTTCCGCCACGGTCCACGCCCAAACTGCAGCCTCGTACGACGACCTTGCCAGGAGCGAGGCCGCAGCCAACGCCGACAACGGCAAGCGGGTCGCGCCGCTCAAATCGATCGGCAATCCCGCGAATGACGTCTCTCCCGAAATGCAGGCGATCATCGGCGCGCCCTATCCGCCGCATTTCAATGCCGACCCGAAGACATCAGCGGAATGGAAGGAGCTGATCGATCGCCGTGCCAAGCTCTTGGTCGCGGGTCTTCCGGCGATGAAGACGAAGCTCGGCGTCAAGGTCGAGGAAACCAAGATTGCCGGCGTACACTGCTTCATCGTCACGCCGAACAAGATCGCGCTCGAGAACCGGCGGCGCCTGCTGATCCACGTGCACGGCGGCGGTTATGTGTTCGGGCCCGGCGAGGCAGCGTTGCCGGAAGCCATCATGATGGCCGGCTTTGGCGGCTTCAAGGTGATCTCGGTCGACTACCGGATGCCGCCGGACTCCCCCTATCCGGCCGCGCTGGACGATGCGATGGCGGTCTGGAAGGCGGTCTTGAGGTCGCATGAGCGCCACCGGCTCGCGATCTTCGGCACCTCGACCGGCGGGGCGATGACGCTCGCAATGGTGTTACGCGCGAGGGATGAGAAGCTGCCGCTGCCCGCCGCCATTGCGCCGGGCACGCCATGGTCCGATATCGACAAGATCGGTGACAGCTACGCGAGCAATGAGTGGGTCGACAATGAGCTGGTGACCTGGGATGGATGGCTCGGCCGCGCGGCGAAGCTCTATGCAAACGGGACCAGTCTGAAGAATCCCTACATTTCGCCGATCTACGGCGACTTCAAGGGTTTTCCGCCGACCATCCTGACGTCAGGCACGCGCGACCTGTTCCTCAGCAACACGGTTCGCACCCATCGCAAATTGCGGCGCGCCGGCGTGATTGCTGATCTCAATGTCTATGAAGGGCAGTCGCACGCCCAGTACCAGATGAACGTCGATGCGCCCGAGACCAAAGAGGCGTTCACCGACATCGCCAAATTCTTCGATCGATATCTGAAGCAGTGAGCGTGATGGCTTCCTCATTTGACGCGTCTTCTTCGCGCGAACCGGTACCCATCCCGCATCAAGTGCGGGACAGGCTTCGCGCGAAAACGCTCTGATCAGATGCCCGCGCTTGTCGCGGGCATCTGTGTGCCTGTAGATTGCCGCGCAATCGGCGTTTTGGAACGGGGTGAGTTGCGATGAACTACTGGCTGGTGAAATCCGAGCCGTCGACCTGGTCGTGGGACCAGCAGGTCGCCAAGGGCGCGAAGGGCGAAGCCTGGACCGGCGTGCGCAACTTCACGGCGCGGCAGAATCTCGTCAACATGAAGAAGGGCGACAAGGCGTTCTTTTATCATTCCAATGAAGGCAAGGAGATCGTCGGCATCGCCGAGATCATCAAGGAAGCCTATCCGGATCCGACCGACAAGACCGCCAAGTTCGTCTGCGTCGACATCAAGGCCGACAAGCCGCTGAAGACGCCGGTGACGATGGCCGCGATCAAGGCCGATAAGAAGCTCGCCGACATGGCGCTGGTGAAGTATTCGCGGCTCTCGGTGCAGCCGGTGACGGCAGAGGAATGGAAGTACGTCTGCAAGATGGGCGGGCTGTAGCGTTCCAACGAACTCCACCGTCGTCCCGGCCTAGTGCGCAATTGCGCACGGGGGCCGGGACCCATAACCACAGGCCAGCATTATTGGAGCGCGCTGGGGCGCCAGCTCGTTTCAGCAATCAACATTTGGGGTAATGGGTCCCGGCCTTCGCCGGGACGACGGTGAGTTTGGTTCGGAGCTTACGCCCCCGCCGCCATCACCACCTGCGCCAGCAATTGCTCGCGCTTGGACTGGGTGCGGTAGCCTCCCATCGTCGCGGCGAAGCGTTCGAGGATGCCGTCCTCGAAGGCGGTGACGATGGTGTCATGGACGTAGCTCTTGCGGCAGATCGCCGGCGTGTTGGACAGCTGGTCGGCGGCGGCACGGATCGCGTCCAGCACCTGGCGCTTGCGGCCGCGCTGGCTGGTGGCCGGCGTGATCCGCGACAGCGACTCCACGACGACGGCCGACGCCATCAGCGTGCGGAAATCCTTCAGCGAGATCTTGATGCCGGCGATCTCGCGCAGGAACGCGTTGACCGCAGTGGTCGAGGCGGCGCGGACGATGCCGGAGCGGTCGTAGTACTGGAACATGCGCTTGCCCGGGACACCGCGCAGGATGCCGATCGCCCGCACCAGCTTGGCCGCGTCGCATTCCTTGCGCACCGCCTTGCCGCCCTTGGCCTTGAAGGTCAGCACCAGAGAATCGTCTTCAAGCGTGACGTTGGACTTCAAAAGCGTGGTGGCGCCGCGGGTGCCGTTGAGGCGGGCATAGGATTCGTTGCCGGGCCGGATCGCGGTGCGCGCGATCAGCTCGATCACCGCCGACAGCGCGAATTCGCGCGTCGGCTCGTCGCCGGACAGGAACGCCGAGACCTTGCGCCGGATCTTCGGCAGCGCCGCCACGAGCTTGGCCAGGCGATGCGCCTTGCGCTGCTCGCGGACCTTCTCCCAATCGGCGTGATAACGGTATTGCAAACGACCTGCGGCATCGCGGCCGACCGCCTGCAGATGCGAACTTGGATCGTTGGAGTAGCGCACCTGGCGATAGGCCGGGGGAACCGCCATCGCGTGCAGCCGGCGGATCGTCCGCGCGTCGCGGACGCGCGAACCGTTGGCACGAATGAATGAATAATTCTTGCCGCGCTTGATGCGGCGGATGGTCAGCTCGTTCTGGTCGCCGAGCCGCAGGCCCAGATCGCGCGCGAAATCCTCGACTGAGGTCTTGATGGGCGCGTCGAGGTTGAGCTTGGCTCGCGGCGGCTGCAACTTTGCCTGCGGCCGCTTGGGCCATTGGCCCAGCGCCTTCGCCAGGGCGACAGCGGGATCGGCGGACATGGGCCGCACAGCCGCGATGTTCTGCTGATCCATCATACTTCCAAGACGCCTTGTTCCGCTGTTCTCCCGGTAATGCCGTTGCTTCGGGCTTCGTTCCGGTGGGGCCGTCCGGCCTCGGATTGGCGATTTAGGGCGTCGGGGCCGACATTGCGAGTCGCGAATCAGTTATTGACGGTTTCTAATTACCTTTCATGGGTGCCATTCGCCCGTAACCTTGATTTTGGCCTGTCCGGGACCGGTCAAAATGGCGGGATCAATGCCCGGAACCGGCTTTGACAGGGCCGAGCAGGCCGGGCCGGACCGCGCAGACCAGGTCGGAGATCGTGCCCCTTCGTGCGCAATTCCGCGCTCGCACGCCGCCTGATGCCGGTGGCCGAACCGCTGGCCCGCGGGCAGGCTTTGCGGGGGTCACGAACCGGCGTCGTCTCGACAAATTTCCGGCCGCGAGCCGTCAGGTCGCGCCGGTCGCCGGCGCGGCAATTGGCGGCGTCGATCATCGGGGCGCTCGTTCAACTCTGCCTGAAGCGCTCCATCTAATTCGGCGCCAGCGTATCGTCATCGTGCGCGGTACTGCTGCTGTGGCGGCGAGCGGCGCAGAGGGCGACATCACTACGACCAAGAGACCAGTGCCGCGGAGCACGCGATCGCGCATAGGTTTCGCTCGTCAACGAGGCGCGGTAAACCGCCCGATCAGATGCGGAGGCCGGCGGAATGTCCGGCGGCTTCCCCGCGACGAAAGTGACAGTCCTTTTTCCTTGCCGGGCCGGAATGCGGCAACGCATAATCGCGGCAATGATCAAGACGGCTTGCCGTCGCGTCGTGTGCGATCGGCAATGAGTGGAGGAAAGCGATGTCCGAGAAGATCTATGACGTGTCGGCCGATTGGGCCAAGCGCGCCTACGTCAACGACGCCAAATATCGCGAGATGTACGCGCACTCGGTCAAGGACCCCAACGGCTTCTGGGCCGAGCACGGCAAGCGGATCGACTGGATCAAGCCCTTCAGCAAGGTCGAGAACGTCTCCTTCGCGCCCGGCAACATCTCGATCAAATGGTTCGAGGATGGCGTGCTGAACGTCGCCTGGAATTGCATCGACCGGCATCTCGAGAAGCGCGGCGACCAGACCGCGATCATCTGGGAGGGCGACGATCCCTCCGAATCCAGGCACATCACCTACCGCCAGCTGCACGACGAAGTCTGCAAGATGGCCAACATCCTGCGCACCCGGAACGTCAAGAAGGGCGACCGCGTCACGATCTATCTGCCGATGATTCCGGAAGCCGCCTATGCCATGCTGGCCTGCGCGCGGATCGGCGCCATCCATTCGGTGGTGTTCGGCGGCTTCTCGCCTGACAGCCTCGCCCAGCGCATCAAGGACTGCGATTCCAAGGTCGTCATCACCGCCGACGAAGGCCTGCGCGGCGGCAAGAAAGTGCCGCTGAAGGCCAATGTCGATGCCGCGATCGCCAAGACCGGCGGCGTCGACTGGGTCGTGGTGGTGAAGCGCACCGGCGGTGCGATCGACATGAACCCGACCCGCGACCTCTGGTATCACGAGGCCGCCGAGATGGTGACGACGGAATGCCCGGCCGAGCACATGCATGCCGAGGACCCGCTGTTCATCCTCTACACCTCGGGCTCGACCGGCACGCCGAAGGGCGTGCTGCACACTTCCGGCGGCTATCTGGTGTTCGCCTCGATGACGCATCAATACGTGTTCGACTATCACGACGGCGACATCTACTGGTGCACCGCCGACGTCGGCTGGGTCACCGGTCACAGCTACATCCTCTATGGACCGCTCGCCAACGGCGCGACCACGCTGATGTTCGAAGGCGTGCCGAACTATCCGGACAATTCGCGGTTCTGGAACGTGGTCGACAAGCACAAGGTCAACATCTTCTACACCGCGCCGACCGCGATCCGCGCGCTGATGCAGGGCGGCGACGAGCCGGTGAAGAAGACCTCGCGCCAATCGCTGCGCCTGCTCGGCTCGGTCGGCGAGCCGATCAATCCGGAAGCCTGGGAGTGGTACTACCGCGTGGTCGGCGACGAGCGCTGCCCGATCGTCGACACCTGGTGGCAGACCGAGACCGGCGGCATTTTGATCACGCCGCTACCCGGCGCCACCAAGCTAAAGCCGGGATCGGCGACGCGGCCGTTCTTCGGCGTGGTGCCGGAGATCGTCGACGCCGACGGCAAGACTCTGGAAGGCGAGACCTCGGGCAATCTCTGCCTGACCAAGTCATGGCCCGGCCAGATGCGCACGGTCTATGGCGATCATGCGCGGTTCGAGCAGACCTACTTCTCGACCTACAAGAACAAGTACTTCACCGGTGACGGCTGCCGGCGCGACGCCGACGGCTATTACTGGATCACCGGCCGCGTCGACGACGTCATCAACGTCTCCGGCCACCGCATGGGCACCGCCGAAGTCGAGAGCTCGCTGGTCGCGCATGAGGCGGTGTCGGAAGCCGCCGTGGTCGGCTATCCGCACGACATCAAGGGCCAGGGCATCTACGCCTATGTCACGCTGATGAAGGGCACCGAGCCGACCGAGGCGCTGCGCAAGGAGCTGGTCGCCTGGGTCCGCAAGGACATCGGCCCGATCGCCTCGCCGGATCTGATCCAGTTCGCGCCCGGCCTGCCGAAGACGCGCTCCGGCAAGATCATGCGCCGTATCCTGCGCAAGATCGCCGAGGACGAGCCGTCGAGCCTCGGCGACACCTCGACGCTGGCCGATCCCGCCGTGGTCGACGACCTCGTGCAGAACCGGCAGAACAAGAAGTAATCCGGCGACCGCAAGATCGGGACATGAAAGAAGGGCCGCGCGATCACTGCCGCGGCCTTTCGCTTTGCTGCAGCAACGAACGTCTTGGCGCTGGAATTTCCACATTCGTCATGGCCGGCATAGCCGTCCGAAGGACGGCGTCGCTTCGCTCGCCTATGTCCCGGCCATCCACGTCTTTCGCACGCGTAAGCCAAGACGTGGATGCCCGGCACTAGGCCGGGCATGACGAGTTTGTGGAGGGATCGAGCAGATATGCGATGGCCCTGCGCTTGCGGGAGAGGGAGCGCACCGCGGTCGCGACCGCTATCCAACGTAATCTCATCACACTCCGGCCCTCGCCATTTCACGGGATTGTCAGAGGCAAGGCGGCACTGAGGCGCGTTTGCGGCCAAGTGTTGTTTTCAGGTCATTTACTTTAATCCGAACTTTTTCTTCTCTCCGGCCATCAGGACGTGTCTCGCGGCCGCGATGAAAACCATCCGGTTAAGACACGCGGTTAATATTGCGTGCGCGAGACCAGCGGGCCCGGTTTTTTCAGGGCTCCGCACCTTCGTTTTTGGCCCCCTCGTCGGGGCCGTTGGGAAGTGGAGAGGTTGATGTCGTTGAAGATTGCGGTGGCGCTGGCTGCCACCCTTGGTGCTGTTGTTTCGATGTCGCAGACGGCAGAAGCGCGGCCGGAAATGGTGGGAATGCACGGCGATGCCTATGAGCCGGGCACCATCGTGGTGAAGACCAACGAACGGCGGCTGTATCTCATTCTCGATTCCGGCCATGCGGTGCGCTATCCGGTCGGCGTCGGCAGGTCCGGCAAGCAGTGGGCCGGCACCACACGGATCGATGGCAAGTATCGCTACCCGGCCTGGTCGCCGCCCGCAGAGGTCAAGCGCGACAAGCCGAGCATCCCGAACGTGATCGCAGGCGGTTCGCCGGCCAATCCGATGGGCGTGGCCGCGATGACGCTGACCGGCGGCGAATATGCCATCCACGGCACCAACAGGCCGGGCTCGGTCGGCGGCTTCGTGTCCTACGGCTGCATCCGCATGCTGAACGACGACATTACCGATCTCTATTCGCGCGTCTCGGTCGGCACGACGGTCGTCGTCACCCGCTGATTTCAGCAATAAGCTCGCGAGGAAAAAGCCGCGCATCCGCGCGGCTTTTTGTTGCCGATCCGGTGCCGTGGAACGGTGGATGTGATCGCTGGCGCTTAGCGGATCAAATTTCCGCACCAGCCGAAGCGGTGGCCACCATTGTAGGCGCGCGCATGGCCGGCCGCGAGCAGCGCGGCCGAGACGTTGTCGGTCTTCTTCGTCGCGACGTCGGCAACGACGCGTCCCTGATACTTGTCGGGACGGATATTGTAGATCGCGACATCACCCTGGCCGAGCAGATCGCGCAGCGCGACGGTTGCCGCTTCCGCCATCTGCAGTTCGCGCTGACAGGACGCCTTCAGCTCCGGCGCGTCGACGCCGCGCAACCGGACCCGCGTGTAGAGATCGGGCCCCGGCGCGAGATGCACCCGCGCCTCGAATGTGTCGCCATCGATCGTCCTGACGACGTCAACGCTGTGCCTCACGTCAGGCGCGCCGGCACGTTGCCAGATCACGTCGGTATCGCGCGACCGGTTCAACGACCAGTGCGACGGCACCCATTGAGGCACCCATTGGCGGATCGGAAGCATGCTGCCGACCGCGATGCCGAGAACGAACACCCAGGGCAGCGCCGCCGAGACGCGCCGGCCCCAAGGTGACCTTCGGAAGGGCGGACGTCCCGTCCCACGATAAGGATTTATTCTCTCGTATGGGGACATATTCCTAATTATCACCTTGACAAAGCGAATCCTAGATATAGGATGGACTCATCCACAGGGTATGAGCCATGAAACTCACCGATTCGATATTCACCGATCCAGAGGCTTCCCGGGTTTGGCTTGAAGCCCAGCGCTGGCCGGAAGGCCCGATCTGCCCTCATTGCGGCAACAGTGATCCCGACAAGATCACCAGCCTGAAGGGCGAGGCTCATCGCGCGGGCGTGTACCAGTGCAACGAACCAAAGTGCCGTGAGCAGTTCACCGTGCAGGTCGGCACGGTGATGGAGCGTTCGCACATTCCGCTCAACAAGTGGCTCGCGACCATGTTTTTGATGGCGTCCAGCAAGAAGGGCGTCTCTGCCGCGCAGGTGAGCCGCACGCTTGGTCTGCCATACAAGACGAGTTGGTTTCTCTGCCATCGCATCCGCAAAGCGATGGAGGATAACGTAACTGCAAAGGGGCCGGAAAGGTCGTCGAAGTTGACGAACTATACTACGGCCCCAAGGATAAAAAGGCGAAGTTGACGGTACGCGGAACGCCGTTCCTTAAGAGCGGCAAGCATGGACCTTCGAACAAGCGCACTATCGTTGCGCTGGTCGAGCGCGGCGGAAATGTTCGCTCTTTCCATATGGACGGCAATGCGACCGCGCAGACCGTTCGTGAGATTGTCGTTCGCAACGCATCTCGCGAGAGCACGCTGTTTACGGATCAGAGCAAACTGTATACGCGGCTCGGCGAAGAGTTCGCGACGCATGAGACGGTGAACCATCTCGCCAAAGAATATGTGCGCGACGGCAACATCCACACGAACACGATCGAGAACACGTTTTCGGTTTTCAAGCGCGGTATGCGCGGCATCTATCAGCATTGCGGCGAAGCGCATTTGCATCGCTACTTGGCTGAGTTCGACTTCCGCTACAATCACCGCTCTGCACTCGGTATCACCGATACAGAACGTACTGCCGCTATCGTGCGCGGCGCCGAGGGCAAGCGGCTGGTGTACGAAAGACTTGCGCCGCCCCAAGACGCTTAAGCAACTCGTCCGGGCTTTCCTCCGTTTTCGTGGTTAAGGCCACAATTTTCCAGACAGACGGCGTGGGGAATCCGGCCGAGTCGTGCTATAGATCGCCACGTCGGTTGTTTCGGGTACCGAATCAGAAATCTCCTTGTCGGCGTGTATGCGCCTGTAACGGGGGGCGCATTCCGCGCCCCGATAAGGAGAAATGAAAATGAAGTATCCGGCCTGCCCGACGACTCACCCCGTACCCGTCACGGACTATGTTCGCTGGCGTTTCGAGCGGTGGGAATACGTTCGTGCCCACTGCCGAGGCCTGCCAAACCGCTAATCTAGCGGCTTAACAGACCCCTTAGCAGGATGACGTCGCACTACCGGACGTGTGTTGGAGGCACCCTTCACACGTCCCCCTTTCTCTTCCTTTTCAGGTCGAGAATTCAGCACCTGGTTCGCAATCGAACGGAAGCGTCTCTCGATTTCCACATCACTGTGGGAATCCTCGACGGCGCGTTGACGCGTGTCAGGCATGTTGGAATCCTGTTGCGTTCGCTCACGGGTGATTCGGGGGCTCCCAACCATCGGATCACGTCGCTATGCGGCTCGAACTGGCGATCTCGTTTCCCCGACGCGCACCGTGAGGCGGGTTGGGGCCATTCCGTTGAATGTTTCACTCCCGAATCAGTTTGAGCCCCTATGGCTCTAACCTCTTCTTTCGACTCGCATTTCGCTGCGCAGTTCCTTGTTACCCTTATGGTAACGCTATAATCGCGGCGTTAGCAAATCGTTTCACAAAAAATGAATCCCGAGTTTTCCAATCCTGTGGACTCGTCTCACGTCACTCAATCTAGGAGCTTGTCTGGATAGTCGCTGTTCAAATCTGGTCGGGTCTGATTCAACATTGGGCGATGAGCAAGTATTTTCGGCCTTGGAACATCGATCAGACGCTGCTTCTGCCGCCGAATGTGCAGGACTTCGTGCCGAAAGGCCATGTCTCGCGGTTTATGGTTGATCTGGTGCGGGAGAGCCTCGATCTCAGGGAGATCATGGGCAGCTATGTGAGCGGGCTTGGGCAGCCGCCGTTTGATCCGCGGATGATGGTGGCGCTGCTGCTGCATAGCTATGCGAGTGGGCTGTATTCGTCGCGTCGGATTGCCAAGGCCTGCCGGGAGCGGAACGATTTTGTGATGATCGTGGCGCTGGATGCGCCGGATTTTCGGACGATCAGCGACTTTCGCAAGCGACATTTGAAGGCGCTCGGCGCGCTATTCGTGCAGGTTCTGAAGTTGTGCGAGACGGCCGGGCTGGTCAAGCTCGGTCATGTCGCGCTGGATGGTACGAAGATCAAGGCGAACGCGTCGAAACACAAGGCGATGAGTTATGAGCGCATGAAGAAGCGCGAGGCGGAATTGAAGGCCGAGGTCGCTCGCATGCTGGCGGCCGCCGAGGCGGCGGATGCCTCGGAGGATGAGACTTTCGGCAACAGCGACGAACTGCCGGACTGCACCGTCGACAAGCAGAAACGGCTGGCGAAGATCCAGCAAGCGATGGCGGCGCTGGAAGCGGACGCCAAACTGGCGGCGGAGGAAGAGCGCCGCATCGAGGCCGAAAAGGAACAGCAGCGCCAGGCCGAAGGCCGCAAGAAGCCGGGCAAACCGGCGGCGCTGCCATCGGAGGAACCCAATCCCAAGGCGCAACGCAACTTCACCGATCCGGAAAGCCGCATCATGAAGTCGAAGGATGGCTTCGTTCAGGCCTATAATGCCCAGGCGGCCGTCGATGCACATGCCCAGATCATTGTCGCGCAAGAACTGACCCAGCACGGCAGCGATCAGGGCCAGTTGGTGCCCCTGATCGAGGCCATCGAGAGCAATCTTGGCCGCAAGCCGCGGCAGGCCTCAGCGGATTCCGGCTACTGCAGCGAAGCCAATCTCGAAGCGCTCGACACACGCAGCATCGATGGCTATGTCGCGCCCGGACGCGCCAAGCACCCGACAGTAGCGAACGGAAAAGTCGGCGGCCCGCTGACACAGGCCATGCGAAAGAAGATCGACGATGGCGGCTTCGAAACACCCTACCGATTGCGAAAGCAAGTGGTGGAGCCGGTGTTCGGGCAGATCAAACAGGCAAGAGGCTTCCGCCAGTTCCTGTTGCGGGGCATCGAGAAAGTGCGCGCCGAGTGGACAATGATCTGCACCGTCCATAACCTCCTCAAGCTGTTCAACCTCGCAAACGCAGCCTGAGCCTGCTACTCTACAACAAATGCCCGTCACGAAAACATATCTGGACGGGCTCCTAGCAGACACGATGGATTGTGTCTGCTTTGCTAAAGTGATAATTAGGGACACATTCCCAATTATATACTTGACGTACCGTGGATTAGGGCTATAATCCTCGCCATAGAGGATAAGGCTATGTCATTACTCAAGATTTATACTGACGAAAACGCGGCTCGCGAGCACCTTGAGGCGCTGAATTGGCCGGATGGCCCGATCTGCCCGCACTGTGGCGTCGTCAACGAGGCTACCAAGCTTACTGGCAAGTCCACGCGTCCCGGCGTCTACAAGTGCCGCCCCTGTCAGAAGCCATTCTCTGTGACCGTTGGAACGGTTTTCGAGCGCAGCAAGATCAAGCTGAACGTTTGGGTTCATGCCGTCGATCTCTACACCGCGTCCAAGAAAGGTTTCTCTGCTCACCAGCTCCACCGCACGCTTGGCATGACCTACAAGACTGCGTGGTTCATGGCGCATCGTATTCGTGAGGCCATGACTGAGGTCAAAGGCCCAACCAATCCAATGGGCGGCGAAGGCAAGATTGTTGAGGCCGACGAAACCTATTACGGAAAGAAGGCAGACAAGCCCAAGACGACGGCGCGCGGCACTCCGTTCCTCAAGGGCGGCATGGGTGCACACAAGATCGGCATTGTCTCGCTTGTCGAGCGCGGCGGCAAAGTTCGCTCATTCCACATTCAAGGCAACACCACGGCGGACACCGTGACCAAAATCCTGCGGACGAATGTCCGCCGCGATAGCACGCTGCATACGGACGAAAGCAAGCTCTACACGAAAGTAGGCGAAGAGTTCGCGAAGCACGACACAGTGAACCATGGCAAGAAAGAATATGTTCGCTACACTGGCATCGTGAGCTTCCCGGAAGGTGAGCCCTACACCATCACCACCAACACGATTGAGGGCTTCTTCTCGATCTTCAAGCGCGGCATGAAGGGGATCTACCAGCATTGCGGCGAGCAGCATTTGCATCGCTACCTTGCGGAATTCGATTTCCGATACAACAACCGCGTTGCGCTCGGTTACAATGACAGCATGCGCGCCGAAAACGCGCTCAAGGGTATCGTGGGCAAGCGGTTGATGTATCGCAGGCCTGACGAAGCCAAAGTATCGTAAGCAGATGGCGCGAAAGTTTCTGCGCTGGCGAAAGCACAATTCTATCCGGGAATGAAGTCTGCATCCTTGACGCTGACCATTTTTCCGAAGTTTAGAGCAACGCGCAGAAATGACGTGAACGCCCAAATGAATGACGCGAACCACGTAGAGACCACCCAATACGTGATGCTTCCCTTCATGTCCAAGTTTAGAATCATCAACGGGATCGAATAGATGGTGAGGATGAAGCCCATGTACATCGCTTGAAGGACGTACCACTGAAATCTCTTCATAACCGGCGAGCCACGAATTTCTCCTATAAAACCATCTCCTTTTGTTGCCACAAAACCGAAGACACTAAAGAGAAATCCGGTTTGAATCGCAGCCCAGCCGAATACAGCAGAAAACAAGCCTCCCAGGATTATCTTTCCTGACGCGATATTCTCTACGAACCAGCCCCGAAAAACATAAGATGCAAAAAGCCAAACAGCGACTGATGCTGCCGGCCCAAATCGCTCGATTATGTAACCAATGGTATGCCGGTCAGAATTTGGCATTATGTCGCGCCATGCCCGCGTGCAACGCTGCTAAACGGATTTTGTAGCTTTCCCTCGGATCATTGCGTGGAAGGTCCAGCGTAATCTTTTCCGTTAGCACTTCTTCCAGCAAATCGATTTCCTCAGCTTGTTCAGCGCCCTTACCTTTAAGCTTCCTGAGATCGATGTCGCCATTGTCCGCGCGGCGCAAAAGGTCTTTCACGAACTCGTGCCCCTTTCTCAGTGCGCCCTTTGAGTGACCCATAGACATGGAAATTTCCATCAGGTGAGGGCTATAGCTGTCCGCCATTGTGGCTATGTTTTGATAGACAGCTTTGTGCGCGCCATCGATTTGGCTTAGGTCGGCTGGGCTTGCTATCGCAAATCGTATCTTCTTTGGTGGCGTGGAAATGAATCTATTCCACGTATCTTTGCGAACGAGCGGCGTGAAAAGATACCATACATGTGGAGGAAAGCTATTTAGGTATCCGTTCACTCGGTTCAACGACAGAGTCCTGCTATCGTATTGTGCCGCTAAAACACTTCTGTTCTCATTGTAAACGAATGCTAGGTGATGACCCAAGGGTCTCTTTGTCTGAAGAGCGGCGGTGTTGTTGTCATGCACTTCGGATGGGTACGCGCGCTCTTGCAGTCGAACAAATTCACCCTCGTAAAATCCGGCTGACGAAGACCTGAACTCTTCAAGTCTCACCTTGACGCCGTTTACGTCCTTGAGGCGCTTGCTTGGGCCGCCAAGAGTAAAAATCTTGTCTAAGGTTTTTGCAAACGCGGGGTCGTGTTTCTCGGCCCTCTCAACGCGATAATAGCGAATAGATATCCCTTGATCCATTATGCTCCCCTGTCCCTCCGGGAGGAGAACACAATCTAGGCGAGCGTGGGAAGACTATTTCGCTGTATCGCGCTTCATTCTTTTGGCGGATTTGGTTTTTCGACTTGGTGTCTTCTTCGTATGCGGCGTGGGCTTCATCTTGAGCATGCGCTTCAAGACCTCATCCCGAGAGGGCGAATCGGCCGCGCCGTCGCGCCTTGGACTCTGAGTCGTCATTTCTGGCAACTACTTTATTTAGAGGGGTTATCCACCAGATATCCTTGCGAAGCAGCGTAGGTAGAAGCATACGGGAAGGGCTAGTCGGCGGCAGTGGCTTATCGTCTCGCAAGGACACCACTGTCCGCCTCAACTAGATGGCGATCCCAGTCCGGTTGACTGGGACCTCTCTCGCGTTCGAAAGCGAGAGGCCTAAGCGAAGCCCTCCCGGTCCACCCCGGTGAGGGCTTCGTGTTTTGTAACCATTGTGGTCACACTAGAATCCTCGCACCTTGCGAGGGTGATGCGCAAGCGGGGCCTCCAAATAAATTGGATTTCTCCGTTGCCATCGAATCAACTATAGCACGCCGCCCTGTCAAATAGGAATAAATATACTCTTTTCTGGTACGTCAAGTATATAAATGGGGACATATTCCCAGACTGGCCTGAGTCGAGACGCCGGGCAAGACTCTCCACAAGACCCCTTAAGAAGTCCGGCTCTCAGAAGTCCGAGGCGATACCCTTGGTCTCCCAATCGCCGTAACGCGTCGGTTCCGGTCCCTTCGGACCCTGGAATTCCTTCGGCCGTGCGGCCGCTTCCTGCGCGGCTAGCTCCTCGGCGGCCTTGCGCCGCGCGTCGGCCTCGGCGAGCGCGCGCTGCGCCGCCGGCGTCAGCGGCTTGCGCGGCGCGGGTTCCGGCGGCGATGCCGCTTTCTCCGACACAGATTTCTCAGACATGGTAGACCTTCTTGGCAAAACTTTCCGCCTGCGGTTTTCGTATCTCTGTGTTGGCTCAGCGACGGCATCACGATCGCGAAATCCCGCAGGGTGATTCTTACATTTGGCATATTCGCATGCCAGAGGTGTTCTCGAGTTGATGGGCATGAGCCGAATGTAACTCCAGCACCTTCGAGATATCTCCGCTTCATGCCTCCTTCAAGATTTGCAGTTCCTGCCGAAGTCCCCGGTCTCGCGGCGCGCCGTATCGCGGCCGACATCCTCGATGGCGTGCTGCACAAGCACCGCACGCTCGACGATCAGCTCGACGGCGCCGGCGCGCATCCCGGCCTGAAATCGCTCGCCGATCGCGATCGCGCGCTGATGCGCCGGCTGGTCTCGACCATCCTGCGCAAGCTCGGCACGCTCGGCCATCTACTGTCGCGCCTGCTCGATCGCGGCATCCCGACCGATGCGCCGCGTGCGCAGAGCGCGCTCCTGATCGGCGCCGCGCAGATCCTCTGGATGGATGTGCCTGATCACGCCGCGGTCGATCTGTCGGTGCGGCTGGTGCAGTCGGACCGGCGCGCGGCGAAATATGCCGGGCTCGTCAACGCCGTGCTGCGCCGCTGCGCGCGCGAGGGCCAGGGCCTGATCGATGAGACCAGCACGCAGACGCTGGACCTGCCGCAATGGATGCTGACGCGCTGGAACGCGCATTATGGCGAAGCCACCGCGCGCGACATGGCGCTGGCGCTCGGCCATGAGCCGTCGCTCGACCTCACGGTGAAATCGGACGCGCCGCAATGGGCGAGCCGCCTGCATGGCGAGACGCTGCCGACGGGAACCGTGCGCACACTGCTGCAGGGCTCCGTCACGATGCTGCCGGGCTTTGCCGAAGGCCATTGGTGGGTGCAGGACGCCGCCGCCGCGCTGCCGGTGCGCCTGTTCGGGGACATCAAGGACAAGGCGATCGCCGACCTCTGCGCGGCGCCCGGCGGCAAGACCGCCCAGCTCGCGCTGGCAGGCGCGCATGTCACCGCGATCGACCGCTCGCCGGCGCGGGTCGCGCGGCTGCGCGACAATCTCACGCGGCTGGCCTTGGAGGCCGAGACGATCGTCGCCGACGCCGCCGAATGGCCCGCGGCGGCCGGAAGCTTCGACGGTATTCTGGTCGACGCACCCTGCAGCTCGACCGGAACCATCCGCCGCCATCCCGACGTCGCCTGGCTGCGCCAGGAAGGCGATATCGCGGCGCTATCGGCCCTGCAGAAGCGGCTGCTGCAAAAAGCCACCACTCTGCTGAAGCCGGGCGGCACGCTGGTCTACTGCACCTGCTCGCTGGAGCCGGAAGAAGGCGAGCAGGCGATCGCCGCGCTGCTGGCGAGCGAATCAGGCCTGCGCCGTGCGCCGGTCGAGAAGGACGAGGTCGCCGGCCTCGACGACATCATCACCGCCGACGGCGATCTGCGCACCCTGCCCTGCCATCTGCCCAACGCCGACCCACGGCTGGGCGGGCTGGACGGGTTTTACGCCGCCAGGCTGGTTAAGTCCTGATTTTAAACTTCAGTCTTCTAAGCTCGAAGTGATTCGTGCGGTATCAAGAGGGTGTCTTGGCCGCGTTTCCGGATTAAATAAGGATTCGTTGAAAATTCCCTCCCCGCAAGGTTAGGCGTGTCGGTCGCTCAAAGCAGACGCATCTCGACGCTGATTGCTGGCCGCTTCGCGCGCAGCGTGATCGCGCGCGCCAGCGGCAGCACGGTTGCGCTGTCGCGGCTGTGGCCCGGCCGCACCGACCGGCTGATCATCGCCCCGCATGATCTGAGGACCGCCGACGCCACCCGCGCCGCCGAGATCTATGCCGGGCGATTCGTCTTCGCCGGCAAGATCGTCACCTGCCACGGCCGCTCGATCTTCGACCTCGAGCCGCCGTCGGAGGATTGGGAAGCCGCCCTGCTCGGCTTCGGCTGGCTGCGCCATCTGCGCGCCGCCGACACCGCGCTGACCCGCGCCAACGCCCGCTCGCTGGTCGACGACTGGATATCCAACCAGGCGCGCAGGCGGCCGCTGGAGCGCCGCGCCGATGTCCGCGCGCGGCGCGTGATCTCGCTGTTGTCGCAGGCACCGCTGGTGCTCGGCGATACCGACGGAAAATTCTACCGCAAATATCTGCGCGGGCTGGCGCGTGAGATCCGCTATCTGCGCTACTCCATCCTCGACAATGACGGCGTGCCGCGCCTGCAGGTGCTGATCGCGCTGTGCTACGCCTCGCTCTGCCTCGCCAACCAGGCGCGCAATATCAAGACGACCACGCGCCGGCTGTCGGACGAATTGCAGCGCCAGATCCTGCCCGATGGCGGTCACATCTCGCGCAATCCCGGCGCGCTGGTCGAGCTGCTCAGCGATCTCTTGCCGCTGCGCCAGACCTTTGCTGCACGGAATATCGCGCCGCCGCCGGCGCTGCTCAACGCCATCGACCGCATGATGCCGATGCTGCGCTTCTTCCGTCACGGCGACGGCAGCTTCGCGCTGTTCAACGGCATGTCGACCGCGCCGTCAGATCTGGTCGCGACGCTGCTCGCCTATGACGACACCCGCGGCGTGCCGATGGCGAGCATGCCGCATAGCGGATTCCAGCGGCTCGATGCCGGCACCACGGCGTTGATCATCGACACCGGCCCGCCGCCGCCGCCAAGCGTCAGCCAGGATGCGCATGCCGGCTGCCTGTCGTTCGAGCTGTCCTCGGGGCCGAGCCGCATCGTCGTCAATTGCGGCATGCCGTCGACCGGGCGCGACAATTGGCGGCCGTTCGCACGCTCCACCGCGGCGCATTCGACGCTGACCTATCGCGACACCTCGTCGTGCCAGTTCGTCGAGCTGTCGGCGATGAAGCGGCTGTTGCGCGGCGCGCCGATCACCAGCGGCCCCAACAATGTCGAGAGCTACCGCGAAGCCGTCCCCGACGGCGACGTGCTCACCGCCTCGCATGACGGCTATCTCTCGCGCTTCGGCGTGATCCACCGCCGCGTGCTGATGGTCTCCCAGGATGGCACCCGGCTCGAAGGCGAGGACTCGCTGTCGCCGGCGCCGGGCGGCCGCATCAAGGGCAGCGAGGCCGATTTCGCGCTGCGCTTCCATCTGCATCCGTCGGTGAAGGCGAGCCGGCTGTCGGATGCCCGCGGCGTGATGCTGGTGCTGCCGAACCGCGACGTCTGGACCTTCGAGGCGTTGGACGACAAGGTCGACCTCGAGGACAGCGTGTTCCTGGCCGGCAATGACGGCCCGCGCCGCACCTCCCAGATCGTGATCCGGCAGGACGCCCGTCAGGCCGCCACGATCCGCTGGAGCTTCGTGCGCTCCTCGACCTCGGCCACCGCCACCAACGCGCGCCGCAACGCCCGCCGCGAGCCGGAACTGCCGCTGTAGGCGCGTACCGCCTCTATCAGAGCGACTAATCTCAGACCCGTCATCCTGAGGTGCGAGCCTCTTCGGCGAGCCTCGAAGGATCGACGGCCGCCAGCCGGGCCGTGCATCCTTCGAGGCTCGCAAGGGCTCGCACCTCAGGATGACGGGAGAATGGGCATCGGATCGTCCGCAATTTCCCGGGAATCGGCCTCGGAGACCGGTTTCGTAGGGCACCAAACCATGCTACCCGGCTGCCTTAACAGCCAGGGATTTCCTAGAATGACTGAACAGCTTCGCCGCGTGACCCGCGCTCTGTTGTCCGTTTCCGACAAGACCGGACTGATCGATTTCGCCAGGGCGTTGGCCGACCATGGCGTCGAGCTGGTCTCGACCGGCGGCACCGCCAAGGCGATCGCGGCGGCCGGGCTCAAGGTCGAGGACGTCTCCGAGCTGACCGGTTTCCCGGAGATGATGGACGGAAGGGTCAAGACGCTGCATCCGAAGGTGCATGGCGGCCTGCTCGCGATCCGCGACAACAAGGAACACGCCGCGGCGATGGCCTCGCACGGCATCGCGCCGATCGACCTTCTGGTCGTCAACCTCTATCCGTTCGAGGCCACCGTCGACAAAGGCGCCGGCTTCGAGGAGTGCATCGAGAACATCGACATCGGCGGTCCCGCGATGATCCGCGCCGCGGCGAAGAATCATGACGACGTCGCCGTGGTGGTCGAGGCGCAGGATTATCAGGCGGTGCTCGACGAGCTCGCCGCGCACAAGGGCGCGACCTCGCTCAGCCTGCGCCGCCGGCTCGCCGCCAAGGCCTATGCGCGCACCGGATCCTATGACGCCGCGATCTCGAACTGGTTTGCCAAGGAATTGAAGACCGACGCGCCGGACTTCCGCGCGATCGGCGGCCGGCTACTCCAGCCGCTGCGCTATGGCGAGAACCCGCACCAGACCGCGGCGTTCTACGCCACGCCGGAAAAGCGCCCGGGCGTTTCGACTGCGCGGCAATTGCAGGGCCGTGAACTGTCCTACAACAACATCAACGACACCGACGCCGCCTATGAATGCGTCGGCGAATTCGATCCGCAGCGCACCGCGGCCTGCGTCATCGTCAAGCACGCCAATCCCTGCGGCGTCGCCGAGGGTCCGGATCTCGCGACGGCTTACGCCCGTGCGCTCGCTTGCGACTCCACCTCGGCCTATGGCGGCATCATCGCGGTCAACCGCAAGCTCGATGCGGACGCGGCGCGCGCCATCATCGGCATCTTCACCGAAGTGATCATCGCGCCCGACGCGACCGAGGAGGCGATCGCGATCATCGCCGGCCGGCGCAATCTGCGCCTGCTGCTTGCGGGCGCGCTGCCCGATCCGCGCGCGACAGGCCTCACCGCCAAGACCGTTGCCGGTGGCCTGCTGGTGCAGAGCCGCGACAACGCTGTGGTCGAGGACATGAACCTGAAGGTCGCGACCAAGCGCGCGCCGACCGACGCCGAGCTGCGCGATCTCAAATTCGCCTTCCGTGTCGCCAAGCACGTGAAGTCGAACACCATCATCTATGCCAAGGACCTCGCCACCGTCGGTATCGGCGCCGGCCAGATGAGCCGCGTGGACTCGGCGCGCATCGCGGCGCGCAAGGCGCTGGATGCGGCGGCCGAGCTGAAGCTCGCCGAGCCGCTGACCAAGGGGTCGGTGGTCGCCTCCGATGCGTTCTTCCCGTTCGCCGACGGCATGCTCGCCTGCATCGAGGCCGGCGCCACCGCCGTGATCCAGCCCGGCGGCTCGATGCGCGACGACGAGGTGATCAAGGCGGCCGACGAACACGGCATCGCCATGGTGTTCACCGGCGTGCGGCACTTTAGGCATTGATGCAAGCTGTCGTCCCTGCCTAGTGCGCAATTGCGCACGGGAGCAGGGACCCATAACCACAGGCGCGTGTTGCTAGAACAAGCTGGCGCTCCAGCACGCTCTTCTTGAACAGCGGTGGTTATGGGTCCCGGCTCGCGCTTCGCTTGGCCGGGACGACGGCGGTGGTTTACTCGCGCACCCTTGCCAGCAACACCAACCCCACCACGAAAAACCCCACCAGCACCGCCATGCCGGCCTTCTGGCTCGCGGTCGCCGCGGTGATCGCGCCGATCAGCAGCGGGCCGATGAACGACGTCACCTTTCCGGTGAGCGCGAACAAGCCAAAATACTGCGCGATGCGATCCTGCGGCGCGAGGCGGATCAGCAGCGAGCGCGAGGCCGCCTGCAGCGGCGCGCCGGCGGCGCCGATCAGGCAGCCCAGCACGATATAGGCGCGCTCGGCAGCGCCCGCGAACAGCGGGCCGCCGGGCACCGGCGGCGCGACCGCAATGAACAGGATGGAATCCTTGTTCACGGTGAGGATCACGACGATCGCAAACAGCAGGATCACCAGGCTGCAGGTAATCACGCGCTTCGGCCCGAACGCGTCGTCGAGCTTGCCGCCGAGCCAGCCGCCGAACGTCCCGGCCACCGCCAGGATGATGCCGAAGGTACCGATCCGGATCGTGTCCCAGCCGAACGTGCCGGCGGCATAGATGCCGCCGAAGGCGAACAGCGAGACCAGCCCGTCGGTGTAGATCATGTTCGCCAGCAGAAAGCGCGCCATCGATTTCTGCTCCGGCAGGCTCGTCAATGACTCCCTGAGCCCGCGCAGGCCTGCGCCGACCGCCTCGCGCAACGGACGCTTCGCCGGATAGTCCGGCGTGAACAGGAACATCGGCGTCACGAAGATGATGAACCACAGCCCGGTCAGTGGCCCGGTGATGCGATCGCCCTCATGCGTGATGGGATCGAGACCGAACAGCGGCGTGAAGCCGAACAGCGTGCGGCCGGTCTCGGCATTGGCGGCGAGGAAGCCGAGTACCAGCACGAGGCTCAGGATGCCGCCGACATAGCCGGTGGCCCAGCCGGTGCCGGACAGACGCCCGATCCTGTCCGGCGGCACCAGCGTCGGCATCATCGCATTGTTGAAGACGGTCGCGAACTCGACGCCGACGCTCGCGATCGCATAGGCGAGCAGCAGCGCGGGGATGATGTCGGGATTGCCCGGCTTGCCGATCCACATCGCGCTCGCGCCGATCACCAGCAGCGCGCCGAAGCCCGCGATCCACGGCTTGCGGCGGCCGCTGGCGTCGGCGATCGCACCTAACACCAGTGACAGCAGCGCGATCGCAAGTCCTGCGGCTGCTGTGGCAAAACCCCACAGCGCCTGCCCGCTCGCGGGATCGGGCGCGACGAAGCTCGCGAAGTATGGCGCGAACACGAAGGTCGTGATCAGCGTGAAATAGGGCTGCGCAGCCCAGTCGAAAAAGATCCAGCTGACGACGGCTGCGCGGCCCGGATAGACCTTGGTGGTGGCCTTCGCATCACCAGCGCCCGTCTGCATTGTTGCCGTCATCGCGAAACATATTCCTCAAGTCGAACCGCAGGCAGGCTTTTGCCGCTTCAATCCGTTCCCATATAGCATGAGCTGGTTTGCTGATACCGCGATGAACAGGGCAGGACATTTCGATGGCGCTGACGGCAACGATGTCGCGACGGCTGTTTGCCGTTCTCCTGGTGATTGGCATCGCGACACCGGCCCTCGGCCAGGTGCAGCGTCGCGCCTACGAGCCCTCAGCCACCGATACGATTCAAAGCATTCGCGCCGAACACGGCATGGTGGTGGCGCAGGAGAAGCTGGCAGCGCGGGTTGGCGCCGACATCCTGCGGCAGGGCGGCAATGCGGTCGACGCCGCTGTCGCCACCGGCTTTGCGATGGCAGTGACCTATCCGCGCGCCGGCAATATCGGCGGCGGCGGCTTCATGGTGATCCATCTCGCCGGACGCAATGAAGATGTCGCGATCGATTATCGCGAGACCGCGCCGCAGGCCGCAACTCGCGACATGTTCCTGAACGCAGAGGGCAAGCCCGATCCGGACAAGTCGCGCAACTCCGCGCTCGCGATCGGCGTGCCCGGCACGGTCGCGGGCCTCGCGCTGGCGCTGGACAAATACGGCTCCGGCAAGCTCACGCTGGCGCAGATCATCAAGCCCGCCATCGATCTCGCCCGCGACGGCTTCATCGTCACCGACGACACGTCGGACACGTTGTCCGACATGTATCGCCGCATGTCGCGCTGGCCGAACTCGGCCAAAGCCTTCTCGCATGCCGACGGCACGCCGCTGCGTGAAGGCGACCGCCTGATCCAGGGCGATCTCGCGACGACGCTGACGGCGATTGCCGAACGAGGGCCGCGCGGCTTCTACGAAGGCGCGGTCGCCGAGAAGCTTGTCGCCGGAATCAAAAATGCCGGCGGCATCTTCACGATCGACGACCTGAAATCCTACCAGCCGGTGATCCGCACGCCGATCCGCGGCAGCTATCGCGGCTACGACATCGTCTCGATGCCGCAGCCGTCCTCCGGCGGCGTCGTGCTGCTGGAGATCCTCAACATCCTCGAGGGCTTTCCGATGTCCGACATGAAGCAGGGCTCCGCCGCCTCGCTGCATGTGATGATCGAGGCGAAGAAGCGCGCCTATGCCGATCGCGCCCGCTATCTCGGCGATCCCGCCTTCGTCGACGCGCCGACGCAGCTGCTGATTGACAAGGCCTATGCCGCCAGGCAGCGCGCAACCATCGACCTTATCAACGCCACGCCCTGGACCGATGTGCGGAACGCGAAACAGCCGCATGAGGGCGACAACACCACGCATTATTCCGTCGTCGATGCCGGCGGCAACGCCGTCAGCAACACCTACACGCTGAACTTCCCCTATGGGGTCGGCCTCGTCGCCGACGGCACCGGCGTGCTGCTGAACAACGAGCTCGACGATTTCACCGCGGCGCTCGGCGCCTCCAACGCCTTCGGCCTGGTCGGCTTCGAGGCCAATCTGCCGGGTCCCGGCAAGCGCCCGCTGTCCTCGATGGCACCCACCATCGTGCTGAAGGACGGCAAGCCGGTGCTGGTGACGGGATCGCCCGGCGGCAGCCGCATCATTTCGGCGGTGACGCAGATCATCGTCGACGTGATCGACTACAGGATGGATACGCAGCCGCAGTCGCCGCGCCGCGGATGCATCACCAATGGCTGCCCGACGAGGTCCGGATCGAGAAAGGCTTCCCCGACGAGGTGCTGGCCGAGTTGAAGGCCAAGGGCCACAAACCGGTCGAGCCGCTCGGCTACTCCTCCGCGAACTCGATCATGGTCACGACCAACGGTCTGCTCGGCGCCCCCGACCCGCGCACGCGCGGCTCGGAGGCCGCGGGGTACTAAAGAGCGCTTCGAGCGACGCCTGCCCCGCACCTGATGCGGGATGGACACCGGTTCGCGTGAAGAAAACGCGTCAAAACAAAAAGCTAGAGCAAACGCGGCTTTGCCCGGCCTGCGACATCGCGATAGACTGGAGGTCCGCGCAAGTCCGGCCGCGGATGCAAAGAGCCGGTGAAAGATTTCTCCGGGGAACGCGCATGAGCACGGCCGAATCCAAATCGATGGAAGTCGCAGAGATCGAGGACACCAGCCTCCTCGCCTTCTATCGCGACATGAACCTGCAGGAGCGGCGTACGTTCTGGGCCTGCGCCTCGGGCTGGACGCTCGACGGCATGGATTTCATGATCTATCCGCTCGTGATCGGCACCATCATCACGCTGTGGAAGGTCGATCCCGGCACCGCAGGCCTCGCCGGCACCGTGACGCTGCTGGCGTCCGCGGTCGGCGGCTGGCTCGGCGGCTACCTCTCCGACCGCATCGGCCGGGTCAAGACGCTGCAGCTCACCATCATCTGGTTCTCGTTCTTCTCGCTCGTCTGCGCTGTGGTGCAGAATTTCGACCAGCTGCTGATCGCCCGCGCGCTGCTCGGCCTCGGCTTCGGCGGCGAATGGGCGGCCGGCGCGGTGCTGATCGGCGAAGCGATCCGGCCGCAATATCGGGGACGCGCGGTCGGCTCGGTGCAGTCGGGCTGGGCGATCGGCTGGGGCCTTGCGGTGCTGGCGCAGGCGATCCTGTTCTCGGTACTGCCTGCGGAAAATGCCTGGCGCTGGATGTTCGCGATCGGCGCGCTGCCGGCGCTGCTGGTGTTTTATCTGCGCCGCTACGTTACCGAGCCCGAGATCTCGGCCGCGACAATGGCGCAGCAGCAGGCGACTGGCAGCAAACCCGCTGCATTGTGGGAGATTTTTCACGGGCCGATCCTGAAGACCACGCTGCTGGCCTCACTGGTCGGCACCGGCATGCAGGGCGGCTACTACGCCGTCACCTTCTGGGTGCCGCGCTTCCTCACCACCGAGCGCAAGCTCTCCGTGGTCGGCTCGACCGGCTATCTCGCCACGCTGATCATTGGCTCGTTCATCGGTTATCTGGTGGGCGCCTGGCTCGCCGACCGCATCGGCCGCCGCAACCTGTTCCTGATCTTCTCGATCGGCGCCATCGCGATCGTGCTGCTCTATACCCAGCTGCCGATCTCCAACGAGGTGCTGTGGGTGCTGGGCTTCCCGCTCGGTTTCTTTGCGTCAGGCTATTTCTCCGGCATGGGCGCGTTCCTGACCGAGCTGTATCCGACCCGGCTGCGCGGCTCCGGCCAGGGCTTTTGCTACAATTTCGGCCGCGGCATCGGCGCGCTGTTCCCGTTCCTGGTCGGCGCGCTTTCGACCACGACGACGCTCGCCAACGCGATCGCGATCTTCGCGGTGGCCGCCTACGGCGTGTTCTTCATCGCCGCCTACGCGCTGCCGGAAACGCGCGGGCGTGTGCTGCATGCGGGTGGGTAGGACGTGTAATGTGGTGATGTGATGACTGCGCCGCTCGCTCCGCTTCGCCTCTCCCCCTGTGGGAGAGGCCGGATTGCATCATTAGATGCAATCCGGGTGAGGGGTCGCGGTCCATCCATGCAGTACGCCGTGTGGAGAGGTACCCCTCACCCCCAACCCTCTCCCACAAGGGGAGAGGGGGCCACCGGTCCGTGCATCCCTAACAGGAGGCTGCCATGACATCGCTCAAAGGCAAGACGCTGTTCATCTCGGGTGCGAGCCGCGGCATCGGGCTGGCGATCGCGCTTCGTGCGGCGCGTGACGGCGCCAATGTCGCGATCGCGGCGAAGACCGCCGAGCCGCATCCGAAGCTGAAGGACACGATCTACACCGCCGCCGACGAGGTCCGCGCCGCCGGCGGCAAGGCGCTGCCGGTGCTCTGCGACATCAGGGACGAAGCACAGGTGATGGCGGCGATCGAAGCCACCGTCGCCGAGTTCGGCGGCATCGACATCTGCGTCAACAATGCCAGCGCCATCAGCCTGACCACCTCGCAGGCGACCGACATGAAGCGGTTCGACCTGATGATGGGAATCAACACCCGCGGCACCTTCATGGTGTCGAAATACTGCATCCCGCATCTGAAGAAGGCGGAGAACCCGCACATCCTGATGCTGTCGCCACCGCTCGACATGAAGACCAAATGGTTCGAGCACTCGACCGCCTACACGATGGCGAAATTCGGCATGAGCATGTGCGTGCTCGGGCTGGCCGGCGAGCTGAAATCTTCAGGCGTCGCCGTCAATGCATTGTGGCCGCGCACCACGATCGCAACCGCCGCGGTCGGCAATCTGCTCGGCGGCGACGCCATGATGCGCGCCAGCCGCACGCCCGAGATCATGGGCGATGCGGCCTATGCGATCGTCACGCGGCCGTCGCGCGAGTTCACTGGCCATTTCTGCATTGACGACAAGGTGCTCTATGCCAATGGCGTCCGCGATTTCGAGCGCTACCGCGTCGATCCCTCGGTGCCGCTGATGTTGGACTTCTTCGTGCCCGACGACGACGTGCCGCCGCCCGGCGTCACCGTGCAGCCGTTGCCGTCGCGTTGAACGCGGCTAGACCGCGGACGCCTTGAGCTGCGCGCGCCAGTGCTGCACGCGCTCCTTGAGCAGCGTCTCGCGCACATAGGCAAGCTCCTCGTCCTCGAGGCGCTCCAGCGTTTCGAGCGAGAAATTGTCCGCGCCGTGCGCCGACCACACGCGCTGCAGCTCCGAATTGCGGTGGCTCCCCATCCGCAGCGTGAACCAGATGCGGTTCTGGATCTTGTCGAGATCGAGCGCCTGCCCGACCCAGACTTCGCCGGTCGCGCGGCAGCGGATCGCGAACACGCCGGCGACTGCGGCGCGCTTCTTGTAGTCGGCGATGGCAAGCTTGCGGTCCTCGGTCTTCATGGCGGCTCCTGTCGTGTCGACAGGCTGTTTATACCCGGGTGTTATTGACAAAGCAATTCCACCCGGATAAAACATCGCCATGACCGCGGATTTATCGGCCGACCTGGTACGGCCCGCCCTTCTCCAGCGCCCGCGCATAGGCCGGGCGGGCGTGGATGCGCTCGAGGAACGCGACGCAGCGGGGATGGCCGTCCTCAAGCCCGCCGCGCGCGGCGGCCGCTTCCAGCGGAAAGCTCATCTGTATGTCGGCGCCGGAGAATTCGCTGCCGGCGAACCACTCGCTCTTGCCGAGTTCGCCTTCCCAATAGGCCATGTGCTGCTTGATCTGCGGATTGACCAGCGTCGACAGCGCCGTGTTGGACACCTTGCGCACCAGCGGCCGCAGCAGCGCCGGCGCGCGCTTCGGCATCAAGGTGAACAAGAGCTTCAGCAGCAGCGGCGTCATCGCCGATCCCTCGGCATAGTGCAGCCAATAGGTGTAGCGCAGCCGCTCCGGCGTATCGGCTTGCGGGATCAGGCGGCCATTGCCGTAGGTCGCGATGATGTATTCGAGGATCGCACCGGATTCCGCGATCGTGTTGTCATTGTCGGTGACGACGGGCGACTTGCCGAGCGGATGGATCGCGCGCAGCTCCTTTGGCGCCCGCATGTCGGGCTGCCGCTGATAGCGCACGATCTCGTACGGCACGCCCAATTCCTCGAGCAGCCACAGCACGCGCTGCGAGCGGGAATTGTTGAGATGATGAACCGTCAGCATGAGCGTCCTCTGAAATACCAGCGCAATCTGAAAGGTCTACCATGAATCCAGCCTATGTCGCCTTCGAAGGCGAGCATCGCATCGGGGCCGGTGACCTCCCCGAGGTTGCGCGCGCCGCCAGGCAATTGCTGGATCGGCGCAAGGACGCCGCGATCCTGGTGTTCGACGGCCGCACCTCGGCGTTGGTCGACATCGATTTTCGCGGCTCGATCGACGACGTGCTGGCGCGGCTGCCGAAGCCCGCGCCTCCGCTCGACGAGGAGCCGCCGGCGCCCGCTGTGCCACGCGGCCCGGGACGTCCGAAGCTTGGCGTCGTCGCGCGCGAGATCACGCTGTTGCCGCGGCACTGGGACTGGCTCGCCCAGCAGAAGGGCGGCGCTTCGGTTGCGATCCGCAAGTTGATCGACGAGGCGCGGCGCTCCAGCGGCGACAAGGACCGGACACGTAGCGCGCAGGATGCCGCCTATCGCTTCATGACAACGATGGCCGGCAACCGGCCGCATTACGAGGACGCGATCCGCGCCCTGTTCGCCCACGACCGGCGCCGCTTTGCGACGCTGATCGCGGACTGGCCGGCCGACATCCGCGATCACGCAGTCAGGCTCGCCTATAGCGATCAAGCGGACTAGGGCCTGTTTGGATTCCGGATTCTCATCCTGGCTTGGTTGTGATTCAAGCTTGGGATGGACCGATTCGTTTTGACTGATGCCCAATGGGCGAAGATGGAGCCGCTTTGTCTTGGCAAGCCGGGTGATCCCGGCCGGAGCGGCAATAACAACCGGCTGTTTGTCGAAGCCGTGCTGTGGATTGCGCGCACGGGCAGTCCGTGGCGCGATCTGCCGCGCGCCTTCGGCAACTGGATAACCGTGTACACGCGCTTCCGCGACTGGGCCAAGGCGGGCGTCTGGAAGCGCATGTTTGATGCGGTCTCGGACGAGCCGGACATGGAGTACGTCATGGTTGATGCCACCATCGTCAAAGTCCACCGCCACGGACAGGGCGCAAAAGGGGGACGCAAAACCAGGCGATCGGCCGCTCGAAAGGCGGAATGACCACCAAAATCCTGGCACTGACCGACGCGCTCGGCAATCTCCTGCGTTTCGTGCTGCTGCCAGGACAGCGCTTCGACACGGTCGGCGTCCCGCCGTTGATCGAAGGGCTGACCTTCGATGCGATGATCGCCGACAAGGCGTTCGACAGCAACGCCATCATTGCCGACCTCGACGCACGCGGCGCCAAGGTCGTCATCTCCCAGCACCCGCGGCGCGCAAAACCTCTCGCCATCGACGCGGAAATCTACAAATGGCGACATCTGATCGAAAGTTTCTTCTGCAAGCTCAAGGAATTCAAGCGGATCGCCATGCGAGCCGACAAAACAGATATCAGCTTCGAAGCCATGATCAATCTCACCGCCGCTGTGATAAATTCAAGATGAATCCAAACAGGCCCTAGCGCGTTTTCGTACGAAATAGCGGCACTCGGCGGATCGTTGATTCGTGACTGCCCCCATTCTTTGGAAGTTGAAAGTGTCCAAGCCCCCTTCCCTGCGCAAGGCCTTCCTGTCCTTTCTGGCGCCGATGCTGCTGAGCAACGTGCTGCAGTCGCTGTTCGGCACCATCAACGGCGTCTATCTCGGCCAGATGATCGGGGTCGACGCGCTCGCGGCTGCGTCGGTGTTCTTTCCGGTGATGTTCTTCTTCATCTCCTTCGTGATCGGCTTGAGCGCCGGCGCCTCCGTCATGGTCGGCCAGGCCTGGGGCGCCCGCGAGCCCGGCCGGGTGAAGGCGGTCGCCGGCACGACCATGACCGTGACGCTGCTGCTGGCGCTGGCGATCGCGATTCTCGGCGGCCTGTTCGCCCGGCCGCTATTGATCGCGCTCGCCACACCGCCGGACGTACTCGACGCCGCGGTGTCCTATGCACGGATCATGATGATCACGATGCCGGTGACCTTCGCATTCCTGCTGCTCGCGGCCATGATGCGCGGCGTCGGTGACACCGTAACCCCGCTGCTCGCCCTGGCGGTGTCGACGATCGTCGGCCTCGTGGTGACGCCGGCGCTGATCCGCGGCTGGCTCGGTCTGCCGATGCTCGGCGTAGCGAGCGCCGCCGTCGCTTCCGCCGTCTCGGGCGTCGTCACGCTGCTGTGGCTGCATGTCCACATGTTGCGGCACCGGCACCCTCTCGCCTTCGACGCGACGTTCCTGCGCGCGATGCGGCCCAACGGCGCCTTGCTGCGCATCGTGCTGCGGCTCGGCATTCCAACCGCGATCGGCATGGTGGTGGTCTCGCTCGCCGAACTGGTGCTGCTCGGCCTCGTCAACGGTTTCGGGTCGGACGCCACCGCCGCCTATGGCGCGGTCAACCAGGTGATCGGCTATGTGCAGTTTCCGGCGATCTCGATCGCAATATCAGTGTCGATCTTCGGCGCGCAGGCGATCGGCCGCGGCGATTCCGGCCGGGTCGGCGCCATCGTCAGGACCGGGATCGAGATGAACCTCGCACTGACGGGCGGACTGGTCGTGCTCGGCTATCTCTTCGCGCGGCCCCTGATGGGCTTCTTCATCGTCGACGGCGCGGTGCTCGCGCTCGCGCAGCAGCTTTTGTACATCGTACTGTGGAGCATGGTGCTGTTCGGGATGGCGACGGTGTTTTCGGGCGCGATGCGCGCCGGCGGCACGGTGTGGATGCCGCTGTTCATCTCGATCCTGGCCATAACGCTGGTCGAGGTGCCGGTTGCGATCCTGCTGAGCCGCGCCCTCGGCATCAGCGGCATCTGGATCGCCTATCCCGTCACCTTCGCAACCATGTTCGTGCTGCAGATGGCCTATTACGCCCTGGTATGGCGCAAGCAAACCATCACGCGGCTGATTTGACATCGCGCGCTGCGGCTCACATGATGGGTATCATATTCTACCGGCGGAGCCTGCGACAGCGGGCTCATGCTAAACAAGCCGAAACTAGACACGCCGTGGGAGAGACCGCCGTGAGCCCAAATCCACAATTCCTGTTCGATTTCGGCAGCCCCAACGCTTTCCTCAGCCATGAGGCGATCCCGGCGATCGAGCAGCGCACCGGCGTCAAATTCGAATATGTCCCGATCCTGCTTGGCGGCATCTTCAAGGCCACCAACAACAAGTCGCCGGCCGAGACGCTGGCGGGCGTCAAGAACAAGCCGGAGTTCCAGCAGATCGAAACCGAACGCTTCCTCAAGCGCTTCAAGGTCAAGCCCTACACCTGGAACCCGTTTTTCCCGGTCAACACGCTGAATTTGATGCGCGCGGCGGTCGCCGCCCAGCTCGAAGGCGTGTTCGAGAAGTACATCGAGGCCGCCTTCCATCATATGTGGGTCGAGCCGAAGAAGATGGACGACCTTGAGATCGCCACCAATGCCCTCACGTCCTCAGGCCTCGATGGCGCCAAGCTGCTTGCCCGCGCGCAGGACGCGGACGTCAAGGCCAAGCTGATCGCCAACACTCAGGCCGCCGTCGAGCGCGGCGCGTTCGGTTCGCCGACCTTCTTCGTCGGCAACGAAATCTTCTTCGGCAAGGAGCAGCTGCGCGAAGTCGAGGAATTGGTGTCGGGAAAGTGAGATGAGCGGGCGAAGAATAGCGGGTAGCGAATAGCCGGCTGATGCCCTTATCTATTCGCCACTCCCCGTCAGCTATTCGCCCCTCCCCCGGGCAACAACAAAGAAGGACAAATTCCCATGCGTGTTCTCGTGGTCGGCGCCGGTGCGATCGGCGGTTATTTCGGCGGCCGGATGCTTCAGGCCGGCCGCGACGTCACTTTTCTCGTCCGGCCCCGCCGCGCCTCCGAGCTCGCCTCGGCCGGACTCGTGATCAAGAGCCCGAACGGCGATGTCACGCTGAACAATCCGCCGACCGTGCAGGCCGACAAGCTCTCGGACAAATTCGACGTCGTGCTGCTGAGCTGCAAGGCGTTCGATCTCGAAGATGCGATCAAGTCGTTTGCGCCCGCCGTCGGCGACAAGACCGCGATCATCCCGTTGCTCAACGGCATGCTGCATCTCGATGCGCTCGACAAGAAATTCGGCTCGTCCCATGTGCTCGGCGGGCTCTGCGCGATCGCGGCGACGCTGAACGAGAAGCGCGAGGTGGTGCAGCTGCAGCCGATGCAGTCACTGGGGTTCGGCGAACGCGCGGGCGGCACGTCGGAGCGGGTGCGCGCAATCGCGGAGACCTTCTCGGCGATCAATGGCGCCAACGCCAGCGAGCACGTGATGCAGGACATGTGGGAGAAATGGGTGTTCCTGGCGTCGCTCGCCGCCTCCACCAGCCTGATGCGGACCTCGGTCGGCAATATCCTGGCGGCGCCCGGCGGCCAAGATTTCCTGCTCGGCATCCTCGACGAATGCAGCGCGATCGCGGCCGACGCCGGCCATGGGCCTGGCGGCCCGTTCTTCCAGCGCACCCGCGGGCTTCTGACCGCCGAGGGATCGCCGATGACCGCATCGATGTTCCGCGACATCAAGGCGGGACTGCCGGTCGAGGCCGATCACGTGATCGGCGACCTTATCGTCCGCGCCGACGCCGCCAAGATCCCGGTGCCGAAGCTGCGCACCGCTTACACGCATCTCAAGGCGTATGAGAAGCAGCGGCAGGCGTAACACAACTGGTGTCGTCCCTGCCTAGGGCCTGTTTGGATTCATCTTGAATTTATCACAGCGGCGGTGAGATTGATCATGGCTTCGAAGCTGATATCTGTTTTGTCGGCTCGCATGGCGATCCGCTTGAATTCCTTGAGCTTGCAGAAGAAACTTTCGATCAGATGTCGCCATTTGTAGATTTCCGCGTCGATGGCGAGAGGTTTTGCGCGCCGCGGGTGCTGGGAGATGACGACCTTGGCGCCGCGTGCGTCGAGGTCGGCAATGATGGCGTTGCTGTCGAACGCCTTGTCGGCGATCATCGCATCGAAGGTCAGCCCTTCGATCAACGGCGGGACGCCGACCGTGTCGAAGCGCTGTCCTGGCAGCAGCACGAAACGCAGGAGATTGCCGAGCGCGTCGGTCAGTGCCAGGATTTTGGTGGTCATTCCGCCTTTCGAGCGGCCGATCGCCTGGTTTTGCGTCCCCCTTTTGCGCCCTGTCCGTGGCGGTGGACTTTGACGATGGTGGCATCAACCATGACGTACTCCATGTCCGGCTCGTCCGAGACCGCATCAAACATGCGCTTCCAGACGCCCGCCTTGGCCCAGTCGCGGAAGCGCGTGTACACGGTTATCCAGTTGCCGAAGGCGCGCGGCAGATCGCGCCACGGACTGCCCGTGCGCGCAATCCACAGCACGGCTTCGACAAACAGCCGGTTGTTATTGCCGCTCCGGCCGGGATCACCCGGCTTGCCAAGACAAAGCGGCTCCATCTTCGCCCATTGGGCATCAGTCAAAACGAATCGGTCCATCCCAAGCTTGAATCACAACCAAGCCAGGATGAGAATCCGGAATCCAAACAGGCCCTAGTGCGCAATTGCGCACGGGGGCAGGGACCCATAACCACCGACCTCAATTGTGTTGAAGGGATATCGACCCCGACCGCCTCAAATCGTGAGGCCGCGGCGTATGGGTCCCTGCTTTCGCAGGGACGACACCGTTTTCACGGCTACAAATGCGCCAGATAATGTGCAAGCGCGGTGATCTCCTCGTCGCTCAGCGGATAGGCCACGTCGGCCATCGCGGCCTGCGCACCGCCGGAGCGGACGCCCGACTTGTAATCGTGCAGCGCCTTGACGAGATATTCCTCGCGCTGGCCGGCGATACGGGCGACCGCCTTGGTGCCGACATAGGTGTCGGTGTGGCATGAGGCGCAGCGGCGGCCGGCAGCGGCCTGCTTGCCCTTTTCGGACAATTCCGGATTGTCGTCCTTGCTGCCCTTGAACGGCGTCAGCGAGGCGAAATAGGCGCCGAGATTGCGGATGTCCTCGTTGCTGAGCTGCTCGACGATCGGCTGCATCTGCTCGTTCTTGCGCGCGCCGGCGCGGAAGAACACCAGCTGCCATTGAATGAATTGGTCGAGCTGGCCGGCCAGCGAGGGAATGTTCTCGGTCTGCGAGATGCCGTTGTCGCCGTGACAGCCGGCGCAAATCTCGGCCTTCTCCTTGCCGGCGGCAACGTCGGCGGCCTGGGCGGACGACGCCAGCAGAATTGCCGCCAATAAAACTCCGAGTGACGCACTACGCATTGCCAGTTTTCTCCGCGTGTCATTGCCGGGGCTAGATCCCGGCAACCCATCTGGCTTGAAGGGGGTTTCTTGGTTTGGATGGATGCCCGGATCAAGTCCGGGCATGACAAGGTGGTTCCGTTATCCGATCGCAACAGAGGCTGCGGCCGCCGCATGGCCACCGCAGCCTCCTGACCTTCAACCGTTACTTCTTGCTGTAGCTGATGCGATAGATCGCACCGGCCCAGTCGTCGGCGACGAGGATGGAGCCATCCTTGTCGAGCAGAATATCGGCGGGACGGCCGAGATAGCCCTGGTCACCCTGGATCCAGCCGTCGGCGAAGATCTCCTGCTTGGCGTTCTTGCCGTCGGGGCTCGCGGTGATCCGCACGATGCGGCCGCCCTGGTACTTATGCCGGTTCCAGGAGCCGTGCTCGGCGATCAGGATGCTGTTCTTGTACTCGGCCGGGAATTGGCTGCCGGTATAGAACTTCATGCCGAGCGGAGCCACATGCGCGCCGAGATTGTAGACCGGCGGGGTGAACTCCGAGCACTTGTGGCCCATCGCGAACTTGGTGTCGGGCAGGTTGCCCTGGTGGCAATAGGGATAGCCGAAATGCTCGCCGATCTTCGAGATCATGTTGAGCTTGTCGCTCGGCAGATCGTCGCTGATCCAGTCGCGGGCATTTTCGGTGAACCAGTACTTGCCGGTGCGTGGATCGACGTCGCCGCCGACCGAGTTACGCACGCCGAGCGCATAGATTTCCGCGTTGCCGGTCTTCGGATCGACGCGGCGGATCTGTGACACCGAGGTCGGCGGGACGCCGATGTTGAAGGGCGGGCCGAACGGCAGGAAGAACCAGCCTTCCTTGTCGACGGCGATGTATTTCCAGCCATGCGCCGCGTAGGACGGCATGTCGTCATACACCACCTTGCCGCTGCCAAGCTTGTCGAGATTTGCCTCGGCGTTCTCATACTTGATCAGCTTGTCGACCGCGATGACGTAGAGCGAGCCATCCTGGAAGGCGAGGCCGGTCGGCATATTGAGGCCCTTGAGGATGGTCTTGACCTCCTTCTTGCCGTTGTTGTCCTTGATCGCATAGACGTTGCCGAGGCCGAACGAGCCGACGAACAGCGTGCCCTTGTCGCCCCAGGCCATCTGGCGCGCGGCCAGCACGTTCGAGGCATAGACCTCGATCTTGAAGCCCGGCGGCAGCTTGATCTTCTTCATCATCGCCGCGAGTTCGGCATCGGAGGCGCCGGTCGGCGGACCGGACGGCGGGGCCAGGCCCTTCTGCGCTTCGGTCTCGTCGCCGAGGAACCAGTCATCCGGCGGATGGGTCCAGAATTCCTTGGTGCCAGATTCGTACTTCTTCAGCGCACGGTTCTTGTCGGTTTGTTGCTGTGCACCAGCGAAGGTTGTCCCCGCCAGCAGCGCAATCGCCGCGAACGCAAGAATTGATCGATTGAAAGCCGATTTCATCGCGTCACTCCCCTATGCAAGCCGTTGCAGCTTGCCTGTTATTGATTTTGAACGCCCTGAGAGATGATGGTGGCGGTCTGTGAGGTAGGTCAGACCGCAAAATGGTAGCACATCCATCGACGCTGAAAAGCGCATGGATCAGGGTGCACTGCGGTCAAAACAAATTGAGACGAAATTTTCCTGCGCCGGCTGCCTGAGAACAAGGCATTCCGCACTGCAGCGTAATATTCGAACGAACCTAACGCTCGTGAGCGGCGATCGCGATCGCATCCGGAATCAAGAAGGCCGCCTCGAGGGGCGGCCTTCTTTCGTGCGTGTGGCCGTCAAGCTCAACGGATCAGGGCAAAAGCCCTCAGCTGAATCGTCACCAGCCTCGATGTCGGCTCGGCCGAGTGGATCTACGACAGCCTGGTACTACGACCTCGCCATCGACGACGGCGCGCACATCGGCGCCGGAAGCTTTCAGGTCCTCCAGCGCCGCATACAGTGCGTTCTCTTCGATGTCGGCTAGCATCACCCTCATGTTGGCCGCCGCTAAAACGCGGGCAATGGCGAGGCCGATGCCGCTGGCGGAGCCGGTTACGAACGCTGCTTTACCCTGGAAGTCACGGATCATCTCTTCCTCCCTCTGTTCAACGCAAATCCCGCACGATCACCTCGTCAAACCGACCACCACCAGCCTCCGACCTCGATTTTCCAGCGCAGCTCGGTTGCTCGTCGGGCTGAAGCTGGCAGCGTGTCGAGTAGCGTACGCGCCCTTGCGACCTGTCGGCTCGCCTCCGTGTTATTTGAGGCCGCCGTCGCGCGCTTGGATGCCGCAAGGTAGTAATCGATCGCCTTCTCCACCAAACCCGCTTCTGCACAGTGATGGGCGAGGATCTCGGGCTGCGTCCTTGCCGCCTCCGGAAATTCACCCTCGAGAACCGCGGCGATGCGGCCATGCAACTGCTGGCGTCGGGATCTCAGCATCATGCCGTACGCAGCGTCCTGTAGCAGCGCATGCTTGAAGATGTATTCCGAATCCGGCGGGACGCCGCGGCGGTAGATAAGCTCGGCGTTCTCAAGCTGGACCAGGGCATCATCCAATTGATGCTGCGGCATCTGTGCCACCGCACTGATCAGTTCGTGCGAAAACTGCCGGCCGAGCGCCGCACCGATCTGCGCCAATTCCCTCGTCGGCGCCAACCGATCGAGCCGAGCGAGCAGCGAACCTTGCAATGTCGTCGGAATGGCGAGCGGCCTCGCATGGCCGGCCGCCTGGTAGGCGCCTCCAGCTTGCATCACCAGTCCGCTCTCCATGATGTTCTTGGTCAACTCCTCGACGAACAGCGGAACGCCATCCGTACGATCCACAATCTGGTCTGCGATTTCCTTCGGCAGTGTCGTGCCTCCCGTCAGATGCGCTATTATCTCGGCGCATTGGTCGGGCGGCATTCGGCTCAAGCTGATCAAAGTAACGTGGGAGAGGCTTATCCATGGCGGCGTGAACTCGGGCCGGAGCGTGATGATCAACAGAACACGCAAGCCGCGTATCCGATCGATGAGCATTTCGAGCGCCTCTCGCGTGGTAGGATCGCTCCAATGGACATCCTCGAAGAGCATGAGCACCGGCTGTCGCGCCGACAGTCCCTCGACTTGCGCCAACTGCGCGCGGATCGTTTCCTCCTTGCGCTTTTGGGGCGTCAGGTTGAGTGGCCGATAGCGGCCGCCGGTCGGTATGGCCAGCAGGTCCGCCAGCAGTGACAAGGCCTCGCCGAGGTCATCGGTTGCCCGGACCAGCACCGCCTCGAGCTTGGCAAGACGCTCTTCGTCGTTGTCGTCCCGCCGAAAACCAGCAGCGCGCTTCAGTTGCGCGATGCTGGGATAAAGCGGGCTGTCCTGGTGATGAGGAGAGCAAAAGTACCGTAGCCGCGTGTGCGGCTCGCTAGCCAGCCGTTCAACCATCGTCTGAGCGATACGCGATTTGCCTAGGCCCGGTTCGCCGGACAACAGCACCACGCATCCGCCGCCCCCTTTTGCCTGTTCCCAGCGGCACATGAGGAGTTCGATCTCCTCCGCGCGGCCGACGAGAGGAGTGCCAGTTGCGCGCAGCGCCTCGAAGCGACTCTCTGCGGCCCCCGCACCAAGCACCTGCCAGGCCGGCACCTTTTCGCCGAAACCCTTGAGCGCGACGGTGCCGAGATCGCGATACTCGAAGAGGCCCCCCGTCAGCCGGCGTGTTGTTGACGAGATAACCACCGTGCCGGGCTCAGCCAGGGTCTGGAACCGAGCCGCCAGATTCGGAGTTTCTCCCACGACCGCCTGCTCCTGCGCGGCACCCTTACCGACGAGGTCGCCTACCACGACCAACCCGGTCGCAATCCCGATCCTGACCTGCAGCGGCACGCCGGCTGCCGTGTCGAGGTTGGGCACGGCTTTGACCAGTGCAAGTGCAGCTTGTACAGCGCGTTCGGCGTCATGTTCATAAGCTAGGGGATAACCGAAATAGGCGAGCACGCCGTCCCCCATGTACTTGGCGACAAAACCTCCTTTCTGCTCGATCAGCTCCGTGCAGCAGCGATGATACGCGCCGATCACCGCACGCAGGTCTTCGGGATCGAGCCGCGTGGACAGGCTGGTCGATCCCACGAGGTCACAGAACATCACGGAGAGCTGGCGCCGCTCAGCTTCGTCCCGCCGCTTAGTTTCCGGCAGCCCCGCGGACCGAGAGGCAGCGCGGGCCGCACCCGCGAGCTCGGCAATCGCCGCCAGCATTTTCCGGCGATGGCCAAGCGAAACTCCAAGCTCCTTCAGATCCTGATCGGTCAAAAGGTGCAGGACGGAGATGTCGACGTCATTTTCGGCAAACCGGTCCATGTACTCGGAAAGGCCGAGCGTGGCCAGCCACTCTGGAACTGACGACATCGGGGTCCGCATCCGGTGCCCCCCGTTTTACCTTCAATCGGGTCAGCCTATCAAAATGCCAAAGGCGCGGGCAGCGCTCGCTAGGATCGGCAGTGGAGATCTCATTTGGCCTTAAGCGGTAGCCCTGTGGGGCAATTCCTCGGCAAATCTCGCAACCCTAGCATTCGTCTGCCGCCGCATAATTCCCCTGATGAGACGCCCTGTCTAGGGCGTGCCGCTTTTGAATGACCGGTTTGGGTGGTGTTTTGACCGTCGGCCGATCTCTTCCGGTATACCCCAACAAAGCAGACATTCTTAGGGGCGTCGGCATGCTTCGAGCGTGCAAAACTCGGAAATGCTCGAAGGTCGGTTGAATTGCGCCGTTGGTTTCGCCGCTGAACGATCCAGCGGGTTACTTCCCCCAGTCGGCTGGGTCGAAGCACGTCGACGGCAAGCGGCTCACGAGACCCGCAAGACCGACGACGCGAACCTGTTGAGTTCGGCTCGAACGGACAGAAAATGACCGTCAACCGCACTGTTCCTCCCGTCTATAGTCGATAGCGATTGAACGGAGATTACGAACCTGGGCGAACCAACCCGAAGTCTCCTACAGAGCCAGCCGCGCAAGTCACATTGATTTCGCAAGCTTCCTAAGGATTGCGAGCGGATCGACCGACATCATGCGGCAAATCGTGATGAATTCGATGACGTCGATTCGCCGTTCTCCGCCCTCGAACTTGGCAACAAACGACTGAGGCTTGGAAAGTCGTTTGGCAAGTTGGGATTGGGTCAGGCCAGCGTTCTTGCGCGCGTTGGTCATAAGTTCGCGAAACGCGATTTGCGGCTCAGAATGAACCGATTTTTCGAGAATGCGCCCGCGCCTAGCCATGACCGCGGGAAGATGATCCGATGTTAGGATAATCCCAAAACCGGATAATTCTTAACTGTGATGTGCGAGCCTTTCGCTGCGCTCTCGACTTCAGCGCGCCCGCAAGCCAATTGCATTCATGGCTTTAGAGAGACGAGCAATGAATGAACAGAGCGACTGCGGTCCGGCGTGTGTCGCGGTGCAACAGGAAGCGCCGCTATCGCGTGCGCCTGCGACAGAGACTGACACGGGGCTCGATGTTGGTGACGTCCGGTACATCAAGCTCGGCGAAAAAGGCAAATGGGCAGCCCAAGCCATCAAAGAGGGGACGATACCCTTCGGCTACCGACAGATTGACCATGAAGCCTGTGCGCGAGGTGACTGGGAAATAGTGCGAAGCCAACTGCAGGCGATGGGACGAAGCGCAGCAGGGATCAGTCAAGGCTTGCGGGAACTAAAGGACTTTTATGACCTTCCTGCTGACACGATGTGGGTAACCTTTGCGGACGGGCACGTTTGGTGGGCGTTTGCCGAGGACGGTGTGCTGCCGGTCGATAGCGCTGAAGAATCGGACCCTGCCCGCTATCGTCGCACACGTGCAGGGTGGCGAAATACGGATCTTCATGGCCTGCCGCTTAGCGTCCGAACGCTGAGCTCGGCGCTGACCAGCACCGGCAACTATCAGATGACGATCTGCTCGATCCGGCGCGCCGACTACCTGCTGCGCCGGATCCGCGCCGAGGCCGACCCGCTTCGACAGGAGGCCGAGCGCATACTCTCGGAGAGCCGCAAGGTGGCGCTGAGATTGATTGAACGTCTCGACTGGCGAGATTTCGAAACGCTGGTTGACCTGATCTTTGCGCGTGGTGGGTGGCAGCGCACCAGTCTGCTCGGAGGCGAGCAGGCCGATGTTGATCTGCTTTTGACGCAGCCCGTGACCGAAGAAACGGCTTGGGTCCAGGTAAAATCCCGTTCGCGCCAGGCCGAATTCGATGACTATCTCGATCGCTTCATCCGGGAAGGGCGATTTGACCGCCTCTTTTATGTCTATCACACCGCGACCTCGCCGATCACGACGAGTGCGCGTAACGTGCACATCTGGTCGGCCGAGCGTGTCGCGAAGGCGGTCATCGATCTTGGTCTGCTCGGCTGGCTATCAGATCGGACAATCTGAAGACTTCTTACGGTCGCGAGTTACACCAAGTCACTCTTGGCGCGATTGCCTCCCTCGCGCTTCAGAGACCTCGGCAAAGTTCTCGCCGGTCCCTTCTAGGGTTGCCTGAAGACCGTGGGTAAGCTGCAAACGTTGCAAGGTAACGTCGCAATAGAGCGGGTCGATCTCGATACCATAGCCCTGCCGGCCGGTCTGCTCGGCAGCAAGTAGAGTTGTCCCGGAGCCCACAAAAGCATCTAAAATAATGCCTTTTCGATGTGAACAGTCCCTAATCGCATCGGCAACGAGCGAAACCGGCTTAATAGTCGGGTGCAGCTCGAGGTCAGAACGGTCGCCGCCAAAGCTGTTGACGCCCGCGTAGCTCCAGACGTTCGTGCGGTAGCGGCCATGTTTGCCGAGCTCCACGTTGTTAATATGAGATGATGTCCCCGATTTGAAGACGAAAATCAGCTCGTGCTGAGTGTCATTCGGCCTGCAATATTGACCCCCTAAGCCGGGGGATCGGCGTCCAAAATTGACCCCCTACAGATTGATCTGTTGCGCTGCCTGCTTTGGAACGAAGCAGGTGGTGGGGGATGCTGATCGTGGAGACAATTGCCCGGATCCGGCGCGAGCACTTCATCAAGGGCAAGACGATCAAGGAGATCGCCCGTGACCTGAAGGTGTCGCGGAACACGGTCCGGAAGGTGCTGAGGTCGGGAGAGACCTCCTTCGAGTACGAGCGGCAGGTGCAGCCGCGGCCAAAGCTGGGACGATGGGCAGTAGAGCTTGACGGATTGCTGGCGGCGAACGCGGCCAAATCGGCTCGTGAACAGCTGACGTTGATCCGGATCTTCGAAGAGCTGCGCGGCCGCGGCTACGACGGCGGTTACGATGCCGTGCGGCGTTACGCCAGGCGGTGGAGCAAAGAACGCGGGCAATCGACCGCGGCGGCTTATGTCCCGCTGAGCTTTGCCCCAGGCGAAGCCTACCAGTTCGACTGGAGCCACGAGGTGGTCTTGCTGAGCGGGACCACGGTGATGGTGAAGGCCGCCCATGTCCGGCTCTGTCACAGCCGCATGCTGTTCGTGCGGGCCTATCCGCGGGAGACGCAGGAGATGGTGTTCGACGCCCACGACCGGGCGTTCGCTCTGTTCAAAGGCACCTGCACCCGCGGCATCTACGACAACATGAAGACCGCCGTAGAGACGATCTTCGTCGGTAAAGGGCGTCTCTACAATCGCCGCTTCCTGCAGATGTGCAGCCACTATCTGGTCGATCCGGTCGCCTGCACGCCGGCGTCGGGCTGGGAGAAGGGGCAGGTCGAGAACCAGGTCGGGCTGGTCCGGGAGCGCTTCTTCACGCCGCGGCTGCGGTTCAAAAACCTCGACGAGTTAAACGCCTGGCTGCTCGACAAATGCATCGCCTACGCCAAGGCTCATCGCCACCCGGAGCTGGTCGATCAGACGATCTGGGAAGTGTTCGAAGCCGAGCGTCCCAAGCTCGTTCCCTATGCCGGCCGCTTCGACGGCTTCCATGCGGTGACGGCATCGGTCTCGAAGACCTGCCTGGTGCGCTTCGACAACAACAAGTACTCGGTCGCAGCCAGCGCAGTCGGACGGCCGGTCGAAGTCCAGGCTTATGCCGACCGCATCGTGATCCGTCAGGATGGACGCATCGTTGCCGAGCACCCGCGATCCTTTGGCCGCGGCGAGACGACCTATGATCCCTGGCACTATGTGCCGGTGCTGGCTCGCAAACCCGGTGCCTTGCGCAACGGCGCTCCCTTCAAAGACTGGGTGCTGCCGGCCGCGATCGAGCGGATCCGGCGCAAGCTTGCCAGCACCGACGATGGCAATCGGCAGATGGTCGACATCCTCACCGCGGTGCTGACTGACGGTCTGTCCGCGGTGGAAGCGGCCTGTGCCGAAGCGCTCGGTCATGGCGTCCATTCCGCCGATGTCGTGCTCAACATCCTGGCCCGTCAACGTGAACCCGCCCCACCGGCCAACATCATGACGCCGGCCGCACTGACGCTCCGTCATGCACCGATCGCCGATTGTGCCCGCTACGACAACCTCCGGAGGACCATCTGATGGAACGAACCCAAATCTTCGACCTCATGGGCGAGCTCAAGCTCTACGGCATGAAGGCTGCCTTCGACGAGATCATGGCAACTGCCGTCAAGCGCCAGCACGAACCTCAGCGCATTGTCGGCGACCTGCTTAACGCCGAGATCAACGAGAAGCAGGCCCGCTCGATCAAATACCAGCTGACCATTGCCAAGCTGCCGCTTGCCAAGGACATCGCCGACTTCCAGTTCGACGGCACGCCGATCAATCAGACTCTCGTCAATGATCTCGCCAGCGGCGGCTTCATCGCCCAGCAACGCAATGTCGTGCTGGTTGGCGGCACCGGCACAGGCAAGACCCACCTGGCCATTGCCATCGCCAGAAGCTGCATCCGATCCGGTGCCCGCGGCCGCTTCTTCAACGTAGTCGACCTCGTCAATCGCCTCGAGACCGAGACCCGCAACGGACGGCAAGGACGGCTCGCCGAGCATCTGACCCGGATGGACTTCATCGTGCTGGATGAACTCGGCTATTTGCCCTTCGCCCAGTCCGGTGGCCAGCTCCTCTTCCACCTCGTCAGCCGGCTCTATGAGCGCGCCTCCGTCATCGTGACGACCAATCTCGCCTTCGGCGAATGGCCGAGCGTGTTCGGCGACGCCAAAATGACCACAGCGCTGCTCGACCGATTGACCCATCACTGCGACATTGTCGAGACCGGCAACGATAGCTGGCGGTTCAAGAGCCGAGACGACGATCACGCCACCCGCGCTCGTCTCGCCTCCGCTATCCCGGCCAGCTCCGACGAGACGAGCGCTACCAGCAAAGCCCGCCGCACGAAGGGGTCAAAATTGGACGCCGATGAGGGGCGCATTGCCTCATCGAAAATGTTACCGAACAATTCCGCTGATGACTGGGGCGGCGTTACCGAATCAGGTCGGTGGCGCCAATGGCGAGCGGGATCAGCATGGGCGCAAGGCGCGAGGTGTTGGCCGTGGTGGCGAGGCGCTACCGTGCGGCTGGACGAGTTGAGAAGGGACGGATCCTTGACGAGTTGACAGCAACGACGGGTTGGCACCGCAAGCACGCGGTGCGAGCACTGTCGGTTGCCGGAAGGGACAGGCCCAGACCACCACTGGACGAAGGGGCAACGAGCCCAACCGAACCAGCGACAAGTCGGCGACGCAAATACGCCAGCGTGCGCGACGCGCTGATCGCGCTGTGGGAAGCCTCCGATCGCGTCTGCGGTAAGCGCCTCGTATCGATGATCCCAGTGCTGTTGCCCGCACTCGAGCGGCATGGCCGGCTGAAGCCAACGAGCGCAGAGCGTGCGCTGCTGACAACTCTGAGCGCGGCGACGATCGATCGGATGTTGATCGACGTTAAAATTGCGGCTGCTGGGGGGCGCCGGCGGCGAGTCGGATTCTACTCGGCGATTCGACGCGAGGTGCCGTGAAATGGACCCCGATTTTGGGACCAGAGGTTAAGTTGGAAAAGGGCCGCTCCGTTTGATAGACGGAGGGCATGATGACGACGAAGACGAGACGCAAGATCGACGCGGCACTGAAGGCAAAGATTGCGCTGGAAGCGGTGCGGGAGCAGGCGACGGTGGCCGATCTGGCCCAGCGCTATGAGGTTCACCCGAACCAGATCTATGCCTGGAAGAAGCAACTGCTGGACCAGGCGGCGCGGGCCTTTGATGCGGGTGTCGGGCGCGAGAGCGAGGAAACGCGCGAACGCGAGATCGAGAAGCTGCACGCCAAGATTGGACAACTGACGGTCGAGCGCGATTTTTTAGCGCGGAGGTCCGGAAGATGAGCACGCCGGACCGTCGAGGAATGCTCGATCGCGCCGACAAGGCGCTGTCGATCCGTCGGCAATGCCTGTTGCTTGGCATCGCGCGCTTCGGGGTCTACCGGCCGCCCCGGCCGGCCAACGACAACGGCCTTGCCCTGATGCGGCGGATCGACGAGCTGTTCATCGCCTGGCCGTTCCTGGGCTCGCGGCGAATGACCGCAATGCTGAAGGCTGAGGGGCTTCAGGTCAATCGCAAGCGCGTGCAGCGGTTGATGCGCAAGATGGGCATCGCGGCGCTGGGACCGAAGCCGAACACGACGAAGCCGGCGCCGGGCCACAAGATCTATCCTTATCTGTTGCGCAACATGACGATCGACCGGCCGAACCAGGTGTGGGCCGCCGACATCACGTATCTGCCCATCGGCCGTGGCTTTCTTTATCTCGTCGCCATCATCGACTGGGCGAGCCGTGCGGTTCTGGCGTGGCGGTTGTCGAACACGATGGACGTCTCGTTCTGCGTGGCGGCTCTGGAAGAGGCGCTGGCGAAGTACGGCAGGCCGGAGATTTTCAATACCGACCAAGGCAGCCAGTTCACCAGCGCGGCCTTCACCGGCGCGTTGGCGGGCGCAGGGATCAAGATCTCCATGGATGGCCGCGGTCGTTGGATGGACAACGTCTTCATCGAGCGGCTGTGGCGGTCGCTCAAGCATGAGGACATCTATCTCAAGGGCTATGCCGACGGCCGCGAGGCCAAGGCAGGGGTCGCGAGCTGGATCGCCTTCTATAACGATCGTCGCCTTCATCAGGCGCTCGGCTATCGCACGCCGATGGCGGTCTGGCGCGAACGGATGCAGGCCGCGAAGGCTGTGGACATGGTGGACAACGCTGACGCGTTGACCACATGCCCCAGCAACAGCAGCAGACAGAGTCTCTGGCAGCGTGATAGGAAGTAATCAGGAGCGGTCAGTTTCCAACTAACAAACCGGCTCAAGCGGTCCCGCTCCGCGGGTCCATTTCTCAGGAAGAGCTCGGCGAACGGATCGGCAAGCGCGGTCTTGCGAAGGTTCCCACCGTATCGCCGGCTGATCCGCTCTCGTTTGCCCGATCGCTCGGCACGGCGGCAAACACCGCCGAAGTGCGGGCCACGCACCGCCGGCCGAAACGGCGATACAAAAAGCGTATTCGCATGCCCTCGAAGCTCGATCCCCATCTCGCGATCATCGAGAACTGGCTCGCCGTCGAGCCACAGCTCACTGCACTGGCCATCGTGGGCAGGCTCGCCACGATCGATCCTTCGATGTTCAGCGACAAGCAGCATTCGATCGTTCAGCGCCTGCTTCGGTCCCTCCGGCGGAAGGTGGCGGAGACAGCCATCGTATCCATGCCCGTGGATGAAATACGGCCCGAGGCTGTGGACGGCGCTGCGTGTGATGAGCACTCCGCCCCGCCCACAGCCTCTCCACCGAGCTGGCCGCGGCTCGAGACCGGTCTGGGGCAGTTCGTAGACCTTCATCCCGGGTAACATTACTTCCTGAGGCAATACGAGGGGTCAAATTTGCAGGCCGATTGACAGCCGAAGCGGCGTATCGCGTTAGCGATCTGCGCGATCTGTTTCTTTGAGTGGGTCCGAGGATTGTTTGAGCGGGGATTTAATTGATGTGTCGGAAAATAATCGATGGAAAGTCGTTGTTTTTGAACATGCTCCAGCATGAAAACCTCCTGTGCCTGGATCAAGGAGGTCTAGCGGAGCGATTAGCACCCAACATTCACAACAAATCGGCAGATTTATCTGAAGAGATTCGATTGAGAAACGCGCGCCAGTCTATGCTCAGATTGAGCTGAGCAATAACGATGCGGGCCGCTCGTTCATGCGGGGGGCCCGTCCACCAATGCTTCCCGCGCAACACGCTCCAACCCTGGAGTCCGCAGCGTTCTTCCCGCCGTTGGAGCCATGGCAGCAAATATTCATATTTTGCCACGGCGAGCGTCCATCGGCTTTTCAAGAGCGCGTTCTCCTTCCGTCGCCCGCGAGTGCCCTTGAGCCGGCCCTCAATCCCTATGATGACTACTCCGAGCAGCCAATCCGGAAATTGTTGGCCCGCGTTTGCGAGCAGAATGGCTTTCAGTTGCTCGCGAGTGGGTAGTATTCCCTGCTTAGTACGCTGTTCCCAGGTACTAAACTCGGTCTCAGCGCCGAACAGCCCGTAAAGATCGGGATCAGATTTCATCGCCGCTCTCCGCCTATTGTTCGCGAGGAGTAACCGATCTTAATAGCGGATCGTCCCAGAGTTCTGGGTTAGTTTTGAACCTGTTTTCGAACATAGTGCGTCTTATCCAGGCCTCAGGCTCCATGACTTCCGGGACCAGCAGCAAGCTTCCCTCTTCGCCGTTAGGATTCAGGCGAGCGCGACAATCGTCCAACCATTTTACGGCTCTGAGATTACCCTCCATCGCAAGATCGCGCATCGTCATCAAGAGCAGCTCGTAAGTCGTTATTTGCTCCTCGCGTGCGTTTCGCTGGAAGCGATGAATCTCCCTGGCAATATCGTGCGCTATCGCCTTCTCACCTCTTGCCCCCTTTGGACGCCCCTGGGCGCGGCGCTGCCCGTGTCCAAACTGCCTTCCTATAGGCGGTCGACCTCTTCCAACCTCGTTACGCTCGCTCATGGGAGAATTCCTCCTGCTTCATATTCGCGTTCGTGGTCTGTCATTGTCATCTCGTACTGCTTTCGCCCCCAGGAGATATGCCGTTTTCTCCAATCGTTCGGCGGGATCCGAAATTTCTCAAGAATTAAAGAAGCCATTCGATGGGGCATGCTGTTGGTCGGAAGGGTGACTACTCCGCTTGTCTGAGGCCGTTCAGTGCATGCATGCTTATCGAACAACGCGAGAAGATGAGCGACTGATAGAAAATGCTTGTCCTGAACTGCCCTCTTTAGGATGCGCCTTAACTCAATCTCCTTCGCTGACATTTGCTTGGTCTGACCGCCTCTCTGGACCGAAAACACCTCGTCCAAAATCTCGAGTGGATCGATTTTGATTGGACCCCTTCTCTTTCGGCGGCCTCCCGGATTGCCCGACTTACCCTTTCTAAACCGGCTTGATTTTGGAGGCCGCCCGTAGCCGACCTCGTAATCGCCTGAATCTGCCATGATCGCTCTCCCGCGCTTCATCAATCTCCATAGGGTTCGCTTGCGGTTGAAGCTGCCGGTGAGGCTAGGACGATCGGCTCCGTCGCCTCGGCGCGCACAAAAAAGCGGCCCCGGGAATCAACCGAAACCGCGCAATCTGCCCATGCAGCGTCGAGGTACCTTAAGATCAGCTCCGGCCCATGCCGGCTCTCTGTCGCAATGGGGAGAATTTAGCGACCCATGCCGCTCACTCAATCACCCATCTCAGGCACCAGAATGTAGACTGATAGGTCCGCACTTTCAAGTCGGAGACGAACATTGCCTATATCTGCGAGACAATTTCCCTGCTCGTGCGCGCAAATTTCCCTGCTCCGGATCTTCGGAGCCTTCTGCCCATCTGCCTGAATCTGTGCGGCAATCGCTTATCAGGATCAGCAAATAGACCGGCCGGAGGGGAATCTTCCCAGTAAATTCCCTGATATCAGGGAATTTTTGGCTGAGACCGGTTCGCAGATGACTACCTCCACCGCCACGTAGTCTCGCTAGCAAGACCGAGAAGAGATTGCGGCGCGAATTCCGCGACACTGCCGCGGATTTCGGCCCATAGAATGCCGTCAAGGTAACCTCAGAGCCAAAAACCTTACGCGAAAAGGCGAACCCCGGAGACCATTCTCTGAACGGCGTGTCGCCGGTGGCTTCGCCAACCGTACTCGGAGTTCGAATCCCGCTCTCCAACTGTCTGGATTATCCTACAGATATCGTTGATGAATTGGCTTAGGGGCAAGTTATGGTCCCCAAACTAGTACCTACTTTTCTTAAAGCGCGAGTCGTGATTCAAGGTCGGGATGATACCCGAAGCAAGAGAAGTCCACCTTTCGAGGAAAGATCGCAAGGTGCTTGAGGCGTGTTGCCGCTCCCCGGTGACGTTGCAGCGCGATTTGAAGCGGGCGCGGATAGTTCTGTTGGCGGCGGATGGACGCAGCACTCGGTCGATCGCCAAGGAAGTTGGGGTCCAGCCGCGGATTGTCAGCCTTTGGCGGCATCGCTATGCCGACCAAGGCCTTGAAGGGCTGCAAGACAAGCCGCGACCGGGCAAGCAGCCAATCTATACGAAGGCCACCGACAAGCGGATTCTGAAGCTGCTGGACAAGCCGCCGCCGGACGGGTTCGCACGCTGGACCGGGCCCCTGCTGGCCGGGGCGCTGGGCGATGTTGACGTCCAATATGTCTGGCGGTTCCTGCGCAGCCACAAGATTGACCTCGCGGCTCGTAAGTCCTGGTGTGAGAGCAGCGACCCGAACTTTACGGCCAAAGCCGCCGATGTTGTCGGCCTCTATGTCGCCCCGCCCGCGAAGGCCATTGTGCTGTGCGTGGACGAGAAGCCCTCGATCCAGGCTTTGGAGCGAGCGCAGGGTTATCTGAAGTTGCCCAATGGCCGCGCCTTGACCGGCCAGAGCCACGATTACAAGCGGCATGGCACCACAACATTGTTTGCGGCGCTCGAAGTCGCCACCGGAAAGATCATCGCGGCGCATTCAAAACGCCGACGCCGCGTCGAGTTTCTCGACTTCATGAACAGCGTCACCGCGGCTTTTCCGAACCGGAAGCTTCACGTCATCCTCGACAACCTCAACACCCACAAGAAGAACGAGCATTGGCTCAAGGCCCACCCCAACGTGCAATTTCATTTCACGCCGACAAGTGCGTCTTGGCTCAATCAGGTCGAGGTATGGTTTTCGATCTTGCAGGGGCAGTCGCTCAGCGGCACCTCCTTCACAAGCCTCACGCAGCTTCAGGAGCACATCGATGCCTACGTCAACGCATACAACGACAGAGCCGAGCCCTTCGTCTGGACCAAGAAAAAGGTCCGTCAACGCCGTTTCAAAGGCCGCCGTATCACTCAGCTCTGATTCTGGGTACTAGCACTGGCCCGGCAATCGTAACGATCGGTTGACTAGGCGACGAAACAAGAACCTCTCCTGTCGAAACATAGAGCGTCACGGCATCAATCGAATTTTCTTCTGACACGCTCTCAACTCGTACTGCGCCTTCCTCGTCATCAGGGCCAACAAGACTTAACACCATGTCGTTGGGCCGAACCTTTTCGATTGCCTTTCTGGAGCCATCTGCCATGACGACCGGCGTGCCCTCCGCAAAGCAATGAGTGGGCGTCGGCACCTCAGGACACGGCGTGTTTAGCGCCGAGAAGATGATTGGTTCGTCTCCGATAGCGAATATGCACGCATTATCGGGAATATCACGCGGACCGAACGCTGCGTTCTGGTTTCGCTTCCAAGCTAGGTAGAACTGATCGCCAGCAATCCCTGTAACATCGTGTGGGAATCCGTCCCAGACATTCTTGGTGTACTTAGTTAGCTGTTCCAACCGGCGCAAGAGAATCGGAGTGCGAACCGGCGAGATCAGCCGAAACGAACCGCTCGAGAGCCAAAAAATGCAAAAGCCATACAGCGGCAGAAAAGCTGCCGGGCTCAGTCAGTGCGTCGAGCTGATCAGGTGACGGAAATCCAATCGGGGCCGTTCAGGCGGATTGGAGCGGCAAGGAAATTCGAAATGTCCCACCCCTTATGCAATGATTAGAAAAATAATAAAATAATTTGGAAGCAATCTAAGCGAGAGATTTTGGGCAAGTCAACAGCCGCCGTCGTTTCTAAAGATGTCAAAGCTGTTGATTGCAACAGTTCCTTAGCCGGGAACGTGCGAACGAAAGCCGACTGTCCTGCAGCCGTTCTGCACTGCACGCAATATTCAAACGACGCCAACGCTCGCGACCGTTCTATCGCGACGAGATCCGCGCCAGGCCGAGCGCCTGCGCTTTCGCTTTCGACAACGGCCTGAACAGCACGCTGCGCTTCTGCCCGCTGGAGATCGCCGCGATCTTGAAGCCGTCATCGGCGGCGATGATGTCGCCGGTGCGAAGCGTCAAATCGTTCTCGATCGCAATCGGCGAGAGGCCGAGCGTTGCGCCGGTGCGGCATGAGCATTGCGGCACGATCTCGCGCTGAAATCGAAATGCGTTTGCGAGCGTCTTGTAGGTCTCGCCCTGCTCGGTCATGGCGCCGTCGATGTCGGAGCCGGAATACAGCTTCACCTCGGCGGCGGGACAGGCCGCCTCGCATGCCCCGACATTGGCCGTCTCGCTCACGCGCGGCAGCGGGAAGAAGCGGCCGTCGCAGGTCCTGACGCAGAAGTTCTGCCGGCCGCCACCTGATCGCGTCGTGATGTACACTCGCGGCCGCCGGCGTTCTTCGGCGGGCTCAAATTCCGGCGCGGCAGCAAAGCTGGGCGCCGCGGTATACGCCGAGTCGCTCGGCAATTGCTGTGCTGAAACCGGCGACGATGCCCAATTGCCGACAAGCGCGACCAGCGCTGCCACGCTTGCGCGCGCCAGGCGGCGGTTGAAGACGGGATCTGGCGTCCGGCTGATCGACATCATGCACTTGCTTGCCGCATCGGAAGGCGAGCGGCAGCCATTTCAACGCCGACACAACCACAGATTTCTATCAGTTTTGCGAATGCATCGTTTGACGGTTAATGAAGGGCCCGAGAGAGCGGCGCGATCGTCGGCGCAAAATCTCGCGCGCCGGCACTGCCTGACAAGCAAAAAGCCCGCTTTGACGGGCGGGCTTCATCAGGCTGTCAGCTCGGTCAGCGAGAAAGTTTGGAGCGGGCGAAGGGGCTCGAACCCTCGACCCCGACCTTGGCAAGGTCGTGCTCTACCACTGAGCTACACCCGCATCCGAACTGGCGGCGATCACTCGCCGGCAACGGCAGACCTATGCCAAATGCTGTCTGTGAATGCAACACAAGAGCGCGGTCCGGACCTCACGAAATCGCCCGGTTTCCTTAGAAATTGAGCTCGAATCGGCCGAAAACCCGGCCGGCACGATAAATTCTTCGCGTATTGGCGGGAACGGGTCTCAGACCGCCATGCTGTCGCGGAGCGATTCGAGCCAGGTCTCGAACCAGCCGGCCAGCGTCCGGGCCAGCTCGGCACGGCAGTCGGCGTCGCAATCGAACACCGCCGACCATTCGATAAAGGCGCGATCGCCGTCGACCGTATCGCCGGACTTGCCCTGCTCGATCTCGCTCACCCCCTCGCCGCGGACCCAGACCGGGCGCGGATGATTTTCCAGACCCCGCCGGCCGGCTGCTCGAACACGGCGCTGTAATAGGCCCTTGCCATGGGCGCCCCTGTTGCCGTGAAGGGTTGCCATGATCGGCCGGGCCGGAGCGCGAACCCACCCGATCTCCGATGGAACAGGACGGACGCCTAGCAATTGAATTTTGCCGGCCGACCGCCATTTATGGGCATGATCTTCGGAAAACCGGTTCCCACTTTTCCGGGATCATGCTCTAGCCTGACAGAACGGCTGAACGTGCCGTGCGGAGCGTGCTAGAACGCCCCCGGATTTCCGACCTCAGAAGACCAGGTGAGGACAACGTGACGATAATGGAGCAGGGCGGCCCCACGCCCCAGGCAGCGCCCGATTTGATCAAGGAGACGACGACCCAGACCTTCGTCAAGGACGTCATCGAGGAGTCGCGCCGCCAGCCGGTTATGATCGACTTCTGGGCGCCCTGGTGCGGTCCCTGCCGTCAGCTCACGCCGATGCTGGAAAAGGCGGTCCGCAACGCCAAGGGCCGGGTCAAGCTGGTCAAGATGAACATCGATGAGCATCCGCAGATCCCCGGCCAGATGGGCATCCAGTCGATCCCGGCCGTGATCGCTTTCGTCAACGGTCAGCCCGCCGATGGCTTCATGGGCGCGGTGCCGGAGAGCCAGATCAACGCCTTCATCGAAAAGATCACCAAGGGCGTGCCCGCCGCCGGCGAGCCGAATCTCGCGGAGATTCTGGCCGAGGCCGACGCCGTGCTCGCCGAGGGCGACGCCGAAGCGGCGGCGCAGATCTATGCCGAGGTGCTGGCGCATGACGCCACCAACATCGCGGCGCTGGCCGGCCTCGCCAAATGCTACATGACGACCGGCGCGGTCGAGCAGGCCAAGCAGACGCTCGCGATGGTGCCGGAATCCAAGCGCAACGATGCCGCGGTGAAGGCGGTGCAGGCGGCGATCGATCTCGCCGAGCAGGCGCAGTCGGTCGGACCGATCGCGGAGCTGGAACAGAAAGTCGCCGCAAACCCGCTCGATCATCAAGCTCGATTCGATCTCGCGACCGCGCTCAATGCGGCGGGCAAGCGCTCTGAGGCGACCGAGCAGCTGCTCGTGATCGTGAAGCGTGACCGCAAGTGGAACGACGACGGCGCGCGCAAGCAGCTGGTGCAGTTCTTCGAGGCGTGGGGCGGCACCGATGAGGCAACCGTCGAGGGGCGCAAGCGGTTGTCGACGATCCTGTTTTCGTAACGCACGCCCGTCACAGCAGCGGGACCGCAGATGCCGATCAATGCCGAATATCGCGGGCCCGGCGAGCTCCCGGAGGTGATCCCGGTGTTCCCGCTGCCTGGCGCGCTGCTTTTGCCGCGCGGCCAGATGCCGCTCAACATCTTCGAGCCGCGCTATCTCGCGATGATCGACGATGCGCTGCGCGACGGCCACCGCCTGATCGGCATGATTCAGCCCGACGTGACGCATTCGCACAAAGAGGCGAAGCCGGTGCTGTTCCGGATCGGCTGCGTCGGCCGCATCACCCAGCTCGCCGAATCCGGCGACGGCCGCTATATCCTCGAACTGACCGGCGTCGCGCGCTTCAAGGTGGTCGAGGAGTTGTCCGTGCAGACGCCGTATCGACAGTGCAAGGTCGACTTCTTCTCCTTCGCCGGCGACTTCACCGCGCGCAAGGGCGAGGAGGCCGTCGACCGCAAGGCGCTGCTCGAGGTGCTCGCCGATTTCCTGGAAGCCAACAATCTGAAGGTCGACTGGGAGGGCATCGAGTCCGCGCCCAACGAGGCGCTGGTCAATGCGCTGGCGATGATGTCGCCCTATGGCCCGGCCGAGAAGCAGGCCATGCTGGAGGCGCCCGACCTGAAGACCCGCGCCGAAATCCTGATCGCCGTCACCGAGATGGATCTCGCCAAGAAGCGCACCAGCGGCGATCCGCCGGTGCAATAGAGCACGATCCGGAAAAGTGCGAAGCGGATTTCCCTCGCGGCAAGCGCGCCGCGCTTGCGCGGAGATCATGCTCAAACAACGAGCCTTAGTCCCGGCAGTCTTCCACGTCAGCGATTGCGAAGCTGCTTGCGTCCGGTGAACATTGCGCGCACCAGGTTCTGGCGCTGCAGCAGCCCCACCACGATGACGCCGAGCACGTGCAGCCCAACCAGGACGAGAACAGCATCGGAGGCGTAGGCGTGGGTGTCCTCGACCCACCAGACGCCGAAGAAGGTGACGGTGACCTCCATCGCGCCCGTGATCGCCGAGACCGCGAGCAGGAGCAGCAGCAGCAGCGTCACCAGCATCACGGTGCCCGCGGGATTGAGCCCGATATAGCGCCCTGTGATGCCGCGGCGGAGATTCCAGATGTAGCGCGGCGCGGCGCGCAGCCGGACGCCAAGCCTGCCGAAGCGCGCGTAGCGGGTGCCGGCAAAGCCCCAGATCAGCCGGAACGCCAGCAGTGCGATCACGGCATAACCTGCCAGCCGGTGCAGCCGGTCATAGACGCTGGGCGTCACCCATGCGACGAGGACGAGGATGGCGAGCGCCCAGTGCCAGAGCCGCAGCGGCAGGTCCCAGACCTGCACGCTGGTCGCGCCGCGCGCACCGGACGCCGCCTCGATCATCGCGCCTGCTTCACTTCGCGATGGTGTGCTTCAGGCTGAGATCCTCCGGGCTGTAGAACAGCTCGTAGAGCTTGCCTTCCTTGACGCCGTACACCTCGTAGCAGGAGCCCTCGACCTTCGAGCGGCGCACCTCGTAGCCGGCGGCCTTGGCCTTGGCTTCGGCATCGCTTGCTGGTTTCCACGACGCCTTGTCGAGCTTGGTGCAATTCTTGTAGCCGTCGGCGAGTGCCGCCGATCCCATCAGCCCCAGAACACAAGCTGCAAGTACCGCACTCAAAATCACTTTCACGCGCATCTCCCCTCCGTTTTCGATCATGCCCGCTCCGCCGTCGCGCGGAGCACATGCGTGAACAAAACTGAGGTGATTGCCAAGTCAAGCAAGCGCGTTTGCGGCCTGGCTTTAGAGCTATTCTAACGGTTGCGAAAACCGCTTTGGTCTCCACGCGCAATCCGGTTTTGATCGCCTGCTGCGGCCTTACGCCTCACGGACCCGGTTCGCTGCCGCGGTCCGGCGGTCAGGAGGCGGCGCCCGCCATTGCCAATCGAACTGCCGGGCGTTGTGCGGATGCCATGGTCCGCCCACCGATCATTTGCGCGACCTTCTCGCTTTGCACCGGCGGGCTGAAGTGGAAGCCCTGGACTTCCACGCAGGCGTCCGCGCGGAGGATGTCAAGCTGCTCCCTGGTCTCGACGCCTTCGGCCGTCGTGGTCTTGCCGAGGCTGACGGCAAATCGAACGATCGCGCGCGCGATCCTGCGCGACTCGTCGGTTGCGCCGGCGAGTTCGGACACGAAGCTGCGGTCGATCTTGACCTTGTCGAACGGAAACTTCTGCAGGAAGCTCAGCGACGAGTAACCGGTGCCGAAATCATCGAGCGCAATCCGCGCCCCGAGATCGTGCAACTGGCTGAGTGCCGCGAACACCGCCTCGCTGTCCTGGATAATCGCCGTTTCGGTGACTTCGAGCTCGAGCCGATCAGGCGAAACTCCCGCGCTCGCCAGCGCGTGCACGATCACCGGGACCAGGTCCGGGCTCCTGAACTGCACCGGTGACAGATTGATCGCGATCTTGAGATCGTCGGGCCATTTGGCGGCCTCGGCGCAGGCGGTGCGCAGCACCCATTCGCCGAGCGGCACGATCAGGCCGGTCTCTTCCGCCAGCGGGATGAACTGGGCCGGGGATATCATGCCGCGCTGCGGGTGGTGCCACCGCAACAGCGCCTCGAAGCCGCAGGTCTCCCCGCTCGCGACAATTGATGAACGGCTGATAGTGCAACTCGAACTCGCCGTTGACGAGCGCGCTGCGCATGTCGCGCTCGAGGCTGCGCCGGGCCTGCAACAGCCGGTCGAGCTCCGGCTCGAAGAAACGGAACGAGCTGCGCCCGCCGCTCTTGGCCGAGTAGAGCGCAAGATCGGCGCTGCGCAGGACCTCGTCGGAATCGGTGCCGTCGCGCGGTGCGATCGCAATGCCGATGCTGGTCGTGGTAGTCACGCGATGATCGCCGAGATCGATCGGCTCGCTGAGCGCCTTTCTGATCTTCTCGGCAAGCAAGCCCGCTTCCGCGACCGGATCGGTGACGTAGTCGATCACTGCGAACTCGTCGCCGCCGAGCCGCGCGATCAGTGTGGTTTCGCTGACGCACCTGTGCAGCCGCGCGGCCACCGATTTGAGCAGCGCGTCGCCCGCCGGATGCCCGAGCGTGTCGTTGACGTCCTTGAAGCGGTCGAGATCGAGCATCAGCACCGCGATGCTCGGTCCGCCGCACCGGGCGCCGGAGAGCGCCTGTTCCATCCATTCCTTGAGCAGCACGCGATTCGGCAGGTCGGTCAGCGCGTCATGCTGCGCCATATGGGTGATCTTGGCCTCGGAGCGCCGCTGCTCGGTGACGTCGCGATGCGTCGCCACCCAGCCGCCGCCGGGCATCGGCTGCCGCGTCACGCAGATCAGCCGGCCGTCGGCAAGCTCGTCGACCCGGCTGCTGATCTCACCCGCCGGCAGCGCATTCAATGTCGCGAGCACCTGTGTCGCGGCGCTGTCGCTGGTCTCGCCCTTGAGGATGCCGTTGGCGATCCGATGCGTGATGATCTCGCGGTGGGCCGTACCGGGCAGCAGCAGTTCAGGCGGCAGCCGGTACATCTTGGCGTAGCGGTCATTGCACACGACGAGGCGCTTCTCCGCATCGAACATGCAGAGACCCTCGCCCATGTGGTTGATCGCCGTATCCAGCCGGAACCTGTGTTCCTCCAGCTCCTTCTGCGACGCCTCGACCTGCTGCCGCGCCAGCGAAAGCTGGCTGATGATCTCCTCGAAGCGGCGGGTGCGCAGCGCCAGGCGGCGATCCGCGAGTACGCCGACCAGGCTCATCCCGAGCACCGAAAGCGCCACGCCCGCGATCACGATGGCGAGGAAGGCCGGAGAGAGCGACAGCGCCGCAGGGGCCTGCAGCGGATCCGGAACGATCTCGACCGCGCCCATCGCCGTGAAATGATGCAACACGATCGCAAGCGTCAGCAACAGCGCCGCGGCGAGCGACATCCAGCGGTCCTGATGGCGGACCGCGATCGCCAGCGCGGCATAGCCGAACAGCATGCCGAGCACGACGGAGGCCGCTACGAGGTCGAGCGACCAGACCACATGGCCCGGCACTTCGAGCGCCCACATTCCGAGATAGTGCATGCTGGCGATGCCGGCGCCGATCACCGCGCCGCCGACCGGCGCACGCCACCGGCTGGGGTCGCTGGCGGCAAGGCCAAGGCCGCATGATGTCAGCATCATCGCCGCAGCGAGCGACAGCGCGGTCTGGACGATACCATAGCCGGTCGGCACGCCCGGCTCGTAGGCGAGCATCGCGATGAAATGCGTTGCCCAGATGCCATAGCCGATCGCAGCACCTGCGATCGCGATCCAGATCAGGCGCGTCCTCGCCTGCGTGGCGATTGCACGATGGAAGATGTTGACCGCAACGATGCTGGCAACGAAACAGACCAGTCCGGCGAGCAGGACGAGCCGCCAGTCATGCTCACCTGAAAGGCACGTAAGAACACGAAACATGCATCGGTCCATGGTTGTCCGCGCAGACACGCTAGAGCATTTTCCGACCGGAATGAATCGGGTGGGGATTCCCAAAACGGCGCGAGTCAGATTCAAGCTGCATGCTGGCGAGGGAGGCCAGCATGTATGGCCAGGGCGCTTTCGGTTGATCTTCGTCAAAGGGTGATAGCCGCGATTGACGGTGGCATGTCCTGTCGACAGGCTGCTGAGCGCTTTGGTGTCAGCGCGGCCAGTGCGATCCGCTGGCGCGGTCGCCTCAAGGAAGTTGGCGACATCGTTCCTAAACGCCAGGGCGGTGACCGCAAATCGCAGCGCATCGAAGCGCATTCGCAATTGATTCTGGAGGCAGTGACAGCGAAGCCGGATATCACGCTCGCCGAGTTGCGAGAACTGTTGAAACGTCGTGGAATATCGACTGGCATCGCGTCGCTCTGGCGTTTTTTCCAGCGCAGAAAGATCACACTTAAAAAAAGACAGCGCACGCCGCCGAGCAACGGCGCGGCGATATAAATGCCGCGCGTGAGGAGTGGTTCGAAGGGCAAATCGATCTTGACCCTGAGCGTCTCGTCTTCATCGACGAAACCAGCGCCAACACCAAAATGGCGCGGCTTTACGGCCGCTCGCCACGCGGCGAGCGATGTCGTGCAGCTATCCCACACGGACATTGGAAGACGACGACATTCACCGCTGGATTGCGCTCCGACGGTCTGATCGCGCCGATTGTTCTGGACGGTCCAATGGATGGCGACGCTTTCCTGGCCTACGTCGAGCAATTGCTCGCCCCATCGCTGCGGCCGGGCGATACCGTTATCATGGACAACTTGCCCGCTCACAAGGTCCATGGCGTTCGAGAGGCCATCCGGGCGGTCGGAGCAAGCCTGCTCTATCTTCCGCCCTACAGTCCAGACTTCAACCCGATCGAAATGGCCTTCTCTAAACTGAAAGCCCTGTTGCGGGCCGCCGCAGCGCGCACCATGCCCGATCTCTGGCAAGCAATCGCCAACGCTCTCAAGCGCTTCTCACCCGAGGAATGCCAAAATTATCTCGTCGCGGCTGGTTACGACGCAACGTGATCGGAAAATGCTCTAGGTGGTGTGGACTCTAAGGATTCCCTTTTAGGAGCAAATCAGATTCAAGGCTGCTTTTGGGGAGGCCGCCTTGGGTGTGATGGACCGTTTGGTATTGAGCGACGCGGCGTGGGAGCGGATAGCGCCGCTGATCATAGGGCGCCCCGATCAGAAGGGCTCCACCGGGCGCGACAACCGGATGTTCGTGGAAGGTGTGCTGTGGATCGTGCGTACGGGGTCTCCCTGGCGCGATCTTCCGGAGGTGTTTGGGGACTGGAACAGCGTGTTCCGGCGCTTCAGTCGATGGAGCATCAAGGGTGTTTGGTGGCGGATCTTCGAGGCGATGTCCGATGATCCGGACTTCGAATATCTGATCGTCGATTCCACCATCGTTCGGGCGCATCAGCACGCCGCCGGCGCCAAAAAGGGGGGTCTGAAGATCAAGCGGAAGATCAAGCGATCGGCCGCTCGCGCGGCGGCCTGAGCACCAAGATACATATGGCCGTTCGAGGCTTGGGATGTCCGGTGCGGTTCACGCTCACCGCAGGTCAGAAGGGCGATGCACCGCAAGCCGCCGCATTGATCGAAGGCTTATCCGCCGAGGTCGTCATGGCCGATACGGCCTATGACGCCGATCACTTGCGCCAAGCCATCGCCGCCAAAGGCGCGCTCGCCGTGATCCCCAACAACCCGTCACGCGCGCTCAAATATCCACTCGACAAGCATTTCTATGCCCAGCGTCATCTCGTCGAATGCTGCTTCTCAAAGCTCAAGCAGTTCCGCCGCGTCGCAACCCGCTTCGAAAAAACGGCCCGGAACTACCGGGCCGTCGTCACTCTCGCAGCCATCGTTCTATGGATGCGCTAGTGTCCACACCACCTAGGCCGATTGAATGTCTATCTCGATAATTTTTCTCAACTTTCGGTAGCATGGTTATCCGCGCGTAAGCCGATTCCCCACCGAAATTGATAGCTCCATCAATTTCGCACCCATACGGCAACCGGACACCTCAACCGTCCAGCGGAACCAACACGGTTTCACACCGGTTGCGACCAGCGACATCTCGCCCAGCTCGTTCTCCGCAAGCAGTTCCGCGCGCGCAAAGACCTGCCTGCGTCCCGCGCGCAGCGTGGTGCCCTTGGCGATGAAGCAGCGGCCCACGGCAGGCTTGAGACAATTCATCGAGAAATGCGATGCGGTGACGGAACCCGCGATCGACGCCGCGGCAAAGCCGCAGGCGGTGTCGAGCAGGGCCGCGATCATGCCGGCGTGTAAATGTCCCGCATATTGGGTGAGATCGTCGCGCCAGGGCATGCGCAGTTCCACCGCGCCGGCACCGGCGGAGACCACCTCGAAACCGGCCAGTCGGTTGAAGGCCGCCGACGCATTGGTCGCAATGAGACGTTCGAGATCGAATCCTGGACCAGTGGTCACGCAAAGCTCCATTGCGGCGGCCGTCGCCCGAGATTCGCCCTGACGGCCTCGATGTGATTGGGCGCGCCGAGCAGAAGCGCTTGCTCGGCGGTCTCGGCTGCGAGCCCGGTCGCCGCATCGCTATCAGCGGCCAGGTTGAGCAGCCGCTTGGCGGCGCGGATCGCGTCCGGGCTGCGGTCCGCGATCGCACGCGCCGTCTCCAGCGCGGCCTCGCGCGGCCGCTCCGCAATTCGCGTGGCGAAGCCGTAGCCAAGCGCTTCCTCGGCGGAGAACACGCGCGCGGTGTAGGTCAGTTCACGGACCACGTCCTCGCGCGCGAGATGGCGCATCAGCTGCGTGCCGGCCATGTCGGGCACCAGCCCCCATTTGGCTTCGATGACGGCAAGGCGCGTGCCGGGCGCGAGGTATCTGACATCGGCGCCGAGCATGAGCTGGAAACCGCCGCCGAAGGCGATGCCGTGGACGGCGGCAATCACCGGCACCGGCAGCTCGCGCCAGAGCCACACCAGATGCTGCGCGAAATTGGCGATGCCGTGCGTCCGCCGGCCGAGATCGGCGAAGGGCAGGATGGATTCGCCCTCGGTCGTCGCGACCAGGCGCTCCATGTCGAGGCCGGCGCAGAAGGCCTGGCCTTCGCCGGACAACACCACGGCGCGGACCTGGCGATTGTCCGCCAGCTGCGCACCGGCGTCGGCGATCGCGGTAAACATCGCGGGATCGAGCGCATTGAGCTTGTCCGGGCGGTTCAGCCTGACGTCGGCGACGCCATCGGCGATGCTCACGCTGACGCGATCATTGGTCATGATCGCCCCTCGCTAATAGCCGGCGGCCGCGAGCGCCACGACCGCGCTCATCGCCATCCAGCCGAAATGCCGGCCGCGCGTCGCCAGCGCGTTGGCCAGCGCGGCGAAGCCGAACACGACGGCGAGCGTCGCCACGATCCAGTGCCGCGCGGCATCCGACGCCATCGTAGGCGCTACGATCAGCAGCACGCCGCCGCCGATCCAGGCGACGGTGCCGGCCTGATAGACCAGGCGGAGCAGGAAGCGCAGCCGCGGCGGCTCGATCGTGGCGCGCGCGAACACCTTGGTCTCGCCGAGCACGCCATGGATCAGGCTGACCACAATGGCGAGGACGCCGGCACCCTGAAGCAAGAGATCACGCATCGGATGTCTCCATACAGTACTGTATGGATATGACACCGGCCGCTGGCGCCTGTCAATACAGTTGTGTATGGTCGGCGCGCGGACGGGGAACCATGACGGAACAGCTGTCAGTCAAGGACTGGCTCGATCAGGGCCTGAAGACATTGGCAAGGACCGGCTTCACGGCGCTGAAGGCCGAGCCGCTGGCCAAGGTCATGGGGGTGTCGCGCGGCAGCTTCTACTGGCATTTCGCCGACATCGCCGCCTACCGCAGCGCGATCCTCAGCTATTGGCGCGAGGTCGCCGCCGAGCAGGTGATCGCCGAGCTCGAGACCATCCCGAAAGGCGACGAGGCGCTGGCGCTGTTGCTGCGCCGCGCCTTCTCGGCGCGGCTGGCGCTGGAACGCGCGGTCCGCAGCTGGGCCACCGTCGATGCCGAAGCGCGCGCCGCCGTGCTGGAGGTCGACCAGCGCCGGATCGGCTACATCGAGACCCTGCTCCGGCAGGCCGGCTTCCCCGACGACGTGGCGCGCGGCCGCGCGCAGATTTTCTACTGGGCGTTCATCGGCTATGCGCTGTCCGAACAGGCGCTGCCGGAGGCGCGGCAGCAGGCCGCAATCGACGAGCTGTTGCGCATGGCGAAGCGCTGACAGCCGGTATTTGCCTGTGCTACACGATGGCTAGCCGGAGACCGCAATGAATTCCACGACCGACCATCTCGACAGCACCGCCGATCCGAAGCTGCTCGAAATCCTGGTGTGCCCGATCACCAAGGGGCCACTGGAATTCGACGCCGCGCGGCAGGAACTGATCTCGCGGTCCGCAAAACTCGCCTATCCGATCCGCGACGGCATCCCGATCATGCTGCCGGAAGAGGCGCGCAAGATCGATTAGAGCGTTTTCGAGCGAAGTGGACGCCGGTTCGCGTGAAGAAAACGCGTCAAACCAAGAATCTAGAGCATGATCCGGAAAAGTGTGAAGCGGTTTTCCTCGCGACAAACGCGGAGCGTTTGCGCGGAGATCATGCTCCGATAAGAGGACCAAATGCGCATCCTCGTCACATGGCTGCTGCTGCTCGTCTCACTGGCGAGCGCCGCAGCTGACGAGAGCAGGCTGCGCATCGGCCCCATTGACGCGGTGCTGACGGTCCCGCCTGACATCGCAAAGCCGCCGGTGGCGCTATTGATCGCCGGCTCCGGCTCTACCGATCACGACGGCAACGGGCCGCAGCTCAAGCCGGCAACGCTGAAAAAACTCTCCGAGCAGCTGGTCGCGCGCGGCATCGCGACGCTGCGCTACGACAAGCGTGGCGCCGGCGAATGGAAGAAGGAATTCGGTCGTCCCGAGGACTTTCGCTTCAAGGACTTCGTCGGCGACGCGGCGGCGCTGATCGACTATCTGCGCGGCAGCGGCCGGTTCTCTCGCGTTGCGGCGGTCGGGCACAGCGAGGGCGGCCTGGTCGCGATCCTCGCCGCGCAGCGCGGGCCGGTCGACCGGCTGGTGCTGCTGGCAACGGCGGCGCGCAAGCAGGGCGACCTGCTGAAGGCGCAGCTCGATAAGCAGCTGCCGCCGGACAAATTCGCGCCGATCGGAAAGGCCATCGATGACATCATGGCCGGGCAGATCGTCGACCCGCCGCCGGCGGCGCTTGCAATCTCGCCCGCGATGCAGCCCGCGATCGCATCCGGCTTTACCGAGGATCCGATCGATCCGATGCGAAAGATCACCGGGCCGACACTGATCATCGCCGGCGGCCGCGATCATCAGCTGGCGCGGCTCGACTTCCTCGCGCTCACCACCGCCGACGTCGCGGCCAAATCATTGTGGCTGCCGGATATGAACCACGTGCTGGTCGACGTCACCGACTCGACCGACGATGTCGCGAGCTACAATCAGCCGGAACGGCCGCTCGACCCCGACCTGATCGACGCGGTGGCGGGATTCATTTCACAGAAATGATGGTGGCGTCTCGGAGCCCGGATGGAGCGCAGCACAATCCGGGGCCGCTCCATCTGCGCAGACACTGTTCCCGGATTTCGTTACGCTGCATCCTACGGTACCGCGCAAGCCTTACAGCGCCTCGCCCTTCAACAGCCGCGGCACCTCGCCGGACAGGCCCGCCGCCTGGCGGATGAACATCTCCTTCAACGGCGGCGCGCGGTCGACGAGGCCCAATCCGATGTCGCGCACGGTGCGCAGCAGCGTCGATTCGTTGGAGAACAGGAAGTTCAGCGAATTGGTGGCAACGCCCATCGCCATCGTGTCGAAGCGCCGCCAGCGCTGATAGCGCTCGAGCACGTCGGCCTGTCCGAGATCGATGCCGAGCCGCGCCGCATCGACCACGACCTCGGCCAGCGCCGCGACATCCTTGAGGCCCATGTTGAGCCCCTGCCCCGCGATCGGATGGATCACATGCGCGGCGTCGCCGATCAGCGCCAGCCGTTCGCCGATGAAGGAACGCGCGACGAAATAGCCGAGCGGAAACGCGCGCGGCTTGTCGAGCGCTTTGATCTCGCCGAGATGCAGGCCGAAGCGCTGCTCGAGCTCGGCGTGGAATTCCGCCTCGCTCAACGCGATGATGCGCGCTGCGTCCTTGCGGGTCTCGGTCCACACCAGCGATGAGCGATTGCCGGTCAGCGGCAGGATCGCGAACGGGCCGGCCGGCAGGAAATGCTCCTCGGCGCGGCCGTGATGCGCGCGCTCATGCCCGACGGTGACGACGATGCCGGATTGATCATAGTCCCAGCCATGGGTCGCAATCCCGGCGCGCTCGCGCAGCTTCGACCGCGCGCCGTCGGCTGCAACCAGCAGGCTCGCATCGATCACGGTGCCATCGGCCAGTGTCACGGTGACGCCATCGGGCCGTGACTCGAAGCTCGACACCGCGGTGGCGCGCAGCTCGACGCCCTCGGCCTCGGCGCGAGTCGCCAGCGCATCGATCAGATAGCGGTTCTCGACCATATGGGCGAACGGCTCGCCGGGCTCGACATTGCCGGCAAAGGTCAAGAACACCGGGCGAGTCGCATCCTCCAGCTTGGAGTCGGTCACGACCATGTCCGTGATCGGCTGCGCGGTGGGCGCGACCTGCCCCCAGACCCCGAGCGTCTCGAACAGCCGCCGGCAGGCCGCCACGATCGCGGTCGCGCGCGGATCGCGGCTCGGGCGCTGGCTGAGCGCCGGATCGGCCACAACGACCGGGATGTCCGGCCCAAGCCCCTGGCGCAACGCCACGGCCAGCGCCAACCCGGCAAATGCGCCCCCGCAGATGACAATACTACGCTGTGCCGACATGCCCTTCCTTTACGCGCCCTGCGCTCTCAGACTGTGCTTGCTACCTGATAATAGCTGGGCGAAACAGGGGGCAGAAACAAGCCCGGCTGTCATTCCGGGGCTCGCGGAGCGCGAACTAAGGTGCGCAATTGCGCATCGGGGAATCTCGAGATTCCGGGTTCGATGCTGGCGCATCGCCCCGGAATGACGCCGAGACGACAACGAAAGCCCCCATGTCCAAGAGCCTGATCGACCTATTGTCCATCCTCGATCTCGAGCAGCTCGAGGTGAATTTGTTCCGCGGCAACAGCCCGAAGACGAGCTGGCAGCGCGTGTTCGGCGGCCAGGTGATCGGCCAGGCGATGGTGGCGGCCTGCCGCACCGTCGAGGGCCGCCTGCCGCATTCGATCCATTGCTATTTCATCCTGCCCGGCGATCCGCAGATCCCGATCATCTACCAGGTCGAGCGGCTGCGCGACGGCAAGAGCTACACCACCCGCCGCGTCACCGCGATCCAGCACGGCAACGCGATCTTCTCCATCATGGTGTCGTTCCATGCCGACGAAGAGAGCAACTTCAACCATCAGGAGAAGATGCCCGACGTGCCGCCGCCGGAGAAGCTGACCGCGGAGGAAGTCTCGAAGCAGCCGATGTTCAAGGAGATGCCGGAGTTCATCCGCCGCTACTACGAGAGCGACCGGCCGATCGAGCTGCGCCCTGTCGAGCTCGGCCGCTATTTCGGCCAGAAGATCGACGACGGCCGCATCCATGTCTGGATCCGCACCGCGGCGAAACTGCCCGACGATCCGGCGCTGCACCTGTGCGCGCTGGCCTATGCGTCGGATTTCTCGCTGCTCGACGCTGTGATGGCGCGCTACGGCCGCACGCTGTTCGACAGGCGCATGATGCCGGCGAGCCTTGACCACGCGATGTGGTTTCACCGCCCGTTCCGCGCCGACGAATGGCTGCTCTACGCGCAGGATTCGCCGAGTGCGCAGTCAGGCCGCGGCCTGACCCGGGGCTTGATCTTCAAGCCCGACGGCACGCTGGTGGCGTCCGTCGCGCAAGAGGGCTCGGTGCGCGAACGCAAATAGAGATTGCGCCACGCCGCCTCGTCCGCGCGATCAATCGTGCCCGGTGTCGCGCGGCACAAATGCGATTCGAAAGTCGCTGTAGTTCTTTTCGAACGCCATCCGCAGGCAGACAATCGACCAGACCACGCCAACGACGGCGCCGGCCAGGCTGCTCATGGTTTTTGTCAGGGATGGCGGCGCACCGAACAGCCTCAACCCAAAGCCGATGAAGAATCCGAGCACAAAGCCGATCACGACTGATCCGAGAAACGACCGCCAAAGAAACAGCCAGTAGAACTTCAGCAATCTCCCGAGGGTGATGTCCAGTTCCTGGATTTTTCCCGTCCCCAGGGTTTGGTCCAGCGAGGCGTCACCATTGCCGAATGATGGATCCAGCCGGGCCGCGCCTTGACCGAAGGGCTTCGTTGGCTGTGGCGCGTTGTTCAGGAGACCGGGGACGTCACCGGCTTTGGTCCAGCTCGACATCCCTTCGCTCCAGACCAGCGTATCCGCGCTCACCTTTCGCCTGGCGAAGAGGTTGCGGAGTTCAGCGTCCGAACACGGGCCCTTTTGCTGGCCTTCGGATGCATAAAACCAGGATCGGTTCGACATTTCGTTTCCTCGAGGCGGACGCACCAGCGGAAACAGGCCAGCGGGACCGTTGGCGGGGGTGAGAAAGTCGGCATTCCGCGAGCGCCCCTCTCCCCGCAAGGACGAAGAGAGGGAGCGCCCCGCGAGCTTACGCGTTGGCGTAGGCGCCGCGCTCGGTCAGCGCGAATTGCGAGATGATCCAGTTCGCGTACCAGCGCAGCACCCACGGAATCGGGATCAGGAAGCTGCAGCCGACCGCGAACACGATGGTGCGCCACAGCACCTCGAGCCCGGTCGCATTGAAGGTGACCTCGCGGCGGGTGCCTTCGATGTTGCGGCAGATCCAGCGCATCCAGGCGGTCATCACCCAGGCCCAGCCGATGATGGTGATGGCCGAGATCACCATCAGCACATACCAGCCGACATAGACGGCCGGGCTGCCCTTGAACGAGATCGGCAGCTCCTGGCCGTTCGAGCTGAGGCGGCCCGTGATCCAGCGGACGATCATCCAGCTCAGGAAGCCCTGCACCACCAGGGAGAGCAGCGAAACGATCGTGCTGTTGGCCGTGCTGGAGTAGGTCAGCAGGCCGAGGATGATAAAGACGTACCAGATGTCGAGCGGCTGTCCGGTGAAGCCGAGATTCGGCCGGCCCGGCACGCGGATGTGCGGAATGGACCAGCGATACAGGGCGATCGCGGTCCACGGCGCGGGGATCACGAAAATCTGGCCGATGAACATCAGGAGGCTGCGTCCGAACAGGCCCCAGATCGGGAAATCGGCCGACAGCGCGCCTCCGCTGTAGCTTCCGGATGCCACCACCGGCGGCGGTCCGGCCTGCGGAAACGCCGGCGGCGCGCCCGCCGCGCTCGGAACCAGGCCCGGGATCTCTCCGGCCTTCTGCCAGCCGGCCATGCCCTCGGTCCACACCAGGGTATCGGCCCCCACCATGCCACGGGTGATCAGGTCGCGGAGCTGAGCTTCAGGCAAAGGGCCCTTCTGCTGGCCTTCGGATGCATAAAACCAGTTTCGGTTCGACATTTTCTGTTTCCTCGGGGCGCGAGTGCACGCGCTGTGGCGAGAACAGGCCAGCAAGGACCGCTGGCCGGGGCGGGAAAGCCACATTGTGGCCGAGCGTTTCCATTCCGTACAGTGACGGCGCTCACCCGCTGCGCATGTTTTCCGCTTCAAGCTGCAACTTTTTTGTGCCATTTGCCCAGAAAGCTGCCAGATTTGGCGGACGCGAAATGCCGGCCCCGGGATGGCAATTTGCCGTTCCGGGCGGTGGCACGTGCAGGCCCACCGGTACGGCACGCGCCGGCTCGGGGACGGGCGTACACGGAAAACCTCAAGGGAATGAAGGCCTGAGCCATGAAACTCGTCGTCGCGATCATCAAACCGTTCAAGCTCGATGAGGTACGCCAGGCGCTGACCGCGATCGGCGTTCACGGCATGACGGTGACCGAGGTGAAGGGCTATGGCCGCCAGAAGGGCCATACCGAGATCTATCGCGGCGCCGAATATGTCGTGAATTTCCTGCCCAAGCTCCGGATCGAGATCGCCGTCGATACCGAGCTCGCCGAAAAGGCGGTCAGCGTCATCACCCAGAACGCCCGCACCGGCCAGATCGGCGACGGCAAGATCTTCGTGACGCCGATCGACCACGCTCTGCGCATCCGCACCGGCGAGACCGACAACGACGCGCTCTGAAGCATAAATCGAGATCGCCGCCGGCAACGACGCCGGCGCGCGCCAAATCCACACGCCAATAAATCACGTCAAGAAACCACGACACGCCGGGGAATAATGATGGGGGCACGAACTCTTCGTGCAGCGATATCCGCTGCGCCGATCAATGCTGCAATCCTGTTCGCATGGGCCACGCCGGCCTTCGCGCAGGATCCCGGCGCCAACGCCTCCGGCATCAACCCCGCCGACACCGCCTGGATGATCGTCGCCACCGCGCTGGTGCTGATGATGACGATCCCGGGGCTTGCGCTGTTCTATTCCGGCATGGTGCGCAAGAAGAACGTGCTGGCGACGATGGCGCAGAGCCTCACGGCCGTTGCGATCGTCTCGATCCTCTGGGTCACCTTCGGCTATTCGCTGAGCTTCGTCGGCGACGGTCCATGGCTCGGTTCGCTCGACCGCTGGTTTATGGCCGGCATCACCATCGACAGCGTCAATCCGGCGGCGAAGACCATCCCCGAAGCGCTGTTCATGCTGTACCAGATGACGTTTGCGATCATCACCGTGGCGCTGGTCGCAGGCTCGGTCGCCGACCGCATGCGGTTCTCCGCCTATGTGCTGTTCTCGATCGGCTGGTTCGTCTTCGCCTATGTGCCGCTGGCGCATTGGGTGTGGGGCGGCGGCGTCCTCGCCCAGATCGGCGTGTTGGATTTCGCCGGCGGCCTCGTCGTGCATCTGTCCGCCGGAATCAGCGGCCTGGTCGCGGCCAAGGTGATGGGCAAGCGGCACGGCTATGGCAGCGAGAATCTGTCGCCGTTCGATCTGTCGCTCGCTGTGATGGGCACCGGCCTGCTCTGGGTCGGCTGGTTCGGCTTCAATGGCGGCTCGGCACTATCAGCCAATTCGCGCGCGGTGATGGCGATCACCGCCACCCATCTTGCGGCATGTGCGGGCGCGCTGACCTGGGGCGCGATCGAATGGGCGACGCGTCGCAAGCCCTCGGTGCTCGGCATGATCTCGGGTGCGGTCGCAGGGCTCGGCACCATCACCCCGGCATCCGGTTTCGTCGCGCCGTGGCACGGCATCATCATCGGCATCATCGCCGGCCTCGTCTGCTTCTGGGCCTGCACCTGGCTGAAGCATCGCTTCCAGTATGACGATTCGCTCGACGTGTTCGGCGTCCACGGCATCGGCGGCCTGACCGGCACGCTGCTCGCCGGCGTTTTCGCAGCGTCAGCGATCGGCGGCACGGCCGGCCTGCTCGAGGGCAACCCGAACCAGCTCCTGATCCAGCTCTACGGCGTCGTCGCCACGCTGGTCTGGTGCGGCGGCGTCACCTTCGTGCTGCTGAAACTGGTCAGCGCCTTCGTCCCGCTGCGCGTCTCGATGCAGCAAGAGCTCGAGGGCCTCGACATCTCGCAGCACGGCGAGGCGCTGCAGTAGGCGCCCGCTTCAGCCAGTTCAGGCTTGCGCGACACATAAGTACGCGCTTATGTGTTGCCATGGTCGACACCGATATCTTCAAGGCACTGGCCGATCCGACCCGCCGCAAGGTCTTCGAGAAGCTGGCAGGCGGCAGTCTGAATGCCAGCGCCTTGCGCGACGGACTTCAGATCAGCCAGCCGGCGATGTCGCAGCATCTGGCGGTGCTGCGCGCGGCGGGGCTGGTGCGTGAACAGCGGCAGGGCCGCTTCGTGAATTATGAAGTCGACCCGGACGGGATCGCCAGCATCGGGACCTGGCTTGCCCGCTACCGCGCCTATTGGCCGAAGCGCATCGAAGCGCTCTCCGATCTGTTGAAGGACATGGATCAATGAGCGACACAGTTGAGCCTGAGCACGCCGACGCCGCCCTTGTCCTCGAATACGAACTCGATGCGCCGCCCGAAAAAGTATGGCGCGCGGTGACCATTCCAGCGCTGCGCGAACGCTGGCTGCCCGATTGCGATCTGTCCGCGGCCGAACCCGAATCGTCGGTGGCGGGCGAAGAAGTGCGCTATCGCCTGCGCGATTCCAGGCCGCCGTTTCGCGAAAGCCGCGTCACCTTCCGGATCGAGCCGAACGAGGCCGGCGGCACCCGGTTTCGCATCATCCAAGAGGCCTGCGACGAGCGCGAAAGGCGGCCGCGCGCAGCCAACAGCAACGGCCGCTGCCTGATGCGCGCGGCCTGATCACAAGCTTCATCATCTACTGACATGGGAGGTCGCCGATGCGCGACATGATGCAACTCGTCCCTATGGTCGTCGAGCAGTCGGCGCGCGGCGAACGGTCCTTCGACATCTATTCCAGGCTCCTGCGCGAACGCATCATCTTCCTCAACGGCGAGGTCAATGATGCGATGTCCGGACTGGTCTGCGCCCAGCTTCTGTTCCTCGAGGCTGACAACCCGAACAAGCCGATCAACCTCTACATCAACTCGTATGGCGGCGTGGTCACCAGCGGCCTTGCGATGTACGACACCATGCAGTTCATCAAGGCGCCGGTGCACACGCTGTGCATGGGCACCGCGCGTTCGATGGGATCGTTCCTGCTGATGGCCGGCGAACCTGGTCACCGCGCGGCGCTACCGAACGCCAGCCTCCACGTGCATCAGCCGCTCGGCGGCTTCCAGGGTCAGGCGTCCGACATCCTGATCCATGCCACCGAGATGCAGGCGACCAAGCGGCGAATCATCCGGCTTTATGCGCAGCATTGCGGGCGCTCCGAGGCCGATGTGGAACGAACGCTGGACCGCGATCACTTCATGTCGGCAGAGCAGGCGCTCGAATGGGGGCTGATCGACAAGGTCTTCTTTGCAGCGCGGGACGCCGCCTAATGGCCCGGCAACACCTTATTTAAATACCTATCGCTGCCCCGCTGCTGGGCAGAATTGTGTCCGGACCCTGACCTGCACTCGAATTAGACAGACCTGATTATATTTTAGGCGCGACGGAATAGCGCAGGGGCACATTCCTCCCGCAAAGCGGGAAAAGGTCCGGATTCATAATCCATTAGCGAAGTCCGGCCGTTTGGCACGGCATTTGATTCTAAGGGTCCCGGCTGTGCCCGCGTAGTGGAAGTCCTCCGCGTGGTGAACCTCAGTCGAATCTCCCGGCGTTCGTTCGCGCCGGGCCCAAGCGGGGATAGGACTCATGAAAATTGTTATGGCGATCATTAAGCCATTCAAGCTGGAAGAGGTCCGTGACGCCCTGACCGCCATTGGCGTTCACGGTCTCACGGTGACGGAAGTCAAAGGCTACGGCCGCCAGAAGGGGCACACGGAAATCTATCGGGGCGCCGAATATGCCGTGAGCTTCCTGCCCAAGATCAAGATCGAGGTCGCAGTCGCCTCCGATCAGGTCGACAAGACCATCGACGCCATCACCTCCGCCGCCAAGACCGGACAGATCGGTGACGGCAAGATCTTCGTCATCAGCCTCGAGCACGCCGTGCGCATCCGCACCGGCGAGGCCGATGCCGCGGCCCTCTGATTTCGCGCTCAAACCTTAAGACCTCAGGAGTGAAATAACATGACGTTCAAGCGTCCCTATGGCGCGGGACTGGCGGCCCTCGCAGTCGGCCTCTTCGCCGCGACCGCCGCCTACGCCGAGCCAACCGTCAACAAGGGCGACAACGCCTGGATGCTGACCTCGACGGTGCTCGTGCTGTTGATGACCATCCCCGGCCTTGCGCTGTTCTATGGCGGCCTGGTCCGCTCCAAGAACATGCTCTCGGTGCTGGCCCAGGTGTTCTACACCGTCTGCATCGTCACCGTGCTCTGGGCCCTCTACGGCTACAGCCTCGCCTTCACCGGCGGCTCCGACTTCATCGGCGGCTTCTCCAAGGCCTTCCTGATGGGTGTCACGCCGGACTCCAAGGCTGCGACCTTCTCGGTCGACGCCAACATCTCGGAACTCGTCTATATGTGCTTCCAGATGACCTTCGCGGCGATCACGCCGGCCCTCATCGTCGGCGCCTTTGCCGAGCGCATGAAGTTCTCGGCCATCGCGCTGTTCATCCCGATCTGGGTCACCGTGATCTACTTCCCGATCGCGCACATGGTCTGGTACTGGCCGGGCCCGGACGCGATCCAGGATGCCGCCAAGGCGCTCGCCGCTGCGGCTGACGGTGCGGCCAAGACCGCGGCGCAGGCCAAGCTCGACGAGATCAACGCCGATGCCGGCTGGATCTTCAAGAAGGGTGCGATCGACTTCGCGGGCGGCACCGTCGTGCACATCAACGCCGGCATTGCCGGTCTCGTCGGCGCGCTGCTGATCGGCAAGCGCACCGGCTACGGCAAGGAGCTGATGGCTCCGCACTCGCTGACCATGACCATGATCGGCGCCTCTCTGCTCTGGGTCGGCTGGTTCGGCTTCAACGCCGGTTCGAACCTCGAAGCCAATGGTGGTGCTGCGCTCGCGATGACCAACTCCTTCGTGGCCACGGCCGCGGCGGCGCTGGCCTGGATGTTCGCGGAATGGATCATCAAGGGCCATCCCTCGCTGCTCGGCGCGCTCTCGGGCGCGGTCGCAGGCCTCGTCGCGGTGACCCCGGCGGCCGGTTACGCCGGTCCGATGGGCGCCATCGTGCTCGGCCTCGTGGTCGGCGTGGTCTGCCTGTTCTTCTGCACGGTCGTGAAGAACGCGCTCGGCTATGACGACTCGCTCGATGTGTTCGGCGTCCACTGCGTCGGCGGCATCATCGGCGCGCTCGGCACCGGCATCCTGGTCAACCCGGCGCTCGGCGGTGCAGGGATCATCGACTACACCGCGATCCCGCCGAAGGTTGCCGATTACGACTTCGCGGCGCAGATGATCTCCCAGGTTTGGGGCGTCTCCACCACGCTGGTGTGGTCGGGCATCGGCTCGGCGATCCTCTACAAGTTCGTCGACGTGATCGTCGGCCTGCGCGCCAACGTCGAGACCGAGCGTGAAGGCCTCGACATCACCGAGCACACGGAGCGCGCCTACAACATGTGAGTTCTCCCGGGGCGCGACCTCCCCAAGCGGTCGTTCCCAGAACTACGGTTCGGGCACATACCCGGCAATGTCCGGACCGTTGAGGGGCTCCAGCGCAAGTTGGAGCCCCTTTCTTTTTTCGTCCGCTTGAGAAAATAATGTCGGAATTGCCTGCTATTGTGGAAAGATAGGCCACGGACAGCAAAACCGACAACAAAAACGGGAGGACGTCATGAAGGTACAAGGCAGGTGTTATTGCGGCAACGTGCGCTATGAGGCCGAGGGCGAACCGATGATGGCGGCGCAATGCCTGTGCCGCGAATGCCAGTACATCACCGGCGGCGGACCGAACATGTTCATGGCGATGCCGACCACCGGCTTCAAATACACCGCCAGCGAGCCCAAGCAGTTTACCCGCAAGGACCTCGAGCGCGCCGTGACGCGCGAGTTCTGCCCCGAATGCGGCACGCATCTCGTGACCAAGGTGCCCGGGCTGCCCGCCACGATCCTGAAGGTCGGCACCTTCGACGACCCCAGTGTGTTCACCCCGCAGATGACGATCTACACCTGCGACAAGCAGACCTTCCACCATGTGCCCGATGGCAAGCCGTCGTTCGAGAAGCTGCCGGCGCGGTAGTCGCCAGACATCCGCGGCTATGCAGCGCAAACCTCCCCTTGAAAAGGGGAGGTCGCTTTGCTCGTCAGAGCAAAGCGGGTGGGGATTTGCTCTTTCCACATACACGGTCGCCTGCGGCTGACCCCCATCCCGACCTTCCCCCTTGCAGGGGGAAGGAGAGGACAGACCGTGACTCGCGGCACGAGCGACCGCGCATAGGCTCCACAGGTTCAAGCCGCATCGCGCGCGTGCTCGACGCGGTCGCGGCCAGATTTCTCGAATGCGGCACAGTGTCCGGCGAGCCTCGTCAATCGATCAGGACTTCCTCCGCGCGCAGCTCGCCGGGTGCGCCGTCGCGCAAATATCTTTCAAGGATATCGGCGAGCGACAGCGGTGTGAGCCGCTCGCGCGCTTCGGAGAGATCAGCAACCCGCCACCAGCGGAAGCAATCGAGCACTTTCGCCTCGACCTTGTCGGCCATCACAGGTTCGAATCTGTCAGCGTGAACGATCCGGTATTGTTCCTTCTGGGATATCCGCCGGCCGCCCCAATTGAAGGTGTGGTGACGCCGCCAGACGGCAGGGCCGGGCGCGAATTCGGTCAGCCCCAATTCCTCGGCCAGTTCCCGCTTCAAGGTCGCTTCCGGCGTCTCGTCGCCCTCGATGCCGCCGCCCGGTGCGATCCAAAAACTGTCGCCGCCGTGCGGCGGGCGAATCCGCATCAGCAGGACTTCGCGTTGCGGCGCGATGATCAGGGCCCTGATGGCGCGGCGGTGAATCATGTCTCGGTGCAATTTCGGTGCGGTTCTGCGGGGCCAGTGCTGATATCACGCGCCGGCACATCGTGCCGCGCCGCCGATGGTTAATCGCGTCTTAACCTCGCCCTATCTATGGTGATTTGATCGGTTTACGGTCGGCTCCCCCTCACCCCCGACCGCAGTGAAAGTGCTGGCATTTCAACCATGGCAATGACCGCCTCATCCGGCCTGGCGCAGGGCGCCGGCGATGTCGCCTCCGCCGGCCAGGCCGAGCGTTCCCCGTTCTTGCGTACGACCGAGCTGCTGGCGCCGTATCAGCCCGCCAAGCCCTTGATTACGCTGTCGTTAGGCGAGCCACAGCACCCCGTGCCCGAGTTCGTCGGGCCGGTGCTCGCCAAGCACACCGCCGAGTTCGGCCGCTACCCGATCGCCAAAGGCATCGAGCCGTTCCGCCGCGCGGTCGCGACCTGGCTGGGAAGCCGGTTCCAACTGCCGCGGCCGGTCGATCCGGAGAGCGAGGTGATGGTGCTGAACGGCAGCCGCGAGGGGTTGTTCTTCGCCGCAATCACTGCGTCGCGCTACGTCTCGGCGCGCAAGGGCCGGCCGGCGATTCTGATGCCGAATCCGTTCTATCCGGCCTATGGCGCCGGCGCCCGCGCCGCCGGCTGCGAGCAGATCTATCTGCCGACCACGCTCGCCAACGGCTTTCTGCCCGACCTTGATTCGATCGACGAGGCGACGCTGGCGCGCACGGTGGCGTTCTTCATCGCCTCGCCCGCCAATCCGCAAGGCTCGGTCGCCTCGCGCGCCTATTTCACGCGGCTGAAGCAGCTCTCCGATCGCCATGGCTTCATCATCCTGAGCGACGAGTGCTATTCGGAGATTTACACCCGCGAAGCGCCGGGCAGCATTCTGGAATGTGGCGGTCCCGACTTTACCAATGTCGTTGCGTTCCAGTCGCTGTCGAAGCGCTCGAACCTGCCGGGCATGCGCGTCGGCTTCGCCGCCGGCGATCGAAAGTTCCTGGCCGCGTTCCACGAGCTGCGCAATGTCGCCGCACCGCAGGTGCCGGTGCCGCTGCAACATGTCGCGGTCGCCGCCTATAGCGACGAGGCGCATGTCGAAGAGAATCGCAGGCTGTATCGCATCAAGTTCGATTTCGCCGACCAGATCCTCGGCAACCGCTACGGCTACAAGCGTCCCGCCGGCGGCTTCTGCGTCTGGCTCGACGTCTCGGATCGCGGCGGCGACGAGGCCGCGGCGGTCAGGCTCTATCGCGACGCCGGCGTCCGCGTGATTCCCGGCAGCTATCTGGCGCGCGAGCAGAACGACGGTTCCAATCCGGGCGCGGGCTATATCCGCCTTGCGCTGGTCTCCGACAGTGAATCGACGGCCGAGGCGATGCATCGCCTGGTCGAAACCCTGGGTTAATCGCGAAGCGCGAAGATTGAGTATGCCTGCGATCGAACGTGTCATCCCCCTGGTCGGCCATCTGCCGCTCTCGCTGCGCGAGGCACTGGCACGGCGGCTGCGCGAACTGACCGGGCTCGGCCTGATCGCGCTGTCCGGCGCCATCACTGCCGCGCTGATGACCTGGTCGGTGCAGGATCCGTCGCTGAGCCACGCCACCTCGCGCGCGATCCGCAACGTGCTCGGCTATCCCGGTGCGATCGGCGCCGACCTGTTGATGCAGATCCTCGGGCTCGGCGCGATCATGCTGCTGCTGCCGGTGGCTGTCTGGGGCTGGCGGATGCTGACGCATCGTCCGTTCGACCGCGAGGCCTTGCGGCTCGGCTGCTGGATCCTGTGCACGGTGATCGCGGCGGGCTTTGCCAGCTGTTGGCCGCACAATACTTCATGGCCGCTGCCGACCGGGCTCGGCGGCGTGGTCGGCGACGCGCTGCTGCGCGCGCCGGCTGTGGTGTTCGGTCCGCCCGGCTTCATCTATCGCGTCGTGCTCGGCCTGATCCTGTTCGTCGCGATGGCAGCAGCTTTCCTGTTCGCCTGCGGCTGGGGCGCCAAGGAGCAGGACGACGAGCTGACGCCGATCACCGATGACGACGAGCCGTTCGTCGAGGAAGAGGACAGCGACCGCAGCTCGGTCTCGCTGGGCTGGCTGTTCCACGCGGTGATGAGCACCAAGGCACGGCTCGGCTGGTTGTTCACCACCGCCTACAAATCGCTGGTGTCGAGCGGAGCGCAGGGCCGCACGGCCGCGTTCGAGCGCCAGGAGCCCGATATCGGCGGCCGCCGCACGGCGCCCTCGATCGCGCCCGCCGCTGAAGACGACGATCATGACGAGGACGAAGCTCACACCTTCGACGACGAGGAGGAAGCTCCCGCCGCCCGCGCCCCGCGCAAGAAGGCCGAGCCGAAGCCGAAGAAGAAGAATTCCGACAAGTTCGAGCTGCCGTCGGTCTCCGTGCTCAGTGCGCCGAAGGCGAGCGACCGCCAGCCACTGAGCAAGGCCGAGCTGGAAACCAATTCGCGTGCGCTCGAAGGCGTGCTGCAGGACTTCGGCGTGCGCGGCGAGATCGTCAAGGCCAATCCTGGCCCGGTCGTCACGCTGTACGAGCTCGAGCCCGCGCCTGGCATCAAGTCGTCGCGCGTGATCGGGCTGTCCGACGACATCGCGCGTTCGATGAGCGCGCTGTCGGCTCGCGTCGCCGTCGTCGCCGGCCGCAATGCGATCGGCATCGAGCTGCCGAACGCGCATCGCGAGAAGGTCTATCTGCGCGAACTGCTGGTCGCCAAGGAGAGCGTCGATTCGGTGGCAAAACTGCCGCTGTGCCTCGGCAAGACGATCGGCGGCGATCCCGTCATCATCGACCTTGCGCGCACACCGCACATGCTGATCGCCGGCACCACCGGCTCGGGCAAATCGGTCGCGATCAACACCATGATCCTCAGCCTGGTCTACCGGCTGCGCCCGGATCAGTGCCGCCTGATCATGGTCGACCCGAAGATGCTCGAACTCTCCGTCTATGACGGCATCCCGCATCTGTTGACGCCCGTCGTCACCGATCCGAAGAAGGCGGTGGTGGCGCTGAAATGGGCCGTGCGCGAGATGGAAGAGCGTTACAAGCGCATGGCCAAGCTCGGCGTGCGCAACATCGACGGCTACAACCAGCGTCTCGTCGAAGCCAAGGGCAAGGGCGAGGAGCTGACCCGCACCGTGCACACCGGCTTCGACAAGGAGAGCGGTAAGGCGATCTACGAGGAAGAGAAGCTCGACCTCGAGCCGCTGCCCTACATCGTCATCATCGTCGACGAAATGGCCGACCTGATGATGGTCGCCGGCAAGGACATCGAAGGCGCGGTGCAGCGCCTCGCGCAGATGGCGCGCGCCGCCGGGTTGCATGTGATCCTCGCCACGCAGCGTCCGTCGGTCGACGTCATTACCGGCACGATCAAGGCGAACTTCCCGACCCGCATCGCCTTCCAGGTGACGTCGAAGATCGACAGCCGCACCATCCTGGGCGAGATGGGCGCCGAGCAGCTGCTCGGCCAGGGCGACATGCTCTATATGGCAGGCGGCGGCCGCATCAGCCGCGTCCATGGCCCGTTCGCATCCGACGAGGAAGTCGAGAAGGTGGTGCGTCACCTCAAGACGCAAGGCCAACCCGAATACCTCGAAGCCGTTACCGCGGAAGAGCCGACCGACGAGGACGGCGCCGTGTTCGACGCCACCGGCATGGGTGGCGACGGCGGCGGCGATCTGTTCACGCAGGCGGTTGCGATCGTCAAGCGCGACCGCAAGGCGTCGACCTCCTACATCCAGCGCCGCCTGCAGATCGGCTATAACCGCGCCGCCTCGCTGATGGAGCGGATGGAACTTGAGGGCATTGTCGGCCCGGCGAATCACGCCGGAAAGCGCGAAATCCTGGTCGGGGAAGAAGAAGGCCAGTTCTGATCGGGGACGATCATCACGGAAAAACCATATCTCCCTCGGAAGAGGCGGGATAAAATCCGACCAAGCGGGACGAGCGTCGAACAGAGACCTGACATATCTGATGGCAAATTACCTCATTGACCGCGGCATGCGCACCGCGCTGGCTGTTCTCGCCGCCGCCGCAATCGCCGGCGCCGCAACCGCGCAGAACACGCCGGCGCAGAAGCCCGCACCCAACGCGGCACCGAAGGCTGCGCCGAAGGCCAGGGACGCTGCGAAGGATGCCGGCGCGCAGACCAATGCGGACAAGGGCCCGACCACCACCGGCGCCACCCAAGCACCGCCGAACCCGGTGATTCCCGATCCGCGCCGCAACGTCCCCGCCAACATTTTCCAGACCTTCGACGCCAACCAGAAGGCACAGGCCGCCAAGGTCTCGGCCTATCTGTCGTCGCTGCAAACGCTGGTCGGGAATTTCGTCCAGGTCGGCCCCGACGGCACCAAGACCAAGGGCGATTTCTACATCCAGAAGCCCGGCAAGCTGCGCTTCGAATATGACGATCCGAGCCCGATCGAGGTGATCGCCGACGGCTCGTCGGTCGCGGTGCGCGACCGCAGGCTCGCCACCCAAGACGTCTATCCGCTGTCGCAGACCCCGCTGCGCTATCTGCTGTCGGACCGCATCGACCTGATGAAGGACACCAACGTCATCAGCGTCACCGCCGATGACGTGTTCGTCAGCATCACCATCGAGGAGAAGCAGGCGCTGGTCGGCACCAGCCGCTTCCTGCTGATGGTCGGCGCCAAGGACGGCAAGCTCAAGCAGTGGACCGTCACCGACCCGCAAGGCTACGACACCACAGTTGCGGTCTACAATCTCGACGCGACGCAGAAGCCCGATCCGGGGCTGTTCAAGATCGACTTCACGACCTATCCGGGCTCGTCGCCGGGCTAGCCATTTCTTCTCCCTCGCCCCGCTCTTGCGGGGAGAGGGTTGGGGTGAGGGGCTATCTCCACACAAATCCGAAAGTCATGAGTACGCGGTGCGTCCCCCTCACCCGGATCACATTGCGCTTCGCTCCATGCGATCCGACCTCTCCCCGCAAGCGGGGCGAGGTGACCTCCTGTGGACAACGCGCCAATCCGCCGCGAGAACCGTGCTAAGACGCGGTTCTCATGCGGTTCTCCGTCACCACCTGGAACATCAACTCGGTGCGCCTGCGCATCGACATCGTCGCCAAATTCCTGAAGAGCGCGCGGCCGGATGTGCTGTGCCTGCAGGAGACCAAATGCATCGACGATGCGTTTCCGTTGAAGCGCTTCAAGCGGCTCGGCTATGAGCACGTCGCGCTGAACGGACAGAAGGGCTATCACGGCGTCGCCATCGTCTCGCGACTGCCGTTCGAGACGACCGACATCCGGACGTTCTGCGACAAGATCGATTCGCGGCACATTTCGGTGTCCTTCGGAGAAAAGGCGCAGCTCGCAAAGCCTGTGGTGCTGCATAATTTCTACGTGCCGGCCGGCGGCGACATTCCCGATCCCGCGCTCAATCCGAAGTTCGAGCACAAGCTGCAATTCCTCGACGAGATGAAGGCGTGCGAGCCGCTGCATCCGCGCGGCGACGATCGCCACATCCTGGTCGGCGACCTCAACGTCGCGCCGCATGAGAACGACGTGTGGTCGCACAAGCAGCTCTTGAAGGTTGTCTCGCACACGCCTGTTGAAACCGAGAAGCTGCTCGCGGCGCAAGCGCATGGCGAATGGTTCGACATCGCGCGCGAGCGAATCCCGATGTCGGAAAAGGTCTACACCTGGTGGAGTTACCGCGCCGCCGACTGGACCGCCGGCGACCGCGGCCGCCGGCTCGATCACATCTGGGTCTCGCGCGCGCTGAAGGATCACGTCAGCGACTTCAAGATCACCCGCGACGCCCGCGGCTGGGAGCGCCCGTCGGATCATGTGCCGGTGACGGCGGTGATGGAGGTTTAGTTCTCGGTCAGAGCCGCAACTGTGTTTCCGTCACCCTGAGGAGCGCGCCCTTGCGCGCGTCTCGAAGGGTCGACGGCCACCAGCCGGGCCGTGCATCCTTCGAGGCTCGCAAGGGCTCGCACCTCAGGATGACGGGTCAGAGAGATGGCGCCCAACGAGGATAGCTACGTGCTCAGCTTCCCGCCTGCGATCAGAATATCGCTCGCGAGCTGGCTGGTGCGCAGCGCGAGTTCGTCGCGCAGCCGGCGTGCGGCGGCGGGGTCGCTTTCCAGCACGCGCTGGAACAGGCTGCGCGCGATGCGGATCACCGAGCCGCGCTCCAGTGCGGTGGCGGTCGACGGCCGCTTCATCGCGACGATCAAAGCGAGCTCGCCGATCAGCGCGCCGGGGCCGGCGATGATTTCGGCGCCACCTTCCTCGACCCGAAAGGTGCCGCGCTGCACGACATAGCCGGCATCGGCGGCGTCGCCGACCTTGAACAGCACCTCGCCTGCATTGAAATCACGTTGCTCGGAGCCGATCGCCAGCATGCGCAAGGAGCTGTCGCCCAACAGACGCATCGTCGGGACCTGCTCGAGCAGGGCTACGTCATCATCGATCGACATTCAGGGCCGGTAACCGCGGTGCGCCTCGATTTCACGAATCGTTGAGCGCGAAGCGTATCACGGCACCAGCTTGTAGCCACCGGCTTCCGTCACGAGGATTTCCGGGTTGGCGGCGTCCTTCTCGATCTTCTGGCGGAGGCGGTAGATGTGAGTTTCCAGCGTGTGGGTGGTGACGCCGGAATTGTAGCCCCAGACTTCCTGGAGCAGGGTCTCGCGCGACACCGGCATCTGGCCGGCGCGGTAGAGGAAGCGCAGGATCGCGGTTTCCTTCTCGGTCAGCCGCACCTTCCTGGCATTGGCGCCGGTCAGCATCTTCGAGCCGGGCCGGAACGAGTAGGGGCCGACCGAGAACACCGCGTCCTCGCTGGCCTCGTGCTGGCGCAGCTGCGCTCTGATCCGGGCCAGCAGCACCGCGAAGCGGAACGGCTTGGCCACATAGTCGTTGGCGCCGCTTTCCAGGCCGAGGATGGTGTCGGAATCGGTGTCGTGGCCGGTCAGCATGATGATCGGGGCCTTGAAGCCGCCCTTGCGCAAGCTGCGGACCACTTCGCGACCGTCGGTGTCGGGCAGGCCGACGTCCATCAAGACCAGATCGGGGGAATTGGCTTTGGCGGCAGTGGCGCCCTTGGCGCCGGTGTCGACTGCGGAGGCTTCGAATTCCTCATGCAGGGACAGCTGCTCGACCAGCGTATCGCGCAGATCGGTATCGTCATCCACGATCAAGATCTTGCGGGCATTGGCCATAGGGTCATCCTTCGGGGGCGGGGCGGTCAGAAGCGGGCAGCGCTTACGGCCGTACGTAGGCTAGATACGCTCTCAGGTAGGCGATCATTACCGATTCACAAGGCAACGCAGCTTACCTCAAATCCGGCGGGGCAGGACGTGAATGTCCTGTAATGCCGGGAGATAGAATGATCTGATCGTCCAAGGCAAGTTCAGTTTGGAACGATTCTTAAAGGAACATCAGATATTTCAATCACTTATATGACAGACAAACGTGATCATCCGCTCTCGCTCATCGAAGTCCGGCGTGCCGCGGGCGACCCGCGCCGCGGCTGGCTTTCGGCCGATGGCTGGACCGTGCCGGTGGCGCTCGGGCGCGGCGGAATTCTCGCCAACAAGCGCGAAGGCGACGGCGGCACCCCGCGCGGCATCTTCCATCCGAGGCAACTCTGGTGGCGCGCCGACCGGCACCGGCTGCCAAAGACCATGCTGCCGGCCCGGCCGATCCGCCGCGAGGATGCCTGGTGCGAGGACCCCGCCGATCGCCACTACAACCAGCCGATCAGGCTCGATCGGGAGCAGGGCGGCGACCGCCTGACCCGCGCGGATCATCTCTACGACTTCATTGTCGAGATCGACCACAACGCCGCACCGCGCATCGCCGGCCGCGGCAGCGCCGTGTTCCTGCATCTGGCGCGGCCGAATTTCGCGCCGACCGCGGGCTGCGTCTCTATGACGAAGGCCTCGATGCTGCGGCTGTTGCGGCGGATGTCTCCGCAGACCAGGATCGTCATCGAGTAGCCTTTTCTTTTGACGCGTTTTCTTCACGCGAACCGGTACCCACTTCGCTCGAAAACGCTCTAGCTTGGAATAGCTGAGCATCGGTTTTCCCACGCGACAAGCGCGACGCGTTTGTGCTGAGATTGCGCACAACACAAAAATATTCCCGCGGGAGCGAAAAACCATGCTCGACAGCAACCAGATCGCGGCCGCCGCAAAAATCCTGCACGATCACTGGCAGGCGGGAACAAAACTCGGCGCGCTCGACGGTGCCATGCGGCCGCGCGACCGCGCCGAGGGCTATGCGGTGCAGGCTCAGCTGGAAAAGACGTCGCGCGAAAAACTGTTCGGCTGGAAGATTGCGGCGACCAGCGAGGCCGGCCAGAAGCACATCAATGTCGCGGGACCGCTCGCCGGACGCATCCTCGCCGAGACGCTGATTGCAGATGGTGGCACCGCGTCGATGAAGGGCAACGAGATGCGCGTCGGCGAGCCGGAATACGCCTTCCGCATGGCGCGCGATCTGGCGCCGCGCACGACGCCCTACAGCGTGCAGGAGGTGCTCGACGCAGTCGCCACGCTGCATCCGGCGATCGAGATTCCGGATTCACGCTTCGCGGATTTCGTCTCCGCCGGCGAAGCGCAACTGATCGCCGACAATGCCTGCGCGCATCTGTTCGTGCTCGGAGAAGCAACGTCAGCAGACTGGCGCGCGATCGATCTGGTCGAGCAGCGCCCGACCATCACGCTGCGCGGCGAGCGCTACACCGGCCACGGCAAGAACGTGCTCGGCGATCCCCTGATAGCACTCGCCTGGTGCGCCAACGAACTGCGCGCGCTCGGGCTGACCTTGCGGGCAGGGCAGGTCGTCACCACCGGCACCTGCCACCCGCCGCCGCCGATCGCAGCCGGCGATCATTTCCAGGCGGATTTCGGCGCGATCGGAAAAGTGTCGGTGAAGTTCGCGTAGGCGGCGCACGCGCCACACACTCCGCCGTCGTCCCGGCGAAGGCCGGGACCGCGGCCATCAGACATTCTTCCAACAGCCGAGCCAACACCGTCATCCTGAGGTGCGAGCGGAGCGAGCCTCGAAGGGTGCACGGCCCGGCTGGTGGCCGTCGATCCTTCGAGACGCCGCTTCGCGGCTCCTCAGGATGACGGGTTTAATCTCGGTGTGATCCCAGCGAACCGCCCTGCAACACTACGCGTGCACCACCGTCCGTGTCCCAAAGATCGCCGAGCCGACGCGCACATGGGTGGCGCCCATCTGGATCGCCACGGCAAAATCCGCGCTCATCCCCATCGACAAATTCTTCAGCCCGTTGCGCGCGGCGATCTTGGCGCAGAGCGCGAAGTGCGGCGCCGGCGCCTGGTCGACAGGGGGGATGCACATCAGCCCGGAGATCGGCAGGCTATATTTGTCGCGGCACGCGGCGATGAAGCTATCGGCGTCCTGCGGCGCGACGCCGGCCTTCTGCGGCTCCTCGCCGGTATTGATCTGGACGAACAGGTCCGGGTGCTTCCCTTGATTTTTGATTTCCTTGGCTAACGCTTCGCAAATGCTGGTGCGATCCACCGAGTGGATCGCGTCGAACAGCGCGACCGCCTCCTTGGCCTTGTTCGACTGCAGCGGCCCGATCAGATGCAGCTTCAATCCTGGATTAACCTGGATTAACTCCGGCCACTTGCCCTTGGCCTCCTGCACGCGATTTTCGCCAAATACGCGCTGACCTGCGCCGATAATCGGCAAAATTGCGTCGGCAGCGAAGGTCTTCGACACCGCGATCAGCGTCACCGATGCGCGGTCGCGCCGCGCTTCCTTGCAGGCATGCGCGATCTCCCGCTCCACGGCGGCGAGGCCGTGTGGTGAATCGGCCGATAACGGCGTGGTCGGGCTTTGCGTCATGCTTGTGCCGTTCTCTAACAGGATGCGGGGGGTGGCTCGAATTTTACCAAATTCGGGAAAGGCTTTTTGAAGCCCTTCATTTTACCTTGCGCACGGGCAAGGGAATAGAATGTCGGGCGTCAATTTCAACCGCAACCGCGTCAAACTCAAGAAGGTTCTGGGAATTCGTACCCGGCTGGCCTTGCTTGCGCTGATGCTGGTCGCGCCCTTGATGCTCGATCGCGTCCGCACGCTGGAGAATTTCCGCTCGACGCAGCTCGCGCAGGCCGCCGCCGGCTATGCCAATCTGACCGCGCACGCCGCCGAAACCCAGCGCGAGGTGGTCTCCTCGGTCGAGACCATGCTGAAATCCGCCGCCTACATCCGCGCCTCCGGCGGCATCGCACAGAGCTGCGAGGTGCTGCGCGCCAGCCTGCCGACCGTGCTGCCCTGGATCCGCAGCATCATGTTCGTCTCCAGGGACGGGCTGGTGCAGTGCTCCACCCTCAACAGCCAGGTCGGGATGAATATCGGCGACCGCGAATATTTCAAGAAGGCGCAGGACAACCGCGGCTTCGTGTTCAGCGATTATCTGCGCGGCAGGACCAATGGCCGGGCGATGATGATGGCGGCCTATCCGGTGGCCGCGATCAATCCGGAGCAGGACGCCGTCGTGGTCGCCGGCATCAACATCGACTGGCTGTCGCAGATCATGGCCAATCTCGGCGGCCAGCCCGGCATGTCGGCGGTGCTGGTCGACAGCACCGGCGTGGTGGTAGCGGCACCGGCGGACCATGCGAGCCTGATCGGCCGCTCGCTCGACACCATCCCGTTGATGGCGGCGATTGCGGAGAAGGCGCTGAGCTATGACGAACCATCAGGCTCGGTGTCGTTCACCGCAGCCGACGGCGGCCAGCGCACGCTGAGTTTTGCGCGCATCGCCGGAACGCAGTCCCGGTTGATCGTCAGCATGGACGAGGCCAAGGTCACGGCGGCGATCAGCCGCGAGATCCGCACCGCCTATCTGCAGCTCGGCTTCGTCTGCCTTTTCGTTTTGTTGGGTGCCCTCGTCGGCGCGGAACGGCTCGTGATCCATCCGATCGAGCTGATGACCAGCATGGCGCGGCGGTTCGGCGAGGGCGACTGGTCGGCGCGCGTCGCCAAGCACAGGCTGCCGGCAGAATTCGTGCCGCTGGCGCGCGCCTTCAACGCGATGGCGGCGCAGCTCAGCCAGCGCGAGCTCGTGGCGTCCAATGACCGTCTCACCGTGATGGCCTCGATCGACGCGCTGTCCGGCCTCGCCAATCGCCGCGGCTTCCAGAGCCGGCTGGATTTCGAATGGATGCGGGCGCAGCAATATGATTGCGAGCTGTCGCTCTTGATGATCGATGTCGATCACTTCAAGCTCTACAACGACACCTACGGCCATCCCGAGGGCGATGTCTGCCTGACCAGGATCGGCGAAACGCTGGCCGGGATCGCCGGCGACACCATGGGCTTCGCCGGCCGCTATGGCGGCGAGGAATTTTGCCTGCTGCTGCCGAACACCGACGCCGCGCATGCGCTCGCGATCGGCGAGACGGTCCGCACCGCCGTGCTCGGCCTCGCGGTGCCGCATGCGCCCTCCAGCTACTGCGTCGTTACCGTCAGCGTCGGCGTCGCGACCACAAAACCAAACGACACCCAGCGCCCCGGCGACCTGATCGAAGCCGCCGACGCCGCCCTCTACGCCGCCAAGCGCCGCGGCCGCAACGCCGTGATCGAGCACGGGTTCTTGCAGACGCTGGACGAAGCCGGGATGGCGCTGGCGAGCTGACCGTATCGCCGTGCGGCGGTGGTGGACCCGCCCTCAAGCGACGCGGACGCGTCGCCATTCCAAAGCAGCGTTTTCCGGCGCAAAATCAGCTGTACGACTGCGAGCACATGGTGTTCTATCCCTTGGAACCGGCTGCCTGAGCGCAGGATTGGCAGCGACAACGGGGACTTGCCGTCTATCTGGCCTCGCGGCAGGTACGGCGGAAACAGAACATGGTGGCGTCATGAGCAGCCTGCCGAGTCCGGATCAGGCGAGCGAACCTCAGTGGACCCGGCTGCCGACGAACGTCGGGAGCGAGGCTCCGCATGCCGAACGCCGGCAGCTGACCGTGGCTTTTGTCGACATCGGCGGCTCGACACCCCTGAGTGAGCGCATCGATCCCGAAGAATTCTTTGCGATTATCAAAACCTACCGCGATATCTGCGACGAGGAGATCAGTCGCTATGGCGGTCACATCGCAGACTGATTGGCGACGGATTGTTGGCCTATTTTGGCGTGCCACAAGCCCACGAAAACGATCCCGAACGCGCGGTGCGCGCTTCGCTGGCGGTCGCCGCGGCGATCAAGGAACATCAGTTTCCGCTGTCGGATGGCAGCTTCGTCCGCCTTGGTGTGCGGATCGGCGTGAACACCGGAGTGGTCGTCGTCGGCAGCGTGCCCGGCGAGCCCCCCGAACGGCGGGAAGTGTTCGGCAGCTCCGCTCATGTCGCGGCCCGCCTGCAAGGGCTCGCCGGCGAGAATGGTGTCGTGGTCGGGGCGAGCACTTACGAGCTGACCCGCGGAACATTCAACTATGTGCCGCTGGGCAGACGACCGCTCAAGGGCGTGGAGGAGCCGGTCGACGCCTGGAGCGCGGAAGCTCTTGCGCCCAGCGAGAGCCGGTTCGACAGGGCGCAGAGGTTGCCTCTTGCTCCGATGATCAGCCGAGCCAGCGAAAGCGCACTGCTTGCCGAAATGTGGCAGCAGACGGTCGCGGGCGCGGGACACGTCGGCGTCATTTCCGGCGAGCCCGGCATCGGCAAGTCACGCCTGATCCGTCAGTTCCGCAGCTCCCTCGATGCGTCGCGCCGCGGTGTTGTGTCGCTGCAATGCTCGCCGTTCCACATCAACACGCCGCTTGCCCCGGAAATCGAGCGGCTCAGGCGCGTGACCGGCATCCAGGAGGCCGACGACGCGGAACTCGCATTGGCAAAATTGCGCTCGTTTTTGGCAAGGGAAGCCCCCAACGTCACGAACGCGCTGAGCTACTACGGGGCTGTCCTGTCGATACCCGCCTGCTCGGAATACGAACCCGTGGATCTCGGGTCGCCCTTTGAGCGCGACCGGGCTTTTCAGGCATTCATCGATGTTCTCATCGCGGCCTCGCGCAAGCGGCCCATCCTGATTGATGTGGTGGAACGGCCCGCTCCGACAGCATCATCGTGCTAAAACGTGGTCGTTGTTCGAACGCCACAAGGAGGGACCGTTCCATGAAGCAGGTTAGCACCATCGGGTTGGATTTGGCGAAGCACATTTTTCAAGTTCACGGCGCGGGTGCCGATGGCTCGCCGGTGTTCAACCGGAGACTACGGCGCAGCGAGGTCCTGCATTTCTTCTCGAAGCAGCCGGCCTGCCTTGTCGGAATAGAAGCCTGTGGCAGCGCTCACTATTGGGCACGCGAGATTGCAACTCTCGGCCATGAAGTGCGGCTGATCCCACCAGCTTACGTCAAGCCGTTTGTGAAGCGTGGAAAAACGGATGCGGCGGATGCCGAGGCCATCAGCGAAGCCGTGACTCGCAAGACCATGCGCTTCGTTCCGATCAAAACGGCCGAGCAACAAGCCGGAACGATGGTCCTGAAGAGTCGCGCACTTCTGGTGAAACAGCAAACGCAGACGATCAACGCCCTGCGCTCGCATCTGGCTGAGTTGGGCATCATTGCCGCCGCCGGCCGGACAAAGGTCGAGGCGTTGGTTGCAATCGTACGGGATGTAGCAGATATCCGCTTGCCTGCGGCAGCGCGCTTCGCGCTGACGGCAGTTGCCGATCAGATCGAGGCTCAGGCGGACCAGATTGACAAGCTCGAGCGAGCCATTGTTGCTGCGGCAAGGACCGACAAGGACATGCGCCGACTGACTACCATCCCCGGCATTGGAGCCATTACAGCGGCGACCATCAAGGCGCTGGTGCCAGATCCCGGCGGCTTCAAATCCGCTCGTCACTTTGCTGCCTGGCTGGGACTGACGCCGCGACAGCATTCGAGTGGGGGCAAGGAGCGGATGGGGCGAATCTCGAAGATGGGAAACCCCGAACTTCGGAGCCTCCTCGTTCTTGGGGCGACATCCGTCCTGCGAATTGCCCGGAAGGCTGATCGGGCGCCGCCATGGTTGAAGTCGCTGCTCGCCAGACGTCCGTACAAGGTGGCAGCGGTCGCACTGGCCAACAAGACAGCGCGAATTGCCTGGGCGCTCTTGAACAGGGGTGGGATTTATCGGCATCCGGAGACGCTAGCGACGACTACGCCTGCCGCTTGATGAATACAGCAGTTGTCAAAGAGATCTGACCGGCGCGGGCCGGCAGAGGGCAAGGAGCAATAACAGGCGATGAACCCACGGGACGAAATCCCGACACGAGTGAGGCTGGCGCGACAATGCGCTTCAAGCGCGTCTGATTGATTTAGCCCCTTGTGTCGCGGACTTCATCGAGGCCAGCGGTCATGCGCCGCGCTTTACAGGCCGTATACATGACCGCACCGCTCCCATGTGTGAAGTCGACTGAGAAAGCTCTTGCGCCCGCGGGCCGTTCCATACATGTCGCGGAGGACGTCCAGTGGATCGACCCGACCACCATCGAACTGGTGGGACGGATAACAGCTCGCTGTTCTGGCGAGCGGGTGATGATCCTGATCACGCATCGCGATGACTACCAGGCAGACTGGTTGCCGGGCTCGGCAGTTCGACGAATTGCTCTGCAAAAGCTGGCACCGCACGAATGCGAGCAAATGGTGGCAGCCGTTGCAGGCGGCGATGTCGTCTCACGCCGGATCACCAGCCAGATCGTTGCAAGAACGGATGGCGTGCCACTTTTCATCGAGGAGTTTACGCGGGCCGTGATCGATGCCCGCACGGTCGAGCGCACCGCTGACGGTTTGGCGCTGAGCAGGAAATTGCCCGAAACGCTGGTGCCGTCGAGTATTCAAGACTCGCTGATGGAGCGCCTTGATCGCCTTGGTCCGGCCAAGCGTGTCGCCCAGATCGCCTCCGTGTTCGGGCGGCAATTCAGCTATGAAGGTATTTTCAACGTCCTTCCGGGTAGGGACCAAACGCTGCAATTCGCGTTGCGGGCGCTGGAAAGCGCAGAGATCGTGTATCGCGTCGAGCAATCCCAAGGCGCCATCTTCGCGTTCAGGCACGCGATGATACAGGAGGCCGCCTACTCCTCGCTGCTCAAGGAGGAGCGGCGCGAGCTCCATGCGCGCGTCGCGTCATGGATGCTTCAGGAGGCCGCGATCCGGGAGAGCAGTCAGCCTGCCGTGCTCGGCTATCACTATGCGCGCGCAGGCAACATTCCGGAAGCGATCGAGGCCTGGCTTCAGGCCGGCAAATCGGCGCTCCGTCGATCAGCCACCAAGGAAGCCGTGGCCCATTTGCGCGAAGGTCTCTCGCTGATTCCGCGGCTGCCCGCTTCACAGCAGCGCTTCGAAGCTGAAATCGCGCTGCAATCCAACCTGGCGATGGCCTACACCGCGAACGCAGGGTGGTCCGATCCGCACGTCTATGGATCCTACAGTCGCGCACTCAAGCTTTGCGCGAGCCATGGCACCACGCGTGAGAAGGCGACGGTGCTGTGGGGAAGTGCCATAGCGAAGCTGGTCAACTGCGAGCTCACCAAGGGCCTCGAGCATGCGGAGGATTTCGTCCGGAGGGCCGAGGAGTGGCGCGACGACGAGGCTGCGCTCATGGCGTACACCGCCGCCCTGATCGCCAACTTCTTTCTCGGTCGTCTGGAGCAGGCGAGCCAGCTCGCCGCTTTGATCAGCGCCCGTTACAATTCTCGTGATCACGGCAAACTGGTCCAGATCTATCAGCATGATCCATTGATCGTGTCGCTGGTCTATTCCGGACACATCGAATGGCTGTTGGGTCGGCCCGGCCGCGCCAGAGAGTGCTGTAAGACGGCGCGGCAGCTCGCCAATGAGATCGGGCACCCCTTCATGCTGGCGTTTGCCTCCATTCTTGGCGTGTCCGATCACTGGTATGAAGGCGATCTTGCGGCCAACCTTGCCAGCGTCGAACGCGGCCTGAAGGTCGCTGATGAGTTCGGCTATCCAATGTACCGGGTCATTGGTCCCTTATGGGCGACCTCTGCGCTGGCTGCACGAGGCTCTGCGCCTGTTGTGCTCGAGCAACTGTGCGGCCTGCTGGAAAAACTACCGGTCGAGGATCGGTGCATTCAGATGCCGCTCTATCGGATTCTGCTCGCCACCGAATTCGGACGGATCGGGCAGATCGAAAGGGCTCGAAGCTTCGCGGCTTCGGCTGCATCCCTGGTGAAGCAAACCGGCGAGCGCTGGGCTGCTCCCGAGATCGATCGGATCCACGGCTCGCTGTTGTGCCAGGAGCCATTGCGAGACGACCGGGCTGCCATGCGCCTGTTCAAACGCTCGCTTGCCTCCGCCAGGAAGCTCGGGGCGGTCGGCTGGGAATTGCGCACGGCGATCAGCATCGCGCGCTTGCTCGGCGCCAGCGAGAGCGCATCCAGACGCGCCGAGGCACGAGACCTGCTGATCTCGACCCGAGCGAAATTCGCATCCGCGGAAACGTCCCGCGATCTGCGTGAGGCTGATGACCTGTTGAGAACGCTGAGCTAGAACCTTTCCGTTCCGATAGAATCGGAACGGGCTCAACGCTTGGCCGACTTACGTCGTCAGCGATCCCAAAAAGCGGATCGCCCGGAGGCTCGGCAGGAACGCGTAGGCGCCGCCCTGGGTATTGACGAATCGCGGCAAGCCCCGCAGCCGGATCGTGTTGCCGGATTTGAGCGGCAAGTCGAACCAGCTGGCGGCCGTATCGTTGGCGCCCGTGACCGGATCGTTGGATCCGGTGATGCGCGGATCCTGCAGGCCGAGGTTCAGCCAATCGCAGGACATGGCCTCGAACTGGGCGCCAAGATTTGCCCCTATGAAGTTGCCCAGCAGGCCTCGCTCCGGTTCGGGCTTGCGCGGCTGCGTCCGATCATAGGCTGGCCCGTAAGGCACGCCTCGCCGAACAAGGCGCCGGCTGTTGTTCGCCACCCGTTGCACGATCTGTCCGCCCCGCGGGTTGCTCCGGCGGATATGGGCTCCGTAGGGGCAACGGGACTCGCCGACGTAGTCGAAATTGGCCGCCTTGACCAGTTTGGGATCAGGCACGTCTGCCGAAAGGGCCAGCGGCGTGCCATCGCGCCATCGACCGCACAGGTTGGCGGCGACGATCTCGCGCAGGGCAGCACGAGGCGTCGGGCCTTCGATCGAGAGGACTTGGCAGATTTTCGCTTCAGCGCCGGGCGGCAGCAATTCGCCGACGGCCCGCGTGTCCTTGAGCAATTCGTCGGCGGCCTGATCGAGATATTCCTCGAAGCCTGCGACGTCCTGCTTCAACACGCGAAAGGCGTTGAAGGTGCCGTTGTGTCCCAACTCTTCCGGCTGAGGAACCCGCCACATCAAACCTTCCAGGTTGGTCCGATGCCCCAGCAATACGGTGCCGAGCGGAGCCCTGGGCTGACCGTCGTCATAGCGATCCGAGTCATGAATGCCCTCGAACCTTGGTTGCATGATGTTGTCGCGGTAGCCGAAGTGAACGCGGTCATCGGGGAAGCTGCAGCCCTCGCGGGTGTCGAGCAGCGTGACGGCGCTTGTGTCGGCGAGGGCGCGCTTCTGGACGTCGTCCAGCTGCTCGACCTTCTCGGCGTAGATCGTCGCGATGAGATGGATCCGCTTGGGCTCGTTGAAGGGTTTCGGCCAGTTTTCCGGCGCGGGCGGTCATGCCTTCGATGAACTCGTTCGGGAACATTTCAAGCGAAGCGATCGGCGTGCCGAGGGCGCGCAATCCCTCGTAGGTCAGGCCGATGTTGAAACAGGTGTCCGGCTTGCTTGCCCCCCAGTCTCCGCTCGTGATCTGCGGAACACCATCGTTGCGGCCGGATGTCGAGGCGGCGAACCAGCGCCTGGCCGCCACGCGATCGGCGACCTCCAGGATGAGGTAGCGCACGTACGGCTTCTTGGTGTAGCCACGCAAGATGTTGCCCTGCAGATCAGCTAAGTTGACCATGGCGTTCACCAACCTAGCTCCAATCGTTCGCGGACCTGAGCCGCCGAAAATCCAGGATAGGCTCGGTAGCCGCTGCCGAGCGAAACGTTCGGATTGGCGCGAAGCTGCAGCACCAGTTTGCGCGGCAGCAGGGTCAGATCGTCATTGACGGGTGATACGGCCCTGTCTCCATTCAAGGCTTCCTGATCTCTCAGAAAATCGGTGGCGGTGTCCGGCACCTGGTACAGGTCGCGCTCGTGCACCCATTGGATGAACGCGTCGACATTCTTCTCGCAAGGGATCACGTCATCTCCGCCTTCGACGAGCCCGACCACGGCATCGAACACGCTGCCGATCGTGGCGATGAAGTCACGAATGTAATTGGTGAAATCCCCGTCATAGACGGAGAACATGCAAATGTTGTCGCCGACGATGACGAAGCGGGCGAAGTGCACCGTGCCGACATTGTTCAATCCGGCATAGATCGCATCCTTGTTTTGCGCGATCGCCAGCGCGGCTTCCGCTCGTCCGATCGGCGACTTGACCTTGAGCGGCATGATCAGATTCATCATGCATTGGACATTGTCACCGTGCTGGAACGACGCGTGGGGACCACCGGGCAGGGGCTTCACCGGCGTTTTTCGCGCCCAGTAGGGCACCAGGATCCATGACGCCGCGCTCTTGAAGAAGAGGGTCGTGGGCAACCAGTCCACAAAACGATCGAGCACACCTGCATCACTTGGCATCATCCGGCCTCCACTTGAAGGGACACCCGCCGCGCATTTCACGCGAGGCTTCATAGGCGCCTAGGCGGGCCTTGAGGATCGGATCCTCGGAGGGTTCGATGCCGGGCGCGAGACGGTTCGGATTGAAGCTGATGCGTTCGCCGGCCTTTTCCTGATCTTCGGCCACCTCGATCAGCGTCAGGGTCCCCATGGCGATCCGGATTCGTGTCCCCGGCCAGGGCTTTGTGGGATCGTTGAGCTCATCGCCCGCCTCGCCGATCGTCATCATCAGCATGAATCGGGCCGGCCACCGCCGCAGGCGGTCTCGCAGCTCCGCGCGCAGATAGTCATCGCGCGGCGCTGCGAGAGGATCGGTGTTGCAAACGCCTGCGACCGGCTGCCAGGAAAAGCGAACGGGGCGGCGAACGCCATTGGGTGCCGTCACCCAGAAGGTGTGGACGGCGTGATAGGCCGCGCGGGCATAGCTCACCGGCGCGCCGATCAGTCCGATCTGAAATATTCCCAGCTGTGCAAACCGGTGCTGGTCGGCGTAATGGAGTGCTCCCGCATCGACACTCTTTTTCTCGCTCGGGTACGGGTTTCGCCGAGGCACCTTAAGCTGCAAGAGGTCGCCAAGCTTGCGCCACCAGGTCTCTCTTTGGTACGGCTCGAGCGTCGCGACCTCCGAGAATCCGAAAAATTCCTCGACATTACGGACGAAGAATTCGGCAAGCGTCGTGGCGATCAGGTCGCTCGCGGTCCCGTCCGACAGGTGAAAACGTGTCGCCATTCCCCGGACATCGGACCATCCATCATGCCGCTCCGGCCCCCCCAATCCGTTGGAGAATCTCACCGACGCGTCGACGGGCTTTCCGTTGAAATGCTCCGCGGTGCAATAGGTGCGCGCCACATTCGACGCCACGAATTTGCCCTTCACGCCGATGCCGAGCGTGTGAACCGGCCTCTGCCCGGGGACCGGCGCCGGCAAATTGGCAATGATGACCTCGACGAGCCGCTTTGCTACTGATGGATCGACCATGCCCCGCTCCATTGCACGGACCGCTGAGGGTGTGCCGTCGTGACGCTCGGTACTTTCAGCGTTGTCGATCGAACTCATCCTGCGCCCCTGGCGCCGATGTTACATTCGATCGCCGGCCGGATATGTGACGTCGTTCACAAAGTGCCGAACGAAGCGCCGCGCAATTCAAAGCGAACAGGTTCGACACTTTCGATGGCGCACGCGCGGATCGCTGGAGTGAGCGTTGGCGGCGCCTCCTGAAAACGTCGGCTTTTGACCCGAAGCGGAAGTCGAATCTTGTTGGCTTCTGCAACCACCGTCGTTTTTTCATCCGATCTGGCGGCGAGGGGTTTGAGCAGATTCGGCCGGAATCTCGGCAGAGAAATATGCTAGGCTTGGCCCGAAGGCCGTGGGCACGGCAATCAGACGACGCGAGTTAGTGGGTCTCCTTTGCGGACAGATTGCCGCGCTCAACGGTCGCTCAGATTAGACTTTGCGGTGCATCCGTTGGACTTGCGAGCGAGAAAATGCTGCAAATAGGCATTCGCTGATGCGGCACTGGTCCGCGCATCTTACTCGCGTGACGGCCGGCATCGGGCTCGTCGTAATCGGCGTGCTGGCGCTGGCGGCGCCGTTCGCGGTTGGCACCTGGTCCCTGCAATTCCTCGGCCTTCCCATGCTGGCGGTTGCGATGGCCGACCTTTACCAGACTCTTGCCAGTCCGCGGACTCGGACCCATCCGGCTTCGTATGTCACCAGCATTCTTGCGACCGCTGCCGCCCTTGTCCTGTATCTCAGTCCGTCCCTGGTTGCTTCTGGTGTTGTCGCGATATTTCTGACGTTTCTGGTGGTCGACGGCGTCGTAAAAGCCAGTCAAGCGGTCTTCGGGCCTCCATCGGGCACGTCGCGAACGGTCGCGATCGTAAACGGCCTGTCCAGCTTCATGCTGGCTCTGATCGGCTTTTGGGTATGGAAAACACTTGGTCTGCAGATCGCGCTCGGCGTAGCGGTCGCCGGGTATGCCGCCTCGGCGGGATGGCGCCTGCTTGTGGCGCCGACGGAGCAGCGAGAGCGTGACCACACATCCGATGCGACCAATAAGCACCCCGATAACAGGCTTAACCTCGGCAGCCATGAACTGTTTGCCGCAGGGCTCGCATCCCGTGCATCGAGCGCGCCCATCGTGGGACGCACCGAATTGCAGTGGCTGATGGTCGTGGGCGCGGTGCTGTTTGTCGTGCACCTCGCCCGCATGGAATCCAGCGATACCTGGCTCGGTCTGATCTCTCCGGTCGTGGCCACCGTCGGGGATGTCCTGATGGCCATATTGTTTGGAGCGCTGTTGGTACTACCGCTGCGCTTGGGCTGGCGGCTGCTGACCCGTCCCTTCGAGCGAATAGCATGGCGGCTGCGGTTCTCCGGACAGGATGTCAAGTTGCAAGCTTTGCCGCGGCGTCTGGTTCGGGGGTGGACCGATGCACGACTGTCGTTCGCAGCATCGCTGCGCGACGCGCGAAGTTCGCTTTCCTCAGCCGTGGGTTTGACGATCCGCCTTGGCTTGCCGCTCACTGTGTTGTTTGTTGCCGTCAACACGATCTGGGGATTCACCTGGTACTTCAACACGGAAAGCTGGGCGAGCGCTTTCTATCAGAAGATGGCCGAACTGCGCGTCGACACTTGGCGTGCCGGCATGGTCGACGGCGTCCTGTCGGCCTATGGCGGGAAAATCGACAAGCTGTTTCGGGTGGCTCCGCCAGGAATCGACGATCAGGATTTCAGCTTCATCGTCATCGGCGATCCCGGCGAAGGCGATGCGTCGCAATACGCACTGATCGAGCGTTACCTGGAGATCGGACGGCGGGACGATGTCAAGTTCCTCATCATTGCTTCCGACGTCATCTATCCGGCCGGCGCCATGGCGGATTACGAGAAGAATTTTCACCTGCCGTTCAAGGGATTCAAGAAGCCCATTTATGCGATCCCGGGCAACCATGACTGGTTCGATGCGCTGGAAGGCTTCAACGCCAACTTCCTGGAGCCGCAAGCCGCGCGGGCAGCGCTGGCGGCGCGTGCCGACACTGACCTCAATCTCACCAGTACCGGCACCAATCGTATCGATCGGCTGGTTGATCGGGCACAGCGACTTCGCGAACTCTACGGTATTCAGAACGGCCTGCAGCGGGGTCCGTTCTTCGAGATCCAGACCGCAGACTTTGCCTTGATTGCGATCGATACGGGCATTCTGCGTACGATAGACGATCGGCAACGCGCGTGGTTGACCGACGCACTGGCGCGTGCGCGCGGAAAATTCACCATGGTTATTCCAGGTCACCCAAAATATGCAGGAGGTACGGATACCAGCACCGGCGACGACGCCTTCTCTGCCCTTTTTGCAACGCTTGAGAACGCCGGCGTCGATGTCGTGATGGCCGGCGACACCCACGCCTTCGAGTTCTATGTCCAGAATAAAGACGTCGCGGGCGGCGCGCGCCCGATCTATCACTTCGTCAACGGCGGCGGCGGAGCGTATCTCAGCATCGGCGGCGCACTCGGGTGGCCGGATGTCTTGCCGGTAGAGACCTGGGCTTTCTATCCAGGTCCGGATGCCGTCCGCGCCAAACTCGACACCGAAACTCCGGCATGGAAACAACCGGTCTGGGCCTGGATCAAGCGCTTTGGCGCATGGCCCGTCTCAACCGAAACCCTGTCAGGCATCTTCGATTTCAATCATGCGCCCTTCTACCAAAGCTTCGTCGAAGTGCGCGTTGAACGCTCAAGGAAGCGCGTTGTTTTTGCGCTGCAGGCAGCCAACGGCCCGGTCCGTTGGCAGGACTTGCACGCTTCCTTCAAAGGCGTCGCCGGCATGGCCCCCGACGCGCCCGTTGAATTTATCGTCAACATGAAGGCGCCAGGCGGCTGACGTCCCTTTCCCTTCAGCGCGCGGTGTCGGGGATTTGCTTCTGGTACATTGCGGACGTGTCGTTAGACGCCGAGCGCGCTCGATATCTCGGCCAGGGTTGCCTTTTCGGCGTCGCTCACCTGAACGCCTCCACCGAACAGGCTGCCGCCCTCGCTCGAGGCTTCGGCGGTGCTTTGGCTGATCTGACGTAGCCAATCCTTGAACGCAGCTGCATCACCCGGCGCCTTGGCTCCGAGTAATGCCGAGACCTGGCGCAATGAATCGATGGATTTAGTCTTCATCTCCGGGGGCTTGCTGCCGGCGAATTCCGCCTGCAGGCCATCGCGAGCGGCGCTTCGCCCCTCGCTGGTCGAGAAATCGGCGACCACCGCTTTCACGAGGCCGTTGGCGTTGGAGCCGGTCGCAGCCTTGCTCAATGCGGCGCCGCCAGCGAATGATTCCTTGAGCAGGCCCCACAGCCCGCTGGGTTCGGCGGCCGTGATGGCCATTCCCGCAATCATTGGGCTCTTCAGAAGCAGCGTCCATTCATCCTTGGTGAAGCTCGTCTTGTCTGCCATTGGTCATCTCCTGATGCGTATGTGTGAATCATCCTTCGCCGTTGAGCGCACGCTTCTGGGCGCACGGCTCAACATCAGCGAAATCAGGATCGCGACAGTGTTTCGATCTTTCGGCGAAGCTCGTCGATCGTGGGTTTGGCAACGTCACCAACACCCGGCATTGCCAGCACGTTGTCACACATCTGGTTGATGGTCGGCTTTGCCGTTGCAATCAACTTGGCAAGAGCACTTTTTCCTTCCGGGCTGAGCTTTCCCGCAAGGTCGCTGACTTCATTCAATTGGGCTGTTGCTTCCCGGAGCTTGGGGATGGCCGCCTGGGCGGAAGCAACGTCCGTGATCGTTGGCAGCACGGATCTCAAGGTGCCGACGGACGAGTTGACCTTGTCGTCAGACTCACGCCTCCAATCGTCAGGTCTGATGGAGCGAGGCCCACGGTTGCAGTCCCAGGCTGCACTGCGGCGGGACGCGGCAACTCGGCAACCGTTTCAGTTCTTGGCTGGAAGACATACCAGGCGAGAGCACCCAGTATGGCCACCGCCACTAACCAGTACGGCAATTGCGACGACGCTGCGCTTGTTGTGGCCTGAGCTGCCCGGCTGGCCTCGGCAATGGTCCGCTCCGAGGCTCCCGCAATTCGGCTCCCGGCGGCTGAAGCTGCCGCAGCACCGCTACGCGCAACTCCCGCTGCTCTGTCGATGAGGCCGGCAGAGGTCAGATGGTCGGCGAGGCCGGACGGAATCGCCGCGACGATCTGATCTTTTTGCGAGCCGAGAAGCGAGGCGAGACCGTCCGTATCCAGGCCGGCGCTGCGCTGCTGCTGGCCCAACGTCCCGAGGACCACCGGGCCAAGCATGCCGAGCAATGACTTGCTGGCTTGGCCGTCGATTCCCGCGAACTTGCCAATCGATTGTGCGATTGTGTCCAGCGCTCCTCCGCCGAATAGACGTAAGCGCTCCTTTCTACGCACCTATGCAGTTGAGCGCGGGGATGGGATGAGGTGTCCACCATGAGCGAGGTGGACACGATCGATGATCACTCCAGAAGAACCTTTGAGACTTGAGACGGTCGGCGTGTTGCGCAATGGCCGGCGTCGCTATGATCCGGCCAGCAAACAGCGGCTGGTCGAGGCCTGTCTGCAGTCTGGCGTGTCGCTGGCGGGGCTTGCGCTGCAACACGGCGTGAACGCGAACCTGCTGCGCAAGTGGGTGGCCAAGCGACAACTTCAGAACGGGGATGGCCAGCCGGAGGCGCGGGCGCCGATTGCGCCAGCCTTTATTCCGGTTCGCGCGCCGTCGCCGTCGCCAACTCGATCTGCTGGCGCGATTGCGGTTTGCGCGACGGAGCGATCCTGTGCAGGGCGGCTGACGGCATCGATGCCCAACGGCGTGACGCTTTCGCTGGAAGGCGGCGACGCGCAGTTGCTGTCGGCGGTGATTGAAGCGCTGGGGCGTTGCGATGTTCCGACTGGCGTCTGATCTTCGGGTCTACCTTCACCGCGAACCGATTGACTTCCGGGCGGGCATCAACAGCCTGGCGATCGTGGTCGAGCAGTCGATGGGGCTGGATCCGTTCCAGCGCGCGGTGTTCGCGTTCTGCAATCGTCGCCGCGACCGGATCAAGCTGCTGATTTATGATCGGTCAGGATTTTGGATGCTGCTGAAGCGGCTGGAGGCCGACAGATTCCACTGGCCCCGAAGTCAGGAGGCGGTGCTGACGCTGACGACGGAGGAGCTGCACTGGCTGCTTGACGGCATCAACATCGCGGCGGTGCGTCGTCATCCGGTGCGGCAATATCAGAGCGTGGGCTGAGCGTGTTCGATGCGGGCGGCGTCATCGGGCTTCGGCATGGCCGTTCTCAGATGACGCGGCCGAAGACATGACGAAGACATGGGAGCCCGGTTGACGCGGCGGCATGACTTCGATTCAAGACTCCGATGAGTCGCAAGCCCACGACGCACGAACTGGAAGCCTTGATCGCGGCGCACGCGGCCGAGATCGCGGCGCTGAAGGCCGAAAACGAGAAACTCGCACAACGCGTGCTGCATCTAGAGGAGCAGTTGCGCCTGGAGCGCCTGCACCGGTATGCGCCGAAGAGCGAAAAGCTCAAGGAGCGCATCTTCAACGAAGCCGAGCAGGCCGCCGCTGAAAGCCGGGACGACGACGATGTCGAGGCGGTCGCCGTGCCGGACACGGGATTGCCGGAGGCTCCAAAGCCGGCGCCGAAGGCACGCGGCCGCAAGCCGCTGCCTGACGATCTGCCGCGCCAACGCGTCGAACACGATCTGGGTGAGGATCAAAAGGACTGTCCGTGCTGCCATAATCGGATGCATCGGATGGGCGAGACCGTCACCGAGCAGTTGCACGTCGAGGTCAAGGCGTCGGTGCTGCAACATGTGCGGTTCAAATATGCCTGCCGTCACTGCGAGCGCACCGCGCTGAACACCCCGATTGTGACCGCGCCGATGCCGGCGCAGCCGCTGCCGGGTAGCGTCGCCACGCCATCGACGCTGGCGCTGGTGCTCGCCAACAAATACGTCGACGGCACGCCGCTGTACCGTGTGGCGGACGCGCTGGGGCGCGCCGACGTCAGCATCAGCCGCGGGACGCTGGGCAACTGGGTGATCCGGGCGAGCGAGTTGCATCTGCATCGGGTCTATGACGCGCTACAGCAAAAGCTCATGTCGCAGCCCCTGGTCCACGGCGACGAAACCTGGGTCCAGGTTCTTAAAGAGGACGGCCGTGATGCGCAGGCCAAATCCTTCATGTGGGCCTATCGCAGCGGCCAGGACTGCGCGCAGCCGGTCGTGCTGTTCGATTACCAGCCCGGTCGCGGCCAGCAACATCCTCAGGCCTTCCTGGCCGGCTATCGCGGCTTGTTGATGAGCGACGGCTATGACGCCTGGCGCACGCTGACAGGCGCGACCCATCTCGGCTGTATGGCGCATGCGCGCAGGAAATTTACCGATGCGCTCAAGGCCAGGACAAAGCCTGGCGGTCCGCCATTGCAGGCGCTCAAGTTCTTCGAGGCGTTGTACGAGGTCGAGAGGGTGGCGCGCCAGACGCCGCCCGACGGCGAAACGCGCGCCGCATACACCTTGCGGCTGCGCCAGCAGCATAGCCTGCCGGTATTGGCCGCCTTCCGGACCTGGCTCGACGACCAGGCGCCGAAGGTGCTACCCGAAAGCTTGACCGGCAAGGCGATCGCCTATGCACGCAACCAATGGGATTATCTGACCCGTTACACCAGTGACGGTCTCGCCCCGATCGATAACAATGTTCTGGAGCGCGACATCAGGCCGTTTTGCACCGGACGAAAAAGTTGGCTGTTCAGCGACACCGTTGCCGGCGCCAAGGCAAGCGCCGTGATCTACAGTTTGGTGCTGACATGCCGGGCATGCGGCGTCGATCCCTATGCATGGCTACGTCACGCGCTCACCGAATTGCCCCAACGCGCGCCAGACGCCGATATCGAAGATCTGTTGCCGTTCAATTGCACCGCTCAAAAAAACCTGCCAGCTGACAACGACAGCGGCTGACCGTCAAACGCTCAGGATCAATCAAGCCGTTCCGATGATCCCGCTGGGCCCCGGCGCCACGCGACGCCGCGGCCAGCCGCGCGCGCAGCCTGTGCAGTAAAATGCGCGCTTACGAATAGACCGGAGAGCATGTTGGATCCGGTTTCCGCGAGGTTGTTCTGGCCCGAACCACCGATCAGGCTTTTGAGAATGTCGAGCGATCCGGGTTGTTGCTGGGCCAACGAGCTGCTGAGTTGGCGGGCTCCCTGGGGAGTGGCGGTAACGTCCGCCAAGCCGGCAAGCAGTGCGGGGATGGCGCCGCCAATCGCCTTTTGCGCGACATTGCGGTCGATGCCCAAGACAGAAGCGATCTTTGCGATCATGTCAGGGGTCAGGAATTGCATCACAACAGAAACGAGATTTGCGGCCATGGCATTCTCTCCATTTTGATTGTGAGGTGTGTTGTGAAGTGAGTCGGGACTGTGGCTTAATCTCCGGTCGTTCCTCCGCACCTCTTGCGTCAGGCAGATTGCGCAGGAGCGAACCTGGGTCGAACGTCGTCACCAGGACGTCGACACCAGATTGATTAGCGTCGCTGCAGCACCATCATCTCCGTGTCCGGCCCCGGGGCGCATGTGCACCCTGAGGGTGTCGGCCACGATTGATCTAAATCAATGGAACCTGTCCGCCGTGAATACACGACCAACGGATCGCGGCCTGGCGGCCCCAGAGCAGGAACAGGGCGAGAAAGCAGGACGGTATGGCTTACCCATGTGCACTCCCGTTGATGGCCCATAGCCGAAGGTCCCATTAGCCATCGTGACTGAGCTGCTGCCGGTTTGATGGACACCGAGATTAGGTGTTTCATGAAGCCGGAGGTGGCGATGAAAAGACGGAAGTTCAGCCGCGAGTTCAAGGTCGAGGCGGTCAAGCTGGTGCGGGAACGTGGGGTGTCGGTGGCGCAAGCTGGCCGTGACCTGGATGTTCATGAGAATGTTCTCCGCAAATGGGTGAAGGAGTTGGGCTCCGACCCGGCGCAAGCCTTTCCCGGCCACGGGCAGATGAAGCCGGAGCAGCAGGAGATCGAGCGGCTGCGCCGTGAGGTCGCCAAGCTGAAGGCCGAGCGGGATATCCTAAAAAAGGCCGCAGCCTACTTCGCGAAGGAAGCGACATGAAGTTCGCCTTCGTCGCGAAGCACCGGACGATCTGGCCGGTGGCATGGCTATGCGATGCGCTGGGAGTGTCGCGGTCGGGCTTCCATGCCTGGCTGAACCGCTCTCCCAGCGCCAGATCCCGCAGCGACGAGGAGCTCGGCGGCAAGGTCAAGGCCAGCTTCGCCGCCAGCGACCGCACCTATGGCGCACGCCGGGTGTGGCGTGACCTGCTCGCCGACGGGGCGGATTGCGGCCTGCACCGGATTGAGCGGCTGATGCGCCTGCAAGGCTTGCGGGCGCGGCCGCGACGTCGGCGCTTACCGAAGGACAGCGGCGATCGACAGCTCGAGACCGTACCGGCGAACCTCCTTGACCGGCAGTTCGCCGCCGAGCGGCCGAACCAGAAGTGGATCGCCGACTTCACCTATCTCTGGACGGCCGAAGGCTGGCTCTATGTCGCAGCGGTGATCGACCTGTTCTCACGCCGCGTGGTGGGCTGGTCGATGAGTGCCTCCATGACGGCACAGCTCGTGACGGACGCATTGTTGATGGCCGTCTGGCGGCGCGGCAAGCCGGATGCGCTGTTGCATCACTCCGACCAGGGCAGCCAGTACACCAGCGAGCAGTTCCAGCGCCTGATGGCCACCACGGCATCGTTTGCAGCATGAGCCGCTCCGGCAACGTCTGGGACAACGCGGCGATGGAGAGCTTCTTCTCCTCGCTCAAGACCGAGCGTACGGCCAACAAGATTTATCAAACCAGAGATGAGGCACGCGCCGATGTGTTCGACTACATCGAACGATTTTACAACACGACCCGCAGGCACTCGACCATCGGCTATCTCAGCCCGGTTGAGTTCGAGCGCAAGGTGGGATTAGCTTAAGCGGGTGTCCATCAAACCGGCAGCAGCTCAGACGTCGGCTCATTGGAGAAGAGCGAACGCTGTCCGGTTTAGTACCAAGGGCGGCTTTTGACCCCAACCGGACCTTGGCCTGCTCTCTGCCCAACGCAGATGCTGCGGGTCTCTTGTGGGCCTCACGCGTGCGCTACGCGGTTCGAGATGAACCTTGCATGACACGCTTGACCACCATGGCTGCGATGCCCGCGAGCACGGCCTTTGCCTGCGGGGACGCAAGCATGTCGATGATCGGGTTCGACGGTTGCGCTTGCTCTTGAGGCTGGGCGTCGCCACTGACGAGAATATCCCGGAGCTGACCGGGCTTCCCATGCAGATCGGTGAGCACCTCGCCCAGTTCCTTCGGTTCGGGCGCCACTTGTCCCGGTAGCGCCACGCCGCGCGCCGTGGCTCGCTCCTGCAGCATCTTCACGAACGCCGCGCGCTCTTCCGGCGAAAGCTTGCCCAACGCTTCTACCGCTGCCTGCGCGTACTGGTCAGGCGGCACGGCGTGTGACACATCACCATACCGCTTGAGAACCTCTTGATCGGAGTAGCCCTGGGACGGGTCTCCTTGTTCGTATCGATCAACGAAGTCCCGGTACTCCTTCTGGCGTTGCCCACCACCAATTAGCTCGTCAAGGATACCCATCTACAGCTCCCTCATCGGTGTTGCGCACAAGGCTAAGAGTGCAGTCGCTCCGACAGTTTGTTGCTACCTCCAAGGTAAACCCGGGGGGAGAGTATTGACCTAGCTAGGAGCCCGTCCAGATATGTTTTCGTGACGGGCATTTGTTGTAGAGTAGCAGGCTCAGGCTGCGTTTGCGAGGTTGAACAGCTTGAGGAGGTTATGGACGGTGCAGATCATTGTCCACTCGGCGCGCACTTTCTCGATGCCCCGCAACAGGAACTGGCGGAAGCCTCTTGCCTGTTTGATCTGCCCGAACACCGGCTCCACCACTTGCTTTCGCAATCGGTAGGGTGTTTCGAAGCCGCCATCGTCGATCTTCTTTCGCATGGCCTGTGTCAGCGGGCCGCCGACTTTTCCGTTCGCTACTGTCGGGTGCTTGGCGCGTCCGGGCGCGACATAGCCATCGATGCTGCGTGTGTCGAGCGCTTCGAGATTGGCTTCGCTGCAGTAGCCGGAATCCGCTGAGGCCTGCCGCGGCTTGCGGCCAAGATTGCTCTCGATGGCCTCGATCAGGGGCACCAACTGGCCCTGATCGCTGCCGTGCTGGGTCAGTTCTTGCGCGACAATGATCTGGGCATGTGCATCGACGGCCGCCTGGGCATTATAGGCCTGAACGAAGCCATCCTTCGACTTCATGATGCGGCTTTCCGGATCGGTGAAGTTGCGTTGCGCCTTGTCTTCCTCCGCCGCCAGTTTGGCGTCCGCTTCCAGCGCCGCCATCGCTTGCTGGATCTTCGCCAGCCGTTTCTGCTTGTCGACGGTCCAGTCCGGCAGTTCGTCGCTGTTGCCGAAAGTCTCATCCTCCGAGGCATCCGCCGCCTCGGCGGCCGCCAGCATGCGAGCGACCTCGGCCTTCAATTCCGCCTCGCGCTTCTTCATGCGCTCATAACTCATCGCCTTGTGTTTCGACGCGTTCGCCTTGATCTTCGTACCATCCAGCGCGACATGACCGAGCTTGACCAGCCCGGCCGTCTCGCACAACTTCAGAACCTGCACGAATAGCGCGCCGAGCGCCTTCAAATGTCGCTTGCGAAAGTCGCTGATCGTCCGAAAATCCGGCGCATCCAGCGCCACGATCATCACAAAATCGTTCCGCTCCCGGCAGGCCTTGGCAATCCGACGCGACGAATACAGCCCACTCGCATAGCTATGCAGCAGCAGCGCCACCATCATCCGCGGATCAAACGGCGGCTGCCCAAGCCCGCTCACATAGCTGCCCATGATCTCCCTGAGATCGAGGCTCTCCCGCACCAGATCAACCATAAACCGCGAGACATGGCCTTTCGGCACGAAGTCCTGCACATTCGGCGGCAGAAGCAGCGTCTGATCGATGTTCCAAGGCCGAAAATACTTGCTCATCGCCCAATGTTGAATCAGACCCGACCAGATTTGAACAGCGACTATCCAGACAAGCTCCTAGGTGAGATGCCGCTTCATCTCCGGCCGCGCCCTCAGCGCGGCGCCCTGCTTGGCCACGATCTTGGCGATCCGCTCCGGCGCAAAATTCAGGTCGACGAAGGCCGGCGCGGTGTTGGCGACCTCGTGATATTCGGTGATCTTGCCGTCGCGCAGCCGCATGATCGCGACGCCCTCGAACATCGCGCGCGCGCCTTTGGCTTCCGGCAAGGTCGAGCGGTAGCTAAACGTATAGCGCGCATAGAGCGTCGCGCCGTCGGAGACGGGATCATGCATGACCCAGCGGAAATCGGTCGCGGTCCGGTAGAACCAGTCGTCGATCATCTCGGCTATTTTGGCGTGCCCCTTGAACGCGCCGTAGAACACGTCGTGATAGACGCCATCCTCGGTGAAGAGCTTTGCAAACGCCTTGCCGTTGCGCTGCTCGACCGCGTCGCAGAACGCGCGCAGCAGCATTGTCGTTTCCATGGCGTCTCTCCCAACCACTCTGTCATGCCCCGCGCAGGCGGGGCATCCAGTATTCCAGAGCCGTTGCCTTGAATCGAGGGGGCGCGGCGTACTGGATCATCCGCTTTCGCGGATGATGACATCGCGCAAGATGAAAAACCTTAGCCGATCTCCGCCACCGCGGCGATGATCCGCGCGATGTCCTGAGGCCGCGACAGGCGGTGATAGCCGTCCTGGATCATGGTCAGCACCACGTCCTCGGCGGGCAGGCGATGCACCAGCGCGAAGGCGTGCTTCCACGGCACGTCGGGATCCTGCGCGCCCTGCAGGATGCGCACCGGACAGCCGACGTCGATCTTGCTGCCGAGCAGCAGATGATTGCGGCCCTCCTCGATCAGGTTGCGGGTGATCGGATAGGGCGAGCCGTCGCCATAGTCCGACGGCCGCAGCCACAGGCCCTTGGTCTCGATCTCGGCGCGAATCTCCGGCGGGAACGCCTTCCACATCAGCTCCTCGGTGAAATCGGGCGCCGGCGCGATCAACACGAGGCCGGCGAGCCACGCACGGCCGCTTCCGCCAGCATTGCCCCGTTTGGCGATCTCGCGCGCCAGCAGCAGCGCCATCCAGCCGCCCATCGAGGAGCCGATCACGACTTGCGGCCCGCTGCAGAACTGCGAGAACACCGCGACGCTCTCCTCGAGCCAGCGGCCGATCGTGCCGTCAGCGAAATCGCCGGCGGATTCGCCATGGCCGGAATAGTCGAACCTGACCGAGCCGCGGCCGTGCTCGGCGGCCCATGCGTCGAGCGCGATCGCCTTGGTGCCGGTCATGTCGGACTTGAAGCCGCCGAGCCAGAACAGCCCAGGCGCGCCAATTGCGCCGCCGGGAGCGGCACGGGCGCGCACCGCGATCCGGCGTGCTCCACTGCCCTCGCCGACCTCGATAAAGGCGGGTTCCTGCCCGGATGCGGCGGTTTGGCTCATGGTTCGGTCACTCGCGTGTCAGACATCTGCTTTTCAATCGTCGCGCGGCACCGGTCAACGGCGGCAAACCCGGCTTGCGGAGCTGATGCACCCGCTATATGTGCCGGGCGTGGCTAAAATGCCTCGCAATTGACGGTTTTGCCGCTTAGAAAGCGAGTTCGCTTGCCCGTTGCGGCGTCTTGCTTCAAAATATCCGCCTTCCCTTTCACAACTTTGGAGAGTTACCCATTCGCCGTCCCAATAGAGCCCCGCCCACAGTCGCCAAAGACGGGCCGCGCACCAATGATGAGATTCGCAACGCGCAAATCCAGCTGATCGATGCCGCCGGTGTCAACCAAGGCACCGTCGAAACCATGGTGGCCATCAAGATGGCCATGGAAGCCGGCATGGACCTCGTCGAGATTTCGCCGAATGTCAGTCCTCCCGTCTGCAAGATCATGGACTACGGCAAATACAAATATTCCGCGCAGAAGAAGGCCGCCGAAGCCCGCAAGAAGCAGAAGGTCGTCGAGATCAAGGAGATCAAGCTCCGCCCGATGATCGACGATCACGACTATGACGTGAAGATGCGCGCGATGCAGCGCTTCTTCGAGGAAGGCGACAAGGTCAAGATCACCTTGCGCTACCGCGGTCGTGAGATGGCGCACCAGGAGATCGGCACCAAGCTTCTGGACAAGGTGAAGGCCGACGTGGCCGAGTTCGCCAAGGTCGAGCAGGACGCGAGGTTCGAGGGCCGCCAGGTCGTGATGGTGCTGGCGCCGCGCTAGTTCGAGTTAGTCGATTTCAGCATTTGGAGCGGCCCGCCGGATCGGCGGGCTGTTTCGTTTCGTAGCCCGGATGGAGCCAACCTCCCCTAGAAAAGGGGGGGGGGCGCCTTGCTCGCCAGAGCAAAGCGGGTGGGGATCTGCTCTCTCCACGTGCGGCGGCGTCTGCGGCTGGACCCCCATCCCGGCCTTCCCCCTTTCAGGGGGAAGGAGAAGAGGCCGGGTCCCACCCGCCGGTTCCATCCCGCAAAACGTTGCAAAACCGCCGATCCTCTGGCATAAGCCGGGCCTTCGCCGCCCGGCTGATCAAGGGCTGCCGTGGCGACGTATCGTGCAGGTTCTTTCAATTCGGAAAAAACCATAGCACTTCCAACGCTCTAACGAGCATTTTAGCCGGCCGGACGCCTCTCGGGGCGATTTTCGTGCTGTGCAGTAGGAGAGCCAAATGCCCAAGTTGAAGACCAAGTCGGGCGCTAAAAAGCGCTTCAAGGTGACTGCCACTGGCAAAGTCATGCACGCCCAGCGCGGCAAGCGCCACGGCATGATCAAGCGGACGAAGAAGCAGATCCGTCAGCTCCGCGGCACCCGCGTGCTGTTCAAGACCGACGGCGACAACGTCAAGAAGTACTTCTTGCCGAACGCCTGATCGCGCTGATCCGCTTGAACCCCGCCGCAACTGTGCGGCGCCCCGTCACCTCTTCTTAGATCTCAAGGATTTCCGTCATGTCTCGCGTCAAACGCGGTGTGACCTCTCACGCCAAGCACAAGAAAGTCTTCAAGGCCGCCAAGGGCTATTACGGCCGCCGCAAGAACACGATCCGCACGGCCAAGCAGGCCGTCGAAAAGGCCGGCCAGTACGCCTTCCGCGACCGCAAGCGCAAGAAGCGCACCTTCCGCGCGCTCTGGATCCAGCGCATCAACGCCGCGGTCCGTCCGTTCGGCATGACCTACAGCGTGTTCATCAACGGCCTGTCCAAGTCGGGCGTCGTCGTCGACCGCAAGGTGCTGTCGGATCTCGCTATCCACGAGCCGGTTGCGTTCCAGGCGATCGCCGAGAAGGCCAAGGCCGCGCTGGCGGCCTGATCCTAGCGCGCGTTGGGGCCCGCGTTTAGCGCCTTGTGCGAATAGCGCTGGGCGACTTCCGCCCGGCAGAATGCCGTGAACGAGATGTACATGGTGCCGGATTGATTCCGGTACTTGCGGTCGCAGACCTGCATCTCGTGCTGGTACGCCCGCTTCGGTGCGCCCTTGAGGCCGGACAGGAAGTCCGCTTCGCATTTCTTCTCGACGGCGGCACCGAGCAGGACGTCGCCGCTCGCCCCGAACTCGCACACCCGAAACACCTTCATCGCGCCGTCACAGCTGCGCTGGGCGTTGATGGTGTCGACGATCTCGTCCTGGGTCATCGACTTGTCCATGCAGACCGCCGCCAGCGCCGGTGAGGCTGACATCGACATGATGGCGGCCAAACTGGCCATGGCAACTCGGGCAGCAGTCAGGCGGGGTCTCACGGGCATCGCGCAGTCTCCTGATATCCCACTTGGGTAGCGTCCCCTGCGCGCCGGGTTCAACCCTGCCGGTCATATGCCCGAAATGACCGGCTTTTTGCTTGACGTTACGGCCTTCGGGCGGCGACAACCCAGCCGAATTTTTGGCGCATGGTCCGCAAAGGCGAGCACCGGTTCGGGTACCGGTTTGTCCCGCCAGATCATGCGCCGCTCAAGCGCAGGAATTGACCGTGTCCGACCTCGCAACGCTCGAAAAGTCCATCCTCGACCAGATCGTCGCAGCCGGTGACGAAGCCGCCCTCGAGGCGGTGCGCGTCTCCGCCCTCGGCAAGAAGGGCTCGATCTCGGCCTTGCTCGCCACCCTCGGCAAGATGTCGCCGGAGGAGCGCAAGACCGAAGGCGCCAGGATCAACCTCGCCAAGGATGCGGTGACCCAGGCGCTCGCAGCCAGGCGCGACGTGCTGAAAGCGGCCGCGCTCGATGCGCGCCTTGCCGCCGAGACCATCGACGTCACGCTGCCGCTGCGCGAGGCGCCGGCGGAGACCGGCCGCATCCATCCGCTGAGCCAGGTGTTCGAAGAGGTCAACACCATCTTCGCCGACATGGGATTTGCAATCGCCGACGGTCCGGACATCGAGACCGACGACTACAACTTCACCAAGCTGAACTTCCCGATCGGCCATCCGGCGCGCGAGATGCACGACACCTTCTTCTTCAATCCGAAGGAGGACGGCTCGCGCATGCTGCTGCGGACCCACACCTCGCCGGTGCAGGTGCGCACGATGCTGACGCAGAAGCCGCCGATCCGCGTGATCTGCCCCGGCCGCACCTATCGCATCGACTCCGACGCGACCCACACGCCGCAGTTCCACCAGGTCGAAGGGCTCGTGATCGACAAGGGCTCGCATCTCGGCCACCTCAAATGGATCCTGCACGAGTTCTGCAAGGCGTTCTTCGAGGTCGACCACATCAACATGCGGTTCCGGCCGTCGTTCTTCCCGTTCACCGAGCCGTCGCTCGAGGTCGACATTCAGTGCCGCCGCGACAAGGGCGAGATCCGCTTCGGCGAGGGCGAGGACTGGATGGAGATTCTCGGCTGCGGCATGGTGCATCCGAACGTGCTGCGCGCCTGCGGCATCGATCCCGACGTCTACCAGGGTTTTGCCTGGGGCATGGGCATCGACCGCATCACGATGCTGAAATACGGCATCGCCGATCTGCGCCAGCTGTTCGAGAACGACGTCCGCTGGCTCAACCACTACGGCTTCAAGCCGCTCGACATCCCGACGATCGCGGGGGGATTGAGTACGTGAGCCTGAACTTCGTTCCCACCGTGGAGAAAGCCCCCACCCTAACCCTCCCCCGCAGGGAATGGATAGGACTTGCTCAAGTGGATACGAAGACTCCATCGCCGCGGACGGTCGGACTCCCTCTCCCGCTTGCGGGGGAGGGCTGGGGTGGGGGTGTCTCCGCAAAGGGGCTGGCAATGGTCGATCCTGAGCATCCCGATTGGAAGGTGTCCGATAGACTTCGGTCCAACGCGCGCGCGCTCAGACGCAACTCGACCGACGTGGAACGAATTCTCTGGTCGGAGCTCCGCGGCAATCGCCTGAACGACGCAACCTTCCGCCGCCAGGTGCCGATCGATAACTACATCGCCGACTTCGTCTGCCACGCGGCAACGCTGGTAATCGAACTCGATGGCGGCCAGCATTTTTCGAACGAAGGCGAACGCACCGATGCCGCGCGTTCGGCCGTCATCGAAGCGAAAGGCTTCAAGGTTCTTCGCTTCAGCAATCTCGACGTCATGACGAATCGCGCAGGCGTCCTTGAAACAATTGCCGCTGCCATCGCGGAGAGAGCCCCCACCCTAACCCTCCCCCGCAAGCGGGAGAGGGGACAAGAGAAATCATCGTCATGAAGTTCACCCTCTCCTGGCTGAAGGAACATCTCGAGACCGACGAGCCGCTCGACAAGCTCGCCGACAAGCTCACCATGATCGGGCTCGAGGTCGAGAACATCGAGGACAAGGCGAAGGCGCTCGCTCCGTTCACCGTCGCGCGCGTGATCTCGGCCGAGCAGCATCCGAATGCCGACCGGCTGCGGGTGTGCATGGTCGACACCGGCGACGGCGGCGCGCCGGTGCAGGTGGTGTGCGGCGCGCCGAATGCGCGTGCCGGGCTGATCAGCGTGTTCTCAGCCCCCGGCACCTACATCCCGGGCAAGAACATCACGCTCGGCGTCGGCACCATCAGAGGCGTCGAGAGCCGCGGCATGCTGTGCTCGGCGGCCGAACTGCAGATCTCCGAGGATCACGACGGCATCATGGAGCTGCCGGCCGATGCACCGCTCGGCAAGGGCTATGCGGACTGGGCCGGGCTCGGCGATCCCACCATCGAGATCAACCTGACGCCGAACCGGCAGGACTGCACCGGCGTGCACGGCATCGCGCGCGATCTCTCCGCCGCCGACATGGGCAAGTTCAAGGACCAGGGCATCAAGCAGATCAAGGGCGAATTCCCCTGCCCCGTCCAGGTGAAGGTGGAAGACGCCACGCTGTGCCCGGGCTTCGCGCTGCGGCTGGTGTGCGGGGTGAAGAACGGCCCGTCGCCGGAATGGCTGCAGAAGCGGCTGACCTCGATCGGCCTGCGCCCGATCAACGCGCTGGTCGACATCACCAACTTCATGACCTACGACCGCGCCCGCCCGCTGCACGTGTTCGACGCCAAAAAGGTGACGGGCAACCTCACCGTCCGCCGCGCCAAAGAAGGCGAGACGCTGCTCGCGCTCGACGGCCGCACCTACACGCTCGACAGCAATGTCTGCGTGATCGCCGACGAGCACGGCGTCGAATCGCTTGCCGGCATCATGGGCGGCGAGGCCTCCGGCTGCGACGACAACACCACCGACGTGCTGATCGAATCGGCGCTGTGGAACGAGATCAACATCGCGCAGACCGGCCGCAAGCTCGGCATCAATTCGGATGCGCGCTATCGCTTCGAGCGCGGCGTCGATCCGGCCTTCATGGTGCCCGGGCTCGAGCTCGCGACCAAACTGGTGCTGGAGCTGTGCGGCGGCACGCCGTCCGAGAACGTCGTGGTCGGCAAGCAGTTCGGCGAGGACCGCGTCATCGACTTCCCGCTCAGCGAGGTGAAACGCCTTGCCGGCATCGAGGTGCCGCTGGTCGAGGTGAAGCTGATCCTCACCCGGCTCGGCTTCATGCTGGCCGGCAGCGGCCCCGTGGTGAAGGTCGCGGTTCCGTCCTGGCGCACCGATGTGCACGGCAAGGCCGACATCGTCGAGGAGATCGTGCGCATCGTCGGCGTCGACAAGGTGCCGATGACGCCGTTCGAGCGTGGCGAGGAGCCGCGCAAGCCGGTGCTGACGCCGATGCAGCTGCGCACCCGCCGCGCCAAGCGTGCGCTCGGCGCGCGCGGCATGGTGGAGGCCGTGACCTGGTCGTTCATCACCAATGACGCGGCAAAGCTGTTCGGCGGCGGCCAGAGCGAGCTCGTGCTCGCCAACCCGATCGCGGCCGATCTTTCCGACATGCGGCCGAGCCTGCTGCCCGGCCTCGTCGCGGCGGCTCAGGCCAATATCAACCGCGGCTATCCCGACGTCGCGCTGTTCGAGGTCGGCCAGGTGTTCCGCGGAGACCGGCCGGAAGACCAGCTGGTGGCCGCCTCCGGCGTACGCCATGGCTATGCCTCGACGAAGGGAGCGGGCCGTTCCTGGACCGGCTCGGCGACGGCGGACGCGATGGACGCCAAGGCCGATGCCTTCGCCGTGCTGGCGGCCGCCGGCGCGCCGATGCAGGCGCTGCAGATCGTCCCCGGCGGCCCCGCCTGGCTGCATCCGGGACGTTCCGGCACCATCCAGATCGGCCCACAGAACGTGCTCGGCACTTTCGGCGAGCTGCATCCGCGTACGGCGGAGGCGCTCGGCGCCGATGGTCCGATGATCGTGTTCGAGGTGATCCTCGAGCGCATTCCGGAAGGCAAGCAGAGGGCAACACGCGCCAAGCCGGTGCTGGAGCTCTCGGCATTCCAGCCGGTGTCGCGCGACTTCGCCTTCATCGTCGACCGCAGCGTCAAGGCGGGCGACATCGTCCGTGCGGCGCAGAATGTCGACAAGAAGCTGATCACGGCCGTGACCGTGTTCGACGTCTATGAAGGCAAGGGCATCGATCCCGACAAGAAGTCGATCGCGATCACAGTCACGATCCAGCCGCGCGAGAAGACCATGACCGACCAGGAAATCGACGCCGTCGCCGCCAAGGTCGTCGCCGAGGTGACGAAGAAGACTGGCGGCACGCTCCGGGCGTGATGCCGGTCGCAGGCGCTGTATTGGCACCGTCACCCTGAGGAGGCCGCGTAGCGGCCGTCTCGAAGGGTCGACGGCCACCGGCGGGGGGCCGTGCATCCTTCGAGGCTCGCTCCGCTCGCACCTCAGGATGACGGGTTTGACGGAATACCGTCCTGATTTGAACCATACCAGCGCGCCCGTTGGACACCAGATCGAGGCTCATCGCCCACCCCTCCCATGACCCCCTTCACCCTCCTCCCCTCCGACATCTCGACCAGCATCGCGCTCGCGATCTGCGCGATCGCGTTCGTGTCGGGCACGGCGCGCGGCTTCTCGGGGTTTGGCTCGGCGCTGATCTTCATGCCGCTCGCAAGCAGCGTCGCGGGACCACGGTTGGTGGCAGCACTCCTGCTCATCATCGATTTCGTCGCCGCGGCGCCGCTGCTGCCGAACGCCTGGACCCACGCCGACCGCAAGGCGACCGCGGTGATGGTGGCCGGCGCGCTGGTCGGCGTTCCCATCGGCACCTATTTCCTGACGGTGCTCGAGCCCGTGACCACGCGCTGGATCATCTCCTGCTTCGTCGCGGCACTGCTCGCGCTGCTGCTGTCGGGCTGGCGCTACCACGGCAAGGATCACGCCGCGCTGTCGGTCGGCGTCGGCGGCCTCTCGGGCTTTTGCAGCGGACTTGCGCAGACCGGCGGCCCGCCGATCGTCGCCTACTGGCTGGGCCGCCCGATCTCGTCGATGATCTCGCGCGCCAACATCGTGCTGTTCTTCGGCGCCTCGGATTTCTTCTCGCTGGTCAGCTACTGGTTCACCGGACTGATCACGATCGAGTCGATCAAGTTCTCGCTGATCGTGGGCCCGGTCTACGGCGTCGGCGTCTGGTTCGGCGCCTCGCTGTTCGGCAAGGCGAGCGAGCAGGTGTTTCGTGCCATCTGCTACGCGCTGATCGCCGCCGCTGTCATCGTCGGCCTGCCCGCGCTTGATGGCATCTTGCGCGGCGGCTAGGGTCGCATTCAGAAAAGACCGTGGAGGAAACGATGATCGATCGCCGCAACGCATTGACACTGGCGCTCGGCAGCGCTGCCATGCTCGCGTCGCCGGTGCGCGCGCAGGGCACAAAGCCGCGCACCCGCATCGTGTTCCTCGGCACCAAGGGCGGCCCCCGCGTCGGCATCGGCGCCTCCAACCCGGCCAATCTCGTCGTCGTCAACGACACACCGTTCGTGATTGATTGCGGCATGGGCGTCAGCCGTCAACTGGTCAGCGCCGGCGTGCCGATCCCGTCGGTGAAGTACATCTTCATCAGCCACCATCATTCCGATCACAATCTCGAATACGGCAATCTGTTCTACAACGCCTGGGCGGCCGGCCTCTCGACGCCGATCCATTCGTTCGGCCCCAAGGGCATCGAGGCGATGACCAAGGACTATTGGGAGCTGAACAAGTTCGACGTCGAGACCCGGATCGAGGACGAAGGCCGGCCCGATCCGCGCAAACTGCTGATCGCGAAGGACATCACCGACGACGGCGTGGTGCTGAAAACATCAGATGTCACCGTCACCGCGTTCCGCACGCCGCATCCGCCGATCACGGACAATTTCGCCTACAAGTTCGAGACCCCGGACGGCACCATCGTGTTCTCCAGCGACACCGCCTACAATCCAAAGCTCGCCGAGTTCGCCAGGGGTGCCGACGTGCTGGTGCACGAATGCCTCTACATCCCCGCGGTCGATCGGCTGGTCGCCAAGACCAAAAACGGCGCGACGCTGAAGAAGCATCTGCTCGACAGCCATACCTCGACCGAAGACGTGGGCCGTGTCGCGGCCGCCGCAGGCGTCACGACGCTGGTGCTGAGCCACTTCGTCCCCGGCGACGATCCGCTCGTCACCGACGACGACTGGACGCGGGACGTGAAGACGAATTTCAAGGGCCGGATCGTGGTGGCAAAGGATCTGATGGAGCTGAAGCTGCCGGTGTGAAGGGCGGCCGGTGTCTCCCCGCAAAACGCGAATGCGTTTTTGCGGGGACGGTGACAAAAAAGCCCAGTCTCGCCGGGGAGAGCACGAAGTAAGCCGTAAAACCATCGCGCAGGGAAAGCCGGGATGTTTCCGGTTACGCCTGTGGTCCTACCCCCGTGCTTTCTACCTTTGCACGGGGCCCATGGGTGCGATCGGCACCCGGCTTTCCCTGCGCCCTCTGATCGAAGAGCGGCGAAACGAAAGACAAAACTCGGGCAGATCATGTCGCGAGGATGTGAAGTTGCGTCACCACCCACACCCGTCATAGCCCGGCTCGACCGGGCGATCCAGTACGCCGCGGCCTCTCGATTCAAGCACCGGCGCCTCTGGAATACTGGATCACCCGCATGCGCGGGTGATGACACCGCGTGTTTGACATCTTGAATCGAGAACCAATCCCACCGCAGCCCGCGATGTCCAATCTCACCCGACCATCAATTCATCGGCCCGGCGGAGCGATGCGGCGCGCGACGCTTTTGTTTTGCGGCGGGTGCTGCGGGCTCCGGCGCCGCATCCTTCAGTGCGCCGATCCGGCGCAGCGCGGCATCGGCGGCGCGCTCGCCGCTGTCCCAGGCGCCATCGACGGTGCCCCACAGCGTCTCATGGGTGGCTTCGCCGGCGAGATACATCGCGCCGATCGGCTCGGTCAGGATCTTGCGGGAGAACTGTGCGCCGGGCACTGCTGCCGACATCGCGCCGAGGATGAAGGGCGATGCATTCCAGCGCGTCGCGCTGATCTGCTTCACCGCAGCGCCGACCTCGCTGCCATAGAGCTTGGTCAGCCATTCCACCGCGAACGCGGACATTGCCTTCTCGCCCTGCGCCGACAGATCGCGGCCGAAGGTACCAGCGACGTCGATCGTGCACAGCGAGGAGCCGGCGATATTGCCGTAGAGCAGCGCCGTCCTGGTCGAATTGCTCTGCTCGATAATCACGTCATCGCGCGACAGTCCGAGCGGATTTCCGGGGAGCTGCAATGCGATGCGATCATAGCTGCCGAGGCTCAGCTTGGCTGCGGCATCGAGCGCACGCTTCGGAAGCTCCGGCGCAAACTTGATATTGCCGCTCGCAAGCACATTGCTCGAGACGGTGACGATGGCGGCGCGCGCGGTGATCTTGCCTGTGGGCGTCTCGACCATCACGTCGCGATTGCTCCAAAGGATGCGCTGCGCCGGCGTCGAGAGCACCATCGGCAGCTGCTCGGCAAGCTTGGCGATCAGCGTGCCGAGCCCCTGCCGGCAAGCAATCGCGGTGTTGCGATCCTGCGCGCGCACCTTGTCGACGGCGGAGAGGTCCTTCAGATCCTTGCCGCTGAAATTGGCGCCGAGCAGGAATTCCGCGGTGCCGGCCCAATCGCCGAGATCCTTCGGCATCGCCGCGGCGCAGGCAATATCGGCCTTGCGCGACGCGTCGTCGACGGCGCGGTTGGCGCGGACCAGCGCCGCCAGGAATTCCTCGGTCTCGCCCGGGCGGGCGTAGCGCCGGCCGATGCGAATCTTCTGACCTGCGGGCGCCGTGACGATGTCGAGGCCCGCCGAGCGCGCCAGCCGGATCATCGGATTGGTCTCGGGATTGTGCATCCAGCGCGCGCCACGGTCGAACGGCACGCCGAATGTCGATGCATCGGTCTGGCAGCGCCCGCCGACCTGGCCGGACGCCTCCACCACGATCACCTTGCGGTTGGCGGCGGCGATCCTCCGCGCCGCGGCAATGCCCGCGGCACCCGCGCCGATCACGACGATGTCGGCCTCGCGCGGCGGCGGCGCGGCAAGCACCCGGCCGCCCAGCGCGGGCGCCAGCGCGAGAGCTGCGGACGCCGACAGGAAATCGCGACGGGTCACTGTCATGACATAGCTTCGAGCATGGTTTCCGGGGACTTGCAGAAAACGGGAACGCTTCACGAACTGTGCCGCATCTCACCGACCGCAGCAACCATCATGGTAAATCAATCATGATTGATCCGCTGATGGCATGAACTAAATTGCAACGGCTTGCGACCATGATTAAGCCAACACAAGCGGTCGTAGAACCGCTGGGGGGAATCCATGGGCTTAATGCTCGATACCGTCGGTAAATGGATCGCGGGGTACCTGCAGAAGGAGGTCCCCGGTTACGAACCGTTCACGCCGAGCGACCCGGACCATCTGCGGAGCATCATGCAGCCCGGCGATGTGCTGCTGGTCGAAGGCAACAACCGGATTTCCGGCATCATCAAATACCTCACGCAATCAACCTGGTCGCACGCCGCACTCTTTGTCGGACCGATCGACGGTGCGTTCGAGCCTGACGGCGAACAGCATGTGCTGATCGAGGCCAATATCGGCGAGGGCGTGACCTCGGCGCCGCTTTCGAAATATCTGTCCTATCACACCCGCCTCTGCCGTCCGGTCGGCCTGTCATTCGAGGACCGCACCACGGTGTGCCGCTACGCGATCAACCGGATCGGCTTCGGCTACGACACCAAGAACATCGTCGATCTCGCGCGCTTCTTGTTTCCGCTGCCGATCCCGCAGCGCTGGCGCCGCCGCATGATCGCGTTCGGCTCCGGCGATCCGACCAAGATCATCTGCTCGGCGCTGATCGCGCAGGCGTTCGACGCCGTGCGCTATCCGATCCTGCCCAAGATCACGCGCGCCGCCAGCCGAAAGGCGCGCCGCGAGATCCTGCATATCCGCGATTCCTCGCTCTACATGCCGCGCGACTTCGACATCTCGCCCTATTTCGAAGTCGTCAAACCCACCATCGTGCACGGTTTCGACTACACGGCCCTGCACTGGGCCGACAAGCAGAAGCCGCTCCAGGAGGTAGCGGGCGAATTCAGTATGTTTCCAGAATCTAAGTCGCCGCCGCTTGTTCCTGAAGCGATTGACGAAGAGGCGACGCTTCCGGCTGCGGAAGTGATGACCACGGAGCTCACGCCGGGGTGAGCGTTCAGAACGTCGCCGCCAGCGTCAGCCTCACGGCAAGCGGCTCGGCCGGATGGACATGGCGGTCGGCGACGCCGTCGATCGGTTCGCCCGGCAGCCGCGACAGATAGTAATATTCGATCTGGTTGGTCTGTGCGTTGAAGAGATTGAGGACGTCGAGCTGCAGCCGCGTCCCGTTGTCGAATTTGTAGCCGGCGCGAGCGTTGACGATAAACGATGACAGCGAGCGGACGCTGTCATCCTCGATCAGCGGGCGCGGGCCGAAATAGCGGGCGCGCAGGCTGCCGAACCAGCCGGTCTCGCGGCCGAAGGTGACGCCGCCGCTGGCGACCCAGGCCGGCGCGCCGGGAATGAAGTTACCCACCGGATCATAATCCGTGAAGCGCGCGCGGGTATAGGCGAGGTCGAAATCGAGATTCATCCACGGCGAGAGCCTGTATTGGTTGGTCCACTCGACGCCGCCCCGCCGGCTCGGCCGGCTCGGCTCGGTGGTGCCGGCATCGCCGACGAACAGCAATTCGGAATCGAAGTCGAGCACGAACACCGCAAGCGACGAGGTCAGGCCGTCGACCGCCTTGGTGCGGATGCCGAACTCGGCGCCCTTCGAGCGTACCAGCAGCGGCACGCGATCGAGCGGCGTGACCTTGTCGTTGGGATCGACGGTAATCGTCGCGCCCCTGATGTCATTGGAGTGCAGGCCGAAGCCGGCATTGCCGTAGAACTCGGTCTTGGCCCAGGGACCGAGCACGATGCCGGCCTTCGGGCTCGTCATCGCCGCTTGCGCGTTGCCGGAATTCTGCGGCGTGTCGCTCAGCACGTGGCCGGCGAAATAATCCTCGCGGATGCCGACCGTGGTGCGCAGCCAGTCGGTCCAGCGCGCGGTCGTATCGGCCCACAGCCCGACATTGCCCTCCTGCACCTGGTCGTTGCGCACGGTGGAGAGGACCTCGCGCTGCACGGTCTTGAACAGGTCGACATTGATGTCGTCGTAGCGGGTCTGCACGCCCACCCGCGTCTGGGTGTCGATGCCGGCGACGCTGATATCGACGGCGTGGCTGGCATCGAAGCCATAGACGGCGCGCTTATCAGTCTGGCTGAACTGGTCGCCATTGACGGGGTCGTCGAGAAAATAGGTGAAGTCGTTGTAGAGCTGCAACGAGGAGCGGATCACATAGGCGTTGGCCTTGGTCTGCCCGTACGTGCTGGACTGCGCCCAATTGCCCGACAGGCTGAAGCGGCTCGAGGTGCCGCCGTCGGTCGGATTGAGCGAGCCGTAGCGGCCGATCAGGCCTTGGTCGATCGCGCGCTGCGCCACCTGGTCGGTCGAATTCCAGCCGTTGGAATAGGCCATCGCGGTCAGCGAGAAGCCGTCGGTCGCGGTGCCCTGGCTGTAGCGCAGCACGCCGTTCAGCTTGCGGATGTCGTCCGGCACGGCCCACGGGCCGTTATATTTGTTGGCCTCGAAGGCCGCGAGCAGCGTGCCGTCACCGACCTTGGTCGAGCCCGCGGCCATCGCGCGCTGGTAGCCGAAGCTGCCGGCGGTCAGCTCGACGACGTTCTTCGACAACCGGTCGAGATAGTTGATGTCGACGGCGCCGGCCGAGGCGAAATCGCCCTTGTCGGCGTAGTAGGGGCCCTTGCGGACATCCATCGACTGGATCAGCTCCGGGATCAGGAAGTTGATGTCGGCATAGCCCTGGCCGTGACCGTGGGTCGGCATGTTGACCGGCATGCCGTCGACGGTGATGGCAAGATCGGTTCCGTGATCGAGATTGAAGCCGCGCAAGAAATACTGGTTGGCTTTGCCTTCGCCGGAATGCTGGGTGACGATCAGGCCCGGCACCGCCTCAAGGACCTCGCCGACGCGCGAGACCGGCCGCGCATTCACCTCGTCGCCGCTGATCTGCCGCGCGCTGGCTGCGGTCGGCTGCAGGTTGGGAGCTACCGTCGCAGAGCCGCCGGTGATTCCGTTGGTCGTAGACGTGGCCTGGCTCGGTTGCGGCGCGGCCGGCTTGCGGCCGCTGGCAGCGACATGGTGCGGACGCTGAACCGGCCTGGCACGCTTGGGCTTCACCTGATCGGGGGACGTCACCGTCACCGGCGGCAACTGGCCGGGCGCGCCGACGGTCTGCGCTACGGCAGCGGGCACAAAGGCTGCAATGGATGCGGCGGCGGGAAATATCCGCCATACAGTCCGACGCAACGCCCATGCCCCCGCATGATACCTGCTACAGTCACGCGACGACCGCACCAGCTCCAACCAACCCGGCGAAGCGACGCTAGAGCATTTTCCGATCACGTTGCGTCGTAACCAGCCGCGACGAGATAATTTTGGCATTCCTCGGGTGAGAAGCGCTTGAGAGCGTTGGCGATTGCTTGCCAGAGATCGGGCATGGTGCGCGCTGCGGCGGCCCGCAACAGGGCTTTCAGTTTAGAGAAGGCCATTTCGATCGGGTTGAAGTCTGGACTGTAGGGCGGAAGATAGAGCAGGCTTGCTCCGACCGCCCGGATGGCCTCTCGAACGCCATGGACCTTGTGAGCGGGCAAGTTGTCCATGATAACGGTATCGCCCGGCCGCAGCGATGGGGCGAGCAATTGCTCGACGTAGGCCAGGAAAGCGTCGCCATCCATTGGACCGTCCAGAACAATCGGCGCGATCAGACCGTCGGAGCGCAATCCAGCGGTGAATGTCGTCGTCTTCCAATGTCCGTGTGGGATAGCTGCACGACATCGCTCGCCGCGTGGCGAGCGGCCGTAAAGCCGCGCCATTTTGGTGTTGGCGCTGGTTTCGTCGATGAAGACGAGACGCTCAGGGTCAAGATCGATTTGCCCTTCGAACCACTCCTCACGCGCGGCATTTATATCGCCGCGCCGTTGCTCGGCGGCGTGCGCTGTCTTTTTTTAAGTGTGATCTTTCTGCGCTGGAAAAAACGCCAGAGCGACGCGATGCCAGTCGATATTCCACGACGTTTCAACAGTTCTCGCAACTCGGCGAGCGTGATATCCGGCTTCGCTGTCACTGCCTCCAGAATCAATTGCGAATGCGCTTCGATGCGCTGCGATTTGCGGTCACCGCCCTGGCGTTTAGGAACGATGTCGCCAACTTCCTTGAGGCGACCGCGCCAGCGGATCGCACTGGCCGCGCTGACACCAAAGCGCTCAGCAGCCTGTCGACAGGACATGCCACCGTCAATCGCGGCTATCACCCTTTGACGAAGATCAACCGAAAGCGCCCTGGCCATACATGCTGGCCTCCCTCGCCAGCATGCAGCTTGAATCTGACTCGCGCCGTTTTGGGAATCCCCACCCGATTCATTCCGGTCGGAAAATGCTCTAGCAAGCACAGTATGACGTTACAAGAAAAATGTCATACCGCTGCGGCGGCCTGCCAACACGGATAGTCCATGCAACGCATCACCATCACCATCGAGGATGATCTGCTCGCGGAGATCGACGCGGCCGCCGAGGCGCGCGGCTATCAGAACCGCTCCGAGATCATCCGCGACCTGGCGCGCGCCGGCCTGCAGCAGAGCGCGGAGGAGACGCCGTCAGGGCAATGCGTCGCGGCGCTGGTCTATGTCTATGATCACGCCGCACGCGATCTGTCGAAGCGGCTGGTGCAGAATTTCCACGGCCATCACGACCTGTCGCTGGCGACGCTGCATGTCCATCTCGACGACGACAGCTGCATGGAGGTGACGGCGCTGAAGGGCGCCAGCGGCGAGGTCCGGCATCTTGCCGACCACGTCATCGCCGAACGCGGCGTGCGTTACGGCCGCGTCGTGATGATCCCGACCGCCGCGGACAAGAAGCCGCGCAAGCGGGGGCATCGGCATGATTGAACTTCGTAGCCCGGATGGAGCCCAGCGCAATCCGGGGCCTTGCGTCCGCGGATGGACTGTCCCGGATTTCGCTTCGCTTCATCCGGGCTACCCAACGAATTCGCTACGCCGCCCTCGCCTTGGTGCCGCCCGGGAGGCCGGCGCGGGCGAGGCCGCCATAGAGCGCTTCGCCCGGCATCTCGGACTTGAGGATCGCGCGCACCGCGACCAGCCGGTCGAGATCGATGCCGGTCGGAAATCCCTTGCTCTCGCAGAGGAAGACGAGATCCTCGAACACGACATTGCCTGTGGCGCCCGGCGCGAACGGGCAGCCGCCGAGGCCGCCGAGCGAACCGTCGAGCACGCGGGCGCCTTCGTCGAGCGCGGCGGAAGCGTTGGCGATGCCCATGCCGCGGGTGTCATGCAGGTGGACGCAGACCGGCCTCGATCCGGCGATCTTCACCGCGCCCCGCGTCAGCTCGCCGACCTGCTTCGGCCCGGCATAGCCGACGGTATCGGCAATTGCGACCATGTCGACGCCGGCCTCGTACAGCTTCTCGGTGAGGCGCAGCACTTCCCTGGGATCGACGGCACCGACGATCGAGCAGCCCAGCGCCATCGAGATCGCGGCATTGACCACGGGCTTGTGCGCGCTGGCGTCGCGCAGCTCGCAGAGCCGCTTGACGTTCTCGATCGCGGCTTCACGCGAGCGGTTGGCATTGGCCTGGCTGTGCTCCTCGGTCGCCGACACCACGGAGGCGATCTCGGCGACGCCGGAGGCCAGCGCCTCGTTGACGCCGCGCTCGTTCAGCGCCAGCGCGACGCCATGCGCGCCGGGCAGCGCGGCAATGGTCGTGACGACGTCGCGGACATCGACAAACTGCGGAAAGGTTTTTGCCGGCAGAAACGAGCCGACCTCGAAATGCCGGACGCCCGCGGCATATTCGTCGCGCACCCAGCGCTGCTTCGCCGCGGTCGACGGGAACGTCTTGACGAGTTGCAAGCCGTCGCGCAGGCCGACTTCGCGCAGGGTTACCTTGTCGTTGGGATAGATATCGTGGACGCGGGTCATGTCAGCCTCACGCAGCGTTTCCGGTTGATGAAATCTTCTGTTGTGCCAGCTCGGCGCGCACCGCGTCGGTATCGGCGCCAAGCACCGGCACTCTCAATCCTTCGCCGATATTGCTGCCGTTCCATTCGACCGGCAATGCGGGGACGCGGAACGGCTTGCCGTCGGCGTTCAAATTGTTGACGAGCCCGCCGGGCCGCAGCACGTGCGGGTCCTGCAACAAATCTTCGGGCCGATTGATCGGCGAGAAGCAGATATTGAGCCCGTCGAGCCTCGCCGACAGATCGGCCACGTTCCAGCCTTTGATTACCTCGGCGACACGCGGAATGATCCGGTCGCGCGCCATGATGCGGTCCGTAGTGCTGCGCAGCGTCGGATCGTCGGCGAATTCCGTCAGGCCAAACTCGCGGCAGAAGCTCTGCCAATGGCCTTCGGTGACGACCCCGATGAAGATGCGATCGCCGCCGGCGGCATCGAAGATGTCGTAGATCGGCCAGGCATGCTCGCGCTCCGGCATCGAGCGCGGCTTGCGCCCGGTCATCTCGTACTCGACCATGTGCTGGGCGACCAGGAACAGGCAGTTCTCGAACAGGCCGATACGAATATCGGCGCCGTTCCTGTTGCCGCCCCGCTTCTGGTAGAGCGCGGCCAGGATCGAGATCACCCCGAACATGCCGCCCATGATGTCGTTGGCGGAGGAACCGACGCGCTGCGGCTTGTCGCTTGTGCCGGTCATCGCCGCGAGCCCCGACATCATCTGCACGACCTCGTCGAGCGCCGGGCGATGATCGTAAGGGCCCGACAGAAAGCCCTTGTGGCCGGCAATGATCAGATGCGGATATTTTTTGCGCAGCTCCTCGGCGCCAAGACCCTGCTTGTCGAGCTGGCCGTCGCGAAAGTTCTCCAGGAACACGTCGGCGCCGGCGAGCAGCCGGTGCATCGTGTCGCGGTCCTCAGGCTTGGCGAAATCAAGCACGACGCTGCGCTTGCCGCGGTTGAACAGCGGGAAGAACGAGACGCCCATGCCGCCGAGCGAGCGGGTCTTGTCGCCGGCGGGAGGCTCGACCTTGATCACCTCGGCGCCGAGTTGCGCCAGGATCATCCCGCAGGTCGGGCCCATCACCATGTGGGTCATCTCGACGACCCTCACGCCTTCCAGCGGCAGTCCGCTCCCGGTCATCGGTTTCTCCGTGCTCGTTGCGCTCTTGTTCTGACGCGTTTTCTTCACGCGAACCGGTACCCACTTCGCTCGAAAACGCTTTGCTATCGGCGCAGGTTAGGCTTCCGCACGCTATCTGAAAAATATAATCTGTCGAATAGTGTATTCGCGGTTCTAGAACGCTAAGCCCCCATGGATTCGCGCCAGCTTCGCTATTTCATCGCGGTTTACGAGCAGCGCAACCTGTCGCGGGCGGCGGATCAGGCCAATGTCGCGCAATCGGCGCTGAGCCATCACGTCGCCAATCTCGAGGCGGAATTCGCCACGCCGCTGTTCGAGCGCAAGCCGCGCGGCATGGAACCGACCGCGGCGGGCGAGCGGCTCTATGAGCACGCCCGCATCATCCTGCGCGCGATGGCGGCGGCCGAGCGCGAGATCAAGGAAGGCGGCAGCGCGATTGCCGGTGAGATCTCGATCGGCATGGCCAATTCCGGGATGAAGGCGATCGGCGTGCCGTTGATGCGGACGGTGCTGACGAAGTATCCGAACCTGAAGCTGGCGCTGACCGAAAGTCTCTCGGGCGCGACACTGCTGCATTTGATGAGCTCGGAGGTCGACCTGGCGCTGGTCTACAATCCGCCCCCGGAAAAGGATCTGATCGCCGAGCCGGTGCTGGAGGAGCAGATGTTCTGCGTCGGCACCGAGAAATTGATCGGCAAGAAGGGACCGATCACGTTCGAGCAGGTGGCCCAGCTGCCGCTGATCCTGCTCCGGCACGGGCTGTCGGCCCGCGCCCTGCTGGACGACCCCGTGCCGCTGAAGCGGCTGGAGGCCAACGCCATCCTGCATCTCAATTCGACCAGCGGCATGATCGGCGCCTTGACCGCGGGCCTCGGCTGCACGATCGCGACGACGCACTTCGTGAGAGAGCCGTTGCAGGCAGGCGCGCTGGTCGCACGCGAGGTGATCGAACCCAAACTGAGCCGCACGCTCTATCTGTGCCGCCTGCGCAACCGACCGATGACCTATGTCATGGAGGAGATGTGCCGGCTGATCCGCTCGCTTATCGCCGAACAGGTCGGGCGTGGCGCGTGGGAGGCCACGCTGCTGATCTAAAGCGATTTCAAGCGGAGCCTGCCCCGCACTTGATGCGGGGTGGGCACCGGTTCGCGTGAAGAAAGCGCGTCGGAAACAGCGCTATCGAAAATATCGAACGATTCCTTCGATATGTTCGTCTGGATTTCTGGCTTCCGGCTGCCAAACATGCGTGACCGGCACGACCTCACAAGAAGGGCGGCCGCTGGACCATACGGGGAGGACCATCATGAGCGCCGTCGAACTCGGCTCGGTTGCCGATCTCGCCAACACGACAGCCGGGCCCGACGGGATTTCGCGGCGGCTCGAGGCGTTGCCCACCTCCGCCTATGTCTGGCGGCTGGTGATCCTGCTCTCGCTCGGCGGCTGCTTCGAGATCTACGATCTGTTCTTCACCGGCTACATCGCGCCGGGCCTCGCCCGCAGCGGGCTGATGACCACGACGACGCAGGCCTTCTTCGGCTTCTCCGGCATCGGCGCCTTCGTCGCCGCGACCTTCGCCGGCCTCTTCATCGGCACCTTCTGCCTCGGCTTCCTCGCCGATCGTTACGGGCGCAAGGCCGTCTTCACCTATTCACTGTTGTTCTACAGCGCGGCCTCGATCATCATGGCGTGCCAGACCACCCCTGGCGGCCTCTTGCTGTGGCGCTTCATCGCCGGAATCGGGATCGGCATCGAGATCATCACCATCGACGCCTATATCACCGAGCTGGTGCCGAGCTGGATGCGCGGCCGGGCCTTTGCGATCAACCAGGCGGTGATGCTGTCGGCGGTCCCGATCGTCGCAGCACTTGCATGGTGGCTGGTGCCGCTCACGCCTTATGGCATCGACGGCTGGCGCTGGGTGGTGCTGATCGGCGCGGCCGCCAGCATGGTGATCTGGGTGCTGCGGCTCTACGTGCCGGAAAGCCCGCTCTGGCTGGCCCGCCACGGCCGCGTTGCCGAGGCCGAGAGGATCATGCGGACGCTCGAGGCCTCATCAGGTGCGGTCGCGCCGCGCTCCGCCCTCACGGTCACGATGGTGCCGGCACGTGCGCCGGTCAGGACCGGCTACGCCGACCTGTTCAGGCCGCCTTACGCTTCGCTCGTCGGGCTGTTCATGATCTTCAATTTCTGTCAGGCGTTCGGCGTCTACGGCTTCTCCAACTGGGTTCCCGCACTACTGGTCGAGAAGGGCATCAACGTCACCAAGAGCCTGCAATACTCCTTCATCATCGCCTTCGCCTATCCGCTCGCGCCGCTGCTGGCAGCAACCTTCGCCGACCGCTTCGAGCGCAAATGGATCATTTGCGGCGCGGCCGCCGCGATCTCGGTGTTCGGCCTTGCGTTCGCGCAGCTCACCGAGCCGGTGCTGCTGATCTTAAGCGGCGTGCTGGTGACCGGGGCCAACATGACGCTGTCCTACGCTTACCACGCCTATCAGACCGAGGTATTCCCGACCGCGATCCGGGCCCGCGCCGCGGGGCTGGTCTATTCGATGAGCCGGCTCAGCGCGACCTTCTCCGGCTTCATCGTGGCGTTCATGTTGAAGGAGGCCGGCGTCAGCGGGGTGTTCGGCCTGATCACCGCGGCGATGCTCATCGTGATCGTTGCTGTCGGTGTCTGGGGACCCAACGTCCGCGGCAAGCCGCTCGACGCCTGATCGCGACATAAACGGCACTTGCCGAAGCCATATTGGGTGTCTACCTCTGCGCTCGTCAATCTGCAGAGGTAACCCAGTCATGTTGGACGCCGCCGTCAAGGCGCTTTCGCAAATCCTGTCGCCGCCGATGCGCACGATCCTGTGGCGTTCGATCGGGCTTGCGCTGGTGCTGATCACCGTGCTGGCGATCGGGCTGCAGCGGCTATTGAGCTGGTTCGCCGACTATGGCGAGGTCTGGGCCGAAGGCATGCTCGGCCCCAACTTCCATTCCACGCTGCACGTGCTGTCCTGGATCATCTCGATCTCGGCAGGCCTTGGCGTCGTGCTCGGCGGCATCTTCCTGATGCCCGCGATCACCTCGCTGGTGGCGAGCCTGTTTGTCGACGACGTCGCCGACCATGTCGAGCGCGAGCACTATCCGGCCGACCATCCCGGCACGGCACTGCCGGTCACAATCGCCACGATCGAGGGCGTCAAGACGGCGCTGCTGACGATTTTGGTCTACCTGGTCGCGCTGCCGTTCGTGCTGTTCGCGGGCGCGGGCTTCATCATCTTCTTCATCGCGACCGCCTGGCTGTTGGGTCGCGAATATTTCGAGCTCGCGGCGATGCGGTTCCGCTCGCCTGATGACGCCAAGGCGATGCGCAAGGAGAACGCGGCAACGGTGTTTACCGCCGGCCTGTTCATTGCGGCCTTCGTCTCGATCCCGATCGTCAATCTGGCGACACCGCTGTTCGGCATGGCGTTCATGGTGCACATGTACAAGCGGCTGTCAGGTCCCCGGCGCGAGGTGATCGAGCCGGCGCGGCGAAGCAACGTGCCCTCGGTCTAGGCCGCATCGGGAGGCACCTGCAGTGATGCGGGCGTCCGATCGCGCGCCAACGGCACCAGCAGCAGCCCGACGATCGCCACGCCGGCGAGCATGGCCCATGCCTCGTTGACGGTGAGCGCGAGCGATGCCCGCTCGACCAACGGCCGGATGAACGCGATTGTCGCTTCATCCGGTGGCCCCGGCAGACGGTCGATCAACAACTTCGGATCGAGCCCGATCGCCTGCGCCGCGGTGACATCGCCGGCCAGCAGGCGGGCACGGAAATCCTCGCCATAAATCCAGCTTCGCCCGTAGAGGATGGTGTCGATCAGGGCGATCCCGATCGCGCCACCCAGATTGCGCATCAGGTTGAACAGTCCGCTGGCGTCGGCAACCTCCGCCTCCGGCAGCGCGCCCAACGCAATGCGCGTCGGCGGCAGCAGGCAGAACATGATCGCGACGCCACGCACGATCTGCGGCCAGAACATCTCGTCGAAATCCGCCGTGCGGGGCTGAAAAGCGCTGAGGCCGAGACCTAGCGCGAACAAGGCGAAGCCCGCGCCGGTCAACAACCGCGCGCCGATGCGGCTTTCGAGGATTGCCGCGAGCGGCGCTGCGATCAGCTGCGCGACTCCCGTGACCAGCATGATGCTGCCGATCTCGAAGGCATCATGGCGGCGGACGAAGCCGAGAAACACCGGCATCAGATAGGTCGAGCCATAGAGGCCGATGCCGAGGCAGAAGCTCAGGGCGCAACCGGCCGCGAACGAACGCCGTCTGAAAAGGGTCAATTGTGCCATCGGATACGCCGCGCGGAGCGTGCGCCGGATCAGCAGCGCCATCCCGGCAATGCTTCCAATCAGCAAGCTCACGCAAAGCATCGAGAGCCAGCCGCGTTGCGGCGCTTCCTTCAGGCCAATCATGAAGCTTGCGAGTGCGGCCGCGAGCAGGACGAGCGACCACCCGTCCAGCCTGGAGAACGCGCGGAGATGCAGGCCCTGCTTCGGAAGCAGCAAGGATGTAACCGAGGCCGCAATCGCGCCCGGAAGCACATTGATCAGGAACAGCCACGGCCACGACCAGGTCTGCGTGATCCAGCCGCCGACGACGGGTCCAACAGTCGGTGCAAGCACCGCGACGACGCCGCCAATCGTGGTGGCCACCGCATGAAGGCGCGCCGGGAACAGCATGAACACAGCGGAGAACACCGCGGGAATCAGGACGCCGCCGGAAAATCCCTGCAGCACGCGAAATGTCAGCAGTACGGCAAAGCCGCCGCTGAAGGCGCAGCCGACGGAGGCGATGGTGAACAGGCTCACGGCAATGACGAACAGCCATCGCAATGACAGCGCATGCGTGAACAATCCGGTCAGCGGGATAGCGATCACCTCCGTGATCAGATAGGCGGTCTGGATCCAGCTCATCGCCGCCGGCGAGATCGCAAGCGCGCGCTGGATCGTCGGCAACGAGGTCGCGACGACCTGGATGTCGAGGATCGCCATGAACATGCCGAGGCACATCAGCAGAAAGCCGGCCCAGGTCGCAGCCGATGGGCTGTCGGTGCAGTGCTCCGCCCGGCCGCTCATGGCGTGCCTGGGCGCGGCCAGCCGGCGACGGAGAGCGCGCGGCTCTCGGCGCGAATCCGGATGGCAAGCACCGCGAGATTGAGCACGGTGAAGATCAGCGCCAACACTAGCAGATGCAGTGCGAGTGGCAGCAGCGCGATTTCACCGACGACGACGGCATAGTTTGGATGCGGGAAGATCCGGTAAGGCCCGGACGCGACCAGCGGCGCGCCCGGCAGCACGATGATCCGCGTGGTCCATCGCGGACCGAGCGCGGCGAGCACCCACAGCCGGAGGCCTTGCAGCAGTAGAAAGGCCGCGAGCGCGGCCAGATTGATATCCTGGTCGCGGCCCCAGATCCACAGTGCGATCAGCCAGCCGGCGTGCACCAGCACAATGAGCGGGTAGTGATTGGCGCCGACCTCGACCGCGCCTTGCGCCAGCAGCCGCGCCGTGTTGCGACGCGCCAGCACCAGCTCGCCGAGACGTTGCAAGGTGACCAGCGCAAGGATGATCGAAGCGAAACTCACGCCGCGTGCCTGAGCGCAACACAGCTGAGCGTGAAGCCGGGCCCGAGCGCCGTGAGCAGCGAGCGGGGCGGCAATCCCTTGGCGCAGGCGCGTTCGAGGACAAAGAGAGCCGTCGGGGCCGACATGTTCCCACACGTGGCGATGACGTCGCGTTCGTGGTCGAGCGTGCCCTGATCGAGCTTCAGCGCCCGCTCCAGCGCGGCGATGACCTTGGTGCCGCCGGGATGGCAGAGGAAGCGGTCGATATCGTCGGCCGTCAGCTGCATCCGCGCCAGAATTTCGGCAACGGCCGGCCCAAGGTTGTCGCGAACAAAATCCGGAATGGTGCGCTGAAAGACGACGCCGAATCCTTCCGGATCGACCGTCCAGCCCATGATGTCGAGCGTATCAGGCCACAGCTTTTCGCCGGTCGCCTCGATCCGGGTCGCCCCGCCGTCCCCGGCGCGCAGCACGATCGCGGCGGCGCCATCGCCGAACAGGCTGGCGGCAACGATGTTCGCCTTGGTGAGTTCGTCGTGCCGGACCGCGAGCGTGCAGAGCTCGAGCGCGACCAGCAGCACGTTGGCACCCGGCCGCGCTTCCGCCAGCCTCGATGCGATCGACAGGCCCGACACGCCGCCGGCGCAGCCGAGGCCGAACACCGGCACGCGCGACACATCCGTTCGCAGCCCGAGCTTGCCGGCGACGCGCGCATCCAGCGTCGGCGTGGCGATGCCGGTCGAACACACCGTGACCACGATATCGATGTCGCTGCCGGTCAGGTCGGCGCGGGTGATCGCCTTGCGGGCGACGTCGACATACAGCGCCTCCGCACCCTCGAGAAAGGCTTGCGTCCGCTCCGGCCAACCGCGCCGTTCGAGATACCATTCGATCGGCTTCACGCCATAGCGACGCTGAATGCCGGTGTTGGCGAACAGGCTGGAGAGCGTCTCGAATTCGGGATAGCGGTCGGCCAGGAGGTTTCGCGCGGCCTGCAGCACTTGTCCCTGATGGAATCGATGCGGTGGAACCGCCGTCGCTCATCGTAGCTCCGGTTCCCCCGCTGCGTGGAACCGCGCGATTAGCAAAATATTTCAGACGCTCACCACACAGGTGAGAGCACTGCATTCACTATAAGTTGACCCGCCGGCGATATCAGTGCCGCCTCGCGCAAATCACAGCGCACAGGCTCGATCAGGAAGCCGCTGCGCCGAACTTGCGCATCACGTTCTTCACGGAGCCAAACGGCACCGGCGACAGCGGGCCAGGCGGTGCGCGCTTGATCAGGGCGACCAGGAACAGCGCCAGCATCGCGAGCCAGAAGCAGAGCCAGAAGCCGTCAATATAGGCGAGCGTGTTGGCCTCGCGCTGCACCAGCGCCGCGAGCGTACCGACGGCGCGCCCGGTCGCCGCCCCGATGCCGTGGCCGGAAAATCCCTCCGTCAACCGCTGCAGCCGGTGCGCGACGTCGGCATCGCCACTCTGGACGTATTGCCCGAGATAGTTCGAGTGGATTTGCTCGCGAACCCGCAGCCAGGTCCCCATCAGCGCGATGCCGATCTCGGCGCCGCCGAGCCGGCAGATCTGGATATAGGCCGCGAACGCCGTCGCCCGTGACGGATCGGAGTTCGACAGCGCCATCATGATGATCGGCAGCAGCGTGAGCGCCTGCCCGACCGACAGCAACAGCACGATGCCGACAAAATCCTCCCGCGCCCAGACATGGCTCAGCTGGGTGCCCCAAAGATTGGCGGCCGCGAACGCCGAGAAGCCGAGCACCACGACGACGCGCGGATCGAGGTGGCGGAGCAGCAGGATCGAGACCGGCACCAGCACGAACATCGGCAGCGCGCCGTAGGTGAACAGCAGCACGCCGGATTGCTCCGGCCGCAGCGCACTGACGGCGCTGAGGAAGTTGGGCACCAGCGACGAATTCGACAGGCTGGTCAGCGTGTACAGCAGGATGACGATCAGCGAGAGCCCGATATTGCGCGAGAACAGCACGTTGAAATGCGCCCAGGGCTGGCGCACTAGCGTCTCGTTGATCATGAAGCCAATGATCAACAATCCGCCGCAGATCAGGAGCGCCATCACCGTGCCCGACGACAGCCAGTCCAGCCGGTTGCCCTGATCGAGCCCGGCATAGACCATCGACACCCCGGCGCCGAGCAACAGCATGCCGCCCCAATCGGCATTGCGAAGCAGGTCGCGATTGACGGGCTCGTTCGGCGTGCCGAGATAGACCATCAGGCCCATCAGCGGCGCGACCACCACGCCCTGCCAATACAGCCATTGCCAGCCGAGGTGCTCGACATAATAGCCGACAAGCGAACTCGACGAGTCCAGCGCGAAGCCGACCCGGATCGAATACATCGCAATCGCCGGCAGCCACCAGCGGATCGGCAGATTGCGCAGGATGATCATCAGCGTCGCCGGCACGAAGGTGCCGAGCAACATGCCGTGCGCGACGCTGAGCGCGATCAACGTCGTATAGTCGCGCACGAACGGAATGGTCAGCGAGACCACGGCGTACATCAGGCTCGGGATCCCGAGCACGCGGCGCAGCCCGAACGCGGTGGCGAGCCAGGCCACCGCGGGTGCGACGAAGATCTGCGAGCCGATCGCGGCGGTCGAGAGCCAGGCACCCTCGTCGAAGCTGAGCGAGAACGCGCCGCGCAGGTCGGGCAACCCGACCGTGGTCAGGCGGCTGTCGAAGTTCGCCAGGAACGCGCCGAGCAGCACCGCGACCACGGCGAACAGCGGATAGCGCGCGACGTCGCCGCGCGAGACCGGACCATGACCGCGGTCGTCACTTTCCGCCATTGCCGGCCGCCCCGCCGGTGTTGATCCGCGTCACGACCGACATGCCCGGCAGCAGGCGCTCGAGCAATGGCTGGTTCTTCTCGAACTGGATGCGCACCGGGATGCGCTGCACCACCTTGGTGAAATTGCCGGTGGCATTGTCGGGCGGCAGCAGCGCGAATTGCGATCCGCTCGCCGGCGCGATCCGCTCGACCACGCCGCGCAGCCTCTCGCCGGAGAAAGTATCCACGGTGACCTCGACCGGCTGGCCCGATCTGACGTTGGTCAGCTGGGTTTCCTTGTAGTTGGCGATCACGTAGACGTTCGGCAGCGGCACGACATTGATCAGATTGGTGCCGATGTTGACATAGTCGCCCGGCTGCACCTGGCGCTCGCCGGTGACGCCGTCGAACGGCGCTATGATCTTCGTGTAGCCGAGCTTGAGCTTGGCCGATGCGAGCAGGGCCTTGGCGGCGTCAAGATCGGCGGCGCGCTGCTTCTTGGTGCCCTGCAGGACCTCGAGCTGATGGCGCTGCGCAGCGATCACCGCGCGGCTGGCCTGAACATCGGCCTCTGCCTTGGCGTAAGATGCGGTTGCTTGCTCGAGCCGTTGCCGCGTGCCGGCATCGGTTTGCGACAGCGACTGCTGACGCTCTTCCTCCTGGCGAGCCAGCGTCTGCTGCGCTTCCGCGGACAGTCGCGAAGCCTCGGCCTGCGCGATGGTCGCATACTGCAGCTCGACCTGATTGTTGAGGTTGTCGAGCGCGGCCTGCGCGCCGACCACACCGGCCTCGGCCTGCGCGACCTGGGCCTGGTAGTCCGCGGGATCGATCTGCACCAGGAGATCGCCGGCCTTGACGCGCTGGAAATCGGAGATAGCGACGGTCAGGACTTCGCCGGACACGCGGCTGGAGAGCTGGGTCAGCTCGGCCCGCACATAGGCATCATCGGTGGTCTGGATCGTGGCGCTGCCGACCCACGCATCCCAGCGCGTGGTCGCCACCGCGACGAAGGTGAGCGCGGCGAGCACCGCAAACAGCGGAATGGCGAAGCGGCCCTAGAAACCGTTCGCCGCAGGCTGCGGCTTGGCTGGCGCCGGTACCGGTGCGGGCGCGGTCTGGCTGGCTTGTGACGGACCGCCCTGAACCTGCTCTGTCACGCCACACTCTCCTCAGTTACGCCGGAACGCGAGACAACCGGTTAGCACATGATGACGATCATGGCTCCGACGGTCTTTTCCGGCCACCGGCAAAGATCATTGATCAGACATACTTCGCAACGCGGCCCGCGCGCGAGGCAGGTATAGCGGCCATGCAGGATCAACCAGTGATGGGCGTGCAGCATGAACTCCGTCGGGATCACCTTCTCGAGTCCGAGCTCGACCTCAAGCGGCGTCTTGCCGGGCGCGAGCCCGGTGCGGTTGCCGACGCGAAACACATGGGTGTCGACCGCCATCGTGTGTTCGCCGAATGCCATGTTGAGCACCACATTCGCGGTCTTGCGACCGGCACCGGGCAATGACTCGATCTCGGCGCGCGTGCGCGGCACCTCGCCGCCGAATTCGGCGATCAACTTCTCAGAAAGCGCGATGACGTTCTTCGCCTTGTTGCGATAGAGCCCGATGGTCTTGATGTACTCGCGTACTTTGTCCTCGCCGAGCGCAAGCATCTTCTCCGGCGTGTCGGCGATCGCAAACAGCGCCCGTGTCGCCTTGTTGACGCCGGCGTCGGTCGCCTGCGCCGACAGCACCACCGCAACCAGCAGCGTGTAGGGGTTGAGATGCTCGAGCTCGCCCTTCGGCTCGGGATTGGCTTTGCGGAACCGGTCGAAGGCCTCGTAGACCTCCGCCGCCGTCCACGGCTTTGGTGTTGCGGCCTTCTTGGCGACCTTCTTGGCCGCCGTCTTTGCCGAACGTTTGGGCAGCGGCTTTGGCGTTTTCGCGGCCTTCTTCGGTGCGGACCGAACGCTTGATGAGCTGGCGCGTTGAGAGCGGATGATTTTGGCCATGAACGGGATATACTGATACGTCATGACCGCAGGCAACGACTTTGATCCGAGCGACGCCCTCAGGGCCAGTAACGTTGAGACTGGTGACCTCGAGGCTGATGACGCCGGGGCCGAGCCAAAGCTGTTCTCGGCATTGCTGACGCCGCACCGCTCGCTGAACCGCACGGGCTTCATCGTGCTGATGTCGTTCGTCACCGTGGTCAGCTTCATCGCCGGCGTGGTGTTCTGGTGGCTGGGCGCCTGGCCGATCTTCGGCTTCTTCGGGCTCGACGTGCTGGTGATCTACTGGGCGTTCAAGGTCAATTTCCGCACCGCCAGAGCCAGCGAGGAGATCACGGTGACGCCGTCGGAACTGCGGGTCCGCAGGATCAGTCACCGCGGCCATGTGGCGGAATGGGTGCTCAATCCGCTCTGGGTGCGGTTCGAGCAGATCTCGCACGAAGAATTCGGCATCGAGCGGCTTTATCTGGTGTCCCGGGGCCGCCGGATCAGCATCGGCAGCTTCCTCGCCCCCGACGAAAAGGCCAGCATTTCCAAAGCCTTGACGGCTGCGCTGAACACCGCGAAACGCGGCCCGACCTACAACCCCATCGCTTGAGTAAGCTTGTCAGAAATCGGGTGGTTTGATTGCGCCATGGCTCCTAAATCAGACACCATGATGACACTCGCCATACATGACCAGCGCCTGGCCAAGCCGGGCCCCCAGAACGCCGCGCTGCGCGACTATGATTCGGTGCGGCGCGCCATCGCGTTCATCTCGGAGCACTGGCGCGCGCAGCCGACCATCGAAGCGATGGCCGATGCCGCCGCCGTCACGCCGGATGAACTCCATCATCTGTTCCGCCGCTGGGCCGGGCTCACGCCGAAGGGCTTCATGCAGGCGCTGACCCTGGATCACGCCAAGAACCTGCTGCGCGATTCCGCCAGCGTGCTCGACGCGGCGCTCGACTCGGGTCTCTCAGGACCGGGACGGCTGCACGATCTGTTCGTCACGCATGAGGCGATGTCGCCAGGCGAATGGAAGACCGGCGGCGGCGGCATGACGCTGCGCTACGGCTTCCACCCCTCGCCGTTTGGCACCGCGATCGTGATCGCAACCGATCGCGGGCTCGCGGGACTTGCCTTCGCCGACCCCGGCGATGAGCAGACTGCATTCGCCGACATGAAGCGACGCTGGCCGAGCGCGACCTTTGTCGAGGACACCGGCGGCACCACGGCACTGGCGCAGCGCGTGTTCGATACAAGGTTGTGGCGGGCGGACCAGCCCCTGCGCGTGGTCCTGATCGGCACCGACTTCGAGGTGCGGGTGTGGGAAACGCTGCTCAAGGTGCCGATGGGGCGCGCGGTGAGCTATTCCGACATCGCCTGCAAGATCAGCAACCCGAAGGCCTCGCGCGCGGTCGGCGCCGCGGTCGGCCGCAATCCGGTGTCGTTCGTGGTGCCGTGCCATCGCGCACTCGGCAAGAGCGGCGCGCTGACCGGCTATCACTGGGGCATCACCCGCAAGCAGGCGATGCTCGGCTGGGAAGCCGGCCAGGTCGGGTTGCATTAGCCTGATTGTAGGATGGGTAGAGCGAGCCGAAACCCATCTTACGGCTGACTTCCTTAAGCCAGGCTTCCAGCCTCACACCGTCACCCTGAGGAGCGCGAAGCGCGTCTCGAAGGGTCGACGGCCCGGCTGGTGGCCGTGCATCCTTCGAGGCTCGCTCCGCTCGCACCTCAGGAGACGGGTTGAGCGGAGTGATCGCCTCGCCTACCCCGCCAGATCGACCTTGGACGCAACGGTGGAATCGGCATTGAGCCGATAGACCACCGGAGCGCCGGTCGCGAGTTCGCGCTTGAGGATCTGCTCCGGCGTCAGCTTCTCCAGCACCATGATCAGCGCGCGCAGCGAATTGCCGTGGGCGGCGATCAGCGTGCGCTGGCCGCGCAGCACGCCGGGCAGGATCTCCTGCACGTAGTAGGGCAGCGTGCGCGCCAGCGTGTCCTTCAGGCTTTCGCCGCCAGGCGGCGGCACGTCGTAGGAACGGCGCCAGATCAGGACCTGGTCCTCGCCCCACTTCTTGCGGGCGTCGTCCTTGTTGAGGCCGGAGAGATCGCCATAGTCGCGCTCGTTGAGCGCCAGATTCTTCGTGGTCGGCAATCCGGTCTGGCCGATCTCCGCGAGCATCAGCTTCAGCGTGTGCTGCGCGCGCGTCAGATCGGACGTGAAGGCGACATCGAACGACAGGTCCTGCGCCTTCAGCTTGCGGCCGGCGTCCTTGGCCTCGGCGATGCCCTGCTCGGTGAGATCAGGGTCCTTCCACCCGGTGAACAGGTTCTTCAGATTCCATTCGCTCTGACCGTGACGAACGAGCACAAGAAGGCGATCACTCATTTCAGATTCCGTTTCGCTTAGCTGGATTTCATCTCGTCGGGCGATCTCAGTCGCTCAACCCGAGCACGTCGGCCATCGAGTACATGCCGGGCTTCTTGCCATGCGCCCACAGCGCCGCCTTCAGCGCGCCCTGCGCGAACAGCGCGCGGTCCTCGGCATGATGCGACAGCGTGATGCGCTCCGACGGACCGGCAAAGATCACGCTGTGATCGCCGGCCGCGGTGCCCCCGCGCAACGAGGCAAAGCCGATATCGCCCGCACGCCGCGCGCCGGTCAGGCCATCGCGGCCGCGCGCCGAATGCTGATCGAGCGCGATCTTGCGTCCGGCAGCGGCCGCCTCGCCGAGCATCAGGGCGGTGCCCGACGGCGCGTCGATCTTGGACTTGTGATGCAGCTCGAGAATTTCGATGTCAAAGCTCTGGTCGAGCGACTGCGCGACACGCTTGACCAGCGCGGCGAGCAGATTGACGCCGAGGCTCATATTGCCCGACTTCACCACGATGGCGCGGTCGGTGACGCTCCGGATCACCGCATCGTCGGACTGCGACATGCCGGTGGTGCCGATGACGTGGACGAGGCCGCGCTCGGCCGCGATCGCGACATTGGCGATGGTCGCGGCCGGTACGGTGAAATCCAGGATGCCGTCGGCGCCCGCCGACATCGACCACAGATCGGCCGACAGCGCGACGCCATTGGCGGGAAGGCCGGCGAGCACGCCGGCGTCCTTGCCGAGCAGCTCCGAGCCCGGCGCTTCCAGCGCGCCGACCAGCACCGCCCCCGGGGTTTCGGAAATCACCCGCGTCAGCGTGCGGCCCATCCGGCCGCCGGCTCCCGCAACAATCAGACGCATGTCAGCCATGGCTCACCTCTGCAGGCCGTATAAAGCATGATCCGGAAAAGGGGAAACCGCTTTTCCGGGCCGATATCATGGCTCCAACGGACGAATCCCACGGCTGTTCCCGGCAATCGAACCGGCGGCCTGGTGTCCGGGCTACGGGCTGTCGTGCCCCTCGATGATGATGAGGTCGGCGATCGAATGCGGCTGCCGCACCTTGAGGTTGGTCTGGTATTCCGGCGAGTTGTAGCAGGCGAGCGCGGTCTGATAGTCCGGGAATTCGATCACGACGTTGCGCGAGCGGCTCTGGCCCTCGACGCCGGTGAACTTGCCGCCGCGAACAATGAACTTGCCGCCGAATTTCTGGAAGATCGCCGGGTTGGCCGCCATGTAGGGCTTGTAGCCCTCCTCATTGTGAACGTCGACGCGTCCAATCCAGTATCCCTTCGCCATCTCTGTTCTCCCTCGTTGTTGTTCAGGCGAGCGCCTCGGCGATTTCGGCGTGAATGGCTTCGGCTGCGGCCTTCGGATCGGCGGCTTCCATCACCGGACGCCCGACCACCAGATAGTCGGCGCCGGCGGCGATCGCACGGGCCGGGGTCATGATGCGCTTCTGGTCGCCGGTCGCGGAGCCCGCGGGGCGGATGCCCGGCGTCACCAGGTTCATCTGATCGCCCACGATCTTGCGCAAGGCTGCGGCTTCCTCGGGCGAGCTGACAAGGCCGTCGACACCGAGCGCCTGCGCCTGCCTGGCGCGCGCTTCGACGAGATCGGAGACGCTGAGGCCGTAGCCCGCGGCCTGAAGATCGTTGTCATCGTAGGAGGTCAGCACCGTCACCGCGAGGATCTTCAGGGTAGAGCCGGCGCGTGCCTCGACTGCCGCCTTCATGGTCTGCGGATAGGCATGCACGGTGAGGAAGGTCGCGCCGAGACCGGCGACGCTTTCGACCCCGCGCGCGACGGTATTGCCTATGTCGTGCAGCTTGAGGTCGAGAAACACCTTCTTGCCGCTGCCTGCGAGCTGCTTCGCGAGCGTGAGGCCGCCGGCATAACCGAGCTGATAACCGATCTTGTAGAAGGTGACGCTGTCGCCGAGCCTGTCGATCATCGCCTCGGCGCTAGCGACGGACGGCAGATCGAGCGCCGCAATCAACCGGTCTCTTGGAGCGATCTTGGCTGGCTGCATGTCACCTCACATCATGCGTTGGGAATGGTCGACCAGCTGCCGCACCAGCGCACGCATCGCGTCGATGTCGGCCTGGTGCTTCAGATGATCCATATCGTCATAGGCCTGCTCGGCGAATGACAGCGCGAGCTGGCTCGGGATCACGGTCGCGTGGCACGCCGACAGGATCAGGCGCAGCGCCGCCAGCGCGCGCGTGCCGCCGAGCCGGTTGCCGGATGCCGCTGCGATCGCGAAGGCGCGGCCATGGAACACCTGGCCGCGGGCCTCGTGCGGATCCTGCACGCGGCTCACCCAGTCGATCGTGTTCTTCACCAGCGCCGGCACCGAGGAATTGTATTCCGGCGTCACGATCAGGACGCCATGATGGGCGCCGATCATCCGCTTCAAATTGACCGCGTGCTGCGGCACGCCCGATTTCGCCTGCAGGCCGCCGTCATAGATCGGCAGCGGAAAATCGCCGAGCGAGATGCGCGTGACGTCGGCCCCCAGCTGCGCGAGCTCCTGCGCCAGCACGGCAGCGAGCTTCGTATTGAGCGAGCCGGATCGAAGCGATCCCGGGATCACGAGGATTTTCAGCGCGGACATTTCGAAATCGCGGTTAGGGCGCGCGCCGCCCAGCGCGACACCGCAGGGCGATCAGCCCTTGCGATACACCCAGACCCGCGCGGGCGGAAGGTTCATCCAGATCCGCTCGGACGCCTCTGTGGACACGCCGGGCAGCGACTTCGGAATCGGGGGCACCACCGAATAGGTGAACTGCACGAAGGGCGCACCGGGGGCAAGCGCCAGGAAGGCGTCGCGGACCAGCCTGAGGCGGGTCAGCATCGGCTTGGTGACCAGCGGCAGGCCGGAGACCATGGCGGAGGCAGGAGACTTCAGCACCTCCCACAGCGTATCGCGAAGCCTGTAGGCGTCACCCTGGACCACCCTGGCCTGCGGATAGCGTTCACGCAGCAATGCGCAGAAACCGGGATTGTATTCGACCAGCACGAGCCGCTTTTGATCGACGCCATGCTCGATCAGCGCGTTGGTGATCGCCCCGGTGCCGGGTCCAAGCTCGACCACCGGACCTTCCGCGTCAGGATCGACATATTGCGCCATGGTGCGAGCGAGCAGCCGTCCTGACGGCATCACTGCGCCCATATGCAGCGGCTTCTCGATCCATGAACGGAGAAAACGAACCTCGTCGTCGAGACGGAGGGGCTTCTTCGACGCACGCACGGACGATTGCAGGGGCATGTCGCTACCAGGCGGGACCGCACAATCGAGCGGTTGTCAGAAAACGGTCATAAAGACGTATAGATCGAAGCCGTTACGGTCAAGCGCAACGACAACTACTGGGTGGTGCGGTTTCCGAAGAAGTCCTTGACCTTAGAGAAGAAACCCGCTGCCTCCGGCTGGGTTGCACCGGACGACAGCTTTTCGAACTCCATCAGCAATTCCTGCTGCTTCTTCGTCAGATTCTGCGGCGTTTCGACCACGACCTGGACATACATATCGCCGGTCTGGCGCGAGCGCAGCACCGGCATACCCTTTGATGCGATGCGGAATCGCCGGCCCGACTGGGTGCCGGAGGGCACCTTCACCTTGGTCTTGCCCTTGTCGATGGTCGGCACCTCGAACTCGCCGCCGAGTGCTGCAGTCACCATCGAGATCGGCACGCGGCAGTGCAGGTCGGCGCCATCGCGCTGGAAGAACTGGTGCGTGGTCAGCGACAGGAAGATGTAGAGGTCGCCGGGCGGGCCACCGCGGACACCGGCCTCGCCTTCGCCGGCGAGACGAATGCGGGTGCCATCCTCGACTCCCGGGGGGATGTTGACCGACAGCGCGCGGTCGCGCGTCACCCGGCCGGAACCGGCGCAGGAGGTGCAGGCGTCCTCGATCATCTGACCGCGGCCCTGGCAGCCGGGGCAGGTCCGCTCCAGCGTGAAGAAGCCTTGGGCCTGCCGGATACGGCCGGCACCACCACAATGCGAGCAGGTCTTCGGCTTGGTGCCAGCCTTGGCGCCGGTGCCCGAGCAGGATTCGCAGGTGACCGAGACCGGGATCTCGATCTGCGCGGTCTTGCCCTGGAAGGCGTCCTCGAGCGTGATCTCCATGTTGTAGCGCAGATCGGCGCCGCGCTCGCGGCCGCCGCTGCGGCGCTGCCCGGCCATGCCGAACAGGTCCTCGAAAATGTCGGAGAAGGACGAGGCGAAGCCGGCGCCGAAGCCGGGACCGCCGCCGCCCATGCCCTGCTCGAACGCGGCATGGCCGAAGCGGTCATAGGCGGCGCGCTTGTCGCCGTCCTTCAGCACCTCATAGGCTTCGTTGATTTCCTTGAACCGGACCTCGCTGCTGGAGTCGCCCGGATTCTTGTCCGGATGCCACTTCATCGCGAGCTTGCGGAAAGCCGTTTTCAGCTTGGTCTCGTCCGCGTTCCGCTCGACCTCGAGGGTCTCGTAATAGCAGCGCTTGGTCGACATCCTTCAATTCCGTCCAGAGTTCATCGCCATAGCCAAGGATTGCGCCTGTCTGGAAGATGCAGCGATCGCCTTAAAGAAAAATGACCCCCACTCCTCCGAGACGCGTCGCGTGCTCTTTGGCGTGAGGGTCATCATCTCAAACCCGCTTAAGCAGATTTCTTGTTGTTCTTGTCGTCGTCGACCTCGGTGAACTCCGCGTCGACGACGTCATCCTTGGCAGCGTCCTTGGCCGCATCGGCCTCGGCCTGCTGCTTGTACATAGCCTCGCCGAGCTTCATCGAAGCCTGCGCCAGCGTGTTGGTCTTGGCCTTGATTGCCTCGGCGTCGTCGCCCTTCAGCGCTTCCTTGAGATCGCTGACGGCGTCTTCGATCGCGCGGCGGTCGGTGTCCGGGATCTTCGAGCCGTGCTCGGCCAAAGCCTTCTCGGTCGAATGAACCAGGCCGTCGGCATGGTTCTTGGCGTCGACGGCCTCGCGGCGCTTCTTGTCCTCGGCCGCATTGGCCTCGGCGTCCTTGACCATCTTGTCGATGTCGGCTTCGGACAGACCGCCGGATGCCTGGATCCGGATCTGCTGTTCCTTGCCGGTCGCCTTGTCCTTGGCCGAGACGTTGACGATGCCGTTGGCGTCGATGTCGAAGGTCACCTCGATCTGCGGCATGCCGCGCGGAGCCGGCGGAATGCCCATCAGGTCGAACTGGCCGAGCATCTTGTTGTCGGCCGCCATTTCACGCTCGCCCTGGAAGACGCGGATGGTAACGGCGCCCTGATTGTCTTCGGCCGTCGAGAACACCTGGCTCTTCTTGGTCGGGATCGTGGTGTTGCGGTCGATGATGCGGGTGAACACGCCGCCCAGCGTCTCGATGCCCAGCGACAGCGGGGTCACGTCGAGCAGCAGCACGTCCTTGACGTCGCCCTGGAGCACGCCGGCCTGGATCGCAGCGCCGATCGCGACGACTTCGTCGGGGTTGACGCCCTTGTGCGGCTCCTTGCCGAAGAACTGCTTCACGACTTCCTGAATCTTCGGCATGCGGGTCATGCCGCCGACCAGCACCACTTCGCCGATCTCGCCGGCGGTCAGGCCGGCATCCTTCAGCGCCTTGCGGCACGGCTCGATGGTCTTCTCGACGAGGTCGGCCACCAGCGCCTCGAACTTGGCGCGGGTCAGCTTCATCGTCAGATGCTTCGGACCGGTCTGGTCAGCCGTGATGAACGGTAGGTTGATTTCGGTCTGCGTGGTCGACGACAGCTCGATCTTAGCCTTTTCAGCGGCTTCCTTCAGGCGCTGCAGAGCGAGCTTGTCGTTGCGCAGGTTGATGCCCTGCTCCTTCTGGAACTCGTCGGCCAGATAACCAACAAGGCGCATGTCGAAGTCTTCACCACCGAGGAAGGTGTCGCCGTTGGTCGACTTCACCTCGAACACGCCATCGCCGATCTCGAGGATCGAGACGTCGAAGGTGCCGCCGCCGAGGTCGTACACGGCGATCGTGCCGGTCTTCGACTTGTCGAGACCGTAGGCGAGCGCGGCAGCGGTCGGCTCGTTGATGATGCGCAGCACTTCAAGGCCGGCGATCTTGCCGGCATCCTTGGTGGCCTGACGCTGTGCGTCGTTGAAATAAGCGGGAACGGTGATGACGGCCTGCTCGACCTTCTGGCCGAGATGCGCCTCAGCGGTCTCCTTCATCTTCTGCAGGATGAAGGCCGAGACCTGCGAGGGCGAATAGGTCTTGCCATCGGCTTCGACCCAGGCGTCGCCGTTCGATGCCTTGACGATCTTGTAGGGAACGAGCTTCTTGTCCTTCTCGACCATCGGGTCGTCATAGCGGCGGCCGATGAGGCGCTTCACCGCAAAGAACGTACGCTCGGGATTGGTCACCGCCTGGCGCTTCGCCGGCTGGCCGACGAGGCGCTCGCCATCGTCAGTGAAGGCAACGATCGACGGCGTCGTCCGCATGCCTTCCGCGTTCTCGATCACCTTGGCGTTTTTGCCATCCATTACGGCGACGCACGAATTCGTGGTGCCGAGGTCGATCCCAATGACCTTACCCATGGTTTTGATATCCTCTTTGTTGCGGCAGGTTGGTTGGGCCCTGACGGCGCTCCGTACCGAACCCCCAGACGTTCACATACTCGCGATATTGCGACGGTGAGCCTGATATAGGAGAGAGGGTCCTGCCCGCAAGGACTGGACGCAACGTTGAGGCCTGAAAAGACTGACGTTTGAAAGATTGTGTCAGCCCGACTGCGGCGCCAGTTCCGGCCCGAAGCAAGTCCATAACGAGCCCAAGCCACGCCCCGAGACAGGCCCAAGCCAAGTTAACAAATCGGCAATGATTTAGGGCGCCAACGTCCGCCGCGCGGCGTCACCGCTGTTGAGTGAACGCTCACAAACGTCGTATGCGAGAGCGGCGCACGGGCCGAGGCGCGCTGTTTGGCCGCTGGGCGGCCGCAGGCGGTGGGCTCGTGGACACGTCGGGAAGCTCAAAAGTGCCAGCCAATCAGGGCGAAAAGCCCATGGAATCGGGCTCGCGGGCCCGGAGCGGAGATTTGGCGGCCTGTTGCAGGGTCATCAAAACCGCTAAAAGCGGTCCGACTGAAAGAGGCCACCCAGCCCTGCACCGGGCCCGTTGCGCGGCCACCAAGCAAAACCGGTAGATCCCCCATGACGCCTTTTCGAGTTCTTGTTGCGGTTGCCTTGCTGATTGCTGCCACCTGTCGTGGCTTCGCCGCCGACGTGGTGTTTCCGCCCGGCGCGCATGTGGGGATGAAGCCGCTGGTGGGCCTCAACCGGGCCAAGTCGTTCATCGGCTTCGAGACTGAGGACCAGGGCGTGAAGGTCCTGATCGCCGACCTGCCCGCGGACGCCTACGCGGAGGTCGTGAGCGCGTTCAAGGCCAATCCCGCCGGCACCGGGAATATCAAGCCCCAGAGCCTCGAGACGCCGGCCGGCCTCGCCTACTACACCGTGGAGAGTGGGCGCGACGGCGCCAGCAATGTGCGGCGCTATTCCATGATCCTGCCCGGACCGACCTTCTCCGGCTATGTCGCGGTGCAGGTGCCGGAGAACGCGAGCAAGATCTACACCGACGACGCCGTGCGGCAGATGTTCGCCACCGCCCAGATCCGCAACGAGGTGCCGGTCGACGAGCAGCTCGGCATGATGCCGTTCAAGGTCACCGAGCTCAGCGGTTTCAAGAATATCCGCATGCTGGCGCCGGGCGCGGCACTGCTGATGGCCGACGGCGACGAGAAGGCCCTCGAGACCAAGCCCTTCTTGCTGCTTGGCATCATCGGCTCGGCCCCGGCCACACCCGATGATCGCGGCCGCTTCGCTCAGCAGATCGCGACCACGATCCCCGGCGTGCGCGACGGGCGGATCACCATGTCCGAGCCGATCCGGATCGACGGCCAGCCCGGCTTCGAGACCCGGATCGACGCCGTCAGCGGCAAGGACAACACCCCGGTGACCATCGTGCAGTGGCTGCGGTTCGGCGCGCAAACCTCGATGCGCATCATCGGCAGCTCGCCGCGCACCGATTGGGAGAAGGCCTTCCCGCGCTTCCGCGCGGTGCGCGACGGCATCCAGCCGCGCGGCTGATCCCTTTCGTAAAGCCCTCCGAAAAATCGGGCTTTCGCAGCTCCACGAACGGAACTAGCCTCCTCGCGCGATAATCACACAAAGCGAGGAGGGCGCGATGTTGGATCGACGACGGATTGTTGCAGGCCTTGGCACGATCCTTGGCACGATGGCGCTTGCGACGCTGGTTCCCAGGAATCTCTGGGCCGCCGCGATCAAGCCCCACGATGGCTCCGCGCTGCTCGTGATCGACGTGCAGAACTGCTTCCTGCCCGGCGGCAGCCTCGCGGTGAAGGACGGCGAGCAGGTGGTGCCGGTGATCAACAAGATCGCCAAGAGCTTTGCCAATGTGGTGATGACGCAGGACTGGCACACGCCCGGTCACGTCTCCTTTGCCTCGGTCCATGCCGGCAAGAAACCGTTCGAGACCATCGACCTCGCCTATGGCAAGCAGGTGCTGTGGCCCGACCACTGCGTCCAAGGCACCGACGGCGCCGCGCTGTCGAAGGAACTTGCGATTCCGCAGGCCGAGCTGATCATCCGCAAGGGTTTTCACAAGGACGTCGACAGCTACTCCGCCTTCACCGAAGCCGACGGCAAGACCACCACCGGGCTTGGCGCCTATCTGACGGCGCGCAAGATCAATCGCGTGTTCGTCGCCGGGCTCGCCACCGATTTCTGCGTGGCCTGGACCGCGCTCGATGCGCGCAAGGCCGACTTCGAAACCTATGTGGTGGAGGATGCCTGCCGCGGCATCGACACCCAGGGATCGCTGGCCAAGGCCTGGGCCGATATGGACAAGGCCGGCGTCAAGCGCATCCAGTCGTCGGATATCGCCTAAGACATTGGATCAGGCGGTGATGTCGGCGCTTGGGGCGGCCTTGGCGCCGCCCTTGGAGACGCCGACCAGTGCCGGACGCAGGATGCGCTCGCCGATCATGTAGCCGGCTTGCACGACCTGCACCACGGTGCCCGACGGCACCGACGGATCAGGCACCTCGAACATCGCCTGCTGGAAGTTCGGATCGAACTTCTCGCCGATCGGGTCGAACTTCTTGACACCGTTCTTTTCCAGCGTGTTGAGCAGCGAGCGCTCAGTCAGCTCGACGCCTTCGAGCAGCGCCTTCAGGCCGGGATCGGCGGCTTCCTTGGTCTCGGCCGGCACGGCGTCGAGCGCGCGCTGCAGATTGTCGGCGATGTCGAGCACGTCGCGGGCAAAGCCGGTGATGCCATAGGTCTTGGCGTCGGCAACCTCGCGGCGGGTGCGCTGACGGAGGTTCTCCATCTCGGCCAGCGTGCGCAGCGTCCGGTCGCGCGCCTCGGCGAGTTCCTTGGTCAGCGCTTCAGCCGATCCCACCTCGGGATCGTCAGGCATGATGTAGGGCTTCGAGACCACGGGTTCACCCGTCGGCGCCGAATTCTCGGTGTTGTCATTGGCCCGGTTCGGATCGGTCATGGCTTGCCTTCTCGAAAACTCGCGTCGGTTCAAATCTTGGGGATTGCTGCCCGGGATATCGTGCTTTGAGCGGCGAAAATCAAGCGCAACATACCGGTTAGGGCCAGCGCACCTCCACTTCGCGTCAAGAAACCCGTCAAATGAAACCGAATTTCGCTCCGATCAGCCGCCCAGCATCTTGCTGACGATGCGCGCGGCATAATCCACCGTCGGGATTACCCGCGCATAGTTCAGCCGCGTCGGTCCGATCACGCCGAGCACGCCGACGATCCGGCCCTGGGCGTCGCCGTATGGCGCGATGATGGTGGAGGAACCCGACAGCGAGAACAGCTTGTTCTCCGAACCGATGAAAATCCGCACGCCCTCGCCGCGTTCGGCGCGGCCGAGCAGATCGATCACGCCGCGCTTGGTCTCGAGATCGTCGAACAGCGACTTGATGCGCTCGAGGTCGTCGAGCGCATGCAGATCCTCGAGCAGATTGGCGTGGCCGCGCACGATCAGCTGGCGGTCCTCGTTCGCGCCGCCGGACCAGCTCGCGATGCCGGCCGCGACCACCTTTTGCGTGAGCTGATCGAGCTCGGCGCGGTTTTGCGTCAATGCCGTCTCGAGCTCGAGCCGCGCTTCGGCCAGCGTCCGGCCACGGATCCGCGCATTGAGGAAATTGGTCGCTTCGGTCAGCGCCGACGATGGAACGCCCGGCGGCAGCGCCAGCACCCGGTTTTCGACCTGGCCGTCTTCGCCGACCAGCACGACCAGCGCCTTCTCCGGCTCCAGCCGCACGAATTCGATGTGCTTCAGCCGCGCATTCGACTTTTGCGTCAGCACCACCGCCGCGGCACGGGTCAGCCCCGACAGTTGCGTCAGCGCTTCGCCAAGCGCGGCCTCGACGGATTGCGCACGGCCGACCGCGGCAAGCTGGGTCTGGATCGATTGCCGCTCGGCCTCGGTGAGGTCGCCGACCTGCATCAGGGCGTCGACGAAGAAACGCAGGCCGAGTTCGGTCGGCAGCCGGCCCGCCGAGGTGTGCGGCGCATAGATCAGGCCGAGCTGCTCGAGGTCCGACATCACGTTGCGGACCGAGGCCGGCGACAACGGTAATGCGATCAGGCGCGAGATGTTGCGCGAGCCGACCGGCTCACCGGTCGCAAGATAGCTTTCGACGATTTGACGAAAAATATCGCGCGATCGCTCGTTGAGCTGGGCGAGCCCCGCATGCGGTGCGATCAGGCCAATCGGATCGTGATGAGTCACACGCCAGTCCCTCACAATTGCCGCCTAATTTGTCGCTCCCGGAGGCCGGTGACAAGCATGCATTCAGCCCCCCCGGGGACCGGGCCAACCCGGGGCCGAAAACCCTTGCCGCTGCCCGTTCCCCCTCCTACAAGCACGCCCAGCCATATATCTCGGATTTTTGGAGGATTTCATGCGGCCAAGCCGCCGTGCGCCCGATGAACTGCGTCCCGTGTCGCTGGAACGCGGCGTCGTCAAATATGCCGAGGGTTCCTGCATGGTGAAGTTCGGCGACACCCATGTGCTGGTGACCGCCACGCTGGAAGAGCGGCTGCCGCCCTGGCTGAAGGGCCAGGGCCGCGGCTGGGTGACCGCCGAATACGGCATGCTGCCGCGCGCCACCCTGGAACGCACCCGCCGCGAGGCCTCCGCCGGCAAGCAGGGCGGCCGCACGGTCGAGATCCAGCGGCTGATCGGCCGTTCGCTGCGCGCGGCCGTCGATCTGGAGGCGCTCGGCGAGCGCCAGATCACGGTCGATTGCGACGTCATCCAGGCCGATGGCGGCACCCGCACCGCCTCGATCACCGGTGCCTGGGTGGCGCTGGCCGACTGCATCAACTGGATGAAGGCCCGCAACATGCTGAAGACCAACGTGTTGCGCGACAATGTGGCGGCGATCTCCTGCGGCATCTACCAGGGCACGCCGGTCCTCGACCTCGACTATGCCGAGGACTCCGAGGCCGACACCGACGCCAATTTCGTCATGACCGGCGACGGCCGCATCATCGAGGTGCAGGGCACCGCCGAGAAGACGCCGTTCTCGCAGGACGAGTTTCTGGCGCTGATGGCGCTGGCGCGCAAAGGTGTCGCGCGTCTGGTCGACTTGCAAAAGATCGCGGTGGCGTAGTCAGATTGGTCATGCATCGCCGAATCACCGGAAGGCTCGTCATCGCCACCCATAATCCCGGCAAGCTCGCCGAGATGCGGGAACTGCTGGCGCCGCATGGCGTGGAGGCGGTGTCGGCCGGCGAGCTCGGCCTCGCCGAGCCCGAGGAGACCGGTGACAGTTTTCGCGCCAATGCGGCGATCAAGGCGATCGCCGCGGCGAAAGCGACCGGACTGCCGGCTTTCGCGGACGATTCCGGCCTCGTGGTCGACGCGCTCGACGGCGCACCCGGGATCTATTCGGCGCGCTGGGCCGGCGAAGGCAAGGATTTCATGGCGGCGATGACGCGGATCGAACGTTTGCTGCAGGAGCGCGGCGCCACCGCGCCGGACCGGCGAAGTGCGCATTTCGTCTCCGCCCTGTGCGTGGCGTGGCCCGATGATCACCTCGAGGAGGTCGAGGCCCGCGCCGACGGAACCCTGGTTTGGCCGCCACGCGGCACCGCCGGCTTCGGCTATGATCCGGCCTTCCTGCCCGACGGCCATACGCGGACCTTCGGCGAGATGACCAGCATCGAGAAGCACGGCCTGCCGCCGCTCGGGCTTGGCCTGTCGCATCGCGCCCGCGCCTTCGTGAAGCTCGCGGAGATTTGCCTTGAGCCACGCTGAACGGAAAGCCTTTGGCGTCTACGTGCACTGGCCGTTCTGCCTGTCGAAATGCCCGTATTGCGATTTCAACAGCCACGTGCGGCATGCGCCCGTCGACGAGGAGCGCTTCGTGCGCGCCTTCGCCCGCGAGATCGAGACCACGGCCGCGCGGGTGCCGGGGCGCGAGGTCACCTCGATCTTCCTCGGCGGCGGCACGCCGTCACTGATGCAGCCGCAGACCGTCGGCGCCGTGCTCGACGCCATCGGTAAGCACTGGTCGGTGGCGCGCGACGTCGAGGTCACGCTCGAAGCCAACCCGACCAGCGTCGAGGCGACGCGCTTTCGCGGCTATCGCGCGGCCGGCGTCAATCGCGTCTCGCTCGGCGTGCAGGCACTTGATGACGCATCGCTGAAGGCATTGGGCCGCCTGCACACCGCGCGCGAAGCGCTCGACGCGGTTGCGATCGCGCGAAGCGCGTTCGACCGTTACTCGTTCGATCTGATCTATGCGCGGCCCGACCAGACGCCGCAGATGTGGGCGAGCGAGTTGAAGCAGGCGATCTCGGAAGCCGCCGAGCATCTGTCGCTCTATCAGCTCACGATCGAGGAAGGCACGCCGTTCTTCGGGCTGCATGCCGCCGGCAAATTGCAGACGCCGGATGAAGCGACCGCGCGCGCGCTCTACGACGTGACGCAGGAGGTCTGCGCCCGCGAGGGATTGCCGGCCTACGAGATCTCCAATCACGCCCGCACTGGGGCGGAGTGCAAGCACAACCTCGTCTACTGGCGCGGTGAGGAATATGCCGGCATCGGCCCCGGTGCGCATGGCCGGCTCGACATCGATGGCGTCAGGCACGCGACCGCGACCGAGCGGCGCCCCGAGGCCTGGCTGTTGAATGTCGAGGAACGCGGCCACGGCGTCGTCACCGATGACAGCCTCAACAGCGAAGAGCGTGCCGACGAATTTTTGCTGATGGGGCTGCGGCTTGCCGAGGGCATCGACCCCAAGCGCTATGCGGCACTGTCCGGCCGCCAGCTCGACCCGCAGCGGATCACAATGCTGCGCGAGGAAGGCGCGATCGCCGTCGACGCCGACGGACGGCTGCGCGTGACGAAGTCAGGATTCCCGGTGCTCGACGCCGTCGTCGCGGATCTCGCCGCCTAGGTGCACGCTGCCAAAATATCGAAAACAACCCCATGCAAAGTAGCTGGCGGGTTCCGGCGCTCGACAAGGCAGCTTGCCCGCCTAAGCCCCAAAACTCTTCGGCGACCCCGCAACCGGTGTGCCGCCGCCGGACGCCACCTTCATGACCGCAAGGCCGCGTTCATTGGTGCCGTCGGAGCGGAAGCGGAACAGGCCGTCGATGCCGGCAAAGCCGGATGGATTGGTCAGCGTCTCCGGCGCGAAGCGCTGTGCGCCTTGGGTGCGCGCCAGCGCCGCCATCAGCGCGACGGCATCATAGGCCAGCGTCGCGGTCCGCACCGGCTCGCCGCCATATTTGGCGCGGTAGCGGCCGGCGAAGCTGCGGAAGCCGGACGGGTCTGGCGCGGCGTAGAGGCCGCCCTGCAGCACGGGGCTCGCGAACACCCGCGGATTGTCCCACAGCCCGGTGCCGAGCAGCTGGATGTTGCGCAGATTGGCGCCGGCCGCGGTCAGCGCATCGGCGGTCGCGACGACCGAATCGCCATCGTCGGCAATCAGCAGCGCGTCGGCCTGGCCAAGCGCCTGCGCCACGGTCCGTGCCGGCGTTGCGCGATCGGCGCCGTATTTCTCGAACGCGACGACGCGGCCGTTCTTGCGGCCGACCGCCTGCTTGAACGCGGCCTCGACCACATTGCCATAGGCGTTGTCGGGCACCATCGCGGCGAATGAGCGCTTACCGATCCCGGCGGAATAATCGACGATCCGATTGATGTCGGACTCCGGCAGGAAGCTCAAGAGATAGACGCCGCGTCCGGCCACGCTTGAATCGGTGGAGAACGCGATCACCGACGTTCCGCGCGGCCGCGTGAGTTGCGCCGTGGCCGGCACGGAGCCCGCGAACAGCGGTCCCAGAATGATCTCGGCCCCTTCCGACAGCGCCTGCTGGGTGCCCTGCGCCGCGCCTTGCGAACTGCCGCCATCGTCCTTGATCAGCAGCTGAATGTTCGGGTTCTGAAATTCCGCCAGCGCCATTTCGGCGGCGTTCCGCATCGACTGCGCGGCGAGCCCGGCATTGCCGGATGCCGACAGCGGCAGGATCAGCCCGATCTTGACTTGCCCGGTACCGACCGCTTGCGGCTGTTGCTGCGGGCCGGCGGGTCCCGCCTCCTGGCCGCCGCCGAACGGACTGGAGAACTGGCTCAGGCTTTGCTGGATACCGGAGCAGGCCGACAGCAGCGGCGCGCCCACGATAAGACCAAGCGCGGTCCGCCGGGTCGTGCCCGACGGCGGGGACTTGTGGTGATGCGGGCCTTCCATCGTCTCTCTTCTCTTGGCCGACCATGATCGGCCAGGACTCCATCCGGCTCTGATGAGGCGGGTGGATTCAGGCATATTGTCGGCGAATAGTTAACCGGAACAAAAGGATTATGGCCCCGCGGCGCCGTTGCCGCGGCCCACATTTCCGGCGCAGCGACCTTCAAGCAACACCCCTGCGGGTGTGGCGCAAGCGCTGCCATCCCACTAGGAGCCCGTCCAGATATGTTTTCGTGACGGGCATTTGTTGTAGAGTAGCAGGCTCAGGCTGCGTTTGCGAGGTTGAACAGCTTGAGGAGGTTATGGACGGTGCAGATCATTGTCCACTCGGCGCGCACTTTCTCGATGCCCCGCAACAGGAACTGGCGGAAGCCTCTTGCCTGTTTGATCTGCCCGAACACCGGCTCCACCACTTGCTTTCGCAATCGGTAGGGTGTTTCGAAGCCGCCATCGTCGATCTTCTTTCGCATGGCCTGTGTCAGCGGGCCGCCGACTTTTCCGTTCGCTACTGTCGGGTGCTTGGCGCGTCCGGGCGCGACATAGCCATCGATGCTGCGTGTGTCGAGCGCTTCGAGATTGGCTTCGCTGCAGTAGCCGGAATCCGCTGAGGCCTGCCGCGGCTTGCGGCCAAGATTGCTCTCGATGGCCTCGATCAGGGGCACCAACTGGCCCTGATCGCTGCCGTGCTGGGTCAGTTCTTGCGCGACAATGATCTGGGCATGTGCATCGACGGCCGCCTGGGCATTATAGGCCTGAACGAAGCCATCCTTCGACTTCATGATGCGGCTTTCCGGATCGGTGAAGTTGCGTTGCGCCTTGGGATTGGGTTCCTCCGATGGCAGCGCCGCCGGTTTGCCCGGCTTCTTGCGGCCTTCGGCCTGGCGCTGCTGTTCCTTTTCGGCCTCGATGCGGCGCTCTTCCTCCGCCGCCAGTTTGGCGTCCGCTTCCAGCGCCGCCATCGCTTGCTGGATCTTCGCCAGCCGTTTCTGCTTGTCGACGGTCCAGTCCGGCAGTTCGTCGCTGTTGCCGAAAGTCTCATCCTCCGAGGCATCCGCCGCCTCGGCGGCCGCCAGCATGCGAGCGACCTCGGCCTTCAATTCCGCCTCGCGCTTCTTCATGCGCTCATAACTCATCGCCTTGTGTTTCGACGCGTTCGCCTTGATCTTCGTACCATCCAGCGCGACATGACCGAGCTTGACCAGCCCGGCCGTCTCGCACAACTTCAGAACCTGCACGAATAGCGCGCCGAGCGCCTTCAAATGTCGCTTGCGAAAGTCGCTGATCGTCCGAAAATCCGGCGCATCCAGCGCCACGATCATCACAAAATCGTTCCGCTCCCGGCAGGCCTTGGCAATCCGACGCGACGAATACAGCCCACTCGCATAGCTATGCAGCAGCAGCGCCACCATCATCCGCGGATCAAACGGCGGCTGCCCAAGCCCGCTCACATAGCTGCCCATGATCTCCCTGAGATCGAGGCTCTCCCGCACCAGATCAACCATAAACCGCGAGACATGGCCTTTCGGCACGAAGTCCTGCACATTCGGCGGCAGAAGCAGCGTCTGATCGATGTTCCAAGGCCGAAAATACTTGCTCATCGCCCAATGTTGAATCAGACCCGACCAGATTTGAACAGCGACTATCCAGACAAGCTCCTAGAGACGGAATTCCTCGCCAAGGTAAAGCCGACGTACATCGGGATCATTAACGATCTCCTCCGGGCTTCCCTCAGTCAAGATCTCACCGGCATAGACGATGTAGGCGCGGTCGGTCAGGCCGAGCGTCTCGCGGACATTGTGGTCAGTGATGAGGACGCCGATGCCGCGGTTGGTGAGATGGCGGACGAGATCCTGGATGTCGCCGACCGCGATCGGGTCGATGCCGGCGAACGGCTCGTCGAGCAGCATGTAGTTCGGGCGTGTCGCCAGCGCGCGCGCGATCTCGACACGGCGGCGCTCGCCGCCGGACAGCGCGATCGACGGGCTTTTGCGCAGCCGCGTGATGTTGAATTCGTCGAGCAGCGAATCGAGCTCATGCTCGCGCTTCTTCTTCGAGGGCTCGACGACCTCGAGCACGGCACGGATGTTCTGCTCGACCGAGAGGCCGCGGAAGATCGAGGCTTCCTGCGGCAGATAGCCGATGCCGAGGCGCGCGCGCTGATACATCGGCAGCTTGGTGACGTCGTGGCCATCGAGCTCGATCGCGCCGCGATCGGCCTTGATCAGGCCGGTGATCATGTAGAACACGGTGGTCTTGCCGGCGCCGTTGGGCCCGAGCAGGCCGACCGCTTCGCCGCGGCGCACATAGATGCTGACGCCGCGCACGACCTGCCGGCTGCCAAAACTCTTTTCCACGCTATGCACAGCCAGATAGCCCGGCCGCTTGATCAGCTGCGGCGCAGCCGGAGCGCTGTTCCTCGCGGGCCGCGCACGCGCCGGCGCTGCAGCGGGCTGCGATCGCGGCAACTCGACGTCGGGAACGGGGGCGGCGCGCGCCATCGGCGGCGCGTCGCGCACCGGTGACGTCAGCATCTCGCCGAAGGAATCGCCGAGCGCCGTGATGTCGTCATGCGAGCGCGCAAATCCGGTGCTGCGTTTCGCAGGGCGCCGCCGGAACATGCCGAGAAAATCCACCATCCCCGCTTCGCTTCAGCCTTTCACGGTAATCCCGCGACTTTGCCTGCGGACCAATCGATTCGCACGCGAAGGCGCAAGCATGATCCGGAAATCTGGATTCCGGCCTCCCCTCGCGACAACAGCGGACGCGTTTGCGCGGAGATCATGCTCAAACAACACGGCAAGGCGCGATCACCCGCGCCTTGAATGAATGGATGCCCCTGACCGGCCAACATGCGCCCCCAAGGCGCATCGTTCGGCCGGACCGCTGCAGTAGATACAGCCTCACCCCGCGCGCTTCAACCTCGCGGCCGCAAAATATTATCTAATGCATTGATTTATCTTGATTTTGGTGGCTTGGCGGAAGCTGACGGGGGGGCTTACGGGCGCCGGCGCGCCGCCGCAGTCTTGTCCCTGAGCGACCATGGCCTGCACCCTGCCGGTGTCGGATTCCACGCGCGAGACGCCGGTCGTCATGTCCACAAGCAGGCGATCGCCGCGCACCACGTTCTGGCACTGGGTCAGCACCACCTGGCTGCCGCTGCCGCCGAGCATGGTGATCAAATTGGTCTTGGTGTCGAAGATCGCGGTCGTGCCGGTGACGACCTGATCCTTCTGGGTCACGACGACGTCGCCCTTTGCCTCCAGCCGCTTGATCGAGGACGCGCCGGCGGGGCGTCGCCGGTTGCACCGCAGGATCCTTGGGCGCCCCCTTGGCCGCGGGTGACCCCGTGGCAGTCGCCGGCGGCTGGGTCGATTTATCCTCGTAGAACACGACCAGGATCTTCGAGGTCATGGTGGTGTCGCCCTGCACGACCTTCACATTGCCGGAGAAAGTCGCCTCCTTCTTCTTGTCACGCATTTCGAGCAAGGCCGCCTCGATCTTGACCGGCTGGTTGCGGTTCTGCGCGAAGCCCTGCATGGCATTGGGCACCGACGCAGTGCCCTGTCCGCGCGCGGTGTCGGACGCCATCAGAGTGAGGACGGCGACGATTGCGGCACGCGAAAGCAGCATCGGCATGACGATCCTCGCGCCACCGGCGCCTATTTTGGCTTGCCCGGGATGAGCTGAAGCGGCGACGGCGCCGCTGGGGCAGCAGGAGCGGCGGCAGGGGCTGCGCCAGGGGCGGGCGGCGTTGCGCAGCCTCCCTTGCCGCTCTGGCCGCCCTGAGACTGGATGAACAGGCCCTGCACCTTGCCGCTGCTGGATTCCACCCGCGAGACGCCGGTGGTCATGTCGACCAGCAGACGGTCGCCGCGCAGCACGTTCTGGCACTGGGTCAGTACCACCTGGCCGCCGGCGCCGCCGAGCATGGTGATCAGATTGGTCTTGGTGTCGAAGATCGCGGTCTCGCCAGTGACGACCTGGTCCTTCTGGGTCACGACGACATCGCCCTTCGCCTCCAACCGCTTGATCGAGGACGCGCCGCCGGGGCCGGGCGTGGCCGACTGCATCGGCGCAGCACCCTTGGCGGCCGCGGCCTTGCCGGCCGGCGCAGGTGCCGGCGCCTGGGTCGACTTATCCTCGTAGAACACGACCAGGATCTTCGAGGTCATGGTGGTGTCGCCCTGCACGACCTTCACATTGCCGGCGAAGGTCGCCTCCTTCTTCTTGTCGCGCATTTCGAGCGACGCCGCCTCGATCTGGATCGGCTGGTCGCGGTTCTGCGAAAAGCCCTGCATGGCGTTGGGAACGCCGGTCATCGTGCCCTGCGCGGACGCATGACTCACTGCGAACAGCGCGAGCAGAGAGGCCGCCATTGCGATGCCGTGCGGAAAACGTCTCATCATCAAAATCATTTCGTGTTGGCGGATTTGCGCGCCTTCGGCGGCGGAGGAGGCGGCGCGGGCTCGGCAGGCGGGTTGTTGTCGCCGAGCTTGTCCAGATTCATCACGACATTGCCTTCGAACCGCACCAGCTCGCCGCTGTTGTAGATCCGCAGGCGATCGGAGGTCAGCGTGCCCTCGAGCAGCTTGACGTCGACATGCTCGTCCGACGACACATTGCCCTTGTTGATGTCGACGAAGGCCTGCGTCAGCTTCGCCTCATAGCCGGTGGACGATTGCAGGAAGATATCCTGGCGCAGGTCGAGCAATTGCTTCTTGTTGTCGAAGAAGCCGGTGCGCGCATCCATCGTCACCGTCGACTGATCCTGCTGCGCCACCTTGGCGCGGATGGTCTTCAGCTCGACATGGTCGGGATCGGTGACGTCCTGGATCGCCGCCTTGGCCCACATCTCATAGGGCCGCCCGTCGGCCGAGAAGCCGGCGATATGCGGCGATTCCATCGTGATCTTGGTGCCCGACACCACGAGGTTGTCCATCTCGAGCGGCAGCTTGGGGATCACGTCGTGGAATGGATTGAACACCGAGATCGAGATGATCGAGGCCATCGACAGCCCGACCACCGCCGGCACCGCGATGCGCAGGATCCGCACCATACGGCTGTGCCGCGCGGCGGCGGCAAAGCGCGCCTCGAGGCCCGTGACATAGGCTGGATTCTGAACCGAATTCACCTGAGCTCCAGAGGCGCGAAATCGCCCCTATTCTAGCCGGAGCCGCCCAAATATGCAGCCCGGACCCGGCGTCGCGCCCCCGCTGGGGGACCACGCGTGAACAGTTTGGCCGAAACGGGGCGGAATCGCCCCTGCTGCGACGAATTCGGCGCCCATTATGAATGGGCGAAAATGTCCTCGGCCTCCCAGCCGTCGAGATCGAGCCTGGCGCGCGTCGGCAGGAATTCGAAGCAGGCCCTGGCGAGATCCGTCCGTCCCTCGCGCGCCAGCATGACATCGAGCTTGTCGCGTAGCGCGTGCAGGTGCAGCACGTCGGAGGCGGCGTAGGCGAGCTGGGCCTCGCTCAGGCTTTGCGCGCCCCAGTCGCTCGACTGCTGCTGCTTCGACAATTCGACGTTCAGCACCTCGCGCACCAGATCCTTCAGGCCGTGGCGGTCGGTGTAGGTGCGCGACAGGCGCGAGGCGATCTTGGTGCAATAGACCGGCGCCGGCATCACGCCGAAAGTGTTGTAGAGCACCGCGACGTCGAACCGCGCGAAATGGAAAATCTTGGTGATCTTGGGATTGGCGAGCAGCGCCTTCAGGTTCGGCGAATCGGTGTGTCCCTTCGGAATCTGGATCACGTCGGCGGTGCCGTCGCCGTTCGACATCTGCACCACGCAGAGCCGGTCACGATGCGGATGCAGTCCCATGGTCTCGGTGTCGATCGCCACCGAATCGGTGTAGCGGGACAGATCGGGCAGGTCGCCGCGATGCAGGCGGATGGTCATGCTGTCAAAAACCTCGTCGAATCGCTGTCGGGACAGGCTATCGCTGGCACAGTTGGTTCACGGTGTAGCGCCATTGTGCAGCGGAGACAATGGCTTGCTGCCCCACACCGTCCGACGCCAGCGCACCGCTACTGCCAGCTGACGCGCAGCCCGAACCGGCCGGTGATGTCCTCGCGATGCATCGAGTCCACCGAGGTCGTATAGCCCGCGCTCGCATAGGCGCTGACCGCGCGATTGAGCTGCGCGGAGACGCCGGCGCCGATCTCGACCGCGGTGCCGCGGCTTTGCACGCCGATCAGGTCTGTCGTGGCGAAGGCGATGCTGCGGTCGTTCGCGGCGGTGTGCCAGAGATTGGCCTCGAGATAGGGACGCAGTTCGGCGGTGCCAACCGTGAAGGTCGCGGGAACGCGGACCCCGAGCCGGCCAGTCAGCGTATCGGCGCTGCCGAGTGCGACGCTGGAGAACATGTCGTTGAAGCTGTCGAACGATTGGCGTTGCCAGATCAGCTGCGCCTGCGGCTCGATCGCGACAAACCGATTCAGTGGGATCGGTACCCCTGCTTCCAGCGACGCCGCGACGCCGGTGCCCGACACACGCGCGCCGACCTGGCGATCCGATTGCGGACTTGCACCGTAGAAGCTGCCCATCAGAACGGCGTCGACATACCAGCCCGAGGGCCCGATATGGGTCCAGTAGCCGCCGACATTCTGGCTGTCGATCGAGAGCGTGCCGGTGCGGACATCATTCAAGCCGAGCGCAAAACCGTTAACGGTGCCGCTGGCCCAGCCATAGGCATAGAAGAAGCCGGCGCGATCATGGTGATCGGGCGCGGACTGAAAGCGCAGGATGTCGACGCCGACCTGCACGCCGGCCATGGTGCCGTCGAACGAGGGGCTGACCGTACCGGCCCAGCCCTGCGAGCTGTGCGAGCCATAGGCGCGCGCCCACGCTGCCGGCTGCTCGCCGCTGCCGGTCAGCAGGGCCTGATCGCCCTGGCGCTGATGGAAGGTGCCGAGCGTCGCAAGCCCGAGCTTCTGCGCGACCTGCGGCAGCGCCGAATAGACCGAGGCTTCCTCGCGATAGAGCTCGACTGGCGCTGCGCCCGCCGGCGGCGGCGTCAGCGCCGACACCTCGGGTGCGAGCGGCGTCGATGGCGGCGGGACCACATCGGGCGATGCCGGCGGCGGCGGCGGAGGCGGAGGCGCAAGCCGCGGCGCAGGCGCAGCCGTGCCGGGCAACAACGTTGAGCGCAGATACCAATTGTCGGCGCTGCCCGCGGACACGCCGCCACGGAACAGGAGATATTCGTGCGCACCCGCCACCACGGCGTTGGTCAGACCGAATGCGCCTGCCGCCGTGGTGCCGCCATTGACGGCCTGCACCACCATGATTCCGTCGGCGGTGGTGAGCGCGCCCGCGCCGCCGGCATTGCTGACGGTGACGGCAGTCGAGCCCGACGCATTGCCGCCGGAGATGACGAGACGATCCGACGGCGAACCGTCGCCACCGAGCACGGTGCGCAGAAAGAGCCCGCCGCCATTGCCGACATAGTTGCCCGCGATCGTGAGACTGTTCGCAGCGGTGGCGCCGCCATTGGTCAGGTTGATGACGCCGGCATTGGTGACGGTAACAGGCGGTCCGCCCGGAAACGGCGTGATCGACGGATTGGCGCCGTTGCCGGCCAGCAGGCTGGTGCCTGATGCAATCGTCACATTGCCGGTCAGCGACGTCTGCAGCGTCAGCGAGCCGCTGTTGATGAAGGTGTTGGCGAAGGTGCCGGTGCCGGCCCAGGTCCAGTCGGCACCTTCCATCGTCAGCGTCTGGAATCGCGTGAACGGGTTGTTCACCGTGCCGCTGCCCTGCAGCCGCACCTGGTTGTTGCCGCCGCCGCCATCCGCGAGGCCAACGATCTGCGAGCCGGTTTGCAGGATCATCGTCACCGCACCGCCGCCGCCCGCGAGCGCCGTGCCGCTGTTGCCGGCGATCAGGCCGGCATTGACGATGGTGGTGGCGCCGTTGAGCGTGCGGATCGCGGGCCCCGACTGGCTAATGATCCGGCCGCCGGCGAGATTCTCGATGCGGGCGGTGAATGACGATCCCGCGGTGTTGGAGAACACGCCGTCGGCATTGACGCCGCGCGCCTCGATGGTGCCGCTGTTGCGCAGCACGCCGGCATTGCCTTGCATGAAAACGGTGTTGTTGGCGGTGCCGCCGGCATCGCCGCCGGTCGTCAGCAGCGTGCCGGTGTTGGTCATGTTTGCGAACTGTCCGGCGGAGAAGATCGCGCGCGCGCCTGCGCCCGCCGTGGTGACGGTGCCGCTGTTGGTGAAGCTGTTGCTGTCGCCGGTCTGCACATAGAGGCCGTGCGACTGCGGCCCCTGGGTCGTGATCGTGCCGGTATTGATCAGCGTATTGTTGTTGTGTTGCGTCAGGCCGGTGATGGCAAGCCCGCGCGAGGTGCCGTTCTGCGTCGTGATGGTGCCGTTGTTGATCAGCGTGTTGCCATTGCTGCTGGCGGCGATCGCGTTGCTGCCGGCACCTGTGGTCGCGATCACACCGGACGCACCGTTGGTGAAGACATTGCCGTTGCCGCTGCCAAAGATTCCGGTGCCGCCGTCGCTGATGGACAGCGTGCCGTTGTTGGTGGCGGCGCTGCCCGCGACAAGGCCGATCGCGGTCGCTCCGGCGCCCGGCGTGATGCCGGCGCCCGGCAGCACGTTCACGGTGACGTTCGAGCTGCCGGCTGCAGCCTGCACGCCGACGGCCGAGGGATTCGGCGCAGCGGTCGAGCAGGTCACCGTCTGACCGCTCACCGGCGCGAAACTGTCGCAGGCGGCGAACGCCTGCGAGACGGATAGAAGACAGCCGCCACCCAGAGTGCACGACAGAATCGTCGCTAGCCGCGATGAAACCATGCCCTTCTCCAATACCGGCGCGAACCCGAGCCCCCGGCCTCGCGCCCCCTGCTACCCCCTGCCCCGCTCTCAGCGTCGGCTGATCACTCCGTTCAAGCTTGAGACGATTTGCAGCGATCTGTTGCGCCATTGCCACAGATGGAACCATGAGCTGCATCGTTTCGATTCACACCCTTGACGTGCGTACGCTTTCAAGGTTGTGAAGACCACCACTCACCCGTTGCAGTTATCGTCCGACACAACCGGAAACAAATGCCGTTGCGGGCCGGACGTCCGGCTGTCCGCGTTTTCGCTCCAGTTTCCACGTGATGCGCACGGCCAAGCCATTCCTCAAGCTCTCGATTTCGATGGAACTGTTGCCCGCGCGCCCCATGAAATCCTCCCGCGCCCTCCCTATCTGTGGCCAGCCCCACCCAGCCTCGCAGTGAAATGAGCCTCATGTCGGAACAGACCATTGCCGCGCCGATCGACGACGACCAGCAGGAGCGCGGCTTTACGCGCTATCAATCGTTCCTGATCGCGCTGCTTGCCTTCACGCAATTCACCCTGATCCTCGACTTCATCATCATGTCGCCGCTCGGCGCCATCCTGATGCCGTCGCTCAACATCACGGCCGGGCAGTTCGGCGTCGCGGTGTCCGCCTACGCTTTCGCCGCCGGATTTTCCGGCATCCTCGCTGCCGGCTTTGCCGATCGCTTCGACCGCAAGCGGCTGCTGCTGTTCTTCTATGTCGGCTTCATGCTCGGCACCGTGCGTGGCGCAGAATTTCCAAGTGCTGCTGCTCGGCCGCATCGTCACCGGCCTGTTCGGCGGCGTGATCGGGTCCGTCGTGCTTGCGATCGTCACCGACCTGTTTCCGCTGCAACAGCGCGGCCGCGCGATGGGCGTGCTGCAGACGGCGTTCGCCGCGAGCCAGGTGCTCGGCGTCCCGGCCGGACTTTTCTTGGCCAATCACTGGAACTGGCACATCTGCTTTGTCGCCATCGTCGGCCTGTCGATCGCGGCAATCGCCGTCATCGCGCTGGTGATGGAGCCGGTCGACGGGCATCTCAAGCTGCAGCACGACAGCAATCCGTTCCGCCATCTGGTCGCAACCGTCGGGCAGCCGCGCTACACGCTGGCCTTCCTGGTGACGACGCTGCTGGCGACCGGCGGCTTCATGCTGATGCCGTTCGGCAGCGCCTTCACCGTGCACAATCTCGGCATCGATATTGTCCATCTGCCGACGATCTATCTGGTCTCCGGGCTGTTCAGCATCCTCATCGGGCCGCTGGTCGGCCGCGCCAGCGACAAATTCGGCAAATATCCGACCTTCGCGTTCGGCTGCGTGGTGTCCGTCATCATGGTGCTGATCTACACCAATCTCGGCCACGTCTCGCTGCTGACCGCGATCGTCGTCAATGTGCTGATGTTCGTCGGCATCTTCTCGCGCATGATCCCGTCGCAGGCGCTGATGTCGGCGATCCCCGATGCCAGCCAGCGCGGCTCGTTCAGCGCGGTCTCAGCGTCCGTGCAGCAGCTGTCGGGCGGCTTGGGCTCGGTGTTCGCGGCAGCGATCATCGCCGAGAACCCGGACGGTTCGCTGCTGCACTTCGACCGTCTCGGCTACATCGTCGTTGCCACGACCCTGATCTCGCTGACTGCGATGTATTTCGTGCAGCGGCCGATCGCGCGCCGCGCCGGCCGGCGCATCGTCTGACGGGAGGTGCCGGGCGGTTGACGAAGTTCGACGGCTACATTTGAAGCAGGGAAACGAGAGGAATTGCGCAGAATGCCTTGTCAAGCAAGACCTTGCGAAGGTGCTGCGCAACGCCGCGGAGCTTCGGGTGGTGCTCCACCAACCGCTTGGTGCGATCGACCGCGGACATCACTCCGGCGGCTTGTCGGCCGAGCCTGGTGAGCGGAATGAAACTGTCGAACAATGGTTCGTCGTCCTTACAGAACAGCCGCTTGTATTCATGCGAGCCGAGGCCGAAGTCGAAGGCGCGATACTGCCGGCCGGCAAAATGATGGATGATTTCCTGCATCAAGAGCAGGCCGGGGCTGAATTTCGCATTTTCCGACAAAGTGTAGGTGTTGAACATCGTCGAGAAGCGGTGGCCGTCGGCAACCACGGCGAAGATCGCGATCACTTCCTCGTCGCTTTCGAGCGCGTGGATTTCGATGGCACGGCCGCCGTGGGGCAGCTTTGTCATGCAGGCTGTGCGGATGAATGTCTCTACGGCGCGTTCGGCGAACACATTGAACAGCTTCCGCTCGGCCAACCGCTCCGACTTCACACGAAAGAACCAGTCGAGCAGACGGGCGATGTCGGCGTCGGCAGAGGCGACGTGATAGCGGTAGCCGGTCAGCTCCAGCAGTTTGCGCTGCTTGAGCTTCATGCGGCGGGAGGGATTGCCGATCAGGTTCGCGGCCGTTGCGCCCGGCTCGATTGTGCGCATCGGGCAGTTGAAGACCGGGGGTTCATGAGGCAGCAGCGCCAGCGGATTTTGCACGTCGCGCCACTGGGCCGGCTGTTGGCGCAGCACCAGTACGTCGGCCTCGTCGCGCTTGGCGAGCATCGCGATGACTGCGTCGAGATCGGCCTTCGTGGCACCGGCAGCGAACTCGCGATCCCACAAGCCTATGTTGAAGGTTGCGTGCTCGCCGCCCATGAAGCTCGCGCGGCGCACGCCGAGCGCTGTTTGCAGAGCAAGCGGCAGCAAGCCCCGTGGTTGGCCGTCGCCGTCACGCATAATAACGATGAAAGGCGATAATCCCTCGCGCTCACCGACCTCACGCTGCCACGGGGCGAGGAAGTCGAAGCGCTGAAAGGGCGTGATGGAATGGTTGGAGTTCTCGAGACTCCGCCAGATCGCCTCGGCGGCGTCGAGATCGTGGACGATGTCGACGGTGGCGATGCGCGCTGGTTGAGCCCGCGCCGCGTGGCTTTCGATCGCGATCATCCCCTAGCCCTGTCGTAGTGCATAGTCCCAGCGCAGCTGAGGCCGTCCGGTCGGCGCGCCATCTGAGCGTAATTCGATGTCGGGACAAAAATGGTAAAGTGTCGCAGGACGAGAGAAGGGGGTTACCTCCATCGTTTACCTGCTGGTCATGAGGCTATCGGTTCCGTTTTGGCTACACCGACCGTCAGGCTCCATGTTGACAACGGAACGACGTATTCGGCGGCCACGTGTCAACATGCGCGACCTCGGCTAGGAGCTTGTCTGGATAGTCGCTGTTCAAATCTGGTCGGGTCTGATTCAACATTGGGCGATGAGCAAGTATTTTCGGCCTTGGAACATCGATCAGACGCTGCTTCTGCCGCCGAATGTGCAGGACTTCGTGCCGAAAGGCCATGTCTCGCGGTTTATGGTTGATCTGGTGCGGGAGAGCCTCGATCTCAGGGAGATCATGGGCAGCTATGTGAGCGGGCTTGGGCAGCCGCCGTTTGATCCGCGGATGATGGTGGCGCTGCTGCTGCATAGCTATGCGAGTGGGCTGTATTCGTCGCGTCGGATTGCCAAGGCCTGCCGGGAGCGGAACGATTTTGTGATGATCGTGGCGCTGGATGCGCCGGATTTTCGGACGATCAGCGACTTTCGCAAGCGACATTTGAAGGCGCTCGGCGCGCTATTCGTGCAGGTTCTGAAGTTGTGCGAGACGGCCGGGCTGGTCAAGCTCGGTCATGTCGCGCTGGATGGTACGAAGATCAAGGCGAACGCGTCGAAACACAAGGCGATGAGTTATGAGCGCATGAAGAAGCGCGAGGCGGAATTGAAGGCCGAGGTCGCTCGCATGCTGGCGGCCGCCGAGGCGGCGGATGCCTCGGAGGATGAGACTTTCGGCAACAGCGACGAACTGCCGGACTGGACCGTCGACAAGCAGAAACGGCTGGCGAAGATCCAGCAAGCGATGGCGGCGCTGGAAGCGGACGCCAAACTGGCGGCGGAGGAAGAGCGCCGCATCGAGGCCGAAAAGGAACAGCAGCGCCAGGCCGAAGGCCGCAAGAAGCCGGGCAAACCGGCGGCGCTGCCATCGGAGGAACCCAATCCCAAGGCGCAACGCAACTTCACCGATCCGGAAAGCCGCATCATGAAGTCGAAGGATGGCTTCGTTCAGGCCTATAATGCCCAGGCGGCCGTCGATGCACATGCCCAGATCATTGTCGCGCAAGAACTGACCCAGCACGGCAGCGATCAGGGCCAGTTGGTGCCCCTGATCGAGGCCATCGAGAGCAATCTTGGCCGCAAGCCGCGGCAGGCCTCAGCGGATTCCGGCTACTGCAGCGAAGCCAATCTCGAAGCGCTCGACACACGCAGCATCGATGGCTATGTCGCGCCCGGACGCGCCAAGCACCCGACAGTAGCGAACGGAAAAGTCGGCGGCCCGCTGACACAGGCCATGCGAAAGAAGATCGACGATGGCGGCTTCGAAACACCCTACCGATTGCGAAAGCAAGTGGTGGAGCCGGTGTTCGGGCAGATCAAACAGGCAAGAGGCTTCCGCCAGTTCCTGTTGCGGGGCATCGAGAAAGTGCGCGCCGAGTGGACAATGATCTGCACCGTCCATAACCTCCTCAAGCTGTTCAACCTCGCAAACGCAGCCTGAGCCTGCTACTCTACAACAAATGCCCGTCACGAAAACATATCTGGACGGGCTCCTAGCGCCGTCATTCCCCGGTGCGCAATTGCGCACCTGAGGGCATCGCGCAGCGATGAACTCGGAATCTGGAAGTTGTGGCGCGAGATTCCGGGCTCGCGCTTCGCGCGCCCCGGAATGACGACGATTGTTACGGCGGCGGCGGATTGGTCATCGGCTTGCGCTGCGCCAGCGCCGCCACGGTCGACGTGCCGACCGGGCCCTGCTCGTCATAGAGCCAGCATTCGCCGATCGCGACGCCGTCGGTGGCGTGGTGGTTGACGACCTCGAAGCCGATCCAGTTGATCACCGGCAAACGGTGCAGATAGATCGTGACGTCGCTGTTGATGTAGCCGAGCCCTTGGTCGCCGGCATTGGCGAAGGGGCTCGCGAAATCCGCGCCGGTCGCGACATGGACGAACGGCGTCGTCTTCACGCCGGCGACGAGCTCGCGCACCTCGCTCATCCAGAGCCGGCGCTCGCCGAGCGAACCCATGTGGCCGACAATTGGCCGCGTCTCCCATTTGCCGTTCATGCCGAGCCTGGGATCGGACGGCTTCGGAATCTCCGCGGGCGCCGGCACCCGCCAGTTCGGCGGCGACCACACATTGCCCGGCGCATTTTCCGTCCGGCGCAACAACTGGCAGGAGGCGCGCGCCATGCTGGTGCCGCCGGAGACAAACTCGGCCTCGATCACCTTGATGCGGAGCCCGTCGCGGACGAGCTTCGTCGTCACCTCGACCGGCGTCGTGATGTTGGGCAGCCGGAACATGTCGACTGTCAGCCGCGCCGGGACGAAGTCGTCGGAGCCGTGACGCTCCTCGATGGCGAAGCCGAGCAGGCCGATCACGACGCGGCCGTGCATCGATTCCGGACTCCACGGTCCGTTCGCAACGGATGTCGGCATGAAGCCGTCGCCGTGCCTGGTGAAGAAGGGCTGGTTTGTCATGGTCCGCGACCATGACGGGAATGCCGCGATGAAATCAAGAGGCCGCTGCCGCGCGCCACTCCTGCTGCACGCTGACGTCGGGCTCGCCGCCGGCGCGTGAGGCCAGCGCCGCGAACGCATCGCGGGCGATCAGTTGCGACAGCGCCCATACCGCGGCGCCGCGCACCAGCGGGCTCGCATCGTCGAGCAGGCGCCGCGCCTCAGTGGCAAGGTTTGCATCGCCGGAATTGCCGATCGCGATCAGCACATTGCGGATGAAGCGGTCGCGGCCGATGCGCTTGACCGGCGACTTCGTGAACAGCGCGCGAAAAGCTGCATCGTCGAGCCGCGCCAGCTCGGCGAGCGCTGGCGCGCGCAACGCATCGCGCGCGGCAAGCTTCTGCTCGCGTCCCGCTTGCGCGAACTTGTTCCACGGACACACCGCGAGGCAATCGTCGCAGCCATAGATGCGGTTGCCGATGCTCCTGCGGAATTCGTGCGGGATCGGGCCTTTGTTCTCGATCGTCAGATACGAGATGCAGCGCCGCGCATCGAGCTTGTAGGGGCCCGGAAACGCCGCGGTCGGGCAGATGTCCTGGCAGGCGCGGCAGCTGCCGCAATGATCGGCTTCGCTGGAGTCGCTCGGCAGTTCGGTGGCGGAATAGATCGCGCCGAGAAACAGCCATGAGCCGAATTCGCGCGACACCAGATTGGTGTGCTTGCCCTGCCAGCCGATGCCGGCGGCCTGCGCCAACGGCTTCTCCATTACGGCAGCGGTGTCGACGAACACCTTCACCTCGTCGCCGGTCGCAGCAGCGAGCCAGCGCGCCAGTGTCTTCAGCCGCTTCTTGATCACGTCGTGATAGTCGTCGCCCTGGGCATAAACCGAGATCGCGCCATGCGATCGGCGCGCGAGAATTTTTAGCGGATTGTCGTCTGGCCCGTAATTGACGCCGAGCATGATGATCGAGCGCACGCCGCCCCACAGCACGCGCGGATCGGCGCGCCGCTCCGGATTGGCGGCAAGCCAGTCCATGTCGCCATGGCCGCCGGAGCCGAGGAACTCGAGGAAAGACTGTCCGGCTTCGCCCGTCGCGTCAGGAGCGGTGAAGCCGATGGCATCGAAGCCGAGCGCACGCGCCTCGCGCGTCAGTGCCGCCTTGAGATCGGCAGGAGAGAGCCGGACCGCCGGGTTCAGAAGTCGAGGTCCACATAGGTCCGCGACGCCGGCACCCCCGCCAGCCATTCGCTGAGCAGCGGGCGGAACGACGGGCGGGATTTCACCCGCGCGTACCACGCCTTTGCTGCGTCGTCCTCGCTCCATGGCACGTCGCCCAGATAGTCGATCGCCGAAAGATGCGCCGCGGCGGCGAGGTCCGCGTAGGTGAGGCGGTCGCCGGCGAGATAGTTCCGGGTCTTCGCGAGCCAGCCGATATAGCTCAGATGATAGCGCACATTGACCTTGGCGGCGCGCATGATGTCGGGGGCCGGCGGGCCGCCGCCATTGTCCTCGCTCATAAAGCGCTTGTAGATCCGCTCGGTCACCAGCGGGTTGGAGGCTTCCTCGAAGAATTTCTCATTGAACCACGCCATCAGCCGGCGCACCTCGACGCGCTCGGCGGTCGACGTCGGCAGCAGCCGCCGCTCGCCGGCATCGAGCCCATGCGCCTCGTCGACATATTCGGCGATCACAGGCGCGCCCGGAACCGGCGGAAAGCCCTCGGCGATCAGCACCGGCGTGGTTGCCGCCGGATTGAGCGCGAGATACGCCTCGCGCCGCTCCCACACCCGCTCCTCCACCAGCCGCAGATCGAGCCCGTACTCGCCGAGCACGAGGCGAATGAATCGCGAATGCGGACAGAACGGATGGTGATACAGCGTGTACATGAAGTCCTTGGTAGTTCCGCGGCGATTAAGAAACCATCAACCTGTGTGACCTGAGCCTGCAATTTGGCCAGACCTGCTCCGGTCGTCTCTATGTCGCGTCAGCACGCAAACCGGTAGCCACCCCCGCAGATGGTGCGGGTCACAAAAACGCTATAGCCCAGCAAATCGATCAGGTAACCCATTGTTTGACGATTTTTTGCGATTGCGGCCAATGTGCGAATAAGCGAGAAGAATCCCGTTTTCCACACAGGGCAGGCCACATCATGATGACGGATATGCTGCGAGCGGTGATTCTCGGCATCGTCGAGGGCGTCACAGAGTTCCTGCCGGTCTCCTCGACAGGCCACCTGCTGCTCGCGGAACGCTTCTTCAATCTCGGCGAAGGCAATTTCTGGAAGAGCTTTGCGATCCTGATTCAGCTCGGTGCGATCCTCGCGATCCTCGCGCTCTACTTCACCAAATTGTGGCGCGTCGCGCTCGGCATGTTCTCCAATCCCGACGACCGCCGCTTCGTGATCGGCGTGCTGGTCGCCTTCCTGCCTGCCGTCGTGATCGGCCTGATCGCCGGCAAATACATCAAGGAATTCCTGTTCAATCCGTGGGTGGTCTGCTTCACGCTGATCGTCGGCGGCGCCGTCCTGCTCTGGGTCGATCAGCTCGATCTCAAGGTGTACGAGGACGATGCGACCCGGTTCCCGCTGTTGATGTATTTCTGGATCGGCGTCGCGCAGTGCCTGGCGATGATCCCCGGCGTGTCGCGCTCCGGCGCCAGCATCGTGGCCGCGATGCTGCTCGGCGCCGACAAGCGCTCGGCGGCGGAGTTCTCGTTCTTCCTCGCGATCCCGACCATGGTCGGCGCGTTCGCCTATGATTTCTACAAGAACCGCGCCGACTTCACGTCGGACAATCTCAGCGTCATCGCGGTCGGCTTCGTGGTGTCGTTCATCACCGCGATGATCGTGGTGCGGGCGTTCCTCAACTTCGTCACCCGCCGCGGCTTCACCTTCTTTGCCTGGTGGCGCGTGATCGTCGGCACCCTCGGCCTGATCGCGCTGGCGATGGGGCGGTAACGCGTTGTCTTACCTCGCCCCGCTTGCGGGGAGAGGCTTGCAGCTCAGGCACAGCGTGAATTTCCATCCATCACCGTCATCCTGAGGAGCCGCGGAGCGGCGTCTCGAAGGATGCACGGACCAGCTCTCGGCCGTTCATCCTTCGAGGCTCGCTGCGCTCGCACCTCAGGATGACGGGGAGAATTGGGGAGCGCAGGCTAAGCGCTCTTCTTCTGGAACTGCCCGGTCGCGCGGAAGCGCCAGAGATATTGCGGGGCGATCGCCTCCATCGAATCGGGTGTGATGCCGAGACCGGCGAAAGTGAGCCCGGCGGCCTTGGCGGCATCCGACACCACATTGTCCGAACGCAGCATCGCGACCTGGTCGGGCGTCAGCGTGAAGGGGCCCGGCGCGAATTGCAGGACATACGATTGCAGCTTGGCGAGGCCGAACGGCAGCGGCGCCAGCATGCGGTCGCGCTGGGTGATCTGGAGGATGATCTCCATCACCTCGCGCATGGTCAGCACCTCAGGACCGCCGAGCTCGTAGGTCGCGCCCGGCTTGGCCTTGCCGTCGACGGCATCGGCCACTGCGTCGGCGACGTCGGCGACATAGGCCGGCTGCAGCTTGTTGGTGCCGCCGCCGACCAGCGGCAGCACCGGCGACATCCGCGCCAGCGCCGCAAAGCGGTTGGTGAACTGATCCTCCGGCCCGAACAGCAGCGACGGCCGCATGATGGTGGCCTGTGGCAAGGCCGCCTGCACCGCCGCCTCGCCGGCCGCCTTGGCGCGGTAGTAACCCGACAGCGAATTCTCGTCAGCGCCGATCGCCGAGACATGGACCATCCGGGCGCCGGCCGTGGCCGCTGCCTTGGCGATGGTCTCGGCGCCCTTCACCTGCACGGCGTCAAAGCTCTGTCCGCCGCCCTCGGCCAGGATGCCGACCAGATTGATCGCGATATGCGAATCGCGCATCGCCGCCTCGACCGAGGCCGGATAGCGCAGATTGGCCTGAACCGCATGAATCTGCCCGACGCGGCCGAGCGGCTGCAGATGGAAGGCCAGTTCGGGCCGCCGCACCGCGACTCGCACGCGATAATCGCGCTTGCAGAGCGCCCGGACCACGTTCCGTCCCAGAAAACCCGATCCGCCGAAGACCGTGACGAGCGTTTCCAGGTTCGATGCCATGAGGTAAATTCCTGCCGGATTCGAGAGCGATTGAGCGTATTTAGCGCCTCTCGCGATACGCCATCAGCCCAATCCTGTACAGGCTATTTGAATTTCCAATCTCGAATTTGACAAGCGCGTAACCGATCCTTACTAAGCCGCTCCACATGCCCAGGTGGCGGAATTGGTAGACGCGCTGGCTTCAGGTGCCAGTGGCTTAACGGCCGTGAAGGTTCGAGTCCTTTCCTGGGCACCACCCCCTTTTTAAGCGATTGAAATCGCTCAGCATCCACAGGGGTGGGTGCAGCGCAGCCGTCACCCGCGAGGGTGCGTCGTGACGGCGGATTACGCCCTCGCCATCTCCTTAAGCGTTCTGCGTCGCCTCGAAGATCGTCCCACTTCAATCGGGCCGGTAGGGCTACACCGTGATCCCGATATCAGCGCCGGCCCGTCCTATCTGGAGCAGCAAATCGGCCGGGATTGTCGTGTCCAGCGCAGGGTAATCGTGTTCTCCCTCAAATCCGTAGGAGAAGGTACGGGAGGTGCACTCCTTCCAGAGCTCGCGATTGCGTCGGGAAATTCGTCAATGATCGTCAGAAACTGCTGTGTGCACCATCGTGCGTCCTGAGCTGACTCATCTCCGGCCAGTTCGAGAACGAGCAGAAACTGCCGTTCAAATTCCTGGTGCGAGATGACGACGGCTCTTCGATCCAGATACTCGACGGGCGCGCCGAGATCCGAGTTCGACTTCAGAACCAGGTCCAGATTCAGGAACTGAGCGGGTGTCATCAATTTCGTGCCTCACAGCGCCACAGCGTAACGCTACCTAATCAACATCGACAAACCAGCGAGCGAGACCGGCGAGCCGCTCAGCAATCGGTCTGGCTGGCCGCTTCAGGCTCTTCTCGGCCGACATAATCCCCGCTAGGAGCCCGTCCAGATATGTTTTCGTGACGGGCATTTGTTGTAGAGTAGCAGGCTCAGGCTGCGTTTGCGAGGTTGAACAGCTTGAGGAGGTTATGGACGGTGCAGATCATTGTCCACTCGGCGCGCACTTTCTCGATGCCCCGCAACAGGAACTGGCGGAAGCCTCTTGCCTGTTTGATCTGCCCGAACACCGGCTCCACCACTTGCTTTCGCAATCGGTAGGGTGTTTCGAAGCCGCCATCGTCGATCTTCTTTCGCATGGCCTGTGTCAGCGGGCCGCCGACTTTTCCGTTCGCTACTGTCGGGTGCTTGGCGCGTCCGGGCGCGACATAGCCATCGATGCTGCGTGTGTCGAGCGCTTCGAGATTGGCTTCGCTGCAGTAGCCGGAATCCGCTGAGGCCTGCCGCGGCTTGCGGCCAAGATTGCTCTCGATGGCCTCGATCAGGGGCACCAACTGGCCCTGATCGCTGCCGTGCTGGGTCAGTTCTTGCGCGACAATGATCTGGGCATGTGCATCGACGGCCGCCTGGGCATTATAGGCCTGAACGAAGCCATCCTTCGACTTCATGATGCGGCTTTCCGGATCGGTGAAGTTGCGTTGCGCCTTGGGATTGGGTTCCTCCGATGGCAGCGCCGCCGGTTTGCCCGGCTTCTTGCGGCCTTCGGCCTGGCGCTGCTGTTCCTTTTCGGCCTCGATGCGGCGCTCTTCCTCCGCCGCCAGTTTGGCGTCCGCTTCCAGCGCCGCCATCGCTTGCTGGATCTTCGCCAGCCGTTTCTGCTTGTCGACGGTCCAGTCCGGCAGTTCGTCGCTGTTGCCGAAAGTCTCATCCTCCGAGGCATCCGCCGCCTCGGCGGCCGCCAGCATGCGAGCGACCTCGGCCTTCAATTCCGCCTCGCGCTTCTTCATGCGCTCATAACTCATCGCCTTGTGTTTCGACGCGTTCGCCTTGATCTTCGTACCATCCAGCGCGACATGACCGAGCTTGACCAGCCCGGCCGTCTCGCACAACTTCAGAACCTGCACGAATAGCGCGCCGAGCGCCTTCAAATGTCGCTTGCGAAAGTCGCTGATCGTCCGAAAATCCGGCGCATCCAGCGCCACGATCATCACAAAATCGTTCCGCTCCCGGCAGGCCTTGGCAATCCGACGCGACGAATACAGCCCACTCGCATAGCTATGCAGCAGCAGCGCCACCATCATCCGCGGATCAAACGGCGGCTGCCCAAGCCCGCTCACATAGCTGCCCATGATCTCCCTGAGATCGAGGCTCTCCCGCACCAGATCAACCATAAACCGCGAGACATGGCCTTTCGGCACGAAGTCCTGCACATTCGGCGGCAGAAGCAGCGTCTGATCGATGTTCCAAGGCCGAAAATACTTGCTCATCGCCCAATGTTGAATCAGACCCGACCAGATTTGAACAGCGACTATCCAGACAAGCTCCTAGATTGGCATTATGCGCGCAAAAGCCAGTTCCCTCCACAGTCCTGACGCCACGGCGGGCGCTGCGGCCAAAACCTTTTCGATCGGCGGCCAGCTGCTGGCGGCGCCAAGGGCCACGCCCGGGCTCCATCTGGTCGCGACCCCGATCGGAAATCTCGCCGACATCACCCTGCGCGCGCTGGAGACGCTGGCGGGCGTCGACATCATTGCCTGCGAGGACACAAGAATTACGCGCCGGCTGACCGAGCGTTACGCGATCACGGCCGAGCTTGCGCCCTATCACGAGCATAACGCCGCGCAGGCGCGGCCGAAGATCCTGGAACGGCTGGCGCAGGGCGCCTCGATCGCGCTGGTCTCGGACGCCGGCACGCCGCTGATCTCAGATCCCGGCTTCAAGCTGGTGCGTGAGGTCTGCGCCGCCGGGCATGCCGTCATCGCGGTGCCGGGGCCGTCGTCGGTATTGACGGCGCTGTCGGTCGCGGCGCTGCCGACCGACCGGTTCTTTTTCGAGGGATTTTTGCCAACGAAGGAGCACGCGCGCCGCGCTCGGCTGACCGAGCTGGCGCGGATCGATGCGACGCTCGTGATGTTCGAATCGGGCAATCGCGTGCAGGACACGCTGCGCGATCTCGCCGCGATCATGGGTAGTCGCGATGCCGCGATCTGCCGCGAGCTGACCAAGCTGCATGAGGAGGTCAAGCGCGCGCCGGTCGCCGAGCTTGCGGCAGGCGCCGATGTGCTGGAAACGCGCGGCGAATTCGTGCTCGTCGTCGGACCGCCGGCCGATGATGCCGGCGTGATGGACCAGGGCGCGCTCGACGATCTCCTGCGCGCGCAGCTCGCCCGCGGCAGCGTTAAGGATGCGGTCGCGCACGCGGTCGAACTGTCGGGCCGCCCGCGCCGCGAGGTCTACGCCCGCGCCCTCGAACTGGCGAAGACCGTCGGGGACGGCGATGGCGAAAACTGACAGCGCCTCGCCCGAGCGCGTCGCGGCATTCCGCACCGGCATATCGGCCGAAAGCCGCGCCGCCGCCCTGTTGATCGCCAAGGGCTATCGCATCCTGGCAAGACGCTTCCGCACCCCCTATGGCGAGATCGACCTGGTGGTGCGCCGGCGCAATCTGCTCGCCTTCGTCGAGGTCAAGGCTCGTGCCAGCCTCGATGACGCCGCCTATGCGGTGACGCCACGCCAGCAGCAGCGCATCGTCAATGCCGCCCAGGCCTGGCTGATGGCGCATCCCGAACATGCCGAATTTGATCTCAGATTCGACGCCGTGCTGATTGCGCCGAAGAGCCTGCCGCGCCATCTGTTAGCGGCATTCGACGCCAGCCCTTAAAGTTACCTCCAGACCTCGCGGGATACGCTTATGAAATTGAAGATCGCCGTCCAGATGGATCCCATCGCGCGCATCAATATCCGCGGCGATTCCACCTTTGCGCTGCTGCTCGAAGCCCAGAAACGCGGCCACGGCATTTCCTATTACACGCCAGATAGACTGTCGCTGCGCGGCGAGGAGCTGGTGGCACCGATGCAGTCTCTCGCCGTGCGCGACGAGGTCGGCAATCACTTCACGCTGGGCGAGCCGAAGCGCGAGGCGCTCAATGGCTTCGACGTCGTGCTGCTGCGGCAGGATCCGCCGTTCGACCTCGCCTATATCACCTCGACCCATTTCCTCGAGCGCATTCATCCGAAGACGCTGGTGGTCAACAACCCGGCCAGCGTGCGCAACGCGCCGGAAAAGCTGTTCGTGATGAATTTCCCGCAGCTGATGCCGCCGACCCTGATCTCGCGCGACCTCGACGAGATCAACGCATTCCGCGATCAGCATGGCGCCGTCGTCATGAAACCGTTGCACGGCCATGGCGGCGCCGCGGTGTTCCGCGTGATGCCGCAGGACATGAATTTCGGCTCGCTGTTCGACATGTTCTCGGTCACCTTCAAGGAGCCCTGGGTGATCCAGCGCTTCCTCCCCGAGGTGAAGCATGGCGACAAGCGCATCATCCTGGTCGACGGTGAGTTCGCCGGCGCCGTCAACCGCGTGCCGGCGCCGGATGACCTGCGCTCCAACATGGTGCGCGGCGGCGCGGCCGCGGCGACCGAGCTCTCGGATCGCGAGCGCGAAATCTGCGCCACCGTCGGACCCGCGCTGCGCGAACTTGGCCTGCTATTCGTCGGCATCGACGTGATCGACGGCAATCTCACCGAGATCAACGTCACCTCGCCGACCGGCATCCGCGCAATTCAGCGGCTCAACGGCCCCGACGTCGCGGCCAGGGTCTGGGATGCCATCGAGAAGAAGCGCGCCGCCAAATAACCCTCCCTTGTGCGCCGCACATGCCGGTTGAATTCTAAAAGCGCGATGAGATCGGGTTGAATCATCATCGCGCTTTAGTTCTTGTTCGAGCATGATCTTTTCGGAAAACCGCGTCACACTTTTCCGGATCATGCTTTAGCCGGACACCGACCGCGCCAGCGTTCGCCTTATTCTTCTTGCCAGCTTGCGCGGGCGAGGGCAGCATTCTCTTGCCTGCGTCAGGTCAAGCGGCGGGTCAATGGGCAGGCATCAACGCGAAAATCTCATAAAAAATGTGGAGGAAGACGTTATGACGCTCAATGTCTCACGACGATCCTTGCTCGCGCTTGGCGCCGGTCTCGGCGCCAGCACCATCCTCGGCGGCACGGCCGAGGCGCGCGCTCCCAAACTCGGCACGCAGACACCCTATTGGCATCGTTTCACGCTCGGCGATGCGGAAGTGACCGTCGTCTCCGACGGCCCGCTGCCGCTCGGCGATCCCTCCGGCACCTTCACCGGCGTGCCGAAGGAAGAAGTGAAGAAGATGCTGTCCGACAACTTCCTCTCGCCCGACAATGTCGTGCTCGAGCAGAACTCGCCGATCGTCAACACGGGCGACAAGCTGATCCTGTTCGATACCGGCATGGGTACTTCCAAGGCGTTCGGTCCGACCACCGGCCGGCAGCAGAAGAGCATGAAGGAAGCCGGCATCAAGCCGGAGGACATCGACGCCGTCGTGCTGTCGCACGCGCATATCGGCGGCATCGTCGATGCCGACAACAAGCCGCTATTCCCGAACGCGCAGTACTACATCGCCCAGAGCGATCTCGATTTCTGGACCGACGAAGGCAAGATGGGCAGTCCGTTGAAGGACTTCATCGTGCACGCGCGCAAGAACCTGCTGCCGGTGCGCGACCGCATCGTGTTCTTCAAGGATGGCCAGGAATTCCTGCCCGGCGTGCAGGCGATCGCGGCGCCCGGCCACACCGTCGGCCACACCATCTTCATGGTGAGCTCGGGCGGCAAGTCCTTCGCCTTCCTCGGCGATCTCTCGCATCACGCGGTGCTGCTGCTGGAGCGGCCGCGGATGGAATTCTCCTACGACACCGATCCGAAGCAGGCGGCGGCCTCGCGGGTCAAGCTCCTGGAGATGCTGGCCGCGAACAAGACGCCGGTGATGTCCTATCACTTCGCCTGGCCGGGCTATGGCCACGTCGCCAAGGCCGGCGAGGGTTTCCATTACTATCCGGAGCCGATGCAGATGAATCTGTGAACGGCGGCGCATCCGGGGACGGCGCATGCCGTCCCCGGATGTTCCCTTAATGTTCTTGCGTTGGGCATCCCGCTCCGCTACCTTGGGTGGCGGAAGATAGGGGCAGCATGGTCCAGCGGGTTTCTACCGTCGCTTTCGAGGGGATCGAGGCCCGCGCGGTCGACGTGCAGGTGCAGGTCGCGCCGGGACTGCCGGCGTTTGCGATCGTGGGCCTGCCCGACAAGGCGGTGTCGGAGGCGCGGGAGCGGGTGCGCTCGGCGCTGATCGCCTCTGGCCTCGCGCTGCCCGCCCGCCGCATCACCGTCAACCTCGCGCCCGCCGACCTGCCCAAGGAAGGCAGCCATTACGACCTGCCGATTGCGCTCGGCCTGATGGCGGCGATCGGGGCGATCCCGCCGGATGCGCTGGGCGGCTTCACGGTGCTCGGCGAGCTCGGGCTCGACGGTTCGATCGCGCCGGTGGCGGGCGTGCTGCCTGCGGCGATCGGCGCCAATTCGCGCGACGAGGGATTGATCTGCCCGGCCGCCTGCGGCTCGGAAGCCGCCTGGGCGAGCCCTGACATCCAGATCATCGCAGCCCACTCGCTGATCCAGATCGCCAACCACTTCAAGGGCACGCATCTGCTGTCACGCCCGCAGCCGAAGGTGCATGAGCGCGAGGAGACGCTGCTCGACCTGCGCGACATCAAGGGCCAGGAAAGCGCAAAACGCGCGCTCGAGATCGCGGCCGCCGGCGGGCATCATCTGCTGATGATCGGCTCGCCCGGCGCCGGCAAGTCGATGCTGGCGGCGCGACTGCCCTCGATCCTGCCGCCGCTGTCGCCCTCGGAGCTGCTCGAAGTCTCGATGATCGCCTCCGTCGCCGGCGAGATCCGCGACGGCGCCCTGACCGCGCGGCGCCCGTTCCGCAGCCCGCATCATTCCGCCAGCATGGCCGCGCTGACCGGCGGCGGCATGCGTGCCAAGCCCGGCGAGATCTCACTCGCGCATCAGGGCGTGCTGTTCCTCGACGAGTTGCCGGAGTTCGATCCGCGCGTGCTGGATTCGCTGCGCCAGCCGCTGGAGAACGGCGAGGTCTCGGTGAGCCGGGCCAACCATCGCGTCACCTATCCGGCGCGCTTCATGCTGGTCGCGGCGATGAACCCGTGCCGCTGCGGCCATGCCTATGAGCCCGGCTATTCCTGCAAGCGCGGCCGGCTCGACCGCTGCACTGCCGACTACCAGATGCGGATCTCCGGCCCGCTGATGGATCGCATTGATCTGCGGATCGAGGTGCCGGCGGTGACCGCGGCCGATCTGATCCTGCCGCCGCCGGCGGAGGGCTCGGCCGAGGTCGCCCGCCGCGTCGCGGCCGCGCGCGACATCCAGCTCGCGCGTTACGCGGCGGCCGGCATGCCGCAGGTCCGCACCAACGCGGAAGCGCCGAGCTCGCTGCTCGAGACCATCGCGCAGCCCGACGCGCATGGACAGAAGCTGCTCCGCGAGGCGGCCGACACCATGCATCTCACCGCCCGCGGCTATCACCGCGTGCTGCGGGTGGCGCGCACGCTGGCCGATCTCGACGGCGCCGAGACGATCGGCCGGCTGCACCTCGCCGAAGCGTTGTCCTATCGTGCATTGGCCGACGATTTGCGCCGCGCGGCGTAGCGTTTTCCAGCGAAGCCTGTCCCGCACTTGATGCGGGATGGGCACCGGTTCGCGTGAAGAAAACGCGTCAGAACCGAAGCTCTCTCCCGTTTTCCGCCCGATGCCCGCCGCGTCAACGCGACGGTAACCACTCTCATTTACGCTCCGCAAACCATAAGCACCGCGATCCGCGGAAAGCTTGGGTCGAGCGAGTTGTGTCATGTTGCGTTTGAAGATTCTGGCCTCGGTGGTCCCGCTTGCCGTGGCCGCGGTATTTGCCCGCGCCGAATTGCTGCCGGGTCCCCGGCCCTGCATCGAGATCGGCGGCGCAACGATGCAGATCGCATCGATCTCCTGGCTGGCCCAGCTTCACGTCAGCTTCACCGACGATCCCGGCCTTGCCACGGTCCGGGTCCAGATCGCCGACAGCGCCGAGGCCGCCGACTTCACCGTCATCGACGACATCGACGATGCCGAGGCCGGCGCCTGCGAAAGCAACGCCGTTCCGCAGCTGATCGGGATTTCCGGCAATCCTTCGGCGAGCGATCCGGTGATCTACCTTTCGCATGACGGTCCGTCGGACTATCGCGTCTTCGTGCAGTCGAAGACGTTCTCGGCCCGCGATGCCGCGGCCCTGATCGTCAGCGCCCGCGGTGAACACCGCCGCCTCGAATCAGCGTCGCTTGCACCTCGCGCGCCCTCCGCCGCTCGGGTCCTGGCAGAGTTAACCCTCCGCTAACCCTGTTCCGAGGGCACCGCGAAACGGCCACCAACTTCAAGCACTTTGCAAGGTGACCGACGCATCGTCATCGGCAGATCAAGCACTCTCAGGGCCACCATTGATGGGGCGTTTCTTCCGGATCAAGTTACGCCTTCGCCGCTTCCTGCGGCGCCATTCCTGGGTCGCGACGATCGTCCGGTCCTTCACGATCTTCTCCATCGCATTCGGCAGCGCCTTCGGGTTCATTTCGGGCGCCCTCTCGCAGCAAAGCGGCTACGACCCCAATGCATTCGCGATCGGGGTCAGCTTCCTGTTCGCGCTCGCCTGCCTCTGGATCGTGACGCTCGGCATCCGCCTGCGGCTGATGCGCAGGAGGTTGCGCACCATCGCAATGCATAATGAGGCGATGGCCGACCGCAACTGGGAACTGCAGGAAGCCGAACAGCGCGCCTCTACCCTGTTCGAGGCGCAGGACGATTTGATCGTGCTGCGCGACATCGACGGCCGCATCACCTACGCCAACGACGCCTATTGCGAGCTGGCGCAGTCCTCCCGCAGCGAATTGATCGGCAGCAGCGCCACGCTCAAGGTGCTCGAACAGGGCGACACCGCGCTCGAAGCCAACGGTACGCGGGTCTACGACCAGAAGATCGAAGGCCCGCTCGGGCCGCGCTGGATCGCCTGGCGCGAGGGCCTCGTGCGCAACGATGCCGGCGCGCCTGCCGAGATGCAGAGCGTCGGCCGCGACGTCACCGACCGCACCGAGAGCGAACGGGCACTGGCCGAAGCGCGCGATCAGGCCGATGCCGCCAACCGCGCCAAGTCGCGCTTCCTGGCGATGGCGAGCCACGAGATCCGCACCCCGCTGAACGGCATCATCGGCATGAGCGGACTGTTGATGGACACCCAGCTGACGCCGGAGCAGACGACCTACGTCAAGGCGGTCAAGACCTCCGGCGACGCGCTGCTGGCGCTGATCGAGGAGCTGCTCGACTATTCCAAGATCGAAGCCGGCAAGATCGATCTCGAGCACCGCGCCTTTGCGCTGTCCGGCCTGATCGAGGACATCACCGAGCTGCTGGCGCCGCGCGCGCAGGCCAAGGGCATCGAGATCGCCGCCTATGTCGACGAGCGGCTGCCGATGCAGGTGACCGGCGACGCCGCGCGGCTGCGTCAGGTGCTGCTCAACCTCGCCGGCAACGCCATCAAGTTCACCGCGAGCGGCGGCGTCGCGCTGGTCGTCGAGCCCGGCATCTGGCCGAACGAGATCAGCTTCCTGGTCCGCGACACCGGCATCGGCATAGCACCGGAAGCCCAGCAGCGCATCTTCCGGGAGTTCGAGCAGGCCGACGACCGCATCGCGCGCAGCTATGGCGGCACCGGCCTCGGACTTTCGATCAGCGACCGCATCGTCAAGCGAATGGGCGGCCGCATCACGCTCGCCAGCACGCCGGGCTCCGGCTCGACGTTCGAAGTATCGATCCCGCTCGCCGCCGCCGACACCGGCGCGGCCAACAGCTTCGCCGCGCCCGACCTCACCAGCCAGTCGATCATGCTGGTTGCACCGCACAGCATCGAGGTCTCGCTGATCTCGCGGCGGTTGCAGCGCTGGGGTGCGCAGACCTGCATCGTGTCGGACACCGGTGTCGCCGAGGCGCTGTTGCCGGAACGAAGCTGGCACGCCGTCCTGATCGACCACACGCTCGGCGCGCCGGCGATGGAGGCGTTTGCCCGCGCGGCGCGCCTCCATGCGACCCATCGCATCGTGATGTTCACGCCGGCCACGCGGCAGGAGCTGTCGGCCTCCGAGACAGCCATGTTCACCGGCTATCTGGTCAAGCCGCTGCGTGCGGCATCGCTCGCCGCACGCCTGATCGCGTCGCCCGAGATCGCGGCACCGAGCCTTGTCGGAGATCAAAGCCTTGCGATCGAGGCGATGGCCGAGCCCACGGCGGCCGCGGCCCCGGACAAGGGGCTCTCGATCCTGGTCGCCGAGGACAATGAGATCAACGCGCTCTTGATGCGCTCGCTTCTCACGAGGCTCGGCCACAACGTGGTCATCACCACCAATGGCGAGCAAGCGATGGAATCCTGGCTGTCGGCGACGTCAGCCGGCACGCCCTATGATCTCGTGCTGATGGACATCCAGATGCCGCGCCTCAACGGCATCGAGACCACCAAGCAGATCCGCGCGCATGAAGCCGGCCAGTCCGGACGCCGGACCCCGATCCTGGCGCTGACCGCCAACACGCTGGTGGAGGACCGCTACGCCTGCTTCGAAGCCGGCATGGACGGTTTTCTGATCAAGCCGCTCGACCGCGAGAAGCTGGAAGAAGCGCTCGCCGGCCTCGCCGCCGCGCGGCATATCGCGGCGTAGTCCACAAACTCCGCGTCGTCCCTGCGAAAGCAGGGACGACGGCTGTGATGTGGTCTGCTTACTCCGGAAACACTACAGCCGGCGCAGTGCGACCGACTGCACCACGTGGTCGGCGCCCTTCTTGAGGATCAGCGTCGCGCGGGGGCGGGTCGGCAGGATGTTGTCCTCGAGATTGGCGAGGTTGGTGCGCTCCCAGATCGCGATCGCGGTCGCGGTCGCTTCCTCGTCCGACAGCGGCGCATAGCGGTGGAAGTAGGATCTTGGATCGGTGAACGCGGTGTCGCGCAGCGCCAGGAAGCGCTTGATGTACCACTGCCGCAGCGCGGCCTCGTCGGCGTCGATATAGACCGAGAAGTCGAAGAAGTCGGAGACGAACGGCACTGCCTTGCCGTCGCGCGGCAGCCGCCCGGTCTGCAGCACGTTGACGCCCTCGACGATCAGGATATCAGGCTGGTCGATCTCGACCCATTTGTTCGGCACGATGTCATAGGTCAGGTGCGAATAGACCGGCGCGCGCACGCGACGCCGGCCCGCCTTGATGTCGCTGAGGAACGACAGCAGCGTTGGCAGGTCGTAGCTTTCCGGAAAGCCCTTCTTCTGCATGATGCCCTGCCGCTCGAGCACGGCATTCGGAAACAGGAAACCGTCAGTCGTGATCAGGTCGACCTTCGGCCGCGGCGACCAGCGCGCCAGCAGCGCCTGCAGCACGCGGGCCGTGGTCGACTTGCCGACGGCGACCGATCCGGCGACGCCGACGATGTAGGGCATCTTGCGGTCGCGGATGTTGAGGAACTGGCGCTGCGAATAATACAGCCGCTGGGTCGCGTCGACATAGATCGAGAGCAGCCGTGACAGCGGAAGGTAGATGTCCTCGACCTCCTGCAAATCGAGGCGGTCGTGCATCGAACGCAGGCGGTCGAATTCGCCCGGCTCGAGCGTCATCGGCGTATCGTCGCGCAAATGCGACCATTGCTGGCGCGTGAAGGTGCGATAGGGGTTGTATTGCTGATCTGGTGCCCGGATGTCCATGAGGCTGCCCCTCTCAATGCGCTCGGTCATGTGCGCTAGTCGCGCTTGCGCGACGCTTTCTCTTCCAGTCCCGACATCGAGGTGCGCTTCTCCAGCGCGGCCTCGACATCCTCCAGCTTCACGCCGCGTGATTTCAACAGAACCAGCAGGTGAAATACGAGATCGGCACTTTCCGCGATGAGATGATCGCGGTCATTCTCGACCGCGGCGATCACGGTCTCGACCGCTTCCTCGCCCAGTTTCTTGGCACAGTGCTCCGCGCCCTTGTCGAGCAGCTTGCGGGTATAGGACGCCTCGCCGCCCGCTGCAGCGCGGGCGTCGATGGTGGCGGCCAGATCGTGGACCGTGAAACGCGACATCAACTCAACTCAAACATGCGCACTGGCACCGCTCTTGTGCCATCCCTAAGTGGGGACTTAGCATTTTTGTGACAAGGAGTCCCAGATCACTCTGTTTCCGGACCACGCTCTACGGATCGAGCCGCATCGGCAGGCCGGCGCGCACCATGTGATCCTTGGCCTGGCGGATGGTAAATTCCCCGAAGTGGAAGATCGACGCGGCCAGCACGCCGGTGGCATGACCCTCGCGGACGCCAGCGACCAGGTGATCGAGATTACCGACGCCACCGGACGCGATGACCGGTACGGGAACACTGTCCGCGATCGCCCGGGTCAGCGGCAGGTCAAAGCCCTGCCTGGTGCCGTCGCGGTCCATCGAGGTCAGCAGGATTTCGCCGGCGCCGAGCGAGACGACCTCCTGGGCATATTCGATGGCCTCGATCCCGGTGGCATTACGCCCACCATGGGTGAAGATCTCCCAGCGGTCGGAGCCGCCGGCGCGCTTGACCCGCTTGGCGTCGATCGCGACCACGATGCATTGCTCGCCGTACTTCTCGGCCGCTTCCTTGACGAATTCGCGCCGGCTGACCGCCGCCGAATTGATCGAGACCTTGTCGGCGCCGGAGCGCAGCAGGGTCTTGATGTCATCGACGGTGCGGACGCCGCCGCCCACGGTCAGCGGCATGAAGCAGGCCTCCGCCGTCCGCCGCACCACATCCAGCATGATGCCGCGGTTCTCATGGGTGGCGGTGATGTCGAGGAAAGTGAGCTCGTCGGCGCCGGCGGCGTCGTAGGCGATCGCGGCCTCGACCGGGTCGCCGGCGTCGCGCAGGTCGACGAAGTTGACGCCCTTGACCACGCGCCCGTCCTTGACGTCGAGACAGGGGATCACGCGAACCTTGAACATATCTCTGTCTCCTAGGCGGCCGCGCTGCGGATCAGCTTGAGCGCGGCAGCGGGATCAAGCCGCCCGTCATAGAGCGCGCGGCCGACGATGGCGCCGGCGAGCTTTTTCGCGCGCGGCTCCAGCAATGCCTTGACGTCATCGATCGAGGCAAAGCCGCCGGAGGCGATCACCGGAATGGAAATGCGATCGGCGAGCGCGATGGTCGCATCGAGGTTGAGGCCCTTGAGCAGGCCGTCGCGGGCGATGTCGGTGAAGATGATCGCAGCGACCCCGGCATCCTCGAAGCGCTGCGCGATCTCGAGCGCCGTCACATGCGAGGTCTCGGCCCAGCCTTCGACCGCGACCTTGCCGTCGCGCGCATCGAGGCCCACCGCCACGCGGCCGGGGAATGTCTTCGCCGCGCCCTTCACGAGCTCGGGATCGCGTACCGCCGCGGTGCCGATGATGACGCGCGTGATGCCCTTGTCGAGCCAGGCCTCGATGGTCTTGAGGTCGCGGATGCCGCCGCCGAGCTGCACCGGCATGGTGACGGCCTTCAGCATCGCCTCCACCGCATGCGCATTCATCGGCTTGCCGGCGAAGGCGCCATCGAGATCGACGACGTGGAGATATTCGAAGCCCTGCGCCGCGAAGCTCGCCGCCTGCGCCGCCGGATCGAGATTGAACACGGTGGCGCGCGCCATGTCGCCTTGCTCCAGGCGCACGCACTGGCCGTTCTTCAGATCAACCGCTGGAAAGAGAATCACGGCTTCCACTTCAGGAAATTGGCGATCAAAGCGAGGCCGAAGCGCTGGCTTTTCTCGGGGTGAAACTGGGTGCCGATCGCGGTGTCCTTGCCGACGATCGCGGTCACCGGCCCGCCGTAGTCGGCGCGCGCCAGCACGTCCGCCTCGTTGGCGGCGTTGAGGTGATAGGAGTGCACGAAATAGGCGTGGCGCCCCTTCGGCCCGAGCGGCAGCCGCTCCAGCACCGGATGCTCGCGCACCATGTCGAGCGTGTTCCAGCCCATATGCGGGACCTTCAGGCTTTCGTCGCGCGGCGCGATCTTCTCGACATCGCCGCCGATCCAGTTGAAGCCCTCGGTGATCACGTGCTCCTTGCCGCGTGTCGCCATCAGCTGCATGCCGACGCAGATGCCGAAGAACGGCCGCGCCTTGACCCGCACCGCTTCGGTGAGCGCTTCCAGCATGCCGTCGACCGCGTCGACACCGCGGCGGCAATCGGCGAACGCGCCGACACCGGGCAGCACGATGCGATCGGCGCGATACACCGCATCGGGATCGCGCGTCACCTTGATGGCTTGCGGATCCTCCATGCTGCGCGCGGCGCGCTCAAACGCCTTGGCCGCCGAATGCAGATTGCCGGAGCCGTAATCGATGATTGCAACCGTCATCGCGATCCTCCTGGCTCTGGAAACAATCCGATAATGCCGCCCTGCGGCATCGGCGGCGGTTTTGAGAATGACTGGCCCGGAACGTCCCGGGTCGGCGGCGGCCCGCCGCGATCCACCGACCGCTGATCATTGACGACGCCGCGATGCCGCGCGCTCCAGCGCTCGAAGAAGCGGTGCTCGGCAGCTAACACATTGTCGGCCACGACGATGTCGAGCTGGCGCCATTTGCGCCGCGACAGGGTCCAGCGCTGCAGGGTCGCGGCCTCCAGCCCGAGCAACAGCATCAGCACGAGGTCGACCAGGAAGATCGCTCCGCGGCAGACGCCGAGCTTGGCCAGGGCGAAATCGATCGCAAGGGTCAGCACGAGCCAGCCGATCAGTGCCAGCCAGAGCCTGTTCCAGGCCAGCCAGATCACGCCCGCAACCGCGGCCCAGAAATGGAAGCCGTCGCGCACGAAGACGATTTTGTCGGCCGCCGAAAGATCGGCGCCGTTGGCCACGGGGGCATGCACTGTATAGACCGGCATCGAACGCTCCGCCGAGGATGGACTCTACTTAAGGCATGATCTTCCGGAAAACCGGCACCACCTTTTCCGGATCATGCACCCGGAGATCAGCCGCCGAGCTGACCCTTGGTCGAGGGCACTTCGCCCTGGGCCCGCGGATCGATCGCGACCGCCGTCCGGAGCGCCCTCGCCAAACCCTTGAAACAGGATTCGGCGATATGATGGCTGTTCTCGCCATATAGGGTCTCGACGTGGAGAGTCACGCCGGCGTTCATCGCGAAGGCATTGAACCATTCGCGCACCAGCTCGGTGTCGAACTCGCCGATCTTGTCGCGGGGGAATTCGGCCTTGAACACCAGCACCGGACGGCCGGAAATGTCGATCACGACGCGCGACAGCGTCTCGTCCATCGGCATGTGGATCGAGGCGTAGCGGGTGATGCCGGCCATGTTGCCGAGCGCCTGCTTCACGGCCTGGCCGAGCGCGATTCCGACGTCCTCGGTGGTGTGGTGGTAATCGACATGGAGATCGCCATCCGCCTTCACCGTGATGTCGATGCGCGAATGGCGGGCCAGGAGGTCGAGCATGTGGTCGAAGAAGCCGATCCCGGACGAAACCGTGGATACGCCTGCTCCGTCGAGGTTGACCGTCACCTCGATGTCGGTCTCCTTGGTCTTGCGCTTGATGGTTGCGGTGCGCATGAAGATTAAGCTTTCCCGTGCCGAAAACGCCGGTCTTTTAACAGGCTGATGTCACCTTCGCTACTGCGGGATGACCTCGAAACGCCCCAACTTCCGGCCATGGTGACCGGAAATCCTTGTAGATTTAGTTCTGACGCGTTTTCTTCACGCGAACTGGTGCCCACTTCGCTCGAAAACGCTCCGATTTTACCCCGATTGTAACCCCCTGCCCGACCGCCTAAATCTGCCCGGAAGAGAGGTAACCTATGCAAGCATCCCAAAATGAGCTGCCGGTCTGGCATGGCACCACGATCTGCACGGTCCGCAAGGGCGGCAAGGTGGTGATCGGCGGCGACGGGCAGGTCTCGATCGGCCAGACCGTTATCAAGGCCAACGCCAAGAAGGTCCGCCGGATCGGCAAGGGCGACGTGATCGGCGGCTTTGCCGGCGCCACCGCCGATGCCTTTACCCTGTTCGAGCGGCTGGAAAACAAGCTGGAGCAATATCCGGGGCAGCTGACCCGGGCGGCCGTCGAGCTGGCCAAGGACTGGCGGACCGACCGCTATCTGCGCCGGCTGGAGGCGATGATGATCGTGGCCGACAAGGACGTCTCCCTGGTGCTGACCGGCACCGGCGACGTGCTGGAGCCCGAGTCGGGCGTCATGGCGATCGGTTCCGGCGGCAATTATGCCCTCGCCGCGGCCCGTGCCCTGGTCGACACCGACAAGGATGCCGAGACCATCGTCCGCCGCGCGCTCGATATCGCCGCCGATATCTGCGTCTACACCAACCGCAATGTGACGATCGAGACGATCGGCGGCTGAGCATGGCCGGCCCTTATCATTTCCGACCAATGACGCGGGACGACCTGCCGCAGATCAAGCGGTGGCTGGCGTTGCCGCATGTCCGGGAGTGGTGGGGCGAGCCGGCCGAGCATATGCGCTGGTCAGCGGCGACCTCGACGAGCCGGCAATGGACCAGTTCATCGTCGCGACCGATGAGGGCGATATCGGCTATATCCAGTGCTACGACCTGACGGCGTGGAACGCCGGCTTCGGCACGCATCCGGCCGGCACGCGCGGCATCGATCTCTTCATCGGCGAGCCGACGATGATGCAGGGCGGCCACGGCTCGGCGCTGATCCGCGCCTTTGTCGACGAGCGGCTGGCGCAGGGCGCGCCACGCATCGTCACCGATCCCAATCCGGAGAACCCGCGCGCGATCCGCGCCTATGAGAAGGCCGGTTTTCAGAAGCTGCGCATGGTCGAGACGCCTGACGGTCCGGCGCTTCTGATGGCTCGCGACGCATGACGCTCGCGCGCAGGCCCGTCACCAGCGTTTCAGCGTGGCAATGGCTGGCGATCGCGGCCGCGCTGCTCGCGCTGCAGGCGGCGCTGCTCTATGCGATGGGCCGTTTGCCGATCTGCGCCTGCGGCTATGTCAAACTCTGGCATGGCACGGTGCAGAGCTCGGAGAATTCGCAGCACATCGCCGATTGGTACACGCTGTCGCATGTGCTGCACGGCCTGCTGTTCTACGGTCTGACCTTCCTCCTGCTGCCGCGCCTCGCCTGGCCGGGGCGGCTGATTGTCGCGATGCTGATCGAGGGCAGCTGGGAGCTCGTCGAAAACTCCAACTGGATCATCGAGCGCTACCGCGCTGGCACGATCTCGCTGGACTATTATGGCGATACCATCGTCAATTCGGTATCGGATACGCTTGCGATGGTTTTAGGCTTCCTGCTGGCACGCAAGCTGCCGATCGCCGTAACCGTCGCGCTCGGCGTCCTGTTCGAACTCGTGATGCTGCTCCACATTCGCGACAATTTGACACTGAACATCATCATGCTGATCCACCCGTTCGAGGCGATCAGGCAGTGGCAGGCAGGGCCGCCCATCATTTAGCGGATCATGCCTTGGAAGACCGCCGCTTGCCGAGACCGCCATTTCAACCTAGCTAGAGCCAATGACCGACTTCTCCCCCCGTGAAATCGTTTCCGAACTAGACCGCTTCATCGTCGGCCAGACCGACGCCAAGCGCGCAGTGTCGATTGCGCTGCGTAACCGCTGGCGGCGGCTGCAGCTTGCCGGTTCCTTGCGTGAGGAGGTTCTGCCCAAGAACATCCTGATGATCGGGCCGACCGGCGTCGGCAAGACCGAGATCGCGCGGCGGCTGGCCAAGCTTGCCGGCGCGCCGTTCCTCAAGGTCGAGGCAACCAAATTCACCGAGGTCGGCTATGTCGGCCGCGATGTCGAGCAGATCGTCCGCGACCTCGTCGAGGTGGCGATCGCGCAGACCCGCGAACGCAAGCGCAAGGACGTCCAGGCCCGTGCCCAGCTGGCCGCCGAGGAGCGCGTGCTGGATGCGCTGGTCGGCCCGGGATCGAGCCCGGCGACGCGGGAGTCGTTCCGCAAGAAGCTGCGCGCCGGCGAACTCAACGACAAGGAAATCGAGATCGAGACGCAGTCGGGTGGCAGCGGCATGCCGATGTTCGAGATCCCCGGCATGCCCGGCGCCCAGATGGGCGCAATCTCGCTCGGCGACATCTTCGGCAAGATGGGCGGCCGCAGCAAGACCCGCCGCCTGACGGTGGAAGGTTCGCACGAGATCCTCGTCAACGAAGAATCCGACAAGCTGCTCGACACCGATCAGCTGGTGCAGGAGGCGATCAGCGCGGTCGAGAACAATGGCATCGTCTTCCTCGACGAGATCGACAAGATCTGCGTGCGCGAGAACCGCCAGGGCGGCGACGTCTCGCGCGAAGGCGTGCAGCGCGACCTGCTGCCGCTGATCGAGGGCACCACGGTCTCGACCAAGCACGGTGCGGTCAAGACCGACCACATCCTGTTCATCGCCTCCGGCGCCTTCCATATCGCCAAGCCGTCGGACCTGCTGCCGGAGCTGCAGGGCCGCCTGCCGATCCGCGTCGAGCTGCAGGCGCTGTCGCGCGACGACATGCGCCGGATCCTGACCGAGCCGGAAGCGTCGCTGATCAAGCAATATGTCGCGCTGTTGAAGACCGAGGGCGTCACGCTCGACATCACCGACGGCGCGATCGACGCGCTGGCCGACATCGCGGTCGCGGTCAATTCCACGGTCGAGAACATCGGGGCGCGGCGGCTGCAGACCGTGATGGAACGGGTGCTGGACGAGATCTCCTTCACCGCGCCCGATCGCCACGGCGAGACCATCCAGGTCGACGCCGACTACGTCACCAAGCATGTCGGCGACCTCGCTAAGAACGCCGATCTGAGCCGGTTTATTTTGTAGGCAGTCGAGTTAGAATCGTCGTCCCTGCGAAAGCAGGGACCCATAACCACCGGCGCCCATTGTTGAAGCAAGCTGCAGCCCCAGCGTTGGTCAAACGCAGGCCTGTGGTTATGGGTCCCGGCTCGCGCTTCGCTTGGCCGGGACGACAATGAGTTTGAACGTGGGATGGTGGCAAAACCCCTGGCGCCTGATGCTGGCGGTCAACGCGGCCGTGCTGGTCGGGGTGTTCCTGCACAAGATCGCGCTGCCGCCCTTCGTCCCCTACATCCATCTGCTGGTTGATTATCATTACGGCTTCACCAAGCGCGCGCTGATCGGCGCGATCGTCTCGCTGTTCACCGACAAGGTGCCGGTGTGGCTGGTGTTCGCGCTGGCCGGCGCGATCTGGCTGATCACGCTTGGCCTGTTCATCAGGCTGTTCCAGCGGACATTCGGCTTCGACAACGCGCATTGGCCGCTGTTCGTCTTCATCGCGGGATCACCGTTCTTCCTGAAGAATTTCATGCACACGCTCGGCCATTTCGATATCTATGGCTGTGCGCTGGCGATCGTGCTGCTGCTGATCCCGGCGCGCTCGGTCATGTACGTGGTGATCGCGGCGCTGGTCTCGATTCTGCTGATCCTGGTCCACCACATCAACGTGCTGATGTATGTGCCGACGATTGCGGCAATCGTGGTGCTGCGCTTCTACCTGGTGCAGGGCGCGACGCCGCGAAACATCGTCATTGGACTGGTGATGCTGGCCGCAGTCGGCATCCTGTTCCTGGTTGCGCAGTTCGCCGGCACGGTCGACGTGCCCTACGACGAATTCATCCGCTACCTGCAAAGCCGGATGGCCGATCCATCGCGCACCGACCTGCTGGAGTTCGGCTATATCTGGTACCAGCCGCTGTCAAAGGAGTTCGCCGACACCTGGACGCGCATGCCCTCGAACATCCTCGGTGTTCCGGTCTTTGCCCTCTTGATCTGGCTGCACACACCGCTGTGGCGCTATTTCGCGCGGCTGATCGAAGCGCTCGCGAGCGAACTGCACCGCCGGATCGTGATGTCAGCGCTCGCCGTGATCAGCACCGGCTATTTCGTGATGTTCGTGACCGTGTTCGACTATTCGCGCTGGATCTCGAACTGGGCGGTCTGCATGTTCCTGATGCTGCACGCAACCAAGATGCTGCCGGCGTCGAAGGACGTGCCGCTGATCCCGGCAAACGATCGCAAGACGACGATCTTCGGCTGGATCGTCACGCTGATCCCGCGCGTCGGGATCGTCCGACCGTTCTAATATTTTCAGCGCGCGCGCCGGACACGCACATAGAGCGCGCCCTCGCCGCCATGGCCGATATGCGCTTCCTCGAAGCCGACGACCAGCGAGCGGAATTCCGGCAGGCTGAGCCATTCCGGCACCTGGCGGCGCAGCACGCCGCGCTCGGAATCCAGGCCGCCGACCTTGCCCTTGCCGGTGATGACCAGCACGAAGGTGAGCCCGTCGCTGTGCGCGCGTTGCAGGAAGGTGAACAGCACGCGATGCGCGCGGATCTGCGTCATGCCGTGCAGATCGAGCCGGGCATCGATCTCCTGCCGGCCTCGCGACAGCTTTGCCCGCTCGCGGCGGCCGATCGGTGCCAGCGGCGGCGCTTGCGGGCGCGGCGGCGGCGCAGCCTTGAGTGAATTAACCGGCTTGACCGGGACGGGTTTCGCCGCGGCGTGATGGCTGGCCGGATCAGAGGCCGCGGCATGTGCCTTGGCGGCGGCCGGTCGCTTGCGCAGCGGCTTGACCTGTTTCGCCACGCTCTCCCAGAGCGCACGCTCCTCTTCGCTCAGCGCACGCTTGCGCCGCGACGGAGCGGACAGATCGGGGATCGGCGTGGGTCGTTTCATTGATCGCGGTGATGGCGAGTGCGCCGATATCGCCGCTTCTCCGGTTGCGGAATGTCCGGCCGGGCTACCGGCAACGGCACCGGTTCTGCCACAGGCGCCGCCTGTGCAACAGAGGTCGTTGCAGCCGGCGCCGGGGGCGCGGCATCCTTCGTGGCCGGAGTCTGGGCGGCGTGATTGGCCGCGTCTTTCGTCGCACCCTTGGCGAGGCCTGCCGTCGGCACATCCGCGGCCTTCGCCGCCGGTTGGTCCTTCTGCGGATCGGTCTGCGGAAACAGTTTTGCGATCTTGGCCGACGGCCGCTCGTCCGGGACGGGCAGCTTGTGGCCGCGCACGACGGGGTCGAGACCCCTGGGCACCAGCATGACGAACTGCATGTTGTGCCGCAGCCGGCCCGAGACCTTTCCGGCGTCGGCGCCGGCGCCGAAATAGAGATCGGCGCGCGCCGGGCCGACGATCGCCGATCCGGTGTCCTGCGCGATCATCAGCCGGTGGAACGGCGTCTTCGATTGCTCGGAATCGATCGGCAGCTCGCCGGCGATGAAGAACGGCGTGCCGTAGACATGCAGCGCCTTGTCGACCGCGATCGAGCGGCCCGGCGTCAGCGGCACGCCCTGCGCGCCGACGGCCTCGTCCTTGTCGGACAGCGGGACCTGCCGGAAGAACACGTAGGAGCGGTTCGATCGCCGCAGCTCGTTGGCGCCGTCAGGGTTCTGCTCCATCCATTCCCTGATCTTCTGCATCGACATCTGGTCCTTCGGGATGATGCCGCGATCGATCAGGGCGCGGCCGACCGCCGTATAGGGATAGCCGTTATGCGCGTCGTAATTGATGCGCAGCGTGGTGCCGTCCTCGAACTTGATCCGCGCCGAGCCCTGGATCTGCGCGAATAGGAGATCGGTCTGGCTCTTCAGCCAGGCGAGCTCGAGCCCGCGGCCGGCGATCGCGCCATCCTCGATCTGGGCGCGGTCGTAATAGGGCACGAGCTTGCGCCGGCCGATCTTGCGATACACCGCGCCGCCATTGGGCAGGCCAGTCGAAGCCTGCGTCTTGCCGCGCACGAACAGGTTGGAGGGACGGCGATAGACCGGAACGTTGTAGACGTCGGTCTGGGTCCGCGATCCCTCGAGCACCGGCTCGTAGTAACCGGTGACGAAGCCGGCGTCCTCGCCGAGCCGCGAGATGCGCAGCGGGACGAAATTCTGCTCGAAGAACTCCTTGGCCTTGACGCCGTCGCCGAGCTCGAGCCCCTTGGCGATCCGGCACGGATCGCGCAGCGAGCTGCCGAGCGCCTTGGAGTCCGCCGGCGCGCCCTGCTGGGCCGCGATCGGCTTGCAGCTGGTGCGAAACGCCTTGTAGGCGGCGAGATGGTCGTCGTCGCTCCAGCCGGAGACGTTGGCCCAGGCGAGCGGCTCATACTGGCTGCCGCTGACCTGCAGCGGCAATTCCAGATTGGGATAGGGGATCGGGTGAGAATGCTCGTGCCGCGGCGGCGGGTGCCGGCTCGACCGGTAACGCGCAGCGATCGCCGCGGTAGAGCACAGCACCGCGAGCGCGCAGCACGCGACGGCGAGGCGCCCGTAGCTGAGATGTTTAGTGAGCGCTTCCAGTGCCAACCAGCTTCCAATTCGGATCGCGGGAAGTCGAGTCGCGGGCGAATGTCCAGATGTCGGTGATGTCGGCAACCTTGTCCGGGCTGCCGTCAACGATGGTGCCCGCCTTGTCGCGCGTCACCGAGATCATCTGCGACACGAAACGGACGGTGAGCTGGGTCGAGCGATCGCGCGCCTCGGCGCTGACGATCTCGGCCTTGTCGATCGAAACGAACCGCGTCTCGGTCTTCTGCTCGTGCTTCTCGCGATCCTTGATCGCGGTCTCGAAGCTTTCATAGACCTCGGTCGACAGCAGGTCGCGCAGCGCGCGGCGATCGCCATTGGCGAAGGCCAGCACGATCATTTCATAGGCCGAGCGGGCGCCTGAGAGGAAATGCTGCGGATCGAACGAGGGGTCCTGGACAGCGACAGCGTCGAGACCCTGCGCGAGCGGCGTGCCCGGTTCGGCAGTGCCCTTCCAGCGGTCGGAAGGTTCCGCCGGCTCGGCTGACGGCACCGGCGGCGGCTGGTCGATGACCGATCCCGGCATCGGCACGACGTTGTTATCCTGGCCACGCTGCAAGACGTTGGGAGCGGCGCGATCATAGGGCGGCCGCTCGCTTCCCGTGCGCTGTCCAAGAACGCTGCGCAGGCGCAGGAAGATGAACACGGCCAGCGCCAGGAAGATGATGGTGTAGATATCCACGTCGAATTCGCTTTCTGGTCTCTGCCGGCAACCGGCCGGGCGTCAAAGCGTTCCCGGTCGGGAACGGCAGAGATTACATCACCGTTTGAGTCCGCAGCATGTAGGCACGAAACTAAGCCCGGCCAATGGCGCTTTTTGGCACGGGCAAGTGTAGCGCGTTTTAACCCCGGGGGGAAACCCGTTCCTTTCAGGAAATCACGCATCTTCAATAATTTAGGAAGCTGTTAAGAGATTGGGCGGAGTTGCGCCGGCAGCGCTTTGCCAAGGAATTTGGCCGCACCCCCGCCCCGGCGCGCTCGCTCGTCCTGCTTGTGGACCGAGCCGGGCCTATGATAGCCACTCGCCCGGCATCGGCATTCCCAACACCTTAACGCGTGCCGTCGGACACTCTGTCCATCGAGCGCTGCTCCAGGAGACATTTATGACCAATGGCAACGGCGCCCCCGTCGAACAGGCCCCTCCCCAGCTCAACGTGCTGGCGCAGTACACCAAGGACCTGTCGTTCGAGAACCCGAATGCGCCGGCCTCGCTCGGCCAGCAGCAGCAGCAGCCGGCGATCAACATCCAGATCAACGTCTCCGCCAACAACCTGTCGGAAAACGAGTACGAGGTGATCCTCTCGGTCGAGGGCAAGGCCGAGACGGCTGGCAAGGTGATGTTCAGCTTCGATCTCGCCTATGCCGGCGTGTTCCGGATCGTGAATGTGCCGAAGGAGAACCTGCACCCGCTGGTCATGATCGAGTGCCCGCGGCTGCTGTTCCCGTTCGCCCGCGAGATCGTCGCGACCTCGGTCCGCGACGGCGGCTTCCCGCCCCTGTTGCTCGACCCCGTCGACTTCCTCGGCCTCTACCGCCAGAACATGGAGCGGCAGGCCGCCGCCCAGGCCGCCTCCGGCGTCAAGCCGAGCTGAGTCACGGTTCGAGAAGTATAACGCCCGGGGAAGTGTAATCCGTCATCCTGATGAGGAGGCCGCACTTGCGGGCGTCTCGAAGGATCGACGGCCACCAGCCGGGCCGTGCATCCTTCGAGGCTCGCCCAGCGGCGCAAGTGCGCCGCAAGGCTCGCACCTCAGGATGACGGAACTAAGAGTTCAAGCCGCCGGGGCTTCGGCCGGCGCTGGCGGCGGCAAATAATCATTCCAGATCGGCTTGTCGCCGAGCGTGGCAACGAAGGCCCGGTGGGCTTCTCGATCCGCGTCGCTGACCCGCGCCAGTAGCGGCGTCTCGCGCTGCCGCCGAGGCGAATCACCATGGCTGCCCGCACGCGCATCCGAAGTTTCCGACGCCAGGATGAGCTGCGACTGCCGCGCCCCGATCAGGTCGATATAGACCTCGGCCAGCAACTCGGCGTCGAGCAGAGCGCCGTGCTTGGTGCGACGGGAATTGTCGATCTGATAGCGCGAGCAGAGATCGTCGAGCCGGTTCGACACGCCGGGATGCTTGCGGCGCGCCAGCAGCAGCGTATCGACCAGCCGGTCCTTCGGGATTGCCCGCCGCTTGATACGGTCGAGCTCGGCGTTGATGAAGCTGATGTCGAATGACGCGTTGTGGATCACCAGCGGCGTATCGCCGATGAAGGCCAGGAACTCGTCGACCACTTCATTGAACAGCGGCTTGGAGGCCAGGAACTCGGTCGACAGCCCGTGCACAGCGAACGCTTCCGCCGGCATGTCGCGCTCGGGATTGATGTAGACGTGGTAGGTCTGACCGGTCGGCATGCGGTTGAATATCTCGACGCAACCGATCTCGACCAGCCGGTCGCCGCGCAGCGGATCGAGGCCGGTGGTTTCGGTATCGAGAACGATTTCGCGCATGACGTGAAGCAATCCGAAAAGCGGCGAATCAGGCGCGCCGCTTCGGCATCTTAGCAACCTCGGCCAGAATGTCGCGGATGCGCGCCCGCACCGGATCAAGTCCGTGCGAGGTATCCACGACGAAATCCGCGCGCTTGCGCTTCTCGGCGTCGGGCATCTGCTTGGCGATGATGGCGTCGAGTTTCGCGGCATCCATCGTGCCGCGCGCCAGCACGCGCTCGCGCTGCAGTTCCGGCGATGTCGTCACGACCACAACGGCATCGACGCGCTTCTCGCCGCCGGTCTCGAACAGCAGCGGTATATCGACGACGACGATCGAGGCGCCGGCGGCCTCCGCATCGGCAAAGAATTTCTGCCGCGACGCGCCGAGCATCGGATGCACAATCTGCTCGAGCTGCTTTATCGCCGCAGCGTTGTGCACCACGCGTGCCGACAGCTTGGCGCGGTCGACCTTGCCATTGGCGGTGGTGCCGGGAAAAGCGGCTTCGATCGCCGGCGCGGCTTCGCCTTCGTAGAGTTGATGCACGGCCGCATCGGCGTCGTAGACCGGCACGCCGGCCTCCATGAATAATTTGGCCGTGGTGGATTTCCCCATCCCGATCGAGCCGGTCAGTCCAAGAATCAGCATCGGATCAACATCGCGTCAACATCGGTTCAGCATCTCTCCGTTACCATACGCCTCATACCGCGAGCAGCTTCTCGCGGCGCAGGAACGCAAGCAGCGACAATAGCGGCAGGCCGAGAATGGTGAAATGGTCGCCTTCGATCCGCTCGAACAGATGCACGCCCAGACCCTCGAGCTGGTAGGCGCCGACGCTGGTCGTCACCGCCGCCCCGGCCTGGTCGAGATAGGCCTCGATTTCGCCGGCCGCGAGCCGCCGCATCGTCATGCGGGCCACGCTCACGTCGTCGAACAGAGCCCTTCCGTCACGCGCCACCGCGACGGCTGAATGCAGCTCATGGGTCTCTCCGGCGAGCAGACCGAGCTGCTCGGCGGCCTGCGCGCGGCCGGCAGGCTTGCTGAACATCCGCTGCCCCAGTGCCAGGGTCTGATCGGCGCCGACGACATATTGGCCCGGCTTCTGCCTTGAAATGAACAGCGCCTTCTCGCGCGCCAGCAGCGATGCGATCTCGCCCGGCGCCGAAAGTCCGGAATCCTTCTGCACCGCGCGCTCGTCGATATCGGCCGGCAACGCCTCGAAATCGAGCCCGGCGTTTTCGAGCAGCATCTTTCGCGCGCGGCTTTGCGATGCGAGGATCAGCTGCTGTGGGCCGCGCCAGATACTCATGACGTGAAGATCACTCCGACGGCCGAGCGCGCTGGCGATCGTTATAGAGCTTCATGATCGCGGCGGCCGTCTCCTCGATCGAACGCCGCGTCACGTCGAGCAGCGCCCAGTTGAACTTCGCGCTCAGGCGCCGCGCAAACGCGACCTCGTCGGCCACCGCCTGCTTGTCGATGTAGGTGTCGTTGTCGCGGTCGCCCATGGTGAGCAGGCGGTTCTGCCGGACCTGGATCAGGCGCTCCGGCGTCGCATGCAGGCTGACCACCAAGGGCTTCTTCAGGGTCTCGAGCTGATGCGGCAACGGGATGCCCGGCACCAGCGGCACATTCGCGGTGCGGATGCCGCGGTTGGCGAGATAGATCGAGGTCGGCGTCTTCGACGTACGGGACACGCCGACCAGGACGACGTCGGCGTCCTCGAGGCCTTCGACATGCTGACCGTCGTCATGGATCATCGTGTAGTTCAGCGCGTCGATCCGGGCGAAATATTCCGCGTTGAGCACGTGCTGTGCGCCGACACGTCCGGTCGTCGCGGCGCCCAGATACGCCTCGAACAACTGCATCACCGGCCCGATGATCGACAGGCTCGGAACGTTGATTTCCTTGCACTTGCCCTCGAGCCGGCCGACCAGGTCCTTCTCGAGCAGCGTGAATAGGACGATGCCGGGCGATTCCTCGATCTCGTCAAGCACGCGATCGAGCTGCTTCTGGCTGCGCACCAGCGGATAGACGTGCTCGACCGCAGTCACGTTGGCGTATTGCGCGGCGACCGCGCGCGCCACCGTGATCAGCGTCTCGCCGGTCGAATCAGACACCAGATGCAGGTGGAAATAGTTGGAGGTCGTCGGCACCAGAGCCCCTGTCTATCCTGTGAATCCCTGTGGAGGTCGAGGAGAACAATCCGGGTCCGCCGGCCGGCCCCTGTATATCTCGCCCAGTTCTTCACAGCACTGCCGAAAAGGACAAGTCGACGTCATGGCAAGGATGATAGTGAACCGGTGTGGATTTGTCTCTTGATAAGCTGGCCACAGACGTACGCAACCAATTGAGTCGAGGAACAGATTCCCGACATCCGTCTACGCCGGCCGCAATGTTGAGGAATGTGAACAAGACCGTGAGAGGCACTGGACCGCGTTGCATGAGTCAAATTCACCGCTACTTAGACTCAAACCTTAGATTCTAAACTTAATTAGTTTTAGGAAAGCCGTGTGAGCGGATATGTATCCGTCCCTCGCTTGCAGCGCTTGCTCGCAACGCTGAACCCGCCCGAGCTGTTCCCCGAAAGGCATCCCTGCGATGTACGACTGGATCAAGGCCCTGCACGTCGTTGCCGTGATCTCGTGGATGGCGGGAATGCTCTATCTGCCGCGGCTGTTCGTCTATCATTGCGATTCCGAAGCCGGCTCGAAGCAGTCCGAGACCTTCAAGGTCATGGAGCGGCGGCTTTTGAAGGCAATCATCAACCCGGCGATGATCGTGACCTGGCTGGCCGGGCTTTATTTGGCCTGGGCCGGACACTGGTACCTATCGGGCTGGTTTCACGTCAAATTTACGCTGGTGCTCGTCATGTCGGGTATCCACGGCTTTTTGTCCCGCTGCGTGAAGGATTTCACCGCCGACCGGAATCAACGTAGCCAGAAATTCTACCGCATTATCAACGAGGTGCCGACGCTTCTGATGGTCCTGATCGTGATCATGGTGGTCGTGAAGCCGTTCTAGACATTGCGATGCCTGGGAAGCATGCTTCAGTTCTTCTTGCGAAGGACGGATCGATTTTCTATATAGGTTTTATCCCACCCCACGCAGGCGGATGTGGTCGCGTTTCGGTTCTTTTCGGGCCGGCGCCGCATCAGGTTTGAAGCCCAAACGGCACTTTCCTGGCTGAGACCTGCGGACCTTCCTTTGGCGTCCGCTTTTTCCAAGCCACCTCGCACCCCTTCCCTACCTACTTCCTCACAGGACGACCCCAATGCGGGAAATCAAACTCCAGGACCTCAAATCGAAAACGCCGGCCGAGCTCGTCTCGTTTGCGGAAGAGAACGGGGTCGAGAATGCCAGCACCATGCGCAAGCAGGAGCTGATGTTCGCAATTCTCAAGCAGCTCGCGATCGCCGAGACCGACATCATCGGTGAAGGCGTTGTCGAGGTGCTGTCCGACGGCTTCGGCTTCCTTCGTTCGCCCGACGCGAACTATCTGCCCGGCCCCGACGACATCTACGTTTCACCGTCGCAGATCCGCCGTTTCGGCCTGCGCACCGGCGACACGATCGAAGGCCACATTCGCAGCCCGAAGGAAGGCGAACGCTATTTCGCGCTGCTGAAGGTCAACACGCTCAATTTCGAAGACCCGGAAAAGTCGAAGCACAAGGTCAATTTCGACAACCTCACGCCGCTGTTTCCCAATCAGCGTTTCCGCATGGAGCTTGAGGATTCCACCAAGAAAGACCTTTCAGCACGCGTGATCGATATCGTCGCGCCGATCGGCAAGGGCCAGCGCGCGCTGATCGTGGCGCCGCCGCGCACCGGCAAGACGGTGCTGATGCAGAACATCGCGCACTCCATCACCGCCAATCATCCCGACTGCTATCTGATCGTGCTGCTGATCGACGAACGTCCGGAAGAAGTCACGGACATGCAGCGCTCGGTGAAGGGCGAGGTGGTGTCGTCGACCTTCGACGAACCCGCCGTGCGTCACGTCCAGGTCGCGGAGATGGTGATCGAGAAGGCGAAGCGCCTCGTCGAGCACGGCCGCGACGTCGTGATCCTGCTCGATTCGATCACGCGCCTCGGCCGCGCCTACAACACCGTGGTGCCGTCATCCGGCAAGGTGCTGACCGGCGGTGTCGACGCCAACGCGTTGCAGCGCCCGAAGCGCTTCTTCGGCGCCGCGCGCAACATCGAGGAGGGCGGTTCGCTGACCATCATCGCGACCGCGCTGGTCGATACCGGCAGCCGTATGGACGAAGTCATCTTCGAAGAGTTCAAGGGCACCGGTAACTCCGAGCTGATTCTCGACCGCAAGGTCTCGGACAAGCGGACCTTCCCGGCGATCGATATTGCTCGCTCCGGCACCCGCAAGGAGGAGCTCATCACCGATCCTCAGGTGCTGAAGAAGATGTACGTCCTGCGCCGCATCCTCAATCCGATGGGCACCATGGATGCGATCGACTTCCTGCTCGACAAGCTCCGGAACACGAAGAGCAACTCGGAATTCTTCGATTCCATGAACACCTGAGGCCACGGCCGAAGAGGATAGGGCGCTCCGCACAAGCGGGGCGCTTTTTTCATGCTGCGGATTTGCTGCAGCAGGGTGCAGCATAAACTGGGCCATCTGGCGTACCGAATATTTATACAACTGTCTGATATAATTTATATTTCTGTCGCATAGGTGTGCCCCGGGCAGCGTTGCTGCAGCAAAATTGCTGCGCGGCTGCTGCAAAGAAACTCGGTCATACTGCAATGCAGCATTAAGCGATATTGCCTGCGAAATGGAAGCGGCATTGCCTTTGCCGATTTGCTGGAAGAAATAGGCGATGCATCCGCGCGACCAAACCATCTTTGCGCTGTCCTCGGGACGGCCACCGAGCGCGATCGCCATCATCAGGCTGTCTGGCCCAATGGCCGAGTCGGTCATTGCCGGCTTGGCCGGCAAGACGCCGGTTCCGCGAATGGCGACCCGGGCGCTGCTGCGTGATCCGAAACACCAACCGATCGATGACGCGGTGGTGTTGTGGTTTCCCGGCCCGGCAAGTGCCACCGGCGAAGATGTGGCCGAATTCCATGTCCATGGCGGACGCGCGGTTTTGTCGGCGATGTTCGACGTGATCGCGGCATTCGAGAATGTGCGGCCGGCGGAGCCCGGCGAGTTCACGCGGCGGGCTTTTGAGAACGGCAAGCTCGACCTGACCGAGGCCGAAGGCCTCGACGATCTGATCCACGCCGATACCGATCGCCAGCGGCGCCAGGCGCTGCGTCAGCTGAAGGGGCTGCTTGGCGATCGCGCGCGGGACTGGCGCGAGCGGATCATCGCGGCGTCGGCGTTGATCGAGGCCGGCATCGATTTCTCCGATGAAGGCGACGTGCCGGCGGAGCTGGTCGCGCCGGCGCTCGAGCGGATCCGGGCGCTGCATGATGAAATCAAGCAAGTGCTTGCGGGGCAGGGGCAAAGCGAGCGGCTGCGCGACGGCCTGGTGGTCGCGATCGCAGGCCCGCCCAACGTTGGCAAATCGACCCTGATCAATCAGCTCGTCCGGCGCGAGGTCGCGATCGTCTCGCCGCATGCCGGCACGACGCGGGATGTGATCGAGGTGCAGCTCGATCTCGACGGCTATCCCGTCACGGTGATCGACACCGCGGGGATCCGCGAGACCAATCACCCGGTCGAGCAGGAGGGCGTCCGCCGCGCCCGCGCCCGCGCCGCCGAAGCGGACCTCGTGCTGTGGCTGGCCGACAGCGGCGGCGCCAAGGTCGGGCATGGCGGAACGACGCCAACCTGGCTGGTACGAAACAAAATTGACCTCGTCAGGGCTCCGTCGGGTGAGGGAGGCAATCACCCCGAATTCAGGATCTCGGCTGCCCGCGGCGACGGCCTCTCCGAGCTCGTCGCCGCACTGGTGGGTTTCGCTCACGACTATTTTGCGACCAGCGAAGGCGGTTTGATCAGCCGGACCCGGCAGCGCGGATTGCTCCAGGAGACCGTCGAATCTCTCCAGCGCAGCATCGACGTGGTGGGGCAGGGCGAGGAACTCGCTGCCGAGGAACTTCGTAGGGCGGCCTATTCGCTGGGCCGCCTGCTCGGCCGGGTCGACGTCGAGGACATCCTGGACGTCATCTTCCGCGAATTCTGCATAGGGAAGTAGCGGACAACCCATTTGTTTCACGTGAAACATGGTTTCGATCTGGTTGACGACCCCTCTTCCCGTTCACGTGAAACAACCGCGTGGCGTGATCGTGCTGTTTCACGTGAAACACCACCGTCCGTCATTGAGCGCGAAGCGAGTTGTCCCGCGGAAGTCTAGCGAAGGTGGAAGCAGTCGATATCTGCTCCAGCCTGGGTCTCAGCCTGACGACCCCAACTTCGTTCTTCCGGCTTTCGTCACTCCGCGATAGAAGTCCCGCCATGACTTCCAGGGCAGACTCATTCGACGTCATCGTCATCGGCGGCGGCCATGCCGGCTGCGAGGCCGCGAGCGCGTCTGCCCGGATGGGCGCGAAGACCGCCTTGGTGACCCATCGTTTTGCGACCATCGGCGCGATGTCCTGCAATCCGGCCATCGGCGGGCTCGGCAAGGGCCATCTGGTCCGCGAGGTCGATGCTTTGGACGGCCTGATGGGCCGGGTTGCCGACGCCGGCGGCATCCAGTTCCGCATGCTCAATCGCCGCAAGGGTCCGGCAGTCCGCGGCCCCCGGGCCCAGGCCGACCGCAAGCTCTATGCCGCCGCGATGCAGGCGGCGATCACCGAGACTGCGAACCTGAGCGTCATCGAAGGCGAGGCAGACGAGCTGATCGTCGTTGATGGCCGCGTCACCGGCATTCGCCTGGGCGACGGCCGTCAGCTTTCAGCGGGTGCGGTTGTCATCACGACCGGCACCTTCCTCCGTGGCCTGATTCATCTCGGCGAGAAGAACTGGCCGGCGGGCCGGGTCGGCGAAGCACCGGCCATGGGCCTGTCAGCCTCGTTCGAGCGGGCAGGATTTGTGCTCGGCCGGCTCAAGACCGGGACGCCTCCGCGCCTCGACGGCACCACGATCGACTGGTCGGCGGTCGAAATGCAGCCCGGGGACGACCCGCCGGAGCCGTTTTCGGTCATGACGGACCGGATCACGACGGCACAGATCCAGTGCGGCATCACCCGGACCACGCCGGCGACCCATGAGGTGATCCGGGCCAATGTGCATCGTTCGCCGATGTATTCCGGCCAGATCAAGAGCTCCGGACCGCGCTATTGCCCCTCGATCGAGGACAAGATCGTCCGGTTCGGCGATCGCGACGGCCATCAGATCTTCCTGGAGCCGGAGGGGCTCGACGACACCACGGTCTATCCCAACGGGATCTCGACCTCGCTGCCGGAAGAGGTCCAGCTCGCCATCCTCGCCAGCATCCCCGGCCTTGAGCGGGTAAAGATGGTCCGGCCAGGCTATGCGATCGAATACGACCACGTCGATCCCCGCGAGCTCGATCCGACCCTGCAGACCAAGCGTCTACGTGGGCTTTTCCTGGCCGGCCAGATCAATGGCACCACAGGTTATGAGGAGGCGGCGGGGCAGGGCATCGTCGCCGGGCTCAATGCCGCCCTGGCGGCCGGCGGGGCCGACCCGATCGTGTTCGACCGCGCCGACGGCTATCTCGGGGTGATGATCGACGACCTCGTGACCCGCGGGATCACTGAACCCTATCGTATGTTCACCTCACGCGCCGAATATCGGCTGACACTGCGGGCCGATAATGCCGACCAGCGGCTGACCGACAAGGGTATCGCACTCGGATGCGTCGGTGCGGCGCGCGCGGGGCGTCACCGGACCAAGATGGCGGCGCTGGAGGGCGCCAAGACCTTGGCGAAGTCGCTCGCGATCACCCCCAACGAAGCTGCGAAGCACGGGCTGTCGCTCAACCGCGACGGGCACCGTCGCACGGCGTTTGAGCTGCTGGCTTATCCCGAGATTGAGTGGCCTGCGGTCCAGGCGATCTGGCCGGAGCTGTCGGCCATTGACACTGCTATCGCGGTGCATCTCGAGATCGATGCCAAATACGATGTCTATCTGAAGCGCCAGACCGCTGACGTCGACGCCTTCCGGCGCGATGAGGGCCTGGTCCTGACCGATGTCGACTATGCCGACGTGCCGGGTCTCTCGAATGAAGCGCGCGCCAAGCTGCAGAAGGCGCAGCCGCGCACGGTCGGGCAGGCGGGCCGGATCGACGGCATGACGCCGGCGGCGCTGGGTATTTTGGCCGCCTATCTGCGGCGCGAAGCGCGACGGAAATCAGCCAAGGCCATCGCCTGACGTTTCACGTGAAACGTACGAGCTGAGCGCTTATCTTTTGCGGGGCGGAGGCGATTCCATCGCCTCCTAGACCCGAGATCTACCTCCCTTTCGTTCAGATAGCCGACCTCCGCCCAGAATGGCTCCAGCCTCGCAACCCGCAGAACTCACCGTCTCCGCCAAGGACAAGGCGGCAGCGCTCGCGCTCACCCCCGTTTCACGTGAAACGGAAGCGCGGCTCGACCGCTACATCGCCCTCCTCCTGGAATGGCAAGCCAAGACCAATCTCGTCGCGCCATCGACCCTGCCGAATCTCTGGACGCGTCATGTCTCCGATTCGCTGCAGCTCCTGAGCCTCGCGCCCTCTGCCAAATCCTGGGTCGATCTCGGCAGCGGCGGCGGGTTTCCCGGCGTCGTGCTGGCCTGTGCTTTGGCCGAGACATCAGGCGCTTCGATCCATCTGGTTGAGCGAATCGCCAAGAAGGCCGCATTCTTGCGCGAGGCTGTACGGGTGACGTCGTCTCCGGGGACGGTGCATTTGGCTGATATCGGGGATACTGTGGATAGAATCGCAGGCCCGATCGATTGCGTCACCGCACGAGCGCTGGCTCCGTTACATCAACTGATCGGCTTTGCGGAGCCGTGGGTCAAAAAGGGCGCCAAGGCGCTGTTTTTGAAGGGTCAAGATGTAGAGGCCGAATTGACCGAGGCCACTAAATATTGGAATATTGAGCCAAAGCTACACGCCAGCCGTACCGGCGGACAGGGCTGGATCGTCGAACTCGGGTTAATCGAGCGGCGCTAGGGGACTCCGCGAGAAATGGTATTTTGGTATGACTGTGATGGACGAGGTTTATCAAGAGGATAGGGCGACCCAGCCGCCCGGCCATCCGCGCATCCTGTCGCTCGCGAACCAGAAGGGCGGCGTTGGCAAGACAACCACAGCGATCAATCTTGGAACGGCACTCGCCGCGATTGGCGAACGGGTCCTGATCGTCGATCTCGATCCCCAGGGCAACGCCTCGACCGGCCTGGGTATCGATCGTCGCAACCGCAGCTGCTCGACCTACGACGTCTTGATCGGCGAGGCACCGCTGCGCGATGCCGTGGTCGCGACCGCGGTGCCGCGGCTGCATATCGCCGCCTCCACCATGGATCTTTCCGGCCTCGAGCTTGAGCTCGGCACCACGCCGGGCCGCGCCTTCCGGCTGCGCGATGCGATCGCCGGGCTGAACAACAACGTCTCGCCGGAAGCCGACTACACCTACGTGTTGATCGACTGCCCGCCCTCGCTCAACCTGCTCACGGTGAATGCGATGGCGGCGTCGGATGCGATCCTGGTGCCGCTGCAATGCGAGTTCTTCGCGCTCGAAGGTCTGTCGCAATTGCTGCAGACCGTGGAGCAGGTGCGCTCGACGCTCAATCCGAGCTTGTCGATCCACGGCATCGTGCTGACCATGTTCGACTCGCGCAACAACCTCTCCAACCAGGTCGTTGCCGACGTGCGCCAGTTCATGGGCGACAAGGTCTACGACACCATGATCCCGCGCAACGTGCGCATCTCGGAGGCGCCGTCCTACGGCAAGCCCGTGCTGGTCTACGATCTCAAATGCGCCGGCAGCGACGCGTATCTCAAGCTCGCCACCGAAGTGATCCAGCGCGAGCGCGAGCTGCGCGCGCATTGACGATGCGCAGGATGGGTGGAGCGAAGCGAACCCCATTGCAGCACATGACGGCAGCGATGGGCTTCGCTGCGCTCGACCCATCCACCGATTCTGAAATTCAAGTCTGGAGTACTGCGCGTGAATCCAAGGGAGCTCGCAACAATGGCCGATGAAGCGCGTTCGCGACTGGGGCGCGGGCTGGCAAGCCTGATCGGAGATGTCGGCGGCGAGGCCGCGCATGTCGAGCGGCCGCGCAACCAGCGCAAGGTGCCGATCGAATTCCTCAAGGCCAATCCGCGCAACCCGCGGCGCAGCTTCGCCGACGCCGAGCTCGGCGAGCTTGCCGATTCGATCAAGGCGCGCGGCGTGATCCAGCCGATCGTGGTGCGCGCCATCAAGGGCGTGCAGGACCGCTACGAGATCATCGCCGGCGAGCGCCGCTGGCGCGCCTCGCAGCTCGCCGGCCTGCACGAAGTGCCGATCGTGCCGGTCGAGGTCTCTGATTCCGACGCGCTCGAGATCATGATCATCGAGAACGTCCAGCGCGAAGACCTGAATGCGATGGAAGAGGCGCAGGGCTATCACGCGCTTGCCGACGAGTTCAAACGCGGCCAGGAAGACATCGCCAAGATCGTTGGCAAGAGCCGCAGCCACGTCGCCAACATGATGCGGCTGACCAAGCTGCCCGCCGAGGTGCAGGCGCTGATCTCCAAGGGCGATCTGTCCGCCGGCCACGCCCGCGCGCTGATCGGCGTGCCGGATCCGCTCGCTGCCGCGAAGCGTATCGTCGCCGAGGGCCTCAACGTCCGCCAGGCCGAGGCGCTGGCGCATGAGGAGGGCGTCCCTGAGCGCAAGCCGCAGAAGGCGCGCGCTGGCGCCGCGGCCAAGGTCGACAAGGATGCCGATACGCTGGCGCTGGAGAAGCGCGTCAGCGATGCGCTCGGCCTTGCCGTCACCGTCAGCCATCGCGATCCCGGCGGCACCGTCCAGATCAGCTACCGCAACCTCGAGCAGCTCGACGAGGTGGTGCGGCGGCTCGAGGGCGGCTAGCGGTTTCGTCAGGGGCGCGCGTCAGCGCGAACTATGGTGCGCAATTGCGCACCTGAGAATCTCGCTTCACCACATCCAGATTCCGGGTTCATGCTTCGCATGCCCCGGAATGACTCCATCAAATTCACCCCCTCCGCTTCGCATTGGCCGCGATCGACAGCAGCGCGCGTTGCGCGATCACGGCGGCGAGCGAGGCCTGCTTGCGCATGTCGAGTGCCGCGGTCGCGAGCTGATCGATCACATTCACCAGCCGCGGCGGCGTGAAATTGCGCAGCGCGATTTCCACCATGGGCTTGCGCGAGAAGTGCAGCCGGGGAAATCCGCCTTCGAGCACGGTTGACGCCGGCGTGCCTTCTGCGATGGCCAGCGCCGATTTGTGCAGCCAAGCCGCCTGGCGCTGCGCGGCCGAGATGATCACGCCGGGATAGGTGCCGGCGACCATTGCCTTGGTGAACTCGGTCTCGACCAGCGCGGCATTGCCGGCGAAGGCGCCGTCGACGATCGGATCGAGTTTCAGCTCGGAGGCGTCGGAGACTACGGTCATGACGTCGTCAAGCGTGATCTCGCCCTTGCCGTGCGCGAACAGCGCGAGCTTGCGCAGCTCGTTGCGCGACGCCATGCGGTCGCCGCCGAGCAGCGACATCAGCACCGCGCGCGCATCTTGAGCAAGCCGCAGATTGGAGAGGCGCAGCTCGTCCTCGATCAGCTTGGTGAGGTCGCGTTCGGTGTCGGGATAGCAGCCGATCGCGACCGCATTCTTGGCGCGCTCGCAGATCTTGCGAAGCGGCGATTCCGGCCTGAGCTCTCCGGCCTCGATCACGATGCGGCAATCCCTGAGCGCGGCAGTCTCGGTCAGCGACTCGACGCCGCTTGCGAAATTGCGGGAGCCGGCGCGGACGCGGATGGCGCGGCGGCCGCCGAACAGCGGCACGGTCATGGCTTCATCGACCAACCGCGACGGTTCGGCGGCGAGCTCGTCGCCATCGAGCCGCACCAGCGAGAACGGATCGTTGGGATCGTCGACGGCGGAGGCCATCAGCGCGTCGGCGCGCTCGCGCACCAGGCCTAAGTCCGGACCGTAAAGCAGGATGATCGGCCGGCCGGCGTCGGGCCGGGCGAGGAAGCTGTCGATCTCTTTTCCGCGAAGTGCGACCAATGCGGCGATCAGGTTCCGGTGGCGAAGAAGGAGGCGAGCCGGGTCTGGATGTTGTCGGCGATTTCCTGCGCGGCGCGGTCCTCGGCGTCGCGGAAGGCGCGGGCGCGGGCGTAGCGCTGGTAGGAGCCCGGCATGTCATAGGACACGCGCGAGAACGTGGTGCCGGTCATGACCGACTTGTTCGACGCGATCTCGACCAGGTTGAACTGGGCGTCGATGCCGTAGTTCTCGCTGGTCGGCAGCGCGGTGGTCGGATCGAGCATCAGCGAGGAGCGGCTGGTGGTGAAACGCAACACCAGCCGGTGCGTCGGCGGCACGCCGGTGGCGGTGCCATAGAGCTTGAAGGCGAGCGCGTTGCGGACTTCGACGCCGACCCGGGCCTCGCGCGATGCGTTCGGCTTGTCGACCGGCGGAACCTCGACGGCCAACAGCTTTTCGCGCAGCGCGGACGACGACCCGTCGAGGGTGCGCTCGGCATACATCGGCTGGAAGCATCCGGCCGTCAGCGCGGCCAAGGCGGCCACGGCCACGAGCCGGGCGGCGATCCCAATCCTAGCCGACAACATTGACGATCCTCATGGGCACTACGATCACCTTGCGGACGGGTTTCCCGGCCAGGGCGACTTTTACCGCATCGAGCGCCAAAACGGCAGCCTCTATATCCGCATTTTGCGCCGCCCGTGGCACGGTAACATCACCTCGTTTTTTACCGTTGACCTGGACGACCAGGGTCACGCTGTCTTCGACCAGCAAATCGCGTTCGATTTGCGGCCAATCGGCCTCCGAAACCAGCCCCTCATGGCCCAAAACCACCCAGCACTCCTCGGCCAGATGCGGCATCATCGGCGAAAACAGCTGAACCAGGATGGTCGCGGCCTCTTTCACCGCCCAGGCCACATCCGGGGCCGGCTTGTCGCCCTTCGCCAGCACTTCGGCCAGCGCATTGGCGAATTCGCGGATATGGGCGAGACACACATTGAAATGCAGCCGCTCGATCCCGGACGACACCTTGTCGAGCGCGCCATGGGCCGCCTTGCGCAGCGCCAGCGCCTCCGGCCCGAACGTCGCCGGCCGGCTCGCCGGCGCCGCCTTGGCGATTTCGGCCGATTCGTTCACCAGCCGCCACAGCCGCTGCACGAAGCGGGCGGCGCCCTGGACGCGTTCGTCGCTCCAGATCACGTCGCGATCCGGCGGCGAGTCCGACAGCATGAACCAGCGCGCCACGTCGGCGCCGTAGCTCGCGATGATGTCGTCGGGGTCGACGGTGTTCTTCTTCGACTTCGACATCTTCTCGATCGGGCCGATCTCGACGTCTTCGCCGGTCGCCAGCAGCACCGCGCGGCGGCCGTTGCCGCCCACCTCGATCTTCACCTCGGCCGGCGTGACCCAGTTGCCGTCGGCCTTCTGGTAGGTCTCGTGCACCACCATGCCCTGGGTGAACATGCCGGCGAACGGCTCGGTCATGTCGATATGGCCGGTCGCCTTCATCGCGCGGGTGAAGAAGCGGCTGTAGAGCAGATGCAGGATCGCGTGCTCGACGCCGCCGATATACTGGTCGACCGGCATCATCCGGTTGGCGACCGCCGGCGTGGTCGGCGCCGTCTCGTTCCAGGGATCGGTGAAGCGCGCGAAGTACCAGGACGAGTCCACGAAGGTGTCCATCGTGTCGGTCTCGCGCACCGCCTTGCCGCCGCACTTGGGACAAGTGACGTGCTTCCAGGTCGGATGATGGTCGAGCGCGTTGCCGGGCTTGTCGAAGCTGACATCCTCCGGCAGCGTCACCGGCAGCTGGTCGTCCGGCACCGGCACCACGTCGCAAGTCGGGCAGTGGATCACCGGGATCGGGCAGCCCCAATAGCGCTGGCGTGAAATGCCCCAGTCGCGCAGGCGGAAATTGACCTGCCGCTCGCCGACCGGCGCATTGCCGCGCAATTCGCTCTCCAGACGCTTGGCGACCTCTTCCTTGGCCTGGTCGATGGTCATGCCGTCGAGGAAGCGGGAATTGATCATGCGGCCGTCACCGTCATAGGCGGTGTCGGTGATGAAGAACGTCTTCGGGTCCTGGCCCTCGGGGCAGACCACCGGCACATTGCCGAGGCCGTATTTATTGACGAAGTCGAGGTCGCGCTGGTCATGCCCCGGGCAGCCGAAGATCGCGCCGGTGCCGTATTCCATCAGCACGAAGTTCGCGACATAGACCGGCAGCTTCCAGTTCGGATCGAACGGATGCACCGCCTTGATGCCGGTATCGAAACCCTGCTTCTCGGCGGTGTCGATAATCGACTGCGCGGTGCCGATCTTCTTGATGTCGGCGATGAACTCGGCGAGCTTCGGATTCTTCGCGGCAGCGGCGACCGCCAGCGGATGATCCGCCGAGATCGCCATGAATTTTGCGCCGAACAGCGTGTCCGGCCGCGTGGTGAAGATCTTCAGCTCGCTCTCGCCGGCCGGCGTCGTCGCCGCATCCAGCGCGAAGCGGATCAAGAGGCCCTCGGAGCGGCCGATCCAGTTGCGCTGCATCAGCCGCACCTTGTCGGGCCAGCGATCCAGACCGTCCAGCGCCTCCAGCAGCTCCTGCGAGTACTTCGTGATCTTGAAGACCCACTGGCTCATTTCCCGTTGTTCGACAACGGCGCCCGAGCGCCAGCCGCGGCCGTCGATCACCTGCTCGTTGGCGAGCACGGTCATGTCGACCGGATCCCAGTTCAGCTTGCGCTTCTCGCGTTCGGCGAGGCCTGTGCGCAGCATGTCCAGGAACATCTTCTGCTGATGCTTGTAGTAGCTAGGGTCGCAGGTCGCGAATTCGCGTGACCAGTCGAGCGACAGCCCGATCGAGCGCAGCTGTTTCTTCATCGCGGCGATGTTGTCGTAGGTCCAGGCCTTCGGCGCCACCTTGCGCTCGATCGCGGCATTCTCCGCCGGCAGGCCGAACGCGTCCCAGCCCATCGGGTGCAGCACGTTGAAGCCCTTGGCACGCATGAAGCGCGCCAGCACGTCGCCGAGCGTGTAGTTGCGGACATGGCCGATATGGATGCGCCCCGACGGGTAGGGGAACATCTCGAGCACGTAGTATTTCGGCCGTTTATCGTCGATCTTGGAGGCGAAGATCGCCTTTTCGTCCCACAGGCGCTGCCAGCGGGGTTCGGATTCACGGGCGTTGTAGCGTTCGGCGGTCATGAAATCGCAAGGCTTTTGGTGGCTTTGGGTGATTTTCGGGTCCCGTTCGGGGACGGCGGACTAGGCCATAAAATCGCCCATGGGGTCAACGGCTTGAGCTCCGCCAAATGCTCATTGTGAGGGGTGCGGAATGCGCGTCTTGATGATGCCGGCCTGGGCGGGTGAGGGAGCTCCCGGATCCCCATCCGGTGTCGTCACCCGGCTGGACCGGGTGACCCAGTACGCCGCGGCCCATCGGCTCAGTAACGGCTGCCTCTGGAATACTGGATCGCCCGGTCAAGCCGGGTGATGACAGCGTGATATGGGGCGCGTTCTCGCATCCTCGCGACATGTTTTGCCCGAGTTCTGCCGTTCGTTCCGCCCTCCTCCGATCAGAGGGCGCAGGGAAAGCCGGGCGCCGATCGCACCCATGGGTCCGGTGCAACAAAAAGCACCGGGGTAGGACCACAGGTGAAACCGGAAGCATCCCGGCTTTCCCTGCGCGATGGGTTACGGCTTATACGTGCTCTCCCCGGTGATACTGGGCTTGCTTGTCACCGCCTTCGCAATAGCGCTACGCGCTTTTGCGAGAGGACACCTGCCACTAGGGCGTCAGGACCACACGATTTCACCGTCCGCCTCGGCTCACGTTCGTCGCGTGCACTTCGGCGTCCACCGCATCCCACCGCAACGTTCGTGACGATCGCGAGCGCCCCTCAATCGGGTGAGACGGGTAATTCATACACTGAGTTGGGTATTCCGATAAACCGAAATATTTTTGCTACGGGGGCTTGCGCCGTCGGGCAACTCAGCGCTAGGGGGCTGTCCCATCCATCCGCATTCCGGGGCGTGCGAGGCACGAAGCTGGCATCCGTTGGGCCGCAGAACTAGGACACGTACTCGCAAATGAGGCGTCTGCTTTACCCATCAAGAGGCGACACAGAACCGATCTGGATGCGTGTCGGCCTTGGGTCAATAGCGATCATTGACGCGCGCGTGGAATGTCCACTCACGCCTCACAGGCAAACATTAATTTGCGCGGCCGCCATGACCCTTTGACCTAGGAGCTTGTCTGGATAGTCGCTGTTCAAATCTGGTCGGGTCTGATTCAACATTGGGCGATGAGCAAGTATTTTCGGCCTTGGAACATCGATCAGACGCTGCTTCTGCCGCCGAATGTGCAGGACTTCGTGCCGAAAGGCCATGTCTCGCGGTTTATGGTTGATCTGGTGCGGGAGAGCCTCGATCTCAGGGAGATCATGGGCAGCTATGTGAGCGGGCTTGGGCAGCCGCCGTTTGATCCGCGGATGATGGTGGCGCTGCTGCTGCATAGCTATGCGAGTGGGCTGTATTCGTCGCGTCGGATTGCCAAGGCCTGCCGGGAGCGGAACGATTTTGTGATGATCGTGGCGCTGGATGCGCCGGATTTTCGGACGATCAGCGACTTTCGCAAGCGACATTTGAAGGCGCTCGGCGCGCTATTCGTGCAGGTTCTGAAGTTGTGCGAGACGGCCGGGCTGGTCAAGCTCGGTCATGTCGCGCTGGATGGTACGAAGATCAAGGCGAACGCGTCGAAACACAAGGCGATGAGTTATGAGCGCATGAAGAAGCGCGAGGCGGAATTGAAGGCCGAGGTCGCTCGCATGCTGGCGGCCGCCGAGGCGGCGGATGCCTCGGAGGATGAGACTTTCGGCAACAGCGACGAACTGCCGGACTGGACCGTCGACAAGCAGAAACGGCTGGCGAAGATCCAGCAAGCGATGGCGGCGCTGGAAGCGGACGCCAAACTGGCGGCGGAGGAAGAGCGCCGCATCGAGGCCGAAAAGGAACAGCAGCGCCAGGCCGAAGGCCGCAAGAAGCCGGGCAAACCGGCGGCGCTGCCATCGGAGGAACCCAATCCCAAGGCGCAACGCAACTTCACCGATCCGGAAAGCCGCATCATGAAGTCGAAGGATGGCTTCGTTCAGGCCTATAATGCCCAGGCGGCCGTCGATGCACATGCCCAGATCATTGTCGCGCAAGAACTGACCCAGCACGGCAGCGATCAGGGCCAGTTGGTGCCCCTGATCGAGGCCATCGAGAGCAATCTTGGCCGCAAGCCGCGGCAGGCCTCAGCGGATTCCGGCTACTGCAGCGAAGCCAATCTCGAAGCGCTCGACACACGCAGCATCGATGGCTATGTCGCGCCCGGACGCGCCAAGCACCCGACAGTAGCGAACGGAAAAGTCGGCGGCCCGCTGACACAGGCCATGCGAAAGAAGATCGACGATGGCGGCTTCGAAACACCCTACCGATTGCGAAAGCAAGTGGTGGAGCCGGTGTTCGGGCAGATCAAACAGGCAAGAGGCTTCCGCCAGTTCCTGTTGCGGGGCATCGAGAAAGTGCGCGCCGAGTGGACAATGATCTGCACCGTCCATAACCTCCTCAAGCTGTTCAACCTCGCAAACGCAGCCTGAGCCTGCTACTCTACAACAAATGCCCGTCACGAAAACATATCTGGACGGGCTCCTAGCGCATGATCCGCCAAAGTGTGAAGCGGTTTGGCGACAAGATCATGCGCTAATTAGAGAATCTGACGCGCGATCTGACGCAAAACCGGGCGTTCACTCTTGCTGGTCGCGCTTACCCCAAAAATTGCATCCGTCAAGCCGTATACAAGCTTCGCGGACTAAGATAAGCAAGAATCGAGCCAACTTTTAGGGTCGTTCTTGCCTCCATGGCGCTGACGCAAAGACTAGAGTTCCGCCAGTCGCAGTCGCTGGTGATGACGCCGCAGCTGATGCAGGCGATCAAGCTGCTGCAACTGTCGAACCTCGATCTGTCGGCCTTTGTCGAGGAAGAGCTGGAACGCAACCCGCTGCTCGATCGCGCCGCCGACGGGCCGGAACCGCCGGTGGCGGGCGAGCCGGCCATGGAACGGTCCGACTACGGCGATTCTGACGGTTCCAGCAGCTACGGGGATGACGGCGACCATTCCGACATGGCGGCAGGCTCGGGCGGCGAGACCGCCTTCGAGTCCGGCCAGGAGGAATGGATGAACCGCGACCTCGGCACCCGCGCCGAGATCGAGCAGACGCTAGATACCGGTCTCGATAACGTGTTCTCCGAGGAGCCGGCGGAGGCGGCGGCGCGCGCCGCGCAGGACGCGCCACCGTCGGTCTATACCGAATGGGGCGGTGGCGCCTCCAGCGACGACGAGTACAATCTGGAAGCCTTCGTGGCCGCCGAACTGACGCTCACCGACCATCTCGCCGAACAGCTTGCGGTGGCGTTCTCGGCGCCGGCGCAGCGCATGATTGGGCAGTATCTGATCGACCTGGTCGACGACGCCGGCTATTTGCCCGCCGATCTCGGCCAGGCCGCCGAGCGGCTCGGTGCGTCGCAGCAGGCGGTCGACGAAGTCGTCGCGGTGCTGCAGAAATTCGATCCGCCGGGTGTGTGCGCGCGAAACCTGAGTGAGTGCCTGGCGATCCAGCTGCGTGAGTTCGATCGCTACGATCCGGCGATGCAGGCGCTGGTCGAGCATCTCGACCTGCTCGCCAAGCGCGACATCGCGGCCTTGCGAAAGCTCTGCGGTGTCGACGACGAAGACATCACCGACATGATCGCGGAGATCCGCCGGCTCGATCCGAAGCCCGGTCTGAAGTTCGGCACCGCGCGGACGCAGACCATGGTGCCCGACGTCTATGTCCGTCCCGGCCCCGACGGCGGCTGGCATGTCGAGCTCAATAGCGACACTCTGCCACGCGTGCTGGTCAATCAGACCTATTACGCTGAACTGTCGAAGACGATCCGCAAGGACGGTGACAAGTCGTACTTCACCGACTGCCTGCAGAACGCGACCTGGCTGGTGCGCGCGCTGGATCAGCGCGCCCGCACCATCCTGAAGGTCGCGACTGAAATCGTCCGCCAGCAGGACGGGTTCTTCACCTATGGCGTCGCGCATTTGCGGCCGCTCAATCTGAAGGCGGTGGCGGATGCGATCCAGATGCATGAATCGACGGTGTCGCGCGTCACCGCCAACAAATACATGGCGACCAATCGCGGCAGTTTTGAATTGAAGTATTTTTTCACCGCCTCGATCGCGTCTGCCGACGGCGGCGAGGCGCATTCGGCCGAAGCGGTGCGTCACCACATCAAGCAACTGATCGACGGCGAGGCGCCGTCGGCGATCCTGTCGGACGACACGATCGTGGAACGTTTGCGCGCCTCGGGCATTGATATTGCCCGCCGCACCGTCGCGAAGTACCGCGAAGCGATGCGGATCCCATCTTCGGTGCAGCGCCGCCGTGATAAACAGAGCATGCTTGGCAACGCCCTTTCGGCTCCCGCCTCCTCGTCCGACCGGTCGCGCGATACAGCCCCCGTTTAGGTTACTCTTTGAGCATGACCCCGTCCAAGTACGGACCGGACCATGCTCTCGTTGCGTTCGCGTCAAATCGCGATAGTCTCAACCTTTCCAGGTGAAGCGTCGTCCAGGAAGGAAGGTGACCGGAATCCCAGCAAGCATCATGCTCCTGCAAGAGTGATCGAGGCATCCAGCAATTGAGGCATCAAATGACCCTTCGTATCTCGGGAAAGAGCATCAGCATCGGCGAGGCGCTTCGCGCGCGCGTCAGCGAGCGCACCGACGAGGTCCTGCGAAAGTATTTTGATGGCAACTATTCGGGTCACATCACGCTGAGCAAAGATGGCTTCGGCTTCCGAACCGATTGCTCGCTGCATCTGGATTCCGGCATCACGCTGGAAGCCGAATCCAACGCCGCCGACGCCTATGCCAGCGCGGATGTTGCGCTCCTGATGATCGAGAAGCGCCTGCGCCGCTACAAGAGCCGGCTCAAGGATCGCTCCCACCGCAAGACCTATGCCGCCAACGCGGCGCTTGCCGAATTGAACGGCGTCGGGCTCGACGCGCCGAGCTACGTCATTGAGGCGCCCGAGAACGACGACGAGGTCACCGAATACAGCCCGGTGATCATTGCCGAGGCAACCACCGCGCTGAAGCGGCTGTCGGTCAGCGAAGCGGTGATGGAGCTCGACCTGTCCGGCGCCTCCTGCCTGGTGTTCCAGCATGGCGGCAGCGGCCGGGTGAACATCATTTACCGCCGTACGGACGGCAATGTCGGCTGGGTCGACCCGCCCGCGGTGAGCCCTTGAGGATAGTTGGTAGATGGCATTGACGTCCGAAGCCGGCCCTGCTTATGGTCCGCCGCCTCCAGGAATAAGGGGGGCGGAACAGGGTTCGCAGGTGTTGGCACCGCCGATACGTTGGAGTAGAAGCCCTGCCAGCTGGACCCGGGCTAAGCCCGCATCCCACCTCAACTTCTTGACGCCGCCGCTGTAAAGCCTATTTCGCAACCTGACGGTTCATTCACCTCGGAACGTCCCAATGCCGATTACCGATTTGGTCGCACCCGAGGCGATTCTCCCGGCTTTAAAAGTCATCAGCAAGAAGCAGGCGCTGCAGGAACTTGCCGCGCGCGCGTCGGCTCTGACCGGGCAGAACGAGCGCGCCGTCTTCGAGGTGCTGCTGCAGCGCGAGAAGCTCGGCACCACGGCGGTCGGCTATGGCGTCGCCATTCCGCACGGCAAGCTGCCCAAGCTGGAGAAGCTGTTCGGCTTCTTCGCCCGCCTCGAGCGCCCGATCGATTTCGAGGCGATGGACGGCCAGCCGGTCGATCTGATCTTCCTGTTGCTGGCGCCCGAAGGCGCCGGTGCCGACCACCTCAAGGCGCTGGCGCGGATCGCCCGCCTGCTGCGCGACCAGGACGTCGCCAAGAAGCTGCGTGCCTCGCGCGACGCGCAGGCGATCTACTCGGTGCTCGCACTGCCGCCGGCGAGCGCGGCGTAATCATTCGCATTCGCGAACCCATTTCGCATTCGGGCGACTGTCATCACGGCAAACGTGCTTTATTGCGCGTCCGCGCAACAAAGCACTGTCGCATTCAATCCGTAGCACGCATGCAGCGAGGCATCCTCATCTTCTCCTTCCCCTGAAAGGGGGATGGTCGGGATGGGGGTCAGTCGCGGACAACGGTGTTTGCGGAGAGAGCAGATCCCCACCCGCTTTGCTCTGACGAGCAAAGCGACCTCCCCTTTTCAAGGGGAGGTTGGAGCCATTCTGCGATCTTTGCCGCGTAGCCCCGGATTTCGCTGCGCTTCATCCGGGCTACGAAAGATTCGCAATCGTTTCAGCAGATCGTCGGCAGCAGACGACGGACTTCGTCGAGCAGATCCGGAACGGCCATCTCGTCGTTGGCGAGGTGCCTGAGCAGCGCGCTCTGGAACAGGCCGTCGAGCAACGCGTAGAGCGCGGCCGGAGAGGATGCCGGCTGCTTGCCGCCGAGCTCGGCGTAGCGCGTGGCGATGCGCCAGATCATCGCTTCCAGGCTCTTGTCGATCTCGAGCACGTCCTTGCGAAACGCCGGCTCGAACATCGCCTGCGAGCGCATATCGTACCAGAGCCGGTGCATGCGGGCTTCGTCCCGCAACGTTGCCGCGAGCTTGGCGAGAAAACCTTCGGTCAATTCGTCGCGGCTTTGCGCCGACGTCACCACCTCGTCATAGCGCGTCACGCATTTCGCCTTGTAGTGACGGACGCAGCAGCAGATCAGGTCGAGCTTGTCGCTGAAGTAGTAGTGAAACACGCCGTGCGTGAAGGCGGAGTTCTGCGCGATCTCGCGCAGGCTGGTGCGCGCGAAGCCGAGCTCGCCGAGCGTTTCCAGCGCGGCTTCCGCAAGCTCGATGCGCCGCGCATTGAACTTCTCGTCGCGCAGCGCCTCGGCCGCCACCGCCACGCGTTGGGCCGCTCCCGTCGCTTGCCGCGCCATCTCGTGCCTTTCGTCTGACTGTTCCTTGCTGAGACCATACCGCGCGGACCGCGGCACGCTCCATCCCTTCACACCATCCTATTTGACACTTGTCAAATTCAGGCTTGACAAGTGTCAAGTTCCTGGACGAGGGTTGGCGCAATAATTTGGACAACCGTCAAGACGGCTGACCTAACGACAAACAGGAGGAAATGCACCGCCGGGCGCGCCAACGCTGCGCCCGCCGACCGGCCGCGACCACCAGTGCGCAGAGAATGCGCAAGGCCGCAGGCCGTGCCGCCGATCGCCACAGCACCGATCAATCACCAAGCAAAGGGAGGACTACGTCATGAGTGCGAAGAGCCTTGAAGGCAGGAAAGCCCTGGTCACCGGCGGCGCCCGGGGGATTGGCGCGGCGATCGCGCAGGCGCTGGCGCGGTCCGGCGCCGCGGTCATGATCGGCGATATTCTTGAAAGCGCCGGCAAAGACACCGCCGGCGAGATCGCCAAGGCCGGCGTGAAAACCGGCTTCGTCAAGCTCGACGTCACCGACGACGCGCAATGGGAGCGGGCCGCCGCCGCGACGATCGAAACCCTCGGCGGCTACGACATCCTGATCAACAATGCCGGCATCGAGATCACCTCGCTGGTCAGCGAGATCAAGGCCGAGGACGCGCGCCGCATGTGCGACGTCAATATCGTCGGCACCGTGCTCGGCATGAAGCACGCCTTCCGCGCGATGCGGCCGGGCGGCGCCGCCGGCAAGGGCGGCGCGATCGTCAATATCGCTTCCGTTGCGGCGACGATCGCGTTCCCGAGCATCGCCGTCTACTCCGGCACCAAATCCGCGGTCGATCGCATGACGCGGGTTGCGGCGATGGAAGCCGGCAAGCTCGGCTACGGCGTGCGCGTCAACTGCATCTATCCCGGCCTGATCCCGACCGACATGGGCCTGCAGCTCGCCAATGACATCGTGAAGATCGGTCTGGCGCCCGACGTCAACGCCGCCGTCGGCTCGGTGGTGGAGCAGACGCCGCTCGGCAAGCTCGCCGAGGTTTCCGACATCGCAGACGCCGCGGTGTTCCTGTGCTCGAACGACGCCCGCTTCATCACCGGCATCGGCCTGCCGGTCGATGGCGGCATGGGCATGTAGCAACAAAGCCGACAACAAGCATTTCGGAGGATCGCAATGAGCGAGAAGAAGCCCGTCATCGTCTATGGCGCTTCCGGCTACACCGGCCGGCTGGTCTGCGAATATCTGCGCGAGTACAACATCCCCTTCATCGCCGCCGGCCGCAGCGCCGAGAAGCTCAACGCCGCGATGAAGTCGAACGTGGCCGGTATCGAGACCGCCGACTACGAGGTGGTGACGGTGCCGCACACCGCGGCCGCACTGACTGAATTGTTCAAGGGCGCCTCGGTGGTGCTCAACACCGTGGGCCCGTTCGCCAAGTTCGGCGTCGAGGTGGTGCAGGCCTGTCTGGCTGCCAAGTGCCACTACACCGACACGACAGGCGAGCAGGACTGGCTGATCACGCTCGAACACGAGTTTGGCACGAGGTTCGCCAATGCCGGCCTGCTGTTGGCGCCGGGCATCGCGCAGATGTACACCACCGGCGAGATCGCCGCGCAGCTCTGCCTGGAGACGCCCGGCCTCGACACGCTTGATATCGCCGTGTTCTGGGGCGGGAGCCCAACCATCGCCTCGACGCAGACCATCCTGGTCAACGCCGCGATGGCCAAGGCCTACTACCTGGAGCAGAACAAGTATGTCGAGCATCAGCCCGATGCCGGCCTCTACAACCTCGCGATCCCCGGCCAGCACGAGCTGGCGCTGGCGCTGCCCTGGGGCGGCACCTCGCACCCGGTGTGGTTCAAGCACGATCCGCGCGTGGCCAACGTGAAGGTGCTGGGCGGCGTGTTCAACCGCGCGCTGATGCTGGGCGTGCCGCAGATCGTCGCCGCCGCGCTGGAGGCGACCAAGAACATGAACCCCGACGACCGCTACGCAGCCCTGGCGCAGACCGCTGCCGGCGTGATGAACACCATGCCACCGCGCGAGAACCCGCGCGTCAACAAGTCGATGGATTCGGTGTATGCCTCCGGCCCGCTGGGGCGCGCGCACTGCGTCATCTACGGCAACAGCAACTACAAGCAGACCGGCATGCTGCAGGCCTATGCCGCTGCGCACCTGCTGCAGCAGCCGCCCAAGCGTGTCGGCTTCGCCTCCGGCTGCCAGGCGTTCGGCCATCACGAACTGCTCGGGCAATTGCGCAGCTTCGGGCTTGTCGGCAAGCCGGTCCTGACTGTGCACGACTGAGTCAATCGCGGGTGGCGCGGTTATTCGCGCCACCCGCCTCTCGCGCGAGGCCCGCCATGCGCTTCATCGATTATCTCGACAAGGGCGCCTCGCTCGGCGCCGACGCGCCGTGTCTCACCATGGACGGACGCGACCTCAGCTATGGCGAGGTGCAAAGGCTGAGTTACCGGATAGCGCGCGGGCTCGACCGATCCGGCGTCGCGCCCGGCGACAAGGTCGCGATCCTGTCCGGCAACGATCCGCTCGCGTTCGCCTGCGTGTTCGGCATCTCGCGTGCTGCTGCCGTGTGGTGCCCGATCAATCCGCGCAACGAGGCGGCCGAGAACAAGTTCATCCTCGACCAGTTCGATTGCAGCCTGCTGCTGTTCCATTCGAGCTTTGCGCCGATGGTCGAGGCGGTCAGGCAGGACCTGCCCAAGCTGCGCACGCTGGTCTGCCTCGATACCGAGTTGCCGTTCGCGCCGTCGTTCGACCGCTGGCTGAGCGGTCTCGCCGACGATCCCTATGAACGCGACACGATCGACGATCTCGCCATGATCCCGGGCACCGGCGGCACCACCGGCAAGCCGAAGGGCGTGATGCTGTCGGGACGCAACATCGAGGCGATGACGGCGCTGACCTTGATGGGTTATCCGTTCAAGGGCCGTCCGGTCTATCTCGCGCTGGCGCCCCTGACGCATGCCGCGGGCGTGCTTTGTTTTCCGATCATGACGCTCGGCGGCCGCATCGTGATCATGCACCACCCTGACATTGGCGAGTTCCTGGCGCTGATCGCGCGTTACAGTGTCACCCACACCTTCCTGCCGCCGACCGTGATCTACATGCTGCTCGATCATCCCAAGCTCGACGCGGCCGAGCTCGGCTCGCTGCAATGCTTCTGGTATGGCGCGGCGCCGATCTCGGCGGCGCGGCTTGCGGAAGCGTTGCGGCGGATCGGGCCGATGGCGCAGCTGTTCGGCCAGACCGAGGCGCCGATGATGATCTCGATGATGGCGCCGGCCGATCACTACAATCCGGACGGCACGATCGCGATGCAGCGGCTATCGTCCGCCGGACGGATCAGCCCGTTGGTGCAGGCCGGCATCATGGATGGCGACGGCAAGCTCGTGCCGGCCGGATCGCGCGGCGAAATCGTGGTCCGCGGTTCGCTGGTGATGGAGGGTTACTACAAGAACCCGCAGGCTACGGCGGAAGCCTCGGCGCATGGCTGGCACCATACCGGCGACATCGGCTACATCGACGGCGACGGCTATCTCTACATCGTCGATCGCGCCAAGGACATGATCATCACCGGCGGCTTTAACGTCTACTCGATCGAGGTCGAGAACGCGTTGCGCGCCCACGAGGCGGTGCAGGATTGCGCGGTGATCGGGTTGGCCGATGATAAATGGGGCGAGCGCATCGTCGCGGTGGTGCAGCCGCGCGCCGGCCAAAAGATCGATGCAACAGCGCTGGCCGCCTTCGTCAAGCAGCAGATCGGCAGCATCAAGACGCCGAAGCAGATCGAGGTCTGGGACGATCTTCCGCGCTCCAAGGTCGGCAAGGTGCTGAAGCCGGACATCCGCGCGCGGCTGACGGAGCGTTCAGGCAGCTAGGGCGTTTGCGTGGTCCGGGGCGCCATGGACCTGGCGCTGTTGCCGCACAAGGTTTTAAAAGCTCGCTATTTGCCGGACCTGAGCGTAGAGTCGCGTCATCACCGTCCATCCACGGCATTCACCGGTGACTGAGGGTAACGTAGGGCTCCCGCCAAAAGATGAGGAGCATACGTGTCTCGATTTCGCCTGACCGATTGGATCGTGCCGCCGGTGATCGTCCCGCTATTTCTTCTGCTCTTGGTGGCTGCTGCGGCCGCCTTGCATGGATAAGACGACGCAGCTCCAATACCTGGTCAGCGGAAATCATCAGTTCGGCCGCGTCAACCTTGGCCGCGCGACGATCGCTGCTGCTTTGTCGAAGGCAAGGGAGCTTCTGCGGGACGGCTATATGGACGTGCGGATATGCACGCCGCGAGGCCAGGTCCTGATGCCTGATGAGTTCGATCAGCTCGAAACGTGAAGAAGCGCCGGCAGATTTTCAATGGCTGCGTCGATACCTCGCCGGAGCACGGCTCGGCCGAAGGCGAGCAAGGCACCAATCGGCGGGCAAAAGGAAAGATGATTGGATGTTCAGTTTGAATACTGAACGGAAAGGCACCTGCATGAGGACGCTTATTCTCCCCTTGGCGCTTGGCACATTCGCTCAAGGCGCTCTCGCCGCAGAACCGAACTGCCGCGCGATCGAAAGCACGGGCGCGCGCCTCAGCTGTTACGACGCGGCGTTTCCTCTGAAATTGAAGGAGCCGCGGGCGGTCGATAACAGCGCCCCGCAAGCTGAATACAAGGATCCGTTGATTGCGGAAGACGCCCGAATCGCGGCCAAGCTGAAGAATATCTGTCGCGGCTGCTGAGGTTTGTGACAGCGCCTGCACGGCAACGGGAGACAGCGAGGGCGGCCGAAGAGGGCGCAGCCAGTCCAAAGGCTGTTCCCGGGCGTCAGAGTGGCCATTGGAACAGATGTCGTGATCGAATCGTTGTGACAGCGCGCTGTTGCGAAGCGCGACGTCTTAGCCACGCCAAACCGTCTGAGCGGAAATCGACCAGCGGCATGTCGTTTCGACATGCGCGTTTTGGGTCAGGACAATCGATGACCATCGAGCAGGCCTCGATACAGATCACCCGCAAGCCGTGGGGGTGTGTCGATCTGCGTCCCTGGAGCCGCATCGACGCTTCCGCCGATCCGGTGGGAGAATTGTGGCTTGAGCGTACGGGCGTGAGCGCGCCGATTCCGGCACTCCTGTTCAAACTGCTGTTCACCAGCCAGCCCCTGTCGATCCAGGTTCATCCGGATGATGAGCTTGCGCACGCCCTCGGTCTGCCGAACGGGAAAACCGAGGCCTGGTACATCCTTTCGGCGGCGCCGGGGGCGCGGGTTGCGCTGGGCCTAAAGCAACATCTCACGCCGCAGGCTTTGCGCGCAGCGATCAGGGACGGCTCGATTGCCGGCCTGGCGCAATGGCATCCTGTCGTGCAGGGCGACGTCATCTTCGTCCCCGCCGGCACAATTCACGCGCTCGGAGCCGACATCGTGCTCGCCGAGATCCAGCAGCGCAGCGATACGACATTCCGTTTGTTCGACTTTGGCCGGAATCGCGAGCTGCACGAGAATAGCGCCGTGGCGGCCTCGGTTGCGGGGCCACCCCCAACGCAATCGCCTCCACGACGTCTCACCGATGTCCGGAAGGTTCTCGTCGCAAATCCGCATTTCATTCTTGAGCGGATCGACCTTCAGGCGAATTCGCGCTGGGCGCTCGATACCGATCGGGAAACCTGGATCCTTGTGATCGAAGGGAGCGGGCGCATCGGGTCGACCGCTACCTCCGTTGGGGACGCAATTTTTGCCGAAGCCGACAGCGCCGGCATCGAGGTTGGCCCGGAGGGGATGAGTATTTTGATCGCCTATCCGGGACCTGATCCGATTGCGGCCCTGCTGCAGGATTGCGCAGAACGAACGACCAAATCTGCCGTCGCATCCGGCGTCGTGCACGCTCCGACATCAAGCCGGATCATCGAGGTACAGACATGACACCGCCCCGCCGTATCGCCTTTATCGGCAACTCGTTGCCGCGCCGATGCGGAATTGCAACTTTTACGACAGACCTGCGAAACGCGATATCGGTTTCGCGCCCGGATCTTGAGGCCTGCATCGTGGCGATGACCGATCGCGGTCAAGTCTATGATTATCCCTTGGCGGTCGCTTTTCAGATCAAGGACGGCAATCTCGAAGATTACACGCGCGCCGCGGATTTCCTCAATGCCGGCCAGTTCGACATCGTGTGCCTGCAGCACGAATTCGGGATTTTCGGCGGTGAAGCCGGTGCTCATATCCTCGTGCTGCTGTCGCGCCTTACCATGCCGGTGGTGACGACGTTCCATACCGTGCTGGCCGATCCGACGGCCAGGCAACGTATGGTCATGGAGCGCATCGTCGATTTGTCGTCGAAGCTCGTGGTAATGGCCGACAAGGGGCGCGAGCTGTTGCGCGATATCTATCTGGTGCCGGAGGACAAGATCGAGATCATCGCCCACGGCATTCCCGATGTCGCCTTTGTCGAGCCCGATGCAGCGAAGGCGAGGCTCGGATTTGAGGAAAAGTCGGTCATCCTGACATTCGGCCTGTTGTCACCGAACAAGGGCATCGAAGTCATGATTGACGCCATGCCGTCGATCCTGAAACGCTGCGCGGATGCGGTGTACGTCGTGCTCGGCGCAACACACCCCAACCTGGTTCGAAACCAGGGCGAGGGGTATCGCGAGGGCCTGATGGCGCGAGCGCGCGAACTCGGAATAAACGGTCAGGTGGTGTTCCTCGACCGGTTCGTCGATCTGGCGACACTGCTCGAATTCATCTCGATGTGCGACGTTTACGTCACGCCCTATCTCAAGGAAGCCCAGATGACGTCAGGGACCCTGGCCTACAGCTTCGGACTAGGGAGGCCGGTCGTTTCGACGCCCTATTGGCACGCGCGCGAGCTGCTGGCAGATGGATGCGGCGTTCTGGTGCCTTTCGGCAACGCCTCGGCGATCGGCAACGAAATCGCAAAGTTGCTCACCGATGACGCTCGCCGGCAGGCGATGTCGCGGCGCGCCTACGCGGCGAGCCGAACGATGACATGGGAACGCACGGCCGAGCGTTACATGGCGGTCTTCGAGACTGCACGGCAAGCGCACCGGCCGAAGCTCTTCGCGCGCTCCGACGTAGGATCGCCGGAGCTCCGCAGTCCCGCGCCGCCGGACATGCAGATCGGCCACTTCCTGTCGATGTGCGACGATACCGGGCTGTTCCAGCACGCGGTCCATTCGGTGCCCGATCGCGCGCACGGCTATTGCGTCGACGACAATGCCCGCGCATTGCTGCTGGCCTGCGCACTGAACAATCCGGGCGAACAGCCGCTGCCGGAGCTGTTGACGACTCGCTTTGCGGCTTTCGTGCAGCACGCGTGGAACCCCGATACCAGGCAGTTTCGCAACTTCATGGGCTTCAATCGAACCTGGCTTGAAGACAAAGGTTCCGAAGACAGCCACGGGCGAACGCTATGGGCCTTGGGCGAGGCCGCGCGCAGTGATCTGAGCCCGTCGCGGCGCCGATGGGCCGCTGCCTTGTTCGCCGAGGCATTGTCGACTGCGGAGAGCTTTCGTTCACCGCGAGCGTGGGCATTCATACTTCTGGGCCTGGACGCCTATTGCGCAGTGACGCCGGACGATCTCCACGCCAGGGAGATCCGGCTGTCTCTTGCCGACCGCTTGATGTCCTGCCTGGCATGTGTCGAGACGCCGGACTGGGTGTGGTTTGAAGAAGGGCTGGCTTACGATAATGCGCGGCTGCCGCAGGCCTTGATGCTGACGGGCGTGGCGACGAAAGTGCCAGAATATTTCGATGCTGGATTGAGGTCCCTGCGCTGGCTCATGACGCAACAAACCACAGCAGCAGGTCATTTCCGGCCGGTCGGCACCGCCGGGTTCGGCGAGCGGCGGCAACATCCCCGTGCCTTCGATCAGCAGCCCGTGGAAGCAACGGCGACGATCGCAGCCTGCCTTGCGGCCTGGCGCGCGAGCGGCGATGCCGAATGGAAGGCCATGGCAGCGCGCGCCTTCGGCTGGTTTCTCGGCAGCAACGATCTGTCGGTGGCGTTGGTCGATGCGCACACTGGAAGTTGCCGCGATGGATTGCACCCCGATCGTGCCAACGAAAACCGCGGCGGCGAATCGGTTGTTTGCTATCTCCTCGGACTTGCAGAAATGCGTCAGCTCGCGCGCCTCAACACCAGCCTGACCAAGCCTGCCGCCTTGCGGGCTGTGGGCGCCTGAATTTCACCCTCCAATCCAGCGAGCTGAGGATACCGTGTCACAAGCTACTTTCCTGAATCGGCAGGCGTTTCATCTGCGCCCCGATCCCGCGCGGGTCATCGTGCGGCCGTTCAAGCCGGCGACCGAACCACGCGATCTGAATCCGACCGACAAAATACGCGCAAATCATATCGTCGATCGGGTTCTCGCACTCGATCCGGATGCCGTTGCCGCTCAGCTCGCGGACGTCCTGGACAATTTCCAGGGCCGTCATCGGAACCTGTTGGAGACCTTCGAAGCCCGCGCGGATGAAATGGAAGACGCGTTCGCGACGCATGGCGTCTTTTCAAAGACCCAGCGCCAGCTGGTGGGCGCCTATTTTCTCAGTGAGTATTCGTTCGAAGCCTCCGCCTTGTTCAATCCCAGCATCGTGCCGCACCCCGATCAATCGGGTGCGCCGAACGGCGGCATACGCGTCGTCATCAGTCTGCGTGCGATCGGCGAAGGGCACGTGTCGTCACTGACTTTTCGAACCGGAACGATCGCTGCCGATGGCAGCCTGACCGTTGATCCGACGGCGCGCCTCGCCTCGCTACCCCGGATTTCCCATCGCATATCCGGTCCGGACGGCGAGCGTGTCGAGTTGACTTTCAAGGGTGAGGAAGAGCTCAGCGAGCGCGTCATCTTTCCCATCACCGAATCCCAATCCAACGGCATCGAGGATGCGCGCTTTGTTGAATTCAGCGACGGTGATCGAAAAACCTACTACGCGACCTATACGGCCTACAGCGGACGGGCGATCCGTTCCGAATTGATCGAGACCAGCGACTTCATGTCGTTTCGACTGACGCCCTTGCGGGGCGCCGCGGCACGCAACAAGGGCATGGCGCTGTTCCCGCGCAAGATCGACGGCAGATACGCCATGATCGCGCGACAGGATAACGAGAACCTGTACCTGATCTTTTCAGACGACGTCTATACATGGGAAGGCGGTCAGGCCGTTCTGCGGCCGCAATTTCCCTGGGAGTTCGTCCAGATCGGCAATTGCGGGTCGCCGATCGAGCTTGATGAGGGTTGGCTGCTGCTGACGCACGGTGTTGGCCCGGTCCGCAAATACTCGATCGGGGCGGCGCTGCTCGACAAGCGCGACCCATCCAGGGTGCTGGCACGCTCGAGCGAGCCGTTGTTGCGGCCTGAACCGTCCGAGCGCGAAGGCTACGTCCCCAACGTCGTCTATACCTGCGGTGCGATGAGGCACAATGACCAGATCGTTTTGCCATATGCCGTGTCCGACACCTTTTCCAGTTTCGCCACGATCAAGATTTCTGCGCTCATAGAAGCGATGAAGCGCTGAGCGCGGCCGTTCGCAGTCGTTGGCATCAACCGCGTCGCTCGGCAGCTTAAGGAGCCATCATGGCCCGCGAAACAACCTACGTCGTGCAGGCATTCAACGCCGGCAAGGGCGGACATCTGAAGCCCGACTCTCCAATCGTCTGCAAGACGGCAAATGGCGCGCTGCGAACAGCGGAGAGACTGGCGTTGAGCAAGCTCGCCGTCGTTGCATTTTCGTCCACCGGCGACCCGGAAATGGGCGACTATGATGATGAGCCCATGGTCTTCTTCCGGAAGGGCGATCTTCCGGCTGCGTTCGGCTGAAGCCCTGGTTGCGAACGAGGAAGGTATGTAAGGGAAAACCCGGATGAGCGAGCGACTTGAAACACTGAAGAAGGCCCGCGATCGCATGATCGAGGAGAGGGACACACATGCGAAAGTGCTGGCCGCTCCCTTTGACCGTGACAAGGCGGAGCGGGCACGCAGCAAGTTCGTCGAGGTTCAAGCGTTGATCGAAGCCCTGGACCGCGCCATCAGCGCGGAGAACTTCGGTTCAACGAGAAACTGAAGCCGGATATCCGCGCACGGCTGACGGAGCGTTAGCTCGCGCAATCCGGCCTTTCACCGCTTTCCGTACTCGGTGAATACATAGTCGCGGTTCTGCACGACCGTGTGGCACGCATAGCCGCACTTGGCGTCGTTTTCCTGCGGCGGATTGTCCGCCGTGGTTGCGGGCCTGAATACCTCGGTCGCCGCGTCATACTCGAACGCGCCGTATCCCCATCCGCCGCTGTCGGCGAACCTCTTGCTGTCCTTCACCATGAAGTCGACGTCGTGCTGGGCGCCCGGCACCGTGGGCTGGCCGGGATACGCTTCCTGCTTTTTCGGAAGCCAATGAATCTTCGCCATCCTGGCGCCGTCCGGGAACGGCTTGCCATTGCCGGGCACGCCCTCCCTGTAAGCGCCGATCATCGCCGGATTGCCCAGGATCACGGCAATGACGCCTTCGTTCTCACTGATCGCGATCACGGACCAGTCCTCGTATCCCCTGAACTCGGAGAATGCGAGCCCACCAGGCACCTGCAAAGTGTACTTGTCCGGCGCGGAAATCGCGATGCCGGTTGCCAGGATGGCGATCGGCACCGAAGCAATGAGACTGATCAGCGAGCTCTTCTGCATGGCCGCATCTCCCTCAATCGATTTGACGGCGGATAATCTTTTGCTGGAAATTCCCTTTATCGCGTTGCCTCATTCGAGGCTCTGGACTGCGCGGACTGTTGGTCACGGGAATGAATTACAACATGGAATGGCGCGGAGCGAAATGGGGCCACTGCATGGGTCTGCTGCCTAAAGCATCGGCGTGAGGGGCTATTGACAACCGTTCCATCGCGCCAGAAGAATCCGGGGCGTATCATCGTGCACGCGGCCCCAGGGGATAAACGATGTCCCTCGAGTTTCGCTTCCATCGCACTCCCATCGACGTTCTCGCTTACGAGCTCGCCGAGGAAAAGGCTTCCGCACTCGGACGGATGGGACGAGCGCTGGAACAGGCCCTCGCCAAATTGCGGGAGTTCGATGCCGCGCAACCGGCCTCGGGCGCGCCGGCATCCAGGCTGCAGGCGCGGCGGGTTCTGGTGCGGGAGGCCGGCCACGCGCTCTGGATGTTCGTGGTGCAACGGGAAGCCTGTGGCATGCGCGACAGCCGCGCGATCATGCGCACCTACAATGTGCCGGGCGAGGTGCAGCTGTGCATGGGCCCGATGCTCGCCACGTCTACGCGGATCGTCACATGATTGATGCGTTCCGCCGCCTGTCGCGGCCCAGTCTCAGCCCGCGGCTCAAGTAGGAGACCCACCGAGCGGGGGTGGAGTTGTCTGCGCGCCATGCGTCGCGTGCGCGTTCTCTTCCGAAGCAACTTTCGATCCAACAAGGAGGCCCGCGATCATAACCGGTAGCAGCCCGGTCGGAAGCAACACATAAACACCCTGCCGCCCTTGCAGCGCTGGAAGGATCCCGCCCGCTATCCAGGACGCGTATGGCACCAGCGCTCCCAGGGAAACAAGTCCTCCCAGCAGCGCATAACTCAGCGGTGACGGTTCGATACGATGCCTGCTGAGAGCAATGATGGTACCGACGATGCCGAACAGAAATCCGCCGGCGATGCCGCCCATGATCGTGACAGCGGGCACGAACAGCACCAGCAACATGACAAAGCTGCCGGGTTCTCTCGACCAAGCAAGAGTGAGGCAGCAGGCGACGACAAGCGAGGCCAGTCCGCCAAACAGAACACCCCAGTTAGACGATCTACTGATCATAGGCACCGCGCACCCATGGCGTCATATCGGGGAAGCTTACCGCGGGCTTCGTTAAAGTTGTGACAACTGCAACTACCCGCAGAACGGAGCCCAAAATAAGAATGCGCGGACCGCCTCGATTGGTGTCGAGGCATGCCCGCGCATTAAATTCGCGGATGCTGAATTCAGCCGTGTCTTGCTGGATTCTGCGTCAGTGGACGCTAACGGCCTGCAGTTCGTTGCTCCAGGCGTTCGCGATCGCGGCTTCGCGGCTGTCGGTCAGCATGATCGGCGTGCCGTCGGCGGCATGCAGTGCGAACAGCTTGAGGCCCGGCGCAATCTTCGGCGCCTGCGGAAAGAGGTCGGGCACGTCCTCGGAACGGACCTGCTTCACATAGGCGATATGGCCCTCGCCCAGATGGGCCAGCGCTTCCGGCGTGACGCTGTCGGACTGGTAGATGATACTCGCTTCACTCATGGTCTCGACTCCTCAGTCAGATAAGCGGTCGAGTCCGCTCCTGGTTTCTATTATTCGTGTTCACTGATAGCGATTGTCTTAACGACCCGTTCAGGTTCTGGCCTGGCCAAGTCGATCGACAACAGCCCGTTCTTCAGATCCGCGCCCAGCACCTGCATCCCCTCCGCCAGCACGAAAGTGCGCTGGAAGTGGCGCGCGGCAATGCCGCGATGGATGTATTGCCGAGCCTTGTCGTCCTGCTGGCGGCCGCGGATGACGAGCTGATTTTCCTCAATGGTCACATCGAGTTGGTCGCGGGTGAAGCCCGCCACCGCCAACGTGATGCGAAGCCGCTCAGGCTGGCCGTTGGTACGGTCGCACCGCTCGATGTTGTACGGAGGATAGCCGTCGGCGCCCTTCACGACACGGTCGAGCGCACGCTCGATCTCGTCGAATCCCAGAAGGAACGGACTGGACAACGATGGAACACGAGACATTACAAAGTCCTCTCGAAGCGACTTTGAGGGGTCCTTGCGGCACCCCATGCAACCGGCGGGCCGCTTGCCTGTCGGTCACAAGCCAATATGGGAGTGATCTGGATAGCGTTCAAGCGCCTCTGAAACCAGCGTAAATGCCGCCTGGAGCATATCGGTTCTGATGAAATCAGAACCGAAGCTCCAGCCTTTTGTTTTGACCGCGTTTTCTTCACGCGAACCGGCGTCCACTTCGCTCGAAAACGCGCCAGCATGGCTCCCAATCGTTCCCGATTGGTTATTGCCCGACCCGCTTGCGGCCGTCAGCGGTAAAAAGATGCAGTTTGTCCCGCGGGGCGACCGCCCGGATCTGCTCGCCGATGGCGGGGCCGGTGGCGCCGGGAACCCGGACGATCACCTCGCCCGGCGGCAGCTCGCCGGGATTGGCGGCCACGCTTTGCTGCTCGCGCTGACGGCTGCCATAGACGAAGGTCTCGGCGCCGACATGCTCGATCGCCTCGACGGTCAGGCCGAGCGCGACGCCGCCGGATACCGTCTCGTTGGTAATGACGAAATCCTCCGGCCGGATCCCAGCAATGCCGGCGCCATCGGCGCCCGTGATCTGGGACTTCAGCTCGTCCGAGCGCAGCGGCATCAGGTTCATCGGCGGCGCGCCGATGAACGAGGCGACGAAGGTGGTCGCCGGCCTCTGATAGATGTCGAGCGGATTGCCGATCTGCTCGACCTGGCCGCCATTCATGACCACGAGGATGTCGGCGAGCGTCATCGCCTCGAGCTGGTCGTGGGTGACGTAGATCGAGGTGGTGTTGAGCCGGCGCTGCAGCTTGCGGATCTCGACCCGCATCGCGATGCGCAGCTTGGCGTCGAGGTTCGACAGCGGCTCGTCGAACAGGAACACTTTCGGCTGACGCACGATGGCGCGGCCCATCGCGACGCGCTGGCGCTGGCCGCCGGAGAGCTGGCGCGGCTTGCGCTCCAGCATCGGCGAGAGCTCGAGCACGCGGGCGGCTTCCTCCACCCGGGTCCTGATCTCGGTCTCGGCCATGCCGCGGTTGCGCAGGCCGTAGGCCATGTTGTTGTAGACGCTCATGTGCGGATAGAGCGCGTAGTTCTGGAACACCATCGCGATGTCGCGATCGGCGGGCTCGATCTGGTTGACGACGCGGCCGCCGATGTCGATCTCGCCGCCGGTGATGGTCTCGAGCCCCGCGACCATGCGCAGCAGCGTGGACTTGCCGCAGCCGGAGGGGCCGACCAGCACGCAGAACTGGCCGTCGCCGACGTCGACATCGACGCCCTTGATGGCCTCGAAGCCGCCGGGATAGGTCTTGCGGACGCTGCGCAGCGTGACGTTAGCCATTACTTTTCCGTCTCCACCAATCCGCGCACGAACAGTTTCTGCATCGCGACCACGACGAACACCGGCGGCAGCATCGCCAGCAGCGCGGTCGCCATCACCACCGGCCATTCGGTCAGCGCGTCGGTCGTGGTGATCATCTTGCGAATGCCGACCTGGATGGTCTGCATGTCGTCGCGCGTGGTGATCAACAGCGGCCAGAGATACTGATTCCAGCCGAGGATAAACAGGATCACGAACAGCGCGGCCATGTTGGTGCGCGACAGCGGCAGTAGCGTATCCCAGAAGAAGCGGAACGGGCCCGCGCCGTCGATTCGCGAGGCCTCGAGCAGTTCATCCGGCACGGTCATGAAGAACTGGCGGAACAGCAGCGTCGCGGTGGCCGAGGCGATCAGCGGCAGCGACAGGCCGGCATAGCTGTCGAGCAGATGCAGATCGGCGACGATCTTGTAGGTCGGGTAGATGCGCACCTCGACGGGCAGCATCAGGGTGATGAAGATGATCCAGAAGATCGCCATCCGGAAGGGAAATCGGAAATACACGATCGCGTAGGCCGAGATGATCGAGATCGCGATTTTGCCGACCGCGATCAGGAGCGCCATGATCAGCGAGTTCAGCATCATGTTGAGCACCGGCTCGCGGGTCGAGCCGCTCGTGCCGACAAACAGCGTCTGGTAGTAGGTCTCGAGGAAGTGGCCGCCCGGCAACAGCGACATCTGGCCGTTGGCGATGACCGCGTTGTCCTGGGTCGAGGCGACGATCGCGAGATAGACCGGGAAGGCAACGATCGCGATCCCGATCCACAGGATGGCGTGAGCCAGATAGCGCTGGAAGCCTTCCTCCTCGACCATCAGTAGGTCACCTTGCGTTCGACGAAGCGGAACTGGATGCCGGTCAGCACGACGACGATGACCATCAGGATGACCGACTGCGCCGCCGAGGAGCCGAGATTGCCGCCGAGCAGACCGTCGGTATAGACCTTGTAGACCAGCGTCTCGGTCGCCTTGCCCGGACCGCCGCGGGTCATGGTGTCGATGATGCCGAAAGTGTCGAAGAAGGCGTAGACGATGTTGATGACCAGGAGGAAGAAGATGGTCGGCGACAGCAGCGGGAAGATCACGGTCCAGAACCGCCGCATCGGACGGGCGCCGTCGATCGCGGCGGCCTCGATCACGCTCTTCGGGATGCTCTGCAGGCCCGCGAGGAAGAACAGGAAATTGTAGGAGATCTGCTTCCAGGCCGCGGCGAGGATGATCAGGGCCGCCGCCTGGTCGCCGTTGAGCAGCGGATTCCAGTCGATGCCCATGCCGCGCAGATAGCGCGACAGCACGCCGAGCGAGGGATGCAGCATGAACACCCAGAGCACGCCGACCACCGGCGGAGCCACCGCGTAGGGCCAGATCAGCAACGTGCGGTAGAGCGTCGAGCCGCGCAGCGGCCTGTCGGCCATGACCGCGAGCAGCAGCGCAAAGGACAGCGAGGAGGCCGCGATCGCGAACGAGAACGCGAAGGTCCTGACGATCGCGGCGAAATAGGTCTGGTCCTTGAACAGTTCGAGATAGTTCTCGAACCAAACGAAGCTGGAGGACAGGCCGAAGGCGTCCTGCAGCAGGAAGGACTGGATCACCGCCTGCACGGCCGGCCAGTAGAAAAAGATCAGGACGATCGCGAGTTGCGGAGCAACCAGCGCGTAAGGCAACAGCTTTGATTGGAAAATCGCTTGCTTTTGCATGGTCTCGGCAAAAAGGGCAGGCCGCGAGGTCGCGGCCTGCCGGGGGATGGCCTCAAGGCATCATGTCAGCGGACGGCGGTCTTTTCAAACTGCCGCAGCATCTGGTTGCCGCGCTCGACGGCGGCGTCCAGCGCCTGCTTGGCGGTCTTCTTGCCGGCCAGCGCCTGCTCGATCTCCTCCGACCACATGTCGCGCAGCTGCACCATGTTGCCAAGGCGCAGACCGCGGGAATTCTCGGTCGGCTCCTTGTTGGTGAGTTCAAGCAGCGGGGTCTCGAGATAGGGCTGGTCCTTGTAGAAGCCCTCTTCCTTGGCCTTGGCATAGGCTGCCTTGGTGATCGGCAGATAGCCCGAGGCCTTGTGGATCCAGATCTGGCGGTCGGTGTCCGAGAGGAAGGTCAGGAACTTGGCCACGCCCTTGTATTCCTCGGCCGATTTGCCGCCCATGACCCAGAGCGAGGCGCCGCCGATGATCGAGTTCTGCGGCGCGCCCTTGACGTCGGGATAGTACGGCATCGGCGCCGCGGTGAAGTTGAACTTGGCCTGCGCCTTGACGTTGCCGAAGAAGGCCGACGAGGTCAGGTAGATCGGGCACTCACCGGAGGTGAAGCGGCCTTCGCCGGTGTTGGTGCGGCCGGCATAGTCGTAGGTCTTGTCCTTCTGCAGCTCGACCAGAGTCTCGAGGTGCTTGACCTGCAGCGGGCCGTTGAATTCGAGCACGGTGTCGAAGCCGTCGAGGCCGTTGGCCTTGCTGGCGAGCGGCACGTTGTGCCAGGCCGAAAGCTGCTCGAGATTGACCCAGGTGACCCAGGAGCCGGAGAAGCCGCAGGTGGCGTAGCCGGCCGCCTTCAGCTTCTTGGCGTCGTCGAACAGTTGCGGCCAGGTCTTCGGAATCTCGGCGATGTTGGCCTTCTTCAGCGCGTCGAGATTGACCCACATCACGGTCGACGACGAGTTGAAGGGGAATGACAGCATCTCGCCCTTCGAGGTCGAGTAGTAGCCGGTGATCGCGGGCAGATAGACGCTCGGATCGAACTTCTCGCCGGCATCGGCCATCAGCTTGTAGACCGGTTTGACGGCGCCGGTGGCGGCCATCATCGTCGCGGTGCCGACCTCGAACACCTGCATGATATGCGGCGCGTTGCCGGCGCGGAATGCGGCGATGCCGGCGTTCATGGTGTCGGCGTAGCCGCCCTTGTAGGTCGGGATGACCTTGTAATCGGATTGCGCGGCGTTGAAGTCGTTGGCCAGCTTGACGATGACGTCGTTGTTGGCGCCGGTCATCGCGTGCCACCACTGAATCTCGGTCACCGCAAATGCTGGCGACGCGAATGCAAGCGCGGCAGCGGCTGCCGCAGCAGCGCCGAGTCGTCGAAAGATCATCAAAACCCCTCCCGGTTGGAACGCCATCTTTCGTTGCGCGCGTTAACAGCGCCGGATGACGTTCAAATGACCGTATAAACGAAAGTCATGGTAGGGGGGAAGCCGAAGCAAAGGGAAGCGGTAAAAAAGGCGGAGATTGCGGCCGCGTCCGTGCGGTGCAACGCCGGACGCGACGTTGCACCGCAGAGCAGGCGTGAGGTTTAGCGCTTGCGCTGGGGACCGCAGACCACGCCCTTCTCAACCAGGCCGCTGATCTCGTCCTTGGAGTAGCCGAACTCGCCGAGCACTTCCGCAGCGTGCTGGCTGAACTTCGGCGGCGTGCGGCGCAGGCTCGGCTTGGTGCGTTCGAGGCGGATCGGCGAGGCGACGCCCTTGTACCAATCCTTCTCGATGACGTCGCCGCGATGGATGGTGTGCGGGTTGGTCAGCGCCTGGTCGATCTTCTGCACCGGGCCTGCCGGCAGGCCGGCGGCGAGCAGCCGGTTGCACAGCGGCTCGGCCTCGTGCTGGCTGAACACCGCGGCAAGCTCCGCCCGCAGCGCATCGCGGTTGGCGATGCGGTCCTTGTTGCGGGCAAAGCGCGGATCGGTACCGAGTTCCGGCTTACCGATTTCCTTGGCGAGCTTGCGGAAGGTGCCGTCATTGCCGACGCCGATGAAGATGTTGTCGGTCTTGGTCGGGAAGATCGCGTAGGGCACGAGGTTGGGATGCTCGTTGCCGGTGAGCGACGGCGGCTTGCCGTGCATGAAATAGTTCGCGGTGTGCGGATGCATGATCGCAAGCCCGGTCTCGTACAGCGTGGTCTCGATGAACTGGCCGAGCCCCGAACGCTGCCGCTCCGACAGCGCCATCAGGATGCCGATCGCCGCATAGAGACCGGTGGTGATGTCGACCAGCGGCACGCCGATGCGCATCGGGCCGCTCTCCGGCGAGCCGGTGGCCGCGATCATGCCGGTCATCGCCTGGATGATCGCATCATAGCCCGGATTGCCGCCGCGCGGGCCGTCGGCACCGAAGCCGGAGATCCGGCAATGCACGAGGCGCGGAAACTTCGCGCGCAGCACGTCGTTGCCGATGCCCCATCTGTCGAGCGTGCCCGGCTTGAAATTCTCGATCAGCACGTCGGCGGTCTCGAGCATCTTCATCAGCACGACGCGTCCGCCCTCGGAGGCGAGGTCGAGGCCGATCGAGCGCTTGTTGCGGTTGATGCCGACGAAATAGGCCGCGTCTTCCTCGTGGAAGGGAGGGCCCCAGTCGCGCACCTCATCGCCGGCGGGCGGCTCGACCTTGATCACGTCGGCGCCGTGGTCGGCGAGGATCTGGGTGCAATACGGGCCGCCGAGCACGCGCGTCAGATCGATCACGCGCAGTCCGCTCATCGCGCCCGTAGCCGCTGGGGTATTCATGGAAGCAACCTTCGCTCAGTTGGGACTCAAAAACGAGGTCCCAGAGCTAACGGTCACTAACGGTCTTCGGGCGAGGCAGCAATGCTCCCGTCCGCGCAGGCCCATGCAGTGGGCCGCGCCTGCGTTCGCCAAGCGAACTGGCATTCGAAATGCAATGATCTCCTGCAAATGCAATGGTCCGCCACGCTGATGTGGCGGACCATTGGCGGAAGGCGAATTAGACGACGCTCAGCTTGACGTCGACATTGCCGCGGGTCGCGTTGGAATAGGGGCACACCTGGTGGGCCTTTTCGACCAGCGCTTCGGCCTCGGCCCGGGGAAGGCCGGGCAGCGAGACGGCGAGCTCGACGGCGAGGCCGAAGCCGCCTGCAGAGCGCGGGCCGATACCGACCGTCGAGGTCACCGAGGCGTCGGCAGGAACCTTCGGGCCGCCCTGCGAGGCCACGAACTTCATGGCGCCGATGAAGCAGGCCGCATAGCCGGCCGCGAACAGCTGCTCCGGATTGTTGCCGGCGCCGCCGCCGCCACCGAGCTCCTTCGGGGTGGTGAGCTTGACGTCGAGCGCGCCGTCGAGCGTCGCCGCATGGCCGTCGCGGCCGCCGGTTGCCTTGGCGCTGGTCTTGTAGAGCACAGACATGGTGGTCTCCCTTGGGTTTGGACTTCGGTGGACTTGAGTTCGTGTTCGACGAACGATTAATTGCACGCAATTAGATTGCGCACAATATAAAATATGTGGCCTCACATTTAATTGTTCGCAATTGAATCCCGGCTCCCGTGAGCCCAGAATGACCCGGAAACGAGATGGATTCGATGGGAATCATGGTCAGGAAACCAACGGCGGCGGATCAGGCGCTGCGGCTCGATAACCAGATCTGCTTTGCGGTCTATTCGACCGCGCACGCCTTCAACCGCGTCTACAAGCCGCTGCTCGACCGGCTTGGGCTGACCTATCCGCAGTATCTCGTGATGCTGGCGCTGTGGGAGCGCGACGACGTGCCGGTGAAGCACCTCGGCGAGCGCCTGTTCCTGGATTCCGGCACGCTGACGCCGCTGCTCAAGCGGCTCGAGGCGGCCGAACTGATCAAGCGGACCCGCAGCACCGACGACGAGCGCCAGGTCCTGATCGCGCTGACGCCGCAGGGCCACGCGCTGCGCGAAAAGGCCAAGGCCGTTCCGCAGTCGATCCTCGCGGCCTCGGACTGCACGGTCGGCGAGTTACTGGCGATGAAGGATGAGATCGTCGCGCTGCGCGACCGGCTGAATGCAGTGCTGGGGGAGTAGGGGGCGGTCTCTTATCCGGGAACGCGGCGCCCCCTGTCAGGGCAAGGCTGAGTCATAACAAGGCTGGCACTCTGCAAGTCTTGCACTGGAAATCGTTGCCGCGTTCGTCGTGAAGAATCTCGAAGCCCTCCGGGACCAGATCGATCCGATTTCTAAAAGGGAGGATCTCCGAGAGCTGAGCATGACCGGTGCGTTGGCTCCTGGGGCACCGCAAGAATTCCGTCCAGGTGGAATAGCTCATGCTTCGCGTCCCTTGGCGCCCGACAGGGTCAAATGGACTTTCGGACTTTGTTCTAGATCAAAAAGGGTGGTGGATCGCGATAGCAGCTGGCGATGAAGGATCGTCGCGGTGCGCGACGGGGTGAATGTGGAGCTGGGGGAGCAGGGGGCGGTCAGAGGCGCTTCTTGGTGAAGGCGCGGCCGCTGTGGGATTTAAGGTATTTCTCGAATGCCAGGGCTTTGCACTTGTCGGGAAATGCGCAGTACCAAACGAGTTGCCACGGCTTGAATTTTGAGGTGTGCGTGGATTTGCCGGCATTATGCTCGGGAATCCGCCGTTTCAGATCCTCGGTGGCGCCAACATATTCCTGATCAGGGAAGTTGATGCTGCGGATGATGTAGACGTACCACATTCGCATCCACTGGAGCCGGTGGGGATTAGAACCCTTGGCAGTCCGTCTTCGCCCTTGGGGCTACGCCGGACACCACGCTTCGCCCTTCAGGCAACTCGTGGCTGCGCCACGCGTGGCCGGGCGATGTAGGCTATCGCTGCAGGACAGATTGATAAAGTGGGGGATTGAAACAGTCACGCGTAGCCCGAAGGGCGAAGCGTGGTGGAGCCAGGCGGGATCGAACCGCCGACCTCTTGCATGCCATGCAAGCGCTCTCCCAGCTGAGCTATGGCCCCTTATCCAGTTGGGATGACCCTGGGGGATCAATCCCGGCCCGCGCGGCCTAAGCGACTCGCGCGGCAGCACCGTTGATCATAGATCGGCGCCGATCTCAAGTCTCTTCATCACCGCCGACGTCACCAATGATGTCGGTCACGTCCTCATCGCCCTCTTCCTCGTCGGCGATGAAGGTCGAATCGTCGTCGTCATCGTCATCGATGGTCTCATCGACCTCGATATCGTCCTCGGATTCGGGAACCACGGCCTTGACCTTGCCGGTGTTCTCCTCGGCATCGGCCTCCTCGAGCGAGACCAATTCCTCGGTCTCGGCCGCCTCGGGCATCTCGGCGGCGGTCGCAGGCGAACTGACGGTGGCGCCACGGCCTCTCGGCGGGGCCACGGGTGCGATCGGCACGACCTCGCCGGTGTAGGGCGAGATCACCGGATTCTTGTTGAGGTCGTAGAACTTCTTGCCCGTGGTCGGGCAAATACGCTTGGTTCCGAGCTCGGACTTGGCCAACGTGGTCATCCCAGAATTTTGCTGAAAAACGGTGCTTCACTTGGCTAGTTGAGCCGCCGCTGTCAATAGCGGTTTGCGCGCAAGTGACGGGCGCGTGACGCGGTGTTGCCTATGTGATACCTGCCGCGGCGCGAGAGGACACAATCTTGGCCCATTCTGACATCCCGACCCCGCTGGAATCGCGCGCCTGCGGCCCCCTGGCCGGCAAAGTCCGCGTTCCCGGCGATAAATCGATCTCCCACCGTGCCCTGATCCTGGGGGCGCTTTCGGTAGGCGAAACCCGCATTTCCGGCCTCCTGGAGGGCGAGGACGTCCTCAATACCGCCAAATCCATGCGCGCATTGGGCGCCAAGGTGGAGCGGACGGCCCCGTTTACCTGGTCGGTCGCAGGCGTAGGCGTGGGCGGCTTCGCCCAGCCCTCAGCCGCGCTCGATTTTGGCAATTCCGGCACCGGCTGCCGCCTGGTGATGGGCGCGGTGGCCGGCTGTCCGATCGCGGCCATTTTCGACGGCGACGCCTCGCTGCGCACGCGGCCGATGCGCCGCATCCTCGACCCGCTGGAACTGATGGGCGCCCGGACTAGCGACATCAGGGAGGGCGGCCGGCTGCCGCTCACGCTGCATGGCGCCCGCTATCCGGTGCCGATCGTCTACAAGACGCCGGTCGCCTCGGCCCAGATCAAGTCCGCGGTGCTGCTGGCGGGGCTGTCCGCGCCCGGTGTCACCACCGTGATCGAGCAGGAGGCGAGCCGCGACCATACCGAGCTGATGCTGAAGCATTTCGGTGCCGAGATCTCCTCGGAGAAGGAAGGCAGCCACGGCCGCAGGATCACGCTGAACGGCGAGCCCGAGCTGCACGGCGCCGGCGTCGTGGTGCCCGCCGATCCGTCCTCGGCGTCGTTCCCGATCGTGGCGGCGCTGATCGTCCAAGGCTCGGACGTCGTGTTCTCCGACGTGATGACCAATCCGCTGCGCACCGGGCTGTTCACCACGCTGCGCGAAATGGGCGCCTCGATCGAGGAGAGCGATGTGCGCGGCGATGCCGGCGAGCCGATGGCGCAATTGCGCGTGCGCGCCTCGAAGCTGAAGGGCGTGGAGGTGCCGCCGGAGCGCGCGCCGTCGATGATCGACGAATATCTGGTGCTGGCGGTTGCGGCCGCCTTCGCCGAGGGCACCACGATCATGCGCGGCCTGCAGGAGCTGCGCGTCAAGGAATCCGACCGTCTTGAAGCCACCGCCGACATGCTGCGGGTCAATGGGGTCAAGGTCGAAGTGTCCGGCGACGACCTGATCGTCGAGGGCCGCGGCCATGTGCCGGGCGGCGGCCTGGTCGCGACCCATATGGACCACCGCATCGCGATGTCGGCGCTGGTGATGGGCTGCGCGTCCGATCGGCCGGTCAAGATCGACGACACCGGCTTCATCGCCACCAGTTTTCCGGATTTCATTCCGATGATGCGCGCGCTCGGAGCTGATTTCGCATGATCATCGCCATCGACGGACCCGCCGCCTCGGGCAAGGGCACGCTCGGCAAACGGCTCGCCCACCACTACGGCTATCGCCATCTCGACACCGGCGTGATCTACCGCGCGGTGGCCTATGCCATGATCGAAGCCGGTGCCGATCTCGGCGACAAGGTGCTGGCGGTGGCGGCGGCGCTCGAGCTCGATCCCGAAAAATTCGGCAATCCGATCCTCAAGACCCAGAAGGTCGGCGATGCCGCCTCGGTGGTGTCGGCGATTCCCGAGGTGCGCGAGGTGCTGGTGAACTTCCAGCGCCAATTCGCCGCCGATCCGCCCGGTGCGGTGCTCGATGGGCGCGACATCGGCACCGTGATCTGTCCGAATGCCGACGTGAAGATCTTCGTGGTCGCCGACCCCCGGGTGCGGGCGCGGCGGCGCACGCTGGAGGCGCGTGCCCGCGGCGAGGACGCCGACGAGGAAGCGGTGCTCGCCGACATTCTCAAGCGCGATGATCGTGACAAGAACCGGGCGATTGCGCCATTGCGGCCTGCGACGGACGCCCACACGCTGGATAATTCCAATCTCGACATCGAGGCCGGCGTCCGCGCCGCCATCGCGATCGTCGAGCAGGCGCGCGCCAGGCGCTGATCCGGCGAGGCTCGGACAAGAAAAAGCGCGATGACGGGATCATCGCGCTCCGGGTCCGGCGTGGACCAGTTGGATCAGTTGGATCAGTTCTTGGACCAGTAGCGGTCGAACGGCAGTTCCTGCTCGGCCATGGTCAGAAGCGGCTGCACCGACTGGGCCGAAGCGGCGGGCCCGGCCGGTACGGCGCCAGGCAGCGCGGCGACGGCATTTCCAATACTCAGGACGGCAAACACCGCCAGCACCACAAAGCTTTTCATTGTTAGTCCCCCTGTTTTTAGCGGTGCCATCGTAGTGGGGGGCTGCTTAAGGGCGGGTTCCAGGGCGACCCTCCTGCGCCGCATTTCGCGCGATGCGGTCAACAAGGCGTTGAGGCGCAGCCGCGGGCGCGATCAGCCTTAAGCGCCCGTAAATCGGGCATTTCCAGCTTGCCCAAAATGACCTCCGGGGCTATATCAGCGCCGTTCGGAGCGCCATCGACCATGTCGAGGCCGTGTCTGAGCGGGCCGGCGCCGGGTTTTAGCCCTCGCCGCATCTGGAGGAACGCCCGCTCCCAGGTCTTGAAGTCGATATTTTCGTTTCAGGCTCCGGACAATTCAAACGTACCGAACGTGCAGTCATGCTGCCGGCCCGCTGTTGCGCCTCCTGCAACAAGCGGTCGTCAGGGTTTGCGGAACCCTGACACTTCACGCGCGGTGCGCCCATCAACCCGAACGGCCGGCAAGAATCCCGCGCTGGAGAACAAATGGCTTCGAATACTGTGTCTTCCTATACCCCGACCCGCGACGACTTCGCGGCGATGCTTGATGAGTCCTTTGCCGGCGGCAATTTGCAGGAAAGCTCGGTCATCAAGGGCAAGGTGGTTGCAATTGAGAAGGACATGGCCGTCATCGACGTCGGCCTGAAGACCGAAGGCCGCGTCGCGCTGCGCGAATTCGCCGGCCCCGGCCGTGAAAGCGATCTGAAGGTCGGTGACGAAGTCGAGGTGTTCCTCGACCGCATCGAGAATGCGCTCGGCGAAGCCGTGCTGTCGCGCGACAAGGCGCGCCGCGAGGAAAGCTGGGGCAAGCTCGAGAAGGCGTTCCAGAACAACGAAAAGGTCAACGGCGTCATCTTCAACCAGGTCAAGGGCGGCTTCACGGTCGACCTCGACGGTGCGGTGGCCTTCCTGCCGCGCTCGCAGGTCGACATTCGTCCGATCCGCGACGTCGCGCCGCTGATGAACAACTCGCAGCCGTTCCAGATCCTCAAGATGGACCGCCGCCGCGGCAACATCGTGGTGTCGCGCCGCACGGTTCTCGAAGAGACCCGCGCCGAGCAGCGCCAGGAGCTGGTGCAGAACCTCGAAGAAGGTCAGGTGATCGACGGCGTGGTCAAGAACATCACCGATTACGGTGCGTTCGTTGATCTCGGCGGCATCGACGGCCTGTTGCACGTCACCGATATCGCCTGGCGCCGCGTCAACCACCCGACCGAGGTGCTGACCATCGGCCAGACGGTGAAGGTCAAGATCATCAAGATCAACCACGAGACGCACCGCATCTCGCTCGGCATGAAGCAGCTGCTGGATGATCCGTGGCAGGGCATCGAAGCCAAGTACCCGCTGGGTGCCCGCTTCACCGGCCGCGTCACCAACATCACCGACTACGGCGCGTTCGTCGAGCTCGAGCCGGGCATCGAAGGCCTGATCCACGTCTCCGAGATGTCGTGGACCAAGAAGAACATGCACCCCGGCAAGATCGTTTCGACCTCGCAGGAAGTCGAAGTGCAGGTGCTGGAAGTGGATTCGGTCAAGCGCCGTATCTCGCTCGGTCTCAAGCAGACCATGCGCAATCCCTGGGAAGTCTTCGTCGAGAAGTTCCCGGTCGGCTCGACTGTCGAAGGCGAGGTCAAGAACAAGACCGAGTTCGGTCTGTTCCTCGGTCTCGACGGCGATGTCGACGGTATGGTCCATCTCTCCGACCTCGACTGGAAGCTTCCGGGCGAGCAGGTCATCGACAACTTCAAGAAGGGCGACATGGTCAAGGCCGTGGTGCTCGATGTCGATGTCGAGAAGGAGCGCATCTCGCTCGGCGTCAAGCAGCTCGAAGGCGACCCCTTCGCCGAGCCGGGCGACGTCAAGAAGGGCGCGGTCGTGACCTGCGAAGTGCTCGAAGTGAAGGAGAGCGGCATCGAGGTCCGGATCTCGGGCACCGAGTTCACCACCTTCATCAAGCGGTCCGAGCTGGCCCGTGACCGCAACGACCAGCGCGCCGAACGCTTCGCCGTCGGCGAGAAGGTCGATGCCCGCGTCATCCAGTTCGACAAGAAGGCCCGCAAGGTGCAGGTCTCGATCAAGGCGCTCGAAGTCGCCGAGGAGAAGGAAGCCATCGCGCAGTACGGCTCCTCCGATTCGGGGGCGACGCTCGGCGACATCCTCGGCACCGCGCTGAAGAACCGCGGCACCGACAAGTAAGGCTCGTTCGATCAGATGGACGATTGGGGCCCCGGCGAAAGCCGGGGCCTTTTTTGTTGGTCCCGTAGCCCGGATGGAGTGGAGCGAAATTGTCTTCTCCTTCCCCTGAAAGGGGGAAGGTCGGGATGGGGGTCAGCCGCGACCGACACTGTATGTGGAGGGAGCAGATCCCCACCCGCTTTGCTCTCGCGAGCAAAGCGACCTCCCTTTTCAAGGGGAGGTTGGGGCCTTGTTTTCTTCATATTGCGTCGCAATTGATGTATTTGGCTAAGCTGATAGTGACGCTGCGACTGCAAAAGGCGCGGATTGCGCGCTGCATTTCTGGAGAGATCGGATGTCGCTGGATTCAGACGTGATCGTCGACCGCCGCCGGATCAGGCGCAAGCTGACGTTCTGGCGCGTCGCTGCTGCGGTCATTGCGATCGCGGCCATCGTAGGCGTTGGCGTGATCGCCGCCGGCGGGCGCGGCACCTTTGCGACCTCGAACGCGATCGCACGCGTCAGTATCGACGGACTGATCCGCAGCGACCAGGAGCGCGTCGAGGCGCTGGAGCGGCTCGGCAAGTCGAGCTATGCGGCTGTTGTCGTGCATATCAATTCGCCTGGCGGTACCACCGCGGGCTCCGAGCAGCTTTACGACTCGCTCACGCAGTTGAAGGCGAAGAAGCCGCTCGTCGTCGTGGTCGAGGGATTGGCGGCCTCGGGCGGCTACATCACGGCGATCGCCGCCGATCATATCGTCGCCCAGCAGACCTCGCTGGTCGGCTCGATCGGCGTGCTCTTCCAGTTTCCGAACGTGTCCGAATTGCTCAAGACCGTCGGCGTGAAGATGGAGGAGATCAAATCCTCGCCGCTGAAGGCGGCGCCCAACGGCTTCGAGCCGACCAGCCCGGAGGCCCGAGCCGCGATCGACGGCCTGGTCAAGGACTCCTATGCATGGTTCCGTGGATTGGTGAAGGAACGGCGCGGCATGGATGACGCCCTGCTGGAGAAGGTCGCTGACGGTCGCGTCTTCACCGGCCGGCAGGCGGTCGATCTCAAGCTGATCGATCAGCTCGGGGACGAGAAGACCGCGATCGCCTGGCTGGTTGCGGAGAAGAAGGTCAAAAGCGACCTGCCGGTGCGCAATTACAAGCTTAATCCGCGATTCAGCGACCTGACCTTCCTGCGCACGGCGGCGTCCGTGACACTCGATGCGTTCGGCCTCGGCGGCTTCGCGCGGCGGATCGAGCAGGGCGGCGTGGCCCAGGCGGTCGATCGATTCGGGCTCGATGGCATGCTGGCACTGTGGAGCCCGATGGGAACCGACTAGCCAGCTGTCAAACGCGTACTCATCAGGGTATTCCCGCTCTGCGGGAATCGCCGCATGCCCCAATTGGGCTATTTGTCACGTGATTTCACGACGCTCTAAATCGATTTAGCGTCTTGACAGTGCACGGCATTTTCACGGAAATGGGTCTCCGCAAGAGCCCGGATCCCATTTTCGATGATCAAATCCGAACTTGTTCAGCGTATCGCCGAGCACAACCCGCACCTCTATCAGCGGGATGTCGAGAACATTGTGAATGCGATTCTCGATGAAATCGTCGCGGCGCTGGCGCGTGGCGACCGCGTCGAGCTGCGCGGTTTTGGCGCATTCTCGGTGAAGCATCGGCCGGCGCGCGCCGGCCGCAATCCGCGAACCGGCGAGCATGTGCCGGTCGATCAGAAGAGCGTGCCGTTCTTCAAGACCGGCAAGGAAATGCGCGAGCGCCTCAATCGCGACGCCGACGCGGAAGCCTCCAAGGTCGACGCGCCCAAAGCTGACGCCTAACAAGGCCGACGCCTAACGCGCGGCGTCACGCGTTGCCGTGTTGCGGGCGATCTGCCCGCACTGTCTCCATCGCTGCGAGAGATGGTCATGCGAAAGTTCTTCACGGCAGTGGTCGTCATTCCGCTCGGACTGATCTTCATCATCTTTGCGGTCGCCAACCGTCACTGGGTGACGGTGTCGTTCGATCCCTTCAACTCTGTGACGCCTGTGGTTGCGGTCACACTGCCGCTGTTCGTCGTGATCATCGTCTCCGCGATCCTCGGCGTGCTCGCGGGCGGCATCGCGACCTGGTTCAGGCAGGGGCGCTGGCGCCGCGCGGCCCGGCAGCACGAGGCCGCCGCCCGCCACGTCCGCTCGGAGCTCGCCGACCTCAGGGCCGCCGCCTCCCGGGACGACGCGCAGCGCCGCCCGGCGCCGGCCCTATCAGGGTTTTACGGGCCCAATGGGCGAGACAAGCAGGGCGCGACGTTGTAGAACCCGCCCCGTCGGACTGGGGTGCACCCCGGTTCCGGCCGCCCGAAAACCCGTTTTGAAGACCCGTTTCGAGACCATGCCCCTGCTCGTCAAAATCTGCGGCCTGTCCACGCGCGAGACGCTCGACGTCGCGCTTGAGGGCGGCGCCGACATGGTCGGGTTCGTGTTCTTCCCTCCGTCGCCGCGCCATATCAGCCTCGAGACCGCGCGCGAGCTCGGCAAGCAGGCCAAGGGCCGCGCCGTCAAGGTCGCGCTGACTGTCGATGCCGACGACGCCACCATCGAGAACATCATCGAGACGCTGCGGCCAGATATCCTGCAGCTGCACGGCAAGGAGACCACGGCGCGGCTGCGTGATCTCAAGCAGAAATTCGGTCTGCCGCTGATGAAGGCGCTGCCGGTCGAGACCGCAGCCGACCTCGCCCCGCTGCCGGGCTATGCCAGCGTCGCCGACCGCATTCTGTTCGACGCCCGCGCGCCGAAGGATGCCACGCGGCCGGGCGGCCTCGGCGCGCCCTTCGACTGGCACGTGCTTGAAAATCTCGATCTCGCGCTGCCCTACATGGTCTCCGGCGGGCTCAATGCCGAGAACGTCACTGAAGCTGTCCGCGTCACCCGCGCCGGCGGGGTCGACGTCTCGTCGGGCGTCGAGCGCGCGCCCGGCGTCAAGGATCCTGAGTTGATCCGCGCCTTCATCCGCGCCGCACGCGCAACCCAACCGTCCTCACCTCTCCCCGTTCACGGGGAGAGGTCGACCGCGCAACGCGCGGGCGGGTGAGGGGCGCCGCAACGATGATCGAGCAAGTGGAGAAACCCCTCACCCCAACCCTCTCCCCGCAAGAGCGGGGCGAGGGAGTGGAAACAGCCGCGACGCGGCCAGAAGAACTGATGGTTCGATGAATCCTAACCTGCCCAATTCCTTCCGCAGCGGTCCCGACGAGCGCGGGCATTTCGGCATTTTCGGCGGACGCTTCGTCGCGGAAACGCTGATGCCGCTGATCCTCGATCTCGAAAAGGCCTATGCCGACGCCAAGGCCGATCCGGCGTTCCAGGCCGAGATGAACGTCTATCTGAAGGACTATGTCGGCCGGCCGTCGCCGCTGTATTTCGCCGAACGGCTCACCGAGCATCTCGGCGGCGCGAAGATTTATCTGAAGCGCGAGGAGCTCAACCACACCGGTTCGCACAAGGTCAACAACGTGCTCGGCCAGATCATGGTCGCGCGCCGCATGGGCAAGAAGCGCATCATTGCCGAGACCGGCGCCGGCCAGCACGGCGTGGCGACGGCGACGCTGTGCGCGCGCTTCGGGCTCGAATGCGTGGTCTATATGGGCGCGGTCGACGTCGAGCGGCAGCAGCCGAACGTGATCCGCATGGAAATGCTGGGAGCCACGGTGATCCCGGTGCAGTCGGGCGCGCGCACGCTGAAGGATGCGATGAACGACGCGCTGCGCGACTGGGTCACCAACGTGCACAACACCTTCTATTGCATCGGCACGGTGGCGGGTCCACACCCCTATCCGATGATGGTGCGCGACTTCCAGTCGATCATCGGCCACGAGACGCGCAAGCAGATGCAGGAGGCCGAGGGCCGCCTGCCGGACTCGCTGGTCGCCTGCATCGGCGGCGGCTCCAATGCGATGGGCCTGTTTCATCCGTTCCTGGACGATCCCTCGGTCGAGATTTTTGGCGTCGAGGCGGCCGGTCATGGACTGACGCAGCTGCATGCGGCTTCGCTCGCCGGCGGCCGTCCCGGCGTGCTGCACGGCAACCGCACCTATCTCCTGATGGACGCCGACGGCCAGATCGAGGAAGCGCATTCGATCTCGGCGGGCCTCGATTATCCCGGCATTGGCCCCGAGCACGCCTGGCTGCACGAGACCGGCCGCGTGAAATATCTCTCGGCGACCGACGAGGAGGCGCTGGCCGCATTCCAGCTGCTGTCGCGGCTGGAGGGCATCATCCCCGCGCTGGAATCCGCGCACGCCATCGCGAAACTGTCCGAACTCGCGCCGCAGCGGCCGAAGGATCACCTGATGGTGGTCAACCTCTCGGGCCGTGGCGACAAGGACGTGCCGCAGGTCGGCGACATCTTGAAGGGCAGGAAGAAGTGACCACCCGTATCGACGCACGTTTCGCCGCGCTGAAGCAGCAGGGCCGCTCCGCCTTCGTCACTTTCGTGATGGCCGGCGATCCCGACGCGAAAACCTCGCTCGCCATCCTCAAGGCGCTGCCGAAGGCCGGCGCTGACGTCATCGAAATCGGCATGCCTTTCACCGATCCGATGGCCGACGGCCCGTCGATCCAGGCCGCCGGCCTGCGCGCGCTCAAGGGTGGCATGACGCTGCGCAAGACGCTGGCGATGGTCCGCGACTTCCGCAAGGACGACAATGCCACGCCGATCGTGCTGATGGGCTACTACAATCCGATCTACATCTACGGCGTCGACAGCTTCCTGGCCGATGCCAAGGAAGCCGGCGTCGACGGATTGATCATCGTCGATCTGCCGCCGGAGGAAGACACCGAGCTCTGCATCCCCGCGATGAAGGCCGGGCTGAACTTCATCCGGCTGGCGACGCCGACCACCGACGACAAGCGCCTGCCGGCGGTGCTCGCCAACACCTCGGGCTTTGTCTACTACGTCTCGATCACCGGCATCACCGGCGCTGCGACTGCCGATTCGAACGCGGTTTCGGAAGCCGTCGCCCGCATCAAGCGCCACACCAGGCTGCCGGTCTGCGTCGGCTTCGGCATCCGCACCCCGGAAACGGCACGCGCCATCGCGGAGAACGCCAACGGCGCCGTGGTCGGCACCGCGATCGTCGACGTGGTGCGGGGTAGCCTCGATGCCGAGGGCCGCGCGACGCCGAAGACCGTGCCCGCGGTGGCCGATTTAGTGTCGGCGCTGGCGCAGGGGGTCCGGGGCGCCAAACAGGCCGCTGAATAAGCCACATTTTGCGGCAACAAGGCCGCCGACGGCGGCTTGCCGGGTTCGCCCGGCCCGCCATATATCCAGCTGGTGCGGGACCGACCCGCATTTCGGAGCGAACCATGAATTGGCTCACCAACGTCGTCCGGCCAAAGATCCGCAACATCCTGCGCCGCGAGACGCCTGAGAACCTCTGGATCAAGTGTCCGGATTCCGGGCAGCTCGTGTTCTACAAGGACGTCGAGGCCAACCAGTTCGTGATCCCCGGCTCCAACTACCACATGCGCATGGGCGCGGTGGCGCGGCTGAAGTCGGTCTTCGACAACGAGACCTGGTTCGACGTCGCGCTGCCCGAGGTGACGGCGGACCCGCTGAAATTCCGCGATGAGCGAAAGTATGTCGACCGCATCAAGGACGCCCGCACCAAGACCGGGCTGAACGACGCGATCAAGGTCGGCTACGGCAAGCTCGAAGGCGCCGGCGTCGTGGTCGCGGTGCAGGATTTCGATTTCATGGGCGGCTCGCTCGGCATGGCCGCCGGTGAGGCGATGGTGCGCGGGCTCGAACTCGCGGTCGAGAAGAAGTCGCCCTTCATCGTGTTCGCCGCCTCCGGCGGCGCGCGGATGCAGGAAGGCATCCTGTCGCTGATGCAGATGCCGCGCACCACGGTCGGCGTGCAGATGCTGCGCGAGGCGAAGCAGCCCTACATCGTCGTGCTGACCAATCCGACCACCGGCGGCGTCACCGCATCCTATGCGATGCTCGGCGACATCCAGATTGCCGAGCCCGGTGCGCTGATCGGCTTTGCCGGCGCGCGCGTGATCGAGCAGACCATCCGCGAGAAGCTGCCGGAAGGCTTTCAGCGCGCCGAATATCTGCGCGAGCACGGCATGGTCGACATGGTCGTGCACCGCCACGAGATGAAGGGCACGCTGGCGCGGCTGTGCCGCCTGCTGACCAAGTCGCCGGCGCTTGAAACCGCCTCCAAGCCCACCGTCGCCGTCACCGAGCCGGCCCAGATCGTCACGGCGCCGGAGACGGTGCCGGCCGCGCCGCACGCGTGACCGCAAGCGCCGCCCCATCGCAACCCTCGTTCGAGGCGTTGATCGCGCGGGTATCGGCGCTGCATCCGAAGCGCATCGATCTCAGCCTCGATCGCATGCGCGGCCTGATGGAGCGGCTCGATCATCCCGAGCGCAAGCTGCCGCCGGTAATCCATGTCGCCGGCACCAACGGCAAGGGCTCGACCATCGCCTATCTGCGCGCGATCCTGGAAGCATCAGGCCTGCGCGTGCACGTCTTCACCTCGCCCTATTTGGTGCGGCTCAACGAGTGCTACCGGCTCGGTGCCGTCGGCGGCGGCAAGCTTGTCGGCGACGATGAGCTGCGCGCGACGTTCGAGGATTGCGAGCGCATCAATGCCGGCAATCCCGTCACCATCTTCGAGATGGAAACCGCGGTGGCGTTCTGCCTGTTCGCCAAGCATCCGGCCGACGTCGCGTTGCTCGAGGTCGGCCTCGGCGGCCGGCTGGATTCGACCAATGTGGTCGAGACGCCGCTCGCCTCGGTGATCGCGCCGGTCAGCATGGATCACATGGAATTCCTCGGCGACAATCTGACGGCGATTGCCGGCGAGAAGGCCGCGATCATCAAGCGCAAGGTGCCGGTGATCTCTGCCGAGCAGGCGCCGGAAGCGATGGCGGTGATCGAGGCGGAAGCGAACCGCATGCGCGCGCCGCTGCATGCCGCCGGCCAGCAATGGCATGTCGGCGTCGAGCGCGGCCGGCTGGTCTATCAGGACGAGCGCGGCTTGATGGATCTCGCCGCGCCAAAACTGTTCGGACGGCACCAGTTCGACAATGCCGGCCTTGCGATCGCGACATTGCGGGCGATCGACACGTTCAAGCTCAACATCGCCGCCTATGAGGCCGGCATCGTCAATGCGGAATGGCCGGCGCGGATGCAGCGGCTGGCCTCCGGCACGCTTGTCTGCCAGGGGCCGCAGGGCTCCGAGGTCTGGCTCGATGGCGGCCACAATGCCGAGGGGGGCCGCGTTGTGGCCGCAGCGCTCGGCGATCTCGAGGAGCGGGTGTCGCGGCCGCTGGTCGTGATCGCGGGCATGATGGGCAACAAGGATGCCAATGCCTTCCTCGCCAATTTCGCCGGACTGACGCGCCACATCATCGCGGTCCCGGTGCCCGGCCGCGACAACGGCATGGCGCCTGACAAGCTGGCGGACGCCGCGCGTGCGCTCGGCATGCGTGTCGAGATCGCTGGTGGCGTCGACGCCGCGCTGCAACGGCTCGCCACGCTGGCCTACGAGGTGCCGCCGCGCATCCTGATCACCGGCTCGCTGTACCTCGCCGGCCCGGTGCTTGCCGCCAACGGCACGCCTCCTGCTTAATCAATCTCGAGGCCCGGACGCGGTGCAGCGCGCAGCGATGCTCCGCAGAGCCGGGACCCATCTCGACACAATGGGCCCCGGCTCAGCAGCGCACCACTGCGTGCTGCGCCGCGTCCGGGGCACGCAAGGGGGACGACTGACACCATGCGTTTTGCTGCGATCGCCGACGTCCACGGCAACCATCTCGCGCTTGAAGCCGTGCTGTCGGACATTCGCGCCCAGGGAATTTCAGACATCGTCGATCTCGGCGACATGGTGAGCGGGCCGCTCGACGCCCGGCCGACGATCGATATGCTGATGGCGCTCGATGCCGTCCATCTGCTCGGCAATCATGATCGCTATCTGATCGACCGTCCGCACGAGAAAATGGGCTCATGGGAGCGACTGACCTACACCCAGCTTGAGCCGCGGCATCTCGACTGGCTGCGCACGCTGCCGGCGAGTGCGATCTATCGCGACGAGGTTTTCCTCTGTCACGCAACGCCTCAAGATGACGAGACCTACTGGCTCGACACGGTGCTGCCGGGTGGCGAGGTCTTGATGTCCACGCTTGAGACGATCGAGGCGAGGGCCGCCGGCGTGAGGCAATCGCTGATCCTCTGCGCACACACCCATATCGCCCGCGCCGTACGGCTGAGCGACAGCCGGCTGATCGTCAATCCCGGCAGCGTCGGCTCGCCCGGCTATCGCGCCGGCAAGCCGCATCCGCATGTCGTCGAAGCCGGTTCGCCCGATGCGCGCTACGCGATCCTTGAACGGGTTGATGGCGACTGGGACGTGACCTTCCGACATATCCCGTACGATCACGCGGCGATGGCAGCGCTGGCGCGGCAGCACGGCCAAGCCGAGCTCGCCTCGGCGCTGGCGACGGGATGGATCAGGTAGTCCGCTTGTCCACGTGGAACATTCGTCACACGCGGGCTTGACCCGCGTGTCCATCGTTCTTCGCAAGAGCACTTTCCGAAGCGGATGGATGGCCGGGCGTAGGCGAGCGGAAGCGACGCCGTCCTTTGGACGGCTATGCCCGGCCATGACGGATTGAGATTTGGTCTCGCACAAAACAAAACGGCCAGCATGACGCCGGCCGTTTCGCAAATCAGCTAATTCGAAACGGATCAGACCGCAGCGGTGATCCACTGCTGCAGCTTGGCCTTCGGAGCGGCGCCGACCTGACGGGACGCCATCTCGCCGCCCTTGAAGATCATCAGGGTCGGGATCGACATCACGCCGTACTTCGACGCGGTCTTCGGGCTCTCGTCGACGTTGAGCTTCACGATCTTGACCTTGTCGCCCATCGCGCCGGAGATCTCATCGAGAGCGGGCGCGATCATGCGGCAGGGGCCGCACCACTCGGCCCAGAAGTCGACGACCACCGGCCCGGTCGCCTTGAGCACTTCGGCTTCGAAATCGGCGTCAGAAACCTTGCCAACGGCCATCGGAATACCTCGTTCGGTTGAGACAAAAGGGCGGTTGAGAATCGCGCCCGGGAGCATGGGGCAAACCTATGAACGCCCCCTTGCCGGGTCAAGCTCGCTCACGCCGACATGATCTTATGCCAGCCCGGCGTCCAGCGCGGGGGCGGAAATCTCCATGATTTCAGGTGTTTCGGTCCAAAGCAGCGCCGCCCTTATGGGTAGCTGGGGATAAAGCCTGGCGAGGACTGCGCGGTAGAGCGCGAGCTGCCGGATATAGCCCCGCGGGGCCTCGGCGGCGGTTTTGGGCGGGGCGTGGTTGGTCTTGAAATCGACGATCAGGACGTCATTTGGCGTCACCACCAGCCGGTCGATCTGACCCGAGACCAGCGCCTTCGGCTGGCCGGGCCGCTCCAGCCGCCCGACGATCGAGACCTCCGCGCGGCTGCCGGGCGCGAACACGGCGGCAAAGCGCGGATCGGCGATCAGGCCGAGCACCTGCTCGGCAAGTGCGGCTTGCTCCGCCTCGCTCCAGCCATCGGCATTGCGCGCGAGATAGCCGAGCGCGGCCGTGCGCCGCCGCTCGCTGGCAACGTCGGGCAGCGACTGCAGCAGGCGATGCACCAGCGTCCCGCGCTGCAGGGCGCGGGCGCGCAACAGCACCGATTCGCCGGTTCGTATCGGATGGCTGTCGTCATCAGCCGGATCGGACGGGCGCAGCACGCCCGCGGCGGAAGCTTCGGGTGCGGCCGCAGTCCGCAGCCAGGACGGCAGCGCGACCGGCGCCGCGGCCGTTGCCGCAGCAGCACCCGTGAGATCGGCGACGTCGTCGGGCCGCGAATAGCGCGTCACCTTGCCGGCCTGCGTCTCGATCTCCTCGAGCTTGAGCCCGGCATTGGCGAGCCCCTTGGTGATCAGATCGTACCAGGAGGATTTCCGCACCGTGTTCATGTTGCCCGGCATGCAGCCGCCGACGATCAGCCGGTCGGCCGCACGCGTCATCGCGACATAGAGCAGGCGGCGATATTCGTCCTCGGTGTCGCCGAGCATCGCCCTGCGCGCATCGGCGACGCCGGGCGGATCCTCGGCCTTCTTGCCGGCCCACACCACGACGCCGGGTGCGTTCGGCGCGGCGTTGCCCTGCGGCAGATGGATCAGCCGCAGCCGCTGCGTGTCCGACGGCGAGGTCGTGGTGTCGACCAGGAACACGACCGACGCTTCGAGGCCTTTGGCGCCGTGCACGGTCATGACGCGGACCTCGTCGCGCGAAATCTCCATGTCGCGCTTCACCTCGGTGTCGGCGGCGCGCAGCCAGGCGACAAAGCCCTGCAGCGAGGCCGGCGCCTTGCGCTCATAGCTCAGCGCGAGCTCGAGGAATTCGTCGAGCGCGTCATTGGCCTCGTGGCCGAGCCGGCGCAGGATGCGCGCCCGCCCGCCATCGCCGCCGAGCAGCCAAGCGTAGAACGCGAATGGTGTCTCCTGAGTGAAGCGGCGTTCGCATTGTTCGAGGCGGCGCAGTGCGGACGACAATCGCTCGTCGGCCGGGGCTTGCGCGGCCAGCGCCTCGCGCAGCGAGCCGCGGCGCTGGTACGCCAGCTTGAACAGGTCGTCGTCATCGACGCCGAACAGCGGGCTCTTCAGCGCCACCGCGAGCGCGAGATCGTCCTGCGGCAGCAGCAGCGCGTCGGCGAGGTTCATCAGGTCGATGATCGCGATGTGCTCGGTCAGCTTCAGCCGGTCGGCGCCCGCGACCGGGATGTTGGCGTGCTTCAGCGCCTGGATCACCGCGTCGAAAGCGTTGCCACGCCGCCGCACCAGGATCAGCATATCGCCGTAACGCAACGGCCGCCGCGCACCGACGCTGCCGGTCATGGTGCCGCTCGTGACCAGGCGCTTGATCTCGGCCTGGATGCGCCGCGCAAGCTTCACCTCGGGGCTGGTCACCGAGACGCCGTCGAACGGCGCACGCCAACCCTCGATGTCCTGGCGGTCATCGGCAACAGCGAGATCCCAGAGCTCGATCAGGCTGGGACCGGCGTCGGCCATCGCATTGTGGATCGGATAGCCGTTCTCGACCGCATGAATGCTGCGGAAGATCTCCTGCTCGCGAAACACATGGTCGACCGAATGCAGGATCACCGGTCCGGAGCGGAACGAATAGGTGAACGACACCGGATCGAATTTCAGCCCGGCCTCCTCGAACCGCCGCTTCAGCTCGCGCCACCGCAGGTCGAATTCGCGCGGCGCAGCGCCCTGGAACGAGAAGATCGACTGCTTCTCGTCGCCGACCGCGAACACGGTGCGCACGAGGCCGTCGCGCGCGCCGGCGCCGGAGGTGAATTCCGAGATGATGTGCGCGACGATGTCCCATTGCCGCGGGCTGGTGTCCTGCGCCTCGTCGATCAGCACGTGATCGACGCCGCGGTCGAGCTTGTAATGCACCCAGCCCGAGGAGACGCGGTCGAGCATCGCCAGCGTCTTGTCGATCAGATCGTCATAGTCGAGCAGGCCGCGTTCCAACTTCTCGCGCCGGTAATGCGCGGCGGCTGAGGTCGCGATGTGGATCAGCGCCTCGGTGCGGTCGCGCGCGACCACGGCGCGGCGGCGCTCGATCAGCGGACCGAGACGGTCGACCTCCGCCTCGAACCGGTGGCCCGCGACAGCATTCTTCTTGATGAAGTTATTTGTGATGACAGACGCGCGCGGCGCGCGGTCATCGGTCAGGAAGACGCCGAGATATTCGTCGACCTGGGCTGCACCGGTGAAATTCAGCGCGCTCCGCAGCCGCTCTGCCTGCTTCTGATCCGCCTTGCTGCTGGTGTCGAGAAGCGTCGCCATCTCCCGCCAGCCCGACCGCGGCAGGTTCGGTCCGTCGACGATCTCGCGCTCGACATCCTCGATGCGATCGTCGGAGGAGACGCCGAGCGCCGCCGACATCTGCGCGGCGGCGGCCGCAGCGCTGCCGGCGGCATCGGTCCAGGCCATGAAATGATCGCGGCTGAGGCAGGCCTCGCGGACCACGTCCTTGAAGGTGACGTCGGCCGCGCTCGCCATCGCCGTCATCAGTGCGCGGCCGATCGCGCTGTCGGGATTGCGCGAGGCCTCCAGGAACACCGCCAGATTGGCGCGTTCCATCATCTCGTTCTGGTCGCGGTCGTCGAGCACGGCAAAGCGCGCCGGCACGTTGGCCTCGAACGGAAACTGCTGCAGCAGGCGGGTGCACAGCGCGTGGATGGTCTGCACCTTCAATCCGCCGGGCGTCTCCAGCGCGCAGGCAAACAGCTTTCTTGCCTCGCGCCGCAGCGTGGCGGATGGATGCGCGATGCCGGCCTCGCGGATCGCGGCATCGAGCGCGGTGTCGTCGAGCGTCACCCAATGCCCGAGCGTCGTGAACACGCGCTCGGCCATGTTGGCCGCGGCGGCCTTGGTGAAGGTGATGCAGAGGATCTTTTCCGGCGGCACGCCTGACAGCAACAGGCGGATCACGCGCTGGACCAGCACATGCGTCTTGCCCGAGCCGGCATTGGCCGACACGAAGGTCGACGCCTTCGGATCGGAGGCGCGCGCCTGCGCATCGCGCACCGCTGATGGAATGGGGCGGGGCGCCTTCACCATTCCTCGATCCCCAGTCCGCCGGCCGCGGACCATTCCTTGATGCGCGCGAGGTCGTCATAGGCGCCGTAGCGGTTCGCCCACATCGAGAGATTCAACGAGGTGTAGGCCTGCTGCTCGTCGTCGAACGCACGGATCAAGGCTTCCAGCTTGCGCCGCGCGCTGTCGGCGGCTTCATCGGGCGGTTGCGGTGTGTCGTTGGTCTTGATCTTCAGCTCCAGCGAACGCTGCTCGCCCGGCGGGTTGTTGCCGCTGAGCCTGACATAAACGAGGTCGCCGACCGAGGAGCCGGCCGGAATCTCGGCAAAGCCGCCCTCGCGCAGGATCGCGGCCTCCAGCGTCAGCTGCGGCGACAGGCCCATGCGCACCTGCTTGCCGGTCGGCGGCTGGCCGGTCTTGTAGTCGAGGATCGCAAAGCTGCCGTCGTCGCGCCGCTCGATGCGGTCGGCGCGCGCGGAGAGCACGAACGTCCTCGCGTCGTCGAGGGGAATGCCGATCTCGCCGCGGATCTCTGCCTTGATTGCGTCGATACCACCGCGCCGGGCCTGCTCCCATTCGGCAAACCAGGCCGCGATGCGCTGGAAGCGCGGCCACCACAGCGCGCGTGCCTCGGGCCGCTCCATCAGCGGCGCAAAATATTTAGCCCCGATCTCGCGCAGGGTGCGCATGGTGTCGGCGGGCAGCGCGTCGGCATAGACCTGCGTAAACTCGCCGAGCGCCTCGTGGATCGCCGAGCCGCGATCGGCCGCCGACAGCGGCATGTCGACGGGATCGAGGGGATCGAGCCGTAGGATATAGCGCGCGTAGATCGTGTAGGGATCGCGCAGCCAGTCCTCGATCGCGGTAACCGACATTTTCAGCGGCCGCGCCTCGCGCGGCGGCCGCGGTTCCGGCTGCGGGATCGGCTCGACCTTGTCGGGCCGGTCGAGCTCGGCGGCATATTGCACGTAGGTTTCGCCGGCCGAGGTTGCTGCCTTCCAGCGCGCTTCGCCTGCAACAGCTTCCAGCCGATGCAGGAAGCGCGAAGCAACCGCCGGCGCGCCGCCGACCTTGGCGGCGTGGGTGAGGATCACCTCGTCATGGCCGAGCAGCTGCGCAAAGTCGTGTGCGGAGAGGCCGATGCGCCGCTCGGGGAGATCGAGCCCGAGCTCATGCCGCATCGGCCGGCTCAGCCAGGGGTCGATCCGCGGCGCCGGCGGCCAGACGCCCTCGACCAGACCACCGAGGATGACGCGATCCGACTCGGTGAGGCGCGCCTCGAGCTGGCCGTAGATATTGAGCTGCGCGCGCGCCGATTCCGGCCGCCGCACCATGCGGTCGGCAAACGCGGTCTGGAACACCTCGGGATAATCGGCGAGCGGCGTCATCAGCCCGCTCGGCTGCTGCTTGGCGAGCAGCTCGTCGAAGGCGGACGCCAGCGACGCACCGGCGCGCTCCTCGAATACGACGGCAACGCCGTTCTGGTCGGCCGACAGCGCGATCAGCGCCTCGCGGTGGCGCGCTGCCAGCTCGGCGAAATCGTAGGGCCTTGATGAGGCCATACCTTCGAGCAGCGCCAGTGCCACCTGAAGTTTCTCGATCAGGGCCTGTGCCTGATCGAGGTCGCGGTCCCGCAACCGCGCGCGGGGCTCCATCTTGTGCAGCGACGAGGTCTCGCCGCCGTGCAGCTTGACGAGCTCGGCGCGGAAGCGCGCGAAGTCGCGCGCCAGTCCACTGGTCCCGGCTTGCGGCCGCGTGCCGCGCAACAGCGCGATCTCCAGCACCTCGATCGCGCGTTTCAGCGCGCCATGAGCGCCGCCGAGCCGGAACAGCGGATGCTTGAGCAGCGCGAGCAATGTCGGCGGCTCCAGCCCCTTGGCCGCGGCCTCGGCGGTGAGGCGGGCGAACACGCCGGCCGGCGTTTCCATCAGCGCATCGCCGCCGGAATCGTCGAATTCGAGCTTCCAGCGCGTCAGCGAGGCCATCACGCGCCGTGCCAGCGCGCGATCCGGCGTCACCAGGGCGGCCGATTTGCCGAGATGCCGCGCCTCGCGCATCGCGACCGCGATCGCCAGCGCTTCCATCTCCGGATTGGGCGCCTCGACCACGGTGAGGTTGGTCATCCCGGCGGAAATCCGCGCGATGATCTCGGGCCGCTCCAGCCGGTCGTGCCACTGCGCGGTCGCCGTCGACGGGCGCATCGTCTCTGACACCAGCACCTCGCGTCCGAGCGGCGTAGGCTGAGCAAGGCTCTCGACATCGCGGCGCTTGATGCCGAAGCGGTCGAGCAGCGCGTGCATCGCGAATTGCGGGTGGTTCGACGAGGGCGGCGTCGTGAACCGGCCTTCGTCGTTGCGCTCGCCGCCGATCGTGTCCCAGGACTCCTCGTCGAGATCGGTGTCGAGCCCGGGCAGCACCACCGCACCGTTCGGAAGCTTGGCCACCGCGTGGAGGAATTTTGCCGTCGCCGGCATCGAGCCGGTCGAACCGGCCGCGATCACCGGGCCGGCGTGATGCGCGGTGAGCCGAGCAGCCTCTGCCTCGATCAGCAGATCGCGGCGCGCCGCCGGCTCGATCCGTGCGATCTCCTTGAGGTAGTTCGGCCAGGCGTCGCGCGCGATGCGCAGGAAGTCGAGCGAGTGCTGCCAGTATTCGTCGAGCTGGTCCGGCACCAGGCGGTCGAGCTCGCGCCAGTCGACGCCGCGCGTCACCATGTCGTCCATCAGCCGCGCCAGGTCGCCGGCGAGCTGCAGCGTCGAGGCAGGACCGCCGACCACCAGCGGCGCCGACACCGGCGTCTTCGCCCAGGCCGCGACCAGATGCGCCAATGTCAGCCGGCGCTCGAGCTCGCCGAGCCTTGGCGGGATCTCCAGCGGCGCGGCGCCGCCGACGTCGTCGCCTTGATCGGCGAAGGCGAGCTCGTCCTCATCAATCTCGCCGAGCGCGACGATGCGCGGCAATACCGCGGCGTCGGAATCGAGTACATCGAGGAAGATTTCGCGCGCCAACCGTCCGGCGCGGCGGGTCGGCAGATAGAGCGTGGCGTTGGCAAGCCTTGCCGGGTCATTGCGCGCGTCGAATCCCGCGACCAACCGTCCCTCGACCAGCGCCGAGATGACGGTGCGCAGGAACGGCGCAGAGACGGGAACGCTGAAAACGCGCATGGGCTGCCTGATTCGGGTCAGGCGCCAATATAGGGAGCCGCGGCCATCGTTAGCCACCCCTGTGGATCAGCCGTCACCGCTCAATACCGCAGCCGGCTGCTGCTGCGATCGACGGCATCCAGGAACCAGCGCAGCGCCGGATCCTGGGCGGCGCGGGTCGTATGGATCAGGTCGATTGCGAAGGCCGGGATGTCGATCGGCGGCGTGACCACGGCAACATCGGCGAGATGCGTGAAGCGCCGGGCGACGCGCTCGGCCATCGTGGCGATGAGATCGGTGCCCGCCACGGCGAAGGGAACGGCCACCACATGCGCAAGCGTCACCGCCACCCGCCGCTTCAAACCGCGGCGCGCCAGCAGCGCGTCGATCACGCTCGGCAGGCCGTCGCCGCCCGCCGCTGAGAACAGCGCGTGCGGTAGGGTCGCATAATCGTCCAGGCTCAGGCGCTCCGATCGGTCCGCGCGGACCGCATCGCGGATGCAGACGAAGCGCTCCTCGAACAGCCGATGCCTGATACAGCGCGGCGAGTCCGGCAGGTGGCCGCCGATCAGCGCATCAAGTTCGCCGCGCTCCAGCTTCGCCAGTGCCGCAGTCGTGTCGGTCAGCGGGCGCACGGCGAGGTCGATGTTAGGTGCTTCCATGCGCAGCAAACGCGTCAGTTCCGGCACCACGACGAGATCGCCATAGTCGGTTGCGGCGATGGTGATGCGCCTGCGCGCGGTGGCCGGATCGAAGGCCAGATCGGGCGCCAGCGCGCTCCTGACCTGCCGCAGCGCCTCGCCGATCGGTCCGGCCAGCGCCAGCGCCTTTTCGGTCGGCTGCATGCCCGCGCCGGCGCGCAGGAACAGTTCGTCCGCAAACAGCGCCCGCAGCCGGCGCAACGCGCTGCTCATCGACGGCTGGGCCAGCCCGATGCGCTCGGCCGCGCGGGTGACGTGGCGCTCCTCCATTAGCGCCTCGAAGGCGACCAGCAGGTTGAGATCGACGGCGGCTAAATTCATCGGAGTAATAATGCTTATATAAATAATCGATTTCAACAATGATCTGCTCGAGCCTATGGTCGCCGCGGACATGACGATGAGGCGGAAGGATTTGGGGCGATCATTGGCGAAGCTCGTGCCGCGCGGGCCGACACTGCTGATTATCGGTGTTCTGGCCGGGCTGGCTTTCCCTGGCTTGGCGGCCGCCGCGCGCCCGCTGATGGCGGCGGCGATCTTTGTCCTGGTGCTCGGCACCTTTCTCCAGGTCGACGGCGCGGCGTTCCGGCGCGCGCTGCGGCGCCCGCTGGTCTGGCTGCTGTTGCCGGCGCTCGCGATGCTGGCCTGTCCGCTTGCGGTCGGTTTCGCGGCGCGCGGCGCCGGACTTCGGCCGGAGTTGGTCGTTGCGCTGGTGCTGTCGGTGTGCGCCCCGCCGTCGAGCGGCACGGCGGCGGTCGCGCGCATGCTCGGCTTCGATGCGACTGTTCCGCTCGCCGTGACGCTGCTGTCGATGGCGCTGGCGCCGGTCACGGTGCCGTTGATTGCCGCAGGTTTTGCTGATCTCGCGCTCGATCCGCAGGCGCTCGCCACACGCTTGGCGCTGCTGGTCGGCGGCGCCGGCGCGCTGGCGTTGCTGCTTCGCCATCAGTCCGCTGGACAATTGATACGGCATGCGCGCGTCATCGACGCGCTCGTGCTCGCCTCGCTGTTGCTGTTTCCGGTTGCCACCATGGCCGGGGTACGTGCGCAGATCGAGGCGCAGCCGCTCGCCGCGCTCACCTGCGTCGGCCTTGCCTTCGTCTGCAATCTCGCCCTGCAAGCGCTTGGCGCGCTGCTCACGCCGGGCAATCTGGCCGCGCGGCTGACCAGCGGCCTCGTTCTCGGCAACCGCAATGTCGGACTGGTCTGGTCGGCGATGGGCGCGGCGGTGTCGCCGATGACGGCGTTGTTCTTCGCGGCCACACAGTTTCCGATCTATATGACGCCGCGCCTGATCGAGATGCTCGTCCAGCGCGAGCGAAAGGAGAATGCCTCACCATGAGCGAAACGATCCTGACCGAACACCTCGCCGTTCGATTCGCCCGCATCGCGCTCGGCCATGTCACGCGCGAATACCCGAACAAGCCGGATCATGTGCTGGCCGGGCCGCAGGATGCGCGCACGCCGCGCGAGCTGCATCCGGTGTTCTTCGGCAGCTACGACTGGCATTCCTGCGTCCACAGCTACTGGATGCTCGCGCGGCTGTTGCGGCGATATCCGGCATTCGAAGCCGCGGATGATATCCGCGCTTTGTTCGACGCGCAGTTCGTTGCCGAGAAGATCGCGGCCGAATGCGCCTATCTCGCGGCTCCGACCGCGCGCGGCTTCAAGCGTCCCTATGGCTGGGGCTGGCTGTTGAAGCTCACGGCGGAGCTCTCATCGCTCGACGACATCAGGTGGCGCGAGCAGATCGCGCCGCTTGCCGAGATATTCGCACAGCGCTTTCGCGATTTCCTGCCGCTCTCCACGTATCCGGTGCGGGTCGGCACGCATTTCAACACCGCGTTCGGGCTTCGCATGGCCGCTGACTACGCCACCGCGATGCACGACGATGCGTTCGGCGCGCTGTTACGCGAGACGGCGCTGCGCTGGTACGGCGACGATCAGGATTGTCCTGCCTGGGGCGAGCCGAGCGGCGACGACTTCCAGTCTTCTGCGCTGATCGAAGCCGAATGCATGCGCCGGCTGTTCTCGCCCGGCGACTTCCTGCCCTGGTTCGACCGCTTCCTGCCGCGCCTCCTGCAACACGAGCCGGCAACCTTATTCCGGCCCGTCACGGTCACCGATCGCACCGACGGCAAGCTCGCGCATCTCGATGGGCTCAATCTCAGCCGCGCATGGTGTTGGCGGGCGCTGGCCGGCGCATTGCCGGAGGCCGATGCGCGTCGTCCGATCCTGCAGGACGTTGCGCGGCGCCATCTCGACGCCGGCCTGCCGCATATCGCCAGCGACTATATGGGCGAACATTGGCTGGCGAGTTTTGCGGTGCTCGCGATCGATGCCGATGACTGACGGCGGCGTCGTTTACGCGACGCTTTCCAGGAAAGCGTCTTCAGCGGCCTGGATCGCATCGGGGGTCCCGACATGCATCCAGACGCCGTCGAGGCGCAGGCCGAACAGCCGTTCCTGCTCGTTGACACGGTCGAACACCTTGGTCAGCGAGAACTCGCCGGCCGGGGCGTCAGCGAACAGCGCGGGCGACATGATCGCCGCGCCGGCATAGACGAACGGCACCACCTGGTGCTCGCGCCGCTTGCGCAGCGCGCCATCCGGCAGCATCGAATAGTCGCCGCGGCCGTTATAGCCGATGCTGGAGGCGGTCGGCGCCATCAGCAGCAGGATATCCATCCGCGCCGGATCGAAAGCTTCCGCCAGCCGCGCCAGATTGGAGCGCACGCCGTCGATCCACATCGTGTCGGCATTGAGATGGAAGAACGGCGCATCGCCGAGCAGCGGCAGCGCCTTCACCACCGCGCCGCCGGTGCCGAGCACCTGGTCGCGCTCATCGGAGATGATCACGCGCGGGCGGCTGCGGGTCTTGACGTGCTCGATGATCTGGTCGGGCAGATAATGCACGTTCACGACGGCTTCGCTGACGCCGGCGCCGGCGAGCTTGTCGAGCACATGGTCGAGCAGTGGCTGGCCGGCGACACTGACCAGCGGCTTCGGCATCGTGTTGGTCAGCGGGCGCATGCGCACGCCGAGGCCCGCAGCGAGCACCATGGCCTTGTGGGGGGTGACGGGCATCTTCCGTATAGTCTCGGTCATCATCTCTCGGCGCCGATCATATCACGGCGATTCGGCAAGCACATCGATCAGAGGCCATAGTCACCGGACATGACGGCCGTAAGACGGCAACGGTGGCCCCCTTGTAGGAGCATGATCTTGCCGGAAAACCGTCTCCACTTTTCCGGATCATGCTCTAGACGTCGGCAGCCTGCGCACCGCGTCTGGCAGTTTTCTTCTTCTTGTCGCCTTGTTTGAGGAAGTTGACGCCGATCTGGTCGCCATTGACCCATGCCAGCTCGCAGCGGCGATAGGCCAATCCTGTGGACGACAGCAGCAGAAAAAACTCCTTCAGGTTCAGGCCCTCGACCGAGCCCTCGACGGTGAGCTTGGCACCCGTCTCGGACACGTCTTCCATGGTGCAGTCGCGCCGCCAGGTGCCGTCAATGCCCATCATGTGCGCGGCGATGCCGCGCTCAAACGTGACACGATCGCCCCTGCGTCGTTCCGTCGCCATCGTGTGGTCCCGCTCCCGATCCGGCCCCGCCATGGATGAGGTGCGGCCTCGGCAACCTTAGGGGACCTGAGGCTAATAACCCGTAAACTACGGTACTGGGGGAGGGACGTTGGCCGTGTACCAGATGCGGAAGCTGGTCAGCGCAGGGTGGGCCAGCGACCGCTCGAGATAGGTCCAGATCCGCGGCTGGTGCTTCAGATATTGCGGCTTGCCATCGCGGCGGTTGAGCCGCGCGAAGGTGCCGAGCAGGCGGGTGTTGCGCTGCGCCGACATGATCGCATAGAGCTCGGCAAAGGCGGCCGGATCGAAGTTTTCGTCGGTCGCGCGCCGCGCCTTGATGTAGCGGGTCAAGAGCGACAGCTCGAGCTGTTCGGGCACGTCGATCCGCGCATCCTGCAGCAGCGACACCACGTCATAGGCCGCAGGGCCGAGCAGCGCATCTTGGAAGTCAATGATTCCGACCCGGAGGATGCCAGTGCGCTCGGCAAGCCAGATGATATTCGGCGAATGGAAGTCGCGGATCACCCAGGTCTGCGGCGCTGCGGCGGGCTTCTCCAGCAGTCCCCGCCACATCCCGAGAAAATCGGCGCGGAGCTCCTCGCTCGGCTGCACCCCGCGGTCGGGCAGGTACCATTCCAGCATCAGCCCGATCTCGATCAGCCAGGCGTCGATATCGAACACCGGGATGTCGTAGCTCTCGTCTGATGCCAGCGGCAGCGTGTCGGGCAGCACCTCGCGGTGCAGCGCCGCCAGCATGTCGACGGCGGCCTCGTAGCGCTCGGTGATCGGCTGCGGCGGGTCGCCCTCGATCACGCCTTCGGCGCCGAGATCCTCGGTGATGAGGAAGCCGGATTCGAGGTCGGTATGCCGGATCGCGGGCGCGGAGAAACCATGCTTGCGCAGGCCGTTTCCGATCGCGACGAACGGCCTGACGTCCTCGGCGAGATGCACCGCCGCGCTATACGGCCGGCCATTGTAGATCGCCGGACCGTCGGGGCGGCGCGGCGAGTTCATCAGGATCACGGTGCCGTCGTCGGCGCGCAGCCGCGCGTAAGAGCGCGTCGAGGCATCGCCCGGCATGCGCTCGCGCCGGGCATTGAGGAAGCCCGCGCGATCGAGGAACTGGCGCAGCTCGTTGAGCCGCGCGACCTTTGCCGCGCCCTTGCCATGGCCGGTGATCTCGGCCGCGCGTGCCGCCGATCCGAGCGCCGGCCGGTGCGTGAATGCAATGTCGATGCGATCGGCGGGCATCGCGCTGGGCGCGCGTTCCGGCCACTCGATCAGCGCCACGATGTCGTCGGGCAGCGGCGACAGCCCGATCTCCTCGAGCTCGCTCGCGTCGTTGATGCGGTAGAGGTCGGCATGGACCAGCGGAAACGACGGCAGCTCGTAGCTCTGCGCCAGCGTGAAGGTCGGGCTCGGCACTTCCAGCGTGTCGTCGGTGGCGAGGTAGCGGATCAGCGCGCGGGCGGCCGCGGTCTTGCCGGCGCCAAGGTCGCCCGACAGCGTGATGACGTCGCCGGCGCCGATCAGGAGCGCGAGATCGGCCATCAGCTCTGACGTCGCGGTTTCGTTCGCGAGCGCCACCGAGAATGTCGAGGTCGCCGTCATTCTGCGGCGTTGCGATGGGCGGTCTGGTCGATCGGGAAGTCGCAGGTCACGGTCGTGCCTCGACCGACGGTCGAATCGACCCGCACCCGTCCGCCGTGCAGTTCGACGAAGGAGCGCACCAGCGACAGGCCAAGTCCCGCGCCGCGATGCCGCGAGCCGTGCGAATGGCTCTCGAACCAGTTGAACACCTTGTCGCGCATCTCGGCCGGAATGCCGGGACCGGCGTCGGTCACCGCGAACACCACGCTGTGCTCGGTGCGGTGTGCGCTGATCGTGACGGTGGCGTCATGCGGCGAGAAGCCGACGGCGTTGGCGAGCAGATTGTAGAGCACCTGCACCACGCGCCGCTCGTCGCCGACGAAGGCGCCGATGTCGGGCGCGATATCGACCTTCAGCGTGATGCGGTCGGTCGCTAGCCGGTCCTGGATGCCTTCGGCGGCGGCCTCGATCGTCTGGCCGATATTGACCGGACCGAGCTCGAGCTTCATCGCTCCGGCGTCGATGGTGGCGAGATCGAGGATGTTGTTGGTCAGCGCCAGCAGCGCGTTGGTCGATTTGGTGACGTAGTCGAGATACTCGGCCTGCTTCGGCGTCAGCGGCCCGGTCGAGGGATCGCTGAGGAAATGCGCGAAGCCGATGATGGTGGTGAGCGGCGCGCGCAGCTCGTAGGAGACGTGGTGGACGAAATCCACCTTCATCTGGTCGGCGGTTTCCAGCGCCTCGTTGCGCTCGCGCAGCGCGCGCTCGACATTCTCGGTGTCGGTGATGTCCTGGAAGGCGAGCAGCGTCTTGCCGTCGGGCAGCGGGATGGTCATGCAATTCAGCACGCTGCCGTCCTTGCGCTCCAGCTTCAGCGCGACCTGGGCGCGGTTCTCGATCGCGGTGATCTGCTCGCGCAGCGTCCGCCAGGTCAGCGCATCGTCGAACAGCGGCCTGCACAGCGCTTCCACCGCTTCGATATGCGGCTCGCCCTGCAGCGCGTCGGCCGGCAGCTTCCACATCTTGGCGAAGGGCGGGTTGAACAGCTCGGCGCGGCCGTTGCTGCCGAACACCGCGACCGCTTCGCCGAGATTGTCGAGGGTTTCGCGCTGCACCCGCGTCAGGCGGTCATAGCGGCGCGCGAGGTCGAGGCTCTCGGTGACGTTGTCGAACAGATAGGTGACGCCGCCCTCGAGGTTCGGCGTGGTGACGACGCTGATGGCGCGGCCGTCGGGCAGGAACCAGGTGTAGGTCTCGGATTCGACCGAGCGGTAGGCCTCGTGCAGCTTGGCCTTCCAGGCGCGGAAATCCGGCTGCTCCGGCAGCTTGCGGTTGGCGCGCAGCCGGTCGAGCACGCTGGAATCGTCCGGGTTGCTGTCGAGGAAAGCCTGGTCGAGGCCCCACAGCCGGCGGTAGGACTCGTTGTAGAAGGTGAGCCGCCGGTCGGCATCGAACACCGCGACGCCCGAGGACAATTGGTCGAGGGTACGCCGGTGCGCCTCGACCATGCGCGCGATCGCCGCGCGCAGCGCCGCGGCCTCGCTGGCGTCGATCGCGATCCCGGCGCTGCCGCCGGAGAGCTTGAGCGCCTGCACGTCGTAGATCCGCCGCTCGCCGCTGACCACGATCGGCAGCCGTGCGGCATAATTGGCATTGTCGTTCAGCGCGCGGGTCAGTTCGGTGCGCTGGTCGCTTTCGAGCAGCTCGAGATTGCGCTGCAGCGCATCGGACACGCTCTTGCCCTCGGTGGCGCGGACATAGGCTGCGTTGGCATAGCGCAGATTGCCCTCAAGGCTCTTGGCCCAGATCGGCCACGGCGCGGCGGCGGCGAAATCGCGCAGCAGCTCGGTCTCCTCCTGCAGCGTCTTGTAGCGCAGGTTGGATTCGGCGAGGTCGCGGCGCAGGCCGCCGAGCTCGCGGATCCGCACAATGGCCTGGCCGCCGATCGCGCGGCCCATCGCCTCGATGGCGCGGCCGGCTGATGTCGAGAGGTTGAGCAGGAACGCCTCGCCCTTTTCGCGCAGCGCGTCGACCGCGTGATCCATCTGCAGCGCCGGCTCGGGCGGCAGCCAGGTTCCGAAGGCGAGGACGCGCTGCGGCGAGCCGTCCTGCGACATTACCAGCGAGGTATCGCCCGAGATCTGCGGCCGGTTGTCGCCGGCGGCCCACGAGATCAGGACCTGCGGCTCGACGAATAGCAGCGCGCGCAGCCGGTCCGACTGCGCTTGCAGGTCCGAAATCTCGGACTGCAACTGCTCCTCGTTCCTCGTCGCGCGCACGCGGGTGCGCATCAAAAGGATCGCGGCGACGGCGGAGAAGCCAACCAGCGCAAACGACGTCGCGAGGACCGCGACCTCCTGATGATTGAAGCCGAAATGATCCGACATCGCCTGGGCCACCAGGCTCTCGGCGGCAAACGACGTGCGGGCCGGCAGCAGCGCGGTGATGGCGAGCCCAAGCATGCCGTCGCGCGCCAGTGAGGTGCATGACAGCAGGGTTCGACGCATTGCCGCGACTACGCCCGACATATGTTGCCCCAGAACGCACAAACCCCAGGCATGATCCGGAAAAGAGGAGACCGGTGTTCCCTCACCGCAAACGTATAACGTTCGTCCGGGGATCATGCCCAAGCAGGACCCAGATAGCCCGACGAAGAGCCCCCGTCGTGCTCGAATCAAACCAGAATAGTCCTAACGGGACTCGGCGAGTAAGAGTCCAGACCGTGAACGCAGAATCCGCTGTGAAAAAATGCACGCGGGCGGTGTGGATTTTACGCGAATTGACTCCGTATTCGTGCGGAGGCGCGCTCTGGGAGCGTGATCCTGCGGGCAGGCCCGCACACTTCTCCGCTCGCGTTAGCGTCCGGTCGATCCGAAGCCGCCGCTGCCGCGTTCGGTTGAGGTCAGCACGTCGACCGGAACCAGTTCGGCCCGGGTGACCGGCGCGATCACCATCTGCGCGATGCGCTCGCCACGCCGGATCGAAAACGGCTCGTGGCCGTGATTGATCAGGAGCACGTTGATCTCGCCGCGATAGTCGGCGTCGATCGTGCCGGGCGAGTTCAGCACGGTGACGCCGTATTTGGCGGCCAGGCCGGAACGCGGCCGCACCTGTGCCTCGTAGCCCGGCGGCAGCGCAATCGTCAGCCCGGTCGGAACCATCTCGTAGCGTCCCGGCAGCAGAATCAGCGGCGCCGACCGCGGCACCGCGGCCAGTAGGTCGAGCCCGGCGGCCTCAGTGGTCTGATAGATCGGCAGCAGAAGGTCTGCGCCGTGCGGCAATTGGTGGACTTCAACCTTGATGGTGGCGCTCACGATGCGGTTCCTACGGCTCTTGCGATGCGCGACACCAGCGCGGTCGCGACTTCCTCCTTGGTCATAACAGGCCAGGAGTCGACGGTGACGTCCTTGCCCTCGCGCGAGAGCAAATGAACGGTGTTGCGGTCGCCGCCCATCACGCCGGTCGCCGGCGAGACGTCGTTGGCGACGATCCAGTCGCAGCCCTTCCGAGCGAATTTCGCCTTGGCGTTCTCGATCAGGTGCTCGGTCTCGGCGGCAAAGCCGATCACCAGCGGCGGCCGCTTCTCCTTCAGCTTCGAAATCGTCGCGAGGATGTCGGGGTTCTCGACCAGCTGCAGCGGCGGCATGCCGGCCGAGGTCTTTTTCAGTTTTTGGCTGCCTTCATTGGCGACCCGCCAGTCGGCGACCGCGGCAGCGAAGATCGCGACGTCGACCGGCAACGCCGCCTCGACCCGGTGCAGCATGTCGCGCGCGGACTCCACGCGCATCACCGAGATGCCTTGCGGATCGCCGAGATCGACCGGGCCGGTCACCAGCACGACCTCGGCGCCGGCGGCGCGCGCGGCGGCCGCAATGGCAAAGCCCTGCTTGCCGGACGAACGGTTGGCGATATAGCGGACCGGATCGATCGCCTCATGGGTCGGGCCGGCCGTGATCAGCACACGCTTGCCGGCGAGCGGACGCGGCTGCGGCGGCCGCAGCATACGGTCGGCGGCGGCGGCGATCTCGGTCGGCTCGGCCATCCGCCCGACGCCGGCCTCGCCCGCCTCCGCCATCTCGCCCGCATTGGGACCGACGGTGTGGACGCCGTCGCGGCGGAGCTGCAGCACGTTGCGGCGGGTGGCCGGGTTGTTCCACATCAGCGGGTTCATCGCCGGCGCCAGCAGGATCGGCCGGTTGGCCGCAAGAAGCGTGGCGGTGGCGAGATCGTCGGCAAGGCCCTGCGCCATCTTGGCCATCAGGTCGGCGGTCGCCGGCGCCACGACGATCAGATCGCAATCCCGCGCCAGGCGGATATGGCCGGCGTCGAACTCGCTCTCGGCGTCGAACAGGTCGGTGTAGACGCGCTCATGCGACAGCGCGCTGGCGGCGAGCGGGGTGACGAATTGCTGGGCCGCCTTGGTCAGCACGCAGCGGACCTGGATGTGCCGTTCCTTGAGCCGCCGGATCAGATCCAGCGCCTTGTAGGCGGCAATCCCGCCGCCGATGATCAGGGTGACACGGGGCTCGCCGGCTGCGCTGGTGGGGCGTGGAACGGGGGCTGTGACTGCCGTGGAACCCGCGCCAGGCGTCTGTACGGGCTCCGTGCCGCCTTCAGCGAGCTCGCGGAGGATGACCCGGATTTCCTCCTCGACCGAGCGGCCGTTTTTGGCGGAGCGCAGCCGCAGATAGGCCTTCAGGGTGTCGTCGAGTTTGCGGATGGTCAGGCTGGCCATGGCATGCCCTCAGGCATGATCCGGAAAAGTGTGAAGCGGTTTTCCGAAGAGATCATGCAAACAATGATAGCGATGCTATCACACAGTGCATGCATTGCAATCAGTGCCCGCGGATGGCGAAGAAGATTCCGATCAGGGCGACGGCAATGACCCAAAGGCTGACGGTCTGCAGCCGCGCCTTGCGGGCCTCGGCGCGGGCCATTTCGTCGATGGTATCCGACGACAGCATGTGGCCCTCCCGGGTCATGGTCTCGAGCTGCTCGAGCACGGTCATGGCGCGGTTGGCGATTGTCGGCAGGTTGGCGACGATGCGGCCGAGCTCGCCCGCGCCCGATATCGCCCCCTGGATGCGTCCGGCCGGGCCGAGATTGTGCGTGATCCATTCGCGCACGACGGGATCGGCGACCTTCCAGATGTCGAGCTTCGGGTCGAAACCGCGCGCCACGCCCTCGACCACCACCATGGTCTTCTGCAGCAGGATCAGCTCGGGCCGCGTCTGCATGTCGAACAGGCCGGTGACCTCGAGCAGAAGCGTCAGCAGCTTCGCCATCGAGATTTCCTCGGCGGTGCGATTGTGGATCGGCTCGCCGATCGCGCGGATGGCTTGCGCGAAATTCTCCACCGAATGGTGGCTCGGCACATAGCCGGCCTCGAAATGCACCTCGGCGACGCGCCGATAGTCGCGGGTGATGAAGCCGAGCAGGATTTCGGCAAGGAAACGCCGCTCCTTCAGCCCGAGCCGCCCCATGATGCCGAAATCGACCGCGACCAGGCGGCCGGCCTCGTCCAGGAACAGGTTGCCCGGATGCATGTCGGCATGGAAGAAGCCGTCGCGCAGCGCGTGGCGCAGGAAGCTCTGGATCACCTTGCGGCCGAGATCGGGCAGATCGACCTCGGCCTGCTTCAGCCGGGCGTGATCGTTCAGCGCGATGCCGTCGATCCACTCCATCGTCAGCACGTTATGGGTGGTGCGGTCCCAGTCCACGGTGGGCACCCGAAAGTCCGGATCGTCGCGCGTGTTCTCGGCCATCTCGGACAGCGCGGCCGCCTCGAGCCGCAGGTCCATCTCCATCGCGACCGAGCGCGACATCGTGTTGATGACCTCGATCAGCCGCAGCCGCCGTGCTTCGGCGGAATGCGCCTCGGCCTTGTACGCGACAAAGAAGAAGTCGCTGAGGTCACGGCGGAAGCGCGCCGCGACGTTGGGCCGGAGCACCTTGACCGCAACCTGGTGGCGCACGCCGTCGCGCTCGACCTCGCCGTGATGGACCTGCGCGATCGAGGCGGCAGCAACCGCCGGGCCGAGATGAGCAAAGGCCTGCGAAACCGGACGCTCCAGCGATTGCGCGATCACCGCTTCGGCCTCTGCCTGCGCGAATGGCGGCAGCCGGTCCTGCAGGCTTTCGAGATCGCGCGCCATCGTCACGCCGACCACGTCGGGACGGGTGGCGAGGAATTGCCCGAGCTTGAGATAGGCGGGGCCGAGCCGCGTCAGCGCGCGCGACAGCCGCGGACCGGATTTGGCGCCGGAACGCTCGATCAGCCGCGCCAGCTTCAGCGCGAGCTGCCCGGGCGGCGGCACCAGCGACGGATCGACGACGCCGAACACGCCCTCGCGTGCAAACACGAAACCGGCGCGGGCGAGGCGCGCAATGTGGGTCAGTGCAGAGATCACAAACGCCAGCCCGAATGCAGCGCCACGATGCCGCCGGAGAGGCTCTGCCACTTCACGCGGGCAAAGCCGGCGGCGCCGATCATCTCGGCGAACGCGCTCGGCCGCGGGAATTTGCGGATCGATTCGACGAGATATTGATAGGACTCGGCGTCACCGGTGACGGCGCGACCGAGCGGCGGGATCACCTTGAAGGAAAACAGATCGTAGATCTTGTCGAGGCCGGGCACGTCGACGGTGGAGAATTCCAGGCACAGGAAGCGGCTGCCGGGCTTGAGCACCCGATAGGCCTCGCGCAGCGCGAGGTCGACCTGCGGCACGTTGCGGATGCCGAATGCGATGGTGTAGGCGTCGAACGCGCGGTCGGCGAAGCCCAGCGTCTCGGCATTGCCCTCGACGAACGACACGCGGTCGTCGAGATGCTGCTTGGTGGCGCGCTCGCGGCCGACGGCGAGCATGTCGCTATTGATGTCGCAGACCGTGGCATGGAAGCCAGAGCCCGCGGTCTTGGCGGCGCGGAACGCGATATCGCCGGTGCCGCCGGCAACATCGAGCAGCGCGAACGGCCGGTCGCCCTTCGGCGGATCGAGCGCCGTGATCATGATGTCCTTCCAGGCCCGGTGCAGGCCTACCGACATCAGATCGTTCATCAGGTCGTAGCGCTGTGCCACGCTGTGAAACACGTCGTTCACCAGCGTCTGCTTCTCGCCCAGGGGCACGTCCCTGAAGCCAAAATGCGTGGTTTGATCCGGCCGATCCATCAACTCATACTCTTACCATTTTGGGTCGCGTTTTCTTCACGCGAACCGGTACCCATCCCGCATCAAGTGCGGGACAGGCTTCGCTCGAAAACGCTCCGGCTCCACCATAGCGCGGCGGCCGCAATGGCGCTATCACGTCACTTCCAAAAGGTGAATGCCTGCCATGCCGGAATTACCCGAAGTCGAGACCGTCCGCCGCGGCCTGCAACCGGCCATGGAGGGGGCCCGGATCCTCAAAGCCGAGGCCCGCCGCAAGGATTTGCGGTTTCCGTTTCAAAAAGACTTTATCGCCCGCCTCGAAGGCCAGACCGTCACCGGGCTTGGCCGCCGTGCCAAATATTTGATGGCAGACCTCACGTCAGGCGACGTGCTGCTGATGCATCTGGGCATGTCCGGCTCGTTCCGCGTCTTGAAGGATGAGGGCACGGCGACGCCGGGGCAATTCCACCATCCGCGCAGCGAGGATCGCGCGCATGATCACGTCGTGTTCCACATGTCGTCGGGGGCGGCTGTCATCTTCAATGATCCGCGGCGCTTTGGCTACATGAAGATCATCGCCCGCAACGCGATCGAGGATGAACCGCTGCTGAAGGGGCTCGGGCCCGAGCCGCTCGGCAATGAATTCGACGCGGCGATGCTGGCGCACTCCTGCCACAACAAGAAGACCAGCCTGAAGGCGGCCCTGCTCGATCAGCGCGTGGTGGCGGGACTTGGCAACATCTATGTCTGCGAGGCGCTGTTTCGCTCGCATCTGTCGCCGCGGCGATTGGCCGCGACGCTTGCCACCAGGAAGGCCGAGCCCACCGATCACGCCAAACGGCTGGTCGGCGCGATCCATTCGGTGCTCAACCAGGCGATCAAGGCCGGCGGCTCCTCGATCAGCGACCATCGCTTGACCAACGGCGATCTCGGTTATTTCCAGCATTCCTTCCAGGTCTACGACCGCGAAGGCGAGACATGCCGCACCTCGGGCTGCGAGGGCATCGTCAGGCGTTTCACCCAGAACGGCCGTTCGACGTTCTGGTGCCCGAAGTGTCAAAAATAACAACAATGGGAGTACGGATCATGGGCAGCAACTGGCGCGATCGCGCCGCGACGAGTTTTCAATGTCAGAAGCAGCCGGCCAACGGCAGCCGCGGCATGGTGGTGAGCAATCATCCGCTGGCGTCGAGTGCGGGTGCCGAGATGCTCGCGGCCGGCGGCAATGCGATCGATGCGGCGATTGCCACGCTGTTCACGCTGACCGTGGTCGAGCCGATGATGGTCGGCATCATCGGCGGCGGCATGGCGCATATTCGTCTCGCCGACGGCAGCCATCGCTTCATCGACGGCCAGAGCACGGTGCCGAAGGCGGTGAAGCCGGATACCTACACCTCGAAGCCCGGTTCGGCGCATGACGTGTTCGACACCGTCGGCAACGAGAATTTGAACGGGCCGAAGGCGGTCGCGGTGCCGGGCTCGCTGAAGGCGTGGTGCGAAACGCTGCGCCGCTTCGGCACCATGAGCCTGGCCGACGTGATGCAGCCCGCGATCAAACATGCCGAACGCGGCTATGCGGCGACGCCTTATCTGCACGAATGCATCACCGACGGCGCCGCGGAGATGCTGAAGGACAAGCCGATCTCCGCGATCTATCTGCCGGGCGGCGCGCCGCTGAAGCCGGGCGAGCGCGTGGTGCAGGCGGAGTATGCCGAGACGCTGAAATACATCGCCGATCATGGCGACAACGCGCTCTACCAGGGGCCGCTCGGCGACATCCTGGTCGACTACATGAAGAAGCACGGCGGCTTCATCGCGCAGGAGGATCTCGCAACCTACAAGACTGTCGAGCGCCAGCAGATCCGCTGCGACTATCGCGGCTGGGAAATCCTTGGGCCCCCGCCGCCCGCGGCGTCCGGCGTGCACATCACGCAGATGCTCAATATCCTCGAAGGCTACGACATCGCAGGCCTCGGCTTCGGCACGACCGAGACGATCCATTATCTCGCCGAGGTGCTGAAGATCGCCTTTGCCGATCGCGCGGCCGCCAGCGGCGATCCCGCCTATATCAACGTCCCGGTGGAGCGGCTGACCTCGAAGGCCTATGCCGGGGAGCGCCGCCGCGCGATCGATCCCGACCGCGCGCAGGCCTGGAGCGCCGGTGTCACGCAGCTCGAAAGCGCACACACCACGCACATGACCGCGGCCGATGCGATGGGCAATGTGGTCGCGACCACCCAGACCATCAACAATCTGTTCGGGGCCAAGATCCTGATCCCGGGCCTCGGCACCGTGCCGAACAACTATATGAACCTGTTCGATCCGCGGCCGGGGCACGCGCTGTCACTCGCCGCAGGCAAGCGCGTCACCACTTCGATGTCGCCGATGATGGTGCTGCGCGATCGCAAGCTCGCTTACGCACTCGGCCTGCCCGGCGGCAAGCGCATCTTCCCGAGCGCGATGCAGGCGCTGATCAACTTGATCGACCACGGCATGAGCCTGCAGGAAGCGGTCGAGGCGCCGCGGGTCTGGACCGAAGGCAATGCGTTGGAAGTCGAGCGAGCGGTGCCGGAGACCGTCCGCGCCGCGCTGTCAGCGAAAGGCCACAGGGTGCAGGTGGTGCCGACGGTGGCCGGCGGCATGAACGCGATCCAGTTCCACGCTGACGGCACCATGTCGGGCGCGGCCTGCTGGCGCGCCGATGGCACCCCGGTCGGCATCGCCGGCGGCCTCGCCCGCCCAGGGGTGCGGTTTGCGTTGGAGTGAGGGTTTCTCGTGCCCCGGACGCGGCGCAGCACGAAGTGGTGCGCTGCTGAGCCCGGGCCCAATTCTAGACGCGCAATTTGCGGAAATGGGTCCCGGCTCTGCGGAGCAGCGTTGCACGCTGCACCGCGTCCGGGACACCCGAACTCTATTTCCTGACGCAGATCACGCGGACGACGGCGGCCTTGGCGTCCGCCGATTCGCCCGACGCGTTGACGCCGTGCGACTTCAGGAAGTTGCGCACCGTGTCGGCCGGCACCAATGTTGCCTGCGCCGGCGGCGCCGCGTTCGCCGGGCCCGCGACGATGACCGGCTTCAGCACCGCGATGCCGGCAAACTTGCCGCTGCCGTCGAGCGCTGCCGCGCCGGAGAACCCGAGCGCGGGCGGCGGTGACAGCGCGGCATCGCCGCCGCCGAGTTGTGCGACCGAAGCCTTGACGCTGCTCGTCGCCGCGCCGCCTCCCTGGCTTTGCGGATCGGCGATGCCGGTGATGTCGAGGGCGGTCTGCGTCGCCTGGCCTGCGATGTTGAGCGGCTTCAGCCCGTGCGCGCCGTAGATGCGCAGCAATGCGAGATCATGATCCTTGTCCTCGGCGACCCGATCGGCATTGCCGAAACCCGGGATCGTCAGCGCGATGCAGTCGTCGGTTGCCACGCGGTCGGTGACAACAGCGCCGTCGTCGCTGACCACGACGCCGGTGCCATACTCCACGGTCTTGCGCGGCGGCGGGCCGGCCTGCACGCCTGACGGAAATGCGTTGAAAGCACTCGACATCGCGATCACCACCGGCTCGACGGTGGCTTGCGTCGCCTGATCATAGAGGATGGTGAGGATGCGGACCTCGTCGCCCTTGAAGGTGCCACGCAGATAAAACTTCTTCAGCCCCTGCATGCCCGACAGCACGAAGAAGTCCGGCTTCACCACGGTGTAGTCGATGGTGCGGCCGGCCGGCTCCTTCTTTTCCAGTTCGGCAAGCTTGGTGGTGGCCGGGTTGGCTTCCTTGCGCCGGGTCAGCAGCACCTGGACGGTGCCGGTGGGCGAGGTCCATTTGGCACCGGAGGCATCGCTGGTGAGCTGCGGCACCAGCTTGGTGGGAACGCCGAGCCGCGCCCCGGTGGCGGGCTCGGTGACGATCCTCCAGCCGACGCTCTCCTGCTTCCGCCGCGCGGTGTCGGCGAGCGCGCCGCGCTCCTGCGGGTTCAGCACGCCGGTCGGCTTGCCGCCCTGCTTCTTTTGGAATTCCTTGATCGCATTGACCATGCGCTCGCTGACGTCGCCGGATATCGCGCCGTTATATTCGCCGACCCAGGCAAGGTCCGATTGCAGCGCCAGCCGCTCGGCCTGCGCCATCGCGCTGGCGGTATCCTCCGGCTTCTGCAGCGCAGGGCGTATCGGCACGGTTGTCACGGTCTTCGGCTTGGCGCCTGCGGTCGACGGCGGTGTCAGCTGGGCCTGCGCCGCGCCCACGCCTGCGACCATCACGCCTGCGACCATCAATGTTGCCGAAAGCACCGATCTCATGACAAATCCGCCGGGAATGACCGAAACCATTGACGTCCACGCAATTAAGCACATCTGCTTGGTCGGCAACAACCGCGCTCCGGTTCAGGGTGCAGCGCGCAGGAAGTCATCATGCTGAGTGCCGACGAACTCGAACGCTATGCCCGCCACATCGTGCTCCGCGAGGTGGGCGGCCCCGGCCAGAATGCGCTGAAGCAGGCGTCCGTGCTGGTGATCGGCGCCGGCGGTCTCGGCGCGCCGGTGCTGATGTATCTGGCCGCTGCCGGCGTCGGCCGGCTCGGCGTGATCGACGACGATATTGTCTCGCTTTCCAATTTGCAGCGCCAGATCATCCATGCGACGCCTGACATCGGCAAGCGCAAGGTCGACAGCGCGGCGGCGCAGATCCATGCGCTCAATCCGCATGTGAAATTCGAGGCCCATCCGGTGCGGCTTACCGCCGACAATGCGATGGCGCTGATCGGAAATTACGATCTCGTGCTCGACGGCTCCGACAATTTCGAGACCCGTTATCTCGTCGCCGATGCCTGCTTCCTCGCGAAGCGGCCCCTGATCACGGCGGCGCTCGGGCAGTTCGACGGTTCGCTGACCACGATCCGCGCACACGAGAAGAATGCCGATGGCGTGTTCAACCCGACCTATCGCTGCCTGTTTCCGGAGCCGCCGCCGCCGGGCACGGTGCCGGCCTGCGCCGAAGCCGGCGTGATGGGTGCGCTCGCCGGCGTGATGGGTTCGATGATGGCGCTGGAGGCGATCCGCGAGATCGTCGGCTTCGGCGAGGGGCTGGTCGGCCGCCTCCTGATGGTGGACGCGCGCGCGATGCGATTCGAAACCTTGCGCTATGTGCGCGATCCGCAGAACCCGCTCAACGGTGATGCGCCTGGCATCGCCGATCTGGGCGGGCATCGCTGATCTAGAGCTTGATGCGATTGGGTTGAATCGGCTTACTGCGATTTCGGTCCACCTCTCCCCGACGGGGAGAGGTCGGATTGCGCTCGGCGATGCGAAGCATCGTCCGGTGCAATCCGGGTGAGGGCTCTTGCACTCTCGATAGACCGCAACCCCTCACCCGATTTGCTGCGCAAATCGACCTCTCCCAACGGAGAGGTGAACCTTCGATGCCGCCCCAGCTCAACCTAATCTCATCATGCTTCAGGACGCTGCAGCGGGCTTCTCGCTGTCCATGTGGCGGAGGTGCTCCTCCGGATAGCGTCCGCCGGCGGCAGCACCAGGCGGAAATGCGTCGGCCAATGCGGCAAGATGCGCCGCGGTCAACGTCACATCGAGCGCGCCGAGCGCTTCGCTCAACCGTTCGCGCCGCCGCGCGCCGACCAGCGGCACAATGTCGTTACCCTGCGCCGCGACCCAGGCAATCGCGACCTGCGCCGGAGAGGCGCCGATCTCGGCAGCAATGACACGCAGCCGGTCCGCGAGTGCGAGGTTGGCGTCGATGTTGCCGGCCTGGAAGCGCGGGCTCAGCAAGCGGAAATCCTTCGCGCCTGCGCGGTCCTTCGACCAATGGCCGCTGATCAACCCGCGCGCCAGCACGCCATAGGCTGATATGCCGATGCCGAGCTCGCGGCAGGTCGCCAGGATGTCGCTCTCGATGCCGCGCGACACCAGCGAGTATTCGATCTGCAAATCGGCGATCGGATGCACCTTGTGGGCGCGGCGGATGGTGTCGGAGCCAACTTCGGAGAGGCCGATATGGCTGATCCAGCCGGCCTTGATCATGTCGGCCATCGCGCCGACCGTATCCTCGATCGGCACGTTGGGATCGAGCCGTGCCGGGCGGTAGATGTCGATATGGTCGACGCCGAGCCGCTGCAGCGAATAGGCAGCGAAATTCTTCACCGCGGCGGGACGGCTGTCATAACCGAGAAAGCCGTGGTTGCGATCGCGCAGCGCGCCGAACTTGACGCTGATCTGCAGATTGTCACGGCTGCGGCTTTTCAGGGCCTCGCCGATCAGCATCTCGTTATGGCCCATGCCGTAGAAGTCGCCGGTGTCGAGCAGCGTGATGCCGGCTTCGAGCGCGGCGTGGATGGTCGCGATGCTCTCGCTGCGATCGGTGGGGCCGTAGAAGTCGGACATGCCCATGCAGCCGAGGCCGATCGGCGAGACGGTGGGGCCGGTAGAACCGAGTTTGCGTGTGTCCATGGTAGAGCTCCTCGAACAACGCGGCGGGTGATCCGCCGCCAATGCCGCGGCTGATATGGGCCGGCTTGAGTCCGCCGATAAGCTGGACAATCCCGAATGGCTTGTTCACTATATCGAACAATGCAGGATTTCGACCTCCGCGACCTCGACGCCTTCGTGGCGGTGGCGCGCACGCGCAACTTCCGGCGCGCCGCGCTCGAGCAGCGCGTCTCGGTTTCGAGTATCAGCCAGCGTCTGCGCGACATGGAGGAGCGGCTCGGCGTCCGCCTGATGAACCGCACCACGCGGAGCGTCTCGCTGACCGAGGCCGGCGAGCTGCTGCTTGCCCGCGTCGCACCGGCGATCGCCGATGTCGGCGACGCCATCACAGAGGTGCGCGGCCTGCGCGCCGAGCCGTCGGGGCGGCTCCGCATCAACGCGCCGCCGCCCGCGGTCGATCTGGTGCTGGCGCCGATGATTGCGCCGTTCCTCGCCAAATATCCGCAAATCGATCTCGATATCGTCGCCGAGAGTGCGTTCGTCGACATCGTCGCGCAGGGCTTCGACGCCGGCGTGCGCTATGGCGAGCATCTGGCGCAGGACATGGTGGCGGTCCCGCTCGGCGCGCAAGAGCGCTACGCCGTCGTGGCGTCGAGCGATTATGTCGCCAGGCATGGCCGGCCGATGCATCCGAAGGATCTGCTGAAGCACGCCTGCATCCGCACTCGCTTCGGCAGCGGCGCGATCTTCGATTGGGAGTTCGAGAAGAACGGCCGCGTGGTGAAGGTCTCGCCGCCGGCCAGGCTGATCGCGACCTATCTCGGCCTCGCGCTGCGCGCAGTTCATGACGGCGTCGGTTACTGGGCGACGTTCGAGGGCTACGTCCACTACGGCGTCAAATCCGGCGCGCTGGTCAGCGTGCTCGACGACTGGTGTCCGCCGTTTGACGGACCGTTTCTTTATTATCCGAGCCGGCGCCAGCCGCCGCCCGCGCTCGCCGCGTTCGTGTCGTTCGTCGCCGACTGGCGCAAGCAGGCGCGGCGGAAGCCAAAGTCCAGCTAGAGCCACATTGTCGTCCCGGCGAAAGCCGGGACCCATAATCACAGCTGTCTATTTGTGCGCGATGTCGGAACGACGAATCCCTTCAACAACAATCGCCGCGGCGTATGGGTCCCGGCCCCCGTGCGCAATTGCGCACTAGGCCGGGACGGCGCCGAATGTTGGTCTCAGAGCCCCGATGGCTTCATCCGGGCTTCTGTAACGGGCCTTTGTAAGTCAATCCCTTTTTGCGTGATCCACTCGCCGGGCACTTGCTTCTGTACGGGATCGGCGCGAAGGCCGTCGCCTGATGGGGTGCATTGAGGAGCCGGCCGGCCAATCTACGGAAGCGTGGTTGTGAGCCACTTCCCGGATGGCGGCCTGACCGGATCCATCGTCCCGGCGCAGGGACCTCGCTCAGGGAGAGCCTGGTGTCGTGGCCCGCCCAGAACCGATTGCTGCTCCTTGCTTAGGTTGCCGAGGCCTTGGCCATCGGGTTGAACGGTTTGGCGTCGGCGAGCATGCGATGCAGAACGACGGCGAGCTTGCGTGCGAGCGCCACCTTGGCCTTGCGCAGGCCTGCGCGCCGGGCGATCCGCATCGCCCAGCCTTTCAGCGCCGAGCAGTTCCTGACCGGCTTGGTCAGCATGACGTGAGCCGCTTGATAGAGCGCCTCGCGCACGGAGGCATCGCCGATCTTGCTGATGCGGCCGGTATAGTCGGTTTCGCCCGATTGGTACTTCTTCGGGGTGAGGCCAAAATGCGCTCCCGTCGCCTTCGAGGACCGGAAGCGCTTCGGGTCGTCGACCGCCGAGGCGTAGGTAAGCGCCACGATCGGGCCGACGGACGGTGTCGTCATCAGGAGGCGGGCTTGAGGGTGCGACCTGGCGAGCTTTTGGGTGTGCTTATCCAGGCCATTGAACTCGCGCCGCAGCACGGCGTGGGCTTCGAGCAGCGCCTGTGCCACGATCTCAAGTCCGGGATGGCCCGCTACGAGCTCCCGGATGCGTTCGGCGAACGTGCGCTCGGTGGTCGTGCCGACCTTCAGACCGAAGCCGCGGAGCACGCCGCGCAGGCTGTTCTCGATGTCGCGCAGCTTGGACTGCAGCAGCTTGCGTGCCGTCAGAACCGCCCGCGTCTCTTGCGCTTCGATCGACTTGCAGTGCACCGGCCGGAACCAGCCCAGCCGCATCAGTTGCGCGATCCCGCGGGCATCGTTGCGGTCCGACTTCACCGGCATCGCCTTGAAGGCATCGCGGACGTGCCGCGTCTCCAACAGTTCGACTGCCAGGCCCGCATCCCGCATCGCTGCGTAGAGCCATTGCGACAGCGGACCAGCCTCCAGCCCGATCCGTTCCAGCACCAACCCCAGCGACCGCAACCAGGTGATCAAGGCCTCCGGCTCACTCGCAACCCTCGCCTCGCGCAAAATCTTACCTGTCCCATCGACAAGGCAGACGCTCGAGCATTCCAAAGACACGTCGATTCCTGCATAGTGGTACATGGTCGTCCCTTAATGATGCTTGGAGCGGGCTTGCCCGACTCCGTTTATTGACACCATCAGTTTGAGGGACGACCGCCTTCCAACCAACAGGCCGCTCGCGAGCGCGCTTCCAAATCGCGCCGTAGCGAGCGGGCGGCCGGCCCGTTACCCCATCTACATTTGCCCGACGTGTCAAGTTGCCTGCTCGAGCGCCGGCCGCACCGGCTACTTTGCATGGGGTTGTTTTCGATATTTTGGCAGCTCGCCCCTCATCCGGGCTACGGATTCTCTCTTCTCCTTCCCCCTGAAAGGGGGAAGGTCGGGATGGGGGTCAGCCGCGGGCAACGGTGCCTGCGGAGAGAGGAGATCCCCACCCGCTTTGCTCTCCCGAGCAAAGCGACCTCCCCTTTTCAAGGGGAGCTTGGAGCTGCGCGGCTTGGATGGAGCGCGGCGTAGTCCCGGCGACGAAATCACAGCATGCTCGGTAGCACGCGATCCGGCGGCTTGTGGGCGTCGAGGAAGGTTCGGATGTTGATGATCACCTTCTCGCCCATCTCGACGCGCCCTTCGATGGTGGCCGAGCCCATGTGCGGCAGCAGCGTCACCTTGCCGGCCCTGGCGAGCCGCACCAGCTTCGGGTTCACCGCCGGTTCGTGCTCATAGACGTCGAGGCCTGCGCCGCCGATATCGCCGGCTTCGATCAGCTTGATCAGCGTGTCCTCGTCGATCACCTCGCCGCGCGCGGTGTTGACGATGTAGGCCTCTTTGCGGATCAGCTTGAGCCGCCGCGCCGAGAGCAGATGGAAGGTGGCCGGCGTGTGCGGGCAGTTCACCGAGATGATGTCCATCCGCGCCAGCATCTGATCGAGGCTTTCCCAATAGGTCGCCCCGAGCTCTTCGGCGATCATAGGCGCCACCGGACGGCGGTTGTGATAGTGGATCTGCAGGCCGAAGGCGCGGGCACGGCGCGCCACCGCCTGGCCGATGCGGCCCATGCCGACGATGCCGAGCCGTTTGCCCCCGATGCGGTGGCCGAGCATCCAGGTCGGCGACCACCCCGCCCAATGCTGCTTGCCTTCGGTCAGGATCGAGGCGCCCTCGATCAGGCGCCGCGGCACCGCAAGGATCAGCGCCATGGTCATGTCGGCGGTGTCCTCGGTCAACACCTTCGGGGTGTTGGTCACCGTGATACCGCGCGCATGCGCCGCCGTGACGTCGATATTGTCGACGCCGTTGCCGAAATTGGCGATCAGCTTCAGCTTGCAGTCGGGCTGATTGATCACGTCCTCGCGGATCATGTCGGTCACGGTCGGCACCAGCACGTCGGCGGTCCTTGCCGCCTCGGCGATCTGTTCCGGCGTCATCGGCGTGTCGTCGAGATTCAATCTGGCGTCGAACAGCTCGCGCATCCGGGTCTCGATCGAGTCCGGCAGCTTGCGGGTGACGACGACGAGAGGCTTTTTCTTCACCGACATGTCCTGCTTTCATGAGGCGCGCGGCTTGCCAAAAAACAAACCGTTGAGGCCTCATTAACCCGGTTGTTCGACACTGCTGATAGCCGCGCTGTCCCGGCGTTTCCTTCGCGTTTCCTAGGGTTCCCCGATACTTACCCCGGCTTTCGTCAGGGGAAATTCGGGTGTTCTGGCTCTTAAGGCCTTCCGTTCTCTCTAGCAGAAGGCCGGGCCAAGACAAGAACCCCTCGGACGTGGGGTGCGGGAGCGAACGGCGCAGGCGCAGGGGGCCTGAGTTTTTGGGCGTTTGGATCGGTTGCAACTCGCCGAATGCGGGTTGGGCATCTCGGCAGGAGACGAGTTGATGGTGGCGTTCTGGCGTTTCGGTTCGTTGGTGGCGCTGGTCGGCAGCATGCTGAGTGGGTCGGTCATGCCTGGACATTCCGCCAAGGATACCAACCCGACCACCAGCGGATTGCCGATCCCGCGCTATGTCAGCCTGAAATCAGATCATGTGAACGTCAGGGCCGGCCCGACCAAGGACAATGACGTCGCCTGGGTCTACACGAGGTCGGGACTGCCGGTCGAAATCACCGCCGAGTTCGAGAACTGGCGCCGGGTCCGCGATTCCGAGGGCGCCGAAGGCTGGGTCTATCATTCCTTGTTGTCCGGCCGCCGCACCGCCGTCGTCACGATGAAGAACAAGGACGATTTGGCCTCGCTGTACGACCGCCCCGACGCCACCAGTGCGATTGCGGCCCGCCTGCAGGCCGGCGTCGTCGCGCAGGTCAAGAAATGCTCCAACAACTGGTGCCGCGTCACCGGCAACGGGTTCGACGGCTGGATCGAGCAGCAGCGCCTCTGGGGCGTCTATGCCGACGAGAAGGTGGACTGACCTTCATCGTCCCCAAACGACAATGGCCGGGACGAGCCCGGCCATCACAACTCACATCCGTCGGTAAGAGACGCCTCAGCGCTTCTTGCGCAGGCGCACAACCATATCGACGCGGGAAATCTCGAAGCCTTCCGGGACGTCCGGCATCTTCGTGAGCATCAGGTTCGGGTCGGGAATGTCGACCAGCTCGTGGTTGTGCTCGAGATAGAAGTGGTGGTGTGTCGACACGTTGGTGTCGAAATAGGTCTTGGTGCCGTCGACGCTGACCTGGCGCAGCAGGCCGGCATCGGTGAGCTGGTTGAGCGTGTTGTAGACGGTTGCCAGCGACACCGGAACCTTGGCCAGCGTCGCTTCCTCGTACAGCATTTCAGCTGTCAGGTGGCGGGCACCCTTGCCGAACAGCAGCCAGCCCAGCGCCATACGCTGGCGCGTCGGCCGGAGACCGGCAGACTGCAACATCTCGTTGACGTCATGCCACGGGCAGCCGGTCAGGGCAGGGTGGTGCCCAGTGCCCCGCGCAGCCGGGTGCACGGCGTCATCGTTCACAGCCGGTACTTCTTCGTTCATATCCACTCTATGCACCCAACTCAGGCAATATTCCTCATAAATATAAAAAGGATGCCTATCAGATGCAAGTTTTTCGCAACTAGAACGAATCCAAGCTGCGGTAGAAACCGAAGGAGAAGCGGTAATTTATCATCGGAATGCCGCTTTGCCGCCCAGTTAGCCCTATGTTAGAGAGCGCGCGGACCACATATGCGCTTTCGGCAGAGATAACAGGTCGGAAGCGTGCCCAGGTAGCGCCAAGATACGGGACAGGATATTTCCGGTTCCCGTGGGTAGATTTAAGGTCCGACCGGGCAAAAGCGCTTCATCGGGACATGAGAGGTGGAAGAGGATGCTGGATCGGCGCGGCGGTTACGAATACGAGGATTTGCTGGCTTGCGGGCGGGGCGAGCTTTTCGGTCCCGGCAACGCCCAGTTGCCGCTGCCGCCGATGCTGATGTTCGACCGCATCAGCGATATCTCGCAAACCGGCGGTGAGTACGGCAAGGGGCTGGTGCGCGCCGAGCTCGAAGTGAAACCGGATCTCTGGTTCTTCGGCTGCCATTTCAAGAACGATCCGGTAATGCCGGGCTGCCTCGGCCTTGATGCCATGTGGCAAATGGTCGGCTTTTACCTCGGCTGGATCGGTGGCGAAGGTCGTGGCCGCGCGCTCGGCCTCGGCGAGCTGAAGTTCTCCGGACAGGTCCTGCCGCAAGCGCGCAAGGTTGTGTACAACATCGACATCAAGCGCGTGATGCGGTCAAAGCTCGTGCTTGGAATTGCCGACGGGTGGCTTTCCATGGACGACGAGATTATCTATCGCGCCAAGGACTTGAAGGTCGGGTTGTTCAAGCAGGGCACGGCGCCATCTTGAGCAGGATCATCATGCGGCAACATAAAGGCAGGGCGAGGCGAACATGAGGCGGGTTGTCATCACGGGGATGGGGATTGTCTCATCCATCGGTAACAACACCCAGGAAGTGCTTGTGAGCCTCTACGAGGCAAAGTCGGGCATTTCGCGTGCGGAGAAGGCCGCGGAGCTCGGCTTCCGTTCGCAGGTGCACGGTGCGCCGACACTTAATCCCGCAGAGGTGATCGATCGCCGCGCGATGCGGTTCCTTGCCGAAGGTGCGGCCTGGAATCACGTCGCGATGGAGCAGGCGATCCGGGACGCCGGCCTCGAGGAGAACCAAGTCTCGAACATCCGCACCGGCATCATCATGGGATCCGGTGGGCCGTCGACACGCACGCTGGTGGAAGCCGCCGATATCGCGCGCGCCAAGGGCCCGAAGCGCGTCGGACCGTTTGCGGTGCCGAAGGGCATGTCCTCGACCGCGTCGGCGACGCTCGCGACCTGGTTCAAGATCAAGGGCGTGAACTACTCGATCTCCTCGGCCTGCGCGACGTCGAACCATTGCATCGGCAACGCCTATGAGACGATCCAGATCGGCAAGCAAGACATCATCTTCGCCGGCGGCTGCGAGGAACTCGACTGGACGCTGTCGGTGCTGTTCGACGCCATGGGCGCGATGTCCTCGAAATACAACGACACGCCGGCTACCGCGTCGCGTCCCTACGACATCAGCCGCGACGGTTTCGTGATCGCCGGCGGCGCCGGCGTCGTGGTGCTGGAAGAGCTCGAGCACGCCAAGGCGCGCGGCGCGCGGATCTATGGTGAGGTCGTCGGCTACGGCGCGACCTCGGACGGTTACGACATGGTCGCGCCGTCGGGCGAGGGCGCCGAGCGCTGCATGCGCATGGCGATGTCGACGGTGGAAACGCCGGTCGATTACATCAATCCGCACGCCACCTCGACGCCGGCCGGCGATCCGCCGGAGATCGAGGCGATCCGCAAGGTGTTCGGCAGCGGCGACAAGTGCCCGCCGATCTCGGCGACCAAGGCGCTGACCGGGCACTCGCTCGGTGCTACCGGCGTGCAGGAAGCGATCTACTCGCTGCTGATGCTGAACAACGGCTTCATCTGCGAAAGCGCGCACATCACCGAGCTCGATCCGGTGTTCGCCGACATGCCGATCGTGCGCAAGCGCATCGACAACGCCAAGCTCACAACCGTGCTGTCGAATTCGTTCGGCTTCGGCGGCACCAACGCCACGCTGGTGTTCAGGCGGCTTGATGCGTGATTTCGCCTCCCCTTGCTTGCTGAGGGAGCGAATGGGGACATTGCAACGATCCGGAATGGGGTGGGAATGATTATCGAACCGCGCGTGCGAGGCTTCATCTGCACGACGGCACATCCCGTCGGCTGCGCCACCAATGTTCGCGAGCAGATCGCCTATGTTCTCCGCCAGGGCCCGGTCGCGGACTGCCCCAAGCGCGTCGCCGTACTCGGCTGTTCGACCGGCTATGGCCTCGCCAGCCGCATCGTTGCGACCTTCGCGGGCGGTGCCGACACTATCGGCGTGTCGCTGGAGCGCGAGCCTTCGGAAAAGAGAACCGCCAGCGCCGGCTGGTACAACAACCGCGCCTTCGAGATCGAGGCCGAGAAGATCGGACGGTCTCCGCTCACGCTGGAGGGCGATGCCTTCTCCGACGAGCTGAAGCAGAACTTCATCGAGCGTGTGCGCGAAAAATTCGGCCAGCTCGATCTGCTGGTCTACAGCATGGCGGCTCCGGCCAGGACCGATCCCGACACCGGCAAGACCTATCGCTCGGTCATCAAGCCGCTTGGCGCCCCCGTCGAGATCAAGACCCTCGACACCGAGACCGGCGAGGTCTTCCAGACCACCCTCGAGCCGGCGAGCGAGGATCAAACCGCGGCCACGGTCGCGGTGATGGGCGGCGACGACTGGAAGCGCTGGATCGACCAGCTCGCGGATGCCGGCGTGCTGGCGCCGGGCTTCCGCACGCTCAACTACACCTATATCGGCAGCGAACTGACCTGGCCGATCTACTGGAACGGCACGCTCGGCCGCGCCAAGGTCGACCTCGACCGCAAGGCGGAAGCGATCCGGGGCCGGCTCGGTCCGGACGCGGCCCGCGTCGTCGCGCTGAAGGCCGTGGTCACCCAGGCGAGCTCGGCCATTCCGGTGGTGCCGCTCTATGGCACGGTGCTGTTCAAGGTCATGAAGCAACTCGGGCTGCATGAGGGCTGTATCGAGCAGATCGACCGCCTGTTCCGCACGCGCCTTGGCAAGGGCGTGGAGCTTGATAACGAGCAGCGCATCAGGGTCGACGACTGGGAGCTTTCGCCCGAGGTGCAGGCCGAGGTGTCGCGGCGCTGGCCGCTGCTCACCACCGAGACGCTCGGCGAACTGGCCGATCTCGGAGAATACAAGAACCAGTTCCTCCGCCTGTTCGGCTTCGGCATCGACGGCGTCGACTACACGCAGGACGTCGATCCCCGCGTCGTGCCGGGTTAGCCGTTCGGAAAACCGCGCGAGCGGCCACAGACCTGTCTTCTCCTTCCCCCTGAAAGGGGGAAGGTCGGGATGGGGGTCAGACGCAGGCGAGGCTGTCAGCGGAGAGAGCAGATCCCCACCCGCTTTGCTCTGGCGAGCAAAGCGACCTCCCCTTTCAAGGGGAGGTCGGAGCAGCGCAACTCGAACATTCGATGATCTCGTTCGTCCGGGCTATGCGACGACGTCTTCACCCCGCCGCGATCTTCTCCGCGCGCTGGAATGCCGGCCGCGCCACACAGCGATCGATATAGGCCTCGAAGGACGGCCGCGGCGGCACCATCTTGAACACGCGCACCGCGAAATTGAGCCCCGCGCCGATCGCGATGTCGGCGGCGGAGAACTGATCGCCGAGGATCCACGGTTCCTTCTGCAATTCGGCATCGAGCACGTCGAACACCTGCGCCGCGCTGCCCCACGCCGCGGTGCTGGTCGGCACCTCCAACTTGGTGAAGAGCTGGATCAGCGCCGGCTCGATGCAGCTTGGCGAGAAGAACAGCCACTGCAGATAGCGTGCGCGCTTCGGATCCGTCGTTTCCGGCGCGAGCTTTGTCTCCGGATAGCGGTCGGCGATATAGGCGCAGATCGCCGCCGCCTCGGCGAGTTGCGCGTCGCCGTCGGTCAGCGCCGGCACCTTGCCCATCGGGTTGATCTTGAGGAAGTCCGGCGACTTCTGCGCGCCGGTGCTGATATCGGTCAGCACCCGTTCGTAAGCGAGGCCGGATTCCTCCAGCAGCCAGATGGCGGAGAACGAGCGCGAGCGCGGCGACCAGTACAGCTTGATCATGGTGCTTGAGCCTTTCATCGCGTGGTCGGACAGCGGCCATTCATCGCGCGTCTGGCTCAGATTGGCAACGCACGAGACATGGGATCGATCGCGCGGCTTCTGACCAATATATTGGTCAACCTCGCTGGCTGCGACCGATTGATCGGCTCGCAGGCCGCATCAAGGTTCCGCGCACTACGCTCTCTTCCACCGATAGTGCTTCATCATGAAACCGGTCGCCGGATTGGGCTCCTCTTTCTCGAACACAAAGCCCTCGCGCTCGTACCAGCGCCAGGCCTTGTCGTTCTCGCGGACGCATTTCAGCCAGATCTCGTCGGGCAATTGCTTACGGGTGAAGACGAGCAAATGGCGTCCCAGGCTGCAGCCTTGATGGCTTGGCGCGACCATCAGCTGGTCGAGCAGCAAGGTCGGCAGATGCAGCGCCAGCATCGCGGCGATCGTGCCGCGATCGTCGGCGACGAACAGGCTCCAGCCATTGTCGATCTCGCGGCGCAGGCGCGCGCGCAGATCGCTCAACAGGCTATCGCTCCGTTGTGTGAGCCCGGTCGAGGTCCAGCTCTCCATCCAGATGCGCGCGATCTCGTCGTATTCGCCGAGGCGGCCGGGGCGGATTGTCGGCAGCGTCATCGTCGATTCCTCTGGCCGCAGAGCCGAGTCTTCCCAAGACAAGAAAGCCCCACGAGCGTCTCGCGGGGCTTTCAAATCTAGCGCGGCCGCTCGTGGCCAGCGAGCCTTACCGGCTCATACCCCCAGCGTGCCGGCCTTTGCTGCCGCATAGCGCTCGGCCACGGCCTTCCAGTTCACCGTGTTCCACCACGCCTTGAGGTAATCGGGCCGGCGGTTCTGATAGGTCAGATAATAGGCGTGCTCCCAGACGTCGTTGCCGAGCAGCGCGCGCTTGCCGTCCATGATCGGGTTGTCCTGGTTCGGCCGCGTCTCGATCGCGAGCTTGCCGTCCCTGGTCACGGTGACGAACACCCAGCCGGAGCCGAACACGCGCCCGCCCGCGGCATTGAAATCGGTCTGGAATTTCTCCATGCCGCCGAGGTCGCGGTCGATCGCGGCGAGCACTTCGCCGTCAGCCTTGCCGCCGTTCGGTCCCATGATCTGCCAGAACATCGTGTGGTTGGCGTGGCCGCCCATGTTGTTGCGGACACCGGTGCGGATCGTGTCCGGCACATTGCCGAGATTGGCGAGCACGTCGGTGAGCGGCTTCTCCGCGATCTGCAGATTGTCCTTGGCGAAATTGTTGAGGTTGGTGACGTAGGCCTGGTGATGCCGGTCGTGATGGATTTCCATCGTCCTGGCGTCGATATGCGGCTCCAGCGCATTGGTCGGGTAGGTCAGCGGATCGATCTTGAACGGCCCGCTGGGCGCTTGCGCCGCGGCCTGTGCGAACGCTGTGCGCGACGAGGCGGCGGCCGCGGCGATGCCGGTCGCTGCGATGATTAGATGGCGTCGGGACATCAAGGGCATCGTGAATCTCCGTGCTAGGAAGGCGCCCTGATATTAGGCGCAAGTTGTGAACGGGTTCCAGCAATGTCGGTCACAATGCCGGGTCAAAACCGCGCATTGCGATCAGCGGAGATTGATTTGCGTCCGACCTCCACAAACTAAAAAGGGCGGCCACCGGGCCGCCCTTTTCATCACAGTCGATTTGGTAACAATTTGCCCTGGCTTACTCGCCGGCGGCTTCGCGCGGCGCCGGTGCGTCGGGCTTCTGCTTGGCCTCGAGGTCCTCGCCGGTCTCCTGGTCGACCGCCTTCATCGACAGGCGGGTCTTGCCGCGGTCGTCGAAGCCGAGCAGCTTGACCTTGACCTTGTCGCCTTCCTTGACGACGTCCGAGGTCTTCTGCACGCGGTTGGCGGCGAGCTGGCTGATGTGGACGAGGCCGTCCTTGGCGCCGAAGAAGTTCACGAACGCGCCGAACTCCATCACCTTGACGACGGTGCCCTCGTAGATTTGGCCGATCTCCGGATCGGAGGCGATCGACTTGATCCACTTGATCGCGGCCTTCATCGCCTCGCCGTCGTTGGAGGCGACCTTCACGGTGCCGTCGTCCTCGATGTTGACCTTGGCGCCGGTCTTCTCGACGATCTCGCGGATCACCTTGCCGCCGGTGCCGATCACTTCGCGGATCTTGTCGGTGGCGATCTTGAAGGTCTCGATGCGCGGTGCGTATTCGCCGAGCTCGGCGCGCGCCGCGGTCAGGGCCTTGGCCATCTCGCCGAGGATGTGGATGCGCCCATCCTTGGCCTGGCCAAGCGCAACCTTCATGATTTCCTCAGTGATGCCCTCGATCTTGATGTCCATTTGGAGCGAGGTGATGCCCTGGTCGGTGCCGGCGACCTTGAAGTCCATGTCGCCGAGATGATCCTCGTCACCGAGGATGTCCGACAGCACCGCGAAGCGCTGACCTTCGAGGATCAGGCCCATGGCGATACCGGCCGTCGGCCGCTTCAGCGGCACGCCGGCGTCCATCAGCGACAGCGAGGCGCCGCAAACCGAGGCCATCGAGGACGAGCCGTTCGATTCGGTGATCTCGGAGACCACGCGGATCGTGTACGGGAACTCGTGATGCGGCGGCAGCACCGGGTGGATCGCGCGCCAGGCGAGCTTGCCGTGGCCGATCTCGCGGCGCTTGGTGCCGCCGAGGCGACCGGTTTCACCGACCGAGTAGGGCGGGAAATTGTAGTGCAGCAGGAACGTTTCCTTGTACGTCCCCGACAGCGCGTCGATGTACTGCTCGTCCTCGCCGGTGCCGAGCGTGGTCACGACCATCGCCTGGGTCTCACCGCGGGTGAACAGCGCCGAGCCGTGGGCGCGCGGCAGCACGCCGGCTTCGGCAACGATGTTGCGCACGGTCTTGGCGTCGCGGCCGTCGATGCGCTTGCCGGTGTCGAGGATGTTCCAGCGGACGATCTTGGCTTCCAGTTCCTTGAAGACGCCGGCGACGCGGAGCTTGTCGTATTTCGGCTCCTGGCCTTCCGGGAAGAAGTGCGCCAGCACCTTCTCCTTGACGGCGCCAACTGCGGCATAGCGTTCCTGCTTGACCGGGATCGCATAGGCCTTGCGCAGCTCCTGCTCGGCAATGCCGAGCATTTCCTTCTCGATCTCCGAATTGTCGATCGTGGTGACTTCGCGCGGCTCCTTGGCGGCCTTCTCGGCGAGCTCGATGATCGCGTTGATCACGGGCTGGAAGTGGCGGTGGCCGAACATGACCGCGCCGAGCATCACGTCTTCGTTGAGCTCTTTGGCTTCCGATTCCACCATCAGCACGGCGTCGGCGGTGCCCGCGACGACCAGGTCGAGCTGGGTCTCGGTCATCTCGTCGAGCGTCGGGTTGAGCACGTATTCGTCATTGGCGAAGCCGACGCGCGCGGCGCCGATCGGGCCCTTGAACGGCGCGCCCGACAGCGTCAGGGCGGCGGAGGCAGCCACCAGCGACACGATGTCCGGATCGTTCTCCATGTCGTGCGACAGGACGGTGACGATCACCTGGGTCTCGTTGCGCCAGCCGTCGACGAACAGCGGGCGGATCGGGCGGTCGATCAGGCGGGAGACCAGGGTCTCCTTCTCGGTCGGACGGCCCTCGCGCTTGAAATAGCCGCCGGGAATGCGGCCTGCGGCGTAGGTCTTCTCCTGATAGTCGACGGTGAGCGGCAGGAAGTCGACGCCTTCGCGCGGCGACTTGGCCGCGACGACGGTGGCGAGCACCACGGTCTCGCCGTAGGTGGCCAGCACGGCGCCGTCGGCCTGGCGGGCGATCTTGCCGGTTTCTAGTTTAAGGGGACGTCCACCCCAGTCGATCTCGACGGAATGCGAATTGAACATTTCGGTTTTCTTTCATGGTTTCACGAAAGCACGGCGCCCTGAAACACAAAGACCATGCCAAGACGGCGAGACACTGATGCGCTGTCGCGACCAGTATCCGGCGATCCTGCCATGGTCCGTGGATTTCGGATGGCGTCCATCCTTTCGGTCATCTGGGCATCTTGCCCGGTCCAGCGGCCGGATTGCTGCTGAACGCTAGTGTGCATGGCGCGATTGCCATGCTGGTGCGCATGATCATCTTTCGACAATTCGAAAGCCCGAGTTCACGGACGATCATGCGAAAACGCGCGCGAACCCCGCGCGCGTGCTTCTCAAAATCAACGACGGATGTTGTGCTTCTCAAGCAGCGCCTTGTAGCGCGCCTCGTCCTTGCGCTTGATGTAGTCGAGCAGGGAGCGACGCGTCGACACGAGCTTCAGGAGGCCGCGGCGTGAATGGTTGTCCTTCACATGGCTCTTGAAGTGCTCGGTGAGGTTATTGATGCGTTCCGACAGGATCGCGACCTGAACCTCGGGCGAGCCGGTGTCGCCGGCTTTGTTGGCATTCGTCTTGATGACTTCCGCTTTGCGTTCCGCGGTAATCGACATCGTCAGTCACTTTCATTGTTGCGAGCCGGACTGGCGGTCAGTCCGTTCAGGTTGAACACGCGCTTGGGGATGAGTTCGCCATTGCCAATTTCGGCAAGCGCGAGAAGTCGGCCTGCCACCGTGACATAGACTGTGCCGCTAGTATTGGGCGCATCCCGTCCGCGCAACAAAACGGCCTGGCCCCTGTGGAGCCTTGCCGCATCAGCCCGTGTGACGGCCAGTGCCGGGATGTCGTCCAGCGCGGTCTCAACGGGCAAAAGCGCGTCGGCGAGGCTGCCCTCGCCAGACGCGGCTCTATTGCACAAAGCCTCCAACTGTTCCAGCGGAATCATGTCCGCTTCGGTAAACGGACCGACCAGGGTCCGCCGCAGCGCGCAGATATGGCCGAAACAGCCCAGAATCCGGCCCATATCGCGGGCCAGGGCCCGGACATAGGTTCCCTTGCCGCACTCGGCCTCGAACACGGACTGGCCGTTATCTCCATGTTCCACAAGGGTTAATTCGTGAATCTCGACCGGGCGGGGCTTCAGGTCCACGGTCTCGCCGTCGCGCGCCAGATCATAGGCGCGCTCGCCCTGCACCTTGATCGCCGAATATTGCGGCGGGATCTGCTCGATCACCCCGGTGAAGCGCGGCAGCAGGTTCCGGATCGAATCGGCAGTCGGCCGGCTCTCGCTGGTCCTGACGGCTCGTCCCTCGGTGTCGTCGGTGTCGCGTTCCTCGCCCCAGCACACCGTAAAGCGGTAGCGCTTGCGGCCGTCCATCACGAACGGCACGGTCTTGGTGGCCTCGCCGAGCGCGATCGGCAGCCCGCCGGAGGCGAGCGGGTCGAGCGTGCCGGCATGGCCGGCGCGCTTGGCCTGGAACAGGCGCTTGAGCACGGCGACCGCCTGCGTCGAGGTCATGCCGATCGGCTTGTCGAGCACCACCCAGCCATGGACGTCGCGCTTGTCGCGGCGCGGCTGCTGGTTCTGCTTGCCCTGCCTCTGGCGCGGGTCGTTGTTGGTGCGGCGCGGCTCGTCGTTGCGCTGCCCGGCAAAACCATCCCGCTCAGCGTCGCGCGCGTCGGAATCCTTCGCGTCGGCAACGCTGTTGGTCGTCATCACAGTCATCACTCGTCGTCCGAATCGGGTGCAAGGTCTCGCTGCACCGCAGGTGTTCGCAATAGTTTCTCGATGCGTTCCGCCTCGTCGAACCGCTCATCGACGCGGAAGCGAATGTCGGGTGAAAATTTCAGGTTGACGCGATGCGCGATCTCGCCGCGCAGGAACTTCTTGTTGCGCTCGAGCGCGGCGATCACCGTGTCGGTGTCGCGACCGCCGAGCGGCATCACGTAGATCGTCGCGAGCTTCAGATCCGGCGACATTCGCACCTCGGGAACGGTGATGATGTGGCCTTCGAGATCGGGATCGTGAACCTCACCCTGCGACAGAATCTCGGCAACCGCATGGCGAACCGTTTCGCCGACGCGCAGTTGACGTTGTGAGCCGCCGGGGCTGGAACTCTTCTTTTGACGGGGCATGACCTTCTTCCAAAACCGTCGCGCCCGCAGGCCGTGGCCGCGGGCATCAATGTCTTAGTTTTGCTTTCAATCAGACAATGCGCGGGTGGCCGGACTAAAGTCCGGCCACGTCGTCGCATTTTCAGTTAAATGGACCCAACGCTTAGTAAGATCTGCGCTTCGTAAGATTTGGAATTACAGAGAGCGCTGGATCGTCTCGACGCGGTAACACTCGATCACGTCGCCGACACGCATGTCGCCGTAGTTCTCGAACGCCATGCCACATTCCTGGCCGGCGACCACTTCCTTCACTTCATCCTTGAAGCGCTTCAGCGTCGACAGTTTGCCTTCGTGCACCACGACGTTGTCGCGGATCAGGCGCACATTGGCGCCGCGTTCCACGGTGCCGTCGGTGACGCGGCAACCTGCGACCTTGCCGACCTTGGAAATGTTGAACACTTCCAGGATCTGCGCGTTGCCCAGCATGGTTTCGCGCAGCGTGGGCGCGAGCAGGCCGGACATCGCCTTTTTGATGTCATCCACGAGGTCGTAGATGATGTTGTAGTAGCGGATCTCGATGCCGTTGCGCTTGGCCGCGGCTGCCGCTTCCTTGTTGGCGCGGACCGAGAAGCCGATGATCGCGGCGTTGAAGCCTTCCGCCAGCGTGACGTCGGACTCCGAGATGCCGCCGACGCCGGCATGCAGGATGCGGGCGGCGACTTCGTCGGTGCCGAGCTTTTCCAGCGAGCCCAGGATCGCTTCCAGCGAGCCCTGCACGTCGGCCTTGACGATCAGCGGGAACTCCTTGCGGCCCGCGGTCTTGAGCTGCGACATCATCTGCTCGAGCGAGCCGCGCATGCCGGAGATCGAGGCCGCCGCATTCTCGCGCTTCTGGTGCGCGCGATAGCTCGTGACCTGGCGGGCGCGGGCTTCGTTCTCGACAACGGCGAGACGGTCGCCGGCTTCCGGCGGCCCGTTGAAGCCGAGCACCTCGACCGGCACGGACGGCCCGGCCTCGTCGAGATTCTCGCCCTGGTCGGAGATCAGTGCGCGGACGCGGCCCATTTCGGCGCCGGCCACGATGATGTCGCCGATGCGCAGCGTGCCGCGCTGCACCAGCACGGTTGCGACCGGACCACGGCCGCGATCGAGCTTGGCTTCGATCACGGTGCCTTCCGCCGGACGCTCCGAATTCGTCTTCAGGTCGAGGATTTCGGCCTGCAGCGCGATCATCTCGAGCAGCCGGTCGAGATTGGTCTTGTTCTTGGCCGAGACCTCGACGTCGACGACATCGCCGCCGAGCGATTCGACCTGCACTTCATATTGCAGCAACTCGGTGCGGACGCGCTCGGGCCGTGCATCGGGCTTGTCGATCTTGTTGATAGCCACGATCATCGGCACCTTGGCCGCCTTGGCGTGGTTGATCGCCTCGATCGTCTGCGGCATCACGCCGTCATCGGCGGCGACCACCAGCACGACGATGTCGGTGACCTTGGCGCCGCGGGCGCGCATCGCGGTGAACGCGGCGTGGCCGGGCGTATCGATGAAGGTGATCTTCTTGCCGCTTTCCGGCGAAGTCACCTGATAGGCGCCGATATGCTGGGTGATGCCGCCGGCTTCGCCGGACACCACGTTGGCGTGGCGCAGCGCATCGAGCAGCGAGGTCTTGCCGTGGTCGACGTGGCCCATGACCGTGACCACGGGCGAACGCGGCTCGGTGTCGGTGGAATCGTCGACAACGTCGAACAGGCCTTCCTCGACGTCGGAGGCAGCGACGCGCTTGACGCTATGGCCGAGCTCCTCGGCAATCAGCTGCGCGGTGTCGGCATCGATCACGTCGGTGATCTTGTGCATCGCGCCCTGCTTCATCAGCATGCGGATGACGTCGACTGCGCGCTCCGACATCCGGTTGGCGAGTTCCTGAATCGCGATGGCTTCCGGGATAATGACTTCGCGGATCAGCTTTTCCTTCGGCTCGTTGGACGCGTGCCCCTTCAGACGCTGGGTACGGCGGCGGAACGAGGCGATCGAGCGCTCGCGCACGTCGTCGGCGTTGAGCGCGGTGGTCAAGGTGAGGCGGCCGCGCTCCTTCTGCGGAGCGGGTTTATGGGTCGTTTTCGGCGCGGCGACCGGACGCACGGCACCGCCGGGGCGGCGCACCATGCGCGGAGCTTCGTCTTCGTCCGCCTCGGCGGCAACCGCCGGGGGTCTCGGCGCGGAGGCAGGGGTACGCGTGGTCGTCGTGGTCGCCGGGCGGGCTGCCGGTGTCCGGGCTGCCGGCGCAGAAGACGCAGGTGCGGCTGCGGCGGGCCGGGCCGGAGCTGCGGCTGGCGCCGCGCCGGGCTTGGCCTCGCCCTCGCCGAAGCGGCGCTTGGCCTCGACTTCGGCCTTGCGCTTGGCCTCTTCCTCGTGGCGGTGGCGCTCCTCTTCCGCCTTGCGGCGGGCCTCGGCGGCTTCGCGCTCCGTCTTCTCGGCAGCCTCGCGGATGGCGCGGCGCTTGGCTTCCTCTTCGGCCTGGCGGCGCTCCTCGACATCGCGCTGCCGGGCGTCGGCAAGCGCATTGGCGCGCGCGGAACGCTCGTCCTCGGTCAGGGTCGGCAGCACGACGCCGGAGCGGGTGTTACGCTGCGGCGGGGCCGCGGGGCGGCCGAGCGGCGGCTTGGCGACAGGGGGCGCCGCAGGCTTTGCAACCACGGGTTCCGGCGCATGCGCCTCGCCCGGGCCGTCGCCACCGACGCGGCGCTTGCCGCGCTTCTCGACCACGACCTGCTTGGTCCGGCCGTGGCTGAAGCTCTGGCGCACGGTGCCCGTCTCGACGCGCGGCTTCAGCGACAACGTCTTGCTCGGGACACTCAGAGTCTTGTCGCCAGGGGTCTTGGTATCAACCATTCAGCAGTCCTAATCTCGTTTCGCTGTGCGTGTGCCGCACAAATACTTCAACGTCGTCTTTTGCTGAGCATGATCCGGTCGGAAAGACGGCGTCCGCCTTCCCGGATCACGCTCTGGAATTTCTGGCCGCTTCGGCGGTCTTGTCGTCGTCGGCCATCCGGTATCGGACCAGCATCTGGCAGCGCGACAGGAACGTCTTGCTCGCCGGGCCCGCGAGCAGCGCAGCATGTATCACATTTGACCGCCCAAGTGCCAAATCCAATTCTTCCGACGTCAAAACATTGACGACGGGGATTACCGGCGATTCACCACGTTTTTCGCCCCTTTGCCGGACGATCGCGTCCAATTTGCGGATTCCGTCCGCGGCGCCGTCCGAAGCGTGGATCAGGGCTGCAGTTTCGTTCCGGTTGAGTGCGTCCTCGACCTTGCCGAAGCCCGAAACGACCTGACCGGCCTTGGCGGCCATCGCCAGGGCCTCGGTAACGCTGCGCACCAGGAGTGCATCGATGTCGGTGGGAAGGGTCGGCGCAACGCGGACGTCGCGCTTGAATCCCTTGCTAAATTGGTGACGACGGACCGCTTCCGCAACGCTGCGCCGCGATGCGGACACCCACAATCCGCGGCCGGGCAGCTTGCGCTTGAGGTCCGGGATCACCTCGCCGGTGGGGGCGATGACGAACCGGATCAGCTCGTCGATCGGACGCACCTCGCGGCTGACCGCGCACATCCGTGTGGTCGCGGACTTCTGCGTCCGCGGTCCATCGTCGAGATCGGGGTCAGGCTGAGCGAGCATCCGTGGGCCATCTCCTTAGGTCGCCGCTTCTGCTTCGGCGGCCTCGGCCTCCTCAGCAGCAGGCTTGGCGAGGTCGGCCTCGGTGATCCAGCCGGCCTTCACGCGAGCCTGCATGATCATGGCCTCGGCCTCGTCGCGCGAGACCTCGATGCCATCGAGGAACCCGGCATGCTTGGTCGGCTCGCCGCCTTCCTTGCGCTCGGTCCAGCCGACCAGATCGTCGGTGGCGCAGCCGGCGAGGTCCTCGACGGTCTTCACGTCGTTCTCGCCGAGCTTCACGAGCATCTTCCCGGTCACGCCCGGCACGTCCTTCATGGCGTCCTCGACGCCGAGTTCCTTGCGCTTGGCTTCCAGTTCGGCCTCAAGCTGTTCCAGATATTCGCGGGCGCGGGTCTGCAACTCGGTGGCGGTCTCCTCGTCGAAACCTTCGATGCCGGCGAGTTCCTTGACGTCGACCAGCGCGAGTTCCTCGACCGAGGTGAAGCCTTCTGAAGCGAGCAGCTGGCCGACCACTTCGTCGACATTGAGCGCTTCCATGAACACGCGGGTCGAGTTCTCGAAGTCGGCCTGGCGGCGCTCCGACTCTTCCTGCTCGGTCAGGATGTCGATGTCCCAGCCGGTCAGCTGCGAGGCGAGGCGGACGTTCTGGCCGCGGCGGCCGATCGCCAGCGACAGCTGGTTGTTGGTGTCGGGAACCACGACCTCGATGCGCTCGCGGTCCTCGTCGATCACGACCTTGGCGACTTCGGCCGGCGCCAGCGCGTTGACCACGAAGGTCGCGATGTCGGGCGACCACGGGATGATGTCGATCTTCTCGCCCTGCAGCTCGTTCACCACGGCCTGCACGCGCGAGCCGCGCATGCCGACGCAGGCGCCGACCGGGTCGACCGAGGAATCGCGCGAGATCACGCCGATCTTGGCGCGCGAGCCCGGATCGCGGGCAACCGCCTTGATCTCGACGATGCCGTCATAGATTTCCGGCACTTCCTGCGCGAACAGCTTCGCCATGAACTGCGGATGGGTGCGCGACAGGAAGATCTGCGGACCGCGGGTCTCGCGTCGGACGTCGAAGATATAGGCGCGGACGCGGTCGCCGTTGCGGAACACTTCGCGCGGCAGCATCTCGTCGCGGCGCACGATCGCTTCGCCGCGGCCGAGATCGACGATCACGCTGCCATATTCGACGCGCTTGACGATGCCGTTGACGATGTCGCCGATGCGGTCCTTGAATTCCTGGTACTGCCGGTCACGCTCGGCCTCGCGCACCTTCTGCACGATCACCTGCTTGGCGGACTGCGCGGCGATGCGGCCATATTCCAGCGGCGGCAGCGTATCGGCGATGGTGTCGCCGACCTGGGCGCCCGGATTGGCGCGCTGCGCGTCGGCCAGCGAAATCTGGTTGGAGGAGTTTTCGACGATTTCGACCACCAGCATGTGGCGGGTCAGGCGAAGCTCGCCCTTCTTGGCGTCGATCTCGGCATGGACGTCGGTCTCGCTGCCGTAGCGGGCACGCGCGGCCTTGGCGATGGCGTCTTCCATCGCCGCGATCACGATGGAGCGGTCGATCGACTTTTCGCGCGCAACTGCGTCTGCGATCTGCAGCAGTTCGAGTTTGTTGGCGCTGACTGCCATGGCTTAGTCTCCTTCGGATGGATCGATCTCGCCACGGCGCGCGCGTTCGGCGGCGAGGCGGTGCTTTTTGGTGTTGGTCGGAGCCGGCTTCGTGCCGGGCTTGTTACCAGGCTTGGGTTTCGGCTTCTGACTCTTCGCGGGATCGCTCTTCCTGGCGTGGGCCGGCTGCGGCGGCGCCAGGCCAAGCTCGCGGCGCAGCTCGCGCTCGGCGGCCTTGCCGCGGCGCATCGATTCCTCGATCAGCTCGTCGGTCAGCACCAGTCGCGCGTCAGAGATGTCTTCCATCACCAGCAGGACCTCGGCGTCCTCGCCGGGGCGCGGATCGTCGCGCTTGATGCGTACCGCATTGCCCTCGACGCCGGCGAGCAGGCCGCGGAACCGCTTGCGGCCCTGATGCGCCACCGCCATCTCGATCTTCACGAGATGACCGGTGTAGCGCTCGAAGTCGGAACGGCGCACCAGCGGGCGGTCGATGCCGGGCGACGAGATCTCCAGCCGGTAGGCGCGCTCGATCGGGTCGGCGACATCGAGCACCGGCGATAGCGCGCGCGAGATCGCCTCGCAATCCTCGAGCTGTATCGTGCCGTCGGGCCGTTCCGCCATGATCTGCACCGTGCAGCCGGCGTCGCCCGAGACCTTGATGCGCACCAGGCGATAGCCCATGCCCTGCAGTACCGGGACCGCGACCGCAGCGACGCGCGCCGCGACCCCGGGCTCGACGACGAGCCGCGGCTCGGCGAGCAGTTCGGTGTCCACGGACGTGGCGGTCGGTTCGGTCATATCCAGTGTCAAAGGCTGTCTGAGGTCCAAAGGCTGCTGAGGTCTGTTGTGTTGTTCAAATGGCCTTAAGTGGCCGCTAACGCTACCCAAACCGAACCCGGCCTCGCTGGGTCCCGTCAGGTAATAAAAAAGAGCGGGTCCCGGGGGGCCCACTCTCCTACGCGATCGTATGAGATACCATAAGTTGCGGTGGATATAGCTCTTTTGCCCGGGGCCGGCAAGGCCTCCGTTTCGGGCGGAACGCGATTTTGCCGCTCCGCGGGGGCAGATTCGACCTAACCCTCCGTTTACGAACGGGACCATAGATTGCCGAAAACCGGCAGAAGCCGCCGGTTTGGACAAGGCTCATGACGACAGCCCCTGCGCTGATCCCGGAACTCGACGACATCGTTCGCCGCGGCGACCCCAAGCGCCGCGCCGAGGCCGCACGGCGGCTCGGCGAGCTGTTCCTGCAGGGCGCCGGGAGCTTTCGCCCCGACCATATCGACCTGTTCGACGGGGTGCTGACCAGCCTGGTCCCGCATGCAGAGTTCGCGGCACGGATCGATCTCGCCGAACGGCTCGCGCCCCTCGCCAATGCGCCGCGGCACCTGGTCGGGCAACTCGCCCGTGAGGATGACGTCGCGATCGCAGGCCCGCTGCTGCGCAAATCACCCGTCATCGACGATTCCGTGCTGGTCGAGATCGCCAATGCCAAGGGCCAGGGTCATCTGCTTGCGATGGCCGAGCGGTCAAGGCTTTCGACCGCACTGACCGATGTCATCATCCGTCGCGGCGATCGCGACGTGATCCGATGCGCCGCCGGCAATGCCGGCGCCGCGTTCTCCGACGATTCCTTTGCGACGCTGGTGCGTCGCGCCGGCCAGGACGGCGTGCTGACGCTGAGGATCGGACGCCGCGACGATCTTCCGCCCGAACATTTGAAGAGCCTGCTGGCCGGCTCGATCGACGTGATCCGCCGTCGGTTGCATAGCGTCGCCAAGCCGGAGCGGCAGGCCGAGATCAAGCTGGCGATGAACGAGATCGAAGGTGTCGTCGCTGAGGTCGTCGGCCGCGATTTCGCAGCCGCGCAGCGCGCGATCCTGGCGCTGCATCGCGCCGGCGAATTGAACGAGGCCGCGGTGGCAGGCTTCGCAAAGGCGTTCAAATACGAGGAATGCGTGGCGGCGCTCGCCGCGATGACCGGCGTGAAGATCGTCACGCTCGACCGCCTGATCTCCGGCGATCGCTACGATCCGATCCTGATCGCCGGCAAGACGGTCGGCTTCGAATGGCCGACCGTGCGCGCCCTGATCCTGATGCGGCTCGGGCCCAACCGTGTGCCGTCGCCTGCCGATATCGAAGGTGCGCGCGTGAATTTCGTTCGCCTGATGCCGTCGACCGCGCAGCGCGTCGTGGATTTCTGGAAGTCGCGGTAGACACCCCAACAAGCTCTTGATTCCGTCATCCCCGCGCAACGGCTTTGCCGTTGTCGTTGGAGGAGCGCGCTTTTGCGCGCGTCTCGAAGGATGCACGGCCACAGTCGGGCCGTCGACCCATCGAGACGGCCGCGTTGCGGCCTCCTCAGGGTGACGGTACCAGCAAAACACCTCGCAAACGCAAAGCGTTCCGCTATGCTTTCGGCAAGGCGCGACACAGTGCCAATTGGGAGATCGCCATGCTGACGGACGCCGACATCCAATCGCACGCCGCGCGGATCCGCGACGACGGATACACGGTGATCGAGCGCGCCGCCTCGCCGGAGCTGGTCGAGGGATTGAAAGCGGCGGTGCTGCGGATCGAGAGCGAGCACAATCTCGCACCCGCCAGGACGTCGTTCGAGGGCTTCAAGACGCTGCGCATCAACAACCTCCTGACCTATGACGATCTGTTCTGGGAGGTGCCGCTGCATGAGAACGTGCTGCCGGTGGTCGAACGCGTGCTGGACAAGGAATGCCTGCTGTCGTCGTTCTGCTCGCTGGTGCTCGGTCCGGGCCAGGAGGCGCAGCCGATTCATGAAGACACCCAGTTGATCCCGCTGCCGCGGCCGCACATTCCGATCACGATCAATGCGATCTGGGCACTGTCGGATTTCCGCGATGACAACGGCGCGACGCGGATCGTTCCGCGCAGCCACACATTCGATTCGTCGCCGGAATACGGCAAGGATTACGACGCCGTCACCGCGACGATGCCTGAAGGCAGCGTAATGCTGTTCGACAGCGCGCTGTGGCACGGCGGCGGCGCCAACGCCAGCGACGCCAGGCGCTTTGCGTTCTCCTGCGCCTATTGCTGGGGCTGGATGCGGCAGCAGGAAAATTTGCAGCTCGGGATTCCGCGCGAGACCGCGGCGCGCTTTCCGCGCCGCCTGCAGGAATTGTGCGGCTACAGCGTCTACAAGGGCCAGTTCGGCCACATCGACAATCACGATCCGATCGAGCTGCTCGGTCGCGAGCGCGGCAAGCGCATGGTGTGGGAGGCGACCGACGTCAGGAAGGCGCGGCTGGCCAACCAATAGTCCGCGTCAGAGTCTGCGAAATCGCAGATACGCCGCCTTGCGCCCTTCGCGCTCGGCCTTGGCGCCGTAGCGCGTCATCGTGTAGTTGGGCCAAGGCTGCTGCCAGTCGATCGCACGCTCGGCGAGCCAGGCAAAGTCGGGCGAGCGCATCAGATGTGCGAGCGTCCAGGCGCAATAATCGTCGATGTCGCTGACGAAGCGGAATTCGCCGCCCGGCGGCAGCAATCGTGTCATTGCAGCGACCGTTGCATCCTGCACGAAGCGCCGCTTCCAGTGCCGCCGCTTCGGCCAGGGATCGGGATGGATCAGGTCGATGCGCGCCAGCGCGCGTGGCGGTGCCCAGGCCAACAGCTCGGCCGCGTCGCCGGCGAACAGGCGGATGTTGCCGACATTCTGCGCCTCGATCTGGGTCAGGATCTTCGCCATGCCGTTGACATAGGGCTCGCAGCCGACGAAGCCCGTCGCCGGAAATGCCTGCGCTTCCGCGATCAGATGCTCGCCGCCGCCGAAGCCGATCTCGAGCCTGACATCCCCGATCCCGTCATCGAACAATTCGGTCAGCGTTTCAGGCGCGGGAGCCGAGATGTCGACTGCCAGATGCGGCAGTAGCGTGTCGATCAGGTCGGCCTGGTGCGCGCGCAGCTTGTGACCCTTGCGCCGCCCGAAGAACGAGCCGCGCGAATGTGCCATCGCGCCGTCGTCGGATGGATCACGATCATTGTCGTCAGGCGCAGATATCATCGCAGCGTTTGATAGAGGCGGTGGAGCAGCCGCGCGCGCGGCTCGATCGACGAGACATAGAGCTGCTCGTAGTGGATATGCGCGCCCTTGCCGTCGACGCCGAGACCGTCGAGCGTTGCGGTATGCGGCGCGGTGAAATTGCCGTCGGAGCCGCCGCCGGTGAAGACATCGAGCAGCTCGAAGCCGAGTTCGGCGGCAAGCTCCCTGGCATGTTCGTAAAGCGCGGCGCCGGCGTTGCTCTTCTCGTAGGGCGGACGGTTCAATTCGCCTGTCACCTTCACGCCGACGCCCTCGGTGCGCGAGGTGATTCCGAGGATCTTCGGCACCAGCTCGTCGGCGTCGGCGATGGTCGGCACGCGCAGATCGACTTCCGCATAGGCCTCCTCGGCGATCACGTTCGGCTTGGTGCCGCCGCGGACGACGCCGACATTGACGGTGATGCCGCGCTTGAGATCGTTCATCGCCTCCAGCGCCAGGATCACGTGGCCGAGCTCCCGGATCGCGCTGCGGCCGTCCTCGGGGCGCGTGCCGGCATGCGCCGGTGCGCCCTTGATATGCACGTCGAAGCGCGCGACGCCCTTGCGTCCGGTGACGATCTTGCCGCCGTCCCGCGCGGGCTCGGTCACCAGCACATATTTGGCCTTGCGGCCCTCGGCCTCGATCAGCGCCCGCGAGGTCGGGCTGCCGATCTCTTCGTCCGAGACGTAGAGCTGGGTGATGCCGAGCGGGCGCGCGTCAGCGGCGCAAATCTGCCGGAACGCATGATAGGCGAGATAGGCACCGCCCTTCATGTCGTAGATGCCGGGGCCGAACGCGCTGTCGCCTTCGATCTTGAATGGTAACCGGTCGATGAATCCCATCGGATGAACTGTATCGAGATGGCTCAGCACCAGAATGCCAGGTGCGTCCTGCCCCCAGGACGAGCGTGCGACCAAATGATCGCCGCAGCCGTCACGTCCGGCAATGCGCTCGACGGTGGCCGGCAGGTCGCGATATTCAGAGGCCACGAGATCAGCCAGTCTGTTGACCTGATCCGGCCGCTCCGTCGGAGACTCGATCTCGACCCAGCGGCGAATGCCGTCGAGAATCGACGTGGTTTCGAACGGGTTGCTGGACATGTTGTTGTTGCTGCCTGTGAATTCGCTTTGTCATTCAGCGCACGCGAGCATGATCCGGAAAACTGCGAAGCGGTTTTCTGAAAGACCGTGCTCAAACAACGAGCTAAGGCGCGACGACTGATCGCGCCTTAGCGTGCGCCGGAATGACATATTCCAGATTTGACGATCTCTCAAACGGATATGGCCGGATCAGGCCTGTTCGGACGCCTCGCGCGCCGCGATCTGCTCCACCAGCTCGACGATGCTGCGGCGGAGCTTGGCGTCGGCGATGCGCGTGAAGGCGCGGGTCAGGGCCAGGCCCTCTGCGGTTGCCAGAAAATCGGAGACATAGCTCGGCGAGGCGCCCTCGCTGAAGCCGTTCTCGGTCCTGACGCCACTTGGGCCGCCGTCGAACAGGAAGGAGACCGGCACCTGCAGGATTTCGGAGATCTGCTGCAGCCGGCTGGCGCCAACGCGGTTGGTGCCCTTCTCGTATTTCTGCACCTGCTGGAACGTCAGCCCTAACGCCTCGCCCAGTTTCTCCTGACTCATGCCGAGCATGATGCGTCGCATGCGGACGCGGCTGCCGACATATTTGTCAACAGGATTGGGCGCTTTGGTGGACATTTCCAACTCTCCTAAGGGATTGCGCGCCCGTGGCTGAGGCAAGTTGGAAGTGGAGTATGCCTCAGGCGCCGGTGCCGTCAAATCCTGCAAGGAGGATCGGGACGAAATGCGGACAATTTGCGCAAAGGGGCTGACTTGGCTTGTGATTTCGCGTGGACCCGTACAATGCGAAGTGCACGGTCGATCTGTCAACTGGTGGAATCGCGCTGAGGTAAATTTCGACACTTTTTCGGGTTCGGCGACAACTGCCGATATGCGTGGTCAGGCTTTTCGCCTCACAAAACGGCGCCGCAGCACGAACGCCAGCGCTGTGATCACAATCACAGCGGCGGGGGTGTTCCCGATGCGCGCATAGATCGTCGGCGGCAGGGCCGTGGGCAGGCCGGCATCGAGCACGCCTTCGATGCCGAGCCCAAGCTGCGCGACGATCCGGCCAACCGGGTCGATGATGGCCGAGACGCCCGTATTGGCGGCACGCACCATCGGCAGGCCTTCCTCGATCGAGCGCAGCCGGGCCTGCTGCAGGTGCTGATAGGGGCCGGTCGAGATTCCGAACCAGCCGTCATTTGTGACATTGACGATCCAGCCGGGACGGTCATCGCGGCTCACCACATTGCCGGGAAAGATCGCCTCGTAGCAGATCAGGGGCAAAGCGCGTGGCGCATTCGGAATGTCGAGGGTCCGGCGGATGGTGCCCGGAATGTAGCCGCCCTGCATCTTGGTCAGCTGCTCGAAGCCGAGCTTCTCCATCCAGTCCTGGAACGGCAGATATTCGCCGAACGGCACCAGATGCAGCTTGTCGTAGACCGCGAGCACGCTGCCATCATAGTCGATGACGTAGATCGAATTGTAGGCGCGCGTGACGCGGACGCCGGGCGGCAGATCGGGCGCACGCACCGAACCCGTGATCAGCACGGTTCCCTTTGGCAGCAGGTCGGCAATCTGCGCCATCGCATCGGCTTCCTTGGTCAGGAAGAACGGAAACGCGGATTCCGGCCAGATCAGGATGGTGGAATCGCTCACGCCTGTGGAGTGCGGCCCCGAGGCCCGATCCGACAGTGTGAGATATTTCTGCATCACCGCCGCCTTGGCGGAGTAGTTGAACTTGGCGTCCTGCTGCAAATCGGGCTGCATGATGCGGAGCTTGACGCCGTCGACCATCCTGGTCGGCTCCTGCGTGAGGCGGACCGCGCCGAACGCCAGCATCGCCGCCAGAACAAGCACGGCTGCGACCGGTGCGCGCCACGGCTTGCGGCCCCGTGAGGCGCCGTCGATCAGCACGGCCGGGCTTGCGAAGATTGCGACCGCCAGGAACGTCATGCCCCACAACCCGATCAGCGACGCGGTCTGGGCGAGCGCCAATGGTTCGGTCAGCGCGTAGCCGAACGCATTCCACGGAAAGCCGCTCAGGAGATGACCGCGCAGCCACTCCGATATCGTCAGGCTGATCGCGAGCGCCAGCACGCGCGAGGCGTCGCGCGGCCAGATCAGCCGCGCCAGCGCGAAACCGAAGGCGGTGAACAACGCGAGATAGGCCGGCAGGCCGAGCACGGCGAACGGCGTCAGCCAGGCGAAGGTCTGCGCATCGACGAAGAACGCATAGCCGATCCAGTACAGGCCCGGCACGAAATAGCCGAGGCCGAACCAGAAGCCGGACAGCGCCGCCGCGGGCACGCCGCGCCAGCGTCCGGCAGCAGCGCCGTCGATCAGCCAGACCGCGATGGAGAAGGTCAAAAAAAGAACCGGCCAGGCGTTGAACGGCGCCATCGCCAGCGACGACAACGCGCCGGCCGTGAGCGCGAGGACGGCGCGCTTCCACCCCCAGGTCAGGATGACCGCAAGGCCGATCGATCGGAGCCGGTCGGAGAGCCTCACTGCGGTCCGGCTCCCTCGCCGGGCGGCGGCAAATTGTCATTCGCCTGTGGCGTTCCGGAGTCCGGGGTCTGCTCGCGGCGCCGCTCGCGCTCCTTGCGCGGCGTCGGCCGCTCCTTGCGCGCGCTGATTCGCACCCGTTTGACCCGCCGCGGATCGGCGTCGAGCACCTCGACCTCGTAATTGCCGGGCCCCGAGATCACCTCGCCGCGCACCGGCAGGCGGCCGACGAACGACACCAGATAGCCGCCGAGCGTCTCGACCTCCTCGCCGGCCTCGCCGATCACGAAATCCTCGCCGATCACCGAGCGGACATCGTCGAGGCTGGCGCGCGCGTCGGCGATGAAGGAGTTGTCGGCCTGGCGAACGATCGACGGCGGCTCGTCCGAATCGTGCTCGTCGTCGATCTCGCCGACGATCTGCTCGACGATATCCTCGATCGACACCAGCCCGTCGGTGCCGCCATATTCGTCGACCACCAGCGCGAGATGGATGCGCGAGGCCTGCATCTGCGCCAAGAGGTCGATCGCGCGCATCGACGGCGGGATGTAGAGCAGCTTGCGGATGATATTGGCGTCCGCCAGCGGCAACGCGAGATCGACCGTGCGCAGGTCGAGGCCCGCCGGGAACGGCTTCTTGCGCCGCGTCTTGGTCGCATCGGTGACCCGCGCCTTCGCGGTCATGAAGGCGAGCAAATCGCGGATGTGCACCATACCCTCGGGATCGTCGAGGGTTTCGTTGTAGACGACGAGCCGCGAATGCGCCGCGCTCTCGAACAGGCTCATCAATTCGCCGAGCGGAATGTCGCGCTTGACTGCGACGATGTCGGCGCGGTGCACCATGACGTCGGCGATCCGCCGCTCGTTCAGCGACAGGATGTTGCGCAGCATCGTGCGCTCGATCGCCGAGAAGCCGACATCGTCGGGCGTCGAGGCGTCGAGCACCACCTGCAGGTCGTCGCGCACCGAGCCGGCCTTCCAGCCGAACAGCGTGCGAATCGCGCGCACCAGCCAGCCTTCGGCGGCGGGACGCTGCACCTCGCCTTCGTGCACGACGGCGGGCAGGTTGCCCACGTTGCGCGGATTGTCGTGCGTTGGTTCGGAATCCGGCATGTCAGGCGGTCCGATCCGCATAGGGGTCGGGAATGCCGAGAGAGGAGAGGATCTCGCGCTCGAGCGCCTCCATGTCCTCGGCATCGTCGTCGTTCTCGTGGTCGTAACCGATCAGATGCAGGAAGCCATGCACCGCGAGATGGCTCAAATGATGGTCGAACGGTTTCTGTTCTTCATCGGCCTCCCGCCGCGTCGTCTCGTAGGCGATCGCGATATCGCCGAGCATCCGCGGGGCATCGTCCTCGCCGCCGGCGCCTTCGGGCTGCAGCGCCGGAAACGACAGCACGTTGGTCGGCTTGTCGATGCTGCGCCAGTTGGCGTTCAGCGTGCGGATGCCGGCGTCGTCGGTCAGCATCACTGCAAGCTCGGCGTCTGCGACATCGGCATCGGCGATCGCGGCGGCAGCCTCGATCGCGCGATGGATCACCGCGTCGGCGTCGGGCTCGGCCTGCCAGCAGTCGGCGGTGACGAGAACCTCGGTTGCAGGAAGAGCAGACACGGTCGTTTCAAAATCTGCGTTATGGCCGGAACCCGCGTCGTGCGGGCTCGCGGCCGAAGCTATTGGTCTCAAGATCTGGCGTTTGCCGGCTTTTGCGGCAATCCCTCATAGGCGGCCACGATGCGCGCCACCAATTCATGGCGGATGACGTCCTCGGCCTTGAAATGCACCTGGGCAATGCCCTCGACGCCATCGAGCAGCTTCACGGCTTCCGTGAGCCCCGAAGCCTGGCCATGCGGCAGGTCGACCTGCGACGGGTCGCCGGTGACGATCATCCGGCTGTTCTCGCCAAGACGTGTCAAGAACATCTTCATCTGCATCGTCGTGGTGTTCTGCGCCTCGTCGAGGATGATGGCGGCATTGGTCAGGGTGCGGCCGCGCATGAAGGCGAGCGGCGCGATCTCGATCTCGTTGCCCTGCAGCGCGCGTTCGACCACGCGGGCATCCATCAGATCGTACAGCGCGTCGTAGATCGGGCGCAGATACGGATCGACTTTCTCCTTGAGGTCGCCGGGCAGGAAGCCGAGCCGCTCGCCGGCCTCGACCGCGGGCCGGGTCAGGATGATGCGATCGACCTCCTTGCGCTCGAACAATTGCGCCGCATGAGCGACCGCGAGCCAGGTCTTGCCGGTGCCGGCCGGACCGACGCCGAACACCAGCTCGTGCCGCTTCAGCGCGCGGATGTAGGAGTCCTGCGCCGCGGTGCGGGCGCGCACCGGACGCTTGCGCAGATTGATGGTCTCGAATGTCGGCTTGGCGGTCTTGTTGTCGAACTCGAACAACGATCCCTGTGCGATCACGGCGCGGATCGCGCCTTCGACCTCGCCCTGATCGAGATCGTGGCCCTCGACGGCCTGCGCATAGAGCGTCTCGAGCACGCGCCGCGCGGCGTCGCAGCCGTCGCGGGAGCCTGCGATGGTGAGGTGATTGCCGCGGGAATCGACCACGACGCCGAGCCGCCGCTCGATCAGCGCCAGATTCTGTCCGTAGGGGCCGACCAGTCCGGATGCGGCGCGGTTGTCGTCGAAATCGATGACGACCTGGGTCTCAGGTGGAATTTGCATGTCGCGGTCAGGTTTGCGGCTGGGAGCAAGCGAAGGCGAATCCGATGCGCTTTTGGGCAAGGATTTCAGGCTCCAATGGTCTGCGAAATGAAATTTGGTGCGGCTGTCGTCGCCAGCTCGCCGATCAGGCTGTAACGCTCGAGGCTGTCGATCCTCACGGAGCGGACCTGGCCGATAATGTCGGGCGATGCCATCACGTGGGCGGGCTGCAAATAGGCGGTACGGCCGACGATCTGGCCCGGATTGCGCGCGGCGCGCTCGAACAGCACTTCCACCGTCGTGCCGATCGCGGCCCGGTTGAAGGCCGACTGCTGGCTGTCGATCAGTTCCTGAAGCCGCCCCAAGCGTTCGTCCATCTCGGCTGCTGACACCGTCTCCCGCATCTCCGCCGCCGGCGTGCCCGGCCGTGGCGAATACTTGAATGAATATGCCGCAGCGTACCCGATTTGCGTGACAAGCGCGAGAGTGGCGGAAAATTCTTCCTCAGTCTCTCCGGGGAAGCCCACGATAAAATCTGATGAAAAAGCAATGTCTTGCCGCGCGGCACGGAACCGGTCGATGACACGCCGGTAGTCATCGGCGGTATGTTTGCGGTTCATGGCCGCGAGGATACGGTCCGCCCCCGATTGCACCGGCAGGTGCACGAACGGCATCAGCTCGGGCAAATCGCGATGTGCCGCGATCAGTTCGTCGTCGACGTCGCGGGGATGGCTGGTCGAATAGCGCAGCCGTGTGACGCCGGGAATGGTGGCGAGCCGCTGCAACAATTTGCCGAGCGGCCAGACGCGGCCATCGGGACCCTCGCCGTGATAGGCGTTGACGTTTTGTCCGATCAGCGTGAATTCGCGCACGCCGTTGTCGGCGAGCTGCTTGACGTCGTCGATGATCCTGGCGACCGGACGCGAGACTTCCGCGCCGCGCGTATAGGGCACCACGCAGAAGGTGCAGAACTTGTCGCAACCTTCCTGCACCGTGACGAAGGCGGAGATGCCGCGGGCGCGGATCGCCTCCGGCTTCGGCTGCGGCAGGAAGCCGAACTTGTCCTCGACCGGGAATTCGGTTTCCAGCGCGCGGCCGTTTTGTTTGGCGCGCTTCAGCAGTGCGGGCAGATGATGATAGCTCTGCGGCCCGACCACGATGTCGACGGTCGGCGCACGATGGATGATCTCGGCGCCCTCGGCCTGCGCGACGCAGCCGGCAACCGCGATCTTCATCTCGCGGCCCTGGCGCGCGGCCTCATCCTTGGCGACCCTGAGCCGCCCAAGCTCGGAATAGACCTTCTCCGACGCCTTCTCGCGAATGTGGCAGGTGTTGAGGATCACGAGGTCGGCGTCGTCAGCGCTCGCGGTCTCGACAAAGCCCTCGCTGGCCAGCGTGTCCACCATGCGCTGCGCATCGTAGACGTTCATCTGGCAGCCATAGGACTTGATGTGCAGCTTGCGCGGCGTCGTCATGGAACCCTGAATGCGGAAAGGAAACGGCGCCGTCGGGGCGCCGGGGCTGAAATATAGCCTAAACCGGCGAAAAGCCAGCGGTCCAACCCGTCATTCCGGGATGGTCCGAAGGACCAGACCCGGAATCTCGAGATTCCGGGTTCGCTCCCTACGGTCGCGCCCCGGAATGACGGAGTGGGCTCAGCCGGCGATCTGGACTTCAGCCCCGATTCTAGCGATCAAATCGGGCAATTGGCGCATATCGGCGAATGTGACGGCGGCGCCGGCCTGACGCAGCAGGTCCTCATGATCAGCCGTGCAATGGCTGCCGCCGTGGAAACCGAGCACGGTCATCCCGGCGGCGCGGGCGCCGGTGACGCCGGCCACGCTGTCCTCGATCACGACGCAGCGCGAAGGGCTCGCGCCCATCTGGGCGGCCGCGAACAGGAAGAGATCGGGCGCTGGCTTGCCGCGTTTGACCTGCGTGGCGGAGAAGATATGCGGCGCGAGCTGGTCGTAGAGCCCGGCGCAGGTCAGGCCGTGATGGATCTTTTCCGGCGTGCCGCTCGACGCCACGCATTTCGGCAAATCGAGCGCGGCGATCGCGTCGCCGACATGCGCGATGGCGCTGAGATCGTCGGCATAGAGACTGAGTGTCGCATGCTTGACCTCGGCCTCGAAGGTGTCGGGCAACGCACGGCCGATTTCACTCTCCACGATCCGCCGTGCCTCGCGGTCGGAGACGCCGAGGAAACGCTTCAGCACGCCATCCGGCGTGATCGGAAAGCCGTGACGGGTCAGCGTTTCCGCATGCGCACGACAGGAGATCACCTCGCTGTCGACCAGCACGCCGTCGCAATCGAAGATGACGAGATCGAAGCCCACCCGGTTTACGACTTGCTGTCTTCGTCGAGCGGGACGCAATAAAGCTCGAGACGGTGATCGACCAGCTTGTAGCCGAGCTTGCGCGCGATCTCGGCCTGCAGCTTCTCGATTTCCTCGGAGGTGAACTCGATCACCTTGCCGTCGCGCAGGTTGATCAGGTGGTCGTGATGGCTCTCGGGCATCTGCTCGTAGCGCGCGCGGCCCTCGCGGAAGTCGTGACGCTCGATGATGCCGGCGTCCTCGAACAGCTTGACGGTGCGATAGACCGTCGAGATCGAGATCTTGTCGTCGACCGCGACGCAGCGACGGTACAGCTCCTCGACATCAGGGTGATCCATGGCCTCCGCCAGCACCCGCGCAATCACGCGGCGCTGTTCGGTCATGCGCATACCGGTCGCGGCGCAGCGCGCCTCGATGCCGGTATTTTTATGCGCGGGCGGGATTTTCACCGTGGTCATGGGTTTCGGCCGTATTCTTCAAACCTTGGGTGGCAGAGCGGGGCCTTTTCTGCCATCGCGCGGATGTTACGACAAGTCGCGCCGCATCAGAAGCGCGTTCAAATGTTCCCCGCCGGGCTGCTTGTAATAGCGTTCGCGGCGGCCGATCACGCCGAATCCGGCCCTTTCATAGAGCCGCCGCGCCGGCTGATTGTTCTCTTCCACCTCGAGGAAGATGGTGCGGATGCCGCGGCCGGCAAGGTGGCCGAGATGGGTCAAGAGCAGGTCGCGCGACAGGCCGCGCCCGCGCTGATTGGAATCGATCGCAATCGACAGGATTTCCGCTTCGTCCGCCGCCATCCGCGACACGGCAAAGCCGATCACCTTGCGCCCCTGCCGCAGCCGGTGCACCAGCGTGTTGCGCTCGGTCAGCATCGCCTCGAATTCGCCTTCGCCCCAGCCGCGGTGAAACGACGCGCCGTGCAATTGCGCGAGCCGCGCCGCGTCACGCAGGGATGCGGGCTCGACCGCGGGCGTGCCGCCGCCCCACCATCGTGACAGCCAGCCGGTCATGTCGATGGCGGCGTGCTGACTTCGAGGCGATCCTTCGGCGGCTTCGCGTCGGGTGCGCGCAGATAGAACGGCCGCGGTGGTGCAGTGTCGGGATCGACGGCCGCGCCGACCCAGGCAACCCAGGTAATGTCAGGCGCTGGCTGCCTGTCGACCTTGACCGGCGGCGTGGCGTCCGCAGGCCAGCGCTCGGCAAGGATATTGGCGGCGTTGCCGACCAGATGCAGCGCGCCGAACTGTGCGGCCTCGAGCGCTTCCGCGATCGGCGCAACCTTTGGCTTGAGCATCAAGCTGCCGTCGCCGCCCACCAGCTGGAAATAGACGTGGTCGTGCCGCGCATCGATCGCCGACAGGATCGCGTGCTCGCCATTCTCGGCAACCACGGGCGCGGCGTAGGCCGCGAGCGTCGACAGCCCGACCGCCGGCTTTTCCGCTGACAGCGCGAGGCCACGCGCTGCCGAGAGGCCGACGCGGAGGCCTGTGAAACTGCCGGGGCCGGTGGTGACGGCGATGCGGTCAAGCCCTGCAAAGCCGATGCCGCTCTCTTTCATCACCCGAGCGATCAGCGGCATCAGCGCCTCGGCATGGCCGCGCTGCATCGCCTGGGATTCGATGGCGATGGTATTGCCTGAGGTGGTGTCGAGCACCGCCGCGGAGCAGGCGTCGAGCGCGGTATCGATCGCGAGAATCATCATGGGAGGGCGAATAGCGAATAGGGAATGGCGAATTGGCAATTACAGGAGAACGCTATTTGCCATTCGCAACGCGCCATTCGCCGCTCCATCACATCGGCCGGACTTCCTGCACGTCGGGCACGAAGTGCCGGAGCAGGTTCTGGATGCCGTGTTGCAGGGTTGCGGTCGATGAGGGGCAGCCGGCGCAGGAGCCCTTCATGTTGAGATAGACGATGCCGTCCTTGAAGCCGCGGAAGGTGATGTCGCCGCCGTCATTGGCGACCGCGGGACGCACGCGGGTCTCGATCAGGTCCTTGATCTGCTCGACGGTCTCGGCGTCTGCCTCGTCGAAGAACTCGTCTTCCTCGTCGCGCGCGTCGTCGCTGCCAGCGGTGCCGTCGGCGAGCAGCGGCGCGCCGGACATGTAGTGCTCCATGATGGCGCCGAGGATCGCGGGCTTGAGGTGCTGCCAGTCGCCGTCCGCCTTCGTCACGGTGACGAAGTCGGCGCCGTAGAACACGCCGGTGACGCCGGAAACGGCGAACAGCCGTTCGGCGAGCGGCGAGCGCGCGGCGGATTCCGGCGATGAGAATTCCATGGTGCCGCTGTCGAGCACCGTGCGGCCCGGAATGAACTTCAGGGTGGCGGGATTGGGCGTGGCTTCGGTCTGGATGAACATTTGCTGTCTCCGGCGTCGCCGGTTCAAGGCCGGCGCGTTGGGTTCCGTTATAGCGTTTTCGAGCGAATTGGTACCGGTTCGCGTGAAGAAAACGCGTCAAATCAAGGAGTCAGATGGCAATTAAAAAGCCCGCGATCAAGCCGCAAAACCGCGGTTCCGGGCCCGCATCCATGCTCTGGAGCGGTTTCGGGTCCGATAACGCTAGGACAGGGCGTCGATCTCGGCGTCGGTCAGGCCGCCGGGCACGATGGTCACCGGGATCGGGAACGCTCCCATGGTCTTGGCCATGGTGGTGATGATCGGCCCGGGCCCCTCGGCGCCCGGATTGGCCGCCAGCACCAGCATCGCGATATCGACGTCCTTGTCGATCACGTCGAGGATCTGCTCGGTCGGGTCGCCCTCCCGAATCACCCGCTCCGGGGTGATCGCGGCGATCCCGTTGGCGCGGCCGGCGGCGCGGTCGAGCGCCTCGTTGGCGGCCTCCTCGGCCTCCGCGCGCATGATGTCCGCCACCCCGAGCCATTGCTGGTTCTGGTCCTCGGTCTCGATCACCCGCAGCATCAGGACGCTGCCGCCGACCCGGATGGCCCACCGGCTGGCGTAATAGACCGCGCGATCCCATTCCGCCGTGTCGTCAACGATGACGAGGCATTTCGGCTTGTGACCTGTCTCGTAGCTTCGTCGCTGGGTGGTCATGCATCTCCCGGTGCTGGCCACGAGCATGATCCGGAGCCGGAGGCCGCGTCAGCGAAAAGTGTGAAGCGGTTTTCCGAACCAGATCATGCTCAAACAAGGCCCATGGTGCCACGGCGCGGCCGTTTCCGACAAGCGGCGTTGCAGCGTCGGAGCGCGTTCTAGCCCGTCCTATTCGTGAGAGTGCTTTTTTTAGTCCGATTGATGTGGCCGCACATCTGCTCTGACGAGGCGCGCGGGATTGCCTTCGGCTTTTCACCGCCTGACCGACCCGTACTTTGCAACGCGCTTGAGGTGTAGGTTGGGCGAACGGGGGGCGGACGCCCCGCCGGTCAAGGACCGAGAGGCAGCAGCGCGCCTGGCAAGCCGCGGATCAGGTCGGCTTCGGGACATGCCGCGGCAAACGCAAGGCGAATGCGGCTCGTGGTCTCGACGACACGGGCAGCGAGTTTCAAGAGACGAAGACGCAGCGTCGCGAACTCGGCTGTGGCCAATTCCCGGGCTTTGGGAATCGCGTCGCGCACGGTCAGCATCAGCCAATAAGCGGCGGTGTGGAGAACGAGGCGGACTTGATTGGCGAGCGCCGAACGGCAGCTGGTGCGATCGGAGGCGAGCTGTGTCTTATGCAGCTTGATCAGATTCTCGGCTTGGCCGCGCGCGCAATACAGGCTGTCGTAGATCCACTCGGCCGAGCCGACATCGAGGCTGGTGACGACGAAACGGATGTCGAGGCCGAGCATCGTCGCCTCAATACGGGCGACGGTACGCCGTTCGCGATCCCAGGACTTGGCCTTGTGGCGCGTCTCGGTATAGCCACGCAGAACCGGCAGGTTCTCGATGGCGCGTCGCGTGCGGATGTCGTCGGCGGCCTCGTCGAGTTTTCTGGCGAGCGGCTTGGTGCCGGACAGACCGAAGATGTAGTCGATGCCGTTGGTCTCGCACCACGCCATTGCCTCCGGCCGGGCATAGTGCCCGTCGCCACGGAACGTAATTCGCGTGTTGTGCCACCGCGTCCGGATATGCCGTATCAGGCGGCGCAGATGGGCACGCACCTCGACGCCGCCCGGCGTCTTGCCGGGCCGCAACACGACCGCCACGGGCCGGCTCTTCTCCGTGTCGTAGACGTGGATCGGCAGGAAGCAGCGTTCGTCATAATGAGCGTTGAACAGCGAGAGCTGCTGATGGCCGTGGACGACATCGCAGGTATCATCGATGTCGAGCGTGACGGATGCCGGCTCGCGCGGGTAGCTATCCATCCATGCGTCGACCAAAGTGTAGGTCAGTCGGATCACGTCGCGCAGGCGCGGAGCATTCTCCAGCCGCGACAGCGTCGGTTGGGAACACAGATCGCGACCCGTGTCCGGCAGCCGTCCGCAGGCCAGCTTGAATGCGGGATCGGACCGCAGATGATCGAGGTCGTCGGCGTCCTCGTAGCCGCAACAGATCGCGAACATGCGCGCGCGGAACATATCGACAAGGCTGTGCACGACCCGCGTCGGATCGCGCCGATCCGGGAACACCCGGGCCAAATTGTCGGCCAAGCCGAGACGCCGCTCGGCCATCGCCAGAAGCATCACGCCCCCGTTCGAGGTCAGCCGACCGCCATCGAAGGCAGCTGTGACTTTCTTGGCGTGAACGGCTGGAAACGAGAAGGGCAGAATCGTATCATCGGTCATGGCGGGCCTGGCGTTCGCGGTTGAGGTGATGGGGTTGGCTTTGCAACCGAATCCTACGCCGCATCAGCGCTTTACACCACGCTCGCCAGCCTCTCAGGCGCACTCTGACGAATAAGACGGGCTAGCTTGCGCGATCCCACGGGATAGGAGCGGGCGCCTTCGCAAGTGCGACACTGGCATCATCGGCGTGGGCGACCGCAATGATGTGCCGATACTCGAACGGCAACTCGGTTCCGAGCCAGAATTGATCGTTTTCTGCGATCGAGTTGGGCTGGTTGTCCAGCATCCCGATATAGCCGGTCGGGGTACGTTCGCGGACGATCACCCACATTCGCTCCACGGCCCCGTGTTCGTCACCCTCGACGGCGATCTTGAAGATCAACTTGGCGAGGTCGCCAGGCTGGAGAAGGCGCCGCAGCGCCAGATCCGGGATGTGAAAGGTTGCCGGAGCCGCGCGATGGTATTCCTCGCCATCTTCAAGACACCAGCCGTCTCTGACGTAATCGGGTGTCCTCACGAACCTACAGCGTTCGTTGAACGCTCTCCCTAGCGCGGACGGATGAAGCCGACGATGTCCTTGGTGATGCGCATCGTCTCGTCGGCGATGCCGCGGGCGCGGTTGGCGCCGTCGGCCAGCACCGCGTCGACATGGCCGGGATCGGCCACCAGCTTCTTCATCTCGGAGGCGATCGGCGCCAGTTTTGCGACGCACACCTCGACCAGCGCGTTCTTGAAGCTGGAGAATTGCCCGCCGCCGAACTGCGTCAGCACCTCCTGCTTGGAGACGCCGGCGAGCGCGGCATAAATGCCGACCAGATTGTCGGCCTCGGGCCGCGGCTCCAGGCCCTTTTCCTCCGACGGCAGCGGCTCCGGATCGGTCTTCGCCTTGCGGATCTTCTGCGCGATGGTATCGGCGTCGTCGGTGAGGTTGATGCGCGAATTGTCCGAGGCGTCCGATTTCGACATCTTCTTGGTGCCGTCGCGCAGGCTCATCACCCGCGTCGCTGGCCCCGTGATCAGCGGCTCGGGCTGCGGGAAGAGCAGGCCGTCGGCAAAGCCGTGGCCGCGGATCGAATCCGCGAAGTCGTTGTTGAATTTCTGCGCGATATCCCGCGACAGCTCCAGATGCTGCTTCTGGTCTTCGCCGACCGGCACATGGGTCGCGCGGTACAGCAGGATGTCGGCGGCCATCAGCACCGGATAATCGTAGAGGCCGATGGAGGCGTTCTCGCGGTCCTTGCCGGCCTTCTCCTTGAACTGCGTCATGCGGTTCAGCCAGCCGATCCGGGCGACGCAGTTGAAGATCCAGGTGAGCTCGGCATGGCCGGCGATCTGGCTCTGGTTGAACACGATGTGCTTCTTGGCATCGATACCCGAGGCGATGAAGGCCGCGGTCACCTCGCGGGTGTTGCGCGCGAGCTCGGCCGGGCCGCCCCAGACCTCGACGCCCTGCGTGATCGCATGCATGTCGACGACGCAATAGATGCAGTTATGGGTCTGCTGCATCTTCACGAAGTTGACGATGGCGCCGAGATAGTTGCCGAGGTGCAGATTGCCCGTCGGCTGGACGCCTGAGAAAACCCGTTCAACGAACGCCATGGTCTCGATTCCCGGAAATGGTCGGCTTTGCGGCGTCGTTTGCCATTTAAGCCCCGCGTGCGCAAGTCAGGCGGGACGCCTTTGCCTGACGGCGTTAACCGCCTCGCGCCAGCCGGTGACGCCGAAAAGCTGCAAGAACAGCCCGTAACCGGCGATGCCGGCCGCGATCAGGGTGAGGAGGGTGGCCGCCTGCACCAAACCGTGGCTGCCCGCCGGCAGGGCACCCGCCGCGAGCCACAGCAGCACGCCCATCGCAAGCGCCGCGCCCAGGATGCGCGGCAGCCGGCGGCGCGCATCGGCGTCGATCGAGAAGCCGAAGCTCGCGGCGCCCTTGCGGATCAGCGCCAGCGCATTGCTCCAGGCGCCGAGCGCAATGCCCGCGGCAATTCCGCTCGCCCCGAAGATATGGCCGAACAGGAAGGCGGCCGCGATCGCGACCACGATGGCCTTCAGCGTCGCCAACAGCGGCGTCAGCGTGTCCTCGCGCGCAAAGAACGCCGGCGACAGCGCCTTCACCAGCACGTGCGCCGGCAGTGCGAGCGTCAGCCAGATCAGGGCCTGCGCGGTGGCCGCGGTATCCTCTGCGGTGAATGCGCCATGCTCGAACAGCATCCGCACGATCGGGCCGCTCAGCACCGTCAGGCCGAGCGTCGCCGGCAGCGCCAGCCCGGCCGCAAGCTCGAGCGCGCGCGATTCGGCATGCGCGATTGCGATGGGTTCGCCGCTGCGCACGGCGCGCGTCATCTCCGGGATCAGCACGCTGCCCATGGCGACGCCGACAATGCCGAGCGGCAGCTCGAGCAGGCGGTTGGCGAAATAGAGCCAGGACACCGCCGACGGCGAGGTCGATGCGATCACAGCGCCGGCCACCATGAGCCATTGCGGCGCGCTGCTCGCGACCATGCCGGGGATCGCGCGGCCGAGAAAGCCGCGCATGTCGGGATCGAAGGAGATGCGGAGCGGCGAGGCGAGTTTTGCGCCGCGCAGCGCCAGCATCGAGAGCTGCAGGAAGCCGGCGACGCCGATGGTTGCCGCCATCACCAGCGCGGCCTGCACCGGCTCCTGTTGCCGCACCAGCAGCACGGCCATCACTGAAATCAGCGCGATGTTGAACAACAGCGGCGAGAACGCGGTCAGCGCAAAGCGCCCCTGCGCGTTGAGCAGCGCCATCATCACGGTGACCGGGCCGGCGAAGGCGAGATAGGGCAGCATCAGCCTGGCGGCGTCGACGGCCAATTGCAGCGTGTCGCGGCCGACAAATCCGGGCGCGATCGCCGCGATCACAAGCGGCATCACGACGCCGATCACCAGCGCGGCCGCGATCACCGCGGCGCTGATCGTGCCGAGCACGCGGTCGGCAAAGGCGCGCGCCATCGCGTCACCATCGCTATCGCGAACCTTGAGCCAGGCCGGCACCAGCGCAGCATTCAGCCCACCCTCGGACAACAGCCGCCGCACCACATTGACGAGCTGAAACGCCGCCAGGAACGCATCCGCCACCGGACCCGCGCCAAGCAGTGCCGCGATCACGGAATCGCGCACGAAGCCGAGCAGCCGTGACGCCAGCGTTCCCGAGGAGACGGTGAGGAAGGAGCGGAACATCGCGCATCTATATCAGTCGCGGGCCCTGCTGCCAGCGGCACTCTACCAACCCCGTCATCCTGAGGTGCGAGAGTAGCGAGCCTCGAAGGATGCACGGCCCCACTCTGGCCGATTCATCCTTCGAGGCTCGCCGAAGAGGCTCGCACCTCAGGATGACGGAACATCGAGCCCTGCTTGCTGCCCCAAGGCCTAACGTGATAGGTCGCGGCTCTTGTTGGGTGGCGTTAACACAGGGCAGGTCTATGGCTGACGCAAAATATGACGTTCTCGGGATCGGCAATGCGATCTTCGACGTGCTGGTGCAGACCGACGAGGCATTCCTTGCCCGTCACGGCATGACCAAGGGCTCGATGCAGCTGATCGACGAAGCGCGCGCCACCGCGATCTACGGCGATATGGGCGTGGCGACCGAGATGTCGGGCGGCTCGGCTGCCAACACCATCGTCGGCGTCGGCAATCTCGGCGCCCGCGCCGCCTATGTCGGCAAGGTCAAGGACGATCAGATCGGCCGGCTCTATGTCCACGATATCCGCGCCGCCGGCGTCACTTTCGACACCACGCCGGCCAAGACCGGCCCGGCCACCGGCTGCTCCTACATCCTGGTGACGCCGGACGGCGAGCGCACCATGAACACCTATCTCGGCGCCGCGCAGGACCTGACGCCTGACGACATCGATCCGGCGCAGATCGCGGCCGCCGGCATCATCTATCTCGAAGGCTATCTCTGGGATCCGAAGAACGCCAAGGACGCCTTCGTGAAGGCGGCAACGATCGCGCATGGCGCCGGCCGCCAGGTCGCGCTGACGCTGTCGGATTCGTTCTGCGTCGACCGCTACCGCGACGAATTCCTCGACCTGATGCGCAAGGGCATTGTCGACCTGGTGTTCTCCAACGAGTCCGAGTTGCACTCGCTGTACCAGACCGCGGACTTCGACACCGCGCTGAAACAGTTCGGCAAGGACACCAAGCTCGGTGTCGTGACCCGCAGCGAGAAGGGCTGCGTTGTCGTGTCGAAGGATGGCGTCGTGTCAGCGCCGGCTTATCCGATCGACAGACTGGTCGACACCACCGGCGCCGGCGACCTGTTCGCCGCCGGCTTCCTGGTCGGTCTCGTGCGCAATGTCGGCCATGAGAACGCCGGCCGTCTCGGCGCGCTCGCGGCGGCCGAAGTGATCCAGCACATCGGCGCCCGGCCGCTGGTGTCGCTGAAGGATCTGGCGAAGGGGAAGGGGCTGCTGGTTTAAGCGCCGATCTTTTCTTGCCTCGCCCCGCTTGCGGGGAGAGGCCGGAACGCATCGCATGATGCGTTCCGGGTGAGGGGGGCTTCCGCGTACTCATTGCCTACGAATTTGCGGAGGCGGCCCCTCACCCCAACCCTCTCCCCGCAAGAGCGGGGCGAGGGAGAAGAGACATCACGCCGTCTTCGCCGCCTTCAGCCCGAGCCGCTTCTCCACCGCATCGCGCATCACGAATTTCTGGATCTTCCCGGTCACCGTCATCGGGAATTCCTCGACGAATTCGACATAGCGCGGGATCTTGTTGTGGGCGATCTGGCCCTGGCAGAAGGCGCGGACTTCGTCGGCAGTCAGCGTCTCGCCTTGGCGGACCCTGACCCAGGCACACAATTCCTCGCCGTAGCGCTGGTCGGCGACGCCGAAAATCTGCACGTCCTGGATCTTCGGGTGACGGTAGAGGAATTCCTCGATCTCGCGCGGATAGAGGTTCTCGCCGCCTCTGATAACCATGTCCTTGATTCGGCCGACGATGTTGCAATAGCCCTCGTCGTCGATCACGGCGAGGTCGCCGGTGTGCATCCAGCCATTGGCGTCGAGCACGTCTGAGGTCTTCTCCTTCTCGTCCCAATAGCCGAGCATGATGCTGTAGCCGCGGGTGCAGAGCTCGCCGCGTCCGCCGCGCGGCACCACCTTGCCGTCGAGGTCGACGACCTTGACCTCGACATGCGGATGGATGCGGCCGACGGTGGAGACGCGGCGCTCCAGGGGATCGTCGGTCGCGCTCTGGAAACTCACCGGGCTGGTTTCGGTCATGCCGTAGGCGATCGTCACCTCGCGCATGTTCATCTCGGTGTTGACGCGCTTCATCACCTCGATCGGGCAGGGCGCGCCGGCCATGATGCCGGTGCGCAGCGACGACAGATCGAAGCGCGCGAAGTCCGGATGGTCGAGCTCGGCGATGAACATGGTCGGCACGCCGTACAGCGTGGTGCATTTCTCCTGCGCGACCGTCGCAAGCGTCGCCAGCGGATCAAAACCTTCGCCGGGGTAGACCATGGTGGTGCCGAGCGTGACCGAGGCGAGATTGCCCATCACCATGCCGAAGCAGTGATAGAGCGGCACCGGAATGCAGATGCGGTCCTGCTCGGTCAGGCGCATGGCGCGGCCGGTGAAATAGCCGTTGTTGAGGATGTTGTGGTGGGTCAGCGTCACGCCCTTCGGTGAGCCCGTGGTGCCGCTGGTGAATTGAATGTTGACCGGATCGTCGAACTGCAGGCTGTCGCCGAGCGCCGCAAGCTGCTCGCGATGGCGCTCGCCGCCCATCTGTGACACCTGCTCGAACGGAATGGTGCCTGGTGCCGCCGGGCCGCCGATCTGGATCACGGCGCGCAATTGCGGCAGCCGCACCGATCGCAACTGGCCGGGCTCCCATGACGCAAGCTCGGGCAGCAGCGTGTTCAGCATCTCCATATAGGCAGAGGTCTTGAACGCTGTCGCCGTCACGATCGCGGCGCAGCCGACCTTGCCGAGCGCGAATTCGAGCTCACTCAGCCGATAGGCCGGATTGATGGTGACGAGGATCAGTCCGGCTTTCGCGGCGGCGAATTGCGTCAGCGTCCATTCCGGCCGGTTCAGCGACCAGATGCCGATCCGCTCGCCGCGTGTCAGCCCGAGCGCAAGGAAGCCTGCCGCCAGTGCCTCGACGTGACAGGCGAATTCGTTCCAGGTCCAGCGCACATTGTGGCTGGGCGAGACCAGCGCCTCGCGGTCGCCCCAGCGCACCCGTGCGCGGTCGAGGCTGCGGCCGATGGTTTCACCGAGCAGCGGCGTATCGGAAATGCCGCAGACATAGCTGTCTGCTTTGGGTGCCAGGGTCCCGGGTGCCAAGATCGTCCTCCTCGTGTTCGTGTAGCCGCACTTTTTTGTGCAATCTTAGTCGTTTGGCGCCGACAGGACAGGCCCGACCTATGGCGGGCATGAAAAATCCCTCCCCGCGAGGGGAGGGATTTTCCGCTGCTTGATCGGAACCTCAGGCCGCCCGCTGTCCGCTGCCGGCGTCGAGCCCGGCATAGATGCCCTTCTCGAAGCCTGCGAAGGCCTCCAGGCTGTGCTTGTCGGCGAACGGCAGCAGCTGGGTCAGGATCACGCCGCAGACGTCGCGCGACGGATCGATCCAGTAATAGGTGTTGGCAAGGCCCGCCCAGGCGAGGCTGCCGGGGCTGCGGCCTTCCGGCGTCTTGGCGGTGTTGATCAGGAAGCTCAGCCCCCACTTCTTCACCTGATCGGGATAGAGGTCGACGTCGTTGGTGTAGGGCGGTGCCGCCGTCGTCATCTTGACGACATTGATGTCGCCCATCTGGTTCTGCCCCATGGCCGCGATAGTCTCGGCCTTCAGCAGCTGGTTGCCGTTGCCTTTGCCCTTGTTGAGGATCATCTGGCAGAACTTGATGTAGTCGGCCGCGGTCGAATACAGGCCGCCGCCACCCATGTGGAATTCAGGGTTCTGCTCGAGCTCGAACGGGATTGCCGCCAGCGCGCCGTCCTCGCCGCGCGCATGCATGCCGACCAGCCGCTTGCGCATGTCGTCGGAAATCTTGAAGCCGGTCTCGCTCATGCCGAGCGGCGCGAACATGTTGTCACGCAAATACGCATCGAGCTTCTTGCCGCTCGCCGCCTCCACGGCCTTGCCGACGAAGTCGATATTGATGCCATATTCCCAGCGTGTGCCGGGCTCGTTGGCGAGCGGCGTCTTCAGCGCGGCATTGAGGCACGAGATGATCCCGGGCGTGCCGGTCTTTTCCATGTATTGCCCATGTCGGCGTTCCACAGGTCGTAGCAGAAGCCGGCGGTGTGGGTCATGAGTTGGCGCAGCGTGATCGGCGTTTTCGCCGGCCGCAGCTTTGGCTCGCCCTTGGCGTCGAAGCCTTCCAGCACCTGCGGTGCGGCGAGATCGGGCAGCAGCTTGCCGATCGGCTCATCGAGCGAGAGTTTGCCCTGCTCGACCAGTTGCATCGCGCCCGCGCAGGTCACCGCCTTGGTCATCGAGGCGATCCAGAACACGCTGTCCGCCGTCATCGGATCGCTCTTGGAGAGGTCGCGGTTGCCGAACGCGCCCTGGTAGATCACGTCCTTGCCGGTGGCCGCGATTGCGACGACGCCGGGAATCTCCTTTGCCTCGCTCTTCTGACGCAATACCTGATCGATCTGAGCCTTGCTTTGCATTGGGGGCTTCCTCCGGTGGGGTTTATTGTTTTGAAGTGGGCGGATCATCCTCCCGCTTTTCCGCTCCCGCAAGGCGGGCGCGCTGCGATGATGTCGCGATGTCGTGAAGGCAGGAGCCGCGACGGGCGGCCTTGCCTTGAGCCTTTTCCGTTCCGATTGCATCGGAACGGGGCTCTAGCCCGTCCTATTCGTGAGAGTGCTTTTTTTAGTCCGATTGATGTGGCCGCACATCTGCTCTGACGAGGCGCGCGGGATTGCCTTCGGCTTTTCACCGCCTGACGACCCGTACTTTGCAACGCGCTTGAGGGATGGGTTGGGCGAACGGGGGGCGGACGCCCCGCCGGTCAAGGACCGAGCGGCAGCAGCGCGCCTGGCAAGCCGCGGATCAGGTCGGCTTCGGGACAGGCCGCGGCAAACGCAAGGCGAATGCGGCTCGTGGTCTCGACGACACGGGCAGCGAGTTTCAAGAGACGAAGACGCAGCGTCGCGAACTCGGCTGTGGCCAATTCCCGGGCTTTGGGAATCGCGTCGCGCACGGTCAGCATCAGCCAATAAGCGGCGGTGTGGAGAACGAGGCGGACTTGATTGGCGAGCGCCGAACGGCAGCTGGTGCGATCGGAGGCGAGCTGTGTCTTATGCAGCTTGATCAGATTCTTGGCTTGGCCGCGCGCGCAATACAGGCTGTCGTAGATCCACTCGGCCGAGCCGACATCGAGGCTGGTGACGACGAAACGGATGTCGAGGCCGAGCATCGTCGCCTCAATACGGGCGACGGTACGCCGTTCGCGATCCCAGGACTTGGCCTTGTGGCGCGTCTCGGTATAGCCACGCAGAACCGGCAGGTTCTCGATGGCGCGTCGCGTGCGGATGTCGTCGGCGGCCTCGTCGAGTTTTCTGGCGAGCGGCTTGGTGCCGGACAGACCGAAGATGTAGTCGATGCCGTTGGTCTCGCACCACGCCATTGCCTCCGGCCGGGCATAGTGCCCGTCGCCACGGAACGTAATTCGCGTGTTGTGCCACCGCGTCCGGATATGCCGTATCAGGCGGCGCAGATGGGCACGCACCTCGACGCCGCCCGGCGTCTTGCCGGGCCGCAACACGACCGCCACGGGCCGGCTCTTCTCCGTGTCGTAGACGTGGATCGGCAGGAAGCAGCGTTCGTCATAATGAGCGTTGAACAGCGAGAGCTGCTGATGGCCGTGGACGACATCGCAGGTATCATCGATGTCGAGCGTGACGGATGCCGGCTCGCGCGGGTAGCTATCCATCCATGCGTCGACCAAAGTGTAGGTCAGTCGGATCACGTCGCGCAGGCGCGGAGCATTCTCCAGCCGCGACAGCGTCGGTTGGGAACACAGATCGCGACCCGTGTCCGGCAGCCGTCCGCAGGCCAGCTTGAATGCGGGATCGGACCGCAGATGATCGAGGTCGTCGGCGTCCTCGTAGCCGCAGCAGATCGCGAACATGCGCGCGCGGAACATATCGACAAGGCTGTGCACGACCCGCGTCGGATCGCGCCGATCCGGGAACACCCGGGCCAAATTGTCGGCCAAGCCGAGACGCCGCTCGGCCATCGCCAGAAGCATCACGCCCCCGTTCGAGGTCAGCCGACCGCCATCGAAGGCAGCTGTGACTTTCTTGGCGTGAACGGCTGGAAACGAGAAGGGCAGAATCGTATCATCGGTCATGGCGGGCCTGGCGTTCGCGGTTGAGGTGATGGGGTTGGCTTTGCAACCGAATCCTACGCCGCATCAGCGCTTTACACCACGCTCGCCAGCCTCTCAGGCGCACTCTGACGAATAAGACGGGCTAGATTTTTGTTTTGACGCGTTTTCTTCACGCGAACCGGTGTCCACTTCGCTCGAAAACGCTAACGGATGTTCACCACGCGCGCAGATTTTGTGGTGGACTCCGCGCAAGTCCGGGTGACCTCTGGGGCGGGCCACGGTAACGTGATCGGCAAATTGATTTTCGCACGTGATTTTTTGCAATAACGCATTCAGATCGTTGCACAAACGGTGCGGCGGATTGGGATGGATTTGACGAAAAGATTCGTCATTTCCCGCCTTGCGGGGACGCAACAAATGATTTCGACATGGAGTGAATGGAAGCGCTACCCGCGGCCGGGCCGCGGCGAGAATATCGAGGCGCCGATCAGCCCGGGTCTTTACGAAGTCCGCTACGCAGGTACCGGTGCACTGCACTCGTTCGAGGCAGTCGATAATGTCGCACAGGCGGTGGCGCTGCTGCAGACCGGCGCCAAATCCTGGTTCGGCCGCCGCGATGCGCGGGCGCAGGCCGACCTCGAATACCGCACCTGCGCGACGTCGACCAAGGCGAATGCCAAGGCCGCCGCCGAGCGCATGATCGGCCGCCGCGAAACCTATATGTCCGGCGGCGCGCTCTGACCGCGCGCAACGCCGCGTAACTCCGCGCCAGCTCTCCCTATTCCTCGACGCAGGGTCGCGCCCGCCGCCGGTGCATCGCGGCGCGTTCCAGCCTATATAGGCCGCGAATACGCCCAAGAGAAAATCCCGGGAAATTCGAGTAAATCCAAGGAAATTCGAGGAGTAACGCCATGACCCCGCCCGTTGCCGCACGCGCCACGCAATCCGCAGCCTCCCTCCAGGACCGCCTGAAAGATCCGTCGCTGCTGCGCGACCGCTGCTACATCGACGGCGCCTGGGTCGGCACGCCAGAATTTGCCGTCAACAATCCGGCTACCGGCGTCGAACTGATCAAGATCCCGCAGCTCAGCGCCGATGACGCGACCCGCGCCGTCGAGGCCGCCGAGCGCGCATTCCCGGCCTGGGCCAAGCTGACCGCCAAGCAGCGCTCCAACATTTTGCGCAAATGGTTCGACCTGATCATCGCCAACCGCGAGGACCTCGCGCTGATCCTGACCTCCGAGCAGGGCAAGCCGCTGGCGGAAGCGCTCGGCGAAGTCGATATCGGCGCCGCCTATGTCGAATTCTTCGCGGAGGAAGCCCGCCGCGTCTACGGCGAGACCATCCCGACCCAGCGTCCGGATGCCCGCCTGTTGGCGATCCGGCAGCCGATCGGCGTCTGCGGCGCCATCACGCCGTGGAATTTCCCGAACTCGATGATCACGCGAAGGGTCTCGCCGGCGCTGGCCGCGGGCTGCACGGTGGTGCTGAAGCCCGCCAACGAGACGCCGCTGTCGGCGCTCGCGCTCGCTGTGCTGGCCGAGAAGGCCGGCGTGCCCAAGGGTGTGCTCAACATCGTCACCGGTGATGCGCCGCCGATCGGCAAGGTGCTGTGCGAACATCCGGCGGTGCGCTTCGTCGGCTTCACCGGTTCGACCAACGTCGGCAAGATCCTGTACCGGCAGGCGTCGGTCGGCGTGAAGAAGCTCGGCCTCGAGCTCGGCGGCAACGCGCCCTTCGTGGTGTTCGACGATGCCGATATCGATGCCGCCGTCGAAGGCGCCATCGTCTCGAAGTATCGCAACATGGGTCAGACCTGCGTCTGCGCCAATCGCATCTATGCCCAGGACAAGATCTACGATCAGTTCGTCGCGAAGCTGTCGAAGAAGGTCGCGGAGATGAAGATCGGTGACGGCACCGAGCAAGGCGTAACCCAGGGCCCGCTGATCAACATGAAGGCGATCGAAAAGGTAGAGCGCCATATTGCCGATGCCGTGAAGGGCGGCGCCAAGATCGTGACCGGCGGCAAGCGCTCATCGCTCGGCCGCAGCTTCTTCGAGCCGACCGTGCTGTCGGATGTGCGGCCCGACGCGCTTGTTGCGCAGGAGGAAACCTTCGGTCCGCTCGCGCCGGTGATCCGCTTCAAGGAGGAAGCCGATGTGATCGCAATGTGCAACGCCTCGCCGTTCGGCCTCGCTTCCTACTTCTATTCGCGCGACATCGGCCGCGTCTGGCGCGTCGCCGAAGCGCTGGAGTCGGGCATGGTCGGCGTCAACTCCGGCCTGATCACGACCGAGGTGGCGCCGTTCGGCGGCGTCAAGGAAAGCGGTCTCGGCCGCGAAGGCTCGCGCCACGGCATGGATGAATATGTCGAGATCAAATACGTGATGATGGCGGGGGTCTGATCCGCGACATCGCATGCCGAACGAGTCGATCGCGTTGTGACACCAGTCGGCTGGTGTCGCGTCAGGGGGCGGCTGCCGATTGTGGAGCAGGCTGGAACATTGTTCTGGCCTGCCCTCCAGCTTCTATCGGGTTGGGCCAGAACGAAGCGATCGTGCTTGCCCTGGCGTTATCCCGAACAACTCGCGGAATGCAGCCCCGAAAGCAGGCACGCTGTTGAAGCCGGCGATTGCAGCGGCCCTTGCAGGATGGACGCCCAACGTCAGCGCGCTCAATGCCTCGGTCAATCGCGCCTGCTGACGCCATTGGCGGAAGCTTAGCCCGGTTTCGGCGCGAAACACTCGAGCGAGGGTTCGACTGGACGCATTGGCGACCTCGCTCCATTCTTCCAGGCTCCTCGCGTCGTGAGGATGCGAACGAAGCGCAGAGATCACGCGGCGCAAGCGCGGATCTCTTGGAAGAGGCAAGCCGAGCGGCAACGGTGTCGCTTTGGCGATCTCGTCAAGCGCGAGCTCCGCGAGATGTTGGCCTCTGCCATCCAGCGACCACTCGACCGGTTCAGCACAGGCAGCCACGATAACTTCGCGGAGCAATCCGGACACCGCGATGACTTTTGATTTCCAGCCTACGCGGGTGGCCGCGTCTTCCCGCAGAAACAGCGCGCGCATCGTGACGGGGCCGTCCATGCTGATGGCATGCTGCGCATTCGCCGGCACAAGCAGCGCTGTCGTCGGCGGCACGACATAGTTGGACTCCGGCGTCTCCACGCGCATGACGCCCGACGTCGCGTAGAGCAATTGCGCGCGTGGATGCGTGTGAAATCCGGTCGCCAGGCCCGAGGGATAATCGCAAGCGAATCCTACGATCGGCCGCGGCGCGGTCTCGAAGGGCAGGATCTCCGCTTGTCGCGTTGGCGACAGGAATTGGCAGTTTATCTGCATCCGAACAGCCTAGGCTAACTGCGGCATCTTTCAAGATGTGCATCGTCGCCAACGTCGCAAGGAAAGAACCGTGAGCACAGGCCTTTTTCAAGAGATCGGATATATCACCGCAGACAAGCTGGTTGATGGTCCATTGACCCCGGGTCAGAACCGCAAGAAAGCCCTTGAGGTTGGTGACCTGTGGGTCGGGGAGTGTCACGTGACAGCTCTCGACCAGCCCAGCCAATGGCATCACCACGAACAGTTCGACAGCGTGATGTACATGCTCTCCGGCCGGATCCGTGTCGACTTCGGCGAAAATGGTGCCCGGTCCTTCGAGATGGGCAAGGGCGATTACGCCTACTTTCCGCGCCGCGCGATCCATCGCTGTCAGATCCTCGAAGGAGGAGACGACGTTCGCTACGTATTCGTTCGCCTCGGGAAGGGCGAGACCGTCGTCAACGTTGACGGTCCCGAAGCGTCCGAACGCAAACCGATGCGGGCATTTGGCGCATAGTTTTCGGAAGCCCGAAGCGCTCCGGAAAACACCGGCATTGAAAATTGGGCCGGGTAATCGGCTGCGGCCGATTACCCCCTATTGCAGGGCAGTTGGGCCTGAAAGCCTGCGCACCGCAGGCGGTATGCGGCATATCGGATGGGGACAAGCGTGGCAGAAATGACGGCTGAACTACCGCGCGTGCAAGAGCAGGCCGGTAAGACCATCGTTGCCGCATCGCTCGGCAACATGTTCGAGTGCTTTGATCTGATTATCTACGGCACGATGGCTGGGACGATCGCAAAGCTGTTCTTTCCGGCGACCAATGACACCTCGTCGCTTCTGCTCTTTCTGGGTACGTTCGGTGTCACGTTTTTCGTGAGGCCGCTTGGCGCGGTCTATCTCGGTAATCTGGGCGACAAGATCGGTAGAAGGGAGGTGATGAGCCTTTCGCTTCTATTGATGACCGCGGGCATGCTCATCGTCGCTTTGGCGCCAAGCTACGCCTCTGCAGGAGTGCTTGCGCCAATAGCGGTTGTGGCAGGCCGGGTGTTGCAGGGCTTCTCGGCCGGAGGTGAGTTTGGCAGCGCGACTGCGCTCCTCGCCGAACACGATCCCCGTCGAAGAGGTTACGTCGCAAGCTGGCAAACAGCCACGCAAGGTTTTGCGCTCGGGCTGGCATCCGCATTCGGCGCGCTGCTTACGTGGGGTCTTTCACCCGACCAGTTCGAAACCTGGGGTTGGCGTGTGCCTTTCCTGTTCGGCGCCGCGCTTGGCCCGATAGGGATTTACATTCGCCGGGCCGTGATCGAGTCCTCTGAATTCTCTGAGCCGACGGAAGCCAAGCAGCCGATTCTGGAGATGTTTCGGTTGGAAAAGATGCGGGTTCTGGTCGCGTCCGGGCTGATCGTGCTGGCCACGATCACAATCTGGATGGCGGTCTTCATGCCCACCTATGCAACGAAGCAATTCCAGATGGAGCCGGCGACTGCCTTTGTTGGCACGGTGGTCACCGGCCTCGTGATCTTCCTTCTCTCCCCGGTCATTGGCGCGTTGTCCGACTTTATCGGCCGGACTGCGACCATGACGATCGGAACCGTTGCGGCGCTCGTTTTGGCCTACCCGGCCTTCGCCGTGGTGAAGCAGTCTCCGACGCTCGGCATGTTGGTGACCGTGCAAGGTCTGCTGGGCCTCGTCATTGCGCTCTATTTTGCGCCATTGCCCGCGCTGATGGCCGAGATCTTTCCGGCCAGGATGCGTACGAGTGGTCTTGCGCTTAGCTACAATCTCGGCGTGGGCATCTTTGGCGGATTTACGCCCTTCGTGCTGACGGGCCTGAGTTCGATAAGCGGTGACCCGCTTTTGCCAAGCTACTACGTCATGTTTGGCGCGCTGGTCAGCGGAGTGGCGATCTGGGTTGTCCGAGTTCGCTTCGCGTTGCGGTAAGTCTTTTAAAACAGGCGCGGTAGCATCGGTCGTCCGGCGATTGCCGGGCGACGGAACTTCGACGTGATCGCGACCCTCGCCGACGATCTCCGGACGCCATGCTACTCCGCGGCCAGCGGCGTCGGCGACGGCGGCGACCAGCACACGCAGCAATTCCGCCCCTGCGCTTTCGCCTGATACAGCGCCTGGTCGGCGGCGCTCATCAGGGCTTCCGTGCCAGCCATGCTGAGCGAGGCTTCGGCGATCCCGATACTCGCCGTGATCTGGAACGGTGCATCACGCACGCGCAGCGTCTGGGAGGCGATGCGCTTGCGGACGCGCTCCGCAACGATCCTGGCGCGCGACAGATTCGTCTCCGGCAGCACGATGGCGAACTCCTCGCCGCCGACCCGGCCGACAATGTCGGATTTCCGCTTGCCGTGCAGGCAGGCGCTGACCATGGCCTTGATCGCCTCGTCGCCGATGGCGTGGCCATAGCGGTCGTTGACGTTCTTGAAGTGATCGATGTCCACCATCAGAACCGACATCGCGCGGTGGTAGCGCTGGAAACGGCTCCACTCGGCATCCAGCGTGAATAGGAAGTGCCGCCGGTTGAAGAGACCGGTCAGCGGATCGGTGGTCGCGAGCCGCTCGAGCTGCTCCGCATTCCGGATCAGATCGGTGACGTCGTAATAGGTGATCATGCGGCCGCCACCGGCCATGGTGGTGCAATGCGCCCGGAGGCGGCGGCCGTCGGGGGTCTGCAGCTCGCGGACATGATCGCCTGCCTTGACCTCGGCGATCCGTTTGCTCGCAAAGCCCATGAGCTCCTTCGGCGATGCATGCGGATCGACCGCCCGCCGCGCGCGGGTGATCAACGAGGCATAGGTCGGACGTGTCGCCACCTCCTGTTCGTCGATCTCCCAGAACAGCCGTACTTTTTGATTCATGAATGTCGCCCTGAGCTCGCTGTCGAGCAGCAGCACGCCGTCCTGCACGGTTTCCAGCGCGTCGCGCAGTGCCTTCAGCTCATCCGACTGACGGACGATATCGGTGACCTCCATGTAACTCAGCATCCGGCCGCCGTCGGGCAGCGGCGTGCATTGCATGCGGATGACGTCGCCCTTGCTGCGACGCAGATCGAGCTGAAAACTCTCGTTCCGCGCGACGCGCTCGATGCGCTCGGCGACATAGGCTTCGATCCGGTCTGCCGGAATGTCATAGGCGCCGGTATCGCGCCCGTGGAAGATCAGCTCCGCAAAGGATGGATGCCGGTCGGCGACCGCGTCGGACAACGCCCACATCCGCCGGAACGCCTGGTTGATGAAACGGGCATTCAGCCTCGGGTCGAGCAGAACGATGCCGAGCGGCACCTGATCGAGCGCCGCCCGCAGGGCCAGCATCTGGCGGCGCACGACCTGATCTCCACCATGCTCGCCTGACGCCTTCTCATTCGACGCGGCGGTGTCGGCGACCTGCTGCAGTTCGAAGGTGACCCCGATCTGCTTTTCGGATTGCCAGGTCCGCCTGCAAGCAAGCACCGCGCTTTCGCTGGCGATCGAGAGCTGGAAGTGCTCGGGAATCCCGAGCCCGCTTTCCAGTTCGATGGTCGCGCCATCGTCGGTGATCCGGCGCACCACGCAATCGATCGCGGATTGGCCGAAGTTGAAGATGACCTTGGCGGCGAGCAGCGTGCGGCCGCGGATTTTGAGATTGGGTACGGACATGGCGGCGTTTCCCAATGAAGAGCCGCTATTCGAAACTCACAGACGATACAATGGCCCGAGGTTTCTTCTTGAGAGTTCGGTTCCTGCCTAACATGCGGTTGACGGGAACCGGCGACTTTGCCGCAACAACGCCGTGCTCGCGCGGCTTGGGATGGGTCATTGCGAGACTGGCCGGGCCCTGTTCGGCCGCCGGATGAAGTGCTCCCTCACACGCCCTTGTCGTTCGGATTGGCGACCGCGTCCTTGAGCGGCGCTGTCATCGGAAAGTTCAGGTTCACGTTCTTCGGCGGGATCGGCCGCGTGAACCATTTTGCGTAGAGTTCCTGGAATTCATTGCTCTTCATCATGGTGACCAGCGTCTTGTCGACCAGCGCCTTGAACTCCGGATCGCCCTTGCGAATGATCAGCCCGTAGGGCTCGGTGCGCAGGCTGTCGTCGATGATGCGCCAGTCGGCCGGGTTGGGGCTGCCCGCGATCAGGCTGGCGAGCAGGATGTCATCCATCACGAAGGCGTCGCTGCGCCCGGTGGTCAGCGCCAAGAACGAGGCGGCATGATCCGGCGTCAGGATGTTCTTGGTCTGAAAGTTCTTCGCCTGGGCGCGCGCGCTCAACAGCCCGATCGAGGTCGAGCCTGAGGTCAGCGAGACCGGCCGGCCGGCGAGATCCTCGAAGCTCTTGATCGGCGCGTCCTTCTGCACCACCGCCCGGATGCTCGACACGAAGATCGTGGTGCTGAAGGCCACCACCTTCTGCCGCTCCAGCGTGTTGGTGGCAGGACCGCAGACGATGTCGATGGTGCCGTTCTCGATCAGCGGGATCTGGGTGGAGAGCTGGATCGGCTGCAACCTGGTCTGCAGCGCGGGCAGCTTGAGCTCGCCCTTCACCGCGTCGACGATCCGCGCGCAGAGGTCCATGGCGAAGCCGACCGGCTTCTGGTTGTCGTCGAGATAGGAGAACGGGACCGAGACGTCGCGGTGCCCGAGCCGGATTTCGCCGGCGTCGCGGATCTTGGTCAGCGTGCCGCCGGCTGATTGGGCCTGCGTCGGGGCTGATGCCGCCACTGAAAGAAAAGCCATACAAATCAACTGCTTGAAAGTCTGATTCATCAGATGGGCTCTCGACCGTCGGCAGAATTGGATATGATAAGAGCAGATTTTATACATTACATTGCATAATCGGCAAATAGATTTTATACAATCTGAGCCCGGTCGGATATCATGACCGGGTTACCCATCGAGAGAGCAGTTGGATGGAACCTGCAACCGCAACAAGCCCTCGAGCGGCCGGACCGCACGGTTCCGCGCCGGATACCGTGCGCGAAGCGCTGCGGGCTGCTATCAGCTCGGGCGAGCTCGCGCCCGGATTGCAGCTGCGTCAGGACGAGCTCGCCGCGCGGTTCGGGACCAGCCGTATCCCGGTGCGCGAGGCGCTGCGCCAGCTCGAGGCCGAGGGCTTTGTCAGGTTCCTGCCCAACCGCGGCGCTGTTGTCTCCGACCTGTCGATCGACGAGGTGATCGAGCTGCTCGAGATCCGGATCGCGCTCGAATGTCATGCGTTGCGCTTGGCGATCCCCGCCATGGGCGAGATCGATCTCGAGCAGGCGACGAAAATCCTCCGCGCCTACGACACTGAGCCTGATCCGGCGCAATGGGGTGCCTTCAACTGGAAATTCCACGCGACGCTCTATGCGCCGTGCAATCGCCCGCGGCTGCTCAGCATGATCGAGGCGAATTACGGCCACGTCAGCCGCTTCACGCGGGCGCTGGTATCGCAAGCGACCGGCAAGGAACGTCCGCAACGCGAGCACTACCGGCTGCTCGAATTCTGCCGCGACGGCGAGGTCAAGAAGGCCGTCCGGCTGCTGCGCGATCATATCGAGGAAACCCAGAAGACGCTGCGATCGGCACAGCGTCAGGCGTTGCGCGATGCCGGCGAGGGGCGCCCGGTCTGATCGCTCGAACAATGTGAATCATCGCAGGCCCCGTTGCGGGCCTTTGGGAGACTACGCGTGAAGACCAATGACGTCGAAATCCTGGTGATCGGTGCGGGCATCGTCGGCATCGCCACGGCCTATTACCTCGCGGTCCAGCACAAGCGCGCGCGTCTGTTGATCGTCGATGAGGGCCAGCCGATGGCGCTGACCTCGGCGCAGTCGGGCGAGAACTATCGCAACTGGTGGCCGCACCCGACGATGGCCAATTTCACCAACCATTCCACCGACCTGATGGAGGAGATCGCGCGCCGCAGCGACAACCGCATCCACATGACGCGGCGCGGATATCTCCTGGTCACGCGCGAGGAGCGATCGGACGACCTGTTGCAGCAACTCTACGCCGGCTATGGCGAGCAGGCTGCGAAACTGATCCGCCTGCATGAGGGCGCAAGCCGCGGCTATCTGCCGCCGCATTCGGCGGACTGGCAGAGCGCGCCCGACGGTGTCGACGTCCTGCTCGGCCGCGATCTGATCGCGGCGCATTACCCGACCTTCGACAAGGAGGTTGCGACCGCGCTGCACATCCGCCGCGCCGGCGATATCAGCGGGCAGCAGCTCGGCCAGTACATGCTGGAGACCATGCGACCTCTGGGTGCGCAATTCCAGCAGGCAAAAGTCGTCGGCATTGCGAAGACCGATCGCTTTGCCGTCGATGTGCTGGCCGATGGCGCAAGACAGACCATCAAGGCCGATATCATCGTCAATGCCGCGGGCCCATTTGCCGCGCATGTGGCTGCGATGCATGGCGAGCGGCTTCCGATCGTCAACGTGCTGCAGCAGAAGATCGCCTTCGCCGACCGCAACCGCGCGGTCGATCGCAAAATGCCGTTTGCAATCGATCTCGACGGCCAGACCCTGGCCTGGTCCGATGACGAGCGCGAGGCGCTGTCCGCGGCGCCGGAATTTTCGCGCCTGCTGCAGCCGATGCCGGGCAGCATCCATTGCCGGCCCGATGGCGGAGATCATGGCGAGTGGATCAAGCTCGGCTGGGCCTTCAACGCCGAGCAGACCACGGAGCCGGTCCGCGAGCCGGAGCTGAATCCTTATTTCCCCGAAGTGGTGCTGCGCGCCGCGAGCCGGCTGCAGCCGCGGCTCGCGCACTATCTCGGCGCGCTGCCGCGCGACCGCGTGCATTACGGCGGCTATTATCCGATAACGAAAGAGAACTGGCCGCTGATCGGGGCGGCGAAGACATCAGGCGTGTTCCTCGCCACCGCGCTGTCCGGCTACGGCACCATGGGCGCCTGCGCCACCGGCGATCTCTGTGCCCGCACGGTCGTCGGCGCGCCCGTGCCGGCCTTCGCCCGCAGCCTTTCGCTCGCGCGCTATCAGGACAAGGCGCTGATGGACGAGCTCGCGGCGAGCGAAAGCCGCGGATTGCTGTAGCTTAAACCGACCTTCGTAGCCCGGATGCAGCGAAGCCAAATCCGGGATTGTAACCGCGGACGCTCCCGGACGCGCTCGGCTTCATCCGCGCCCGTCGCGCGCGCACTCAGTGGCTATCATTGCCGATGAGCGCCCTGATGCGCCTTGCCGGGGGCCCGAACAAGCTGGCCAAGGGCGTTCTCACCCGTTCCGGCAGCCTCAGCCAGAGGTCGCGGGCCTTGCCCGAGATGAGCGGATGCGGCTGTGGCGACCGCAGCTCAATTGGTGCGGTAAGAGGCAGGTGCGGCGTCAGTGCCGACCAGCTCTGTTGTTGCGCATCGATACGCACCAGCGCGAATGTCGGCCGCCGCTCGCGCGGTGGACCAAGCGTGCTGGCTTGCTCGATCGCCTCGTCGATGTCGCTGACAAATCGGTGGTAGCCATACGCGCCGCCTAGAATGACGTCGTGATAGGCGCGATCGACCGTTTTTTGCAGGCTGGGTACGTCGGCGAGCCGCTTCAGCACGTCATCCAGATTCCTGTAGTCCTTTCGGAGCGGAATGTAGTGTTCGTCGGGTCGGATCACATTGGAGTAGGAACCTTCGAACAATATCAGCCCGGTCTTCAGTGCAATCGCTTCGAAGAATTTTGGGCTCATTTGGCCCATGCTGACGTTGTTCTCGTGCGGAGCCACGACGCGCGCGTAGATCTCATCGTCGCTGAGGTCGGGATGCGCCCTTGCCGTGGCCTCAACACTGCTGCGAATATCACCCCACGCGTCCATGATATTGGCGCCACTCTCGGTCCCGAGCATGGCTCTCGTATCCGTCATGAAGGCGAACCAGGCGGAGCCGTTAACTCGTTTGTCTTCCTCCCATTCGATGTCGTGAGGGACATTGCGAGCGGCGCATTCAGCCTTCATCCGCTGCGCGATGGTGGATTTTTCGAATCCCAATTGCCCGTACCAGATCGGCAGCTTTCTTCCACGGTAAGCGAGCCAGAGGCGTCGTTCCGCCAGCGGCGTGCCAACTCGAACGGCAGTTCGTCGGGAACATAGCCCGTCAGGCAGGATCTGAACTTCACGTTCGGGAGTTCGGCGGACGGATAGAACTTTTCGACAAACGGCTTGGGCACGGTCGTGAAGATCGTGTCGACGCCGAGCTTCCTGATCAAGGCGCATGCCTTCCGCGGCATGTCGTATTCGTCCTGGATCAGCAGCACCTTGGGTCCGCTGAACCTGGACACAAGCTCCACGAACGAGGGCGACATCGTTTCGAACGGCATGCGCACCGAGAAATGAATGACAAGCGCATCGAACAATTCGAGAGGAAAATCGGCCTTGCAATCGAACGTCGCGGCGGCATAGGCCACGTCATGCCTCGAATGGCGCTGGATCGCCATCAGGTGCTGACGGACGAATTCGGTGGCCAGGGCATTCGGGTCGTAGAGAACGAGAATGCTGTGCGATCTGGTCTGAATGACGCTGTGCATCGGCTGGCGGCTGCTTCAACGATCTCCGGAATGCCGGTCTCGCAGGATGGAAATGGCCGGCGTCGGCCAATCGAACGGGTTGCCGTACCGCGTGAGATAGTCCTCGACGGTCGGGAAATAGTACAGGAGATCGGATGGTCGGAATTGCCCCTCCAGCAGTGCCGTAATGAAGACAACTCTTGAAGCGTTGAGTTGTTCCGTCGCGCCGATGATCGCGATCGCATCAGCCGGAACCGGCTTGCCCGACGCGATATCGTCAAAGCTCGCGATGCAGGCGATGCCCAGGGTCGGATCGATTGCCAGATGCGGCGTCTTGCCGGGTTCGCTCAGGAACAGCATCTGATGATTTCCGACGGCGCCTCCGTCCCATCCGACAAAGGAGAGCGGCCTGCGATCTGCTTCGCCGAGGAGAAGACGCGAGAAGTAATAGGTCAGCAGGCCGTAGTTCGAGCAGTCGAGATGCTCCGAGCGCAGCAGCTCACTGTAGTCCTGCGACGAGCATCCTTCGCCGTAGGGCTTGAGATTATGCGCCTCAGTTGAGGCAAACACGTATAAGAGATCCGCGCGGGTCAGCCCTGACCAGGATTGCGGCAAACAGCGCTGCATGTGTTCCAGCGCCGTCGCTGAAACATCCCGCAGAACATCCGGTCGCTCGGACATCGCATCGCCGGTGATTGCGCCGAGGCGAGGCAATTCGACGATCTTGATCTGAGATAGTGCGCGCGTTGTCCGTAGCGAAGATATTTTTTTTGCGAAACGAAGAAACATTTTGAAATTGAAGGCTGGCGAAAATATTTCGCTCCGCCTTCTTACTTCAATAAGCCGCTCCATGACAGTCGCCGCCCCGGGATTGTGTCATCTCAACGATGCAATTCGGCGAGCGGGTTGTCAGGTTAAAAATCGGCAAAGCTTCTCATGGCAGCATGTGATCTTGTCCTACGGCGTGGTCACACTTCCCGCGCGCGCGGCGCAACGTGCTGATCGCTCGGCTGAATCGGCTTCACGCCCGCGGCAGGCGCTGCGGCCTCTGCTGCGGGGAGAGGCCGCCTCGCATCCGTCGGAACAGATGATCTTATTCCTTGCCGAAGGCGCCGTGACGACCGACGCCGGAGGCGAAGCGCGTTGCGCCCGACAGCGTCTCGCCCGAGGCGATCACATCGAGCCCGCCGCGCATCTCGTTCCTGATCGCCTCTTCCTCGTCGAGGTCCCACTGCCGCAGCGCCGACAAGCGGTCGGCGCGCATGCAGTTCTGCGGAAAGCGGGTGATGTCATTGGCAAGCGCGATCGCGTGCGCGCGCGTCTCGCCCTTCGGCACCAATCGGTTGGCGAGGCCCATGCGATACGCCTCCGCGCCGCCGACCGGGCGTCCGGTGAGGATCAGATCGATCGCCTGCGAATGGCCGATCAGCCGCGGTAGGCGGATGGTGCCGAGATCGATCAGCGGCACGCCGAAGCGGCGGCAGAACACGCCGAAGGTCGCGTCCTCGGCAACCACGCGCATGTCGGCCCACAGCGCGAGCTCCATGCCGCCGGCCACCGCAAAGCCCTCGATCGCGGCGATCACGGGTTTCGAAAGCCGCAGCCGGCTCGGTCCCATCGGCGCGATCGTGTTGTGGCCACCGATCTCGCGCTTCTTGTTGGGATCGCCTGCCGCCACCGCTTTCAAATCGGCGCCGGCACAAAAATAGCCGCCGGTGCCGGTGAACACCGCGACCGCCGCGCTCGCATCGGCGTCGAAGGCAAGAAACGCGTCATACAGTTTGCGCGCGGTGGCGCCGTCGACGGCGTTGCGGTTGTGCGGACGGTTGATGGAAATGATTGTGATCGGGCCATCGCGCTCGACGAGCACGGTATCGGCATAGGACATGGGGCGCTCCCTGGGCTGTTCTTGTTGTGCCCAGAGAGTGACATCAGTGGCGAGGTGCGCGCAATCCCGTGACAGACAGCACAATTCCGTAGGGTGGACGTCGCGGCGCACGCCGTTCTTTCCCCGTCATCCTGAGGTGCGAGCGGAGCGAGCCTCGAAGGATGCACGGCCTCGCTGGTGGCCGTCGACCCTTCGAGGCTCGCTTTCGCGAGCACCTCAGGGTGACGGTGATAGATCAAAAGTGACGGTGATAGATCGAATATGAGGACGGTAGCTAAACCTTCAGCTCGGTCCCCGTCACGCGGCGATATGCCTCAAGGTATCGCTTGCTGGTCGCATCCACCACGCTGGCCGGCAGCGGCGGGGCGGGCGCGTCGCCGTTCCAGCGGCCGGCGTGGCGCTCGACGTCGAGATAGTCGCGCAGCGGCTGCTTGTCGAAACTCGGCTGCGGCTGGCCGGGCTTGTAGGCGTCGACCGCCCAGAAGCGCGACGAATCCGGCGTCATCACCTCGTCGATCAGGATGATGCGGCCATCCTTGTCGCGCCCGAACTCGAATTTCGTGTCCGCGATGATGATGCCGCGGGCGCGGCTGGTCTGTTCGCCGTAGCCGTAGACGTCGCGCGCCATCTTCTCGAGCGTCGCGGCAACCTCGGCGCCTACGATCTCGCGCACCCGCGCCACCGTGATGTTCTCGTCATGGCCGGCCTCAGCCTTGGTCGCCGGGCTGAAGATCGACGGCTCCAGCTTCTGGCTCTCGACCAGGCCGGCCGGCAGTTTCTCGCCCGCAAGCGTGCCGTCGGCCGCGTATTCCTTCCACGCCGAGCCGGAGATGTAGCCGCGGATCACGCATTCGATCGGGAACACGGTGGTGCGCTTGCACAGCATCGCGCGCCCCAGGATGTCGGCGCGATGGTTCTTGAGCTCAGGCACCGCGCGGATGATCTCGTCGGCGTCGGCGCTGATCATGTGATGCGGCACGGTGCCTTCGAGCTGCCGAAACCACCAGGCGCTGATCTGGGTCAGCACCGCGCCCTTCATCGGAATTGTTTCCGCCATCACGACGTCGAACGCCGAGATGCGGTCGGTGGTGAGCAGCAGCACCCGATCATCGCCGACGGCGTAGATATCGCGCACCTTGCCGCGGCCGATCCGGGGCAGAGGCAAATCGCTGGATAGCATCGCGGTCATGGGCGGGGTCTTTCCGGGCTCGTTTCTCAAAGACGGACGCCCGCACGAGGCGTGCGGGCGCCGAAGATTAACACAGGAAATAGCTCACTCCGGCAGCGGAATGAACTCGTGTTCGTGCGGAACCTGCGCGAAACGCCCGGTTTTCCAGTCCTGTTTGGCCTGCTCGATCCGCTCCTTCGAGGAGGAGACGAAATTCCACCAGATGTGGCGCGGCCCTTCCAGGGCGTCGCCGCCCAAAAACATCATGCGGGTCGGCCGCAGCGTCTTCACGGTGATGCGGTCGCCGGGCCGGAAGATCAGGAGGCGCGGTCCCTCATGGCGGTCGCCCGCGATCTCGACCTCGCCGTCGACGAGGTAGATCGCGCGCTCCTCGTGATCGGGGTCGAGCGGCACCGAGGTGCCGGCCTGGGCGGTCACCTCGGTGTAGAACCATGGCGAGACCATGCTGACCGGCGAGGTGATGCCGAAGGCAGAGCCCGCGATGACGCGCGCGGTGAAGTCGCGCTCGGAGATCATCGGCAGGTCGCCCGCGCCATAATGCTGGAACGACGGCGCGATCTCTTCCTTGCCCGCAGGCAGCGCGATCCAGCTTTGCAGCCCGAGCATCTTCTGGCCGTCGCGGCGCTGCACGTCGGGGGTGCGCTCGGAATGCGCGATGCCGCGGCCCGCGGTCATCAGGTTCATCGCGCCGGGCTGGATCTCCTGGATGTTGCCCTCGCTGTCGCGATGCATGATGCTGCCGTCGAATAGATAGGTGACGGTGGCAAGCCCGATATGCGGATGCGGCCGCACGTCCATGCCCTTGCCGGCGAGGAATTGCACCGGCCCGAAGTGGTCGAAGAAGATGAAGGGCCCGACCATCTGCCGCTTGCCATGCGGCAGCGCGCGGCGCACCGCAAAGCCGTCGCCGAGATCGCGGGTGCGCGGCACGATGATCAGATCCAGCGCGTCGCAGGTCTGGGGATCGCCGAGTTCGGGATCGGTCGAGGGCTGCCAGCTCATGGAAAGTCTCCTTCTCTTTTGCCGCGATCATACTCCAATCGTCGTCCCGGCCAAGCCAACGGGTCGGCGCGAAGCGCCGCCCGATGACAGGCTCCGCGCGAGCCGGGACCCATAACCACGGATGCTTACGTTACGAACGCTGTGGCCCCAGCTCTCCGCACCAACTGATAGCGGTGGGTATGGGTCCCGGCCTTCGCCGGGACGACGACATACTTCTGACGCGTGAGCGCGCGTGATAACAGCGTAAACTTGGAAACTGGAGGAGGCCATGGTTTCTCTGATCAGGCCGGGCGCAAAGCTGTTGCAGGTCGACGGTCCCGTGATCGAGACGGAACGGCTGTTGCTGCGGCCGTGGCGGGCGTCCGACATCGCTGACAACACGAAAATGCTGTCCGATCCCGAGACGGCGCGCTTCATCACGCCGGATCATCAGCCGGTCACCTCGGAGCTGAAGGGCTGGCGCAATGCCGCCGTCATCTCGGGCCATTGGGCGCTGTATGGCTTCGGCATGTTCGCGCTCGAGGAGAAATCCTCAAGCCGCTACATCGGCCGGGTCGGCCCATATTATCCGCCGGAATGGCCGGGCTTCGAGGTCGGCTGGGGCATCGCCAAGGCACATCGCGGCAAGGGCTATGCGGTGGAAGCCGCGCGCGCCGCGATCGACTTTGTGTTCGCCAATTTCACCGTCGACCGCATCATCCATTGTATCGATCCGGCCAACGTCGCCTCGCAGGCCGTGGCGCGGCGGCTCGGTGCTGTCAACGAGGGGCCGGGCCAGCTCGAGGGCGATGTGGTCGATATCTGGGTGACGACACGTCAGCGCTGGCAGCACGAGCCGTCTTGAAAAACCTCGTTCAACCGACGATTGTTCGGCGATGAAATCGGCCGCACTTGAACTCTGCCTGCGCAGCGCCAGCGTGGCACTGCTGCTGGTGCTTGCCGCCTTGCTGCTCACTGATTTTCGCAAGGTGCTGTCCGGGCGCCTTGCGGCCGCCTTCGCGCTTGGTTCGGCCGCGCATGCGGTGACCGCGTCGATTGGTGCCGGGCCGCCGGTCTCGGACTGGCATGCGCCACTGATCGCGCTCTCGACCGGCGATATCGTAGTGTTCTGGCTGTTCACGCGTGCGCTGTTCGATGATGCGTTTCAGCTGCGCTGGTGGCACGGCCTGATCTGGGCCGCGGTCGTGGCTTACAGCTTCGTCGTGGCTTACAGCTTCGTCAATTGCATGTGGATTGCACCCGCCGGTCACGCGCGGATCGCGATCATCATGGTCAATTCGCTCACGCTCGTCTTCGTTGCGCTCGCGGTGGCGCAAACCATCGGATCGTGGTCGGCAGATCTGGTCGAGCGTCGCCGCCGTGTCCGCGTCTTCATCGTCGCCGCATCTGCGCTGTACGGCGGCATGAACGCGCTGCTTCAGATCGCCTATGCCGGCAGCCGCGTGACCGTGGAATGGGCCAATTTGCTGAACGTGGCCGTGCTCACCGCCATCGTGGCCGCAATCACCTGGGCGATGATGCGCGTCGACGGCGCCGAGTTGTTCACGGTGCCGGCGGAGGCCGTCGTGCTGACGAAGCCGGCCGCGGTCGAGGAGGCGGCGGACCAGAGGCTGGTCGATGCCCTGATGCGGCTGATGGCGGACGAGCGGGTCTATCGCCACGACAACGTCACGATCGGCACGCTGGCAACCCGGCTGAAGATCCCCGAATATCGTCTCCGGCGGCTGATCAACCAGCGGCTCGGCTACCGCAATTTCAACGTCTTCCTCAACAACCACCGCATCGAGGAAGCCAAGGCCGCGCTCGCCGATCCCTCGCAGGCTGAAGTCCCCGTCATCACCATTGCGATGGACGCCGGATTCCAGTCGCTCGGCCCCTTCAACCGCGCCTTCAAGGCGACCACCGGCGTGACCCCGACGGAGTACCGGAAGGTGAAGGCGGGTGTGGTGTGAGGGTTGCCGCCGGCTCCGCTGCACCCTCTCCCCTTGTGGGAGAGGGTGGCGCCGAAGGCGCGGGGTGAGGGGTTTCTCTCCGCGGATAGAGACCCCTCATCCGGCGCGGATTGCATCCGCGCCACCTTCTCCCACAAGGGGAGAAGGGAAGGGACGTCACCGCAGCTGTCTGTAATCACAACACAATTCCAGAATCGGCGAGCCGCCGCCAATCCTCGACTAGCCGCATTTCCAAATCCGGCGAGCGTTTCCCGGCGTCCCGCGGCCTGATCCCGGCCACGCCCATCGCGTCATTGCCGGAGGATCCCGTGACCCGTCGAAAGCTCTTTCTTGTTCTCGCCGCCACCACCGCTTTCGGTGCGTTGGCGCTGTCTGCCGCCCGCGCCCGCGATGTGCCCAGGGTCGCGACCGGTTTTGTTGCGAACATCGTCTGCTCGGAGACCTTCGTCAGCGGACTCGACCCGAAGCGAAACCTGGCCGAGACCACGGACGCGATGCCGGGGACCGGCCTGATCACCTGGGCGATGGACACCGAGGTCGACCTTGATCGCAAGGACGTCACCGTGACGCTGTTCGGGCTTGGCCGCAGCCACGCAGTCTATCGCGAGGGGCTCGGCTGCACGCTCGACCACGGCGCGGTGCTCGCCGATGGCCCGCTGCCGCCGTCGAGGCCGCAGGCCGCGTTGCTGCCCGAGATCGCCGGTCCCGCGATCGTTGCACCACAGACCCCGCAGCTTGCGGCCGCGCTGGATCGCGCCTTTGCGGAACCGGCCGAGCCGCCGTTCCGCCGCATCCGCGCGGTCGTCGTCATGAAGGATGGCCGCATCGTCGCCGAGCGCTATGCCGACGGCATCGGCATCGACACGCCGCTGCTCGGCTTCTCCGCGACCAAATCGGTGATCTCGGCCCTGATCGGAATTCTGGTGCGCGACGGCAAGCTTGCGGTCGACCAGCCGGTGCCGATCGCCGCCTGGCAGGATCCGAAGGATCCGCGCCACGCGATCACGGTCGATCAGCTCCTGCGCCACACCGCGGGCCTCGCGCTCGGCAGCTCGCTGCAGGCCTCGCTGGCCTCCGCGCTCGAGCCGGTCAACCGGATGAAGTTTATGGAGCCGGACATGGCCGCGTACGCCGAGAGCATTCCGCTCGAGACGGCGCCGGGCAAGGCGTGGAATTATCACGACGGCAATTTCATCATCCTCTCGCATCTGATCCGCAACGCGGCCGGTGGCCACGCCGCCGATGTGATACGGTTTGCGCGGGCTGAATTGTTCGGTCCGCTCGGCATGCGCAATGTCGTGATGCAGTTCGATGCTGCGGGCACGCCGGAAGGATCGGGCGCGATGATGGCGAGCGCACGCGACTGGGCGCGTCTCGGCCAGCTCTATCTCAATGACGGTGTCGTCGGGGGAAAACGCATCCTGCCCGAAGGCTGGGTGAGGTATTCGGCCGCGCCGACGGCGAATGCCTGGGTCGGCATCGGCGCGGGCTTCTGGACCAATCTCGGCGACAGCTTTGGCGCCAATTATCGTGTCGCGCACGGCATGCCGCGCGACGCCTTCTTCGCCAAGGGCACGATCGGGCAGTATGTCGTGATCGTGCCGTCGCAGCGGCTCGTTATCGTCCGGCTCGGCCGTTCGCCGAACATGCCGGCTGAGGCGGACGGCGTGTTCGACCTGGTCCGTGACGTCGTCACAGCGACTCCCACCGGCGCGCGGCTCCCGGCGGCAATTGACTAGGGCGTTTTCCAGCGAAGTGGATACCGGTTCGCGTGAAGAAAACGCGTCAAAACAAGAATCTAGAGCTCCGTTCCGATTCCATCGGAACGGAGATAGCTCTAGCACGTCACACACCCGCGCGATCGTGATTTGAATCTCCGCGTGAGGAATTTTCTGATGCCGCGGCGCATCTCGCGCCAGATGCGCCGCAGTTCCCTCAGATTGCCTCAGCCGGAGACCATCATGCCGAAAGCCTACTGGATCGTGCACGTCACGGTTCACGACGAAGCCCGCTATCCCGAATATCTCGCTGCCGCGATGCCGGTGTTCGCGAAATACGGCGCCAACTTCATCGTGCGCAACGGTCCCTATGAGGTGATGGAAGGCGCGACCCGCCAGCGCAACTTCGTCATCGAGTTCAAGGATCGCGCCACCGCGATGGAATGCTACACCTGCCCCGAATATCAGGCCGCGAAAGCAATCCGGCAGAAATATTCGGATGGGGATTTTGTGATCATCGATGGCGCGGAGTAGGCGAGCCTCGTACTCTCGGACATCGCAGTGAGGTGAGCACACCTCTCAGGCTCCCTCCCCCCTTGCGGGGGAGGGTTGGGGAGAGGGGTAAGCCGCGGGCTCAGATGTTCGATGAACGCATCGCCCTCGTAAATGCTTTTGTCTGTCGTCACGACAGATACGGAGAGCGCACGCCGTGTGACACCCCTCTCGCTAACCCTCCCCCGCAAGGGGGGAGTGAACCCTTCCATCTATGGCTCCCTTACGCGCTCAATCACTGAGTTGCCCGACGGGTCAAGCCCGGACGGTAAAAATATTTCGCTTTATCAGAAGTATGACTCAGTGTATGGTTTGCCCGTCTCACCCGATCGAGGGGCGCTTCGCGGTCGTCACGAACGCGGTGTGGGATGCGGTGGACGCTGAGATCACGACGGACGAAGCGTGATTGAGGCGGACGGTGAAGTCGTGTGGTTCTGGCGCCCAGTGGCAGGTGCCCCCTAGCAAAACGCACAAGCGTTTTTGCGACGGCGGTGACAAGCAAGCCCGGTCTCACCGGGAAGAGCACGAAGTAAGCCGTAACCCATTGCGCAGGGAAGGCCGGATGTTCCGGTTTCGCCTGTGGTCCTGTCTCCCGTGCTTTTTGTTGCACGGGACCCGCGGGTGCAATCGGCGCCCGGCCTTCCCAGCGCCCTCTCACGATCGAGGAGGGTGATTTGATCGCTCACTCGGGCGCAACGCGTCGCGAGGATGCGAACGCATATCCCTCACGCTGTTTGACAATGTTGATCCGGGACTAACGTGGCTCCGTCGGCGCTGCCGCTCCGTCACCCTGAGGAGCGCGCTCTTGCGCGCGTCTCGAAGGGTCGACGGCCACCAGTCGGGCCGCGCATCCTTCGAGGCTCGCCCGGCGGCGCTGTTGCGCCGCAAGGCTCGCACCTCAGGATGCACCTCAGGATGACGGGATTAACGGTTGTGCAGAAATCGCAAAAGCAGCGCGCAGCGTCAGCGCACGATGCGCTTCACGCGCGCCTTCTTCTTGGCGATGGGGGCTGGCGCCAGTTCGGCCTCGGCGGCGGCTTGGGCCTCGCGCGCTTCGCGCAGCGCGCGCAGCCGCTCCATGTTCTTGCGGATCGCGGCCGCGTCGCGCTCGACCATCGGCGATGGCGCGCGCGCCTTCCTCGGCCGCCATCCGCTGGCGGTCGGCTCTCGCAAGGCTTGCGGGCGATGGAGCGGGCTTCCTGGCGTTCATCGGCATCCTCTCAAGGGCATGATTCCCCCGCGCAAGCGCGTCGCGTCTGTGTCCTGCGGCGCTTCTGTCTCGCCAAACGGCGCGACGTCGCGTTCTCAGGGATCACGCGCAAAAGCACATGCTAAAGCCCGCCCAATCCGGGTGGATCGAGCGGGCAGCAACGTCATTCCAGTACATCCGTGGAATGACGAACCGGCATGATCTCCGCGCAAACGCTAGCGTTTGTCGCGAGCGAAAAGCGCGTCGCGCTTTCCGCCGTAATCATGCCCAAGCAGGAATCTCAGACGATCTGAAGATTCTCGGCGCTGGTCTTGCCGCGCATCTTGTCGGTCTTCAGCTCGAACGAGACCTTCTGTCCTTCAGCGAGGCCAGTCAGACCGGCACGCTCGACCGCGCTGATGTGAACGAACACATCCTTGCTGCCGTCGCTCGGCTCGATGAAACCGAAGCCCTTCTGGCCGTTGAACCACTTCACAGTACCTGTCGCCATCTTCTCTTCTCCAAAGCGCGTAAGCGCGTTTTTGCGCAATACTGCGCGTCACATCCATTCAACTGGCGATGTCTTTGGAGGAGGGCCGTTCTGGCCATTCAACAAGGCACAACGGCTAATCGAATGGCCCTAATATACACACTTTCCCCGCGAATGCAAGGTTTCGGCGGTAGCGGGTTCCCGCTGGCGGATGCGGCCGAGAACGCCGCAGCGATGCGAATTCTCAATCCGTCACCCTGAGGAGGCCGCAACGCGGCCGTCTCGAAGGGTCGACGGGCACGAGCGGGGCCGTGCACCCTTCGAGGCTCGCTCCGCTCGCGCCTCAGGATGACGGAATTGGGTGAGTGCACATCAATGACGAGTGGAGGAAGCAGGGCTCACTCCGCCGCCGCCTCGGCGCTCGGCTCGCCCTTCCAGCTCAGAATCTCCGCGGCGAGGATCGGGTGATTGAATCCCTTCAGCACGAGGTCGTCGATGGCGCGGCCTTCGACATGGGGTTCGACGATGCCGTAGACGCGGCGGCTCACCACGATCTGGCCGGCCTTGGCCTCGCCGCACAGGCGGGAGGCGAGGTTGGTGACGCTGCCGATCGCGGCATATTCCAGCCGCTGCTCGAAGCCGACCTGGCCGAGCGTGGCGTAGCCGACCGCGATGCCGATGCCGAACCCCAGGCTATGCCCGCGGTTGCGCCAGCGCTCGGTCAGCGGGCCGATGGTGTCGCGCATCTCGAGTGCCATCTTCACCGCGCGCAGCGTGTGGTCTGCGAGCAGGATCGGAGCGTTGAACAGGATCATCACGCCGTCGCCGGCATATTTGTCGAGCGTGCCCTCATACTTGAAGATCAGCGTGCCGAGCGCCGCGTGATACTCGCGCAGTACGTTCATCGCCTCTTCCGGCTCGGTCGCTTCGGTGAAGGCGGTGAAGCCGCGCAGATCGCAGAACACCACGGTGACTTCGCGGCGGTGGCTGGCGAGCAGCCCCTCGGGACTCTCGGAGGAGGCGATCAGCTGCGCCACCTGCGGCGCCAGGAAACGCTCGAGCTTGCGGATGCGCTCGATCTCCGAAAGCTGGGTCTCGACGCGGGCCTCCAGCGACTTGTTCCAGTCCTTGAGCTCCTCGGTCTGCTCGCGGAGCTTGTCGGCCTGCTCGCGCACGGTGGAATGGGCTTGTTCCAGCGCGTGACTCTTCTGGTCGACTTCGGTGAACAGCCGCGCGTTGCGCATCGCCAGCACCGCCTGGTTCGCAAAGGTCTTCATCAGGCCGATCAGGCTCGCGGGGAAGTCGCCCGCCGCCTTGCGCAGCACCACCAGCGAACCGAGCACGCCCTGCTGGTCGACCAGCGGCACCACCAGCACCGAGTGGAAGCCGGCGCCGACCACGACATCGCGCAGCGCATGATCGCCCTCGCCTGCGAGATTGGGGAACGCCAGCGGCTCGCCATTGGCCGCGGCTTCAGCAAGGGGGCTGTTCGCCGCATCGATCGCGCGATGGCGGCCCTCGGCCTCAGCGTCGATGCCGATCGATTGCGTCAGGTTGAAGCTGCGGTGCGCGGCGTCATAGCCATAGATCAGCACGGCGTCGGCATGGGTGATCTCGAGCGCGCGGGCGGCGACCGTCGGCAGCACCGCGTTGAGATCGAGCGAGGAGGCCACCGCGCGGCCGACCTCCTCGAGCACCTTCAGCTCGTTGATCGATTGCGCGAGGTCGCGGGTGCGCTCCTTCACCTTCCATTCGAGGTCGGAATAGGTTTCCGCAAGCTGCGAGGCCATGCTGTTGAACTGCCCGGCGAGCTCCTCCAGTTCGTCCGCGGTCTTGACCTCGATGCGATGGCCGAAGTCGCCGGCGCCGAGCCGCCGCGCGCCGGCACGAAGGGCTGTGATCGGCACCAGCATGCGGCGCGCCAAAATCGTGCCGGCGATGATTGCGACCAGGAGGCCGAGCGCGATCAGCAGCGCGATGCGCACCAGCTGGTCGCGGATCGGGGAGAGCGCCTGCGACGTCGGCTGCTCGACAAACACGTGCCAGCCGAGATTCGGTGCGGCGCTCGCCGTGGTCAGCACCGCGTTGCCGTTGATGTCGGTGCCGGAGGCGAGCCGCTTGCCGGCGGGCGACAGCACCGCGGCGACCTGCGGCAGCGCGGCGAGATCCTTGCCCGTCTCCGGGCCCTTCGACGAGCTCGCCAGCACGCGGCCCTTGCCGTCGACGACATAGGCAAAGGCGAGGCGGCCTATCTGGGAATCGCCGAAATAGTCGTTGAGAAAACGCAGGTCGATCTCGGCCACGGTGACGCCGGCATTGAAGCCGGAATGCTGCTCGCCGATCGACATGAAGGGCCGCCCGTCGCGGAAAGTGGCCGGCGCGTAGGCGGTGCCGCGGCTCACTGCCTCGATGAAGCGGAGGTCGCGGGACAAGTCGGCGTTGGAGTTCACGGTGATGCTCTGGCGCGACAGCCGCAGCAGCTCGCGGCCCTGGCCGTTGATCAGCGTGAGCTGGCTCACCGCCGGCACCTGGCCGAGCAGCTGGGCATAGTCGGCGCGGCGCAGCTCGATGGTGTTGGAGGAGGCGCGGGTCACCCAGGAAATCTGCCGCTCGAGATCGGAGATCGCCTGCTCGATGCGCTTGGCGGTGGCGTCCGCCTTCTCGCTCATCGCGTCGGTGAGCGTGCTCCTGATGCCGCGGTAGCTGATCCAGGTCTCAAGCGCGCCGTTGACCGCCAGCACGAACACGACAAGCCCGACCAGCGCGAGGACGTATTTGGCGAACAGGCCGCCGCGCAGGAACCAGATCTTGCCCTTGTCCATCACCCCGTTCATCCAGCCTCGTCCGCCCCCTCGCAATCGGGGGCGCCGCATCATCCGGCGCTGTTTAGCACGGATCGGCGGGGCAGGGCGGAGCCTCCCGCCGCATGGTTAGCCCCGGATATTGGCGGGGGATATCCGGGAATAATCAGCGATTGAACAGCTGGCGCAGCACGTCGTTCATCGCCGGATTGTCGTGCTGCTCGGCGGTCGTACCGGGCGGGGGATTGGGTGGCGGGGGTTGGTCGGCGGCCGGCGGTGCGTCGGGCGCGGATGGGGCCAAGTTGCGGCTCGGGCGGGAGGCGTTGCCCTGGTTCATTGTGGAGAGGCCCTGCTGCAGCAGGTTGCCGATGGTCTCGCCAAGCTGGCCGCCGAGCGGGTTGCTCTGGCCGGCGCCGCCTGGAGGTTGGCTGGTGCCGGGCTGTCCGCCGGTTCCGCCGCCCTGCGCGCCGTTGAGGAGATTGCTCAGCCCGCTGAGGCCCTCGGTCAGACCTTGGCCATTCGCGCCGAACAGGCCCTTGCCCATCTCCTTGAGCTTGGCATAGGCGGCCTGGGGATTGTTGAGGATGCCCTGCATCTCCGGATAGATCCGCGGGCTGACCCAGGGGCCCTCGACCATCACGGGGATGCCGAGGCCGACCGGATTGCCGGCGCGGCCCTGGCCTTCGGTGGTCATCACGAGCTGCGGCTCGACGCGAAACCCGATCTGCCTTGTGTTGAGGTCGACGGTGCCGACCCCGGTCATCTTCACCAGCGGGCCGACCAGATTGAGATCGGTGGTGATCGCCTGGCCCTTGTCGATCTTGAACGACGCCGAGAGCTGGCTGAGATCGGTCGAAAGCTCCTGGCTTTCCTGCCAGCCCGACAAGGTGCTGGTGGTGAGGCTCCGGATCATCTGCGCGACGTTGAGGCCGAGGATCTTGCCGTCCTGGAACACGACGAAGGCCGTGCCGCCGAGATTGCCGACGATGGCGCGCTCGCTTCCGCCCTGCGAGCTCAGCGCGATCTTGGCCTGCATGCGTCCGTCGAGCTTGTCGAACTCGGCGAGGCTCTTCAGCACCGGCAGCGCGCGCACGCCGGCGAGATCGAGCCGCAGCGCGTAGGTTGGAGCAGCGCCCCTCGCGTCGATGGTGAGGTCGCCATTGGCGGTGCCCTCATAGGCGCCGAGATTGGTGAGCCGGCCCTTGAGCACGCCGCTGTCGACCGAGGCATCGATCGCCGCGGACGCGAAGCGGCCGTCGCCGATCACAAGCTCGGCCGCCGAGATGCGCGCCTGCGCGTCGACATAGTTGAGCCCGCCAAGGTCGATCGAGGCGTTGCTCCAGCTGTTCGTGCCCAATGGCTGCGATGTGCCGGACTGGCTCGGCGTCAGCGCAATCGCAATGCGCTGGAAGTCGAGATCGAGCTTCACCAGCGGCTTGTTGCTGGCGAAGTCGACCGAGGCCCAGCCGGTGAAGCCGCCGTCGCCGAGCGTGCCGGACACGCCGTTGAACATCACGACCGTGCCGTTCAACCTCAGCTCGGCATTCGCCTTGATCGCCGCGGGCAACAGGCCCGGCGCATCGATGTTGAACTCGGCCGGCACGCTCTGACGCTCCAGCGGCGCTTGCGGTGTGGTCGCGCGGATCTCGAACTTCAGCGGCTTGTCGCTCGCGCGCGCGTCACCCGTGACCACGATCTTGCGGTCGGCGCCGATGGTCGCGTCGGCGTTGAGCATCTCGATCCGGTTCTCGATCCGATCGCGCACATTGGAAAACACGATGGTGCCGCCGCTGACGCTGACATGCCGGATCGTGATGCCGCCATTTTCGGACGCAGCAGACTTCGCCGGCGGATTATGGTCGCGGGTGCGCTCGCGCTGCAGCGGCAGGTTGATCACGGGCTTGACGATGATGAGGTCGGTGATATCGGGCTGGCCCGACCACAGGCTCGACAGCGTCATCTCGGCTTCGACGCTGGCAGCGGCGAACCGGTTATTGACCTCGCGCTCCCGCGGGTCCTGCAACACGACGTCGCTCAGCGTCACATTGACGGTCGGCCAGAGGCCAATCTTGGCGCCGCCATTGATCGCGAGCTTGTAGCCGGTCTCGCGCTCGACCCGCTCGGTGATACCAGAGGTGAGGAAGGTGGTCGGAATCCCGACCGCCGCCACCAGCGCGATGATCACAATCACGGCAGCAATGGCGGCCCCGGCAAATCTCAGTGCTCTCATGTCGTCGTTCCAGGCCGGGCAAGCGGGGTTCCGCCGCGGAAAAGCACGGCCGATCGCACGAGATTATCCCGCAAACGGGACCTCGCTCCAATGAGGCGAAAAATAATCCGTTACCAGCATGAACTTATGTGACCTCTCACACACTCCCATGAGGGTGATTTTTGCTAACCGAGCGTCGGGGACTGCTTGGATCGATTTGGAAGGCAGTACAATGAACAAACAGGCCGAATTTGCGGTCATTCTAAAGATGAACCCGATGTTCGCCGATCTCGGTGCGGACGAGTTGCAGCGGCTTTCGGGCCTCTGCCACACCCAGCAGCTCTCGGCCGGCGAGGTGTTGTTCCAGAAAGGCGATCCCGGCGACGCGCTGTTTGGGGTCCGCCGCGGCCAGATCCGGATCGAGACCGGGGCCTCCGACGGCAGCCGGCTCACGCTGAACTTCATGGGATCCGGCGATCTGTTCGGCGAAGTCGCCGTGCTCGACGGTCAGGACCGCACCGCGGACGCGACCGCGGGCGAAGCCAGCGAATTGTTCGTGTTGCGGCGGGAAGATTTCCTCAGCTTCCTCGAGCGCGAGCCGAAGGTCGCGGTCAGGTTGATCGAATTGCTGTGCCAGCGCATCCGCTGGCAGAGCGAGCGGATGGAAGAATCCGTGCTGCAGCCGTTGCCGGTCCGCCTCGCACGCCGGCTGTGCGCACTTGCCGAGGATTTCGGCTCCGAGGTACACATCTCGCAGGAACAGCTCGGCATCTTCGTCGGCGCCGCGCGCGAAAGCGTCAACCGGCAGCTGCAGACCTGGCGCAAGGACGGCATCGTCGACCTGCAGCGCGGCCGGATCATGCTGCACAACATGACCAAGCTGACGGCGGTCGCGCGCAACGACTAAGCGGATGCCTGCAATGTGCGCGCGAGGACCGCGAATGTCTCGCGCGCGCTGCTTCTCCTGCCCAAAAGACTTGCTTGCGGGAACAGGCCGGAGTCGCTTTCATTGCAGCCGGTCCTTGGGGTGACACCCAGCCTTGCTGGCCTCACGCCATCCACCAGCAACCCCTGCGGTCTCTTCCCGTGACCGCAGGGGTTTTGCGTTCCTGGCCATCGGCGCGACCGCGTCATCGTCCTGCAGAACGGCAGATCGTCGAGAAAAGCGCTGCGGCGGAAGCCCGCATGCGCCGCAGCGGGCATCAATTCAGGCATCGACGTGGTATAGACCGACCAGAGGGAGTCGGTCATGGACAGCCAGAACACGGACGGCAAGCCGCCGGTCAAGTCGCAGGAGGATCTGCGCGCGCATTTCGGGCAAGTGAGCCCGCTCGCGGAGAAGAAGGTCCTCAATCATCTCGACAAGTTCTGCCGCGACTTCATCGCACTGTCGCCGTTCCTCGTCATCGCCACCAGCGACGGCAAGGGCCATGCCGACGCCAGCCCGCGCGGTGATGCGCCGGGCTTCGTCTCCGTGCTCGACGACAAGACGCTGCTGATCCCGGACCGGCGCGGCAACAACCGGGTCGATACGTTCGGCAACATCATCGCTTCGCCCGGGGTCGGGCTGATCTTCCTGGTGCCCGGCATCAACGAGACGCTGCGCGTCAACGGGCGGGCGGAGATTTCGCAGGAGCCGGACCTCTTGACGCCACTCGCGGTGCAGAACGTCACGCCGATCATCGGCGTGAAGGTGCATGTCGATGAGACCTACTTCCATTGCGGTAAGGCGCTGATGCGCTCAAAGCTCTGGAGTCCCGCCACGCAGGTCGAGCGCCACAGCTTCCCGACGCTGGGCCGGATCATCGCCGAGCAGACCGCCGCCGTCGAAGTCGAGGTCGCCGAGAAGGCGATGGAAGAAGCCTATCGCACGAGACTTTACTAGACCGCGATGAAGTTGGGTTAGACGTCAGCGCGCTCACTCCGCTGCGGGTGAGATCATGCTCGGCGGGCCGGGCTTCTTGGCCTCGTCGGCCGGATGCTCGCTCGGAGTCAGCTCGTGGTCGGCGTGCGAAACGACAAGCCGCTTGCCGAAGCGCCAGATCAGGCTGCCGATATCGTCCATCACCATGAACATCGCCGGCACGAACACCAGCGACAGCACGGTCGAGAAGATCAGGCCGCCGATCACCGCGAGCGCCATCGGCGAGCGGAATTCGCCGCCGGCGCCGAACGCTAGCGCCGACGGCATCATGCCGGCGGCCATCGCGATCGTGGTCATCACGATCGGGCGGGCGCGCTTCATGCCGGCGTCGATCATGGCGTCTTCGCGCGCCTTGCCGTCGCGGATCGCCTCCACCGCGAACTCCACCAGCATGATGGCGTTCTTGGTGACGATCCCCATCAGCATCAGGATGCCGATCCACACCGGTGTGGTGAGCTGCTTGCCGGTCAGCAGCAGCGCGCCGATCGCGCCCCCGATCGAGAGCGGCAGCGAGAACAGGATGGTGATCGGCTGCAGGAAGGTGCCGAACAGCAGCACCAGCACGGCATAGACCATCATCAGGCCGGCGGTGATCGCGGTGGCGAAGCCGTCGGACAGTTCGGCGAGGCTCTCGGCGTCGCCGGACGGGCTGACCCTCACTCCCTTGGGCAGGCTCTTCATGACCGGTAGGTCGTAGATCAGCTTGGTGGCGTCGCCGAGCGCGGCATTGCCGACCAGATCGGCGGCGACGGTGGCCTGCCGCTCGCGGTCGTAGCGGTTGATGCTGGTCGGGCCCTGGTCGAGCTGGATGTCGGCAACCACGGAGAGCGGCACGCCGCCGCGTTCGCCGCGCTGGCCGAGCGGCACACGCAACTGCTCCAGCATCTGCAGGTCGCTGCGCGCATTGTCCTCGAGCTGGACGCGGATCGGCACCTGGCGGTCGCCGGCGTCGAACTTGGCCAGCGCCGGGCCGACGTCGCCGATGGTGGCGACGCGGATGGTCTGCGACAGGCTCTCGGTCGAGACGCCGAGCCGCGCGGCGAGCTCGGCGCGCGGACGGATGCGCAGCTCGGGCCGGTCGAGCGCGGTCTCCGAGATCACGTTGGCGATGATCGGGATCCGCTTCATCTGCGTTGCCAGTTCGCTGGCGACGTTGTTGACGATGTTGCTGTCGGTGCCGGTGACGACGAGCGAGATGGCGCGCAGGCCGTTCTCGTCGAGGAACCAGAACCTGATATCGGGAACGTTCTCGAGCTCCTTGCCGATCGCAAGCTCGAGCTCGCGCTGGGTGATCTTGCGGTCCGCCTTCGGCGTGTAGTTGATGATCAGCGCGGCGCGGCGCACTTCTTGCGTGCCCGGCGGCACGCGGCCGCCGTCGACGAAGATGCTCCTCACCTCGGGCCGCTTGCGCAAGCGCGCCACGATCTCCTCGGTCACCTTCTCGGTGTAGGCGAGCTGCGAGCCGGGCGGCAGCTCCATCGCGAGCAGCGAGCGCGCGGTGTCCTGCGCGGGCAGGAAGCCCTGCGGCAGCAGCGTGATGCTCCAGATCGACGCGGCAAAGACCGCAAAGCCGATCAGCACCGTGATGTAATGGTGCTTCACCGACCAGGCGACGAGGCTGTGATAGCCGCGCAGGATAGGGCCGGGCGGCGGGTCGTCGTGGTCATGGTGCTTGAGGAAATAGGCGGCCAGCACCGGCGTCACGAAGCGCGCGGCGAGCAGCGAGAAGAACACCTGCACCGACACGGTGATGCCGAACTGCTTGAAGAACTGTCCGGCGATCCCCGACATGAAGCTCGCCGGCGCGAAGATCGCGATGATGGTGAGCGAGATCGCGATCACCGCAAGGCCGATCTCGTCGGCCGCTTCAAGCGCGGCACGATAGGGCGACTTGCCCATCCGCATGTGGCGGACGATGTTCTCGATCTCGACGATGGCGTCGTCGACCAGAATACCGGTCGACAGCGTGATGGCGAGGAAGGAGACCAGGTTGAGCGAGAAGCCGAGCAGGTCCATCGCCCAGAATGCCGGGAAGATCGACAGCGGCAGCGAGACCGCCGCGATGATCGTGGCCCGGATATCGCGCAGGAACAGCAGCACGATGATGACGGCGAGGATCGCGCCCTCGAACAAGGTCGAGATCGCGGCTTCGTAATTGCCCTTGGTGAACTCGACCGAGGTGTCGATCAGCTTGAGGTCGACGTCGGGATAGGCCACCTTGAGCGCGTCGATCCGCTTCTGCACTGCGGCTGCGACCACCACGTCGCTGGCGCCCTTGGAGCGCTTGATGCCGAGCGCGACCACCGGCTCGCCGTTGAAGCGGGCGAAGGTGCGCCGGTCGGCGATGGTGTCGGTGACGGTGCCGAGGTCGTCGAGCCGGATTTCGCCGCCGCCGAACAGCGGGATCATCGTGCCGGCGAGTTCGTTCAGCGTCTTGGCGCCGGCCAACGTCCGGATCGCCTGGTCGTTCTTGCCGATCTCGGCGCGGCCGCCGGCGACGTCGACATTGGTGCCGCGCAGGATCTGGCTGACATTGACCGCGGTGAGCCCCACCGCCTGCAGCTTGTCGGGATCGAGCGAGACCAGGATCTCGCGCTCGACACCGCCGATGCGCTCGACCTGGGCGACGCCGCGCACGCCCTGCAGCGCGCGCTTGACCACGTCGTCGACGAAATAGGAGAGCTGCTCCGGCGTCTTGCCGGGCGAGATCGCGGCATAGGTCACGATCGGCAGGCCGATGACGTCGACGCGCTGGATCAAAGGCTCGGTGACGTTCTGCGGCAGGTTGGCGCGGACCCGCGTCACCGCGTCCTTGACGTCGTTGAGCGCGCGGTCGGTGTTGGTCTCCAGCGCGAACTGGATCGTGGTCACAGACAGGCCGTCGGTGATCGATGAGGAGATGTGGCGCACGCCCTCCACGCCGGAGACGCCGTCTTCGATCGTCTTGGTGACCTGCGATTCAAGTTCGGACGGCGCGGCGCCGAATTGCGAGACCGCGACCGAGATCACCGGAATGTCGGCGCTCGGCAGCCGCGTCACCGCGAGCTTGGTGAAGGAGACATAGCCCAGCACGAGCAGGATGATCGAGAAGACGATCGAGGGAAGCGGGTTCCGGATCGACCATGCCGAGATGTTCAAAGCCATTAGCGTGCCCGATTACCGTGTCCGAGTGCGATCGAGTTCGTCGGCGAACATGGTCTTGATCTGGTCGCCGTCATGCAGCGAGGTGCCAGCATCGGCCACGACGATTTCGCCGACGTCGAGGCCTTCAAGGATTTCGGTCGAGGTGTCCGAGGTCAGCCCGACACGCACCCTGCGGGTCTCGACCGTGTTGCCCTTGACGACCTGCAGGGTCAGGCGGTCGATCGCGGTGCGCGGCACCGCGACGCCGCAGGAGCGCTTGGCGTCGATATTGGCGCGCGCGAACATGCCGACCTTCAGCGTCGGATTGTTGTTGATGGTGATGCGGACATGCCCGAGCTGGGTGGTGCGGTCGATCTGCGGCGAGATCAGGCGGACCTTGCCGACCATGTCGGGCGCATCGTCGCGGCTGATCCGCACATTGGCGCCGGGGTTGAGCTTCAAGAGCTGGAAGCCCGGTACCTCGGCGTCGAGCTCGATCTCGTTGTTGATCGAGATCCTGAACATCGGCGGCGCCTGCGGCGAGGCCGGCGCGCCGGGCGCGGTACGCACCTCGGTGACGAGGCCGGCCGCGGGCGCGCGCAGCACGATCGGCTTGGCATTGCCCTGGGCGGCCCGCTGCGGCGGCGGAGTCAGCCGCGCCAGTTCCTGGTTCTCGGTCACGGTATCGCCCTCGCGGACCAGCACGTCGGTGACCTTGGAGCCTTCCTGGTCAACATTCACCTGAGCCTCGCGGCGCGGCACGATGAAGCCGGTGACGCGGACCATGTCGGAGAAGCAGGCATTGGTCGACTTCGTCACCACCACCAGCGCCTGGCCCGGCGTCTCCTTCTCCTCCGGATGGGAGCGGTGCTCAAACGCGTAATAGGCGACAGCGAGGATGATGACAAACAGCGTGCCGAGCGCAGGCTTGAGGTACTGGGAAAAATTCATCACCGGATCAATCCAGAACTTGTCGCGCCAGAACGTGTCGCGCCATGGGTGTTCGTCGAAGTCTCATCCCGCCCGCCATCGTATTTGTTTGAGCATGCGATAGGCCGGTGTCCATTGTTGGGGATCATGCCCTGACGTCATGTGAGGCGGGTCACGTGTGGGCCGCTTTGGACTTCGGTCCAAAGCATTGACCCAAAAGCAAATGCGCCCCGCCGGGGTGCGGGACGCATTGTAACCGCAAAAAGGCGGTCCGCCACGCCCATCGCTTCCAGATCACTTGGAGGTCACTTGGAGGCGGTGGCCTTGTTTTCCATATTCACGACCTGCACGCGCCGGTTCACGTCCGCCATCGGGTGGCCCGGGTCCTTCAGCTTGCTCTTGCCGTAGCCGACGGTGACGAGATCGGTGCCGTTGATGCCGTATTTGTCGACCAGATAGCGCTTGATGGCGTCGGCGCGGCGCTCCGAGAGGCCCTGATTGTACTCCTCGCCGCCGGCGGCGTCGGTGTGGCCGGCGACCACGAAGGTCGAGCCCTTCAGATCCTGATTGGTCAGGGCGCGGCCGAGTGCCTGCACCGACGTCAGCGATTTCGCGCTGATGTCGGCGGAGTTGTAGTCGAAGTTGATCTCGAGATCGATCTTGGGCTTGTCCTGGACGATGGTCGCGATTTCCTCGCGTTCGGCCGAGGACAGCGAGCGGGTGGCGCGGCCGCGGACGCTCTGCACGAATTTGGCCTGGTCGGCGTTCAGCTCGGGCGAGGTGGTCTGCGGGCCGGCCGACAGGCCGCGGGTCAGCGATTTCTTCTCGGGCGTCAGCGCCTTGATGATCTGGTCCTCGGTGACGTTGTCACCGGCGCGGACGGCGGTCATGCCGAACGACAGCACGACGCCGGCGGTCATGATTGAAAGGATCGCGGCCTTTGCCGACGGCTTGAACATTTCGGTCCCCCCCTGCGCGAGTTGGCGCGGTTCCAGGCAATTATTCAGATCGATTGCCGGCAGCGGTGGCCGGCACGCACCCTCTGATTAGTCGTGCAATTCCATCAGCGGTTCGAGTCGCGGGCAGGCCTCGTTCGATTGGTCATTGCACGCCGTAGTCGGCGAATTCCTTGACGATATTCGGATCCATCGCCTTGGCGTTGGCGATGTCGAGATCGCCTTCCGCGACCGCGCCGTTGCGCTTTTTGGCAAGGCCGCGCCCGTACAGCGACGAGGTCAGCCGCGGGTTGATCTTCAGCGCAGCGTCGAAATCGGCGATCGCGTTCTTGTTCTGGCCGCCCTTCAGGTTCATCAGCCCGCGGCTGTCGAGCGCATCGACGAAATTCGGGCGCAGCCGCAGCGCCTCGTTGCAGTCCTTCAGCGCCGCCTGCAGGTCGCCGATGACGGTGCGAACCCAGCAGCGGTTGTTATAGGCCTCGACGTCCTTCGGGTTCAGCCGCAGCGAATTGGTGAAATCCTTCACCGCGAGGTCGTAGGCACCCTTGCTGGCATAGACCTGGCCGCGGCGGTACAGCGCGGCCGCATCATCGGGGTTCTTGTCCAGTTTTTCGCTCAGGCTCTTGATGGTCGGATCGTCGGCAAGCACAGGCGAACTGCTCGGCGCGGGCGCCGGCTGGATCACCACCGGCGGGGGAGGCGCAGGTGGCGGCAGCGCGATCTCGGGCGCCTTTGGCGGGGGCGGCGGTGAGGTCGGCGCTGTGGCGACGGGCGGCTTCGGCGGCGCCGGTGCCGGCGTCGGCGCGGGTGGCGTCGGCGTGGTTGCCGGAGGCGGCGTCGGCGGAGGTGAAACCGGTGGCGCGGCTGCCACCTCGGGCGACGGCGATGCGGCAGGCGCGGGAGCCGGTGCCGCGGTCGACGGCCCCGCCGCGCCGCTTGGACTGGCTGCGCCGCTTGGACTGGCTGCGCCGCCTGGAATGAACGAGAAGTCCTCGGCGAGGGACGACGAGATCCACGGCACCTGTTCCTGGCGCGAGGCCCGGGTGACGCCGACGTGGGTGCGGTTCAGCGTTTCCTCCGCCATCAGATCCGGGGTGCGGATCTCCTTCAAGAGTTCCCGCACGAACAGGCTGTGGTCGCTGCCATTGTCCGAGATGACGGACGACAGTGCCGCCGAATACATCACCAGCGTACCGTTGGGCGCGATCACGGGGGCGAGCCCGGCCGAGAAGCTGCGGAAACGGCGCTCGAACGGGTTGCGCCTCGAGGCGTCGACCAGGGCGATCTTCACCCCGGCGCCGCGGCTGTTGATCTCGCCGAGCACGGTCTCGAGGCTGAAACCGTCGCGGCGAACGTCGGCTTCGGCCCAGATCTGGGCATCGACCGGGATCATGTAGCTCTGCCGGTTCGACTGGATGCCGTAGCCCGAGAAGAAGATCAGGGCGACCGAGCCCGGCTTGATCCTGCCATAGAGCCTGTCGAAGGCGCGGCGCATGCCGTCGCCGGTCAGGTTCTCGCCGACCTCGACGGTGAAGCCATCGCGCTTGAGCTCGTCGGCGACGTCGCGCGCGTCGTTGATCGGCTCCTTCAGCGGCGCGTCGGCGTCGGGATATTTGGCGTTGCCGATCACCAGCGCGAAGCGGTCGCCGGCGGCGAAGGACAGGGTCGGCGACGCGATTGAAAAAATCAGCGTGGCGAGCAAGGCAAGGCGGATTTTCATAATCGCGGCAAATCCAGATCGCGGCTTCCAATGAAATGGCGCCGCTTCGAGCCTGCGCCTCGGGGCGCCTTACTCTAGAGCCATTTCCGTTCCGATGGAAATCGGAACGGGGCTCTAGATTCTTGTTTTGACGCGTTTTCTTGACGCGAACCGGTGGCCATCCCGCATCGAGTGCGGGACAGGCTTCGCTCGAAAACGCACTGGCGAAAACCCATTATCAAGCCACGGCTAAACTCCCGTCAACGGCTTGCGGCGCCATCGCTAATCGCGGCGGTGCTGGCGAGGCCGCAGTGCAACAGCCGCGATCATGGCCGCCATCGCCATCGTGGCATGGTGCAGGTTCCTGCGACCGGATAATGTGATTGCACTCACAGAGGCGCTCGCCCCTGTCATGCGCTCGTCGCACTTCGCGCGGTTTGACCTTTGCGCGAGGCGATGGCTTTGTGTCCGGGACGGCAACGTGCACAACAAGTCACGCAAACAAGAGCGAAACCGATGGGAAACGCCTACGAAATCTACGCCCTGCGCTATGCGACGATGTCGCCGCGCACCCCACACCTCAACTTCCTGGTGCCCGATCCGCACGACACCACCGCGCAAGACCTCGATTATTTCGTCTGGCTGATCCGCGGCCACGGCCGCGACATCCTGGTCGACACCGGCTTCAACGCCGAGGAGGCCAAGGCGCGCGCCCGCAAGCTGACGCTCAATCCGGTCGATGCCCTGGCCGGCTTCGGCGTCAGTGCCGACGTGATCCGCGACGTTATCGTCACCCATCTGCATTATGACCACGCCGGCAATCTCGATCGCTTCCCGAACGCCAGATTCCATCTGCAGGAACGCGAAATGAGCTACGCAACCGGCCGCTGCATGTGCAACGGCATGCTGCGTGATCCGTTCTCCATTGAACATGTCACGCAGATGGTGCGCCATGTCTTTGGCGAGCGCGTCACCTTCCATTCCGGCGACGGCGAGATCGCGCCCGGCGTCACCGTGCATCGGGTCGGCGGCCATTCCGATGGCCTGCAGGTGGTGCGGGTCGAGACCGCGCGCGGCCCGGTCGTGCTGGCATCCGACGCCGCGCATTACTATGCCAACCTGCACAAGCGCAGCCCGTTCCCGATCGTCTACAATGTCGGCGACATGGCGCAGGGCTGGGAGACCGTCGAGCGGCTCGCCGGGCATCCGGACCGCTTCATCCCCGGCCACGATCCGATCGTCAGCGAGATCTATCCGCGCGCCAGCGACAAGGTCGATGCGTTCGCGCTGCATCTGGCGCCGTCGCGATCGTTCGCGAAATAGCCCCGCCGGTTCGGCGAGGCGCGTCCACAGCACCTCAAGAAACTTCAAAAAGAAGAAGCGATATGACGGACACCAAGACTGCTGACTACAAGACTCTTGGGTTCATCGGCCTCGGCGTGATGGGCGAGCCGATTTGCCGCAACCTGGTCAGGAAAAGCGGCAAGCGCGTCGTCGTGTTCGACATGTCGGCCGAACCGCTGCAACGGGTGCGCGCCGACGGCGCCGAAGTGGCTGAAACGGTCGCCGAAGTCGTCAGGCAGAGTGAGGTGCTGTTCCTCTGCCTGCCGAGCGCCAAACATGTGCGCGCGGTGTTCGAGGGCGACGGCATCCTGAAGAATGTGGGAAGCGGCCAAATCGTGGTCGATCTCGGCACGTCGTCGGTGAGCCAGACACGTGATTTCGCCGGGCAGTTGCGGGCCAAAGGCGCGGCCTGGGCCGATGCGCCGATCGCGCGCACGCGGCAGGCGGCGCAGGACGGCACGCTCAGCGTGATGGTCGGCGCGGTGCCCGCGCTCTATGCGGCGATCGAGCCGCTGATCCGCTGCTTTGCGACCGACGTCACCCATTGCGGCGAGGTCGGTGCGGGGCAGGTGACCAAGATCCTCAACAACATGGTGCTGTTCGAGACCGTGAACGCGCTGGCTGAGGCCGTCGCGGTGGCGAAGCACAATGGCGTCGATCCGAAGCTGTTGCTCGACACCCTGTCGAAGGGCTCGGCCGACAGCTTTGCGCTGCGCAACCACGGCATGAAGGCGATCGTGCCGGGCGTGTTTCCCGAGCGCGCTTTCTCGACCGAATATGCGCTGAAGGATTTGTCCTACGCGCTGGAGCTGGCGGCCGACGCCGGCATCAAGATCCGCGGCGCGGAGCTGATCGGCACTGTGCTGCAGGAGGCGATCGACAAGGGATCGAAGGATAATTACTTCCCAGTGATCGCCAAGCATATCGACAGGGCGTGACGGCTCCGTCATTGCGAGGAGCGTAGCGACGAAGCAATCCATCGTCCCGCATGCTCGGATGTATGGATTGCTTCGCTTCGCTCGCAATGACGCTGGAGGGAGCCGCGCACAGACATTCCATCACCGTCACCCTGAGGAGCGCGCTCTTGCGCGCGTCTCGAAGGGTCGACGGCCGCCAGCTGGGCCGATTCATCCTTCGAGGCTCGCTCCGCTCGCACCTCAGGATGACGGGTTTGTAGGCGTGCGCGTCGCGCCGGCCTAATACACATCCTTCGCGTCGGCCTCTTCGCTGGTCTGCACCAGCTCGAGGCTGGTCTCGATCTTGCCGAGCAGGCGTCCGAGATCACGGCGTTCCTGCGCGGACAGGCAGGAGATGATCTCCTGCTCCTTGCGTAGCAGGCGCGGGATCAGCTCCTCGTACAGCGCCTGGCCCTTTTTGGTCAGCTGCAGGCGGAATTCGCGGCGGTCGTCGGCGTTCTCAACGCGCTCGACGATCTCGCGCTCCATCAGCGCCGACACCGCGCGGCTGATGGTGGACTTATGCGTGCGGGTGCAGTGCGCGATGTATTGCGCGCTGCAGGGATCGCTGCGGAAGCCCAGCGTGGCGAGCACGCGCCATTCCGGAATGTCGAGGCCGTAGCGCGCCTGATACTCGCTCGATAGCGCCGAGCTCACCTCGGCCGCCAGCCGGTTGAGGCGGAACGGCATGAAGTGGAAGAGGTCGAGGCGCTTCTTTCCTGGCGCGGCATTGTCGCGCACGTCCCCGTCCACGGCGCTGCGCGGCCGGGCTGGAGGCTGGCTTGCAGAGGTCCTGGCCAAAAATCCCTCCAATTTGAGTTGACGGCGGCCCCGACTGGGGGTTTAAGATAGTTGCAAGTGAGACTAATTTAGCAAGGTCGCGGCCGACCCGCAAGGTCCTGGTCGCAAGCCAGTCACACAGAACCGCAGCCAAGGGCCGCGGCGCAAGGGAACATCCAGGGTCATACAATGGCAAACGCCAATACGGCACAGGCCAAAACCCAGTTCGGCTATCGCCGCCAGCCCGACCAGGAGCGGTCGGGCGCCAACATCGCAGAGCATCCCGTCGTCGTGGTCGGTGCCGGACCGGTGGGGCTGTCGCTCGCGATTGACCTCGCGCAGCGCGGCCAGCGCGTGGTGCTGCTCGACGATGCCGACCGGATCGGCGAAGGCTCGCGCGCGATCTGCTTCTCGAAACGCTCGCTGGAGTTCTGGGACCGCCTCGGCGTCGGCGACCGCATGGTCGAGAAGGGCGTGGTGTGGAGCGTCGGCAAGATCTTTCACGGCGCCTCGCAGCTTTATCAATTCAACCTGCTTCCCGAAGAGGGCCACAAGCGGCCCGCCTTCATCAACCTGCAGCAGTTCTACGCCGAGGCCTATCTGGTCGACCGGGTCGAGCAGCTGCCCGGGATCGATCTGCGCTGGCGCAACAAGGTGATCGCGCTGGAGAGCCGCAATGATGGCGTCGCGCTGACCATCGCCACTCCTGAAGGCTCGTACCAGGTTCATGCCTCTTTCGTCGTCGCCTGCGACGGCGCCCGTTCCTCGCTGCGCCAGATGGTCGGTGCGGACTTTACGGGGCAGGTGTTCGAGGACCAGTTCCTGATCGCCGACGTCAAGATGACCGCGGCGTTCCCGACCGAGCGCTGGTTCTGGTTCGATCCGCCGTTCCATGCCGGACGTTCGGCGCTGCTGCACAAGCAGCCCGACGACATCTGGCGGATCGATCTCCAGCTCAATCCGGATGCCGATCCGGTGGCCGAGAAGCAGCCGGAGAATGTCCGGCCGCGGATCGAGCGCATGCTCGGGCATGACAAGTTCGAGTTCGAATGGATCTCGCTCTACAAGTTCCAGTGCCGTCGGATGGCAAAATTCATCCACGGGCGGGTGATCTTCGCCGGCGATTCCGCACATCAGGTCTCGCCGTTCGGCGCGCGCGGCGCCAATTCCGGGCTCGAGGATGCCGAGAACCTGGCGTGGAAGCTCGACCGCGTGCTGCGCCGGCTCTCGCCGGAAGGCCTGCTGGAGAGCTATCATATCGAGCGCAGCGCGGCGGCGGACGAGAACATCCGCGAGTCGACCCGCTCGACCGATTTCATGGCGCCGGCGACGAAACAGGAGGCGCGGCTGCGCCAGGCGGTGCTGTCGCTCGCAGAGGATACCGAGTTCGGCAAGCGCATGGTCAATGGCGGCCGGCTCTCGGTGCCGTCGGTCTATGACACGCCGCTGTCGAGCGGCGATCGCGACGACTGGCGCGGCGGTCCGCGGCCGGGCGCCTCGATGCTGGATGCGCCGGTGACCGAGCAGAGTGGCGGTTCCACCTATTTGACCGACGTTTTCATCAGGCAGGGAACGCGTTTCACGCTGCTGGAGTTTGGCAATGGCGCGGCTGCCGATGTCCCTGATGGCGTCGGCAGCATCCGGATCGGCGGTGAGGGCGGCCTTGTCGACACGCAGGGCCTCGCCGGCAAGCGCTACGATGCCGAGTCCGGCACCGCCTATCTGCTGCGGCCGGACGGCTACGTCGCGGCGCGCTTCCGCAACGCTGAGCGGCCGTCGCTCGATGCGGCGCTGGCGCGCGCCGCCGGCCTGAACTGAGGAGCGGTCATGGCGCTGTCGACCAGTTCGAATTTCGCAAAGCCCGATGACGCCTTCCGCGCCATCGTCGAGGCGCATCGCGGCCTCTCCGAGGCGCAGAGCGCCGATCTCGATGCCGCGCTGGTTCTGGTGCTCGCCAACCATATCGGCGATCTCGACGTGCTGCATGATGCGATCGCGCTGGCGAAGCGGCGGATGCTGGACGCGAGCCAGCAGCAACAACAGCAACAACAATAGACTGATCAAACGGACAGGATTGAACTGATGGCCAAAGGTTTTGCATCGACCACGGATCTCGCGGAAAAGAAGGTCACCTTCTCGGAGATCGGCACCGATCTCTACGCTTTCACCGCCGAGGGCGATCCCAACACCGCCGTCATTGTTGGCGAGGACGGCTGCCTGGTGTTCGACGCGCAGGCAACGCCGGCGATGGCGAACAAGGTGATCGAGCGGGTCAAGACCGTTACCGACAAGCCGATCAAATATGTCGTGCTGTCGCATTATCACGCGGTGCGTGTGCTCGGCGCTTCGGCCTACAAGGCGCAGGGCATCGTGGCCTCGCAGGAGACCTACCGGCTGATCCAGGAGCGCGGCCAGCAGGATTGGGATTCCGAATACGGCCGCTTCCCGCGCCTGTTCCAGGATGCCGCGAGCATTCCCGGCCTGACCTGGCCGACGCTGACCTTCGAAGGCGAGATGTCGATCTATCTCGGCAAGCGCGAGGTGCGGCTGATGCAGCTCGGCGCCGGCCACACCTCGGGCGACATCGTCGCCTGGGTGCCGGACGCCGAGGTGATGTTCTCCGGCGACCTGATCGAATATCACTCGGCCTGCTACTGCGGCGATGCGCATCTGCGCGAATGGCCAATGACCTTGAACGAGATCCGCGCCTTCAATCCGAAGGCAATCGCGCCGGGCCGCGGCGATGCGCTGAAGGGCCTGGAGACCGGGCGCGATGCGATTGCGATGACCCGCGATTTCGTCACCACGCTGTATGGCGCTGCCGAATCGTCCGTCGCCAAGGGCCGCACGCTGAAGGAATCGATGGCGGCGACGCGCGAGGTGATGGATCCGAAGTTCTCGAAGTTTGCGATCTACGAGCACTGCCTGCCGTTCAACGTTTCGCGTGCCTATGACGAGGCGTCCGGGATCGACGATCCCGTGATCTGGACCGACAAACGCGACCAGGAAATGTGGGCCGCCCTGCAAGGAGGAGGATAGAAATGAACATCAATACCTCGCCTGATCGGATCGTTCGCAGCTCGGGGCAAGTGACGCCGGGCTACATGTCCGGCTTCGGCAACAGTTTTGAGACCGAGGCATTGCCCGGCGCGCTGCCGATGGGGCGCAACTCGCCGCAGCGCTGCGCCTACGGGCTCTATGCCGAGCAGCTCTCGGGCTCGCCGTTCACGGCGCCACGCGGCACCAATGAGCGCTCATGGCTCTATCGCATCCGGCCGTCGGTGCGGCATTCCGGCCGCTTCGCCAAGGCCGACGCCGGGCTGTGGCGCACCGCGCCGTGCCACGAATACGACATGCCGATCGCGCAACTGCGTTGGGATCCGGCGCCGATCCCGAAGCAGGACATGACCTTCCTGCAAGGCGTGCAGACCATGACCACGGCAGGCGATGCCAACACCCAGGCCGGCATGGCGGCGCACATCTACCTCATCACCAAATCGATGGTCGATCAGCATTTCTACAATGCCGATGGCGAGATGATGTTCGTGCTGCAGCAGGGTAATCTGCGCCTCGTCACCGAATTCGGCCGCATCGATGCCGAGCCGGGCGAGATCGTGGTGATCCCGCGCGGCGTCAAATTCCGCGTCGAGATTCCCAATGGCCCGGCGCGCGGCTATCTCTGCGAAAATTACGGCGGCGCGTTCACGCTGCCGGAGCGCGGCCCGATCGGCGCCAACTGCCTGGCCAATTCGCGCGACTTCCTGACGCCGGTCGCGAGCTACGAGGACAAGGACACGCCGACCGAACTCTACGTGAAATGGGGCGGCGCGCTGTTCAAGACCACGCTGCCGCATTCGCCGATCGACGTGGTCGCCTGGCACGGCAATTACGCGCCCTACAAATACGATCTGCGCACCTTCTCGCCGGTCGGCGCGATCGCGTTCGATCATCCCGATCCCTCGATCTTCACGGTGCTGACCTCGCCGTCGGAGACTGCGGGCACCGCGAATATCGACTTCGTGATCTTCCCGGAGCGCTGGATGGTGGCCGACAACACCTTCCGCCCGCCGTGGTACCACATGAACATCATGTCCGAGTTCATGGGCCTGATCTACGGTGTCTACGATGCCAAGCCGCAAGGCTTCGTGCCCGGCGGCATCTCGCTGCACAACATGATGCTGCCGCACGGGCCCGACCGCGAAGCGTTTGAGCACGCCAGCAACGGCGAGTTGAAGCCGGTGAAGCTGACCGGCACGATGGCCTTCATGTTCGAAACCCGCTTCCCGCAGCGCGTGACGCAGCACGCCGCGACGTCGTCGACGCTGCAGGATGATTACTCGGATTGCTGGAAGGGGTTGGAGAAGAAGTTCGACCCGAACAAGCCGTGATGCTTGCCCTCTCCCCTTGTGGGAGAAGGTGGCGAAATCGACCGGAGGGAGATTGCGCCGGATGAGGGGTTTGTATCCGCGGAGACAGACCCCTCACCCGTCTCGAATTCGCTGCGCTCATTCGAGCCCCCCTCTCCCACAAGGGGAGAAGGAAGAAAGGACGAGCCCAAGCGATGCCCCACCCCAACGACCCAAAACTCCGCTCCTTCATCGACGTCGCGCCGACCTCGGACTTCCCGATCCAGAACCTGCCCTACGGCGTGTTCTCGTCGAAGGACGGCCTTGCGCCGCGCGTCGGTGTCGCGATCGGCGACTTCGTGCTCGACCTCTGGGAGCTCGAGCAGGATTCCCGGCTCGATGTCGGGCCGCTCGGCGTGTTCTCGCAACCCTCACTCAACGCCTTCATGGCGCTCGGGCCAAAGGTGTGGTCGGCGACGCGGGCGCGGATCAGCGAGCTGTTGCGCTCGGACCATCCGGAGCTGCGCGACAACAGGGAGTTGCGGGCGCGGGCGCTGGTGCCGATGGCCGACGTCAGGCTGTACATGCCGTTTGCCGTCTCGGGCTACACCGATTTCTATTCGTCGAAGGAGCACGCCACCAATGTCGGCGTCATGTTCCGCGGCAAGGACAATGCGCTGCAGCCGAACTGGCTGCACATGCCGATCGGCTATAACGGCCGCGCCTCGACGGTGGTGGTGAGTGGCACGAAGGTCCGGCGCCCTCGCGGCCAGCTGAAGCCGCCGACCGCTGAGGTGCCGAGCTTCGGCGCCTGCAAGCGGCTCGACTTCGAGCTGGAGATGGGCGTGGTGGTCGGGCAGGCATCGCCGATGGGCGAGATGCTGACCGAGAAGCAGGCCGAGGAGATGATCTTCGGTTTCGTCATCCTCAACGACTGGAGCGCGCGCGACATCCAGCAGTGGGAATATGTGCCGCTCGGGCCGTTCCAGGCCAAGGCGTTTGCGACTTCGATCAGCCCGTGGGTGGTGACGCGCGAGGCGCTGGAGCCGTTCCGGATGCAGGGCCCGGCGCAGCAGCCGGAGCCGCTGGCTTACCTGAAGCAGACCCAGCCGAACAATTACGACATGCAGCTCGACGTCGCGCTGCGCGCCGGCGCAACGAACGAAGCCAGGACGATCTGCAGCACCAACTTCAAATACATGTACTGGTCGTCGGTGCAGCAGCTGGTGCACCACGCCTCCAGCGGCTGCGCGATGAATGTCGGCGATCTCCTAGGCAGCGGCACGATCTCCGGCCCCGAAAAGCACCAGCGCGGCAGCCTCTTGGAAATCAGCTGGAACGGCACCGAGCCGGTCGAGCTTGCCAGCGGCGTGACGCGCTCGTTCCTCGAAAACGGCGATTCGCTCGTGATGCGCGGCTGGTGCCAGGGCGACGGCTATCGCGTCGGTTTTGGCGAGGTCGAAGGAACGATCGTCGCGGCGGAGTAATTCGCACGGGCGCTGCTTCACCTCCCCTAGAAAAGGGGAGGTCGGTTTGCGCAGCAAAACCGGGCGGGGATCTGCTCTCTCCACGGACGCCAGCGCCCGCGGCTGACCCCCATCCCACCTTCCCCCTTTCAGGGGGAAGGAGCCCGAGAGCAGGGCAGCCTCACCGCTCCTCGGGCCTGATTTCCCTCAGCCGTGCCGTATTCGCCGCGACATCGTCGAGGCTGTATTTCAGATGCACCCGCTTGTCCGACGGCGGCTGGTTCACCGTGCAGACGCCCGGCCGCCATGGCTTGGCGGGGCGGATCGGCCGCGGCGCGAACCCGCCGCCGCAGTTCGGGCAGACATTGCCGAGCTTGGTCTCGGCACAGTCCGCACAGAACGTGCATTCATAGGAGCAGATCCGCGCGTCCACAGCGCTCGGCGGCAAGTCCTTGTCGCAATATTCGCAGTTCGGTCGCAGCTGCAGCGCCATGATCGTCTCTCTTGCTCAATTTTGAAGGAATAATCGCAAGTCGCGCCACAGAAGCGAACGGCGTATTTCCCTCGATTTGCGCCATCACGTCTGTAGCGATTTGAGCGGCAGCTTCGTACTCTCCTTCAACCGGTCGAGCACGATCGAGGAGCGCACATGCGCGACGCTCTGGTGCGGCATCAGCACGTTGTTGACGATGTCGGACAGGCTCTTCAGGTCGCGCAGCATCACCTTGAGCACGTAGTCGGCATCGCCGGTCAGCGCGTAGGCCTCCTGGATGTCGTCGACGCGGTTGACCAGCTCGCGAAACCGCTTGGCATTGTCGGGCGAATGGGTCGCGAGCGTGATGTGGATGAAGGCGATCAGGCCGAAGCCGAGCGCCTCGCCGGCGAGGTCGGCATGGTAGCCAGCGATGACCTTCTCCTCCTCCAGCCGCATCCGGCGCCGCGAGCATTGCGAGGCTGAGAGCCCGACCAGGTCGGCGAGCTGCTGGTTGGTCAGCCGGCCGTCATCTTGCAGCGCGGCGAGCATTTTGAGGTCGAACGCGTCGACTTCAGGCATGCGTGAAATGTCCAATTCATGCACAGATCGTGCGCGATCCTAGCAAAACGACGGTCATTTTGCACGCACGTTGCACAGCAGATGACGGAAACTGATCTCCAGACAAATCAGGGAGTTACCGTCATGGGTCCGTTTCCGCACGATGCGCCGCCGGCCGAGATCAGCGCCGACAATCCGATGGGCACCGACGGCTTCGAGTTCGTCGAATATGCCCACCCCATTCCCGGCGAGCTGCACGCCCTGTTCAAGCTGATGGGCTTTGTCGCGGTGGCTCGCCACCGGACCAAGAGGATCACGGTCTATCGCCAGGGCGACATCAACTATCTCGTCAATGAGGAGCCGGGCACCCACGGCTTCAACTTCGTCGCCGCGCACGGCCCCTGCGCGCCGTCGATGGCGTTCCGCGTGGTCGATGCGAAGCAGGCCTATGAGCGCGCGATTACGCTCGGCGCGGAGCCGGCGGATGTTTCATCCGCAGAGAAGACGCTCGATGTGCCCGCGATCAAGGGCATCGGTGGCAGCCTGCTCTATTTCGTCGATCGCTACGGCGCCAAGGGCTCGGCCTATGATGCCGAGTTCGAATGGTTAGGGGCCGCCAACCCGCGCCCCGCGGGCTCCGGTCTCTATTATGTCGATCATCTCACCCACAACGTCCATCGCGGCCGCATGGATGTCTGGACCGGCTTCTATGCCAAGCTGTTCAACTTCCGCCAAATCCGCTTCTTCGACATCGAGGGCCGCGCGTCGGGCCTGTTCTCCCGTGCACTGACCAGCCCGGACGGCAAGATCCGGATTCCGATCAACGAGGACGCCGGCGATTCCGGGCAGATCGAGGAGTATCTCAACGTCTACCGCGGCGAGGGCATCCAGCACATCGCCTGCGGCGCGCGCGATATCCATGCGACGGTCGAGACGCTGCGTTCGTCCGGCTTGCCGTTCATGCCGTCGCCGCCCGAGACCTATTTCGAGCGGATCGACGCCCGCCTGCCGAAACATGGCGAGGACCTCGCGCGGCTAAAGACCAACGGCATCCTGATCGACGGCGAGGGCGTGGTCGAAGGCGGCCAGACCAAGGTGCTGCTGCAGATCTTCTCGGCGAACGCGATTGGGCCGATCTTCTTCGAATTCATCCAGCGCAAGGGCGACGACGGATTCGGCGAAGGCAACTTCAAGGCGCTGTTCGAGTCGATCGAGGAAGACCAGATCCGCCGCGGCGTGCTGAAGGTCGATCACGCCGCGTAGGTACAGCGTTAGCGTGCCACGCTAGCGCACAGCCAACAGGTGTCGTCCCGGCGCATGCCGGGACCCATGCCGCGGAATTGATCGCGTATGCCGGATGGCAGTCCCGCGGAGCGGTCGTGCGCCACAACGACGTTCCGGGGTTATGGGTCCCGGATCCGCGCTCGCTACGCTCGCTTGTCCGGGACGACAGCGAGATTATTTCCCCGCCTTCCAGGCCGCCGTCACATCCCCAATGCTCGCCAATTCCGGCTCGCGGATTGCGGACGGCGTGCGCGAGAAGCGCGGCGCGGGGGCGGGCTGGGTGACGCCGTGGCGCTCGACGAAAACCTGGCGCGCCGCCATGTGCGGATGCTTCGGGGCTTCCTCCATGGTCAGGATCGGCGCGAAGCAGATGTCGGTGCCTTCCATGATCGTGCACCAGTCGGCGCGCGATTTGCTCTTGAACACCTTTTCCAGCTTCTCCTTCAGCGCAGGCCAGGCCTTGCGGTCCATCTGGGCGTCGAAGTCGGCGTCGGAGAGATCGGCATGCTTGCGCAGCAGCGCGTAGAACTGCGGCTCGATCGAGCCGATCGAGATGAAGTTGCCGCAGGAGCATTCGTAGACGCCGTAGAAATGCGCGCCGCCGTCGAGGAAATTCTGGTCGCGGCCGCCGCTCCAGCGGCCCTGCGCGGCCATGTCGTAGAACATCGACATCAGAGACGCCGCGCCGTCGCACATCGCGGTATCGACCACCTGGCCCTTGCCGGACTTCTGCGCTTCCAGCAGTGCCGCGAGCACGCCGACCACGAGGTAGAGCGCGCCGCCGCCGAAATCGCCGACCAGGTTGAGCGGCGGCACCGGCTTCTCCTTGGTGCCGATCGCAGCCAGCGCGCCTGTTATCGAGATGTAGTTGATGTCGTGGCCGGCGGCGTTCGCCAGCGGGCCCTCCTGGCCCCAGCCGGTCATGCGGCCATAGACCAGCTTGGGATTGCGCGCGAGCACGACATCGGGGCCGAGCCCGAGGCGCTCCATCACGCCGGGACGAAAGCCTTCGATCAGCGCGTCGGCATGGCTGAGCAGGTCGAGCACTTCCGATATCGCGGCCTTGTTCTTGAGATCGAGTTCGATCACCTTGCGGCCGCGGGTGGCCACCGCCTTCAAATTCTTGCCCGCGCCGACCCGGTCGAGCGTGATCACCTCGGCGCCCATGTCGGCGAGCAGCATGCAGGCGAACGGGCCGGGGCCGATGCCGGCGAATTCGACGATGCGGAAGCCGGCGAGCGGGCCCGAGGCGCGAGCGGCGGTCTGGGAGGCAGGTTTATCGAGCACGTTGCTGTTCCGTTGGTTGTAGGGCGTTAAGCGGCTGAGGTGTTGCGACTGGCGCGAAGCCGAACTTTACGCGTTCTCCCAGCCGTCCATGGGGGACGGTATTTTTAATTAGCTGATTAGCTAAATTGTCTCGCCTTATGCGGGATGTGGCAAGCGTCTTTTGCCTTGGAACGCCGGTAAAGCGGAGCGCCGGTAAAACGCGAACGGCGCGCATCGCTGCGCGCCGCCCCTCGACTTGTGTTTAAGCGCTATCAGCCGGCCGCGGTCACTGCCCGCTGTCCCATCACCTTGATCAGGTTCGCGCGATAGTCTGCCGACCCGTGGATGTCGGCGAGCAGGCCGCTCGCCGGGATCGTCACGCTGTCGAGCGCCGAGGCCGCCCAGTTCGCCTTCAGCGCCTGCTCGATCGGCGCTACCCGCATGACGCCGCTTTGCGACGCGCCGGTTGCCGTGGCGCGGACGTCGCCCGACTTGGTCTTGGCGACGAACACGCCGGTCAGCGCGAAGCGCGAGGCCGGGTTCGGAAACTTGGCATAGCCCGCCTTGGCCGGAACCGGGAACGATACCGCGGTGATGATCTCGCCATCCTCGAGCGCCGTCGTGAACAGGCCCTTGAAGAAATCATCCGCCGCGATCGACCGCTTGTTGGTCTTGACCGTCGCGCCGAGCGCCAGCACCGCCGCCGGATAATCCGCCGCCGGGTCGTTGTTGGCGAGCGAGCCGCCGATGGTGCCGCGATAGCGCACGGCGGGATCGCCGATCATCGACGCCAGATTGGCGAGCGCCGGGATCGCCTTCTGCACGGCGTCGCTTTGCGCCACATCGTAATGCGGCGTCGCGGCCTTGATGGTGACAGTGTCGCCCGAAACCTCGATGCCGATCATCTCCTGCAGCTTGGAGAGGTCGATCACGTCGGAAGGGGCGGCGAGACGCTGCTTCATCACAGGAAGCAGGGTTTGTCCGCCGGCAAGGAATTTTGATTCCGTGCCCTTGGCGAACGTGGCCGCGGCGTCGGCGACCGAGGAAGCGCGGTGATAGTTTGTCTCGTACATGGCTCTTCCTCCCTCAACCGTGAATGGCGTGCCAGACGCGATCGGGCGTCGCCGGCATTTCCAGCTTGTTGTTGCCGATGGCGTCCGTGATCGCGTTGATCACGGCAGCCGAGGCGCCGATCGCGCCGGCTTCGCCGCAGCCCTTGACGCCGAGCGGGTTGCCCGGACACAGCGTCGTGGTGTGGGAGAGCTGGAACGACGGCAGGTCGTCGGCGCGCGGCATGGTGTAATCCATGAACGACGCGGTCACGAGCTGACCGGTGTCGTCATAGACCGCGCCTTCGAGCAGCGCCTGGCCGATGCCCTGCGCGAGGCCGCCATGGACCTGGCCCTCGACAATCATCGGGTTGATCAGCCGGCCGAAATCGTCGGCTGCCACGAAGTTGACGAAGGAAGTCTTGCCGGTGCCGGGATCGATCTCGAGCTCGCAGATATAGGCGCCGGCCGGGAAGGTGAAATTGGTCGGGTCGTAGAACGCCGTCTCCTTCAGGCCGGGCTCCATGCCGTCAGGCAGATTGTGCGCGGTGTAGGCGGCGAGCGCGACCATCGGCAGCGCGATCGACTTGTCGGTGCCGGTGACCTTGAACTCGCCATTCTCGATCACGATGTCGCTCTCGGAAGCTTCGAGCGCATGAGCCGCGATCTTCTTGGCCTTGGCCTCGACCTTCTCCATCGCCTTGACGATCGCCGTACCGCCGACCGCAAGCGAGCGCGAGCCGTAGGTGCCCATGCCGAACTGCACCTTATCGGTGTCGCCATGGACGATCGAGACCTGGCTGATCGGGACGCCCAGGCGTTCTGAAATCAGCTGCGCGAACGTCGTTTCGTGGCCCTGGCCGTGGCTGTGCGAGCCGGTGAGCACCTCGATGGTGCCGACCGGATTGACGCGGATCTCCGCCGACTCCCACAATCCTACGCCTGCGCCGAGGCTGCCGACCGCCTTCGACGGCGCGATGCCGCAGGCCTCGATGTAGCAGGAGACGCCGATGCCGCGCAGCTTGCCACTGGCTTTCGCCTTGGCCTTGCGGGCCGGGAAGCCGGCATAGTCGATCGCCTTCATTGCGGCATCGATCGAGGCGTGGAAGTCGCCGATGTCATACGCCATGATGACGGGCGTCTGATACGGGAACGTGGTGATGAAGTTCTTCTTGCGCAACTCGGTCGGATCGACCTTCAACTGCCGCGCCGCAGTCTCCATCATCCGCTCGACCAGAAAGCTCGCCTCGGGGCGGCCTGCGCCGCGATAGGCGTCGACCGGTGTGGTATTGGTGTAGACGGCGATCACCTCAGCGTAGATCGCCGGAATCACATACTGGCCCGACAGCAGCGTCGCGTAGAGATAGGTCGGCACCGCCGAAGAGAACAGCGACATATAGGCGCCGAAATTGGCATGGGTCTTCACCCGCAGGCCAAGGATCTTGTTGTCCTTGTCGAACGCCATTTCCGCCTTCGAGACATGGTCGCGGCCATGCGCGTCGGTGAGGAAGGCTTCGGAGCGGTCGCCGGTCCACTTCACCGGGCGGTTGACCTTCTTCGAGGCCCACAGCGCCACCATTTCTTCCGGATAGATGTAGATCTTGGAGCCGAAGCCGCCGCCGACGTCGGGGGCGATCACGCGCAGCTTGTGCTCGGGTGCGATGTTGTAGAATGCCGACAGCACGAGGCGGGCGACGTGCGGGTTCTGGGACGTGGTGTAGAGCGTGTAGTGCTCTTCGGCATGATCGTAATGCGCGACCGCCGCGCGCGGCTCCATCGCGTTCGGCACCAGGCGGTTGTTGGTGAGCTCCAGCGTCACCACGTTGGCCGCCTTGCTGAAGGCGTCGCCGACCGCGGCTTCGTCACCGATGTGCCAGTCATAGATGATATTGCCGGGGGCTTCGGGATGCAGTTGGGGTGCGCCCGGCTTGATCGCGGCCTTGATGTCGGCCGCGGCGGGAAGCTCTTCATAGTTGACGACGACGGCTTCGGCGGCGTCCTTGGCCTGGTTCTTGGTCTCGGCGATCACGACCGCGACCGCCTGTCCGACAAAGCGCACGGTCTCCGGCGCCATCGCTGGCCACGCGCCCATTTTCATCGGCGAACCGTCCTTCGAGGTGATTGCCCAGCCGCAGATCAGATTGCCGACCTTGTCGTCGACGATCTGTTGCCCGGTCAGCACCGCGATCACGCCGGGCATCTTCATGGCCTCGGCTGAATCGATGCCCTTGACCTTGGCATGTGCATGCGGGCTGCGGATGAAGTGAGCGTAGCTCATGCCCACCATCTTGACGTCGTCGACGTAACGACCCTGGCCGGTAATGAACCGGCGATCTTCCTTGCGCACGACGCGTGCGCCAATTCCTTCAACACCCATGGTCTGGTCCTCCCGACCGGAGATTCGTTTTGCCGCCGTTTCCATCGAGACTGGCGGTGATGAGCTTGATCGTGTGTGCTGCGTGGGCCGGCTACTCGGCGGCCTGCGCGACCTTCATGCGGCCGGCTGCATCGAGCACCGCCTTGACGATGTTGTGGTAGCCGGTGCAGCGGCAGATGTTGCCTTCTAGCTCGTGGCGAACCGTTTCCTCGTCGAGCTTGCCACCATGGCGGTGCACGATATCGACCGCGGACATGATCATGCCGGGGGTGCAATAGCCGCACTGCAGGCCGTGATTGTCGCGGAACGCCGCCTGCATCGGGTGCAGTTCGTCGCCCTTGGCGAGGCCTTCAATCGTGGTGACGTTGGAGCCCGCGGCCTGGCCGGCCAGCATGGTGCAGGATTTAACCGCCCGTCCATCGACATGGACGACGCAAGCGCCGCACTGGCTGGTATCGCAGCCGACATGGGTGCCGGTGAGGTTCAGGTTTTCGCGCAAGAGGTGCACGAGGAGGGTTCGGTCCTCAACGTCGACCGAGACCGCCTTGCCGTTTACCGTCAATTTGACTGTAGACACGCGTTTCTCCCAATAGCTTCGTTATGGGCCCAGTAGATCACGCTTCAAGTGGGGCGTAACCGCGATCAAAGTCGTAGTCGCGGCCCTGTCATGAAGGCGCCGGGCTGTGTTTCCGATCCTAGCAGGCGGCCGTTCAATGAGCAATTTGCAAGCTGGCAGCGACGTGCTCCGGCGCGATCAAATTGCGCTGCGGCGCAAGCGATTCTCGGCAGGCTGACGGTGCTCGCAACGTGCCGAAAATCGTCGCCGTGATTGCTACTACCTTCCGCCTATAACGGCGCAAAAGCGTTGCTGTCATTTTCATCGCCGACGCAGCGACAGAGATCGCTGGTTCATGAAATTGGGTAGCGATCCGCGCGCGCGATGCATCCATCGCGGCAACGAAACCATATTGGAGGAAGCCAATGAAGCTGAGGAGCGGGATTTTCTTTGCCGGTGTGTCGCTGGTCGTCATGGTGATGGCAGGCAATTGGTGCGTCGAGAGCCAATGATTCCGTCGTGAAGGCGGCGTCCGATCCCAACGGATGGGCGATCGCCGGCCATGACTACGGCAATACGCGCTTCAGCCCGCTGAAGCAGATCAATTCCGAGAATGCCGGCAAGCTGCAGCTGGTCTACTCGCTGTCGCTGGCTTCGCTGCGATCCAACGAGTCTTCGCCGGTCGTGATCGGCAAGACACTGTACGTGTCGACCTCGTGGGGTCCGAAATACGTCTATGCGATCGATGCCGCGACCGGCGCGCGCAAATGGACCTGGCAGCCCGATATTCCCGATGACGTGCTTCAATACGCCTGCTGCGACGTCAACAGCCGCGGCGTGTCCTACGCCGACGGCAAGATCTTCGTCGGCCGGCTCGACGGCAAGCTGACCGCGCTCGACGCCGAGACCGGCAAGGAGCTCTGGACCTCGACGGTGGTCGACTACAAGCAGGGCTCGGTCATCACCTCGCCGCCGCTCGTGGTTCGCGACAAGGTGATCACCGGATTCGGCGGCGGCGAATACGGCGTCCGCGGCTCGTTGCAGGCGTTCTCGCTCAAGGACGGCAAGCTGCTCTGGCAGACCTACACGGTGCCGGCGCCCGGCGAACCCGGCAGCGACACCTGGAAGGGCGACACCGGGCTGCATGGCGGCGGCGCCGCCTGGCTGGTCGGCTCCTACGACGCCAAGTCCGACACGGTCTACTGGGGTACCAGCAATCCGGGACCGTGGAATACCGCGGTGCGCTCCACCGGCGACGGCAATTTCGGCAAGCTGACCAACCTCTACACCGCCTCGACGCTGGCGATCGATCCCAACACCGGCAAGATCAAGTGGCACATCCAGGGCACGCCGGCCGACGCCTGGGACTATGACGGCGTCAACGAGCTGCTGCTCGCCGACCTGAAGATCAAGGGCAGTGAAACGCCCGTTCTGATGAAGGCGGACCGCAACGGCTTCTTCTTCGTGGCCAACCGCGAGACCGGCAAGGTGATCTCGGCCGAGAAGTATGTCTTCGCCAACTGGGCCAAGAAGTGGGACATCAACACGATGCGGGCGGAAGAGGATCCGGACAAGCGTCCGGGCCCCGGCCATCCCGCCAAGGACATTTGCCCGAACCTGATCGGCGGCAAGAACTGGCAGCCCATGTCGTTCAACCCGGAGACTGGCCTGGTCTATATCCCGACCAACAATGTCTGCATGGACTGGTCGGTCAGCGACGTGAACTACAAGCGTGGCGTGTTCTATCTCGGCGCCGAATTCCCGACCAAGGAAGGCCCCGGCGGCTTCCTCGGCGAGCTGGTGGCCTGGGATCCCGTCGCCAACAAGAAGGTATGGGGCATCAAGGAAGACCTGCCCTTCAACGGCGGCACGCTGACGACCGGCGGCAATCTCGTCTTCTCGGGCAATCTGCACGGTGACTTCCGCGCCATCGATGCCAAGAACGGCAAGGTCGTGTGGAGCAAGAACCTCGGCAGCGGCATCGGCGCCGGTCCGGTGACCTATTCGGTCGACGGCAAGCAGTATGTCGCGATCGTGGTCGGCCGTACCGCCGCGCTGCCGGCCTTCCTCGGTGACATCGGCAAGAAGATGGTTGCCGCAGCACCCGAAGGCGGCTCGCTGTTCGTGTTCGCCCTGCAGTAACGCATCGTCCAAGGAGGCAGCATTGTCCGTGTCCTGCATCAATCGGAACGAAGCGCCCAGATGTGCGCGCGGCGCCCAGTTGGGAAGGGCGATCCGGGCCGTGCTGCTCTCCACCGCGCTGCTCGCGCCGGCCCTGTCGGCCGGCGCGGACGAGGCCAGGCCGCCGCTGCGGCTCTGCGCCGACCCGACCAACCTGCCGTTCTCGAGCGACGATCCGGGCAAGCCCGGCCTCTATCTCGAGATCGGCCAGGCGGTGGCGCAAAAGCTCGGCCGCACGGTGAGCACCAATTGGTACAAGTCCTATTTCGGCAAGCGCACCGTGCGGGAGACGCTGCTCAGCAAGCAGTGCGACGCCATGGTCGGCCTGCCGCTGATCGACGATTTCATGGGTCCGGCCGTGATCTTCTCGAAGTCGATCGCCCATGAAGGCTATGCGCTGGTCGGCGCCAAAGATCGCAAGCTTGCTGGCGTCGACGACCTCAAGGGATTGCGGGTTGCGGTGCAGTATCAGTCGACGCCGCAGAACCTGCTTGCGCTGCGTGACGATATCCAGAAGGTCACCGTGCTGAGCCCGGAGGAGGGCATGGCGGCGCTCGACCAGGGCAAGGTCGACATCGCCTTCATCTGGGCGCCGGTGGCGGGCTGGCTCAACAAGACCAGCTATGGCGACAAATATCAGATCGTGGCGACCGAGGGCGACGGCCTCGTGTGGGCGACCGCGATCGGCTTCGCCAAGGCGTCCGGCGCCCTGCGCGATGAGGTCGACGGCGTGCTGCCGTCGCTGCAGCCGGACATTTCCGCGCTGTTTGCCAAATATGGTGTGCCGAACGGTGCTCCGGTGAAATTCGGCGAGGCGGCCCCGGCGACGACGTCGTCTGTCGGGGCGGGCGAACCCGTCACGGTCGGGCAGGCGGCCGCGGCCGAGAAACCGGTTCAGACCGCGGCTGTCGCCGGCGACGCCAAGGGGGATGCCACGGCGGGGCGGGAGGTCTTCAACGGCACCTGCGCCCATTGCCATGGCCCGGACGCGGTGCAGGCCGAGCGGAAGATCGACCTCAGGCTGCTGAAGAAGCGCTATGCTGACGACATGGAATCGACCTACTGGAAGACGGTCCATGACGGGCGGCCAGCCAAGGGCATGCCGGCCTGGAAGGACGTCTTCAGCGACGACGAGCTCAGAAACGTATATGCCTATCTGCAGAGCGTGCAGGATACCGGCGGATCGAACTAGCCGCGGCCATCGGCGATTGGAGCGTTTTCGAGCGAAGTGGATACCGGTTCGCGTGAAGAAAACGCGTCAAAACAAGAATCGAGAGTCCCGTTCCGATTCAATCGGAACGGAAAGGGCTCTAGCAGTGCGAGGGTCCTCATGATGGGGTTCCTGATCATCGACGATCACCCTCTGTTTGGCGAGGCGCTTGGCAATGCCATCCGCATCTCGCACCCGGATGCCCGGATCTATGAGGCCACCTCGATCAAGGGGGCGCTCGGCATCCTCGCCAGCGAGCCGAATATCGATCTGGCGCTGCTCGATCTGCTGTTGCCCGATGTTGTCGGCTTCTCCGGCTTCCAGAAGATCCGGGATCGCTATCCACGGCTGCCGATCGCCATCGTCTCGAGCGAGGAGGACAAGCACACCATCCGCGAGGCCCTGGAGATGGGCGCGGTCGGCTATCTGCCGAAGTCGACCTCGCTCGGCGAGCTCTCGCAGGCGATCGCGCGGGTGCTGAGCGGGTCGGTCTCGGCGCCGCGGGATTTCGTCGCGGTCGGCGCACTGGATCAATCCGAGACGGCGCGGACGCTGCGCGAGCGGATCCAGAAGCTGACGCCGCAGCAAATTCGCGTGCTGCACCTGATCATCCGCGGTCTGCAGAACCGCGAGATCGCCTCCGAGCTCAAGCTCGCGGAATCCACCGTGAAGGCGCATGTGACCGAGATTTTGCGCAAGCTGAAGCTGTTCAGCCGCAACAAGGCGATCATCGAGCTCGGCAAGATCCCGCTTCCGGTCCCCGACGCCTGCGCCGGCGCGAAGGCAGAGAAGGCGCCCTAGGCTTGCTGCACTGCGAGGCACGCGCATTGAAGGTCGCCCCTATAGGCTGCTGGTCGGCTTTGGGATAACCTCGTGCGCACAATGGCTGTCATCAGCGATCCGAGGGAGGACGGCGCAGCATTGACCACGACCGCGCCCCTGGCGGACGAGCCGCCGCTCGGCAAGGCGGGTGCACCTCGACTGCTGATCGTCGAGGATCACCCGCTGTTCCGTGCCGCCCTGATCGGCGTGATCGGGGCCGAGTTTCCCGATGCCGAGGTGCTGCAGGCGACCTCGATCGACGGTGCGCTGGATGTGATCGCCGCGCGCGACGGCCTCGATCTGATCCTGCTGGATCTGTCGATGCCCGGGATCACGGGCCTGCTTGGCGCCTACCGGGTGCGCGCCGCCGCGCCGCGCAGTGCGCTGGTGATCGTGTCGGCGCATGACGATTCCCGGATCATCGGCGGGGCGATCTCGCTCGGTATTTCCGGCTTCATGCCGAAATCGACGCCGAAGGTCGAACTGGCGCGGCTGTTGCGCGGCATCCTCGAAGGCGCGGTGTGCCTGCCGGCCCGCTTCCGCGACACGGCTGCTGCCCGCAAGGGCCAGGCCGAGACGCGCGAACTGATGCAGCATCTCGGCCAGTTCACCGCGCAGCAGCTTCGCGTGCTGGACATGATCTGCCGCGGGCTGCAGAACAAGCACATTGCCTATGAGCTCGATATCTCGGTGACCACCGTGAAGGTGCATGTCTCGGAGATCCTGCGGAAGCTCGGCGTGCGGAGCCGGACCGAGGCGATCATCGCGATGTCGAAGCTCGACTTCGGCAAGCACGACCACGCGCCGGTGACGGCCTCGCCCTCGCGCGGCGCCTCCTCATAGCCGCGCGGCTGACTGTTCCGCCGCCAGCAGGAACGACAGCAGCGAGCGCATCTCGGCGGGCTTGATCGGCTTCTTCAACAGCTCATGGCCGTAGGCCGACACGTCGGAGGCGGCCTTGGCCGAGTAGTCGGCGGTGACGATGATCGCCGGAACCTTGGCGTTGATCTCGCCGCGGATCACGTCGACGGCCTGGATGCCGGTCTCGCCATTGTCGAGATGCAGATCGGCGATGATGGCGTCGGGAATGCCGTCGAGCGCGTGGATGCGCTCGAGCGCCTCGGTCTTGGAGATCGTCACCGCGACGTCGCAGCCCCATTTCTCCAGCAGATGGGCGAGACCCTCGGCGCTCGAGAGGTCGTTCTCGATCAGCAGGATTTTTGCGCCCTCCATGCCGCCATAGCGATAGTCGACGCTGGCCTGCTCGCGCACCGGGATCGCAACCGGATCGAGGGTACGCGGCACGGTGACCGAGAACACCGAGCCCTTGCCGGCGCGCGAGTTCAGCCTGATGTCATGACCGAGCAGGTCGGCAAACCGCCGCACGATCGAAAGGCCGAGCCCGATACCCGCCTTGTCGCCGGCACTGGCGTCGCCGCGCTGAAACTCGACGAAGATGGCCTCGCGCTGGGCTTCCGGGATGCCCGGCCCGGTGTCGTGCACCTCGATGCAGATATCCTCGCCCTTGAGACGGCATCCCATCAGCACGGTGCCGCGCTGGGTGTAGCGCAGCGCGTTGGCCACAAGGTTCTGCAGGATCCGGCGCAGCATCAGCGGATCGGAGCGCACCACCGCGGATGACGGCATGATCTTGAAGCCGAGGTTGCGCTTGGCGGCGGTCGCCACGAATTCCTGCTCCAGCGGCTCGAACAGCGAGGCGATCGCGACCGGGCCGAACTCGGGCCGGAGCACGCCCGCATCGAGCTTCGAGATGTCGAGCAGCGTCCGCAGCATGTCCTCGAGCGTCGCCAGCGAACGGTCGATCTGGTCGGTCAGCGCGACGCTCTTGGGCTCGGGCGCCATTTCGGTCAGCGCAGACAGCGTCAGCCTTGCCGCGTTCAGCGGCTGCAGCAGGTCGTGCGTCACCGAAATCAGCACCGATGATTTCAGCGAGCTTGCCGCCTCGGCCTGCTGCTTGGCCTGCAGCAGGCGTCCATTGGTCTTTTCCAGCGATTGCAGCGCCTGCTTGAGCTGCTTGGTGCGGTCGCGGACCTGCTGATCGAGCGCAATCGCGGTCTCGAACAGCGAGAACGCGTTGAGCTGCTGATCGGTCGAGCGTTCGACGCGCGACATCAGCGCCGCGTTGATCTTGCGCAGCTTCTCGGCCTCGCGTTCGAGCGTCGCAATTCGCGTGGTCTTGGTGTCGGTCATTGCGGCGCGACAGCCCGCTTGCCGATGGCGATGCCGGTCAGCGTCTGGTTGACATGCATGGAGCGATACTGCTCGCCATAGGTCTGAAAGCCAATCACTTTGTTGCGGCGATAGAGCTCCGACATCTCTCGCGACAGCTGGCGCTGCTCGACATCGAGCCGGCGCAGCACGCATTCGAAGCCGATGAACATCGAAACCTCGCCGAGATCCTCGGTCAGCTCCTCGAGCAGGCGGCTGGTCACGTCGATCGGATCGCGCTCGCGCGCCACCGTCAGCACCATGCCCTCGTCGATGGCGCAGAAGAATTGCAGCGATCCGTCCGGATTGGTGCGCTGGATCGACCGCGCGTAATAGGCGCCGCCGACGCGGACCAGGACCGGATGCGCGGCAAAGGAGAACAATTCGAGCTTGCTGTCGCTGAGGCCGACGGCGCGGGAATATTCCAGCGCGGCCGGCTCGGCATTCAATTCCTTGACGATACGGTGCTCGGTATCAGCCTCGGTCACCACCATCTTGGTCGAGGTCGGCTCGAAATGGTCGCACTTGAACAGGCGGAACGGCAGCCGGGTCCGGATCAGGATCAGGACGGCGGCGTCGGTATGGGCCTCGCCGCCATGGAACACCCAGGACTTCTCGAAGCGCAGACCGTCGCCGGCCGAGCCGCCGACCACCGGAATGTCGCCGAGCGCTGCATAGATCGCCGACATGATGGTCTCCTCACGCTGGCACATGCCGTCGATGAAGAGCAGCCCGAAGGAATCCTCGGTGTGGTCGCAATGCTCGGTGCGCTGCGCGAATTCGTTCTGCAACTCGGTGCAGATCGAGCGGCCATGATCGACCCGAAACGTCGCGAGGTCGAACAGCGGCCGCGCCGCGATGACGAAATCGGCTGCGTTGAAGCCCATCGCGACGACGCTGTCCTCGTCCCAGCCGCCGGGCGACAATTCGCCGGCCGTGGTGCAGCCGAAGATCGGAACGTCGGGCATCCGGCGGGACAGTTCGGCAATGAATTCCTGCGGGTCATAGAACGGCGACACGAACACCACGAGCATCGCGAGATCAGCTGACGCCAATTGGCGTGCGATCTCGTCCGCTGCTTGCCGCGGCCCGTCGGTCTTTGCCTGCACCACGATAATGCTGTCGGTGGCGCTGCCGTTCTCCTTCGCCAAAGGCGTTCTCCCTGATCAGAATTTTTTGCTTTTCTTGGCGCGGCCGGTTGAGGCAGCGCGGGTCGTAAGGGCATACGGACCATGCCGCGATTGGTTGCGGTCAGGCCCGCCGATAAATTCTAGGTCGTGAGGGGGAATGTCATTGGCCGGACTTTGCCGGCAGCTTCGCTCGCCGCAAGCGCCAACGGCGCCGGTCGACGCGATGACATGGGACACCTCCCGATGTGTTCTCCTGGCCCGGGCAGGGACAGGTTTGATCGGTTCTAAACTATCGGGCCGGTCCCGCGCGTCAATCACCAAGCCCACCCTCCTGGCCCGACCAAGGTAGTAGCGTGCCGATTCAGGCGAACTTGTTGCCCATTTACCGGGCCTTATCGATTCTGCCTTAGTTTTGCCCTCCGGGGTCTGGGGCGGGTTGCTGCCGGACACCGCGTGGTTTTCAGAATGAAGACGGGGGGTGGAATGCCGGGACTCAAGCGATCGCTCTCGATCAGGTTCCCAACCCTCAGATTCCGCGCCAAGATCATGCTCGGCTTTGCCGTCACGCTGGCGCTCTCGGCCGCCACCATGGGCTTCGCCTATATGGGCTTCGAGCGGGTCTCCGCCGGGGTCGGCTCCTATCGCCAGAGCGTCGCGGAAGCCGATCTCGCCCGCAACATCGACCGCGAACTGATCTCCTACCGCTCGCTGGCGCGCTACTACGTCGCGACCGGCAAGGAGGACGACGCCAAGGCGGCGCTCGCCGCCGAAGCCAGCCTGAAGGACGCCATCATGGCGTCGATGAAGGGCACCACCTACCCGGCCCGGCTCGAGCAGATCACCAAGCTGGAGCGTGAATTCCGCGCCTTCACCAAGATCTTTGCCGAGATCGTCCGGATCAAGGACGAGAGCGCGCAGACCGCGCAGAACAGGCTGGTCCGCAGCGCGACCTCGATGCGCTACAAGCTCGACGACCTCCCGAGCAATGCCGATGATTCCGAGCTGCAGTCGATCCAGTTCGGCGCCAAGAAGGTGGCCGACCAGCTGCAGTCGATCACCGGGGCGGTCAACACCTTCGTCGTCAACGGCGACAAGACCGTCGCCTCCAGCGCGCTGGCCCGGCTGAAATTCGCCGACAATCTGGTGAAGGGGATCACCTCGCAGAACGAGCGGATCACGCAAGGGGGAGCTATCGCTGAAAGTTGGTGACGGCGGGAATCGGGAAGGCGGCATATCGTGGGGGTGCTTGACGCCTCCACTTCTCCACCGAAGGAGCGATATGCCGTGGCCAAAGATAACATCATCAAGTTGATTCAGCCAGGAAACGTCGACGATCAACTCACCGAAATCTTGCGCAATGGGGCGCGTGCTCTGTTGGCCCAGGCGGTCGAGGCCGAGGTCGCGGACTTTCTCGGCAAGCATGCCGATTTGAAGACTGCGGACGGCCACCAGCGCGTCGTGCGCCACGGTCACCTGCCGGAACGCGAGGTTATGACCGGTATCGGTCCGGTCGGCGTCCGCCAGCCGCGTGTACGCGATCGCGAGGCGGAGGCTACCGATCCCGACCGCATCCGGTTCTCTCCGTCGATCCTGCCGCCCTACATGCGCCGCTCGAAATCGATCGAGACGCTGCTGCCGATCCTTTACCTGAAGGGTATCTCCACCGGCGACTTCTCCGAGGCTCTGGCGGCGCTGCTCGGCAAGGATGCTGCCGGGTTGTCGGCATCCGCCATCGGCCGTCTGAAGGACGGTTGGCTTGACGAACACACCGCGTGGCAGAGGCGCGATCTGTCGGCGAAGCGCTACGTCTACATCTGGGCCGATGGCATCCATCTCCAAGCACGCCTCGAAGACGAAAAGCAGTGCATCCTGGTGCTGATCGGCGCGACGCCGGAAGGCCGCAAGGAACTGGTCGGCTTCACCGATGGCGCCCGCGAGAGCGCGCAGGACTGGCGCGATCTGCTGCTCGACCTGAAGCGGCGCGGGCTCGGCGTGCCACCGCGGCTCACCATCGCCGACGGCGCGCTCGGGTTCTGGAAGGCCGCCGGCGAGGTCTGGCCGAAAACGCGCGAGCAGCGCTGCTGGGTACACAAGACCGCCAACGTGATCGCCAAGTTGCCGAAGAGCCAGCAGCCTAAAGCCAAACGCGCGTTGCAGGAGATCTGGATGGCCGAAACCAAGGCCGCCGCCGAGCTGGCGTTCGACGCCTTCATCGAGAGCTACACGCCCAAATACGAGAAGGCGGCCGACTGCCTGAGCAAGGATCGGGACACGCTACTGGCGTTCTACGACTTCCCGGCCGAACACTGGAAACACCTGCGGACCACCAATCCCATTGAAAGCACCTTCGCTACCGTGCGCCACCGCACGATCCGATCGAAGGGCTGCCTGTCCAACAGAACGGCGCTCGCGATGGTCTTCAAACTGCTTGAGGCCGCGCAGAAAAGCTGGCGTCGTCTCGATGGCCACAACCAGTTGCCAAAACTCGTTCTCGGTGTGACATTCAACGATGGGATCGAGGTCATCGCCAAACCGACTGACCGTCAGCCCATAACCGCCGCCGCCTGACCGGCCGCGCCGTCACCAAAATTTGGCGATAGCTCCGCAAGGGGTGAAGGAAATCACTGCGCTGCTCGAAGAATATCGCGAGGCGCTCGCCAAGCTGATCGCCAATGCGAAGTCGATCGACGAATTGACCGTCGAGATGACGGAATCCGCGGCCGCGATCAGCCAGGGCGCGGCGGCGATGAAGTCCGATCTCTTCGCCGACCAGAAGCGGCTTGAAAGCGAATCGCACACGATGATCGGCGATACCGAGCAGCTGATCCTGATGCTCGCCGCCGGCAGCTTCGTGCTCGGGCTGGTTTGGGCGTTCCTGCTCGGCAAGGGCATTTCGCGGCCGATCGCGGCGATGTGTGCCGCGATGCGCGAACTCGCGGCGGGCAATTTCGATGTCGTGCTGCCCGGCCTCGGCCGCCGTGACGAGCTCGGCGAGATGGCCGGCGCCGTGGAGGAATTCAAGGTTCAGGCGGTCGCCAAGGCCGAGCGCGATGCCGCGACGCAGGAAGCGCAGAACAAGGCGAGCGCTGCGGCGCGGCGCACCGAGCTGATTCGTTTTGCCGACGAATTCGAATCCGCCGTCGGCGCGATCGTTTCCAACGTGTCGGCTTCCGCCGTGCAGCTCGAGTCGGCCGCTGGCACGCTGACCCGGACTGCGGAGACCACGCAGAACCTGTCCAGCCAGGTCGCCGGCTCCTCCGAGGAGGCCTCCAGCAACATGCAGTCGGTGGCTTCGGCGACCGAGGAATTGTCCGCATCCGTCGACGAGATCGGCCGCCGCGCTAAGGAATCCAGCCAGATCGCCGATTCCGCCGTGCGTCAGGCCGAGCAGACCGATGCGCGGATCGGCAAGCTCTCGCGTGCTGCGCAGGAGATCGGCGACGTGGTCAAGCTGATCACGGCGATCGCCGAGCAGACCAATTTGCTGGCGCTGAACGCCACCATCGAGGCCGCCCGCGCGGGCGATGCGGGCCGCGGCTTCGCGGTGGTCGCCTCCGAGGTGAAATCGCTGGCGAGCCAGACCGCCAGGGCCACCGACGAGATCTCCAGCCACATCGCGGGCATGCAGGCCGCGACGCAGGAATCCGTCGTCGCGATCAAGGAGATCGGCGGCACCATCGGGCAGATCTCCGGGATCGCGACCAACATCGCGAGCTCGGTCGAGCAGCAGAGCGCGGCAACGCAGGAGATCGCGCGCAGCGTGCAGAACGTCGCACAGGGCACCCAGGAAACCGCATCGAGCGTCACCCAGGTCAACCGCGGCGCCACCGAGACGGGAGCGGCCTCCGAAGAGGTGCTGAACTCGGCACGCTCGCTGTCGGTCGAAAGCTCGCGGCTGCGCGAGGAGCTCGACCGTTTCATGGCGAATATCCGCGCGGCGTAAGCGCGCTGGCCTATCAATTATCGTCGTCCCGGCGCAGGTCGGGACCCATAACCACCACTCATTATTGTTGTACGTGCAATTCGCCGCGCGCCCATTGCCATGGCCGCGGGTCCCGGCCTTCGCCGGGACGACAAGACCGATCCCGCTCCAACTGTTCTCTGTGATACGGCTGTTTTCCTTGCTTATCCGCATTGCGGGAACCCTGGCCGGCCTGCGGCGTTGACGTCGCGTGGCGGGCACACCGTTTGCCGCAATCCTGGGAGAGTGAACCTTGGAACACATCGTTCCGGGGTTTTTCTCATTGGTCCAATCTAATGAACTTGCAGCGGACACAATTGAGCTCTGCGAAAACGACGGACGGGACTGCGTCGCCAGTTGCACAGAGCGACGACCGCGTCATCGAGACCTCGATCCCGCTTCGGCTCGACAATCTCGCCTGGAGCGGCTTCCACACCCGCGTCGTGCTCGCGCTCGGCATCACCTGGATTCTCGACGGGCTCGAAGTGACGCTGGCCGGTGCGCTGTCGGGTGCGCTGAAGGACAGCCCGGCGATGCACTTCACCAACGCCGATGTCGGCCTCGCCAGCAGCGCCTACCTCGCCGGCGCCGTGCTCGGCGCGCTCGGCTTCGGCTGGCTCACCGACCGGATCGGCCGCAAGAAGCTGTTCTTCATCACGCTCGCGGTTTACCTCTCGGCGACCGCTGCGACCGCGCTGTCGTGGAACGTCGCGAGCTACGCACTGTTTCGCTTCCTCACCGGTGCCGGCATCGGCGGTGAATACACCGCGATCAACTCGACCATCCAGGAACTGGTGCCGGCGCGCTATCGCGGCTGGACCGATCTCGTCATCAACGGCAGCTTCTGGATCGGCGCCGCGATCGGCGCGCTGAGCGCGATCGTCCTGCTCGATCCCGCATTGCTTGCGCCGGACCACGGCTGGCGGATCGCCTATTTCACCGGCGCGGTGCTTGGCCTCTTCGTGCTGCTGATGCGGATGTGGATTCCAGAAAGTCCGCGCTGGCTGATGATCCATGGCCGCCCCGAAGAAGCCCACAGGATCGTGGCCGATATCGAGACCTCCGCGCTGGGCCACGAGCAGTCGAGCGAAGGCTTCGAGAAAATCAAGCTTCGGATGCGCGATCACACGCCGTTGCGTGAGGTCGCGGTGACGCTGTTCTATACCTATCGGCAGCGCTCGCTGGTCGGGCTGACGCTGATGGCCGCGCAGGCCTTCTTCTACAACGCGATCTTCTTCACTTTCGCACTGATCCTGACCGATTTCTTCGGCATCGCCGCCAGCCATGTCGGCTGGTACATCCTGCCCTTCGCTGCCGGCAACTTCCTCGGCCCGCTGCTGCTCGGCCGCCTGTTCGATACGGTGGGCCGCCGCACCATGATCACGCTGACCTATGGCATCTCCGGCGTGCTGCTTGCGTTGTCCGGCTATCTGTTCTCGATCGGCGTGTTGAGCGCGCAGACCCAGACCATCGCCTGGATGGTGATCTTCTTCTTTGCGTCGCCGGCGGCGAGCGCCGCCTATCTCACCGTCAGCGAGACGTTTCCGCTGGAGGTCCGCGCGCTCGCGATCGCCGTCTTCTATGCCGTTGGCACCGGCATCGGCGGCGTGATCGGGCCGGCGCTGTTCGGCGTGCTGATCGATACCGGATCGCGCAGCAGCGTGTTCGCCGGCTACCTCCTGGGGTCGGCACTCATGATGGTCGCCGCAGCCGTCGCGTGGCGCTATGCCGTCGCGGCCGAGCGAAAATCGCTCGAATCCGTCGCGCGACCACTGGCATTTGTGGAGTAGACTAGTACCCAGAATCAGAGCTGAGTGATACGGCGGCCTTTGAAACGGCGTTGACGGACCTTTTTCTTGGTCCAGACGAAGGGCTCGGCTCTGTCGTTGTATGCGTTGACGTAGGCATCGATGTGCTCCTGAAGCTGCGTGAGGCTTGTGAAGGAGGTGCCGCTGAGCGACTGCCCCTGCAAGATCGAAAACCATACCTCGACCTGATTGAGCCAAGACGCACTTGTCGGCGTGAAATGAAATTGCACGTTGGGGTGGGCCTTGAGCCAATGCTCGTTCTTCTTGTGGGTGTTGAGGTTGTCGAGGATGACGTGAAGCTTCCGGTTCGGAAAAGCCGCGGTGACGCTGTTCATGAAGTCGAGAAACTCGACGCGGCGTCGGCGTTTTGAATGCGCCGCGATGATCTTTCCGGTGGCGACTTCGAGCGCCGCAAACAATGTTGTGGTGCCATGCCGCTTGTAATCGTGGCTCTGGCCGGTCAAGGCGCGGCCATTGGGCAACTTCAGATAACCCTGCGCTCGCTCCAAAGCCTGGATCGAGGGCTTCTCGTCCACGCACAGCACAATGGCCTTCGCGGGCGGGGCGACATAGAGGCCGACAACATCGGCGGCTTTGGCCGTAAAGTTCGGGTCGTTGCTCTCACACCAGGACTTACGAGCCGCGAGGTCAATCTTGTGGCTGCGCAGGAACCGCCAGACATATTGGACGTCAACATCGCCCAGCGCCCCGGCCAGCAGGGGCCCGGTCCAGCGTGCGAACCCGTCCGGCGGCGGCTTGTCCAGCAGCTTCAGAATCCGCTTGTCGGTGGCCTTCGTATAGATTGGCTGCTTGCCCGGTCGCGGCTTGTCTTGCAGCCCTTCAAGGCCTTGGTCGGCATAGCGATGCCGCCAAAGGCTGACAATCCGCGGCTGGACCCCAACTTCCTTGGCGATCGACCGAGTGCTGCGTCCATCCGCCGCCAACAGAACTATCCGCGCCCGCTTCAAATCGCGCTGCAACGTCACCGGGGAGCGGCAACACGCCTCAAGCACCTTGCGATCTTTCCTCGAAAGGTGGACTTCTCTTGCTTCGGGTATCATCCCGACCTTGAATCACGACTCACGCTTTAAGAACAGTAGGTACTAGGATGAAGCATGATTTGGCCGAAATGCCTGTGGATGATGATATCACCCCTGACCACGCGACCGACAGCATGCCGGCGCCGGCGTCGCTGATCCCGCCGCTGCGACAGACCGCGGTGCTGCTCGATATCGACGGCACGCTGCTCGATTTCGCGCCGACGCCGCGCGAGGTCTGGGTACCGCCGGAGTTGTCGACGACGCTGAAGCGATTGCATGAGCGCACCAACGGCGCGCTGGCGCTGGTCAGCGGCCGCTCGCTCAACGACATCGACCTGATCTTCGCGCCCGACCAGTTTCCCGCGATCGGCGGCCATGGCGCCGAGATGCGGTTGCAGCCGGACAGCGAGGCGGTCGCCGCGCACGCGCCGCCGCTGGACAAGGAATTGAAGCGCCGTCTCGCCGCGATCGCCAAGCTCAGCCCCGGCATTCTGCTCGAGGACAAGGGCTATTCGCTGGCGCTGCACTATCGGCTGGCGCCGCATGCGGAGAAGGCGATCTATGAAGCGGTGTCGCTGATCCGCGCCGAGCTGCCGAATGCGCCGATCGAGGTGCTGCCGGGCAAGAGTGTCTGCGAGATCAAGAATTCCGGCTTCACCAAGGCGACCGGTGTGCTCGAGCTGATGACGCATGAGCCGTTCAGGGGACGCCGCCCGTTCTTTATCGGCGACGACGTTACCGATGAGACCGTGTTCGGCATCATGCCCGATTTCAATGGCCTCGCATTCTCCGTCGGCCGCCGCGCAACCGGCGTCGCCGGACATTTCGACCGGCCGAGCGATGTGCGCGAATTCCTCGCGCGTCTGCTCGAAGACGATAGGGACGTCAGCCTGTCCTAACCAAATCATCTGCATCGCACGTCGCGTCGCGCACTCCTGAATGCGGTTGTTTTGCGTCGTGACGTGCATCTCGCATGAATTTTTCTTTTCGCGAGTTCCCGCGAGTTCCGTGCGCGTTCGCCAGAATTTGGTTTCAATTGGGAGATTCCTTGATCAGGAACCATCTTGATGAATGGTTGTTAATACGCGAGTTGACCAACAGGAGGGGACCTGGTGAACCTCGTCGTCGTATCGAACCGCGTCTCGCGCGGAAAACCCAATGAACCCATGACGGGGGGGCTGGCTGCGGCATTGTTGCCGGTGGTGGAAAAGACAGGGGCAATATGGGTCGGTTCCAGCGGACGTGTCCGCGACGGGAACCACAAGGAACCTTTCGCAGAGGTCGAAGCTCTCGGTGCGGGCGCGCTGGCGATGCTCGATCTGCCGGCCGCGCACTATGGCGGCTATTACGAAGGCTTTGCCAATTCGGCGCTGTGGCCCGCGATGCATTCGCGCGCCGATCTGATTCGCGCCTCGCACGAGGACTACACGAGCTATCGCGAAGTGAACGCGTTCATGGCGCGCGCGCTGCTGCGTTTCCGCAAGCCCGATTCCGTGTTCTGGGTCCAGGACTATCATTTCCTCGCGCTCGGCGCCGAGCTGCGCGATCTCGGTGTCACACAGCCGATCGGCTTCTTCCTGCACACGCCATGGCCGGCGCGCGCGGTGATCGCAGGCGTGCCCAACCATCGCGAACTGATCGAAGCGATGCTGTCCTACGACCTGATCGGCTTCCAGACCGACGAGGACTGCGAGAACTTCCTGAGCTACGTGCAGCACGAACTCGCGTTCGAGGTACGTGACGGCGTCATCAACTCGTCGTTCGGCCACACCCGTGCCGCGGTGTTTCCGATCGGCATCGATCCCGGCAAATTCGCGCAGCAGGCGACCAAGGCGATGATGCATCCCGACGTGACGCGGTTGCGGCGCAGCCTCAACGGCGAGAAGCTCGCGATCGGTGTCGACCGGCTCGACTATTCCAAGGGTCTCGTCAACCGCATCAAGGCGTTCGACAAGATGTGGACGCTGCACCCGGCGCTGAAGCGCTCGGTGTCGCTGCTGCAGATCGCAACGCCCTCGCGCGGCGCGATCGAGGCCTACGGCAATCTGCAGAGCGAGGTGGCGAAGCTCGTCACCGACGTTAATGGCGAGCATGGTGAGGTCGACTGGACCCCGATCCGCTACCTCAACAAGGGCTTTGGCCAGGGCGTGCTCGCAGGCCTCTACCGCACCGCGCAGGTCGGCGTGGTGACGCCGCTGCAGGACGGCATGAACCTCGTCGCCAAGGAATATGTCGCAGCCCAAAATCCGGCGGATCCCGGCGTGCTGGTGCTGTCGAAATTCGCCGGCGCGGCGAACGAACTCGACGCTGCGCTGCTGGTCAATCCGCACGACATCGACGGCATGGCGCGCACCTTGGCGACGGCGCTCGCGATGCCGCTGACCGAGCGGCGGATGCGCTGGGAAGCCATGATGGAGAAGCTCAACAGCGGCACCATCCAGCAATGGTTCGCGGACTTCATCGAGGCGCTGCAGGATACGCACAGTGCGGGAAACGCGGCGCTGCCTGAGCCACCAAGCCTGTGGCCGCGCCGCACGGCGGATCTTGCCGCGCGATATCACTAGTCGCATCGCATAGCAGGATGGGCACGTTTGCGCTTGCCCGTCCTCGTGCATCGTCGTCGTCCGATTCAACTGTCAAACAGCATGTTCGGTGTCATCACCCGCGCATGCGGATGATCCAGTATTCCAGAGACGCAGCGATTGAAACGATAGGCCGCGGCGTACTGGATCGCCCGGTCAAGCCGGGCGATGACAGGTGTGGATGAGGACGCAGCTTCGCATTCTCGCGACATAATCTGCCCGAGCTTTGCTCTTTCGTTCCGCCCTCTCTTGAACAGAGGGCGCAGGGAAAGCCGGGTGCCGATTGCACCCATGGGCCCTGTGCAACAAAAAAGCACAGGGGTAGGACCACAGGTGTAACCGGAGCAATTCCGGCTTTCCCTGCGCGATCGGTTACGGCTTATTTCGCGCTCTCCCCGGCGAGACTGTGCTTGTTTGTCACCGCCTCGCGAAGATGCTTCGCATCTCGCGGGGGTCACCGGCCGCTAGGGCGTCAGGACCACACGACTTCACCGTCCGCTTCACGCGCATTCGTCGACTGCGCGCTCGGCGTCCACCGCATCTCACCGCAACACCCGTGACGATGCGCAGCGCCCCTCGATCGGGTGAGATGGGAGATTCATACACTGAGTTACATTTCTGATAAAGCGAAATATTTTTGCGCGAGGGGCTTGCGCCGTCGGGCAACTCAGTGGCAAGGGACTGCGGCTCTATCGACCCCGTCATTCCCGGGCGCGCAATTGCGCATCTGAGGGCAGCCCGCAGGGTTGAGCCCGGAATCCATCGGAGCACGGAACAAGCGGCGAAATGGATTCCGGGCTCATGCTTCGCATGCCCCGGAATGACAGAGGACGGATCGGTCGGCTGTATCAATTGATTTGCGCCGGTCTTTGACCCGCAGCCGGCCAAAATCTCTCGCAGAGGCAAGCGAGGCCGCGGCGCGCGGCTGCCGTCACCGCAAATTTACCCAATCTTTTCAATCCATTGGGGAAATTTCGCGCTCCGGCCCCGCGCTCCCTTGCAAAATCCGCCCCGGCCCTTCAAGAGAGGGCCTCCCGGAGAGATGGCCGAGTGGCTTAAGGCGCACGCTTGGAAAGCGTGTGTGCGGGAAACCGTACCGTGGGTTCGAATCCCACTCTCTCCGCCATTAAACATTGATTTTGTTGGTGTTTTGCTGCTTCTTTGGACGAAACCCATCATGGAACCCATCAATGGGCGGGCCGATGGCTCGCCTCTGCGCGTGATCGCTGTCGGAGGTTAGGGCATGGAAAAGCTGCTCAACCTCAAGCAATGGCTGACCGTTTCCGACGCCGCGCGTCATTTGGGCATTCTGTTTGGGGAGGATGTTAAGGAACCCGACGTGCTGCGGCTCGCCTTGGATGGTCACCTGACCCTCTCTGTCGATTTCGTAAATCATACCGTAGGCCGTTGTGGGGCGCGCGTTCCTATTTCACAAGCGGCGCGTCGCGTTATTAGGACCCTAGATGGAAAAAATGAGATCCATACGTTCGCCGGTCTGGCGATGGATGATGAGTGGGTAATTGAGTGGACCCCCGAGATAGTGCCGATCGACGGCGTATGGGATTTGACGATGCTTGGGCCTGAGCGGATAGACGTTGAACATGAATATCAGCGGTTGACAGGTGGTCCAGGCGTAACACTGCAATCGTTAGAAGCCCCGCTTGTTTGTCGGGAGGACGGAACCTACTGCCAGCTCCAGTCGCACTTCAGCGACAACGAATTTTTCGATCCGAAGTCGTTGAAGGAACCGTACGAACACCCGGCTAACTATTACCCTGCTGGAGGGCTTCCTGGGGATAGCGTTCTCGTCGTCCGCACCTCGGCGCTGCGTGATCTGGTTTCGCGGGTCTCAAAACCGATCGAAGGGACCGAAAAACCGATCGAGAGACGCGAGCGCAATACCTTGTTGGTAGTTATCGCCGCTCTGGCTAACATGGCCAAAGTTGACGTGTCGAAGCCATCCGCTGCGGGCGCGGCTATAGAGAGCAAAACGGCTCAAATGGGTGCTCGCGTTGCAGCCCGTACCATCGAAAATCACCTGAAGCGCATTCCTGAAGCATTAGATAGTCGTTCCGAGGAATAGGCTTCAGCGCAGTTGCGGAAACAGTGGACGCAATTGCGTCAAGTCGCATGACAAATAGGTTTTCTGCCAAGTCGCAGCACAGCGATTCAAGGAGCATCGCGACATGGCAACAAACCACAACTCGTTGGGCTCTCTGCCCGAAAGCGGCTACGTCCGCCAATCCCAGCTGATCCCGTCTATTTTCCCATTCTCATCGGCGACTCTATGGCGAAAGGTCAAGGCGGGCACTTTCCCAAAGCCGGTCAAGCTTGGACCACGCATCACGGCGTGGCGCGTTGAGGATATCCGTGACCTCATCAAGCGTCTGGGACGCTAGTTTGGGTGGCGAACCGGCGACACTCCGCGCGGCGAGTCAAGCGCCTGCGCACGTATAACGTCAGGGAAGCGGCCAAGGTCACTCGCGCGACTCCGGCGACGATCCGGCATTGGCTCAGGGATGGACTGCGTCCGGTCGAGGACTGCTACCCGACAATCATCCGCGGTAGGGATTTGATCGAGTTCCTGAAGGAGCGCAACGCCAGTAGGAAACAACCGTGCGGACCGGGCAGGCTCTTCTGCCTGCGGTGCAAAGAACCTCGACGACCGGCTTTCGACGAGGTCGAGTTCTGGCCAGATGGACCCAGGCTCGGCAGCTTGCGGGGCCTTTGCCCGATTTGTGCTGGCATCATGCACCGGCGGACCTCGATCGCTCGGATCGGTTCGGCGGCTGGCAATCTGCGGATTGCATTCCCACAGGGCGACCCACGCCTAAGCCAGTCGGCTTAATTCCACTGCAATTTTCACTCTGAAGGGGGGTGACATCACATGCCAAAGTATTGTCCCGAAAATGAGCGCGTGAAGCGTGGCTACACTTTCTTCCTTCAGGCCGCGAGTGGAAAGCAGGACGCTACGATCGACATCGCTCTACGGGCCATCGAGCGCTTTGAGGTCTCGACCGGTCGAAAGCCGTTCAGCAAATTTCATGTTGAGCAGGCTAGATCGTTCCGCGCCGTCTTGGTAGACCAAACCAGCCTAAACGGCGGTCCCCTTAGCGCCGCGACGATTACGACCACGCTCAAGCACCTGCGCAACTTCTTCCTGTGGCTGTCGCGGGAGCCTGGATTTCGCTCGAAGCTCAACGCAAACGACGCAAACTATTTCACCCCTAGCGACCAGGACCGGCGGATCGCTGGAGCCCGTCGTGAGGGGCCGGTGCCGAGCTTGGAGGAGATTTTGAAAGTCCTGCGGGACATGCCCGGCAAGACGGCGATCGACAAGCGAAACCGGGCTGTTATCGCGTTTAGTATCCTAACCGGCGCTCGGGATGGCGCGTTGGCGTCCTTGAGGTTGAAGCATATTAACCTCTCTGCTCGCACCGTGTTTCAGGACGGCCGCGAGGTCAACACAAAACGCAGGAAGACCTTTACAACGAACTTCTTTCCGGTCGGCCCGGAGCCGTTCGACGTCGTTGCGGACTACGTTGGACTGCTGAAGCACGAACTTGGCTTCGGTCCTGACGATCCGCTTTTCCCCGCAACGCAAATGGCTCAAACAGAACACCGAAACTTTGCCGCTGTCGGCTTGGCGCGGACCCATTGGCGCACCACCGGGCCGATCCGCCGGGTTTTCCGCGATGCCTTCGCTGCCGCCGGGCTCCCCTACGTCAATCCCCATGCTTTCCGGAAAACCCTCGTCCGGCTCGGTGAAGCCCTTTGCCGATCCCCTGAGGAATGGAAGGCGTGGAGCCAAAATCTCGGACATGAGTGCGAAATGACGACCTTTGTCGGATATGGCGAGGTCCCGGGGCACCGCCAAGCCGAAATCATCCGCGCCCTCGCCAGACCGACACAGGCGAAGATCGAAGGGCTCGATATCGACGCATTGGAAGCCTTCCTAAAAAGTGCAAAGGCGAGTTCTTGGGCGGGTGCAGGTTGCACGGCCGATGATCCCGGGAGATAAGCGATCTAAGAAGGGTCTTCGGGCGGGCAGACGGATACCCCCGTCAACTCGCACCTAGAGGGGGCTCGATGAACGCGGTCGAAATCGAGGAAGCCATTTCGGCGCTCGCCGAGCAGCCCTTCGACAGGGGCGAGTTCCCGTTCGCCTTCCTGCAAGCCTTCGGCAACAAGGAAACCACCATCAAGCGGTTGCGCGCCGGTGCGTCGAACAAGTCCGACTTGGGCGGCGTCCTGCAAACAAACAACATCCATATCGCCGTCGCAGCGCCGGGCGCCGTCGGCAACACCCTCGCCGCGCTGAAAGCCAGCCCGGCCACGGCCAGGGGGAAGGCACGCTTCATTCTCGCCACCGACGGCGCGCCCAAGGGGTGTGCAGCCCAAACGCTAGTACCCAGAATCAGAGCTGAGTGATACGGCGGCCTTTGAAACGGCGTTGACGGACCTTTTTCTTGGTCCAGACGAAGGGCTCGGCTCTGTCGTTGTATGCGTTGACGTAGGCATCGATGTGCTCCTGAAGCTGCGTGAGGCTTGTGAAGGAGGTGCCGCTGAGCGACTGCCCCTGCAAGATCGAAAACCATACCTCGACCTGATTGAGCCAAGACGCACTTGTCGGCGTGAAATGAAATTGCACGTTGGGGTGGGCCTTGAGCCAATGCTCGTTCTTCTTGTGGGTGTTGAGGTTGTCGAGGATGACGTGAAGCTTCCGGTTCGGAAAAGCCGCGGTGACGCTGTTCATGAAGTCGAGAAACTCGACGCGGCGTCGGCGTTTTGAATGCGCCGCGATGATCTTTCCGGTGGCGACTTCGAGCGCCGCAAACAATGTTGTGGTGCCATGCCGCTTGTAATCGTGGCTCTGGCCGGTCAAGGCGCGGCCATTGGGCAACTTCAGATAACCCTGCGCTCGCTCCAAAGCCTGGATCGAGGGCTTCTCGTCCACGCACAGCACAATGGCCTTCGCGGGCGGGGCGACATAGAGGCCGACAACATCGGCGGCTTTGGCCGTAAAGTTCGGGTCGTTGCTCTCACACCAGGACTTACGAGCCGCGAGGTCAATCTTGTGGCTGCGCAGGAACCGCCAGACATATTGGACGTCAACATCGCCCAGCGCCCCGGCCAGCAGGGGCCCGGTCCAGCGTGCGAACCCGTCCGGCGGCGGCTTGTCCAGCAGCTTCAGAATCCGCTTGTCGGTGGCCTTCGTATAGATTGGCTGCTTGCCCGGTCGCGGCTTGTCTTGCAGCCCTTCAAGGCCTTGGTCGGCATAGCGATGCCGCCAAAGGCTGACAATCCGCGGCTGGACCCCAACTTCCTTGGCGATCGACCGAGTGCTGCGTCCATCCGCCGCCAACAGAACTATCCGCGCCCGCTTCAAATCGCGCTGCAACGTCACCGGGGAGCGGCAACACGCCTCAAGCACCTTGCGATCTTTCCTCGAAAGGTGGACTTCTCTTGCTTCGGGTATCATCCCGCCCTTGAATCACGACTCACGCTTTAAGCAAAGTCGGTACTAGCATGGAACCTTTACTGCCAAACGTCAGCGACACTCATCGAGAAGGCTCGGTTCGCTTCCACGTCGGCAACGAACTCATTCCAAACGTCCCGTCCTAACTTACGCGATGCGAAAGCGCCCGCCATCGCGACAAAAGATTTCAGAACCTCTGTTTGATCGAGTAGAAATTCATGGATTGTCGGTTCGATGCCGCGCCCATACGCCAGAAACAACGCTTCGCGATAATTTGCCTTCCCTCGATAACGGAGTGCTTGATGGACGAAGCCGATACTGCGTCCGGCAAGTCGCTTGTCTCTCAGTTCACGAGCCGGCTTTTTCTTAAAATTATCTACATTGAGTTGTTTAAATTCACTGGTCTTTCTTACGTCTTCGGTTGCCTTCCAAGCATACCATTTTGCGCTGCCTGACAGATAGGCGCACGCTGCTCCTCTCGCCTCACTTGAAGACATCGGCGTGATGAGCAATTTGCCAGTGCTCTGGCCTCGATATACATCCAGCTCAGCTTTGTATGTTGCCTCAATTAGGCTGGACACGCGCCAATCAAAGGGCGGTAAAGCAAGATTGCGCGCCGCGATCTCCGCATCCCAAATCCTAGCTGTCCCCGCGTGATCTTCTTGGAACGAACCATTCTGCGCAGCAATCATCGCACTCGCCGCATTTGATATTCCGTAGTACCACGCGAGAATGCCTATTCGGCAGAAGTCTGCTGCCGGTCTCAAGTCTTTCATTTTGTTCAGGGCTGACAAATGATGGAGGCTTAGAAACAGTTGCTCTAGAATTGTATTTTGGACCAAATTGTCCATCTCTCGTTTGCCGAATGCTGCATAGGCGTGTGATGCAGACTGAAAATCGACTCCCCTCTCAGAGAGCAGTAGCTTCAATGAACGCATCCAATTTACGGTAGAGGGCAAAGCAAATTGCGGGTCTGGCTTGCCTTCTGGTTCGTTGATTGTGCCTTGCTCGATAATTCTTTTGTAAAGCATTCAGGGCTCTCATTTCCCAATCATTGAACTTCATTGATATCGCCGGTAGTCATTGCTTCGTTCATGACTTCTTGTTCTTGGCCACTAACTAAATCACGCAACGCACCGGGGCCCCGATACCTTCAACTTGCCGAATGCGAGGATGCGGCGTCCGCGAAACACATCGCGAATTTGATGGTCCTCAAGCGCGGCCAGTGCCTGACCGGAAACGAAGCGCTTGATGGTCTCACCGTTGACCCGAAACGATAGAACCGATCTCCTCGTAGGGTTTGTTTTCCGGCTTGAGGATGGTTCTGATGTTGCCGATGGTGCGACGTGCGATATCAGGCGTGATGTCCAGCGAGGGCTACATTGACAGCATCGAACGCGACGGCTGGGGCAAGCCAATCGTTCGCGTGCAGCTTTCACCGGCAAGTCCGGAATACCGTAATCGACCAGCGTTTTGTCGAGTCCGTTGGTGACACGCCGAAACATCTTCTCTGCGCGGCCAAGGGGCGCATCGGAGAAATAGGATGGACGCTCGTTCGTCGTCTCTAACTGCAAAAGGCCAATGGCGGTTTGTCGTGCAACGATCTCCGCGCGATGGTCGATGTTGGTCCCGAAGTCGTGGGCGAACGGCGCCACCTCAAAAGAGATAGGACTGTTCGTCGTCGCATTCACAACGCGCCAGTCGATGGCAGTGGCGCCATAAGAATGCCCGGTTCTTGATGCAGAATGTTCGCTCATCGGCTATTGCGGTCTGGGAACGTTGACCGGAAAGGAATATATCTGTTCGAAGTTTCCGTCGGTGACGTGGCCGACGCGCCATTCGGTGAAGTAAACAGCATCATGCATCGCCACGTCGTTCTCGGCTAAGCCGGTCTCGACATTGAATGTTCGATTGTAATGGGCATTCTCATAACCACGAATAAATCGCTTATTTCCGGCACAAATCAGGAATGAACCAACGGCCGATCCCGCCTGCACAGCGCTCGACAAGGCGGGTCTCAATACCGCTCGCGGTAAGTAGACGAACGTCTGCGTCAGGCCGTCGGTTTGAATCCAGCCGAATTGCTTATCTCGCGACCTTGGGCCTGGAAGCGAGATGATAGCTCTTTTGTCATCGGCAACTGCGACGCAAAGTCCAAATGCCCCGCCAGTGCTTAGATCGAACATGAAGAAGCCGCCCGGCGGAACTCCATCAAAGTTGGTTATCACTCCGCTGAAATCGACTTGCATGCAAATCACTCCTTTGAAATCTTCCCATTGGGCTCGCTTACTGGAGCTGGCGAAGATTGCTCGCGCGCCCCGCGGAAAACGTCGATGAGGCGGGACAAAAAGTCGTTTGCGACATTTGCCCTTGGAGGCGGCGCCCGATGAGCGGAATCTATATCCAATAGGGCGAAGACGTTCTCAGGCTTTCCGTCGACTCGTCGCCATATTGCACGGTCGTTAAACCAAAGCTCTGCCTCAAACCGGTAGACCTTCAGAGTAGAGCCGGATTCTACGCCGGGATCTGGCGCGCATGTCCTCACCAGGACAGCATTGCTGTTCGAACTTCTTTTGGTGTCATACCTTCGATCTGGGCAATGCGCTTCTTAACTGCGGCGCGCAAGTTAGTAGTCTTTCCAGGCATCGACAGATTCCTGATGCTCCACGGAGTCAGCCCGAAAGGCTAACGGCGCCTGACGGTACAGCATCAACATTGGATCGGCTCCTACCTATTCTAGGGGGCGCGGTCGGCGGGTTCGCGGATATCTCGCGCCGCACGGGCAGATCGGCAGCCATGAAGTCAGCCAGCCGCGCCTGCTCGGCGGCGATCAGGGTGAGACGCCAGCGACAATCAGGATGAGAGTGGCGCGTCAATCAAGATGAGACAAGGCAGCCGAGTGGGCGGATCATTGACGCTGGCCGCGGGTTTGGCAAGGCTTGATTGACGCTGCGCGACAATCACGCAGGATTGCCAGCGTCAATCGTTGCCTTGTCGAGTTCGTTGGGGGTCGTATGAACGGGCGGCCGGCCTGGACCGCGCTTGCGATCGAGGGCAACTTTTCGACGGTAACTTTCGACGTTCATCTCGAGGATCGTGGCGTGGTGGACCAAACGATCGATGGCAGCCAACGTCATTGCCTGGTCCGGGAAGATACGCCCCCATTCGCCAAATGGCTGATTGGCCGTGATCAGCAGCGAGCGTCGTTCGTAGCGGGCGGCGATCAACTCGAACAGCACACTGGTTTCCGCCTGATCCTTGCTCACATATGTGATGTCGTCGAGGATCAGGAGGTCATAGCGATCGAGTTTGGCGATCGCGGACTCCAGCGCCAGCTCGCGCCGCGCGACCTGCAGCCGTTGCACCAGATCAGTGGTGCGCGCGAAGAGAACGCGCCAACCGTTCTCGACGAGAGCCAGGCCGATCGCCGTGCCGAGATGGGTCTTGCCGCCGCCCGGTGGACCGAACAAGAGCAAATTGGCGCCGGCCTTCAACCAGGCGTCGCCAGCGGCGAGCGCCATCGCCTGTGCCTTTGATAGCATCGGCACACTTTCGAAGTCGAAGGTGGCGAGCGTCTTGCCGGCGGGCAAACGCGCTTCCACCATGTGTCGCTCGATCCGACGGCGGGTGCGATCGGCCGCCTCGTGCTCGGCAAGGGCGGCGAGGAAGCGGGCGGCAGGCCACCCTTCCTTGTCCGACTGTGCAGCGAGCTTCGGCCAGATCGCCTTGACGCCCGGCAGGCGGAGCTCATTGAGAAGCAGCTCGACACGGGCAGTATCGACGGAGGTAGCGATACCAGTCATGCGTAAGCGCTCCTTTCTACGCACCTATGCAGTTGAGCGCGGGGATGGGATGAGGTGTCCACCATGAGCGAGGTGGACACGATCGATGATCACTCCAGAAGAACCTTTGAGACTTGAGACGGTCGGCGTGTTGCGCAATGGCCGGCGTCGCTATGATCCGGCCAGCAAACAGCGGCTGGTCGAGGCCTGTCTGCAGTCTGGCGTGTCGCTGGCGGGGCTTGCGCTGCAACACGGCGTGAACGCGAACCTGCTGCGCAAGTGGGTGGCCAAGCGACAACTTCAGAACGGGGATGGCCAGCCGGAGGCGCGGGCGCCGATTGCGCCAGCCTTTATTCCGGTTCGCGCGCCGTCGCCGTCGCCAACTCGATCTGCTGGCGCGATTGCGGTTTGCGCGACGGAGCGATCCTGTGCAGGGCGGCTGACGGCATCGATGCCCAACGGCGTGACGCTTTCGCTGGAAGGCGGCGACGCGCAGTTGCTGTCGGCGGTGATTGAAGCGCTGGGGCGTTGCGATGTTCCGACTGGCGTCTGATCTTCGGGTCTACCTTCACCGCGAACCGATTGACTTCCGGGCGGGCATCAACAGCCTGGCGATCGTGGTCGAGCAGTCGATGGGGCTGGATCCGTTCCAGCGCGCGGTGTTCGCGTTCTGCAATCGTCGCCGCGACCGGATCAAGCTGCTGATTTATGATCGGTCAGGATTTTGGATGCTGCTGAAGCGGCTGGAGGCCGACAGATTCCACTGGCCCCGAAGTCAGGAGGCGGTGCTGACGCTGACGACGGAGGAGCTGCACTGGCTGCTTGACGGCATCAACATCGCGGCGGTGCGTCGTCATCCGGTGCGGCAATATCAGAGCGTGGGCTGAGCGTGTTCGATGCGGGCGGCGTCATCGGGCTTCGGCATGGCCGTTCTCAGATGACGCGGCCGAAGACATGACGAAGACATGGGAGCCCGGTTGACGCGGCGGCATGACTTCGATTCAAGACTCCGATGAGTCGCAAGCCCACGACGCACGAACTGGAAGCCTTGATCGCGGCGCACGCGGCCGAGATCGCGGCGCTGAAGGCCGAAAACGAGAAACTCGCACAACGCGTGCTGCATCTAGAGGAGCAGTTGCGCCTGGAGCGCCTGCACCGGTATGCGCCGAAGAGCGAAAAGCTCAAGGAGCGCATCTTCAACGAAGCCGAGCAGGCCGCCGCTGAAAGCCGGGACGACGACGATGTCGAGGCGGTCGCCGTGCCGGACACGGGATTGCCGGAGGCTCCAAAGCCGGCGCCGAAGGCACGCGGCCGCAAGCCGCTGCCTGACGATCTGCCGCGCCAACGCGTCGAACACGATCTGGGTGAGGATCAAAAGGACTGTCCGTGCTGCCATAATCGGATGCATCGGATGGGCGAGACCGTCACCGAGCAGTTGCACGTCGAGGTCAAGGCGTCGGTGCTGCAACATGTGCGGTTCAAATATGCCTGCCGTCACTGCGAGCGCACCGCGCTGAACACCCCGATTGTGACCGCGCCGATGCCGGCGCAGCCGCTGCCGGGTAGCGTCGCCACGCCATCGACGCTGGCGCTGGTGCTCGCCAACAAATACGTCGACGGCACGCCGCTGTACCGTGTGGCGGACGCGCTGGGGCGCGCCGACGTCAGCATCAGCCGCGGGACGCTGGGCAACTGGGTGATCCGGGCGAGCGAGTTGCATCTGCATCGGGTCTATGACGCGCTACAGCAAAAGCTCATGTCGCAGCCCCTGGTCCACGGCGACGAAACCTGGGTCCAGGTTCTTAAAGAGGACGGCCGTGATGCGCAGGCCAAATCCTTCATGTGGGCCTATCGCAGCGGCCAGGACTGCGCGCAGCCGGTCGTGCTGTTCGATTACCAGCCCGGTCGCGGCCAGCAACATCCTCAGGCCTTCCTGGCCGGCTATCGCGGCTTGTTGATGAGCGACGGCTATGACGCCTGGCGCACGCTGACAGGCGCGACCCATCTCGGCTGTATGGCGCATGCGCGCAGGAAATTTACCGATGCGCTCAAGGCCAGGACAAAGCCTGGCGGTCCGCCATTGCAGGCGCTCAAGTTCTTCGAGGCGTTGTACGAGGTCGAGAGGGTGGCGCGCCAGACGCCGCCCGACGGCGAAACGCGCGCCGCATACACCTTGCGGCTGCGCCAGCAGCATAGCCTGCCGGTATTGGCCGCCTTCCGGACCTGGCTCGACGACCAGGCGCCGAAGGTGCTACCCGAAAGCTTGACCGGCAAGGCGATCGCCTATGCACGCAACCAATGGGATTATCTGACCCGTTACACCAGTGACGGTCTCGCCCCGATCGATAACAATGTTCTGGAGCGCGACATCAGGCCGTTTTGCACCGGACGAAAAAGTTGGCTGTTCAGCGACACCGTTGCCGGCGCCAAGGCAAGCGCCGTGATCTACAGTTTGGTGCTGACATGCCGGGCATGCGGCGTCGATCCCTATGCATGGCTACGTCACGCGCTCACCGAATTGCCCCAACGCGCGCCAGACGCCGATATCGAAGATCTGTTGCCGTTCAATTGCACCGCTCAAAAAAACCTGCCAGCTGACAACGACAGCGGCTGACCGTCAAACGCTCAGGATCAATCAAGCCGTTCCGATGATCCCGCTGGGCCCCGGCGCCACGCGACGCCGCGGCCAGCCGCGCGCGCAGCCTGTGCAGTAAAATGCGCGCTTACAGTCATGCAGCCTCTCCCAGGTTCGAGCGGCCTGACATGACGCTGACGCAGGCGAGTTCATCGTAGACGTCGAGCGGCGCCAGCTTGACGGCGACTCGCGGGATCGAGGCCGCCTCAGGTCGGAAGCGGTCGCGCAGCGCGGCAAGATCGGGTAACTGTCCGGCGTCCAGATCCATCGCGATCACCTCGGCGAGTTCTGCTTCGCAGGCGCGCTCGTGAGCCAGCGCCAGAAGCTCGACCGTCACCTTGCAAGCGCGCCGGTCATCACCATGCTCCCGCAAGGTCTCGAACAGACGTTTGTAAGCTGCACGCGGGAAGAGTTGGTCGCGATAAACGAGATTGAGGAGCGCCATTGGCTTGCGCCGCAGGGCATGGATGACGTGCCGGTAATCCACAACATGACCGCCCTGGCGCTCGGACACAGGCCGACCGCGCCGCAGCGTCACGACCGGCGTGACACCAACGAAGCATTCGAGCCGGTCGTCGAAGATGCGCACGCGCAGGCGATGGCCGATCAATCTTGAAGGCACGGTGTAGAACACGCGCCGCAGGATGAAGCCGCCTGACGACGTCACCGGGATCACTTTCTCCTCAAAGTCGGTCGTGCGGCCTTTTGGCAGCGGCGCCAAGGCCTCCTTCTCGAGCGCGATCGGCTTGGCGACGTTGGCGTTGCGCCGGCCGACAATCTCGTCGACAAAAGCACGGTAGGCATCGAGACTGGCGAAGTCGCGCGTCCCTCGCAGCAACAGCGCATCTTCCAGTGCCCGCTTGAGATGGCCGTGCGCGCTCTCGATCGAGCCGTTCTCATGTGCGATGCCCGCATTGTTGCGCGTTGGCGCCATGCCATAGTGGCCCATCAGCCCGGCGTAGCGCTGCGTCAGATCCTCCCGTGCGTCGGCGGCCAGATTGCGGAACGCTGCCGACAGGCTGTCGCTGCGATGCTCCCGCGGCACGCCGCCAAGCGCCCACAGCGCGTTCTGCAAGCCCTCCGCCAGGGCGACGAAGCTTTCGCCGCCGAGCACGACATGGGCATGCTCGAAGCCGGAGAACGCCAACCGGAAGTGATAGAGCCGGTGATCGAGCGGCTCACCCGCGATGGTAATACCGAGCGCGCTCACGTCGGTGAAGTCGGACAGACCCAGGCGACCGGGCTCGTGCTGCTGGCGGAAGATCACGTCTTGTTCTGGGCCGTTGAGCGCCCGCCAGGCGTTGATGCGCCGCTCCAGCGTGCGGCGGATGTTCGGGTTCAACTCGTGATGCCGTCGGCGCAGCTCGTCCAGCACGCCGATCACGCGGATGCCGGGCGCAGCCTTCAGGATCGGAACGATCTCGGCGTCCCAATAGGGCCCGAGCGGATCGGCCCGGCGCCGGCCCCTCGGCGTCTTCTTCTGTGAGGGCGGGCGACAATCGCCCTCGATTCGATACGCGCTTGCCTTCGAGAACCCCGCCTTGGCCGCGGCGGCCTCGCGGGACAGTGTCAATCGGTAGGTCATGTACAGCCTCATCTGGCGGTCGGTGATGTCAAGGCCAGGCAAGGCATCGATTCCCTCTTGTCGAGACGAATCAACAGCTTGCACCAGCCGCACCCGGCCGCCAGACGGGTCCAAAAACGCGCGACGCCGATGGGGACGGTCCTCCGGTCGGGCTGCGCCCTCCCTTCGGTCCGTCCCCATCGGCGCAGTCTCACCTTGATTGTCGCTGGCGTCTCACCCTGATCGCCGCCGCGCAGAAGCGTCCGGCGCGTCGAAAAACGTGCTCACGATCCTCTGAAATCGTTGCTCACCATACGCTGAAATCCGTGCTCACGATCCCGCGAAACACGCATCGATATGTTCCGCGCGCGCATGTTCGCGATCTGCTGCGGCTACGAGGACGCCGACGACCTCGATCATCTGCGGTCCGATCCCGCATTCAAGCTGGCCTGCGGACGGCTGCCGGACACGGGTCGCGATCTGTGTTCCCAACCGACGCTGTCGCGGCTGGAGAATGCTCCGCGCCTGCGCGACGTGATCCGGCTGACCTACACTTTGGTCGACGCATGGATGGATAGCTACCCGCGCGAGCCGGCATCCGTCACGCTCGACATCGATGATACCTGCGATGTCGTCCACGGCCATCAGCAGCTCTCGCTGTTCAACGCTCATTATGACGAACGCTGCTTCCTGCCGATCCACGTCTACGACACGGAGAAGAGCCGGCCCGTGGCGGTCGTCTGCGGCCCGGCAAGACGCCGGGCGGCGTCGAGGTGCGTGCCGATCTGCGCCGCCTGATACGGCATATCCGGACGCGGTGGCACAACACGCGAATTACGTTCCGTGGCGACGGGCACTATGCCCGGCCGGAGGCAATGGCGTGGTGCGAGACCAACGGCATCGACTACATCTTCGGTCTGTCCGGCACCAAGCCGCTCGCCAGAAAAGTCGACGAGGCCGCCGACGACATCCGCACGCGACGCGTCATCGAGAACCTGCCGGTTCTGCGTGGCTATACCGAGACGCGCCACAAGGCCAAGTCCTGGGATCGCGAACGGCGTACCGTCGCCCGTATTGAGGCGACGATGCCCGGCCTCGACATCCGTTTCGTCACCAGCCTCGATGTCGGCTCGGCCGAGTGGATCTACGACAGCCTGTATTGCGCGCGCGGCCAAGCCGAGAATCTGATCAAGCTGCATAAGACACAGCTCGCCTCCGATCGCACCAGCTGCCGTTCGGCGCTCGCCAATCAAGTCCGCCTCGTTCTCCACACCGCCGCTTAATGGCTGATGCTGACCGTGCGCGACGCGATTCCCAAAGCCCGGGAATTGGCCACAGCCGAGTTCGCGACGCTGCGCTGGTTCCGGTCCTTCGTGCCCGGGGGCCCAGGCCGTCGGCGTGAGCCGCTCCAGCCTGAGCTATCCGCCCATGGCGACATCAGCCCCTGAGTCGGTTCTGCAGTGCCTGCCGATTGGCAACGAGGTTGCTGAGGTTCAGCAGGTCTGGCTCCCGTCCTTGCTCCAATTGCCTAACCAGCGCCCGCGTGCCGTCCACCACGAAGACGCCGCAATCATACCCGTTCCGCTGCTGGGCCATGCCGGCTCGCTCGAGGCGGAGGTGCAGCCGACCTGCGAGATGTTCTGCATCCTTGTTGTTGAGTCCCCCGTAGGAATCGTAGTGATAGGCGACCGGCCGGCCCCGGTCGCGGCGATCAACGAACAGCAGCGACCAATGGTTGCCGAGGCTATTAGGATCTTCAGGATTGGCATTAATCACGGGCAGGAACAGGAAGTCGGCTGTATCGTTACCATTATCGTAGACGATGCGCTGGAATTCGGTTCGCACGACGCCATCGTCGTTAGAGCGCAGATAATTTAGGACGATGAGGGGATTCACGAACCGCGTCCGGGCGGCGAGATCCGGATGGTACCTCTGCAAATCCTGCTCCTGGAGCCGGTAATCCCTGTCGATATGCTCGTCGCCCAGCCATTCCGTGTCCTCGAGCACCAGCCCGTGGCCGTGGGAGGAGGCTGTCGGACCTAAAGCCCCGATCTGAGCATCAGCGGAGGTGCTCGGAAACGGCCGTACAGAATTAGCATCGTCGCGTGGTTCGGACGGCGTGTGCGCATCCAGATCAACAAAAGACTCAAGACCGCCGTAGGTGTCTGACGGAGCCCTGCTGGTTGATGGTGAGGCCGGCTCTTGCATCTGCCGCCGCGCCAGCTCCTCGCGCAACCACGCCAAAGCTTCATCATCCGAGAAGGCTGGCGCCGGAGAAAGCCCCTGCGGCGAGCCGGGCTGTCGAACGCCCTGGTGATGACCCGGTACTGGCCCGGCAAACGGCGGCGGAAAGTCAGGCGCCGGGCTCCAAGCATTGTCACGCAACTCGAACGGTGCGGGCGGATTCGGATGAACCGCGGCCTCAAGACCGCCCTCGATGTCTGAAGGAGCCCTGGCAGAGTGCGCTGACGCTGCTTCCAACGCGCCCGCCTCGTCGCAAAGGTAGGCATGCAGCGCGGCCACACATTGATCCGCGTTCTTGTTGTCACGCTTTCCTGGGATGATGGTGAGATCGGCAAGTTGATAGAACGGTCCGCGTTCGCGGATTAGTTGCGTGATCTTGTCCCCCCGGTCCTCGGTCTGCAACAGCGGACGGGTGGTGTCACGAGCAAGGCGTTTTCTGATCTCGCCCGCGTCGGCATTGAGCCAGATCGAGAGCCCCTTCTCGGCGACGTGGCGCCGCGTCTCCTCACGCATGAACGCGCCGCCACCGGTGGCGAGCACCGCGGGTCCCCGCTCGAGACACTCCGCGATCAAACCCGCCTCGAGGTCCCTGAAATGCGGCTCTCCTTTGGCCGTAAAAATGTCTGATATCGACATGCCTGCCGCCGTCTCGATTTTTTTGTCGGAGTCGATGAAGGGCAGCCCCAGTCGTCGCGCAAGATACGGACCGATGGTGGATTTGCCGCAACTGGGCATCCCGACGAGCACGATCGGCCGCCCGTCGAGGGCCGCGACAACCTCCTTTGCAGTCGGTGATCGCTCGGCCGTCCTTGTCTGTTGGGCAGATCGCGCCGCGCCGACACCAGCTGTAGGTGCTCCTTCGATGGACCAATGGGAAATAGCTCCAACACCCTCCGGGATCGCAACTTCTTTGCAGACCTCGCGCACGCGCTGCGTGAGCTGCTCCATCTTACGGTCATCGGGTGCATCGCTTCTGCGCAGTCGCTGGAGCTCCTTATAGGTATCGTGATTGGCCAATTTGGCCTGGTAGCTGCCCGGCGTATGAAACTCCGCCTCGAAGCGGTAGCCATCCGGCGTGGCGAGCACAGTCTTGATGCCGACAATGGTCGGAGCGCTCACCCTGAACCAGTTTGCTGTGCTGATTTCGGTGTAGCCTTGCTCCTCAAACGACAGAATGGCTTTCCGGAAGGCCTTTGCAAAATCCTTATCGGGTGCTTCGAAGACATGGCGCACGGCGCTGCTGATCAGCTGTGAGGCGCCTTCGGGGACATCATTCACAACCATGAGTTGGTCTCTGAGGGAGCTTTCCGACCTCAATCGATGGTCGAAATGGGGCATCTTCACATCGATGCCCGTGTGCCGGAGATCCTTGGCAACCTGAAGCGCCGCTGCAGTGATCGCCTTCTCTTCGACTGCGGCGCGCGCCACCTCGGTTTGGGCGCGCTCCGAGGCCTGCTCGCGAGTTAGCGTCAATGTGATGGCAGAATCCTCGGCAGGCTGCCGGTCAAAGGGGCGGGGCAGAATCCCTTGCTCCGCAGCAAGGTTGATCGAGGCCTCCATGATTGAAGCCGCCAATGTGGGATTGTCCTTCAGATCCTCCAAGGTCGTGTCGACATTGAACATCCCGTGATTGAGGGTCGTCGCCATGCTCTTGACATAGGGCACCGACTTCAGGCCCGGCGTCTGCTGCAGGAGCCTCTGGAGCCCTTGGCTTTTCTTCATAAACAGCTGGACGCTGGTGTCGGATTTAAAGGCATCCGTTCCGACCTTGATGCCGAGGCTCAGGAGGTTGCTTGCGCTTTGCACGAGGTCATCCGCACTGTACCCATCCGGCCGCGGACTGATGCGCGGAGGATAGTTGTCGAGCACGGCCTGGATACGGTCGCGCGGGTGCGTCGCCGCCGGATAGGTCTCCGCCAGGTCTGGGAAAAGCTCCGCAAGCGCCGGGCTCACCGTCAACTTGGTATCGCGCGCGCTTTCGACTGTTTCGACCAGCACCTGCTCATCCAAGCTTGCTGCCCATGCCTCAAGGTCGGTGACGAGTAACTCGGCAATTTCGTGGGCGACTGCATGGTCTGCAACCTTGATTTCGGGCCTCGCTCTGTCGAGCATTTGCTCGACATCCTGGGCGCTCACCTGCTCCTGGTTCAGTAATTGACGGATGTCGCGCTGAAGTTCGTGATGAAGCCCCTCGTAAGTTCCAAACACTGAGCGCTCGGCAAACCAACGTCGTGCTTGATGGGACTGCGCCAGAAAGCTCCGCTGCAGGCCGCTATAAATCTCCAAAGTATCCCGCGTCGCCGCGAGGATCTGGCTGGCACGACTGAATTTGTAATCATTGCCCTCGATTGCCGGCGTATGGGACTTTGGCGGCTTGAGCGAGCGGACCCCGCGGGCCTGCTCCTTGTCATCGAACAGGCGAACATGCTCATAGAGCTGCGGCCGATCACCGACGATAACGATCGTATCTCCGTCGAAATCGCCGTCGAGTTTTTTCTGCTCACCGGTCGGGACGGCGACCAACGAGCCCGGAGCGAACACCTCGGTCGCCTGCAGGATACCGACGCAGTCGACCAGCGTGTCCGCCTTGACGCGGTCCTTGCGCTCGGTCCAGTTCGAATGGCACTTGACGTCCTCGGCCGACATCACCAGGCCGCGATCGGTGTAGTCGGCCGGCCACAGCTCGTCCGGCACCACGATCAGAATGCCTTTGGCAAAGAAGCTCGGATCGTCGGCCGCCAGCTCCTCCCGCGACTTCTCAGCGACGCTGAAACTATATTGCATGGCCACGCATCTATCGAGGAATGCCGCAGTCGGATCCCCATCAGCCGCCGACTTGACGCGCTCGTAGGCAAGCGGGCGCAGGTTGGGGGCGTCATAGGGAGATCGCCCGATCAGCACGCCTCCCGTTCCCGTCAACGTCTCGCTCTTGCACTCTGGCACGTGGAGGTAATCGTCACTGGACGGGACGGCAACCGCGCCGGAACCGTCGATGTGGCCTGCTGTCACCGTACGAAACAGCTGCTCGCCTATCAGGCTTTCCCCTCCTCTGCTCTCCAGCCAAGCCTTGGCTTTCTCGCGCGCCTCGCCCGCCACTCGCTCACTCCGCGGATAATGTTGCAGCGCCGAGCTCGGTACGGACGATCTCCTTCCTTCGCCATAGGCCGGCATCCGATCGGGACCTTCCTCCGGGCCGGCACGGCGAACGGCGAGCATACGCTCGGCCAGCGAGGCCTTGATGAAGCCACAGCCGTCATGCGGTCGCAGAGCAATCGGGCCTTCCGGTCCGGTCAGTCTGAAGGGATGCGCCTCGTTGGCCGGGCGGTCCGGCGCCAGCAACAGCTTGAAGGCGCCCTCGAGCGCGTAGTCGTGAGGGCCCAGATCCTTGATTGCAGGTGGCGCCGCAAACCCCCTGCGCTGAGTGTACCAATAGGCCTCTTTGAACGGCGCCCAGGCGCGCGATAGCTTCTCGAATGACGTGCCCGGAGCGGTTTCGGCATAGGGAATGGCGAGCAGCTTTCCTCCCGAAGATGCTACCGCCGGTTTGGCTGGAGCATTGGCGGCGATTTCGAGCACGGTCGGTTTTGGTGCCTTTAACTTGCTGCCGCCGAACAGGTCCATGCGGTAAGGCACACCCTTGTAGGTGAGCGTGCGCGCCAGCATGAAGGCGCTCGGTTTTGCTGGCAGCTGCACGGCGACCACCTCTATCGCCCCCGAGGTCAGCCGATGAAAGATCGAGTATCGTGTCTCGGGCTCCGTGGCGAGGGGGCGTCCCTGCATGTCCACCACCGGCAACCGCATTAGACCTGCCTCGCCCTGTGGGGGCCTCGGCTCGTGATCCATGGTTCGCAATACCTCGTGGACATCGAATATGGACGCAGGATGCTTGTCCAGGATCGTTGCCGCGTTCTGCTCGACGAATGCGTCCAGCGCATCGACCGGGCTTTCCGCCTCGATCTGTGCGATCAGGTTCCAGCTCATGTTGGAAAGATCGCCCTGGATGAGCTCGCGCGTACTAGCCAGGGTCTCTTTGGTACCGTGCCGCAGCTCTTGCTGCCTCTTGCGCAAATCGGCCTTCTTGCCCTCGATAACCGGCCGCTTGAACATGTTCGCCAGGACCGCACGAGCCTTGATCACCTGATAGATCGAGAGCGCAGGACCGCGACTGGCGAGCGGCCCACGGATTCGCTCTGCTGCGCTCGCATTGAAGTGTGCCTCGATCTTTTGCTCCACGACCGGCTGGAGATCGTTCAGCAAGTGGAGAGCCACTCTGCGGTGCCAGCGCAGGTGCGGGCTGCGCGCCAGCGGCACCAGCGCGGCACAGAGATTGCCCATGGTCTCGAGGTTATTCTCAGCGGCAAAACCGGGGGCACGATGCAGTTCGTTGAGCCGATCCAACCCGGTCGAGGCGAGTGAACCCAGATCCTCGAACAGCCGGGCCTTCGCCAAGGCCTTGAAAATGGTGGCGATGGTCCGAACATCGCTCTGCTCCAGCCGATCATTGTCGTAGTGAAGGTGATGGGCCAGCTGATGCAAGCGATCCTTCAGCAGAGCGGTCTCTGTGATCTCTCCCGCCTCCTCCCCTCTCACGATACTTCGCCCCAGGGCATTGGCGATCATGCCGAACTGAGGCGTCGTGAAGGCACCGAAGCGTTGGCCTGCCCGGCCTAGTCCGCGTGCGATGTCCACCAGCGCCCGGTGACACGCTGCGTCGTCCGGCCATTTGCTGAAACCGTTCACCAGGTTCGCCAGCTCCTGCGGGTTAAAACGCGAGAGCTTGGACGGCACCTCACCGGCGATTGCGACGGCAGCCTCGCGACAGCCCGCCGCGTCCGGCCATTTGCTGAAACCGTTCACCAGGTTCGCCAGCTCCTGCGGGTTAAAACGCGAGGGCTTGGACGGCACCTCACCGGCGATTGCGACGGCAGCCTCGCGACAGCCCGCCGCGTCCGGCCATTTGCTGAAACCGTTCACCAGGTTCGCCAGCGCCTGCGGGTTAAAACGCGAGAGCTTGGACGGCACCTCACCGGCGATTGCGACGGCAGCCTCGCGACAGCCCGCCGCGTCCGGCCATTTGCTGAAACCGTTCACCAGGTTCGCCAGCTCCTGCGGGTTAAAACGCAAGAGCTTGGACGGCACCTCACCGGCGATTGCGACGGCAGCCTCGCGACAGCCCGCCGCGTCCGGCCATTTGCTGAAACTGTTCACCAGGTTCGCCAGCTCCTGCGGGTTAAAACGCAAGAGCTTGGACGGCACCTCACCGGCGATTGCGACGGCAGCCTCGCGACAGCCCGCCGCGTCCGGCCATTTGCTGAAACCGTTCACCAGGTTCGCCAGGTGCTGCGGGTCAAAACGCAAGAGCTTGGACGGCACCTCACCGGCGATTGCGACGGCAGCCTCGCGACAGCCCGCCGCGTCCGGCCATTTGCTGAAACCGTTCACCAGGTTCGCCAGGTGCTGCGGGTCAAAACGCAAGAGCTTGGACGGCACCTCACCGGCGATTGCGACGGCAGCCTCGCGACAGCCCGCCGCGTCCGGCCATTTGCTGAAACCGTTCACCAGGTTCGCCAGCGCCTGCGGGTCAAAACGCAAGAGCTTGGACGGCACCTCACCGGCGATTGCGACGGCAGCCTCGCGACAGCCCGCCGCGTTCGGCCATTTGCTGAAACCGTTCACCAGGTTCGCCAGGTGCTGCGGGTCAAAACGCAAGAGCTTGGACGGCACCTCACCGGCGATTGCGACGGCAGCCTCGCAACAGCCCGCCGCGTCCGGCCATTTGCTGAAACCGTTCACCAGGTTCGCCAGCTCCTGCGGGTTAAAACGCGAGAGCTTGGACGGCACCTCACCGGCGATTGCGACGGCAGCCTCGCAACAGCCCGCCGCGTTCGGCCATTTGCTGAAACCGTTCACTAGGTTCGCCAGCTCCTGCGGGTTAAAACGCGAGGGCTTGGACGGCACCTCACCGGCGATTGCGACGGCAGCCTCGCGACAGCCCGCCGCGTTCGGCCATTTGCTGAAACCGTTCACCAGGTTCGCCAGCGCCTGCGGGTTAAAACGCGAGAGCCGGGACGGCACCTCACCGGCGATTGCGACGGCAGCCTCGCGACAGCTCGCCGCCGCGGAATGTCGGCCGAACGATAATGCGAACAGAGAAAGTGCGATGGGATCGATTTGCTTCATAAGCGCCCTGTCGAGGCGCGACAACCGAACCGCTAAGGCCTGGCAAGCTCTTTTGCCGGCCTCACCTCCAGCTTCCCGGCTCACCACATTGCATGTCGTGGCGTACCCCCATGAGGACCGGATATTTTCCTCCAACTGCGGCACAAATCGAGCATCGAAACGGAAAGCTGCGGTTTGCAGAAAGTCTGAAAGATCCTGCCTTCCCAGCTGCTTGCTGTAACGTACCACTGCGCGTGAGAAAACGCTGATGTCGCGAGCGCTGGCGATTTCCCTTAAGGCGGCATTTAGTAAGGCGGCATTTAGTTCATTAGAATGTCTGAAATACCCTTCCGGCACTCCAACTTGGACATTCTGCAGGGCAGCATTGTCGACATGCGACCTCCCGGTTCGGCCTCTTCGGTCAGAGATGGATTGGCCATACGGCGCCAGCCTGCCTGCTTGCGGGCGTTCGGCGGCTCGATCGGCGCGTCGCCGGTCACCATCCGAAGCCGATGGAGTAGTTTCCAGATTGGCTGCGCCACGATAAGTTCCATGGGCTCGCTCCGAGCTCCCAGGCTGGAATGGTTGCGCGGGCGCATCGGCGACGCGCCACCTTCCTGGTCTGCCACTTCCCTCAGACACGGACTGCGTATCCAGTGGGCGTCTGCTCGCGTGCGAGCTTTCAGCCTCTCGATCGTCGCGCCAGGACTCCTCGCCACTCGGACGCAAGAAGCCCGCATCTGGCCTTGGTCTCCCACTGTACGTTCTATAAGGCCGCTGCAGGCCCGGGGTTTGGACATTCTGGGTAGGCGCATCGTGGGCGTGTCCCCCTTCTGGTCCACCCCCCCCGTGCGACGGGAGAGGGCGTCCTAGCGAGCTTTCCGCCTCTGGATCGTCGCGCCGCAGCGCCCCATCAGTTCGCGACGAGCCGGATTCCGGCAAGGAGCGCAAACGACGACGACTTCCACGGATTGCGCCCTGCAGCGCGACCCCAAAGAGCGGATGTGCGCCGGAGGAGGGAACAGCAAATCGGCCTGCACCGCTGTCGCGCTGCGTGCTGCGAGAATCCGAGGGACCTGAATCCTGAAGCTCGGAAGGCATCCGATCCACAATGGAACTGAACGATTGCCCCTCTTCACCAGGAGCACAAGCCGGTCCAGAGCTGGAACCGTCAGCGCCTCGACCTTCACCGGCACCAAATTCCGAAATGGGCGATCCGCGCCCGTCAATGCGTCTCATATTCTTTATCCAATGTACTGGATGCCTTGCCCTCACGAGTGCGACAGCCACTTGTCGGCTCGACCGCTTGTCCTCGTTGTCTGATGAGCTACCGAATGGGTTCGCCGAATCAGCGACCTCCAAACACGCGGAGCCCTTTAATCGCATGCCCCTTAGGCATAAGAGACTTCGAGCTCGCGGTGAACGTCAAGTGGAGCCAAGTGCGTCCCCTTTTCGCTGCCCGTTTGCTAACCGATCTCGCCGTGATTCCTGCGCCCTTCGATAGCCCATCGGCAACGCGACAGCTGTATTGAAGACTGACAATGATGTGCCCATTCCGATCACCTAGGAGCTTGTCTGGATAGTCGCTGTTCAAATCTGGTCGGGTCTGATTCAACATTGGGCGATGAGCAAGTATTTTCGGCCTTGGAACATCGATCAGACGCTGCTTCTGCCGCCGAATGTGCAGGACTTCGTGCCGAAAGGCCATGTCTCGCGGTTTATGGTTGATCTGGTGCGGGAGAGCCTCGATCTCAGGGAGATCATGGGCAGCTATGTGAGCGGGCTTGGGCAGCCGCCGTTTGATCCGCGGATGATGGTGGCGCTGCTGCTGCATAGCTATGCGAGTGGGCTGTATTCGTCGCGTCGGATTGCCAAGGCCTGCCGGGAGCGGAACGATTTTGTGATGATCGTGGCGCTGGATGCGCCGGATTTTCGGACGATCAGCGACTTTCGCAAGCGACATTTGAAGGCGCTCGGCGCGCTATTCGTGCAGGTTCTGAAGTTGTGCGAGACGGCCGGGCTGGTCAAGCTCGGTCATGTCGCGCTGGATGGTACGAAGATCAAGGCGAACGCGTCGAAACACAAGGCGATGAGTTATGAGCGCATGAAGAAGCGCGAGGCGGAATTGAAGGCCGAGGTCGCTCGCATGCTGGCGGCCGCCGAGGCGGCGGATGCCTCGGAGGATGAGACTTTCGGCAACAGCGACGAACTGCCGGACTGGACCGTCGACAAGCAGAAACGGCTGGCGAAGATCCAGCAAGCGATGGCGGCGCTGGAAGCGGACGCCAAACTGGCGGCGGAGGAAGAGCGCCGCATCGAGGCCGAAAAGGAACAGCAGCGCCAGGCCGAAGGCCGCAAGAAGCCGGGCAAACCGGCGGCGCTGCCATCGGAGGAACCCAATCCCAAGGCGCAACGCAACTTCACCGATCCGGAAAGCCGCATCATGAAGTCGAAGGATGGCTTCGTTCAGGCCTATAATGCCCAGGCGGCCGTCGATGCACATGCCCAGATCATTGTCGCGCAAGAACTGACCCAGCACGGCAGCGATCAGGGCCAGTTGGTGCCCCTGATCGAGGCCATCGAGAGCAATCTTGGCCGCAAGCCGCGGCAGGCCTCAGCGGATTCCGGCTACTGCAGCGAAGCCAATCTCGAAGCGCTCGACACACGCAGCATCGATGGCTATGTCGCGCCCGGACGCGCCAAGCACCCGACAGTAGCGAACGGAAAAGTCGGCGGCCCGCTGACACAGGCCATGCGAAAGAAGATCGACGATGGCGGCTTCGAAACACCCTACCGATTGCGAAAGCAAGTGGTGGAGCCGGTGTTCGGGCAGATCAAACAGGCAAGAGGCTTCCGCCAGTTCCTGTTGCGGGGCATCGAGAAAGTGCGCGCCGAGTGGACAATGATCTGCACCGTCCATAACCTCCTCAAGCTGTTCAACCTCGCAAACGCAGCCTGAGCCTGCTACTCTACAACAAATGCCCGTCACGAAAACATATCTGGACGGGCTCCTAGAGGCTGGCTCGCGATCAGTTTCATGCATGGTGCAGTCGAGCGACGGACAGCAAGCGCCCCCCCGATCAAGGCCAGTAAACCGAAAGTAGAACATAATACGGCTGCTCCATTCGTCAGTGCTTTCGCGGGCTGCGCGGACTTATACAACTTGACGCAAGGTCCGATTCAAGCTCTCCGCTCTATGTCGCGTGGATGGTACTCATGGACTTTCGCCCCTCTTCCGCGCAAGTGTCTTGCAGCAACAACTTGATGCTGCTGTTGGCCCTAACTAAAGCCCGTAGCCGAGTCGTCGGCAAGGACGGGTGTGTTTCGGCATGGAATAAGGGAAGCAGCGTTCGTCATAATGAGCGTTGAACAGCGAGAGCTGCTGATGGCCGTGGACGACATCGCAGGTATCATCGATGTCGAGCGTGACGGATGCCGGCTCGCGCGGGTAGCTATCCATCCATGCGTCGACCAAAGTGTAGGTCAGCCGGATCACGTCGCGCAGGCGCGGAGCATTCTCCAGCCGCGACAGCGTCGGTTGGGAACACAGATCGCGACCCGTGTCCGGCAGCCGTCCGCAGGCCAGCTTGAATGCGGGATCGGACCGCAGATGATCGAGGTCGTCGGCGTCCTCGTAGCCGCAGCAGATCGCGAACATGCGCGCGCGGAACATATCGACAAGGCTGTGCACGACCCGCGTCGGATCGCGCCGATCCGGGAACACCCGGGCCAAATTGTCGGCCAAGCCGAGACGCCGCTCGGCCATCGCCAGAAGCATCACGCCCCCGTTCGAGGTCAGCCGACCGCCATCGAAGGCAGCTGTGACTTTCTTGGCGTGAACGGCTGGAAACGAGAAGGGCAGAATCGTATCATCGGTCATGGCGGGCCTGGCGTTCGCGGTTGAGGTGATGGGGTTGGCTTTGCAACCGAATCCTACGCCGCATCAGCGCTTTACACCACGCTCGCCAGCCTCTCAGGCGCACTCTGACGAATAAGACGGGTTAGCAATCCGGCCATGACTTCTCCGAAGAGGCCCTTCTGAGTCACGACGGGGAAGACAAATCGGGTATACAATCGTAGACGCGCTACCATCGCCCGCATCAGGATGAAGGTCGATGGCAATATCTGCGTGAAATGCGGTATTATGGCCCAAACGCCACAAGCTAAATTGTCTGGCTGAAGCCACCCCTTAAGTGAACGGTCCCGGTCGGGGCTTGGGGGCTTCAAAACCGGGACCGCCCAGGGCACGCCGCCAGCGCGGAAGGCGCCCCACATTCTAAGGTTCTGGTTCCTCGGAGGTTCCAAGCGCCTCGTTGCTCTCCGCCAACAATCTTTTTGTGGCGATGATCAATCTTATACAGACGACTTCGATCTATTCTGAACGCCTAGATTTCCTCCAACACCACGCCTTCCAATTCCATCGCTCGCAATGCATGCGAGGAAGAACGTCGGTGGCGTTTGCGCCATAATACCGGTGAAATGTTTCTCGCGCATCCAGATGAGCTGATTCAAAGTATGGACGAAGTGTCTCACATAGAGCGCCATCGTCGCTTTTCTTTTGCTGGATCAGAAGGTGTCCAAAGCTGCCGTTCACCGATGGATGAACATCCAGCCAATCTTTCAGCTCAGCAATCGGCGGAGAAACAGTGTGCATTTGGGCAATGGGGTCTGGAATATATTTCGTAGTGACTTCTTTTTCCGCGTTTTGCTTTCATTCTCGTCATGGTGGCGCAGCTAAATAATACAACTGTGTGTAGCTCTTTTGATCATCTATCGTGTGCGAGGGCTGCGCCGCTGCGCTGTTTGCGAAAAAGGGAGATAGCTGTCGCCATTCAAGATTTAGCGATTGACGGGGGAATGCCGCAATGCTGCATAGGCCGCAGCAGCAAACCGCTGACGACCGATCAGCGTGCATTGTCATGCCGTATGTTAACCACTCCGCCTCTTGATTGCGTCCGCTCACAGAACGTTGCCCAGTCAGCCATTAGGCGGCGCCGTTTCTCAAACAGATCCCCACGGCGATAAGCAGCTTCTACCCTATCGCCAATAGCGTGCGCTAAGGCCATTTCGGCGACATCGCGAGGGTAGTTGGTACGCTCACTCGCCCAATCGCGGAATGTAGAGCGGAAGCCGTGCGGCACGGCAGCTACCTTAATTCGGCGGACCACCGCTGACGGCGTCATATCTGACAGAGCGCCGCCCCGAGGCGCCGGGAACAAAAGGTCAGTCCCTGCCATCCGGGGAAGCGCATTCAAGAGCGCGATGACCCGTCGTGACAACGGCACCCGGTGTTCGCGACCCATTTTCATACGGTTTCCGGGAACCGTCCAGACGGCAGCCCTCAGATCGACTTCTGCCCAAGTCGCGCCCCTAACCTCGCCGGATCGAGCCGCTGTCAGGATGGCAAATTCAAGCGCGCGCGCTCCAATGCCCTTGGTTTGGCTTAGGCGCTGCATAAAGCCGCCTATCTCGGTGAAGGGCAACGCGGCATGATGTTCGACATCTGCAACCTTGGAAGGGCGGGGCAAGAGCTTGTCCAAATGACCGCGCCAGCGGGCCGGGTTGAGCCCGTCGCGATAGCCCCGCGCCGTTGCCCAATCCAGCACCTGTTCAATCCTTCCGCGCAACCGAGTGGCAGTTTCGGTTTTTTTGGTCCAAATGGGTTCAAGAACGGCTAATACCTGTGCCAACCCCACATCCCGCACCAAGAGCGTACCGATCTCCGGATAGGCGTAGCTCGCCAGTGTGTTTCGCCACTGCTGGGCGTGCTTGGCGTTGCGCCAGCTGGACTCGTGTGCTGCGATATAAGACTGAGCCGCTTGCTCAAATGTCACGTCCTTGGCAAGGGACGCCCGAAGGGCGCTAGCTGCCGCCCTCGCTTCTGCGATGGGATCTTTCCCGCACCTAATTAGCGAGCGCGCATTGCGCGCTGCTTCGCGTGCTCCAGCCAAGGTCACGTCAGGATATCCGCCCAGGCCCATGTCGCGCCGCTTGCCACCTATCGTAGCGCGCAACACCCACGTCCGGCCGCCGGTTGGCAATACCTGAAGGGCGAGCCCTGCAACGCCCCCCACGAAGTGAAGGCCGGGCGAGGTAAGCCGTGAGACAGTGATAGGCGCTAGTTCTCTCGCTTTGTTTCCCATCTGAAATCACCCATCGCCACACCCATCAATTGGGCTGCAATCAGATGATGCGACATGATGCGCTTTGAAGCTACAAAATTCTATAACTGCCTTCAAAATAGGGATTTTTGAGGCAATCTGATCTGCTGTGAAGTTATATCGCGGCGGACACTCTCTCCGCCAGCCGGCTGGATGTCCTCCAAAATGGGCGCTTTCTACAAACCAGCTTGGACAAGCAGGATCGTTCTTTCCACGCTTCATCGCGAACGGGTCATGGTGCCACTGGGCCAAGCCAAGCTTGAGCTGAGTGATCGCTGCGGCCACTATCCGCCATGGGAGCAGCGGGACGCGTTCGTTGATCTCGGCACGTCATGACGGGAGCCATGCGGCCATGAGACGGCGCTCATTTGTCCTTGCAGTTATCGCCGTCGCGCTGGCAGGTGCTTCATTGCTTTGGGCGACGGCGCGTACGACGACGCGAATCGCTTTCCCGCCCTTCGGTTTCGGCCGACGCTTCCGCGGAGGCAAGAGGCGCTGCGGCATTTGAGGGCGCAGGCTTCGGTGGAATAAGCCTGGACGCGCTGCAAACCCATGCGTTGCCCTGGCGGCTCGTCGCTGCCGCTCTGGTGCTCGACGCCCAGGCGCGCGATAGAAGTGTGCCGTTGGCTCGATCGACACTGGATGCGACACTGGCTGGCTTTGGCTTTCTTCCTGGCGCCGAGGTCGCCAATCGCCCCCTCGGCGTTTCGAAAAGCTCCAGTGAATTGCCGCTTGGATTTTCCTACGGCGATCTGGCTCCGCTTGCCGGGACAAAAATCCGCGTGGCCAATCTCGGTTGCGCGGCATGCCACGCCGGCGTCACCTACGGAGCGGACGGAACGCCTGATCCGCGCCGGACATGGCTTGCCATGCCCAATACTTCCCTGGATATCGAGGCCTACACGCTCGCGGTCTTCCGTGCCACGCGCAACGCGATCAAACGCCCCGAACAGTTGATTGCCGCCGTCGACGTCCTTTTTCCGGATATGAGCTGGGGCGAAAAACAAAGCCTGCGCTGGTTTGTGCTGCCGCTGGTCGAGCGGCGTATTGCCGATCTCGGCAACATCGAAAAGCCGCTGCCGTTTCCGAACGGCACGCCGGGCAGCACCAATGGCGTCGCCGCGCTCAAATTTGCGCTCGGCGTTCCCCTCGCCGGCAATGGCGCTGGCGATGCAGGGGTCGTTTCGATTCCCGACCTCGGCAGTCGGGTATGGCGGACAAGGCTGCTCGCGGACGGAGCTTATGCCGTGCCCGGCTCGGCGCGTCAGATGCCGATGACGGCAAGCGGGCTCGACGATCCGCATCTGAAGTCGCTTGCGACGATCATGACTTTCTTTACCGTTCCGAGCATGGGCGTGCATCCCGATGCCGCTCTCGGCAATATTACAGAGGCCGTCGACGTGATGGCCTTCCTCAAGAGTTACAGGCCACAGCCATTTCCCGGCGCCATCGACAGGGATCGGGCCGAACACGGTCGCCAGCTCTATGCCACGCAGTGCGCTGCTTGCCATGGACGGTACGATGCGAACCTGACCCCGCGCCTTGTTGAATTTCCCAACTGGATCGGCGATGTCGGCACCGACGGATTGCGCGCCAAACTATTCGATGAGCCGCTCGCAGCGGCGATCAACCGGACCGGCTATCGATCGAAGATCGCGGTGGCCCGGGGAGGCGACTATGCGGCCCCTCCGCTGACCGGCATCTGGGCCTCAGCGCCCTATCTGCATAACGGTTCGGTGCCGACGCTCGCTTCGCTGCTGTCTCCGGATACGCGACCCCGGCGATTCAATGTCGGCGGTCATGCGCTTGATTTCGAGCAAGTAGGGCTCAAGCTCGACGAGACCGGTAACTATCCCGGCGGTTACAAACCTTTTTCGATGCCGGCCTTGATAGACACGGCGACGCCAGGCAGGAACAATAGTGGGCATCGCTTCGGAGAGAAGCTCGATGCAGGCGACAAGCGCGATCTTATCGAGTATCTGAAACTGCTCTAGCTTTTTGTTTTGACGCGTTTTCTTCACGCGAACCGGGGGCCATCCCGGATCAAGTCCGGGACAGGCTTTCGCTCGAAAACGCTCCGGTTCAGACCGTCACATCGTCGCGGGTCATGACAATCCCTTGCGAAATAGGTGCAGGCGCTGCAACGGGCGCGCACCCAAACGCTCCATTTGGCGAAGACTCGCAGCGTTCACGTCGCTGATCCAGGTGACGCCAAGCGATTCGTAGCCGGCATCCTTCAGGGCCGTCACCGTGCGGGCCAGCATCGCGCCCATCACGCCCTGCCCATGAAGATCGGGGATCACCGAATAGAAGATGATGACCGCGCGGCGGCGTCGCAGCCGATAGCGCAGATAATGAAACGGCGTCAGCAGACCGATCCGCGATCGCGTGGCGGCAAGCAAGCCGTTGAGATCCGGAATGCACACGATCGTTCCGACGGGACGGCCGTTCTTCAAGAGCACCGAAGACAGACGGGGATCGAGGATCGACATCATCTCGCCGGCCTGAAACCGGAATTCGTCTGGTGTCAGCGGCACGAACATGGGATTTTTATCGAAGCCGCCGTTGAGCACCAGACGTGCCTGCTCCATCCGCTCCGGAAAGCTGCGCCGTTCGATCGGCGCGAAGCTGAATCCCGCGGAAGGGTCGAGCGCGCGCGTCTGTGGCGCCACAGCCCGGATATCGAGTTCGAAGGTCGTCATCGGAAAGAACGGTTCGAAGCCGTTGGCGGCAAGCAAGGCCGGAATGTGCGGCGGATTGACGACCATGTCCGTATAGGCGCGCGCACTGAACCCGTCGGTCACGACACCGGCTTGTTGCATGGCCGTCAGGTTGAAATTCCCAACCAGTTCCGTCTTGCCTGACTGGCGGGCAAACGAGGCGGCCGCGTCGAGCAAGGCAGCCGCAGCCTCCGCGTCGTCGGCGCAGTCGAAGAATCCGAACTGGGCTCGATTGGTCCCGTGTCGCGTATTCGATTGGCCATGAACGTGCGCGATGATGCGCCCGACCGGGCGACCCTGTCGGTGTGCGGTCCAGAAGCGAAACGGATTGCCCGAAAGCCAGAGCGGGTTCGCCTTGGCATCGAGCATGCGCAGGATATCGCCGCGTAACGGAGATACGTAACCATCGCCGGGTCGATAGGCGTGAAACGGCGCTTCGAAGAACGCCCTGCTGTCTCCAACGCGAAGTTCGATCATTTTCACTCGTCACGATCAGCCGCGACTCGATGTCGGGTTCTGGATCGAGCCCATTGTGTAGCAAACGATCTTCATTCCCAGGTTAACTTGAGCCCCAAACTCCTCACGGCATTGAGGCCAAGCGCCGGAGGCGAAGCCAAACCTTTCCGGCCGTCGCTCAAACGGTAGGTTGGGGCCCAGAAGGGTCGAATTGATCGAGCGTTTGCCCATCGCAGCGCAGCGGCGCTCAGGCCGAACTGGCCTCGCGGCTGGCGGCCGTCAGGGTTGCTAAGATCGAAAGCGAGTTGAAGGCAGTCGCGCGCTGCCCGCGACGTGTCGCCGTGACCCCGGGCCGCGCGGCCGGCCTGAAGCCGTTGATTGCTAATCAATCAAGCAACTGTTAGAATAACAAAATGTGAATTCCGCCGCGTCGCAACACGATAGAAGCGGCGTCGACCCGCACGTCCAGGCAAATCCATTCTCAACTGGGGCGCAGACTCCAGGCGAATGCCAACCAGGGGAGTGACGAATGTCCATAGGCACGACGAGCGTCGACAGCATTCACAGCCAGGGGCAGAGCGGTGCTCTCGCGCAGCTCTATTCGAAGATCGGCTGGCGCATCCTGCCATTCCTGATGTGGGCTACGTCGTCGCGTTTCTCGACCGCATCAACATCGGCTACGCCCAGCTCCAGATGAAGCAGACGCTGACCTTCAGCGATGCGACTTACGGCTTCGGCGCGGGAATCTTCTTCGTCGGCTACTTCCTGTTCGAGGTGCCGAGCAACCTGCTGCTGGAGCGCATCGGCGTCCGCAAGACCCTGCTTCGCATCATGTTCACATGGGGCATCGTCGCGGTCGCCATGGCCTTCGTTCAGACACCCACGCAGTTCTATGTCGCGCGCTTCCTGCTCGGCGTGCTCGAAGCCGGCTTCTTCCCGGGTATCATCCTGTACCTGACCTACTGGTATCCCTCGGCCCGCCGCGGTCAGATCATAGCGATGTTCATGACCGCGACGGCGATCGCTTCGGTGATCGCCGGTCCGCTGTCCGGCGCGACCATGAAGTATCTCAACGATATCGATGGCTGGCATGGCTGGCAGTGGCTGTTCATCTCGCAAGGATTGCCTGCTTCGATCCTCGGCCTCGTCGCCTATTTCTATCTTCCTGACAGACCCGAGGATGCGAAGTGGCTGACCGCCGACGACAAGGCCAAAGTCCGCTACCAACTCGACCATGATCACAAGGACGTCGAGTCCTCGTCTCACGCCAACTTCTGGCAGATGATCAGGGATCCGAAGGTCTACGGCCTGGCGTTCACCTATTTCCTGCTGCTGGGCGCGACCTACACGATGGTGTTCTGGATCCCCTCGCTCATCAAGAGCTGGGGCGTCGCCGACCTGTTCCAGGTCGGGCTGCTGGCCACCCTGCCGCAGATCGCGGGCATCATCGGCACCGTGCTGATGGGGCGCCATTCGGACAAGACGCGCGAGCGGCGCTGGCATTACGTCGCCTGCGTCGTGGTCGCGGCGCTGGGACTGATGACCATCACCTTCTCCCACGGCAATCTGCTGGCTTCGGTGATCGGTCTGACCTTGGCGGGACTGGGCTTCGTCTCCGCGACGCCGCTGTTTTTCACCACGACCACCGAGTACCTGTCCAAGGCCAGCGCCGCGGGAGGCATCGCGCTGATCAGCAGCCTCGGCAATCTCGGTCCGGCAGTTGCCCCGTCGGTGACCGGCTACATCACGGCGGAAACCGGCTCTTCGCTCTATAGCACCTACCTGATCGTGGCGGCGTATATCCTCTCAGGCCTGCTGCTGCTGGCGATCGTCAAGGTGGCGGATCCGACCGACGATAAGTCCTGACGCCGGCAAGGGCGGACGCCGCTGGTGTGCCGCCCTTCGCGTTGCGTCAGGCAAACCCTACGCAGTCGTGGCGAGCCCACCGTCGACCGGAATGACCGCGCCACACACAAAGCTGCTGGCGCGCGACGCCAGGTACAGCGCGATCCCCGCCATATCCTCCGGCGCCCCCATGCGTTTCATCGGAGCGTCGTCAACGACCTGGCGGGAGCCGTGTTCGTCGATCGCATCCGTCATCTTGGATGGGAAATAGCCGGGCGCGATCGCGTTGACCGCGATGTGCTTCGGCGCGAGGAATTTGGCCATGATGCGGGTGAGGTGATTGACCCCGGCCTTCGACGCGGCATACGAGTAGGCTTCGAGATGCGTGGTGCGGATGCCCTCGATCGAGCCGATGTTGATGACCCGCGAATAGGCCTTCTCGGATCCTGCCGCCTCCAACAGATCGAGCAGCTTCTGCGTCAGGAAGAAGACCGACTTGACGTTGAGGTCCATGACCTTGTCCCAGCCGTTCTCCGGAAATTCGTGGAATTTCGCGCCCCAGCTCGCGCCGGCGTTGTTGACGAGGATGTCCAGCTTCGTTTCACGCTTGCGCAGTTCAGCGGCGAACCGTTCGATCTCGTCCATTCGCGACAGATCGGCCGGAATGGCGATGCATTCGCCATGTTTGGACAGTTCCTCGGCCAGCGCCATGCAGGCGTCGGCCTTGCGCGCGGTGATGTAGACCTTGGCGCCGTTCTCGACATAGGCGCGGGCGATCATCTCCCCCAAGCCGCGGCTGCCGCCGGTCACCACCGCGATCTTGCCCTTCACGGAAAACAGCTCTTCGATCTTCATGCGTCGCTCCTGAAAACTGAAACGTCCCTGGCGTCGATGGCCGTCAGCCGACGGCACCCGCCGCGCGCATCTGTGCGATCGCCGCCGCGTCGAAACCGGCTTCCTTCAGCACGTCGTCGGTGTGTTGCCCGACCGAGGGCGGCATCCGGGGCTGCACCTTGTCCACTCCGCGCAGCGAGATCGGGCTGTCGATGGTGCGGGTCTCGCTTCCGGCAAACGGCACCAGGATGTCGTTGTCGAGCAATTGCTGGTCGGTCGGAATGTCCTCGGGCGTCGCCACCACGTCGAACACGATGCCGGCTGCGGTCAGGCGCTTGCGGAATTCCGCACGGTCGTGCTTCTCGAATTCCTTGTCGAGCAGCGCGATCAGCTCCTTCGAGCGGGTCAGGCGGTCCACCTTCTTGGCAAAGCGCGGATCTTCGATCAGGTCCTCGCGGTCGAGGCACTTCATGAAGTCCGGCCACTGCTTCTCCTCGTTGAGGATGGTGAGGATCAGCCAGCGGCCGTCGCGGCACCTGTAATAGTTCGTCAGCGCATTGAAGGCGACCTCGCGCGCGGGGCGGTCGGTGAAGGTCGCGCCGCACAGCGCGGCCTGCGCGTTATAGCCATTGGCCCACAGTCCGTTGGCGACAAGGGAAGAGCTGACCTCCGTCCCCTTGCCGGTGAGCTGGCGCTGGTACAGCGCCATCACGATGCCGGAGAACAGCGTGAATCCCGCGGAGTGATCGCCCATGCCGTTGGCCGGACGCACCGGCACGGATTGCGACGAGGCCCGCACCGTATCCATCAGGCCGGAGCGCGCCCACCATGCGGTGACGTCGAAGCCGGGCTTGGTCGCCTCGGCGCCCTTGTCGCCGTAGCCGGAAAACGAGGCGTAGACCAGCCGGTCGTTCAGCCCGGCCAAGGCCTCGTAGCCGATGCCGAGCTTCTTGCGCGCGGAAGCAGGATAGTTGGTGATGAAGACGTCGGCCTGCGAGGCGAGGCGCTGGATCACGGCGCGGCCCTCGGGCTTGGCCATGTCGACGGCGAGGCTGCGTTTGTTGCGCGAGCCCAGCATCCACGCATAGTTCTGGTCGCTCCTCGGGTGGCCCGGCAATTTGGTGAGATGGCGGTAGGGATCGCCCGAACCGGGCGGTTCGATCTTGATGACGTCGGCGCCGAAGTCGGACAGGACCGTGGCCGCCGCCGGCGCCGCGATGAAGCTGCCGCAATCGATCACCTTGAGGCCCTCGAACAAAAGTCCCATCTCGTTCCTCCCCTGGTTCACGTCCCGCTTTGCCCGGATGACGCGATGGCATCGCGCGCTACTGGTCGGTCGCGACCGATCGCAGTGCCCGGATGATCGCGAGCTGCTTGGCGTCGCGCTCGTTTTCCAGCTGCTCCGCCGGGCGTGCCGCGAACGAGGCTTCCGCCTGAGCGATGATCTTGTCCTGCGCCGCCTCGTTCAGATCGACAGGCGCCATGTTCTTCCAGGCCTCGTTGAGGCCGGGGCCGAACTGCTTGAAGAACGACCTGAAGCCGCCGGCGCCGCCACCGAGGTGGAACGAGCGGAACGGGCCGTCAGCGGCCCAGCGCAGGCCGATCGAACTGGTGACGATGTCGTCGAGCTCGTCTACCTTCACGACGCCCTGGATCACGAGATAGCAACAGTCGCGGAAGATCGCGCGCTGCAGGCGGTTGGCGACAAAGCCCGGCATCTCCTTGCGCACGACGCGCGGTACCTTGCCGAGCGCGGTGTAGAAGGCGACGGCGTCGGCGACCGCGTCCTCGCTGGTCTTCTCGCCGGGCACGACCTCGACCAACGGGATCAGGTGCGGCGGATTGAAGGGATGGCCGACCAATAGCCGCTCCGGCCGTGAGCACTTCAGCGCCTGTTCCGTCGCGGTCTTGGCCGAGCTCGACGACAGCAGCAGGGCCTTGTCGCCGACGACCTTGCTGATGCGTGCCCACAGATCCTGCTTGAACTCGATCCGCTCCGGGCCGTTCTCCTGCACCAGGTCGGCGCCGGCGACGGCGGCTTCGAGATCGGGTTCGAACCGCAGCTTCGCCTCGAGGTTCGCGGTCGGAAGTCCGAGCGCCTCCAGCGTCGACAGATTGTTACGGATGTAGTCGCGGACGAATGCATCCACATCGGGGCGCGGATCGTTGACGACGACCTCCAATCCGTGCGCCAGGAACACCGCCGTCCAGGACGCGCCGATCACGCCGGCGCCGATGATCGCGGTCTTGCGGTAGCGGTTGAGGATGTCCTGCTGGGCGTTGGGCATGATGGCCTTACTCCCTCACTGCGGCTGGCGCAGTGTCGGTCAAATAGTCGTAGATGACCGCGGCCGGCGACAGGGTGAGATCGGTGAGAATGTGGGTGGCGGATATGATCTCGCGCACCGGCAAATCGGCCAGCGGGGCGAGCACGTGCTCGAACAGCTGCAGGCGCGCCGGGCCCCGCCACGCGCCCTTGACTTCGATATTGGTGATCTGCGTGCGCACCAGTTCGCAGATGCGCGGACGTTTGGTGTAGCTCGGCAGGATCTTGAGCATGTAGGTCGGAACGCAGATTTCCTGCCGTGCCTTTTCCAAATCGTAGGGCTTGTGCTTGTAGCCCATTGTGGCACGCGCCACGCTCAGCACGCCGTAGTCCAGCGTGCCGGAATCGACGAACAGTTTCGCCGAGCCAAGCTTCTTCGGAAAGGCGCTGAGCTCGCGGCCGGCGGCGATCGCCGGCAGATTGTCGAGATACATGCCGATGATGTACTCGCCCTACTCCTCACCGTGACGCACCACGGCGGCCTGGCCGCATTCGACATAGGAGCCGTAGCCGGTGGTGTCAGGCATGTTCATCACCTCGAAGCGGACCAGCGGCTCGTCGACCTCGAGCGGCTCCGGGACCTGCCTCACCAGTGCTTCGCGGTCCGTGCGGTAGGTGATGTTGAGATATTCGCGCGAGGTGAAGCGATGGGGGCCGGGAACGAAGGCCGGCGCGCCGGTTGGGGTGGTGTACTGCCTGAGAACGTCTTCCTTTTTCATGGTGATGTCCGTTCCTGAGTTCCGGTGCGTCAGTCGGTGTCGGCCGTGTCTCGCGTTCCTGTCTTATTTCCCGGCACGAAGATCGGCCAGATTTGCCGCTGAGTCCATCCGGTCAGCCGCCGGCGTCGGCTGGCGCGAACGCTGAGATCAGAAATCAGGTGGTCTTGCCGTCGATCGCCCCGCGCGCCTCGGCGATGCTTTCACGGATCCGGTTCACGATGGTGGTCGACGCCCCGGCGCCCGACTTCTGCACCAGCTCGGCAATGTCCTTGGTGTTCTTGACCACCGCGTCGAAGGCGCGCCGCGCGAGCTCGGCTTGCTTGGCCGCAATTTCCTGCGGTGACCCCTGCGGCTTGAATTCGGCGATCAGCTCGCGGCTCTGGCGCGTCACGTCGGTGAGAATGTCCTGCTGCAGTGCGAGCAGCGCGCGACCGTCCTGCGAGAGCGCGAGCGTCGATGCCTGCATCGCCTCGACGTTCTTGCGATGGGTCTCCAGCAGGGCGTCGTAATCGATCTTCGGCAGGTTGAACTGCTTGCCGATCTCGGCAAACATATCCATGATCGTCTTCTCGGCCATTGTTCCCTCCTTGCGATCGGTGTTTTTGCTGCGTTGCGTCAGGCCGATCTGCGACCTCAGCCGTCGCCGTATTTTGCCCGCAGCGCCTTCTTGTCGATCTTGCCGACGCTGGTCTTGTCGAGCGCGTCGACGAACAGGATGCGGTCCGGAATGGCGAAGCGGGAGATCACGCCCTTGTCGGCGTAGCCCTTGACGTGCGCCTGCACCGCGCTCTTGTCGATGCTGTCGGCGGAACCCGTCACCAGGATCGCCAGCGGACGCTCGCCCCATTTCGGGTCGGCGACGCCGATGATCGCCGCCTCCTTGAGGCCCGGCATATGCATCAGGATATCCTCCAGCTCGATCGACGAAATCCATTCGCCGCCGGTCTTGATGACGTCCTTCATGCGATCGGTGATCTGGACCACGCCATGGGCCGACATGGTGCCGATGTCGCCGGTGTGAAGATAGCCGCCTTCCCAGAGCTTCTCGGATGCGGAGGGATTGCCGAGGTAACCCATGGTCAGCCAGGGCGCGCGGACCACGATTTCGCCGGAGGTCTTGCCGTCGTGCGGGACGTCCTTCATCGCGTCGTCGACAACGCGGAGATCGACCAGCGGGACGGGCGTGCCGGTCTTGGTCCGCAGTTCGGCCTCCGCGTCGGGATTGCCGGTCAATTCATGCTCGCGCAGTTGCGCGATGGTCAGGATCGGGCCGGATTCCGACATGCCGTAACCGGCGAAAATGTCGATGCCGCGCTGCATCGCAGCCTTGGCCAGCGCTTTCGACAGCGCCGAGCCGCCGATCACCATCTTGAGCTTCGACAGGTCGACGTCGTTGCTGTTCGGCGCCGAGAGCAGCATCTGGAGGATGGTCGGCACGCAATGGCTGAAGGTCACGCCCTCGGTCTTGATGAGATCGAGCAGCAGGTCGGGCTGATAGCGGCCCGGATACACCTGCTTCACGCCGGCGGCGGTCGCGGCATAGGGCAGCCCCCAGCCATGGACGTGGAACATCGGCGTGATCGGCATGTAGACGTCTTCGCGGTGGAAGCGGCCTTGCCGGGCCGGCGAGCCGAAGCCGACCAGGTCGATCAGCGTGTGCAGGACGAGCTGACGATGGCTGAAATAGACGCCTTTCGGAACGCCGGTCGTGCCGGTCGTATAGAACATCGTGGCACGCGTGTTCTCGTCGAAATCCTGGAACGCGAAATCGGGCGACGTCTTCGCCAGCAGCTCCTCGTAGCGACCGCCGACCTTGCCGGCCGTCGCGGGGAACGTGCCGTCATCGGAGATCAGGATGATGCTCTCGACGGATTCCAGCTTGTCGCGCAGCTGCTCGACAAGCGGCAGAAACTCGACATTGACGAGCAGCAGTTTGGGACGCGCATGGTTGAGCGTGAACAACACCTGCTCCGGCGACAGGCGAATGTTGACCGTCTGCAAGGTCGCGCCCAGCATCGGGATCGCGAAATAGCACTCCAGATAACGCGGGCTGTCCCAGTCCAGCACGCCGACAACGTCGCCGCGCACGACGCCCTGCGCCGTCAGGGCGCCCGCCAGCCGGCCGATCCGGTCGTGAAGGTCGCGGTAGGTGTAGCGACTGATGTCGCGATAGACGATCTCCTGGTCTGCCGCTTGCGTCATCGGAGCGTGCAACAGGTGCTTGATCAGCAGCGGATACTTGTAGGCTGATGGCGTATGCTCGATCAGGAAATCGGACATGATGCGCTCCGGGGATCTGGAAGGCGTTGGCCTGCGCCGGCAGGTTCATCGCAGCGAGATATTTGGAGAAGGTCTGCGCGAGCAGGTTCTGCGCCGCGAGAGATTGGTTATCCGGTTCGTCGCCTGGCCGAACTCGGCGGCCTTGATGGCATCGGCGCCGGGCGAATTGCCCGCATCCTCCCGTTGGCGCAGCAGGTCGCGCCAAACGTCTCCGAAATCCGGATTGGTCCCGTGGCTCACGGCGCTCCTCCTGGTGGCGGATCGTTGTCCTGCCGATCGCTTTCGCCATAAGCTCACCCGAGGCCGAAAGTCTCCGGGGAATGCCGCTTGGCGAAGCTTTTTCTTATTCTATCGCTCGCTTGATTGAATAGCAAGTCATCGCGGTTTGTCGGTGGATCATGCTCCGCCAGAAGCCTGGATCGGATGACTACTTGTCCGGGCAGACCGCGATGCCGGCCGCCCCGAGCCGGGAGGCAAGACGCGCCGAAGGAGCCGCATCTGCCGAAGGGCCAGATGCTTCGCTCCGCCATCGCCTTCGGCGAGCCCGGCTTGCGGTTCAAGGGAAGACGTCGTGGGCCGACCACGGTCGCGAAGTCTGGAAGGCCGCACAACGGACCCATTGCGCCCGGCGGCAATTCTCGACAACATGGGCTCAAAAGTGTAGATGGGCGGCAATCGAAAGCGGCGAGGCTGGTTGTTTCCGTTGACGGCTGACAAGAGAATGACGAAGCCCAAAGGGCGCGCGAAGGGCGGCGAGAAGAAGCCGAAATCGCTGCGGAGAGGGCCCGACCGTCGCCGGCAGATCATCGCTGCCGCATCCGGGCTGTTCGCCCACAAGGGATTCGAGGGCACGTCGATCCGGGAGATCGCCGCGGCATCCGGCGTGCTGTCAGGTTCGCTGTATTATCACTTTCCTTCAAAGGAAGACCTGCTGTTCACGGTGCATCAGGAGAGCCTGACGGCGATGCGCCGCGAGGTCGAAACTGCGATCGCCGGGGTTACCGATCCGTGGGCGCGGCTCGAGGAAGCGATCGTCGCGCATTGCCGTATCCTGCTCGGCGGCAGCGTCACCCGCGCCATTCTCACCCCGCCGCGCTACTACAATCTTCGAGGCGTCCGGAAGCTGGTTCGTCAGCGCGACGAGTATGAGCAGATCTTCGCTCGCCTGATCGATGAACTTCCGCTCAATCCCGACTGCGACCGGCATGCCTTCCGCCTGTCGATGCTCGGCGCCATGAACTGGACCGTGTTCTGGTTCAAGGCAGGCGGCCCGCTCAGCGTCGACCAAGTCGGCCGCCAGATCGCCCTCATGGTCCGCGGCGCTGCGATCGATCGCTCCCGAAAGCGATAGCCGGCGCTGCACGCCGCGCCTGCCCTTCGCTTGGCGATTCCGGTCTCCCGATCATCCACTTACGAGGAAAGAACGTCGAAAAGCTCTTGCGGCTTGACGCGGCCGAATAAATTAGTCTACTTATGCAAGTGACAGGGAGCACCGGCTGTCCGCCGGAAAGTTTCCGGGATTCATCGGCTGGGCGCCGGGGAGGTTACGTGTCGGAGGACATCCACATCGAGCGCCGCGACGGCATCGTTCACGTCATTCTGAATCGGTCTGCCGTGAAGAATGCCGTGACGTTGGCGATGTGGCGCGAAATGGCAGAGATCTTCGCGGGCTTTGCCGGAGACCGGGAGGTTCGCGGCATCGTCCTTCGGGGAGCGGGCAAGGATTTCTCGGTCGGTGCCGACATTTCCGAATTCGAAGAGATCAGGGACGACAGGCATCAAAGCGCCGCCTACGAGGTTGCTGTCGACGCCTGCTCGGGTGCGATTGCGGTGCTCGGAAAGCCGGTGGTGGCCGCGATCTCCGGCTATTGTCTCGGCGGCGGCTGCCATCTCGCGTTGGCGTGCGATTTCCGCTTCGGCGATCGAACCGCGACGTTCGGCATCCCCGCAGCCAGGCTTTCGATCGTCTACGGCCTGCATAGCGTGCAACGCCTGCTGGCCCTGACGGGAATTTCGAACGCAAAGCGAATCCTCTACTCAGCGGACCGCTACCCAGCGGAGCAGGCGCTGTCGATGGGATTGATCGACGAACTGCACGAAGACGCAGGCCTCGCGGCGGAGGGCTTTCTGCAGCGGTTGGCGGCCAATGCGCCGCTGTCGATCGCCGGCGCGAAGTACATGCTGAACCGGCTTTCGATGGGCGCCGGCGCGCTCGATCCGGCCGCGGCGCAGCGGCTCATCGACGAAGCCGCCGACAGCGAGGACTTCAAGGAAGGCCGCCGTGCGTTCGCGGAGAAGCGGTCGCCGCGGTTCCGCGGCGCGTAGGTCCGGAAGGGAAACAGCTTTGGAGGGCACCCAATGAAGCCTGCCCAATTCGACTACGTCGTGCCGTCGACGGTGGAAGCCGCCGTCGAAGCGCTCGTTGCCGCGAACGGCGAAGGCAAGGTGCTGGCCGGCGGTCAAAGCCTGATGCCGCTGTTGAACTTCCGGATGGCGCGTCCGACCGTGCTCGTCGACCTGAATCGCATCGAGGGATTGTCCTACATTGAGGACCGCGGCGACCGCATCGCCATCGGCGCGCTGACGCGCCATCGCGAGCTGGAACATTCGCCGTTGATCGCCGCGAAGCTGCCGGTGATTGCGGCGGCGATGCGTCACGTCGCGCATCTTGCGATCCGCAACCGCGGCACAATCGGTGGCAGTCTGTCCCATGCGGATCCCGCTGCCGAACTCCCGATGCTCGCGACATTCTACGACGCCGAGATCCTGGTCCAGGGGCCTTCGGGCCGCCGGAGGATCACCCCAAAGGAATTCTTCGTCGACGCCCTGACGAACTGTCTTGAGCCGGAAGAGATCGTGGTGGAGGTCGCGTTTCCGATCCTGAAGCAGGACGGTTGGGCGTTCGAGGAGGTCGCGCGCCGGTTCGGCGATTTTGCGCTCGCCAGCATCGCCGTCTCCGTGCTCCGCGGCCCGTCCGGATTGGCGGCGGCGCGCGTCGCGGTGATGGGCGTGGCCGATACGCCGCGGCGGCTGAAAGAGGCGGAGGAGGAACTCATCGCGTTGGAGCTCGACGACCGGATGCCCGATCGCTTCTCCGAGATCGTCGTCTCCCAGGTCTCGCCGAACGACGACCTCCATGCATCGGCCGACTACCGCAGGCATCTGCTCGCACAACTGGCGAAACGGGCGTTGCAGACGGCGTTGGCGATGAGGGGCTGATCGGATGACAAGCAGCGTATCGGTGACCGTGAACGGCGAGAGCTACGACGTCTCGGATGTCGAGCCGCGCATGCTGCTTTCCGATTTCTTGCGTGACCGGCTTGGCCTGACCGGAACGCATGTCGGATGCGAGCACGGCGTGTGCGGTGCCTGCACGGTTCTAGTGAACGGCGACAGCGCGCGATCCTGCCTCATGTTGGCCGTCCAGGCCAACGGCGCGGAGATCGTTACGGTCGAAGGGCTCGGATCGCCGGAAGAGCTCAATGAGCTGCAGGCTCAGTTCCGCGAGCACCACGGGCTGCAGTGCGGCTTCTGTACGCCGGGCATGCTGATGACCGGCGAAGACCTGCTCCGGAAGTATCCGCTCCTAACCGACGAGGATATCCGGGAGGGGCTCTCGGGCAATCTCTGCCGTTGCACCGGATATCAGAACATCGTCGCGGCGATCCGAAGCGCCGCCGCCAAGCGCACGGAGAAGGCGTCATGAAGCTGAACTTCCTCGCCGCGGGGCGCCTCCGTATGAAGAAGAGCATCTACGTGCCGGACGCCGACCGCAGCGAAACCATCGATCTTCCCGTCAGCAGCGCGTTGATCCGGCACAAGCAGGGCAACGTGCTGTTCGATACCGGCTGTCATCCGTCCGTGGTCGACGATGCCGAGGGCCGGTGGGGACCGCTTGCCAAAGTCATGAAGCCAACGATGAACGCAAGCGAGACCTTGCTGCCGAGTCTCGCATGCAGCGGCCTCGAACCCGGCGACATCGATATCGTCGTGAATTCGCACTTTCACCCCGACCATTGCGGCTGCAACCAGTTCTTCAAGAAGGCGACGATCCTGGCCCACGCCAAAGAGATCGAAGCCGCTAACGCGCCGCGTGCCGAGGCGGTCGGCTATCTCAGGGACGACTGGGACTACGGACAGCCGATCGAGCCCGTAAGCGGAGAGAAGGATTTGTTCGGCGACTCCAGCGTCGTGCTGGTGCCGTTGCCGGGCCACACGCCGGGGATGCTCGGTGCGCTCGTCAGCCTCGACCGCGACGGCTGGTTTCTACTGGCGTCCGACGCGGTCAGTCTGCGGCAGAATCTCGATGCAGACGAAGCTCCGCGAAATACCTGGAACGTCGAGCAGCAGTTGAAGACCTTCCAGGAGATCCAGCGAATCGAGAAGAGCGGAGCCACGATCATCTGTGGCCATGACGACGCGCAGTGGCGGACCTTGCGCAAGGGATCCGAAGGCTATGAATAGCGATCGGCGCGCAGGTCCCTCCGACGTCCTGAGGCCGCGGAACGTCGGTGCGCCGATCAAGCGCACCGAAGACCCGCGTCTTCTGACCGGGAACGGCGAATACACGTCGGACCGGAAGCCGGACCGGCCGCTTCATCTGGCGTTCCTTCGCAGCGGTCAGCCGCACGCGCTTATCGTCCGCATCGATAGTGCGGCGGCACAGGCTGCGCCGGGCGTGGTCGCTGTGCTCACAGCGGAGGACATTGCCGGCGATTTCAAGCCGGTGATCCCGTTCTCGCGGATGCCGAACTACTACGCGACGCCGATCGTGCCACTTGCTTCCGGGAAGGTCCGCTATGTCGGGGAGGCCGTCGTCGCGGTCGTTGCGACATCGCGGTACCTGGCCGAGGACGCGCTCGAATTGATCGACGTCGAGTACGAACCGCTCGATGCGATCTCTCGGGCTGAATCAGCCATCGCTGATGGTGCGCCGCTGCTGCACGAAGCCGCCGGCACCAATGTGCTGATCGCCCGCGAATTCAAGAAGGGCGATGTTGCAGCCGATCTGAAGGCCGCCGCTGTCAAGGTTGGCGGCCGTTTCGAGATGACGCGCAAGGCGCCGCTGGCGATGGAGCCGCGAAGCTACGCCGCGGAGTACGACAAGCGCCGTGATGCCATCACGCTCTACACGTCGTCGAACATTCCCGGCATCGTTCGCGACGCGATCTCGGAATCGCTGGACCTGCCGGGGCATCGCCTGCGGGTGGTCGCACCTGATGTTGGCGGGAGCTTCGGGTCGAAGGGATCGCTCTATCCCGAGGAACTCCTGATCTGCATTGCGGCGCGCAGGCTTCGTCGGTCGGTCAAGTGGACGGCGGACAGGCTCGAGGACGTCAGCAGCAGCAGCCAGGCGTTCGCCGAAATCGTCGATGCGCAGATGGGGTTCGACGCGGATGGCATCGCGACCTCGCTGCAGGCGGACGTGATCGGGGACGTCGGTGCGTTCTCGATCTATCCATGGACCTGTGGTCTGGAACCCGTTCAGGTCGTGAGTTTCCTGCCGGGGCCCTACAAGATCGGATCCTACAGGGGCACCGTGCGCGGCGTTGCGACCTGCAAGCCGCCGACCGGCCCGTACCGCGGCGTCGGCCGCCCGATCTCGACCTTCGTCGCCGAACGGCTGATGGACCTCGGAGCGGCGGCGCTCGGCATTGATCCGCTCGAAATCAGGCGCCGGAATCTGGTCCGGGCAGAGGAGTTTCCGTACCGGATCGCGTCCGGGATTATCTGGGACAAGACCGGCTTCATCGAATGTCTGGAAGCCGCTGCGGAGGCGGCCGGCTATGACCAGCTTCGCAAGGAGCAGGCCGACGCGCGCAAGCAAGGGCGCCTGTTCGGCATCGGTATCGCTTCCTACGCCGAGTTGACGGGCATCGGCTCGAGGATCGCGGTGGCGCCGGGCATGCCGATCAACACCGGCTCCGAAACGGCAAAGATCACCATCGACTCGACCGGAGCCATTACCGCGGCATTCGGTGTCGCCTCGCATGGCCAGGGCCTCGAGACCACGTTGGCCCAGATCGTCGCCGACGATCTCGGAGCCCGGTTCGAGGACGTCCGCGTCATCCAGGGCGACAGCGACGAGGTGCCGATGTCGACCGGGACCTACGCAAGCCGCAGCGCGGTGCTCGGGGGCGGCGCCGCGAAGCACGCCTCCAGGATACTTCAGGAGAAGATCAAGCGGGTGGCCTCGCATCTCCTCGAAGCCAACGCTGACGACATCGAGGTGAGCGAAGGTAAGGCCGTTGTGCTTGGCACCGACCGCACCGTGACGTTCAAGCAGATCGCCAAGGCGGTCTATTCCGACATGAAGACGCTGCCGGTCGATGCACGTGAGGAATTGAGCGCCACCTACACCTACGATCCGATCAACGGGACGACCGCGGCCGCCACGCACATCGCCGTGGTCGATCCGGTGACATGCTTCGCGCGAATCCTCAAATTCGTCGTCGCCGAAGACTGCGGTCGCCTCATCAACCCAATGATCGTCGATGGTCAGGTGCATGGTGGCGTCGCGCAGGGCATCGGCGCCGCGTTGTTCGAGGAGCTGATCTATGACGAAGACGGCCAGCTCCTGACTGCGAGCCTCGTCGACTACATGATCCCTTCCGCGCCGGACATACCGTTCATGGACGTCGTTCATGTCGAGAGCGTATCCGCCGCGGCGGGCGGCTTCCGGGGCATGGGCGAGGGCGGCACGATCGGCGCGCCGGCGGCGATCGCCAACGCGATCGCCGATGCGCTGTCGCCGCTCGGTATCGGTGTCGCGATCCTTCCGATGACGCCGGAGCGCATTTTCAAACTGATGGAACAAGCCAAGCTCAAATCGAGAGGAAAAGCAGATGAGTGACTTGAAAGGACGCGTTGCCCTGGTGACTGGAGGCGGACGGGATGTCGGCGCAGCCATCTCCCTGATGCTGGCAGAACGCGGCGCGAGCGTCGCCGTCAACTATCACAGTTCGAAGGCGGATGCCGAAGCGGTGGTCGCCGAGATCGGGAAGGCCGGCGGCAAGGCGAAGGCCTACCAGGCCGACATCGCGGACGCCGACATCGTCAAGAAGATGATCGCGGACATCAAGAGCGATTTCGGCGGATTGGACATCCTGGTCAACAACGCCGGCCTGGTGTTCCGCAAGCGGTTCAGCGAGAGCACGCCGGAGGATTGGAAGAAGCAGATCGACACCTGCCTCTATGGCGCGCTGAATTGTTCCCACAGCGCAGGCCCCCTGCTCGAGGCGTCGGGCCACGGACGGATCATCTCGATCATGGGCGACTCTTCCAGGGTCGGCGAATCCGGCTTGGCGCTTGGTGCCGCGGCGCGCGCCGGCACGATCGCGCTGATGAAGTCGCTGGCGCGCGAATGGGGCCGTTCGGGCGTGACCGCCAACTCGATTTCGCTCGGCCTGATCGAAACCGCGCACGACAAGACCTGGGTCGATGCGAACCGCGAGAAGCTGGTCAAGGCTTACGCGATCCGCCGTCTGGGACTGCCCTCCGACGTCGCGCCTCTGGTCACTCTGCTCGCCTCCGATGCCGGAAGCTGGATCACCGGGCAGGTGATCAGCGTCAACGGCGGATACAGTATGGTCTAGGGAGGGAGGCATGCTTCACGTCGATCTGATCGCGCCGATTGCGACGCTTCTCGAGCGTCACGCGCAGCAACGCCCGGGCCAAATAGCGTATTGGGATTCGTCGCGATCCGTCACCTACGCGGCTCTCACCAGGCGGACCGCGTCGATCGCGGCCAACCTGACGAAGGCCGGTCTGCGCGACGGCGACAGGATCGCGATCTACCTGCCGAACGGCGTCGATTGGATCGAAGCATGCTTCGCCGCCTTGCGCGCCGGCGCCGTCGTTGTCCCCATCAGTTACGATGCGGCGGAGGGGGAGATCAGCTATCGGCTGATCGACGCCGGATGCGGATTCATCGTCACGACGCCTGCCAGAAAGGATACGATTCACAAGGTCTGCCGCGATTCCTCCATCGCGCCGGGTGTGATCTTTGCGGGAGCGGATGCCGAAACGGAGAGCGTTTCGTTGGCTCGCCTTGCGGCTGACGATGCCGCAGCGCCCTCCGATCCCAATGATATCGATCGTTCGTCGTTCATCATCTACACGTCGGGGACGACCGGACGGGCAAAGGGCGTGCTGCTGTCGCTACGCAGCATGCTTTGGATCGCTGCGTCCTGCTGGGCGCCGATCGCGGAGTTGAACGAGAAGGACGTCGTGCTGTCGCCGTTGCCGCTGTTCCACTCCTACGGCCTCAATCTGTCCGTGCTCGGCGTGCTCGCCGTGGGCGCGAGCGAGCACATCATGGAGAAGTTTTCGCCCCAGCAGGCGCTCGACCTGCTGCAGACGGGAAAGTATTCGGTGCTGCCAGGCGTGCCGACCATGTTCCACTATCTCTTGTTGCGTGCCCAGGAGAGCGGTGTCGAGCGCCTCGGCGCGGTCCGGCTCTGCATCTCGGCCGGCGCCATCATGCCGGCAACCCTCAACCGCGGATTCGAGGATCGCTTCAAGACGGGGCTGCTCGACGGATACGGCATCACCGAGACCGCCACCATGGTGACGATGAACTGGCTGCACGGCGCACGACCGATGGGATCGTGCGGGTTGCCGGTGCCCGGGCTTGCCGTACGGATCGTCGATCCGTCGTCCGCCGAGGACGTTCCGTTCGGCGAGGAGGGCGAGTTGATCGTCCGCGGACCGAACCTGATGCAGGGCTATCTCAACAAGCCGGCGGAGACCGCGTCGGCGCTGCGCAAGGGCTGGTATCACACCGGTGATCTCGCGAAGTCGGACCCGGCGGGCTATCTGACGATCACAGGCCGGATCAAGGAGCTGATCATCCGCGGCGGTCAGAACATCGCGCCCGCCGAGATCGAGGAGGTCGTCGTCCGGCATCCCCATGTCAAGGACTGCGCCGTGGTCGGCGTGAAGCATGCGACGCTGGGCGAGGTGCCCTGCCTCTTCGTCGTTGCGAAGGACAACGAACTCGATGTGGCTGCGCTGCTGGATCATTGCAGGGCGCATCTGTCGGCCTACAAGATTCCCGAGGCGACCCATCTCGTTGGCGAAATTCCAAGGACCGGCTCCGGGAAGATCATGCGCTTCAAGCTGGTCGAAGCGTTGAGCCAGGCGTGAGCGCAAGGACGCCGTTCAGTCGACTGATCGCGGCCCCAGGGCGCCGAACGATTTGGGATCGTAGGTCAGCCGGTAGCGCATATCCGCGGCGACGATCGGCTGTTTGCAGCGGTCGCAATCCACCGAAGCGTTGAAGTCGTGTCCGCATTTGAGATGGGTGAGCAGCAGTGGGGGCTTGCCTTTGGAGAGCCAGCGGTCGCCCCATCGCAGCATCGCGATGAAGGGGCCATAGAGATCCAGTCCCATCTCGGTCAGAAGATATTCGTAGCGGTCGGGGGAGCTCTGGTACTGCCGGCGGTAGAAGACGCCGTTGGCAACCAGGCGGTTGAGCCGATCGGTCAGGATGTTCGGCGCGATCGCGAGCTCGGTCAGGATCTTGTCGTAGCGGCGGTTGCCGAAGAATCCCTCGCGAACGACCATGAAGCTCCACTTGTCGCCGATGATCTCCAGGGCGCGCGAAACCGAACTTGGGCGCCCGAGCATGAACCGGCTCCCGTCGGAAGCCCGTCTGGTGTTGCGGCCCGGCTTGGCAGGACGTCGTCCGGCGCCGGGGCCGTCCCGGTACGTCGCATCGCGCGCGCCGACGCTTTCGCCGCAATGGGAGCACGTGACGATGGGGTGGCTGTCGCAACCGCAATTGGTGTGGATCAGCGTCAGCGGAGGGGGCTTGCCCTTGGATAGCCAACGATCGCCGAACTGCATGAGGGCGATGAAGCTCGGATAGAGATCGAACCCCATCTTGGTCAGCCGGTATTCCTTGCGTTGCGAGGAGCCGGGCGCGACCTGGCGGAAGATGGCGAGCTGGGTGAGCTTCCTCAGCCGGTCGGTGAGCGTGGCCCGCGGGATGCCGAGCGCCGAACGGAACGCTTCAAACGTCTGCGTTCCGAAGAACGCTTCGCGGATGATCAGGAATGCCCAGGCATCGGAGACGATGTCCAGCGTGCGCGCGACCGAACAATTGCGTTCGGTTCGACCGGCGGCCGTCCGGTCCGCAGTCGCCGGTGACCTCGGTTTGGCCGAGGCTTTGGTGCTCTGAATCTTGGCGGCGGCGGGCATTCCGGAAAGTCCATCCATGCAGCCACCGCGAGTGCGGCGGCCCCGAAAGTAGCGCACCTCTAGCACATCGGCGCGATTGACTCGCCCGAAAAATCAGTCTAGTTATGCATGTAATAAAAGTCGAGTTATGCTAGTTAAAGAAATATAGAAATCGGCGGCATGTGACCCCGGGGAGGAACGTCATGAACCTGAAAGTAGCGAGCGTCCTGGTCGCATCCGTTGCGACGCTGGTGGTCATCAATGGCGGCGCCGCCGCCCAGACCGCGGCGATTTCGGACGGCGTCGTGAAAATCGGCGTGCTGACGGATATGTCCGGTCAGTTCTCGCACGAATCCGGCGAAGGAGCCGTTACGGCGATCAAGATGGCCGTCGAGGATTTCGGCGGCAAGGTTCTCGGCAAGCCGATCGAGGTCGTCGTCGCCGACCACCAGAACAAGCCCGACACCGCATTCGCGCTGGCGCGCAAATGGTTCGACGTCGATCACGTCGACATGATCGGCAACCTCATCAATTCCTCGATCGCGCTCACGGTCTCCGGGCTGGCAAAGGAGAAGAACCGGATCGCCATCATCAACGGGTCCGGATCATCCCGGCTGACCGGGGATGCGTGCACGCCGAATAGCGTCCACTATGCGTACGATACCTACGCTCTCGCGCGCGGCACCGGCACCGCGCTCGCCAAAGAGGGCAAGAAGTCGTGGTACTTCCTGACCGCCGACTACGCATTCGGGCACGCGCTCGAAGCCGATACCTCGGCGGTCGTGAAGGCGATGGGCGGCGAAGTCGTCGGGGCGACCCGCTATCCGCCCGAGACGTTCGACCAGTCCTCTTTCCTGCTCCAGGCGCAGTCGTCGAAAGCGCAGGTCGTCGCGCTGGCCGGCTCCGGCAACGTGCTGGTGAACTCGATCAAGTCGGCCCAGGAGTTCGGGATCCAGCACGGCGGACAGACGCTCGCGGGGCTTCTCGTCTGGATCACTGACGTCAAAAGTCTGGGCCTCAGCGTGGCGCAGGGGCTGGTGCTGACAAACGCCTTCTACTGGGACCGCGACGACGAGACGCGGGCGTGGTCGAAGCGGTTCTTCGAGCGCATGAAGCGGCCGCCGCATATGGGCGACGCCGGCGACTATTCGTCGACCATGCACTATCTGCGGGCCGTCCAGGCCGCGGGCACCGACGAAGCGCAGGCCGTCATGAGCAAGATGCGCGAGCTGCCGGTCAACGATTTCTTCGCCAAGAACGGCAGGATCCGGGAAGACGGCCGCATGGTCCACGACATGTACGTCTACGAGGTCAAGAAGCCGTCGGAGTCGAAGGGCGATTGGGATTTCTACAAGCTTCGCGAAGTTATTCCCGGCGATCAGGCGTTTCGCCCGCTCAAGGACAGCGCATGCCCGCTGGTGAAGAAGGGTTGACACAGATCGATAATACGGGCCGCGATGCCGTTGCATTGCGGCCCGCACCGATGGAGGCATCGTGATGGATCAGGACGTCGTCGCCGGCGGCTCGGCCCAGTTCCGCAATCCGATCCGGTCCGGCTCCGAATATATCGAGAGCCTGAGAGGGCGGAAGCTGAAGGTCTATCTGATGGGTGAGGCGGTCGAGGAGCCGGTCGACCATCCGATCATCAGGCCGTCGATCAACGCGGTCGCGAGGACCTACGACCTCGCCAACGAGGATCCCGAACTGGCGTCCGCGGTCTCGCCTCTGACCGGGGACCGCGTGAACCGATTCCTCCACATCTCTGCAAGTCCCGGCGACCTCGTCATGCAGAACAAGATGCAACGCCGTCTCGGGCAACTGACGGGCACGTGCTTCCAGCGTTGCGTCGGCATGGATGCGCTCAATTCGCTGCATTCGGTGACATACGATTTGGACGAGGAGCACGGCACCGGCTATCACGCGCGGTTCAAGCAGTTCCTCGCGCGCGTGCAGCGCGCGAACCTGGTCATCGGCGGCGCAATGACCGATGTGAAGGGCGATCGCGGGCGATCGCCGTCGCAGCAGGCCGATCCGGATCTTTTCCTTCACGTCGTTGGCGTCTATGTCAGCGGCGCGAAGGCGCATCAGACGGGCTGCCTGAATTCGCATTGGCTGATCGTGATGCCGACGATGCGACTGGAGGCTGCCGACAACGACTACGCGATCGCCGGCGCCATCCCGGTGGACGCCGACGGCATCACCTACATCTATGGCCGGCAATCCTGTGATACGCGCAGCGCCGAGGAGGGCAACATCGACGCCGGCAACGCGCGGTTCTCGGGCCAGGAAGCGATGATCGTCTTCGAGGAGGTGTTCATTCCGAATGAACTCGTCTTCCTCGACGGGGAGTTCGAGTTTGCCTCCACGCTGGTCGAACGCTTCACCTGCTATCATCGCCGCAGCTATGTGTGCAAAACGGGCGTGGGCGACGTGCTGATCGGCGCGGCCGCCGCGGTCGCGGATTACGACGGTGTCGAGCACGTCTCGCATGTGCGCGACAAGCTCGTCGAGATGACCCATCTCAACGAGACGATCTATGGGACCGGTGTCGCTGCGAGCCATCAGGGGATCGCGATGAAGTCCGGAGCGTATCTTCCGGACGAGATGCTGGCGAATGTGTGCAAACACCACGTCACGCGCTTTCCCTACGAGATCGGCCGCCTGGCGCAGGATCTTGCCGGCGGATTGATGGTCACCCTTCCCTCGGAGCGCGAGCTACGGCACGAAACGGTCGGCCCCCTGATCGAAAAATATCTCAAGGGACGTCCGGAGGTTTCGACCGAGGACAGGATCCGGGTCCTGCGCCTGGTGGAAAATATGACGCTCGGCAGGAACGCCGTGGGATATCTCACCGAGTCCATGCACGGCGCGGGATCACCTCAGGCGCAGCGGATCCAGATCGCCCGTTCGATGCAGATCGAGTTCAAGAAGACGTTGGCGAAGACCCTGGCCGGCGTCGCCGACGCCTCGCGCGCGCAGATATCGAACGACCTGTCCACCTACATGGCGCGGGTGTTCGCGCCGGTTCGCAATTGATGCTCGCTATGCATTCCCGAAAGCCCGGAGACGTTCCATGGCGATGACGATGACTGGAGAGATTCAACTTTCGGCGCCTCGGGAGGCGGTTTGGGAAAAGCTGAATGACCCCGACATCCTGAAGGCCTGCATCCCGGGGTGCGAGGAATTGGAGAAAACCGACGAGGGGGGCTTTCGCGCCGTCGCCCGGATGAAGGTTGGTCCCGTGTCGGCTCGATTTCGCGGGAAAGTCACCTTGAGCGATCTCGATCCTCCCAACGGCTACAAGATTTCAGGGGAAGGCGAGGGCGGTGTGGCGGGCTTCGCGAAGGGCGGCGCCAAGGTCGATCTCGTCGAACGCGAGGGAGGCACGCTTTTGAGCTATCACGTCGATGCCCAGATCGGCGGCAAGCTAGCGCAGCTGGGGCAGCGGCTCATCAACGGCACGGCCAAGAAGATGGCGGACGAGTTCTTCGCCAATTTCGCGCGGGCTCTCTAGAGCATTTCGGTTCCGATTGAATCAGAACCGAAGCTTTAGACTCTTGTTTTGACGCGTTTTCTTCACGGGAACCGGTGTCCACTTCGCTCGAAACGCTCTGGTGGTAGAATCCATCGTGCGGCTTGGCGCCCTGATGCCACCATGGAAGCTCGCGGGAGCTAACAGGATCGGCCTGAGGGCTCCCGTTGCTTCTTTGAACGGTGCCCCAGCATTTTGGAGCACCGATTTGTGTCACCCTGCCGTAGCGCTGTCGGTTGGAACCGCAAGCGATGCTTGAAACAGGACAGCGAGCAGCTGTGCGGGTTCACGTCACGAAAGGCGGGCAGAAGGTTCGAATCCATCGGCAGGATGAAGTCTTTTTGGCTGTCCTGATATCGGATCCACAATCCGGCAAAGTAAATTGCCGGCGCAAGCAGCAGCATCGGCTCGCAAGAGTTGCCATCGTCGATGCTGGACGAGATCGCTTCGCGCACCGAGGGCGCTTGAAGCGCATTGAGAGAACTGGTGACGTATGGCCCCTCGTTCAGTTCGGCCAGGCGGTAATCTCCGTGGTCTGTCAACACAGCATGAGCCGCAGCGATCGGCTCGAGAGCGTCGTTCCTGTCATAGATGAGAAACCGCCAACCGAGGATAGTCACTACGGAATCGAGCGCGGGCAACTCAATTGACGCGGGAGCCTTGGCGCCGTTGTTGGGCCGGATCAGACGACGCAACGTGTTCAATCGCAGCAGTGCAATGCGATGCGGTGCGCAAAGTCGGAGGTCGTCGCGATGGTCGCTGTGTGCGAAGCTTAGCTTGGGCGTCGCAAAGCCCCGCGTGGATGCTCGCTTGACCATGCCGGCAAGGACGGCGTTGCGGGCGCCATCTGAAAGATCAGCTGCTGAGATCGGCATGCGCTGCCCCCTTGGTGTAGTATGTGTCCGTCCAGGTGCCGCAGTTGATATAGCCGCGCGGGAATTCCTCGGCGTCGATGTCCGAGAGGCCCCACCAGGGGTCCGCGATTGCCAGGCCGCGGTCATCTTGCTGCTGCGCACCGGGCGCGGATTCACCGGCGTAGCCTTTGATCGTGACAAGGTGGGCCCCGCCGCCATTCCACACGATGCGCATGCATAGCGGGCGGGTGCCGCCGATCTCTTCCTGGGTCTCCTGAAAGGACGCGGGTCGGCGCGCCGTCCATTTGCTGAAATGGCCAACGCGGAACAGCGACGACATCAGGTAGCCGTAGACATTACATGTCTCGTTGCCGCCCACGCAGCAATCATCCTGGCCCAGTTGTCCGTTCGCGATGTCGCATTGGGTTACTGTGCTGGAGGGCCGATAAAAATGGGCAACGCACGCCGCGACCGCGGCCCAGCACCAGTTTGACTTCTCCTGCTGCTGGTTCTTGAAGTTGAGCAGCCGCCATCTTGATTGCGTGAGCGGAGGCAATTCAATCGGTACGCAGGTTGCGTTCACGAGAGAAACGGTTTCGTCTGCTGTTGACGTCATGATCGCTCCTCCGGTTTCGCAGTGGAGGTCGAATATCCGGATGGCAGGGTTAGTGTCCCGGCCCCGCCAGGCTCGCGTTTGGCCTCGATCAATGTCGTCTTGAATGTCGGACAAGTTTTAAGGATATCGAACGCCTGGCGTGCAATGTCCCTCCCCGCAGCCGTGTCGCTCGGATAATGGACGCCCGCCACCTCGCGATTGCGGCCAATGCGATCGGCCAATGCAACGAGTGCCCTTTTGGGATGCTGAGGATCGATCTCCGCAAGCGACAGCGCGATCAGGTGGCTTTCGAGCGAATGCGCGCTCGGAAATGAGGCGTGCCCCGGCGAATTGATCAACGGAACGAGAGCAGGACAGATCTGTTGCGGTCGAGCCCGATTGAATTTGAGTTTGAAGTGAATCGCGACCATTTGAGCGGTACGCATACGACGGAGGCCGCCTGATTGACGCATGCGCGCGGGCACGGCGAGGTCTATGATGGCATTGGGTGAAGGGTGAAGGTCAGGCGGCCTGCTGATTGGCTGGCTTGTCGGCCTGGCGCAGGAGCTTCCATTCCCAGGGCAAGAGCTCGTGCAGACGCGATGCGGGATGATCGGCGATACGGGCCAGGACGTCGGCGAGCCAGGCCTTGGGATCGACGTCGTTGAGGCGACAGGTCGTGATCATCGTCAGCATGATGGCGGCACGGTCGGCGCCGCGCTGGCTGCCGGCGAAGGTCCAGTTGCGCCTTCCCAAGGCGATGCCTCTCAATGCGCGCTCAGCGCAATTGTTGGTCAAGCAGATCCTGCCGTCGTCGAGGAAGCGGGCGAAGCCGTCCCAGCGCCTGAGCATGTAGTTAATCGGCTTCAGGACCTCGGAGGAACGCGAGAGGGTTTCGCGCTCGCGGAGCAGCCAGGCATGCATGTCCTCGAGAAGTGACTTACTCTGTTCCTGGCGAGCGGCACGCCGCTCGCCGGCACCGCGGCCGTTGATGGCGCGCTCGATCTCGAACAACGTATCGAGGCGTCTGACAGCCTCCAGCGCGATCGGGGAGACCGGTTTGCCTTTCTTGCCTTCCCGAGCATTTTTCTCGATATCAGCCAGCTCGAAGAAGCCCCGCCGCGCATGGGCCACGCAAAACGCCGGCGTAATCGGCAGCGCCTTCTTCTGCGGGTCGAACAGCGGCTCGAAGCCGCTGTAGCAATCCGCCTGCAAGATGCCGGCGAAGGCGGCCAGATGTCTCTGTGGATGCTCGCCTCGTCGGTCGCTCGAGGCGTAATAGACCGCTGCCGGCGGCGCAGGCCCGGCGAACGGCCGGTCATCCCGCACATAAGTCCAGATCCGCCCGGTCGTGCACTTGCCCTTCGCCAGAATACGGATGGTGGTGTCGTCGCCATGAAGGCGCTCGGCAGCGAGCACGTGGCGTTCGATCAAGTGGAAGAGCGGCATGACGGCGAAGGTCCCGTGGCCGACCTGGTCGGCCAGCGTCGACAACGGCAGGTCGATCCCCTCGGCCTTAAAGCGCGCACTCTGGCGGTTGAGCGGGATATGCATGCCGAACTTGTCGAACAGGATCGTCGCCAGCAATTGTGGGCCGATGAAGCCGCGCGGCGTGGCATGGAACGGCGCGGGCGGCTGGCTGATCTTCTCGCAATCGCGGCAGGTGAACTTCTCGCGTACCGTCTCGATCAGCTTGAAGCGGCGCGGGATCTCCTCCAGCGTCTTGGTCACATCCTCACCGATCTTCGCCAGCCGCGATCCACCGCAGCAGGCGCAGGTCGTTGGAGTCTCAATGACGACGCGCTCGCGTTCGATATCGTCAGGCCATGGCTTGCGCACCGGCCGCTTGCGCATGAAGGGGCGGACGTTCTGCGTCTTCGCCGCTGCGGCCTGTGCGGCAAGCTCATCCTCGCTCGCCGTGGTGACGAGTTCTTCGAGCTCCAACTCCAACTGCTCGAGCAGCCGTGCCGAGCGCTCGGATCGCTGCCCGTGCAGTTCGCGCTTCAGCTTCTCGATGCGCAACTCGAGATGAGCGATCAGCGCCTCGGTATCCGACAGTTTCGCCTGCGCATTCGCGGCTTGCGCCTGCCAGTTGGCGGCCTTCGCCTCGGCTTTCTGTCGCGCCTCACGCTCGGCCTGCAGCGCCGCCAGGGCACTGACAAGGTCCGATGGAAGATCATCCGGCTTCGATATCATGGAGCCATTGAATCAGATCGAGCAGCAGATTCAAACCGTAAAACGACTATCCGACCCGCGTCGGACGCTGGGTTTCTTGAGGGTTGCGCCAATCGATCCCGGACAACAGATAGCTCAACTGCGCCGGAGAGATCGTTACCGATTCACCAGCAACCGATGGCCAGATGAACCTGCCTCTCTCGAGTCTTTTGGTGAACAAGCAGGCGCCCTGGCCATCGTGCCAAATGACCTTCAATAGATCACCGCGTTTGCCCCGGAAGCAGAAAAGACCGCCGCCCATGGCGTCGCGCTTGAGCACTTCCTGCACGCGCAGAGCCAGGCTCGGAAAGCCGCACCGCATGTCGGTATGGCCCGTCGCCAGCCACACCCGCACGCCCGTCGGGATCGGGATCATCGGCGCGCCAGGCCCCGAGCAATTCGAACGACCGCCTCGATATCCGCACCGGGGCCGAAGACCACGCGCAGCCCCTGAGGGCTCACGATTTCGATCTGACCTGTCTCGACAGCTTCCGTCGTTGGCGGCGTACTTGCCGCAACTATCGCAGGGACGAATGTCGGGCCGATCGAATCCTCTTCGGCCGGATCATGACAGGTCCAAGCCTTGCGCCAGCTCAGCAGAAGCTGACGTGATATCCCATACCGGCGAGCCGTCGCCGACACCAGTCGTGCCCCCGAGAAGCTCTCCTCTACGATTCTGAGCTTCTCCGCACGCGTCCAGCGTCGCCGCCGACCGGTCTCCACCAAATCCATGCGGCTCAGCACCGCACTGTCCTTATGTCCGTCCATAAGGACAGTCAGCTACAGATCGGAAAAACTCGCAAGACGGCCGCCCTCGGACGGATACTTTGAGCGACCCGGATCGCCATCTCAATGATCTTGAGCGTGTTGGGATGTGACCACGCTGACATCATCAAGACCTCGGCAAAATAGCCGCGGAGTCTCGCATTTTGATCGAGAATTTCCCCGATCAGGCGCGGGCGCTCGTCGCGAGCCATGGCGGCCAGCTGATCAATTTCGACAACAATTCTTGCATGATCCGTTGGCGGACCGTCGTGCTGAATATAGCGGCGCCAATTGGTCTCGCCGAACTCCGCCAGGGCGATCACGCCAAAGAGGTCGGGTTGCCACCCCGACCAAGGGAAAACCGCATTGAAATTGAATTCCGACTCACGGATTTCACCGCCCAGCGGATCGAAGATCAGGAAAGGTGCGCCCTGCGGCGGTGGCGAACCAACATAGGCTCCGCCTGCACCATAGCTCTGACCGCCACCACCGCCGCCACCGCCATCCCCGCCGCCGTCGCCGCCACCGTCCCCGCCGCCATCACGCAAATGAAATTGCATTGCAACCTCCCAGCTCCAATGATCATTTTGTCAAATCGGGTCACTCCAATTCACGCAGGAAGTCCTGCGGCTTCCAGTCTTTGCACGTAAAGTGAGGCCTGCTCCGCCTTGAAAGGGCAACGCGGCGCATAGTGAGATACAGTGAACTGCGGCAAGACCAACCGATGATGCTTCGCCATCAGCGAGGCGTCCTCATCCCGGCCGACGGCCACCAGGCTTGCCGCGGCGATCCGGATCGCGTTTCCATACCGTGGATTGAGGCTGAGTGCCTTTCGCGACCAGCGAATGGCTTCCTCATAGGTGCCGTTCAAATAATGATTTTGGCAGAGCCGTGAATAATTGACGAAGGCTTGTTGATCCAGCGGGGACAGCCGAATGGCCCGTTCGGCGCGCTCAATTCCCGACGCTGCCTGGCCGATGAAGCCGTATGTTGCGCTGCTGAACATCCATGCCCAGGGATTGTTTGGCGACGCCGCAAGGGCACGATCAAAGCAGTCCAAAGCCGTGTCATAGTCAAAATGGAATGCACTCCGCGCGTGCCCTTGCAGTGAAAGAGCAAGTGCGTCGGATGGATCGCGTTCGATGGCGCAGTTCGAGAGCCGAATGATCTCGGCGACTTCGGCGTCGGGATCGGTCGATCGGCCCTCGGCAATGTTCAGCATATGCCAACGCCCAGAAAATGCATATGGTGCCGCATAGCCGTCGTCCTCCTCGCGCGCCCGCTCCAACAGGGTCCGAGCCCGCGAAAAGCTCGCGAAGTCCAGCTTGTAGAGGAGGTCAAGGGCGCGCAGAAAATAATCGTACGAGTTCAGATTGTGAGGACGCTTCCGCATCGCGCGTTTGACTTCGGCCTGTTGCACATGCGCCGAGATGCGACCCACGATCATGAGGGCGATTTCGTCCTGCACCCCGAAGATCTGCTCGATATCCGTCTCGTATTTTTCCGCCCATATGACCGATGCCGTCGATAAGTCCCCGAGCTCGACAGAGAGCCGAATTCGACCGCCGGCGCGCCGGATCTTGCCACTGAGAAAATATCGCACGCCAAGCCGTTCGCCGGCCACCGTTCCGTGATCGACGGCGCGGCGATCGATCATCATGGTCGATCCGCGAGCAACAACCAGAAGATGACGAATATTGCTGAGCGTTGCGATGATATCGTCGACGAATCCCTCAGCGAAATAATTGTCGTCGGCGTCGTCTGAAAGACTGACGAATGGCAGGACCGCGATCGAGGGCAGTCTTGCGCGTTTCGAAGGCGAGCCCGCGAACCCGACTGCCGCACCGCGATCCACCCCCGGCAATCGTAACGAGAACGCGGTGACGGCCCGCGTCAAATTCTTCAGCCGAAGGTCGCCAAGACTGTCGAATTTCAGTTCTCCGACGCCATCAAGATTATCGAGCATGGCCGACGACACCACGATTCCGCCCGCCGGCGCAGCCGTCTGAAGGCGCGCGGCGATATTGACGGCGCTTCCGTAGACGTCATCGAGATCGAATATGACGGGCTCCCAATGAAGACCAATTCGAAATGCGATGCGACGCTCGGGAGAATGCTGGCTTTCCCGAACCGGGATTTCCTGCTGCAACTCGGTCGCGCACTCCAGCGCATCCAACGGGCTCTCGAATACCGCGAGAAACCCGTCACCGGTATTCTTTACGATTTCACCGCGATGGGAGACGATGGTCGGATCGGTGATTTCGACACGTAGAGTCCGAAGGTGTTGATGGGTTTCGAACTCGGCCGCTTCCATCAGCCGGGTATAACCAACCACATCAGCCGCAAGGACAGCGCGATAAGCCCGCTCAAAGGGAGGCGTCACTTGAGGGGACAAGACAGGGTCAGTCTGCACTGCCATGCTCGATACACCGGCGCGTTGTGACCTTCTCTGTACTCTAGTACCCAGAATCAGAGCTGAGTGATACGGCGGCCTTTGAAACGGCGTTGACGGACCTTTTTCTTGGTCCAGACGAAGGGCTCGGCTCTGTCGTTGTATGCGTTGACGTAGGCATCGATGTGCTCCTGAAGCTGCGTGAGGCTTGTGAAGGAGGTGCCGCTGAGCGACTGCCCCTGCAAGATCGAAAACCATACCTCGACCTGATTGAGCCAAGACGCACTTGTCGGCGTGAAATGAAATTGCACGTTGGGGTGGGCCTTGAGCCAATGCTCGTTCTTCTTGTGGGTGTTGAGGTTGTCGAGGATGACGTGAAGCTTCCGGTTCGGAAAAGCCGCGGTGACGCTGTTCATGAAGTCGAGAAACTCGACGCGGCGTCGGCGTTTTGAATGCGCCGCGATGATCTTTCCGGTGGCGACTTCGAGCGCCGCAAACAATGTTGTGGTGCCATGCCGCTTGTAATCGTGGCTCTGGCCGGTCAAGGCGCGGCCATTGGGCAACTTCAGATAACCCTGCGCTCGCTCCAAAGCCTGGATCGAGGGCTTCTCGTCCACGCACAGCACAATGGCCTTCGCGGGCGGGGCGACATAGAGGCCGACAACATCGGCGGCTTTGGCCGTAAAGTTCGGGTCGCTGCTCTCACACCAGGACTTACGAGCCGCGAGGTCAATCTTGTGGCTGCGCAGGAACCGCCAGACATATTGGACGTCAACATCGCCCAGCGCCCCGGCCAGCAGGGGCCCGGTCCAGCGTGCGAACCCGTCCGGCGGCGGCTTGTCCAGCAGCTTCAGAATCCGCTTGTCGGTGGCCTTCGTATAGATTGGCTGCTTGCCCGGTCGCGGCTTGTCTTGCAGCCCTTCAAGGCCTTGGTCGGCATAGCGATGCCGCCAAAGGCTGACAATCCGCGGCTGGACCCCAACTTCCTTGGCGATCGACCGAGTGCTGCGTCCATCCGCCGCCAACAGAACTATCCGCGCCCGCTTCAAATCGCGCTGCAACGTCACCGGGGAGCGGCAACACGCCTCAAGCACCTTGCGATCTTTCCTCGAAAGGTGGACTTCTCTTGCTTCGGGTATCATCCCGACCTTGAATCACGACTCACGCTTTAAGAACAGTAGGTACTAGTACCCAGAATCAGAGCTGAGTGATACGGCGGCCTTTGAAACGGCGTTGACGGACCTTTTTCTTGGTCCAGACGAAGGGCTCGGCTCTGTCGTTGTATGCGTTGACGTAGGCATCGATGTGCTCCTGAAGCTGCGTGAGGCTTGTGAAGGAGGTGCCGCTGAGCGACTGCCCCTGCAAGATCGAAAACCATACCTCGACCTGATTGAGCCAAGACGCACTTGTCGGCGTGAAATGAAATTGCACGTTGGGGTGGGCCTTGAGCCAATGCTCGTTCTTCTTGTGGGTGTTGAGGTTGTCGAGGATGACGTGAAGCTTCCGGTTCGGAAAAGCCGCGGTGACGCTGTTCATGAAGTCGAGAAACTCGACGCGGCGTCGGCGTTTTGAATGCGCCGCGATGATCTTTCCGGTGGCGACTTCGAGCGCCGCAAACAATGTTGTGGTGCCATGCCGCTTGTAATCGTGGCTCTGGCCGGTCAAGGCGCGGCCATTGGGCAACTTCAGATAACCCTGCGCTCGCTCCAAAGCCTGGATCGAGGGCTTCTCGTCCACGCACAGCACAATGGCCTTCGCGGGCGGGGCGACATAGAGGCCGACAACATCGGCGGCTTTGGCCGTAAAGTTCGGGTCGTTGCTCTCACACCAGGACTTACGAGCCGCGAGGTCAATCTTGTGGCTGCGCAGGAACCGCCAGACATATTGGACGTCAACATCGCCCAGCGCCCCGGCCAGCAGGGGCCCGGTCCAGCGTGCGAACCCGTCCGGCGGCGGCTTGTCCAGCAGCTTCAGAATCCGCTTGTCGGTGGCCTTCGTATAGATTGGCTGCTTGCCCGGTCGCGGCTTGTCTTGCAGCCCTTCAAGGCCTTGGTCGGCATAGCGATGCCGCCAAAGGCTGACAATCCGCGGCTGGACCCCAACTTCCTTGGCGATCGACCGAGTGCTGCGTCCATCCGCCGCCAACAGAACTATCCGCGCCCGCTTCAAATCGCGCTGCAACGTCACCGGGGAGCGGCAACACGCCTCAAGCACCTTGCGATCTTTCCTCGAAAGGTGGACTTCTCTTGCTTCGGGTATCATCCCGACCTTGAATCACGACTCACGCTTTAAGAACAGTAGGTACTAGCATGAGGAAACGACGCTGTCGCCACCGGGTTGGGAGTCATCGGTGGGCGAGAACCGCCACAAAGGGGCTGGCAGAGGCCTGCTATGCGGGAATCAGGTGCAGATGACGGCCAGCAGTCGGTGCCGACATATCTCCTCCACGGATGGAAAGGACCAAGCGATAGCCCGACAGGGTGGCGGCGCAGCCAGCCCGGTCGCATTTCGATAAGAGCTATCACCGGGTTGAGAATTCCTACTTTGCGCTATGCAAATCGAGCCAGCTCGCGCAAGTGCCCGTCGATCACAGCGTCGACCTCGTCCGGGTGATCCACCTGGGGCAGATGCCCGGCGCCGGGGATGATCGTCAGCCGGCAACTCAGCATCGCCGCTAGCTCGGTCATCGGCTGCACCAGCAACTGGTCGCGCGCGCCCACGATCATCGTAAGCGGCAGCCGCATCGTCTTCACACCGTCGAGATAGGCGAGGTCTTGAATCGCGCGGGCGCAGCCGATGAAGCCTTCGGGATCGGTCTCGTTGATGCAGTTCAGCAGCGCAGCTGTGATCGTCGGATGCGCCGTGAGAAAGGCGGAGCCGAACCAGCGCTCGGCGGTCGGCGCGGCCAGCGGCGCTATGCCGCGCTCGCGCACCAGCGCGATCCGGTCGTCCGATGCCGCGGCAAACGGCGGCGGCGCATCGGCGCGTGCGGCGATTGCGCACAGGCTGAGCAGGCGGTCGGGATGACGCACGCCGAGACCGAATGCCGTCATGCCGCCCTGCGAGACGCCGATCACATGAGCTTGCCGGATGCCGAAGTGATCGAGCACCGCGACCGCATCCGCCACCAGATCATCCATGGTGTAGGGGCCGCGCGGCGCTTCCGAGTGTCCGTGACCGCGGCTGTCCAGTGCGAGCACGCGATAGCCGCGCCCGGCAAGGGCGATCGCCTGCCGATGCCAGATCGCGCTGCTGGTCAGGATCGAATGGCAGAGCAGCACCGGCGCCCCGCGCTCGGGGCCGCCGGCACGGACGCTGAGCCGTCCGGCTTTGCCCTGCACATCGAGCCGGACAAAGCCCTGCCATGCGGCTGTTACGATCGGGGCCGGTTCAGTCGACAAGACCCATCTCCGCGAAGACATCCTTGGCAATGCGGAAGCTGTCGAGCCCGGCGGGCATGCCGCAATAAACCGCGATCTGCAGGAACACCTCGCGCAGCTCGGTCTTGCTCAGCCCGTTGTTGAGCGCGCCGCGGATATGTACCTTGAGCTCGTGCGGCCGATTGAGCGCCGCGATCATGCCGAGGTTGAGCAGGCTGCGGCCGCGCTTGTCGAGATCCGGGCGATTCCAGATCTCGTCCCAGCAATATTCGGTCGCGAGCTTCTGGATCGGCCAGTTGAAATCGTCGGCAGCCTTCAGCGATCGCTCGACATAGGCGTCGCCGAGCACGGTGCGGCGGGTCTTGAGGCCGCGCTCGAATTTCTCGCCGCGGGGATTTGCGTCGGTCATCGTCTTCTCCTGTTGAGCTGTGGTCAGGCCAGCGCCGGCTCGGCGAGTGGCGCGGTCCAGGCGTCGTAGCCGTAGACCCAGTCCGGATCGGTCGGGTTCTTGAGCCAGGTGTTGGTCCGCGAGCTCGACTGCACGCGCGAGGTCCTGGGCTTGCGCGTCGCCTCGGAGCGGCGGAAGGCCTCGGCGACGCCGTCGCGATCGACGCCCTTCAGGCAGCGCGACAGCACCGCCGCATCCTCGATCGCCATCGCCGCGCCCTGCGCCATGTAGGGCGTCATCGGATGGCAGGCGTCGCCGAGCAGCGTGATGTTGCCGTCGCTCCAGCGCGGCAGCGGGTCGCGGTCGACCAGCGCCCATTTGTGTACCGACGGGCAGGCCTCGAGCACATGGCGGACCTGGGGATGGAAGCCGTCGAACGCCTTGCGCAATTCGCTGACGTCGCCGGTGGCCGACCATGATTCCACGGTGAAGCCGGGCTCCGGCTGGCTGGTCACGAAGTAGACCTCGCTACGGTCAGGCTTGACGTAATAGATGACGATGTGGCGATCCGGCCCCCACCATTTGGTGCAATCGTCGATCGGATAGCCGTTGAGCAGCGCCGCCGGGAACACGGTGCGATAGGCGATGCGGCCGGTGAAGTTTGGCTCGTCGCGGCCGAACAGGCGCTCCTTGACGAAGGAATGCACGCCGTCTGCGGCCACCACGGCGTCGACCGTCGTGGTGTGACCGTTGGCGAAGGTCAGCGCCACCGAGCGGTCGGCGCGCTGTTCGATCGCGGTCAGCTTGTGGTCGAGACGGATCAGGTGGTCAGGCACGGCGCTGGCGAGCGCCGCATGCAGGTCGCCGCGATGCCCGAGCAGATAGGGTGCGTCATAGCGCTCCTCGGCGACGAGACCGAACACCATGTCGAAGCGCACCGCGCCGGTGTCGTATTCCTTGTTGTTCCAGGAGCGCGGATAGAACGCCTCGCGGCGCAGTACCGGCTCCAGGTCCCACGCCCGCATCACCTTCATGGCGTTGCAGCCGATCTGGATGCCGGCGCCGAGCCGCGTGAAGCGTTGGGCCTGTTCGTACACCGTCACATCGATCCCTGCGCGGGTCAGCGCCGCGGCGGAGGCAAGCCCGCCCATGCCGGCGCCGATCACCGCCACCGAAAGTCTGCTCATTGTTGCTCCTCGTCCCTTGCGCCGGTTGACGGCCGGCTTCCCCATCCTTGTCGGTCAAACGGGGAGGCGCCCGCAAACGAGTAATGCTGACGGAGCGTGAGGTAGGCTCACGCGGCCTGCCGTCGGCCGCGCGCCCTTCGAATCAGGCCGACTCCGGCCTGTGAGCTGAGGTCACGCTGCCTGAGCTTAACTCGTTTGCGCTTTACGCAATCGCCCGCCAACGTCCCGCCGCTGCCGCATCGGTGCGTTTGCCGATGAAGTCACTCGCGCGGCCAACATCAAGATGTCCCGAGGATCGACGCCCATGTCCACCATCACCAATGACGGCGCCACCCGTCTCGACGCCGTCGCAACGCCCTGGCATGCGCGTCTTTACGTCCAGGTGCTGATCGGCATCGCGCTGGGCGCGCTGGTCGGCTATCTCTGGCCGGATGTCGGCGCAGCGCTGAAGCCGCTCGGCGACGCGCTGATCAAGATGATCAAGATGGCGATCGCGCCGATCGTCTTCCTCACCGTCGTGCACGGCATTGCGAGCCTCGGCGATATGCGCAAGGCCGGACGGATCGGCGTGAAAGCCCTGATCTATTTCGAGGTTGCGACGACGGCGGCGCTGATCCTCGGTCTGATCGTGATCAATCTGGCGCGCCCCGGCGTCGGCATGCACGTCTCGCCTGATACGCTGGATTCCCGCCTCGTCGCCTCCTACGTCACCCAGTCGCACGACCAGTCGGTCGTCGGCTTCCTGATGAACATCATTCCCTCGACCGTCGGCGGCGCGTTCACCAGCGGCGACACGCTCCAGGTGCTGTTCTTCGCCGTGCTGTTCGGCATTGCCCTGCAACGCTATGGCGAAGGCGGCAAGCCGGTGCTGCAGGCGATCGAGCGGCTGTCGAAGATCCTCTTCATCCTGATCGGCATGATCATGCGGATTGCGCCGATCGGCGCGTTCGGCGCCATGGCCTTCACCATCGGCAAATACGGCGTCGGCTCGATCGTCGCATTGTCGCACTTCATGCTGGTGTTCTATCTCACCTGCCTGCTGTTCGTGATCGTCGGGCTCGGCATCGTGTCGCGTCTTGCGGGCTTCAGCATCTTCAAGCTGATCCGCTATCTCCGGGAAGAGCTGCTGCTGGTGCTCGGACTATCAGGCTCGGAATCGGTGATGCCGCGTTTCATCGACAAGATGAAAGCCGCCGGCTGCGCGGAATCCATCGTCGGCCTCGTGATCCCGACCGGGTACACCTTCAATCTCGACGGCACCTGCATCTATTTGACCATGGCCAGCGTGTTTCTCGCCCAGGCCACCGATACGCCGATGTCGCTGGTCCAACAGATCGGTCTCGTCGTGGTCTGTCTTTTGACGTCGAAGGGCGCAGCCGCCGTGCCGGGCAGCGGCTTCATCGTGCTTGCGGCGACGCTGGGCTCGATCGGCCATGTTCCGGTGGCGAGCATCGCGCTGTTGCTCGGCATCGACCGCTTCATGTCCGAAGCGCGGGCGCTGACCAACTTCATCGGCACGGCGGTCGCGACCGTGGTGGTGTCGCGCTGGGAAGGCGACCTCGACCGCGCTCAGTTCGTCCGCGCCCTCGACAATCCGGACGCCACCGCGCTATCGTCCTGAGCCTTCCGGAGACGCGACACGATCATGAGAAAGTTGCCACCGCTCAATGCGGTGCGAACATTCGAGGCGGCGGCGCGGCATGTCAGCTTCACCAAGGCCGCCGAAGAGCTGCTCGTCACCCACGGCGCCGTCAGCCGCCAGGTCGCGCTTCTCGAGGAGTGGTTCGGCGTCAAGCTGTTCCGCCGCGCGCCCTCGCAACTGACGCTGACCGCAGCCGGGCAGATTTACTATCGCGAGGTCACGGCGATCCTCGATCGGCTTGCGCTCGCCTCGATGGACATGAAGCAGTACGGCTTGCCGTCGGTGCTGCGCGTCAGCGCGCCGCCGACGTTTGCGATGCGCTGGCTGATCCGCCGCATCTCCTCGTTCCAGCGCATGCGCGCCGATGTCGAGCTACGGTTATTGACCTCGATCGGGCCGCTCAACGTCAACGACCGCTCGTTCGACGTCGCGATCCGCGGCAATGTCGGCGAGCCGGTCGGCTGGATGTCGCAGCACTTCATGACCGAGCTGATCGCGCCGGTCTGCCATGTCGATCTGCTGACGCGCGGGCGGCTCGCCACTCCCGACGACCTGCGGCATCATACCCTGATCACCTATTTGACCGAGCCCTACGACTGGCCGCGCTGGCTGGCCCAGGCCGGCGCCGAGATGAGCGCGGATCAGGAGACCTTGCGGTTCGAGCAGATGTTCTTCGCGCTGCAGGCGACGCTGGAGCGCATCGGCATCGGGCTGTTTCCGCTGTTCCTCGTGATCGACGAATTGATCGCCGGCCAGCTCTGCCTGCCGTTCGGCGACCTCGGCTTGCGCAAGCGCGAATACCGCTCGTTCTATCTCGCCGACAATGAAAGCGTCGGCGCGATCGCCGACTTCACCGCATGGCTCGCCGATGCCGGTCGCGAGACCGAGCAATTCATGATGGACTGGGGCACGTCGAAGGGCTGGAGCTTCTAGGGACGTCTTCGGGCTGGACCGCGCGGCGATGCCGGCTCTATGACAGCACGAGGGGGAACGCACATGCCCAACATGTCTCGCCGGCCATTCCTGCAGCTCGCACTCGGCGCGGCGACGCTGCCGCTTGCTTCGTTTGGCGCACGCGCGGAAGCGCTTGCGCGTCCGGTCACGATGATCGTGCCGTTCGCCGCCGGCGGGCCGACCGATGTGCTGGCGCGGATCCTCGCCGAATACATGCGCAACACGCTCGGCCATCCCGTCATCATCGAGAATGTCACGGGCGCCTCCGGCACGGTCGCGGGGCTGCGCGCGTCGCGCGCGGCGCCTGATGGCACCACGATCACGATCGGGCATTGGGGCACGCATTGCCTCAACGGCGCGATCTATCAGCTGCAATATGACGTGCGCGAGTTCGCGCCGATTGCGCTGATCGCAAGCGGGCCGCAGCTCGTGATCGGCCGGCCCGATCTGCCGGCGCAAAATCTGAAGGAGTTGATCGGCTGGCTCAAGGCCAATGGCGGCAAGGCGACATCGGGCACCGCAGGTCCGGGATCGGGCGCGCATGTTGCAGGCGTGTTCTTCCAGCAGCTCACGGAGACGAATTTCTCCTTCGTGCCGTATCGCGGCGCCGGTCCGGCGCTGAACGATTTGATGGCCGGACATATCGACATCATGTTCGATCAGGCCTCCAACTCGCTGCCGCAGGTGAAGAGCGGGACCGTGAAGGCGTTTGCGGTGACCCAGTCGTCGCGCCTCGCATCGGCGCCGGAGATTCCGACGGTCGATGAAGCCGGATTGCCGGGTCTCTATATCGCCTATTGGCACGGCATCTGGGCGCCGAAGGGCGCGCCCGCCGAGATCGTGTCGACGCTGTCGAAGGCGGTGATGTCAGCGCTGGCCGAACCTGCCGTCCGGCAACGCTTCGCCGAACTCGGGCAGGAGATCCCGCCGCCGGACAGGCAGACCCCCGCGGCGCTGCGCAGCCATCAGTCTGCCGAGGTCGAGAAATGGTGGCCGATCGTCAAGTCCGCCAATATCAAGGCGGAATAGCCATGCGATCCTCGTGAAGGTCGCGTGTGCGTTTCTTGATATTTCCAGCAACGCCCTTCGCATCCAGCGACGCGTTGACCCGCTTCGTCCCGTCTCCTACAGGTTGCAAACGTGAGTGGCCGAACCGGCTCGACATCTGGGGCGGGCGATGAAATTACCCGAGCGAACCGACCAGCCGACCTTCTGGTTGTATGCCGTCCCATTGGCGCTCGCGCATCTCGCGTTGGGCTTTATCCTCATCAAGGGCAGCAATGGTGGGTTGGGCGGGATCGATACGGTCGTGATCATCGCGCTCGCGGCAGTGGTTGGAGGGCGGTTCAAGGATATCGGGTGGCCGGGCTGGATCGGTCCGACATTCATGCTCGGCACGATGCTGGTGATCCCGATCCTGGTCGCGGCCTACGCGATCACGAACAAGCTTCCGCCGGATCAGTTCATGGCGTTGATGAATCCGGTCGGACTGGTGGTCGGGGTTGCAAATTTTGTGTTGCTGGTCGTTGCCGGCACGATGCCGGGCAAGGAGCCCGCTGCGGCTGCTACCGCTCCCGCCGTCGAATCGGTGCAAGCCGCGGTCCAGCCTGATCCGTCGCTAACGGCCCCCGTCGCTGCCGCCGAGCCGCGTAAGGCGGATCCAATGGTGATCGGGGCCATCGCCATATTCGCTCTCGCGGTGGTTGGGCTGGTCGTCGTCTTGGTGCTGTTTCCGCAGCAGCACGCAAGCCAGGCCCTGTCATCCCCGCCGGCCCCTCCGGCTTCAGTGTCCGCGCCATCAACTGCCGTCAGGCCGAATCAGGTGCAAGGCTATGGCCTGACCAAGGACACCGCCGACTTCCTGCGGCAAATGTCGCAGCAGCCGCGCGGGGCAAACCAATAGCGCCACGCAACTGAGCTGCCGCCTCCGTCGGCTGTTGCGAGGAGAGTGGCTAGAGCTGGCCGTTCGCGGCGTTGCCGGTCATGGTCCGTTCGCGGGGGTTCCTCCCGTCAGCCCCTCCCAACCAAATCCGTGAAAACACCCAGCTTCGTTAACCATTGATTAACCATGCGGGCCGATTGTTAACCATTCGAAAAGACAGCCGAGTCAGGGTCGATGGACGCAACTCAACAGGTCGCACGTCAGCAGGTCCGCATGCGCGGCCGTTCCTATGTTGCGTTCGTTTTCTCGCCCGTCGTGCCGGTCGTGTCCTGGCTTGCCGAGATTGATGCGACACTGGCGAAATCGCCGGGCTTCTTCACCGGCAAGCCCATCGTGCTCGATCTGTCGGCCGTCGATCTCAGCCAGGCCGCGATCGCGCATCTGGTCGGCAGCCTGGGGGAACGCAACATCCGCATCCTCGGCATCGAGGGTGTCGACGAATCAAAGCTCGCCGCCAACATGCCGCCGCTTCTGACCGGCGGCCGGGCCTGCGCGATCACCCATGTCGAACCGAAGACGCCGCAGGTGCAGGAAAAAAACAAGGACAAGGACAAGAGCAAATTGCCGTCGCTGCTGCTGGAGAGCCCGGTCCGCTCCGGCCAGTCGATCGTGTTTGCCGAGGGCGACGTCACCGTGCTCGGTTCGGTCGGTTCCGGCGCCGAGGTTGTCGCCGGCGGCTCGATCCATGTCTACGGCACGCTGCGCGGCCGCGCGATGGCGGGAATCAACGGAAATTCGGCGGCTCGAATCTTCTGCCAGAGGATAGAGGCCGAGCTGCTCGCCATCGACGGCTATTACCAGACCGCGGAAGAAATCTCTGACAGCTTGCGCAACCGGCCCGCCCAGGCGTGGCTCGAGGGCGAAATGCTGCGCATCACCGCTTTGAACTGACCGACCACAAGGAGAGAGAGAAATGGCCAAGGTTTTGGTCGTGACGTCTGGGAAGGGAGGAGTCGGCAAGACGACCTCCACCGCCGCGCTTGGCGCGGCGCTCGCGCAAATGGGCCAGAACGTCGTCGTCATCGACTTCGACGTCGGCCTGCGTAACCTCGATTTGGTGATGGGCGCGGAGCGCCGGGTCGTATTCGACCTCATCAACGTGGTGCAAGGGGTTGCGAAACTGCCGCAGGCCCTGATCCGCGACAAGCGGCTGGAGAACCTCTGGCTGTTGCCGGCGTCGCAGACCCGCGACAAGGACGCCCTGACGGAAGAGGGCGTCAAGCGCGTCATCGCCGACCTCAAGACCAAGTTCGACTGGATCCTGTGCGACAGCCCGGCCGGCATCGAACGTGGCGCGACGCTCGCGATGCGCTACGCCGACGAGGCCATCATCGTCACCAATCCCGAAGTGTCGTCGGTGCGCGACTCCGACCGCATCATCGGCATGCTGGATTCCAAGACGGCCCGCGCCGAACGCGGCGAGCGGGTCGAGAAGCATCTGCTGGTCACCCGCTACGATGCCGGCCGTGCCGCGCGCGGCGAGATGCTGTCGATCGACGATATCCTGGAAATCCTTGCGACCCCCTTGCTCGGCATTGTCCCGGAAAGCCAGGACGTGCTGCGCGCCTCCAATGTCGGCTGTCCGGTGACGCTGAACAATGCCGGCAGCGCGCCGGCGCGCGCATATAGCGACGCGGTGCGGCGCCTGATGGGCGAGCAGATCGAAATGAAGGTGCCGGTCGAGCGAAAGGGGCTCATGGACCGGCTGCTGCGACGGAGGGCTGCGTGATGAACCTGATGCGGCTCTTTGGCGGCCGTGCAGGGTCCGCCCCCGTGGCACGGGAGCGGCTGCAAATCCTGCTCGCGCATGAGCGTGGCCGGAGCGGTGCGCCCGATCTTCTGGAGACCCTCCGCTCGGAAATCCTGAGCGTGGTGTCCAAACATGTCGATCTCGATCCCGACAAGATCGTGATCCGGATGGATCGCGGCAAGTTCGTCTCGATGCTCGAGGTCGACATCGAGGTTCCCAACGGCGTGCAACGATCAAAGATGGTGGCGGCCTCATGACGGCAGACAGCGACAGCCATATTGCCTGGCAGCGCGCGCAGCTCAAAAAGCTCCGCGCGGCGTTGAAGGCGATCGAGGCCGATCAGCTCGGCAAGGCCAATTGCGGCCGCGCCACGCAGATGACGATCGACGAATTGCAGCGCAAGATCGGCGAGTCAGGCCGCTGCATCGCCGAGTATGAGCGCCGCACCCGTCGCCCGCTGGCGACGGACCAGCGCAGCCTCGCCAGCGTGAGCTGGACGCATTGGAACGCCAACATGCCGATGGCCAAATCGCAGCGCCATCGGGCGTAGAGCGCCGGCGAGCGAGCGCTGATCTACAGCAGGAACGACAGCGCGGTCTCGCACTGGTCCTCGACCTTGAGCGTGAGCAGGTCGTCGGCGCGGGTGCGCCCGAGATTGACGGCGGCAATCGGCAACCCGCGTTGCTCGGCCATCCGCACGAAGCGGAAGCCGGAATAGACCATCAGCGAGGAGCCAACGATCAGCAGCGCGTCGGCCTGTTCGAGATGCGTCTGCGCCGAAGCGACCGTGTCGCCCGGCACGTTCTCGCCAAAGAACACCACATCAGGCTTCAGCACGCCGCCGCAGGCCTCGCAGGCCGGCACCACGAACGATGAAAAATCCTGTTCTAGGTCGGCGTCACCGTCGGGTGCATCGGTGGCATCGAGCGCGAGCCAGGCCGGGTTCAGCCGCGCCAGTTCGCCCTGAAATTGTTCGCGCGGCATCGTCGCAGAGCAGCCGAGGCAGCGGACCACATCGAGCCGGCCGTGCAGGTCGATCACGCGCTGGCTGCCCGCGGCCTGGTGCAAACGATCGACATTCTGGGTCACGAGCTGCTCGCAGCGGCCCTGTTGCTCGAGCTTGGCCAGCGCGCGATGCGCACCATTCGGTATCGCGCGGCCGAACCGCCGCCAGCCGACCATGCTGCGCGCCCAATAGCGCTGCCGCGTCGCCGCCTCGCCCAAAAATGCCTGGATGGTGACCGGCCGCGTCCGCTTCCAGTTGCCGTCGCTGTCGCGATAGTCGGGAATCCCGGAATTGGTGCTGCAGCCGGCTCCGGTCAGGACAAACAGGCGTTGATGGCTGGCAATGAAATTCTGGAGAGCGGGGTGCTGCATGGCAGCACATCTAGTGTGGCGGCTGGGCGTGCGCCAGATGCAGGGGCTTGGCGCGCGAGGACCTTTCATGCGGCCTCTGCGTTGACGGCATGGCACAAGCGACGCGGTGTTGCGAGCTTGCGCAATTGCCGACGGAGTGATCGATGCGGCCCAGATTTTTCATCGTCCTGCTTTGCGCACTGGCGTTCCTGCCGCTGCGGCGGTCCCATGGCCAGGATGCGGGCGTGTCCGGCGAGCAGGCGTTCAACAATTCCTGCCGCACCTGCCACACGGTGAAGGACGGCGATAACCGCGCCGGCCCGAACCTGCACAACATCATCGGCCGCAAGGCCGGATCGGTGGCGAATTTTCCCTACTCGGAGGCGATGAAATCATCCGACATCGTCTGGGATGAGCGCACGCTGTTGCGCTTCATCGAGGATTCGGAAGCCGTGGTGTCGGGCAACGGCATGAAGCCGTATACCGGCGTGCGTTCGGCGGAGGATCGCGCCGGGATCGTGGCCTTCCTGAAATCTCCGGGCAAATGACCGCCGGCGGAATGCCGATCTCACCGCGCCGGCAGGACGAAAACCTGGCCGGGATAGATCAAGTTCGGATTGCGGATCTGCTGCTGGTTGGCCCGATAGATCACCGCGTAGCGCTGTCCGGCGCCGAGTGCGCGCTGGCTGATCCGCCACAGACTGTCACCGCGGGCCACGGTCGTTGTCGTGATCTTCGGCACGATCACGGCGGAGGGCGAGCTCACTGCCGCGGTGGTTGTCGCCGCCGCGAGCTGCGGTGTGGCCACATCCGCGCGGCCGGACGACGCTGCAGGCGCCGGGATCGACGCGGTCGACGTCGCATCGGGAACGTTGAACGGCACCTCGGCGCGCGCGCGGACCTTGCCGGAGCCGGGATCGACGTCGTCAAGCCGGACCCGATAATCGCCGGCCGCTACGCCCTTGTTGATGGTGACCGAGAGGTGCCCCGCCTCGTCGGCCGTGGCGGATGTGATCAAGCTGTCGTTGAGATAGAGCCTGACGGTCGCGCCGGGAGCTGCCCGACCGCTGACATGGAGCTTGCCGCCCGGCTCGGTCTCGACGGCCTCGACAGCCACCTTTCCGGCCGCAGGCGCCGCGGCCGCAGGTTGCGACAGCACCCGGATCGGTTTGTCCGGCGCCATCAGCGCCACCATCGGCCGCTCCCTTGCCGCAGCCTCGAGCGCCACGGCCACGCTCTGCTTGGAAGTCACCTGCTTGCCGTCACGCGTGATGCGCAGGGTCAGGTCATAGTTTCCCGGCGGAAGCGGGCGCGGCACCATGACGAACTGGCCGGATGCATCAGCCACGATGCGATCGTGCACCTCGCCATTGCGCAGCAATTCCACCGTCGCGCCCGGCGCTGCCCTGCCGGCGACAACGGTCTCGCCGGTCGGCTCGATGCTGACAACGTCGAACTCCGGCACCGCATCGCCGCCCGGTGCTGGCGGCGGCCCTGCCAGCGCGTTGGCGAGCGCCGCGGTCTCGGTTTGCGCCTTTGCCAGCGGCGTCTTGTCCTCGTCTTGCGCGGGAACCGCCGGCGCGGATGGCGCCGTCGCCATCAAAGGCGTGCTCACGCCGAGGATTTGCTGGGTTTGGTGGATGCCGTAGACGAGCGCCGCCGTGCCGCCGGCGGCAAGTGCCAGCAACGGTATCACCAGTCTGATCGCCGTGACGTTCATGATCGTCATCCGCGGATGTCCCCGCGCGTCCGCGCGCGCCCCTGCAGCCTGAGGGGATTCCGGGTGAGACTGCGCCGATTTGCGCTGCCCATCAAGTCGAATGAGAGGATTACTCCCCCCCGGGCCGCCCGGCCGACCGAGCTCACCGCCACTCTGCGGCATTGATCAGTCAGGCTCAAAACTCCGGTGCCGCATGGTCCACCACCTCCTTCATAACGAAGAAGGAGCGGGTCTGCCGCACGCCGGACGGCGCGCTCAACCGGTTGCCATGGAGGCGCTTGAAGCCGTCGACCTGCGCCGATTTTCGACGGCTGCGCATTGCCTATTGAGAGTACGACAGCTGCTCTTCCGTCACCACGCGCTCGATGTTGCCTGCTTTGCTCCTGATGCGGTATCGAAGCCGCCCGTCTGCTTCAATCGGCATGCGTTGAACGATGGTGTAGACCGCCGGCTGATCGGCCTCGGCACGACCTTGCGGCCCCTGGGCCCGGTGGTGAACGTCTTCATTCAGCTTGTAGGCATATGACATCTGTCCACCTCTGCAGTGTAGGGGGTGCTCTAGAGCATTTTCGGCTCTGATCAAATCAGAACCGAAGCTCCAGCTTTTTGTTTTGACGCGTTTTCTTCACGCGAACCGGTGTCCACTTCGCTCGAAAACGCTCTAACGCAGGACTGGGCTGTGACGCAATGGAGCTGTGGCTTCCCGTATCGACGCAACTTGCTGCTACGATTGCCGCGTCAGGCCTCTCCGGAGTCCGCAGGAGCACGTAAGTCACATTGACCGAATACGCCGCAAATAGCCACCGAATACTCGCCTTCGACGAAGGCTGTATGAGGGCGTTGGAAGGGGTTCCCCGGTCGTTTTTGCGGCCTCAATTGCCATTTGGTCTCCGCAGGCAGATGCTGCCAGCAAAAAGCGCAAGGGAGAGCAGCATGAGCAAGCCAGGTCTCGACAATCGGCATCCCAACAAGGACGGCGAAATCAGCGGCAAGCACGGCGACACGCTGCTGCGCACCCTGCGCAAGGTTTACGGGCCGGGTTTCGCGGCGGGTTATCCCGAAACCGAGAAGCTGAGCGATGTCCTGGCCGCACTGAATGAGACGTCGCTGAGCCAACTCCGCAGAGATCATCAGACCGGCCATCTCGGGCACAAGATCGCCAAGGCATCGAAGTAAGTTGCCGAGCGGAGCTAAAGCATGATCCGGAAAAGTGCGAAGTGGTTTTCCCTCGCGACAAACGCGGAACGCATTTGCGCGGAGATCATGCTCAAACAACGAGCTAAAGCGCGATGACGATTCAACCCAATCTCATCGCGCTTTAGCGGCTCAAAACTCCAGCGCCGCATTGTCCACCACCTCCTTCATCACGAAGAAGGTACGGGTCTGCCGTACGCCGGGCAGTGCGATCAGCTGGTCGCCATGGATGCGCTTGAAGTCGTCGACGTCGCCGGCGCGGATCTTGAGGAAGTAGTCGAAATCGCCGGCGACGAGGTGGCAGTCGAGCACGCATTTGAGCTTCGCCACCGCCTGCTCGAAGCTCGCAAAGCTCTCCGGCGTCGAGCGGTCGAGCACGACGCCGACCATCACCAGCGTGCCCTTGCCGAGCTTGCGCGGCGCCACCATGGCGCGGACGCCGCTGACATAGCCCTCGTCGAACAGCGCTTGCGTCCGGCGATGGCAGGTGGCGGGGCTGACGCCGACCTGATCGGCCAGATCGGCATTGCTGAGCCGGCCGTTCTTCTGCAGCAATCTCAACATCTTGAGGTCAATGCGATCGAGCCGGGCGGACATGGAAGAATCTCTCACTGTTGGGCTGGTTATGAAAGAAAACATAGCATCTGCGCCAGAATCAGCAATCATCAGTAGCTGCGAGGGCTGAGTTAGAGAACACCTTTCGCGCCTGGGGTGATAGGTGTCGCCGCCGTTCCAGACCACCAAAGAGGATGCCAGTATGCTGGAGAAGTTCGCGCGCTATCCGCTCACCTTCGGACCGACCGCCATCGAGAAGCTCGATCGGCTGTCAAAGCATCTCGGCGGCAAGGTCGAGCTCTATGGCAAGCGCGAGGATTGCAATTCCGGGCTCGCCTTCGGCGGCAACAAGCTGCGCAAGCTCGAATACATCATCCCCGACGCGATCGCCTCCAACGCCGACACGCTTGTCTCGATCGGCGGCGTGCAGTCCAACCACACCCGCATGGTTGCCGCCGTCGCGGCCAAGATCGGCATGAAGTGCCGGCTGGTGCAAGAAAGCTGGGTGCCGCACGAGGACGCGGTTTACGACCGTGTCGGCAACATCCTGCTCTCGCGCGTGATGGGCGCCGATGTGCGCCTGGTCGACGAAGGTTTCGACATCGGCATCCGCAAGAGCTGGGAGCAGGCGCTCGAGGAGGTGAAGGCCGCGGGCGGCAAGCCCTACGCCATTCCGGCCGGCGCTTCCGTGCACAAATATGGCGGGCTCGGTTATGTCGGCTTTGCTGAAGAGGTGCGTGCGCAGGAGCGCCAGCTCGGCGTCAAGTTCGATTACATCGTCGTCTGCACGGTGACCGGCTCGACCCATGCCGGCATGCTGGTCGGCTTCGCCGCCGATGGGCGCGCGCGCAACGTGATCGGCATCGACGGTTCGTTCACGCCCGCGCAGACCAAGGCGCAGGTGCTGTCGATCGCGCAGAACACCGCGAAGCTTATCGAGCTCGGCCGCGATATCGTCGAGGACGATGTCGTGCTGATCGAGGATTACGCCTATCCCGCCTATGGCGTGCCGTCGGAAGAGACGAAGGAGGCGATCCGCCTCAGCGCGCGGCTCGAAGGCATGATCACCGACCCCGTCTATGAGGGGAAATCGATGCAGGGCATGATCGATCTGGTGCAGAAGGGCTTCTTCCCGGCCGGATCGAAGGTGCTCTACGCCCATCTCGGCGGCGCACCGGCGCTCAACGGCTACGCCTACGCGTTCCGGAACGGCTGAGGCGGCTATGCTGCTCCAAACCTCCCCTTGAAAAGGGGAGGTCGCTTTGCTCGCCAGAGCAAAGCGGGTGGGGATCTGCTTTCTCCGCTTGCAGCGTCGCCTGCGGCTGACCCCCATCCCGACCTTCCCCCTTTCAGGGCAACAGATTTGGCAAGTCTTAGCGGAAAAACTGCCACGATATCAATGCATTGTAAATTTGAGGCTTTGATCGTGTCCTGTCAGTGTCCCGGCGAGATTTTAAGGCCCGCCGCAGGCTCACAGCGTGGCCCGTGGTGAGCTGACGAGGCTTGGCCGGTGGTCCTATAGCCCGGCGCTGGCGGGGGTCTGTATGGCCTTCCTGCGGTCCGCACTGAGGCGGCGCGGTTGCCGTAGTTGGACCGATTACTTTTTTTGCTCGGTGGTTATGGTGCCGTCGCGGGTGTCTCGTCGCTCGGCGCGTCCTGTGCGCCGCTCCTGACGCCGCTCTGCGCGTCCCGTGCGTCGTTCTTGTCGTCGTTCCGCTCGCCCGCTTCGCCGTTCCTGTCGCCGCTCCGTGCCAGACCTCGCGGCATCCGTGGGCGGTGTCGTTGGCGCGGTGGGCGTCGTGGTGGTTTGGGCTTCAGCCTGCGAGACGGTCAGCACCGCAGAAGAAGCGACAAGCCCAAATGCAGCCGCGTGTCCAAGGAAAGCGAGTGCGCTGCGACGACAAACTTGTTTCGGCTCCGAACGTTCATTCATTTTCAGGCTCCCGGTTTGCTGCCCTGTCGGAGCATGTCACTTAAGGTCGAGAGCCTAGTTATTGATCTGGATCAACTTGGCCGCGCGGTTCAAGCCACGCTGGAATTTCCACCGATGGGATTGATACTCTTGGCAGGTGCGGGAGGAGGGTCCCCGCAGTAACGATCAATCCGTCGTTGAATTTGGCTCGCGCAAAATCCTTAGCCTCTGCCTCTGTTGCGAACGTCTTGGTTAAGCGCGGATGTCGCCGCCTTGACAGCGTGCCATCTGTCGGAACTTCAAAAGTGACATACCACGTGTGCTTCATACCGCGATGCCGCCACCCAGTATCGGTCGCCTGTCCTCCGCGCCGGGACGATAAAAAGCCATCACCGGGACGAAGCGGTGACGGCTTCTCCTTCGCTCGTGACCGCGAACAAGCTCTTACCGCCGCGCCCCAACGCGATTGACGCCACCATTCATGTTGCCACCGGCGTTATGACGGACCGCAGCGCGCGCCACCGGACGAGGCCTCAGCACGACGCCTGCCCGGGCAACGCAGCCAGCCGGATACTCGGTGTACTGGCAGTACACGACCGCCTTGGCTGGCGCTGGATTGAGGGTGACGCCTGCAAGCCCCAACAGGGCGCTAGCAGCAATCCCGGCAACAGTCGCTGACTTGATCGAAAGACGCGGATGCATGGCGGACCTCCCTCTCGTGCTGTTTGAACACAGCCTGAGTGCCAAAGGATCGCTGACGTTGACCTAGATCAAGGGAGGGCCTGTCTCGCGCGGCTGACGATGGTGGCGCGGTTTAGGCAGGCCCCGAAGGACGAGAAGAAGTAGTCCCGAGAACGGATTGAGACGTTCACTTCGGGGGCGCGCGGGCAGTGTTTTTCCCAGTATCGGCGCCCCCCAGAAACGTTCTAACCGTCACCTACGACACGGCATGTAGGTGAGGAAATATGTCCTTTGACCCGATGGCCGCTGCGGTTGATTGGCTAGACGCCTACCGCGCTGGCGATATTGAAGCTGTCCTTGGCATGTATGCCGATGATGCAGTGATCTACTGTGAATGCGGGGGTACGAAAACCCTGACTGGCCGAGCAGCGCTTCGCGCCTATTGGGTTGATCGCCTCAAGAGTTCGCCAGCATTCGAGCTGGATGACCTCCAGCTAAGCCGAAACGAACCCGTGATTTCGTATTTCACGAGCAGCGGCCTCGTCAAAGCGGTTCTTGTGTTTAACGCTGCCGGACAAATTAGGGCGCTTAGCTGCGGACCCGTTAAGTGAGGCGGCCCCTTATAGAGAATGGCCCCAGCAACCTTGGGGGCCTGTGTAGGGGCAGGCGGTTGCTGGGGCCATCTACCAGCCCGTTTGGTGCGGGCGGGCTAGGTAGTCACATGAACAAAACAAATGCAGCAAGGGCGAGCGGGCAAATTCCCAGCACGACAATGCCGATGTAAAAGAAAATCTCTGGCATAGAGCAAGCCTCTGGTGCTTGCTAAATCAGCACACGGCTCGGCTCTCGTCTGAGCAAAATTGTTCACTTTTCCTCTCTTGCAGGGAGCGCCCGACTACATCAAATTAGGACCAGCACGGAAAGTGCGATTGTGGCGCAACCGGCTATCGTTATTGCGTCCCATTTCATGCTGTGAACGCTGGAGCCGTTGCCGTTCCGCTCGTTGATTTGGATCAAGAACGAATTGCGACCTATTGAAATTTATGTGCCTAGAACAGTGAATAGGCTTCTCGATGTAAGCGATGGCGAGTTTATTTCGCTATGTATGTCGATGGCTTGCCGCCCGTAGAGATCAGCCCGCGTGACACTGCAAAAAAAGCCATGGGCGCGGCAAGTGTGTCCGAGATCGCACTTTTTCGTCGGCTTCCGGGCGTATTGCGGGTGTGGGATTATCATCATCACCGCCCTGCCTTCGGCTGTTATCGGTGACTGAGAGTGTTGCGCTCCCGCCTGCCCCATGGGGAGCGCATCACATGCCGGAATGTCATTCCCCTCGCATGATCGAGCGATCTCGATGCCCCAAGTGCGACATTCGCATGATGCTGGTCGGCGTCGAGCGCAGCTTTGCTGGTCCCGATTTGTGCACGCTTGTATGCCCTAAGTGCGAACTGGCCTACAAGGCGCTGGCAGACCAATGAAAGAACCAAGCGGCTGGCTCATCCGCCCTTTCACCAGAGCCGCCGGTCGTCAACGATCAGGCCAACAGCCGCGCCACCACCCTGCTTGATTTTTGGGTCCCTTGGGGCATGTCATAAACCGGGGGGTCCGCGCGACGGCACGCTTTCAGCATATTTGCAGTTTTCGTTTTTCGTGTTTCGTTTGGCCGATCCGTTCGAAAGGGAACGCGAATGCGGCGCATCGATCTGGCTGCGATAACTCTGGAAAGCTGGTCGAGGCTGGATGATCTCCAGCGCCAGCGGTTTGCCGAGATGTTCCTGCGGGCGGCATTGCGGCTCGGCGGGACCGAGCTTCGCCGTTGGCTTCGGCGGCGTGTCAGGACCGCGCCGCTCGCGGCTCCGGTCGATCCGGCGCGCTTCGCAATCTCGGATCGCGACATCGCCGCGCTGCTGAGGGCATTGCCCTTCGGGCCGGACGACGCCGATCGCGGGACCGGGCTGTGATGCGCAACCACGGATTTTCTCGCACCAGATATCCTCAGTAAGTCCGGTAGCGCGGTCCCGGCATTATCTCGCGGCCTTCACAGTAACTTAGTTTGGGGGTACGTCATCGGCACGTCGAGCAGCTCCATTCTGAGGTCCTTCCCGGAAAAAATCTGGAGCGACCCAAGGTATCCGCTGATGGCATCGCGTCTTGGAAACCTGTTGTACTGGATTGCCTCATGGATCGCCGTGATCGTGATCGCTGGTGGGATCGTCGTCTGGCTCTTCTTCGCTCGGCCGAACTACGATCCCTTAGGATTGTTGATCAGTGCGTGGGGCGTCATCATTTGGCTTGGCGGTCGTGTGATCCGGTATTGGCTTGGTGGTCGATAGACATTCGCCCCTGTAACTGTAACCACGGATTTTCTGGTACCTAATATCCTCGATAAGCCCGATGGCGCGTTCCCGGCGGTTACCTACGCTCACAGAAGGACCCAAAATTTAGTGGCGGGTCCATGGAGACTGAAGCGCGCAGTAGTGGCCTCCGATGCGATTTGCCGCACGGGACCGTCCTTCTGATGAGTTAACGTTAGGGAAGATGGCTGGCCTGACGGAGGATCGCCGCTATGGGGTCGTTTGAAGCACTCGCCATCGTCGTTCTTTTTGTTGTGGCAGCAGTGGTCGTGACCATGCTCGTGCGAGCCCGGAGACGATAGCAGGAGGGCGTCACGATCCAAGACACAGCCGTCGCGCATCACGTCACCACGCAACACGGTGCAAACCATCAACGAAGGGGGTGTCCGTTTTTGGGGCCAAAGCAGACGTGCGCTGGTCGGCCCGGAATTTCGCCTTTTGACCCATGGCAGACATCGGCCAACCTATCTATCCAGTGTCACTTTTGCATGCAGATGGGCCTAAGCGTCTCGTCAAGGCCACGGGCCTTGGCGTAGTCGATCACTGCCTGCCGGGCTGCTTCGCAACGCTCTGCGCTCGTAAATTCCTGTGTCGATATCGCGGCGCCATTGACAGCCCCGAGCCAGCTCATGACGATTAGAACATGGGTCATAATATCCTCATCACCGTCTCGTTTGGCGGCTCATCACCTCAAAAAGGCGCACGTTGCGCCTGTGCACTTTGCGCCCAATGAGCGGCTGACAATTGATCTGTATCAACGCGAAACACTGACCGGCCGGTGCTGCTGGCCAGCGCCGGTTGCATCTCAATCGCACTTTCCGTGCTGGTCCTGTCGCGCTGGGAATTTGCACGGTCGCCCTGACTGCATTTGCTTTCTTCATCTGACCATCTGGGCCGTCCGCTCCAAGCGGGCGGGTAGATGGCCCCAGCAATTGCCTGACCCCCTACACAAGGCCCCAAGTTGCTGGGGCCATTCTCTATAAGGGGCCGCCTCACTTAACGGGTCCGCAGCTAAGCGCCCTAATTTGTCCGGCAGCGTTAAACACAAGAACCGCTTTGACGAGGCCGCTGCTCGTGAAATACGAAATCACGGGTTCGTTTCGGCTTAGCTGGAGGTCATCCAGCTCGAATGCTGGCGAACTCTTGAGGCGATCAACCCAATAGGCGCGAAGCGCTGCTCGGCCAGTCAGGGTTTTCGTACCCCCGCATTCACAGTAGATCACTGCATCATCGGCATACATGCCAAGGACAGCTTCAATATCGCCAGCGCGGTAGGCGTCTAGCCAATCAACCGCAGCGGCCATCGGGTAAAGGACATATTCCTCACCTACATGCCGTGTGTAGGAGAGGCTAGAACAGTTCTAGAGGTTTCGCCAATATTAGGGCGCGTCTCCGGTGAAATCACCGATGCCCACGACGACCGCGCGTCATGCAGCGGCGGGTGCAGTCAATGCCGACGATGCCGTGGCACGACGACGGGCGGTGATCTTCCCGATGTCGGGAACACTCATCCTCAGGAAAACCTGAGTGTCAGCGCAAAGCGGCGCGCGTGGGCAACAGGATGACGCAACCTATTCGATTTTGATGGAGACCTTGACGGTGCCGCCCACAAGAATTTCCCTGATGCCCGTCGGCGCGCCGGTCCAGTATGACTTCGCGGTAGCTACGCTCGTATCGACGAAGGCACCTTGATGGGCGTCGGTCAACGCGTCGTAGTTGCCAGCGTGCGTGTTTACGGTGTCTTCAACCTCTACTTGGTAGGTGCTTTCCCCGGTAGCGAACCGGTCTCGAAACGCCTTTGCGCTCTCAATGTCCTCGGTGCAGAACACGCAGTAGTGAGCGTCGATGATTATCTGTGAGGGCGTCGCCGGTTCGTGCATGGCGGTTGCCGTCCCAAGGCGCACAGCCTCTTCCTGCCCTCGCTGGTTCAATCCAATGACGTCGATCGGCCCATAGTCCGGCGTGAAGCCCTGCTCACGCATCACCATATAAGCCTGCCGCAGATCATGCTCGGTGATCCCAAGCGCCGATTTAACTTGGTCTCTCTTCACTCCCCATGCGTACTGACCCGCGCCGTGTTCGTAGACGTAGCGAATGACGTTGTCGCGCACGGTCTTCAGGCGCTTCGGATCAATGGGTTGTTCAGGCATTTATTGGTCTCTCTCTCGGTTGCAAATCAGGTGCCCCAACGATGGCACAATGCAGGGTAGTGATGGGGAGGCCGGGACGGCTATTGCGGGCTATCCACAGAGGTAACCACAGCAAATCAGGCGGGGATGGGCGCGGCCCGGCTCCCGCTCTATCCTCCCACCCATGATCCAGCGGCGGCGTCCCTCCGGCTTCGTCGAACCGTGCCTGCCGTCGAAGGTGGCGCGGCCCGCTGTGGGCCACGAAATCAAGTACGATGGTTACGGGCTGATGGTGCGCCGGGACGGCGCGCGCAATCTGCCGCTTCACGCGCAACGGCTTATGACTGGTGACCGCTGCCCGCGATGGAGCGAGTGACGGAACAATCCCGTTCACGTAGATGAACGCGAGGTTTGTTTGATCCAAGTCAAGGGCGTGAAGCTCCCGCGCGCGAGGCTTCGGACAGACCCGCGGTCCGGCGCGATGCGCAGGTGCCTGCGGCGTCATCTCTCTCCCGAAGGAGTACGCTGATGTTGCGTCGAATTCTCATCGCTTCGGCAGCTGCGGCCATGCTGCTAGTCACCTTCACGCCCGACGACGCCGATGCTCGCGGTCGCGGAGGGGGCGGCTATCGGGCCGGTGGCGGAGGCTACCGCGGCGGCGCTGTAGCAGTTCGAGGGGCTCGGGGCGGCGCTGTCGCAGTGCGCGGCGGGCGCTACGGCTATCGTGGTGGGGCCTATCGCGGCTACGGCTATCGCGGCTACGGTGTCGGTGCGGCAGCGGTGGGCGCCGCTGCGGTCGGAGCAGCCGCGGCTGGGGCCTACCGCGGCAACTGCTACGACGCCTACGGCAACTACGTTTGCGGCGGGTACCGTCCGTACTAGCGGCGCGATGCGGTTGGCCTATGGTATTCGAAGCCGTGATGAGGTCATTTGCATAGGCGGACCTTCATAGTCGGGCGGCACACCCTGCGCCAGCGAGGTGGCCGCTCTGACACGTTAGATTGCCGGGCTGGCAGGCGGCGCCCCGGCTGCACGATCGGTGTCATCGCTGTCGCCCTCCAGCGAGGTCCCACGCGTGGCCGTAGCTGGTGCCTGATGGCTCTGCACGCGGTACGGTGCGAAGAGCCACCCCGATCGCGCACATCGGCGTCGTGTCGGCCCTGAAATCAAGAATTTCGCCGCGCTCGGCAGCGGCCCAAATCAAGCTGCACTCGGCTCTCTCCGCAGCCAGCCTGTCTGCGCTGATGGTCGCAAGCATTTCCGCGCGCTGCCGCTCGTCGAGGGCATCGCCGTCCGCAATCTCACGGAAACCGCCGCTGATTTTTTTCAAAAGCTCCGGGCCGAACAACCAACAAATCAACCCGATAGCGTCTTCGCTCTCGATGAATGCGATGGCTCCGCGCGCATCGACATTGTGAACCAACCCCGACAACCGTGTCGTCGCAAAGCTGATCGGTTGCCCATGTTCGATTGCGTTTTCGAGGTTGGGCCTGCCAGCGTCCCCACGTCTCGCGATCAGATCGACCGCATCGGCTTCGCCCACCGAAACCGGCCACTGCTGCGAGCGCACCCTGTGAGCATCGGCATCACACTCCCTCTGCCGCAATCTGTACCGCTCGACTCCGTCGCTTAGAGTTTCGTTTTTCTTCAGCAACTCGGCAACCGGTGCATCCGAAACCACGTCGAGCACACAATCGGTGGGAATTCCGCGCAAAACCCAATCGTTGACGGATTGACGCAGTTGTCCGGTAGCAGTCGATCTGACCGTGCGGGTTTCCTTCAACTCGGTCACTCGCGCGAGTTCTTTTTCGGCGCGCTCCAGTTTCTTGCGTTCGGCGCGGACCTGCGGCGCATCCTGCGGCAAGCCGAAGCCGCCTTCGCTCTGATGCCGGGTCAGATCACCGATGCGATTTTTGTAGCCGAGTGTTTCGAGCCGTACCTCTTGCTCCTGTTCAAAGGTTGGTATCTGCGAAAACAAATCGGCGTGGCGCTGGTCGATCCATGTCCATTTGTCCAGCGGACGACCATCGAGCAGCACTGCCGGATCGTACGGCGTTCGGTCGCCGTGAAAGGTGACCGGCCCAAAGTCCGCCGCTGTTGCCGGTGTGAAGCCGCCTGTTGCTTGTTCTGTGGTCGCCTCCATTCGCGGCGACATCTCGATCACGCTTTGCCGCCAATCCTTGTCCTGCTGTTTCGCCATGGGGTCACCTCCATCGATGTCGATGACCGAAGCGAAACACAGCGCGTGGGCAACGAATAATCGAAAGATCACTGGCGCGCGCGAGCCGCCGCCGCTCTGACCATCCGGTCGCACGGAATGTGATCGTGCAGCGTAAGTAGCGCCCAAAACAGTAACCTGTAGCCTGCATATTGTGGCGGGCAAGGCGCAGCGCGGTCTCTGTCCCATCGACCATTGCGGTACACCTTGAGCGCGTCGAGAAGCTTCCTCGCAGTCTCGCGATTACTGTCGGAAGGAAAGTACCCTGCGGCCATCTCCAGCAGGATGTCGCGCGCTCTGATCATCCGCAGAGTGTGATCGTAGCGCTTGCCTCGATAATCGGCGGGTTCGGCGTTCGTGACCGGCTTCATCGCGGGTCCAGCCATTTGCCGTTCGCGATGATGGATCGAAGCGCCCTTGCTGCCTCGCGTTCGACAACATCCAGATCACGCCAGCATTGATCGCAGAATGCCGTCACGCTGGCGTTTGTCGGCGCGACCGCTGTTGTCGAGAACAGGAACGCGCCGGGAGTGACGTTGTTGCGGGTAGCCATGGTGTCGCTCCACTCTCTGGGCGACCTCTCAAGTACCCACTTTTCCCCAGCAACGCAGCAACGGAAAAGAGATAAAGCAGTTCTTGTTAAGCATCAACTTCGAGTTGCGTTCGACGGACGCCGTCGCTCAGCCGGTTTTACGGCATGCTAACAGGCGCTTCTTAAATTCGGGAACCGGAAAGTCGGGTCGTTCGGTCCCTCGTCTCTAGCACAACCCTCGCTGGCGGTCGGGGACGACTTACGCCGCCGCCCTGCGCATCCTCGCTCATCGTAGCATCGGAACGACGTTGCCAGCCACAGGCGCGTCGATGTCGAACACCGCCCGGCGCATCTGCTCGTCGCCGTGATGGGCGATGTGCTTCGAGTAGGTCTTCTCGATCATGGCGACCGATGTGTCGAAGCTCGACGCGACCAGCCTGACCGGGACGCCAGCGAGCAGCGCGCGCGTGATCGCGGTATGCCGCAAGCAATAGATCGTTGCACCGTCCGGCAGGCGTGCGGCCTGAGCGGCAGCGGCGAACAGCAGGCGATGATCCGCCGAACTCCAGCGGTCGCCGTTCGAATTCATCAGCAGCAGCGGCTCGTTGGCATCGCGTCCCGCTGCGAGAGCCTTCAACCGCTTCGCCAGACTTGGCGCGATCGGGATCGGCTTTCGGGTCCGCGTCTTGCGGTTCTTGCCCTTCAGCGAACTCGGCATCATCAGCTTCGGTTCTTTGCCAGCGTGCAGGTCGCCGACATCGAGCAGGGCGATCTGGCCGGAGCGCGCGCCGGTCGCGGCATGGACTTCGACGTACACGCCGAAGGTCTTGGCATCGATGCCATAGGGCGCGGTGATGGCCTCGTCATAGGCGATGCTGACGACATCGCGGCGCTGATCGTCGCTCAGCACGATGTTGCTTCCGGTGTCGTCGTCCTCTGGGATCGCGGCAAGCCCGGTCGTCCACGCCTTGGCGTTGGTGATGCGGTCGTCGTGCGAGGCAGCGAGGTTGAGCGCGGCCTTCAGCGCCTTGCACATGCGGTTGATGGTGCTGGCCTTAACGCCATCGGTAAGCAGCGCATTGCGCCAGTTCCGAAGCTCTTTGACCGTCAGCATGCTGACCGGCTTGCTCAAAAGCGCGGGCGTCAAATGGTGGCGCGGATAGGTCGCGTTGCCCGCGTTTGCGCCGCGCACGGAAAGGTCGGCGGCATAGTCGGTCAGGGCTTCGTCGACGGTCGAGGGACGACCCGCGTCGGCATCCTGCCCCCGCGCAAGTTGCTTCGCCTTGTCGGCTGCCTGCCAGAAGTCGAGGACGTTCGCGCCGTCGCTGTCCTCGTGATCGTCGGCGACGGCAAAGCCCTTGATCCAGTTGCCGCCCTTGCCGTCAGCGGCGCGGACGTTCCACGCGCCGGGTCCGGCATTGCGGCGGTAGCCAAGCGCGATGCCGGGCGCGACGGCGACGAAGTACGGCTTGCGTTGCTGCGCCAACTTCGCGCGTGCGGAACGGGTTTCGAGTATGCTGGAGCGGATACGGCGAGCCATTTTGGGGGGCAGGGTCCTGTGTCAGTGTCCCGGATGTGTCCCGGCCACGGGTGTGGAAGCGTATGGACGCCAGCATAGCCCAAAGGGAAGTAGTTCAGCAAGAACAATGGCTTAATGGAAGATCAGTGGAACGGTATGGAAGCGTAGGAAGTGCAAATAACCCCTTTCAGGGGGAAGGAGAAGACAGCACCCTCTGCGGAAATACCGTCCCGGATTTCGCGGAGCCTGTCATCGGGCGCGCGTTCGCGCGACCCGTTGGCTCCATCCGGGCTGCAAGCCCCCTCCGTTGCCGCGTCAGGTCCGCGTCAGCTTCGCCCGGTATTTTCATCGTGCCGGGCGAGTCGGGAGACCTTCGCGTGAGGATGATGAATGCGGCCGGCCGAGCCATCGCCGCGCTCGGCATTGGCATCGTCGCCGTGGGACATTGGTTCTGGGTCTACCAGAACCATGGCTACATGCCGCGCACCCACTTGCTGGCGCTGAACAGCGAGGTCGAGCTCTATGCCGGCATCTTCCTGATCGGCGTCGGCGTGCATGCCCTCGCATCCTGGTACTGGTTCAGCGATCCGGATCCGCCGGCGCAGCCCTCGGTTCGGGAGCCGCAATAGCATCCGGTCTGGCAGCGCTGGATCATGTCCGGGTTGACATCTTAGGAACAAAATAGGAACATGTCGCCCTGTAACCTGAGGGTGTGGCGAACGCCTCATCCGCGGCGGTATTGCGTGGCCGCAGGACCAAAGACCAAGCCGCGCACCACTTGCGGATGAATTTCTCCGCCTCCTATGATGGGGTTGTGGCTGGGGAGTGCGCATCATGAGAGTTGTGATCTGGGCGGTCGTTGCGGCCGCTTGCCTGCTTGTGTCTGCAGCTCCGTCGAGCGCCCGCGGCCCCTACGGCTCGATCACGGTCGGCAACTGGAAGGGCGGCGCCTTCACGGACGACAAGAGCGGCGCGTTCACGCATTGCTCGGCGGGGTCGACCTACCAGAGCGGCATCTTCTTCATGGTGGCGATCGCCGAAAATGGCAGCTGGCGGTTGGGCTTTGCCCATGAGAGCTGGCGTCTGACGCCGGGCGAGGCCTTTCCGCTTGCGCTGACCTTTGACGGCCAGCCGGCGTTCAATGTCTACGGCATGCCGCTCGGCACCACGCTCGTGAATGTCGAGATGCCGGTGAACTCCAACCTGATCAATCAGTTCCGCAAGGCGCGCCAGATGACGGCATTCGCGCAGGGACAATTGTTTCAGTTCAACCTGAATCAGACCGGACAATTGCTGCCGGCGCTGCTCAACTGCGTCATGTCGGTGAAGAAGAACGGCGTCGCCAGTGCCGGGGAATTCGCGGTCGCGGCGAAGCCGGTGGCGGCCCCGCAGGCTGCACCGGCGCAGTCTGCACCGAACCCGCCACAGAAACAGGCCAGGGGCGGGACCGGCACCGGTTTCGTGGTCAGCAGCACCGGCCATGTCGTCACCAACCATCATGTCATCGACGGCTGCAGCGAGGTCACGGGCAATCTCAGTGGCGAGGCGCCAGTCAAGCTGCGGCTGGTGTCGAGCGATGAAACCAACGATCTCGCGCTGCTGCAGGCGCCATCGCCGTTCAAGGACGTTGCCAAGATCAGGCAGAATGCCATTCCGGTCGGCAACGGCGTCGTGGCGATCGGTTACCCCTATCACGGGCTGCTGACATCAGATTTCACCGTGACCACGGGCATCGTCTCTTCGCTGAGCGGCATCCTCAACGACACCCGTTTCCTGCAGATCAGCGCCGCGGTGCAGCCCGGCAACAGCGGCGGGCCGCTGTTCGATCTCGGCGGCGGTGTGGTCGGCGTCGTGGCCGCGAAGCTCGACGCGGTCAGGGTCGCGCGGGCCACGGGAAGCATCCCGGAGAACATCAATTTCGCGATCAAGACCGGCGCGTTGCGCGATTTCCTCGACAACAGCGCGGTGCAGTACCAGATCGCCGAATGGCATGATGCGTCAAAGCGGGAGACCTCCGAGATCGCAAAGGACGCGCGCGGCTATACGCTCCTGATCGTTTGCAAGGTGAACGAACAAAGCGCGGGCGCGAAGAAGCCTTGATGGTGGCGCTGCGGTCTGCGGCGTCAATCGCCGAGGCGGCGCAGCGTGTGCACCGTGATCTCGGCCGGGCAGTTCAGCCGCACCGGCGCCAGGCTGGTGCCGGCACCGGCCGATGTGTATCCGGCAAGCGTCTGGAAGCGCCAGGCGCCTCTGCCCATGCGGCGCGGCAGCCGCGCCTCCAGCTTGATCGCGATGCCGCCGGGCAGGCAGAGCTGGCCGCCATGGGTATGGCCGCTCAGCATCAGGTCGAAGCCGGCCGCCGCCGCCGCGCGATAGGATTCCGGCGTATGCGCCAGCAGGATCGAGAACGCAGCGCGCGGGATCGCCGCTGCGGCCTTCGGAATGTCGTCGGTGCGATAGAAATGCGCGTCATCGATCCCGGCGAGATGGATCGTCGCGCCGTCGTGCGTGATCGGCTCCTGCTCGTTGAACAACATCCTGATGCCCATCGCCTCCAGCGCCGGCGTCATGCGGATGCTGTCATGATTGCCGAGGATGCCATAGCGCGGCAGCTTGATCCGCGCGCAGAGATCCCTCATCAGCGCGAGGCTTTTCTCGAACGAGCCAAACGTCTTGCCGCGATAGTCGCCGGTCAGGACGCAGATGTCGCAGGCGATGGTGTGCACGATATCCGTGAGATGCTGCATCGCGCCGGCGCTGATGTCGGCGTGGAGATCGCTGAGCTGAAGGATGGTGAAGCCGTCAAACGCTGCAGGCAGGCGTGCCGACGTCACCAGATTGCGTCGTACCTCGACCCGGTCGGCGTTGTGCCGCGCGCGGCCGTAGAGTCCGGCCGCCCTAAGCGCGGTCGTGACGATCCGCGGCGCCAGATTCCAGTTCTCGACATTGAACACCAATGTGCCTTGGCCGAACAGCTGCTTCTCGTGCGCGGCCTCGATCGCAAGCCGGCGCACCACGTGATGTGCGCCGATCCGCTCGACCAATCCCTGCAGTGCCGTGTCGGCCATCGTCCCCCGTGCGGCCCGCGATGCGCAGCGCGGGCCGGGACGACACTATCATGCGCGATCCCGGTGGGGATACCACTGCTGCTCAGACCATGGGAACGCGCCTGGCGGCGACCGCGGCCGGCGAGATCACCTCGATGTCGAGCGGCACCTGCCAGCGCTCGGTGAAGCGCACCTGCGGCGGCGAATTGCCGTTGCGGCCGCCCTGCAGCACGAAGCCGTCATAGCCCGAATTCATCACCTCATTGCATTTCTGCACATAGATCGGGAAGCCGCCGATATAGGGCATGAACACGCGGGGACGGCCCGGGATGTTGGCGCCGACATACCAGGAGCTGCAGGTCGAGCGCAGCGAAACCGTGGAGACGTCGTTGACATGGGCGACCCAGGCGTCCTCGTCGTCGCGCACCGCCTCGATCGTGCCGGCGCCGATGTCGCGCATATGACTGATGCAATCCGCCAGCCAGTCGACATGCTGCTCGATCGCCTGGATCATGCTCGCGAGCACCGACGGGCTGCCGGGTCCGGTGATCATGAACAGGTTCGGAAAGCCTTCCGAGGCGAGGCCGAGATAGGCGCGCGGGCCGGCGCGCCATTTCTCGGCGAGCGTCTGCCCGCCGCGGCCGGTGATCGCGATCTTGTCGAACGAGCCGGTCATCGCGGCAAAGCCGGTCGCGGAGACGATCGCATCACACCTGTACTCGGTGCCGTCGACCACGATGGCATCGCCCGTGATGTGTTGGATCGGCGTCTTCGACACGTCGACCAGCTTCACATGCGGCAGATTGTAGGTCTCGAAATAATTGGTATCGACGCAGAGCCGCTTGCAGCCGAACACGTTTTGCGGACACAGCAGCTCGGCTGTTGCGGGATCCTTGACGATGCCGCGGATCTTCTCCCGCGCGAAATCGGCGATGGTGTCGTTGGCGGCCTGCTCGAACAGGAGGTCGCCGAACGCGCCGAGGAAGGGCAGGCCGCCGCGCTGCCAGGCTTCCTCATAGAGCCGCTCGCGTTCCTGCTCGCTCGCCTGCAAAGCCGGCTGGGCATTGAACTGAAAATAGAAGCCGGTCGGGCGCGCGCGGGCTTTGGCACGCAGCTCCGGATAATGCGCCTTGGCCTCCTTCAGATACTCCGCCGACAGCCGCTCGTTCCACGCCGGCACCGACCAGGTCGCGGTGCGCTGGAACACCGTGAGCTCGGACGCCTGCTGCGCGATGATCGGGATCGACTGGATTGCGGACGAGCCGGTGCCGATGACGCCGACGCGCAAGCCGGTGAAGTCGACGCCCTCATGCGGCCATTCGCCGGTGTGATAGATCGGCCCGCGGAAATCCTCCATCCCGGTGAAGGCCGGACGGTTCGGCGCCGACAGGCAGCCCACCGCCATGATGCAGAATTTCGCGGTGACCCTGTCGCCGCGGTCGGTCTCGATCAGCCAGCTGCCGGCCGTCTCGTCGAAGGTCGCCGCGGTGACGCGGGTGTCGAACACGATCTGGCTGCGCAGGTCGAAGCGGTCGGCGACGTGGTTGGCGTAGGCGAGAATTTCGGGCTGCGGAGAATACTTCTCCGACCAGCTCCAGTCCTGGTCGAGCTCCTCGGAGAATGAGAAGGAGTATTGCAGGCTCTCGACGTCGCAGCGCGCGCCGGGATAGCGATTCCAGTACCAGGTGCCGCCGACGCCGCCGCCGGCCTCGAACACCCGGGCCGTGAAGCCGAGCCCGCGCAACCGATGCAGCATGTACATGCCGGCAAACCCCGCGCCGATTACCACGGCATCAAATGAACCGGTTTCGGCAGGGCGCGCAATCTTGCGCGCGGTGCTCTCCTGAGCCATGGCCCGTCTCTTCCCTATGTCTTGTCGTTATGGCTTGTCGTTGTATCGTTGACTCGGCCGCGCCTCGTTGGACGGGCGAGGCAAACATTAGGGCGAGCGCGGCGCGGCCCGCAAGCGCATGCGTTGCCGCGCCGGGTATGGCTCCTATGCCGCTGCGTTGACAGCAGCGGTATCCGGGCGCCGGTTCACTCCAGCCGCTCGACCTTGTGCAGCGAGGGGAACAATTTCATCCAGAGCAGCGCCACCGCGACCGTGCCGAGGCCGCCGATCAGGGCGGCGGGCACCGCACCGAACAGCGCGGCGGTGATGCCGCTCTCGAACTCGCCGAGCTGGTTGGAGGCGTTGACGAACAGATAGTTCACGGCGCCGACGCGGCCGCGCATCTCGTCCGGGGTTGCAAGCTGCACCAGCGAGACGCGGATCACGACGCTGATCGTGTCGGCGGCGCCCATCGCGGCGAGCGCCAGTGTCGACAGCCAGATCTGCCGCGACAGCGCGAATACGCAGATTGCCAGCCCGAAGGCGATCACCGCCTGGAACATGCGCAATCCCACCCGCTGCGCGATCGGATGCCGCGTCAGCACGGCCGTCATCACGAGCGCGCCGACCGCGGGCGCGGCGCGCATCACGCCGAGCGCCCAGGGGCCGGCTTGCAAAATGTCGCGCGCATAAATCGGCAGCAGAGCACTGGCGCCGCCCAGCAGCACCGCGAACAGATCGAGCGAGATGGTGCCGAGGATCGCCGGATTGCCGCGAACGAATTTGACGCCGGCGAACAATTGCCCGAGCGACGGCGGATCCGGCTCGGCCGCCGGCCGTTCCAGCCGGATCGCGCCACAGCAGATGGCCGCGAGCAGCCAGAACGTCGCCATCACGGCGTAGGGGACGGCCGGCGAGATCGCGTAGGTGAGGCCGCCGATCGCCGGACCCGTGACGATCGCGACCTGCCAAGCGCCGGTCGACAGCGCGGTGGTGCGCTGCAGCTGGCCCTCCGGCGCCACGGCCGGCAGCAGCGCCGAGGCGGCCGGGTCCCCGAATGCCCCGGCGACACCGAACGCGATCAGCACCGAGAAGATTTCCGGCACCGTCAGATCGCCGGCAAAGCTGCGCCAGCCGAGATAGGCGGCCGCCAGCCCCCTGGATGATCTGGCAGGCCTGAACGACGCGGCGGCGATCGTAGCGGTCGGCGGCGTGGCCTGCGATGAAGACCAACAACGCGTTCGGGATGAACTGCACCAGCCCGACGAGGCCGAGATAGACGGCGCTGCCGGTCAGCGCGTAGACCTGCCAGCCGATCGCAACGGTGGCGATCTGGTAGGCGAATTCGGAGAAGCTGCGCGAGGCCACGAACAGCAGCAGTGGCGGGTGCCGGAGCAGCTCGGCGGACGCGGTCTCGGATTGCGCGGACATGCGCCACGGATGGCGGAACAGGAGACGGTCGTCAATCTCTGTGATCTGGAGACCCTCGAATCTCGTTGGGGCCGGCGCGGTCGGATATATTCGGGCTACCGAACCTCCTGAGAGCAATAGGCATGCACATGGCGCAAGCCCGAAAGCGATCCGCCTCCGACATTGAAGCCGTGGTTCGGACCGACCGATTCGATCTTGCGGCGTTGCGGGAGATCGCTGGTGACAAAATCTTCGCTCGCGGCAGCGCTTATCAGGCGGATGGCCGGGTGGAGATCATGACGATCGGCGAGGCCCGCGTGGTTGCGCGGGTGGCTGGTACCGAAATCTATCGCTGTGAACTGACCGGGCGAGGCAAGAGCTTTTCCGGCGATTGTACTTGTCAGGCCTTCGCTGATCGGGGCTTCTGCAAGCATCTGACAGCGGTAGCCTTGACCGTCAATAATCTGGGGCCGGGCGAACTGGGGCAGGCCTCGAACCGGCTTGGCAAGATACGTGACCATCTACGCGCGAAGGGTATCGATCGCCTTGTCGAGATGGTTATTGGGCTCGCTGAGCGCGATCCCAAGTTGCTTGAAGAACTGCAACTGTTGGCCGCGCTCGACACGGCAGACGATGCCACGCTGAGCGCGCAACTCAAGAAAGCCATCACTGACGCGACCCGAGTCCGAGGCTACATCGAATATCGCGATATGCGCGACTGGGCTCGTCAGATTGATGGCGCCCTTGATCGCATTTCGGTTCTGCTCGAAGGCGGGAGAGCGTTGCTTGTCCTTGCGCTGCTGGATCACTTCTTCGCGCGAATGGACGAGGCCTTGACCAAGGTCGATGATTCCGATGGCGGCGGAGGAGCCTGCTACGCACGGGCTTGCGAAATTCATCATGCTGCCTGCGAGCAGGCAAAGCCTGATCCCATCGGATTGGCGCGCGTGTTGTTTGCCCGCGAAGTCAATTCCGACTGGGAGTTCTTCTTTGGCGCGAGCGAGATACCTATGCTGACGTCCTCGGTGCGGTGGGGCTCGCCGAATATCGCAGGCTGGCAACCGAAGCGTGGCAAAAGGTGAAATCCAGGCGAGGGAGGCGAGCAGAGGTCCAGCCCGGCGGAGAATATGCGCTTCGAACCATGATGGAGCGTTTTGCTGAACGAGACGATGATGTCGACGGGATCATCGCCATTCGGGCGAATGATCTGTCGACCGCGTATCACTATCTCGGTGTTGCTCAGCTCTGTCTCGACAAGGGGCGGGAACAGGAGGCGCTGAAATGGGCCGAAGAGGGGCTGTGGAAATTCGAGGATGAGCCCGACAAACATCTGGTTCTCTTTGCTTGTGATCTGCTTCAGCGCAGCGGACGAAATGAAGACGCCAACGAACGGCTCTGGAAGCTGTTCAGTCGGGAACCCAGCGTCGAACTGTACTTGCGATTGAAATCTGCCGCCGGCGATGACAAGGCCCAGATCCTCGTCCGCGACAAGGCCATCGCTGCGCTGAGCGTCCGGGCTGGGAACTCGGGCCCGCAATCGGAATGGAGCGTATTCGGAGCAGCCGACGTTCTAGTTCGAGTGCTCATGGCGGAGGGACTGCTGGCGGACGCATGGGCGGCGGCCGGCAAGCACGGATGCCGCGAAATTCTGATGGAAGAACTTGCCAAGGCGAGCGAAGCGGATCTCCCTGCCGAGGCGTTGAAGGCCTATGCTCAATTGGTAGAGCGCAAGGTTCGGCTAGAGCATTTTCCGATCACGTTGCGTCGTAACCAGCCGCGACGAGATAATTTTGGCATTCCTCGGGTGAGAAGCGCTTGAGAGCGTTGGCGATTGCTTGCCAGAGATCGGGCATGGTGCGCGCTGCGGCGGCCCGCAACAGGGCTTTCAGTTTAGAGAAGGCCATTTCGATCGGGTTGAAGTCTGGACTGTAGGGCGGAAGATAGAGCAGGCTTGCTCCGACCGCCCGGATGGCCTCTCGAACGCCATGGACCTTGTGAGCGGGCAAGTTGTCCATGATAACGGTATCGCCCGGCCGCAGCGATGGGGCGAGCAATTGCTCGACGTAGGCCAGGAAAGCGTCGCCATCCATTGGACCGTCCAGAACAAGCGGCGCGATCAGACCGTCGGAGCGCAATCCAGCGGTGAATGTCGTCGTCTTCCAATGTCCGTGTGGGATAGCTGCACGACATCGCTCGCCGCGTGGCGAGCGGCCGTAAAGCCGCGCCATTTTGGTGTTGGCACTGGTTTCGTCGATGAAGACGAGACGCTCAGGGTCAAGATCGATTTGCCCTTCGAACCACTCCTCACGCGCGGCATTTATATCGCCGCGCCGTTGCTCGGCGGCGTGCGCTGTCTTTTTTTAAGTGTGATCTTTCTGCGCTGGAAAAAACGCCAGAGCGACGCGATGCCAGTCGATATTCCACGACGTTTCAACAGTTCTCGCAACTCGGCGAGCGTGATATCCGGCTTCGCTGTCACTGCCTCCAGAATCAATTGCGAATGCGCTTCGATGCGCTGCGATTTGCGGTCACCGCCCTGGCGTTTAGGAACGATGTCGCCAACTTCCTTGAGGCGACCGCGCCAGCGGATCGCACTGGCCGCGCTGACACCAAAGCGCTCAGCAGCCTGTCGACAGGACATGCCACCGTCAATCGCGGCTATCACCCTTTGACGAAGATCAACCGAAAGCGCCCTGGCCATACATGCTGGCCTCCCTCGCCAGCATGCAGCTTGAATCTGACTCGCGCCGTTTTGGGAATCCCCACCCGATTCATTCCGGTCGGAAAATGCTCTAGGTGGCCAGAGCAACTACGGCGACGCACACGCCATGATCAAGCGGATGCGGCGGCTTGACGGAGCCGCCCAGCATTCGGCCTACCTCGCCGATCTCATGACGCGCCACAAGGCGAAGCGGAATTTTATCAAGCTGCTGACGTCGAAGAAGACCTCGTGAGGAAGGTTCAGCCGTCGTTCGCCTTCACCAGCCTGATCAGCTCGTCGCCATAATGCTCGAGCTTCTTGTCGCCAATCCCGGCAATGTTGCGCAGCTCATTCAGCGTGTCCGGCCGCATCGCGGCGATGCCGTCGATGGTGGAATCGTGCAGCACGACATAGGCCGGCACGCCACGCTGCCGAGCCACCTCGGAGCGCCAGGCGCGCAGCGCTGCATGGAGCGCGGGGTTGGCCGCCGCGCCCTTGCCGTCGGTAGCCGGCGCCAGCTCACCGCGGCGCGACTTGCCGCGGATCGCGCGGTTGCGTGCGCCTTCCGGCTGCTCGCGCAACATCACCGCGGTCTCGCCCTTCAGCACGCCGCGCGCGCTGTCCGTCAGCTTCAGCGCGCCAAAGGCGTCGCTGTCGGCGCGCAGATGGCCCATCGCCACCAACTGGCGCAGCACCGCGCGCCATTGCTTCTCGTTGAGCTCGCGGCCGATGCCGAATACCGACAACTGGTCGTGGCCGAACTGCTTGACGCGCTCGGTAAGCCGCCCGACCAGCACGTCGATCAGGTGCATGGCGCCAAAACGCTGCCCGGTGCGATAGGCGCAAGAGAGCAGTTTCTGTGCGAGCACCTTGCCGTCGCGGACCCGCGGCGGCGTCAGGCAGTTGTCGCAATTGCTGCAGCTTTCCTCCGCGCGGGTCTCGCCAAAATAGCCGAGCAGGCGCTGCCGCCGGCAATGCACGGTTTCAGCCAGCGCAACCAGCGCATCGAGCTTGCCGATCGAGACGCGCTTGAAGGCGTCGGAGCCGGTCGATTCGTCGATCATGCGGCGCTGCTGCACGATGTCGGAGAGGCCGTACGCCATCCACGCGGCCGAGGGCTTGCCGTCACGGCCGGCGCGGCCGGTCTCCTGGTAATAGGCCTCGATGCTCTTGGGCAAATCGAGATGCGCGACGAAGCGCACGTCCGGCTTGTCGATACCCATGCCGAAGGCGATGGTCGCGACGATCACGATGCCGTCCTCGTTGAGGAAGCGGTCCTGATGCCGGGCGCGCACCGACGCGTCGAGCCCGGCATGATAGGGCAGCGCCGTAATGCCGGCCTCGCTGAGCGACGCCGCGACGTCCTCGACCTTGGCGCGGGACAGGCAATAGACCACGCCGGCGTCGCCGGCATGCCGCTCCTTGATGAAGCTCTTCAGCTGCGTGGTCGCGTTCTGCTTGTCGACGATCTCGTAGCGGATGTTGGGCCGGTCGAAGCTCGCGACGAATTGCGGCGCGTCGGTGAGCTGCAGCCGCTCGGCGATCTCCTTCCGCGTCGACGCATCCGCGGTCGCGGTGAGTGCGATGCGCGGCACCTTGGGGAAGCGCTCGGCCAGCGCCGACAGCCCGATATATTCCGGCCGGAAGTCATGGCCCCATTGCGACACGCAATGCGCCTCGTCGATCGCAAACAGCGCGATCTGCGCCTGGCCGAGCAGATTGAGGCAGCGCGGCGTCAGCAGCCGTTCCGGCGCGACATAGAGCAAATCGAGATCGCCGGCGAGCAGCCGTCGCTCGACCTCAGAGGCTTCCTGATAGGACAGCGTCGAATTCAGCACCGCGGCGTTGACCCCGGCTTCGGTGAGGCCGGCGACCTGGTCGCGCATCAGCGCGATCAGGGGCGACACCACGATGCCGCAGCCGTCGCGCAGCAGCGACGGCAGCTGGTAGCACAGCGACTTGCCGCCGCCGGTCGGCATCAGCACCAGGCAATTGCCGCCATCGGTGACGTGGCCGATGATCTCTTCCTGCGCGCCGCGGAAGCCCGGCAGGCCGAACACGGAACTGAGCACGGCGCGCGCGTCGCGAGGCGGCGTGGATGCGTGGTCGAGGGCGGGCTGGGCAGTCATGATCCGAGATAGGGTGATTCGAGTTCCGTGGTCGAACGATTCCGGAACAGAACGTGTTAATACACCCTCCCGCGATAAACTCAATTCAGGCGTTGGCTGCCTGTCGCCTGTACGTCTGTGTCACCTGCAAGCGGCCGAGCCACAGCCGCAAGCGGATCGGGCGCAGTCGATCGACGTGCAGCGACGTCACACCGTCGGAGCAGGTGGGGCCGGTGGCGGCGTCATCGGCTCGACCTTGTAGGTGGTCGGCAGGTTGATCGGCCGGTAGGTCGGATCCTTCTCCATCCGCTCCAGCACCGAAGCATGGATGGTGGAGTTGTCCGGAATCAGCCGCGGCTCGCCCATCGGCAGATAGAAGCCGAGGAAGGATTTGCGCGCGGGCCATTCCTTCCATTTGTCGCTCTTCGGAATCCATTCCAGGATTTCCCAGGCGCCCGTCAGTGAATTGTGCAATGGGGCCGTCGCGCTTGGCGGCACGTAGACATGCGTGCGCGGCGGCAGCGGCATCCCCCAGGCGAGATGATCGATCAGCGCCTGGTCCATAGGCAGCCCGGCGGCCTTGACCTGTTCGAGCATCCAGATCAGCGGAAATTTCGACGGCCCGCTCTGGTCCTCCGGATAGCCGCCGCCGACGTCGGAATGCACGCCGGCGAACCAGACCTGTCGGATGTCCTGCTCAATCGCGGTCGACGGGTCGAACGAATCGGAGCGGAATTTCTGCGGCTCGATCCAGCGGTTGAGGCGGAACATGCGCCTGCGCTCGTCGATCGAGATCGCCTGGCGGAAGCGCTTGACGCTCGAATTGGTGCGGGTGAACAGCAGCGTCTGCAGATCGAACAGGAAGTTGTCCTGCCGCGGCACGATGATCGAGGCCACGGTGTCCCAGACCCCGACGAACTCGATATCGATGTTGCGGCCGCCGGCGATCTGGCTGAAGTGCCAGGCCTCCTTCAGCGGGGCTTCGTCGAACGTTCCGTCCGGCTTCTGGGCGTCGGAGCTGGCTTTCTTGTAGGTGTTGAACGCGTAGTCGGCAATGTCGAGCTGGTCGACCGGCAGCAGGCCCATCACATGGACGAAGGCAGCCAGCACGCGCACGGTGTAGGCGCCGCGGCTGAAGCCGAACATCCAGACCCGGTCGCCTGGCTCCCACGTCCGGCACAGGAACTGGTAGGCGCCGAGCGTGTCCTTGTCGAGACCGGCGCCGAAGGCCAGCCCGAACAGGCCGCGCACCTGCTGCTTGAAGCGGCCCCAGGTGTTTTGCAGGCCGATCGTGCCGAGGCCGGGATGGTAATAGACCCGCTCGCGCTCGTTCTTGTCGGTGACGCGAAACAGCTTCAGCACATTGGAAATATTGGCGCCGATCTCGTTGCCGGTGCCGTCGCAACAAATCACAATATCCTTCGGCATCCGTTGCCCCCGCGGTCGCCGTGAAAATCCGCGGCCTCAATGTACGGCAGAACGCGGGCAAGATTCAATCTCCAATTGAATACGGTTCTGTGTACCCGGCGTGAACGCGGCCGCCGCGCAACCCGAATCCTCTGGCCGCCATTGGCATCAGCTGCATACTGGCACTTGAGGACGATCCGCAGAATTCAATTGCAACACTTTGGAAAAGGTGGGAATCTGCCTCCTGATCATTACAGTATTGCGTCGATATTTTCTCCCTTTCGGGGATTTCACCGGTGCGCGCGATCGTCTCGCCTGCGGCTTTGCGCAGCGTCCTCACCATGGACAGAAGCGGATCGGCATGAGCCATCAAGCTCTCGTGACGGTCATTCTCGCGGGTCTGGTGGTGATTGCGTTCGGACTGTTCTGGTGGGTCGGCAGCTATTCCGATCGCGTCTTTGCCAACAGATTCCGCAGCCGCTTTCCCGAGAAGACGTTGAGCTACAGCGGCGACCAGCTCGGCGAGCTGGTCCAGTCCGATCTCCGGATGAAGTATGTCTTCCCGATCCTGTTCCCGCTCGATCTCGCCGTCATGCTGGCGCTGGCCGGCGCGATGGGGGCGGCGTCATCGTACTGGCTCAACCTGTCCTACCCGCCGGCGGCGTGGCTCGGCCTCGTGGTCCCGGCGGTCTATCTGCTGAGCGACCTGATCGAGGATTTCCTGCTGGGCTGGCTGTTGCTGCGCGGCGATCCGCATGGAGCAGCGCGATCGGCCTCGATCCTGAAGGCGATCACGACGATCAAGCTTGTCAGTATCTCGGCGTCGGTCGCGCTGACGCTGATTGCATTCGCCGGGTGGCTGTTCCACGGCGACGCGCTTCGTCTCTAGAGCATTTCGGTTCTGATTGAATCAGAACCGAAGCTCTAGCCTTTTGTTTTGACGCGTTTTCTTCACGCTAACCGGTGTCCACTTCGCTCGAAAACGCTCTAAAGCGCGACAAGCATGATCTTCCCGGAAAACCGCGTCGCACTTTTCCGGGGCATGCTTTAGGCCGCCAGCGGCCTATTGATACGTCGCCACGATGTCGGAGACGGCGCGCTCGAGCTGCTGCGCAGTCGCGCATTGGCGCACCACGGTGCAGAACGTCGCGTAGCGCGGCATCTCGGAATCGCCAAAGCCCCAGACCATGCGGCCCTCGGGGTTGAGCCACACCAACCGCTTGGAGCGCTCGCCGATGCGGCGCAGGATGTCGGCGCGCGGATCGAGATTGTTGCTGCGGGCGTCGCCGAGCACGATTACCGTGGTCTGCGGCGTGATCGCGCTCATCCAATTGTCCTCGAAATCGGCGAAGGAATTGCCGTAGTCGGACGAGCCGAAGCCGACCTTGGACATGATCTCCTTCATCGCCTCTTCCGGCGATTTCGATTCCAGGATGTCGCTGACCTCCATCAGATGGCCCGAGAAGGCGAATGAGCGGACGTCGTCGACGACCTCGTGCAGGCTGTGGATCAGCAGCAGGAAGAAGTCCGAGACGCGTGCGACCGAGCCCGAGACGTCGCACAGCGCCACGATCTTGGGCCGATCGCGATGCTTGCGCTTCCACGCGGTGAGGAACGGCACGCCGCCCCAGGCCGCGTTCCGCCGCAGCGTGCGGCGGACGTCGAGATGGCCGCGGCGCTGACGTTTGCGCGGCTTGGAGTAACGCTCGCGCAGCCGGCGTGCGATCCGGCGGATCAGCGCGCGCATCTGCTCGACCTGACGCGGCTCGATCCGCGCCAGCGGCGCGTTGCGCAGGATCTCGTTGCGCAGGTTCTCCGCTTCTTCACGGCCGTAGAGCAGCAGGGCTTGCGAGACGGTGTCGCGCACGGTGCCGCGCAGGCCGTTGAGCGCCTCCTGCAGCCGCTCGGCGAGCCCCGGATTGCGCGTGGTCAGGTCGTCGATATCGTCGCGCAGGCGCTGGATGCCCATCGCATCGAGGATGCGGGTCTGGAAGATACCGCGCTGGGTAAAGTAGCGGATGTCGGGCAGCGAGGCCGCGCCGGAGGCATTGGCGATCGCCGTCGATATCGCGGAGCGATCCTGCGACAGCAGCATCTGCGCCAGCGGCCCGATATTCTCGTTGGGGGTATTCTCGTTGGCGGCACCGCCGGCCGTGTCGCCATGCTCATCGGCGGACGGATTGCTGCCCTGCTCGCTGTTGTCGTCCGTCTTGCTCTGCTCGGTGCTCTCCTGCTGCGGCTCGGGCTGGCTGAAGAACAGGTCAAAGCAGTCGCCGAGCGCGCGCTTCTCGTCCTGCGTCTTGGCAAGCGTCAGCAGGAACGTGTCGCGCAGGATGTCGCGGTCGGCAAAGCCGACCTGGGCAACCGCGCGCATCGCATCGATGCTTTCGGCGGGCGAGACCCGGACCCCGGCTCCCCGCGCCGCACGAAAGAAGCGATGCAGGTTCTCGCGCATCTTGGTCTAGCTGAACACGCCCTGGCGCGACGCCTTGGCGATGAAGGACGATATCTGCGGCGTCGCGGCCTCGATATCGGCCTCGTATTTCAGCAGCACGTTGAGCGTGTCCTTGACGATCTCATGGTCGAGCTCGCTCGCCTGCAGCAGCACCAGCACGCGCGCCCAGTCGATCGCCTCGCTGACCGAGGGCAGCTTCTTCAGGTCCAGCGTGCGGATCTCGTGGATGAAGCCGACCATCTGCTTGCGCAGCGTCTGCGAGATGCCGGGCACTCGGCTCTCGACGATGCGCTCTTCCAGCTTCTGCTCGGGGAAACCGATATGCAGATGCAGGCAGCGCCGCTTCAAGGCGTCGCCGAGGTCGCGCTCGCTGTTCGAGGTCAGGATCACGGTCGGCGGCGCCACCGCCGAAACCGTGCCGAGCTCGGGGATCGTGACCTGGAAGTCCGAGAGGATTTCCAAGAGCAGCGATTCGAATTCGGCGTCCGACTTGTCGATCTCGTCGATCAGCAGCACGCAGCCGGCCGGCTGCTCCAGTGCCTGCAGCAGCGGGCGCGGCTCGACGAACTCCTTGGAGAAGAACACGTCGCCGAAGGTGTGCAGCTGGTCGAGCGCGGCAGCCAGTGTCTGCGCGCCGCCGAGCACCTCGCCGAGCTTGTCCTTCAGGATCTGGGTGTAGAGCAGCTGCTTGGCGTATTTCCACTCATACAGCGCCTTGGCCTCGTCGAGGCCTTCATAGCATTGCAGGCGGATCATCTTCAGGCCGCGCCAGGCGGCGATCGCCTTCGCCAGCTCGGTCTTGCCGACGCCGGCGGGGCCTTCGACCAGGATCGGCTTCTCGATCTGCTGCGACAGATAGACCGCGGTCGCGATCTGCCGGCTCGCAATATAGCCTTGCGCGGCGAGGCCGCTTTCCACGGCCTCGATCGAGGCGGTGGGCCTGGTGTCAGCCACGAGGATCAGCTCCGAATTTGCCTTGAACTCGGACCTGTTTTGCGCCTGTTGCGGGCAAAGCACAAGGCTCGTTTGGCTCGTAATGGCATGGGGTTAGCGCATGGTTCCCGGGATATTTCCGCCGAGCGCAATACGCAGAAGCGTAGCCCGGACAAGGAAGGGATCACGGTGCGATTTCGCGATCGTGCCGTGACCCGTGGGGAGGCCGAGGATTAGAAGCTGTCGCCTGATTGCGAAGTGAATAGGGGGGAAACCGCTTCACCTCAGCGTAAGGCCGGTCGCGGCTTCGAGCTCGGCGATCGCTTGCGCTGAATTCACGACCTTGATCGTGGTCATGCCCATCTCGCGCGCCGGCTTCAGATTGACGCCGAGATCGTCGAGATAGATGCAGTTCTTCGGGTTCACCTGCAGCGTCTCCACCATCATCTGGTAGATGCGCAGGCCGATCTTCGCGGACTCGATGATGTGGTCGAACAGTGCCATCACCTCGGCGACGTAGAGTGAGCGCCCGCTGCGGCTGCCGATCGCATTCGCCGGCAGATTGTTGGTGATGCAGCCGGTCTTGAACTTCGCCTTGACGCGCTTCAGTGCCTCGACCATCTCGGGGCGCAGGTCGCCCGAGAGCAGCGGCAGCACGTCCTTGCCGCGCACCTCGGCGCCGAGTGCTTTCGATTCCGTGGCGAACAGATCGTCGAAGGCGTCGATATCGATCTCGGCGCGCTCGAACTTGGCCCAGGCGTTCTCGAGATGGTTGGCGGCGTTGGTGCGGCGGATGATGTCGATCGGCAGGCCGCGCTCGGTCTCATAGCGTGCGAATGCCTCGAATGGCGAGGTGGTCAAGACGCCGCCGAAATCCCAGATCACTGCCTCGATCATACTTTCCTGCCCAATGACGCGTTGCTTGAGCAGCGGCTAACACGGATCGGCGGCCGGGGCCAGCCTGATCCGGTGCTTGATCCAGTGCTTGGCGGCCCGCGCGGAGCGGGCTATTGCTTCGCCGATGAAGACATATCGCTTGATCCTCACGGTTCTCGTGTCGCTGGTGTCGGCTCCCGCATTCGCCATCGTCGGTGGCGGCGCGCCGTCGACCGATGGCGTGGCGGGCGCCGTCGTCACGATCGTCGGCTCGCGCGGCAATTTCTGCACCGGTGCGCTGATCGCGCCGAAAGTGGTGCTGACGGCTGCGCATTGCGTGCAGCCCGGCGCCGACTACAAGATCGTCGAGTACGGTGCGGACCGACAACCGAAGCTGCAGGACGTCAGGACGGTCGCGATCCATCCTGGCTTTCGGATGCAGGCGATGACCAACCATGTCGCGACCGCCGATGTCGCGCTGCTGCAACTCGCAGCGCCTGCTGCAGGCAAGGCGCCGGCCACGCTCGGCATGCCCAACATTCCGATCCAGGTCGGCGGCCGTTTCACCATCGCGGGCGTCGGCGTCAGCGTGCGCGGCGACGGCAAGAGCGGCGGCAGCATTCGTGTCGCCGGCCTGATCGCAAGCGGCAAGCCCGGCACGCTGCAGATTCGTCTCGTCGATCCGGTCGGGCAGGGCGCGCGCGCCGGGCTCGGCGCATGCACCGGCGATTCCGGTGCGCCGGTGTTCGAGGACAAGCCAAACGGGCCAGCGATCGTCGGCGTGGTGAGCTGGTCGACGGGGCCGAACGGTATCGCCGGCTGCGGCGGCATTACCGGCGTCACGCCGCTGACGCTCTACCGCGATTGGGTGATGCAGACCGCGCGGCAATGGGGCGCGAGCTTTTAGCGCGGCTCCAGTCCCGTCATCCTGAGGTGCGCGCTCTTGCGCGCCTCGAAGGATGCACGGCCCCACTGTGGCCGATTCATCCTTCGAGGCTCGCCCAGCGGCGCAAGTGCGCCGCAAGGCTCGCACCTCAGGATGACGGGTCGAGAGAGTTGACGAGCCCAACTTCGCTTAGTGCCCCGCCGCCTTGTTGGCGGCGGCGTTGTTCAGCACGATCAGGCCGTCGACGGCGACGCCGAGCTTGCTGTTGATCAGGAATGGGTTGACCTCGATCGAGGCGATGCGGCCGTTGGCATCGGCCCTTCACTGCCGACGGCTCGTGCAGCGCGGGCTTGCCGCGATAGCCCTTCAGCTTGACGCCGGCCTTGGTCTTCGCGATCAGCTCCTTCGCCTCGGCGGCATCCAGCGGCGCGCCGGCCAGGGCGACGTCCTTCATCAGCTCGATATCGACGCCACCGGTGCCGAACAGCACCACGGGGCCCATCTCGGCGTCGAGCGAGGCGCCAACCACGAGCTCGAGGTCGGCCTTGACCTGTTGCGCGATCAGGATGCCTTCGAGCTTCGGCTTGCCCTTCAGCTTCTTCACCCGCGCGGTGATGTCGTTGAACGCCTTCTTCACCTCGGCTGCATTGGCGAGGTTCAGCACCACGCCGCCGATATCGGACTTGTGCAGGATGTCGGGGCTGACAACCTTGGCGACCACCGGAAAGCCGATCGACTTGGCGATCTTCACCGCTTCGGCTGCGGTCTGCGCGACCTCTTCCTTGGAGATCGGAATGCCATAGGCCTTGAGCAGCTTCTTCGAGGCAACCTCGTCGAGCGCGGCAGCGCCATTGGCCGCCTTCAGCGTCTTCTCCAGCACCGCGCGCGCGGACGGCTTCGAGCTCGACGCGATGTCGGGCACCTCCTTGCGCAGACCGGCATATTCGATCAGCGACTTGATCGCGCCGACCGCGCGGTCGAGGCCCTGCATCACTGCGATATCGGGCAGCGTCTTGCGCAGTCCCTTGGTGAATTCGGTGAAGCCGATCGACATCGCGCTGATATAGATCGCCGGCTTGTTGGCGTGGCCCGCCATCTCGTTGACGATGCGCAGATTGCGTTCGCGCAGCTCATGCGGCGCCTTCGGCAGCTCGGCATCGATGATGACGATGTCGGTATCGGGGTCGTCGATCATGATCTCGATCGACTTCATGTAGACGGAGGGATCGACCACCGCGGCAAAGCCGGCATCGAGCGGGTTGCCGACGATGCTGCCGGGCCCGAGCATCTTGGCCAGCTGCTCCGATGCGCTCTCACTCAGCGGCGCAAAATTCAGCCCGGCGGAATAGAACGCGTCGATCAGAAGGCCACGCTTGCCGCCTGACAGCGACACCGCCGCAAGGCGGTTGCCCTTCGGCGGATCGGCATGGACGAAGCACTCGGTGGTCTCGATCAATTCATCCAGCCCGCGCACGCGGATCACGCCTTCGCGGGTCGAGATCGCATCGAATGTCTCGATCGAGCCGGCCAGCGCGCCGGTATGCGCCATCGCGGCGGCGCGGCCGCCTTCGGAGACGCCGAGCTTGAGCGCGATCACCGGCTTGCCGGCGGCGCGGGCGGCCTTGCAGGCGTCGCGGAACACTTTGGTGTTCCTGACGCCTTCGAGATAGACCACGATGACGCGGATGCTCGGATCGGCGGCGAAATAGCTCATCAGGTCCGGCGTCTCGAGGCCGGATTCATTGCCGGTCGTGACCATGTAGCCGACGCCGACACCGCGATCCTCCAGCGCCTGGCGGATCGCCATCACGATCGCGCCGGATTGGCCGGCGATCGCCACCGCGCCCTGCTCCATGGTGACGATACGGTCGTCGATATTGGTGAACAGGTTCTCACCGGCGCTGAGATTGCCGAGGCAGTTCGGGCCGGTGACGGCAAGCCCGGTCTCCTTGATCGCCTGTTTCAGCTCGACCGCGAGCCGCTGGCTCTCCTCATCCTGCAGCTCGCTGAAGCCGGAGGTGACGATGGTCGCCGAGCGCGCGCCGGCGGCGGCCGCGTCGCGGATCACCTGCACGGCAAAGCGGGCCGGCACCAGCACCAGCACATGATCGGGCTTTTCGGGAAGGCTGGAAAAATCCTTGTAGCAGGTGACGCCCCAGATCGTTTCGCGCTTGGCGTTGATCGGAAACAGGCCGCCGGCATATCCGTATTTGACCAGATTGTTCCAAATCCGCTCGGCGTAGTTGCCGGGCTTGTCGGTGGCGCCGACCAGTACGATGTTGCGCGGATGCAGCATCGCGTGGATGCTCTTGACGATGTCGCTGGCGTCAGCGGGCGGCGCCCATTTGTGGGAGGTATGAGATGCGGCGCTTGCGAGAGCTTCCATGGAGCCTGCCCTTATCCTTGTTCTGCTTGTTTCCTTTGGCCCACGGTCGATCACCGCGAGGTCCGCGATTTTCATTGTTTTTATGGCTGATGGAAGGGGGTAGCAACTCACGCTGACGCAAGTCAGGGCGTCGCACGCGATATCCCGGCACACGCAAAATTCATGCTTGTCAGGAACCCGATTCGAGCGGGCTCGAATCCGGTCCAATCATGGTCGCATGCAACAGATAGCGCTCGGGGCCCGATGTCAGCGCGTCGAACGGCCAGCAGGTCGACAGCACCAGCTCATGGCGGTCGGTGAGCGGATCGATGCCGGATTGGTCGAAGCGGACCACCGCGCTGCGGTCGGCCCGATAGCGAAAAATCTTGCCGTCGCTCCGCGTCACGTCGATCTCGTCGCCGATTGCGACATCCCTCAGAAAGCGGAAATGGGTGTCGCGATGCGCGGAATAGACCGCGATGCCCGGCTCGCCGGCATCGACGGTCTGTTCGACATGGCCGGGACCGAACGCCAGCGCCTGGCCGCTGCTGCCGGCGAGCGCGATCGCGGAGGCGTGCAGGCGCTTCACCTCGATCCGGGCCACCGGCCAGGTATCGGCCCAGCTCCACGGCTTCACCACTTGGCCGGTCGCGATGCTCTGCGCGAAGGCGCGCTCCAGCAGCACCTGCGCGAGCAGCGCCTTGGCATGGATGTAGGCGCCCTGGCCGAACAGGATCAGGCCGATGAGGGCGAAGGCGAGCGGGAGAAGGAAGCGGCGCATCTCACTATCCCTCGTCATTGCGAGGAGGTCGCGACAAAATTGCAAAGCAATTTTGCGCTGAAGCGACGACTTGTCCGCCGAAGCCTTGGCGAAGGCGGAAGCAATCCATCTTTCCCCGCATGGTGACATGGATTGCTTCGCTTCGCTCGCAATGACGGCTGGGTAAAAATTGGCGCGCGCGGCCCCTGGGGGACGGGTGGGAAGGCCGCGCGCGCTCTTGAAGGAGGAGGTTGGGGGGCACCTCCTCCTTTCATCCGACGTCATTGGGGCGACGTCTGACGCCGGTTGAACACCAGAAGGAGAAGGCTGACCGTGAGTAGGATCAGGCCTGCGATCATCTTCAGCTCGGCATCGGTTGCGGTCTTTGGCAGCTGGACCGTGCCGGGACCTTGCGTCGCGACCGGTGACCGCTTCAGCACAGCGAACTGCACCTTGCCATCGCCTGCTTCGGCGCGGCGTTCGGTCGGCGCAGCCGGCAGGCGCGGACGCTCGCCGAACACCTTTGCGAAATCCCAGCCGGCGGGCAGGTTGAGCGGCAGCTCGGAGAGTTTCAGCGGCTCGCCTTCGGGGCGGCTCGGCGTCTTGTCGATCGCGACGAGGCTGGTCAGCCGGGTGACGAGCTGATGCTCCAGCGCCAGTGCAAGGATGGTCTTGTCGGCATTCTCCGGGCTCTCCTGGCGCGTGGTGCGCGCGACCTCGGCATCCGCGATCTTGCGGCGCGCCCACAGTTTTGAGAGGCCCTTGCCTTCAGCGGCGCCGGCGAGCGGCAGCGTCACGCTCCACGGACGGTCGCCGATGCGGCCCTTGATCTCAACCGAGCCGGCGAGCTTGTCGAGCTTCGCGGCCAGCACCAGCGGCTCGTCGCGATAGACGTCGGGGAGTGCGGACGGCGTCAGGTCGGCGGTCGCGTCGGAGAATTTCGCGGCGAGGTTGGTCACCGCGGGATTCTCCAGCTTGGCGAACAGGCCGCGCATGCGCTCGTCGACCTGCTCGACCGAGCCGATATGGGTGAAGGTGCCGCGGCCGAGTTCGGCGGCGCGCGTCATCAGATAGGTGTTCGGCGCCGAGCCGATGCCGACCATGAACACCCGCGAGCGGCCGCGCAGCGCGCTGATGGTCTCGAACAATTGCTGCTCGTTGCCGATCGCGCCGTCGGTCAGGAACACGACCTGGCGGACGTGGTTGGCGTCGTCATGGTTGGTGTCCGACAGCGCGGCGCGCATCGCCGGCACCATCTCGGTGCCGCCGCGAGCCTGCAGCGCGCTGACGAACGACGTCGCGTTGCCGATATTGGCGCTGTTAGCGGCGACCGGCGTCGGGAACAGCACGTCCATGGTGTCGTCGAAGCGGATCACGTTGAAGCGATCGCTCGGCTGCAGGCGGCCGAGTGCGTAGATGAGGCTCGCCTTGGCCTGGATCATCGAGGTGCCACCCATCGAGCCGGAATTGTCGATCACGAAGATCACTTCGCGCGGAAGCGCCTTTTGTTGCGCCTGCTCGACCGAGGGCGGGGTGACGAAGGCCAGCAGATAGTCGGAATTGCCGACATGCTCGCGGAACAGCCCGACCGCCGGTGCCTTCTCGGCGGCCGGCTTCCAGGTCAGCTCGAAATCGCGATCGGCCGGCACCGGGCCCTCGGCGAGCTTGACGATGCGCGTTGTGCTGTCGGGGTTCTCGATCTTGACCTGGTGGAAGTGGCTCTTCACCTCGCCGAGCGGGAAGCCGGCGTTGAGGTGCACGGTGATGTTGGTCGGATTGACCGGCGCATTCTCGGCGGGATCGAGCACCTCGCGCGCGATACGATCGCGGTCCGGCACCGGATCGGTCGTGGTGGCGCCCCAGCCGCTGCCGTCGGCGCGGAGGTCGACGCTCTGCACCACCGGACGCGGATTGTAGCGCGGGCCGACCACCATCGGCACCCGCAGCGAGAATTCGTTGCCGTTCTGCTGCACCGGCTCCTGATATTCGATCTGCACCAGCACGGTTTCGCCGGGGCCGATATTGGCGACCGAATTGGTGAAGATATTCGGCCGCTCCTGCTCGGTGAGCGCGGCCTTCTGGCCATTCTGTTTGGCCTGCTCGTAGATCGCGCGGGCCTGCTGCCGCTCCTTGATGTCGCCGACCACGATGCGGTCGCCGACCACCATCTTCAGCGTGTCGACCGCGCCGCCCGCCGGCAGCGGATAGACATAGGTTGCTTCGACCCAGTCCTTGGTCGGGTTGCGGAAGATCTGGGTGACGCGGGCGCGGACTGTCGGGCCAGACACCGTGAGGTGGACATCGATGCCGAGCCGCGTTGCATCGGCATAGCCGTCGTCGGTCTTGAACAGCAGCGAACCGGATCGCGCGTCGCCCGGCCGCAGCACCGCCTGTTGCGGCAGCTCGGCCGACCACACCGGATCAAAACTCACAAGCAGCGCCGCAAAGCCGATCACCAGCGCGGCCACACCTTCCACCAGAAAGAACAGCACAATGCGCATCCGGCGCGACAGGCGGATCTGCGGGCTGCTCTCACATGCATCGTAAATCGTCATTTTCGTCACTCCCGAGCGAGGCTTTCGCTGCCTCGCGATCATGGAGAACGGCGGTTTTGGCGCGAGCAGAATGATCGGCAATGATTGGCCGCCGTCCGGCGCGGCCCGCCGCCGGCCGAGGCGGGTTTGTGCGGTTTTGTGATGGATTGTCCGGTCTGCTAGACTGTCCAGACTCATTGGGAATCGGGCAGGAATCACGATGCCGACGCCGGACAAGCAGCTTTCCGCCGAGCAGAGCCAGCAGGTCGCGGAGACCATCCGCGAGGAAATCGCGCGCCGCCGCATCTCGCGGCAGACGCTGGCCGAGCAGGCGAAGCTCAGCCTTTCGACGCTGGAGAAGGTGCTCGGCGGCCGCCGCCCGTTCACGCTGGCGACCACCGTGCGGCTGGAGCAGGCGCTCGGCGTGTCCTTGCGCAGGCTGCCGGAGGCGATCAGCGTGGTCGCGCCTGCCAATGGCGGGATCGCGCCCGACAGCCTCGGATCCTATTCCCGCCGCTCGGTGGCGCGGATCGAGGGCACCTACATCACGGTGCGTCCGTCGTTCGGCGAGAAGGGCGCGCTCTACGCCTACCGCACCGAGATCGCCTGGGATGAGGCGGCATCAGCGCTCGGCTTTCGCGAGGGCGAGCGACAGGACACCGACTACACCCAGTATGGCGAGGTGGCGGTGCCCAACGAATCCGGCTTCGTCTATCTCGTGACCAACCGGCACGGCCAGCACCGCGTGATCACGGTCTCGCGTCCGCGTAATTCCGGCGAGATGTACGGCATCATCACGACTTGCTCGCCGGCCGCGGCTCGCTGCTGACGCCGGTCGCCGCGCCGATCGCGTTCCTGCCGGTGAAGAACGTGCCCAAGCCGAGCGTCGGGCGGGTGTCGTCCGATGATACGAACTTTGCCGTCTATCGCGAGCATCTGCGCCGGACGATCGATGAGCCGTTTGCGATCTTTTTGCCGGGATAGTCGCACCAAGGCCACGCGGCCTCGGGCGCGCGGACGCGACCACGCCGGCGACTAATGCTCGCAACTAACCAACCCACGGATGCCAATCCCGTCATCCTGAGGTGCGAGCTCTTGCGAGCCTCGAAGGATGCACGGCCACCAGCCGGGCCGTCGACCCTTCGAGACGCCGCTTCGCGGCTCCTCAGGGTGACGGTGAGATAGGGGCGCGCATCGCCCTACCGGATTTCATCCAGCCTATCACTCCGCAAGAACAACGAAGCCGCCGAAAGGGCGGCTTCGCGATCCTGTGCCGTTAGTTCGTTGAACGGACTGAACTAGCCGCCGGTCTCCGCGCTGATGATATCGCCGAACAGCTCCCATTGCCCGTTCTTGAACTGCATCATCTTGAGCTGCTCGACCGGGGCGAAGTCGGTCGCGCTGGTGTTGATCCGGATGCCGGGGATCAGGGTGTCGGGCGTGAAGTCCTTCAGGCTGGCGGCCTGCTTCATCACGTTTTCGCGCGTCAGATTGTCGCCGGCCTGCTTCAGCACCTGCGCCATGGTCTGCGCCGCGGCGTAGCCATAGACCAGATTGGCGTCGGACAGATTGGCGCCCGGCAGGTACTTCTCGGCGAAGGCCATGAACTTCTTCATGCCTTCATCGTTTTTCCACTGCGGATCGGATGCATCCTTGAGGTAGCCGGCCGACAGCACGCCTTCCGAGGCTTCGAGCCCGGCGGGCTTCATCACCGCGCCGATCGAGATCGAGACGTCGGTCATCACGTGCATCGGCTTCCAGTTGAGCTCGGCGATCTTCTTGATCGCCTGCGCGGCGAATTTCGGCGTCGAGATGTTGACGAACACGTCGGCGCCGGTGTCCTTCAGCTTGACGATGTGGGAATCGATCGACGGCTCGGTGGTCTCGTAGCTTTCCTCGGCGACGATCTTGACGGACGACTTGTCGAGCACCTCCTTGAGGCCGACAAGGTAGTCCTTGCCGAAATCGTCATTGGCATAGAAGATCGCGACCTTGGCGTCCGGCTTGGCTTTCAGGATGTATTTGCCGAAGATCCGCGCCTCGACGCGATAGCTCGGCTGGAAGCCCATCGTCCACGGGAAATCCTTCGGATCGTTCCACTTGCTGGCGCCGGTGGCGAGGAAGAGCTGCGGCACCTTCTTGGCGTTGTGATACTTCTGCACCGCGGTCTGGGTCGGCGTGCCAAGTGCGTTGAACACCAGAAACACCTCGTCGCTCTCGATCAGCTTGCGGATTTGCTCCACCGTCTTCGGCGGCGAGTAGCCGTCGTCATAGGAGATCCAGTTGATCTTGCGGCCGTTGATGCCGCCCTGATCGTTGATCATCTTGAAATAGGCTTCTTCGGTCTTGCCGATGACGCCGTAGGCGGAGGCGGGACCGCTATAGGCCTCGACATTGCCGATCTTGATCTCGGTGTCGGAGGCGCCGGTGTCATACTTCTTTTGTGCAAAGGCGGCCTGGGTGGAGAGCAGGCAGAGCGCCGCGGCGGCGGCCAGCAGCGACAGTTTTGTTGTTTTCATAAAGACAATTTCCTCGATTGATTTTGATTGGGGACTTAACGCAACGAACCCGCAGCCGGTCCCGGCAGACGGCTATGGGGTAATTGTTGTCGCGGCGAGATCCGAAACGCGCGACGCGCGTTTTGCGATTACGCCGCGGTATCGGTTGGCTTCGGCTGGCTGAATTGCTGCCGGAGCGTCGGCTTATGAATTTTGCCTGTCGCGTTCCGCGGCAGGGCATCGATGAATTCGATCAGGCGCGGGCATTTGAACCGCGCCAGATTGGCCTGGCAATGCGCGTGGATTTCGGCCGGCGTCAGCGAATGGCCTGGTTTCACCGCGATCACGGCCATCCCGACTTCGCTCCATTGTTCGTTCGGGATGCCGATGACAGCGGCCTCGGCCACGGCCGCCAACTGGTGCAGCACGCTCTCGACCTCGGCCGGATAGACGTTCTCGCCGCCGGAGATGTACATGTCCTTCCAGCGGTCGACGATGTAGTAGAAGCCCTCCTCGTCGATCCGCGTGGCGTCGCCGGTGTGCAGCCAGCCGTCGGTGAAGGAGGCGGCATTGGCGTCCGGCCGGTTCCAGTAGCCCGGCGTGATGTTCGGGCCCTTGACCCAGAGTTCGCCGAGCTCGCCGACTGCGGCATCGCTGCCGTCGGGCCGCACGATTCTCACTTCCGTATGCAGCACCGGCTTGCCGGACGAGCCGGCCTTGCGCGCGGCATCCTCGCGATCGAGCACCATCACCGCCGGCGAGGTCTCGGTCATGCCGTAGCCCTGCTGCAGCGCGACGCCGCGCGCCTCCCAGGTCTTGAGCAGCGGCACCGGCATCGGCGCGCCGCCGACACCGCCAATGACGAGGCGGCTGAAATCCGCTGACGCGAAGGCCGGATGCTGCGCCATGAACTGGTAGATCGCGGGCACGCCGAAGAACACGTTGATGCCCTGCGAGGGATCAGAGATCAGCTTCAGTGCCTCGCCGGGATCGAAGGCGCGCATGATCAGCACGGTGCCGCCGGCATGCAGCACCGGGTTGGTGTAGCAATTCAGCCCGCCGGTGTGGAACAGAGGCAGCACCGTCAGCAGCACCGAGGCCGGCGAGATATAGGCGGGGCCGCCGAGATTGACGCAATTCCAGAACGTCATCCCATGCGTGATGATCGCGCCCTTGGGCTGGCCCGTGGTGCCCGAGGTGTACATGATGGTCGAGATGTCATCGAGCATGACCTCCTCGAACCGCTCGAGCGGCCTCGCCGCCGCAATGCCGGCCTCGTAGGCGCCGCCGAGGCCGAGCCGCACGGTGGAGGCGACATTGCAGAGTTTGGCGACCTCAAGCGCGGTCTCGGCGAGATCGTCATCATGGATCGTCACCTTCGGCGAGGCGTCGCCGGTGATGTAGCGCAGCTCGGGAACGGTGAGGCGGGTGTTGAGCGGCAGGAAGATCGCGCCGATCCGGAAGCAGGCGAACTGCACCTCCAGCGCATCCGTCGTGTTCAGCGCCAGCACCGCGACGCGGTCGCCGCCGGCGACCTTGAGCTCGTCGCGCAGATAGCCCGCGAGCCGCGACACGCGGGCGTCGAGCTCCGCATAGCTGAAGCGGCGATTGCTTGCGAGATCGACAAGCGCCATCTTGTCCGGCGTACGCCGGCGATGATGCGCGATCCAGTCGTAGTAACGAACCGGCAAATTTCCCTCCTCCGGAACGGCAGTCTTGCGCCGCCTGTTCCTGGCTCGATTAATGCCATGAATTGGCAGTGGAGGGGGCGTATCGGGATACTGTCTTGCGTTTACTGGCTGGCTTGTGCCGGGATGGAAAGCCGGTCCGGCGGGCAGCCACTCGACGCAAGTGAACAGGGAGAAATCCGGACATCGTCGGAGGCGGGAATCAACGGAGCAAGGCGGATGGCGAACCCGTTCTACACCAGCGAGCATGAGGCCTTTCGCGAGGTGATGCGGCGCTTTGTTGCCAGGGAGATCGAGCCTTATGCCCATCAATGGGACGAGGAGGGCGAGTTTCCGCGCGAGCTCTATGCCAAGGCCTCCGAGATCGGGCTGCTCGGCCTCGGCTTCCCGGAAGAATATGGCGGGATCGCCGCCGACCAGTTCATGCGGATCGTGGCCTCGCAGGAGCTGGCGCGGGCCGGCGCCGGCGGCGTTAGTTCAAGCCTGATGAGCCACACCATCGGCTCGCCGCCGATCGCCCGCGGCGCCCGGCCCGAGGTGAAGGCGCGGGTGCTGCCGGAGGTGCTCGCCGGCAAGAAGATCTCCGCGCTCGCGATCACCGAGCCGAGCGGCGGCTCGGATGTCGCCAATTTGCGCACCAAGGCGCGGCGCGACGGCGACCATTATGTCGTCAGCGGCGAGAAGACCTTCATCACCTCGGGGATGCGCGCCGACTATCTGACGGTCGCGGTGCGCACCGGCGGCGAGGGCCCGGGCGGCGTCAGCCTGCTCTTGATCGAGGGCAATACGTCGGGCCTCTCCCGCACCAGGCTGAAGAAGATGGGCTGGTGGGCGTCGGACACCGCGACACTTCATTTCGACGAATGCCGCGTGCCGGTCGAGAACCTGATCGGCGAGGAAGGGCAGGGCTTCAAGATCATCATGCAGAACTTCAACAGCGAGCGCATGGGCATGGCGGCGAGCTGCACCGCCTATGCGCGGGTCTGCCTCGACGAGGCGATCGCCTAGGCCAAGGAGCGCAAGACCTTCGGCAAGCCGATCGCCCAGCATCAGGTGATCAGGCACAAGATCGTCGACATGGCGCAGAAGGTCGCGGCCTCGCAGGCGATGCTGGAGATGCTGGCGTGGCGGCTTGGCCAGGGCGAAAGCCCGGTCGCCGAGATCTGCATGATGAAGAACCAGGCGACGCAGACCATGGCGCATTGCGCTTCCGAGGCGGTGCAAATCTTCGGCGGCGCCGGCTTCATGCGCGGCGTCAAGGTCGAGCGCATCTACCGCGAGGTCAAGGTCAACGCCATCGGCGGCGGGACGGAGGAAATCATGAAGGATCTCGCGAGCCGGCAGATGGGGTTGTGAGTGACATGCCGTCGTTCCGGGGCGCGCGCAGCGCGAACCCGGAACCCAGAGATTGAATGGATCGAGATTCCGGGTTCGCCCGCTGCGCGGTCGCCCCGGAATGACAGGAAGCAAAAATGCTCTTCACCGCCGACCATGACGAACCGCGCCGGGCTTTGCAGAGATTCATCGCGGCCGAGATCAATCCGCATGTCGACGCATGGGAGAAGGCCGATATCTTCCCGGCGCATGAGCTGTTCAAGAAGCTCGGCAATCTCGGGTTCCTCGGCCTCAACAAGCCGGTCGAATTCGGCGGCCAGGGGCTGGATTACTCCTACGCGCTGATGATGGCCGAAGAGTTGGGCGCCATCACCTGCGGCGGCGTGCCGATGGCGATCGGGGTGCAGACCGACATGGCGACGCCGGCGCTGGCGCGGTTCGGCTCCGACGAGGTGCGGCGCGAATTTCTCGCGCCTGCGATTGCGGGCGACCAGGTCGCCTGCATCGGCGTCTCCGAGCCCGGTGCGGGCTCGGACGTCGCCTCGATCAAGACCAGTGCCCGCTCCGACGGCGACGATTACGTCATCAATGGCGGCAAGATGTGGATCACCAACGGCACCCAGGCCGATTGGATCTGCCTGCTCGCCAACACCAGCGACGGTCCGGTCCATCGCAACAAGTCGCTGATCTGCGTGCCGATGAAGACCAGGGGCGTGCAGGTCGCGCGAAAACTCGACAAGCTGGGCATGCGCTCGTCCGATACCGCGCAGATCTTCTTCGACAATGTCCGGGTGCCGAAGCGCAACCGGATCGGCGAGGAGGGGCAGGGCTTCACTTACCAGATGATCCAGTTCCAGGAGGAGCGGCTGTGGGGCGCGGCGGCCTGCCTGAAGGCGCATGAGTACATCATCAACGAGACCATCGACTACACCCGCAACCGCAAGGCGTTCGGCGGCTCGATCCTCGACAACCAGGTGGTGCACTTCAAGCTCGCGGAGATGCAGACCGAGATCGAGCTGCTGCGCTCGCTGATCTACCGCGCCGGCGAGGCGCTGGTCGCCGGCGAGGACGTCACCCGGCTCGCGACCATGGCGAAACTGAAGGCCGGCCGGCTCGGCCGCGAGCTCACCGACGCCTGCCTGCAATATTGGGGCGGCATGGGTTTCACCAACGAGACGCCGGTGAGCCGCGCCTATCGCGACAGCCGCCTGACCTCGATCGGCGGCGGCGCCGACGAGGTGATGCTCATGGTACTGTGCAAGATGATGGGCACGCTGCCGGGCCTCAAGCAAAAGGGAAACGCCTGATGATCACGCTGTATCACTGCGACGCCGCGCGCTCGTTCCGTCCGCTGTGGATGCTGGAGGAGCTCGGGCTTCCCTATGAGCTGAAGATGCTGCCGTTCCCGCCGCGCGTGTTCGCCAAGGAATATCTCGGCATCAATCCGCTCGGCACCATCCCGTTCATGATCGACGGCGAGACCCGGATGACGGAGTCGTCCGGCATCTGCCATTACCTCGGCACCAAATACGGCCCGACGCCGCTGATCGTAGGTCCCGACGAGCCGGCCTATGGCGCCTTCCTGAACTGGATGTATTTCTCCGACGCGACGCTGACCTTTCGGCAGACGCTGGTGCTCCGCTACAGCCAGCTCGAGCCGGAGGAGCGGCGCAACCCGCAGGTCTCGGGCGATTATGCAAAATGGTTCCTCGGCCGCCTGCGCGCGGTCGAGGCCGCCGCCGCGAAATCCGAATTCCTCTGCGCGGAACGCTTCACCGCCGCCGACATCGCCAACGGCTATGCGCTCCGGCTCGCCGGCAATATCGGCCTTGCCAAGGATTTCGGGCCGAATGTCGCGGCCTATTGGGCGCGGCTGCAGCAGCGTGACGGCTACAAGCGCGCGGTGGCGGCGGAGCAAAAAGCCGGGCAGGAACAGAACGTTGCGCCGCGCGCGCGGCCGTAACTTCCCCGTCGTTCCAGGGCAATGCGTCGCATCGCCCCGGAATGACGACGTTCAGCGTCGGTGACAGGTTGCGAAATTGCGCTATGGTAGCTCCCGCCGCAGCGGCCCAAAGAGCCGCGCGAGGAGGGACCGCCATGGACGCGATCGTGGACGCAAAGGGCGAGCAATCCGGCCACCGGATGCTGATCACGCCGGAACGGGTGTTCTATGCCGGGCTGCTCGGCCGCCCGCGCGAACGCTGTCCCGGCGCATTCCATGTCTATGTCGCGATCCGCGACGGGTTGCATCTGTCGACCAGCGAAGGCCGCGAGTCCCATGGCGAACTCGCCGTGACGATGCCGAACCTGCGCCACACCATCACCAGCGAATATCGCTCGGCGATCTGCGTTGCGATCGAGCCGGAAAGCGTGCCGGACGGCACGCTGGAGGCGGTCGCCCGCCGCCTGCAAGGATCGGACTCGCATCTGTTCGCGGGTCGCATCCGCGACGCCTATGCGACACTCGCCGAGATGCAGCATCGCGACGCGATTGCGAATGCCGAGTTCGACACGATGTGCTTCGGCGACGCGCTGCCGCAGCGGGCGCTCGATCCGCGCGTGGTGCGCGCCATCAGCCGCATCGGGCAATTCTCCGGCGAGCCGGTGACCGCGGCGGGCTGTGCCACCGACGCCGGTCTATCGCCCTCGCGTTTCCTGCATCTGTTCAAGGAGGAGACCGGGATCTCGTTCCGCTCCTTCCGCGCCTGGAAGCGTGCGCGGCATCTGCTGCACTTCGCCAACCAGGACATCAACCTCGCGCATCTGGCGCAGGACATCGGCTATCCCGATAGCACCCATTTCAGCCACTCGATCCGCCGCTTCTATGGCCTGAAGCCGCGCGCGATCTTCTCCGGCTCGCGCGATCTCGCGATCTACCGCACCGGGCAGGCGGCGAGCGAACGCGCACTGACGTAGACTGTCGTCCCGGCCTAGTGCGCAATTGCGCACGGGCGCCGGGACCTATAACCACAAATCTCAATAGTTGAGCTGGCTGGGGCTCCAGCGGACTCAAATAACCACTGTTCGTGGTTATCGGTCCCGGGTCGCGCGGAGCCTGTCATCGGGCGGCGCTTTGCGCCGACCCGTTGGCTTGCTCGGGACGACGGCTAGAGATTCGCGCCCTGGATCACCTCGCCGAACCGCAGCCAGCCGGGCCCTTCGATCCGTTGCAGCTGTAGCTGCTGCAGCGGGTGATGATTGGTCGGACTGGTGTTGACGCGGATGCCGGGCAACAGCGTCGGGACCTCGATGTCTTTCAAGTTGTTCGCCTGCGCCATGATGTTGTCGCGGGTGAAATTGCCCTTGCATTGCTCGAGCACGATCTTCAACACCTGCGCCACCGTGTAGGCGTAGAGATTGTAGCCTTCCTTCGGATTGCCGTCGGAGAAGTATTTTTCCATGAAGGCGAGGAAAGTCTTCACGCCGGGATCCTTGGCCCAGGCCGGATCGGCGACGTCCTTCACATAGGCCGACGAGATCGTGCCCTGCGACTTGTCGAGACCAACCGGCGCAATGGTCGAAGAGATCGAGGCGGCGCCGCTGGCGATGAAATGCATCGGCTTCCAGCCGAGCTCGTAGATCTTGCGGATCGACTGCGCGCAGAATTTTGCCGTGGTGCCCGAGATCAGCACATCGGGATTGGCGCCGCGCAGGGTAACGATCTGGGAATCGATCGTGGGATCGGTGACCTCGTGCGAGGCCACCACGGCTGCAGCAGCGAACCGCTCGCCCAGCACATCCTTGGCGCCGGCGACGAAATCTTTGCCGAGATCGTCGTTCTGGTAGAGCACCGCGAACTTCGCGTCCTTGTTCTGGCTCAGCGCGTATTTGACGAACACCTGCGCCTCGGTCCGTGCGCTCGGCGCAAAGTCCATGGTCCAGGGATAGCTCTTGTAGTCGCCCCATTTGTCGCCGTTCACCGACAGGAACAGATGCGGGACTTTTGCGGCGTTGATGTATTTGACGACGGACGAGTTCGGCGCGGTGCCGAGCATATTGAACAGGAAGGCGACATTGTCGCTTTCGATCAGGCGGCGCACCTGCTCGACCGTCTTCGCCGGATTGAACGCGTCGTCGTAATAGATGTACTTGATCTGCCGGCCGGCGATGCCGCCCTGCTCGTTGAGCATCTTGAAATAGGCTTCCTGGCAGCGCGCCTGCACGCCGAGCGCGGACACCGGGCCGCTGAGCGAGGTGGTGCTGCCGATCCTGATCTCGGTCGCGGTGACGCCGGGCGTGTCTTCGGCGAGCGAAGGCCGCAGGCCCGCGACTGCGGCAAGGCCAGCGCCTGCTGCGCCGGTGAGCCATGTGCGCCGGTTGATCGAGACCATGACGTTCTCCCCGTGATGCCGGCTTGTTGTGCCGCTTCTGCTTGGCAAGCAGAGCCTATGCGTCACGCCGGCTCTGCGTCTTGTGTTAACCGGCTGGCGACGGATTCCGGCGTGGACACATCGACTTAGCCAGTCAACGCAAGATGGCGCGCCGGCAAATTTCTCATCATGGGAAAACCAACGGCGCATGTGCGCTGCAACCCGGACAAGCGAGACGCCATGAGCGACAAGGCCGTCATCACCTGCGCGCTGAATGGCGTGCTTACCGACCCGAAGCAGCACAACGTCCCGGTGACGCCGGAACAGATGGCGCACGAGGCCAGGGCCGCGTTCAACGCCGGCGCCAGCATCATGCACATCCATCTGCGCCAGCAGGAGCCGAACAAGGGTCACTTGCCGTCATGGGAGGTCAGTGTCAGCAAGGACATCCAGCAGGCGATCCGCGAGGCCTGCCCGGGCGTGATCATCAATCACACCACGGGGACCTCGGGCCCGAACTACCAGGGCGCGCTCGACTGCGTGCGCGAGACCAAACCCGAGATCGCCGCCTGCAACGCCGGCTCGCTGAACTATCTGAAGGTCAAGGCCGACAACACCTGGGCCTGGCCGCCGATGATGTTCGATAACGCGGTCGAGAAGGTGCAGGACTATCTCGACGTGATGAAGGTCGCCGGCACCATCCCCGAATTCGAATGCTTCGATGGCGGCATCGTGCGCTGCGTCGGCATGTACCGGCAGACCGGCATGTATTCCGGCCCGCTCGAATACAATTTCGTCATGGGTGTCGCCTCGGGCATGCCGGCCGATCCGGAGCTGTTGCCGATCCTCTTGAAGCTGAAGGTGCCGGACGCGCATTGGCAGGTCACCGCGATCGGCCGCGGCGAGATCTGGCCGCTGCACCAGCGCGCCGCCGATCTCGGCGGCCATCTGCGCAGCGGGCTGGAGGATACGTTCTATCTCGGCGACGGCACCAAGGTGACCTCGAACGGGCAGCTCGTCGAGGGGCTTGCCGCCTGTGCGCGTCGTGCCGGCCGCGAGATCGCGAGCCCGGCGGAAGCGCGGCAGATCTTTGGGGTCAGGCATTAGGTCCTGTCATTCCGGGGCACGCGAAGCGTGAACCCGGAATCTCGAGATTCCGGGTCTGGTCCTTCGGACCATCCCGGAATGACGGCTGGGCGGAGGAAACACATGGACAACCTCTTAGCAACCGGCGGCGTCACGGGGCCGGGCCGCATCGGGCGGGTCGCGATCGGCGACCTGCTGAAGCGCGCGGCGCGGCGGTTTCCGGATCGCGTCGCGCTGACCGACGGCGGCAGGCAAGTCACCTTCACCGAGCTCGAGCGCGACGCCAATCGCTTTGCCAATCATCTGGTACAGCGCGGGCTGAAGCCGGGTGAGAAGATCTCGACGATCTGCAACAATTCCGTCGAGTTCGTCAAAGCGCTGTTCGGCATCCACCGCGCCGGCCTGGTCTGGGTGCCGATCAACACCATGCTCGGGCCGTCTGACATGGACTACATCCTCGGCAATGCCGAGGTGCGCTTTGCCATCATCGATGACAATCTCCATGCCCAGGCTGACCGGCGCGCCGCGCTGGAAGCGCGCGGCATGGAGATGATCGCGATCGACCTGACCGGCAATGCCGGCAGGACCGGACTGCAAAGCTTCAACGATCTCGTGGAGGGGCAATCCGACATCGAGCCCGAGATCGAGATCAACGACCGCGATCTCGCGATGATCATCTACACGTCGGGCACGACCTCGCGGCCGAAGGGCGCGATGCATTGCCACCTCGCCGTGGTCATGGCCGTGATGAGCAACTGCATCGAGATGCAGCTCTCGCGCGACGACGGGATCACCGGGCAGTTTCCGCTGTTCCACTGCGCCGGCCATGTGCTGCTGCTCAGCTACCTCTCGGTCGGCGGCCGCATGGCGCTGATGCGCGGCTTCGATCCGGTCGTCTGCATGGAGGCGATCGTTCGCGACCGGCTCACCGTATTCGTCGGCCTGTCGCTGATGTACCAGGCGATCCTCGATCACCCGCGCCGGCGCGAATACGACCTGTCGGGCTTGCGCTGCTGCATCTACACCATGGCGCCGATGGGCAAGCCGCTGCTCGAGCGCGCGATGGCGGACATGTGCCCGAACTTCGTGCTGTCCAGCGGCCAGACCGAGATGTATCCGGCAACGACGATGTCGCGGCCCGAGGTGCAGCTCGACCGCTTCGGCAATTACTGGGGCGAGTCGCTTGTTGTCAACGAGACCGCGATCATGGACGACAACGGCAACCTTCTGCCGCGCGGCGAGATCGGCGAGCTGGTGCATCGCGGGCCCAACGTGATGATGGGCTATTACAAGGACCCGAAGTCGACCGAGGAGGCCCGCAAGTTCGGCTGGCACCATACCGGTGACCTCGCCCTGATCGACGGCAATGGCGAGGTGCTGTTCCTCGACCGCAAGAAGGACATGATCAAGTCGGGCGGTGAGAACGTCGCCTCCGTCAAGATCGAGGAGACGTTGCTGGCGCACCCCGCCGTGCAGAACGCCGCCGTGGTCGGCCCGCCGCATCCGCAATGGGGCGAGGCGGTCTCCGCCTTCGTCAAGCTGAAGCCCGGCGCGGTGGCTGACGAGGCCGGTATCGAAGCGCATTGCAGAAAGCATCTCGGCGGCTTCCAGGTGCCGAAGCTGGTGCGTATCCTCGAGGAGATGCCGATGACAGCGACCGGCAAGCTGCGCAAGGTCGAGCTACGGCAGCAATACAGCGGGCATTTCGACGGAAAGAGTGCATGATGATGGCTATCCCCACCCTCGTCATTCCGGGGCGCGCGCAGCGCGAACCACAGATGCGCACTGCGCATCGGGGAATCTCGCGTAACGACCTCGAGATTCCGGGTTCGATGCGTTCGCATCGCCCCGGAATGACGGAGCAAGTTTGATGGCCATCATCGAGAACACCATCTCCACCGGCAGCGCCGGCTTCCAGGGCAATCGCAACGGCATGCTGGCGCTGATCGCCCGGATGCGCGGGCTGGAGGAGCGGACCCGCGCGGCCTCCGCCGCGGCCAAGGACCGCTTCCACAAGCGCGGCCAGCTGTTGCCGCGCGAGCGCGTCGCGCTGGTGCTCGATCCCGGCTCGCCCTTCCTCGAACTGTCGACGCTCGCCGGCTACATGTTCGACGTGGCCGACGCCGACAAGAGCGTGCCCGGCGGCGGACTGGTCGCCGGCATCGGCTTCGTCTCCGGCATCCGCTGCATGGTCAGCGCCAATGATGCCGGTATCGACGCCGGCGCGCTGCAGCCCTACGGCCTCGACAAGACGTTGCGGGTGCAGGAGCTCGCGCTGGAGAACAAGCTGCCCTATGTGCAGCTCGTCGAGAGCGCCGGCGCCAATCTGCTGCGCTATCGGGTCGAGGATTTCGTCCGCGGCGGCAACATCTTCCGCAATCTCGCGCGGCTGTCGGCGGCGGGGCTTCCTGTCGTCACCGTCACCCATGGCTCCTCGACCGCGGGCGGCGCGTACCAGACGGGCCTCTCCGACTACATCGTGATGGTGCGCGGCCGCACCCGCGCGTTCCTTGCCGGGCCGCCCTTGCTCAAGGCCGCCACCGGCGAGGTCGCGACCGAGGAGGAACTCGGCGGCGCCGAGATGCACACCTCGATCTCCGGCCTCGGCGATTATCTCGCCGAGGACGACCGTGATGCGCTCCGCATCGCGCGCGACATCATGGCCAAGCTGCCCTGGGACCGGCATGGGCAGGAACCGGCTGCGTTCAAGCCGCCGCGCTATGACACCGAGGAGCTGCTCGGCATCATGCCGATGGACCATAAGCGTCCCGTCGACATGCGCCAGGCGATCGCCCGCTTCATCGACGATTCCGATTTCACCGAATTCGGCGCCAATTACGGCCCGGCGACCGTGTGCGGCCACGCCCGGATCGAAGGGCAGGCGATCGGCATCATCACCAACAACGGCCCGCTCGATGTGCCCGGCGCCAACAAGGCGACGCACTTCATCCAGGCCTGCTGCCAGTCGCGCACGCCGATCCTCTACATGAACAACACCACCGGCTACATGGTGGGCAAGGCCTATGAAGAGGCCGGCATGATCAAGCACGGCTCCAAGATGATCCAGGCGGTGACGTCGGCGACGGTGCCGCAGATCACGCTGTATTGCGGCGCCTCGTTCGGCGCCGGCAATTACGGCATGTGCGGCCGCGGCTTCCATCCGCGCTTCTGCTTCTCCTGGCCCAACGCCAAGACCGCCGTGATGGGCGGCGAGCAGGCCGCCGAAACCATGGCGATCGTGACCGAAGCCGCTGCCATCAGGCGCGGCAAGCCGATCGAGAAGGAGAAGCTGGAGGCGATGAAGGCGCAGATCACCGGCGTGTTCGACGGCCAGATGGACGTGTTTTCGACCAGCGCCCGCGTGCTCGATGACGGCGTGATCGATCCGCGCGACACCCGCAGCGTGCTCGCTGAGGTGCTGGCGATCTGCCGCGAGGCGGAGGTGCGCACGCCGCAGCGCATGCAGTTCTCGGTGGCGCGGCCATGAGCGGGGCAATCGTGAAGCGGACGCCGTTCTTCAAGATCCTGATCGCCAACCGCGGCGAGATCGCGCTGCGCATTATGCGATCAGCGCGGCGGCTCGGCTATGGCGTGGTCGCGGTCTATTCGGATGCCGATCGCGACGCGCTGCATGTGCGCGAAGCCGACCAAGCGGTACGGATCGGCGAGGCGCTGCCGGCGCAATCCTATCTGAAGAGCGACGCGATCATCGCAGCAGCGAAAGCGAGCGGCGCGGGCGCGGTGCATCCCGGCTACGGCTTCCTCGCCGAGAACGAGGATTTCGCGCAAGCCTGCCGCGATGCCGAGCTGCTGTTCATCGGCCCGTCGCCGGAAGCGATCCGTGCGATGGGAAACAAGGCCGGCGCCAAGGAGATCATGCAAAAGGCCGGCGTGCCCTGCGTGCCCGGCTATCAGGGCGCCGACCAGGGCGATGCCGTGATGCTGGCGGAGGCCAAGGCGATTGGTTTTCCCGTGATGATCAAGGCGGTCGCCGGTGGCGGCGGCCGCGGCATGCGGCTGGTCTCGGATGCCTCGGCATTTCCGGACGCGCTGCGCAGCGCGCGGTCGGAGGCGCAGGGCGCGTTCGGCGATCCCACCGTGATCCTCGAGCGCGCCATCGTCGATCCCCGCCACATCGAGATCCAGGTGTTCGGCGACCGCTATGGCAACGCCATCCATCTCGGCGAGCGCGATTGCTCGGTGCAGCGGCGGCACCAGAAGCTGATCGAGGAGGCGCCGTCGCCAGCGGTGACGCCGGAATTGCGCGCGCGGATGGGCGCGGTCGCAGTCCAAGCGGTCAAGGCGATCGGCTATGAGGGCGCCGGTACGCTGGAATTCCTGCTCGATCGCGCCGGCAATTTCTACTTCATGGAGATGAACACGCGGCTTCAGGTCGAGCATCCGGTCACCGAGGCGATCACCGGGCTCGATCTGGTCGAGCTGCAGCTCCGCGTCGCCGGCGGTGAGCCGCTTGGCCTCAAGCAGGAGGACATCTCGTTCTCGGGTCACGCCATCGAGGTGCGGCTGTGCTCGGAAGACGCCGGGCACGACTTCATGCCGCAATCCGGCACGATGGCGCGGTGGCAGATGCCCGATGGCATCCGCGTCGAGCACGCGCTGCAATCAGGCTCGGAGATTCCGCCGTTCTATGATTCGATGATCGCCAAGGTCATCAGCCATGGCGCAACCCGGGACGAGGCGCGCGGCAAGCTGATCTGCGCCCTGGAACAGGTCACGGCCTTCGGCGTCACCACCAATCAGGGTTTCCTGATCGACTGCCTGCGTCATCCGGTCTTTGCCAAGGGCGAGGCGACCACGGCCTTCATCGGCAACAACCGCGATGCGTTGCTGGCGCCGCGGCCGGATCGGAGCAGCGACCTCGCGCTCGCGGCGCTGTTGCTCTACGTCACCAATCCGCACGCACCACCTTGGCAGCGTGGCCGGTCGCTGTCGGCGACGTTCCCGCTCGGCCTGCGGATCGATCTCGGCCACGGCGCGCAGGAGATCGAGATTTTTCGCGAGCGCGACGGCAGCTACGTCGCGATCCGCAACGGTGATCGCTTCAGCTTCGAGATCGACGAGCTCGATCAGGACAGCATCCGCTTCCACCACGATGGCTTGATGGAGCAGGCCAAGTTCCTGCGCGACGGCGATCGACTCCACATCCTCCACCGTGGCGTCACGCTATCGGCCCGCGATCTCACGCTCGCCCCGCCGGAGAGTGCGTCGGCTGCCGGCGGCGATGGCAAGGTCCGCGCCGCCATGAACGGCCGGGTCGTCGCGGTGCTGGTGAAGGCCGGCGACAAGGTCGCGGCCGGCCAGCCGGTGATGACGCTGGAGGCGATGAAGATGGAGCACGTCCACACCGCCGGCGTCGCCGGCACGGTGTCGTCGATCGATGTCGCCGAGGGCGAGCAGGTGACGACAGGGAAGATCGTGGTGGAGATCGAGGCGGCCGCATAACCGTCCGTCGTCCCGGGCAAGCGGAGCGCGACCCGGGACCCATAACCACCGATGCTGATTGTTAAAGCGCGCTGGGGCCGCAGCTCGTTGCAGCAACTAGCATTTGTGGTTATGGGTCCCGGCCTGCGCCGGGACGACACTGAGTTACTGATCAATCCGCCCGGTCCCGTCATTCAGCCAGCAGGCGACCTGATGACCCGTGCCCGCCGTTTGCAGCACCGGGCGCTCCGTCTTGCAGCGATCCATCGCGTAGCGGCAGCGGGTGTGGAAGGCGCAGCCTGAGGGCGGGTTGATCGGGCTCGGCACGTCGCCGTCGATCATCGGTGCGAGCCGCTTGGCCTTGGGGTCGGCGATCGGCACCGAGGCGAGCAGCGCTTGGGTGTAGGGATGGCGCGGATTGGCGAACAACTCGTGCTTGTCCGCGATCTCGACGATGCGACCGAGATACATCACCGCGACGCGGTGGCTGATATGGGCGACGACCGCGAGGTCGTGCGCGATGAAGAGGTAGGAGAAGTTCTGCTGGCGCTGCAGGTCGATCAAGAGGTTGATCACCTGCGCCTGGATCGAGACGTCGAGCGCGGAAACCGGCTCATCGCAGACGATCAGCCGCGGCCCGAGCGACAGCGCGCGTGCGATGCAGATGCGCTGGCGCTGCCCGCCGGAGAATTGATGCGGAAAATTCTTCATCTGGTCGGGCCGCAGGCCGACCTGCTGGAACAATTCCGCGACGCGTTCCTGCTTCTTCGCGCCGGTTGCCAAACCATGCACAATCAGCGGCTCGCCGACAATGTCGCCGGCCGTCATGCGCGGGTTGAGCGAGGCGAACGGGTCCTGGAACACGATCTGCATCGAGCGGCGATATGGCCGCAGCGCACTCTTGCTGAGCAGCGCGATGTCTTCGCCATCGAGCTTGATCGCGCCGCTGGTCGGTTCGACCAGCCGCAGCACGGTGCGCGCCACCGTCGACTTGCCGCAGCCGGATTCGCCGACCAGTCCAAGCGTCTCGCCCGCGCCAAGCGAAAAGCTGACGCCGTCGACCGCATGCACGGTGCCGACCTGGCGGCGCAGCACGCCGCCGCGCACCGCGTAGTGCTTGACGAGATCGGTGACCTCGAGGAGCGGGCGCTGCTCGGTCATGACGCCTCCGCCATCTCGCCGGCGCGCCAGCATGCCGCCCAGTGCTTGCTCTTGATTTCATCGAGCGGCGGATACTCCTGACGGCAGCGGTCGATCGCGAGCTTGCAGCGCGGCGCGAAGGCGCAGCCGGGCGGCAGATTGGTCAGCGACGGCACCATGCCGGGAATTTCGGTCAGTCGCGCATCGGTCTTCGCGCCGAGCGCGATCACCGCGGGCATCGAGGCCATCAGGCCGCGCGTGTAGGGATGCAGCGGCGTCTCGAATAGCGCCTCGACGGTCGCCTCCTCGACCTTCTTGCCGGCATACATCACGATCACGCGCTGCGCGGTCTGCGCGACAACGCCGAGGTCATGGGTGATCAGGATCAGCCCGGTGCCGAGCCGCTTCTGCAGATCGACGATCAGCGCGAGAATCTGCGCCTGGATGGTGACGTCGAGCGCCGTGGTCGGCTCGTCCGCGATCAAGAGCGCCGGCCGGCACGCCAACGCCATCGCGATCATGGCGCGCTGGCGCATGCCGCCAGACAGCTGATGCGGATATTCTTGCGCGCGGCGCTCCGGCTCCGGAATGCGCACCAGCCGCAGCATGTCGACGGCCTGTTTCCAGGCCTCCTTGCTGCTCACCTTCTGATGCAGACGCACCGCCTCGATGATCTGGTCGCCGATCCGCATCACCGGATTGAGCGAGGTCATCGGCTCCTGGAAGATCATCGAGATGCGGTTGCCCCTGATGTCGCGCATCGCGGCATCGTCGAGCTTCAGGAGATCAGTGCCCTCGAGCGTGACCGAGCCGCCGACGATGCGGCCGGGCGGATCGGGGACCAGGCGCATGATCGAGAGCGCACTGACGCTCTTGCCGCAGCCGGATTCGCCGACGATCGCGAGTGTCTCGCCGCGGCCGACCGAGAACGAGACGTCGTCGACCGCGCGGAACAGGCCGGAATTGGTGAAGAACACCGTCTGCAGGTTCTTCACGTCGAGAACCGTATCGAGCGTCACAGCCTCGCTCATCAGCCGCGCTGCCTCGGATCGAGGATGTCGCGCAGCGCGTCGCCGAACAGATTGGTGCCGAACACCGCGAGGCTGATGGCAATGCCGGGGAATATCACGAGCCACGGCGCGGTGCGGACATATTCGGCGGCGGATTCCGACAGCATGCGACCCCAGGAGGGATAAGGCTCGGGAATGCCGAGGCCGAGAAACGACAGCGACGCCTCGGTCAGGATGGTCGAGCCGAGCTGCGCGGTGGCGAGCACGATCAGCGGCGCGATGGTGTTCGGCAGCACATGGCGCAGCGCGATCCGCGTCTCGCTCATGCCGATCGATTTGGCGGCCTCGACGAACGGCTGCTCGCGCAGCGCCAGCGTGTTGGCACGGATCACGCGGGCAACCGTCGGGATCAGGGGAATCGCGATCGCGAGGATCACGTTCGGCAGCGAGGGGCCGAGCGCCGCGGTCATGACAAGCGCGAGCACCAGCAGCGGCAGCGATTGCAGGATGTCGGTCACCCGCTGGAACACGAGATCGACCCAGCCGGAAAGATAGCCGGAGGTGAGACCCACGATCACGCCAAGCGTGGCGCCCAGGGTCGTGGAGCCGATGCCGACCGCGAGCGAGATCCGCGCGCCATGGACGATGCGGCTCCAGACGTCGCGGCCGAAGGAATCGGTGCCGAACCAGTGCAGCATGGAGGGGGCGGCCAACCGGTGCGCGGAATCGACGCTGAGCGGATCGTAGCGGCTGATGACATTGGCAAAGATCGCGGTCAGCACGAACAGCAGCATGATGATCAGGCCGATGGTGCCAAGCACGTGGCGCTGCGCGAGGAAGGCAACCCGCCCCCAGCCGCCGGTGGCGTTGGCCCCGGCGCGTCGCAGTTCACTTTCGAAATTGATCGTCGCCATCGGGCTCTCTATTTGAGCATGATCTTATCGGAAAACCGGTTCCCACTTTTCCGGATCATGCTAGTCCCCAAACCGGATGCGCGGGTCGATCGCCGCATAGAGCATGTCGACAATGAAATTCACGACAACCACAACCACCGCGATGAACATCACGAGGTTCTGCACGATCGGGTAGTCGCGCCAGCGCAGCGCCTCGACCAGGAAGCGGGCGATACCGGGGATGTTGAACACGGTTTCCGTCACGATCAGGCCGCCGATCAGGAACGCGGCCTCGATGCCGATCACGGTGATGACCGGCAGCACTGCGTTCTTCAGCGCATGGTGATAGTTCACGGAGGCCTCGGAGGCGCCCTTGGCGCGCGCGGTGCGGATATAGTCCTGGCGCAGGATTTCCAGCATCGAGGAGCGGGTGATGCGCATGGTCAGTGCCGCGCTGCGGAAGGCGACTGCCATCGCCGGCACGGCATAGATCGCGAGTGCCTCGGTCCAGGTTTTCGGGTTGGGGTTGAAGATCGGCATCGTGCCGAACAGCGAGACCGAGGCCATCAGGACCAGCAGGCCGAGCCAGAACGACGGCAGCGACAGGCCGCTGAGGCTGACCACGCGCAGCGCGTAGTCGAGCTTTGAACCCTGGTGCACGGCGCTGATGACGCCGAGCGGGATGCCGATTGAGGCCGAGAACAGCAGCGCCAGGCCCGCAAGCCGCGCGGTGATCGGAATCCGGGGCAGGATTTCCTCCAGCGCCGGCTTCTCCGAGACGTAGGAGTAGCCGAGGTCGCCCCGCAGCAGGCCGCCGATCCAGTGCAGGTACTGGATCACGATCGGTTGGCTCAGGCCGAGCTCGCGCTCGAGATTGGCCTTGTCGGCGGGATCGACGAAGCCCGCGGCGTCGAACAGGATGTCGACGATGTTGCCCGGAACGACCCGCAGCAGCACGAAGATGATGACCGAGATCCCGAACAGGGTCACGAGCATCAGGAACAGCCGCCGCACGATATAGGCAAACACCCTGGCTCTCTCCTTGATCTCGAATCTTCTTTTGACGCGTTTTCTTGACGCGAACCGGTATCCACTTCGCTCGAAAACGCTGCCAGTGCTTCGCGCTACTTATCCAGCCAGACGTCTTCGTAACGATAGCCGTTATAGGAGCTGTTGGACATGATCGTGACATTCTTCACGTAGGGTTGCCAGCAGGTGCCGGTGCGGGCATGGAAGATGATCGGACGCGCGACGTCTTCCTGCAGCCTCTTGTCGATCTCCCAGACCAGCTTCTTGCGCTTGTCGAGGTTGGTCTCTTCCGACTGCTGGTCGAACAGCTTCTCGATGTCCTTGTTGCAATAATTGGTGTAGTTCCGTTCCGATCCGCAGGCATAGTTCTCGTAGAAGGACTGGTCGGGCTCGTCGACGGCATTGCCGGTGAGGTTGAGGCCGAGCGAATAGTCCTTGCGCGCGATCTTCGGAAACCATTGCGCGGTGTCGACGACGTCGAGCTCGGCGTCGATATAGATGCTCTTGATCTGGTCGATCAGGATGATCGCAGGATCGCGGTAGACCGCGATGTTGCGGGTCGACACCTTGATCTGCAGGTGCTTGTCCGGGCCGTAACCCGCCTTCTGCATCAGCTTGCGGGCTTCCTCGCGGTTCTTCTCGATGTCGGGACCGTAGCCGGGGATCGATTCAAGCATGTCCTTGGGCATTGCCCACAGGCCGTCCGGCGCCGGCTCCATGGTGCCGCCGATATCGCCTTGGCCCTCGAACATGATCTGGATGAACGCCTTGCGGTCGAGCGCCAGCGCCAGCGCGCGACGGATGTCGATGTTGTCGAATGGCGGTCCGCTCGAATTGATGATGATGTTGGTGGAGACGTTGTTCGGTTCCACCACGCAGACGGCATTGGGCGCCTGCGACTTGACGTCCTTGAGCAGGGGGATCGAGACCTCGGTCGGGAACGTCATGTCGAACTTGCCCGAGACGAAACCGAGGATCGCCGTCGAGCGGTTGGTGATGATGGTGAACTCGATACCGTCGAGATAGGGCAGGCCCTTCTTGAAGTAATCGGGGTTCTTGGTGAGCTTGATCGATTCGTTGGCTTTGAACTCGACGAACTTGAACGGCCCGGTGCCGACAGGCTTGGTGCGCATGTCGCCTGGCGACACGTGGCAGGGATAGATCGGCGTATAGCCCGAGGCGAGCAGCGACAATAGCGCGGGCTGCGGCCGCTTCAGCTTGAACGACGCCTCGAGGTCACCGTTGGTGGTGACCTCGTCGACCTGGTCGTACCAGGATTTCCGCGGATTCTGCCGGAATTTTTGCTGCGACTTGCCCATCAGCATGTCGAATGTGCATTTGACGTCGGCCGCGGTGAACGGCTTGCCGTCGTGCCATTTCACGTCCTTGCGCAGCTTGAAGGTCAGCGTCTTGTTGTCGCCGCTCCAGGCCCAGCTCTCCGCAAGCTCGGGCCGGATCGTGCTGGCGCTGTTCTGGGCGATGTGCTGGTCGAAATTGACGAGATTGTTGAAGATCGGCATGAACGGCACGTTCAGCGAATAGGTCGCGCCTTCGTGGATCGAGGCACTGCCGGGACTGTCGCGGTGATAAATCCTGAAGATGCCGCCGGATTTCCGTTCGGCTGCGAGTGAAGCGCCGCTGATGGTCAGCACAGACAACACCGCGACGGCCAGCGCTTGCACGCTCCGCATGGTCCCTCCCACATTTCGGTCTCAATGGCCGATTGGCATCGACGATACCACGGTGAGGCTGCCGGGCAACCAGCGAGGCTCGCGAAGGGATTGGCAATTCGGATGACGCCAGAGCATCAAAAATATCCAGGGACCGGGAACAATGCGTGTGATTACGGGGAACTCAGGTTGTTTTGCTATGCGGCGGCGAATCTCCGTTCGAATTTGATCGCTAATGGCGAGGCGCGCAGCGTGAAGCGCCCCGCAATCAGCGACAGTTTGTCGCCGATCCAATGACGGTGCTGACCCGTCATCCTGAGGAGCGCGGAACGCGCGTCTCGAAGGATCGACGGCCCCGCTGGTGGCCGATTCATCCTTCGAGGCTCGCCCAGCGGTGCAAGTGCACCGCAAGGCTCGCACCTCCAGCGACAAAGGCGAAGCCTTTGCGCGGGGATGACGGGGAAACGTATTACGTTCACTCCGCCGCCTGCGACGAGGGTGGGCTCACGCTGGCGACGCCGTCGGCCTCGGTCGCGGAGATCGTGGTGCGGATCATCAGGCGGCCCTCATGCGCCGGCCAGGGGCGGCCGCGATGCATGGTGGCGCGGTTGTCCCACATCACGACATCGCCCTGCTTCCATTGGTGCAGGTAGCTGACGCTGGGCGCGGTCGCAGCCTCCGTCAACTGCTCGATCAGCGCCTTGCCGGCCTCGGCATCCATGCCTTCGACGCCATAGGCGTGGGAGGCGAGATACAGCGCGCCGCGGCCGTTGACGGGATTGCGCCAGACCATGCGCCAGCACACCGGCGGCAGCGCATCGGTTTCCTCGGATGTTGCGAGCCCGGTGGCCACCTTGCTGCGCGAATGTGCGTAGGAGTGCCAGGCGAACGAATTCTCCAGCCGCTTTGCCACGTCCTTGTCGAGTCGCTCGAAGGCAAGCCGCATCGAGACGAATTCGGTCTCGCCGCCATGTTCGGGGATGATGCGCGCGGACAGGATCGAGGTCAGCGCCGGCACGCGCTTGAACGAGGAGTCGGTGTGCCAGAGCTGGTTGGCCCTGGCGCGCAGCTGCTGCCGATGATCCGACGGAACCACCTGGCCGTCGGGCCCGAAGGTCGAGAGGATCACGAAATGCGAGCCGGTGCCCATCGAGCCGACCTTGGTCACCTCGGGCGGGCCGAAGCGGCGCGAGAAGGCGAGCTGGATGTCGTCATCGACCTGCTGGCCGCGGAACACCAGCACCGAATGTTCCTCGAACGCCGCGCGCACGGCCGCATAGGCGGCATCGCTGGCGGCAACATCTGACAGCGTGACGCCACGCAGTTCGGCTCCAAACCCCTGACGCAGTGGGATCACGTCCATCGGCACATCCTCCCTGACTTTTCTTGTTGATGTGAGGTTAGGGGAAAAGCCCGCCAGCGGCAACGCGAGGCGCGGCACCTCACCCCATCGCGATCAGGTTGTGCCGCTTGCGCCGGTCGATGACCTCGATGCGATGCGTGATGAAGGCGAACAGCGCCCAGCTGGAGTGGAAGGCGACGCCGGCCAGAATGACGATGGTTCCAGGAATCGGGCCGATCGAGGCACGGTCCAAGATCTCGCTCATCATGGTCAGCGGCAAGGGATGGATCGCAAGCTTGCCGTAGTATGCGATGGCCTGGATTGCGAAGATCCAGCCATAGGTCCGGCGCAGCCGCCGGCCGATCGCCCTGATATAGCTGATATGATAGCGGGGGTGGCGATAGTCGTTGGCCAGCAGCTTGGTCCAGGCCGAGCTCGGCGAGGGGCCTTCGCCGCGGATCATCGGCGCGTAGAAATCGGTTTCGAGCAGCCGGGCGCGGGCGCGCCAGACGCTGAAATAGCGATAGCGTCGCGCCTCGAACAGCAGGAACACGGTCACCAGCAGCCCGACCAGTACCATCGGCAGTGGCGAGGATTCCGCGCTGCTGTAGGTCGCCGACAGCGCGATCCCGGTCGTGACAACAGCCCAATTGGTCGAGCTGTCGAGGCGGGTGCGCCAGACCGTGCTGCGGTAGACCTCGCCGCGGTAGAGGTGGGCGAGCGCACCGATCTCGGCGGCGGTGAATTCGAGCTTTCCGGGCTGTACCGGCTCGGGCTCGCGCGGCTGGGGCGACGGCATGGCGGCCTCCGGCGAAGCTGGCTTGCGATTGCCGAGCATAGCGCGAAATCCGCGCGACGGGCGAGTCCGTTGCGCCCTCCGGTCTGCCTCGCAGCATCGCTCCGGTCCGCCGCATCGCCCGCTCAGACGATCCGCGAGGTCTTGTTGCCCCAGTAGCGGTCGCGCAGCAGGCGCTTGTAGAGCTTTCCGGTCGGCAGCCGCGGCAGCTCGGCCTCGAAATCGACCGAGCGCGGCACCTTCTGGCGCGACAGCGCGCCGGCGCAGAACGCGATCAGCTCCTCGGCGAGTTCAGGCCCCGGCGCGATGCCGTCGGCCGGCTGCACCACCGCCTTCACCTCCTCGCCGAGATCGACATTGGGCACCCCGAACACCGCGGCGTCGGCGACCTTGGGATGGGTGATCAGGAGGTTCTCGCACTCCTGCGGATAAATGTTCACGCCGCCGGAGATGATCATGAAGGTGGCGCGGTCGGTGAGATAGAGGAAGTTGTCGTCATCGACATAGCCGACGTCGCCGACCGTGCTCATGCTGCCGTCCGCCGAGCGGGCCTCGCCGGTTTTTGCCGGATCGTTGAAATACTCGAAGGGCGAGCCGGTCTTGAACCAGACGGTGCCGGGCGTGCCCTTCGGGCAAGGCTGCATGTTCTCGTCGAGAATATGCAGGTCGCCGAGCAGGACCTTGCCGACGGTACCGCGATGCGCGAGCCATTCCTGGCTGTTGCAGCGGTGAAGCCGAGACCTTCGGTCGCGCCGTAATATTCGTGGATGATCGGGCCCCACCATTTGATCATGTCGTCCTTGACCAGTGCCGGACAGGGCGCCGCGGCATGGATCGCGATCTCGAGCGACGACAGATCGTACCGGGTGCGAACCTCCTCGGGCAGCTTCAGCATGCGCGAGAACATGGTCGGCACCAGCTGGCTGTGGGTGATGCCCCATTTCTCGATCAGCTCGAGATAGCGCTCCGGATCGAAACTCTCCATGATGACGACGGTGCCGCCCATGCGGATGGTGAGATTGACCGCGGCCTGCGGCGCGGAGTGATAGAGCGGCGCCGGCGAGAGGTAGACCATGCCCTCGCGGTAGTGCCAGAGCTTGATCAGGAAATCGAACAGCGGCAGGTTTTGCCCCGGCGGCTCTTCCGGTAGCGGCCGCACGATGCCCTTGGGCCGGCCGGTGGTGCCGGACGAATACAGCATCGCGGTGCCCAGCGCCTCGTCCGCTATCGGGGTTGCCGGCAGGCCGGCGGTCGCCTGCGCGAGCCCGACGATGCGATCTCTCTCGCTGTCGCCATCGACCACGATGCAGAGCTCGACGTGCGGACACTCCTTCAGCGCCTCGCGCGCGATGTCGAGCTTCAGCTTCGAGGTGATCAGGACCCGCGACTGGCTGTTGGTCAGGATGTAGGCGAGCTCGCCCGGCGTGAGGAAGGAGTTGACGCAGGTGAAGTACAGGCCCGACCGCTCGCCGGCGCCGCAGGCCTCGAGGTAGCGGTTATTGCTCTCCATGAAGATCGAGTAGTGGTCGAGCCGTCGCAGGCCCTGCTTGCGGAACAAATGAGCGAGGCGGTTGCAGCGCGCCTCCAGCTCACGATAGGTAACGATCTCGCCGGTCCCGGCCATGATGAAGGCGGGTTGCAGCGGGCGCAGGTAAGCATGCTTGCCGGTATACATCGAACTTTATTTCCCCCTCACTCGCGACGTGATCATGCTTCAGGCGGCCATCATCAGAATCTCGCGGACCTGGGAGGGACCGTCGATCTTGCGCGGATTGCGCGGCACCCACGGCGTGCGCATTGCGCCCGCCGCGATGCGGTCGAAATGCTCGGGGCTGAGGCCGACCTCGTGGAGGCTGCGCGGCATGCCGAGGTCGCGGATGAAGCGGTCGAGCACGTCGCCGGCGTCCGCGTTCGCGTGACCCATCGCAGCCGCAACCAGCGCCTGCCGGTCGGCATTGTCGCGCTTGTTCCAGCGCATCACCGCAGGCAGCATCACGCATGACGTATAGCCGTGCGGCACGTCGAACTCGGCGCCGAGCACGTAGCCGATGCCGTGGCTCGCACCCATCGGTACGCCGGAGGCGAGCGGGCCGGTCGAGAGCCAGGTGCCGATCTGGCAATCCATTCGCGCCGAAATGTCCTTCGGGTCGGCTTTCACCCGCGGCAGGCCCTGCGCCAGCATCTCCAGTCCCTTCAGCGCCTGGGCGTCGCCGTAAGGATGCGCCTCGCGCGAGCAGATGCCCTCGACGCAATGGTCGACGGCACGGATGCCGGTCGACAGGAACAACCAGTCCGGCGTGTGCACCGAGAGTTCCGGATCGAGGATGGTCGCGCGCGGCATCACCAGCGGATGGCGCAGCATCTCCTTCTGCCGCTTGGCCTCGTTGGTGACGCCCGCGATCGAGGAGAATTCGCCGCCGGCGATCGTGGTCGGCACGCTGATCTGGCGCACGACAGGCGGCTTCATCTCGGGCGCGACGCCGCCATGGGTGCGGATCGCCTCGATGCCGTCGGATGTGGTGACGTCGTTGGCGAGGCAAAGCTGCACCGCCTTGGCACCGTCGGTGATCGAGCCGCCGCCGATCGTGACGATCAGATCGGCTTTCGCATCGCGCGCCTGTGCGGCGGCGGCGATGACCGCGGCGCGCGGCGTATGCGCCGGCATCTGGTCGAAGGTGCCGACGCAACGGGTCCCGAGCGCCTGGCGGACCTTCTCGATCTCGTCGGTCTCGCGGTTCAGCGTGCCCGACACCATCAGGAAGGCGCGCTGCGCGCCCAGCCGATCGAGCTGCTCGACGATAGCCTCAGCGGCGGGGCGCCCGAACACGACCTCGTCCATGGCGCCGAATACGACACGGCCTCGATGCACGCGCCTGTCCTCCCCTAGGATGCTCCGCCTTGCTGGCGGCGCTTTGCGGGGAGGTTAGCGGAGGAATTCGGAGTCGTCATCAGTTCCTCCGGGGCGCCCGGTCGGAGGCGCCGCATCCACGGCGTCGTCCTGGCGAAAGCCAGGACCCCTAACCACCGCATTCGGTGATGAATGGGATCGCGGCTCCAGCGTCGCGCAACAGCAGATGTTGGAGTAATGGGTCCTGGCTTTCGCCAGGACGACATCGAATATGTGGCGCCAGCTTGAGACATACATCCGCATCCTCGCGGCGCGCTGCGCCCGAGTCTTGCGTTTATTTGCCCTCTCCTCTCGCAGAGGGCGCAGGGAAAGCCGGGTGCCGATCGCACCCATGGGCCCTGTGCAACAAAAAAGCACAGGGGTAGGACCACAGGTGTAACCGGAGGCTCCGGCTTTCCCTGCGCGATGGGTTACGGCTTACTTCGCGCTCTCCCCGGCGAGACTGGGCTTGTTTGTCACCGCCTTCGCAAAGCGCTACGCGCTTTACGAGAGGACACCTGCCGCGAGGGCGTCAGGACCACACGACTTCACCGTCCGCCTCACATGCGTTCGTTGCTTGCATGATCAGCGTCCACCGCATCCCACGCCGCGTTCGTGACGACCGCGAAGCGCCCCTCGATCGGGTGAGACGGGCAGACCATACACCGAGTTGCCGTTCCGATAAACCGAAATATTTTCGCTGAAGGGGCTTGCGCCGTCGGGCAACTCAGTGGCACGCGCGCGTGAGGGACGCATCGGCGGCAGGGTTCCCTCTCCCCTTGCGGGAGAGGGTTAGGGAGAGGGGTGCCACACGACGTGCTCTCTCCGTATCTGTCACGGCGACAGCAAACGAAATTTTGCGAGGGCGGTGCGCTCATCGAACAGTTTAGCCCGGGGCCACCCCTGTCCCCAACCCTCCCCCGCAAGGGCAGGGGAATCGCATATGGGGTTTCGCTGGCTATTGCATTGTAAGGCAACACCGATTCTGAAGACGACTCCCGGATTAAGGAGGGGGTCGGATGAAGAAGTTCAAGACGGCCTTTCGGCGGTTGCCGGACCCGCGCGCGGACAATGCCAGGCACGATCTGTTGGAAGTGCTGTTCATCGCACTGGCGGCGATGCTGTGCGGGGCGGAGTCGTGCTCGGACATGGCGGACTTCGGGCAGTCGAAGGAGGAGCTGTTGCGGCTCTTTCTTCGCCTGGAGCATGGCATCCCAAGCCACGATACATTCAGTCGGGTGTTCCGCCTGCTCAAACCGCAGGCCTTTGAGTGCGCATTTCGTCGCTTCATGGCGGCCTTTGCCAAGGCCAACCGCATCAAGCTGACTGGGGTCGTGGCGGTTGACGGCAAGGCCCTGCGCGGGGCCTACGAACGCGGCGGCAAGGCCACCCCGCTGCACATGGTCAACGTCTTTGCGGTGGATGCCCGCATGGCCTTGGCTCAGCAAAAGGCATCTGGTCGCAACGAGACGGCGGGCGCTCTGGAGGTACTGGACCTTCTGTCGCTGGAAGGCTGCATCGTTACCGCCGATGCGCTGCATTGTACCCGCGCCTTTGCGGCTACGGTGCGCGAGCGCGGCGGCGACTATGTTCTGGCGATCAAGGCCAACCGCGGGCGCTTGTTCACCGCGGTGACCCAACAATTTGCGCGATCGGGCAAGCGCAGCACAGCCGAGCAGATCGACCCTTCCACCCACGATCGACGCGAAGTGCGACGTGCCACAGTCATGCGCAATACCAGTTTGGCGGACCTCTATGGCTTCCCAGGGGCCGCCGCGATAGGGCGCATCACCTCGCGCAGACGCCTGCGGAAGCAGCGCGCCGATGCGCCTGTCGTGCGTCACTATCTCCTGTCCAAATACATCGCTCCCAAGCGGCTGCTCCACGTCACTCGCAGCCATTGGGGCATCGAGAACCAACTCCATTGGGTGCTCGACGTCCATTTTGCCGAGGATAGCAACCGCTCACGCTGCGACCATGCGCCCGAGAACCTTGCCATTCTGCGCAGGCTCGCCCTCAACATCCTGCGAACTCACCCGGATCCAGCCTCCCTGCGGCGCAAAATTAAGCGCGCCGGCTGGGACAATGCCTTCCTCATGGCAGCCCTCAGCCATATGCGATAGCCCTGCCCGCAAGGGGGGAGGGAGCCTTGCCAGTGTGCTCACCTTACGTCATCCCGGGGCTCGCGAAGCGAGAGCCCGGAATGACGATGAGAGCGTCGAGTTGGATGACTGACGGAAACATTGACGGCAATATCGCGCGGCGTGTTACACGTCGAAAGCAACAGGAACGTGCGCATGACATCCACCGTCGACCTCGCGGCATTGCAGATCGATGACTTCACGCCGCATCAGGACGCGGAGTTCGAGATGCAGGCGGCAGATCACGTCGTGGCGCTGAAGCTGGCCAAGGTCGAGCCCGCAGGCAACAGCGGCCGGCCGGGCGGCGCGTTCTCGCTGCTGTTCGCGGGGCCGAAGGGAGCTTGGCTGCCGCAGGCGATCTATTCGGTGCGGCATCCGGCGCTCGGCATGATGGAGATCTTCCTGGTGCCGATCGGGCCGGTCGCCGACGGCAACGGCTATCAGGCCATTTTCACCTGACGACCGGAAATTCCTGCGGCGCGCCAGCGCATCAGATCGTACACGCCCTTGTCTTCCTCGGTGGTGAAGCCGAGCCGGCGGTAGAGCCGCATCGCCGGGTTGAGCTTCTCGACATGGATCGAGACGTCCTTGCCGGCCGCATCAGCCTCGTCGATCGCGTCGCGCAGCAGCGCTTCGCCATACCCCTTGCCGCGATGTTCGGGAAGTAAGGCGATGTCGATGATGCGGTGCTGGCTCGGCCAGCGCTCGACGTAGAACCGGCCGATGTCCTCATCGTCGCGCGCGATCACCAGCCAGTCGGCATTTGGATAAAACTGCTGGTAGTGTGCGTGCTGGGCTTGGAATTGCTGCTCGAGAAAGGCCGCCTTGTCCGCCTCGCTCCACGGCACCGGCGCCAGTTCCTCGGCGCGGGTCGAGGCATAGAGCCGGCCGAGGAACGGCAGATCGGCCTCCGACAGGCGGCGAAACCGGCAACCGGATTCAGCCGCGCGCGCCCAGCCGAATGCAGGTGCGTCAGTGGGGGAAGCGGGGAGCGCCAAAACGACCTCAGCCCCGTGGTGGGAAGACGCCTTGCAGCGAAATGCAGAAATTCAGCGTGAGGTAGGGCATCAGATTGTTGTGCGGCAGGCCGGAGCCCGTCAGTCCGATCATGTTGGTGCTCATCTGCACCAGCGTGGGTGTCGGAGTGCCGACGACATAGGCCGCGCCGTTCAGTGATCGTGCGATGCCTCGGGTCGGTGTCGGTGCGGCCTGGTCGGCCTGCAGGTTGATCGCCATCATGTCGTGGGGGGGCGCGGCGAGTTCCGTTTGCAGCAGAGTTACCGTGTCGGAGCCGCCGTTCTCGCCGAGGTCGTACAGCGAGAGGCCGGGTCCCTGTCCTGGTGCCAGTGGCGCGTTGCCCTGCATGTTCGGAAGCGCGAAATTCGACGTGCCGTTGCCGCCATAGGTGGTGCCGAGCAGCGAGAACAGCGCCGTGTTCTGCGAGAGCGGCACAAGCTGACCGTTGCAGAACGCCCAGCCCTTGGGGGCGAAGTTGAACGGAAAGATGCGGATCTCGGCGACGAAGGGGTCAGCCATGGTGTCGCGCTCCTAGCTCTGGCTCGGGAAGATGCCGAACAGCGAAATAATGAAACCGACGCACAGAAAGGGCTGGATGTTGCTGTGGGGCTGGCTGCCGCCGGCCGGCCCGATCACCGCTGGGCTCAGCGGCGTGGTCGGCGTTTGCTCCTTGTAGAGCAGCAGCGCGCCGCTCATCTGGTCGAGCACGTTGCCTTGCGGATTCGAGCCGCTGCCGGTGTTCGTTGACGCCTGCATCGTATGGGTATGTGCCGGGATCGTCTGCGTCGTGAGGGTGACTTGCTCGGCGCCGCCGATTTCGCCGATCGTGAACGCGGTGCCCGCGTTGGTGCCCATATGAAGCGGCAGCCGGCCACGCAGGTCGGGGACGGCAAAGGTGTTCTGGCCATCGCCGCCATAGGTGGTGCCGATCAGGTTGAACAGCGCGTCATTCTCGGAGATCGCCAGCAGGCTGCCGTCGCAGAACTGCCAGCCGGCCGGCGCGAAATTGCCGGCGAACATTTTGATTTCGCCTATAAAGGGTTGTGGCATGAGAGGTCTCCGTCAATTCTGCGAAGGGAAGATGCCCTGCAGGGCGATGCAGAAATTGACCGTCAGGAAAGGTTGCATGTTCTGATGCGCCTGGCTGCCGCCGACCGTGGAAATGCTCCCCGGCGCGAGCGCGGTCAGCGCCGTGGGCGCGGCGTACGCGTTGTTCAAGGCGCCGAGAACGTTGTTGGCCGGCACCAGAAGTGCGCCTGACAATAGTGCCGCGTCGACGGCGTGTGCACGATAGCGTGTTTTCTACGAAGTACAACCTCAACGATTGTGCCGGGTTGGCAATTTTTCTTCAATCGCCGGTTGAGCGTGGCTTGCGAGCCGCGATTGCTGGCACGCGATCCTTAGTGTGCGATCCTTGTGCGATCACTGGCTGCGGAGTTCACGTCATGAAACGGACATCTGCGAGCGCATCCTGCGCGATGATCTGAGTTCTCTGCGGCGGGAATCCGGACTCGACCGCGCCGAACGAACAACGCCTGCCGAAGCGATTCGGCAGGCGTTGTCGTGGTCGATGTTATCTTGGTCGATACGGCGTCCGATCAGACGATCAGGTCATGATGCAGCTGGGTCTGGACGTGATTGTCGGTCGGCATGCCGCCCATGGCGGCCAACACCGTCTCGTGTCCGGCCCACGGGTTGGGGGCATCGGAATGCCCGCTGAACAGATCTGACAACGCCTGGGTGTTCGCCGCGTGGCTGGTGTCGGTCTGCCGCGCCGCCTCGGCGAATGCCGCGAAGTTGAAGCTCTGACCCATCGCCGTGTTGGCAACTGGCGCGCTGGCCTGCTGCTGGCTCGGGGCCACGGTGGTCGGCGCGAACACGAAGTTCTGCTGGGCCTGACCGGGATCCATGCTGTGGTCCTTCGGCAGGTCAGTCGCGGTCGGCAGCCGGCGCTCGCCGTCGGCGAGGTTGATATACATCAAATCATTGGCATCGGAGGGCGAGGTCAGGTCGGCGAGGCCGATCACGTGTCCCAGTTCATGCACAACGGCGGTCAGGAGATCGAGATGACCCGCCGCTGCCGCCGACGGATCGGTCTGCAGATTGCTGCCGGACGCATTGAGGGCGTGCGTGAACTCCGAATTGTCCGATGGGGTCGGATCGACGAACCAGCCGTGGCCGGCGGCATCGACATCGATCGTAATGTGGCCGGAGCTTTCCAGGCCGACGACCTGGCCAGCGAGGTCCGCGACGCTGAAAGTGACGGCATGCAGCGCGGCGAGTTGACCCGCGCCGGCGCCTGCCTTCGCCCATTGGGCAATAGCCGCCGACACGACCGAGTCGAGCTCGCTCTGGGTCAGGTGGGTTTCGCCCGCCGTCGGCGAGGCTGCCGCAACGCCACCCGAACTGGCGACCAGGAACTGCGCGCCGCCAAAATAGCCGCCGCCTGCGGATTGCCCGGGGTCACCGATGGCCTGTGTGGCAACCGCGCCGTTTCCGGTGCCGGTCACGGTGTTGTTGCTCGCCACGTAGCTCGCGACCGCCGAGAAATTATACGGCGTGCCGGCATAATTGGGACTGCCGATCAAGCCGGTTTTCGAAACGCCTTCCTGCTCGAGGAAGATGCCGGCGACCAGGCCGAGGCCGGTGTTGCCGCCGAGATCGACGGTGTTCTTCAGCGCGCCGGCGCCGCCGATCGTGGCGTTCAGCAGATTGTTGTCGCCGCCCGCTCCGGTATTTGAGCCGTTCTGCACATAGATGCCGGCAAACCCGTTCGTCGAATCGAGCGTATCGACCGTGTTGCCCTGGATCACCGCGGTCATGTCGCCGGCAGCGCCGTTATGCACCAGCGTATAGATGCCGCCGACGACGCCGGAGATATGATTGTTGGTGATGGTCGTGCTCGACGAACCCGCGCCGTCTTCGAACACGCTGATGCCGTAGCCCTGCGTCGAACCGCTGCCGGCAGAGCCTTGCGTGCCGATCGTGTTGCCGCTGAAGTGCCCGTCGGTGCCGGTGCCTTTGGTGACTGCGAGAGCCCCGCCCAGAGCGCCTTTGATGGTGTTGTTCGAGATGTTGTAGGTCAGCGTGATGTCGTTGGCTGCGCCGCCGCCGCCGATCGTCAGGCCGCCACCGCCGCTGACGATGTTCTGGTTGGTATTGCTGAAATTGTCGCCCGTCATGACCAGGTCCGACGACACCGTGCCAAGCAGATTGAGCTGGAACATGTCGCCGCGCGCGGAGGTGACGGTCGAGTTCTGGACCGTAGCGTTGAACGTGCCGCCGGTCGCCTGGAAGGCGATCGCGTCGTTGGACGCATTGCCGGCCGCGGAATTGGTCGCGAAGGTCGAGCCGGTCACGGTAATGCGGTTCAGCGTCTGGCTGCCGTCGTTGAACACGTGCAGGGCATCATAGGCTGCGCCGGTGAGGGTCGAGTTCGTGATCGACGCCGTGCCGGACAGGCCGGTGAAGTAGACGTCGCCCTCGCCGATGCCGCCGACGCTGGTGCCGTTGGTGCCGGTCACCGTGGTGTTGCCGAGGGTGAAGCCGGTGACGGCGGTGCCGACGATGCCGTAGTTCTGGAAGTCGTGCATCGACACGTAGGAGATTTGCACGTCCTTGGTGTTGTTCAGGTAGATGCCGCTGCCCTGCGTGGTGCTGCCGTCGGCGCCGGTCTTGTTGGCGATGGTGCCGCCGCTGCCCGCCGTCGAGCCGTCACCGGTGACGTGCAGGCCGCCATTGCCGGCTGCGGTGCCGGTGTTGGAGAGGATGATGCCGTTGCCGGAGCCGCCGCTCGAGGTGATGCTCTTGAAGGTGAGGTTCGACGAGCCGATCTGGGTGTTCTCGACGTCGAGCGCGGTGCCGGTGCCTGACGTGATCGAGTTGGCGGTGCCGGTCAGCGAGATCGTGCCGCCATGGGTGAAGCTCATGCCGGCGCCGCTGGCGGTCTTGACCGTGATGTCGGACATCGAGACGGTGCCGACATTGAAGCCGTCGTCGCTGATGCCGATGCCGGTCGAGGCCGAGGTGTCGATGCTGACGCCGCTGATGCTGTGGCCCGACGTGCCGAGCAGGTCGATGCCGTTGTCGGCGCCGGTCACCTTGATCACCGGATCGGTGCCGGTTGCGGTGTTGGCGGTGACCAGGGCACCGGTCACCGGGTTGGTGAAGGTCAGGGCGTGGCTGCCGCCGACCAGGTTGACGCCGTTGGCGAGGTTGATGCCGTTGGCCTCGGTGTAGGTGCCGGACCTCAGCACGACGTAGTCGCCGCTCCCTGCCGGGTTCGCCGCGTTGAAGGCGGCGATCGAGGTGTACGGGTCGGCAGCGGTGCCGAGATTGTGGCTGTTGGCCAGCGCCGTGGCCGAGTTGTCGATGTAGAACACCTGCGGCACGACGCCGACATGGAAGGTCTGGGCGCCTGAGGTGAGCGGTCCGCCGGTGCCGGTGTGGCCATTGTCGCTGACGTTCAGCGTCACGGTATCCGAGCCGGCGAAGCCGTCATCGCTGTTGTATGTCAGCGTCGCCAGCGCGGTGTTGACCTGTGCGGCCGTGCCGGTCAGCGTCACTGTGTGGCTGTCGTTGTTGGTGAAGCTGGCCAGCCCCGTGGTGGTGAAGGTCAGGTTCGCGTGGCTGGAGGAAACCGTGGCCGTGACGGTGCCGGGGTCGGAATCGACGTCGGCGACCGAAAGGCCTGATATCGCAAAGTCGGTGTGCGAGAACGCAGTGCCGAGCGAATTGTCCGCCGGCACCGCCGCGGTCGGCGCATCGTCCACGGCGGTCACGCTTCCCGTCGTCGATGCCGTCCCGGTGTTGTTGCCGCCATTCGCAGTGCCGCCGTCATCGTGCACGGTCAGGCTATAGGAACGCGCGGTGCTGTCGGGATTTTCGCTGGTGTTGTTGAACTGGATCAGGTCGAGCACCGCATTGTAGTGCGCCAGCGTGTCGGCGCCGGTGAAGCTGATCGTTTCGGTGCCGGCGGTGCTGGTGATGTCGAAGTGGATCCCGCCGATGTCGCCGCTGGTGCCGGCGTGACCTGCGATCGAGAGCGCGTCCGACGCCTTCAGATTGTTCAGCACGAAGGTCGCATCGGTGATGTTGTTACCTTCGGCGTCCGAGATCGTCAGGTTTGGCGTGATCGTGACCGGCGTCGAGCTCGAAGCCGGCGTGCCGTTCGGCGGCTCGGAGAATCCGGTGATGGCGCCGAAGCTGACGACAGGCGCGTCGTTGACCGGCGTGACATGGATGGTCGAGGTCGAGGTGTTGCTGTTGGCGCTGCCGTCGTTGACCGTGAAGCTGACGGTGCGATCAGCCCCGGACGGGTTGTCGCTCGAGTTGAAATAGGTAATCGAATCCAGCGCGGCCTTGTAGTTGGCGACGCTGGAGGAACCCGTCAGCGTCAACACGCCGGTCGCAGAGTTGTACGATCCGCTGATGCCGTTCTGGTTGACGAAGCCCAGCACATCCTGGCCGGCGGCGAAGCCGCCGGTGATGGCAACCGTCGCGCTCGACATGTTGGCGCTGTCGACGTCGGAGACGTTGACCGACGCATCGATCACGGACGCGGCCTGGTTCTCGACATAGTTCAGCGTGCCGCCGGCCGTCGTGACCGGAGGATCGTTGACCGGCGTGACATTGATGGTGTCGGTGACCGCGGCCGAGTTGGCGGAGCCGTCATTGGTGATGATGGTGACCGTGCGCGCCAGGCCCGACGGGTTGTCGCTGGTGTTCTGATAAGTCACCGAGGCGAGCGCCGCCTGATATTGGGCAACCGTGGCTGTGCCTGTCAGCGTAAGGGTGCCGGTTCCCGTATTGAACGAGCCGGTGATGCCGTTCTGGGTGGTGAAGGCGAGGACGTCCTGGCCGTTGGCGTAGTTGCCGGTAATCTGCACGGTCGCGCCGGCCAGCGTGGTGTTGTCGACATCGGATACGGTGATCGCCGGATCGAACGCGGTCGCGGCCTGGTTCTCGGTATAGTTCAGCGTATGGCCGGCGGTGACGACAGGCGGATCGTTGACCGGGGTGACGTTGATGGTGTCGGTGACGGGCGAGCTGTCGAGCGTGCCGTCATTGGCTGTTATCGTGACGGTGCGCGGTGCGCCCGACGGGTTGTCGCTGGTGTTATGATAGGTCACCGCGGCCAGCGCGGCCTGATAGTTGGCGACGGTATCGGTGCCGGTCAGCGTCAGCGTTCCGGTCGCGGCATTGAACGTGCCGGTGATGGTGGCGGTGTTGGCGAAGGCGAGCACGTCCTCGCCGTTGACGTAGCCGCCGGTGATCTGCACCGTCGCGGACACCAGATTGGCGTCGTCGCCGTCGGTGACGGTGATTGCCGAATCGATCGCGGTCGCGGCCTGGTTCTCGGTGTAGTTCAGCGTGTGGCCGGCGGTGACGACCGGCGCTTGATCGACGACCACCGCGATGGTGAAGGTCTGCTGGTTGTGCAAGGTGCCGTCGCTGGCATCGACCGTGACGTCATAGGACGGATCAGCAATGTTGATCTTGGTAGGATCGGCGACCGTGACCTTGCCAGCGGCCGCGTTGATGGTGAAGGCGCCGCCGGAGGTGTCGCCGACCAGCGAATAGGTCACGGCGGGACCGTTGACGTCGGTCGAGGATGCCGTCACGCCGGTTCCCGAGCCGGCCGGCGCGCCGATCGCGACCCGGTTGACGCCAGCGTCGCTATCGACCGGGGTCGATGGCGCGACGTCGGTGACGGCGATGGTGAAGGTTTGCGAGTTCGCCAGCGTCCCGTCGCTGGACTGGGCAACGACGGTGTAGCTGCCGCCCGAGCTTTCGAAATCGATCTTGGTGGAATCGGCGACAGTGATGACGCCGGTCGTCGCGTTGATGGTGAAGCCACCACCGGAGGTGTCGCCGATCAGCGCATAGGTCACCGGCGGACCGTTGACGTCGGTCGACGATGAGGTGACGCCGACCGCGGTGCCGGCGGCGGCGCCTTCGGCAACCGCGTTGGCGGCGGCATCGCTGTCGACCGGGCTCGACGGCGGGGCTTCGTTGACGCCGATGGTGAAGGTCTGCGAATTCGTCAGCGTGCCGTCGCTGGCCTACGCGGTGACGGTGTAGGCGTGGCCGGGAGCGCTTTCGTAGTCGATCTTGGTGGGATCGGCGACGGTGATGACACCGGTGGTGGCGTTGATGGTGAAGCCGCCGCCGGAAGTATCGCCGGTCAGCGAATAAGTCACGCCGGGACCGTTGACGTCGGTCGAGGACGCGGTGATGCACCACCGTGGTGCCCACGGCCGCGCCTTCGACGACGGCGTTGGCGGCGGCATTGTTGTCGACCGGGGTCGATGGCGCGACGTCGGTGACGTTGACGGTGAAGGTCTGCGTGCTCGCCAGCGTGCCGTCGCTGGCCTGCGCGGTGATGGTGTAGCTGCCGTGCGAGGTTTCGAAATCGAGCTTGGTCGGATCGGCGACGGTGACGACGCCGGTCGCCGCGTTGATGGTGAAGCCGCCGTCTGAGGTGTCGCCGACCAGCGAATAGGTCACGGCTCCGCCGTTGATGTCGGTCGCGTGCGCCGTGACGCCGACGGCGGTGCCCGCAGCCGCGCCCTCGGTGACCGAGTTGGCGGTGGCGTCGGTGTCGGTGGGGGCGGACGGCGGGGCGTCGGTGACGTTGATGGTGAAGGTCTGCGTCGACGAGGTCGCGCCGGCCGTCGCGTGCACGCTGATCGTGTAGGCGTGGCCGGGCGCGCTGCTCTCGAAGTCGAGCTTGGTGGGATCGGCGACGGTGACGACGCCGGTGCTCGCGTCGATCTTGAAGCCGCCGCCGGAGCTGTCTGATGTCAGCGAGTAGGTGGTTGCGGGGCCGTTCGGATCGACCGCGGAGGCGGTAATGCCGACCAGCGTGTTGGCGGCGGCGCCCTCGACGACGGCGTTGGCGGCGGCATTGACGTCGACCGGCGTAGAGACCGGCAGGTCGTTGACGTTGATGGTGAAGGTCTGCGAGCTGACGCCGCCATGGCCATCGCTGGCCTGCACCGTGATGCTGTAGGCGTGGCCCGGCGCGGTTTCGAAGTCGATCTTGCCGGAATTGGCGACGCTGACGACGCCGGTGTTGGGATCGATCTTGAAGCCGCCGTTGGAGGTGTCCGCCGTCAGCGAATAGGTGACGCCGGGGCCATTGACGTCGGCCGCCGCTGCGGTGATGCCGACCAGCGTGTTGACGGCAGCGCCTTCGTTGACGGCGTTGGCGGCGGCGTTGCTGTCGGTCGGTGTCGACGGCGGCGCATTGCTGACCGCGATCGTGAAGCTCTGCGACGAGACGAAGATGCCGTCGGTGGCCTGCACATTGACGACATAGCTGCCGCCGGAGCTCTCGAAATCGACCTTGGTGGGGTCGGCGATCGTCACCACGCCGGTATTGGCATCGATCTTGAAGCCGCCATGCGAGGAATCGGATGTCAGCGAATAGGTGACCGGGAGGCCGATCAGGCTGTCGGAATGTGCGGTGATATTGACCGAGCTGTTGACGGCGGCGCCTTCAACGACCGTGTTGGCGCCGGAATTGGTGTCGGTCGGCGCCGACAGGAAGCCGTGGATCGGCGGAAAGGGCGTGCCGGGAGGGCAGCCGAGATAGAGATATTGCAGACCATACGCATCGACGAATGCCTGCGCGGACGGATCCAGGATGATATTGCCGCTCGGATCAAGATGGAGTTCGGGACGGGTTAAACCACCGATTGTATAGGCGGGTATGGTCGTCATGTGCACTCCTGCAACCGGCGTGGAAGCCAGTCAGTATTTACAATTTTTGGATACGGGGACGTGTGAAGCCGTTCACACGTTGAAGTTGATCGGCCGCGACTGGAGACCGCATCGACTCGCTCGCAATGTGGGAAAGCCGCGATGTCCGCGGAGCCGTGACATCAGCAAGATCCAATGCGCTTGCCATTTACGTAGTCGCCTTCACCACTCACGCCGCGACAAAGTCCAATGAACGTTCGAGAAAAATGCGGCGGCCAACAAAATTTCACTGTTTGGCAACCATGACCGTATTGGCGATATTTCCGAGTGTCAATGTGTGTCCGGATGACAGCGCGCCGTTAACCACGATTCCGCCATGCAGCGGGAGGTAGAGCGCGGGAAAACTGACCGGTTTTGCCGTTTGCGGCCGGAGGTTGTGCGCCAAAAGTCGAGTCGGGCGTGGTGTGACGAATCTGTGAAACGAGCTCGCGTTGTGATTGATTCGCGGCGATCCGTCTGTGATCTCGTACCCCCGAAAGGCCAGCCAGTCTGTCCCTTCCCGTCGTAACGGTTTCGCGAGCGTGTCGTAAGGCGTTCAGACTACGCAACTATTCGCTTGATCCGGCGCCCATCTTGAACAGACTGGGGGTCGGCTACATCTGTGACGTCCACCGCCGCGACATCGCGACGATCCGTCCGAGTTGAATCACTGCAATTTTAGATGCGACTTTGGTAGCCCTGCTTTGGTCGTTCTGGGGGAGAAGGAATTGAGTGCGATTGACACAACGGAGCGTCCGGCCCCGGTTAACGGCGTCGAACGCGATTCGCTTCGCCGCCATGATTCGCTCGGCCGTCTTGACTCGCTTCGTGGTCTTGGCGGGCTCGGCCTCGCGCCGCTCGGCTTGCTTGCGGCACTGACGCTCGGCGGCTGCGGTGACAAGAGCGCGCAATCGCAGGCCGCGCCTCCGCCGCCCGTGACGGTCGCGCAGCCGGTCAAGCGCACGGTCACCGACTGGGACGAGTTCACCGGCCGCTTCGAGGCGATCGAGGAAGTTCAGGTCCGCGCCCGTGTCGGCGGCTTCGTCGACAGTGTCGAGTTCAAGGATGGCGCGATCGTCCATGCCGGCGATCTGCTTTACACCATCGACCCGCGCCCGTTCGAGGCGGTGGTGCTGCAGGCCCAGGGCCAGCTCGCCGACGCACGCGCCAAGGGGGAGCTCGCCAAGCGTGATCTCGAGCGCGGGCTGAACCTGGTGCAGACCAGCGCGGTCTCGGAGCAGGTCGTCGACCAGCGCCGCCAGGCGTTGCAGGCGGCACGCGCCGCCGAGACGCAGGCCGAGGGAACGCTGAAGGCCGCGCAGCTCAACGTCGAATTCTCCCACGTGCTGGCGCCGATCGCCGGCCGCGTCAGCCGGCATCTGGTCACGCCGGGCAATCTCGTGCAAGGCAGCGAGGGCGGCGCGACGCTTCTCACCTCGATCGTGTCGCTCGATCCGATCTACATCTATTTCGACGTCGACGAGGCGACCTATCAGCGCAACAGCAAGCTGTGGTTCGAAGGCCGGCGGCCGAGCTCGCGCGACACGGCGAATCCGGTGCAGGTGGCGCTGACCGGCGAGACCAAGCCCTCGCATGAGGGCAAGATGGACTTCCTCGACAACCGGCTCGACGTCTCGACCGCGACGCTGCGCAGCCGCGCGGTGATTCCGAACAAGGATCTGTCGATCCTGCCCGGCCAGTTCGGCCGGGTCCGCATCATCGGCTCCTCGCCCTATGAGGCGCTGCTGATCCCGGACACCGCCATCGCCACCGACCAGTCGCGCAAGATCGTGTTCGTGGTCAAGGATGACAACACGGTTGAAGCAAGAGCCGTCGTGCTGGGGCCGCTCGATGAGGGCCTGCGGGTGATCCGCGAAGGCCTCAAGGCGGAGGACCATGTGATCGTCGACGGCCTGCAGCGCGCCCGCGTCGGCGCCAAGGTGACGCCGAAAATGGCGCAGGCTCCCGCGGATACCAAGCCACCGGCAGGCGACAAGCCCGCAGCAGGTGCCAAACCATGAATCTCGGCAGGCTTTCCATCAACCAGCCCATTCTCGCGATGGTGCTGTCGATCGTGCTGCTGATTGTCGGCGCGATCGCCTATCCGACGTTGCCGGTCTCGGAATATCCGCAGGTGGTGCCGCCGACCGTCGTGGTGACGACGCAATATCCCGGCGCCTCGGCGCAGACCGTGTCCGACACCGTGGCGGCCCCGATCGAGCAGGAGATCAACGGCGTCGAGGACATGCTGTATCTCTACAGCCAGGCGACCTCGAACGGCCAGCTCACCATCACCGCCACCTTCAAGCTCGGCACCGACCTCGACAAGGCGCAGGTGCTGGTGCAGAACCGCGTCGCGATCGCGCAGCCGCGGTTGCCCGAGGAGGTGCAGCGCAACGGCGTCACCACGCGCAAGAACTCGCCCGACATCCTGATGGTGGTGTTCATGCTGTCGCCCGACGACAGCTTCGATCAGCTCTACATCTCGAACTACGCGCTGCTGCAGGTCCGCGACCAGTTGCTGCGGCTCGACGGCGTCGGCGACATCCAGATGTTCGGCGCGCGCGACTACTCGATGCGGCTGTGGCTCGATCCCGACCGGATCGCCAATCTCGGTCTGACCTCGACCGAGGTGCTGGCGGCGATCCGGGCGCAGAACCTGCAGATCGCGGGCGGACAGATCGCGGAGCCGCCGATCACCGATCGTGCCTTCCAGCCGAACCTGGTTTTCACCGGCCGCCTCAAGGACATCAGGCAGTTCGAAGACATCGTGGTGAAGGCCGGCTCCGACGGCCGCACCGTGCGCCTGCGCGACGTCGCCCGCGTCGAGCTCGGTGCGCTGTCCTACGCCACCAACAGCTTCCTGCTGCGCAAGTCGGCGGTGGCCCTGCTGGTGACGCAACGGCCCGGATCGAACGCGCTCGCCACCGCCAAGAGCATCTCCGACACGATGGAGCGGATGAAGGCGAGTTTCCCGAAGGGCCTCGACTACAATATCGGCTACAACCCGACCGAATTCATCGCCCAATCGGTTCATGAGCTGATCAAGACCATCTACGAGGCGATGGCGCTCGTCGTCATCGTGGTGCTGGTGTTCCTGCAGGGTTGGCGGCCTGCGATCATCCCGATCGTCGCGATCCCGGTGTCGCTGGTCGGCACCTTCGCGGTGATGGCCGCGCTCGGCTTCTCGATCAACAATCTGACGCTGTTCGGCCTGGTGCTGGCGGTCGGCATCGTGGTCGACGACGCCATCGTGGTGGTCGAAAATGTCGAGCGCCATCTCGAGCACGGCATGTCCAGGCGCGACGCCGCGCTCAAGACCATGGAGGAGGTCGGCGGCGCGCTGGTCTCGATCGCGCTGGTCCTGTGCGCGGTGTTCGTGCCGACTGCCTTCCTCGGCGGCATCTCCGGGCAGTTCTTCCAGCAATTCGCGGTGACGATCGCGGTCGCCACCGCGATCTCCTGCTTCTGCTCGCTGACGCTGTCGCCGGCGCTGGCCTCGCAGATCCTGGTCCCGCACGAGGACAAGCGCCCGCCGGCGCGCTGGAACATCATCGCGCGCGGCTGGGACAGCTTCACCGCATTGTTCAACCGCGTGTTCGACCGGTTGGCGCACGGCTACGCGGCGGTGGCCGACTTCGTGATCCGCCACACCGCGGTGATGCTCGCGATCTACGTCGTGCTGATCGGCAGCGCCGGCTGGCTACTCGCAACCACCTCGCAGGGCTTCATCCCGGCGCAGGATCGCGGCTACGTCATCATCTCGGCGCAGCTGCCGGGCGCGGCATCGCTGGCGCGCACCACGGCGGTGGTGCGCGAGATCGAGCGGATTGCACTCGATACGCCCGGCATCGTTCGCGTCGCGGCTTTCGCCGGCTTCTCCGGCGCGACGCGCACGCAGGCGGGCAATGCCGCGGCGCTGTTCCCGGTGTTCGATGAGCCGGAGGCAAGGTTGAAGAAGGGACTGACCGCCACGGCGATCACCGCAGACCTGCGCAAGCGCCTGTCGGTGATCCAGGGCGCCTTCATCATCGTGATCCCGCCGCCCGCGGTGCCCGGCATCGGCACCGGCGGCGGCTTCACGATCCGCATCCAGGACCGGCAGGGCCGCGGCCCCGAGCTGCTGGCCTCCGCCACCGACGAGCTGGTCGGCGCGGCGCGCAAGTCGCCCAGCCTGACGTCGGTGTTCTCACCGTTCACCGCCAACACGCCGCAATTGTTCGTCGATATCGACCGCGTCAAGGCGCAGAAGCTCGGCGTGCCGATCGCTGGCATCAACGACACCATCCAGACCTATTTCGGTTCGACCTACGTCAACGACTTCAACCTGTTCGGCCGCACCTATCACGTCACGGCGCAGGCCGACCTGCCGTTCCGCAAGGAGACCACCGACCTCGCGCGGCTGCGCACCCGCAACGCCGCCGGCGACATGGTGATGCTCGGCAGCGTCGTGGACTTCAAGGATACCTCCGGCCCCGACCGCGTCGCGCGCTACAATCTCTACGCCGCCTCCGAGCTGCAGGGTGAGCCGGCGCCCGGCACCAGCTCGACGACGGCGCTCAACACCATCAAGCAGCTCGCCGACGCGACGCTGCCCTCGGGCTTCACCTTCGAATGGACCGACCTGTCCTACCAGCAGGTCACCGGCGGCAATGCCGGCCTCTACGTGTTCCCGATTTGCGTGCTGTTCGTCTACCTGGTGCTGGCCGCGCAATATGGCAGCTGGACGCTGCCGTTCGCGGTGATCCTGATGGTGCCGATGTGTCTGCTCGCCGCCACGATCGGCGTGCGCCTGATGGGCCAGGACGTCAACATCCTGACCCAGATCGGCTTCGTCGTGCTGGTCAGGCTCGCCGCCAAGAACGCGATCCTGATCGTCGAGTTCGCGCGCGATATCGAGCTGGAGGGCAAGCCACGGCTGGAGGCGGTCATCGAGGCCTGCCGGCTTCGCCTGCGGCCGATCCTGATGACGTCGTTCGCCTTCATTCTCGGCGTGCTGCCGCTGGTGGTGTCGTCCGGCTCGGGCTCGGAGATGCGCCAGGCGGTCGGCGTCGCCGTGTTCTTCGGCATGCTCGGCGTCACGCTGTTCGGCCTGGTCTTCACGCCGATCTTCTACATGGTGGTGCGCAACCTCGCGGAAGGAAAGAACGAGGGCAAGCCGGCGGCGCCCGCGGCGAATGTGGCGGGGTGATGCCCCCGTGACTAAGACGCGATTCCATTCCCGTCACCCTGAGGAGTGCGGAACGCGCGTCTCGAAGGGTGCACGGCCCGGCTGGTGGCCGTTCGCCCTTCGAGGCTCGCCCAGCGGCGCAATTGCGCCGCAAGGCTCGCACCTCAGGACGACGGGTTTGAGGTCGTGCTGCGGAGTTGAGCCCATACTATTGGCTGAGCGGGAAGGGATGGGCAGGCGCAGGGTTATAAAATAATGTCGCGCCGATTTTTCCTGATCAAGACTGCTGGGAGAGCATAACGATGAAGTCGGGATTTTTGGCCGCGGTTGCGGCGTGCAGCCTGATGCTTGCGGCGCCGGCGATGGCCCAAGGCGTCAAGATCGGTATTCTGAACGATCAGTCCGGCGTCTACGCCGACTACGGCGGAAAGTATTCGCTCGAGGCGGCACGGATGGCGGTCGAGGATTTCGGCGGCGAGGTGCTGGGCCAGAAGATCGAGATCGTCACTGCCGATCATCAGAACAAGCCGGACCTTGCGACCGCGATCGCGCGGCGCTGGTACGAGGTCGAGAACGTCGACATGATCACCGAGCTCACCACCTCGTCGGTTGCGCTCGCGGTGCAGGAGCTGTCGAAGGAAAAGAAGAAGATCGACATCGTGGTCGGCGCGGCGACCTCGCGCATCTCGGGCGATGCCTGCACGCCCTACAGCTTCCACTGAGCCTATGACACCCGCGCGCTCGCGGTTGGCACCGGCGGCGCGCTGACCGAAGCGGGTGGCAACACCTGGTTCTTCCTCACCGCCGACTATGCCTTCGGCTACGCGCTGGAGAAGGACACCAGCGACATCGTCGCGTCAAAGGGCGGCAAGGTGGTCGGCTCGGTCCGCGTGCCGCTCAACTCGTCGGACTTCTCCTCCTTCCTGCTGCAGGCGCAGAGCTCGAAGGCCAAGATCATCGGGCTTGCCAATGCCGGGCTCGACACCACCAACTCGATCAAGCAGGCCGCCGAGTTCGGCATCGTCAGGGGCGGCCAGAAGCTCGCCGGCCTGCTGATGACGCTGTCGGAGGTGCATGGCCTCGGGCTGGAGGCCGCGCAGGGCCTCGTGCTCACCGAAGGCTTCTACTGGGATCACGACGACGCCTCGCGCGCCTTCAGCGAGCGCTTCTTCAAGCGCACCAGCCGCATGCCGAGCATGATCCATGCCGGCACCTATTCGGCGACGCTGAGCTATCTCAAGGCTGTGAAGGCGGCCGGCACCAAGGACAGCGAAGCGGTCGCCGCGAAGCTGAAGGAACTGCCGGTCGACGACGCCTTTGCCAAGGGCAAGGTGCTCGCCAACGGCCGCATGGTCCACGACCTCTATCTGTTCGAGGTCAAGAAGCCGTCGGAATCGAAGAAGCCGTGGGACTATTACAAGCAGCTCGCCGTGGTGCCTGGCGACAAGGCGTTCTTCAGCGCCAAGGAGAGCGGCTGCCCGCTGACGAAGTAACGCGCGCATCCAATGGTGGTGTCGTCCTGGCGAAAGCCAGGACCCATTACCACCGGCGGATGTTGTTTTAGCAAGCTGGGGCCGTTAGTCCCGTCAATAACCTCGCCCTGTGGTGATGGGTCCTGGCTTTCGCCAGGACGACGACGGAAGACGACGGCTGAATGCGTGGCGTCACCCGTGCACGAGCCGCCACACCGCGCCGCCGATCGCGCCGACCCACAACACGATGCACGCCATCGCCTGGATGCCAAAACCGCGGCTGCGCTTTGCCACCGCCTCGCGATAGCCGGTGAAGTAGACGACGCGGCCAATCACCCAGAGCGCCCCGATGGCTGCGGCTGCGGCATCACTGATATAGATGGCAAACAGCCAAAGCGACGGCAGGAAGATCGGCATCCATTCCAAGGTGTTCATCTGGATGCGGAAGATGCGCTCGAAATCCGGATGGCCGGAGATCGCCGGCAGCTTGACGCCATAGGCGACGCGGGCGCGCGCGACCTGGGTCGAGGTGAAGAAATAGAACGCGACGGCAAGGCAGGTGACGATGGCCGTGTAGTGGTACATGTCAGGCGTGTCCTCTCGTTCCGTTGGCCCCGGTGCCATGACGGGGCAGCAGCGACCGGTGTGACAGGCGATATCTTTTTGAATGCGCCGCTCTAGGAGCTTGTCTGGATAGTCGCTGTTCAAATCTGGTCGGGTCTGATTCAACATTGGGCGATGAGCAAGTATTTTCGGCCTTGGAACATCGATCAGACGCTGCTTCTGCCGCCGAATGTGCAGGACTTCGTGCCGAAAGGCCATGTCTCGCGGTTTATGGTTGATCTGGTGCGGGAGAGCCTCGATCTCAGGGAGATCATGGGCAGCTATGTGAGCGGGCTTGGGCAGCCGCCGTTTGATCCGCGGATGATGGTGGCGCTGCTGCTGCATAGCTATGCGAGTGGGCTGTATTCGTCGCGTCGGATTGCCAAGGCCTGCCGGGAGCGGAACGATTTTGTGATGATCGTGGCGCTGGATGCGCCGGATTTTCGGACGATCAGCGACTTTCGCAAGCGACATTTGAAGGCGCTCGGCGCGCTATTCGTGCAGGTTCTGAAGTTGTGCGAGACGGCCGGGCTGGTCAAGCTCGGTCATGTCGCGCTGGATGGTACGAAGATCAAGGCGAACGCGTCGAAACACAAGGCGATGAGTTATGAGCGCATGAAGAAGCGCGAGGCGGAATTGAAGGCCGAGGTCGCTCGCATGCTGGCGGCCGCCGAGGCGGCGGATGCCTCGGAGGATGAGACTTTCGGCAACAGCGACGAACTGCCGGACTGGACCGTCGACAAGCAGAAACGGCTGGCGAAGATCCAGCAAGCGATGGCGGCGCTGGAAGCGGACGCCAAACTGGCGGCGGAGGAAGAGCGCCGCATCGAGGCCGAAAAGGAACAGCAGCGCCAGGCCGAAGGCCGCAAGAAGCCGGGCAAACCGGCGGCGCTGCCATCGGAGGAACCCAATCCCAAGGCGCAACGCAACTTCACCGATCCGGAAAGCCGCATCATGAAGTCGAAGGATGGCTTCGTTCAGGCCTATAATGCCCAGGCGGCCGTCGATGCACATGCCCAGATCATTGTCGCGCAAGAACTGACCCAGCACGGCAGCGATCAGGGCCAGTTGGTGCCCCTGATCGAGGCCATCGAGAGCAATCTTGGCCGCAAGCCGCGGCAGGCCTCAGCGGATTCCGGCTACTGCAGCGAAGCCAATCTCGAAGCGCTCGACACACGCAGCATCGATGGCTATGTCGCGCCCGGACGCGCCAAGCACCCGACAGTAGCGAACGGAAAAGTCGGCGGCCCGCTGACACAGGCCATGCGAAAGAAGATCGACGATGGCGGCTTCGAAACACCCTACCGATTGCGAAAGCAAGTGGTGGAGCCGGTGTTCGGGCAGATCAAACAGGCAAGAGGCTTCCGCCAGTTCCTGTTGCGGGGCATCGAGAAAGTGCGCGCCGAGTGGACAATGATCTGCACCGTCCATAACCTCCTCAAGCTGTTCAACCTCGCAAACGCAGCCTGAGCCTGCTACTCTACAACAAATGCCCGTCACGAAAACATATCTGGACGGGCTCCTAGGAGCTTGTCTGGATAGTCGCTGTTCAAATCTGGTCGGGTCTGATTCAACATTGGGCGATGAGCAAGTATTTTCGGCCTTGGAACATCGATCAGACGCTGCTTCTGCCGCCGAATGTGCAGGACTTCGTGCCGAAAGGCCATGTCTCGCGGTTTATGGTTGATCTGGTGCGGGAGAGCCTCGATCTCAGGGAGATCATGGGCAGCTATGTGAGCGGGCTTGGGCAGCCGCCGTTTGATCCGCGGATGATGGTGGCGCTGCTGCTGCATAGCTATGCGAGTGGGCTGTATTCGTCGCGTCGGATTGCCAAGGCCTGCCGGGAGCGGAACGATTTTGTGATGATCGTGGCGCTGGATGCGCCGGATTTTCGGACGATCAGCGACTTTCGCAAGCGACATTTGAAGGCGCTCGGCGCGCTATTCGTGCAGGTTCTGAAGTTGTGCGAGACGGCCGGGCTGGTCAAGCTCGGTCATGTCGCGCTGGATGGTACGAAGATCAAGGCGAACGCGTCGAAACACAAGGCGATGAGTTATGAGCGCATGAAGAAGCGCGAGGCGGAATTGAAGGCCGAGGTCGCTCGCATGCTGGCGGCCGCCGAGGCGGCGGATGCCTCGGAGGATGAGACTTTCGGCAACAGCGACGAACTGCCGGACTGGACCGTCGACAAGCAGAAACGGCTGGCGAAGATCCAGCAAGCGATGGCGGCGCTGGAAGCGGACGCCAAACTGGCGGCGGAGGAAGAGCGCCGCATCGAGGCCGAAAAGGAACAGCAGCGCCAGGCCGAAGGCCGCAAGAAGCCGGGCAAACCGGCGGCGCTGCCATCGGAGGAACCCAATCCCAAGGCGCAACGCAACTTCACCGATCCGGAAAGCCGCATCATGAAGTCGAAGGATGGCTTCGTTCAGGCCTATAATGCCCAGGCGGCCGTCGATGCACATGCCCAGATCATTGTCGCGCAAGAACTGACCCAGCACGGCAGCGATCAGGGCCAGTTGGTGCCCCTGATCGAGGCCATCGAGAGCAATCTTGGCCGCAAGCCGCGGCAGGCCTCAGCGGATTCCGGCTACTGCAGCGAAGCCAATCTCGAAGCGCTCGACACACGCAGCATCGATGGCTATGTCGCGCCCGGACGCGCCAAGCACCCGACAGTAGCGAACGGAAAAGTCGGCGGCCCGCTGACACAGGCCATGCGAAAGAAGATCGACGATGGCGGCTTCGAAACACCCTACCGATTGCGAAAGCAAGTGGTGGAGCCGGTGTTCGGGCAGATCAAACAGGCAAGAGGCTTCCGCCAGTTCCTGTTGCGGGGCATCGAGAAAGTGCGCGCCGAGTGGACAATGATCTGCACCGTCCATAACCTCCTCAAGCTGTTCAACCTCGCAAACGCAGCCTGAGCCTGCTACTCTACAACAAATGCCCGTCACGAAAACATATCTGGACGGGCTCCTAGCCCGTCTTATTCGTCAGAGGGCGCCTGAGAGGCTGGCGAGCGTGGTGTAAAGCGCTGATGCGGCGTAGGATTCGGTTGCAAAGCCAACCCCATCACCTCAACCGCGAACGCCACGCCCGCCATGACCGACGATACGATTCTGCCCTTCTCGTTTCCAGCCGTTCACGCCAAGAAAGTCACAGCTGCCTTCGATGGCGGTCGGCTGACCTCGAACGGGGGCGTGATGCTTCTGGCGATGGCCGAGCGGCGTCTCGGCTTGGCCGACAATTTGGCCCGGGTGTTCCCGGATCGGCGCGATCCGACGCGGGTCGTGCACAGCCTTGTCGATATGTTCCGCGCGCGCATGTTCGCGATCTGCTGCGGCTACGAGGACGCCGACGACCTCGATCATCTGCGGTCCGATCCCGCATTCAAGCTGGCCTGCGGACGGCTGCCGGACACGGGTCGCGATCTGTGTTCCCAACCGACGCTGTCGCGGCTGGAGAATGCTCCGCGCCTGCGCGACGTGATCCGACTGACCTACACTTTGGTCGACGCATGGATGGATAGCTACCCGCGCGAGCCGGCATCCGTCACGCTCGACATCGATGATACCTGCGATGTCGTCCACGGCCATCAGCAGCTCTCGCTGTTCAACGCTCATTATGACGAACGCTGCTTCCTGCCGATCCACGTCTACGACACGGAGAAGAGCCGGCCCGTGGCGGTCGTGCTGCGGCCCGGCAAGACGCCGGGCGGCGTCGAGGTGCGTGCCCATCTGCGCCGCCTGATACGGCATATCCGGACGCGGTGGCACAACACGCGAATCACGTTCCGTGGCGACGGGCACTATGCCCGGCCGGAGGCCATGGCGTGGTGCGAGACCAACGGCATCGACTACATCTTCGGTCTGTCCGGCACCAAGCCGCTCGCCAGAAAACTCGACGAGGCCGCCGACGACATCCGCACGCGACGCGCCATCGAGAACCTGCCGGTTCTGCGTGGCTATACCGAGACGCGCCACAAGGCCAAGTCCTGGGATCGCGAACGGCGTACCGTCGCCCGTATTGAGGCGACGATGCTCGGCCTCGACATCCGTTTCGTCGTCACCAGCCTCGATGTCGGCTCGGCCGAGTGGATCTACGACAGCCTGTATTGCGCGCGCGGCCAAGCCGAGAATCTGATCAAGCTGCATAAGACACAGCTCGCCTCCGATCGCACCAGCTGCCGTTCGGCGCTCGCCAATCAAGTCCGCCTCGTTCTCCACACCGCCGCTTATTGGCTGATGCTGACCGTGCGCGACGCGATTCCCAAAGCCCGGGAATTGGCCACAGCCGAGTTCGCGACGCTGCGTCTTCGTCTCTTGAAACTCGCTGCCCGTGTGGTCGAGACCACGAGCCGCATTCGCCTTGCGTTTGCCGCGGCCTGTCCCGAAGCCGACCTGATCCGCGGCTTGCCAGGCGCGCTGCTGCCGCTCGGTCCTTGACCGGCGGGGCGTCCGCCCCCCGTTCGCCCAACCTACACCTCAAGCGCGTTGCAAAGTACCGGTCGTCAGGCGGTGAAAAGCCGAAGGCAATCCCGCGCGCCTCGTCAGAGCAGATGTGCGGCCACATCAATCGGACTAAAAAAACGCACTCTCACGAATAGGACGGGCTAGTATCCGGTCATCTCAAGATAGCCGATTCCGGCGTGGCTTCCTGTGAAGCGGATCGGGCCTTCCCAATAGGGGAAGCTGGTTCCCATCCAGCTCTTTGGATTGAGCGGCGTGGTCTCGATGGCAAGGCCGCGCGCGGGCAGGGCGAGGCGCCACGCCGTCGGCAGCTTGTGGCCGTCGATCTCGGTGATCGCAACCGGCGCGATGCTGTTACCGCTGGCCGCGATCTCGGTCGAGCGGCCGTCGGGCGTGATCCAGTTGCCGAACAGGTTCTCGCGGCCGTCCTTCTGGCGCAGCCGGTACAGCATCAGCTTCTCGTCGCCGGGCAGATGCAGCGAGAACCAGTCCCAGCCGGTCTGGTCGGATGCGAGCGGCTGGCTGCTCCATTCGCGGTCCATCCACGCCATGCCCGTGACGTCGACCGGTCTGTCGTCGATCATGATGCGGCCGGACGCCTTGTAGAACGGCTGGCTGTAGTAATACGACGCCTGTCCGCGATCCGACTTGCGGCTGTAGCCGTGATCGCCCTGCAGCACCAGCGGACGGTCGGCGGCAAGCCGGAGCGTGGCGCTGAAGTCGGCGGCGGAGGCCTTGAGCTCGAGCGGCGCGACGGTCTGCGCATCGAACCCATCGAGGCCGCGGATTTCCCAGGCATCGATCCAGGCCCGGAACGGCGTCGCGTCGACACCGGCCTGCCCGACGCCGCCGCGCGCAAAGGTCTCGTTGAAGCGGTGGGTGGTGGCACTGGTCACCGCGGCGTGGCCCATCCAGACCTGCTGGTTGGCCCAGCCCTCGACCGCTCCGCCCGGCTTCATGGCCTGGCGGAACAGCGTCCATTGCGTGCCATAGGCCGCGCCGCTGGCGTCGGACAGGTTCGCGGTGACGTACCACCACTCGATCCGGAATTCCGGATGCGGGCCATGATCGGCTGGAAACGCGAACTGCTTGCCCGGCGTGACGGCAGCAAAGCCTTCAGCATTCTCGCCGAGACCGGCAAAGCCCTGCGCAAAGCTCTTGCCGCCAAGCGCAAGCGCCAGCGCGCCGCCGGCAAAGGCACGGCGCGTGATATCAGCGCTAGTAGCGAATGTCTGTTGCATGGACCGACGCATCCGCAACCTCGCTTCACCTCTCCCGCTTGCGGGGGAGGTCGTATCGCATCGAAGATGCGATACGGGTGGGGGCGCTCTCCCCAATATGACTCGCGGTGAGACCCCCACCCTGGCCCTCCCCCGCAAGCGCAGGGCTGTCCGGGGAATGATTCACTGTGTCGCGGTGCATGCTCGGCAAAACCGAGGCAAATCGGTCTTTTCTGGTTGTCGAGACACAGAAGGCCGAGCATGCGATTTCGCGATAGCATTTTTAGTAGGCTGCTTGAACCGATCAATCGGCGGCAGTTTCAGACGGCTGTGGATCGTCTGGACGGGGATGCCTACGACAAGTCGTTCAAGAGCTGGGATCACCTGGTAGCGCTGATCTATGCGCAGTTGAGCGGGAACAACAGCCTGCGCGCCGTGGTGACCGGCTTCAACGCCAATCCTCAGCATCACTATCATCTGGGCACCGGCAGGTTGTCCCGCTCGACGCTGTCGGATGCCAATACCCGCCGCCCGTCCAGCATTTTTGCGCAAACCTTTGCACGATTGTCGGCGATGGCAAGCCGGCAGTTGCGGGGCGAAGGCAAGGAGATGGTGCGCCTGATCGACGCCAGTCCGATCCCGCTTGGCAAAGTTTGCACCTGGGCGGTGTGGAACGGCCGCATCCGCGGCATGAAGCTGCACGTGGTCTACGATCCCAAGGGCGATATCCCGAAGTGCGTCGAGGTGACGGCTGCCAACGTCAACGATATCGAGATCGGTCGCCAGACTCCGATCCAGGCCGGCACAACCTACGTGTTCGACAAGGGATATTGCCGTTTCGACTGGTGGCAGAAGATCAATGATAGCAAGGCTTTCTTCGTGACCCGGCCGAAGACGAGCATCCGGCTACGCGCGGTCAGGCATCGCACCATCCGCAACAGCAAGGGGGACGGCTTCAGGATCATCGTCGACGACGAGGTGAAGCTCACCAGTAAGGGCGACTCGCGTTTGCCGATACCGCTGCGGCGCATCAAGGTCAGGCGGGAGAACGGCGGCGTGATCACGCTTCTCACCAACGATACGACCCGAACGGCCGTCGAGATCGCCGCCCTCTACAAGAGCCGGTGGCAGATCGAACTGCTGTTCCGCTGGATCAAGCAGCACCTCGACATCCGCAAGTTCCTCGGCACCAACGACAATGCAATCCGCCTGCAAGTGCTTGCTGCGATGATTGCCTACCTACTGTTGCGCATTGCCGCGCGGACCAACTGCATCAAAATGCTGCCGCTCAGGCTCGCCGAACTCGTCAGCCAGTTCCTGTTCACCCGGCGAGCCTTCGCCAGCATCGACAAGCCTCCGCCAATCAACCCTAGCCGCCGCAAATGCAGAACGCCCCTCAACCAGATGGAACTCTGCTATGGTTGAATTTCCCCGGACAGCCCTGCCGCAAGCGGGAGAGGGAATAGAGTTCCGTCGCGGCAGCTGCGTGGCCTCTTCATGTCTCAGCGCTCATTGGCAAAAATCCGGATCAGGCTGGCCGGCTGCATGCGCGCCAGTCTAGCGACCGGCAGCGCCGCCGCACAGAGCGCGGCCGCCATCGCCACCGCGAGCAGCTCGATCAGCTGCAGCGGGAAGATTTGGAACGGCAGCCGCCAGCCGAACGCTTTCACATTGACGATCGCAAGCAGGCACCACGCGACCAGAAGGCCGAGCGGCAGCGCGAACAGCGCGGTGATCAGCGCCACCGCCATGGTCTTCAAGAGTTCGAGCGCCGCGAGCCGCCGCCGCGTCAGGCCGATCGCCCACAGCGGCGCAAGCTGCGGCAGCCGCGAATTGGCGAGTGTCAGGAGGCTGGTCAACAGTGCAATGCCGGCGACGCCGAGGGTGAAGGCGTTGAGCGCCGCCGTCACCGAGAAGGTCCGATTGAAGACCCGCTTGGATTCCCGCTTCATCGTCGCCTGATCGGCGACGTTGCGGTCGTCGAGGCCGAACTTCTCCTGCAGCGCCGTGATCAGCGGCGCGATTCTGTCGGGCGCGACGCGCAGGCCCATCCGCGTCATCGGCGTCTGCGGGAAGCGCCGTGTCAGCGCGGCGTAGTTGACCGCGATCTGCCCCTTGGGGTTGCCGTAATCGGCATAGATGCCGACGATCTCGAGCGGCCAGGCGCCGCCGGGGGCGGGCACGGAGATATGATTGCCGAGGCCAAGCTTCATCCGTCGCGACAGCTGCTCGCTGACCAGACAGGTGTCGCCGGGACGCAGCCTGACCCAGGCATTGGCGGTGCTGTCGAGCAACGGCCAGTTGTCGCGATAGGTGGTGTGGTCGGGCAGGCCGAGCACTTCGATCGGCGCGCCGCCGAGCTGGGTGTCGGCGCGGCCGCCGGGCAGGATCGCCTCGACCTCAGGCCGATCGTGCAGCCAGGCCCTGATCTCCTTCGCCTGCGTGTAGCTGGCGGCGCTGATATAGACGTCGGCGGCGAGCCGGCCATCGAGCCAGACCAGGAAGGTGCGGCTAAAACTTTCCACCATGGTGCCAACGCCGACATTGACGGCGAGCGCGAGCAGCAGCGCCATCAGCGCCAGCGACAGGCCCGACAATTGCTGGCGGCTGTCGGCCCAGAACCAGATGCTAACAGGCGCTCGCGCGCTGCGCTGGCCGAATGCGAGCGCGATTTGCAGGACCATCGGCAGGATCAGCGCTGCGCCGAGCATCAGCGCGGCCAGCACGGCAAAGCCAGCGATCAGGGAATCGCCGAACTGGATCAGGCCGGCGGCGACCGCAAACACCGCGAGCGCCGCGGCGCTCTGGAGCATGAGCCAGCGTCGCTGCGCCTGCTGCCAGGCCTGCGGCTGCGCGGTCGCCAGCACCGGCATCCGGACCGCCTTGGCGAGGCTCGCGGCCGCCGCGGCGAGCGCGCCGAAAATGCTGATCGCGATGCCGGCGAACCACCAGACGGGCTTGAGCGACAGCTCTCCGGGGATCTGCGCGCCATAGAGCCCGCGCAGGGACGCCGCGACATCGGGCAGCAACGCCGCCGCGATGAAATAGCCGCAGACGAGGCCGATCAGGCCGGCGATCAGCGCCAGCGACACCAGCTCGATCACCAGCACGGTGTTGAGCATCCGCGCCGAGACGCCGCAGGCGCGCAGCGTGCGCAGCATCGGCAGCCGCTGCTCGAAGGCGAGCCCGATCGCGGAGTTGACGATGAACAGGCCGACAAAGAACGACAGCAGGCCGAAAGCGGTGAGGTTGAGATGGAAACTGTCGGTGAGGCGTTCGAGGTCGCTCTCCGCGCTCGGCTCGACCAGGCGCAGCTTGTCACCGGTCACGCTTTCAAGCGTGCCATGCGGCGCCTTGGCCTTGCCGACCAGCAGGCGCGACACCTGGCCGGGCATTTTCAGGATGTCCTGCGCGATGCCGATATCGACGACCAGCGCGCCGGGCGCGAGCTCGGCCTGCACGCGCAGCGGCGGCAAGCTCGTGCCGTTGGCCTGCGGCCGCTCGCCTTCCTTGAGGCCGAGATCGCGCAGCGTCTCAGGCGCCACCAGCATTTCGCCTGGAGGCGTGACGAAGGATTGCAGGTTGCCGCGACCGATCGCCGGCGCGTTGCCGACCTCGGAGGGCAGCGTCACCGGCTCGACGCCGAGCAGGCGGAAGCTGCGCCCGTCGATCTGGACGCGGCCTTCCAGCATCGGCGACACCCGCCAGCCGGCGCGGCGCAGATCGACGAACAGTTTTTGCGGGAAGGTCGCGCTGTCCCTGGCGACCAGCATTGCGGTGCGCGAGCCGCCGAAGGTCGCGGCAGCGCGGTCATAGGCGATGCGGGCTTGCTGGTTCAGCGCCTGGACGCCGCTCCACAGCGCGGTTGCCGAGATCAACCCGATCAGCAGCGTTGCGAGCTGCATCGGATGCCGCCGCCAATGGCTGAGCAGCACGGCGAGGATCCAGAGCGCGCGCCTCACGCAATTACTCCGGCATGCAGATTGACCTGGCGGTCGAGCGTTGCGGCGAGCCGCGCGCTGTGGGTGACCATCAGGAAGCCGCAGCCGGTGCGCGTCACCAGATCGCGCGCCAGCCGCAGCACCTCGTCGGCGGTGTCCTCGTCGAGATTGCCGGTCGGCTCGTCGGCGAGCAGCAACAACGGCTTCGGCGCCAGCGCGCGGCCGATCGCCACGCGCTGCTGCTGGCCGCCGGACAATTGCTCGGGATAGCGCTTCAGCAGGGTTTTCAGCCCAAGGCGCTCGACCAGCTCGTCATGCCAGGCGGCATCGTGCCGGCCGGCGATGCGCGACTGGAACACCAGATTGTCCGCAACCGTCAGGCTCGGGATCAGGTTGAACTGCTGGAACACGAGGCCGAGCCGGTCACGGCGCAACTCGGCGCGGCCGGCATCGTTGAGCTGGGAGACGACGGTATCGGCGAGCCTGATCTCGCCGCTGTCGGCGGCATCGAGCCCGGCGATCAGATGCAGCAGCGTGCTCTTGCCGCTGCCGGATTCACCCGATAGCGCGACGCTCTCGCCGGTCGCAACCGCGAGGTCGACGCCGCGCAGCACCGCGACGTCTTCGCCGGCAGAGCGGTAACTCTTGGTCAGGCCGGTGACGCGAAGCACCGCGGCGGTCTGGTCAGATGAAGCGATGGCCGTGCCTCATTCAAGGCTTCTGGTATTTCAGGACGAACTCGTCGATCGGCACCGGCGCCTTGAAGACGGGAATGTCCTTCGGGTCCTCCGTATGATGCAGGAAATCGCCCTCGGCCACCAGCTTGAAGCCGGCCGCCTCGATCTCCTGCTTCAACGTGCTCTCCTCGATCCGGTGCAGGGTCTTGGCGACATTGGTGCCATCGCCCGGCTTGGCCGAGTGGTCGGCGATCACCAGGAAGCCGCCGGGCTTGAGCGCGGCGAACATCTTCTTGTTCATCGCGGCGCGGTCGACCGGCAGATAGGTGATGTCGTGATAGAAAAAGAAGAACGTGATCATGTCGAGGTTCTGGGCCTCTGGCGGGATCGGGTCGTCATAGTCCCGCACCACATGGACGACGTTCTTCATCGCGGGCGCCTTCGCGCGAATGTCGAACTTGTCCTTCACGAAGCGCTCGAGGACGGCAGCGGAATCCTGCGCGTAGACCTTGCCCGACGGGGCGACGGTGCGCGCCAACAGTTCGGTGCTGTAACCGGCGCTCGCCGCCATGTCGAGGATCGTCATGCCGGGCTTGACGCCGGCAAAGGCGAGCATCTTGGCCGGCTGGCGGCGCTGGTCGACCTGGCGATCCGCATCGCTACGGTCGGGCGAGGCGACGATCGCCGCATAGTCGGGAGCGACGACGTCCTGTGCGCGGACTTGAGGCACGGCGAGCAGCGCGGCGGACACAAGTGCAACGCAGGTGGCCGCGCGTAGGATCGATTTGTTCATGAAATAACCCCGGGCTTTTCGTTGGCCCCGAACATAGCAGGGGGGACATGACAGATCACCGCTTGACGGGGGTGACGACGCGATCGTGATCGGGTGCACTTGCCCGGCCATCGTGTAGCGCCAGCCACAGAACCCCGAGGAAATGCGGTGTTGCGTGGCGAGGCGTGGCTAGCATCGCCAGTTGGGGCCGATTTTACGAAGCCAAAAACGAAACGACGGGGAGCCAGACATGACCACGCAACCGACGCCCGGAGGGATGTCGAAGGGGACGCCCAAAGGCGCCTGGACAATCACCTTCCTGCTGTTCCTGTTCATGGTGGTGAACTTTGCGGACAAGATCGTAGTCGGGCTGGCCGGCGTGCCGATCCGGAAGGACATGGGTCTCAGCCCGGAGCAATTCGGCGATCTCGGCTCGGCCTTCTTCATCCTGTTCTCGATCTCGGCGATCGTGGTCGGCTTCATCGTCAATCGCGTCGATACGCGCTGGGTGCTGCTGGTCCTGGCGGTGATCTGGTCGCTGGCGCAATTTCCGATGATCGGCACCGTCAGCTACACGACGCTGGTGATCTGCCGCATCATCCTCGGCGCCGGCGAGGGACCGGCCTTCTCGGTCGCCGCGCACGCCATCTACAAATGGTTTCCCGACGAGAAGCGCACGCTGCCGACCGCGATCCTGTCGCAGGGTTCGGCGTTTGGCGTGATCCTCGCGGTGCCCGCGCTGAACTGGATCATCGTCAATCACAGCTGGCATCACGCCTTCGGCGCGCTGGGCATCGTCGGCCTGATCTGGACCGTCGCCTGGTTCGCGTTCGGCAAGGAAGGGCCGCTGGTGTCGACAGCGGCCGCGGCCGCCGACGAGCAACGGATTTCCTACTGGAAGCTCCTGACCTCGCGCACCTTCATCGGCTGCGTGGTCGCGACCTTCGGCGCCTATTGGGCGCTGTCGCTCGGGCTGACCTGGTTCACCTCCTTCATCATCGAAGGACTCGGCTTCTCGCAGCAGCAGGCCGGCTTCGTCTCGATCCTGCCCTGGATCTTCGGTGCGACCATCGTGCTGCTGACGGGGTGGATTTCCCAGCTGATGCTGGCGCGCGGCTTCACCACGCGCGGTGCGCGCGGCGTGCTCGGCGCGGCGCCCTTGATCGTCGGCGGCTGCATTCTCGCGACGCTGCCCTATGCCCCACCGGGCGGCTTGATGATCGCGGCCCTCGTGATCGGCTCCGGCCTGTGCGGCTCGATCTATGTGGTGTGCCCGCCGATGCTCGGCGAGTTCACGCCGGTGTCGCAACGCGGCGCGGTGATCGCGATCTACGGCGCGCTGTACACCATCTCGGGCATCCTGGCGCCGACGGTGATGGGCAACGTGATCCAGCACGCCGCCACGCCGATGGCGGGCTATATGACCGGCTTCACCATCAACGCCGCGATCATCGTGGGCTCGGGCGTGCTCGGGTTGCTGCTGCTGTGGCCCAACACCGAGCGTGCGCGGCTGACCGGCCCGTCGCAGCCGGCGGGCACGATCAAAGGCGCGATGTCGCCGACGTAAGGGGGTATCTTTCACCCTCCCCTGAAAGGGGAGGGTCGGCTCGCATGAAGCACCGCGGAATGCGAGCCGGGGAGGGGTCATCTCTCCATTCGGGCAGCGTTTCCGCGGAGAGAGCTGACCCCTCCCCGCCGCTCATTTCATTCGCGTCGACCCTCCCCTTTCAGGGGAGGGTAAAGCCGCGGCTGTGTCTCTCCGTCTATTTCAGTTCAACCCCTGCGCACCGCGCACGAGCTTGCCGGGCCGCGCGCCGGTGGCTCTGCCGTCGCGCTGGGTCACCACGCCTGACACGATGGTGGCGTCGTAGCCGTCGACCTGCTGCAGCAAGCGGCGGCCGCCGACCGGAAGGTCGTAATGCACCTTCGGCGGATGCAGATGCAGGCGGTCGTAATCGATCACGTTGACGTCGGCCTTGAAGCCAGGGGCGATCACGCCGCGATCATGCAGACCGACCGACAACGCGGTCTTGCGCGACTGCGCCGCGATCACGAACGGGATCGAGAGCTTCTCGCCGCGGCTGCGGTCGCGCGTCCAGTGCGTCAGGAGATAGGTCGGGAAGCTGGCATCGCAGATGATGCCGCAATGCGCGCCGCCATCGGACAGGCCGGGCACCGCGCTCGGTTCGCGCAGCATTTCATGCACGGCATCGAGATTGCCGTCGGCGTAATTGAGGAACGGCACATAGAGCATGCCGCGGCCGTCGTCGGTCAGCATCGCGTCATAGGCGAGTTCTTCCGGCTGCCGGTCCTGGCGCCGCGCCTGCGGGCCGAGCGCGTTCTCCGGAGGCTGCTCATAGTCCGGCGGATTGCCCAACAGATACATCTTGTCGTAGTTCGGCCGGAAGAACAGCGGATCGTCGGTCGCCGTCGCGCTCTCGCTCAGGATCGCCGCGCGCACCTCGGGCCGGCGCAAATGGGTGAGTCGCTCGGCCAGCGGCAGCCCGGCGATCTCGCGATAGCTCGGATGGGTCTGGAACGGGTTGCGCGACAATTCCAGCCCGAGCAACAGCCCGACCGGCCGCGCGGCGATCTGGGTCGTGATCGACAGGCCGCGGGCGGCGGCTTCATTGATGGTGTCCATGGTCTGCCGCCAGCGCCGCGGCGCCTTGTCGGCCTGGGCGACGGAGAACGAGATCGGGCACTTTGTGTTTTCAGCGACCCGCAGCATCATCGGCAGATCTTCGTGCACGGTGCTCTGGTCGAGCACGAATTGCAGCACGCTGCGGCCGACGCCGTGCATCGCGCCGGCGATCGCGGTCAATTCGTCCTCGCCGGCTTTCAAGGTCGGTGTGTAGTCGCCGGTCGAGGTGCGGTGGTTGAGCGTGCGCGAGGTCGAGAAACCCAGCGCGCCTGATCGCACTGCGTCGCCGGCGAGCGCCGCCATCGCCTTGTTGTCGTCAGGCGTCGCGGGATCGCGGCCCGCGCCGCGCTCGCCCATCACATAGACGCGGAGCGCCGCATGCGGCAGCTGCGCGCCGATATCCATGTCGAAGCTGCGCTTCGACAGCCACTCCATGTAGTCGGGGAAGCTTTCCCAGGCCCAGGGAATGCCGGCGCTCAGCACCGGCTCCGGAATGTCCTCGACGCCTTCCATCAGCTGGATCCGCCGGACGTGATCGCTCGGCCGGCACGGCGCGAAGCCGACGCCGCAATTGCCCATGATCGCCGTGGTGACGCCGTTCTGCGACGACGGCGTGATGTCCTGGCTCCAGGTCACCTGGCCGTCGTAATGGGTGTGGACGTCGACGAAGCCGGGCGCGACCAGCTTGCCCTTGGCGTCGATCTCTTGCCTGCCTTTTGCGGAGACCTTGCCGACCTCGGTGATCTTGCCGCCTGCGATCGCGACATCGGCTTCATAGAGATCGCCACCCTTGCCGTCGGCGACAGCGCCGCCGCGGATCACGAGGTCTGGGGTCGAGGTCATGGCGTTTCATCCCGAGGCTGTTCTTGGTTACCGGCATCATGGGTGCCCCCCGGATGCTGTCAACCATCGCCGATGAAGCTCTGGGATGCGTTGGCGACGATTTGCCAGCGAGGATCGAGTGCGACCGCCCGGCGGAAATTTGTTCCGCGACGGGTCGATGACCCGCCGCCGCGGAAGCCGCCTGAACACCTACCGCGCGCCGAAGAAGGCTGTCTTCTGGGTCTCCTCAGCCTGCAGCCGGGCGCGCACCCGCATCAGGTCCTTCCAGCCGATATAGCCGACCAGGCGCTGATCCTCGCGCGAGATCACCGGCAGATGCGAGACGTTGACCTGCATCAGGCGGTCGGCGAGCCGGTCGAGATATTCATCGGGATAGGCGACGGTGATCTTGCTGCCGGCCAGCAGCTGGCCGAGCGTCGCGGTGCGATGCTTGCCGGCGCGGCGCCAGCGCAGCACGGATGGCGGGTCGATCACGCCGAGCACGTGATGGTTGGCGTCGACGACGGGGAAGCTCGGGTGCCCGATCTTCGGGTTGGTCAGGAAGGCTGCCGCGCCGTGCAGCGTCATGGTGTCGGACACGGTCTCGACCGCCTTGGTCATCACGTCGCGCACGCGCGTCAGCGCGAAGGGATCGACGCGGTACTCGCGCACCAGATGATGGCCGCGCCGCGCGACCTTCTCGGTCAGGATCGACCGCCGCATCAAGAGAACCGTGACGCCATGCGCGGTGCCGCAGGCCGCGATCAGCGGCAGCAGCACATGGGTGTTGCCGGTGAGTTCGACCGCGAAGAAGGTCGCGGTCAAGGGCGAGCGCATCGTGCCGCCCATCGTCGCCGCCATCGCCAGCAGCGCCCAGAAGCCGGGGCTCGCGGGCGGCAGGTAACCGCTCAGCACCGTTCCCATCGCGCCGCCCATGATGAGCAGCGGCGCCAGCACGCCGCCCGACGTGCCCGAGCCGAGCGCAACCGACCAGATCACGGCCTTCACCACGAGCAGCAGCAGTGCGGCCTTCAGCACCACGTCGCCACTCAGCATCGCGGCAAGATTGTCATAGCCGACACCGAGCGCCTGGGGTTCGATGAGCCCCCCGAGGCCGCCGATCAGCGGCCACCACATCCAGTGGATCGGCAGCTTCAGGAAAATGTCCTCGCAGCCATAAACCAGCTGAGTGAGCACGCCTGACAGCAGCCCGGAGAGGATTCCGATCAGCATCCAGGCGCCGAGTTGCAGCACCGAGATGTCGACGCCGCCCGCGAACGGGAACAGTGGCGCCGGCATGTGAAGGAAGGTGCGCCCGACCGCGGCCACCACGGCGGCGACGGTGACGGGGATGAAGCTGCGCGGCGTCCATTCGAACAGCAGCAGTTCGACCGCGAGCATGATCGCGGCGATCGGGGTGCCGAACACCGTGGTCATGCCGGCGGCGGCGCCGGCCACCAGCAGGGTCTTGCGCTCGTTGTCCGTCACCGGAAGCATCTGCGCGATCAGCGAGCCGATCGCGCCGCCGGTCATGATGATCGGGCCCTCGGCGCCGAACGGACCGCCGGTGCCGATCGAAATCGCCGACGACAATGGCTTGAGGATCGCCACCTTGGGGTCGAGCCGGGAACGGCCGAGCAAAATCGCCTCGATGGCTTCCGGAATGCCGTGGCCGCGGATCTTCTCGCTGCCGAAGCGCGCCATCAGGCCGATGATCAGCGCGCCAGCGACCGGCACCAGCACGGTCCAGAGACCAAGCGGCGAATCCTGCAATTTCAGATCGGCGAAGCTGAACCGGCCGAAATAGGCGATGTTGGTGGCGAGCTTGATCAGCTGCAGCAGGCCCGCCCCGGCCAGCACGCCGGCGGCGGCGACGAACACGGCGATCGCCGAGATCACGACGACACGCGGATCGGTGGTGAAGTCGCTCAGAAGATGACTGGCCTTGTCGCCGATCTTGGAGGCGTTGTTGGCGGAGGCGCTCGATTTGGTGGAAATGACGCTCATGGGTGGCGTAAGGCTTCGGATGAAGTGGACGCCGGGCGTCATATCGCATTGCGATATAATTACAAGCGGGAGACATCGAATGGCAGCGTTGAAAAGGCCTGCGAAATCGCCGGCCAGGAACCGGAAGCGGGTTCCCACCCAGGCCGATTACGAGGCGCTGTCGCAGTTCCGCTATTTGATCCGGTGTTTTCTGGAGTTCAGCCAGGACGCCGCGAAGGCCGAGGGGCTGACGCCGCGGCAGCATCAGGCTCTGCTGGCGATCAAGGGGTATCCGGGTGGCGGGCCGGTCACGATCGGCGATCTGGCCGAGCGGCTGCGGCTTCGTCACCACACCACGGTCGAGCTCGTCGACCGGCTGTCCGAGGCCGGATTGGTCGAGCGCGTGCTCGATCCCGCCGACCAGCGGCGGGTGTTGCTGAAACTAACCGGCCTTGCGGCCGATCATCTCGCCGAACTGTCTGCGGTTCATCTCGACGAGCTGTCGCGGATCGAGCCGTTGCTCAAACAGGTGCTGTCGCGGCGGTCGGGCTGACCGCGTCGCATGCACAACGCATCGCGCGTCAGGCGCGCGGTCCCGGCCTGATATCGCGGAACCTGTTGCTTGCGTTGATGAACAAGCATCGAAAACGCGTGGCACGCGTTTCTCGCTCTTGGATGGCGGCGCAACCCACTTCAACTTCACCGCGTGAATTTAGGTACAATTCGTCGCAATGCACGCTGTCGTGCAAGGGTACGCCTTGTCATTGTCATGAAACCTTCATACACCAAGCTGGGGGCGATATCATTGAATGAGCGGCAGCCGGTCGTGATCGATGCGGGCACTGCCATTGCCGTCGGGCATGGCGATCAGGCGGAAATCGAACTCAAGCTGCTTGCGCCGCAAGGAAGCCTCGAAAAACTGCGCGAGGCACCTTGCATCGTGCAGCATGCGCGCAATCGCGGCGCGTTTCACCGGCTGGAAACGGTGTATTACGACACGCCGGAGCGACTGCTGTTTCAGCATGGCATGTCATTGCGCGTGCGACGCAGCGGCAAGACCTTCATCCAGACGCTGAAGCTTTCCCCCAACGGCGCGCAGCCTCTGATGCGACGCCAATGGGAAGCGCCGGTTGAAAGCATCGCCCCTGATCTGGCGCGACTCCCCGTCGACGAGGTCGGCGATCCCCTGGCGGCGCTGAGTAACGACGCGCTGGTGCCGGTTTTCGCGACCAAGGTGCGCCGGCACGCACGGCAGCTCGATCTGCCAGATGCGTCGGTTGAAGTCGTCTTCGATGAGGGGACGATCGAGGCCAATGCGCGCCAGGAGGTCCTGTCGGAAATCGAGCTTGAACTGAAGAGCGGCAATGCCGGCGTCCTGTTCGATCTCGGAGCGCAGTTGCTCGACGCCGCGCCGCTGCAGATTGGTACGCGCAGCAAGTCGGAACGCGGCTATGCGCTTGCGTTTGACGTCGCGCCATCGGCAGCGAAAGCCGAGTTGTCAGGCGTTACCGCGGAGCTTGTGGTCGACGACGTCATCGCACTGCTGGTGGGCTCCTGCTGGCACCATCTTTTGAAAAACCACGCGGTGGCCGAGCAGGGATCGGACCCCGAAGGCGTGCACCAGATGCGGGTGGCCTTGCGGCGCTTGCGGACGATCTGTGCGCTGTTCCGGCGCGACATTCCGTCGCCGGCATTTCTGGCGGTCAACAGCGAAGCAAAATGGCTGATGCGGCAACTCGGCCGGGCCCGGGATTGGGACGTCTTCGCCAAGGAGACGATCGCCCGCTTGGCCCGCGCGGCTCCGGATATCGACCTGGATGGCCTCCGCCAGGCGGTTGAACAGCAGCGGAAGTCGAGCTACGGCGCCTTGCATGGCGTTCTGGCCGATCCCCGTTGCAGCCGCTTCCTGCTCTCGCTGGGGCAGATGGTGGAACGCCGCAGCTGGCGCAACGAGATCGACAGCGAAGCGCTGGCCGTCCTGTCGCAACCAATGCCCGTGCTCGCCGACAAAATTCTGGAACGATTGCATCGCAAGACGTTGAAGCGTGGTGCGCGGTTCCGGCGGCTCGATATCCATGCGCAGCACAATCTCAGAATCAACCTCAAGAAGCTGCGCTATGCGGCGGAATTCTTCCTGCCGCTTTATGCCGCGCACGCGCCGGCGAAGCGCTACGTGAAGCGGCTCGCCGGGCTGCAGGCCAGTCTCGGGCGGGTGTGCGACATCGGAAGCACGCGCATGCTGCTCCATGCCATCCGGCAGGACGACCAGCCTGCGCTCCATCTCGGCATCGGCGCGATGGCCGGCTGGCTGGCCCGCGATCAGATCGCGGTGGCGAAGACGCTGCGCAAGAGTTGGCGGCGGTTCAAGACGACGCCGGCATTCTGGGGCCGGTGAGTTTGGCAGCGGCAGTCATCGGCCGCGCCTCGCCTGGAGGGTAGCGCGATGCGCGGTGAGCCTGCCGCGCCGGCTTGCCCTAACGGGCTACGCCCGGATTGTAGCCTCGGAGGCCTGCGGCTTGCGCTCGGTGACCAGCGCCAGCAGCACGGTCAGCACCATGAAGCCCACCGAGGCGCCGAACACCCAATGCGGCATGTGCTGGTCCATGATCCAGCCGAACAGCAGCGGGCTGACGATGCCGCCGAAGTTGAAGCCGGTGGAGACGATGCCGAAGGCGCGGCCGGCAGCGCCGGGAGGCGCGGCGTTGCGCACCATCATGTCGCGGGACGGCGCGATCACGCCGCCAAGGAATCCGGCGAGCCCCATCGCCAGCGTGAGCAGGACGGGCGGCAGGTCCATCAGCGCGATCAGCAGCACGAGCACGGCATTGATCGCGAAGCAGGCCGCCGCGACCTGGCTGTGACGATGGGTCCAGTCGGCGAGATAGCCGCCCGCCAGCACGCCGGCGGCGCTGGCGCCGAGGAACGCGGTCAGCGCGATATTGGCGGTCGAGAACGACGCGCCGTAACCGCCCATCAGCGCCACCACGCCAAAATTGTTGATGCCCGAGGTCGAGAGGCTGAGCAGTGTGAAGAAGGCGGTCAGCACGATCAGCGCCGGCGTGATCACGCTGGCCTTCGGCGCATTGTCGTCCTTCGCCTTGTTCTTGTTGGCGCCGGCATCGGGAATGCCGAGCACGATCAGGAACAGAGCCACCAGCGGACCGACCGCGCCGGCCACGATCAGCGCGCCGAGGCCGCCGATCGAGGCGACCAGCGCCGCCATGATCGCGGGCGCGACCGCGCCGCCGAGGAAGCCGGCAAAGGTGTGGATCGAGAAGGCGCGGCCCATCCGCGCCTCGTCCATATGGGCCGAGAGGATCGCGTAGTCAGCCGGATGATAGACGCTGTTGGCAAGCCCAAGCAGCACGGCGCAGACGATCAGCGAGGTATAGCTGAGATGCAGGCCGAGCCCGATCAGCGCACAGCCGCCGATCGTCAGCCCGATCAGCAGGATCTTGCGCGCACCGATATGGTCGGCGAGGTAGCCGATCGGCGCCTGGGTCAGCCCGGAGACCACCGCGAACACCGTCAGCGCCAGGCCGAGCTCGACATAGCCGACGCCGAGCTGCTGCTTCTGGAACGGGAACAGCATCGGCAGCACGAAAATATGGAAATGGCTGACCCAATGGGCGACCGAAATCCCCGTCAGCGTGCGCACCGCGCTGTCGGCTCTCGCTTGCTGCGGTGCGGCCAGAACGTCGACCATTTTTGAGACAACCCTTTTCCCAACGCCCGGCAGGGCGCGCCGAAAATAGAGGCTGGCTGCTAATTGTCCATGAACGCGCCTGCATGGCTGCCCCCGGCGTGGGCGTGCCGGATCGACACATGCGGCATTAATGGCGGCGACAAAGCGTGGCGGCGCGGCGATGATCGGTCATGATCGACGCCAAAAAGCCGCTCCGGGTGCTCGTGTCAGAGGGCTCCAGCACCTCAGGCCGCGAGGCGATCACGATCCTGGGGCTGGCCGGCCATCACGTCGAAATCTGCGATCCCTCGCGCTGGTGCCTGGCGCGCTATTCCCGCTTTGTACGCAAGTACCACCATTGTCCGCCGCTGCGCACCGATCCGGCCGGCTTCCTGCGCTTCGTCGAGCGTCTGTTGGCGTCGCGGCATTTCGATGTGCTGTTGCCGATCCATGAACAGGGATTCTTGTTCGCCCGCGCCGAGGGACGGCTGCAACCGCGCGTGGGCCTCGCACTGCCGGATTTCACCAGCTATCGCGCCGTGCACAGCAAGGCGGGCTTCAGCCGTCTGCTCGACCAGCTCGGCCTGCCGCAGCCGCCGACCCGGATCGTGAACTCGGTCGAGGAGCTGCGCGACGGCCTGCGGTTTCCCTCCGTGGTCAAGACGTCGATCGGCACCGCGAGCCGCGGCATCTGGTTCGTGCGCGACGCCAACGACCTCCATCGCGCGCTTTACGATCTCGAATCCGCTGGCGATTTTGCCGGCGAGGTGCTGGCGCAGGACCTCATCACCGGCACCGTCGAGAAGGCGCAATCGGTGTTTTGCCGCGGCACTCTCATTGCCTTCCACGCCTACCGGCAGATCGCGGCCGGCGTCGGCGGCGGCGAGGCGATCAAGGAGAGCGTAAGCCGGCCGGCGATCCGCGCCGCACTCGAGACCATCGGCGCGCATCTCGGCTGGCATGGCGCGCTGTCGGTCGATGTCATCATGCCGCTCGACAGCGCAACGCCGCTTTTGATCGACTGCAACCCGCGGCTGGTCGAGCCCATGAACGCATACCGGTCCGGCACCGATCTCGTCGACCTGCTGCTGCGCGTCTCGCTTGGCGAGACGCCGGCTCCGCTGGCGGACGGGCGCGCCGGCGTGCGGACCCATCTGGCGATGCAGGCGCTGCTCGGCAGCGCGTCGCGCGACGGCACAAGGCGCGAGCTGATCAGGGAATGCGGCCGCATCGCCGCGGGTGACGGTCTCTATCGCGGCAGCACGGAAGAGCTGACGCCGGTGCGGCTCGATTGGCTCAGCGCCGCGCCGCTGGCGATGACCACGGCGCTGCTGCTGGCATCGCCGCAGATCGCATCATCGCTGGCGCGCGGCGGCTTTGGCGCGCATCTGCTCGATCGCGGCAGTATCAAGGCGATCGAGAGTGCGGAGTTTTGCTGACCCCATTCTCGTCGTCCCGGGCAAGCGAAGCGCGACCCGGGACCCATAACCACTAATGATGATTGTTGCGGCGCGCTGGGTCCACAGCGCGCTTCAACAACTCGGCCCCGTGGTTATGGGTCCCGGCTTTCGCCGGGACGACGCAGGGATGGATACCGTTCATCCCTCACAACGGCTCGTCGTCATTGCCATAGCGGTCGATCTTCGGCGTGGCGATGTCGCCATCCTCGTCATACTCGTCGTCCGGCGGCGCGGCGGGTGGCGGAGGCGCCCTCGACTTTTCGTCGGACTTTTTGCTGGGCTTGTCCGCGCCCTTGCTCGTCTTTCCGGCCTTGCCCATGCGTTTCCCCTGCGCGGGTTAAATCAGCTACCGGAATTCTACCCCAGTTTGCGGGCGCTTGTAATGGAGTGAGACGACGCGGCGGCGTCACACCCGTCGCGCCGGATCATGCTCTAAAACGTCGCGCCGGCCTTCACCATGTAGGTGCGGCCGGGGAGCGGATAGGCCGAGAAGCGGCCATCCGTGAACGAGCTCGCGATGGCGTAGTCGTAGTAGAGCGCGTTGAACAGATTGTTCACGCTGAGCGACCAGAAGAAGCGGTCAATTTGCCCGCTCAGCTTGATGTCGGCGGTGGCGTTAGCGGGAATCCGGGTCTGGGTGTTGGCCTGGTCGTTGTCCATGATGCGCGAGCTCCAGGCGCGCGCGGTGGCGTCGAACACCAGATAGTTCTGCCAGATATTCCAGGTCACGCCGAGACTGCCGGTGTAGCGCGACACCAGCGGCACGTCATTGCCGGCCCAGATGCCTTCGCGGAAGACCGCGCGGGTGATCGCCATGCCGCCGCGCAGGGTCACGCTGTCGGTGACCTTGAGCGAGGCGCTGGTCTCGCTTCCGTAGCGGCGGGTGGGGTCGAGATTGACGTTGTAGAACAGCATCGGGTTGAAATGGATCTCATTCTCGAGATCCATCAGATAAACGCTGGTCTGGACCTGGAAGCGGTTGGTCCTGACCCGGAAGCCGCCCTCGACGTCCTGCGACGTCTGGGTCTTGAGCGCAAAATTCTGCGCGATGGGCAGGAAGGTTAGCGGGTCGAATGACGGACCCGAGGCGACGCGTTCGTCGACATCGGGCGTGCGGAATGCGCGTGCGGCGCGGCCGAACACCGAGAATGTGTCGGTGAAGCGATGCTCGACGCCGACATGCAGCGCATATTGCGTCTCGTTGCCGTCGAGCGGCGACGCTTGCGTGTCGAAGGCGAACGGCGCATTCGGGTCGTAGCGATCACGCGCCGAGACGCTGGTATTCTGGACGCGTGCGCCATAAGAGAAGTCAGTGGTCGGCAGCAATCCGAGCGTGTGCTGCCAGTAGCCGGCCACGCTCTGCTGCTCGATATTGTAGATGTGGAAGGGGTCGACGCCCTGGAACGCGCCGCGTGCCTGACGGAACGTCGAATCGTAATAGTCGATGCCGGTGAGGATCGTCGACGGCATCCCCAGCATCACGTTCTTGACGGTGAGCCGCGGCGTCAGCGACCAGGTCTCCAGCGCGGCATCGTTGTAGGTCGAGGCGAAGCTGATGGTCGGTACCGTGCCGAAGAAGCCGCTTTGGGTATCGCGCTGCCGCCAGCCGCCGTCGACGATCAGGTCGACGCCGTTGATCAGCGTCTTGGTGAAGCCGGCGGTGACGCTCGCGGTCTGCTGGTTGGCATAGTCGAACGGCGTACTGCTGCCCCGGCGGTCGGTTTGCAGCTCGTTCACCCCGATCGACGGATCGACCAGCCGCCCGCCGGGCAGGCCGAGCTTCTGGTCGCTGCCCGTGACGGTCAGGAAAGCGGTGAGGTCGGGCGTGGTGTAGTTGACGCTGCCGACCGCGTTGCGCTGGTCGAGCGCATTGTTGACGCGGTAGCCGTCGGACTTGATGCCGTTGCCGTAGAACGAGGTGGACCACGGTCCCGCATTGAGCGCCGCGGAGACGGCGGCCATGCGGGTGTTGAACGAGCCAAATCCCGCCTCGGCTCTCATCGTCGTCGGCGGACCGCCGACGCCGGTCTTGGTGATGATGTTGACGACGCCGCCCACCGCATTGTCGCCGTAGAGCACGGCGCCGCTGTTGCCGCGCGTGATCTCGATGCGCGCGATCGAATCGAGCGGGATCGTGGTGAGGTCGAAGCCGGCCTTGTCGACGTCGTTGAGCCGGCGGCCATTGAGCAGGAACAGCGTGTTGTCGGTGGCGAATGCCCCGAAGCCGCGCAGGTCGACCGCGGTCTTGGCGCCGTTCGGCCCGCCATAGAGCGTTTGCAGCTGCACGCCCGGCACCTGCGCGAGGATTTCCGGCAACGACTGCACCGGCGAATGCGCGATGTCGTCGGCGGTGATCACGGCCGAGGACGATCCGACAATGCCGGCGAACTAGCGACCGCCGCTGGTGCCGCCCGTTCCGGTGGCCGTGCCTGTCCCTGTGGTGCCCGATCCGCTTCCGCCGCCTACATTGGTGCTCTCTGCGGTGCCCGGCGCCGGACGGCGCGGTGCCGGCGCTTCGTCCGCAGCCGGCTTGGCGCGCGTGACGTTCTGGTCGCCCGGCTTGGTGACTTCGATCGCTGGTAGCTGATCGGGAGCAGGCGCCTGCTGCGCCCGCGCGGCGGAGACAATAAATACAGGCGCGAGCATCGTCGTCGCGAGCAGCAGCGTGCGCCGCCAATGGTGGAATGGGTAGGACAACATAAGCGAGACCTCGGTAACGTCAGTGGCACGTCACCGCGAACCAGTCTCACCATCGTGCTAACAGCCTCAGGTGAAGCTCATGCCTGTACTCCCCGACCGGCATCTTCGCGTGTGACCACGGCTGACGGCAGGTCTCCTGGCTCGCGGGTCGTTACCCTTCGTCGCCTTCCCAGGACCGAGATTCCCAGTGGCCTGTGACGAAGGATTCACCGCATACAGTTGCGGGGGCAGCCGCGGCCTTGGGGAAGTTTCCCCGCACCGCATTCCCTTTTCATCTCATGAAAGAACCGTCATGTTCATCTAGGGTTCGGCCGGGCAGCAAAGTCAATCCGGCGGAAGTCGGGCGGCGGTCAGACGGCCACGGTTTTTATCGAGTGTCGCTTGTCTGCCACGGCGATCGCTGTAAGAGCATGGATCCAATGAGCGTGCAGGATTTTGCCTTGGCGGCCGAGGTCGCCGCGCGGCGCCGATGGGGCGCCACCGCGGCGCTGCTCGCGCTTGTGGTCCTGCTGTGCGTGATCTCGCTCGGCATCGGGCCGGTGCGGCTGTCGCCGCTCGCGGTGATCGAGGCGCTGTTCGGCGGCGGCAGCGACGTGGCGCAGGTGATCGTGCGCGAGATTCGCCTGCCGCGCACCATTCTCGCGTTCGCGATCGGCGGCATTCTCGGGCTGTCAGGCGCGGCGCTGCAGGGCCTGCTGCGCAATCCGCTGGCCTCGCCGTCGCTGTTCGGCGCGCCGCAGTCGGCGGCGTTCGGCGCGGTGCTGGTGATCGCGCTCGGCCTGGCCGATGTGCGCTCCTACGCGTTGCCGGTGGTCGCGATCATCGCCGCGTTCGGCTCGGTGTTCGCGCTGCTCGCGGTCGCCGGCCGCAATGCCGGGCTGCTGATCCTGATCCTCGCGGGGCTCGCGATCTCGAGCTTTGCCGGTGCTGCGACGGCGCTGGTGATGAACCTCTCCAGCAATCCCTTCGTGGTGCTGGAGATCGCGTTCTGGCTGCTCGGCTCGCTAGAGGACCGCAGCTTTCAGCATGTGGCGCTGGCGCTGCCCTTCATCATCGCGGGTGCCGCCATCCTGCTGAGCCAGGCGAACGCGTTCCGCGCTCTGACGCTCGGCGAGGAGGCCGCGCAGAGCCTCGGCGTCGATGTCGGGCGGCTGCGGCTCTTCGTGATCGCGGGCGTTGCGCTCGGCGTCGGCGGCGCGGTCGCCGTGACAGGCACGATCGGCTTCATCGGGCTCATCGCGCCGCATCTAATGCGTCCCCTGATCGGTCACGATCCGGCGCGGCTGCTGGTGCCGAGTGCGCTCACCGGCGCGGCGCTGCTGCTCGCGGCCGATATCGCGGTGCGCATCATCGCCTCGACCTCCGACATCAAGGTCGGCGTGCTGACCTCGATCATCGGGGTGCCGTTCTTCCTCTATCTGATCATGCGCGAACGCCGCGCGCTCGGTGGAGGCGTGGCATGAGGCTGCTGTCCGCAACCGGTCTCAGCGCTTCGCTCGGCAGCCGCAAGGTGCTGCACGATGTCTCGCTGTCGCTGGCATCAGGCCATCTGGTCGCGCTGGTCGGTCCGAACGGCGCCGGCAAGACCACGCTGTTGCGCGCGCTCGCCGGATTGATCCCGTCCGACGGCGAGATTCGGATCGGCGGCGATGCGCTGGCGGCGCTATCGCTGCGCGAGCGCGCGAAACGTTTTGCCTATCTGCCGCAGGGGCACATGGTGCATTGGCCGCTGCCGGCGCGCGATATCGTCGCGCTCGGCCGCTATCCGCATGGCGCGACCGATCCGGCGCGGTTGTCGCCAGCGGACATCGAGGCCGTGCTGCGGGCGATGCAGGCGGTCGACGTCACTGAATTCAGCGACCGCCGTGTCACCGAGCTGTCCGGCGGCGAGCGCAGCCGCGTCGCGCTGGCGCGGGTGCTGGCGGTCGAGGCGCCCGTGATCCTCGCCGACGAGCCGACCGCGTCGCTCGATCCGCGCCACCAGATCGATGTGATGCAGAAGCTGCGCAACATCGCCGACACCGGCGTGCTGGTCATCGTGGTGACGCACGATCTCGGGCTCGCGGCGCGCTTTGCCGATCACGTGCTGGTTCTGGCGGAGGGCCGGCTGGCGGCGCAAGGCGCGCCTGCGGAAGCATTGTCGGAGGCGGTCCTCGCCAGCGTGTTCCGGGTCAGCGCCTACCGCGCTGAATTTCAGCGCGAGGCCGTCATCGTGCCGTGGGCGGACGTGTGATGCGCATGCGGTGCCGCCACGGACGCGCTGCACCTCTCCCGCTTGCGGGGGAGCATAGGCCGCCTTCGGCGGCCGTTCTTAAGAAACGCCGAAGCGAGGCTTCGGCTGTGTCGCATCGAAAGATGCGATGCGGGCGGGGGCTTTCTCCACTCGAAGAGTGTTCATTGCGGCGCTACCCCCACCCCAACCCTCCCCCGCAAGCGGGAGAGGGGGCGCACCTTTTGCGTGTCAGCCATCTCGCTCGGCTCTGCTTTTTGCTGACGCTCTCCATTCTTGCTGGGCTCATGTCCGCCAGTGCCGCGTCCGCCGCCGGACCGCGCATCGTCTCGATGAATGTCTGCAGCGACCAACTCGTGCTGTCGCTGGCTGATCCCGACCAGATCCTCGGGCTCAGCCGTTTCTCCCGCGATGCCTGGCAATCCTGGGCCGCCGAGAAGGCGCGAAGCTTTCCGCGGCTGTCCGGCGAGGCCGAGGACGTGCTGCTGCTCAAGCCGGACCTCGTCGTCGTCAGCCTGTTCGACAAGCGCGCGACGCGCGATCTGCTGAAGGCGAAGGGGCTGCATCTCGTCGAGTTCACGGTGCCGCGCACGCTCGACGAGGTGAGGGAGCAGATCCGCGCGATGGGCGAAGTGGTGCAGCATCCGGATCGCGCAGAGGCCGTGATCGCGCGCCTCGATGCGGCGATCGCGCGGGCGCGGGCGGTGGCCGACGGTCATCATTATCGGGTGCTGCCGCTGGAGCGGCGCGGCTTTGTGTCGGGTGAGAGCAGCCTGGTCAGCTCGCTGCTGGCGGCAACGGGTCTTTCCAACGCCGCCGGCGAGCTCGGCTTCGGCGCCGGCGGATTTGTCTCGCTGGAGGCGATTGTAAAACTGCGGCCGGATTTCATCCTGGTGGCGGAGGCCGGCGATCGCGCCGAGGATGACGGCCGCGCCTTCCTGCTGCATCCGGCGCTGGAGCGGTTCTATCCGGAGGGCAAGCGCATCGTGCTGCCGGAGCGGCTCACCGTCTGCGGCGGCGTGATGCTGGCGGATGCGCTGGATCGGTTGACGGCGGAGCTGCAGCGGGTAAGCGCCGAGCGCTCTAATTAACCCCGTCATCCTGAGGTGCGAGCTCTTGCGAGCCTCGAAGGATGCACGGCCCCGATATCACCAAATGCGCGCGGACACAGTGTGGCCGTCGACCCTTCGAGGCTCGCTTCGCTCGCACCTCAGGGTGACGGTAGATAATTTCGCGCGCGTTAGCGAAGAGCCTAGGGAATTACCCCATCACCACCGGCCCGCCGGCCTTCTTCCACGCGTCGATGCCGCCCTCGATATGCGCGGTGTTCGCCAGTCCCGCCTTCTTCGCGGCGGCCACCGCCATCGCCGAGCGTTCGCCGAAGGCGCAGAAGAACACGACGCGGCGGCCGGTCGCGGCGGCAACTTCGCGCAGCATGCCGCCGGGCTGCAATGTGGCGCAAATCCCGGGATAGGGCGCGTGCAGCGCGCCGGCGAGCGTGCCGTGCTTGGCCCGTTCGCCGCTCTCGCGCAAATCCACCAGCAGGATATCGGGCCGGCCGAGGCTCGCGATGGCGTCGCGTGCGTTGAGGGAGAGGCCTTCCTTGGCGAGCTCGTCCTGGTGCAGGCCGACATGCATGTTGGCGGGCAGCACGACATCCATCAGCTTCGGGTTCGGCAGATTGAGGTTGTTCATCAGCTCGACATAGTCGTCGATCGATTTGACCTGCAGCCGCGGATTGTAGCGCTTCTCCTCGCCGATCGTGGAGACGGTGTCGCCCTTGTAGTCATGCGCGGGGAACACCATGGTCTCCTCGGGCAGCCTCAAGAGGCGATTGAAGATCGAATCGTACTGGGCCCGCGCGCTGCCGTTCTGGAAATCGGTGCGGCCGGTGCCGCGGATCAAGAGCGTATCGCCGGTGAAGACGCGGTCGCCCATCAGATAGCTGTAGGAATCGTCGGTGTGGCCAGGCGTGTACATCGCCTCGAGGCAGAGGCCCTCGATCGTCACTTTGTCGCCGTCGGAAACGCGCATCGACACCACGTCGGCCTTGCTCTGCTCGCCCATGATGGTGATGCACTGGGTGCGGTCGCGCAGCTCGCCGAGGCCGGTGACGTGATCGGCATGCAGATGTGTATCGACGGCCTTGACCAGCCTGAGGTCGAGTTCCTGCAGCAGCTTGCAGTAGCGGTCGGCCTTCTCCAGCACCGGATCGAGGATCAGCGCCTCGCCGCCGGCGCGGCTCGCGAGCAGATAGCTGTAGGTGCCGGACACGCTGTCGAAGAGCTGGCGAAAGATCATGACGGCTTACCTATTCTCCGGGCCGAGTCACAGGGAGGATATTATTCCATAGATAGGGTCGATTCAAAGCAAATCCATCCCCGCGCGGATACGGGTCCCGTCACCCTGAGGAGCCGCGCAGCGGCGTCTCGAAGGGTGGACGGCCCGGGTCTTTCCGCGAGGAGAGCAAATGCGCGCGGAGACACCGGGGTCGTGCATCCTTCGAGACGCCCGCTGCGCGGGCTCCTCAGGATGACGGGCGTATGGTGCGCGATTGGGGGGGAGCGAACTTACGGCCGCACGTGGCTCCAGCCCTGCTCCTGCAACTCCGTCAGGGACGGACCAGCGTGTATCCGTTCTCGGTGAGGAGTAAAATTTGCGCGACGCCGACCTGCACCGGAGTGGCGGCTGCGATGTAGTCGGGCCGGTTGCCGGTGTCGCGCTCGATCGTGTCGACGGTGTTGAGGCAGATATCGACCCGCGCGCCCTGCGCGACCAGGCTTTCGACCAGCTTGCGGTTTGGGTGGTCGGGCTTGAGCAGCTCGATGCCCGGGCCGAAGGCGACGATCTCGACCGCGACCTTGTCGGGGTCGTAATGCTTCATCAGATTGTTGGCGACGCTGATGACGAGGCCCTGCTTCCTCGGATCATTGTCGGAGAGCTGCAGCACGATCTTGTGCTCGGCGAACGGCTTGTCCTGCAGCGGCGCCAGCTGGGCGCGGGCGAGCGGCGTTGCAAGCGCGAGCGCCGCCAGGCCGAGCGCTGCGATGATCGGGCGCCGCGTCATCCGAGCTTCGTCATGCCCGGGTTGTCGTCGACGCCCTTCAGCGTCACGCCGGGCTCGTCGCGGTTCGGCGGCCGGCCGGAGCGCAGGTGCTTGGCCACGACTTCCCAGATCGGCGCGCCGCTCTGCTGGTTGACCGAGGCCCAGCCCGCGACCTTGTAGTGCTTGCCGGCTTCGAGATGCTTGCCGTTGCCGAGCTTCAGCTCGGAAATGCGCTTGCCGACGGATTCGCCCGGCGTGCAGGCATAGGCGAGGCCGCCGACGCGGACCATGTCGCCGCCTTGCTGATAATAGGGATCGACGTTGAACAGATTGTCGCAGACGTCTTCCAGCACGTCCTTGATCTGGCCGCCGGTCATGGTGGCGACGTAGGTCTCGGGATAGGTGATCGCGGTTTCCGACAGCACGTCTTCCATGGTCAGCGGCTGGCCGGCGAGCGCGGTGAGGCCCCAGCGGAAACCCGGCGACAGCGCGATCTCTGCGTTGAGCTCGCTCAAGAGCGCGTCGCAGATCAACTGGTCGACGGTGCCGGAGAAATTGCCGCGGCGGTAGAGCAGGCGGTCGGCCGTGCCGAGCTTGTCGCTCCAGTCGTCGACATGCGGGTCGCGCATCTTGTCGATCAGCGTTTGCATCGCCGGATCGGGCTTCAGCAGTTCGGCGAACACTGGCAGCAGCCGGTAGCGGACATTGGCGACCTTGCCCTTGGCGAGGTCGAGATCGAGCACGCCGATGAACTTGCCGTTGGAGCCGGCATTGGTGACCAGCGTGACGCCGCCGGCATTGGTCACCGTGATCGGGATCGGGATCGCATCATGGGTGTGGCCGCCGAGGATGACGTCGATGCCGGTGACGCGGCTGGCGAGCTTGAGGTCGACATCCATGCCGTTATGCGACAGCAGGATCACCGCCTCGACCTTGTCGTTGTTGCGATGGCCATCGACCAGCTTTTGCAGCTCCTCGTCGCGGATGCCGCACTTCCAGTCCGGCGTGAAGCGCTTGGGATGCGCGATCGGCACATAGGGGAAGGCCTGGCCGATGATCGCGACGCGGTGCCCGCCGATTTCCCTTATGACAGACGGCTTGAACACGCGGCCCGAGGCCGGATCGAACGCCTTGGCGTCGTTGAACGCGGCTTCCTCGGTCAGGAACACGTTCTGCGCCAGGAACTCGCCCTTGAAGCGGGCGAGATTGTCGCGCAGCACCTCTTCGCCATAGGTGAATTCCCAATGCCCGGTCATCGCCTCGATGCCGAGCAGATTGGCGGCCTCCACCATGTCGGCGCCGTTCATGGCGTTGGCGAGCCCTGAGCCCTGCCAGAGGTCGCCGCCATCGAGCAGGATCGAGCGCTTCTCGCCGACATCGGCGCGCAGCTTGTCGACCAGCGTCTTCAGATGGGCAAAGCCGCCGAGCTTGCCGAAGCGGCCGGCGGCTTTCTCGAACTCGACGCAGGTAAAGGCATAGGCGTCGGCGCTGTCGGGCCGGATGCCGAAGCGGTCGAGGAACGCCTTGCCGACCAGATGCGGCGGCTGGCCGGCCATCGCGCCGACGCCGAGATTGACGCTGGGCTCGCGGAAGAACACCGGCTTCAGCTGCGCATGGGTGTCGGTCATGTGCAGGATACGGGCGTTGCCGAAGCGCTCGAGGTCGTAGACGCTGGCGGTATCGGCGCCGCGCGCAAGCCGGGGCACGCCGGCCGCAAGCGTCGCGGCGGCCGAAGCTCTCAGGAAATCCCGGCGGCGGATGATCATCACTCTCTCAGCACTTGGCTCGAAGTCACGCGGGCGGTGGTCGGGCTCTCTCCCCCCTTGCGGGGGAGAGTTGGAGAGAGGGGTGAGCCACGAACACCGCCCGTGCCACTTACCCCTCTCCCTAACCCTCCCCCGCAAGGGGGGAGGGAACCCTTTCGCCGGTGCCTCCCTAACTTTTGTGTGTTAGCGAATTTCCATGTCCTTCCAGCGTTCCTTCTCGCTGGTGGCCTGGAAGATCGATGCCTTTGCCAGTGCCTCGGCCTCCTTGGCCTGGGCGACGGCGGTGTCGAAATCACCAGCCTCACCGGCCTTTTTTGCGGCAGATAGCGTCGCGGCGGTGGTGGTCCACTGGTTGCGCAGGCTGCCTGCTTCCCTGTTGGCGGCTTCCGCCGCGGCATAGGCTGCCTTGTAGTCGGCCTCGGAGGCGGCGAGGGCGCCGGTTGCGGTCGCGAGCAGCAGGGCTGATGCTGCGAAGATGGTTCTCATGGCCGCGCTCCCGGCCCCGAAATCGGCAGGCCGTTGCTGACGTAGGACAGATAATATTCGAGGTTGCGATACTCGTCGTCCTGCGGATTGAGCGGCACGCCGCGGATCTGGCTGTTGCAGGTGGTGAAGCGGCGGCTGGTGGTGCCCATCCCTGACCATTCCGAGCGGTAGATCGGCATCGCGTTCAGGATGCCGAGCGCCGGCGCCAGCACCTCGGCGCGGATCCGCTCGCCCGGGCTCTGGATGTGGCAGGTGGCGCAGGAGAAATTGAGCTGGCCGCGGCGGGTGTAGAAATACTCCTTGCCCTTCTGATAGGCCTCCAGCGCGCGCGGATCGTTCGGGATCTTGATATCCATCGGCTTGCCGCGCGAGGTGAAGGCCATGTAGGCGGTGAGCGCCGCCATGTCGTCCTTCACATAGGAGAACGGCGCCTCGCCATTGGCCTCGCGGCAGCGGTTGAGCGCGAGCTCGAGCGTGACGACCTTGCCTTCCTTCTCGTCGAAATAGGGATAGTTCTGGCGGATGCCGATGCCCTGGTTCGGGAAGCAGTCGGCGTAGGTCTTGCCGTTCTTGAACGGCGTCGAGAACATCTCCTTGCCGGCTTCGAGCGAGAACTCGTAGGGCGGAAACTGCTCCTTCTCCTCCCACTGCTTGTTCAGGTCCTCGTTCATCGAATAGGGACCGTTGACGAAATCCTCGGGCTTCAGCTTGGGAAATTTGCTGGTGAAGAATTTCTGGAACGCGGCCTTGTCGGCGGCGGGATCGACGGTGTCGGCCGCGCGCACGGCCGGCGCGAGCGTCAGCATGCCGAGCGCAAGCGTTGCGACCAGATTTTTGTTTTGACGCGTTTTCTTCACGCGAACCGGCGTCCACTTCGCTCGAAAACGCTCTAGAGCGCGGATTGCGAGGCGCCGCGTCATTGGATCTTCGCCGTGGCGGTGTCGGTCGCGCCCTTGTTGTCGACCCAGCTGACCTTCAGATCGTCGCCCTTCTTGCCGCCCTTGAAGGCGAACTTGACATAGGGGTCCTTGGAGACGCCGCCGCCCCAGTCGGCGACGAACACCGGCTTGCCGTCATACGCGAAGGTCAGCACCTGGATGAAGTGCGGCGGAATGATCTCGCCCTTGGCGTCCTTGACGAAGCCGGAATCCATCGGATGCTGGATCAGCGCCTGCACCTCGGTGGTGTCGCCGTTTGACGTGGCGCGCACGCGAATGCTCGATGCCATCGGTTTGCTTCCTTATCGTTTGCGCGTGATCAGCCGCCGCAGCCGCCGACGGTGACCTTGATTTCCTTTTGGGCGCTGTAGAGCTTGCCGCCGGCCTCGACGATCACGGTGACGTTGCTGGTCTTGGCCATCTTGATGCGGTTGGCAACCGTCGGCAGCGTGCCGGCCGGAATCTTGTACGAGGCGACCAGCGAGATCGGGTTCTCGCTGACCAGAAACGAGATCGAGGTGACGTCTGATAGCGTCGTGGTGGCGGAGATCGGCACCACCGCGCCGTTCTCGGCGATCTCCGGCGCGTCCATCTTGACCTTGTCCGAGGGCTCGGCAGTCTTGCCGTAGAGCGCCTTGATCGCGTCGGCCTCGCTCTTCTGCTTGAACGCGTCTTCCGGATATTTGTCGTTGGCGGCGGCGAGCGCCTGCGGCACGTCGAACGGAATGACCCCAAGGCCGATCAATGCGGCGACGCCGGCGCCCTTCAGCAGCAGGCGGCGCGTCTTGAAGAATTCGCTGGTCGTGATGTTCATCGAAAAAATCTCCTCGAGCGGCGGTCGCGGCGTCACAACGTCTGCAGGAAGTCCACCACCGCGTTGATTTCCTTCTCGCTCAAAATCCGGTTTCGGCCGAACGGCGGCATCACGGTTTGCGGGTTGCGCTTGGTCTCATCGGTTACGATCGCGACCAGCTCATCGCGGCTGTATTTCGCCTTCAGGCCGGTCAGCTCGGGGCCGATCGTGCCCGGCAAGTCGCCACCCTTGATGACATGGCAGGTCAGGCAATTGCCCTTGCTGCGGTCGAAGGCGAGTTTCTGGCCCTCGGCGGCGGATTGGGCCTGCGCGGGCACCGCCATGGCGGTGCCTGCCAGCAGCGCCAGGACGAAGGCTGGCTTGGAGAAAGTGGCGATCAAGGACGTTTCCCGGGCTTCAATCTCGATGATCCCATCGCAATATAAAGAGTGGAAAGCACAAAGGCCATCGGCTGGCAATGTGGAGAATGGTTGCGTTGCGATGGGGTTAATGCACTTGCGGACAGTCAGCGCAGACGAGATTAGACCCGTCACCCTGAGGTGCGAGCGGAGCGAGCCTCGAAGGGTCGACGGCCCGACTGTGGCCGTGCATCCTTCGAGGCTCGCAAGAGCTCGCACCTCCAGCGACAAAGGCGAAGCCTTTGCGCGGGGATGACGGGTTGGGCGGTATGCGATGCGGGTTCCGCTCTTGCCGATGGCAGTTGCACGGTTCACAAGCGGCTGGCGTGAGGGAGAGAAGTGGTGGCGGAGTTCGTGGTGGAGTTCGGCAAGGATGGCCAGCCGGTCGAGGCGGACGGGCGGCTCGACGCGGCAGCGTTCCACCGCAACCATCAGCCGATCTGGGTGGTCCTGAAGCGCTTCCTCGCCGGCCAGTCCGGCGACGTGCTGGAGGCCGGTAGCGGCACCGGCCAGCATGTCGTCTATTTCGCGGGTCAGGCGCCTGACATCATTTGGTGGCCGAGCGACCTTCATCCGGCGCATCTGCGCAGCATCGCCGCCTGGCGCGCACATGCCGGGCTTGCCAACATCCAACCGCCGCAACCGATCGATCTGTCCGATCCGGCCTGGTCGCCGGCGCCATCCGACGGCGAAGGTCCGGACAAACTGCTCGCGATTTTTTGCGCCAACGTGATCCACATCGCGCCGTGGCGCGTGGCCGAGGGCCTGTTCGCCGGGGCCGCGCGGCATCTGCGCGCCGACGGTCGGCTGTTCCTCTACGGCCCGTTCAAGCGTGGCGGCAAGCACACCGCGCTCAGCAACGCCGTGTTCGACACCTCGTTGCGTGAACGCGACGCCGAATGGGGCGTGCGCGATATCGCCGAGGTCGAGAGGCTTGCGGAGAGCGTCGGGCTGAAGCTCGGCGGCGCCTTCGAGATGCCGGCCAACAACATGATCCTGATGTTCGTGCGCAAGTAGCCGCGCTCAGGCGCCGTTGTCGATCCAGCCGATCTTGTCCTTCAGGAAGGTGTAGCCGAGCGCGATGAAGGCGGCGCGTTCCTGGTTGTCCTTGCCGTAGCCATGGCCGCCGGCGGCGGGCTCGTAGAGATAGGCCTCGTATCCCATCGCCTGCAGCTTGGCCGTCATCTTCCGCGCGTGTCCGGGATGAACACGGTCGTCGCGCCTTGTGGTGGCGATCAGGATCGGCGGATAGTGCTGTCCTGACTTCGCCGCATGATAGGCCGAGTAGGTCTGCAACCAGTCCCACTCCTCCGGCTTGTCGGGATCGCCATATTCCGCGATCCAGCTCGCCCCGGCGAGAAGCTTGGTGTAGCGGCGCATGTCGATCAGCGGAATCGTGCAGAACAGGGCGCCGAACCGTTCAGGATAGCGCGTCAGCATGTTGGTGATCAGGATGCCGCCGTTCGATCCACCTTCCGCGGCAATCCGGCTGGCGCGTGTCACGCCGCGTCTGACCAGATCGGCAGCGACCGCGGCGAAGTCGTCATGCGCCAGCCGCTTGCCGGCATTGCGGCCGGCATCGTGCCAGCGTGTGCCGAACTCTCCGCCGCCGCGGATGTTCGCCTGCACCGTGGAGCCGCCGCGCTCCAGCCACAGCTTGCCGAGCGCCGAACTGTAATAGGGTTTTACGGCGAGACCGAAGCCGCCATACGCGCTCATATAGACCGGAGCGTCGCCGCTCTCGGTCGCAGGCCCGGTCTGCACGTAGGGGATGCGCTCGCCGTCGACCGAGATGGCCTCGTGCTGGGTGGTCACGAGCCCGTCGGCGGAGAACGTCTTCGGCGCCTGCTTCAACAGTGCCGGGCTCGCGACGCCGTCGACCAGCATCAGGGAGGGCGGCGTCAGCGGGTCCTGCACATTGGCCAGCATGTCGCCGTTGCTCTCGGACTCGTGCACATCGAGGCGCCAGACATCGACCACCCCGATCTCGGGAAGCCCTGGCAGATTCCGGCGGGTCCAGTCATTGGCCGAGGGTGTGCAGAGTTCGAAAACCGGTCGCAACTCATCCAGGATCGACAGCACCAGTACGCCGTCGGTCCAGAAAAATCCCTGCAGCGCGCGCCGCGCGCCCGGTTCGAACACGACAGTGAAATGGCGATCGCCTGCGAGAAAGGCCGACAGCGATATGCCGAGCACGGAATCGGCCGCATAGGTCTTCTCCGCCACGGTCCATGCCGAGCGCAGCTTGACCGCCAGCCAGTCCTGCTGCGCTTCGAGCCAGATGTCGGTCGGCAGATCGAGCTTGGTTTTCGCGCCGGTCTCGTCGCCGAGCCAGACCTTGAGATTGAAGAAGTCGATGCGATCGGTGAACCAGATGCGCGGACTGAGCCCAGTTCGGTCGCCGCCGCAGTATGCCGCCATATGGTCGGCGGGTACCTCGAAAATCACCGGAGCCTGTTCGACGGCCTCGCCACGGCGCCAGCGCCTGACGGTGCGGGCATAGCCGGAGGTCGTGGCCATGCCTTCGCCAACCACGCTCGCCAGCAGCAGCGTATCGGCATCGGCCCATTCGGCGCCACTCTTGGCTTCCGGCAGCACAAATCCGTCAACGACGAAGCTCTTCGCTTTCAGGTCGTATTCACGCAGCGTGGTGGCATCGCTGCCGCCGCGCGACAGACTCACGATCGCGCGCGAACCCGCTTCGGGAGGCGCATGGGTCCAGCTCAGCAGCCAGTCCTTGCTTTCCTCGCTGGCAAGCTTGTCGATATCGAGCAGAATTTCCCATTCGGGCTTCGGCGTGCGAAACTCCTCAAGCGTCGTCCGCCGCCACAGGCCGCGCGGATTGTTCGCGTCCTTCCAGAGATTGTAGAGCAGCCCGCCGCGGCGCGTGACGTAGGGGATATTGTCCGGACGGTCGTAGATCGCAGCCAGCAGGTCACGATCAGCCGCAAATCGCGCGCCGCCGAATTTTTGCAGCGTCAGCCGGTTCTGCCGTTCGACGAAATCGAGCGCGCGGCGCCCTTCGATATCTTCCAGCCACAGATACGGATCGTCATCGGGTGCGGCGAGGGTGGGCCTTTCGTCTGGGGACACAGCGCTGGCTCCGTGGACGATGAGAAGGGAGGCTTGACGATCATACTTGATCTACGCGGACGCCCGCTTGCTGTCCATTGCGGGTCGTGTGGCGAACGTCGTGTGCGGATCAACTATAGGCGAGGCACCAGCCATCCCCGCGCAGCCAGCAACGTTCGTCCGGAATATCGGCACCGCGATAGAGCCGCGTCACCTTTTGCCAGCCGCCGCGGGCGAAGGCTTCGGCCAACGCCTTTTCGGACGGTTCGTCACGGCCGCCGTCGCAAGGAATGATCGCGACCGGTGAGATCCAGGAAGCTTGATAGTCTGCTCCCTCGCGCCGGACGCGGAACACCGCACCGGATCGCGCCACCTGCTCCGGCGCGCCGCCCTTGAATCCCTGATCCGACGTCAGCGGCACGATCAGGCGACCGCCGTCGGCGAGGCCGTCGAGCCATCGCGCGGCAGGCCGGGTGCAGCCGGCGTTGACGTAGATCACGTCGGCCGAATCGAACGCGACAAGCGTGGCGTCGCCCTCGATGATCTCGACATTCCGGCAGGAAGCAAGATTGGCGCGGGCGCGTGCCGCAAGCTCCGGATCGTATTCGATGCCGGTCACGCGGCCGGTCGGTCCGACCAGATGCGTAAGGAGCGCGGTGTAATAGCCTGTGCCCGTTCCGACATGCACCACATGGTCGCCGGCGGCGGGCGCGGCCTGGTGCATGAGATGTGCGTGCAACGACGGCTGGCCGTTGTTGAGAAGGCGATCGGGCAGCAGCGCGACCAGATCGTTGGTGTAGAGATAGACCGGATCGGCATCGGGCGTCGGCACGTAGTCGCGGGTCCACCATCGCAGCATCATCCACGGTCCCGGCCCGACGAAGTCTTCGCGCGGAATGGCGGCAAAGGCCCCGGCTACGCGTGTGTCGCTGACGTTGGCGGCGGCCATGATCTGCTTGGCATAGGCGGCGCGGATGATGCGGAGTTCGGCCTGCCGGTCCATGTCTGCTCTCCTCTGCATTTAGTTGTGTTATTTGACTGGGGGTGTGTGAAATAGCATACCCTGATAATGGAGGCCAGAATGAAGAGACGGCTTTATCCGGCCGTGCTGGAGCGCGGGCCGCGCGGCGCGTTCGGGGCATGGTTTCCGGACTTTCCGGGCTGCGTTGCCGCGGGGCGATCGCAGGAAGACGCGATCGAGCGCGCCGAGCATACGCTGGCGCAGACCGTCGACGGCTGGGTCGAGCAGGGCAAGCCATTGCCGGAGCCGACCCCGATCGAGCGCATCGTGGCGCCGAAGGGCTCGGACGTCGCCGCCTTCTTCATGGTCGGCGTCGACCCGCCCGACCCGTCCGAGCGCGTCAACGTCTATCTGCCGAAGAGCCTCATCGCACGGATCGACAAGCATGCCGCCGGACTCGGCATGAGCCGTTCGAGCTTTTTCGGTTTCGCCGCGACGCTTGCGCTTGAATGGCACGTTCACAAGCCGTACCTCGTGGGGCCGCGCTCCAAGGTCCACAAGACCGGCGCGCTGCGCGCCGAGAAACGGCCGGGCAAGAAGCCGGCACGGTAGGCGTCGCTCGTCAAGCTCTCTCACCGTCACCCTGAGGAGGCCGCGCAGCGGCCGTCTCGAAGGGTCGACGGCCCGGCTGGTGGCCGTGCATCCTTCGAGGCTCGCTCCGCTCGCACCTCAGGATGACGGGACTGATAGAAGTGTCATCCCTGCAATAGCACACGAGGGCGGTGCGCTCTCTCGTGCGCCTCCCGCATGGCGTACGTCCGTTTGCGCCGGTTGATCGGCCTGCACCGGCTCTCCATAGTGCCGGCGATTGGAGGCTCCCGCCGGGGCTTCAGTGCGGGACGACCGATGATCGACGTGACAGCTGCTGACGAGACGAGCGACGACGCGCGGGCGCGCGGCAATGTGTGGCGGCTCGCGGCGGCGCAGGCGCTGGCCGGCGCCAATTCGGCCGTGATCTTCGCCACCGGCTCGATCGTCGGCGCGACGCTGGCGCCGAACGTTTCGCTCGCGACGGTGCCGCTCTCGATGTATGTGCTCGGGCTTGCCGCCGGCACGCTGCCGACCGGCGCGATCGCGCGCGTCTATGGCAGGCGCGTCGCCTTCATCGTCGGCACCTTCTGCGGCACGCTGACCGGCGCGCTCGGCGCCTGGGCGATCCTGCATTCGTCGTTCTGGCTGTTCTGCGGCGCGACCTTCCTCGGCGGGCTCTATGGCGCCGTCGCGCAGTCCTATCGCTTTGCCGCGGCCGATGGCGCCAGCGCCGCGTTCCGCCCCAAGGCGGTGTCCTGGGTGATGGCCGGCGGCGTGTTCGCCGGCGTGCTCGGGCCGCAGCTCGTGCAATGGACCATGGACATCTGGCCGCCTTATCTGTTCGCGTTCTCCTTCGTGATGCAGGCGCTGGTCGCGCTGGTGGCAATGGCCGTGCTCTCGGGCGTCGACGCACCGAAACCCGCGGCGGCGGATCTGCATGGCGGCCGCCCCTTGCTCGAGATCGCAAGGCAGCCGCGCTTCATCGCCGCGGCGCTGTGCGGCGTGATCGCCTATCCGATGATGAACCTGGTGATGACCTCGGCGCCGCTCGCCATGAAGATGTGCGGGCTGTCGGTCAGCGATTCCAATTTCGGCATCCAGTGGCACATCGTGGCGATGTACGGCCCGAGCTTCTTCACGGGCTCGCTGATCGCGCGGTTTGGCGCACCTCGTATCGTCGCGCTCGGGCTGGCGCTGGAGGCGGTGGCCGCGATGATCGGTCTGTCGGGTATCACTGCGCCGCACTTCTGGGCGACGCTGTTCGTGCTCGGCGTGGGCTGGAATTTTGCCTTCGTTGGCGCCTCCGCGCTGGTGCTGGAAACGCACCGGCCGCAGGAACGCAACAAGGTGCAGGCGTTCAACGATTTCCTGGTGTTCGGCATGATGGCGATCGGCTCGTTCTCGTCGGGCCAGCTGCTCGCCCATTACGGCTGGAACGCCGTCAACTGGGTGGTGTTCCCGCCGGTGCTGCTCGGGCTTGCCGTGCTGGCGCTCGCCTCATTTGCCAAGCGGCGGGCAAAATTGCGCACGGTGGAAGAAATCCCGAACCCGAGCCTCTAATGCTTCTTGTTTGAGCATGATCTCCGCGCAAACGCTTCGCGTTTGTCGCGAGGGAAAACCGCCGCGCACTTTTCCGGATCATGCTCCTGCTGCCAATTGCTGACACTTCGATCGGTTTCGAAATGATCGGCTTGCACGGCTGCTCACATCGTGGGAACGGACTACTCCGGCCATGACGATGTGAGAAACAAGAGCAAGAAATGGACGCATCATCGCCAACGCAATCAGACGAATCCTCGCTTGGTTACGAGGGCTGGCGCATCGTCGTGGTCTGCTTCCTGCTTGCGACCTTCGGCTGGGGATTGGGCTTCTACGGCCAGAGCGTCTATGTCGCCGAGCTGCAGCGGCTGCACGGCTGGCCGGCGTCACTGATCTCGTCGGGCACGACATTCTTCTACCTGTTCGGCGCTGCGCTGGTTGCCTTCGTCAGCGAGGCGATCAAGGCGTTCGGTGCGCGCAGCTGCCTGATCGCAGGCACCTTCGCGATGGCGGTCGCGGCTATTGCGATCGGCGAGGTGCGCGAGCCCTGGCAGCTCTATCTTGCCGATGCGCTATTGGCGTTCGGTTGGGCCGGCACCAGCCTCGGCATCATCACCAATACGCTCGGCCTGTGGTTCGACAAAAAGCGCGGCATGGCGATCAGCCTGGCGCTGAACGGCGCCAGCTTTGGCGGCATCGTCGGTGTGCCGCTGCTGGTGGCGGGGATCGGCGCGTTCGGCTTCTCCGGCGCGATGATCGCCGCCGCCGCGTTGCTCATCGTCGTGATGGTGCCGGTGATCCTGATCTTCGTCGGGCGCCCGCCGGCGCATCTTCACGCGGTGACTTCAGCGGCGGCCGATGCCCCGTCCGCGACACAGCTGCGCGCGCGGGCGCTGCGCGACATCCGCTTCCTCTCGGTCTCGATTGCCTTCGCGCTGGTGCTGTTCGCCCAAGTCGGCTTCATCGTCCATCTGATCGCCTATCTCGATCAGGTGATCGGTCGCGAGCGCGCCACGGTGGCGATGGCGCTGCTGACCGCGATGGCCGTGGTCGGCCGCGTCTCCTTCTCCTTCGTGATCGACCGGCTCAACCAGCGGCTGGCGTCGGCGCTGTCCTTTGTCAGCCAGGCGATCGCGCTCGTCGTCATCATCAACGTGCATAATGACCTCGCGCAGATCGCGGCCTGCGCGCTGTTCGGCTTCTCGGTCGGCAATCTGATCACGCTGCCGGCGCTGATCGTGCAGCGCGAATTCGACCCGCGCGCGTTCGGCGTGCTGGTCAGCCTGATCACCGCAATCAACCAGATCACCTATGCGTTCGGCCCCGGCGTGATCGGGCTGCTGCACGATCTCTCCGGCAGCTACACGCTGCCGTTCTATGGCTGCATCGGTCTCGAACTGATCGCGGCGGTGACGATCATGATGAAGGGGAAGTAGCCCGGATGAGCGAAGAGTAATCGGGACCGCTCGATCGATTGGCGAGAAAGCCGCAGATTGCGCTGCACTCCATCCGATCTGCCTTTCCACCTCCCCTTGAAAAGGGGAGGTCGCTTTGCTCGCAGAGCAAAGCGGGTGGGGATTTGCTCTCTCCACTTGCAGCAGAGCCCGCGGCTGACCCCCATCCCGACCTTCCCCCTTTCAGGGGGAAGGGGAATAAACATCTGTAGCCGGATGCGGCGAAGCGCGATCCGGGCTACGAAATTATCCGGGCCGCGGAATTATGCCGCGCGCTGCTTCAGCAGGTCCTCCAGGTCGAGCCGCCGTGTGAACATCGCGAGCTTGCCGTCGGCGCTGCGCGGCCATTCGGCCTCGGGCCGGTCCCAATAGAGCTCGACGCCGTTCTCGTCGGGGTCGCGCAAATACAGCGCCTGGCTGACGCCATGGTCGCTGGCGCCGTCGAGCTGGATGCCGGCGGACAGCACCCGATGCAGCGCGTCGGCGAGCGCCGGTCGGGTCGGATAAAGAATGGCGGTGTGGAACAGGCCGGTGGTGCCTGATGGCGGCGGGTGACCGCCCTTGCTCTCCCAGGTGTTGAGGCCGATGTGGTGGTGATAGCCGCCGGCCGAGATGAAGGCCGCGTCCGCGCCCAAGCGTTGCTGCAGCTCGAAGCCGAGCACGCCGCAATAGAAGCCGAGCGCCCGGTCGAGATCGGCGACCTTGAGATGGACATGCCCGATCCGCGTGCCCGCGACGATGGGAGGATTTTGCGGCATGTCGTGGCTCCGTTGGCGTTAATGCCTTGCCGTCACGGGCAAGGCCTCAGCCCTTTGATATAGTCCGGATTTGCCGGGACCCGAGCGACTGATCCGGAAACGCAGCGTTTCCGCAAGCGCCATCCTTGGCGCAGCCTATGCGAGCTCGGACAGTTCGCCGCCAGGCAGCTCGAACTCGAACGTGTTCAGCGTCATCGACACCATCGTGTAATAGCCGCAGAGGCCGATCACCTCGACCAGGCCACGCTGGCTCAGCACCTCGACCGCTTCGTCATAGAGCGGCTTCGGCAGGCCGTGGCCCTCGTGCAGCGCCTTGGCGACGTCGTAGATCATCCTGGCCTTGGGATCGTCGAAGGTCGGCGTCCGGCGCACGCGGATGTCCTCGATGATCTTCGGATCGAGGCCGCCCTTCAGCGCGAGGCGCTTGTGGGCATACCATTCGTAATGCGCGGTCCAGTGCCGCGCGGTGACGAGGATCGCGATCTCCGACAGCTTTGGCGGAAAGATCGTGTCGAAGCGCAGCACCTCGCCGAGCCGCGTGGCATGCCGCGCCATCTCCGGGCTGTTCAGCCAGGCCATCATCGGCGCCGGTGGCGCGCCGCGCTTGCCGGCAATCGACTCGTCGTAGGTTTCTTTCTGGGCGGCGTTCATTTCGCTAGGCGAAAGCAGCTTCAGCCGCATGTCCGTTTCCTCCTGTTTTTCAATCGTTACCCCGTCTCGCCGATACACCCGATCACGCGAAGTGACCACCGACGCCAGAGCATGGCGCGGCCGCAAGCCATATTGAATTCGGCGGCCGCGCAGGTCTAAGGTCGATTCCAATTCGTCGAATTTGACTGGAAACGCACCATGGCTGACCTCGAGAAATTCCGCGCCGAGACCCGCGCCTGGCTGGAGCAGAATTGCCCGGCGGAGATGCGCAAGCCGATGACCTCGGATGGCGACACCTTCTGGGGTGGCCGCAACACGAAATTCTCGTCCGACGCGCAGCGCGTCTGGTTCGAGCGGATGCGCGACAAGGGCTGGACCGTGCCGCATTGGCCGAAGGAATATGGCGGCGGCGGCCTCGATGGCGAGGAGGCCAAGATCGTGCGCCAGGAGATGGCCGCAATCGGTGCGCGGGCGCCGCTGACCTCGTTCGGCATCTCGATGCTCGGGCCGGCGCTGTTGAAATACGGCACCGAGGAGCAGAAGAAGGAGCATCTGCCGAAGATCACCGCGGGCCTGATCCGCTGGTGCCAGGGCTATTCCGAGCCGAACGCCGGCTCCGACCTCGCCTCGCTGCAAACCCGCGCAGTCGGCGATGGCGACGACTACATCATCAACGGCCAGAAGATCTGGACCTCCTACGCCAACTATGCCGACTGGATCTTCTGCCTGGTGCGCACCGATCCGGCCGCGAAGAAGCATGACGGCATCAGCTTCATCCTGTTCGACATGGCCTCGAAAGGCGTGTCGACCAAGCCGATCCTGCTGATCTCGGGCTATTCGCCGTTCTGCGAAACCTTCTTCGACAATGTCCGCGTGCCGAAGTCGCATGTCGTCGGCACCGTCAATCCCGGCTGGGATGTCGCGAAGTACCTGCTGCAGCACGAGCGTGCGATGATCTCGGGCATGGGCGAGCGCGGCGTCGGCCGTCCCCTCGGCCAGATCGCCGCCGACTCTGTCGGTGCGGACGCGCAAGGGCGGCTCGACGATGCGCAGCTGCGCAGCCAGATCGCGAGCTTCGAGGTCGACGAGGCCGCGCTTGCCGCGGCTGCGGAACGTGCGGTCGATCTCGCCAAGGCGGGGCAATCGCATCCGGCGTTCTCCTCGGCGATGAAATATTACGGCACCGAGCTCAACAAGCGGCGCTACGAGATCCTGATGTCGGCGGGCGGCATCGACGCGCTGGAATGGGAAAGCGATCGCTCCAAAGGCGGCGCCCGTCCGCGCGCCTGGCTGCGCACCAAGGCGAACTCGATCGAGGGCGGCACCTCGGAGGTGATGCTCGGCATCGTCGCCAAGCGCATCCTCGATCTGCCGGGGGCATAGTTGCTTGTCGTCGTTCCGGGGCGGCGCGAAGCGTCGAACCCGGAACCTCGAGATTCCGGGTTCGATGCTGACGCATCGCCCCGGAATGACGAACTCAGGAATACTTGCTTCGAACGTTAGATCGGATCCATCCATGGCCCTCATCCTCACCGAAGAACAATCCATGCTGCGCGACAGTGCGCGCGGCCTCATCAGCGACAAGGCGCCGGTGGCGCATCTGCGCTCCTTGCGCGACAGCAAGGATACCACCGGCTTCTCGCGCGAGCTCTGGACAACGTTTGCGGAGATGGGCTTCTCCGGCCTGCTGGTGCCGGACCAGTTCGGCGGCAGCGGGCTCGGCTGCGTCGAGGCCGGCATCGTGATGGAGGAGATCGGCCGCACCTTGATGCCGTCGCCGTTCCTCGCGACCTCGGTGCTTGCGGTGTCAGTGCTGTCGCGCGGCGGCAGCGAGGCGCAGAAGGCGCAGCATCTCCCGAAAATCGCCGACGGCTCGCTGCTCGCGGCGCTCGCGATCGACGAGGGTGCAAAGCATCGCCCGCTGCAGACCAGATTGCAGGCGACGCGCTCCGGCAACGGCTTCAAGCTGTCCGGCGACAAGGCCTTTGTGGTCGACGGCCACACCGCCGATCTTCTGATCGTGGCCGCGCGCAGCGCGGGTAGCGCCGGCGAGAAGAACGGCCTGACGCTGTTCCTGGTCGATCCGAAGGCGAAGGGGCTCGCGATCGAGCGCACCGCGATGGTCGATTCGCACAACGCGGCGCGCATCGTGTTCGACAAGGTCGAGGTCAATGCCGACAGCGTGCTCGGCGAAGTCGATCAGGGCTTTGGGCTGCTCGAGGGCGTGCTCAATATCGGCCGCGGCACTGTGGCGTCCGAAATGGTCGGCTTGAGCGAAGAGGTGTTCGGCCGCACCGTGACCTACCTCAAGGAGCGCAAGCAGTTCGCAAGGCGATCGGCGAATTCCAGGCGCTGCAGCACCGCGCCGCCGAGCTCTACATCGATATCGAGATCACCCGCGCCGCCGTGCTGAAGGCGTTGCAGGCGCTTGACGCAGATCTCGACAAGGCGGGCAATGCGGTTTCCGTCGCCAAGGCGCGCGCAGGGACGACCGCTACGCTCGCCGTCCAGGAAGGCGTGCAGATGCATGGCGGCATGGGCATGACCGACCAGTTCGACATCGGCTTCTTCATGAAGCGCGCCCGCGTCTGCCAGGAGCTGTTCGGCGACAGCAATTTCCACGCCGACCAGCTGGCGCAGGGCAAGGGGTACTGAGCCGACGCGTCGTGGTCGCCGCGCAACACACTGTCATCGCCCGGCTCGACCGGGCGATCCAGTATTCCAGAGACGATTGTTATTGAGCGGATGGGCCGCGGCGTACTGGATCACCCGCCTTCGCGGGTGATGACAGTGAGAGTGCGGTGACAGCGGTGGCCAAGCCGCGCTGTCGATCAACGGATCGGCGGCGCGTACTGGACGCCGCCGGCGTTCCAGAGCTGGTTCATGCCGCGCGGGATTTTCAGCCTGGAGTCGGCGCCGACGTTGCGGTCGTAGACCTCGCCGTAATTGCCGACATGCTTGATTATGCGCACGGCCCAGTCCTTGGTCAGGCCGAGATCCTCGCCATAGGCGCCCTCGGTGCCGACCAGCCGCATCACCTCCGGCTTCTTCGACTTCAGCGCCTCGTCGATATTCTTCGAGGTGATGCCGAGCTCCTCGGCGTTGATCATGGCGTAGAGCGTCCACTTCACGATCATCATCCAGTCGTCGTCGCGCAGCCGGACCACCGGCGCCAGCGGCTCCTTGGAGATGATGTCGGCCAGGATCGTGTGGTCGCTCGGCTTGGAGAGGTTGAGCCGCAGCGCGTAGAGCTGCGAGGCGTCCGACGTCAGCGTGTCGCACTGGCCGGAATCATAGGCCTTCACCACATCGTCCAGCTTGTCGAACTTCATCTCCGTGTACTTCATGTTGTTGGCACGGAAATAGTCGGCGAGGTTGAGCTGCGTCGTGGTGTTGGACTGCACGCAGACCTTGCTGCCGTTCAGGTCGAGCGCGGAATCGATGTTGCGCGCGCGGGGCAGCATGAAGCCCTGGCCGTCATAATAGGCGACCGCCGGGAAATAGAGGTCGTAATTGGTCTCGCGCGACATGCTCCAGGTCGAGTTGCGCGACAGGATGTCGACCTTGCGGTTCTGCAGTTCCTTGAAGCGCTCGCTGGCGTCGAGCGGGACGAACTTCGCCTTCGACGGATCGTCGAAGATCGCCGAGGCGACCGCGCGGCAGAAATCGACGTCGAAGCCGGTCCAGTTGCCCTTGTCGTCGGGGATCGAGAAGCCCGGCAGGCCCTTGTTGACGCCGCACAGCACGTCGCCGCGGCGCACGGTGCGCTTCAGCGTGCGGGTGTCGTAACGCTCATAGGTGATGGCGGCTGCCGCAACCAGCACGGCGACCGCGAGCCCGATCGTCAGGCCGCCTCGAAATGTACGCATGGGTTCTCTCTCGCGAGTGATCGGGGGAAACGGGGCGGATATCGGACGCTACAGTTCGGGCTTCTGGCGGATGATCACCTTGGTGCCGACGGGAACGCGGCTATAGAGATCGGCCACGTCGTTGTTGACCAGGCGGAAGCAGCCGGAGGAAACGGCGGTGCCGATGGTGTCGGGCCGGTTGGTGCCGTGGATGCGATAGACCGTGGTGCCCAAATACATCGCGCGCGCGCCGAGCGGGTTGCCGGGGCCGCCCGCCATGAAGCGCGGCAGATAGGGCTGGCGCGCGATCATCTCCGGCGGCGGCACCCAGTCCGGCCACTCGGCCTTGCGGGTGATGCTCACCAGGCCCTGCCACGTGAAGCCCTCGCGGCCGACGCCGATGCCGTAGCGGAGCGCGCGGCCATTGCCCTGCACGAGGTAGAGATGGCGTTCGGCGGTGGCGACAATGATGGTGCCCGGCGCCTCGTTGGTCCGGTAATACACCACCTGCTTCTGCCATTCCGGATCGAGCTCGTAGCTGTCGTCGGCGACCAGGCCGGGCTCGTCGGCATCGGGGCGGCTCTGGGCGAAGCCTTGCGACGTCGACAGCACGAGTGCGCCCGTGGCGATCAACATCCAGACCAGGTGACGAAGTTTCGTCATGCAAAGCTCTCCTTGTTGGCGCGCAGCCAATGGTTGCTCGACCCCAAATCGCGGCAGCATCAAATCTGAGCGGCAGCTTGATGGCAAGTTTAGGGCGGGCGTCACACTATATCACTGTAATGCTTCTGTTTTTTGTCATTGCGCGCCGGGATGTGCCGCGCCATCCGCCTCATTTCGGCGCAATCCAGAGTCGCAACGCGAACGAGATCACTGTGACCGTGCCGACGCCGCCGAGCCAGAGCGCTGCGAACCACAACAGGCGCTGGCCGAGCGGCCGTTGATTCGGGGCCTGCGGCATCAGTGGTATCCGTGGCCGGGCCGCACCTTGCCGCGGAACACCCAATAGGCCCAGGCGGTGTAGCCGAGGATCAGCGGCACCAGGATCGAGACCCCGAACAGCATGAAGATCTGGCTGTTGGCCGGCGCCGCCGCCTGCCAGATCGTGATGCTCTGCGGCACGATGTACGGGTACATGCTGATGCCAAGCCCGGCATAGGACAGTGCGAACAACGCCAGTGTCAGGAAGAACGGCTGGTGGTCGTTCTTGTTGCTGAGCGCGCGCAGCAGCAGCGCGGTGGCGGCGGCGACCGCGATCGGCACCGGCGCGGTGAGGATGATGTTGGGCCAGGCGAACCAGCGCTGGGTGTACTGCACGGCCAGGAACGGCGTTGCGATGCTGACCGCGCCGATCGCGCACAGCATCGCGATCAGCAGGATCCAGCTCAGGTGATAGGCGCGGTCGCGCAACTCGCCCTCGGTCTTCATCACCAGCCAGGTCGCCCCCAGCAGCGCGTAGCCGATCACCAGTGCGATGCCGGTCAGGACGCTGAACGGCGTCAGCCAGTCCCACCAGCCGCCGGCATATTGGCGTCCCTCCACGTGGATGCCCTGCAGGATGGCGCCGAGCGCGATCCCCTGCGCGAGGGGCGCGACCAGCGAGCCGCCGGCGAAGGCGAGGTCCCATTTGTTGCGCGCCTTCTGGGTCCGCCAGCGGAATTCGAAGGCGACGCCGCGGAACACGAGGCCGAGTAGCATCGCGATCATCGGTGTATAGAGCGCCGGCATCAGCACCGCATAGGCCAGCGGAAACGCCGCCATCATGCCGCCGCCGCCGAGCACCAGCCAGGTCTCGTTGCCGTCCCACACCGGCGCCACTGTGTTCATGATGACGTCGCGGTCGGCCTTTTGCGGAAACACCGGAAACAGGATGCCGAGGCCGAGATCGAAGCCGTCCATCACGACATAGACGAACACGGCAAACGCGATGATGAAGGCCCAGATCGTGGTGAGGTCGATGGGAATGCTCATCGCGCACCCTCCACGACAGCGCCCGCGGCCGGCGTGATGCCGGCGGCGCGGGCGGGAATATCTTTTGTCGGGCCCTGTTCGCCGGGATGCGGCGGCTGCGCCATCAGCCGCAGGATGTAGATCACACCCGCGGTGAACACGGCGAAATAGACGATGATGAAGGCAATCAGCGAGGAGCCGACCGCGGGCGCCGCCAACGGCGACACCGAATCCGCCGTGCGCAACAGCCCGTAGACGGTGAAGGGTTGCCGCCCGGTCTCCGTGGTGATCCAGCCGGCGAGCACCGCGATGAAGCCGGCCGGGCCCATCAGCACCGCGAAGCGGTGCAGCAGCGGCGACTGGTACATCATGCCGCGCCAGCGCATCAGCAGGCTGAGCAGGCCGAGCCCCAGGATCAGGAAGCCGAGCCCGACCATGATGCGGAACGACCAGAAGGTGATCGGCACCGGCGGCCAGTTTTCACGCGGCACGGTGTCGAGGCCGGCGAGCGGGGCGTCGAGCGAATGCTTCAGGATCAGCGACGAGAGCTTCGGCACCTCAATCGCATATTTCACCTTCGCTTCGGCCTGGTCGGGCCAGCCGAACAGGATCAGCGGCGCACCATCCTTGTGGCTCTGGTAGTGGCCTTCCATCGCCATCACCTTGGCCGGCTGATGCTCCAGCGTGTTGAGGCCGTGCTGGTCGCCGGCGAGGATCTGGATCGGCGCCACCAGCGTCGCCATCCACATCGCCATCGAGAACATGACGCGCGGGCCGGCGAGATGCTGGTCGCGCAGCAGGTGCCAGGCGCCGACTGCGCCGACCACGAGCGAGGTGGTGAGATAGGCCGCCAGCACCATGTGCACGAGGCGATAGGGGAACGAGGGATTGAAGATCACCTTGAGCCAGTCGGCTGCGACGAACTGGCCATCGGCATTGACGGCATGGCCGGTCGGCGTCTGCATCCAGGAATTGGCCGACAGAATCCAGAACGCCGAGATCAGTGTGCCGATCGCGACCATCAGGGTCGCCAGGAAGTGCAGCCTTGGGCCGACGCGCGACAGCCCGAACAGCATCACGCCGAGGAAGCCCGCCTCGAGGAAGAACGCGGTCAGGACCTCATAGGCCATCATCGGGCCGATCACCGGCCCGGTCTTGTCGGCAAAGGACGACCAGTTGGTGCCGAACTGGTAGGACATCACGATGCCCGAGACCACGCCCATGCCGAACGCGACCGCGAAGATCTTCAGCCAGTAATTGAACAGGTTGATGTAGACTTCGCGCTTGGTGGCAAGCCACAGCGCTTCCAGCACCGCGAGATAGCTCGCAAGCCCGATCGAGAATGCGGGAAACACGATGTGGAACGACATCGTGAAAGCGAATTGCGCGCGGGCGAGTACGACCGCATCCCAGCCTTCGAACATGATCCACCATTTGTCGCCGACCTGACGTGGACCTTACCACGCCGGATGTGACGACGACACAGGGCGGATTGTCCAAAGCGCGATGAGATCGGACGGCAACGTCACCGCGCTTTGGCCTGCTGTTTGATGCGCTAGAGCTTCGGTTCTGATTGAATCAGAACCGAAGCTCTAGATTCTTGTTTTGCCGCGTTTTCTTCACGCGAACCGGTGTCCACTTTGCTCGAAAACGCTCTAGCTGTTGGCGTTGAGCAGCCGGGCGACGGTGCGGTCGATCTCGTCATACCGCCCCTCGCCGGCGTGCTGGAAGACGATCTTGCCGTTCTGGTCGATGATGTATTGCGCCGGCCAATACTGGTTGCCGTAGGCGTTCCAGGTCTGCGAATTGTTGTCCTGCGCCACCGGATAGAGGATGCCGTGCCGCTTCAGCGCTGCCTGCACGTTGGACGCCGAATGCTCGAACGGGAATTCCGGGGTGTGGACCCCGATCACCACGAGGCCGCGGTCCCGGTACTTTGAATAAAGTTCGGTGACGTGCGGCAACGTGTTGACGCAGTTGACGCAGCCATAGGTCCAGAAGTCCACCAGCACCACCTTGCCGCGCAGGTCGGCGAGTTTCAGCGGCTTCGAATTGAACCAGTTGCTGATGCCGGTGAATTCGGGCGCGGTCTGGCTCTGTTCGGCGGTCATCGCCGCGGCCACCGGCACCGCTTTCGCAGGCGTGTCGAACTCCGAACAGAGGCCGGGGATGACGGCGCCGCCCAGGCCAAGGGCGCTAACGAGGGCCGATACAGCAAGCAAGCGCACGGGCATCGATATCTCCTGTGGGGTTCAGAGGCCGATCTGGCCGTTGGGATAGAACTGGGTCAGCCACGCCACGATCAGCGTGTCGTATTGCAGGTAGGACAGCGCAGCGAAGCCGATGATCACGACGCCGAAGCCCTGCTGCAGGCGCGGCGCGATCTGCGCCATGCTGCGCACGCGGGTGGTGACGGCTTGGCCGCCGTTGGCAATCGCGAGCATCGGGATCGCGGCGCCGATCGCGTAGGTGACGAGCTGCAGGCTCGCCCACGCCGTATCCGTCGAGGTCGCGACGATGGTCAGGATCGAGCCGAGCACCGGTCCGGCGCAGGGCGTCCACACCAGGCCGAGCGTGCTGCCGAGCACGAAGCCGCCGAACAGGCTCTGTGACGGCGCAGCCTGGCCGACGCCGTAAGCAGCACCGCTGAGCCGGATCGACAGCCATTCGAACGGCGCCGGCCAGATCATCAAGAGGCCAAAGCCGGCGAGCAGGACGGCTGCGCCGGTGCGCAGCACATTCGGATCGAAATCGAACGCACGCGTGATCGCGCTCAGCAGCAATGCCACCGCAGAGAATGACATGACGAAGCCGAGCGCGATCACCGCAGGCCGCGCCTTGCGGGTCTGGCCTATCGATACCCCAAGCAGGATTGGCAGCATCGGCAGGGTGCAGGGGGCGGCGACGGTGGCGACACCGGCAAGCAGGGCTAGGGCAAGGCTGAGCATCGTCGTCCGTCCATCAGAACTCCCGGCGCGCCAGAGGGCCATGCCGGGTACGCCTGATGGTCTTCGCGAGGACGGTCTGCCCGTTACGGCTGAGCCGTCGCGGATGACGTCACGTCCGTGTGAGACGAGGCGCGTTCGGCATCACGACGCCGCGCCAAAAACAGAGCGACCCGGCTGGGGGGCATCCCGGCCGGGTCGTTGGAGGCTACTTGGGAGGTTGGAACTAGAGAAGCGTCGAAACTCGTTGAGCTGGTAGTGGTTGGGGTTGCGTCGTTGGATATGGGTATAGAGATCGGGTTTTTCCGGGTGATGTCGTCGATTGTTTCAATTGTTTCGTCGCCTGACTTTTTCGGCTTCGTCGACAATTGCCCGAATCGCGCGATCTCCTGATAAGTGTCTGAATTTGCGTTAGATTATGCCGCGACGCTGTCCACGCCGGCACCCCTGAGGAGGTCGGCGAGCTGCTTGCGGGCATAGAACATGCGGGTTTTCACCGTGCTCTGCGGGATACCGATGATCTGCCCGGCCTCCTCGACCGACTTCTCATGGTAGTAGACCAGGTTGATGATCTCGCGGTGGGCCGGCGACAGCTTGGCGACGCAGGCGCGCAGGATCTCGCTGGTGGTGGCGCGATCGAGCGAGGTTTCCGGCGTGTCGGCGCCATCGGCGATCTCCAGCACATCGTCCTGGTCGATATCCTCATGCTTGCGCTGGCGCAGCGCGGTCAGCGCCTTGAAGCGGGCGATCGACAGCAGCCAGGTCGAAACCTGCGAGCGGCCCTCGAACTGGGCCGCGGTGCGCCAGACGTCCAGGAACACCTGGCTGACCAGGTCCTCGGCCATCGTGGCGTCGCGGACCATCCGCAGCACGAAGCGGTAAACCCGGACATTGTGACGGGCATAGAGCGTGTGCATCGCGGTGCGGTTATTCTTCGCGATACTCGCGAGCAGCATTTCATCCGAGGTCGCGCGGGCAGCGTCGATATGCTTCTTGGCTGCAGTGTTGATGGCGATGACGTTCGGCATGACAGGCTCCCAATTCGCCGTTAGGCGGCGGTTCGTTAGGAGAATTGTTAGTTACCGCCCGTTTCCGGATGTCTGCGCGAAAAGCGGAAAATGGTTTCGTGACCGGGAGAATTGTTTCGTCGGCGGTCCGACGACGAAACATTCGGGGCCAAAAAGCCAGTAATTTCAATGCGCGGAAAATTCGGGCGGCTGGAATCGCCCCTGTCGGAACGAATCCGGCCCATGACTTTTGGCACTATTCGGGCCTATTCGGCCGCTTGCAAAGCGGGCGCTGCCTTTTTCGGGGCGATCCAGAACGCATCGGGCCGTTCGAACAGGAAATTGGCCCGCGCCGCCAGCGCCAGCCGCCAGATCAGGAGCGAACCGGCGACGCCGACCGCGGTCACGATCAGCGAAACCAGGCCGATGTCGTGGATGACCTCGAACCGCAGCAGAAGGGTGCGTGTCGCGGCCATCGGCAGGAAGAAGGCGAGATAGATCACGATCGAATGCTCGCCGCAGAAGCGCAGGAAGCCGAGCCAGTGCGCGCGCGCCAGCAGCGTGCCGGTCACGATGATCGCGCAGGCGCCGGCAAAGCCGAGCGCCAGCGAGACGATCGGCCATTCGCTGATATCGAGCGCAACCAAGCCGCCATTGATCGATGCCCAGAGACCAAGTCCGAGCAGGGCAAGCGCGGGCTGCGCGCGCGCGCGGTCCGACAACGCGAACACATAGCTGGCGAGGACATAGCCCGTGTAGAAATAGACGAAGCGGGCGCAGAACTCGTCGATCACGGTCCAGCCGGTCGTGACATGCGCCGACTCCAGCAATGCTGCGATCAGCCAGATCACGAGCGGGTGGACGTTGCGCGTCAGCTTGGTGACGACGAAGAAGATCGGCAGCAGATAGATGAACCACAGCGTGCCGAACGGCTCGATGAAGGATTCGAGATACGTGAACCCGACCTGGGCCCAGCCCGCCTCGGCGGCCAGCGACGGTGCCTTGAAGCCGAACTGGATCGTCACCCACAGCACGTAGAAATAGGCGAAGTGCATCACCTTGCGGTCGAGATAGGTGCGCCAGTCGCGGTCGATCACGACCGACAGGAACAGTCCCGAGATCAGGAAGAAGTCCGGCATCCGGAACGGCTTTGCGAACATCACGACATAATGCATGAAGCCGGTCTGGTCGGCGGCCTTCTCGACCCCCAGCACCGAGTGCATCATCACGACCATGATGATGCAGATGCCTTTGGCATAGTCGACCCAATCGACGCGCGCGCCCACGTTCCCGGCGGAACGATCTGTCGCAGCTGCTGTGCCGTTTGTGGTCATCCTTGTCCTGTTTCGGCGTGATCGTACCTATCATCGGCCCGATCTGTTGCTTTCTCCTTTACTCATACAAATGATGTGCCGCCGAACCCGGCCTTTCCCCGGTTCCCTGCAACAGGCGAATGGTCTAAGAGGCCCAGTGTTCCGAAAGGGACCAGAGACGTTCGTTAACCACGGGTCGCAGGCCGTCCCAGCCGCTGCCGCGATGAAAGTCCTTGCCGCGCCATTTCGATAGCCCGCTGCCGATCGACGCCGTGCTCGATGAGCTCGACCGCACGCTCGATGGCCACAATGCCGCAGTGCTGGTCGCCCCGCCGGGCGCCGGCAAGACCACGCGCGTGCCGCTGGCCTTGCTCGACGCGCCCTGGGCCAAGGGCAAGAATATCATCGTGCTGGAGCCGCGCCGCATCGCTGCGCGCGCCAGCGCCGAGCGAATGGCGAAGACGCTCGGTGAGCGCGCCGGCGAGACCGTCGGCTATCGCGTGCGCTTCGGCTCAAAGGTATCGCGCGCGACGCGGATCGAGGTCGTCACCGAGGGCATCTTCTCGCGCCAGATCCTCGACGATCCCGAGCTCGACGGCGTCGCCGCGGTGCTGTTCGACGAATTCCACGAGCGCTCGCTCGACGCCGATCTCGGGCTGGCGCTGGCGCGCGACGCGCAAACCGGCCTGCGCGAGGATCTGCGCATCCTTGTGATGTCGGCAACGCTCGACGGCGCGCGGGTCGCAAGGCTGCTCGGCGATGCGCCTGTTGTAGAGAGCGAGGGCCGTGCCTTTCCGGTCGAGACCCGTTATGTCGGCCGCAAGGTGGACGCGCCGCTGGAGCGGCAGATGGCGGAGACGATCGCAACCGCGCTGCGCGCCGATGCCGGCTCGGTGCTCGCCTTCCTGCCGGGCGCGGCCGAAATCCGCCGCACCCAGACCTTCCTCGCCGAGCGCGTGCACGATGCGTCGGTCGAGATCGTGCCGCTGTTCGGCGCGCTCGATGCGAGCGTGCAGGATCGCGCCATCGCGCCGGCGCCGAAAGGCATCCGCAAGGTGGTGCTGGCGACCTCGATCGCCGAGACCTCACTGACCATCGAGGGCGTGCGCATCGTGGTGGATTCCGGCCTGGCGCGTGTGCCGCGCTACGAGCCTGACATTGCGTTGACCCGGCTCGAGACCGTGCGGGCTTCGCGCGCGGCCGTCGATCAACGGCGCGGCCGCGCCGGCCGCATCGAGCCCGGCGTCTGCTACCGTCTGTGGGACGAGCCGCAGACCGCGTCGCTTCCGGCCTACACCGCGCCCGAGATCCTCTCCGCCGACCTGTCCTCGCTGGTGCTCGACCTCGCGCAATGGGGCGTCAGCGATCCCGGCAGCCTTGCCTTCCTCGATCCGCCGCCGGGGCCAGCGCTGAAGGAAGCGAAATCGCTGCTGTCAGAGCTCGGTGCGCTCGACGGCGACGGCCGCATCACCGAGGAGGGCAAGAGCCTGCGCGCGCTGGCGCTGCCGCCGCGGCTGGCGCGGATGATCGTGGATTCCGCCCGCCTCAGTGCAGGCGAGGAAGCGGCCGAGATCGCCGCGGTGCTGACCGAGCGCGGGCTCGGCGGCGACAGCGTCGATCTCGACCACAGGCTCGACCAGTTCCGCCGCGACCGTTCGCAGCGGGCATCGAGCGCGCGCAGCATGGCCGAACGCTGGGCCTCGCAGGTGGAGAGGTCTGAGAGACTTTCTTCTCCCTCCCCCCTTGCGGGGGAGGGCCGGGGATGGGGGCCCGCAAAGGTAGTGTCTGTCGATCGCGGCGATCTCTCCACCGGCGTCATGCTTGCCTTCGCGTTCCCGGATCGCGTCGCCAGGAACCGCGGCAATGGCAGCTTCGTGCTGGCCAATGGCCGCGGCGCCGCGGTGGAGCAGACCGTGGCGCTGGCGCGGCTGCCCTATATCGCGGTCGCCGAACTGACCGGTACGGCCGCGAGCGGCCGCATCCTGCTGGCGGCGCCGATCACCCAGGACGAGATCGAGCAGCGCTTCGCCGACCAGATCGAGACCATGGAAGAGGTGACGTTCGACCGCGGCGCGATGGCGCTGCGCGCGCGGCGCAGGCGCTCGCTGCATGCGATCACGCTGTCGGAAGCGCCGATGTCGCTGCAGCCATCGGCCGAGACCGCGCGCATCTTCGCCGACGGCCTGATCGCGGCGGGCCTCGACCGGCTGCCGTGGTCGAAGCATTCGAAACAGTGGCGCGACCGAATCATGTTCCTGCGCAAGGCCGAGGATGAGAGCTGGCCCGATCTGTCGGACACCGCGCTCGCCGCGCGTGCCGGGGACTGGCTGGTGCCTGCGCTGTACGACAAGACCGCGCTGAAGGATTTGTCCGCCGGCGATCTGTCCGATGCGCTGATGGCGCTGCTGCCGTGGGAATTGCGCGCGCGGCTCGACCGCGAGGCGCCGACGCATTTCGAGGCGCCGACCGGAACGCAGCTTGCGATCGATTACGAGGCCGAGCAGGGCCCGACCATTGCGGTACGGTTGCAGGAGCTGTTCGGGCTCAACACCCATCCCTCGATCGCCAAGGGCGCGGTGCCGCTGGTCTTGGAACTGCTGTCGCCGGCGCAGCGGTCGGTGCAGGTGACGCGCGATCTGCCGGGTTTTTGGCGCGGCAGCTATGCCGCTGTCCGGTCCGACCTGCGCGGCCGCTATCCGCGCCACCCCTGGCCGGAAGATCCCGCCAGCGCGATGCCGACAAGACGCGTGAAACCGCGCGGCACGTGAATCTCTGCGCCATAGGCATGATGAAGTTAGGTTGAGCTGGAACGGCGTCGAAAGTTCACCTCTCCCTTGGGAGAGGTCGATTTGCGCAGCAAATCGGGTGAGGGGTTACGGTCTATCGGGAGAGCGAGAGCCCTCACCCGGATTGCTTCGCAATCCGACCTCTCCCCGACGGGGAGAGGTGAACCGAAAGCGCGGCAAGCCGATTCAACCAAAACTCATCCTGCGCAAGCGCGTTGCGTTTGTCGCGCCGCGCAACGTTTCGCGTTGTTGCGCGAGAACGTCGGTCTCAGCTTTTTTCCGGATGATGCTTGATCGGTTGCGCTGGCGAGCGTCGACAAACGGTGGTTAGATTTGCGCGCCGGGATCACGGGCTCGCACTTTGGGGACGCTGCCATGGACTTCAAGAACCTGGAGATCAAGAACGCATCGCCGTCGCTCTACAACGAAGACCTGGCGCCGGCCAGGGAACGCAACTGGGGCGCCTTCAGCATCTTCAACGTCTGGACGTCGGACGTGCACAGCCTGTGGGGCTACTATCTCGCCGCCAGCCTGTTCCTGCTCTGCGGCAGCTTCGTCAATTTCATCCTGGCGATCGGCGTCGGCTCGCTGGTGATCTTCGTGCTGATGAGCCTGATCGGCAATGCCGGCGTGCGGACCGGCGTGCCCTATCCGGTGCTGGCGCGCGCCTCGTTCGGGGTCTGGGGCGCCAACATTCCGGCGCTGGTGCGCGCCATCGTCGCCTGCTTCTGGTACGGCGCGCAAACCGCGGCGGCCTCGGGTGCGATCGTCGCGCTGCTGACGCGCATCGACAGCTTCAAGGCATTCCACCAGTCCAGCCACATGCTCGGCCATTCCACGCTCGAGGTGATCTGCTTCGTCGTGATCTGGGCGCTGCAGCTCCTGATCATTCAGCGCGGCATGGAAACGGTACGCCGCTTCCAGGACTGGGCGGGGCCCGCGGTGTGGCTGATGATGCTGATCCTCGCGGTCTATCTCTGCATCGCGGCTGGCGGCATCTCGCTCACCGCGCCGATCCCGCAGGACGTGCTGCTGGAGAAGACCAAGGAAGCCGGCGTGCCCGGCGTGCCCGGCTCTTTCCCGGCGCTCTGCGCCGTGGCCGCGACCTGGATCACCTATTTCGCCGCGCTTTATCTCAACTTCTGCGACTTCTCGCGCTATGCGCCCGACGTGCACGCGCTGCGCAAGGGCAACATCTGGGGGCTGCCGGTCAATCTGATCCTGTTCTCGCTGGTCGCCGGCGTCACCACGATCGCGGCGTTCAACGTCTATCACGAGGTGCTGCTGCATCCTGACCAGATCTCGGCGAAGTTCGACAGCTGGTTCCTGGCGCTGCTCGCTGCGGTCACCTTTGCGGTCGCAACCCTCGGCATCAACGTCGTCGCCAATTTCGTCTCGCCGGCGTTCGATTTCTCCAACGTGTTTCCGCGGCATATCGACTTCAAGAAGGGCGGCTACATCGCGGCGCTGATCGCGCTGGCGCTGTATCCGTTCGCGCCCTGGGAGGGCAACGCCGCCTCGTTCGTCGGCCTGATCGGCGCGACAATGGGGCCGATCTTCGGCATCATGATGGTCGACTATTATCTGATCGCCAAAGGCCGCGTGAACGTGCCGGCGCTGTATCAGGAGAACGGCGAATATCGCTTCCAGAACGGCTGGAATGTCAGCGCGCTGATCGCAGCCGCCATCGGCGCGCTGTTCTCGTCGGTGCTGCCGAACTTCACCTCGATCCTGCCGGCGTGGTGGGCGGTCTATGGCTGGTTCTTCGGGGTCGGAATCGCGGGCGCTGTCTACTACGCGCTGCGCGTTGCGATGCCGAGCCCGGTTGCCAAGACGGCCTGAAAGTCGGCCTGAAAGCCGGCAAAATCCTTCCGTGAGAGGCGGCCGATGGCGTTTGGCCGCCTCTCACGGGCCGGCATTAACTCTTCGCTCATCCTTTTCGCCAAAATGGCAGCCTCGCGCTGCCGCGCTTGCTCGCGGCGGGGCGTGCGGCGTGGTGAAATTGCGTGTTCGGTTTTCCGAGTATGGTGTCATGCGTAACCTGATGATTTTCGCGGCCATCCTGATCGGGCTGGGCACCTTCATGGCCCAGATGGCCAGCAAGATGTCGCCCGCCGCCGCGACCACCGCAAAGCAGACCATCGCCCCCGCCGTCACGGTGGCGCAGGCCAGCTCCCGCACGCTCAGCATTGCGCCCGATCCCCGCGGCCATTTCGCCACCGACGGCCGGATCGATGGCCAGCGCATCAACTTCATGGTCGACACCGGCGCCTCCGTGGTGGCCCTGAACGAAACCTCGGCCGCCCGCTTCGGCCTGCGTCCGGTGCCGGGCGATTACACCTCGCGCGTCACTACCGCGAACGGCACCATCAAGGCCGCGCGTGCCCGCATCGCCATGATCGAGCTCGGCGGCCTCACCGTGCGCGACGTCGACGCCCTGGTGTTGCCGGACGAGGCGCTGTCCGAAAACCTGCTCGGCCTGTCCTTCCTGTCGAAGCTGAAGCGCTTCGAATACGCCAACGGCAAGTTGTTGCTGGAGCAATAAATCCAGCCCTTTCGGGGTATCCGCGGCGACCCGATATCGCCGCCATTTCCGCCGTAATTGTCGGCCACCAGCCGCAGTCTCAGCTTTCGCCCGGCCTGCGCATTCGCTAAAGGCTGCGGCGATACCCTCTGCATGACCATAAGGCCGATCCATGTTTCCCAAGCCGAAATCCGCGCTGGTTCCGAACACCTATGCCTTCGAATCCGAGCCGATGGTGAAGCCGACCGGGTTTCGCGAATACGACGCGCGCTGGCTGTTCAACAAGGAGATCAATCTGATGGGCGTGCAGGCGCTGGGCATGGGGCTCGGCGCGCTGATCGCTGAGCTCGGCGTCAAGCAGGAGATCGTCACCGGTCACGACTTCCGCGGTTATTCCGCCTCGATCAAATACGCGCTGATCTCGGGCCTGATGGCGGCGGGCTGCAAGGTGCACGACATCGGGCTCGCGGTGACGCCGATGGCCTATTTCGCTCAGTTCGATCTCGACGTGCCCTGCGTCGCGATGGTCACCGCCTCGCACAACGACAATGGCTGGACCGGCGTCAAGATGGGCGCCAACCGCCCGCTCACCTTCGGCCCCGATGAGATGACCCGGCTGAAGGAGATCGTGCTCGACGCCGCGTTCGACAACAAGACCGGCGGCTCCTACCAGTTTCACGAGAATTATCCGGCGCGCTACATCGCCGACCTCACCAACCGGCCGAAGCTGAAGCGTAAGCTGAAGGTGGTGGCGGCCTGCGGCAACGGCACCGCGGGCGCGTTCGCGCCGCAGGTGCTGGAGGCGATCGGCTGCGAGGTGATCCCGCTCGACACCGAGCTCGATCACACCTTCCCGAAATACAATCCGAACCCGGAAGACATGGCGATGCTGCACGCGATCCGCGATGCGGTGCTGGCGCACAAGGCTGATGTGGGTTTGGGCTTCGACGGCGACGGCGACCGCTGCGGTGTGGTCGACAACACCGGCGAGGAGATCTTTGCCGACAAGGTCGGCGTCATGCTGGCGCGCGATATGTCGGCGATCAACCCGAATGCACAGTTCGTCGTCGACGTGAAGTCGACGGGGCTGTTCGTGACCGACCCTGTTTTGCAGAAGCAGGGCGCGAAGACGGTCTACTGGAAGACCGGTCATTCCTACATGAAGCGCCGCACCAATGAGCTCGGCGCGCTCGCCGGCTTCGAGAAGTCCGGCCACTTCTTCTTCAACAAGCCGTTCGGCCGCGGCTATGACGACGGCCTGGTGTCGGCGATCGCGATCTGCGAGATGCTCGACCGCGCCCCCGGCAAGTCGATGGCCGACCTGAAGGACGCGCTGCCGAAGACCTGGTCGTCGCCGACCATGTCGCCGCATTGCGCCGACGAGGCGAAATACGGCGTCGTCGATGCTGTCGTGAAGCACTTCGAGACGCTGCAACAGAAGGGCGCGCAGGTCGCGGGCCAGAACATCCGCGATCTCGTCACCGTCAACGGCGTCCGCGTCACGGTCGAGGACGGCAGCTGGGGCCTGGTGCGCGCGTCCTCGAACAAGCCCGAACTCGTCGTCGTGGTGGAAAGCCCGGTCAGCGAGCAGCGCATGCACGACCTGTTCGAGGCGATGGATTCCGTGCTGCGCACGCATCCCGAGGTCGGCGAGTACAATCAGAAGATTTGAGCGCGCTGCGAGCGGCAAATTGGATTGTCATCACCCGCGAAAGCGGGTGATCCAGTATTCCAGAGACGGTAGCGATTGAACCGAGAGGCCGCGGCGTACTGGATCGCCCGGTCAAGCCGGGCGATGACAGTTGAGAAGGTGGTGCTTACGCCGCCGGCACCGGCAGCGCCGTCACCGACTTGATCTTCTCCATCGCAAAGCGCGAGGTGACGTTCTTCAGCGGCACCGCCGAGATCAGCTTCTTGTAGAAGACGTCATAGGCCTGCATGTCCGCGACCACGACGCGCAGCATGTAGTCGACATCGCCGGCCATCCGGTAAAACTCCATCACCTCGGGCATGGCGCTGACGGCATCGGCGAATTTGCGCAGCCAGGCCTCCGAATGGTCGGCGCTCTCGACCGAGACGAACACGGAAATCCCGAGCCCGATCTTGTTCTGGTCGACCAGGGCGACGCGGCGCAGGATGACGCCGTCGGCTTCCAGCCGCTGGATGCGCTTCCAGCACGGTGTCGAGGACAGCCCGACCCGGTCGCCGATCTCGGCGACGGAGAGCGAGGCGTCCTCCTGCAGCACGGTCAGGATCTTGCGGTCGATCGCATCGAGGCGGCGGTTGTTGTCATGAAGCTGAATGGCGACATCGGTCATAGAAGAAAGTTCCACATGAAGGTTCAATCTCCCTCATATAGAGAAAAATCTTCCAAATCAAGCGGGTCGTGGCCGGTCAGGCCGGTCGGACCTCGGCGTGTTCGCCCAAAAACGCTTCAACTTCAGCACGTTGCGGTGCGGCATAAGCACCCCCGAAGCGGGTGCATTTCAGCGCTGCGGCGGCTGAGGCGAAGCGAAGCGCCTGCCGTAGCTCCTGCTGTTCGGTGATGGCCAGCGCAAACGCCCCGTGGAAGACGTCGCCGGCCCCGAGCGTGTCGACGGTGTGGACCGGGAAGGCCGGGGTTTCCTCCAGCTCGCCCTGCTCGTTGAGCCAGATCGTCCCCATCGGCCCGCGGGTGCCGGCCAGGAAGGAGGGGGTGAGCTTGGCGAGCTTCTGCAGCGCTTGGCCGTCGTCGGTGACGTCGGCGGTCTCCTGCAGCGGCTCGCTGGAAAACACCAGATGGGAGGAGGCGGTGAGCAGCCCTTCCCGCATCGACATCGCGCGGTCGACGTCGACAACCACGGGAATGCCGCGCCTGACGGCCTCGGCGCACAGCTCGGTGCAGAACGGCGCGCAGCGGCTCTCGGTCAGGATCGCCGCGCAATCTTCCAGCAACAGCTCGGTCGGCGGCAGCTTGACCTTCCAGAGCTCGGGATCGCGGAAGGTGACGATGGTGCGCTCGCCGGTGTCGTCGATCATGATCGCCGAGATCGGGGTCACCAGGTTCGGCATGTGGATGAGATGGTTGGTCTCGATGCCCTCCTCGCCGAGCTTGTCGAAGATGTAGCGGCTCGAGGTCTCCCGCGAATCGCCCATCGGTCCGCAGATCGAGGCGCGGCCGCCCAGCCGGACGATGCCGATCGCGGCGTTCAGCGCATTGCCCCCGCAGATCTCGTCGAAATGCGTCGCGTTCTCCTTGGAGCCGCGCGCCGGGACATTGACGCGGAAGGTCAGGTCGCGCACCGGCAGGCCGATGCAGAGGATGCGGGGCGGGACTTTCGAGGCGCCGTTCGGAAAATTCATGCAGGGGTCCGTCGCAATGGTTCCGCTAAAGCGCGATGCGATCAGGTTGAATCGTCACCGCGCTTTAGCCCGTTATTTGAGCATGATCTTTTCGGAAAACCGCTTCGCACTTTTCCGGATCATGCTCCAACTGCCACAACCTGTGTCCGGACTAATCGGCAGAACGATGTCCGGTTCCCGCTACTGGTCCAACGGGTTTCGGTGATGCACCCAGCGGCCGAGCAAATGATGGGCAATCGCGAACGGATGCGGACCGGCAAGGCCGTCGGGGTGCTGGCGCTTGAGCATCAGCGTCGCCTCGGCGCGGTCGAACCAGCGCGCATCCTCCAGCTCGGTGCGGTCGACCACGATGTCCTCGTTGGTCGCGCGCGCTGTGCAGCCGATCATCAGCGACGACGGATAGGGCCAAGGCTGCGTCATGTAGTAATTGACGTCGGTGCAGCGGATGCCGGCCTCCTCGAAAATCTCGCGCCGGACCGCGTCCTCGATGGTCTCGGCCGCCTCGACGAAGCCGGCGAGGCAGGAATACATGCCGGGCATGAACTGCTTCTGCCGTCCCAGCAGCACCTTGTCGCCTGACGTGACCAGCATGATCACGACCGGATCGGTGCGCGGAAAGTGCTCGGCCTTGCAGCTCGGGCATTCGCGCTTCCAGCCGCCGTCCTTCATCGCCGTGCGGGTGCCGCAGTTCGCGCAGAAGCCGTGGCGCTGATGCCAGGTCACCATCGATTTCGCCATCGCGATCGCCGAGAGCTGCTCGGGCGGCACCACGCCCTGCATCGCCATGCCGCGCAATTCGGTGATCGCGACGTCGGGACGTCCGACCAGCTTTTCCGCGGCCTGTGGTGCGATCCCCATGCCGAAGATCGGCGCGGCATCGCGCAAGCCCAGGAAGATCGTGCCGGGATTGGCGCCAAAGCCGCGGGCCTCCTCCAGCGAGAGCAGCGCGCGGGCGCCGCCATCCTCCTGCTTCACCACCAGCGAGTCGCGATAGATCACATAGGCGCGGGCCTCACGATGGCCTTCGAGCGCGAACAGTTTTTCGTCATTGCTGCGCAGATGGGCGGCGCGGTCCAGCACATGGGTGACGAAGGCCGGCTGGCCGAGCGGAAAGGAATCGGATGCGGACATTGAAGTTCAACCCAACCAGATGTTGCGGCGAAGCGCGCTGATGAAATTCTGCACTTCCTCGGCGTCATGCGCCAGCGGCGGCATCACGCCCCAAACGGGACGCGGCCATGCAGCGTCGCTGGTACGGCGCGCGATGACATGGACGTGAAGCTGCGGGACGAGGTTGCCGAGCGCGGCGACATTCAGCTTGTCGCACTTGGTGACCTCTTTCAGGGCCCGCGAGACGCGGGTGATCTCCGTCATCAGCTGCGCCTGCTCGACCTCGCCGAGGTCGATGATCTCGACCGCGCCGTCGCGCCGCGGCACCAGCAGCAGCCAGGGATAATGCGCATCCTTGATGACGAGCACCTTGCACAGCGGCAGGTCGCCGATGTCGATGGTGTCTTTTTTGAGCTGCGAATGCAGCGACCAATTGGAGGCGGACATGAGGGGCAAATAATGCCTTTCCGTGTTTCCACACAAGTCCCACAAAGCACGGTCAGCCCGCTTGCTTTCCGGCGGTTTTGGCCCCAAATAGGGACCGGGAGATTGGCGGTGGACGAGCCACTCGCCAACCGGGTCAGGTCCGGAAGGAAGCAGCCCTAACGAGGTCCGGATCGGGTCGCTCGTCAGTCTCCTACCTGTTTTTCCGAGCGAATCGTGCTGGAATGGCGGTCTCCGCGCCCGGCGCTCGATTTCGGCTCCTATCCGCACGCCGGCTGCAAGAGACAATTCCCAAGTTGCGGATCGATGCATGAATGACGCTGGCGACCCCTCCCAACCGTCCGACGGCGCAAGCCAGAGCGGCTTTGATTTGGGTGGCGCGCCGGATACGGCCAAGCCGTACCGCGTTCTCGCCCGCAAATACCGCCCCTCCAGCTTCGAGGATCTGATCGGCCAGGAGGCCATGGTCCGCACCGTCTCGAACGCGTTCGAGACCGGGCGGATTCCGCAGGCCTGGATCCTCACCGGCGTCCGCGGGGTCGGCAAGACCACCACCGCGCGCATCCTCGCCCGTGCCTTGAATTACGCGAAGCCGGACGGCTCGGTGAAGGGGCCGACCATCCATATGCCCGACCTCGGCGTGCACTGCCAGGCGATCATGGAAAGCCGGCACATGGACGTGCTGGAGATGGACGCCGCCTCCCACACCGGCGTCGACGACGTTCGCCAGATCAATGACAGCGTGCGCTATGCGCCGGCGAGCGCGCGCTACAAGGTCTACATCATCGACGAAGTCCACATGCTGTCGACGGCGGCCTTCAACGCCTTCCTGAAGACGCTGGAGGAGCCGCCGGAGCACGCCAAGTTCGTGTTCGCCACCACCGAAATCCGTAAAGTGCCGATCACGGTGCTGTCGCGCTGCCAGCGTTTCGATCTGCGCCGCGTCGAGGCCGACGTGCTGATGAAGCATCTCGGCAATATTGCCGCGAAGGAGGGCGTCGAGGTCGAACCGGAGGCGCTTGGCATCATCGCGCGCGCGGCCGAAGGCTCAGTGCGCGACTCGCTGTCGCTGTTCGACCAGGCGATCGCGCATGCCGCGGGCATTGTGAAGGCCGACGCGGTCAGGCAGATGCTCGGCCTCGCCGATCGCACCCGCGTCATCGATCTCTTTGATTCGCTGGCGCGCGGCGATCTCGCCTCAGCCTTCGCCGAATTCCGCGCGCAGTATGACGTCGGCGCCGATCCGGTGGTGGTGCTGTCCGACCTTGCCGAGTTCGTCAATTTCGTCACCCGCGTGAAGGCCGTGCCGGCGACCGCCGACAACGTCGCGTTCGGCGAGACCGAGCGGGTGCGCGCGCGCGAATTCGCCGCAAAGCTGTCGTTTCGCGTGCTGTCGCGGATGTGGCAGATGCTGTTCAAGGGCATCACCGAGGTGCAGACCGCGACGCGTCCGGCAGCTGCCGCCGAGATGGTGCTGGTGCGGATCGCCTATGTCGCCGATCTGCCGACGCCGGATGAAGCGATCCGGATGATCGAGCAGAACGGCGGTGGCTCAGCGCCCGCGACCTCAGGCTCGGCCGCGTCGCAGCCGTCGCGCGGCGCGCCGTCCTCGGCGATGTCTGCGATGTCGTCGGCGCCGGTGCGTGCCCCGCAGGGGGCGCCACGCGCCGATTTCGCCGCGCGTCCGCAGATGGCGGCGCCGGCCGCCGATGCCGCGCCGGCGCTGCGGATATCAAGCTTCCCGCAGCTGATCGCGCTCGCCGGCGAGAAGCGCGATATCATGACCAAAAGTGCGCTGGAGGCCGATGTGCGGCTGGTGCGCATCGAGGATGGCCAGCTCGAGATTGCACTCGAGCCGAAGGCGCAGCGCGCGCTCGTCACCGATCTGTCGCGCAAGCTCGAACTGTGGACCGGGCGGCGCTGGACCGTGATCATCTCCAACGAGGCCGGCCAGCCCACCGTACGCTCGCAGAACGAACTCGCGCGCAGCGAGCATCAGCGCGCTGCGGAAGCCGATCCGCGCGTGCAGGAGGTGCTGGCCCGCTTCCCCGGCACGAAGGTGGTCGAGGTCCGCCGCTTGGCCGCCGAGGTTCCGGTCGCGGATGCGACCGGCGAGGATCCGATTGAAACTTCCGACAGCGACGACGATTGATCAGATTATAGGAACGCACGCATGGCTGATTTTCTCGGCATGATGAAGCAGGCAGCGCAGCTGCAATCCAAGATGCAGGCGATGCAGGACGAGCTCGGCAATGTCGAGGTCGAGGGCATTTCCGGCGGCGGCCTGGTCGCGGTGCGCATGACCGCCAAGATGGACGTGAAGGGCATCAAGATCGATCCGTCGCTGATGAAGCCGGAGGAACGCGAGGTGCTCGAGGATTTGCTGGTCACCGCGCTCGGCGACGCCCGCCGCAAGGCGGAGACCGCGATGCAGGAGAAGATGATGGCTATCACCGGCGGGCTCGGCCTGCCGCCGGGATTTGGTCCGACCTAAATGGCTGCAAGCGTTGCCGGCCCCGAGATTGAACGCCTGATCCAGCTGCTGGCGCGGCTGCCCGGGCTGGGCCCGCGCTCGGCGCGGCGCGCGGCGCTGCACCTGATCAAGAAGCGCGAGGCTCTGATGACGCCGCTGACCGCGGCGTTGCAGGTCGCCATCGACAAGATCCAGGTCTGCAAGACCTGCGGAAACATCGATACACAAAATCCCTGCACGGTCTGCACCGATCCGCGCCGCGATCCCTCGATCATCGTCGTGGTCGCCGATGTCGCCGATCTCTGGGCGCTGGAACGCGCCAATGCGACCAATGGCCGCTATCACGTGCTGGGCGCAACGCTGTCGCCGCTCGACGGCGTCGGCCCGCAGGATCTCACCATCGATCAGCTGGTGGCGCGGGCGCATGCGCCTGAGGTCAGCGAGATCATTCTCGCGCTGAATGCGACCGTCGACGGCCAGACCACCGCGCATTACATCACCGACCTGCTGTCGGAGGCCAATGTGCGGGTGACGCGGCTGGCGCATGGCGTGCCGGTCGGCGGAGAGCTTGATTACCTCGATGAAGGTACGCTATCCGCAGCCATGCGGCAGCGGACGCTGTTCTAGCGCGCGATCGAGAGCCGGACGCGGCGACGTTCGCCAGGCGATCGGCGACAGCCGAAAAGATCGCGCTGAAACAAAATGATAGGGTGGATGGCGATTCGGGGACGGTCATTCACGCTCTGACGAATCTAGATACGGAACTCCTGAAAATGACGACACACCGATTCGGCGTACGCTTGGGCTTTGCGTTTCTGGCAGCCACCTTCGCCGCGGCGCCTTGCGCCATTGCGCAGCAGAGCGACGCGCCGCAGAAGCCCGGCAAGATGATCCGGGCCGGCGACGTGCTGTCGGGAGAACTCAGCGCGCTGAAGGTGCGCGATGCCAAGAACCGTGGCAAGCGCGTCGCGACCTACCAGATCACCAGCGAGCCGCGTCGTCTGCCGCCGCCGAACGGTCTCTGCAACCTCGAGACCGGGCCGGAAACCTTCCAGCTCATTCCGACCAACGATGCCCAGGCCGCGCAGCTGAAGAGTCTTACCGGCAAGGAAATCTCGGTGAAGGTCGACGAGGTCGCCTGCGCCCAGGACGCCGGCCAGATGAGCGAAGCCATCGTCACCAAGTGGAGCGTGGTGGCGAAGTAGGGCCGTGCCTCAATTACGATGTCATCGCCCGGCTCGCCGCCTCCGCTAAAGCTTCGGCGCGCCTGAACCGCAAGCCTCGTCGAAGCCTTGGCGTAGACGGGACCGGGCGATCCAGTACGCCGCGGCCTCTCGATTCAAGCACAACTGTCTCTGGAATACTGGATCACCCGCCTTCGCGGGTGATGACAGTGGAGCGTCAAATCCTCACCGGCCCCAGCTCATCAAAATGCCCGCGGCGCTGCAGCCAGGCGAGCAGGATCAGGCTCGGGATCGCGACCAGCACGCAGATCGCGAAGAACACCGGCCAGCCGACGGCCTTGGCCACATAGCCCGCGCCCGACGACAGATAGGTGCGGCCGACCGCCGCCAGCGCCGTGAGCAGCGCATACTGGGTCGCGGTGTGCAGCGGATTGCGGCACAGCGCCGAGAGATAGGCGACGAAGATCACGGTGCCGATCGCACTGGTGAAATTCTCCGCCGTGATCGCAAGCGCCAGCGCCCATTGATCGACGCCGACATGCGCGAGCCATGAGAACGAGAGGTTGGCGATCGCCTGCAGCACGCCGCCGATCCAGAGGCTGGTGGCGAGCGAATAGCGCCGCGCCACGAAGCCGCCGGCAAAGCCGCCGATCAAGGTTGCGGCAAGCCCGACGCCTTTCACGATCGCCGCGTAATCGACCTTGGAAAAGCCGATGTCGATCACGAACGGCGCGGTCATGGTGCCCGAGAATGCGTCGGTGAACTTGAACAGCACCACAAAGGCGAGCGCCGCGAATGCATCCTTGCGGCTGAGGAACTCGGAGAACGCGCCGAGCGCCGCGTGCCATACGCGTTCGGCTGCGGTCTGCGCATGCGTGGCCGCCTCCGCGCCTTTCGATTGGGCCGGCTCGGTCGCAGCCAGCGCCGTGATGATGCCGATCACGACCAGCGCGGCCATCACCACATAGCCCCACATCCAGGCCGACGGGCGCGCCACTCCGGCGGACTCGAAACCGCTGACGATGAACAGCGCGCCGGCGGTCGAGACCAGCATGCCGATGCGGTAGGCCGCGACATAGGACGCCATGCCGGCGGCCTGCTCGCTTTCCGGCAGGCTTTCGACGCGGAAGGCATCGACCACGATGTCCTGCGTCGATGAGGCGGCTGCGACCAGCAGCGCGGCAAAGGCCGCGAACCATGGCGATCGCGCCGGATCGGCCATCGCCAGCACCAGGATCGTCGCGATCAGCAACAGCTGCGAGAACAGCAGCCAGCCGCGACGGCGACCGAACATTTGCGTGAACAGCGGCACATGCAGTGCGTCGACCAGCGGCGCCCAGAGGAATTTCAGCGTGTAGGGGGTGCCGATCAGCGCGAGCAGCCCGATGGTGCCGAGATCGACCCCGGCCTCCTTCATCCACACCTGCAGCGTCGAGCCCGACAGCGCCAGCGGCAGGCCTGAGGAGAAGCCGAGCAGCAGCACGATCAGCACCCGCGGCTGCAGATAGACCGCGAAGCTGTCGCGCCAGGAGGTGGCGGCAAGTTCCTGCGGCTTCGCGGACGCGTCTGACGTAGCTTCAGGTGCTGTCATAAAACCGGTGTTACCAGATTCGGCCCCAAAAAGACTGTCATCGCCCGGCTTGACCGGGCGATCCAGTATCCCAGAGGCCTATCCGCCGCCTGCGGCAATTTCCTGATAGAGGTCGTTCCAGTCCGGATTATCCTTCTCAATCAGCGAAATCTTCCACGCGCGCGGCCATTTCTTTAGCCGCTTCTCGCGCTTGATCGCGTTCTCAGGATCATCGAATTGCTCGAAATAAACGAGCTTCACCACATCATATTTCTCAGTGAAACTCTCGATGAGTTTCAGTCTGTGCTCGCCGACGCGACGAATGAGGTCATTTGTCACACCGATGTAGAGCGTGCCGCCGACGTGGCTGGCGAGGATGTAGACGTAGGAGCTACGTGCTCCCAACTGCCGCCTCTGGGATACTGGATCGCCCGGTCGAGCCGGGCGATGACACCGATTGAGTGGCGCGAGCGCGCCAAACAACTTCTAAAAACAACGCCTACTCCCCCGCCTGCAGCTTGCGCGGGGCGGGGAACAGGTCGGGGGCGGCGGGTTTGACGAAGCGGGGGACCTCGATCGGGGTCTCGGACTTGCTGAAGTCGAGTTCCTCGATGCGGCCGGCGCGCTTCTCGATCTTGTCGGCGGAGATCAGGATCTGCCTGACGTCCTCGTTCACCTGGCCGAAATGGTTTTGCAGCTTGAGCACGCGCTCGCGCAGACGGCCGAGGTCGTCGCCGAGATGCATCACCTCGTTGCGGATCTGGTCGGCGGCGTCGCGGATGCGGGCGTCCTTCAGGATCTGCTGCATCACCTGGATCGCCAGCATCAGCAGCGAGGGCGATACCAGCACGACGCGGGCGCGATAGGCCTTCTGGATCACGTCGTCGAAGCCGTCATGGATTTCGGCATAGACCGATTCCGACGGCACGAACATCAGCGCGGTGTCCTGGGTCTCGCCGGGGATCAGGTACTTCTCCGCGATGTCGCTGACATGCTTCAGCACGTCGGCGCGCAGCCGCTGGCTGGCGAATTTGCGCTCCTCGTCGCTGCGCGCATCGTGCAGCGCGGTCATGGCCTCCAGCGGGAATTTCGCGTCGATGCAGAGCGGGCGCTGGTCGGGCAGGAACACCACGCAGTCCGGCCGCTTGCCCGTGGTCAGCGTGTGCTGGAACTCGAACGAGCCCTTCGGCATGCCGTCCTGGACGATGGCCTCCATCCGCGCCTGGCCGAACGCGCCGCGGGATTGCTTGTTGGCAAGCACGTCGCGCAGCGTCGTGACCTGGGTGGTGAGCTCGTTGAGCTTCTTGTGGGCGTGGTCGATGATGCCGAGCCGTTCGTGCAGCACGCGCAGCGAATCCATCGTGTTGCGCGTGGTCTGTTCCATCGACTGGCCGACCCGGTGGGTCACCGTGTCAAGCCGCTCGTTGACGGCACGGGCCATCTCGGCTTGGCGGCCGGCCAGCGCCTGCCCCATCGCATCGACCCGTCCTGAGGCCTCGCTCTGGGCCCGCAGCATGTCGGCGAGCCGCTCCTCCAGCTCGTCGGCCCGAATGGCCTGGGCCATCGCCAGTTCCGCGCTGCGCCGGCTGGCGCGCGCGATCACCACCGCGATGGCCAGCAGCAGCAGCAGCACCAGCGCGCCAAGCCCGATCAACGCGTCGGAGACGCGGACCGGGAGGTCGCCAAGCGTGAGGAGAATCTCGTTCATGCCAGCCGTTGTAGCCGATTCGGCGTCGTCGCCGAACGAAAAGGGAACATTTATGGTAAACGGTCCCTTAATTTTCCTGGTTAACGCTGTGTAAAGAAACGTGGTTAAGGCCGCCTTAAGGGGTTCCTGAACGCATTGACCGCATCATGCCCGCAGCTTAAATCGCGGCCATGGCTATCAGAGAAATCATCATTCTGCCGGACAAGCAGTTGCGGCTGGTGTCGAAGGCGATCGAGAAGGTGACGCCGGAGATCCGCAAGCTCGCCGACGACATGCTCGAGACCATGTATGACGCGCCCGGCATCGGGCTCGCGGCAATCCAGGTCGCGCAGCCGCTGCGGCTGATCACCATGGACCTCGCCAAGCGCGACGAGAACGGCGAGACCACGCCGCAGCCGCGGGTGTTCATCAATCCGGAGATCATTTCGCATTCGGAAGAGCTGTCGGTCTACGAAGAGGGCTGCCTGTCGATCCCCGAATATTACGAGGAGGTCGAGCGTTCGGCGCGGGTGCGCCTGCGCTTCACCGACCTCGACGGCAAGGTGCATGAAGAGGATGCCGAGGGGCTCTACGCCACCTGCATCCAGCACGAGATCGACCACCTCAACGGCGTGCTGTTCGTGGACTATCTGTCGAAGCTGAAGCGCGACCGCGTCTTCAAGAAATTCGAGAAGGCCGCCAAGCGCGCGGCGGAGTGAGTGTAGCGTGAACAGCGTTTCCGCTTGTGCGATGCGCCCTCTCCCCCCTTGTGGGGGAGAGCCGGAGAGGGGGGTAGCCGCAAGCACCGCCGTTGCGGCTACCCCCCTCCCTAACCCTCCCCCACAAGGGGGGAGGGAACGCAGCGAGTGCTGTTGATGCCGCTCCGCCTGATCTTCATGGGCACGCCCGATTTCGCGGTGCCGACGCTGCTGGAACTCGTGGCCCATGGCCATGAGGTCACCGCCGTCTACACCCGTGCGCCGAAGCCGGGCGGACGACGCGGCCTGCAGTTGCAGCCGACGCCGGTCGAGCAAGAAGCGCGCCGCCTCGGCATTCCCGTGCTGACGCCGAAAACGCTGAAGACGCCGGAGGCGCTCGAGGAATTCCGCGCGCATGACGCGGATGCCGCCGTCGTCGTCGCCTATGGCATGATCCTGCCGCAGGCGATTCTCGATGCGCCGAAGCTCGGCTGTTTCAACCTGCACGCCTCGCTGCTGCCGCGCTGGCGCGGCGCCGCGCCGATCAACCGCGCCATCATGGCAGGCGACGCCGAGAGCGGCGTGATGGTGATGAAGATGGATGTCGGTCTCGACACCGGCGATGTCGCGATGGCCGAGCGGCTGCCGATCTCGGACAGCATGACGGCATCTGATCTGCACGACGCGCTGGCGCCGCTCGGTGCCGATCTGATGGTGCGCGCAATGGGCGCGCTGCAGCGTGGCGGCTTGCAGCTTACGAAGCAGAGCGAGGACGGCGTCACCTACGCCGCCAAGATCGAGAAGGCCGAGGCGCGGATCGACTGGGCGCAGCCGGCGCACGCGGTGCTGCGGCACATTCACGGGCTCTCGCCATTCCCCGGTGCCTGGTGCGAGCTATCAGGCGAAGGCGAGCCGGTGCGGCTGAAAATCCTGCGTTGCGAATTCGCCAAGGGCTCGGGCGAGCCGGGCGATGTGCTCGACGACAAATTTGCGATCGCCTGTGGCGACGGCGCGATCCGGATTCTCGAACTGCAACGCGCCGGCAAGGCGCCTATGAAGGCGGCAGATTTTCTGCGCGGCACGCCGCTGAAGCCGCCTGCGCGGCTCGCCTGATGCCCCGCTACAAGCTCACCATCGAATATGACGGCACGCCGTTCTCCGGCTGGCAGATCCAGGACACCGCGCCGACCGTGCAGGGTGCGCTGGAGACGGCGGTGAAAGCGATCTGCGGCGAGGACGTGCGCGTCCATGGCGCCGGCCGTACCGACGCCGGCGTGCACGCGCGCGGCCAGGTCGCGCATTGCGACATCGCCAAGCATTTTCCGCCCGGCCGTTTTCGCGACGGGCTGAACGCGCATCTGCGGCCCAATCCGATCGGCGTGTTGGCGGCGGATATCGTATCAGACGATTTCGAGGCGCGCTTCTCCGCGACCAGGCGGCACTACCTCTATCGTATCACCAACACGCGTGCGAACCTCGCGCTCGACATCAGCCGCGTCTGGCGCGTGCCGCGCGCGCTCGATGCGGCAGCGATGCACGAGGCTGCGCAGCGACTGCTCGGCAAGCACGATTTCACCACCTTCCGCGACACCGAGTGCCAGGCCAAGTCGCCGGAGAAGACACTCGATCAACTCGACGTGGTCAGGGAAGGCGACGCGGTTTCGATCCTCACGTCGGCGCGCTCGTTCCTGCACAGCCAGGTGCGCTCGATGGTGGGCTCGCTGGTCTGGGTCGGCGAGGGCCGCTGGAGCGCGGACGATCTCTTTGCCGCGCTCGCCGCCCGCGACCGCGCCGCCTGCGGCCCGGTCGCGCCACCGGACGGGCTCTATCTGATGCGGGTGGATTATTAGGCGGTAGCCAATGATCTCGTAGGATGGGTGGAGCGAAGCGATACCCATCATCTCGCCACGAATGCGATGGGTATCGCTGCGCTCCACCCATCCTACGGCTGTGAGCGTAGCCGAAATACTAGGAGCTTGTCTGGATAGTCGCTGTTCAAATCTGGTCGGGTCTGATTCAACATTGGGCGATGAGCAAGTATTTTCGGCCTTGGAACATCGATCAGACGCTGCTTCTGCCGCCGAATGTGCAGGACTTCGTGCCGAAAGGCCATGTCTCGCGGTTTATGGTTGATCTGGTGCGGGAGAGCCTCGATCTCAGGGAGATCATGGGCAGCTATGTGAGCGGGCTTGGGCAGCCGCCGTTTGATCCGCGGATGATGGTGGCGCTGCTGCTGCATAGCTATGCGAGTGGGCTGTATTCGTCGCGTCGGATTGCCAAGGCCTGCCGGGAGCGGAACGATTTTGTGATGATCGTGGCGCTGGATGCGCCGGATTTTCGGACGATCAGCGACTTTCGCAAGCGACATTTGAAGGCGCTCGGCGCGCTATTCGTGCAGGTTCTGAAGTTGTGCGAGACGGCCGGGCTGGTCAAGCTCGGTCATGTCGCGCTGGATGGTACGAAGATCAAGGCGAACGCGTCGAAACACAAGGCGATGAGTTATGAGCGCATGAAGAAGCGCGAGGCGGAATTGAAGGCCGAGGTCGCTCGCATGCTGGCGGCCGCCGAGGCGGCGGATGCCTCGGAGGATAAGACTTTCGGCAACAGCGACGAACTGCCGGACTGGACCGTCGACAAGCAGAAACGGCTGGCGAAGATCCAGCAAGCGATGGCGGCGCTGGAAGCGGACGCCAAACTGGCGGCGGAGGAAGAGCGCCGCATCGAGGCCGAAAAGGAACAGCAGCGCCAGGCCGAAGGCCGCAAGAAGCCGGGCAAACCGGCGGCGCTGCCATCGGAGGAACCCAATCCCAAGGCGCAACGCAACTTCACCGATCCGGAAAGCCGCATCATGAAGTCGAAGGATGGCTTCGTTCAGGCCTATAATGCCCAGGCGGCCGTCGATGCACATGCCCAGATCATTGTCGCGCAAGAACTGACCCAGCACGGCAGCGATCAGGGCCAGTTGGTGCCCCTGATCGAGGCCATCGAGAGCAATCTTGGCCGCAAGCCGCGGCAGGCCTCAGCGGATTCCGGCTACTGCAGCGAAGCCAATCTCGAAGCGCTCGACACACGCAGCATCGATGGCTATGTCGCGCCCGGTCGCGCCAAGCACCCGACAGTAGCGAACGGAAAAGTCGGCGGCCCGCTGACACAGGCCATGCGAAAGAAGATCGACGATGGCGGCTTCGAAACACCCTACCGATTGCGAAAGCAAGTGGTGGAGCCGGTGTTCGGGCAGATCAAACAGGCAAGAGGCTTCCGCCAGTTCCTGTTGCGGGGCATCGAGAAAGTGCGCGCCGAGTGGACAATGATCTGCACCGTCCATAACCTCCTCAAGCTGTTCAACCTCGCAAACGCAGCCTGAGCCTGCTACTCTACAACAAATGCCCGTCACGAAAACATATCTGGACGGGCTCCTAGTACCTACTGTTCTTAAAGCGTGAGTCGTGATTCAAGGTCGGGATGATACCCGAAGCAAGAGAAGTCCACCTTTCGAGGAAAGATCGCAAGGTGCTTGAGGCGTGTTGCCGCTCCCCGGTGACGTTGCAGCGCGATTTGAAGCGGGCGCGGATAGTTCTGTTGGCGGCGGATGGACGCAGCACTCGGTCGATCGCCAAGGAAGTTGGGGTCCAGCCGCGGATTGTCAGCCTTTGGCGGCATCGCTATGCCGACCAAGGCCTTGAAGGGCTGCAAGACAAGCCGCGACCGGGCAAGCAGCCAATCTATACGAAGGCCACCGACAAGCGGATTCTGAAGCTGCTGGACAAGCCGCCGCCGGACGGGTTCGCACGCTGGACCGGGCCCCTGCTGGCCGGGGCGCTGGGCGATGTTGACGTCCAATATGTCTGGCGGTTCCTGCGCAGCCACAAGATTGACCTCGCGGCTCGTAAGTCCTGGTGTGAGAGCAACGACCCGAACTTTACGGCCAAAGCCGCCGATGTTGTCGGCCTCTATGTCGCCCCGCCCGCGAAGGCCATTGTGCTGTGCGTGGACGAGAAGCCCTCGATCCAGGCTTTGGAGCGAGCGCAGGGTTATCTGAAGTTGCCCAATGGCCGCGCCTTGACCGGCCAGAGCCACGATTACAAGCGGCATGGCACCACAACATTGTTTGCGGCGCTCGAAGTCGCCACCGGAAAGATCATCGCGGCGCATTCAAAACGCCGACGCCGCGTCGAGTTTCTCGACTTCATGAACAGCGTCACCGCGGCTTTTCCGAACCGGAAGCTTCACGTCATCCTCGACAACCTCAACACCCACAAGAAGAACGAGCATTGGCTCAAGGCCCACCCCAACGTGCAATTTCATTTCACGCCGACAAGTGCGTCTTGGCTCAATCAGGTCGAGGTATGGTTTTCGATCTTGCAGGGGCAGTCGCTCAGCGGCACCTCCTTCACAAGCCTCACGCAGCTTCAGGAGCACATCGATGCCTACGTCAACGCATACAACGACAGAGCCGAGCCCTTCGTCTGGACCAAGAAAAAGGTCCGTCAACGCCGTTTCAAAGGCCGCCGTATCACTCAGCTCTGATTCTGGGTACTAGTGGCCCCAATCCCTACTGTGCATGGGGTTGTTTTCGATGTTTTTTGTCCAGCCGAGCGGCCGGATCACGCAAAATACCTGTCCAACACGCCCCGATATATCCGCGTCAGCTTCTCCAGATCGGCCACCGGCGTGCGCTCGTCGATCTGATGCATGGTCTGGCCGACCAGGCCGAATTCGATCACCGGGCAATAGCTGGAGATGAAGCGTGCATCCGAGGTCCCACCCGAGGTGGAGAGCTCCGGCTTGCGGCCGGTGACCTCCTCGATCGCAGCGACGGCGAGGTCGGTGAACGGCCCCGGCTTGGTGAGGAACACGTTCGAGTTCGACGGCATCCAGTCGATGTGGGCGCGGATGCGATTGCCGCAGGCTTTTGCCAGCCGTTCATCGACCAGCTGCCGCAGGCTCTCCTGGGTGTGGTTGTCATTAAAGCGGATGTTGAATTTCGCCCGTGCCTGGCCGGGGATCACATTGCCGGCGGTGTTGCCGACATCGACCGTGGTGAATTCGAGGTTGCTGGCCTGGAATTGCGCGCTGCCGTGATCGAGCGGCTCGTCGCTCAGCGCCACGATCAGCCGCGAGATATCCGGCACCGGATTCGAGGCGCGGTGCGGATAGGCGACGTGGCCCTGCACGCCATCGACCACCAGCGTGCCTGACTGTGAGCCGCGCCGGCCGATCTTGATCATGTCGCCGAGCACCTCGACATTGGAGGGTTCGCCGAGCACGCAATGATCGAATTTTTCGCCGCGCTCGGCACACCACTTCAACAGCTTGACGGTGCCGTTGATCGAGACGTCTTCCTCGTCGCCGGTGATCAGGAAGGAGATCGAGCCGTTGCCGTTGTCTTGTGGCTTGCCGCCATGGTCCTGCAGATATTGCAGCACCGCGGCGACGCTGCAGGCGATGCCGCCCTTCATGTCGACGGCGCCGCGGCCGTAGAGATAGCCGTCCTTCACCTCGCCGGAGAATGCGCCGATCGTCCATGCCGCTTCATCGCCGGGCGGCACCACGTCGGTGTGCCCGGCAAAAGTGATATGCGGCGCCGAGCTGCCGATGCGGGCGTAGAGATTGTCGACATCGGCGGTGCCGGGCTCGGAGAACGTCACGCGATGGACGTCGAAGCCTGCCGCCTTCAGCAGGCTTTCGAGAACGCCGAGCGCGCCGGCGTCGGCCGGGGTGACGGAGGGGCAGCGAACGAGATCGCGGGTGATCGAGACGGCATCATTCATGCGTCTCGCTTAACACGTCACACCGCGGGTGGACCAGCTTTGTGAGGCACGATATCGAGCTCGCTCTGCTGATCCCAGCCCCGCCCGGAGCGCGCCCCACTGCCGCGGTCGCCTCCTCGCCTCTCATGGGTTTTTCCCAGCGGATTGGGACCGTATCGATTTGGGTATGACGTGCCCCGCAGGAAGGCGAGCTCGATGAAGCCCCAGATATAGAGCACGAAGACGATCAGGCCCGCGGCCATCATCAAATAAGACTCGCCGGGAAGCCGGCCCGAGAATTGACTCATGAGACCGGGGATCGCAAAGAACGGAATCATCCACCAGCCGCTCTTGTCGCGGTCGTGCAGGCGCTTGATCGAGACCGCGATATAGACCCAGACGAACAGCGCCGTGCCGCTGGCCTTGACCAGCAGCGCCGGCAATCCGGCAGAGGTCAGCGACTTGTAGCTGTCCGGGTCGAACGCCCGGAAGATGTCGTCGACATTGAAGCCAAACCCATCCTTGCCGCCAAGGCCGGCCGAGACCACCAGCAGGGCGAAGAACATCATCCAGCAGACGATGATCAGCCCCGCGAGCCAGAATTTGGCCCGGTTGACGCGGCCCTTGAAGCCGAACAGGTAATTGGCCCAGTCCATGAAAAAACTCCGGGCGGCGGCAATTTATCGCGGCCCGGAGTTTTGTCGACGTCGGATGGAAATTGGTTCGATCCTCCGTTGGACCCGTCATCCTGAGGTGCGAGCGGAGCGAGCCTCGAAGGGTGAACGGCCGAGAGCCGGGCCGTCGCCCTTCGAGACGCGCTTCGCGCTCCTCAGGGTGACGGGATGAGGAATTTAGCGCAGCGCTTCTCAGTCCCGCAGCAGCTCGTTGATGCTGGTCTTGGCGCGGGTGCGCTCGTCGACGCGCTTGACGATCACGGCGCAGGCGACCGCGGGGCCGGGCTGGCCGTTCTTCAGCGGCTTGGCCGGCATGGTGCCGGGCACCACGACGGCATATTCCGGGACCTCGCCGACGAAGATCTCGCCGGTCTCGCGGTCGACGATCTTGGTGGAGGCGCCCAGGAACACGCCCATCGCGAGCACCGCGCCCTTGCGCACGATCACGCCCTCGGCGACCTCGCTGCGCGCGCCGATGAAGCAGTCGTCCTCGACGATCACGGGCTCGGCCTGCAGCGGCTCGAGCACGCCGCCGATGCCGACGCCGCCGGAGATGTGCACGCGCTTGCCGATCTGGGCGCAGGAGCCGACCGTCGACCAGGTGTCGATCATGGTGGCTTCATCGACATAGGCGCCGAGATTGACGAAGGAGGGCATCAGCACGACGTTGCGGGCGATGAAGGCCGAGCGGCGCACGATCGCACCCGGCACGGCGCGGAAGCCGGCGTCGCGGAAGCGGTTCTCGCCCCAGCCCTCGAACTTCGAGGGCACCTTGTCCCACCACGAGGCCTTGCCCGGGCCGCCCGCGATCTGGCCCATGTCGTTGAGGCGGAACGAGAGCAGCACCGCCTTCTTCAGCCACTGATTGACCTTCCACTTGCCGCCGGCCTCGCGCTCGGCAACGCGAGTCTCGCCCTTGTCGAGCAGTTCCAGCGCGTGATCGACGGCCTCGCGGACCTCGCCCTTGGTCGAGGTCGAAATGCCTTCGCGGGCGTCGAACGCGGCGTTGACGGTGGTTTCGAGGGCGGCCAGCGACATCGGGACAATCCTTGGGCGTATCGGGGATCATGACGGGAGTTTTGCAGGGCTTTTTCGGAATTTGGGGCAGGAGAGTCAAGGCAAACTCAACGTCGTCCCGGCGCAAGCCGGGACCCATTACCACGAATGCCAGCGGTGCAGCACGATGGGGCCACAGCGCGTAGCCATACAGAGACTGATGGTAATGGGTCCCGGCCTTCGCCGGGACGACGTGTGGAGAGATCAGGGCTTTCCGTTCAGCCGCTGCAAGAACCCGGTCAAATCATCCGTGACATGGTCGACATGCGCGGCGTCGCGGCCTTCGAGCTCCCAGGTCTCGCGCACCACCTCCTGGCTGCCGTCGGGCACCACCAACACGGTGGTCATGCCGAGCTCATGCGGCACCACCAAATTGCGCGCGAGGTCCTCGAACATCGCAGCTTTTACTGGATCGACGTCGTGTAGCCTGAGGAACTTCTGATAGGTCTGCGGCGCCGGTTTCGGCTCGAGATCGGCGGCGATGATGTCGAACACACCGTCGAAATGGTTGGTGATGCCGAGCCGGTCCAGCACCGCATCGACATGGTCGACCGAGCCGTTGGTCAGGATCAGCTTGCGCCCGGGCAGTTTGGCGATCGCAGCCCCCATCGCCGGATTGGGCTGCAGCGGGGAATGATCGATCTTGTGCACATAGGCGAGGTAGTCGTCGGCCTGCACGCCGTGCTCGGTCATCATGCCGCGCATCGTGGTGCCGTAGCGCAGATAATAGTCCTTCTGGATCCGCCGCGCGTCCTCTGGCGTCACCTTCAGCCAGTTGCTGACGAATTCGCCGATCCGCGCATCGACCTGCTGCCACAGATTGACGTGATGCGGGTACAGCGTGTTGTCGAGGTCGAACACCCAGGTCTCGACATGGCCGAAGCTGCGGGGAGTTTTCATGGTTTGCTCAATCTCTCGTCCCGCGCATCACGGCATCGCAAAGCGCAGCGTCTTGCCGCCGCTGGTCATGTCGACGGTGGTGAAGACAAGCGCGGCGAGGCCGCGGGTGGTGCAGTCGCCCTGCTCGTTGATCTCGAATTTGCTCTCGCGGGTGCAGAGCTGCACCGCGCCGCCCCAGTTCAGCGGCTTGTCCTTGATGCGGATGGCGCGGTTGTCGCTGTCGACCGCTTCGGCGAACGAGTAGATCTGCTTCGGCATGCCCGTGACGTCGGGATGCAGGCACTTGCCGGGGTCGATCCGATACCAGCCGCGGCTGGTCACCACCTTGCCGTCATCGGTCGCAACTGCGGCCATCACCTTGTACTGGGTGTCGTTGCACCAGGTCAGCCCCGACGCCGACGGCTTCTGCACGGCATCGATCATGGTGGCGAAGAAGTTCGGCGACTGCACGATGTCGCTGGCGAGCCCGCGACTCCTCAGGAACGCCGACAGCGCGCTCTGGGTCTTCGGCCCGTCGACGCCATCGATCGGCGCCGCGTCGTAGCCCGCGATCACCAGCAGGCGCTGGATGCCGGCGAGCCGCGCCTGCTCGTCGTCATATTCGCTGTCCTCGGCGAGATAGGCGACGAGATTGCCGTCATCGGTCTGCGTCGGCGTGATCTGGGTAAATTGCGCCGGCGTCTGGCCGGAGCGGCATTGGCGTGCGGCGGCGATCACGAAATTGTCCTGCGCGACGCAGAGCGTGTCGGTGCCGTTCTGCGGGATCGGCGAGGCGCCGTAGACGCCGAGCGCGCGCGCATTGAGCAGCACGCGGTCGGCGGTCAGCGTGCCCTGCACCACCACCCGGCAGGTGGCGGGATCGATGCGGAACCAGCCGCGTGTCGCTGTCGCCGCCTTGTCGTCGATGCCGATCGCGGCCTCGATCACATAGCTCATGCGGTTGCAGAGCTTGAGGTCGGCATGCGCCGGCGCCGCCGAGAACAGGATTGATACCAGCGCGGCCGGCAGCGACATCGCGAGCCGCGTCGCCGGCGACCGGCGAGGCATCCTCGCCACAAGTCCCGCGATGACGGCCTTCAGAGCCTTTTCCGTTCCGATGGAATCGGAGCGGGGCTCTGGATCTTTGCCTTGACGCGTTTTCTTGACGCGAACCGGTATCCACTTCGCTCGAAAACGCTCTGGTCGCGCTGCCGCGTCTGCCATTACTTATGGATCAGCGTGCCGGTGCCCTGGTTGGTGAAGAGCTCGAGCAGCACCGCGTGCTGCGTCTTGCCGTCGATGATCACGACGCCCTGCACGCCCTGTTCGAGCGCATAGATGCAGGTCTCGACCTTCGGGATCATGCCGCCGGAGATCGTGCCGTCGGCGATCAGCTTGCGGGCTTCCTTGATCGAGAGGTCCGGGATCAGTTTCTTGGACTTGTCGAGCACGCCGGGCACGTCGGTCAGCAGCAGCAGGCGCTTGGCCTTCAGCGCGCCCGCGATCGCGCCGGCAAAGGTGTCGGCGTTGATGTTCAGCGTCTGACCGTCCTGCGAGGTCGCCAGCGGCGCCAGCACCGGGATCAGCTCATAGCCGATCAGCTGATTGAGCAGCGTGAGGTCGACCTTTTCGGGGTCGCCGACGAAGCCGAGATCGACCGCCTTCTCGATGTTGGAATCCGGATCGACCATGGTGCGCGTCGTCTTCGACGCCTTCACCATGTTGCCGTCCTTGCCGGAGAGGCCCACGGCCTTGCCGCCGGCCTCATTGATGTAACCGACGATCTGCTTGTTGACCGAGCCAGCCAGCACCATCTCGACGATCTCGATGGTCGCGGCGTCGGTGATGCGCAGGCCGGCGGCGAATTCCGACTGGATGCCGAGGCGCTTCAGCATGGTCGCGATCTGCGGCCCACCGCCATGCACGACCACCGGATTGATCGCGGTCTGCTCCAGCAGCACGATGTCGCGCGCGAACGCCTTGGCGGTGTCCTCGGCGCCCATGGCATGGCCGCCATACTTGATGACGATGGTTTCCTCGTCATATTCCTGCATGTGCGGCAGCGCCTCGGACAGGATGCGGGCCTGATCGAGCGGGCTGATGTGCTGGTCGGTCATGGGACTGGTCTCGTCGTCAGCGGAGGGGCGCGCAGGGTTCTATCTGATTGGCGGGCGGGGCGCAAAGTGGTCTTCAAACCCTCTCCCCCTGTGCGAGAGGGTGGATCAATCGCGCAACGCGCGATTGAGACGGGTGAGGGGTCTGTCTCCGCGGATAGAGACCCCTCATCCGGCGCGGATTGCATCCGCGCCACCTTCTCCCACAAGGGGAGAAGGAAGGCAGTGATCAACGCTTCGGCCACATCGCAGCGACCGCCAGCGCCAGCCAGCTCAGGATCAGCAGCGTTCCGCCTGTCGGGGCAGCCATTGGAAACAATCCATGGCCGGCATATTGGCGCAGCACGAGGTCGCCGGCGAACAACGACGCCGCGATGACGAAACCGGCCGCTGCCGCAATTCCGAACTTCGCATGGATGACCGCGCGGTCCGCAACGGCAATGGTCGCGATGGCGGCGGGTGCATGGAATAGCAGCATCGAGGACGCCGCCGCCAGCCGCGTAGCATCAGGCAAATGGGCTGCGCCCGCCGCCAGCATCACGCCGCAGGCGCCCATGACGGCGGCAACGCAGATCAGAAGGCGGGATAGGCCGTTCATCGCCGCCGTTCCTCGATCAGGCGCACCATCGCGGCGCGTAACTCCGGCATGCCGTCGCCGGTCCGCGACGAGGTCACCAGCAGTTCGGGGAACGCGGCGGGATGCTTTGCCAGCGTCGCTGACGTGTCGGCGATCACGGTCTTCAGTTCGCCTGCCTTGACCTGGTCGGCCTTGGTCAGCACGACCTGATAGCTGACCGCGGACTTATCCAGCGTCTTCAGCACGTCGAGATCGACGAACTTGATGCCGTGGCGCGCGTCGATCAGCACATAGACCCGCGCCAGCGTCGCGCGCCCGAGCAGGAACTTGTGAATCAGCGCCGTCCATGACGCCACCTTGGTCTTCGGCGCCGAGGCGTAGCCGTAACCGGGCATGTCGACGAGACGAAAGTCCGCGTTTTCCGGGCCCTCGAAGAAGATCAGTTCCTGGGTGCGGCCCGGCGTGTGCGAGGTGCGAGCTAGCGCATTGCGGCCGGTCAGCGCGTTGATCAGGCTCGATTTGCCGACATTGGAGCGGCCGGCAAAGGCGACCTCGAGGCCGGCCATCGGCGGCAGCGTCTCGATCGAGGGTGAGGCCCAGATGAATCGCCAGTCGCCGGCGAACAGCTTTCGTCCCTGCTCGATCAGCTCCGCATCGGGTTCGGTGCTCATGCGAAGGATCCCATCTCGTGGTGGCCAGGCAAAGGCCCAAGGCGTGTCTTTGGCGTAAGACGACCCGGCCATCCAGGTCAACGTCCTGCCGCCCTCCAATACGTCGATGCCCGGCACGAGGCCGGGCATGACGTGGCGATGAAGCGTTGTTGCCGGAAGCTACGTCGCTTTCTTGGTCTCAGTCGTCACGCTTTTTTTTTGAAACGTGGATTTGAGATTGTCGAACAACTCTACTTTTACGCCGTTCTTGCGCATGATGAAGCTCTGCTGCAGCACCGACAGCAGGTTGTTCCAGGCCCAGTAGATCACGAGACCCGCCGGGAAGCCCGCCAGCATGAAGGTGAAGATCAGCGGCATCCAGTCGAAGATCATTTTCTGGGTCGGATCCGGCGGCGCCGGGTTGAGCTTCATCTGGACCCACATCGTGATGCCCATGATGATCGGCCAGATGCCCATCACCAGATAGGCTCCGATATGCGGTCCGAGCAGCGCGATCGGATCGAACGGAATCAGCCCGAACAGCGTGAACAGGTTGGTCGGATCGGGCGCCGAGAGGTCCTTGATCCAGCCGAAGAACGGCGCGTGCCGCATTTCGATGGTGATGAACAGCACCTTGTAGAGCGAGAAGAACACCGGGATCTGGACAACGACGGGAAGACAGCCGGCGATCGGATTGATCTTCTCCTTCTTGTAGATCTCCATCATCTCCTGCTGCTGCTTCACGCGGTCGTCAGGATAGCGTTCCTTGAGCGCGGCCAGCTGCGGCTGCACCGACTTCATCTTCGCCATCGAGGCGTAGGACTTGTTGGCGAGCGGGAAGAACAGCAGCTTCACGATCACCGTCACCAGCAGGATCGCGATGCCGAAATTGCCGACCAGGCGATAGAACCAGTCGAGCGCCAGGAACATCGGCTTGGTGATGAAGTAGAAGTGGCCCCAGTCGATCAGCAGATCGAAATGGTTGAGGCCGAGCTGCTTGTTGTAGCCGCCGAAGCCGACCAGCGGGAAGTTGAGGCCGACGACAGCGGCCTCCTTTGCGCCGGCGAACAACCGCCCACTGGCGACGGCGGTGCCGCCGATCGGGATGGTTTGCCCGCCGAGCATGTAGTCGGCCTGGTAGCGCTTGTCGCCCGTGGTGAACCTTGCGGTTTCGAGCGTTGCGTCGGTCTCGGGCAGCAGCGCCGTGGCCCAGTATTTGTCGGTGATGCCGAGCCAGCCGTTGGTGACCTTCGAGAACACGACGCCGCGCGAGTTTCCGCCGGTCGAGGTCTTGCTCTCGTCGAGATTCTTGTAGGTGTATTCCTGCAGACCGTGTTCGCCGAGATAGCCGATCGGGCCTTCGTGTAGGATCGCGTAGCCGGAGACCGGCGGCTTGCCGCCGCGCGAGATCAACCCAAACGGATACAGCGTGACCGGCGCACTGCCGAGATTGTTGACCTCGTCCTTGATGGTGAAGAGGTAGCGCTCGTCGATCGCGATGGTGCGGCGGAAGATCAGCCCCTGGCCGTTATCGTATTTCAGCGTCACCGGGCTCGTCGGCGACAGGCTGTTCGAGCCTTCCTGCTGCCAGACGGTTTCGCCGTTCGGGGTCTTCACCGACGAGCCGTTGGCGGTCAGCCACAGGAACTCGGCGTAGTAAGGCTCGGCCGTGCCCGACGGCGACAGCAGCACGACAGCCGGCGATTTGGGGTCGACCGTCTCGCGGAACTGGACCAGCGCCAGGTCGTCGATCCGGGCGCCCTTCAACGCGATGCTGCCGGTGACGCGCGGCGTGTCGATCTTGATGCGCGGGCCGGAAGCGAGCACCGTCTCGCGGCTCGCCACCGGGGCGTCGGCGGCAGGCGCGCCCGGCGCCGGCGACGCAGAAGTCCCCGGAGCGGCGCCAGGAGTGGCACCCGGAGTCGCCGGCTGCGCCGCTGGCTTCTGCACCTCGGCCTGCCGCTGGACCTCGCGCTGCTTCTCCATCTGCGGCACATTGTAGAAATATTGCCAGGCGATCAGGACGAAGCCGGACAGAATGACGGCAAGGATCGTGTTGCGGTTGTCGGACATCTCTTATGGTCTCGTCATTCCGTTCGGATTGGGCGCGCTTGTGTTACCCGCCTTTGGCGCAGGCCGGTCGAGGCGGCGCAGCGCCGACCGCAGGTCGTCAAGCATGGTCGCAAGGTCGCGGGTCAGCGCGTCACGACGGCCGACTAGCACATAATCATGGTGCGGCCGCATGTATATGGCATCGACCCGTCTAATCACTTCGCGAAGCCGGCGGCGGATGCGGTTGCGCTCGGTCGCGGTGCCATTCTTTTTGGTGACGGTATAGCCGACGCGGATCGGGCCCTGATCGTCGCGGCGGCGGCCCTGCAGCACAAAAGCTGCGGTATTCGCCCGCGCGCCATTGGCAACGGCGAGGAAATCCGCCCGCTGCCTCAGCCGATCCATAATGGGTATCTCCGGAGTGGAGACGTCCGGGCTCAGGCGCTCAGACGCTTGCGGCCACGCGCGCGGCGCGCAGCGAGGACCTTGCGGCCGCCGGCCGTGGCGAGACGGGCGCGGAAGCCGTGACGGCGCTTGCGCACCAGTTTGCTGGGTTGATAAGTCCGCTTCACGGGTAATTCTCCGCTGACCGGGCAATTTGCCGTTGTATTGAGATGAAGTCCGGTGATGCTGGCGGGCTCAAACGCGCCGTTTACGGCCCCGAACGAGCCGCCCCCGGGTCAAGAACCGGGCCATCGCGGACAGTTGGCGCGGCTTATAAGGGAGCGTCTTGTTTTCGTCAATGTCACAGGGCGTCGCAAACGGGCTTCTTCGAAACGTCGCAATTAGGGCGAATATATCTGTTTTCGCGGGGTTTTTGACGGTGAAGGGCGCTATCGGGCGCTCTAGAGCGTTTTCGAGCGAACTGGGCACCGGTTCGCGTGAAGAAAACGCGTCAAAACAAGAAGCTAGAGCTTCGGTTCTGATTCAATCAGAACCGAAAATGCTCTAGGAACCGCCGACATTAGCGATCCGTAATTTGACCGGCTTGGGGGCCGGGCGGCATCTTCCGACCCCTAAGCCAAGCAAGGCCTTATCTTGTGGCTCTAACTGACGATCAGGCGCCCGCGCAGAAGCAGCGGCCCAAGCCGTCCCTTCGGCGGCTCGGGCTGTCGGGCAAGCTGTTGCTGCTGACGATCCCCCTGGTGATGATCGCCGGGCTCCTGATCTACGTGCCGGCGATCGCCAACTTCCGGATGAACCGGCTCAATGACCGCCTGGCTGCCGCCAATACCGCGGCGCTGGTGCTGGACGCCGCCCCCTCCGGCCTTGTGCCGGATTCGCTGGCGCGGCAGATCCTGACCAGCATCGGTGCCCGCGCCGTCGCCATCAAGCTCGGGCAGCAGCGCCGCCTGCTGGCCAGCGCCGATTTGCCGGCCGCGATCGACCATGACGTCGACATGCGGACCATGACGGTGTGGTCGGCGATCGTCGATGCCTTCGAGATCATGCTGGAACACGGCGACCAGACCATCCGCGTGGTCGGCGCCGCGCCGGGCCAGGCGCAGTTCATCGAGGTGGTGATCGACGAGAAGCCGCTGCGGCAGGCGATGTACCGCTTCTCGCGCAACGTGCTGGTCGTCGCCCTCCTGATTGCCGGCCTCACCGCCGGCCTGGTCTATCTGGCGCTGCATTATCTGTTCGTCCGCCCGATGCGGCGGCTGACCGCGAGCCTGGTCGGCTTCCACGAGAATCCGGAGAGTGCGGCGCGAATCATCGTGCCAAGCCAGCGCGGCGACGAGATCGGCGTTGCGGAGCGTGAGCTGTCGGACATGCAGCGCGACCTCGTCTCGATGCTGCATCAGAAGAGCCGGCTCGCCGCGCTCGGGCTCGCCGTCTCCAAGATCAATCACGATCTGCGCAACCTCTTGGCGTCGTCACAGCTGCTGTCGGACCAGCTTGCCAGCGTGCCCGATCCGCGGGTGCAGCGCTTCGCGCCGAAATTGCTGCGCTCGCTCGAGCGCGCCATCGCGTTCTGCCAGTCGACCTTGTCCTACGGCCGCGCGCAGGAGGCGGCACCCGACCGCCGCGTCATCATGGTCGAACCGGCGGTTGCCGAGGTGCGCGAGTCGGCCGGGCTTGCGACCGATGTCTCGATCACCTGGATCAGCGCGATCGAGCGCGGGCTCACCATCGACGCCGATCCGGACCAGCTGTTCCGCGTGCTGCTCAATCTGGTGCGCAATGCGACACAGGCGCTGGAGAGCCGCACCGCCAGCGACGGCGGCGCCCAGCAGATCCGCATCACCGGCCGCCGCGAGGGGACGGTTGCGATCATCGAGGTCTCCGACACCGGCCCCGGCGTGCCAGCCAAGGCGCGGGAGCACCTGTTCGAGGCGTTCCAGACCTCCGGCCGCCCCGGCGGCAGCGGGCTTGGCCTCGCGATTGCCGCCGAGCTGATCCGCGCCCATGGCGGCCACATCCATCTGGTCGAGGGCACCATCGGCGCCACCTTCCGGATCTCGATCCCGGATCGTCCGGTGGAACTGCTCTCGGTCCGCAGCGAGCGGGCACGGGCGTAAACGGCGTCCCGGTATGCCGGAGGCGCGGGCCAAAACCGCGCCGAAATTGGCGTTTCCAGACCTTGCCAACCGGACCGGGAGCCTGTAGCTAGAGCGCTCTTTCGCGACGTTCCGGGCCTCTCGGAGCCGTCTGGGCTTCAAGCCCTGCCGCGAAAATGCGCCCGTAGCTCAGCTGGATAGAGCATCAGACTACGAATCTGAGGGTCGGACGTTCGAATCGTTCCGGGCGCGCCAATCAAATCAAGCGCTTAGCACCAATAGCTCCAAATGCCGATCCGCCGTAGCTACCGTATAGCTACCTCGCTGTTGCGTGATGCTTACACGGCAACGCAATTCCGCCAGAACGCCGCAAGGTATTCGTCGCAGATCGGCTCCCTGCTGAAGGGACAGGGCGTCGAGCATTTCCCAGAGCGCCCAACGGTCCCGCTCGGGCCACTTGCCGGATACAACGCAATCTCGGGACATGATCACGCATTCTACCTTATTGTGTAGAGTTAGCTCGCACACAATCTGGGGGAATGTTCTTGTCTGACAAATTACTGAAAATTCTACTTCAATCGGCGAAGAAGGCCCGGCTTTCAATACTTCACCTACCGAAGAGTGATTGGCACAATCTTTCCTCAGCTAGGCGAGGCCTCTCTGACTTCACGGTTGCTAGACCGCACAGTCATTTCGAGGGCCTAAAGAATCGAAGCATCGTCTTGATGTTTCCCGACCTACCCAACGAAGATCGCGCCTATGCGGGCATTTTGCGGTCTAAGCAAGGGGTCACTACCCTCGACTCAAGGATCGCAATCTCCTCTACCATAAAGTTGCGGCCGTCCAGCGTTAGCGGTCTAGCCGATTTGCTCGAACCAGATTCACTTCGCAGGGCATTCGGTTTGCTGACAAGTAAGCACGCGACGATTACTCGCCTATCCCCAGTAGTCAGTACTGCGCTCGTTACCGCACTGTGGAATCAGGAAGAAAACTGTCAATCGGCCTGCAAATTTGACCCCTCATCGGCGTCCAATTTTGACCCCTTCGTGCGGCGGGCTTTGCTGGTAGCGCTCGTCTCGTCGGAGCTGGCCGGGATAGCGGAGGCGAGACGAGCGCGGGTGGCGTGATCGTCGTCTCGGCTCTTGAACCGCCAGCTATCGTTGCCGGTCTCGACAATGTCGCAGTGATGGGTCAATCGGTCGAGCAGCGCTGTGGTCATTTTGGCGTCGCCGAACACGCTCGGCCATTCGCCGAAGGCGAGATTGGTCGTCACGATGACGGAGGCGCGCTCATAGAGCCGGCTGACGAGGTGGAAGAGGAGCTGGCCACCGGACTGGGCGAAGGGCAAATAGCCGAGTTCATCCAGCACGATGAAGTCCATCCGGGTCAGATGCTCGGCGAGCCGTCCTTGCCGTCCGTTGCGGGTCTCGGTCTCGAGGCGATTGACGAGGTCGACTACGTTGAAGAAGCGGCCGCGGGCACCGGATCGGATGCAGCTTCTGGCGATGGCAATGGCCAGGTGGGTCTTGCCTGTGCCGGTGCCGCCAACCAGCACGACATTGCGTTGCTGGGCGATGAAGCCGCCGCTGGCGAGATCATTGACGAGAGTCTGATTGATCGGCGTGCCGTCGAACTGGAAGTCGGCGATGTCCTTGGCAAGCGGCAGCTTGGCAATGGTCAGCTGGTATTTGATCGAGCGGGCCTGCTTCTCGTTGATCTCGGCGTTAAGCAGGTCGCCGACAATGCGCTGAGGTTCGTGCTGGCGCTTGACGGCAGTTGCCATGATCTCGTCGAAGGCAGCCTTCATGCCGTAGAGCTTGAGCTCGCCCATGAGGTCGAAGATTTGGGTTCGTTCCATCAGATGGTCCTCCGGAGGTTGTCGTAGCGGGCACAATCGGCGATCGGTGCATGACGGAGCGTCAGTGCGGCCGGCGTCATGATGTTGGCCGGTGGGGCGGGTTCACGTTGACGGGCCAGGATGTTGAGCACGACATCGGCGGAATGGACGCCATGACCGAGCGCTTCGGCACAGGCCGCTTCCACCGCGGACAGACCGTCAGTCAGCACCGCGGTGAGGATGTCGACCATCTGCCGATTGCCATCGTCGGTGCTGGCAAGCTTGCGCCGGATCCGCTCGATCGCGGCCGGCAGCACCCAGTCTTTGAAGGGAGCGCCGTTGCGCAAGGCACCGGGTTTGCGAGCCAGCACCGGCACATAGTGCCAGGGATCATAGGTCGTCTCGCCGCGGCCAAAGGATCGCGGGTGCTCGGCAACGATGCGTCCATCCTGACGGATCACGATGCGGTCGGCATAAGCCTGGACTTCGACCGGCCGTCCGACTGCGCTGGCTGCGACCGAGTACTTGTTGTTGTCGAAGCGCACCAGGCAGGTCTTCGAGACCGATGCCGTCACCGCATGGAAGCCGTCGAAGCGGCCGGCATAGGGAACGAGCTTGGGACGCTCGGCTTCGAACACTTCCCAGATCGTCTGATCGACCAGCTCCGGGTGGCGATGAGCCTTGGCGTAGGCGATGCATTTGTCGAGCAGCCAGGCGTTTAACTCGTCGAGGTTTTTGAACCGCAGCCGCGGCGTGAAGAAGCGCTCCCGGACCAGCCCGACCTGGTTCTCGACCTGCCCCTTCTCCCAGCCCGACGCCGGCGTGCAGGCGACCGGATCGACCAGATAGTGGCTGCACATCTGCAGGAAGCGGCGATTGTAGAGACGCCCTTTACCGACGAAGATCGTCTCTACGGCGGTCTTCATGTTGTCGTAGATGCCGCGGGTGCAGGTGCCTTTGAACAGAGCGAACGCCCGGTCGTGGGCGTCGAACACCATCTCCTGCGTCTCCCGCGGATAGGCCCGCACGAACAGCATGCGGCTGTGACAGAGCCGGACATGGGCGGCCTTCACCATCACCGTGGTCCCGCTCAGCAAGACCACCTCGTGGCTCCAGTCGAACTGGTAGGCTTCGCCTGGGGCAAAGCTCAGCGGGACATAAGCCGCCGCGGTCGATTGCCCGCGTTCTTTGCTCCACCGCCTGGCGTAACGCCGCACGGCATCGTAACCGCCGTCGTAGCCGCGGCCGCGCAGCTCTTCGAAGATCCGGATCAACGTCAGCTGTTCACGAGCCGATTTGGCCGCGTTCGCCGCCAGCAATCCGTCAAGCTCTACTGCCCATCGTCCCAGCTTTGGCCGCGGCTGCACCTGCCGCTCGTACTCGAAGGAGGTCTCTCCCGACCTCAGCACCTTCCGGACCGTGTTCCGCGACACCTTCAGGTCACGGGCGATCTCCTTGATCGTCTTGCCCTTGATGAAGTGCTCGCGCCGGATCCGGGCAATTGTCTCCACGATCAGCATCCCCCACCACCTGCTTCGTTCCAAAGCAGGCAGCGCAACAGATCAATCTGTAGGGGGTCAATTTTGGACGCCGATCCCCCGGCTTAGGGGGTCAATATTGCAGGCCGAATGACAAGAAAACCAAGACGCGCTGAAATTTCTTGCCCGCCAGTTGGGCCCAAAGACCTTCAGAGACGGTTTTGCACTTCAGCAGGATGCAGTCGAGCTTGCGCTAAAGTTCTTCGGGCATGCAAAGCCTAATCCAACCCAAGCAGTGATACCTGATGAATTCGGTACAAGCTTGGGAGCAATTCGACTCCTTGAGGATAACATTGTCGAACACGATGCTCGAAGCATTCCCGGAATGAGGCTTATCAAGAGCGATGTGACTGGATATGCCGAATTTGAGGGTGGCGGAGATCGCCTTCGCGTCTATACGGCCAACAAGCGGCCTCTCGAAGCCCTCTTCGGAGTGGACCTACTCTATTTGAATCTGAAAATGCGAAACCTCGTGCTCGTCCAATACAAAATGCTCGAACGCACGAGGGACGATGACTGGATTTACAAGCCTGACAAGCAGCTAGACAAAGAAATCAAGAGAATGGACCTGTTTAGGCAGGCCTGCTCCCCTTTGAACGCTGGCTACAGGCTTAATCCGGAAGCATTCTATATGCGCTTCGTCAAGCGCGAAGGAAAAATCGACAGTCCCGCGATTACGATGCCAATTGATCACTTCGAAGAGATAAGAGCCCATCCCTCTGTTGGCCCTGGCGGTGGGCTTCGCATATCGTACGAAGCGCTAGATGGACAGTACATGCGGGAAGCAGGTTTAGTCGATTTAGTGAAAGCGGGTTACATCGGGTGCCATTGCGACACGACAGCTGCTTTTGAAACCCTCATCAACGAGGTTCTTCAGCAGGGAAGCGCGGCGGTTGCGGCCATCCAAGGCAAGATTCCGTGAGGCTACTTGCGCAATCTCCCGAAGATGGTTTGCTGGGGCCCCTTCGTTTGAGAACCAGTGATGTCCAAGTTTGAGAAGCCTCAGAAGGGGAATCCCTATAGACTTTCTGTTGAGCAGCACACGTTTCCATCGAAGAGCATAGCAAGGTTCGCGGGCCCCGATGGCAGGGTTCAACTGCATGCGCAAAGCGCTGGCTCAACCCGACGAGCAAAGCCAACTGATCCTATCTTCTGTACAAGGAGAGCATGGGATCATGGCACCGAAGCCGGCTTCACGAAAAGAATTGAAGACCGCTTTCAACGCTTGGCCGAGTCGATAATAGACGATCAGGCGTTAGGCTTCGACCGCGAGCAGACGCATACCATTAGCTCTTTCTATGCGCTTTGGTTGGCGCGATCAGAGATTCGTGAACAACCGGGAGATGGCTTGCTAATGCATGGGCTTTTGCCCGGCGTCGCATTGTCAAAGGAGAAAGAGGAACGGCTTGAGAAAACGGGGTATGCTTTCGCAAGAGGATTACAAATTCCGAATCGCGTTCTTAACGGTCTGCGGATTCGAGCGCTTGTCATGCGCTATCTTCGTGAGAACCGTTTCGCTGAATGGGGCGTTGTGCACGCATCAAGCGGTGAATTCCTTGTGCCGGACTGGCCTGTGTACCAGTTTGTGCCAATCAAACCGACCCTCGCGCTAGCCAAGCCCGCCATGAATCAAACGCTCGATCGAAATGCTGTCGGGCTTGTCAACAAACAGTTGCGCTCGGTGAGCCGACGCTACTTTTTCGGAAAAGATTTAGCTGCATGCCCGTAGCTCGGCGACAAACCTCGTGTTGACCTACACGGGTCACAAATTTCGGAAAGTCTATGCACGATGTTGAATGGACTACTCGCTTCCGAGAATGTGCGGAGGAAACCGCTCAAGTATCCAAGCATTCCAATTTTGTGGCAGACGATCTCTCTTTAATGCCAAGAGTACAGCACGTACGGCAAGCTCACGGCCCCTAGCAGCAACATCGTCATCATCCAATTGGGCGGCCACCCCATGCACGGATTTTGATCTAGCCGCATATGCTTCACGGATCGCCTTGAATGTCGGCAGCCGCTTTGACGGATCGTCTTCCAACCAGAGGCAGCCGTTAAGAGCGAGACGATATGAAAGTTGGTCCTGAATGTCCTTATCTAGGAGCCCGTCCAGATATGTTTTCGTGACGGGCATTTGTTGTAGAGTAGCAGGCTCAGGCTGCGTTTGCGAGGTTGAACAGCTTGAGGAGGTTATGGACGGTGCAGATCATTGTCCACTCGGCGCGCACTTTCTCGATGCCCCGCAACAGGAACTGGCGGAAGCCTCTTGCCTGTTTGATCTGCCCGAACACCGGCTCCACCACTTGCTTTCGCAATCGGTAGGGTGTTTCGAAGCCGCCATCGTCGATCTTCTTTCGCATGGCCTGTGTCAGCGGGCCGCCGACTTTTCCGTTCGCTACTGTCGGGTGCTTGGCGCGTCCGGGCGCGACATAGCCATCGATGCTGCGTGTGTCGAGCGCTTCGAGATTGGCTTCGCTGCAGTAGCCGGAATCCGCTGAGGCCTGCCGCGGCTTGCGGCCAAGATTGCTCTCGATGGCCTCGATCAGGGGCACCAACTGGCCCTGATCGCTGCCGTGCTGGGTCAGTTCTTGCGCGACAATGATCTGGGCATGTGCATCGACGGCCGCCTGGGCATTATAGGCCTGAACGAAGCCATCCTTCGACTTCATGATGCGGCTTTCCGGATCGGTGAAGTTGCGTTGCGCCTTGGGATTGGGTTCCTCCGATGGCAGCGCCGCCGGTTTGCCCGGCTTCTTGCGGCCTTCGGCCTGGCGCTGCTGTTCCTTTTCGGCCTCGATGCGGCGCTCTTCCTCCGCCGCCAGTTTGGCGTCCGCTTCCAGCGCCGCCATCGCTTGCTGGATCTTCGCCAGCCGTTTCTGCTTGTCGACGGTCCAGTCCGGCAGTTCGTCGCTGTTGCCGAAAGTATCATCCTCCGAGGCATCCGCCGCCTCGGCGGCCGCCAGCATGCGAGCGACCTCGGCCTTCAATTCCGCCTCGCGCTTCTTCATGCGCTCATAACTCATCGCCTTGTGTTTCGACGCGTTCGCCTTGATCTTCGTACCATCCAGCGCGACATGACCGAGCTTGACCAGCCCGGCCGTCTCGCACAACTTCAGAACCTGCACGAATAGCGCGCCGAGCGCCTTCAAATGTCGCTTGCGAAAGTCGCTGATCGTCCGAAAATCCGGCGCATCCAGCGCCACGATCATCACAAAATCGTTCCGCTCCCGGCAGGCCTTGGCAATCCGACGCGACGAATACAGCCCACTCGCATAGCTATGCAGCAGCAGCGCCACCATCATCCGCGGATCAAACGGCGGCTGCCCAAGCCCGCTCACATAGCTGCCCATGATCTCCCTGAGATCGAGGCTCTCCCGCACCAGATCAACCATAAACCGCGAGACATGGCCTTTCGGCACGAAGTCCTGCACATTCGGCGGCAGAAGCAGCGTCTGATCGATGTTCCAAGGCCGAAAATACTTGCTCATCGCCCAATGTTGAATCAGACCCGACCAGATTTGAACAGCGACTATCCAGACAAGCTCATAGGAAAAGGGCCTCCAACGCCGTTCCTACGGCAACCATAGCATCAATTGGTTCTTCGGCTCGCAGGCTCCTACTAATCCATCGCAGCGGAACGCTGAGCTGATCTTTCGTACTGGTTGGTAAAGCGGCGTACTTGTCCCAGAGTAAGGCAATGTCGCCTCCTGTTATGCAGGGTCTTTCTCCCCGAATAAATGGACGACTAGAATCGATCTCCATCATCTTGTTGAAGGATTGAGCCAAGGGCGTTGTCAAAGGATCAAAACGCAGGTGATACGCAAACGGTCGAATTGCGCTGCGGCAGTTAGCTTCGAGCAATTGAAGCTGACTGCGAAGGGGCCCCAGGATCGCGGCGTGCACAATGTGGGGCTGCTGTAGGCCATCAATGTTCGCGTCTGCTCCAAATCCGATGGACAGATTGCAGCGCTTCTTTATGAAGATATCTCCAGCCGTACATTTGTACGACATAAGCCTTCCATCGACATAACCATTTTCGACTACGCGGCCAATTGTGAACCCTGCCTGTTCAATTTGAGTACCAAAGCTAATTGCGTCGAGGCCAGCCAAGACTACGTAGACGTCAGTGACAAGCACTTTGCTTGAGTAGAACTGCAACAGTCGATCTACTGCTTCATCGGATGAGGCCACCTTCCCTGATACGACTAAGAAGTGGAGCCAATGTAGAAGCGTGCCTTCGGGCACAAAACCCATTACTGCTCCGTAAAGGACATACGGGGTTCTAGCGAGCTCTTCTAATCGGTCGAAGGTCTGTCGAAGCTCCGTTTTTAAGGGCTCTTCAGCAGTGGCAAGGAGTTCATGTCTCGTTTGGTCGACGGGTAGGTCGAGATAGCGATATTTCTCGGTCAACAGCTGGAGTTGCGCCTTCAGTCCGTCCAAGTTAATTGACTGCACGCTCAATTTCCGTCTCGCTATGTCAGCGCCGCTTTCGGGGTACGGGCGTGATCAGTTCATATGGTTCGACCGAAAGCGCTTTCGCTAGCTTCTCCAATATTCTCAGACTAGCGTAGAACGCCCCCTTTTCAAGCTGGCTCAGGTAGCTCCGGCTGACCTTAGCCTCATAGGCGAGATCGTCCTGCGCAAGCCCTTTTTCGGCGCGCAGACGGCGGAGATTGGCGGCCAATATGTCCCGAAGGTCCATTGCCAGAATGGACCCCGCTTGTTCAATATGTGCACCTCGATATATTGAACAAAACCAAAATCCGTTCGATCCTAGGGAGCCTGTGGCGGGAGGGGGCGATGCTCACATTTCGAGGCTTGCGGCACATGGCGGCCGGTGCCGCCTTGTTAGGCGCATGCGTCACTGCTGGTGCAGAGGGCGCTGAAATCAGACCATCAGCCGCAGGCGACTTGGTGTTAGAGGGGCCGATTGTCGCCGGCGATTACGAAAAGCTGCGGTCGGCCCTACTAAATCCCTACAGCAGTAACGCGGACTTATTATTAGCGTCGCCGGGCGGGGATCTTGCCGAGGCTATGAAGATAGGTCGTCTCGTTCGGCGCATGAAGCTCTCAACAGCCGTTCCGACTAACGAGACGAGAAGCAATATTAGAGACAAAGTGATTACGCGTCACGGATTGAAGAACCCTCAGAATTACATTTGTGCCAGTGCGTGCTTTTTCATCTTTGTTGCCGGGATACATCGAGAGACCGTTTTCATCGGGCCACCCAATCTAAGCATCCATCGGCCGTTTCTCTCGAAGGATGACCTAATCAGATTAAGCAACGGTCAAGCGATGGACGCGGTCGCGAGTACTAGGAAAGCCGTTGAGGCCTATCTTGGCCAAATGGGAGTTCCGCCAAAGTATGCGGACCTGATGTTTTCGGTCTCGCCTGAACAGGCATATCGGATCACGGAAGAAGAATTCGATGCTGATTTCGATGGCTTCATCACTGATTTGAAAGATTGGGTCGACGCACAGTGCGACAAGAGAACCGACGAAGAGAAGCAGGTCTATGCGCAATTCAAAGACCTCGGTTACGCGCAAATGCCATCTGCGGCGCAGGCCACCATGAAAGAGATAGAACGCAAGTACGAAGGCCAACTAAAATGCGAAATGCAACTTCGGGAAGATCTTGCGCTCTCCGGCTACAGGGTTGAGCTATCCCGGTAACGACGGCGGGGTGCGGAGCCCGACCAACGAAGACTGTCAACTGAGGCGGGCGGTATCGAGACGTTCGAGCCTTGCGAGCGCGGGCGGGGCCCCGATCCGACGATGGCGGGCTTGGGCCGGGTACCGCACTTTTGCGGCGGCAATGGAATACGGGCTTCTGGTTCTGCGCGTTCAACAAGTGTACAGGATTTCGGACGGGGCAACCAGAAGGACCGTGGTGGGGTTTGGCCTTCCACACCACGGTCAGAGAATAAAGGTACTAACTCAAACGTTGGCAGTGTTCGCACTTGGGCCGACCATCCGTGCCAGAGGCCAAATATTGCCTCTCGATATTGTTGCCTTCCGTGCACTTATCGTTGTCGTGATAGACGTTCTTCGTATTGGGCTTCTTCGAATAAAACGGAGCGACTTTCGCCATGATGCAGTATCTCGCTTTGCGAGCGCCCGGAATTGAGCACTCGCTTTGCTGCATGCCATACTTTTACAACCTTTTGGAGTCCTAAGTTGGCACTGATCGCCGTTAGGTTGCGGCGCATTACGGAGTAGGCGACACTCGCAGAAGCGAGACAGGTCACTGATTGGAATAACTCGCGAACGTTTAGCTGAACGCTCGGCCGCGTCGCCGATCAAAACCGCGACCCCCATTTTGGAAATTTCTGCCTCGTGCCGAAAGCACCTATGGACGAATGCGCGCCGACGAATTTTGGCCCCGCCCCGTGGCAAGCTAATCCAGAGTAGCCGCTCGAATGTCGTGAAGCACTGCGAGCGTCATGTCATTCACGCCACCCTTCCGGCTCTTCACCATTTCCATGTAGACGCCAAGCGCGTCGGGAAACTGTCCCGGTTGCAATGCGTCGCTCTCCTCAAGGCAGTTGATGAGCACTTGGAATGCCGCGACCATCGCCGCGCCATAGGCCGCGATGACTTCGCCTTCAGCTGTGAGTTTTCCCTTCGGCATGCTTCTCTCCGTTCGATGTGCATAAGCTAGATGGTGATCGCCCTGCACGAAAGTTAGGACTTTCGCTCAATCTCGTTGAGGTTGATTCGTCAATGCGTTACACTGTGCGTAAGTCTTGCACGAAAGTGGAGTGCTGCGATGACGGTCTACGGCTACGCGAGAGTAAGCACTGAAGGGCAGACGCTGGCCGTACAGGAAGCCCAATTGGCCGAAGCTGGCGCGGTCAAGGTATTTTCCGAGAAGATCAGTGGCGCGAGCGTAGGCGACCGCAAAGCCTTGGCGAAGGCGCTGGCGGCACTAATCCCGGGTGATGTCCTGCTAGTTACGAGGCTGGATCGGCTGGCTCGGTCTACGCGCGACTTGCTCAATGTGTTGGATGCGATCGGTAAGGCGGGCGCAGGCTTCAAGAGCCTAGCCGATACCTGGGCGGATACCACGACGCCCCACGGGCGGCTTATGTTGACGGTGTTGGGCGGACTGGCGGAGTTCGAACGAGAGCTGATCAAGGCCCGCACCAGCGAAGGCCGAAAGCGAGCGCAGGCACGTGGGGTGCATATGGGGAGGCCTGCCGCGCTGAATAGAGATCAGCGGCTCGAGGCGCTTGCGCGGCGGGAGGCTGGGGAGGCTTTGACTGATATCGCGAGGACGTTTGGGGTTAGTCACACTACTATCGGTCGGCTTCGTTAAACGGGGTGGCAATATGACTGTCAATAAAGGCCTGCTGTGGTTCGCGATTGGTGCTGCAGCACTGGTCTCGGCTGGCATTTTCGGGTGGGCTCAAAGCGGCTCTGCGTTTAAGGTTTGTGTTCCAACAGAAGGCGCTGCAACTACTCAACACCAAGAAGCGATTAAGGCTCTCGACGCCGTTGCAGATGTTGGAATTAAACTCTCGACGACACTCGTGGGTTTGGGCGCCGCGATCTTGCTAGGTTTCAAGTCGGGATTGACGCTAACAACGCCCATTAGAGCGTCGATCTTGTTGGCGACGGTGTGTTTTCTTGAATCGGCGCTCTACGCGGTCTTGTGGAGGATGCGAATCGCAGAGCTTTGGATCAATGATTGCCTAGCTCTCGTGGAGGAGCCCAGGTTGCAATATCGGTTTATGGCTCATTTTGGCTTCTTCCTAGCCGGGCTCGGCTTTCTAGCTTTTTTGGTAGTCAGCGCGGCGCTAACTGCTTCGAAGCCCGCGCAAGGAGGTGAATCGTGAAATCAGTAGCTCCGACGCTCGTCGCGCTAGCCTTCCTGTCAGCACTCGGCAGCCCGGAAGCGAGAAGTGATGAACCAAGATTACAGGAAACAGCGCAGCACCCGCCGCGCCCACCATCGATTGATCCAAAGAAACTGCCAGCTCCCCCAAAAATTGAGAACGGTAAGCGGGTTGATTTCTTTTTTGATCCCGCGCTGGATCAATTGGGCGTCTACTTGACAGCGCCAGTTGCGGATGACTTCCGCCGCATATCTGCAGCCAAATTCTTGGAAGGCGCTGCGCAAGCAGGATTTAACGTACATGAAACGACCGCTCTCTCTAGAGGCATGGTCGCTGGTGACCTACGGTATGAATCGGGAGGCAAATCGGGCTGGATCGCGTCCGCAAATGCCGATGTGCGTATTGCTGCTGAGCCGGGAAGCAGCAAGGCTGGCTACCTCCAGTCCTTTAGAACAGTGGAGCGTACGACGGTTATCCTCGAAAAATATTCCACCATCAGGCTGCTTGTGAACCCTGCTCCCCCACGCGATTATAACGTTACCGTTAACGGCGAAGTGTGTCCCGCAACGGAAGCTGGGATATACAAGGTCATGCCCGGCGAGTCCGTTGTCAACGCAACGAGGCCAAAGAAGCCGAAATGTGAATGGCGCGGATCGATTGCTCCAGGAGCCGTGCAAGAGGTTAAGTGCGCTCTTTAGCGGACCAAGAGACTCAAGTTCAACGTTCGACGTTCAACGAATTGATTGGCGGATCGCCTCGAAGCGCAACTGCCGTGGCGGCCCGCACGCGGGCTTCCTCCAGCTTCGCAGCAAAGCCTTCACCGCTGACCACGGCAGTGACCGCCAGCTTCGGATGTTCAAACGGCAACGCGGCGACTGCGCAGCGAATGCGCCGAGAAATCGGTTGGTTCGGATCGGCATAAACCGCGCGAAGGAAGTCCAGCGACGACGCAGCCGCAGGCACTTCTATTTCATCAACGGCAGTTACGTTCGCCAACGCAGCAACAACGGTGTCTAGCATCATTCCCTCTTAGACTAAGTATTCCTCTCTCTTTTAAGTAGACAGAGTAGACGGAGTAGACAGGATAGACACCCGATCATAACCGCAGCCATAACCAGACATAGGAAGGAATCGCTGTCATCGTGCCGTCTACCGCCGTCTACCGTGTCACCGCAGAGAACAACGGTCGGGCTCTTCTAAGGCCTACCCCAACTTCCTCTGCCACTCGCTGACTTCGCGCCCCCATTTCCAGCGGCCTCCGTTGCGCCGTTCCCACAGCGCGCGGCATTCGGATAGTTCCGGGAATGCCCATCCTCGGGCGATCTTGGTGTTGAACGCTTCGACACCAAGCACCGCCTGAAGCTTCTGAGCGACCTTGGCCGGATTAGTGTAACGGTCGAACTTCTCCGCCGCTTCTACCAAGTCCGCCGATAGGCAACGGTTTGCATACTTCGACAAAGGCTTTGGCAGCGCCCCCTCTTGCAACATCGCCTCAATCCAGGCATCGAGGCCGCGCAGGGTGTGGCCCTTCTGCTCCACCAACGCTGCGGTTTCGTAAACCTGTTTCGGGTGCCAATCGCCAAGATCAAGCCTAAGCAGATCATACAGCATCGCCTCTGACCCACCCCCATCAATCTCGGCGTTTAACGCTTTGAAGTACGCATGGTCTCCGATGGCATCGCGGCTGACTTTGAACACCGCATAGCGCCGCGAGCCGTGACCGGCTGGCACCATCCAATCGCTATTGGATGCCATCATGATGTGCAGCATGTTGCGAATTTGAAATCCCTGCACGTACAGCGGACGAATTGTAATCGTCGGCTCAGTCACCAATGACTTTAGTCGGCCTTCGCTCCGAACATCACCGGCCCAAAAGGCTTCATCCACGAATAAGAAGCAGCAATGCTGAAGATGGCCGCTGAATTGCCCGGTTAGCATGTTCGGGTCGCTAACGGGCAAAGCGTAAGCGCCGAAAATTTGCATCATGACGCGGGCCAGGGTGCCTTTGCCTGCACCTTCATCACCTTGAAATGCAAGCACTGCTTCCGCAGGCAGGCCGGGATTTTGCACCGCCCATGCGAGCCACCGCACGATGTACCGCCCCGCCTTCCTATCGCCCGCGCCGAGCACGCGATAGATATGCCGAAGCAGCAATCGCCAAGTGCCCTTGCGTGGCTGCAACGCGAACCCATGCCAGAGATTGAGGCGGTTGCCCTCTAGCACCTCCGGCTCGCCCGGTTCGAATGCTACCTTGTCGTAGGTTACTCGGTTCGGACTTGAGAGCCAGAACTTGCCAGCCTCCACGTTCTTCACGCCGTCATCGGTTCGCTTTTGCACGTACCGGTTCTTATACCGGTTAGCAAAATCGCCGAACGTCTGGAACGATGGCACCATAACGCGCTGATTGATTTCCCAGCGCTCCCATGTGAGCACCACACACTTGCCGCCATAGTTGCCAATGACCGCGTGCTTTTGGTTCAACAGGTCCATTTGCTCCGTGGCGCCTGCCTCAATCGGCAGCGCGATCTCACCGCGTGGGGAAATGGCCACGGCCGTGGCCTCTGGTGGCTTCGCTGGCGCAGGGGCCGCTACTACCACCGCCCGCGCCGCCGCCACTTCCGCTCGCGCTTCGGTATGCGCCGCCTCTACGTTCTTCAAGCGCTCGGTAGTCGCTGCCGCCCATCGGGCTTTCCGCTCAGCCTCCTCGGCCTCCCGTCGTGCGACCACTGCCGCGAGTGCAGCGTCGCGCCGAACGCCAACCGAGGGCGACACAACTTCCCTGGGCGTGTTTGTCTGCCCCAATGACAACTGAGTGTGTTTGCGAGCTGTTTTTGGCTCTGCCTCAGCCGGCTTCCGGGCCGCTCTAGCGTCTCCCCACTGCTTGCGCAGCCCATCGGCATGCCAGCCGTAACGCTGGGCAAGGGCTAAGTGGTCGGCCTCCCGATCTGGGCCGCCACGTGCAAAGGCTTCAAGGTCGGCGGCGATCTGCTCAATTGCATCCAGCGCTGGCGCACTCTTCACTCGGTCGTGCATCAGCGCCCCCAATCCGGATCGCCCGGGCCACGATGGAAGCCACCGTTATAGCGTTCGCGGCGCTCGGCAAGTGTGCGTTCATAGACGCTATCGATTGCTTGCTGCCGGTTCTGCCGCGTCATGCGTGCCTGCCGGCAAGCCCACTGCTCAGCAGGTGGTAGTATTCGAAACGCGAGCGAGCCTTCAACCGGCCACTCATCATTCCATCGCGACGGTTCCGGCGGCGGTGGATCGGGCAGGCCCAGCAATTCTCGCCGTAGCTGTGCCCTCCACTCTGGCGTGCCGATTTCCGCCTTACGTTCTGGCATCATGGCTAACCCCTCCGTTCGCGCTCGCGCCGGTCGTGGGCGTCTTGCGCATCCATGATGCGTTCGAACGCATCGAGCCCGGGCGGCTTCCAGTCCGTCACCTTGGGCGGTTCGACCCAACCGTTTCGGCCAACCGGAGGCTTCTCCGCAGCCGCTGATGCATCGGGAATGATGCCAGGCCTATCGTGAACATTGCGCCGATTATCGCGAACAATGTCACGCAGCGCGTCGGTGCCAACAACTCGTGACATTTCGAGCGTGTTGGGGCTGAGCCCCAGCCGCTTAGCATCAGCTTCGAGTTTCGCACGGGTGCGTTCGTCTTGAATGGTCATTGCGGTTTACTCCTTTCCGTGGCGGCCTTGGGAACCGGTGGGCATCACTGTTCGACCCGTGCCAGGCCCGCCAACGCCGACATTCTTCGCCAGTTCATTACCGAGCGGCTGCGAGATCGGCCCCGGGACTTTGGGCAGACCGGTTGTGGTAATCGTCTGAATGCCGATGCGTGAGGCTGCCTGCGGCGATACACCCTGCGCGGGCTTGCCAGCCTTGATGCCGACGCGGACATTCTTGTTCATGTCGGGGCCACCGCCCCCGCCGCCTGTGCGCTGAGCCATTGTGTAGTCCTTTCACTGGGGTTTGACGTTCGTGAGATCGTACTGGAGCCGACGCACTAACTCGCCGCTGTACCAAGCGACCATCTGGTCATAGGCCGCTTGATCCATGCATTTCGCATTGATCGGCATCGGCAACGGCAATCGCATGCCATTCCACTGCGGTTCGGCTGGCACTCCGGCAATGCGGGCGCGTTCTGGATCGGGGTCCCATTCGATCAGCGTGCTAGCAGGGACGCACAACGAGCCGCCGTTGCAGGGCCAGTCACCAAGCAATATGAACTTCATCGCGCGGGGTCCTCCTAGTGCTGTCGGTACGGTGCGAACATCGGGTGCATCGTCGCCTGTGCATGAGAGCCGGGCCGCATTTCGGGGTGGCCCGCGCGCGCGTCATAAGCTTCGACTACAGACGCGAACCGCGCTCGTCGCTCCGGATCAGGATCACGTACCGCCCAGAACCGAAACCACGCGAGACTGTTGCTGCAAACGCTGATCGCGACGGCGCGGGATGGGTGCTCATCAAGCAAATACTGCGCGGCCTCTGCGTCACGCTGCGCCCAGTCTTGCGCAACGAAAACGTCAACGTTCGCGTCAGGATCGGGGACGTTTCGCTTCGAAAGATAGTCGGGGCCGATGGTATGCGGCGCTGTGAACTCGAAAGGCTCGCCCTGTCCGCGAGCGGGATCAAATCCATCGGTAGCTAGTTCGCCTGCCATGGCTACGGTCTCCAAAAGCGAGAGACTGAAGCGCCTCGCCAGTTGTTCGAACTGTCGGCGCTCGGAATCCGTGAATAGGAATGCGATAGCCATTCAACGCTCCTTTCCGCGTGGACCCACAGCATCGGACTCCCAGTGGCAAGTCTCCATGTCGGGCAATCCGTTGACGTCGATGCCGAGAGGACGCTCAGGGGGCAATGCTGCGGCATCGAGCGCCCACTGCGGAGCCGCAAGTTGGGGGGGCGCTGCGCCGATCACTGCCGGGCGGTCGTCGGTCTCGGCGGCGTCACCCCGTGCGAGATCGAAGTAGGTCCGGGGTCCCGCGTCCTGCCGCTCGCGCAGTTGTCGCACTGCCTCGCGACGTTCCGCGGCGAAATAGGCGACGTTGCACACGTTGCAGCAGAAGCGCTGGTTCGCCTGTCGGGGCAGGAACGGTGTGCCGCAATCCTCACAAAGCTTTTCAACCATGCAGCAGCCTCCATTTTTGTAGGACTATTATCCTATATTACAGCTCATAAGTCAATCATCTTATTGTTCTTGCTTGATAAATTCGGCCTTGCGGAAGCTCTCGATGAAATTAAAAGTTGAAAACGAATGCCGCACGAAAAGGGCGCCAGAAACGAATGCTCTGGCGCCCTTAGCGAATTGATGGTGGTGAACCTAGGACTATGCCGGATCAGGCTTTGACGCTTTGCGCTTCTTTCGTTTCTTACGCTCGTCCCCGAGGAACTTGAGGGCGGCATTCTGGGACAAAAACGCAGAGCCTTGCGCTTTGTCGGAAAGCAGAGGAGCCAGTTGGGCTTCTTGCTTTGCCAAGTGCATATAGTTCTGTGCAGTCCTGATAGATAAGCCGCACTCGATCCCAACGTAGTCTTGCCAAAGGCCGTGGCCCTTTTCCTTTTTGAGCAACGCCTTCGCGTGGCTCAGATGCTTGCCAGCGGCGATTGCGGCCCTGAGGCTATCCGCCAGCGCAGTCATCACCTTGCTGTGCTCATTGCGGATTTCAGTCGCGAGAGATGCAGCGGTTGGGACTACAACAAGCTCGCCCATTGAGGCTGACGCTGCCGGTAGCGCAGAGCCAATGAAGCGCTTTAGGGCTTCGCTCATGGCTGGCCCTCCGGAGCATTCGGGATCGCCGCCCAGTGCGTAGCGATCAATGCTTCCTGCGCATTCAGTTGCTCCGGGGCAACTTTCCAGCGCATGATAGCTGAGTGCCAAAAGCCGACTATGGGGAAGTGATCGCTTGTCTCAGGTGGATAGCTGCTTAGTCTGGCCCAGAGCAACAAAGAGCGACCGTCAGTCGGTGCAGTGTTGATGGTGCTCCAATCCCTCATTGTGCTGGCCTCCGCTCGCAGGTGTTGGTGCGAACGCGCGCCGCGCTCCAGGCCTCGATATCGGCAGGATGGTACAGCACGCGGGAGCCATGCTTTCGATATGGTGGGCCGAAGCCAGTGCATCGATACCGTTCTAGGGTGCGCGGAGAGAGGCCGAGGCAAGCCGCGGCATCCCGCTGTGAAAGCAGGTTGGTCATTTGGATGATCCTATTGGACTTGGGTTTGAGCGCTCGCGAGCGCTCCAGTATTAGAACGCACTAGCGGGGGCAAATCACGCGGCAACGGAGGCAATGCTCCGATTGCTTTTGGTGCCTAATGTTTTCGCTCAGCGGCACGAAGGATAGTGTCCGGACTCGGTACGGTTAGCCCTTCTTCTTTGAGTCGGTCACTGACACGCTTGACGATATCTTGATTGGCTAGCCCATCGGGAATGCCCGCCGGCCACAGAAACTCAATCGCTTCCCGGGAGGTGTTTCGTTTGGTCAGTCTGATTGATTTCGGTCGCCGTTCTGGTTTCACTTCACCGCTCAGCCAACGCTTAAAGTCGTCTTCATTCAGCATGACTTCAATCTCACAACCGTCTGCGTCTGGCCCGTCTTGGTCAACCTCTCGCTCGCGCCATTCTCGATGCGCAATTTCGGTCCAAAACTCTCGCGGCAGCGGTTCAGAATTGCACGGTGCTTTCATCGATCCAATCAAACCAGCCCCGCAAGCGCCACGTATCCGCACTTTGGCTTCTGCCCAACCGCAGGCGAGCCGCTCCCTAATCCTGTGAGCAGCAGCATTGAAGCTAGTCCATCCCGGCTCAATCATCGTGATGTGATCCTCGCCACATGGTCCGCCCATCGGTCCAGCGCGTCACGCATCTCGGCGTGATAGCGGGCTCGATTGTACACCCCGGCGACGCCAGCACGATGGCCGCTCACGTGGTTCAATATCGCCTCTACAATGTGCGGCAGCACGCCCAACTGATCGGCCAGCCCGGTGGCGGCACTGCGCCTAAGATCGTGAACCGTCCAATGGGGAAGGGGCTTTGCTTCCGGATCGGCCACCTTTCGCGCCGCCAGAATGCGCGCGTCAAGCGCGGCTTTGGACTTGGACCAACCCGAGAAGCCACGTTGCGGATCGCCATCCCGGCGCGGGCCATCGCCGAACACATGATCACGGTCATTGCGCCGGGCCGGTAGCAGGGCCAGGGCGAGAGGCACCAGTGGGAAAAGATGCTCCCGGCGGTTTTTGGTCCGGGCCGGGGGCAGGCGAATGGCTGAGATCGGCAGAAGCGTTGCGGCGTCCACTTCTGTGGCGATCTCATCCCAACGTAGCCCGCCGATTTCATCCCGACGCTGAGCGGTGAGGATCAGCAAGCGGACAATGCGTCCATAGTCGTCATCGCCACACGCGGACCAAATCTCGGCTAGCTCAGTGTCAGTCAACACCCGATCGCGAGACTTCGGCCCTGCCGGTCGATTGGTTCCGAGAACGGGATTAGCGGGCAAATCGAGCCCTTCGCGGATAGCCCAATTAAACATTGCCGATAAAGCAGCGCGAGCATGGCTTGCCGCAACGAGGCCTTGACCTTCGGCAATCTCGGCAAGGCGCAATGCGACATGGCGTCGGTGGATATGGAAGGCCGAAGCAGAGTGCAGGGATTTCCAATTGATCAACAAATGCCGCTCTGTCTCGACATAACTGCGCGGCTTCTGCTTCTGCTTGGCGTGCTTTAGATATCTATCGATTATCTTGCGGAGAGTGTCGGCGTCTCGAAGTGCCGACTGCTTCTTTTCATCCGCAGGGTCTTTGCCATCTGCAACTCGGCCCAGCAATTGCTTGGCTTTGCGCCGTGCAGTCTCGGGCGTCCATGGTGAGCCGTGCGCGCCGATTGTGTAAAATCGCTGCCGCCCGTGGGCGCGATATTTCAAAACATAAATCGCCGCGTTCTTTTGCTTGCGGACGCCGAACCCCCGCACGGCTTCCCGGTGCCCAGCATCCCAAATCGCTTCGGAGGGGGCGAGGGCGCGCACTGCGCTGATGGTGATATTCCCCGATGCCACGCGAGCCTCCTAGCTACCGCTTAGCTACCAACGTAACACAAATCGAGGCGGATCGCAGCGAAGCCGTGGCGGCGCGGAGCATTGAAATTACGCTATAAATCGAGGTTCAGCGAAACCCTGCGCAGCTCTGGCGGCGGCATAACTCAGACTACGAATCTGAGGGTCGGACGTTCGAATCGTTCCGGGCGCGCCACTCACGCAAGTTCCCATTGAAAATCAAGAACTAACGCAGATACAAGCGTTTAGCTGCCGCGTGGTGGTCACAAGCGGTGGTGCTAAATCGTGCGCATGTTGATGGGCGTTATCAAGGATAGGCACGGGACGTACTGTGCCCGAAGACGGTGCCAGAGAAGCCCAAGGGACTGCAGGCTGCGGTTGCGCGCGAGCTGAACAACGGCAAGGCCCCGCAGAAACACCTGAAGCGTTCGCTGGGCACCAAGGACCTCCGAGAGGCCAACATACGCGCCAAGCCCGTGTTGGCAGAATTTGACCGCGTCATCGCCAAGGCAAAGGCGCGCCTCGCAGCCGCCATCATGCCGATGATCAAGCGCACCAGCCTGAATGACACCGAGATCAAGCGCATGGCCGAGTACGTGTACGCCAAGGCGCTGGCTTGGGACGAGCGTGTTCGCTTTGGCGGTCGAGATGAGATGGAGCGTCTTGAGGCTGAACACCTGCGTCTCGGAGGTACGCCTTTGGGTCCTTGGGCGGTCCCGTACGAGCAGTGGCCGCAGCGTGGCGTGCCTCGGTCAGTGTTCGAAGATATCATCGCTGGCTGATCTATCGTTGCCGCGTCGCTCTTCGACGGCGTCGGCCGACGCCAAAAGTCGCCCGGCTGACGACGTCTCCCGGCACTCGTTTCGTCCGCGTTCTTAGCGAGAAGCGCCTGCGCCCAGTTATGTGCCTTGATCGCAATTACAACGAAACGATCGACGTAATTCGCGACCTTCAACTCCGTGCTTCTCAACGGGCAGCTGGCCGCTTGCTTCGGCCCACGGGTAGAAGAAACGGAAGGATCGGTTGGGTCAAAAACGCCACGGACTTCAGCACTATCAACTCCATATCACCCGGGGCGGCCCTCATGCTCGCCGCCGGCTATGATCGATTGAGCCGGGTCAGTCGCCTACGCACCTCGTCTAATTGTCGCCATGCTACCTTATTTTTTTCGCCATACTCCCTCACTAGCCAAGCTAGTCTAGCAGTGGGGGGCGTACCTTCAAATCTCCACTGCGTTGAAATCTACCCGCATCACCCGCTGCGGGTACGGGGTTCGTCGCGCAATTCGCGACGCTGGAATGGTCGCGCAATTCGCGGCAGTGGAATGGTCGCGCAATTCGCGGCAGTGGAATGGTCGCGCAATTCGCGGCAGTGGAATGGTCGCGCGGTTCGCGACGGTGGAATTCTCGGTTCAATCCTCGGAAGGAACATGGAATGGCCCTTGCCGCGCCAGCAGGCTTTACGTCAAGCAATCTCGTCTATCAGGACAGCTTTTCCAGTTCGCTAGACAGCGACTGGCACACCTACATCACGAGCCGCGCCGCCAACGGTTCGGCGTGGAACAGCTATGGATCGGGTGGAAGCGGGCCGGGCGGCCCGTACGATGCCGATTACGACATGCCGAGCCAGGTGACCGTGAGCAACGGTCTGCTGAATCTCACAGCGGCCAAGCAGACCGTCACCGGCATGAATCAGGGCTCGGTGCAGTCATTTCCGATTACGTCGGGCGCCGTCAGCAGCTACGGCAACTTCGAGTTTAACGGCGGTTACCTTCAGATCAGCATGAAGGCGCCGAGCGGCAATGGTGCATGGCCAGGGCTTTGGCTGATGCCCGGCGCAGGCTCGAACAGCGGCGACAATTTCGAGATCGATATCCAGGAGGGGGGATATACCGGCTCGGGACCGGCAAACCAGGCCTTCTCCTGGCATCTTCACTCGCCGTCAGGGACGGTCGGCGGTGTTGTCGACACCGGCGTCGATCTCACGGCCGGCTTCCATACCTACGGCATCAATTGGGTGCCCGGCCAATCGATCACCTGGTACCTCGACGGAAGACAGATCGCGACGGTGACCAGCGCGCAGGCGCAGATTCCGAACCAGCCGATGCAGCTGATCATGAGCAATCAGGTCGCGAATTCAAACGCGGCCGGCTGGCATACTGCACTTGATGGCTCTACCCCCTCGACGATGCAGATGCAGATCGACGAGATCCAGCTCTATCGATTGCCCGGCGGCGCCGGCTCCGTTACTGGAGCGAGGGTCGACACCTCCTCGCCGGTCACGCCACCGTCCCAGCCGACCACGACCAGCACTTCGGACACGACCGCTACCTCAACTACCACTCCGACCACTGTTGTCACGCCGACTGCAACCTCGGACACGACTTCGCCGAGTACCGCGGCAGTCGACCCGGGAACGGCTACTACAACGACCGTCCCCAGCTTCCTAAGCGCCATGGGACTGGCTTCACCGTCCGGCTGGTCGGCGAGCACGACCGGCGCAAGCACTGGAAGCTGGGCAAACCAAGATTTTGCGCAACCGAGCTCGTTGGCAGACCCCGCACGGCAGACGGCCTCTTGGTCTGGAGATCAGGGCACGGCGGCGTCTCAGGCAAGCAACAGCTTTGCGTTGCTGAACCAGTATCTGACCAGTAGCTCCGGTCGGGTCGATGGGGGTTCGATCGCTGTAGCGATGGGCGCCGCCGCCTGGACACAGGACTCGTTCCTGACCAAACCTCAGAGCTAGTGCGTTAGCGGGCCTCACGCGGGGGGCTGGCCCTTCAAGGGGCAATCCGTTGTGTGGTGAGCCTTGGCGTGTGTCGTCCGGCAACGTCGTCGCCAAGGCTTTCACGCCCGTGAATGGGGTGCGCTTCAGCTCATCAACTACAACTCGAGGGCAGTTTGCCAGTCGGAGCTTCGTGCCCTTCGGCAAGTGCTCAAGAGCAGGTGTTGAGTATTAGTGGCGATCTCGTCGCGCTTGATCGAGGCGTGCGCGGCATGGAACGTAATATGTCGGCCGGAACTGGCGGGCGACTTCGGGCGGGATCTCGATCGGTTTTCGGGTAATCGGCATCCCCGGAAGATAGGTATCGGGGGCCCGTTTGGCGAACTCAACGAAAGCGGCCCCAACCTGGGGGCCGCCAACCCGAGCGATACGGGTTTTCTTCCAGCAGTCGGGGGGGCGCCCTTGGCTGGAAGCTTCATATAGACGTTCGGTCGGTCCGATCGTTCCTTACCTACAGCGAATTCGGGAAAAAATGGCAATTCCTGACAGCCATGTTAGATTTGGAATCTCGGGTGTCACGCCCCGATTTTCATTGATGCATAGGAAAAACTTGGCCCCAGTGCTCCGACGCTCTGGGGTTCTTTCTGTTGCACGCATCTTCTGGAGTAGCCCGCCAGCGTAGTACCGATTGCCACTTTTTCCCGATACTGTGAATGGCGCTCCTCCGGAAAGGGGCGCCCCACGAAGCGGCCCCGGTGTGCTCCCCAAGCCCGACCGGGGCCGTTTCGCTTCAACGCCGCCAAGGAATTAAAGCATAGGCCTATGCGCATCGGCTGGGTTGTCGCGGCGCCTATGCACGGTACGCATTCATATGCGGTCCATTCGCGTGGTTGCCGCTAGGGCGCAACACCGCGCGCCTGATCCTTCAAGTCCAAACTAGGCCCCGGCTTGTGTCCCCTCGCTGGGGCCGGTTCTTTTTGGAGTGGCCTAGCCAGAGACGCCTTTGCTGAAATTTATCACCTCGCCCCAGTCTAGCCGCGTATCGACCCAACCGACCTTGCCGCAAGCGGTGCACTTCAGGTGCGCCCAGATGTCGTACGAATCTCAGTCGGGGGATTAGGGCTCAACGCTGCCCGCTTAAAATGCACGCGGGCAGCGTTGGCTCTAGCCCCAGGATGTAAAGTGCAAAATCCTGACGAGTAGAATACCGCGCAGGCGCGCGATCGTTTCGTACCTCGGAGGGGGCAGCTCGCTGATCGTTGTTCGTAGGAACGAATGGATACGGCAGAGTCGGCGTTCCAGCTCCCAGTCGCTCCTCAGCCCCTGGGAGTAGCGATCCCTGGCGCTGTGACTAACGTCCGGCGCTGGGGGCGCTGGTTTTAAGCTATCGCTACGTGCGCCTGGCCTGAGGCAGCGATCTCGATCACGATCTCCAGTTTTCTCAAAATGGCACGGCGCCCCCCATGTCATGCCAGTTCGGAACGATGTGCACAGCGCCAGCAACGCCACCGGTGGTGCAGACCAAACGCCAGCCGACGCGCGACCAGGACTGATCCTGCGGCAATGCGTCCAGACGGACGTCCACCATCCTGTTGCAGTCGCCATGGCATTTTATGTTGCACGTCACATGTCCGTCCGCGAGCCATTCCCCGGGGCTACCGGGCGGGAAGGAGCGGCCGGACCATTTTGTGTAGCGGCGTGACGGCATAAGCGGATGATCGCGCCGATCGCACGCGTAGAGAAGCCGCTAGGATTTGGCGATCGAACGGCCCGTTGCGCTATTGGTTGGTCAATTGTTCTTCCCGGAAAAGGCTGGCAGCTCGCCGCTACATGCTGGCGGCGATATCAATCCCATAGCGCGCGAGAGCAAGAGACAAACCAAGCCGATAACGCTGAACAGCGTAACCGTGGCGAGGGTGGACACCGGGCGCGAGGCGTCGAAATCATCCGTCGCAGGCTTCGAAAGGCTGAACATGAAACCCTCCTCAAAAGTAGAGGAGTGTAAGCGTCAAACCTGACGTGGGGCTGACGGGTCGTCCGGCAACGTCGTCGCCAAGGTTCTCACGCTCTCACGCCCCCCGTGCTGGCGTCATGGTTTTCTAATGAGCGCCTGTAGCAGTCCGCCGACTTCTGGAGCTGCATCATCTTTAATTATTCCGTCTGAGCCGGGCCTAAACAGTGCCGTCAAGATTACTTGCCGGTCCTTCTCTTCGACCTCTTCGACGGATTTGCTTTTTGCGAGAGCCAGGAAGGTCATGATCATTGTCCTTCGCTCCTCAGCGTCAGTCGCGAGGTGATAGGCACTGAGATATACCCGCAAGAGAATCCGACCGACCCAAAATGCGACGGTCGTAATGAGCAGGCAAATGCTGCGGCCTTGAAAAGTGCGGCGTAGGGAACGGCGGCTCCATCTGTGGGCAGATGCGATGCTGCACGGTCATAAAGGCAATAAAGGACATATGTCGCCCCTGCCGAGAATACGATCAGTATCGCCAATGCGACGCGATAGGCTAGGCGATTTTGGTCCGCGCGAAGTCTCCAGTATCGGACTGGCCCCTGCAACTGCATGCGTGTCTCGTAGGCTAACGTGATGCCTTCCAGGCCAGACTTCAGCTTCTCGAATTCGGACTGACGTTCACTTTGAGAACTGGAGTGCTGGTCGTCGAATTCTTGTCTTTTCTGTGCAAATTGCTCCTCGGCTTTTGTCGTCTGCGTTTCGTACTCCATTGCCGCGTGGATCAAAACATCCCGCAATTCGCTGGCATCGGCGAGCATGCCTACTTTCGTCTGTCTTTCGCGGCAAGCTGCGACAACTCGTCCAGGCAAAGAAGGGTGTCGCTGTGGGCGAGAGCGACGCCTTCAAGTCCGTTCGCGGTTGCGCGCCACGATCGAACATAGCCGTTTGCATCGCCGCCGCCCCACACTGAGCCAGCGACATGCAGCGCGGTGCTTTTGCCCGTCGATGACGCGCCCTCGAAATGCAGCCCCCCGCCTTCCGCGGAGCATGGACCGACAAGCGGTCCGGCGAACGCTGCAGAGATGGCCAGCACCAGCCGCTTGTTCCCGCTGGCATAGCGCGTAACATTCTGCTGCCAACTCGCCAAGGTGCCAGACTGGCGGAAGGAGTGTTCATGAGCGGTCACGCTCTGCAATAGCAGAGTGTCGCGACGGTCAACGCCGAAACAGTCGTCCGGCATCACGAACGAATTGCTATGCCAGCCGACTCGCTGCGTAGCTCGCGCTCGGTTTGGGCTTTTCACCTGAAGCAGGAAGCTATTGAACAGGCCGCGCGCGGTTTGGCTCGGCGCGATAAAAAATCGGCCGTCCATGAGGAGCTGACGCGCGATTCGACATCGGCCGAAGTGAATCACGATCAATTCCCTGACTGTCCGACGGTGTTTCCGTTTGTTTCCCCTGCGGATAGCAACTTCACGGCATCGCTAACCGCACACGGCTCGACGCGGCGGTGGCGCAGTGGAAGCCGGACGCCTAGCCCCGGAGGAAATACATCCGCATTGCTCGATCGCGGCGCTGCCTGTCCCGCTACGCAAACTTTCGTCTCAGCCGCAGAACCTGTTCGCCATGTCCGGCGACAAACATCTCAAGCCAACGGGCGGCGACCTTCAGTGCGTCCGGGAGGATGAAATGATGTCGGACAGGTCCATACTCGCCTGCATCGTCTGCAGCGCCGTGATGCTCGGTGCTCTGGGCGCGTCCGTGCATGCGCAGACGCCGTGGGGCTGCAAGGAGCCGCAGACCGGCACCAGTCGGGTCCCGATATTCTCGCCGCCGCTCGCCAATGTGGTGACGGGCACGGGGCGGCTGCAATTCTATTCGGCGCCGAATCTGCACTGTCCGGTCAGCGGTGTCTTCGTCATTCCGAATGACGAGCTCGTCGCCTATGCGCAAACCAGTGATGGCTGGTCGTCGGTGATGTACATCAATCCGCGGACGGGCAACGACGTCTCGGGTTGGGTGCGGTCGGCGAGGCTGAAGACGACCGGAACCGTCGGCCCAAAGCAGTAGGCCGTCAGGATCGCGGCCGATGCGGCGGGCTCGCTCAATGCGATCGTGCTCCGGCACGGCATCGCGAGCTGGCCGTAACGCATGCCCGCCGGGGCATCAATGGATCGCCGCATACATAATCTTCTCCTCGGTGGCTTCGACCGCGGAGAATTCCTCGACCACCTTGCCCTGGCGCGACACCAGGATGCGGTCGGAGAGCGCCATGATCTCGGGCAGATAGGACGAGATCACCACCACCGCCTTGCCCTCGTCGGCGAGCTGGTTGATCAACTCGTGGATCTCGACGATGGCGCCGACGTCGACGCCGCGCGTCGGCTCGTCGAAGATGATCAGCTCAGGCTCCTGCACCAGCGACTTGGCGATCACTACCTTCTGCTGGTTGCCGCCTGAGAGCTCGACCACCTTGGCCTCGTCGCCGATGGCGCGGACCTTCAGCCGCTGGGTCCAGGTCTTGCCGACCGAGTTGGTCTCGCGCCCCGACAGCAGCATCCGCCCGCCGGGGAACTTGGAGAGCAGGCCGAGATAGATGTTGCGGGCGATCGAGGCGGTCTCGAAGAAGCCCTCCACCTTGCGGTCCTCGGTCACGTAGGCAATGCCGGCTTTGACCGCCGGCGCCGGGACCCGGTAGCGCACCGGCTTGTCATGCAGCAGGATCTCGCCGCCGTGGAAGAAGTCGCGCTTCAGCACGCCGGAGACGATCTTGAAGGTCTCGGTGCGACCCGCGCCGACCAGGCCGAACACGCCGGTGATCTGCCCGGCAAACACCGAGAGCGAATTGTTCTTCACCATCGGCGCCATCTTGAGGTTCTGCACGGTGAGCACGCGGGCGCCTGCCGGCCGGACGCTGGTCTTCCGCGCGCCGTACAGCGTGTTGGACAAGTCGCGTCCGACCATCGCCTGCACGATCGCCGCGCGGTCGAATTTCGCCGCGTCGTCGGTGATCACGTGCTTGCCGTCGCGCAACACGGTGATGCGGTCGGCGAGCAGCAGGGCCTCTTCCAGGGCGTGCGAGATGAAGATGATCGAGACGCCGCGCTTCTTGAGGTCGCGGACCAGGTCGAAGAAGTACTTCTTCTCTTCGGGCGTCAGCGACGCGGTCGGCTCGTCGAAGATGATGACCTTGGCCTTGTGCAGGACCGCGCGCGCGATCTCGACCATCTGCTTCTTGGCTGCGCCGAGCCCGCTCACGGTCGCGGTCGGCGTGACATCGAAATTGAGCGATTGCAGGAATTGCTGAGCGGCGATGTAGATGCCGCGCAGCCTGTTGTAGAATTTCTCCTGCCCGAGAAAGAGATTTTGCGCCACCGTCATGGTCGGCACCAGGCTGTTCTCCTGGAACACCATGGCGATGCCGAGATTGCGGGCCTCCAGCGGCGTCCGCGGCGCGACCTCCGCGCCATCGACCGTCATGCCGCCCGAGGTCAACGCCACGACGCCGGCCATCACCTTGGTCAGCGTCGACTTGCCGGCGCCGTTCTCGCCGACCAGTGCGTGGATCTCGCCACGGCGGAGCTCGAAGTCGACGCCCTCGATGGCGGGCACGCCGGCATAAAGCTTGGTGGCCTTGCGCAGGGAAAGCACGGTGTCGCTCATGAGCCGACCTCCTCGGCGAGCCCGGCGAGGGGCAGTTTCAGCACGCGGCCCGGTCCCTTGGCGATCAGCACAAGATCACCGCCCACCTCGAGCGCCGCGACGACGCCGTGATTGATGCCGTCGACCCGGCTGTGCAGCGAATACATTGGCTTGCCGTCTTCGCTCAGCCGGATCACGAGTCCGTAGGAACGCGGCGGCGCCCATGGCTTGATGACGCCCATCGTCTTGATGTGTGCGCCCTGCATCGGCTCCTTGAACGAGAAGCCCGAGCGCAGCCGCGGCGCCACCCAATAGGCCGGATCGATCTCGGCCATCATGCGGCGCCGGTAGCCCGGCTCGCGCAGCACGAACTCGATCAGTTGCGTGCGTGCGGTGAATGCGGTGAGCCAGTAGCCGCCGCCGGTGGCCTTCGAGAGCCGCGACGGATAGACGGGCAAGTGACCGAGCACGAGCTGCGGCGGCCTGCCGTCCGCGACCAGGACGAGACGATGCCGCCAGCTCTCGCTGACCAGCAGGCCATCGCCCTGCGCGCAGGCGCCGAAAGCGTAGCCGAGCTTTGACGCCAGCGGCTTCACCGATCGGCTCTTGGGATCGAGCCGGAACACCCGGCCGCTCCGGTTGAGCTCCATCAGGTCGCGCGCCCAGTCGTCGACGCCGCAGCTCGCCGAGCCGTCGGTGGCGATCAAGGTCCCGTCGTCCGCCGGCGTCAGCGCGTTGATCGCATTGAAGGCTGCGTCGCTGAACGTCACGCTCGGCTCGCCAGACGAGGGGTTGGCATAGAGTCGCACCTCTTGGCCGCCAAGCGCGACCGCGATGCCGCCGTCGGCGAGCGTGCAGAGCGCCGAGATCGGCCGATCGAAGCTGCGCAGCTCGGTCGCGGCACTGCCGTTGAGGCGAAGCAGGCGCCGGCCGTCGGCGACATAGAGATTGCGGCCGTCGGTTGCGAGGTCTTCGGGCGCCTCGCATTCCAGCACGGTGGTCGCGGCCTCCAGTTTCTGGTTCGGCTTCAGCGCACCGTCGAACGACGGCACGGTGATGGTGGCCTCGCCACGGCCGAGAAAGCGGTTGGCGAATTCCCTGACAGCCGCGATCACGACAGCTTCCCCCAGCGCTTGTCATACTGCACGTAGTTCGGGTCCGCGTTGTCGAGTTTGTAACGGCCGATCCGGTTGTTCATGATGCCGCCGAGATAGAGATAGCCGCGATGCTCGCGCATCGAGGTGATCATCGGATGGTTCTCGCCGCGCAGGTCCCAGAACGATTCGAGAATCTTGCCCTGCTCGTTGAACTTGACGACGCAGCCGGTGTTGATGTTCGGGAATAGCCATTCGTCGACCGGGACGCGCTTGGCCATGCGGCGGCGGAAGCCGGGCATCTTCCAGGCGAGGTCCAGCGAGGGGCTGCGCATGCCGACCAGCGCCAGCCAGTAATTGCCGTCGGAGGCGAGATTGATGTTGTCGGGATAGCCCGGCAGATTGTCCATCACCACCTCGACCTGGCCCTTCTTCGGCCCGGCGAACCACAGCCGCTTGATCGAGCAGCCGAAGGTCTCGGCGAACAGGATCGACTGGCCGTCGCTGGCGACGCAGATGCCGTTGGGGAATTTGAGGCCGCGCAGCGCGGTGTGCGTGGCGCCGGTTTTGGTGTCGTAGCAGATGATGCGGCCGTTGCCGCGCGCCTCGAGGCCATCGATTGGCCATTCGTCCATCTCGTAGCGCACGGTGGCTTCCGAGAAGAAGATCAGGCCGTCGTCGGTGATGTCGAGGTCGTCGGCCAGCCGCAGGCGGCTGTCGTCGTTCACCGAATGCATGCTGCGATTGGTTTCATCGGTGGCCTTCTCGACCGTACCGTCCGGCTTGATACGGTAGAGGCCCATGCCGCCGATGCAGACATAGAGATTGTCCTGCCGGTCGAAGGCCATGCCGAGCGGCTGACCGCCGATATGGGCGAACACCTCCATCCGCTGATAGTCGGGCGCGTAGAAGCGCATGATGTCGCCATGGCGCGAGCCGGCATAGAGATTGTTGTTGCGATCGAGGATCACGTCCTCCGGCGCCTCTATGCGGCCGAGGCCGATCAGTTCGACGTCGCGCAGCTTGTCGTTCTGCTCGAACGGGCCGCCCTGGCCGATCTCGGTCGCGGGTGGCGGCGGCAAGGCGTGATAGGTCGGCGCGACATAGACCTTGCTGATGATGCGGGTGCGGTTCTTCTGCCAGCGGATGTCGACCATGGCCGCGATCAGCAGAATTCCCGCCAGCGCCATGCGGTTGATGCCGCCCCGCGCGTTGAGCGTGGTCAGGCCGTTGGTGATCAGGAGCACGATCAGCACGCCGACCAGCGATTTGGCGACCGAGCCCTTGCCGCCGCCGAGCGTGATGCCGCCGAGCACGGTCGCGGTCAGCACGATCACCTCGAGGCCGACACCGATGTCGCCGCCGACGGTGCCGAGCCGTGCCGCGAAGAACAGTGCGGCGATGCTGGTCAGCACGCCGCTTGCGACATAGCAGAGCGCGATGGTGCGGCGAACCGGAATGCCGGAATTATAAGCCGAGCGGCGCGAGCCGCCGATCGCGGTGATGTGCCAGCCCGGGCGCAGCCGGGTCATGAAGATATGGCCGAAGATCGCGATGACGATGTAGACCAGTGCGACGCTCGGAATACCGAACACGTCGCCGCCGCCGATGAAATTCCACGACGGGATGTCGGGGAAGGCCGCGGCAATCGAATTGGAGTAGCGCTGGATCAGGAGATCGAACGCCGAACGGTAGATGATCAGGGTGATCAGCGTGGTGATGAAGGCGCGCAGCCGCAAATAGCCGATCAGCACGCCGTTCACGGCGCCGAGCAATGCGCCGCAGAGGAGGGTGGCCACCACCACGGCCGGCACCGGCCAGTTCAGCACGTCGAGCAGATAGAGCGCGCAAAATCCGTCAACGCGAAGATCGATCCGACCGACAGATCGATGCCGCCGACGATGACGACCAGCGCCATGCCGAGCCCGATGAAGCCGATTTCGCCGGCCTGCCGCGCGGTGTCGGCAAGGCTCGACGGCGACAGGAAGTGATCGATAGAGCGGCTGAGCGCGAAGCCGACGATCAAGAGCAGGATCACCGGAATTGCGGTCTCGGTCCAACGCTTCGACAGGATCTCGCCGAGGAGATGATCCGGCCAATAGCGGTAACGCAGGCTCGTCAAGGTGTCGCGCATCGGCATTCCAAAGGCGTTCGATTTGGGAGGTCGACGTCCCGGGCGTGACCCGGGACGTCGAGCGGGAATGGCGAGGCTATTTCTTCAGGTCACTGAGATTCCAGCACGCGGTCTGGCTGTCCGCGTTCTCCTTGGTGATCGGAATCAGGGTCGTGTATTCCGAGCCCTTGATCGAACCGGCCTTGGCGCCCGACGACAGCAGCCACTTGATCGTGCCGGCCATCTGCGCGGCCTGGGTCGGCACGTCGTAGCTCAGGTTGAGGTCGAAGGCGCCGGACTTCACGAGCTCGCAGGCGCCCTTGCGTTCACCGCCGCCGGAGGTCGCCACGAACACCTTGCCGGTCAGGCCGGCTTCCTTCACCGCGGCTGCGGTGCCGATGTCCATGCCGTCCCAGAAGCCGACGATGCCGCAGAGGTCGGGATTCTGCTTCAGCACCGTCTGGGTGATCGCCTTGGCTTTCGCCGCATCCCAGTCAGCCGCCTGGCTCGACACCACCTTGATCTCGGGATGCTTGGCGAGCACGTTCTCAACGCCCTTGAGCGTGTAGGCGCTGGCTGCCGCCGAGAGCGCGCCCTGCACGATGGCGATCTTGTTCGACTTGCCCTGGCAGGCCTTCACCACCGCCTCAGTGTCTTTCTCGCCGATCTCGATCCAGTTGGCGCCGACGAAGGCCGAAGAGCGATAGGCTGACCCCATGTTGATCTGGATCACGTAGATGCCTTCGTTCTCGGCGCGCTGCAGCAGCTTGGCATAGGTCTGCACGTCCGGATTGTGGATCACCATCACGGCCGGCTTTTCCGAGATCAGCGAGGTCACCGCCTGCGCGCCGGCATTGGTGTTCCAGTTCGGATCGCGGATCTCGAACTTCACGCCGAACGGCTCGAGCTCCTTCTTCATGCCGGCGTACCAGCCTTCGGTGAGGTCGAAGTTCATGGCGACCGGAACGTAGGCCACCGTCTTGCCGGCGAGAGCGTCCTTGAACGGCTTCTGGAACGGCTCGTCGAGGCCCTGCTGGGCCAGGGCCGGTGCGGCGATGGCCGCAAGCCCCAGTGCTATGGCGGTCACCTTTGCAGAACTGACAATGCGCTTCATCGCTTCCTCCTTGGTTATGGTTGTTTCTCTGCTTGATCAGATGTCGCCCTGCTGTGCGGTTTCTTCGTTGCGCGGGTTCAGGAATGAATCCGTGATGACCGCGAGCAGCAGGACGACGCCCTTGACGAGATTTTGTCCGGCGTAGGAGATGTCCATGATGGTCATGCCGTTGAGCATGGTGCCGATCAGCAGCGTTCCGATGATGACGTTGAGCACGCCGCCGCGGCCGCCGGACAAGCCGATGCCGCCGAGCACGACGACCAGGATGACGTCGTAGATCAGGGTCGAATTGAAGATGCGGGTCGGCATCGAGTTGACGGATGCCGCCATCACCAGGCCCGCGAAGCAGCCGATCAGCGCCGCGACGACATATTGCAGCACGATGATCGGGCGCGAGGGGATGCCGGTGACGCGGGCCGCATAGGGATTGTCGCCGATCGCGTAGATGTAGGCGCCCCAGCGGGTCCGGCGCAGCAGGAACGCGACCACCGCGCAGGCGGTCGCGAACATCACGATCGAGGTCGGAATGCCGACGATGGTACCCTGTCCGAGCCGCTCGAAGCCGGCCATGCCGTCGCTCCACTGCACGACGTCGAGCTGGAACAGCGCGGTCTGGCCGAGGCCGGCGAGCAGCAGGCCGCTCGCCAGTGTCGCGAACAGCGACGGGACTTCGGCGTAGGCAATCAGCCAGCCATTGACCAAACCGAAGCCGATCGTTAGCAGCACGGCCGTCAGCAGCGAGGCCGGCAGCGAGTGGCCGTTCTGCACCATCTGCAGCACGAGCCCCGGAGGTACCGCGAGGGCTGCGATCAGGGAGATGTCGATGCCGCGCCCGATCACGACGATCGCCATCGCAAGCCCGAGGATGCCGAGCACCGCCACGTTCTGCAGCAGCGTCAGCATGTTCTCCGGCGTCAGAAAGCCGCGCAGGAAAATCGAGAACGCCAGGAAGAGGACAGCAAATACCGCGAAGACGATCTCCTGCTGATTGAACCGCAATCGCTTCATTGCCTCGTCCTTCCTGCGGCCATGGATGCGCCCGTCTGCCTGGATTTTGCGCGGGAGGTGGTCGCGACGCGGCTCGGTCGCGCTCTGCCGGCGACCGCGGCGTCGATAAACGAGCCGACGGCGTTGATGTAGGCCTCGATCGAGGTGCCGCGCCTGCGGTATTTCCAGCGTTTGACGTACCAGTCCTGCAGCAGCGGCTTGATCAGCGAGGCCGTCAGCGTGATCTGATCGATCGCGAAGACCCCGCTGGCGACGCCCTGCCTGAGGACGTCCGCGATGATCTTCTCGGTCATCACCTCCATCTCGATGGCGCGCTGGCGTTCTGCGGCCGGAAACGACTTCGCTTCCATGAAGCAGAACACGAACCAGGGCTGCATCGCCTCGCTCATGCGAATATGGGTCGCGATGATCCAGTGCAGATGCTTGCGCGCATCCTGCTTGACGTTGGCGGGCGGCGAGTTGAGCACCTCCGCCGCCGTCTCGGCGACCTCGCCGAGGATCATCGACAGCAGCGTCGGTTTGCTGTCGAAATAGGTGTAGAGGCCGCCCATGCTGAGGCCGGAGGCCTCCGCGAGCTGGCGCAGGGTGGTGGCGTGAAAGCCGTGCTTGTTGGAAAGCGTGAGCGTCGCGCCGATGATGCGCGTGAGGTTCGGAACGGCGAGATGCGTTTTCTGGACCCGGATGGAATCGCGATGACGTTCGAGGATGCGTGCGCAAAGCACCTCCATCGCGAACGCATTCGTCCCCGGCCGCTGACGCGCGAGACCCAAATTGCCTCCCTGGCTATGTTCCCGGACCATTTCATTTTGTTGCTGGTCCGGGTGTGGGCTTTGCGCCCTTGCGTCATTCCTAGCCTACGAAACGGCCGTCGGAAAAGGGGGATGAGCAAATTTTCTGAGAGAGCGCTCGCTCGTTTTTTAGCGCATTCGCTTTGTTTGCCTGTGGCCCAGCATTGCTCTTGCGGCTCTCGGGAATTTTTCGGTTGAAAGGACAGCACAAATTCCCGGTGCTCCGGTCGACCTACATCCAGCTAGGCGGCCGTCACATTTCCGACGATGGGTGTGTGGGAGACTGCAGAGAGCAACCGCTTGCTGATTCGATGCGCAAATCCGATGTGACTTGTCCCCATTGCGAGGCCGGCTATCGCCGGATCGAATTGACGTCGAAGGGTGGCGCCGCAGGTGAGTTTCGCTGCCTGGTGTGCGGCCACATGATCGAGCTGATGGATGGTTCGACCGATGTCGCGTTTCGGCTGACCGTGCAGCCGAGCAAGACGTCCTACGCCTTCTAAGACCGGTACCACCCAAGCGGACGACGAGGTCGCGGCTGAAGCTATTCGCCGCGGATATCGCTCGGCGCCTTGTTGGTCCAGCGGTGGAACGCGCGCCGGAAGTTTGCCGCATCGCTGAAGCCGAGCGCCAGGGCGATGTCTTCGTTGGCCAGCGTCGTGTTGCGGAGATATTTCAGGGCAATCTGGGTGCGCAGCTCGTCGTGCAGTCCGCGAAAGGAAAAGCCCTGCTGACGAAGCTGGCGCCGCAGCGACCGGTCGTTCACGCCGAGCTGCTTGGCGATGGCCTCGAACGTCGGGGGATTTGCGATGTCGCGGAGCAGGATGGCGCGAATTTTGCCGGCAACGCCGGTTCGTAATCTCAAGTCTCCGAGCAAGTCGTCGCAGAGGGCCACGATGGTCGGATATGTCGTCTTGTTGCCGAGATCCGCGCTCCGGTCCAGCAATTGCGCCTTGAAGACAATCTGGTTGGCGGGCTGATCGAAGCGCACCGGGCATCCGACATGATCGAGCGGAAGATCGAAGTCCGCCGCCTGCGGGTAAGCGAGCGTGACTTCGGAGGGGACAAAGCCCGGCCCCATGATGTCGCGCATCAGCGAGATATGGATGCCGATCTGCATCTCGGCGACGAAGCGGTAGAGCGCGGAATCGGCAAACGCGTGCAGATTGGGCTCGATGGTCCATCTCGCATGGGCCTTGTCTTCAGTGAAGTCGATCGCCGCCAGCGGCGCCGCCAGCGCGTGGTAGCGCATCGCGAATTCCATCGCCTTGCGAAAGTCCGGGCAGCACAGCAGCGCATAGCCGTACATTCCGTAGGTCGAGATGTGGATCGATGCGCCGATGCGATAGGGCAGATGACGGTCGGTCGACAGCCGCAACGCGTTTTGACAGACCGTTATCAGCTGCGTCAGCGAGATCCGCGCTTGCGGCGAATGAACCTCGGCAAGCGGAATGTTCGTGTTGCGCAGGATGGCGTCGGCCGGGACGCCGTGACTCGCCAGCATGTCGAAGACGGCGCCGAGCTTGGTTGTCTCGTAGACCTTGTCGCCGGCGCCGACGCTCAGCATGTCGCTGCGAGGGCCCAGGGGTCTCTTCGGTCGCGTGGTTGGTTGCAACTCGCACCAGCCTTTCCTGCGGCGCAGCAAATAGAGATGACAACGCTTGAGACGATCCAGCTTCTCCGAAGCGGCGGCCGTTCGCCATCATCACGGAACATAACTGGTTCGCGGCACAACCCAAGAAATATCACCGGTCATATCCGCAGACATATCAGCGGGTTCGCCCTTGTTGCAAGGCAGCAGAAAGCGCGTCGAAAAGACGCCGCCGGCGTCAGAGAGAGCAGCTTTGTTCAAGACGGCTGCCGTCGATGAGAGCAGCTTGTCCGGCTAAGACCCCGCCGATGTCCGTTTCGGACCTTCACAAATCTCGGGCATCACGCGAGGCTTCGTCCTAATGTCACACGGTCGGACCGTCGTGACAAAAGACGGCAGACCACGCGATCCGCTCGCTTAAGAAATGCGGACGTTGGCCGGGGGACATGCCAGGTCGAGGGAGGCTTCCATGGTTGGAAGACTGATTCAGACTGCCCAATCCGCCTATCAATATCCACTGATCTTCAAGCAGCTCTGGCACACGCCGCGCGTGCAGGCGCCGGACCAGGAGATCGTCTATCGCGATCTCAAGCGATTCACCTACCGGCAGACGAGAGAGCGGATCGGCCGGCTCGCCTCGGCGCTCAGCAAGGCAGGCGTCGAACCCGGCGACACCGTCGGCGTGCTCGAATGGGACAGCCACCGCTTCCTCGAAGCCTTCTTCGCGATCCCGATGATGGCGGCCGTGCTGCAGACGGTGAATGTCCGCCTGTCGCCGGAGCAGATCGCCTACACGATCGATCACGCCGGCGCATCGACGCTGCTCGTCAACGACGAGTTCGTCGGACTACTTGAAGGCATCAAGGCGCAACTGCCCAAGGTCAAACGGCTGATCGTGATGTCGGACAAGCCGTCGCCGCAGACCGGCGGCCTGTCCTTCATCGGTGAATATGAAAGCCTGCTGGCTGCCGCTTCGCCCGACTACGACTTTCCCGATTTCGACGAGAACACCCAGGCCACCACCTTCTACACGACCGGGACGACCGGCCTGCCGAAAGGGGTCTATTACAGCCACCGCCAGCTCGTGCTGCACTCGCTCGCCGGGCTCGCGCTGTTCGGCATGGCGGGGTCGCAGGGGCGTTTCTCGCGCGACGACGTCTACATGCCGATTACGCCGATGTTCCACGTCCACGCCTGGGGCTTCCCCTGGTCGGCGACGCTGGCCGGCACCAAGCAGGTCTATCCGGGTCGCTACGAGCCGGCGATGCTGGTCAAGCTGATCAAGAGCGAAGGCGTCACCTTCACCCATGGCGTGCCGACCATCCTGCAGATGCTGCTCAACGCCGCCGCTGCGGCGAACGTTGATCTCAAAGGTCTCAAGATGGTGATCGGTGGCTCGGCCTTGCCGAAGGCGCTGGCCAAGCAGGCGCTGGCGGCGGGCATCGACATCTTCGCCGGTTACGGCATGTCGGAAACCGGCCCGCTCGCCGCGGTCTCCCATGTCCAGTCCAAGGACCTCAGCGGCGATCCCGACGGCGAGGTCGAATTCCGCACCCGCGCCGGCATCGCCGGCCCGCTGGTCGACCTGCGCATCGTCGATCCCGACATGAAAGACGTGCCGCATGACGGCAAGTCCGCCGGCGAGATCGTGCTGCGGGCACCCTGGCTCACCCAGGGCTACTTCAACAATCCCGAGGGCTCGGAGCAGCTCTGGGAGGGCGGCTATCTGCACACCAGCGACATCGCGGTGGTCAGCCCGGGCGGCTACGTCCAGATCACCGACCGCATCAAGGATGTGATCAAGACCGGCGGTGAATGGGTCTCGTCGCTGCAGATCGAGGATCTGATCACGCAATGCGCCGGTGTTGCCGAGGCCGCGGTGATCGGCGTCAAGGACGAGAAATGGGGCGAGCGGCCGCTCGCGCTGGTGGTCAAGAAGCCCTCCGGTGCCGACGGCCTCAGCGACGTCGCCATCAAGGACCACCTCAAGGTGTTCGCCGACAAGGGTGTCATCTCGAAATACGGCATCCCCGGGACGATCCTGTTCATCGACAGCATCCCCAAGACCAGCGTCGGCAAGATCAACAAGAAGGAGCTGCGCGAGCAGTACGGCAACATGTGACCAGCGCAAGGGCAGCCGAGAAGGGATCGAGGAGGACCACAAGATGAGCAACCTCACGCTTGCCGGCCTGGGCGAACATGTCGGACGGGAGCTCGGAATCTCCGACTGGGTCACGGTCGACCAGCAACGTATCGACGCCTTTGCGTCCTGCACCGGCGATCACCAGTGGATTCATGTCGACGTTGAACGGGCGAGGCGCGAGAGCCCGTTCCGCGGTCCGATCGCGCATGGCTATCTGACGCTCGCGATGGTGGCGCCGCTTGCGATGCAGGTCGGCATCATCCCGCGCGACGCCGCAGCCGGCCTGAACTACGGGATCGACAAGGTCCGCTTTCTGGCGCCGGTGCCGTCCGGCGCCCGCGTCAGGTTGCGCGTCGTGCTTGCCGGCATCGAGCCGAAGGACGGCGGTCAGGTGATCATGAAGACCCAGAACACGCTGGAGGTCGAAGGCTCGGAGAAGCCGGCTCTGATCGCCGAAACGCTGGCCCTTCTGATTCCCGCGGCGGGAGCAAAGCAATGAGCAGGGAACATCGCAGTCCGGAATCGCCGGCATCCGACATGTCCGAGGCGGCGTCCAGGAATACGCTGGCGCTCAACCCACTGGTCGGTATCCAGGGGCAGGACCTCGTCGAGGGCGCCGGCATCCTGTTCAAGGCCGTCATCAACGAGCCGAAAGTCGCGACCGAGCAGTGGCTGTCCTTCGTCGGCGAACTCGGCTCCATCGTGTCCGGCAAGTCCGAGCGCGCGCCGAAGGCGGGCGACAAGCGGTTTGCCGATCCGACCTGGAAGGAGAGCTCGCTGCACTCTGGCCTGCTCAAGGCCTATCTGGCCTGGGGCGAGGCGGTGAACGGCCTGGTCGACAAGACCAGCCTCAGCGATATCGACAAGCAGCGCGCGCACCTGATCACAGAAATCCTGATCGATGCCGTCGCGCCGACCAACACGATGCTCACCAACCCGGCGGCGGTCCGCAAGTTCATCGACACCGGCGGACAGAGCCTGTGGTCAGGTCTGAAGAACTATATCGGCGATCTGACGCAGAATCGCGGCATGCCGTCGATGGTGGACATGAGCGCCTTCAAGGTCGGCGAGAACCTCGCGACCACGCCGGGCGCGGTGATCTTCCGCAACGAGCTGCTCGAATTGATCCAGTACACGCCGACGACGCCGAAGGTCAGGAAGCGGCCGCTTCTGATCACGCCGCCGCAGATCAACAAGTACTACGCGCTCGATCTGTCGCCGGACAAGAGCATGGTGCGCTTCCTGCTTGAGAGCGGCATCCAGGTCTTCGCGGTGAGCTGGCGCAACCCGACCGCGGCGCACCGCGACTGGGGGCTCGATACCTATGTCGCGGCGCTCGACGAGGCCGTCGACGCGGCGCGCGAGATTTCCGGCAGCGAGGACATCTCGATGATGGGATCCTGCTCCGGCGGCATCACCGCGACGGCCTATTTCGCGACGCTTGGCTCAGCCGCCGAAAAGAAGATCAAGAACCTGGTGCTGGCGGTCTGCCTGCTCGACCCCAACTCGGCCGAGGAGAGCACGTTCGGCTGCCTGATGACACCCGAGACCATGCGGGCGGCGAAGGCCTCGTCGCAGCTGCGCGGCATCGTCGACGGCCATGACCTGGCGCGGATGTTCGCCTGGATGCGGCCCAACGACCTAATCTGGAACTACTGGGTCAACAACTATCTGCTCGGCAACCAGCCGCCGGCCTTCGACATCCTGTACTGGAACGCCGATACGACCCGCCTGCCGGCGGCGCTGCATGGCGACTATCTCGATCTCTATTTCTCCAACCCGTTCGTCAACGCCGGCAGGTTGACGCTCAACGACAAGACCATCGACATGAGCAAGGTCAAGGCCGACAGCTACGTCGTCGCCGGCATGACCGACCACATCACGCCGTGGAAGGGCGTCTACAAGACGGCGCAAATCATGGGCGAGGGCACCACCTTCGTGCTGTCGAGCAGCGGGCACCTGCAGAGCCTGATCAATCCGCCGAGCAATCCGAAGGCGTCCTTCTTGATCGGGCCGATCTCCACGGACAAGCCCGATGCGTTCATGGCCTCGGCCGAAAAGCGCAAGGGGAGCTGGTGGCTCGACTGGCGCGACTGGCTGCAGCCGCGCTCGGGCGACGAGGTCAATGCGCCGGCCGTGCTCGGCAGCACGCGCTATCCGACCCTTGCTGCGGCACCAGGAACCTACGTCTTTGACTGAAGATCTCACCAGCGCCGACAAGGCAAGTCCGGCAAAGGTTGGACCGGCAGCCGCCACGCAGCGCGGCGCGATCGAGACACGGCAGATCACGATCGACGGCCAGCTGCTCCAGGTAGCGATCCGGCACGGTGACGGCAGCGGGCCGCCGCTGTTGCTGTTCAACGGGATCGGCGCCAATTGGGAGCTGGCGCGGCCGTTCCTGGAAGCGCTCACCAATACGACCGCCATCATCTTCGATGTGCCCGGTGTCGGCGGGTCGCCAAGGCCGGCATGGCCCTATCGTCCGTCAACGCTGGCGCGGCTGGCCGCCGATCTTGTCGCGGAGCTGGGCCATGTCGAGGTCGACGTCGCCGGCGTGTCCTGGGGCGGCGGAATCGCGCAGCAGTTCGCGCATCAGTTTCCAAAACGCTGCCGGCGGCTGGTGCTTGCCGCGACCGCGCCGGGTTTCACCATGGTGCCGGCAGGCCCTGCGGTGCTGTGGAAGATGGCGACGCCGCGCCGCTACACCGACAAGGGCTACATGAAGACGGTCGCCGCCGACATCTATGGCGGGGCGTTTCGCGATGACCCGTCCCTGATCGGCCGGCATGCGGCGGCGATGCATGGCGCGCGCAGCATGGGTTACTTCTATCAGCTGCTCGCGATGACCGGCTGGACCAGCCTGCCCTGGCTGTGGTCGCTGCCGCAGCCGACGCTGATCCTGATGGGCCGCGACGATCCGCTGGTGCCCCCGATCAATGGTCAGATCATGGCGAGCCTGATCCCGAACGCCGAGCTGCACATGATCGACGACGGGCACCTGTTCATGGTGACGCGGCCAAAGGAAACCGCGGGCCTGATCGAGGCGTTTCTCGCCGACGACAGCCGTCAGGCCGTGTCGTCATCGCTGCTCTCGCGCACCACCAGTTACTTCAGGGATCTCGTTCCAACGTCCGGAGACGGGCGGCAAAAATCGTAACCACAGGGAGGACATCATGACGGATAACAGCTCATATATCGATATGCTGCGGAAGTTCGGTAGTGATCTCGGCTTGCCGAAGCTGAACGTGGACGAATTGCTGCAGGCCCAGAAGAAGAACCTCGAAGCGCTCGGCCAGAGCGCGAAGGTCGCGGCGCAAGGCGCGCAATCGGTGGCGCAGAAGCAGCGCGAGGTACTGGAGGCCGGGCTGCGCGAGGCCTCGACGCTGGCGCGCGAATACAAGCCGCTTGGCAAGGTCCACGAGAACCTCGCCTTGCAGACCGAATTCGCGCGGAAGATGTTCGATATCGCAGTGAAGGGCGCCCAGGACAGCGCGTCGACCGCACGGCAGTCGACCACCGACGCGGTCAAGATCATCCAGGACCGTATGAAGGAAAGTTTTGAGGAGTTCCGCAGCAGCGTCCGTCCGAACAAGCCGACCTGACGTCACGATGCGACCTGTCCCGGCAGGACGTCGCGTTCTGCCGGGAGCGCGAGATATCAGGGCGAAACATCGCCACGTATCAGGGAGGACGTCATGGCAAACGCGCAGGCGCCACGGGCTGCCAAGCCGGATTATGCGCCGCCGCCGATCAACGGCGACTTCTACGGGGTCGCCAATGTCCTGAACGAGACGGAACGCGCGCTGGTGCGGCGCGTGCGCGAGTTCGCCGAAGGCGTGGTGGCGCCGGTGATCGAGGAGTTTTGGGCGCGCGACGAATTTCCGTTCGCGATCATCCCGAAGATGGCCGAAATCGGCATCGGCGGCGTCGGCTATCAGGGTTATGGCGCGGCCGGCGGCAGCTGGCTCCTGAACGGCTTTGTCGCGATGGAATTGGCACGGGTCGATTCCTCGGTGGCAACCTTCTGGGGCGTCCACACCGGCCTGTCGGCGGGCTCGATCTATCTGTGCGGCGATGAGGCGCAGAAGCAGCGCTGGCTGCCTTCGATGATGCGTTTCGAGAAGATCGGCTCGTTTGGTCTGACGGAGCCGCTGGTCGGCTCCGCGACCTCGGGCGGGATGCTGACCACCTGCCGGCGCGAGGGCGACGTCTGGATCCTCAACGGCCAGAAGAAGTGGATCGGCAACGTCACCTTCGCCGACATCAACGTGATCTGGGCGCGCGAAGAGGGCTCCAACCAGGTCAAGGGTTTTGTCGTCGGTAAGGACAATCCCGGCTTCTCGGTTGAGAAGATCAAGACCAAGATGGCGCTGCGCGTGGTGCAGAACGGCCTGATCACCCTGAAGGACTGCCGCGTATCAGAGGCGGACCGGCTGCAGAACGCCAACACCTTCAAGGACACCGCCAAGGTGCTGCGCATGACCCGCACCGGGGTGGCGTGGTTCGCGGTCGGCTGCGCGATGGGCGCCTATGAGCACGCGCTGCGTTACGCGACCGAGCGGCAGCAGTTCGGCAGGCCGATCGGCGGCTTCCAACTGGTGCAGGATCTCCTGGTCAGGATGCTCGGCAACGTCACCGCGACGCAGGCCATGATGTTGCGGCTCGGACAGATGCAGGACGAGGGCGTGATGCTGGACGAGCACGCCTCGCTGGCGAAGGCATTCTGCACCGTCAAATGCCGCGAGACGGTCGGCTATGCGCGCGAGCTGCTCGGCGGCAACGGCATCCTGCTCGAAAACCACATCGGCCGCTTCGTGGCGGATGCCGAGGCGATCTATTCCTACGAGGGCACGCGCGAGATGAACACCCTGATCGTCGGCAAGTCGATCACGGGATTGAGCGCCTTCGTCTGACAAGACGGAACCGAACGCCCGGGTGGGAACATCATAACGACGGAGAAGCGGCATGAACGGCGCGGAAAGTCTTTTGCGGACGCTGGTCGAATCGGGCGTCGAGGTCTGTTTCGGCAATCCCGGCACGTCGGAGATGCATTTCGTCGCAGCTCTCGACAGGGTCGCGGGTATGCGGGTCGTGCTTGGCCTGTTCGAAGGCGCGGTGACCGGCGCGGCCGACGGTTATGGTCGCATGGCAGAGAAGCCCGCCGCGACGCTGCTGCATCTCGGGCCGGGACTCGCGAACGGACTGGCCAATCTCCATAACGCGCGACGCGCGGCGACACCGATCGTCAATATCGTCGGTGACCACGCGACCTATCACGCGCAATATGACGCGCCGCTCGCTTCCGACGTCCATGGGTTCGCACGGCCGGTCTCGGCCTGGGTGCATTCGTCGGCAAGTGCCCAGACTGTTGCTGCGGACGGAGCTCGTGCCGTTGAGGCGGCGCTGCAATATCCCGGTCAGATCGCGACCTTGATCCTGCCCGCCGACACCGCCTGGCTGGAAGCTGAGCGCCCGGCACCGGCCTTGCCGAAGCCGATACCGGCAGAGGTTTCGAGCGAGGCGATCGACCAGGCCGCGGCCGCGCTCCGATCCGGAAAGAAAACCATGATACTGATCCGCGGGGCCGCGCTGAAGGAGCGCGGGCTCAACGCGGCCGGCCGGATCGCTGCGGCGACCGGCGCACGGATCGCCTGCGATACCTTCGCGCCGCGTTGCCAGCGCGGAGCCGGCCGCGTGCAGGTCGAACGCATTCCCTATTTTGCCGAGCAAATTGTCGAGTTCATGAGCGGGACGGAGCAGCCCATCCTGGTCGGCGCCAAGCCTCCGGTCAGCTTCTTCGCCTATCCGAACAAGCCGTCCTGGTGCACGCCCGAGCATTGCCGGATTCTCTATCTCGCCCACGCGCATGAGGATGGCGTCGTCGCCCTGGAGGCCCTCGCCGACGCAGTGAAGGCTGCAGGTCGGCCGCTGCACGTCGGCGCATTGAACAAGCCGGACATTCCGGCCGGTCCGCTTGATGCGCGGACGGCCGGACAGGTCATCGCCCATTATCTTCCTGATGGGGCCATCATTTCCGACGAAGGCGCAACGGCAGGCGGCGGCATGCATCGGTTTGCAGCCACGATCGCGGCGCACGATCATCTGACGCTGACCGGTGGTGCGATCGGGCAGGGCATCCCTCTCGCCACAGGCGCTGCGGTCGCCTGCCCGGACCGGAAGGTCGTCTGTCTCCACGGTGACGGTGGAGCGATGTATACGCTGCAGGCGTTGTGGACGCAGGCCCGGGAGCAGCTCGACGTCACCACGGTGATCTTTGCCAACCGCTCCTACGCGATTCTCAACATCGAGCTCGGGCGGGTCGGAGCCGGCGATCCCGGACCCAAGGCTTTTTCGATGCTCGATCTGCACAATCCCGAGCTTGATTGGGTCAAACTCGCGTCCGGCATGGGCGTAGAGGCGAGCCGCGCAACGTCGGTCGAGGAATTCGCGCGCCAGTTCGCTAGCGCGATGAAAGATCGCGGTCCCCGTCTGATCGAGGTTCTTTTGTGATTTTAAGCGTCGGCTTGACCGAACTGCTTACCGCTTCACCGCGGGCGGCAGTTGGCTTGCTTCGACATCCCGTTGCGACAGGAAAGCAATGGCGACGATCGCGGCGGCAAAGCCGGCGGCGGCGCCGACCCCGAGCGCCCAGCGCGGGCCGAGGTGATCGGCAACCCAGCCGACGATCGGTGCGCCGATCGGCGTGCCGCCGAGCGCGACGCCGAGCCGCAGCGCCATCACGCGTCCGCGCATCGCGGGCTCGGTCGAAAGCTGCATCAGCGCGTTCGAGGTGTTGGTGACGGTCAGCGCGGCGACGCCGATCACGACCAGCGCCGCGGCAAACAGCCAATAGCTCGGCGCCAATGCCGCCAGCGTACAGCCCAGCCCAAAGATCGCTGATCCCAGCATGAGCGAGGCGAAGCGCGGCTGGTCGCGGCTTGCGGCCAGCAGCGCACCCGACATGGTTCCGAGCGCCATTATCGACGACAGCAGGCCAAAGCCGCGGGCATCGGTGTGGAACACGCCGACCGCCATGGTCGAGATGAAGATCGGGAAGTTCAGTCCGAAGGTGCCGATCAGGAACAGCATGATCAGCGTCGCCCGGAGATCGGGGCGCGACCACACATAGTGGAAGCCCTGCATGACGCTGCCCTTGGTGCGATGGGCGCGGGCGTTCGGGCGCAGCTCGGAGGTGCGCAGCAGGGTCAGCGACGTCAGCACCGCCAGGAACGATGCACCGTTGAACAGGAACGCCCAGCCGGTGCCGACCGAGGCGATGATGAGGCCGGCGACGGCGGGGCCGATCATGCGCGCGGCGTTGAACGAGGTCGAGTTCAGCGCGATCGCATTCGACAGGTTGGTGTCGCTGACCAGCTCGGCCACGAAGGTCTGGCGCACCGGGGCATCGAGTGCGGCGGCACAGCCGAACAGGAAGGCGAACACATAGACGTGCCAGAGCTGCACCAGTCCGGTGACGGTAAGAATCCCGAGCACCAGCGCGAGCGCCCCCATCGTCGCCTGCGTCGCCATCAGCAGCTTGCGCTGGTTGAAATGATCGGCGGCATAACCGGTCCACGGCATCAGCAGCAGCTGCGGTCCGAACTGCAGCGCCATCACGATGCCGACGGCGGATGCGCTATGCTGTGTGAGCTGGGTGAGGACGAGCCAGTCCTGGGCGGCGCGCTGCATCCAGGTGCCGATGTTGGACACCAGCGCGCCGGCCGCCCAGACCCGGTAGTTGAAGCTCGCCAGCGATCGAAAGACGCGTCTCATGTTCGCTGCGGTTCATTGCCGCCGTGAAACCGTCCGAACCGCCGCGCCAGCAACATTCCGATCAGGAGGCCGCCGAGGCCGAGCGCCGCGACGTCGCTGGTGGTCCTCAGGCCGAAGTCGCCGACGCGGCAGACCAAGAGATATCCGACGGCGAGGTTGAAGAAGCCCCACACGATGTTGACTGATGATGACGACAGGCCTTCGCCCGGCGGTTTCGCGAACGGGCTCTGGAACGGTTCGCCCATCATACCGGCGACGACGTGGGGGATGGCGTTGGTGAGGAAGGCGCCGCCAAAGAAGTAGGCGACGAGGTCAAGCCAGTTCATGCGCGTTGGTCCTTTCAAGGAGGTCGATGATCGCCTGCGTCGAGCCGGCTTCGCCGAGCCGCGGGAACACGTGTTCGACGCTGTAGGCATGCGCGTTCGGCCGCACATCGGTCATGGCGTCGGTCGCCAGCGTGACGTTGAAGCCCGCCTCATAGGCTTGCCGCGCGGTGGATTCGACGCCGGTGCCGGTCGCGACGCCGGCGATCACGACTTGCGTGACGCCGCGGGCTCTCAGCTGGTTCTCGAGATCGGTGCTCGCAAACGCGCCCCATGTCCGCTTGGTCACGACAATGTCGTCCGGCTGCCGCTCGAGCTCCGGGATCAGGTCGGTCCAGCCATCGGGAAAATGTCCACCATAGCGCGGCCGCTCGGTGCGTCCTGGCGCAACGCCGTCAACTTTGACCAGCACGACCGGCAGTCCGCGCTGCCGGAATGCGCTGATGAGCGCGCAGGTCCGCGCCACGACGTCTGCGAACGGATGCATGAAGGGCGAGCCGACCAGCCCGCGTTGCAGATCGACGACGATGAGGGCGGTGACCGGATCGAGCGTCGTCAGAGCCATCATCGTTTCCTTGTCCAGCGGATGTTTCGCGCGATCGGCGCGGCCGCATCAATCGTTGACCAGCCGCTTCAGCAGGCCGACGGCTGAGGCGAGTTCTTCCTGCTCCCGCGGCGTCAGCCGCGCGGCGATGGTGCGCGAGAGCCAGTCCTGCCGCGCCGCGCGGCCGGTGCGCAGCCGCTCGCGGCAGGTGTCGGTGAGCGACATGATGGTCTGCCTTCCGTCATCAGGATCGGACGCGCCGCGGACCAGGCCGGCGGCCTCGAGCGCTGCGATCGCCGAGCTCATCGACTGCGGACGCATTCCCTCCGACCGCGCCAGGCTGGATACGGTTGCGGGGCCGTCCTTTTCCAGGCGCAGCAGGACCGCAACCTGGGACGGCGGGAGATCCTCGCGCTGGCCCTGCTCGCGAAGCCGGCGCTTTAGCGTTCCAATCAGCAAACGAAGGTCTTCGGCAAGCGCGGAGGTGCGCGCTGAGCCGGCGCGGGCGGGTGAACTATTCATGTCGGCTGATTAACCGATATGAAGGTAAACTGTAAGATTAACTTATCAGCTAGACTTCATAATTAGGTGATCGGCGCTCCGCCGCTCGGCGTGATGCTCCGGACCGGCGGTTTCCTCATCCAGCGCCACGAGCGCTTGCCGCAGGGTTTCCACCAGTTCGAGCGCGACGGGCGAGGGGCGCCGTTGCGGTGGAAACACCGCGGCGAATTCGAAATCGATCCGCGGCAGGAAGCGGCGCGCCACGACGCCGCGGCTCTCGAACTCCCGCGCCGTGAACGGATCGCAGAGCGCAACGCCAAGGCCGGACGAGACCAGCCCGCACATGATCTCTGACAGCATCGTTTCGACGCGCAGGATCCGGCGGACATCGTGGCGGCTGAAGGCCTGGTCGATCAGGTGCCGGCCAGTCGAGCCCGCCGACAGCGAGATGAACGTCTCGTCCTCGAAATCGCCCGGCTCGAGCGTGGCCTTGCTGGCGAGCCGGTGGCCGGCGGGAAGAATGGCGACGCGCGGCAGCGCGGGCATCCGCACGCATGGCAGGCCGGAATGCGCGATCGGGGCCTCGGCAAAGCCGATGTCGCATTGATTGTTCAGCACCCAGTCGATCACGATCGGCGAGATCACGCCGAAGAAGGCGAGGTTGAAATTGGGCCGCTCTTTCAGGAAATGTCCGGTGAGCCGCGGCAGGAAGCCGTTGGACAGCGCAGGCAGCGCGGCAATGCGCAGCGTGCCGGTGCGGCGGCTGCGGATCTCTTCGGCGGCCGCGGTGATGCGCTCGAGGCCGACGAAGGAGCGTTCGACCTCCATATAAAGTGCCGTGGCCGCCGTGCTCGGCACCAGCCCGCTGCCACGCCGCTCGAACAACTCCATCTTCAGCAGCGCCTGGAAATCGCGGAGCAATCGGCTCACCGCCGGCTGGGTCACGGCCATCAGCTTGGCCGCCTCGGTCACGCTGCCGGTCAGCATCATGGCCCTGAAGGCCTCGACCTGCCGTGGATTGATCCGCGCCAACTTGTTCGTCCTTCATAATATTTCGGCATATGGAGCCTGCCATTATTCATTGGACGGCGAAAGCGAGGGCTGCGATCTTTTTCATCAAGTCCGGATACCGCATGTTTTTTCAGCAGATTGGAATGGCTGAAGGAGGTAGACGGTTTCTAGATACCGTTTTATTGCTCGATCGAGCTTTGAACGGGCGCAGGGCCAACCACACGCGCCGGCCTCCCGGTCATCGACTGCCGGGACGCCGCTGCGAAGCGAAATGGGAGCTTGGACGATGAAGACTCTTCGCCTTCTGTGCGCAGCCAGCCTCGCGGCGCTGATCTCGGTGTCGTCGCAGGCTTCGGCCCAGTCGACGACGCTCTACGTCGCGGGATACGGCGGCTCGTACGAGAAGACGATGCGCGACGAGGTGATCCCCGCGTTCGAGCAGGCCAACGGCGTCAAGGTTCAATATGTCGCCGGCAACTCGACCGACACGCTCGCCAAGCTGCAGGCCCAGAAGGGCAACCAGCAGATCGATGTGGCGATCGTCGACGACGGTCCGATGTACCAGGCGATCCAGCTTGGCTTCTGCGGCAAGCTCGATGGTCTTTCCAACGTCGATCTCTATGACACGGCGCGCTTCAAGGACGATCGCGCGGTTGCGATCGGCATCGTCGTGACCGGCCTGATGTACAACACCAAGGTGTTTGCCGAGAAGGGCTGGGCGCCGCCGACGTCCTGGAACGATCTGAAGGATCCAAAATACCGGCAGCAGCTCGTCATTCCGCCGATCAACAACACCTACGGCCTGGAAGCGCTGCTGATGCTGGCGCGGATGAACGGCGGCAGCGAAGCCAATGTCGATGCCGGCTTCAAGATCTTCAAGAACGACATCAATCCGAACGTGCTCGTCTATGAGCCGTCGCCGGGCAAGATGACCGAGCTGTTCCAGTCCGGCCAGGCGGTGCTCGCGGTATGGGGCACCGGCCGCGTGCAGAGTTTTGCCAGCACCGGTTTCCCCGTCGACTTCGTCTACCCGAAGGAAGGTGCCGCTACGCTGCTCACGACCGCGTGCCCGATCGCCAAGCCGAACGCGTCGCCGCTCGCCGGCGCCTTCATCAAGATGCTGCTTGATCCGAAGATCCAGCTCGTGCTGCTGAAGGAATATGGCTACGGGCCGGTGCTGAAATCGCTGGTGATCCCGGAGGGGCTCGGCAAGATGGCGCCGATCGGCGAGCGCGCGGCGAAGCTCTACAATCCCGACTGGACGGCGATCAACGAGAAGCGCGAGGACTGGACCAAGCGCTGGAATCGCGAAGTCGAGCGCTGAGCTCTCGCGAGGGCCGCCTCCCACCCGCGCCATCAATCCCGGCTCCTTCAATATCCGGAAAGCACATCGATGTCCTTTCTCGAACTCGAGCACGTCGCAAAACAGTTCGATTCGAAGACCGTCGTCGACGATTTCAGCCTCGCGGTCCGCAAGGGCGAGTTCATCTCGTTTCTCGGTCCGTCCGGATGCGGAAAGACCACGACGCTGCAGATGATCGCGGGCTTCCTCGAGCCGTCGCGGGGCGCGATCCGCCTCGAGGGGCGTGATCTCACCGCGGTGCATCCGGCAAGGCGCGGCCTCGGCGTGGTGTTTCAAAGCTATGCGCTGTTTCCGCACATGACCGTGGCCGAGAACGTCGCCTTCGGGCTCGAGATGCGGCGGGTGCCGCGGAGCCAGCGCGCCGAGCGCGTGACCGCTGCGCTCGCGATGGTCGGGCTTGCGGGCTTTGAGGAGCGTTATCCGCGGCGGATGTCGGGCGGCCAGCAGCAGCGCGTGGCGTTGGCCCGGGCGCTTGTCATCCAGCCGAGCGTGCTGCTGCTCGACGAACCGCTGTCGAACCTCGACGCCAAGCTGCGCGAGGAGATGCAGATCGAGCTGCGCCAGATCCAGCGGACGCTGGGCACCACCACGATCCTTGTCACGCACGATCAGAACGAAGCGATGTCGCTGTCGGATCGCATCGTGGTCATGAGCCAGGGCCGCATCGAGCAGATCGGCACGCCGCAGGAGACCTATGAGCGGCCGGCGTCGGCCTTCGTCTCGCAGTTTCTCGGCAAGACCAATGATTTTGCCGCGACCGTCGACCGGACGGCGACGCCGGCGCGGCTGGTTGCCGGCTCCTGGCACGCGCCGGCACCGGCGGCTGTAGCCGGCCCGGTGACGATCAGCCTTCGCCCCGAGCGCATCAGCTTTGCCGACGCCGGGCTCGCCGCCAAAATCGTCACCCGGATTTTCCAGGGCAATCACTGGCTGTTCCAGTGCGAGACCGAATGCGGGCCCGCGCTGGTGGTCCGTCAGAACGACGGCAAGCCGCAGCCGGCCGAGGGCGAGGCGGTTCGCCTGGCGTGGCGGCCGGAGGACATGAGCGTGCGTCCGATTGGAGGCGTCGCATGAGCGCCGTCGACACCGCGCCGCGAGCCGTCGCGGCATCGTCCGGCCAGAGTTCAACAAGCGCGCCGTGGCTCTTGTCCGCGCCCGCGCTGCTGCTGTTCGTCGGCGTGCTGGTGATCCCGCTCGCCATGACCGTGATGCTCTCGTTTCACGACTGGGGCCAATACAAGGGCATCGAGCCGGTCTTCATCCTGAAGAACTGGCGCGAGATCGTGAGCGATCCCTACTACGCGGAGATGTTCTGGCGGACGTTCCGGATCGCGTTGCTGGCAACGGTGATCACCGCCGTGCTCGGCGCGCCGGAGGCCTACATCCTCAACCGCATGAGCGGACGCTGGAAGGGCTTCTTCATGCTGCTGATCCTCGGCCCCCTGCTGATCTCGGTGGTGGCGCGCACGCTCGGCTGGGCGCTGCTGTTCGGCGGCAACAATGGGCTCGTCAACAAGCTGCTAATGTCGCTCGGGCTGATCAACGCGCCGCTGCCCTTCATGTTCACCGAAACCGGCGTCGTCATAGCACTTGCCCATGTCATGATGCCGTTCATGGTGCTCTCGGTCTGGGTGGCGCTGCAGCGCGTCGACCCGCAGATCGAGAATGCCGCGATGTCGCTCGGCGCCGGCGCCTTCACCATCGTCCGCCGCATCATCCTGCCGCAGATCATCCCCGGCGTGCTGTCGGGCGCGATCATCGTGTTCTCGCTGTCGGCCAGCGCATTCGCCACGCCTGCGATCATCGGCGGCCGCAGGCTCAAGGTCGCGGCGACGCTGGCCTATGACGAATTCCTCAACACGCTGAACTGGCCGCTTGGTGCTGCGGTCGCGGTGCTGCTGCTGGTGGCACTGGCGCTGATCGTCGTCGGCAGCAACGCGCTGATCGAGCGGCGCTATGCCGAGGTGTTCCGATGAGAACCAACGGCCCGCTGGCGCTCGCCTTCCACACCATTTTCGTTGTGATCATGCTGGCGCCGATCGTCGTGGTCTGCCTGGTCGCCTTCACGCCCGAGGGTTTTCTGTCGCTGCCGACCAACGGCTTCTCGCTGCGCTGGTTCAGGGCGATCGCGAACTATCCGGAATTCGTGCACGCTTTCTGGGTCAGCCTCGGGCTCGGCATGCTGTCCTCCTTCGTCGCGCTGTTGTTCGCGGTGCCGGTGGCGCTGGCGATTGCACGCTACCGGTTTCGTGGCCGCGATGCGCTGGTGGCGCTGTTCCTGTCGCCGCTGATGATCCCGCATGTGGTGCTCGGCATCGCCTTCCTGCGCTTCTTCACCTCGATCGGCATGGGCGGAAGTTTTGCGGCGCTGCTGGTTGCCCATGTGATCGTGGTGTTTCCGTTCGCGCTGCGCCTGACATTGGCCGCGGCGACCGGCATGGACCGCTCGATCGAGATGGCGGCGGTCTCGCTCGGCGCCGCCGGCTGGACGCTGTTTCGCCGCGTCACCCTGCCGTTGATCCTGCCCGGCGTGATCAGCGGCTGGGCGCTGGCCTTCATCCAGTCGTTCGACGATTTGACCATGACCGTGTTCCTGGCGGCGCCGGGCACCGAGACGCTGCCGGTCCGCATGTTCCTCTACATCCAGGACAACATCGATCCGCTGGTGACGTCGGTATCCGCGAGCGTGATCGCGATCACCATGACGGCGCTGATCCTGCTTGACCGCTTCTACGGGCTCGACCGCGTGCTCGCCGGCAAGAGCGATCCGGGGCGATAGGAGAACCCATGCACAAGGATTATGACGTCGCTGTCGTCGGCGGCGGCCTGCTCGGCTCCGCAATTGCCTGGGGGTTGGGCCGGCTCGGCAAGACGGTGGCTGTGCTCGACGAAGGTGATATCGCCAAGCGCGCCTCGCGCGCCAATTTTGCGCTGGTCTGGGTGCAGAGCAAGGGGCTCGGCATGCCGGCCTATACCGGCTGGACGGTGCGGGCATCGGAAGCGTGGGGCAGGCTTGCGGCCGAATTGAAGGACCAGACCGGCCTCGACGTCGCCTTGCAGCAGAATGGCGGATTTCATCTGACGCTCGGCGAGGACGAGTTCGCGCAGCGCGGCCAGCTCGTCACGCGCATGCACAACCAGGTCGGCGCGGCCGACTACAGGATGGAGATGCTGTCGGCGTCCGCCGTTAAGAAGATGCTGCCGCTGATCGGCCCCGACGTCTCGGGCGGCAGCTTCTGTCCGCTCGACGGCCATGTGAATTCGCTGCGTACGTTCCGCGCCTTTCATACCGGCATGAAACTGTTCGGCGTCGACTATCTGCCGGCGCGGCCGGTGTCCGCGATCGTCCGCGAGGGCGGCGAATTCAGGCTCGCGACGCCGCAGGGCGAAGTCCGCGCGGCCAAAATCGTGCTCGCGGCCGGCAATGCCAACCAGAATCTGGCGCCGATGGTTGGCCTCGATGCGCCGATGGAGCCGACGCGCGGGCAGATCGTCGTCACCGAGCGCACCGTGCCGTTCCTGCCGCACCCGCTGACCACCGTGCGCCAGACCGACGAAGGCACTGTGATGATCGGCGACAGCCGGGAAGAGCAGCTCGATGATCGCGCGGTCAATCACGCGGTGAGCGCGGTGATGGCGGATCGCGCGCAGCGCATGTTTCCGCATCTCGCGCGCCTCAATGTCATACGCACCTGGGCCGGCATCCGCGTGATGACGCAGGACGGCTTTCCGATCTACGACCAGTCGGAGAGCGCGCCCGGCGCATTCGTCGCCTGCTGCCATTCCGGCGTGACGCTGGCATCCAACCACGCCTTCGACGTCGCGCGGATGGTCGCCGACGGTGCGCTCGCGCCGGATCTGGTGGGTGCGTTCTCGGCCCGCCGCTTTGGCGCGCCGCGCGCAGGCCAGCACTGAAGAGGCATCCAATGTTCAAACGATCCGATCAAGACAAACGGCCGAGCGTGCAGATCTTTGTCGATGGCGCCGCCATCGAGGCGCGCGCCGGGGACACGGTTTCCGCGGCGCTGCTGGCCTCTGGCCGCGACGTGCGCCGCGCCACCGCAGTCAGCGGTGCGCCGCGATTGCCCTATTGCATGATGGGCGTCTGTTTCGACTGCCTCGTCACCATCGATGGCGTCGGCAACCGCCAGGGCTGCCTGGTGCCGGTCAGTGAAGGCACGCAGATCGAAATCCAGAAGGGCAAGAGGGAGATCGGCCGATGACCACGACGCCGCGTCTAGACAATTATGACGTCGTGGTGATTGGAGCGGGCCCCGCGGGGCTTGCCGCGGCCGCGACGGCGGCCGGGGCCGGCCTGTCGACACTGCTGCTCGACGAGAATCCGGGCCCCGGAGGCCAGGTCTGGCGCAGCATCGCGTCGACGCCGGTGATGGCGCCCGAGCAACTGGGCGCCGACTATTGGGCAGGTGCCGATCTCGTCGCGGAACTGCAGTCGAGCGGTGCCGAGATTATTCACCGCGCGACGGTCTGGAGCCTCGATCGTCAGCTCGAGATCGGCGTCTCGGTCGGCGGCACGTCGTGCTTCATCAAGGCGCGGCGGGTGATTCTCGCGACCGGCGCGCTGGAGCGACCATTTCCAATTCCCGGCTGGACGCTGCCGGGCGTGATGACCGCGGGCGCCGCCCAGACGATGTTGAAATCGTCGGGCCTGGTGCCTGATGGCCCGACCGTGATCGCGGGCCAGGGGCCGCTGCTGTGGCTGCTGGCGGCCCAGATCCTGCGCCTCGGCGGCCGGATCGATCGCATTCTCGATACGACGGAGCGCAGGAACTACTTTGCGGCTCTGCCTCACGCCTTGGGATTCCTGATGTCGCCCTATTTCGCCAAGGGGCTTGCGATGATGCGCGAGGTGAAGGCGAAGGTCCCCGTCGTCACCGGCGTCAGCGAACTCGCCGCTTCCGGTGAGGGCCAGCTTGCCAGCGTGAGCTACGTTGCCGGCGGGCGGCGTGAGACCATTCCGGCGGAGCTGCTGCTGCTGCATCAGGGCGTCGTGCCGAACGTCAATCTGGCGATGGCGGCGGGGATCGAGCATCGCTGGGATGACCGCCAGCTCTGCTGGTCGCCGGTGCTCGATGCCGACGCCAACACGTCGGTCGAAGGCATCGCTATCGCGGGCGACGGCGCCGGCATCGGCGGCGCCACCGTTGCGGTGGCGCGTGGCCGCATCGCCGCGCGCGCCGCGGTCGAGGCGCTGGCGCCTGCCTCCGTTGCCAAACTCGCTGCCGACAATGTGCTCAAGACGGCGCTGGCCCAGGCCGAGCGCGGCCGCGCCTTTCTCGACGTGCTGTTCCGTCCGGCGCCGCAGTTCCGGATACCGTCGGCGGACACGATCGTCTGCCGCTGCGAGGAGGTGACGGCCAAGGACATTCTCGATGCCGTCGCCATCGGTGCGACCGGTCCGAACCAGCTCAAGGCCTATCGGCGCACCGGCATGGGCCCGTGCCAGGGGCGTCTCTGCGGTCTCACCGTCACCGAGCTGATGGCGCAGGCGCGCGGCAAGAGCCCGCAGGAGATCGGCTACTACCGGCTGCGCGCGCCGGTGAAACCGATCACCTTGGCGGAGCTCGCCGCCATGCCGCGGACCGAGGCCGACGTCAAAGCCGTGGTGCGCGGATGACGAAGCTTGCGGATGCCATCATCGTGGGTGGCGGCATCCACGGATGCTCGACCGCGCTTCACATGTGCCTGGCCGGCATGAAGCCGGTGCTGATCGAGAAGGACTATGCGGGACGCCACGCCTCCGGCGTCAACGCCGGCGGGGTCCGGCAACTCGCACGGCATGTCGCAGAGATTCCGCTGTCGATTCGCTCGATGGACATCTGGGAGCGGATCGCGCAGCTGGTCGACGACGATTGCAGCTTCGAGAGCCATGGCCAGGTGCTTGTCGCCGAGAACGCCGCGGAGCTGGAAACCTGCCGCGCGCGGGTCGCTGAGCTGAACGCGCTCGGCTTCACCCATGAGGAGCTGATCGACGCAACGGAGCTGCGGCGGCTGGTGCCCGCCGTGGCCGACAGCTGTCCCGGCGGCGTGGTCTCGCGGCGCGATGGCGCGGCCAATCCGGCGCAGACCACCACGGCGTTTCGGCGCAAGGCCGCGATGCTCGGAGCGACCGTGCGCGAGGGCATCGCGGCCAGCAATATCCGCCAGCATGACGGGCTCTGGCATGTCGATGTCGGCGCCGACAGCTACGCCGCGCCGGTGCTGGTCAACGCCGCCGGCGCGTGGGCCGGGCGGATCGCCGCCAGCCTCGGTGAGCCGGTTCCGGTCGAGACGGTGGCGCCGATGCTGATGATCACCTCGCGCGTGCCGCACTTCATTGATCCCGTCGTGATCCTGCGCGGCCGCAAGCTGTCGTTCAAGCAATTCGCCAATGGCACGGTGCTGATAGGTGGCGGCCATCTGGCAACACCGGATCAGGACCGCAACGAGACGGTGCTCGATTGGCACAGCCTCGCGGTGAGTGCGCGCACCGTGTTCGAGCTGTTTCCGGTGATGCGCGCCGCGACCATCATGCGCGCCTGGGCCGGCATCGAGGCGCGCACCAGGGACGAGCTGCCTGTGCTGGGACCAAGTGCCCGCCACAAGGGGCTCTATCACCAGTTCGGTTTTTCGCTGCATGGCTTTCAACTCGGACCCGCCGCCGGCGCCGTGATGGCCGAGTTGATCGCCAATGGCGGCACCCAGACCCGGATCGGCGATCTCGGCATCGAGCGCTTCCAGACTTCCCAACCCTGAAGACGAGGACATCATGACCATCACCCGCAGCATCCGCACGCCGATCATGCATCGCGCCGTCGAAGCCAACGGCTTCGTATTTGTCGGCGGCACCATCGCCGACGACACCAGCGTCGCGATGGGCGAGCAGACCCGCAACATCCTCGGTAAGATTTCGGGCTATCTGAAGCAGGCCGGAACGGACCCCTCGCGCATTGTCAGCGCCTCGATCTTCGTGACCGACCTGTCGAAGAAAAAGGAGATGGACGCGGTCTGGACCGAGTTCTTCGGCGACAATCTGCCGGCGCGGGCAACGGTCGGTGTGGCCGATCTCGGCGGCGGCGCGTTGATCGAGGTGGTGGTGACCGCGCTCAAGGGCTAAAGCATGATCCGGAAGAGTGCGTAGCGGTTTTCCGAACGGATCATGCTCAAACAAGAAGCATGATCCGGACGCGACGGGCCGCGTTAGCGCAAAGTGCATGGCGGTTTTCCCTCGCGACAAACGCGGAACGCGTTTGCGCGGAGATCATGCGCAGACAGGAGCCCAGGGCGCGATGAGAGGTCAATCTGAACTCATCGCGCCCTGGACCACGCCGTCCGCCGTCGGAGCTGCATAAATTTCCCGCGCGCTTGGTCACGGCCGCATAACGCGCCGTTGCGCTGAGGCTCATCAGGCCGGCGCGCACCAGTCCGAGAATGGCACGCCGCGAGTGGAACGGCCCGGTCTTGCGCGCGGCATATCCGCGCGGATAGAGCTGCAGGCGGCCGGCGAGAGCCTCATGCAACGCCACCTTCTGGGTGGCACTCGGGCGCCGGCGCCGTGCGGGCTTCTCTGCTTCCGCCAACATGCGCAGCTCGATGCGCGACGGTTTCCGTGGCGCGCCCCTCATTGTCAGTTCAAGCTCCGGTCGATCGGCGCGGCCCTGCAAGGGCGCGGCCCGGCTGGCGTCGCCATCGGCGACGACATGTGGCACATCATGGATTGCGCCGTTGCTCATTCTAGGGAGACAACCGCATTTCGAGCGGCAGCGGCATCTGACGAAAGTCAGGATCGGTCGTGACGAAAGTCATATTCGTTTGCGGCCGCTGCCGGCTTACGCCAGAGTGGGCGGTCGCTGAGCTGATGGGCAACGCATGATCGATCTGAGCGCGGATTTGCTTGCGGCCGCAGAAGCCGATGTCATCGGTCTCGCCGTCATCGCTGCCGACCGGCGCATGCAGCGGAAGATCGGGCGGCTGGTCGAATGGCTTCCCGCCATCGGCGTCGATTGCTGCGAGTGCATGCTGCTGGTCGGCATGGAAGCCGAGTTGGCGGCGCTGGCCGCGGGCCAGCGGGACATGATCGCGCTGGCCGGTGTGCGCGGCGCCTCTCCGGGGATCACGCAGCCGATAACGGCGGTGGTGCGATGGAATGGCGCGCAGTCACACTACTTCGTCATCGCCATGCCGGATTTCGCGGGCCGTCAGGTCGAAACGCTGCTCGGCAGCGAGCGCCGGGCGCGCCGGCTGATGGAGCAGCAGCTCGAGGCGGCGAGCGCCGAGGTGCGGTTTGCCTCGCTGGCGCGGACGCGACTTCGGTTGGCGCGCGATCTGCACGATACGCTGGTGCATTCGATCGTGGCGCTGCTGACCCAGATCCGGCTGATCAGGCACTATCTGTCGGCCGATCCCGCACGCGTGGCCGACAGTCTTGCGACCGCGGAAGACGCGGCGGCGAGCGGCCTTTCGCGCGCCCGCGAAGCCATCGATCGCCTGCGCACGCCCGACGATCTGAAGCTTGATCCCGATGTCGAGGGACTTCTGAGCGATTTCGCCGCTCGCAGCGGCGTCAGGGTCTCGATCCAGATCGACGAGCAGGCACGGCCCGGCTTGCGCGACTGCGGTCTGACCGTTCAACGCATACTCAGCGAGGCGCTGCGCAATGTTCAGGCACATGCGCAGGCGCGCCGCGTCTCCTTTCACGCCTTCGCCGAGCCGGCCGCGGTCGGCCGCAAGCTCGTCGTCGAGATCCGCGATGACGGCCGCGGCTTCGATCCCGCGGAGCCGACTCCAGGACATTTCGGATTGATTGGCATGGCCGAATTTGCTGAACTTGTCGGCGGAAGCTGCGCGGTGGAGAGCGCGCCCGGCCAGGGAACGCTGGTCCGAATCTCGCTCCCCGTGGCGGCGCCGCCGACAGCGTCTGCCGGCGTGCTGGCCGATTGATGTCGCGGCCCGCGCATTGAGAGCGTTTTTCGAGCAAAGTGGCTACCGGTTCGCGTAAAGTAAACGCGACCAACAAGAGGATAAGAGCATGATCCGACTCGATCGGATCACGCTTTGGAGCGAGAAGACCTTCGAGAGGATGACGGAAGCCCGTGAGCAGGATTGAGAAGGTACGGGTGCTGATCGCCGAGGATCAGACGCTGATCAGGGAAGGTATCGCGACACTGCTCGCCCAGCAGAACGACGATTTCGAGATCCTGCCTGGTGCTGCCGACGGCGAGCAGGCCATCGAATTCGCGCGGCGCTATCGGCCGGACGTCATCCTGATGGATTTGCAGATGCCGCGGGTCGACGGCATCGCCGCGACCCAGCGGATTCTCCGCGAACTGCCGCAGACCCATATCGTGGTGCTGACGACGTTCGAGACCAACGATCTGATCTTCGAGGCAGTCAGCGCAGGCGCCAAGGCGTATCTGTTGAAGGACGCCAGGATCGAGGAGATCGCGGGCACGATCCGCGCCGTGATCAACGGCCAGTCCGGGCTGTCGCCGAGTGTCGCCGCGCGCATCCTCGACGAGTTCAAGCGGCTGCGCGGCCCGCGCGTCTCGGCGAAGCTGCCGGTTCGCGACGGGCTGACGGCGCGGGAGAATGAAATTCTCACGCTGATCGTCGAGGGCAAGAGCAACACCGAGATCGGCGAGCGGCTGCATTTGGCCGAAGGAACCGTGAAGAACTATGTCAGCACCATTCTGGAGAAATGCCAGGTCAAGAACCGTACGGAACTGGCAATAAAGGCAATAACTTACTAGAAATAATTGCCTCAAGCGCACAACCACGCGGTTGATCCGGCTGAGATTGCTCGCCTTTCTCTGGGCCGCGCCCGTAAAATTGGCTATAGGATTGTTCCGGATTTGGTTTTTGACACCGCACGTCCGGATTGCGCGGCCATGAGTAGTAAGCAGGGAATGACCATGAAGGGTATCGAGCGCCAGACCACCGATGGACTGGCAAACGCTCCGGCGGCCGGCAACGGCGTGGATCCGGCGGCGCATGGCATGGCATGGCATGGCGGCGATCGATCAGGTCCGCGATCTGCTGTTCGGCGGCGCGCAACGCTCGCTCGAGACCAACCTCTCGGGTCTGCGCGAGGAGATGCAGGCGCAGCTCAAGCAGATGCAGGCGGACTTCACCAACGAGCTCACCGCCCTGCAGGCGAGGCTCTCCGACCTCGAGCGGGATACCGAGCAGAAGCGCCTCGACTCGCTGAAGGATGTCGGCGCGGCCATCACCCAGCTCGGCGCGGCGATCAGCGGATTGGGATCGGGCCGCTCGGGCACATAGCATGGCAGCTGCTGCCGGCCAGAACCGCGAGATCGAGCAGCTCAAGACATTGCTGTTTCAGCCCGAGGCGACGCGTCTGACGTCGCTGGAGGCCAATCTCGACTCGCTGCAGCGATATGTCGGCAACGCCGACCGCCTGGAGACGGCAACCGCCGGCATCCTAGTGGAGGCGCTGGAGCGCGCCGAGGTCAACCGGCCGCGCGAGCTCGCCAGCGCGATCGCGCCGGTCGTGGTCTCCGCGATCCGGAGCGAGATCAAGAATTCGCGCGAGCAGATGATCGAGGCGCTTTATCCGATCGTCGGCCGGCTGGTCAGTGCCGCGGTGGCGAATTCGTTCCGGGAACTGGTTGCCTCGCTCGAGCAGCGCATCAATGCATTGACCTCGGCCCAGCTGTGGGTGGGGCGCGTCAAGTCGCTGGTGACGGGGCGCCCGATCAGCGAATTCGTGCTCGCGGACAACCCGCCGCGCGTCAACCGCCTGCTGATCATCGAGCGTGGCAATGGCCGCCTGATCGCGGACTGGAAGCGCGACGCGACCGCCGACGAACGCGCCGACCTGCTCAGTGCGATGGTCGCGGCGATCCTGGAATTCTCGGTGCAGGCGCTCGCCGGCGAAGGCAATCTGCAGACGCTTGATTTCGGCGGGCGGCAGCTCGCGCTGCGCGCCTCGCCCCGCTTCATCCTGGCGGCGGAGTGCCTCGGGCCGCTGCGTCCCGCCGACAATGCCAGGATCAATTCGCTGTTCTTCGATGCGATCGAGCGCATCGACCGCGGCGCGGACTGCGATGGGCCGATGCTCGCCACGCTCGCCGCGTCGATCGAGACCGATGACGCCCCGCGCAGGATCGCGAGCCGGCGCGGCAAGGTCATCCTGATCGCCGTGCTCGCGGCTATCGCCGCGCTGCTGCTCTGGCTTGCGGTGACGTCGGTGACGCGCAGCCTGCTGGAGCGGCGGACCCATACGGCGCTGGAGCAGCTCGCCACCAAGCAGCCGTTGCTGGCCTCGTTTCCGCTTCGGCTCGACTTCGATCACGGCAGCCGTAGCGTGGCGGTCTCGGGTATTGAGCCGAGTCAGCTGGAGACCGCACCACTGCTCGACGTGCTCGCCGCTGCGGCGGCGCCGTACAAGATCGTCAACCGCATCGGCCTGGTGTCCGCACCGGAGCAGGTCGCGGCATCGCAGGCCGGCATCGCGGGCCTGCAGCAGGGTATGGTGCGCCTGCAGGCGAGCCTCGACCAGATGCGCGAGGCGATGAGCGCGCAGGCCCAGTCGGGCGACCAGAAACATGCGGCGCTCAGCGCGCAATATGACAAGCTCGGCGAGCAGTCTACGAAGCTGGGCGAGCAGGTTGCGAAGCTGCAGTCCGTCGCCGACGGACCGACGGCGCGGCTCGACCGGTTCATCGCCGCCTCCGCGATCTTCTTCGTCTACAATTCCGATGAATTCCTCGACAACGATCAGGCCGAGCAGCAGCTGCGCGAACTGGCCGGCGTGCTGGCGAACAACGATCTCAGGGTGCGCATCGTCGGCTATGCCGACCAGAGCGGCACGGAAGGCACCAACCGGACGCTGGGGCGCAAGCGGGCGGAGCAGGTGCAGCGCAGGCTGGCCGCGCTTGGCGTCGATCCGTCGCGGCTGATCCTGGTGTCGCGCGCCGCGACGATGCCGATCACTGACCGGCCCGACACCACCGCCGGCGGCAACCGCCGGGTGGCGTTCGAGACGGTCTATCGAGGCGAAGTGTCGCGCTGATGCTCACCGCAAAAGTCATGTTGCTCGGCGATATGGGGGTCGGCAAGACGTCGATCCTCTACCGGCTGATCTACAACCGGTTCGAGGGCCAGTACAAATCGACGCTGGGCGTCGAGATCCTGAGCCATGACGTGGTGCCGGCGGACGGCAGCGATCCGATGCGCCTCGTGCTGTGGGACACCGACGGCGATTTCGGCACGCAGATCTTCGACACCGTCTATGTCACCGGCGCATCCGCCGCCATCATCGTGTCCGACGTCACGCGGCCGCAGACGGTGAGCCGCATGGTCGAGCTGGTCCGCGGTTTCGAGGAGCGATTTCCGGGCCGGCCGTACCGGGCGCTGTTGAACAAGATCGACCTGCCGGAGGCCGCGGGAAGCGCCGGCGCGATCGGCGAGCTCGCGAAGTCGAGCGTCAAATCGGTCAGCGCGAAAACCGGCACAGGCATTGCGGAATGCTTTGTCGAACTCGCGCAGACCATTCGCCGCCGCCAGCTTTAGCTCAGGAAACTTCGGCGCAGGTTTGTGTCAGCCGCCTCGACTTCTCGGGGCTGGCGAATCGGGCCGGGGCGGCTGACTTCATCGCACGTGGGGCGTACGATGAAAGGCTCTCACGCGGCCGCTTGGCGAGCGGCACACTTTCCCCGCCAACTGCACCACGCGGTCCCGCACTCCGATAGTGACGATGGTCATCTTCCGCTCGGCCAATGGCCTGCCTATCGTCCGCTCCGTCACTGGAACCCGCCATGAGGCAAACGCTGTCTCGGGCGCACGGAGTGAGAGATCATGAGCATTTTTGGAAGCATCATGGGTGCAATCTTCGGCCATGGCGCCCAGGCTAAGACGGCTGGGACCGCCGCTGAGACCACAACGACGGCTGCGCCGGGTGCCTCGCCGGCAGCACCGTCAACGTCGGCTGCATCGGCAGCGCCCGCGGCGCAAACCGTCGACGTCGCGGCGATCGTCGACAAGGCCGCCGCGGCCACCGGCGAGAAGCTCGACTGGCGCAGCTCGATCGTCGATCTGATGAAGGCGCTCGGCCTCGACAGCAGCCTTGCAGCGCGCAAGGAGCTCGCGAAGGAGCTGCACTACACCGGCGATACCAACAACACCGCCACGATGAATGTCTGGCTGCATCAGCGGGTGATGGCCAAGCTCGCCGCCAATGGCGGCAAGCTGCCGGCCGACATCAAGACCTGACGAGCTGCCTTGAGCCGTGCGAGGCGCCAAAGCATGATCCGGAAAGTGCGTAGCGGTTTTCCGAAAAGATCATGCTCAAAGTAAGGAGCTAAAGCGCGACATCGCGCTTTAGTTTCCCGCACGGCTATGTGTATTGCGTGAGGAGCAGTTGCGATGACCTCATCTCATCTTGCCGCCATGGGCAGTCCTTGGACCGGCTTTGTCCGGCCCGTCGCGTCGATCGGCGCAGGACTTGGATTCGTCGCGCTGGCGCTCGGCATCATGATCGCCATCGCACGCGCCGATAGCGCCAGCGACGAGCCGCGGCCGACGAATGCAAATGTGCAGCGCGCCGCGCAGAACCTGCCGCCGGCGCGGGTCATCCTGCCGGCGCCATGGGAGCAGGCGGCTCCCGTGCAGCCGGTCGGAGCGCCAGCGAAGCCGGCAGACCGCAAATAATTTCCACGCCTTCGTTGCGGCCGGCGATCTTACGCATTGCGTAGCGATCGCTGCGAATGGCCCGCACGCCGCCCAGCTCTGGAGCCTCGCCATGCCAGAACAGGTCAAGCTGCCCCGAAAATTGTCGCAGGAGCCTGGTGGTCCGTCGACGCTACGGCCGAGCCACCGGCGGGTCATCGAGGAACTCGACCGCTGGGCCAACAGCCCCGGCCTGCAGCCGCCGAGCGATGGAGAGAAGCAGGACGACGATACGCGCTGAGGCGAGAACGGCACGGCCACGGACCCGCCTCACCGAGCCCGCCAAACTCCGCACTGCGATCAGAGCCGCCGGGCCGTCGCGACCAGTGCGGTCGAGGGAATCGCGAAGATGTCACCGACCCGTCCGCGCTCGATCTCGCTCCGGAAGGCGCGCGCGACCGCGGCGCTCTGGTCCGCGTCGAGCCCGCTCCAATGCGGCATGAATTCGAACAGCTTGTCGACATCGCCGGGATTGCCGACATTGAGCTTGAAGTCGTGGGTGATCTCGGCGACCGCCGGAACGGAGAAGCCGGCGGCGATGACTGCCGCAGCGAGGCGGCCGGGATCGGCGAGCTCGGCGAGGCCCGTGCAGGGCATCGGCGTGACGTTGTCGGGATAGAGCCGCCGGATGATCTGCGCGAGCAAGAGATGCACCGCGGCGCCGTCGGCGCTTTTCCAGACCGCAATCGCGGCCGTCCCGCCTGATCGCGTCACGCGCGCCATCTCGCGCAAGCCGGCGCGCCAGTTGGGAAACAGCATCACGCCGAACACCGACACCGCCGCATCGAATGTAGCATCCGGCAGGTCGAGCGCCTGGCCGTCCATCTGCCGCGCCTCGATGTTCGCGACATCATGCGCACGGACCCGCGCCACCATGCCGGCGGAGAAGTCGATCGCGGTGACGTCTGCGCCGGTGCGGGCGGCGGCAAGCGCTGCCGCACCGGTGCCGGTGGCGACGTCGAGCACTTTGGATGACCGGCCGATCGGGAGTGTTGCGACCGCGGCGTCGGCGAAGTGCGTCGTGAACGGCTGCGACTGCGCCTCGTAGGTGGCAACCATCTTGTCCCAGTGCGCGGGATCGTTGAACGGCAGAGGTTTCGCCTGCTCACTTGACTGCATGGATCTGGTCCTCAAGGCTCTGTTTGTGCTTGGCGAGCCGGCGCTTGAAATCCTTGGCGAGGGCATCGAGCGTCACCGCGCCGAGCCGCTTCAGGAAGATCGCCTCGACCTCGCGAAACGTACCTGTGAGCGCGTCGTTGACCGCCTGTTCGACCAGGCACCCGGGATTTTCCGAGCGATGGCCCATCGCAACGATCGTAGGCGCGCCGACCGCGCGATAGATGTCCGCGAGCGTGATGTCGGCGGGATCGCGCGCGAGCGTCCAGCCGCCGCCATGGCCCTTCTCCGAACGGACCAGCCCCTTCTCGCGCAGGCCCGCCATCACGCGGCGTACGACCACCGGGTTGGTGGCCATCGCCTGGGCAAGTTGCTCCGACGTGACCGGTTCGCCCGCTCCGATCATGTGGAGCAGGCCGTGCAGCACACCAGACAAACGGCTGTCGCGTATCATGTAACTTCATATGTTACATGATGGGCCGGACGTCAAGAGGGCGCATGGCGGGCGCATCATCGCTCCTGGTCGCCCTCTTACCTCCCCTTGAAAAGGGGAGGTCGCTTCGCTCGGCAGAGCAAAGCGGGTGGGGATCCGCTCTCTCCGCTTGCAGCGTCGTCTGCGGCTGACCCCCATCCCGACCTTCCCCCTTTCAGGGCAGGGCTGTCCGGGGAATGATTCACTGTGTCGCGGTGCATGCTCGGCAAAACCGAGGCAAATCGGTCTTTTCTGGTTGTCGAGACACAGAAGGCCGAGCATGCGATTTCGCGATAGCATTTTTAGTAGGCTGCTTGAACCGATCAATCGGCGGCAGTTTCAGACGGCTGTGGATCGTCTGGACGGGGATGCCTACGACAAGTCGTTCAAGAGCTGGGATCACCTGGTAGCGCTGATCTATGCGCAGTTGAGCGGGAACAACAGCCTGCGCGCCGTGGTGACCGGCTTCAACGCCAATCCTCAGCATCACTATCATCTGGGCACCGGCAGGTTGTCCCGCTCGACGCTGTCGGATGCCAATACCCGCCGCCCGTCCAGCATTTTTGCGCAAACCTTTGCACGATTGTCGGCGATGGCAAGCCGGCAGTTGCGGGGCGAAGGCAAGGAGATGGTGCGCCTGATCGACGCCAGTCCGATCCCGCTTGGCAAAGTTTGCACCTGGGCGGTGTGGAACGGCCGCATCCGCGGCATGAAGCTGCACGTGGTCTACGATCCCAAGGGCGATATCCCGAAGTGCGTCGAGGTGACGGCTGCCAACGTCAACGATATCGAGATCGGTCGCCAGACTCCGATCCAGGCCGGCACAACCTACGTGTTCGACAAGGGATATTGCCGTTTCGACTGGTGGCAGAAGATCAATGATAGCAAGGCTTTCTTCGTGACCCGGCCGAAGACGAGCATCCGGCTACGCGCGGTCAGGCATCGCACCATCCGCAACAGCAAGGGGGACGGCTTCAGGATCATCGTCGACGACGAGGTGAAGCTCACCAGTAAGGGCGACTCGCGTTTGCCGATACCGCTGCGGCGCATCAAGGTCAGGCGGGAGAACGGCGGCGTGATCACGCTTCTCACCAACGATACGACCCGAACGGCCGTCGAGATCGCCGCCCTCTACAAGAGCCGGTGGCAGATCGAACTGCTGTTCCGCTGGATCAAGCAGCACCTCGACATCCGCAAGTTCCTCGGCACCAACGACAATGCAATCCGCCTGCAAGTGCTTGCTGCGATGATTGCCTACCTACTGTTGCGCATTGCCGCGCGGACCAACTGCATCAAAATGCTGCCGCTCAGGCTCGCCGAACTCGTCAGCCAGTTCCTGTTCACCCGGCGAGCCTTCGCCAGCATCGACAAGCCTCCGCCAATCAACCCTAGCCGCCGCAAATGCAGAACGCCCCTCAACCAGATGGAACTCTGCTATGGTTGAATTTCCCCGGACAGCCCTGCTTTCAGGGGGAAGGAGAAGAGATCAGGGCCTGCACCCGGGTCATGATTCTTCAATCGGGATATTCGTGCCGGATTTGGCGGCGCCGCCCGTTTAATCCCTATCGGGATTGCGAAGGCGAGGGCGGTATCGTGGGCAGTGTGGCGGTTGATCGGATGTTGCTGGATGCGGTGGAGCATTATGGCGCGGGCCGCGCGACGGAGGCCGGCACGCTGTGCGGCGACATCCTGACTGCCGATCCCGACCATGTTCCGGCGCTGCATCTGTCCGCCGTCATCGCCTTCGTGACCGATCGTGCTGCGGAGGGCGCGGTGCTGCTGAACCGGGTGTTCAGCCTCGATCCGCATCATGGGCCGGCATTCGCCACGCTCGGCGATGCGCTCGCGGTGAAGGGCGAGCACGAGGGCGCGGCGGCGGCGTTCCAGCGCGGCGTGACGCTGCGGCCGAAGGATGCCGGCCTGCACATCAAGCTCGGCGTTGCGCTGTGCGATCTGTCGCGCTTCGACGAGGCCGAGACGGCGTTCCGCCGCGCCATCGCGCTCGATCCCGGCCTGACGCGGGCGAAGTTCAACCTCGCCGTTGCGCTGGCCGGGCAGCGGCGGCCGGTCGAGGCGGAGCAGGCCTATAGCGAGGTGATCGCGCGGGACCCGGCCTATCGCGGCGTCTGGCTCAATCTCGGCAATGTGTTGACCGATCAGAACAAGCTCGGCGACGCCGCCACCGCCTATCGCCGCGGGCTTGGCACGGATCCCGACAATGCCGGGCTGCATTGCGGTCTCGGCGGCGCGCTCTACCGCCAGGGCCTGCTCGACGACGCGATCGTGCAATTTCGCCGCGCGACGGCGCTCGATCCGGAAAACCTCACGCCGCAGCGTCTGCTGGCGATGGTGCTGCACGAAGCGGGCGAGCGCGAGGAGGCACTCCGCATCTATCGGAAGGTCTCGGCCCGCGACCCGTCCGACCACGTCATCCTCAACAATCTCGGCGCCTGCCTCTTCGAGCTTGGGCAGGTCGACGACGCCATCGCCTGCGCCGAGCTCGCGCTGGCGCTCAAGCCGGACTATGCGGCTGCGCACACCAATCTCGGGATCATCTTCGAGGCGCAGAATCTGGTCGAGGCGGCGGTCGCAGCACATCGGCGCGCCATCGAGCTCGAGCCCAATTACGCCAAGGGCCATGCCAATCTCGCGGTCGCGCTGCGCAATGCCGGCGACATCGATGCCGCACTGGTGGCCTCGCGCAAGGCCATCGCGCTCGATCCCGATCAGCCGCTCGCGCATTACAACCACGCGCATTTCCTCTTGATGAACGGCGAGTTCGAGGAGGGTTTTGAAGAGTACCAGTGGCGCCGCAAGACCAAGATGCTCAGTGACGGCGATCCCGTGTTCGACGAGCCGGAATGGCAGGGTGAGCCGCTCGCCGGGCGCACGCTGCTGCTGTTTGCCGAATACGGGCTCGGCGACGCCATCAATTTCGTCCGCTATGTGCCGATGCTGGCGGGCAGAGGCGGCCGGATCATCCTGCAGGTGCAGCCGGCGCTGGTCTCACTGCTGCGGCCGATGCTGCCCGATGTCGCGGTGTTCGCCCGCGGCGAGTCATTGCCGCCGTTCGATCTACAGCTGCCGCTGCTGAGCCTGCCGCGGATCTTCCGCACCACCGTCGATACGATTCCCGCTGACGTGTCCTATCTGCAGGCGGATGCCGTCAAGCTGGCGCGCTGGCGCGCGGCGCTCGCCGGCGGACGCCGTGCTGCCGCGGCTGGTTACTCCTGGTGTCCAGCTCTACAGCCTGCAGAAGGAACCGCGGCCGGACGATGCACCGGTGCTGCGGCGTCTCGGTTCCGATATCGTCGACCTCGCGCCGACGCTCGGCGATTTTGCCGACACCGCAGCAGCCGTCAGCGCGCTCGATCTCGTGATCGCCGTCGATACGTCGGTGGCGCATCTTGCCGGCGCGCTCGGCCGCCCGGTCTGGCTGCTGTGCCCCTATGCGCTCGACTGGCGCTGGCTGCGCGACCGCGCCGACACGCCGTGGTATCCGACCATGCGGCTGTTCCGCCAGGACCGACCGCAGGCCTGGGACCGCGTGCTGTCGCGGATGTCCGACGAGCTTGCGCGGGTCGTGGCCGGTGATCGCGCGCTGCTGTTGCCGCCTGTGCAGCGGGGATAATCAGCCAGCGGCGCCGATGGGCGGGCGGATCGTCTGTTGCTTGCTGTTACGCCGCCGAGAGTCGGATCTGGAACTTGCTGCCAGTCGCCTTGGCAAATCGTAGCAGCGTCTTGGTGCTCGGCAGCGTTTGGCCGCTTTCGAGGCGAGCGACGGTCGACTGACTGGTGCCCATCCGGGCGGCAAGTTCGGATTGCGACAGTCCTGCGCGCTGGCGCGCTCTCACCAGTTCTGCGGCGATCTCGAATTCGGGTGCAAGCGCGTCGTATTCGACCTTGACCTTGGGATTGGCCAGCAGGCGCGCCTTGAGCTTTTCGAACGGAATGGTCATGCAATTCCCTTTGCTCGCCGCAACGCCAACTCGATCTCCGCTGGTGGCGTCTTCTGAGATTTCTTGACGAACGCGCGCACGACTACGACCCGGCGACCGGTGGCCGTCACATAGAGTGCCCGCGCAATTCCATCGCGCCCTTTCAGCCGCAACTCCCAAAGCTTCCCTACCAGGTGCTTGACATGCGGTTCTCCCAAGCTTTCCAGCGCCGGCGGCAACAATACGCTCGGAGAGGCGGAGGAAGCGCGCCTGCATGTCGACCGGCAACGCCGCGATCTCGGCTGCGACGGCCTCATTGAGGATTTCGACGCGCCAGGACACCAGATAAATATCTCATTTTTGAGATAGCGTAAAGCAGCGCCGCACTGATGCGTCGGCCATCACACCGCGCTCATTCCCTGCGCGCCGCCGAGCAGCTTGACGTTGAGCCGGCCGCCGTCGAACAGCATTTCGTTCAGCGCTCCGTCGATGTCTTCAGCAGTGACATCCCGGCCGCCGCCGCGTGCGATGCTCGCCTGGGCGATGCGGCGCATCAGCTCCTTGATGAAGGCGGCGCTGACGCTTGCCGTGCGTGCCACTGCCTGGTCGATGATGGCCTCGTCGAGCGGCAGGCCCTTGCCGTAGAGCCGGATCAACTTGCCGCGCCCGGTCTCGTCGGGCAGCGGCACCTCGATCGCCTGATCGATGCGGCCGGGCCGGCCGGCCAGCGCGCTCTCCAGCTCTTCGGGCCGGTTGGTGGTCAGCACGAACAGGATATCGCAATCCTCCTTCAGGCCGTCCATCTCGTTGAGCAGCTTGTTCAGCAGGGATTCCTCGCACGGTCCGCCCATGTCCTCGCGGTCGCGCGCGATCAGGTCGACATCCTCGATCACGACCATGGTCGGCTGCAGCAGCCGCGCAAGGCTCATATAGGCACCGAGCAGCCCGACCTGCTCGGCAGTGATGATCAGCGTGGTGTGGCCGGGCAGGTTGGTGGCGAGATAGCGAATGGTGTGGGTCTTGCCGGTGCCGGGCGGGCCGTACAGCAGAATGCCCTTGCGGGTCGACTGGCCGAGCCCGCGCAGCAGATCGCGGCTTTCGACGAAGCCGAGCACGTTGCGGTCGAGCAGCCGCAGCGTCCGGTCCGGCAGGACCGCGTCATCGCGAGCAACCGTCGGCAAGCGATGCACGGTCAAGCCACGCGAACGTCCGCGATAATTGGCGCCATCCTCCAACGACAGGATCTTGCCGCGATAGGATCGCGCCGCATGCACGGCCATTTCCAGCTCGGCGAAGGTGCGCTGCACGAAAGCATTGCCGGCCGCGCCGGCGGGCACCGCAAGCTCGATCCGCAGTGACGGCGCGTGGTTGTATTCGCGATGGAATGTCAGCAGCACCGCGTAGCGCAGCTCGCCGGTGCGGCACAGCCACAGTCCATTGGCGAGGCACTTCACGGGCTCGGCCTCGCCGATGTCGACGTCGTGATATTGCGGCGGCGCGATCGCCGGTGCATTGCGGCCGGCCTTCATCAGCGCCGCGAAGTCGAGGGTCTCGTAGCGATATTCCTCATGGATGCCGAAGAAGTGGATCGGATCGGTGAGCAGCTTGTCAATCGCGACCTGAACGTCGGCGCGCATGTGACCCGGAAACTGTCGCGCCCGCGTCACGATCAGGTTGCGCGGCACGTCGGCGAAATGCCAGTCAAGCGCAACGTAAGCGGATCGAAACGTTTCGCCTGGCAATTCTTCCGAGCTGCGGCGTGCGGCGAGCAGACAATCGCTGCACAGCGAGGCGGTCGCACCGGTCATACCGGCGAGAAAAATCTCCGTCACGGCCCGCGGGGCTTCGCAGAGATCGCACGGCCGGCTGGCGTCAGCGGATTCGGAGGTGATCATCAATGGCTGGCCGTTGGAGCGGATCAGCCACTTCGCCGAGTTGAATATTGCCCGTGCCACCGGTGCCGGATAAGGGCCGCACGGAATAGCACCTTTGGCTTCGATCAAGGCAGCCGCCGCGACGGCTTCCTGCTGGGATTTTCCGAACACCGTTCGCAACAAATCCTGCACGAATTCCAGCGGGGTTTCATCGTCGTCGTGGATGAAAAGCTGCACCGGTCCGTCGTCGGCAAAAACATCGTGCATGAGACCCCGCAACGCAATGGAACGCGAAGAACAAAGTAAGAACATCATAGAGGCCTTTGCGCGTCAAGCGAAAGATTGTCCTACCTCAGCCCTGGCGTGTGGCGAGCACCGATTGGCCCGCTCAGCGCGGAACGCGCTGCAGAGCGTAAACGCACTTCAACGCTTGTGACGATCGTGTTGCGGCAAATGCCAAGACAAATGCCAAGAGATGGCCGCTGCAACGGCAAACTTCCGACACATCATCGGGGCGAAAAGGAGTAATCCGACATGATGCGAGCGCGAGGCAGATTCTCTCGAGGAATCTTCCGTCGCGCGATTATTTTTTATGAGGTCCTCGTGTCGCACAAACTTCGTTTTGCGATCCTTCTCGTCTTCACGCTGTTCCTCTCTCCTGCGCTCGCGCAGCCGGCCGCCAAGCCGGCGCCGCCGCAACCCGCGGCCAGTGACGCGCTGACCCCTGAGCAGGCCAGGCGCGCGCTCGACACGCTGCAGGACGACAAGAAGCGCGGCGAGATCATCAACACGCTGCGGGCGATCGCCAATGCCTCGCCGCAGGTGGCGCAGCCCGCGCCGGCCCCCGAGCAGCAGTCGCCGATCCCGCTCACCGCCGATAGTCTCGGCGCGCAGCTGTTGCTGATGGTCTCGGAGCAGGTCGGCGAGATGTCGCGCGAGGTCGCCGACGTCGCGCGCACGCTGACGCATTTTCCGGCGTTCTATTACTGGTTCGTGCGCACCGCCAACGATCCGGCTGCCTATGGCCTGCTGATCGATATCGCCTGGAAGCTGGCGCTGGTGTTCGGCTGCGCGCTGGCAGCCGAATGGGTGGTGTTCCGTTTGATCAAGCGGCCGGTCGCATTCCTGGAAGCGCGGCTGCCGCAGACTGCGCGGGTGCCGGTGCAGGCGCTGGCCAGCGCCGATCCGCCGTCGTCGGTCGCCGACGTCACCCCGGAGGGCGAGTTGCATCGCCGCCGGCTCGGCCTGGCGCGGGCCTGGCAGTCGCTGGTCCGGCTGCCCTTCGTGCTCGGCCGCCTCGTGCTCGAATTGCTGCCGGTGGTGGTGTTCGGCGGCGTCGCCACCGCGCTGCTCGGCACCGAGATCGGCGACCAGTCGACCACGCGGCTCGTGATCCTGGCCGTCGTCAACGCCTATGTGTTCTCACGCGTGCTGATCTGCGCGGTGCGCGCGCTGGCCGGTCCGTTCGGCCTGTTCCGCGTCCGCGCCGAGACCGCGGCCTATATCGAGATCTGGGCGCGGCGCATCGTGGCCGTCGGCGTCTCCGGCATCGCCTTTGCCAATGTCGCGCTGCTGCTTGGGCTGCATCGCGCCGGCTATGCCGCGCTGCTCCGGCTCGTGATGCTGATCGTGCATCTCTTCGTCGTCGTCATCATCCTGCAGTGCCGCCGGCAGGTCGCGGAAGCGATCCGCGCGCCGGCCGGTCGCACCGGCCTCGCGGCGCGGACGCGCAATCGTCTCGCGTCGCTCTGGCATGTGCTGGCGATCGCGCTCGACCTCGCGCTGTGGGCGGTGTGGGCGCTCAACATCCGCAACGGCTATTCGCTGCTGCTGCAATATTTCGTCGGCACCGTCGCGGTGCTGCTGGTCACCCGCCTCGTCATCATGGTGGTGCTGAGCCTGATCGATCGCGGCTTCCGCATCAGCCCGGAGCTGCTGCACCGCTTCCCCGGGCTGGAGACCCGCGCCAATCGCTATCTGCCGCTGCTGCGCAAGGTGGTCACGGCGGTGATCGCGCTGATCGGCTTCGTCGCGCTGCTCGAGGTCTGGGGCGTCGACGCCATCGTCTGGTTCTATGGCGGCCAGATCGGCAGCCGCCTGATCTCGGCGCTGGTGACGATCGGGATTGCCACATTCGCCGCGGCCGTGATCTGGGAAGTCGCCAATGCGCTGATGGACCGGCAGATCGAATCGCTGTCGCGCGAAGGGCACTTCGCCCGCGCCGCGCGCCTGCGCACCTTCCAGCCGATGCTGCGCACCGCGCTGTTCTGCATCATCGTCACGGTGGTCGGGCTCACCGCGCTCAGCGAGATCGGCGTCAATGTCGCGCCGCTGCTCGCCGGCGCCGGCATCGTCGGCATCGCGATCGGCTTCGGTTCGCAGAAGCTGGTGCAGGACCTGATCACCGGGCTGTTCCTGCTGATCGAGAACACCGTGCAGGTCGGCGACAATGTCACGGTGTCGGGGCTCTCGGGCGTGGTCGAGAACGTCTCGATCCGCACCATGCGGCTGCGCGCCGGCGACGGCTCGGTGCATGTGGTGCCGTTCAGTGCGGTGACGACGATCACCAATGCCAGCCGCGGCGCAGGCAATGCCGCGGTCAGTGTCAACGTGTCCTACAAGGAGGACACCGACCGCGCCGGCGAGGTGCTGAAGGATATCGTCGCCGGGATGCGTCAGGAGACGGCGTATCGCGCGCTGATCCGCGGCGATCTCGAATTGTGGGGTGTCGACAAGGTCGACGGCTCGGTGGTGACCATCGTCGGCCAGATTCGTTGCACCGATGGCGGCCGCTGGTCGGTGCAACGCGAGTTCAACCGCCGCATGAAGCGACGCTTCCAGGAAGAGGGCATCGAGATCGCCTCGATGGGCCAGACCATTTTGATGCAGCTTCCGGCACCCTCCGAGCCGGACACCGGCGCGCTGCCGCGCCGCGCTGCGGGGTAAGGCAGACGGGCTTTTCGGCCGGATCGAACAACGGGCTCAGCTTTACCTCGCCCCGCTTGCGGGGAGAGGTCGAATTCGAGCGAAGCTCGAATTCGGGTGAGGGGGAGTCTCCGCGAGAGTATCTGTCTCCGTATGTGCGGAGGCAGCCCCTCACCCCAACCCTCTCCCCGTAAGAACGGGGAGAGGGAGTAAATTAGCCGAACGCCATCGGCGTCTCACGGCTTGCGACACCGTCTCGCGACGATGAGACGGTAAAGGCCTCGCTGAGCCCGCGGCATGGCTCACAAGTCGGCCGAAAACGCCGTCTTTCTCCTCCTCTCCTGCGATTTCCGCGCTGGCACAGCGCTTGCTCAACGCATCTTTGAATGCGCGGCAAGACGCATTGCATGACTGAACCGCAAAGCCAGAAGGAAGGAAACGCACATGGAGCTTGGCTACTTCACCATGCCCCCGCACCCGCCGGAGTGCGGATTGAAGGAGGGCCACGACTGGGACCTGCAGACGCTGCGCTGGCTCGACGAGCTCGGCTATCAGGAAGCCTGGATCGGCGAGCATCACACCGCACCCTGGGAGCCGCACCCGTCGCCCGATCTGCTGGTCGCGCAGGCGCTGCTGCAGACCAAGAATCTGCGCATCGGCCCCGGCGGCTTCCTGCTGCCGTATCATCACCCGGCCGAGCTCGCGAACCGCGTCGCGATGCTCGACCATCTCTCGAACGGACGGCTCAATTTCGGCGTCGCGGCTAGCGGCCTGCCGAGCGACTGGGCGATGTTTAATGTCGACGGCATGTCCGGGCAGAACCGCGACATGACCCGCGAGGCGCTCGAGATCATCCTGAAGATGTGGTCCGAGCCGGGACCCTGGACGCACAAGGGCAAATTCTGGACGGTGTCCAAGCCGGACACGATGTTCGATTTCCTGAAGCCCCATATCAAGCCGCTGCAGGGACCGCATCCGCCGATCGGCGTCGCGGGCCTATCGAAGAACTCGGACACGCTGAAGCTTGCCGGCGAGCGCGGCTTCATTCCGATGAGCCTCAACCTCAACCCGGCCTATGTCGGCAGCCACTGGGATTCGGTCGAGGCCGGCGCGGCCAAGACCGGCCGCAAGGCGAGCCGCAAGGACTGGCGGCTGGTGCGCGAGGTATTCGTCGCCGACACCGACGAGGAGGCGTGGCGGCTGTCGACCGGCGACATGATGGGCCGGATGATGGGCGAGTACTTCCTGCCGCTGCTCGGCCATTTCGGGTTCAAGGACTATCTGAAGCATGCGCCCGACGTGCCCGATAGCGACGTCACCGTCGAATATTGCGCGCGCCGGAATTGGATCGTCGGCTCGCCGGCGACCGTCACCGAGAAGATCGAGAAGATCTACCAGGAGGTCGGCGGCTTCGGCGTCCTCTGCGTGTTCGGCTTCGACTACAAGCACAAGCCGGAGGCCTGGCGGCACTCGCTGGAGCTACTCAAGAACGAGGTGATGCCGCGGCTCAAGCATCTCGGCGCCGAGTTCGAGAAGGCTGCATGACAGCTGCGCGGGGTGCGGGGCTTGCCTCGTACCCCGCGTCGCATATCTTCAAGGGGATTTTATCGGTTCAGGGTCAGGGCATGACGGTCGACGCACAGAGTTTCAAGCAGGCGATGCGCCATTGCGCGGGCGCGGTGGCGCTGGTGACGGTCGGCCGCGAGCCGGGCCAGCGCACCGGCCTGACGGTGACCTCGGCCTGCTCGCTCTCGGACAATCCGCCCTCGGTCCTGGTCTGCGTTAACCGTAACGCCAGCGCGCATACAAGGATCCGCGAGGAGCGCCATTTCGTCATCAACTTCCTGAACGAAGACCACGCGATGCTGGCGCTGACCTTCTCCGGCCAGAAGGGCGTCAACGGCGATGACCGCTTTGCGTTCGGCCGCTGGACCACGGGCGCGACCGGTGCCCCGGTGCAGGAGGATGCCGTCGCGGCGTTCGACTGCGTGCTGACGCAGGAGCTCGAGACCAAGACCCATTCGGTGTTCATCGGCGAAGTCCAGCACGTGCGCGCCGTGACCACGGTCGATCCGCTGATCTATCTGCGCTCTGGCTTCCAAAGCGTGCGCAACATCCACGACCCCGTCGTGCTCGGCGATCTCGACGCGCGCCGCGTCAGCTGGAACGAGTTTTCCTGATCGATTGACGGAGTCGGCGATCGGTTGGATTGCGACGATACTATCGCCGCTCTTCCGTGTTTTCGCCGCGCCAGCGGCGAGCCGTCCTTCGATAGTCAATCAGCATCGCTGACCAATCCTGATCAAATCGACGCGCGCATCATATGCGCGAGCGCATGCTATAAGCGCCGTCGCGCGTGCAGGCGCGATCGATGACGGCGTCGGTGCGCTCATCGCGGTTGCCGGCGGCAATCTGAAGGACAGGCGCGTCCCGGGATCTCTCGTCAACAAGGGAGAAGCAATCATGAAGATCGTTGTGATCGGCGGCACCGGACTGATCGGGTCCAAGACCGTTACCATTCTGCGCCAGCGCGGCCATGACGTCGTCGCCGCCTCGCCGAAGGGTGGCGTCAACACGATCACCGGCGAGGGGCTCAACCAGGCGCTGGCCGGCGCGGCCGTGGTGATTGACCTCGCCAATTCGCCATCGTTCGAGGACAAGGCGGTGATGGAATTCTTCGAGACCTCCAGCCACAACCTCTTGGCGGCGGAGAAGCCGGCCGGTGTCCGGCACCATGTCGCGCTCTCGATCGTCGGCACCGACCGGACGCCCGAGAACGGCTACTTCCGCGCCAAGGTGGCCCAGGAGAAGCTGATCGAGGCCTCCGGTATTCCCTACACCATCATCCGCGCGACGCAGTTCATGGAATTCGTCGGCGCGATCGCCGATGCGGGTGGAGATGGCAAGGCGGTCAGGCTGTCACCCGGCCTGTTCCAACCGATCGCGGCGGAGGACGTGTCGGCCATGGTGGCCGATGTGGCGCTCGACGCCCCGCGCAACGGCATCGTTGAGATCGCTGGTCCGGACCGCGCGCCATTCAATGAAATCGTGGCCCGCTACCTGAAGGCCGTCGGCGACCCGCGCGAGGTGATCAGGGACCCTGACGCGCTCTATTGGGGCGGCCGGGTCGAGCAGCACTCGCTGGTGCCGCTGGGCGAGGCCCGCCTCGGCCGGATCGACCTGAGCGAATGGCTGCGCCGCTCACGGCCGGGGGGCTGATCGTCCCTCGCGGCACGTGGCGGGATCAAATCTGGCCCGGGCACCGCATTTACGGCCCGATTTGCGGTCCATGGGGCATGGTGATTTGCCCGCGCTTGGCGTAAAGCAGCCGAAATCACAATCGCCACGCGCGGCCGTGCCGCCTGCCGGACCTCGCGGCTCGACGCCGCCTGGTGCGGCGTTCTGCGCCAACCAGGATTTCCCTTCTCGTGTCATTTTCGACCACAAGCCCGCCGCTCGCCCGGGCCCTCGCCGAGCGCAGCTACGATCAGCCGACCCCCGTTCAGGTCGCCGTGCTTGCCGACGAAGCCGTCGGCCGCGACCTCTTGGTTTCGGCCCAGACCGGCTCCGGCAAGACCGTCGCCTACGGGCTTGCGATCGCCACCGATCTGCTGGACGGGGCCGAGCGGTTCGAGCGGGCGGCTGCGCCGCTGGCCCTGATCGTCGCGCCGACGCGTGAGCTTGCTTTGCAGGTCCATCGCGAGCTCGCATGGCTTTATCAATATGCCGATGGACGCGTCGTCTCCTGCGTCGGCGGCATGGATCCGCGCCGCGAGCAGCGCGAGCTTGCCGCCGGCGCGCATATCGTCGTCGGGACGCCCGGCCGGCTGTGCGACCATCTGCGCCGCGGCCACCTCGACACCTCGGAATTGAAGGCTGTGGTGCTCGACGAAGCCGACGAGATGCTCAATCTCGGGTTTCGCGAGGATATGGAGTTCATCCTCGAGGCCACGCCGGAGGCGCGGCGCACCTTGCTGTTCTCGGCAACGTTCCCGCGCGGCATCGTCGCGCTGGCGAAGCAGTACCAGCAGCAGGCGTTCCGGATCGAGGTCGCGGGCGACGAGGGCGGTCATGCCGATATCGACTACCGAGCGATACGGATCGCGCCCGGCGACGTCGAGCACGCGGTCGTCAACGTGTTGCGCTTCTTCGACGCGCCGAGCGCGCTGGTGTTCTGCAACACGCGCGAAGCCGTCAGGCATTTGCAGTCGGCGCTCCTGGAGCGCGGCTTCTCCGTGGTCGCACTGTCCGGCGAGTTGACGCAGAACGAGCGCACCCAGGCGCTGCAGGCATTGCGCGACGGACGCTCCCGCGTCTGCGTGGCGACCGACGTGGCGGCGCGCGGCATCGATCTGCCGAGCCTCGACCTCGTGATCCATGCGGATCTGCCCAATGACGCCGAGGTCATGCAGCATCGCTCGGGCCGCACCGGCCGTGCCGGCCGCAAGGGCGTCAGCGTCCTGCTGGTGCCGCCGGCGCGTCGACGGCGTGCGGAATTGCTGCTCAATTTGTCCGGCATCGATGCGGTCTGGGGCACCGCGCCGCAGCCGGATGAGATCCGCAAGCTCGATCACGAACGCATGCTGAAGGATGCGGTGCTCACCGAGGAGTCGAGCCCCGACGATCTGGTGCTGGCGCAGGCATTGCTCGCCGAGCGCTCGCCGGAGGAGATCGCCGCGGCGCTGGCGCGGCTCTATCGTGCCCGGCTTCCGTCGCCCGAAGACATCAGCGATCCCGGCGAGGGCAAGGGCCGATCGCGCGACGATCGCGGCCGGGACGATCCGCGCAGCGCACGCGGCGATGACCGGCCTGCGCGAGCCCGATCGAAGAGCGAAACATCGTCGTCGCGCCACGGCATGGCGGAAGCCAGCGTCTGGTTCCGGGCGGCGATCGGACGAAAGAAGAATGCGGAAGCGCGCTGGCTGTTGCCGATGATCTGCCGTCGCGGCGGCATCGACAAGCGCGACATCGGCGCCATCAGGATCATGGATACCACCACCGAGTTCGAGATTTCGGAGCGGGTCGCCGAATCCTTCGCTGTCAAGGTCCAGCGTCCGGACAAGGAAGACAGCATCCGCATCGAGCCGCTCACCGGCGCGCCGCAAGGGCAGGCGGCGTCCGACAAGCGATCACACGCGCCCCGGCGCGAGGCGGTCGACGCGGATGGCGGTGCGCGTCACGGTGACGGGGCGCGCGATGCGGCCGGTCCAAAGCACCGCGGCAAGCCTTATCGCGACAGCGGCGCGAAGTTCGGCGGTGAGCCGGCGCGGGATAAGAAAAAGCCGCATCGGGACAAGTCCGGCCACGCTGGACCACCGACTGGGGTGACCGAATGGTCGACGAAGGCATCCGGAAAGAAGGGAAAGAAAAAGCGCCGCGGCTGATCTGTCACCATAGCGCTTCGACCGCGGCGATCCGGCAACTTCTATTTCAGCCACACCATCAGCGGGACCGGCGCGCGCCCCGCGCACGACAGCGTTCCCTCATAGGCATGCGTCTTGCGGGCGCTGTACGTACAGGGCGCGCCGTCCAGCACCAGCTCCGCCGTCACCTGCGAATCCGGCCCCGCGAGTTGCAGCCTGATCTCTCCGGCCCGCTCCTCCGGTCCGTCCTGGGTGCAGATCCCCACATGCTTCATCTTCAACGGTCCGGAGAATTGCTTTCGTGCGCCCGGCTCGCTTTCGGTGAGATGCCCGGTCAGCTCCCATTCGCCGAGCACGCCGGCCTGACCGAGGATCTCCATCGCGCCGAGCGGCGGCATATGGCACAGCGATAGTCCGACGGCGCCGAGCAGCGCCGCCGCACCGTTGCGCCATCCATTGTTGCGCGATGGTATCCGCAGCATCAGAGCTTGCTTCCGGTTGTCTGGCGCAATTCGATCAGCTCCGGCCTCGATACGTCCGAATCCGCAGTGAGCCGGGCGATCTGCACCGCGCATTCCTGGGTCTTGGCCTGATCGCCGGACGCCTTGGCGCTCTTGATCATGCCGAGATAGGCCGACAGCCGGTTGGGCTCCTTCTTGAGCACGGCCTCGTAGGCGGCAAGCGCCTCCTTCGCCTTGCCGCGATCGAGCAGCATCGCGGCGTAGAGCTCGCGCGCCGGCGCCAGCGGTCCGGGGGTGACGGGATGCTTCTCGGTCTTGTCTTCCGCCTCCGCGGCGGAATTCATCGCGCCGAGCGCCTCGTCATATTTGCCTTCGGCGTACAGCACCCAGGCGCTCGCGATCTGCTGCTGGATGTCGACGATGTTGGACCAGTAGGCGTCCTTCGCGTCCTTGAGCTTGTCGCGCAGCTCGACGAGCTTCCCGATGTCGGCCTTGGCGGCCGCCGGATCACCCGAGCGCGCGGCGCCGACCGCGCGGGCAAAATAGGTGACGGCGTCAGCGTAGGCGTACTTGGTCGGACGCGCCTCAAGCGCGGCAGCTCCCTTCCAGTCGCCGCGCTCGAACACATAGCGGGCCTGGCTTGCCGCCACCGCGTAGGGGCCCGCGAACCGATCCTGTTTGAACTCGATCTTACCGAGCTCGTCGACCACCGCGCGCGCCTCCTTGTCCTGGCCGAGCTGCAGATAGGCATAGACCAGATAGTCCATCGCGTGCGCCTGATCCTGCTGTTCGCCATCTTCCTTGGCGATGCGCGCGGACTCCTTGTTCGAGGCGATCGATTCCTTCCAGTAGCCGACGCGGGTGAAGATGTGCGACGGCATGTGCTGGGCATGCGGCGCGCGTTCGGCGATCTTGGCATAGCGCATCGCCGCGTCGAGGCCCTTCTCCGCAAGCGCCGGATAGTCGTAGAGGTGGATCAGATAGTGCGCGATGCCCGGGTGCTCGGGCTGGCGCTTGAAGATCGGCTCGAGCAGCGCCGCGCCTTTCAGCTGGTTGGCATAGGTCTTGTCGGTCGGGGACGCCGCGACGTTGAGCGTGATCGCATAGGCGATCTGCGCCTCGTCATCGTCGGCATAGTGGGTCGCGACCTGCTCTTCGGCGGTGAGGAAGCGCTGCACGCGGGTGCGGTGATCGACCTTGTCATATTCGACATACATCGCGGCGATCGCATTGATGTATTCTTGCTCGCGCGGCGTCTGCGCACCCAGCGCCTGGCCTTTCTTCACGGCCGCGAGGCCGAGCGGTAGGTTGTCCGGCGGCGGTGGCGCATGCGGATTGTAGAGATAGCTGAGCGCGATGCCCCAATAGGCGATCGCGCATTGCGGGTCGGCCTCGAGCACCTCCTCGAAGGTGCGGCGCGACGCGCTGTACCAGAACGAATGCTGATACAGCATGGCGCGATCGAACAGCTCCTGCGCCTCCGGCTTGCAGGACGTGGTAAAATGCACCTTGCCCAATCGTTGTTCTTCGGAATGTGAGGTAGCAGGCTGCGAAATGGTCGCGGCAACCAGGCCAACGACCACAGCGAGGGGAAACCGTGTCATAGGACCCGCTCCGTGGCGTTGCAGAAAAGCCGTAGGCTATCACCTTTCCTGGCAAGGCGATATCGCGCCATACGGGTCGACGCCCCGATCCGAGGGAACTTTGCTCGAATGAAATATTTGGTCTAGCCGTCGAACCCGATCTTCAACGCCTTGATCTTCCGATACAGCGTGGCGCGGCTGAGCCCGAGCGCCTTCGCCGCCTCGGTCACGCGACCGCCGCTGGCGCGCAGCGCCTCCACGATCATCGCGCGCTCGCTTCCCGCATGATCCGCCTCGGCGCTTCCAGCGCTGAACGCCGGCAAATCGAGGTCGGCCTCGGTAATGACGCCGCCCTCGGCAGTGGCGCCGGCGAGCCGCAGCACATGGCGGAGCTGGCGCATGTTGCCGGGGAACGGATAGGCCATCAGCTGCACCCAAGCGTCAGCTGAGATACGACAGTGCGGCGCCTCCTCGTCGGCGATCTGCGCGATGACATCGCGCCTGTCGGCACGCTCGCGCAACGCCGGCAGCCGAACCTCCATGCCGCGCAGCCGGTAATACAGGTCGGAGCGGAAGCTGCCGTCTTCGGCCATCTGCGCCAGATCGCGATGGGTGGCGCTGATCAGGCGGATGTCGACCGCAACCGGCTTCAGCGCGCCGAGCGGCCAGACCTCGCGATTCTCCAGTACGCGCAGCAGCCGCGTCTGCAACGCCAGCGGCATGTCGCCGATCTCGTCGAGGAACAGCGTGCCGCCGCTCGCCTGCACGATCAGTCCCTTCGATCCCTCGCGCCGGGCGCCGGTGAAGGCGCCGGCCTCGTAGCCGAACAGCTCGGCGTCGATCAGGCTCTCCGGCATCGCCGCGCAGTTCAGCGCGACATAGTTGCGGCCGGCACGACTGCTGGCGGCGTGGATGGCGCGCGCGAACACGTCCTTGCCGGCGCCGGTCTCGCCACGGAGCAGGATCGGCAGATCGAGATTGCCGACCGTCATCAGCCGCTTCACGCCCTTGATCAGCACGGGATCGCGGCCGGCAAGCCTGTGCAGGCCGCCGAACTGCCCGGCCGGTTTTTCACGCGGCTGTGTCGGCAGGGGCCGCAGCGAACGCGCCCGCACCGGCGGTGCCACCCTGGCGCGTCCCCACGGCGTGCCGTCGGCCCGGCGCAACGCAACGGACTCGTCCGCGGTGCGTGTCGCGCGATCGTCGAGCTGGATCAGACGCGACAGCTCGATGCCGTCGTCGACCATCGCATCGGTCAATCCGAACACGCCGCGCGCGGTGCGGCAGGCGCCGACGACGCGGCGGTCGTCGTCATAGGCGAGCATGCCGTGTCCATCGCCGGGCAGGGTCGCGATCCAGGAAGCGCGGTAGCGCCGGCGGAAGAACGACTGCTCGATCCGCCGCGTCGCCTCCGTGGTGACGGCGAGCGCCAGTTCATGCGCGCTGCGGCCGAGGTCGCTGCGGCATGAGGAGATGTTGACGGCGCCGGCGAGGCGCCCGGCATGATCGAACAGCGGCGACACCGCGCAGGTGAACATGTGCCACTGCTCGCGGAAATGCTCGTCGCCATGCACGAGGATCGGCCGCTGCTCGGCGAGCGCGGTGCCGAGCCCGTTGGTGCCCTCAAACGTCTCGGCGAAGTTCGAGCCGGTGTAGATCTTCCATTCCAGGAACATCCGCGCGTAGTCGCCCTCGGGCAGCCGACTCACCAGCATGGTAGCGTTGGGGTCGGCGAGGTTGACGCAGTAGCCGCTATGGTGGAGCACGCGGGCGAGGTCCTCGAGCTCCGGGATCGCGACCTGGATCAGGTCCTCCATCGGCTCGGCGATGTGCCGGACCTCGGCTTCGGTCAGCGTCTGCGGCGGCCCGCGCCGGGCCGGATCGAGATTGTGATTGACCAGGCAGCGCCGCCAGGACGCGGCAATTCGCGTCTCGGTGTCGACGCCGGCCACCTGATTGGCCGCCGATAAAACACGGGCGACGTGATTTGAGGCCGAAAGATTGGCCATCCAGAGGTCTCCACCCTGTATTTTTGCCAAAGTCTGGCACCCCGCGGCCGAATGTCAATTGGCCGGCGGGGTCGCGGGGAGGGACCTTGGGTGGAGGATCGCGGTACCGGACGCGGCTCAGTCCGCAGGCTGCGCCTCGGGAAATTTCCAGCTGCCGTCGAGGATCTCGGCGCGCGGTTGGAACAGCCGTACCGTGTAATTCCACCCCGGCGTGATCGGCAGGCAGTTGGCGACCTTGCCGTCGCAGCCGCCGAACTGGATGGTGACCGCGCCATCGGCGGCTTGCTTTGCGGTGATGCTGTTCACCGCATAGGCATTGGCCGGGTTCGGTTGCAGGTAGCCTTCACTGTTGTAGACGGTGAGCGACCAGAAACCATCGACCGGGATATCCCTGACCGTCAGCCGGTAGATGGTGCCGCCGTCATTGCGCGCGGGCGTGATCGGAAGATAAAGCGCGTCCCGCTCCGGATTGCCGCCCCACAACATCGCGCTTCCGATCAGGTGTCGCACCGGATCGACCTGATGTTCGTTGGCACCAAACATCCGCCGCGTATCGGAGACAGTGGCACCAAGCTGCAATAGCGCGGCTTTTACCGTCTTCAGGCTTGCCGCATCCCAGTTCGGGATCTCGAATGCGCCGGGCCGGTCCTGGCTGGCCTTCACCGCATCCTGAAGGGCGTGAACCTGCCGGACCTCCTCGGCGTTCGCAAAATCGACCTGGAAGCGGACGACCGCAACGGCGTAGCGCGTGCCGACCGCCTCGCGGGTCAGGGTGTGGCGGCCGGCGCCGTAATGGACCGCAAGGGTGTACTGGTCTTCATTGACGATTTGCATCGCCATGAAACGCCTGGCGCCGCCGGGCAGCTCGATGGTCACCGGTCCGGCATCGAGGTCGAACACCGCAAGCGAGTACAGCGTGTCGCGGTTGGGGCGGACGATGCCTTGCTGGACCGGAGCAGCAAGCTCGCGGCCATGGCGGAATTTTCCGAAGCCGCCACTGCCGGCCACCCCGGCGAAATAGGTATCGGTCTGGGCGCGGTTGTAGGTGTCGATCGTGACGCGCTGCGGGGCCGATGGTGGTGTTTGTGCGGACGCGATGGTTCCCGCCAATGCAAATGACATGGCTGCCAGGATGCTCGTTTTCATAGGGGCTCCGGATGAGGTCCTCTCCGCGCGAGCTGGTAGTCCATCCAAATACGAAAATAAATGACCAAGGTTGGCAGATATCCTACCGAATATGGTAGGAAGGTCGGATGGATCTCAACGCCGTCAGGATGTTTGTTGCGGTCGTGCAGGCGGGCAGCCTGTCTGCGGCAGCCACGCGCCTTGGAATGCCGCTGCCAACATTGAGCCGCCGCATCCGCGATCTCGAGCGGCAGCTCAAGGTCCAGTTGCTTGAGCGCTCGGTCCGCGGCGCCAGGCTGACCGATGCCGGCGCTAGGCTTTACGAACACGCCGGCCGCGGCATCGAGACGCTGCTCGAGGCCGAGCAGGTGATCGTGAACGACCAGGCCCATCTGAAGGGACGCCTGCGGCTGTCATTGCCGCCGACGTTCGAGCCGTGGTGGGAGTTGCTGGCCGCGTTCCAGCGGCGCTATCCCGATATCGAGATTTACCTCTACACGACCGAGCGTCGTGTCGACCTGGTCGAGGACGGCATCGATGTCGCGCTTCGTGTCGGTGCGATCGTTCACGAGGCCATGGTGGCGCGACACCTGCTCTCGTCCCGCAATATCCTCGTGGCCAGCCCGCAACTGTTGAAGCGCCTCGGCGTGCCAAAACATCCGGATGCGCTGCATGATCTGCCATGCGCGACGTGGGCCTCGCGCATCGATGAGCAGGCGCGCTGGGATTTGGGCGGGCATGTTGTCGAGCCCAGGGCGTTGCTGGCCACCAACGACTACGAGCATTTGTACAGGCGCGCGCTGCGTGGCGATGTGGTCACCGAGCTGCCGCCCTTCCTTGCGGCGGCGCCGATCCGCGAGAAGCGCCTGGTCCGACTGTTGCCGCAGTATCCGTTGCCGGAATGGTCGCTCAACCTGCTCTATCCGCCGCACCGTCACCAATCGACCATCGTCAGAACCTATCTGGATTTTTGCCAGAGCTTTCTGCCGAAGATCGTGCAGGCGTGCACGGTTTGAGTGGGGTGCACCGCTCCGACCTCCCCTTGCAAAGGGGAGGTCGCTTTGCTCGGCAGAGCAAAGCGGGTGGGGATCTGCTCTCTCCGCTTGCAGCGTCGTATGCGGCTGACCCCATCCGGACCTTCCCCCTTTCAGGGGGAAGGAGAAGGGGACCGCAACCCGGATGAAGCGTAGCGGCAGGTCGCTTCAGCAGCTTCGTAGCCCGCATGAGCGAAGCGACATGCGGGAGCGGTGATGCGCGGCTTCTGGATATCGCTTCGCTCATCCGGGCTACGGAGACTGCTTCACCTCGCCGGCCGTCAGCAGCACGAACGAGCGGCCCGTTACCTTGTAGATACTGTCGAAGCCGAACTGCGCGCCCGCCGCTTGCTCCGGCGCGCTGGTATCGAGCAGCAGCGACCAGCGCGGCCCGGCGCTGGTCTGCGGTAGCTTGAAGTCGACCTCGCCCTCATAGCTGTTGAGGACGACAAGCACGGTGTCGTCCTCGCCCGCGCGTGCGAGCGCGGTCTTGCGCGCGCGGCCGTCGAGAAGCGCGGCAAAACATTTGATCCAGCCGGTGGTCCAGTCGGCCTGCGTCATCTCGATGCCTGACGTGCTGATCCAGACCACGTCGCGGATGTTGAGCTCTGCGTCGCGATCGCCGGAGAGGAAGCGGCTGCGGCGCAGGATCGGGTAATCGCGCCGCAGCTTGATCATCCGTTTGGTGAAGGCGAGCAGTCTGTCCGCGTCGTCGGACAAATTCCAGTCGAACCAGGAGATGCCGTTGTCCTGGCAATAGGCGTTGTTGTTGCCGCGCTGGGTGCGGCCAAACTCGTCGCCGCCGAGCAGCATCGGCGTGCCCTGCGAGGCCAGCAGGGTCGCCAGCATGTTGCGCTTCTGGCGTTCGCGCAAGGCGCGGATGTCGGGATTGTCGGTCGGGCCCTCGGTGCCGCAATTCCAGGAATGATTGTCGGAGGTGCCGTCGCTGTTGTTCTCGCCGTTGGCCTCGTTGTGCTTGTTGTTGTAGCTCGCCCAGTCGTTCAGCGTGAAGCCGTCATGGGCGGTGATGAAGTTGACGCTGGCCCAGGTGCGGCGTCCCTCGCGGTTGAACACATCATGCGAGCCGAGCAGCCGCGGCGCCAGCGCGCCGGGCGTGGCTTCGCCGCGCCAGAAATCGCGCACGGTGTTGCGGTACTTGTCGTTCCACTCCGCCCAGCCCGCCGGAAAGCCGCCGACCTGGTAGCCGCCGGGACCGCAGTCCCAGGGTTCGGCGATCAGCTTGACGGTCGCGAGCAGCGGGTCCTGGTTGACAGCCTTCAGGAAGCCGGACTGCTCGTCGAAGCCGTAGACCTCGCGCGCCAGGATGGTGCCGAGGTCGAAGCGGAAGCCGTCGACATGCATGTGGCCGGCCCAGTAGCGCAGGCTGTCCATCACCAGCTGGATCACCCGCGGATGCGACAGGTTCACCGTGTTGCCGGTGCCGGTGTCGTTGATGTAGTAGCGCCGCTTGTCGGGCAACAGCCGGTAGTAGCTCGCATTGTCGATGCCCTTGAACGACAGCGTCGGACCGCGCTCGTTGCCTTCGGCGGTATGGTTGTAGACGACGTCGAGGATCACCTCGAGGCCGGCGCCATGCAGCCGCGACACCATCTTCTTGAATTCACGCAGGCTGTTCGGAACATCGGCGGCGTAGCGCGGGTCCGGCGCGAAGAAGCCGATCGTGTTGTAGCCCCAGTAATTGGTGAGGTGCTTTTCCAGCAAATTGCTGTCGTTGATGAAGGAATGCACCGGCAATAGCTCGACCGAGGTGATGCCGAGCGCCTTCAGATAGTCGATCGCGGCGTTCGAGCCGAGGCCGGCATAGGTGCCGCGCAGGTTCTCGGGGATGCCGGGATGCTGCTTGGTAAAGCCCTTGACGTGGGTCTCGTAGACGACGGTCTCGTCCCAGTGGGCTTCCTGCCGTTGCGGCTCCTGAGCCCAGTCGAAATTGGGATCGCACACGACGCATTTCGGCATGAACGGCGCGCTGTCGCACTCGTCGAACGTCAGATCGTCGCCGCTTTCCATCTTGTAGCCGAACACCGCCGGATTCCATGTCAGGCTGCCGGCGTGGGCGCGCGCATAGGGATCGAGCAGCAGCTTGTTCGGGTTGAAGCGGTGACCGCCATCTGGCTGGTAGGGGCCCGAGACGCGATAGCCGTACAGCGTGCCCGGCTGCACGCCGTTGATGAAGCCGTGAAACACCTGGTCGGTATATTCGGGCAGCTCGAAGCGATGGGTCTCGCGTTCGCCGTCGAACAGGCAGATCTCGACCTTGCTGGCATTGGCGGAAAACACCGCGAAGTTGGTGCCGCGGCCGCTCCAATGCGCGCCGAGCGGATAGGGCAGCCCCTCCTCAACGACAAAATCGGACATCACGCCCCCCAAGGCCATCAAATCAACCTGCAACAAACGCCGCCACGCGAAAAGCGTTGCATTGGCTATTTTAGCGGCAATCGCGCGTGGTTCGTATGACGCAATCGTCATTCCGGGGCTCGCGAAGCGATGCCCCAGGGTGCGCAATTGCGCACCATGTCGCGAGAATGCGAAGCTGTGTCTTCATCCACGCTGTCATCGCCCGGCTTGACCGGGCGATCCAGTACGCCGAGGCCCATCCGTTCAAACATGACTGTCTCTGGAATACTGGATCACCCGCTTTCGCGGGTGATGCCACCGAAAAAGCTGTTTCACATTGAATCAGACTAACACCGTCGTCCCGGCCTGCGCCGGGACGACAGCGGGGGGCTTGTTGAGTGCAGTGCTAAATCAGCCGCATGCCCTTGAAGCTCGTATGCCCGTTCTTGCCGACGATGATGTGATCGTGCACCGCGATGCCGAGCGGTTTTGCGATATCGACGATCGCTTTGGTCATCTGGATGTCGGCCTGCGACGGCGTCGGGTCGCCGCTCGGATGATTGTGCACCAGGATCAGCGCGGTCGCCGACAATTCCAGCGCCCGCTTGATCACCTCGCGCGGATAGACCGGGGTGTGATCGACGGTGCCGGTCTGCTGCACCTCGTCGGCGATCAGCTGGTTGCGCTTGTCGAGGAACAGCAGGCGGAATTGCTCCTTGTCGGCGAACGCCATGCCGGTGCGGCAATAGTCGATGACGTCGTTCCAGGACGACAGCGCGATGTTGCGCCTGATCTCGCCCTTGGCGATCCGGCCGGCGGCTGCCGCCAGCAGCTTGAGCTGGTTGATCGAGGCGTCCTTGATGCCGTCGACCTCGCGCAGCCGCGCCACCGGCGCGTGCACCACCTCGGCGAAGGAGCCGAACTTCTTCAGCAGCGCCTTGGCCAATGGCTTGGTGTCGCGGCGCTGGATGGCGGCGAACAGCGCCATCTCCAGCAGCTCATAGTCGGTCAGCGCGTCCGCCCCCGCCGCATGGAAGCGTTCGCGCAGCCGTTCGCGATGGCCGTGGTAATGCGGCGTCTCGTCGGGCTGATCGGTGCTGTCACTGGCTTTGGCGGGCATCGGCCACAACCATGCCGTGCCTGCCGGGTTTTGCAAGGGGCGATGCAACCCACGGTCATCGCCCGGCTCGGCGCCTCCGCTAAAGCTTCGGCGCGCCTGAGAGCGAAAGCCCCGTCGAAGCCTTGGCGTAGACGGGACCGGGCGATCCAGTACGCCGCGGCTTCTCGATTCAAGCGGTGGCGTCTCTGGAATACTGGATCACCCGCTTTCGCGGGTGATGCCACCGCAAATGGGTCCTGGCTTTTGCCAGAACGACGATCGTGTGTGAGGCGCCCACTTCCCCGGTTTGCCACGATGCGACGGGCGAATTACCGTTCGCTGCAACGGTTCGAGATCGAAAAGGGGAGGACGGCGTGACGTCATTCAAGGTGATCCGCGCGCGCGCCGAGAAGCGCAAGGGCGGGCCGAAGGCACTGGCGAAATTGCTGCGGCCGCCGGCGGGCGCCAAGACGCTGGCAAAGCTCGGCGACGACCGCGTGCTGGCCGAGATGACCAGGCGCGTGTTCTGCGCAGGCTTCGCCTGGAGCGTGATCGACGCCAAATGGGAGGGTTTCGAGCAAGCGTTCCTTGGCTTTGAGCCCGCCAAGCTCGCCTTCAAATCAGATGAATTCTGGGAGAAGCTGACCAGCGACACAAGGATCGTGCGCAACGGCGCCAAGATCATGTCGGTGCGCGACAATGGCCGCTTCGTGCAGGAGATCGCGCGCGAGCACGGCAGATTCGGCAAATTCCTCGCGGCATGGCCGTCGTCGGATGAGGTCGGACTGCTTGATCTGCTGACCAAGCGCGGCAGCCGGCTCGGCGGCAACACCGGGCAGATGCTGCTGCGCTTTCTCGGCTGGGATGGCTTCGTCACCTCCCGCGACGTCGTCGCCTGCCTGCGCGATGCCGGCCTCGATATTGCCGAGGAGGTCAAGTCGAAGCGCGATCTCGCCAAGGTGCAGGCGCAGTTCAACGCCTGGGCGGAGGAGACCGGGCTGTCCTATCTGCATTTGTCGCGGATCTGTGCGATGTCGATCGGCGAGAACCACACGCCCGAGGAGATCATCGAGCGGACCCGGAGCGACTACTGACCTTGTCGAGGATTACACCTGAACCCAGGGCTTCTCGCCATGGCGCTCGGACAGCGTGAAGATCTCGACACCGTCGGCGGTGACGCCGACCGAGTGCTCGAACTGCGCCGACAGCGAACGGTCGCGGGTCACCGCGGTCCAGCCGTCGGACAGGATCTTCACATGCGGCTTGCCGAGATTGATCATCGGCTCGATGGTGAAGAACATGCCGGGCCTCAACGGCACGCCCTCGCCGGGGCGACCGATATGGATGATGTTCGGCTCGTCGTGGAACAGGCGGCCGAGGCCATGGCCGCAGAAGTCGCGCACCACGCTCATGCCTTGCGGTTCGACATAGCTCTGGATGGCGTGACCGATATCGCCGGTGGTGGCGCCGGGCTTCACCGCCGCGATGCCGCGCATCATCGCCTCATAGGTCACCTCGATCAGCCGCTCGGCCTTCCGCGCGATGGCGCCGATCGCATACATCCGGCTGGAATCGCCGTACCAGCCGTCGACGATGAAGGTGACGTCGACATTGACGATGTCGCCTTCCTTCAGCGGACGGTCGCCCGGCATGCCGTGGCAGACCACGTGATTGATCGAGGTACAGGTCGAGTAGCGATAGCCGCGATACATCAGCGTCGCCGGATAGGCGCCGTGGTCGAAGGCGAACTTGCGGACGAACTCGTCGATATCGGAGGTCGGGACGCCCGGCTTGACGAGGTCGGTCAGTGCGTCGAGGCATTTCGACACCAACGCGCCGGCCTTGCGCATGCCAGCAAAGCCGCTCTGCCCGTGCAGCTTGATCTGGCCGGTCTTGCGAAGGGAGGTGTCGGTGGCGTCGATATAGCTCATGGGCGGGGCGTTTCTGCGGGCAAGGGGCTGATTTCAGGCTCTAATTTAATGATCGGCGCGCCCGGTGCAAGCCAAGGTTGGGCATGGGGACAATGCCCAAACTGCTTGATTTTGCGGCCCAATCCGGAACAGCGGCCGCTCCTTGTCCGAAAAAAATGTGTTCAAATGCTAGCTGGAGACCTCGACCACGCTCTCGACCGGCAACGCGCCGCCGCGGATCCGGAGTTCCCGCACCGGATAGGGCACCCTGATGCCCTGCTGCTTGAAGGCGTCCCACAGCGCCAGCATGACGTCGCTCTTCACATTGTCCATGCCGTCGGGATCGGCGATCCAGAAGGTCAGAGAGAACTTCATGCCGAGCTCGGCGAATTCGGTCAGGATGCAGTTCGGCGGCTTGCCCTTGAGCGCGCGGGCGTGGGCCGCGGCGGTCTCGATCGCGAGCTTGCAGACCAGTCTCGGATCGGCGTCGTAATTGGCGGCGAAGGCGATCTTCACCAGCGTATTCTTGTCGGTATAGGTCCAGTTGGTGACCTTCTGCGTCACCAAATCCTCGTTCGGGATCAGGAACTCGCGGCCGTCGCCGGCGGCGACCGAGATGTAGCGGGTTTTCATCGCGCTGATGCGGCCCTGGCTGTCGCCGATGGTGACGAGGTCGCCCGGCTTCACCGATTTGTCGACCAGCAGAATGATCCCCGAGATGAAGTTGGCGACGATCTTTTGGAGGCCGAAACCGATGCCGACGCCGACGGCGCCGGAAAGCACCGCCAGAGCCGACAAGTTGATCCCGACGGCACTCAAGGCAATGGCGACCGCGACTACCATCAGGCCGATGCGAATGATCTTGACCAACAACACCTGGATCGACGGGGTCAGGTCGGTCGAGCGGGTGATCTGGCCGTCGATGAAATTGCTGGCGATATTGCTCAGCCACAACGCTAGGATCAGCACCGCGCCGGCCTTGATCAGCAGCAGCGGCGACAGCCGCAGACCGCCCATGACGACGGCAAACGAATCCAGCGTGTCGGCCGCCCAATCGAGCTGGCCGACGATGCTGAGCGCCGCAACCACCCAGGCTGCGATCGACACCGTCTTGACGATGAAGGCGTTGTCGATCACCGAGGTTACGAGGCGGATCACGAGCCAGGCCAGCGCCAGCTTGGCGGAGACCGCGATCAGGTAGCTGCGGCTCGGCCATGTGGCGTGCCACATCACGATGCGCGAGATCACCATCAGCACCGCGAACACGGCGGTCGAGGCGCTCGTCACCATCACGCGGGCAAAGTGCCGGAGCGGCAGCGGCCACCGGCTCGCCAGCGACGACAATTCGACCCGTGAGTGAATGGCGGTATCGGCCGCGTAGGCGAGGCCCGCGGCGGCGAGGATGATGCCGAACTGCAGATAGAACCAGGGCGAGGCGACCTCGGCGCCGACCGAGCGCGCGGCCATTTGGATCGATTCCAGGACGTCCTTCCAGCTCATGTCCATCGGCAAATTCTCAACTTGCAGTGCGGGTCAGGCAAATGTGATTCGAAGGTGTTGGGAGATTCCCACAACGGCGCGCGCGCGACCATCGATACACCACAGTGTCGAGGCGACCTAGGGCATGATGAAGTTAGGTCGAACCGGCGCCGCGATGACGCTGCGCTCCCTCTCCCGCTTGCGGGGGAGGGCTGGGGTGGGGGCTCTCTCCGCGAGTCACATTGCGGAAAGAGCCCCCACCCGCATCGCATCTACGATGCGATGCGACCTCCCCCGCAAGCGGGAGAGGTGCATCCAGTCTGCCGCGAGACTGATTCAACCTGACTTCATCTTGCTCTAGGGCGGGCAGAATCGGGCACATTGCCGCTTATGGCAGAAATCGTTTGGCGTCCCGGTGTGGCGACGATAAGGATGCAATTGCAAGTATTTGAGACCCCCGAAGGCGCATGGCATCCCTCGACTCCGTCAGTATAGCGATCCTGCTCGGCGCGGTGCTGGTGATGGCCGGCATCCTCTCGAGCCTGCTGGCGTTGCGGTTCGGCGCCCCCTTGCTGCTGGTGTTCTTGCTGGTCGGCATGCTGGCGGGCGATTCCGGCCCCGGCCAACTGCAGTTCGACGACGTCCGCACCACCTATCTGGTCGGCTCGGTGGCGCTGGCGCTGATCCTGTTCGACGGCGGATTGAAGACACGGTTTGCCAGCATCCGCACCGTGCTGGTGCCGTCGATGGTGCTGGCGACCGCCGGCGTGCTGCTCACCGCGCTGATCACGGCGCCGGTCGCCCGCTATGTGCTCGACCTCAACTGGACCGAGTCGCTCCTGGTCGGTGCCGTGGTGGCCTCGACCGACGCCGCGGCGGTGTTCCTCCTGGTGCATACCCAGGGCCTGCGCCTGCGCCCGCGTGTCGGCGCGACGCTGGAGGCGGAGTCCGGCACCAACGATCCGTTCGCGATCTTCCTCACTTTGATGCTGGTCGAGTTCATCTCGATCGGCCAGAGCTCGGCCTTGCACATCGCGATGGAGTTCATCCAGGAAGCCGTGCTCGGCGCCATCATCGGGGTGATCGGCGGCCGGCTGGTGGTGCTGGCGCTGAATTATGTGGCGCTGCCGCAGGGCCTGCATGCGCCGTTCGTTACCACAGCGGCACTGGTGATCTTCGGCGGCTCGCAGATCGTGCATGCCTCGGGATTTCTCGCGGTCTATCTCGCCGGTATTATCATCGGCAACCGGCCGACCCGCGCGCATAATTCGGTGGTGACATTCCTCGACGCCGCGACCTGGCTGGCGCAGATCGTGATGTTCGTGCTGCTCGGCCTCCTGGTCTCGCCGCATCGCCTGCTCTCCAGCGCCGGCGGCGCGGTGCTGGTGGCGTTCGCGCTGATGCTGGTGGCGCGGCCGCTGGCGGTGCTGATCTGCCTTGCGCCGTTCAAGTTCAACTGGCGGGAAAAGATCTTCATCGCCTGGACCGGGCTGCGCGGCGCGGTCGCGATCTTCCTCGCCTCGATCCCGATGCTGGTCGGCCTGTCGAAGGCCTATCTGTATTTCGACGTCGCCTTCGTCGTCGTCATCATCTCGCTGTTGCTGCAGGGCTGGACGCTGGGACCGGCGGCACGGCGGCTGCATGTCGCGCTGCCGCGCGCCGAACGCGGCCCGCGTCGCGTCGAGCTCGACCTGCCGGGCCAGCTCGAGCAGCAGCTGGTCGGCTATCCGGTGCGGCCGAAGAGCCTGTATTTCCGCCGCGGGCTGATTCCGTCGTGGTCGAAGCCGACACTGGTGATCCGCGACGAGCGGATCCTGACGCCTGTCGAGGCCGATCCGGTCGCGCCGGGCGACTACATCTATCTGCTGGCGCCGCCGGAGCGCGCCGAGGCGCTCGACCGCTTCTTCGTCGACATGGCGCCATCGAGCACGCCCGATCCGCATCTGCTCGGCGACTTCATGGTCTCGGGCGAGCATACGCTGGGCGAGCTCGCCGAGATCTACGGCGTCAAGGTCGATGAGCACCAGGCCATGCTGACGCTGGCGGATTATTTCGACATCAATCTCGACCGCGCGCCGAAGGAAGGCGCCGAGCTTGCGCTCGACGAGATCGTGCTGGTGGCGCGCAGCATCAGCGGCGGCCGCGTCAATGTCGTCGGCCTGCGGCTGCCGGAGGAAGAGGAGGAGGTCGCGCCACAGACGCGGATGCAGACCGTGCGGCGCAAGCTCGCCGATATCTGGGCGTCGGTGGCGGGGGTCTGAGCGCTACTGCTTGCGCAGGAACTGCGAATCCGGCGCGAACTTCTTGATGATCTCGGACAGGCCGTCGTCGGAGGGGTCCTTCGCAGTGTCCGGCTTGGGCTCGTCCTTGAACTTCTGGCCGGAAATCTCGGCCAGCGCCGCGAGCAGCGTCTCATCGAGATCGTCCGCCGCTGTCTTTCCGGCTGGTCGCTTCGCGAGCGGTGTGATGGCGGGCGGAGGTGGCAACGGCGCCAGCGGAGCGGGCTTCGGCTGGTTGGGCGCGACGATTCGGATCTCCGGTTCGGGCTTCGCCGCGATCGGCACGCGCTCCGGTATCGGTGGAGGCTTGGGGGTATCCGCCCGCCTGGCGGCGGCCTGGCTGACTGCGGCGATCAACGATGCTTCGAGATCGGCGGGAGTCTCAGCCGTCATCGGCACCGGCCCGGCGGGCTTCGTGTCCCGGGGCGCGCGACCGAACAGCGGTTCCCGCTGGTTCGCTGTCGGCGGCCGGTTCTCGGTTGCCTTGCTGGGCTCCCTGCCGGGCTTGAAGAGACCCGCGCGTTCGGCGGCGAGCCTCGCGGAAGCCTCCTCGACGGTGGCGAGCAGGGACGATTCCAGCGCATCGGCGGGATTGCTCGGCGGTATCGGCGGCGCCGCTGGCTTGGCGACAGGGGCGACCACCACCTTCGGCTCCTGCCGGGGCGGCACCGGCACCGGCGGCGGCCGCGATACCTCGACCACCGGCGGTGGCCGCGATGCCTCGAGCGGTGGGGCCGGCGGGACCGGCTGACCGCTGCGGGCGCGCGCGATGATGCCGTCGACGATCGCCCCCAGGCGGCTCTTGTCGGGGCCGGCGAGATAGCTGGCCGCCAGCTCGTCGACATATTGCGGGCCATAGTCGACGAGGACATGCGCGATCTGGGCCAGATCAGGATCGCTCTCGACCAGCCGTCGCCACGCCTCCCGGTCGTAGGGCGCGCCGTTCTTGTCGGGCCAAGCCACCCGGCGTGGCTGACGCTGAGGTCCGGCGTCCTGGCCGGTGACCGGGTCGAGGGTCGGCGGCCGCAGCCCGGCACTGAGGCGCGGAGGGGTAAATCCCGCGGCTGCCGGCGCGGTATCATCTGCCGGGCTTCGGCGGCGTTCGGCGACCTGCAGCGCGATCAGGCCGACGCCCATCAGCAGGAAGCCGAGCGCGGCCCACGAAATCGTGGCGCACAGCACCGCGCCGATCAGCAGCAATACCCAGCCTGTCAGTCGCACAATGTGCCCTTCCCCATGCCCGATCGGATGTCCCGATGCGGGCCTAGCAGACAAGATTGGCTATCTTATGCCGACTTTCGGAAAAACGGCCAGCTAGAGCGTTTTCGAGCGAAGTGGACACCGGTTCGCGTGAAGAAAACGCGTCAAAACAAGAATCCAGAGCTTCGGTTCTGATTCAATCAGAACCGAAGCTCTAGGAGCCCGTCCAGATATGTTTTCGTGACGGGCATTTGTTGTAGAGTAGCAGGCTCAGGCTGCGTTTGCGAGGTTGAACAGCTTGAGGAGGTTATGGACGGTGCAGATCATTGTCCACTCGGCGCGCACTTTCTCGATGCCCCGCAACAGGAACTGGCGGAAGCCTCTTGCCTGTTTGATCTGTCCGAACACCGGCTCCACCACTTGCTTTCGCAATCGGTAGGGTGTTTCGAAGCCGCCATCGTCGATCTTCTTTCGCATGGCCTGTGTCAGCGGGCCGCCGACTTTTCCGTTCGCTACTGTCGGGTGCTTGGCGCGTCCGGGCGCGACATAGCCATCGATGCTGCGTGTGTCGAGCGCTTCGAGATTGGCTTCGCTGCAGTAGCCGGAATCCGCTGAGGCCTGCCGCGGCTTGCGGCCAAGATTGCTCTCGATGGCCTCGATCAGGGGCACCAACTGGCCCTGATCGCTGCCGTGCTGGGTCAGTTCTTGCGCGACAATGATCTGGGCATGTGCATCGACGGCCGCCTGGGCATTATAGGCCTGAACGAAGCCATCCTTCGACTTCATGATGCGGCTTTCCGGATCGGTGAAGTTGCGTTGCGCCTTGGGATTGGGTTCCTCCGATGGCAGCGCCGCCGGTTTGCCCGGCTTCTTGCGGCCTTCGGCCTGGCGCTGCTGTTCCTTTTCGGCCTCGATGCGGCGCTCTTCCTCCGCCGCCAGTTTGGCGTCCGCTTCCAGCGCCGCCATCGCTTGCTGGATCTTCGCCAGCCGTTTCTGCTTGTCGACGGTCCAGTCCGGCAGTTCGTCGCTGTTGCCGAAAGTCTCATCCTTCGAGGCATCCGCCGCCTCGGCGGCCGCCAGCATGCGAGCGACCTCGGCCTTCAATTCCGCCTCGCGCTTCTTCATGCGCTCATAACTCATCGCCTTGTGTTTCGACGCGTTCGCCTTGATCTTCGTACCATCCAGCGCGACATGACCGAGCTTGACCAGCCCGGCCGTCTCGCACAACTTCAGAACCTGCACGAATAGCGCGCCGAGCGCCTTCAAATGTCGCTTGCGAAAGTCGCTGATCGTCCGAAAATCCGGCGCATCCAGCGCCACGATCATCACAAAATCGTTCCGCTCCCGGCAGGCCTTGGCAATCCGACGCGACGAATACAGCCCACTCGCATAGCTATGCAGCAGCAGCGCCACCATCATCCGCGGATCAAACGGCGGCTGCCCAAGCCCGCTCACATAGCTGCCCATGATCTCCCTGAGATCGAGGCTCTCCCGCACCAGATCAACCATAAACCGCGAGACATGGCCTTTCGGCACGAAGTCCTGCACATTCGGCGGCAGAAGCAGCGTCTGATCGATGTTCCAAGGCCGAAAATACTTGCTCATCGCCCAATGTTGAATCAGACCCGACCAGATTTGAACAGCGACTATCCAGACAAGCTCCTAGAGCGTGATCACGGCCAGGGTAGCACGGGCGGCGGCGCCGATCGCTCCGCCTTGTCGTCCGGCCCTGACCCGTCCTGCCCCCATTTGCCCATGAACGGCATCTTGAGCAGCCCGGGCAGCGATTGCTTCTCGGGATCATCAAAACCATCGAGGCCGTAGCGCAGTTCCGCAAAGCGCGGACCGTGATTGTAAGTGCCGCCGAGCCGATCCCAGATCGAGAGCAGATTGGAATAATTGCTGTCGGTCTCCGGCTGGTGACGGGAATGATGCATCTTGTGCATGTTCGGTGTCACGAAGACGAGCCGCAACCAGCGGTCGAGCCGCTCAGGCAGGCGGATGTTGGCGTGCTCGAATTGCGCGTTCAGCGCCGACAGCGTCAGATAGGTGACCAGCACCCAGGCCGGCGTTCCAAACACCAGCACGCCCGCGATGTGCCAGCCGATCCGCCACAGCGTTTCGCCGGGATGCTCGCGGAAAGCCGTGGTGACGTCGACGAAGCGATCGGCATGGTGCATGCGGTGGAAGCGCCACATCCAGCCGAGCTTGTGCATCGAGACGTGGGCGAAATAGGCGAACAGGTCGAGCCCGATGAGGCCGAGCAGAAGCTGCTCCGGGGGTGACAGGCCAAGCCAGTACGACAGGCCGAATTTCGCGTCCCACGCCCATTGCGCGGCCAGCGGCGACAGCGGGCTGAGCAGCAGGTTGACGCCGACGAAGATCACGGTGATGGCGACGTTGCGGCCGATGTTGCGCATCCGCTCGCCGCGGCCATAGCTGAACAGCGGAAATGCGGCCTCGAACAGCAGCACGATCGCGAAGCTCGCGAGCAGAAACGCGATGCGCGCGCCGGTCGACGGCAGCTCGACATTGGCCATCTCGCCCGCGCCCGGATGCCACAAAAGCTTTGCAAAACCGATCATGTCGATTGCTCCTCTCTTTACAAAACGAATATTCGTTCTTTGTAATGATCGCAGATGCTCGTCAAGCACGGCCCTACGCCGTGCCCACTCTGCGACTGACAAGGACCGATAATGCCGAAGGTGAAACCCGAGACCCTGGCGATCCGCCGCGAGGAGATCCTGCAGGCCGCGGAGATCTGCTTTGCCCGCCAGGGATTTCACCAGACCACGATCCAGGACGTGATCAAAGAGTCCGGGCTCAGCGCCGGCTGCATCTACGGGCATTTCGCCGGCAAGGAGGAACTGATCCAGGCGATCGGGGAAAGCCGCCATGGCCGCGACAGCGCCCTGCTCGCGCTCAAGGACCCGTCGGACGACGTGCTGCAGAGCCTGCGATCGATCGCCCGCGCCTTTCTCGGCGACCTGCAGAAGGAAGAGGGACTGCGCGCCCGCCGCGTCGCCTTGCAGCTCTGGGCCGAGGCGCTGCGCGACGACGTGGTCCGCGAGCAGGTGACCAGCGGAATCCGCCAGCCGATCGCCCTGATCGTGGAGCTGCTGCGGCGTGGCCAGAAGAGCGGCGCGATCGACCGCAGCGTGCAGCCGCGCGGCGCGGCACGGGCGATGGTCGCGATGTTCCAGGGCATCGTGCTGCAGCGGCTGTGGGGCGAAACCGTCTCGACATCGGAGGCGATGCAGGCCTTCGAGATCTTCCTCGCCGGCCTTGCCGCCAGGCGCTGACGGAGAACGCGGTGAACATCCACGATCTCATTGCCGGCATCGTCACGGGCCTCGCCGGCGGATTGACCGCAGGCCTGCTCGGCGTCAGCCCCGGCGGCGGCCTGGTGGTGTTCTCGGTGCTGCTGCTCGGCGCCGGCCAGCACGTCGCACAGGGCATCTCGCTGGTCGCGCAGGTGCCGCCGACCAGCCTGACCGGGATCAGGCGCTATTGGCAAAGCGGCAACCGCACGCCGCTGCGCTGGATCGTTCTGTTGACGTTTGGTTTCGTAGCCGGCGGCGCCGCCGGCGCGCTCGCGGCAAACCATGTCGCCGAGCCCGCGCTGCGCTGGACTTATGTGGCCTATCTCGTCGCGCTTGACGCGATGCTGATCCTGCGCGGCGGGCGCGACAAGCCGGAGCATGACGGCGATGATGCCACGCGCGACATATCGTGGCTGGCGCTGCTGATTGTTGGCCTGCTTGCCGGCCTGTCGTCCGGCTTTCTCGGCATCGGCGGCGGATTGGCAACCGTGGTCGGATTGAGCGCCGTGCTCGGGGTGCCGCAGCATCAGGCGCAGATGGCGAGCCTTGTGATGTCGCTGATCCCGACCACGATCCCCTGGGCCTGGATCTATTGGAGCGAGGGCTCGCTCGCATCATGGCCGGTGCTGGCCGGCGTGATCGTCGGCCTGCTCGCCGGCACCGATCTCGGCGCCCGCGCCGCCAACCGCATCGACCGCGCGACGCTACGGATCGCGATGATCTTCTTCGTGTCGCTGATGGCGGTCTATATGACGTTCAAGGCGGTGTGGTAGACAGACGCGATACGTCCTCCTTAGCGGAGCCCGCCATGCGTAAGCCGGCAAGATCGACCAGCAAAGCGGCACGGCGTCCGCAAGCGAAATCGACAGACGCGCTGTTCGACGCCTACCCTGCCCCCGTCAAGGCCAGGCTGCTGGCGCTGCGGCGCCTGATCTTCGAGACCGCGAAGGCGACCAGGGGCGTCGGCGCGCTGGAAGAGACGCTGAAATGGGGTCAGCCGAGCTACCTGACGCCGGAGACCGGCAGCGGCAGCACGATCCGGATCGATCAGGTAAAGCCGGCCGCCGGCCAGGTCGCGATCTACTTCCACTGCCAGACCAACCTGGTCGAGACTTTCCGTGAGCTCTATCCCGAGCTCAGCTACAGCGGCAACCGCGCGATCCTGCTCGATGTCGCCGGCGAGCTTCCGGAGGTAGCGCTGCGCCACTGCGTGGCGCTGGCGCTGACCTATCACCTGAACAAGAAAGTATCGTAGGGCGTGAAAGCGACGGCGGTGTGCTCCCTCTCCCCGTTCTTACGGGGAGAGGGTTGGGGTGAGGGGCCATCTCCGCACGTTCGGTGATAGCTGCGCTCGCGGAGAATCCCCCTCACCCGGAACGCATCTAACGATGCGTTCCGACCTCTCCCCGCACGCGGGGCGAGGTAAGCGGAGCCCGACGCTCGATTCGAGGCAACATTTCTCGCTCCAGGCTCTGCTACGCCACCAGCGCCGTCGCGACGCGCTGCGCCTTCAGCAGGCTGATGACCTCGGCATTCGGCCGCGCCCGGCTGAACAGAAAACCCTGGCCCTCGTGGCAGCCCTCGGCGCGCAGGCAGCTCAGCTCCGCTTCGGTCTCGACACCTTCCGCGGTGATGATGACGCCGAGCCCCATGCCGAGGCTGACGATCGAACGCACGATCGCCTGCGCGTCCGGGTTCGAGCCGAGGTCGCGCACGAAGGACTGGTCGATCTTGATCTTGTCGAACGGAAAGCTGCGCAGATAGCTGAGGCTCGAATAGCCGGTGCCGAAATCGTCCATCGACATCCGCACCCCGAGCGCGCGCAGCGCATGCAGCGTCGCCAGCACCTGACTGCTCTTCTCGAGCAGCAGCGTCTCGGTGATTTCGAGCTCGAGCCGCCGCGCCGGCAGGCCGGATTGCCGCAACGCGTCGGTGATCAGCGCCAGCAGATTGCCGGTGCGGAATTGCAGCGGCGACAGATTGACCGCGACGCGCACGTCATCGGGCCATTGCGCCGCATCCATGCAGGCGCGATGCAGCATCAGCGCGCCCAATGGGTTGATCAGGCCGGTCTCCTCCGCCACCGGGATGAACTCGCCGGGCGAGATCATGCCGCGCTCCGGATGCGGCCAGCGCACCAAAGCCTCGAAGCCGGTGATGCGTCCGCTCGCGAGATCGACCAGCGGCTGGTAATAGGGCCGCAGGCCTTCGTTCTGGATCGCATCGCGCAAATCGATCTCGATCTTGCGGCGGCTCTGGGCGCGCGCATCCATCTCGGCCTCGAAGAACGAGAAGGTGCCGCGGAATTCGCTCTTCGCGCGCGACAATGCCATGTCGGCGCTCTTCAACAGCTTTTCGGAATCCTCGCCATCGCCGGGCGACATCGCGATCCCGATGCTGGCGCCGATCACCACCGAATGCCCCTCGAGCAGGTACGGCTCGCCGATCGCGTCCAGGATCCGCCTTGCCAGCAGCACCGCGTCCTCAGGCCGCATCACGCCGCCCTGCACCATGGTGAATTCATCGGAGTTGAGGCGCGCCAACGCATCTTCCTCGCGCAGCGTCGAGCGCAGGCGCTTGGCGACCCCGCGCAACAGCTTGTCGCCGATGCCGTGGCCGAGCGTCTCGTTGACCGCCTTGAAATTGTCGAGCCCGAGGATCAGCACCGCAACCTTGTCGGTCGAGCGGCGGGTGTGCTGCAGCATCTCGTCCATCTGCTGACGCAGCAGGTTGCGGTTGGGCAGGCCGGTCAGGCTGTCGTGCTGGGCCATGAAGGCGAGCCGCGCCTCGGCGCGCTTGCGCTCGGTGATGTCCATCAGCGCGAGCAGCATCGCCGGCTGGTCGCCATGCATCAGCTGGCGCGAATAGATCGCAAGGTCGATCAGCGTGCCGTCTGCGCGCACATGCTTCCAGGTCCGCGCCGCCTGTTCGTCGCTGCTGCGGCCGGCGGCCCAGGGCAATTCGGTGTCGAACGCCTGCAGGCTCCTGATCGTCATTCGCTCGAATTCGGCACGGACGTAGCCGTAATGCGCGATCGCGGCGTCGTTGACGGCGAGGATCCGTTCGCCGTCGAGCGCACACAGGATCATCGGCACCGGATTGCCGTCGAACAGCAGGCGGAACGACGCTTCGCGCTGCTTCAGTTCGGTGATGTCGACGCGCAGGCCGACGATGCCGCCATCCGAGGTCAGTCGCTCCTCGATCAATACCACGCGGCCGTCGGCCAGCACCTGCTCGTGCCGTTCGCCCGGCTGGTACATCTTCTTGACCCGTTCGGAGATCCACTCTTCCTCGCGGCCTTTGGCCTCGGGATAATCGCCGCGCGCGACACCGATGCGGATAGTGTCTTCCAGGCGCGCACCGTGCTCGAACAGATCGGAGCTGCGCTTGTAGATTTCCGAGTATTTCTTGTTCCAGAGCGTGTAGCGGCCCTCGGGGTCCAGGAACACGATGCCCTGCGGCAGGATGTCGATCGCCTCGCGCAATCGCGCGTTCGACTTGCGCGCCTCGGCGATCGCGGCCTCAGCCTGCGCGCGCTGGCGCACCAGCTCGCCGATCTCGACAGCTGGGCGGCGCGAGCTGCCGGACACTTTCGGCACCGCTTGGGGCCGGCGCCCCCGGGAGCGGGCCAGTTTGGCCTGGCTTGGTTTCTTGATCTTCTTCGGCCGCATCATCGGTATCGCACGCCCCACGCGCATTCCAGCTCGGCGATACTTCTGCGATAAGTCTCTGAAAAATTGGTATCTCTTGGCGAAGCGCTGCGCTGTATGAGATATCAGGGCATGCCTGCTTTGCAGGCGAGTTCACGCCACGCGCGAGTTGCCGGCGGTGTGCAAGCGACGAACAGCGCAGATTTGCAGCGCGGAAGCACCGAAGCGTGGTGAAGGAAGCGTAAATCGGCGCGCGAATGCCCAATGAATGCGCCGAATGCGCTGCAAGCGCATCAATGTTTGCCAGCATGTGACAGGGTTATCGCAGGGTTAAGCCGCTGCGCGCCTATGCCCGTCCGCGTGCCATGCCGGCTAGAGCATTTTCGGTTCTGATTGAATCAGAACCGAAGCTCTAGGTTATTGTCTTGACGCGTTTTCTTCACGCGAACCGGTGTCCACTTCGCTCGAAAACGCTCTAGTTGGTGATCTGGATCCGCGTGCCGCCGCGGCCGTTGCGCTCGACCAGCCCATAGAGCTGTGCTGCGTGCGAGGGATGCAGGCGCACGCAACCATGCGAGGCCGGCCCGCCGAGACGCGTGAGCTCGTAGGTGCCATGGATGGCAAAGCCGCGATGGAAGAAGATCGAGTGCGGCATCGGCGAGTTGTAGTACTTCCGCGAGTACCAGCGGCGCGCCAACATCTGCGGACGGAAGACTCCGCTCGGCGTGCCATAGCCGCGGCGGCCGGTCGACACCGGCCAGTTGTAGCGCGTCGCGCCGTCGACGCTGACCGCCATGCGCTGGGACGATTTATCGATGTGAACGACGATGTCGGCACGCGCCGGAGACAATGCCAATGTCGACGCGGCGATCGCGGCGGCAAACGGCAGCCGTACGCATACGCTTGTCATAATGACGCCTACCCTGAATTATTGCGGGCATGATGTCGCCTGCAACGTGTGCTTGTAAAGTGGCGTTGCTCACATGCGCGCCAGGAAGCCGCGGGTAATCTTAATCCGTCTTGTGGGCGATCAAGCAAATGGGATGAATGCGCGGTCCGCCTGCTTCGAATCCATGCTAGCCTCGCGCCGACAGAGTGATCCGAATGACACCCCGCCTTCGTCTGATCCCGCTCCTGATCTCAATCCTCGTCGCCTGCACCGTATCCGCGCGGGCGCAGGACAAGGGCTCGCTCGCTCCGCAGCCATTGCCGCCGCTCGCTAACCCTAACGATCCAAAGATCGGGGCGAAGGAGCTGTTCGCACGCAAGGTGCTGCCCGCGGCGATGCCGACGCGGTCGATCGGCGGCTACACCAAGGGCTGCCTTGCCGGCGCGGCGCAGATGCCGCTCAACGGCGACACCTGGCAGGTGATGCGCTTGTCGCGCAACCGCTACTGGGGTCACCCCGACATGATCGCGCTGTTGAAGCGGCTCGCGGTCAACGCGCACAAGGACGCCGGCTGGCCGGGCATCCTGGTCGGCGATATCGGCCAGCCGCGCGGCGGCCCCGCGCTGACCGGTCACGCCAGCCACCAGATCGGGCTCGACGCCGATATCTGGCTGACGCCGATGCCGGATCGCAAATTGTCGCGCGAGGATCGCGAGGAGATGTCGGCGGTGATGATGGTGCGCGACGACCGGCTCGACATCGATCCGCGCGTGTTCACGCCGGCTCATGCGCTCGTCATCCGCGATGCCGCGCGGGAGCTGGCGGTGCAGCGCATCTTCGTCAATCCCGCGATCAAGAAGGCGCTGTGCCGCGACGCCAGGGGCGACCGCAGCTGGCTGTCGAAGGTCCGGCCGTGGTGGGGCCACGACTATCATTTCCACATCCGCATGCGGTGTCCGTCCGGCAGCCCCGAATGCGAGGGACAGAAGCCGCAGTCGGAAGACGAAGGCTGCAAGCCGTCCGACCTCGCCTATTGGTTCAAGGATTCGGTGCTGCATCCGAAGCCGCCGCCGAAGCCGCCGAAACCGCGGCCGCCGATGACGCTGGCGCAGCTGCCGGCGGACTGCAAGGCGGTGCTGAACGCGCCCGACGCCAAACAGTAGCATCCAAGCAATAACATCTTCGTCAGGCGGCTATGCCGGCCGGCTCGAACTGCGTTATGATCTCACGCCGTCGTGCCGTAAGCGCGTACGAGCGATGGATCGGGGCCGCTGATCTGTTTCATCCGTCATCATCTTAATGGACCAGACATGCGCAAATCGCTCCTCACCGCATCGCTCCTGCTCGTCTCAGTTCCCGCTTTCGCAGCGGAAGAGCCGAGCGGCTGCGACAAGTTCAAATGGTCGATCGACCGCGCACGCGCCGCGCTGACCGCGCCGGATCGCGCCAAGCTCGCCTCGGGCAGCGAGCAGACCGCATTGCCATCGACCGCCATCACGCTGGCGCTGGTCACGCCCAGCGACGCCAAATTGCCGACTCAGCCGGAGCGCGCGCCGAAGGACGGCACCTTCGCCGGCTTCACCAGCTTCAAGGCCGCGCCGAAGGCCGGGCTTTATACCGTCAGCCTCTCGGCCGGCGCCTGGGTCGACCTGGTGCAGGACGGGCATTTCCTGAAGCCGAAGGCGTTCAGCGGGGCGACCGATTGCGACGGTATCCGCAAGACCATGAAATACGACCTCGCCGCCAGCCCCTTCGTGCTGCAGGTCAGCGGCTCAAAAGAGAACTCGCTGTCGATCGCGATCCAGCCGTCGGATGAATAGGACGACCCGTTAGACAAACGGTCGCCTTTACCGTAAGCCTCAGCCTGCTATGTTTGCAGTGCGATATCCCTGAGGACCGTAAGTCCTTCGGGGACCAGCGGAAGAGCGCTTCCGTCCGTCGCAGGCCAGACTTCACCCAACGCCTGATTTGCGCGCGCTGGTTCGCGCGCGAGCTCGCACGGAGCGCTTTCCATGTCACGACTTGCCGGACTTTTCACTACCTTCGTCATCCTGCTCGGCGCGATCCATTCGCCCGCGAGCGCCGAGGACAAGACGCTTACCGTCTTTGCCGCGGCCTCGATGAAGAACGCGCTCGACGACATCAATGCGGCCTACACCGCCAAGACCGGCGTCAAGATCAGCGCCAGCTATGCCGCAAGCTCGGCATTGGCAAAACAGATCGAGCAGGGCGCGCCGGCCGACGTGTTCGTCTCCGCCGACACCGACTGGATGGACTACGCGATCAAGCAGAAGAACATCAATGAGCAGACCCGGGTCAACCTGCTCGGCAACTCGATCGTGCTGATCGCGCCGAAGGATTCCAAGATCGACAACGTCAACATCGGACCGGGCTTCGATCTCGCCAAGCTCGCCGGCGACGGCAGGATCGCGACCGGCGACGTCAAGGCGGTGCCGGTTGGCAAATATGCCAAGGCCGCGCTCGAGAAGCTCGGTGCATGGCAGGCGGCGGAGCCGAAATTCGCGATGGCCGACAGCGTACGCGCGGCACTGACGCTGGTGGCGCGCGGCGAAGCCGTGCTCGGCATCGTCTACTCGACCGACGCCAAGGTCGAGCCCGGCGTCAAGATCGTCGGCACCTTCCCGACCGACAGCCATCCGGCCATCATCTATCCGGTCGCGGCGACCACGACCGCGAAGCCGGAGACCGCGGAATATCTCGCCTTCCTGCGTTCGTCGGCGGCGAAGACGATCCTCGAGAAGTATGGCTTCAATTTCCTGATCAGCCCGACGACCTGAGCGTGTTTGAGATCTCGCCGACCGAATGGACGGCGATCCTGCTGTCACTGCGGGTCGCCATCATCGCAACGCTGGTGGCGACCCCGTTTGGAATCGCCCTCGCCTGGCTGTTGGCGCGGCGCGACTTCTGGGGCAAGTCGCTGCTCGATGCCGCTGTGCATCTGCCGCTGGTGCTGCCGCCGGTCGTCACGGGCTATCTGCTGCTGCTGACCTTCGGCAAACGCGGCCTGGTCGGCGGCTGGCTGGCCGATCATCTCGGCATCGTGTTCGCTTTCCGCTGGACTGGCGCGGCGCTGGCCTGCGGCGTGATGTCGTTTCCGCTGCTGGTGCGGCCGATCCGTCTCTCGATCGAGGCGGTCGATCGCCGTCTCGAGCAGGCCGCCGAGACGCTGGGCGCGGCGCCGTGGCGGGTGTTCGCAACGGTGACGCTGCCGCTCGCACTGCCGGGCGTGCTGGCCGGCATGGTGCTCGGCTTTGCCAAGGCGATCGGCGAGTTCGGCGCGACCATCACCTTCGTCTCCAACATTCCCGGCGAGACCCAGACCATTTCGTCGGCGATCTATTCGCTGATCCAGACGCCGGACGGCGACACCGCTGCAGCCCGGCTCGTGATCATCTCGGTCGTGCTCGCGGTCGGCGCGCTGGTCGCAGCCGAAGTGTTCGCGCGCCGGGCCACCGCGCGCCTGCACGGGCAATAGCGATGCTGCGCGTCGACATCACCAAGCAGCTCGGCGAGTTCACGCTTGCGGCATCGTTCACCAGCGAGGGCCGCGTCACCGGCCTGTTCGGCGCGTCCGGCTCCGGCAAGACCTCGCTGATCAACACCATCGCGGGACTGTTGCGCCCGGACCGCGGCACGATCGTGATCGATGGCGAGACCGTCGACGACACCACCGCCGGCATCCACGTGCCGACTTGGCGCCGCCGCATCGGCTACGTCTTCCAGGACGCACGGCTGTTTCCGCATCTCGATATCAGGCAGAACCTCGACTACGGTCGCCGCATGAACGGTCTCGCCGAGGATCCCGCGCAACACAAGCGCGTCGTCGACCTGCTCGACATCGGCGCCCTGCTCGACCGCCGCCCCGGAAAGCTCTCCGGCGGCGAGCGCCAGCGCGTTGCGCTCGGCCGGGCGCTGTTGTCGAAGCCGCGGCTGCTGCTGCTCGACGAGCCGCTGGGCGCGCTCGACGAAAGCCGCAAGCTCGAGATCCTGCCCTATCTGGTGCGGCTGCGGGACGAGGCCGGCGTCCCCATGGTCTATGTCAGCCACGACGCGGCCGAGCTGCGCCAGCTCGCCACCCAGATCGTGATGCTGCGCCGCGGCCAGGTGACCGCGTTCGGCGGTGTCAAGGTGCTGACATCTGGCGCCTAGGAGCTTGTCTGGATAGTCGCTGTTCAAATCTGGTCGGGTCTGATTCAACATTGGGCGATGAGCAAGTATTTTCGGCCTTGGAACATCGATCAGACGCTGCTTCTGCCGCCGAATGTGCAGGACTTCGTGCCGAAAGGCCATGTCTCGCGGTTTATGGTTGATCTGGTGCGGGAGAGCCTCGATCTCAGGGAGATCATGGGCAGCTATGTGAGCGGGCTTGGGCAGCCGCCGTTTGATCCGCGGATGATGGTGGCGCTGCTGCTGCATAGCTATGCGAGTGGGCTGTATTCGTCGCGTCGGATTGCCAAGGCCTGCCGGGAGCGGAACGATTTTGTGATGATCGTGGCGCTGGATGCGCCGGATTTTCGGACGATCAGCGACTTTCGCAAGCGACATTTGAAGGCGCTCGGCGCGCTATTCGTGCAGGTTCTGAAGTTGTGCGAGACGGCCGGGCTGGTCAAGCTCGGTCATGTCGCGCTGGATGGTACGAAGATCAAGGCGAACGCGTCGAAACACAAGGCGATGAGTTATGAGCGCATGAAGAAGCGCGAGGCGGAATTGAAGGCCGAGGTCGCTCGCATGCTGGCGGCCGCCGAGGCGGCGGATGCCTCGGAGGATGAGACTTTCGGCAACAGCGACGAACTGCCGGACTGGACCGTCGACAAGCAGAAACGGCTGGCGAAGATCCAGCAAGCGATGGCGGCGCTGGAAGCGGACGCCAAACTGGCGGCGGAGGAAGAGCGCCGCATCGAGGCCGAAAAGGAACAGCAGCGCCAGGCCGAAGGCCGCAAGAAGCCGGGCAAACCGGCGGCGCTGCCATCGGAGGAACCCAATCCCAAGGCGCAACGCAACTTCACCGATCCGGAAAGCCGCATCATGAAGTCGAAGGATGGCTTCGTTCAGGCCTATAATGCCCAGGCGGCCGTCGATGCACATGCCCAGATCATTGTCGCGCAAGAACTGACCCAGCACGGCAGCGATCAGGGCCAGTTGGTGCCCCTGATCGAGGCCATCGAGAGCAATCTTGGCCGCAAGCCGCGGCAGGCCTCAGCGGATTCCGGCTACTGCAGCGAAGCCAATCTCGAAGCGCTCGACACACGCAGCATCGATGGCTATGTCGCGCCCGGACGCGCCAAGCACCCGACAGTAGCGAACGGAAAAGTCGGCGGCCCGCTGACACAGGCCATGCGAAAGAAGATCGACGATGGCGGCTTCGAAACACCCTACCGATTGCGAAAGCAAGTGGTGGAGCCGGTGTTCGGACAGATCAAACAGGCAAGAGGCTTCCGCCAGTTCCTGTTGCGGGGCATCGAGAAAGTGCGCGCCGAGTGGACAATGATCTGCACCGTCCATAACCTCCTCAAGCTGTTCAACCTCGCAAACGCAGCCTGAGCCTGCTACTCTACAACAAATGCCCGTCACGAAAACATATCTGGACGGGCTCCTAGTACCCAGAATCAGAGCTGAGTGATACGGCGGCCTTTGAAACGGCGTTGACGGACCTTTTTCTTGGTCCAGACGAAGGGCTCGGCTCTGTCGTTGTATGCGTTGACGTAGGCATCGATGTGCTCCTGAAGCTGCGTGAGGCTTGTGAAGGAGGTGCCGCTGAGCGACTGCCCCTGCAAGATCGAAAACCATACCTCGACCTGATTGAGCCAAGACGCACTTGTCGGCGTGAAATGAAATTGCACGTTGGGGTGGGCCTTGAGCCAATGCTCGTTCTTCTTGTGGGTGTTGAGGTTGTCGGAGGATGACGTGAAGCTTCCGGTTCGGAAAAGCCGCGGTGACGCTGTTCATGAAGTCGAGAAACTCGACGCGGCGTCGGCGTTTTGAATGCGCCGCGATGATCTTTCCGGTGGCGACTTCGAGCGCCGCAAACAATGTTGTGGTGCCATGCCGCTTGTAATCGTGGCTCTGGCCGGTCAAGGCGCGGCCATTGGGCAACTTCAGATAACCCTGCGCTCGCTCCAAAGCCTGGATCGAGGGCTTCTCGTCCACGCACAGCACAATGGCCTTCGCGGGCGGGGCGACATAGAGGCCGACAACATCGGCGGCTTTGGCCGTAAAGTTCGGGTCGTTGCTCTCACACCAGGACTTACGAGCCGCGAGGTCAATCTTGTGGCTGCGCAGGAACCGCCAGACATATTGGACGTCAACATCGCCCAGCGCCCCGGCCAGCAGGGGCCCGGTCCAGCGTGCGAACCCGTCCGGCGGCGGCTTGTCCAGCAGCTTCAGAATCCGCTTGTCGGTGGCCTTCGTATAGATTGGCTGCTTGCCCGGTCGCGGCTTGTCTTGCAGCCCTTCAAGGCCTTGGTCGGCATAGCGATGCCGCCAAAGGCTGACAATCCGCGGCTGGACCCCAACTTCCTTGGCGATCGACCGAGTGCTGCGTCCATCCGCCGCCAACAGAACTATCCGCGCCCGCTTCAAATCGCGCTGCAACGTCACCGGGGAGCGGCAACACGCCTCAAGCACCTTGCGATCTTTCCTCGAAAGGTGGACTTCTCTTGCTTCGGGTATCATCCCGACCTTGAATCACGACTCACGCTTTAAGAACAGTAGGTACTATTACTGCTGCGTCATAGGCCCGAGGCGTACGCTTCCCGGCCCGTCATCCTCGCGCAAAGGCTTCGCCTTTGTCGCTGGAGGCGCGAGTTCTTGCGAGCCTCGAAGGGTGCACGGCCCCGCTGGTGGCCGTCGACCCTTCGAGGGCCGCTGAAGAAGCGGCCACCTCAGGGTGACGGATGACGGGTATTGTGCCTATGGCACAGTAAGATTAAGCGGCGTTGCGCAGTCCGGCGAGGAAGGTGTCGACGCTGTGCGACAGCGCGGATGCGTGATCGCCGAGCTGGCTGGACGTATCCAGCACATTGCCGGTAAGGGCGCGGGATTGGCCGGCGGCCTCGCTCGCGCCGGCGATATTGGCGGAGACTTCGACGGTCCCGGCGGAGGCCTGCTGCACGCTGCGGGCAATCTCCCGCGTCGCCGAGTCCTGCTGCTCGACGGCGGCCGCGATGGCGGTGGCGATCCCCGAGATCTCGCGGATGGTGCCGCTGATGTCGCCGATTGCGCTGACGCAATTGCCGGTGGCTGACTGGATCGCGCCGACCTGGCCGGCGATTTCCTCGGTCGCCTTCGCGGTCTGGCTCGCCAATCCCTTCACCTCGGCGGCGACCACGGCAAAGCCGCGGCCGGCCTCGCCGGCGCGCGCGGCCTCGATGGTGGCGTTGAGCGCCAGCAGATTGGTCTGGCTGGCGATCGCGCTGATCAGGCGCAGCACGTCGCCGATCTTCTCGGCGGATGCGGCCAGGCTCGTCACCATCTCGGTGGTCTCCTTGGCCTTGGCGACTGCATTGTCGGCGACAGGGCTGGAATGGGTGACCTGGCGGCCGATCTCGGTGATCGAGGAGGCCAGCTCTTCGGTGGCGGCTGCGACCGCATTGACGCTGGCCGACGCCTCCTCGGACGCGGCAGCCGCCGCCGTGGTCCGTTCCGAGGCGCCGTTGACGCTGGTGGTGATCTCGTTGGCGACGCGCTGCATGTCGCTCGACGACCGCGCGACCGCGGCGACCATGCCCTTGACGTCGGATTCGAAACGGTCGGCCATCTGCCGCTGCAACGCCTGCTGGTCGGCTGCAGCCTTCACCTTGTCGGCTTCCTGCGCGTCGCGCAGCGAAGAGGTCTCGATCATGCCGCGGCGGAACACGTCGACCGCCTTGGCCATGGTGCCGAGCTCGTCGCGGCGCTCGCTGCCGGGAATCGTGACGCTGGTATCGCCGCTGGACAGGCGGTTCATCACGGCGGTGATCGCGGTGAGCGGCCGGGACAGGCCGCGGCCGAGCAGGAACGCGAGCAACACGGCTGCGGCCAGGATCGCGACCGTGCCGAGGATCAGATTGCGCTGCGCGCTTGATGCGGCGGCTTCATAGTCGCTGGTGTCCTTGATGATCTCGAGCACGGCGACCGGTTCGCCGGCATAGTTCTTGATCTGCCCGAGATAGAGCTCCACCGCATGGCCGTCGAGCGTCGCGTCGCGCAGCAGTGCCGAACCGCTCATCACCCCCTTGAGCTCGTCCTGGGTCGCGACCACCGTGTCGCCGAAGGTCGAGGACAGCCGCTTGAAGCTCTGGCCGTCGAAGGAATGCACGGCGAGGTCGATGCCGAAGCGCTTCTTGGCGCGGTCGACGAATTCCTTGCCGAAGGCGGCGCCGACGTCGACATTGGCCAGCGTCTTGCCGTCGTGCATGATCGGGGTCATGCCGAAGATCGAAAGCGCTTCGCGGCCGGGCTCGACGCCGACGATCGGCTTGCCGGCTTTGATCGATTCCACCACCGTCGTGCGCCGCGCGGAGGCGTCATCGCCGAACAGCTTTGGCGCGTGGACCCGGTAGAAGCTCGTCGCCGGGGTCTGCCAGAACGAGATCAGCGGGATGCCCTGCGCCTTCATCGACGCCCAGGGAGCGCTGAGCAGCTTTCCGAGGCCATCGCGGTCGCCCCTAGCGATGGCATCCTCGACCGGCGGCAAGGCGGCGATGACAGCCGAGACCGCCAGCGCAGCGCGCCCCTCGTAGTCGATCGCTGCAATCACGCTGTCATATTGCAGCTTGAGCTGCTGATCGAGAGCCAGCCGGGTCAACGCGCGCTGCTGGCTGATGGAGAAGCCGCCGAGGATGGCGCAGGCGACTGCAACGGTCAGCGAAATCGCCAGGATCAGGCGGGCGGCAATCGATCGAAGCGTGAACATGGGACCAGCGGAACTCCAGGCATTAGCGCCGCCCGCAAAGTCTCAGAAAAAGCTTAACAACCGGGTGTTGTTGCGGCCGGTATTCGTGCCGCGACCGTTGTCGCCGGTGCTACTTTCGTACCGAGCGGCTGGAGCGGGATGGAGTTAGGTTGAATCAGTCGGACCGCAGACTCGCTTCGCCTCTCCCGATTGCGGGTGGGGGCTCTCTCCACGATGGGATACGCGGCGATACCCACCCCAGCCCTCCCCCTGCGCTGCTTGGCCTTTGTCCTTGTCCGGTTGATTGCACACAACTCAGCGGCATTCAGAATGGAGGATTAGCGGTTAATACACGCATAGCGTGCATCATTGCCTCGCCTGCGCTAGAGTTCAGACGCGGACAATTTCGATTCTCGACCGCGCCTTGCAAGCGAGCTTTCGATCAATGATCCAGCGCGGTCTGTCGATATTCGATCCGCCTCAAGACCTGGTCGACGCCTCCGGGGTGACACCCAAGCTGGGTGAAGACGAGCGGGTTGTCTGGATTGGCACGCCAGGATGGTTCAGTACTTTCTTCTGCTCAACGACCGTTCCTACGTGGGGAGCTCTTTTCCTGGCGCTTTTCGCGTACCACGGAATCTATACCCTAACACCCGAGCAACACGCCATTGAAGGGCTCGTAAGAGGACGATGGATAGTTGTCTGTGTGATAGTCACATTTGCTTTCATACCTCAGTTATTCGCGCTGCGCATAGGCGGGGCATTTGCGTATATTCTCACGACAGAACGAATGATCGTAAAAATCGATCAGACAAGAATGTTCGTCAGATGGCTTAGGTACTTCAAGCGCGTCGCCGATACGGATGGCTTTGCTGCATATGATTTGAGATACCTCAACGGCGCTTGCGTCTATGCCGGCTTGTGGTGCTACGGAAATGTAAGCGTCCGCCATATCGTCGGCTCGTTCGGCGAACTCAGATACGACACATATAAATCCGAACCAGTTTTTCGTGACCGCAGATTCGTAAAAGTCGGGCGCAGGTTGCCTCACTTCCGTTTGGCCGAGACACCTTGCAACGTGTACTTCGGTATCAAGGATGTGGGCAGGCTAGGTGATCTTCTTAATGATCAATGCGCGGCCGATATTGAGCGCATAGCGTCCCGGCGACGCTGACGCGAAAGCTGGAGGCCCGTCAAATGGGCTATTCGGAGGACCGCTCTAATTTGCAGGCATGTCTGGAACCGGCCCATCGCATCAGATCGCTGCGACGCCGCCCACGGAGCGGCGTTACTACCGAGACTACGATCGACCCGCTTATCGCGCCTACGGATATGACAACGGATATGATCGCGGATATCGCGGTGGATGCCGCACCGTCACGATCGAGCGCGACGACGGTTCGGTCCGCAGGATCCGCCGTTGCGACTAACAGTATCGGTTGGCGCTCACAAGAGCGCCGAGCTGAAAGAATTGGGAGCTATCCACTAAGGCCGCCTCAGTTGGCGGCCTCTTTCATTTCGCGAATGTCGCCTTGTTGGCCCTTTTCGGAAGTGCCGCGCTGGCTAATCGAAAGTCCCGGTGTTGAGGTGAAGCGGTCGTTACGATTGCGTGTTCCGACTTCTGAGTTTGACCCGAAGCGGGCCCTGCCTTTAGGCCGCCCTCGGATGTCCGCGGCCCGCATCTCGCGCCGTCTGCGTTGAAACCGAAACATTTTCTGGCCTGAATGATTTACTCTTGGGGCTTCGCAAGATGCGAGGCATTCATGAATCCTCTCTCGGCGGGCGACGTGTTCCTTACGGTCGCGATCATGAGCGCCACTTTCCTGCCCGAAATCGCTCTTTTCATCTTGATTGGGCTGATCTGAAAGGATCGCGCCGTACAGCGCGCTAGTTCTCCGTGATCTTGATGGTTGAGACCGGCCATCTTCCGTCATGACCTTTGATCGAAATCCGAAGCCCGTGCAATTCATCCAGCCAAACGTGCTCGACCGTGCCTGCTTTTCCATCTGTAAGGACGACGGCTTTGCCGATCAATTCGGCTTGTGCCTCGCCGTACTCATTCAGAATTCTTGACGCACGGCGCTTCACCGATGGCATTGCTCATCCAATTCGGCCGAGCCGTCTCAGCGGCGAACCTTGTCCCAGCGCTCGGCCGCTGGAATGATCGATGGTGATTGCTCCTCCAATTCGCGGAGCCGGTCGATTTGCTGTCTAAGTCCCTCTGGTAGTCCCGGCTCTGGCTTCAGCGACGCGCCCAATCTCTCGCCGATCTCTCGAACGATGGCGCGGCTGTGCGCGTGGTCAAGGTCAACGCGATGGTTCATGCAATTGCTCTCGTTCCCGTAAATGCAAACCCAGCCAAAGTCCGACATCGTAGCTACCGCCTCCGTAACCTCAGTGGAGGCACGGCCAGCGACTTTTGAATGGACCGGGAGACCGCCGCTTTTGGCTATCTGCGCGAGCGCTCGTTTTCACAACAGCGGGTCTTTGGTCGCGACCTTTGGCTATCCGCGACATGCGCGGACTTTCTACCAGCGAGGGGCGGTCTCGCATCTCTCTAAAGCCCGGCGTGCGCTTTCGTTCCTTGATCTCTGATCGCGACGCGATGTTCCATTCGGAGGAACCCGGAGTGGGAGGTCGACGCATCCCATCGAATGCCATCGTTGCGCGCGGGAACCATTTCTGAGAGTGTCCAGTTAGTTCATGGGGCGATGAAGGGACCATCGTCATGAGGACCAAATATCTCGCTGCGAATGCGATAGTTGTTCTTGCCGCTTGTAGCGGGCTGGTCGTGAATTCCGTCGGCTCGCTCTATCCCGAAAAGCAGTCCACGCTGTCCGCCAGACAAGTGGCGGACCGATTAGCTGGAACCTTGGATCCGTATTTGACACGGTCTGGTGGCTAACAGCCGGTGTAACTCAGAAAGCATTGGCGGCGCTCCTAAGTCATGAGGCATCGTGCCCGTGCGGCAAGTTGGGCTGTAACACATCCCATGGCGCTCGCACCCATACGTCGCGTTCTTCGTCTGTCAGAATTGAACGCTGCTTCTGCGTACGCCGCAACGTCATGTCCGTTACTTCCGATATTGGCCCAGGCCGTGTGAAAATCGTGTAACTTGCGGCGCACTGGTGCATTTCGCGGCCGCCGAGCTTCTAATTCGGTGGAAGCGAGCCCAGTGGCAACCAGGAACTTCATGTAGGCGCGGACTTGGTCGCGCGGAGGTCGGCCTCACGCCCGCATCGCCTCCAGCAATCCGCCTACGCCCAGGATCATCATCACGCGTTTCATGTTGTAGGCGAGCACGTTGAGCGCCATCTCGGCGGCCACCTTTGGCAGCTTTTTCGTGAGAAAGTGCGTTGCTCCCATCCAACACTTCAACGTGCCGAACGGATGCTCCACTGTCCGGCGGCGGACACCCATTGCATTGGCGCTGTGGTCGAGCCGATCCTGAACTTTCTCCAGAACGGCCTCGTGCTCCCAGCGTGAGATGCGGCGCTCGGGCCCTGTCGTGCACTGAGCTTTTAGCGCGCAGGTTTTGCAGGTGCTTGTCCAATAGCGACGCAGTGTCTTTCCATCCTCTACGTTCGTATAGTGATAAGTTAGTTGCTCGCCGGCGGGACAGCGATAAACATCTTCGGCGGCGACATAGACGAAGTCCTGTTTGCCGAAGCGGCCAGCAGCTTTGGCGCCCGAAGTCATCGGCTTCGGCAACGTCACCGTTATGTCGGCTTCCTCGCAGGCCCTGATCTCCTCTCCATCGTAATAGCCGCGGTCTGCCACGACTTCGAGGGTTTCGACAGCCATCTCGTCGCGTGCCTGCCCGGCCATTTTGGCGAGTTGGTGGCGATCGGTGCCCACGTTGGTCACCTCGTGAGCCACGATGAGATGATGTTGCGTATCAACTGCAATCTGCACGTTATAGCCAACAATCCCGGTGTCCTTGCCACTGGTCGCCATCGAGCGCGCGTCAGGATCGGTCAGCGAGATCAGAGCTGGCTCCGCAAATTCGGACAGTAGCTTGAGTGGATTTTCTGCCTGACAGCGGCGAGGATTCTTGCCGCGAATCAGGAGCGAAGATGACGAAGAAGAGCCGCCGGATGCATTCTCCGGCATTCAAGGCGAAGGTTGCTTTGGCTGCGGTCAAAGGCGACAAGACGCTGGCGGAGCTGGCGCAACTGTTTGATGTTCATCCGAACCAGATCACGATCTGGAAAAACCAGCTCCTGGAAGGCGCCGCCGGCGTGTTTGGGCATGACAAGGCGTCGGCCGAGACGCCGGTCGATTTGAAGGCGTTACATGCCAAGATCGGCGAGCTGGCGTTGGAAAACGATTTTTTGTCCGGCGCGCTCACCAAGGCGGGCCTGCTGAGCGCAAAGCGATGATCGACCGCGGTCATGATCTTTCTATCGTGCGCCAGGCGAAGGTCCTGAAGCTGGCTCGCAGCACGGTCTACTATGAACCTCGGCCAGTTTCGGCCGAGGACCTTGCCTTGATGCGTCGGCTCGATGAGCTGCATCTCGATTATCCCTTCGCGGGAGCGCGTATGCAGCGATCGTTGCTGCGGCGGGAGGGCGTATACGCCGGTCGCCGCCACATCGCGACGCTGATGAAGCGCATGGGGATCGAGGCGGTCTATCGTCGCCCGAACACGAGTAAGCCGGCACCGGGTCACAAGATCTACCCGTACCTGTTGCGCGGATTGAAGATCGAGCGGCCCGACCAGGCGTGGGCAATGGACATCACCTACATTCCGATGCGGCGTGGCTTCGTCTATCTCGCGGCGGTCGTCGATGTGTTCAGCCGACGGGTCCTGGCCCATCGCGTCTCGATCACAATGGAGGCGGCCTTCTGCGTCGAAGCGGTCCAGGAGGCGTTGGCGAAGCACGGCAGGCCCGAGATTTTCAACACGGACCAGGGCAGCCAGTTCACCAGCCTCGAGTTCACCGATGTGCTGCTGGACGCGAAGATCGCCATCAGCATGGACGGCAAGGGCGCCTGGCGCGACAACGTGTTTGTCGAGCGGCTCTGGCGCACGGTCAAATACGAAGAAGTTTATCTCCGCGCCTACGACAGCGTGTCCGAGGCGCGAGCGTCAATTGCCAAGTATCTGGCCTTCTACAATCAGGGACGCCCTCACTCGAGCCTTGACGGGCGCACGCCCGACGAGGCTTACTTCGGCACGCAAGCTATGGTGATGGCCGCATGACCGTCGCCGACGATTTTGTCGTCGCTCTGGTCGGGCTACGCCCTCCCGACGCAACGACAAAATCGTAAGGCCCCGCGTTCAGCATAACCCGGCAGGAATCCACTTAAATCCCGCGGGGCGCTGTCCAAACAACCGGCGCCAGCTCTATCTGCTTGTCCTCTTTCTTCATCATCTCCGCATTGATCGCATTGAGCCGACCGGTCTCCTCCTTGAGCTTCTCGATCTTGCCCTTCAACCTCGCAACTTTCGCCTCTGGCACTGTATCGCCATGCCGATCGGCGGTCTCGAGCTGCGAGAGATAGCGGGCGATGCTCTCGTCGATCCGCTCGAGGCGCCGCTTCATCTTCGCCTCGGTGAAGTTCTTGTCTCGCGCATTGACAGCCTTGAACTTCGATCCATCGATGGCGACGCTCGCTCCAACAAGCAGATCAAGCTTGCGGCACAGCGCGACGAACTCGCGGCAGACCTCACGAATGGCCTTGCCATTGTCCTTGCGGAAATCCGCGATAGTCTTGAAGTCCGGCGCCAACTGCCCGGTCAGCCAGATCATCTCGATATTGTGCTGGCATTCCCGCTCCAGGCGTCGGCTCGACGGCACGCGATTGAGGTAGCCGTAGATGTAGAGCTTGAGCATCATGCCGGGATGGTAGCCGGGTCGCCCCATGTCGAGTGGCTGGACGCCAACGAAGCCGAGCTTATCCAGATCGAGCCCCTCGACGAACACATCAACCGCACGCACCGGATTGTCCTCGGCCACGTAGTCGTCGAGCAGTGCGGGAAACAACGTGCTCTGCCCGCGATCAACTCCCTCCACGAATCCCGCCATCGCCCGTCCCCACCGATTCATTGGAGAATAATAGCAGAGACGGAGTTTTCACACGGCCTGGGCCCAAAACCGACATGCCGTTGTCACCCGGCGATATCAGGTTTTAGGGGGCAGAGCCGACATGGCGGATTCATGAGTACGCGCCCTGGTTCAACCTGACTTCATCGCGCTTTAGCGCGCTGTCGGCGGCGCGGAGAGATTGCCCACCAGGATCGCCTTGCCGGCATCCTCATACTGGGTGTCGCGGGCCTGGATCTGCTGCGCGATCGCGTGCATGTCGCGAAACCGCCGCTCGAACGGATTCTTGGCGAATACCGCGGTTGCCCCCGACATGTGATAGGCGATGTCGACCACGGCGGCCGACTGGTGGATGGTCCAGGTCGAGGCGATGCGGATCGCGATCCGATGCGCCTCGCTGATGGGATCGCCGCGCGACAGATCGCGCCAGACGTCGTTCGCCGTCGCGTAGAGATAGGCGCGAGCGGCGCGCAGGCTCGCCTCGGTGCGGCCGATCTGGCCCTGCACCGCGTTGTTGTCGCGCATCGCCTTGAGGCCCTGCGGGGTCTTGCCGCGGGCAAGTTCGGTCGCTGCATCCAGCATGGCGCGCGCGACGCCGAGCGAGGTGGCGGCAAAGCCCATGCTGAACACCATGTTGGTGGAGAGCTTGTAGAGCGGACCCGGTTCGCGGCACGCGGTGGGATCGTCGCGCAGCGCCGCGAATTTTTCCGGGATGAAGAGGTTGTCGACCGAGTAGGAATCGGTGCCGGTGCCCTTCAGGCCGATCACGTCCCAGACGTCGTACATCACAGCCGATGACATCGGGAACAGGATGGTGCGGATCTCCGGCGAGCCGTCGGCCTTCTTGCGCGGCGAGCCGTCGGCCTCGACAACGCGGACATGGGCACCGAGCCAGCTCGCCTGCCGCGAGCCCGAGGCGAAATCCCAGCGCGCATTGGCGCGGTAGCCGCCGGGCTCGGCGCGGACCTCATGGGCGATCGCGCCCCAGGCGAGAATCCCCGGCGCCGTGTTGAAGATCTCGTCAGCGGCGTCGGGCTCGAGATAGGCTGCGGTCATGGCGCAGACGCTGCACTGGCCGAGGCACCAGGCGGTTGAAGCATCCGCCTTGGCGATCTCCTCCTGCATCTGCATGAACGCTTCGAGCGTCGCCTCGGCGCCGCCAAAACGCTTCGGCAGCAGCGCGCGATAGAGCCCGTTCTCGACCAGCGCCGATGTGACGGAAGGCGTCAGCCGCCGCGTCCGTTCGATCTCGTCGGCTTCAGCTATGATCAGCGGCGCCAGCGCGCGCGCCCGCTCGACAAGGTCGAACCCCTGCGGCTTGTTCATGCGTTTCCTCGGCGCCTTCCGATGTTGTTGTTGGGCGGGTCAAGCGATGGTGGCTCATCCGGCTGGGGAGGGCAAGGCGGGACGGCGCCGACGCAGATCAGCTATCCAATCGCTGCGCCAGTGGTGATCGATCGACAGACGCGCTCAGGCCGCGGCGCGGCCGAGATCGAGCGACGGCTGGCGCTTGGTGGAGAAGCTCAGCGCCACGGCGACCGCGGCGAGGCCGATCGCGAAGGAACCGGCGTGCAGCCATGTATAGCCGTGGAACGTGTCGAACACGTAACCGCCGGCCCATGGCCCGAGCGCCATGCCGAGGCTCGCGAAGGCCGAGACCGCGCCGAACACCGTGCCCATGATCCGCGCGCCGAAGAACTCGCGCACCAGCACGGCATAGAGCGGCATCACGCCGCCATAGGCGAGGCCGAACACTACCGACAGCGCATAGAACTCGCCGAGCTGCGCCACCGCCAGATAAGTCGCGATCGACAGCGCCTGTACCAGCAGGCCGCCGACCAGCACCGGCTTGGCGCCGAGCCGGTCGGCGAGCACACCGAGCAGCAGCCGTCCGCCGAGCCCGGAGAAGCCGGCGAGGCTGTAGACCGTGACCGCGGTCAACGGCGCGATGCCGCATACCATGGCGTAGGACACCATGTGGAAGATCGGCCCGGAATGCGCCGCACAGCAGGCGAAATGCGCCAGTGCCAAGGTGATGAATTGCGGCGTGCGCAGCGCCTGCGCCACGGTCCATTCCGCTTGTGGCGCGTTCGCGGCCGCGCCAGTCGCAACGGTCGATCCGTGCGGCGCGGGGCGCACCAGGAAAGATGCCGGGATCAACAGCGCCCATGCGATGATGCCGATGACAAGCATCGCAAAGCGCCAGTCATAGGCCGTGATCAGCCAGCTTGCCGATGGCGCGACGGTCAGCGGCGATACGCCCATGCCGGCCGACACCAGCGCCACTGCGAGGCTGCGATGCTTGTCGATCCAGGCGCTGGCGAGCGCCATCATCGGCGCATAGAAGCTGCCGGCGGCGATCCCGATCACCACGCCGAAGCACAGCTGGAATTGCCACAGGCTCTGCGCCTGGCTTGCCGTCACGAGGCCAAGGCCGAGCAGCAGGCTGCCCGCCAGCACCACGATGCGGGTGCCGAACCGGTCGGACAGCGCGCCCCAGGCAAACGCCGCAAAGCCCATGCAGAGGAAATCCAGCGTCGCTGCTGCCGATATGCCGGCGCGCGACCAGCCCATCGCATCCGAGATCGGCTGCAGGAACACCGCGAGCGACAGCATGGTGCCGAAGCCGACGCAGGTCATCAGCGCGCCCGCGCCGACGACGACCCAGCCATAGTCGAACCGAGCGTCCTTGCTCATGCGTTTCCCCGGCGCTGTTGTTTTTGTGGTGCGCGCAGGGAGGATGGTGACCTATCTGAGGTCCGGGGGCAATATGACGGGCAACATGCCTCTCATTCCGGGATCAGCGGATTGTGAGTTGCGTGCGCGAGATGCCGCAGCGACGCGGCTAAAGCGCGATGAGATTGGGTTGAACCATCATCGCGCTTTAGCTTCTTGTTTGAGCATGATCTTTCGGAAAACCGCGTCACACTTTTCCGGATCATGCTCTACCCGCAATTCCACGCCCGCCCGATCGGCGTCCAGGTCCAGCACGGGCCAAAACTGCCGCCATTGTAGCGGCCGCGGTAGAATCCGGGGCGGCCGAAATAGTGCCAATCCCCGCCATACCAATATTGCGGCGAATAATCCGGGTAGCCGCGGGCCGCGCCGCGCGGTCCGAGCACTGGAATGGTTTCGTTGGGCGGCTGCCGGTAGCCGGGCAGGAAGCCATAGCCGTGCCAGCGGGCGCTCTGCCGCTTTTTCGAGGAAGCGGCCGCGCTCAGGTCCGGCTGCAGCAAGGCGAGGATAACGATCGAGAGAGACAGGATGCGCAACATCGCGGCAGCTTAGTCCGCACGTCGCGTCGTGGCGATTCAAATCATGGTGCGTTTTGTTGCTGGGACAAAAATGGGCAACAGGCGCGCCGGCTGCGGCGCGTCAGCTATCCACCTCAGGCTACTTTGCATGGGGTTGTTTTCGAGATTTTCGGTTCGGGCGGGACTGGTGTCGTTGTCGTCAAGCCGGCGACAGCTCGTGACGGCGCCTCAGGATGACGGGGTGATTGCTCAGCTTGCTCAGTGTCATCACCCGCGCATGCGGGTGATCCAGTATTCCAGAGACTGCAGTGCTTGAGCCGAGAGGCCGCGGCGTACTGGATCGCCCGGTCGAGCCGGGCGATGACAGTGGTGGACGAGGATATAGCCTCACATCCTCTCAGCTATCCACCTTGAGTGCGGCGATGAAGGCTTCCTGCGGGATGTCGACCTTGCCGAACTGCCGCATCTTCTTCTTGCCTTCCTTCTGCTTCTCCAGAAGTTTCCGTTTACGCGTGATGTCGCCGCCGTAGCACTTCGCGGTGACGTCCTTGCGCAGCGCGCGGACGGTTTCGCGCGCGATCACCTTGCCGCCGATCGCCGCCTGGATCGGGATCTGGAACATGTGCGGCGGGATCAGCTCCTTCATCTTCTCGACCATGGCGCGACCGCGGCCCTCGGCGCGGGTGCGATGCACCAGCATCGACAGCGCGTCGACCGGCTCGGCGTTTACCAGGATCTGCATCTTCACGAGATCGGCCGGCTTGTAGTCGGTCAGATGATAGTCGAACGAGGCATAGCCCTTGGAGACCGACTTCAGGCGATCGTAGAAATCGAACACCACTTCATTGAGCGGCAAGTCGTATTTCACCATCGCGCGGGAGCCGACGTAAGTGAGTTCCTTCTGCGCGCCGCGGCGGTCCTGGCACAGCTTCAGCACGCTGCCGAGATATTCGTCGGGGGTGAGGATCGTCGCCTCGATCCACGGCTCCTCGATCTCCGCGATCTTGACCACGTCGGGCATGTCGACCGGGTTGTGGATCTCGAACTCGGTGCCGTCGGTCAGCTTCATCTTGTAGATCACGCTCGGCGCGGTCGCGATCAGATTGAGGTCGAACTCGCGCGACAGCCGCTCCTGGATGATCTCCAGATGCAACAGCCCGAGGAAGCCGCAGCGGAAGCCGAAGCCGAGCGCGGCCGAGGTTTCCATCTCGAAGGAGAAGCTGGCGTCGTTCAGCCTGAGCTTGCCCATCGCGGCGCGCAGCGTCTCGAAATCGTCGGCATCGACCGGGAACAGGCCGCAGAACACGACCGGGATCGCCGGCTTGAAGCCGGGCAGCATTTCGGTGACCGGCTTCCTGTCGTCGGTGATGGTGTCGCCCACTCTCGTGTCGGCGACTTCCTTGATCGCGGCGGTGATGAAGCCGATCTCGCCGGGGCCGAGCTCCTCGACCTGCGTCATCTTCGGCGTGAAGAAGCCGACGCGTTCGATGTCGTAGGCGGCGCCGGTGCCCATCATGCGGATGCGGCTACCCTTCTTCATGGTGCCGTCGACGACGCGGATCAGCACGACCACGCCGAGATAGACGTCGTACCAGCTGTCGACCAGCAGCGCCTTCAGCGTCGCGTCGGCGTCGCCCTTCGGCGGCGGCAGGCGGGTGACGATCGCTTCCAGCACATCGGGAACGCCGAGGCCGGTCTTGGCCGAGATCATCACCGCGTCGGAGGCGTCGATGCCGATCACGTCTTCGATCTGTTGCTTGACCTTCTCGGGCTCGGCTGCGGGCAGATCGACCTTGTTCAGGACCGGCACGATCTCATGACCGGCGTCAAGCGCATGGTAGACGTTGGCAAGCGTCTGCGCCTCGACGCCCTGGCTGGCGTCGACCACCAGCAGGGAACCTTCGCACGCCGCCAGCGACCGCGAGACCTCGTAGGCGAAGTCGACATGGCCGGGCGTGTCCATCAGGTTGAAGATGTAATCCTTGCCGTCCTTGGCACGGTAGTTCAGCCGGACGGTCTGCGCCTTGATGGTGATGCCGCGCTCGCGCTCGATATCCATCGAATCGAGCACCTGCTCCTTGCCCGCCATTTCACGATCCGTCAGGCCGCCCGTCATCTGGATCAGGCGGTCGGCGAGGGTCGATTTGCCATGGTCGATATGGGCGACGATGGAGAAGTTGCGGATGTTCGAAATCGGGGCAGTTGTCATGGGGCGCGGGATAGCATCCGCACCCCCGCGCGGGCAACCATATTGCGGTATTTTGCAGGGGTGTGGCGGCGAATCACCGGGGTGTTTCAGTCAGGGCTGCCGCGATCGATTTTCGGGCAGGTTTCTGCTAGGTCTTTCGGCCCGAAACCCTCGCTTCGCCTGGTAGCGCCGAACAGCTGGAATCCGAGGATGAACGCGATCGAAGAGGCCAATGTCGCGGCGATCGATCAGGCCGGGAAACGCGGAACGGCTGTGCGATGGGTGGCGTGCGCCCATGTCTTGCTCGCACTGACGCTCTTGCTCGCACTGATGCCGGCACTTGCGCGTGCCCAAGACAGACGCGAGCTGCTCGACCGTCTGGTGCGCGCCTATCCCGACGCGCTGACCGGGCACGACGACACCACGATCACCTGGCGTGACGGCACGGTGATGGCGGTCGATGACGGCGTCGTCGGCAAGCCGTTCGATCAGATGCTGCGCAATGCGTCGATCCTCGATCAGATGCGGTTGTCCTATCCGTCCGGGCCAGCCGCGCCGCCGGCCCCGAACGCCGATCCCGGCCGTTTCCGCAACGAGGCCTTCTTCAAGAAGATGTACGGCGACTGCAATACGGATGAGGTCAGGCGGAACCTGGTGACGATCATTTGGCTGCCGCGATCCTGGGGCAAGCCGGTTCAGGTCACGCGGGTCAACGGCGTGGCCGAGCGTCTCAAGCAGGTCTCGGCCGAGATCGACGCGCTCGCTCCGGCGCTGCGCGCCGCCGCCTTTCCGATCGCCGGTGTGCTGTCGTGTCGCGCCGTCGCCGATACCGGCCGGATGAGCATGCATGGCTACGCCGCTGCGATCGACCTCAACCTGAAAGTTTCGGATTACTGGCTGTGGGCGGGCAAGGGCAGCACAATCGCCTACAAAAACCGCATGCCGCAGCAGATCGTCGACATTTTCGAGCGCCACGGATTCATCTGGGGCGGCAAATGGTATCACTACGATACCATGCATTTCGAGTACCGGCCGGAGCTTCTCGGAAAGTGAATCGGCCGGTTTGAGGCGTTCTCACGCCAAGCTGATTTCACTCGCCACAAAAACGCGCTAAAGCGCGCTGAACTGCTGGTGAGCATTCACTCATCGCGCTTCCGCTTCCATTCGGCATGATCCCTTCGGAAAACCACTTTCCAGTTTTCCGGGTCATGCCTTTAGGTACAGGCCATGTCGACCGTCTCCACCCTCCCTGCCGCCCGGCGCACCAGCCGCAAGCTGACGATCCGGCGCATCGCCGCATGGGTTGCCTCGCGCGCAACCAGTCCCGGGACCGGCCTGTGGCTCGTGATCGGCTTCGCGCTGGTCCACGCGATCTTTTGGACGCTGATCCTGATCAGGCTCAAGGCCGCGCAGGACGTCCATATGGATGTCGCGGAGGCCTATGCCTGGGGCCAGCGCTTCCTGCTTGGTTATGGCAAGCATCCGCCGCTGTCGGGCTGGATCGCCGGGGTCTGGTTCAGGATATTCCCGGTCACCAACTGGTCGACCTACGCGCTCGCGATGGCAACCGTCAGCTTCGCGCTGGTGGTGTGCTGGCTGATCGCGCTGCGGGTCGTCGATCGCCGCCGTGCGTTCTTCATGGTGGTGATGCTCGCGCTCTACCCGATCTTCAATTTCAAGGGCTTCAAGTACAACGCCGACCTCGCGCAGCTGGTGCCGCTGCCGCTCCTGGTGCTGGCCTATCTGAACGCGTTCGAGAAGCGCACCGTGAAATCAGGCCTCTGGCTCGGCTTTGCCGCCATGCTGGCGCTGATGACCAAGTACTGGGTGGTGACGATGATCGGCGCCATCGGGCTTGCTGCGCTGATCCATCCGCAGCGGATGCAATTCCTGCGCTCGCCGGCGCCATGGGTTGCGATCGGCACGATGGTCGTGGCGATGATTCCGCATCTGGTGTGGCTGGAGGAGGTGAACTTCCTGCCGTTCACCTATGCCGGCGATGTCTACGCGCTGTCGAGCCGCGCACTCAACGTCCAGCTCGTGATCGGCTACATCGTGCACAATGTCGGGCTGCTCGCGATTCCCGTCATGCTGGGGCTCGTGGCGCTGCTGCTCGGGTCGGTGCCGTGGCGGCCGTCGGACGTGCTGGCGCGGATCTGGTCGCGCGGACCCAATCCGGGCGTCAATCGTCCGCAGGCGCTCAACGTCTGGATCATCCAGTCGATCGTCGCGATCGGACCGCCGCTCGGCGCGTTGGCTTTCGAGGTCTATATCAAGACTGATTGGGGCATCCCGCTGTTCTTCCTGGTGCCGCTTGCGCTGGTTGCGATCCCCTCGCTGCGCGTCCCGCGCATGGCGCTGTTCTCGATATCAGCCGTCTGGTTGGTGGCCACGGTTGCCACGCTGATCGCTGCGCCCAGCATCGCCACGCAGGAGATGGCGTCGAGCCACAATGGCGCCTCGACCTACGCCGCGCGCTCCGAGCTCGCCCGCGAGCTCACCGAGACCTGGCAGGCTAAATTCCATTCGCGCTGGGCCGTGGTCGTCGCACGTTCCGACATCGGCGAGCCGATGACGTTCTACAGCCCCGATCATCCGGCGTCGCTGGTGCCGGGCGAGGCGTGGTCGTCGGGGCTGACATCACTCGACGAGGCCAAGCGCCTCGGCTTCATCGGCGTCTGCGACACCACCGATCCGGTGTTCCTGAAGCCGTGCGAGGCATGGATGGCGGAGAATGCCAGGGATGCCGAGCCGCTGGTGATGACCACCATGCGCTTCTTCAACGGCCATCCCTGCCCGTCGACGGTCTGGAAAGTCTATCTGGTGCCGCCGGCGAAGTAGCGCCGCGGCATCGTTGCCACCAACTGTCTTGAACAGTCGCCATTGCCGTTCCGTCATCCTGAGGTGCGAGCTCTTGCGAGCCTCGAAGGATGCACGGCCACAGTCGGGCCGTCGACCCTTCGAGACGCGCGCGATGCGCGCTCCTCAGGGTGACGGTGATGGCTTGGCCTAGCGGGCGGGCAGCCCTTACGTGCCTTCCTCGTTGAACTTGCTGGCGACGAGTTCGGCGATGGCGTCCAGTGCTTGCTGCGCCTGCTCGCCCTTTGCCGAGACCACGACCGTGGTGCCGGGCCCGGCGGCGAGCATCATCAAGCCCATGATCGAGGTGCCGCCGACGGTCTCGCCGCCGCGCGTGACCCAGATCTCGGCGTTGAAGCGCTCGACCATCTGGACGAATTTCGCCGATGCCCGCGCATGCAGGCCGCGCTTGTTGACGATCAAGAGCTCACGGGAAATGGCGCCCGCCGGCACGCCCGGGCCGACCTGGTTTTCGCCCGGGGCCTCGCCGCTCATTTGCCCGCGAGAACGCGGCTGGCGATCGTGACGTACTTGCGGCCGGCTTCCTGGGCCATCGCGATCGCGTCGGGCAGCGAACGCTCCTCGCGGACCTTGGCGAGCTTGACCAGCATCGGAAGATTGATGCCCGCGAGCACTTCCACCTTCGGGCGGCTCATGCAGGAGATCGCCAGGTTCGACGGCGTGCCGCCAAACATGTCGGTGAGGATCGCAACGCCGTCGCCGCTATCGACGCGGTTCACCGCCTCGATGATGTCGCCTCGACAGAGATCGGAATCATCCTCGGCGCCGATCGTAATTGCTTCAATTTGTTTCTGCGGACCCATGACGTGTTCGAGCGCGGCTCGGAACTCGTCGGCAAGGCGCCCATGGGTCACCAGCACTAGACCAATCATCGGAAACTCCTCGCGGGCGCCCTTTGGTGCACCGCACGAACGCGCCACTTTGACCATCCAGAGGCCCTGCGCAAGAGGGCATCTTGGCTAGTCTCCCTGTTCCTGGCGGTAGAGAGGGGAGGCTGCGCCGGCAAAATCCGACGCGATAGTGGATGTGATATGGTTACCAATTCCCTTCTCACAATTGGCCGCAAGATTACGGGAACATGAACTTTCAGGTTGTCGTCAGCGCAGCGACAACCAGCGGCAGGGGTTGGAAGCCGGTCGGTACGGGAATTCGCGGTATTGAAACACCATTAAGGCGAGTCTTGAGCGCCTCCGGCGACGGCAGCCGCGCGGCGTCGTCGGCCGCGAGGTCGACGACCAGCCCCACCACGGCCTCGTTTGCGAACGGGCAATGGCGGATTCCGAGGCCTCGGATTTCGATCAGGCCGGCCAATTGCTGTGCCGGGCGAACCCACAATTGTTCGCCGGCTGTGTCGAGATAGACACGGTCGTCCCCCACCAAAATGGCCGGCGGGAGCGCTCCGGTGCGCCCGGCGAGAATCAGCTCGAAGGCCAGACGCGACTTGCCGGCGCCCGAGGGGCCGCGGATCAGCACTGCACGCTCGCCGACCAGAACGGCGGATGCGTGCACGCTTGAATTGTCGCTCATAGTGACGGCAGCCTGACCACGAAGCGCGCGCCGGCAACTGTGGGCTGGCCATCTTGGTCCACCGGGCCAAGGCGGTTCTCGGCCCAGATGCGTCCGCCATGCGCTTCGATGATCTGCTTGGAGATCGAGAGCCCAAGGCCGGAGTTCTGGCCAAATCCCTGATGCGGCCGGTCGGTGTAGAAGCGCTCGAAGATCCGCTCCAGCGCGTCCTCGCCGATGCCGGGCCCGTCATCATCGACCACGATCTCGACCTCGCCGCGGCTGCGGCGACAAACGATGCGCACCTTGTCGCCCGGCTTGGAGAATGATTGCGCGTTCGACAGCAGGTTCGAGATCACCTGACCGAGCCGGGAATCATGGCCGGGCACCGAGAGCGTGTCGGTCGGTCCGCGGCCCTCGAAGCGGGCTTCGACGGCGACGTCGTGGCCGAGCCGGGTCTCGTTAGCGACGCTGGTCAGCGTCGTCAGCAGCCGCCGCAGATCGACCGGCGCCATGTCCTGACGCTGCAGCTCGGCATCGAGCCGGCTTGCGTCGGAGATGTCGGAGATCAGGCGGTCGAGCCGCCTGACGTCGTGCTCGATCACGGCGAGCAGCCGCGCGCGGCTGTTCTCGTTGCGCGCCAAAGGCAGCGTCTCCACCGCGGAGCGCAGCGAGGTCAGTGGGTTCTTCAACTCATGGGCGACATCGGCCGCGAACATCTCGATCGCCTCGATGCGGCTGTAGAGCGCGTTGGTCATGTCGCGCAGTGCGCCGGAGAGATGGCCGATCTCGTCGCGGCGCCCGGTGAAATCGGGAATCTCGACGCGGGTCTGGATGCGGTGACGGACGCGCTCGGCACCGTCGGCGAGCCGGCGTACCGGGCCTGCGATCGTGCTCGCCAGCAGCAGCGACAGCATGATCATGACCGCGGAGGCGACCCCGCCGATCTTGAGGATGGCGAGGCGCTCCGACATCACGAGCTGGTCGATGTCGTCGCCCTGCGTGGTCAGCATCAGTGCGCCGCGCACGGCGCGGAAATGCTGCACCGGAACGGCAACCGACACGATGATCGCGCCGCGCTCGGTGACGCGCACTGCGCTGCCCTTCATGCCCTCGAGCGATTGCGCGACTTCCGAATAGCCCTTGCCGCCTTCGGGGCCGAGCTCGCGGTAGATCGGCAGGTCGCCGCGGTTGAGCCAGGTCTTGATCGTGGCCTTGGTCTTGTCGTACAGCGACGACTTCTCCGACGGTGGCGGCAGCTCCATGCGCAGCACGTCGCCGCGCGCGAACAGGTTGCGGCTGTCGAGGATCAGGCCGCCATCGCGGTCGAAGATGCGGGCTCGCGTCTTGGTCGGCGCGATCAGGCGGCGCAGGATCGGCGCGACCCGTTCGGGATTGATCGGGAAATCCGCCGATTCATCCGGCTGGCCGAAGCTCTCGCCGGGCTTCAGGTCGAGCAGGCGGTCGGGATCGATCGTGACGGTATTGCCTTCGACGGTCGCCGAGGCGGCAATCGCCTCCGAGATGATCTCGGCATAGACCAAGAGGCTCTGCGTGCGCGCCTCGATCAGGCCGGCGCGGAATTGCGAGAGATAGAGGATGCTAGCGACCAGCGCGACGAGGCCGGCGAGGTTGAGCGAGACGATGCGGCGCGTCAGGCTCGAGAACGACAGCGCGAAGAAGAACTGACCGGCCCGGCGCAGCCAACCGAGCGGCCGGCGCCAGCCCTTTTCCTGCGCCAAGTCCTGCGCAACGTCGTCGGCCACGGCCTCGTGATCGAGGAGCTGGGACGCGTCCTCGGTGTTCAGTCCCTGCTCGAGCTGCGTTCGATCAAGCACTGGCAAAGCTGCCGGTTGGTATGGATGTCGTCCCGCGAAGCAAATGGTGGCCCGAGCTTACCCCAGCCGTGCGGACCCTGTCAGGTAACAAGCCGCCCGGGAAGTGCAGATCAGGCTTCCTTGAAGCGATAGCCGACGCCGTACAGCGTCTCGATCATCTCGAAATCGTCGTCGACCACCTTGAACTTCTTGCGCAGCCGCTTGATGTGGCTGTCGATGGTGCGGTCGTCGACATAGACCTGGTCGTCATAGGCCGCGTCCATCAGTGCGTTGCGGCTCTTCACCACGCCGGGGCGGGTGGCGAGCGCCTGCAGGATCAGGAATTCGGTCACGGTGAGCGTCACCGGCTCGTTCTTCCAGGTGCAGGTGTGGCGCTCCGGGTCCATCCGCAGCAGGCCGCGGTCGAGCGCGCGGGCGTCCGGCTCCTTCGGCGCGGCGGTCGGATCCTTCGGCTGGCCGCGGCGGAGCACGGCCTTGACGCGTTCGACCAGCAGGCGCTGCGAGAACGGCTTGCGGATGAAATCGTCGGCGCCCATTTTCAGGCCGAACAATTCGTCGATCTCTTCATCCTTCGAGGTGAGAAAGATCACCGGCAGGTCGGACTTCTGGCGCAGCCGGCGCAGCGTCTCCATGCCGTCCATGCGCGGCATCTTGATATCGAGGATCGCCAGATCGGGCGGCGACGTGCGAAACCCATCCAGCGCCGACGCACCGTCCGTGTAGGTCATGATGCGATAGCCTTCGGCTTCGAGCGCGATCGAGACCGAAGTAAGAATGTTGCGGTCGTCGTCGACCAGGGCGATTGTGGGCATGTGCTGCTTTCACAATTTGAGAGTGGCTTAAGCGGCGGGCACTCTGGCGACGCGCCGTGGAAATGGGCTTCGAACGCGGTCAACGAGCAATGCAAGCTGGGCTGAAGTGTGACCGAGTTCCGCAAAAACGCTGCGACCCAAGCGATGGACCCCATATAGCACCCTTAGACCCTGAGAAAAGGCCCTTTTTTCATGCGGAACCGGCCCGATTCGCCCATAAAATGATCCGATAGACCCATGCAACCGACCGCCGACTTCGACCCCGCCCGTCTTGCCCGCTCGCTGCTGCGCCGCAGCCGCCAGGGGGCGCTCGCCACGCTGATGACCGGGACCGGCGATCCCTATTGCTCGCTGGTCAATCTGGCCAGTCATCCCGACGGCTCGCCAATCCTGCTGATTTCGCGGCTGGCGCTGCACACCAAGAACATCCTTGCCGATAGCCGGGTGTCGCTGATGCTGGACGAGCGCGCCGAGGGCGATCCGCTGGAGGGCGCCCGGATCATGCTGGGGGGTAAGGCCGAGGAGGTCGCGGAGGCTGAGCGGGAGCTCGTCCGCCGGCGCTATCTCGGCGCCCATCCTTCGGCGGAAGCCTTTGTAGAATTTAAGGATTTTTCGTTCTTCTTGATAAAGCCGAGCGGCGCCCATCTGGTGGCCGGGTTCGGCCGTATCGTCGACCTCAAGCCGGCGCAGTTCCTGACCGATCTCGGCGGGGCCGAAGCGCTGCTGGAGGCCGAGCCCGGCGCGGTGGCGCATATGAACGAGGATCACCGCGAGGCCATGAACCTCTACGCCACGCGGCTGCTCGGCGCGGAAAGTGCCGACTGGCTCTGCACCGGCAGCGACCCAGAGGGCATGGACATGCAGGCCGGCCGCAACACGCTGCGGCTCGATTTCCCCGAGAGGGTCACCAACGGCACCTTGCTGCGCAAGATGCTCGTGCGGCTCGCCGGCGAGGCGCGCGCCAAGCAATAGCATCGCGATAATCTCAGGCCTTGTCTTGAACGGACGCCGCCGCTGCCGCGACCCAAGGCAGCGCAACTGAGGAAGGCAGCGCAGCGAGGCATGATGTCGCATGGCCGCTGCTCCTTGCGCGAACTTGCTGCGCCAGGAGCGAGGCCTATGAAGTCAGGCAACCATCTGGTCGTCACGCTGTGGCTTGCGCTGGCCGCGAGCAGCAGCCTGTCCGCACCGGCATTCGCACAGCAGGGCAGCGTCGCAGCGCTCAGCGCCAGGATCAACGCGCTCAGCCGCGCCGGCAAATATGCCGAAGCGCTGCCGCTGGCGCAGGGCCTGCTCGACAGCCTCGAAAAGAAGTACGGGTCCGATAACCGCGATGTCGCGGCGGCGCTGAACAATCTCGCCCAGATCTACGGCGCGCAGGGCCGCGACGCCGAGGCCGAGCCGTTGTTGAAGCGCGCCATCGCGATCCTCGACCGAGTGTCGGGTCTTGATTCCGCCGATGCCGCGCTCTATCAGCGGCAGGAGCGCTATGCCGATGCCGAGCCGTTGTTCAAGCGGGCACTGGCAATCCGCGAGAAGGCGCTAGGTCGAAACCATCCCGATCTCGGCCAATCGCTCAACAATCTCGCGACGCTGTACGAGAAGCTTGGCCGGCACGCGGAATCCGAGCCGCTGTTCAAGCGGGCGCTCGCGATCTACGAGAAGGCGGCTGGTCCGGAGCATCCCGCGGTCGCGACCCTGCTCAACAATATCGGCCAGGTCGAGAAGGTGCAGGGGCGCTATGCGGAGGCCGAACCGCTGATCAGGCGCTCGCTTGCGATCCGCGAGAAAGTGCTCGGGCGCGAGCATCCCGATGTGGCGCGTTCGCTCAACAATCTCGCCGATCTCTATGATCGGCAGCGCCGTTATGCCGATGCCGAGCCGCTCTATCAGCGCGCTGTTGCGATCCGGCAAGGCGCGCTGGGACCCGATCATCCCGATCTTGCGATATCGCTCAACAACCTCGCCGGGCTCTACCAGGCCGAAGGCCGCAGCGCCGACGCGCTGCCGATCGTCGAGACCTCGATCACGAATGGCCGGGCGCAGCTCCGCATAGCGCTGCCGGTCTTGCTCGCCGCGCAGCGCCAGCAATTGCTGACCGGCGACAGGGCGCTCGACGCTGCGCTGAATGTGGTCCAGCGCGCCACGCAGTCATCGGCGGCGTCGGCCGTGAACAAGCTTGCGGTGCGGCTTGCCGCCGGCACCGACCGTCTCGCGCAGCTGGTGCGCCGCGACCAGGACCTCGCGGCGGAAGCCGAGGCTCTCGACAAGTCGCTGCTGTCGGCGGTGTCGAAGGACCGCGCCAAGCGCGACGCCGCGGCCGAGGCGCGCAGCCGCGCGCGGCTCGCCGCCATCGCGACCGAGCGTGCCGGCCTGCAAAAGACCTTTGCGATCGAGTTCCCCGACTATGCCGCGCTGTCGAATCCCTTGCCGATGACCGCGCGGGAGATCCAGGCGCTGCTCTCGCCCGACGAGGCGATGGTGCTGTTCGCGGTCGCTAACAAGGAAAGCTTCGTGTTCGCGCTGACCCGCGACGCGGTCGACTGGAAGCAGGTCTCCCTCGGCGGCGATGCGCTGTCTGCCAAAATTGCTGCATTTCGCCGCGGGCTCGATATCGGCAAGGCGAGCGATGCCAGCGGCAAGGCCGGCCTGTTCGATCTCGCACTGGCCAATGAGCTCTACGCGGCGCTGCTCGGCCCGGTCGATGCGCTGGTCAGGGACAAGCGCAGCCTGCTGGTCGCGCCTGTAGGAGCGTTGACAGCGCTACCATTCCATTTGCTGGTCACCGAGCCGCCGCCTTCAGCGATTCCCGAAACATTTGCCGGCTATCGCGACGCGGCATGGCTGTTGAAGCGGCAGGCGGTATCGGTGTTGCCTGCGGCTTCCAGCCTGAAGGCGTCGCGCGTCTTCGCGCGCAAGGAGCAAAGCACAAAGCCGCTGACCGGCTTTGGCGATCCGCTGTTCAATCCGTCGCGCGAAGGCTCGGGCGCCAATCGCACCGCGGTCAAGCAGGCCTCGCGCGCGCTGGTGACGTCGGCCTACACCGATTTCTGGCAAGGCGCCGGCGTCGATCGTGCGCGGCTTGCCGCCGCGCTGCCGCAACTGCCTGACACCGCCGACGAATTGAATGCGGTCGCAAAGGATCTCGGCGCTGAAGCCTCCGACATCCATCTCGGCGCTGACGCGAGCGAAACTGTGGTGAAGCGCGCGCCACTGGCTGACTACGCAATCATCTATTTCGCAACGCATGGCCTGGTTGCAGGCGATGTGAAGGGAGTTGCGGAACCTTCGCTGGTGTTGAGCATTCCTAATCAGCCGTCAGACCTTGACGACGGACTGCTCACCTCGAGCGAGGTCGCGCAGCTCAAGCTCAACGCCGATTGGGTGGTGCTATCTGCGTGCAACACGATCGCCGGCGACAAGCCCGGTGCCGAAGCCCTGTCAGGGCTGGCGCGCTCGTTCTTCTATGCGGGCGCGCGAGCACTGCTGGTGTCGCACTGGTCGGTGGATTCGGAGGCCGCAACGCGGCTGACCATTTCGACCTTCGATCGCCTGAAGGCCGATCCCAAACTGGGACGCGCGGAGGCGTTGCGCCAGGCGATGCTCGCCTATCTCAACGACACATCCTCGGCGCGAAATGCATACCCGGCATTCTGGGCGCCGTTCGCCCTGATCGGCGAAGGCGCGGCCCGCTAGCTGGCACCTTTTGTGCATCGCAACGCCTTGTACGCAGCGAGAAAGGTAGTGGAACGCCGCCCGACTGCTGTGAAAACAATGCGAAAGCGAAAGCAAAACGAAAGGGTCCCGCGCTGCGGTATTTGCGCCAGATGATGTGCCCGCCTTGGAATCAACCAAAAGCCGTTCGACTGGCTTGGCAAGCCCGGCGATCCCCACTATTAGGTCGCCGGACCGGGGCCGAGAGGCTATATTCTGATGACGGTCACCGCGGCAGGGCGCGATTAGCGACATTCGCGCGAACAAGGATACGCGGGTTCGAGGAGGTACTTCGTGCAAGAGACGGGCGTGCATAACGGTGCCTTCGGCGCCGACAAATTCGGCTTAAAAAATCTCAAAGGCGTGCATTGGAACTATGGCGCGCCGCAGCTCTACGAGCATTCGTTGCGCAATGGCGAAGCGGTGCTCTCGGCCGATGGCGCGCTTTGCGCGGATACCGGTGAGTTCACCGGCCGCAGCCCGAAGGACAAGTTCACGGTCCGCGACGACCTGACCGACAAGAGCATGTGGTGGGCTGGCAACCAGTCGATCACGTCGGAGCAGTTCGCGGCGCTCTATGCCGACTTCCTCAAGCATGCCGAAGGCATGACGCTGTTCGCGCAGGATCTCTATGGCGGCGCCGATCCGACGCATCGCATCAAGACCCGCGTCTTCACCGAGCTCGCCTGGCACTCGCTGTTCATCCGCACGCTGCTGATTCGCCCCGAGGCGTCGGAGCTCGCGAGCTTCGTGCCGGAACTCACGATCATCGATCTGCCGAGCTTCCGCGCCGATCCGAAACGTCACGGCTGCAAGTCGGAGAACGTCGTCGCGATCGATTTCGCCCGCAAGATCGTCCTGATCGGCGGGTCTTATTATGCCGGCGAAATGAAGAAGAGCGTGTTCACCACGCTGAACTTCTACCTGCCCGAAAAGGGCGTGATGCCGATGCACTGCTCGGCCAATGTCGGCCCCGACGGCGACAGCGCGATCTTCTTCGGCCTGTCCGGCACCGGCAAGACCACGCTCTCGGCCGATCCCAAGCGCACGCTGATCGGCGATGACGAGCACGGCTGGAGCGCCGACGGCATCTTCAATTTCGAGGGCGGCTGCTACGCCAAGTGCATCAAGCTCTCCGCCGAGGCCGAGCCCGAGATCTACGCCGCCAGCAAGCGCTTCGGCGCAGTGCTGGAAAACGTCGTGCTCGGCGCCAACGACCGCGTGCCCGATTTCGACGACGGCTCGAAGACCGAGAACACCCGCTCGGCCTATCCGCTCGATTTCATCCCGAACGCTTCGCGCACCGGCCGCGCGCCGCATCCGAAGAACGTGGTGATGCTCGCTGCCGACGCCTTCGGCGTGATGCCGCCGATCGCCAAGCTGACGCCGGCGCAGGCGATGTATCACTTCCTGTCCGGCTACACCGCGAAGGTCGCGGGCACCGAGCGCGGCCTTGGCAACGAGCCGCAGCCGGAATTCTCGACCTGCTTCGGCTCGCCGTTCCTGCCGCGCGATCCGTCGGTCTACGGCAATCTGCTGCGCGAGCTGATCGCCAAGCACAATGTCGATTGCTGGCTGGTCAACACCGGCTGGACCGGCGGCAAGTACGGCACCGGCCGCCGCATGCCGATCAAGGTGACGCGCGCGCTGCTCACCGCGGCGCTGAACGGCAGCTTGCGCAATGCCGATTTCCGCACCGACAAGTATTTCGGCTTCGCGGTGCCGACCTCGCTGCCGGGCGTCGAGCCGCACATCCTCGATCCGATCAAGACCTGGGCCGACAAGGTCGAGTTCGACAAGACCGCGCGCGCGCTGGTCGGCATGTTCCAGAAGAACTTTGCCAAGTTCGAAGCGCAGGTCGACGCCGAAGTCCGCGCCGCCGCGCCGGAAGTGAAGCTGGCGGCGGAGTAGTTCGCGCGCTGATACGTGATTTGAAAAGGCGGCCCTCGTGGCCGCCTTTTTTATTGCAGTTGTCTTCCTCTATCCGCGCGACACGTCCTCGTTCCGTCACCCTGAGGAGCCGCGCAGCGGCGTCTCGAAGGGTCGACGGCCACCAGCCGGGCCGTGCATCCTTCGAGGCTCGCAAGTGCTCGCACCTCAGGATGACGGGTCCAGAGGCGGAGTGCGCTTCGCTATTCGCTACTCGCCCATCTCCGGCAGCACTGCGTTGCTTGGCGTCTGGCGGTCGGTAATCTGCAGGCCGAACAGGCTGCCGATCAATTCGACCGCGACGCGCGCGGTGCGGCCGCGCTCGTCGAGGAAGGGATTGAGCTCGACGATATCGAGCGAGCGCACCAGCCCGGAATCGTGCAGCAGCTCCATAATGAGGTGCGCTTCCCGATAAGTCGCGCCGCCAGGCACCGTGGTGCCGACGCCGGGCGCCACCGCCGGGTCGAGGAAGTCGACGTCGAACGAGACATGCAGCACGCCGTTCTTTGCCCTGACGCGCTCGATGACGCGGCGGGTCAGCACGGCGACGCCGAACTCGTCGATCTGGCGCATGTCTGATATCGCGACATTGCGCTGACGCAGCAATTTGCGCTCCAGCGGATCGACCGAGCGGGTGCCGATCAGGTCGAGCTGATCGGGCGGGATCGAGGCGCGCGGCAGGCCGCCGAGCAGGTCGTCGAGGCCAGGCTCGCCGCACAGGAAGGCCGCGGACATGCCGTGCATGTTGCCGGTGATGGTGGTGGCCGGCGTGTTGTAGTCGGCATGCGCGTCGACCCACAGCGCGAACAGCGGCCGGCCCTTTTCCTGCCAGTAGCGCGCGACGCCGTTGATCGATCCCATCGACAGCGAGTGATCGCCGCCCATGAAAATCGGAATCGCGCCGGAATGCGCCAGCCAGTAGGCGCGCTCGGAGAGCGCGCGGGTCCAGGTCTTCACCTCGTCGTAGAATCTGGTGTTCGCCGGCACCGGGCCGTCGGCGACAACAGCCGGGATCGCGAGGTTGCCGTGGTCGTCAACCCTAAAGTCGAGTTGCTCGAGCAGGCGCGCGATACCCGCGGTGCGCAGCGCATCCGGTCCCATCAGCGGGCCGGCCTGCGATGCGCCGATCTCGATGGGAACGCCCAGCAAAGCGATGCGCGATGGTCTGGAATTGTCGGCTTCGGACATGCGGCGGTGCTCCCAAAGGCGTGAAACAGAAGCGACGCGCCAATGTTCCCTCAACCTCTGAAATAGGCAATCCGGTCGCAACAGACCAATGTGGATATGTGCGCTGCGCCTCGGTTTGACGCGTTTTCTTCACGCGAACCGGTGCCCATTCCGCATCAAGTGCGGGACAGGCCCCGCTTGAAAACGCTACGCCTTGAAATAGGCGATCTGCGTCGTGGTCGCCAGCAGGCGGCCGGAGGGCGACCATAATTCGCCGTGCTGGTCGCCATAGCTCTTGTGGAAGGTCTTGGCGTCGGCTGTGGCGAGCACGCGGGTGGTGTCCTCTGTGTCCAGGTCCGCCGCGTCGGCGTGGAAATAGGTCGTCAGCGACACCGTGCCGAACGGCACCAGCTCGTGCCGGGCATGAAAGACGCGGCCGAAGAAGGCGTCCGACATCGACATCAGCGACAGCGCATCAAGCTTGCGCGGCACGCGGTCGGCGATCCACATCTTGGAATAGGCGCTCGACGGCTCCTTCGGGGCGCTGCCGCTGAACTTCGGCTCGCCCTCGGCGAAGCGGAAATCGTACTGGTTGGCCCAGGTCATCGCGAGCTTCGGATAGGACCGCAGCTGCTCGAACGGCACCGCGCCGGGAAAGTCGGCCGGCTGGTGCGACCACGAGGGCCGGCGCTCGGCGAACACCGAGGTCGCCAGCGTCGCGACCTCGCCGCCGCCCTGCGTCATCTCGACCGACCAGTGCTGGCTCGAACGATTGGCCTTGACCAGGCGGACATCGAGATCGAACGCGCCCTCGGCGACCGGCGCGCAGTAGTTGACCGTCAGTGCCAGCGGATCGCCCGCGCGCTGCGGGTGCTGCATCAGCGCCCGCAGGATGGTCGCCGCCGTGCAGCCGCCGAACGGGGCGACGAACGCCCAGTAATCCGGGCTGGTCCGTCCCTGCCAGCGGCTGTCGCCGGCGGTCACGGCAGTGGCGTCATCGAACAGGTGCGGGGTCTTGGTGAGCATGCAAATCTTTCAATACGGCTAGCGCTTCCGTCGTTGCGAAGAGCGACGACTTGTCCGCCGGAGCCTCGGCGAAGGCGGAAGCAGTCCATCGATCCGCATGTGGGGTGCGATGGATTGCTTCGCTACGCTCGCAATGACGCTCGACATGCAATATCCCGGCACGGACGCCGAATTCAATGACGCCGGACGTAATCGATTTCCGCGTCGCGGGATTAGCCCTTCGCCTCGCGCTGAACGCCAAGCTGCGGCGAGACCGTCGAATGCACCGGCACGTGCCAGATATCCTCGGCATATTCGCGGATGGTGCGGTCGGAGGAGAACCACGCCATGCGCGCCACGTTGAGGATCGAAGCGCGGGTCCAGGCGGAAGGCACGCGCCAGCGGGCGTCGATGCCGCGTTGCGCGTCGTAGTAGGAATCGAAATCGGCGGAGACCATGTAGTGGTCGAGGTAGCGCAGCGCGTGCCCGATCGAGGCGAAGCGGGCGGGATCGCCGGGCGAGAACTCGCCGCTCTCGATGGCGCGGATCGCGCGCTCCAGCCGCGGTGAGTTGCTGATCGCGTCGCTGGCGTCCAATCCCTGCTTGCGGCGGACCATGACATCACCGGCCTCGAGGCCGAAGATCGCGATGTTTTCCTCGCCGACATTGTCGCGGATCTCGATATTGGCGCCGTCGAGCGTGCCGATGGTCAGCGCGCCGTTCAGCGCGAGCTTCATGTTGCCGGTGCCCGAGGCCTCCATGCCGGCGGTCGAGATCTGCTCGGAGAGATCGGCGGCCGGGATGATCACCTCGGCGAGGCTGACATTGTAGTCGGCGAGGAAGACGACCTTCAGCTTGCCGCCGAGCGATGCATCGTTGTTGACGATTTCGGCGACGTCGCTGATCAGCTTGATGATCAGCTTGGCGTAGCGGTAGCTCGCCGCCGCCTTGCCCGCGAAGATTTTTACGCGCGGCACCCAGTCGCGTTGCGGCTCGTCCTTCATCGCGTGGTACAGCGCGATGGTCTCCAGGATGTTGAGCAGCTGCCGCTTGTATTCGTGGATGCGCTTGATCTGCACGTCGAACAGCGCCGACGGGTCGACCTTGATGCTGTTGCGCTCGCCGATCAGCCGCGCCAGCGCCAGCTTGTTGTGATGCTTGACGTCGCGGAAGCGCTTCTGGAATTCGAGGTCGCTCGAATGGGTCTCGAGCCGTTCGAGCAGCGAGAAGTCGTCGAGCACGGCCTCGCCGCAGGTCTCGCGCAGCAGCGCGGTCAGCCGCGGATTGGCCAGCATCAGCCAGCGGCGGAAGGTGATGCCGTTGGTCTTGTTGGTGATGCGCGACGGATAGAGATGATGGAGGTCGTGGAACACGGTCTCCTTCATCAGGTCGGAATGCATCGCCGAGACGCCGTTGATGCGGTGCGAGCCGACGAAAGCAAGCTGGCCCATGCGCACGCGGCGACCGCTCCGCTCGTCGATCAGCGACACCGAGGCACGATACTCGATATCGCCGGGGAAGCGTTCCTCGGCGAGCGCGAGATGCGCCACGTTGATGCGGTAGATGATCTCGAGATGGCGCGGCAACAGCCGCTCGAACAATTCGACCGGCCAGGTCTCGAGCGCCTCCGGCAGCAGCGTGTGATTGGTGTAGGATAGCGTCGCGACCGTGATCTTCCAAGCCTCGTCCCAGCGGAAATTGTGCAGGTCGACCAGGATGCGCATCAGCTCGGTGACCGCAAGACTCGGATGGGTGTCGTTGAGCTGCACGGCGGCCTTCTGCGCGAGGCTGCGCAGGCCGCCGTCGGAGGCGAGCTGCCGCTTCACCAGATCCTGCAGCGACGCCGAGACGAAGAAATATTCCTGGCGCAGCCGCAGCTCGCGGCCCGCCGCGCTCTCGTCGTTCGGATAAAGGAATTTGCAGATCGCTTCGGCGCGCGCCTGCTCGGCGCTGGCCGAGACGTAGTCGCCGCTGTTGAAGACATCGAGCTGGAGCGGATCGGGCGCATGCGCCGACCACAGCCGAAGCGCGTTGACGTGCTGGCCGCGCCAACCCACGATCGGCGTGTCGTAGGCCATCGCCTCGACGGTTTCCGCCGGGTGCCAGGTGGCGAGGTCGCGGCCGCGGTCATCGACATGCTCGACATGGCCGCCGAAGTGGACGTTGTAGACCACCTCGGGCCGCTGGAATTCCCAGGGATTGCCGAAGGCGAGCCACTCGTCGGGATATTCCTGCTGCCAGCCATGGTTCATGATCTGGCGGAACAGGCCGAAATCGTAGCGGATGCCGTAGCCGGTCGCGGGGATCGCCAGCGTCGCCATGCTCTCCATGAAGCAGGCCGCCAGCCGTCCGAGGCCGCCATTGCCGAGCGCCGCATCCGGCTCGCATTTGCGCAGCTCCGAGAGGTCGACGCCGAGGTCGCCGAGCGCGGCCGCGAACACCGGCAACAGCCCCATATTGTTCAGCGCGTCGGTGAACAGCCGGCCGATCAGGAACTCGAGCGAGAGATAATAGACGCGCTTGGCGCCGGCGTCGTAGCTCTGCTTCTCGGCCGTCAGCCAGTGGTGCACGATGCGGTCGCGCAGCGCCAGCGTCGCGGCCTTGTACCAGTCGCGCCTGGTCGCAACGGTGGCGTCCTTGCCGATCGCAAGCCGCAGCTTGGCCAGGATCGCGCCCTTGATCTCGGTCAGCGCCAGCTCATCGATCGGCTGGTTCAATGCCGGGTAGTTTGTTTGTTCCTGCAACGCCCAATCCCTGCCGTTCAGATTTCCGGATCATGATGCGATCATAATGTCCGGATCATGCCCCAACCCGATGATACGCGTGTTGCATGGCAATCAAAACCGCCCGAAACGTTGCCGTGCACAGCGCTGCCGACATTTTATGCAAGGACCGGGCCGATTTAGGGGCCTTCGGAACCGTCGTTGCCGGTGCTACGATCGACCATGAAAGCCTAAATCTTGCGGCAAGTTGGCGGAGGATGCGTGATGAGACTCTTGATCGAGATCGCGGCCGCAGCATTGCTCATGGTGTGCATCACGGCGACCAGCGCGGCTTATGCAGCGGGCAAACTCGGCCGCAGCGCCGACGGCCTGAGCTGCAGCTTCAGCGTGGCGCAGAATGCCTCGCCGGCCGCGCGCTGCGCCGCCATCAAGCGGCAATGCGGCGGCAAGTTCTACGCAAATGCTTGCGGTGACAAATTGCTGTCGGCGGCGAATTAAGCCGGCGCGCAAGGCGTTTCACGCGCAGTCGGGAACACCGTGGTGATACGGATTCCCAGAACTTAACGAGTTCTTTACAAACGAACTGTCGCCCGTGGGGCGGGCACATTTTTAAGCTCCGACGCATTTCATTCCGAAGCAATTTTCAACGGGCCGCTGACATTTGTCGGCGGCCCGAATTGCTTTTTGAGCCGCGTATCCGCTCTCCCACGCAGGCTTGTTTCGCACCTCCATCGTCGTCCTGGCGAAAGCCAGGACCCATTACCCCAACCGTCAAATGAGGCCCGACCGGTCGTTCCAATCCGGGTTTTCTGCTTCGATCAACTTGATCTTCCAATCGCGCTTCCAGAGCTTCAGCTGCTTCTCGCGGGCAATAGCTTCCTGCGCCGTGGCGAATTCCTCGACATGAACGAGACGGAAGACCTTGTATTTGTAGACAAACTTGGAGCCTCGACCGAGCGGTGCAATTCCAACCTGGCGCCTATATCGTTCGTGGTTCCGATATAGAGCGTGCCGTGATGGCGGCTCGCCAGGATGTAGACGTAGTAGCTGCCCGCGGCGCTGATGGGTGGCCCGAACTCGCTCAATAATGACCTGTCGGGGTAATGGGTCCTGGCTTTCGCCAGGACGACGGCGTCTTTTGACGCCGATCGTCCGCATCAGAACGAATTAAGAACACTTTAGCAAGTCTTTGATATATCATTGTGATTCGGCGCCTGTGCCGACACAATATCTATGGTCTCTCAGTCTCCACGAGGACTACATGTCCACCATCGCGTTCGATCCATTCGCCCTGACCCGGATTGCCGATTTCGCGCGGTCGCTGTCGCGGCTGCATCAGGCCTCGCGTCGCCAGCCGATCGACGACGATCAGCTCGATCGCGAATTCAACGCGGTCTGCATGTCGATCTGGAGCTACACCACCGATGATTTCGGCGACGAGTTGTTCTCATCAGAGGATCACGCCTGGCTCGACGCGCTCGATGAAGCGCATGCGCGCATCTTCGCCGCCGAGCACGGTTACGATCTGGTCGACGATCACGGCATGCTGACGGATTGGTGGGGCTATTGCTGGATGATCCTCGCCGAGAAGCGCGGCATCCTCAACCCGGAGAACCGCGCGGCCGCGCGCGCCGCGATCGAGGAGAAATACATGGCCGCGCCAAACGTGATCGGCGTGATCGTGGCGCGGTAGCAATTTGTAACGTCGTCATTCCGGGTTCGATGCGTCGCATCGCCCCGGAATGACGACTTAGCCCATCAGTTCACTTCCGCGCGCCTCGCCGGCTTTGGTGTCGTCATCTTAGGAACAGCAGACGACGGCGCCGACGGCGCGACATCGCTTCTGGTCTCCGGCAGCGGCGCGTCGCCGGCGAGCTCGGCGCTGACGGGAGCGACCTTCATTTCGCCAAGCCGCGCGCGGACCGCCGCTGTCAGCCCGGGATAGGAGGCGATCGGCGTGAAGTCGAAGGATTGCTCGTTGCCGACACGCACGCCGGTATAGGCGACGAGGCCATCGGTGGTCGCGATCACGTCGCCGGCGCGCAGCGAGGCATCGAGCGCGAGGTCGACCGGCGCAAGCCCGGCGGGGTCGCGGCCGTTGCAGGTGCAGTCGGCGCGCAGCGCCTTGCGATAGGCGAAGGCGTTTTCACTGTCGGCGTAGCGCTCGCCGGTGGTCGATGCGGCACTGTCGATATGGCCGCCGTAATAGACCTTGGTCGCGCTCGCCGGACAGAAGGCCTGGCAAAGTTGCGCCGGCGTTGCGTTGCCGCGCATGGTCAGCGGAAAATATTTGCCGTCGCAGCTGCGCACACAATAAGCGGGCCCGGAACCGGCCACGCGCGGTGCCGAGATGGGCGCGGACGTCTGCCGTTCCTGTTGCTGATTGAGGCCGAACGGATCGGCGGATTGGCCTGTGGCGGGGCCTGCCGGCCCTGCTGCTTCTGGGAACCGCCGAAGAACAGGTCGAACAGCCCTTCGGCCGAGACGGGTGCGGGCACGACCAGGGCGGAACCCGCAAACGCCGCGGCGGCAAGCATCACGCGGCGCCGCATGCGCCGATCACTCAACTCTGTACGCAACGTCAACTCCACCCGACGCACCACGCCGCGGCGACAAGGAGCCCCGGCGGATTCACCATAGTGCGGGATGGTAAACGAGCGATTGATCGAGGGTGACGGCGTCACAGGAAGAAGGCGAGGTTGCGCGAACCTCTCTTTACCTCGCCCCGCTTGCGGGGAGAGGTCGGATCGCATCGCAAGATGCGATCCGGGTGAGGGGGTACAGGTCTCACCACGTTCACGGCTCGTGGAAGCAGCCCCTCACCCCAACCCTCTCCCCGCAAGAGCGGGGCGAGGGAGAAGAGAGAAACCGTCAGCCCTTCAAGAATTCGCCGGCCTTGTACAGCGCGCGGAATTGCAGCCCGGCTTCGGCAAACGTCTCCGTCGCGCCTTCCTCGCGGTCGACCATGGTGAAGACCAGCGCGATCTCGCCGCCGGCCTCGCGCACGGCTTCCACGGCCTTCAGCGCCGAGCCGCCGGTCGTGGTGACGTCCTCGACGATCACGATCCGCTTGCCCGCCAGGGTCTCTCCCTTGGCCAGCCCTTCGACGGCAAGCCGCGCGCCGTGCTCCTTCGGCTTCTTGCGCACGAAGAAGGCGGCGATCGGGTGGCCCTTCAGCCAGGAGAGCTGTGCGATGGCGCCGGCCAGCGGCACCGCGCCCATCTCGAGCCCGCCGACGAAATCGAGCTTGTCGTCCTTCAGCGCCTCATAGGTGAGCTCGGCGAGCAGGGCTGCGCCTTCGGGATCGAGCATCGTCGGCTTCAGGTTGAAATAGAAGTCGCTCTTGCGGCCCGACGCCAACGTGATCTTGCCGCGGCCGAACGAACGCTTGCGGATGATCTCGGCGAGGCGGGCGCGGGAGGCTGATTTGGACAAGGCTTTTTCCCTTTGGGGGCTTCTTGGGGGTTTGCGGCGGCCGGCAATCTATCGGCGGTCTCCAACACATTCCAGCGGGTAAATCCCGCCGTCAACAGTGCCCGCGCCGCCATTTCAGCGCAGCCGTGTGCGGAAAGCGCGGGTTGTGCCATCAACGGGTTCCCCCTAAAGCAAGCGCCAAACACTTGCGAGGGAAGCGGAAATGTCCATCGACCTGCACACCTGGAACACGCCCAACGGCCGCACGATCTCCGTCGCGCTGGAGGAAATGGGCCTGCCCTACAAGGTGATCCCGGTGAATATCGGCAAGGGCGAGCAGATGGCGTCCAGCTTCCTCGAAATCAGCCCGAACAACAAGATCCCGGCGATCGTGGACCCCGACGGTCCCGGCGGCAAGCGCGTCAGCATCTTCGAGTCCGGCGCGATCCTGCTCTATCTCGGCGAGAAAACCGGCAAGTTCCTGCCGAAGCCGCTCACCGAGCGGATTCCGGTCTATGAGTGGCTGATGTGGCAGATGGGCGGTTTCGGCCCGATGCCGGGCCAGGTGCATCATTTCATCGCGCTGGAGGACGAGCAGGACCGCGCCTATGGCCTGAAGCGCTACATGGCCGAGACGCGGCGGCTCTACGGCGTGCTGGACCGCCGGCTGGATGGCCGCGACTTCGTCGCCGGCGATCTCTCGGTCGCCGATTTCGCCATCCTCGGCTGGGCCTGGCGCCATCCGCGCCACAAGGTCGATCTGGCCGACTTCCCCAACGTCAAGCGCTGGTACGAGACGCTGATGGCCCGCCCCGCCACCAAGCGCGGCATGGACGCGAAGCTGGATTGATCTTCTCCCTCGCCCCGCTCTTGCGGGGAGAGGGCTGGGGTGAGGGGCGGTGCCGCAAAGACGGTGAGAATTGAATTCGCGGTGAGTCCCCCTCACCCGGATCGCATCTGACGATGCGATCCGACCTCTCCCCGCAGGCGCAGGGCTGTCCGGGGAATGATTCACTGTGTCGCGGTGCATGCTCGGCAAAACCGAGGCAAATCGGTCTTTTCTGGTTGTCGAGACACAGAAGGCCGAGCATGCGATTTCGCGATAGCATTTTTAGTAGGCTGCTTGAACCGATCAATCGGCGGCAGTTTCAGACGGCTGTGGATCGTCTGGACGGGGATGCCTACGACAAGTCGTTCAAGAGCTGGGATCACCTGGTAGCGCTGATCTATGCGCAGTTGAGCGGGAACAACAGCCTGCGCGCCGTGGTGACCGGCTTCAACGCCAATCCTCAGCATCACTATCATCTGGGCACCGGCAGGTTGTCCCGCTCGACGCGGTCGGATGCCAATACCCGCCGCCCGTCCAGCATTTTTGCGCAAACCTTTGCACGATTGTCGGCGATGGCAAGCCGGCAGTTGCGGGGCGAAGGCAAGGAGATGGTGCGCCTGATCGACGCCAGTCCGATCCCGCTTGGCAAAGTTTGCACCTGGGCGGTGTGGAACGGCCGCATCCGCGGCATGAAGCTGCACGTGGTCTACGATCCCAAGGGCGATATCCCGAAGTGCGTCGAGGTGACGGCTGCCAACGTCAACGATATCGAGATCGGTCGCCAGACTCCGATCCAGGCCGGCACAACCTACGTGTTCGACAAGGGATATTGCCGTTTCGACTGGTGGCAGAAGATCAATGATAGCAAGGCTTTCTTCGTGACCCGGCCGAAGACGAGCATCCGGCTACGCGCGGTCAGGCATCGCACCATCCGCAACAGCAAGGGGGACGGCTTCAGGATCATCGTCGACGACGAGGTGAAGCTCACCAGTAAGGGCGACTCGCGTTTGCCGATACCGCTGCGGCGCATCAAGGTCAGGCGGGAGAACGGCGGCGTGATCACGCTTCTCACCAACGATACGACCCGAACGGCCGTCGAGATCGCCGCCCTCTACAAGAGCCGGTGGCAGATCGAACTGCTGTTCCGCTGGATCAAGCAGCACCTCGACATCCGCAAGTTCCTCGGCACCAACGACAATGCAATCCGCCTGCAAGTGCTTGCTGCGATGATTGCCTACCTACTGTTGCGCATTGCCGCGCGGACCAACTGCATCAAAATGCTGCCGCTCAGGCTCGCCGAACTCGTCAGCCAGTTCCTGTTCACCCGGCGAGCCTTCGCCAGCATCGACAAGCCTCCGCCAATCAACCCTAGCCGCCGCAAATGCAGAACGCCCCTCAACCAGATGGAACTCTGCTATGGTTGAATTTCCCCGGACAGCCCTGCCGCAGGCGGGGCGAGGTAAGAAGCTCACGCCCTCCTTGCCTCGAGCGCCATCTTCATCGCAAGCCCTGCGAGCACCGTGCCCATCAGCCAGCGCTGCACCAGCAGCCAGGTCGGGCGGGTGCCGAGGAACACCGCGATCGAGCCGGCGGCGAGCGCGATCATCGCGTTGACGCTGACGCTGATCACGATCTGGATCGAGCCGAGCGCGAGCGACTGCGTCAGCACGCTACCGCCTGTGGGATCGATGAACTGCGGCAGCAGCGCGAGATAAAGCATCGCGATCTTCGGGTTCAGCAGATTGGTGACAAAGCCCATCGCGAACAGCTTGCGCGGGCCGTCGACCTTCAGCGTCTTGACCTGGAATGGGGAGCGGCCGCCGGGCTTCAGCGCCTGCCACGCCAGCCAGAGCAGATAGGCGGCGCCGGCAAAGCGCAGCGCGTCATAGGCGTAGGGGATGGCAAACAGCAGCGCGGTGATGCCGAATGCCGCGCACAACATGTAGAACACGAAGCCGAGCGCGACGCCGCCGAGCGAGACGATACCGGCCCCGGGGCCTTGCGTGATCGAGCGCGAGATCAGGTACATCATGTTCGGGCCCGGCGTCAGCACCATGCCGAGGCAGACGAGTGCAAAGCCGAGCAACGCGGATGTGTGGGGCGTGATGGCTCTCGCGAGGGGATACACGCATGTCTAGCGTGTCGTCCGCCGCGCGGCCATGCTGGAATTGCTCTCGGAGCAATGTAGCCGCGAACATGGTGTGAGGGCTCCCTCTCCCGCTTGCGGGGGAGGGCGGGGTGGGGGTGTCTCCGCGCAGAATCTTTCAGCGGTGAGAGCCCCCACCCGCCGCGCGCTTCGCGCGCGTCGGCCTCCCCCGCAAGCGGGAGAGGCAAGAAAGCTAATGCGCCTCGTCCCAATTGTTGGCGGCGCGGGCGTCGACCTGCAGCGGCAGCGACAGGATCACCGCGGGGAAGGGCGCATCCTGCATCACCTTTTGCACGACGGGCAGCGTCGCCGCGACTTCGCCGTCGGGCACCTCGAAGATCAATTCGTCATGCACCTGCAGCAGCATCTGCGCCGAGAGCTTCTTCTCGGCGAGCGCGCCCTCGACCCGGATCATGGCGCGGCGGATGATGTCGGCCGCGGTACCCTGCAGGCGGGCGTTGATTGCGGCGCGTTCGTTGAAAGCGCGCACCGAGGCGTTGGACGCCTTGATATCAGGGTAATAGCACTTGCGGCCGAACAGCGTCGTCACATAGCCATTGCGGCGGCAGAAATCCTTGGTCTCGTCCATGTAGGCGCGGATGCCAGGGAAGCGCTCGAAATATTTCTTGATGTAGGCCGAAGCTTCCTCGCGGGCGATGCCGAGCTGGTTGGCGAGGCCGAACGCCGAGATGCCGTAGATGATGCCGAAGTTGATCGCCTTGGCGCGGCGGCGCACCTCGCTCGGCATGTCCTTGATCGGCACGCCGAACATCTCAGACGCGGTCATGGCGTGAATGTCGAGCCCGTCGCGGAACGCCTGGCGCAGCACCGGCACGTCGGCGATCTCGGCAAGCAGCCGGAGTTCAATCTGGGAATAGTCGGCCGACACCAGCTTGTGGCCCGGCGTCGCGATGAAGGCGCGGCGGATTTTGCGGCCGTCCTCGGTGCGCACCGGGATGTTCTGCAAATTCGGCTCGTTCGACGACAGCCGGCCCGTCGTGGTCGCAGCCAGCGCGTAGGTGGTGTGCACGCGATGGGTCTGCGGGTTGACATAGGTCGGCAGCGCGTCGGTATAGGTCGATTTCAGCTTCGAGACCTGGCGCCACTCCAGGATCTTCTTGGGGAATTCGAGACCCTGTTCGGCGAGGTCGTCCAGCACCTGCGCGGTGGTCGACCACGCGCCAGTCTTGGTCTTGGTGCCGCCGGGCAATCCCATCTTGCCGAAGATGATGTCGCCGATCTGCTTCGGGCTGCCGACATTGACCGGCTCGCCGGCGATCTGCTGAATCTCGGCCTCGACCCGCGCCGCGGTCTGGGCGAAATCACCCGACAGCCGCGACAGCACCTGGCGGTCGATCGAGATGCCGCGCCGCTCCATCCGCGCCAGCACCGACACCAGCGGCCGTTCCAGCGTCTCGTAGACCGTCGTCATCCGTTCGGCGACCAGGCGCGGCTTCAGCACGCGCCACAGCCGCAGGATCAAATCGGCGCTCTCGGCGGCGTATTCGGTCGCCTTGTCGATCGTGACCTGATCGAAGGTCAGCTTGCCCTTGCCGCTGCCGACGAGGCCGCCATAGTTGACGACGGCATGCTCGAACCAGCGCTCGGCGAGTGAGTCCAGCGCATGCGAGCCGCGGCCGGCGTCGAGCGCGTAGCTCATCAGCTGCGCGTCATCGGTGTTGCGCAAGGTGATGCCGTGCTGCGCCAGCATCACCGAGGTGAACTTGACGTTGAAGCCGACCTTCTGGATGCCGGCGGACTCCAGCAGCGGCTTCAGCACCGCAAGCGCCTCGGCAGCCTTGATCTGGCCGGGTGCGAGGCCTGCATCGAACAGGCCGGCGCCGCCGCCGGGCTGCCGGTGGCTGAGCGGCACGTAGCAGGCGTCGTTCGGCGCCAGTGCCAGTGCGAGCCCCGAGAGCTCGCCCTGCATCGGGTCGATCGATTCAGACAGCGCCTCGATCGCGACATAGCCGGTGTCGGGCACGCGGGCGATGAAGGCCTTGAGCTGGTCGAGGCTGCCGATCGCCTGATACGCCTTGCGGTCGAAGCCGGTGTTGCGGATCGCTTCGCCGCGGGTCTCCGCCAGTGCGGCCGGCGTGCCCTTCAGACTGGAATTCTTGTCGTCGCGCGCGCCGCTTGGCTTGCCGCGCTCTTTCGACACTGACGTTGCAGGTGCAGAGGCCGCCGATCCGTTTCCGGGTGCAGGCGTCACGTCCGACGGCGGCAGCGGCGAGAACACGCTGGCGCCGCTCTTGTTGCCGGGATCGGCATCGACATTGGCGGGATCGATCTGCGCGTATTCGCCGACGCGGCGGGTGAGGGTGGAGAACTCCATCGCCTTGAGGAAGGCGATCAGCCGGCGCGAGTCGGGCTCGTGCACGGCAAGGTCGTCGAGCGGCACCTCGAGCGCGACCTTGTCGTCGAGCAGCACAAGCTGGCGCGAGATGCGGGCCTTCTCGGCGTTCTCGAGCAGCGCCTCGCGCCGCTTCGGCTGCTTGATCTCGCTGGCGCGGAACAGCAGCTGATCGAGGTCGCCATATTCGATGATCAGCTGCGCCGCGGTCTTGATGCCGATGCCGGGCACGCCGGGAACGTTGTCGGTGGAGTCGCCGGCCAGCGCCTGCACCTCGACCACCTTCTCCGGCGGCACGCCGAATTTCTCGATCACCTCGTCGCGGCCGATGCGGCGGTCCTTCATCGTGTCGTACATCAACACCTTGTCGGTGACGAGCTGCATCAAATCCTTGTCGGAGGACACGATCGTCGTGGTCGCGCCGCGCTCGCTCGCCAGCCGCGCATAGGTCGCGATCAAATCGTCGGCCTCGAAGCCTGACTGTTCGAGGCAGGGCAGGTCGAAAGCGCGCACCGCCTCGCGGATCAGCGCGAATTGCGGGATCAAATCGTCCGGCGCCGGCGGCCGGTGCGCCTTGTAGTCGGGATAGAGCTTGTTGCGGAAGGTGATCTCCGACTTGTCGAACACGATCGCCAGATGCGTCGGCCGGTTGTCCTCCGGCATGTCGCGCAGCAGCTTCCAGAGCATGTTGCAGAAGCCAAGCACGGCATTGACCTGCAGCCCATCGGACTTGCGGTTCAGCGGCGGCAGCGCGTGATAGGCGCGGAAGATGTAGCCCGAACCATCGACCAGGAAGACATGGTCGCCCTTCGCCGCGGGCCTGGTAGCAACGGGCTCGGCGGCAACGGGCTTGGGGGAGGTCTTTGGGGCTGATTTGGCGGGGTCTGTGGAGGCTGTTTTCGGCATGGCCGAAACTTAGGGATTTTTGCGCGGATTGACAGCCTTTGCTGTGTGGATTCTGGGTGTGCCGCACAGCCAAATCGATGGATTTGACGGTGCCATCCCGTCATCCTGAGGTGCGAGCGGAGCGAGCCTCGAAGGATGAACGGCCCGACTGGTGGCCGTCGACCCTTCGAGACGCCGCTTCGCGGCTCCTCAGGGGCAGCTGCGGAATAGATTATGCCTTGTCGCCGGTCGGCGAGAACAGATAGCCGCCGCCCCGGATGGTCCGGATCACCGACGGCTTGGTCGGATCGAATTCGATCTTGCGGCGGATCCGCATGATGCGGAGGTCGACGGCGCGGTCGAAGGCTTCCGCATCGCGCGCATTGGCGAGTTCCAAAAGCCGCTCGCGCGACAGAACCCGCTTCGGATTGGCCGCGAACACCTTCAGCAGGCCGAATTCGGAGGCCGTCAGCGGGTGCTCATTGCCTTCGTCGTCGCGCAAGGCCTGGGCCTCGAGATCGAGCCATTTGGTGCCGAACCGCACCAATTGCTCCTTTTCGGCCTTTGCACCGGCCGGCTCCGGCGTGGCTGATTTCGCGGGGCCGCTCCGCCGCAGCACCGAGCGGATGCGCGCCATCAGCTCGCGCAGCTCGCAGGGTTTTGCCACGTAATCGTCGGCGCCGAGTTCGAGACCGACGACGCGGTCGATCGGGCTGGCAGTAGCTGTCAGCATGATGACGGGCACATTAATCTTGCTCTTGAGGTCGCGAATGATCGACAGCCCGTCCTCCTCGGGCATGTTGAGGTCCAGCACCACGAGATCGGGCGTGCTGCTCTCGATCTCCTTGCGCAGGCTCTTGCCGCCGTCGCACAGCGTCACGCCAAAGCCGTGCATCTTGAGGTAATCGCCGACCATCTCGCGGGCCGGCGCCTCGTCGTCGACGATGAAGATATGCGGGTTCTGGTTCATGATGTCTCTGTCGCCGGCAGTGTAACCGTAAAGGTCGACCCCTGTCCGGGACCGGGGCTCTGAGCGGTCACATGGCCGCCATGCATGTCGATGATGCGCTTGACGATGGAGAGGCCGAGGCCGGTCGAGCTCTCGCCCGCGGTCGGCTTGGCCGACAGCCGCTGGAACCGGCCGAACAGCCGCCCGAGATCCTCGGGGCTGAGGCCGGGGCCCTGGTCGGAGATGCGGATCACGGTGTCTTCGCCCTCGTGGCTGACCGAGACCGTGATCTTGCCGCCGATCGGCGAGTATTTGATGGCGTTGCTGACGAGGTTGTCGATCGCCTCGCGGATCCGGTCGGAGTCGCACATCGTGACGAAATGCTGCGGACCCGAGACCGAGATGCTCTGCTGCTTGTTGACGGCCGAGGGCAAATTGGCCTCGGTGACCTCGTTGACGAGGGCCGCGACATCGACCGGCTCGCGGCGAATGGTGATGTCGAAGGCATCGGCCATCGCATCCGAGATCAGGTGGTCGACCATCGAGGTCAGCCGCTTGGTCGCATCCCGGATGTGCTCGACCTGCGACGTGACGCTCTCCTTCGGCGAGCCGGCGCCGATCAGTTCGGTCAGCATCTCGGTGCGGCCGAGGATCACGCCGAGCGGATTCTTCAGATCGTGGGCGACGGTGCCGAGGATCTCGTTCTTGAAGCCGTTGGCGCGCTGCAGCCGCAGCCACTGCGCCGACAGCCGCCGGTTGGCCTGCATCAGTGCGCGGGTGCGCTGCGCGACGCGGTCCTCGAGCTGGCTGTTGGCCTCGTGCAGCTGCTGGTAGAGGATCACATTGTCGAACGCGATCGACAGCCGGCTCGAGAAGATCTCGACCAGCGCACGGTCGGTGTCGGAGAGCTGGCGCTCGGCCTGCAGCAGCACCACGACCTCGCGGCCGCTGCCGGTGCGCGAATAGAGCACGCTGCGGTGGTCGGCGAACTCGTTCTTGCGGCGCTGGAATGCCGCCTCCACCATGTGTCGCAGGTCCGGATCGAGCGCCCTCGACGAGGTGGTGCCGATGAAGCGGCTGTAGCAGCCCGAGCAGGCCAACACCGAGAAATCGCATGCGGCTGCGTTGCCGTCGTCGCGCAGCACTAGGATCCCGGCGCAATCGACATTGAGCAGCGAGGCGAGCTGGGTCAGCACGCCTTCGGCGAGACGCTGCATCGACTTGAAATCGTACAGGGTCGAGGCGGCGTCGATGATGATCTCGAGGCCGCGCCTTGTCTGCACCATGCGCTCGAGCTGCTGGTAGCTGCGCAGCGCCGCCGTCAGCGAGGTGAACAGCTTGTCGGCGGTGAGCTCGGTCTTCGCCTTGTAGTCGTTGATGTCGTACTGCACGATGACGCGCCGTTCCGGCGCCTGGCCGGGCTGGCCGGTGCGCAGGATGATGCGGACGGTCTCGTTCTTGATCTCGTTGCGGATGAACTCGACGAGCTCGAGGCCGGCGACGTCGGTCTCCATGATGACGTCGAGCAGCACGGCTGCGATATCAGGGTTGTCCCGCATCAGCGTGCGGCCTTCGGCCGCGGAGTAGGCCGAGAGGATTTCCAGCGTCGCACCGTTCAGATTGTAGTCGCTGAGCGCGAAACGGGTGCCTTCATGGACGGCGTGATCGTCGTCGATGACGGCGATCTTCCATTTGCGGGCCGACGAGTCCTCCGGGGGGCTCTCGGTATCGTCGATCAGTTGGAGGACATCGTCCTGTTCGGCCATTGACTGGTTCCGTCAGCTGCTGCGTCAGTGATCGTGGGCTGGCCCTTGGCGATCCTGGGCATGATAATGCGAAAAGTGGTGCCTTGTCCTACCCTTGACTCCAGCATCATGCGTCCGCCGAGCTGCTGGGTGACCAGGTTATAGACGATATGGAGGCCGAGACCCGTACCACCTTCGTTGCGGCGCGTCGTAAAGAAGGGGTCGAACGCCTGCCGCTGCACGTCCGGCGTCATGCCAGCCCCGTTATCCGCGAAGATGATTTCGACATCATCGGCGCCGCGGCCGCGGGCCGAGATCGTGATGTTGCCGGAGCGGCCGTCGGCGAAGGCATGATTGACGGCGTTGAGGAAAAGATTGGTTAAAATCTGCCCATAGGCGCCCGGATAGCCGTCGATCAGGAGCCCCTCGGGCACGTCGACGGACAGCGCGATGGCGGCCTTCTTCAGGACCGGCCGCAGGCTCGCCACGATCTGGTCGGTCGATTCGCCCAGGCTGAACTGGCGTCGTTCGGCATGCGAGCGGTCGACGGCGACCTGCTTGAACGACTGGATCAGTTCGCCGGCGCGCTGCAGGTTGGAGACCAGCTGCTGCGAAGCGTCGCGCGAGGCGCGCACGAAGTCATCGAGCTTGGAGCGGCGCAGCGGCTCGGTCTTCAGGTCGTTGTCGAACATCTCGGCGCGGCGGGCAAAGCTCGAGGCCACCGTCAGGCTGATGCCGATCGGGTTGTTGACCTCGTGGGCGACGCCGGCCACGAGGCCGCCGAGCGCGGCGAGCCGCTCGGCATCGATCAGGTTCTGCTGCGCGGCATTGAGCTCGAGCAGCGCGCTTTCGGCCTTCTCCTTGGAGGTCCGCAGCTCGTCCTCGGTCTTGCGCTTGGCGATCGCGTTTTCGCGGAACACCTCGACCGCGCGCGCCATGGCGCCGACCTCGTCCCTGGCCGAGGTGCCCTGCACCGGCCGGTCGAGATCGCCCGAGGTGATCGTGCGCATCGCGGCCATGATCTGCGCGAGCGGCAGCCGGATCGACAGTGCGATCATGACGCCGGCCGACATGATGACGCCGAGGAAGACCACGGCAATCGACAGCACCCGGCGCGAAATCGAGGACAGCGTCCTGTCGAACGTCTCCTGCGCCTTCTGCTCGCGCTGGCGCATCTTCACCGAGAGATCGTCGATCGCGCCGATCGCGTCGGCCTGGCTGGCGTCGATCGAGTTGCGCAACAGGTCGGTGCGGTTGGTGAGTTGTTCGCTGAGCTTGCCGAGCCCGTCGCGCAGCTCGGCGGTCTTGACCTTGAGCCGCGCCAGCGCCATGCGCTGCAAATCATTCTCGGCCATATCGGTCATGACCGGGATCGTCTTCTCGATCGTATCGATGTTGCGGCGGGCCTCCTCGGCCGACGACGAGGCGAGCGAGAGATAGTAGGCGTTGGCGGCGACCAGCAGCGAGGTGAACGCCTCGCGCGACTTGCCGAGTGCGGGCCAGATCAGCGCATCGCGATGCCCGGTCGCGCCCTCGATGATCGAATAGAGCCCGGCCATGTCCTTGGTCGGCGTCAGCACCTGTTCGTCATAGGTCTTGGAGATCTTGGTCTGCAAGGTGCGCAATTCACCGAAGCCGTCGAGGAGGCGGCTGGTGACGCGTTCCAGCTGCTCGACCGAGCCCGACAGCATCGGGTCGGTCGAGGCCCGGTTCGTCAGCGTGCCGAGCACGGCCTCGCGCAGCAGCAGGATTTCCGCGAACAGGTCCGGGCTCGGCTGGTTGATGTAGCGGTGGATCAGGTTCTGCAGCCGGCTTGTCTCGCTTTCGAGCTTGGCCAGGATCTTGTCGGATTCCCGCAGCTGGCGGACATCTTCCCAGGCGGAGCCGAGCACCTTCGAACCGTTCCAGATCAGCACCGCGAGCACGATCACGACCGCGGAGTTGAGCAGCGCGATCGAAAGAATGCGCCAGCGGATCGGCACCGCACGCAGCAACTGGACGATACGGAAACGGCCCTGCGGCCCAAAGGCCGCCGGCCGCCGTGTCTTCCTGTCCTGTTTGGGTGCAGCCAAGATCCGGTTACTCCATGTTGCGGATGCGTTCGATCAGCGCTGATAGAGCGGGATCGCGCTCGGCCCTGGCATAGATACCGGCCATCGCCGCCTCGAACGGCTTGCGGTCGAAGTCGGTCACGACCTTGACGCCCGCGAGTTCCGCCTGCTTGCGCGAGCGCTCCTCGAGCTCCCGCCACTTGTCGCGCATATAGATGCTGGAGCGCTGCGCGGCATCGCGGAAGATGGTCTGCTCGTCCGGCGAGAGGCTGGCCCAGGCCTTGCGCGACATCACCAGCACTTCCGGGCTCATGGTGTGCCGGGTCAAGGTGTAGTAGCCGGCGTATTTGTAGTGGCCGGTGGTGACGAAGGACGGCCAGTTGTTCTCCGCGCCATCGATCAGCCGGTTGGCGAGCCCGGTCAGCACCTGGCCGTAGGGCATTTCGACAGGCTGGGCGCCGAGCGCGCGGATCATGTCCGACATCTGTTCGGATTGCTGCACGCGCAGCCGCAGCCCCTTGAGGTCGTCGAGCGAGCGCACCGGGCGGACGCTGTTGTAGATCGAGCGGGCGCCGGAATCGTAGAAGGTCTATCCGACGAAGCCATGGGCTTCGAAACTGTTCAGGATCTCGGTCCCGATCGGTCCGTCCAGCACATGTTGCAGGTGCTCAAGCGACCGAAACAGGAACGGCATCGCCAGCACGTTGACCGATGGCACCATGGTTCCGATCAGCGCGACGTTGGTCCGGTTCAGATCGATGGCGCCGGCCCGGGTCTGTTCCAGCGTCTCCTTTTCCTCGCCGAGCTGGCGGGAATGGAAGACCACGATGCGGTGCCGGCCGGAGGTCCGCTCGGCGATCAGGCGGTCCATGTAATTCAGTGCCTGAACGGTCGGATAGTCCTCATTCTGGGTATCGGCAGTGCGGAATTCGCGCGCAGAAAGGCTCGCCGAAACCGCTGTCCATAACAGCGCGACGGCAAGCATCATTGTCCGCGAAAGGCCGGCGCGGCGGTACACAGGCTACAATTCCCCTTGTGATTTGTGTCCAGGGCGGGAGAAAAAGGTTCAATGCTTTCTAGCAGAACGTCGGTGGTTCGCCCATCGGCCAAACGTTAAATCCGCGGTTCAACCTGCGGTGTCGATTGAATCCGGGGTTGTGGCGCCTTATGACTGCGCGCTGGCATCGAGGAACAGCTCGTCGTGAAGTTCGCTTTCAAACTCCTGCAACTCACCGTGGCGGCCCTTCTGCTTGTATCGCCCGCGCAAGCTGCGACCGAGATCATGTGGTGGCACGCGATGTCGGGTGAGCTCGGCAAGCAGCTCGAGAAGCTCGCCGCCGATTTCAACACCTCGCAGTCCGACTACCGGATCGTGCCCGTCTACAAGGGCAACTACACCGAAACCGTCACCGCGGCGATCTTCGCCTTCCGCTCGCGCAGCCAGCCGGCGATCGTTCAGGTCAACGAGATCGCCACCGCAACCATGATGGCGGCGCGCGGCGCGATCTATCCGGTGTTCGAGCTGATGCGCTATCAATCGGAGGCGTTCGCGCCATCGGCCTATCTGCCCGCGGTGGCCGGCTACTATGCCGATGTCGATGGCAACATGCTGTCGTTCCCGTTCAACGCCTCGACGCCGATCCTCTACTACAACAAGGATATGTTCCGTTCGGCCGGGCTGGATTCGAGCCAGCCTCCGAGGACCTGGCCGGAGCTCGGCATCGCGGCCAAGCGGCTGCGCGCCGCGGGCGCAATGTGCGGGGTGACCACGTCGTGGCCGTCCTGGATCAACGTCGAGAATTTCTCCGCCTTCCACAATCTGCCGATCGCGACCAAGGCCAACGGATTCTCCGGGCTCGACGCGCAGTTGATCTTCAACAACCCGCTGCTGGTGCGCCATATCGCGCAGCTCGCGCAGTGGCAGGCCGACAAGACCTTCGACTATAGCGGCCGCGGGCAGTTGGCCGAGCCGCGCTTCCAGAAGGGCGAGTGCGGCATCTTCATCGGCTCGTCCGGCACCCGCGCCGACATCAGGGCCAACTCGAAATTCGAGGTCGGCTACGGCATGATGCCGTACGATCCCGACGTGCAGGGCGCGCCGCAAAACTCGATCATCGGCGGCGCGACGCTGTGGGTGCTGCGCGACCGGCCGCGCGCCGAATATGCCGGAGTGGCGAAGTTCTTCGCCTATCTGTCGCGGCCGGAAGTCCAGGCGGCCTGGCACCAGAACACGGGTTACTTGCCGATCACCCGCGCCGCGTTCGATCTCACCCGCACGCAGGGCTTCTATGATCGCAATCCCGGCGCCTCGATGTCGATCGAGGAGGTCACGTTGAAGCCGCCGACCGACAACTCGAAGGGCATCCGCCTCGGCTCGTTCGTCCTGATCCGCGATGTGATCGAGGAGGAGCTCGAGCAGGTGTTCGCCGGCAAGCGTACGGCGCAGGCCGCGATGGACAACGCCGTCGAACGCGGCAACCGCCTGCTGCGCCAGTTCGAGCGCGCCAATCCGGACCGGTGATCGTGCAGCCAGGCTGCTAACTGCTTCTCCGTCATCCTGAGGAGCCGCGAAGCGGCGTCTCGAAGGATCGACGGCCACCGTCGGGCCGTGCATCCTTCGAGGCTCGCTCCGCTCGCACCTCAGGATGACGGGGAGAGATTGGGCTACGAGATTCCTTGAAATGATATCCCTTCCATCCCTGACCACCTACGACACCTACCGCGCCTGGCGCAGCGACACGTCGCGCTGGCTGCCGGTCGCGCGCGATATTGCCGACGGCCATGGGCTGTCGTGCGCTACCCCGCATGTGTTCTCGACCGGCACCAATCTCGTTATCGGGCTCGACGGTGAACTGATCCTGAAACTGTTTCCACCGTTTCTGCGCCCGCAATTCGTCTCCGAACGCGGCGCGTTGGCGGAATTGCGCGGACGGCTCGGCTTTCCGATTCCCGACCTGGTCGCGGAGGGCGAGCGTGACGGCTGGCCGTATCTCGTCATCACCCGCCTGTCCGGCACCGTCGGCTCGGAGGTGTGGCCGTCGCTGTCGGAGGCCGAGCGGGAGCGCGTGCTCGCCGAGATCGGCGCCGTGATTGCCGAAGTACAGCGCGTGCCGCCCGGCCGCCTGCTTGCGATCGAGCCGCGCTGGGAGGCCTTCATGCGCGGGCAGATCGCGCAGTGCCGGGCGCGGCACGAGCGGCTCGGCCTGCCGGCGAAATTCCTCGCCGGGCTCGACGATTTGCTGCGGGACGCCGCCGAACTGATCCCGATGGAGGCGCCGCCGGTGATCCTGACCGGCGAGTACATCCCGGAGAATTTCCTGCTGGAGCGCCGGGCCGACGGCTGGCACGTCGCCGGCCTGTTCGACTTCGGCGATGTCCGGACCGGGTGGGGCGAGTACGATCTGCTCGGTCCCAGCGCCTTCATGGCCGCCGGCCATCCGCGGCTTGTGCGCAGCCTGTTCGACGGCTTTGGCATCGCGCGTGCGGACGTGACATTCGCGCTGAAGCGGCGGCTGATGGCGCTGCTGATGCTGCACTGGGCCAGCGATCCGCTCCGGCACATCTGCATCGAGGGGTGGCCGAATCGGGTCGACGATTTCGTGCAGCTTCAGCAGTTGATCTGGCCGGACTATTATTGAACGCCGCAATTCCGGGATCGCCGTCAGTTCTGACTCGTCGTGCAGCAGGAGGGTAGACTTGAGGTTCCGCCAGCGGCCATCACCGTAACGAATGCCGACATCCATTCTCGGCAACAGCTAACGAACCGGCTGCTGTTATCTGCATCGGAAGCACGCCGCCAAACCTCACACACGCGATGATGTGAACTTCTGTTTCACATCACTAACGCGGGACATCACAGGGGGCTTCGTCAAAGCGGACGCGCGCAGCATGGATATCCGAATAGCGACGGTCGGCCCAATCGATGAGGCTCGCCATCGGGTCCAGCAGGGATTGGCCTAGCGGGGAAAGGCGATATTCAACGCCCGGCGGCTTGGTCGGAAAGACATGGCGGGTGATAAGTCCGTCGCGCTCCAAGTCGCGCAGCGTCTGTGTGAGCATGCGCTTCGAGATGTCGCGGATGGCTCGGCGAAGCTCGCCGAAGCGCTGCGGTCGCGTCGCGAGGGTCATGATCATGAGTATGCTCCACTTGTCGCCGATGCAGTCGAGCACGTCGCGCACCGGGCAATGCACGGGCTCTACTGACTGGGCGTCGTCCGATTGATATCGGCTGAATCGCTCGATCGCGCTCAATGCGTCGCTCATGCCGGTCCCCTTTTTCTCTCCTGGTTACAAAAAACTGCTTCCTTACGGTGCAGGTCTGCGGTCTCTATGTGAGACCTACCCTAGAATATAGGCCATTGAGCACCCGGAGAATACGCATGTTTCTAGTCACTGGAATTACAGGAAAAGTCGGCGGCGCAACGGCCAGGCATCTATTGGCGCAAGGTAAGAAAGTACGCGCGCTGGTTCGCGACCGCGGGAAGGCGGCAAGCTGGACGGACCAGGGCGTGGAACTGGTGGACGGCGACTGGAACGACACGGCCGCCATCGAGCGGGCGCTCAAGGGCGTCGACGGCGCGTTTGTAATGTTGCCGGCCGTCTGGGCCCCCTCGCCGGACTTCAAGGAAGCCAAGGGCGTCATCGCGAACTATGTCGAGGCGCTGACCAAGGCCCCGCCGCCGCGAGTCGTCGGGCTCTCGTCAATGGGGGCGAACAGAACCAGCGGGCTGGGGATGATCACGGCCCTGTCGTTGCTGGAGCAAGGCTTTCGCAAACTGACATCGCCGACCGCCTTCGTGCGCGCCGGCGGGTTTTTCGAGAACTTCCTTTACGGCCTGCACGTCGCCAAGGGCGGCACGCTCCCCGTCTACTACAACCCGACCAACCGGAAATCGACCATGGTCGCGACGAACGACATCGGTGCCGAGGTGGCGACGCTGCTGACCGGGCCGGCGTGGTCGGAGCATCGCGCCATCGAACTTGGTTCGATGGTCAGCGCGGATGAAGTCGCAGCGCAACTGGGCGATGTCATGCAGCGCGAAGTCCACGCCTTCGCTGTCCCGCGGGCGGAGTGGCCGGCAGCATTCGAGCAGTTCGGCATCCCGAAGGGCCAAACCGGACCGGCTGAAGCGATGTTCGACGCCGTCAACGCGGGCTGGATGGACGTCGGCGTAGCGGGCACGGAGCGCGTCGCCGGCACAACGCTTCCCCGCGATGTCTTCGCAGCGGCCCAGAAGGCCGCCACGGCTTAGGTCCGCGGATCAGCGATGAGATGCGACTTTCGGACCTGTTCCGGAAATTCGCATCTCCTTCGGAATGAATGCGTCGCGGCCGGCCGTCTCTCCGCGACGCCCTAATCAGAAAAGGATGGACAAATGTCAAAGATTTCCTGGCGCCTAGTCTCGGCCTTGGCGCTTGCAGCTTTCTTCGTTGTGGGATCGCTCAGCAACTTCTTCGCCCCTGGGTCTATCTACGAAGAATATCTGCGGTGGGGATACCCGTACTGGTTCCATTTCGTAACCGGATCGCTGGAACTCACGACCGCCGTTCTGCTGGCGCGGGCACGGACGCGGCTGTGGGGCTCGGCGCTCGGCTGCGCCGTGATGTTGGCGGCGCTCGCGACCGTCACACTCCACGGCGAATACGGGCACGGGGTGGCGCCGCTTGTCGTAGCGGCACTATCGATAGTAGTTGGCTGGATCGCCTGGCGGAGAGCGGCTCCCCAGCTCGGCATGACTGACGCCACTGGAGGGCGAGGGAAGGTTCGCCTGCAAGCGTTCACAGGTGAAACGGGATGGCCCCACCTAACCGCCACGCCACTGACAGCTAGCGCTCGCACCGCCTGTGGCTGCGCCCTAATGAGTCCGCGTCCCAGCTAGTGACGCCTGGTCGCTGGTTGCACGAAAAGGCGAGCAGCACCTGTCGTTTGCACTCATATTGGGCAAACTGTCTGCCTTTGTATGCAACGTGCTTGGCCGGACTTTGCTGCCAATGCAATGTTTTGCCTTGAATTTCAATTGCTTAATTCGGAATAAGATTCCGTTAAGGGTTGCACAAACCTTGCGATCCCTGTTCCAAAGCTATTTTCCAAAAAGACATTTGGAGCATCACATGAAACGTCGCGATTTCCTCAAATCGGTGTCCGGATTGGCAGCGGGTGCGCTGGCGCCGACCGCGCCCGCGATCTAGTCGCCGGCCAAGGCCGACGCCCGTTCCGAAACGCTGCTGATCGTCTCCGAGGGCGGTCCCAACAACCTCGATATCCACGGCATCGGCACCAACGTGCCCGGCTATGAGGTGTCGTGGAATTGCTACGACCGGCTGATCAGTCACGAGATGAAAAGCGGTCCGGGTGGCGTGCCCTATTACGACCGCGACAAGTTCAAGGGTGAGCTCGCCGAGGACATGAAGATCGACGACATGTCGGTCACCTTCAAGCTGCGCAAGAACGCCAAATTCCATGACGGCACGCCGGTCACGGCGAAGGACGTCAAATGGTCGCTCGACCGCGCCGTCTCGGTCGGCGGCTTCCCGACCTTCCAGATGAGTGCAGGCTCGCTGACCAAGCCCGAGCAGTTCGTCGTCGTCGACGATATGACGGTGCGCGTCGACTTCCTCAGGAAGGACAAGCTCACGATCCCCGATCTCGCGGTGATCGTGCCCTGCGTCGTCAATTCCGAGCTCGTCAAGAAGAACGCCAGTGAAAAGGATCCCTGGGGTCTCGAATTCACCAAGCAGCAGACCGCCGGCTCCGGCGCCTACAAGGTGACCAAATGGACCGCCGGTACCGAAGTGGTCATGGAGCGCAACGACGATTGGGTCTGCGGTCCGTTGCCGAAGATCAAGCGCGTGATCTGGCGGATGGTGCCGCAGGCCGGCAACCGCCGTGCGCTGCTCGAGCGCGGCGATGCCGATATCTCCTACGAACTGCCGTTCAAGGACTTCCAGGAGATGAAGGCGAATGGCAAGCTCAACGTGGTCTCGCTGCCGTTCTCCAACGGCATCCAGTATATCGGCATGAACGTGACCAAGCCGCCGTTCGACAATCCCAAGGTGCGGCAGGCGATGGCCTACGCGATGCCGTATCAGAAGATCATGGATGCGGTGCTGTTCGGCCTCGCCAACCCGATGTTCGGCGCAGCAAAGGACAAGCCGACCGAGGTCGCCTGGCCGCAGCCGACGAAATACGACACCGACATGGAGAAAGCCAAGGCGCTGCTCGCCGAGGCCGGCTACGCCAACGGCTTCGAGACCACGATCTCGTTCGACCTGAATTTTGCTGGCGTCAATGAGCCGCTCTGCGTGCTGGTGCAGGAGAGTCTGGCGCAGCTCGGCATCAAGGCCACGATCAACAAGGTGCCCGGCGCCAACTGGCGCACCGAGCTGAACAAGAAAGAAATGCCGCTGTTCACCAACGTGTTCTCGGGCTGGCTCGATTACCCCGAGTACTTCTTCTACTGGTGCTATCACGGCAACAATTCCGTCTTCAACACCATGAGCTACAAGTCGCCGGAGATGGACAGGCTCATCGACGGCGCGCGCACCGCTGCCGCAGCCGGCGACACCGCGGCCTACGATTCCGACGTCAAGGGCTTCGTCGATCTCGCCTACGCGGACATCCCGCGCATCCCGCTCTATCAGCCCTTCGTCAACGTCGCGATGCAGAAGAACATCTCGGGCTACCAATACTGGTTCCACCGCCGCCTCGACTACCGCGCCATGGCGAAGGGGTGAGGCTGTATGGAGATGATTGGCGGTGTATCGGCGTATGCAGGTGAGGTGAGCACGTCTCTCTGGCTCCCTCCCCCCTTGCGGGGGAGGGTTGGGGAGAGGGGTAAGCCACATATTCGTAAGGACGAAACCAAGCGAGATCGCGCCAACCGATTTCGCCACGTCGCAGGCGGCTCAGCGCAAGCTCGATTCCATCTCGCAATGGAGCAAGCAGCACCCCTCTCCCCAACCCTCTCCCGCAAGGGGAGAGGGAGCCCTGCCAGTCCCGTTGCGGCTTTCGCTCACGTCAGGAGCGGCCCATGCTGACCCTGATCGGCAAGCGGCTGCTGTTCGCGATCCCGTCCCTGATCGGGGTTGTGATCGTGACGTTCCTCTTGACGCGCGCGCTGCCGGGCGATCCCGCGGCGTATTTTGCAGGGCCTGCGGCAACCAAGGAGGCGGTCGACCAGATCAGGAAGAAGCTCGGCTTCGACAAGCCGCTGATCGAGCAGTTCGTCCGCTACAGCAACGATCTCGCCCATGGCGATCTCGGCACCTCGCTGACCACCGGGCAGCCGGTCGCCGCCGAACTGCGCAATCGCCTGCCGGCATCGGCCGAGCTCACTCTGCTTGGCCTCGTCGTCTCGATCGTGATCGCGATCCCGCTCGGCGTGCTGGCGGCGACGCGGCCGGGCTCCTGGATCGACCATCTCTGCCGCATCACCACGACGGCCGGCGTCTCGTTGCCGGTGTTCTTCACCGGGCTCGTGCTGGTCTACGTGTTCTATTTCCGGCTTGGCTGGGCGCCGGCGCCGCTCGGCCGGCTCGATGTGTTCTATAGCGCACCGCCGACGGTCACCGGCTTCTATCTCATCGACACGCTGATCGCGCGCGACTTCGAGGCGTTCCGCTCGGCGCTGAGCCAGCTGATCCTGCCGGCGGTGACGCTCGCGATCTTCTCGCTGGCGCCGATCGCGCGCATGACGCGCGCCTCGATGCTGGCGGTGCTGGCCTCCGATTTCGTCCGCACCGCGCGCGCCAGCGGCCTGTCGCCCGGCAAGGTGATCGTCACCTATGCCTTCCGTAACGCGATGCTGCCGGTCATCACCACGCTCAGCATGGTGTTCTCCTTCCTGCTCGGCGCCAACGTGCTGGTCGAGAAGGTGTTCGCCTGGCCCGGCATCGGCTCCTACGCGGTCGAGGCGCTGATCGCGTCCGACTTCGCGCCGGTGCAGGGTTTCGTGCTGACCATGGCGGTCATGTACGTGCTGCTCAATCTCCTGATCGACATCCTCTATGGCGTGATCGATCCACGCGTCAGGCTCGAAGGGTAGGGAGGACAGATGAGCAGCGTAGCCCCCACTGTTGAGCCGGTCGGTCCCGCACGCACCTCGGGTCTCGCCGCGGTCATTGAGCAAACCCGTTACGTGCTCAGCGAGAACAAGGTCACCGGCTTTGCCTTCGCGCTGCTGATCGTGATCCTGTTTGCCGCGCTGTTCGGGCCCTACGTGGTGCCGTACGATCCGCTCGCCTCGGACACCGCGGCGGCATTGAAGCCGCCGTCCGCCGCACACTGGTTCGGCACCGATCAGCTCGGCCGCGACATCTTCAGCCGCGTCATTGTCGCGACACGGCTCGACACCTTCATCGCGGTGGCTTCGGTCGTGCTGGTGTTCCTGATGGGCGGGCTCGCCGGCATCGCCGCCGGCTATTTCGGCGGCTGGACCGACCGCATCGTCGGCCGCATCGCCGATACCATCATGGCGTTTCCGCTGTTCGTGCTGGCGATGGGCATCGTCGCGGCGCTCGGCAACACCGTGCAAAACATCATCATCGCGACCGCGATCGTGAACTTCCCGCTCTATGCCCGCGTCGCGCGCGCCGAGGCCAATGTCCGCCGCAACGCCGGCTTCGTGCAGGCGGCGCGGCTCTCCGGCAATGGCGAATACCGCATCCTGCTCGGGCACATCTTGCCGAACATCATGCCGATCATGATCGTGCAGATGTCGCTGACCATGGGCTATGCCATCCTCAACGCCGCGGGCCTGTCCTTCATCGGCCTCGGTGTCCGGCCACCGACCGCGGAGTGGGGCATCATGGTTGCCCAGGGCGCCGGCTTCATGGTGTCGGGCGAGTGGTGGATCGCGCTGTTCCCGGGCCTTGCGCTGATGATCGCGGTGTTCTGCTTCAACCTGCTCGGCGACGGCCTGCGCGACATCGTCGACCCGCAGCGGAGGACCTGATGACTGTCTCGGCACGGTGTCGCGCTACCTCTCCGCTACTTTGCATGGGGTTGTTTTGCGGATTTTTGGATGACGCATCGCATGGGGGGAGGCGCGCATGACCGCCCAGCCGCTGCTCGACGTCAGCGACCTCACGGTCGAGTTCACCACCCGTCGCGGCATCGTCAAGGCGGTGCAGCACGTCAACATCTCGGTCGGCAAGGGCGAGACCGTCGGCATCGTCGGCGAGTCCGGCTCCGGCAAGTCGGTGACTTCGTACGCGGTGATGCGTATCCTCGATCGGGCCGGCCGGATCGCCGACGGCTCGGTGATGTTTTCCGGCATCGACGTCAAGGCGGCGAGCGAGAGCCAGATGCGCGATCTGCGCGGCCGCGAAGTCTCGATGATCTTCCAGAATCCGCGCGCCGCCCTCAATCCGATCCGCAAGGTCGGGCATCAGATCGAGGATGTGCTGCGCCAGCATATCCAACAGGCGCAGGTCACCGATCGCGGCGAGAAGGCGATCGAGGCGCTGGAGCAGGTCAAGATCGCGCGCCCGCGCGAGCGCTATCACGCCTATCCGTTCGAACTCTCAGGCGGCATGTGCCAGCGCGTCGTCATCGCGCTGGCACTCGCCTGCAACCCGCAGCTTCTGATCGCCGACGAGCCGACCACCGGCCTCGACGTCACCACCCAGAAGGCGGTGATGGATTTGATCGTCGAGCTGACCCGGCGCCGGTCGATGTCGACCATCCTCATCACGCATGATCTCGGCCTCGCCGCCGCTTATTGCGACCGCGTCGTGGTGATGGAGAAGGGGCGCGTGGTCGAGACCGCGAAGTCGGCCGACATTTTCGCGTCGCCACAGCACGACTACACGAAGAAGCTGATGCGCGCGACGCCGCGGGTCGGCGTGTCGCTGCGGGATTTGTTGCCGGAAGAGGGCTCCCTTGCCTCTCCCCGCGTGCGGCAGGGGAATCGCATATGGGGTTTCGCTGGCTATTGCATTGTAAGGCAACACCGATTCTGAAGACGACTCCCGGATTAAGGAGGGGGTCGGATGAAGAAGTTCAAGACGGCCTTTCGGCGGTTGCCGGACCCGCGCGCGGACAATGCCAGGCACGATCTGTTGGAAGTGCTGTTCATCGCACTGGCGGCGATGCTGTGCGGGGCGGAGTCGTGCTCGGACATGGCGGACTTCGGGCAGTCGAAGGAGGAGCTGTTGCGGCTCTTTCTTCGCCTGGAGCATGGCATCCCAAGCCACGATACATTCAGTCGGGTGTTCCGCCTGCTCAAACCGCAGGCCTTTGAGTGCGCATTTCGTCGCTTCATGGCGGCCTTTGCCAAGGCCAACCGCATCAAGCTGACTGGGGTCGTGGCGGTTGACGGCAAGGCCCTGCGCGGGGCCTACGAACGCGGCGGCAAGGCCACCCCGCTGCACATGGTCAACGTCTTTGCGGTGGATGCCCGCATGGCCTTGGCTCAGCAAAAGGCATCTGGTCGCAACGAGACGGCGGGCGCTCTGGAGGTACTGGACCTTCTGTCGCTGGAAGGCTGCATCGTTACCGCCGATGCGCTGCATTGTACCCGCGCCTTTGCGGCTACGGTGCGCGAGCGCGGCGGCGACTATGTTCTGGCGATCAAGGCCAACCGCGGGCGCTTGTTCACCGCGGTGACCCAACAATTTGCGCGATCGGGCAAGCGCAGCACAGCCGAGCAGATCGACCCTTCCACCCACGATCGACGCGAAGTGCGACGTGCCACAGTCATGCGCAATACCAGTTTGGCGGACCTCTATGGCTTCCCAGGGGCCGCCGCGATAGGGCGCATCACCTCGCGCAGACGCCTGCGGAAGCAGCGCGCCGATGCGCCTGTCGTGCGTCACTATCTCCTGTCCAAATACATCGCTCCCAAGCGGCTGCTCCACGTCACTCGCAGCCATTGGGGCATCGAGAACCAACTCCATTGGGTGCTCGACGTCCATTTTGCCGAGGATAGCAACCGCTCACGCTGCGACCATGCGCCCGAGAACCTTGCCATTCTGCGCAGGCTCGCCCTCAACATCCTGCGAACTCACCCGGATCCAGCCTCCCTGCGGCGCAAAATTAAGCGCGCCGGCTGGGACAATGCCTTCCTCATGGCAGCCCTCAGCCATATGCGATAGCCCTGCCGCGTGCGGGGAGAGGCCGACACGCTCGGCAGCGCACTTGCGCGCCAGAGCGTGGCGGGTGAGGGGGACTCTCCGAATACTGTGCTCGCGGATATAGCCCCTCACCCCAACCCTCTCCCCGTAAAGAACGGGGAGAGGGAGCAGAAGCAGCCCCTCCTGTCAGTCGAAAAACTCGTCAAGGAATATCCCCGCCAGGGCGCGGGCTCGGTGCTGGCAAAACTGTTCGGTCGCAAGCCGCCGGTCGAGGAGGAGATCTTCCGCGCCGTCGACGGCATCAGCTTCTCGATTGATCACGGCGAGAGCGTCGGGCTGGTCGGCGAGTCCGGCTGCGGCAAGTCGACGACGTCGATGATGGTGATGCGGCTGCTGGATCAGACCTCCGGCCGCATCATGTTCGACGGCGAGGACATCGGTGGCATCATGCCGCAGTCCTTCGCGCGGCTGCCGCGGCGCAGCCAGATCCAGATGGTGTTTCAGGATCCGACCGACAGCCTCAACCCGCGCTTCACCGCGGCGCGCGCCATCGCGGACCCGATCATGCAGCTGGGCGACATCAGGGGGCGCGACGCGCTCCGCGACCACTGCGAGGAGCTCGCGCGGCTGGTCGGCCTGCCGGTCAATCTTCTGGACCGCTTTCCGCACCAGCTTTCCGGCGGCCAGAAGGCCCGCGTCGGCATCGCGCGCGCGATCGCGCTGCACCCGAAGCTCGTCATCCTGGACGAGCCGACCGCGGCACTTGATGTTTCGGTGCAGGCGGTGGTGCTCAACCTGCTGCAGGACCTCAAGCAGTCGATGGGCATGAGCTATCTGTTCGTGTCGCACGACCTCAATGTGGTGCGCCTGCTGTGTGATCGCGTCATCGTGATGCGCATCGGCCGCATCGTCGAGCAGGGCGCGTCCGAACAAGTCTTGGGCAATCCGCAGGATGCCTATACAAGGGAGCTGCTGACGGCGATCCCGCATCCGCCGTTGCCGGTTGCTTGAGAAACTTATTGGGAGCGAAATGGCCGACCATCTCGACGACTACATGAACGCCGTCGCCAGCGCGATGGCGTTGCCGCTGGAAGACGCCTGGCGTCCCGCGGTGCGCGCCAATCTCGAGGTCTCGCTGCGGTTGGCGCGGCTGGTCGATGACTTCCCGCTGCCGGACGAGATCGTGTCCGCCGCGATCTATTCGACCTGAGACCGCGATGTCCGAAACTCCTGCTTCCATGTCGGCCGCCGAAATCGCGCAGGCCGTATCAAGCCGCAAGATGACGGCTCTCGCCGCGACCGAAGCTGCGCTCGCGCGCATCGCGGCGCATGACAAGGTGCTCAACTCCTTCACTGACGTCACCGCCGATCGTGCACGCGCCAGGGCCAGGGCAATCGATGCCGCGATCGCGGCGGGCCAGTCGGTCGGCCCGCTCGCCGGCGTTCCCTTCGCGGTGAAGAACCTGTTCGACGTGCAGGGGCTCTCGACCCGCGCCGGCTCGAAGATCAACCGCGACCTGCCGCCGTCGCCGCGCGATGCCGCGTTGATCGAGCGGATGGAAGCCGCCGGCGCCGTGCTGGTCGGCGCGCTCAACATGGGCGAATACGCCTACGACTTCACCGGCGAGAACGTGCATGACGGCCCGTCGCGCAATCCGCATGACCCGACGCGGATGACCGGCGGCTCCTCGGGCGGCTCGGGCAGCGCCGTCGGCGGCGCGCTGGTGCCGATTGCGCTCGGCTCCGATACCAACGGCTCGATTCGTGTGCCGTCGTCGTTCTGCGGCACCTTTGGCCTGAAGCCGACCTATGGCAGGTTGTCGCGCGCGCGGTCCTATCCGTTCGTCGCGAGCCTCGACCATCTCGGTCCGCTGGCGCGCAGCGTGAAGGATCTCGCGCTCGCCTATGACGCGATGCAGGGGCCTGATGCCGATGATCCGGCCTGCATCGTGGGATCGGTTGAGCCGACCGTGCCGCTGCTTGCCAATGACGTCGGCCGGCTGCGCGTTGCGATCGCCGGCGGCTATTTCCAGCAGAACGTGTTTCCGGAGGCGACTGAAGCGGTCGCACGCGTGGCGAAGGCGCTCGGTGCCACGCAGACAGTGGAGCTGCCGGAGGCGGCGCGCGCCCGCGCCGCGGCCTTTATCATCACCACGACCGAAGGCGCCGCACTGCACCTCGATCGGCTGCGCAAGCGTCCCAACGATTTCGATCCGGCGGTTCGCGACCGCTTCATCGCGGGCGCGATGGTTCCGGCCGTCTATGTCGACAAAGCGCAGAAATTCCGCCGCTGGTTCCGCGCCAAGGCAGCGGAGCTGTTCCAGTCGGTCGACGTGATCCTGGCGCCGGCAACGCCGTGCACCGCGCCGAAGATCGGTCAGGTCAATTTCACGCTCGATGGCGTCGAGCTGCCGGTGCGGGCCAATATCGGCATCCACACCCAGCCGATCTCCTTCATCGGCCTGCCGGTCGTGGCTGTGCCGGTGCCGCTTGAACCGATGCCGATCGGCGTGCAGATCATCGCAGCGCCGTGGCGCGAGGATATCGCGCTGCGGGTCGCCTACGCGCTGGAACAGATGGGCGTTGCTGCGGCACCCGCACCGAGAGGGCTCTGATATGGATATCGATCTTCCCGACGTGGTCGCCGAGGTCACCGCGCAGTTCCAGCGCTACGAGAAGGCGCTGATCTCGAACGATGTCGCGGTGCTCGACGAGCTGTTTCGCAACGACAGCCGCACGCTGCGTTACGGCATCGGCGAGAACCTTTATGGCTACGCCGAGATCATGGCGTTTCGTGCCGGGCGCTCGCCGGTCGGCCTGATGCGCAAGATCGAGCGCACCGTGATCACGACCTATGGCCGCGACACCGCGATCGCCTCGACGCTGTTTTACCGGGACAGCACACCGGGTAGGGTGGGGCGGCAGATGCAGACGTGGATTCGCTTCCCCGAGGGCTGGAGAATCGTGGCTGCCCATGTCAGCGTCATCGACGAGCCCAAGGGCACTTGAACAAGGGCGTTTGAACTGGACTGCTTGAAAGGGCGCTTGAGGCATGAGCCTGGACGATCTTCCGACGCGGATGCCGCCGGGCGCCGAGCCCGACGCGGCCGTGCGTCGCGTCGATCGCCCGTCGTCGCTGACCGACAAGATCACCCGCGCCGAAGAGCTGCGGCTGCAACTCGCCGACGAGATCGTGCGCGGCACGCTGCCGCCGGGCGCCGGGCTCGACGAGACCGACCTCGCGCGCCGGTTCAACGTCTCCCGCACGCCGGTGCGCGAGGCGCTGCGGCAGCTTGCCGCCAGCGGCCTGATCGATGCCCGCGCCCATCGCGGCGCGGTGGTGGCGCGGCCGTCCCTTGAACGGCTCACCGGCATGTTCGAGGCGATGGCCGAACTGGAGGCGATGTGCGCCGGCCTTGCCGCCGAGCGGATGACGCCGGCGGAGCGCCGCGCGCTGGAAGCGGTCCACGAGGAGCTGCGGGTCTTGAGCTACACCGGCAATCCCGAGCGCTTCCACGAGGTCAATGAACGCTTCCACAACGCGATCTACGCCGGATCGCAGAACGCCTATATCGCCGAGATCACCCTGGCGACGCGCGTGCGCGTGCAGCCGTTCCGCCGCGCCCAGTTCCGCAACCTCGGGCGGCTGGCAAAATCGCATGCCGAGCACGACCGCGTCGTCGTCGCCATCATGCGCGGCGACAAGCCAGGTGCCGCCGCCGCAATGCGCGCCCATATCGAACAGGTGCGTGGCGAATACGAGACCTACGCGGTGTCGGTGTAGGTCTCTCAACTCGCACCGCCTGGCGGTGGGATGCCCCTCTCCCCGCAAGAGCGGGGCGAGGGAGCGCATCTCCGCTGCGGCTATATTTTCGCCTTCTCCGCCATGAACGCCCGCCAGCCGCCGTAGGCGGAAATATCCTTCGCGCCGTTGATCGCGGCAGGCTCCACGATAAAGCCCTTGGCCTGCCGTCCGTCGGCGAGCCTGATGGTGCCGATCGACAGTGGCGGCGGGATCGCGGCGACGAATTTTCCGAACGCGGCCGGCGACATCGCCCAGAGCTCGAGCTTGATCGCGTGACCCGCGCCCGGCTCGATGCGCAGCATGCCGGGCTTCGGCGGCGTGGTGTCGAGTGCGTAGAGCCTGTAGTCCGGCGCGGTGACCGCCTCCTCCAGCAGGCGCGTATCGAGCGTCGTCAACTCATGGTTCAACGCCATGCCGGACAGATGCGCGCCGACCACTGCGATGGTGATCTCGTCGGCCCCGGCCTGCGCCGGTACTGCGGCAAGCGGCGGCTGCGGCAGCGACTTGGCGCCGATGGCAAGTCCGGTGTCGGCGTGGAACACGCGGCCGATGCCGGCAAGCTCGGCGTCGCGGCCGGCGGGCGCGAGCAGCGTGATGCCGAACGGCGCGCCGTCGGGCCGCATCGCCGCCGGCAACGCCAGGCCGCAGAGATCGAGCAGATTGACGAAATTGGTGTAGGTGCCGAGCCGCGAGTTGAGCTCGATCGGGTTGGCCAGCACGTCAGCGGTGGAATAGACCGTCGGCGCCGTCGGCAGCACGATCGCATCACACTGCGCAAAGGTGCGCGCGGCGACACGGCGCAGCGCCTGCAGGCGATACAGCGCGGAGAACGTATCGGCCGCCGTGAGCCGCGCTCCGCCGATCGTGATCTCGCGCGTTACCGGGTGGATTGCTTCGGGCGACGACGCCAAGAGGTCGCGGATCACGAGATAGCGCTCGGCGACCCAGGGGCCCTCATAAAGCAGCCGGGCGGTTTCGTAGAACGGCTCGAGATCGAACTCGACGAGGTCGGCGCCAAGCGACTGCCAGCGCTTGCATGCCTCGCCATAGGCCTTCTCGGCCTCGCGGTCGCCGAAGAAGATCAGCTGGCCGCTTTTGGGAATGCCGAGCTTCAGCCTGGCCGGAAACGTCGCGAGCGGTGCCAGCGGCCGGTCGCGCGAGAACGGATCGGCGTCATCCGGCCCGGCCATCACGGCGAGCGCGGCCAGCGCGTCGTCGATGGTCAGCGAGAACACCGAGATGCAGTCGAGCGTTCGGCACGCAGGCACGAGTCCCGCGTTCGAGATCATCCCGAGGCTCGGCTTGAGGCCGACGATGTTGTTGAGCATCGCCGGTACGCGGCCGCTGCCCGCGGTGTCGGTGCCAAGCGACAGCGGCACCAGTCCCGCGGATACCGCGACCGCGGAGCCCGAGCTCGATCCGCCCGGCACGAGATCGCCGCGCAGCGGATTTTTGGGAATGCCGTAGGGCGAGCGCACGCCGACCAGGCCGGTGGCGAACTGGTCGAGATTGGTCTTGCCGATGATGATGGCGCCGGCCGCACGCAGTCGGGTGACCGCGGTGGAATCCTGCGCCGGCATGTAGGAGAAGGCCGGGCAGGCCGCGGTGGTCGGCAGGCCCTTGACGTCGATATTGTCCTTCACGGCGACCGGCACGCCGTAGAGCGGCAGCGTCGGGTCGGTGAGGCGCCCGGCTTCGGCGAGCGCCTCCTTTTCGTCGCGCAGGCTGATGAAGATGGCGGGATCGTTGTGCTCGCGGATGCGCTGGTAGCTGCGCGCCACGGTTCGGGCCGGCGTCATGGTCCCGGCGCGATGCGCGGCAACGATCGCAGCGACAGTTTCAGTCACGTGGTTGGCCCCGTCTGTTGAGCGGGAAGGCATCGGATGCCCTCCGCGAGGGAATTGCAGCCTGATCGAAGCAAGCAACGTGCCATTGTGTACAATTCACCTGCGCTCGCGTCACGGCAGATTATTACACAATATCAATTGCTTGAAATGGTCGTTGGAACTTATGCAGACCCGTCCGCGAATGCCTCTGCTTAATTTAAAGGCAGATCTGATCAAGCCGAAATCTGAGCCAGAGGTCAGGTGAAGCAGGCAAGGATCTGCAGCAGCCGCTCGCGGTTTTCCTTGCCGATCTTCTCGGCGACATGCCGCTCGTGCTCGGCGGCGAGCCGCTTGAACTGGGCCAGCGCAGTCTTGCCGCGCGCGGTCAAATGCAGCGCGTGGGTGCGACGATCAGTGGCGGAGGGGATGCGGCTGACGAAGTCGCGCTCCTCCAGGCTGTCGAGCAGATGCACCAGCCGCGCGCGCTCGATCCCGAGCCGCTTGGCCACCGCCATCTGGCTCAGGCCCGGATTGGCCCCGATCACGGTCATGACCGAATATTGGGTGGGACGGATATCGGCGGCGGCCAGCGTCTTGATGAAGTCCTGGAAGATCCAGAGCTGGAAGCGCCGCACCGCGTAACCGGCGTGACCGGCCAGCGCGTCGAGGCCGATCTCGTCGCCGTTGTCGCCGCGATGTGCCCGGCCGTTCGCCGCCCGCACCTGGGGGCGGCGGATTGCCGCTGCCGTTCCTGCCGCCTTGCGCGACGTCTTTTGCTGGCTTGCCATGGCGGCGATGCTAGCGCGCCCGCGGCCTAAGGGAAAGATTGTTGTTGACGACAACAATCGATGTCCGCAACATTATCGCCAAAGAGCCCGGCCGGGACCGCGATGCTGCACGATGTTGCAGTGCGGTCCCGCAAGATACGGGCGAGGAGGAAATCATGACGATGGCCGCCGCCAGCGCAGACAATCCGCACCGCCTGTTCGCGACGCCCGCGATCGTTGCTGACCGCCGCGATGACGGCAGCATCCTGGTTCGATCCACCACGCCGCTGAAGCAAGGCGCCCGCTGCATCGGCGACTGGCTGGAGCACTGGGCGCGGCAGGCGCCGGATCGCATCTTCCTCGGCGAGCGCGCCAGTGCCGAGGCGCCCTGGAGCACCGTCACCTATCGCGATTCGCTCGATATCGTGCGGCGGGTCGCATCGTGGGTGCTGGCGCAAGGGCTGACCGCCGAGCGGCCACTCGTCATTCTGTCCGACAACGGCGTCGATCACGCGCTGTTTGCGCTAGCCGCCCAGCACGTCGGCGTGCCTTCGGCCGCGATCTCGCCGGCCTATTCCTTGATGTCGCGGGATTTCGATAAGCTGAAGAGCATGATCAATCTGCTCGATCCCGGCGCGATCTATGTCACGGGCACAAAACCGTTCGCGTTGGCGCTTGCCGCGATCAAGCCGCTGCATCGGGCGACCCTCGTCAGCGGTAACCCTGACGATGCCGACGCGCTGGCGTTCCGCACCATCCCGGCGACGCCGGAAGCGCCCGAGATTGCAAAAGCCTTCGCGGCGGTGACGCCGGACACGATCGCAAAATTCCTGTTCACCTCGGGGTCAACAGGCACGCCAAAGGCCGTGATCAACACCCAGCGCATGCTGACCTCGAGCCAGCAGGCCAAGGCGCAGACCTGGACGTTCCTCGATCAGTCCGGTGGCGAGCTTGTGATCCTGGACTGGCTGCCCTGGAGCCACACCTTCGGCGCCAATCACAATTTCAATCTGGTGCTGCGCAACGGCGGCACGCTCTATATCGACGGCGGCAAGCCGGCGCCCGGCCTGTTCGCGACCTCGCTCGCCAATCTGCGCAGCGTGGTGCCGACGGTCTATTTCAACGTGCCGCGCGGCTTCGACATGCTGATCGCGGCGCTCCGCACCGATGACGAACTGCGCCGAAAATTCTTCGAGGGCACCAAATTCGCCTTCTATGCCGGCGCGGCGCTGCCGCAGAATCTGTGGGACGCGCTCGAGGAGTTGTCGCTGCAAACCGTGGGGCGGCGCTTGCCGATGGTGTCGGCCTGGGGCTCGACCGAAACCTCGCCGCTCGCGACCGATTGCCACTTCCTCGCCAAACGCTCCGGCAATATCGGCGTACCGATCCCCGGCACCGAACTGAAACTCGTCCCGTCGGGCGACAAGCTCGAGGTGCAGGTGCGCGGGCCCAATGTCACGCCGGGCTACTGGAAGGCGCCCGGGCTCACCGCCGAGGCGTTCGACGACGAGGGCTTTTACAAGATCGGCGACGCCGTCACCTTCGCCGATCCTGACAGGCCCGATCTTGGCCTGTTCTTCGACGGCCGCGTCGCCGAGGATTTCAAGCTCAATTCAGGAACCTGGGTCAGCGTCGGCACCCTGCGTGTCGCGGGCATCGCGGCACTGGCCCCGCTTGCGCACGACATCGTCGTCACCGGTCATGGCCGCGACGAGGTGCGGTTCCTGGTGTTTCCGAACATTGCCGCCTGCCGCGCACTGGCGGAACTTTCCGAGAGCGCCGACGTGCGTGACGTGATCAGCCATCCTGCGATCCGCTCCGCGATCGGACAGAGGCTCGCAAGGCTGAAGGCGCAAGGCGGCCATTCTTCCGGCCACGCCACCCGTGCACTGCTGCTTGCCGAGCCCGCCTCGGTCGATGGCGGGGAGATCACCGACAAGGGCTACATCAACCAGCGCGCCGTGCTGACGCGCCGCGTCGCAGCAGTGGCGGTCCTGGAGGACGACGCGTCGGCCGAGCCGATCGCCTGCGCGGGCTCGTGACGTGATTTGTACCGGTAGGGTGCTGGCAGGGCGCCACGTACACCGCCGTCGTCCCTGCGAAAGCAGGGACCCATACTCCGCGGCCGACGTTGTGTACAAAGGTCGTCGTTCCGCTGGCGCGCAATAATCAGCATTGGTGGTTATGGGTCCCGGCTCGGAGGCCGGGACGACACCGAGTTTGTGGAACGTCTGGCGGACCATACACTTGAGCCGTCCGCACCGGTTCCCCGGAGCCTTGCCCCGCAAGGGTTCGTATTTTTAGTTGCCATGGCAACTAAGCTGTGCGAGTTTCCGTGCCAATCGGGACAGGGCCGGTCAACGGCCACGCGTTTGGGAGGAAAATATTGCGCAGCAGCGCGCGAGCAGCACGCATGGAAGACCGGGCGAATATCGCGGTGGCGCAGGGTCCCGCCGTACGGTCAGGTCGTGCTTTGCCCGGTCACGGCGCCGAGATTCTCGTGCAACCGGCGCAACAGGTCGATCAGCACCTCGCGCTCGTCCTTCTTCAGGCACGACAGCAGCCGCCGCTCGCGCTCCAGCGCCGCGACGATCACCCTGTCATGAATGGCGCGGCCGCGCGCGGTCAGCGTGATCGAATGGGTGCGGCCGTCGTCGGGCGCCGTGCGGATCGTCAAAAGCCCGCGCTTCTGCAGCGCCGCGAGGTTGCGGCTGACCGGGCCCTTGTCGAAGCCGATCACCTGGCAGATCCGCGAGGCTGGAATCCCCGGCTCGATCGCCAGTTGCGAGATGATTCGCCACTCGGTGACGTTGACGCCAAAGTTCTTCTGGTAAAAGGCGGTGGCGCTGTTCGACAGCTTGTTGCCGATGAAGGTGATGAACGCCGGCACATAGCGGTTGAGGTCCAGCAGCGGGCCGTCAGTGGCGTCTGCGGGATCGGCCGGTCTCGGCCGGCGGGGCTTTCGGGGGAGGGGCTGGCTGCTCATTTCTCAAATCATCGCTTCGAAACTGCTCGGGAGCAATAGACATGCGGCCCGTGTTGACAAGATCAAACCTCGGGAGGTCCCGATGACTGCAACGGCAGGGACGTCCGTCCCGCATCTCGACGTCGATCCGTTCGCGCTCGAATTCTTCGCCGATCCGTTCCCGACCCACGCGGCTGCGCGAGGCCGCACCCGTGGTCTATCTCGACAAGTTGAACGTCTACGGCGTGGCCCGCTATGCCGAGGTCCATGCGGTCCTGAACGATCCCGCGACCTTCTGCTCCAGCCGCGGCGTGGGCCTCAGCGACTTCTCCAAGGAGAAGCCGTGGCGGCCGCCGAGCCTGATCCTCGAGGCCGACCCGCCGGCGCACACCCGCACCCGCACTGTGCTGAGCACGGTGCTGTCGGCGACCGTGATGAAGCAGCTTCGCGGGCGGTTTGCCGCCGCTGCGGAGGCCCGCGTCGATGCGCTGCTGGAGAAGCGCAGTTTCGACGCGATCGAGGACCTTGCGGAAGCCTATCCGCTGTCGATCTTCCCGGATGCGCTGGGCTTGCGGCCGGAGGGCCGCGAGCATCTGCTGCCTTACGCAAGCCTGGTGTTCAACGCCTTCGGGCCGCCGAACGAGCTCCGCAAGCAGGCGATCGAGCGCTCGGCGCCGCATCAGGCCTATATTGCCGAGCAATGTCAGCGCGACAATCTCACCCCGGGCGGCATCGGCGCCTGCATCCACGCCCACGTCGATAGCGGTGCCATTACCGCGACCGAGGCGCCGCTCCTGGTGCGCTCGCTGCTATCGGCCGGTCTCGACACCACCGTCAACGGCATCGGTGCCGCCGTCTACTGCCTTGCCCGCTTCCCCGACCAGTTCGAGAGGCTGCGCGACGACCCGACCCTGGCGCGCAACGCTTTCGAGGAAGCCGTGCGGTTCGAAAGTCCGGTCCAGACTTTCTTCCGTACCACGACCCGCGACGTCGAGCTCAGTGGCGCCAGCATCCCCGAAGGCGAGAAGGTGCTGATGTTCCTGGCTGCGGCCAATCGTGATCCGCGCCGTTGGGACAAGCCCGATAGCTACGACATCACGCGTCGTACGTCGGGCCATGTCGGCTACGGTTCGGGCATCCATATGTGTGTCGGCCAACTCGTCGCCCGCCTCGAAGGCGAAGTGATGATGGCGGCGCTGGCGCGTCGTGTCGCCAAGATCGAAATCACTGGCGAGCCGAAGCGCCTTTTCAACAACACACTGCGCGGGCTCAACAGTCTGCCCGTCGAGATCACGCCGGCCTGACGAGACGCTCAATACCGGCAAAAGGTTGGTTGAGGAAACATGGGAGTGGATAGGATGAGAGGCTTCGGGGTTGGGCGATTTAGGATTGGTCTGGCGCTGGCACTGGCCTGCGCCGCAGGCAGCGCACGCGCGGAGATTTCCGGCGATGTGGTGCGCGTCGGCGTGCTCAACGACATTTCCGGCATCTTCCAGGACACCAACGGCATGGGCTCGGTGGAAGCCGCGCGCATGGCGGCGGAGGATTTCAACGGCGGCGGCAAGGGCATCAAGGTCGAGATCGTCTATGCCGATCACCAGAACAAGGCCGACGTCGGATCTGCGATCGCGCGCAAATGGCTCGATGTCGAAGGCGTCGATGCCATTGTCGACGTGCCGAACTCGGTCGTCGGGCTCGCGATCAACACCATCCTGCGCGACTCGAGGATGACGTTCCTGGCGTCGTCGACCGCAAGCTCCGACCTTACCGGCAAGGCCTGCTCGCCGAACACCATTCAATGGGTCAACGACGCCTGGGCCACCGGCAACACCACGGCGGCTGCGATGATGCAGCGTGGCGGCAAGGACTGGCATTTTGTGACCGTCGACTACGCACTCGGCAAAGGCATTGAAGCCGAAGCGACGAACTACATCGAGAAGCACGGCGGCAAGGTGCTCGGATCGAGCAAGCATCCGCTCGGCACGTCGGACTTCGCCTCCTTCCTGCTCCAGGCGCAGAACTCGAAAGCAAAAGTGATCGGGCTCGCCAACGCCGGCGGCGACACCATCAACGCGGTGAAGCAGGCGGCCGAGTTCGGCATCCAGCAGGGCGGCCAGACCATGGTCGCGTTCCTGCTGTTCGTGAACGACGTCCACGGCATGGGCCTGAAGGTCGCGCAGGGCCTGCAGCTGCTCGAGGCCTTCTACTGGGACATGAATGACGACACCCGCGCGTTCGCAAAACGCTTCGCCGCACGTCCCGGCATGAACGGCAAGATGCCGAGCGGCAACCAGGCCGGCGTCTATGCCGCGACGCTCGCCTACCTCAATGCGGTCGCCGCGACCGGCAGCGACGACGCCAAGGCCGTGGTGCCGCAGCTGAAGACCTTCAAGGGCATGGACAGACTGTTCGGCGAGACCGCGATCCGCCAGGACGGCCGTGTCGTCCATCCGATGTATCTGTTCGAGGTGAAGAAGCCGGAGGAGTCGAGATACCCCTACGACTATTACAAGCTGATCGCGACCATCCCGGCCGATCAGGCCTTCCGCCCGCTGGCCGATGGCGGCTGCTCGCTGGTGAAGTGAGCTCTTCGCCGCGAACACCGCTGCGCCCCCTCTCCCGCGCAACTCGGGTTTACCCGAGTTGCGCTGTCTAATCTTCGAAGTCGGAAAAATCCGACTTCGATTGGGAGAGGGCCGGGGTGAGGGGTCTCTCTCCACACGGCGTACCGCTTGGATAGACCGCAACCCCTCACCCGGATCGCATTTCGCTCCGCTCCATGCAATCCGGCCTCTCCCACAAGGGGAGAGGCGGACCGAATATGCCGTGCGAGAATCGCTCTCTTCGCTACGCCGCCTTCGGACTCGCTGCACCGTCCGTCACCTTCACCCGCGCCAGCATCTCGGCCGCCGTCATCACATGTGCCGTGGAGAACGCGAGGATCGTGAGCGTGGCGCGATGCACCTCGTCGGCCGACAGGGCGCCCTGGCCGACATCCGGATAGTCGAACGTGCCTGTCGCATCCGACAGGAAGACGACCTTGTAATTGTGGAACATGGCGTCCCGCGCGGTGGCGTGGCAGCAGTTCTCGGTCGTCGTCCCTGAGATGATGACCGTCGTGATGCCCCATTCGCGCAGGATGAGGTCGAGATCGGTGGCGAAGAACGCGCTGTAGCGGTGCTTCTTGATGACGTGCTCGCCAGGCGCGGGTCGAGGTCATTGAAGATCTCGACGCCCGCGGTGCCGTCGACCAGCGACGACCGGTCGGCGATCGGCGAATAGAGATCGTCATAGAGCCCCATGTCGCTGCCGTCGCGGCGGTGCACATGCGCGGTGTAGATGACGCGGATGCCCTTGTCGCGACAGGCTTTCAGCGTCTGCGCCAGCCGGGGCACCATGGCGGCGGCTTGCGCGGAACGCAGCTTGGCGCCCTCGGCTACGAAATCGTTCTGCATGTCGACAACGATCATGACGGTTCTGGCCGGATCGATGATGTCGCATTGGTAGCCCATGTGGTGTCTCCTCTCCTAAAGGGAGGTATTTCTACATCCCCCGCGGCGGCCGTTCTTGGCTGCGCCGGCCATTCGCTGGCCTCTGCTTGCCAGAACCGGACGGCAGACGCAGAATATCCCGCTGCAGGGTTGGGCGGGAGCAAGGTCCGATGCAGACCCCAGATCACACAATCGTCGCGCAAACGCTTGTCGCGCCAGGTGACAGTTTCGACCGCTGGCATCACGTCACCTGCCGCGAGTTCTCGTTGACCGAATGCCGCCGGGTCGCCGACGAGGCGTTTGCCGCGTCGATCTCGATCCGCAATTTTGGCCCGCTTGCGATCAACGACATCTGGTCGTCGACCCCGGCGGCCGACCGCATCCGGGTGGTGCGCAGCGCGAGCGACGTCCGCAGGGACCCGCGCGACTATTTCATGCTGTGGCTCACGTTGCGCGGCGAGGTCGGCTTTGCACAAGGGGGACACGAGGTGCAGATGCGCCGCGGCGATCTCATGCTCCATGACCAGGCGCAGCCGTTCACGCTCGAATTCGCCCCGAGCGCGCGTTCGATCATGGTGTCGATCCCGCGGCCGCTGCTGCTCGCGCGCCTGCCGGATGCGCACCGCCTGACGGCACGGCGGGTCGGTAATGATTCGAAAGTGGGAGCGCTGGCAGGATCGTTGATCCGCCAGTTGACGCGGCTCGATGATGCGGCGGGACCGGCTGCGATACGGCTCGGCGCCTCGGCGCTCGACATTTTCGCGACGACGCTGCAGACCGAGCTGACGGATGACATGCCGCGGCACGGTGATGAACGGCTGGCGCGGGTCAAGGCCTACATCCTCGCCAATCTCGACGATTCCGAGCTCGATCTCGATGCGATGGCCGCGGCGCAGCACGTGGCGCCGCGGACGCTCAATCGCCTGTTCGCGCGCGAGGGAACGACGCCGATCCGCTGGCTCTGGCAACAGCGTCTCGCCGGCGCCTATCAGGCGCTGGCCGAACGGCGCTTCACGCACGTCACCGATGTCGCGTTGAGCTTCGGCTTCAGCGACGTCTCGCATTTCAGCCGCGCCTTCAAGGCCGCGTTCGGCCGCTCGCCCCATCAGGTGATGGGGTGACGCGTGGAGCGACCTTTCGTTACGGTGCGCAAGAGAAACTCGACGTCGCGGTCACCGGTCCAGTCTTGTAGTGCGGCCAGGCCGGCCAGCGGCACAGCGGCAGCGCGCGCAGTGTCTCGAAGCCTGGCGCCTGCACCTTCTGCTCCGTCACTTCCAGATCGGCGGGGGCCATGCCGTTCTCGACCCAGTCGACCAGCACCGCCAGCATGTCGACATTCGCCGGCGCGCCGGAGCCGACATGGTCGACGCCGGGCGCGGTGTAGAGCCGCGCGAACTCCGCCGTTTTGTCCTTGCCGAGCGTCTTCTCGACAGTCTCGAAATAGCGGATGCCGGCATAGGGGCTTTGCGCGTAATCGGCCATGTGCTCGAGGATCACGAGCTTGCCGCCATGGGTGTGGAAGCGGCTGAGATCCGGATCGGTTGAATCCATCAGCGCGGAGACCTGCCGCACGCGATCCTTGTAGTCCTCCGGCCTGTAGGTCGTGACGTCGAGTTTTGGATCGCGCGCGAAGACATACTGGATTCCGCCGGCGCCGTAGATCCAGGCGATGCCGTTGGTGGGCGCGGGCGGTTGCGCCGGCGCCGTGGTGCCGAGCCACCACGCCTTCCATCCGCCGGTCGGGCCGAATGCCGGTGTGTTCTCGCCGGACACGCCCCAGCCCGGATAGTCGTCGAGCCCGTTGGCGAGCGGGAACGAAAATTTGTAGGTCGCATGCAGCGTGTCGATCGCCGCGATCTGCTTGTCGGTCAGGCAGTCGTCGCCGCTCTGGCCCGCCGCGCATGCCAGCGAGGCCGGCTTGAACGCCGCCTTGCAGCCGACTGGATCCTGCACCAGCGCGTCGTCGGAGCCGTCCTGCCTGTCGCAGGCCTTCAGCACGGCATCGGCGACGAGCTTGACCTGCGCCGGTTGGATCCAGCCGTCGCCCATCGTGACAAGGCCCGAGCGGGTGCCGGCATGCTGCAGCCCCACCCAGTTGATCACGGGTACGCGCGCGAAAATGCCATCGAAATCGTCGGGGTAGCGCTGCGCCATGGTCAGCGCCTCGCGGCCACCTTCGGACGATCCCATGAAATACATCCTCGCCGGCGGTTTGCCGTAGGCGCGCACGACAAGCGCCCGCGCCGCGTCGCGCACCTTCTTGTAGGCCTTGTGCGAAAAGTTCTCGAACGCCTCGTCGTTGAGCGCGAACAGCTGCGGCGGCTCGCCGGGCTTCGACTCGTGGCCGGAATCGGTGCCGACGGTCGCGAAGCCGAGCGCCAGCGGCGAGGCCTTGTCGAACGGATAGGCCGGCGGCAGGCCGAGGCCGCTGATCAGCACGCCGTTGAAGCCGCCGCCGCCATATTGCAGCGAGCGGCCGTTCCACTCCACCGGCAAGTTGACCTCGAATTTGATCGGCGGCGCCGTGGGATCGGCGGGATCGATATGGGCGAGCACCTTGCAGAAGGCGGGATTGGCCGGGACGACGCGGCCGGCCGGTGTCGGTCCTTTCTCAACGACTGCGAGCGGCGATGGTGCCTGGAGCACCGCGCTATCGATCTTGATCGCGCCATCGGCGGGGCCGGTAAGTCCGCTACAGGTCGCCGCGGGATCGGCGAGCATCTGCGCCGCCGCCGCGTCGCCTGCGAATGACGTCAGCGTGACAAGCGAGGCCGCAAGCGCCCATGCGCGCGCATCGATCTGCATTGTTTCCTCCCTGCAATAATTGTTGCCGTGGCAAGTATTTCATGCGAGGGGTCGGTGCACAATGGTTGGATGGGCCCTGTATGCCAGCAGGCATTCCGTCATCCCCGCGCAAAGGCTCCGCCTTTGTCGCTGGAGGTGCGAGCCTTGCGGCGCACTTGCGCCGCTGGGCGAGCCTCGAAGGATGCACGGCCACTAGCGGGGCCGTCGACCCTTCGAGGGCCGCCGAAGAGGCGGCCACCTCAGGGTGACGGTTCAAATTGCTTGAGGCGCGGAGGCTGCGCCGAGGCGCGCCTACTGCGCGACCTTGCTGCTGCCTTGGGTGATCAGCCGTGCGGCGCGCTGGTCGCGGGTGTGAATCCAGAGCCAGTTCATCGCCACGGCGATCCGGTGGCGCACGCCGATCAGGAAGTAGATGTGGGCGAGGCCCCAAATCCACCATGCCAGTGAGCCGCGGAGCTTGAGCCAGCCGAAATCGATCACCGCCTTCTTCTTGCCGATTTGCGCGAGGCTGCCGGCGTGCTTGTAGCGGAACGGCGGGAGCGTCCTGCCATCGAGCCGGGCCTTGATCAGTGCGGCGACGTAGCGCCCCTCCTGCTTTGCGGCCGGCGCAATGCCGGGCACCGGATTGCCGTCGGGGCCCTTGATCGTGACGGTGTCGCCGACGGCGAAGACGTCGGGATGGCCCGGCACGGTGAGATCGGACTCGACCTGTAGCCGATGAGCGCGATCGGCCGGCGCGTTCAGCCACTCGGCGGCGCGCGAGGCGCGCACGCCGGCGGCCCAGACGATGGTGCGGGCCTCCAGCCTCTTGTCCCCGAACACCACGCCGTCGGCCGAGCATTCGGTGACCGGCGCGCCCAGCATCACCTCAACGCCGAGTCTTTCCAGCGACGCTTGCGCATAGGCCGACAGGTCGTCGGGAAAGCCGGCCAGCACGCGCGGCCCGGCTTCGATCAGCACCACGCGCGCCTTGCGCGTGTCGATGTGGCGGAAGTCCTGCGGCAGTGTGTCCTTGGCGAGGTCAGCGATGGTGCCGGCCATCTCGACGCCGGTCGGCCCGGCGCCGATGATGACGAAGGTTAGCAGCGCCGCACGCTTGTCCGGATCGGTCTCGCGCTCGGCGCGCTCGAACGCGACCAGAATGCGCCGCCTGAGCGTGGTGGCATCCTCCAGCGTCTTCAGGCCGGGCGCGAACGGCTCCCATTCGTCATGGCCGAAATAGGCGTGGCGCGCGCCGGTGGCGAGGATCAGCGTGTCGTAGGGTATGCTGCCGCCGTCATCGAGCTGTACCTGCTTTCCGGCCGCATCGACGCCGCAGACATTGGCAAACAGCGTCGTCACCTCGGGCCGGTCGCGCAGGAGATAGCGGATCGGCCAGGCGATCTCGCTGGTCGCAAGCGATGCGGTCGCGACCTGATAGAGCAGCGGCTGGAACAGATGGTGGTTGCGGCGGTCGATCAAGGTGATCTCGACCGGCGCGCCCGAAAGACCGAAAGCGGCTTCCAGCCCGCCGAAGCCGGCGCCGACGATCACCACGCGATGAGGTTTGGCCGGCGCTTGCGTCATGAGATGTCGCTCTCGGTTCCGAACGGCTTCGTCATTTGATTATGTAGTCATTCGCAGCCTCATTCCAACACGAAATGCCCGATCGCCCGATAGCAAAACCCAATCGTCGCAACGTCATGCATCCTGCGGCGCGGCTGCTGCGACGGCCCGTCGCCGCATCGGCAGGAACAGGCCAGCGACGGCGCCAGCGAACGACAGCGTTGCTGCAAGGCTCATCGCCGCAGCAAATCCGCTGGTGAAATGTCGGGTTGAATCGGCGGCGCCATTGGTTACGAGGCTCGCCACCAGTGCCGCGATGCCGAACATGCCGCCGAGGAAGCGGCCCATGTTGAAGACACCAGACGCCTTGCCCATCTCGCTCGTGGCAACCGCGCTCAGCACTGCGTTCTGTGCAGCCGGCATCGCCATCGAGACGCCGACGCCGGCGAGCACCAGCGGCGCGACCAGCGCGGAATAAGGCACTGACGGGCTCACGATCTCGCTGATCCAGCCGAGCCCGATCGCCTGCATCAGCAGACCAGTGACGACCAGCGTGCGCTCGCCGAACCGGTTGACGGCGGCGCCGGCGATCGGCGCGGTGACGAACAGCGTCGCCGTCCACGGCAATAGCCGCAGCCCGGCGCCGAAGGCGTCGAAGCCGAGCGCGATCTGCAGGAACTGCGGCAGCAGGAACAGCACGCCGTACATCGCGGCATAGAGCAACACGCTTGCGGCGATGCCGGAGGCAAACGGTCTTGCCGCGAACAGCCGCATCGGCACCATCGGGTTCGTCGCGCGTAGCTCCCACAGCACGAACGTCACGGCCAGCGCGAGGCCTGCGATCAGCGCGCCGGTCACCTCCGCGCTCGCCCATCCGACGCTGTTGCCGCGCAACAGGCCCCAGACCAGCGCCAGCGCCGCGAGGGCGACCAGCGTCAGTCCGGTGACGTCGAGCGGCGCTGCCGGTCCAAAACTTTCGCGCAGCCGCGCCAGCACGAGGGCAATCGCGACCAGGCCGATCGGCAGGTTGATCCAGAAGATCCAGCGCCAGCCGAGATGCTCGGTGATGAAGCCGCCGATCGCGGGGTCGATGATCAGCGCGCATCCGGTGATGCCGCTGAAGATGCCGAGCGCGCGGGCGCGCTCCTCCCGGCCGAACGCGCCGCTGAGGATCGCCATCGCGAGCGGCATCACCAGCGCCGCGCCTGCGCCCTGCAGGGCGCGGGCGGCGATTAGTGCCGCGGCGTTGCCGGCCAGCGCGCAGGCCGCCGAGGCCACGACGAACAGGCCGATCCCGGTTGCGAACATTTTCCGACGCCCGAAGCGGTCGCCGAGCGCGGCGCCGGTTAGCAGCAGCACCGCGAAGGTCAGATTGAAGGCGTTGACGGTCCATTGCAGCGTCTCCACCGGGCTGCCGAAATCGGCGCGGATTGTCGCGAAGGCCGTGGTCATGATCATGGCGTCCAGCGCCATCATGAAGGATGCCAGCGCGGTGAGGCCGAGCACCCAGCGCTGTTCGGCGCGCTCTCGAGGAGTCTGCATGGTCGTTCTCCGTTGGCGTGCCGCAAGGTTGCGGCGCGCTTCGCAGGCCAGGACGAACTGGGACCGGCAAAGGATGCGGCCGAAAATATTTTTGACGGACCGCATCCTTTGGCGGTCGGCAAACGTCCTTGGGTTTGACGCGGCCTGTTCCGGCCGCAGAACCAGGCCAAGGAGGTTGCGATGAGACGGACCCTGATCAGGTACAAGGCGAAGCCGGAGATGGCCGAGAAGAATGCCGAGCTGGTTTCGGCCGTGTTCGCCGAGCTGAAGGCGGCGAAGCCGGACGGCGTGCGCTATATGACCTTGCGGCTGGAGGACGACACCTTCATCCACATGGTCGAGACCGTGGCCGAAGACGGCTCGAGCGCGATCCCGAAGCTTGCGGCGTTCCAGGCCTTCCAGGACGGCATCCGCGATCGTTGCGTCGAGCCGCCGCTGGTTCGCAGTGCTGTGATTGTCGGCAATTATCGTATGCTGGATGAGCCGTGAACCGAGTGAACCGACTTGGCGGAGCCATCATGACATCACCACCCAAAGCGCCGGCCGTGACCGAGGTCGACGCGCTCTTGGCGGCGATGCGGCCCAGGCTGCATCGCTACTGCGCCCGCATGGTCGGATCGGTCATCGATGGCGAGGACGTGCTGCAGGACGCGCTGATCAAGGCGGTGGAAGCCTTCGCGTCCGCAGCGCCAATCCAGAACGTGGAAGCCTGGCTGTTCCGGATCGCGCACAACACCGCGCTCGATTTCCTCAGGCGGCGCAACCGCCAGGACGCGCTGCATGCGCCGGAGGAGGTGGACATGATGGCCGGAGAGCTCGATGATGTCAGCCGCCGCGAGATCGCAGCGGCGAGCCTGCGCACCTTCATGCGGCTGCCGGTGGCACAGCGCTCCAGCGTGATCCTGATGGACGTGCTCGGCTGCTCGCTGCAGGAGGTCTGCGGCATCATGGATTTCAGCCTGCCCGCGGTGAAGGCGGCGCTGCACCGCGGACGGACGCAGCTGCGTGAATTCGCCCGTGAGCCCGATGATGCGCCGCGGCCCGGCCTGTCGCCGGCCGATCGCAGCAGGCTCAATGCCTATGTCGGCCGCTTCAACGCCCGCGACTTCGACGCCATCCGCGCCATGATCGCCGATGACGTCAGGCTCGAGCTCGTCAACCGGACGCGGCTGAACGGCAAGGCCGAGGTGTCGCGCTACTTCGGCAATTATTCGAAGATCCACGACTGGCATCTGGTGACTGGACAGGTCGAGGGACGTCCCGCGATCCTGGTGTTCGACCCGGACGCACAGGGCGCGCCGCCGCGCTCGTTCATGCTGCTCGACTGGTCGGCCGACAAGGTTGCGACGATCAGGGATTTCCGCCACGCGGCCTATGCGATCGACGGCGCCGAGTGGGCGGTGGATAAAGGGTAGTGGTCGCCGCTCGGCCTATGGTGCACTGATCGCGCCACAAACTCAGTGTCGTCCCGGACAAGCGAAGCGCGATCCGGGACCCATAACCACGAATGACAATCGTTCTTGTACGCTAGGGCCTCAGCGTTCTTCAACAATCCAATCCTGTGGTTATGGGTCCCCTGAGTTCACAAACGAAGTGCAACACTTCCTTGAGGAGGTGTTGCGATGGGGCGGAGTTACGAGCAGCTATCCCTGGACGAGCGATGCGAGATTGCCCGGCTTTCGGCCAATGGCAGCTCGGTCCGGCAAATCGCGGCAGCTCTGGATCGCCCGCCATCAACGGTCTCTCGGGAGCTGACCCGCAATCGAGGCGTCCAGGTCGGCTACAAACCCAGCTATGCCCAGCAACAGATGCGAGCACGGCGCTGGACGGGCGTACGCCTCGAACGGGAGCCCGGCCTGCGCCGTGCGGTGTTGGAACGCCTGGGTCGGGGCTGGTCGCCCGAGCAGGTCGCCGGCCGGCTGGCCCGCGAACACGGCCGCAAGGTGATCTCCCACGAGACCATCTACCGCTTCATCTACGCCCAGATCCGACGCACCTCGGACTTCAGCTGGCGGCGTTATCTGCCGCGCGGCAAGAGCAAGCGCGGTTACCGCGGCAAGAAGGGCGGCAGCCCCGCAAGCTTCATCGAAGGCCGTGTTTCCTTGGATCAACGGCCTATCGAGGCCGCCGATCGCAGCACTCCCGGTCATTGGGAAGCCGACCTGATGATGTTCTCCAAATACGGTCAGGCCGTCCTGACTGTGCATGAGCGCACCTCGCGCCTGCTGCTCGGCATCCGCCTCGCCAGCAAGGTTGCGCGCGGGGTCGCCCGTCATCTCGTTCGCTTGTTCGCATCCCTGCCACAGGACCTGTGCCAGACCGTCACCTTCGACAATGGCACCGAGTTCGCCTGCCACACGGCGCTGCACCGCCTCGCGATCGAGACCTTCTTCTGCGATCCGCACGCGCCCTGGCAGAAGGGCGGCATCGAGAATGCGATCGGTCGAATGCGGCGCTTCATCCCGCGCAAAACCGACCTCGCAACCCTCCCGACCCGCCGCTTCCATCAGTCCTTCAACGCCTACAACAACACCCCGCGCAAATCTCTTGACTTCCAAACTCCCGCCGAGGCCTTCTCCCAAGTGTTGCACTTCGAGTGTGAATCCACCTCCCGGCCTTCGCCGGGACGACGGTCGAGAGAGGCGCGCTACCGCGTCTTGCCGCCGAACTCGCCGCTGGCGATACGCGCAACGCGGTTGCCGGCTGCGGCCGGGGTGCTGCCCCTGCTTGAGAAGCCGTCATCGCCCGTCTCATGCGGCTCTTCGCCGAGGCGGCTGCCGGGCCAGAACGTCAGGGCCAGCATCAGCGCAAGGTTGACGAGCGCGCCGACCGTCGTGCCGGTGTGCTGGTAGGTCAGTGCATATTCCGGATATTTTCCGGCGACGATCCGGTCGATCACGACGAGCGCAATCCAACCCACCATCACACAGACCGGGTCCCATCCGATGTCGCGGATGCGCATCGATTGCAGCATGAAGGTCATGACGAGCACGGCATAAAAGCCGATCAGGAGCGGCATGCTGTTGGCGGCCTGCGCTAGCAGCACATCCGTCCTGCCGCTCGCCGGTGCATTGCCGGTGATGCCGAACACCAGCATCAGGTAGCCGCAGCCGACCACGAAGCTGAAGAAGAAATAGGCCAGCCGGCCGAGCCGGGCGTTGAAGCCGAAAATGTAATTCAACAGCATGCGACGCGTCCCTTTGGACCGAGCCTCGCCCGGTTATGCTTTCGAGATCATGAAGTCCAGGACGGGCTTCCCGGGACGTGGTTTCCGAGCGCTTTACCGAATCCTTAAAGCCTGCTGCAGTGCGGCGGGGGCCTCTGGAGGGGAGCGGGGGGCCTGCGACAATCGTTGCCTACGCAACCGGCATTATATTTCTTGCCTTGCCCGGTTTAGACGAATTATGATGCACGGTGCTCGGGTGTGCGCCGAAGGTTCTAAATGAGCGCCGTCGGTTCGTGCTTGCTGCAGACTTGCGATATCGCGCACAAAACACGTCACAGAACGACGCGCGTAAAGCGTGACCCCCGGGCCCCCGGGCCCTCGTGATCGAGCCTGGCGGGATCTTTGGTTGAGGAGGGGAGTGAATATGAAAAAGGCATTTTGGCTGGCAGGCGCCATGGCTTTGGCGCTCGCGCAGCCCGCGACGGCGGCTGACAGCGTCAAGATCGGCTTTGTCTCGACCTTCAGCGGTCCGACCGCCGTGATCGGCAACGACATGCGCAATTCCTTCGAGCTCGCGCTCGACCATCTCGGCCGCAAGATCGACGGCAAGCCGGTCGAGGTGATCTACGAGGACGACCAGCAGAAGCCCGATGTCGGCAAGCAGAAGACCGAGAAGCTGGTGCAGTCCGACAAGGTCGACTTCATCGTCGGCTACATCTGGTCGAACGTGCTGCTCGCCTCGCTGAAGACGGCGGTCGATTCCAAGACCTTCCTGATCTCGGCCAATGCCGGTCCGTCGCAGCTCGCCGGCGAACTGTGTTCGCCTTACGTGTTCTCGACCTCCTGGCAGAACGACCAGACGCCACAGGCGGTCGGCACCTACATGAACCAGAAGGGCGTCAAGTCGGTATTCCTGATCGGCCCGAACTACGCCGCGGGCAAGGACATGCTGGCCGGCGTCAAGGGCACCTTCAAGGGCGAGGTCGTCGGCGAGGAATACACGGTGTGGCCGAGCCAGCTCGATTTCTCCGCCGAGCTCACCAAGGCGAAGAATTCCAAGGCCGAGTCGATCTTCGTGTTCTATCCGGGCGCGGCCGGCGTGCAGTTCCTGAACCAGTATGCGCAGGCCGGCATCAAGCAGCAGATCCCGCTCTATACCGCCTTCACCATCGACGAATTGTCGCTGCCGCTGCAGAAGGACAATGCGCTCGGCGTTCCCGGCGCGCAGCAATGGGTCAACGACCTGCCCAACGAGGAGAACAAGAAGTTCGTCGCGGACTACCGCAAGAAGTATCCGGGCCTGCGCCCGACCTTCTACGGCGCGCAATCCTATGACGCTGCCAACCTCATCAACAGCGCCGTGGTCGCGGTGAAGGGCGACCTGACGAAGAAAGACGCGATGAAGGCCGAGATGGAGAAGGTGAACTTCAAATCGGTGCGCGGCCCGTTCAAGTACGGCAACAACCACATTCCAGTCCAGAATTTCTACTTGCAGGACGTGGTCAAGGACGCCGACGGCCAGCTCTCGCTGAAGACGGTCGCGACCATCGTCAAGGATGACCAGGATCGCTTCCACGAAAAGTGCGCGATGAAATAACTCTTAGGGCAATCCTGGCCCACGCCTTGCTTCCTTTTCACCTCGCCCCGCCCTTGCGGGGAGAGGTCGGCGCGTAGCGCCGGGTGAGGGGCCCTTTCCACAAGCTCGATTCGTGGAAAGAGCCCCTTACCCCACCCCTCTCAGGGCGAGCTTTGCTCGTCCCGGCCGCGCAAGGGCGGGGCGAGGGAGAACAACAAGCCGTAAAAGCGGCGGCGCATGCGCGCTGCCGCTGTTTTGTTTCAGCCCGATATGAAGGATCCATGTATCTCGTCGTCGAACAACTGCTGAACGGCCTGCAATTCGGCCTGCTGCTGTTCCTGCTGGCAGCCGGACTGACGCTGGTGTTCGGCATCATGGACTTCGTCAATCTGGCGCACGGCTCGCTCTACATGATGGGCGCCTATTTCGCGGCGACCTTCGTGGCCTGGACCGGCAGTTTTGTTCTTGGCGCGCTGCTGGCGCTGGGCGCCACGCTGCTGCTCGGCATCGCGCTCGAATATGCCGCGCTCCGGCATCTCTACGGCCGCGACCATCTCGACCAGGTGCTGGCGACGTTCGGCCTGATCCTGTTCTTCAACGATGCTGTCCGATTGATCTGGGGCCCGGCCGGTCTCGCGCTGCCGCTGCCGGTCTGGCTCACCGTACCGGTGCAGATCATTCCCGGCGTGTACTATCCGGCCTACCGGCTGATGATCATCGTGGTCGCGCTGGCGGTCGCAGCATTGCTCTATCTCGTCGTGATGCGCACCCGCGTCGGCATGCTGATCCGCGCCGGCGCCTCCAACCGCGAGATGATCGGGGCGCTCGGCATCAACATCAAGCTGTTGTTCACGCTGGTGTTCGGCCTTGGCGCCGCGCTCGCCGGGCTCGCCGGGCTGATGCAGGCGCCGATCCTCACCGTGCAGATCGGCATGGGCGAGAACATCCTGATCCTGGCCTTCGTCATCATCGTGATCGGCGGCATCGGCTCGATCCGCGGCGCGTTCATGGCCGCGGTGTTCGTCGGCATCATTGACACGATGGGCCGCGCCTTCCTGCCCGACCTGCTGCGCAAGGTGCTGAGCGGGGCGGCGGCCTCGACCGCGGCGCCGGCGTTGTCCTCGATGCTGATCTATCTCTTGATGGCCATCATCCTCGTGCTGCGGCCTGAAGGGCTGTTCCCGGCGGCCAAACGATGATGCCCAAGCTCAACGCCTCCAATTCCGTCGTGGCGCTGCTCTGCGCCGCCCTGGTCCTGCTGCCGGTCTATTCGGTGGTGACCGGCAACATCTTCATCCTGACGCTGTTCACCCGCATCGTGATCTTTGCGCTCGCCGCCGCCAGCCTGAACCTGATCATGGGCTATGGCGGCATGATGAGTTTTGGCCACGCCGCCTATCTCGGCATCGGCGGCTATGCCGTCGGCATCCTCGCCACTGAGGGTATCGGCTCCGGCTTCATCCAGTGGCCGGTGGCGCTCGCGGTCTCGGCGCTGTTTGCGCTGGTGATCGGAGCGCTCAGCCTGCGCACCCGCGGCGTCTACTTCATCATGATCACGCTCGCCTTCGCGCAGATGGCCTATTACATCACCTCCGGCCTGTCGCGCTACGGCGGTGACGACGGCCTCACCGTCTACAAGCGCAGCGATTTCGCCGGCCTGATCGACCTCTCGAACCGTACCCAGTTCTATTACCTCTGCCTGGCGTGCCTGTTCGGCGGCCTCTATCTGATCTGGCGCATCGTCAATTCGCGCTTCGGTCTCGTGGTGCAGGGCGTCCGCTCCAACGAGCAGCGCATGCAGGCGATCGGCTTTCATGCCAACAGCTATCGCCTGGTCTGCTTCGTGATCGCGGGCACGATCTGCGGCCTTGCCGGTGCGCTGCTCGCCAACAACACCGACTTCGTCAGCCCGGCAGTGATGTACTGGACCCGCTCCGGCGATCTCATGGTGATGGTGATCCTGGGCGGCATGGGCTCGCTGTTCGGCCCGGTGATCGGCGCGATCGTCTATCTCTTGCTCGAGGAGCTATTGTCGCAGGTCACCGAATATTCGGGACTGATCCTCGGTCCGGTGCTGCTGTTGATCGTGCTGTTCGCGCGCGGCGGCATCATGGGCCTGCTCGGGAGGATGCGCCGTGCCTGATTCCTCGGCTGAGCCCCTGCTCCGCGTCGAAAATCTGGTCCGTCGCTACGGCGGCATCACCGCGACCGACAACCTCTCGATGGAGGTGGTGCCGGGCGAACTGCACGCCATCATCGGCCCCAACGGCGCCGGCAAGACCACGCTGATCAGCCAGCTCACCGGGCAGGTGATGCCGAACTCCGGCACCATCCGCTTCGCCGGCCGCGATGTCACGGGCCTGCCGTCCTACAAGCGCAGCCGGCTCGGGCTGGCGCGCTCGTTCCAGATCACCTCGCTGCTGAAGGATTTCTCGGCGATCGACAATGTCGCGCTGGCGGCGCAGGCGCACGATGGCCACTCCTTCCGCTTCTGGGGCAATGCGCGCAAGGAGCGGCGTCTGCGCGACGCCGCGCGCGCGGCGCTGGAGCGCGTCGGCCTCGGCAAGCGTGCCGATGTGCTGGTGTCGCAATTGAGCCATGGCGAGCAGCGCGAGCTCGAGCTCGCGGTCGCGCTCGCCACCAAGCCGCAGCTTTTGCTGCTTGACGAGCCGATGGCCGGGCTCGGCGTCACCGAATCCGCGCGGATGGTCGCGCTGCTGAAGGAGCTGCGCAAGGAAGTGACCATCGTGCTGGTCGAGCACGACATGGAGGCGGTGTTCGCGCTGGCCGACCGCATCACGGTGCTGGTCTATGGCCGCGTCATCGCCTGCGACGTGCCGGATGCGATCCGCAAGCATGAAGAGGTCAAGCGCGCCTATCTCGGCGAACAGCATGCGGTGACAGGCCATGGCTGATATCAAAACCGCTGAAACCCTGCTCGAAGTCGACGCGATCGAGACCTGCTACGGGTTGAGCCAGGTGCTGTTCGGCCTGTCGCTGCAGATCAGGTCGGGCGAGATGGTCGCGCTGATGGGCCGCAACGGCATGGGCAAGACCACGACCATCCGCTCGATCATGGGCCTGACGCCGGCGCGATCAGGCGCCATTCGTTTCGCCGGCGAGGCGGTGCGCGGCCTGCCGTCCTACAGGATCGCAAAGCTCGGCATCGGCCTGGTGCCCGAGGGGCGCCAGATCTTTCCGAACCTGACGGTGCGCGAAAATCTCGTCGCCGCCTCAGGCAATCGGTTCGGCGCCTCCGATCCCTGGACCATCGACAAGATCCACGCGCTGTTTCCGCGGCTCGCCGAACGCACAGGCAATATGGGCGTCACGCTGTCCGGCGGCGAGCAGCAGATGCTGGCGATCGGCCGCGCGCTGATGACCAACCCGAAACTCCTGATCCTCGACGAGGCCACCGAAGGCCTTGCGCCGCTGATCCGCGACGAGATCTGGAGCTGCCTGTCGATGCTGAAGGGGCGCGGGCAGTCGGTGCTCGTCATCGACAAGAACGTCGGAAACCTCTCCCGCATCGCCGACCGCCACTACATCATCGAGCGCGGCAAGGCGGTGTGGAGCGGGACCAGTGAGCAGCTGATCGCCGAGCCGGAGCTGCAGCACAAGTATCTCGGGATTTGAGGAAGCGGGCTGCCACTGTTCACCGCGAAGAGCTTCGCAGCAGTCGTTTGGCTGCATCGGCTGCGGCCGCCGCATAGGCCCGATCGCCATGCACCAGCATCAAGGAGATCGCGCCCTCGGAGAGCAGCCAGATCTCGCGCGCACGGCGGTGAGCCTCGCGGACGCCAGCCCGCTTCAGCAAGTCGCCGAGATGGGTTTCAAGCAATGCCTTGTGCCGACGCGCAATTGCGCGTGCGGGATGGCCGGGGAGATCGGCCAGTTCGATGACCAGCCTGGTAAATCCCGAGCCGGCCCATCGTGGCCGGTCGGCCCAGACCGCGAGGTCGCGGAATAGGCCGTCAATAATCGCTGCCGGCGAGCCGGACAGCTTGTCGCCGAACGTGGCGAACGCGGCCAAGGCCAATTCGTTCTGGGCTTCAAGCACGAAGGCGAGCAGCTGATCCTTGCTTTGAAAATGATTGTAGAGCGTGCGCTTCGTGACCCTCGTCGCCGCTGCAATTTCGTCCATGCTCACGCGGCTATATCCGCGCTGGCGAAACAGGACGTATGCGGCAGCAAGGATGCGCTGTCGTGTCGGTTCTGCAGATCGCACCATGCAGTCACCCCTGAGTATACCAGGTAGTGAATTTACACCGGTCGAAAAACCGAATGGAATGGCATCTGTGACTTTTTCAGCCCGTTGTAACCAGTTTCTTCCCTCGCGCTGCGAAGGCAATCGTCATGCCCGACCCATTGACGCTCAGAGAAATCAGAGCCCGTCCGGTGGTGCTCAAGCTGAAGCGGCCTGTGGTCGCGCGCATTGTCACGATATCGGAGTGGCCGCTCGTTCTCATCGATCTCGTGACCGAGGAGGGCATCGTCGGGCGAAGCTATCTCGAGCCGTATATCGTGAAATCGATGCGATATCTGGTTCCCGCACTTCACGACCTCAGCGAATTGCTCAGAGGTCGAAGCGTGGCGCCGGTCGAACTCTTTGAGGCAGCGCGCAAATCCCTCCACTTTGTCGGCTATGAGGGATTGTCGATGATCGCCGCGTCGGGTCTCGACATGGCTGCGTGGGATGCGTTGGCGAAGGCCGCAAACAAGCCGCTGTGCGTGCTGTTGGGTGCTACGGTCGGCGCCGTGAGATCCTACAACAGCAACGGCCTTTGGTTGAAAGAGCCGGCCGCCGTCGCAGCCGAAGCCTTGGAGTTGCGGGACGAAGGAGGATTTTCCGCTCTGAAATTGCGGCTCGGCCGAAGCGATCCGCGCGAAGATTTGGCGACGCTCGACGCGGTGCATAAAGCGGTCGGTGAGCGCATGCATCTGATGGTCGACTACAACCAGGGGCTAAATCTCGCCGAGGCCATCGAGCGCTGCCATATGATCGACGACCACGGCCTCGACTGGATCGAAGAACCCGTGCTCTACGACAATCTCGACGGGCACGCCCAGCTTGCGGCAGAACTGAAGACACCGATTCAGATCGGGGAGAACTTCTATGGCCCGAGGGAGATGCATAAGGCGATCGCGAAAAAGGCTTGCGACCTGGTAATGCCTGATTTCATGCGCATCGGCGGAGTGACGGGCTGGATGCGCGCGGCAGCGATCGCCGGCGCAGCAGGCATACCGATGTCAACGCATCTTTATCCGGAAGTGGCCGCTCATGTCATGCGTGCAACGGAGACCGCACATTGGCTAGAGCATTTTCCGATCACGTTGCGTCGTAACCAGCCGCGACGAGATAATTTTGGCATTCCTCGGGTGAGAAGCGCTTGAGAGCGTTGGCGATTGCTTGCCAGAGATCGGGCATGGTGCGCGCTGCGGCGGCCCGCAACAGGGCTTTCAGTTTAGAGAAGGCCATTTCGATCGGGTTGAAGTCTGGACTGTAGGGCGGAAGATAGAGCAGGCTTGCTCCGACCGCCCGGATGGCCTCTCGAACGCCATGGACCTTGTGAGCGGGCAAGTTGTCCATGATAACGGTATCGCCCGGCCGCAGCGATGGGGCGAGCAATTGCTCGACGTAGGCCAGGAAAGCGTCGCCATCCATTGGACCGTCCAGAACAAGCGGCGCGATCAGACCGTCGGAGCGCAATCCAGCGGTGAATGTCGTCGTCTTCCAATGTCCGTGTGGGATAGCTGCACGACATCGCTCGCCGCGTGGCGAGCGGCCGTAAAGCCGCGCCATTTTGGTGTTGGCGCTGGTTTCGTCGATGAAGACGAGACGCTCAGGGTCAAGATCGATTTGCCCTTCGAACCACTCCTCACGCGCGGCATTTATATCGCCGCGCCGTTGCTCGGCGGCGTGCGCTGTCTTTTTTTAAGTGTGATCTTTCTGCGCTGGAAAAAACGCCAGAGCGACGCGATGCCAGTCGATATTCCACGACGTTTCAACAGTTCTCGCAACTCGGCGAGCGTGATATCCGGCTTCGCTGTCACTGCCTCCAGAATCAATTGCGAATGCGCTTCGATGCGCTGCGATTTGCGGTCACCGCCCTGGCGTTTAGGAACGATGTCGCCAACTTCCTTGAGGCGACCGCGCCAGCGGATCGCACTGGCCGCGCTGACACCAAAGCGCTCAGCAGCCTGTCGACAGGACATGCCACCGTCAATCGCGGCTATCACCCTTTGACGAAGATCAACCGAAAGCGCCCTGGCCATACATGCTGGCCTCCCTCGCCAGCATGCAGCTTGAATCTGACTCGCGCCGTTTTGGGAATCCCCACCCGATTCATTCCGGTCGGAAAATGCTCTAGAGTGGCAGGATTGGGCCGATCCAATTCTCGAACGGCCATATGAAATAAAGGATGGCCTTTTGCATATTCCTGACGCGCCCGGCCTCGGCTTGGAATGGAACGAACGGGCTGTTGCCGCAAACCTCGCGAGTCTCTAGCCGCAGAGTGGACCGGTTCGAGGGCTTGTCCCGCGCGGGGCGCTCCCCTCAAAACATCTCGAAATATTCGCGCTGCTCCCAGTCCGACACCTCGGCCTGGAAGCGCTCGATCTCCGCGTTCTTGATGAAGACGTAATAGTCGACGAACTCAGGTCCCAGCGCCCCGCGGAAGAACGGATCGTCGTTGAGCGCAAACACCGCTTCGCGCAGCGATTTCGGCAGCAGCGCGGCCTTGGTCTCGTAGGGCGTGTCGGCGGACGGGCCGGGATCGAGCTTGCGGTCGACGCCGTCGAGGCCGGAGAGGATCTGCGAAGCCATATAGAGATAGGGATTGGCGGCCGGCTCACCGATCCGGTTCTCCAGCCGGGTCGCCGGGTCGCCGGATCGCCGGCACCGCCGAGCACGCGGATCATCACGCCGCGGTTGTCGCGGCCCCAGATCGCGCGGTCCGGCGCCAGCGAATAGGAGCGGTAGCGCTTGTAGCCGTTGATGGTCGGCGTCGTGAACACGGTAGAGGCCCGCGCGTGCTCGATCAGGCCGGCGAGCCAGGCGCGGCCGAGCGGGCTGAGCGGCTCGCCGGTTTCCTTGCCGGTTTCCTTGGCCATGAAGACGTTCTCGCCATTGGCGCGCGACACCAGCGACTGGTGCAGGTGCCAACCCGAGGCAAACACGTTCGGCAGTTTCGGCCGGCACATGAAGGTCGCGTGATAGCCGTGGCGGCGTGCGATCTGCTTCACCGCGGAGCGGAACAGCACCATGGTGTCTGCCGGCGCGAGCCCGACAGTCGGCGCGAAGGTGAATTCGCACTGGCTCGGGCCGAACTCGACCTCGACCGAGCGCAACGGCAGGTCGAGCGCGAGGATGTCGCGGCGGATGATCTCGAGCGCCGGCTCCATCAGATCGTAGCGCTGCTCGGTGAGGTACTGATAGCCGTGCGACAGCAGGCTCACCGACGGCGGCCGCCCGGGCTGGCCGGCATCCTCCGGCGCCATATGCGCATCGTCGAGCTTGAACAGATGGAATTCGACCTCGAGGCCCGCGACGAAATCGTAGCCGCGGCGCGCGAGCTGATCGAGCACCTTGCGATAGAGGTTGCGGGTCGCGAACGGCACCGGCCGTCCGTCGCTGAAGTAGAGATCGCACAGCACCCAGCCGGTGTTCTCCGCCCAGGGCAGCACGCGGAACGTGGTGGGATCGGTGACCATCAGCACGTCGGCCGCGCCCTCCATCTCCTTCATGCCGAAGCCGCCGCCGGCGGTGAACACCGGAAACACCGTCTTGTGCGAGGTGTCCTTGGCGAGCATCGTCGTGGTGATCGAGCAGCCGCCCTCGAGCGAGCGCACCGCTTCGCTGGCGATCAGCGTCTTGCCGCGCAGGATGCCGTGCTGGTCCGGGAATGAGAGGCGGATGACCTCGAGGTTCTTCTCCTCGACGATGCGGCGGAGGCGCTGTGCGGCCTCCTTCTGCTCATCCGACCACAGGCCGTGACGCTCGACAAAGCTCACCGCGTCACTCCTTCACTTCTCCCTCGCCCCGCCCTTTGCGGGGCCGGGACGAGCAAAGCTCGCCCTGAGAGGGTCGGGGTGAGGGGCTCTCTCCGCCGATTGGATGTGTCGATGGACCTGTACCCCCTCACCCGGATTGCACCTGGCGGTGCAATCCGACCTCTCCCCGCAAGCGGGGCGAGGTTAGGGGAGACGCAGTGTTGCAGCATCGAAGTCACCATTCACTCCGCCGCCGTCAGATGATGCACCTTGCCGGCGATCTCGCGCGGCACCGGGGCGGCCCAGGGCGCACCGCGCCGCCGCTTCACGTCGACCTCCATCCAGTAGAGCTCCCAGCCTAGCGTCGGCCCGATGCCGTCCATCGTCGCCGGGCCCTGGATGCTGCGCGCGGAGGCGTCGTCGAGGAACAGCATCGGCTTCTCGCCGCCGGCAACCTTTTCGATCTCCTGCCGCAGCAGGCGGCGATACTGCACGATCGCCTTGTCGCTCTGGCCGAGATGCTCGTTGGTGCGGTCCTGGATCGTCCCCATCGATTCCACCGCCCACTGGTCGTGGACGTTGATGTCGGTGCCCATGCCGGTATAGGTCTCGGTCGCCTGCTCGTGCGGGTCGAAGCCGTAGTCGTTGCTGCGGTTCTTGCGCGACTTGTAGTCGGGCAGCGTATAGAGCTCGAGCCGCTGGTCGCGCATCTTCTGCTTGTCGACCGGCGCCGCGTAGCTGGTGAAGATCGCGTACCAGTAGCAGTTCTCGTCATCGACCGGCACGTGCCACTGTGTGATCGTCATCTCGGTCGACATCGGGATGACGAAGCCGTGCGGGAACAGCTGGTTGGTGACGCGCACATGGGTGCGCTCCTCGTCGAGCTCGCGCAGCGCGATCAGGCGCAGGCCGTATTCGGTGTGCTCGACATTGATGATCGGCCGATCATATTCGCGCAGGATTTTGGTCATCGGCATGTCAGAGCCGGCCGAGGCGCCGCGGAACTGCTTGCCGTAGGCGGCCGAGGTGTCCTCGTCCTCGAAGAAGCGATGCAGGAAGGAGGCGTGCGCCGGATCGATGCCGACCTCGATCGCCTGCAGCCAGTTGCAGTTCATGTGGCCCTTGAAGGCGAAGGTGTGGCTGTCGGGTGCGACGAAGCAGTCGAGCTCCGGAAATGCCGGCGGGGTGCCTTCGCCGAGATAGGCCCACAGGATGCCGCTCTTCTCGATCACCGGATAGGAGCGCTGCCTGATGCCCTTGCAGAGCTGCGATCCTGCCGGCTCCGCGGGCGTCTCGATGCACTGACCTGATACGTCGAACAGCCAGCCATGGAAGGCGCAGCGCAGCCCGCCATTCTCGAGCCGGCCGAAGGCGAGGTCGGCGCCGCGATGCGCGCAGTGGCGGTCGATCAGCCCGTAGCTGCCGTCCTCGGCGCGGAACAGCACGAGGTTTTCGCCGAGCAGTCTGACCGGCCGCACCGGGCGCGGTCCTTCCAGTTCGTCGACCAGCGCCGCCGGCTGCCAGTACATCCGCATCAGCTTGCCGCACGGGTCCTTTCGGCCGGTGCGGGTGATCAGATCGTTCGCTTCCTGGCTCATCATGGCGGCGTCTCCCGGATTTGGATTTGTTCGCCTATTGAACGTATGTGCGAATTATGCCATGTCTAATTCCAACAGCAAGCGCAATTTTTGAACCGTTCAAAGCCCAACCCATGCCCAAGCTGAAGCGGACCGCTCAGGACGAGCGTGCCACCGATTTCGTCGAGGCCCTCGATCGCGGCCTGCGCCTGTTGCAGGTGTTCGGCACCGTCAGCGGCCCGGCGACCTTGAGCGATCTGGCGCGCGCCGCCGATCTGCCGCGCGCCACCGCGCGCCGCATCTTGTTCACGCTGGCGCATGGCGGTTTTGTCGCGACCGACGGCAAGCTGTTCACGCTGACGCCGCATGTGCTGACGTTGGCGGGCTCGTTCCTGCAATCCAACCAGGTGGTGACGGTGCTGCAGCCGGTGCTCGATCGCATCGCCACGGGAGCGCAGGAGATCGCCTCGCTCGCGCTGCTCGACGGCGACGACGTCGTGTTCGTCGCGCGTTCGAGCCCGACGCGGGTGTTCTCCGCCGGTCTCGATATCGGCTACCGGCTGCCGGCGTTCTGCACCTCGGTCGGCCGCGCCATGCTCGGCCGGCTCGGCGATGCCGAACTCGCCGCGCGGCTGAAGGCGATGCGCCGCGATCCGGTGACGCCGCAGACCACGACCGATCCGAAAAAACTGCTCGCCACCATCATCGCCGATCGCGCGCAGGGCTATTCACTGGTCGACCGCGAAGCCGAGCCGCATTTCCGCTCCATCTCGGTGCCAGTGCGCCGCTACGACGGCACCATCGTCGCCGCGATCAACATGGGCGCGCACGTCGATCGCGTACCGAAGCAGGAACTGATCGACCGTTTCCTTCCGCTGCTGCGCGACGGGGCGGATGATGTGAAGAGCAGGCTGCTGTAGTGCGTCTACGGCGTGACGTTGGTCGAGTACCAGCGGCATCGGAATTGCGGTCCCCTCTCCCGCTTGCGGCAGGGCTGTCCGGGGAAATTCAACCATAGCAGAGTTCCATCTGGTTGAGGGGCGTTCTGCATTTGCGGCGGCTAGGAGCTTGTCTGGATAGTCGCTGTTCAAATCTGGTCGGGTCTGATTCAACATTGGGCGATGAGCAAGTATTTTCGGCCTTGGAACATCGATCAGACGCTGCTTCTGCCGCCGAATGTGCAGGACTTCGTGCCGAAAGGCCATGTCTCGCGGTTTATGGTTGATCTGGTGCGGGAGAGCCTCGATCTCAGGGAGATCATGGGCAGCTATGTGAGCGGGCTTGGGCAGCCGCCGTTTGATCCGCGGATGATGGTGGCGCTGCTGCATAGCTATGCGAGTGGGCTGTATTCGTCGCGTCGGATTGCCAAGGCCTGCCGGGAGCGGAACGATTTTGTGATGATCGTGGCGCTGGATGCGCCGGATTTTCGGACGATCAGCGACTTTCGCAAGCGACATTTGAAGGCGCTCGGCGCGCTATTCGTGCAGGTTCTGAAGTTGTGCGAGACGGCCGGGCTGGTCAAGCTCGGTCATGTCGCGCTGGATGGTACGAAGATCAAGGCGAACGCGTCGAAACACAAGGCGATGAGTTATGAGCGCATGAAGAAGCGCGAGGCGGAATTGAAGGCCGAGGTCGCTCGCATGCTGGCGGCCGCCGAGGCGGCGGATGCCTCGGAGGATGAGACTTTCGGCAACAGCGACGAACTGCCGGACTGGACCGTCGACAAGCAGAAACGGCTGGCGAAGATCCAGCAAGCGATGGCGGCGCTGGAAGCGGACGCCAAACTGGCGGCGGAGGAAGAGCGCCGCATCGAGGCCGAAAAGGAACAGCAGCGCCAGGCCGAAGGCCGCAAGAAGCCGGGCAAACCGGCGGCGCTGCCATCGGAGGAACCCAATCCCAAGGCGCAACGCAACTTCACCGATCCGGAAAGCCGCATCATGAAGTCGAAGGATGGCTTCGTTCAGGCCTATAATGCCCAGGCGGCCGTCGATGCACATGCCCAGATCATTGTCGCGCAAGAACTGACCCAGCACGGCAGCGATCAGGGCCAGTTGGTGCCCCTGATCGAGGCCATCGAGAGCAATCTTGGCCGCAAGCCGCGGCAGGCCTCAGCGGATTCCGGCTACTGCAGCGAAGCCAATCTCGAAGCGCTCGACACACGCAGCATCGATGGCTATGTCGCGCCCGGACGCGCCAAGCACCCGACAGTAGCGAACGGAAAAGTCGGCGGCCCGCTGACACAGGCCATGCGAAAGAAGATCGACGATGGCGGCTTCGAAACACCCTACCGATTGCGAAAGCAAGTGGTGGAGCCGGTGTTCGGGCAGATCAAACAGGCAAGAGGCTTCCGCCAGTTCCTGTTGCGGGGCATCGAGAAAGTGCGCGCCGAGTGGACAATGATCTGCACCGTCCATAACCTCCTCAAGCTGTTCAACCTCGCAAACGCAGCCTGAGCCTGCTACTCTACAACAAATGCCCGTCACGAAAACATATCTGGACGGGCTCCTAGGGTTGATTGGCGGAGGCTTGTCGATGCTGGCGAAGGCTCGCCGGGTGAACAGGAACTGGCTGACGAGTTCGGCGAGCCTGAGCGGCAGCATTTTGATGCAGTTGGTCCGCGCGGCAATGCGCAACAGTAGGTAGGCAATCATCGCAGCAAGCACTTGCAGGCGGATTGCATTGTCGTTGGTGCCGAGGAACTTGCGGATGTCGAGGTGCTGCTTGATCCAGCGGAACAGCAGTTCGATCTGCCACCGGCTCTTGTAGAGGGCGGCGATCTCGACGGCCGTTCGGGTCGTATCGTTGGTGAGAAGCGTGATCACGCCGCCGTTCTCCCGCCTGACCTTGATGCGCCGCAGCGGTATCGGCAAACGCGAGTCGCCCTTACTGGTGAGCTTCACCTCGTCGTCGACGATGATCCTGAAGCCGTCCCCCTTGCTGTTGCGGATGGTGCGATGCCTGACCGCGCGTAGCCGGATGCTCGTCTTCGGCCGGGTCACGAAGAAAGCCTTGCTATCATTGATCTTCTGCCACCAGTCGAAACGGCAATATCCCTTGTCGAACACGTAGGTTGTGCCGGCCTGGATCGGAGTCTGGCGACCGATCTCGATATCGTTGACGTTGGCAGCCGTCACCTCGACGCACTTCGGGATATCGCCCTTGGGATCGTAGACCACGTGCAGCTTCATGCCGCGGATGCGGCCGTTCCACACCGCCCAGGTGCAAACTTTGCCAAGCGGGATCGGACTGGCGTCGATCAGGCGCACCATCTCCTTGCCTTCGCCCCGCAACTGCCGGCTTGCCATCGCCGACAATCGTGCAAAGGTTTGCGCAAAAATGCTGGACGGGCGGCGGGTATTGGCATCCGACAGCGTCGAGCGGGACAACCTGCCGGTGCCCAGATGATAGTGATGCTGAGGATTGGCGTTGAAGCCGGTCACCACGGCGCGCAGGCTGTTGTTCCCGCTCAACTGCGCATAGATCAGCGCTACCAGGTGATCCCAGCTCTTGAACGACTTGTCGTAGGCATCCCCGTCCAGACGATCCACAGCCGTCTGAAACTGCCGCCGATTGATCGGTTCAAGCAGCCTACTAAAAATGCTATCGCGAAATCGCATGCTCGGCCTTCTGTGTCTCGACAACCAGAAAAGACCGATTTGCCTCGGTTTTGCCGAGCATGCACCGCGACACAGTGAATCATTCCCCGGACAGCCCTGCGCTTGCGGGGGAGGGCCAGGGTGGGGGTCTCACCGCGAGTCATATTGGGGAGAGCGCCCCCACCCGTATCGCATCTTCGATGCGATACGACCTCCCCCGCAAGCGGGAGAGGTGCAGCGAGACCGCTGTTGGACCGACCTAACCTGACGTGAGCGGCTTTAAAGCGCCACGCTGCGCAGCCCGAACGAGCGCGCCTCGTTCTGCAGCACGGGCCGCACCGAATCGATCAGCCGCGCCGCGGCGGCATCGACCGAGAGGCCGGCGGTGTCGACCACCGCTGAGGCGCGCGCATAAAGCGGTTCGCGGCTGACCAGGATGTTGCGCAGTTCGGCCATCGCCGAGCGGTCGTCGGCCATCGGGCGCAGATCGCCCTGGCGGCGGACGCGCGCCATGTGCTCTTCCGGCTCGGCCTTCAGCCAGATCGTGTAGAATGACGACAGGATCAGATCGAAGGTCAGGGCCTCGGAGACGATGCCGCCGCCGGTCGCCAGCACCATCAATTCGTTGCGTGCCAGCAGCTGCGTCAGCGCGGCCTGCTCCATCCTGCGAAAGCCTTCCTGGCCGTACAGGGCGATGATCTCGGCGACCGAGAGGCCGTTCTGCGCCTCGATCTCCTTGTTGAGCTCGACAAAGCTCCAGCCGATCTTCTTCGCCAGCAGCCGGCCCAGCGTGGTTTTGCCGGCGCCGCGCAGGCCGATCAGCGCGATGCCGGAGAACGAGGCGCGGCGCGGTGCCAGCGGGCTGCTGCCGGCGAGGATGTCCTTGGCCTGCGCGATCTGGTTCGGCGAAGCTTTGCGCAAGAAGTCGCGGATGACAGCCCAATCCGGGATCGGTTCGCTCGAGGGGATCAGGTCCTCGAGATGCGCGCCCATCGCGCCTGCGACACGGCGCAGCAGCACGATCGAGACATTGCCTTTGCCGCTCTCGAGCTGGGCGATGTAGCGTTCGGAAATGCCGGAGACCTTGGCGAGCACCTTGCGCGACATGCCGGCCAGGCCGCGCGTCGTGCGCACACGCTGGCCGAGCTGCTCGAGGAAGTCGGTTTCCGGATCGTTGGCTGCGGTCATGATCCCTGTGCGATGTGCGGGTTCTGTTCAGGCTGGAATCAGACCCAAGCTTTAGGAAACATAGTGCCGATGAGGATTGACAGCAAGCCAATGTGGTGGCTTTGTATGAATTATAATTCTTAAAACTTGACGGGAGAGGGCAGGCGCTACGCGCTTTTGCCTGAGGAGCGGGCCATGACTTACAACGCAGTGACCTGGCTGCTCGACCGCAATGTCGATGAAGGCCGCGGCGACAAGGTCGTGTTCGACGACACGGTGTCGCAAATCACCTATGGCCAGCTGCAGCAGCAGACCCGTCGCCTCGGCAACATGCTGCGCCGGCTCGGCGTCCGCCGCGAGGAGCGGGTCGCCATGATCATGCTGGACACGGTCGATTTCCCGGTCGTGTTCCTGGGCGCGATCCGCGCCGGCGTGGTGCCGGTGCCGCTCAACACGCTGCTGACCGCGGAGCAATACGCCTACATCCTCGGCGACTGCCGTGCCCGCGTGCTGTTCGTCTCCGAGGCGCTGCTGCCGGTCGTGAAGGACATCATCGCTCGCATGCCCGACCTCGAACATGTCGTGGTCTCCGGCAAGGACGCGCACGGCCACAACAAGCTGTCCGACGAGATCGCGCGCGAGGACGACGTGTTTGCCACTGCGCCGACCCATGCCGACGAGCCGGCGTTCTGGCTCTATTCGTCGGGCTCGACCGGCATGCCGAAGGGCGTGCGCCATCTGCATTCCAACCTCGCCGCGACCGCGGAGACCTACGCAAAACAGGTGCTCGGCATCCGCGAGGATGATGTCGGCCTGTCGGCGGCAAAGCTGTTCTTCGCCTATGGGCTCGGCAATGCGCTGACCTTCCCGATGTCGGTCGGCGCCACCACGGTGCTGAATTCGGAACGTCCGACGCCGGCGGTGATGTTCGCGCTGATGAACAAATATCATCCGAGCATCTTCTTCGGCGTGCCGACGCTGTTCGCGGCGATGCTCAACGACGAGGCGACCAAGGCGCAGACCGGCGGCAATCGGCTGCGCGTCTGCACCTCGGCCGGCGAGGCGCTGCCGGAATCGGTCGGCAATGCCTGGAAGGCGCGGTTCGGCGTCGACATTCTCGACGGCGTCGGCTCGACCGAGCTCTTGCACATCTTCCTGTCGAATGCGCCCGGCGACATCAAATACGGCTCGTCCGGCCGTCCGGTGCCCGGCTACAAGGTGCGGCTGGTCAACGAGATCGGTGCCGATGTCGCCGACGGCGAGGTCGGCGAGCTCGTGGTCGATGCGCCCTCGGCCGGCGAGAGCTACTGGAACCAGCGCGCCAAGAGCCGCGCCACCTTCGAGGGCGCCTGGACCCGCACCGGCGACAAATACACGCGCGACGCCGACGGCCGTTACACCTTTTGTGGCCGCGCCGACGACATGTTCAAGGTCTCGGGCATCTGGGTCTCGCCGTTCGAGGTCGAGAGCGCGCTGATCACCCATCCCGCGGTGCTGGAAGCCGCGGTGGTGCCGGAGGCCGACCCGGAAGGGCTCTTGAAGCCGAAGGCCTATGTGGTGCTGCGGCCCGGCAGCTCAGCCGACGGTCTGAATGAGGCGCTGAAGGAGCACGTCAAGCAGAAGATCGGCCCGTGGAAATATCCGCGCTGGATCGACGTGGTCGACAATCTGCCGAAGACCGCGACCGGCAAGATCCAGCGCTTCAAATTGCGCGACGGCGCGCAATAGCTGCCCACGCGTCGTCCCGGCGAAGGCCGGGACCCATACGCCGCGGCTTTCGTTTTGAGAGACGCTGTTCAACGGCTTTTGCGCAACAACTAACGCCTGTGGTTATGGGTCCCGGCCTTCGCCGGGACGACGAGTGAGGAAGGCCTATCATGCAGAATTTGAACCCCTCAGGCTTCCTCAGCATCGACGGCGCCGAGCTCGAATACCGCATGATCGGCCCAATGCCCGAGAAGGCCCCGACCATCGTGATGCTGCACGAAGGCCTCGGCTGCGTCGGCCTGTGGGGCGATTTCCCGGAGAAGCTGCAGGCGGCGACCGGCGTCGGCGTGTTCGCCTATTCGCGCGCGGGCTATGGCGCTTCGTCGCCGGCCAAGCTGCCGCGTCCGGTCGATTACATGCATCGCGAGGCGCTCGATGTGCTGCCGAAGCTGCTCGATCGGATCGGCTTCCGCCGCGGCCTCCTGCTCGGGCATTCCGACGGCGGATCGATCGCGGCGATCTATGCCGGCTCGCATCAGGACCATCGCCTGCACGGGCTCGCATTGATCGCGCCGCATTTCATCGTCGAGGACATCTCGGTCAAGTCGATCGCCGAGACCAAGACGGCGTATCAGACCACCAACCTGAAGGAGAAGCTGGCGCGTTGGCACAACGATGTCGACAGCACCTTCTATGGCTGGAACGACGCCTGGCTCGATGCAAAATTCCGCGACTGGGATATCTCCGACTATCTCGCCTATATCCGCGTGCCCGTGCTGATCGTGCAGGGCGCGGAGGATCAGTACGGCACGATGCGCCAGGTCGAGATCGCCCAGGAGGAGTGCTACTGCCCGGTCGACGTCGCGGTCATCGAAGGCGCCGGCCATTCGCCGCATCGCGAGGCCGCCGCGGTGACGCTGGACGCGGTCACCGAATTCGCCCGGGCGGCGCTCCGCGACGACCAGACCTTGGCGGCCTGACATTTGGTGCCGGTGCCAGGTCATTGGCCGCGCGAGCGAATTTCTGGAACATGAAACAAAATGCATGTTTTTTGCGTTTTGAACTGGACCAGATCGAAAACATGCATTATTGTGCATGAGACTTCGAGACGAACCGTCAAAACGAACAACAGATAAGGGTGGCCCATGGCTGGTGACGATCGCGTCCTTGCAGGCGGGGCGAAGTACATCGACTTCCAGACCGAACCGTCGCGTTACCGGCACTGGAAGCTCGACATCGCGGGTGACGTCGCGACGCTGACCATGGACGTCGACGAGAATGCCGGCCTGTTCGAGGGCTATCAGCTCAAGCTCAATTCCTACGACCTCGGTGTCGACATCGAGCTCGCCGATGCCGTGCAGCGGCTGCGCTTCGAGCATCCCGAGGTCAAGGTCGTGGTGATGCGCTCGGGCAAGAACCGGGTGTTCTGCGCCGGCGCCAATATCCGCATGCTGGCGGGCTCGACCCACGCCCACAAGGTCAACTTCTGCAAGTTCACCAACGAGACCCGCAACGGTCTGGAGGATTCCAGCGAGAACTCCGGCCAGAGCTTCATCACCCTCGTCAACGGCACCGCGGCCGGCGGCGGCTATGAGCTGGCGCTCGCGACCGACCACATCATGATGGCCGACGACGGCGCCGCCGCCGTCGCGCTGCCGGAAGTGCCGCTGCTCGCGGTGCTGCCGGGCACCGGCGGGCTCACGCGCGTCGTCGACAAGCGCAAGGTGCGCCGCGACCACGCCGATTTCTTTTGCACCATCGAGGAAGGCATCAAGGGCAAGCGCGCCGTGTCCTGGCGCCTGGTCGACGAGATCGCGCCGAACTCCAAGCTCGAGGGCAAGCTTGCCGAGCGCGTCAAGGAATTCGCCGCCAGATCGAAGCGCAACGGCGAGGGCAAGGGCATCACGCTGGCGCCGCTGACGCGCACCATCGACGACAGCGCGATCCGCTACGGCTTCGTCAGCGTCGACATCGATCGCGCCGCGCGCATCGCCACGATCTCGATCAAGGCGCCGGAAACTGCGGCGCCTGCCGACATCGACGGCATGATCGCGCAGGGCGCGGCGTTCTGGCCGCTGCAGGTCGCGCGCGAGCTCGACGATGCGATCCTGCATCTGCGCATCAACGAGCTCCAGATCGCGATGCTGGTGTTCAAGAGCCATGGCGACCGCGCCAACGTCGTGTCCTATGACGCGTTCCTGGAGGCCAACAAGGCGCACTGGCTGGTCAACGAGGTCAGGCATTACTGGAAGCGCGTGCTCAAGCGCATCGACGTCACCTCGCGCACGCTGGTGACGCTGGTCGAGCCGGGCTCCTGCTTCGTCGGCACGCTCGCCGAACTCGTGTTCGCCGCCGACCGCTCCTACATGCTGATCGGCCAGAAGCAGGGCGACAACCGCCCGCCGCCGGCGATCGAGCTGACGGCGATGAATTTCGGGCCGTATCCGATGAGCCATGGCCTGACCCGGCTGCAATCGCGCTTCCAGGCCGATCCATCGGATATCGAGCGCGCACAGGCATCGATCTGCAAGGCGCTCGACGCCGAGGAGGCCGAGGAGCTCGGCCTCCTCACCTTCGCGCTCGACGACATCGACTGGGACGACGAGGTCCGCGTGTTCTTCGAGGAGCGCACCTCGTTCTCGCCCGACGGCCTCACCGGCATGGAAGCCAATCTGCGCTTCGTCGGTCCCGAGACCATGGAATCGAAGATCTTCTCGCGTCTCACGGCGTGGCAGAACTGGATCTTCCAGCGGCCGAACGCGGTCGGTGAGGACGGCGCGCTGCGCCGCTACGGCACCGGCCAGAAGGCGCAATTCGACATGACGCGCGTTTGATTTTGTGTCCCGGGCGCTGCGCGGCACGCAAGTGACGCGCTGCAGAACCGGGACTTATGTGGACCACGAATCAATGGGTCCCGGCCCTGCGGCGCATCGCTTCGCGCTGCACCGCGTCCGGGACACGAGACCGACCCAGCAAGGAGCACGGCCATGAACATGAACATCATGAACGTCGATTACTCGACCAAGATTCCGAACAATGTGAATCTCGCCGAGGACCGCCAGGTGCTCAAGGCCCTGGAAGGCTGGCACCCCGGTTACATGGACTGGTGGAAGGACATGGGGCCGGACGGTTTCCAGGAATCGCTGGTCTATCTGCGCACCGCCTATTCGGTCGATCCGCGCGGCTGGGCGAAGTTCGATTACGTCCGCATGCCGGAATATCGCTGGGGCATTCTGCTTGCTCCACAGGAGGAAAATCGCGTCATCCCGTTCGGCGAGGATTTTGGCAAGCCGGCCTGGCAGGAAGTTCCCGGCGAGCATCGCGCGATGCTGCGCCGCCTGATCGTGATCCAGGGCGACACCGAGCCGGCCTCGGTCGAGCAGCAGCGCCATCTCGGCAAGACCGCGCCCTCGCTTTACGACATGCGCAACCTGTTCCAGGTCAATGTCGAGGAAGGCCGCCATCTCTGGGCGATGGTCTACCTCTTGCAGAAGTATTTCGGCCGCGACGGCCGCGAGGAGGCGGACGATTTGTTGCGCCGCCGCTCCGGTGATGCGGATTCGCCGCGCATGCTCGGCGCCTTCAACGAGGCGACGCCGGACTGGCTGTCGTTCTTCATGTTTACCTACTTCACCGACCGCGACGGCAAGATGCAGCTGCACTCGCTGGCGCAGTCGGGCTTCGATCCGCTGTCGCGCACCTGCCGCTTCATGCTGACCGAGGAAGCCCACCACATGTTCGTCGGCGAGACCGGCATCACCCGCGTCGTGCAACGCACCTGCGATGCGATGCAGGAAGCCGGCATCACCGATCCGACCGATATCGCGAAAGTCCGCGCGCTCGGCGTGATCGACCTGCCGACCATCCAGAAGAAGCTGAACCTGCATTATTCGCTGTCGCTCGACCTGTTCGGCTCCGAAGTCTCGACCAACGCCGCCAACGCCTTCAACGCCGGCATCAAGGGCCGCTACAAGGAAACCACGATCGAGGACGATCACCAGCTCAAGAACTCGACCTATCCGGTCATGAAGATGGTGGACGGGCAGATCAAGATGGTCGACGAGCCGGCGCTGACCGCGCTCAACATGCGGCTGCGCGACGACTACACGCAGGATTGCGTCAAGGGCATGCTGCGCTGGAACAAGGTGATCTCGACCGCGGGCATCGACTACAAGCTCGCCGTGCCGAGCACGGTGTTCCATCGCCAGATCGGCGAGTTCAGGGATGTCCATGCGACGCCCGATGGCCTCTTGATCGACGATGCGACCTGGGCCAAGCGCAAGAACGACTGGCTGCCCTCGACCGAGGACGGCGACTTCATCGCCTCGTTGATGAAGCCGGTGACCGAGCCCGGCCAGTTCGCCTCCTGGATCTCGGCGCCCAAGGTCGGCATCGACAACAAGCCCGGCGACTTCGAGTACGTAAGGATCGAGAGCTGACGTTCTGAGCGCTCTCCTTCGGGAGAGAGCAGAAAAGGGGCGAGCCAAAAGGTCCCAGGCTCGCCCCTTTTCTTATCCAGCGCTAGCTGTGGCCCTCACGCATGAGCCCTGGGGTGAGCCGGGCACGTGTTCGCCATCGTTTTCATGAGTGCGCGGCCTACCCCGCGATCTCCAGCCCCGCGGTCGCGTAGACCACGCCGCCATCGACCGCGATCGTGTTCCCGACCACATAGTCGCCGGCGCGCGAGGCGAGATAGATCGCCTCACCCGCCATATCCTCGTCGGTGCCGACGCGCTTCGCCGGAACGCGCTTGGCGACCTCGTCGGCGTGGTCGCGCGCGGCCTTGTTCATGTCCGACTTGAAGGCGCCCGGCGCGATCGCGGTGACGTTGATGTTGTCCTTGATCAGCCGCGTCGCCATCCGCCGCGTCAGATGGATCACCGCAGCCTTGCTCGCGGCATAGGAATAGGTCTCCATCGGGTTGACGAAGATGCCGTCGATCGAGGCGATGTTGATCACCTTGCCCGGCTTGTCATGCGTCGCCGCGGCACGCAGCGGCTTGGCCAGCGCCTTGGTCAGGAAGAAGATCGACTTGACGTTCAGGTTCATCACCTTGTCCCAGCCGCTCTCCGGGAATTCGTCGAAATCGGCGCCCCATGCCGCGCCGGCATTGTTGACCAGGATGTCGAGCTTCGGCTCGCGCTTGATGAGCTCGCTCGCGAGCTTTTCGCAGCCCTCGACGGTCGAGATGTCGATCGGCAGCGCGATGCACTCGCCGTCATATTCGGCGGTGAGCTCCTGGGCGGTGGCTTCGCACGGCCCGGCCTTGCGCGCGGTGATGTAGACCTTGGCGGCGCCCTGCGCGAGGAAGCCGGCCGCGATCATCTTGCCGATGCCGCGCGATCCTCCGGTGACCAGCGCGACGCGCCCCTTCAGTGAGAACAGATCCTTGAACATGTTGCCTCCCTTGCTGTGGCAAGCGTTCTGGCCGTGTTGGCGGAGCTAGTCAAGGAACCGCCGCGGCGGATGAACCTGCTGCCCGATCAATCCAAGGAATTGTCTTGATCGATATGCCCGCAGAGATCGTGCGTCGATTCGATCAAGCTTTCTTGAGATGTGATGCGTTGAACAAACGGGTCAGTCGCTTTGACGTATCAAGCACGTGGGGTGGAATTCCAGGACAAGGAGTTCCAAGAATGAAGCACATTTCATTGCCGGTGACGGGTGTGATGCCTGTCACCCTTATTCAATCGGGCCGAAGGCGGAAGGGCCTCTTCGCAGCAATCCTTGGCGCAATTCATGTCTCGCGACGGATCCAGACGCGCCGCGTTTTGAAGCAGTATCGACATCTGATCGACCGCGCCGACCGCCACCGTACCAATCTGGAGGGCGCTTATGTCCATCGGTGAGCGATCGACGACGCGCAAATCGATCATCCGTCTCCCTGACATCAGCGAGATCACGCTATTGATCGTCATCGCGATCGGATTTCTTGTCCTGCATTTGCTCACTGCGACGCTTTTGATGCCTGCGGCCTCAGGCGATCCGGCCGAGCCCCAGCCAGCCGTGCCGCAAGAGGTGAGGGCGGTTCACACCGACTAGCGCTCTCCCAATTCATTCATCATCACTCTCATCAACGGAGGTCCGCTCGTGGCCGACGTCACGTCATTTCTTGTGCTCAGCGCGGCGGTGTTTTGCGGCGCCTTCGTATCCGGTCTCGCCGGCTTCGCCTTTTCGGCAATTGCCGGCGCTATCCTGCTGCATGCGATGCCGCCCACCGAGGCGGTGCCGCTGATGATGGCCTGCAGCGTCGGCGTGCAGGGCGCCAATCTGTGGGCGCTTCGGCACCACATTCAGTGGAAGGAGAGCCTGTCGCTGATATCAGGCGGGCTGCTTGGCGTGCCGCTCGCGCTCTGGCTGTTGCACAACACCGACGGCCGGACCTTCCGCGAAGGCTTCGGCGTCATGGTCGCGCTCTATGCCGGCTATATGCTGTTTCGGCCCGCGATCGGCTACGGCCGGTTGCCGGAAGGGCGCCACGCGCTTGTCGGGTTTGGCGGCGGCCTGATCGGCGGGTTGACCGCGATGCCCGGCGCGTTGCCGACGATCTGGTGCGACATCCATGGCGTGCCGAAGCAGCAGCAGCGCGGCCTCGTGCAACCCTTCATCGCCGCGATGCAGATATCCGCGCTCGTGATGATGCTGCTGCATCGCGACCTGTCGATGAAGGTCGCCTACGACGTCGTCCTGGGCGCTCCGGCGCTGCTGGCCGGTTCGTGGCTCGGCATCTTTGCCTTCCGCAACATCAACGAGGCCAATTTCAGGCGCGTGATCCTCAGCCTGTTGCTGGTGTCGGGGCTGTTGCTGGTGATCTAGAGTCTGTGGTCTGTAGCCCGGATGAAGCGCAGCGAAATCCGGGGCAAGTCTCACCTGTGGCACGATTGATCCCGGATTTCGCTTGCGCTGCATCCGGGCTTCTGTAACGGGCCTTTGTAAGTCAATCCCTTTTTGCGTGATCCACTCGCCGGGCACTTGCTTCTGTACGGGATCGGCGCGAAGGCCGTCGCCTGATGGGGTGCATTGAGGAGCCGGCCGGCCAATCTACGGAAGCGTGGTTGTGAGCCACTTCCCGGATGGCGGCCTGACCGGATCCATCGTCCCGGCGCAGGGACCTCGCTCAGGGAGAGCCTGGTGTCGTGGCCCGCCCAGAACCGATTGCTGCTCCTTGCTTAGGTTGCCGAGGCCTTGGCCATCGGGTTGAACGGTTTGGCGTCGGCGAGCATGCGATGCAGAACGACGGCGAGCTTGCGTGCGAGCGCCACCTTGGCCTTGCGCAGGCCTGCGCGCCGGGCGATCCGCATCGCCCAGCCTTTCAGCGCCGAGCAGTTCCTGACCGGCTTGGTCAGCATGACGTGAGCCGCTTGATAGAGCGCCTCGCGCACGGAGGCATCGCCGATCTTGCTGATGCGGCCGGTATAGTCGGTTTCGCCCGATTGGTACTTCTTCGGGGTGAGGCCAAAATGCGCTCCCGTCGCCTTCGAGGACCGGAAGCGCTTCGGGTCGTCGACCGCCGAGGCGTAGGTAAGCGCCACGATCGGGCCGACGGACGGTGTCGTCATCAGGAGGCGGGCTTGAGGGTGCGACCTGGCGAGCTTTTGGGTGTGCTTATCCAGGCCATTGAACTCGCGCCGCAGCACGGCGTGGGCTTCGAGCAGCGCCTGTGCCACGATCTCAAGTCCGGGATGGCCCGCTACGAGCTCCCGGATGCGTTCGGCGAACGTGCGCTCGGTGGTCGTGCCGACCTTCAGACCGAAGCCGCGGAGCACGCCGCGCAGGCTGTTCTCGATGTCGCGCAGCTTGGACTGCAGCAGCTTGCGTGCCGTCAGAACCGCCCGCGTCTCTTGCGCTTCGATCGACTTGCAGTGCACCGGCCGGAACCAGCCCAGCCGCATCAGTTGCGCGATCCCGCGGGCATCGTTGCGGTCCGACTTCACCGGCATCGCCTTGAAGGCATCGCGGACGTGCCGCGTCTCCAACAGTTCGACTGCCAGGCCCGCATCCCGCATCGCTGCGTAGAGCCATTGCGACAGCGGACCAGCCTCCAGCCCGATCCGTTCCAGCACCAACCCCAGCGACCGCAACCAGGTGATCAAGGCCTCCGGCTCACTCGCAACCCTCGCCTCGCGCAAAATCTTACCTGTCCCATCGACAAGGCAGACGCTCGAGCATTCCAAAGACACGTCGATTCCTGCATAGTGGTACATGGTCGTCCCTTAATGATGCTTGGAGCGGGCTTGCCCGACTCCGTTTATTGACACCATCAGTTTGAGGGACGACCGCCTTCCAACCAACAGGCCGCTCGCGAGCGCGCTTCCAAATCGCGCCGTAGCGAGCGGGCGGCCGGCCCGTTACCCCATCTACGGAAAGTGGATCACGCCGCGTCGATACGGCGAAAACCGTTCCACACCGCGGTGGCGGCGCCTGAGGTCAGGACCGGCAACAACCGCGCTTCCTGGTAATTGCCGTTCAGCGAAACGCGCTGTAATGCCGTCATGTGATCGGCGCTTTCGGCAAACAGCATGCCCGGCCGCGTCGTCACCGCGGTCTTGAAGCCGATCGACCTGGCGAGCGCGAATTCGCGCTGCCCGGCGGCGATCCTGTCGCCATAGGGATAAGCGAGGTGCGCGACCTGCCGCTGCAGGGCCTGCTCGATCCGCGCCCGGCTGGTCGCGAGCTCGAACGATGCGATGGTCTCGCTCTGCTTGGCGAGATTGCAATGGCTGATGGTGTGCGCGCCGATCGTGACCAGCGGATCGTCGGCAAAGCCGCGCAACTCGTCCCATGACATGCACAGCTCGCGCGCGATGCCGTCCTCGTCGACGCCATGGCGGGCGCAAAGCGCTGATATCTCAGCCCGCATCTCCTGCTCGCCCGGCAGCGAACGTAGCCAGTCGTGCATGCGGCCGAAAGCGGCGCGCTTGGCCGGTGGCGTCGAGGTGTCGATCTTCGTCATCGCGCCATCGATCGGCACCTCGATCGCGGACGCTGCCGATATCACTCGCTCCAGCGCGATCCACCACAGCCTGCCGCAGCCCTCGGCGAAATCGCTCGCGACATAGACCGTGAACGGCGCGCCGAACTCGCGCATGACGGGCAGCGCGAAATCGCGGTTGTCGCGATAGCCGTCGTCGAAGGTGAAGCAGGCGAAGCGCCGCGCGAAGTTCCGTTCGGTGAGACGGCGATGCGCCTCGTCCATGCTGACGACGTCGACGTTGAGCGCGCGCAGATGCGTCAGCATCGCGCGCAGGAAGTCGGGCGTGACTTCGAGATGATGGTTGGGCTGGAACGCGTCGCCGCGCCGTGGGCGGACGTGGTGCAGCATGAAGATGGCGCCGACGCCGGCGAAGATCGGCCGCAGCAAATGATGCGCGCCCGAAAAATACAACGCCTCCAGCCCGGCACGGATCACGGTGTTGCGGAGTTGTTTCATGAGGGCGCCGGCCGGCCGATTTGCATTCCGCGGCAAACTTAGCGAAAGACCACTGAAGAAACTGTTATTCCGGTCCGACATGGCGCCCCCGCCATGATGCTTGATTTGGGGTTTGACAGTCAGCCAAGGGTTTGTTTTCTCTCTGGTTCCCGAGCCCGCAGGACCCTGAATGCACGGACTTTTCAAGTGGAGTAGCAAGTGGTGGCCGGGCGTGATTCCACTGGTCGTCCTTTGGGGTATCGCGGCCTGGACCAGCACGGCAACGGTCGAAGCCGACCTCGCCGCGCGCTCTAATGCCGCACTCAAGGACACTGTGCTCGACAAGCGCCGCATCAGCGTCGACGGCCGCGACGTGACGTTTGCCGCCAACGCCTTCTCCGAAGACGGCCGCCTCAGCGCGGTCGCGTCGGTCGAGGCGGTGCCGGGCGTGCGGTTGGTCAACGACGAGACCCGCCTTGTTGCCGAGGCCAAGCCCTATGTCTGGTCCGCCGAACGCGACGTGGTGCGGGTCACGCTTGGCGGCAATGCGCCGCTGCCGTCGAGCAAGAGCAAGCTGACCGAGGCCGCGAAGGCCAGCCTCGGCGGTGTCGAGGTGGTGGATCAGATGGCGCTCGCCCGCGGCGCACCGTCGCGGTTCGACGCGGCGGCGCTGCTGCTGCTCGACCAGATCAGCAAGCTGAAGGACGGCAAGATCACGCTGACCGACAGCAAGGTTAACCTCGCCGGCATGGCGCGCGAGCTCGGCGGACGCGAAGCGGTCGCGGCCGCGCTGAAGAACCTGCCGGAAGGTTATTCGGTCGCCGCCAACGACATCAAGGCGCCTCCTTACGTATTCCAGGCCTACAAGGACCCGGTCGCGGTGACGCTGACATTGACCGGATACGTGCCCGACAACAACGTACATGCTGCGCTGGTCGCGGCCGCCGGCCGCAAGTTCTTCAGCGAGAAGGTGGTCGACAACCTCAAGGCCAGCCTCGGCGCGCCGTCGGGTTTTGCGGCGGCGGTGGCGCCTGCGCTCGGCGCGCTGTCGCGGCTGTCGACCGGAACGCTTGTCGTCTCGGACCGCGAGGTGAAGCTGTCGGGCGATGCGCTCTATGATGCCGCGGCCGGCCAGATCCGCGACGGGCTCGGCAAGGACTTCCCGCAGGGCTGGCAGTACAAGGCCGAGGTCACGGTCAAGCCGGCGGCGGCGCCGGTCGATCCCACCGTGTGCCAGCAGCTGTTTTCCGAGATCCTCTCGAAGGGCAAGATCCGCTTCGAATCCGGCAAGGCCGACATCGTGCCTGACTCCGCCGGTCTGCTCGACCGCCTGATCGAGACCGCGATGCGCTGTCCGAATGCCACGATCGAGGTCGTCGGCCATACCGACAGCGACGGTGAGGAAGCCGCCAACCAGGCGCTGTCGGAGCGTCGGGCGCAGGCCGTGGTGGATTACCTGGTGCGCGCCGGGCTGCCCGCCAACCGCTTCACGCCGATCGGCTATGGCAGCACGCAGCCGCTCGCCGGCAACGACAGTGAAGACGGCAAGGCGCAGAACCGCCGCATCGAACTCGTGGTGAAGTAGCGATGACCGTGCTCGCGACATTCTTCTGGGGTTGGCTGCTCGGCGCAGCGCTGCTCGGCTTCGGCATGGGCTGGATTGCGGTGGTGCATCGGGCGCAGGGCGTCTCGAAGGTCTGGATCGGCTGGCTGGCGCTGCTCGCCGCCGCGCTGGTCGCCGCGTCGTTCGCGCGGATCGTGCCCGGCCGCTTCGGTTACTGGCTCGATCTCTTCCTGGTCATGTTCGCGCTCTATCTCGTCGGCTGCGCCATCGGCTCCTGGTTGCGCGACTGGGTGGTTTCCCGCAGCAAGCCCGCGAGCTGACCCCAAACCCTTGATCCATCAGGCCCGACGAGGCCGCCACGCGCGGCGCCGGCCGCATTCATTTTACGCCTTGACATCAATACGTACGTACGTATTAAATCGTGGCCATGCCAAAACCCTCTCTCCGCGATGCCATCCTCGACGCCGGCCTGAAGGAAATGTTCCGCACCGGCTATCACGGCACCAGCGTGCGCGACGTCACCGCCGCCGCCGGCGCCCCGCAGGGCTCGTTCACCAACCATTTCCGCTCGAAAGAGCTGTTCGCCTCCGAGGTGCTCGACCGCTACTTCCTCTATGTGCGCGGCCTCGTTGCGGAAGCACTTGATGACACCGCGCTGCCGCCGCGCGAACGGCTGCGGCGCTATCTCGATCTCATCACCGGCAAGCTTGCGCGTGACGGCTTCACCCGCGGCTGCCTGATCGGCGATTTCAGCCTCGAGGCGTCAGGCTCGAGCGAGATGCTGCGCGCGCAGCTCGACGACATCTTCCGGGAATGGCGCGTGCCGTTTGCGGCCTGCATCGCCGAAGCCCAGGCCAAGCGCGAGATCGCCTCCGACTTCGATCCCGACGCGCTTGCCGATTTCCTGCTCGCATCCTGGCAGGGCGCGATGCTGCGCATGAAGGTCGAACGCAGCGAAGCCGCGCTGACGCGTTTCAAGACGATCGCATTCCAAACCGTGTTCAAGGAGTTGCCATGACCATGTCCGCCGAGATCAGCCTGCATCATCGCTCCGTGTTCGGGACCACGATGGCCTATCGCGAGACCGGACGCAGCGACGCGCCGCACGTGCTGTTCCTGCACGGCAATCCGACGTCGTCCTATATCTGGCGCAACATCACGCCGCTGGTCGCGCCGGTCGGGCACTGCATCGCGCCCGACCTGATCGGCTACGGCCAGTCCGGCAAGCCCGACATCGCCTATCGCTTCTTCGACCATGCCGACTATCTCGACGCGCTGATCGACGCGCTCGGCATCAATTCGGCGTATCTCGTCGCGCAGGATTGGGGCACGGCGCTCGCGTTCCATCTCGCGGCGCGCCGTCCGCAACTCGTGCGCGGGCTGGCCTTCATGGAGTTCATCCGTCCGATGCGGGACTGGTCCGACTTCCACCAGCACGACGCGGCGCGGGAGACGTTCAAGAAGTTCAGGACACCGGGCGAGGGCGAGGCGATGGTCCTCGACAACAATGCGTTCATCGAACGCGTGCTGCCCGGCTCGATCCTGCGCAAGCTCAGCGAGGAGGAGATGGCGGCCTACCGCGCGCCGTTTGCGACGCGCGAGAGCCGCAGGCCGACATTGATGCTGCCGCGTGAGCTGCCGATCGCAGGCGAACCTGATGATGTCGATCAGGCGCTCACCGCGGCGCACGCGGCGCTTGCGGCATCGAGCTATCCGAAGCTCTTGTTCGCGGCGTCGCCCGGGGCACTGGTGTCGCCGGCCTTCGCTGCGGATTTTGCCGCGACGCTGCAGCATTGCGCGGTTATCCAGCTCGGCGCGGGCGCGCACTACCTGCAGGAAGATCATCCGGAGGCGATCGGCCGCTCGGTCGCAGGCTGGATCGCCGGGATCGAGGCCGCGAGCGCGCAACGCCGCGCGGCATGAGCGGACGGGAGCGCACGCCATGACCGATCTCTCGATCATTTATTGCCGTCCCTGCGGTTACGAGAAGCGCGCCAGGGAGGCGGCCTCGCTGCTGCGCGAACGCTTTGGGCTCGATGCGGTGCTGGTGCCCGGCAAGGGCGGCATCTTCGAGGTCAGGCTTGACGGCAAGGTGATCGCCCGCCGCATCAAGGGGCATTTCCCCGATGCCTCGGAAATCGTCACCGCGGTGGCGTCGGCACGGGCATCACCGCGCCGCCGCTCGCGGCTTCCTCCCCGTAGTATTCCGGATGCCTCGCGGGCCGTTCGGCGGGCTAACTACCGCACGGGAATGTCAAGTCTTGTCGAAGGTGGCGAGAAACGCGCATATTTGTGCATCCGCTGTCATGAATCATCCCTAATATCTTGAAGATGCGCGTTTTATTGTCCTTCGACGAATTCCACTCCGGCTTAAAACGCGCTACACGGGGCAGGACACAGCGAAGCGCCGGCGGAGTTCGCCCGGGAGCCGTCGTCGCGGGATCGCAATTCGAGGTCTAGATGCTGGAAGCAATACGCAGGGCGATGGCGTTTCTGCGCCAGAAGCAAATCCTGCATCGGCTGGGTGTTGTGATCAGCATCGCCGTCATCGGCATCGCCTGCTACGTCCTCTATCACATGCTGCGCGGCATCGACACCAACGAGGTGCTCGAGGCCATCAAGAGCACCGAGCCGCGGCAAATCGCGCTGGCGGGGCTGTTTGTCACAGCCGGCTATTTCACGCTGACCTTCTACGATCTGTTCGCGGTGCGCGCGATCGGCCACGCCCACGTGCCCTATCGCATCAACGCGCTCGCGGCATTCACCTCCTATTCGATCGGCCACAATGTCGGCGCCAGCGTCTTCACCGGCGGCGCGGTGCGCTACCGGATCTATTCGGCCTGGGGACTGAACGCGATCGACGTCGCTAAGATTTGCTTTCTCGCCGGCCTCACCTTCTGGCTCGGCAATGCCGCGGTGCTCGGGCTCGGCATCGCCTACCACCCGGAGGCCGCCGCCAACATCGACCAGCTGCCGCCCTGGCTCAACCGCACGCTGGCGTTCGGTATCATCATCGCGCTGGTTGCCTATGTGGTCTGGGTCTGGACCCAGCCGCGGGTGGTCGGCCGCGGCCCCTGGACGGTGACCCTGCCGGGCGGTCCGCTGACGCTGCTGCAGATCGCGATCGGCATCGTCGACCTCGGCTTCTGCGCGCTGGCGATGTACGTGCTGGTGCCGGACGAGCCCAATCTCGGCTTCGTCGTGGTCGCCGTCATCTTCGTGTCGGCGACCCTGCTCGGCTTCGCCAGCCACTCCCCGGGCGGCCTCGGGGTGTTCGACGCCGCCATGCTGGTCGGCCTCTGGCAGATGGACCGCGAGGACCTGCTCGGCGGCATGCTGCTGTTCCGCCTGCTCTACTATATTGCGCCGTTCGTCATATCTGTAATCTTGCTGACGTTTCGGGAGGTTATCGTCGGCGCCCGACTCAAACGGCTGCCGCAGGCTGATTCGGGTCCCCGCGCTGAGCCGCATCATGAGGCGGTTCTGGTCCGCAAGCGCGGTGACTCCGGCGTCTGATGAAGCGGCCCGATGCCTCCCGAGGGAAGGTCGATGTGACCGCGCCTGGGCGAGACATGAATCGACGGGAAGAAAGCCGCCGCGATGGCAATTGACGATTCGCATTCCTCCATCTTCTCGCCCTGGCCCGACCGGTTGCGTCATGCCGCGCTGATCCTGCTCGCCGCGGCGCTGGCGCTGAGCGTGGTGGTTTCACTCGGCGAGCTGTCGCTGGTGCGCGCCTGCGCGGTGTTCGCCTGCATCGCGGCCGCGGCGCTGGTGCCATGGCGGCTACATGATGCCGGGACCTCGCGTGAGGATGTCCGCAGTGGCAATCCGGTCGAGGCTGCCTCCGTCAGCGCGGTGGTCGCCGGCATGCCGGATCCGGCCGTGCTGCTCGACCGCGCCGGCCGCGTCATCCACCTCAACACCGCCGCGGCCGAGCTCGCGCCGGCGCTGCGCCGGAACGAACTGGCGCAATTTGCCCTGCGTTCGCCGGAGATCATCACCGCGCTGCGCGAGGCGATCGCGACCACCGAGCCGCGGCGGGCCACCTACACCGACCACGTCCCGGTCGATCGCTGTATGGAACTGGTGATCACGCCGGTTCCAGTGCCGACCCAGTTCGGTGGCACCGAGAAGTGCATGCTGATGACCTTCCACGACCTGACGCCGTTGCGCCGGGTCGAGGAGATGCGCGCCGACTTCGTTGCCAATGCCAGCCATGAGCTGCGCACGCCGCTCGCCGCTTTGTCCGGCTTCATCGACACCCTGCAGGGGCCGGCGCGCGACGACGCGCGGGCGCGCGAGCGGTTCCTCGGCATCATGCACACCCAGGCCACCCGCATGGCGCGGCTGATCGACGATCTGCTGTCGTTGTCGCGGGTCGAGCTGTCGGCCCATGTGCGGCCCGAGGCCTCGATCGATATCGTGCCGATCATCCGTCAGGTCGCCGACGGGCTCGAGGCGCTGGCCAGCGAGCGCCAGGTCGAGATCGACGTCGACCTGCCGCAGACCCCTGTCACGATCGCCGGCGACCGCGAGGAACTGCTCCGCCTGTTCGAGAACCTGATCGAGAATGCCCTCAAATACGGCGCCTCGGGTGGCCGCGTCATAGTGTCGCTGAACCAGACCGCTCCGGGCACGGGCGGCGAGGGAAGCCCCGAAATCCGTGTCCTGGTACGGGATTTCGGCCCCGGCATCGCCCCGGAGCACCTGCCGCGGCTGACCGAGCGCTTCTACCGGGTCGATGTCGGCGATAGCCGTAACCAGGGCGGAACCGGCCTCGGATTATCGCTGGTGAAACATATTCTTAACCGTCATCGCGGGCGTCTTTTGATCGAGAGCGTGCCGAAAAACGGCGCGACTTTTACCGCCTGTTTTCCCCGACCGAAGACCCCGATACCGACCCAAAGCTAAGCACTTTCAGCTGCTTAGCGCTGTCATCCAACTGTCATCCAACCTTCGTAAAAGCAGCACCGACCGCTCCTAGATGGACCGGCGTGAGCGCAATCGGGCGCGTTCGGCGCTTCGCTCACAAGATGGAGACCACCCCATGAATTTCATCAAAGCAATCGTCGCTGCCGGCATGGTCGCCGCTTCGACGTCAGCCTTCGCTGCCGATATTACCGGCGCGGGCGCGACGTTTCCGTTCCCGATCTATTCGAAGTGGGCTGACGCCTACAAGAAGGACACCGGCAATGGCCTGAACTACCAGTCGATCGGCTCCGGCGCCGGCATCAAGCAGATCCAGGCCAAGACCGTGACCTTCGGCGCCACCGACGCGCCGCTCAAGGCCGAGCAGCTCGAGAAGGACGGCCTCGTCCAGTGGCCGATGGTGATGGGCGCGATCGTTCCGGTCGTGAACGTCGAGGGCGTCAAGCCGGGCGAGCTCGTGCTGTCGGGCGAAGTGCTCGGCGACATCTATCTCGGCAAGATCACCAAGTGGAATGACGCGGCGATCGCCAAGCTCAATCCGAAGCTGACCCTGCCGGGCGACGCCATCACCGTCGTGCGCCGTTCGGACGGTTCGGGCACCACCTTCAACTTCACCGACTATCTCGCCAAGTCGAATGCAGACTGGAAGTCCAAGGTCGGTTCCGGCACCGCGGTCGAATGGCCGGTCGGCGTCGGCGCCAAGGGCAACGAAGGCGTTGCCGGCAACATCAGCCAGACCAAGAACGCGATCGGCTATGTCGAGTATGCCTATGCCAAGCAGAACAAGCTGACCTACACCGCGCTGGTCAACAAGGCCGGCAAGACCGTGCAGCCGACCATCGCCGCCTTCCAGGCCGCTGCGTCGAATGCCGACTGGGCCAAGGCTCCCGGATACTACGTGATCCTGACCGACCAGCCGGGCGAGGCCTCCTGGCCGATCACCGCGGCGACCTTCATCCTGATGCACAAGGACTCGACCGACAAGGCGGCCTCGCAGGAAGCGCTCAAGTTCTTCAAGTACGCCTTCGAGAAGGGCGACAAGGCGGCCGAAGAGCTCGACTACATCCCGATGCCGGACTCGGTCGTCAAGCTGATCGAGAAGACCTGGTCGTCGGACATCAAGAGCTAAGTTCGACATCGAATAAGACCGGTGCCGTCCGAGGGGCGGCACCGGTCGAGCGGTCAAGACCCGGGCTCCATCACACGGCAAGAAACGTGGATGGCGCCCGGGTTTCGCGCCCCAAACAGGCGCAAGCCGGAACGGCGCCCGGCCAAATGCGTCAGTGAAGATCGCTTCGGGGCGTAGCGGTTTGCGTGGCTTTCACATAGTAAAGAGGGGATTGGCGTGGCAGACATGGCTGTTCAGAGCGATGTGATGGAAGCCGCGGGACCGTACGATCGCGCCAAGGCCCTCAGCGCCTTCAAGCTCGGTGATCTCACCTTCTATTGGATCACCCGCATCTCGGCGATTTCGGTTCTGTTGATCCTCGGCGGCATTATCCTGTCGCTGATCGTCGGCGCCTGGCCGGCGATGAAGGAATATGGTTTCGCCTTCCTCTGGACGCAGCGCTGGGCGCCCTCGGCCGATCCGCCGGTGCTCGGCGCGCTCGGCCCGATCTACGGCACGCTGATCACCTCGGTTATCGCGATGATGATCGCGATCCCGGTCGGCATCGGTATCGCCATCTTCCTCACCGAGCTCTGCCCGCAAATGCTGCGCCGCCCGATCGGCATCGCCATCGAGCTGCTGGCTGGCATCCCCTCGATCATCTACGGCATGTGGGGCTTCTTCGTGCTGGGCCCGTTCCTGGCCAACACGTTCCAGCCGTTCATGATCCGGATCTTCGAGGGCGTGCCCGTGCTGGGTGCGGTGTTCGGAGGCCCGCCGTCCTATCTCAGCCTGTTCAACGCCGCGCTGATCCTTGCGATCATGGTGCTGCCCTTCATCACCGCGATCTCGGTCGACGTGTTCAAGACCGTGCCGCCGGTGCTGAAAGAGGCCGCCTACGGCATGGGCTGCACGACCTGGGAAGTCGTCCGCAGCGTCGTGATCCCCTACACCCGCGTCGGCGTGATCGGCGGCGTCATGCTGGCGCTCGGCCGTGCGCTCGGTGAGACCATGGCGGTGACCTTCATCATCGGCAACTCGTTCCGCATCTCGTCGTCTATCTTCGCGCCGGGCACCACGATCTCGGCGGCGATCGCCTCCGAATTCGCCGAAAGTGACGGCCTGCACCAGTCCGGCCTGATCCTGCTCGGCTTGCTGCTGTTCGTGCTGACCTTCTTCGTGCTCGCCGGCGCGCGATTGATGCTGATGCGGCTTGAAACGAAGGCGGGGAAGTAACGCCATGAACCCGATCTACAAATCCCGCCGCCGCAGCGACATCGTCATCCGCGCACTCTGCGTCGGTGCGGCGCTGTTCGGCGTCACCTGGCTGGCGCTGATCCTGATCACGCTGCTCTATAACGGCGTTGCCGGCCTCAGCGTGCAACTGTTCACCCAGAACACGCCGCCGCCGGGCTCGACCGACGGCGGTCTGCTCAACGCCATCGTCGGCTCGATCATCATGACCGTGATCGGCGTCGGCATCGGTGCGCCGCTCGGCCTGTTCGCCGGCACCTACCTCGCCGAATACGGCAAGAACGACAAGCTCACTTCGGTGATCCGCTTCATCAACGACATCCTGCTCAGCGCGCCGTCGATCATCATCGGCCTGTTCATCTATGGTGCGGTGGTGGTGCCGATGCGCGGCTTCTCGGCGATCGCGGGCGCGCTCGCGCTCGCTGTGATCGTGATCCCGGTCGTGCTGCGCACCACCGAGGACATGCTGCTGCTGGTGCCCAATCCGCTGCGCGAGGCGGCCTCCGCGCTCGGCCTGCCGCGCTCCCTGGTGATCAAGCGGATCGCTTATCGTGCAGCGCGATCCGGCTTGATCACCGGCGTGCTGCTGGCGACCGCCCGCGTCGCCGGCGAAACCGCGCCGCTGCTGTTCACCGCGCTGTCGAACCAGTTCTTCAGCTGGGATTTGACCAAGACGATGGCCAACCTGCCGGTGACCATCAACAACTTCGTGCAGAGCCCCTACGCCTACTGGAAAGAGCTGGCGTGGAGCGGTGCGCTGCTCATCACATTCACTGTGCTCGCGCTGAACATCGGCGCGCGCATCCTTGGTGCCGAAAGGGCCGCAAAATGACCGAGCTTTCCGTTTCCACGACTGCCGCGAGCCACGTTCCCCAGGTACCGCTGCCGGAAGCGCCGCCGAAAGTCACGGTGCGCAACCTCAACTTCTATTACGGCGAGCACCACGCGCTGAAGAACATCAACCTGACGCTCGGCACCAACCGCGTCACGGCGTTCATCGGCCCGTCGGGCTGCGGCAAGTCGACCCTGCTGCGCATCTTCAACCGGATGTACGATCTCTATCCGGGCCAGCGCGCGGTCGGCCAGCTGATGCTGGACCAGACCAACATTCTCGATCCCAAGCTCGACCTCAATCTGCTGCGTGCGCGGGTCGGCATGGTGTTCCAGAAGCCGACGCCGTTCCCGATGACGATCTACGAGAACATCGCCTTCGGCATCCGCCTCTACGAGAAGATCTCGAAGTCCGAGATGGACGACCGGGTCGAGAAGGCGCTGCGCGGCGGCGCGCTGTGGAACGAGGTCAAGGACAAGCTGAACGCTTCCGGCCTGTCGCTCTCCGGCGGCCAGCAGCAGCGGCTGTGCATCGCGCGCACCGTGGCGGTGCGTCCCGAGGTGATCCTGTTCGACGAGCCGTGCTCGGCGCTCGACCCGATCTCGACCGCCAAGGTCGAGGAGCTGATCCAGGAGCTCTCCGAGGACTACACGATCGCGATCGTCACCCACAACATGCAGCAGGCGGCGCGCGTCTCCGACAAAACGGCCTTCATGTATCTCGGCGAGCTGATCGAGTTCGACGACACCAACAAGATTTTCACCTCGCCGAGCGATCGACGCACGCAGGACTACATCACCGGCCGGTTCGGCTGAGGAGACAAGCGATGGCTTCTGAACATACCGCCAAGGCATTCGACAGCGACCTGCAGGAGTTGACCCGTCTGGTCGCCGAGATGGGCGGCCTCGTCGAGCGCATGATCACCGAGTCGGTCGACGCGCTGATCCGCCGCGACGTCGCGCTGGGCAAGCGCGTGGTCGCCGCCGACATCGAGATCGACAATCTGCAGCGCGTCATCGAAGAGCGCGCGGTGCTGACGATCGCCCGCCGCCAGCCGATGGCGATCGACCTGCGCGAGATCGTCAGCGCGATGCGCGTCGCGACCGACCTCGAGCGGATCGGCGACCTCGCCAAGAACATGGGCAAGCGCGTCGCCGCGCTGGAGAGCGATTTCCAGCCGCTGAAGTTGATCCGCGGCCTCGAGCACATGACCGACCTCGTACTGTCTCAGGTCAAGTCGGTGCTCGACGCCTATGCGGCGCACGATCTGCCGGCGGCGATGAACGTCTGGAAGGGCGACGAGGAGGTCGATGCGATCTGCACCTCGCTGTTCCGCGAGCTGCTCACCTACATGATGGAGGATCCGCGCAACATCTCGTTCTGCATCCATCTGATGTTCTGCGCCAAGAACATCGAGCGGATCGGCGACCACGCCACCAACATCGCCGAGACCGTGTTCTACATGATCGAGGGCCAGCAGATCACCGACAAGCGTCCGAAGGGCGATATGACCAATTTCGCCACCACGGTGCCGGGCAACTAGGGCATGATCCGCATCGGCGGAACCGGATTGTCGTCGCGACAAACCGTTTCCACGGGGAATATGCTCAGGGGTTGAGTGTTTCGGTTTGCGTTTGGGCAACGGATCACCACAGAGAAAGAACTTAGACCGATGAGCGCACGCATTCTGGTAGTCGAAGACGAGGAAGCGCTGACGACGCTGTTGCGCTACAACCTCGATGCGGAAGGCTACGACGTCGAAACGGTGGGACGCGGCGACGACGCCGACACCAGGTTGAAGGAGCGCATCCCCGACCTCGTTGTGCTGGACTGGATGCTGCCGGGCCTGTCCGGCATCGAGCTGTGCCGCCGTCTGCGGGCGCGGCCCGAGACCAAGCAGCTTCCGATCATCATGCTGACCGCGCGCGGCGAGGAGAGTGAGCGCGTGCGCGGGCTTGCCACCGGCGCCGACGATTACATCGTCAAGCCGTTCTCGGTGCCCGAGCTGCTGGCGCGCGTGAAGGGCCTGCTGCGCCGTGCGAGCCCGGAGCGGCTTGCCACCGTGCTGACCTATGGCGACATCGAGCTCGACCGCGAGAAGCGCCGTGTGGCGCGCTCCGGCCGCCCGATCGATCTCGGGCCGACCGAATATCGTCTGCTCGAATTCTTCCTCGAGCATCCCGGCCGGGTGTTCAGCCGCGAGCAGCTGCTCGACAGCGTCTGGGGCCGCGACATCTATATCGATGAGCGCACCGTCGACGTGCATATCGGCCGCCTGCGCAAGCTGCTCAATCCGGGCCGCGAGCAGGATCCGATCCGCACCGTTCGCGGCGCCGGCTACGCGCTCGACGACCGCTTCGCAAAGGCTGAGCCGCAGCCGTAAGGCCGCGCGGCATTCACAAGCCGCAACACGGCGTCGTCCCGGCCTAGTGCGCAATTGCGCACTAGGCCGGGACGTCGCCGGTGATGCATCCGGGCGACGAGCCACAAAAAAATCCCCGCTTTCGCGGGGATTTGTTTTTGAAGTCTACGCCAGTGTCCCGAGTGCTCACTTGATCTGCGGTTTCGCCGACGGCCGGCGGCGATCGCCGGCGGGCTGGTAGGCGACGCGCGAGTGGTGTGCGCAATAGGGCAGGCCGCCGAGCGCCTTGCCGCCGCAGAAGAAGAATTCCGGGCTCGAGGGATCGCCGACCGGCCAGTGGCAGGTGGCTTCGTTCAGCTCGAGCAGCGACAGCCGCTGGCTCATCGGCACCACGTTGTCGTAGGAGATCGGATAGGGCTCCATCTCGACCTCGAAGGCATGCGCCAGCGCGGTGTTGCCGCGCGAGACCGGACGCGCCACCCGCATCATGTGCTGGGCGGGGCGGGCCTTGCGCTGCCGCGGCGCCGCCGTGGAGGGGGCCTTGGCGCGGCCGGAGAGGCCGAGCCGATGCACTTTGCCGATCACGGCGTTTCGCGTCACATTGCCAAGTTCCGCGGCGATCTGGCTGGCCGAGAGGCCAGACTCCCAGAGCTTCTTCAGCTGCTCGACGCGATCGTCGGACCAGGTCAATACAGTCATCGCATTCTTCCTTTCGCATGGCGCCGGTCATTGGAGCGACGCTGCGAGCCAAATCCGGGTCAAAATCCCAGCGGCCAGAATCCCTTAGCCCTCGCCGGGCGCGGTTTTGAGCCCGAACGTTTACGTGTGACACGAAGGCTACTTAGAGGGTCCAGTACTGCCGCACGAGATGTCGTACCCGACAGGCCAAACGCTACAATATGGCGTGACTCTGGCGCAAGAGTCCGCGGCCGTGCGTCCACATGTTCCCACAAAGTTAAGCACTGCAATGAGGCTTTTCCACCGCACCGGAATGCTCCGGATTGCGCTCGTTCCGCATCGCAGGAAGGTCGGCAAAGGCCGGCTGCTGGCGATTGACACCTACTGGCCGCAGCATAGAATGCCTGTACGTGCCGCCCGCAAAGGCGGCCGTTTTGTTTTCCGAAGCTGGCCGTTGCTGCACTGGCGTCAAGCCGCCCGGCAATTGTCGGCTTCAAACCGGCAGTGAACGCCATGACCAACAGCGCCTCGTCGCATCTGCTCCCCGTCTTCGCCCGGGTCGATCTCGGCTTCGAGCGCGGCGACGGCGCCTGGCTGATCGCAACCAACGGCGACCGCTATCTCGATTTCACCTCGGGCGTTGCGGTGAACGCGCTCGGGCATGCGCATCCGCATCTGGTCAAGGCGCTGCAGGAACAGGCGACCAAGCTCTGGCACATGTCGAACCTGTTCAAGAGCCCGGACGGCGAGGCGCTGGCCGCCCGGCTGTGCGAGCAGAGCTTTGCCGACTTCGTGTTCTTCTGCAATTCCGGCGCAGAGGCGATGGAAGGCGTGATCAAGCTGGTCCGCCACTATCACTTCTCCAAGGGCCATCCCGAGCGCTACCGCATCATCACCTTCGAAGGTGCCTTCCATGGCCGCACGCTGGGTACGCTGGCCGCGACCGGCTCGCCAAAATATCTCGAGGGTTTTGGCCCGCCGATGGACGGCTTCGACCAGGTGCCGCACGGCGACATCGAGGCGGTGAAGAAGGCGATCGGCCCGCATACCGCCGGCATCCTGATCGAGCCGGTGCAGGGCGAGGGCGGCGTGCGCTCGGCGCCGCAGGCGTTCTTCAAGGCGCTGCGCGCGCTGTGCGACGAGCATGGCCTGCTGCTCGCATTCGACGAGGTGCAGACCGGTATGGGCCGCACCGGCGATCTTTTCGCCTACAAGCGCACCGGCGTGACCCCTGACGTGATGTCGCTGGCGAAGGCGCTCGGCGGCGGCTTCCCGATCGGCGCGGTGCTGGCGAGCGCCAAGGCCGCTGAGGGCATGGCGCCGGGTTCGCACGGCTCGACTTTCGGCGGCAATCCGCTGGCGGTCGCCGCGGCCAATGCCGTGCTCGACGTGATGCTGAAACCCGGCTTCTTCGATCACGTGCAGAAGATGTCGCTGCTGCTCAAGCAGAAGCTCGCTTCCGTTGTCGACCGCTATCCGTCCGTGCTGGCGGAAGTGCGCGGCGAGGGCCTTTTGATCGGCGTCAAGGCCGTGGTGCCCTCGGGCGACCTCGTCGCTGCGCTGCGCAACGAGAAGCTGCTCACCGTCGGTGCCGGCGACAATGTGGTGCGCTTCCTGGCGCCCCTGATCGTCACCGAGGCCGAGATCGACCAGTCGATCGGCTCGCTTGAGCGCGCCTGCTCTGCGCTAGCGGCGGCCCAGCCGAAGAAGGCGGCGGGATGATGAGCAAGCCGGTCCGTCACTTCCTCGATATCAACGAGCTGCCGCTCGGCGAACTGCGCAACATGCTGTCCGCCGGCGCCGCCATGAAGGCGAAGCTGAAGGCCCATGAGAAGGGCAGGAAGCCGCTCGAGGGCAAGACGCTGGCGATGATCTTCGAGCGTCCGTCGACCCGCACAAGGGTGTCGTTCGACGTCGGCATGCGCCAGCTCGGCGGTGAATCCATCATGCTGACCGGCACCGAGATGCAGCTCGGCCGCGGCGAGACCATCGCCGACACCGCGCGCGTGCTGTCGCGCTATGTCGATGCGATCATGATCCGCATCCTCAACCATGACGCGCTGCTCGAGCTCGCGGCCCACGCCACCGTTCCCGTCATCAACGGCCTGACCCGCCGTTCGCATCCCTGCCAGGTGATGGCCGACCTCATGACCTATGAGGAAAACCGCGGCTCGATCGAGGGCAAGACCGTGGCCTGGACCGGCGACGACAACAACGTGCTGGCCTCCTGGGCACATGCCGCCGAGCGCTTCAAGTTCCAGCTCAATGTCGCGACCCCCCCGGAGCTCTCGCCGAAGAAGCCGATGCGCGACTGGATCAAGGCGACCGGCGCGCCGATCATGCTCGGCACCGATCCGGAAGCCGCCGTGCGCGGCGCCGACTGCGTCGTCACCGACACCTGGATGTCGATGGGCGACAAGGAGGGCGAGCACCGCCACAACGTGCTGAAGCCCTATCAGGTCAATGCCAAGCTGATGTCGCTCGCCAAGCCGGACGCGCTGTTCATGCACTGCCTGCCCGCGCATCGCGGCGAGGAGGTCACCGACGAGGTGATCGACGGGCCGCAATCCGTGGTGTTCGACGAGGCGGAAAACCGCCTGCATGCGCAGAAGGGCATTCTGGCCTGGTGTTTCGACGCGGTCGCGTGAGCATATCTGCGTTTCCCGGATGCTGCGCAGCGCGCCGCTCTTGCGGCGTGGTGCGCTGCTGATCCGGGATCCATGCCGAGACCCAGTGTGGGTCCCGGCCCTGCGGAGCAGCGTTGCACGCTGCACCGCGTCCGGGACACGAGTGCCTAGCAAGCCCCTTTATTTCATGGTTCGAGACCCCAGATAGAGCGCCATGGCTTCACAATCCCCCGACATCAAAATCACGCCCGAGGCGCCGGTTCGCGCGCCGTCAGCGGTTCCTGTCGACGATGCCGTGCTGGCCTTCGAGGTCGGCGCGCTGGATCTGCGCGGCCGGCTGACCCGGCTCGGCCCCGCGCTCGACGAGATTCTGCACAAGCACGATTATCCGCCCGCGGTCGGCAAGCTGCTCGGCGAGGCCATCGTGCTGACCACGCTGCTTGGCTCATCGGTCAAGTTCGAGGGCCGCTTCATCCTGCAGACCCGGACCGACGGTCCGGTCTCGCTGCTGATCGTCGACTTCCAGGCGCCCGACCGGCTACGTGCCTATGCGCGTTACGATGAGGCGCGCCTCAAGACCGGCCAGAGCTCGGGCGAGCTGCTCGGCAAGGGCCATCTGGCGATGACCATCAACCAGGGCGCGAACACCACCAGCCGCTATCAGGGACTGGTCGCGCTCGACGGCGGCGGCCTCGAAGAGGCGGCCCACGAATATTTCCTGCGCTCCGAGCAGATACCGACGCGGGTGCGGCTTGCGGTCGGCGAGGAGATGCGCGGCGGCGAGGGCGGCAAGCTGCACTGGCGCGCCGGCGGCATCCTGCTGCAATTTCTGCCCAAGGCGCCCGAGCGCGCCAAGCAGGCCGATCTGCATCCCGGCGATGCGCCGGAGGGCACGGCCACGCATCACGTGCCGGACGATGACGCCTGGGTCGAGGGACAGTCGCTGATCTCGACCGTCGAGGATGTCGAACTGATCGATCCCGATCTGTCCGGCGAACGGCTGCTGTACCGGCTGTTCCACGAACGCGGCGTTCGCGTCTTCAACCCGCAGACGTTGCGCGCGCAGTGCTCCTGCTCGCGCGATGCGGTGTCGTCGATGCTGAAGAGCTTTGCGCCGAACGATCGCGCCGAGATGGTCAAGGACGGCAAGGTCGTCGTCACCTGCGAATTCTGCTCGTCGGTCTACGAGTTCACGCCGCAGGAAGCCGGCGCCGAGTAGGCGGGAGACCGACCACAAAGCCCGGTAACGAGGCCTGTCAGCTCAGCAAGGTGCGGGTCTTGCTGACGGCGTCATAGATTTCGATCTGAAGCATCGGATAAGCCGCCTTCAGTTTGCGGCCAGCCGTTTCAGCAGCCTCGACGTTGTCGAACTCCGACTTGAAATGTTTGTCGACAATGATCACGAAACCTTCGGTAGGCGGCCGGTCGGCGCGCAGTGGTTTCTTCTCTGGTTCGTCAGTGGAGAGCAGGGATTTCTTCATCATGGGAATTCCTCCTGGATCGACCTTCAACTCAGCCGTTGAAACGCCGGCGGCAAGACTTCGCGCACGAGTTCGCTCAGATTCAGCGTCTCCCCGCTGTCGGTGATGTCCGAGAACAGCACCTCGACATAGGGATGCTGGCGGTTGAACGCAGCACCGCGTTGGTATTTCGCACTGACGATCCGCTCGATCGCCGCCAGGTTCAGTCTGCCAAGCGCAGTGTATTGATCGCGGAACAGGCTTTGGTGTCCGCCGCGGTGCTCGACAGACTCGGCCCAGACGTCCATCACCTTGCGGCCGATGAACGCCTCGATCCGTTCATTTCCATCCCGGGCGAGAAGTCGCAGCCCGTCCATGCTGTGCGGTCCGTCATCGACGTCAAATTGGGTAAGTGACATAACGAATCTCCTATTGTTGCAGTTTGCTTACATCGGCAGTCCGTCGGGGACTGCACCTCCTTCATTGTCCCACCGCGACAAAGCCGCAGCGCGCGATCTCGCGTCCTGACGCGCCTCCAGAGTCTTGTCGCGACCGGCATCATCCTTGTGCTTGTGCAGGAAGCGCGCGATCTGCCCGCGGAGCTCCGCCGTCTCCAACAGCTTTCCGACCGATCCGGCGGTGTCGAAGATTTCCCGCTGCAGCGTCTTCGGCAGGACGTTCCATTGCATGATGACGGCCGCGCCGAGACACCGCAGAACGTACTCCTCTTCGGCGGCGAGGGCCGCGCCGCGGGAGCGGTCCTGCTCCGCAACGTTCACCGCGTGGTCAAAATCGTCCGCCAGTTGCTGCTCGTTATCCGCGAGCGAAGCGAGGCGGTCTTGCTGCTCCTGAAGCTCGCGGCTTTCGCCCTGACCGCTCGAACGTTTGATCAGTTCGCTATATGCGGCTGCCTTGGCACGATACTGCTGAGATTTGAACATGGCGGGCCCTTTCGTTGGAGGTCTCCGCGCATTCCGACTCATCTCGATGGCCGACGAGGATGATCTTTTATATGGGAAGCAATGGGTCGAATAACGAGCACCAACGCCACAAATCACCGGGCATAAGCAAGTCGGATGGCGCGCGTGAATATCTGCACAACAACAACGTTCACCGCGGTCGCCGTTCCTGAAGAACCGGTCAGAGCCGATGTCGACGCCGTTGCCTGGTGAGAGACGACCGGAGGCCATGCCCTTCGGCATCCGATCAATGGCGGGCTCAGTCCGCCTCGTCATGGGGCGGCTTGTCCTCAACGTCGGCAGCCAGAGCTTCGGTTCTGATTGAATCAGAAGCGAAGCTCCAGTTTGTCAGTGTGACGCGTTTTCTTCACGCGAACCGGTGTCCTTCGCTCGAAAACGCTCTAGCACGGCGTTCGCAGGCCGGGAGATGACAGCCAATCATTGATGTGGGAGGCGGTCTCGATCAGGCGCGCCTTGCGAAGCATCGCGTCGCGCTGAAGGCCGGGCAGGAATGGCTTCGCAGCATCCCTTGTCCTCACGGCCTCCATCGCCAGCAGGTCATGAGGCGGCGGTTCAGGCTCGCTGTGTTGGGCAATCGGCACAAAGCTCTCCTGATTACTGGCGGGAGCTTGCAGCACTCTCAGTCACCGATATCGGCCAGAGGCGGAGCGGTGATGACCGCAGTAAATACCCCTTATGCCCGGTAGTCGACTTAATTCGTCATCGAGCGTCATATCCCGACTTTAGCGGGTGGGTTCGGGACGTCCCCTATGCGGTTGACGATGTCAGAGAAGCCAATGGTGCGTCGAATGCATACACGAAGCCGGTTGGCTCATAGCTTAGCCGCACGTCGCCGCGCAGCTGCCTGCCGAGCGTCTCGATCAGCCGTGTCCCGAAACTGCGCCTTTCCGGAAGGTGGACTGCCGGTCCGTTTTTCTCGGTCCATGTCAGATGCAAGCGCTGTGTTGGTTGATCCAGCCTCCAACTGATGTCGATCCGCCCTTGTGGGGCGGACAGGGCGCCGAACTTCGTGGTGTTCGTGCAGAGCTCGTTGAGCGTCATTGCGATGGCGATGACGGCGCCCGACGTCATGCGAATATTGGGCCCTGAAATCGAGAACTTCGGCTCATCCGGATTGTTGAATGCTTCGGTGGCGCCGCGGACGACCGTGCCGAGATCCGCGCTGCTCCATCTTGCCTGCAGCAGGAGATCGTGCGCCCGCCCGAGCGCCAGCAGCCGGCCCTCGATGGCGTGCTGCGCGTGTTCAACCCCTTCCAGGTTGCGCAGGCTCTGGGAGACAATGGCACCGACGGTTGCGAGCGTGTTCTTGATGCGGTGGTGCAACTCCTCGAGGATCACCTTCTGCAGCTTGTCGGCTGCTTCGCGCTCCTTGGCGTCAATGCCGGCCGCGGTCAGCAAACTCTGGGCATCGATCTCGGCCTGCGCGAGGAGAAGCCGAAGGCTGACATTCTCTTCCGCCAGAACGTCTTGCTGCGGTGCTACACTGCTTGCAGCACGCGGGTCTGTGCGGAGGTCGGCTGGAGACATCATCGACCGTATCATTAGAAGCTGGCTCTTCGGCGAATGTTTTCTGCGCAATCAGGCAAATCTGGACGTATCCGGCACGAAAAACGCGAGCGCATCAGGCGTGGCCGATCATGCCATGCATCTCAGCTATCACTTCCCCGGCATCGAGTGGCTTGGCGAAGGACCTGCTGCAGGCGGGAAGATGAAGGCTCGGCAGGTTCGATTGCCCCGATACCACGATGATCTTGATCGACGGCCAACGCCCGTGCACGGCATGTGCAAGTTCAAGGCCGTCCATGCTGCCGGGCATCTGGATGTCGGTGCATACCAGCGCGATATCGGACCTGGATTCCAGGATGGCGACAGCCTCATCGGCATCCATGGCCTCAAGTGGCGTATAACCGGCGTCTTCCACCATTTCTACCGCGCGCATGCGAAGCAGCATCTCGTCCTCGACAATGAGCACAACAGCTGGAATGCCTGAATGATCGAGTACCATTAGAACGCCTGAAACGCCGCTCGCAGCGATTTGAGAGATCGAAACTGCCCTGAACTGGACGAGGCAGTCGACCTGGGACAAGCATCTCGGTGCCTATATGATCCTCGGCCAGCTGATAAATGATGCAATAATCTCGCCGCGAATGGACTTCGCCATCTCGGGCCGGCGGCAAACGGCGCACCTGCTCCTGCGGGCCACTAGCGTGTTGGTGCTCAGTCGGGGGCGAGCACACCGCAACACGCCGCCTCAATCGGCCGGTGCGCCGCGATGCCGCAGAGAAGCTCCTGCATCGGCGCTTCGCTCGCCTCGTCCAGGGCGACCACCGCTCGGATCATCGAGATCGTGAGCCAGCGTTTGATTCGGTTTGTTTCATCGGAGGCGATCCGGCCTGCGGCGAAAGCGCGCGGCATTGGGTCACCATTGAATGGCGACCGCGGCGGCGATCAGCAGCACAAAGAAGATCGGCAACAGCACCGGTGGTACGAGCAACCCGCGAAGATCGAATTTGGAGATATCTGACATGTGACCGCCTGTTTTGGTCAAGGCGGGAGCGCAACACTCTCAGTCACCGGTAACAGCCCGGGGCGCGCGGTGATACCAAAGACGTAGTGATCCTTCCGCCCGACAACAAGGCGAATCGCGATCTATTTGTGGCGGCCTGGTGCGAATGGGCTTGTCATTCGTTAGCGGAGTAGCCACCTGAGTAGTAGCGCAACTGTATTGTTACAGCATCCCCTTTGCGGAAGCGCGAAGCCTTAGCCGCCAAATCTTGTCCCCGGTCTCGACGGACGTCACTTCAATGTGCGCGTCACGGGTCACGACACGCTATGGCAACAACCCGATAGGCCTCATCCATGATTGAGTTTCCAAATCATAGTCGTTCATACGACCAGACGCGGCGCGCCGTGCGGTTTTGGGGATATGACAGTGCTATTGAGGCATCGTTCTTCGTCACCGAAGGCGCCTTGAAGCGCATTCAATCGGATGCCTACCTCGACGAGCCAGGCCTTCTGAACGCGTTCGATGCCAACCGCGATCTGATATGTGCCGCCGCTGCCAGGGTCTATGTTCGCGGAAGCAGGGGCTCTTACGATCTGGTCGCTGCGAACTTCTGAAATCGGCGCCGTCGATCCGATCACGCGAGACAATCTGGCAGATTGAGCGCGTTGGTCGAGCTTGCAAGCGATCAACTGGAGGATGTCATGGATACGAGTTTCATACAGACTTTCCTGGCGTGCGGAGGAATCTTCGTTCTCTCGTTCGTTGCGATCGGGGCTTTCTGGCTCCTGGAGCGCATGCGAGGCGCCAGTGCCCCTCACATGTGAAGGCGGGGGCAGTTGGCCGGCAGACCAGGTCCTCGCCGTTTGCAACGCCGCCAAAAGGAAAAGCCGCGGATTTCTCCGCGGCCCTTCTGACGCTTTCGGTTTTCCTCAGTAGCGGTCGGTCCCGATTCCGACGCTCACGCCCGGCGCGCGGAACCCGATGCCACCACGCTCTTCATAGTCATGGCGCTCGATGTAGCGCTCGCGAGGCGCATATCCGTATGAATCACCGCGCTCACGGATGATGACGCGGCGTTCGCCACGTTCACGCCAGCAGCGGCCGTCCTCATTGCAAACCATGCGAACGTTTTGGATATTGCTCTCCGGCGCGACGGACGCACCGGGTGAAAGCGGTCCGGCGTAAGCCGTGGTAGTGGCGGTCATCACAAGGGCACTTGCGCCGGCCGCCAAATAAATCGCGAGATTCTTCATATTAATCCTCCAAAAGTGCTTGTGTCAGGAAGCCAATAGTCTCGCGAGGCATTGGTTCCTGGCGCCGACCGGTCGATTCCATTGATCGCGTGGCGGCCGTGCCGCCCCAATGCGCAATTTCACATTGAATGATGGCGAGTTGACTGGCCGTCGAGCAAATCAGAAAATTCGGAGCTATTTCGATTATTCAGAAATAGAGTGCCTCGCATTCACGGGCACGGCGCCTGCCAAAGTGTCGCGCACATTGACGCGACTGCCGTCTGGCTTGCTGACATAAAGATGGTTTTCCAGTACGAACTGCATGTTCTCAAACATCGCATAGAGATCGTCGCAATAGACCGAAGGATTATCGTAGCCGTTCGCCTTGGAGAAACGGTGCGGAAGATAGCCTCCCCCGCAGGCGTTCATGAACTTGCATTGCCGACACTTCGCGCAAAGATTGAAGCATCGCGCGCGGCTTTCCAGCGAGGCTCGTTCCTGACCGCGTCGATCGCATGATCGAAGATGTTGAAGCTGGTGTTCGTGAAGCCGTCGCCCGCAATCCGCAGCACATCGTGCGCCTCCACGGTGCCATCGGTCATGATGGTGCAAAGCTCGACGGGTTTGTGGCCGACGCCCTCGGTCGGTGAATTGTTGTCGAGCAGGGCGGTGATCATGTCGGAAATGATGCGGATACTGGTAGTCGGTGCGGCGCGATTCGCCTCCAGCCACACGTCGAACAAGCCCTTGTAGAACGCGGCAATGGATGGCGGCTGCTCGTCCACCGTCGCGTCGGGGATCATGATGTCGTAGTTGGAGATCCCGCACGCAGCGAAAAAATCGGCATACTGCTGCGGCGCATAAGCGGGATTGCAGACTGCCAGGGCAATCACGCCAATCTCGCGCGACACCAGCATGCGAGCGGCTCGTTCGACGGCGGCGTGGGTGCCCGTACCCTGGAACGTCTTGCGGTGCGTGTCGTGAATGTGCGCCGGGCCATCCAGACTGATCGCGACCGAAATGTTGTGGGCCTCGAAGCAGGCCAGCCAATCGTCATCGATCAACACGCCGTTGGTCGTGACCGCGATGGGTATTTCGCAGCCGGTCCGTGATGAAATATCCTCGCAGGCCTCGGCAAAGCGGTGGAAGTTCTCCACGCCCCACAGCAGCGGCTCACCCCCGTGCAGAATGATGGGAAAATCGACGAGGGCGTATCTGAGAACGTGCTGTTCTATGCGCGGCAGCAATTGCTGCTGCACGTCCGGGCTCATGAGCTTGGGCTTGCTGTAAACGGACGCGTCGCGGAACCAGTAACAATAGGAGCAATCGATGTTACATCTCGTTGCAACCTTGACCAGCAACTGCGTGATCGGCTGATCCTGGAAAGCGGCAAAATCTGCACCGTCCGCTGACATGCCGATACCGAGACTGGTTGAAGGAGCTAGCTAGAGCGTTTTCGAGCGAAGTGGATACCGGTTCGCGTGAAGAAAGCGCGTCAAAACAAAAAGCTGGAGCTTCGGTTCTGATTCAATCAGAACCGAAAATGCTCTAGTACCCTCGAACAAATCCGCCTCGGCGAAACGCGCCTACGCCCGGAGCGTACGCCGCTCTGCGAAACGCGCCTGCGTTCGCCCCCTTGGCAAAACCCCCACGCCTGAAAGCGGCTTGGGTCACCACGGTTTCGTCGGCGACGACTCCTTGCTGCACACCCTGTCCGCGCAGATCGCTCAGCAATGCGTCGATACCCTGATGGTCGCTTTGAATGATTGCGTCCGGCCCATGGAGTTGCATGAGGCTCGCCAAAACCTTCAGCGTCGTAATCGGCATGGTCACGCTCCTGTATTCGCAGCGCGGTGCAGGGATCGACCGAAGCCCGGCGCATTGAACCGCCTGAGCAACAGCAAAATATACCGTTTTTGTCGCAGAGGCAACGTGGTCGGCCCGGGCCAATCCCTTAGGGCGCCAATTTCCGGATACGCTTGCGCACTATGCCACGCGCGCGTTGATGCAAGCAAACCAACGTGTTGGATCGCGCCGCGAGAGTGCGAACCCATGTTTGACCGTCACAGCTTCGTCGCGATTGCTCTCCAGAGTGACGGAGAGCGTGCGGACTGGCTCCCTGAAGTCTTGTGGACGCGCACCCTCGCAGCGACGTTGTCGCCGGGGAGAAGTGTCTCAGTTCAACACCCTTTTCCCGTCCGGGCTCGGGCTGTCCAGCGAGAACGTCGGCACGTCGATGTCGAAGCGCTCGCCGGCTTCGGTGACCATCTGGTAACTGCCGGTCATGAAGCCGGAGGCGGTCGGCAGCGGCACGCCCGAGGTGTATTCGAAGCGCTCGCCGGGCGCGAGCACCGGCTGCTCGCCGACCACACCCTCGCCACGCACCTCCTGGCGGCGGCCGGTGGCGTCGGTGATGATCCAGTGCCGGGTGCGCAGCTGCACCGTTTCCGGCCCCGCATTGACGATCACGATCTTGTACGACCAGAAATACTCGCGCCGGTCGACCGATGAGCGCTCCGGCATGAAGTTCGGCTCGACGGTGACTTCGATCTGGCGGGTAACGGCGCGGTACATACGGCTCAATCCGATGATCTCGGCGCAAAATCCGCTTTCGACCGGATCATGCAGCAAACAGGCGCCTATCATAGCCAATTGGTCAGCCGGAACCAATCGCCGGGCAGGCCGTGAAAAGCCGGTCCCGGGGCCGGCCGTTCATCCCGGTTTCAACATAGTTCCGCTCTAAAGCGCGGCGGCATGCCGCCGCACTCTGTGCTTTGTCGGCAAGGCTTTCTCCGGAAGTCGTGGACCGGTATTATCTTTTCAGCACGGCCTGCGGGGCGTCCGCAGCCGATACGGTGTTTGATGAGCTCGATTGCCGATCCCATAGCCGGTTCGCCGGTGGCTGAGACCAAGGCCGAGGCAAAAGCCGATGCCGAGGTGAAGGCGAAGGCCGCGGCGCCTGCGATCACGCTGCCGGTGACCGGCGAGCGCGAGCTCAGGCTCGACCTGTTCCGCGGGCTCGCGCTGTGGCTGATCTTCATCGATCATCTGCCGACCAATCTCCTGACCTGGCTGACGATCCGCAATTACGGCTTCTCCGACGCCACCGAGATCTTCATCTTCATCTCCGGCTACACCGCGGCCTTCGTCTATGGCCGCGCCATGCTGGAGGGCGGCTTCGTGATCGCGACCGCGCGCATCCTGCGCCGGGTCTGGCAGATCTATGTCGCGCATGTCTTCCTGTTCACGATCTTCCTCGCCGAGATCTCCTATGTGGCGACCTCGTTCGAGAACCCGCTCTACACCGAAGAGATGGGGATCATGGACTTCCTCAAGCAGCCCGACGTCACCATCGTGCAGGCGCTGCTGCTGCGCTTCCGTCCGGTCAACATGGACGTGCTGCCGCTCTATATCGTCTTGATGCTGTTCCTGCCGCTGATCCTGTGGCTGATGAAGTGGAAGCCCGACGTCACGCTCGGCCTGTCGGTCGTGCTCTACGCGGTGACCTGGCAGTTCGACCTCTATTTGTCGGCCTATCCGAACGGCTTCTGGGCGTTCAATCCGTTCGCCTGGCAATTGCTGTTCGTGTTCGGCGCCTGGTGTGCGCTCGGCGGCGCGCGGCGGATGTCGCGCATCCTGTCGTCGAACATCACGATGTGGATCTGCATCGTCTATCTGGTCGCCGCGTTCTTCGTGACGCTGACCTGGTACGTGCCGCAGCTCGGCCACATCATGCCGAAGGTGATCGAGCAATGGATGTATCCGATCAACAAGACCGACCTGGACGTGTTGCGGTTCGCGCATTTCCTGGCGCTCGCAGCCCTCACCGTGCGCTTCCTGCCCCGGGATTGGCCGGGGTTGAAATCGCCCTGGCTGCGACCTTTGATCCTGTGTGGCCAGCATTCGCTTGAGATATTCTGTCTCGGGGTCTTCCTCGCCTTTGCCGGTCACTTCGTGCTTGCCGAAGTATCTGGCGGTGCCGCACTGCACGCCTTGATCAGCGTCAGCGGCATCCTCATCATGTGCGGCATGGCGTGGATTATTTCGTGGTACAAACACTCCGCCGACAAAGGCGCCTCGAAAAAAGGCGCCGGCGGCAACGCCGATATGGCGGGAGGGGGAGCATGATGTCCGCGCGGACGCTGCTGGGCCTGACGCTATTGGCCGCCTGCTTGGCGGCGGCGCCCGCACGCGCAGGCGACACCGCCGAGCCGCCGGCACCGCCCTGCGACGTGCCCGTCTATCTGCTTTCGACCGAGAGCTCGCTGCCGAAGGTCATGGATGCCGTGAAGGCCAACCAGCCGCTCAACGTGCTCGTGGTGGGCAGCCGTTCCTCGACCATTCCCGGCAATGAGGCGAGCGCCTATCCGGCCACGCTGCAGGCGGCGCTCAAGGAGGCATTGCCGTCGTCTGTGATCGATCTATCCGTAGAATTACAGGGAAAGAGCACCGCCGAGGAGACCGCGGGAACCCTTGTTAAGCTTGTTGAAGCAAAAAAGCCTACTTTGGTTATCTGGCAGACCGGCACGGTCGATGCTATGCGAGCAGTCGATCCCGACGATTTCCGTACCGCCATCAACGACGGCGTTGTTGCGTTGCGGGGCGCCGGGACTGACGTGGTGCTGGTCAATCTGCAATACAGCCCGCGTACGGAGACGATGATCTCTGCACCGCCATATCTCGACAATATGAAGGTGGTGGCGCAGCAGCACGACGTTCCGCTGTTCGACCGGTTCGCGATCATGAAGCAATGGAGCGACGCCGGATATTTTGACCTGTTCAGCACCTCGCATGGCGTCGACCTGGCCAAGAAGGTTCATGCCTGTCTCGGCCGCGCACTGGCGAAATTCGTGATCGATGCGGCCCATCTGGGTCCGGTGCAGCAGAATTAGAGGAAGCAGAGTTGATGCGTTTTGCCTTCCCTTTTCGCTCTACCGCAGGGTGCGCCGTTGCGGTGCTGGCGCTGCTCGTGCCGGTCACGCCATCGCGCGCGCAGACCGGCCAGGCCGACCAGCATGCCGCGCTCTCGCCGGGTGCCAAGTCTGAGGCCGCACGGCCTGATGCGGACAAGGCCGCCGCCATCGAAGCCGATGCGGCCAATCAGCAGCCTGGCGTCGCCGCGCGTTCCGTGCCAGCAGCCCAAGGACGTGCCGAATTCGACCGGCTCGCTGCCGCATGTCGCGGCCAAGCTCGCCGCCGGCAAGCCGGTCGTCATCATCGCGTTCGGCTCGTCCTCGACGGAAGGTTATGGTTCGTCGTCGCCCCAATTCACCTATCCGAACCGGCTCGCCGGGCAGCTGCGCCGGCAATATCCCGCCGCCGACATCACCGTGCTCAACCGCGGCAAGGGCGGCGAGGACGCGCCCGAGATGATGGCGCGGCTGCAGACCGAAGTGATCGACGTGCATCCCGACATGGTGATCTGGCAGGTCGGCACCAACGCGGTGCTGCGCAACCTCGATCCCTCCGAGACCGCAAGACAGGTCGAGGACGGCGTCGCGCGGCTGCAGGCCTCCGGCGCCGACGTCGTGCTGGTCGATCCGCAATATTCGCCGCGCGTCACCGAGCGTCCCGAAAGCGCGCGCGGCATGGTGAAGCTGCTCGGCCGCATCGCCGCGCTACGCCATGTCGGCATCTTCCCGCGCTTCGAGGTGATGCGCGACTGGCACGAGCGGCAGGCGATCCCGATCAACGATTTCGTCACCGCCGACGGCCTGCACATGAACGACTGGGGCTACGCCTGCTTCGCCCAGCTGCTCGGCGACGACATCATCCGCTCGGTCGGCGCGATCAAGATCGGCGTCAACGTCCCCGGCGACGTGCGGACCTACCGCCCGATGTGATCGGGCGTAGTGTTCTTCTTCCGGCGCCCGCTCTATCACCGTCACCCTGAGGTGGCCGCTTCTTCAGCGGCCCTCGAAGGGTCGACGGCCCCCGCTGGTGGCCGTGCATCCTTCGAGGCTCGCTCCGCTCGCACCTCAGGATGACGGGTCTAACACCAAACTCGCCCTCAATCTTGACCTCGCCGCGGTAATCCGCTCCCTTGGCGCCTGAACCAATCTCCTTCGGGAAGACGCCTCAAAGGAAACGCTCATGTCCTTCGTGCTGGCCATCGATCAGGGCACCACTTCGTCGCGCGCCATGGTGTTTCGCGGCGACATCTCCATCGCCGCGGTGGCGCAGCAGGAATTTCCGCAGCATTTCCCGGCCTCCGGCTGGGTCGAGCACGAGCCGGAGGACATCTGGACCTCGACCGTGATGGTGTGCAGCGAGGCGCTGGAGCAGGCCGGCCTCAAGGCCAGGGACATCGCCGCGATCGGCATCACCAACCAGCGCGAGACCACCGTGGTGTGGGACCGCGCCACCGGACAGGCGGTGCACCGCGCCATCGTCTGGCAGGACCGCCGCACCGCCGACATCTGCGCCAAATTGAAGGCCGAGGGCCATGAGCCGGCGATCTCGGCCAAGACCGGGTTGATCATCGACCCTTATTTCTCCGGGACGAAAGTCGCCTGGATCCTCGATCACGTGCCGGGCGCGCGCGAACGCGCCGAGCGCGGCGAGCTGTTGTTCGGCACCGTCGACTGCTATCTCTTGTGGCGGCTCACCGGCGGCCGGGTGCACGCCACCGACGCCACCAACGCCTCGCGCACGCTGCTGTTCAACATCCACACCGGCGCCTGGGACGACGACCTGATCAAGCTGCTGCGCGTGCCGCGCTCGATGCTTCCCGAGGTCAAGGATTCCTCCGCCCGCTTCGGCGAGAGCACGGCTGATCTGTTTGGCGGCCCGATCGCGATTTCCGGCATCGCCGGCGACCAGCAGGCCGCGATCATCGGCCAGGCCTGCTTCGAGCCCGGCATGATGAAGTCGACCTACGGTACCGGCTGCTTCGCGCTGCTCAACACCGGCACCACGCCGGTGGCTTCGAAGCACAAGCTGCTCACCACGATCGCCTATCAGCTCAACGGCCAGCGCACCTACGCGCTCGAAGGTTCGATCTTCGTCGCCGGCAGCGCGGTGCAATGGCTGCGCGACGGGCTCGGCATCATCAAGCACGCCGCCGAGACCGGGCCGCTTGCCGACAAATCCGACTCGATGCAGAGCGTCTATCTGGTGCCGGCTTTCGTCGGCATGGGCGCGCCGTATTGGAATCCGCGCGTGCGCGGCGCGCTGTTCGGCTTGACCCGCAACACCGGCCCGGCCGAGCTCGCGCACGCGACCCTGGAAAGCGTCTGCTACCAGACCTTCGATCTGTGGGCTGCGATGCGCACCGACTGGCCGGAGGCCAACGCCGCCAACACCGTGCTGCGCGTCGACGGCGGCATGACCGCGTCGGACTGGACCATGCAGCGGCTCGCCGACCTGCTCAATGCCCCGGTCGACCGCCCGATGATCCAGGAGACCACGGCGCTCGGTGCGGCCTATCTCGCCGGGCTCGAGGCCGGCGTCTATCCGGAGCCCGCAAAGTTCGCCGACAATTGGCGGCTCGAGCATCGCTTCAGGCCGGCGATGAGCGAGACGACCCGCGACCGCAAGCTCGCCGGCTGGGCGCGCGCGGTGAAGGGCGTGCTGGCGAGCGACGAGGGGGAATAGGGCGGGTGAGGTTTGCTCGCTCGTGCGGCAGGCTCGCTGCACCTCTCCCGCTTGCGGGGGAGGTCGGATTGCATCGCAGATGCAATCCGGGTGGGGGCTCTCTCCGCATAATGACTGGTCCCATCGCGGCGACACCCCCACCCCAGCCCTCCCCCGCAAGCGGGAGAGGGGACGCACTTTCTTCGCGGTGATGGTCTCACACGTCGGCAACGCGTCAACCAATAACAACCATCGGAGAGTACAACATGAACGCGGATCTCAACCGGGTCACCAGACTGCTCAGCACCGCGCTCTGTGCCGCGATGCTGGCCGCGCCTGCCGCGGCGCGCGAGAAGGCGAGCCCGCTGGTGGCGGCGCGCGAGGTCAAGACCGACGTTGCCGGGCTGACGGCGCCGGGCCAGATCCTGGTCGACGTCTGGGGCATTCCGCACATCTATGCCGGCAACGAGCACGACCTGTTCTTCCTGCAGGGCTTCAACGCCGCGCGTGACCGGCTCTGGCAGATCGATCTCTGGCGCAAGCGCGGGCTCGGCCTCCTGGCGAAGGATTTCGGCCCCGCCTATGCCGAGCAGGACAAGGCGCTGCGCCTGTTCCTCTATCGCGGCGACATGAATGCGGAATGGGCCGCCTATGGTCCGAAGGCGAAATCCTATGCCGAGGCCTTCGTCGCCGGCGTCAACGCCTATGTCGCCGACGTCAAGGCGGGCAAGCGGCCGCTGCCGATCGAGTTCAGGATCGCAGGCACGATGCCGGACCTGTGGTCGGCGGAGGATGTCGTGCGCGTCCGCAGTCACGGCCTGACCCGCAACGTCGCGTCCGAGGTGAAGCGCGCGCAGGTCGCATGTGCCGCTGGCCTCGATGCCGATCGCTTCCGCGTCAAGCTGGAGCCGGCATGGACCACGAAAATCCCGGACGGGCTCGATCCCTGCAGCGTGCCGAAAGGCGTGCTCGCGGCCTATGACCTCGCCACGCGCCCGGTCGCTTTCGCCGCGCCGAAGGACCAGAAGGCGGCGCTGGCGCATGATCCCGACACGTTCCTCGCCGCGGCCGACCAGCAGCGCGACACCATCGGCTCCAACAACTGGGTGATCGCGGCCTCACGCACCGCGACGGGACGTCCGATCCTTGCCAACGATCCGCATCGCGAGCATTCGGTGCCGTCGCTGCGCTACATCGTCGCCCTCAACGCGCCCGGCATCTCCGTGATCGGCGCCGGCGAGCCGGCGCTGCCGGGCATCTCGATCGGCCACAACGACACCATCGCGTTCGGCCTGACCATCTTCAACGTCGACCAGGAAGACCTCTACGTCTACGCGCTCAATCCCGACAATCCGAACCAGTACCGCTATGGCACGGGCTGGGAGGACATGCGCATCGTGCACGAGAAGGAAGCGGTGAAGGGTGAGGCCGACCGCGACCTCGAGCTGAAGTTCACCCGCCACGGCCCGGTGATCTTCGTCGACGATGCGAAGAAGCGCGCCTTCGCGGTGCGCTCGATCTGGTTCGAGCCGGGCACCTCGGCCTATTTCGGCTCCTCCGACTACATGACCGCGAAGAATTGGACAGGCTTCCTCGGCGCGATGCGGCGCTGGGGCGCGCCGTCGGAGAACCAGGTTTATGCCGACACCAGCGGCAATATCGGCTGGGTCGCCGCCGGCAAGACGCCGCGCCGCACGAGCTTCGATGGATTGATGCCGGTGCCCGGCGACGGCCGCTACGAGTGGCAGGGCTTCCTGTCGCTCGACGAACTGCCGAAACTGTATCAGCCGAAGCAGGGCTTTATCGCCACCGCCAACCAGATGAACCTGCCGGCGGATTATCCGGTCAACGAACGCCGGGTCGGCTTCGAATGGTCCGACAGCGCGCGCTGGCAGCGCATCACCGAGGTGCTGCAAGCCAACAGCAAAGTGACGTTGGCGGACGCGATGGCGCTGCAGAACGACGACACCGGCATGCTCGCGCGGCGCCTCGTCGCGCTGTTGAAGCCGCTCACATCAGATGATGCGAACGTGAAGAAGGGCCTCGACCTGTTGCAGGCATGGGACGCGCGCGACGCGGCGGACAGCGCCGCCGCTGCGGTCTACGAGGTCTGGATCGCCAACCATCTCGGCCCCGTCCTGCTCAAGACCACGGCGCCGAAAGTGGCCGAGCTGATCGCGCCGGAGGCGTCCAGCATTTCCGCGATCGTCGGCTATCTCGAAAAACCCGACGCCGCGCTCGGCAGCGATCCCGCCGCCGAACGCGACCGCGTGCTGCGCGACAGCCTCGGCGCGGCCGTCGCCGACGTCACCGCAAAGCTGGGGGGCGATGCGTCGACCTGGCGCTGGGGCCGGCTGCATGTCGCAAAATTCGATCACGCGCTGATGCCGCTCGCCGACAAGGCCACCGCGGCGCAGATGTCGGTCGGTCCGCTCGCCTATGGCGGCGCTGCCAACGTGCCGCGCGCCGCCACCTATCGCCGCTCCGACTATCACCTCACCGCGGGCGCCTCGTTCCGCATGGTGCTCGATGTCGGCAACTGGGATGCGAGCCGCACCATCAACACCCCCGGCCAATCCGGCGATCCCTTCAGCGCCCACTACCGCGACCTCGCGCCGCTGTGGGCCACGGGCCAATATGTGCCGCTGCTCTACAGCCGCGGCGCAGTGGAGGCCGCAACGGCGGAGGCTATCACGCTGACGCCAAGGTGAAGATGCGCGCCCCAAACTCCCCCCTGTCGTCCCGGCGAAAGCCGGGAGGTGGATTCACACTCGAAGTGCAACACTTGGGAGAAGGCCTCGGCGGGAGTTTGGAAGTCAAGAGATTTGCGCGGGGTGTTGTTGTAGGCGTTGAAGGACTGATGGAAGCGGCGGGTCGGGAGGGTTGCGAGGTCGGTTTTGCGCGGGATGAAGCGCCGCATTCGACCGATCGCATTCTCGATGCCGCCCTTCTGCCAGGGCGCGTGCGGATCGCAGAAGAAGGTCTCGATCGCGAGGCGGTGCAGCGCCGTGTGGCAGGCGAACTCGGTGCCATTGTCGAAGGTGACGGTCTGGCACAGGTCCTGTGGCAGGGATGCGAACAAGCGAACGAGATGACGGGCGACCCCGCGCGCAACCTTGCTGGCGAGGCGGATGCCGAGCAGCAGGCGCGAGGTGCGCTCATGCACAGTCAGGACGGCCTGACCGTATTTGGAGAACATCATCAGGTCGGCTTCCCAATGACCGGGAGTGCTGCGATCGGCGGCCTCGATAGGCCGTTGATCCAAGGAAACACGGCCTTCGATGAAGCTTGCGGGGCTGCCGCCCTTCTTGCCGCGGTAACCGCGCTTGCTCTTGCCGCGCGGCAGATAACGCCGCCAGCTGAAGTCCGAGGTGCGTCGGATCTGGGCGTAGATGAAGCGGTAGATGGTCTCGTGGGAGATCACCTTGCGGCCGTGTTCGCGGGCCAGCCGGCCGGCGACCTGCTCGGGCGACCAGCCCCGACCCAGGCGTTCCAACACCGCACGGCGCAGGCCGGGCTCCCGTTCGAGGCGTACGCCCGTCCAGCGCCGTGCTCGCATCTGTTGCTGGGCATAGCTGGGTTTGTAGCCGACCTGGACGCCTCGATTGCGGGTCAGCTCCCGAGAGATCGTTGATGGCGAGCGATCCAGAGCTGCCGCGATTTGCCGGACCGAGCTGCCATTGGCCGAAAGCCGGGCAATCTCGCATCGCTCGTCCAGGGATAGCTGCTCGTAACTCCGCCCCATCGCAACACCTCCTCAAGGAAGTGTTGCACTTCGTTTGTGAACTCAGGGGACCCATAACCACAGGGTTGCGTTGTTGAACGGCGCTGTGGCCCCAGCGCGCAAAGCAATCGGCATCGGTGGTTATGGGTCCCGGCCCCCGTGCGCAATTTCGCACTAGGCCGGGACGACAGTGAATATGTGGCCGATACCGTCGACTACTTCACCTGCCTCTCCTGCAGCTCCAGCATCGCGCGCAGCGTGTCGTCGCTGAGCTTGCCGTTCGGTGACGGCGCGCGCCGCTCGACGGTCTCGACCGGGCGCGCGTGCTGCGGCACAACCTGAGTGCCGCGCACCGGCGCACCATCCTCGACGTCCTCGGCCTCACCCGTCCCATGTGCGTAACCGATGCCACGCCGCCGTCGCGCAGGCTTCGGCTTCGGTGGTGGCGGCGTATAGATGATCGGCGGCAGCGTGTGATGGCGCGACACGATGTCTGCTCCGGTGGCCTCTCCACATCGAGCGCCTGATTCGCCAAAACGCCGACTGACAAATCGGTAACATTGTTACGCAGCGTTGCATTGCATCTGCCGCGAGACACGCGGATATTTCCCGCCGATAATTGGAAACAAAGGTCGCGTGATGCTGCTACCCGACGGGTACTCCGACATCCCCCACGGCAAGATCGCCGCCGTCGTCACACATCTGGAAATGACGGAGCGCCCGCCGCGCCGCGACGATCCGCCCGGCGCATGGCGCCTGCGCAAGGTCGATCCGCCCGCGCTCGACTGGTATCGCGATCTCTACCGCCGCGTCGGTGAGGAGTGGCTGTGGTTCACCCGCACGGGGCTCGATGACGCCGATCTCGGCGCCGTCATCCACGCGCCCGGCATCGAGCTCTACGGGCTGGTCGTTGAGGGCCATGATGAAGGCCTGCTCGAACTCGATTTCAGCGAGCCCGGCCAATGCGAGCTGCTTTATTTCGGCGTCACCGCAAAATTCATCGGCACCGGCGCCGCGCGCTTCCTGATGAACCGCGCCCTCGAGATCGCCTGGTCGCGCGACGTCGGCCGCGTCTGGGTGCACACCTGCACCTTCGACCATCCCGCGGCCGTCGCGTTCTACCAGCGCTCCGGCTTCCGTCCGTTCAAGCGGCAGATCGAAGTGGCCGACGATCCCAGGCTCGACGGCACATTGCCGCGCGATGCGGCGAGGCATGTGCCGGTGATGATTAGCCAGACAGATATTCAATTACAGCAGCGGTAGCGACGTTCATGATTCGGCGCGACCGTTTTGGTCCAATGTAGTCGGCCTTCATAAAATCGGTCTCACTCGAAGCTAACGCTTGACCTAAGGTCCTGATGTTGATCGACGCTAAGGCTCCCTTCTGGTAATCGGAGATGTCGAGCACGTCGATTGGTTGGTTGAGCAGTTCTGCGAGTACGGTTGATACATCAGCTTCGATTCTGTCGCCTACTGCCGAAGCAATGTCCGTGAAAGTCTGGAAATTCGCCCCGTACTCAGTGAAGCGCTTGACAGCGAGCTTATTTCGAATGTCGCCGATGAACGAAATAGGATTCGATGTAGGAGAGAGACGGCACGCAGTATTCGTGAACAGAGTAGAGCAAGCATCCAGTGCTGGAATTGCTGTGGATCGCCTGTGTTGATTAGAGAGCTTCGCGAGAACGAGACATAGATCGGTAGGACACGCGAATCTTTGATCTCTCCTAGTTGCTCTTGTTCGCAGACTCTCAGGAGTAGCGACTTGCCTGTGCCGCGGCTACCTTCGATCACGATCGGCGAGGCTGATTTTAGCTTGTCGATAAGTTCTCGATCTCTCTGTATGGGAACAAATAGATCGAGAACGTCTTCGACGCGAACATCTTCTGTTCTGATAATGAAGTCTTGCGGGTTGCTCATTAGGTTGTGGCCGCTATTTTTTCGCGAATGTGGTCGAAGTTGCCAAGTTGGTCCGTGATCGTCGGTGCGATCGTTTGCTTTTCGCTGTTATCAAGAGTCAAATAATACCGTGAGGTCAAAGCAAAGTTGGCAATGTACCTTAACGTCCGCGTACAGCAATCGTGAAGTGTTGAAACAACACTGCGGATCGAGTTGATATTTGTTCCGTTCATGGCTCCCCCAAGCGAAACTGATAGCGAATCTCGCTAGGGTTGCATATAGTTCTTCCGCCTAAGAGGGTTTAGTACTAAGGGGTTTAGCCCGAAGTTCGCTTGGCCTGAGGATAGCCAGTTCGCCTCACCTTTTGCGGCCCCGTGCACCGAGTTGACGGCGAGTACAACACCGTCGGCAAAATCATCGACAGGCCCTGCTTCGCCGGCATGACCCAGCCGGTTGCAACCCCGCGCAGCCCATCTAGCCCGTCCTATTCGTGAGAGTGCTTTTTTTAGTCCGATTGATGTGGCCGCACATCTGCTCTGACGAGGCGCGCGGGATTGCCTTCGGCTTTTCACCGCCTGACCGACCCGTACTTTGCAACGCGCTTGAGGTGTAGGTTGGGCGAACGGGGGGCGGACGCCCCGCCGGTCAAGGACCGAGAGGCAGCAGCGCGCCTGGCAAGCCGCGGATCAGGTCGGCTTCGGGACATGCCGCGGCAAACGCAAGGCGAATGCGGCTCGTGGTCTCGACGACACGGGCAGCGAGTTTCAAGAGACGAAGACGCAGCGTCGCGAACTCGGCTGTGGCCAATTCCCGGGCTTTGGGAATCGCGTCGCGCACGGTCAGCATCAGCCAATAAGCGGCGGTGTGGAGAACGAGGCGGACTTGATTGGCGAGCGCCGAACGGCAGCTGGTGCGATCGGAGGCGAGCTGTGTCTTATGCAGCTTGATCAGATTCTCGGCTTGGCCGCGCGCGCAATACAGGCTGTCGTAGATCCACTCGGCCGAGCCGACATCGAGGCTGGTGACGACGAAACGGATGTCGAGGCCGAGCATCGTCGCCTCAATACGGGCGACGGTACGCCGTTCGCGATCCCAGGACTTGGCCTTGTGGCGCGTCTCGGTATAGCCACGCAGAACCGGCAGGTTCTCGATGGCGCGTCGCGTGCGGATGTCGTCGGCGGCCTCGTCGAGTTTTCTGGCGAGCGGCTTGGTGCCGGACAGACCGAAGATGTAGTCGATGCCGTTGGTCTCGCACCACGCCATTGCCTCCGGCCGGGCATAGTGCCCGTCGCCACGGAACGTAATTCGCGTGTTGTGCCACCGCGTCCGGATATGCCGTATCAGGCGGCGCAGATGGGCACGCACCTCGACGCCGCCCGGCGTCTTGCCGGGCCGCAACACGACCGCCACGGGCCGGCTCTTCTCCGTGTCGTAGACGTGGATCGGCAGGAAGCAGCGTTCGTCATAATGAGCGTTGAACAGCGAGAGCTGCTGATGGCCGTGGACGACATCGCAGGTATCATCGATGTCGAGCGTGACGGATGCCGGCTCGCGCGGGTAGCTATCCATCCATGCGTCGACCAAAGTGTAGGTCAGTCGGATCACGTCGCGCAGGCGCGGAGCATTCTCCAGCCGCGACAGCGTCGGTTGGGAACACAGATCGCGACCCGTGTCCGGCAGCCGTCCGCAGGCCAGCTTGAATGCGGGATCGGACCGCAGATGATCGAGGTCGTCGGCGTCCTCGTAGCCGCAGCAGATCGCGAACATGCGCGCGCGGAACATATCGACAAGGCTGTGCACGACCCGCGTCGGATCGCGCCGATCCGGGAACACCCGGGCCAAATTGTCGGCCAAGCCGAGACGCCGCTCGGCCATCGCCAGAAGCATCACGCCCCCGTTCGAGGTCAGCCGACCGCCATCGAAGGCAGCTGTGACTTTCTTGGCGTGAACGGCTGGAAACGAGAAGGGCAGAATCGTATCATCGGTCATGGCGGGCCTGGCGTTCGCGGTTGAGGTGATGGGGTTGGCTTTGCAACCGAATCCTACGCCGCATCAGCGCTTTACACCACGCTCGCCAGCCTCTCAGGCGCACTCTGACGAATAAGACGGGCTAGGATGGTGCAAAGCGCAACCTCTGACCCCGGCGTGGCCGCACACCTCGAAAGCTCTGCTTTCGAGAGCAGTGGCCTGCCGCGGCACGACCGACGAGATGACAGATGTTTTTGATCGGCCAGTACGACTCGCCCTTTGTCCGCCGCACCGCGATCGCGCTGCGGCTCTATGGGTTGCCCTTTGAGCACAAGCCGTGGTCGACCTTCGGCGATGCGGAGAAGGTTGCGGCCTACAATCCGGTGCGGCGGGTGCCGACGTTGGTGCTTGATGACGGCGAGGCGCTGATCGAGAGCGGTGCGATCCTGGATTATCTCGACGAACTGGTCGGGCCGGAGCAGGCGATGATCGCGCGCTCCGGGCCCGAGCGGCGCAAGCATCTGCGCATCACGGCGCTGGCGACCGGGCTTGCCGACAAGGCGGTCAGCCTTGTCTACGAGCGCGTGCTGCGCAAGGAGCAGCTCAAGCTTTGGGTCGAGCGTTGCGAGGCGCAGATCACCGGCGTGCTCGCGGTGCTGGAGAAGGAGCGCGCGGCGGTGCCGTCGCCGTATTGGCTCGGCGATAGTATCGGCCATGCCGACATCGCGGTCGCCTGCGCGCTGCGCTTCACCGGCGAGGCGCATCCGCATCTGTTCGACGCGCGCTATCCCGCGCTGCAGGCCCACGCCGCGCGCTGCGAGGCGCTGCCGCCGTTCCAGGAGATCGTGCAGCCGCTGGCGCCGCCGAGCGGTTAGGGGATCTTCACCATCGTCAATCCGCAGTTCACGCGTCGCGCGTGAGGAAGGCACCAGCGGAAGGGTTCCCTCCCCCGCAAGAGGGGAGGGAGCCCAGCCGGCGTGCTCACCTCACGTCCCCTGCCACTGAGTTGCCCGACGGCGCAAGCCCCTCACGTAAAAATATTTCGCGTTATCAGAAATGTAACTCAGTGTTATAAATCTGCCGTCTCACCCGATCGAGGGGCGCTTCGCGGTCGTCACGAACGCGGTGTGGGATGCGGTGGACGCCGATTGTGCGACTGACGAGTGCACATGAAGCGGACGGTGAAGTCGTGTGGTCCTGACGCCCTAGCGGCCGGTGTCCCCTCGCAATAGCGCGCAGGCGTTTTTGCGAAGGCGGTGACAAACAAGCCCAGTCTCGCCGGGGAGAGCACGAAGTAAGCCGTAAAACCATCGCGCAGGAAAAGCCGGATTGCTCCGGTTACACCTGTGGTCCTACCCCCGAGCTTTCTACTTTTGCTCGGGGCCCATGGGTGCGATCGGCACCCGGCTTTCCCTGCGCCCTCTGTTCAAGAGAAGGCGGAACGAAGAGCAAAGCTCGGACAATCATGTCGCGAGAATGCGAAGTTGTGTCCCCACCCCACTGTCATCGCCCGGCTCGACCGGGCGATCCAGTACGCCGCGGCCTATCCGCTCAAGCACTGGCGTCTCTGGAATACTGGATCGCCCGGTCAAGCCGGGCGATGACACCGAACGAGCTGTTTGACAGGTTGAATCGAGCACCATTCTCATCGTCGTCCTGGCGAGAGCCAGGACCCATTACCCCAAATCTCAATTTTTGCGCACGCTGGAGCCGCGATCCTCGTTCGCCATCACGTGCTGTGGTTAAGGGTCCCGGCTTTCGCCGGGACGACGGACGGAGAGAGATCCGCGCAATCCATTCCATCACGAGGCAATTCACCACCCCGCGCGACCCCGGGGACGCGCGCTTCGGGCTACCCATTGGGGGCCCGATCTTCTATGGTGACCTCCGGTTCGCATGCGGCGAACTAGATAATTCCATGATATCAAAGGCTTAAGGCTCGGATCGAAGCCTTTGGAGGGCGGTTTGACGCGGTATATTTCGACCAGGGGCGAGGCCCCGGTGCTTGGCTTCTGCGATGTGATGCTGACCGGGCTTGCCCGCGACGGCGGGCTCTACGTGCCCGAGACCTGGCCGCAGCTTTCGCCCGAGACCATCGCCGCCCTGTTCGGCCGTCCCTATTGGGAGGTCGCGGTCGAGATCATCCGTCCGTTTGTCGCCGGCGAGATTTCCGACGCCGAGCTCGGCCGCATGGCCAACGAGGCCTATGCCACGTTCCGCCATCCCGCGGTGGTGCCGCTCGACCAGGTCGGGCCGAACCAGTTCCTGCTCGAGCTGTTCCACGGGCCGACCCTGGCGTTCAAGGACGTTGCGATGCAGCTGATCTCGCGGCTGATGGACCACGTGCTGGCCAAGCGCGCGCAGCGCACCACCATCGTGGTCGCGACCTCGGGCGATACCGGCGGCGCCGCGGTCGAGGCGTTCGCGGGGCTCGACAATGTCGACCTCGTGGTGCTGTTCCCGAACGGACGCATCTCCGAGGTGCAGCGCCGGATGATGACGACGACGGGCGCCGGCAACGTCCATGCGCTGGCGATCGAGGGCACGTTCGACGACTGCCAGGCGCTGGTGAAGGCGATGTTCAACAACCATCGCTTCCGCGACCAGGTGGCGCTGTCGGGCGTCAACTCGATCAACTGGGCGCGCATCGTCGCGCAAGTGGTCTATTACTTCGCCGCGGCGGTGGCGCTCGGCTCGCCGCAGCGCACCGTCGACTTCACGGTGCCGACAGGCAATTTCGGCGACATCTTCGCCGGCTACGTCGCCAAGCGGATGGGACTGCCGATCCGCTGGCTGCGCATCGCTGCCAACGTCAACGACATCCTCGCCCGGACCCTGAAGACCGGCATCTACGAGGTGCGCGAGGTGCACGCCACGACCTCGCCGTCGATGGACATCCAGGTGTCGTCGAATTTCGAGCGGCTGTTGTTCGAGGCCAGCGGCCGCGACGCCGAGCAGGTCCGCCGCCTGATGGGCTCGCTGAAGCAGTCCGGCCGCTTCGTGCTGCCGGATGCGACGCTGGCCGCGGTGCGCCGCGATTTCGACGCCGGCCGCGCCGACGAGACCGAGACGGCGGCGGCGATCCGCGCCGCCTGGCGCGAGGCGGGCGATCTGGTCGATCCCCACACCGCGGTCGCGCTCGCGGTCGCCGACCGCGACACCTCGGACTCAGGGATCCCGAACATCGTGCTGTCGACCGCGCATGCGGCGAAATTCCCCGACGCGGTCGAGGCCGCCTGCGGGGTGCGTCCGCAGCTGCCGGCCTGGCTCGGAGGGTTGATGACCAAGTCCGAACACATGACTGTCATGAAGAATGATTCTGCCGAGGTCGAGCGCTTCGTGCTGTCGGTCAGCCGTGCTGCCAAGCAAGGAGTTGCCTGAATGAGCGTTGAAATCACCAAGCTGCCGAGCGGCCTGACCGTCGTCACCGACAGCATGCCGCATCTGGAGACCTCGGCGCTTGGCGTCTGGGCCGGCGTCGGCGGGCGCGACGAGAAGCCGAACGAGCACGGCATCTCGCATCTGCTCGAGCACATGGCGTTCAAGGGCACCGCGCGGCGTTCCTCGCGCGAGATCGTCGAGGAGATCGAGGCGGTCGGCGGCGACCTCAATGCCGGCACCTCGACCGAGACCACGGCCTATTATGCGCGGGTGATGAAGGCCGACGTGCCGCTGGCGCTCGACGTGCTCTCCGACATCCTCGCCAATCCGTCTTTCGTGCCGGATGAGCTGGAGCGCGAGAAGAGCGTCGTCGTGCAGGAGATCGGCGCGGCGCAGGATACGCCCGACGACGTCGTGTTCGAGCATCTCAACGAGCTCTGCTACCCGGACCAGCCGATGGGCCGCTCGCTGCTTGGCACCGCCAAGACGCTGAAGGCCTTCAACCGCGACATGCTGCGCGACTACCTCTCGACGCATTACCGCGCCCCGGACATGGTGGTCGCCGCCGCCGGCGCCGTCGATCACAAGCGCATCGTCGAGGACGTCGCGCAGAAGTTTGCAAGCTTCGACGCCACGCCGGCGCCGAAGCCGCAAGCCGCGATGTTCGGCAAGGGCGGCTCGCGCGTGGTGCACCGCGATCTCGAGCAGGCGCATCTGACGCTGGCGCTCGAAGGCGTGCCGCAGACCGACCTGTCGCTGTTCTCGCTGCAGGTGTTCACCAACACGCTCGGCGGCGGGATGTCGTCGCGGCTGTTCCAGGAGGTGCGCGAGAAACGCGGGCTGTGCTACTCGATCTACACCTTCCACGCGCCCTACACCGACACCGGCTTCTTCGGTCTCTACACCGGGACCGATCCGGCCGACGCGCCGGAAATGATGGAAGTGATCGTCGACGTCATCAATGACGCGGTGGAAACCCTGACCGAGGCCGAAGTCGCCCGCGCCAAGGCGCAGATGAAGGCCGGGCTGTTGATGGCGCTGGAAAGCTGCTCTTCGCGGGCCGAACAGTTGGCACGCCATGTGCTAGCCTATGGAAGGCCGCAGACGGTGGAAGAACTGGTGGCGCGGATCGATGCTGTCAGCGTCGAATCGAGCCGCAACGCCGCCCGCGCCCTGCTGTCGCGCAGCCGGCCCGCTGTTGTTGCGCTTGGCAGCGGCAGGGGTCTGGACACGGCGGTGTCTTTTGCGGAAGGATTGACGAAGTCGAGGGCAAAGTCGCTGCTGCACTAGGAGCTTGTCTGGATAGTCGCTGTTCAAATCTGGTCGGGTCTGATTCAACATTGGGCGATGAGCAAGTATTTTCGGCCTTGGAACATCGATCAGACGCTGCTTCTGCCGCCGAATGTGCAGGACTTCGTGCCGAAAGGCCATGTCTCGCGGTTTATGGTTGATCTGGTGCGGGAGAGCCTCGATCTCAGGGAGATCATGGGCAGCTATGTGAGCGGGCTTGGGCAGCCGCCGTTTGATCCGCGGATGATGGTGGCGCTGCTGCTGCATAGCTATGCGAGTGGGCTGTATTCGTCGCGTCGGATTGCCAAGGCCTGCCGGGAGCGGAACGATTTTGTGATGATCGTGGCGCTGGATGCGCCGGATTTTCGGACGATCAGCGACTTTCGCAAGCGACATTTGAAGGCGCTCGGCGCGCTATTCGTGCAGGTTCTGAAGTTGTGCGAGACGGCCGGGCTGGTCAAGCTCGGTCATGTCGCGCTGGATGGTACGAAGATCAAGGCGAACGCGTCGAAACACAAGGCGATGAGTTATGAGCGCATGAAGAAGCGCGAGGCGGAATTGAAGGCCGAGGTCGCTCGCATGCTGGCGGCCGCCGAGGCGGCGGATGCCTCGGAGGATGAGACTTTCGGCAACAGCGACGAACTGCCGGACTGGACCGTCGACAAGCAGAAACGGCTGGCGAAGATCCAGCAAGCGATGGCGGCGCTGGAAGCGGACGCCAAACTGGCGGCGGAGGAAGAGCGCCGCATCGAGGCCGAAAAGGAACAGCAGCGCCAGGCCGAAGGCCGCAAGAAGCCGGGCAAACCGGCGGCGCTGCCATCGGAGGAACCCAATCCCAAGGCGCAACGCAACTTCACCGATCCGGAAAGCCGCATCATGAAGTCGAAGGATGGCTTCGTTCAGGCCTATAATGCCCAGGCGGCCGTCGATGCACATGCCCAGATCATTGTCGCGCAAGAACTGACCCAGCACGGCAGCGATCAGGGCCAGTTGGTGCCCCTGATCGAGGCCATCGAGAGCAATCTTGGCCGCAAGCCGCGGCAGGCCTCAGCGGATTCCGGCTACTGCAGCGAAGCCAATCTCGAAGCGCTCGACACACGCAGCATCGATGGCTATGTCGCGCCCGGTCGCGCCAAGCACCCGACAGTAGCGAACGGAAAAGTCGGCGGCCCGCTGACACAGGCCATGCGAAAGAAGATCGACGATGGCGGCTTCGAAACACCCTACCGATTGCGAAAGCAAGTGGTGGAGCCGGTGTTCGGGCAGATCAAACAGGCAAGAGGCTTCCGCCAGTTCCTGTTGCGGGGCATCGAGAAAGTGCGCGCCGAGTGGACAATGATCTGCACCGTCCATAACCTCCTCAAGCTGTTCAACCTCGCAAACGCAGCCTGAGCCTGCTACTCTACAACAAATGCCCGTCACGAAAACATATCTGGACGGGCTCCTAGGGCCTGTTTGGATTCCGGATTCTCATCCTGGCTTGGTTGTGATTCAAGCTTGGGATGGACCGATTCGTTTTGACTGATGCCCAATGGGCGAAGATGGAGCCGCTTTGTCTTGGCAAGCCGGGTGATCCCGGCCGGAGCGGCAATAACAACCGGCTGTTTGTCGAAGCCGTGCTGTGGATTGCGCGCACGGGCAGTCCGTGGCGCGATCTGCCGCGCGCCTTCGGCAACTGGATAACCGTGTACACGCGCTTCCGCGACTGGGCCAAGGCGGGCGTCTGGAAGCGCATGTTTGATGCGGTCTCGGACGAGCCGGACATGGAGTACGTCATGGTTGATGCCACCATCGTCAAAGTCCACCGCCACGGACAGGGCGCAAAAGGGGGACGCAAAACCAGGCGATCGGCCGCTCGAAAGGCGGAATGACCACCAAAATCCTGGCACTGACCGACGCGCTCGGCAATCTCCTGCGTTTCGTGCTGCTGCCAGGACAGCGCTTCGACACGGTCGGCGTCCCGCCGTTGATCGAAGGGCTGACCTTCGATGCGATGATCGCCGACAAGGCGTTCGACAGCAACGCCATCATTGCCGACCTCGACGCACGCGGCGCCAAGGTCGTCATCTCCCAGCACCCGCGGCGCGCAAAACCTCTCGCCATCGACGCGGAAATCTACAAATGGCGACATCTGATCGAAAATTTCTTCTGCAAGCTCAAGGAATTCAAGCGGATCGCCATGCGAGCCGACAAAACAGATATCAGCTTCGAAGCCATGATCAATCTCACCGCCGCTGTGATAAATTCAAGATGAATCCAAACAGGCCCTAGCCCGTCCTATTCGTGAGAGTGCGTTTTTTTAGTCCGATTGATGTGGCCGCACATCTGCTCTGACGAGGCGCGCGGGATTGCCTTCGGCTTTTCACCGCCTGACGACCGGTACTTTGCAACGCGCTTGAGGTGTAGGTTGGGCGAACGGGGGGCGGACGCCCCGCCGGTCAAGGACCGAGCGGCAGCAGCGCGCCTGGCAAGCCGCGGATCAGGTCGGCTTCGGGACAGGCCGCGGCAAACGCAAGGCGAATGCGGCTCGTGGTCTCGACGACACGGGCAGCGAGTTTCAAGAGACGAAGACGCAGCGTCGCGAACTCGGCTGTGGCCAATTCCCGGGCTTTGGGAATCGCGTCGCGCACGGTCAGCATCAGCCAATAAGCGGCGGTGTGGAGAACGAGGCGGACTTGATTGGCGAGCGCCGAACGGCAGCTGGTGCGATCGGAGGCGAGCTGTGTCTTATGCAGCTTGATCAGATTCTCGGCTTGGCCGCGCGCGCAATACAGGCTGTCGTAGATCCACTCGGCCGAGCCGACATCGAGGCTGGTGACGACGAAACGGATGTCGAGGCCGAGCATCGTCGCCTCAATACGGGCGACGGTACGCCGTTCGCGATCCCAGGACTTGGCCTTGTGGCGCGTCTCGGTATAGCCACGCAGAACCGGCAGGTTCTCGATGGCGCGTCGCGTGCGGATGTCGTCGGCGGCCTCGTCGAGTTTTCTGGCGAGCGGCTTGGTGCCGGACAGACCGAAGATGTAGTCGATGCCGTTGGTCTCGCACCACGCCATTGCCTCCGGCCGGGCATAGTGCCCGTCGCCACGGAACGTAATTCGCGTGTTGTGCCACCGCGTCCGGATATGCCGTATCAGGCGGCGCAGATGGGCACGCACCTCGACGCCGCCCGGCGTCTTGCCGGGCCGCAACACGACCGCCACGGGCCGGCTCTTCTCCGTGTCGTAGACGTGGATCGGCAGGAAGCAGCGTTCGTCATAATGAGCGTTGAACAGCGAGAGCTGCTGATGGCCGTGGACGACATCGCAGGTATCATCGATGTCGAGCGTGACGGATGCCGGCTCGCGCGGGTAGCTATCCATCCATGCGTCGACCAAAGTGTAGGTCAGTCGGATCACGTCGCGCAGGCGCGGAGCATTCTCCAGCCGCGACAGCGTCGGTTGGGAACACAGATCGCGACCCGTGTCCGGCAGCCGTCCGCAGGCCAGCTTGAATGCGGGATCGGACCGCAGATGATCGAGGTCGTCGGCGTCCTCGTAGCCGCAGCAGATCGCGAACATGCGCGCGCGGAACATATCGACAAGGCTGTGCACGACCCGCGTCGGATCGCGCCGATCCGGGAACACCCGGGCCAAATTGTCGGCCAAGCCGAGACGCCGCTCGGCCATCGCCAGAAGCATCACGCCCCCGTTCGAGGTCAGCCGACCGCCATCGAAGGCAGCTGTGACTTTCTTGGCGTGAACGGCTGGAAACGAGAAGGGCAGAATCGTATCATCGGTCATGGCGGGCCTGGCGTTCGCGGTTGAGGTGATGGGGTTGGCTTTGCAACCGAATCCTACGCCGCATCAGCGCTTTACACCACGCTCGCCAGCCTCTCAGGCGCACTCTGACGAATAAGACGGGCTAGTGCGCAATTGCGCACGGGAGCAGGGACCCATAACCACCGCTCTTGATTGTTGTACTGAGCTGGGGCCCCAGCTCAGCTAAACCACAAACGCCTGTGGTTATGGGTCCGGGTCGCGCTTCGCTTGCCCGGGACGACAGCGTTTAATTCGGCGAGAGCGTTACTTCGCGGCGTGCGCGCCGCCCTTGCCGCCACCCACGATCACGCCCGCGGCCTTCTCGATCGGCTTGATCGCCGCGGTGAAGTCCGACTCCGGCCCTTCTTCGCGGATGATCACTTCCCAGAGCCGGCCGACCGCTTCGGCGACCTCCATCGAAAGCCCGAGCGAGCGCATCTCCTCGACCGCGAGCCGCACGTCCTTCACCATCAACCCGGTGGCGAAGCCGAAATCGAAGCTGCGCGGCAAGACCGAACGCGGAAACTTGTCGCGGCTCGCGGTGTTCAGCCCCGAGCCCGCATTGATGACATCGATCATCACGGCCGGATCGAGCCCGGACTTGACGCCCATCACCACCGCTTCCGAAGTCGCGACCATCGCGGTCGCCGACAGGAAGTTGTTGGCGAGCTTCATGGTCTGGCCGGAGCCCGGCTTGGTGCCGATGAAGAACACCTTGCCGATCACGTCGAGCGCGGATTTCACCAACTCGAAATCGGCGCGCGGGCCCGACACCATCACCGCCAGCGTGCCTTTCTCGGCGCCGGAGACGCCGCCGGACACCGGGCTGTCGATCTGCACGATGTTCTTTTTCGCCAGCAGGTCGTGGATCTTCACTGCCATCTGTGAGCCAACGGTGGAGAGATCGATGAAGCGCTTGACGCGCGTGCCCTCGATCACGCCGCCTGTGCCGGTCGCGACCTCGAGCGAGGCCTGCAGCGAGGGCAGGCTCGCCATCACGGTCTCGACGCGGTAGGCGATGTCCTTGGGTGAGGTTGCAGCCTCAGCGCCGAGCGCGACCAGCTTGTCGAGCGCGTCCTTGCTGGTGTCGAACACGGTGAGCTTGTGGCCGGCCTCGATCAGCCGGCGCGCCATCGGGAAGCCCATCTTCCCGAGGCCGATGAATCCGATTTCCATGAGTCGTTTCCTCTATGTCGTTTTTCGCGATGCCGCCTCCCCTCGATGTCGTCCCTGCGAAAGCAGGGACCCATAACCCCAGGACCAGATTGTTTGGCTCCGCTGGGGCCACAGCCGTCGTAGCGACAACGAGCTGTGGTTATGGGTCCCGGCTCGCGCTTCGCTTGGCCGGGACGACGATGCGGAGGCAGCAGCGCCTTACGCCTTGTTGTCGAGTTTGGCGAACACCTCGCGCGCGATGCGGAAGCTGTCGACGCCGGCGGGGATGCCGGCATAGATCGAGACCTGCATGAAGATCTCGCGGATCTCGTCGCGGGACACGCCGTTGGTCAGCGCGCCCTTGATGTGCGCCTTCAATTCGTGCGGCCGGTTCAGGATCGAGATCATGGCGAGGTTGAGCATGCTGCGGGTCTTGCGCGGTAGCTCCTCGCGGCCCCAGACCGCGCCCCAGCAATATTCGGTGACCAGTTCCTGGAACGGCTTGTTGAAGCTGTCCGAATTCTTCAGCGCATTGTTGACATAGGCCTCGCCGAGCACCGCCTTGCGGATTTCGAGCCCCTTGTCGCGCGTTTTTTGGTCCATATCGTTTCCTCATGCGTTAAGGCGTTGGTTCGGGCCGGGAAGTTACGGGGTCGAACCGCCGCAGTCACGCCTTCGTGTTATGCGTATTTCCCGGTGTGGGTTACGCCCCGGAACGGGTGCCTCAAAGCCGCCGCTGTGCTAAGCTGACCTGCCGGCTACCCCGGAGATTTTATTGAGCGGAGCCAACATCGACCCGTCCGACAACGCCTCACGCGCCGTCCGCGACAGCGATGCGATCGCGCGGCTGAAACTGACCGAGGCGCTGCAGCGGGCAAGATTTGCGATTGCGTGGGAACGGTCGTGGCCGCATCTGGCGCGGTTCCTGACGGTCGTGGGTCTGTTCCTGGTCGCGTCCTGGGCCGGGCTGTGGCTGGTGCTGCCGTTTGTCGCACGCGTCGCCGGCGCCGGCCTGTTCGCGATCGCCGCCCTCGCGATGCTGTTGCCGCTGCTGCGCTTCCGCTGGCCGAGCCGCGAGGAGGGCCTGAGCCGGCTCGACCGCGGCGCCGGCATCCCGCATCGCCCGGCGACCACGCTCTCCGATACGCTCACCAACAAGGATCCGTTCGCGCTGGCGCTGTGGCAGGCGCAGCGCGAGCGCACGCTGGCCTCGATCAAGCGCATCCGCGCCGGGCTGCCGCGGCCGCGCGTCTCGCTGCATGACCCCTGGGCGCTGCGCGCGCTGGTCATCGTGATGCTGGTCGCAACCTATGTCGCCGCCGGCGACGAGCGCGGCCTGCGGGTTGCCTCCGCGTTCGACTGGAACGGCATCATGGCGCCGCCCAATGTCCGGGTCGATGCCTGGGTGACGCCGCCGAACTACACCGGCAAGCCGCCGATCATCCTGTCGAACGCCAACAAGGACGCCGCCGCGGCCGACAATGCCCCGCTCGCGGTTCCGGCCGGCAGCACGCTTTTGGTGCGCTCCAGCGGCGGCACCATCGACGTTGTCGTCGGTGGCGGCCTCACCGAGGTCGCGCCGGACGGGCAGGCGCCCAAGGGCACCAATGAGCGGCACTTCAAGATCGCCGCCGACGGCACCGCGCATGTCCGCGCGCCGGCCGGCCAGCCGCAGTGGAAATTCACCGCGACGCCGGACCGCCCGCCGTCGATCGCGCTCGCCAAGGATCCGGAGCGGCAGGCGCGCGGTTCGCTGCAGATGTCCTACCGGCTCGAGGACGATTACGGCGTCAGCGAAGCACGCGCGCAGTTCGCGGCGCGGCCAAGCGATGCGCCCAAGGATGGCGCCAAGGATGCTGCTAAGGATGCCGACGGCAAGGCGGCGCAGCCGCGTCCGCTGTTCGAGCCGCCGCAATTCGCGCTGGTGCTGCCCAACGCGCGCACCCGCAACGGCGTCGGCCAGACCGTCAAGGATCTCAGCGAAGACCCCTATGCCGGCGCCGACGTCACGCTGACGCTGACGGCCAAGGACGAGGCCGGCAATGAGGGCAAGAGCGAGCCGTTCAACATGCGGCTGCCCGAGCGGCTGTTCACCAAGCCGCTGGCGCGCGCGCTGATCGAGCAGCGCCGCATCCTGGCGCTCGACGCCAACCAGAACGGCCAGGTGTTCGCCGCGCTCGAGGCGCTGATGATCGCGCCGGAAATGTTCATGCCGGAGACCGGCTATTATCTTGGCCTCCATACCGTCAGCCGCCAGCTCGAGGCGGCACGCACCGACGATCAGCTGCGCGGGGTCGTGGCCAGCCTGTGGGCGCTCGCCGTCACCATCGAGGACGGCAACATCTCCGACGTCGACAAGGCGCTGCGCGCGGCGCAGGACGCGCTGAAGCAGGCGCTGGACCGCGGCGCGACCGACGAGGAGATCAAGAAGCTCACCGACAATCTGCGCGCGGCGCTGGACAATTTCCTGCGCCAGCTCACCGAGCAGTTCCGCAACAATCCGCAGCAGCTCGCCCGGCCGCTCGATCCCAATGCCAAGGTGTTGAGCCAGCAGGATCTCAAGAACATGCTCGACCGCATGGAGCGGCTGTCGCGTTCCGGCGACAAGGATGCGGCGCGGCAACTGCTCGAGCTGATGCAGCAGATGCTCGAAAACCTGCAGATGGCGCAGCCCAATCAGGGCGACGACGACATGCAGCAGTCGCTCAACGAGCTCGGCGACATGATCCGCAAGCAGCAGCAGTTGCGCGACAAGACCTTCAAGCAGGGCCAGGATTCCCGCCGCGACCGCATGCGCGGCAAGCAGGGCGAGCAGTCGATGGGCGACCTGCAGCAGGATCAGCAGGCGCTGCGCGACCGGCTGAAGAAGCTGCAGGAAGAGCTCGCCAAGCGCGGCATGGGGCCGGATCAGCGCGGCCAGAAGGGCCAGGGTCAGAAGGGCGACCAGGCCCAGCAGGGCGACCAAGGCGATCAGGGCGATGACGGCGACGGGCTCGACCAGGCCGATTCCGCGATGGGCGATGCCTCCGGCCGGCTCGGCGAGGGCAATGCCGACGGCGCGGTGGACTCACAAGGCCGCGCGCTGGATGCGCTGCGCAAGGGCGCGCAGAGCCTTGCCGACGCCATGCAGCAGGGCGATGGCGACCAGCCCGGCGACGGCCCCGGCAACCGCGCCGGCCGCCAGCAGAGCGGCGGCAACCAGACCGATCCGCTCGGCCGTCCGCTGCACGGCCGCGAATTCGGCGACGACTACACGGTGAAGATCCCCGGCGAGATCGACGTCCAGCGCGTCCGCCGCATCCTCGAAGAACTGCGCCGCCGCCTCGCCGATCCGTCACGACCGCAGCTCGAGCTCGACTACATCGAGCGGCTGCTGAAGGATTATTGATCTCTCCGCGCCTTTCACTGTCATCGCCCGGCTCGACCGGGCGATCCAGTATTCCAGAGACGTCAGCGATCGAATCGAGAAGCCGCGGCGTACTGGATGCCCCGCCTTCGCGGGGCATGACACAGAATGTGAGGCGAGTTGCTTCGTTCGCAATGACGACGCGAAGAGCTCTCCGCACAATCCTCGTCATGCGCGGGCTTGCCGCCTCCGCTGAGGCTCCGGCGAACCAGCATGCGAAAGCCTCGGCGAAGCCTTGGCGTAGCCGGGCCCCGCGCATCCATCCAACTTCGGAAGACTCATTTTTTGAAGATGGATTGCCGGGGCAAGCCCGGCAATGACGGCTAGCTGGCCTTCCGCGCCGCCAGCGCATCCGCTACCGCAGTGCGGATATCGGCGATCGAGAACGGTTTCGTCACCACATCATGCACGATCGCCTCGAGGCCGGAGGCGCGTTCGCGCTGGTGGGCGAAGCCGGTCATCAGCAGGATCTTCAGCTCCGGGAAGTCGCGCGCCGCGGTCAGCGCCAGCGCGATGCCGTCCATCACCGGCATCTGGATATCGGTGAGCAGGAGGTCGAACGCGCCTTCATCGCGCGTCAGCATCTCCAGCGCCTCGGCGCCGTCCTGCGCGGTCACGGTCTCGTGGCCGTCCATGGCGATGGCGCGCGCCACCAGCGAGCGCATCGAGTCTTCGTCGTCGGCGATCAGAACACGCGTCATGGTGATGGGTCGGTTTCCGAGAGTGTTTGCCGGCAGCTCAGGCGCGGCCGCCGGTGAGGTCATGCTTGTTGAAGAAGCGTACGTCGATATTGCGGCCTTCGGGCGGCGGCGAGGCGAGGCGCGACTTGAAGAAGGCGCGCTCGCCGGGATTGAGCACCGGCTGCTCCAGCACCGCATTCCAGGCATAGATTTCCGCGCCCTGCGCATCGCGGACCGAGAAGCGCAGCCGCGGCAATTCGACCGGCTTCCTGGTCTGGCCGACGATCATGCCCTCGATCACCAGCACCGGCTTGCCGTCGACGGTCTCGTTGGTGATCTTGAGGTCCTTGAAGGCGAGCCCGCGCAGATTCACGTCGAGCCCAACCATCTTGTAGAACAGGGCGGTCTGCGGCAGCAGCCGCACCACGTCGTTGCGCCAGACGAACAGCGCGATGATCAGCGCGGCCATGGCGCCGCAGGTGGTCGGCAGGGCGCCGATCACCGGCATGAAGGGAATTCGGGGCAGGTGGGCAGCCGGAACAGGCGTGGAAGCCGCGGCAAGCGGAAGCGGCGCCGGGTTCCGCTCGCCTCCTGGCCGTCGGCATGGGCTGCGGCATCCGCTGCGGCAACCGCCGGCCACTCGTTCCCCTCGGTGGGCAAATCGGCCGAAATCGAGGGACTTTCGACCACCGGGGTCTCGTCAGCCTCCTCCCGGCCCATCGCGTCCATTCGGCGGCGAGATCGGAGCCTGCGGACTGATGGGCCAAGGCGGGCGCCGTCACTCCGACGGCGTCCTCCGGTCGGGCCAGCCAGACCTCCCGGCAGCGGGAACAGCGGACGCTGCGCCCGGCCTCCCCCAGGGTGGCCGGATTGATGGCATAGGATGTTGTACAATGCGGGCAAACGATATGCATGGAGCCGAATCTCCACCGTGTGGTATGCCCGGATGCTACTGAGCGACCGTTAACGAATCGGAAACCATAACCGACGCACAACCTTTCTGTGCGGTTCGCGGCCGGTCGGCCGGCAGTATGGGGTATTCGGCCATCGGCCCTCTCGAACGGAGCTAGCGCATTGGTTCGGTTCGAAAATGTCGGTTTGCGCTACGGGCTCGGCCCGGAGATTTTGCGCGACCTGTCGTTCATGATCCCGGCGCATTCGTTCCAGTTCCTGACCGGCCCGTCCGGCGCCGGCAAGACCTCGCTGCTGCGGCTGTTGTTCCTGTCGCTGCGGCCGACCCGCGGGCTGGTCAATCTGTTCGGCAAGGACGTCTCCCTGCTGAGCAAGGACCAGGTCGCCGACCTGCGCAAACGGATCGGCATCGTACTGCAGGATTTCCGCCTGCTCGACCATATGACGACCTACGAGAATGTCGCGCTGCCGTTCCGGGTGATGGGCCGCGACGAATCGAGCTATCGCCGCGAGGTGATCGACCTCCTGAAATGGGTCGGCCTCGGCGAGCGCATGGATGCGCTGCCGCCGATCCTGTCGGGCGGCGAGAAGCAGCGCGCGGCGATCGCGCGCGCGGTGATCTCGCGGCCGCAATTGCTGCTGGCGGACGAGCCGACCGGCAGCGTCGATCCGACGCTCGGGCGCCGCCTGTTGCGGCTGTTCATCGAGCTCAACAAATCGGGCACCGCTGTTATCATCGCGACCCACGACATCACGCTGATGGATCAATACGAGGCGCGGCGGCTGGTGCTGCATCAGGGACGGCTGCACATCTATGAATAGGAGCGGCGACGAGAAAGTGTCGTTGGTCGATCTCGGGCGCGAGCGCCCGCAGGTCCCGGCCACGGCGCGCAACATGTCGCCGATCGTGCCGCGCGCCTCGATCTCGGGCCGCGCGCTGGTCGCGGTGGTCGCGATCATGACCTTCCTCGCCTCGCTGACGACCGGCACCGTGCTGCTCGTCAGTGCGTCCGCGGCCGAATGGCAGTCCGAAGTGTCGAGCGAGATCACCATCCAGGTGCGCCCCTCACCGGGCCGCGACCTCGATCGCGACGCGCAGGCGGCTGCGGATGCGATGCGGGCGCAGTCCGGCATTCTCGAGGTCCGGCCGTTCAGCAAGGAGGAATCCGCCAAGCTGCTGGAGCCGTGGCTCGGCAGCGGGCTCTCGATCGAGGAGCTGCCGGTGCCGCGCGTCATCGTGGCGCGGGTGCAGCCCGGCACCACGCTCGATCTCGCCGCGCTGCGCGCGCGGGTGACGCAGGTGGCGCCGACCGCAAGCGTCGACGATCATCGCGCCTGGATCGAGCGCATGCGCTCGATGACCGGCGCCACCGTGTTTGCCGGCGTCGGCATCCTCATCCTCGTGATCATCGCCACCATCATCTCGGTGTCGTTTGCGACCCGCGGCGCGATGGCATCCAACCGTCCGATCGTCGAGGTGTTGCATTTCGTCGGCGCCGGCGACAGCTACATCGCCAACCGCTTCCTGCGGCATTTCCTCCGGCTCGGCCTTGAAGGCGGGCTGATCGGCGGCGGCGCGGCGATGCTGGCGTTCGGCTTCTCCGAGTCGATTGCCAACTGGTTTTCCGGCACGCCGGTAGGCGACCAGTTCGCGGCTCTGCTCGGCACGTTCTCGCTGCGCCCATCGGGCTATCTGGTGCTGGCGATGCAGGCGGTGCTGATCGCGGCGATCACCGCCTGGGCGTCGCGGCGCACATTGTTTGCCACGCTCGACGACATCGATTGACGGCGCACGACAGCGCAACCATGAGGTCAGTCGCGTGATCGCATTTCGCCGCCAGAGTGTGATCCCGCGCGTATTCGCGCAGCCGTCGTCACGGCAAAACCGGGTTTCCACTTTTCCAGTTCATGCATTAAAATCGCCCGGGGGGAAGGGTAACCGCATCACATGAGTTTGCAGTCCGACGATACGTCGCCGAATGGCTATGCCGCGCCTCCGCGCGGCTGGCTGCGCGCCGTCATCGTCGTGCCGCTGGCGCTTGGCTTCGTTGCCGCGGCGGTGGGCTTTGTCGGCTTCCTCTCGCAATTGCGCGGCGTCGAGACCGACCCGCCGCACAATGCCGACGGCATCGTGGTGCTGACCGGCGGCTCGTCGCGGGTGTCGGACGCGATGGAATTGCTCGCCGCGGGCTACGGCAAGCGGCTGTTGATCTCGGGCGTGCATCCGACCAACGACGCCGGCGACATCTCCCGCTCGGTGCCCGATAGTCGGGGGCTGATGAGCTGCTGCGTCGATCTCGACCGCTCGGCGGTCAACACCCGCAGCAATGCGGCGGAGACGCGGCGCTGGGCGCGCGAGCGCGGCTTCAAATCGCTGATCGTGGTGACCTCGAACTACCACATGCCGCGCGCGATCGTGGAACTGTCACATGCGATGCCCGACGTCACGCTGATCCCGTTCGCGGTCGTTGGCGACAAATGGCGCGACGAGCCGTGGTGGACCAGTGGCGGAACCTTTCGTCTCTTGCTATCGGAATACGCCAAATATGTCGCCGCGGAGGTCCGGGTGCGGCTCGCCGATATCGGCCTCGACCTGACTTCCGATCTCGCCGAGCCGGCAGCCGCACCGCGCCGTCCGGCGACGGCGCAGGCGAATTAGGATTAGGCATGATCCGGAAAAGTGCGGAGCGGTTTTCCCTCGCGACAAACGCGGAACGCGTTTGCGCGGAGATCATGCTCAAACAAGGACTGAAATGATCTTCCTGCGCTCGCTGATCTTCAACGTGCTGTTCTATCTGGTGCTGGTGGTGCTCTGCATCATCGCGCTGCCGGCGCTGCTGCTGCCGCGCGGCGCGATGATGGCACTCGAAGCCGCCTGGGCCAGCATCAGCCTGTTCCTGATGCGCGTGGTCTGCAACATCAAGATCGAGTTTCGCGGCGTCGAGAAGATTCCGAAGGGACCACTGGTGATCGCCTCGAAGCACCAGTCGTTCTGGGAGACCTTTGCGCTGGTGCGCTTCTTCGACCATCCGTTGTTCATCCTCAAGCGCGAGCTGATGATGATCCCGGTGTTCGGCTGGTACCTCAAGAAGGTCGGCATGATCTCGGTCGAGCGTGGCGGCGGCCCGCGCTCACTGATCAAGACGCTGAAGCGCGCGGCGGCCGAGGTGAAGCTCGGCCGTCAGCTCGTGATCTTCCCGGAGGGCACGCGCACCGCGCCTGGGGCTGTGCCGAACTACAAGGCCGGCGTCGCGCAGATCTATGCCGAGAGCGGCGTGCCGTGCCTGCCGGTCGCGCTCAATTCCGGGCTGTTCTGGCCGCGCCGCACCTTCATGCGCTATCCCGGCACGCTGGTGGTCGAATTCCTCGATCCGCTGCCGCCGGGATTGCCGCGCGACGAGTTCATGACCCGCCTGCGCGACCAGATCGAGACCGCCACCAGCCGGATCGTCGAGGCCGGCCGCGCCGAGCAGGCGCAATTGTTCGGCGGCGTGCCGAGCGAGGCGAAGGGTTAGGGCGGAAGCCTTTCCACAAATCGCCGTGCCCGAAGCCGTCGTCCCACGGCTGCATGGCCGCTCAATCTCCATCCCTATTGTTTCGGAAGATTGCCGGCCAACCGCCTTCTGCAACCATCGGTGGATCGCGTCAACATTTTCCGAAACGTGAACGCGACAGTCGGAGATCTGTCACAGCAGTGTTGCGATCCGCCGCTTATGAGCAATCCATTTGATCTTCAGAAAATGGGGGGCTCTCGGATGTTCAAGACAATCTCCACACCACAAGCAATCGGCCGCGCAATTGTCCGGCGCCTGATCGCGGGGACGGCTCTCTCACCGGTGCTGTTCGCAGTCCATCCGTCCTTTTCCCAGATTGCAGGCAATCCGCACGAATTGCTCGTCAGCGGCGCGCTCTACGCAGGCAAGCCGTCGACCGTCGCCGTGGGCCAGACCCTGCCGACGGGCGGAATTGCGGTGGCTGACGGCACCTATCCGACGGTCTTCAACAATGTGGCGGTTGATTCGAACTTCGGCGTGACTGCGCCGGTCGTGATCAAGAAGTTTCACCTGGAAGGCGGTCGCCTTCGCGAAATCGGCGCGCTGACTGTCCCGGCAGACGTGGCGGTGACAAGCTTCAGCTCCAAGTCCGAATTGTCGCTTCACCTGTCGCCCGACGGCAAGGCCGTGACATTCATGGGCTACGACGCTGCAGTGAACGAGCTGGACGTCTCCAACTCCAATTCGCCCAATCATGTCGATCCCACCAATCCGGACACCAGCGTGCATGCACGCGTGGTGGCGGAGCTCGGTTTTGACGGATCACTGCACCGGACCAAGGTCAACGTTTACAGCGGCGACAATGGCCGCGGCGCGATCCGCGCCAACAAGGTCAACGGCACCCAGGCCGACCAGTATTTCACGGTCGGCAATGCCGGTAACGGCAGTGGCATCCAGCCGGTGCTGATCGTCAATGACACCGGCGTTCAACTCGCGACGCCGGGCAGCGATGGTTCTGACACCGTGGTTGGCGTGCAGCAGGGAACGCCCGGCAGCAAGAACGGCTTTCAGTTCGGCTTCTCCGTCGGCCAGCTAGGCTTTGCCGCGGACAAGTCCGGCAAGGACGACAATTTCCGCGGCCTCGCGATCTCTGACAACACGCTCTACGAAACCAAGGGCAGCGGAAGCAACGGCATCAACACGGTCTATCAGGTCGGCGCGCCGGGAGTTCTCCCGACCCGGGATACGGCCGCCGCGACGGCGTTCAGCATTCTTCCGGGTTTCCCGAGCAATCCCGCGGTGAACTCCGGCGCGAACGGCTTCTATCCCTTCGGCATCTGGTTTGCCAATGCGACGACGCTTTATGTCACCCAGGAGGGCGACGGCAACCTGGCCGACGCGGCAACGTCGCCGACGGCGGGCCTTCAGAAATGGGTCTATGCGAACGGCAGCTGGAGCCTTGCTTACACGCTGCAGAAGGGGCTGAACCTCGGCACGGCCTATCATGTGAAGGGATATCCGACCGACCCGGCGACGGGCGGCCTGCGCAACATCACGGGCCGCGTGAACCGCAACGGCACGGCGACGATCTTCGCCGTGACGTCGACGGTGAGCAATTCGGTCGAGCCCGGGGCCGATCCGAATCTGGTGGTCGCCATCACGGACAAGGTGGCGGCGACGGCGCTTCCGGCGAATGAGGCCTTCGATGTCGTCGTGCCGCCGGCCTTCGGCATGGTCTATCGCGGTGTGTCGTTCGCTCCCGTCAATTGCGATGGCGATCATGGCCGGATGAAGGACCATGGCCGCGGCAATGACGACGGCAAGAATCCGCAGGACGATGTCTGCGGTCCAACCAGGATCGCGGCGGGTCACTGATCGTCCGCAGTGACCGGAGCTTTGCTGGCTCCGTGTGCAAGGCGGGTGACGCGCGGCCGGCTTCACCCGCGCGTCTCACAAACCGTCATGCCCGGGCTTTTCCCGGGCATCCACGTCTTGGCTGCCTGCACCACGGGATCTGTTGGTGTCGTCGGGCGGGATTGGCAACCATCCGGGTTCTGCTAGGCTGCCATCGTTCTTGTCATCAACAGCAACGCTGGTGAACGACGATGAAACTGGTTGCTGCGACGGCCGTCATCCTGATCTGGTCTTGCCTCCCGGCGACAGCGCAGCAACGCGCCGCCGCGCTCTACGCGCAACGCTGCGCGCAGTGCCACGACAGCGGCAACGCGGATAGTCGCGTGCCGAGCCGCGCCGCGCTGCAGGCAAAATCGTTCGACGAGGTTGTGGGTGCGATCACCACGGGCGCGATGGCATCCTTCGCGCAGGGGCTGACCGGTGACGAGCGCGCGGCGGTCACCTCGCTCGTCACCGGCAAGGCCGCGTCGCATGCGTCGACCGAGAATGCGGGCCAATGCGCGCCGAGCGAGGCCGGCTTTCCGCAGCCGACCGATGGGCCAGGGTGGAATGGTTGGGGCGCGGATCTCAACAACAGCCGGTTTCAGCCGGCGGCAACGGCCGGCCTCACATCAGATGAAGTCCCCCGGTTACGTCTGAAATGGGCGTTCGGATTCCCGAACACGTCCACCGCCTTCGCTCAGCCGACCGTCGTCGGCGGTCTGCTGTTTGTCGGCGGCGGCGACCGCAAGGTGCACGCCCTCGACGCCAAAAGCGGATGCACCCGATGGGTGTTTCCGACCGAGGCGGCGGTCCGGACCGCGATCAGTTTTGCCTCGCTGGACAACGGCCAGCCCGCCATCTTCTTTGGCGATCTGTTCGCCAACGTCTACGCCGTGAATGCTGTGACCGGCGCGCTGATCTGGAAGAGCAGGGCCGACGATCATCTGGCCGCCCGGATCACCGGCGCGCCCGTCTTCCATTCCGGCGTCGTCTATGTCGGGGTTTCCTCGATCGAGGAGGCCACGGGGTCGCGGCCGACCTACCAATGCTGCACGTTTCGCGGCAGCGTCGTTGCACTGAAGGCCGAGACCGGCGCGCAGATCTGGAAGAGCTACACCATCCCTGAAGCGCCGCATCCGACCAAGACCAACGCCATCGGCACCCAGCTGTTTGGTCCGGCCGGAGCGTCGGTCTGGTCCGCGCCGACGATCGACGTGCAGCGCCAGGCGCTCTACGTCGCGACGTCGAACAGCTATGCCGATCCGGCGACCGACACCAGCGATGCCGTCCTCACGTTCGATCTGGCGACCGGCCGGATGCTTTGGCATCAGCAGGCCACGCCCAGGGACAGCTTCGTCGTTGCGTGTTTCGGCGCCGACCAGTCGAACTGTCCTGACAGCCGCGGACCCGATCATGACTTCGGCCAATCGCCCATCCTGGTGAGCTTGCGCAACGGACAACGCGCGCTGGTGATCGGCCAGAAATCCGGCGTGGTCCATGCACTGGATCCCGATCATGACGGCAAGATCCTGTGGCAGACGCGGATCGGCCAGGGCGGCCCGTTGGGCGGGACCGAGTGGGGCTCGGCTGCGGACCAGGACCGGATCTACGTCGCCAATTCGGACGTGCGGTTTCTAAGGGACGGCACGAGGCGTCTGAACTCAAGCGAAGGCGGCGGCCTGTTCGGGCTGGATCTTGTGACCGGGAAGATCACGATGCAGGTGGCGCCGGTCGCCTGCGGCGACCGCCCCCAGTGCAGTCCGGCGCTGTCGGCCGCGATCACCGTCATTCCCGGCGTCGTGTTCTCAGGTGGCGTGAGCGGCTTCTTGCGCGCCTATGCGACCGACGACGCTCGGCTGCTCTGGGAGATCGACACGGCCCGCGACTACACCACGGTGAATGGCGTCTCGGCCCGTGGCGGTGCCATGGACGGACCCGGCCCGATCGTTGTGGATCACATGCTGTACGTCAATTCCGGCTACGCGCAGTGGAGCGGATTGCCCGGCAATGTTCTGCTGGCCTTCGAGGTCGGCAATCCCTGACGAGCGCATAGAGCGTTTTCGAGCGAAGCCTGTCCCGCACTTGATGCGGGATGCGCACCGGCGGCGCCAAACTCCGTTCGGCATGTCTGCGCGCCAGGTTGCGGTTGCCGGTGTGCCGCCGATCAGTTCGGTCCGGAGGCGGACACCACGCCTGGAACAGGAAAAGCCCGGCACATCTCGGTGCATTCCGACCTGAGGCGCGCGACGACCGTATCGTCTCCGTTCGCCTGAAGCGCCGCCGCAATGAACCCGCCGATACGATGCATTTCGGCTTCTCCCATGCCGCGCGTGGTCGCCGCCGGCGTCCCAAGGCGAACACCGCTCGGCCTGAGCGGCGGGCGCGGATCGTCCGGAATGATCTGCTTGTTGGTGGTGATGGCGATGGCATCGAGCACGTCCTCGGCCGCTCGCCCGTCCAGTCCGACCGATGCTGCCGTATCGACGACCATCATGTGATTGTCCGTCCCGTCGGTGACCAGCTTCATCCCGCGCTCCATCAGCGCGCCGGCAAGCACTTTCGCGTTGCGCAAGACCTGCCGCGCGTAAGCCTGGAAATCCGCGGTCGCCGCCTGCTTGAGCGTCACGGCAATCCCGGCCACGACGTTCATGTGAGGTCCGCCCTGCAAACCGGGAAAGACCGAAGCATCGATCCGGCCGGCATGCTCCTTCCGGCACAGGATGATCCCGCCGCGGGGGCCGCGCAGCGACTTGTGGGATGTCGTCGTCATGACGTCGAAGCCGGCATCGAGCGGATTGCGCATCACGTCAGCGGCAACCAGTCCGCCATAATGGCTGACGTCGGCCATCGTGAGCGCGCCGACTTCGTCGGCAATGCTCTTGAATGCCGCATAGTCCAGGTCGCGCGGATAGGAGCTGTCGCCGCACAACACCATCTTCGGGCGCGCTTCACGCGCCATCGCGCGCAATGCGTCGAAATCGATCGCGCCGCCGTTTGACGGCGCCGTCTTGTAGCGAATGAAGTTGAACAAGCGGCCCATGTGGGACACCGGCGCGCCGTGGGTGAGATGACCGCCATGGGACAGGTCCATGGCGAGAATGGTGTCGCCGGGATTCAACAGGCCGAGATAGACGGCCTGATTCATCGGTGATCCGGAAAGCGGCTGAACGTTGGCGTGCTCGGCACGAAACAGCGAGCAGGCCCGCTGCCGCGCGAGGTTCTCGATGTTGTCCGTATACTGCTGGCCGCCGTAGTATAGGCGTCCCGGATACCCTTCCGAATATTTATTGGTGAAGACCGAGCCGAGCAGTTCGAGCACCTCCGGGTAGGTGTAGTTCTCGGACGGAATCAGTTCGACGCCGTCCTGTTGACGGCGCTCTTCGCCCGCAAGGGCGGCGGCGATCTCTTGATCGTTGATGGACAGTTCGTTGCGAAACGACGGCATGCTCGGGCTCCTCAACACGCTGTTTTTCCAGCAGATGGGTTGCCCAGGCGATCGGCGTTGAACCCTTCGCGCTTCACCGTGGTCAATTCCACGTTGGCTCGCCAGTCGCGCGAAAGGACGAATGAGCACGGAGACTCTTCGTGAGGGAGAATTTAGCCGACCTGCGGACCTTTCGCAACGACCAGTTCAATGACCGCGGATAAGGGCGATGCCGCTTTCGCGGTCGACGCCGGAAACATCATGCCGCCGAACGGCATCATGTAGCTGAAGGCGCGCGAGGTGTTCACCCGCACGGTGCCGGCGAGCGGCTGCTTGTCAGAAGAGCCGGCCTGAGACTGATGCGAGCTTCACCGCGAACCAATGGGCCACCTTCTACGCCGGCGGCTTTGCGTTTAAACTGCCGCAACGGATGTGTATGATGGATCAGCCGTAAGTGCATTCAACAGCGAACCAAGCAATTGCCGATCAAGCGGCGAGAACTGATGACCGTTGCTCCAATCAAAACGGATAAAGGCGAAGACAGCGTCTTCGCCCATCCCTCGTTCTACGCTGAATTCGCACCGCGCGACGATCAGGCCGCCTTTGTAGACTCGATCTATATCCTGAAAGACCGGGGCCGGCTGACGGAAAGCCGGATATCGTTCGCTTCCCCGCTCAAGGAGCTTGCCTTCGTATTCCGGGAAGGCGATTCGGCCGGCAAAGTGGTCTTCAACGAGCCGAGCCTCAATTGCAGAAGAAAAGGAAGGGCGTTCTTCGGTTGGATCGTCCATCGGGCGGAAGAGATCGACCGAAGCGATTCCGACGAAGCGGTCAGGGTGAGCCTGGCAGTGTTGGGCGACCTCGTCGTTACTGATCATCGGCCCGCCCGGACCGTGCCAGCCACAGAGCATGCCCATAGAAACGCCTGCACGATCCATCTCGGCAAGCGAGTCTCCGATAGGAGGCGCCGTTTCCGACCATTTGCCGGGTCTCCACCGACGCAACGACTCGAATATCGGATCCCCGATCCAGGCGGGATTCGGATGCTGCATCCAGGCGTCGATGATCACATTCTGAGCTGCCCGCGTCTGACGATGGATCGATCGAGATAGGGAATGGGACGCCCCGGTTCGGATTCGCGCAGAGGCCCCGCGTGTCCGACCTGCGTGCAGAACGGGATGTCGAGTTCGCAGCACTCCGCGAACAGAGGATAGTACCGGCGATCGTACGAGAGTTGAGGCTGCGCGTGAAGAGAGACGGCTTCAGACACATCGGCCTACAAGGTCAGCCGCTACCCGTCCGATCTCGTCGGGTATATGCGCGGCAACAAAAGGCATCGGGTTCTCTTCGGGTCCAACCATCCCTTCTGGCCCGCAGGTGAGTGCCTCGCCGGTCTCGACGACCTCCAACTCGGCGTCGACGCCCGTTCGGCATTCTTGACCGACAACGCGCGGCGTCTGTTCAAGCTTGCCTGATCTTTCGCAACCATAGGATGACCGATGCCCTGGATCATTGAACGCAAGCACCCGCACGTTGCCGTAGTGACAATGAACACCAACAAGGTCAATGCGCAGAATCCGGCTTTCTTCGCCGACCTACACGCGGCGTTCGATCGCCTGGAATCCGAGTTCGCCGATTGCGCCGTCGTGTTGACCGGATCGGGCGCGGTGTTCACGGCGGGCCTCGACCTCGACCATCATTTCCCGTTGTTCGCGAGCCAATCGATCAAGGAGATCGATGCCTGGTTCGAAGAATATCGCGCGACGAACCTCCGTCTCTTCACGTATCCGAGGCCGACGGTGGCTGCGATCAACGGCCATGCCTATGCAGGTGGATTCATCACCGCGATCGATTGCGATCACCGGGTCGCCAGCGAAGGTCCGCTGCAGTTCGCGCTGAACGAGGTCCCCATCGGCATTCCGATGCCGGCTGTCTACTGCGAGATCATCAAGCATGCGATCGGTCCGCGATCGGCTTTCGAACTGACGCTGTTTGGTCAGGTTTACGATCTCGCCGCGGCGACGCGACTGGGCGTCGTCCAGCAGACAGTCGCGCCGGACAAGTTGCTCGATGCGGCCGTCGCTTGGGCGGCGTCGGTGCCGCCGGATTGCTACATGGCCTACGCGTTCTCGAAGCGCGCGCTGCAGGCGACCACAATGACGGCGATCGATGCCGCCGCGCGGCTCGACCGGGACCTGCTGTCGCGCGGCATGTCGGATCTCGGAAGCATTCGCGCCCACACCCGACGCTACAAGGAACTGAAGGGCAGGGACGTGACCTGGCCGCTACCCGCCTAGGCCACCAACCCGATGCTTGCATTGCCGAGCACGGGCGGCAAGGTGATGCCGCACAATGACATTCAGGCGCAATTTTGCCGGCTCCGTTGAAACGTGTATCTTTGACCCTGAGTGTTGCCGTTCGTGTGAACGAGGGGAAGCTATGGACCTCAACGGAAAAGTCGCATTGGTCACCGGCGGGTCGGGTGGAATTGGAGAGGCGATTGCCAAGGCTCTCGCCGCCGCCGGTGCGGACGTTGCCGTTTCCTACGTAGCGGAAGCGGCGCGCGCGGGTGAATTGGTCGAGGCGCTGCGGATGCCTGGCCGGCGCAGCCAGGCGGTGCAGCTTGATCAGCGGGATCCTCAATCGATCGATGCGTGCGTCAAAGCCTTGGCCGGCCATTTTGGCCGGATCGATATCCTGATCAACAACGCCGCGTGGAACGTCGGCATCCCGTTCAAGGAGCTCGACGCGCTAACGCCGGAGATCTGGGATCGGATTCTTGAAACGAATCTTCGCGGACCATTTCTGCTCGCACGGGGTTTTGCCTCTGAACTTCGGCGGCACAAGGCAGGTCGCATTGTCAATATCGCGTCAATTGCCGGGGTTGCACCAGGTGGCAGCAGTATCGCTTACGCGGTCAGCAAGGCGGCATTGATCCATCTTACGCATTGCCTGGCAGTTACATTGTCGCCCGAAGTGACCGTCAACTGTGTCGCCCCCGGCTTGGTCGAAGGAACGCGCATGGCCGAGCGCGTGCCCGAAGCAATGCGGCAGATGGCGCGCGCCCAGTCAGTGCTTGGACGAACCGGAAGCGTCGATGACATTGCCCAGCTCGTGGTGGCTTATTGCCGAATGGACAGCGTGACGGGACAAACGATTGTCGTGGACGGCGGAAATCCGATGGCTATGCATTAGCTTTCCTGAGGTGTTCGGACTGCGACTCGGTTCACCCCCGATGGGAGAGGTGAACCGAAGCGAGAAAACGCGCGCTCACCGCATCACGAATGGATTGGCCGGCACGTCCGTCGCGGTCGAGATCCAGACGCTCTTGGTCTCCTGATATTCGCGCACCGCGTCGATGCCGCTCTCGCGGCCGACGCCGGAGAACTTCATGCCGCCGAACGGCATCATGTAGCTGATGGCGCGGTAGGTGTTCACCCACACGGTGCCGGCGCGCAGCTGCTTCGGCACGCGAATGGCGCGGGCGAGATCCTTGGTCCAGATGCCGGCGGCAAGGCCGTAGATCGTGTCGTTGGCGATCCGGATGGCGTCTTCCTCGGTGTCGAACGAGATGATCGACAGCACCGGCCCGAACACCTCCTCGCGGGCGATCCGCATGGTGTTGTCGACATCGGTGAAAATCGTCGGCTCGACGAACTGGCCGCCCTGGATGCCCTCGCCTGTGGCCGGCCTGCCGCCGAGCAGGCAGCGCGCGCCCTCGGCCTTGGCGATATCGATATAGTCGAGCACCTTCTTGTATTGCGCCGGCGTCGTGATCGGGCCGACATTGGTGTCGGATTTCATGGGATCGCCGATCTTGGCCGATTTCGCCAGCTCCAGCACGCGCGCGACGAACTTCTCCTTGATCGAGCTCTGCACCAGGAGGCGGGAGCCTGCGATGCAGGTCTGGCCGGTCGCGGCGAAGATGCCGGAGATCGCGCCGGCCGCAGCCGCCGTGAGGTCGGCATCCTCGAACACGATGTTGGGCGACTTGCCGCCGAGCTCGAGCGAGACGCGCTTCAGGCTCTTGGCGGCAGTCTCATAGACTCTTGCGCCGGTCGTATCCGATCCGGTGAAGGTGATTTTTGCGACGCCGGGATGCGAGATCAGCGCGGCGCCGGCCTCGGGCCCGAAGCCGGTCACCACATTGAAGATGCCGTCGGGAATTCCGGCCTCTTTCGTCAGCGCCGCGAACTCCAGCGTGCTGGCCGAGGTGAATTCCGAGGGCTTGACCACCACGGCGCAGCCGGCGGCGAGCGCGGCGGCGCATTTCCAGGCGACGAACAGCAGCGGCGAGTTCCAGGCGGTGAGTGCCGCGACGACGCCGACCGGTTCATGCGTCGTGTAGGCGAAGGTATCCGCCTTGTCGATCGGCACCAGGCCGCCCTCGAGCTTGTCGACGAGGCCGCCGAAGTACCACCACCATTCCGGATGGTAGCGCAGCTGGCCGAGCATCTCGGCCATCAGCTTGCCGTTGTCGCGCACCTCGATCTCGGCGAGACGTTCCGCGTTGGCGGCGACGAGGTCGCCGAGCTTGCGCATCACCTTGCCGCGCGCCGACGCGGTCATCTTCGCCCACGGGCCGCGCCACATCGCCTCGTTGGCGGCCTTCACCGCCTTGTCGGCATCGGCGGCCGAGCCGCGCGGGATCTTCGCCCAGGCCTCGCCGCGATAGGGATCGATGGTGTCGAACCATTCGCCATTGGCGGGGTCGACATACTGGCCATTGATATAGAGCTGATAGGTCTTCATGAGATCCTCCCGCAGGGCGACGGTTCTGGTTGGCGCAACGGTATCACGCATTTCGCGACGCCGTCACAACGCTGCCGCGTGCAAGGGCTGCGCCTAGGTTGCAGCCGGGCAGGGGCGTCAACCGCGCGGCGCGGCGAGCTCGGCTGCGATGATCGCGCCGAGCGCCATGTCGCTCTGCTGCCCAAAGCCGTGATGCACGATGTTGCCGTCGCGGCCGATCAGGATGCTGGTCGGCGTTCCCTGCATGCCGTAGCGCTGCATGGTGACGGGGATCGGCGTGCCGTCGCCGGCCTTGTCGACGCCGATCGGAAAGGTCAGCCGGTATTCGTGGATGAAGGCTTCCAGCGCGACCTCCGTCATCGCCGCGTGATGCTCGAACACGGTGTGCAGCCCGATCACCTGCAGGTCGGAATGCTTGAACAGCTCGAACGCGCGCTGGGTCTGCGGCGTGCCGTGGGCGACGCAGCCGGGGCACAGCATCTGGAAGGCGTGCAGCAGAACCGGGCGGCCGCGCAGCGCCGCCAGGGTCAGGGGTTCGCCGGTGTTGAACCAGCGCGACACGGCGATTTCCGGTGCTGGAGTCACAGATCGGTTCCTTGCGCCTGCCACCTTGCGGCAGGTTGGCAAGACCGGCGCGGGTCTGTCAACGATGGCAGGTCAGGACGGGCTCGCCGCAGCCCGGCGTGCGCGGCGCGCGGCACGCCGCCGCTGGTTCCAGAGCCTGGCGCGGTCGAGATAGAGATAGACCACCGGCGTGGTGTAGAGCGTCAGGATCTGGCTCAGGATCAGGCCGCCGAAAATCGCGATGCCGAGCGGCTGGCGCAGCTCGCTGCCTTCGCCGAGGCCGATCATCAGCGGCACCGCGCCGAACAAGGCGGCGAGCGTCGTCATCATGATCGGGCGGAACCGCATCAGGCAGGCCTCGTAGATCGCGTCGCGCGACGACAGCCCGCGCTGGCGCTCGGCGTCGAGCGCGAAGTCGATCATCATGATCGCGTTCTTCTTCACGATGCCGACCAGGAGGATCACCCCGATCATGCCGATGATGTCGAAATCGGTGTGCGACAGCATCAGCGCCGCCACCGCGCCGACGCCGGCCGAGGGCAAAGTGGAGAGGATGGTCAGCGGGTGGATGTAGCTCTCGTAGAGCATGCCGAGCGAGATGTAGATTGTCGCCAGCGCGGCAAGAATGAGAAACAGCTCGTTCGCCAGCGCCTGCTGGAAGATCTTGGCGGAGCCGGCAAACCCGCCATTGATGCCCGCCGGCATGCCGAGCGCATGCATCGCGCTCATCGTGCTCTCGATCGTGGTGGTCGCGGTGCTCAGCGAGGTGCCCGGCGCCAGGTTGAACGAGATGGTGCTGGCGACCAGGAGATCCTGGTGGTTGACGGCGAGCGGCGTCACGCCGTGCTCGAAGCGGGCGACGCTGGACAGCGGAATCATCGTCTCGGCGCTGGTCGAGACCGCGGTTCCGGTCGAGGCGACGCCCTTGCCGGTGGCGCCGATCGAGTTGGTCGCCTGGTTGCGCACCACATTGGCGGCGACAGAGCTGACCGAGTTCTTCTGCGACGACGAGGCGACCGTTCCGGCCACCGCGTTGGTTGACTGCGTGCCGCTCGCCGACCCGCCCGAGGTCGAGATATAGACCTCCTTCAGGGTCTGCGGGTCCTGCGAGAAGCGCGGCGCGACCTCCATGATCACGTGATACTGGTTGCGCGCGACGAAGATGGTCGAGACCTGGCGCTGCCCGAACGCGTCATACAGCGTGTTGTCGAGCTGGGCGACCGTGATCCCGAGCCGCGAGGCGGCGTCGCGATCGATGATCAGATTGGCCTGCAGCGCCTTGTTCTGCTGGTCGGTGTTGACGTCGGCCAGCGTCGGCTCCTTCTGCAGCGCGGCGACAAGCTTCGGCGTCCACTCGTTCAGCTCCTCGAAGGTCGAGCCCTTCAGCGTGTATTGATACGCCGCGTTGCCCGAACGGCCGCCGGCGCCGAGATCGCCGATCGATTGCAGGAACAAGGTGGCGCCTGCCACCGTCGCGAGCGGCTCGCGCAGCCGCTCGATCACCTTGTCGGCGCGCAGCTTGCGCTGGTCCATCGGCTTCAGCGAAGCGAACACCGTGCCGGTGTTGGTGCCGCCGCCGGGGCCCACGCCGCCGCCGCCGGTGAAGCCGACCGCGGTATCGACCGCCGGATCGGCTTTGACGATGTCGATGAACTGCGTCAGCTTCTGCTGCATCAGCTGGAACGAGGTGCTCTGGTCGGCCTGGATCGAGCCGATCAGGAGCCCGGTGTCCTGCTGCGGCACGAAGCCCTTGGGCACGACCGTGTAGAGATGCACGTTCAAATAAAGCGTGCAGCCCAGGATCAGCATTACCAGCAGCGGATGGCGCAGCGCGAGGCCGAGCGTCGCGCGGTATCCGTTCAGCATCAGCTCGAGGACGCGCTCGTTGATCCGGTAGATCCGGCCGTGCGGCTGGCCTTGCTCCTTGCGCAGCAGCACGGCGCACATCATCGGCGTCGTCGTCAGCGAGACCACCAGCGAGATCACGATCGCGATCGTGATCGTCATGGCGAATTCGCGGAACAGCCGGCCGACCAGGCCGCCCATCAACAGGATCGGCACGAACACCGCGATCAGCGACACGCTCATCGACAGCACGGTGAAGCCGACCTCGCGGGTGCCGACCAGCGTCGCCTCCAGTCGCGACAGTCCGGCATCCATGTGGCGGGTGATGTTCTCCAGCACCACGATGGCGTCATCGACCACGAAGCCGGTCGCCACCGTCAGCGCCATCAGCGAGAAGATGTCGAGCGTGTAGCCGAGCATGTACATCACGGCGAAGGTCGCAATCAGCGACACGCCGACCGCCACCACAGGCACCAGCGTGGCGCGCGCATTGCGCAGGAACGCGAACACGACCAGGATCACCAGCACGACGGCGATCAGGAGCGTGATCTCGACGTCGTGCAGCGAGGCGCGAATCGTCTTCGAGCGGTCCATCGCCAGCGTGATGTCGATCGCGTTCGAGACCGAGGCCTTGAGCTGCGGCATCAGCCCCTTCACACTGTCGACCATCTTGATGATGTTGGCGCCCGGCTGCCGGTACACGATCATCACGACCGCCGGCTTGCCGTTGGAAAGGCCGAGCGTGCGGACATTCTCCACGGAATCGATCACGTCGCCGACGTCGGTCAGACGCACCGCCGCGCCGTTGCGGTAGGCGACGACCAGCGGCCTGTAGTCTGCCGCCTTTCTCGCCTGGTCGTTGGCGTAGATCTGGTAGCGCTGGTCGCCGACGTCGATGCCGCCCTTCGGGCTGTGGGCATTGGCGCTGCTCAGCGCGGCGCGGACGTCCTCGAGCCCGATGCCGTATTTGTAGAGCGCCGGCGGGATCAACTCGACCCGCACCGCCGGCAGCGAGCCGCCGCCGACCGAGACCTCGCCGACCCCCTCGACCTGCGACAGCTTTTGCGCGAGCACGGTCGAGGCGGCGTCGTACAGCTCGGCCGGGGTCAGCGTATCCGAGGTCAATGTGTAGATCAGGATCGGCGCCGAGGCCGGGTTGAACTTGCGGTAGGTCGGGTTGGCGCGCAGGTTGGTCGGCAAATCGGCGCGCGCCGCGTTGATCGCCGCCTGCACGTCGCGCGCGGCGCCGTTGATGTCGCGCTCGATGTCGAATTGCAGCGTGATGCGCGCGGAGCCGAGCGAAGACGTCGATGTCATCTCGGTGACGCTGGCGATCTGGCCGAGGTGCCGCTCAAGCGGGCTCGCCACGGTGGCGGCGACGTCGGCCGGGCTGGCGCCGGGCAAGGTCGCCTGCACCATGATGGTCGGGATGTCGACGTCGGGCAGCGGCGACACCGGCAGCTTGAAGAACGCGATGACGCCCGCCACCACCAGCCCAAGCGAGAGCAGCGTGGTGCCGACCGGCCGGCGGACAAAGGGTGCGGAGAGGTTCATTGCATCAGCGAGCGACGTTTGAGGCTCAGCTTCTATCCGTCCGCGCCGCGATGCAAAAGCCTAAATGTCACAGGGCGCTGCCACACCCCTGCCGTGATTTGACGGATGCACCGCGCCGCGCGCCGGAAAAGCGGGATCTGGCAACAAGCCGTTTACAATGCCCGATCGATGCCGCTGATGGAGAGGGTATCGCAGCAGCGGCTGCGCGGATGATTTGCGTAGCAACCATTAGCTCTTTCGGTTGTGTGCGATTGAATTGTCCGATCGCCGTTGAGACTGACGCCGTGCTCGCGGCCATCAAGGCGTGGCCTGTTGAGGATGAGGATGTGGTGGCATTTGAGCGACGGCCATCCTTGACGGCCGCTGTGCGCGACGTCCTGGTGACGGCAGGTCGGGACGAAGAAACGGCGCCCCGGTCGAACAAAGAAACGCTTCAGGCTGCTGGAACAGCTGACATGTCAGCTTGCCAAGGGGTGCCTCGGGCCACTACGGCGTTGATGAAGACGAGCAGCTTCCTGGCGCAGGCGATTAGCGCGCGCTTGTGACCCTACCGGCGGCGATCAGTCGCTTGTAAAGGGCGATGAGCTGCGGATTCCAGCGGAACGACGCCGCCAGCGCTGCAGCATAGAGCGCCTCTCGCAGGCGCTTGCGTCCACCGATGATGTGACGAGCGCCAATATGCTCTCCGCTGTCGTCATCATAAGGCGCAAGGCCCGCAAGAGCTGCGGCCTGCTCGCGGCTGATTTGGCCGATCTCCGGCATGCGCACCAGAATGGCGACCGCAGTCGGCAGCCCGGCCCCGCCGACGCTGTAGATCAGATCGAGCCGGGCAGCGAGATCGTGCTGTTCGCGGATCGCTGCCACCAAAGCCTTGAACTCGACGCGTTCGCGCTTGGCCAGGCGGACGATATCTTCCTTCCAGAGCTTTTGGATACGCGCATCGCGACAGCTCTCGAGCCGGTTCTTGAACCGCGTGATATCCTCTCCGATCTGATCGATCAGTGTCAGCTGCCCGGCCAAGGGCGATAATCTTGCGTCAGGGGCCGGGTGGATCTTGTTGACCGCAGCGGCGCAGGCGGCGATCAGCGCGGCATCGATCCGATCGTTCTTGGCACGTTGCCCGCGGTATTTGGCATAGGCACGCACCTGCGCCGGCTGGAACACCACGACGACAAACCGCATGCGCCGTAACTCGGCGACGACGGCTTGCTCATAGCCACCGCTCGCCTCGATCCCAACCCGCTTGACCTTGCGCCGCCCAAGCCACTCCAGCAGCGCCTTGTGACCTTCCGCCGTGTTCTCCACCTGCAGCTGCTCCGAGTTGCCGTCGAGCGCCACGTCGAGCTTGCGCTTGCCGGTATCGATCCCGGCACAGATTGTGGTACGCTTGGCCATCTTCCTCGACCCTCCCTTGTGATGCGAACCTAAAGTTCGTTCAACCATGCGGGTCCCGATGAAGTGCCGATCGCGATCTTGCTACGAATAACAGCCCTCAAGGCTTCGATGGGTAACGATCCGATCGATCAGCGGCCCAGCCCGGGCGGCCACCCGAGCTGGGCCATTCCTCACGGAACGAGGCCAGTCTAACCCAGCGCGCTAACCCGTCCTATTCGTGAGAGTGCTTTTTTTAGTCCGATTGATGTGGCCGCACATCTGCTCTGACGAGGCGCGCGGGATTGCCTTCGGCTTTTCACCGCCTGACGACCCGTACTTTGCAACGCGCTTGAGGGATGGGTTGGGCGAACGGGGGGCGGACGCCCCGCCGGTCAAGGACCGAGCGGCAGCAGCGCGCCTGGCAAGCCGCGGATCAGGTCGGCTTCGGGACATGCCGCGGCAAACGCAAGGCGAATGCGGCTCGTGGTCTCGACGACACGGGCAGCGAGTTTCAAGAGACGAAGACGCAGCGTCGCGAACTCGGCTGTGGCCAATTCCCGGGCTTTGGGAATCGCGTCGCGCACGGTCAGCATCAGCCAATAAGCGGCGGTGTGGAGAACGAGGCGGACTTGATTGGCGAGCGCCGAACGGCAGCTGGTGCGATCGGAGGCGAGCTGTGTCTTATGCAGCTTGATCAGATTCTCGGCTTGGCCGCGCGCGCAATACAGGCTGTCGTAGATCCACTCGGCCGAGCCGACATCGAGGCTGGTGACGACGAAACGGATGTCGAGGCCGAGCATCGTCGCCTCAATACGGGCGACGGTACGCCGTTCGCGATCCCAGGACTTGGCCTTGTGGCGCGTCTCGGTATAGCCACGCAGAACCGGCAGGTTCTCGATGGCGCGTCGCGTGCGGATGTCGTCGGCGGCCTCGTCGAGTTTTCTGGCGAGCGGCTTGGTGCCGGACAGACCGAAGATGTAGTCGATGCCGTTGGTCTCGCACCACGCCATTGCCTCCGGCCGGGCATAGTGCCCGTCGCCACGGAACGTAATTCGCGTGTTGTGCCACCGCGTCCGGATATGCCGTATCAGGCGGCGCAGATGGGCACGCACCTCGACGCCGCCCGGCGTCTTGCCGGGCCGCAACACGACCGCCACGGGCCGGCTCTTCTCCGTGTCGTAGACGTGGATCGGCAGGAAGCAGCGTTCGTCATAATGAGCGTTGAACAGCGAGAGCTGCTGATGGCCGTGGACGACATCGCAGGTATCATCGATGTCGAGCGTGACGGATGCCGGCTCGCGCGGGTAGCTATCCATCCATGCGTCGACCAAAGTGTAGGTCAGTCGGATCACGTCGCGCAGGCGCGGAGCATTCTCCAGCCGCGACAGCGTCGGTTGGGAACACAGATCGCGACCCGTGTCCGGCAGCCGTCCGCAGGCCAGCTTGAATGCGGGATCGGACCGCAGATGATCGAGGTCGTCGGCGTCCTCGTAGCCGCAGCAGATCGCGAACATGCGCGCGCGGAACATATCGACAAGGCTGTGCACGACCCGCGTCGGATCGCGCCGATCCGGGAACACCCGGGCCAAATTGTCGGCCAAGCCGAGACGCCGCTCGGCCATCGCCAGAAGCATCACGCCCCCGTTCGAGGTCAGCCGACCGCCATCGAAGGCAGCTGTGACTTTCTTGGCGTGAACGGCTGGAAACGAGAAGGGCAGAATCGTATCATCGGTCATGGCGGGCCTGGCGTTCGCGGTTGAGGTGATGGGGTTGGCTTTGCAACCGAATCCTACGCCGCATCAGCGCTTTACACCACGCTCGCCAGCCTCTCAGGCGCACTCTGACGAATAAGACGGGCTAATACAAGGATGGGTGGAGCGAAGCGATACCCATCACCTCACTGCGCGGATGCAATTGATGGGTATCGCTGCGCTCCACCCATCCTACGAGATCGGCCTGATTCATCAATGCTGCCGGCCCACCGCGCCTCAGCGCGGATCAATCCCGCCCGTCGCACGCGCGTCGCGATGCAGCGTCGCGCCCGCATCATGCAGCATCACCGCCAGCTGATGCAGTGGCTGATCGCGAAAGCCCTGCTGCTCGATCGCGGCGACCGTCGAGAGCACGTAGTCGCGGTTGTTGCCGGAGCGGCCGTGGCCCTGCTGCACCAGGCGCAGCTGTTCGGCCAGCGACAGCCGCCCGGCATATTGAACATGGCCGCGATCGACCACATAGGCCAGCGCACTGACGCGATCGCGCGCCGTGTTCTCCAGCCACACCGAGCGCATCACCTCGCGATAGACATTGGTGGTCTGCTCGCGCGCCCGCAAATAGGCGATGGTGTCGTGGCGCCGGCGGGCGGCAACGCGGAACGCGATGCCGCGGCAGGCGCCGCCGCGGTCGAGTCCGAGCACCAGGCCGGGCTTCTCCGGCGTGCCGCGGTGGTCGAAGGAATAGACGCAGAGTGCGCGATGTTCGCCGATCAGCCGCGCCGGCACCTGCTCGAGGTACTCGAAGCCCGGCTTCCACATCAGCGAGCCGTAGCCGAACACCCAGAGGTCGCCGTCGGCGGTTTCGGAGTTGAGGGGATTTGCAGCCATTGCACCGATGGGCTAGCAGAACACGCTGCCCAAGCGAAGCAAATTCCGTGATGTTTCCAAGACTTGCTAAAGGCTTGCTCAAGGGGTTGCGCAAGGGGTTGGACAAGGCTTGTTCAGGGCTTGCCGCCGCTTAGATTTTGACAAATTCGCCCGCCAAAGGACGCCGCATGTCCGATTTGACCTCCGCCCCCCGCCGCCGCTCGCGCTTCGGCCTCTATGCCGTCCCCGTCGCGGTCCTGATCGCCGCGGTCGCGTGGAGCGGCTTCTGGTTCTTCGCCGCCTCAGAGGTCGGCGTGCAGGCCGATGCCTGGCGCGCGCAGGAGGCGAAGGCCGGCCGGGTCTATGACTGCGGCAACCGTTCGGTGGCGGGTTACCCGTTCCGCTTCGAGGTCCGCTGCACCGATCCGAGCGTGATGCTGGTGTCGCAGACCGCCTCGCCGCAGATGGCGTTCGTGGCGCGGCTGGCCGAGATCCTGGTGGTGGCGCAGGTCTACGACCCCAAGCGCGTGATCGCCGAGTTCAAGGGACCGGCGACGATCGCCGAGCGCAACGCGCAGCCGACGCTGCAGGTCAACTGGAAGCTGGGCCGCAGCAGCGTGGTCGGCCTGCCGGCGGTGCCGCAGCGCGCCTCGCTGGTGTTTGACGATCTCGCGATCGACCGGATCGGCGGTGTCGCGCCGATCCCGGTGGCCCACGTCAATCACATCGAGCTGCACGGCAGGCAGGTCGACGGCTCGGCGCCGGACAATCCCGCGATCGAGACCGTGCTGCAGATATCAGGCGGCACCTTGCAGGAGGTGCATCCGCTGCTCGCCCAGCCGTTCAATGCCGACATCCATGCGCGGCTCAACGGGTTGAAGGATTTCTCGCCAAAGCCCTGGCCGGATCGCTTCCGCGAGATCCAGGCGGCCGGCGGCAGCGTCGAGATCCAGCAATCGCGGATCGAGCAGGGCGATGTCGTCTCGGTCGCGGCCGGCACGCTGCGCCTGAACGCGCAAGGGTTGATCGAGGGCGAGCTGCAGATGACGGTCGCCGGCCTCGAGCGCGTCATCCCTGCGCTCGGCATCGACAAGATGCTGGAGGAGGGCGTGCCGCAGGCCACGCTCGACCGCGTCGCGCCGGGCGTGAAGAGTCAGGACCTCAAGGGTCTGTTCGGCGCGCTGGATCGCGCGATTCCCGGCCTCGGCAAGGTGATCAAGCAGAACGCCAATGCCGGCATTTCCGCCGGCATCAATTCGCTCGGCACCGAGGCCTCGCTCGAAGGCAAGAAGGCGCGCAGCTTCCCGCTGCGCTTCGCCGACGGCGCGGTGTTTCTGGGGCCGCTGAAAGTCGGACAGATTCCGCCGCTGTTCTGAGCGTATGGACGTTGTGAAGCTCCGTCATTGCGAGGAGCGACAGCGACGAAGCAATCCATCGCTCCGCATATGCGGCGCGATGGATTGCTTCACTTCGCTCGCAATGACGGAGCTAGCCCGTCCTATTCGTGAGAGTGCTTTTTTTAGTCCGATTGATGTGGCCGCACATCTGCTCTGACGAGGCGCGCGGGATTGCCTTCGGCTTTTCACCGCCTGACGACCCGTACTTTGCAACGCGCTTGAGGGATGGGTTGGGCGAACGGGGGGCGGACGCCCCGCCGGTCAAGGACCGAGCGGCAGCAGCGCGCCTGGCAAGCCGCGGATCAGGTCGGCTTCGGGACATGCCGCGGCAAACGCAAGGCGAATGCGGCTCGTGGTCTCGACGACACGGGCAGCGAGTTTCAAGAGACGAAGACGCAGCGTCGCGAACTCGGCTGTGGCCAATTCCCGGGCTTTGGGAATCGCGTCGCGCACGGTCAGCATCAGCCAATAAGCGGCGGTGTGGAGAACGAGGCGGACTTGATTGGCGAGCGCCGAACGGCAGCTGGTGCGATCGGAGGCGAGCTGTGTCTTATGCAGCTTGATCAGATTCTCGGCTTGGCCGCGCGCGCAATACAGGCTGTCGTAGATCCACTCGGCCGAGCCGACATCGAGGCTGGTGACGACGAAACGGATATCGAGGCCGAGCATCGTCGCCTCAATACGGGCGACGGTACGCCGTTCGCGATCCCAGGACTTGGCCTTGTGGCGCGTCTCGGTATAGCCACGCAGAACCGGCAGGTTCTCGATGGCGCGTCGCGTGCGGATGTCGTCGGCGGCCTCGTCGAGTTTTCTGGCGAGCGGCTTGGTGCCGGACAGACCGAAGATGTAGTCGATGCCGTTGGTCTCGCACCACGCCATTGCCTCCGGCCGGGCATAGTGCCCGTCGCCACGGAACGTAATTCGCGTGTTGTGCCACCGCGTCCGGATATGCCGTATCAGGCGGCGCAGATGGGCACGCACCTCGACGCCGCCCGGCGTCTTGCCGGGCCGCAACACGACCGCCACGGGCCGGCTCTTCTCCGTGTCGTAGACGTGGATCGGCAGGAAGCAGCGTTCGTCATAATGAGCGTTGAACAGCGAGAGCTGCTGATGGCCGTGGACGACATCGCAGGTATCATCGATGTCGAGCGTGACGGATGCCGGCTCGCGCGGGTAGCTATCCATCCATGCGTCGACCAAAGTGTAGGTCAGTCGGATCACGTCGCGCAGGCGCGGAGCATTCTCCAGCCGCGACAGCGTCGGTTGGGAACACAGATCGCGACCCGTGTCCGGCAGCCGTCCGCAGGCCAGCTTGAATGCGGGATCGGACCGCAGATGATCGAGGTCGTCGGCGTCCTCGTAGCCGCAGCAGATCGCGAACATGCGCGCGCGGAACATATCGACAAGGCTGTGCACGACCCGCGTCGGATCGCGCCGATCCGGGAACACCCGGGCCAAATTGTCGGCCAAGCCGAGACGCCGCTCGGCCATCGCCAGAAGCATCACGCCCCCGTTCGAGGTCAGCCGACCGCCATCGAAGGCAGCTGTGACTTTCTTGGCGTGAACGGCTGGAAACGAGAAGGGCAGAATCGTATCATCGGTCATGGCGGGCCTGGCGTTCGCGGTTGAGGTGATGGGGTTGGCTTTGCAACCGAATCCTACGCCGCATCAGCGCTTTACACCACGCTCGCCAGCCTCTCAGGCGCACTCTGACGAATAAGACGGGCTAGTTAGTAGGTCGAAGTAACCTCGTAGGGCGGGTTAGGCGAAGCCGTAACCCTCCGCAAACCCACCAGGATGGCGGATTACGCTACGCTAATCCGCCCACCACACCGGGCGCACTCCTTAATCCCTCGCGCGCGATATCGTTCGCTGCCGCTAAACATTCCCGCGATCGCGATGAGAAAAACGTGACCGGAATAATCCGGCTCCGGGCGAATATCACTCCCCGAATACCGCTCTCTCGCCTGAGGAAACAACCTCGCGTGGGAGATAAGCGATGCGAATTCTCGGGGGAATTCTGCTCGGCAGCATGCTGCTGTCGACTGGTTCTGCGTTTGCGGAAGACGATGCGTCCGAACTGAAGGCGTTGAAGACGCGCCTCAGGCAGCTCGAACAGAAAATGGAGGTGCAGGCGCGCAAGGAGGAGGCGCTGGCCGCAAGAGAGAACGCAAGGGAGAATACAAGACAGAACACGCAGATGGCGGCGAAGGCGCCGGTGCCGTTCGATCCCTGCGCCTCGGGCAAGCTCTGCTACAAGGGCGTCACCTTCACGTTCGGCGGCTGGGTCGATCTCACCGGCATCTACCGCAGCCGCAATCTCGCCTCCGACACCGGCTCGGTCTACAACTTCATTCCGTTCCCGCAGAGCAAGAACTTCAACACCGACGAATCGCGCTTCTCCGCGCGGCAGAGCCGCTTCTCGCTGCTCGCGGAAGCCGAGGTGTTCGCCAACACCCGTGTCGCCGGTTACGGCGAACTGGATCTCGAAGGCGCGGCGCAGACCGCGAATTCGGTCGCAACCAACTCCTTCAACCCGCGGCTGCGCCAGGCCAGCATCGAGATCGATCGCACCGATCTCGGCCTGCATTTTCTCGCAGGCCAGAGCTGGTCGCTCAATGCGCCGAGCAAGGCCGGCATCGATCCGCGCGGGGTCGATGCTCCCGGCGTGATCGATTTCGAATCGGTGCCCGGCTTCCTCGCGGCCCGGCAGCCCGGCATTCGCGTCTGGCAGGATTTCGGGCCCGAGTTCAAGCTCGCGGTCTCGGCGGAGAATGCGCAGACCTCGTTCTTCGGCGGCAACACGCCGCTGGTCGGCACGCCCGCGGTCGGACCGCAGGGCGTGCTCAATCCGAACGTGCTGGTCAACCTCACCGGTCCGGGCGGCAGCTTCTTCAACAACGCCAACAATGTCAGCCTCAACCACGTGCCTGATTTCACCGTGAAGGGCGCGTGGGATCCGCGGCTCGGGCCCTACAAGCTGCATTTCGAGGGCTGGGCGATGTATCGCGACTTCTACGACCACTTCAACTTCGCCAATCACGACGTCAACACGGTGAGCTTCGGCGGACATTTCTCGGCGGAGATCGTGCCGAAGCTGCTGGAGCTGCAGGGCTCGGCGTCGCACGGCGCGCTCGGCCGTTTTACCGCGACGCCGTTCCCGGACGCGACCTTGCGTCAGGACGGCTCGATCCAGCCACTGCCGATCACGGCATTCCTGATCGGCACGGTCTGGCACACGACGCCGTCGCTCGATCTCTATGCCTATGCCGGCCTCGAGAAGACCAAGGCGACGTTCTCCAATGTCGGCACGGTGCCGTTCGGCTACGGCAATCCGCTCTACAACAATCTCGGCTGCAACATCGAGAACTCGCCGGCGGCGACTTGTAACGCCAACACCTCGCAGGTCAGGCAGTACACCGTCGGCTTCTACGACACCATCTTCAAAGGCGATTACGGGGCGATCAAGGCCGGCGTGCAGTATTCCTACAACCAGCGCTTCGCCTTCGAAGGTGTCGGCGGCGCGCCGAAGACCGACGACCACATCGTCATGACCCAGGTCCGCTACTACCCGTTCTAGCGATCGAATAGCAAATGGCGTGCTTCGATTCTGTCAGGGCGTGAACCTATCTACCTCGTCATTGCGAGGAGCGATAGCGACGAAGCAATCCATCGCTGTACTTGCCGCGCGATGGGTTGCTTCACTTCGCTCGCAATGCCGGGACAGATCGGTTCACCGCCTCTGCGGACCGAAGCTCTGGAAAGGAGACTGCAGATGAGGATCGTGACCAGAAAGGAGCGAGCCGTGCTCGCGCGCGAGTTGATGATGGTCAGCCGCGCCGCGCATGTGATGCAGCGAACCGGGCTGGCGATGGCCGGCGCCATGGCCGGCACCTTCGTCGCCGCGCAGCTGGCGAAGGGCAACGTCGCTGTCTTCAGCACACTTGCCTTCATCGCCACGACGATCGTGGTCGGCGCGGTCGGCTTCTATCTCGGCATCGATGTTCCCAAGCTGACGGTGCGCGCGACGGGGCGCATCGACGTCGTCGAGCTGCTGAGCGCGGGCGGCATCTTCCTCGCCGCGCTGGCCGCGCTGGTGTCGGTCTATGGCATCGTCTTCGACGAGATTCCGCCGCGGGCCAGGGAGTTCGTGATCGGCTCGTGGTGGTTTGGCGGCGTCGTCATGCTGGCCACCGCCGGCCTCGTCGGCCGGCAGCGGCTGGCGCAGAAGGTTGCGGCGATGTCGGTGCGATCGAATCGTGCGGCTTCGTAGGCTTAGCTGCAGGCATAACCCACCGCGCCGCGCCTCAACGTCAAGGGCCGCATTGAGGGCGATGGCCACTGAACGTCGGTCAAATTCCGCCGCTGTTCTGGGCGGACTCATTAGTCCCTCGTGCGGGATATCGTACGATCGGCGCGGCAGCCCGAGACGCCGCCGCGCCGATCGCAGCGTTGCAGCCACGTTCCGATCGAATAGGAACGGGGCTGCAGATTGTTGTTTTGAGGCGTTTACGCGAACGGCATCCACCTCGCTCGAAATGCTTTAGTGGGTGGCTGGATCGAGATGCTGGCGCAGGGCCTCGTTGATCTGGCCGATCGCGGCTTCGGTGGAAGGCACCGTGCGGATCGCGTTCAGCAACACGAAGTCATGGATCGTGCCGTTGTAGCGAACCGCGGCGACGGCTACGCCGGCATCCTTGAGCTTCCTTGCGTAAGCCTCTCCCTCGTCGCGCAGCGGGTCGTTTTCCGCCGTGATGACGAGCGCCGGCGGCAGGCCCCTGAGGCGGTCGATGCTGGCGCGTAACGGCGACACATAGGGATTGTCGCGGGTCTTGATGTCGGGAGCGTAGAGATCCCAGCCATACTTCATGAACGCGCGTGCCAGGAAACGGCCGGTCCCATACTCGCGATAGGAACCGGTATCGACGCTGGCGTCGGTCGCCGGAATCAGGAGCACCTGCAAGCTGATCTTGGGCCCGCTGCGGTCCTTGCTCATCAGGGCAAGTGCGGCGGCCATGTTGCCCCCGACCGAATTGCCGGCGACCGCGATCCGGCTGCCGTCAGCACCGAACTCCGCCGCATGCTGCGCGATCCATTGCAGGGCTACGTAGCTCTCCTCGAGCTGAGTCGGAAACTTGGCCTCCGGCAGCGGCGTGTACTCGACGAATACCCCGATCTGCCCCGTGCCGACGACGAGATCGCGCAGCAGGCGCTGATGGTTCTCGAAATTGCCGACGATCCAGACACCGCCATGAATGAACAGCACGACGCCGGGCCGGGCGCTCGTTTGGGCCGGCTTCATGATGTACAGCTTTACGGTCCGGCCATCCTGGTTGATCGTTTGTTCAGACGTCGTGACGCCGGACATATCGACGGCCGTCTGGCGCTGCAGGTCGGAGACAATCTGCTGCGGCTTTGGCTGGGGCAGTTCCCAGAACGGACTGGGGTCCTTGTTGAGCTTGGCGAGGAAGGAACGGATCTGAGGATCGATCCGAGGGTCAGTGGCGGCGTCCGGGGCCGCGTCGGCGGCTTGGGTCATGAGCATTGCTCCGAGGCTAAGGATGGCAAGTGACGAGAAGCGTTTCACGGTCGTTCTCTCAGGAGAGGGGTTGCACGCAACACCTGGGTATCCCGGGAGGAGGAGCGGTCGCTTCTGTCGAATGACCAGTCCGATGACCGGTCGGGTTAGCTCGCGGAAGGGCTGGTCTTGGCAAGAATGTGGCGCAGGCCGGATCGCGAGGTGATGCCGGTCTTCGAGAATATCCGGTGCAGATGGTAGCCGACCGTTCTGTGGGACAAATACAGCTTGGCCCCGATTTCCTTGTTGGAGAGGCCCTCACTGGCGAGTTGCGCGATGTGAAGCTCCTGTGGAGTCAGCGTCTCCCATACCTGCTCGGTCCGCCGGCGGCAGGCTTCCCCTGAAGCACGTAGTTCCTCCCGCGCGCGGTCGCTCCAGGGCGAAGCACCGAGTGCGTCGAAGATGTCGCGAGCTTCGCGCAGCGGGGCCCTCGCGTCGGCGGGACGCCGCTGCCGGCGCAGCCAGCCGCCATAGGCGAGAAGAAGCCGTCCTCGCAGGAATGGCCATCTTTTCGCAGCCGGCCCGAGACCGCGCAAGAAGGACTGTTCGGCATCCTCAGGTGCCGCAAGCAGCGCGTTGCTGTAGTGGAGCATGGTTTCGACCCAGGGGACCGGCGTCGGGGCCGATCCACGCTCCATTTCGTCGACCACTGCACGGGCCGTTTCGGCGTTGCCAGAGAGCACAGCGGATTCGACGAAATCCGCAAGTCCGAAGAACTGGAGACCGGAATTGAAAGCTGGATCGGCAGGTGCGAACAGACGTCGCAGATGTTGACAGGCCTCCCAGTGCCGGCCTGCGCGCGATCGCGGAAATGCCACGCGCGAGCTGCAGCATTGCGAGCAGGAAGCTGGCGCCTATCGATACGACCAGGCGCTCCGCCTGCGCCGCATGCGCTTCGGATTGCTCCAGATTGCCCTGCATTCCGGCGAGGTGCGCCTTCAGGATCGTGGCCGCCGCGATCCACAAGGTGCCATCTGTCTCTTCGGCAAGCCGGACCGATTCTTCGGCCTCCCTCGTCGCACTCGTCCAGTCGCCGACTTCCATTTCGGCCCAACCCTGCGCGAACAGCACCCGCGCAAGATCGCCGAGCCGGCCCTGTGCGCGTAGCGCGGCACTGGACCCGGCGAGCAGGCCTGTGCCGAGATCGAAGGCGCCGATGACATTCGCAGCGCTTCCCAGGATTCCCGCAACGACTGGATCGCCATCCCTTGCTCTGGAAAGCTCGTGGAGTTTGACATGCACGTCACCGCCGTGGCGAAGCGGTTCGACATAGGCGGAGATCGCGAGCAGAAGAGGATCCCTCGCCGGCAGCTTCAGCCGGTCTGCCGCAACAAAAACCCTGGTGCGGAGTTCGTCGCTTGCACTGCTCCACCAGCAGCGTTGCGCGGCACGCCAAAGAAGATTGGCTGCCAGACCCGTGGCGCCTGCGGCGTGGGCCCGGGCGGCGAATCCAAGCAGGGCCGGGATCTTTGCGGGATCATCGATCGCCGGAGGTTGGCCGATCTCGCGACACCAGCCGATCCTGGCCGATGTGAGCGGGTCGCTTTCATCGACGTCGGCCTGGCGGAGCAGACGTTCCATGAGATCTGGTTGTCCCAGATCGGCTGCAAGTTCGGCAGCCCGCAGCAGACGGTCGCTCCTGGCTTTCGCCGTACTGCTCAGTCGGGCCGCATTTTCAAGAACCGCGATCGCCATGGCAACGGCGCCCCGCCGCAATGCCCGGGTCGCCATACGGTCGTGTTCGTCCGCCAGTTCGTCGTCCGGTCCGATCGTCGCCGCCGCGCGATGCCATAGCTGGCGATCCAACTGATCCTGAATGGTCCTCGCCAGCGCTGCGTGAATTTTTTGACGCGTCGCCAGCTCAGCCGCCTGATGCATCGCGGAGCGAACCAGCGGATGGCGGAAACGTACGTCAGTGGCGTCGACCTCGATCAGTCCGGCGGCGACAGCCGGCGCCAGGGCGTCGACCCCGACCCGCACGCCCAATACCGCCTCGCCGGCATGCAGAACTTCGTACAGCGAAGTTCCGTCATTTTCCGCCGCCACGAACAGCAGGGTTCGGGTCCAATCTGGAAGGTCCGACACGCGGCTCGAGAAGGCGCGTTCCAGACGCTCCGTGAGTGGAAGCCACGGTGCATCGCGCGCTTCCGTTGCCCGCTCGCCGCGCGGCAGTTCGACAAGGGCCAGCGGGTTGCCGGCAGCCTGTTCGAGGAAGCGGCCGCGCAGATCGGCCGACAGGCCCGGTGCGTTGGCGTCCAGCAGGCGCTCGGCATCGACGCGATCAAGTCCGGCAAGATGCAGCCGCAGTGTGGAGGCATCTCCAAACGGACGATTGAAACCATCGCGCATGGCCAGCAGCAGAACGATAGGGTCCGAACTCAGCCTCCGCGAGATGAACGCCAACACCTCGTAGGTTGCCTGATCCAGCCACTGGGCATCGTCGGCAACAAGTAGGATGGGCCCGCGCGTTGCGCGTTCGGTGAGAAGGGACAGCGCCGCCAGCCCCACCAGAAAGAGATCGGGCGGACCCGCGTCGTCATGCATGCCGAAGGCGGCCAGCAGCGCCGACCGTTGCCGGGGAATCAGGCGCGCGGCCTGCTTCATCAGAGGCCGCAATGCCTGCTCGAGCGCTGCGAACGGCAAATGAACTTCGGCCAGGACGCCAGCCATGCTGAGGACCGAAAAGCCGCGCTCATCGGCTCGCTGCCTGGCGATTTCGAGCAGGGTCGATTTCCCGATTCCGGGCTCGCCGCTGATAATGAGCGTCGATCCACCTTGATCGATGCGGTCGATCAACCGATCGATAAGAGCAACGTCCTGCTCGCGGCCTTGTAAGCGTGGGGTTGGAGATCGGGTGGTGGGGGCGAGCGATCCCGTCTGAGCTTGTTTCTTCTTCGTCCGCTTGGCCATCCCGCAACCGTTCCAGACGTCGCACCGGGCTGCATCGATCTAGTCTGTATCGGACCCATCCTATCACGGGTGGAGAGCGGTGCAGGAGCCTTATCGTACACAATCGCCGACTGGTCGTCTGCCTGTCGGCTGTCGCGTCCGGCCCGACGCGCCCGCTGCGCCAATCTGTCCCGTCGCTGTCGCCGGACGATGCGATAACCTCGTTGAAAATTCAGGGAGGGAATCGCTTTGGTGAAATTCAGTCGCCGTCACGTCGTCGCTGCCGGCGCGGCGGCTGCCGCGATGCCTTTGCTGTCGCGCCGGGCGTCGGCGCAGGCGGCGTGGCCGTCGCGGCAGATCCGCATGATCTGCAGCTACCCCGCAGGCGGGCAGACCGTCGTCATCGAGAACAAGGCGGGCGCCTCGGGCTCGATCGGCGCAGCGGAAGTCGCGCGCGCCGCGCCCGACGGCCACACCATCCTCTGCTCGATCTCGGCCACCTATGTGATGAACCGGGCGATGATGAAGAACCCCGGCTATGACATGGACAAGGACCTGACGCTGGTCAGCGTGATCCCGGGCGCCGGGCTGCCGCTGGTCGCGAACCCGAAGCTCGGCGTCAGGACGCTGGCGGACTTCGTCGCCCATGCGCGCAGCAGCGGCAAGGTCAATTTCGGCACCTACAGCGCGGGCTCGGCGCCGCACATGACGATCAATGAGCTCAACAAGCAATACGGCCTCACGATCGAGCCGATCCATTATCGCGGCGAAGCGCCGATGTGGACCGGGCTCGCGGAAGGCACGCTCGATGTCGCGATGGGCAGCTACACCGCCGCGCAATCCGCGCTGCAAAGCGGCCGCGGCACAGTGTTCGCGGTGCACTCCAAGAAGGTCGCCGCGATCCCGGAGATCAAGACGCTGCCGGAACAAGGCGCGACATCGAAATTCTTCACCTTGAGCGGCTTCTCGGGCTGGGCATTGCCGAAGGCCACGCCGCAGCCGATCGTCGACCGACTGTCCGAACTCTGCGTCGCCGCCAACGACGATGCCAAGGTGAAGGAGGTTCTCAACACTTTCGTGCTGGAGCCGGCGATCGGCTTCAAGGAGAGCAACGCGCTGTATCAGCGCGAATTGCCGGGCTGGATGGAGGCCGCCCAGTCGCTCGGCCTGCCGCCGGCGTAGGACGTGGACTCGTAAATTGGTCGCGTCCGCTTCCTCTCCAACAACGGACATTCAAAGAGACACGGTCAACGCCCGGATCGCTTCCGACCAATCAACCCAACGCTTGCCGGCTTATGTTGATTGGCGGAATCATCCTAGGGCTGGCCATCCGGCCAATCATATTCCGCTGCGATACTTTGCATGAGCTCGCTGGCCAGTTCTCCACCGCGAGCCCCGTTCGTCATGATAACGGCGCCATCACCATTTTCGAACACGATCATCGAACTGACGAATCCATCATTGACGCCCCTATGCTGAAATCGTCGATGCGGCGAGACTCCGCGAACAATCAGACCCAGTCCATAATCGCCAAGACCCGGTGTGAGCATTTGAAGGGTCGTGGCCTGAGACAACACGGATGTGTCGCGGCCGGTCCATGCGTCCAGCACACCCAGCGCAAAGTGCGCGACGTCGGTAGGGGTCGTCCACAATCCCGCGGCAGCCAATTCCGGATAGGTATGGGGACCTCCCGGTACCGGCGCTCCGCTCGCTCGATAGGGTGTTGCGGCATTTTGAGCGACATTTTTGGGCAGCGGCTGGAGGAAACTGCTGTGGGTCATTCCGAACGGCTTGAGGACAAGTTCTTCAAGCAGTTCTGGAAACGCCTTGTCAGTTACGTCGATGAGCAATTGCTGCACTATAGTATAGCCGCCGCTAGAATACGCGAACCTGGCGCCGGGCTCGTGATCGACAATGACAGGCGCGGTGTTTGCAGGCGCGCATAGTGCAAACCAATCATGCGCTGACAGCTCGAACCGGGCTAGGGCACGACACCACAGCGGCGCGCCGTTGAGAACCTCGCCGAGTGACGGAACGGGTGCACCTGCAGGATATCCCGGAAAATAGGGAACGGTTATACCAGCCGAATGATTCAGCAGGCTTCGAAGTGTAACCCTTGATTGATCGGTGAACGAGTTAACAGGAATTCTCCAGGTCTTAAGGGCTAGATTGACGTCGCCATCGAGATCGAGTTTCCCGGCCTGAACCAATGCGAGCGCCGCCACAGCGGTAACCGGTTTGCTGATTGAGGCCGCTTGGAACAACGTTTCAGGCGTTACAGGCGGACCACCGATGGTGGCGGCCCCGACCCGCGGGCCTGGATTCCGCCGCCATGAATCACGGCGATGCTGACGCCAGGAACGTGCAGTTCGTTCATCCGATCAGCAAGCCTCATCGGACGACCGCTGGCGTCGGCGATAGCAGGCCTTAGGGCATTCACGATGCGCTGGATACGATGCTCAAAATCGTTGCTGCTGCCTGAGGCCGCATTGTCCTGAGCACGTGAAATCGGGAGGGCAACGAGGCTTCCTATGAACGCGAGCAAGGCTCGACGGCTGATATTGAGGACCGTCGACTTGGCGTTTCGCGAGCAGACGACAAATTGAGACATGAAATAGTTTTACCATAAGGGGCCCCTTTCGGCAGGGGTCAACACGAGCTTCGGCGGTGACTGGCGCCAAGTCCGCTTCGGGGCAATAGCCGACGATTGCGGGAGAGCGAGACGACTTTCCGCCTCGCCCTCGGGCGCCGATGTTTATGAGGACAGGTCCCGGATCGTGCCATGACGGCGCGATCTGGCTGCGACAAAACAACCCGACGGGCAACTCAGCAAAACCTGTCAAGCCCACGCGCTGAAAATATTTCGCTTTATCAGAAAAACAACTCGGTGTATGGTTCGCCCGTCTCACCCGATCGAGGGGCGCTGCGCATCGTCACGGGTGTTGCGGTGAGATGCGGTGGACGCCGAGCGCGCAGTCGACGAATGCGTGTGAAGCGGACGGTGAAGTCGTGTGGTCCTGACGCCCTAGTGGCCGGTGTCCCCTTGTAAGACGCAATTGCGTCTTGCGAAGGCGGTGACAAACAAGCCCAGTCTCGCCGGGGAGGGCACGAAGTAAGCCGTAAAACCATCGCGCAGGGAAAGCCGGGATGTTTCCGGTTACACCTGTGGTCCTACCTCCCGCGTTTTTTACTACGCGGGACCCATGGGTGCGATCGGCACCCGGCTTTCCCTGCGCCCTCTGTTTGAGGAGAGGGCGAGACGAGACGAGACGCAAAGCTCGGACAAATCATGTCGCGAGAACGCGAAGCTGTGTCCCCACCCACACTGTCATCGCCCGGCTCGACCGGGCGATCCAGTACGCCGCGGCCTTTCGGCTCCAGCACCGGCGTCTCTGGAATACTGGATCACCCGCATGCGCGGGTGATGACACCGAACAGGCTGTTTGACAGATTGAATCGAGAACCATCCTCATGGTCGTCCTGGCGAAAGCCAGGACCCATTACCCCAAATCTGAATTGTTGCGCGACGCTGGGGCCACGATCCCCTTCATCACCGAATGCGGTGGTTATGGGTCCTGGCTTTTCGCCAGGACGACGAAGTGGAGAAAGCGGTACGCGTGATCCTACTTCTTCAAATTCGCATGCGGGCGGCCGAAATCCGGCGCCGCGGAATCCTGGCCGGTCTCGACGATGCCGCGGCGGATGGCGCGGGTGCGGGTGAAGTGGTCGAACAGCGCTTCGCCGTCGCCGCGCCTGATGGCACGGGTCAGCTTCGACAGGTCCTCGGTGAAGGTGCCGAGCATTTCGAGCACGGCGTCCTTGTTGGTGAGGAACACGTCGCGCCACATCGTCGGATCGGAGGCTGCGATGCGGGTGAAGTCGCGGAAACCGCCGGCGGAGAACTTGATAACCTCGGATTCCGTCACCTGCGCCAGCTCGTCGGCGGTGCCGACGATGGTGTAGGCGATCAGATGCGGCAGATGGCTGGTGATCGCGAGCACGAGGTCATGATGATCCGGCGTCATGATCTCGACCTTGGCACCGAGCGCGGCCCAGAAGGCGCGCAGCCGGTCGGTCGCGGCAGGGTCGGTGCCTTCGGGTGGCGTCAGGATACACCAGCGGTTGATGAAGAGCTCGGCGAAGCCGGAATCCGGCCCGGAATGCTCGGTGCCGGCCACCGGATGCGCGGGCACGAAGTGCACGCCCTGCGGCAGATGCGGCGCCATGTCCTTGACGACGGCGCCCTTCACCGAGCCGACGTCGGAGATAACGGCGCCGGGCTTCAGATGGCCAGCGATCTCGGCCGCCACCGGGCCGCAGGCGCCGACCGGGATGCAGAGGATGACGAGGTCGGCATCCTTGACCGCCTCGACATTGGTCTCGACGACGCGATCGACGATGCCGAGCTCGGCGACGCGCGCGCGCGTCTTCTCCGATCGCGCGGTGGTCACGATCTCGCCGACCAGCCCCTGCGCGCGGGCGCCGCGCGCGATCGAGCCGCCGATCAGGCCGAAGCCGATCAGTGCGATGCGGTTGAAGAGCGGAGCGGTGGTCACGATGTCACTTTCCGGCCAGGAAGTCGCGCAGCCCCTCGACCACGAGGCGGTTGGCTTCTTCGGTGCCAATGGTCATGCGCAGCGCATGCGGCAGCTTGTAATTGTTGAGCGCGCGCAGCACGAGGCCGCGCCGCGTGAGATAGGCGTCGGCTTCCGCCGCGGTCCTGCCCTTGTCGGTCGGGAAATGGATCAGCACGAAATTGGCGACGCTCGGCGTCACCTTCAATCCGAGCTTGGCGATCTCCTCGGTCAGCCAGTTGCGCCACTGTTCGGTGTGGGTCCGCGACATCTGTACATGCGCCGAGTCCTCGATCGCCGCCACCGCCGCCAGCATCGCCGGCGTCGTGACGTTGAACGGACCGCGGATGCGGTTGCAGGCATCGACGATATGCGCCGGGCCGAACATCCAGCCGACCCGCAGCGCGGCAAGGCCGTGGATCTTCGAGAAGGTGTGCGTCACCACCGTATTGTCCGTCGTCGCGACCAGCTCGATGCCGAGCTCGTAATCGTTGCGCGAGACGTAATCGGCATAGGCGGCGTCGATCACCAGCAGCACGTGCGACGGCAGCGCCGCGCGCAGGCGCTTCACCTCGTCGAACGGTAGATAGGTGCCGGTCGGATTGTTCGGGTTGGCGAGCCAGACCAGTTTTGTGCGCGGCGTCACCACCTTGAGAATGGCGTCGACATCGGCCGTGAAGTTGGTCTCGGCCGCGATCACGTTCCTGGCGCCGTTCGCCATGGTGGCGATCGGGTAGACCAGGAAGCCATGCGTGGTCGAGATCGCCTCGTCGCCGGGTGCGAGATAGGTGTGCGCCAGCAGATTGAGGATCTCGTCGGAGCCGGCGCCGCAGATGATGCGGTCGGGATCGAGGCCATAGGCACGGCCGATCGCCTCGCGCAGCACGCGCGAGGTGCCCTCCGGATAGTCCTCGAGATGGTCAGCCGCGGCCTTGTAGGCCGCGATCGCCTTCGGCGACGGCCCGAAAGGCGTCTCGTTGGCGGACAGCTTGAACACCTTGCGGCCCGGTTCCGGCACCGGGCTCTTGCCGGGCGTGTAGGGCGCAATATCAAGAATGCCGGGGTTCGGCACGGGGCGGGACATTATCAACTCCGGATCTACAACGGGCGGCTAGCTCTTACTTCAAGTCCTGGCCGACCCGTTAGTCGGCACCGTATAGCGCGTTGCGTGGCTGCCGACGAGGGCCGAAGAGCGGACCGAGGCGCCGGCCTCGATCAGCGCGAACTTGATCTTCTCGAAGCCCTTGTTCTTAAGGTCTTGCCCCGCGACCGAGACCAGCAGCGCCGCGCCGTCGAAGGCGGTGTCGGGGACCGCGACGATCTCGGCGAGCGGCGCCAGGGCGCGAGCGACATCGGCGTTCCAGCCGGAGACGCGCACGCTCCACATCTCGACCTCGGTCACCATGGCGTCGTCGGCGACCCGCGAGATCACGAACACCGGCAGCGCGGCGGGATGATCGGCGCGTTCGAGGAACGGCAGCCGCGCAATGATCTTCGGTGCGCCATCGGCTTCCAGCGCGTTCCACCACGGCGTGCGGCTCGCGATCGCGGAGACCAGCGCGAGGTCGCCCTTCGATTTTGCCACCGCCTCGACCGCGGCCTGCGCGCTGAAATGCGAGACGTAAGGCACCACGAAGCCGAAGTGAAACCGCGCCGAGTCGCGCATCGCGGACTCGCCGACGGAAACATCGGCATGCACCGCGAACGGCGCCTGAACGTAAGTGAAGGTCGAGATGATGACGCGCCAGATGCTCTCGATGGTGTCGAGCGGCAGGATGCCGCGATGGCGCTGCACCAGCTCGCGCATCATGCTGGCCTCGCGCGCCGGGCGGAACGCCGAGCCGACTTCCTGGGTCTTCTTGACCTGGATCAGGCGGTCGATGATGTCGCCGCGCGCCATCAACAGGCGGTGAACCTGCTCGTCGATCGCATCGATCTCCTTGCGCAGCTCCTGCAGCGAGGGCGGCGACGGGGGTGGCTTGGACATGCTCTAAAACCTTGTTGTCCGCGCGGCCCGATGCCGCGTCAGACAGGGTCCCTGATTAGAAAAGACAGCCACCGAAAGCAAAGAGAAACGTCGCAGGCGTGCCTTGCGCATTCGGTTAACCAATCGGCCGGGGATCTGGCTGCCTTGACGGCGGGGGAGCCGGGGACTACGTTCCCTGCGTCCCGTGGTCATTTGAGCCGGCCGGCTTGCAGCCACGTTAAACAACTCGCTAAACAGGCCGGGGACCTTATCAGCTCCCGGCCGAACCTTTGTTCAGGCCGGATTTTTTATTGGCTTGAGGTCCGTCGAGCCCTCCCGCGCGGAGGCAGGGTCGCCTAGATGAGCAATGTGCGTCCGATATCGAGCCCACAAACCCAGAGCGATGATCGCGCCCATGAGGCCGATCATCCGTCGTCATTGCTGACGAAGTTCGGGATGGACCAGCCGCTGAAGCTCGATTGCGGCATCGATCTCGCGCCATTCCAGATCGCCTACCAGACCTATGGCGAGCTCAATGCCGACCGCTCGAATGCGATCCTGGTTTGCCACGCGCTGACCGGCGACCAGCACGTCAACAACACCCATCCCGTCACCGGCAAGCCCGGCTGGTGGGACACTATGGTCGGCGCGGGCAAGCCGATCGATCCCGAAAAATACTTCATCATCTGCTCCAACGTAATCGGCGGCTGCATGGGCTCGACCGGGCCGGCGTCGCTGAATCCTGCGACCGGCAAGGTGTGGGGGCTTGATTTCCCGATCATCACGATCCCCGACATGGTGCGCGCGCAGGCGATGCTGATCGATCGGCTCGGCATCACGACGCTGTTCTGCGTGGTCGGCGGCTCGATGGGCGGCATGCAGGTGCTGCAATGGACCGCGGCCTATCCCGACCGCGTGTTCGCGACGCTCGCGATCGCCTGCTCGACGCGCCACTCGGCGCAGAACATCGCGTTCCACGAGCTCGGCCGCCAGGCCGTGATGGCCGATCCGGACTGGCGCGGCGGCCGCTATGTCGACGAGGACACGCATCCGCATCGCGGATTGGCGGTTGCGCGGATGGCTGCGCACATCACCTATCTCTCTGACGCGGCGCTGCACCGCAAGTTCGGGCGGCGTATGCAGGACCGCGAGCTGCCGACCTTCTCGTTCGATGCGGATTTCCAGGTCGAGAGCTATCTGCGCTACCAGGGCTCGTCCTTTGTCGAGCGCTTCGACGCCAACTCCTATCTCTATCTGACCCGCGCGATGGACTATTTCGACATCGCCGGCGACCATGGCGGCGTGCTGGCGAAGGCGTTCGCCGGCATCAAGACGCGCTTCTGCGTGGTGTCGTTCACCAGCGACTGGCTGTTTCCGACCTCGGAATCGCGTGCGCTGGTGCATGCGTTGAACGCGTCGAGCGCACGGGTGTCGTTCGCCGAGATCGAGACCGACAGGGGCCACGACGCCTTCCTGCTCGACGTGCCCGAATTCCTGGAGATCTCCCGCGCCTTCCTGCAGGCCGCAGGCAAGGCGCGCGGACTGAACGGCGGCGGCGGCCAATCATGAGCATGCAGCAGACATTGCCGTTGCCGGGCGTCGCGCCCGAGCGAACCGGCAGCTATCGCACCGATCATCTATTGGTCGCCGACATGGTGCGGCCGGGCTCGCGCGTGCTCGACGTCGGCTGCGGCGACGGCGAATTGCTGCAGCTTTTGGAGAGCCGCGGCATCGACGGCCGGGGCATCGAGCTGTCGCGCGAGGGCGTCAACGGCTGCGTCGCCAAGGGGCTGGCGGTGGTGCAGGGCGACGCCGACACCGACCTCGTCAATTATCCCGATGACGCCTTCGACTACGTGATCCTGTCGCAGACGCTGCAGGCGACGCGGCAGCCGAAGGTGGTGCTGGAGAATCTGTTGCGCATCGGCCAGCGCGCGATCGTCTCGTTCCCGAATTTCGGCTTCTGGAAGATGCGGCTGCAGCTCCTGATCGGCGGCCACATGCCGCGCACCGAGAATTTGCCGGCAAGCTGGTACGACACGTCAAACATCCATTTCTGCACCATCAAGGATTTCGTGCAGCTCTGCGACGAGATCAACGTCAAGATGGAGCGCGCGGTGGCGCTCGATCTCTACGGCCGCCCGGTGCCGCTCAATCTGCCGTGGTGGGTGTGGAACATGTTCGGCGAGCAGGGCGTGTTCCTGCTCAGCCGGGGTGGGCAGGGGAAGTGATCGGTGCGTGTCGCGTCAAACCGGCGCCGCCACCAGCGATCTCGGATCGCGCACCGGCCAGCGGCCCGCCTCGACCAGCGCGATGAAGCGCTCCACCATCTCGTTGAACAGCGCCGGTTCCTCGAGGTTGAGCACGTGACCCGACTTCGGGAAGAAGGACAGGCCGGCGGCCGGCAGATGCTGCTTCAGGAACATGCTGGGCGCGATACAATTGTCGTCCTCGTCGCCGCACAGGATCAGCGCCGGCGTGGCTGCGCGCTTGATGGCTTCGGTCATGGTGTAGATCGAAGGCCTGCCACCCTGGAAGCTGCGCATCGTGTTGGCCGAGCCCTTCGCATCATGGCGGGCGAGCGCGGCGTAGAAGTCGGCATGGCCGCGCGGATCCTTGACCAGGAACGGAATCCGGCTCGGCGCCTCGCGCGTCACCTTGGCGACCTCGACCGAGCCGATGGTCTCATATTGCTCGGCATTGGCGCGGCACTGCGCGCGGAAGGCTTCGAGATTCTCGAGGCTCGAGCCGGAGCCGACGGCGGCGAGCGTCATCGACAGCGCGCGCTCGGGCGCATTGAGGGCGACCTGCAGCGACGAATAGGAGCCCATCGACAGGCCGATGAAATGGGCCTTCGCGATGTCGAGATGGTCGAGCACCGCAAGCGCGTCGGTGTAGAAATGCTTGTAGGTGTAGACGTCGGCAGACGGCGGCACGTTCGACGGCGTGTAGCCGCGCGCGGAATAGGCGATGCAGCGGTGTCCGCGCGAGAAGTAGCGCATCTGCGGTTCCCAATTGGTGTGGTCCGCGGCGAACTCGTGCAGGAAGATGATCGGGGTTCCGTGGCCTGCCTCTTCGAAATGCAGGCGGACATTATCTTTCGCTACGGCGTGGGGCATTGAAATTCTCCTCTCGTTGGCCAGCCTCAGATTTGCAATTAATTATCGCGGCCGCAATGCGGCAGCTCCGATTATTTTTGGTCATGGAGTTTGCGCGGAATGACCCAGAAATCGTTTCCGCAGCGCCGCATGAAATCTTCCTCTCGCCACATCCCGAATTTCAAAACCACCGCCGCGTTCCCAAGGGAACGCGATGGGGAATCGGGGGGTGTTACAGAGGATCTCGAGAAGTATGGTTCAGTTGCTTGCGTATCGCCGGTCGCTTCGGGTTTTGGCACTGGCTCTGTGTTCGCTCACGCTCGCCGTGATCTCCGCCGCTCCGGCGTCCGCCCGTCCGCATCATTCGCGTCACGCGCATTCGGCCCATGCCGGCCATCACGCGCGGCACTATGCCCGTCATCACTATCGCCACGCCGCGCGGCTGTCGCGCTCCGAGCGCCGCGCGCTGACGCAGGCCACAGCCCTTACCGAGGCCAACGCGGCCGTGATGCCCGGCATTGAAGCCGTGCCCAACACCGGCGGCGTGAGTGCTGCAAGCGGCTTCGGCTCGTCCGGCATCGTCGCGGAGGCGCGCCGCTATCTCGGCGGCAATCCGACCGACCGCCGTAGCCTGTGGTGCGCGCGCTTCATGAACATGGTGCTGCAGCACACCGGCTATCGCGGCACCGGCTCCGACATGGCGAGCTCGTTCGCCAAATACGGTGAGCGCGTTTCCGGGCCGCAGGTCGGTGCCATCGCCGTGATGAGCCGCCGCGGCGGCGGTCACGTCGGCATCATCACCGGCGTCGATGCCAAGGGCAATCCGATCATGATCTCGGGCAACAGCGGCCATCGTGTTCGCGAGGCGCCGGTCTCGCGCGGCCGGATCTACGCTTATGTGATGCCGACCAACTGATCCGTCGAAAGCTGGGTACGGCGCATGCGCGCCTTGCCCAGCCTACGAAGCCATCGGCTGTTCGGCGGCAATCGTGTCGCCGACGACCGCATCACCGTCAGCGATGATCTCGGCGTAGATGCCGCATTCATTGTTGCCGAAGCGCTGCATCAGCGTGTTCGGGACCGAGAGGTCGCGCACGCCGGTCTCGGGATCGACATTGACTGCGGCGCAGCGGGTGATGCGCTTCACCACCTTGGCCCGCGCGCTGCCGATCGCAATCGTCTGGTCGAGCAGGCTGGCTTCGTGCCAGGCCGGCCAGCCCTCGACATAGAGGTTGGCGCGGAAGCGCAACGGATGGACCGGCGCCTGTACCATCTCCTCGATCGCCCGCAGGCTCGCCAGGTTGATGATCGAGACCACCTTGCGCGGGACGTCGGAAAAGCTGTGCCCCGGGCTGACCCGGACCTTGAGCGGTCCCTTGATCTGGCTGGCATGACGGTCGGCGAAATAGCGCTCGATCGCCGCGCGCCCTGCTTCGGTCTCGAGATCGCCCTGGGCCAGCATCGCGCCGTCGCGGCGCAGCGTCAGCACATGGCTGTCATCGTCGAAATGGGTGCGCAGCGGCGCCAGCCACTCGTCCCGCTGCAGCATCAGGAAATGCGGCTTCGCCAACCATTTCGGCGCCGACGGATCGAAACCGCTCGGGCCGTTCTCGATCGCGTAGCGGCGATCCGAGCGCAGCGTCTGGCCGATCTTGAGCTCGGTACGGGGCAGGGGCTCGGGCGTGAGTCCCTTGACCGGGTAGCGATAGATGCCTGTGATCCGGGCGGAGGAAGCTTGCGTATTGTCCATCCGCCCGCTCTAGCCTGTTTGGCGCGCGAGGAGAACCGCCGCCATTAGTAAGGCAGCTAGAGCATTTTCCGACCGGAATGAATCGGGTGGGGATTCCCAAAACGGCGCGAGTCAGATTCAAGCTGCATGCTGGCGAGGGAGGCCAGCATGTATGGCCAGGGCGCTTTCGGTTGATCTTCGTCAAAGGGTGATAGCCGCGATTGACGGTGGCATGTCCTGTCGACAGGCTGCTGAGCGCTTTGGTGTCAGCGCGGCCAGTGCGATCCGCTGGCGCGGTCGCCTCAAGGAAGTTGGCGACATCGTTCCTAACCCGTCTTATTCGTCAGAGTGCGCCTGAGAGGCTGGCGAGCGTGGTGTAAAGCGCTGATGCGGCGTAGGATTCGGTTGCAAAGCCAACCCCATCACCTTCAGCCGCGAACACCAGGCCCGCCATGACCGATGATACGATTCTGCCCTTCTCGTTTCCAGCCGTTCACGCCAAGAAAGTCACAGCTGCCTTCGATGGCGGTCGGCTGACCTCGAACGGGGGCGTGATGCTTCTGGCGATGGCCGAGCGGCGTCTCGGCTTGGCCGACAATTTGGCCCGGGTGTTCCCGGATCGGCGCGATCCGACGCGGGTCGTGCACAGCCTTGTCGATATGTTCCGCGCGCGCATGTTCGCGATCTGCTGCGGCTACGAGGACGCCGACGACCTCGATCATCTGCGGTCCGATCCCGCATTCAAGCTGGCCTGCGGACGGCTGCCGGACACGGGTCGCGATCTGTGTTCCCAACCGACGCTGTCGCGGCTGGAGAATGCTCCGCGCCTGCGCGACGTGATCCGACTGACCTACACTTTGGTCGACGCATGGATGGATAGCTACCCGCGCGAGCCGGCATCCGTCACGCTCGACATCGATGATACCTGCGATGTCGTCCACGGCCATCAGCAGCTCTCGCTGTTCAACGCTCATTATGACGAACGCTGCTTCCTGCCGATCCACGTCTACGACACGGAGAAGAGCCGGCCCGTGGCGGTCGTGCTGCGGCCCGGCAAGACGCCGGGCGGCGTCGAGGTGCGGGCCCACCTGCGCCGCCTGATACGGCATATCCGGACGCGGTGGCACAACACGCGAATTACGTTCCGTGGCGACGGGCACTATGCCCGGCCGGAGGCAATGGCGTGGTGCGAGACCAACGGCATCGACTACATCTTCGGTCTGTCCGGCACCAAGCCGCTCGCCAGAAAACTCGACGAGGCCGCCGACGACATCCGCACGCGACGCGCCATCGAGAACCTGCCGGTTCTGCGTGGCTATACCGAGACGCGCCACAAGGCCAAGTCCTGGGATCGCGAACGGCGTACCGTCGCCCGTATTGAGGCGACGATGCTCGGCCTCGACATCCGTTTCGTCGTCACCAGCCTCGATGTCGGCTCGGCCGAGTGGATCTACGACAGCCTGTATTGCGCGCGCGGCCAAGCCGAGAATCTGATCAAGCTGCATAAGACACAGCTCGCCTCCGATCGCACCAGCTGCCGTTCGGCGCTCGCCAATCAAGTCCGCCTCGTTCTCCACACCGCCGCTTATTGGCTGATGCTGACCGTGCGCGACGCGATTCCCAAAGCCCGGGAATTGGCCACAGCCGAGTTCGCGACGCTGCGTCTTCGTCTCTTGAAACTCGCTGCCCGTGTCGTCGAGACCACGAGCCGCATTCGCCTTGCGTTTGCCGCGGCATGTCCCGAAGCCGACCTGATCCGCGGCTTGCCAAGCGCGCTGCTGCCGCTCGGTCCTTGACCGGCGGGGCGTCCGCCCCCCGTTCGCCCAACCTACACCTCAAGCGCGTTGCAAAGTACCGGTCGTCAGGCGGTGAAAAGCCGAAGGCAATCCCGCGCGCCTCGTCAGAGCAGATGTGCGGCCACATCAATCGGACTAAAAAAACGCACTCTCACGAATAGGACGGGCTAAACGCCAGGGCGGTGACCGCAAATCGCAGCGCATCGAAGCGCATTCGCAATTGATTCTGGAGGCAGTGACAGCGAAGCCGGATATCACGCTCGCCGAGTTGCGAGAACTGTTGAAACGTCGTGGAATATCGACTGGCATCGCGTCGCTCTGGCGTTTTTTCCAGCGCAGAAAGATCACACTTAAAAAAAGACAGCGCACGCCGCCGAGCAACGGCGCGGCGATATAAATGCCGCGCGTGAGGAGTGGTTCGAAGGGCAAATCGATCTTGACCCTGAGCGTCTCGTCTTCATCGACGAAACCAGCGCCAACACCAAAATGGCGCGGCTTTACGGCCGCTCGCCACGCGGCGAGCGATGTCGTGCAGCTATCCCACACGGACATTGGAAGACGACGACATTCACCGCTGGATTGCGCTCCGACGGTCTGATCGCGCCGCTTGTTCTGGACGGTCCAATGGATGGCGACGCTTTCCTGGCCTACGTCGAGCAATTGCTCGCCCCATCGCTGCGGCCGGGCGATACCGTTATCATGGACAACTTGCCCGCTCACAAGGTCCATGGCGTTCGAGAGGCCATCCGGGCGGTCGGAGCAAGCCTGCTCTATCTTCCGCCCTACAGTCCAGACTTCAACCCGATCGAAATGGCCTTCTCTAAACTGAAAGCCCTGTTGCGGGCCGCCGCAGCGCGCACCATGCCCGATCTCTGGCAAGCAATCGCCAACGCTCTCAAGCGCTTCTCACCCGAGGAATGCCAAAATTATCTCGTCGCGGCTGGTTACGACGCAACGTGATCGGAAAATGCTCTAGTCAGGCCGCGCCGCGCCGGCCTCATCCAGCACGCGCTGCATGAACACCAGATCGAGCCAGCGGCCGAACTTGCGCCCGACCTCCGGCATCCGGGCAACCTCGACGAAGCCGGCCTGCGCATGCAGCCGCAGCGAGGGCTGATTGCCGCCGTCGATGCCGGCGATCATGACGTGCTTGCCGAGCGCCATCGCAGCGGCGACGAGCTCGTCGATGATGACGCGGCCAAGGCCGCGGCCGCGATGATCGGCGTGGATATAGATGCTGTGTTCGACGCTGTAGCGATAGCCGGGAAAGGCCCGGAAATCGCCGAACGTGCCGTAGCCGAGCACCGTCGTCCCCTCGACGGCCACCAGCACCGGATAACCCAACGCCTGCCGCGCCCTCATCCAGGCCAGCCGCTCGGCGTCGGTATCCCGCTTCTCGGTCCAGATCGCGTTCGAGTTGGCGACCGCCTCGTTGAAGATCGCGGTGATCGCAGGAATGTCCTGCTCGGTGGCGGGGCGGATGATCATCAGCAGTTCCTCGACGGGCCTCTTGAACAACCCCGGTTGTCCACTATATAAGACAACATGTCAATTATAGAGGACAAGGCCGATGATGCTCTCGGGCGGCGGGTTCGCGCCGAGCGGGAGGGCCGCGGCTGGTCGCTGGCGGAACTCGCTGGCCGGGCAGGCGTGTCCAAGGCCATGCTGAGCAAGATCGAGCGGGCGGAGGCAAGCCCGACGGCGGCGACGCTGTCGCGGATCGCCACGGCCTATGGCCTGACCATGGCCGCGCTGTTTGAGGTTGCTTCAGACGGTTCCCGCCTGCAGCGGGCCAAGGATCAGCCCGTGTGGCGCGATCCGAAGGCGGCCTATCTGCGGCGGCAGGTGTTCCTGCATCCGGCCAATCCGCTGGAACTGGTGGAGATCGAGCTGCCGGCCCGGCAGGAAGCCGGCTTCCCCGCCAGCGCCTATCACCTGGTCCGCCAGGTGGTCTGGGTGATCAGCGGCCGCCTCACCCTGATGGAAGGGGCGGTCCGCCACGAGCTCGCCGCGGGTGACCGTGTCGAGCTCGGCCCGCCATCGGACATCGTCTTCCGTAACGAAACTGCTCAGCCCTGCCGCTACCTTGTCGCCATCGTGCGGCGCTGAGCTCGATCGGGTGAAATCGCAAGCTGTGGCTCTTCCGTTTTGGAACCAAGTGCCCACATCTGCGGCAAGCCTGAAAAATGATGGCGACGACCAGAGGCTGGTTGAGGAACATCAACGCGGCCCGCGGAACCCCAATGAAGATGCTGTTGTCATGCCTGAATGGGTGACGATGGCAGGCCGAGGGAAAACGAATGAACATTGAGAAGTACACCGAGCGCTCGCGCGGATTCATCCAGTCTGCCCAATCGCTCGCAATGCGCGACGGTCACCAGCAGTTCTCGCCGTTGCATCTGTTGAAGGTGCTGCTGGACGACAATGAGGGGCTGGCCGGAGGTCTGATCGACCGTGCAGGCGGCAATTCCAGAGCGATCCTGAAGACGACCGAAGAGGCGCTGAACAAGCTGCCGAAGGTCTCGGGCAACGGTGCCGGGCAGGTCTACCTGTCCCCGGAGCTGGCGCGTGCCTTCGACGCTGCGGAAAAGGCCGCCGAAAAGGCCGGCGATAGCTTTGTCACCGTCGAGCGGCTGCTGCTCGGGCTCACGCTCGAGAAAGGCAGCGAGGCCGCCTCCATCCTGAGCAAGGGCGGCGTCACGGCGCAGAACCTGAACGCGGCGATCGAAGCGCTGCGCAAGGGCCGCACCGCCGACAGCGCGACCGCCGAAAACGCCTATGACGCGCTGAAGAAATATACCCGCGACCTGACCCAGGCGGCGCGCGACGGCAAGCTCGACCCGGTGATCGGCCGTGACGAGGAGATCCGTCGTACCATCCAGGTGCTGTCGCGGCGAACCAAGAACAATCCCGTCCTGATCGGTGAGCCCGGCGTCGGCAAGACCGCGATCGTCGAGGGCCTGGCGCTGCGCATCCTCAACGGCGACGTGCCGGAGAGCCTCAAGGACAAGAAGCTGCTGTCGCTCGACATGGGCGCCCTGATCGCCGGCGCGAAATATCGCGGCGAGTTCGAGGAGCGGCTGAAATCCGTCCTGCAGGAGGTCTCGACCGCCGAGGGCGGCATCATCCTGTTCATCGACGAGATGCACACGCTGATCGGCGCCGGCAAGGCCGACGGCGCGATGGACGCGTCCAACCTGCTGAAGCCTGCGCTCGCGCGCGGCGAGCTGCACTGTATCGGTGCGACCACGCTCGACGAGTACCGCAAGCATGTCGAGAAGGATGCCGCGCTGGCCCGCCGGTTCCAGCCGATCTATGTCAGCGAGCCGACGGTCGAGGACACCATCTCGATCCTGCGCGGCCTGAAGGACAAATACGAGCAGCATCATGGCGTGCGCATCACCGACACCGCGTTGGTGGCCGCGACCACGCTGTCGAACCGCTACATCACCGACCGTTTCCTCCCCGACAAGGCCATCGATCTGATGGACGAGGCGGCGGCGCGGCTGAAGATGCAGGTCGATTCCAAGCCCGAAGAGCTCGATTCGCTGGATCGCGACATCATCCGGCTCAAGATCGAGCAGGAGGCGTTGAAGAAGGAGAACGATGCCGGCTCGAAAAGCCGCCTGCAGACGCTGGAGAAGGAACTCGCCGGGCTCGAGGAGAGGTCGGTGGCGCTGACGGCACGCTGGAGCGCGGAGAAGAACAAGCTCTCCAATGCCCAGAAGCTGAAAAGCGAACTCGACGCACTCCGCGTCGAGCTTGCCAATGCACAGCGTCGTGGCGAATTCCAGAAGGCGGGCGAGCTGGCCTATGGCCGGATTCCCGCGCTGGAGAAGAAGCTCGCCGACATCGAGGCAGCCGAAAGCAGCAACCCGAACGGCGGCGAGATGATGGAGGAGGCGGTTACCGCTAACCACATCGCGCAGGTCGTCTCGCGCTGGACCGGCGTGCCGGTTGACAAGATGCTCGAGGGCGAAAAGGACAAGCTCCTGAAAATGGAGGACTCGCTCGCCAAGCGCGTCTTCGGCCAGGCCGAAGCGGTGCGTGCGGTGGCAACCGCCGTGCGCCGTGCCCGCGCAGGCCTGCAGGACCCGAACCGGCCGACCGGCTCGTTCATGTTCTTGGGCCCCACCGGTGTCGGCAAGACCGAGCTGACCAAGGCGCTCGCCGCTGACCTGTTCAATGACGAGACCGCGATGGTCCGCCTCGACATGTCCGAGTTCATGGAGAAGCACTCGGTCTCGCGGCTGATCGGTGCGCCTCCCGGCTATGTCGGCTACGACGAGGGCGGTGCCCTGACCGAAGCCGTGCGGCGCCGGCCCTACCAGGTCGTGCTGTTCGACGAGATCGAGAAGGCGCATCCCGACGTCTTCAACGTGCTGTTGCAGGTGCTCGATGACGGCCGGCTGACCGATGGTCAGGGCCGCACCGTCGACTTCCGCAACACGCTGATCATCATGACCTCGAACCTCGGTTCGGAGTTTTTGGTGAATCAGCCCGAAGGCGAGGACACCGCGGCAGTTCGCGATCAGGTGATGGGCGTGGTGCGGGCGCATTTCAGGCCGGAATTCCTGAACCGCATCGACGAGATCATCCTGTTCCACCGCCTGCAGAAGAGCGAGATGGGCCGCATCGTCGAGATCCAGTTCGCGCGGCTGCGCAAGCTGCTCGAGGATCGCAAGATCGAGCTCACGCTCGATCCGAAGGCGCGGGATTGGCTCGCCGAGAAGGGCTGGAATCCGGCTTACGGTGCCCGTCCGTTGAAGCGGGTGATCCAGCGCAGCGTGCAGGACCCGCTGGCCGAAATGATCCTCGCCGGCGAGGTCAAGGACGGCGATCACGTCAAGATTTCGGAGAAGGGCAACGTGCTGACCTTCAACGGCCAGGTGCCCAAAACCGCCGAGATCGTGCAGTTCGAGGCCCCGGTCTCGAAGCGCAAGCTGAACTGACGGCTCAACAATAAAAAATCCTCCCCGCAGATCGCGGGGAGGATTTGGTTTGCGAATCACTCCTGCGGGACGATCGGCGGCGACGGGCCGCCGGGCTCGTCGTCCTCGGCGGGCTCGAGCTCGGACAGGATGTCGACCAGCTCGCGGGCGCGGCCCGTGGCCAATGGCCTGCCGGCATTGATCAGCGGCTCGTCGTTGGCAAGCCAGGCCTGCGCCTCGGCAAGCTCGGTGACGGTTGCTCCCGATGCAATGATCCTGGCAATCGTGACGTCGTCGGCGTGGCCGACGGCCTTCAGCACGTCGTCGCGCGTGAGCGGGGTCATGGCGCAGATCCTTGTGCTATCTTCGTTGAGCACAACCGAACCCCTGTCCGCCGGCGATCCGCGCCGGCGGGTTGGACGCATCAGTTCAAGGCTCAGCTGTGCGTTGTGAGCCGAGGCGGATGCTGGGACATTACCCAGAGCTCGATCGCCGCAAGGACTGCGACGGCGATGCCGATCACCACGTGCACGGTCGTCGCGGTGGTCATTCCCTGGAAACCCAGGACCCAGGGCGAGACCAGCGCCCAACACCCGACGATGAGGTTCAGCCACTCCTCCCAGACCGCGAATGCCGCGAGCGCGGCGATCGCAAGGATCGCCATCGCGAGGCCGACGATGTGGGCGTTGGTGGAAACCGTTCCGGCGTCGAACTTGAACAGCCACGGCGACAGGAAGAGAATCGCGCCGAGGATCAGGTTTGCGACGTCACACAGTTTTGCGTTCGTCCAGTTCTCCATGACACCCTCCATTGGAGGTTTCACTGACGAATCAACTGGATGATCGCCGTTCGGGTTCCCATCTTGCGGCGCGAAATTTAACGAAACTGGCGGCGTGACGGCCTGGAAACGGCATCGTATCTGATCTGCGCCTACAGCGTTTCGTAGGATCTGCGCGGCCGGACGGGCCGGCCTCTTGCATCATCAGCGGTTGGTGGAGCGCGTCTGCGACGTCGAGCTGGTGGCGTCCGAGACGATGCGGGCGCTGCCGCGGCTCGACATCTGGGCTTCGATCCGGTCGCGTTCCTTCTCGAAATTCGCCAGCATCGGGCCTTCGAGCGAGCGGCCGCGCGGCAGTTTCACGCGCAGCGGATCGACAAATCGGCCGTTGACCAGGATTTCGTAATGGACGTGGGGGCCGGTCGATGCGCCGGTCGAACCGACGAAGCCGATCACTTGGCCCTGCCGCACCTTCTTGCCGGCCTCCATGCCCTTGGCGAAGGCCGACATATGGCCATAGCCCGTCTCGTAGCCGTTGGAGTGCTTCATGCGGATATATTTGCCGTAACCGCCCTCGTACCCGACCTTTTCGAGCACGCCGTTGCCGGAAGCGAAGATCGGCGTGCCGTAGGCGGTGGCCCAGTCGACCCCGGTGTGCATTCTCACGTAACCGAGGATCGGATGGCGGCGGCCGCCGAAGCCCGAACGCATGATCGCGGTGTTGACCGGCTTGCGCACGAGGAACTTCTTCGCGCTCTTGCCGGTCTCGTCGTAGTAGTCGACGACGCCGTCGTCGGAGCTCTGGAAGCGGTAGTACTTCTTGGTTTCGCCGCCCACGGTCAGCGCGGCGTAGAGCACTTCGGTCTTTTCGGTGCTGGTGACGCCCTCGTCCTCGCCGGCATAGTACACGTCGAAGGAATCGCCGGGCTGTACCTTGCGCTGGAAATCGACGTCGTAGGAGTAGATCTTGACCATGTCGTCGATCACGGTCGGCGGCACCTTGTTGCGCAGCGCGGTCTCGTAAATGCTCTGATAGAGCCGCACGCCGCTGCCATCATCCTCGTCATCGTCGCTGGAATTGTCGGCGGTATCGGTCGTGGTGTTCATGCTCTGCACGTCGACGGCGACGTATTTGCCGATATCGGACAGCGCGGCGACGGCCTCGACGGCGGATTCGTTGGCGACGATGACGCGATAGGGCTGCAGCCTGACATTCGGTCCGGGAGTTGCCGGCGCCATCAGGATTCGCACCTTCTGGCCTTCCTTCAGGCCGCCGTCGCGGCCGCGCGGGCCGAGCGTAGCGGCAATCGCCTTCGCCTCGTCCGCCGTTGCGCCCTGATCGCGCAGGATCGAGGTGATGCTGTCGCCCTTCTTGACGAGGTGAACCCGTTCACCGATCGGATTGCCGCCGGTAACCTGCTCCTTGGTCTTCGGCAGCAGGGTGACGTTCTCCGGCACTACACGGGTCTCGAAGCCCGCATAGGGATCGGGGGCGTTGCCCTCGGCGGCGTAGGCCAGCCTCATATCGGGCCCGGCGCCGGTCGCGTCGGCCGCGGCATTGGCGAGTGAGGCGTAGCGCACTGAGTTGCCGGAGCCGCGCCAATTGGCGGCGTCGCGGACCCGCATCAGGATGTCATCGAGCGCGACGACGGCGGCGAGCTTCGCCTTCGGCAGCACGGATGCCAGATCCTTGGTGACGAAAGAGACCTCGGCGTCGGGCTCGGCCGCCGCATTCGGATCCTCGGTCGCCGCCGGCGTGTCGGAGCCGACATCGGTCAGAAGACGTTGCGCGTTGAACGCAGGTATTTTTGCCGACAAATCGCTTGTGGTCATCGAGAGATTGCCGGAAATGCGGATGAACGGCCGCACCCGCATCACGTCGCGATTGCCGACGCGGGTTACGGTCGATACGCGCACTAGGCTGCGGGATGCGGAAGATTCGCTGGGTGGCGGCAGGCGGTCGCCCTTGTGCACGCTGACGACGCGATCATTGCCAGTGAACGCGCCGCGCAGCGCGCCTTCGACGCGCTCCGGCACCTTGGCAAAAGTCATTTCGCCGTCGAGCGACGCAAAAACGGCGCCGCCGATCAGGGCCGCGCCACATAGACCAGTCAGAATGGTGCCGCTGAACCATTGAACGGAGACACGGCGGCGATCGATCACCGCAGCCTCGGTGCCGTCGACTGAAAGCGGCGGCTCGTGACCGAGATCGATCATCCCGGTCTCGCGCCCAATGCCGCTTCCGCGTGACGCCCGTTGGCTCAACCCTGTATCCCCCCAAATTCCAGCAACTGCGATCGACCTCTGCTCGTCCCTGTTCCCACCTCGATTCCTCGACGAGGAATTCCGGCAGTGTGGCGAGCCACACGCATCGAAGCCGAGAAGCCGATGGCCATTAGCTAGCCGCGATCTCGAACGTCAATGGTGTGCAGATCTCTCGATGTTGCTCGGCCGTGTAGGGAAAGAGGCGACGGGTTCTTGGAGAAAATCGCCTGGTCCCCCGAAAAAACCACCCGAGCCCCCACAGGTTTCGAGCGGTTCAATGCATACCTTATAGCCAGAACGTCGCAGGATTGTGGCTCAAGTGCGGCGCAAGGTCCCCAAATATCAGGGACTTTTCCGCCCCTGAAAAAAGTTTGTCGTCATGCGACGATTTCTTGACGATGAGTGTTGACAGGTCCGAAGGGGCGGGCCTATAAGACACCCACTGAGCGCGGCGCTGCATTGGCCCACCGGCCAAGGCAAGCATTCGCGCCCTTTATGCTCCTCACTTCGATGAGTGACACGACAGCCGACATAAGTCGGTTGGGGTTTACCATCGATTGCTGAAGGGTAGAACCGCCCTCTAGGGTGTGGGGTCGTCGGATCCCGGGCTGTTTGACAAGTAAAGATGAAGAAAGAGAAACGTGGACGGCGGAGTCCTTGCGTCCCTCGGAATACTTGAAGGCTTCGGCTTTTGACGTTCTGAGGGTGGACGAAAGACTTCGGCGGTACACGTTTTAAAGGTTACGCCATCGTTGTCAGCGATGTGAATCGCGGACAACTCGTCGACTTCGGTCGGCGAAGAATGGTGGGACCTCGTCAAACGTTGTGATCAGCCGGTTCAAGGTTTCAAGTCCAACTTGAGAGTTTGATCCTGGCTCAGAGCGAACGCTGGCGGCAGGCTTAACACATGCAAGTCGGGCGGGCATAGCAATATGTCAGCGGCAGACGGGTGAGTAACGCGTGGGAACGTACCTTTTGGTTCGGAACAACACAGGGAAACTTGTGCTAATACCGGATAAGCCCTTACGGGGAAAGATTTATCGCCGAAAGATCGGCCCGCGTCTGATTAGCTAGTTGGTGAGGTAATGGCTCACCAAGGCGACGATCAGTAGCTGGTCTGAGAGGATGATCAGCCACATTGGGACTGAGACACGGCCCAAACTCCTACGGGAGGCAGCAGTGGGGAATATTGGACAATGGGCGCAAGCCTGATCCAGCCATGCCGCGTGAGTGATGAAGGCCCTAGGGTTGTAAAGCTCTTTTGTGCGGGAAGATAATGACGGTACCGCAAGAATAAGCCCCGGCTAACTTCGTGCCAGCAGCCGCGGTAATACGAAGGGGGCTAGCGTTGCTCGGAATCACTGGGCGTAAAGGGTGCGTAGGCGGGTCTTTAAGTCAGGGGTGAAATCCTGGAGCTCAACTCCAGAACTGCCTTTGATACTGAAGATCTTGAGTTCGGGAGAGGTGAGTGGAACTGCGAGTGTAGAGGTGAAATTCGTAGATATTCGCAAGAACACCAGTGGCGAAGGCGGCTCACTGGCCCGATACTGACGCTGAGGCACGAAAGCGTGGGGAGCAAACAGGATTAGATACCCTGGTAGTCCACGCCGTAAACGATGAATGCCAGCCGTTAGTGGGTTTACTCACTAGTGGCGCAGCTAACGCTTTAAGCATTCCGCCTGGGGAGTACGGTCGCAAGATTAAAACTCAAAGGAATTGACGGGGGCCCGCACAAGCGGTGGAGCATGTGGTTTAATTCGACGCAACGCGCAGAACCTTACCAGCCCTTGACATCCCGGTCGCGGACTCCAGAGATGGAGTTCTTCAGTTCGGCTGGACCGGAGACAGGTGCTGCATGGCTGTCGTCAGCTCGTGTCGTGAGATGTTGGGTTAAGTCCCGCAACGAGCGCAACCCCCGTCCTTAGTTGCTACCATTTAGTTGAGCACTCTAAGGAGACTGCCGGTGATAAGCCGCGAGGAAGGTGGGGATGACGTCAAGTCCTCATGGCCCTTACGGGCTGGGCTACACACGTGCTACAATGGCGGTGACAATGGGATGCTAAGGGGCGACCCTTCGCAAATCTCAAAAAGCCGTCTCAGTTCGGATTGGGCTCTGCAACTCGAGCCCATGAAGTTGGAATCGCTAGTAATCGTGGATCAGCACGCCACGGTGAATACGTTCCCGGGCCTTGTACACACCGCCCGTCACACCATGGGAGTTGGTTTTACCTGAAGACGGTGCGCTAACCCGCAAGGGAGGCAGCCGGCCACGGTAGGGTCAGCGACTGGGGTGAAGTCGTAACAAGGTAGCCGTAGGGGAACCTGCGGCTGGATCACCTCCTTTCTAAGGATGATCCTTCAGATCGCTCACGCGCTCTATCGGATCGTTTTAGAAACATTCAGGGGCCAACAGTTTCAGGATTGTTGAGCTCCATTGGCGGGATTTCGCCGTCTTCGTTTCTCTTTCTTCGCGGACGAACATGCGCCAGGGGCTGATCGCTTGAGCGATGCATCGGCGCGAGTCGGTTGCGCGCGGCATGCCTCTCGTGTTAGGGGCTTGTAGCTCAGTTGGTTAGAGCGCGCGCTTGATAAGCGTGAGGTCGGAAGTTCAAGTCTTCCCAGGCCCACCATTTTGATCGAGTGCGGAGCATTCGTCTTCTGGTACGGGGCCATAGCTCAGCTGGGAGAGCGCGTGCTTTGCAAGCATGAGGTCGTCGGTTCGATCCCGTCTGGCTCCACCAGATGGAATTGAAGCTCGAGAATGCGCCTTGTTCAAGAAGCTCTGTTCAAATCGTCCGCGAAACATCACTTCGCACTCATTGGTCCGGATGGACGGTGACGTGCGTGTTTTCTGACATCGTAAAGAGGAGATCGATCCGAGTTTGGATCTGCGGAGTAATTCGCGGGTACCATTCATAATCTCCAGATCGTTTTCGGCGCTCACGCATCGCAGGATGAGTGGGGTGAGCGAGTTGTAAAACGATCTTTTTAGCGAAGCTTGACCGCCTCGCTATCGGGCCGATCTTACGAAGCAAGCTGGTCTTTCTAGTCAATGTCCGGCTGTGCAATCGCATTCATCGAGGATGCGCGCCTTAAGTGGCGGTTACACAGACAACATTCTGCCGAGTGTGTGGACATTGATAATGAGAGCAATCAAGTGCCTTAAGGGTGTTCGGTGGATGCCTTGGCGCTGAGAGGCGATGAAGGACGTGCTACGCTGC